>CBDFIL010000003.1:0-2834390 GCA_965248075.1 Candidatus Azotimanducaceae bacterium | reverse complement strand
CGGGCATCAAGCGGGTCTTCTTCACGTGCTCTCCATTTCGAGCCCTCTCCTACCTTGGAAGTTGGGTAGCAACTCCATCGGCGTGGGCACGCTAGCTACCCGACTCTTCCTTCTCGAGCAATCTGGCGCCTCTCAGTATGGCCGGGGCCGAATAGTTGCCCTCGTGGCATGCGAATTCGTACATCCGGTCATCCGTCGCCCGAAGGGTAATCGCCACCGTAAAGGGTTGTACGAAGGTAGTGGGATCATCGATGGTGTACTCGTAGCGCAGCCGGTCCTCGCCGGTGCGGGTGAACCGCTCGGTGAGGTGCAGGTGCAGGCCCGATCCCACGGGGCCCTCCACAGGGTCGTTCTCCGGGTTGTAGGGGAGTTGAAAGGCGGCGGTCTTGTCCGTGAAATTGGTCGTATCAACGACCAGCGTATCGCCTTCCCAGTGGCCGCGGGAGTCGCCGGACCAACGCCTGATGTCGGCCGGCAGGTGTGCCGGCCCATCGATGGGTACAATACGCGCGTCGTGGATCATCTCCGTCACCAGCACCACGTGGTCCGGAGTCTGCACGATTCGCAGAATGTTGTTGTAGACGTTCGGACTCAGGGGTGGGCCGGCATTGAATCCGACCAGACAACGTTCGGAAAGCCCCAGGGACTCTGGATCGGCGGGTCGAAAAGTCTCGGGGCTGGCGAGGACCTTTGCCGAGGAGAAAAGATCGCGCACGCGTGGAGTTCCTGGGTCGTTTTGCTCCTTCGTGCGTGCGACCGCGGCCTCGGTAAGTGCCGGTAAACGACCATTGGGTGGATCGACGATCAGCGAGGTCCGCAGATCTTCGCTCAGCTCTGTACCAACATCCAGCCAGACAGCATTGTAGGCGCGCTCCACATCGACAATTCCCCTATCGTCACCCCGGTTGTCGCTGTCGTAAAGCTCCAGCGTTGTCTTGCGAAAAGCCTCCGCTTCTTCAGCCGTGAATTCCGCCTTGTCGGCCAGTTCCGGTGGGCGTTCCAGCGGAGTAAGCGTGCGGAAATCCCACACTCCCTGCAAGTCAGGCGATCCCCATGCGGTTCGCTCGGGTTCGTATTCCATTGACCATGCTGGACCCGGCAGCGCGAGGATAGCCAGAACGGCGATTAGTCCAACGCTGACGAGACGCGGGTTGTGGTTACAGGTTTCGTGCGACATCTTGTTTCCTCCGGCCAACCGTCGGCGCCACCGCAAAGCCGGGAACGCCAGGGCAGATGCGTCACATACCCCGACGAACGTCAGGACATGGAGCCCTGAGAAAGCCGAACACGTCCGCAGCAAATAAACCACCCCGCCTGGGAGTGAGACGATTGGGCAGGAATTTTCCGCCAGCCGATAGAGAACCAGGCGAGCGGCTGCGGGTCATCACCCGGCCCGTCTCGATTAGCCAGGCTAGTAGTCCTGCAACCTGCGTACGTGCGCGACCAGGGCTGCGATGTCCTCCTCGGACAGGTTTTGCCAGGGTGGCATCTGGGGCGAACCTCCGTAGGCTCTGGTTCCGTGGCGGATCACGTTGGCGAGGTCTGCGTCGGTGCCGCGTTGCCAGTCCGCATCGGTGTCGAACTTGAAAGCATTCAGGCGAAAGTCCCTGGGCCCCAGCAGAAGCTCGTGCTCGACATCACCGTCGCCGCGACCCTCGGCACCATGGCATGACGCGCAGAGTTGCTGGTAGAGCATAGCGCCGCTTTGCGCAGTGTCGGTCGCTGCATCCATGGAAGAAGGGTCCGCTGGCAACTCGGCTGCCAGCGTAATCCCGAATACGGTACCGAGCACCCGTCCGAACACGGATCCGAGACGCAGTAGTCCGGGTAGCGCGGGGCTAATCCGCGACTTCCGTTGGCGCATCGATGGTTTCTCCTGCCACTTCGAATTCGAGCACGACAACTTCAAACCTCTCAAGCTCGATGGAGCCACTGGTCTGCGAGGTTTTGCCGTCGGCGTGTACCACGACGGCGTATGCGGCCGGGGCGGGTGCCGGCATGCCGTCGCAACGCTCCGGGTGGTCGATACCCACCCGGTAGCGTCCAGGCCATGGCGCGGCGAAACGTACCTCCTCGATACGAGGCCCCGACGTGTCACAGCGAACGTCCGTTGCGAAGCGTCCACCGGTGCGCGACTCGTGTCGCGCGAAGTACACCGTTTCCAACAACGGGTCGGTGACGTAGAGGTCGAGATCGGCTTCCTCGCCGAACGCAAGCTGGACAACGACGCTGCTCGGGTTCGCGGGCATCTGCTGGCGGAGCTCGGCGACCAAACGGTCAACCGGAGTGGCTGCGGCGGCCGCTTGCTGCTGGCTGTCGGCACACCCGGGGAGTGCGGCCACCGAAATCACGGCGGCGAGGGCGCGCGAGCAGGCCAGGGTCATTGCAGACTGGCGCTCCGCAGGCTGACCGCAGGATCTTGTGGCGGCTTGAGCCGCAGCACACGCGGAATCCCGGTCTCGATCTGCCAGGCCGGAAGGTTCGAGTTCGACGTCCACACACCGCCGTCGGCGTCAAAATCGATATCGCGCGTATAGGTGGTCTGCGTGGGTAGCGGATATACGGTGAATGTCTCGTTTGCGGTGTCGAAACTGATCAACGTGTCGCTGTTGGTGCCACAGATCCACACGGTATCGGTGCGGCGGTCGACGTTCAGCGCGTAAGGTGTTTCGGTGCCCAGCGGCTCGATGGGTATCGGAAAGTTCTTGAACTCATGGGTTGCCGGATCGAAGCGCGACAACACGTTGGAGGAAAACCCCGGTATCCAGAGGTTGCCAACGGAATCGAATCGCATCCTGCGGGGTGCGGTGAACGGCGTGTCTATCATGGTGATGTCGAGTGTTTCGGGATCGATGTGGCCGATGCGATGTGCGTTGAGCTGACTGAACCAGATATCGCCATTGGGCGCGATGTCGATGCCGTAGGGTATTGGCAGTCCGCCTCCCTCACCGCCCTCGAGATCGAGATCGACGTACTGGCTCAACCAGAACAAGAACGGCTGTAACCTGAGCGTAAATTCCTCGCCCAAGCTGCGCGCCGGCACCCTGCGCACCTCGTGGCGCCCTGTTGTCGGGTCGTAGACGCCGACGTGATTCGAGACGGCGATCGTGTACCAGATGCGATCGCGATCGTCGATGCGCAGCGTGTGAGGGTAAATGCCGTCGGGCAACGGCTCGATGGTGAACGAGTTGTCCGCTGGGTCGAACTTCGCCAGTCGATTGCCGTCGGCCAGCGTTATCCAGATCGCACCCCTGGAGTCGACTTGCAGGGAATGCGGACCTACCCGCATTTCCGTGTTGGGCAGCAGCGCGTTGTTTCCCATGACCCCGCCCATGGGCACGTCCTCGTTGGGAATGCCATACCACTCCCGCGCACCACCCGGCACACTCGGGTCCAGTCGGAAGAGCGTGTCGGTGGTCATGTCTACGGAGTAAATGTGCCCGCTCGGGTGCACGATCATGTCGTGCTGCATCGAAGATCGCTCCCCCAGTTGATACTCGTCGACGATGGACCGGCGTACGTGCGCCGATGGCGGTGGGGCAAACTCCGGGTCCTGCCAACCTTTGGTGAGCGCTGGAATCGCAGTTTCCGGGTCGTAAGCGGCGTTGATGAGATCGGGCACACGCGCGCTGAACTCCGCATCAAGCCCTGCGCCCATGCGCGCCATGAGTGCGAGCACCTTGCGCCATTCCGCGGGATCGCGTACCAGCCGCGTGGCTGCGTTGCCCTGTTGATGACAGAACGTGCATTGGCGCACGAACTGCTCCCGTTCGCCTTCATCGGTGAGCTTGGCGAGCAGCAGGGCGTACCAGTGATTTGCCGGTAGCTGCTCAGCGACCGCTTCGGGATCGGTGTGTCGCATCATGCTCAGATCGAGCTCGGCAAGCCCTTGCTCGGGCGCTCGATGATTGGCGGAGCGGACGTCCGCCCAGCCGATACGCCGCACGCGTACGAGGTGGCTCGCCTGAGGTTCGAGCCCCGCAACGGCATAGTGACCGTCGTCATCCGTGAATACGGTGCGCTCTTGAAAGGGTTCGCCGAAGCGGAAGGTGACCATCGCGCCCGGGATGACGTCACCATCATTGTCCGTGATCACGCCCTCGAAGCCGGCTGCGAAGACGGGCGTTGTGGTTACGAGGATCAAAGCGACTGGGGCGGCACGCAACGCGGCGCCAATGGCAGTGCATCGGATCATCTGGTGACCCTCCCATTCGAACCCGATTGAGCGTACCGCGCAGGGATTCGTTTTGCAAAGAGCCTCCTCGCCGTCGTCATCCACGTCTACGGTTTCGTCGTCACCATGAATATGAGGCTAAATCATAGGGATGCTATTCTGTGGCGTCCGGCAAGACAGTAAATTGAGGGAAGCATGCCAACAAAAGGCAAGTGGCGGCTGAGAACCACCGCAATCGCGATCGGGGCCATCGGTTTGCCGATGACCTGGTTGGGCGCAGAGCTGGCGTTGGTGGGCGGGACGCCATATTACGTGTGCGCAGGCATTCTGATGTCGCTCAGTGCGGTCGAATTGTGGCGCGAGCAGCGCCGAGGGTTTTATCTGTTTTCCGCGGTACTGCTGCTGACCCTCACCTGGGCGGTTTATGAGGCGGGCGCCGAATTCTGGTTGGTCGGATCACGAATCTGGTTGGTCGGCATATTCTGGCTCGTGCTTTGCACACCGACAATTCGACGCCGCCTGTGGGGCGATGATATGCCTGCACCGTTCCGTACGCGTACCCTGCAGGTTTGCGCGACGGGCAGCGTTCTTGTGCTCTCCGCGATGACATTCAATCTGATCAGTACCGATGTGCTGCCCCTGTCAGATGTCAGCTACGGTCCGCCCCAGAACTCGCCGGATTGGGAAGCCTATGGCGCGAGCCACGCCGGAACGCGCTATGCGCCCCATTCCCAGATCAACAAGGAGAACGTTGGCGACCTGACCCGGGTCTGGCAGACGGATACCTCCCGAATTGGAGGATTCAGCGGTACACCCATCCAGATCGACGATGGACTCTACCTCTGTACCGCCCAGAACGTCATGATCTCGCTGGACGCAGATACCGGTGCCGAACGCTGGCGTTTCGACCCTGAAAACAACACGCCGGCTTTCGGCATGACCGCCAACTGCCGTGGTGTGACCTACTATCACATTCCCGAGCGCCCCAGGGGCGAACGCTGTGCCGAACGTATTTACACGGCCACAACTGATGCACGCATGATCGCGGTGGACAAGGCGACCGGTAGGCCTTGCGACGAGTTCGGCGATGCCGGGCAGATCTCACTGCTCGCCGGAATGGGCGAGGTGAAACCCTTCTACTATTTTGTTTCTTCGCCACCTACGGTTGCGAGCGGCTCGCTGGTGGTTGGCGGGTGGGTTGCGGATAACCAGGAAACGGAGGAGCCCTCGGGTGTTGTGCGCGGCTACGATCCGCGCACCGGCGAGTTGCTATGGGCCTGGGATGTCGGCCGCGAAGGCAAAACCGTCATGCCACCGGAAGGCGGCTTCTACACTCGTGGCACACCCAATGTCTGGAGCCTGACGTCGGCCGACGACGAGCTGGGTCTCGTTTATGTGCCCACCGGCAACGCCACGCCCGACTACTTCGGGGGCCACCGTACCGAAGTCATGGACAAGTTCGCCAGCTCCATTGTCGCAATCGACGCACGAACCGGGCTGACGCGCTGGCACTTTCAGACCACCCACCACGACATCTGGGACTACGATGTTCCGTCGCAACCCACGCTGGTGGATCTGACGCTCGACGGCGTGCGGCGCAAGGCGGTGATTGTGCCCACCAAACGCGGTGAGCTCTTTGTGCTTGATCGAGCGACCGGCGAGCTGCTGACCGAAGTTACCGAGCGAGAGGTGCCGCAGTCGGATCTGCCGGATGAACGCGCGGCCGCCACCCAACCATTCTCCACGGGAATGCCGTCCTTTGCGCACCCGCGTATCCGCGAACAGGACCTCTTCGGAATCTCGCCGTTCGATCAGATGGCGTGTCGAATGAATTTTCGCGAGCTGCGCTACGAAGGCCCGATGACCCCACCTTCCGTGCAGGGAACGCTGCTCTATCCCGGGCCGGCCGGAGGTATGAACTGGGGAAGCGTCGCAGTCGACGAAGAGCGCCAGTTGATGGTCGTGAACAACCTGCATTTACCGTGGGTCATTCATATGGTTCCCCGGGAAGAAGATCTGCTGCAGTCGCAAGATTCTGCAGAAATGTTCTCGACCGGTTATGGAGTTGGCGGTCCGCAGCGTGGCACACGGTTTGCGGCTGTCGTGGAGATGTTCACCTCGCCGCTTCTTCTGCCCTGCCTCAAACCACCCTATGGAGAAATTGCAGTGGTCGACCTCACCACACAGCAAGTTGTCTGGCGACGGGGCATGGGTCCGCTTGGATTGGGCTTCGCCTATGTGGCGGGTTCTATCGTCACGGCCGGCGGCCTGATCTTCCATGGCGGTGTCACAGACGGGCAACTGCGCGCTATTGATGTGCTGACGGGCGAAGTGGTCTGGAAGGGCCCACTGCGTAGTAGTTCGGAGGCCACACCCATGAGCTATGTGAGCCCGAAGACCGGCCGCCAGTATGTTGTAGTCACCGTGCCGGGTACGGTGGCGCCGCAAGGCAGTTTTGAAGACCTGCCCGCGGGTCACGGCGAGGGCACGCCGGAAACGGGCGGGAGGGTAATTGCTTACGCGTTGCCGGATGGATCGGATGCATAGCAGCATGCCGACCATGAACACCCGGAACGCAGGCTCCCGCTAGGAGCTTGCGCCGTAGGAGTTTCGCGCCAGCGAAACTCCCACCCATCCGTCAGGATGGGCCGCGACCGTAAGGTCGCGCTAGCGCCCCAAGGCCCCCCACCAACCTACGAGCCTGCGCCGTCCTGCGGCGCAGGCCCCTACTGGAGTGCTGCTGCGCCGGCCTCTGCGACCGCCAGGTCGATTTCCCCGGGAGCCCCGCTCACCCCGATCCCGCCGATCACCTTGTCTCTGTCGCGCAGCGGCAGCGCGCCCCTGGCCACCATGAGCCGGCCACCCCGCATGACGCTCGCCGCGCGCCACCAGTTCGTGTCCTTGACCCAGTCGAGCTCCACGCCGCTCCGGGAGGTGGTCGCCGACGTATAGGCGCAACTGTACGCAAAATCGAAGTTGATCGGACCGACTCCGTCCATGCGCCTGACCGCCGTGACTTCCCCGGCGCTGTCCACCACGGCGACGGTAATCGCATACCCGAGTTCCTCGCTCTTCGCGATCGCTGCATCGATCACTCTCTGCGCCTGATCGTCCGTTATCGACATCGTAGTTCCCCCTTTTGGACGGGCGGCTGGTAAGCCACCGAAAATGGATGCCGGTCAAACAGGTCGCTGCGGCAGAGCCAAGCAGGACGTCTCCCCCGCAAGAGAACTGCTTGCCGGGGGATCAGACGAGTGGCGGCGATCTTTCCGCCAGTTGGGAACAGGAGAGGCTTTCACGCCACCGAAACGCTTGGTGGCATAGAACGCCGAGGGCGAAGCGCTCCGTTTCCTACGGGTCGAGGCTTGTATAGACGGTCTGAATCCACGCCGCTTCCGGAATGAATCCGCCTTTGCCCACCACTTCCTCGGACTTTCCCGGCAGGCCGGCGCTCTGAATCTGCTCGACCGTCTTCCCGGCGTGCTTCTCGCCTTCGATGTACGCGATCGTCTCCGCCACGACGTCGTGAAACGACTGCATCTCCGCTTTGCGCGCGAGCGGCCCGTGCCCGGGGATGATCGTCGTTTCGTCGTCAACGAGCTCCAGCATCTTTGCGAGGTTGTCGCGCAAGCCCGTGGGGCTGCCGCCCACGTCCTGGTCGATGTAAGGGAAACCGCTGAGTTTGATGTACTGGTCGCCGGTGTGCATGACGTTGGAATCGCGAAAGAAGATGACCGAGTCACCATCGGTGTGCGAGGGGTTTGGGAAGTGGATGACGTCGACCGTCTCGTTGTTCCAGTGAAAGGTGAGGCTCTCATCGAACGTGATAACGGGCAGCGCCGCAGCAGGTCTCGCGCCCTCGATGAACTCGGAGCCCCACTCGCGGCCTTCTTTGAGGCGCTTGCGCACGTTGCTGTGCGCAACGATCGTCGCCTCCTCGCCAAAAGCCGCGTTGCCACCGGCGTGATCGAAGTGATAGTGGGTGTTGATCACGAAAGCAATCTCGCCTTGCTGGATCTTGGCTATCGCCGCTTTGAGCCTGGGTGTAATGGGCATCATCGTGTCATCGACGAGCATGATGCCGTCTTCGCCGGCCGAGACCGCAAGATTACCGGCCTCCGGCGGCTCGGAGACGAGCAGGTAGATTCGCTCGCTGAGCGGGGTGGTCTCGATCTCGACGGCCGCCAGGTCCGGTGTAGCAGCCGTCGCCGAGACCGCGCCCAGGAGAACGGCGGCCGCGAGCATCGGCAGAAGTCCGTGGTGTTCGTTGCTGATACAGTCTGTCATGTCCTCAAGCTCCTCTTTCCTCGAATCTTCCCTCGGGTTGCCTCCGTCCGTCTCCTGCCCGAGACTTGTCCGTTCTCCCGCCGCGGAACCGAGAGGCCCATGGACACCGAGAACATCATCGAGGTCACCGCCGAGCACTGCGACGAGCTCGGGCACCTCAGTCACGTGGAGGCCGTACGCTATCTGGAAACCGTGCGCGAGGCATGGTACGTGGACGCCGGGCTCTACCGCGAGAGCCGCAAGGACGGGACCCTCGCGCCGGTGGTGGTGAACATCAACATCAACTACAAGCTGGAGTGCTTCCTCGGTGAGCGGCTGCGGGTCGTCACCCGGCCCGTCTCGATGCGTAGCAAAAGCTTCGTGATTGGCCACGAGATCCTCAAGCCGGACGACAGCGTCGCCATCGACGCAGCCGCGACCAGCGTCATCTTCAACATGCGGCTGCGCGAGGCGGTCGCGGTCCCGGAGTGCCTGGCACGCTACCTGCCGGTGCGCGGCTGAGCGACGAGCCGGGAACCGCGCTCGTCAGGCAGGCGCGGGCTGCGCCCGGCGGATCAGGAGTTCGCGGCGCGGCCCACCAGCACCCCGCCATCCACGGGTAGTACGACGCCGGTCACGTACCCGCCGGCGCGGCTCGCCAGGTAGATACACACCCCGGCCATGTCCTCGGGCTCGCCGATGCGGCCCACGCTGGTGACGCCGGCGATGACGGCGCGGGTCTCCGGGTCCTTGAGCGCCTTGTCGAGCATCCCCGGGAACGGCCCCGGCGCCACTGCGTTGAACGTGATGTTGCGGCCGCCCCGGCGACCGCCCCGGTTGCCCATCCGGCCCGCCAACTGCCGCGTCAGGTGGTGCACCGCAGCCTTTCCGAGGCCGTAGGCCCAGAGGTTGTCCGCCGGGATGCGCAGGGCGTCGATGGAGCCGATGTTGATGACCGAAGCGTGGTCGCCGGAGCTGCCGGCCTCCGTGAGCAACGGCAGGCACTCCTTCGTCAGGGCGAAGATCCCGCGCACGTTCACCGCCTGGATCCCGTCGAAGTCGTCCAGGGGAAACTCGTCGAAGCGGTGGCTGACCACGCCGGTACCGGAGTTGTTCACCAGGACGTCGAGCTTGCCCTCTCGCTCCTTGAGGGTCTGGGCCAGGCCGACGATGTCCTCTTCGCGAGACAGATCGGCATGCAGGCCGATGCACTCGCCGGGTCCCTGCTCCGAGAGCTCCTTCGCCACCCCAGTGAGGTCCCGCCGGGAGGCGATATAGACGCGGGCTCCGCCGGACACGAAGCCGTCCGCGATCGTCTTGCCGATGCCACGGCCGCCGCCGGTGACGCATACGACCTTGCCCTCGACGCTGAAGAGGCTCTGGATATCCATGGGGACGTTTCTCCGGCTTGCAGGTTTCGAATCGGCCAGCTCGGGTTACTGTTCGCTTCTGTTCGCTTTTATTCGCTTCTGTTCGCTTCTAGAGAACGGTCGTTCTCAGACGCCTTTTGCTGCCGATGCCATGTGCGCTCATATACTCCGCGCACCGTCTGACCGCCAGAGCGACATGTTTTTCCACGGTACTCTGTGCAAGCCCTAGGTCATCGGCGATTTCCTGCTGCGAATAGCCATACACTTTCTTCAATACAAACACGCGACGGGCTTGCGCCGGCAGCCGTTGCACGGCTTCACAAAAGCGACCGAACTCCTCGCTGGATGCCGCCTGCTCGAGTACCTCATCGACCTCGGCGCTGGCATTGCCAAAACCCTCCTCTGAACGTTCATCCCACGGTTCACTCAGGCGATTTTCCGCGCGCTTGACGCTGTCGAGCGCAAGGTTACGCGCCGTTCTGAACAAATAGGATTTCGGATGCTGGATGTGCTCAGGTTTGGCAACCTGGCACAGCCGCACATAGGTTTCCTGCACGATGTCTTCGACCTCGTGCGGGGGGACGATCCTTGATACGACACGAGCGATCTGCAGCCGCATCGATAGATAGACGTCGCGAATTTCGCCCACGGACACCCCTCGGATTCCCCCCTCCAATCTTTATAGACTATTCAGCCGGGTTTTTCACCTGGTGTGCCGATCGTAGGGGCGACCCTTAATGGAATGGTCCGCCCCGCTTCATTCGGCAGGCCTCGAAGGCCAGAATGACGGGGTCTTCAACTGACAACGGAGCGGACCAATGGAAAACGTAACACGAGTCGGGATCGATTTGGGGAAGCAGGTGTTTCACGTGACGGCGGTGGATGCCGCCGGGGCGGTGGTGGAACGCAAGCGGCTGCGGCGTGCTGGGCTGCAGTCGTATCTGAGGCGGCTACCGCGCGGCTGCGTGGTGGCGATGGAGAGTTGCGGCGGCGCGCACCACTGGGCGCGGCAGGCGCTGTGGCACGGGCATGAGGCGCTGCTGATGAGCCCGCAGTTCGTCAAGCCGTACGTGAAGTCGAACAAGAACGACGTGGCGGATGCGGACGCGATTGCGGAGGCGTCGACGCGGCCGTCGATGCGCTTCGTGGGGGTGAAGTCGGTGGAACAGGAGTGCATCCAGCAGGTGCACCGGGCGCGGCAGATGGCGCTGAAGCATCTCACCGCGCAGCGCAACCAGTTGCATGGCTTTCTGCTGGAGTACGGCATTGCGTCGTCGAAGGGGACTGGCGCGCTGCTGCGGCTCTTGCCGGAGGTACTGGAGGACGGGGACAACGAGTTGTCGGTCGAGGGTCGCACGCTACTGCGCGAGCTGGGCGACGAGCTGCGGCACCTGCACGCGCGGGTGCAGATGTTTGACCGGCAGCTGGAGGCGACGGCGCGACGGCTGAAGGCGTGCCAACGCCTGATGACGATCCCGGGGGTGGGAGAGAAGACGGCGACAGCGCTGGTGGCGGCGGTCGGCGACGCGACGCAGTTCCGCAACGGTCGCGAGATGGCCGCCTGGCTCGGTCTGGTGCCGCGGCAGCACACGACGGGTGGTCGACCGAAGCTGCTCGGCATCAGCAAGCGCGGCGACCGCTATCTGCGCACGCTGCTGATCCACGGCGCGCGGTCGGCGCTGCAGCGGGCGGGGCGGTACGAGGACCGTCGCAGTCGGTGGGCGGTTGGTGTGGGGCAACGCCGCGGTCGCAACGTGGCGGCGGTGGCGTTGGCGAACAAGAACGCGCGCACGGCATGGGCGGTGCTGCGCAGCGCGCAGGACTACGATGCCGAACACCTGCTGGCGCCCGACGCGGACACCGGCAAGGCGGCATGAACCAGACCACGGGACACGGTGCCGGGAACGCCATGGCTGCTGTCGCGTCAAGCCGCGGTGCGGTCGAGTAGGGACTCGGATCGCTCCGAGCCCCTCTCACAGAACCGGACTTGTGGACCGCACATCCGGCTCTTCAGGTCGCTATCTCCGCGTCAGAGCATCGAGGTCTGACAAGAGACCGGCGAGGAGGGAGCGCGTGCGCGCCACTGCAAGGTCAGGCATACCAGTCGCGTGGAGAACCAGGCGGTCCGGTAGGCCATCGTGACACCCGGAAGGTTGCTCCGTTTCCAGGTGCCGCAGCGGCGCATGGCGGCTCGCATGGCGGCCCGGTTCGGGGCGCCGCGCGAGACCAGATGACGGTACAGGTACCACCCGCGCTTCTGGTGTCGGACCGCGATCGCGCGCAGCCGCCTACGCAGGTGCGCGTCGTAACGGTGGAAACCCTCGGCGCCTTCGGCGGTGCAGAGCCGGAAGTAGCCCAGCCAGCCGTTCAGGTAGCTGTTCGCTTCGGCCATGCAGTCATCGAGCGATCGTCCCCAATTGCGGGGCGTCAGCGACACGATACGCTGTGCCAGTCGTTCTCGACTGCGCGCGGAGAGGTGAATCTCCACCTTCCCGTCCCGTGGTGACGACAGGACGAAACCCAGGAAGTGAACCTTGTCCGTGGGCGCGATGACGCTCTTGTCCGCGTTCACCTTCAGGCGCAACCGCCCTTCGATGAAGCGCGTCAGCGCCTGCCCCACGCGCTGGCCAGCCCGCTCGCTACGCACATAGACGTTGAAATCGTCGGCGTAGCGCACGAACCTCAGACCGCGACGATCCATCTCCTGGTCCAGCTCGTCCAATACCACGTTCGACAGCAGTGGCGAGAGCGGCCCGCCTTGCGGCGTGCCCTCCTCCGTCGCCACCCGTGTACCGTCCGGAAGGACTACCTTGGCCTGGAGCATCCGGTGTATCAGACGCAGCAAGCGTCCGTCTTCCACCCACCGACCCAAGCGGGCCAGCAGCCTTTGGTGGTTGACCCGGTCGAAGAACTTCGACAGGTCCACGCCGACTACCCAATGCCGTCCTTCCCGCAGATACGAGGTGGCTTCCGCCAGCGCCGTCTGCGCTCCTCTACGTGGTCGGAATCCATGGCTGCTGTCGTGGAACACCGCTTCGAACACCGGCTCCAGCACTTGGTGAACCGCCTGCTGGACCCATCGGTCGACGACGTTCGGTATGCCGAGGCCGCGTTGACCGCCGCCGGGCTTGGGTATCCATACGCGCCGTACATCGCCAGGTCGGTAACGTTCCGACAGCACTTCCGCGCGCAGCCTCGGTAACAGCCGATGCGACTCGGCCACCACTTCGTCCACGCTCCTTCCATCCACGCCTGCCGCACCGCGGTTGCGGGCGACATGCCGCAACGCCGCCGCCAGGTTTGACGGCTGCATCGCTTCCTCCAACAACCGCGACGCGGTCGTCGTTCCGGTGGTGGTTCTGGCGCGACCACTTGCCCCCGCTGTGTGCAGCAGGTACGCCTTCCCTTCCGGTACGCCGGAAGCGACCGCGTCTCCGCCCCCTGTCGGGCTGTCGGCGAACACGAGTTGCAGTTGTCGCGAAACCACGCTTCTCAGCCTGTCGCCCCCTTCACTCCACCGGCATTACCCGGCTTCGTCGCTACTATGAGGCGATCCGACTTCTCCTCGGGCGTCGGTCCGTCGTCATCGACGGTCCTACCGGCGTCGCCGGACCCGTGGAGATCTCCCAGGGTAAGGTCGCATGTCTTCCTGCCGCCGCCGCGTCGTCTACCGTCCTGCCTCGACTGGATATCGGGCGTCGCGTTGGAGCGCACGCTCACCCAGACAGGCCGGCCTCTTCCGACGTTCACTTGCGTTCGGTGCTGCAGTTCGCTAGCAGCTTCCATCCCACGAAACCTCGCGGTCCCGCAGTTGCTGTTCACGATCGATTCCCTCCAGTACGGGTTCGAGGGGGACTTGCACCCCCAGACTTGCGACCATGCCTGGCGCACGCTCCTCCGCTGCGCTACGGCCCTGCGGGTGACCCGACAGCAGCCATGGCGCAGCGGTTGGTGATGGCCGTAAGCAAGCTTCCGGCCATCACTGGCCCGGCGCACCAGGAGCACTGATCGCGGGCAGGCGGCAACGGCTGCCCCCGGTTGCGCGATGTGATGTTGAGCATGATGGAGAACAGGTTGGACCGACGCGCCAGGACCCTGACGAACCACATAGGCCTTCGAGGCCGTACCCTTGTTCAGGTGGGCGCGTGCGGAATCCATCAGGGCCAGGGAGCAGCGCTCCCAACCAAAGGCCGGATATATGTGTGCAACCGACACCTCCCCATCACACAGCCTCACACCGTTGCAAACGCGGGGCGGACCATATATGTGGTCGCCCGTGCCGGAGTCGTGCAAGCCGCAGGAACGGGACGGGACAAGCCCGTCCCCTACAGTGCCCGCCCCGGGACGGTGTGAGAATTCGATACGGGATCCGCTCGCAGCTGATTCGGCACGGTCGTAGGGGCGACCCTTGTGGTCGCCCGTCTCGAATCGTGTACGGCATTCGAGAACGGGACGGGACAAGCCCGTCCCTTACAACGCCCGCCCCGGGACGGTCTCAGAATTTGATCGGGATCCGCTCGCAGCTGATTCGGCACGGTCGTAGGGGCGACCCTTGTGGTCGCCCGTTCCGAATCGTGTGCGGCGTTCGAGAACGGGACGGGCCGGGTACTCAACTAATCGCGGGATGCTTCGACTACGCGCATGCGGTAAATGGTCCATGTCGACGAGCCCAGAATCAGGGCGATGAACCCGACCAATACAGAGTCCAACAGCAGTATTGTGCCCAGGACGAGAGGCGATGTGCCGACCGCCATTTCGTTCAGAGCGAGATGCGGGACCAGGGTCGGGATGGCGCAGGCGAAGATCAGCAGGGTAGCCCAGATCCACCGCCGATGCATCGCGCGAACGGACTTTCGCAGCGTCATGGCATGGTCGCCTGCGATCAAACCGACACCCCAGGGCAACAGGGCCATGAACGGAATCGTCAGGACCAGACCGATCCCTTGACCCCACATGGTGGCTACACCAGCGTCCATGACGTAGATCAGATTCGCAGCCCACGCCAATGCCACGGGGACTGCATTGGCGAATACGGTGATGCCGACAACGACGGCGGCGCCCCTGAGAAACGTCTTGTCGAACCGCCAGACACGTTTCCAGTCACGATCCTGGTACAGATACCTCGGCACGAGGTAGGTACAGGCCACTCGGCCTTGCGTAGCTCCGCCTCGAGCTCCCGCCCCAGGAGAACCTCGCGCCAGCTCTGCGTGGACTCCCGAACCCCGTCCTCGATGGCCAGGAAGTGCTTGTCGCCACGGGCGTTTACGCCGATCACCACCAGCACGCACAGGCGCCCATCGTCACCGCGCTGGCCACTGTGGATACCGTCCGCCCAGACGTACACCCAGTCGTCGGCAAGATCGCGCCGGCACCACTCCCGATACTCCTCGTCCCACTCCTCATCCCACACCCGCTTGAGTCGGCTCACCACGTTCGCCGACAACCCGCGGGCCGCTTCCTCGCCCACCAGCGCCGACACCGCCGCGCGCATCTGACCCGTCGATACCCCGTGCAGGTACAGCCACGGAATCGCCGCATCGACGCTTGCGCTGCGGCGCACGTACGGCGGCACCAGCGATGAGCGGAACGGCTCCTGCGATCCCGACCGGCTGCGCGCCTTCGGCACCCGAACGTCCACCGCGCCGATCCCCGTCAGAATCTGCCGTTCCGGAAGATGACCGTTGCGCACCACCCGGCGCCGACCGTCTGGCAACTTCTCTTCCTCGAACGCCGACAGATACTCCCCGAACTCCGCCGACACCGCCGCCTCGATCAGCCGCCGCGCGCCGACGCGAAGAAGATCCGTGAGCGGATCGGAAACCGATGCTGGCGCCGCCAGCGAAACCACATTATCGTTGCTCATGTGCGGTGTGCTCCTCTTGCCGAAACCGTGAAATCGCAAACTCGATTTCAGCAGAGACACGCCGCACGCTCAACTCATCCGTACACCAGATTCGACCATAGCTCTGCAGAAGGTGCCTGCTGTCAGGCGAGAGGAGTATCTGCCGCAATCGCGTTCGCCTGCGGGGTGGGCGTCCCAGAGCGGCGAAACCGCGAGTAGGGCGGCTCACTCCTAGCGAGGTTGCCCGCCCATCCATGCGACCAGTTCCGCCGCGCGGAGTTCTAGATCACCGGCGACAGCGCCAAGTGATCCTCTCGCGCCTCCAGATGTTTGCAGCCCACCCGATGTCCCCCGCCCCGAGGCGGGAGATCAACTTGGGGACGGCGACCGTCGAGTCGGTAGGGGGCTTGGTGAATCGGGAGGGGGCGGGGTGTTCGGGAGCCCGTCGTCCATGATGAAACGCGAGAATGAGGGTATCGGCGAACTGTAGCGCCCACTCGGATCGAGTGAGATCACCCCGGCCCGGAGCAGCTCGGTAAAACCGTCGCTGACGGTGTCGAATCGCTCATGCCAAGCCGCCCTCCGCCCGGCAGGCGCCTGCTCGATCGCTTCGTGGAGCGTGTCCCAGGCGTCACCTTCCGACAGACTGCCATCGCGTGCGATGCGCTCGTGCAGGACCTTACAGATATCGATAGGCGTTTTTGATGCGCCAATGCGGGAGCGATAATACGCTTGGCGTGCAAGATCGCCCGCTCGAATGGCGGCATCCAGGTCTGCCGATACCAGGTCAGGCACGTCCTGCTTGAACAACGTCTTCCAAACGGCCTGCATGTACACATGCAGATGCCGGGGCCAATCGTCTGCTGCCTGCGCGATCCGCTGCCCCCATCGGGAGATGTCCGTGTCAGTGCCCTGAACGCCCTGTTCGACGCCCTCGCGTAGAGTCCGTTCCGCGCACTCGACCGTCTCATCGTTCCGCAGCCGCCCTAGTGTGAGGACCTTCTCGATTCGCGACAAGCCTGCATCCGAGAGACGTAGCTCGCTGTTGCCCAAACCTGCGCACACCAGTAGGACAGGTATGTCCCCCTGGGCGTGCAGGTCCCTGAGCAGATTCGCCCCCGGCTCCCCCCGCTCCGTCTCCTGGACTTCGTCGGCGAACAGCACCACGCGGCGCTTTGGCGCCCAGCCAGCGGCCCCCTTCACTCGACCCCAACCCGAAATCATGGCAGCGCTCTGAAACACCGGGTGGGCTTCCGTGGTCGCCCGCGTCACGTTGCCCGCCGCTACGCCCACATTTGCGCCGCCCCGGATGGATTGCTGTGTGGTAGACACGACATCCGGCGAAGGCGCGCCCACCAGATCCTCTGCGATGTTGCCGTAAATGCCCTCCACGTCCGCACCTTCCGTCGGCACGGTCCACCTGATGTGGGCACCGGTCGGCACGGGGCTCGCCTTGAATCTGGCGGCAAGATGCGTCAGCAGGGAGGTCTTGCCGCTGCCCGGAGGCCCCTGTACGAGTACTGTCTGGGAGCGTGTTGGCCCGGGGGGGAGGTTCTCCCCGGCCTGCAGCACTTTTGCGATCTCTGGGTCCCGTCCGACGAATACACGAGGATCCGAGCGTGCGCTTTCTTCCGCGCGTTCCAAGAGCCAATTGTGAAGGTCGTCCATGCGGTCCATGGCATCACCCGAGTGGGAGGCCAGCGTTAAGGCCCATTATACAGTGGGGTCGGCACGGGGCATGCTGCGGGCATGGCCGGTGCGCCAAACCTCGCTCTTTGATGGCTTCTGGCACATGCGGTTCAAGCACATCGCGAAACCGACCTTGAGTCCGCCCAGTTCGGGGAGGGCGACGGGCTCCAGTTCCGCGGGGAGTACCGGCGTCGTGGTGGCGGAGACTATGGCCGGAGCCTCCGAACGGGATAAGCGGCTCGAATCTCCATCAACTCTCCACTATTGCAACCAAAATACCCGACCGGCTTTGGCCGGACTGGCAGGAGGCAGACCCCGGGCACAGCGAACGAGGCGAGGCCGGCCCCTGGCGCGACCTTGCGGTCGCGTTGGAAGTTTCGCTGGCGCGAAACTTCTACGGCGCAAGCCCCTGGCGCGACCTTGCGGTCGCGTTGGAAGTTTCGCTGGCGCGAAACTTCTACGGCGCAAGCCCCTGGCGCGACCTTGCGGTCGCGTTGGAAGTTTCGCTGGCGCGAAACTTCTACGGCGCAAGCTCGCATGGAACAAAAACCGAACTCCTTTTAATTCAACGGGTTGGCAGAACGCCATTTAACATAACTCAAGGTGCCCAGGCGGCGGCCGCCGCCCTTGTTTCCTGCACGTCAGTGCCCCGGCGCGCCGGGGGGGAAACTTGCATGGAACATCACGTAAGCCATTGATTTAGGGGTCATGCGGCGGCGATCTCGACGAGCGTGAGGTTGTAGCGCTTGGCCTGACGCTGGAGGTGTCTGACCTGGCGCTCGCGGCGCTCGGCCTCGAAGTCGGCGACTTCCCGCGCGACGTACTCCTCGCCGCGCGTGAGCATCGCGTAGACCAGCCTGGCGAGCTGGTGGGCAGTCGCCTTGTTGGCGCGCCCGGGGTCGAGCCGCCGCAACCGTGCGCGGTGGCAGGCACCGATGTAGGTCTTGTTGTGGCGTGCGGTGCTGGCCGCCACGCGCAGTGCCTGACCCGCGCGGTTGACACGCTTTGGCCGCTGCCCCCGAAGCTGTTTGCCGCCGCTGATGCGGGTGCCGGGCGCGAGCGTCAGCCAGGAGCAGAAGTGTGCCGCGCTCGGGAAGCGCGACAGGTCCGGGCCGACCTCCGATGCGATCGTCAGCGCAGTCTCGATGCCGATGGTCGGGATGGCGGTCAGGTCGACCCCGAGCATCGCCCGCAGCGCCAGTTGGCGACGCCGTTCGGGTGCTGTGCGCGCCGGCTGCGCCAGCAGCTCCACCGCCGACTCGTCCACCGTGTCTGCGAGCGTCTCGACCAGGGCGTCGATGCGGGTCTCGGCCCCCTTGATCTGCCGGTTCAGCAGGTCGTAGCACTCCAGCGCCTGCTCCAGCGCGAACAGGTGCTCGTCGCGCCACGTGCCGCGCAGGCTGCGCGCGATGCTCGCCGCGTCCGCCTTGACGCGCGGATCGCGCAACTGCGCCAGCACCGTGCCGTCCCGTTCGCCAGCCACCATCGCGCGCACGATCCGCTGGCCGGTCACGCCCATGATGTCGCTCAGCACATTGTCGAGCTGCACGTTCATCTCCGTCAGCGCTTTCTGCATGTGTTGCACGCAGCGGCTGCGGTCGCGGGTCGCACGCGCCCGCTGGCGTACGTAGGCGCGCAACTCGCAGATACGGTCCGCCGGCCGGAACGCGCCCTTGAGCAGGCCGTAACTCATCAACTGGCGGATCCACTGGCAGTCCAGAACGTCGCTCTTGCGACCGCTGACCTGCTTCGTCGCACGCGCATCGACCAGATGCACCTCCAGACCCGCCCGGTCGAGAACCTCGAACACCGGGATCCAGTACACACCAGTCGACTCCAGTGCGACGAGCTCCACGCCGCAGGACAACAGCCACGCCGCCATCGCCTCCAGATCATCCGTGAAGCTGCCAAACGTCTGTACCGGACGCTCCGCCACCGACGCGTCCACCGCCACGTAGTGCGCAGCCTTCCCGACGTCGATCCCCGCGCAGTTCGGGTGCACCACCTGCATCGCCCGCTGACGCCCACGCTTGTCTCCCATCCGCTCGTCTCCCACAATGCCCTTGGTCGCGCCCGGTGAGACCGCGGCAGGAGATTCACTCTTACATACGAGGTCGCGGCATGCCGCGCCGTCAGCGTCTCCACGCCGATCATGGTCCGGGCAACGCTACAATTCGGGCTGCTTGAGCACGCCAATGGGGCATCGGCCTCGCACCGGGCGCGACCTTTATAACCGAGCCGTCAGCCAGCGGTCGCGCACCTATCCATGTTCCTTGCGCGACAGCGCGGTGAACCCCACCGTGGACAGCTACAATGCCGTGCCGGGACCGGGCACGAATTCGGCACGGGACGGAATCTGTTCCCTGCGCGTCAGCGCGCCGGAACCCGGGGTGAAAACTTCTGGCCGGACAGGGCTCAGGAGCGTCGGTGGATCGGCACGACGTTGTCGTTGCGCCGCAGGTACACCTCCCGCTCCCGCCCCGGTCCATGGATACCGATCGAGCCCGGGCCGAAGATACGGAGTTCATACTCGGCGCCCTCGCCAGCGTCGGCTGGCGCCAGTACCAGATTGCGACCGGCGATGCGCCAATCCCCCTCTTCGACTGCGGCGCCCGCACGCGCCAGATAACGGCCCTGCTCCAGCTCGCCCGAGAATTCGAGCAGCGCCGGCGGCGTTCCGTCTTCACGGTCCCACGTGCCCGGCAGGTGCAACGCGACCAGCCACCGACGTCGACCCGCGCGTACCCGCGCCAGCCAGAACACCAGGATGGCGAGCGCGGCGACCGCGGCGATCAGGACGACCACTAGGGCAATACTTCCCGGTCGATGCCGATCACCGTGGCGTCGAGCGTCTCGTCGACCCAGCGCTCCACCTCGCCGAGGGCGCGTTCCACCACCACCGCGCTCGACGCCACCGCCACTACCGACCATTGCGCACGCTGGTGCGCATCCTGGTGTCCGCTCTCGCAGACCGCCAGGTTCGGCATCCGGCCGAACTTGTCCCGCAGGCGCTTCAGGCGCCGTCGCTTCTCCTTCAACGACGCGCATCCGGCGAGGTGGAAGTCGAGACCGAGGACCCCGATGTGCATGTCAGCGGGCCGCGAACTCCGCGGCAGTGATGGCATAGAAGACGGTGTCGAGACCATGCCAGACCTTGCGTGCCTCGAAGGACATGCCGAGACGCTGCAGCACCCGCACGGCCGGCTGATTGGGGGTGTCCGTCGCCGCGATCACGCGCTCGATGCCGCACGCCTCGAAGACGTGCCGCAACACCGCAACCCCCGCCTCCGTCACGAAGCCCTCGCCCCAGTACTCCGGCAGGATCCCGTACAGCATTTCCGTCTGCTCGCCGTCTTCGAAGCGCCGGAAGCCGCAGAATCCCACGATGACCGGTTCCGTGGCCTTGAGATCGAGCGAAAAGAACCCGTAGCCGTGCTCCTCGAAGTCCCGAACGCTCTGCGCGATGATCTCGCGCACGGTGTCCACGGACAGGATCCTGTCACCCCACAGGTAGCGACGTACCTCCCGGTTCGCCCAGAACGCCTGCAGCATGTCGGCGTCGTCCATCGCGAACGGGCGTATGTGCAGGCGGTCTGTCCCCAGGATGCTCATCGTTCTCGGCGGCCCTCGGTCGCCGCAGGGGCGGTCGCGGTAATGCCCGATCAGCCGAAGCCGGTCCGCGCCACGTCCCCGGGAATCAGGGGATAGCTGATGCCGGCCCACTTCTGCACGACCCGGACCACCTGGCAGGCGTATCCGAACTCGTTGTCGTACCAGACATACAGCACGGCGCGGTTCTTGTCGACGATCGTGGCCCCGCCGTCAATCGTACAGGCATAGCGTCGTCCCACGAAATCGGAGGAGACGATTTCCGACGACTCGGTGTACTCGATCTGGCGCTGCAGCGAGGAGTACAGCGCCATGTCTCGCAAGTACTCGTTGACCTCGGCGAGCGACGTCTCGCGCGCGAGCGTGAGATTGAGGATCGCGAGGGAGACGTTGGGCGTGGGCACGCGGATCGCGTTCCCGGTCAACCTGCCTTCGAGTTCCGGCAGGAGCTTCGCCACCGCGGACGATGCGCCGGTCTCGGTGATGACCATGTTGAGCGGCGCGCCGCGACCGCGGCGGTTCTTCTTGTGGAAGTTGTCGGTCAGGTTCTGGTCGTTCGTGTAGGCGTGCACCGTCTCCATGTGCCCGTGCTCGATGCCGAACCCGTCATGCATCGCCTTCATCGCCGGTACGATCGCGTTGGTCGTACACGACGCGGCAGCCAGCAACCGGTCGTTCTGGTTGATGAGGTGGGAGTTGACGCCCGAGACGATGTCCTTGATCGCACCCTTGCCCGGAGCCGTCAGGACCACGCGGGCCACACCCTTCGCCTGCAAGTGCTGGCCAAGGCCCTTCTCGTCACGCCATACGCCGGTGTTGTCGATCACGATCGCGTTCGTGATGCCATGGTGCTCGTAGTCCACGGACGCGGGATCGTTTGAGTAGATCACGTGGATGACGTTGCCGTTCGCGACGATGCAGCTGTGCTCGGCGTCGACGCGAACCGTGCCCTGGAAGCCCCCGTGCACCGAGTCCCGGCGCAGCAGGCTCGCGCGCTTGACGAGGTCGTCGTCCGAGCCCCTGCGCACCACGATGGCGCGCAGGCGCAACTGGTCGCCGCCGCCGGTCTTTTCGATCAGGAGACGCGCGAGCAGCCGGCCGATCCTGCCGAAGCCGTACAGCACGATGTCCTGCGGCTGCTCGAGGGGCGGGACGTGCCGGCCGATGATCTCCGCGCACTCGCGTTCGACGAAGTGTTTCGCCGTCATGCCGCCGTTCGTCTGCGCTTCTTCCATGTAGCGCACCGTCAGCTTGCCGAGGTCGACGTGGCAAGGCCCGAGGTCCAGTTCCGAGAGGGCTTCGAGCACGGGGTAGCTTTCGAACTCCGACAGTTCGTTGTGTGCCACCTGGCGCACGTAGCGGTGCGCCTTCATGAGCTGGGTCACGCTCTGATTGTTTAGCGCCTTGCCGTAACAGTACGTCACGACATTCTTGCGATAGAGCCGGCCGATCATGGGGATCATGGCCTCTGCCAGCGCTTCGCGCTCCTTCCAGTCGGGGAAATAGTCGTCGAGACTCGGTAGTGCCACGTCAGTCCGTCGTCTTCGGAGAAGGGAAGCGCGCATTATCGGAGACTGGCCTTGCGGCCGGCAAGCGGCGCGACCTTCGGTCGCATTCAAGTTTTCGCTTCGCGAAACTTGTCGGCCTGACGGCGCGACGGCCGGGCGGCGATCATGGGGGCCGCCTCTTGATGGGATGGCGGCGGCCCGTCTCCAATTCATGCATGACCCAGCGCGGGCGACCGCGAGGGTCGCCGCCGTCCTTAGCGGAAACTCGCGTTGACTCCTTCGAGGACCGCCGAGCCGGGGCAGAGTTCCGCTTCCCCGAGCGCATTCAGCGGCGTCTCCACCGTGTCCAGGATCTCGTGACAGTCGCTCGCGTCGGGATCGACGTAGAGCAGTCCCGTGACCACTTCCCCGTCCTGCTGCGCTTCGATGACATGCGCGAGCGCGTGGGCGCGATTGTGGGGATCGTAGTCTGCGTCGAGCTTGCGCAGCCGTAGCTGGGAGCCGTCCGGCATGTGCACGCTCTCGAGTTCGCCCGGCGCGTAGTCCGCCGTGATCTCTTCCCCGGCAGCGACGAAGTCCGCGGCCACGACGCTCGCGCCGCGCATGCGGATGTAGTCGTAGCTCTTGGTCGAGCCGTTATGGTTGTTGAACGCGACACAGGGCGAGATGACGTCGATGAAGGCAAAGCCCCGGTGCAGGAGCCCCGCCTTGATGAGCGGGAGGAGTTGCGTCCTGTCGCCGGAGAAACTGCGCGCCACGAAGCTCGCGCCGATCTGCAGCGCCATCGAGACGAGGTCGATCGGTTCGTAGAGGTTCGGGACGCCCTTCTTGCTCGTGGAGCCCTTGTCGTTGGTCGCCGAGAACTGCCCCTTGGTCAGGCCGTAGGTGCCGTTGTTGTCGACGATGTAGAGCATGTTGATGCGACGGCGCACGATGTGGGCGAACTGGCCGATCCCGATGGAGGCCGAGTCGCCGTCGCCGGACACGCCGATGCAGTAGAGCTCGCGATTGGCGAGGTTCGCGCCGGTCGCCACCGACGGCATGCGGCCGTGTACCGAGTTGAAGCCGTGCGAGTTGCCGAGGAAGTAGCTCGGCGTCTTCGACGAGCAGCCAATGCCCGACATCTTGGCGAACCTGTGCGGCGGAATGGACAGTTCCGCACACGCCTGCACGATGGCGGCGCTCACCGAATCGTGGCCGCAGCCGGCGCACAGCGTCGACACGAGGCCCTCGTAGTCGCGCCGCGTCAAGCCGATTTCGTTCGTCGGCAGGAGGGGATGGTGGACGCGGGGCTTCGCCACGAAGGTCATGACGTCACCCCCTTGACCGCCTTCAACCGCGGCAGGTTTCTCTTCTGGTAGTAATCGAGCACGCCGGCGTGGATGGTGTCCGCCGAGATCGACAGGCCGCCGTAGTACAGCACCGGTACGATCTTCGCCGGATCGACACCGGTTTCGTTGACCAGCAGCGTCTTCATCTGGGCGTCGCGGTTCTGCTCGACGAGGAAGACAAACTCGTGGCTCTCGATGAAATCCGTGACCTCGTGGGAGAACGGGAAGCCGCGAATGCGCATCGCATCGAGATGCACGCCGTCCTCCGCCAGCCGCTGCATGGCCTCGTCCATCGGCATCGCCGTGGCACCGTAGTAGACGATGCCCATCCGGTGGCCACGCCCGGAAATCTCGGGACCCGGCACCAGGGACGCGGCCGTGCGCCACTTCACGAGCAGCCGATCCATGTTCGCGGTGTACGCGTCGGGATCCTCCGTGTACCGGGCGTAGGCGTCGCGCGAGGTGCCGCGCGTGAAGAACGCGCCTTTCGTCGGATGGACGCCCGGCAGGGTCCGGTAGCCGATTCCGTCTCCGTCGACGTCCACGTACCGACCGAACTCCTCGATCTCGTCAAGGTCTTCGCGGGAGAGCACCTTGCCCCGGTCGTACCTGCGGTTGTCGTCCCAGGTCAACGGCTCGGACAGGTTGTCGTTCATCCCGAGTTCGAGGTCCGACAGGACGATCACCGGCGTCTGCAGCCGGTCGGCGAGGTCGAGGGCGTCCGCCGCGAACTCGAAACACTCCTTCGGCGTCGCCGGGAACATGAGCGGGTGCTTCGTGTCGCCGTGGGATGCGTACGCGGCGAGCAGGACATCGCCCTGCTGCGTGCGGGTCGGCATGCCGGTGGACGGACCGGCGCGCTGGATATCCCACAGCACCGCGGGGATTTCCGCGAAGTACGCCAGGCCCAGGAACTCGGACATCAACGACAGGCCCGGACCGCTGGTGGCCGTGAACGCGCGGGCACCGTTCCAGCCCGCGCCGATGACGATGCCGATGGCCGACAACTCGTCCTCCGCCTGCAGGATGGCGTACTTGCGCTGGCCGGTCTCGTCGTCGGTGCGCAGCTGGCCCGCGTACTTCTCGAACGCTTCCGCCATGGACGTCGAGGGCGTGATCGGATACCACGCGCAGACGGTGGCCCCGCCGTAGATCGCGCCGAGCGCGCCCGCCGTGTTGCCATCGATCATGATGCGGTCGCCGAGCGCCGCGGTGCGGCGCACCTGGATGGGCAGCGGACAGTCGAGATACTCGCGGGCGTAGCCGCGCCCGATCTCGAGGGCATGGATGTTCGGAGCGATCAGTTCGTCCTTGCCGCGGTACTGCGTCGACACCATGCCCGTGATCACTTCGAAGTCGATGTTCAGAAGCGCCGACAGCGCGCCGAGATAGACGATGTTCTTGAAGAGCTTGCGCTGCTTCGGGTCGCCGAACTCCGGCAGGATGAGCTTCGCGATCGGGATGCCGATCTCGACGATGTCCGGCCGATACAGGCGTCGATCCAGGCCCTTCGAGTTGTCGTAGAGCAGGAAGCCGCCCGGGACCACGGCGGCGACATCCTCCTCGTAGGTCTCGGCGTTCATCGCCACCATCAGGTCGACGCCCTCGCGGCGGCCGTGGCGACCCGCCTCGGACACCCGCACTTCGAACCAGGTCGGCAGACCCTCGATGTTCGAGGGAAAGAGGTTGCGCGTCGCGATGGGCACGCCCATGCGGAACAGCGCCTTCGCGAACATGCCGTTCGCGCTCGCGGAACCCGAGCCGTTGACGTTCGCGAAGCGAATGACGAAATCGTTGTAGGTCGTCATCCGGTGTAGGTCCCGAGTTGCGGGATATGGACGATCGACTTCTGCATGTCCCACGCATTCGTCGGACAGCGTTCGGCGCACAGACCGCAGTGCAGACAGACGTCCTCGTCCTTCACCATCACGCGGCCCGTGGGCAGTATCTCGGACACATAGAGATCCTGCTCGGCGTTCGTGGCGGGGGCCAGCAGCCGGGTCCGCAGATCCGCTTCCTCACCATTCGAGGTAAAGGTGATGCAGTCCATCGGGCAGATGTCGACGCAGGCGTCGCACTCGATGCAGAGCCCTTCCGCGAACACCGTCTGGACGTCGCAGTTCAGGCAGCGCTGTGCCTCCTTCAGCGCGAGGGCACGGTCGAAGCCCAGTTCGACCTCCACCTTGATGTTCTCGAGGGCCCGGGACTTCTTCGCGTGGGGAACGATGAAACGTTTGGCGGGATCGTGCTCGCTGTCGTAGCTCCACTCGTGCATGCCCATCTTCTGGCTGACGAGGTTCACCCCTTCCGGGGGGCGGTCCTCGCGCAGGTCCTTGCCCTGGCAGAACAGGTGGATGGAGATCGCCGCCTGGTGGGCGTGGGCAGACGCCCAGATGATGTTCTCCGGTCCGAAGGCCGAGTCGCCGCCGAAGAAGATCTTCGGGTGGCTGGACTGGAGGGTGACTTCGTCGAGCACCGGGCAGTCCCACTTGTCGAACTCGAGGCCGATATCGCGCTCGATCCAGGGGCAGTGGTTCTCCTGCCCGATGGCCATGAGGATATGGTCGCACTCCATGTAGACGTCGGGCTCGCCCGTGGGCACGTAGCGCAGGCGTCCGCCCGCCTCGTCGCGCACCGGCTTGACGCATTCGAAGACGACGCCCTTGAGCTTGCCGTTCTCGTGCACGAACTCCTTCGGCGGGCGGTTGTTGACGATGGGGATGTTCTCGTCCATCGCCTCTTCCTTCTCCCACTCCGACGCCTTCATCACCTCGAAGGCCGAACGGACGACCACGGTGACCGACTCCGCGCCGAGGCGCTTCGAGGTGCGGCAGCAGTCCATCGCCGTGTTGCCGCCGCCCATCACGATCACCTTGCCCTCGATGGAGGTCGTATGGCCGAACGCGACGCTCGAGAGCCAGTCGATGCCGATGGAGAGGTGCTCGTCCACTGCGCGCCGTCCGGGCAGGTCGAGGTCGCGCCCGCGCGGCGCGCCCGTACCGATGAAGTAGGCGTCGTAGCCGAGGTCGAGCATGGCCTTCATGCTCGTGATCTCGTAGTTGAAACGCGCGTTCACGCCCATGTCGAGAATCACGTCGACTTCCTCGTCGAGGACGTCCGCCGGCAACCGGAACGCCGGAATCTGGCTGCGCATCATGCCGCCGCCGGCGGGGTCGCGATCGAACATGTCGATCTCGTAGCCGAAGGGCAGGAGATCCCGTGCCACCGCGAGCGACGCCGGACCGGCGCCGAGCAGGGCGATGCGCTTGCCGTTCCTGACCGTAGGAACGGCCGGCAGATAGGGGCCGATGTCGCCCTTGTGATCCGCTGCCACGCGCTTCAGCCGACAGATCGCGACCGGCTTCTCCTCCGTGCGCACGCGGCGGCAGGCCGGTTCGCAGGGACGGTCGCAGGTGCGTCCGAGGATGCCCGGAAATACGTTGGACTCCCAGTTGATCATGTACGCCTCGGTGTAGCGTTCCTCGACGATCAACCGGATGTACTCGGGTACGGGCGTGTGGGCGGGACATGCCCACTGGCAATCCACGACCTTGTGGAAATAGGACGGGTCCCGGATATCGGTGGCTTTCATGACGAACGCGGGTTCGCTCGCGCGCAACCCATGGAGGGCGTTGAAATTTTCACGGGGGTGCAACTCTAACCTCTTGCGGGTCTCGCATCCACAGAAATCGTATGGTACGGACGCGCGCAGGCCCTCCTCGAAGGCGCTCGAACGCGCCTGTTTCCGCGGCTTTCCGCGGCTTCCCGCGGCTGCCTCGGCTGCCACGTCTTCCCGGTCGAGACACCGGCCCGGCAGCGTCTCGCTCCATCCCACCGCACCTGTACCGTGTCGAACGTTGGGTCGCTGGCGCTCCCCCAAGCCGTCGCGCTGTTAGAATGCCCGGCCCGTTCCTGCCCCTCTAGCCTGTGAGATGACGCCACCCGAGCCGCAGATCCGGATTCCGGCCCGGCATGTCGTGCACAACTGGCAGACGCTGTTCGGCAGCGGGGCGAGTTTCGGCACGGCGGAACTGGCCCGCACGCCGGGTGCGTTCGTCCTGTACGCCGCCCGCGACACCGAGAGCGCCAACCGGGTGCGCAACGAGGTCGACTTCTACGCGTCGGGCAACGTGCCGATCCTGCAGTTTCCGGACTGGGAAACGCTGCCGTACGACCACTTCTCGCCCCACGAGGACATCGTCTCGGACCGCCTGGCGACGCTGCACGCGTTGCCGCAGGTGACGCAGGGTGTACTCGTGACACCCGTGCGCACCCTGATGCAGCGGCTTGCCCCACCCTCGTTCGTCCATGCGCAGACCCTGATGCTGGCCACGGGCCAGCGTTTTCACATCGAACGAGAACGCGAGCGCCTCGAGCGTGCCGGCTACCGCCATGCCCGCACGGTGGCCGAACGCGGCGAATACGCGGTCCGCGGCGCGTTGATGGATATCTTCCCGATGGGCACCTCCGCGCCGTTGCGGGTCGACCTGTTCGACGACCGCATCGAGACGCTGCGCACGTTCGATCCGGACACGCAACGCACCGCCGAACGGGTCGAGTCCGTGCGCGTCCTGCCCGGTCGGGAAGTGCCGCTCGATCCGCCGTCCATCGCCCGGTTCCGCGACCGCTGGCACCGGACCTTCAACGTCGACGTGCGCCGCTGTCCGATGTACCAGGACGTCAGCCGGGGCACTCCGCATGCCGGCGTCGAGTACTACCTGCCGCTCTTCTTCGAAGAGACGGCCACGCTGTTCGACTACCTGCCCGAGCACACGGTCATCGTCTTCGAGGCGGACGCGATGGCGGCGGCGGCGCGCTTCGAGGACGAGCTGCACGCCCGCCACGAGTCGGTGCGTCATGACGTGGAGCGGCCGATCCTCGAGCCCGGCGCGCTGTACCTGACCCGCGAAGCCCTGCAGGCGGCGCTGAAACGCTACGGTCGCGTGCAGGTAGACCCCGATGCCACACACCACCGTCATCGCGTCGGCTTCCGCGGCCGCCCGCTTCCCGCACTCACGGCAAGCCACCGGGGACGTGACGAGGCGCGCCTGCTGCGGGAGTTTCTCGACGCCGCGGACCAACCGGTGCTGTTGACCGCGGAGACCCCGGGGCGCTGCCAGCACCTCGAGGAGTTCCTGGCGAGGGCACGCATACGTCCGCGATCGGTCGCGACGTTCGAGGAGTTCATCGGGCAGCGCGAGGCGCTCGCACTGACGGTCGCCGACATCGAACGCGGTGCCTGGCTGCCGGATTTCGCCGTCGTCTCCGAAACGGAGCTGTTCGGTCTGCGCAACGACGATGCCGCGGCACGGAGTACCAGCACCCGGCGCATCGATCCGGACCTCGTCATCCGCAACCTGACGGAACTCTCCATCGGCTCGCCCGTGGTGCACATCGACCACGGCATCGGTCGCTACCTCGGTCTCGAGAGACTCGAGATCGACGGTCATGCGCAGGAGTTCCTCGCTCTCGAGTACGCCGAGGAAACCAGGCTCTATGTACCCGTCACGTCGCTGCACCTGGTGTCGCGCTACGCCGGCGCCGATCCCGAGCACGCGCCGCTGCACCGACTCGGCTCGGACCAGTGGGAGAAGGCCAAGCGCCGGGCCGCCGCCAAGGCCTACGACGTCGCCGCCGAGCTGCTCGACATCCATGCCCGCCGGGCCGCGCGCAGGGGCACCGTGTTCGCCCGACCCGAGGACGAGTACTACCGCTTTTGCGAGCAGTTCCCGTTCGAGACCACGGCGGACCAGCAGGCCGCCATCGACGCCGTCGTCCGTGACCTCTGCTCCGAGAAACCGACCGACCGACTGATCTGCGGGGACGTCGGCTTCGGCAAGACGGAAGTGGCGATGCGCGCCGCGTTCGTTGCGATCGCCTCGGGGCGTCAGGTCGCGGTGCTGGCGCCGACGACGCTCCTGACCCGGCAGCACCACGAGACGTTCCGCGACCGCTTCGCCGACTGGCCGGTACACATCGAGGCGGTGTCCCGACTGCGCACGGAGAAGGAGATCGCGGATGTCGGCCAACGCCTCGTCGCCGGGCGCATCGACATCGTGATCGGCACCCACCGTCTGCTCGGTGCCGACATCGCCTTCGGCGACCTCGGCCTGGTCATCATCGACGAGGAGCATCGCTTCGGGGTTCGCCAGAAGGAACGGCTGCGCGCCCTGCGCGCGGAGGTCGACGTGCTGGCGCTCACCGCCACACCCATTCCCCGCACCCTCAACCTGGCGCTCGGCGGCTTGCGCGACCTGTCCATCATCGCGACGCCGCCGGCGAAACGCCTTTCGATCAAGACCTTCGTGGTGCCGAAGCGCAAGCACCTCGTCCGCGAAGCCATCGCGCGGGAACTCGCCCGCGGTGGCCAGATCTTCTACGTCCACAACGAGGTCGCGAGCATCGATCGTGCGGCGGACGAGCTCGCGGAACTGGTACCGCAGGCACGTATCGGCGTCGGTCACGGCCAGCTGCACAAGCGCGCGCTGGAGCGCACGATGGCCGACTTCTACCACCGACGCAGCAACCTGCTGGTCTGTTCCACCATCATCGAGAACGGCATCGACATCCCGAACGCCAACACCATCGTCATCGACCGGGCGGACCGCTTCGGCCTCGCGCAGTTGCACCAGCTCCGGGGCCGCGTGGGGCGCTCCCACCACCAGGCCTACGCCTACCTGATGACGCCCGACCCGCGTGCCGTGACGAGCGACGCCAGGAAGCGTCTCGAAGCCATCGAAGCAGCCGGCGAACTGGGCATCGGCTTCACGCTGGCCACCCACGACCTCGAGATCCGCGGCGCCGGCGAATTGCTCGGCCAGGGCCAGTCCGGACAGATCGAGACCATCGGCTTCTCGCTCTACATGGAAATGCTCGAGCGCGCGGTGGAGGCCATACGGGCCGGGCGCGTGCCGGACATGGACCAGCCGCTGCCGACGCTGCGTGGCAGTCCGGAGGTCAACCTGCACGTCCAGACGCTGATCCCGGACGACTACCTCCCGGACGTGCACATGCGGCTGATCCTCTACAAGCGCATCGCGAACGCCGGCACTTTCGACGCGCTCGACGACCTCAAGGCAGAGACCATCGACCGGTTCGGCGCCTTGCCCGAAGCGGCGCGCGCGCTGTTCCGCACCACCGAGATCAAGCTCGCGAGCGACAGCCTCGGCATCGGTCGCATCGACGTGGGCGCGGCCTCCGGGCGTTTCGAATTCGACGCGGACACGTCCGTCCACCCGCTGACCATCGTGCGCCTGGTGCAGGCCGAGCCCAACACCTTCCGCCTGCAGGACGCCGCACGGCTCCGCTTTGCGGCGCAACTCGACGCACCCCATGCGCGGTTCGAGTTCGTCGAACGACTGCTCGAGCGTCTCGACCCGGGGGTCGAGCCAGGTGTCGCGGCCACGGCATGACAGCCAGGGCGCGCGTCGAGCCGCCGCTTGCGCGGTCGGCATCGCCGCCTTGTTCGCCGGGTCCCTGGCCGGCGGCGCGGCCGCCGCCGAGCCGGACCTCGGGGCCTGGCTGGAGCACGACTGGTACTCCGTGGAGGTCGTGCTGTTCCGGCATCGCACGGTCGCCACGGACGAGGAACTCGTCCGCCATGCACCACGCCACTATCCGCTACCGCTGACGGGATTCGCACCTGGTCCCGAGTCGGACACCGACCCGGACGCCGCGTGGCTCATCGGCGAGGCACCCGGCGACACCGAACGACCCCTGCCACCGGCGTGGCTGTGGATGGACGAACCGGCCGACCCGGCCGGGGACGCCGACTCGCAGGACCGTGCGCTTCCTGTGCCCGGCAACCCCCTTCCCGTGGACCCCGCACTGGCCACGAGCGAGCGCGGCCGGACCCTACCCGCCCCTCCCCCCTCTCCCCCCTCTCCCGAGTCGGTCGCACGCGCGGCCTTCGCGGCATTCGAAGGGGCCCTCGCCCACAGCAGCATGCGGTGGCGCGAGGACGGCCTCACCCTCACCGGCCACGTGCGCCGCATGCAACGTTCGGGAGCCTACGACGTGCTGCGCCATGGCCGTTGGCTGCAACCGACGGTCACCCCCGGCAGCGCGCTTCCCCTGCTCGTGCAACTCGGGCCCCGGCGACCCGACGGGCTGTTCGAGGTCGAGGGGACGCTGCGCGTCTCGCGCGCACGTTACATCCGCGTGGACGCCGAACTATGGCTGCATGGAGCGTATGCGTCCGGGTCCCCGAACGGCACGGAAGGGGGCTACGCGGTGCTTTCCGAGACGCGCCGCATGCGGGCCCGGAACGTGCACTACCTGGACCACCCGATGCTCGGGCTGGTCATCCGGGTAGAGCCACTGGACATGCCCGATGCCCTAGTCGAGCTTGCCCGGATCGCCGAGGAAGGCCTGTAACAGCCGAGACAGGTCCGCGCTGCCGCGATCGACCGCCGCGCGAATGTCGGCGCTGGAGATGGGACCGTTGCCACGCCCGGCCGCCGGGTTCACCACGAGGCACACGCCGGCGTAGGGGAGATCGAGCTCCCGCGCCAGGGCCGCCTCCGGCATGGCCGTCATGCCCACCACCGTACATCCGTCCCGTTCGAGGCGATCGACCTCGGCCGCCGTCTCGAGGCGCGGTCCCTGCGTGCATGCATACACGCCGCTCGGATGCAGGCGCGCCCGGAGCCCGCAGCCTTGCCCGGCATCGATGAGCCGGGACCGCAGCCGCGCATCGAACGGTTCGGTGAAGTCCACGTGGCGGATCTCGCCGATTTCGAAGAACGTGTGGGCACGCCCGAACGTATAGTCCACAAGCTGGTGCGGTATCACGAGATCCGCATCCCCACAGACCGGGTCGATCGCGCCGACCGTATAGGTCGCGACCACCGCCTCGACCCCCAGCGCGTGCAGCAGCCACAGGTTGGCGCGGTAATTGATGAGATGGGGCACGATGGTGCGAGGACTGCCGTGACGCTGCAGGAAAAAGACCTCTTTGCCCCCGCAGTGGGCCATCTGCAGGGCAGCGGACGGCGCCCCGTAGGGTGTGTCTGCCGGAACGCCGGAAGCCGGCCGCGACTCGACGCCGGCCAGGGCCGCCAGCCCCGTACCTCCCAGGATCGCGATGCGGCTCACGCCTCTTCCCCGATCGCGTAGATGCCCCGCAGGTTGCGGTACCAGCCGTTGTAGTCCATGCCGCATCCCACGAGATACCGGTCCGGGGCCGACAGCGCGGCGTAGTCGACCTTGCACGTTCGCCCCGCCACCGCCTTGTCAACCAGAACCGCCGTCACCACGCGCGCCGCCCCGCCCTCCTCGACACGGGCCTTGAGCCTCTCAAGCGTCACGCCCGCGTCGAACACGTCGTCCGCGAGCAGCACCGTGCGGCCGACGAGCGGGCGCGTCGGCCAGACCCGCAGACGCAACGTATCGGCGACGGGCCGGCCGCCCCGGTCGCCCTGTCGGTAGCGGGTCGCGTGCACGTAGTCGAGTTGCAGGGGAAAGGCGAAGCGTTGCAACAGCGCCGCCGTGAACGGCAGCCCACCGTTCATCACGCACAGAACGACGGGACACGCATCCGCGAGGTCCAGCGTCAGGCGTACCGCCAGCCGATCGACGGCGAACCGCACCGCCGCCGGGTCGTACAGGCATTCGCCCCACTCCCGGATGTCACGGGGAGCGACGGTCATCGCTCCAGCGCATCCGGCTCCGGCGGACTGTCGAGGTGCAGCGTCTGCGTCGGGAACGCGATCTCCGCCCGTGCCCCGCGACGATCGCGGCGATCCGCAAGAGGATCTCTTCCTTGATCTCGTGGAACTCCGCCCAGTCGATGGTTTTCGTGAAGGTGTAGACGAAGAAGTCGAGGGAAGAGGGTCCGAAGCTGACGAAGTTGACCATCAGGATCCGCGTCGTGTCGATCGCAGGATGGGCCCGGAGCATCTCCCGCACATCGTCGATGATGGGCTTCAGCGTGTCGAGGTCGTCGTAACGCACGCCGATCGTCTCGTAGATGCGGCGGTTCTTCATGCGCTGCGGATTCTCGACCGCAAGGCTCGCGAAAACGCTGTTCGGCACGTACAGCGGCCGTTGATCGAAGGTCCGTATCCGGGTGAGCCGCCAGCCAATCTCCTCTACCGTACCCTCGATGTCCCGGTCCGGCGAGCGCACCCAGTCGCCGACGGAGAACGGCCGGTCGAGGTAGAGCATCAGCGCGCCGAAGAAGTTGGCCAGCAGATCGCGCGCGGCGAAGCCGAGGGCGATGCCGCCGATGCCGCCGAACGCCAACACCCCCGCGACGCTGAAGCCGAGGCTCTGCAGGACAATCAGGAGTGCGGTGATGACGACCGATCCCCGCAGCAGCTTGCCGACCGCCATCGCGGTGGTCTGGTCGACGCGCGCCGGACCGTAGGCCTTGTCACCGAGGTGGGTTTCCAGGTACGCGATGAAGCGCACGGCGAACCAGGCGAGCAGGAGGATCACCCCCACCTCCCGGCCCGGCGCGATGTAGTCGAAGATTTCCTGTTGCGCCTGTTCCCCCGCGATCTCGGCGGCCCAGGAGAAGCCGAACAGGTAGACGGCCCAGCCGATGGGTTTGCGGCCCGCGTGCAGCACCGCATCGTCGTACATGTTGTGGGTCTTCTGCGCCTGCACGACGAGGCGGTCGAAACCGCGCTTGGCCAGGTAACGCGCGACCAACGTCGCGAACACCACGGCAAAGGCGGACGCCGTCCAGGTGCGTTCGAGGAACCAGTCGAGGAGTCCTTCCATTCTTCCCATCCATCGCCAAGTTGCGAAACGCGGGCTCAGGCGCCCCCGACGCCGCCGCCGGCCTCGTCCACCCTTAACACGTGCGTGGACAGGTTGCGCCACGGCAAATGGTCGGCGCGAACGTGTCGTTCGTCAATCAGGTGCTGCGCGACAGCTTCTCCGGAGTGGCAAGTGCAGGCCACCGTAGGGGCCGCCCTTGTGGCGGCCCGCCCCTGAGTCCTGCAAGCCATCGGGACGGGCGACGCCGGGTGGCCGAGGGTGGTTGCCCACCCCCGGCTCCAGTCGCCGCCGGTCTCCGCGCAGAACCGCCCACCGGGCGGACTTCGCCACATAATCGAGTTCGCCACATAAGGCATCCGGCTCCTCGAGCCGTGGTATCGCTACGCGCAACGCGCGCACCCGCGAGCCGCCATTTCCGGCGGCTCCCCGCTACCTGCCGCACTTCCGTTGAGACGCTGATCTGGCTCGGTGGCCAAGGCGTCTGTCCGCCCGGCAGTCCATGATCCGATCCGCCGCTTCCCTCCGCCGGGTCCCCGTGGGGCGAGTTCCCCGACTTCATCGGTACTATCAGCGGACTCCGACTTCTCGACGCCCGTCCCGCCGCACTTCGTTTTCCTTCGCTTGGCGGTACCACGCGGCTGCCCTGTTCGCTCCCGCAGCATGGGCCGTACCCGCGGGCCTGGACTGACTGCTATCGCGGCCGTCCGCGCCGCGCGCTCCGGTGGAGACGTCGAGACCTCCCAGGTTCCTGGGCGACCCGTGCCTGCATGCCCCGCTCTCGGACCCCGGCGGAACCGCCAGCGCCAGACCATCTCGGCGCCGCGATGCTGCCTTCCGCTCTTGTCACAGCGTCGGCTTCCGCGATGTATACGAATTTCGTGGCTCAATCACGCGGCCTGCAAGGCTTCCTGTGTACGCTTCGCAGACAGCGTCACCACTGCCCACGCAACACTCGGTTCCGGCTGGCTGGCCAACCTTGGCCGGACAGGACTCGCACCTGCGGGGTCGCAAAGAAGGTTTCCGTCATGTCACAACATGCCTTCCCCCTTCACCAAGCTTCGCCTGGCGCAAGACAAGCGTCGCCCCTACCTACGGGTGACATCGGTATGTCCCGATCGAGGTCGCGCCCGCCCTGTCATTTTGCAGCATGCTGTATATAATTCCATACTCACTGTACGTATCGACAGCATTCATGGACAAGCTCACGCACAGGCAGACCGTCGTGCTCGACTGCATCAAGTCGTATATCGCCGACACCGGGTATCCGCCGACCCGCGCGGACATCGCCCGGGCATTGGGCTTCCGGTCGCCGAACGCGGCCGAGGAGCACCTGCGAGCCCTCGCGCGCAAGGGGGCGATAGAGATGACCCCCGGCAGGTCGCGCGGCATCCGGCTGCCGGTGCCGAGCGGCCTGCCCATCGTAGGCCGCGTTGCCGCCGGCAACCCGATCCTCGCCGTCGAGCACATCGAGGATACCTGCCAGATGCCCGCGGAGTTCTTCCGGCCGGCCGCGGATTTCCTGCTGCGGGTGCACGGAGACAGCATGACCGGCGCCGGCATCCTCGACGGGGATCTCCTCGCCGTGCACAAGACGCCCGAGGCGCGCAACGGACAGATCGTCGTCGCACGCGTCGACGACGAGGTCACGGTCAAACGCTTCCAGCGCACCTCGAGCCGGGCCCGCGTGCTCCTGCTGCCGGAGAACGACGACTACGAACCGATCGAGGTCGACCTGCGCGAGCGAGAGCTTGCCATCGAGGGCCTCGGCGTCGGAGTCATTCGCCGGAACTGACCAGGGTCTGTTGACGAACCGGCCCTAAGCCCCCGCCGGAGCCGCGTCTGCGCCGGCGTTGCCGCCCGACGGCCCCTCGCGCGCCCCGCCTCCGCTCGCGGGTCCGCCGCGCAATCAGGTCTTCCGCCGCCGTCGTGGCGCGCTCTTGCCGCGCGCGGCGCCACGCCGTTTGCCCGCTTCGGCCGCGCCCGCCTGTTCGACCCAACGTCCATCGCGATAGTGTGCGCGCCAGCCGGTCGGCTTGCCGTTACGCTCCGCGGCGACGAACTGCTCGCGCGTCTTGCGCGAGAACTTCAGGGCGGCCGGGTTGCCGTCCGGATCCGTCTCCGGGGCGTCCAGCAGATAGGCGAAGCGTGGGTCGATCTCGTTGGCGTGCGCCTTGAGCTCCTGCACCAGCGGTGCCCGCGTCTCGCGGTTCTTCGGAAACTGGCTCGCCGCCAAGAACAGGCCGGCCGCCCCGTCGCGCAGCACGAAGTGGTCGTCGACCCGGGCGCAGGCCAGTTCCGGCATCGGCACCGGATCCGCCTTCGGCGCCGCCGGACGCCCATCACGCAGGATCTTGCGGGTGTTCTTGCAGTCGGTGTTGGTGCAGCCGAAGTACTTGCCGAAACGGCCGGACTTGAGCTGCATCGCCGCGCCGCACCGGTCGCACTCGAGCGTCGGGCCATCGTAGCCCCTGACACGAAATTCGCCTTCCTCGAGCGCGAAACCGTCGCAGTCGGGGTTGTTTCCGCAGACATGCAGCTTGCGCGCGGCGTCGACGAGGTAGGAGTCCATGGGGGTGTCGCACTTCGGACACCGCCGCTTCGAACGCAGCACCTCGATGTCGTGCTCGCCATCTTCGTCGATGTCCACGGCATCGTCGCCCGGCATGAGGTTCATCGTGTTCGCGCAGCGTTCCTTCGGCGGCAGCGCGTAGCCCGAGCAGCCGAGGAAGACGCCCGTGCTCGCGGTGCGTACCTGCATCGGACGACCGCACTTCGTACAGGGCACGTCGGTGCTCGTCGGCTCGTTCGCGCGCATGCCCCCTTCGGCGGCGCCCGCCTTGAGGAGCCGGTCACTGAAGCCTCCGTAGAAACTATCCAGCACCGCGCGCCAGGCGCGGTCGCCCTCCGCGATCCGGTCGAGTTCTCCCTCGAGTCCTGCCGTGAAGGAATAGTCCATGAGGTCCGAGAAGTTCTCGACCAACCGGTCCGTCACCAGTTCCCCGATCCGCTCGGCCCGAAAACGCCGCTTCTCCAGGGTGACGTAACCGCGCTCCTGAATCGTCGAGATGATCGCCGCATACGTCGACGGGCGACCGATTCCCAGTTTCTCCAGTTCGCGCACCAGATTCGCCTCCCCGTATCGCGGCGGCGGCTTCGTGAAATGCTGGATCACCTCCGCGTGAGCGAGACGCAGTCGGTCGCCTTCAGCGAACTCGGGGATCGGGCGGTCGTCGTCCTTGCGCGCCTGCGGCGCGGCCACGCGTGTGTAGCCGTCGAAGCGCATGATCCGTCCGCGCGCCCGCACCTCGAAGCCGTCGCCCTCGGCCGCCACGGTGGTCGACAGGTACTGCGCACGCGCCATCTGACAAGCCACGAACTGTCGCCAGATCAGGTCGTAGAGACGCCGCTGATCCGCCGGCAGCGAACTCAGGCTGGCCGGCAGCCGCTGGACGTCCGTCGGACGGATCGCCTCGTGCGCTTCCTGCGCTGCCGCCTTGCTGGCGTACACCGCCGGCCGCGGCGAGAGGTAGTCCTTGCCGTGCTCGCTGTCGATATATTCACGCACCGCGCCCACCGCGGCGCGCGACAGATTCGTCGAGTCCGTGCGCATGTAGGTGATGTGCCCCGCCTCGTACAGACGTTGGGCAAGGGTCATGGTTTTGCGGACCGCAAAGCCGAGCCGCGTCGACGCCGCCTGCTGCAGCGTCGACGTGATGAAGGGCGCCCCCGGACCGGTGCTGGTCGGCTTGTCCTCGCGCCGGACCACGACAAAGTCGGCTTCCCGCAGGCGGGCGAGCGCTGCGTTCGCGTCCGCGGCGTTGTCGGGACGGAATGGCGCACCGCCGTCCCGAGCCACGGCGAAGCGGTGGGCCGGCTCGTCTTCCTCGCGCTGCAGGTCGGCGAACCCTTCCCAGTATTCCTCCGGCACGAAGGCCCGGATTTCCCTCTCACGCTCGACCAGCAATCGCACCGCGACCGACTGCACGCGTCCCGCGGACAGTCCCCGCGCGACCTTGGACCACAGCAGCGGCGACAACTCGAACCCGACGACGCGGTCGAGAAAGCGCCGCGCCTGTTGCGCGTTGACGCGGTCCTCGTCGACCCGGCTCGGGTTCCTGAACGCCTCCTCGATTGCCTGACGCGTGATCTCGTTGAACACGACACGCCGGAACCGGTCCTTATCGCCTCCGATCAACTCCTGGAGATGCCAGGCGATCGCCTCGCCTTCCCGGTCGAGGTCCGTGGCCAGATAGATGTGCTCGGAGCGGTCCGCCAGCCGCTTGAGTTCCGCGACCACCTTTTCCTTGCCCGGCAGAACTTCGTACTCGGCCTCCCAGTTGTGGTCCGGGTCGACGCCCATCCTGCGCACGAGTTGCGCGCGGGCGCGGCGGCGCTTGTACTCGGCCTTCTTCGCGGGAGACAGCTTGCGGGTCTTCGCGGCTTCCCGCGCCCGTTCGCCGCTGTCCGCGGCCTTCCCGCCCACCGGCAGGTCGCGCACGTGGCCGACGCTGGATTTGACCACGTAGTCCTTGCCGAGATACCGGTTGATCGTTCTCGCCTTGGCTGGCGACTCGACGATGACTAGCGAACTCGCCATGAATCTCCCGACTGCGCTGACTGTATTGTTCGCGAGGGGCCAGACCCTCGCGCTGCCTATCTCTTGCGAGGGGCTGGCCCCTCGCGCTGCCTATCTTGCGAGGGGCTGGCCCCTCGCGCTCCCCCGTTGGGGCTCCACTCGGCGCCGGTCCGTCATGCGGCAACAAACGCGCGGTTTATACAACAGCATCGGGAAGCGAGGGAAGGCGCGACGAACGACCCGCCTTGCATCCGATGCGCACGCCGCGGTCCCATCCAGGGAACCTCCGATCAAGCCCTGCCCGGGCTTGATCAGGATCGCAAAACAAGAGCGCGGTTTTGTTTTGCTCGTAAGTTCAATGGCTTACGCCAATGAAACTGGCGGCACATCCCAAGTGCCGCACGGGAACCCATGATAAATCAGAGCTTCCCTAATGCCCGGTCACGGTTTCCCGCTGCAGCTCCGCGATCGCCCGGAGGCGCCGCGCGATGTCGGCAACAATATCGGCCGGCGCGTTCGCGCCGGCGTTTTCGAGCCAGTACCAGCTGGTCGCCGCCGGGTTCCCCTCCAGGGCGACGCAACGTCCCTCGAGACCGCGCGCCACATCGGCCACGCGTGCCCAGTATGGATCCGCGACCGGCGCCAGGCGGCTCGCCGCCACGTCTGGATGCCAGGTCCATCCCGGGACCGGTGCGTTGGCCGTTGCGTCGCGCACGAGGAACCACGCCGGCGCGGCGTCGTCCACGCCATGGATCGGCAGCCGGTAGGCCGTGCAAGGGCGCCCGGTCTCGCGGCGCACACCGCCGGCACTCACGCGATCCTCCGGCGCAGCGTCGAGCACGGGAACCCGCACCAACTCCACGACAAGCCCCGCCCGACGCGCTTCCTCGCGCAGTTTCGCAAGCTGCCGGTCGCGCTTCGACGGCATGAGCCACATGATCGGGCCGAACGCCGCCAGGAGCCCGAGGGCGACGATCAGCCAAACCATGACCGCCGATCCGGGCTGGGATGAAATCGCATATTGAGAGGACCGACCATTGTGTGTATGGTCGCCGCAAATCGAGCCCGGGGGCAATCGAAACTGCCGCGCAAGAGGGATGCCGTGACCCCGTACAAACGGATTCTGCTGGCGGTCGACCTGACGGAGGAGTCGAAACCCGTCGCCGACCGCGCGGTTGCGCTCGCCGAGTTCTTCGGCGCGGAACTGCATGTCGTCCATGTGATCGAACCCTTGAGCCTCGCGTACGGCGGGGACATCCCGATGGACCTGTCGTCCGTCCAGGACCAGATACAGGAGCAGGCGCGCTCGCACCTCGCGGAATTCTGTGCCAGCGTGTCGGTCCCGGAAGACCGGCGCTACCTCATCTTCGGCCGTCCGGAAGCCGAAATACACCGTGTCGCCGAGGAAGCCAACGTGGACGTCGTGGTGGTAGGCAGCCACGGGCGCCATGGTCTGGCCTTGCTGCTCGGATCCACCGCCAACGGGGTGCTGCACGGCGCGTGCTGCGACGTGCTTGCCGTACGGGTCGGCCCCGGCGCCCACCGGCTCGAGGACTGACGCGCATACACACCTTCGGAACCCGCGTCGGGCGTGCCCTGCTGTGCCTGACCGCAGTATGGCTCGCCTACCCCGCTGCGGCGGATCTCTACCAGGTGCGAACGCAGTACAAGAGTGCCGTGCACGCCCTGCAGACCGGTCGGACCGGGGAGTTTCGCCGCGCATTGCGCGAACTCGAGGACTACGCGCTGCATCCGTACCTCGTCTACTACGACGTGGAATCCCGGCTGCGGCACGTCCCGCCGAGCGAAGCGGTCGCGGCCCGAAACGCGCTCGCGACCATGCCGCCAGGCGAGCGGCTGTACAGCCGGTGGTTGATCGCCCAGGCCCGCCGCGGCCGCTGGCAGGTCTACCGCGACTACTACGTACCGCAACGGCGGGCGGACGCCCGCTGTTACCACGCACGCGCCCTCTACCGGACCGGCGAGCGGGAGGCGGCGCTCGCCCTGGTGCCGGACCTGTGGGTGGCGGGGGAGTCCCAGCCCAAGGCCTGCGACCCGCTGTTCGAGGTGTGGATGGCCGCCGGCGGGCGCACGGAAGAGCTGGCCTGGCAACGCCTCGGACTCGCGATCGAGCAGAATGAGCGCACTCTTGCACGCTATCTCCTGCGGTTCTTTTCCGGCTCCCGGGCCCAGGCGGCGCAGGCTTACTACGACGGCCACGTCCGACCGCAGGTGGCACGCCAGAGCTCGCGGTTTCCCGACACGGAATACGGCCACCAGGCGCTGGCGCACGCGCTGACCCGCTACGCCCGCAGCAGTCCGCGCGCGGCGGCCGCGACATGGGAGGGCTACCGCAAGCGCGGCTTCCTGCGCGACGGCATCCGCAAGTACGTCGAGGAACGCGTGACGCTCGCGCTCGCCAGGCTTGGCGAGTTTCCAGCGGACGCCGACCCCGCCGACCATGCCCACTCCCCGGCTTTTCGAGCCGGCATGGCCGAGGCCAACATTGCCCACCTGCGATGGGCCAGGAGCGCGGCCTGGATCGACGCCTTCGACACCGCGACCCGGGACACGCTGCAGTGGCGCTACTGGCTCGGGCGGGCACTCGTCGCCTCCCGGGACGACCCCCAACACGGCGAGGAGCTCCTGCGCACCCTCGCCGAGCACCGCAACTACTACGGCTTTCTCGCCGCGGACCGCCTCGGCATCGAGCCTTCGCTCAACGAACGCGGCGGGCGCGTCAGCCCCGCGGTCCAGAGACAGCTGCGGCAGAACCCGGCCATCGAACGCATGACGGAACTCTACGCCGTGGGGGACCTCGTCAACGCCCGACGCGAGTGGTACGCCCTGTACGACCACCTCTCGACGGAGGACCGGCGCGGGCTCGTCGAACTGGCATCCGACATGGGGTGGATCGAGCAAGCCATCATCGGCGCGAGCCAGGCGGAACTGACGGACCACCTGGCCCTGCGATTTCCCACACCCTTCCTCGGCATCTACCTCCGCCACGCCTTCGAGACCGACTTGCCGGTGTCCTTCCTGTTCGCCATCTCGCGGCAGGAGAGCGCCTTCAACCCGCGCGCTGTCTCGCCCGCGGGGGCGCGCGGACTCATGCAGCTCATGGCCGCCACGGCGCGGGCAACCGCGTCGAACGTCCGCATCAAACGGCCGGCGCCCGCGGACCTTTTCGATCCCGGCACCAATGTCACGCTCGGCGCGCACCACGTGGCGGAACTGATGGCCCGTTACGGCAGCCACCGGGGCCTGGTGGCCGCCGCGTACAACGCCGGCTCGGGTCGGGTGAACCGCTGGCTCAGGGAGCGGCCGGACATGCCGACGGACGTATGGATCGAGACGATTCCGTTCACCGAGACCCGCAACTACGTCCAGAGTGTGCTGGCTTTCAGCTACGTCTACGCCAGCCGCCTCGGCAAGCACGTGCCCGTGCTCGCGGCACACGAACGACGCGTGCCGTGATCGACATCGGCGCAAACCTGACCGGTGCCACGTTCGACGCGGACCGCGTCGAGGTGATCGCGCGTGCCCGGGATGCCGGCGTTAGCGGCATCGTCGTGACCGGCACGAACGTGGCATCGGCGCAGGCCGCGGCCGACCTGGTCACCGGACAGCCAGGCCTGTGGAGCACCGCCGGCGTACACCCCCACGACGCGAAGTCCGCCGCGCCCGGTTGGATCGAGGCGCTCGAGACGCTCACCGCGCGACCCGGGGTGGTCGCCGTGGGCGAAACTGGCCTCGACTTCCATCGGAACTACTCGCCCGCCGACGTGCAACGTGAGGTCTTCGCGGCCCAGATACGGCTCGCAGTACGACTCGACCTGCCACTGTTCGTGCACGACCGCGATTCCGCAGGAGAGACCGCGCGGCTACTCGCCGAGAACGGCGCGCGCGCCGATCAGGTCGTGATCCACTGCTTCACCGGCGCGCGGATCGATCTCGACGCCTGGCTCGACGCCGGCTATTACATCGGCGTCACCGGCTGGATCTGCGACCAGCGCCGCGGCGGCGAACTCAGGACCCTCGCGCCGCTCATACCCGAAGATCGCCTGCTGATCGAAACCGACGCGCCCTACCTGCTGCCCGGAACCATGCCCAGAGGAGCGGGCGGACCTGCGGTGCAGGGACGACGCAACGAGCCCGCCTTCCTGCCCTGGGTGGCGCGCGCGGTCGCCCGGTGCCGCGACACGACCCCGGAACGCATCGGCGCCCTGACCGCCGACAACGCCGAGCGCCTGTTCCGTCTGCGGCCGCCATCCGGTACCGAAGCCGCCCCGCCTTCAGGCGCCATCGAGTAGCCGTCGCATGTCCGAGGCGTCGAACGGCCAGTCGAGTTCCATCCCGCGGTACGCGAGTACCGGCACGCGGCGTGCATACTGTTCGAACAGCCCTGCGTCGTCGGCAACGTCGAGCGCGACCAGCTTGCGCACACGGGGATCGGCCACGGCGAGCACGAGGTCGAGCGCCTCCTCGCAGGCAAAGCACGCGGACGTCGTATAGAGCACCAGATGGGAACGGACAGGTTCGGACACACAGATCAGGTTATCCGCCGCCTGGCGTTCGCACCAGCCGAGCGTTCGTGGCGTTATCCCCTGCCGCTGTCGTCGCCCCTTGCCTGGGCAGCCACCGACGGCATGCTCGCCGCCGAAGTCCCCCTCCCGGCGGTACCGTCCGGTCACCTGATCGTCCCGAGCTTCGCGGCGGCCGGCAGTCCGGACCACCACTGCGTCCTCATCGACGGTGCGGACCGCACTGTCACCGCCGGTGCCGGTCGACCCGCCGAACAACATGCCGGCATGCCCGGCGGCGCCACGCGGGTACACCTCGACTACTTCGAGACCGTCGAAGACTTGACCGAAGCCCGCCTGTGCTTCCGGGTCAACGCGCCCCAGGCCCCGGGCGACTACCTGGCCACGATCGGCATCCGTCCCAGGGATTGCGGGACCCGACCAGGCGGTGCCCGCGACACGCAGGTGCTGCCCGTACCGGCCAGGACCCAGATGGCGGCGCCGGCGAGTGTGCGCGCCCGAATCTGTTCACCCACCTGCGTGTCGATGGCACTCGACCATTTCGGCTTCGAGCACGACTTCGACGAACTGGTCGTGGCCGCCCATCATCGACCGACCGGCCTGTACGGCGTCTGGCCGCAGAACGTGTGGGCCGCCACCCGGTGGGGTGCGCTCGGCGCCGTCGAGACCGCCGTGGACTGGCAGACCCCGTGCCACGCCCTCGACGCCGGCTTCCCGATCGTGGCAAGCATCGCCTTCGAGGCAGGGAGCCTCGGCGGGGCCCCGCTGCCGTCGTCGCCCGGGCATCTGGTCATCGTCCGCGGCATCCAGAATAATCGGGTGCTCGTCAACGACCCAGCCGCCGACACCGTGACCGACGTGCCACGTTGCTACGACATCGATGAATTCCACGCAGCGTGGCTCAGCGGCCGCGGCGTTTTCTATCTATTCGCCAGCCCGCGATGAGCTATCTCTCGCGCTTCGTGCTCCTGGCACTCGGCGTCGGCGTGACTACGCTGGGGTTGTTGTACTGGCAGCATCGCGGCTTTGGCTTCGAGGGCATCTGGTTCCACGACGAGAACGGTTTCCATCTGCATCCGCTGCACCTGGTCGCACTCGGTCTCGCGATCGTGCCGCCGACGATCTGGGAGATCTTCCTGCTCGAACTGCGCAGGGTCGACAGCACCGGGGACACGGCGCCCGACAGCCCCGACGCGGCGACGAAGGCGGGTCCCGCGGGCCGCGCGCGGGCCGCCATCCGCGGCTGGTGGTCGCGGACCCGGCCGGCGCAGCCGTGAGCGACATCCGCATCTACCTGCGCAAGGTGCACGGTTCCGACCGCGCCGAACTGATCGCGCTGACGCAGGAAGGCCGGGCGCTGCACGACCCGTGGATCGCGCCGCCGCGCACCCCGCATGCGTTCAAGCTCTACCTCCGGCGCACGCAGCGCGAGGACCACGAAGGCCTGCTCGTCTGCCTGCAGGCAACCCACGAGGTCGCCGGCGTGATCAACCTCAACAACATCGTCCGCGGCTCCTTTCTGAGCGCATCGCTCGGCTACTACGCGTCGGCCCGTCTGGCCGGCCAGGGGTACATGGCGGAAGGGCTGGATCTCGTCAAGACGTACGCCTTCGCCGAACTCGGCCTGCATCGCATCGAGGCGAACATACAGCCCGACAACCAACGTTCGATCAACCTCGTCAAGCGCTGCGGCTTCACCCACGAAGGCGCTTCGCCCGCCTTCCTCTTCATCGACGGAGCGTGGCGCGACCACGAGCGCTGGGCCGTCGTCGACCCCCGCGGCACCTTGAGCGCCCACGCCGCAGCACGGCGACTGGGGGTGCGATGACGCACGTACGACCCTACGGCGCCTGGCCGTCGCCGATCACGGCCGAGGTGATGCTGTCCGCCTTCGTCTCGCTCTCGGAACTCGGGTACCGCGACGGAGCGTACTACTGGCTGGAAGGCCGGCCCACCGAGGGCGGCCGCGCCGCACTGGTCTGCCACCGGGATGGCACGAGCCTCGACCTCACCCCGGAGCCCTTCAACGTGCGCAGCCGGGTACACGAGTACGGCGGCGGAGCCTTTGCACTCTCCGACGACACGGTCTGGTTCGTCAACTTCGAGGATCAGAACGTCTACGCCGTCGATCTCGGCGGCACGCTCCCCGTGCGCGTCACGTCCGGCGACTCGCAGGAGCGCTTCGGTGGATTGGCGTGGGATGCACGGAGCCGCTGCCTGGTCGCCATACGCGAACGACACGGGATCGCGGCCGAGGCGGTGAACGATCTCGTACGTATCGACCCCACGACCGGGGACGTGCAGGTGCTGCACTCGGGACACGACTTCTACGCCGCCCAACGCCTGTGCGAGGACGGGCGCCGGATCGCCTTCCTCGTCTGGGACCATCCCAACATGCCCTGGGACGGCACGCAGCTCATCGCCGCCGGCATCGATGCCGACGGCCTGTCCGACGAGACGGTGGTCGCCGGGGGCGCTGCCGAGTCGGTCCTCCAGCCCGAGTGGATCGGCAACGACCGCCTCCTGTACGTCTCCGACGAGAGCGGCTTCTGGAACCTGCACAGCTACGATGCCTCGGGTGTCTACTGCGCGGTTCCCGACGACGCGGAGTACGGCCTGCCGATGTGGCAGCTCGACACCCGCGCCTACGTCGTCGCCGGTTCCCGCCACGTCGTCGCCCAACGTATCGAGGAAGGCGCTGCGCAACTCGTCGTGGCGGACATCGACCAGGGCATGACTTCCCCCCTGCCCGTGGACTTCACCGGCTATCGCTCCCTGACCCGGACGGACTCCGGGGTAGCCTTCATTGCCGGCAGACGCAACGATGTCGCCGGGGTGGTTGAACTCGACCTCGCGACCGGCACGGTCACGCGGCTCGCGAGCCAGGGTGACGTGGACTTCCCGGCCGGAACATTCGCCGAACCCGAATCGATCCGTTTCGCAAGCGGCGACGCCACGGCGTACGGGAACTTCTATCCGCCCTCCAACCCGGGCTGCGTCGCACCGGAGGGCGAACTGCCGCCGCTGCTCGTCGTCAGTCACGGCGGCCCCACGGGCGCCGCCAGCCGCGACCTGAGTTTCAGCATCCAGTACTACACGTCGCGCGGCTGGGCGGTGCTCGACGTGAACTACGGCGGCAGCACCGGCTTCGGGCGTGCGTACCGCGAGCGCCTCAACGGGCGATGGGGCCTCGTCGACGTGGCCGACTGCATCGCGGGCGTGCGCCACCTCGCCGCGGAGGGCCGCGTCGACCCGGGTCGTGTCGCCATCCGTGGCGGCAGCGCCGGCGGATACACGACGCTCGCGGCCCTCGCCTTCTCGACCGCATTTCGTGCCGGCGCCGTGCACTACGGCATCGGCGACCTGGCGGCCCTGGCCCGGGATACCCACAAGTTCGAGTCACGTTACATCTATCGGCTGGTGGACGAGGCGGATTTCGCCACCCGCTCCCCCGTGCAGCACGTCGACCGACTGCGTTGTCCGACGATCTTCTTCCAGGGAACGGAAGATCGCATCGTCCCGCCGAACCAGGCAGAGGCCATGTTCCACGCGCTGCGCGCGAAGGGCATCCCGGTCGCTCATCTCCTGTTCGAAGGCGAGGGCCACGGGTTCCGCAAGGTCGAGAACGCGCGGCGCGCCATCGAGGGGGAATACTTCTTCTTCGGCAAGGTGTTCGGCTTCGAACCCGCCGACGACCTGCCGGGCGTACGCGTCGAGAACGCCACATGGGAGTAGCCGGCCCGATTGCCGTGATCGCCGGCGGCGACTCGCCCGAGGCCGAGGTGTCGCGCTCTTCCGCAAGCCAGGTCGCGCAGGCGCTCCGCGCACGCCACCCCCAGGTGGAGCTCTTCGAACTCGACGCCCATCTGACCCGTGCACTCCTCGACTTCGATCCGGCAGTGGTCTTCCCGGTACTCCACGGCCCGCCGGGCGAGGACGGGACCGTCCAGGGTTACCTGGAGATTCTCGGCCTCCCCTACGTCGGCAGCGGCGTGCGCGCCAGTGCCCTCGGCATGGACAAGCACGTGGCCAAGGCCCTATTCCGTCAGGCCGGGCTGCCCGTGCTCGACGATGTACTCCTCGCCCCGGAAACCGATCTCGACGAGGCCGTGGCCCTGATCGAGAATCGCCTCGGCTCACGCGTGGCCATCAAGCCCACTCGCCAGGGGTCCGGCCTCGGAGTGACGCCGCTGCCCAACGGCGGCGCACTACGGGATCCCATCGAGGCGGCCATGCAATTCGGCGACCCGGTCATCGTCGAGCCCTTCGTAGCCGGACGCGAGATCACCGTCGGTGTGCTCGATCTCGAAGGCGCGGCGCCCCTGGCGTGGCCCGTCATCGAGATCCTGACCGCCCCCGGCGAGTGGTACGACTTCGAGAACCGCTATACCCCCGGCAAGAGCGAACACATCGTTCCTGCACCGATGAGCCAGGGCGCGGCCGAGGCACTGGCACGCATCGCCCTGGCCAGTCACCGGGTGCTGGGACTGCGGGATCTCTCCCGCGCCGACTTCATCGTGACGGATACCGAGGAGATTCACCTGCTCGAAGTCAACACCATGCCCGGCATGACGCCCACGAGCCTGTACCCCGATGGAGCGCGGAGCGCCGGCTACGACTTCGAGACCCTGGTCGACGCGCTCGTGCAGAGCGCCCAGCGGCGCGCCGAGGAGGCGCGGAGCGCGTAGCCGCCGCCGGCAGACGGCGGCTACGCGGTGGAGCTGCTAGAGGTCGTAGCCGCGCTCGTTGTGCATGACGAGGTCGAGGCCTTCCATCTCCTGGTCCTCCGTCACGCGGTTGCCGGTCAGCAAATCGACGACTTTCAGAATGATGAAGGTGGCGACCGCCGTGTACGCCACGGTGGCCAGCGCCCCGACCGCCTGAATACCCACTTGCGAGCCGATCGCGATATCTTCCTGGCCGCCGAAGATGCCGAGGGCGCTACTCGCGAACACGCCCGTGAGGACCGTCCCGAGGATGCCGCCGACAGCGTGTACCGGGAATACGTCGAGCGAGTCGTCGATCTTGAGCGTGCGCTTCATGAAGTTCGTCGCGAGGAAGCACAGGACGCCGGCCGCGATGCCGATGACGAGGGCCCCCGCCGGTCCGACGAAGCCCGACGCCGGCGTGATCGTGCCGAGCCCGGCGACCATGCCCGTGACGGCGCCGAGTGCGCTCGGCTTGCCGTAGCGGATCCACTCCGCAACCATCCACGTGAAAGCCCCGGCGGCCGCCGAGATGTGGGTAACCGTAATCGCCATCGCCGCATCGCCGTTCGCGGCCAGGGCGCTGCCGCCGTTGAATCCGAACCAGCCCACCCACAGCATGCCGGCCCCGGCGACCGTCAGGGTCATGTTGTGCGGGGCCATATTCTGCTCCGGGAAGCCGCGTCGGGAACCCACGACCATCGCCGCCACTACCGCGGCCGTGCCGGCGGTGATGTGCACCACGGTGCCGCCCGCGAAGTCCAGCAGACCCATCTCCTGCAGCCATCCACCGCCCCAGACCCAGTGGCAGATGGGCGCGTAGACCAGCAGCAGCCACAGAGTGGAAAAGAGCAGGACCGACGAAAAGCGCATGCGCTCCGCGAATCCGCCCACGATCAGGGCAACCGTGATGATGGCGAACGTCAACTGGAAGGTGGCGAATGCGGACTCCGGGATCGTGCCGCTCATGGCGTCTTCGCCGACCCCGGCAAACAGCATCTTCGACAGCCCGCCGACGAACGGCGTGCCCTCGTCAAAGGCGAGACTGTAGCCGACGAGGAGCCAGAGGATCGTCACCAGGCACACGATCGTGAAGCACTGCATCAGGACGCTCAGCACGTTGCGTACGCGCACCAGGCCGGCGTAGAACAGCGAGAGGCCCGGGATCGTCATGAAGAGCACGAGCGCCGTCGAACTCAGGACCCAGGCGGTGTCGCCTCCGTCGAGCGTATCCGCTGCACCGGATACCCCCGCAAGCACGGCTGCCATGCACGCCGCCGCGGGCAGAACTCGCCCGCTCGAATGCCGTTTCATCTGTGTCCCCCTGCAAAACCGGACTCGAACGGTGCGAAAGCTACCCTGTCCCGGCCCGATGATCCAGCACCGGGCATCGTCGAGGGCCGCAACGGCCGGTGAGTCACGCCCGGGGTGAGGCGTCTTCGCGTGGTGCAGCCGCCCGAACGCGCCGCGGGACGACGCGCAGTTGCCGCACGAGGCGCGGGCCCTCGAAGACGAAGCCCGTGTACAGTTGCAGCAGGTCGGCGCCGGCATCGAACATCGCCCGAGCCGTCGCGACGTCGTGGATGCCGCCGGTACCGATCAGGACCACATCCGGCCCCAGTGCGTCGCGCAATACCTCCACCGCCCGCACCGCGAGCGGCGCCAACGGCACACCGCTCAAGCCCCCCTCCAGCGCCGCGAAGCCCCGTGCCAGGCTCGCCGGACGGGTGACCGTGGTGTTGGCGGCGATGACGGCGTCGACCCCCGCGGCCCGCGCCACGTCCGCGACATCGCGCAGGCCGGCGGTATCGAGATCCGGTGCGACCTTCACGGCGAGCGGTACGCGACGGCCGGTCGCCGCATCGAGCCGGTCGCGTTCGCCCGCCAGCGTTTCGAGCAGGCTGGCCGCGGCCGGCGCCGCCTGCAACTGCCGCAGTCCCGGGGTGTTCGGCGACGACAGATTGACGACCACGTAGTCCGCATACGGGTGGAGCGCGAGCAGGCAACGTCGGTAGTCGTCGCTCGCCTGGGCGAGGGGCGTATCCCGGTTCTTGCCGATGTTGACGCCGAGAGGCGTGGCCAGCGGGCGGCGGCGCAGCCGGTCAAGGCGCTCGCACACCGCGGGCAGCCCCGCGCTGTTGAATCCCATCCGGTTGATGAAGGCGCCGTCCGGCACCGACCGGAAGAGCCGCGGGCGCGGGTTCCCCGCCTGCGGGCGCGGCGTGACCGTGCCGATCTCGACAAAACCGAACCCGAGGCCGGCGAAACCGCGCACGGCTACCGCGTCCTTGTCGAGCCCCGCCGCGAGACCGATGCGGTTGGGAAAGTCGAGCCCCATGGCCCGCACCGGGGTCCCCCCGCGTGCGGCCGGCGCCACGGCGCCCCAGGCGCGGACGGCCTGCAGCGCCAACCGGTGGGCGGCTTCCGGGGGAAGGGCGAAGAGCAGGCGACGCAGGACGCGGTACACGCGGGCAGTGTATCTCGTTCCCCGCTCGGGTTGCCGCACGCGCCGGGGCCGCGGGTCCACCAGTCCCCCGGCGCTGTACCTGTGCCGCGCTACAATCCGGCTTCCGCTCCTCGAGCCGTCCGTTGTCCGCCATGGAAGCTGTCCACGACCTCCTCCACGAACGCGTACACGCAGCCCTCGGGTGGCTCGACTCCCGCATCGTCGGACAACGGAAGCTGATCCGGCGGCTGGTCATGGCGCTCCTGTGCGACGGCCACCTGCTCGTGGAGGGCGCTCCCGGTCTCGCCAAGACCCGCGCCATCAAGGAACTCGCGCGGACCGTCGAGGGCAGCTTCCACCGTATCCAGTTCACGCCGGACCTGCTGCCGAGCGACGTCACGGGCACGGAAGTGATCAACACCGAAGATGGCTCCTTCACGTTCCGGCAGGGCCCCGTGTTCCACAACCTGCTCCTGGCCGACGAGGTCAACCGGGCGCCGGCCAAGGTCCAGGCGGCGTTGCTCGAGGCGATGGCGGAACGCCAGGTGAGCTACGGGCGCGAGACCTTTCCCCTGCCGGACCTGTTTCTCGTCATGGCCACGCAGAACCCGATCGAGCAGGAAGGCACCTACCCCCTCCCCGAGGCCCAGCTCGACCGCTTCCTGCTGCACGCGACGGTGGACTACCCGGACACGGCGTCCGAACGCGAGATCATGCGCATCGCCCGCGCCGAGCAGACCGAGCGCCACCCGCCGGACCCGCCGCGGCCGTTGTCGCAGGCGGACATCGCCGCGGCCCGGCAGGCCATCGTCGACATCTACGTGGCGCCGTCGGTGGAGGAGTACATCGTGGCGCTCATCGACGCCACGCGCCGCGACCCGCGGCTCGACTACGGGGCGAGCCCGCGCGGAACGATCGCCCTCGACCGTTGCGCCCGGGCGGCCGCCTGGCTCGACGGACGCGATTTCGCGACCCCCGCCGACGTCATCGAAATCGCCCCCGACGCCCTCCGCCATCGCCTGATCCCCACGTTCGATGCCGAGGCGCGGGGAATCGATGCGGACACGGTGCTGGCCGGAGTGATCGACTCGGTTCCGGCTCCGTGAGGGAGACGACGCCACGGCGATGACCACGCCATCGCACCCGGATCCCGCCAGGGCCACGCCAACGCCGGCACGCCGGCGTGCCCGCCCGGCCGAGCCTGCCTGGGGACACGCCCACGCCCCGTACACGGACCGCGCCCGGCACGGCAGGGCGACGGGCACCCACGGCGCGAGCCCCTTTACGCTCGAGGGCGCATACGCGACGCTCGCCGACCTCGCGCGTCTGCGCATCCCACACGCGCCCTCCCCCGCTGCACGATCGCGGGCGCCGCACCACGGCGAGCGCACCTCGCCGATACGCGGCCGCGGCATGGACTTCGACGAAGTACGCCTCTATCAACCCGGCGACGACGTCCGGTCCATCGACTGGCGCGTCACCGCCCGCAAGGGCAAGCCCCACACCAAGGTCTTTCGCGAGGAACGCGAACGGCCGACGCTGATCGCCGTGGACCAGACCCGGTCGATGTTCTTCGGCAGCCGGGAGCGACTGAAGTCCGTCCTCGCGGCGGAAATCGCGGCGCGCATGGCCTGGAGCGCGCTGGCCGCACAGGATCGCGTCGGCGGTCTCGTCCTCGCCAACAGCGGCGTGGAGGTGTTCAAACCGCTGCGGCGCGAAGGCGCGGTGCTGCGGCTGCTTGCCGGAGTCGCCGCCGCGAACAACGCCCTGGCGCGGGACCAGGGCACGACGGGCGACGCCTGGTCGAGGCTGGTTGCGCCGCTGCTGCGGCTGGCCCACGGCAATCACCGGGTCGTCATCGTGAGCGACTTCCTCGACGCGCCGGATCGCGACACCCCCGACCATGCCGGACTCGACGCCCTGGTGGGCATGGCGCGCCACAACGAGGTGGAACTGCTGTTCGTCCACGATCCCCTGGAGGGTCGCCTCCCTCCCGCGCAGCGCTACCGCGTCACCGACGGCGTCCGGCGCCACACGTTCCACACCCGCTCCGCCGCACTCCGGCGCGCCTACGCCGAACGTTTCGACACACGCCGCGACGCCGTGGAGCACGCCGCCGCCGTGGCCGGCATGGGATTCGCCAGCGTAGCCACCAGCGAAGCATCATGGGAACCCTGACCGAACGCACCAAAAAGCGGGCTGGCACCGGGCAGCCGCGCGCCATGCGCGAGCCCGGGGTGCGCGTCCGTGGTCTGTCGGGGGAGCGCTGCCGTGCCGGCCGCCGGGCCTGATCGACCCGGTTTCGCGCAAGTGGCACTGGACGCGCTACGGGACATCCACGAACCACTGGACGCGCTACGGGACATCCACGAGCCACTGGCCCCCGGGTGGTGGCCGCCGGCGCCTGGTTGGTGGCTCGTGGCCCTGCTGCTCGCAGTGGTGTGCATCTGGGGCGGGCACCGCCTCGCCGCGCACTGGGTGCGTCAGCGCCCCTATCGGGACGCCCGCGCCCGCTTCCGGGCCCTGCATGCGCGTCGCGCCGAGGGCTTGAGCGCCCGGGCCTTCGCCGATGCCGCCAACGGACTCCTGAAGGATCTGCTCGCTCGGGTCGAAGGCCGTACCGACGTCATCCGCGCGACGGGGGACGCATGGCGCAACATCCTGCAGGATCGCCACGACGACGACGCGTTCTCCCAATCACCGGGCCGCCTGCTCGGCGACGACCGCTTCCGCCGGCAGGTCGACGACGTCGACGACGAGCTGGCCGCTCTGCTCCTGCGCACATTCGACCGTCTGCGACCCCCGGCGCGCCTGGAGTCGCAAGCGCGCTTGCGGTGGCAAGCGGCCGGTGGGCATGGAGACCGACGATGATGGAATTCGCCTGGCCGTGGGCGGCGCTCCTGTGGCCCCTGCCGTTGCTCGTCTCGCGCATGCGGCCGGCGCAGCTGCTCGCACCGGCCGCGCTGACGGTGCCGAACGCCGACGCCTTCGCACCGGGCGACGGCGACCGGCCCCGGCGGCGCGATGCGCTGCTCGTCCTGTGGCTCGCCTGGTCGCTGGCCGTTGCGGCGGCGACCCGCCCGCAGTGGACGGGCGACCCGGTCGAGCTACCGGCTACCGGGCGCGACCTGCTCCTGGCCGTGGACATCTCGGGCAGCATGTCCATGCAGGATGTCCGTCTCGGCGGCGAGACCGTCGATCGCCTCGCCGCCGTCAAGGTGGTTCTCGACGACTTCATCGAACGGCGTCAGGGCGATCGCGTAGGGCTCATCCTGTTCGGCACCCAGGCCTACCTGCAGGCCCCGCTGACATTCGACCTGCCGACCGTGCGCCGGTTTCTGCTGGAAGCGCCCGTCGGCATCGCCGGCGGCAGGACGGCCGTCGGCGATGCCATCGCCCTCGCGGTCAAGCGGCTGCACGGGAGACCCTCGGAGAGCCGACTCCTGATCCTGCTGAGCGACGGCTCCAACAACGCCGGCGAAATCGACCCGCGGGAAGCAGCCGAGATGGCCGCCCTCGAGGGTGTGCGCATCCACACGGTGGGCTTCGGCAGCGAGACCATGCGCATCTCGGGCGAACTCGGCTTGCGCAGCGTCAATCCCTCGCTCGGGCTCGACGAATCCGCGCTGGCGTACATCGCGGACGTCACGGGGGGGCGCTTCTTCCGCGCCCGCGACACCGCGCGGCTTGCAGAGATCTATGACCTGATCGATGCACTCGAACCCGCGGAACAGCAGGCGCGGCCCTTCCGCCCGGTGCGCGCCCTGTACTACTGGCCGCTTGCCGGCGCCTTCGCGCTGTTCCTGGCGCTCATACTGGTCCGTGGCCCAGGCGCCGGTGCGCATCCCTCCAACCCATGACGGAACTCCAGGGCATGGCGGAGCAACTCGCCGACTTTCACTTCCTGCGGCCCTGGTGGTTCGCGGCGACCCCACTGCTGCTGCTGCCGCTGCTGCTGCGCAACTCCTCCGGTGCGGCCGCGTGGAGCCGCGCGGTCGCTCCGGAACTCCTGGCGGTGCTCCTCGAGCGTGGCGGCACGCGTGCGCGGCGCGCGGTCGCGACGTTTCATACCACGACCATCCTCGGCCTGTTCGCCGCCGTCTTCGGCCTCGCCGGACCGACCCTCGAACGCCTGCCCCAGCCCGTGGCGGCGCAGCGGGACGCCGTCGTCATCGTCCTCGACCTGTCGCTCTCGATGTATGCCCGCGACCTGCGGCCGTCGCGCGTCACGCACGCCCACCAGCGGATCGCCGGCATGCTCGCGAATCGCGCCGCGGCGCTCACGGGACTCGTCGTGTACGCCGGCGACGCCCACGTCGTGACCCCCCTCACGGACGACGTGCGCAACATCGAGAATCTCCTGCCGGCGCTGGTTCCGGACATCATGCCGGTAGCCGGCAGCCGCCCCGGGCCCGCCCTCGTCGCCGCGCGGGCGCTGTTCCCCAACGTGGGTGCTCCACGTGGCCGCATCCTGCTGGTCACCGACGGGGTGGACGACCCGGAGGACGTTCTTCGACACCGGAACCCGGCGTTTCCGATCTCCATCCTCGGCGTGGGTACGGCAGCAGGGGCGCCGATCCCGCTGGACTTTCGCGGCGTCCCCGGGCGCTTTCTCGCCGACGCGGCGGGCACGACGGTGCTGACGCGCCTCGACGCGACGAAACTCGCGGACATCGCCAGCGCGGCATACGGAGAATACCGAACGCTTGCGGACTCCGAGGAGGCCTGGACCTGGCCCGATCCCGGTGCAGCCGACCCTGGCCCCGCTGCGGATTCGACGTTCGACGATTGGCACGACCTCGGCTACTGGTTCGTCTTCCCTGCGCTGGCGATCGCGTGCTTCGGTTTCCGGCGGGGCGTCCTTGCGGTACTGGCCTGTGCGCTCGTGCTGCCCATCGCTCACGCCGGACCCGCCGACCGTGGTGACGGGGCCTTCGAAGCCGACTGGTCCGTGCGCTACCTGTGGCAGCGGCGCGACCAACAGGGCTATCAACTGTTGAGCAGCGGCCGCGCGGATGCCGCCGTGACCGTGTTCGAGGACGCGCGTTGGGTCGGCGTCGCCCGGTACCGCTCCGGGGACCTCGAAGGCGCCGCGAGCCGGTTCCGCGAGGACCGGACACCCGCCGGCCAGTACAACCTCGGCAATGCCCTCGCTCGCCTCGGCGCCCTGGAGGCCGCCACCGCCGCGTACGACCGCGTTCTGGCGGTCGAACCCGAACATGCCGACGCGTTGCACAACCGAGCCCTGGTGGCGGCGGTCCTCGAGCAGCGCTCCCGAAGCCGCGACGACGAGGCGGACGGCGCCAGTTTCGGCCGGCATGCGGCGGACGGCGAGATCGGGAGCGATGAGACGTCCAATGCGATGGACGAGCAAGGCCCGACCTCAAAACCCGAGAACGCGGTCGAGGCCGCCGCAGCGGACGCGCTCCCCACCGAGCCTCCCGGCGACGCGCGCACGCGTTGGCTGGAGTCCGTGCCTGACGATCCCGGCGGACTCCTGCGCAGGAAGTTCCGCCACGAAACCAACCAGCGTCTGCGCGAGGGCGACTATCGCAGCCGCGAGCGCGGACCGGCGTGGTGAGCCCCGAGCGGGTTAGGGCTGTGCTGTCGCCCGCGTCAGGCTCTTCGAGACCACCTCCGCAAGGTCCTTCGACATCTCGCCCGCCGCCAGCGTCCCGAGGACTGCCACCATCTGCTCCCGGCGGCCGGTGTCGAAACGCTCCCACCTCGTCAGCGGCGTGACCACGCGAGCCGCCACCTTGGGGTTGATGCCGTCGAGCCGGGCCACGCGCGCGCCGAAGAAGGCGTAGCCGGCTCCGTCCGACACGTGGAAGTGACGGGTGTTGGATGCGAAGCCCACGAACAGCGCCCGCACCTTGTTCGGATTCTCGATGTCGAAGGCGGGGTGCTCCTCCAGCGCCGCCACACGATCGAGCATCCCGGGTCGATCGCTCCCGGCCTGCAGGCGCAACCACAGATCGACCAACAGCGCCTCGTGGCCCCACCGCTCGTGGAAGGCGTCGCACACCGCCTGCTTGTTCGCGTCGGAGATCGCGTCGGACGACAGGATCGCCGCGAACGCCGCCTCGCGATCGGTGAGGTTGTCCGCCCCATCGAGTTGCGTCGTCAGCCGGCGCGGTCCGTCCGGCGCTGTCCGGGCGTATAGCGCGAGAGCGTGGTTCTTCAGGCGGCGACGGGCTACGCCCGGCGCGTCCGGGGCGTAAGCTCCGACCGCCGCGTTGGCCTCGTAGAGCCGCAGCCACCGCTCTCGAAGCCGTTCGGACAGCCTCGACAGCAACGCGTCCCGCGCATCGCACCAGTGCAGGATGTCCGAACCGGGCTGCAGATCGAGCAGGTATTGCGCCGCGGGCGGTTCCATCATGGCCGCGAGCAGTGCCTTCGCCTCCCCGTCGTCCGGCGCGGTGAACGCGGCGTCCGTCAGGCGGTCGAACAGTTCGAGGACACACGCGTCCAAGTCATCGTCAGGCGCCATGAGCGCCCGCGACAGCAGGGTCTGTCCGGCGTCCCAGCGGGCAAAGCCGTCCGCATCGTGCGTCGCGAGGAAGAGGAATTCGTCGCCAGGGCGCGGGTAGCGCACCTTGACGGGCGCCGAGAAGCCCCGCAGGAAGCTGACCGCCGCCCCGGGTGGCGCACCGTCGAGGCGCAACGTCGTCTCGCGGTCCACCAGATGCACCACCACCGTGCCGTCGCCGTCCGGGTTTTCGACCCGCGTGTCGCCGACCACGCGCACCGCGTCGCCGCCCGCCGCGCCGAGCAGTTCGGCGCCGTCCTCGCCGACCAGCCCCAGCGCGAGCGGGAGGTGGAACGGCGCCTTCTCGGCGCGGTCCGGCGTTGCCGGGCAGTCCTGCCGCACCGTCAGCGTCACGCCTTCGGCGTCGCGGCGCTCGGCCACCGTCAACACGGGCGTGCCGGCCTGGTCGTACCAGCGCTGGAAACGCGCGAGGTCCATCCCGGACACTTCCGCCATGGCGGCCAGGAAGTCCTCGGTCGTCACGGCGCCGCCGTCGTGGCGCTCGAAGTAGAGATCCGACCCGGCACGAAAGCGATCCGCCCCGAGGATCGTCTGCAGCATGCGTATCACCTCCGCCCCCTTCTCGTAGACGGTGGTGGTATAGAAGTTGGATATCTCCTGGTAGGACGCCGGCCGGACGGGGTGTGCGAGGGGCCCCGCGTCTTCCGGGAACTGCAGGTTGCGCAGCAACTCCACGTCCTCGATCCGCGTGACCGTGGGCGAGTTCATGTCCGCACTGAACTGCGCGTCACGGAACACCGTGAAGCCTTCCTTGAGGCTGAGCTGGAACCAGTCGCGGCACGTGACCCGGTTTCCCGACCAGTTGTGAAAGTACTCATGGGCGACCACGGCTTCGACGCGGAGGTAAGCATCGTCCGTCGCGGTATCGGGTGAGGCGAGGACGCAACTGATATTGAAGACGTTGAGTCCCTTGTTCTCCATGGCCCCCGCGTTGAAGCTCTCCACAACGACGATCATGAAGACGTCCAGGTCGTACTCCCGCCCGAAGCGTTCCTCGTCCCAGCGCATCGCCCGCTTGAGCACCAACATCGCGTAGTCGCACTGGTCGATGTTGTGTGGCTCGGAGTAGATGCGTAGCGCGACCTGGCGACCCGACATCGTCTCGAAGGTGTCCTCGATCACGGCCAGGTCGCCGGCGACGAGGGCGAACAGGTAGCTCGGCTTCGGAAACGGGTCCTCCCAGGTGACCGTGCGGCGCCCTGCCCGGGTCTGGTCGGCGACGAGGTTGCCGTTGGACAGCAGGACCGGGTACGCGGTCGCGTCTGCGGTGATGGCGGTGGTGAACCGGGCGAGGACGTCGGGGCGATCCGGGTAGTAGACCATCCGACGAAAGCCCTGCGCCTCGCATTGGGTGCAGTACATCCCACCGGACCTGTAGAGCCCCTCGAGAATCGTGTTCCGTTCCGGCTCGATGCGGGTGCGCACGGTCACGGTACAGCGCGCCGGGGCAGCGAAGATCGTGAGCGACTCGTCGTCCACGCGATACTCGTTGCCGGAGAGTTCGCGCCCGTCGAGGGCGACGCCCTCGAGCACGAGTTCCTCGCCGTCGAGACGCAGGTCGCCGCCCGGTCCGTCTCCGTCGAAGCGCAGGTCCGCACGCACTTCGGCATGACCGTCGTGCAGGTCGAACGCGAGGTCCGTCTCGGCGAGCCGAAACGGGTAGGGTCGGTAGTCCGCCAGGTACACGTTGCGATCGGTCATGCGTTTCCTCCTTGTCGCACCCGCAGTGCCGGCCGGTCTCCCGTGTCCGGCCGGCCCGGGCGCTCTAGGGAACCTCTGAACAAGTTCATCCCTGAACTTGTTCAGCCTCGCAAAACAAAAGCGCGGTTTTGTTTTACTCACATATTCAACGGCTTACGCCATTGAATATGGCGGTACATCCCTGTACCGCACGGGAAGCTCTGATAAATCAGAGCTTCCCTAGAAAAGTTCCATCTGTGGCTCGACGATGTCGTCGCCCAGCATTTCCACGCGGACCGCGCCGCCCGTGTGTCCCGCCACGCTGAATGCGCCGTGGTCGAAGAGCAGGTACTGCCCGACGATGCCGCGCAGGCGTCCTTCCACCACCCGGTCTGCACCGTCGCCGAGCGTCAGCCGCACTGCGCGGCGGCTGTAGCGCGTCACCGGATACTGGAACTCCATCGGTTCCCGTTCGTCGAGCCAGCGCGCGCCGGCGACCTCCTCGCCACGGGGCCGGATGCGCTCGCGCAGGCGCTCCGCAACCGCCGCGAGGTCGGCCGGGGACGAGCCGCCGGTGACGAGCGTCCGCCAGTCCGTCTTGTCCGGCACGCGTTCGGCAAGCAGTGCCTCGAGTTCGCCCGCCGCGCGGCGCGTGTCCGTGCGGGCGATGGCCAGGCCCTGGCTCGCGCCCTGCTCGATCCAGCGCCCGACGCCCGAGACGCCCCGCGTGAGACCGACCTTCACCCCGGAGGAGTTCGCGAGGTACACCGTGTGCGGCACCATGCAGTACTCCTCTCCCCAGCTCGGTTCCCGGCACGTACCGAGGTGGTAGTGGCAACGCGTCGGGCTCACGACGCACAGGTCGCAGCGCGCCAGCGTCTTGAAACACCGATAGCAGTATGGCCCGCCATAGCGCTTGCGCGTGCGCCGCCCGCACTGCTCGCAACGGATCTCGTCGAGCCAGGTGATGCGCAGCCCCTGCCCGAGGCAGGCATTCAACCCCAGATCGCCGCCGGCGTGCAGGACATACCGGATGGGCGTGTCCGGCGTGAAGGAGAGTTTGCGCAGGTAGCCTTCGGGCATGGGGACATTCTACGGTCCGGCGGGCGCGTCGCACGACTTGCCGGCCAAAACAGGGTCACGGCGTCCCGGCAAGCGGAGGCGACGCGCCTGGCCGCTCAAGGTGTCGTGATGAGGACTTCGGCGAGCCCGAACCGCTCGAAGTCCTTCACGTTGTACGTCAGAACTCGTTGGGCGCGCACCTTTTGTGCACAACGCGCATGCAGGGCATCGTAGATGGCTCCGCTCGCAAGGCCGAGTCCCGCGACGGTCCGCAGCACCTGCCGATAGTCGGCAGCCGTGAGGTGAACCGTCTCCAGCCGACCCGCAATGCTCTCCTCCACCAGCGCTCTCGCCTGTTCCGGCAGCACGCGAGAGGGCAGAGGCAGAGCAGTCAACGTCGCATAGCACTCGGCCAACGCGTGGGTGGAGCAGTAGCCAGACCCGTCGCTACCATGTCTGCGAAGCGCTTCAAACGCAGCTTCGTGGTTGCCCAGCTGTTCGACGACGGCCGGCACCAGGACAGACGGTCTCGAACAGGACGCGCATCACCGGCCCTCGGCCAGCCGGCGATTCCGGGCCTCTGCTCCGCCCGGATGAACTCTCCAACGTCGACAGCGACGCGTGCGTCCCCCCGATGTACCAGAATGCCGTGTTTGCGGACGAGGGACGTCTCGACACCCACCTTGCGCAACTGCAGACCGTCGCCCGTCGCCTCGATTTCCAGCGCAGCTCCGGGCACGAGGTTGAAGCGGTCCCGATACCGCTTGGGCACCACGACTCTACCAGCGCGATCAATGGTAACTATCATGCCACCATGGTGTCGTTGATGGCGTTTGCCAGTCAAGCGCCCCATGGTCCGTCCGGCCATGGTCCGTCCGGCCACACGCACCCCGCTCCCGAGCGTCCCGCCGGCACCCTCCCCCGCCGCCTCCAACCACCCGCGCAGGTACGGTAAACTCCGACGCATGCAGGCGGTCGACCAACAGGTCCTCAAGCAGGTGCACGACTGGCTCGATGGCGGCGAACCGTGCTGGCTCGCCACCGTCGTGCAGACCTGGGGCTCGTCCCCGCGACCGGTGGGATCGCTGCTGACCTGCAACCGCCAGGGCCAGGCGGTTGGATCCCTGTCCGGCGGATGTGTCGAGGACGACCTGCTCGAGAAGCTGATGGCCGGGGAACTGGCCAGCGAATACGCGCAGTTCTTCCAGTACGGCATCACCCCCGAGGAAACGGAACGGCTCGGCCTGCCCTGCGGAGGCCATCTCGACATCGTCGTGGAACCGCTCGCCCCGACCGAAGCGTATCGAGAGCACTTCAGGCAGGTCAGCGACCGCGTCGGAGGGCGCCGCTGCGTCGAGCGCACGGTGCGGCTCGGGCAGCGCGCGTTCCACGCCGTGGATGTCGAAGCGCACCGACCGCTTGCCTACGATGCCGAGGCACGGACCCTGGTCCACACGTATGGCCCCCGCTTCCAGCTCTTCATCATCGGTTCCGGCATGGTGTCGGCGTACGTCGCGGAGATGGGCCTGGCCCTCGACTACCAGGTGACGGTCTGCGACCCGCGCGAGCACCTCCTGAACGACTTCTCCGTACCGGGAGTGACCAGGATCAACGACATGCCGGACGATGCCGTGCGCAAGCACGCCGACGATCCGCTCTCCGCCATCGTCGCGTTGACGCACGACCCGCGCATCGACGACATGGGCATGATGGAAGCGCTGAAGACGGAGGCCTTCTACGTCGGCGCGATGGGCTCGACGCGCACCTCCGCGAGCCGCCGGGAACGCCTCAGGGCACTCGACCTGTCCGAGCAGGAACTGGCCCGCCTGCATGCGCCCATCGGACTGCCCATCGGCAGCAAGACGCCACCCGAAATCGCCGTTGCCATCCTCGCGGAGATCACCGCGGTACGGCAGCGCGTCGCGGCAACCGCCCGGCATCACCTCCAGGCCCTGACCGCGGCTGCCGCCGCGGGAGCCTGACGGTAGCGGCCACCGGCGAGACGGCCGCGATCCTGCTTGCCGCCGGCGCGGCGCGGCGCTTCGGCAGCGACAAGCGCTTCCATCCGATCGACGGCGTACCGATGCTGGCGCGGACCGCCAACCGCTACGCCGAAGTGTTCGCGTATCTCATCGTCGTCGTCGGACCGGAAGACGGCTCGGCCGCGGCACTGGTAGAACCTCTTGGTCCCACCGTGGTGGTCGCGAGCGATGCCAGGGAGGGCATGGGTCGGAGCCTCGCCGCGGGTGTCGCCGCCGCCCGTGACTGCGCGCACGCGTTCGTCGGCCTCGCCGACATGCCATTCGTGACCCCGGCGACCCTGCGGCGCCTGTGCGCTCTCACGGGCCCCGGACGCATCGTCCGACCCACCTGCCGCGGCCAGGCGGGGCACCCCGTCGGGTTCGCGCAGGATTACTTCGACGCGCTCACCCAATTGCGCGGGGACCAGGGCGCGCGGGCGGTGATCGACGCCCATCCGCACGCGCTGATGACCCTCTGGACGGAGGACACGGGCGTGACACGGGACATCGACGTGCCGCCGCCCCCGGACGCATGAGGCGCCCGCCTCGTCAGCCGTTGCCCAGCCGGGTCGCCCAGTCGAGCTTGCTGCGGCAGGATTCGAAGAACCCGTGGTCCATCGGATAGGCCAGGTGCAGGGGGTGGGGGTACTTCCCGATGTGCAACGCATCGCCCGGTTGGATCGTATAGTCGACCTGCGAGTCGCAACTGACCCGGGGCGCGGCGGCCAGGCCACCGGCGACGATCCTGATCTCGGCATCGCCGCGTACCACCAGCGGGCGTGACGTCAGGGTGTGCGGGAACATCGGGACGATCACGACGGCGTCCAGGGACGGGTGCATGATCGGCCCGCCGGCAGACAGCGAATAGGCCGTCGACCCCGTGGGGGTCGCAACGATCACGCCGTCCGAACGTTGCTCGTAGACGAACTCGTCGTCCACGTACAGGGCGAAGTCCATCATGCGCGAGGTGGGAGCGGCGTGCACCACGACATCGTTCAGCGCCGCGGACCCACCGACGACCTCGTCGCCGCGCTCGATGCGGGCCTCGAGCAGAAAGCGCTCGTCCACGGTGTACTCGCCGTCGAGGACCGCACCGATCTTCTGTTCGATCTGCTCCGGGGACACATCCGCCAGGAAACCCAGGCCGCCACGGTTGACGCCGACGACCAGCACATCGCTATGGGCGAGATCCCGCGCGACCCCGAGAATGCTGCCGTCGCCGCCGACGACGACGATCAGGTCGCAGGCGCCCAGGTCGCCTCGCGACGCGGTGGCGTGATCCCGGTCCGGCAGCATCGGCGCCGTCGCGGCTTCGAGCACGATGTCCACGCCGGCGGCCGCCAGGACCCGTTCGACGGCGACCACCGAGTCGACGACCTGCGGGTTCCCTTTTCTGCCCACGAGGCCCACGGTACGGAAGCGCTGGGGGTGCGAATGCGACATCGTCTAATGCGGTTCCCGGCAGCCAGATGGCGTGAGTCCCGAATATAGGCCCAGAACGTTCCCATCCCAAGCTCCAATGGAACAAACGCCGCCTGGGCCGAGGCGGCGCGACCGGCTCCAGGCCGCTTGAAATCCGACCGCGGTCCGTTCACGCTACGCGCCGACCGGGACGAGGCCCACGCATGTCGAGCGCGACGCACAGGACACACAAGGTGCAGAATCGGCCCATGGACATCGTAGCGGCCCATCGTGGCCTGCAAACGGCCGAACGCGAGGACGTCTGGCAACTGCTGCGCGAGGAGGCCGAGCGCAAGGCGCGCGAGGAACCCATCCTCGGCAGCTACTTCCACGCGACCATTCTCAACCACGGCTCGTTCGGCGCCGCGTTGAGCTTTCGCCTCGCGAGCAAGCTCGACAATCCGATGCTGCCGACGATGCTGATCCGCGACGTCATCGAGGAAGCCATCGCAGACGATACGGCGATCCTCGACGCGGCCGAAACGGACATCCTGGCGAACTACGCGCGCGATCCGGCCTGCGACGACCTGTCCACCCCCTTTCTGTACTACAAGGGCTTCCACGCCCTGCAGGCGCATCGCATCGCACATTGGCTTTGGCAGCAGGACCGCCGCACCCTCGCGCGGTTCTTCCAGAGCCAGATCAGCGTGGGTCTCGGCGTCGACATCCACCCGGCCGCCACGATCGGCCGCGGACTGATGCTCGACCACGCCACCGGCGTGGTCGTCGGCGAAACGGCGGTCATCGAGGACGACGTCTCCATCCTCCACTCCGTGACGCTCGGCGGTACCGGCAAGGTGGTAGGAGACCGACACCCGAAAATTCGCCGCGGCGTCCTGCTCGCCGCCGGCTGCAAGATCATCGGCAACATCGAGGTCGGCGAGGGCGCGAAGGTCGGCGCCGGCAGCGTGGTGCTCCGTGATGTCCCGCCGCATGTCACCGTGGCCGGCGTTCCGGCCGTGATCGTGGGCAAACCGAGCGAGGAATCTCCCGCGCTCGGCATGGATCAGCGGATCGAATAGTCGCGGGGGCCAGGTTGGGCCAGGCACGGCCCGAGCGCGTTCGGCCGGCGCGATCCGGGGCATCACCCTCAAACGAGCGGAACGAACGGCAGGGCGGCATGGCTTTCGGGAACAGGTTCGAGGACAGGACGATCATCGTCACCGGGGCCGGCTCGGGCTTCGGCGAGGCCATGGCGAAACGCTTCGCCGCGGAGGGCGCGACGGTGCTGGCCGCGGACGTCAACGCGAGCGCCGTCGAGCGGGTGGTGGCCGACATCACCGACGCCGGCGGTCGGGCCGTGGCGCGGCGCACCGACGTGTCGCAGGCGGACGCGGTGGCCGCCATGGTGGACGAGGCTCGTGCACTGTCCGGGCGCCTCGACGTGCTCGTCAACAACGCCGGCTTCTCGCACCTCTCGGGCCCGGTGTGGGAACTCGAGGAGACGGACTTCGACCGGGTGTTCGCCACCAACGTCAAGGGCGTCTGGCTCGGCGTCAAGTACGCAACGCCCGTGATGATCGAGCAGGGCGGCGGCGTGATCCTCAACACCGCCTCCATCGGTGCCGTGGCGCCCCGGCCCGGCGTCACGGTGTACAACTCCACGAAAGGCGCCGTCATGACCATGACGCGGGGCCTCGCCGTCGAACTCGCGCGCTACCGGATCCGCGTGAACGCGCTGAACCCCGTCGCGGCGGACACCGGCTTCATGCGCGGGGCGCTGGGGGTCGACGAACTCCCCGAGGAGAATCGCCAGGCGCTGATCCGGGGGATACCGTTGCGGCGCCTGACGGAACCGGCGGACGTCGCGGCCTCCGCGGCATTCCTGGCCTCGGACGAAGCGGCGTTCCTCACGGGCGTGTGTCTGCCCATCGACGGGGGACGGAGCATCTCCTGAGCGTCCCGGGGCCGGCCCAGCCCCGCCGTCCGCCGGCCGAAACGGACTTGCTCCGACTCGCGGTCAGAGCCCGAGGCAGTTCCCGTCCCGGTACATCAGCAGGCACTCCGACTCGGTCAGATGATTCGGCTTCGCGCCGACCAGTCTGAGCGTGCGGAAGCCGCCTTCGACGTAGTCTTCCACGGCGGACCGATAGGCTTCGCGATGCGAGTCGTCGAGCAGGACGACGCCGGTCTCCGATAGCGCCTGCGCGGCGCCGACCAGGCAACGCGCCCGCTCCAGGCCGTCGACCAGGATCAGGTCGTAGCGAACGTCCCCCTGCGCGGCCGCGCCCCAGTATTCCGGCCCCGCGTTTCGATGCAGCAACAGGACGTTCTCCGGCGCCACGCGAGCCACCTCGTCGAACCACTCCCGGTCGTGCTCCACCGTCGTCACCGCAGCGCAGCGTGCCGCGAAGTACAGCGTCGAGTAGCCCGCCCCGAACTCGAAAACCGTATGGTCCGGGCGCAGTCGCTCGTTCAGCAGGTGAGTCGCGGGATAGCTGACCCAGGGGAGCGGGTTCCCCGCGGCGTCGACCGGGCGCCGTTCGCGGAAGGAGCGCAGCAGTCCAGTCGTGCGGACGAAAGACCTGCGGTAGTGGAGGAGCCGCACCGCCCGAAGCAACGTGCCGGTGCGCGAACGCCGAGTTCGAGCCACGGACTACCCTTCGCAGTGTGGGAACCTAACGGTATCAGTTCCCCTGCACAGGCGCTCGACTCCATGACCCACAGTCCCTCGAGCATCGGGCACCGGGGCCTGAACGGGAGCCCCGGCGCAATCGCGTCACGTTATAGTCGCGGCACCAAGTCGACAGGACACGCAAAGCAGATGCCAGCGCGACAGCATCCAGGGCGAACGCCCCGCCCACGCGGCGTTGCGGAGCGGGTCGTGGTGTGGCGCTTCACGGACGGCAAACCAGGCCACGAGAAACAGTCCCTCGGGCTGCTGCAGGCACTCGCCGAGCGGGTGCCCCTGGAGATCCACCGGTTCGACGTCCGCTTCACGCACATGCTCTGGCGGCAGCTGCGCGGCCACGCCTTCCACGGGGACATCGACATCCCCATCCCCGACCTGATCGTCGGGGTCGGCCACCGCACGCACCTGCCCATGCTCCTCTCGCGCCTCGTCTGCGGCGGTAAGGTCGTCGTGCTGATGAAGCCCACGTTGCCGCACCGCTGGTTCGACCTCATCTTCGTGCCGAAGCACGATCGCTACCTGCGCAAAGGCAACCTCGTCGAGACGCGGGGCGTCGTCTGTCCGGCCACCCGCGCCGTGAAGCTTGCGAACACCGGGCTCATCCTGCTCGGCGGGGCCAACCGGCATTTCGAGTGGCAGCCGGACGAGGTGGCCGGCCAGGTGGCCGAGATAGCCCGTGCGTCGCCCGAGACACGTTGGTCGGTCTGTGACTCGCCACGTACTCCGGCGGTCTTCCGGGAGGCTCTGGCGAACCTTCCCAACCTGGAGTTCCGGCATTGGCGCGACACCGCTTCGGACTTCCTCGAGCACGCGCTCGCAAGCGCATCCTACGTGTGGGTGACGGCGGACAGCGTCTCGATGCTCTACGAGGCGCTGTCGGCTCGGGCAACCGTGGGCGTCCTCGCCCTGCGTCGACGCCGGCCCCACCGCGGCAACAAGCTGTCCCGCGGCATTGCGCTACTGCGCACCCAGGGACACGTCTATCTCACGAGCGACGGCTACCGGCTGCGGGACAGCCTGCCGCCGCCGCACTTCTTCAGCGAGAGCGTGCGCTGCGCGGGAATCGTCGTGCAGCGTCTGCTGGCCGCTGTGCCGCCAGTTCCACGTACACCGCCAACGTCTCGCGCTGCATCCGCGCCAGGTCGAACGGGCACGGGCGCACCTGGGGCATAGCTCCGTCGAGCAGGGCCGCTACCCGCGCGACCAGGGCATCGAAATCCCCGTCAGGCACCAGGCCCTCGGGGAAGCACACACGCACCGTCTCCGCGGGGCCGCCGCTGTCGAACGCGACCACGGGGGTACCGAGACTCAACGCCTCGATGACCGTGCGCCCGAACGGCTCCGGGTGGGTGGACAGATTGAAGGCCAGTTCCGCGACCGCAAGCCACTCGCGCAGGTCCGACCGATGTCCCGCGAACGTGACCCGTCCCTGGAGACCCAGGCGGCGACACTCCCGCTCGAGTTCGCCCGGGTAGGCGCTCCGCTGCGTGTCCGCGCCCCCGGCGAGCACGCCATGGACATCCGCACGCCCTGGCAGAACCTCCGCAAGCAGGCGCAGGAACGTCAGACCGCCCTTCCAGCGCACCAGACGCCCGGGCAGGAGCAGAAGGCGCTTGCCCGCAACCTGCGGGAACTCGGCCCGGAGCGCCTGTTGCCAAACCGGCGGCGGGCTGTGGCCGCGCGGGAACTCGGCGGCATCCACGCCGCGGTGAATGAGGCGTACCGCCTCCCGGGGGCAACGCCGGTAGTGCGCGAACACGTAATCCCGCACGGCGGACGAAATCGCGATGACGCGTTCGCCGCGCGTCATGATGCCGCTGTAGGGATTGACGCTGTAGAGCCCATGCACCGTGGTGACGAAACGCGGGCGGCGGTCGAGCGGCAGGCGACCGATGGCGAGCCAGGCGAGCCACGCCGGGAGTCGGGAGCGGGCGTGCACGATGTCCGGTTGCAGTGCTGCGAACGCGTTGCGCAGGGGCGCAATCTGCGACAGGGTCGCGAGACGCTTGGCGTGCACCGGCATGTCGAGGTGATGCGACCCCGCGGCGACGAGCGCCGCCACCATCCGCCCGCCCGAGGAGATCACCGTGGAACGATGACCGGCCCGCACCAGGGCCGCGGCAATCTCCAGCGTGCCGCGCTCCACGCCGCCCGCCTCCAGCGCCGGCAGGATCTGGACCACGTGCATGTACAGGCCGCCACGATTGAGAAAGAATGCCCGCCGACAGACTGTAGACGGAGCCGATGACTGTCAAGGTGGCCCAGATCCTCGCCGGCCGCGCGCACGGCGGAGCGGAGCTTTTCTACGACCGTCTCGTGCCGGCCCTGCACACACGCGTGCCGCAGGTCGCGATCGTCCGCCCGGAAGGGTCGCGCGCGGACGCGCTTGCGACGGCCGGCGTGCCGACCTACCGCTTCCGATTCGGCCCACGATATTGGGACTGGGGTACGCGGCGCGGCATCTCCCGGACCTTGCGAGAGGAAGGGGTGCGCCTCGCCATCACCTGGATGAGCCGTGCGAGCCAGTTGACCTCGTCGCGCACCTGCCCGATCGCCGCGCGCCTCGGCGGCTTCTATCCGATGCGCAACTTCCGCCATTGTCGACACTTCATCCCCATCACCGAGGGCCTCGCGGCGCACGTCGCGGCCGCCGGCGTGCCGCGAGAGCGCATCCACGTCATCGGCAACTTCATCGACGAGACGCCCGCGGATCCGGTCGACCGCGCAACCTGGGATACGCCGGCCGACGCCCCGCTACTCTTCACCTGCGGACGGCTGCATGAGAACAAGGGCTTCGACGTGTTCCTGCACGCGCTGGCGGCCGTGCCGGATGCGTACGCCTGGATCGCCGGCGACGGGCCCCTCGATACCTCCCTGCGCGCATTGTGCACGCGCCTCGGTCTCGACGGACGGGTGCGCTTCCTCGGCTGGCAAGCCCCGGTCAACCCGTTTCTGCGCACCGCGGACGCATTCGTCTGCCCGTCTCGCCACGAGCCCCATGGCAACATCGTGCTGGAGGCCTGGGCGCACGGCTGTCCCATCGTGGCAACGAACACCCACGGTCCCGCGGAACTCATCGAACACGGCAGGACCGGCTGGCTCGTGACGAACGAGGACGCCGCCGACATGGCACGCGGCATCGCCGGCGTACTGGACGATCCGCCCTTCGCCACCGCCCTCGCCGAAGCGGCCCGGGAACGCTACGCCACGCGCTTTTCCTCGGCGCACATCCTCGACCGGTACGAGGAGTTCATCGACATCGCGGTACGCGATCCCTGACCCGGTGGGCGTTGCCAGGGGCTTGCACAGGCCCGACACGGGCGACGTAGGGGACGGGCTTGTCCCGTCCCGTTGTCAAGGCCTTGCACGACTTCGACACGGGCGACCGTAGGGGACGGGCTTGTCCCGTCCCGTTGCCAGGGGCTTGCGCAGGCTCGACACGGGCGACGACAAGCGTCGCCCCTACAACGTCCCGTACCGACTGAGCCACCAATGTTCCATGCGCGGCCGCCGTCAGAATCGGTAACGGGACAGCGCGATCTGACGGCCCCGGCTGTCCGGCAGATCGAGTGCGAACCCGGCATCGAACAGCCGCTCGAGGAGTTCGTTCGTCCTTTCGTAGCCAACCACCTGCTCGTGCACGCTGAGGAGCAGGATCCGCACCGCCCGGAAGTCCGCGATGTCCGTCAGCAGGTCGCGTTCGCTCCCCTCGACGTCGACGTTGAGCACCGACACGCCGCGCGCGCGGAGGAGCGGCGCGATGTCCACCGTCGGCACGGCGATGGTCTCCACGTCCCCGGCACGCGGGGTAAGCGACGAACGAGGCAGCTCTTCGTTGAGGTGGAAGTCCACCTCGGCGGGCGCGCCACCCGCCACGGCCGCCGCCTCCAGGAGTTCGATCGTCTGCCCGTTGCCGGCGAAGTTATCCCGCGCGAGTGCCACCGCGCGCGAATCCGCCTCGACGCACAGCACGTTTTCCGCCCCGACCATCGAGGCCGCGTAAAGCGCCGTCAGGCCGATGCCCGCGCCCACGTCCAGGACGACGTCGTTCGGCTCGACGCGGTTGCGCAACTGCCGCACCTTGTGCCGCTCGTAGCGGCCGCGCAACAGCGCCCGCCGCATGGTCGGTCCGATGTGCGGCGAGGCCACTTGCACGCGCTGCCCGTGCAGGACGATCTGCGACGGTCTCGCAACCTTGCGCCACCACTTTCTCGCGGTACGGGAGATCGGCATCGCCGATCAGGCGCGCCGTCCGTCGTCGGCGAGCCAGGGCATTGCGGCCGCTTCGTGGGGCCAGAGGAACGCGAACCCGGCCCGCTCCGCCGGGCGCTTGTCGAGGTCTTCGCGATCCCCGATGTGGTAGTACACATCGGCTTCGAACTGCGCCTTCAACTCGGGCAGCATGTGCTTCGACACCGTGAAGTCCACCGCGATGTCGTGTTTCGCCCAGATGGCGCGCTGAGCGCTGATGGGCCGGTCCGAGCAGCTTCCCACCAGGAAGCCCTGCTCCTTGACAGTGCGCACGAGATTCATCGGCAGGATGCCCGGCGGATCCCCGACGACCAGCGTGCCGTCGATGTCGAAACTGATGAGGATCATGAACCGCCCTTCGGATGCACGGACGTCGCGAAGTTTGACATATCCCCCGGACGTGCGACGCTGAGCGGCGTTGGTAGTTTCGCACCGCAGCCAAACCAAGTGTCGTGTCGACACTGGGGGAACCCGACGAGTGAACCACCGATGACGCTTGAGGAAGAGGCCCTGTTCGCGAACGATACGTTCTACCTCGCCTTCACCCGGAAGGACTTTCCAGCCATGCAACGGCTGTGGGCAGCGACGCACGCGACGCTCTGCATACACCCGGGTTGGCATGCCCTGCGCGGCCGCGACGAGATCTTCGAGAGCTGGCGGCACATCCTGGGGAATCCCCAACAACCCGGCATCGACTTCTACAACGCAACCGCGGAGACCTTCGACTCCATCGTCCTGGTGACCTGCTACGAGGAGTTGCCCGGGTCCATCTGCGTCGCCACCAACGGGTTCGTCGAGGAAGACGGCGGCATGCGGATGTTCCACCACCACTCCGGGGCATGCGCCAATCCGCCCGCGCCGAGGGGATCCGCGCCCTGAAGGCGTGTGGCTCTGCCCTGTTTGGTCGCTTACCCCGCCAACGCCGGCGGCGGCACGAAGCCGCCGATCTCCTCCGCGATCCGCCGCGCGCACTCGATCGTCGTGTGGTCCCGATACGGGGCTCCGGCGATCTGCACGCCGATCGGGAGCCCGTCGCTCCCCGGACCGGTCGGCAACACCGTGCTCGGCAGGTAGGAGGCGATGATCAGTCCCGACCAGAAGACCGATTCCATGTAGGATCGCGCCTCACCATCCACCAGCGTGGTGCGCTCGGCGAACGACCGATGGTCGTGGGGGATGGCGGGAACGGCGAACTGTGGGCAGACCAGCACGTCCCACTCCCGGAAGAACGCGTCCCAGGCGCGCCGCAGGCGTTCGCGACGGAAGTCGTGGCGAATCCACTCGCGGTGACTCATCACCGACGCCCGGGCTGCCACGGCATCCGCGGACATGTCGTCCGGATCCAGCGTCTCGACGCGCTGGCGAATCTGCTCGATGCGGCTGGCCGGCTGTCCGCTCGACATCACGGCGGTCAGCAGGTTCTCGTAGACGAGTTGCGCCTTGCGCACGTCGAAGTCCGGCCGCGCCGTGTCGGACACCCGGGCCCCAAGCTTCGCCAACGTCTCGCCCACCATGGCGACACGCGCGGCGGTTTCGGCGCTGACCGGCGCGATGTCCTCCGTCGTCCATACGGCGACGCGCAGATCGGCCAGCGATCGGAAGCCCGGTTCCGGAAGATCGAGCCGCCAGCCCGTCGCTTCCCGCTCGGTGGGCCCCGCCATCACGTCGAGTGCGAGTGCCAGGTCCGCGGCGTCCCGGGCAAGCGGTCCGCACACCGAGAGGTCCGGGTCCGGAACGCCCGCAACCAGCTCGTGGCCCGACATCGGCACGATGCCCCAGGTCGGCTTGTGTCCGAAGATGCCGCAGAAGTGGGCCGGTGTCCGAATCGAGCCCCCGATGTCGGAGCCGGCCTCCAGCGCGCAGAAGCCCGCCGCCACGGCAGCCGCGCTGCCTCCCGACGAGCCGCCCGGCGTGCGTTCGAGGTTCCAGGGGTTGTTGGTCGTGCCGTAGATGGGGTTGTAGCTCTGGATATCCCCCAGGTCGACCGGCACGTTGGTCTTGCCGAGGAAGTGCGCACCCGCGGCCCGGAAACGGCCGACCACCACGCCGTCCGCGTCGGCGACATTGTCGCGCTGCGCCTCGATGCCCCACGTCGCCGGCGTCCCCTGCATGACGTAGGACTCCTTGATCGTCAGCGGCAGTCCGTGCAGAGGGCCCCTCGCCTCGCCCCGCGCGAGTGCGGCGTCCGCGGCCGCCGCGTCCTCGAGCGCACGCTCGAAGGTGCGCACCACCACGGCGTTGAGGTCGCCATCGAGGCGTTCGATGCGGTCGATGCAGTGCCGGGTCAGCTCGACGGAACTGATTTCGCCGCCGCGAACTAGTGCGGCAAGCGCCTTCGCGGAGCGGAACGCGAGATCCTGGGTCATTGCACGTCTCCTTCTGCCTTGAGCATCCATGGAACGAAAGCAAGGCTACACCGGTTACGGGGGTGTTACGGGGGGTTACGGGGGCCCTCGTCTGGATTTTGCGACCGAATCGGCCTATAAAGGCCGGGTCATGTCAGGCGCTTGCCGGGTGACGGACCGGGTGAGCGCACGAGAGGCAGGTCAGCGAGCATGAAGATGATCCAAACGACGATCCTGGCAGTGGCCGTGCTGACGGCCGGCGGCACCCTTGCGACCGACACGCCGATCACCCCGATTGACGTGCCGACCCTGCAGGTCAAGGAGCGCCTCGCAGTCATCGAACAGATCAACGTCACCGCGAAGAAGGAAGTCGACCCATCGGCCGAGGCAGTCGAAGCCGACATCGCGGCGATTCTGAAACTGGCCGAAGCGCTGGAAGAAGAGTCGGCAGAGCAGCAATAACCGCGTCGCCTCCTGGCGACGCACGTTCGCTGTCACGGCAACCCTGTCGGTGTCAGCGGCATGCACACCCCGTACTCGACGAACAGCGACGCACCGTGTTGCTCGTTTCGCGCACCATGGAACGTCCAGCCCCCGACCGCACTCCGTGTGAAACGCCCCCGCGCGGGGTTGATCAGAAGAATCTCGGACGGCGGGTTGTTGATGCAGCTGTAGCCTTCGTTGTCCGCGTTACCGCGCACCGGGCGACACTCGAACCCGGTTTCCGTTCCGCTCGCCGTGGCCATGGTGAGATAGAGACCCACCGGCGTCCCGTCCTCGCCGAGCAAGTGTTGCATGAAGAGCGTGTTCTTCCGGAGTTCGAACGCGCTCTCGAAAAAGACCGAGGACTCGTAGGTTTCCTCGCCGCCGGGATGGTCGTGCATGCCGACGGTCTGCAACGCCTCGCAGGACGTCGGCAGCCAGCCGCCAGCGCCGCCTTCCAGGGCGTCCGTCCCGGCCGCTGGCAGGCCCGCGGCGAAAGCGAGGCACGCGGCGATCTTCGCGGCAAGTGCGCCAGGCCGCGTGCGTCCGTTCCAGCGAGTCGAATCGCGCATACCCGATGAGCAAGAGGCGGTCCGTGTGCGCAGACACTAGCCGGGTCACCCCGCCCCGGTCAAAGGACCCGTGGTCGGCCCACGCGACCAGACGCGGCGCGATCCTGTTCGCCCTGGTCTGCGTCGGCGTACAGGCGGACGACGCGGACCGGACCTGGTGCGAGGTCCGCACCCCCGACTTCGAGTTGCTGAGCGACCTGCCGGCGGAGCGCGCCCGGGAGCTCGCCACCGCACTGACCCGCTTCAAGATCGCCGCCCGGACGCTCGTCCCTCGCCGGCAGGCCCCGGCGCCACCGCCCCTCAAGATCGTGGCGTTTCGTCGGGCACGGGACTTCCAGCGTGTGTTCGCCGTGCGCAAAATCGCCGGTTTCATGCAGTCCGCGCTGGAGCAGCACACGCTCGCGTTCGGCCCCAATGCGTTCGGACCGCCCGGGCACGGGCGGTACATCACGCAAACCGCCTTCCACGAGTACACGCACTACCTGCTGCGTAGCCGCCAGGGGATCAACTATCCGATCTGGTACGAGGAAGGTTTCGCGAGTTTCCTGTCGACGATGCGCATCGGTGACGATGCCGTCACCGTTGGAGCGGTCCCGCTCAGCCGGTTTCGGGAAATGAACGCCGCCCGCATGACGGTGCGGGAACTCGTCGGAGAGCGGTTCCAGCTGGACTGGGCGCGGCACGATCTCACCCGGCTGTACGCCCAGGCGTGGCTGCTCGTGCACATGCTGCAGCTGGGGCACACGGGCAGCCTTCCGGCATACCACGAGCGCATACCGGACATGCTGGCGATGATCGACTCCGGTGTGCCCGCGGCGCAGGCCATGGAGGAAGCTCTCGGCACGGGACTCGACACGCTGCAGCGCCAGGTGCGCGCCTACGGCGGAAAGCGGGCGCTGCCCACGCGCCGCCTGGCCGTCGCGGCAAGCAACATCCCCCCGTTCGAGGAGCGCTGTCTCGAGCCGGACGAGGCTCGGTATCAGCTTGCCATGGCTGCCGTGACACGCAATCCCGAGTACGCGCGGCAGCTCTTCACACGCGTGCTCGCGGCGCAGCCCGAAGACCTCGACGCCCTGGTCGGCCTGTCCCTCGCCGAAGAGGACCTGGCTCCCGCCCGCGCTGCCGTCGTGCGTGCGCTCGGCATCGATGCGAATCACTCGGCGGCCAACGTGCGCATGGCGCAACTCAAGGTCGCCGAATGCCGGGGCAACACGACCGCAGAGTGTCTCGACGTCTGGGACGAGGGCGTCCGATACTATCGGCTCGGGTTGCGAAACCAACCGGACAGCGTCGGCGCGGCCTACGGGCTCGGCGTGGTCTATCTCCACACCGGACAGCCGGGCGACGCCGTGAACTACCTGCGGGTTGCGTATCGACGGGCGCCGTGGGCTCCCCGCATCAACTTCTATCTCGGCGAGGCCTATCGGCTGACCGGGGACAGGGTGCGCGCACGCGTGCATCTCAACAAGGCGATGCACTGGGATTCGAACGAACACCGGCGAGAGCGCGCGGCGATGGCGCTCGCCCTCATGGGCCTCTGAGGAGCGCGGTCATGAGCGCCACCTTCGCCGGCATCCATGCGGACTACCAGTGGGAGATCACGGGTCGCACCCCGCGGGTGATCGTCCCGCGGCTCGGAGTGCTGAAGGAGTTCGACGCGGTCTACGTCACGACCGACGAACAGGCCCAATACGCGGCCCAGGGCCGAATCGATCTGAACCGCGACGAACTCGACGCGTTACGTCGCGACCGCGCGGGCGCCGGTCCGGCATGAGCGCGCCGCGGGACTGACGCCTCCCGGGGCTGCCTCAGGCGGCGACCGCCTTCCTGTCCTTGCCGCGACGCCGCTCCTGGAAGCGCTTCTTCATCTGCGGACTGCCGTATTTCATCAGCCGCGAGTAGTCCGGTCCGCGTTCGTCCCAGCCCATCTGGTCGTCGGCGCCGACGAGACGCGCGAACTCCGGCGGGTTGCGGTCGAGCATCTCCTGCGTCACCCGCCACTGGTAGGCCTCCTGGGTCTTCAGACGCCGGTGGCAGTGATAGCTCGTCACGTTCAGGCGCAGGCCATCGGTCTTCTTCTCGAACGCGCCGTGCCAGGTGTTGCCGTGCCAGACGACCAGCGAACCCGCCTCCGCTTCGACCGGCACGGCATCGTCCTCGCCCTCCCCGGCAAGCGGGTGACGGCAGTACGTGTGGCTGCCGGGCACCATGGCGATGGCGCCGTTCTCGAGCGTGTAATCCGTCAGGCAGTAGGCGGCGTTGGCGACATCCGAGCACGCCGGCAGGCGGCCGTCGCGATCGGGAGGAGAGTCGCTGTGCAATCCCAGCGACTCGCGCTCCCCCTTCCACTTCACGAAGGACGTGAGGCTGGAGAGCTGCTGCTGGCCGCGCATCAGGTAGTCGATCAGCGTGTAGAGGGTCGGATTCAGGATCCACTCCTCGAACACCCGATCCGCCATCAACAGGTAGAACAGCAGGAACTGGCTGTCCCGCTGCGGCTGCACCTGGTAGTCGCCGAACCCGCCGTTGCGCTCGAGATCGAACGCGATGCCGGTGCGTTCACCGCACAGACGCAGGACCGTCGACCGGAGCCGTTCGAAGAACGCTTGCTCCGCGACCTTCTCCGGAGGCACCACCGTGAACCCGTAGGTGTCGAGTTCGAAGACGTTCTGCTCAAGCCCCAGGTCCCTGATGCGCCTGAAGGTCGGATTGAGCGCTTCCGTGTTCTTGAATTCACCGAATTGCATGATCCCTCCGGCGTTACAGGCGGGACGTTCTCAGATTGCGGTTCGCCGAGCCCCGCCCTGCCTCGGTGACGCGCTGCGGTCAGCCTGCCGCTACCCTCTCGTTTGCCTTGCGCGCGTTCGCGAGCCCCGCGAGCCGCTCCCTGATCTCCGGGCTCGCATACTTCAGCGGTCGCGAGTAATCCGGGCCGCCTTCGTCCCAGCCCATCTCGTCGTCGGCGCCAACCAGGCGGGCGAACTCCGGCGGATTGCGGTCGAGCATCTCCCGTGTCACCCGCCACTGATAAGCCTCCTGGGTCTTGAGACGCCGGTGGCAGTGGTAACTCGTCACGTTCAGGCGCAGGCCGTCGGTCTTCTTCTCGAATGCCCCGTGCCAGGTGTTACCGTGCCAGACGACGAGCGATCCCGCCTCGCCTTCCACCGGCACGGCGTCCGCCTCGCCTTCACGCGGAAGCGGCTGGCGGCAGTAGGTGTGGCTGCCGGGGACCATCGCGATGGCGCCGTTTTCGAGCGTGTAGTCCGTCAGGCAGTACGCCGCATTGGCGACATCGGAACACGCGGGCTGTCGGCCGTCGCGGTCGGGCGGGGAATCGCTGTGCAGCCCGAGCACCTCCCGCTCCCCCTTCCACTTCACGAACGAGGTGAGGCTCGAGAGTTGCTGCTGGCCGCGCATCAGGTAGTCGATCAGGGTGTAGAGCGTCGGGTTCAGGAGCCACTCCTCGAATACCCGGTCCGCCATCAGCAGGTAGAACAGCAGGAACTGGTCCGGAATCTGCGGCTGCGCCTGGTAGTGGCCGATCGATCCGTTGCGATCGAGGTGAAAGTCCACGCCGGTCCGTTCCCTGCACAGGCGCAGGACTGTCGAGCGGATCCGCTCGAAGAATGCCTTGTCCGCCACCTTCCCGGGCGGCACGACGGTAAAACCGTAAGTGTCGAGTTCGAAGATGTTCTGCTCCAGTCCGAGTTCGCGGATGCGCCGGAATGTCGGATTGAGTTGCTCCGTGTTCTTGAATTCACCGAACTGCATGAGCGCTCCCCCCTGGACGGCAATAGTCGAATACTACCACCGGGGCGAGCCCCGGGGCCTGTGGCGCGGACCATCCGGCGCTGCCGGAGGGCCAGGACCTGCCGCCGCGCAAGGCGGGAGTCCCGGACGGGTCGGCGTCAGTCCGCGGTTGATAACATCCGGCCCCGCACCCACCGGAGTACGTCATGTCCTCGACGCTGAACCTGGCCTTTCTCGGCTGCGGCGGAATCGCGCGCTTCCACCTCGACGGCATCCATCGGGACGCACGCCGCGTTGCCGTGACGGCCGCCATCGACGTGGACCCCGCCAAGGCCAACGCACTCGCGGGGGAAACCGGCGCGCGGCCCTTCGGCTCCCTCGACGAGGCCCTGGCCGGCGGCGACTTCGACGCCGTGGACATCATGCTGCCCCATGACCTGCACGAGGAGGCTGCCGTCCGCTGCCTTGAGGCCGGCAAGCACGTCCTGCTCGAGAAGCCCATGGCGCCGACGCTGGACGCCTGCGAGCGAATCCTCGATGCGGCACGGCGCTCGGGCACGGTCTTCATGGTGGCGGAGAACGCGCAGTACTGGCCGGAGGTCGTCAGGGCGCAGGAAGCGATCGCCGGCGGCGCCATCGGTGAGCCCATCACCGCCCGGGCAACCTTCGCGAACAGCACGCGACGGGACGTGTTCCTCGATCCTGCCGAAGCCCGACCCTGGCGCTTCGACGCGCGCCGCACCGGGGGCGGCATCGTGATCGACGGTGGCTCGCACTGGATTCGTCCGCTGCGCATGTGGTTGGGGGAAGTCGAGGCAGTCACGGCGACGCTTGGCCGTCCGCTGTCCGGGATGGACGGGGAGTCGCTGGCGCACGCCCTGCTGCGCTTCGAGTCGGGGAAGATCGCCGTCTTCGAAGCGCTGTACTTCGACGGCATCCTCGGACCGGGCGACCTGTGGCGCGTCACCGGCACCGAGGGCGAGATCGCCATCGGCGGACGCGACGGCGCCCTGCGGCTCTACGACGACAGCCATCGAGACGGAGAGCGACTCATGGAACCGGCCGGCTATCCCGCGTCGTTCGGGCCGGAACTCGCCGACTTCGCCAGTGCGGTACTCGACGGCACGCCTCTGCAGGCGGGACCGGAGGCATCGCTCGGCGAACTGCGCACCGCACTCGCCATCTACCGCTCCGCCGGGAGCGGGGCCTGGGAGACCGTCTGGTAGGAGTCGTGGCGCGACCTTACGGTCGCGTTGGAAGTTTCGCTGACGCGAAACTTCTACGGCGCAAGCTCCCATGGAACAAATCCGCTCGCGGCTGATTCGGCACTTGTAGGGGCGACCCTTGTGGTCGCCCGTGCTGGAACCGTACACGAATCCGGGACGGGACGGGACAAGCCCGTCCCCTTACATGAAACATCACGTAAGCCATTGATTTAACTGGGCTACGAAAAGCGCCTCTACGAGCCGCTGGCGCGCGTCGCCCCACCCATGTTCCTTGCATGTCTGCGCGGTGGACCCACCGTGGAAAGCTACAATGCCCGCGCCGGGACCATGCATGCGTTCCCACGACCGTGCACGAATTCGGCACGGGACGGAATCTGTTCCCTGCGCGTCAGCGCGCCGGAACCCGGGGTGAAAACTCCTGGCGCGACCTTACGGTCGCGTTGGAAGTTTCGCTGGCGCGAAACTCCTGCGGCGCAAGCGGCAGGCCCATCAGAACGTGCGTCCCAACTCGAACGAGAAGGCCTCCTCCTCGTCCCAAGGCGCCCCGTTGAACGGCACGGAGAGCGCGAACGTCATCGGCCCCATGCCCGTCAACCAGGTGACCGAGATACCGGCGCTGTAGCGCAGTTCATCGGCGGAAACCTCCGAACAACGCAGCACGATTTCTTCCACCGAGACGCCGCTTGCGGCCGCGAGCCGCTCGGCGGTCGGGCAGTCCGTGTTGAAAACGTTGCCAATGTCCAGGAACAGCACCGGGCGGAACTGGCGCATGTTCTCGACGAGCGGCAGCGGGAAGATCAGCTCGGCACTCGCCTCCACGAGCAGGTTGCCGCCGATGGGGGAACCGTCCCGGTCGTAGACGATGGTGTTCGGACCCTCTGTCGCGCGCGGACCGAGCGTGCTGCTCTCGAAGCCCCGCACCGACCCGAAACCGCCGGCGAAGAAGTTCTCGTAGAACGGGAAGGTGGCCGTGTCTCCGTAGATGCCGCCGTACCCGATCTCCGTGCGCAGCCGCAGCGACCAGTTGTTGGCGATCGGGAAGTACATCTCGCCGTCGTAGCGCAGCTTGTAGAACGACAGGTCGCTGCCGGGTACCGCCACTTCGAGCGCCAGAGACTGCGATCGCCCCGCCGTCGGGAAGAGCCCCCGATTCAGGGTGGAGCGACGCCACAGCGCTTCGGCCTTGAAGTTCAGGAAGTCCTCGCCCTCGCGCCGGATGAAGTCCGCGATCTCGAGCGCCGCGAAGAGGCCTTCGGTGATCTTCGTCTGCTCCACGGTGAGCCCGAACTGCAAGCGCTGCGTCTCCCCGACCGGGATACCGAAGTTGATCCCGCCGCCTACCGAGTCCGTGGAGAAGCGCGCCAGGTTGCGTGCGTGGAAGTCGGAGCGCCGGAAGAACAGGTTGTAACCCCGGCTCACGCCGTCCGCCGTGAAGTACGGGTCGAAATAGTTGAAGTGCACGGACTTGACGAAGTCGCTCCAGGAGAGGTTCAGCGACAGGCTGTTGCCGGTGCCGGCGACGTTCTGCTGCTGATAGCCGCCCGCGAGGATGAGGCCCCAGCCCTCGCTGTAGCCAACCGTTCCCGTGATACTGCCCGTCGGCTGCTCCTTGACGGTGAATTCGACGTCGATCTGGTCGTCCGTGCCGGGCGCCTCCGGTGTCTCGACATTGACCTCCTCGAAGTAGCCCAGGCGCTCCAGGCGCACCTTGGACAGGTCGATCATCGCCGCCGACGCCCAGCCGCCCTCCATCTGGCGCATCTCCCGGCGCATCACCTGGTCGTGCGTCAGCGTGTTGCCCGCGAACGACAGACGCCGCACGTAAGCGCGCTTGCCCGCATCGATGAAGAACGTCACGTCCACCGTGCCGTCCTCGTGAATCTCCGGAATGCCCGAAGCCGACGCAAACGTGTACCCCGAGTTGCCCAGCACGCCGGTGATGCGCTCCTCCGTCGCCGTAACCAGCGCCCGCGAGAACGTCTGCCCGGATTCCACGAGAAAGAGCGACCGCACGGCTTCCGGATCGACGTCGTTCAGTTCCCCGATGAGATCCACGTCGGCGACCGTGTACTTGTCGCCCTCATCGATGTTGACCGTGACATACACGCGCTGCTTGTCCGGCGTGACGCTCACCTGCGTGGAGCCGATGGACATCTCCACGTGGCCCCGGTCCTGATAGTAGGACTCGAGCTTCTCGAGGTCCCCGGCGAGCTTCTCCCGCGAGTACTTGTCGCCGCCCCGGAAGAACGAGAACAGGCTCGGGTGCTTGAGATCGAGTTCGTCGAGCAACTCTTTCTGTGGAAAGATCGTGTTGCCGACCACGTTGATGTGCTGGATACCCGAGTTCTTGCCTTCCACGATGTCGATCTGGATGGCGACCCGATTGCGCGGTAAATCCTCCGCGGTGGTCTCGATGGTGGCCGCGTAGCGGCCTTGCGCCACGTACTGGCGTTCGAGTTCGAGGCCTACCCGGGTCAGCGTGGCCTGCTTGAAGATCTCGCCGTCCCGCAACCCCTGGGCGCCCAGACCCTCGAGGAGAGCCTCCGTCTCGATGGCCTTGTTGCCCTCGATCTCGATGGACTCGATGGCCGGGCGCTCGTCCACGGCGACGATGAGCACGTTGCCGTCGCGCAGCGCCTGCACGTTGTCGAAGTAGCCGGACCCGAACAGGCCGCGGATCAGTTCACGCACGGCCACGGCGTCCACCGGATCGCCGACCTCCACGGGCAACAGGTTGAAGACGGTCCCGGCAGACACCCGCTGCAGGCCCTGCAGACGGATGTCGGCAACCCGGAAGGTGTCCCATGCCGACGCGTGCAACGTCAAGCACCCCGCCAGCAGACCGGCCAGGGCCAGCCGACAGCCGCCGCCTCGACTGCCCGAACTACTGCTCCAACTACCGCTCCAACTACCGCCCCGATGCGTCAGCAACACAGCAAACCTCGATGCATGAGTCTCGACCTCATAGAAAACGCGTCACGTCGTTATAGATGGCGAACAGCATCATGCAGGACACCAGGAACAGACCCATCCTGAGGCCGATCGCCTGCACGCGTTCCGATACCGGTCTGCGGGCCACGATCTCGGCGGTGGCGAACAGGATGTGGCCGCCGTCGAGGATGGGGATCGGGAGCAGGTTGATCACGCCCAGACTGATCGACAGGAGTGCCAGGATACCGAGGAAACTCCGCCAACCGGACTCTGCGGAGTCCTTCGCGACCTTGGCGATCATGATGGGCCCGGCCAGGTTCTTCGGCGACACCATGCCCGCCACCATCTTCTTGAGCAGTGCGAGCGTCAGCAGGGTGTTCTTCGCGGTCTCCCGTGCGCCATCCACGATGGCGCCGAGCAGCGAGGAACGGATGGTCCGTGTGGGTGCCCGCATGCCGGCAAACCCGATCATGCTCCCATCGGTGGCTTCCACCGCGTCGGGCACCAGGCTGAGACGCGTTTCGCCGCTGCCTCTCGCCACCCACACTTCGAGCGGCGTAGCCGGGGCGGAACTGACGGCAGCCACCCAGTCCGACCAGGTCGCGACCGGCGCTCCATCCACTCGCAGCACCCGGTCCCAGGCGCGGAAGCCCGCGCGCTCCGCCGCGCTGTCCTCGAGCACCTCGCCGACCATGGCCGGCAACGTCGGCGAGAGACCGAGGGAGCCCAGCAGATCCGGTTCCTCGGCGAGCCTGTGCCAGTCTTCGATCGGCAGTACATAACGACGGGCGCCGGTTTCGTGCGGCCACCGCGCCTCGACCTCGATCGCGCCCGAGTCGCCCAGGCGTCCGACCAGCCCCATCCCGACATCCGACCAGGTGCGGGTCTCGCGGCCGTCCACGCCGACCAGTTCCTGTCCGCCGCTGAGACCGGCCGACGCCGCCGGCGAGCCCGGCGGCACCTCTCCGAGGATCGGTGGAAACACGGTGACGCCCATGACCGCGATGAACCAATAGACGACGAAGGCGAGCAGAAAGTTCGCCGCAGGGCCCGCGACGGCGATGGCGATGCGCCACCAGGGCGACAACTGGTCGAAGGCCAGCTGTCCGCCGCCGTCGGGCGACGCGTCCCGCGACTCGTACATGCGCAGGTACCCGCCGAGCGGGATCGCGGCGATGACGAACTCCGTCCCCCGGCTGTCCTTCCACAGGTAGAGCGGGCGCCCCAGTCCCACGGAAAAACGGAGAATCCCTACCCCCGACGCCCTCGCGACGAGGTAGTGCCCGAACTCGTGCACCGTGACCAGTACACCGAGCGTGACGAGCAGGTAGAAGACGTACCAGAGCGCATCCATGCCTACCGCGGCCTCCTCACGACCCGCTCACGCACCCGACGGGGAAGGCCCGGGGCTGGCTCGTTCGGGAAGGGTTTCCCCGGGGTCATCGATCGAGGTGGTTGCCGTTGCTCCACCACCCGGAGCGCCCCCTGTCGTGCCCACGCGGATCCTGATCCGAGACCTGGTTCATCATTCCACCTCAGTCATCAACTTCAGCGCCGCTCGGCAGTCGACGACGTCAACCGGACCGACTTTCGATCATACCAGTAGCGGCAGGCAGAGAGCGAAGACGGGCGCGACAGCCAACGTCGAGTCGATGCGGTCGAGAACGCCCCCGTGTCCCGGCAGCAATCCCCCCGAGTCCTTGACGGCGCGGGCGCGCTTGACAGCGCTTTCGAAGAGGTCGCCCACCACTGCCACCGCGGCGAGTGCGGCGGCCGCGAGCAGCCAGTCGAGGAGGGGCTGCCAGGAAAACGCCCACGCGAAAACGGTTCCGCCGAGCACCGCGAAGAGCGAGCCGGCGATGGCCCCCTCCCACGTCTTGCCCGGGCTGACGCTCGGCGCGAGCCGGCGCCGCCCGAACGCGCGGCCCGCGAAGTACGCGCCGCTGTCCGCCGCCCAGACCAGCACGAACATCCACACGATCAGCCAGTGGGAGAGCGCGCTGCCCTTCAGCATGACGAGACCGAGCCACGCGCCGGCAAAGACGGGCGCCCCGGCCAACGCCATCCAGATGCGACGTGCGGCGACCGACCGGCCGGCCGGATAGCTGAACACGAACAGCGCCGCAAGGAACCAGAACGCGCACGCCGCAGACAGCACGAGCGGCCAGGAGTCCGGCAGAGCCCAGAGGACGCCGAGGCATGCGGCGCCCCCAATGGCGTACCCCGCCCTCGCGACGACGCCTTCGAACCCCGCCAGGGCCGCCCATTCGTAAAGCCCCGGCACGGCCAGCAGCAGCACGAAGAGCGCGAATCCGTCGGGCGGCAACCACACCACTCCGACCAGCAGCACCGGCGCCAGCACGAGCGCCGTGGCGATCCGGACCTTGAGCACGCGTCCCCCCGCAGGCGTCTTCGATGCCGGGACCGACTCAGTCGCCCCGGCCGAACCGACGCGGTCGGGCCCCGAAGTCGGCAAGAGCCTCCTCCAACTGGCGAACCCCGAAGTCCGGCCAGCAATCCGCCGCGAAGTAGAGTTCGGTATAGGCGATGTCCCACAACAGGAAGTTGCTGATGCGACGGTCCCCGCCCGTTCGTATACACAGGTCCGGCGGCGGCAGCCCCGCCCCGGCCAGGTTCAGGTAGGACGCAAAGACCTCGTCATCGATACGGCCCGGGTCCAGTCGCCCCGCCTGCGCGTCCTCCGCCAGCCGCCTGGCCGCCTGTGCGATGTCCCAGCGGCCGCCGTAGCCGGCCGCGATGTTCAGCGTGAGCCCGCCGTTTTGCCGGGTCGTGCGCTCGGCCCGGCTCATGAGCGCACGCAGATCGGCGGCGAAACGCGTCCGGTCTCCAATGATGTTCAACCGCACGCCCCGCTGCCGGAGTTCATCGACGTCGTTGGTGAGGAAGTCGCGCATGAGCTTCATGAGCGGGCGGATCTCGTGTCGGGGGCGCTGCCAGTTCTCCGTGCTGAAGGCGAACAGCGTCAGGTATTCGACGCCGGCAGCCGCGCAGGCGTCGGCGACGGGGCGAACGTTGCGGGCGCCGGCCCGGTGGCCGGCGGCGGCGGGCTGGTTGTGGCGCGCGGCCCAGCGCCGGTTGCCGTCCATGATGATCGCCACGTGCCGGGGCACCGGCACAGGCCAGCCATCGGCCGATCCGAGCCGGTCGTCCAATCGGGCTTCGGACATGGGCGGGTTCCCTGCTACGCCTCGCGGACGGACCTCGCCCAAGGGTGCTGGCGGGCTGAAGTCTGGCCATCCGTTCACACGGCATTGCGTCGAGATTCTAGTCGGGGGCGCGGCCCCGAAGCGTGCAAATCGCGCTCAAATTTCCAGCAGGTCCGCTTCCTTGCGCTCGAGGGCCGCGTCGGCCTCGTGAATCCTTCCGTCCGTGATCTTCTGAATCTCGCCTTCCGCCTTGAACGCGTCGTCCTCCGTGATCTCCTTCTCCTTCAGGAAGTCGCGCACGTCGTGAATCGCATCGCGGCGCACGTTGCGCATGGCGACCCGCGCGTGCTCCGCCTCGTGCCGTGCCTGGCGCGTGAGGTCGCGACGGTTCTCTTCGGTCAGGGCTGGCAACGGCAGGCGCACGGCCTCCGCAGAGGACGCGGGTGTCAGCCCCAGATCGCTACGCAGGATGGCCTTCTCGATCTCCGGGAGCATCTTCTTCTCCCAAGGCGCAATCACCAGCGTGCGGCCTTCCTCCACGGTGATGGTCGCGACCTGCTGCAGCGGCGTATCCGCCCCATAGTAAGGCACCTTGACCGAGTTCAGCAGGGAGGGGTGGGCGCGCCCCGTGCGGATGCGGGCGAACGCCTCATGCAGGGCGGCGAGGGACCTTGCCATGCGCCCGCTCGCGTCTTCCTTGATTTCGTCGATGAGTTCCATGGTCGCCGCCTCCGACCGAAGGCTCAACCTTGTCACCGACGATGGACTTCGTCAACGTTGCCCGCGGCGCCAGCGCCGCGAGGCCCAGCCACCCCGGGTTCAGCCCGCGACCTCCGCCCGATTCAGGAAGAACTCGCCTGCGCCGCGACCTCGGCCGCGAAATCGTCGACCTTCTTCTCGACACCTTCGCCCACCTCGAATCGCACGAAGCGGCTGCAGGTCGCGCCAGCGCCGGAGAGCAACTGGCCTACCGTCGTCTTCGGCTCCTTCACGAACGGCTGCTCGGTGAGGCTCAGTTCCGCCATCGTCTTGCGCAGGCGGCCCTCGACCATTTTCTTCACGATTTCGGGCGGCTTGTCGCTGTCGATGACCTGCGCCTCGAGGATTTCGCGCTCCTTGGCCACGAACGCCGCATCGAGGCCGTCCGGCGTGACGACACGCGGCGCGGCTGCTGTCACGTGCATCGCGAGGTCGCGCCCGAGTTCGGCCACGTCGTCGCCGCCCTCGAGTTCGACCAGGGCGCCCTTGCGCCGGTCCGTGTGGAGGTAGCTCGCGATGTGCCCGCCGTCCGTTTCCAACGTGGCCACCCGACGCACCGTCACGTTCTCGCCGATCTCCTGCACAAGCGCCTCCCGCCGGCTTTCGAACGCGGCGTCCATCAACGTGGCAACATCGCTCGTGCCCGCGTCGAACGCCGCATCCGCGACGCTGTCCAGGAAGGCCACGAACTTCTCGTTGCGCGCGGCGAAGTCCGTCTCGATGTTGACCTCGAGGAGCGTCGCCTTCCTGCCGTCCTCGGAGACCTTGAGCGCCAGCAGACCCTCGCCCGCCGAGCGGCTCGCCTTGGCGGCGGCTTTCAGCGCGCTCTTCTTGCGCAGATCGTCAATGGCCCGGTCGAGATCGCCGTCGGCCCCGGTCAGGGCCCTCTTGCAGTCCATCATGCCGAGCCCGGTCCGATCCCGAAGCTCCTTGACCATCGCTGCTGTAATGGTGGCCACGATTTCAGTTCTCCTCTCGTCTATTCGATGTCGCCGTTGTCGCCATCGCCGCCCGTGCGCCCGTGCGCCCGCGCGGGTGCGCGTTGGATTCCGGTGTCGCGCCGCCCCGGCGCACCCCGGGGTCGGCCCGATCAGCCAGCGTCGTCGTCACGCGGAGGGATTTGCACGGGCGCCGCGTCCGTCGACGGCTCGGCGCCAGCCGGGGTTTCGGCGCCGGCCGAGGCTTCGGCGCTGGCCGAGGCTTCGGCGGTGGCCGGGGCTTCGACGATGGTCGTGGCTTCGGCCGTGGTCGTGGCTTCAGCGGTGGTCGGGGCTTCAGCGGTGGCCGGGGCTTCAGCGGTGGCCGGGGCTTCAGCGGTGGCCGGGGCTGCAGCGGTGGCCGGGGCTTCAGCGGTGGCCGGGGCTTCAGCGGTGGCCGGGGCTTCAGCGGTGGCCGGGGCTGCAGCGGTGGCCGGGGCTGCAGCGGTGGCCGGGGCTTCGGCGGTGGCCGGGGCTTCGGCGGTGGCCGGGGCTTCGGTTTCCACTTCGACGAACTCGTTCTCCGAGAACGTATCCGGATCGACATCGCCCGCCGCCCTGTTCTGGCCTTCGGCGATGGCATCCGCGACCGCGGTGACATACAGCCTGATCGCACGGATCGCGTCGTCGTTGCCCGGGATCACGTAGTCGACCCCCTCGGGGTCGCTGTTGGTGTCCACTACCGCCACCACGGGGATGCCGAGCTTGTTCGCTTCCGTGATGGCAATGCGCTCGTGCTGCACGTCCACCACGAACAGCGCATCCGGGAGGCCGCCCATCTCCTTGATCCCGCCGAGGCTCCGGTCGAGCTTCTCCATCACGCGCCGCTTGCGCAACGCTTCCTTCTTCGTGAGCATCTCGAACGTGCCGTCGCTCGCCTGGGTCTCGAGCTCCTGCAAACGGCGAATCGACTGCCGGATGGTCTTGTAGTTGGTCAGCATGCCGCCGAGCCAGCGCTGGTCGACGTAGGGCATACCGACACGGACGGCCTGTTCCTTGATGACCTTGGTCGCGGCGCGCTTCGTTCCCACGAAGAGAATCTTGTTCTTGCGCGTCGCCAGCGAACGGATGTGCGCGACCGCCTCGTTCAGGGCCGGCAAGGTGCGTTCCAGGTTGATGATGTGAATCTTGTTGCGCGCGCCGTAGATGTACGGCGCCATCTTGGGATTCCAGAAGCGGGTCTGGTGACCGAAGTGCGCGCCGGCCGCGAGCATGTCGCGCATGCCGATGGAAGCCATGTGTTGTCTCCGGGTTGTGGCACCCGCGCGGCTCGCTGCCGGATCCGACGCCGACCTTCCGGTCGCGCGCCCACCCGCGGCAGTCCTTGTCTGGCGCCGCGCGGGAAAATTCGGCGGGACAATCCCATCGGTGCAGCCACCGGTACAGCCCGCCTGTGAAATCAACGCCCCGGGAACGATCGGAAACCGGCATTGTGCATGGCCCACCGACCGTCCCGACCCCGCCCGGGCCCGCACCCATTCGCCCGAGCGCGCCGCACAGCGTGCTACGAAGCTCCGCGACAGGGCAGTTCCATGCAGGGCGCGCGCTTTATACCATAGCGGTTTCGCGCTGGGGAAGGTGAGACACTCCTTCGACATGCCGGTCAGGCCCAAAAAACCCGAGGAAATCGACAAGATGCGGATCGCCGGGCGGCTGGCGGCGAGCGTCCTCGAAATGATTGGCGAGTACGTCCAACCCGGCGTGACCACCGCGGACCTCGACCGCCGCTGCCACGACTTCATCGTGGGTGACCTGGCGTGCCGGCCCGCGCCCCTCAACTACACCAACGCGCCCGGACAGCCGCCGTTCCCCAAGTCGATCTGCACGTCCGTCAACCACGTCGTCTGTCACGGCATCCCCAACGATCGCAAGGTACTGCGCAAGGGCGACGTGGTGAACATCGACATCACCGTGGTGAAAGACGGCTGGCACGGCGACACGAGCAAGATGTTCTTCGTCGGCGCGCCGAGCGTGCTGGCCCGGCGGCTCGTGCGCGTCACCCAGGAGTGCCTGTACAAGGGCATCGAGCAGGTCCGTCCCGGGGCCTTTCTCGGCGACATCGGGGCGACGATCCAGAAGCATGCGGAAACCCAACGCTTCTCCGTCGTCCGCGAGTTCGGCGGGCACGGTATCGGGCAGATATTCCACGACGAGCCCATGGTCCTGCACTACGGCCAGCGCGGCACCGGCGTACGCCTGCTGCCGGGCATGACGTTCACGATCGAACCGATGATCAACGCCGGCAAGCGCAACGTGAAGATGCTGCCCGACCGGTGGACCGTCGTGACCAAGGACCACCGCCTGTCGGCACAGTGGGAGCACACCATTCTCGTCACCGACGACGGCGCCGAAGTGCTGACCCGCCGCGGCGAAGAAACCGCCCTCGCATGGACCAAACGATGACGGGAGCGCAGCGACCGGCGGCGATTGGTCCATGCGAGGGCGGTGTGGCTGGGCCGGAGGCGGCGCGACGCAAGCGTCGCGTTCCGGCGTGCAGCGGCAGGCGAAGGCGCCTCGCTCGCGAGGCGTGCCGGACCGGCTTTGGGGCGCTCGCATGAGTCTCTTCAATTGACCCGCCAGCCGGATACGACCGAACTGCGGCGTCGCATCGACCTCGCGGATCAACGCCTGGTCGAGCGCTTCTGGAACGGCGATGACGCCGAAATACTCGTCGCGGAACGCGCACGCTTCTTCGATGCGTTCCTCGTCGAGATCTGGCAACACGCCTTCGGCTACCGCGACGACCTCGCCCTGCTCGCCGTCGGCGGCTACGGGCGGGGCGAACTGCACCCCGGATCCGACATCGACATCCTGATCCTGGTCAAGCAGGCGCGGCGCAGTTCCGACGATGTCGCCGCCTTCGTGCGCCTGCTGTGGGACCTCAAGCTCGACATCGGCCACAGCGTGCGCACCGTCCGCGAGTGTCGCCGCGAGGCGGCGGCCGACATCACCGTCGCGACCGCGCTCATCGAACGGCGCCGGCTGTCCGGTTCCGACATCCTGTGCGCCAGGCTCGACCGGGCACTCGGCGGACGACGGGTGTGGCCGAGCCGCAAGTTCTTCGAGGCCAAGCGCACCGAGCAGGCCGAACGGCATGCCCAGTTCGACGATGTCGAATACGACCTCGAACCCAACATCAAGGGCTCGCCGGGCGGCCTGCGGGACATCCAGACGGTGGGCTGGATCACGCGGCGCCATCTCGGCACGTCGGACCTCTCGGAGTTGACTCGCCAAGGGTATCTGACGCCGCAGGAGCGCGGCTGGCTTGCGGCAGGCCGCAAGTTCCTCTGCAAGGTGCGCTACGGGTTGCATCTCGTGGCCGCCCGCAGGGAGGACAGGCTGCTCTTCGATCATCAGCGCACGCTGGCCGAGCGGTTCGGCTATCGCGACTCCGACGCCCAGCTCGGGGTCGAGCAGTTCATGCACGACTACTACCGCCACGTCCTCGAACTGCGGGAGGTGAACGACATCCTGCTGCAGCACTTCGACGAGGCGATCCTGCACGGTCGACGGGCGCCCCGCATCGAGCCGATCAACGAGCGCTTCCAGGTCAACAACCAGTACATGGAGACCACGTCGCCGCGGGTCTTTCGCGAGCACCCGCCGGCGCTGCTCGAGCTGTTCGTCATCATGGCGAACCGACGGGACATCGCCGGAGTCCGCGCCGCCACCATCCGGCTGATCCGCGACCACCTCGAGCTGATCGACGACGACTTCCGCCGCGACCCCGCGGTCACGCGCTACTTCATCGACCTGCTGCGCGCGCCCTACACGGTGGTGAGCCAACTCACCCGCATGCGGCGTTACGGGATCCTCGGACGCTACATCCCGGAGTTCGGGCGCGTGGTGGGGCAGATGCAGCACGACCTCTTCCACATCTACACGGTGGATGCCCACACGATGATGGTCATCCGCAACATGCGCCGTTTCCGCTATCCGGCGAGCGCCAGGCAGTTCCCGGTGGCCGCGCAGTGTGTCCGCAACATCCCCAAGATCGAACTCCTCTACATCGCCGGCCTGTTTCACGACATCGGCAAGGGACGCGGCGGGAATCACTCGGAACTCGGCGCCGGTGACGCGGTGGCCTTCTGCGAGCGCCACGGGCTGTCCGCCGAGGACACGGCGCTGATCGAATGGCTGGTGCGCTCGCATCTCGTCATGTCGACCACCGCCCAGCACAAGGACATCCACGATCCCGCGATCATCCACGAGTTCGCGCGCGACGTCCGTGCGACGACGCGGCTCGACTACCTGTACGCGCTCACCGTCGCGGACATCACGGCGACCAATCCGACGCTGTGGAACGGCTGGCGGGCAACGCTCATGCGTCAGCTCTATACCGAGACGCACCGGGCCCTGGCGCGCGGCCTCGAGGGTGGACCCGAGCGCGCCGAACGCATCGATTCCTGCCGCGAGGCGACGCTGGACCTGCTCGTCGAGCAGGGCATCTCGCGTGAGCGGACGCTGACCCTGTGGGACAACGCCGGCGACGAGCTGTTCCTGCGCCACACGCCCGGACAGCTGGCATCGATCACGCAGGCCATGCACACGCACGACGTGACCGCCGGACCCATGGTGTTCCTGCAGGATGTCGCGAGCGAGTCCGACGGCGACGGCGCCACGGAGATCTTCGTCTACACCGGCGACCGGCCGAACCTGTTCGCCGCGAGCGCCGTCGCCCTCGACGATCTGAACCTGCAGATCCACGACGCCAGCATCATCACCACCGAGAGCGGTCTGTGTCTGAACTCCTACATCGTGCTCGATGACCGCAACCTGCCGATCGGCGACGACGAGCGGCAGGTTCGCAGGAAGCTGGCGAAGAAGCTCTCCGCCGAGCGCATCACGCCCACGGCGCGACGCCGGGTCGACCGGCGTCTGAAGGAATTCGTCCTCCCGACGGAGGCGGACCTGACCCTCGAGGCGAACGCCCGACACAGCCGGTTGCGGGTCGTGTGCCCCGACCGCCCGGGCCTGCTGGCCGTGGTCGGGATGCTGTTCATGGAACTCGATATCACTGTCCATCGGGCTCGCATCACGACCCTCGGCGAGCGGGTGGAGGATGTCTTCGAGATCGACGCGATCCGCGACCCGGAGGAAGTGGAGCGCATCGCCGGCACCATCCGCACGCGACTCGACGAGGAGATCGCGCACAGCGCGTCCGACGCCGGACGCGCGGCGTGAATCCCTGGCTGGACCGCCTCCTGCCCTATCCCTTCGAGCGCCTGGACGCACTCAAGGCCGGAATCGTGCCGACGGCGAACGCGCCCCACGCGCCGCTGCAGATCGGTGAGCCGAAGCACACACCACCCGATTTCGTCATGCAGGCCCTGCAGCATCCCGACACCCTGCGGGACGGCCTCGGCACCTATCCGCCCACGCGGGGCGGTGCACCGTTGCGCGGCGCCATCGCCGACTGGCTCGGCCGACGTTTCGGCGCGCATGTCGATCCCGAACGCCAGGTCCTGCCGGTCAACGGCACCCGCGAGGCGCTCTTCTCGTTCGGCCAGGCGATCCTGTCCGGCGCGTCCTCGTCCCGGGTGCTGTTGCCGAACCCCTGTTACCAGGCGTACGAGGGCGCGGCGCTGTTGCGCGGCGCAACGCCCTGCTACGTGCCCTGCCGCGACGAACACGGCGACCTGCCCGACTTCGATGCGATCGACGACGCCGTCTGGGCCGCGACGGAACTGGTCTACACCTGTTCGCCCGGCAATCCCACCGGTGCTGTCCTTCCCGAAGCCGCGTTGCGGGGGCTGATCGAGCGGGCCCGCGAGTTCGACTTCGTCATCGCCGCGGACGAGTGCTACTCGGAGATCTACCGCGACGAGCACGCACCTCCCGCCGGATTGCTGCAGGCGGCCGCGGCGATGGGCAACGCGGACTTCGCGCGCTGCATCGTGTTTCACAGCCTGTCGAAGCGGTCGAACCTGCCAGGGCTGCGCTCCGGTTTCGTCGCCGGCGACGCCAACCTCGTCGAGCGCTACTTCCTCTACCGGACGTACCACGGCTGCGCGATGCCGGCTCACGTCCAGGCAGCCAGCGCGCTCGCCTGGGGCGACGAGACCCACGTGCGCGAGAACCGGGCTCGCTACCGGGCAAAGTTCGACGCCGCGACGCCGATCCTGGCGGAGGTGCTGGACGTACGCAGCCCGGCAGCGGCGTTCTATCTCTGGCCACGGGTCCCCGGCAACGACGAGACGTTCGCACGGGCGCTGTACGCCGCACAGAACGTTACCGTCATGCCGGGCTCATACCTCGGCCGCGGTGCGGGCGAGACCAACCCCGGCGCCGGCCACGTTCGGATCGCCCTCGTCGGCGAGACGGCCGAATGCGTGGCGGCGGCGGAGCGAATCCGGACGTTCGTGCGGGGCAGGTAGGCCACCCGCGCACGCCCGGAGGGCGCGATAATGGTGTACGTTACGCGCCGTTCGACGAGGGAGGCCTGTATGAGCGACCTGTTTGCCTTCGGGATGGGCATCGCCAGCCGCAACGCGGCCGGCGGGGTGCTCGACACGTGGTTCCCGGCGCCGCTGCGGGACGTCGGCGGCGCAGTGGCCGAAATCGCCGCCGCGATCGGCTGCGAACCGGCGGCCCAACCGGCGGCCGCCGGCCGCATCGCCGCGGCTCTCGAGGTCGCGGGCCAGGGCGACGCCGCCGCCTCGTACCGCATGCTGGACGCACTCGACGGACCGCTGATGAGCGTCGCGCTCAAGACGGACACCTCGATCGGCTCGACGCCGGAGGCCTATCTGAAACTCCACCTGCTCTCCCACCGTCTCGCGCTGCCGAACACGCTGAACCTCGACGGCCTGTTCGAGCACCTGCCGACGGTCGCCTGGACCAGCGCCGGGCCGATCGATCCCGCGGACCTGCCGGCCCGCGTGGCCGCCGCGCGCATCCGGGGCGACACCCTCACCGTCCACGCGGTGGACAAGTTCCCCCGCATGACCGACTACGTGGCGCCGTCCGGCGTACGCATCGCAGACGCCAGTCGCGTTCGCCTCGGCGCCTACCTCGGCGAGGGAACGACGGTCATGCACGAGGGCTTTCTCAACTTCAACGCAGCGGCCATCGGTCCGAACATGGTCGAGGGCCGCGTCTCCCAGGGCGTGACGCTCGGCGCGCACACCGACCTCGGTGGCAGCGCGAGCACCATGGGCACGCTGTCGGGCGGCGGCAAGATCGTGATCAGCATCGGCGAACGGTGCCTGGTCGGCGCCAACGCCGGCTGCGGCATTCCCCTCGGCGACCGCTGCACCATCGAGGCGGGGCTCTACATCACCGCCGGCACGGTCGTCGACGTGATCGACGAGTCCGGCGCCGTGGTCCGCACCGCGAAGGCCCGGGAACTGGCCGGCCAGAACGACATGCTGTTCATTCGCCACAGTCAGACCGGCGCCGTGCAGTGCCGCACGAACCGGGCGGCCATCGAACTCAATGCCAAGCTGCATGCGCACAACTAGGAAACCTCTGAATAAGTTCATCCCTGAACTTGTTCAGCCGCGCAAAACAAAAGCGCGGTTTCGTTTTACTCACATATTCAACGGCTTACGCCATTGAATATGGCGGTCCATCGCTGTACCGCACGGCAAGCTCTGATAAATCAGAGTTTCCCTGGTGCCCTCTGGCCGGCGAACCGCGGCCCGAGCATTCGGCGGAGCCGGTAGGTGCCGGCCTCGTCCGCCACCGGAGCACTCGACATCGAGGCCCCCGATGCCCTGACCCTCACCCGCGAACTCGTGGGCCGACCCTCCGTGACGCCGGACGACGGGGGCTGCCAGGAATTGCTGATCGCCCAGCTCGCTCCGCTCGGGTTCGAGGTGGAACGACTGCCGTTCGGGGACGTGACGAATTTCTGGGCGCGCCGCGGGTCGGCCGGTCCGCTTCTCGCCTTCGCCGGCCACACCGACGTCGTGCCACCCGGACCCCTCGACGCGTGGTCCTCCCCACCCTTTGTGCCGAGCATCCGCGGCGACGCCCTGTACGGACGCGGCGCCGCCGACATGAAGGCGAGCCTCGCGGCGATGCTGGTCGCGACCCGGCGCTTCGTGGGCGCGCATTCCGACCACGCGGGATCCATCGCCTTGCTCGTCACGAGCGACGAGGAAGGCGACGCCGTGAACGGGACCACGCGCGTCATGGACCACCTGCGGGCGCAGGGGACCACTATCGATTGGTGCGTCGTCGGCGAGCCGTCTTCCCGGGACCGTCTCGGCGACGTGGTACGCGTGGGCCGACGCGGCTCCCTCAACGCACGCCTGACGGTGCACGGAGTGCAGGGCCACGTCGCCTACCCGGAAGAGGCTTCGAACCCCATCCACTCGGCCCTCGGGGCGCTCGACGACCTCGCCGGCCGGACCTGGGACGCCGGCAACGAGTTCTTCCCACCGACGGGCTTTCAGATCTCCAACATCGCGGCGGGCACCGGCGCGGCGAACGTCATCCCAGGCACGCTGACGGTGCATTGCAACTTCCGCTTCAATACCGAACAGACCGTCCACGCCCTGCGCGCCGAGGTCGAACGCACGCTGGAAACTGCGGCCCTCCGGTTCGAGATCGAGTGGTCGCTTTCCGGGCTGCCGTTCCTGACGCGCCCGGGGGCGCTGACGCGCGCCGTGCGCGCCGCCGTACGGGACGTAGCGGGTTTCGTGCCGCAGTCATCCACCGGCGGGGGCACATCCGACGGCCGCTTCATCGCCCCGACGGGCACAGAGGTTGTCGAACTCGGGCCGGTCAACGCGACCATTCACAAGGTCGACGAACACGTGGCGATCGCCGACATCGACGCCCTCGCGCGGATGTACGAGGGCGTGATGCGGACCCTGCTCTGCGGAGACTGACCGACATGCGGGCGCCCGTGGTCATCGCCATCGGCATCGTGGCGTTCGTCGCCGGCATCGCATATTTCGCTCCCGCGGGAATCCTTGCCATCGCCACGGACAACGGGGGCTCGATACGCCTGGCGAACATCGAAGGTCGCCTCTGGGCAGGGCGCGCCTCGCTCTTCTACGACGGATGGCCGGCCGGAAGGCTGCGCTGGTCGTTCGATCCCGGGAGCCTGCTCCGCGCGACGCTGGGGTTCGGCTGGCGCATCGACGACCCCGGCTACGCCTTGTCCGGTACCGCGGACCTCGCCTTCGGCGGCATCGACCTGGATGCCGGTGGACGGGTCGGCACAGTCGCCATCGACCGCATTCTGAGCCCCTATCACATCGCCGCCGCCGGTAGCCTGGAGATCGATCGGCTGGATGCCCGGTTGTCCCACGACCTGCGGCTGCAGGCGATCGAGGGAGCCGTGTCGTGGACGGGTGGGGCAGTGGCGTACCGGCTCGCCGGCAGCGAACATCGGGTTACCCTGCCGCCCCTCGACGCACACATCGAAACCGTGGCCGGCGAGCCCATCCTCACTGCGAGCGCCGCGACCGAAGACATACCGCTCCTGCGCCTGCGGCTCGATCACGAGGGTTGGGCGCACATCGGCATCACCCAGCGCTTCACCGAACTCGTCGGCATGCCGTGGCCCGGCAACCGGCCCGGCGACGCGGTGGTCATCGAGGTAGGCGAGAAGGTGCTCTAGCCCCGGCAACCGGCGCGTTGACGCGCAGGGAACAGAAGACCGTAGGACATCATGCCTCCTCGTCGTTGTTTCCCCCGATGCTGCAGGCATGCCGCGATGCTCACCTGTCCCTGTACTGGCGCTCGAGGCGCGGACTGTTCACTGGGCGTCCATCGCGGCAGAAAACCGCCGGGGCACGAGTCCTACGTCGGTGCTCGTGGCACAGGGGACGGGTGGTCGCTCCCGGCAGCTCTGCCCAGCTTCGCGGCGGTGCCACGAAGCTGTTCAGAAGCGTACAGGGGACGGGCTTGTCCCGTCCCTTCGCCAGGGGCTTGCACAGGCTCGACACGGGCGACGCCGGGTGGCCGAGGGTGGTTGCCCACCCCCGGCTCCCGCAGATCCGGACGTGCCCAATTCGGGCATCCGGCTCCTCGAGCCGTGGTATCGCTACGCGCAACGCGCGCACCCGCGAGCCGCCATTTCCGGCGGCTCCCCGCTACCTGCCGCACTTCCGTTGAGACGCTGATCTGGCTCGGTGGCCAAGGCGTCTGTCCGCCCGGCAGTCCATGATCCGATCCGCCGCTTCCCTCCGCCGGGTCCCCGTGGGGCGAGTTCCCCGACTTCACCAGTACTATCAGCGGACTCCGACTTCTCGACGCCCGTCCCGCCGCACTTCGTTTTCCTTCGCTTGGCGGTACCACTCGGTTGCCCTGTTCGCTCCCGCAGCATGGGCCGTACCCGCGGGCCTGGACTGACTTCTATCGCGGCCGTCCGCGCCGCGCGCTCCGGTGGAGACGTCAAGACCTCCCAGGTTCCTGGGCGACCCGTGCCTGCATGCCCCGCTCTCGGACCCCGGCGGAACCGTCAGCGCCAGACCATCTCGGCGCCGCGATGCTGCCTTCCGCTCTTGTCACAGCGTCGGCTTCCGCGATGTATACGAATTTCGTGGCTCAATCACGCGGCCTGCAAGGCTGCCTGTGTACGCTTCGCAGACAGCGTCACCACTGCCCACGCAACACTCGGTTCCGGCTGGCTGGCCAACCTTGGCCGGACAGGACTCGCACCTCGCATGGAACAAATTTCCAAGTGATTGAATTTTTTGGACGTCACGTGGCGGCACGAGGGCCAGGTCGAAGCGTCTGGCCTGGCGCTGAAGGTGCTTGATCGTGCGGTCGCGGCGTTCTTCTTCCCATGTGGCCAGGTCGCGTGCGACGTACTCCTCGCCGCGCGTGAGCATCGCGTAGATCAGGCGTGCCAACTGGTGCGCGGTGGCCTTCACGGCCTTGGCGGTGTCCATACGCGCCAGGCGCCGGCGGTGCATGGCGCCGATCGCGCTCCTGTCGCTGCGGGCCGTGGTGGCCGCCATGCGTAGCGCCTGGCCGAGGCGGTTCGAGCGTCGCCGCTGTTTGCCCTTCAGGCGCTTGTCGCCACTGATGCAAGTGCCCGGCGCGAGCGCCAGCCAAAAGCAGAAGTGCTTCACGGAAGGGAAGCGGGACAGGTCTGCCCCGACCTCCGCGGCGACGCTCAACGCCGTCTCGACGCCGATGGTCGGGATGGCCAGCAGGTCCACGCCCAGCATGCGCTGCAGCCGCCGACGTAGCGCGCGGTCGCGGCCCTTGCGCGAGCGCTTGTCTTCCGGCGGGTCGCCGGCGTCGTCCCGCGCCAGCCTGTCCAGTTCGCCGTTGATGCGCGCCGCGCACGCCGCGATCTGCCCCTGCAGGGCGTCGTGGCGCTCCAGCGCCTGCTCCAGCGCGAACAGGTGCTCGTCGCGCCAAGTGCCGCGCAGGCTGCGCGCGATGGTCGCCGCGGCCGCCTTGCAGCGGCCGTCGCGCAAGCCGGCCAGCACGGCGCCGTCGCGCTCGCCCGCAACGATGGCGCGCACGATCAGCTGGCCCGTCTTGCCCATGATGTCGCTCAACACGTTGTCCAACTGCACGTTCATCTGCGTCAGCGCCTTGTGGATGTGCTGCACCGCCCGCGAGCGCTGTCCGACCAACTCGTGCCGCTGACGCAGATACGCGCGCAGCGCGCAGATCTCGTCCGGCACCCGATGCGCGCCGCGCAGCAGCCCGTGGCTCATCAACTGCCGGATCCACTGGCAGTCCATGACGTCGCTCTTGCGCCCGCTCACCTGCTTCGTCGCTCGCGCGTTCACCAGATGCCCAGATGCACCTCGAAGCCCGCCCGGTCGAGCACCTCGAACACCGGGATCCAGTACACGCCCGTCGACTCCATCGCCACCTCGCGCACCCCGCACGAGGTCAGCCACTCCGCCATCGCCTCCAGGTCCTCCGTGAACGTCCCGAAGTCGCGAACGGGTTCCTCGAACCGCGACGTATCCACCGCCACGTAGTGCTTGCGCTTGCCAATGTCGATTCCCGCGCAGTCCCGATGCACCACCTCCAGTCTTGCCGCCGCCTGCTTCTTGCCAGCCATCGACGATTCCTCCACGCTTGTCCTAAGGTCGCGTCGGGTACGACCGCGGCGGTACGTTCATGCTCGCATGCGGGGTCGCAGGCAACCGCGCCACCAACGTCAGAACGCCGATCACGGTCCGGGCCAGACTTTCATGCGGGCACCAACGCACCACTGGGGAGAACGGCCTCCGCCCGACGCGACCGCTCTTGTACACGACGCAACCGCCCGACGCACGGCTATGGGGCGCTACAACGTCCCGTGCCGCATCAACTGGCAAGCGCCCGCGTGACACCCGGCCGCATCCCTTGTCCGCTACAATAGCCGCCCGACCGACATGGGGATCGCATTGTTCGATCAGGCGGCCAAGCTCATCGAGCCCGCGCGTGTTGTCGCCACTGTCGGCATCGCCGTCGGCATCGCCGGGACGCTGGCGCAGGCCGTGTGGTCCTTCGCCGTGAGCCCGGATGCGGGAGGGCCCGTCCCGATGGCAGCCGTTGAGGAAGCGCCCGCCGCAGCGGCCGACATCGAGCGCATCGCCGGACTGCATCTGTTTGGCAGAACTGTCGCCGGACGCGTCTCCAATGCGGGCCTCGACCGGACACCGGACACCAAGCTCAACCTGGTACTCGCCGCCGTCTTTGAGGCAAGCGACCCCGCGGCGTCGGTTGCGGTCATCGGCACGCAGGGCCGCCCGGCCGAGGCGTACCGGGTCGGCGATGAAATCCCCGGCGGCGCCCGGCTCGCCGAGGTCCACACCGACCTCGTGGTGATCAGCCGGGGCGGGGTGCGCGAGGCACTGCGTTTCGACGACCTGCCCCTGCAGGCGGCGACGGCCGACACGGGCCGCGCACCGGCGGCGCCTGGTAGTCCCGGGAGCGCCCTGCAACCCGCCGGGGCACGCCAGGATGCACCGCGCTACCAGAGACAGACGGAAACCGTCCGCACCGTCGTGGACGCGTACCGCGAACGCCTGCAGGAAAACCCTGAACAGACCCTGAGCGCCATCGGACTGGAGCCGGTGTCCCCATCCGAGACCCGCGGCTATCGGGTCGCCTCTCTCTCCAACGCGCCGCAGCTCGCCCACACGGGGCTCCAGACCGGCGACGTCATCGTCTCCGTTAACGGTCGGCCCGTCGGCAACGTGCGCCAGGACCGGATGGAGATCGACAGCGTCATCGCCGAGGGCGCCGCCCGCCTGGAGGTGCAGCGCGGCGAGCGCCGTTTCTTCGTGAAGGCGTCTCTTCGCTAGTGTCGTGTCACGCGAGTTCTCGCACTTCAGAGTTCGCCATGCGCGTCAATGCAAGGCGTGGTCCGCAGGGAATATCGGGCAAATTGGCAAGGACCACAACGCAGTCTGCTTGCGAGGGGGAAACCCCTCGCACGAAGATCGTCGCCTGTGGCGGTGTTGCGCCCCTTGGCAATGGGCCCACCATTCCCGGCGGGGACGCGCCTTGCCACAGACCCCGTGGGACGCGCTGAAGCGCTAGAACTCGCGTGACACGACACTACGAATCCGGGATGAAGACCCTCCGCGCAGTCTCGATGGCGTGCGTCGTCGCCGGTTGCTGGCTGACGACGCCGGCCGTCGTCGCCCAGGAAAACCAGACGGCGTCCGAACCGCCGGCACAGACATGGGAGATCAACGCCCGCGACCAGGATATCCGGCAGTTCATCACGCAGGTCTCGCAGATCACCGAACGTCCGTTCGTGATCGACCCGCGCATCAAGGGCACGGTCACGGTGGTGTCGAACGTCCAACTCGACAAGGACGGCGTATACGAGTTGCTGCTGTCCGTGCTGCGGGTGCATGGCTTTGGCGCCTATGCCGTCGGCGAGGTGGTGCACGTCGTGCAGAACCCGACCCTGGTCAAGCAGACCGGTGGCGGCGGCGACGGCCTGTCCCAGGCGCGGCAGGCCATCGTGACCCAGGTGGTCCCGGCGCAGAATGTGGCGGCCGCGGAGCTCGTGAAGATCCTGCGGCCGATCATTCCGCAGTACGGACACATCGCCGCAGTCGCGCAACCGAACGTCGTGATCCTCTCCGACCACGCGGACAACATCGAGCGTCTCATGCGCATCGTCGCCGAGATCGACGTCGCGAACGAGGAGGAGTTCGTCGTGCGCCCACTGACCTACGCGTGGGTGGGCGCGGTCGTGGCGATTCTCGAAAAGGTCGCCCCGGAACAGCTCGGGCAGAGCGGATCGGGGCCCCAGGTGGTGCAGGTGATCGCGAACGAGCGCAACAACAGCCTCATCCTGCGCGGCAAGTCGCGGCCGGTCGCCGTGATCATGGACCTCGTCGACAAGCTCGACGTGCCGGCCACGTCCACGGACGCCGCCCAGGTGATCCGCCTGTCCCACGCCCAGGCGGCCGACCTCGTCGGCATCCTGAACGGACTCTTCACGAGCCAGTCCGGGGCCAGCGATCAGCAGCACATCAGCATCCAGGCGGACGAGTCGCTGAACGCCATCGTGGCCCGCGCCGACCCCGGGACCATGGGCGAGATTCTCGACGTGCTGGGCATGCTCGACGTACGGCGCACCCAGGTTCTCATCGAGGCGGCGATCGCCGAGATCGCGGTCGACGATCTCTTCACCGTGGGCGTCGAGGTCGCCGGCACCGACCAGCGCGGTCAGTCGGTGCCGGCCTTCAACACGACGCTGAACGGCATCGTCAACGCCCTGCTCGCCGGGGCGCTGCCAGAGGGCGCCACCGCCGTGGACGGCATCGGCCTCGTGGGCGGCGCGACGGTGCCCAGCGTCGCCGTCGCCAAGATCGACGCCGACGGCATCTCCTTCGGCGCGGTGCTGAATGCCCTGGCCACCAACGTCGCCGCCGACCTCTTGTCCGCGCCGAGCGTGCTGACCCTCGACAACGAGGAGGCAAAGAACCTCGTCGGCCAGAACGTGCCGTTCCGGTCCGGATCGTTCACCACCACCGCGGACGGCATCAGCAACCCGTTCAGTACCGTGCAGCGCCAGGACATTGGCATCACGCTCACCGTCACGCCGCACATCCACGATGGCTCCTCGGTGCGGCTGGAAGTCCTCCTGACCGTCGAGAACCTGGTCGATTCCGGCCTCGGATCGCGTGCCCTGGAGAGCGCCGACTTCATCACGCAGAAGCGGGAAATAGACACCACGGTACTGGCCGACGATGGCCAGACGATCGTGCTCGGCGGGCTCATCCAGGACGACATCCGCGAATCCCGGCGCAAGGTGCCGGTGCTCGGCGACATACCGGCGATCGGGCGGCTGTTCCGCAGTACGCGGGAGACGCGCGCCAAGAGAAACCTCCTGGTGTTCCTGCGGCCCACGGTCCTGCGCAGCGAAGAGGACGTCAAGGTCACGACCGACCGCCTCTACAACCGCATCTGGGAATTCCGGCTCGAATCCCGCCCGGCAGGGGCAACGCCCTCGCCGGACGACCTCTACGAGGGGCGCAGCAACGGGTAGACGCTTGCGTCGCGATTGCGCACCACCACCCGCACGCGGTTTCTTCACAAGCGCCCCCGTCTGTTAGCCTCGGCCGTGCGAGGAGGCGTCTTGCCCATGTGGTCGCTTCTCAAACGTCTCAACTTCCGGATCGCGCGGGCCGTCGTGCGCTGGCTGACACGACCCGAGGCGTTCGGCCTCGATGCCGTCGACGGCGCCGTGCCGGTGTACGTGCTCGACCAACGCTCGCTGACGGACCTGCTGGTCCTCGACCTGCTCGCCGAACGGGCCGGATTGCCACGCCCGACCGAGCCCTTCATCGCCGACGGCGTCGAGGAGGCGCGCCGTTTCTTCTTCCTGAACCGCGGCGCCGGCATCGTCCGCCGCCACACGATGCGCAGCTATTCCTCGCGCATGCTGCGCTTCGAGAGCTGGCTCCTGGGCGCCCCCGGTGCGCAGGCGACGCTGGTTCCCGTGTCCATCTTCTGGGGTCGCGCGGCGAACAAGGAGCGCTCCGTCGTGCGTTCCCTGTTCTCCGACGACTGGCCCATGTCCTCTCGCTTTCGGCGTTTCATGAGCCTCTTTTTCAATCGCACGGATATCGTCGTGCGGTTCGGCGCTGCGCTGCCCTGGCACGAGATCGTCGACGCGGGCCTCGACCACAACCGCATGACGCGGCGCACCGCACGACTGTTGCGGGTCACGTTCCGCAACCAGCGCACCGCCACCCTGGGTCCCGACCTGTCCCATCGACGCACGCTGGTCGATCGGGTACTGGCGAGCCGCGCCGTGCTCGCCGCCATCGAGGAAGACGGCGAGACGGACCGGGCAGAGGCCCTGCGTGTTGCCCGGCGCTACGCCAACTCCATCGCGTCGGACATGTCCTACCCGACGATACGCTTCCTCAACCGTGTGTTGACCTGGTTCTGGAACCGCATCTACGACGGGATCGAGGTTCGCGGCATCGACCGACTGGCCCGCCTCGCGGACACCCACACCCTCGTCTACGCGCCGAGCCATCGCTCGCACGTGGACTACCTGCTGTTGTCCTACGTGCTGTTCCACCAGGGGTTCATGATTCCGCACATCGCCGCCGGCGAGAACATGAACATGCCGCTCGCCGGCCCCATCCTGCGCCGCGGGGGCGCGTTCTTCATGCGACGCCGCTTCCTCGACGACCGGCTCTACACGGCGATCTTCGCCGAGTACCTCTACCAGGTGCTGCGGCGCGGCCACTCCGTCGAGTACTTCATCGAGGGGGGCCGCTCCCGGACGGGGCGGCTCCTGCGACCGCACGTCGGACTGCTGCGCATGACGCTCGACGCGGCCCGGCGGGGCGTACCCCGGCCGATCGCCATCGTGCCGGTATACATCGGCTACGAAAAGGTCATCGAGGCCGGGAGCTATCTAAGCGAACTGCGCGGGAACACGAAGCGGCGCGAATCCATACGCGGGTTGTTGCGGAGTAGCCGGCTCGCACGGCAATCCTTCGGCAAGGTGTCGATCGACTTTGGAGAGCCGATCGACCTGGCGGCAGCCGGGGCTGACCCGTCGGCCGCGGCCGCCAGGGACCTCGGCATGCAGACGCTGCTGCGGATCAATGCGGTGGCTTCCGTGAACCCGGTCAACCTGGTGGCTCTCACAACCCTGTCCATGCCCCGCCAGGCCATCGACGAGCGACTCCTGATCGAACAGATCGACTGCCTGCGGACCCTCCTCTCCCTCGACGCCGGGCGGCACGGCCACCATGTGACGGACCTGCCGGCGGACGCGGTCGTGGCGGCCGTCGAGTCCCTCGGGTTGCTCGAACGGGACCGGCGGCGGTTCGGCGACATCCTCGGTCACGACCGCGCGACGGCGGTCCTGATGACCTGGTACCGGAACAACGTCCTGCACGTATTCGCGGCTCCCTCGCTGGTCGCCTGCCTGGTCGTCAACCGCCGCCGCAGCGCCCGCGCGGCCGACCTCACGCGCTACTTCGAAACCGTCTATCCCTTCGTGCGCCGGGAGCTGTTCCTGCCCGAGGAGGCACAGGACACCGTCACCCGCTGGCTGGGCCACCTGGCGGCGCTGGGTCTCGTCGTCGAGCGCGAGGGCGGGCTCTACGCCGCCCCCCCACCGGAGGCGCCGGAGCGCTTCCGGCTGAAGCTCCTCGCCAACATTCTGCGCGAGACCATCGAACGCTACTACGTCGTCGTCGCCATGCTGACCGCCAACGGACCCCTCACCCGTGCCGACCTCGAGAGCCGCTGCGGCGTCGCGGCCGCACGCATGTCGAAGCTGCACGGGATAGACGCGCCGGACTTCTCGGACGAGCGCCTGTTTCGCGGCTTCATCGACGCGCTGATCGAACGCGGCGCCGTCACCACGCAGGACGGTTGCCTGCGCGCCGAGCCGGTCGTAGCCACCGTCGTGCGCGCGGCCAGGCAGGTGATCGACGACGAGTTCCGGCAGGGGGTGGCGCTGTTCGCGGCGGGCGGGGCGGGCCAGGAGTTTTCACCCCGGGGCCCGGCGCGTGGACGCACAGGGAACAGAAAACCGTAGGGGACGGGCTTGTCCCGTCCCGTCACCAAGGGCTTGCACAGGCTCGAAACGGGCGACGCCGGGTGGCCGAGGGTGGTTGCCCACCCCCGGCTCCCGCAGATCCGGACGTGCCCAATTCGGGCATCTTATGTTGCTAACAACATAATGAATAGGCTCTTATCGGTCGTGCGGAGCATGATCGATAAGATCATTGAGCTGAGCCGCGCGGTGGTCAACGAAGCGCGCTATGGGGAAAGTATTGGAGGAGCGGCGTCGATCAGGACGCCGGAGCGAAGGTCATGCCATCTAGTGTAGTGTCCTTAACAAAGTAACGATTATGACGCTTTGCCCAGTGCCGTCCGTGCGCGGCCGACCTTGTCGATGATTTCCTCGACCGTCCTTGTCCAAACGAAGGGACGGGGGGCCTTGTTGTAGCTATCCAGATACTCCCGGAGGCGTTTCTCAAGGTGCGGCACGGACGTGAAGACCCCGCGCCGGATCTGCTTGTCGGTCAGCATCGCGAAGAACCGCTCCACCAAGTTGGCCCAGGACGCGCTAGTTGGCGTGAAGTGCAGGAACACGCGCTTCTTGCGCTCGATCCACCCAAGCACCTTCTCGTGTTTGTGCGTCGCGTAGTTGTCCAGCACGATGTGAATCTCCTGATCCTTCGGCACCGTCTTGTCGACCTCCCGCAGGAACCTCAACACCTCCTGGTGGCGGTGCTTGCGATAGGTCTTGCCGACCACCTCGCCCGTCGCGATGTTCAGCGCCGCGAACAATGTCGTGGTGCCGTGGCGCTTGTAATCGTGCGTCATCGTCCCGCCGCGACCGTTCTTCATCGGCAACCCCGGCTGCGTCCGGTCCAGCGCCTGAATCTGGCTCTTCTCGTCGAAGCTGAACACCACCGCGTTCTCCGGCGGGTCGAGGTACAGCCCCACCACGTCCTGCAGCTTCTCCTCGAAACGCGGATCGTTGCTCAACTTGAACGTCCGGATCAGGTGCGGCTTGAGACCGTGCGCGCGCCACACCCGATTCACGAAGCTGTGCGTCGTCTCCAGATGCCGCGCCATCGACCGGCACGACCAGTGCGTGGCGTCCCGCGGCGTCGTCTGCGTGGTCGCCTCGATCACCCTGCTGCGCAGTTCCGCCTGCGCCCGGCTGTCCTTGCCGCCCTGGTTCGCGCCGCGAGGACGTTCCTTCTCGATCGCCGACACGCCCTCCGCGGCGACCCGCGCCCGCCAGCGGCCCACCTTGTTCGCATCGATCCCCAGCTCCGACGCGATCGCCTTGTTCGTCATGCCCCCCGCGGCCAGCAGGACGATCCGCGCGCGCTCCCGCAGGCGCACCGGCGCGCTCCGCGCCGCGGCCCACTTCCCAAGCTGTTCGCGGTCCTTGCCCGACAACTCGATCTCCGCCGCAACGCGCATCGCGCACCCTCCACAAAACATCGATGCCACGCAGTCTATCGCGAATGCCACATAAACACTATTTTGTTCGAGACACTACACTAGCGAGCACACTTCGGCGACCGGCCACGGGTCCTGGTGACGTCGGGAGTGTCTGCCGGGAGTCGGATTGTCGGGTGCGATGGCCATTCGCGTGGCGTGGTCAATGGGATGCCGGGAACGCGTCGGACGACGCATTCGATCTTCGGCGTGTCCGATGCCGATGCCGATCATGGCGGTCGCCATGCCCGCCGCCGCATCACCGGCACGAGAGCGTGAACGCGCTGCAAGGTGCCGCGTCCGCAGTGCGGACACCGGGTGATGTCGACGCCGGTGAGACGCAGCATCATGGCCTGAGGCGTTTCCGGCTCGCGCGGAGGCGGCGCGGGCTGTTCGATCAAGGCCCGGCACAGGGCGAGCTTGCCGTCGCGGCCGCGATTGGCGAGCAGGCCGTAGTGGCGCAGCCGGGTGAAGCCGCGCGGCAGGACATGCGACAGGAACCGCCGGACGAACTCGTCGGCATCAAGACGCATGGTCTTGTGCCGATTGCCGTCGGCGTAGTCGCGCCATTGGAAACGGACGTGCTCGCCGTCGAAGTCGACGAGGCGGTGGTTGGCGATGGCGATCTTGTGGGTGTAGCGCCCGAGATAGGCCAGGACATGCGCGGCGCCCGCGAACGGCGGCTTGGTGTAGACCACCCAGTCGTGGGATCGCAGTGCGGTGGTCAGGCGGTCGAAGTCGTCGGTGTCGTCGGTGCCGGGCAGTCGCAGTTCGCCGCCGCGGTGGGCCTGGTCGAGGAAGTCCAGGTACTTGCCGCGGAAGACCGACGACAGGGCCCTGGTGGGGAACAGGAAGTTGCCGCGGGCGGGCAGCCAGCGTTGCCGGTCGGGACTCAGCGCGCCGCCGGTGACGATGGCGTGGACATGGATGTGCCGGCCGAGGTTCTGTCCCCACGTGTGCAACACCATGGTGACGCCGATCTCCCCGCCGAGCCAGCGGGGGTTGCGCCCGAACTCCATCAGAGTCTGAGAAGCGGCCTTGAACAGCAGGCGGTAGACCAGTTCGGGATGCCGCTGTGCCAGCGGATTGAGATCGTGAGGCAAGGTGAAGACAGTATGCCAGTAGGCGATATCCAGCAGGTTGGCACACTGGCGCTCGACCCAGCGGGTCTGCGCGAGCGTCTGGCACTTGGGGCAGTGGCGGTTCCGGCAGGACGCGTACTGAACGGCGATCGCCCCGCAGGCGTCGCACCGCGACGCGAAGCCGCCGAGGGCGGCAGTACGGCAACGGACCAGCGCGTTCGCCGCCCGGTGTTCCGGCGGCGAGAGCCGGTGCGTCTCGCGATAGTGGCCGAGCCGCGCGCGCAGGACGTCGGCGACCTCCAGGGCCGGCCGGGTGACGGGCGCCGAATGGCAAGCGACGTGCATCGCTCAGGCACCGCGCGCGTTCGGGAACTCCAGCAAATCCAGAGGGGACGGCGTGGCCTGGACCCTGTCCTGCGCCAGGTGCAGGTAGCGCATGGTGGAACGGATGGAGGTGTGCCCGAGGCGGCGCTGGATGACCTGCAGTTCGACGCCGGCCTCGAGCAGGCCGGTGGCATAGCCGTGGCGCAGCGTATGGATGCCGCCTGCCTTGCTTATGCCGGCCTTGTCCTTGGCGGACTTGTAGATGTGCGCGGGACCGTGGCGGCTCAAGGATACGTCGGCAGAGCGACCCGGGAACAGCCAGGGTCCAGGTCGTACCCGGCGCCAGTAGGCGCGCAGGTGCTCCAGCAACCGCGGCGAGAGCGGCACGTATCGGTCCTTGTTGCCCTTGCCCTGATCGACGCGCAACGCCATGCGCCCGGAATCGATGTCGCAGACGCGCAGACGGGTGAGTTCGCTAGCCCGCAGTCCGGCGGCGTAGGCGGTCATGAGCAAGGCGCGATGCTTGGGGTTGGTGGGGACGGTGAACAGGCGCACCAGTTCGTCGTGGTTGAGGATTTCGGGCAGCTTGGAAGGCTGCTTGGCACCGGGCACGTACAAGTGGGGATCGGGCAACTCCAAGGTGATGCGGTAGAAGAAGCGCAGACCGTGGCGAATGGTGTTGCAACTCCTCCAGCTCAACCCGCGCGTGTTGTGCAGGAAGAGAAGATAGTCCTGGATTTCCCGGGCCTCGATGCGGTCCGGGCTGCGTCGATAGTGGCGGCTGAGTCCGGTCATGGCGCTGAGATAGGACTTCCTGGTGTTCTCGGACAGCCCGCGAACGGACATGTCGTCGATCATGCGTTGGCGAAGAGGGGTCATTGCAGGTCTCCTTGACGTGTTTGCGTTGGCGAACACACGCCGAACGGCGTGCGCTTCGGGGCCGAGGTAAACGCATGTCGGAGGCCCTGGGAAGGCCTGAAGGGCGAAGGCGGTCAGTTCGCGGACGGCAATGCGATCCGATACCGCCACGCTTCGTCGACGTGGGTGATGAGAACGCCGCCGAGGATCGGCACGGCCTCCCGCCGCGGAACGCGGCTCAGTTCAAGATGCCTTATGTGGCGAACTGGATTATGTGGCAAAGTCCGCCCGGCGGGCGGTTCTGCGCAGAGACCGGCGGCGACTTAACAACATAGTTGGACATGACATGGTGGTGTGCCCTTCCCAAGGAGCCTCACCATGTTCGAGACGCTGTTCACCTATCCGCGCGCTCTGCGCCGTCACCGCGAAGGTCCCCTGGCCGAGGAACGTGCCGCATACCTGACCGATCTGGCCGCACGCCATGTCGCGCGAGCGACCCTGGTCAAGCAGGCCCGATGCTGTCTGCGCGTGGCCGTCGAGTTGGAGCGTTGGCCAGCCGGTCATTGCTTCGACGACCACGAGGTGCGGCAGATGGCCTCCCGGTACGCGACCCGGTGCCGCGCCGCATCGAGCCGGAACGCCGAGGGCCATTTCCGCGCCACGGCCTGCGACCTGCTGCGCCGCCTGGGCCGTCTGCGGACGGAACGCACGGACCTTCCGCGCCGCTACGAGGCCATGCTGCGCGAGTTCATCGCCGTGCAGCATGAAGGGAGCTGGCTGTCCGAAGCGACCTGCCGGTCTGCGAGATGGCAGATCGTGAAGTTCCTCGACCACCTCGAGCAGCGGGGCCTGGTCCTGGAGACGATCCGTCCCGCGGATGTCGATGCGTTCCAGCGGCACATGGCGTTGCGGTGGAGCCGCCGTTCGCTGAGCTGCTCCGCGGGCTTTCTGCGCACGTGGCTGGGGTACTGCGAGGCGCGAGGCTGCCCACGACCCGGTCTCGCGCAGGCCGTCCTCGCACCCCGCATCTACCGCCACGAGTCGCTGCCGACCGGTCCGGCATGGCCGACCGTCGGGCGGATGCTCGCGGCGACCGGCGGCGACGCCGCAGCGTCGATCAGGGACCACGCGATCATCCTGCTGTTGTCGGTCTACGCGGTGCGTTCCGGCGAGGTGTGCCGACTTCGCCTCGACGACATGCGCGCGCTGGCTGGAACGCATCGCGGCGCTGACCCCGGAGACCTGCACTTTGCGTTGCGGCGCGCACCGGCACCGAAAGCGGGTCCAACGCCTCGCCGTAGACAAGGGTCAGCACAGCCTGGTTCGCCACCGCCGTCTGAATCACCGGCGCCCGCGTGTCCACGGTGAAAGTCTCGCTTCGCTCCAGGTTGCCGTTGTTCGCTCCGTCCACCACCGCATTGGCCGGGACGTCTACCGTCACCCCGCCCTCCAGGCCCGCGGTCGGCGCGATGTCGAGCGTGTAGCTGGCGCCCGAGCCTGCGAAGTTCGAGACGGAGCCGTTGCTGACGGCTATTTCTCCCGCCCGAAGCCCCGTGACATCCTCCAGGAAGTCGATCGTCACCGTAAAGGAGTCCTTCGTCGGGTGCGACGCGTCGCTCGTGACCGACAACACCCGGGGACGCATTGTGTCCGCCATGGTCACCGCGAAGTTGTCCAACATAGCGTCCGCGGCTGTCGCGCCGGCGCTTTTCCGGCCGGTCGCGACCAGTCGTACCGTATGAGACCCCGCATCAAGATTCTTGTTGGTGTAGATGATCTGTTTGAACGCCGTCGTCCTCGAGTACGTATCGAAATCATCCAACACGATGTCGCCATCCAGCTCCACATCGACCAGGCCGCCGTTCCGACCTTTCCTCACGACCACCTCCACGCCGATTCCGGAAAACGCCAACTCGGCAGAGGCGTCCGCCTCATCCGACCCGGTCGTCGAGCCGCGGAAGTCCAGCTCGTCATCTAGCCGCTCCCACGTCCCAACGAAGGAGACGTCGTCCGACGTGTCGTCCACGAACTGTAGCGAAGCATCCCGTAGCGCCGACAGTTGCCGGATCTGGGCATTGCTGAGGTTCCCCGGCGATTTGACAATACCCTCAGCCGACTCGCCCGGCTTCGAGTAGACAAACACGCTGAAAGTGTTCACCCCTTCGTGCCGGTTGTTTTCGTTGACGTAGTCGATCAGTACCTGTGTGTCAAATCGAATACCCTCCGACCCCCAAAGGCCAGGACCAAGACGAGACAGGTAGTGCCACTGGAGCCCGTGCCACCATCTGGAAGATGCAACGCTTTCCGCGATTGCACGTTCGTGCCCGGACCTGTAATCCTCTTCGGGCGTGTGGGCATCCAGGTCCTGCCAACCGTGATTGAACGCCACAATGCCGTCATCCGGATTCCCGGAAAGGAGGTGATTTCTGTAGATCACCAATTCCGGATTGGAAGTACCCCGGGCGGTCACCGAAACGGCATAGCGTGGATAAGTATGATCGATCCACCAGCCCGATACTCTTGTTGCATAGCGATCGGACCAGACTTGGAGCACATCCGCCCAATTGTTGACAAAAGTACTCGTGTACCGGTTGTTGAGGCCCCATCCCAAGGCGAGTTTTCCAAGCGGGTCATTAACTGATTCCGTCTTGTCGGCCGCGGCATACAGCATGAATCTGATGCCTCGTTCCTGCAATGCGTCGGCGATCTCGAGCGGTAAGTCACGGTCGGAGGCGAAGTCACCCACAAAGGCGTCCAGCGTTGCGTTAGGCGAGTTGAACCACACGCGTCCGAGGCCCCAGATGACCCAGCTTGCGCCGGTCAGCTCGACGGCTTCGGCGAACCTGTCTACGTCGAATGCATCGACCCACTCGTGCACGCCGCCGGGTACCTGCACCGGGACATCGCCCGCCGCCTCCGGCGACCCGGACACCACTCTCATCGCGTGCGCATCGTCCAGTGTCGATACCGCGACTGCCAGCCCGAGGGCGAACAGACCGGGAACCCGGATCGTACCCCGGGCGGCAGCCGCCCGGCCTATCGGCAACGGCTGCTCCGGCGTGGAGCGCGTCACCGCGGGCGGTCCGCGTGCCGTCCCTATGGGATCCCGCCCGTCCCGCTACCGGTCGAAAGCCGATGCCTCATTTCGCCCCGAACACCCTTGCCAGACTCCCGATGACTGTATTTGTCGCGATCTAGGCCGTCAACCGCCGACTCGCTTGCAGCCATAGGCCATTCCCCGCCGCCTCCCCCGCCCGCCATCCGGGCGCAAGCGCCTGATCCAAGGCGGTTTTTCATCCCACAGGCGCCTGGGCTTCGTCCCTGTCCACCGTCATGCCGTACTTGAGCTTTACATCCACCACCCGCTCGGCGAACCAGCACGAGTTCTGTTCCGGCATCCAGTCGAAGGCATCCAGAGAGCCTCTCTCTCTCGGTTGAGTTCCGGAGCCGCCAGGGTCAAGTTCAGGATGTCTCCCGCGAACGTCCGCTTGGCTTCCCGGTCGGCGAAGTACATGCCGCTGAAGTGGGCTTCGTGCAATGCCACGATGTGCTCGATGTCGGTCTCTGACGTGGATCCGAAACAGCGGCTGCTTCAGGGGGCGAAGACGGCGCCCAACTCATCGACCAGGTCGTCCTCCTTGCTCCGGTACCGGGTCCCGTACTCGTCTCGATCGTAGTCCTACCCCGGGCATCGCGACTCAGGCTCCACCGCCAACCCGCGCCACAGGAGCCTTGGCGCGTAAGATAGATTGGTCACGTGACCCGTCGGGGTGGCAAGCAGACTCACCGCGACGAGGCGCCGCTGCTCGACGATGTACGCCACGCCGTCGAGGACGAGGCGCAGCGGATCGCCGCGCAACTCCTGGCCCGGGGCCGGGCGGGGGACACGGAGGCGGCGCGCGATCTGGCGCTGACCACGATGTAGCGGTAACCGTGCTCGGTGATCCGCCGGCGCCTGGCCGAGCGCGGCGACGGGCCAATCCGGTGTGCGAGCTGGACGACGCTCAAGCGGATTCTCGGCGGGCGCCAGCGCGTGACCGCGACGTTCAAACGCGCCGACGGGCGCACCGTGCACGTGCGCAAGGCGACGCGTGCGGAGCCGCAACAACAAGCGATCCTCGACGCCCTGGGAATCACTTCGTCGGCCGGGGGGACGCAGAAGGCGATCGTCTGAGCGGCGGGACCATCGAACGGGCGCGAATGTAGTGCCATAGTGCCATACGCCCAAATTCGACAACGTAAAGCATTGAGATACAACCAATTATTTTTTACGTTGGTAAACTTGGGCTAAGTCCGCCGCATCGCCGCCGAAGCGAATGGGTTCTCCACGCGCACTCCGGCAAAGTCCATGCTTGACTGCAGATCTTCCGTCAGCAACGTCGAACAGGCACCCAGGCGCGCGGCCTCGACAATGGCCGCATCCCAGTAGGAGACCTGCCAGCGTTGTACCGTGGCCAGCGCCTGTCGCACCAGCGGGACGGAGGTTTCGATCACCCGGAATCTCGACCATGCCTCCACAAGCGCGGTTGCGGCCTCGTGCGAGAGACGTTCCGCTCTCGTCGCGCGCGTCGCCTGCACGTAGAACTCCTGCAGGACCTGCACGGACAGCACGAGGTCATCGCGCGTGAGGATCGCACGCGCTGTCTCCGCCTTGGCAGATTCGTCGGCGGCGGTACTCGCCGCATAGAGGAGGACGTTCGTGTCAACGAAGACCGGCACGGTCGTGCACCGCATCCCGGGGCAGACGGTCACCCGCACGAAACGCCCCGATGCCTCGTAGCGTTTCGTCCTGCAGGCGAATCAGCCGTTCGAACTCCGTCTCCTCGCCCGACCATCGTACAAGGAAGTCCCGAACCATCGCCGACACGGAGGTACCTCGCTCCGCGGCCTTGATTCGAGCCCGACGATGTACCTCGTCGTCTACGCTGACTGTGATATTTTTCATCTTCACAGTTTCACAGCGCGCTCATTCCAAGTCAACGCCAGGCGACACGGCGGCGCTCGCAGCCGATCAGCCTCAGTCCAACTCGGGTCCGCTCAAGGCGGACTCAAGCGGCCGATAGACGTCGAACCGTACCGTCCGGCCGCGAACGCACCAGTCTGGCGAAGCGATCGGCGTGGCGTGGACGCGCCGTTTGAGAACCACGCGGTCACGCGCATGACGCCGGGCAAGGGCGAGGGTCTGCGCAACATCGGGCGCGTCGCGCCCGACGATCTCCCGCAGGACCTGCATGGGCTTTTTCGGCAGGGCGTTCTTGGTCCGCGGTTCGAACATCGGATCGAGATAGACCACGTCAAAGCCGGCGGGAATGCGCGTATGGGCATCGACCAGCTCGACCGCGACCTCCCATCCCGAGCGGCTGACACGATCGACGAGCACGGCAAAGACCGCCGGATGCGACTCGGCCATCGTCACGCTGCAACCGGCGGCGGCGAGGGTCAGTCCGTCCGACCCCCACCCCGCCATCGCGTCGAACACCACCAGGCCGGGGCGTGCGCCGCAGGCGCGCGCAATCGCATCCCGCCGGGGCGTGCGCCGCCAAGGCGCCGCACCCGGAGCGAACCGACTGCACCCCGCGCCCTCGAATAGGGCGAGACCACTGTCGTCAACAGCCAGGTACCAACCGGATGACGGCGGAGGCTCCGTGGTCGCCGTGATCTGTCCGGACGGAAGACGAGCCAGCGCTTCCGGCAGGGCGTCCCTACCGTGCCCGAGATGGACGCGCACCGGGGTCGCGGGCGACATCGCGCCGCTCACGACATCTTCTTCCAGGGCGAATCGCCGGAAACGTACAGCGGGATCGCTCCCGCCGCGTCGAGCCGCGGCTTGTCGGCCGCCAGCTCCGCCAGCACACCGGCCCGCAGTTGCTCCTCGCGCCGCGCCAGCAGCCAGCCGGCCGGCGGCGCCGGTACGGCGTCGGTGGAGACCAGCGTATCGAAGGCTTCGCAATGAAGGCCTTCGTCATCGAACCGGTAGCGCGCCATGTACACCCATCCCGTGCGGGAAGGCCGCACGGTCACAACCCCTGGAACCTGCGCGCGGCGGCGGATGTGCTCGGCCATCAGTTCCGAGGTCGGCACGCCGACCACACCAAGGTCCGCACCGAGTGCGACGCCCTGTGCCACGGACGCACCGATCCGCACACCGGTGAACGATCCCGGGCCGGCCGAAAACGTGACCGCCTCCAGATCCCGCGGGCGCATGCCGGCAGAGGACAGCAGGTCGTCAATCATCTGCAATACCAGCGCGTTGTGGCGCCGTGGGGCGATGCGCGTGTGCTCGCGCACGTCCCCGCGGTCGGCGAGCGCGACGGAGCACGCGGCTCCCGTGGTTTCGATGGCTAGAATAGGCATGTGCTGAACCCCGACGAAGCTTATCGGAAACTCATCGCGGCGATCGAACCGATCGACGGGAGCGAAACGGTCGAGACCGAACGTGCGCTGGGCCGCATCTGCGCCGCCGATGTCGTCGCGCCGGTCGACCTGCCGCCGTTCGATGCGTCCGCCATGGACGGTTATGCCGTCGCCGCCCGCGACCTGGACGCCGACGCGCCGTTCGAGATGCGGGTGATTGGCGCCAGTGCCGCGGGAAGCCCGTCACCGGCCCACGTCGGGGGCCGCGACGCGATCCGTATCTTCACGGGCGCGGTGCTCCCCGGCGGCGCGGATGCCATCGTGCTGCAGGAGGACGTCGAGCGACGCGGCGACACCATCGTCGTCCACGAACGTCCGCGAAGCGGGCAGCACGTGCGGACACGCGGTCACGACATCGCCTACGGCGCGACGATCGTGGCGCGCGGCGCCCGGCTCGATGCCTATCGCCTGAGCTGGCTGACCGCGTGCGGCATCGCGCGCGTGGCGGTCAAGCCACGCGTGCAGGTGGCGGTCTTCGCGACCGGCGACGAGCTCGTTGACGTGGGCGACACGTTGGGGCCAGGACAGATCTACGAGTCGAACCGCTTCGCCCTCATGCGTCTCATGGCGGACCTGCCGGTCGCGGTCACGGACCTCGGCCGTCTGCCGGACGACCCCGGGGCGACCCGGCGCGCGCTGGCCGAGGCAGCCACCAGCGCCGACATCGTCGTCACGAGCGGGGGGGTATCTGTCGGCGACGCGGATTTCGTCCGTGACGCCGTCCGCGAGGTGGGGCGCCTCGACTTCTGGAAAATCGCCTTGAAGCCCGGCAAGCCGCTGGCCGTCGGCCGCATCGGTCGGGCGGATTTCTTCGGGCTGCCCGGCAATCCCGTCTCGACCATCGTGACATTCCTCCTGTTCGTGGTCCCCGCCATCGTGGCACGCGCCGGCGGCCGGCCGGAACCGCCGCTGCGTGTGCCGGCACGCCTCGTCCACGGTGTGCGCCACACGATCGGGCGCCGCGAGTACCAACGGGGGATCGTGGCGAACCGGGACGGCACACTCATGGTGCAGGCGACCGGCGATCAGAGCTCCAACCGGCTCGCCACGTTCGACGGAGCGAACTGCCTGATCGAAGTCCCCGAGGATCGCGGCAACCTCGAACGGGACGACGCGGTGTCCGTGGTGCTCCTCGGCCAGGGTAGCGGCCGCCTGTTCTGACCGCGATTGCGCCGGGCGGGCGCGGTCAACCGTCGAGCGCGCGCAGCACCTCGTCGCGAATCTCCGCCACGTTGCCCATGCCATCCACCGAGCGGTACTCGAGCGGCGAACGCCCGGACAGCTCCCGATAGAAGTCCACCAGGGGCGCCGTCTGGCGGCGGTACACCGCCAGGCGTTCCCGTACGGTCGCCTCCCGGTCGTCGTCCCGCTGCACGAGCGGTTCGCCGGTCTCGTCGTCCCTGCCGTCCACCTGCGGCGGATTGAAGTCCACGTGGTAGACGCGTCCGCTCGGCTCATGGATGCGCCGACCGGCGACGCGCCGAATGACTTCCTCGTCGGCCAACGCGATCTCCACCACGCACTCGATCGCGATGCCCGCGTCCACCACCGCCTGTGCCTGCGGGATCGTGCGCGGAAAGCCGTCGAACAGGAAACCGGCGCTGCAGTCGGGCGCCGCGATGCGTTCGGCCACGAGACCGACCACGATGTCGTCCGACACGAGTTTGCCGGCATCCATGACTGCCTTGGCCTGGCGCCCGAGGGCGGAGCCCGCGACGATGGCGGCTCGCAGCATGTCGCCGGTCGATATCTGCGGTATGCCGTACGCCTCGCAGACGAACTGGGCCTGGGTGCCCTTGCCCGGTGCCCTTGCCCCCAGGCGGACCCAACAAGATCACTTTCAACGCATGCACCGGAGCGCGACAAGACACGCAGTGTGTCGGACCTGCAGCCCCAGCGGCAAGTAGGGGCGACCCGTGGTCGCCCGCGCCAATGCCGTGCACGATCGGGGCACGGGGCGCCTGTTGGCGGCCACAAGGGCGGGCCCCTACCGCCGGCGCACCTCGCGCACGCTCGGTACCCGACGCAGACGATCCAGCGCCCGGGCGAACTGCAGGACGTCGTCGACCTGCACCTCAAGTGCCATCGTGGCCGTGTCGCCGCCCGACTGGGCGCGGGCTCGCGTGCTGACGACATCGATGTCGAGCGCGGCGAGTACCGCAGTGACGTCCCGCAGGAGGCCTTGCCGATCGTCTCCCACGATACGAATCTCCTGTATGGACGGCAGCGACTCGCCACCCGTCGCCGACAGCACTGCCTGCTCTTCGGCCTCCCGACGTCGCTGACCCATCACGCGTACCAGGTCGATCACCTGGCACTCGCCGACCCCGACCGCCTGCAGCAACTCCGCCTCGGTCTCGTAACCCATCTGCTGCGCCAGCTCGCCGCGGTCGGCCGTCAAGCCGAGCCGGTCCAGCGTGTCGAACAGCAGCGCGCGGCCGGCGGCGACGTTGGACTCCGCCAACTGCGCCCGGAACCATGACTGGATCTTGGCACGGGCGCGGCCCGTCTTCACGAATCCGAGCGCCGGGTTGAGCCACTCGCGCCGGGGATTCTCTTTGAGGCCGGTCACGATTTCGACGCTCTGTCCGGTAAAGAGCCGAGTGTTCAGCAGCACGTCCTGTCCGTCCACGCGCGCCCCGACGCACCGGTGCCCGATCTCCGTGTGGACGCGGTACGCGAAGTCGACGGGCGTCGCACCGCGCGTGAGGTCCAGCACGTCGCCCTGCGGTGTGGCGACATACACGCGTTCGCCGGCACCGTCCACGGCTTCCGAGTCCGCCAACTGGCCATTGCTGCCGTAGACGTCGATGTCGTCGTGCCACTGCAGCACCTGCCGGAGCCACTGCATCTTCCTGGAGCGGAGCGCCTCGCCCTCCTCACCCTTGTAGGTCCAGTGAGCGCAGACGCCCAGCTCGGATTCGTCATCCATCTCCACGGTGCGGATCTGGACTTCGAGCACCTTGCCCCCGGGGACCAGGACAGCCGTGTGGATCGAGCGGTACCCGTTGTCCTTGGGGTTTGCGATGTAGTCATCGAACTCGCTTGGAATGTGATGCCAGGCGGTATGCACGACGCCGAGCACGCCGTAGCACTGCGGGACGCTTCGGACGACGACGCGCACCGCCTGCACGTCGTAGACCTGGCCGAAGTCGATGCTCTTGCGGCCCATCTTGCGCCAGATGCTGTAGATGTGTTTCGCGCGCCCGACCACATCCGCTTCGATGCCGGCCCGCGCGAGCCGCCGCTCGATATCCGCGACGATGGCCTCCACCTCCCTCTCGCGTTCCTCGCGACGGCTGTCCAGGGCCGTCGCGATCTCCTTGTAGTCTCGGGGATACAGATAGCGGAACGCGAGGTCCTCCAGCGTCCACTTGAGTTGCCAGATGCCCAGGCGCCCGGCGAGCGGCGCGAAGATGCGCAGCGCCTCGTTCGCCACGCGACGTTGCACGGCAGGCGGGGCCGACTTGGCCATCCGCAGGGCGATCACCCGCTCCGCGAGCTTGACCACCGCGACGCGCGGGTCGTCGATGAGGGCGACCAGGAGGTGGCGGATGTTGTCGACCTGATCTTCCGACTGACTACGGACCATGGGCGAACTCGACAGCCTGTAGACGTGCGTCGAACTCACGCGCAGCAGCGCTTCGAGTTGACCCGCGATGGCGCTGCCGACCCGGTCGCGTACGATCGCGGGATCGAGCAGGCCGGAGCCCGTCACTTCGCACAGGACCCCAGTCACCAGCAACTCCGTATCGAGCCCCAGCTCGATGAGCAACTGCGCGACCTCGAGGCCGTACTCGAGGCTGCGGTCGTCGTGCACGAGATCGATGGCGGCGACCATCGGCGCGTTGACCCCGTCGCCATCGGCCAGCCCCGCCAGCCACGCGTCGGTATCCGGGCGACCGTCAGCGCGCCGTGGCAGGTCGTGCCTGATCTTGACCATCTAGTAAGACATCCGCCGGTGCACCGTGCCCCGAATCCCGACAGAGGCGAGGAACGCGAACATACCAAATCGCGAGAGCTCCGGCAGAGTGCCGCCCTCCACCGCCGCGCACAACGGAGGAATCACGCCGTCGGTCTCAGCCGTGCCGGAAGAGCTCCCTTGCGGCGAGGGGCCTGTCGCCCAGATGGGGCTTGAGCGCTCGACGCAGGATCGCCTTCGCGGCACGGCGCACCTCGTCCTCGTCATAGCGGTCATGGGCGATCGCCTTGAGCACGCCACCCGGCCACGTCCCCGACATGCCGGCGCGCGCCGGCAGGAAGCCCTCCCCTTCGACGAATTCGTAGACGCCGTCGTCCCGCACTGCAGTCCCTTCGGCCGCTTCGATATCGAACGTCAGACCGTAGCCGATTTCGCGCAGCAGGCATTTCTCGAAGACGCGCAGCGTCGGCTCGAGGTCCTCCTCGCTCTCGAGCGCCGCGAGCGCGGCTTCGTAGACCCGAAACAGCTCGGCGACCGACTCCTCGAGCGGCAGCGCCCGCATCATCAGTTCGTTCAGGTACAGGCCCGCGAACAGCCGCCGCCCGGCGAGCCGCCACCGATGCACCGTCTCGCACGCCGTCACCGTCACGAGGCGGCCCCTGCCCCGCCAGGCTACCTCCAGGCGCGAGAACGGTTCTACCAGGCGCACCCGACGGCCGCCGCCCCGCGTCCCCGCGGCGACGGCCGCCACCCGCCCGTGCGCGAGGGTCAGGAAGTCCACGATCGAACTCGTCTCCCGGTAGGCCCGGCGATGGAGCACGTAGGCGGGCTGCCGTTGCGCGGGCGCGGTCATCGATAGCCGAAGGTCTTGAGAATGGCCTCGTCGTTGGTCCAGCCGGCCTTCACCTTCACCCAGAGGCGCAGCATCACCCGCCGGCCCAGCAGGCGCTCGATGTCCTCCCGGGCATCCTGGCCGATGGACTTCAGGCGCGCGCCGCCCTTGCCGATGACGATGCCTTTCTGTGTCTTCCGCTCGACGTAGATCACCGCATCGACCTCGGCGAGATGCGGCTTGCCGGCGAACCGTTCGATGCCGACGGCGACTCGATGCGGAATCTCGTCGCCGAGACGGCGCATGATCTTTTCGCGGATGATCTCCGCCAGAAAGAACTCCGTCGGCCGGTCGGTCACATCGTCGGATTGGAACAGGTGCGGTCCGGCCGGCAGCCGTTGCGCCACCTCGCCCACCAGATCGTCGAGGCCCTCTCCCTTCAACGCGGAAATCGGCACGATGGCCTCGAACCCATGCCGCACCCGCACGTCGTCGATGAGAGGCAGCAGCGCGGACCGCTCGCGCATGCGATCCACCTTGTTGATCGCACAGATGCATGGGGTTCCCGAGCGTATGACCTGGCCGAGCGCCTCGCCGTCGGCAGCCGTGAACGGGCGTGCCTCGATGAGCAGAACGATCACGTCCGCATCGAACAGCGCGCGCAGCGCCTGCCCGACCATGTAGCGGTTGATCGCCCGGCCGGACGGGCGTATCGGGGCTCCCGACGTGCCCCCGCCGGCCCCGGCGGGACGATGGATGCCGGGCGTATCGAGGTAGACGATCTGCGTCTCGCCGCGCGTGTCGACACCGAGCAGGTTGTGGCGCGTGGTCTGGGGTTTGCGCGACGTGATGCTGAGCTTGCGGCCGAGCAGGTGGTTGAGGAGCGTCGACTTGCCCACATTCGGACGGCCGGCCAGCGCGACGAAGCCACAGCGCGTGTCCGTCACGAGATCCGCTCGAGAACGGCTCGCGCCGCCAACTGTTCGGCCGACTTGCGGGACTCGCCGGCGGCCGTGGCCTCGAGCCCCAGCGCCTCGACCCGGCAGCAGACGACATAGCCGTTCGGCTGTGCGTCGGCGTCGACGCTCTCGGCCAGATATTCCGGAAGCGCCAGGCGGCGCGCCTGCAGACACTCCTGCAGGCGCGTCTTTGCGTCCTGCTCGACGCCGCCGTCCAGGCCCGCCATGCGCGTGCGGAACAGACGTTCGACGACTTCCCCCGCGGCGGCCACGCCGCCGTCGATCGCGACCGCTCCGAGCACCGACTCGAGCGCATCCGCAAGGACCGACGCCCGGTCGCGCACGCCGCTGCGACGTTCGCCGATGCCGAGCACGAGATGGCCTCCAAGACCCATCTCCCGGGCCACGTCCGCCAGCGCCTCCTTGCGGACCAGGCTGGCCCGCATGAGCGTCAGGTCCCGCTCTCTCGCCTCCGGGAACCTCTCGAACAGGTGTCGCGCCACCACGTAGCCCAGGACGGCGTCCCCGAGGAACTCCAGCCGCTCGTTGTGCGTCGCCCCGCCGCTCCGATGGGTGACGGCGCGCAGCAGCAGGTCCTCGTCCCGAAACGAATACCCGAGGGCGCCCTGGAGACCGTCGAGGTCCATCGCCTCAGTGCTCGACCTTCAGCACCGCGAAAAAGGCATCCTGCGGGATCTCCACCTTGCCGAGCTGCTTCATGCGTTTCTTGCCCGCCTTCTGCTTCTCGAGCAGCTTCTTCTTGCGCGTGACGTCGCCGCCGTAACACTTCGAGGTGACGTTCTTGCGCAGCGCCTTGACGTTCACCCGGCCGATGACGCGCCCGCCGATCGCTGCCTGCACCGCCACATCGAACATCTGCCGCGGAATGAGTTCCTTCATCTTGCGGATCAGGTCGCGCCCACGCGACTCCGCACGGTCACGGTGCAGGATCGTGGCCAACGCGTCCACCCGCTCTCCGTTGATGAGAATGTCCACCTTGACCAGTAGCGCCGGCTCGAATCTGTCAAACCCGTAGTCGAGCGACGCGAAGCCTCGGCTCACCGATTTCAGGCGATCGAAGAAGTCCACGACGACCTCGGACAGGGGTAACTCGTATGTGAGCGCGACCTGGCCCCCGGAGAACTGCATGTTCTTCTGTATGCCGCGCCGTTCGATGCAGAGGTTGATGACCGCACCGAGGTGATCCCGCGGCACAAGTATGTGCACCGCGGCGATGGGCTCGCGCAACTCCGCGATCTGCGCGGGATCCGGCAGACTCGAAGGATTGTCCACCTCGTATACCGCTCCGTCACGGGTCGCGACCTCGTAGACGACAGTCGGCGCGGACGTGATCAGATCCAGGTCGTACTCACGCTCGAGGCGTTCCTGTACGACCTCGAGGTGCAACAGGCCGAGGAAGCCGCAGCGGAACCCGAAGCCCAGGGCATCCGACGATTCCGGTTCGTGGAACAGCGCCGCATCGTTCAGCGAGAGCTTCGCCAGGGCCTCCCGCAAATCCTCGAAGTCATCGGAGTTCACCGGGAACATCCCGGCGTAGACCTGGGGTTTGACGCGCGCAAAGCCCGGCAGTGCGGGTACGTCCGTGCGCCCGGCCCGCACCAGGGTGTCCCCGACCGGCGCGCCCTGGATCGCCTTGATGCCGGCGACGACGAAGCCGACCTCCCCGGCCGACAGTGCGGTGCGCGACTCCCGCTTGGGTGTGAAATGACCCACGTCATCCACGACATGCACCTGCCCCACGGAGTGGGCGACGATCCGGTCGCCCTTGGCGATCCGGCCATGGACGACGCGCACCAGTGACACGACGCCGAGGTAGTTGTCGAACCAGGAGTCGACGATCAACGCCTGCAGCGGCGCGTCCCGGTCGCCGTGGGGCGCGGGAATCTCCGCCACCAGCTTCTCGAGCAGCGCCTCCACTCCCGCTCCGGTCTTGGCACTGACCTGGGACGCATCCTCCGCGTCGATGCCGATGATGGTCTCGATCTCGTCACACACGCGTGCGGGATCCGCCTGGGGGAGATCGATCTTGTTCAGCACCGGCAGCACTTCGAGCCCCTGGTCGATGGCGGTCACGCAGTTCGCCACCGACTGCGCTTCCACACCCTGCACGGCATCGACCACCAGCAAGGCCCCCTCGCAGGCGGCCAGGGACCGGGATACTTCGTAACTGAAGTCGACGTGACCGGGCGTGTCGATGAAGTTGAGCTGGAACTCCCGACCGGCGGGCGTCGTGTACCGCAGGGTGACGCACTGCGCCTTGATCGTGATGCCGCGTTCGCGCTCGAGTTCCATGGAGTCGAGCACCTGCGCCTCCATCTCGCGCGCCGCCAGCCCGCCGCACAACTCGATCAGGCGGTCGGAGAGCGTGGACTTGCCGTGATCGATGTGGGCGATGATGGAGAAGTTGCGGATGTGGTCGATGACCGGCAAGGGGCGCGTCACCGCGGCAGTCCAGGCGGCGGCAAGTGTAGGACTTCCGGGGACGTGCCGCCAGACGGCCGGCCACGGGGCCTCCACGGGGCCGGGGGCCTAGCCAGCCTAGCCCGCATTTCTCACCAGGGGCCGTGATGATCGCGGAGGATTTTGGTCCTGTGCGCACGGGCCCGTGTGTACACGGCGCCAAAAGACCCGCGAGGGCGCGGCCAGCGCAGTCCGCAATCGGCACGATCATCGGCAATCGCGGTCAACTTCGTGAAACCCTAGAGCTTTTTGACGCCGACAAGCGGCCTGGTGAGAAATGCGGGCTAGGGGCGGCCGCCCCGAGAAGAGAGCTGCATTCGCTGCCGTACCCGCGGCTCAGGAGGAGCCCGGCTCAGGAAGAGCCGCCAAGTCGCGGTCGTACCCAGGCCGCAAGCCGTCCGCTCCGGCCCAGGGCGACGGCCACCGCGACGCCGGAGAACAACCCGCCCACCGAGGCAGGAAGCCCGGCGCCCGCAAGTCCCTCCGCTATCGCCCCGGCTCCCGCCATCGCGGCCAGCGGCAGTCCGAAGACGACCAGCGCCGCCAGGGCCATCCCGCGTCGCGGCACCCCCACCGACACGCGCTCGCCGACGACATGGCGCCGGGCGCCCCCGGCCGCCACGTCCAACGTAATCTCGCCCAACAGCGACAGGCCCGCGGAACAGCGGCCGGCGCAGCCGGCGCACCGCTCGCGATCCATCTCGACGCGACAGCCGCGCTCATCGGCAGCAACCACCGTGCCGCAGCGAATCACCAGCGCGACGGGATTCATGGACGTATCCGGCAACCTGCGCAACCTCACTGCGAGCCTCCAACGTGCCGCTATACTAGCCCGCGTCATGGAACGGCAACATTCAGCCGACGTACTGATCGTGGGCGCCGGCGCAGCCGGGCTTGCGGCGGCGTTGCGCATCGCCGAGCGCGCGCGCGTGCTGGTGCTCTCGAAGGACGGCATCGAGGGCGGCTCGACCAATCGCGCCCAGGGCGGCATCGCCGCGGTCATGCACCCCCGGGATTCGGTGTCGCGGCACGTGCGGGACACCATCCAGGCGGGCGCCGGCCTCTGCGACGAAGAGATCGTGCGTTTCGTCGTCGAGCGGGGCCCGGAAGCGATACGACGCCTGATCGACTACGGCCTGACCCTGGACCGCACGTCTGCCGACGCCGCAGCGGAATTCCACCTGACCCGCGAAGGCGGCCACACCGAACGGCGTGTCCTGCACGTGGCGGACCGGACGGGTCAGGCCATCGAGTCGACCCTGGTCGAGCGGGTCCTCGCCCATCCCAACATCGTTCTGCTGACGGACCGGGTGGCCATCGACGTCATCACGGCCGAGAAGCTCGGCATGGGCGCCGATCGGGTGCTCGGCGCCTACGTCTACAACCAATCGCAGCAGGTCGTCGAAGTGGTTCAGGCGGCCCACGTCGTCCTCGCCACGGGCGGGGCGAGCAAGGTGTACCTCTACACCAGCAATCCGGACGGGGCCACGGGAGACGGCATCGCCATGGCCTGGCGCGCCGGCTGCCGCGTCGGCAACATGGAGTTCAACCAGTTCCACCCGACCTGCCTGTACCACCCCGACGCCCGCTCGTTTCTCATCTCGGAGGCCGTCCGGGGCGAAGGGGGCCGTCTGCTGCTGCCGGACGGCGAACGATTCATGGAACGCTTCGATCCGAGGGGCGAACTGGCCTCCCGCGACATCGTCGCACGCGCCATCGACCACGAGATCAAGCGGCTCGGGGTCGAATGCGTGTTCCTCGACATCAGCCACCGGTCGGTGGACTACATCGAGTCCCACTTCCCCACGATTCGTGCCCGTTGCCTCGCCGTCGGCATCGACATCGCGAAGGACCCGATTCCGGTGGTGCCCGCCGCGCACTACACCTGCGGCGGGGTCATCGTGGACCGCTTCGGCGCCACCGACGTCGACGGCCTGTACGCCATCGGCGAGACGGCCTGTACCGGCCTGCACGGAGCGAACCGCCTGGCGAGCAACTCGCTGCTCGAATGCATGGTACTGGCCGAGTCCGCGGCGGAACGCATCCTCGCCACCATCGCGGACCGGCAGCCCCGTGTCCCGGCCTTGCCCGCCTGGGACGAGAGCCGTGTCACCGACTCCGACGAGGACGTCGTGCTGGCACACAACTGGCTGGAGCTGCGGCGCTTCATGTGGGACTACGTCGGCATCGTCCGTACCGACAAACGCCTCGAACGCGCCTGGCGCCGGGTCGAACTGCTCAAGCAGGAGGTGCACGACTATTACGCGAACCACCGCGTGTCGACCGACCTCATCGAGTTGCGCAACCTGATCCACGTCGCCGAGCTGATGGTGGGCTGCGCGCGGTCGCGGCGTGAGAGCCGCGGGCTGCACTACACGCTGGACTATCCCGAGACGGGCGCGCGCGCGGTGCCGAGCGTCCTCTACCCGAGCGTCGATCCGCTCGACGTGCTCCAACCGCCGGCCAGGGCCGTGCGACGCAGACGCGCGAAGTCCTGAGCCGAAAGTCGTCCGCGACGCAGCGGCAGCACGCGTCGCGACGTGGGGATGACGAGCCAGCGAGCCGTCACCCAGCACACGCCGGCAGGCGCCAGGACCGCATCTGCGCAACGCACCTCCAGCGCGTCCTCGAAGGCGAGGAGCAGGTAGCGTTCACCGGGGCGCGCGCGCAGCCACTTCCACGCGAGGCTGGCGGCAGCCACGAACGCCCACCAGGGCGACAGCAGCAATCCGAGCGCCCCGCCGAGCAGCACGTGCAGCGCGCCCACCGCCAGGAACCAGTCGGTGCCGAGGGTCCACTCGACTTCGTAGCGGGGCACCACGCCGGCTGCGCTGCGCGCCGCCGCGCCTGCCTGGGGGATGTCCACGGCATCGCTCACCCTGGCGCGCCCCCCGGAGCACCGCTGGCATCACGGATTCGGGAGACGATGCCGACCAGGTGCGCAGGCGGTGCGGCCCGCCCCTGGAGCCAGTCCAGGACTTCCCAATCGTCGCGCGCCAGCAATTCGCGGTAGGCGCCCTGCTCGGGGACGGGGAGACCGGCATACTCCCGCTCCGCAAACGGCACGAGGTAGAGATCGAGTTCCAGCATACCCCGACGGCTGCGCCAGGATACGCGGGACCGGTCATCCCCCTGGTTCATGCTCCTCTCACCGCGCGGTACACTCGCTGCATGATCGCACGGAGTGTCGACCCATCCGCCGCGCAGAGCGCGCTCGCCGGCATGACGCTCGCCGGACCCGACGCCGGGACGTTCCTGCAGGGGTACCTGACCTGCGACGTCGAGACGCTCCGGGAGGGCGTCGGGACACCGATGGCCTACTGCAACATCAAGGGGCGGGTGCTCGCCAATGGCTGGGCGCATGGGCGCGCGGACCGCATCGAACTGATCGTGCATGCCAGCGTCGCCGACCTGCTGGCGGCACACCTGTCGAAATACCTGGTCTTCGCCCGTTCCAGGTTCGGACCTGCATCTCGGTATCGGACCGTCGTGGCCGGGGAGCCGCAGGCCGCCATCGAGTTGCGCCCGCCGGGTTGGTTCGCTGTCCCCGCACCCGACACCGACGAAACGGTGCACTCCGGCGCGGGGACGGACCTCGACCGCCTCTGCATCGGGGCCGGCTTCGCCGTCGTGAGCGCACCCGTCTCGGAACGGTTCCTGCCGCAGATGCTGGGCCTGACGGACATCGGCGCGGTCAGCTTCACGAAAGGCTGCTACCTCGGCCAGGAGGTGGTCGCCCGGGCGCAGTACCGCGGCGAGGTCAAGCGCCGCATCCGCCCGTTCTCGTTTCGGGGCAGCAAGCCGGAAGCCGGAGCGACCACCTCACCGGCGGGGGTGGTCGTACACGCAGCGGCCGACGGCGACGACGCCGGCCGCGCCCTGGTGGTCACAGGTTCGGATGCGGCCGTCCTGTCGGGCCCGGACTGTGAACTCGTGACGGCGTTGTAGCTGTCCACGGTGCGGTGCACCGCGCTGTCGGGCAAGGAACATGGGACATGGGTGGTAAGCGTTCGGTCGAGTCGTGACGGTTGCAGATTCTACCGATTGAGGATGCGCTTCCAGTCCTTGCGCAGGGGTCGGAGCCAGATGTCCTTTTTTGGCTTGTCGTAGCGGTTGTTGGTGTCGTAGCGCCCGCGCCCTTGGGTCGGGCCGACGCGGATCCAGCCGGAGGCCCGGTAAACGGCGCCGGTGTAGCGTGACGTTTCGACGAAGGTCTCGATCAGCACCGGGTTGTTGCCGTAGCGCGCCGTCCAGTCGCCGGGCAGGCGCTGGCGGACGCGGGCGAGGATGTGCGAGCCGAGGTTGGGGATGTGGACCCAGGGCAGGATCAGGAAGCGCGGGTTGTCGACGACGAGCGGCAGGTTCTTCTCGCGCATCGGTCGCGACCAGCCTATGAAGTTGTCGCGCGGGGCGAGGGTCCAGGCGGCGGTGGAGAAGCCGAGCATGGCCAGCGGCGTGCCGTCGTGGGCGTGCACGGCGTAGCGCATCTGGGCGCCGACCAGGGTGGTGTAACCGAGGTAGTGGTAGCGGGCGACGAACTCGTTCCAGAGCTTGCCCTCGCGGCCGTAGCCGACGATCGGTCGCAGGCTGAGCGGGCGGACCGCCGGCAGCGTGTCGGGCGGCGGCAGCAGCGGCGGTTCGGTGTCCGGTCCGAAGGTTGCGGGGCGGCGCGGTGGGCGCGGCCATTTCGGCGGCGGCAGTTCGATCCGCCCGTCTTTGTGCATGGCCAGCATGACGACACGGGCCATCATGTCCTTGAGCCCGCCGTCGGCCTTGAACCAGCCGATGCGGCGGCAGAACTCCTTGGACAGGGCGTGGCGGTTGAGCGCCGGCGGACCGGCGATCAGCGCGCGCAAGAGCGCCATCTCGTCGGCGCTGAAGTCGCGCCCGTGGTAGCGGCACTCGACGCTACCCGTCATGTCGGCGCCGCCAGTTCGCGCTGGCGTGCATCGTCCATCGACCAGGGCAGCCAGGGCGACAGATCGGCCGGTGGCCGGCCGCCGTTCTCGGCGCACGCCGCCAGCCAGGCTTCGAGCCAGCGCCGGACATCGATCCGGTTCAGCGTCAGGGTGCCGACCACGGAGTACATCAGCGCCGTGAACCGGGCACCGGTTTCACTGTCGGAGCCGAACGACAGGCGGCGTCCGATCACCGGCCCTCTGAGCACGCGCTCAGCAAAGTTATTGTCCATCGGGGTGCGCGGCCGGGCGACGAACACGCTCAGCCCCTCGCGGTGGTTGACGAGCGAGCGTAGCGCCTTGCCCTCGCGGGCGTGCTCCTGCAGCCGTCGAGTTCCCGCCCGGCGCGCGCGAACAGGCCGTCGAGGGCCGCCTGCAGCGCATCCTGCGCCGCGTCGAACACGGCGCTCTGGCGCTCCACGGTCGGGTCGTAGCGGGCCAGCCGCGCCTCGTTCAGGCGGTAGATGGCGGCGATCCGGGCGAGCCATGCCTGGCACCAGCCGGTGAGGTCGACCTGCGCAGCGGCGCACTGGATGAAGTCCCGGCGCATGTGCGCCCAGCAGAACTGCAGGGTCACCATGCCGCCGAGCAGGCGCGCCAGCTTCTTGTAGGCGCACTCCTCGGGAGGCGGAGGTGACGACGCCGGCGCGATCGAGAGCGCGCCGTGCAATCTTGGTAACGGCAGTTTGGGTCAGCGGGCGATAAGGCGCCTGCGAACCAAGGAACACGTGCGCCTCGTTCACCTTGGGTCGCGCCGTTGCGATATACGCAAACAACGCGTCACCGGCGTGCTGGGGCAGGGGCAGCACGGCCTTGCGCCGCGCCTTTCCACAGACATTAAGCACGGCTCCGTCCCAGTCAATATCGGCAAGACGCATGGCGTAGATGTCCCCTGCCCGCAAAGCCAGCCGCGCCAGAAGCAGCAAGATTGCGCGGTCGCGCACCCCCGCGGAACTGTCACCGCAGGACGCGATGGCGCGCTCGACATCCTCGGCCGGGATGTACCGCGGCAAGGTGCACAGCCGCCACTGCGGCACCGTCGGCACGGCCGCGACCAGAGCAGCCGTCACACGGTCCTCCGCGACCAGAAAGCGCAGATACATGCGCATCGAACCAGCGAGCCGTTTGGCGTGATGTCGAGATCGGTGTTCCATGTGCTCGGACAACACCCGACGGAGCAGTGCCGCATCGTAGGCCCGCGGGTCGTTGCCGAGAGCCGGCAGGAGCGGTGTGATCAGGCGGATGTGGCGATCTATGCTCGGTCGACCGATGCCACGGTCGCGCTTCAACCACGTGCGGAACCGATCAACACGCTCGGGTAACGCCTTCTCCGGCAGTTCCGGTTCCATGGATGCAATGCGTCCGGTTGCGACGAGGTGCATAAGGAACCGCCGGATTTGGTACCTGTATCGGGTCTTGAATGAACGCGACTCTTCGAGGTGAAACAGCCCGGGAATCGAACAATGGAACCGGCTCTTCCGGAACCGGGCATATACATCCGGGTTCAGGCTGCGCAGCGCGATTCGCGAGAGATGAAACCAGGCAATGAGGCGGATGCATCCGTTGCGGTATTCCCTGATGGTGCTTGGCTTGTAACCATCGCTACGCAGCCCCTCCAGGAACTCGTCAAGGATACTCAAATTCTCATCGAGATCGCCCGGAGTCTTGATCCTCCCCTCCCGTTCCAGGAAGCGGACGAACCTCATGACTCGGGGTGACCTGGGGCGCTTGCGCCAGGGCCGCAGCCGGGCCGACGCAGGTGCTGCGACACAACAGTTGCAATCGTGCCGAAGGAAGCGACGGATCACGGTTTGATCGACCGTTTCGAGCGCAACGCGGCGGAGCGCCAGCCAGATCAGGAAGTGGCGGGCTGCGTGTCGACACGCTGGCACAGTGGCTTCGGCAATTCCCTGATGACAAAGGAGATCGTCGGTGAACAGTGGCATCAGTGAATCGATGTCGGCCAGTGCCGCGCTCAGGCGAGATCGGCGAGAAACAGGACTTGAAGACATTCGTCGTACTCCTTTTGATTGAAAGGGAGAACGACTCTACCGCCGGGGTGGCTTACAGAATCAATGCCGAGTGAGCGTGCGGGAAATCCCCGTCGTTAAGCCAATCCGCACGGGCCACTCGGCATTAACACCTACTCGGGATTACACCCGTTATCCCGAGCTCGGGATAACGGGTGGGTCATGACCCTCCGGCGACGCCGGCCTAACGTTCGACGCACCCGACCGCCGCGGCGGCGAACGAGACACAACGCATGGCGAAGACACCCGACAGGCCGTGGCGCTGTTCCGCTACGGCCTCATCGCCGACCTCGTCAACCTCCCGACCGGTGCCCCCGGCATCGGCGCCCGGTTGCGCGCCAAGGCCGAACACGACTACGACATCCCCGGCACGAACCGCACGCGCGTTGCCGCCGAGACCCTCCACGACTGGCTGCAGCGCCCCCGCCGCCTGTCCGCCGAGGTCGCCGAACTGCTGATCTCCATCAAGACCGGCAACCCGGCCTTGTCCGTGCGCGCCGTCATCGACGACGCCCGCAGCCAGGGCGTTCCCGACGACGTGTATCTCGCGCCCTCGACCATCCACCGCCTGCTCGCCCGCGAGGGTCTCCTCGCCCGGGACCCCGACGAACCCGCCACCGACCGCCGACGCTTCGCCTATCGCTACGCCGGCGAGCTGTGGATGAGCGACGTCATGCACGGCCCGTCCGTCCCCGATGGCCGGCGACGCCGCAAAACCTACCTGATCGCCTTCATCGACGACGCCACCCGCGTTGTCCCCTTCGCCGCCTTCGCGTTCTCCGAGAACACGGCCGCGTTCCTGCCCGTGTTCAGGAACGCCGTGCTGCGCCGCGGCCTCCCGGCCCGCCTTTACGTCGACAACGGTGCCAACTACCGCTCCCGCCAGCTCGCCCTCGTCTGCGCCAGACTCGGCATCGCCCTCATCCACGCGAAGCCCTTCCAGCCCGCCGCGAAGGGAAAGATCGAGCGATGGTTCAGGACCCTCCGGCAGGGCTGGCTCAACCACCTCGACCCCGACACCCTCGGCGGCCTCGAGTCCCTCAACCGCCGCCTCTGGGCCTGGGTCGAAGGCGAGTATCACCAGGCCCCGCACCGCGGCCTCGACGGCGAGACGCCCCTGGACCGGTGGGCCACCGCCGGCGCCGATGTCCGCTACCCCGATGCCGGTCCCGACTTCGACGACGTGTTCCTGTTCGAGGTCAAGCGTCGCGTCATGAAGGACCGCACCGTCAGCCTCCATGGACGCCTCTACGAAGCCGACGCCATCCTCGTCGGTCGCACCGTCGTCCTGCGCTACGATCCCGAGGCGCCTCCCAACCGGCCCGTCCAGATCCTCCTCGACGGCAAGCCCGCCGGCCAGGCCACCATCCTCGACGCCTACGCCAACACCGCCGTCCGGCGCGTCCGACCGTCCTCGCACATCGAGACCAACGACCCGGCACCCGAACCGCCGCCATCCCCCATCGCCATGCGCGACCTCGACGAGAACGACTGATGTACCTGCGACACTTCGCCTTCACCCGGCTGCCCTTCGAGAACGACCTCGCCACCGACGAGCTGTTCCAGTCCAACGCCCACCGTGAGGCCGACGCGCGCCTCAGGCACCTCATCGAACTGCGCGGCATCGGCCTGCTCACCGGCGAGGTCGGCTCCGGCAAGACCACCGTCTGCCGGCACGTCACCGCCGGACTGCATCCGGGCCTGCACCGCGTCTACTACGTCTCCCTGACCACCGGCAACGTCCTCGACATGTACAAGTCGAATCGCCGCGCCACGCACGCGTGGCGATGGAGCTCGGCCTGCCCACCGAACGGTCCCGCGCCACCGCCTACCGCGCCATCCGCAACCAGGTCACCCGACTCGTCCAGGAGGCCAAGCAGCTGCCGGTGCTGATCGTTGACGAGGCACAGCACCTGCGCAACGACGTCCTCGAGGATCTCAGGTTACTCACGAACTTCAGCATGGACGCCGAACGGCGCCTGTGCATGCTGCTCGTCGGCCTCACCGAACTGCGCCGCCGGCTGTCCACTCCACGAATCGCTCAGCCGCCGACATCACGCCTCGGCCGCGACGAACTGTCCATGGCCGCCCACGAATGCGCCTCAGCCAGCGACTCGTCGTCCGACATCACGTCGGCAGCCTCGGCCGCGACGAACTCGACGCCTACCTCGCCCACCGTCTGCGCCTTGCCGGCTGCGAACTGCCCCTGTTCGAGCCGCCCGCCATCGAGGCGCTGTTCCAAGCCTCCCGCGGACTACCCCGGCAGATCAACCGCATCGCCCACTACGCCCTGTCGGCTGCCGCTCTCGCCAAGGCCCGAACGGTCGATGCCGAGCACATGCAGAACGCCCTCGACGAACTCCGGCCCTGACAGGGACCAACCTTCCTTAGCAATCCTCGTGTCGTTGCCGTTGCCCACGACGCCTCCAACTACCCCGCAGGTGTCGGCTCAATGCGGGAAATCCCGCAATGGACCGTCAGGAATAGACCGGGAAACGCGTCGTGGATCTACGCGAGAGACAACAGTAGGCCTCGCGCAGCCACACCGAGTCGATGTGGTGCGCGATCGTCGTCAGTTCCAGCTGCGGGTCTTGCTGTGCCAGCTCCGCCAGCTTCCGTTGTCGTGTTGAGATGAGTTCCAGTCCCGATGTTCCGGTCATCTGTCCCTCCGAAAGCCCCATAGCCCGATCCGCCGCTTCCCTCCGCCGGGTCCCTTGGGGCAGGTTCCCCGACTTCATCGGTACTATCAGCGGACTCCGACTTCTCGACCCCCGTCCCGCCGCACTTCGTCTTCCTTCGCTTGGCGGTACCACGCGGCTGCCCTGTTCGCTCCCGCGGCAGTGGGCCGCTCCCCGGGCCGGGACTGCTGTTTATCGCGGCCGTCCGTGCCGCATCTCCGGTGGAGACGTCGAGACCTCCCAGGTTCCTGGGCGACCCCTGCCTGCATGCCCCGCTCTCCGACCCCGGCGGAACCGCATGCGCCAGACCATCTCGGCGCCGCGATGGTGCCTTCCGCTCTTGTCACAGCGTCGGCTTCCGCGATGTTTACGGATTTCGTGGCTCAATCACGCAGCCTGCAAGGCTCCCTGTGTACGCTTCGCAGAAGGGGTCGCCCCCGGTCCACGCAACACTCGGTTCCGGCTGGTCGGTCAACCTTGGCCGGTCAGGACTCTCACCTGCTGGGTCGCATAGAAGGTTTCTGTCATGTCACAACATGCCTTCCCCCTTCACCAAGCTTCGCCTGGCGCAAGACAAGCCCGTCCCCTACGGTCTTGTGTTCCCTGCGCGTCAGCGCGCCGGTTGCCGGGGCGAGAACTCCTGGCACGCTGACAACGGAGGCGGCCCTCGGGCACGTGCCAGGCACGTGCCAAGCTCCGGAGGCCGGCGGTGTATAGTGCTGCCTTCACGCCTTTCCGGAGCACGAACGTGCACTACCGGCACATCGCGGTCGAACCCCTCACCCCGACCATCGGCGCCGTGGTGTCCGGCGTCGACCTGGCCCGGCCGCTTCCCGACGACACCTTCCAGGAGATTCACGACGCCTGGATGCAACACTGCGTGCTCTTCTTCCGGAACCAGGTCATGACGCCGGAACAGCACCTCGCCTTCGGGCGGCGCTTCGGACCGTTGCACATTCACCCGGCTGCCCCGTACGCCCACGGGACCCCCGAACTCATGGTGATCGAGACGAACCAGGGCTCCAAGCGCAACAACGGCTCCGGATGGCACTCGGACGTGTCCGCGGACGAGGAGCCGCCGCTCGGCACGATCCTGCACCTGCACGAAGTGCCGTCGCAGGGCGGCGATACCCTGTGGGCGAGCATGTATGCCGCGTTCGAGGCGCTGTCACCCGCCATGCAGGCCCTGCTCGAGGGTCTGTCCGCCCTGCACGTCGCGGACTACACGGGCGTGTACGGCGACCATCCCCCGCAGCGGGCGTTCCCGCAGGCGGTGCATCCGGTCGTGCGCACCCACCCGGTGACGAAACGCAAGGTGCTGTTCGTGAATTCCTCGTTCACGCGTCGCATCGAGGGGCTGACGGGGAGAGAAAGCCGCGGGCTCCTCGATTTCCTGTTCGAGCACGTCAAGCACCCCGCCTTCCAGTGCCGCTTCCGCTGGGAAGCCGGCTCCATCGCCATGTGGGACAACCGCTGTACCCAGCATCTCGCCGTATGGGACTACTACCCGGAGACGCGCCGCGGGTTGCGCGTGACGGTGCAGGGCGACCGGCCGTATTTCCAGTTCAGCGCGCCACAAGACAGCCCGCGTCTGACCACGCGCGCACAGTCCGCCGCCGCCGGGTAACCCACCGCCGATGATCGCGGAGCGCACGGTCCGGACCGGAAGCCACCGGTCGTTCTTCCTCGACGCCGGTCCGCAGGACGGCCCCCTGGTGATCTTCGTCCACGGCTGCCGGAGCTCTCACTCAGTTGGCGTCATCAGCTTCCCGCGCTCGCGGCCCTCGGCTTTCGCGCCGTGGCGCCGGACCTGCGCGGTCACGGTCGCTCCGCGGTGTACGAGCGCCAGCAGGACTACGCGCAGGAACGTATCGTCGCCGACATGATCGGGTTGCTCGACGCACTCGGCCGCGAACGCGCCATCTGGGTCGGGCACGACTGGGGCAGCCCGGTGGTCTGGAACATCGCGAGTCACCATCCCGATCGGTGCGACGCCGTGGCGAGCCTGTGCGTGCCTTGCCACACGATGGAGTACGGTCTGAAGGAGTGCCTGCCCCTGGTCGATCGCTCGATCCATCCCGCGGACGAGTTCCCCGCCGGGCAGTGGGAATACCTGATCTTCTACCAGGAGTGCTTCGACGCAGCGACGGCGGTGCTGGAACGCAACCCGTACAACACGGCGAAGCTGCTCTTCCGCAAGGGCGATCCGTCCGGTCAGGGCAAACCCGGCGGGACCGCCATGATCCGCAAGACGGGGGGCTGGTTCGGCGGCGCGGGTGTCCCGTTGCTGGCCGCAGCGCCACTGGCCGCAGCCTTGATCCCGGCCTGACCGGGCGCCAAGAGCCTTGAAGTCGGAGCGCTTCAGCGCGCGCACGGCCCTTGCGGTCGTGATCGCAAACATGATCGGTACCGGGGTATTCACGAGCCTCGGCTTCCAGCTGCTCGACATACAGTCGGGCTTCGTCATCCTGGCTCTCTGGTTCGTCGGCGGCGTGACCGCGCTCTGCGGCGCCATGACCTACGCCGAGCTCGGCGCGGCGCTGCCGCGTTCCGGCGGCGAATATAACTTCCTCTCCCAAACCTACCACCCCGCGGTCGGCTTCGTGTCGGGCTGGGTCTCGGCAACGATCGGCTTCGCGGCGCCCACCGCCCTCGCCGCGATCACTTTCGGAACCTACCTCGCGTCGGTGTTTCCCACACTGTCTCCACGGGGGCTCGCCGCCACGCTGATCGCTGCCCTCGCCGCTACCCACGCGACGACGCGACGCGCGAGCGGCGGTACGCAACGCGCGTTCACTTACCTGAAAGTCGCACTGATCGCCACGTTTTGTGTTCTGGGCTGGACCGTGACCGACGCCCCACAGGACATCTCCTTCCTGCCCGCCGCCGGGGACGGCGCCCTCATCGCGTCCGGCGCGTTCGCCGTCGCCCTGATCTACGTCAACTACGCATATGCCGGGTGGAACGCGGCGACCTACGTGATCGACGAACTGGACCGGCCGCGCGAGACCCTGTCCCGCGTGCTGCTGACCGGCACCGTCGTCGTCATGACGCTCTACCTGCTGCTGAACTTCACCTTCCTGTACGCCGCCCCCGTCGAGGCCCTCGCCGGCAAGCTCGAGGTCGGCTACGTGGCCGCCGGGTTCATCTTCGGCGACACCGGCGCGACGATCATGGGCGTCGTGCTGGCGCTGCTGCTGATCTCCACGGTCAGCGCGATGACGCTCGCCGGGCCGCGCGTACTGCTCGTCATCGGCCAGGACTTTCCCGTGCTGCGCCTGCTCGCGCGTACCAACGCGCACGGCGTGCCACTGGTCGCCATCCTGTTCCAGTCCGGACTGGCGGTGGTCTTCGTGCTGACGGCGACCTTCGAAGCAATCCTCGTGTTCGCGGGCTTCACCTTGGGGCTCAGCAGCCTGTGCACGGTGGCCTGCGTGTTCGTCCTGCGCAGGCTGCGGCCGGAACTCGAACGACCCTACCGCGTGCCGCTGTATCCGCTGCCCCCCCTGGTGTTTCTCGGGCTCACGGGGTGGACCTTGACCTACATTCTGCTCCAGCGACCGACGGAAGGGCTCGCCGGCGTCGCCATCCTGGCGAGCGGTGGCGTCTTCTACACCGTCAGCCGGCGCCTGTCCGCCCGATCCCGGAAGGCCGCGCCAGGAGCGTAGCGTCGGCTTCATGCGGATCTTGTCAGGAGGACGGACGCCGTCGTCCCGTCGCGCCCGATCCATCTCTTCCGTCAGGCGGTCGACGGTGCGGCCTGCGGGCGGTTCCCTGCGCGGGGGCACGACTTGAACGCGCATCCAAAGACGCCTACCTTCACCGCATGAGGGCCAGCATGCGCAACCGGCGCGGAGAGTGGCGCCCGAGCGGGTGGCGCTCTAGTGTGCTGGGTCACAAATACCGTCACGTTTGCGCTGCGCCTTTTCGCCGCTGGCGGCGTTGCGCCTCCTCCCGTGGGGCCTACCACTGCTCGTCGGACGCGCCTTGCCAGCAACGAAAATGCGCTACCGCAAAGACAAAGCTATTCGCGACCCAGCACACTAGCGACGCCGCGTCCGCTTGGCGTCGCTCGGCGGCCGTCGCGTTGCTGGCCGCCGCCGGATGCAGCGAACCGTTCGGCTTCGTCCCGGGCGGCGCCCTGGAAGGCGAGGTCGCACCCGTCCCGACGGACTGGTCGGACCTCGCGGGACGGCACAACATCCAGCTCGAGTTGCGTCCCGACAATCCGTACTCCATCAACATGTGGGCGGTCGGCATCGGTCCCCACGCCTACGTCGCGACACGGGAGGACGGGACGCGCTGGACGGAGTACCTCGAGAAGACGCCGGACGTGCGCGTCCGGGTCGACGAAGCCATCTACGAACTGGTCGCCGTGCGCGTCCACGACGAACCGGAGCACCAGACCGTCAGCACCGCTTTCGCCACGAAATACGACCTCGACGCCGAGGACAACTGGGTCGCCTCGGGACAGGTGTTCCGGCTGGACCGGCGCACGACCGGCCAACCCCCTTGACCCTCCCCGTTCAGCAACGTCGTGTCGAGGTCGTTCACGCCGATGGAGACGTGGTGCACGATGCTGGGGATGTCGTCGGCCATGGCTCCCCTCACCCCGCCGGGGTGTACCAGATGGGCGACGTCCAGGCGCGTTCCTGCAGCGTCGCGGGCAGGTCCGGCCGCGGCGGGACACCGGCTCGAAGCGCGTCCCACGTCGACCATCGACAGGTCGGGTTCTCCAGCACGCGCACGTAGTAGACGGCCCTCTGTCCCGCATCGAATGTCGGGTCCTGCCACGACGCGGAGAGCTGCGCGGCGCCCGTGCCGTCGGAAATCGAACAGTCGGCAAGGTTCACCACTGCGCCGTTGTCCGGGCAGCGCTGCGTTTCGGGATCGACCGACAGGCCATCGGAGCAGGCGATGTCGAATACACGTTCATGTGCCGTGCCGTCCTGCACCCAGCCCTTGACGATCTGCGCGCGCTGCAGCGGCGCGCCGCGCGCATCGCGTACCGCCTGGACCAGGAACGACGGGACGCCTTCCGGGCCACCCTGGAGATCGCCGCCCATGGGCACGCCGGCCGCATAAGCGTGCTCCACCATGTCCGGCGCATCCGCCGCCATGCCTTCCAGGCCGTAGCCGCCGAAGAAGCGCACGCGGATGCGCGGACCGCTGGTGCCGAAGGTCTCCTTGCGGCGGAATGCGTCGTAGATGGCCTCGCGCGTGTTCTCCTCCGCCCACACTCCCGCCAGACCCGCGGCGCTGAACCAGGTGAAGTCCGTCTGCGTGAAATGTTCCGCGTCGCCGCCGCACCAGAACTGCGCGACACTCTCGTCGGACTCCCCCGACACTGCCGACGGCACCGTCTCCGGGCACGCGTGCACGTCGAGCGGACCGTCCTCCGGAGTCGCCTCCAACGGGACCGACGCCCGCAACTCCGGCGTCGCATCCATGAGTGCCAGCTTCGCGTAGTAGTCCGACTCGTCGCCCGCATACGACGCGTTGTGCGTGTCGCTGGCGCCCACGAAGCCGAACCTGAACGGGTTGAAGCCCTGCTCCTGCTCGAACCCGATGCCGCGGATCAGCGCTTCGCGGGCATAGCTGCCGGAGACGTTGCTGAGGATCTGCGTGGCGATACGGAACGGCATGATCTCGAAGTTCGCCCACTCGTCGTTGGGCGACAGCAGCGGATGCGTCTCGGAGGTGCCCTTGATCTGCGTCACTTCCACGAGGGGCTCGTTGCGCATGCGCATCTCGGCGTACGCGGCATCGAGCGGCGTGTCGTCGAAATACGCGGCCTTGAACATCTGCCCGTTGGAACCGTTGCTGTTGTGCGGAATCGCGAGCGCCTCGTAGCCGTCCGCGCGGGCCCGGTCCATCCACTCCCAGAGGTCCTCCGGGTTCGGCGAGTCGAATTGGGAGAACGGCATGTCCGGTGCGCTCCCACCCCGGAAGATCACGTTGCGGTGCAGGTTCTGCAGCCCCGGCATGGAGGTGAACTCGTAGCCGACGAAGGTCGTGAAACGGCCCGGCTCGTAGTGCCGGTCCGCCGCTGCAACGATGTCCGACCAAGTCGAACGCATCACGTCGCGGTCAATGAACCCGTCGACCTTCCCGGCGGGCTCCGTGATCAGGGCCATCAGGACCTCGCCAGCGGCGGCGCGCTCCTCCGGAGTGTCCATGCCGACGAGGGGTTGCGAGGAAGGCCGCTCGGAGATCTCCGTCGTCGGATCGTTGATCGCCGCGAACATGCCCAGGAACATCGCGTGGTCCGTGACCGCATAGAAGTCCAGCGGGTCCGGGAGCCGCATCTCGAATCCGCTCGCGTGGGTCATGCCCGCACCCCGGGCGAAGCGATACGCCTCGTCCGGGTTGGCGCGCGTTCCGAAAAGGTACGCGTCCATCGAATAGCGGGTGTGCACGTGCAGGTCGCCGAACCAGGCGTCACGCAGCGGATTCGGTTCGGGTAGCGGTGCCTCCTGCGGGGGGCTCGCGGTCTTCGTGCCGTCCGGCTCCCCCGGCCCCGGCCCCGGCGCCTGCGACGGCTCCGGCGAGCATGCCATCAGCCACAGGCAGGCGAACGACCCGACCAGCGCCCTTACCGCCTTGCCGGGGCGGCCCGCGCGAATCCGCATGCCCCCTCCTCCTCCCGGGTCGAGGGGTCAGCTCGTGGGCGAATACCAGATCGGCGATGTCCAGGCCCGTTCCTGCAGCGTCGCCGGCAGGTCCGGTCGCGGCGACACGCCCGCTTTCAGGGCGTCCCACGTGGACCAGCGGCACGTCGGGTTCTCCAGGACGCGCACGTAATAGAGCGCACGCTGGGCGCGGTCGAACGTCGGGTCCTGCCACGACGCGGCAAGCTGCGCCGCGCCCACGTCCTCGGAGATCGAGCAGTCGGCCAGGTTCACCGTCGCACCGTTGTCCGGGCACCGGTGGGTCTCCGGGTCCACGGCGCCGCCGTCGGAGCATGCCACGTCGAACACCTGCTCCCGTGCGGCGCCGTCCTCGACCCAGCCCTTGACGATCTGCGCGCGCTGCAGGGGCGCGCCCCGCGCATCCCGGGCCGCCCAGACAAGAAACGTCGGCGCGCCTTCCGCGCTTCCTTCGAGGTCTCCGCCCATGGCCACGCCGCCGGCATCGGCGCGCTCGACCATGTCGGGCGCGTCCGCCGCCACGTCCGCGAGACCGTAGCCGCCGAAGAAGCGCACGCGGATGCGCGGCCCGCTCGTGCCGAAGGTCTCCTTGCGCCGGAACGCATCGTAAATCGACTCGCGCGTGTTCTCCTGCGCCCACGCCCCCGTCAGGCCCGAGGCGCTCCAGTAGGTGTAGTAGGTCTCGCGGAACCGGTCGGCATCCTCGCCGCACCAGATCTGCGGCGCGGGTTCCGTGGACTCTCCCGCGATCGCCGTCGGCACGGTCTCGGGACACGGGCGCACGTCCAGCGGTCCCTCTCCGGGCACCGGCTCCAGGGGGATGGCCCCGCGCCGTTCCGGCGTACCGTCGAGTACGCCCACCTTGCTGTAGAACTCGGACTCGTCGCCCGCATACGACGCGTTGTGCGTGTCGCTCGCACCGACGATGCCGAACTTGAACGGGTTGAAACCCTGCTCCGCTTCGAACTGGATACCCCGAATCAGGGCTTCGCGCGCATAGCTCCCGGAGACGTTGCTGATGATCCGCGTGGCGATGCGGAACGGCATGATCTCGAAGTTTGCCCATTCGTCGTTCGGCGACAGGAGCGGGTGCGTCTCCGAATTGCCCTTCACCTGCGTGATCTCGACCAGCGGCTCGTTGCGCATCCGGAGGTCCGCGTAGGCGGCGTCGAAGGGCGCATCGTCATAGTAGGCCGGCTTGAACATCTGGCCGTTCGAGCCGTTGCTGTTGTGCGGAATGGCGAGCGCCTCGTAGCCGTCGTCCCGGGCCCGGTCCATCCACTGCCAGAGTTCCTCCGGGTTCATCGAGTCGAGGCGCGAGAACGGGATGTCCGGCGCGCCGTCGCCGCGGAACACCACGTTGCGGTGCAGGTTCTGCGACGACGGCCCCGAGGTGTACTCGTAGGCGACGAACGTCGTGAAGTTGCCGGGGTCGTTGTTCCGGTTCGCAGACGCCACGATCTCCGCCCAGGCCGAGCGCACGATGTCCTTGTCGAGGACTTCCGCATGGGTCTCCGGACTCAGGTAGGGACGGATCGCGCCGAACGCCGCGCCCCGCTCTTCGGCGGTCTTCGCCGCGGCGAAGGGCTGGGCGAACTCCGTCTTCGAGATCTCCGTGGTCGGGTCGGACATCGCCGGCAGCATCCCGAGGAACATCGCGTGGTCCGTGACTGCATAGAAGTCGAGCGGATCCGGGAGCTGCATCTCGAAGCCCGACGGGTGCGCCAGGCTCTCGCCGCGCGCGAAGCGGTACGCCTCGTCCGGGGTCGCGACCGTGCCGAAGATGAACGCATCGAACGAGTACCGCGAATGCACGTGGAGATCGCCGAAGTAGGCGTTGCGGAGCGGGTTCGCTTCAGGCGGCGCAGCCTCCTCGGCCGCGCCGGACGCCTCCTCGGGCTCCGCGGCGGGCGCCTCCGCCGGCTCCTGCGAACACCCTGCCAGCCACAGGCCGGCGAGCCCGACGACCATCAGATATCGCGCTTTCATGATTCCCCCTGCTTTCCGATCCGCAATCAACCCGCCGGAGCGTACCAGATGGGGGAGGTCCAGGCCCGTTCCTGCAGCGTCGCCTGCAGGTCCGGTCGCGGCGACACGCCCGCTTTCAGGGCGTCCCACGTGGACCAGCGGCACGTCGGGTTCTCCAGCACGCGCACGTAATAGAGCGCACGCTGGGCGCGGTCGAACGTCGGGTCCTGCCACGACGCGGCAAGCTGCGCCGCGCCCACGTCCTTGGAGATCGAGCAGTCGGCCAGGTTCACCGTCGCACCGTTGTCCGGGCACCGGTGGGTTTCCGGGTCCACGGCGCCGCCGTCGGAGCATGCCACGTCGAACACCTGCTCCCGGGTGGCGCCGTCCTCGACCCAGCCCTTGACGATCTGCGCGCGCTGCAGCGGCGCGCTCCGCGCATCCCGCGCCGCCCAGACGAGAAACGTCGGCGTGCCTTCCGCGCTTCCTTCGAGGTCTCCGCCCATGGCCACGCCACCGGCATCGGCGCGCTCCACCATGTCGGGCGCGTCCGCCGCCACGTCCGCGAGACCGTAGCCACCGAAGAAGCGCACGCGGATGCGCGGCCCGCTCGTGCCGAACGTCTCCTTGCGCCGGAACGCGTCGTGAATCGACTCGCGCGTGTTCTCCTGCGCCCACGCCCCTGTCAGGCCCGAGGCGCTCCAGTAGGTGTAGTAGGTGTCACGGAAACGGTCGGCGTCCTCCCCGCACCAGATCTTCGGCACCGGATCGGTGGACTCACCCGAAATCGCCGTCGGTACGGTCTCGGGACACGGGCCCACGTCCAGCGGTCCCTCTCCGGGCACCGGTTCCAACGGGATGGCGCCGCGCCGTTCCGGCGTACCGTCGAGGACACCTACCTTGCTGTAGAACTCGGACTCGTCCCCGGCATACGACGCGTTGTGCGTGTCGCTCGCACCGACGATGCCGAACTTGAACGGGTTGAAACCCTGCTCCGCTTCGAACTGGATACCCCGAATCAGGGCTTCCCGCGCATAGCTCCCGGAGACGTTGCTGATGATCTGCGTGGCGATGCGGAACGGCATGATCTCGAAGTTCGCCCACTCGTCGTTCGGCGACAGGAGCGGATGGGTGTCCGAAGTGCCCTTCACCTGCGTGATCTCGACCAGCGGCTCGTTGCGCATCCGGAGATCCGCGTAGGCAGCGTCGAAGGGCGCATCGTCATAGTAGGCCGGCTTGAACATCTGCCCGTTCGAGCCGTTGCTGTTGTGCGGGATCGCGAGCGCGTCGTAGCCGTCGGCCCGGGCACGGTCCATCCACTCCCAGAGTGCCTCGGGATTGCTCGAGTCCAGGCGCGAGAACGGGATCTCCGGGGCGCCATCGCCGCGGAACACCACGTTACGGTGCAGATTCTGCGACGACGGCGCCGAGGTGTACTCATAGGCGATGAACGTCGTGAAGTTGCCAGGATCGTTGTACCGGTTCGCAGACGCCACGATCTCTGCCCAGGCCGAGCGCACGATGTCCTTGTCGAGGATTTCGTCGACGGTTTCCGGTGACAGGTACGGTCGTATGGCAGCGAAAGCCGCACTCCGCTCCTCCACCGTCTTCGCGTTCGCGAAGGGCTGGGCCAACTCCGTCTTCGAGATCTCCGTGGTCGGGTCGGACATCGCCGGCAGCATGCCGAGTAACATCGCGTGGTCCGTGACCGCGTAGAAATCCAGCGGATCCGGGAGCTGCATCTCGAAGCCGGACGGGTGCGCCAGGCTCTCGCCCCGCGCGAAGCGGTACGCCTCGTCCGGGGTCGCGACCGTGCCGAAGATGAACGCGTCGAGCGAGTAGCGCGAATGGACGTGGAGATCGCCGAAGTAGGCGTTGCGGAGAGAATTCGCCGGCGGCGGCGCAGCCTCCTGGGCCGTGTCAGGCGCTTCCTCGGGCTCCGGGGCAGGCATCTCTGCCGGCTCCTGCGAACACCCCGCCAGCCAGAGGCCGGCGAGCCCGACGACGGTCAGACATCGCGCTCTCATGATTCCCCCTGCTTTCCGATCCGCAATCAACCCGCCGGAGCGTAGCAGATGGGGGAGGCAGCGCGTATGGGCGTGGAGATCGCCGAAGTAGGCGTTGCGCAGCGGGTTCGGCGCCACGGCCTCGGCTGCAGGCCCCACGGCCACCGGCGATTCGGCTCTTCGACCGGCGCCTCCCGGGGCGACTCCGTGCAGGCCGCCACCCCGAGGGACGCGGTTGCGGCGAGCAGCCACGCGCGCACGTCCGGCCGCAGGCGTTCAACCGGCCCGTTCGAGGAAGCCACGGACCTCCCCTTCAGTCCCGCCCGCGGTCTTCCCGCGCCGTAGCCAACCCGCCGAGCCCGCGCAGGAACTCCTGGTAGGCCTCGATCGACTGGCGTCCGCCTTCGAACATGGCGGTCATCATCCTGCCGAGGGCTTCGCCCTCGCCCTGCTGGTCCACGAACTGCCTGAACCGCTCTGCCATGAACTGCTGCGCGGCCGTGGTATCGGGCAGGCCAAACAGTTGCCGGACTTCCGCCGGCGTGATGTCCACTTCGATCTTCACGGGTAGCCCCCCCTACCAGGAGTTGCGCAGTTCGCGCAGCTTCAGGAAGACCTCCTTGGGCGAAGGGTTCTCCTCCATGCCGGGGAAGGCCTCGCGCAGCCGCGCGATGACCGTGGCGCTCGTCAGCCGAAAGAAGGTGTTGATCTCCCGTTCCTGTGCCAGCGTCGTGACGAGCGGATCGTCGGGGTCATGGGTGTCGGATAACGCCTCCGACAGATCGGCTGCCGCCGCGTTGTCCGGCTCGCGGTCGAGGGTGAAACCGAGGTTGTTCGTGAGGTAGTCGTGGCCGGGATAGATCTGCGTCTCGGGGGGCAGCCGGTCGAGTTGTGAGACGAAGGTCTCGTAGAGCTCCTCCGGATGACCGCCGCCGTGGCAGTTGCCGGCACCGGCGTTGAACAGCGTGTCGCCGCAGAAGAGCGCCGGCGTATCGGTCTGCGACAGCAGGCAGATGTGGCTCATCGTATGCCCGGGCGTATCGAGGGCCAGGAGTTCCACCGTCTTGCCGATCGACACCACGTCACCCACCCCGAGCCCCACGTCGATGCCGTCGATCCGCGGTCCGGCGTCCTTGTGCGCGAGGAGCTTCGCACCCGTCGCCTCGATCATCGCGCCGTTGCCCCCGGTGTGGTCGAGATGCTCGTGAGTATTGAGGATCTGGGTGATCTCCCAGCCCTTCTCCCGGGCCCGCGCGAGACACTTGGCGTGGTCCAGAGGGTCCACCGCGAGGGCCTCCCCCGTCTCCCCGCAGGCGATCAGGTAGTTGAAGTTGCGGTAGGCGTTGCCGGTCCAGATCTGCTCGACGATCACTGTTCTCTCCCCGATAGCGAGTTCCTTATCATGGACGCAAACGCCACCGTGCGCACCCTTGACGGAGGACTCGCACACGGCCGCGCGGCGCCGCAGCGCCTGCATCCCACCGGGATCCCGCACGCGACGCAGTACAATCGGGCACATGCGCAAAGCGGCACGCATACTCTATCGGGGCGCACCGGGCACGGGAGCCTGACCGGTGCATTGTCCGTTCTGCAGCAACGACGATACGCGGGTCATCGATTCCCGGCTCGTCGCGGAAGGGGGGGAGGTGCGCCGCCGACGGGAGTGCCAGCACTGCGGCGAGCGTTTCACCACCTACGAGCGGGCGACGCTCGTCATGCCCCACATCGTCAAGAGCAACGGCGCTCGGGAGCCCTTTGACGAGGCGAAGCTGCGCGTCGGAATGCTGCGTGCACTCGAGAAACGCCCCGTCGGCGCCGACGACGTCGAAAACGCGATCGGCCACATCACCCACGTGTTGCGCTCCACCGGGGAGCGCGAGGTGCCGTCGCGCATGGTCGGCGAAGCGGTGATGCAGGAACTCCGGGTCATGGACGGTGTCGCCTACGTCCGTTTCGCATCCGTGTATCGGGACTTTCAGGATGTCCAGGACTTCTCGGAGGAAGTCCGGAGACTCCGTCCCGAGCAAGACTGACGCGCGCCCGGCCATCGCCCGATGTCGAAAGCCACGGATCTGCTCCACCTTCGGGCCGCCGTCGCCCTGGCCGAGGGCGGTCTCTATACGTGCGCGCCGAACCCGCGCGTCGGCTGCCTGATCGTGCGCGACGGCAAGACCCTCGGTCGGGGGTGGCACGCGTGGGCGGGGCAGGGCCATGCCGAGGTCCGTGCGCTCGCCGACGCCGGCGAAGCGGTCGGCGCAACCGCCTACGTGTCGCTCGAGCCCTGCTCGTTCCACGGCCGGACACCGCCCTGCACGAACGCCCTGATCGAGGCCGGCATCCGTCGCGTCGTCGCTGCCATGACGGACCCGCATCCACGCATCGACGGCGCCGGTTTCGCGCAACTGCGGGAGGCGGGCATCGAGGTCATGATCCACGAACTGCCGGAGGCCCGGGATCTGAATCGCGGCTGGCTCACCCGGTTGCGCACCGGGCGGCCCTGGGTACGCATCAAGACCGCAGTGTCCCTCGACGGCCGCACCGCGATGGCGAACGGCGAGAGCAAATGGATCACCTCCGACGCCGCGCGCGCCGACGTGCAGCACTGGCGTGCCCGCAGTTGCGCGATCGTCACCGGCGCCGGTACCGTGCGCGCCGACGACCCGCGGCTCACCGTGCGCGACACGCGCTTCGCGACGCATGGCGAGACCCGCCAGCCGCTGCGGGTGATCGTCAGCAGTCGGGGTGCGCTGCCCTCGGACGCTACCGTCTTCACCGGGGGGAATGTGCTCATGGCCTGCGGTCGGGACGGCGGCGGCCCGGCCGGCATCGAGGTGCATCGCCAGGAGAGCAGCCGGGTCGATCTCGCAGCACTCCTCGAACAACTCGCCGCGCGGCAGTGCAACGAGGTCCTCGTGGAAGCAGGTCCCACCCTCACCGGCGCATTCCTCGAAGCGGAATTGTGGGACGAGTTGATCGTCTACATCGCCCCCAAGCTCCTCGGCAGCGATGCGCGGCCCCTGGCGCTTCTGCCGCTGGCGCGCATGGCGCAGGCGGTCGCGGGTAGAATCGCGGATGTGGCCACGTTCGGGGACGATGTGCGCCTCGTCGTCCGACGCAGCGAACCTGTCTGAACGGCCGTTCAGCAGCTTGCGCCGTAAGAAGTTTCGCGCGAGCGAACTTCCAACGCGCGTCCGGCAGGACGCGCGCGCACGCTCGGGCGACGGCTCGCGTCGACCGATGACCCTCGTCGCACACCCACGGGCAGCAGGAGAACAACAGGCAGATGGCAGACGAAAAGCCCACTTCGCTCGATCTCGATGGCCACGGCCGGCGATTCGCCATCGTTGCCGCACGGTTCAACGGATCCGTGGTGGACCCGATGCTCGACAGCACCCTGGCAACCCTCGAGGCGCACGGCGTTCGGCCGGACGACCTGACCGTGGTTCGTGCCCCGGGCGCCTTCGACCTTCCGGTGCTTGCGAAACGGGCCGCGGAGTCCCTCCGACCCGACGGCGTCATCGCGCTCGGCGCCGTGATCCGGGGTGAGACGCCCCACTTCGACTACGTCTCCGGGGAGTGCGCCGCCGGCCTGCAACGGGCGGCGCTCGAAACCGGCGTGCCCATGATCTTCGGCGTACTGACCACCGACACCGACGCACAGGCCGAGGCGCGAGCGGACCCGCACCGCGGCGACAAGGGCGGCGACGCCGCGCGCGCGGCCCTCGAGATGGCCGCCGTGCTCGATCGGTTCTAGCGCATGTCCGTGTGGGCCCGCCGGCGTGCGCGACGCGCGTTGGTACAAGCGATCTACCAGTGGCAGCTCGGCGGCCAGGCGGCCGACGACATCCGTGCCCAGTTCGCGGACAACGGCAGCCTCGACAAGGCGGATGTCGCCTTCTTCGGCGCATGTCTGCGCGGCGTTCTGACCGACGCGCCAGAACTCGATGCCACGTTCGCACCCTATCTCGACCGCGCCGTCGCCTCCCTCGACCAGGTCGAACGCGCCATCCTGCGTGCCGGCGCCTACGAGTTGCGGTCCCGCATCGACGTCCCGTACAAGGTGGCGATCGACGAGTACGTCCGGCTCGCCAAGACCTTCGGCGCCGAGGCCAGCTACAAGTACGTCAACGGCGTCCTCGACCGCGTCGCGCGCGACCTGCGGACGCAGGAAACGCAATGGACGAGTTCGAGCTGATCCGCCGCATCGTCGCGATCCTCGGTGGCAGCGCCGGAGGGGACGGCGTGGTACTCGGTCCCGGCGACGACGCCGCGCTGGTCGCCGTCCCGTCCGGATTCGATCTCGCCGTGACCACCGACACGCTGGTCGCGGGTCGGCACTTTCCCGGGGATGCGTCCGGCGACCTGGTCGGCGCGCGCGCGCTCGGGGTCAACCTCTCGGACCTGGCCGCGATGGGCGCCGAGGCAAGATATTGCGTGGTCTCCCTGACGGCGCCCGAAGCGGACATCGCATGGGTCGAGGCGTTCGCGCGGGGTCTTGCCGCCGCTGCGCGCCCGCACGGCGTCGCCATCGTCGGCGGCAACCTGGCGCGTGGTCCCCTGAGTGTTTCCGTGGCCGCCCATGGGCTGGTACCGCACGGGCAGGCGCTGTTGCGTTCCGGCGCACGCGCCGCAGACACGCTCTTCGTGTCGGGGCCACTCGGCGTCGGCCACGCCGCGCGTCTGGCCGGAGACGCGCGGTTCTACCGGGTCGAACCGCGTCTCGCGCTCGGCATGTCGCTACGCGGGGTGGCGTCGGCCGCCATCGATATCTCGGACGGACTGCTCGCCGATCTGGGCCATCTGTGCGCGGCAAGCGCCGTGGCGGCCGAGGTCGACCTCGAAGCGGTGCCCGTCGCAAGCGGTGTGGACCCCGTGACTGCCCTCTCCTGCGGCGACGACTACGAGTTGCTGTTCACCGCCGGCGACACCCCGGCGGTCCAGGCCACGGTCCATGCCATCGGGCGGATCGTCAGCGGCGCCGGCGTGCGTGTGCTCGATCGCGGTCGCCCGCTATCCCGCGCCGTGGCCGATCCGACGGGGTACCGGCATTTCGAGTAACCGTCTCAGCCCGCGCGATCTGGCCGCGCCGGACGTCCTGCTGGCCACGGGCTTCGGGGCCGGCTTTCTGCCACTCGCGCCCGGTACCTGGGGAGCCGCCCTCGGTACGCTGCTCTGGTGGGTGTGCTTCGTCGACACGGCGCCGCTGGTGCAGCTTGCGGCCGCTTCGACCCTGGCGGCGGCGGGGGGCTGGCTCCTGCACATCCTCTGCGCGCGGCGCGGCCTGCACGACGACTCTGCCATCGTGCTCGACGAGGTCGCGGGGGTCTGGGTAGCGCTCCTGTTCGTGCCCGACGAACCCATCGCGGTCGCGGCGGGATTCCTGCTGTTCCGTGTGTTCGACATCTGGAAACCGTGGCCGGTGTCGTGGGCGGACCGGGAAGTGGCCGGCGGGCTCGGTGTCCTGCTGGACGATCTGTTCGCCGGATTGCTGGCGCTGGCCGTGCTCCAGACGGGGCTCTCGCTACTCGGTACCGGGGGTTTCTGAGCGCGCCGCATCAACCGCGCCAACCACTCCGGTCAACCAGCATCCGCCAGCAGAAACTCCAGCAGTGCCTTCTGCGAATGCAGGCGGTTGCCCGCCTCCGTGAACACGACCGAGCGTGAGTCGTCGAGCAGGTCTGCGCTCACTTCCTCGCCGCGATGCGCGGGCAGGCAGTGCATGAAAAGCGCGTCGTCGCGGGCATGATCCAGCAATGCCGGAGTGACCTGGTAGTCCGCGAAGGCGCGGCGTCGCGCGCCGGCCTCTTCATCGTGCCCCATCGAGGCCCATACGTCGGTCACGACGAGATCCGCGCCCTCGACGGCGGCCCGCGGGCAGTCCACCCACTCCGCGCCGTTGACGCCGGCCAGCAACTCCGGGTCCGGGCGATGCGTCCGGGGCGTCGCGACCTTCAGGTGAAAGTCGAACTGCCGCGACGCGTTGATGTAGGAGTGGCACATGTTGTACCCGTCGCCGACGAAGGCCACCGTGCGTCCGGCGATGGGCCCGCGCACTTCCGCGAAGGTCTGCACGTCCGCGAGCAGCTGGCACGGATGGAAGCGCGACGTCATGCCGTTGATGACGGGGACCTCCGAAGCGTCCGCAAAGGCCGTGACGTCTTCGTGCCGCAACGTGCGCAGCATCACCACGTCGACCATCTCCCCGAGCACGCGCGCCGTGTCCTCGATCGGCTCGTCGCGCGAGATCTGCGTGTCCTTCGGAGTGAGGCAGATGGCATGGCCGCCGAGCTGGTGCATCCCCACCTCAAAGGCGACGCGCGTGCGCGTCGAGTTGAGTTCGAAGACCATCGCGAGGGTCTTGCCCTCGAGCGGCCGCCAGGCCGTGCCCGCGCGGTGCAGCCGCTTCAACTCCGCCGCCCGCGAAACCACGTGCGTCAGTTCCTCCGGGCTGAAATCCAGGAGGGTCAGGAAGTGGCGCGTGTCCACGGGATCACTCCAGGGCGTTGACGAGATCCACGACGGTGGCGACAACTGTGTCGGCCTCGTCGTCGGTCAGGATCAGTGGCGGCAGGAGGCGCACAATGGTGTCCAGAGTCACGTTGAGCAGAACGCCCGCCTCCAACGCCTGCTGCGCAATCTGCGTGCAGGGCTGATGCAGTTCCACCGCCAGCAGCAGGCCCTTGCCGCGGATGTCCTTCACCCGGTTGTTCCCCTGCAGCCCCTTGCGGAGCCCGGCGAGCATGCGCTGCCCGAGTTCACTCGCGCGTTCGATCAGGCCGCCCTCGAGTTCGTCGAGCACCGCGTTGCCGGCCGCGCACACCAACGGGTTGCCGCCGAACGTCGACCCGTGCGTCCCCGCGGTCAGCATGCCCGCCGCCACGCCCCGCGCCAGGCACACGCCGATCGGCACACCGTTACCCAGCCCCTTCGCGAGGGTCACCACGTCCGGCAGGATGCCGGTGTGCTGGTAGCAGAAGAACTTGCCCGAGCGCCCGCTTCCGGTCTGGATCTCGTCGAGCATCAGGAGCCAGCCGTTCTCGTCACACAGTGCGCGCAGGGCCGGCAGGTAGTCCTCGTCCGGGATCTGGATGCCGCCCTCGCCGAGGATCGGCTCGACCATCACCGCCACCACGTTCTTGTCGTTCGCGGCGATGTTGCGCATGGTCGCCACGTCATTGAACGGGGCGCGGACGAAGCCACCCAGCAGGGGCTCGAAGCCGGCCTGTACCTTGCGGTTGCCGGTCGCTGTCAGCGTCGCCATCGTGCGCCCGTGGAAACTGTTGTCCACCACGACGATGCCGGGTGCGGCGATCCCCTTCGAGTGCCCGTACAGCCGCGCGATCTTGATGGCCGCTTCGTTCGCTTCCGCGCCCGAATTGCCGAAGAAGACGTTGTCCATGCCGGAGAGGGTCGTCAGCCGTTCCGCCAGCCGCTCCTGCTGGCCGATGCCATACAGGTTGGAGGTGTGCAGCAGCCGGCCCGCCTGGCGTGTCAGCGCCGCCGTGACGTGGGGATGCGCATGACCGAGGCCCGTCACCGCGAGCCCGCAGAGCGCGTCGATGTACTCCTTGCCCGTGTCGTCGTACAGCCGCGCGCCCTCGCCGCGCTCGAACGTCACCTCGAACCGCTTGTAAGTGGGCATGATCGCTGTCATCGGACCGACTCCTTCCCCTGCTTCTCCCGGTGTGGGAATACGCCAGAAACAAAGCGGGCAGCGGTGAAGCTGCCCGGAAACGGGCGACTATAACCGAGATTCGCGGCAGTTCAAGGGCATTTTTTCGCTCTTCGGCGCCAGGAGGCAGCCACCCCCGCGCGGGACGGTTCCACGGTCTGCGAGCCGGAAATCGCCGCGCCTCAGCTTCCGCGGCAGCCACGGCAGCCGCGCCGCACACCACACATGGAACTCAGGCGCTGCGTACCGCCTCGGTGAATCGGGCCAACCCTTCTTCCAGCGTCACCCGCGGGCAGCCGAAGTTGAAGCGCTGAAACCCCGGACCACCGAAAAGCGCGCCATCGGAGAGGCCGAGGCCATGACGCTCGAAGTGCTCCTCGGGCTGTGCCAGGCCGAGCTGGCGGACATCTATCCAGGCGAGATACGTGCCCTCCACGCGCGTCGTCTCGACGCCATCGAGAGCGGCCACCACTTCCCGCAGCCGGTCCCCGTTCGCCCGCAGGTAGCGGTTGAGTTCGCCCAGCCAGTCCGTCCGCTCCGTATAGGCCCACCGCGCCGCCGTGTATGCGAGCGGGGAGACATGACCGATCAGGCCGGCCCCGGCGTGCAGGAAGGCCTTGCGCAGTCCGGCATCGGGAATGACGGCAACCGCGGAGCCGAGACCCGGGACGTTGTAGCTCTTGTTGGGACTGAACAGCGTGATGGAGGGCAGTTCCGGAGCCAGACTCGCCGCCGGGTTGTGCGAAGCGCCGGGTTCCAGCAGCAGGTCGCAGTGGATCTCGTCGCTCACCAGAGTCAGGCCATGCCGCAGGCAGAACTCCACAAGCGCTTCGAGTTCGTCGCGACGATAGACCCGCCCCGTGGGATTCTGCGGGTTGCACAGCAGGAATCCGCGGGTGTCCGGCCGCACCGCGGCTTCGAACCGGTCCATGTCCATCGTCCAGGATCCGCCGTCGCAGACGAGGCTCACCACGAGGCCCGCCTTGTCGACGTGCCGCGGCACCGCGAGGAACGGGTAGTAGACCGGCGCGGGAATCAGCAGACTGTCGCCGCCCACCGCGCGCCCTGCCAGGTTCATGCCCGGCACCACGCCGGGGAGCCATACCAACCAGTCGGGAACGACCGTCCAGCCGTGACGACGCTGCAGCCATTCAACGAACGCGGCTTCGGCTTCCGGCGGCGTGTCCGTATAGCCGAGGACGCCATGGTCCAGGCGCTCCGCCACCGCCGCCAGCAGTCCCGGCGGCGCACGGAAGTCCATATCCGCCACCCAGAAGGGGAGGATCTCCGGCCCGTACCGGCTCCACTTGCTGCTCGAGGTACCCGTGCGATCGACCGGCGTGTCGAAGTCGTAGCCGTGCATGGAAGGGACGGGGCTCAGTCTTCCGCCTTGTCCATCCCGGCCACCGGCCGTTCCTTTGGTGCGCTGTCGTAGGCGCCCCGGAAATCGCGGAACGGACCGTCGCGCCACTCGAGCGCCGCCTTCAGTCCGTCCTCGCGGACGCGGCGCCCCCACTCGGAGGCGGCCGCCCGTTGCCCACTCAACGCCTGGATCTCCGTGCCGGAAGCGAGGGCCGTGCGAATGCCCATCGTCTCGTACTGCCGGTTCACCGCACGCTTGGTGTACATCAGCATCTCGTTGTCGATATAGCCGAGACGGCGCGCGAAACGTTCCGTAGCGTCACCCAGTTCGTCCTTCGGGACCGCGTAGTTGGCCCAGCCGAGGCGGGCCATCTCCTCACCCGAGACCGAGTCGCCCAGGAACGCGAACTCGCGCGCCTTCGCCGGCGGCAGGTGCCACGGCGTCCAGAGCATGTCCATGGTCGTCATGGCACGCACCGGCGGATAGCCGATCTGCGCGTCCTCGGCAACGATCCGAAAATCACACGTCGTCGCAAGCTCGGTGCCGCCGGCCAGGCAGTGGCCCTGGATCTGGGCCACCACGGGCTTGGCAAGTTCCCAGATGATCCAGTTCGTCATCACCACATGTCGGGACCACTGGGCCGCGCCGGGGTGCGTGCTGCCGGTGTCCGGAAGCTTGGAGCGATGGCTCACGAACCGCTCGTCGCCAGCTGTACGTGAAGGAGACAGGTCGTAACCCGCGGAGAAGGACCTGCCCGCCGCGCGCAGGACGATCACGCCGATCGCGTCGTCGTGTTCCGCCTCGCGCATGGCGTCCATGACCTCGCCACGCAGGTTGTTGCTGAGGGCGTTCAGCTTCTCCGGCCGGTTCAGCGTGACGAAGGCGAGGCGGCCGTCGGTCTCGTAGAGGATGTCGCTGTAGTCCATGAGTAGCTCCTGTACGGGGTGTCCTGTGGTTCTCAGCGCCCCGGGAACCGGCTACCGGCCGCCTCCGGCTACACGCTGCGTGGCCGACTCCGAGGTAGGTGCGTCGTGGTCGGGCCGTCCGCGACGGACGGCGCCGGATCGGTCGCCCCGGACGAGCTCGGCCAGACGCCCGGAGGCGTCAGTGGAACACGCCACTGTCGTTGCGCACGACGACGTTCGGAGACTCCTCGGTGACATGGGTATCCCGGTCCGCGTTCACGCGTTCGAACGCCTCGTCAACGGCAGTCGCAAGGCACGCCGGGCACATCCCTTCGGCCAGCAGGTCCTCCACGACCACGCCGATGAGATCGTATACGGCAAGCGTCTCCTCGTGCTCCTCGTTGAAGCGCCAGATGGCGTCTTCCACGATCCGCGCCACGGTTTCGGCGCGGGTCGAATCGCGCATGGCGCGCTGCTCGTCTTCGGTCATGTCTGCTCCGTGGATTTCGGGGCGGGGCGGGGTCGGGCGATTCTAGCAGACGTCTCGCGAGGGCATCTCGACCCGCCGTCCGCGCCATGCCATCATCGCGTGTTCCATCGAGTCGCACTACGGGACGCCCGCGGCGGCGTCCGCAGGGGGAGCCACAAGGGGGCAGCCATGAGCCATGACATCGTGATCCGGGGCGGCCAGCTGGTCGACGGCACCGGGAGTGCCCCGGTGGCCGCGGATGTCGCCATCGACGGCGACCGCGTGTCAAAGATCGGTACGGTCGAAGAGGACGGCAAGCGGGAGATCCGCGCGGACGGCAAGTACGTCACGCCCGGGTTTGTCGACATCCACACGCACCTCGATGCGCAACTGGGCTGGGATCCGATCGCCTCGTCTTCCTGCTACCACGGCATCACCTCCGTCGTGCTCGGCAACTGCGGTGTGACGTTCGCACCCTGCAAACCGGAGGACCGCGGTTACCTGGCGGAGATGATGGAGTCCGTGGAAGACATCCCGCGCGAGTCCATCATGACCGGACTGCCCTGGAACTGGGAGACCTACGGCGAGTACCTGGACGCCCTGGCAGCGATGCCCAAGGGCGTCAACGTCGGTGGCATGGTCGGGCATTGCGCGGTGCGGTATCACGCGATGCACGAACGCAGCCTCGACGAGGAGCCCGCCGGCCAGGCCGACATCGAGCGCATGTGCGAACTGGTCGACGAAGCGGTCGGCAACGGGGCCCTCGGCTTCTCCACCTCCCGCACCTTCCTGCACCGCGTGCCCGATGGACGCCCGGTGCCCGGCACCTACGCACAGCCCGAGGAACTGCTGGCCTTCGGCCGCGTATTGGGCAAGCACGAGGGCATCTTCGAAGCGGCGGCCCGCCTCGGCGAGCGGGACGCGCCGCATCTGCCCAATACCCGACGCGAAGTCGCATGGCTCGGTGAACTGTCGCGCGAGAACGGCGTGAACGTCACCTTTGGCCTCGCCCACAGCGAGCGCCGCGACACCCTGTACCAGTCGGTGATCGACTTCGTGAACGAGGAGAACGCCGCCGGCGCGCGCATCCGTCCGCAAACGACCTCGCGCGGCATCGGCGGGCTCTTCAGCCTACAGAACCGACTGCCGTTCGCCTCTCCGGCCTGGCAGACCCTGGCGCCGCTGGACCTGAACGAACGTCTCGCCCGGCTGGCCGATGCGAAGGAGCGGCGGCGCCTGATCGAGGACGTCAATCTCGACGAGGTCGCGTTCGATCTGGACCGCTTCTACGTGCTGCTGCCGGGTCACGTCCGCTACGACATGAACCCGGTCGACTCGCTCGGTGCCCACGCGCGCCGCCGGGGCGTCTCTCCGGTCGAGGCGTTCATCGACCTCAGCCTCGAGACCGACGGGCGGGTGGTCTGCTACCACGCGTTCCTGAACCCACGGATGGATGCGGTCGAGGCCATGCTGCGCCAGCCCGTGGTCGCGATGGGCCTCGCGGACTCCGGCGCCCACGTCGGCCAGATCATGGACGCGAGCCAGCCTACCTGGCTGCTGTCCTACTGGGTACGCGAGCGCGGCTTCTTCTCCATCGAGGAAGCCGTGCGGCGCTGGACCTCGGATACCGCGGATCTCTTCGGTGTCGAAGGCCGCGGTCGGCTGCACGCCGGAGCCCTCGCCGACGTGAACGTGATCGACCTCGATGCCATGGAAGTGGGCATCCCCGAATACGTCCACGACTTCCCGGGCGGCGCCGGCCGATACGTGCAGGAGGCCACCGGCTACGACTACACGCTCGTCAACGGCGAGGTGTTCATGCAAGACGGCAAGCCGACCGGCAACCTGACAGGACGGATGCTCCGCAAGGGCTGAATCCTCGCGTTCGGACCGGCCACGCCTCGCGACGTCCCTGACGTCGCGAGCCCGGTACCGTTCCTCTCCACGGGAGTGCGCCCGCTCGCCGGCAAATGGCGTGCGTCCCACGCACGATGAACACGACCCAGGTCGGCGTCACCGGGTTCGCCAACCCTTGGCGCGTCTGACCATCCCAGCGCGCACCGTGCTCCCCAGCAAGCTCACCAAGCTCCCCTGCTTCAACGACTTGCCCGAATTGGCACGGTTCCTGCTCATTCTGTAGCCAGCCATGGGCCCGACATGGGTCCAGCCCCTTGATCTCGCCCAACCACCATGCAGTACAGGAGGTCCCCGGGATGAGCAACAAGACACAAGCAGACGCCTCACGGACGCACGCGCGCCGGGCACTCTGGGCATCGATGGTCTTCTACGTCCTGATCGCCTTCGAGTTCTTCTACATGGCGTCGCCCTTCGCCGCTTATCTCTACGCGGTCTACGGGCCCGGCCTCGACTGGCTGCAGGCCTCCGGAGCGACCGGCTGGACGATCCGGTTCTTCCTGCCGCACATCGTCGAGGACACGCGCTCCGTCCTCGTGGACGCCCACGAAACCGTGGGCTTCCTCCTGTTCACCGGCGGGCTCGCGGGGTTCGCGGTCGGCGCGTTCCAGATCTATCGCGCCAAGCTGCGTCGCACCGACGCCGTGATGGGCGGGCTCTACCGCCACATCCGACATCCGCAGTACCTGGCCCTGATCGTCGCGAGCATCGGCATGGCGCTGATCTGGCCACGCTACCTGGTGCTCATCGCCACCGTCACCGTCGTCTTCATCTATGTCGCCCTGGCCAAGGTCGAAGAAGGCATCTGCCGGCGCCAGTTCCCCGGATACGCGGACTACATGCACAGCACCGGGATGTTCCTGCCAGCGCGTTGGACCCCGGGCTTCTCGCTGCCCGACGGCGCCGGCATGCCGACACGGGTCGCAGCATGGGGTCTTCTCTACGCCGTGACGCTCAGTCTCGCCCTGCTCGTCGGCCTTGGCCTGCGCACACATGCGATGCACTCGCTGTACAGCCTTCGGACGGATGAGGGCGTCTACGTCTCCATTGCGGAAATCACCGAAGCGGATCTCGACGCCGTTGCGAAACTCGCGCGTTCGTCGTCCGGTGCCGAGGCCGCGCTTGCCGGCCGGTCGCATCTTCTGAACTACGTGGTGCCGGCGGGAATGTACATCTCGGAGATTCCGATGGAGCTCCCGGCAGGAGCGTCGTTCGGACATGCCGTGCCTGAGGATCACGATCCCGCTCGATGGAAGGTGATCTTCACCGAAGCGGTCTTCGACGCGACGGGACTGCCGCCGGGCGGCGACGTACTCTGGTACGCGGTGAACAAGGCGCCACTCGCCGAAGTACACGTGGACCTCAGCGCCAACGCAGTCACGCAGACCCTTCCGCCGCCTGACCAACCGTTCTACGACAACCGGCAGGTACCTGCCTTCTGACTCGACCCGGCGGCGCCCAACGCCTGCCGGATGTCGTCTATCACACCAAACTATGGCGGGGTTTGCCGCGACTATAGTGAGTTGAAGCCTCCTTCGACCCGTGGAAGCCCGCTGATTCAAACACTTGCCTGAGTTGGCACGGATGCTGCTCTGCTCCCCTTTCGGAGTGACCTCGGGCATGGCACACGCAAGGGCCGCATGAAGCTGATTCAAACATTCGTCGAACATCGCCTGGCGGCGAACCTGGCGATGCTGCTCATGGTCCTCGCCGGGGTCTGGGCGATCGCACAGATCACCGTACGCCTGAACCCCGTGCAGCCGATGCCGTGGGTGAACGCGAGTATCGTGTGGCGAGGGGCAAGCGCCGAGGACGTCGAGAAGCTCGTGACGACGCCCCTCGAGCAGCAACTGAAGACCGTTCCGGACGTCAAGACGGTACGCAGCGTCACCCGCGACGCGACCTCGTTCGTCCAGGTCGAGGTGGAACGCGATGCCGATGTCCAGGAAGCCGTGGACCGCATCAAGCAGCGGATTGCACAGATCCAGAGCTTCCCGGCCGAGATCGAACCGCCGGTCATCCATTCGCCGCGCCAGCGCGACCTGGTCGCTGCCGTCCTGCTGACCGGCGACGGCAGCCTGACGGAGCTCGTCGCCCTCGCCCGGGAGATGGAGAACGATCTCCTCACCCACGGCATCGATATCGTCGACTTCCATGGCCTCCCCGTCCAGGAAATCGCCATCCAGGTGGACACGCGCACGCTGTTCGAACTCGGCCTCACCTTCGAGGAACTCGCGCGCAAGCTCGCCGCGCTGTCCGTGGATGCACCGGCGGGTACCGTCGGCAGCGGCCAGCTCGCCCGGCACCTGCGCAGCCTCGACCAGCGTCGCGACGCGTCGGCGTTCGAGGACCTGCCGCTGACGACCGCTTCCGGCAACCTGGTACGGCTCGGGGACGTCGCGCGCGTCGAGCGGCGACCGCTGGTCGACCAGCCCGCCCGACACTCCCGGCGGGGGTCAGCCTTACCCTGTTCCTCGAGGCCTGGCAGTTCATCCGCGACGAACTCGGACTGATCCTCTGGAACGGCGCCACGGGCCTCGTCCTGGTCATCGTGGCACTGGTGATCTTCCTGCGCCCGGTGCCGGCCTTCTGGGTGACGATGGGCATCCCGGTGACGTTCCTCGCCGCACTCCTCGGCTTCTATTACCTGGGCGGCACCATCAACGCGGTCAGCCTCATCGGTTTCGTCATGGCGTTCGGGATCGTGGTGGACGACGCCATCGTCGTCGGCGAGGAGTCGCTGACGCAGTTCGACGCCGGCCGGTCTCCCGCGGAGGCGGCGACCGGCGGCGCAAAGCGCATGCTGGCGCCCGTCCTGGCGTCCTCTCTGACGACGCTCTGTGCGTTCATGCCGCTGGTGGCCACGGAAGAAGCGATGCTCAAGGAGATCGCCCTCATCATGCTGGTCGTGATCGTGGCGTCCCTGGTCGAGTGTTTCCTGATCCTGCCGGGCCACCTGCGCCACGCCTTCGAACGCGTCCAGCGTCGGCCGCCGAGCCGCGCGCGCCAGCGTTTCGAAGCCGCATTCGCGCGCTTTCGCGAGCAACGTTTCCGTGCCCTGATCCACCTCGCCATGGCGCACCGGGGGACCGTGGTGACCGTAGCACTCGGGGCGTTCACCATCGTCCTGCTCGCGTGGACGACGGGCTGGATCAAGACGCAGATGGGGCTCAGCCTCGATTTCGAGCAGTTGCGTGCGGATGTGCGGTTCGTTTCGGGCGTGCAGACGCCCGAGAAACGGGCGTTCCTGGCCCATGTCGAGGAAGCTCTGCAGGCTACCGACACCGAGCACGGCGGGGGCAACCTGGTTACCCACGTCGTCGTCGCCAACCACGCCACCATCGACAACGAGTCGAAGTCCGGCCCGCAGTTCGCCTCCCTGCAGGTGGAGATGACCTCTCCGGAGCGACGCGACATATCGGCCGACGAGTTCGTCGCTGCGTGGCGAGCCCGCGTGCATCGGAGTGCGGTCGTCGACGCCATCGCCATCGGGCGCGAGACGAGCTGGTTCTCTGATTTCTCGATCCTGCTCAAGGGCTCCGACGTGGATATCCTGAAACAGGCAAGCGGCCACGCGATCGCCGAGCTGCAGACGCTGGACGGTGTCTCCAACCTGCGCGACGACCTGCCGTACGGCAACGACCAGTGGATCCTGCGCCTCAACACCGCCGGTCGATCGCTCGGTCTCTCCACCGGCGAGCTCGGTCGGCAGCTGCGGGGCGCCTACGAAGGCCGTCGGGTGCAGATCTTCCAGGACGGGGACAACGAAGTGGAAGTGCGACTGCTGTTGCCGGAAGAAGAGCGCAGAGACCTCCAGCGTGTCGAGCAGTTCCCCATCCAGGCGCCCGGGGGCGAGATGCTGCCGCTTGCGGCGGTCGCGGACCTCGAGAGCCGGCGCGGGATCGATGCGATCCGGCACCACGACACGGAGCGTACGGTGCGTGTTCGCGGCGACGTGGACATCGGCAAGATCACAGGCCGCGAAGTCGTGAACTACTTCACCTCGAACGTCCGCGACGGGCTGGTCGAACGGTACGGCATCAGCACCGGTCTCGACGAGCTCAGCCTCGAGGAAGAAGAGGCCATGAGCGACGGGCTCCTGCAGTTCCTGCTCGCCCTCGCGCTGATCTACGTCGTGCTCGCGTGGGTGTTCGCCTCGTGGACCTGGCCGCTCGCGGTCATGGCCGCCATTCCCCTGGGGCTCACCGGCGCGCTGCTCGGCCACATCATCCTGGGCCTGCACATCAATCCGATGTCGCTCCTCGGTTTCTTCACGCTGACGGGCATCATCGTCAACGACTCGATCATCCTGCTCTCGGCGTACAAACGGCTCGTCGCCGAGGGGACGCCGCCCAACCAGGCGATCGAGGACGCGGCCTGCCTGCGGCTGCGGCCGGTGATCCTGACTTCCGTGACTACGGTGGCAGGACTCTTTCCACTCATGCTGGAGCAGGCGCCCATCGCGGCGATGTTCACGCCGCTGGCCGCGGCCATCTGCTTCGGCCTTCTGTACGGCACCCTGCTGGTGCTGGTCGTCATCCCGGTGCTGCTGTCCCTCGTGATCGGGGGGAGCGAACGCGTGACGCGGGCCATGGCGCGACTCCAGCCTCGGGCCGCCTGACAAGGAAACGTTATGTCTCGACGACTACCACGTCTTCTCGCGCGGCTGCCCGCGCTCCCGCGGCGAACCTTGTTCCCGATCCTGGCGCTCGCGCTGACCGTCGTGACGGGCACCGCACTGGTGGCGTTCGCGCCGGAGCCGGATCGCAAGGCCGTGGAAACCCTGGCCATCCCCGTGACCATGCTCGAGGCGGAGGTCCGTGCCCTGTCGCCGGAGGTGCACCTCTACGGTCGCGTCGAGACGCCCCACATGGCCCGCCTGACCGCCCTGATCACGGCTCCGGTCGAGTCCCTGCTGGTGCGCGAAGGCGACCGTGTCGCGCAGGGCGCCGTGCTCGTACAACTTGACGAAACCGACGCCAGGCTACTGGTCCGGCGCCGCGAGTCGGAGCTGGTCGAGGCACGTGCCGCGCTGGACGGGCTGAAGCTCGCCGGTGCCGACGACCGTACCGTACTCGAACATCAGGAAGAGCTGCATCGGCTCGCGACAGACAAGCTGGAACGATATCGGCGTTTGCGGGAGCAACGCTCGATCAACGAGGAGATCTGGAAGGCCGTGCTCGAAGAGCGCCACGCCCAGGCCATCGCGCTGTCCAGGCAGCGGCGGCTGGTGCTCGACTTCGCGCATCGGCTCGCGAGCGCCGAGGCGCGCGTCGACCGGGTCCTCGCGTCCCTGGAGGAAGCGCGCGTCCAGCTCGAACGTACGCGGGTTCGCGCCCCCTTCCAGGGTCGCGTCACGCGTGTCTCCGTCGCGCCCGGCGAACGCGTCGCACCGGGCACACCGGTCGCCGAGATCTACGACGACACGACGCTCCAGATTCGCGTCCAGATACCGAACGTCCACCTTCCGGTTCTGCAGAGAGCGCTGGCCCTGGGCGAACGACCCCTGGCCATGGCCGACTTCGGGGACCGACGGGCGGCCGGCGCGCTCGACCGACTGGTCGGCGCTGTCGGCGCCGGCCAGTCCGGCGTGGACGGGCTCGTACGACTCGACCTCGATGGACTACCCCCGGACCTGGGCCGAACCGTGAGCCTCGCCATCACCTTGCCCGCCGAAGACAACGTCGTGGCGGTGCCCGTCCAGGCCGTCTACGGACAGCAGCGGCTGTTTCTCATCAGAGACGGGCGGCTGGCCGGCATCGATGTAGAACGCGTGGGCACAATCTCCGGCGACGACGGGGAACCGCGTCTCCTCGTCCGCTCGGAAGCGTTCGGCGAGGGCACGCGCATACTGACCTCGCAGCTGACGAACGCGGTTACCGGGCTGCGGGTTCGGGTGGAGGACATCGCACCCAGGGACACGGACGGCGCCTAGTGGCGCCAGCCCCTAGTTCGTTCTTGTCCGTAAACAGACTGCCGCCGCCGAAATGGCCGCGCCCACCGCGCCGCCCCGCGACCTTCGGACCGGGCACGGAACCACCGCTGCCGCCGCCGCCCGACACGCTGCAGGCGGTCCGCCCGCTCAGCCTGCGGCTTCAAGACGACGGATCGATTGCGCCGGAGATCAGGCGGGCATTGCGGGAAGGAAGAGCTTTCATGCGCGAGCTTCAGGCGGCTTAGGTAGGAGGATGGTCAAAAGATGATCACAGCGAGTTCGGTGACGGACGAGGTCATCCGAGAGATCGGTGAGCAGTGTCGAGAACTCTTGTTCGGAAGCACCCCAAGCTCAAGGGGCTTAACCTCTACACTGGCGTAGAGATGTACGAGAACCATCTGCGGACGTACTTCAATGTGGAGGAAATCCGGCACAACAAAGATGGGAGTCTCAACCAGAGCAAAGACAAGCAGGTTCCAGGCAAGGCGTTCGAGGAGCTAGACGCACACGCTCGCCGACAAGAAGGGAAGCAGGTCTATACGACGGACGAGTTGGCGAGCTTGAAAAAATCCAATCCTGATGACCCACTATTCAAAGAGAATCCGGACCTTCGGGATCTTGCGATGGAGAACCACGGATGTGCGTCGAATCGATTCCAGGATTGGTGGCAGACCGGGTGCGTCTTGGGACTCCATGGTGTTCTCCGATTCAGGGTTGCGACGCGGTGTGCGTCGGTGCCTGAACGGGCGGCATGCGCGCGCACGCCGGTCACCTCGCCTCGGCGAGGTCGGAACGCCAATGAAGAACCCGCAGGGGTTGGGCCGGGGAGCACGCATGCCATCTGGGCGGGCCGACGAACGGGCGGATGCGGTTTCGCGCGGCGCTTGGGGCGGGCGGGCACTGCTGTGCCAGCGGCTCCACGAGCCGACGCATGCCCAGGGGGTTGCCAACGGAGCCTCGGTAGGCGACAACGGGCGTGATGTCGAGACCGAACATGAAGTTGATGGCGGTGGGCGGGCAGGCTCCCCCCGGTGTCGTGGGCGATGAGTTGCTGTAGATGAACCCAACCGTCTACATCGAAACGTCGGTCGTCAGCTACCTGACCGCGCGCCCGTCGCGGGACGTCGTGGTTGCCGCGTATCAGGAGGTGACCCGCGAGTGGTGGCGGGACGCTGCCGCAAGATTCCATCTGGTGGCGTCGGAGCTCGTTCTGGCGGAATCCGGCGCGGGCGACCCGACCGCTGCCCGTGATCGTCTGAAGGTGCTCGAAGGCGTTGCGCTTCTGAACGCCGCCCCGGATGCCGAGGATCTCGCGCGCCGGCTTCTTGAACTCGGGGCGGTTCCGCGCGAAGCTGCGGCGGATGCTGCGCATATCGCCATCGCCGTGACCAACGGCGTCGAGTATCTGGTGACGTGGAACTTCCGTCACATCGCGAATGCGGCGATGAGAGTACGGATTGAAAGGGCAGGCTGACCCGGTCATTGCCGAAGTCCGGGCGGTGCGGGACGAGTTCGCCGCGCGTGCCGACTACGACGTGGGTGCGATATTCCGGCGGATTCGCGAGATGCAGGAAGAGGCCGGGCGCGAGTACGTCACCTATCCCGCGCGCCGGATCGTCGAGGGCTCTGACGAGTCGCTGGCCGTCTGAGCGGCGCGACCCGTCGGCCCGTGGCGTTCAGTCCTGCGAAGCGACGTAATCGTCCCACTGCTGCATGAGTTCGCGGCGGCGGTCGCCGGTCATGACCCGGCCGAAAACGCTCGATTCCACTGCGACCGGCTCGCTCGGGTCGTTGCCGGGCACCCGGAAGGACGTGACCAGTTGCAGGAAGATGTCGATGTCGTAGCTCCACAGGAGCACCACCGCGGCAACGATGGTTGATCGGCGTCTTCACGCCCCTGCCTTCGAAGTGCCGCGCGAATACGCGCCAGTTGAACAGCGGGGACAAGGCGGTCTCGACAACGAGGGAGATCACCAAGAAGACAACACCCGGGAATGTCCAAAGCTCGGCGATCCGTCGGTACTCCCTTCGCAAACGCGCAAGTGCCACTGCAACCCTAGTAGTTCGTTTCTTAAATTAGTTTACAAACTGGCGATGCCGATGCATGATGCTGGCCCGATCCAATCAGGGAGCGGGACATGGCCAGACGAACAGAGCGCGCGGCGTTGGAGTTGTCGGAGTCGGATCGCGAGATGCTGACGACGTTGAGCCGCTCGGCGACGGCGCCGGCGCGCGAGGTAACACGAGCGAAGGTGCTGCTGAGGTACGCGGCGGGGTTGTCGATCTCGCAGATACAGCGGGAAGTCGGCGTGTCGCGCCCAACCATCTACAAATGTGTCGACAAGGCGTTGGCGGCGGGCGTGCGCACCGGCTTGAGAGATCGTTACCACCGCCCGCGGGAGCCCGAGATTCTGCCGGACGCAAAAGCCTGGGTGGTCAGCGTGGCATGTCAGCAACCCAAGGCGCTGGGTCTGGCGGCGGAGTTGTGGACGTTGTCGGCATTGGCCGCCCACCTGCAACGCGAAGCCGAGGCGGCCGGGTTTCCGCGCTTGTCGCGCATTAGCAGGAGCAGCGTCTGGCGTATCCTGCAGGAGCACGATCTGAAGCCGCATCGGGTGCGATACTACCTGGAACGTCGCGACCCGGAGTTCGACCGCAAGATGCGCGAAGTCCTGATGGTCTATCGCGAGGTGTTCCTGACGCCAGCGCCGCGCGACGCCGCCACGCCCACCACCTACACGGTGTCCGTGGACGAGAAGCCCGGCGTACAGGCTATCGGCACCACCGCCCCGGACCTGCCGCCGGTAGCGGGGCAACAGGCGACGCTGTCGCGCGACTATGAGTACGTGCGCCACGGCACGTTGTCGATTCTCGCCGCGCTGGATTTGCACAGCGGCGAAATCATCGCCGATGTCGAGCCGAGACATCGTAGCCGCGAGTTCGTCGCCTTGCTGGAGCGCTTGCATCGTCACTATCCGCCCGACGCCGTCATCCGCGTTGTCCTCGACAATCACTCCGCGCACATTTCCCGCGAGACCATGGCGTACCTGGCGACGCGACCTGGGCGCTTCGAATACGTGCATACCCCGAAACACGGCTCCTGGCTGAACCTGATCGAGTGCGCCTTCTCCAAAATGGCGCGCACGTTCCTGCGCCACATCCGCGTCGCGTCCACCGCGGAACTGAAATCCCGCATCCTCCAAGGCATTGCGGAAATGAACGAAGCGCCCGTGCAGTTGCGTTGGCGCAACTTCGACCTGGACATCGCATGAAACGTCAACGTTTTAATGGAACTAACTACTAGCTTGAGTTCGGGCCTGCGGAACTATGTATCCCGGGCTCGCGCTCAGAATCTCGACGAGATGCGCCCAGCGGGAGTCCAGCACCCGACTGACGAAGGCCTTATCGGCGCTCACCAGTGGCATCTCCTCTCTTTCCGCGAGCATGAGATACAGGCAATCGTAGACAGGATGGCGGAGGGCATGCGCGATACGAAACGCCCCTTCGTACAGTTCGGCAGAGGGCGCCAGCGTGTCGAACCAGCGCGGCAAGGTGGCCAGGAGCGCCTCCGCCTGTGCGAGCGGAACGGTGCGGGACACCACGCGCCGCCATGCCACGTTCGCGCACTCGACGAGGATCAGGTCAGGGGCAAGCATGGTCGTTCCCGCCCGCGCCAGGTCATGTGCGTGGTCGGACAGATCCTCGTCAAAGAACCACTTGCAGGCGACACTCGCATCCACGACGCGGTTCACCGGCGATCCCGGTCTTGGCGCAAAACCACCGTGCTGTCCGGGAGTGGCCCCGGTGTCATCGCACGTATGCGCGCCGCTTCGGCGAGCAGCGCGCTACGGTCCGGGCGGGCCTCCCGGATCAGGATTCCGCGAAGCTCCGCTTCGAGTGAACGGCCCGCCCGCCGTGCCCGACTTCTGAGCGTCTCGACCACACTACGCTCCAGTCCTCGCACGATCACCTGTGCGGTCGCGCCATCCTCGCCTGTGACAGTGGTCCACAGATGGGACTCCCCGGCGCGGTGGAAGACGATGGCGTCCATCCGTCGAGAAGCTGGTCTCGCACGCCAGCCCTCCTCCATCCACGCCCGCGCCTGAGCGTGGGTCCTGTCGTTCCCCCACCAGGCGGCATGCGTGCGCGCACTTCGCGGCAAATGCCGCGCGATGATCCGCTCGATCTCCACCAGCGTAAGCGTGCACGAGTCCCCCGTCTGTCGGCACAGGAACTCGGCCAGGGGTTCGTATTTCGTCATTCGGCTGAAAAGGGATAATTGCATAGGGGATGATAGCGTATTCACCCTCTGATGTCTCAGAGTACTCACCGATGCTGACGCCGGTGGACGACCCGCAACCGCCGGCCCTCAATGGTCGGAGGATCAGGTTCTCGCCGTGCCGGTCACGCCGCGTACAGGGGCACGACGTACGGCCCCTCCGGGATCACCGCGACGGCCGGGTCGCCGCTGCGCGCGACACTGGCCGAGATGGCGTCGTCCACCGAAGCGATCAGTTCGACCCCGGTCAGCGCGCGCTCCGCGTCGTCGAGCCCCTCCGTGAAGAGCTGCACCGTTGCGGTCGCCGGCGGCTTCGTCTGCATCTGCGTCTGCCACTCGTCGATGTCCGCAAACGCCTTGCGGTGGGCTTCCTCGAGAAAGCGCTCGGAGCCGACCTGCGTAAGGCGGCGCTGCGACGCGCGAAACTCGTCGGAGCCCAACCCTTCCGCACAAGCCGAGGCGACGATGAGCGTGCCGTCGTCCTCCAGGATGTCTATCGGCGTCACCATGCCCTTCACGGTCTGGTAGTACGTCTGGTCGAGCGGATACCCGGCGGCCGACGTCACGACCGTCCGGAACCGCCGCGGCAACGCGACCGTACAGTAGCGATGCGCGTAGTCGACCGCGGCGAGGTGACTCGCGACGATCTCGCCGAAGTTGACGAACGCGAGCCGCCGCGCTTCGTCGATGACGGTGTTCACGGCGTGGACATCCCCGAGCATGCGCAGGATCTCCAGTTGCTCGAGGTGCAGCGGATTGCCGGCCAGGTTGGCCTGGGTCGCGTTCGGGTCCGCCATGAAGCGGGCGTTGTGGAGCGTGCGAATGGTGTCCTCGTGCGCCACTCCCGGCACCACCACCTTGCGTCCCCCGGAGTACCCGGCCATGAAGTGCGGCTCGACGAGTCCGGTCGCGATACGCAGGTCCGCCGTCACGAAGCGGCGATCGAGCTTGACCGGGGTGCCCCGGCTCGCCGTCACCCCCAAATCGACGTGGTCGCCATCGTTGCGCGCGAAGTGGTTCTCGACCCGCACGTTGCGCAGCACCCAGTCGTCGCCGATCACCCGCTCGAGTTCCGCCCCCTCGTTGGGCCGGTGCAGGCCCGTCGCGACGAGGACGACGATCTCCGAGCGTGGAATCCCGGCCGCCACCAGATCGGCGATCATCGGACGCAGAAAGAGCCCGTTCGGCACGGGCCGCGTGATGTCGCAGACCAGGATGCACGCGGAACCGCACCCTTCGGCCAGCTTCCGAAGCGGCGCGGCCGCGACCGGCTCGGCCAGCGCCGCCGCGACGGCGTTCGCCGGGTCGCCGAGCACCGGCATGGTGGGCTTGCGCACCACCGTGATGTCGCAGTCGGCCGGAAAGCGCACCGGCAGAGCGTCGCGGCCGTAGGGCAATTCGACGATCACTCGTTTCCCTCGACGGCGGGCCGCCCGGCGCCCGGACTATTCGCCCGCCGACGCGCTCTGGAACTGGGCAACGCCTTCGGAGTCGTCCGTCTCGTTCGCCTCGAGGTAGCGGAACAAGATCGACCCGAAGAGCATTTCGTCCCAGCTCTGCAGGCCCCACGGGACCTCGCGGTTCGGATCCGGATTCGCCGGGTTCTGCGCGGAGTTGTCCCAGGTCGTCGTGTGCACGATGCGCGTACCCGCCGGCAGCATCCTGGGCGCGCGCAGGACATAGCTCGTCTGCCAGTTGAAGTCGTAGCTCGGCACCGACAGCAGCACCTCACTGCGCCCGTCGGGGTAGTGCGCGACGAAGTCGGACGCCTTGCCCCGGTAATGCGAGTGCGGCAACAGGCTGTAGACGAGCACGTCGCGCTTGAGCACCTGCGACTGCGACTCGGTGTGCGCCTTCGCGTGCGGCGGAATCCGTATCTTGTTGTTCAGCAGGACCGTTCCGCCGAGCCGGTGTTTCGGCGGCTCGTCGTGGAAGTAGATCCCGAGCTTCGAGGTATCCGTCGTGGGCTTGCCGTAGGGCGTGTAGTGCATCTGGAAGAGGAACCGAGCCCCGGCCGGCAACAACGTGCCCGTATCCTCTGGAAACTTGCGGGCCACGGAGCCCGGGACGTAGCCGCCCAGGCCCTGTCCGCGGCGACCGAAGCCGCCTCCTTCGGAGTCCGATTTCGGCACGAAGAAGCGGGTAATGACGTGGTGCAGCGCCTGCCGGTCCCCGGGCAGAATCTCCGTGGCACGCACCCAGACATCCCGGTCGAGGGGATTCATGGCAACGGGATATTGGTACTCGACCACCCCGGATGCCGGCACGTCCCGGGAAGGAATCTCGATGACGAGATCGGGCTCGCCGAACTCCCACACGGGCCATTCGCGCTCGAGTTCGGCCAGCGGATCCGGCCCCTCGCCGCGCGGCGAGCCGGCGTCGATCCAGGCGACCAGCGCACGAATCTCGCCGGGTTCCAGGGAGCGGTCGTTGGCGAACTCCCCGTGCATCGGATCGGCGTGCCAGGGCGGCATGCGCCGGGTCCGGAGCACTTCGCGGATCATCGGCGAGAAACCGCGCACCATGTTGTAGTCCGTCATGGCCCACGGCCCGATGCCACCGTCGCGGTGGCAGGTGACGCAGTTGTCGGCCAGGAGCGGAGCGATCGTGTCGGAGTAGGACACCGGCGCCTCCTGCGGGTAGCCGATCGCGCAGCCGGCCACATCGACGAGCGCTTCAGCGCCTGGCGCCGCGCCGCCCTTCAGAACCGCGTCCAGAGCCAGGCCGACACCGGTCGGCGCCCCGCGCCACGCCAGCTTCCAGCCGTCCGTGGAGACCACCATGGCTTCACCGGCGCGCTCGAATCCCAGCGACTCGCCGACGATCCGCGCGTCGTCGACCAGAACCGGCGACTCGATACCGAGCTCCTCCGCCCGCGCGGCGATGTCGGTCCGCGCGTCGCTGGAGCCAATCATCAGGAACGCGACGCCCCGGGCCTCGTACCCGTCCCGCAGGGCATTGAACGCCTCCACTGCCGCCGCCTGCACAGGGCACCCGTTGCGATGCGACATCAGCACCACCGCCCGCGCATCGGAGAGGTAGTAGAACTCGTGCGCCGCCCCGGTGTGATCGAGGAGTTCGAAGTTGTCGACCCGGTCGTCGACGTGCAGCGCCCACGCGGGCCAGGCGAGCAGGACGAGGACAAGGGCAGTACGTCGCATCGGACAAGCTCTGAAGGGAACGAGCGAGCGAGTATACAAGTCCGCGCGCTCCCGGCGAGCCAACCGCCGAACCGCCACGCATAGAATAGCGGCGATCCCAATCCACCGGAGCAGCCATGACCGACCTCTTCGCACTCTCCAACGCCGTCATCGACGAGGGCAAGGGCATGCAGGACATCGGTCCGATCAACCGCATCAACCACCAGATCTCACCGATCGCCGACGGTGTGGCGGTGGTCGAGGCGTTCTCCCACTGCGTCCTGTTCGAGACGGACGATGGCCTGGTGGCGTTCGACACCAGCAATCCCGCCGGCGGCGCCCGCGTGGTCGAAGCGGTGCGCGGCTGGCGATCCGACCGCTTCAACACGATCGTCTACACGCACGGTCACATGGACCACGTCGGCGGCTGCGGAGCCTTCATCGCCGATGCCCAGGCGCAGGGACACCCACGGCCACGCGTGGCAGGCCACGAGAACGTGCCCCGCCGCTTCGACCGCTACGCCATGACGGACGGCTACAACCGCGTCATCAACGAACGCCAGTTCGGCCAGTTCCGTCGCCGCGGCTACGACATGGCAAGCGACGGTCCCTTCCTGCCGGACGCCACGCCCAGGCCGGATCTCGTCTATCGGGACACCCTGGACCTCGACATCGGCGGGCTCGACGTGCATCTGATCCACGACAAGGGCGAGACCGACGACCACACCTGGGCCTGGATCCCGCGATACCGAGCCATCTGTGCCGGGGACTTCTTCATCTGGAACTTCCCGAATGCCGGGAACCCGCAGAAGGTACAGCGCTTCCCGCGGGAATGGGCGGCCGCGCTGCGCACAATGGTGGAGCAGGACGCGGAGCTGTTCCTGCCGGCCCACGGCCTGCCGATCACCGGCGCCCACCGGATCCGCCGCGTGCTGACCGAGGTGGCCGAGACACTGGAGGGGCTCGTCGCCGAGACCCTCGCCCTCATGAACGACGGCGCGCGCTTGAACGACATCGTCAACACGGTGCGTGTCGACCAGGCGATTCTCGACAAGCCCTATCTGCGACCCATGTACGACGAGCCCGAGTTCGTCGTGCGCAATATCTGGCGCATGTACGGTGGCTGGTACGACGGCAACCCGGCGAACCTGAAGCCGGCGTCCGACGCGGTGTTGGCCCACGAGATCGCCACACTCGTCGGCGGCGCGCGCAAGCTCGCCGAGCGGGCCCGGGTCGTCGCGGAGAGCGACATGCGCCTCGCGTGCCACCTCGTCGAGATGGCGGCCCTGGCGGAGCCGGAGGACGCCGCGGTCCACGCGATCCGCGCCGAGGTCTATCAGCAGCGGCGGGGGATGGAGACTTCATTGATGGCCAAGGGGATTTTCGGGGATGCGGCCAACGCGTCGAAGTCCCTGCTCCCTCGGGAGGGACGCTGACATGAACGACCTGGCCGGAAAGACCGCCGTCGTCACGGGCGCCACCCGCGGCATCGGCGAAGCCAGTGCGCGCGCCCTCGACGCGGCCGGCGCCAGGGTCATCCTGAGCGGACGGACGATCCCGGACCTGGAACGGGTCGCGGCCGACCTCTCGAACGACCCGGTCGTTCTCGAAGCCGACCTGGCGCCGCCCCGGGCGGGCACGGAGCTTGCCGAGCGCGTCCTCGCGGCGGTCGACGGGGTCGACATCCTGGTCAACAACGCCGGCATCCCGATGCGCCGTACGCCCGAACAGCTGACCGAGGAAGACTTCGATCTCGTCTTCTCCCTCAACGTCAGATCGCTACTCATGCTCACCATCGGGCTCGCCCCGTCGATGATCGAACGCGGCGGCGGGTCCGTGATCAACATCTCGTCCATCGCGAGCCTGCGGGGACCGCTGGGCCGCGTGGCCTATGCCGGCACCAAGGGGGCCGTCGACGCCATCACGCGGGCGCTCGCCGCGGACTGGGGCGCACACGGCATCCGCGTCAACGCCCTCTGCCCGGGTCTCATCGCCACCGCGATCTGGGAGAGCGACCGGCAGAACGTGCCCGGCCTCATCGAACGGCTCGAGGACGGCATCGCGCTCAAGCGCTGGGGCTACGGGGACGATGTCGCGGACGTCGTGCTGTTCTTCGCCAGCGACGCCTCGCGGTACGTCACCGGCGAGGTGGTGGCGGTGGACGGCGGCATGGCGCGGGTGGGGGCGGCGCCGCGACGGAGGGATTGAGCGATCGCCTGGCGGGCCATCGCGGTATACTAGTTGAATCAACCAGTTTGATTGGTACGATGATCCAGGTCGGAGCGTTCGACGCAAAGACGCACCTGTCGTCCCTTCTCGACAGGGTCGCGCGAGGAGAGGAGGTCCTTATCACTCGACGCGGGGTTCCGGTCGCCCGGCTCGTGCCGGCCGAGCAAGTGGAGCGCGACCGCGTGGCTGCGGCAATCGACGAACTCCGTGCGCTGCGCTCCGGTACGAGTCTCGGTGGTCTCGACTGGAAGGATCTGCGCGACGATGGACGTAGATGACGACGTTCGTGCTGGACTGCTCGGTCGCCGTAACCTGGTTGATCGATGAAGAGGCCACGCCACAAACCGATGCCCTGTTGGATCGACTGAGGGAGGGACGCGCTTTCGTCCCGGGCCTGTGGCGCCTCGAACTGGGCAACGTTCTGGCCCAGGCGGAGCGGCGCAACCGTATTGCGCCTTCGCGGATTCCGGCGCACCTCAGGCTGCTGGATCAGTTGCCGATCGTCACCGACCCGGAGACCGACGAGCGCGCCTTCCGAGAGATACTGACGCTCGCGCGGTCCGAATCGCTGACTACCTACGACGCTTCCTACCTCGAACTCGCGATGCGTCTCGGACTGGACTTGGCCACTCGCGACCGAGCCCTGATCAGGGCTGCACGGCGGGTGCAGGTATCGACCTTGCCGGACCAGCCGTAGCCGTCTCCCCGACCTTCCACCAAGGGACCGGATCCCGGCACGGCTCAAAAGATACTGAACCCCCCGTCGATCTTGATCACATCCCCGGTATGCCACCGGGACGCGCCGCTCATCAGGTACACGGCGATCGGGCCGAAGTCCTCCGGGGTGCCCCAGCGGCGCATGGGGATGCGGGGCATGACGGCATTGACGAACTTGTCCCACTGGAACAACCGCTCGGTCATGGGGGTGTCCACCCAGCCGGGAATGATGGCGTTCGCCGTGATCTTGTAGCGCGCCATCTCGGTGGAGAGGGCGAGCGTCATGGCGATCATGCCGCCCTTGGTCGCGGCGTAGGCCTGCCCCTTGGCGGAACCCTGGATGGCTGTCCCGCTCGACGTCAACACCAGGCTGCCGCCCTCGCCCTGCTTGACCATCTGGCGCGTGGCGGCGCGCAGGGTGTAGAAGACACCGTGCAGGTTCACGTCGATGACGCGGAACCAGTCCTCGTTGGAGTGCTCGAAGAAGGGCTTCTGGTTCTGCGTGCCGATGCCGGCGTTCGGGAAGCAGGCGTCGACCCGGCCGTAGCGTTCGATGACGCCGGCCATGGCTTCCTCCACCGCGGACTCGTTGGACACGTCGCAGATCGTGGCGGATGCCGATGGATTGATTTCCTGGAGCTCCTTCTCCGCGGCCGCGTTCTTCTCGGGGTTCGTGCCCCAGACGCTGACGTCGGCGCCCGCGGCCGCGACGGCGCGTGCAAAACCGAGACCGATGCCACCGTTGCCACCGGTAATGACGGCTACCTTGCCGGTCAGATCGAATGCGTCGTATGCCATGGCGTCCTCCGCCCCTTCGTCGGTCGAAGCGCCGGATGTTAGCAAAGAGCCCGCCGGCCTCCCGGTCAGGCGGCGCAGTCCTGCACGGGCAGCAGCGACCCGGTCACACCCGCTGCCAGATGTCCGCGTTGGTGAGAAACGCGTTCCAGGCCTCGGTGGGATGCGTGAACGCCTGATCCTCGAACTCGCGCGCGAGTACCCAGACGGTGTGGATCGCGTCGTGGCCGTCGTCGTCGACGAGCAGGCGGCCGGTGAACGACACCATGGCGTGCAGGTTGACCTCGATGTCCTGCCAGTCGACGTGAAACGCGACCAGTCCTTCGTTGCGGCGCCCCACGATCTGGTAGGTCCGGTTCGCGGCCGCGCGCCCCTTGCGCGTGCGGAACTCTCCGGCAATCGTGCCGTCGGAAGCTACCGCCAACCGGAGGGTCGAGCCGTTCTGGTTGATCCAGGTCCCGTCCAGATCCATCGCCGCACCCCCCCTTTGGATGTCGCCTCGCCACGCTATCGGCCGTGGACGTGCCGCGCGGCCATGCGCCGCGCGCCGTCCACTTTCCCGACGCCACCTTTCCCGACGCCACAATGTAGTCCAAACTTCGCGGGCCATCCACGAACGACCACGAGGCCCGAAGGCCATGCAGACCGCAGCGACACAGTTGACCGGGGATATCACCGAATTCGGGCTCGAGCGTTACGTGCTCGAACTCGAAAGCGACGGCCTGACCATCCTGCCGCCGGAGGTCACCGGCGTGACGCCGGAGCTCATCGACCGGTGCACGGAGGTGCTCTGCCGGCGCTTCGAGGAGATGACGGGCTGCCCGATTACCGTCGAGGACGGCCCGTTGGGCGAACTGGAGTGGCAACCCGAGGCGCTGGCGGACGGGGGCTCCTTCGACGACAACGAGAAGCCGCCGCCATCGACCCAGATGATCATCCAGCAGATCCTGCAGCTCGACCGCTCCATCCGGGACCTCGCCGTCAATCCGGTGGTCGACGCGCTGATTGACCACCTCATGGGACCGAGTGACTTCCTCGGCGCCGCCGCGGGCGGCAAGGCACGGCGCCTCAGCAGCAGCAACTCGTTCGTCAAATGGCAGGGCGACTACGGCTACGGACCGGGCCTCGCCCTGCACTGCGACCAGGGCCGCAACCCGCTGCCGTGGGGCAGGACGGCGCTCACGGCGAATGCGACCTGGTGTCTCACGGACTACACACTCGAGGGCGGCGCGCTCGCCTACGTCCCGGGCTCGCACCGGTCGAACGGCCACCCCGTGCAGCCGAAGGCGGCCGAGCACGCGAAACCGGCGGAAGCGCCGCGGGGATCGGTGATCGTCTTCCCGGGCACGACGTGGCACGGGGCGTTCCCGAAAAAGACTCCCGGACTGCGCCTGTGCGCCGTACCATACTATCGCCACGTCTCGGTCCTCCCACAGGAGAACACGCGCCTGACGTTCCTCGACACGCCGTGGGAGGACTGCGCAGACCCGGACAGGATGCGGGAGCTGATCGGCTTCGACGACACGTTCCCGTATCTCGAACAGAACCAGGCCGTACCGCGACTGGCGGCCACCCGGTAGGGACAGGCGCGGGCGAGACGTAGCGGCGGCCGTCCGTCGACACGGTCCGGAAGCCCCTCGCTCCCTACTCGCTCCACAACGCTCCACAAACTCGACAGCTCGACAGATCGATAAAGAGGAGGGCAACATGAAGTTCGGCGTACAGGTCAACTGCTACGACACCACCTGGGACGACCTCGAGGCGTCCATCCAGGCCATGGAGGCGGGGCGCTGGCACAGCCTCTGGTTCGCCGACCACTTCCTGCCCCCGGGAAGGGAGGAGCACCGCACCGCGTTCGAGGGATTCACACTGATCTCGGTCGCCGCGGGCATGACGCAGAAACTGCGGCTCGGCCACCTGGTGCTCGGCAACACCTACCGCAACCCCGCCCTCGTCGCGAAGATGGCGGCCACCCTCGACCAGGCGTCGCGCGGCCGTTTCACCCTCGCCATCGGCGCGGCGTGGTTCAAGCGCGAACACGAGGCCTACGGCTGGGATTTCCCATCGATGAAGGAGCGCCAGGACCGCTTCCAGGAAGCCTGCGAGCTGATCCGCACGATGTTCACCGCGGACGGACCGGTGGACTATCACGGCCAGTACTACCATCTTGACCAGGCGCCCCTCGAACCGGGCTGCTACCAGCAGCCGCACACCCCGATCATGGTGGGCGGCACCGGCGAGCGGCGTACGCTGCGCACTCTCGCGATGTACGGTGACGTGTTCAATCTCGACGGCTGGGCGCGACAGGGCATGTCGATGGAGGTCTATCGGCACAAGACCGGCGTGCTCGACAAGCACTGCGAGGACGTGGGCCGGGATCCTGCCGAAATTCGCCGCACGCTCCTGATGCCGCTGCAGATCACCGACGACGAGACCACCACGGCCCGTTTCGTCAAGGCGCTCGGCCCGGGGTCCATGTCCGGCCCGAAGAGTTACGTCATCGACCGCATCGGCGAGTTCCAGGACGCCGGCGTGGACGAGATCATGTTCGGCTTCATCCGGACGGGCGACATCGAGAAGTACCAGCAGGTCGAGGAGGAGATCGTCGCGGCCTTCGCCTGATTCCGGTGCGAGCGATGCGCAGAGCGGTTCCCAGGCGCGGGATTCCCTTGGCGACACGGTGGGCGCTCGCGGTGGGCCTCCTCTCCCCGGGCGCGGCCTGGTCCGATGTCCGCGCGCCGGAGGACGTCCCCTGCCGGCACGGCTACGCCTTCCTCTCCGAACCGAAATATCCCCCTGACTTCGAGCACTTCGACTGGGTCAACCCGGACGCGCCGAAGGGCGGCCTGATCCGCGTCCCCGACATGGGCAACTGGGACAACTTCAACTCCATGGCGCTCGGTCGCATGGTCCGCGGCATGAACACCCGGGGCGGCCGCGCGCGGCACCTGTACGACAGCCTCGCGATACGTGCGCCCGACGAAGTCGCCACCGTCTACGCGCTCCTGGCCGAGTGCATCGCCGTTCCTCCGGACGGCGCCTGGATCGAGTTCCGGCTCCGCGACGGCGCCTACTGGCACGACGGTGAGACGATCGACGCCCGTGACGTGACCTTCAGCTTCGAGGTCTACAAGGAGAAGGCGAACCCTACGGTCGCCGCCGTCGTCGTCCCGTTCTCCAGGGTGGAGGTGCTGGACGGCAACCGCATCCGTTACCACATCCTTCCGGAGCACCGTTACAACCGGCTGCTGCCGATCCGCATCGGCGAGATGCCGGTGATGGCCGAGCACTACTGGACGGCCGAGGGCAACGACGCGGGCAAGAGCACCGTACGCCCGCCCCTCGGCTCCGGCCCCTACCGTATCGCGGACTACGACATCGGCCGCTGGATCGAGTGGCGGCGCGATCCCGACTACTGGGGCCGCGACCTGCCGGTGAACCGCGGCCGCTACAACTTCGACCGCGTGAAGTACGACTACTTCCGCGACGACCAGATGCAGACCGAGGCGGTAAAGGGAAACGCCGTCGACATCCACGTCGAGAACGTGCCGCGCCGCTGGGCGACCGCCTACGACTTCCCGCCCGTGGACGCCGGCCTCTTCAAGCTGGAGTTCCTGCCGCGGTCGAAGCCGGCGGGGCTCTGGTGGCCGATCTTCTGGAACCTCGACCAGCCGCGCTTCCAGGACATCCGCGTACGCGAGGCGCTGTGGCTGCTGAACGACTTCAAGTGGGGCAACCGGCGCGGCGGGTACGGCTTCTTCGACGTGGCGACCAGCTTCTTCCACCAATCCCACCTGGCGGCGACGGGGCTGCCGGTCGAACGGGAACTCGCGCTCCTCGAACCGATTCGCGACCTCGTGCCGCCACGGGTCTTCACGGAGCCCTACGCACCGCCGCCGAACCAGGGCCCCGGCTGGCACCGCGACAACCTCGTCCGCGCGGCCGAACTCTTCCGCGAAGCGGGCTGGGTGGTGCAGGACAACCGCCTGGTGCACGAGCGCACGGGCGAGCCGTTCTTCATCCGCTTCGTCGCCGTCTCGCCGGCCCTCGGCGGCTCGTTCATCCCTTACACGCGTGTGCTGAAACGCGCGGGCATCGAGTCCTCCATCAAGTCCCCCGAGCTCTCCAACTGGCTCTACCGCATGCGCTCCGGCGACTTCGACGCCGGCGCCATCTGGTTCCTCCCCGACAACACGCCGAGTCTCGCCATCGCCAACGCCTTCTCCACGGCGGCGGCGAACCAGCCGCTCAGCAGCAACTGGGCGAACATCAAGGACCCGGCCATCGACCGTTTGATCGAAGGGCTCCAGTCCGCCACGACTTACGATGATTTCGTGGCGGCCGTGCGCGCGATCGACCGCGTGCTGCTGTGGAACTTCTATTTCATCCCGGGCATGTCCAAGGTCAAGATCGGCATCGCCTACTGGGACCGCTACGGCAAGCCCGCGCCGACGCCGCTCGACCGCGACGCCTTCGTCGACAGCTGGTGGTGGGACAGCGCCAAGGCGGAGGCGGTCTCGCGCTTCGCCGGCAGGGAGTGATCGCTCGATGGGCCGCTACATCCTGCGCCGTGCCCTGCTGATCCCGCCGACGCTGTTCGGCGTCATGCTGATCAACTTCGTGATCGTGCAGTTCGCGCCGGGCGGCCCGGTCGAGCAGGCGATCGCCGAGATGTCCGGGCTGTCGATGACCACGACGGCGTCGATCTCCGCCGCGGAGAGCATGGGGCCGTCCGATCCGAGCGGCTACCAGGGGAGCTCCGGCCTCGATCCGGAACAGCTCGCAAGACTCGAGAAGCAGTTCGGCTTCGACAAGCCCGCCCACGAGCGTTTCATGCTCATGCTGTGGAGCTACGTGCGCCTGGACTTCGGGACGAGCTACTTCCAGGACCGGGCCGTCATCGAGCTTGTCGCGGAACGGCTACCCGTATCGATTTCGCTGGGGCTCTGGTCGCTCCTGGCCATCTACACGATCTCGATCCCCCTCGGCGTCGCCAAGGCCGTCCGCGACGGCACGCGCTTCGACGTCTGGACGAGCGCCATCGTCTTCACGGCTTACGCGATCCCCGGCTACCTCTTCGCCGTCATGCTCATCGTGTTCTTCGCGGGCGGCACGTACCTCGACTGGTTCCCGATGCGTGGTCTGGTCTCGGACTCCTTCGATCAGCTCACTCTCGGGCAGAAGATCGGCGACTACCTGTGGCACCTCGTGCTGCCTCTCTCCGCGCTCACGGTGGGCGGCTTCGCCACGCTCACGATGCTGACCAAGAACACGTTCCTCGAGGAGATCGGCAAGCAGTTCGTGCTGACCGCCCGCGCCAAGGGACTGACCGAAACCCGCGTCCTGTTCGGGCACGTATTCCGCAACGCCATGCTGATCGTGATCGCCGGCTTCCCGGGTGCATTCATCGGCATCCTGTTCACCGGGGCGCTCGCGATCGAGGTGATCTTCTCGCTCGACGGCATTGGTCTGCTCGGTTATGACGCCATCGTGAAGCGCGACTATCCCATCGTCTTCGGGACGCTGTTCTGCTTCACGCTGATCGGCATGGCGATGCGCCTCGTGGGGGACCTGACGTACGTGCTCGTGGACCCGCGCATCGACTTCGAGCAGAGGAGCTGATGACCCCGCTGACCCGGCGCCGGCTGCAGAACTTCCGGGCGAACCGCCGGGGGTACTTCTCGCTCTGGCTGTTCGGCGCGCTCTTCATCGCCTCCCTGGGGGCAGAGTTCATCGCCAACGACAAGCCGATCGTGTTCTCCCTGCAGGGCGAGCTGTACTTCCCTGTGTGGTTCACCTACTCCGAGGCCGAACTGGGCGGGGTGCTGGAGACCGAGGCCTACTACCGCGACCCGTTCGTCATCGACCTGATCGAGGCGGACGGCTGGACGCTCTGGCCGCCCGTGCGCTACACGCACAACACGATCGACTGGGAGCTCGTGGACCTGCCCGCAGCACCGGGCTCCAGGCATGTGCTCGGCACGGACGGCGGCGCCACGGACGTGTTCGCCAAGCTCCTCTACGGGTTCCGGCTGTCCGTGCTGTTCGGTCTCTCCCTCACGGTCATGAGCTCGGCCATCGGCGTGCTCGTGGGCGCCCTGCAGGGCTACTTCGGGGGCTTGACCGACCTGCTCGGGCAGCGGCTGGTGGAGATCTGGGAGGGCCTGCCGATCCTCTTCGTCCTCATCATCCTGGCGAGCGTCGTGGAGCCGAACGTGTTCTGGCTGCTCGCCATCCTCTCGCTCTTCAGCTGGATGGCGCTCGTGGGCGTCGTGCGGGCCGAGTTCCTGCGCGCCCGGAACTTCGAGTTCGTGCGCGCCGCTCGGGCGCTCGGAGTGTCCAACCTCGTCATCATGCGCAAGCACGTGCTGCCGAACGCGACGGTGGCGGCGCTCACCTACCTGCCTTTCATCCTGACGGGCGCGATCACGATCCTGACGTTTCTCGACTTCCTGGGCTTCGGCCTGCCCTATGACGCGCCCTCCTTCGGACGCCTGCTGTCCGCCGCCAAGGCGAACCTGCAGGCGCCGTGGCTCGGGATCACGGTGTTCGTGGCGCTGGCCGTGCTGCTGACGCTGCTGATCTTCATCGGCGAGGGGATTCGGGACGCCCTCGACCCGCGGCGGGCGATCGGGCCGGGGGCGGCTGTCTCGGGCGAGCGCGGCGAGGGATCGCCGGTGCAGTTGCAGGCCGGGCAGTAAACGCCGCCACGCCCCCGCCCCACTACCCTATGGACTTGCTCCGTATACCTCACTAACGTTCCGTTCTACGCGAGGGCGCGGCACGCACGCCCACGACAAACGGAGGGAGCAATGAAGTTCGGCGTACGGGTCGCACGGCTCGGGTTCGCCGCCGTACTTGCCGCCGCGGCCGCCACCGCGCACGCCGACGCAGCCGACGCCGAGGCCGCGCCCTGCCGTCATGCCTACGCCTTCCTGGGCGAGCCGAAGCTCCCGCCCGACTTCGAGCACTTCGACTGGGTGAATCCCGACGCCCCCAAGGGCGGTCTGATGCGCATGGCCGACACGGGCAGTTGGGACACCTTCAACCGGATGTCGCTCGGACACTCCGTGCGCGGCATGGACACGCGCGGCAACTCGACGCGCCACATCTACGACAGCCTCGTCATCCGGAACCCCACCGAGCCCGCCACCATCTACGGTCTGATCGCCGAGTGCATCGCCGTCGCCCCCGACGGCGCCTGGGTCGAGTTCCGCCTGCGCGACGGCGTCTATTGGCACGACGGGGAACCGCTCGACGCCGAGGACGTGGCGTTCAGCTTCAGCGTCTACCAGGACAAGGCCCATCCGGCGATCGCGGTCGCCGTCGCGGCGTTTGCCAGCGTGGAGATCCTGGACGGCAACCGGGTCCGCTATCACGTCCGGCCGCCGTATCGCCACAACCGCCTGCTGCCCATCCGGATCGGCGAACTGCCGGTGCTGTCGAAGCGCTACTGGACCCAGCCGGGGAACGACCCCGGCAAACCTGCCTCCAGGCCGCCGGTCGGCTCCGGACCCTATCGCATCGGCGACTACGAATTCGGTCGCTGGATACTGTGGGAGCGCGATCCCGACTACTGGGGGCGGGACCTGCCCGTGAACCGGGGCCGCTACAATTTCGACCGCGTCAAGTACGACTACTTCCGCGACGACCAGATGCGCACGGAGGCCGTGAAGGGCGACGTCGTGGACATCCACGTCGAGAACGTGCCGCGCCGCTGGGCCACCGCCTACGACTTCCCGCCGGCGGACGCGGGCGTCTTCCGGCTCCAGATCCTGCCCCAGTCCCAACCCAGGATCCTCTGGTGGCCGATCTTCTGGAACATCGACCAGGCGCGCTTTCGGGACATCCGTGTGCGGGAGGCGCTGTGGCTCCTGAACGACTTCACCTGGAGCAACCGGCGCCTCGGGTACGGGTTTTACGACGTGGCGACGAGTTTCTTCTACGAATCCCCCCTCGCCGCCACGGGCTTGCCGAACGAACGGGAGCTAAGACTCCTCGAGCCGATCCGGCACCTCGTCCCGCCGCGGGTCTTCACCGAGCCGTACGCGCCACCGCCACACCAGGGCAGCGGCTGGCATCGCGACAACCTCTTGCGCGCGGCGGAGCTCTTCCGGGAAGCCGGGTGGATGGTGGAGGACAAACGTCTCGTACACGAGCGCACCGGCGAGCCGTTCTTCATCCGCTTCCTCGCGTTCTCGCCGGCACTGGCGCGGTCCCTCATCCCGTATACGCACGTGCTGAGACGGCTCGGCATCGAGTCCTCCATCAAGTCTCCGGAGCTGTCGAACTGGCTCTACCGCATGCGCTCGGGAGACTTCGACGCGGGCGTCAACTGGTTCCGGCCGGACAACACGCCGACCCTCATCGTCACCAACACGTTCTCTTCCGCGGCCGCCGACCAGGACCTGAGCGCCAACTGGGGGAACATCAGGAACCCGGCCATCGACCGCTTGATCCAGGCCCTGCAGTCGGCCGCCACCTACCCCGACTACGTCGCCGCGGCACAAGCCCTCGACCGGGTCCTCCTGTGGAACTTCTACTACATACCGGGCATGACGAAGGTGAAAGTCGGGGTCGCCTACTGGGACCGCTATGGCCAGCCGCCCCCGACGCCGCTGGACCGCACCGCCTTCATCGACAGCTGGTGGTGGGATCCCGTCAAGGCGCGGGCCGTCGCCGAGTTCACGGGCCGCGAGTGATCCATGGGCCGCCATGTCCTGCGCCGCGCACCTTCTGCTCCACCCTCGGGCAGAAGATCGGCGACTACCTGTGGCACCTCGTGCTGCCCCTCACTGCGCTCACGGTGGGCGGCTTCGCCACGCTCACGATGCTGACCAAGAACACCTTCCTCGAGGAGATCGGCAAGCAGTTCGTGCTGACCGCACGAGCCAAGGGGCTGACGGAGACCCGCGTGCTCTTCGGGCACGTGTTCCGCAACGCCATGCTGATCGTGATCGCCGGCTTCCCGGCCGCCTTCATCGGCATCCTGTTCACGGGGGCGCTCGCGATCGAGGTGATCTTCTCGCTCGACGGCATTGGTCTGCTCGGTTATGACGCCATCGTGAAGCGCGACTATCCCATCGTCTTCGGGACGCTGTTCTGCTTCACCCTCATCGGCATGGCGATGCGCCTGGTGGGGGACCTGACTTATGTGCTGGTGGATCCCCGCATCGACTTCGAGCAGCGGGGCGCATGACTCCGCTCACGCGCCGCCGGCTGCAGAACTTCCGCGCCAACCGCCGGGCTTACGGGTCTCTGTGGCTGTTCGCCGTGCTCTTCACCGCTTCGCTCTTCGCCGAATTCATCGCCAACGACAAGCCCATCGTGTTCTCGCACCAGGGCGAAATGTACTTCCCGGTGTGGTTCACCTATTCCGAAGCCGAGATCGGGGGCGTCCTGGAAGCGGAAGCCTTCTACCGCGATCCGTTCGTCATGGACCTGATCGACGCGGACGGCTGGGCGCTCTGGCCGCCCGTGCGCTACACGCACAACACGATCGACTGGGGCCTGGTGGACCTGCCGGCAGCACCGGGGGGCGAGCACCTCCTGGGCACGGACGGCGGCGCCACGGACGTGTTCGCAAAGCTCCTCTACGGATTCCGGCTGTCCGTGCTGTTCGGCCTCTCCCTCACGATCGTGAGCTCGACCATCGGCGTGCTCGTGGGCGCCCTGCAGGGCTACTTCGGCGGCATGACCGACCTGCTCGGCCAGCGGCTGGTGGAGATCTGGGAGGGCCTGCCGATCCTGTTCGTACTGATCATCCTCGCGAGCGTCGTGGAGCCGAACGTGTTCTGGCTGCTCGCCATCCTCTCGCTCTTCAGCTGGATGGCGCTCGTCGGGGTCGTGCGGGCCGAGTTCCTGCGGGCCCGCAACTTCGAATTCGTGCGCGCCGCCCAGGCGCTCGGCGTTTCCAACCTTGTCATCATGCGCAAGCACGTTCTCCCCAACGCGACCGTGGCAGCGCTCACGTACCTGCCATTCATCCTGACGGGCGCGATCACGATCCTGACTTTTCTCGACTTCCTGGGCTTCGGGCTGCCCTACGACGCGCCCTCGTTCGGACGCCTGCTGTCCGCCGCCAAGGCGAACCTGCAGGCGCCGTGGCTGGGGATCACGGTGTTCGTGGCGCTGGCCGTGCTGCTGACGTTGCTGATCTTCATCGGGGAGGGGATTCGGGACGCCCTCGACCCGCGGCGGGCGATCGGGCCGGGGGCCGATGTCTCGGGCGGGCGCGGCGAGGGATCGCCGGTGCAGTTGCAGGCCGGGCAGTAGTCGGCTGGGGCTCTGCACGGAGAAGCCGCAACCGTAGCGGTGTGGCTGGGCCGGAGGCGGCGCCGATCTGTTGTAGGGGCGACCCTTGTGGTCGCCCGTCCCCGACCCTTGTGGTCGCCCGTCCCCGACCCTTGTGGTCGCCCGTCCCCGACCCTTGTGGTCGCCCGTCCCCGACCCTTGTGGTCGCCCGTCCCCGACCCTTGTGGTCGCCCGTCCCCGACCCTTGTGGTCGCCCGTCCCCGACCCTTGTGGTCGCCCGTCTCGAATCGTGTACGGCCGTCGAGAACGGGACGGGTGGCGCTCGGCGCCTGGCCCCAGCCCCCACCACCCTATGGACTTGCCCCGCACAGGCCACTAACGTTCCGCTCTACGGCGCAACACGCGAGGGCGGGGCACGCTCGCGCACGACAAACGGAGGGAGAAATGAAGTTCGGCGTACGGATCGCCCGGCTCGGGTTCGCCGCCGTACTTGCCGCCACGGCCACCACCGCGCACTCCGATGTAGCCGACGCCGAGGCCGCGCCCTGCCGTCACGCCTACGCCTTCCTGGGCGAGCCGAAGCTCCCGCCCGACTTCGAGCACTTCGACTGGGTGAATCCCGACGCGCCCAAGGGCGGTCTCATGCGGATGGCCAACATGGGCAGTTGGGACAGCTTCAACCGAATGGCCCTCGGACACTCCGTGCGCGGCATGGACACGCGCGGCGACTCGACGCGCCACATCCACGACAGCCTCGCCATCCGGAACCCCACCGAGATCGCCACCATCTACGGTCTGATGGCCGAATGCATCGCCGTCGCCCCCGACGGCGCCTGGGTCGAGTTCCGCCTGCGCGACGGCGCCTACTGGCACGACGGGGAACCGCTCGACGCGGCGGACGTGGCGTTCAGCTTCAGCGTCTACCAGAACAAGGCCCATCCGGCGGTCGCGGCCGGGGTCGCGGCGTTTTCCGGGGTCGAGGTCCTGGACGGCAACCGGGTCCGCTATCACGTCCGGCCGGAGCATCGCCACAACCGCCTGCTCCCCATCCGTATCGGGGAGCTACCGGTGCTCTCGAAGCGCCACTGGACCATGCCGGGGAACGACCCCGGCAAACCCGCCGCCAGGCCGCCGGTCGGCTCCGGACCCTATCGTATCGCCGACTACGAGTTCGGCCGCTGGATCCTCTGGGAGCGCTTTCCCGACTACTGGGGGCGGGACCTGCCCGTGAACCGGGGCCGCTACAACTTCGACCGCGTCAAGTACGACTACTTCCGCGACAACCAGATGCAGACGGAGGCCCTGAAGGGCAACGCCGTGGACATCCACGTCGAGAACGTGCCTCGCCGCTGGGCCACCGCCTACGACTTCCCGCCGGCGGACGCGGGCGTCTTCCGGCTCCAGGTCCTGCCGCAGTCGCAGCCCGGGAGCCTCTGGTGGCCGATCTTCTGGAACCTCGACCAGGCGCGCTTCCGGGACATTCGCGTGCGGGAGGCGCTGTGGCTCCTGAACGACTTCACCTGGAGCAACCGGCGCAGCGGGTACGGGTTTTTCGACGTGGCGACGAGTTTCTTCTACAAATCCCCCCTCGCCGCAACGGGCTTGCCGAGCGAGCGGGAGCTTGAGCTCCTCGAGCCGATCCGACACCTCATCCCGCCGCGGGTCTTTACCGAGCCGTACGCGCCACCGCCACACCAGGGCAGCGGCTGGCATCGCGACAACCTCGTTCGCGCGGCCGAGCTGTTCCGGGAAGCCGGGTGGGTGGGGGAGGACAACCGCCTCGTACACGAGCGCACCGGCGAGCCGTTCTTCATCCGCTTCGTCGCGATCTCGCCGGCACTGGCGCGGTCCTTCATCCCGTACACGCGCGTGCTGAGACGGCTCGGCATCGAATCCTCCATCAAGTCTCCGGAGCTCTCGAACTGGCTCTATCGCATGCGCTCGGGGAATTTCGACGCCGGCGCCAACTGGTTCCGGCCGGACAACACGCCGACTCTCATCGTCACCAACACGTTCTCCACCGCGGCCGCCGACCAGGACCTGAGCGCCAACTGGGCGAACATCAAGAACCCGGCTATCGACCGGTTGATCCAAGCCCTGCAGTCAGCCGCCACCTACCCCGACTACGTCACCGCCGCACGAGCCATCGACCGTGTCCTCCTGTGGAACTTCTACTACATACCCGGCATGGCGAAGGTGAAAGTCGGGGTCGCCTACTGGGACCGCTATGGCCAGCCGCCCCCGACGCCGCTGGACCGCACCGCCTTCATCGACAGTTGGTGGTGGGATCCCGCCAAGGCACGGGCCGTCGCCGAGTTCACGGGCCGCGAGTGATCCATGGGCCGCTATATCCTGCGCCGCGCACTGCTGCTCCCACCGACGCTCTTCGGGGACATGGTGATCAACTTCACCGTCGTGCAATTCGCCCCCGGCGGCCCCGTGGAACCGGCGATTGGTCGCGGCCGGATCATCGCTTCCGCACGTGGGCCGTCAGTCGAGTTCAAGCATCAAGTCCGCATGCTCACGCATCTCATCCAGCACGTTGTGCCCCAACGCTACAAGAAACAGTTGTGCGCCCTCGCGCCGCGCGAACTTCATCGCCGGTATGAAGTCGCTGTCGCCGGTTACCAGAACGATGACCTCAACTTGCCGTTTCAGCGTCAGCGACGCGATGTCGAGCCCAACGCGCATATCGACGCCCTTTTGCTGGACGTTGGGCAGGAGGTCCTCGGCAGTGACCGACACTTCTGGCGCGTCAAGCGGCATTCGACGCCCACTCAGCGCCCAACCGCGAAATCGCAGCTCTCCCATGCGCAGAGCAACGAAAGGGACGCCCCGCAACTCTCCTATGCAAGCACTGGATGCAAGCGCTGGTTGTTTCGAGCAAGCGAGGTGTCCGAGAAGGACACGCTTCCGCCGGAGAGCGGCTTTCGCTCGGTAGACCTGAGCGGTGGCGCATCATAGAAATAGACCCGGTGAAGACGAGAGCCTGCAAGGGCTGGAAGGTCGCCCAACCGCTGCACGAAGTCATGGACTGAAGCGGCCGAGAGCGGATTCTCGCGCGACCCAAGCTTTCGCTTCAGAAAGCCTGCATCGATCAGGATGGCGTATCTGGGCAATGACGGGAGCCAAGCGACGGAGTTGCCGCAGCCGTACGCGGAGCCGGAGCCCTCTTGGATTGTAGCGTACGGTGCGGCGGTTTTTTATGAGAAGGGACTTTAGTACCTCGCATGCTCTCAGGCAAGCGCCCTGAACCCGGAGCCTGTTGGCTCCACCATCAACCGACCGGCCCGAACCAAGCGGATCACCCGCCCGTCGAACGAGGCGTTTGGGGACACGCGCAATCCGTGGAACCTCGCTCACACCCCCATGGGCTCCAGCGGCGATTCGGCGGTGGCGGTGGCGGCCGGCATCGTCCCCGTCGCACACGGCAACGACGGCGGCGGTTCGATTCGCGTACCGGCCAGCGCCAACGGCGTGGTGGGACTCAAGTCGTCGCGGGGACGCATCTCCCGGGGCCCGATCCTCGCCCAGAGCTGGGAGGGTCTCGCCACCCAGGGCATGCTGACGCGGACGGTGCGGGACAGCGCACTGACCCTCGACCTGCTCGCCGGCACCGTGCCAGGAGACCCCTACGGCTGCCCCTCTCCCGACCAACCGTTCCGCGACGCGGCGTCGGCCGACCCCGCCCAACTGCGCATCGGCCTCTGCGACGTCAACGAGGCGGGCCCGCTGCATGCCGATTGCCGGGACGCCGTCCGGGCCGTCGGCGACGCGCTCGCGGACCTCGAGCATCCAGCTCGCCGCGCGCTACGCCGACGAGGCCACCCTGATCCGCGTAGCCAGCCAGCTCGAAGAAGTCATGCCCTGGCGTGGGCGGCGCCCCGCGGTCTGGGTTGGAGAGGCGTAAAGGGACGGGTCTCCGCGTCGGGCCATCACCGCTGCGGGCTTTGGCGCGGCGGGTGGACGTCAGCGCTCGTCCGGGTTGCGCAACGATGCCGGAAGAGCCGACCAACCATCCCCCATGCACGCAGCCAACGCACCAGACCCCCCTTTTTGCCGATGGGGACCCACTACGCCACCCGCGAGAAGTCCGGCCCCGCGTACGTGTTCTTCCCGTACAGGTCGTCGATGCCGCAGAGGGTCGTGATCGCGGGTGGATTCCGTTCCAGGACCGCCGGGTCGATCTCGAGGTAGCTGTCGAACGTCCGCACCCAGTTCCTCAGATAGGTGTTGTGGATGGTCAGGCGTTCGCCCTCGTCCTCGCGGATCGACGAGCCGTGCCACAGGGATCCATGCCAGAGGGCCACGGAGCCACGCGGCATCAGGATTTTCTCCGCCCGCTCCATCGCGTCCGCGTCCGGCGGCCGGTGCCACTTGTGGCTGCCGGGCACCACCAGCGTGGAACCGGACGTCTCGGTGAAGTCCTCGAGCGCCCAGATCGTCGTGACGTTGCAGCAGAGGTCCCCCGTCAGCGGATGCGGCGGGTCGTTGTGCAGCCGGTGGGTGTCCTCGCCCTGCTTCTTCGTGAACCCGAGGGACTGGCCCATGTTGCAGTCGGCGCCGAGCAGGTGCTGCGCGATGGAATGAATCCACGGATGCACGGCCAGTTCTTCCCAGAGGAGTCCGCGGGCGAGCAGCATCGAGGCGACGCGGCCCCGGCCGGTCTCGACAATGAGCCGCCGCAGGTCTTCTTCGAGCTCGGCGCACAGTCCCTCGCTGATGGCGTTCTCTACCACCGTGTAGCCCCGCTCCTCGATCTCCTCGACATGGCGCCGCATGCCGAGCTTGTCGAGACGGTGGGCGACGTCCGGGTTCGTGAACGTGCGCTTGCCCAGGTGGTCGTGCATGCCGGACATCGCTTCGAGCATCGCCGCCGGCGCCTTGTCCAGGCCGCCCCGGGTTTCGAAGAACGTACCGTGACGGTGCATCGCCTCATTCACGAGGCGCACCTGGCGTTCCGGATAGTCCTCGTAGACGGCGGTCACGACGTTGTGGGTCTGGTTGCAGTCGGCCCGCATGCTGTAGTCGGCGGCGTCGAGGACACCCGTGCCCACGGTCAGCTCGCCATCGTCGAGGACGATGTGGAAGGCGGCCACGTTATCCGCGTAGCCGAGGTGCGGCGGCGCGTCCGTGAAGATCTCGCACACGGCGCCGCGCGCGCCACGCAGGGCGTCCCGGCGCTCCGCGACCCGGGGCGCAAGGTAGGCGCGGGCCGCCTTCACCCACTCCTTCGAGGCGAACTCGATGCGGTCCGCGTGGCGGACCGGCGCCGCAGTTCGCACCGGCAGTGCCTCTTGCTTCACCGCGCCGCCTTCCATCGCCGTTGCGTCCATCGTCGCCTCCTCAACTCGTTGCTTCGGTGTCGGCTTCCGCCGGCTGCTCCTTCGAGACATCCTTGTAGTGGTCCGGGAACGCCAGGCGACTCTTCTTGCCGCTGGCGCTGAAGCCCGCCTTCATCCTGTCCCCGAGCTCCCGATCGTAGACGTGGTAGTCGAGTTCCGACGGCAGTTCGACGCGACCCCCCACGGGCTCGGTGTCGAGCAGGCTGAGATACGCCTTGGGCGAGCTCGAGAAACCGCTCGCGGACACCCTGTGCCGCATCCCGCTCTTGCCCCACGGCATGCCGTGGTGGACGTTCATCAGCCGTGTGAACCGCAGCGGGTTGCGCGCCAGCGCCTCCGGGGTCGCCGTCTGCCGGTAGGCTTCCTGGGTCTGCATGTGCGGCCGGTTGTACATGCCGAGCACCATCAGCCGCACGCCGTCGGTCTGCTTGGGATAGGAGCCGTGCCAGGTGTGGTCGCCCCAGATGACCATGGAGCCCGCCGGCGCCTCGATCACCTGCGCGTGGTCGCTCCAGTACTCGGCCTCCTCGACCGACGGCAACCGGCGCCAGCGGTGGCTGCACGGCACGAAGGACAGTCCGCCCTCTTCCTTCGAGTAGTCCGTCACCAGGTAGTTGAAGTTGGCGCCGAACGGCTCGACGGCCATGGTGGGCATCTCGAACTGCGCCCAGTCCGCATGGATTCCCGTGCCGCCGGCACCCTTGCCCTTCACCCAGACGTTGCACAGGCTCAGGATGCAGTCGGTGCCGACGAGCCACTGGATCAGCCCGAGCGCCGCCGGCGTGAGCACCATCTTCTCGAAGATCGGGTCGTCCCAGAGCGTGAAGCGCAACAGTTCCTGGCCTTCCTCGAACACGTCGGGAAGTTCCTCAGGCGTGCATGCCTTGCGCTCACAGGCCACCCCGAGCGCCGCGTGCTGGAATCGCTCGTGCATTTCCGGCGATGCGACCTTCTCCGGCGGGATGATCGTGAAGCCGAATGCGTCGAGTTCCGCCAGGTTCTCCAGCAGGTCGAGCTGCTTGAGTTCGCGATACAGCGCAGGAACCGTCTTCCCCGATGACCAGTCTTCTATCTTCATGTGCACTCTCCCCGGTGGCGTCGTTACCCCCGCAACCCTGCCGATGTTACTGTATTCACCGAGTTTCGTAGCGCGTTCGAGGCGCACCCGATGTCATCCGACGCCGCTGTCGCCCCTCTCACGCCCCTGGCACGGGCCCGCGCCCTCGCGCCGCAGATCGCGGCAGCGGCCGAGGCCATCGATCGCGAGCGGGAGCTGCCGCGGACGCTGGTGGATGCCATGGTCTCCGCCGGTCTGTTTCGTCTGCTCGTGCCGCGCGCCCTCGGCGGCGAGGAGATGGACTGGCTCGACTACCTCGACGTGGTACGCACGGTCGCCGAGGCGGACGGCAGCGTGGGCTGGTGTCTCAATCAGGGAGCGGTCTTCGCGACCACGAGCGCGCGCTGCTCCGAAGCGCTCGCCCGGGAAGTGTGGGGCAACCCGCGCACGGTAGTCGGCAACGGACCGCCCAAGGGCTGTACGTCGGTCCCGACCGACGGCGGCTACCTGCTCACCGGCCGCTGGATGTTCTCGAGCGGATGCCGGCACGCGAACTGGATCGCCGCCCTCACCGTCGAGGACGGCGTGCGCCTGCACATGCTGCCCCGCGACGAGGTCACGCTGGTGGACGTCTGGGAAGTACAGGGCCTGCGGGGCACCGGCAGCTTCGCCTTCGAGGCGGACGGGATCTTCGTTCCTGAGTGGCGCGTAATGCACGACTACGGCACTCAGCGGGAGCCGGGGCCGCTCTACGTCGTGCCCCAGCACCTGCTGTTCGCGTGTGGCTTCGGCTGCGTGGCGCTCGGCGTGGCGCGGGCCGCGCTCGACGCCACCATCGCGCTTGCGGACGACAAGCGGCCGCGATTCGTGAAGCGGCCGATTTCGCAGAGCGAGGTCGTGCAGCACCAGATCGGCAAGGCGGAGGCGACCTGGCGCGCCGCGAAGGCGCTCCTCCACGAGACCGTCGGCAACGTCTGGGAAAGCGTGCGGGCGACCGGCGAGATCACCGTCGAGCAGCGGATCCACCTGCGCATGGCGGGAACGCACGCGATCCGGCAGTCCAAGGAGACCGTGGACATCGCCTACGACCTGAGCGGCGCCGACGCAATCTTCGCCTCGAAGGCGATCCAGCGCCGCTTCCAGGACGCGCACGTCATCACGCAGCAGGTGCAGGGGCGCGACTCTCACTACGCCACCGTGGGGCAGTTCTTTCTCGGGCTCGAACCGACCGGCGGGGTGTTCTGAGTCCGACGACCCACTCCGCGCCCGACCATTCTGCATGGAACAAACGCGCCGTTGTCGCCGTACGTGGGTTCCTCAGGGAGAGATGTCGGACTGTGTCCAGTCCTCCACCATAATACCGGGCACTCGCTCGAACTCGTCGGTGTTCGCCGTCACCACGATGAGGCCTCGCGACCGCGCGTGGCCGGCAATCATCTGGTCGTACGGCCCGATGGGCGTGCCTGCCTTGGCCAGCATGGCCCGTATGCTCCCAGTGTGCATGGCCGCTTCGCGATCATAGGGGAGAACTTCCAGCCGCGCGGCAAACGCTTCGACGTCCCGCAGGTTGCGGTCCGGCTGCGCGGATTTCTCCGCGCCGTAGACAAGCTCCATCAAGCTGACGGTCGAAATGCACATGCGCCCGTGATGGACGATGAACCTCGCGCGTACCTCGGGCGGGCGTTGCCGGATGGTGTGAATCGCGACGTTCGTGTCGAGCATGTACCGCATGATCGCCTTACATGGAAGTCGCGCCAAGGGAACGAAGTGACCGCCGGTGCAACTTCCATGCGAGGACGGCGTGGCTGGGCCGGAGGCGCGGCGGCGCGTAGCGAGCTCGCGAGCGAGTGCCGGACCGGCTATGGGGCGCTACAGTGACAACCGTTCCTGATCGCGGGGTTGGTCGCGCTCCACCATGAAATCCTCCGAGACGCCCGCGCCCTCGAACCACGTGGTCCACGCTTCGCCGGCCGGCGCCAGCAGTCGAGCGTTGCCGAGAACGATGACATCGACTTTTTCGACGTTGTCCGGGAAGGCCACGCTCTTCGGCAGGCGCACCGCCTGACTTCGATTGGACTTGAACACTCTGCCCTGATCCATTCGGACATCTCCAGGTGGGAGGGATGGCCCACGATAGCCAACCAAAGGGATATGTCAATAGGATATACGTCCATCCCCGACCATACGGACGGGCACGAGGGCCAAGTCGAAGCGTCTGGCCTGGCGCTGAAGGTGCTTGATCGTGCGGTCGCGGCGTTCTTCTTCCCATGTGGTCAGGTCGCGTGCGACGTACTCCTCGCCGCGGGTGAGCGTCGCGTAGATCAGGCGTGCCAACTGGTGCGCGGTGGCCTTCACGGCCTTGGCGGTGTCCATACGCGCCAGGCGCCGGCGGTGCATGACGCCGCGATCGCGCTGCTGTCGCTGCGGGCCGTGGTGGTGCGACATTGGCGTCCAGGGCGACGAGGTCGGCTGGCGCGCGCGGCGCCGCGCCAGCGCAGGAACTCCGCTCCGGCGCCGTCGATCCGGCCGGCGCCGTCATCGAGCCGCATGGCGCGCTGGATGAGCTGCATCTTGAGCACCAGGCGCGTGAAGCCCAGGCCCGGCATGATGGAGACGGCGCCCTCGTAGTCGTCGGGATAGTCCCGGATCGCCGTGATGCCTCCCGGCCCCCGTTCGACGCCCCAAGGTAGTAGCTGTACCCGGCGGGGAGGTCGTAGTAACGCCTGACAACGACCCGTATCGTGTCCGCGGTCTTCTTGATCTGCTCGCCGGCGTTCACGGCACGGATCCCATAACGGTCGCACGCCTTCTCGCAAGCCCCTTGCCCCCATGACACCGATGCAGTGCCTGAAACGCGTCTTCGCCATCGACATCGAGACCTGCCCCAAGCGCGGTGGCACGCTGCGCGTCATCGCCTGCATCGAAAATCCCGATGTCATCGCCACGATCCTCGAGCACATTCGTGTACGCGAGGCAGCCACAACTGCCAATCCGAGAGCACCTCCGCTCAACACAGAGCACCCCGCCGCGCGATACCAGGACAGGCTCCCGTAGAAAACGACCGCCTGACGCTATGCTGCGACCGCTACACAAGTAACCGCCGTTTCGCGCGACCTTTCCGTCTCCAGCGTCCACCGCCACATCCTCAACGGGCTCAACGGACGCCTCTGAAGACTTCCCCCGAGCGCCCCGTCAGTCAACCGTACTTCGCAACCATCCGGTTTCGAGCGGTTATTCGTCCTATCCGCAGTTCGTGTTGGCAAAAGTGGGAAGGTAATGATGTCCACCTACAGTAACTCACCCATCGGTCGCATGGACTCAGCCGACGCGTTGACAGCAGTCACATTCATGAACGCCCGCAAAAAGGGATAAACAAAACACTTCCTCATCGCATTCTCCTACTAGATGGCATCCAAATGTGAATTGACACGTCTGATTCGCCGACTGATACTTCCGGCATCGTAAGCAGAGCTAGTACGCATGAGAGTCCTTCGAACACCCGACGAACGATTCGAGAATCTCGCGGGATTCCGCTTCCAACCCCACTATCTCGAGATCGACGACGGAGTGGGCGGTCGCCTCCGGATGCACTACGTGGACGAGGGCCCGCGAGATGGCCCTTTGGTCCTCTGCCTCCACGGTCAACCCGTCTGGAGCTACTCGTTCCGGAAGATGGTCCCGCTGCTCGCGGAGGCCGGGCATCGTGTGATCGCCCCGGATCTCGTCGGCTTCGGACGATCGGACAAACCCGCGGAACGATCTGATTATACCTACGCACGACACGTTCACTGGATGCAGGAGTTCATCCTCGATCTCGACCTCACCGAGATCACCTTCGTGATCCATGATTGGGGCGGACTCATCGGTCTTCGGGTCCTCACCCAAAACCTGGAGCGCTTCGCTCGTGTCGTGGCATGCAACATGGGACTCCACGACCTGAAGGACGTTCCGATGGAACAGGGCCCGGCACTGCGGAAGCTCCTCGAGGAGACACCCGCGCTCTCGGCCGAAGAGATGATACGCACAGGCGAGGAGACGACACGCAGGATGATGGCGGCCTCCGACTCCGAAGGCGGGACCAAGCGGTCTGTCTTTTTCCGCGTGTTCATGTACTGGGTCCGACATTGCGGCGCGTTTGCCGGCTTCCGTCCGGAAGAGATCGTTCGCCGCTGGCTGAAAAACCCGACCGACGAAGATACTCGGGCGTACGCAGCGCCGTTTCCGTCCGAAGAGTACCTCCAGGGCGCGAGGCAGTTCCCGAGCCTGGTGCCGATCTTTCCCGACGACCCGGCGATTCCCGACAATCGCCGCGCCTGGGAGATCCTGCGAACGTTCGAGAAGCCGTTTCTCACCGCGTTCAACAACCCGAACTCAATCGAAGCACCCCGATTCCAGCAGGAAATTCCTGGAGCGAGGGGCCAGAATCACGTCGTCTTCGAGAATTCCGGGCACTACCCCCAGGATGACGTCGGCGAGGAGTTCGCGCGCGTTGTCATCGAGTTCGCCCGCACCAGAACGATTTGAGCCCTGCCATTGGTTCTCCTTACGACTGCGGCACGTACCAAATAGGCGAAGACCAGGCGCGTTCCTGAATGGTCAACGGAATTCCTTCTTTCGGTGGAACCCCCGCGCGAAGTGCATCCCAGGTTGACCAGCGACATATCGGATCTTCCAATACACGCGCATAATAAAAGGCACGCTGATCGGCGTTGAACTCTGGATCTCGCCAATGCGCTTTGAGCTCCCCGGCACCAGTCCCCTTCACGATACTGCAATCGGCCAGATTGACCTTGGCGCTATTCTCGGGACAACGATGCGTCACCGGCTCAACCACCCCGCCATCAGAACACGCTACGTCGAAGACCCTTTCCTGGACCTCACCCTCGTCTATCCAGCCCTTGATGATCTGCACCCGCTGTAATGGGGCACTTAACGCATCACGAAGTGCCCACACTATAAACGTTGGCTTCTTGTCAGCCTCGGCCGCGAGGTCGGCGCCCATCGGCACCCCACCCGCATAGGCCTCACTGATCAGCTGCTTGCTGTCGATTGACGGCAGATCGTGACCGGCAAAAAACCGCACCTTGATTCTGGTGCCACTGGTGCCAAAGGTCTCCTTGCGACGCATGGCTTCATAGAGGGATTCACGTGTGTTCCGTTCCGCCCACACACCCGCCAAACCCGATGAACCCCACGTAATGACCGCTGCATCGACTTCGAAGCTGTCATCAGGCGACAGGGGTACCGACCCGCGCTGTTTGCCAGTGCCGTCTACCACACCGATCTTGCCCCAGAAGTCTTCTTCAAAGCCGCCGCTACTCCCGTTGTGGGAATCGCTGGAGCCAATGACACCAAATCCAAACGGATCGAATCCCTGCTGTTCGGTCAGTCCAAGACCATTGAGCCAAGCCTCCCGAACATAACTCCCGTTAACCTCGCCAACGTTAGTGGTGGAGACCAGATACGGCATGATCTCGAAGTCTGCCCACTCGTCGTTCGGTGACAACGCCGGGTGAGTTTCCGAAGTGCCCTTGACCTGGGTAATTTCAACCAGGGGCTCATTGCGCACCCTTCGCTCCGCATAATCAGCATCAAGAGCATTGCCATCGAAATCCGTCAGACTAAACATCTGCCCGTTGGAACCATTGGCATTGTGCGGAATTGCGAGGGACTCCAGCCCCTGCTCTCGAAGCACATCCATCCACCGCCAAAGGTCCTCGGGGTCGGATGATAGAAACCGCGAGAACGGTGCAATCGGGGCCTTGTCGCCTTTAAAGATAACGTTGCGATGCAGATTCTGTTGCTCGGGCGCTGATGACCACTCGTAACCAATGAAAGTGGTAAACCGACCCGGGTCATTGTGTCGATTGGCGGCTTCAACAATGTCCGCCCAGGTCGACTGGGTCGTCGGCGGATCATCGATTTCACGATAGCGGGGGCTATTCGGACGAAGAAACTGCACTGCGGTGCGGAATGCGTTTATCCGGTCTTCACGGGTTGCGACGCTGGTTAGCGCTTTCGCATCCAGATGTCTGGACATCGGATTGCCGGGATCCTTCATCGCCGACATCGCGCCCAAGAGAAACGCGTGATCCGTTACCGCATAAAAATCCAACGGCTCCTTCAGCTTCATCTCATAGCCGGCCAAGTGCGTGAGAGGCGCCCCTTTGGCAAATTCGTAGGCTTCTTCAACCGTTGCCAAACCACCAAATAGAAATGCATCAAACGAATTGGTGCTATGCACGTGCAGGTCACCAAAGTAGGCGTTCCTTTCCGGATTGGTTGGTAGATTGGTCGCACGACGTTGATCCCATGCCTTCTCCAGTAATTTCATCTGCGGTATTCGCAGGTGATGGCCAACCCGCGGCCTTAGGCCGAGGTCCATGTAGGCTTCGTTTTGCGGCGTGAACGCCGGCCATTCAGGTAAAGACCCGCCGTTGGGGTTGCCGGTCCTCGCAAACCGGATCCAGGTCTCGGCAATAGAGTGTGAGAACTTGACATCGGCATCGGTGGGCGCTACTTCGTGCATGAGGTCAAAATCGCCAAACACGTATATCTGTGAGGCGCCGTGAAACGCGCCATGGCTTTTGCCGCCGGCTAGCGATACGGGCCAGGTAAACCAGTACAGATACACGTCACTGTTCAGGCCTTCCATGCTCCTGCCCCAGGCGCGCATCGGGTAGGTGAACGTCATATCGGTGAATAAGTTCCGCCAGGATGGGATGGCGTCTTCGTCCGTCATCGCGGGATAGTACGTCGATATTTCCTCCCTGACCTCAGGCAACATGGCAGCGCCGAACCTGTTGAATCCCAATAAACCGGCACCCAGGAAACTCACAAAATGTTCCAATACCACAGCACCTTCGTCAGAGGCAGACCCGACCAACAGGGGCACATCCGCCTGGCGTCCATTGGCAAAGGTCGTCCCAACGTCTTCAACCAGCACCTCTCCATCTACCGTGGGTAAATACTCGTACACGGAAAATGCCCGACTGGATTGAGTCACTTCCAACACCTTTTCCACAGGAATCTGACGCAGTGCCGTGAGCGACTGATCCGCCTCGTCGCCTACCAGTGCGGCGCCAAACTGCAGACCAATGGCCTCGCCGGAGGGAATGAAGGACTGGTTTCGAGTACGGTGCTGCATCGGGTGAAATCCGCCACCACTCTGACCGATCGCACGATGAAAGAGACCCCGCGCCAACGGGCTTGCCTGCATCACGGAAACGCTGGTGCCCCCCGCCGATTCGCCGAATATTGTTACGTTGCCTGGATCGCCGCCAAACTGAGCGATGTTGTCACGTACCCACTCAAGGGCCTGGATCTGATCGCGAAAACCCTGATTCCCGGATACGCCTTTCGGATTCTCTGCACTCAGTTCCGGATGTGCGAGAAAGCCAAGCCGACCCAGGCGATAGTTGAACGAAACAAGAACTGCGCCTTTCTCGGCAAGCAGTGCTCCTGCACTCCGCGCGCCCCAACCGCCCGATAATCCGCCACCGTGAATCCACACCATGACCGGGCGACCCTCGTCGCTGCGAGTCGCCTTGGTCCACAAATTCAGCGTCAGGCAATCTTCGCTTTGTCGCGGCAAAACCCTGTCCGGTGGTGGATCATAAAAGGCAACGCCAGCCTTGGTACGCTGTATACAGACGGGACCCGTCTTACTGGCATCACGGACCCCCTCCCAGACAGTAACCGGTTCCGTTGGCGCCCAGCGAAGATCGCCCACCGGTGGCTCGGCATAGGGAATCCCATGGTACTGTTTGACACCATCCCGGCTAATCCCCCGAATGAGACCACCAGTCACTGCCACTTCCAGACCCACAGACTCAGACTGCGTTCCCGGCACGTCGGTACAGCTGCTGGTAAACGCCAGCAGGAATAATGGAGCGACGATCGAATTCTTCATGAGGCGTCTTCCTGCAGTTTCTCTTTGTTCCTAGTCTTTAGGTTTCGGAATATACCAGATGGGCGAAGACCAGGCCCTCTCCTGTATGGTTTTGGCAGAATCTGCTCTGGGTTCAACCCCGGCCCGAATCGCATCCCACGTCGACCAGCGACAGGTGGGGTTCTCCAGCGCTCTCAGGTAATAGAAGGCATGATGGTCCAGATCAAAGTCGGGGTCCGTCCACGCAGCTATCAACTCTGCGGCGCCAACCTCTCTGGATATTGAACAATCACTGAGATTGACCTTTGCGCCGTTGTCAGGACACCGGTGGGTGTTGGGGTCAGGCTGGTTCCCATCGGAACAGGCTACGTCGTAGACCTGCTCGTAATGCCCACCGTTGTTCGTCCAGCCCTTGATGATCTGTAATCGCTGCAGCGCCGCTGATTGCGCATCCCGTGACGCCCAGACAATAAAGGAAGGCGTTTCATGTTCGTTCGCAGGAAGATCGGAGCCCATCGATACGCCTTCTGCATAGGCACGCGCCACCGTATCGTTGTCAGCCAACATGAATTCATCGAAGGCGTAGCCACCGAAGAAACGTATTTTCATCCGTGTACCGGAGGTGGCGAACGTCTCCTTGCGCCGGAACGCATCATAGATCGCGTTGCGGGTGTTTTCCTCTGCCCACACCGCGGCAAGGCCCGATGCACCCCATTTTATCTGCGGTCCGACCAGATACAGTTTGCCGCCAACCTCCTTGAACGGAGGCGATTGGGTCGCATCAGCATGCTCGAACATCGCCTTCCGGGCGTCTTCGAGCGCCTGTCCCTTGAGTGGTACGGAACCCCGGAGCTCAGGCGTGTGATCGCGCAAAGCGATTTTCATGAAATGGTTCGACTCATCGTCCGATGTATAGGCGTTGTGCGTATCCGACGAACCGATGAAACCAAATTTGTAGGGATTACCGATCCCCATTTCCTGGAGTTCAAGGCCGTTCTCAAGCGCATCCCTGGCATAGGACCCTTTCGGCTCGCTCGGATTCGTCTCATCGAGAGAGATCTTGAAGGCCATGATCTCGAAATCAGCCCACTCATCATTCGGTGACAGCGCCGGGTGTGTTTCCGAAGTGCCTTTGATCTGGGTAATTTCCATCAGCGGCTCATTGCGAATCCGCTGACTGGTGTACGCCTCGTCCATCGGATCCTTTGCCCAATCAACCAGCTCAAACATGGCCCCATTAGAGCCATTGGAATTGTGCGGTATCGCTAATGCTTCGATCCCCTGATCGCGCAGGTCATCCATCCACTCCCAGAGGCCTTCCGGGTTCCGGCTGTGCAACCGAGAGAAAGGCATGGCCGGTAGTTTGTCGGCACCACGGAAGATCACATTGCGATGTAGATTACCCTGCTCATCAGAGCTGCTCGTGTATTCATAACCCACAAAGGTCGTGAAGTCACCCGGGTCATTGTGTTGTTCTGCCGCCTGAATAATGTCGGACCAGGTACCCCGGGCAACACTGTTCACTGCCTCAATATCGATATCCCCTTCCGCGATACCAGTAAACGTTGAAAGCACAAACAAGGGCAGGGCCCTGGCCCGAACATCAAGGCCCACCTGGTTATCCGGTGACTTCAGATTGTGCAGCATCTCGAAAGGCTTGTACTTCGAAAATTCAGTCGAGGGGTCGGCTGCTGCATTCATCCCGCCGATATACATGGCGTGATCGGTGACCGCATAAAAGTCCAGCGGTTCCCTCAATTGAACGTCGAACCCACCCGGGTGCCGGAGCTTTTCTCCTTTGGCGTAACGGTAGGCATCATAGGGTGTGGCGATGGTGCCGTAAGCAAATGCGTCAAATGAGTATGCGCTGTGAACATGCAGGTCACCAAAATAGGCGTTACGTTCAGCATTGCCCAGCGGATCTACGGTAAGAACGTCGGCTGGCATATCGTAAGCGACGTCCAGAAGGCGCTGCGCCGGAGATTCGGGATGACTCTCCGATGTAGCGGGTTGTTCAGCCCGTTGCTCCGCGGGTTCTTCAGTATCTTGTTCATCCAGCTCTCCGGAGCAGCCGGTACAGATCATGAGCAAACACACCAGTGCCAAAGGCCGATAGAATTTCATCGTAATTACCTATTCATGATTTAGGCACGTACCAGATGGGCGAAGACCAAGCTCTTTCCTGGATCGTTCTGGCGATGCCTTCTCGGGGTTCAACCCCGGCCCGAATCGCATCCCAGGTAGACCACCGGCATATCGGGTTCTCCAGTACTCGGGCATAATAGAATGCACGCTGATCGGCATCGAACTCAGCATCGCGCCAACGGGCCTTCAGTTCCGGCGCTCCGGTTCCACCCATGACACTGCAATCAGTCACATTGACCCGGGCGCCATTGTCGGGGCAACGATGGGTCACAGGATCAACCACCCCACCATCGGAACACGCCACATCGAAAACTCTTTCCTGAACTTCACCATCCGCAATCCAGCCCTTGATGATCTGCACCCGTTGCAAGGGTGCGCTCAATGGATCACGAAGGGCCCATGCGATAAATGCTGGTGCTTGATCATCCCTTGCAGCGAGGTCGGCGCCCATCGACACACCACCTGCGTATGCGTCACTCCCCAAATTCTTGCCATCGATAGAAGGAAGATCATAACCGGCAAAAAACCGTACCTTGATTCTGGTTCCACTGGTACCAAAAGTTTCCTTGCGACGCATGGCGTCGTAGATGGAGGCGCGTGTATTCTTTTCTGCCCATACGCCCGCCAGACCCGAAGCGCCGAACATAGCGAAAGCCGGGTCTGCCTTGTAGGCACCGGCGTCATCCGGGACCGTTGCGCGACCCATGCCGTCGCCGTCCATCCTGCCAACCACACCCCAGTAGTCATTCTCTTCGCCGCCACTACTTCCATTGTGGGTGTCACTGGAACCGATCACACCAAATTCGAACGGATTGATACCTTGTTGGTCTGCCATTTGCAGACCGTTGAGTTGAGCTTCACGGACATAACTCCCAGCGACCTCCGATATTCCTCTCGGACCGACCCTATCCGACATTATCTCAAACTCCGCCCACTCATCATTTGGAGATAATATCGGGTGAGTTTCAGACGTGCCTTTTGTCTGACTGATTTCAACCAGGGGTTCATTACGAATCCGCATCGACGCGTAGTCTGCGTCAAGGCGATTACCTGCGTAATCCACCAGGCTGAACATCTGACCATTGGACAGGTTTGAATTGTGCGGTATTGCAAGGCTCTCCATGCCCTGTCCACGGAGTCCATCCATCCATGCCCAAAGATCTTCCGGATTGTCGGAATCGAATTGAGAAAATGGCGCCTCGGGTGCTGTTTCTCCCTTGAAAATGACGTTGCGATGCAAATTCTGACGACCGGAGAACGACGTGTACTCATAGCCAATGAAGGCGGTAAAACGACCCGGGTCATTGTGTCGATTGGCCGTGGAGATATTGTCCACCCAGGCAGCCCGGCTGGTCGCCGGGTCCTCGATTTCACGGAAGCGTGGGCTCTTTGGCTGAGTGAATTGCCCCCCTACGCGGAAGGCTTTCATCCGATCCTCATGTGTATCCACGCTGGTTAGAGCTTTCGCATCCGGATGTTTGGACATCGGGCTCGCCGGATCCGCCATGGCGCGGGTGATGCCAAGATAGAACGCATGATCGGTCACCGCATAAAAATCCAGCGGCTCCCGTATCTTCATATCGAACCCTGCCGGGTGCCGGAGCGGTTCGCCTTTCGCGAAGCGATAGGCATCCTCAGGGGACGCCAGTGTTCCGAGGACGAACGCGTCAAAGGAGTTCGCCGTGTGCACGTGCAGGTCGCCAAAATACGCGTTGCGCTCCGGGTTCGATTCCATAGCACTGCTATTGGCGCTTACACCATCAACAGGAGCACCAACAACAGGAGACTCAACAGGCTCCCGAACGTCGGAACAGGCAGCACAGAAAACCAAAAGAAATATAACGTGCAGGCCGTGTAGGCGGCCTCGTACTAACATAGTCGTTCCCCCGCCTTGAACTGACGATCATCACCCATGGCGGCCTGCCGTCGCTTGGCCCAGGCCTTGCCGATTAAATCCACGCGCGGCATTTCCAGGAAACGCGCCCACGTGGTCGCCGGTGGACGGCAGGAAACCCGATTCGAACTCTGGCCGAGCTCCGCGTTGGCGGAAAACTACTTGCCCATATTAACGCCATCAAACGGCCATCGCTCGTCCACACGGGTGAAGGTAAGTCGCCATGTCCTTCTTCTAGGGCTTGAGCCAGATCGGTGAACTCCAGGCGCGCTCCTGGATGATCGCAGGCACACCCTCGGCGGGGGTGACCCCGACGCGGAGCGCTTCCCAGGTGGACCAGCGGCAGGTGGGGTTCTGCAATACCCTGACGTAGTAGAAGGCAGCCTGCTCCGCGGAGAAAGTCGGGTCACGCCACAGGCCCCGCAGCTCGGCCGCCCCGAGCCCGCCGGAAGGGGTGCAGTCCTCGAGATCGAGCCCCGCTCCGTTGTCGGGACAGCGATGTGTCTCCGGGTCAGGCGCCAGCCCGTCGGAACAGACCGCGTCGAAGACCCGTTCGTACGTCTCGCCGCCCGCGATCCAGCCCTTGACCACCTGCACCCGCTGCAGGGACGCCTCGTTCGGATCGCGCGCCGCCCAGACGAAGAACTCCGGCGTCCCGGCGGCCGCGACCTGGAGTTCGCCACCCATCGGCACGCCGCCGGCATAGGCGCGCTCGACGGCGTCGGCGCGGTCGACCAGGGCGTCGCCGTAGCCGTACCCGCCGAAGAAGCGCACCTGGATGCGGGGGCCGGAGGTGGCGAAGGCCTCCCTGCGGCGCAGCGCGGCATGGATCGCCTGGCGGGTGTTCTCCTCCGCCCACACGCCGGCCAGTCCCGCGGCGCTCCACTGGAGAAACGGGTAGTCGATCGCGTAGTCCCCGTCGTCGCCCGGCACGCTGCCGCGCTTTTCCGGAGCCCCGTCGAACACGCCCACTTTGCCGAAGTAGCGGTCCTCCTCCACCGGGCCCGCCGCGTCGTGGCCGTCGCTCGAGCCGATCATTCCAAGCCGGTAGGGATTGACGCCGCCGGCCGCCTCGAGGGCCAGCCCGGCGCGCAGCGCGTCCCGCGCGTAGGAACCCGGGGCCGTTTCCGCCCCGCCCACCGCCCAGAGCTCGAAGCCGGCCCACGCGTCGTCGGGTGACAGGGCGGGATGCGTCTCCGAAGTGCCCTTGATCTGGGTCATTTCCAGCAGCGGTTCGTTGCGCGCGCGCCGCGCGGCGTATTCCGCATCGATCGGCCGTCCCGCCCAGTCCGTCCGCTCGAACGCCTGGCCGCCGCTCAGGTTGGGGTTATGCGGAATCGCGAGCACCTCGATACCCCGGTCCCGGAGGTCGTCCATCCAGCGCCACAGGTTCTCGGGGTTCGGCGAGTCCACGGCGCTGAACGGGGAGGCGGCGACCCGGCCCGCGCCGAAGATCACGTTGCGATGCAGCGTGAGCCCTCCCGGGGAGGACGAGTACTCGTACCCGATGAACGTCGTGAACGACCCGGGGTCGTTGTGTCGCTCGGCGGCATCGATGGTCCGTTGCCAGGCGGAAGCCATGGCGCCGGCGGCGGCTTCGAATCCCGCCAGCCGCTGGCCGCTGCGGATGGACGGGCGCAGCGACGGCTCCCGCTCTTCCGGGTCGAGGGGATTGGAGTTCTCGAGCAGGCCCCGGGCGAACGGGTGTGCATGCAGCGGGTCGTCCGGGTCGTCCAGCGCCCGCAGGACGCCCAGGTACGCGGCGTGGTCGGTGACGCCGAAGAAGTCGAGCGGCCCGCCGCGGAGTTGCACCTCGTAACCCAGCGGATGGGCGATGGCTTCTCCTTTCGCGTACCGGTAGGCATCGTCCGGCGTCGCGCGCACGCCGAAGCCGTAGGCGTCGAAGGAGTTGATCGTGTGGACGTGGAGGTCGCCGAACAGGGCCTGGCGCGCATGCGGACCTTCCTCGGCGGCCGTCCCGGCCAGGGTTGTCCACGGGAGGCCGGCGACGAGCAGCCCGGCCAGTAACGCCCCTGTCGCCCGACCCCGGTATCGACCCGACATGTTGTCTTCCTCCGTTCGACCACGCACGCCGCACCTCATCGTGCACCATCCACACAGCTAAAGCTCGTCGCCAGGTCCGGATCGCCCGTACCGTCGTAGGCCGGCGGTTCTCGGACGGCTCCTTCCACAACCACCCTGACGATGTCCTGCCTGCGCAGACGCTGCTGGGCGGTCGAGTCACCTACCGACCGGCGTCCGATCGCTGGGGTGTCTCGCTGTGGGCGAAAAACCTCACCGACGACGACAGCAGGGTGTACCGCGCATTCGGGTCGGCGTTCCTCCCCGCCGGAACCATGCGGGCGCGATTCCAGGAGCCCAGAACCTACGGCCTGACGCTCGATCTCCAGTTCTGACGCGGCGGACTATCCCTTTCTGCGGGCGTTCAGAAACGTGATCAACGTCAACGCCTCGCCCGAATCCATGCGCCCGATGGGTGAGTTGCTGTAGGAGGACATCATCACCTTCCCACTCCTCGACAGCAGGAACTCGCTCGGCTGGATGTAGTCGCGCCCCTCATCCCACCAGGAGTCGAGGAGGTCTGCCTGATCTCTCGTAACCCCGTAGGCGACGGGGAATCCAAGGCCCTCTGCAACACCCAGGGTCTTCTCTTCGCTATCGACGGCCGCGGCGATGATGCCGACGCCCTGTTCCGCGAACGCAGCACGGCGTTCCTCGTATCCGGTCAGCAACCGGATGCAAAAGGGTCACCAGTAGCCCCGGTAGAACAGCAGGATCGTCAGATTCGTTTCCAGATCGGCCGGCACGTCGAGCGTCCCGCCGCCGGCGATATTCAATGTCACGTCGGGGAATGCGTCCCCTCCGGCTAGTTTCTCCACGCTGTTCTCCCTGTCAGTTGCAAGTCTGGCCCGACACTTCTCAGAACTGGTAACCAAGCGTCACACCGTAGGTCCGGGGCTGCTGATACTGGCCCAGCGCACCACGGCCACCCAATCCTCCTGCCGCAAAAGTAGCGTGCACCTGGGTGTCGTCATCGGTGGCGTTTTTCACCCATGCCGCTACTCGCCAGCCACCGCTCCGCGGCCGATAGGTGAGCCGGCCATGCACCAGACTCTGGCTGGGGATCAACTCCTCGGGATTGTTGGCGACGGTACCGCGCCCATACCTGTCGTCAATATACTGGACATCGAGTCGCGAGGTCAAAATGCCTCCGGCAATCTCCAATCGATGCTCGAGGGCAGCGTTCAGCGTCCATTCCGGTGCATACGCCAGATGCAGTCCCGAGGCATCGATTGTCATACCCGTCTTGGTGTTGGTGGCGCCCGGGAACTTGTCGTATTTCGACTCCATGTTACCAACACCGGCCATAATCCGCAGACTGTCTGTCGCCAGTGCATGAAACTCGAGCTCGAACCCCCGGCTCGAAGCCCTGGCCGCATTGGTGAATCTAATTTCGGGAAGGCCCCCCGCGCCGCAGGTACCACAACTGGTCCGCACCTGCAGATCGGTATAGCTCATATCGAAGACCGCGAAGTTCAGCTCGGCCCGCCGATCCATGAGGCTTGCCTTTACCCCCAGCTCATAGCTGGTGACGAACGACGGGTCGGCGACCAATATTCCGGCCGCGTAATCAGCTACCGGGTCGCGCGAGTTGTTGACCGCTGCCGACTTGACGCCGCGTGCGACACTGCCGTACACCATCACGTTGTCGGTAACGTTGTAACGCAGACCGACGGACCCACTGGGCTCATCGGTCTCCAGGTCCACTGGGGCTTCGAGCGGCTCGGTACGGGTAGGCAGCCTGAACGCCCTGCAGGTAATGGGATTGGTGGGGCAGGTGAGCGCATGGCTGATCGATTTTTTCGTCTCGGTCAAGTAGCGTATACCGCCAAAGAGCGTCAGCGCATCACTGAACCGGTAGTTGCCATGCGCGAACACGGAGACACCTTCGACATCAACGTCCCGGCCCTGGGTAAATTCACCCTGTGCCGGACCGAACCTTTCGCCGGGAAACGCCCTGTCGTGGCCCCGCGTAAACTGATCGATGTAATAGACGCCAGCGACGAAATCGAACGTGCCTTCGGACGGAGACATAATCCGGAACTCCTGGGTAAACTGCTCAGGTTCCATGAACGTCGAGAAGGCGAAAAGGTTGGGGGGCGAGAGGTCTATGTCAGTCTGAAAAAATCCCTCGTCTTCCCGCCATGCGCTGATGGACGTGAACGTATAGTTGTTTTCGAAAGCATACTCCACGGTGAGCGCAGTCCCGGCCAGATCAACGGCCGAGGTCTGAGGGACATTATTGCTGATGGTATGCTTCTTGCCGTCGAAGAAGCGATTGACGTCAGTACCTCTCCCGACCCACTCCTGAAAATAGTCCTGGGTTCTAACCCTGGAAAAGTCATGAGCCAAATCCACGGTGGTCCGGTCGCCCATATAGCGCAACTGGATCCGCCCACTGGTTTGGTCCAGACTGCCGGGATCATCGTTCGGACGAGTGACGTTTTCTACATAGCCGTCCTGGGTTCGATCCCCCGCGGAAACTCGGAGCGCCAGCCTGTCTTCGATAATCGGGAGGTTGAAGGTCGCCTTGAAGTGATTGAGATCACGACTACCGAAGTCGGCGCTGACATTGCCTTCAAACTCATTGCCCGGTTTCTTGCTGACGATGTTGATGGCGCCGCCAATGGCGTTCTTGCCGAACAGCGTGCCCTGGGGCCCGCGTAAAACCTCAATGCGCTCCGTCTCGCCGAGATCCGCGTTGGCGGAAAACTGCTTGCCCATGTAAACGCCGTCGACATAGACATTGACGTTCTGCTCAAACCCGAGCTGAGCGGGATTGACCTGGGTATAGAGGCCACGGATCGTGATATCCATGGTTACTTCATTTATGCTGTTGCCGAAAACGAAATTCGGCACCAGGCTGGCCACGTCCCGGAGGTTCACGGCGCCCGTGCCCGTGATATCGTCGTCGGTGACAACCGACAGTGAGATGGGCACGTCCTGCATGGATTCATCGCGACGGGTGGCCGTAACAACGATTTCTTCCAGCATTCGTGATTCAGGTTCGGATTCGGATTCGGATTGCGCGACTACCGCCTGGGGAGCCCCAAGCGTGACGATCGCCGCGGTGATGGTGAGCCGTAGAGCGATACTCTGCATGACTATCCCCTCCAGTCAGGCCTGATGAAAGTTGTGCTTGCACCTTTGCCCGAAGCGCAAAACAGTCTTGGCGCTTTCTTGGCGCGAGAGCACTATGCTGTTGAGGCAGGGTATCGCACACGGGCATGCGGGGGAAGAGGGCGTGGGTCGCGGCGGCGCGGCACCGCCCGCGGCGAACGATACGACAAGTGCCGCCACACTCGCCGACATCGCGGGCCGGGGTTGCGAGTCTTCCTACAGACCCCGATTCACGGCCCGCCCGCCGGGGACGCGTTGGCGCGCCGCCGCTCCGCCCAGGCCTTTTCGACGAGTGCGATCTCCGGGAGGCGCAGATGGTCGCCGGCGCGAATCGTCGGGCCCAGTTCAAGGTAAGCCTCGTTCTCCGCGGTAAACGCCGGCCACTCCGGCAACTCCCCGCCGTTGGGGTTCCCGGTCGCCGCGAAGCGGACCCAGGTCTCGGCCAGCGTCCGCGCGAACTCCCGGTCCGCGTCCGTCGGCACCGCGCGGAACCGCGCCAGGCCGTCGAACAGGTACGATTGGGTCACACCGTGGAAGGCCCCGTAGGTATCGGCCTCCGGGATCGGCGGGTGCCAGGTGAACCAGTACAGCCAGGCCTCGCTCTCGAGCGGCTCCATGCTCCTGGCCCAGGCGCGCATCGGGTAGGTGAAGGTCAGGTCCGTGAACAGGTGCGCCCAGGATCCCATCGCCTCCGAGTCGGTCGCGGCAGCGTAATGCGCCTCGATCGCGTCCCGGGTCTCGGGGAGCATTGCCCCGGCGAACTTCGCGAATCCCGATTTCCCGGCCCCCATGAACCGAACGAAGTGCGCGATCAGCGCGTTGCCCTCGTCGTCCGTGGACCCGACCATGCTCGGGACGTCCGCCTGGCGGCCGGCGGCGAAAATCGCGCCGACATCGTCGGGCACCACGTCGCCGTCCACGGTGGGGAGGAACTCGTAGGTGTTGAACAGGAGGCTCGACTCCGCGGTGGCGAGGATCTTGCCGGGACGGACCTCGCGCAGGGCCGCGAGCGACTGGTCTTCCTGTGCCTCCAGCACGGCCGCGGCGAACCGCAGGCCGAGCTTCTCCGCGGACGGCGCATAGGTGCGGTCTCCGGTCCGGTGCGACATGGGCTGAAAGCCGCCGCCGCTCTGCCCGATCGCCCGGTGGAAGAGGCCCCGCGCGAGGGGGCTCGCCTGCATGACGGAGACGCTGTAGGCGCCGGCGGACTCCCCGAAGATGGTGACGTTGCCCGGGTCGCCGCCGAACTTCGCGATGTGGTCCCGGACCCATTCGAGCGCCTGGATCTGGTCGCGGAAACCCTGGTTGCCGGAAACGCCGTCGGGGTTCTCCGCGGTCAGCTCGGGATGCGCAAGGAATCCGAGACGCCCCAGGCGGTAGTTGAAGGTCACGACAACGGCGCCATGCCCGGCCAGCAAGCGGCCCGATTGCTCGGACCCCCACCCACCCTGCAAGCCACCACCGTGTATCCACACCATCACCGGGCGACGCTCTTCCCGGCGCTCGGCCTCGGTCCAGACGTTCAGCGTCGGGCAGTCCTCGCTCTGCTCCGGCAGCTCCGCACCCGGCGGAGGATCGTAGAACGCCACGCCGGCGCGGGTGCGCTGTATGCAGATGGGACCGGGTTCGCTCGCGTCCAGCACGCCCTCCCAGGGCGTCACCGGCGCCGTCGGCGCCCAGCGCAGGTCTCCGACGGGGGCAGCGGCATAGGGGATGCCGTGGTACTGCCGGAGGACCGCCCCTCGCATTAAGATGCCCCCTTGCCCCACCGTGCCCCGGATGACTCCGCCGGTCACCTCGACTTCCTGCGTTACCCGCGCGGCCATGGCCCCCGGCTCCCCGGCGGCCCCCGGGGAGGCAGGTCCCGGCCCCTGCTCGGAGCACCCGCACAGGGCCATCGCGATCGAGGCCGGCATCGCGACCCGTAGAAGAATCTCGTGGCAGCGATTCATGGACGGGTCCTTGTCTATGGCTTGAGCCAGATCGGCGAACTCCAGGCGCGCTCCTGGATGGTCGCGGGCACGCCCTCGGCGGGGGTGACCCCGGCCCGGAGCGCATCCCACGTGGACCAGCGGCAGGTGGGGTTCTGCAAGACCCTGACATAGTAGAAGGCAGCCTGCTCCGCGGAGAAAGTCGGGTCACGCCACAGGCCCCGCAACTCTGCCGCCCCGGGCGCGCCGGAAGGCGTGCAGTCCTCGAGGTCGACGGCGGCGCCGCTGTCGGGGCAGCGATGGGTCTCGGGGTCCGGCGCCAGGCCGTCGGCACAGACGGCATCGAAGACGCGTTCGTGCGTCTCGCCCCCGGAGATCCAGCCCTTGACCACCTGCACGCGTTGCAGCGCCGCCTCGTCAGGGTCCCGGTGCCGCCCAGACGAAGAACTCGGGCGTCCTGCCGGTGGCGGCCTCGAGCTCGCCGCCCATGGGCACGCCCCCCGCGTAGGCCCGCCGCACCGCATCGGGGTCGTCGGCCAGGGCGTCGCCGTAGCCGTAACCGGCGAAAAAGCGCACCGGGATACGGGGCCCGGACGTCGCGAACGTCTCCCGGCGGCGCAGAGCGCCGAAGATCGACGCCCGGGTGTTTTCCTCCGCCCAGACGCCGGCGAGACCGGCCGCGCTCCACTCGAGGAAGTTGCGGCCGACGACCTCGGCTTCCTCCGGGTCGGCCGGCACGCTGCCCCGCTTGCCCGCCGCGCCGTCGTACCGGCCCAGCTTGCCGAAGTAGCGGTCCTCGTCGACGGGACTCGAGGCGTTGTGACCGTCGCTGGAGCCGATCAGTCCGAGCCGGTAGGGGTTGACCCCGGCCGTCGCCTCGAGCGACAGCCCGGCGCGCAACGCGTCACGCGCGTAGGAACCCGGAGCCGTTGCGGCCGCGTGCTCCGGCCCGCGCGGCGCCGCGATCTCGAAGCCCGCCCATGCGTCCTCCGGCGACAGGACGGGATGCGTCTCCGAAGTGCCCTTGACCTGGGTCACTTCGGCCAGCGGTTCGTTGCGCACGGGCCGCGCGGCGTACTCCGCGTCGATCGGCCGGCCTGCCCAGTCCACCCGCTCGAACGTCCGGCCGGAGCTCAGGTTGGAGTTGTGCGGAATCGCCAGCACGTCGATTCCCGCATCCCGCAGGTCGTCCATCCAGCGCCACAGGTTCTCCGGGTTCTGGGAGTCCACCGTGGTGAACGGGAAGGCGGACACCTCGCTGCCGGCGAAGATGACGTTGCGATGCAGGGTCTGCCCCTGCGGCGAGGACGTGTACTCGTAGCCGATGAAGGTCGTGAACGTTCCGGGGTCATTGTGGCGCTCGGCGGCATCGACGGTGCGCCGCCAGGCGGACCGCATCGCTTCCGCGGCGTCGAAACCCGCCACGCGCCGACCGTTGACGATGGCGGCGACAAACGACGGTCCCTCGATGTTCGGAGAGACCGGATTGGAATTGTCGATCAGCTCCCGGGCGAGCGGGTGGGCGTGCAGCGGGTCCTCCGGGTCGTGCATCGCCCGCATGGCGCCGAGGTAAACCGCGTGATCGGTGACTCCGTAGAAGTCGAGCGACCCGCTGCGGAGCTGCACCTCGTACCCCAGCATGTGGGCGATGGCTTTCCCTTTCGCGTAGCGATAGGCATCGTCCGGCGTCGCCCGCACGCCGAAGCCGTAGGCGTCGAAGGAGTTGATCGTGTGGACGTGCAGGTCGCCGAACAGCGCCTGGCGCGCATGCGGACCATCCTCGGCCGCCGCCGCGGCCAAGGTTGTCCACGGGAGGCCGGCGGCGAGCAGCCCGGCCAGTAACGCCCCTGTCGCCCGACCCCGGTATCGACCCGACATGTTGTCTTCCTCCGTTCGACCACGCACGCCGCACCTCATCGTGCACCATCCACACAGCTAAAGCTCGTCGCCAGGTCCGGATCGCCCGTACCGTCGTAGGCCGGCCAGGCCGGGTACCGGCACACCGGCCGGCTGCGTTCCCGCGGCGCGACGTTGGCGTCGAGGGCGACGAGGTCGGCGGGCGCGGCGCCGCTTTCGACCCAGTCTTCCAGCGCCGCCAGCCGCGGCACCCGGGAGGCCCGGAAGGACCGGCCCAGGCCGTGGGCGAAGCCGGGCACGAGGTACAGCCGCACGGCGCGGTCGACCGCCGGCCGGCCCTCGCGCCGTACGAGGTTCCGGTAGAACCGCACCATCTCCGCCTCCGGCACGGCCTCGTCGGAGCGTCCGTGCAGGAGGATGAGCCGGCCGCCGCGCTCCATGAAGCGTCCGATGTCGGCGTCGACCCGATCCAGCAGCCCGGAAAGCTCCACGAGCCGCTCCCGCAGCGCCCCGGGGCGCAGCGGATCGAAGCCCAGCACGTCGAAGCCCGAGTCCCTCGCGACCAGGAACTTCAGCAGGCCCGTCGGGATGAATCCGTGCAGCCCGGGGAACGGCAGTGCCGGAACCGGGCCGGCCCCCGGGGCCGGCGCAGCCCCCGTGAGATTCAGCAGGGGACTGGTCCAGTCCGTAGCGATCGTGTATCCCGGCAGGGTGTCCAGCCCACCGCGGAAACGGTAGTCCAGCGACGTGGGCGAGTGCATCGCCTCGAGAGTCGCCACCTGGGCGTTCGAGAAGCAGTCGGACCCCGTGTCCACGCCGCCCGGACAGCGCAGCCGGCCGAAGTCGAAGTCGCAGGACTCGGGACGGCTGACGATCCCGTCCTCGAGTCCGTCGAGGCCGTCACACTGTTCCAGCACGCGCCGGCGCAGGAACTCCGCCCCGGCGCCGTCGATCCGGCCGGCGCCGTCATCGAGCCGCATGGCGCGCTGGATGAGCTGCATCTTGAGCGCCATGCGCGTGAAGCCCAGGCCCGGCATGATGGAGACGGCGCCCTCGTAGTCCTCGGGATAGTCCGCCCCGGCGACGGCGTGCAGGGCGAGACCGGCCGGCCGGGCCATGGCCCCCAGCCGACGGGCAAGGTCGGTACCGCGCATGAAGTCGAGACGGGACGCCACAAGGGCGTCCCATACAGCACGCGTCGGAGTCGCGCGCGACTCGGGCAAGGACGCCGCGAGCGCTCAGACCTTCAGCGGCAGCGACCGGTGTCGGACTCCCGTCGCCGCGTACACGGCATTGACCAGCGCCGGCGCGATCGGCGGCACGCCCGGCTCTCCCACGCCCGCCGGCAACGCATCCGAAGCCACCAGTTCGACCGCGATCTCCGGGCTCTGTGACATCCGGAGCATCGGATAGCCGTCGAAGTTGTCCTGGTCGACGCTGCCGTTGCTCATGGTGATCTCGCCGTGCAGCGCGAGCGACAGACCGAACACCACCGCGCCCTCCATCTGCGCGATGCAGGTGTCGGGGTTGATGTACGTGCCGCAGTCGAGCACGACATGGGCGCGTTCGACACTCAGTCCACCTTCGCCCGCCTGCACCTCCATCACGGTCGCGACGTAGGAGCGGAAGCTGTGATGGACGGCGAAGCCGACGCCTCTGCCTTCCGCCCTGGGTTCGTCCCAGTTGGAGATGGCGCGCGCCCGCTCGATGACGTGGCGCAGACGGGCGAGATCGAGGCCGTGGCCTTCCGGCGGCTGCATCCCGGGCACCTCGAGCACCCCGGACGGGCCGAGGAGATCGAGCCGATAGTCGATCGGATCGCGCCCGGCGGCCGCGGCCAGTTCATCGATGAAGATATTGCTCGAGAACGAGTGGAAGATGTTGCACACGCTGCGCAGCCACCCGATCCGCACGCCAGGCTGGATGCCGCTGTATTCGTAGCGCTGGCTCCCGACGCGGTAGGGCAGGTTGGAGAATCCCATCTCCAGTTCCCAGTCCGCCGGCTGCTCCGCCGACCCGTCGAACGTCGTGACGATGGTCGGAAAGGCCGTGCGTTGCAGCCAGGCCGACGGGCGTCCCTCCCCATCGAGCTTCGCCTTGTGGTACTGGGCGCTCGCCGCGTGGAAGAAGTCGTGACCGATGTCGTCCTCGCGCGTCCACGTCACCCGCACCGGGCGGCCGAGCCGCTTCGAGAGTTCCACCGCCTCGAGCACGAAGTCCGGCTTCGACTTGCGCCCGAACGCCCCACCGAGGAGCGTCACGTGGATGGTGACATTGGCCGTGTCCAACCCGAGCCAGCCCGCCACGAGTCCGCGCGTGGACTGCGGATCCTGCACCGGCGCCCACACCTCGCAGCGTCCCTCCGTCACGCTTGCCAGCGCACACGGCGGCTCCATCGGCGCGTGTGACAGGAACGGCGTTTCGTAGAGCGCTTCCACTTCCGTGCCTTCGGCCGCGAAGGCCGCGTCGAGGTCGCCGGAGTCGAACAGGCGCTCACCGTCGGTCTGCACCCTCTCGCGCAGTTGACGGGTGAACTCCCCGCTGTCGAATGCGGCGTTGGGACCTTCCGTCCACTGCACCTCGAGGTCCCGGGCGATGCGGATCGCGGTCCAGGTCCGGTCCGCGACGATGGCGACCCCGCCCACGGGGTTGAACATGCCGCCGAGCCCGCTCACGCCGGGCAGCGTTTCGACAGCGATCAAACCCGGTTCGTCGGCCGGCGGCTCGAAGCTCGCGACGGCCGAGCCGAGGGACGGCGGCCGAACCACGACGGCATGCGCCATGTCGGGCAGCGTGACGTCGAGCCCGAATGTCGCCTTGCCGTCGGCCACGTCGCTCGCGTCCACGTGGACCCGGGTCTTGCCGATGTAGCGGTAGGCATCGCGGGTCTTGAACGGCGGATTCTCCGGAACGGGCAGTTCGGACGCCGCCGCGACCAGGTCGCCGTAGGCGAGGCTGCGGCCCGAGGGCGCATGCGTGACGCTGTGGTCCGCCGCTGCGGTTTCCGCGACCGGCACGCCCCACTGGTTGGCCGCGGCCATGCGCAGCATCTCCCGCGCACTCGCACCGGCGTTGCGCAGGGTGTCGAACAGGAACCGGATGCTCTGCGAGCCGTCCGTGTTCTGGTCGCCGTAGACCGGATCGCCGACCGCCTGCACCACCGTCACGCGGCTCCAGTCCGCCTCCAGTTCGTCCGCGACGATCTGTGCGAGCGCCGTGCGGATGCCTTGGCCCATCTCGGACCGGCTGGCGGTGATGGTGACCGTTCCGTCCCCGGCCATCGAGAGAAACACGTTCGGCGTCAGCCTCGCATCCGGCGACGGCATCGGGCCGACCGAACAGCCCGGCACGGCCGCGCCGACCACGAAGACGCTGGAGCTCTGCAGGAACCGCCGTCGAGACAGGTTCGCGATCTTCATGTCCGCACCTCCCCGGCCTCCTTGATGGCCGCTCGAATGCGTCCATAGGTTCCGCACCGGCAGATGTTGCCGGACATGGCCCGGTCGATGTCCGCATCGGTCGGTGACGGCGTCTCGTCGAGCAACGCCGAGGCCGACATCAACTGCCCCGCCTGGCAGTAACCACACTGCGGGACGTTGTTCTTCACCCACACCTCGACCAGCTTCGGATGGCTCGCCCGCAGCCCCTCGACGGTCTCGACGGACTTGCCCTGAAGCGTTCCCAGCGGCGTCTGGCAGGACCGCACCGGCGTGCCGTCGATGCGCACCGTGCATGCGCCGCACAGCGCCTTGCCGCAGCCGTATTTCGTTCCGGTCAGGCCGAGGTCGTCACGCAGCGCCCACAGGAGCGGCGTGTCCTCCGGCGCGGTCACCTGCATCGGCGACCCGTTCACAATCAGCTCGATAGCCATTGGCCAAAAGTCCCCCGAGAATCCCCCTGCAAGATTACTCCATCCGCGCAGCCGCGCCAGCCGCATGGCGAGCCCCCGGCGCCACCCGTCGCCCCGGAAGACTGTTATTCTGATTCGCCACCCGTCCGACCCCTTGAGGAGAACCGCCTTGATCGACGTGCACTATTGGCCGACCCCGAACGGCTGGAAGGCCACCATCATGCTGGAAGAGTGCGGCCTCGAGTACCGCTGCATCCCCGTGAACATCGGTGGCGGCGACCAGTTCAAGCCCGAGTTCCTGCGCATCAGCCCGAACAACCGCATGCCCGCGATCGTCGATCACGATCCCCTCGGCGGTGGGCCGCCCCTGGCCATCTTCGAGTCCGGCGCGATCCTCGAATATCTGGCCGAGAAGACCGGTAAGTTCCTGCCGAGCGACGTTGCGGGCAAATACCGGGTGCTCCAGTGGGTGCACTGGCAGATGGCGAACCTCGGCCCGATGATGGGCAACGCCAACCACTTCAAGAACTACGGCAAGAACCTCACCGACGACCCGAAACAGTTGGAGTACGGCACGAAACGTTTCGTCGGCGAAGTCGACCGGCTCGCCAGCGTCATGGACGCGCAACTCTCGGTCAACCGGTACCTCGCCGGTGCCGAATACAGCATCGCCGACATCATCTCCTGGCCGTGGGCGATGCTGATCGGACGGACGCTGGGCGAAGAGATGTGGGAGCCGAACGCCCACCTGAAGCGATGGGTGGACGAGATCCGCGAGCGGCCCGCCGTAGAGCGGGGTTTCCGGGCCCATCGCGATTGGGGCCGGCGCGAGCTCACGGAGGAAGAAGAGAAGGGCGCGCCGCGCACTGCTGTTCAACCAGGACGCCGGCACGGTCCGCGAGGCGCGCGAGCAGGCGGCGCGCGCGGCCTCGTGACGGGGGAGGGGCAGACCGAGGGCCGCCTCCGCGCCGAAGGAATACCCCCAGGCGCGGTTCGTTCCGCCGCCCGGCGCGACGCAGATTCTGCTCGTCCGCCACGGCGAGTCCCGCGCCGCGACCGCGGAGAGCCCGTTCCCCCTCGTGGACGGACACGGCGATCCGGAGCTGCACGCGAACGGGCGCGCCCAGGCGGTCCAGGTCGGCCACCGCCTGAAGGAGCAGCCGATCTCCGCGGTGTACGTGACCAACCTGCGGCGTACCGCGGAGACCGCGGCGCCCCTCTGCGCGCACCTCGGCCTCACGCCCGTGGTGGAAGCGGACCTGCGCGAGGTGTTCCTCGGCGAGTGGGACGGCGGCGTCATGCGCATCAAGGCGGCGGAGAACCATCCCATCATGCAGCGCGTACGCGCGGAGCAGCGGTGGGACGTCATTCCGGGTGCGGAGTCGAACGCCGTACTCGGCGAACGCATCGGCCGCGGGCTGCAGCGAATCGCCGCCCGGCACCCCGACGAACTGGTCGTCGCGGTGGTGCATGGCGGGGTGATCGCGCGCATCGTCGCCATGGCGACCGGCGCCGAGCCGTTCGCCTTCGCCGGCGCCGACAACGGTTCCATCAGTCACATCGTGATGACCGGCAACGGCATCGTCGTGCGCCGCTTCAACGACTGTTCGCACCTCTCGGAGGGCTTCGGCGCGGTCCGCTCGCAGATGACCTGACATCCGCCGGCGGCGCCCCAGCCTTCCGCTTCCGGCGCCGCCATGCGACCAACCGTCAAGTGTACTTTACATTTAGCGCGCTAAACGTATAGTACACTGATGGTTCAGCGGCCGATCTGGCTCCAGCGCGTACGCGACGCATGGCAGCGGCGACCCATCGTCTGGCTCTCGGGAGTCCGGCGCGTGGGCAAGACGACGCTCTCGCGGATGCTCCCGCATGCGCGGTATCTGAATTGCGACCTGCCGTCCGTTCGGCGGACGTTGGAAGACCCCGAACTGTTCTTCGACACCCTGCCGCCCGACACGGTCCCGGCTTTCGACGAAGTGCACCGCCTGCCGGACCCAAGCCGTCTGCTCAAGATCGCCGCCGACGAATACCCCGGTCTCCGTGTGCTCGCCACCGGATCCTCCACGCTCGCCGCCACCGGCAAGTTCCGGGACTCCCTCGCCGGGAGGAAACTGGAAGTACACCTCTGTCCCGTCCCCTGGGAGGAGTGCATCGACGCTTTCGCCATCGCCGAGCTCGACCGGCGTCTGCTGCACGGCGGGCTTCCCGAAGCGCTCCTCGGGGAGCGTCCCGACGGAAGCTTCCATAGCGAATGGATCGACAGCTTCTACGCTCGCGACATCCTCGAACTCTTCAATATCCGCAGCCGGCAGGGCTTCCTGACGCTGCTGCGGCTCCTGCTGCGCCGCAGCGGGGGCCAGGTGGACTACACGTCGCTGGCGTCTTCAAGCGAGCTGTCCCGAGTCACGGTCAAGGCGCACATCGAGGCCATGGAGGCGGCGCACGTCGTCCGCCTGCTGCGGCCCTTCCACGGTGGCAGCAAGCAGGAGATCGTCAGTCGCCCCAAGGCCTACGCCTTCGATACGGGGTTCGTCGCCTTCGAGCGCGGCTGGCAGCAGATCCGCGAAGACGACCGCGGGATTCTCTGGGCAGCATCTCGTCCTGGACGCCCTGTTGATGCGTTTCCATCGGGACGAGGTGTTCTACTGGCAGGACAAGTCGCGGCGGGAGGTCGACTTCGTCATCCGCCGGGGCGACGGCGCCATCGATGCGGTGGAGTGCAAGATCAATCCGGACCGGCTGGATCCCCGGCCCATCGAGGTCTTTCGGCGCCTCCACCCGCGAGGAGCGAACTACGTCGTGACACCGCTCGACCGGGAACCGTATCGCATTCGTCGCCGGGGCCTGGTGTTCACCGTGTGTTCCACCCGTCACCTGGCGTAGCCGGTCAGCGTCGAAGCGCACCCGCCAGCCTTTCGGTAGTGCGTGCCTCGGTGGTATCGTTTCCGGCCACCTGGCGCAGACATTCGGTGACGGCAGTGAGCGAAGCGACAGCGATACACCCGGAAGCGGCCGCGTCGGACGGCGCCCCGACCGCCGCGGAGCATGCGGCGGCGATGGCGCGTTACATCGAGGAAGGCGAAGCGCGCGCGCAGGCCATCGGCAATCGCGGCCCCATTCGTTTCGAGGCCCCGGGGCGGCTCGCCCGGGACATCCTGGACGCCTACTGGCGCCAGGGTTTCTACGTCTTCGAGAACGTGATCGAGCCCGAGGAACTCGCCGAGTTACGCGCTGCGATGGCGGAGACCCTCGAACGCGCGCCCGTCACGCGCGACGCGGAAGTGGACGCCCGGGGCCGGCCGGCGCTCGGGCTCGATTTCGAGAGATCCTGCTTCATGTTCGTGCGCCCGCTGACCGATCCGTGGGGCGGCACGACACATCTCGGGGGCCGGCACCAGTCCAGGATGACGCAACCCTCGCCGGAAGGCGATGCACCGGAGGAGACGGTCTACATGGTCTACGGGATGTGCCAGACCATGGAGCCGGCACTGCGTCTCTACGGGCATCCCCAACTGCTGGCCATCGCCGAGAACCTCAACGGACCCGACTTCACGCCGTTCAACGACGCTATCTTCGTCAAGCAGCCGGGCCTTGGCGGCTCCGTCGCGTGGCACCAGGACGGGCTGACCCACTGGGACTCGCCCGACTGGGACGAGGGCATCCACGGGTTCAACTTCCAGGCGCAGCTTTACCCCACCACGCCCGGCAGCTGCCTCTGGGTCGTACCGGGCACGCACAAGGGCGGCAAGGTCGACATCAGGGCCATGGTCGCCGAGAACGGCGGCTCGGACCGTCTGCCGGATGCCGTGCCGCTGGCCTGCAAGGCGGGGGACGTGACGATGGTGAATCGCCAACTGCTGCACGCCTCCTTCGCCAACACGTCCCGCGACCTGCGCATTTCCATGACCTTCGGCTTCCACCGGCGTACGTCCGTGCTGGGCGCGAAGGGTGCGCTCACCAACATGGAACCGGTGGTCTACGACGAGCAGCGCATCTTCGACCGCTCGGCCGTCATCGCGGTCGCCATCGATGCCAGGCGCGAGCGCTTTCCGGACGAAGAACCCTACGTCTACCAGCCCTTCGTTGGTTTCGAAGACCAGTACCGCTGGAATCCCGAGACGTACGAGAAGGTCATCCGGAACTACAACATGAAGGATCTGGGGATCTAGGAGTTCTCGCAGCGGCCACCGGCGCGCCGACGCGGGGACGGGCGACCACAAGGGTCGGGGACGGGCGACCACAAGGGTCGGGGACGGGCGACCACGAGGGTCGCCCCTACATGTCCCGCGGCGAATGCGTGCACGGTCCTGGCGCTCTCCCCGTCGCGTCAGGGGATTTCCTGCAACTGCCCGTAGGCTTCCTGCATCTTGCCGAGGTGGTCCCCGGCCGCCAGCCCGCCGCCGAGCGTTCTGAGGCAGAGGTGGGTCAGCCCCATGTCGCGCCAGCCCCGCACCCGATCCCGCCACTCCGGCGCCCTGGGCCCCACGACCGCGACCCCGGCCTCCATGCCGATGGCGCCCGGGTTGCGTCCCGCGTCACTGGCCGCCGCGTCGATGTCCGCCTTGATCCCTGGAAAATCGTCCGGCGAGCACAGGACGAACCAGCCGTCCGCCTGCCGGCCGATGCGCCGGCGAATGCGGGGAACCGGCACGCCACTCGCACCGATCCAGATGGGTATCGGTCGCTGGATCGGTAGCGGCGCAAGCCCGGCGCCGCTCACGGCATCCCAACGGCCCGCGAAGTCCACCGACTCCTCGGTCCAGAGCGCCCTCAGCAGTTCAATCTGCTCCTCGACACGCGCTCCGCGACCGCGGAAGTCCTGATTCAGCGCTGCGTACTCCTCACGGTTGCCGCCCACCCCGACGCCGAGCCGCGTGCGTCCTCCGGAGAGGATGTCCAGTTCCGCCACCTGCTTCGCCAGCAGCACCGTTTGCCGGGCCGGCGTCACGATCACGGACGGGACGAGCTCGATGTTCTCCGTTACCGCGGCCACCCAGGCGAGCAGCATCATCGGCTCGTGCAGCGCCCCACTGCCCGGGCGCAGCACCTGGTCGGGGACCCGCAGATGCGTGTAACCGATCTCGTCCGCCGCTTGCGCGAACGCCTTGATCGCACCCATGTCGTTCCCGAGCTCCCGGACCGGCAGCGAGACACCCACTCTCATCATTGGCACCTTTTCACGTCCTGTAGAATCGATGGTTTGCACCAGGGCAAGCCGCGAGCGTAAGCGACCGAGGGGCTGTCGGTCCACGGAGCGACGCGCACGGGCGGCGAGAGGAGGGGGCGTGTCCATGCAGGATCTGTTTTCCATCGAGGGCAAGGTCGCCCTCGTGACGGGCGGCTCGCGCGGGATCGGCGAGATGATCGCGGCCGGTTTCCTCGCGAACGGCGCCAAGGTCTACATCAGCTCCCGCAAGGCCGACGCTTGCGAGGCCGCGTGCCAGAGGTTGACCGCGGCGCACGGCGGCGAGTGCACCGCGCTCCCCGCGGACCTCTCCGGCCTGCCCGGCATAGAGTCGGTGGCGGACGCACTCGGCCGGCGCGAGTCCCAACTCGACATCCTCGTCAACAACGCGGGCGCCGCCTGGGGCGCCCCCATCGACGAGTTCCCGGAAAGCGGCTGGGACAAGGTGATGGACACCAACGTGAAGGGCGTCTTCTTCCTGACGCAGAAGCTCCTGCCCCTGCTCCGCAAGTCGGCGACCCATGAAGACCCGGCCCGCGTCATCAACATCGGCTCTGTCGACGGCATCAAGACGCCGGTGTTCGACAACTTCCCCTACGGACCGTCCAAGGCTGCCCTGCACCACCTGACACGCGTCCTGGCGGCGCACCTCATCAAGGAGAACATCATCGTCAACGCCATCGCGCCGGGTCCTTTCCCGACGTGGATGCTGAGCCTGGGCGTCGGCTTCGGCGGCGAAGTGGAAGGAGAAGGGGTCGACTGGGACGCGATCGGCGCACAGAATCCGCGCGGGCGCGTCGGCACGCCGGAGGACATCGCGGGGCTCGCCATCTTCCTGAGTTCCCGCGCCGGAGCCTATACCGTCGGCGAGACGATCAGTTGTGACGGCGGCGCCGTCGCCTCCTCCTGAGCGATCTTCCGGTTTCATGGCCCAGGGCGCGCTGAACAACGTTCGCGTCGTCGACCTCACCGACGAACGCGGCATCTACGGCGCCAAGCTGCTGGCCGACCTCGGCGCGGACGTCGTGCGTCCCGAACCGCCCGAAGGCGATCCGCTGCGCCGCCGCGGGCCGCATCTCGAGAGCGGCTCCGCGGACGACGGCTCGCTCTGGCATGCCTTCTTTGCGTCGTCCCGGCGGTTCTTCGCCCTCGATCCGGGCACGGACGCCGGCCGCGACCAACTCAAGCGCCTGATCGACCGTGCCGACATCGTGCTCGCCTGCGACGGTGCGTTCGCCGTCGCCGAAGCGGGGTTGTCCGAGGCACTTCTACGCCGGCAGGAACTCGTAGTCGTGGAGGTCTCGTCCTTCGGCCCGGACGGTCCCTGGGCAGATTACCTTGCGCCGGACCTCGTCGCGGGCGCCCTCGGCGGCGCCGTCGCCACGACCGGCGATGTCGACACGCCGCCGCTCAAGGCCTTCGGCGAGCTCAACTTCATGCTGTCCGGGGTCTATACCGCCATCGCGGCGCTCTCCGCCCTGTACTGCGCCCGCGGCACGGGCACCGGCCAACGCGTGCATGTGCCCGTGCACGAGTGCATCGCCTCCGCCCTCGAGCACGTTTTCATGTGGTACTGGTACCAGGACCGCCTGCCGAACGCGGAGAAGCCGGTTCTCGAACGGCGCGCCAGCCTGCACTGGACGAACGCCTACCAGGTCATGCATGCCGAGTCGGGGGCCGTCATGGTGACGCCGATACCGGACCTCGACGGACAACTCGTCTGGCTGCTGGAGAACGGCGTCGGCGAGGACCTCCTGGACCCGGAATATCAGCTGCAAGAGAACCGTCGGCCATTCGTCCGGCATTTGATGGAGACCCTGCGCATGTGGGTCGCGTCGCAGGATGCCGAGGCGCTGTTCCACGAGGCCCAGTCCCGGCACCTGCCCTACGGCCACGTTCAGCCCATCGAGCGCGTCGCCACGAACCCGCAACTCGCAGCGCGCGACTGGTGGGCGACCTATACCGTCCCCGGCGAGCGGCAGGTCCGCGGACCGGGCGCACCCTATCGCCTGAGCGAGACGCCCTGGGCGCTCGGCGGGCATGGCGGCGCCGGCGCACCGATGCCCTGCTGCGCGAACTCGGCTGGGAGGGGGACTCGTGAGACCCCTGGAAGGCGTCCGGATCCTCGACCTGACGCATGTCCTGGCCGGTCCGTTCGCAACGCGGGTACTCGGTGACATGGGCGCCGACGTAGTGAAGGTCAACACCGCCACACGGATGGGACCGAACACCCCGGACTCCCCCTACTACCTGATGTGGAACCGCAACAAGCGCGCCCTTGCACTCGACATGTCCCACGAGGAGAGCCGCGCGGTGTGCCGGCGCCTGTGCGACACCGCGGACGTGGTGATCGACAATTTCTCCGTCGGCGTCCTGGACCGCTGGGGAATCGGCTACGAGACCGTGCGCCCGGAAAATCCCGGCATCATCTACGTGCAGATGTCCGGCATGGGCAGCGACGGGCCCTGGTCCGGGTTCGTCAGCTACGCGCCGACCATTCACGCCCTCGCCGGGCTCACCCACCTGACCGGCGTTCCCGGACGGGAGGATATCGGCCTCGGCTTTTCCTACAACGACCACCAGGCAGGGCTGCACGCCGCGGTGGCGATACTCGCGGCACTCGAAGCCCGCCAGGACACCGGCCACGGCCAGCGTATCGACATGTCCCAGTTCGAGGTGGGCGTCAACTTCGCGGGACCGGCCCTGCTCGACTACTTCGCGAACGGCCGCGCCGCGCGTCCCGGCGGCAACCGGCTGCCGTACGACGTGGCTGCGCCCCATGGGTGCTTCCCCTGCACCGGCGCGGCGTCGGACCATCCCGCCGACGAGCGCTGGGTGGCCATCGCGTGCATGACGGACGAACAATGGGAGAAGCTCCGCGTGGTCATGGGGGACCCACCCTGGTCGCGCGATCCCGCGCTCGCCACGGGCGCCGGCCGCCTCGCGGCGGAGGAGCGGGTCGAAGCGGAGGTGTCCGCCTGGACGCGTACTCTCGACGCCAACGAAGTCATGCAACGCTGCCAGGCAGCCGGCGTGCCCGCCGGCGTCGTGCAGACCGGCGTCGACCTCATCGAGCGCGACCCGCAGCTCGCAAGGTCCGACTTCCTCAAGCAGATCAACGACCCGCACCCCACCGCCGGAACGACCTACGCGGACCGACTCCCCATCTACTTCGAGCGCACCCCCTGCGACGAGTACCGTCGTCCGAGAGCCATCGGCGAGGACAACGCGGCCGTGCTCGCCGACTGGCTGGGGATGTCGGAAGACGAGGTACGGCGGGGGGAAGAGCGGGGGCATCTCAGCTGACCGCTGCGTCAGCGCCAGGTAGCACGACAGGCGAGCCCTCGCGTAGGCCTGCGGTTCGTCCCGCCGGGAGCGCAGTGTCGCCCAACCGTCGATGGCCGCCCAGTTCTTCGAGAATCCCATCATCAACTCGCCCTACGAGGCGCCGGCGAGGCATTGGGAACTGGACGACGACCGCAGGCCGACCGGTGCCGTCCTCGACTCGCGCCGCCCGTCCAAGCTCGTCACCGCGGTTCCGATGCCTTCGGAACGCAGTTGCTCTGCGAGCAGGTCGTCGGGCGTGGACTGCGCCGGCAATCCTACGAACCGAACGCCGAAGGCCGCTTCAACGTGGAGTACGCCGACGTGCTCGGCATCCCCTTCGACTTCACGGCGGAGCCAGTAGTGGTGAAGCCCATCAGGCCGCGCCACACCATCCACGTGCACGCCGTGCGCCCGGAACGCGATACCCTGGCCATTGTCTTCCCCCGCGTCGAGGGCTATTCCTACGAACTGCCCGAAGAACGCCTGACGGCGCGTTTCACTGAAGACTCGGCCCTCACGTTGACGCCCGACCTGGTCGGCCCCACCCGCACGCGCAACGAGGGCATCCTCGGCGAGGGCGTGGAGTTGAAACCAGAGATCGTCTCTGGCATGCGTCCGGCGAGCTTGGCGTTCCAACTCGCCAGGCGCCTCCTGTTCAAGCACTTCCGAGCCGCCAACGAGTCCCCGAAGGTGCACCTCCTGGGCGACCTGAAACGCATCGCACGCCAGTGGCTCGACGAGGGCTACCTCGTCTGCACCGGCGGTACCCTACCGGGGCAACTGCTCTACGCGACCGTCGCGGACGACGCCTGCGAACGTATCTACGCCGCCATCGCGGGCGCCACCGGAGAGCAACACGTTCGAGCCGTCCTCGATGCCTACAACCCGAAGGGCTCGACCGCGGAGGTGGACTTCCGCACGTCGAAGGCCAACCGGTGGCGCACCGACCCGTCCCGGTGTCACGTCAACTGGGCGATCTGCGACAGTGACTGGGAGGTGGAGTTCTGCCGGGTCGCCGAAGCACATCCGAGGGTTCTCGCCTACGTGAAGAACCAGGGCATGGGCTTAACGGTCCCCTACCGAATGGGCGGGGGATCGCACCGGTATGTGCCCGACTTCATCCTCCGCATCGACGACGGCGGCGACGATCCGCTCCACCTCGTCGCGGAAGTGAAGGGGCGGCGTGGCGAGGACGCGAAGATCAAGGCGGAGGCGATGCGGGCGTTCTGGGCCCCAGGCGTGAACGCGCTCGGGACCTTCGGTCGGTGGGACTTCGCGGAGTTCCGCGACGTTCATGCCATGGAGGCGGAGCTGGCCCGGTTCATCGCCAAGCGGACTAGCCGCAACGCACCCGATTTGAAGACGTTGCTGGCACGCGCACCGCTTGAAGGGATTGATCTGGTTCGCGCATCCGACGTCGGACGCCAAGTCGACTTCTGATGTATCTGCTCGACACGAAAGTCATCTCCGAGGTGCGCAAGGGGCGGCGATGCGACCAGCGCGTCGCCGCCTGGTACGCCGACATCTCGGAGCCTGACCTGTTCCTGAGCGTCCTCATCACGGGGCACCGCCATCGCGGACTGGCGGGGCTTGGGCGCTGGCAGGTTCGAAACGCTCCTTCTCCAACCGGATGGTGAACGACTTGTTGCGCGAGATCATCAGGGTGCAGGATGTCGTGCACCCTCCCCGAGGACGAGCACCATGCCAAGCAACCCGCCCCCACCATTCACGGAACGGCAAGGAGAGTACCTGGCGTTCATTCATGCCTACACGAAGGTCCACAGACGCCCGCCGGCGCAGGCCGACCTAAGCCGCTTCTTCCGGGTCACGCCGCCGACCGTTCACCAGATGTTGCTCACCCTGGAGCGGCGCGGCCTCCTGAAACGCACGCCTGGACAAGCCCGCGCCATCGAGGTGCTCGTCGCCCCGGAGCACCTACCCCTGAGCTGACCCGTCATGGCAATGGCTTGCCCCGCGCCGCCCAGTTCAACCTGCTGGCGCGGTATCGGCTGCCACTGCGACGGTACGGGGAACCGGTGTGCCAGCATCTGAACGTATCACCGCCGTCAGTGCTCGGGCAGCGCTCGCTCCAGACCCAGCAACTCCACCATCGGCGGGAAATCCCTGTCCGAGAACAGCAACGGCAAGCCTTCGTCGATGCAAAACGAGCCGATGACCACTTCGACGGTCTTCCGCACCGTGATCCCCGCCTTGCGAAGCTCACGGGACCGGTCCGCGGCACGATACGCGCGCTCTCGCCCCAGCAGGTCGAAGGCAGGCAGCACCGCCAGCGCTCGTTTCGCGGCGGCAAAGTGCGCATCGTCGCGAAAACCCTGGAGCACCTCGGCGAGTATCAGGTCTCCGGTTGCCGCGATGTCGGTTGCCAGCAACCCGTCAAGCCGCTCGGTTTCGCGGGTGGCCGATCCGTTGAAATAATCGATCCAGACACTGGAATCCACCAGGATCATCCGTCGCGTCTCATCTCCTCGAGATCACCGGTCCAGCGCAACTTCCCTCGGAGTCCGCGGATCTGTTCCTGCTCCTTCAACCTGATCAGCGAGGCCAGCCCCAACTCGACGACCTCACGTTTGGTCCGTGCCCCCGTTGCACGCATCGCACCTTTGAGCAGCTCGTCGTTGATGACAATGTTCGTGCGCACGCCAGCACCGGATGTGTATGGATAGCAGAAACCATACACCTTCCCACGAGCGAACCGCACGCACGCGCTACCGCTACCCGCGGCCGACGAACGGCATCTGCGTCGCCATGACCGTCATGAACAGCACGTTGGCGTCGAGCGGCAGGTTCGCCATGTAGACCACCGCGCGCGCCACGTTGTCGACGTCCATGGTCGCTTCCGGCCGCATCGAGCCGTCCGGCTGCGGTACCCCGTCGCCCATGCGCGCGGTCATGTCGGTGTACGCGTTGCCGATGTCGATCTGCCCGCAGGCGATGTTGTGCGGGCGGCCGTCGAGCGCCGTCGCCTTGGTGAGCCCCGTCATGCCGTGCTTGGTCGCCGTGTACGGCGCCGAGTTCGGTCGGGGCGTGTGCGCCGAGATGGAGCCGTTGTTGATGATGCGGCCACCGGACGGGTTCTGCGCCTTCATCATGCGGAACGCCTCCTGGGTGCAGATGAAGGCCCCGGTGAGGTTGACGTCCACGACTTGGCGCCACTTGTCGAGGGCGAGGTCCTCGAGCGGCACCGGAGCCGCCCCGCGGCCGGCGTTGTTGAACAGCAGATCGAGACGCCCGAACCGCGCCTTCGTGGCCGCGAAAAGGTTACCGATGGAGTCCGCATCGCTCACGTCGGTGGGCACGACCAGGGCGCGGCCGCCGGCGCCCGATTCCCCAGCCACCTCCTGTAGTCGCTCCTCGCGCCGGCCGGCAAGCGCGACCGCATACCCGTCTGCCAGCAACGCAAGTGCCGACGCCTTGCCGACGCCACTACCCGCCCCCGTCACGATCGCCACGCGCGGCTCGTCTGTTTCGCTCATGTCGTCTCCCGAAAGGCCGACGATGCTATCGCACCTTTCGGCTATGGGTCTCGCGCCCGAAGCATCTCGGCCAGCTCACGCAGGCCGATGCCCTCGCAGCTCGCCGAGATGGGGAATCGGTTTTCGCCGGCATGCACGACGAACGCCTGAGCGGGCTTCAGATCCGCACAGGCCTCGTGGAATCCCCGACTGACCCTGGCTGCGAGCGACCGCTTGATCTCGACGGCCCACAACTCCCCGTCGCCGTGTTCGAGGATCAGGTCGACTTCAGCGCCGGCGCGCGTCCGATAGAACGACGCCGAGGACCGCCAGGGAAGGACGGACAGCAAGGTCTCCGTGACGAAGCCCTCCCAGCTCTGACCGACCACCGGGTGTCCCGCGAGTTGCCCCAGGTCCGCGATGCCAAGCAACGCATGCACCAGCCCGCTGTCGCGTACATAGACCTTCGGAGACTTGACGAGGCGCTTGCCGACATTGGCATGCCATGGGGGCAGTCGACGGACAAGAAGCAGATCGACGAGCAGGTCCACGTAGCGGGTCACGGACTGCGGACTCGTCTCCAGGGCGCGTGCCAGCGCCGAGGCATTCAGCAGCGCCCCCTAGCGATGCGCGAGCATGGTCCAGAGCCGTTCCAGGGACGCCGCCGGAATGCGTGGGCCGAAAGTGGCGACATCCCGTTCCAGATACGTGCGGATGAAGTCCTTTCTCCAGGCCACGCTCGAAGCGTCATCCACCGCCAGGTAGCTTCCGGGAAACCCTCCGCGCACCCAGAGCCGCTCTCGTGCGGAGCGCGAATCGTCCACCTCAAGCCCGGAGAATGGAACGAGATCGAGGTATGCAATCCGACCCGCGAGCGACTCGCCCGCCTGCCGCAGCAGATCGACGGATGCCGAGCCAAGTATGAGAAAACGGCCCACTCCCTTGCCCCGCCGGCGGCCTGCATCGATGACCCCGCGGAGGGTCGGGAACAGGACCGGGACACGGTGGATCTCGTCCAGGATCACGAGCCGATCTTCGAAACTCTGCAGGAAACAGCACGGGTTCGTCGAGGCGAGTACGGTCGTCGCGATCCTCCAGATCGAGGTACACGGCGTCGCGACCTGCGCCGATGGCGAGCGCCAGCGTCCCCACCTGCTTGCGCCCGCCCACCAACATCCGACACACTCCGAAGCGAACGAATCGAACGAGGTAGGGTCATGGCACGGATCGCGCTACTGCTTCTCAGCGGAATACTGATCTCGGGATGCGAGCAGCCGACGGAACAGGCGCCCCCGGAAGAAGAGGAGGCGGCGGCTGTCGCCGGCACGACGGACGAAGAGACGGGCCTGGCCCCGGTACCCGAGCGCACCGCCCTGTTCGGCGACCTCCACGTCCACACGCAATACTCGTACGACGCGTTCGTGTTCGGCACGCGCGCGGATCCGGACGCGGCCCACGAGTTCGCCAAGGGCAATCCCATCGAGCATCCGGCGGGCTTCACCATGCAGCTCGACACGCCGCTCGATTTCCACGGCGTGAGCGATCACGCCAACTATCTCGGCATGCTGCCGGCCATGCTCGATCCCGAACAGCCGGCCTACAACCACCCGGCCGCCGAAACCGTGCGTACCGCAAGGACGGTGCAGGAGCGCCGCGGCATCTTCACCGCCATGCAGCCCTACGTCCGCTTCATGGCGGATGCCGACCCCGCCGTGCGCGCGCACCTCGACATGAACGTGGTCCGTTCCGCGTGGGCCGAAATCGTCGCGAGTGCCAATCGCCACAACGACCCCGGCACGTATACCGCCTTCATCGCCTACGAATACACCTCCGCCGGCGCCGGCGGCATCTACAACAACCTGCACCGCAACGTCGTGTTTCGGGGCGACGATGCGCCGGACGCGCCGTTCTCGCGACTCGACTCGTTCAACCCCGAGGATCTCTGGGATCGGATGGACGAGTGGCGCGCCGCCGGCATCGACGCCATGTCGATCCCGCACAACATGAACGGCTCCGGCGGGCGCATGTTCGAGTACACCTACTTCGATCGCACCACACCCATCGACGCCGCCTACGTCGAGCAGCGCATGCGCAACGAGTCCACGATCGAGATGACGCAGACGAAGGGCACGTCGGAAACCCATCCCGCACTTTCCCCGAACGACGAGTGGGCCGGCTTCGAGATCATGCCGTACCGCGTCTCGACCCGGATACTCAGCGAACCGGCGGGGAGCTACGTCCGCAACGCGTTGCGCCGCGGGCTCGAGATCGCCGCGGGAGGCGTGGGGAATCCCTACAAGTTCGGCTTCATCGCGTCGAGCGACACCCATGTCGCGGCCGGTTCCTTCAAGGAAGAAACCTACTGGGACGCCGCCGGCCTGAACCAGGCTTCGGCCGCCCGGCGCGGCTCCGTGCCCTGGGAGGGGGACCCGGAAATCTCCGCAGACAGCGTCGAGATCGTGGACGACGGCAGCGGGCGGGAGTACCGCTTCGCTACCTCGACCACCAACGGCGCCTCCGGCCTCGCCGGCGTGTGGGCCGAGGAGAACACGCGTTCCTCGATCTTCGACGCCATGCGTCGCAAGGAAACGTTCGGCACCTCCGGCACCCGCATCCGCGTACGCTTCTTCGGTGGCGAAGGCCTCGCCGGACTCGACACAGGGAGCGCGGAACTCGTCGCCGAAGCGTATCGCCGCGGCGTCCCGATGGGCAGCGATCTGCCCCCAGCCGACGGCATGGCCCCGAGCTTCCTGGCGTGGGCGGCCCGGGACCCGCTCGCGGCGCCGCTGCAGCGTCTGCAGATCGTGAAAGGCTGGCTGGACGGCGACGAGACCAGCGAGATGGTCTACGACGTCGCCTGCTCGGACGGCCTGCAGGTCGACCCGCAGACGCACCGCTGCCCGCCGAACGGCGCGACGGTGGATTTCCAGACCTGCGCCATCAGTTCGGACGTGGGCGCGGCGGAGCTCCAGGTCGTCTGGACGGATCCGGACTTCGATCCCGCCAGACCGGCCTTCTACTACGCGCGCGTGCTGGAGAACCCCACCTGTCGCTGGTCCACCTGGGATGCGCTCCGGGCCGGAGTCGCGCCACGCAACGACTTCGCCGCCGCCATCCAGGAGCGCGCCTGGTCGTCGCCCATCTGGTATGGGCCGGCGCCGGAGGCAGTCACGGCGACGGAATCCGAGCCCGAAGCCTGACCCTCCATGCGGCCGGGCGCGACCGGCCGCATCACGGGCCGGTGGCTTCGCCCCGCTCGTCCGGCAGCGGCGCGAGGGCGTGCATCTCGATCTCGAAGACGCGCGGCCACCGTTTGCCCGTGACGAACAGCCGATTGGCCGCCTCGTCGTAGGCGATGCCGTTCATCTCTGCGGTGCCCTCCCGCCGGAACACCACCGGCAGGATGCCGTCGAGGTGCAGCCAGCCGCGCAGCTCGCCGCTGTCGGGATCGATGATGGCCACCCTCTCCGTTCGCCACACGTTGGCATAAAGCGCGTCGCCGACGAACTCCAGCTCGTTGAGACCGGCGATCGGACCGTCGGGGCCGGCGACATCGACGCGATGCGTCTCCCGAAATGTTCCGGGATCCAGGAAGCGCAGCGTGGCCGTCCCGTCACTCATGGCCAGGCGTTCGCCGTCAAAGGCGAGTCCCCAACCCTCGCCCTCGTACGAGAAGCTGCCGACCGGGTGCAGGGTGTCCGGGTCATACAGGAAGCCCGCTCCGGCGCGCCAGGTGAGCTGTACCAGCCGGTCCCCGACCCGGGCGAGCCCTTCTCCGAACAGAGCGTCCGCCAGCCGACGCTCGCGGACCACCTTCCCGGTCTCGAGGTCCACTTCCCGGACCGTCGAAGTGCCATACCCCCCGGTGCTCTCGAACAGGCGTCCGTCATGGATGAGGAGGCCCTGCGTGGACGCCTGGGTGTCGTGGGGCAGGCTCCGCATGACGCGATAGCCGTATTCGGCAGGGGGCGGCGAAAGCGTTTCGCCCGCCGCTGGCACGGCCGCCACCAACAACCCGATGCAGACGTGCCAGGCGCGTCGACGCCGGCCGCCCGGGTGCGAACCGGTCCGACCGCCGTCACGGGCTGCGTAGCGTCTGTACATGGGCGCGCCAACATGCCGAACACGCCGCCGCCCTGCAAGCGGTACCGATCCACCCGTCCGAACACGCATGGAACAATCGCCCCCGGTCGCTTACGCTCCCAGGATTCCGTGTGTTCCAACAGGGGACTTCCATGACCGACCTGCTGGCCGGCATCCGCGTGATCGACTTCACCCATGTCCATGCGGGCCCGCTCTGCACTTACCAGCTGGCGCTGATGGGCGCCGACGTCATCAAGGTCGAGGCCCTCGGCTCCGGCGACCAGATGCGGGGCATGGGCCCGCAACTCGCACCGGGCATGTCGCCCGGATTCCTCGGGCAGAACGCGAACAAGCGCTCCCTCGCCGTCGATCTCAAGACGGAGGAAGGACTCGCCGTCGTGCATCGGCTCCTCGAGACCGCCGACGTGCTTGTCCTGAACATGCGCCCCGGTACGCCCGACCGGCTGGGCATCGGCCACGACGCCGTCAGGGAACTCAATCCCCGCATCGTCTACTGCGCCATCTCCGGCTACGGACAGTCGGGCCCGGAAAGCGATCGCCCGGCCTTCGACCATCTGATCCAGGGCGAGTCGGGCATGTTCAACGCGACGGGGACGCCCGAGCAGCCCGTGCGGGTCGGCTTCGCCGTCGCCGACGCCGGCACCGCGGTGATCGCGAGTTCCGCCATCAACGCGGCACTCCTGCGCCGCGCACGTACCGGGGAGGGCGCATTCCTGGACGTCTCGATGCTCGAATCCTGCATGACGCTGATGGGGCTCAACTACTACGGCTACTTCGCGACCGGGCGCATCGGACCCCGCGTCGGACCCCAGCCGCTTGCGGGCACCGGCTCCGCCGGCACGTTCGAGACGACCGACGGCGTGCTCATGGTCAACGGGAACAATCGGCGACTGTTCGAGCGCCTCGCACGCGCCGTCGGCCGTGCCGACCTGATCCACGACGAGCGCTTCGCCACCCCGGGCGCCGCGCACGCAAACCGCGCGGAGTTGCGCAAGATCTTTGCCGACATCTTCGCGACGAACACCGCCGAACACTGGGACGGCGTGCTACGGGAGGGTGGCGTGCCGGCCGGCCGCGCAAAGACTCCGGCCGAGACCGTCCAGCACCCGCAACTCGCCCATCGTGGCAGCCTGGAGACCTTGAGCGGCGTACCCGGTGTGGACGAGTTGACGTTCCTGGGCGCCGGGTTCATGGTCGACGACGAGGCGAGTACACCCGACCGGCCGCCGCCGCTACTCGGCGAGCACACGGACGAGATCCTCGCCGAGATCGGAGCGGACTCCGGGATGCTGCGGCAGCGCGGAGTCGTCGCATGAGTCAGACTGTGCGCATCTCGCCGCGCGACCGGGAGGCCTTTCTTCGTGACCTGGAACGTGCCCGGACATCTGGGAGGCTGCACCGTCGAACGGCGCGGGCTTGTAGGTCGGTCAGGTTGGGCGACAAGCGGCGCCAACGGCGACGGTTGACGGGCGGTAGGCGCCGGTCGGCACTCGGTACGGGCTGACGAACGTGGACAAGAGACGCCTCTACAAATCGAGAACGGGCCCGGCGGTCATGGTCCTCATCGTGCTCGTCGTCGCGCTGAACATGGCCGCGATCCTGAGCAGCTGGCAACTCGGCGACGCCGCCGAGATCGCTGTCGCGACCGTATTCCTCGGCGGCATCTCGCTGACGATCCTGTGGGCGCTGTTCGCCACCCACTACTGGTTCCAGGATTCGGCCCTGCACCTGCGGATGGCCATGCTGCGCTGGAAGATCCCGTTGGAGTCCATCGTGAGCGTCAGGCCCGCCAATGCCTGGAATGCCGGAACGGCGGTTTCCCTCTCCCTGACGGGTCTGGAAGTGGTCCATGCCCGGGGCAGCGTGCTGATCGCGCCGCTCGAGCGGGAGGCGTTCCTGCAGGAACTCGAAGAGGCGAGGGAATTGGCAAAGAAGCCTGACGACGGCGAAATCGCGGGGGGCGGCCGATGAAGGGCCGCGTCTTGCATGGAACAAACGACGACGGGAGCGCAGCGACCGGCGGCGATTGTTCCATGCAAGGTCGGCGTGGCTGGGTCGGAGGCGGCGCCGGCGCGCAGCGGCAGCGAAGCGCCGGACCGGCTTTGGGGCGCTACAGGTCGAAAATCTCACCCGCGCTGGTCGCCTTCCTGGCGCTGTTGACGCCGGCCCTGGTCGGCCCCCTCTGGGACGCCTGGGAGAAAGGGCGCGCGGCGGAGATCGCCTTTCTGACCCCGATCGTCGGGGTGATCCTGGTGGCCCTGGGCAGCCTGTCCAATACCCGCTACTGGATCGAGGGATCCATCCTGCACGTTCGGTGCAGCGTGTTCCGCTGGCGGATCCCCGTCGACTCGATCATCCGCATCACACCGGCGGACGGCATGTCCAAGGGACCGAAGCTGGGGTTCCATGGCATCGAGGTCTGGTATCGGAGGGGCAGCCTCGTCATCTCACCAAGGCGGGAGTCCGAATTCCTCGCCGACCTGGAGCGCGCCAGGGGCGTCGGGGAGAAGATGTGGGGAGGCGTACGGGCGTGAGCCGGGTGATCGTCGTCGGCGGCGGCAACGCCGCCCTGTGCGCCGCCATCTCCGCCCGCGAGCGCGGCGCGGACGTGCTGGTCCTCGAACGCGCCCCCTTCGAGCAGCGCGGCGGCAACTCGCGCTTCACCGCCGGCGGCATGCGCGTCGTCTACGACGGCAATGCGGACATCCAGGCGCTCATGCCGGACCTCACCGACGACGAACTGGCACGCACCGACTTCGGCGCCTATCCGCGCGACAGGTTCTACGACGACATGGGTCGGATCACGGAGTACCGGACGGACCCGGACCTCGCCGGCAAGCTGATCGACGAGAGTTTCGACACCCTGCGGTGGATGACCGGTCATGGCGTACGCTTCCTGCCCATGTACGGGCGCCAGTCGTTCGAGACCGATGGGCGCGTGCGATTCTGGGGCGGACTGACCGTAGAAGCCTGGGGCGGCGGTCCGGGGCTCGTAGACAGCCTGACGGACATCGCGCGGCGCGCCGGCATCGACATCCGTTACGGCATGCGCGCCGTGGCCCTCGACATGCAGGCCGATCGCGTGACCGGTGTGCATGTCCCGAACGCGGTCCTGCCCGCCGACGCGGTAGTGCTCGCGTGCGGCGGCTTCGAATCCAATGCCGCCTGGCGCACCCAGTACCTCGGGGCCGGCTGGGAAGTCGCGAAGGTCCGCGGTACCCGCTTCAACACCGGCGACGGCATCCGCATGGCGCTCGACGCCGGGGCCGCCAGCCGCGGCAACTGGTCCGGCTGCCACGCTGTCGCCTGGGACATGCACGCGCCCGATTTCGGCGACCTCGACGTCGGCGACAACTTCCAGAAGCACTCCTATCCCCTCGGCGTCGTGCTGAACGCCGAGGGACGACGGTTCGTCGACGAGGGCGCAGACTTCCGCAACTACACCTACGCGAAGTACGGGCGCGAGATCCTCCAGCAGACGGGCCAGTTCGCGTGGCAGATCTTCGACGCGAAGGTGCTGCCCCTGCTGCGGGACGAGTACCGCATCAAGCGCATGACCAGGGTTTGCGCCGACACGCTCGAGGATCTGGTGCAGAAACTCGACGGTGTGGACGCCCGCCAGGCCCTCGCCACCCTGCATGGCTTCAACGAGGCCGTGGACGTCGAGACTCCCTTCGATCCCGCGGAGAAGGACGGGCGCGGGGCCGTCGGCATCGATCCCCCGAAGTCGAACTGGGCGAACCGCCTGGATACGCCGCCGTTCAAAGCCTACGGCGTCACCTGCGGGATCACCTTCACGTTCGGCGGCCTGCACGTCGACGACCAGTCCCGCGTGATGGGCGTGGACGGCGCGCCGATCCCCGGCCTCTACGCCGCCGGCGAACTGGTGGGCGGCCTCTTCTACTTCAACTACCCGGGCGGCACCGGGCTCACCTCCGGCGCCGTGTTCGGACGCACGGCCGGGCGCAACGCCGCGTCCGGCACGGGGTAGTCCCGGAGGTCGGTCCATGCCTGCAGGGAACGCGCATCGACGCAGGCTGCGCACCCTGCGTGAAGCCGTCTCCGCGGCGACCTGTCGCGACGAGCCAGCGGCAGTGCGCGCCCTGCTCTCGAGCGTTGATCTCTCCGTGGGACAACGCCAACGCATCATGGGCCGTGCGCGCGACCTCGTGCAGGCGTGCCGCGCCCGCAGCGCCGAGCGCTCGCTGCTCGATTCCTTCCTGCAGGAGTTCGGGCTCTCCAACGAGGAGGGCATCGCGCTCATGTGCCTGGCCGAGTCCCTGCTGCGCGTACCGGACGCGCGCACGGCCGAAGAACTCGTGGCGGACAAGCTCGCCTCCGGCAACTGGACCGAGCATGTCGGCGCGTCCGAGTCCTTCTTCGTCAACGCCTCTACCTGGGCGCTGATCCTGACCGGCAACGTGCTGTCGCTGTCGGAGCCCATCACGCGGGACGCGGCAAGCTGGTTCGGCGGCCTCGTGTCGCGCCTCGGAGAGGGCGTCGCCCGGACCGGCGTCGCGCGCGCCATGCGCATCCTCGGCGGCGGCTTCATCCTCGGCCGCAACATCGAAGAGGCGCTCGCCAACGAGCACGGCGCGCCCTCTTCGTTCGACATGCTCGGCGAAGGCGCCCGCACGGCGGCCGACGCGGAGCGATACCTCGATGCCTATCGCACCGCCCTGGCAGCGACCGCCGCCGCGTACCCGGCCGCCACGCCGACGACCGCCTCCGGCATCTCGGTGAAGCTGTCCGCGCTGCATCCGCTCCTGCGTCAGTCCCGGCGCGCCACGGTCCTGCCGGAGTTGTCGCTCAAGGTCGCAGGGCTCGCCGCCGCGGCCGCACGGGCGAACGTACACTTGACCATCGACGCCGAAGAGGCGGCGCGACTCGAACTCACCCTCGACATCTTCGAGCACCTCGCCCGGCAGGACGATACCGCCGGCTGGCACGGCCTCGGCATCGCCGTGCAGGCCTATTCCAAACGCGCTCCCGCCGTACTGGACTGGCTTGCGGAACTCGCACGGGCGACGTCGCGCCGCATCATGGTCCGCCTCGTCAAGGGCGCCTATTGGGACACCGAGATCAAGCGCGCCCAGGTCGGCGGATTCGAGGAGTATCCGGTGTTCACGCGCAAAGCGTCGACGGACCTCTCCTACATCGCCTGCGCCACAAAGCTCTGCCGCGCACCGGACGCCCTGTTCCCCCAGTTCGCCACCCACAACGCCCACACGCTGGCCACGGTGGTCGAGATCGGCGGGGAGACCGACTTCGAGATGCAGCGCCTGCACGGCATGGGCGAACTGCTCTATGACGAGGCGCGGCGTGAGTTCCCGGAGCTGCCTTCCATACGGGTCTACGCGCCGGTCGGGGCGCACGAGGACCTGCTCCCCTACCTCGTGCGTCGACTGCTCGAGAACGGGGCGAATTCGTCCTTCGTCAACCGCTTCCTCGATGCCGAGATCAGCCTGAACGAAGTGGTGCGCGATCCGGTCGCGGACGTCACGCACTTCGACCGTATTCGACATCCGCGCATCGCTCTGCCGCGCGACCTCTACGGCGATGCGCGCACGAACTCCGAGGGGATCGACCTCGACCATCCTGGGCAGGCCCGGGCGCTGATGGACGAGATGGGCGCCTTCCGGGCCGTGCGCTGGGGCGACGCCGGCGGCGAGGCCGTCGCCAACCCCGCCAACCGGGAGGACGTCGTCGGTACGGCCACGACAGCCTCCCGAGCCGAGATCGACGACGCTCTCGAGCGCGCCGTCGAGGCGCAGCCGAGGTGGAACGCCTCGCCGGCGGCCGAGCGCGCGGAGGCGCTCCTCAACACCGCCCGGGCCTACGAAGCCCATCGCGCCGAACTCGCGGCGCTGCTCGTCCGCGAGGGGGGCAAGACGGTGGCCGACGCGCTCGCCGAGATCCGCGAGGCGGTGGACTTCTGCCGCTACTACGCCGGGCAGTGTCGGCTACGATTCGGCCAGGACATCGCCCTGCCGGGTCCCACCGGGGAGAGCAACACGCTGCGACTGCACGGTCGGGGCGTCTTCGCGTGCATCGCGCCCTGGAACTTTCCGCTCGCGATCTTCACCGGCCAGGTGGCGGCCGCGCTGGCCGCCGGCAACGGTGTCGCCGCGAAGCCGGCCGAGCAGACACCGCTGCTCGCGCGTCGCGCCATCGAACTGATGCTCGAGGGAGGGGTTCCGGGCGATGTCCTGCACCTGCTGCCGGGCAGCGGAGAAGAGGTCGGGCAGGCGCTGGTGGAAGACGCCCGGATCGCCGGCGTCGCCTTCACGGGATCGACCGCAACCGCCCGGGCGATACATCGCACCCTGGCCGCGCGGCCCGGGCCCATCGTGCCCCTCATCGCCGAGACCGGCGGACAGAACGCCATGCTGGTCGACTCCACCGCACTGCTCGAGCAGGCGGTGGACGACATCGTCCGCTCGGCCTTCGGCTCCGCCGGTCAACGCTGTTCGGCGCTCCGGGTGCTCTACGTGCAGGAAGACATCGCCGAGCGCCTCCTCGAGATGCTCGCCGGCGCCATGGACGTGCTCCGGATCGGCGATCCCTGGGACCTGGCGACGGACGTGGGACCGGTCATCCACGGAGACGCCCGCGCCGCGCTCGATGCCCACGCCCGGGAACTGGCCGACCGCCGCCTGCACGGGTGCGCACTGCCCGCGCACTGCAGCCTCGGCACGTTCGTCGCGCCACAGGTTCTCGAGATCAAATCCGTAGCGGAACTCGACGCAGAGCACTTCGGCCCGCTGCTGCATGTCGTCCGCTTCCCGGCGACCGACTGGCATCGAGCCATCGCGGACATCCGCGCCTCGGGATTCGGCCTGACCCTCGGCGTACAGAGCCGCATCGGGCGACGGGCCGAGGAAGTGGCCGCCCTGTCGCGGGTCGGCAACCTCTACGTCAATCGGGACATGGTGGGCGCCGTGGTCGGCACGCAGCCGTTCGGCGGCGAAGGACTGAGCGGCACCGGACCCAAGGCCGGCGGGCCGAACTACCTGCCACGCTTCGCGGTCGAGCGGGTCGTGACCGTCAACACGGCGGCGACCGGAGGCAACAGGGATCTGCTCGAGCTGCCACCCTGACGGGCGCGACCCTTCGCGTGGAGGGACAAACGCTGACGCGCTGTCCGTGCCGGAATCCAGGGTCCGACATACCGACAGCGGCCCGGAAGCTCAGTGGTGCGGCTGCGGCTCCGCGCCGTTGCGGCCCCGCCAGAACACGTCGGCATGGGCCAGCGCCATGAGGAACCACATCAGGTTGTGGGAGTTGATCCGCAGTCCCGCCAACTCGAAGCTGACGTGCGTTCCGCCGGCTGCGAGGAGACCGAAGGCGAGGAAAGCGATCGGCCAGAGGCGCGGATAGACGTACTTGAACACCGGGAACACCAGAGGGTGGACGAAGAGCGCGGCATGATACGCATGGCGCGGCGAATCCTCTAATCCGGGCCATTGATTCGGTGGTCTCGAACCTGTATCTACTCTTTGTCTCTCACCGAAATGGAGGCGGGGGCTCTCGAGGAAGCCAAACGCCGCGATGCGGGTGCCTGATGCCGATCTGATTACGGTCCTCGTAGCGCGGGAAGTACGTCCTCCGCGAACCGCACCGCCGCAGCCTGCGCCTCTGGATTCGCCGCCGCAAAGTTCGGCCCCATGACGGCGAACTTCTCGATCCCGAGTTCAACGAGGTCCCCGAGCCGGGCGGCGCAGTGCTCCGGCCCACCGACGATCGCATAGCCGTCGATGAACTCCTCGGTCAGCGCCGAGGTCTGCTGCCCGCCCGACTGGCCGTGGGCGTTCATGTCGTAGCGATCGTGGAGCTTGTGGAACACCTCCGCCTGCTGCTCGTCCGCGGGGCCCGAGATTTCTCCGTACATGACGGAGAAGCGCGCGAAGAGGCCGGTCGTCGCGCGGCCCAGTTCGCGCCCGACCGCCGGGTCGTCGTGGCACACGACGTTGACGTAGGCGCCGAACCGAAGCGTGTCCGGGTCCCGACCCGCATCTTCGGCGGCCCGGCGCGCCGTCTCGATTCCCCACGCGACCCGCTTCGGCTCCGCACCGACTGCGAGCAGGACCCGGTCTGCCTGACGGGCGGCGATCCCGATCACCTTCGGGCCAGTGGCCACCACCTCGACGGGCACCTTCGGGCCGTCACCGATCCAGCGAATGGCGCTGGCCGCGGGCCCATGCGCAAGACCCAGTTTCTCCGCAGGCGGGGCGGCGGCATCCGGGATGGTCGTGTCCGGAAACTCTACTTCCTGGCCGCGCAGATATGCCTGCAGGCTCGCGAGATAGCTCTCGAACCAGCCGAGGCGCGCAGGCGCACGTCCGAGGTGCGCAAGCGCGCTGTCGCCCCGACCGATGCCAAGGGCCATTCGTCCGCCGGACAGCCGCTGGAGCGAGAGCGCGGAGGAGGCGGTCACCGCCGGATGGCGGGTGACCGGGTTCGTCACGGAGGTGGCGAGACCCAGCGACTCGCTTGCGGTAGCCGCGAGAGCGAGGCAGACATAGGGGTCGCCGGACAGGTTCTGCGAGTCCACGACGAGCATGCCGTCCCACCCGCGGGCCTGTGCTTGCCTCGCAAAGTCGGCGCTACGGGTGGGCGCGGCTACAGTGGCAGTCCAGAATTCCATATCGCACTCCTCTGCATGCGTCCCCGGCAATGGGGCGCGGCATCGAGAGTGTAGCCATCATCGACCGCGCCGGCAGGTCCGGGCGGAGCCGGCCCGTGTATTGAGACGGCAGGCGCTTCTGCGTTCCGAGAGGCGTCTCTAGTCGCACTCCCCGCCGCAACTCAACCGCCGAAAGTACCGCGCCACCTCTGCCGAGTCATAGGCGTCGTCCCGCGGCTCCTGCGCGCGGATCGTCACATCGCCGGAGCCCGCCAGTGCCACTTCCACCCGGTCGAGGCGTTCGAGGGTCATCCGGTGCAGGCGCTCCGCGTTGCGGTCCGCCGCCCCGAGCCCCGCGTAATCCGCCCGATCCCGGGACAGGTCCGGCGCGTCGGCGGGTTGCAGAACCTCGCCTTCCATCGCCGAGACAGCCCGTGCGATCCGCTCCATGGCGGCGACGTCGCCGCGCCCGGCCGCTTGCGCAAGCTCGCGGCGCAACTGCTGGGCCACCGCCAGCCGCGACGTGTCCGCCCCCTGCGGGGCCTCCCGGGCCAGGCGTTCCGCAATCCGACCCAGGCGTTCCGCGAACCGTTCCAGCACCTCCAGCACGAAATCCTCCTGGCCGACCAGGAAGAGCGGGCGACCGCGCTCGAATACCTCCGCGGCCGCTGCCATCCGCTCGGCGAGGCGCGCGCCGGAGACATCGTCGAGGGCTCGTCCCAGGGCCGCGCGATCACGCTCCGCAAGTGCCGCACGCACGCCTTCCAGATCCCGCACCGTGTCCACGAGATCCTGTTGCATGCGCCGCTTCCGCTGGCCGTCCGCCTGCATGTCGAGGTAGTCCTGCACGAGCCGCCGACCCTGCCGCGCCGCGCCGAGGGTGCGATCCTGCAGGGCGCGAAGCCGCTCGTTGATGCCTTGCTGGCTCCGGGCGAGGTCGTCCACCGCGCGGTGCGCCTCCCGCACGCGTTCCAGCCGCCGCTCGCGACCAGCGTCGCGCAGGCGCTCGGCCGCTTCCCGCAACGCAGCGCCGACGCGGGCCTGCGCTGCGGGGTCCGGGCGATCGCGTTGCAGCGACTCGTCGATCGCGTCGCTGGCCTCGCCGAGGCGTTCGATGGCCTCGTCAATCCGACCGGAACGTCCGCCACCCGCACGGGCCAGACGTTCGCGGGCCTCCTCGAGTTCCCGCCTCAGGCGTTCCTGCTGCCAGCGGGACACCGGCGTCTGCTCCTGCCCCAACTGTCGGGCGAGCGCTTCCTGCCGTCGCGCCAACTCGGCAAGCCGCTGCCACTCCGCATCCTCCTGCGCGTTCTCCTGCGCGGCCCCCGGCGCCCGTGGCACCTCGTAGCGATTCCGCTCCGGATCCATCTCCAGGTCGATGAGTTCCGAGAGCGAACGGTCGGCGCCCTCGCCCGATCCGTCGTCCGAAGCGAGCGAGACGTTGCGTTCGCGCAAACTGGCTTCCGCCGCCAGCGCATGCTGCAGCGCCTTCTGCTCGAGCGGCATGGCTTCGGCAAGTGCATGCTCCGAGAGCCGCTCGGCCGCCGGCGCCATGACCTCGCGCGCCTGCGCCAGCTCGGTCACGAAGACATCGATTTCCGCATTCGCGGAGAGGCCGCGCCCCTCGCTCCGCTCGATCAACGTGTCGATCTGCTCCATGAGCCGGCCCTGCAGCAGGGCGAGCACATCCGCACGATCCCCCAGGTCCCGCTCTGCCCGCGCACCGCTGTCGCGCTCCCGGATGAGGTTCCATGTCGCGCTCACGAGGTCCCGCTGGCGCGCGGCGATGTCGATCCCCGACGCGCCGCCCCCGCCGTTGCCCGTGGCCTGCTGCTCGCGATAGCGCATGTCGAAAGGCCGCACGTCCGCAAAGTAGAGCGCGCTACGCGTCTGCTGGCCGCGATCCCGAGCCGCGGCGAAGAAGGAGACCACATCGCCGGGACGCAACGCGCGTTCGCCATCGCCTTCCGGCACGGTCAGGGTCTCGAAAGGCAGCAAGTCGCGCCCGGTCACATCCGTCCCCGGCGCCGCGAGCAGATCCGTCGGCACCGCCGCCGCCCCGTTCACCGAATAGTGCAGCGCGAGGTGCTCCACCCCGAAGTCGTCCCTTGCCCGAAAACGCAGGGCCAGTTCCTCGATGGCCGTGACGGATCGATCGCGGCCCGGAAACGCGAACTCGACCTCCGGCGGATCGTCGACCGCGAGGTCGATCCCGAACTCGTCCGTGATGCGCACCAGGGCGCCTTCGTGCAGGACAGCGAGATGCCAGCTACCGTTGCGGACAATTTCGAAGCGTGCGTTGCCGGTGCGGCCGTCCACCTGCATCGGCCCGGCTTCGCCGTCGACGACCAGGTGCGCTCCGGCGAACGGCAGGTCCGTAACGGCCTGCACCGCGACATCCGTCCCGTCGACGCCGCGCACATCCCCCGTCTCCTGGCGTCGGGCGGGAGTCCGGGTCCAGATGGGCCAGGTCACATCCAGCGCCAGGCCCTCGACCACCGGCAGGTCGGCCACCTCTACCGCGTAACGTGCCGAGTTCAGGCCACCGGCGGAGACGTAGTATTCGACCCGTTCGTGCACCGCGACGAGCACGAACTCGGAGCGCCCGTCGGCGCCCTCCGACATCTCTGCCCGTTCCCAGCCCGCACCGCTCGCGAAGGCCGCATGCAGTTGCATGGCGCCGGGTTCGAAACCCCACGGCCGCGCACGCACGACCACGTCGGCACCGCGCGGCACGACGACATTCCCGGGCTCGACGACGACCCGCGGCTGCCGGTCTTCGAACAGGGCGCCCGTCCACAACCGCTGGCTTGCCAGTTGCCAGGGCGTCGGGGCGGCCGCGAGCAACCAGGCCAGGACAGCGAGGGCGACGCACGACACGGCCACAGGCGGTACCAGGCGGGCCGCCGGGAAAACCATCCCGGCAGGATGATCGGCGGCGATGGCCGCCGTCTCCGCTTCGAGCAGCCCAACGACCGCCGAACGCTGGCCACGACGCCGCGCATCGGCCCATGTCGCCAGGCGTCCACCAAAGGCAGGGACGCTCCGCTCGATCCGGGCGACCGGTGCATCGAGACGCCCGCGCCGGCGCCACGCCGCCACAACCATCGAAAGAAGACCTGCGCCCAGGAGCACGCGGGCCGCAACGTCCCACTCGGGGGCGGGCACCCAGTACACGACCGCGCCGGCGAAACCTGCCGTCACGGCCGTCGTCGCCAGGAGCGCACAAGCCGCCAGGCGCCAACCTGCGACCCGCCGCAGCAGGCGCCTGCAGCGCGCCACGTACGCGTCGACTCCCGCCGCGTCTGTCACTCGAGTTGGCGGTTCCGCTTCAAATCCGCCTCCCCGAGGACCCTTTGATCAGGCCATAAGCGAATGCCTGGTCGAGGTCCTCGATGATGTCGTCGATGTGTTCGATTCGGCGGCAAAGCATACCGCGACGGCGGCCGCGTCCGTCAGGCGTGCCGTACTCCGACGCGCCCTGCGAGACGCTGCATCCGGCGCAGACTCGCGCCCAGGTTCGCGAATACCGGCTCCAGGAGAAGCAGCACGGCCAACAGACCCAGCAACCAGGGTGCGAGCGGCTGCAGCCGGGGTCCGGCACCGATCTGCGTGGAAGAGGACGAGGTGGGCGCGTCCCCCGGATCCACCCCGGCGGCTGCCTGCCAGCGCGCGAGCACGGCCGGGTCCGTCGGACGCAGGTCGGACTCCCGCAAGTCGACGTTGACCGCCACCAGGGCCCGACGTCCGGGGGTATGCGCGCTGTAGAAGCCCGGTTCCCGAAAGCGCACGGTCGGCCGGCGTGTCGTGCTCGCGAGCCCCAGCACGCGGGCGCCGTCCGCATCGAAGAACTGCACCGAAGAGGCCGGGACCGACACGGCCTCCTCGGCGACGGCCTGCAGCGCGCCGGGATCGTTGCCCAGGTAGCGCAGGGCGGCCGCGACGAAGCGCACGAACGCGGGTCGAACCGGCAGCGATGTCCAGTCCCGGTCCAGGGCGGTGTAGAGCACCAGCATCCGCCCACGGCCGACGGGGAATTCAACGAGCAAGGGGCGGCCGTCCTCCAGCGTGAGAATCACCCGGCCCGCATCCACATCGACCGGGACAAGGCTCCGCGCGACCTCGACGTCGCGCCATCCATCTCCAGCCGCCGGATGTCCGGGATCCTCGACCACCACGCGTACCTTCATTCCGCGCATCCCGTCATTTGCCTCCAGGGCCTGGTCCAGAACCGGTAACCGTCCGCCGTTCGACGTGCGGGGGCCCACGGTCAGGAGAACGCCGCCTCCGCCCTCGAGGTGCCTCGCGACCCGGCGCAGCAGGGGCTCCGACAGGATTCCCGGATCGATCAAGGCGACGACAGTGGTCCCGTCCGGCCAGGTCTCGGCATCGCTTGCATCGATGCGCAGCGGCGCGACCGGCAGCGCCGCAGCGTCCACCGCGGCCGCCAGGTAGTCGGCAGCTGTCGCGGACCGAGCGAAGGCGACGATCGGCAGGGGATGGGACTGGCGTCCACGATGGACCCATCGTCTCAGGTCGTCGCCCGCCAGGGCGTCGCCGGGCTCGAGGGCGACCTCGACCGCCACGTCGTCCGCGTCTTCGAGCGAAGCCGGTCGCGGGAAGCGCGCCTCGGCCCGTGCGCCCGGCGCGAGCGTGACGGAGACGCGTTCCTCTTCCACGCCGGCAACCCGCAACGAGACGCGCAGGTCGCGCTGCGTCCCGGCATGACTCGCGACCCGGGCAACCATCGCGTCCCGCTCCACGCGCACCGACTCCACCGACCAGTTGTCCGTGGGCGCGGCCACCGGGTGCAGCGTCACCGGCCAGCGGCCGCCGTCGATCAGCGCGTTGAAGCGCGCCGGCATCGCGCTCGCCTGGAAGTCCGAAACGATGTGTACGTCGACTCCCGATCCGCCCTCCGGCAGGCTCCCCGCGAGCGTGTCGAGGCGGGCGGCCAGGCCGGCGAAGTCCAGTCGCCCCGCGCCGGGAGACGCGCCGCGCACGGTCGCCAGCAGTTTGAGTTCCGGTCCTGCCGCGATCACTCGCGCGGCTCCCCCCGCCACCAGTTCCTGGACGCGTTGCAGGGCCCCTTCCCAGGCCGCGGGCCGGCGCATGGACAGCGACCGGTCGAGCACCACCAGCCGCATCCGGTCGGCCGCCGACCCCGAGTCCGCCCGGCACGCTTCTCTCGCGGTCTCGACGCAACCGTCCTGCGGCACCAGCATCGACAGGACGGGCCGCGCGAACGCAAGCGCCGCGGCGGCGAGCAGCGCACAACGCGCCGCCAACAGAACGAGATACCGCAGGCTCCGCTCCGCGTGCACGGGCTCGTCCGCCGCGCGCATCAGGAAGAGCGAACTGAACCCCCGCTCCGGGGCGGCGCGACTCGTTCGGTGCAGCCACAGCGGCACCGCCACGAGGAGCAGCCCGGCCAGCAGCGGCGCGGCGAGAAAACTCAAGGGTGCCGCGACCGGAAGCGCAGGTAGTCGAACAATGCCCGGTCGAGCGGCTGGTCGGTGTCGACGCGGACGTAGTCGGCGCCGGCCGCGGCCGCCTCGCGTCGCAGGGCGCGCTCGTGCGCCGCCAACCTGCGCGGGTAGGCGGAGCGCAGTTCCTGGGCGTCCACCTCCATCACCACGTCGGTCTCCGCGTCGCGCAACGCGGCACCGCGCCCCACGCCGGGATTGCGCTCCGCGGGATCGAGCACGTGCACCAGGAACACGTCGTGCCCGCGCGCCCCGAGCATCCGCAATGCCTTGCCCAGTTCTTCCGGCCGGCAGTAGAAGTCGGACACGACCGCGATGATCGCGCGCTTGGCGACGCGCGCGTGCAGATGCGCGAACGCCGCCGACCAGTCGGTACCGGACGCCGCCCGCAAGGTATCGAGCGAATGGAAGATCGCGTCCACGTCCCGCGCCCGCGCGGACGGCGGGTGGAACGCCTCCACCCGGTCGTGGAACGCCAGCAGGCCGACCGCATCATGCTGGCGGCGCCCGAGCCACGCGAGCGCGGCCGCGAGCCAGCGCGCGTAGCCGAGCTTGGTGACACCCACCCCGAACGCCATGGACGCACTGACGTCCAGCAGCACCATGACCCGGGTGTTGGTCTCGCCCTCGAATCGCTTGACGAACGGCCGACCCGTGCGGGCATACGCGTTCCAGTCCACGAAGCGGGGATCGTCGCCCGGCACGTAGTCCCGATACTCGGCGAACTCCTGGCTGAAGCCGAACGTCGCCGAGCGGTGCAATCCGTTCAGCACGCCGTCGACCACCGTGCGGGCGACGAGTTCGAGGTCGGCGAGCCGCGCCAGGACTTCCGGGGAGATCAGCCGTGTCGGCGTCCGCCCCCCGACCGCCGCGTTCACGACGGGGTCCTGACGCCAGCGAGCACGTCGTCGATCACCGCGTCCACCGTCACGCCGTCCGATGCCGCGAGATAGTTCGTCTGCAGGCGATGGCGCAGCACCGCCGGCGCCAGCGCGCGGATGTCATCGACGGTGACGTGGTAGCGGCCGCGCAGCAGCGCACGCGCGCGGGCGCCGAGCGCGAGGAAGATCGCGGCGCGCACGCTCGCCCCATAGCCCAGGTAGGCGCGAACCCGCTCTCCGGCGGCCGCGTCGTCCGGGCGCGTGGCGCGCACCAGGTCCACCGCGTAGCGCGTGATCGCGTCCGCCACCGGTACCTGGCGAACCAGCTCCTGGAAGGCGAGGATGGAGGCGGCGTCCGTACAGGCCGGCACGTCTTCCTCCACGACGCCGAGGACGTTGCGGTCCACCACCGTGACCTCGTCGCCCGCGTCCAGGTAGTCCAGCAGAACGTTGAACACGAAGCGGTCGAGTTGTGCCTCCGGAAGGGGATAGGTGCCTTCGAGCTCGATCGGATTCTGCGTCGCCAGCACCACGAAGGGCCTTTCGAGGCCGTGGGTCTGACCTCTCGCGGTGACGCTCGCCTCCTGCATCGCTTCGAGCAGGGCGGACTGCGTCTTCGGCGGCGTCCGGTTGATCTCGTCGGCCAGCAGCACGTTGGTGAACACCGGGCCCGGTTCGAAGCGCCAGCGACGGGCTCCGGACGCCGGATCCTCGTCCAGGATGTCCGTGCCGGTCACGTCCGCGGGCATCAGGTCCGGCGTGAACTGGATGCGTTTGAACTTGAGGCCCAGGGCCTGGGCCAGGCCCCGCACCATCAGGGTCTTGGCGGTGCCTGGCAGCCCGGTGATCAGACAGTGCCCGCCAATCAGCACCGTGATCAGCAACTGCTCGATCACGGCCTCCTGGCCCACGACGACGCGGCCAAGCGCCTCGCCGATCCGCTCCATCGTGTCGCGAAACGCCTGCACGGAGGCCTCCGCGGCGTCGAGCTCCCGCTGCTCCGACGGAACCCCTTCCGTCTCCTTCATGGCGGCCAGCCTGGCAAGGCGGGAGACGATCTGCGCATCCGGTCCGAACGGACGGAGCGACGTTGGCGAGTGTTCAACCTTCGATCTCGAGCAGCAACGACAGGGCCGCGCGAAAGCGCGGGGCGATCTCCAAGGCGTATAGCACATGCCGCCGCGCCTCGGCGAGCCGGTCGAGGCCCCGATAGGCCTGCGCGAGCCGATAGTGGGCGTCCGCCCGGTCATGCGGCTGCAGCGAGAGATGGGCCTGGTACTCGAGTACCGCGTCCTCGTATGCGCCCGCATCCATCAGCAGATCGCCGAGGCGCAATCGTTGCTCGCCGGACAGCGGCGCCACCAGCGCGAGGGAGCGTTGCACCGCCAGCGCCTCCGACGCGCGATCCTCGGCCGCGAGCCATTCGACCAGCCGCCCGAGTGGCCCTCGCTGGCGCCCGCCCCGGGTCCAGTACTCCTGCAACGCCCGGGTCGCGGACTCCATGTCGCCGAGGCCGGCCTGCGCTTCCGCCAGCAGCGGATAGGGGTTGTCCGGACCGACGTAATCGGGATAGAGGGCGACGGCGTCGTGCGCGGCCTGGGCAGCCGCCGCGTGGTCCGGCTCCCGCGACAGGCGCGCCGCCTCGCTGACCGCCTCGCGAAACGCCGGCACGTCGATCCCTCCGAAGCGGCGTTCCAGGTACTCCGCGAACTCCGCATCGAGTTCGTCCGGCGCGAGGTCGAGCGCTTCCCGCAAGGCCGCCGGCGTATCCACGCCTTCCCGGTATTCGGTGAGGATGCGCGCCAACGCATCCACTCCGCGGCTGTCTTCCAGATACTCACAGACGAGCCCCGCCTGCAGATACGAGAGCACGACGCGCCCGGGAGAGTCGGGCTGCATGAAACCGGCGTCGAGCTCGGCGATCGGCAGGAGGCGCCCGTCCTGCGCGGCGGAGATGAAGTCGAGAGGCACGGAACGCCCGGTGCTCGGACCGGTACGCCACTCCTCCAGCACCGAAACGCCCTCGCTGAACCAGCGCGACACACGATTGTCGGTCGCGTTGAGGGTGACGACATGGGCGAGTTCGTGCCACAGGGCACTCGCCCAGTCGAAGCCGTCGTCGATGCTCCGCGCGGACGGGCTGTCCATGGCGACCACATCGCCGAAGGTCGCGCCGAGGATGCCGATGCCCGGCAGGCCCGAGGTACGCACCGCGAAGTCGTCGTGATGGGGGTACAGCTCGACCGCCACCGGCTCCCCGGCCACGTAGTCATAGCGCTCGCCAAACACCCGCATGGCGTCCGCCACCAGTGCGCGCACGTAGCCCTCGAGGGCGCCGGTTTCGTCGCGGTGGGTGCGCAGGACGAGCAGTTCGTCTTCGCTCAGATCGAACCGGTGCAGGCTGTCCAGCAACCGCAACGTGTTGACTACCTCGGCGTCGTACGGGTCGCCGTCGTGCGCGCGTGTCAGGTGTCGGCGCGCATCGTCGAAACGGTTCACGCGCAACAGGTTCACACCGAGCGCCGCGTGCGCGCCGAACAGACCGGGATCGACGGCGACCGCGCGTTCGAGCAGCGCGACCGCCTCCTCGTAGCGCCGCGTGACGACGTAGAAGCGCGCGATGGTCGCGAAGACCGCGCCGTAACCCGGGTGCGCTTCCAACACGCGCTCCGTCCACGGACTCGAAGCAAGACCCAGAAGATGGTCCCCGGCCGCGAGCAACGCCATCGCCTCCAGGCGCGGGCCCGGATCGTCGGACTCCACGACCGGCAGCAACACCTCCCGCGCGCCCTCCACATCCCCGACCACGAGCGCCAGGCGCGCCAGCACGAAACGCGCACCCGCGTGGTCCGGAAGCCGCTGCAGCACGGCCTGCGCAAGCGCCCGGGCCCGACCGTCGAACCTGCCCGCCGCGATCTCGGCAAGCCCCACCTGCGCCTCGACGTGGGTCGGGTCGATCGTCAGTGCCTCCCGGAACAGCGCCTCCGCGTCCGCGTCCTGGTGCGCTTCGAGGTAGAGCCGGCCCCAGCGTGCGCGAATGTCCGCGTCGTTCGGCGCCTCGGCGACGGCAACTCGGAATGCGCGATTGGCGGCCGCCCAGTTACCCAAGCCCCACAGCGCTTCGGCCTGGACGCGGGGCGAGGGGTCCAGGAGAAGGGACCGGTAACAGCGCGCGGCTGCATCCCGGTCCGTGGCGGCGAGCCGCCGGCAGTCCTCTGGAGCCCCGGCCACCAGCGGACCCGCGAACGCAGCCAGCAACAGAAACGGAACCGCGTGCACGCGCATCAGGTGTCTCGCCGGGTCACGGGCGTGGCCGCTTGAGGGGTGGTGTCCCTGATCACGCCTGCCTACTCCCTTGACGACCCACCGCCGGCCTCCCGCTCGATGACGGCAAGCTCCAGCAGCAGTTCCTGCAGTTGCCCGAGGTAGGTCTCCATCTCCATGGACTCCTTTTCGGCCCGCAGACGCTCGATGGCCTCCTCGACCGCCGCGGCCCGCCTGACCAATTCGGGCTCCAGCGTCCGGGCTGCGGCCAGGTGAGACAGCACGATCCGCGATTCCGGGCCGTGCAGGCGGGGATGCTCGGTCCCCATGAGCCCGCGGGACTCGAAGTGCCCCTCCACGGCGGCCGACGCAAATCGATACGCCTCGGACGCGCCGATCTGCCCGTCCTTGTCCGTGTCGGCGGCCCCCTCTGCCAGCGCCTCGACCCAGTAGTCGCCGAAGACGGTGGCGCCGCGTTCCGCTCCACTCTTGGTGGCCGTGATCACGGTGCGGCCGTCCTGCCGCAGTTCCCGTGCCGCGGCGCCGCTCGCGCTGGTCGCAAGCACGACGAGTTGGCGCCCGGCGCGCAGGTCAGCCAGCCAGTGCGCGAGATCGGTATCCGTGGGGTCCGGACCCGGCACGTTGAAGCGATAGGTTTCCCCGTCGTAGCTGCCGTGGCCGAGCAGCAGCACGGCCACCGAATCCGTCTCCGCCGCCGCGCTCGCCAGGTCTCGCAACGCAGCGCGAATGGCCGTCTGCGTGGCGGCGGCGCCCGTGAGGAGCGTCACCTGTGCGCCGGCGGCGCGCGCCCGTTCCGCCGCCGACTCCGCGAGGGTCGCGAAGTTCTCCGCGTACTTCGGCTCGCCCCCCAGACCGGAGACGATCAGACTGTGCGCGGCACCCCACGCCGAGGCGCCGAACAACAGGGCGGCGCCGGCCACGATGCGGAGCCGCGTGCTCATATGCTTCCCCACCATCGGCGCAGCGACCACTCGACGCACTTCAACAGCACGATCAGCAGGTAGAAGAACGGGGCGTCCCAGAGCGGCAGCACGCGTTGCTCCCGCACGCCTGCACCGCCCAACGCCACCGCCGGCCCGATGCCTGCCACATCCTCGGGCTCCCAATAGCGCCCGCCGGTCGCCTCGGCGATGCGTTCGAGCAACGGGCGGTTCAGCGTGGCCCCGAAGTACTCCGCGTCGGCCCCTCCGACGCGCGCGAACTGCGTCACCGTGTGCTCCTCCGTTCCGGAGACCGTCGTTACGTCCACTCGATAGACGCCCGGGGCCGTGGGCCCTATGGTTGCGCCGAACGCGCCTCCTTCGCGCGTACCGGCGAGGGGCAGCTCGAGGATCTCCCCGTCCGGAGCCACAACCCGCGCCCGGACCTGTGCATCCAGCACCGGTTCGAACCGCTCGTCCCGCAGCGCGAGACGTAGCGCCAGCCCGTCGACGCCCGGGTCGACAGACAGCTTCCGGCGCGGCTGCGCACCATGCGCGAGATGCCGCAGGAGCTGCCGCCAGAAGCGTGTGTGACGCGGATCCTCCGGTGGCGTGCGCATGCGCCAGCGCCACGTCGTGGCCGTCGCGAGGACCGCCGTGCGTCCAAAGCCATAGGGTTGCTCGACGAGGAGCGGCGCGGGCCCGCCCTCCCCCAGCCATTCGAGCAGAACGGTGGCGCCCGGCTTGCGCGCGCCGAGCGCCTGGTAGTCCGCGAGCCGCGGCAGGGTGGCCCAGGCGTCGGACTCGCCCGCCGCAATGTGCACGAGGGGCGACGTCAGGCTCTCGGGAGCAGGCCTTGCGGCGCCTTCTACGAACCGATAGGTGGGTCCTTGCCCGCGGTCGAGGACCACGGGCAGGGCCTTCGCGAGGGGCGTGACGTCCCAGCCGCCGTCGGCCAGCGCATGGCGCCCGGCGAGCGCCAGCAAGCCCCCGCCGCGCTTCGCCACGAAGGACTCGAGCCAGGTATGCCACTCGTCGTCGAGGGCCGTCGCCGGCAGGCTCCCCAGCACCACCAGATCGTATTCGTACAGGTCCGCCAGGGACTCGGGAAAGCCGGCAGCGAGCTCCTCGGCACCCGAGACGCCCTGCCGGTAGGTCTTGCGGGGGGTCGTCCTGAGCCAACTCACGACCTCCATGAACTCGTCCTCCGCCGCGGCACGCCGGAGGAACTTGTACTCCCAGCGCGGCTCGCCTTCGAGGTACAGCACGCGATGCCGACGCTCGCCGACGGTCAGGAGCCGGCGCTGCGTATCGTTACGCGGCAGCGGATCGCCCGCCGGCGACTCGATCTCGAACGTCAACTCGCGCAACCCCGGCGCGCCGCTCGGAAGCTCCACGTCGGTCGTCACGACGGCGCCGGACAGCGGCAGGGAGACGGTCTTCGCAGCCAGTACCGTTTCGCCGTCCCGCACGCGAACCCGTACGTCTCCGGCCGCCGCGTGCCGCAGGGTGAGGCGCGCGCTCACGGCGCTGTCCGGCGGCGCCGAGGGCGGCAGCCGCACATCCGCCAGTTCCACGTCGCCGACGTTGCGCTCCGGGCCGATGCCCACGACATGCACGGGCACCCCGGCTCCCGCCAGAACCGCCAGGTCGGCCGGCGCGTGGCCGGAGTTGTCCGCGCCATCGGTCAGCACGACCATCGCCGCCAACGCCTCGGCCTCGAAGCCGCGCGTCACGTCCGCAAGTGCTTCGAAGAGCCGCGTTCGATCGCCGTCGGCCGTCAGCGCGTCCAGCGAGTCGACACGCGCGCTATCTTCATGAAACCGGAACAGCGCGACCTTCGACCGCGACGCCACGGACGGGACGATTTCGCCCTCCACCAGGCGGCGCGCAAGCGCGATGCGTGACGGCTCCGTCCCGGAGGGAAGCCCCATGCTGGCGGAAGCATCGACCAGCACGGCGACGGTATTCGCGCCCGGCTTGAGTTGCCGCAGCGTGAGCGTCGGCTCGGCGAGCACCGCGACGACCACGGATACGGCAGCCGCCTGCAGCCCGACCACCACCAGGCGGCGCCCCGTACGCCAGCGCGCGAGCCTTTCACCGCGTAGCGCACTGGCCGCGACCAGGGCTGCGCCGACGAGGGCGATGAGGAGCCACCAGGCGGGCGCCAACCCGCTCGCAAACGCGAACTCCGCCTGCCGGTAGATGTCCGCCGGATACTTGAAGAGCCACTCGAACATTGCCCCGCCCCGTGCCGAGAGCCGCCTGCAAGAACCGGGACTACAGGCTCTGCCGGATCATCCTGTCGCTGCGCATCTCCCGCTCGCGCATCAGGAGGAACAGCGGCAGCCCCAGCGACACGCCCACCGCAACGGTACCGGCGATCGGCATCCAGAGGTGGCGAACTGCCAGCCGTCGACCCTCGCGCCCGATGAAAGTGATCAGCACGATCGCGGACACGAGGACGTCGAGCCACGCAAATGTCGAGATGCGGGAGCCGGCGATCTCGCGCACCATCGCGCCGATGTCCACACCCCCGCTCTCCACTCCCCAGACAATCAGGGCGCTGTATGGCAACACCGTCCCGAGTACACACATGACTGCATAGAACCTGACCATCGGTTTCTCCTGTCGTACTGCCTGGATCGATCAGTTATCCCTTGGAACCCGGCCACGCACCCGTTGCAGGGCACGCCGCGGCGTCAGTGCGTCAGCGCATAGACCACGACGTTGATCCCCAGCCTGTAGGCCTTGGTCGAGAAGTTTTCGAAGTACCACTCCCCGTACGACTCGCGTTCCCAGCCGTCGGCGATGTCCGTGTTGTGCGTCGCGATGGCCATCAGGCGGCCGTCGTCGTCCGCGTACGCGCGTATCTGCGGAACGCGCAGGGAGCCCTGCGGATAGCGATGGACCCACGGCGGCTCCGCCGTGTCGCCGGTCCACGCGAAGTCCCGCGCGGGGATCTGCGGCATCTCCTCGATCTCGAACACCGTCCGGAAGATGGGGTGCTCGATGGGCAGCGCCTGCCAGCGGCGGTCGGGCAGGACGTCGCGCATCGCCCGCTCGAAGCTCGCCCACTCCGCATCGCCCCAGAAATCGTCGGCCCAGAGGAACCCACCGTTCTCGAGGTACGTACGCAGGTGTCGCTTCTCCTCGGAGGTGAGGCGCATGTAGCCGACGTCCGACATGAAGATGAGCGGCGAGTCGCCGAGATCCTCGTCCGTCAACCGCCGCCGCGCGGGGGTTTTAGCGGCGACGATGGACGTGAGCTCCGTGAGCCGCTTGGCGAAGTTCCGCTCGGCCTGCGGGAAGTCCGTCTCCCAACGCGCCCAAAGGCGTCCCTCGTAGTAGTAGTAGGCTTCGCCCAGGCCGCCGACGCTGTCGTACTGGATCCGGGAGGGGACGAAGTTGGTGAGGTCATGGACCGGGGCCGACACGTCCTCGTCGGCTCCCGCCGCCAGGGCGGCGCCGATTGCGAGGACCCAGGCGACTCGGCGTGTCATGTCCGCAAGGGTATGCGCGCCAACCGACCAGGTACAGGGCCCCGGCGCGACTGACGGTCGCGGTAGCGAGAACGCCTGCCCCCATCACGGCAGGTCCGCAGGTAAGCTCATGGGGTTTAAGAAACAGGTTCCGCCATGACTTCCACCACCAGCTCTCGAAGAGGTAATCCCATGCGGAAAACACCACTCTTGTGCGTTGCCCTGTCTGCAGGGATTGCGCTGACCACCGCAAGCTTCGCGGACGTCCGTGCGGACTCGCCGCAGACACGCTGCGATCGCCTGTACCTGCTCACCGACGAAGACCATGCGGTGAGTCCGGGTGTACTGGTCGAGGCGTCCGCCGGCACGCCGGCCTATTGCCAGGTCGACGGCACGATAGACGGGACGATACGGTTCCGGGTCAGCATGCCGGTGGAAGGTTGGACGGGCAGACTGATGTACCTGGCGCCCGGTGGCCTCGCGGGGTTCATCGATGACACCACCAGCCTGCTGGACGACGGGTTCGCGATGGCGACCACGGATTCCGGGCACGAAGGTGAGGACGATCCGACCTTCTACCGGGACGACAGTGCGAAGATCAACTACGGCTTTCGGTCGAACCACCTGACCGCGCTACTCGCCAAGCGGGTGATTGCCGAGTTCCATGGGCGTCCCGTCGAGCACGCCTACCTCTGGGGCTGCTCCAAGGGGGGCCATGGCGCGCTGATGGAGGCGCTGCGCTTCCCGGACGATTTCGACGGCATCATCGCCGGGGCGCCGGCGGTCGACCTGGCCACGGGTTCGACCGCGTTGGCCATCGAGAACGCGCGCCGCCAGCGACGCAACCCGCTGACCCTGGATGCCGTTGCGGTACTCGACGCCAATAGCCGGCGGGCATGCGACCTGCTGGACGGGTTGGCGGACGGGCTGATCGGGGACCCGCGCAAGTGCACCCTGGATCTGCTCGAACTCGACAGGCTCGAGTGCACGGCGGAGCGGACCGAAGGGTGTCTCACCGCGGGTCAGATCGAGACCGCGCGAGGGGTCTACATCGGGCTGACCGACGAGTCGGGCGAGGTGGTAGTGCCGGGCGTCTATCCGGGCGCGGAACTCGGCGGTGACTTCCAGCTCTGGATCACCGGGCCGGTAGATTTCCTGGACGGCACGGCCAGCGAACTGTCATCGCAGGTGGCGGCGGAAATCCTGCATCGCCAGCCGGGTTTCAGCCTGGACGCGTTCGACACGGTGGCAGGGATGGCCGACCTGGCGAAGGCCGCGGCCGCGGTACATCTGCCGCCGCCTGACTTCAGCAGGTTCATCGCGCGCGGCGGCAAACTGATCGTGTACAACGGCTGGCAGGACATGCCCTGCCGTGCCAGGGTGCTCGAGGATTTCTACGAGGAAGCCAGACGCCTGAACGGTCCGGACGAGGTGGACGAGTTCATGCGCGTGTTCATGGTGCCGGGCATGGTCCATTGTTGGGGCGGACCGGGCGCCTGGGCCGCGGACTACGTCCAGGCGATCATGGATTGGGTCGAGAACGACGTTGCGCCGGACAGGATCATCGCCCGGCATCCCGGCAACTTCACTTTCATGGAGAGCCTGGCAGTGATCGGCCCGGCACTCGCAAATTGGAGCGAAGCGATCCTGAAGGCCGGCGCGGAAGCGGGAGCGCACCAGTTTACGCGGCCCCTTTGCCCCTATCCCCAGTATGCGCAGTACGACGGCTCCGGTGACCCGGACGATGCCGCCAGCTTCGACTGCGTGGCAGATGTAGGGAACGACTGACGGAAGCTCGGGAAGCGGCGCCGGGCCGCGCGGATGGCCGCTTCGGTCGGCGCCGAACATCCCGACCGCGACAAGGCTGCTCCTCGACATCCCGGCCGGCGGTGGCGCAAGATACTTCCATGCGCAGACTGCTCCTCGTCCCGCTCTTCCTCGGCGTCCTGCACGCGTCCGCCGACGAGGCCACCGCCGTTTTCGCCGGCGGCTGTTTCTGGTGCATGGAACCGCCCTACGACAAGCTGCCCGGTGTGCTGGACACCACATCCGGCTACAGCGGCGGGCACACGAAAGGCCCTACCTACGAGCAAGTCACAGCCGGCGGGACGGGACACTTGGAGTCCGTTCGGGTCACCTACGATCCGGACCGCATCTCCTATGAGGAGTTGCTCGCCGTCTTCTGGCGCAACATCGACCCCTTCGACGACCGCGGGCAATTCTGCGACAGGGGGTCCAGCTATCGATCGGCGGTCTTCGTCGCCACGGAGGCGGAAGGGATTCTTGCCGAGGCCGGCAAGTCCGACATCGAGATCCGCTTCGGTCGCAAGGTGGCCACCCGTGTCCTGCCGGCCGCGACGTTCTACCCGGCCGAGGGCTACCATCAGAACTACTACACCAACAATCCGCTCCGGTACCGGTACTACCGCTATCGATGCGGTCGCGACGAGAGGCTCCAGGAAGTCTGGGGAGAGGCAGCGCCCCTTCCCGAGTCCGGCTAGCGCGCGCATGCCGGGCTTCGTGACTGACTCGGCACGGGACGGGACAAGCCCGGTCCCGGCCATGCATGAATTCGAGACGGGCCTTGTAGGGGCGACCCTTGTGGTCGCCCGTCCCGGAGTCGTGCAAGCCGCTGCAACGGGACGGGACAAGCCCGGTTCCGGCCATGCATGAATTCGAGACGGGACGGGCCAAGCCCGTCCGTTACAAGCCCTTCGCCACGGGGCGGGCCGAACAAGGCCGTCCCGCATGAAGACACCACTCGGCGCGGTCGCCTGCGGCCACCCGGTGACGGCATCGGCTGCCGCCGAGGTCCTGCGCGATGGCGGCAACGCCTTCGACGCCGTCGTCGCGGCGCAGTGCGCTGCGTGCGTCGCGGAGCCCGTCCTTGCGTCGCTCGCCGGAGGCGGCTTCCTGCTTGCGCATCCGACGGACGGCGACCCGGTGCTCTACGACTTCTTCGTGCAGACCCCGCTTGCACCCACCGCTCCCGACGCGCTCGACTTCTACCCGGTCGACGCGGATTTCGGCGGCGTGACCCAGGAGTTCCACATCGGCATCGGCGCGGCGGCGACGCCCGGCTTCGTGCGCGGCCTGTTCGACATCCATGGCGACCTCTGTCGCCTGCCCCTCGAACGTCTCATGCAGCCGGCCATCGAGGCCGCGCGCCAGGGCGTTTCGATCACGCCCCTGCAGAGCTACATGATGGAGGTCGTCGCGCCGATCTACTGCGCGACCGAAGAGGCCCGACGCATCTACGCAGGCGGCGGCCACCGGACCCTGCACGAGGGAGAAGTGCTCCACCAGCCGGAACTGGCCGGCTCGTTCGAAGCCCTGCACAGGGAAGGTGCGGACCTTTTCTATCGCGGACCGCTCGGCGCGGCCCTGGTCGAACTGTGCCGCGCCGGTGGCCAGGTTCGCCCGGAGGATCTCGCGCACTATCGCACCGAGATGCGCAAGCCACTCGCCGTCCGATACCGGGGAGCGGGCGTCTGGACCAACCCGCTCCCATCGACGGGCGGCGCGCTCGTCGCGCTGGCTCTCGGACTGCTCGACGACACCGAACCCGGCAGCGAGACCGAGCGCATCGTCCATCTCGCCCATGCCATGCGACTGACGAACGAGGCGCGCGTCGAAGCGGGAACGGACGCCCCGTTCGATGCCGACCTCGTCGCCCGCTATCGCACCGAGATGCGCGGCCGGGCGCGCTGCCACCGTGGCACGACGCACATCAGCGTTGTCGATGCCCACGGTAACCTCGCCGCGATGACGCTCTCCAACGGCGAGGGGTGCGGGCGCCTCGTCCCGGGCACCGGGATCATGGTGAACAACATGCTCGGAGAGGAGGACCTCAACCCCGGCGGCTTCCACGCCCGGAGACCCGACACGCGGCTCGCGTCCATGATGGCGCCGACCCTGGTCGAGATGCCCGGCGAGCGCCTGGCACTCGGCAGCGGAGGATCGAACCGGATCCGCAGCGCCATCCTGCAGGCGATTGACCACCTGGTGCGCGCGGATCTGTCGTCCGAAGCCGCCGTGGCCGCGCCACGCCTGCACGTCGAGGGCGAGCGATTGAGCCTGGAGGGCGATTTCGCCCCCGAGACGGTGGCCGCCCTCGAAGCCGTGTTCGACGACGTCGAACATTGGGGCCGGGCCAACCTCTTCTTCGGCGGGGTGCACGTCGCCGGCGTGCGCGACGGGCAGTATGTGGCCGTCGGCGATCCGCGCCGGGGCGGCTGCGGGCTGGTGGTCACGTAAGACAGCCGCAACGTCCTACCTTCGCGAAACAGCGGGCCTTCCGTGCCGCGCACGCTCGGCGTACGCTGACCCGGTGTGGAACGCCCGTCGGCCCGTCCGCCTGGAGAGCCCATGTTCGACTTCGTCGTCAAGACCGACCCCCTGACCATCGACGCCCCCGCCGAGGCGGTCTGGGACATCCTGACGGACGGCGAGAAGTACGGAGAATGGAATCCGTTCACGACGCGCATCGAGTCGGACTTCCAGACCGGGTCGCCGGTCCGGGCACATGTCCTGCTGGGCCGGCTGCCCGTGAACGTCACCGAGCACACGGCCGCGGCCGAGCCCCCGACGCTGCTGACCTGGAGCTCCGTGTACTGGAGCCCGCGTCTGCTGACCGCCGCCAAGACGCAGATCGTCACTCCCCTGGGAGTCGGCCGGTGTGCGTATCACACGACGGACACGATGGCCGGACTCCTCGCCCCCATCGTCCGGATGCTGTTCAGCCGGTCGATCCTGCGCGGCTTCGAAGAGACTGCCACCGCGCTGAAGGATCGTGCCGAGGCGCTGCACGCCGCACGGGTAGCGTAGAAGACGGCGGGCTCACAACTCCGGGAAACCAGGTACATCGGGACGTTGGAGTCAACGAAGATCACCTGATGCGGTGACCCTCTTCGATCTCGCGAAGCATGTCATCAATGTCGGCGGTCGGAAACTCGTGCCGTGCAGCCTCGGCGACCGCATGCAGCTTTGCCTCGGCCGCTCGGCGACGGTCGAAGCGTGCCTGTCGCAAGGTTTGGCGGACCCACTCGGCAACGGTCATGCGATCCTCTCGGGCCATCCGGTGGCCCCTCCTCCGATTTCCACGTACATTAGCCGCGTCACACGAGGGCCTCATCATGAAGGACGCAAACGGCAACGGCCAGACCAACCTGGACCGCGCCTGGGCCGAGATCCGTGAACTCGGGCTCGAGTCCTACGTGGCCGACCTCGATGCACACGGATACACGATCATTCCACCCGCGATCGCTACCCCGAACGGCCTCGCGGAACGCATGCTCGAAGCCGCCCTCGACGTCAGCGAGCGGCGCAACGGCGTCCGTGCGGATCTCGAGAACGGATCGACGCACGCAGGCTTCAAGGGCCGTTTCGCCATGTTTTCCAAAGAGAACGGCGACTCCCCCATCGGCGACCTGATGCAGTCCCTGCTGTTCGAGGACCGGGTCTTCGAGGCAGCGCTGATGAACCGGGTGCTGCTCGCCATGGCGACGTATCTCTGCGGGTACAGCGTCGTGCTTTCGAGCATGGGGTGCTTCATGAAGGGGCCGAACCAGAGCACCTTCTCGCTGCATTCGGACACGCCGTTGCCAGCGCCGTTGCCGCCACAGGCGCTGGTCTGCAACATGACGTACGTGCTGACGGACTTCAACCGCGAGAACGGCTCGACCGCGTTCGTTCCCGGCAGCCACAAGTGGTGCCGCAGCCCCATCGGGCGAGAGGCCATCGTCGGGGAAGGCGGCAACGAGCAGGCCGTCGCCGTCGAATGCTCCGCCGGGTCGCTCCTCGTCTGGCACGGCAACACCTGGCACGGCGCGTTCAACCGTACGGCCCCCGGATTGCGCGTCAGCGTACCCGTCTACCTGTCGCGCCCGTTCATCCGCACGCAGGAAGGCCTGATCGGCAAGATCCCGCAGGAGATGCTGGACCGCCATCCGCCGCGCTTCGCCATCCTGACCCAACAGGGCATCCTGTACGGCTACGAGAGCCAGGACGATTCGATCGCGCGCGCCGAACGGGCCGGGAAGTTCCTGGCGGCTTACGCCCAGGACACCGGCGGCCTGTTCGACCAGGGGCTCTACAGCTGACGCCATGCGCCGTGCCGCACTGGTCCTGGCGGCGCTCCTCGGCTGCACCCCGGCCGCGCAGACGACGATGACCGCGATGATCGACGCCATCCGGGACGACGTCCGCCGCACGCGCGGCATCACGGGTGTCGCGCAACTCGATCCTCGCGTCGTCCAGGCGCTGCAGGATGTCCCGCGCGACGAGTTCGTGCCGGAACGCGCGAAGATCGCCGCCTACGTCAACCGGCCCCTGCCCATCGGGCACGGGCAGACGATCTCGCAGCCGTACATCGTCGCCATCATGACGCATCTCATGGACACCGAGCCCGGCGACCGGGTGCTCGAGATCGGGACGGGATCGGGATACCAGGCGGCCGTGCTCGCCGAGATCGTCGACACCGTGTACACCATCGAGATCATTCCGGAGCTGGCGGAGTCGGCCGACGAGCGTCTGCAACGGCTCGGATTCGGGAACGTCCACGTGAAGGCCGGCGACGGTTGGTACGGCTGGCCGGACGCGGCGCCCTTCGACGCGATCATCGTGACCGCCGTGGGCGAGGACGTGCCGGACAAGCTCGTGAATCAGCTGCGACCCGGAGGACACATGGTGCTACCCATCGGCACGGACTGGGACCAGAACCTGGCCGTCGTGGAGAAGGCCGACGATGGCGAAATCTCGATGCGCTACGTGCTGCCGGTGCGGTTCGTCCCGCTGACCGGCGATCACTGAGTCGTGGCCGCTCGCAACCCGATGTGGACCCTGGCCCGCACGCCTCCGGGCGGCTGGCCGGTGGACGAGGATTTCGCGTGGCGGGAGGCTGACCTGCCTACGCCCGGGCCGGGACAGATGCTGACCCGCACGCTCTACCTTTCGCTGGACCCCTACCAGTGGGGACGCCTGCGCTCCGCTCTCGAGCCACCGGGCGAGGCGTGTCACGGGCGCACGGTCTCGGAGGTGATCGCGAGCAACATTCCCGAATACGCGCCCGGCGATTTCGTCTTCAATACCAACGGCTGGCAGGCGCACGGACTGACCGGCGAAGGGATTTCCGTCTTCGGCTACATGTTTCCGAGGAAGCTCGACCCGGACGCCGCGCCGATCTCCACCGCGGTGGGCATCCTCGGCATGCTCGGGCTCACGGCCTACTCCGGGCTGGTCGTGCAGTGCCAGCCGAAGGCCGGCGAGACCGTGGTCGTCTCCGCGGCATCCGGCGGGGTAGGCCAGGCCGCGGGCCAGATGGCGAGAATCCACGGATGCCGCGTCGTGGGCATCGCCGGGCGGGAGGAGAAGTGCGCCTTCGTGCGCGATGAACTCGGCTTCGACGCCTGCGTATCGCACCTCTCCGAGTCCTTCGCGGAGGATCTCGCGGCGGCCTGCCCCGACGGCGTGGACATCTACTTCGAGAACGTCGGCGGCAAGGTGTTCGAGGGCGTGCTGCCGCTCCTGAACCGGCAGTCGCGCATCACCCTGTGCGGGATGATCTCCCAATACGGCAACACCGACAGGCGCGACGGCGCGCAAGTCTGGCGCGAGACCGGCCAGCCATACTTCGACCGCCAGGACGTGGCGGTGCACGGGCTCGCGGTGCGGAACTTCGTCGAGGACTACCAGGACCGCTTCCTCGGCGAGATGAGCGGATGGATTCGAGACAGGCTCGTCAAGTACCGCGAGGACGTGTGGGACGGGCTTGAGCAGGCGCCGGCGGCCTTCCAGGCGATGCTCCGGGGTGGCAACTTCGGGAAGACGCTCGTGGCCGTGGGTGAAGATCCCACCCTCGATGCACGCCTGCGCGAACGGCGCCGGGCCGGCGACACGCTCGGGGCGGTGCGCGGAGCGTAGGCGGTTGGAGAATCCCGCAGGCGACGAGATCGTCCTCATCGTCGACGACGAGAACCGGCCGGCGGGTGAAGCCCCGCGGCGGCGCATGCGGGCAGAGAACCTGCCACACCGCGCGACCTACGTCTTCGTGCTCGACGGCGACGGACGCGTCCTCGTCCAGCGTCGTACGGACACCAAGGATCTCTTCCCGGGGTACTACGACCTCGCCGCCGGGGGTGTGGTCGCCGCGGGCGAGTCCTACGAGGAGTGCGCCGCGCGCGAGGCCGAGGAGGAACTCGGCATCCGCGACACGCCGATCGCGCCGCGCTTCGACTTCCACTATGCCGACGCGAACACGCGCTGCTTCGGACGCGTGTTCGTCTGCCGACACGACGGGCCGTTCGTGCTGCAGGCGGAGGAAGTGGCAAGCGCGGGCTTCTACACGCAGGAAGAGATCGCCCGGGGCGAGGTTGCGCCGGTGACGCCTGACTCGTTGCTTGCGTTCCGGCGTCTGCTCGAACCGCGCTAACATGACCGTTGAGGGCCAAACAGGAGAGTCCAGTGAAGCTCAAGGTCGTCGTCCACGAAGCCGAAGAAGGCGGATACTGGGCCGAAGTGCCCTCCATCCCGGGTTGCGCGACGCAAGGCGAGTCCTTCGAGGAGTTGCTGACCAACCTCTACGAGGCAGTGGAAGGCTGCCTCTCCGTCGACATCGGCGAGGCCTCTTTGTCAGACAACGCCAAGGTGCTCGAAATAGCCGTATGAAGTCCATCAGCGGCAAGCAACTCTGCCGGTTGCTGGAGTCGCGAGGGTGGGAACTGAAACGACCGAGCGACAACCACCACCTGCTCCCCAAGGCAGCCACTCGGCTCCGCATCTTGGGTTCCCGGTCACGGCCAGAGGATCTTGAAACGAGGCCTGTAGAAGCACCTCATGCGGTGGCTGATGTCGAGGAGCTGGACCTTCCCGTGTCTTTAGGTAATCTAGCGAGCGCTCGACTTCAACCTGAACTCGTCCAGTTTTCCGATCAACAGCACGAGGTCTGCTGGAACGTCTTCCTTCTTGAACGAGTCCAGAATCTGAAAGTCCGTCATGGTGATCTGGTATTCGTCCTGCAACCATTGGCGCAACTCCTTTAGCACCTGCTTTCCCGGCACTAACTCGAGCCTTCTCTCCATACACTCCCACTTCAGATCAAAGACAGCAGTGGCCTCCGACGCAAGAGCGGCTTGGTCCTTGCCGCTGTGTGCGTGGAAGCGACAAAAACCCGTGACATACCGCCCACTACAGCCAGCTCTGAGCGGTTCCGTTACACCCTCGAGTGCCTTCCCCAATCTGAACTCCACTTCTGCGTACTCTTTGGTCCCGCGCCTTCGCACAAGGCGGACCGCCGCCCGGCCAAGAACCGAGGGACTCAGCAGGTAGTTCTCCATTTCCTTCCGTCCATGGAAGCGCGCGAGTACGCCTTCACTCTCCATCTGGGAAACAAGATGGCTGATCTCGTCCTCGCTGCGGAAGTCGCGATCAAATACCGTCGCGATCTTCATTTCCGAGGACATCGTTCTCTTGAGACCCCAAGACAGCCCCCTGATCTTGTCCCAGGAGCCGAATCCGCCAGACTCCAGCGCCGTAAGTCCACTGCCTGCTGCAAGCTCCGAAAATCCCAGGATCTTGGCAAACTTCCTAAGTATCTTGTAGTCGCCACTGCCTTCGACGAACAGAAGCCGACGACTTCGCGCTAGTTCCGTTAGCGTCAGGTTCTGTATAGAACCAATGTTGTCGAGCGCCTGCTGCACACCCTCGACGTCCCTCAAGCGACGCGCAGAACGTCGCGCCTTGTCAACCAGTAGAATCTCGCTGGGATCTGCCTCGCTAAGAAGTTCAACCGAGTGGGTCGCCAGCAAGATGTCTGGACGGGCGTCGCGTAGGATGCCCAAGAGCTGACGCTGGATCTCGGGATGCAAATAGACTTCGGGCTCATCGATAACCAGAAGGTCCGCGTCCCTATGTCTTGAGATGTAGGTCAGTAGCTGGCACCAAACCTGGAAGCCGAGTCCAGACCAGTACAGCTCCCTAGCCATTCGCTCCTCCGAAGCGAACATAGCGAGCCTTTGTTCGGAGTATGACGCCACCTCAGGGCGTGCGATCGACATGCCTGGCCAAGTTTGCTCGACAAGCTCTCGAAAGTCATCGAATCCTTGAGGGTTCATGCGCCAGTAATTCCTGAAGTGCCTTGATGCCGTCGGCGTCGCAGCGGCACGCTTTACCGTTTCCTCAGTGACTATCTTTTCGTGTTGCTCAAGAGGACCTAGAACCGGTACTACATGGACTTGATCTGGAAACGCCGTCCTGAATGAGGAAGGCGTGCGTACCGCCTTGCCTGTTGTCTCCCAGTATAGGCTCCCGCCCCCATCAGCCGGGAAGAAGAGGTGAAGATGGTTACCGTTGGAGTATCGAAAGTCGATTCTACTATCCTCTTCCGCATAGTCGGAGTGCACGTTCTCCATGGAAATTGGGATCGTCCGCTCCAGGATTTGGTGCCCGTTCGATGCAAACCCCTCGTGCGTGTGTACCGGCGTAGCCTTCCTAGAACGGGCTGTTCGGAGTGCCTGTTCAAGCACTCGGAATGCACTGAGGATCGTAGACTTGCCGCTGTTGTTCGGCCCGACCAGAACATTCATCCCCTGCAAAGAGACCGAGAAATTTGTGAGCGCCTTGAAATTGTAGAACCTGACAGAGGAGATTGGCATGAGAAGTCATCCGTTATCTTTTCTTTTGCGCACCGAAGAGCCGAGGGATTCTGCCTATCTTACCGTAGCTCGTCGTGGTCGCTTCGAGGAGACAGCTGGGGTTCCAACATTTGGCGGTGTGCGTCTTCGCCCTCCGCCAATGGTAGCAGCAGGACGCCACTCTTCGAAACGCTCGGTCGGCAGGGTCAAGCACCCGCCGTGCAGGGCGGTGCGTCAACGACCACGAGATCCTGGATTACCAGCTCGGCACGGCGCAGCATCGGCTGCAGTGCCATGACACGGCAACGCGGCCTGATTGGTACCACCGGAGGTCGCCGGAAACCGGTAGACTCCCGCCACCATGAGCGACCAGTTCTTCAACCGCCCCATCCTGAACTCGCCCTACGAGTACCCCTCACGTCATTGGGAACTCGACGAGACCGGCCAACCCACCAGCCGGGTTCTCGACAGCCGCCGCCGCGTTGCGTTCATCACCCCGATCCCGAAGCCGAAGAAGCGCGGTCAGCGCGAGATCGTCTTCGACGAGGCGGCAAGGGCGCTGGAAGGGGACGGGCAGCAGTACGATCTGATGGAGGTCATCAACGACCTCCGCAGCCGTGTCGACGCGTGGCGAGCGATTCCCGAACAGAGCCAATGGCGCGTAACGCCGGAGACGACTCGCCTGCTGCAACACTGGCGCAGTCACCGATTCAACGACATCCGACCGTTCTTCTGTCAGATGGAAGCAGTTGAGACTGCGATCTGGCTGACCGAGGTCGCCCCGAACCTCGCGCGGGAGGGCCGCCGCTTCCTCGGTCATCTCGCCAGGGCGAATGAACAAGCCAACCCTGGTCTCTCTCGCCTTGCGCTGAAACTCGCCACCGGTGCAGGCAAGACGACCGTCATGGCCATGCTCATCGCCTGGCAAACCGTCAACGCCATCCGGCACCCCGGTAGCCGTCGCTTTACGCGCGGATTCCTGGTCGTCACGCCGGGCCTCACGATCCGGGACCGCCTCCGCGTACTCCAACCAAACGACCCGGACAGCTACTACCGGAGCCGCGAACTGGTGCCCAGCGACATGCTCGGCGACCTCGACCGGGCGAAGATCGTCATCACCAACTACCACGCCTTCATGCGACGCGAGGCGCTCGCGATCTCCAAGGGAGGACGCGCGCTCCTCCAGGGGCGGGGTCCAGACATCGCGACTCGAGAAACCGAAGGGCAGATGCTCCAGCGGGTGATGCCGGACCTCATGGGCATGAAGAACATCCTGGTGCTCAACGACGAGGCCCACCACTGCTACCGGGAGAGGCCGATCGAAGAGGATGAGGAAGGACCGCTGAAGGGTGACGACCGGACAGAGGCCGTGCGGAACAAGGAAGCCGCCCGAGTGTGGGTGTCCGGCCTCGAAACGGTTCGACAGAAGCTCGGCATCGCGCGCGTGATTGACCTCTCTGCCACGCCCTTCTTCCTCCGTGGCTCTGGCTATGCCGAAGGAACGCTATTCCCCTGGACCATGAGCGACTTCTCCCTCATGGACGCCATCGAATCCGGCATCGTCAAACTGCCCCGCGTGCCCGTCGCCGACAACATTCCGGGCGGGGAGATGCCCAAGTTCCGCAACCTCTGGGATCACATTGGCAAGAAAATGCCGAAGAAGGGCCGCGGGAAGGCGGCCTTGCTCGATCCCCTGAGCATACCCGTCGAACTCCAGACCGCCCTCGAGGCCCTCTACGGCCACTACGCACGCACGTTCGAGCTGTGGAAGGGAGCTGGCATTGAGGCCCCGCCCTGCTTCATCGTCGTATGCAACAACACCTCCACCTCCAAGCTCATCTACGACTACATCTCGGGCTTCCAACGGGAGAACGAGGATGGCTCAACGACGCTGGAACAGGGCCGCTTGGTCTTGTTCCGGAACTTCGACGAACACGGCAACCCACTGGCCCGCCCCAGCACCCTCCTGATCGACAGCGAGCAACTCGAATCCGGTCAGGGACTGGACAAGAACTTTCGTTCTGCGGCCAGCGACGAGATCGACCGGTTCCGCAACGAGATCATCAAGCGGACAGGAGACCGCAGGCAGGCAGAGAACCTTTCCGACCAGGATCTGCTTCGAGAAGTGATGAACACCGTCGGAAAGGCCGGTCGACTCGGCGGCGACACCCGTTGCGTGGTCTCCGTCTCGATGCTGACCGAAGGCTGGGACGCGAGCACCGTCACCCACGTGCTCGGCGTACGCGCCTTCGGAACACAACTCCTGTGCGAGCAAGTGATCGGCAGGGCGTTGCGCCGTCAGTCCTACGACCTCAACGAAGAAGACCTCTTCGATGTCGAGTACGCCGACGTGCTGGGCATCCCATTCGACTTCACCGCCCGGCCGGTGGTAGCGCCACCCCAACCGCCACGCGAGACCGTTCAGGTCAGAGCAATGACGCCAGACCGAGACGCTTGCGAAATCCGGTTTCCGCGGGTGCAGGGATACCGCGTAGAGCTCCCGGAAGAGCGGTTGTCCGCCACGTTCGATGAGAACTCGACCCTGGTGTTGACGCCGGATCTGGTCGGCCCATCCATCACGCGCAACGAGGGAATCGTAGGCGAAGGTGTAGATCTCAGCCTGAAGCACCTCGACGAGCTTCGTCCCTCCACCGTGGTCTTCCATCTCACCAAACGGCTACTGGAAACCAAGTGGCGCGACCCGGGCGAGGAGCCGAAGCTGCACCTGTTCGGTCAACTGAAGCGGATCACACGCCGGTGGCTCAGGGACCATCTGGAATGCAAAGGGGGCACTTACCCCGCCCAGCTCATGTACCAGAGCCTTGCAGACACCGCCTGCGAGCGCATCACGCGAGGGATCGTGGCGCGGCACCTGGAAGAACGCCCCGTCCAGGCGGTGCTCGATCCGTACAACCCAGTCAGTTCCACGATGCACGTCCGCTTCACCACGTCGAAGAAGACCCGGTGGGAGACCAACGCCGGCCGCTGCCACGTCAACTGGGTGGTCTGCGACAGCGAGTGGGAGGCCGAGTTCTGCCGAGTGGCGGAGGCGCATCCGCGGGTGTGTGCTTACGTCAAGAACCACGGCCTCGGCTTGGAGGTTCCCTATCGCTTCCAGGCCGAATCGCGAACGTACGTGCCCGACTTCATCGTCCTGGTGGACGACGGCCACGGCGACGAGGACCTCTTGCACCTCGTGGTCGAGATCAAGGGGTACCGTGGCGAGGATGCCAAGGAGAAGGCGGACACCATGCGGACCTACTGGATACCGGGGGTGAATGAGCTGCGCACCTACGGCCGCTGGGACTTCGTGGAGTTCCGCGACGTATACGCGATGCAGGCGGACTTCGCGGCGACCGTGGAAGCGGAGTTTGCCGGGATGATCGAGGGCTTCCTTTGTTGAGCCCGACATTCGAGGAAATCAACCATGCGGCAATCGAGGACACCGTCGTGCCACGGTTGTCGGCACTGCAAAACTTGGTGAGCGAGGCTCGTAAGGACGCGTAGGCAAATGGCGAAGCGAAAATCCTCAAGGAGTGTCGAGGCCCTGGTTCACGAAGAGGCGTCGCGGAAGAACATCCCCACTGCGGAGCACGAACCCGTAATGGCACAGGACGACCGAAGTCCGGTCGAGGTTGCGTACGAACGCCGAAACCGCGACCTCGACCCGCAGCTCGTCTGGCGCGGAAAGGACGAGCAGAACTGGTCGGACCTGGTGGTGCAGGCACCGCCGCTCTTCATCCAGGAAAAGGTGCATCCGAAAGCACTGATCAACGACCTGTTGCGACACAGCAAGACGGCGGAGGCCGAGAGGCTTGCGCGCGACTCGGGTCTTCAGGCCGACCTCTTCGCCGACTTCAACGGCCTTCCGAGCGAAGATGCACGCACCGAATTTTATCAGCACGACGCCAACTGGTCGAACCGGATGATCCTCGGCGACAGCCTGCAGGTGATGGCGTCGCTCGCCGAGCGAGAAGGGCTACGCGGGAAGGTGCAGTGCATCTATCTCGACCCGCCCTACGGCATTAAGTTCAACTCTAACTTCCAGTGGTCGACGACGAGCCGGGACGTAAAGGACGGCAAGGTGGAGCACATCAGCCGCGAGCCGGAGCAGGTGAAGGCGTTCCGGGATACGTGGAGGGACGGGATTCATTCATATCTGACGTATCTGCGGGATAGGTTGACGGTTGCGAGGGATTTGTTGAGTGAGAGTGGATCAATTTTTGTGCAGATTGGCGATGAGAATGTGCATCGGGTGCGGGCGGTGATGGATGAGGTCTTTGGCGAGGGTGCTTTTATCACCATAATCACGGTCAAGAAAACCGCAGGACTCGGAAAAGGCCAAATGGCCGAAGTTACCGACTTTGTTCTTTGGTACTCAAGAAACTTCGAATCAGCCAAGCGACGGCTGTTGTTCATCCAGAAAGATCCCGAAAACGACTTGGCCTATTCGCTGATAAAGGAAACGGTTGGGCACTTTCGCCGCGTGCACATGGATGACACGGTTTTACCAAACGCGTATGCGCGACTTCAAATTCTTTTGGCCGCTGGACGGACGCCCAGTTGTGTGTATCCGATTGAAGCGTTCGGAGCAACATATTTTCCGACCGCCGGCCGGAGTTGGTCAACCAATCCAGAAGGCATGAAGCGACTTCTTGCAGCGGATCGTGTAGCGCAAGCCGGGCGTACGCTGAACTACGTGCGGTTTGTGGCAGACAATCCAGTGAACCCAGTCTCTAATCTCTGGGCTGACACCGCTTCGGGAAGCGGAATGAACAAGGTCTACGTTGTCCAAACATCGTCAAAGGTGATCGAGCGTTGCGTTCTGATGTCCACCGACCCCGGCGATCTTGTGCTCGATCCAACCTGCGGTTCCGGCACCACCGCCTATGTCGCCGAACAGTGGGGCCGGCGCTGGATCACCATCGATACGTCCCGCGTAGCACTCGCACTCGCCCGCGCCCGCATCATGGGTGCACGTTACCCATACTACCTGCTCGCCGACAGTCCTGAGGGGCAGCAGAAGGAAGCCGAGATTGTCGGGTCGGCTCCCGCAAACACCGCCACCCACGGAAACGTCCGACTCGGCTTCGTCTACGAACGGGTGCCGCATATCACGCTCAAGTCAATCGCCAACAACGCGGAGATCGACGTCATCTGGGAGCGTTGGCAGCAGACGTTGGAGCCGCTCCGCACGGACTTGAATGGCGTACTCGATCAAGCATGGAAGGAGTGGGAGATCCCCCGGGGGTCGGGCGACCTGTGGAATCAAGCAGCCACAGATCTGCACGCAAGATGGTGGGAAGCCCGCATCGCTCGGCAGCAGGAGATCGACGCCTCGATCGCTTCCAAGGCCGACTTCGAGTACCTCTATGACAAGCCATACGTAGACAGCAGAAAGGTCCGAGTCGCAGGCCCTTTCACGGTGGAGAGCATCTCGCCGCATCGAGTCCTCGACGTCGGGGAGGACGACGACCTCATCGACCACGTGGCGGAAGCGCGGCTCGGCTACGGCGAAACCCAGGATTTCGCGGGCGTCATCCTGGAGCACCTCAAGACCTCCGGCGTGCAACAAGCGCACAAGGAGGATCGAATCGCGTTCTCCTCGGTCACCCCCTGGCCGGGTGATCTCGTCTGCGCCGAGGGGCGCTACGTCGAGGGCGCGGAGCAGTCAGGCACAGAGAAGCGCGCGGCGATATTCCTGGGACCTGAGTTCGGCACAGTCACGCGCCCCGATCTTGTCGAGGCCGCACGAGAAGCTGCGGACGCCGGCTTCGACGTGTTGGTCGCCTGCGCGTTCAACTACGAAGCGCACGCTTCGGAGTTCCGGAAGCTCGGCCGCGTCCCGGTCCTGAAAGCCCGCATGAACGCCGACCTGCACATGGCCGACGATCTGAAGAACACCGGCAAGGGCAACCTCTTCGTCATCTTCGGCGAGCCCGATATCGACATCCTCCCGGTCGAGGTAGGCGACGGCGAGGGCGAGCAGTTCCAAGTCCGAATCAACGGCGTCGATGTCTTCCACCCAAACACCGGCGAGATCCACAGCGACGGCGCTGATGGCATCGCCTGCTGGTTCATCGACACGGACTACAACGAGGAGAGCTTCTTCGTCCGCCACGCCTACTTCCTCGGTACGGGCGATCCCTACAAGGCGCTCAAGACCACCCTCAAGGCCGAGATCAATCAGGAAGCCTGGGCGACGCTCAACAGCGACATCTCGCGCCCGTTTGACAGACCCGCGTCCGGGCGCATCGCCGTCAAGGTCATCAACCACCTCGGAGACGAGGTGATGAAGGTGTTCCGGGTATGATGGCGCCCACGCGACAGTGACAGGCGTCTGATGGCGAGCGCCAAGCAGCTCAAAGCACTGCTGAAATCGCACCTGGACGGCGACGACGACCGGTTCTTCTCCATCGCCATGCAGGTCGCGGCTCACGAGGCACGACTGGGCCACGGCAAGCTGGCGGAAGAGCTACGGGCCATGATCGACGAAGCCAAGAGCGCACGCGGTGCGGCGGCTCCCGTGCCGATCGGCAAGCCCCGGGGCGAACTTGCCAATCTTCTGGAGGCCTCCTACCCGAAAGCGCGGCTCGGCGAGATGATCCTGAGTGATGTGCTCGCCAATCAGATACACCGCGTCCTTCGAGAGCAACGCCATGCCGGCCGAATCGTAGAGCACGGCCTCTCGCCGCGGCGCAAGCTGCTGTTGACCGGGCCTCCCGGCACAGGGAAGACCATGACGGCATCCGTTCTGGCCGGCGAGCTGGGGCTGCCTCTGCTCGAGGTCCGTCTGGATGGCCTCATCACGAAGTTCATGGGGGAGACCGCCGCCAAGCTGCGGCAGATATTCGATGCGACCAGTCGGACGCGCGGCGTGTACTTCTTCGACGAGTTCGACGCGATCGGCTCACAACGTGGCCTGGCCAACGACGTGGGCGAAATCCGTCGCGTCCTGAACAGCTTCCTCCAGATGATCGAGCAGGATCGTTCCCACAGTCTCGTGCTCGCCGCAACGAACCACCTGGCAATACTCGACTCCGCGCTCTTCCGGCGCTTCGATGACATCCTCCACTACGAACTTCCGGGAAAGACGCAGGTCGCCGAGCTCCTGCGGGCTCGCCTCCTGGGGTCAGTCGCCAAGGGAATCCGCTGGAACAGCCTCGCCGACCTGGCGGTGGGCTTGAGTTACGCGGAGATCACCCGCGCGTGCAATGAGGCTCTGAAGGATGCCCTGATTCACGAACGGCCCGCGGTTCGCGAGGCGGACATTCGATCGATGCTCAAAGAGCGCAAACGGGTCGCAGAGAGGCTCAATGAGAATCACGAATAACGCAAGGAACGCGGCCGCATATGACGGAAGAACGTGACGGGCTGAATCGGCATTTCATCCTCGATGGCATCACCGAGACCGAGGCTTACCGCTATACAGGATCGGGCGGCGGCAGTCGCCCGGGGACGCCCGGCCGGGACCGGGTTCGGCACGGCCAAGCATTGCAGCGCCAGATCGACCAGCTTCGATCGGTCGCCGAGGCCGCCCGAGACGCGCAGCAGGCCATCGGGATGGACGAAGGCGTGGGCCTTCAGGTCGAGTTCGAGAGCTTCCCGGATATCGAACTGGTGTTCGAGAGTTTGGCTCGCGAGCGCTCGGGTATCGAATTGTTGAACGTCCGTCACGAGGGCGATCGAACTTCGGCAACAGTCTTCGTCCCCGATGGAAAACTAGACCACTTCGAAGGCCTCATTCGAGATTACTTGACAGAAAGACGCGACCGCGCTGGACGTTCTCGCGATCATCAACGCCTGATTGACGCGATACAAGAGATCCGTGCTGCGAGCTTGCGGGCACTTTGGACCGACGATACAGAACTCTATCCCGCCTCGATCGAAGGCCGCGTTTGGTGGGAGGTCTGGCTACCTCGCAGTCGAAGTCGGCAGGCGACCGTCGCAACCTTTCGCGAGCGAGCCGCAGCTCAAGGCATCGACGTGGCCGCAGGAGAACTGGTTTTCCCGGAGCGAACGGTACTGCTGGCCTGCGCTTCGGTGGGAGAGATGCAGCGCTCAATGGTCACTCTCAACAGCATTGCAGAGCTCCGTCGCCCGAAGGAGACAGCCGACTTCTTCGACTCGCGGCCGCCGGCTGAACAGGTTGACCGGTTGAACGACCTCCTGAGCCGGAGCACCTTCGCACCTGCTACTCCCGATACGCCGCATGCCTGCCTGCTCGACACAGGCGTCAATCGCAGCCATCCCTTCCTGGCCCCAGCCCTCAGTACCAGGGACCTCCACACCGTCGAGCCCGGTTGGGGGACCGACGATGCTGACGGTCACGGAACCCAGATGGCGGGGATCGCTCTCGCCGGCGACTTGACCGGGGTTCTGGTGGGCAACAATCCAGTGCAAGTCGATCACCGTCTCGAGTCAGTCAAGCTGATTGATCGGAATGGTTCAACGGGGACGAATCCCCAACACCATGGCTATCTGACCATTGAAGCGGTCGCGCGCCCAGAGGTAACCGACCCCCGGCGCAGACGGGTCTTCGGGATGGCCGTCACCGCTCGGGACAATCGAGACCGGGGCCGCCCATCCGCGTGGTCGGCGGCGATAGATGCTCTGGCCGCGGATGTCGACGGCGACGGGGCAAATCCACGTCTTCTGGTCGTGTCCGCCGGCAACATCGACGACCCAAACGCATGGCCTCATTACCCTGCTTCCAATGAAACCGATGGAGTACACGATCCCGCCCAAGCTTGGAACGCGATCACGGTCGCCGCCTTCACCGACCTCGTTCGGATCACGGAGCCCGGCGCCTATTCGCCCATCGCCCCCGCAGGAGGCTTGAGCCCATTTAGTACGACCTCACTCACGTGGGAGAGACATTGGCCGCTCAAGCCGGATGTCGTGTTCGAGGGCGGCAACGCCGCGCAGGACTCGCTCAGCGCCGTATGGCTGCCCAGTCTCAGTCTGCTGACTACAAGCTACCAGCCCGCAAATCGGCTGTTCACGACTACGAACGCGACAAGCGCCGCGACCGCGCTGGCATCGCGCTTCGCAGCCTGCGTCATGGCGGCATATCCGCAGCTGTGGCCGGAAACAATCCGAGCCTTGATCGTTCACTCGGCCGAGTGGACCGACACGATGGACCGTCAGTTCCTACCCACACGAGCACCGAACAAGGCGGACTACCTGCGGCTAGTCCGACGATGCGGGTTCGGTGTCCCCGATCTAGATCGTGCCCTATGGACGGTAGAGAACTCGTTGACGATGGTGGTCGAGGAAGCCTTGTATCCCTACGAGCGCCTTGGCAGTCGCGCGCCCACCCTCCGGGACATGCATCTCCACCGGTTGCCTTGGCCACGCGATGCGCTTGAGGACCTGGGGGAAGCACTTGTGGAGATGCGGGTGACGCTGTCCTACTTCATCGAGCCGAATCCATCCCGGCGTGGGCATCGTTCGCGCTATCGGTATGAATCGCACGGCCTGCGGTTCGACGTGAAACGGCCATTGGAGTCTGTCGATCAGTTCCGGAAGCGTGTCAACCTGGCTGCGAGAGATGAAGACGAAGGAACTCGGCGCAGAAGCGACGGCGACCCCGAGTGGCTGATCGGACCCCAGGGGCGTCACCTTGGTTCCCTGCATGGCGACATCTGGCGAGGCACAGCAGCGGACCTCGCAAGTCGAGGCACCATCGCGGTCTACCCAACGGCCGGTTGGTGGAAGACACGCCAGGCGCTGGGCCGATACGACAAGGCAGCGAGGTATGCCCTGGTCGTGAGCATCAGGGCACCCGAAGTCGACGTGGATCTGTACACCGAGGTCGCCAACCGAATCTCGGTGGACGTCGAAATCGAGAGCTGACATGCGATTCCTCATCGCCGACACGTTCTCTGCAAGCCTCGCAAGGCTCAAGGGAGACGAGCAGAAGGCAGTCAAGAACACGGCGTTCGATTTGCAGCTCGATCCTGCTCGCCCAGGGATGCAGTTGCATCGGATCGACGGCGCGAGGGACAAGAACTTCTGGTCAGTCCGGGTCAGCCGCGACCTCCGTCTTGTCGTCCACAAGACAGGTTCGAGCCTGCTGCTCTGCTACGTCGATCACCACGACGAGGCATATCGGTGGGCCGAGAGGCGACGTCTGGAGACGCATCCGACCACCGGGGCAGCGCAGATCGTCGAGCTGCGCGAAACCGTACGCGACATCGAGATTCCTCGGTACGTCGAAGCCGAGGCAATGGACAAGGTTGGGAAAGGCGCACCGCCCATCTTTGTCGACATGCCCGCCGACGAGCTAATGGGTTTCGGGGTTCCCGTGGAGTGGATAGACGAAGTCAGACAGGCCACCGAGGACTCGTTGCTCGATCTGTCCGAGCACCTTCCCGCGGAGGCGGCCGAGGCGTTGCTGGAATTGGCGACAGGCGGCTCCCCCGTACCGCCCCCGATGCTCGACGTTCGCTTTTCCCTCCCATCACGTCCCAGCGGCCGGGCTGAGGTCGGAGTGATGGACCAAACCGCCAGCTACGACACCGGAACCCCCGACCCCTTCTCGCACCCCGACGCGCAACGCCGCTTCCGCATCATGGCCAACACGGAGGAACTGCAGCGAGCACTCGATCATCCCTGGGAGAAGTGGATCGTCTTTCTCCATCCAGCTCAACGGCAACTGGTTGAGCGCGAATACAACGGCCCCGCGCGCGTCGCCGGTTCCGCGGGTACCGGTAAGACGGTTGTCGCTCTGCATCGGGCGGCTCACCTAGCGCGCACCGACACGGATGCCCGGGTCCTTCTCGCAACGTTTTCCGAAGCTCTCGCGGCGGCTCTCCGTTCCCGACTGACTCGTTTGATCAGCAATGAGCCGATACTCGCCGACCGCCTCGAAGTGCACTCGATGAGCGGGATCGCACGTCGGCTCTACGAAGCCAATCTCGGCACGCCGAGGTTGGCGGCTGCCGAGGAGGTACGTGAACTGCTCGACGGGGCCGCAGGCGAAGTCGAAGGCCATCGCTTCAACTCGACTTTCCTCTGGACCGAATGGAGCAAGGTCGTGGACGCGTGGCAGCTCAAGACCTGGGAAGACTATCGGGATGTCGCCCGACTCGGACGCAAGACGCGGCTGGCCGAGAGCCAAAGGGCCGTTCTCTGGTCCATCTTCTCAAGAGTGCGGGACGCGCTAACTGAACGGGGCCAACTGACCGAGCCAGGCATGTTCCGGCGGTTGGAGCAGCATCTGTCCAAGGCGAGACACCAGCCCTTCGACTACTGCGTGATCGACGAAGCCCAGGACATCGGTGTCGCGGAACTACGCCTCCTCTCCGCGATCGGGGGCGGCCGTCCCAACAGCCTGTTTTTCGCGGGTGACCTGGGACAGCGGATATTCCAGACCCCGTTCTCGTGGCGAGCACTCGGCGTTGACGTGCGAGGACGGTCGCAGACCCTACGAATCAACTACAGGACCTCACACCAGATTCGCCGTCAGGCAGACCGACTGCTTTCGAGTGAACTTGCGGACGTGGACGGCATCAGCGAGGAACGGGGTGGCACCGTCTCGGTGTTCAACGGGCCTGAGCCGCTGGTTAACGTTCTCGAATCGCCGGAGGAAGAAGTGGCGTGTATCGCAAATTGGCTGACGGCACGTAGAACAGAAGGCTTCGAACCGCACGAGATCGGCGTCTTCGTCCGGTCGGAAGCTGAAATCGAGAGAGTCGCGGGAGCTATCGAGGACGCTGGCCTGCGCGCAGTGCTGCTGAGCAAGCGCCCGGGCGGAGAGAGCGGTTCCGTGGCGCTCGGCACCATGCACTCCGCCAAGGGTCTGGAGTTCCGCGCCGTCGTCGTCGCGGCCTGTGACGACGAAGTCCTGCCACTGCAATCGCGGATCGAGGAGATCGTTGATGACGCTGATCTCGAAGAGGTCTACGACACCGAGCGACACCTCCTATACGTGGCCTGTACGCGGGCGCGTGATCACTTGCTCGTGACGGGGGTAGACCCGGCCTCAGAGTTTCTCGACGACCTCCTGACGTCTGCGTAAGGGAACGCCTCGCCACAACGCGGGAGAAGGCCCGCTGCGCCCATCAGGGTTGTGCAGTCCCAGCCTCACTGGTGGTTCTCACGGGCTGCCCTGAAGTCTCTCCTTTCCGGTGGCCTTACCGCGAACCAGTCGAAGCCAAAGACGCGTTCTCGTTCGGAGTCGACTGCGCCTTCTAGCACCAGCCCTTCACCTGGCCGCCCACTCTCCTGATTGACCACTAGTATCGTCAAAGGCGGAAAGCCGCAATCCTGACAATGCCACATGATTGCTCCCAGCATGTTCGCCATGGTGCCGGCGCCGCCGAACCCCAGTATTTCTGCGATGCTCCCATAGGTGTAGATGCGCCGATCCTTCGCGGCACACACGAGCAACGACCAAATCTGGAGCGACCGCTCGTCTTGCGTCATCCTTGGCTCCCAACGTCCACGACAAAGTCGCCGAGCATGGCACACGCCTCCCGCCCCGTTCAATTGCGTCGCAGGGCTGCAAAATCGGAACAGAAACGCCCTTTATACGCTATGGTCCGGTCCCCAACCCCTTGTTCGATCGAGGATTTCAGAGAGGACAGACATGAAGCTCCACTACCACGCGGAAACGGACAGCCTGTATGTCGAGTTCAAGGCTGGTCCCGGCACGGAGACACGCGAAGTAACGGACGGACTCAACGTTGACCTGGACGCCACAGGACACGTCGTAGGCTTCGACATCGACCACGCTTCGAGCCGCCTGGATCTCTCAACGCTCGAAATCGAGGCACTTCCCATCCGCTCCTATACGGTCGCGTAGATGACCCAACCGCGCCGAGTCTCGGCGTGGCCAACCGAGCGGCGCGCGGCGCGCCTTCGCCCCCAATCCCTACTCGAACTGAGACCCCGTCACCGGCCGCAATCCGATCCCCACCCGCGTCGGCCCGTCGTGGAGCCACGGGTTCATGCAGTGCAGCCCCATCAGCGTGCTGAAGCGCGCCGGGTTGCGGGCGATCATCTCGGGCGTCGTCGTCGCCCAGTAGATTTCCTGGGGCTGGATATGGTCGCGCACGTGCGGCAGCACCAGGGTGACGCGTTGCCCGTCCGTCGTGCGCGGGACGGCGCCGTGCCACAGGCTGCCGTGCCAGATGATGACCGAGCCCTTCGGCATCTCCAGGACTTCGATCTCTTCGCGATCGTGGTCCATGACGACATCGTCCGGGACCGGGCGACAGAAGCGGTGGCTGCCCGGCCAGACGCAGACCGCTCCGTTCTCGCGCGTGTAGTCCGTCGTCACCCAGGTCACGACGGAGTACTGCGAGACGTTGGGCCACGGCGCCGGCAGCTTGCCGCTGTGATCGGCGTGCATCGGCAGCGCCGGGGTGCGGTTGTCCTTGATCAGCACAGTGGACTGGCTGAGCTTCGCCCGGTAGCCGAGCAGGTAGGTCACGAGCGTCTGCGGCGCCGGCGCCATTAACGCTTCCTCGAAGATGCGGTCCTGTGGAAGCACGTGGTAAAGCGTGTTGCCGAGGCCCGACACCGGTTCGCGTCCGCCTGACCGATGCGTCTCGGCGAGGCGGAGGATCGTCTCGCGCAGGCGGTCGAAGAACTCGACCGGCTTGGCCTTGCCCGGGGGCAGGACGGCGTAGCCCTTCGTTTCGAGATCCGCGATTTCCGACTTGAGGTCGTAGCGCTCGATGTCCGCCCGCAGGCGCCTGCCCGCCTCCTCCCCATTGGGCAGCGGTTCTTCGACGAGCTTCTCGTTCGCCAATTCCCGCAGTTCCAGCAGGTCCGCCGCCAGTTGCACCGCATCGATCGCCATCGTTCCTCCACAAGAACGTGTTTCAGAAGGTAGAGAGCAGCCTACATGAAGCTGGGCGGAGGGCGAAAGCCTTTGGGTTCCGTGGCCGGTAAACCGACCCGGGCGAGCGGCATAGTCACTCGGTGACTTCCGACAAGCTGCCTTCACGGCCTCTCTCCCCGACCCGGCGCAACGGCGTCGTCAGGCGATCCGGATGGTGGATGCGCTCCGCGTAGCGGGCGACCTTGCTGCGGCGCGCCGACGCTGTGCCACGTCGAGCCATCCCAGAACACAATGGAGCCCCGTCGGGCCCTCGGTCGCGACCACACCGGGTTCCTCGGCCACCTCCTGCTCGCATCAAGTCAGTTATCATTCTACTTATCATGAATTTGAAGGGCAGCTAAGGATGGACAGTCGCCCATGAAACAGCTGAACGTTCGCCAAGCCGAGGTCCTCGTGGTCCTCGATCTCGTTGGATCGCACATCATCTGGAACAGGGGCTCGACCACAATTGGCTGACGGACTCCACGACACAGCAGTCGGGCCGCGGCGGCGAGTTCGGCGGGGCAGGTTAACACCGGCCTCGCCCAGCTATCATGGCGCCAGGCAATCCTATCGCAACGTTCAGGTTGGGGGTGCGCGCATGAAGGGGCTCTTCCACGGGGTCGCAGCGGGCTTGGCGGCGATGTGCCTGGCTTCGGCTTCGTTCAGTTGGGCCGGTGCGCATGAGTCGCGGCCCGAGCCGACGGTGGCGCCGGTCGCGCAGGCTGCGAACGGCCAAACGGCGCGCCCGCTGTCGGCCTTCTTTGGGCTGGACAACGGCCTGCGGGTCGGGGCAAATCGCATCTGCGAGGGCGCAGCCGGGCAGGACGGCATGCCGGTCGTGCTGTCTCATACCGTTGACGCGGAAACCCTGCAGCCCGAGGACTTCCGGATTGTCACGCGGTCCGGGGCGGAACGCAGCCCCATCTGCTCAACCCTCGGGCCGGCCAGCGATGCAGGCGAACTCAGGACCGTGCTCCTCATCGGCGAGTTCGGCGGCGCGGCCGACGACCCACCGGTGAAGGTGCTCGTTGTCGACGACCTGTTCTCGGATGGAGTGACGGGGGGTCCGGTGAATTTCCGAGGAACACGGACGCATGTCACGCCGCTCGATGCCGGGCCCTCTCTCGTGCTGGCGGAGGTGGTACCCGAGGACGGATGGTCAAGGTCAGCAGAGGACCGGGGGTCCGGCTGTCCGGAAGGCGTCCTGCAGGTGGTCCGGGCGACCTGGTCCGGTGGCGTACGACTGCCGAAGGGCGGCGAACCCGGCGACGCCGAGCGCGCGCTCTATCGTGTGAGCGTGGAGCGTCCGGACGGCTCGAGCGACGAGGTCGTTCCGGCAGCGCTCGCGGACCTGGGCGACCGGGACAACAACCACCTTCTGTGCCTCGATACGTCCGCCCCGGCGGTCTCGGTCAGCTTCCCGGCCGGTCATCTGGTCGACCCCAATCAAGACCTGAATCCCGACACGCACGTTGCCGTCAACAGTGCTTCTGCCGAGGCGCCCCGACCATGAAGAAAACCATGACTGCATCAAGGACTCGTTGGGCAGTCCCCGGTCCAACACCAGGGGCAGGCTGTCGCGATGGAGCATCGGATGGGACGATCATGCCCTGCGAACCCGTTTCACTGGAGCAACGGCGATGACACTGAAAATCTGGCACCACGTACACGTCGTCAACCCCGAGTGGCATGACGCCGCACCCTGGTACGCCGAGCATTCACCGCTGGACTGTGTCGCCTGGGAGCATCCGGGTCACCAAGGATACAAATCCGAGATCCTGCGCAGCGGCCCGAACATCGTGCTGATGATGCAGGCGCAACACGCCGATGCTCCCGCAACGGCGGCTATCGAAAGCCTGGGTATTGCCGTACCGGACCTGGTCGGGGCACTCGAGTCGTTCACCGCCGGAGGCGGCAATGTCCAATCCCGCGATGACAGGTCGGCACAGGTGACCGATCCCTGGGGGATGCGCCTGGAATTCCTGCAGTCCGGGCAAGGCGACTCCGCGCTCAGTCACGTCAACATCCTGGCAGAAGACCCGCAGATGCTGTCCGACTGGTATCGGCAGCATCTGGGCGGCGAGTCCCGCACCTGCGAATTCGACGAAACCCGGACAGCCCTGGTCTACGACACCTGTCAGCTGCTGTTCCGGCAGGCGGATGTCGCAACGCCGGATCAAGGCACCGGATTTCGGCACTATGATCACCTGGGCTGGTTGGTAGAGGACATCCACCGCACCTGCGATGAGCTGATGGCAGGCGGCGTGGAGTTCCCCGAGCACGCCTCGCGCGGCGCCGCCAATCCACCGCAGCCAGGCGACGGGCGCATGATTGCATTTGCCCGTGATCCGTGTGGCATCTGGTTCGAGCTCGTCAACGTGATTCCGGAAAACGTACATCGGGCGAAAATCGGCAGGTGGGAGGGCTGACCATGGCCTTCGACTATCCGGAACTCATGCCGCAAATGCTGGCCAGACGCGCCACGCAACAGGGCAGCGGCACCGCGTTGCAGCATGTGGACGGATCGACCTTGCGGTGGGACGAAGCGTATTCCGCTGCTCTGCGCTGGGCCGATGCCCTGGAACACCTTGGCATCCAGCGCGGACATCCGGTGGTCACGGTTTTTTCCAATTCGTTTGATGCTTACCGATCGTGGCTCGGATGTGCCTGGCTGGGGGCGATCGAAGCCCCAGTCAACACGAACTACAAAGGTGAGTGGCTACGCCACGTCGTCAACAACACCGGGGCAGAAGTCGTGCTGACGGAAGCACGATTCAGCCAACCGCTGTTCGATATCGCCCATCAGCTCACTCATGTGAAGCACTGTGTGGTGTTCGACAGCTTCGATTCAGCACCACGGTCGTTGCCGTTCAACGTGCTGTCCGAGGCAGACTTTCTCCAGGGTGTTACGGTCCGTGAGCGGGCCGAACCGGAGCCCTGGGATATCTCTTCGCTGATCTACACGTCGGGTACCACTGGTCGCTCGAAAGCCGTGATGGTGCCTTGGCTGCAGCTCAAATCCTCCTTGGAGAGTGGGTTGATTCCGCGAGACAGGCTGCAGGACATTAGTCTGTATTCGCCCTACCCGGTGTTTCACGTGACTGGCAAAGCCGGGTTTTACTACGCGACCGTGTTCGGTAATCCCAGTGTCATTCGTGAAGCTTTCTCGCCGTGCGACTTTTGGGCGGACATAAAACGACACGAGCCAAATGGCTTGGTCCTGCTTGGGCCCTTGGCTCAAATGATGCTGGATCAGCCGCCAGGAGCAGACGATGCCAACAACCCGATTCGCACGGTTGTGATGGCGCCGGTCATTCCGGACGTTGATGCATTCTGCGCCAGGTTCGATGTCGAGGTCTTCACCACCTACAACATGACCGAAATCAACTGCCCGATCATTCGTGAAGATGGACCTTGTACTGGCGCTAACTACAAGAGTTGTGGGAGAGCACGCCAGGGTGTAGAGGTGCGGATAGTCGATGAGCACGACATGCAGGTGCCCGTGAATACGCCAGGGGAAATGATCGTTCGCGGCGAACCCTGGGAGCTGAATGCAGGCTATTGGAACATGCCTGATAAAACCAGCGAAGCCTGGCGCAATGGTTGGTTCCATACCGGGGATGCGCTCACCTACGACGAGGACGGCAACTACTATTTTGTCGACCGGGCCAAAGACTACATTCGTCGGCGGGGCGAGAACATTTCCAGTTTCGAGGTCGAATCCATCGTCAACGGGTACCCGGCGATTGCCGAATCCGGTGCTGCCGCGGTCCCGGCGGAGCAGGGTGAGGACGAGGTCAAGATTGCGGTCGTGCTTCAGCCGGGGGCGGAATTCGATCCGGCAGAGCTAATTGAGTTTCTTGTGCCTCGGATGCCGCGTTTCGCCATTCCGCGCTATGTCGAAATCTGGGGTGCGTTGCCCAAGACGGAAGCGACGGCGCGCATACAAAAGGGGAAGATTCGAGAAGCTGGTGTGTCAGCGGACACCTGGGATCGTATCAAGGCAGGCGTGTAGGGGACGGGCTTGTCCCGTCCCGTCTCGAATTCATGCGCGAGTCCGCCTCGAATGCCTGCGCGGCGTGGAGACGGGCGACCACAAGGGTCGCCCCTTTCATGGAACATAAACGTAAGCCATTGATTTAACCGGGTCACGAAAAGCGCCTCCGCGAGCCGCTGGCGCGCGTCGCCCCACCCATGTTCCTTGCATGTCTGCGCGGTGGACCCACCGTGGAAAGCTACAATGCCGCTCGAATTCATGCACGACGCCAGGACCGTCGTCACCCGTTCAGCGACTCGTGGACCGCCTGGGCCAGGCTGACCGTGCGGGGATCGTCGTCCCCGACCATCTGCATCTTGTTCATGACGTAGCCGAAACCAATGTCGGCCTTCGGGTCGGCGAAGCCGATCGAGCCGCCAGCCCCCCCGTGTCCGAAGACGCCGTCCTGGACCATGTTCGAGCCTTCCATATACAGATAGAAGCCGGCCCCGAAGCGGCTGTGGATGCCCATCACCTCGTCGCGGCCGTCGGACAGCGCAGTGGACGCACGCCTTACAGTCTCGTCCGTGAACAGCCGTACGCCATCGACCCCGTCGCCGATCAACGAGGCGTACATGCGGGCCAGCGAGCGCGCATCGGTGATGCCGTTCCCCGCAGGAAGCTCGGCGGCGCGGAACTCGCGAGCGTGCATATCGAGCGGCGTCGTGGTCTGTTCCCGGGTGAGGTAAGACTTCGTGTCTGTTGCCGCCGCGAGCATCTCGCGCGCCCGCTCCCCCTTCGGCTCGATCTCGGGATCTTCAAGGTCAATCTCGATCATGGGGCTCACCCGGCTCTCCTCGCTCGCCGGGAGGCCGATCCAGAAATCGAGGCCGAGCGGGCCAGCGACCTCGTCGGCGAAGAATGTCCCGAGACTCCTGCCGCTGATCCTTCGGACGACCTCACCCACGAGCCAGCCGTAGGTCATGGCGTGGTAGCCGTGTGTGGTCCCCGGCTCCCACACCGGGCTCTGCGCCGCGAGCGCTTTGACGGGCGGCTCCCACGCGAGGTATTCCTCGATCGCCAGCGGCTTGTCAAGGACGGGGAGCCCGACCTGGTGGGATAGCAAACAGCGCACCGGGATATCTTGCTTGCCGGCGGCGGCGAACTCCGGCCAGTACAGGGCGACCGGCGCGTCGAGGTCGAGCTCGCCGCGCTGGACCAGGAGGTTGGCGCAGATCGCGGTCGCCCCTTTCGTGCTCGAGGCCACCATTACCATGCTGTCTTCGGCCCACGGCCGACCGCTCTCCTGGTCTGCCACACCGCCCCAGAGATCCACCACCTTCTCGCCGCGGTGATACGCACTGCAGGCAGCGCCGACCTCTCCATTGTTCTCGAAATTGGCCGCAAAAGCGTCCTTGACTCGCTCGAAACCAGAGGCCACTTCACCGTATACCTGACTCATATCCACTTTCTCCTGAAAGTTCCCCGGAATGGCCGGGTGCCGCCGCGGGGCCTTCGGGCCGCAGCGGCGAGTTCAGCGGGGCAGCTTAACACCGGCCTTGATACGATCCCACGTGTCGGCTGACACACCAGTTGGGTGTTATCATGCTTGGTCTCAACCGATAACATGACATCACATGATTCGGACACAGATTCAGTTGGAAGCCGTCCAATACCAACGCCTCAAGGCGCTGGCGGCACAGCGGTCGATGTCTGTTGCACAGCTGGTTCGCGAAGGGGTTGACCACATTCTGATGCATGCGCAGGACGACGCCGCCTGGGATCGTTTCCTTGCGGCGGCGGGAACATTCCGCGCGGAAGGCGAAGAAACGGACGTGTCTACACGCCACGATGTCTATCTGGAGGACGGCTTTCGATGACCTCGGTCTTCGTCGACACGTCCGCCTTCTACGCGCTACTGGTCGAGGGCGACGAGAACCATGAGCAGGCACTCGAAGCTGCAGCGTCGTTGCGCGCTCTCGGCGCAAGCCTTGCGACTTCGTCCTTCGTTGTCCTCGAAACGGTGGCGTTGCTGCAGGCACGGGTCGGAGTGGCCGCCGTCCGAACCTTCTATCTGGACATGCTTCCACTACTCGACATCGTTCGGGTAGACAGCGGCCTGCTGGACCGTGCCATGCGCGCGCTGCTGGCGGCCTCCCTGCGACGTACCAGCCTGACGGACTGGGCGAGCATCACGCTGATGCAGGAGCGTGGATGGAAACAGGCGTTTGCCTTCGATGAGGATTTTGCCCGACAAGGGCTCGACCTCATCCCACGCTGACCCGCGCGTGTCAACATCTCGAGGCTGGCGCCTGAGCACCTGGGGCACCCTCGCACTTGCGAAGACTCGAAGACCTCGCCTCCTGAATCTTCCGCCGCACCGCTGTAGAGTTGTGCGCTGCCACAGGAGCTGGACCCACACCATGACCGCAAAGACCAGGATGGAAGAACTCCAGGAGACCATCGCCGAGCTGGGGCTCCAACCCTACATCGAGGAGATCGACGAGCAGGGCTACGCCGTGGTGCCTCCCGAGGTCACCGGGGTGACGATGGCGCAGGTCGACGAACTCGTGCAGTTGCTGCTCGACAAGTCCGAGGAGTATGTCGGCTCTGCGCCGCGAGCGCTTTGACGGGCGGCTCCCACGCGAGGTATTCCTCGATCGCCAGCGGCTTGTCAAGGACGGGGAGCCCGACCTGGTGGGATAGCAAACAGCGCACCGGGATATCTTGCTTGCCGGCGGCGGCGAACTCCGGCCAGTACAGGGCGACCGGCGCGTCGAGGTCGAGCTCGTCGCGCTGGACCAGGAGGTTGGCGCAGATCGCGGTCGCCCCTTTCGTGCTCGAGGCCACCATTACCATGCTGTCTTCGGCCCACGGCCGACCGCTCTCCTGGTCTGCCACACCGCCCCAGAGATCCACCACCTTCTCGCCGCGGTGATACGCACTGCAGGCAGCGCCGACCTCTCCGTTGTTCTCGAAATTGGCCGCAAAAGCGTCCTTGACTCGCTCGAAACCAGGGGCCACTTCACCGTATACCTGACTCATATCCACTTTCTCCTGAAAGTTCTCCGGAATGGCCGGGTGCCCCCGCGGGGCCTTCGGGCCGCAGCGGCGAGTTCAGCGGGGCAGCTTAACACCGGCCTTGATACGATCCCACGTGTCGGCTGACACACCAGTTTCTCGAATCTTGGCTTTTTGTATGCGCGCGGTCGCTTCTGTCTTGGGCAACGCATCCAGATTTCGACATAGCGCGGACTGGCGGTGTCGTCCGCCGGGGCGAACCCGGGCGGTAGCCACCGGACGGTCGCGGCGGCGAGTTCGGCGTCCCGTGCGGGACCGTGGCGGAACGCCTCGGCGGCCGCGGCCACGAGGTCCTTCTTCTTCACCCTTTCGGAAAGAGTTGATATTTCTGTTTCACAAGATAGGATTCGTGAAACAGAAATGCGGGAGGTGTGGTGACCGCACAGGCTGCAGGGGCTTGCCGATCGTACTCGACTGCGTCCGGGTATGGCCGGTCGTTTCGTCGGAAGGATTTCGATTCGATCATCTCCGCACGCGGCGGGCGACGTTTGGTCGCCTGTGGAGATCCGTCGTGTTGTCCGCAGGGATTGGCATCCATGGCGCCGGACCCCCAGGCCAGCAGAGGGGGCCGGGCATGAGGCAGGCGAGTGCGAAGCCAGTCGTGCAGTTTCTGGAACGGCTGCAAGAAACGGGGGGGTTGAAGGGCACGGACATCGCGAACTTCGCGGGGGTCTCCAAGGCTACGGTTTCCCGATGGGGCAGCGGTCAGAAGTCGCCCCAACCACGGACGCAACTGATCATGTCGGATCTGTCATACGTCGTGATGAGACTTGGCGAATACTACGGTCACGAGGAAGTGCGTGCCTGGCTCTATTCAAGGCATCCGCAACTGGAGGGCGAGAGAGCGATCGACGTGATCCATGACCAGCGAACGGAAGAGGTGATAGCGATCCTTGATCGCCTGGACGCTGACGCGTATCTCTGAACATGACGTCCGAAGGCCGCCCGCGTCCTGGGGGAATCCGCGAACAGTCGCTGTTGGACGCAGTCGAGGCGTTACCGACGGAGCCGTTCGAAGGGGCTGTGTGGCGGTCTGTGCGCGCCGGCCAGGATCCGCTCGTATGCGGGCGCCCAGGAGGACCATGGGATGACGGGACGCTTGACGTACTTTACACCTCGGAGACGAGAGAGTGCGCTCTGGCGGAACGACGGTTCCATCTTTACCAGGGGCAGCCGTTTCCGCCGTCCAGGGTGCGCTACGAACTGTTCGAATTGTGGGTCTCGCTGGGGGCAGTGATTCGCTTCGCCAGTCTGGACGCCCTAGCCGAAGTTGGGCTTGGCGTGGAGGGCTACGGGCGGCTCAGCTATCTGCGGCGGGAGCGGGAATACCCGCGGTCACAAGAAGTGGCCGAGGCGTGTGCGTTTCTGGGGGCAGACGGTTTGCGCGTACCAAGTGCCCGCGACGTCAGCCAAAGCAACCTGATCGTGTTCTGTGAGCAGCCGACTGAAACGGAGAGAGCGGTAGTCCGGAGCCACGGATTGGTGGACTTCACGTCGGGCGGGTGAGGAACTTGTGTCTTTGGTCAGGTGGCAGGGGGCAACATCCGACGACACAACGAGTTCCGGCAGCAGAGCAACCACTTGACCAAACAGCGCCCCATAGCCGGTCCGGTACTCGCTCGCGAGCTCGCTACGCGCCGGAACGCGACGCTTGCGTCGCGCCGCCTCCGGCCCAGCCACGCCGTCCTTTCATGGAAGCTGCACCGGCGGTCACTTCGTTCCCTTGGCGCGACTTCCACAAAAGGCGCCGGGCTATCCTTGCACCTCGCGGGCGGGTGTCCACCGCCGTCGCGGTGGGGATTTTCCGGCGCGGATTGGGCGAGGAGCGGGATGACCATGACGCGACGCGTGGAGATCGGGGAGGCCAAGACCCACCTGTCGGCGCTGCTGGCGGCGGTGGAGGCGGGTGAGGACCTGGCGATCTGCCGGGGCGCGACGCCGGCAGCCCATGTGACGCGGATCGCCGGTGAGGGCGAGCACGTTGCGCTCAGCGCCACCCTTCGGCGTGAGCGGGCGAGGCAGAAGGCGGTGACCGCAGCCGAGATCCTGTCCTGGCGTCATGAGGGGCACGCGCGCTGATGGCGTTCGTTCCCGACGCTCCGGTCGCAGCGGCTTGGGTACGCGTACGTTCCATTGGCAGGCCGACCAGAACACGGGCGCAGGGCAGCGCCCCCTTTGACGCGGCTGCGAACGGCGCGAGCGCCGTAGTATATTCCCGGGCCAGGATACGGACCGGACCGCGATCATGACCGCCAAGACCAGAATGGAGGAACTTCAGGAGACCATCGCGGAGCTGGGGCTCCAACCCTATGTCGAGCAGATCGACGAGCAGGGCTACGCCGTGGTGCCTCCCAAGGTCACCGGGGTGACGATGGCGCAGGTCGACGAACTCGTGCAGTTGCTGCTCGACAAGTCCGAGGAGTACGTCGGCTGCAAGTTCACGGTCGAAGGCGGGCCCGAGTCCGACCTCGACTACGGGGACTTCCGGGGAATCCTCGAGTTGCGATCCAAAGCGACGCCCAGCCAGTTCCAGCTGATGCAGCTGTGCACCTATCACCGCGCCTTCCGTGACCTGGCGATCAACCGTACGGGGACGGCGCTGATCAACTACATGATCGGCAGTTTCGGGCACCCGCTGTTCGGCGCCGACGCGTGGGCGGCCCGCTTCAGTTCGCACAACTCCTTCATCAAGTGGGCGGGAGACGGCTACGGCGAGTCCCTCGGGTTGCACGTGGACCAGGGCGGCATTCCCCTGCCCTGGGGGGACAAGGCCCTGAACGCCAACTGCAACTGGTGCCTGACGGACTACACCCTGGATGACGGCGCGTTCGCCTGCGTGCCCGGGTCGCACAAGCGCAAGTGCCATCCGCACGAGAACGCGGCGGAGGAAGCCATTCCCATCGAGTGTCCGCGCGGCTCGGTGATCGCGTTCCACGGCGCCCTGTGGCACGGCGCGTATCCGAAGAAGACGCCTGGCCTGCGCGTGACCATCTCCAACTACTACCGGCACATGTCCGTTCTGCCGCAGGATGACATTCCGAATCACTTCCCCCGGGAACTGGCGGACGACTGCGTAGACCCGGAAACGTTCCGGGAGTTCGCGGGCTTCGGGAATCCGTACCAGTCGCAGGTGTATCCGTTGCCGCGGGCGGTGCACGCGTAGGGGCGACCCTGGGGCGACCCTTGCGGTCGCCCGTCTCGGCTTCGTGCACGCCATCGGGAACGGGCCGCCACAAGGGCGGCCCCTTGCATGGAAGTCGCGCCAAGGGAACGCAGTGACCGCCGGTGCAACTTCCACGCAAGGACGGCGTGGCTGGGCCGGAGGCGCGCCGGTGCGTAGCGAGCTTGCGAGCGAGTGCCGGACCGGCTATGGGGCGCTACAAGCCGACTCGATATCGTGCAGGACGCCGTCGGGGCGACGCTTGTGGTCGCCGGTCTCGACACCGTGCATGGCGTCGGGAACGGGCCGCCACAAGGGCGGCCCCTACAAACCGACTCGATATCGTGCATGGCGCTGTAGGGGCGACCCTCGTGGTCGCCCGTCTTGGCTTCGTGCATGCCGTCGGGAACGGGCCGCCACAAGGGCGGCCCCTACAAGCCGACTCGATATCGTGCATGGCGCTGTAGGAGCGACCCTCGTGGTCGCCCGTCTTGGCTTCGTGCATGCCATCGGGACGGGCCGCCACAAGGGCGGCCCCTACAAACCGACTCGATATCGTGCATGGCGCTGTAGGGGCGACCCTCGTGGTCGCCCGTCTTGGCTTCGTGCATGCCGTCGGGAACGGGCCGCCACAAGGGCGGCCCCTACAAGCCGACTCGATATCGTGCAGGGCGCTGTAGGGGCGACCCTCGTGGTCGCCCGTCTTGGCTTCGTGCATGCCGTCGGGAACGGGCCGCCACAAGGGCGGCCCCTACAAACCGACTCGATATCGTGCATGGCGCTGTAGGGGCGACCCTCGTGGTCGCCCGTCTTGGCTTCGTGCATGCCATCGTAACGGGCCGCCACAAGGGCGGCCCCTACCCGAAGATCTCGCCGTCCCACATGCGCCTGAGGAAACTCAGCACGGGGTGCACGACAACGTCTTCGACCACGGCGTCGCGAGCGCCCGTGTAGATGCCGTGGCAGGCGGTTCGATCCGCTCCCAGGTCGGACCGCACCGTGCGCAACCCCTGATTGAAACGGCGCTCCCAGCGCGTACCCGCCTTGACCTCGACCGCGACGAAGCCCTGCGCCGTCTCGCACAGAAGGTCGACCTCCGTGCCATGGTAGTTGCGCCAGAAGTGCAGGGGATAGTGCAACCCCGAGTACGCGAGGTAGGCGCGCATTTCGCCGAGGACGAAGGTCTCCAGCAGCGGACCGCGCTCCTCGGGCATCACCGGGTACGCCAGGCGGCCCGACAGTGCCCGGGCGACTCCGCAATCGAACAGGTAGAACTTGCTGTGGGCCACCTGTCTGTTCGCCGATTTCAGCTTCCACGCCGGCAGCCAATAGCCGATCAGGGTGTCCGTCAACACGTCGAAGTGGTTGCGCACAGTGCCCCGGGCAACACCGGCATCCCGAGCGATCGATGCCGCGTTGGTGGCTTGGCCGTTCTGCCGCGCCGCTACGTCCAGAAAACGCGCGAACGCCCCCAGGTTGCGTGTCAGCGCCTCGGCCCGGATCTCCTGGTCCAGATAGGTCTCAGCATAGGTGCGCAGGTAGTCGCGAGGGTCTTCCTCAGTGACGGCCGTGGGAAGCAATCCGAACCGCAGTGTCCGGTCGACGTCCACCTCGAAGGCGAGCTCAGCGGAGACCAGGGGGAACATCGACACCGTCACCGCGCGACCCGCGAGGAGATTGACCCCGCCCCGACGGAGCTTGCGCGCGCTCGATCCGGAAAGGACGAAGTTGAGCCCACGGGTCTCGATCAGCCGATGGACCTCGTCGAGTAACGCGGGCGCCTTCTGGACCTCGTCAACGACCGCCCAACTCCCCTTCGGCAGATGTTCCAACTCATCGAACAGGACTCCGGGGGCCCTGTTCAGGCGTAGCGACTCGCCCGTGTTCAGGAGATCATAGGTCGGGACGTCCGGGAATCGCATACGAATCCACGTCGACTTGCCCGTACCCCGCGGGCCGAAGAGCAGCACCGACCGCGTCGGTGTCGGCAGCAATCGTGCATACATAGTTGCTGTTTTTCGGGTATTTTCGTCATCTATGATTGCATAAATCGCAAATCCTCGCGAGCCTTGGAACGACACCGGGGCATTTCGATATACGACGCAAGAACCTTGCCGATGACGACACGCTGCTATACAAGATGTACGCGACAGCCTTCAATGTCAGAGGCCTCGCCGACATGCATCAACAGCCCGCACCTACCCCTGCAGGCGCACCGGATAGCCGAGCGGATGGATGACGGCTTCACCCCGCGCGTAGCGGTAGGCATCGTCCGGGGTCGCCCTGACGCCCACGTTGTAGGCGTCCAGCGAGTTCGCGGTATGGACGTGCAGGTCGCCAAAATAGGCGTTCCGCAACGGATGCGATTCGCCGGCCGTGGCATCCGCCGGCGCTGACGACGGGGGCAGCGCACCGGTGTCACGGGTCTCATCGCCCACGGGCCCGCATCCGCCGAGCAGCAGGAACGCCGCGAATCCCAATGCCAGGTGAATCGCGTCACTGGTACGAAGTCGATCGCGGAATGCTTCAGATTCAATCACGCCAGGCTGTTGGCGAACCCATGTATGGACCGGATCGTTTCCGCGAAAAGGTCGGGAACCACATCCGGCATGCTCAAATCCGCCGCGTGCGTGACTCCGTTCAGCGTGCGAGCGATCGTCGGAACCCCGGCGGCGAGCAGCTTGCGCGCGAAGATGATGCCTTCGTCCCTGATCGGGTCCAGATCGTACACGGTGATGATGTGCGGCGGCAGCCCTTCCAGATCCGCCTTGCCTGCATGATACGGCCACGCCAGGGGATTCGTGGTGTGTTCGTCCTTGGGATCATAGACCCTCGTCATGCCGCGCATCATGGCGCGGTCGCCCTGGTAGCCATCGTTTTCCACCAGGGAAACCAGTTCCGGTGTCGGGTCTTCATAGAAGCCAGAAATCATCGGGGCGATGGAGTAGACCCCGTCGAACGCGTCGATCCACTCTTCCCTGTTGGCTTTCAGAACGGTTGCAAGGGAGAGATTTCCGCCCCCGGACTCACCCGCTATGACGATCGATGAAATACCGAGCGCCGCCCTGTTGCGATGCGTCCACTCGGCGCCGCTCGCGCAGTCGTTCAGTCCCGCGGGAAACGGATGGTTCCCGAGGACACCGCCCCCGTTCCTGAACTCCACCCCGACAACGATCATTCCGGTCGCCGCCAGGGTCTTCCGGAACCTCACGAAGGTGGGATTCTGTGTCGTCATGAAACACATTCCCCCGCCGTGCGTATGGTAAATGCAAGGTAGTTTGGCGGGTCTCTCTCCGGGCTGATCGATGTAAAGCTGGATCTCGTTGCCGTCGACTCCCCTGATCGTCTCCGTACTGGAGACCAGGTCGGGGAACGTCGGCATGAGTGCCTGACCCTGCCCGTTTCGAGCCAAAAGGCTCGCTTCCATCCTGCCTATCCACTCCAGGCACTCTTCGTAGGTCGATGTGACCGTCAGACCATGGGGGAAGGGTTCGAGCCCGCCGGACGCCTCGAGCACCCGGCGAATTCGGGGATCGACCCTGCCGTCCGTTGCCAGCGTTGCGTCCGGGTTTCCCAGCCGCCCGGGGAGTTTGACATCACCCCCAACACAAGTCGTAACCCGCTCGGCCGCGGACGCCTGGCTGCTCGCAACCGGCAGCAAGGGGATCGCCAAGCCGACCCCCAGGCTCTGTCCCAACCGCCCCAGGAAACGCCTGCGAGCGGGCTGCAGAATGCGATCTGGTCTGGTCATGATCGTCCTCGCGTCCTCGTCGCTTAAGGACGGGTGCGCAGGGAGCCGGAGACTTGTTGAAATCAGTCTGCGCGGCTCCCCCCACCCGTCCCTGGCCTGTCCTCGGCCAAGTTTCGCCCAATGCGCGTTCCCGACCAGCGTAACAGCAACTGCCGGACCTTCCACCGGCGAGCAGGTGGGCCTCGCCGTTGCCTGGGCTGCAAACCCGACGTCACTCATGCACCATTGCACCGACGGGCCGCAGTCGCCGTCTCTCCGAAACTTCGGCAGCCCTGGTCCCGCAATCCCCGCTTGCCGCAAGGACATCACCCATGGATCGACGCGTCGAGATCCCCCGCTGCGACGCCCCCTTCGAGATCTGCCACGATCACCTCGGCATCCCGCACGTCTACGCCTCCACGATCGCCGACGCGTATCGCGGCATGGGCTACGTCGAGGGGTACGAGCGCCTGTGGCAGATCCACCTGTCTTGCCTCTACGCGAACGGCAACGCCGCCGAGGTCATGGGCGAGCGCTTTGTGCGGCAGGACCTGCTGCATCGAGCGTTCAACGTGCCCGCCGGACGGCTCGGAATCCCGGACAGCGAAGGGGACTGGATCGTCGACGCTTATCTCGACGGTCTCAACGCCTACGTCGCTTCTCTCGATGCGCCGCCGCCCGAATTCGCCGGGATCGGCGCGACCCCGCGGCCCTTCACACGGGCCGACATCGCCTCCCGTTACCGCTTCACGAACTGGTTCCAGGGACACACCTGGCCGGAGAAGATGTTCCTCGGGCGCATCATGGCCCGCCACGGGATCGATCAGTTCCGCCGGCATGCGCCCGTCTTCTCGGACCAGGACGCCGACGAAGTGCGTCGTCTGGCCGAACCCCTGCGGGACTTGGACCTGCGGCCGATCAGCCTCGTCAATCCCGACGCGCGGTTCGGCGGCAGCAACAACTGGGCCGTGACGGGGGCGCTGACGGCATCCGGCAAGCCCATGCTCGCAATGGACCCGCACCAGCCCCATTCCATCCCGAACACGTTCTTCTACGTCCACCTGCACGCGCCCGGCTGGGACGTCTTCGGAGCGTCGTTCCCCGGCGCGCCCTACTTCATGATGGGCTACACGCGGGACATCGCCTGGGGGCTCACCACCGGCAGGATCGACAGCGAGGACGTCTACATCGAGGAGGTCGACGGCGACCGGGTCCGCACGCCCGACGGGTGGGAGCCGCTCCAGAGACGCACCGAGACCATTGCCGTGCGCGGCGGGGACGCGCGCGAGTACGAGGTCGTCTCGAGCCCGCACGGCCCCCTGCTCGAGCCACTCACGCATGCGATGGAGATGCGCGACGCCCCAACGGGCCGGTTCCGCACGGCGGTGCGGTGGGCGCTGGCGCACAACCCCACCTCCGCCGGCGCGCTCGCCCGGTTGCCGTTCACGAAGACCGCCGAGGAGTTCGGCGAGACGCTCTTCGAGAACGACGTCACGCCGCTCGTCAACAACATCATCGTCGTCGACCGCCACGACGGCCTGCGCCGCTTCATCGTCGCCACGTTACCCAAGCGGCGCGGGGTGACGGGCGTCGTGCCGCTCGCCGGCTGGGACGCGCGCAACGACTTCGAGCAGACGACGGCCGCCGAACTTACCGTCGAAGTGGATCCGCCGCGCGGTTACGCGCTGACGGCCAACAACGACACGCTCGGTGAGAACGCGCCCTTCCCGATCCATACGTTCGCCGCGTCGAGCGCGCGCGCCGACCGGATCGACGAGCTCCTGCGGGGGCGGGCCGGGCTCACCGCCGCGGACTTCGAGGCCATGCAGGGACCTCACGGACCTCCGCGCCGTGGCCCTGCTACCCGAGTTCCTACGGTTCCTCGAGGATACCGGCGACGCGAAGCTCGACACCCTGCGCGACCTGCTCGCGGCATGGGACTGCCAAGCCACCGTCGACTCCGCTGCCGCCGCCGTCTACTACACCTTCCTCGACCGAGTCTGGCACTGCCGCTTCCTTGTCGAAACACTGGGCGAGGACTTCGCCGCGCAGCCCCTCGCCGCCCCGTTGCTGAGCCGCATCGAGCCGAGCTGCTATCCCGCCCCCACCTGGGATGGCGACAGGATCGCAGAGACGATCCGAACGGTTTTCCTGGAGGTCTTCGAGGCACTCGAACGCGAACTCGGTCCTCCCCAGCGCTGGTCGTTCGGGGCCATCCACCAGGTCCGGTTCTGGCACACGCTGCGGCGACGCGAACCCTGGCAGGAGATGCAGGTCGGCCCCGCGCCGATCGGAGGCAGCGCCACCACGCTGGCCATGAGCGTTCACATGGGACCCGGGCCCGGTGCGGGCGGCGGCGGCGAGGGCAAGATTCCGCAGCGGGTGTGGCACGGACCGGCCTACCGCCTGGTAGTCGACCTCGGGGACCCGGACCAATGCCGCTTCGTGATCGCCTCGGGCAACAGCGGCCGGCCGGGCAGCCGGCACGTCACCGACCACTTCGAGACCTGGCTCGCGGGAGGGCATCACACCGTCACCCTGCTCCGGGAGGAACTCGAAGTCGAGGAGACCTGGCGCATACTACCCGCTAGCTGAAACGGTCCAAGGGGCAAGGCAAGGGAGGCCAGATGCCGGAACCACTCTCCGGAATCACCGTACTGGAAATGACGCTGGCGCTGCAGGGCCCGTCGGCGGGACTCTACCTGCGCGACCAGGGCGCCGAAGTGATCAAGGTCGAGCCACCCACCGGCGATCCCCAGCGATATCACCGGGGCATCCACAACACCAGTCCCGCCGACGCCCCGCCACCCGGCTTCATCGCCGTGAACCGCGGCAAGAAGTCGGTATGCCTCGACCTGCACCAGCCGACCGGGAGGGAAGTCGTGACCCGCTTGCTGGACGAGGCGGACGTGTTCCTTACCAACTACCGGGAACCCTTTCTGCGCGGCATGGGGCTCGACTACGAAACCCTGGCACCGGCGCATCCGCAGCTCGTGTGGGCCCGGGTCAGCGGTTTCGGACCGAAAGGGCCAGATGCGAACAAGCCCATGCTGGACGGTGCGGCGCAGGCCCGCGGGGGCCTGTTGAGCGTCTCCGGGTACGAGGGCACGACGCCCACCGGCCCCGGCGCCGCGATCGCCGACCTCGGCGGAGGAATGCAGCTCGCTCTCGGCGTCGTCACGGCGCTGTTCGCCCGTGCCCGGCACGGCCGCGGACAAAAGGTCGAGACATCGTCGCTCGGCAATCAGCTCTGGCTGCAGCAGTGGGAACTGACGCAGTGCAGCGTCACCGGACGGCCGCTGCGTGCCAACGGCCCCTTCCTTCCCAACGTCGAGGGTGCATACGGGGTGTATGACACCAGCGACGGCGGCGCGTTCATTCTCGCGCTCGCCCAGGACGAGGAGTCCTGGGACGCGCTGTGCGTCTTCGGCGAGATGTTCGAGCTGATCGGCGACGAGAAGTGGGACACACCGGGCAAGCGCATGGGCGCCCCGGGAACGGAGTCGGCGGCGGAACTCAGGGAAGTCCTGAAACGGGGTTTTGCCAGCCGCACCACCGCCGAGTGGACCGAGTTCATGTACAGCCAGCCGAACATCATCATGGAGCGGGTCCGCGATCACGCCGAGGTGCTGAGCGACGAGCAGAACATTGCCAACGCGTACGTCGTGCCGATGGAGCTCGGGGTCCACGGCCAGAAACGCGTCATCGGCAACCTCGTGCAACTGAGCGAGACGCCGGGGTCCGTCAAGGGGCCGCCGCCGGAACGGGGCGAACACACCGCGGAGCTGATGCGCGGGCTGGGGTTCGACGACAACGCCATCGACGAGGCCGCCCGGGAAGTCGACGCGGTCCGGGAAGCGTTGACGGGGAGAGGGTTCAGACTCGGGTAGGGGGGACCCTTGTGGTCGCCCGTCCTCGACCCGCACGATCCGGGCACGGGCCGCCACAAGGGCGGCCCCTTTTGTGGAAGACGCGCCAAGGGAACGAAGTGACCGCCGGTGCAGCTTCCATGCAAGGACGGCGTGGCTGGGCCGGAGGCGGCGCGACGCAAGCGTCGCGTTCCGGCGCGTAGCGAGCTCGCGAGCGAGTGCCGGACCGGCTATGGGGCGCTACAGTTCGTGCGCGCCGGGATCAGGAGCCCTCGCGAGAAAGTCCGCGATCGCGTCGACGAACTGCGGGTCGGACACGGCCTCGCCATGGTCCTTGTCCGCAATGACCCGCAGCGTATAGCCCGGTGTAACCCCGGCCAGCTTCTCGAGGTTGTATCGCTCCGGATCCTCGCTTCCCGTGATGCCGAGCACCGGGATCCCGATGGCGGCCACCTGGTCCCGCGACAGGTTGAGAATTTCGTGCATCGATGTCGTCACGGCCGACAACGCCTCCACGCCCTGGCTTTGGAAGAACCTGTCGAACTCCGCGATCTGCTCATCGGACGGTGGCGTGAACGGGCCCCCCGGGACGTTGGCATTCATCCACCGGACGGCCGGCCCGATGCTGCCATGCTCCCGCAACGACTCGGCGACCCGGGTGTAGGTCTCGGACATATGCTGCTCCGACCAGCCCGAACCGCCGATGATCAGCGAGCGCACCCGCTCCGGATGCTCCACGGTCAATCGCAGTGCGATTTCGGCGCCCATCGAGTACCCCACCAGGTGGGCATCCTCGATGTTCAGGAAGTCCATCAGCGCCACGACATCGCGCACCATCTGTTTGCCGTAGACGGCCGGATCGTGCGGCTTGCCGCTCTTCCCGTGACCGCGGCAGTCCAGGGCGATGGTGCGAAAGCGGTCCGACAGTCTCGGCACGACGCCGACGTCGCTCCAGAAATCGGCGGACGACGTCAGGCCATGGATCAGCACCACCGCCGGACCCTCGCCCTCTTCCACGAATCGGATCGGAACGCCCGCGGACTCGAAGTAGCGGTCTTCGGCGTGAGCGACGGTCGCGAAGAGCAGCAGGGCCATCGTCCAGCACAACGCGTTGCCGCCGTGACGGAGATTCTCCAGGGGAGGTGTCATGCCTCCTGCCCCGCTAACCCGCGGCGCCCATCGGGGCCAGGCCGGCGGCCTCGATGCCGGCAATCGCGCACTGCTCGTCCCGGTCCGACGTGTCGCCGCTCACGCCGACGGAGCCGATGGCGACTGCGCCGTCTTTCTCGCGCACCAGGACGCCACCCGGAACGGCGATGAAGCGTCCCCCGGAAGCGGCCGCCACGGCGTTCTGGAAGGCGGGACGGTCGGCCAGAGCCATGTTCAGGCCCCGCGTATTCGCACCCATGCCCAACGCGGCGTACGCCTTCCCGAAGGCCACCTCGGTGCGCAGGATGCCGCTGCCGTCGGCGCGCTTCATGGCGACGATGTGGCCACCCGCGTCCAGCACCACGACGGTCAGGGGATTCATGCCCTCCGCCTCGCCTGTGGCAAGCGCCTCGTCGACAATCACCGACGCACGCGCCAGCGGTAAGGTGGTGGTCAAAGCCGGCATAGCGGTAGCCTCCTCGTTTGGTTGTAGGTATCCCTCGGCTCAAGGCCGGCCCAGAAAGTCCCGCTTCCCGCGCATGCGCAGGATGTCGTATGCGGTCGTGGCATGGAAGTAGAAATTGGGGGCCGGTGCCCGGACTAACGCCCGCGCTCCGCAAACGGCAGACGCTTCATGCCGGGACGCGACAAGCCCGTCGCGGCCATGCATGAATTCGAAACGGGACGGGACAAGCCCGTCCCCTACATCAGGTTCATGAAGTCCCGCTTGCCGAGGGGCGTGCCCTTCATGCGCAGCATGTCGTAGGCCGTGGTGGCGTGGAAGTAGAAGTTCGGCAGGGAGAAGCCGAGCAGGAACTTCCCGCCCTGGAAGGGCATGGCGTTCCTGCCGAGCCGGAACTCGAGGGACTTGTCCTCGAAGCCGTTCACCTGCTCCGGCGTGAACGCATCGAGCCCTTCACGCGCCCGGGCCACGAGGTCCTGCAGGCCCGCATAGTCCTCGCCGGCCGGGCTTGGCGGCGTGAAGACACCGGCTTCGACCCCCTTGAGGGCCCCGAGGGAGTGGTGCGCGACGGCGACCACCTGGAACTGGAAGGGAAGCATGTCGTCGATCAGCCGGGTCTCAACGACCTCGTCGAGCGAGATGCCGTTCTCTTCGCAGTGGGCGCGGCCCTTCTCGAGCACGTTCGCGGTGGCGCCGAGGATCTGGCGGAACGTGCCGACCGTGGCGTCGTAGAGGGAAGTGGACATGGTTGGTGTCTCCAATGGTGAAATCGTTGTGATCAGCGTCCCCGAAAACGCGGCTCGCGCTTCTCGACGAACGCCCGGAAGGCTTCCCGCGAGTCTTCGCTCGCGCCGGTGCGGCCGTGGCGTTCGGTTTCGAGTTCGATGTAGTCTCGCGCTTCTCGACGAACGCCCGGAAGGCTTCCCGCGAGTCTTCGCTCGCGCCGGTGCGGCCGTGGCGCCGGTGAAGAGGACAGCGCGGACGCGATCGTCCGAAGCCACCTCGTTCAGCGTTTCATGGAGCTCGCGCATCATCCTGTTGGTGATGCCGTTCAGGTTCTCGGGGCGATTCAGGGTGACGGTGGCGAGGGGGCCATCGATCTCGCAGAGGACGGTCTCGCGCGCTTGTTCGGACATTGGCTCGGGTCAGGCGGTCGGGAAGCGGTCAAGCCTATCAGCCCCGCCGTGACGGTTGTAGGGGCGACCCTCGTGGTCGCCCGCGTTCGCGAACTCGCTACGCGCCGGCGCGCCTCCGGCCCAGCCACGCCGTCCTTGCATGGAAGTTGCACCGGCGGTCACTTCGTTCCCTTGGCGCGACTTCCATGCAAGGGGCGACCCTTTAGTGGGATGGTCCCCGCCGCTTTATTCGGCACGGCCTCGCAACGTGCAACGCTGGCGGAATCGGGTTATCCGTATCCGCTGGCCAGCCCGATACGCATGCCGTGACCTTGGCCCCCAGCGCATTCTAAAAGTAGCGCGGAGTCAACCAAGCTAGCGCTGCCACACGGTCTGAAGTCGATTCGGAATACAGGAGGCGGATGGAACGACCATGCTCGTGAACACGCAAACAACCGTAACCGAAGCATGAAAGCCATCCAGGCAGCGGGGCTTCCCGAACGCGCGCCCACCGTTGGCGAACTGGTCCAGGTGCGCTCCCACAGGTGGCTGGTGGAGGACGTCGTGGAGCCGCAGGCAACCGGCGAGTCGTCGATCGTCCGGCTCGCCTGTGCCGACGACGATGCCCAGGGGCAGTCGCTCGACGTCTTCTGGGACCATGAAGTCGACCGGCAGATCCTCGAGGACGAAGGCTGGACCGACCTCGCCGCCAAGGGCTTCGACTCGCCGCAGCAGTTCGCAGCCTTCCTTCACACGTCGCGGCACCGCCCTCGCTGCTCGAACAGATGGATCGAGCCCACGCTCCGGCAGGAACCGCTCAGGGCATACGCCCGTGAGGCAGAGGCGCGAACGCTTGCGCTGCTCGACGAGTCACTGGGCGGCGGCGGTCCAGCGCCCAACGAGGTCGTTCAGCGCAGACTGCTCGACGCCACGCCGCGCGATATCGAAGAACTGTTGCGTCATCTCGAACCACGGGCGGAGGAATCCGCCCTCGCCGCGACCGAGAGCCTGCGGCAACGCGGCCAACGGGAGGCGAAGCTTCTGCACGAGACGCTGGAGCGGCAGCGTGATCGGGTGATGGAGGAGATCGAGAAGCACCGGCGGGAGTTCAGGCAGATCGCCCTCGACTTTGGCGATGACGAAGGCGGGCGGCAGCAGCTCGAAGCCAACATGCGCCACTGGGAACGGCGCCTCGGGCAGTTCGGTGCCGACCTCGAACACGAGCCGGAGCGCATTCGTCGCTTCTACGACATCAAGCGCACGCGGGTCGAGCCGGTCGGCCTCGTCTACCTCTGGCCGGAGACAAATTGAAGCGCAGGCGCCCGGAGAAACGCGTAGTGCCAGCGCCCCTTCGATTGCGCCACGCCGATGGAGGACAACTTCACCTGGCATCCCGTATCGATGGAATGTCCGATGCTGCCGAAGTTTTCCTGCAACTGCATCCTGGATGTTCCGGATGTACGAACCAGGTGTAAGATTGACTGTAAAGGGAAGCAGGAGGAGGTGATGGAACGCAAATGCCGGTATGTGCCCCTGTCCCAACAACCCCTGGCGCTGGTGCTGGGTCAGGTTCGCTTCAGTCCCATCCGTCAGATGGACAAGTACATCCCGGAGATTCAAGAGGCATTTCGCCAACACGGCTTTCCTGTCGAGCGCGCCGGCAAGGTTCAGCAGGTCACCTTGGGCCCGAGCGCATGGGGGCCCGTCCAGGTCATTGAGCAGCAGCGGTGGGAGTACCGCACCAGGGAAGAGACCTGGAGCGTCCTGGTGACGCAGGATGGTGTCGTCCTGCAGACCACCGACTACGAACGATTCGAAGGCTTCGCCGACGAGTTCCGGCACGCAGTCCGGACGGTGCTTCAGACGACTGAGCATGAACGGCTGGGCGTCGTCCAGCGCGTGGGGCTTCGGTACGTCGACATCGTCCAGCCGCGCGAAGCGGAGGACTTCCGCAACTATCTCCGACCCGGCCTCCATGGGACGGCAGACGAGGTCTTTCGAGCGGGAACCCATCGACTGCACGTGGAGAGCACCGGGAGAACCCAGGTTGGGGACGACGTCCCGGGCAACATGATCGTGCGCATCGCTCAGGACGACCAGGGATTCTCGCTGCCGCCCGACCTCATTGGCGGGGCGCCGAAATACACCCCCCGGGCCAAGCCCGGCGAGTTGATCACCCTGATCGACATGGACCACTACATCGAGGGCGCCTTCGATGCGGACACCGACTGGGTGGTGGCCCGAGCATTCGAGATGCACGATCACCTCGTCGAGACCTTCCACGAACACGTCGTGACCGAGACTGCGGTCGAGGTGTGGAAGTGATCCCGACGAACAGCTACGCAGTTTACGGGGCCGCCAGACGCGCACATGCCGTGCTCACGGACGACCCCGGCACCATGCCCAGCATGCAGGAGAACCTGCGGGAGATCATGCTACGACTCGCCTACTCCGGCAGCGGAGGCATCATCCAGCTCGACTCCGATTACGATTCGTTCTCCTTTCACATCGGCTCGAGCCCCTGCGTCCAAGCGCTTCGGCCCATCGAGCCCGTGTCGGAGACGGGAGCGTCGGACGATCCACTCGGCTTCCGCGACGTCCTGAAGCTCTCCGTAATCGAGCAGATGCAGGAGTTGCAGGCGGCCCTCTCGCTGAATAAATCCCAGCTCGCACGAGTCCTGCGGGTGAGCCGTCCCGCCTTGTACGAGTGGTTTCGCGGCAAGGAGCCCAACCCGGCCAATACCGACCGGCTCCACACGCTGCTGCGCTGCATCGTGCGGGCTCGGGCCGCGGGTACCAGCCCGCTCAATGCACGGTTCGTCCGCCAGCCCGCAGACCTCGACGGACCGGCGCTTCTCGACTTGCTGTCCGAGGAGCGAATCGACGAAGACCGTGTGGTTCACGCGATTGAAGAAGCGCAGGCACTCGGAGCCGCAGCAACCCGCAGGAGAGTTGCCCGAGAAGAGCGGTTGAACGATCTCGGCTTCGATGATCCTGGAAGCGAGCAGCGAAGAGAACAGCTCGCCAGGAACATGGCGCTCCGGGACTGGCCGAACCGGTAATGCATGGCTGAGGTGTTCGACAGCGAGCAGATAACGAAGCAGGGCTGGCGACAAGGCGCGATCCTTGGCGACAGGCTGGCGAAGCTCGCGGCGGAGTACGCTTCCCGGACGGCGGACGTGGACAGGGCGGACTGGCTGGTCCTGACGAGCCACGACTGCGATATCGTCAACGTCAGCATCGCCAAGGAGCCCGTCGTCGAAGTCCTTTGCATGAGAGTTGCTGGCGCCGGGAAGTTGGACCGGAAGCAGTCGTGGGGCAGAAACCCACGAACGCTTCAGCTCGAAGTCGAAGCACGCGAAGCCCCTGTCGTACTGACATGCGTTGTCCACGAACGATGGACGATCCCTCGAGACCTCTTGATGCGGGAGGCACCAGCGCAGTTCCTCCCGGACAAGGAACGCCGGCTGGTAGCGGAGTGGCTCGCCAAACGATACATCCGCGCGGCATTCCCGACGGCCTTCGATCTGCGCTGGCGCTCGAAGCAGAAGGATTGGCAGAAACTCCTGAGGAAGCACAGCGAATGGATGCAGGGCGTGTACCTCAGGCTCAGCACGCTCGACGAGCTCCCGGCGAATGCGCCGTACCAGTGCCATCTCATTCTCGCCATTCCATCGGTGAAACGAGGTACCGCTGACTGGACCAGCAGACGCACCGAGATCGAGGAAGAGGTCCAGGCATTCTGGGACCAGTTCGAGCCCGGCATCGGGTGTGCCGGCGTCGAGGTCCTGGGAGCCGACGAGATCACTCTCGCGGACATCGAGCCGTACCAGCGATTCGACGCCGATTGGGTGAGCTTCGAAGATGAGACTTCGACCACATCGCCGATCCTCGACATGCCGTCATAGGCCTTCACGGCAAGAGGGGGCGTCATTCTCCTGTGCACCCACGCACGCGCAGATGCCGTGTCTGGAGACCTGTGCCGGGCCGACTTACCATCCATCCATGACCGCTCTTGCAGTCAAGCTGCCGGCACAGAGCCGCATGCCGCGCTTGCGCGGCAAGCGCGAAGGCGCAACGTGACGATGGCCAGACCCGACCACCAAATCGCGGCCCACCTGGAGTGGATCGGCTTCGTCCGCCCGACTGGGCTCGTCGTCTCCGCGTCGGCGCTCGTCAAGGCTGGCGCGCTCCTGAATCGAAGCGATGCCGAGGGCCAGCAACTGCTCCGCGGGTGCGTGGAGGAACCCAGTCGCGGAACTTCGTGAAACCCATGAGCTTTTTGACGCCGACAAGCGGCCTGGTGAGAAATGCGGGCGAGCAGCCTGTCGGACTTTGCGTCTGGCACGCCACTTGGAGGGCGCGTCAGGGTTGGTTCCACGGGAGTTTCGCGCCAGCGAAACTCCCAACGCGAACGAAGTTCGCGCGCTAGCGCTGCCGCGGAAGATCCGCAGGTGTGCCCATGGGCTGGCGGGCCCCTCAGCGCAGCCAGGCGTCCCGCTGCACGATCTCCTCCGCGATCTGCACCGCGTTGGTCGCGGCGCCCTTGCGCAGGTTGTCGCAGACAAGCCACAGGGCGAGACCGTTCGTCAGCGCCGTGTCTTCCCGGATGCGGCCGACGAAGACCTCGTCCCGGTCCGCGCCGTCGATCGGCATCGGATAGCCGCTGTTCGCAGGATCGTCCACGACGATCATGCCCGGGTACGCGGCGAGCAGTTCCCGCGCACGGGACACGCCAATCGGCCGGTCGAACTCGATGTGCACGGCCTCGCTATGACAAAGCGCCACCGGTACGCGCACGCAGGTGGTGGAAACGGGCAGGTCCGGCTGATGCAGGATCTTGCGCGTCTCGTTCAGCATCTTCGCTTCCTCGGAGTAGTACCCGTTCTCCCGCAGCGATCCGATGTGCGGCAGCAGGTTGAAGGCGATCTGGTGGGGATACTGCTCGGCGCGTGCTTCGCCGCCGTCGAGCACGGTGCGTGACTGTTCCTTGAGTTCGACCAGCGCGGCCGACCCCGTGCCCGTCACCGACTGATAGGTCGACGCGACGACCCGTTCGATCCCCGCTTCCGCGCGCAGGGCGTCGAGCACCATCGCGAGCGGCGTCGTCGAACAATTCGGGATCGACAGGATGCCCCTGTGACTGTCCACGTCGTCGGCATTGATCTCCGGCACCACCAGCGGTACCTCCGGATCCATGCGCCAGACGCCGCTGTCGTCGATGGTCACGCAACCGCGCTCACGGGCAGCCAACGCCATGTCGCGGCTGATCTCGTCGGTCGCCGAGATGAAGGCGATGTCCGACTCGTCAAAGACGTCTGGCGTCGTATCCTCGACGCAGATTTCCTTGCCGGCGAACTCGAGCTTCCTGCCGACGGAACGTGACGAAGCGGTCAGGCGCAGGCGCGCCATCGGGAAGGCGCGTTCCGCGAGGACTGCGAGCGCCACCATGCCGACGGCGCCGGTGGCGCCGACGATGGTGACTCTGGGATCGGCCATGACAGGGAGCCCGTCGAAAAACCGGCGATTATAAGCGCCCGTCGGGCCTGACGAACGCGGTGAGATCCTTGGCGCCGTTCACCCTCCGTCCAACGGGAGAGCGCGTAGCGTCACCGCCGGGCGCGCCAGGGCTTGCGAGCGAACCGGCGCCCGAGGCCGCGCTCGATCTCACGCCACTTCCGTTCTTCCTCGGGCGTGACGAACGTGATCGCCTCGCCGGAACGCCCCATGCGGCCGGTGCGTCCCACCCGGTGCGTGAACAGCTGTTCCGAGTCCGGCAGGTCGAAGTTGATGACCTGGCCGATACCCTCCACGTCCAGGCCGCGAGCAGCCACATTGGTCGCCACGAGAATCGGCGCGGCGCCGGACCGGAAATCCTTCATCACGCGTTCGCGCGCGCTCTGCCTGAGATTGCCTTGCAGCGCTGCCACCGGATAGCCCATGGAGTCGAGCTGTTTCGCCAGCTTCTTGACGCCGTGCTTCGTCCTGCCGAAGACGAGGATGGGATCACCGTCCCGTTCGTCCAGCAGCGTCTGCACGGCGCCGATCTTGTCGGCCTTCTCGATCGTGTAGACCTGGTGCTCCACGGTCGGCGGCGCAGCAAGATCCAGGTCGATCTCCACCGTGACGGGATTGCGCAGATGCTTCTTCGCCATGTCGGCCACCCATCTGGGCATGGTCGCGGAGAAGAGCGCGGTCTGTCGTTCGGAGGGCGTGCGGGCCAGGATTGACTCGACATCGCGGGCGAAACCCTTGTCCAGCATCTCGTCCGCTTCGTCGAGGACAAGAAATCGTACCGATCGCAGGTCCAGGTTGCCCTGTCGCAGGTGGTCCAGCGTGCGGCCCGGCGTTCCCACGACGATGTGGGCTCCGCGCTTCAACGCCGCTTGCTCCGGTCGCACCGACCGGCCGCCATACAGCAACGTGACACTCGACTTCTGCCCCGCAACCAGGGCGCTGGCGACCCCGGCCACCTGAATGGCCAGCTCGCGCGTCGGCACCAGTACCAAAGCCTGGACCCTCCGCATCGATGGATCGCATCGCTCTACCGCCGGGACCGCGAATGCGAGGGTCTTGCCGGACCCCGTGCGCGCCTGACCGATCAGGTCGTGTCCGGCCAGCAGATGGGGGATGGTCTGTGCCTGAATGGGCGTCGGCTCCACGATGTCCATGTCCGCGAGCGCCGCTCGGGTCGCGTCCCGTAGCGCCATTTCGGAAAACTCTCCGACAACGTCCCCGGGGGCATCCACGAGGGGTTCGTTCGCTGCAACCGGACCGGTTGCAGGCGCGCGGCCAGAGGGCGTGGCAGCCGCCGCGGCGGTTCCTGAAGCAGGGGCGGCAATACACGGGTCGGCCGGGCGTCGGCCTGAAAGGCAGGCTGGTGACCGCGTCACAGTTGGTACACACGGCGTCGTGTCGCTGTCGGCGAACGGACGGCCGTGCGCGAGTCGAAGAGGTCTGAAGGGGCATACGGGGACGGACTCCTTGTCCAAAGAGGTGAAACTGGTGGGTAGCGCGGGGTGTAAGAGCAGGGGAGAGCCGGGACGGCCCGCTGCGGTGCGAAACCTTGGCGCCTCAATCAGGCGCGGTGCCTATTATGACAGACAAGGCCCTGCCGCGCTGACGGAAGGGTCGGCAGCCTGTCGGACTTGGGCCGGCGCGAGCTGGCTCGGGTCCGACAGGGTGATGGAACGGCTCTGGGTTGGGGCCAAAGGCGGCGCCCGCACGGGCGACGGCTTTGGTGGCGTCAGCGGATCAATTCCACTTCCACGTCGAGTTCCAGCGTCGCCCAGCTCCGGTCCGCCGTCAGCACGCCCGCCTGTTCCCGTATCGCCAGGGCAAGGCACGCGCGGTCTCCGAGGGACAGGCCTTGCTTGCGGGTCGTGCGACGCAGCAGTCCCGCCGCGACGGCCAGAAACTCATCGAACGGGCGAATGGGGAGTTCGAAGTCCGCCAGTACCCTCCGCGCCTCCTCCTCCGGGACACCCTCGTCGAGCAGACACGCAATCACTTCAGAAGCGTTGACGGCTGACACGACGCCCTCCGACAGCCCCTCGGCCGCTCGCTCGGCCCCCCTCTCCTTGAAGGCGATCGCCAGCAGGGCAGAGCTGTCGAAGACAATCGTCATCTATTCCTCGCCCGACTCCTCGCCCCACTCCTCGCCCCACTCCTCGCCCCACATTGCCCTGCGGTCCGCCAGGAAGCCGTCGACGACACTCTCGCCAGGCTTCTTGTACTGTTGGAGTTCACGTTGCATGCGCCGGATAGCGACGCGACGGGAGACCACTCTCAGCTCTCCCGCTTCCACCCGGGCGGTCACCTGGGGGTCCTTCTCGAGGAGCATCGCCTCGCGCATCTCCTGGGGGATTACTAGCCTCCCGTCCGGCCCGACCGTCAGGGACTGCCTCTCGACATTTCCCAGATCCTCGCCCGAAGCCGGCGGCTGCTCGGCGGGCGCCTCGTGGCTGGACTTCCAATGCTGATACTGCGTGCTCGCCGTGGCGCGGTTGCCGTCCTCCGCGGCGATGCGGTCCACCACCTCGCGCCGGGACGCGCGCCGACCCGTCTCGCGGGTAATCTCGTCGGCGACTTCCCACACGCGCCCCGTCCGCGTACCCGCTCGGGGCTTGGCATAGACGACCGGTTGGTCCTTCATGACGCCTCTCCTGATCACTCCTGCTGGCACATGATCCTTCAGTCGCCATATCCTATACGGAATGGCGGAATGTATACACATTGGTAGCGTGTCGCGACACGCGCCGACCCATGGGGCCTCGGGAGCCGCCGGCACCTGCGCACGACAATCGGGCCGTTTCGCGTAGCATGGCCCGATCAAAAGACTCGGCAGGGAATGAGGTCATGCGCAACGGTACGCTGCTGACGCTTGCAGTGCTTGGATTGACCGCGGCTTGCGGCCCGGCCGAAACCGGGGAGCCGCCGGCGCCCGTGGCCATCGGTCCGGAGGTGGTGGTGACGGGCGGAACCATTCGCGGGGCAGTCGACGAAGACGGCCTGAAGCAGTACCACGGCATCCCCTTCGCGGCCGCACCTGTCGGCGACGCGCGCTGGGCGCCTCCTGCGCCGGTCGAGGCTTGGGGCGATGTCCGCGACGCGACCGCGCCGGGCCCGAAGTGCGTGCAGCCGCAGGGACAGGGCGGCGGCCTCTACGGCGAGTCCGGGTTCGAGATGAACGAGGACTGCCTGACGCTCAACGTTTGGACGCGCGCCGAGCATGTCGGCGAGGGGCTCCCGGTGATGGTCTGGATCCACGGCGGCGCCCTCGTCACCGGCGCCGGATCGGACTATCCCGGCGAACTGCTGTCCTCGAAGGGCGTCGTGCTGGTCACGGCGAACTACCGCCTCGGACCCTTCGGGTTCCTGGCGCTTGCCGAACTCAGCGCCGAAAGCCCCCAGGGCGTCTCCGGGAACCAGGGGCTCCGGGACCAGGTCGCGGCCCTCGCTTGGGTGCGCGACAACATCGGCCAGTTCGGCGGCGATCCCGGCAACGTGACGATCTTCGGCGAGTCCGCCGGCGCCTTGAGCATGTCGCTGCTGCAGGCGACCCCGCTCGCCGCAGGGCTCGTGCACCGCGTGATCGGCCAAAGCGGCGGCGCCTTCCAGCCGATGTTGTTCCGCACACGGATGACGTCCTACGGGCTATCCAGCGAGTCGCGCGGCGAAACGTTCGCGGCCGCCCTCGCCGGGGAAGATAAGGATCCCGCCCTCGCGGGTCTGCGCGCGCTCTCGGCGGAGCACGTGCTCGAGGTGTTCGAGAGCGATCCCGCTTTCTCCGACTATGGCTCCCTTGCCATCGTGGATGGAGAGGTGATCCCGGACGAGGTGGCCACGATCTTCGCCGAGGGCCGCCAGGCAGATGTGCCGGTGATGATCGGTTCGACCGCGGACGAGGGGACGTCGCTCCACGAGTTCATCGTTCCGCCCTTCGGCGAGGGCGCGGCCGGGTTCGAGGCGTACGCGCAGGCGGTCCTGCCGGAGGCGGGCGACGCAGTCGCGACACACTACCCGTCCGGGACGGACGACGAGGCACGGACGTCGGGCGAGAAACTCCTCGCGGACCTGCTCTTCACCGCCCCCATGCGCATCTGGGCCCGCGCCATGGCGAACGTCGAGAGCGACGCCTACCTCTACTGGTTCACCTGGGCGCCGCCCATCGAAGAGCGCGAACGCTACGGTGCCTTCCACGCCGCCGAAATCGGCTACGTCTTCGGCAATCTCGACCTCTTCGGCGCCGTGCCGACCGACGACGACCGTGCGTTCTCGGACAGGATGGCGACCATCTGGACGCAGTTCGCGCGTACCGGCAACCCGAACGGCGAAGGGCTGCCCGAGTGGCCGGCTTACACGCGGGAGAACGAGGCTTACATGGAGCTTGGCGTGGACACGGGGGCCAAGAGCCACATCCGCGTGGACGAGGTGGCAATCATTGCGGGGGCGTGGGATGAGCGGCGGAGGATGGAGCAGCGATCACATCACATTGACGAGGCCGAGGGCTAAGGACGGACAGTCAGCACGATGGAGTCGGTGCCCAACTTCGACCACCGACAGGATGCCGTACTGAGATCCACCGCGTTCGATTGGCTCGCGCGGCTGGTCTCCCTGCACGGCGAAGTCCTGCCCTATGCGCTGCTCAAGCAGGGATTCCAGTTCAACAGCGAGCTTGTACACCTCATCGGTCCCCAAGGGATCTTCCGGCCGCGTGCCATGCGGGCGCCACTTTCCATAACTACGTCACCGAACGGCCCTTACGACGATGCCTTCGATCCCGGCGGCAGGCTGCGTTACCGATTTCGGGGAGCAGATCCAGCACATCGGGAGAACCAGGGCCTTGTATTCGCAAAAGACAACCGTCTGCCTCTCGTCTATTTCCATGGCATCTTGACGGGCCGCTACCTGCCCATCTGGCCGGTCTACGTTGTCCAGAATCTGCCCAAGGCGCTCACCTTTCTCATCGAAGTCGACGACGCCGCCAACCTGTCCTTGCTGGCGGACCCGCCGCAGGACCACGTCGCGGAGGGCAGGCGTCAATACGTGACGACCTTGACCCGCCGTCGAGTTCATCAGACCGCGTTCCGGGAGCGCGTACTACGCGCCTATCGACACCAATGTGCAGTTTGCCGACTGCGCCACGACGAACTCCTCGAAGCCGCGCACATCATTCCTGACCCTGAACCGGACGGTGAGCCCATCGTCAACAATGGGCTATCGCTGTGCCGGTTGCACCACGCCGCGTTCGATCGGTTCTTCCTCGGAGTACGCCCCGATCACGTCATCGAGGTGCGGCCCGATGTTCTCGAGGAGTCCGACGGCCCGACGCTGAGGTACGCGATCCAAGGTCTGCATGGCACACGAATCGCACTTCCCAGAAAGCGCGATGAGCGTCCCACGGTCCACCGCCTCGAGGAGCGATACGAGCGTTTCCTTGCTGCGGCAGCCGCCCGTTGAAAGGCCTTGACGCGCACGCTTGATCTTGCGTACGTTATTCCGTACCGATTGGAAACTGCAGCCGCAAGGGAGTCGGCCATGACCACGATCACGGCTACCGAGGCCCGGGCAAATCTCTACCGCCTGATGGATGCCGCTGCCGAATCTCACGAACCCGTGGTGATCACCGGCAAGAGGACCCGGGCCGTCCTGGTCTCCGAGGAAGATTGGAGAGCCATCCAGGAGACCCTGTTCCTAATCTCCGTTCCCGGCATGCGCGAGTCCATTCGGGAGGGCATGGAGACACCGGTTGAAGATTGCAGCGAGGACCTCGATTGGTGAGCTGGCGCGTCGTCTACGCGCGGCACGCCCAACGCGACGCGAGAAAGCTGGAAGCAAGCGAACTGAAACCTAAGGCCGAGCAACTTCTTTCCATCCTCGCCGAAGACCCCTATCGCAGTCCGCCACCCTTCGAGAAGCTGGTTGGCGACCTCGCCGGCGCCTACTCACGGCGAATCAACATCCAGCACCGCCTCGTCTACCAGGTACTTGATGACGCGCGTGTCGTGAAGGTGCTGCGCATGTGGAGCCACTACGAGTAGCGGCAGACGCACGTTCAGACCGCTGAGGCGCCGCCTCCCCAATGCAATGAGCGAGGATCTGTAGCCAAGTCAGCTCGCTTTCGCGCAGACCTCGGTCAGCGGGCACGCGTCGCAATCCGGTTCTGTCGGGTGGCACCAGAGTTGACCGATCTGCCAAGCTGCCCAGTCCAGAGCGCCCGGGAAGTCCGGACTCAACCGTCGAGCCGCACGTATGGCCTGGCTGGCCGACTGGGTTTCGGTCAGCCCCGTGCGTTGGAAGACCCGCAGGACGTGGACATCCGGCTTGACGTCTATCTGCCGTTCCTGACCTCGGAAGCAACCGAAGTCGTCGCGCAGGATGCGCGTGGTCATCGAGGCGATTCCCTGACCGAGACCGTATATCTCCTGCAGGGTCTTCTCGACCTCCGCGGGAGACGCATCCTCCCAGATGTCGGCCGCATTCCCGCCAAACCGATCGCAGACCAGGTGCGCGGCATCCGACAGGGTCCGCGCCCCGCGCCTCGAACCGTACCGAGGGCGAACCGGCAAACCGTCGATGAGTTCGACCAGTTCGGTCTCCGACATCGCTGCCAGCAACTCGGGATCCAACAGCCCCTGGCGATGAATCTCGGCCGGAATCTGCCACGCCTTGTGCCAGAGCATCCCGCGATCGAAAGCGACGGCCACGAGGAATGCGAAGGGATCGCTACGGATCAGGGCGGCAGTCTCCGGGTCCAGAACGCTCCAATCGGTCGTGGCCCGCGTCCTTCCGAACGCCTTCAGTTGTTCCGCGACCGCCTTGCCTTGCATCGAGTTGCCCACCCCTGCGTCGGCTCCACGCCGGCAGGTGGACAATCTACCACCTCGAAGACCCGCAAGTGTTATTTCTCCCACAGCCACGCGCCTATGGCGGCTCGCTTCCCCCCGGCCCAGATGCCGCTCTCGTCCGCGGAGCCGCCAGTCAAAGGCTCGCGCGGACTTCCACGCCAACGACTCTGCCCTCCTTCAACGGCGAGTAGGTCGAGTCCACGAGGCCCGTGAGGTCGAAGTCGCTGCGCCGCAGGACTTCGTCGAGCAGGTTCCTGCCATACAGGGTGAACTCCAGCGCGTCCGAAGGGGAGAAAGAGACGCTCGCATCGACGATGTCGCCGCCGTCGAGTACACCGCGGTTGTCGTCGGTGATCTCGCTGTCGTCCCGATGGGAGAGTGCGAGCCGTACGGAGAGACGCCCGAGATCGCCAACCTGGCGGGCGTACTTCGCTTCCACCCCGTAGGTCAGCTTCGCGAGACGAGGCAGTGCAAGGTTCCTGTCACCGACCGTCGACCCATCGCCGTTCAGATCGAACCGCACGCGGTCATAGGCACCGTCCGTGTAGCCCAGGAACGCGCTCACCTTTGTCGCGTCGCCCACGGCGGCCATCACTTCGGCTTCCAGGCCCTGGATGGTCGCGTCCGCCGTATTCGCCGTGATCTGCACGGCACCCGACGCCACACCGGCGCGCGTCACCTGGCGCTGCATGCCGCGCACCTGGTTGCGGAACGCCGCTACGTTCAGGCGCACGCGCCCGTCGGCGAATTCCGTCTTGAGTGCCACCTCGAAGGCGTCCTGCTCTTCCTCGTCGAACGGTCCGGGCGGGGCGACCGGGGAGGTGTTGCGCAGGTTGTAGCCGCCGCTGCGGAAGCCCCTGGTGTAGTGCCCGTACCACTGCGTGCGCGAACCGAACCAGTACTGCAGGCCCACCTTGGGCGTGACGTTCCGCCAGGAGTCGCCATCGGAGAAGTCGAATACGCACCGGTGCGAGGCCGCGTCGCACTCCGAGTTGCCGGCCGTCGCCACCCGTACGTCCTTCTCCTCGAACGTGTAGCGGACACCCGCCGTCAGGACCCAGCTGTCACCGAGCTCAACGTCGTTGTTCACGAATACGCCGCCCGTCAGGTGGTCCTGATCGCCTCCGAAGGGAGACCGCCACGCGCCGCGCAGCACGCGCCGCTCCCGGTAACGGATGTCCTGGTGAAAGACGTAAGCCCCGAGCGTCACCTCCCATCCGTCCCGCAACCAGCCCGAGTAGCGCAACTCGTTACTGATCTGCTCCTGCTCCGTGTAGGCGAACAGGTGGAAGATCGGCTGCGTGGTCGAGTCGATGTCCGCCAGCGACTCGTGCTCCACCGTGCGCCAGCCGAACACGTTGGTGATCCGCCCGGTGCCGGGCGCCACCCGCCAGTTCGCCTCGACGATGCCGTGCTGCCACTCGACGCGCGAGAACCCCGGTTCGTCGATGGCGAAGTCGAAGCCGCGAAAGCGGCGTCGATTCTGTGTGGCGGGTCCGTCGCCGTCCGCATCGCCGCGTTCGTAGATCAGGGTGATGTCCAGATCCGCCGAAGGCGTCCAGGTCACCACCGGACGCACGACCCACGTCGTCTCCTGGCCGACCGCACCGCGACCGGGCGCATCGTTGTCGAACCAGCCGTCGTCCTGCCGGTGGCTGGCCGAGAGTCGCGCGGCCACCGCTCCGTCGGCCAGGGAGCCCTCGACGCTGCCCGTCACCCGCCTGTCGAGCCCCGTCTCCACGCGTAGCGCGGCGTCAGCCGAGGTCTCACCGCCGGGACGCCGGGAACGCAGGAGCACGGCGCCGCCCGTGACGTTGCGACCGAACAGGAGCCCCTGCGGACCCCGCAGCACCTCGACGGCCTCAAGATCCAGCATGTCCATGATGACGCCGTAGTTCACGCCCAGGTACACGCCGTCGACGAAGACGCCGACGGTCGGATCGATGGAAGGAATGGAACCGGCCACCCCCAGGCCGCGAATGGAGAAGTTGGCGATGCCCTTGCCGGTGCCAATTCCGTCCAGGGCAACATTGGGCAGGGCGTAGCTGAGATCCTCGTGTCCGTGACATGACGCTCCGCCAGTGCGTCTCCGCCGAGGACGGTCATGGCCACCGGAACGTCCTGGGCGGCCTCCGCCTGGCTCTTCTTCGTGGCGGTGGTGACGACCTCCTCGAGCAGGCCTTCAGTCCGCCCACCGTCCTCTTGCGTATCCCCGGCGCTCCACACCGGGCAAGCCAACAGCAGCACGGCGGCCAGGTGCGTCCAGCCAGGGACCACGCGTCTGCCGGCCGGCCGTGCGCGGCCTGGGAGAAGGTTGGTCATCGGGTGTCGTTCGTCGGGTGATGCGAGCGCGCGGGATGATACCCGGAGTCTTGTCTACAGCAGGTTCGCCAAGCGCCTCAAATCCTCCGAACCCGGTTCGAGCAGCATGTCCGCCAGCATGCGCAGTTCCTCCGGCGACTTCCCGGTCCGGAAGCTCGCCAGCGCCTCCGGGTTCGTAGCGGCCGCTCTGGCGTAGCTCTCGGCCAGGGAGAGCCAGCGACCCTGCACCTCACCGGCGGGTCTCGGGGCCGGCGCGCCGGCGGAGACGGCCCCCTCTCTGGCAGGAAAGTCCTTGAGTACCTCGTCGAGTGTTTCCATCGCGCACACCACGTGGACCACGCCGACCACACGCACCGTTCTGGCCAGCGTCGCGAAGCCGGTTCCAGCGCATTCGTCGTCGTGAAACGCGACATCGAAGTCCGGCGCCAGGAGATCGGCGAGATCCCGTGTGTTCTGTTCGGGCACCAGGCGGTCGAACGGCGAGTGAAAGAGGTGCAGGCGTGTGTCGCCGGCCGTGAGGGTATCCGCCGGCGCCACGATGTTGGTGAAGGTGTTGAGCTGAAGCATCGTCTTCAAGGCGTCGTAACGGACGTCGCCGTTCAACATGCCCGTCACGAAGTCGTCGACGAGGCCGTCACCGTCGACCAGGTCGCTCGGCGTCAAGCCGAGATCCGTGTACTCAAGCAGCGGCGGCAGGATCCGGCCCACGAGGTAGGGCAGGATCGTCTCCTCGTCCACGTCACGGCACCAGGGGTCGTCCTCGCAGTCCCCATTCAGTTGTACCAACGTGCCGCGAAACGTCTGGTACAGGTTGTGGGGTGCGCCGCCGCTGTACACCTCCCGTATACGGACCCCGGCTCCGCCAATCCGGTTGGCCAACCACACCGCGACCGCGCTGTGGCCGCCCTGCGAATAACCCACCACCGACATGTCGGCGTTCCCACCCGAGTGGAAGGCCTGGTAGTCGTCGCTGCCCAGGACGGCCGCCACCATGTCGAGACTGTTGTTGGCCACGCGGTTCGCCATCAGGTAGGTCTCCGGCTGATCGGTGCCGTTGCCGGCGTCGCCGCGCGAACCGCCGCGCCCCCAGTTGTCGGGCGCGATCACCAGGTAACCGCGGCTCGCCATCAGGTTCGCGAAGACGTGCCAGCCATCCCGGAAGCTGAGCGCGCCGGGCGTCGAGCCGGTGGAATGGCTCAGCAGTACGACTCGATCCCGCGGCTCGAAGGTCCCGCTCGAGCCGACCTCCGGCATGGCGACGAGGCCCGTGAGCGTGGACGGCTCCCCCGCCGGATTCCTGGAGTCGTAGGAGACGCCTTGGGAAATCACACCGTAGGTCGCGTCGGGAGCGGTCAACTGTCGCCAGGAGCGATCGGCGATCTGACCGATAAGGAGCGCCGCCAACGCGCGGAGAATCGGCGAGCCGATGTCGTCCAGCACCGCCTCGGCGACGTACCGGTCGAACAACTCGTCGACCGCGCCCGCCGGCGTGGTCACGTGGTCGAGCACGGTCAGCCGAGGGTCATCCCCCCGGTGGCCCGTGGAGAACTCGAGCACACTTCGGTAACGACGATCCGCATCGTCCGTGGCGTCCACGGTGACGCTGTACGACGACGCGTCCGCCAGCGTGCAACGGAGTCTGTGGTCAATGACGTGGTCTCCCTCACCGCTGCCGAGATCGGTCAGGGCGCGACGCACCGCGGAACCCTCTGGCTCGCATTCGCCCGAATACTCGAAGCGCAGACCGGGGGCACCGAGATGGACGAGGTTCACCGCGTTCGTAGCCGGGTCGATGGTGCTGCCGGCAGCGGGAATGGAGTCGAAGAGGGAGACGCTCTCGGGTGGTGGCTCGGGAGCCGGCGTCTCGGGCGCGTCATCTCCGCCGCCACCGCCGCCTCCGCAACCCCATACGGCGGCCATGACGGGGAACCACAACGGGCGAATGGCGGCTCGGCTGAATCTCCGTCGTGACACCGTCAGCGAGCCCGCAACCGGCACGGGGCGTGGATCGGAGGGGTTGCCGGGTCTGCGATGGAGAGCGGCTCCTGGCTGCGCGACGACTGGGTGGAGCGGTTCATCTGGCCGACCGCGTGCGACGCCCCGGGATGGTACCCGTTCGAGAGGCTCGCATCGATGCATCTTCCGCAGAGGCATGGCCACCCTCCCTGGGCATTACCCCGGGGTACTTCTGGGCTCCACGCACTTGACATCGCGCCGGAATCGTCCTTTATTGTTGCATATCAAACTCCTCTAGTCTGATATGCAACAATTAGTACCTCGCACGAAGCTGCTCACCGCCGTCTCGAGGAATCTCCACGAGGCCCCCGCGGTTGGCCTGCTGGGTGCTCGGCAGGTCGGGAAGACCACGCTGGCACAACAGATCGCCGCCGAATGGCCGGGACCGTCCAGGGTGCTCGACCTCGAAGTCGCCGCCGTGCAGGAGGCGCTTGCCCGGGCCCCGGAAGCCGTGCTGCGCGACAGCGAGGGTCTGGTGGTCGTGGACGAGGTCCAGCGCATGCCGACCCTGTTCCAGGTGTTGCGCCCGATCTGCGACGACCCGGCCCGTCAAGCCGTGTTCCTGCTGTTGGGTAGCGCTTCCCTGGACTTGATCAAGGGCGTGTCCGAGACCCTGGCTGGGAGAATCCTGTTCGTCGACGTATCGAGCCTGTCCCTCTTCGAAGTGGGCGTCGAACACCAGCAGCGGCTGTGGATGCGGGGCGGTTTCCCCCGTGCCTGGCTCGCGCCGTCGTCTGCGGCGTGGAGCCGATGGATGCAGTCCTTCACGCAGACCTTCCTGGAACGAGACATCCCCGGCCTGGCGTCGCGCGTTTCTCCCGCCGCCATCGGTCGTTTCTGGCGCATGCTCGCCCACTACCACGGGCAGGTCTGGAATGCGGCGGAGCTGGCACGTTCGATGGACGCAAGCGTCACGGTAGTGAAACGCTACCGTGACCTTCTCGCCGGCACTTTCATGATTCGGGTTCTGCCACCCTGGTTCGAGAATCTCGGCAAGCGGCTCGTCAAGTCGCCGAAGGTGTATCTGCGCGACAGCGGCATCCTCCACTTCCTGCTCGGCATCGAGACTGCCACCGAACTACCGATGCACCCTCGCTACGGCGCGAGTTGGGAAGGTTTCGCCCTCGAGCAGACCCTGGTTGCGCACGGCTCCCGGGAGGCTTACTTCTACGCCACCCAACGCGGAGCGGAGCTGGACCTCCTGCTGCTCCGCAGGGGCCGACGCTGGGGTTTCGAGTTCAAGTGTTCGGATGCACCGCGCACGACGAGGGCCATGCACATCGCCATCGACGATCTCGGTCTCGAGCACCTGTGGGTGGTGTATCCCGGTAATCTTCGCTACCCCCTGACCCACAGGATCACCGCCTTGCCGCTCGCCGAAGTGCACGAGATCGCATTTCAGGCCCCCGGCTGACCGTCGCCAGTCCCCAATGAACACGCCATCCACACAAGCCGAACAGGAGGACGACTGAACGTGTCCAACGTCATCGCGCAAGACCTCGTGCGCCGGTACGGCAAGGTACGGGCGCTCGACGGCTTCAACCTGCAGGCCGCCCCGGGGACCATCGTCGGCCTCATCGGCCGCAACGGAGCCGGCAAGTCCACGGCGCTGCGCGCCATGCTGGGCCTCATCCGGGTGCAGGGCCACCTCGAGGTACTCGGGATGGAGCCGTTCCGACACCGTGCCACGCTGATGCGGCGCGCCGCCTACATCGCCGATGTCGGCACGCTGCCCGGCTGGATGAAGGTGCGCGAGGTGCTCGCCTACGTGGCCGCCGTGAACCCCAACTTCGACATCGGGCGGGCCAGCGCGCTGCTCGAAGACGCGGGAATCGCGCAGCATCGCAAGATCGGCAAGCTCTCCAAGGGCATGATCGTGCAGACGCACCTGGCGATCGTCCTCGCCATCGACGCCGACCTGCTCGTGCTCGACGAACCCACCCTCGGCCTCGACATCGTCAACCGAAGTCACTTCTACGACCGCATCCTGAACGACTACTTCGACGGCCAGCGCACGATCGTCGTGAGCACCCACGATGTCTCCGAACTGGAGCACATCCTGACGCACGTGGCGTTCATCGCAGACGGCCGCGACGTGCTGAGCATGCCGATGGAAACGGTCGCAACGGAGTTCGCCGTCGTGACCGTGCCGGACGACCGACTGGCCGACGCCCGCGCCCTCGAGCCGATCGCGGAACGGAGCGGCTGGCAGGGCCACGACCTCGTCTTTCGCGGCAAGCCGGAAGCCGAACTCGCGCCCCTGGGCCCCGTGCGCACGCCCACGCTGCCGGAGCTGTTCATCGCCTGCGTGGGGAACAACAAGACGGGAGCGACGCCATGAGGACCTTCCTCGCATTGATCAGGCGCGAGTGCCAGGAACGCCGGGGGATCTTCATCGCCATCGGCATTTTCGCGGGGTTCGCGCTGGGCGCGACGATCCTCGCGGGATCCAACCTGCTGGAGTCTGGCGTGCTAGACCTCGGCAACGTCGGCACCATCAGTGGCACCCCCTATTTCCTGCTGGCGTTCGTACTGACGTTCTTCTATCTGACGGGCGCCCTGCACGGTGAACGACGCGACCGCAGCGTGTACTTCTGGAAGTCCATGCCCGTGGGGGACGCCACGACGGTGGCAGCCAAACTGGTGGTCGGCGTGCTGCTCATCCCGGGCGTGTGCCTGGCGGCGATGGCGGTAAACCACCTGGTCGTCCTGGTGTGGGCGCCCTGGGACGTCTGGCGCACCGCACAGTTCCCGGAGCTTTGGATGCACGGGATCGTCGGCGTGATCGTGTACGTCTTCTGGGGACTGCCGGTCTGGGGCTGGCTGTTGCTGACCTCCGCCGTCGCGCCGCGACTCCCGATGCTGCTGGCGCTGTCGCCCCTGCTGCTGTTCATCTTCCGCGAGATTCCCGTCCTGCGCGTTCTCTCGGATTTCATCCTGGCACATGCCCGACGCATCCCCCTGCCGGGAACCGCGTACGACATCTCCGAGTCGCTGGCACTGTTCGGTAGCCTGGACATGTACATCGGCATCGCCGTGGGCGCCGCGTGCCTCGCCGGAGCGATCTACGCGCGCAAGGTCCTGAACGAGACGTGAGATGTACGGGAACGGAACCAGGACGGTCCTTCTCTTCCTGGCGGCGGTCGGCGGCGCGCTCCTCCCTGGCGCCTGCGAGAGCGACCCGGAACCCGGCGCTGCGTCGGCTCCCCCGGCCACCCCACCCCACATCTTCTGGCTCGTCGCCGAGGACCTGAGTCCCATCATTCCGCCCTATGGGGACACCGCCGTCGAGACGCCCAACCTCAGCCGGCTGGCGGACGAGGGCATTCGATACACCAACGCCTTCTCCGTATCCGGCGTGTGCGCCCCGCCGGCACGACATCGGGTTGGCAGGTGTACATGGCGCCCTTCGAGATCGGCGCGGATCAGGCAATCGAGGCGATCGCGCACCGCATCGGGTTCGCGCCCAGCGGGACCGTGACCGTCAGGTGACGCACAGTTCGTTCAGAGGGAGTTACGCGCGGTGGCAAACCTCTCGATACCCAGTTCCTGCCGCACCTGCTGACCCATCTCGAGGGACATGTCGTCCACGGGGATCCCCACGGCGTCGGCAATGCGCGTCATGCGCTGGAAATTCGCGGCTACGCCGGCCGCATCCACCAGGACCGCCGGGCCCGCCGCCTCGAGCAACTCCCGCCGGTAACGTTCCAGGGCCTCGTCGCGGGACGCCACGCTCTCGGCAAAGCGCATCAGTTCCGGCCCGAACTCGATGCCGACCGCGGCCCCGTCGGCATCCCCGTTGACGGATTGCAGGTCGACCTCGGTCTCATGGTGCATCGCGCTCACACGGAGCATCATGGCGTGCGCGCCAGTTCAGTAGAAACACTCGTTGACCGCGGACACCCGACCCGCGATCAGTTCGATCTGCATGCGGTTGATGGCGCGCCCCTCGACGAGATCGAAGCTTCGCACGCCGCCAAACGGCAGGTACTGCACAGAGAATATCCCCCGATACTCCCGCAGGGCGTCCGGCACCAGCGACAGCGCCCTGATCACGTTGGCCGTGCGTCCACCCGGCCATAGGTCCGCCTCCTCGCCGACAGCGCCGTCCAGCGGAACTGTAGGAACGAATCCCATATCCTCCGTGAGCATCGCCGGCCGATAGCGGCTGATCTCGCCCGGTTCGGGCGCCGGCAACTTCTCGAGGTCGAGTCCCAGCGCACGGTGGAACTCGTCGATGCTGAACACCGCGACCACGATCCCGACGAGTTCCACGTACGCTTCCTTGCTGAGACCCGCCGCGACACTGTCCTCGACGTACTTTCGCGTGATCCGGGCCTGGTCGGTGACGACCCGGTGCACCGCGTCCACCGCCGTTTCGGGCAGGCCCTCGCCGCAGTCGTGTTCGCCGGTGACGGCCGCCGGCGAGAGTGCCTCCTTCCGCGCATCGCACAGCCGGCACGCCGGCGCATTGCGCGACTCCGCCGCGATGGCAACCCGCTCGGCGCCCGTCCACCAGCTGCCCGGTCGGGCAAGCTTCTCCCAATAGGCGCGATACGCCGGGGCGATGTCCTCCCGGATGGGATACGGAGCCCGGCCATAGTCGAAGAAGGTCATGATTTCTCCCCAGTCATGTGCCGAGGTTAACGCGCGCGACCTACCCGCGGTCAAGACCGGTGGGACGTCCCCGGGCGGGAGCTCCCGATCTACCCCCTTGCGACCTCCAGCAGTCGAACCGCAGGTTCAACCGGCGATCGCCCACCGCATCGGGTTAGCACCCCGCGGCGCGGTGGACGTCAGGTGACGCGTTCTGTCACAGCGAATTGCGCGCGCTGGGAAACCGCTCGATGCCCAGTTCCCGCCGCACCTCTTGGCCCAGCTCGGCGGACATGTTGTCCACGGGAATCCCGATCGAGTCCGCAATGCGCGTCATGCGCTGGAAATTCGCGGCGACCCCGGCGGCATCCACCAGGACCGCCGGCCCCGCCGCCTCGAGCAACTCCCGTCGGTAACGATCCAGGGCATCGTCCCGGGACGCCACGCTCTCGGCGAAGCGCATCAGTTCCGGCCCGAACTCGATGCCGACGGCAGCCGCGTCGACATCCCCGTTGACCGCCTGCAGGTCGACCTCAGTCGCGTTGTACCGCGCGCTCACACGGAGCCCCATGGCGTGCGCGCCAGTTCAGTAGAAACACTCGTTGACCGCGGACACCCGGCCCGCGATGAGCTCCATCTGCATGCGGTTGATGGAGCGCGCCTCGTGCTGTCCCAGGTTCCCCATCTCCTGCAGCGGCAGATACTGGGCTGCGGCGATCGCCCGCCAATCGCGCAGGGCGTCCGGCACCAGCGTCAGCGCGCGGACGACGTTGGCCGTACGCCCGTGCGGCCAGAGGTCCGCCTCGTTGCCGACGTCGCCGTCCCGCGGCACCGTCGGGACGAAACCCATGTCCTCGCTGAGCATGGCCGGCCGGTAACGGCTGATCTCACCCGGTTCGGGAGTCGGCAGCACCTCCAGGTCCAGCCCCAGCGCCCGGTGGAACTCGTCGATGCTGAACACCGCCACCACGATGCCGACGAGTTCCACGTACGCTTCCTTGCTGAGGCCCGCCGCGGCGTTGTCCTCGACGTACTTCCTGGTGATCCGGGCCTGATCGGTGACGACGCGATGGATCGCGTCGACCGCGGTGTCGGGCAGTCCCTCGCCACGGTCGTGCTCGCCGGTGACGGCTCCCGGCGAGAGTGCCCGCTTGCGCGCATCGCAAAGCCGGCACGCCGGCGCATTGCGCGACTCCGCCGCGATGGCCACGCGCGCGGCGCCCGACCACCAGCTTCCTGGGCGGGCGAGCTTTTCCCAAAAGGCGCGATACGCCGGGGCGATGTCCTCCCGGATGGGATACGGAGCCCGGGCATAGTCGAAGAAAGTCATCGTGTCTCCACCAGTCATGCGCCGCCGTTAACGCGCGTGACCTACCGGTAGTCAAGGCCCGTGGGGAGGTCGCCTGGCGACAGCTCCCGCTCTGCCCCCTGCGGCGCCCAGTAGTCGAACCGAACGTTCAACCGGACCGTGCTCGACCGACGCGGTTCATGCCGGCCTCCCTTCTTCGTGGGTGCCTGGCCGGCAGCGTCATAGTCCGATGCCGCAGCATGTCACAGTTACGCGTCACAGCTTGTCACAGTTCTGCTCCCCATCTCAGGAGGCTATCCGGCGGCAGTGTCGCGTGCCCTGCCGCGGATCAGCGACGGACAACTGGGGGATTGGCGATCATGTAGTCGAAGCCAAGGCCGCGTGCCGCTCGTTCGAGAGCGTGCTCCCGAGCAGGGCATGCACGCCGATGGCAGATTTCTTCGAGCCCCCCAACCGAGGGACACTATGCGAATTCACACAGGATAGGCAGATGGTCACTCAAGCGAGGAGTCGCGTCGAAGACCTCCCCCTGCGGTAGGACGGTCGCCCGTACAAGACGTTCGAGCATCGGTCGATTCACGTAACAGTAGTCCAGCTGGTGCTTGATCGACCCACGACTATGCCGAAACGTCGGTACGGGTCCCCCATTGTGGCAACTCAGACCGTCCACGAAGCCAAGGCCGTTCATGCGTTCAACGACCTGACCGTTGCCGCGGTCTCTCGGTACGTCAAGCAGCAGCGAGCTGTTGAAGTCGCCGGCGACGATCCAGCTCGTGCCATCGCCCAGGTCCGCATGGGCCAAGAGCGACCAGAGAATCTCCGTGAACCACACGTCTGGGTTGTTCTTCAGCTTGATGGCGGAGACATCCACGCCGGTCAACGACTTCCGTGGGATGGGGAAAGCCGGTAAGTGCACCGAGACGACGTGGAAGCGTTCCCCAGTCTCTGGAGTCACCTGACACTCCATGATCCAGCCGGGGCGCTCCCGGTGGATCGCGCTGACCCAATCGAGCTCAGACGAGAGAAACGGCGACGCGTCCACTGGCCACTTCGACAGGATCGCCGTAGAGAACCGCGCACGATGGCCACCAAAAAAGCGCGGGGCGACCAGATGGCAAGCGTAACGATCCTCCACCCAGGGAGGCAGTTCGTGCAGTTCCTGCAGCAAGGCAATGTCAGGGTCCTCACGCCGGAAAGTCTCCCAAAGTTGGCGCCGCGACAGCTCGGCCTTGTTGACGTTCCAACTGAGCACTTTCATGGGGCTTTGCCTCCTAAGGCGACGCGTAGTAGCCGTTGCTGGCGTAGTATAGTAGTTGACGGTACAGCTCCTTACCGCCGCGATCCGCGTACAGACCCGAGCGCGGGGTTCTGACGGCTCGATCAACCTTCTCCTTCTCCTTTCGCACATCTCGCCGCGATCACAGCGAGGCTTCGTCCGGTGTGTTGACGGAGATACTGCCTCTAGTATCGTTCCGAAATGGCGGGGGCGGACAGTTGCTCGATCCGAAAGGGCAAATCCGCGAGCCGATTGGCGACGCAATGAAATTCGAAGACTATCCCATCCACGTCAGCCCGCTTCCCACGGACGAAGGCGGGGGTTTCCTGGTGACCATTCCCGACTTGCCCGGTTGCGTGGCCGACGGGGCAACCGTCGACGAAGCGCTCGCCGAAGCGCGCGATGCTTTCGTAGCGTGGACCATCGCCGACCGAGAGTCCGGTGCCCTGAGCGCCAACGCAAGGTGTGCACACGGGCAGGACGGGCCCTGATTCGTACGCAGCAGACGATCGCATCGCTTGTCCTGGGAACGCTCTGGCTGACGGTCGCCGGCTGCCAGTCAATCGACGAAGCACCCCCGGAAGCTCCAGGGGCCGGGCCAACGAGCCCCGAACCCACCGAAACCCTCGATTCGCGTCTCGGGGCAATCGTCGGCAAGCGGCAGGGCGAGGTGCTCCACTTCCTCGGTGTGCGTTATGCCGAGCCCCCGGTCGGGGAGCGGCGCTTCCTGCCACCGGTCGCGTCGGCACCCTGGTCGGGCGCCCGGGATGCGACGCGTTTTCCCAACCGCTGCATGCAGCCTGCACTCGACGGGGCCTCGCCCGAGTCGGCAGGCGGAACGACCGAGGACTGCCTGTTCCTCAACATCGTCACGCCGTCCGTGGAGGGTCCTCCTCGCCCCGTGCTCGTCTGGATTCACGGGGGCGGCTTCGCGCTGGGATCGGCCAATGAGTACGACGGTTCGATGCTGGCGGCGCAGGGGGATGTCGTGGTGGTCACGATCAACTACCGCCTGGGCCTGCTCGGATTTCTCGACCTGTCGCCGCTGGGCGAGGAATTCGCCGGTACCGCATCGAACGGCTTCCGCGACCAGATCCTCGCCCTGGAGTGGGTGCGCGACAACATCGCGGATTACGGCGGCGATCCCGGCAACGTCACGATCTTCGGAGGATCCGCCGGGGGCCACTCCGTGCATGCGCTGCTGGCCGCGCCGTCCGCGGACGGCCTCTTTCACAAGGCCATCGCCCACAGTCCCGGCACCGTCAACACGCCACCCGACGATCTTCTGACCCCGCTGGCCGCCGAGCTGGGGCTCGAGGGCGACGCACTCCTCGCGCACTCGCGCGCGATGTCCGCCGAGGCGTTCCTGGCCGTGCAGGGTGCGATCGGCACCGGTGTCGGGGGGATGGACGGAACCGTCGTCACGCGTTCCACCAACGACGCCATCCTCGAGCGCGGCGCGCAGGGAGTGCCCCTGATCGCGGGCACCAATCGCGACGAAGGCACGCTTTTCTCGGTGGGCTTCGATCCCGCGACCCACGGCGCGTCAGAACGCCGCATCGCGCGGTTCGTCACCGCGGGCGCGGACCCCGCACCGTACCTGAACGCACTCACGGCGACGTATCCGGACGCCGAACCGAAGGGGATTCACGAACGCATCTGGGGAGACATGTTCCGCAAGGCCGCCATCGACAGCGCCGAGCGCGCCACCGCGGCCGGGCCGGGCGGGTGGCTGTACCGCTTCGACCTGCCCGCCAGCGCCCAGTGGCAAGGGCTCGATCTGGGCATGCCGCACGGGGCCGAGATCCCGTTCACGTTCAATCGATTCAACAGCGCGCATCCCGGCGGCGTGATGTTCCATGACCCCAACGATCCGGTCGTGCGGGATCTCGCCCGGCGCTGGTCGGACACGATCATCGCCTTTGCGAGGACCGGTGATCCGAACGGGGCAGGTCTTCCGTACTGGCCCCGCTACGGCGACGGCAACAGACACACGCTCGTTGTCGACGAAGTGCCGCGCATCGAAGTGGATCTGGACCGGGTGCATCGAGCGCTTTGGGAGGCGCGCTGACCGAGCGCCCTCGTCGCCGTTCTTCGGCAGATCAACGCCGGGAGACCTCGGCGGTTTCTCCGTTCCTGTTCACGCTCGACGTCATGCGATCCCTCCTGCGATTTCGCGCGAGCCTGTGGCGCGGTATCCGCAGCGACAGGGGGTTGCCTGCAAGAGAACCGGCGAGCCGTCCCCCGCTTCAAGTAGCATGCCCGCGAATCGAGACGAGGATCGACTCATGTGGGCACGCACACTCTCCGCGCTGGCGTTGTGGTCGCTGATTGCCGGCTGTGGACCGACCGAGACGGCCGTCGCGCCGGAGCCGGTCGCCATCGGGCCGGAGGTCGCCGTCACGGGAGGGACCGTCCGCGGCACCCTCGGCGAAGACGGCCTGAAGCAGTATCACGGCATTCCGTATGCGGCCGCCCCCGTCGGCGACCGCCGCTGGGCGCCCCCCGGCCCGGTGGAGCCTTGGGCCGACATACGGGACGCCACGACCGCCGGCCCGGCGTGCGTGCAGCCGCAGGGCCAGGGTGGCTCGTTCTATGGACGCTCCGACTTCGAGATGGACGAGGACTGCCTGACGCTCAACGTGTGGACGCGGGCGGAGCACGTCGGCCCGGGGCTGCCGGTGATGGTCTGGATCCATGGCGGCGGCCTCACCACCGGCGACGGGGCCTCCTATCCCGGTGAATTGCTGAGTTCCAAGGATGTCGTGCTCGTCACGGCCAACTACCGCCTCGGGCCGTTCGGGTTCCTGGCTCATCCGGAACTCAGCGCCGAGAACGCGAACGGCGTGTCCGGCAATGCGGGTCTGCGCGACCAGATCGCCGCCCTTGAGTGGGTGCGGGACAACATTGAACAGTTCGGCGGAGATCCGGCCAGCGTCACGATCTTCGGCGAGTCCGCCGGATCGTTGAGCGTCTCGCTGCTGCAGGCCAGCCCCCTTGCGGGCGGCCTGTTCCACCGCGTGATCGGCGAGAGCGGCGGCGCCTTTCAGCCGATGACCTTCCGGGACCGGGAAACGCCCTGGGCCGCCTCCGCCGAGTCGGTGGGCGAGAAGTTCGGGGCCGCCCTTGCGGGCGAAGGGGGCGATGCGTCGCTGGCGGCGCTCAGGACGCTGGCGGCGGACCATGTCCTTGCGATCTTCCAGTCCGATCCGGCCTTCTCCGACTACGGCTCGCTCGCCATCGTGGACGGCGAGGTCATCCCGGACGAGGTAGCGACGATCTTCGCCGAAGGTCGTCAGGCGGATGTTCCGGTACTGATCGGGTCGAACGCGGACGAGGCCACCACATTCCTGGCGTTCTTCACGCCAACCTTCGGAGAAGGCAGCGCGAGATTCGGCGCCTACGTCCAGGCGACGCTGCCCGAAGCCGCGGACGGGCTGGGCGAACACTATCCGTCCGCCGACGACGCACAGGCGGAGCGGGCCTGGATCGACCTCTTCGGCGACCTGCTCTTCGCCTATCCCATGCGCGCCTGGGCGAGAAGCATGGCGACGGTCGACAGCGACGCGTATCTGTACTGGTTCACGTGGGCGCCTCCGATCGAGGAACGCGACCGCTACATGGCATTCCACGCTGCCGAAATCGGCTATGTCTTCGGCAACCTCGACCTCTTCGGCGCCGTGCCCACCGACGAGGACCGCGCGCTCTCCGATCTCATGGCGAGCATCTGGACGCAGTTCGCGAAGGCCGGGAACCCGAATGGCGAAGGCCTGCCGGAGTGGCCCGCCTACACGCGTGAGAACGAGGCCTACCTGGAGCTCGGCATCGATACGGGGAGCAAGACCGGGCTGCGGCTCGGCAAGATGGGCGTGATCGAGCGCGCCTGGGCGAAGCGGAGAGGGATGGAGCCGGACGTGGCTCCCGCTGCCGGAGAACCCGCAGCGTCAGAATAGACCGCGGGCCCTTCCGGCCACGGGTCTTCGGCGCACGGCAATCGAGGCTCCGATGTCGCCGAGAAATCCCGGACCTGCCGCTTCGCGCAACGGCCGCGGGCAGCCGGAGCGGCACGGTCGTCCGAGGCACCCTGGGAGGCCCCATTGCGTCCGCGTACCGCTTGCCTTCGGTGCCCGATCTGTTACCGTCACCCCGAAGTCATCATTCATCGTCATCAGATGCCATGCGAACGATCATCGATCTCCCCGAGGAGCAAGTGACCCGGCTGGCGGCGCTGTGCCGACGCAATGGGCTCTCGCGCGCGGAGGCCGTGCGCCGTGCGGTGGCCACTTACCTCGATGCCCACCGCGCGTCCGAGCCTGACGAAGCGTTCGGAATCTGGCGTGGGCGCAATCTGGACGGCCTGAGCTACGAACGTGACGTGCGAGAAGAGTGGGCCTGATGCGGGCGCTGATCGACACCAACATCCTGATCGACTCTCGTTGCTTCTCCTCGTCCCACCTGGCCGGTGCGGAGGCCGCGCGGCAGGAACTCGCCCGGCATGCCAACCCGGCGATCAGTGCAATCACCTGGATGGAGGTACTGGTCGGGGCCAACGGGGACGAGGACGCAGCTCGCCTCAAGTCCTTCCTTTCGCACTTCGAGCGTCTTCCCATCGACGACGCGGTGAGCGCCGGGGCCGTCGATATCCGGCGCGAGCGGGGTATCCGATTGCCCGACGCGATCATCTGGGCAACTGCCCGAGTGGCCGACGCCATCCTGGTCACACGCAACACGCGGGACTTCCCGGCCGATGACCCGGGCGTGCGCGTCCCGTACTCCCTCTCGGCAGACTCCGTCTGACCTTGCAGTGATGGGCCCCCATCGCGCGGCATGGAAGACGCCGGCGTCCGCAAGACGGGTCGCGTATCTCGCCGTGCCGATACTTGTCGGCCTCGCCGCCGGTTGCGGTGGAAGCGGCACCGACCACGCCGACCGCGCGCGGACGCCGCCGGCGTCACACGTGCCGAAGCCACCTCCTGGCGTCGACATCGACCGTACCACCGCAGTCGGACAAGTCGTCGACGCACAGGGGCGTCTCGGGTGGTACCCGCACGAAGGCGGCCGCATGCGGTATCGCGTCAACATCCGCTTCGGCCTGGAGCCGAACACGATGCCCGACGGATGGCATTTCGGCCGGGTGCCCGCGGTGGCCACCGACTCCGGCAACCAGGTCTTCGTGTTCCAGCGCGGGGACGTCGCGGACCCCATCATCGTGTTCGATGCCGAAGGGAACTATCTGCGCTCGTTCGGGCGCGAGCACGACTTCGGCAACGAGCACGGCTTGCGGATCGACCGGTACGACAACGTCTGGGTCACCGACAATCGCAAGCACACGGTCATGAAGTTCAGCAACGACGGTGAGTTGCTCATGACGCTCGGCGTCGAGGGTCGGGCAGGCACCACGGAAGAGACATTCGACCGGCCGGCCGACATCGCATTCGGGCCGAACGACGAGCTCTACGTCGCCGACGGCTACGGCAACAGCCGGGTCGTGAAGTTCGACGCGGACGGGAGCTTCCTCAAGGCCTGGGGTACCCCGGGCTCGGGTCCCGGCGAGTTCAACCTGGTGCACTCCCTGGCCGTGGACTCCCAGGGCAACGTCTACGTCTGCGACCGGGAGAACAACCGGATCCAACTCTTCGACGCCGAGGGCAACCTGCTCCGGATTTGGACGCACCTGGGTTCCACGCAGAGCATCTTCATCACATCCGACGACGAGGTGTGGGTCATCACGCACCGCGACAACATCGAGGGCATCGCTTACGGCTCGCTGGCGGGTCGCATCATGCGGATCGACATCGATACGGGAGAGATCCTGGGGACCATGGAGAGTCCGGGACACTGGATCGACGTGAGCCACACGGGGGAGATCTACATCGGCAGCCTGACCGGCAACGTGTTCAAGTGGTCTCCGGACGGATGGGCTACCCCGCCCGTGGAAGCGGCGCCGCGAGACCTCCCGTGAAGATCCTGAGCACTCTGAATCTGGTCGTGCTAACACTCCTGGCGCTGGCTTCGGGTGTCGTGAAGATGCGCCCCACGCCGGAAGATCTGGACTTTTTCGGAACCGTCGGAATGGATGCAACCGGCATCGTCCTCTTCGGTACTGCCCAGATCGTTGGCGGCCTACTGATGATGCTCCCAAGGACCAGGGTACCGGGCGCCACCATCGTTCTGGTGACGTTCGGAGCATCCGCGGCCCTGTTGTTTGCGACCGGAACCCCCGGCTTCGGGCTCCTCACGATGCTGCCCATGCTCTTGCTGGTCCTGGTCATATACGCGAGTCGCAGGAAACCGCAAACGACGGATTCCTAGGGTTTCTCGCAGGGCTTTCGGCCGACGAAGCGCGTGCCCTTTCCACGCAAGCCCTTCACCACTCCAAGGTCAGCGCGCCGTGCTTTCGAGCATGCCGCGCTCACGACGGACGTGCCGCAAAGGCAGCGCACGACACCACGGGGAGGTTCGGGTATTTCGGGTAGCCCGGATCGCTGAAAGAGTACTCGCACAACGTGTAACTGGCGGTACGGGAAGCCACGGTACGAGCGTGGCGGCAGCCGCTGCAGAGGCCGGCGGATGGACGCTCCGGCGCCTTGTCGGCGGCTGACTTCCGTGGATCGGCCATCTCAGGGGAGCTTGGCGGTCGAGCGCACTATCCGGCGTCCTGCTGCGGACGTCCGAGCGCGACGATCCCGCTGCCCACCGCCCGTACCGTCGCGAGCAGCAGACCCGCGACCAGGAACGCTCCCGGCGGCAATGCGGCGAGGGGCATTCCCAGCGCCACGAGTTCGCGCGTGGCGCCCAGCGCCAGCAGCGCTACCGCGAAGCCCGCGGCGGTCCCGAGCGCGTCGACCAGCGTCCGGCCCACCGGTTGCCGCGAGGCAAACTGCTCGATGCGCCCGAGGATCATGCAGTTGGTCACGATGATCTGCACGAAGAGCGCGACACGCAGGTACAGATCGAACGCGAACGCCTCCATCAGCATCGTCACGAGCGTCGTGAAGGTCGCGATCACGACCATGAAACATGGGAGCCGCACGTCGTCCGGGATGACGGCCCGAATCGCCGAGACGGTGACCGTCGAGCCCACCACAACCACTGCGCTCGCGACCGCGAGGCCGGCGGCATTCTCGAGCGTGGTCGTCACGGCGAGCAACGGACACAGGCCCAGGAGCTGCACCCACGCGGGGTTGCGCTGCCAGGCCGCTTCGCGGAACAGGCTCATGGAGAACACCAGGGTGCGCCGTCCGCGTGACGCTGCAGTGCCGCCGCCCGGGCGCGCAGCACGGCGGCTGACGTAATCGTCGCGCCGGTCACCGCATCGATCGCGTTGGCGTCGTCAGCGAGTCCCCCGATCCAGTCCGACGGATCCAGGATGTCCGCGAAGCCCGGTGTCTCCGTGTGCCGGGTCACGCGTATCCCCGTGAATTCCCCCGCCCGGAACGCAGCGGCCAGGTCCATGTCACCCCCGTAGCCCCGCTCCGTCATCGCAAGCACCACGAGTGCGCGTTCGCAGGCCACCACGTCGGCATGTTCTTCCATCTCGAGACCCGCGCCAGTCAGTTCCCGCAGCGTCGCCTGTCGCGCGATGCGCCGGTTCTCCGCGATCCGTTCTCCCGTCAGCGCGTCGACGCCCGCGAGCAGCAGGCCCGCAAACGCCATCAGGCCACCGAGCACCAACGCGCTACGCAGCACCGCCTTCATGATCGCAACATCATCCGGTCGAGTGCCGGTGCCGCCAGGTTACCCAGCAGAACGGCGAAGGCGATGCCGTCGGGGTAGCCACCGAAGGCGCGGATGACGAAGATGGTGACGCCGATGCCGAGCCCGAAGATCCACTGCGCCGCGGGCACCGAGGGCGCGGTCACCGGGTCCGTGGCGATGAAGAACGCCGCGAGCATCGTGCCTCCGGAGAACCAGTGGAAGAGCGGTGAGCCGAGGCTCGAAGAACTGCCGTTGTCGTAGGCGAGGGCGGCACAGACGCCGAGACCAACGAGCATCGCTACCGGGAAGCGCCAGTTGGCGATGCGCACGGCGCAGAGATAGAGACCGCCGGCCAGCGCCGCCGCCCCGACGACCTCGAAGCCCCGCGCACCGACTGCCCCAAACACCGGCGCTGCCCAGATTTCCGCCACCGTCGCCCCGTCCCGGAACCGGAAGGCGTCGAGCGCTGTCGCGCCGGTGGTCGCATCCCAACTCGCGAACGCCTGGGGAAACGCGACCAGCACCGCCCCATAGCCGACCATCGCGGGGTTGAACACGTTGCGGCCGATGCCGCCGTACAGCTGCTTCGCGACGATGACCGCCATCGCGACCGCTGCCAGCAGGATGCCCGGGTGCATCGCCGGCGGCACGCACAGCGCAATCAAGGCGCAGGTGACCGGCGTGCTCGCATCCTTCACCGCGGCGAGCGAGCGCGCGCGCGCCCACCCCCATCCGGCCTCCATCGCGAGTCCGCCGATCACGGCGATGGCGATGTTGGTGAGCACGCCGACACCGAAGAACCACGTGGCCGCGAGCGCCGCGGGCACGAGCGCCGCGGCGACCCGGAGCATGACGCCCCGCGTGCTCAGCGTTGCCATTCGCGGGGTGCCGCGAGCCGGGCGGCGCGTCGATCCCGTTCTTCGGCTGCGCGTTGCGCGAGGCGATCGTTGCGGCGGTCGAAGCGTTCGCGCGCCGTCTCCGCGGACGCCGCCAGCCGCTTCGCGGCGGCACGTTCGGACTTCCCGAAACGGAACGTCGCGAGCAGCGGCAGCCGGCTCGGGCAGGCGAGGTCGCAGGCTCCGCACTCCACGCAGTCGTCGAGTCGCAGCGCATCCGTCTCCGCCCACCGCTCGGCCCCGATGCGCGCGAACAACTCCTGGGGCAACAGCCCCTCGGGACACGCACCCGCACACCAGCCACAGCGGATGCACGGCGTCGACGTCACCGGTTCCCGTGACGTCACGGCGCGCGTGGTCTTCTCGACGGCCGCGTCGGCGCCAGCCAGCCAGCCGGTCACCGGCCCGCCCAACATCTTCTCGCCCGCGGGTAACGGCAAGTCCGGGACGGGATGCCCCACGCGGACCCAACGGTTCTCTTCTCCCACCGTGACGACGCGCCGCGTCAGGGGTTCGCCAAGCGTCCACGCCCGATGGATGGCATACACGGTCGCCACGTTGAAGACGACCGCGCCCACGTCAATCGGGTAGCCGTGTCGCGGCACTTCCTTTCCGATTACCCGGGCCACGACCATGCGCTCGGAGCCCGTCGGGTAGCGCCCGGTCACCTCCACGGTCTCGACGTCCGACGCCGCATCCAGACCCTCGCCCACCGCGAGCACGCCGCGGGCACCCAGGTATGCGGTCAGGGTGCGCAGGCCATCGAGGACTTCCGGGAGGTGCCCGGACAGCAGTGCGCGATCCGCCGAGACGCCCGGTTCGCACTCGACCGCGTTGACGATGAGCGTGTGGACGCCTTTCTCGCGTGCTTCGCGGAGCTTTTGCCACGCCGGGAAACCCGAGCCGCCGAGGCCGACCACACCGGCGTCGCGAACGCTTTCCAGCAAGTCGTCGGCACGCAGGGGTGGCGCGCGGTCGTCCCGGCCATCGACGTGCACCACGATGGCGTCGGCGCTCAACTCGACCGAACCGGACGCCGCGGCGTGCAACCCGCTCGCAATGGCATCTCCAGCCCGCACGCGGTCGCCATGACCGACCGTCGGTCGATAGCGCGCCGTGGGCGTCACCAGGGCATAGCGCAGCACGCCCGACAGGGGGAGTGCACTCAGGGGCGCTGCCACGTCCATGCCTCCTCTTCCACCGGCAGCAGCGTGATGCAGTCGACCGGACACGGCGGAATGCACAGTTCGCATCCCGTGCAACGGCTCTCGATGACCGTGTGCAGGTACTTGTGCGCCCCCGCGATGGCATCCACGGGGCAGGCCTCGATGCACAGGGCACAGCCGATACAGGCTTCCTCGTCGATGAACGCCACGCACTCCGACGGCGCACCCACGACCGGCGCTTCCCCTTCGCGCCCGAGCAGGCTCGCGATGGCAGTGGCCGTCGGCTGCCCCCCCGGCGGGCAGAGGTCCATCGGCGCGCCCGCAACGACGGCCTCCGCGTACGGTCGGCAGCCCGGATAGCCGCACTGGGCGCACTGTATCTGGGGCAACAGGGCGTCGACCGCAGCGACGGTGCGGTCTTCATCCGTGGCGAGCCGGGCCCGCGCGAGGGCGAGTGCCGCACCGAGAACGACGCCGAGGAGACCGAGCACGACGACGGCGATCACGGGTCGAACTTCCACGCGGAGACAGGACCCGATCGCACGTCCCGGGCATGTATGATCGAGGCGTTCAGCCAACCGCAAGGAGTCCCGGTATGACCACGTTGGCCACCCCGGCTTCCACCTCTGGACACGACTACGGCGTCGACTATCCGGTCCGCGTCGAGGCGCCGATGCCGCGCGACCTCTTCGACCGCCTGACGGACCACGACCACGCCCCCATCTGCCGTTATGAGGAGGCGACCGGTCTGGCCGAGTTCGTCGCGATGCCGGGCGTGTCTCACGAAGGACGTGCAGGCCTGATCGCGCGGCTGTTCGCCCACATCGAATTCACGATGGTGGATGCCGGACTCGGTCCCGCCTTCTTTCACGGCCTCGCGACTCGCCTGTTGAGCGATGACGGGGCGTTCGAGCCTGACGCCAGCCTGTTCGTGAACCCGTCCCACGCGATCGTGGCCGGGCAACTGGAAGGCTTTCTCGACACCCGCGCCGGTCACCCGGTTCCGGACCTCGTCGTGGAAGTGGATCGGTCGGTCCGGTCCAGCCGCAAGCTGCTGCCGTATTTCCGCATGGGCGTGCGGGAGGCATGGATCTGGGGCAAGACCGACGGGACGTCCATCTGGGTTCCGGATGCGACTTCGACAGACGCGATCCTGCCGGCGGATGCCAGCGTCGTGCTGCCGGGCGTCACACTGGACGATCTCGATGGGTTGCTTGCCGATGGGTTTGGCAAGGAACGTCTCGAGTTGTCTCGACGGATCGCCCGACAGGTGGCCGAACTCTGGGGTCGATAAGTTCGTCAGGACGCTCACGCGAGCGCCCGTCAGGGCCCGACCCCCCCGAAACCAGGCGCAAGGAGCCCCCACATGACCACGTTGGCCGCCCCGGCTTCCACCTCTGAACACGACTACGGGGTCGACTATCCGGTCCGTGTCGAGGTGCCCATGCCCCGCGACCTCTTCGACCGCCTGACGGACCACGACCACGCCCCCATCTGCCGTTATGAGGAGGCGACCGGTCTGGCCGAGTTCGTCGCGAGCCCGGGCCTGTCGCACGAAGGACGGGCAACCCTGGTTGATCGGCTCTTCTTCCACCTGGAACTCATGATGATGGAAGCGGGCCTTGCGCTTCGCATCCTCCCTGGGCGGTCGACGCGCCTGGTGAGCGGCGATGGCGCCTTCGAAGCGGACACGAGCCTCTTCGTCAACCCCGCCAATGCCGTCATCGCCCTGGAGATCGAGGGCTATCTCGACACGCGCTTGGGGCATCCCGTTCCGGACCTCGTCGTCGAGGTCGACCGCTCGGTGAACTCCAGGGGCAAGTTGCTCCCCTATTTCCGGATGGGCGTCCGCGAAGCATGGTCCTGGAGCCCGCCCGACGGGGCGCGCATCTGGATCCCCGACTCGGCTGCGAGCGATGGGATGAGCATCGCCGAGGACAGTACGGTCCTTCCCGGAATCAGCCTTGAGGCACTCGACCGTCTGCTCGCGGAGGGCTTCCGCGACGAACGCTTCGAGCTGTCCCGACACCTCGCGCAGCGGGTAGCCGCGGCCTGGAGCAGGTAGAGAGAGGAGGTGATCGTTGCAGCGAGGCCTCACGCCCCAACCCCCCGAAATCCCTGGAACGCCAGCGCCATGATGCCGACCGTGACGAGCGCCAACGGCGCACCGCGCATGGCCGTGGGCGCCGCGCCCTCGTCGAGCCGCTCGCGCAACGCGGCGAAGCACACGATCACCAGCGAGAAGCCGAACGCCGCCCCAAGCGCCACGACAATCGTCCCGGGCAATCCCAGGTCCTCGCCCGTGACCAGCAGCGCCACCCCCAGCACCGCGCAGTTCGTGGTGATGAGCGGCAGGTAGATCCCCAGCAATCGGTGCAGCAGCGGACTGACGCTCTTCACGAACACTTCCGTGAACTGCACCGCACCGGCGATGGCGACGATGAACGCCGGGATCTTCAGGTACTCGAGGTCCAGCGGCAGCAGCACCAGGCGGTGCATGGCATAGGCGGCGACGCTCGAAAGCGTCAGCACGAACGCGGTCGCCAGGCTCATCGGCAGCGCCGTGTCGAGGCGGTTGGAGACGCCCATGAACGGGCACAGGCCCAGGAACTGGACCAGCACGAAGTTGTTGACCAGCGCCGCCGTGACGAGCAATAGCAGCAGGTCGTTCAGTCAGCGCACCTCCATGCCGGGCGCCGCCCCCTCGTCGGGGCTGAGGAGGAAGATGTCCTGCCCGCCCGGGCCGGCCGCGAGCACCATCCCTTCCGACGTCCCGAAGCGCATCTTGCGCGGCGCCAGGTTGGCGACCACCACGGCGTGCCTACCTACCAGTCGTTCCGGATCGTACGCCTGCCGGATGCCCGCAAAGACCTCGCGGCGGTGATCGCCCACGTCGAGGGTGAGGCGCACCAGCTTGTCGGCGCCCTCCACCTCGCGCGCCGCGACGATCCGGGCGACGCGCAGGTCGACCTTCGCGAAGTCGTCAATCGAGATCGTGTTCCGGTCCCCGCCGTCTTCGTCTGCCTGCGGTGTCGGCGCCTCGTCCTCTCGTGACGCCTCGACCATCCGGCTCACGGCCTTCTTGTCGATGCGCTGCAGGAGCGGCCTGAACTTCTCGATGCGATGGTCGAGCAGCGGGCGCCCCGCGTCCTCCCAGGTCAGCGGCGCCACGTTGAGAAACGCCTCCGACTGCTCCGCCAGCCGCGGCAGGATCGGTTTCAGGTAGACGACCAGCGCCCGGAACAGGTTCACGCCGAGGGAGCAGACACCGTGCACCAGCGCTTCCTGCCCCGGCTGCTTGACGAGCTGCCAGGGTGCGTGGCCGTCGATGTACCGGTTGACGCGGTCGGCCAGCGCCGCGATCTCGCGCACGGCCCGGTTCGTGTCGCCGGCCTCGAAGCGTTCCGCCAGCGTCGTCCGGGCCCCGGCGACCTCGTTCCACAACGCCTCGTCGTGCAGGGTCGACGACAGCGTCGAGTCGAAATGCCGGTGCAGGAAGCCGGCGCAACGGGAGGCGATGTTGACGATCTTGCCGACGAGGTCCGAATTCACCCGCTGCACGAAGTCCGCGAGGTTGATGTCCATGTCGTCCGTGTTCGGTGACAGCTTCGCGGCGAAGTAGTAGCGCAGGTACTCCGGGTCCAGATGTTCGAGATACGTCGAGGCCTTGATGAACGTCCCGCGGGATTTCGACATCTTCGTGCCGTTGACCGTGATGAACCCGTGCGTGTGCACGCGCGTCGGGGTGCGGAAACCCGAGCCGGACAGCACCGCCGGCCAGAACAGGCAGTGGAAGTTCACGATGTCCTTGCCGATGAAGTGATGCACTTCGTAATCCGAGTCCGCGTCCCAGAAGTCGTCGAAGTCGAGCCCCTCCCGGTCGCAGTAGTTGCGGAAGCTCGCCATGTAGCCGATGGGCGCGTCCATCCAGACGTAGAAGTACTTGTCCTCGGTGTCCGGCACCCGGAACCCGAAATACGGTCCGTCGCGGCTGATGTCCCACGCCTTCAGCCCGCTGTCGAGCCACTCCGCGAGCTTGTTGGCGACCTCCGGCTGCAGGGTGCCGCTGCGCGTCCAGGATTTCAGGAAGTCCCCGTAGCGCGGCAGGTCGAAGAAGTAGTGCAGCGACGACTTCAGCACCGGCACCGCCCCGGAGAGCAGCGAACGGGGCTCGCCGAGATCCGTCGCGTCGTAGGTGGCACTGCAGGACTCGCAGTTGTCGCCGTACTGGTCGCCCGCTCCGCACTTGGGGCATGTCCCCTTCACGTAGCGGTCCGCGAGAAAGAGGCGCTTCTCCGGGTCGTAGAGCTGCTGCACCTCCTCCGTGAAGATGTGTCCCTTCTCGCGGAGCCGCTCGTAGATGAGCTCCGAGTAGTGCCGGTTCTCTTCCGAATGCGTGCTGTAGTAGTTGTCGTGGCTGATGACGAAGCCCGCGAAGTCGCGCTCGTGTTCCGCGCGAATGCCGTCGATGAGCGCTTCCGGGGTCGTGCCCTCCTGTTCGGCCTTCAGCATCGTCGCCGTGCCGTGCGCGTCGTCCGCGCACACGTAGATGCAGTCGTTGCCGTACAGGCGCTGAAAGCGCACCCAGATGTCCGTCTGGATGTGCTCGAGCAGGTGGCCGAGATGGATGGACCCGTTCGCGTTCGGCAACGCGCTCGTGACCAGTATCCGGCGCCGTTCGGATGCGTTCATCGGCTCCCCGGCGGTGTGCGCGGTGTGTGCGGCGTGTGCGGCGCCCCGATTGAATTCAGAGAATTCGGTTGGATTCTCGCTGACAGTGGCTTCGGCCCGGCGCGGCCCGCCCGAAGGGAGGGACCGCCGGCCTATAATACCGCGCCTTGACTCGGCGCGGTCGCGCCGCCCGGCGCTACACAAACCCTATGGCACAACCCCTCGAAGCCTTCCCGGACCCCGTGCTCGGCACGACGTGGGGCGAACTCGGCGCCGTACGGCGCGCGGCACGGCTCGACGGCCGCTGGCACGCCGAGGTGTGCCTGGGCTATCCCGTGGACGGTCTCAAGGACGAGTACGCGAGCGCCGCCGCCGCGTGGGTCGAGGACGAGTTGGTGCTCGACCTCACGTTCCGCGCCCCGACCGTCAAGGGCATCCCCGGAGCGAAGAACGTCATCGCCGTCGCCTCCGGAAAGGGCGGCGTCGGCAAGTCGACGGCCGCGGTGAACCTTGCCCTCGCCCTCGATCGCATCGGCGCCCGCACCGGCCTGCTCGATGCCGACATCTACGGCCCGAGCCAGGGCATCATGCTCGGCATCCCCGAGGGCCGCCGCCCGGAGGTCCGCGACGAGCGCTTCTTCGTGCCCATCAAGGCGCACGGCATCGAAGCGATGTCGATGAGCATGCTGGTGACGGACAAGACACCGATGGTATGGCGCGGCCCCATGGTCTCAGGTGCGCTGCAGCAAATGCTGAACCAGTCCGCCTGGAGCGATCTCGACTACCTGGTCGTCGACATGCCGCCGGGTACCGGCGACATCCAGCTCACCCTCTCGCAGGCGGTGCCGGTGGGTGGCGCCGTCATCGTCACGACGCCGCAGGAGATCGCCCTCGCCGACGCCCGCAAGGGCATCGAGATGTTCTCGAAGGTGAACATTCCCATCCTCGGCATCGTCGAAAACATGAGCTTCTTCATCTGCGACGACTGCGGCAAGCGGCACGCCCTGTTCGGGTCGGGCGGCGGCGAACGCGTGGCGGGCGAGTACGGCACGGAACTGCTCGGCGCGTTTCCGCTCGCACCGGAGATCCGTGAACAGACGGACGCGGGACACCCGACGGTCGCGAGCGACCCCGACGGCGAGATCGCGGCGCTCTTCCGGACTTGCGCACGACGCACGGCCGCGGCGCTGTGGCGCACACTTGCGGGTACCGCCCCCGCGCCCGCCATCCGGATGGAATAGCCACGCCGTGACGATTCGCTCCGACCGGTGGATTCGGGAGATGGCGCTCGAACACGGCATGATCGAGCCGTTCGAGCCGGGCCAGGTGCGCACCGTCGACGACCGCAAGGTCATCTCCTACGGCACGTCGAGCTACGGCTACGACGTCCGCTGCGGCTCCGCCTTCAAGGTCTTCACCAACATCCACTCCGCCGTCGTCGATCCGAAGGCATTCGATGAGCGCAGCTTCGTGGACATCGAGGGCGACAGCTGCATCGTGCCCCCCAACTCCTTCGCCCTGGCCAGCACGATCGAGTACTTCCGCATCCCGCGCGACGTGCTGACGCTATGCGTCGGCAAGTCCACCTACGCGCGCTGCGGCATCATCGTCAACGTCACGCCCCTCGAGCCCGAGTGGGAAGGCCACGTCACGCTGGAGTTCTCGAACACGACGAACCTGCCGGCGAAGATCTATGCCAAGGAAGGAGTCTCGCAACTCCTCTTCTTCCTGGCGGACGAACAATGCGAGACGAGTTACCGGGAACGCGGGGGAAAGTACCAGGGGCAGCAGGGGGTGACGCTGCCGAAGCCGTAGGGGACGGGCTTGTCCCGTCCCGTCTCGAATTCATGCAAGGCCGGGACCAGGCTTGTCCCGTCCCGTCTCGGCTTCGTGCAGGCCGTCAAGACGGGCGTTCTATCCCAAGTGCGCGGCAGCCTCCTCGACCACCAGCCGTCCAGGAGGCGGAGCGGTCCCGGCCGGGACCACCTCGCCGATCGTCAGCGCGGTCTCCCCGGCAGCGGACAGGGCACGAAGCACGGGCTCCTCGTCCCCGGACGCCACGCACAGCACGAACCCCACCCCGCAGTTGAACGTCCGGAGCATCTCGAGTTCGTCGATGTTTCCGGCCTGCTGCAACTGGGAGAATACTGCCGGCCACTTCCACGCGTCGAGATCGATGTCCGCCGCAAGCGGTCCGCGGAACATGCGTGGAACGTTCTCGACCAGACCCCCGCCCGTGATGTGCGCCATCCCGCGGACCCCACCTGTCGCCAGGGCCGCCCGGACGGCTTGCGCATAGATCCGTGTAGGCTCGAGCAGCGCATCGAGCGTTTCCGTCGAAACCGACCCCGCCTGATCCTCGAGGACCCGTCGAATCAGCGAGTACCCGTTCGAGTGCGGCCCGCTCGAAGTCAGGCCGATGAGCCGGTCCCCCACCGCGATGTCCTCGCCGGTGACGATGGCATCCTTCTCTACGACGCCGACGCAGAACCCCGCGAGGTCATACTCCCCGGCCTGGTAGAACCCCGGCATCTCCGCGGTTTCGCCCCCCGCGAGCGTACATCCCGCGATCTCGCAGCCGCGCGCGATGCCGACGATCACGCGCTCCGCGACGTCCACATCGAGGCGTCCCGTCGCGTAATAGTCGAGGAACAGGAAGGGTTCGGCGCCGGTCGCGAGGACGTCGTTCACGCACATCGCGACGAGGTCCTGTCCCACGTCGTCGTGGCGGTCGTGCTCCATGGCAAGCTTGAGCTTGGTGCCGACGCCGTCGGTCCCCGTCACGAGTACGGGATTGCGGTACTTCTCCGGAATCGACGCGAGCGCGGCGAAGCCGCCGAGGTCCGAGAGGATCTCCGGGCGATGCGTACGCCTTGCGACCGGGGCAATGCGCCGCACCAGTTCCTGACCGGCGTCGATGTCGACGCCGGCCTTGCGGTACGTAAGTCCGGACATGATGGGAGTTTGACCGAAAGTTGCCAGTTTGTACCATGCTCCCCGACACTCACCAAACCGGCCGTCGTATGGATGCGCCCTCAGGCCGGAGCCCCCCGGCTCCGCCTCCGGTCCGGCCTCGCACACCGTCCACCCAGCAAGGGCCGCTTCGTGCGAGCCGCGCGATCGGGTCGACGGTGCCGTACCGCCGTCGCCCCCGTGTTCCCGGGCACCGCATCGGCCTCGTGCTGGCAAGCGCCCTGGTCCTGGCGTCCGGCGCCCCTGCCTGGGGCGCGATCGTGCCGTGGCTCTACAACGTCGAAGCGCCCATCGAGAGCCAGGGCGCCACGGAGCGGCGCAACGCATCCCGCATCGCGTTGCGGGAGATGCTGACGCGCCTGACGGGGCTGCGCAGCGTGCCCATGACGGAGCCCGTGCGGGAGGCCCTGAACGAACCCGGGCCCTACTACGTCCAGTACCGCTTCCTGCCGGGCGACTCAGACCGAGGCACGCGGCTTGGCGTCAGCTTCTCGCCGGAAGCCGTACGCGACCTGGTCTCCCGCGCCGCGCTGCCGATCTGGAGCGCCAACCGTCCCAGGGGGCTCGCCTGGCTGACAGCCGACGATGCGGGTCTGCGCACGGTGCTGTCCCGGGAGTCGGATCATCCCGCCGCGGCCGGTCTGCGCGACCGCGCACGCTACCGCGGCATCGAGATCGACCTGCCTTTCATGGACTTCGAAGACGCAGCCGGCGTCACCCCCGGCGACGTCTGGAACCGCTTCCCGTACGCCATCGAGTTTGCGAGCCGGCGCTACGAACCCGATCTCATCCTGCTCGGACGCACTTGGCGACAGCCGCTCGGCAACTGGATTTCCGAGTGGGAGCTGTGGCTCGACGGCGGCACGCGGTCGTTCAGCTTCGATACGCCCACGGCCGAAGACGGCGCCGTCCGGGCGGTCGACCTCGTCGCGGACGAACTCATGACACGCTTCGCCGTAGTCGGAAGACAGTCGCGACCGATCGAACTCGAGATCCACGGCATCGGGACCGTGGCAGACTACGCGGCACTCATGCGCGCTCTGGCGGAACTTGAGTTCATCGACCGCGTGGAACTCCTGGCCGCCGCGCCGACCGCAACGACCTTGCGGGTGACCACGCGGTCGTCGCGACCCAGACTGGCGGAACTCCTCAATGCCTACGGCGTACTCCGCGAGACCGACACCGCATGGCCCGAGGCATCGCAGGTCACCGCCACCACGCGCTGGCGAGGCGCACCGTCGGACGACGCGGCCGGCCCACCCATGACGCTGACCTGGATCGGAGAGGGCTGACGGTGCGGCAACTGCCCAATGCGATCACCATCGTCCGCATCGCGCTGATCGCGCCGACGGCATGGTGCCTGGCGTACGGCGAGTACGGCACCGCGCTCGTGCTCATGGCCATCGCGGGCGGCTCGGACGCCGTGGACGGCGCCCTGGCGCGCCGCTACTCGTGGACCACGAAGTTCGGCGCCTTTGCGGATCCCCTCGCCGACAAGCTGCTCATCGGCGTGACCTTCGTAATCCTGGTGCTCCAGGGACACATACCCGTCTGGCTGGTCGTCATCGTCATCGTTCGCGACCTGGTCATCCTCGGCGGCGCGCTGGTCTACCGCCTGCTCTTCGAGTACGTCGAAATCGCGCCGACGTTCATCAGCAAGGCCAACACCGCGATGCAGATCGGCATGCTGATCGTGGTGCTCGTGCATCTGCTCGAACGCGGGACGGTGTCCGCCGCCGCCGCGTGGCTCCTGGATCCCTGGGGCTTCGCGCTCGTTGCCCTGCTTGGCATCGCGTCCGGCGTCGACTATGTCGTCACTTGGGCGTACAAGGCGCTTCGCACCTCGAGGCCGTCGTCATGACCCGGCAACTGCCGATGACGTTCCCGCTACGCACCCGCTTCACCTTCGAGCGTTTCACCGTCGGTCCCAACCGCGAACTGGTCGAGGACCTGCGGGCACCGGTCGACGGATTTCGCTGCACCTGGCTGTGGGGCGCGCCGGGTGTCGGCAAGAGCCACCTCCTGCAGGCGGTCTGCCACGCACTCGGCAGCGCCTACGTGCCAGCCCGGGAGCTGCGGGATATCGACGGCTACCACGCGTTCGAGCAGGTACTGGTCGACGACGTGGACGCCTGGCTCGGGGACCGCGGTCTCGAAGAAGCGCTGTTTCGTCTCTACAACGAACAACGCGCAGCCGGCCACGCCCTGGCAGTGGCAGCGGACCGCGCACCGGCCGCGGTGGCGTTCGCCCTCCCGGATCTCGCCTCCCGGTTGCGCGGCGCCGCGTGCTTCGAGATGGCCGCCCTGTCGGACGATGCCGCCATTCCCGTGTTGAAGAGGGCGGCGCACGACCGCGGCTTTCTGCTCTCCGACGAGGTCGTGGGCTACCTGCTGCGCCGGATCGGACGCGGCCTGCCGGAACTGCTCGAACACCTCGACAGGATCGACCGCGCATCCCTGTCGTCAAGCCGCCGCGTGACGGTGGCTTTCGTCAAGGAGGCGCTCGCCCTTTGAAGCGGGCGGTCGTCACCGGCGGCGGCAGCGCAGGTCACGTGATTCCGGCACTGCCGGTGATCGAGGCGCTACAGGCCGCCGGCTGGGAGGTCTCCTTCATAGGCTCCGACTCCGGACTCGAGGAACGCCTCGTGGCACCGCTGGGCACTCCCTACTTCAGGGTGCAGACGGGGAAGCTGCGGCGTTATTTCTCCTTCGCCAACCTGACCGATGCGCTGAAGATACCCCTAGGTATCCTGCAGGCATTCGCCATTCTCGGCCGGGTGAAGCCCCGCGTCGTTTTCTCGAAGGGCGGCTTCGTCGCATTTCCGGTGGTGTTCGCAGCCTGGCTCCGGCGCATTCCCGTCGTGGCGCACGAGTCGGACCTTTCGCCCGGGCTCGCCAACCGCCTGTCGCTGCCCTTCATCGCTACGCTGTGCGTGAACTTCGACGCGACGCGCGTTTCCGCCCGGCGCGTCATCCACACCGGCACGCCGATCCGCGCGGCCCTCACGAACGGCAACCCCGACCGGGGCGCGGCCGCGGCGAACCTTCCCGGCAAGCGCCCGATACTCGTGGTCGTGGGCGGCAGCCTCGGCGCCCGGCGGCTGAACGAAGTGACCCGCTCGGCGCTGCCGACGCTCCTCGAGACATTCGAGGTGCTGCACGTATGCGGCGCCGGCCAGCTCGATCCCGCCGCGGAGACCCCGGGGTATGCGCAGCGCGAGTTCCTGACGGACGGGTGGGGCGACATCCTGGCGTCCGCCGCGATCGTCGTCTCGCGCTCCGGCGCCAACGCGCTGCACGAACTCCTGACACTCGGCAAGCCCAACCTGCTCGTCCCGTTGCCGACGACGGCGAGCCGCGGCGACCAGATCGAGAACGCGGCGTACGCCGAGGCACGAGGCTTCAGCGCGGTCCTCCCCGACGCCGAACTGAGTCCGGCAACACTGCTCGAAGGCGTGCGCACATTGCACGCCGATCTCGACGCATGGCGGGCCCGACTCGCCGAGTTCCGCGCGCCCGACGCGACCGCGGCGATCGTCGGAGAGCTGGAAGCCGTCGCCCGCGAGAGGAGTCGAGGAACATGACCTGGCACTCCAATACCACAGGCCAGCGGCCGAACTTCGTCAGTCACCTGGAGTGCTCCGCTACCGGCGAGCGTCATGCAGCCGGCCAGCTGCACAATCTCTCCAGGGCCGGATTTCCGCTGTTGGTGCGTTACGACCTCGAGCGCATGGCCGCGGAGTTCACCAGGGAGAGCCTGGCTGGCCGCGCCGGTGACCTGTGGCGTTACCGGGAGATGCTGCCCGTCACCGACGCCGCCAACATCGTCTCGCTCGGCGAGATCACCACGCCGCTGGTCTCCCTGCTTGCGACCGCGAGGCATCTCGGTACCGGCCGCCTCGACGTGAAGGACGAGGGCCGGCTGCCCACGGGCTCGTTCAAGGCCAGAGGCATCGCCGTCGCCATCAGCATGGCCCGGGAGCTTGGCGTGACCAGCGTGGCGATGCCCACCAACGGCAACGCCGGCGCCGCGCTCAGCGGCTATGCCACCCGCGCCGGCATCACTAGCCTGGTCTTCTGCCCGGAGGACACGCCGCCGATCAATATCGCCGAGACCGACATCCAGGGAGCCCGGGTATACCGAGTGAACGGCTTGATCAACGACTGCGGCAGGATCGTCGGCGACGGCCAGGACGCCACCGGCTGGTTCGACATGTCCACGCTGAAGGAGCCGTATCGCATCGAGGGCAAGAAGACCATGGGGCTCGAGCTGTGCGAACAGCTCGGCTGGACGGTACCCGATGTCATCTTCTATCCGACCGGCGGCGGTACCGGCCTCATCGGCATGTGGAAGGCGTTCGATGAACTCGGCCGTCTCGGTTGGCTGGATGCGAAGCGGCCGCGCATGGTGGCCGTGCAGGCGGAAGGCTGCGCGCCCATCGTCAAGGCTTTCGACGAGGGGCACGCCAAGGCCCGGCCCTGGCAGAACGCGCGCACGGTCGCGGCGGGGATCCGCGTGCCCGTGGCCATAGGCGACTTCCTGATTCTCGACGCGGTACGCGCAAGCGGCGGCTTCGCCATCGCCGTGTCCGACACGGCCATCGAAGCGGCGCGCGCGGAAGTCGCATCCAGGGACGGGTTGCTCCTGTGTCCGGAGGGTGCGGCCACCTACGCGGCCTGGCTCCAGTCACTCGATGCGGGTTTGATCGAACGGGACGACCACGTCGTGCTGTTCAATTGCGCCACCGGCCTGAAGTATCCGCTGCCGGACGCCGGCACGCCCCTCGACTGCCGCGCCCCGATCGACTACGACGCCATCGCCGCCGGTTCTGACGTCACGCCCAGGGATTGATCACTTCGACATCCAATCCCTCGAAGTCGCCAACGTTCCGGGTCGCGACCGCAAGGCGATGCGTCCTGGCCGTTCCGGCGATCAGGGCATCGCCGAGTTGCAGGATGCGCCCGGACAGTCGCGCGTGCGCCCGAAGTGCTGCGGCCTGCGCCGCTTCGCGATGCTCCAGGGCCAGAATGCGGTCCTCGAATTCGGCCAGGATCGCCGCAAGGAAAGCCGTCAAGTCCTCCCGCCAGCGGCCCGGGGGCAGCAACCGCGTGCCGAATTCGAGCTCGTGCAGGACAACGCTCGACAGCCACGTGTCCCGTTCACGCGTCAGGAAGGCGACAACGCCGGAGTCGGGGTTGGCCCGGGTCAGTTCCGAAATGACGTTGGTATCGAGAAGGAAGCCGCTCACGCCGTCTCGTCGTCACTGAACGGGATTTCCCTGCCGGGCTCGCGCCGGCTCGGCGCGCTCAGATTCGTGCCGCGCGGAATGGCGTCCACCAGCCATTGACCCAGGGGTTTTCGCGGTCGCACGTTCGCCCGCCACACTTCCTCAGGCAGGTCACGGTCATGACCGGACGTTGAAACGCGCGCGCAAACGGTGGTTAAATCGCGCGCCTTTTCGCACCCGCGCGTTCCTCAAGGCGACCGGACAGCGCGTCGGCGGCCCGCATAGCCCATTGTGCTCCGGCGAACCGGAGCATCACCATCGCGACCATTCTTCGAGGGTCCCATGTACCGCGTCAAAACCTACAACCAGATCGCGCCCCGTGGCCTCGAACGGTTTCCCGCCGAGGGGTTCGAGATCGGCCCCGATCTCACCGGCGCCCAGGCGATCCTCCTGCGCAGCCACGTGCTTGCCGAGCGGGAACTGTGGCCGAGCGTGCGGGCGGTGGCGCGAGCTGGCGCCGGCGTGAACAACGTCCCGGTGGACGTCTGCACGCAACGCGGCGTGGTGGTCTTCAATACGCCCGGCGCCAACGCCAACTCCGTCAAGGAACTGACCCTGGCGGCGCTCCTGCTCGCCTCGCGGGACGTGACGGGCGGCATGGAGTACGCACGGACCCTCGCCAACGTCACCGATCAGGACGAACTCCACCAGCTCGTCGAAGGCGAGAAGAAGCGCTTCAAGGGCCGGGAACTCTTCGGCCGCACCCTCGGTGTCGTCGGCCTCGGCGCCATCGGTTCGCGCGTGGCGCGGGCAGGGCTCGACCTCGGCATGCGCGTGGTGGGCTACGACCCGGCACTGTCCATCGATGCCGCGTGGCGCTTGCCGGGCGACGTGGAACGCATGGACGACCTGCCGAGCCTCTTTGGGCGCTCGGACTACGTGACTCTGCACGTGCCGGCGCTACCCGAGACCCGGGACCTGATCGACGCCGAGGCGCTGAGTGCTTTTCGGCCCGGCGCCGCGCTCCTCAACTTCGCCCGCCAGCAGATCGTCGATGAGGCAGCCATTCTCGGGGCGCTCCGCTCGGGTCACCTCGGTGCGTACTTCTCCGATTTCCCAAGCGCCGCCCTGGCGGCCAACAGACACGCGCACGCGACGCCGCACCTCGGCGCGAGCACCCGGGAGGCCGAGGAGAACTGCGCCGTCATGGCGGCGGACCAGCTCACCGATTTCCTGCGCTTCGGCAACATCGAGAACTCGGTGAACTTCCCCGCCGTGAACCTGGAACGTATGGAGGGGTACCGCATTGCAGTGACCAACTGGAACGTCGCCGGGACGCTGGGCCAGGTCCTGTCGGTACTCGCCGACGCGGACATCAACGTCATCGACATGCTCAACAAGAGCCGGGACGATGTGGCCTACAACCTGATCGACCTCGCCGTCGAGCCGACGGCGGCGCTCACCTCCCAAATCGCCGCCATCGACAGCGTCATCGGCGTGCGGAGCTTCGACGATTAGGAGTTCTCGCCCCGGCAACCGGCGCGCTGACGCACAGTGAACGGAAGATTGTAGCTTTCCACGGTGGGTCCACCGCGCAGACATGCAAGGAACATGGGTGGGGCGACGCGCGCCAGCGGCTCGCGGAGGCGCTTTTCGTGACCCAGTTAAATCAATGGCTTACGTTTATGTTCCATGAAAGTTTCCCCCCCGGTGCGCCGGGGCACTGACGTGCAGGAAACAAGGGCGGCGGCCGCCGCCTGGGCACCTTGAGTTATGTTAAATGGCGTTCTGCCAATCCGTTGAATTAAAAGGAGTTCGGTTTTTGTTCCATGCGAGGGGACGGGCTCGTCCCGTCCCGTCGCCAGGGGCTTGCACAGGCCCGCCACGGGCGACGACAAGCGTCGCCCCTACACGTCGTTCCGTCTTCGCCTCAGGAACGGGTTCGGCCGCCGCAACTGGCGTTCCCGGAAGCGCTCCACACGGCACACCGCTTCGACCTCCCGGGTCACGGGTAGACACTCGCCCGCGATCAGGCTCGAGATCCACTCTCCCGCCAGCGCGGCGGAGGTCGTGCCGTTCGAGCCGTGCCCGGCCGTGACGTAGGTATCCCCGTCGACTCGTCCGATCACGGGCATGCGATCCGAAGTGACCGCGCGGGTGCCGCGGAACACACCGACCGGCGCCGCCGGGGACCGCCCGAAGAGCTTCCTGAAACGCTGCGCGTTGGCTGTCGTGGCGCGGCCGGCGGCCCACGGCCGGTACTCGTACGTCGCGCCGACCCAGCACCCCTGGGAGGACCCGCCTGGCGCCGCGTACCCGTCTCCCAGCACAGGCATCCGCAGTCGAGCCCCGGGGAACAGGTCGGCCTGCCCCGCCAGTGGGGCGACTTCGAGTTCGGGCATCGCATCGGTGACGCCTGATGCCGAGGCAAGGACCGTCACGCCGCTCCCGGGAGGCCCCTTGTCGAGACGTATCCGCGGGTGATCGAGCAGCGCACGGCACAGGAGAGGACCCTCGACCAGCCCGGCATGTGGAAAGTGCAGTCCTTCCGCGGCGACCTCGACACCGGCCAGCTCCGACGCATCGCGTGCACCAACACGAGCGATCCAGTCCGGCGGCAGCGCCGGGAGGATGCGTGCGAGACGTCCCGGATCGCCGTTCGGGCCCGGTAGCTGCAGGGCGCCTGTCGAGCGAGTTCCAGCAAGACCTCCGTAGAACCAGACCGCGAAAGCGTATCCGTGCGCACGCAGCGCAGCCGCCGGGCTGCCATCGCCGAGCAGCCGCGGATGCAGGACAGCGGCGGGAATGCCCGACGCGCCGGCGGCGACCGACGTGTCGTGCACGGCCACTTCGAAACCGCGTTCCGCGAGGGCACGCGCCACGGAGCATCCCGCGAAGCCGGCGCCCAGGACGGACACCGGCCGCCACTCTGGAACCCCGGGAGACCACTGCCCGGGGAAGACTCCCAGCAACGTGTGCCATTTGCGCGGGCGCTGATCCACGCGCCGCACGTTGAAACCGACCTGCCGCAGCCGCTGCTTCACGACGCCCGCCGATGAGTAGCTCGTGAGCGTCGCACCCGGGCGCGAGAGCGCGGCGACGGCTTCGCACACTGTGGCGCTCCACATGTCCGGATTGCGACGCGGCGCGAACCCGTCCAGGAACCAGGCATCCATCCCTGAGCCCCGTCGCCCGGTGAGATCCGCGAGTCCCGCGAGCACGTCTCCGAAGTAGAGCGAGAGCTGCACCCGCCCGCCGGCGAAGCGTCGGCGATGCCAGCCGGAGATGGCCGGCGGCCACGCATCCACGAGTGCGCCATGCAGCGCAGCGCCCGAGTGCCGAGCGGCTCGCGTCATGTCTTCGCGACGCATCGGGGCGTGCTCGAAGGCCACGTAGTGCAGCCGCCCCGCCGAACTGGCGAGGAAGCGCTGCGCCGTGATCGCGAAATTCCGCCCCGCCCCGAAGCCGAGCTCCCCAACCGTGACGGATTCAGCCCCGGCGACGCGCTCGTCGAACTTCGCCGGGGCCAGGAAGACGCGCCCGGTCTCTTCGGTGCCCTCGGTCCCGTGATAGACGTCCTCGAACGTGACCGAAAAGGGCCGGCCCCCGTCCCAACGGACTTCGGCGGGCGTGAGCACTCGATGTGGAGGGTCCATGTGCGACACCGTGGCGAGGGTCGCCCTATCCCACCCCCGCGACGAAATCCCGGGCGTCCCGATAGGCGACCCGGATCAACTCCACCAGCGCATCCGTATCGATCTCCTCGTCCGGCCGCAGCTTGACGTGCCGCATCCGCTTGCCGGTGCCGACCAGCACGCCCGAGGGATCCGGCAGGAACGCTCCCATGAAGAAGCCGACGTTCACATGCTTCGTAAACGCGTTCGCGTAAGCGAAGGGAACGTCCCGCACACAGGCGACCGGGCAGCCGTCGTGCACCAGCTCCACCACATCCTCGCCGCAGTCGCGCATACGCACGAACCACTCGAGCGCAATCGTCCCGAGCGGGTCGGTCCGCTCGCCGAACCAGGCACTCACGGCCGGGTCCCGCCGTACCGCTCCGTTGAAAGTCAGCCGGGGCTCCATGCGCCGTTCCCGCTGTCTGGCGTCGGCAGGGTTCACGAGACCGCGCTGCTTCAATTCGTCTGCCGAAACACCACCTCGGAGTCGAGCAGCGTCCCGATCTCCTCCTCCGAGAACCCCGCCTCCCGCAGCACTTCCTCCGTGTGCGCCCCGATCTCCGGGGCACGCTTCGGCGGCCGTTTCTGTTCCTCTTCGAGGAAGATCGGCGAGTTGATGGTGTAGTCGTAGCCCTCGCCGGGGTCGTTGGTTTCGATGACGACGTCGTTCGCGCGGAGTTGCTCGTCCTCGATCACGTCCGCCATGGGCGCCACCACCCCGCACGTCACCCCGTGGCCGTCGAGCCGCTCCATCAACTCCCGCTGGGTCCACTGCACCGTCGCCTCGGCGATCAGGGTCTTCAGGTCGTCGCGGTTGCGCAGCAGCGTCCGCATGTCCACGAAGCGCGGATCGTCCAGCCACTCGGGGTGGCCGAGGGCGTTCGCGAGCTGCGGCCACTCGCGCTTCGTATTGACCATGCAGAGCGTGACGTAGCGGTCGTCGCTGGTGGGGTAGGCGACACGGAAGGGCGTGGTCCAGCCGCGCTTCTGGCTGATGGCGCCAAGGTCGACGCCGGCGATGACGCCCTGCAGCGCCATGGCGTTGGCCCAGGCACCGGTCGCGACGAGCGACGTGCTCACCTGACAGCCTTCGCCGGTGCGTTCGCGGCGAAAGAGCCCCGTCATGATGGCGCCGTACAGGGCGAGTGTGGTCGCGTGGTCGCCCACTCCCGGGGCCAGCGGCAGAGGCGTCTGGCCCTGGTCGCGCATGAACTCCATGAGGCCGCTGCGCGCCCACCAGGCGGTGGCGTCGAACCCGCGGCGCTGCACGTCCGGTCCACGCGTTCCGTAGCCCGTCAGCTGCGCGAAGACGAGGCGTGGGTTGATCGCCTGCAACTCTTCGTAGGTCATGCGGAACTCCCGGAGTTGCTCCCCCAGGAAGTTCGTCAGGATCACGTCGGCGTCCGCGACCAGCCGGTGCAGCACGTCCTGTCCTTCGGGACGCTTGAGATCCAGGCACACGCTGCGCTTGTTGCGCGAGGTCAACTGCCAGTGATAAGGGACGGGGTGCGCGCCGACCAGCGTGCGGTATCCGTCGCCACCGGGCGGTTCGACCTTGATCACGTCGGCGCCGAAGTCCGCGAGGATGGTGGCGGAGCCGGGACCGGCGAGATAGGTCGCCGCGTCAATCACCCGAATGCCGTTCAACAGGTAGTCCATGTTCTGGATTCTCCGTACGCCGGGGCCACGCCCGGGGGTCAGATCCTGCGTCTGTCAGGGCCGGTCCAACCGGAAGATCATGCCGCCGGCCACCCAGCCCTCGTGCCGGTCGAGCTCGTACTTCTCCTCGTAGGCCGTTGCCACGCGGGCGCGTTCGTCCGGGTCCTCCACCAGGCTCGCGCGCAACGGATACAGGTCCCCGTCCACGCGGACGCGCACGCCCGGGTCGGACTCGATGAAGGGCGTCCATTTGGTCCCGTCGCTCCCCGTCGCCACGTAGAGATGCTCCGCCACGCCGACGCCCCAGATGTTGATGGAGTAGGGATCCGAGCGCCGCGTCTCGAGCTGGATGGTGTCGGGCACCTGGCTCCATTGGGCCGGCGCATCCTGCTCCACGCCGGCGAGTTCGCCCCCCGGAATGGTGACGAGAGGCTCGCTGCAGCCGGACACACCGAGCAGACCGGCCACTACCAGGACAAATCGATTCATCGCGACGCTCCTGCAAGTGCAATGCGGGAATGCTACCAGCCGGGAAAGCCGAACGGCCGGTCCACGGGAAGGTCATCACGGCAATCCGGGGACACGCTGCCGCGCACGGCGTACCATGCATCAGCAACGCCCGAGCATTGAATGCCGCGTTTCCACTCTCCAGCCATTGACCCGTGTGCCATGAACTGTCTCCCTCACATAGCTGCCCTTGCCACCCTTTTCGGGATCGTCGCCTGTGCTCCCGAGGACGCATCCGTTCCCGACGACCCGTCGGCGCCTCCCGCCCAGGGTAATCTGGTCGCCGAGCAGGCGACTACCGACGGCGGCACTCCGACGGTCGGCGACACCCTCACCACCGCGCGGTCCCCGGACGGCGCCTTCATCAGCTGGCGCGAACACCTGATCGACGATCCCGCCACGACCGGCGTGCCCCTGAGCGGCAGCGACGGTCTCGCGATGGGGGACCTGGACGGCGACGGATTCGAGGACGTGGTCTCGGTGCACGAGTCCGATACGCGTTACGACGGGATGCCGGACGGCCACGTCCGCATTGCGTTCGCCTCCGACGACCCGGACATGTGGACCAACATCACCCTGGCCGAGGGCGTCGAGGCGGCGGCGCCCGAGGACGCCTCCATCGCGGACGTCAACGGGGACGGCCACCCGGACATCATCGTCGCAGCGGAACTCGGCCACCTCATCTACTTCCAGAATCCCGGCGCGGACACACGCACCGTGGTCTGGCCGCGCCTGATCCTGCCGATGACGCGCGACCGCGGCTCGTACATCCGTGTCTTCCTCGCCGACCTCGACGGCGACGGCGCGCCGGAAGCCGTGGCGCCCAACAAGGGCGCGCAGAACCCGGCACCGGAGGACTTCGAACGGCATACGCCCATCTCGATCTTCCGGGTAACCGGCGACCCGCTCGCCGAGGACGGCTGGCAGGAGACCGTGCTCGGCGAGTACAGCGTGCCGCAAAACGCGCTGCCGGTAGACCTCGACGGGGACGGGGACCTCGACATCATCGGCGGCATCCGGGGCGGCCCGCGCATGGTGTTCCTCGAGAACACACACGGGGATGCGTCGGTCTTCGTGGAACATCCCATCGACGTCGAAGAGGGCGTCGTGGCCGGTTTCCACCTCGCGTGCGCCGACTTCAACGCCGACGGCCGGCTCGATATCGCAACCGTCGCGGCCTACGGAGAAGGACCGCAGTACGACCGCCTGGAGCTCTCCTGGCTGGAGCAACCCGCCGACCTGGCCGGCCCGTGGATTCCGCATCTGATCGGGCATTTCATGCCGGACACCGTCACCGGCATCGCCATCGCGGACATCGACGGCGACGGCGCCCTCGACGTCATGGCCGGAAGCTACAGCGGCGGCCCACGAGACGAGGACGGCGATGTCACCGCCTCCGACCGGCTCGGACGCCTCGGCTGGTTCCGGAACCCGGGCGATGCCGCCGAACCGTGGACGCGCCACGACATCTCCCGCCGCAAGCGCGGCATGTTCGATCAGTTCGCGGCCCGGGACCTCGATGGCGACGGGGACATGGACTTCGTCGGGACAAGAGGCAACAGCGCGCCCTACGACGGCGTCTTCTGGCTCGAGCAGGTGCGCTCCGCCGCGCCTGTGCCAGCTTTCGCGCGAGCGCGCGCCGAGGACAGCGTCGAGATGCCGTTGCCGGTTGGCGAGTAGGGCGCTCCAGGCGCCTCTCGAACATCTGGTCGGATGATCTAAACGGTGGTATTTTCGGAGTCGAATCGCCACAATTGCCGACCCGCCACCGGATGACGGCCGGCGGAGCAAGACGACCGCTGAGGCGACCAGGCTGTCGGGACCTGCGTTGAAGTCAGAGTCGAAGTCAGCGTCGTAGTCAGCAGAGGAGCCGGAAATGAACCTAGAGGACTGGTGGTACGGCGCAGTTGGCCTGTCCATACCGGCCATCATCGTGTACGTGCTCGTAATGACCCACGTGACGATCGTCGGTGTGACCGTGTATCTGCACCGGTTCTCCGCGCACCGCGCGCTTAGCCTGCACCCGGTTCTGCAGCACTTCTTGCGCTTCTGGCTGTGGCTGACCACGGGCATGATCACGAAGGAGTGGACGGCCGTACACCGCAAGCACCACACGGGGGCCGACACCCCGGTCGACCCGCACAGTCCGCAGATGCACGGCCTGCGCGCCGTACTCCTCCAGGGCGCGGAGTTCTACCGCGCGGCCGCCACGCCCGAGACGCTCGAGCGTTACGGCAGTGGGACGCCCGACGACTGGATGGAGCGCAACGTCTACACGCCGCATACCTCGCTCGGCGTCACCCTGCTCCTGGTGGTGAACGTCGTGCTCTTCGGCGTTCTGGGGCTGACCGTGTGGGCGATCCAGATGCTCTGGATTCCCTTCTTCGCGGCGGGAGTGGTGAACGGCGTCGGCCACCGACTGGGCTACCGGAACTTCGAGTGCCCCGACGCGGCCACCAACTTCATGCCCTGGGGCATCCTGATCGGCGGCGAGGAACTGCACAACAATCACCACACCTATCCCAACTCCGCGAAGCTCTCCGTGAAGTGGTGGGAGTTCGATCTGGGCTGGGCGTGGATTCGCCTGTTCCAGGCGGCGGGGCTCGCCGAGCCGCTTTCCACCGGCCCCGTCGTCGCGCGCGTCGAGGGCAAGACCTCCATCGACATGGATACCACCTGGGCCGTGATGAACGACCGGTTCCGCATCATGGCGCGGTACGCCGAAGAAGTGGTGGCGCCTCTGATCAAGCAGGAGTGCCGCCGTGCCGACGCCGGCACCCGCCGGCTGCTGCGGCGCTCGAAGCCTGTGCTGTGCCGCCACACCACGTTGGTGGACGAGCGCCAGCGCAGTCGTATCGAGCAGGTGCTCGACGCGAGCCCGCTCCTCGCGACCATCTACGAGAAACGGCTCGAACTGGTTGAGGTCTGCTCGAAGCGCGGCCGTGGAGAAGAACTGCGCGCCGCCTTCGCGCAATGGTGCCGCGAAGCGGAGGCCACCGGCATACAGGTGCTGAGCGACTTCGTCGAGGACCTGAAGTCCTATACCGTTCCGGCAACGGCGCGCGCGTAGGGGCGACCCTTGTGGTCGCCCGTCCCCGACCCTTGTGGTCGCCCGTCCCCGAAGTCGCAGAACCTCCTCGTCAACGGGCAGTTTCGCGCCAGCGAAACTGCAACGCGACCGCAGGTCGCGCCGGGACGGGACAAGCCCGTCCCCTGTACGCTTCTGAACAGCTTCGTGGCACCGCCGCGAAGCTGGGCAGAGCTGCCGGGAGCGACCACCCGTCCCCTGTGCCACGAGCACCGACGTAGGACTCGTGCCCCGGCGGTTTTCTGCCGCGATGGACGCCCAGTGAACAGTCCGCGCCTCGAGCGCCAGTACAGGGACAGGTGAGCATCGCGGCATGCCTGCAGCATCGGGGGAAACAACGACGAGGAGGCATGATGTCCGAATTGAACTGGTACGTCGGCGTGGACTGGGGTGGGCAGAACCACCAGGTGTGCGTGCTCGACGGCGCTGGCGCGGTGCGTGGCGAGAACGTGTTCGCGCACAGCGGGCCGGGGCTGGCGGCGATGGCGGCGATGGCGGCGTGGATCGCCGAGACGGTTGCCGCGGCGCCGTCCGAGACGGTCGGGGTGGCGATCGAGACGCCACGCGGTCCGGTGGTGGAGAGCTTGCTGGCGCACGGCCTGGCGGTGCACGCGATCAACCCGAAGCAGCTCGACCGGTTCCGCGACCGGTACTCGCCGGCGGGCGCCAAGGACGACCGCCGCGACGCGCGCGTGCTGGCCTCGGCGCTGCGCACCGACCCACAGTGCCTGCGGCGGGTACAGGCGTCCGCCCCGGTGGTCGTCGAACTGCGCGAGTGGACGCGGACCCACGACGAACTCAAAGGCGAGCGGGTGCGGCTGACCAACCGCATGCGCGACCTGCTGTGGCGCTACTACCCGGCGTTCAACCAAGTGGTCGAGGACGACCTCGCGGCGCCGTGGGCGATGGCGCTGTGGAAGCGCGTACCGACGCCAGCGGCAGCGCGCGGCATGCGCCTGTCGTCGTACGACAACTTGTTGAAAAAGCACAGGGTCCAGCGCTTCGACGCAGCCACGCTGAAGGCTCGGCTGGCGCAACGGCCGCTCGACGTAGACCCGGCGTCGATGCGCGCCGCGGAGACGCACATGCGTCTGCTGACCAAGCGTCTGGCCGTGGTGGTCAAGCAACTCGCCGAGACTCAGACCCGGATCGACGCGTTCCTGGCGGAGCTCGGCGGCGCTGATCCGGCGACCACCGGCAGCGAGGATCCGCAGCCGGGGCAGGCGAAGGGGCAGCGCGACGCGACCATCCTGCGATCCATCCCGGGAGTCGGTAGGTACGTCCTCGCCACGCTGCTCGCAGAGGCGGATGATCCCCTGCGCCGACGAGACTACCACGCCCTGCGCTGCCTGGGCGGGGCGGCCCCGGTCACCAAACAGTCCGGCCGGGTTCGCATCGTGACGCGCCGCCTCGCAGTCCATGACCGGCTGCGCGATGCCCTCGGCTACTGGGCGAGCGGGGCGGTGCAGAAAGACCCGGCGTGCAAGGCGCGATACCAGGCGCTGCGCGCCCGCGGCCACGGCCACCACCGCGCGCTGCGCTCGGTCGCGGACCGTCTGCTGTTCGTGGCTTGCACGATGCTGCGCGACGGCACGGTGTTCGACCCGCAGCACGCCCCGGCATGAACGGCGCGCGTTGCGCATCGTCGCGCAGGGAGCGTAGCGACCGTAGCGCGATGCGCAACGCGCGCACGTCCCGCCCGGGCGGGACGTGCGTCGAACACGGCAACCCGCCAACCCGCCAACCCCTCGAAACACCGGAGGCAACGGCCTACTGACCATCCCAGCCAAAATGCACGAAACAGCACTTGCAGAACCGTGAACAGTCCTACCACGCCCGCGTCGGGTTTGGCGGCTGATCCGGCACGGACTTGTAGGGGCGCCCCCCCCCCCCGGCCGTCGCCCGCCGCGCACCGTGCATGACCGAGAGCACGGGCCGCCACCAGGCGGCGTCTACATCCGATCGACCGTCTCGATCCCCAGCAATCCGAGCCCGTTCTTCAACGTTCCCGCCGTCAACGCGCACAGCCTGAGGCGACTCTCGCGTAGGCCACCCGGCGCATCGAGGACGGGACACGTCTCGTAGAACTGCATGAACCGGCTCGCGAGGTCGAAGAGATACGCGCACAGGTGGTGCGGCAGCGCTTCGCTCGCGACCTGTTCCAGCGTTTCCTGGAAACGCAGCAGCATCACGGCCAGCCGGCGCTCCTCCGGCTCCCCGACCACGGGGGTCGCCACCAGGCTCGCCGGGTCCACCCCGGCACGGCGAAACAGGCTCTGGATGCGCGCATAGGCGTACTGCAGGTACGGCGCGGTGTTGCCGTCGAAGCTGAGCATCGTGTTCCAGTCGAAAACGTAGTCGCTGGTACGGTTCTTCGACAGGTCGGCGTATTTCACGGCGCCGATGCCCACGACCCGCGCGACCCGATCCGCCTCCGCGTCCGTCAAGTCGGGGTTCTTCTCGGCTACCAGCGTGCGCGCCCGGCGCACCGCCTCGTCGAGGAGGCTGGCCAGCTTGACCACACCGCCCGTACGCGTCTTGAAGGGTCGGTTGTCCTGCCCCATGATCGTGCCGAAGGGGTGGTGTTCGAGGGTACAGGCGTCGGCGGCGAAGCCCGCTTTCCGGGCAACCGCGAAGAACTGGCGGAAGTGCAATGCCTGCCTGGCGTCGGTGAAATACAGCACGCGGTCGGCCTCGTAGTGCGTGGTGCGAAAACGCAACGCCGCGAGGTCCGAGGTCGCGTACAGGTATCCGCCATCGCGCTTCTGCACGATGACCGGCGTGTCGAACTCCTCGAGGAAGACGCACTTCGCGCCGTCGGACTCCGTTAGCAGCCCCGCGCCGTCGAGATCGTCCACGACCCTGGGCAGATCGTCGTTGTAGCGACTCTCCGCATCGAGGTCGTCATCGGTCAGCGTGATCCCCAGCCTGTCGTAGACGGCTCGGCAGTGGGACAGGGAGATCTCGATGAAGCGGCGCCAGTAGGCCCGCACCGTTTCGTCGCCGCGCTGCAGGTCGACCACGGTCCGGCGCGCCCGGTCCGCGAATTGCACGTCGGCGTCGAACCGCTTGCGCGCCTCGGCGTAGAAGACCTCGAGGTCCGCAAGTTCCGACGCGTCCGCCTGACAGTCCTCAAGATGTGCGACCAGCATGCCGAACTGGGTGCCCCAGTCACCGACGTGGTTCTGTCGGATCACCTCGTGCCCGAGGGCTTCGAGGATGCGCGCCATCGCATCGCCGATGGTGCTGCGCAGGTGCCCGACGTGCATCTCCTTGGCGAGGTTCGGCGAGGAGTAGTCGATCACGATCCGGTCCGGGGCGCTCGCGGGTTCGACCTCGACACCGGCGAGATGCGCGGACAGAAACTCGCCCGCGAGCGTGATGTTGACGAACCCGGGCCCGGCAACTTCCACCGCCTGGGCCACGTCCGCGTCGGCTGCCCCGAATGCGTCCGCGACGGCCGTCGCCAGGGCTCGCGGATTGGTTCGCAACCGTTTGGCGGCCGCCATGGCCCCGTTCGCCTGGTAGTCGCCGAATTCCGGCCGGCCGGCCGGCCGCAGCATCGGTTCGGCGGCGTCGATCCCGGCCGCGCGGAACGCGTCCGCGACGCGACGCGTGAGGAATGCGCGCAGATTCACGGTGTGCAGGGCCTAATCGTCGGCGGCCGCGACGTCCTCGGCCTGCCAGCCCTTGCTCCGCTCGACGGCCACGAACGTGACGCGCTGCCCGTCGCGCAGATTCCCTCGCTGACCATCGTCCGAACGCACCGAGCGGTGATGGACGAATATCTCGTCGCGGTTCTCGCGGATGACGAAGCCAAAACCCTTCGTACGGCTGAACCATTTCACTGTGCCGGTCTCACGGCCTTCCGTGCGCCGGGCGGGTCCCTCTGTTCGCCGGGCGGGCCCCTCTGCTCGCCGCGCGCGCCCTTCGCGCGGTGCCCGCGACACGGCGCGCGGTGCGGCCCGTCCGAGGCGCGTTGCCGCGAGCCCCGATCCGAGACACGCAAGGAAGACGACGGCCAGCAGGGCGAGGTGGTGGCCTTCCCAGAGCCAGCGATACGCCTCGGCGGCGACAACGGCGAGCAGGGCGGCAACAGCGACGGCCGAAAGGAACGGTTTCATGGGTATCTTGGGGAGCGTGATCCGACGCACGCCATGATACCCCGCCCGGTCAGCGGCGATACGCCCTGTTGATGATGACTGCCTCGACCGGAACGTCCGGCATGCCGATCTTCACCGTCGTCTCCGCTTCCTCGATCTCGTGGGCCGCTTCCATGCCGGCGATGAGACGTCCGAACACGGTGTATCCCGGGCGGCCTCGCCGGTAGTTGAGGTTGTCGTTGTCGCGCAGGTTCACGTAGAACTGGGCGCCAGCCGAATCCGGGTCCGAGGTGCGCGCCATCGATAGCGTGTACCGGTCGTTGTCCACGCGGTTGGCCGACTCGTTGACCACGGTACGGGGCGCGTCGCGGTACTCCATGTCCTCGGTGTGCCCCCCCGCCTGAATGACGAAGCCGGCGATGACGCGGTGGAAGATGAGGCCGTCGTAGAACCCCGCGTCCACGAGATCGAGGAAGTTCTCCACCGTCTTCGGCGAGCGGTCCGCGTAGAGTTCGACCGTCAGATCGCCTTTCGTGGTCTCCAGTATGACGACCGGATTGTCGGCCATGGCCGTTCCGGAGAGCGTCGCGGAGAGCAGCGCGGCCAGGGCCGTGCGCCGCGGCGGTTTCTTGTTCATTCGAGCGTCTCCCTGCTGTTTCCCTTCGCGATGATGTCGAGGTACTTGCGTACCGTTTCCGACAAGCCCCATTCGAGCGCATCGCCGATCAGTGCATGACCGATCGATACTTCCTGTATGCCTCCCATGGCCACGAACTCCGCCAGGTTGTCGAGGTTCAGGTCATGGCCGGCGTTGACGCCCAGACCCAATCCGACGGCGTATCGCGCCGCGCTCCGATAGGTCTCCCAGCTTTCTCGCGCATCGGCGTGCGCCGCACCGCACCGCTCGACGGCCTCGGCGTAGGGCCCGGTGTACAACTCGATGCGGTCCGCTCCGCAGGCCGACACCCGGGCGATCTGCTCGGGGTCGGGATCGACGAACAGGCTCACCCGCGCGCCCCACGTCCGATACTGTGCGACGACTGCGGCCACGCGGCCGGCCTCACGCGCATCCGAGAGATCCCAGCCGTGGTCCGACGTGAGCTGCGCATCGGCATCCGGCACCAGGGTCGCCTGGTGCGGGCGCGCCGCCTCGATGAGCCGATCGAAACCCGGGTAGCCGTTGTCCCGCGCTCCGGCGTAGGGGTTGCCCTCGATGTTGAATTCGATGGCGGGAAACTCGGCGAGCAACCGTGAGAGCGCCGCCACGTCATCCGGGCGGATGTGGCGCTGGTCCGGGCGCGGATGCACCGTGATCCCCTGCGCGCCGGCGGCGATGACGGTGCGAGCGGCGTCGGCAACCGACGGCCGCCCCCCCTCGCGCGCGTTGCGCAGCCAGGCGATCTTGTTGAGGTTGACCGAAAGGGCGGTCACGACCACGCGTTGCGGCGCGGACGGGACTTGATGGCGACGCCCAGCATCAGGCCGATCAGCACGAGGCCCGCGCCGATCAGCATCCACTGTCGTTCCACGTTCTCTTCAAGTCCGTCGCGCTGCGCCAGGAGGTCGTCCACTTCGGCCCGCAGGTTCGTGTTCAGCCGTACCAGGTCCTGGTTCGCCTCATACAGGGCGAGACCCTCCTGCGAGGCCTGCTTGATCCCCTCCAGCTCATCGGCCAGCGTCTCATTGCGATCGAGGAGCTCCGCGTTGGCCTGCTCGAGCTCCCGGTTGTCCGCCAGCGTGGTCGCGGCTTCGTTGCCTTCGAGCAGCCCTTCCAGGGCCTCGATTCGCTCCTCGGCCTCGGTCAGGCGGATCTTCGCGATGGGCTCGCCGACCAGGTACTGGTTCGGCAGCCAGCCTTCCGTGCCACCCGGTAGACGGACGTGGGTGAACCCGGCGTCTGCATCCACCTCCAGCACCTCGAGCTTCGTCCCGCTCGGCAACCCGTAGTGCAGGATGCGGTGTTCCCCGGAAGGTCCGCTGCGCAACGGCACGCGGAATTCGTCGGAGACGTACAGCGTTTCGGCGGCGCCCGACAAGGCCCCACAGAGCAACGCGCCGCACGCCAGGACGCTTGCCCATCCGACCGGGGCGCGCCCTCCTGGGCTCACTGACTTTCCGCCCGGTCCAGGGCCTCCTCATCTGGAAGCTGCCCCGTCACGGCAAGGTAGGCCACGCTGGCGGCGATGAGGAGAATGGGCACGGCAAAGGCCGAAATCAGCTTGTAGGCCACCCACGCCTGCTCGCTGAACTCATAGGCGACCAGCAGGTTCGCGCCCCCCGCGACCAGCAGCGCCACACCCCACCCCCAGGCCAGATGTGTCTGCACGCGATTCGACAGGACCAAGCCGAGCGTCTTCTGAATATAGTCGCCCCGACCCACGTAACGGCTGCCGACGATGGCACAGGCCACGAACCAGTAGAACACCGTGGGCTTCCACTGGATGAACGTCTTGTCCTGCAGGACGAGCGTCAGTCCGCCGAAGATCAGGGCGACCCAGACGACCACCCACATCTGGCGGCTGATCGGCCATCCCTGCCACTTGAAGACGGCCAGTTGGACCACCGCGCTGACCATGAGCGCGGCGGTTGCGACGTAGATGTCGGTGAATATGTAGACGCCGACGAACGCCAGGACCGGGAGGAAATCGACCAACTGTTTCATATGCCTGATAATAGCTCCTATGAGCCAATTCTTCAGCGTCCACCCCACCCATCCACAGGGCCGGCTGCTGTCCCGCGCGGCGGAAATCGTCCGCGGCGGCGGGGTCATCGTCTACCCGACGGATTCGACCTATGCGCTCGGCTGCCACATCGGTGACAAGGCAGCCCTGGACCGCATCCGCGGTATCCGTGACCTCCACCCACGCCATCATTTCACGCTGATGTGCCGGGACCTGTCCGAACTCGCCGCATACGCCATGGTGGACAACACCAGCTACCGCATCGTCAAGCACTACACCCCCGGGCCCATCACGTTCATCCTGAAGGCGACGCGCGAGGTGCCGCGCCGCCTGATGAGCAGACGCCGGACCATCGGCCTGCGGGTGCCGGACAGTCCGGTCAGCCTCGGGCTCCTCGCGCTCCTGAACGAGCCCATGATGTCCACGACGCTGCTGCTCCCCGGCGACGACTATCCCATGACGGAGGCCCGGGAGATCCGCGACCGCCTCGAGGGCGTCGTGGACCTCATCGTCGACGGCGGTCCATGTCTGCGGGAACAGACCACGGTGGTGGACCTCACGGACGACCTGCCCCACGTCACGCGCGCGGGCCTCGCCGAGTTCGAGCTATAATCCGTTGCGCGCGTTCACGGGAATCCCGTTCACTTGAGCAGCACCGATTCGGATCGGCGGGTTGTATCCGGAATGCGGCCCACGGGCCGCATGCACATCGGCCACTACCACGGCGCCCTGAAGAACTGGGTGCAGTTGCAGCACGAGTACGAGTGCTTCTTCTTCGTCGCCGACTGGCACGCGCTCACCACCCACTACCAGGACCCGGGCATCATCGAGCAGCACACGCTCGACATGGTGGTCGACTGGCTCGCCGCCGGGATCAGCCCCGGAGCGTCCACGATTTTCGTGCAGAGTCGCGTACCCGAACACGCCGAACTGCACCTCCTGCTGTCGATGATCACGCCGGTGAGCTGGCTCGAGCGGGTACCGACCTACAAGGAGCAGCAGCAGAAGCTGAACGACCGGGACCTGTCGACCTACGGCTTCCTCGGCTATCCCGTCCTGCAGTCCGCCGATGTCCTGATCTATCGCGCCGGCAAGGTCCCCGTGGGCGCTGACCAGGTGCCCCACATAGAACTCATGCGGGAGATTGCGCGGCGCTTCAACCACGTCTACGGGCGCGAGCCGCACTTCGAGGAACACGCCGAGGCGGCAGTGCGCAAGATGGGGCGCAAGGCCGCACGTCTGTACCAGGCCGCGCGGCGCGACTACCTCGAACGTGGCGACCGCGAGGCGCTCGAACGGGCTCGGGCGCTCCTGTCGGAGCAACAGAACCTGTCGATCGGGGATCGCGAACGGCTGTTCGGATACCTCGAGGGCGGCGGGCGCATCGTGCTCGCGGAAACGCAGGCGCTGTTGACGGAGACGCCGGTCATTCCGGGACTGAACGGCGACAAGATGTCGAAGTCCTACAAAAACTTCATTCGCATGCGCGAGGATCCACAGATCGTCGAGCAGAAGATCCGCACCATGCCCACGGATCCGGCACGGGTGCGCCGTTCCGATCCGGGCGATCCCGACAAATGCCCGGTGTTCGCCATACACAAGGCCCTGTCGTCGGAGTCCGTCTGCGCCTGGGCGGCGGAGAACTGCCGTTCCGCCGGTATCGGCTGCCTCGACTGCAAGGGACCGCTGATCGACACGATCGTCGCGGAACAGGTGCCTTTTCACGAGCGCGCGGCCCAGTTCGAGGACAACCCGGACCTGGTACGCACGATCATCGTCGAGGGCTCCGAGGCCGCACGCGACGTGGCCAGGGAAACCATGGAGGACGTCCGGGCAGCCGTGGGTATCAGCCACCGATGAGCGGCACCGACAGCGGCATCACGCGGCTCGACGCCGAACGCCGCAAGCGGCGCGGCGCGTTCGTCGTCGCCATCGTCGGCGAACGCGTCGTCGAGGAACTGCCCACCGACCTGTATATTCCGCCCGATGCGCTCGAAGTGGTCCTCGAGACCTTCGAAGGCCCCCTCGACCTGCTCCTCTATCTCATACGCCGCCAGAATCTGGACATCCTCGAGGTTCGGGTCGCCGAGATCACGGAGCAGTACATGCGCTACATCGAATTGATGTCCGCGCTGCGACTGACGCTGGCCGGCGAGTACCTGGCCATGGCCGCAACGCTCGCCGAGATCAAGTCGCGCCTGCTGCTGCCGCGCGTCGTGGCAGCGGAAGACGAAGAGGACGACCCGCGCGCGGAGCTGATCCGCCGCCTGCAGGAATACGAGCGCCTGCAGGACGCCGCCGAACGGCTCGCCGACCTGCCCCGCCTGGAGCGCGACCTGTTCCCGGCAGGTGCCGAGCCTCCGGCGCTGGTCAAGACCCACCCGCCACCGGCAGTCGATCTGAAGGAGCTCATGCTCGCCATGTCCGACGTGCTGCGCCGCGCGGATCTCAACGCGCATCACGCCGTGCGCTTCGACGCGCTGTCGGTGCGCGAGCGCATGACGCACATGCTCCGCAAGGTGAGCGCGGCCAGTCGCTTCGTGCCTTTCGCGGACTTCTTCGCGCCGGAGGAGGGCCGCGCCGGGGTGATCGTCACGTTCATCGCGCTGATGGAACTCACCCGCGAGGGTCTCGTCGAGCTGGTGCAACACCGGGCCTACGCACCGATCTACGTACGCGCGCCCGGCGGCGCCTCGTGATGCTGGAGCAGGCCGAGATCCAGCGCATTCTCGAGGCGGCCCTGCTCGCCTCCCGGGAGCCCCTCTCGCTGCAGCGCATGCTGCGGCTGTTCGGCCCCGGCGACCTGCCGCAGGGCAATCCCCGCCAGGCGGTGAAGAGCGCGCTCGCGGACATCGAGTACGGCCTCGAGGGGCACGGCTACCGGCTCAGACAGGTCGCGAGCGGCTATCGCTTTCAGGTCCGCCAGTCCCTGAGCCCGTGGATCAGCCGGCTGTTCGAGGAGAGGCCGCCGCGCTATTCACGCGCGTTGCTGGAGACGCTGGCGCTCATCGCCTACCGCCAGCCCGTCACGCGTGGCGACATCGAGCAGGTCAGGGGCGTGACCGTCAGCCCGAACATCATGCGTACGCTGCTCGAACGCGGCTGGATCCGGGCGGTGGGACAGAGGGAAGTTCCCGGCCGACCCTCCCTGTACGGAACGACGAGCGCCTTCCTCGACTACTTCGACCTGAAGAGCCTGGACGAGTTGCCGCCGCTCGCCGAGATCCGGGCGCTGATCGCGTCTTCCACCGGAGACGACGATGAGCCGCCCGAGGACGCCGTCGACGGCCAGACCGAGGCCGGCGAAGCCATGGAACCGGCGGTCCTCGCGGACGGCGAAGAGGCAGCGGACAGCGCCCTCGCAAATGTCGTTCCGTTGCCGACCCTCGACCGTTGAACTGATCCAGCCGTCGGCAATGCCCCGGTGTCGGAGAAACTGCACAAGGTACTGGCCGCGCGGGGCCTCGGCTCGCGACGCGAAATGGAGCGCTGGATTCTCGCCGGTCGCATCATGGTCAACGGCAAGGCCGCGACGCTTGGCGAGCGGGTGGAGGACAGCGACCGCATCGCGGTCGACGGTCGACGCCTGACGGCCGGCGCGGCGCCCCGGCCCCGCGTACTCGTTGTGAACAAGCGCGAGGGCGTGATCTGTTCCCGACGCGATCCCGAGGGTCGCAAGACCGTGTTCGACGGGTTGCCCTCCATCCATCGCGGACGCTGGATGACGGTCGGCCGGCTCGACATCAACACCAGCGGCCTGCTCATGGTCACCAACGATGGGGAATTGGCTCACAAGCTGATGCACCCGTCGACCGGCATCGATCGAGAATACGCGGTGCGCATCGATGGCGTACTCACCGAGGCGGCGCTCGAGCAACTCAAGGCGGGTGTGGACGTCGACGGGGAGATCCAGCGTTTCTCCGACATCCGCTACTACGATGGCAGCGGCTCAAACCATTGGTACCACGCGGTCCTGATGGAGGGGCGCAACCGCGAGGTACGCCGGCTGTTCGAGCGCCTCGGACGCAAGGTGACCCGTCTGAAACGCGTGCGTTACGGCCCGGTCGTCTTGCCGTCCTGGCTGCGACGCGGGCGCATCGCGGAGCTCGGGCCCGCGGACCTGACGGCGCTCTACGGTCTGTTGCGCCTGCCCTGTGACGCCCCACCACGCAAGGGTCGCCCGGGCGCGCGCCACGAAACCCGCTCGCTGCTGATTCCCTACCCCGAGTTGCCGGCCAGCCGCCAAGAAACCTCTGAACAAGTTCATCCCTGAACTTGTTCAGCCGCGCAAAACAAAAGCGCGGTTTCGTGTTGCTCACATATTCAATGGCTTACGCCATTGAATATGGCGGTACATCGTAAGTACCGCACGGGCAGCTCTGATAAATCAGAGCTGCCCTATCCCGACTTCCGCAACTCGACCCGATTTTCAACTAATTTCGTTGGATTTTGACCGGTCGTGGTCGTGTAAGCGGTTGTTTTCATGGACGAGGGCGGCGGGGAAACGGCTGTAGTGCCGACCTTGCCCCTTGATTTGGCGGGCCGTTGGGGCACGCTGTTGATCCATGTTTGTGCGCGCCAAGAGACGTTTCAAGGACGGCAAGGAGCACCGTTACTGGAGCGTGGTCGAGAACTGCCGCAACCGCGACGGCCGTGTGGTGCAGCGGCAAGTGCTCTATCTCGGCGAGATCAACGACAGCCAGCGGGCGGCCTGGTGCCGGTCGATCGAGGTGTTGCGGGGGGACTCGGGCCCCGTACCGATGGCGCTGTTTGCCGACGATCGGGAAGCACCGGAGTTGGATTGCGAGACGGTTCGCATCAACGTCAAGGATCTCAGTCTGCACCGCCCACGCCAGTGGGGGGCTTGCTGGCTGGCACTGACGCTTTGGGATCGCTTGGAGCTGGATCGGTTCTGGGGTCCGCGGCTGCCGGTGAGCCGGCAGGGCACGCGCTGGCTGGACGTCTTGAAGACGCAGGTGTGCTACCAGTTGATTGATCCGGGCAGCGAGTGGCGCTTGGCGCCCGCAGTAGCGCAACGGCGCGCCGGCGCTCACGGGCCTTGCGCGGGGCGGCCGCGCCAGCGGCGGGCGCCGCTGTCGTCCATTCCCCAGGGCAGCCAGGCGCGGGCGTCCGCTGGCGGCCGGCCGCCCGACGCGGCGCACGCCCGCAGGTAGTCCATGAGCCAGGGATAGGGCCGCAGGCCGGCCAGCGCGAGCGTGCCGAACACCGAGTAGAGATGGCCGGCCAGTTCCGCGCCGGTTTCGCTGTGCGAGCCGAACGACAGCTTGCGGCCGATCGCCGCGCCGCGTAGGGCGCGCTCGGCGGCGTTGTTGTCCATCGGCACCGCCGGGTCGCGCAAGAACGCCGTCAAGCCGTCGCGGTGGCGCTCCAGCGCGCGCACCACTTCTCGAGCCGCGGGCGGCCGACGCTCGCGTCGATGAAGTCGCGCCGGGCGTGCGCCCAGCAGAGGGCGCGCACGAACCGCTTCGGCTCCTCCCGCGCCAGCTTGGCGTAGACCGCGTAGCGGTCGCAGACCAAGTGCACCGGCGCCTCGGCCCCGAGGCCGGCGAACAACTCCCGCGCCGCCGCCGCGCCGCGCGACGGATCGACGCGCAGGCGCACCGCGTCCGCCGTCAGGCATACCCACAGCCAGCAGCGCGGACTGTCGCCGCGCTCGCCGCGCGCGTGCACCGTCCAACTCGTCTCGTCGCCGTGCGCCACCCGCGCCGCCGCCTGCCGCTCGGCGATCGCCACCGACAGCGGCGCGAACAGCGGCGCGAACCGGGGCAGGCTGTCCGCCAAGGTGCCGGGCGCGATGTCGAGGCCGTGCGCCGACAGCATCCGCGACACCGCCCGCAACGGCCGGTGGTGCGCGTACTTCTCCAGCAGGAACAGCGCCCAGACGCTCACCCCGTACGGCGTGTTCGGGAACAGCCGCGGCGCCGCCGGGCCCAACGTCTCGCGCCCCGGCGCACACGCGCACGCCGCGCGCCGCCGAACCCGACGCACGCGGCGCACATGCGCGCGCACCTCCACCTCGATCAGCTCCGTCGTCGTCGTGCCGTTCGCCACATACGCCCGACCGCAGCGCGGACAACTCCGCTCCGACGGCTCCAGCGTCTCCTCCACCGCCGCCAGCGCCGGGCGCGGCGTGCGCCCGTGCGACGCCGTGCCCGCTTGCCGACCCCGTGACCGTCCCGTGCGCGACGCCGCGCCGCGCACGCTTCCGCGCGCCCCCCGCCGCCGTTCGCTTCGCCGACCGTAGCGCTCCTTCGTCAACCGGCGGTTGCGCGCCCGAAGGCGGTCGTTGCCGTTCTCCAGTTCCTCGACCCGCGACCGCAGCTTCGCGCACGCGTGGCGCAAGCCGCTCGCCGTCCGCTCCAACTCCCGCGCCGTCGAGGCCGACCGCGACCGCTCCAATTCCGCCCGCGCCAGCCGTTCCCGCGCCCGCGCCCGACCGTGCATCGACCTCCAATAGTTCGCCGCCCAACGCGCTTCAATGCCTTCCCGCCGAAGCCTCGACAACTCCTCCCGCAACGCCGCGCATCCCGCGCACGACCCGCCGCTCGGCTCCTCCGCCGCCCCGCCCCGCGGCAACGACCCTTCCAAACGCGCCAATTCGAACCCGACAGTCATGCCGCCGGTATACACCAATCCGCCGGATGTGTCCAGCCTCCCGCATCACACGGCTACCGAACGCTTACGTTGCGGAAGTCGGGCTATGGCCCCGGCCAGGTGGGCGCATCGATACTGCGGCCCGTCACGCCCACGGAATCGGGACCCATCAGGTAGAGGTAGAGATCCATGTGGGCCTCGGGTTGCGGCAGGCTCATGGGATCCTCCGCCGGATACGCGGCGGCGCGCATCGCGGTACGCGTCCCCCCGGGATTGAGGGCATTGACCCGGATCCGCCCGGCGTCCTCGTATTCGTCCGCCAGCGTCTGGGAGAGCCCTTCGGTGGCGAACTTCGAGACCGCGTAGGCGCCCCAATACGCCCTGCCGACCCGGCCGACGCCGGATGACGTGAACACGATGGACGCGTCCGGCGCCGCGTCGAGCAACGGCAAGAGCGCCCGCGTGATGACGACCGGCGCGATGGCGTTGACCTGCATCACTTCCGCCCAGGCAGCCGCCGGATAGTGGGCGACCGGTACGCGCGGCCCCAGCAGGGACGCATTGTGCAGGATGCCGTCGAGACGACCGTAGTCGTCCTCGATCGCCTGCGCGAGGCGTTGACCGGCATCTTCGTCGAAGCGGGCGAGATCCGCCGGTACGATGACGGGGCGCGTCTCGGTGCCTGCCGCGATGGTGTCGAAGACGGCCTCCAGCTTGCTCCGCGTACGCCCGAGGAGCACTACTTCAGCGCCATGACGCGCATAGGCGAGGGCGGCCGCACGGCCGATGCCGGCGCCTGCCCCGGTGACCAGCACGACGCGTCCGGCGAGCAGGTCCGCCGGCGGCCGATAGCGCGGCCGGGGCGCGCTCATGCGTGGTCGCCGTCCTTGCGCGCGTGCACGAGATAGTTCACATCGACATCGTCGCCGAGCGCGCAGCTGCGCGTGAACGGGTTGTAGCGCATGCCGACGATCTCGACGATGGTCAGCCCGGCGTGGCGCATCGCGCGAGCCAGCTCCGAAGGGCGGATGAACTTCTCGTAGTCGTGCGTGCCGCGCGGCAGGATGCGGAGCATGTACTCGGCCCCCAACACCGCGAGCAGGTACGCCTTCGGGGTGCGGTTGATCGTCGACACGACCACGTCCCCGCCCGGCGCGGCGAGATCCGCGAGCGCCTGCACGGTCGAGGTCACGTCCGGCACGTGCTCGAGCATCTCGAGGCAGGTGACCAGTCCGAACGCGGCCGGCTCCGCCTGGGCAAAGGCTTCCGGCGTCGTCCGTTCGTAGCGGATGGCCGTGTCGAGACCCGCCTCGATGGCATGCAGTTGCGCGACGGCCAACGGGCTCTGGGCCATGTCGATCCCGGTGACCTCCGCACCGAGGCCGGCCAGGCTCTCCGTCAGGATGCCGCCGCCGCAGCCAATGTCCGCCACCCGTGCCCCCGCGAGTCGGCAGCGCTCCTCGAGGTACGCCACGCGCACCGCGTTGATGTCGTGCAGGGGCTTGAAGTCTCCGTCCGGATCCCACCAGCGATGTGCCAGCGCCTCGAACTTCGCGATCTCGCCGTGATCGACGTTGTGCTCGGCGCTCAACTTGCCATCCTCGCCGGCCACTCCCGTGCGCGGGCCAGCACGCGCGCCACGTCCAGCGTGTGGAAGCGGCCCTCCTCGTAGAGACACCGCCCGTTCACCCAGACATGGCTGACGTGGCGCCCCGCCTGCGCGTGCACGAGCTGCGCGCGCGGATCGTGCAGCGGCTGCATCGCGGGATGATCGAAGTCGATGGCGACGAGGTCGGCCGCCTTGCCGACCTCGACCGAACCGATCTCGGCATCGAGCCCCAGCGCCCGCGCGCCATCCAGCGTCGCCATGCGCAACATGTCCGCCGGCCGCGCCACCGCCGGATCCTCCGTCAGGGAGATACGCAGCAACGCGGCGGCGCGCAGCTCGTCAAAGAGGTCGAGGGAGTTGTTCGAAGCCGCACCGTCCGTGCCCAGGGCGACGTTGATCCCCGCAGCGCGAAGATCGTCGACGCGGCAGCACCCGCTCGCGAGCTTCAGGTTCGACCGGGGGCAATGCACGACGTGCGCTCCTCCCGTCGCGACGCATTCGAGTTCGTGATCGCTGAGCTGGGTCATGTGTACCGCCTGCAGGCTCGGCGTCAGGAGCCCCATCGCGTCGAGCAGGGCCACCCAGGTACCCCCGGTCCGCGCGCGTGCCCGCGCGACTTCCGACGCCGTCTCGTGCAGGTGCATCTGGATGCCGGCGTCGATCTCGTCGGCTAGCATCTGCACGTGGCGCAGAACGCCTTCGCTGCTCGCATAGGCCGAGTGCGGGCCGAACGCGACGCGGATCAGCTTGTCGCCTCGATACAGGTCGTGCAACGCGAGCCCCTTGTGCACGCACTCCTGCGCCGAGCCCGCCCAGGCGCTCGAGAATTCGGCTACCGGGAAGGCCACCTGCAACCGGAATCCCGCCTCGACCGCGGTCCGGGCGGCCGCCTCCGGAAACCAGTACATGTCGCTCGCGCAGGTCGTGCCCGTCGCGATCATCTCCGCCAGCGCGAGCGCCGTACCGTCCGCCACGAACTCCGCGCTCACGCAGCGCGCCTCCAGCGGCCAGATGGTCTCCTCCAGCCAGGCATCGAGGGGCTGCGACTCGGAGAGGCCCCGCATCAGCGACATCGCGAGGTGGCCGTGCGCGTTCACCAGGCCCGGCATGAGGATGTGCGTGTCGAGCGCCACCGCGTCCGCACCGGGGTAACGCGCTTCCACCTCCCGGCGCGGCGCGACGGAGACGATGCGCCCGCCTTCGACGGCGACACTCGTGCCTTCCAGCACGGCATCTTCCGGAGCGATGGGGAGCAGGTAGCGGGGATGGAGCACCAGGGCGGGCATGGCGGGAGTATATCGGACGGGGCCAGGCGTTCCGCGCGATCCCCCGGCAAAGGGCGTTCGGCCCGGGGTGTCTCGCCCTCGCCAGGGCACCAAAAAAGGCGCCGCGCGCGCCCGGAGCGGACCCCCTCCGTGCTAAAATCGCCCGGTTAACCTCACCGGTTTCAACCTAGCCACCGATGTCCGATACCGGGTCCGACTCCCCCGTAATAGGCGGCGGAGGCCGCGGCCGTGAAATCCTCTCGGTCAACATCGAAGACGAGCTCAAGCGGTCGTATCTCGACTACGCGATGAGCGTGATCGTCGGGCGCGCCCTGCCCGACGTACGCGACGGGCTGAAGCCCGTGCACAAGCGCGTGCTCTACGCGATGGCCGAGCTCAACAACACCTACAACCGCCCCTACATGAAGTCCGCGCGGGTGGTCGGCGAGGTGATGGGCAAGTACCACCCGCACGGCGACCAGGCGATCTACGACACGATCGTGCGCATGGCGCAGGACTTCTCCATGCGCTACCTGCTCGTGGACGGGCAGGGCAACTTCGGTTCCGTCGACGGCGACCCGCCCGCCGCCATGCGTTACACCGAAGTACGCATGGCACGGATCGCGGACGAGCTGCTCGCGGACCTCGACAAGGAAACGGTCGACTTCGTCCCGAACTACGACGAAACGCTGACCATGCCGCAGGTGCTGCCGACGCGCGCGCCGAACCTCCTGCTGAACGGCTCCTCCGGCATCGCCGTCGGTCTCGCGACGAACATACCGCCACACAACCTGACCGAGGTCATCGGCGGTTGTCTGGCCCTGCTCGACGAGCCGGACACGACCGTCGACGATCTCCTCGAGCACATCACGGGGCCGGACTTCCCCACCGGCGGCATCATCAACGGACGTGCGGGCATCGTGCAGGCCTATCGCACGGGCCGCGGGCGCATCTATGTCCGCGCCCGGGCAACGGTGGAGTCCGACAACAGCGGCAAGGACACGATCGTCGTCACCGAGATTCCGTATCAACTGAACAAGGCGCGCCTCATCGAGAAGATCGCCGAGCTCGCGCGCGACAAGAAGATCGAAGGCATCACGGAACTGCGCGACGAGTCCGACAAGGACGGCCTGCGGATCGTCATCGAGGTGCGCCGCGGCGACTCCGGCGAAGTCGTGCTGAACAACCTCTACGCGCAGACGCAGCTGCAGTCCGTCTTCGGCATCAACTGCGTCGCCCTCGCGGACCGCCAGCCCAAGCTCCTCAACCTGAAGGAGATGCTGGAAGCCTTCCTGAAGCACCGGCGGGAAGTGATCAACCGGCGCACGCTCTACCTGTTGCGCCAAGCGCGGCGTCGCGGACATCTACTCGAAGGCCAGGCCGTCGCGCTCGAGAACATCGACGAGGTGGTCGAACTCATCCGCAAGTCGTCGACGCCGGCGGTCGCACGCGCGGAGTTGATGACGCGGCGCTTCCCATCGGAATCGGTCACGGAACTCATGACGCGCGCCGGCAGCGATGCATGTCGGCCGGAGGACCTCGGCGAGGAGTTCGGGTTCCGGGACGGCGCGTACCTTTTGTCCGAGCAGCAGGCCCAGGGCATCCTGGACATGCAGTTGCAGCGCCTGACGGCGTTGCAGCGGGACCGGTTGATGGACGACTACGGCAAGATCCTCGACGAGATCCGCGACCTGACGGAGATCCTCGGCTCCAGGGAGCGCCTGACGAGCGTGATCCGCGACGAGCTGACCGAGATTCGCGACCGTTACGGGGACGAACGCCGCACGGAAATCCAGAGTTCCCACCAGGATCTCACCGCCGAGGATCTGATCACCGAAGAGGACATGGTGGTCACCGTGTCCCACCAGGGGTACGCAAAGACGCAGCCACTCGACGTCTACCAGGCGCAGCGTCGGGGCGGGCGCGGCAAGGCGGCGACATCCGTCAAGGACGAGGACTTCGTCGAACAGGTGCTGACCGCCAACTCGCACGACACGCTGCTCTGCTTCTCGAACAAGGGCAAGGTCTACTGGCTGCGCGTCTTCCAGATTCCGCAAGGTAGCCGAGGCGCAAAGGGCCGCCCACTCGTGAACATGCTCCAGCTCGACTCCGACGAGCGCATCACGACGCTGCTGCCCATGAACAAGCAGGCGCAGCAGGAGGGCGTTTCGCGGGATGCCTTCGTGTTCATGGCGACCGCCAACGGCACGGTCAAGAAAACCCCGCTTGAGCGCTTTGCCCGGCCGCGCTCCCTGGGCCTCATCGCCATCGACCTGTCCGAGGGCGACCATCTGGTCGGCGTCGCCCTGACCGACGGCTATTCGGACATATTGCTCGTCGCCAGTTCCGGCAAGGCGGTGCGCTTCAAGGAATCCGACGTACGCGCCCTGAGCCGCACCGCCCGCGGCGTGCGCGGCATCCGCCTCGGCAGGGGACACTCCGTCATCTCGCTCATCATCCCGAGCGGCGGTTTCGTGCTGACCGCCAGCCAGAAGGGTTACGGCAAGCGCACCCGACTCCAGGAATTCCCCGTGAAGGGACGCGGAGCCAAGGGCGTGATCGCGATGCAGGGCGGCCAACGCAACGGCCCGCTGGTCGGCGCCGCGCAGGTGTTCGAGGGCGACGAGATCATGCTTATCAGCGACCAGGGCACGCTGGTCCGCACCAGCGCCGACGAAGTCTCCCTCGTGGGTCGCAACACGCAGGGCGTGAAGCTCATCGCGCTGCGCGAAGAGGAGCACCTCGTCGGCCTCGAACGCATCGTCGAATCCGACAACGGCGATGCGGGCGAGAGCGCGGACGCGCCGGAGAACGGCGCACCCACCGCGGACGAACCCGACCCGACAACCACCTGACGCGGGGACGCACCCGGCGGCGGGGCCACGTCTTCGGACGGCGCCGTCATGGGTCGGACGTTGCCGCCGGCCGCTGGAGCAAGGAGCATCATGACGCGCGCACACAACTTCTCCCCCGGCCCGGCCGCCTTGCCCCTGCCCGTACTCGAACGGGCCCGGGAGGAGATGCTCGACTACGAAGGCCGGGGCCTCTCCGTGCTGGAGATGAGTCACCGGAGCGCAGAGTTCATCGATATCGCCGCGCGCGCCGAAGCGGACTTCCGCGAATTGCTCGGCGTCGGAGACGACTACTACGTCCTGTTCCTGCAGGGCGGCGCGACGCTGCAGTTCTCCATGCTGCCGCTCAACCTGGCCGAACAGGACTCCGTGGCGGACTACGTGCACACGGGATCGTGGGGCACCAAGGCGATCGCCGCGGCGCGGAAGCTCTGCCGCGTCCACATCGCGGCTTCGTCCGAGGACGGGAACTTCACGCATGCGCCGCCGGTTTCGAGCTGGGATCTCACGCCCGGGGCAGCGTACGTACATGTCACCGGCAACGAGACGATCGGCGGCGTCGAGTACCACGACTATCCCGCGAGCCTCGGCGCACCCCTGGTGGCGGACCTGTCCTCGACGCTGCTCTCCCGACCCCTTGACGTGACCCGGTTCGGCGTCATCTACGCCGGCGCCCAGAAAAACCTCGGTCCTGTCGGGCTGACGGTAGTCGTCATCCGCAAGGACCTCGCCGGACGGGCTCGCGCCGGCACCCCGGACATGCTCGACTACCTCGCCCACGCCAAGGCGGGATCGATGCTGAATACGCCGCCGACCTACAACTGGTACCTCGCCGGGCTCGTCTTCGACTGGCTCAAGGGCATGGGAGGCCTGTCCGTCATGGCCGAACGCAACCGCCGCAAGGCCGCCAGGCTCTACGCGACGATCGACGCCAGCAATTTCTACCGCTGCCCAGTGCGCGAGGCGGACCGCTCGTGGATGAACGTGCCCTTCACCCTGGCAGACCCCGCCCAGGACAAACGCTTCCTGCAGGAAGCCGAAGCGGCCGGTCTCCTCAACCTGAAGGGCCACCGCAGCGTTGGGGGAATGCGCGCGAGCCTCTACAATGCGGTGTCCGAGGAGGCGGTCGATGCGCTCATCGAGTTCATGAGTGCATTCGAAGCCCAGGCCGCGTAGCAGGCGGCGCAAACAGTGCAACTGTGACGGGAGACGGGTGACCGGAACCATGGAGGACCAACTCGGCGGCGTCAGGAAGCGCATAGACGAGATCGACCAGGACCTCGCGCGGCTCCTGAACGAACGCGCCGCCTGCGCGCAACGCGTGGCGGAGATCAAGTCCGCGAATCTCGGCGACGAGACGCCCGTCTTCTACCGGCCGGAACGGGAAGCCCAGATCCTCAAGCGCGTGCGCGCGGAGAACACCGGACCGCTGCCGGACGACGACATGGCGCGCCTCTTCCGGGAGATCATCTCGTGCTGCCTCTCCCTCGAACAGCCCCTGACGGTGGCCTACCTCGGGCCCACCGGCACGTATACCGAAGCGGCTGTCATCAGGCAGTTCGGCCACTTCGCGACGACGCGAGCCCAGACGTCCATCGACGAGGTGTTTCGGGAGGTGGAATCGGGCGCGGCGCACTGCGGGGTCGTGCCGGTCGAAAACAGCACCGAGGGGATGGTCAACCACACCCTCGACTGCTTCATGTCCTCGAACCTGCGTATCTGCGGCGAGGTGGAACTGCCCATTCACCACGCCTTTCTCTCGACCGGCTCGAGCGACTCGATCACCGCCATCTATTCCCACGAACAGTCTCTCGCGCAGTGTCGGCGCTGGCTCGACAGCCACTATCCGGGCATACCGCGCACTCCGCTGGCGAGCAATGCCGAAGCCGCCCGGGTCGCGGCGCAGACGGACGGCGCCGGCGCCATTGCCGGAGAGATGGCCGCGGAGCGGTACGGGCTGCGGATCCTCGCGACAACGATCGAGGACGAGCCGGACAACAAGACCCGCTTCCTGGTCCTCGGCAACCAGGAAGTCGGCCCGAGCGGTCACGACAAGACATCCATTCTCGTCTCGACACGCAACGAGCCTGGCGCCCTGTACGGCGTGCTCGAGCCGTTCCACCGCCACGGCATCGACCTCAGCCGGATCGAAACCCGCCCGTCCCGCGTCGGTAGCTGGAACTACGTGTTCTTCATCGACTTCGACGGCCACGAGTCGCAAGCCGTGATCGAGACGGTGCTGGCCGAGGTACGGCAGGTGTCCGCCGAAGTGCGCTCGCTCGGGTCCTATCCACGAGCCGTCGTCTGACCGTGGCCCCGGCCGCCAACATCAACGCTCGAGTCGCCGGGCTGACGCCCTATCAGCCCGGCAAACCCATCGAGGAACTGACGCGCGAACTCGGCATTTCCGATGTCGTGAAGCTCGCGAGCAACGAGAACCCGCGCGGCCCCGGACCCGCGGTGCGTGCGGCCATCGAGCGCGCGGCAACCGACCTTTCGCGCTATCCCGACGGCAGCGGCTACCGGTTGAAACGGGCGCTCGGCGCACACCTCGGCGTACCGCCCGAACAGATCACTCTCGGCAACGGCTCGAACGACGTCCTCGAACTGGCCGCCCGCGTGGCGATCTCCCCGGGTACCGAGGGCATCGTCGACGCGCATGGATTCGTCGTGTATCCCCTCGCCGTCGTCGCCGCCCACGGCCAGCTGGTGACGGCGCCCTCGCGGGACTGGGGCCACGATCTCGATGCCATGCTCGACCGGATCACGGCTGCGACGCGCATCGTGTTCCTCGCAAATCCGAACAACCCGACAGGCACCTGGGTGCGCGAGCGGGCCCTCACGGCCTTCCTGCGCGCCATTCCGGAGTCCGTCTGGGTCGTGCTCGACGAGGCCTATTGCGAATACGTGTCGGAGCCGGACTACCCGGACGGCATCCGGCTACTCGCGAGTCACCCCAACCTCATCGTCACCCGCACGTTCTCGAAGATCCACGGTCTCGCCGGCCTGCGCGTCGGCTACAGCGTCTCGACGGCAGCGTTCGCGGACCTCATGAATCGCATCCGCCAACCGTTCAACACGTCGAGCATGGGCCTGGCGGCGGCCGAGGCGGCCCTTGACGATGCGGACTTCACGGCGACGAGCAGGGCCATGAACGACGCCGGCATGCTGCAGTTGACCGGCGGGCTCGATACCCTCGGCATCGACCGGATCCCTTCGATCGGGAACTTCGTGACCTTCGACTGCGCACGCGTCGCCCTGCCGGTATACGAGGCGCTGCTCGCCAGGGGCATCATCGTCCGGCCGGTCGCCAACTACGGCATGCCGCACCACCTGCGCGCCTCGATCGGCTTGCCCGAGGAGAACGAGCGGCTGCTGCAGGCCTTGCGCGAGGTGCTGTGAGCACCCTGCTCCTGATCGGGACGGGCCTGATCGGTGGCTCGTTCGCCCTCGCTGCCCGGGCCCGCGGCCTGTTCGAGCAGGTCGTCGGCAGGGATGTTCATCCACAGGCCCTCGCCGAGGCCCAGGCGCGGGGGATCGTCGATGGGGTCACGCCGGCCGAGGTACCCGATGCGGTCTGCATCGCCACGCCAGCCAGCAGAATCCCCGAGTACATCGTGGAAGCGGCGGCCCGTTACCCCGATGCCATCCTGTTCGATGTCGGTAGCGTCAAGGCGCCGGTGATCGCGACGCTCCGCGCGGGCCACGCGCTGCCAAGGCGCTTCGTTCCCTGCCATCCGATCGTCGGCTCCCACAGGAGCGGCCCGGGTGCGGCCCGCGCAGACCTCTTCGAAGGCCGCCACGTGATCGTCACGCCAGTCCCCGAAACGGATCCGGCAGTGACCGACCGGGTCGCGTCCTGGTGGCGCACGCTCGGCGCGGACGTTTCACAACGGTCCGCCGAGGAACACGACCGCATCCTGGCGGCCACGAGCCACCTCCCGCACCTGTTGGCGTTCGCGTTGATGGAGGTCCTCTCCGATATCGACGAGGAGACCCTGCGCGCGATGATCGGCGATGGCTTCCGCGACTTCAGCCGCATCGCGGGAGCGGACGCGGCCGTGTGGAGCGACATCCTGCACGAGAACCGCGCCGCGATACGGGCGTGGGCCGAGAAGCTGGCCGCCTACCTGACGGTCGAAGAAGACAAGGACGCCCTCATGCGCCGGCTCACACGCGCGAGCGCGCGACGCAAGGGACTCGATGGCTGACCGCCCCCACCCTGCGAGCGCGCCGGTCATCGCCATCGACGGCCCAAGCGGCTCCGGCAAAGGCACCGTCGCCGCCCTGGTGGCCGAGCGCCTCGGCTGGCGACTCCTGGACAGCGGGGCGCTTTATCGCGTCGTGGCATGGGCCGGGCTCGCGCGGGAAATTCCCCTCGATGACGCAGACGGGCTTGGCGCGATGACACGCGCGCTCGAGATCGAGCAGACACCCGAAGCCATCACGGTGGACGGCACGAACGTCGGCGGGGCGATTCGCGAAGAGCACATCAGCACAGGCGCATCACGCGTGGCAAAGCTGCCGGAGGTCCGCAACGCGCTACGCGCCGTCCAGCAGGGGATGCGCGCGCCGCCCGGACTCGTGGCGGACGGCCGCGACATGGGCACGGTCGTGTTTCGCGACGCCGAGCTCAAGATATTCCTCGACGCCAGCGTCGACGAACGGGCCCGCCGTCGTCATAAGCAGTTGATGGACAAGGGATCGAGTGTTAGTCTGCCCGACCTTTTCGCGAGCATCCAGGCGCGCGACGAGCGCGACAGAAGCCGTACCATTTCGCCGCTCGCCCCCGCCGAAGACGCCGTATCGATAGACACGACACAGATGTCCATCGAAGCGGTGGTGCATGCGGTGCTTCAGCACGCCGCGGAACGCGGGCTGGTCATGGGACCGACTCGCGCAGGGCCGGCTTCCTGAAGGGGCGCTTCCCCTCCCGGAACGTACGGAACATTCACAACCGAATCCCATCGAGTCGGTGGGAGAAACCAGAAGCGGAAAACAAAACAGCATGGCGGAGAGTTTCACCGATCTATTCGAGGAGAGCCTGAACACCATCGAGATGGCCCCAGGCTCCATCGTGACTGGCACAGTAGTCGAGATTGACAGCGAAGTAGTCATCGTCCACGCCGGATTGAAGTCCGAGGGCGTCATCCCCCGCAGCCAGTTCGTCAACGAACGGGGCGAATTCGCCCTCGAAATCGGCGATCAGGTCAAGGTGGCCATGGAAGCGGTCGACGACGGTTGGGGCGCGACCCGCCTGTCCCGCGAGAAGGCACGCCGGGCCGAGTGCTGGGACATGCTCGAGGACGCCTTCGACAACAGCAAGGTCGTTCAGGGCGTGATGAACGGTCGGGTCAAGGGTGGCTTTACCGTAGACATCAACGACATCCGCGCCTTTCTCCCCGGCTCGCTCGTGGACGTACGACCGCTCCGCGAAACGGCCCACCTCGAAGGCAAGCCGCTCGACTTCAAGGTCATCAAGCTCGATCAGAAACGCAACAACGTCGTGGTGTCCCGGCGCGCGGTGCTCGAACAGGAAAACAGCGCCGAGCGCGAGGAACTGCTCGCCTCGCTGCAGGAAGGCCAGGAAATCAAGGGTATCGTCAAGAACCTCACCGACTACGGCGCCTTCGTGGACCTCGGCGGCGTGGACGGCCTGCTCCACATCACGGACATGGCCTGGCGCCGCATTCGCCACCCGAGCGAAGTGGTTACCGTCGGCGACGAGGTACAGATCAAGATCCTCAAGTTCGACCGCGAGAAGAACCGTGTGTCGCTCGGCATGAAGCAGCTCGGCGACGATCCCTGGGTGGATCTCACGCGACGCTATCCGGAGGGCACCCGGGTTCCCGCCACGGTGACGAACCTCACCGATTACGGCTGCTTCGCCGAAATCGAGGAGGGCGTCGAAGGTCTGGTGCACGTCTCCGAAATGGACTGGACCAACAAGAACGTCCACCCGTCCAAGGTCGTCGCGGTAGGCGACCAGGTGGAGGTCATGGTGCTCGACATCAACGAGGAGCGCCGCCGCATCTCACTGGGTATCAAGCAGTGCCGCCCGAACCCGTGGGACGAGTTCGCGGCGACTTGCGCGCGTGGCCAGCGCATCGAGGGCCGCATCAAGTCGATCACGGACTTCGGCATCTTCATCGGGCTGCAGGGCGGCATCGACGGACTCGTGCACCTGTCCGACATCTCCTGGACCGAGCCCGGCGAAACGGCGGTGCGCCGCTATCGCAAGGGCGAGGAGATCGGCACCGTCATCCTCGCCATCGACGCGGAGCGCGAACGCATCTCGCTGGGCATCAAGCAACTCGACCAGGACTCCTTCACCGACTACGTCAACGAAAACGTCAGCGGCAGCATCGTGACGGGTGAGGTGATCACCGTCGAGCAGCGGGAAGCCGTCATACGCCTCGCGTCGGAAGTCGAAGGCATCCTCAAGGCATCCGAGATCAACCAGGAGCGCACCGACGACGTGCGCAACGTCCTGAAGCCCGGGGACGAGGTAAGCGTCAAGATCGTCAACGTCGATCGCAAGAACCGCTACCTCGGCCTGTCCATCAAGGCGAAGGAGCAGGACGATGAACGGGTCAACCTGCGCGAGCATCGCAACCGCGAGGCCGACCGCCTCCGCGGTCCGACGACGCTCGGCGATCTCATCAAGCAGCAGATGGACAAGGGCGCAGACCAGGCCGAAGGGTAAGGCGCTACGTCCGGGGGGGCGTTCCAGGCGGTTGCCAGCATGACAAAATCGGAACTCATCGAGGTCATCGCCCGACGTCAGCCCCAACTCTCCAGCCGGGACGTCGAGTTGTCGGTGAAGACGATCATCGAGCAGATGTCCCAGGCGTTAGCCCGGGGCGGGCGCATAGAGATCCGGGGATTCGGCAGCTTCTCCCTACACTACCGGGCGCCCCGCACCGGCCGCAACCCGCGTACCGGTGAGACCGTGGGCCTGGCAGGGAAGTTCGTTCCGCACTTCAAGCCGGGCAAGGACCTGCGCTACCGCGTCAACGCCAGCCTGCTCGGCGAACAGGGCACGCCCTCGGCCGGGGAGCAGGGTGGTGTCTAGGACGCATCTCACGGCTTCCACAGGGCCTTGATCAAACGGCTCAAGCTGATCCTCTGGAGCGTCGTCGGGCTCGCGCTCGCAGCTCTCTCCGCGATCCTCGTCATGGACAACGCGACGCCGGTCAGCCTGCGGCTCCTCACCTTCGAAACACCCCCGGTCCCCGTGTTCGTGTGGCTGTTCATCGCATTGGGGTGTGGCTTGGCGGCGGGCTTCGCGCTCGCCTCGTTCAGCGTGCTCAAGGGCAGGGTCGTCCAGCGGCAACTGCGGCGCGAGCGAGATCGCAGCGAACGGGAGCTTGGACGTCTGCGGGAGAACACGGACGCCGAGTGAACCCGGCGCAGCAGGATGTGCGTGCGACCGTGCGTCCCTGGCGAGACGGACTCTCATCGTTTTCCCCTTGTTACCGTCGTCGATCCCTTACGACGGGTCCGATCGAACCCCCCAAGCCGGCGGCATTCCAGACGCGCAGCTTGTGCTGCCGGGGGCGGGGAGTCTGTAATCGCCCGTACCCCGAATACGACAAGGAACCGACGGTGCCGTTCACCGACCACCTCGGGCAGCGAATCCACTACGGCGCTGCCGGGAACGGTCGCTGTGCGAGAACGCGCGCGAAGCGACTGCTTTCTTCAATGCTGGCCGGGTGTACGGTCGTCCTTGCTTCGGCGGCCGCCGGGGAAGAGGATTTGCCCGGCTGGTACGTCGCGGCGGGCGCAGGCGGTGCGCTCCGATCCGGCATGGAGCAGAAGGGATGCAACCGCGACACCGTCTGCTATCCGACGGATGCCTGCTTCGCGGCGGACCCAGTGCCGCCGATTGCGGGCTACCGCTGGCGCTACGATACGGATGCGGATCCAGGCGCGGCCGTCGAGATCGCATTGGGCCGCCGTTTCGGGCGTTTCCGAGCCGAGCTCTCCGCCACATCGAACGGCAACGATCTCCAGCAGAAGTTCGTCGGCATCGAGTATCTGGACGGCAGCCCGAGGACCGCGGGAGAAGGCCCCGTGGTCGCCGACGGCGTGGCCTCCATCGACGACGTCGCAACGCGCGCGGTGTCGCTGCACCTGTACCGCGACTTCCCGGGCGTGCACCGCGTCGTGACCCCCTATCTGGGCGTCGGCGTCGGCAGAGCCTCCGTGGAGGTGCGTGGCGTCGGCTTCATGGCCGAATACCGGGATACGTCGGGGGAGCCACGGGCGTACGACCCGCCGCTCTCCTTCTACGCCAGCGAACAGCGCGGCGACCACTCCGACTCGGTGACTGTCTGGCACCTGCACGCCGGCGCCGACTACGCCCTCGGCGAGCGGATTCAGCTCGGCGCGAAGCTGACCTGTTCCTTCATTGGGGAGACATCGGACACCGGCACCTACGCCCGACATCCGATGCATGCGGTGGATCCGGGCTTCAAGAACCGCAACGCCTTCGACGCTACGCGAGCGTGGTCCCTGACCCTGACGATCAGGCGATGGTTGGGGTCGCGACCGTAGGGGACGGGCTTGTCCCGTCCCGTTCCGAATTCGTGCACGGCCTTGGGACGGGCGACCACAAGGGTCGCCCCTACAGTTGCAGCGGCATTTGTGTCGAACAAGCGCGGCAGGTAGCGCGCCGCGCGCCTGGCCAGTTCGCCCTCGCTCGTGCGCCGCTCCGGCTGAAAACGCACCCGGTGCTTCATCCAGCGCCACAGGCGCTGTATCCCCGGATGCTCGCCGGTGACGCGGTGCGGACCGGTTGCTGCCCGTTGACCGATGCTGCGAGCTCGGCGGGCGACGCCAGATCGAGCACCTTGCGGCGACGACGGTACCCCTGCGTGGCGGCGCCCCGGTGTGCGTGGCCATGCTTCTTCATCTGCCCGAGCAGCAGCCGCGAGGCACGGCGGTCCCGTCGCAACGCATCGAGTTCGGTCTCGAACACGCGTAGCACGTCGCGCCACGCCTGATTCTCCACCGCCTTCTCGGTCAATGTCCCAATGGCATGTGCCGCGCGGTTCCGCTCGCGCAGGTTGCCCCGCAACCTTGTCGAAGACCGCCCGCCACACCTCGAGATCGCGCCGGCTGCCGTTCCGGCAGGGACAGCAGTCCCGCAGCGCATCGCAACGCGTGCCGTAGTCCTCGCCGTCGAGGGCGGCGAGCAGCTTGTCGATATCCACACTCATGGCGGCATTTTACCGTGTGCCGCCACCGCTCCAAACGCGTGGCTCCGCGTATCGATGTAGTATGCTCCCCCGGACGAGTCATGGCCTTATGGAGAGACCTGCACGATGTCCAACTTCCCAAGGAACCCGAGTGTCCGACACCCCCTGTCCGGCACGCTCCTGGCCTGCGCCGTCGCACTCGGACTCCCGTGTGCATCCGCAGCTGCCGAGGAAACCTCCGCCCGGAACGACGTTCTCGAAGAGATCATCGTCACCGCGCGTAAACGCAACGAGTCGCTGCAGGAGATTCCGGAGTCGGTGTCGGCGATTTCCGGAGACGAGCTCGAGGCCGGCAGCATCACGCACATCAACGACATCGGCTTGCGCATCACCAACCTGAACCTGTCGGCACGCGCGGACGGCAACCCCAACGTGACGATCCGCGGCGTCGGATCCTTCGGCAACACCCAGGGGGTCGGCTTCTACGTCGACGGCACGCAGATCTTCGTCGACGCATCGGCGGACTTCGGGGACATGGAACGTCTCGAAGTACTGAAAGGCCCCCAGGGTGCCCTGTACGGCGGCAGCAACATCGGCGGCGCCGTGAAGTTCGTCACGAAGCGCCCGGAACTCGGTGAGTGGGGCGGCCACGTCGAAGTCGAGGCGGGGGACCAGAACATGCGCAACTACCAAGCCGTGGTGAACCTGCCGCTCGGCGAGCGCGCGGCGCTCCGCCTGTTCGCGTACTCCAAGGAGGACGACGGATTCGTCGAGGGCGTGGCACCGGTCCGCCGCAACGGGCGGTCCAACATCGACGACACCCTGTGGCCGTACGGCGTTCCCGCCGGCGGCGCGGCGCCCAACACCTACGGGGCAGACGTCACCGAGAAGTGGCGCCGCAATCCCAACGAGCGGGAGGAGACGGGCGGGCGCATCACCTTCATGGCGGAGTTGGGCGAACGCACCACGGTATACGCGGCGCTCCGCAACAACGAACTCGACACGGGCAACAACAACTGGCGCGTCGAGAACGGCAACCGCCTCAAGTACGACCGCACCCGGGAACTCACGTTCGCCGGACGCAACGTGCGCGAGACGACGGGCGGCCTGTTCGAGATATCGCACGACTTCGAACTCGGCAACCTGACCTACCTCGGCGCCTTCACCGATGCCGAAGGCCTGCGCACCACGGACCTCGACGTCAGTTCCGAGGTCGGCTTCGACCTGGTCCGGCCCGAGGAGACCGAGGTGCAGACCCACGAACTAAGGTTCACCTCGTCCGGAGACGGTCCCTTCGAGTGGCTGGTCGGCGCCTACATGGCGACGTGGGAGAACGACTGGGACTCCTGGGCGACCTTCTACAACACCACCGAAGTGCTCTGCACATTGATCGGAGACTGCGGCCGGCCCGGTTCGCTCGGCATCCTCGAACCCCTCACCCCCGCCGAGCGGAACGCGCTGCCCAACCCGTCGCTGGACCCGCGGCTCGGCACGCCGGTACAGACGCCGTCCTTCGAGCAGGAAGTGGGCGCCCGTCTCTACTTCCCGTTCGAGAACCGCGCCCGGGAACGCACCAACGAGGCGCTCTTCGCGACCGCGAGCTACCGCTCGGGACCCTGGGAGTTCGGCGCGGGCTTACGCCTGGATCGCTGGGAAGCCGACACGCTGGACCGCAACCGGGACTACTGGGTGCACGTTTTGGGTTTCTACCCCAACTACGAGAACTACCTGAGCCAGGGCGATACCGAGTTCCTGCCGAAAGCGTCGATCTCCTACTTCGCCGACAACGGCACGCACTACTACGCGAGCTATGCCAAGGGCTTCGAACCCGGCAACTACAACCTCTACACGCAGGAGGGCGTGCCGTCCCTCGTCCCCTTCGGCAAGGAGACGGCGGACAACTTCGAGTTCGGCGTGAAGGGCGCGACCGAACTGGGCACCGGAGTGCTCAACTTCAGCGCCGCCGTGTTCTACATCGACTACAGCGACCGGCAGTTCGAGCTGCAGAACCAGATCTCGGTCGGGGGCATCATCGAGAACATCCTGAACGCCGGGAACTCTACCCAGTACGGCGCCGAGTTCGACTTTGCCTGGGCCGTCAACGACTGCCTCACCCTGAGCGGGGGCGGCGGCCTGGTGGACGCGGACTTCGAGGACGACAGCTCGGTGTTCGACGTGATCAACCGGACCAGCGACGTGAGCAACCACTTCCCGCCCTGGATCTCGAAGTCCTCGTTCAACCTGGCGGCCGAGTTTCGGCGCCCGCTCGGCAACGGCCTCGACTTCCTCCTGTACGGGGTGGTGCTCACCAAGGGCCCGTTCTGGTTCAACACCGAGAACACCGTCAAGCATCCCGGGTTCGAGGTGATGAACCTGCGCATCGGGGTGGAGCACGAACGCTGGTCGGCGTCCATCAACGTGAAGAACGTCCTGGACCAGGACTACTACACCGACGGCTCGGTCTGGCCGGGGGACTCCGTCCCCGGAGTGAACCGCAACGACCCCATCGGGCTGACGTTCAACCCGGTGATCGGTACGCTCGGTCAGCCGCGGCTGATCACCGGGGTGGTCCGCTTCAAGTTCTAGCGCGGATACCGGCAACCTGTCGGGCTTGGGCCTGCACGAGCCGGCTCGGGTCCGACAGGGTGGCTTGACCGCTCCGGGGTTGGCGTCATCGCTTGCCCCATGCCTCCGAAAAGTGTGTCATGGCGTTTTTGCCGCTGACGGAGACAGCCATGCGAATCCCCCGCTCCCCACTGCTGAGTGCCGCCGCGCTCGGGCTGCTGGCCCTGTCCCTCGGTGCGTCCGAGGGCGCGGTCGAGTATCGCCAGCACACGATGTCAGCCGTCGGCGGACACACGCAGGCCCTGTTCGACATCCTCGGCGGCAAGGTGTCGCATACAGACCATCTCGGCGCCCATGCGGACGCCCTCAAGGCCTTGTCGGGCGTCGCCACAACGCTCTTTCCGGACGGGTCGCAGGGTGCCGAGAGCGACGCATTGCCTGCGATCTGGGAGGAGCCCGACGACTTCGCGGAGCGGCTCAGCACCTTCGGGGCGGCCGCCGCCAACCTGAGCGACGTTGTCTCGGCCGGCGGTGAGGTCATGCCGGCGGCCATGCAACTCGGCCAGGCCTGCAAGGGCTGTCACGACAACTATCGCGCGGAGTAACTGTAGGGGCGACCCTTGTGGTCGCCCGCTCCGGCACCGTGCGTGACTCTCAGACGGGACGGGACAAGCCCGCCCCCTCGCATGGAACAAACGACGACGGGAGCGTAGCGACCGGCGGCGGTTGGTCCATGCGAGGTCGGTGTGGCTGGGCCGGAGGCGGCGCCGGCGCGTAGCGGCAGCGAAGCGCCGGACCGGCTCTGGGGCGCTTTTGTTGAACAAACGATGACGGGAGCGCAGCGACCGGCGGCGATTGGTCCATACAAGGTCGGCGTGGCTGGGCCGGAGGCGGCGCCGGCGCGTAGCGGCAGCGAAGCGCCGGACCGGCTCTGGGGCGCTTTTGTTGAACAAACGACGACGGGAGCGTAGCGACCGGCGGCGGTTGGTCCATAGCGGCAGCGAAGCGCCGGACCGGCTCTGGGGCGCTTTTGTTGAACAAACGATGACGGGAGTGCCGGAGGCGGCGCCGGCGCGTAGCGGCAGCGAAGCGCCGGACCGGCTCTGGGGCGCTTTTGTTGAACAAACGATGACGGGAGCGCAGCGACCGGCGGCGATTGGTCAGGTCGAGGCGGCGCCGGCGCGTAGCGGCATTGGTCCATGCAAGGTCGGCGTGGTAGCGGCAGCGAAGCGCCGGACCGGCTTTGTTGAACCATGCAAGGTCGGCGTGGCTGGGCCGGAGGCGGCGCCGGCGCGTAGCGGCAGCGAAGCGCCGGACCGGCTCTGGGGCGCTTTTGTTGAACAAACGATGACGGGAGCGCAGCGACCGGCGGCGATTGGTCCATACAAGGTCGGCGTGGCTGGGCCGGAGGCGGCGCCGGCGCGTAGCGGCAGCGAAGCGCCGGACCGGCTCTGGGGCGCTACAGAATCCGCAACGCGCCGTACACGAAGCCGCCCGTCGCAGCGACGGTCACTGCCCCGCGCAGGAGGTAGTCGCCGGTGGCGGGCAGGTCGACCGCCTTGCGTCCGGTGACCATGGAGAGTGGCGTCGGGTCACGCATCGCCGCATAGACGAGGTGGGCGGTCAGGTGCGTCGCGACCAACGCGATCACCAGCCAGAAGACGCGGTGGTGCACCCAGGTCATCCCGGATGAGACATCGTCGTCGACGTAGCGGGTCAGCGGCCCCTCGATGAAGATGTCGTCCGTGGCGAAGAGTCCGGTCGTCGCCTGTATCGCGACGGCGAGAAAGAGCAACACGACCAGGGCGATCCCCGGCGCCGTGTGGGCTTCTCGCACGGGCTCGCTTCCGGAACGGCCCCGAAAGCCGTGGGTAAAGTGCTTGAGAATCCGCCGCGGCGTCGTCAGGTAATGGCGAAACCGCGTGTACAAGCCGCCCCACAGACCCCATCCCACCCGGAACAACAGCAGGCCCACGATCGTATAGCCCGACCGCTGATGCCACTGCATCAGGGAGATATCGCCGGCCAGCCCCGTGTAGAGGGAAAAGACGACGCAGGCACCGAACAGCCAGTGCCACAGCCGGATGGGCAGGTCCCAGACGCGCGTCATGCCCCGGCGCTCCACCGTCAGCGGCGTAACGCCGGGCAGCATCCCCTGATGCCAGGACCCGTCATGGCATGATCCCCTCGAAACGCGCGTTGACCGCGAGGTGCACCCAGACGCTCGCGAAGTACCCGAGGGCAATGACCGGCGTCCACTTCAGGTGGCCGAAGAACGTGTACATGCCCCGCGCCTGGCCCATCAGCGCCACGCCGGCCGCCGAGCCGATGGACAGCATGCTGCCGCCCACCCCGGCGGTCAGGGTCACCAGCAGCCACTGGCTGATGTCCATGGTCGGGTTCATCTGGAGCACCGCGACCATGACCGGGATGTTGTCGACGATCGCCGAGAGGATCCCGACCATGACGTTGGCGAACGTCGGACCGAGCTCGACGTACATGTACTGGGATACGAGTTCCAGGTAGCCGACGAAGCCGAGGCCGCCCACGCACATGATGACCCCGAAGAAGAAAAGCAACGTGTCCCATTCTGCCCGCGCCACCTGCCGGAAGCTGTCGAAGGGCTGGATGTCGCCCGCCTCCGGCTCGAGGGCGAGCGGCGCCCGCGCCTCGGAGCGACTGAGGTAGTGGCCGAAGATCTTGAGGTAGGCGAGCCCGGTCATCATGCCGAGGAACGGCGGCAGGTGCAGGAAGTTGTGGAAGGAGACGGCCGTGGCGATCGTGCAGCCGAACAGGAACATGATGCGCTTCGCCCCCCGGCGCATCCGCACTTCCTCCTCGTCGTCCTCGACGTGGGGCGAAGCCTTGTCGACGAAGAACGCCATGATCACGGCGGGAATGACGTAGTTCACCACCGACGGGACGAACAGGGCGAAGAACGTGAAGAAGTCCACGATGCCGCGCTGCCACACCATCAGCGTCGTGATGTCGCCGAAGGGGCTGAACGCGCCGCCGGCGTTCGCCGCGACCACGATGTTGACGCACGCGAGGCTGATGAAGCGCGTGTTGCCCTTGCCCACCGCCAGCACGACCGCGCACATCACCAGTGCCGTCGTCAGGTTGTCGATGATCGGCGACAGGAAGAAGCTGATGATGCCGGTGATCCAGAACAGTTGCCGATAGCTGAAGCCGTGCCGCACGAGCCACGACCGCAGCGCGTCGAACACCCGCCGCTCGCTCATCGAATTGACGTAGGTCATCGCGCAGAGCAGGAACAGGAACAGCTCGCCGAACTCGACCAGGAAATGGCGGACTGCTTCCTCGGCTTGATGATCCATCCCGCCGGCGGCGTATTGCGCCGCAATGAAGGCCCAGATGACGCCCGCCCCCAGCATGACCGGGACGGACTTCCTGAGATGCGTGAACTCCTCGGCGATGACCACCGAGTACGCCACGACGAACACCACGATCGCCAGAATCCCGACCCAATGGTCCGTCAAGTCCATGAAGGCTCCTCCCCTTGCTGCTTCCGTTCGCCAGTCACTGTGCTGCGTTGCGTGCTTCCCGTCCCTGGTCGGTCCGACAGCGAGGGCAGGCCACCGGTCAAGTGTGCCAAACGCCACGCCGTTCGACCATGACATCGCCGCGGAGCGTCTCTCGCGCCCCGTTCCCGCAATCGCCTACCCGCACACGCGTTCCTGGCGCACACCTTCATCATCCATAGCCCCTACGCGGCCGCAGGCCACCACGATAAGTTGCGAAGCCCTTTCTCGAGTTGGAGAGTGACGATGAAAATGTGGAGATTCACCGGGGTCACCGCCCGGGCAGCCGTCCTGGCGCTGATCCTCGCCACCGGTGCGCACGCCCAGGACGCGCGGGTGGACGTGAATACCGCGGACGCCGCGACCATCGCCCGCGTACTCGACGGCGTGGGGCTGTCGAAGGCCGAGGCGATCGTGCGACATCGCGAGGAGCACGGCCGGTTCACCGACGCCTACGACCTGACGCAGGTGCGCGGCATCGGCGATGCCACCGTAGCGCGGAACGAGGAACGCATCGCGATCGGCGAGTGACCTTCCGCGGGCGCACCCGGCTGCCCGGGCGCGCCCGCAACGGCTCCTGTGCTGCTGCGCCCGGCCGAGCCGGTCGCGCCCGACCCTGTGCTACGCTCGGGGCGATGTTCCAGACGCGACCGCGCGCGGCCCCGGGGCCATGCTGATCTTCCTGGCGGCCGGTTTCGCGGCGGGGCTCGGGTTGACGGGGGGAGCACTCCTGCTGGCCCGTCGTTTCGGCGTGATGGCCATCCCCAACGCACGCAGCTCCCACACCGCTCCGGTCGCCAGCATCGGCGGACTCGGGTTCGTCATCCCCACACTGGCGTGGCTCTGCTGGTTCGCCGCGGACGCGGGCGATACCTTCTCGCTGGTGCTCGTCGGGGGCGCGGCCGCCGTCGCACTGATCGGTCTTCTCGACGATCTCTTCGAGCTGTCCGCCGCTCCGCGCCTGACGGTCCACCTGCTGACCTCCGCCCTCGCCGTCCTTGCCGTCGTCGACGGGCATCTGCCGCTTCTCGCCCTCTACGCGGTCGGGCTCGCCTGGTTCGTCAACCTGTACAACTTCATGGACGGCATCGATGGCATCGCCGGCTCCCAGGCGGCGATCTTCTGCCTGGGAGCGCTCTACTTCGGCGATGTCGTCGCGCTGGAGCCGGGGCTCTGGATCCTGCTCGCCTCCACGGTCGCCTTCCTGTGCCTGAACTGGGCGCCGGCCAGGGTCATCATGGGCGATACGGGCAGCGGCTTCCTCGGATTCACGATCGGCGTGGTCGCCCTCACCCTCTGGCAGAGCCACCAATTGCCGCTGGCGTCCAGCCTGATCCTCCTCGCGGTCTTCTGCGTCGACGCCACGTATACGCTGTGCGCGCGCTTCGCCACCGGCCAGCGGGTGACCCAAGCCCATCACCATCACCTCTACCAGAAGGCCGCACGACGGTTCGGACACGGACGCACCAGCGCCGCCCTGTGGGCGTTCGCCGCGGCGTGGCTGGCGCCCCTGGCGACGCTGCATGCACATTTCGGTCTCGGCGTCCTCTGGCTTGGGGTGGCCTGCGCCCCGATTCTCGCCGCCTGCATTGCGTTCCGGGCCGGACTGCCCGACGATACGCACCATGCGTGACGACAAATCTCCCTGGTGGTACCGCCAGGCACTCGACGCCGTGTCGGAAACCGGCAGCGTCGAAGTGCTCGGTGCGAAGATTCACTACGAAACCTGGGGCCGGGATGGCCCCGGCATCGCGCTGGTTCACGGCAGCAGCGGCCACGTCGAATGGTGGCGCTTCGTCGCGCCGTTCCTCGCCGACCGCTTCCGCGTGGTCGCCCTGGACCTGTCCGGCAACGGGGACAGCGGCTGGCGCGAGCGGTATTCCGGCGAAGCCTTCGCGGAGGAGGTCTGGCAGGTGTGTCGAGCCGCGAGCCTACCGGAGCAGCCCTTCGTGATCGGCCACAGCTTCGGCGGGTTCGTGGCACTCGAGACCGGCCACCACTTCGGCGACCGGCTTGGGGGCCTTGTCCTCGTCGACTATACGGTCAACCCTCCGGAGGACCACGTCGAGTGGGGCGGCAAGGCGGACAACGCCGGATACCGCCGACCCCGGACGCGCGTGTATGAAGATCTCGACGCCGCCGTAGCGCGTTTCCGACTGCTGCCCGACCAACCGCTCCGCCACCCGGAGGTGATCGAACACGTTGCGCGCCGATCCCTGCGACAGGTGGAGGGCGGCTGGACCTGGAAATTCGATCCGACCCTGTACGACCACCTCGTCCTCGGGGACGAGCAGCGTGACAAGTTCGTCGGCCTGTCCTGCCGGTCCGCGCTGGTCGTGGGCGAACTCAGCGAGGATCTGCGCTCCCTCGGCCCGGACTACATGCTCGGGATCACGGCGGGCAAGCTGCCGGTGATCGAGATCCCGCGTACCCACCACCACATGATGTTCGAGGAACCCCTGGCGCTCGCCATGGCCATCAAGGGGACTCTCCTCGCCTGGGTAGCTGAAGACGGACGCGACGAAATCCGCGACGCGTTGGCCCGCGTCTGACCCCACCCCGGGGCGACCCGTTACCGGGTCAGGCAGCGACTTCGAATCCGGCGTCCACGATGGCCGCCTCGATGCCGCTCCGGTCGATCGTCGCCGGATCGAAGTCGACGGTGACGAGTCCGTCTTCCAGGCGGGCGGTCGCGCCCGAGACGCCGTCCCGGCTCGTCAACGCGTTCTGCACGCTGCTCACGCAGCCCGCGCACTGCATGCCTTCGACCGTGACTTCCAGACGTTCCACGGGTCGTACCTCCCATTCCTCGCAAGCGGCAGTTTCGCGGATTCGCCCGGCCCCGGGCAAGCCCCGTCGCCCGCACAAGCGGGCGCGATCCTCAGCCCGCCGGAGCGAGCCGCACCCGCCACCGCCGCAAGAGCAGCGAGTTCCCCACCACGCTGACGCTGCTCAACGCCATCGCGGCGGCGGCGAGTGTCGGGCTCAGGTAGCCGGCGGCCGCGAGGGGGATGCAGACGACGTTGTAGACGAACGCCCAGAAGAGATTCTGGCGGATCTTCGCGAACGTCGCCCGGCTCGCCGATATGGCCCCGGCGACCAGCCGCGGGTCCGGACGCATGAGTGTCACACCCGCCGTTTCCATGGCGATGTCGGTCCCCGTTCCCATCGCGATCCCGACATTCGCGGCGGCCAGCGCCGGCGCGTCATTGATGCCGTCGCCGACCATGCCGACGGTGCGTCCACTCCGCATCAGGTCCTGCACGGCCGCTGCTTTCTCGTCCGGCCGCACTGCCCCGCGTACGTTCGTGACGCCGAGCGCAGCCCCGACGCGCTCCGCCACCGCAACGGCATCTCCGGACAGCATCGACGTCCGCACACCCAGCGCCTCGAGCTGCCGTACGGCGTCGGCCGCGGATTCCCGCAACGGATCCGCGATACCGATCATCCCCACCAGATCGTCCAGTTGGTCGCGCTGCGCGTAGACGAAGACGGTCGTGCAGCCCTCGTTCTCCCAGGTGCGGGCCGTCTCCAGCAGATCGGTATCGAGGCTGGTGACTTCTCCGACGAACGCCGCGCTGCCTACCATGACGCGGCATCCATCGACGACGCCGCGCACACCGCGTCCGGCCACCGCCTCGAAGTCGCGCAAGGGCAGCAGCGCCACACCGCGCGCCTCTGCATCCGCCAGGATCGCGCCGGCCAGCGGGTGTTCGCTGCCGTGCTGCACCGAGGCCGCCAGACGCGCGACCTCGTCCGCGGGAACGCCAGCCCCGAGGAGATCCACGACGCGCGGTCTGCCTTCCGTCAGGGTTCCGGTCTTGTCGAACACGACCGTATCGATGCGATGCGCCTGCTCCAGCGCGGCGACATCCTTCACGAGAATGCCGGCGCGCGCCGCCGCGCCCGTGCCCGTCATGATCGCCGTCGGCGTGGCAAGACCGAGCGCACAAGGGCAGGCGATCACGAGGACGGACACCGCGGCGATCAACGAGGCTTCGACATCTCCCGTGAAGACCAGCCAGGCTGCGAAGGTCACCACGGCCACCCCGACCACGCACGGTACGAAGACGCCACTGATCCGGTCGACCAGCCGCTGTACCGATGCCTTGCCGGCCTGCGCGTTCTCCACCAGTCGGATGATCCGCGCGAGCATGGACTCCTCGCCCACCGCGGTCGCACGCACTCTCAGCAGGCCGGCGCCGTTGATGGAACCACCCGTGACGGACGCGCCGGACGCTTTCGGCACCGGCAGGCTCTCCCCGGTCACCAGCGACTCGTCGACTTCGCTGGCGCCGTCCACGACCTCGCCATCCACCGGAACCCGCTCTCCGGGGCGCACCACGGCCACATCTCCCGGACGCACCTGTCCGATGGCCACCTCGACCTCGGTCCCATCCCGGTCGAGCCGCGCGGTCTCCGGTCTCAGCTCCATCAGCGCGCGAATCGCGGCGGTCGTGCCGCGCCGCGCGCGGCTCTCGAGGTACTTGCCGAGCAATACCAGGGTGATGATGACGGCTGACGCCTCGAAGTAGAGCTCGCCGTCGGCCTCTTCCCCGAGTGTCTGCAGCAGGTACCAACTGAAGCCGTAGGCCGCCGACGTTCCGAGCGCCACGAGCACATCCATGTTGGCGGTTCGGCCACGCAGCGCGTTGAGCGCGCCCTTGTAGAACCGCAAACCGATGAGGAACTGGATCGGCGTCGCGAGGACCACCTCGAGCGCCGGCACGACGTGCAGATCCTCGTAGCCGAGCACCTCGAGGATCATGCCGATGACGAGCGGCAGCGTCAGCGCGGCGGACAGGATCAGCACGCGCCGCTCCCGGTCGAGTTGCGCCTGCTCTCGCTCCCGGCGCGATTCGTCGGCCGGCGCCGTCAGCACCACCCGGTAGCCCGCCTGCCCGACCGCCGCCGCCAGAACTTCCGGCGTCACCGTGCGATGGGCGATGGTGACATGCGCCCGTTCCACCGCGAGGTTGACGTGCGCCTCGAATACGCCGGGCACCCGTGCCAGCGCCTGCTCGACCCGTATCGCGCAGGCGGCGCAGGTCATGCCCTCCACCGGCAACGCGATCACGTCCCGCCCCACCGCGAAACCAGCGCGAGCCACCGCTTCCGCCACGGAAGCGAGGTCCGTGGCGCGCGGGTCCATCGTGACGGCCGCCCGTTCCGTCGCGAGATTGACCGCGGCTTCGTGGACGCCGGGCGCACGCGTCAGGGCTTTCTCGAGCCGGGTCGAGCAGGCCGCACAGGTCATGCCCTCGATGTCGAGGGTCAGACGCTGTTCGGTGGATGCGGAGCGCGAAGCCATGGGCTACGAGTCTCGGGCGGGGGCACGGGAGACCGGGACGGCCGTGCCCCGGCCTTCCTTCAGGTGTTCAGAAGCAGTGCGAACATGCCGAGCCAGACCAGCAGCAGGAAGTGCCAGTACATCGCGCACAGGTCGACGCTCTGACGTGCGCCGCCGATGGTGCCGTCCCCGAACATCCGGCGCGCGGCACGCGCCCAGGCGATCAGACCGCCGAAGAGGTGCACTCCGTGCACGCCGGTGATCATGTAGAAGAAGCCATTGGCCGGGTTCGCTCGGGCCATGTACCCGGCAGCGGCGAGTTGTTGCCAGACGACGATCTGCCCGATGAGGAATGCGAGCGTCAGGGCGCCTGCCAGCAGAAACGCGGTCTTGAGACGTGCCGCATCCCCGCGACCGCCCGCCGAGCGCGCGCCCTCGAAGGTGAGGCTGCACACGATCAGGACGGCCGAGTTGAACCAGAGCAATCCCGGCTCCGGCAGCGCCACCCAGTCCGTCGAGAGCTCGATGCGCATGTGGTACGCGGCGAAGAAGAGGAAGAACACGACGGCGACGATGGCCATGAAGACGACGAGCGCGACTTTCCGGTTCGGTACCGGAAATCCTCCGGTCCGGAGTTGGGCGACGCCAGTCTCATCCGGCAGCCAGGGTTTTTCCGTCAACTTGGCGAAGAGCCCCACGAAATCCAGCCTCCGATGCGTGCTGCACACCATATCCGGGCCGCCGACACACGCCGACGGTCGCCAATCCCCGGTCCCTGGAACGTCGTCCAAGAACCTCCCGGGGACGGGACCGCGCATTGTACTCCGACCGGGTCCGCAACGGCGGCCGCGTGCCCCGGCAAGCACGGCAGGATGCCACCGCAGACTCCGCAACAGCCGTGCGCTACGCTACCGCCGCCAGCCAAACGGACGGAAGGGGAGGAACATGGGCATTCAGATTCGCGACGAGCGCTTCGGGAACATCGTGGACGCGGACCTGGCGCTGACGACGCTCGCGAGCGACTTCCAGTTCACCGAGGGACCGGCCTGGCACCCGCGGGAGCGGCACCTGACGTTCAGCGACATCTTCGGCAACACCCTGTACCGCTGGAGCGAGGCCGGCGGCGTCGCGACCTTCCGCACGCCGAGCCACATGGCCAACGGCAACACCTACGACCACAATGGTCGGCTGCTCACCTGCGAACACGCCACGAGCCGGGTGACGCGCACCGAGACGGACGGGTCCGTCACCGTCCTCGCGAGTCACTACGACGGCAAGGAGCTCAACAGCCCGAACGACATCGTGGTGCGCAATGACGGCACGATCTGGTTCACCGATCCGACCTACGGCCGCCGCGACGGCACCGGCGACGGCCGGGCCGTCGAACTGGACTTTCGGGGCGTCTATCGTCTCGATCCCGGCGCCGGCTCGCTGACCGTCATGGCGCGGGATTTCGAGATGCCGAACGGACTCGCGTTCACGCCGGATCACCAGTCGCTCTACGTCGCCGACACGCCGCGCATGCACGTACGCAAGTTCGCCATCGGCGCCGACGGCGCTCTCTCCGGCGGCGACGTGTTCGCCGAGTCCACGGGCGCGGGCATGGGCGCCCCGGACGGCCTCAAGACAGACAGCGCCGGCAACGTGTTCTGCGCCGGTCCCGGCGGCGTGCACGTCTACCACCCCGACGATGGAACCTGCCTCGGCATCATCGAGACGCCGGCGTTCTGCGCGAACTTCACCTGGGGTGACGACGACTTCCGGACCTTCTTCATGACCGCATCGACCGAGTTGCACAGGACGCGAGTAAAGGTGCCGGGCATCGGCCTGTTCTGACGCCATTGCCCTCCTTCGCCGACCACCTGCCGCCGTTTCCCGAGCCTCCGCTCACCATCGCCGTGAGCGAATGCCTGACCGGCGCCCCGGTGCGATACGACGGCGGACACCGCGGCTCGGCCTGGCCCGGCCCGCAACTCGAAGGCCTCTACGAACTGCGACCGATCTGCCCGGAAGTCGGTATCGGGCTCGGCGTGCCGCGGGATCCCATCCGTCTCGTCGGAAGCCCCGGCGCGCCGCGTGCGGTTGGAGTGGTTGAACCTTCCCTCGACGTCACCGGGCCGCTACAGGCGTACGCGAGGCAGAGACTGCCGGAACTCGAGGCGGTCGACGGTTACATCTTCAAGGCGCGTTCGCCGAGTTGCGGCCTCGCCGGCGTCGCGCTGCACGCGGCCGCCGACAGTCCGGCAGAACCTCGCGGACGGGGTCTGTTCGCGGCGGAGATCGCCCGCGCCCGACCGGACCTGCCTCTCGAAGACGGCGAGAACCTCTTCGACGCGGGGGCGCTCGAGAGCTTCGTCACCCGCACCTTCGTGCACGCCTTCTGGCGCGAGACCACCGCGAGCGGCATCGACGCCGCCCGACTGGTCGCCTTCCACAGCGCCTGCAAGTACCTCGTCATGTCCCATGGCGTACCCGCGTATCGCAAGCTCGGCAGTTTGATCGGAGATCTCTCCGGCGACGTCGAGGCGATCGCCCGGCGCTACATTCGGGAGCTGATGGGCGCGCTCGCCACCCCGACCACCCGCAGCAGCCACGCCGTGGCGCTGCAGCACCTGCAGGGCTACGCCAAGCGGCTCCCCGCCGAAGACCGCCGCCGGCTTGCCAACCTCATCGAGGGTTTCCGCGTCGGCACCGCTCCCCTCGAGGCGCCCATGGCGGAACTCAGAAGCGTCCTGGGAGCGTGCGAGGCGAACTACGCGCTGCACCAGTACTACCTGCACGTGCCTCGCATCGCCGCATTTGGGGACGCGTAGCGATTGGGAGCACGATCGACTTGCGCCACCCACCCGGTGCCTCCGTTCGCTAGACTTCGCCGCCAGCGATCACCTGTGACAGGCCGTGCCAACTCCCGCCACGACATTCGACCGCGCTCACGCCTTGGCCCTTCTGCAGCGCGGCGTCGACGACCCGGCCGCGCGATTTCGACCGGGCCAGGCAGAAGCCATCGCTTACGTCGTGAGCGGCGCCGGGCGCCTGCTCGTCGTACAGAAGACCGGCTGGGGTAAGAGCTTCGTCTATTTTGCGGCCACGAAGCTCCTGCGCGAAGCCGGCATGGGGCCCGCGCTGCTCGTCAGCCCGTTGTTGGCGCTGATGCGCAATCAGATCGCCGCCGCCGAGCGGATGGGAGTAAAGGCCGAGACCATCAACTCCGACAACGTTGAACGCTGGCGCGAGGTCGAGAGAGCGGTGCACCGCGACGAGGTGGACATCCTCCTCATCGCCCCGGAACGACTCGCAAACGAGCGTTTTCGCGACGAAGTGCTATCGGAAGTCGCGGTTCGACTCGGGCTACTCGTCATCGACGAAGCACACTGCATTTCGGACTGGGGCCACGACTTCCGTCCCCACTACCGACTGATCGAGCGCATCCTCCGCACACTGCCAGCCAACCTCCGCTTGCTGGCAACCACTGCCACAGCGAACGACCGCGTCACGACGGACTTGGCGGAGATTCTCGGGCCGAACCTGAAGATCTCCCGCGGTGACCTCGCGCGTCCCTCGCTGGCGCTACAGACGATACGCCTGCCGAGCCAGGCCGAACGGCTGGCATGGCTGGCGGAGCGGCTACCGGAGCTTCCCGGCAGCGGGATTGTCTACACCCTCACGGTTCGCGACGCCAACCAGGTCGCCGCGTGGCTTCGTACTCAAGGACTCGAAGTCGAGGCGTACACCGGTGAGACCGAGGGACGAGCTCAGTTGGAGCAAGCGCTGCTCGACAACAGGGTGAAGGCACTCGTGGCCACGACCGCGTTGGGAATGGGATTCGACAAGCCTGATCTCGCCTTCGTCATCCACTACCAGACACCGGGATCCGTCGTCGCCTGTTACCAATAGGTGGGGCGCGCGGGGCGGGCGCTTGACGCCGCATACGGCGTGCTGTTGAGCGGACCGGAGGAGACCGAAATCACCGACTACTTCATCAACAGTGCGTTCCCTTCCCGTGGCGAGACCGAGGAGGTGCTGGCGGCGCTTGAGGACGCGCCGCAGGGCCTGTCGATCCGTGCGATCGAGTCCCGGTAAACGTCCGAAATCGTCGCATCGAGAACGTCGTTCAACTCCTGTCGCTGGAGTCCCCGGCGCCGCTCGCCAAGCAGGGCACGAAGTGGCAGCTGACCGCCGCCACGCTAGGCGATGCGTTCTGGGAGCGGGCGCAGCGGCTCACCGCGCTACGGCGAGGCGAGCAGGCGCAGATGCAGGAGTACGTGGAACTCCAGTCGGGGCACATGGAGTTCCTGATTCGGGCTCTCGACGGCGACCCCGAAGGATCCTCGCCGCCGGACCTCCCGGACTTGCCGGCTTCGCCCGATCCCACCCTCGTCCGTGAAGCGGTTGCGTTCCTGCGCCGCACCAGCCTGCCGATCAAGCCACGAAAGCAGTGGCCGCCCGGCAAGGCGATCGACCGGGAGCATCTTGCGCAGCCCGGCATCGCGCTGTGCGTCTGGGGAGATGCCGGCTGGGGTGGCGCGGTACGCCGCTGCAAGGATCGGGACGGCCGTTTCTCGGACGATCTCGTTGAGGCCTGCGTCGCCCTGGTACGGGAGTGGCGCCCGACCCCCTCGCCGGAGTGGGTGACCGCCATTCCTTCGCGCCGCCACCCCAACCTCGTGCCCGATTTCGCCCGATGCCTTGCCGCATCGCTGGATCTCCCGTTCCGGGAGGCACTTGCCAAAAGCGCCGATCGACCAGAGCAGAAGACCATGCACAATAGCGATCAGCAGGCGCGCAATGTGCTCGGCTCGCTGGCAGTGGAACGAAGCGTTATGCTTCCTGGCGCGGTGCTCCTGGTGGACGACATGGTGGATTCGCGGTGGACCTTCACCGTCGCCGCCCGGCTATTGCGAGCGAACGGTAGCGACGCCGTGTGGCCACTCGCTCTCGCGGACTTGGCCGGGACGCGATGAACGCGGAGCCGTCGCCGAATACCCAGGCGATCCTGCTGCTGACGGCGCCCTTGATTACCGGGAGGAGTCGCCGCGATTCGCCACTTCTGACGCCGAGCGAGTATCGAAAGCTGGCGGTCCGGTTGCATTCCATGCAGGCAGAGCCGGCGGATCTGCTGCAGTCAGGTTCCGCTCCGCTTGTCGAGGAGTGTGGCGACACCATCGACGCGAATCGGCTGAAGGCCCTGCTGGGTAGGGGATTCCTGCTGTCCCAAGCCATCGACCGGTGGCGAACACGCGCAATCTGGGTGCTCAGCCGCGCCGACGATGGTTACCCGCGGAGGCTCAGGGAGCGGCTCCGCAACGACGCCCCGGCACTGCTCTACGGCTGCGGCGAATCGGACATCCTGCAAACAGGGGGCTTGGCCATTGTCGGCTCGCGCCACGTCGGCGAGGCGTTGCTCGAATACACCCGAGAGATCGCGTCCCAAGTGGCGAACGGCAGGCACACGGTAATCTCCGGTGCCGCCAAGGGCGTGGACCAGGCGGCGATGAACGCGGCCCTGGACGCGGGCGGGAATGCGACGGGCGTGCTCGCGGGGAATCTGGAACGGGCGGTCATGAATCGTGACCACCGCAACTTCCTGCTCGAGCAACGGTTGGTCCTGGTCTCACCCTACGATCCTGGCGCAGGATTCCAGGTGGGCTACGCGATGCAGCGCAACAAGACGATCTATGCCCTGGCAGACGCAGCGCTGGTGGTGGACGCGACCGTCGAAAAGGGCGGGACCTGGGCCGGCGCGGTCGAGCAGTTGAGGAAGTATTCAACGCCCGTCTACGTCCGTTCCACGCTGGAACCGTCCGCGGGACTTGAAGCGTTACGGCACAGCGGGGCGCGGCCCTGGCCCAGCGGCGATTGCGACACGGTCGTCGAGACCGTGCTCGATGCGGCCCGTCGTCCGGCACCGCCGGTCGCAGCCGCCCAAGGCGATCTGTTCGGCAAGCAACCTGTCGGACGAGGGCCTGCGCGAGCAGGCTCGGGTCCGACAGGGTGATGGAACGGCTCTGGGCTGGGGGCCAAGGGCGGTGCTCCACGGGCGACGGTATTGGTGGCGCCAGGGCAACACGACGGTTCACAACTCCCGCTGCAACTGCGCCTCGTGTGGCGGCCAGAGTCTACCCGGCGTAACAGGACTATCTGGTACACTACGACTAAACCATCTGGAGCATCAGCTATGGCGGCTCAGGCAGGTTCCGCCGGCCACGAGAAGTCGCTCGGCCAAGCGGGTGCGCAACCAACAACCGTAACGTTGATTCTCAGGCAACCGCACCCGGTCACCATCGAAAGCGTTCGCGAGGGCTTACCGGTGGACTCGGTGGAGAGACTGGCCGAGTGTCTACAGATCACGTCCGCGTCCTTGCAGCGTTGCCTCAACCTGTCGAAGCAGACCTACGCGCGGCGCCGACGCCGAGGCCGCCTTTCCATCGCGGAATCCGATCGTGTCGTGCGTTATGCGGATCTGTTCCGGCGCGCGGCCGAACTACTCGGCGACGCTGACGCCGCAGCAGCATGGCTGCGCACCCCCGCGCCAGCCCTCCGGGGAGAGGCGCCCATGGATCATGCGACTACCGAGTTCGGCGCGCGGAACGTGGCGCGGTTGATCGGAAGGTTGGAGCATGGCATCCCGACGTGAGGGTCTATCGCATCGCCAAGGCAAGGCATGCCCGCAATGCGGAGACCATGCTGAGCGGCGAGGGCGCCCGGGAATGGGGTGGCCGCTTTAGCTCCCCCGGCGTACGAGCCGTCTACTGCGCGAGCACGCTCTCCCTCGCCGCGCTTGAGATTCTCGTCCATGCGCCTCGGGTGGCCATGCTGCCGGAGTATCGGTTCCTTGAGATTCACGTGCCCGACGGCGTAATCGAGCGCATCGGAGACCCAGGCATGGCCAAGGACGCCACGGCGGTCGGGGACGAACGCCTGGGCACGGCCGGCATCCTCGGCTTCAGCGTCGCCAGTTTCGTACTGCCCCTCGAGCGGAACGTGGTGCTCAACCCCGATCATCCCGACTTCGCGTCGCCTGTCACGCACGGCGACATCCGACCCTTCGTGCTCGACAGACGATTATTGCTGCGATGACGACTCCCCCGTCATCGGTCGCGTTCCATCAAGGCCCATGCCGCGGACCTTCTGCGGCGCGGCGTCGACAACCCGGCCGCGCGACTTCCACCGGGTCCGGCCCGAAGCCATTGCCCCCGTCGATGCCGCCCGGCGCCAAAGGCAATCTGTTCGATTGAGGCACCACGGCCGCTCACAACTCCCGCAGGAACTGCGCCTCGTATAGCGGCCAGTTGACCACGACGCCGGCGGCGCGCGTCCTCGGACTTGCCGTGAGGGTGATGGCGCGGCGCGGCCCGTAACGTTGAATGTACGAACTCAGGCTGCGCGCACGTGAGCGCGTGCCGCTCTTCACTTCCACCGGGACGATCTCGCCGTCCGACGCCTGGTGGAGGAACTCGACCTCGGCGCGGGCTTCGGCCCAACCGTAGGTGGGGTACGCGACTCGCGCGCGCAGTTCCGTCTGCACGAAGTTCTCGGCCATGAAGCCCTTGTAGGCGTACTTCGGGTCGCGCTGAACGGCGTACGGCACGCGCAGCATGTAACGCAGGATGCCCACGTCGAACAGAAAGAGGCGGAATCGACTCTCCTTGGCCAGATGTGGCAAGGGCAGGGTCGGTTTGCAATCGATGGGGTGGCACTTCCAGGCCAGACGCGCCTTGACCAGCCAGTCGATGGGGCCCTTCAGATCCAGATAGCTCCGCTTGCGTTCGACCACGCCCTTGAATCGGAACCGCTTCACCGAGTCGTCCTGCGTGGTCTGGAGCTGCCGCGGGATGTTGTGGAACACGGTCTCGATGTGCGCGGCGTGCTGCCGGCCGGCGTACTTGCCGAAGTCCCGCTCGAAGCCGGCGACCAGATCGCGGTGAATCGTATCCACCCGGGCCGCGCGTTCGCGAATGCCCCCAACGTCGTCGAACCACGCCGCGACGGCCTCCGGCATCCCGCCGACGAAACAGTAGTCGAGAAAGAGGGACCACAGACGTTCGTGGACCGCAACGCCGTCGGACCGGAACCGGAAGGCCTCAAGCAGGCGCGGCTGCCCCAAGGCCATCAGGAACTCTTCGAAGCAGAGCGGAAACAACTCGAGCTGACGCACCTTGCCGACCGGGAACGACGTCAGCAAACCGATGTTCGAACCGGCCGCGCAGACGAACGCCTCCGGCGCGAGTTCCGCGAAGTACTTCAGCGCGTCCAGCGCCGCCTGGCATTCGCCCACCTCATCCAGGAAGATGAGGTCCCGCCCGAGGTCCACGTCAGTGTTGAGGTGGAGTTCGATGTTGTCCACGATGGTTCGCGGCTCCAGGCCGCCCGCGAACAGACTCGCGAGTTCCGGCGAGAGGCGAAAGTCGAGGCTGTGAACCCTGCGAAACTCGCGCGGTCCGAACAGGTGCCGCACGAGGTACGTCTTGCCCGCCTGCCGGGCGCCGTCGAGAAGCACGAGTTTGCGCGTCGGCGCCCGCTTCCAGGCGAGCAACTCGTCGTACAGCAGGCGTTCCATGCGTGGGTGTCCTTGGGTGGCAAGCCGAGGGAAGCGTAACACTTCACACTTTTATGCTCCAAAAACTCCTTGAAGTGCTCACTTTTATGCGCATAAAAGTCCCATCCATGCGAAGTCTCCCGGCGTTTCGCCCGATCCGGCATCCACGATCCGGTGCCCGTGTTGTCTTGCCGCGCCAGCCTTGCGACACTCCCGCCGCTTGAGGGAGTCCTCCATCCATGGCAATCCTGCGGTCCAGGGTCGATGCCCGCGACCCGTCCTTCGAGGCCAACGTCCAGCATCACCGGAAGCTGAGCGAGAGCCTGCGGCAACTGGTCGAGGCGATCGCCCGGGGCGGCGACGAACGGTCCCGCAAACGCCATATCGGCCGCGGCAAGCTGCTGCCCCGGGACCGGGTGCGCACACTGCTGGACCAGGGTTCGCCCTTTCTCGAGATCGGGCAGCTCGGCGGTCACGGCCTCTACGACGACGACATCCCCGGCGGCGGCATCGTCACCGGCATCGGGCGAGTCTCCGGCAAGGAGTGCGTGGTCGTCGCCAACGACGCCACGGTGAAGGGCGGCACGTACTACCCGATCACGGTCAAGAAACACCTGCGCGCGCAGGAGATCGCCCTGGAGAACGGGCTGCCCTGCATCTATCTCGTCGACTCCGGCGGCGCGTTCCTGCCCATGCAGTCCGGCGTGTTTCCGGACAAGGGCCACTTCGGACGCATCTTCTACAACCAGGCCAACCTGTCCGCCGCCGGCATCCCCCAACTCGCCGTGGTGATGGGGTCGTGCACCGCGGGCGGCGCCTACGTGCCCGCCATGTGCGACGTCTCCATCATCGTGCGCAACCAGGGCACGATCTTCCTCGGCGGCCCGCCGCTCGTGAAGGCTGCCACCGGCGAGGAGGTGGACGCCGAGAGTCTCGGCGGAGGCGAGGTGCACTCCCGCATCTCCGGTGTCACCGACTACCTGGCCGAGAACGACGAGCACGCCCTCGCACTCGCGCGGGAGGCCGTGGCCGCGAGTCACGTCCGCTACCGGCCGACCGTCGATACCGTGGAGGCCCGCGAGCCGGCGTATCCCGCGGAAGAGCTCTATGGCGTGCTGCCGCGCGACACGCGCACGCCCTACGACGTGCGCGAAGTGATCGCCCGGCTGGTGGACGGTTCGGACTTCCACGAGTTCAAACAGCTCTACGGCGACACCCTCGTGTGCGGGTTCGCGAAGATGTTCGGCATGCCGGTCGCCGTGCTCGCCAACAACGGCATCCTGTTCTCCGAGTCCGCGCTGAAGGGCGCCCACTTCATCCAGCTCGCCGACCGGCGCGGCGTGCCGCTGCTGTTCCTGCAGAACATCACCGGCTTCATGGTCGGGCAGAAGTACGAGAACCGGGGCATCGCCAAGGACGGCGCGAAGATGGTGACGGCGGTGGCCTGTGCCCGGGTGCCCAAGTTCACCGTCGTGATCGGCGGCTCGTTCGGCGCCGGCAACTACGCGATGTGCGGCCGCGCCTATGGCGCGCGCATGCTGTGGACGTGGCCCAACGCCCGCGTTTCCGTCATGGGTGGCGAGCAGGCGGCGCATGTCCTCGCGACGGTACGCGGCGACGGCATGGCGGCGCGCGGCCAGGACTGGCCGGACGCCGAACGGGAGGCGTTCATGAACGGCATCCGTGAGCAGTACGAGCACGAAGGGCATCCGTATTTCGCGAGCGCACGTCTCTGGGACGACGGCGTCATCGATCCGGTCGACACGCGCCGCGTGCTCGGCCTCGCGCTCACCTTCGCCACCCGCGAACTCGACGTCGAACCGAGCCGGTTCGGCATCTTCCGGATGTAGCGTCGGGCCACCCATGATCCGAACCCTGCTGATCGCCAACCGCGGCGAGATCGCCTGCCGCGTCATCCGCACCGCGCGACGCATGGGCATCGAAACGGTCGCCGTGTATTCGGACGCCGACGCGCACGCACCGCACGTGCGCCAGGCGGACGAGGCGATCCGTATCGGTCCGGCGCCGGCGACCCGGAGCTACCTGGACATCGATGCCGTACTGGCGGCCGTCGCCGCCACCGGCGCGGACGCCGTGCACCCCGGCTACGGGTTCCTCTCGGAGAATGTCGATTTCGCCGCGGCCTGCGCCGCCGCCGGCTGCATCTTCGTCGGGCCGACCGCGGCAGCGATCCGCGCGATGGGTTCGAAGATCCAGGCGAAGAAGCTCGTTCTCGAAGCGGGAACTCCCGTGGTGCCGGGTTATCTCGGCGACGACCAGAGCGCCGAGACCCTCGCCGAGCGCGCGCAGGACGTCGGATTTCCACTCCTCATCAAGGCATCCGCCGGCGGTGGCGGCAAGGGCATGCGGCTCGTCACGGACGCCGCCGGCTTCGGCGCGGCGCTCGATGGCGCCCGCCGTGAGGCGCGATCCGCCTTCGGCGACGACCGGGTCCTCCTCGAACGCTTCCTTGCCCGGCCCAAGCACATCGAGGTGCAGGTGCTGGCGGATACCCACGGCAGTACGCTCTATCTCTTCGAACGCGACTGTTCGGTGCAGCGCCGTCACCAGAAGGTCGTGGAAGAGGCTCCGGCGCCCACGGTGGATCCCGAGTTGCGGGCGCGGATGGGCGCGGCCGCGGTGCGCGCGGCACGGGCCATCGACTACGTCGGGGCGGGAACGGTCGAGTTCATCTGCGAAGGCGGCAAGTTCTACTTCATGGAAATGAACACCCGCCTGCAGGTCGAGCATCCGGTCACCGAAGCCATCCTCGGCCTCGACCTGGTGGAACAGCAGTTGCGGGTCGCGGGCGGCGAAGCGCTGACATTCGCACAGGACGACCTCGCCATCCGCGGCCACGCCATCGAGGCACGCGTCTACTCCGAGAACGTGCGCCGCAACTTCCTGCCATCGACCGGTACGCTGCATCGGGTGGTCTGGCCGCACACCGTCCGCGTCGACACCGGCGTCGAGACCGGGGCGGAGATCAGCGTGCACTACGACCCGATGATGGCGAAGATCATCGCCCACGGCGCCGACCGGGCAGCCGCCGTCGTCGCGCTCAGGGAGGCGTTGCGCCAGACGGAGATCGTCGGTGTGGAGCACAACGTGCCCTACCTGCGCAACGTACTCGCGCATGACGCCTTCCTCGACGGCACCTACACGACGGGACTCGCAGAGGACGAGGCCGAGGCGCTCACGCCGGGCGACGAACCCCTGAGCGTGCTGGCGGCCGCCCTGGCCCTTGTCGCCGGGGTACGCGACGCCGGTCCGTGGAGCACCGCCGACGGCTTCCAGACGAATCTCCCGCGCGAGCAGCGCTTCGTCCTGCGCCGCGGCCGCAAGCGTCTGGACATCGACGTCACCCGCGCCGGCGACGCCTTCCACGTCGAGACCCCGGAGGGGACCTTCGAGGCGCGCCGCGTCGTGTTCGAGGACGACCACCTGCACGCCCTGGTCGGCAACGTCCGCCTCTCCGCCGCCGTCTACCGAATCGGCAGCGACGTCTTCGTCGTGAAGGACGGCGCCACCGAGCGTCTGCAGTTGCGGTCCCTGGACGTGAGCGACTTCCGCACCGTTGCCAGCACGGGCGGCAAGGTTACTGCCCCGATGCCAGGCAACATCGTCGCGGTATCGGTGGCTGTCGGTGACCGCGTCAAGGCCGGTCAGACCCTCGTCGTGCTCGAAGCCATGAAGATGGAACACAACATCACGGCCCCCGGGAACGGCAAGGTGAGCGCGCTGAACGCCGCGATCGGCGAGCGCGTGGAGGAAGGGGCGGAACTGGTGGTGCTCGACGGCTAATAGCACGTCAGACTGTTCGGTCCCGACACGCCGCCTACAGGCACTTGCTTGGAGAACAACCAAATGCTCAGCAGTTTGCTGATCGCCAACCGCGGCGAGATAGCCATCCGTATCGCCCGCACGGCCGGGGATCTCGGCATCGAGACCGCCACGGTGTATGCCGAGGACGACAGCCAATCGCTGCACACGCGGCATGCCGACCGCGCCCTGGACCTCGGTGCAGTCGGAGTTCCCGCCTATCTGGACAGCGACCGGATCATCGCGCTGGCTCAGGAAGCCGGCTGCGAGGCCGTGCATCCCGGCTACGGGTTCCTGAGCGAACTGGCGGAATTTGCCGAAGCCTGTGAGGGCAGTGGACTGGTGTTCGTCGGGCCCTCGCCCGAGACGCTGCGTCGATTCGGCGACAAGGCCCAGGCTCGCGCCCTGGCCGAAGAGTGCGGCGTGCCCGTACTACCGGGACTCAGCCGCGCCGTAACGCTCGACGAGGCGCGCGGATTTTTCGAATCCCTCGGTCCGGATGGAGCCGTGATGCTGAAGGCCGTCGGGGGCGGCGGGGGACGCGGCATGCGCCCGGTCACGGAAATCGGAGAACTCGAGGAGGCGTTCGCCCGGGCCACCTCCGAGGCGCGGCAAGCCTTCGGTTCGGGCGAGCTTTACGTCGAAGAGCTGCTCCCACGGGCACGCCACATCGAGGTACAGATCGTCGGCGACGGGTCCGGTACCGTCTCCCACCTGTGGGACCGCGAGTGCAGCCTGCAGCGGCAACGTCAGAAACTCATCGAGATCGCCCCCGCCTTTGGCCTTTCGGAGCCGATGCGCGAAGCGATGCTCGGCGCGGCCACGCGGATTGCCGCCGCCGCCTCGTACCGCGGTGTCGGCACGATCGAGTTTCTCGTCGATGACCGGGCGGACGAGCGCTTCGTGTTCATGGAGGCCAACGCGCGTCTGCAGGTGGAACACACCGTCACCGAGTCCGTGACCGGCCTGGACCTGGTGGCCATTCAACTGCACATCGCTTCCGGCGCGACGCTACGCGATCTCGATCTGCAGCAAGCGGCCATCCCCCCGGCAAGAGGCGTGGCCGTGCAGGCCCGCGTCAATCTCGAGACCATGACCGAGGACGGCCAGTCGCGGCCCGGCGGCGGCGTGCTCACCGCCTATGAGCCGCCTGCAGGACCAGGCATCCGCGTCGACGGCTTCGGTTACACGGGCTACGCAACCAGCCCGCACTACGACTCACTGTTGGCCAAGGTCATCGCGCACGCGGACGACCTGCCCTCGGCAACCCGGAAAGCCAAACGTGCCCTGACCGAGTTCAAGATCGAAGGCGCCCGCAGCAATGCGGGCTTCCTGGCGGCACTGCTGGAAACCGCGCCATTCGCCGACGGCGGTATCCACACGCGCTACGTGGAGGAGCACGCGGCAGAGTTGCTCACGGTCGACGGGGGTCGAGCGCGGTTCTTCCAGCCCGAGGTGGACGTACGCAGAGCCGGCACGCAAGTCGACTCGGACGACCCCCTCGCGGTACTGGCGCTGAAAGGGCCGGCCGCGACAGCGCCGGCGGCGGCACCACCCATGCCGCATGCCGTCGGTCCCGCCGGGACCGTCGCCGTGGCGGCGCCGCTGCAGGGCATGTTGGTAGAGCTCAAGGTCGCCGTGGGCGATACCGTGCAGAAGCGTCAACCGGTCGCGGTGCTGGAAGCGCTGAAGATGGAGCACGTCGTGCTTGCGGACAGCGCCGGCGTCGTCCGCGAGATCGCCCTCGAGATCGGCGACACGATCTTCGAGGACACGCCGATCGTCTTCCTCGAGCCACAGGACATCGAGGGGGAATACGAAACCGGCGAGACGATCGACCTCGATGCGATTCGGCCCGATGTCGCCGAGGTACAGCACTTTCGCTCTCTCACAAGGGACGAAGCACGCACCGTAGCCACCGCCAAACGCCACGACGCCGGCAAGCGCACGGCCCGCGAGAACATCGCGGACCTGTGCGACGACGGCTCCTTCTTCGAGTACAGCCCCCTCGTCACCGCGGCCCGATACCGCACCGACACGTTCGAGGAGCTCGAAGAACGCATCATCAGGACCGCGGCGGACGCCATGGTCATGGGTATCGGACGGGTGAACGGCGACCTGGTCGGCGCAGAGAACGCCCGCTGCGTCGCCATGTCCTACGACTACACCGTGCTGGCGGGGACCCAGGGCGGCAAGAACCACCAGAAGCAGGATCGGATGTTCGGCGTCGCGCGCAAGTATCAGTTGCCGGTCGTCCTGTACACCGAAGGCGGCGGCGGCCGTACGTACGGCGGCCCCCGCAGCGCGAGCGGGCCGCAAACGGGATCCGTGGGGGGCTTGAACGTCCGCACGTGGCGCGAGCTCGGCAAGCTCTCGGGCCTGGTGCCGACCGTCGGCGTCAGCTCGGGATACTGTTTCGCCGGCAACGTCGTGCTGCTCGGCGCCTGCGACGTCATCATCGCCACGAAGGACTCCAGTCTCGGCATCGGCGGCCCCGCCGTGATCGAAGGTGGCGGGCTCGGCGCCTACGCGCCGGCTGAAGTCGGCCCGGTCGCCATTCAGGAGCCGAACGGCGTCATCGACATCCTGGTGGACGACGAGGTCGAGGCGACGGCCGTCGCCAAGCACTACCTGTCGTTCTTCCAGGGGCGCGTCCGGGAATGGACCGCGCACGATCAACGGATCCTGCGTCACATCGTTCCGGAGCACCGCCGCGCGGTGTACAGCATCCGCACGATCATCGAAACCCTGGGCGACGTCGCCTCGATGCTCGAACTGCGTCCGAGGTTCGGCCTCTCCATGGTGACGGCATTCATCCGCATCGAGGGCCGTGCGGTCGGAGTGATCGCCAACAACTCGAATTCGCCGACGGGCGGCGCCGTGGACTCCGACGGCGCCGACAAGGCATCGCGTTTCATGCAGCTTTGCGATGCGTTCGACATTCCGATCCTGTCGCTGATCGACACGCCCGGAAACATGGTGGGACCCGAGGCGGAGAAGACCGCCCTGATTCGCCACTGCGGGCGCATGTACGTCGCCGGCGCCAACATCACGGTGCCCTATTTCGTGGTCGTCCTGCGCAAGTCCTACGGGCTCGGCGCCCTCGCCATGTCCACGGGCAGCTTTGACGAGACCTTCTTTTCGATCTCCTGGCCCACCGGAGAATTCGCCGGGATGGGTCTGGAGGGATCCGTCAAGCTCGGTCGCCGCGCGGAACTGGCCGCCATCACGGACATTGCCGAGCGCAAGGCCAGGTATGACCAGTACGTCGCGGATGCCTACGCCTGGTCGCGCGCACTGAATGCCGCCACCGTCTCGGAAGTCGACGATGTGATCGACCCGGCGGACACGCGCAAGTGGATGGTCATGGGGCTCGATTCGCTCCCGCCCCTGGTACCACGTGCCGGGAAGAAGCTGGGGTGGGTGGATACGTGGTGATGCCCCGGCCAGGCTGAGAGGGTACGCCGACTCTGGTCCGGGTCGCGCCGCGCCAGCCTGCGCTTTGCCTCGGGGACGCTGGCGCTACGACACAGCCAACACCAACTCCCGCCGGGCGCTGCGCAGCACCCGGCTCGCCGAGCGCAGGAAGATCGCCAGCAGGGCGACCGCCACGAGGAGGTCCGGCCAGGGCGAGTCCGACAGCCAGACCGCGCCGGCCGCCGCGATCACCGCAACGCCCTCGATGACGTCGTTGCGCGAACACTCCCAGGAGGACGACATGTTGACGTCGCCGTCGCGGTGGGGGGTGAGGAGCTTGAGACAGACGGCATTCCCAACCAGGTTGAGCGCCGCCGCGGCAGACATGGTGGAAGCCACCGGTACATCCAGATCCGTGAGCCGCCAGGCAATCTGGCCGGCGACGGCGAGCGCGGCACCCAGGATCAAGAACCCCTTCACCAGGGCCACGCGTGCCTTGGCACGAGCGGACGCGCCGACGACGGCGAAGCTCAACGCGTACGTGAGCGCATCGCCCAGGTTGTCCAGGGTCCCGGACAACAGCGCAGAAGAGCCGCTCAGCACCGAGCCCGCCACCATGACCGTGAATGTCGCGAGGTTGATGCCGAATACCCACGCCAGCACGCGGCGTTGACGACCTTGCAGGTTGGCGACGTCGACGGTGCTGCAGCAGGAATCCGACATGCGTACGCGAGCTATGGCCTTGCGTCGTAGAACGGGATGGTAGTGACGTTTTCGACGCAAGGCCATAGGGAGGTGGGGGCCGGGGCCAGACACCGAGCGCAAGCGAGGAGTTTGGCGGCGCTAGCCAGGGGCTTGCGCCATAGAAGTTTCGCGCCAGCGAAACTTCCAACGCGACCGTAAGGTCGCGCTAGCGGCAGCGCCCTGCAGCGCCGCGGGCCTGCCTGACGCCTGGCACGGTGCATCCCACCCGGCGCGGCGCAATCCGGGGTCCCGACGCAGCCTCGTCCCGGGCAACGACGATGCTCCCGCAGTGCTCCGGGAAGAATGTCTCCGGTCGCATGGCGCTCGTGTCCACGAGCCCGATGTGGCGGTAGCGGCCGTACAGCGCGTCCGCGTCGGCAACGGCGAATCGATCCGGGTGCGTACGGTACGCGTCGCAATGCTCGAGCAGCCAATGCTTGAGGTGATTCAGCATCACGGGGGAATACGCATTCGGGTTCAGCGCCTCGTCCCAGAACGCGTTGACGTGATCCGACCACGTGAAGTCCCGACGCCGCACCGGCAAGCCCTCCCGCCACGCCATGAGGGCCGGCCGGCCGGGCACCGCGCCGTCGTGGAAGAGGCCCCGATAGAAGCGGTAACCCTCGAAGTTGGCCACCAGGTCCGCGTTGGAGAAGGCCCCCGTCATCAGCCTTCCGAACAGCATCCGCTCGGTCATGACCGCGCGCCGTCCCGCGAGGCTCTCGTCGCCGCTGCGCCGGTAACGGCGATAGAACTTGCGCCCCTGGGAGAAGAAGTGCCCGATCTTGTCGGTGCCGATGAGCACGTCGTTGACCTTGATGGTCCTGCCGATCCCGAAGATGCCCGCCACGCGTGTCGCGCGTAGCGGCAGTCGGCGGTACATGGATTCGCCCCGATCGACGGGCAGCTTCTCGACGTCGGTGGACCGAATGGCCCAGCGCTCGAGCCGGTCCACGATCCACGGTCCTCCCAACCTGCGGTAGACCCCCTCCACGAAACGCCACTCGTCCTCACCGCGCCCCCAGGACGCCGCGACGTCATCGAGCACCGCGTTGACGCGCGCATCCAGCACGCCGGTGCTGTCGGCGATGTCCAGGTGCCGGTTGCTGTAGGGATCGGTTTCGTAACCCTGCGCCGTCAGACAAAGCACGGCGCCGGCCAGGCAAACCAGCAACGGAGCGCCGCGCCCTCCGGCAACGCCCGGCGCGCAGTTCCCGGTACGCGCCGGCCACGGTCGCGGCTGGCGGCGAGCTTTCAGGAGAGCTCGACGCCCTGCATGCCGCCTTCCGCACGCCAATCCCGCACGATCTGGAAGAACGCCTCCGGGCCGCCGCCGTACGCGCTGCCGATCAGCGAATTGCCACCACCCGGCTGGCCCTCGTTGTTGTAGTAGCCCGGCGTGCACTCCTCGAGGAACTTCTGGCTGAACATCGCCATGCGCTTGATGGTGTCCAACCATTCGTTCTCGGCCTCGACCGACGTCTCCACGCAGCTGACGTTCTTGTCGATACCCTGGGTGACCATGTAGGCGATGTGCCGACTCTGCTCGTTCAGCATGTGCGGGAAGTTCGCGGTGAAGCCGCCCTGCGTCACGCCCATGAAGAAGCAGTTTGGGAAACCGTTGGTCTGGAAGCCGTGCAGCGTGCGCAGGCCGTGCTCCCACTTCTCGGAAAGCGTCTGGCCGCCCTTGCCGGTGATGTCGTAGCCGGCGCGGCGGGTGTAGGCCGTACCCACCTCGAAGCCCGTCGCAAAGATCAGGCAGTCGAGTTCGTACTCCACGCCATTGGCGACCACGCCCTTCCCGGTGATCCGGTCGATCCCCTTGCCCTGCGTGTCGACCAGCGTCACGTTCGGCCGGTTGAACGCCTTCAGGTAGTCGTCGTGGAAGCAGGGGCGCTTGCAGAACTGTCGGTACCAGGGCTTCAGCGCATTCGCGGTTTCGGGGTCCTCCACCATCTCGTCGACGCGTGAGCGGATCTGCTCCATCTTCCTGAAATCCGCGAGTTCGACGCGCTCGGCCATCGCAGCCGGGTCGTTGTCCTCGCCTGCCCGCCGGGTCGCGGCGATCACGGCGAGGTTGCGGATGATGTCCGTCCAGCCGTCGCTGACGAGGTCCTCGTCCTGGTGACCGCCCGTCACGAGGACGTTGAAGTTCGTCATCCTGCGGTGCTGCCAGCCCGGGTCGAGGGAATTGGCCCACTCGGGATCCGTCGGCTTGTTGCCGCGCACGTCGATGGACGACGGCGTGCGCTGGAAGACATGGAGCTCCTTGGCGGCTTTGCCCAGGTGCGGTACGCACTGAACGGCCGTCGCCCCGGTGCCGATGATGCCAACGCGCTTGTCCTTCAACCTGGTCAGATTGCCGTTCGAATCGCCCCCGGTGTAGCCGTAGTCCCAGCGGCTCGTGTGGAACGAGTGCCCTTCGAACGACTCGATGCCTTCGATCCCCGGCAGCTTCGGGCGGTTCAACGGACCGTTGGACATGATGACGAAGCGCGCCTTCATCCGGTCGCCGCGGTTCGTGTGGAGGATCCAGCGCAGCGCTTCCTCGTCCCACTCCATGTGGGTGACCTCGGTCTGGAAGCAGGCGTTCTGGTAGAGGTCGTATTTCCTGCCGATCGCCTCGGCATGATCGAGAATCTCCGGCGCGAAGCTGTACTTCTCCTTCGGGACGTAACCGAGTTCCTCGACCAGCGGCAGATAGATGTAGGACTCGATGTCGCACTGGGCGCCCGGATAGCGATTCCAGTACCAGGTGCCGCCGAAGTCGCCGCCTCGCTCGATGACGCGGATGTCCTGCACACCCGCTTCGCGCAGCCGCGCGCCCGCCAGCAGACCGCCGAAGCCTCCGCCGATGACGACCACGTCGGTGTCGTCGGTGAGCGGCTCCCGGTCGAAGCCCGGGTCGACGTACGGATCCTCCACGAAGTGCGCGAAGGCGTCTTTCACCTCCACGTATTGCCCGTTCCCGTCCACACGCAGGCGCTTGTCGCGTTCGGCGCGGTACTTGTCCCGCAAGGCGTTCGGATCGAATCCCAGGTCGGCGTGGTCGGCTGCCGCCGTGTCCGTGATCGCTTCGGCCATCTCGAGTAGGTTCCTGCAGTGATTCGTGGAACCGGCTATTTTAGATTGCATGGGGGCGCGGAAATCAAGGGCTGTGCGGGCCCAGCTGCGGGCCCAGGGGCCGGACCGGCCATGGAGCGCTTTCGTGCTATGGTCGGCGGCAGCCGGGGTATGCCCCGCGCCAACGGGCTCGCACCAGCCTCCTCCGCTGCAGGGCAGGGCGTCATGCATCCCACAGCAACGACCACATTCGGCCGCTTGCTCGGCCGAGTCGAACACAACCACTGCGTGTTCCGCGGCATTCCCTTCGCGGCTCCGCCGGTCGGTGCACGGCGTTGGCGCCCGCCGGCACCGCCGGAATCCTGGGTGGGAATCCGCGACGCGCTCGAACTCGGCCCGGCCTCAGTGCAACCCGACGCGGGAGACGCGGTAGGCGGCCTGATGCGTCTCGGCAGCCCCATCTCGGAAGACTGTCTCTATCTGAACGTCTGGACCCCTGCCCTCGAAGGATCGCTGCCCGTGATGGTGTGGATTCACGGCGGCGGCTTCGCGATGGGTTCCGGGGGGCAACCCATCTACTCAGGCGAGGCATTCACCGGGCGGGGCGTAGTGCTGGTCACCGTCAACTACCGCATGGGACCCCTCGGCGTGGCGCATCTCGCTCGGGCAACGGGGGGCGCGATTCCGGCGACGGGCAACGAAGCGCTCCTCGATCTGGTCGCGGCGCTCACCTGGGTGCGAGACAACATCACCGCGTTCGGCGGCGACCCAGGCAACGTCACGATCTTCGGCGAGTCCACGGGCAGCGCCTGCGTCACGACGCTCATGGCCATGCCCCCCGCCCGGGGCCTCTATCACAAGGCCATCGCGCAGAGCGGCGGCGGGCACCTCGCCCATTCCATCGACGAGACCGTCGCCTGGTTCACCGAGCCGCTGCTCGCGCGGCTCGGGACGCGGGATCCGGGGGAGCTGATGCAGTTGCCGGCCGAACGGCTCCTCGCCGCCTTCCCCGATCTCATGGAACTCGGCGAAATGCTTGGCCAAGGCGCGCCCGATGAGGCGGCGCAGCATCCGTCAGCAGCCGCACAACTCGGTCGGTATCCGGGCCAGGTGCTCGACGGCAAGATCCTCCCCGCGCCGCCGGAGGAGGCCCTCGCCAACGGGTCCGCCGCCGGCATTCCGTTTCTCTCGGGCAACACGCGCGACGAGATGGGGCAGGGCACCGATCCCGAGTTGACCCCCGCGGGCCTCGCGGCGCTGCTCGAAGAACGCCTGGCGGACACGCTTGCCGCGCCGGCGCTCATCGAGACCTATCGCACGGCGCGCACCGCCCGGGGCGCCCGAACCGACGCCCCTTCCGTCTACGGCGCGATGCTGACGGACACCTACGAGATCGTGCCGGTCAGCCGCCTGCTCGACGTGCAGCGCGCACACGCCCCCGTGTACCGCTACGTCTTCGACTGGATGACGCCCGTGGGGGAGGGCCGCGGCGGAGCCCATCACGGGCTCGACATCGTGCCGATCTTCGCAGCGCACCGGACGGACGAGCAGGCGGCCGCCATGTTCGGGCGCGGTCCCGCGGCCGACGCGCTGTCCGACGCCATGACGGACGCCTGGGTCGCGTTCGCGCGCACGGGCGACCCCAGTTCCGATGGCCTCGGCAACTGGCCCGTCTACGACGGCGGGACGCGGCCCACCATGATGATCGGACCGAACGTGCACGTTGCGGACGATCCGATGGGGGCCGAACGACGCGCCTGGGACGACGTCCCTACCACATCACCGATCATGAAAGGCTTCGTCCTTTAGCGGACGAATCAGGAGGACCACCACCATGAGCAGCATTCAGGCGACCTACGAGAAGAACACGCCCAAGAGCGCCGCCGCCCAGCTCCGCGCGCATGCCGCCGTCATGGGCGGCAACTCACGCGGCGCCGCGTATCACGCGCCCTATCCCCTGACGATCGAGTACGGCGAGGGCACCAGGCTGGTCGACCTCGACGGCCGCGAGTACCTGGACCTGATCAACAACTTCACGTCGCTGGTGCACGGTCATGCCTACCCGCCGATCGTCGAGGCGGCGTCCCGCCAGGTCGCGCGCGGCACGGCGTGGGTCGCGAACAACGTCTGGCAGACGGAACTCGCCGAGGCCCTGATCGAGCGTGTCGACTCGTTCGAAAGCGTCCGCTTCACCAACTCGGGCACCGAGGCGGGGATGCTGGCATTGCAGATCGCGCGCACGATTACCGGGCGGACCAACCTGCTGATGGCCCGCTACGGCTACCACGGCAGCCTGATGGAGTTCGAGGTCGGATCGTTTCCGATGTTCTTCGACACCCACAGCCAGGACCGCACGTACCTCGCCACCTTCAACGACGCCGAGGATTTCGAGGCGGTCCTCGCCGAGCACGGCTCCGACATCGCGGCGGTAGTCCTCGAGCCGGTGAGGGGCGGCGGCGGCCGCGCGACACCCGAGTTCCTGACCCGCGTACGGGACGCCACCCACGCCGCCGGCGCCCTGCTCGTGCTGGACGAGGTCATCGCATTCCGGCTCGCCACCGGCGGCAGCCAGGCGCTCATCGGGGTCGAACCGGATCTCACCATGCTCGGCAAGCTGATCGGCGGCGGCTTCCCGGTCGGCGCCGTCGGCGGCAAGAGCGAGTACATGAGCATCTTCGACCCGGCGAATCCGCGCGGGTTCCATTCGGGCACCTATAACGCCAATCCGGTGACGATGGCGGCCGGCCTCGTCTCGGTACGCGAGCTCACGGCAGAGCGGATCGACCACATGGATCGCTTGAGCGAGCGCCTGGCCGACGCCCTCACCCGCAGCGCGGGTCAGCATGGGCTGCCGTTCTGCCTGAATCGCCAGGGCTCCCTGATCCAGATCTTCTTCCAGGAAGAGGCACCGGCGCACGTGATCGAGAGCAAGGATGCGGAGCTCAGCTCGGGGTTCCATCTCGCCGCACTCAACCACGGGCTGATGATCGCGTCGCGCGGCATGATCGCGCTCTCGACGGTGATGGACGAAGGGCTGATCGACGACGCGGCCCAGCGGGCGGACGCCGCCATGGAGGATGTCGCCCGCGAGCTAGGCTAAGGCTAGGGTGAGCCAGACGGTTCGAGGCCGCACGTGACACGACATGCCGGAGGAGGCGCGACATGAGCGACATCGTTTCGACCTACGAGAAGAACACCCCGGGCAGCGCCGAGGCCCAGCGCCGCGCCACACAGAGCGTGGTGGGAGGCAACTCCCGCGGCGCCGCGTACTGGCGTCCGTACCCCCTGCAGATCGAGCGGGCGGACGGCGCCCGGCTCGTTGACGTGGACGGCCGGGAGTACTACGACCTGGTCAACAACTTCACGTCTCTCGTGCACGGCCACGCCTACCCGCCGATCGTCGAAGCGGTCATCCGCCAGGCCAGCCAGGGCACGGCCTGGGTCGCCAACAACCACTGGCAGAGCGATCTCGCCGAGGCGTTGATCGAACGCATCGCATCCTTCGAGAGCGTACGCTTCACCAACTCCGGCACGGAATCCGGTCTCATCGCACTCACCATCGCGCGCACCATCACCGGGCGTGAGAAGGTGCTCATGGCGCGGTACGGCTACCACGGCAGCCTGATGGAGTTCGAGGTCGGCTCCTATCCTGGGCTCTACTCCCACAGTCTCGACCGGACCCTGCTCGGCGAGTACAACGACGCGGACAGCTTCGAGCGCGTTCTCGAAGAACACGGGTCCGAGATCGCGGCCGTCTTCCTGGAGCCGGTGATGGGCGCCGGCGGTGTCGTGAAGGCGTCTCCGGAGTTCCTCGCGCGCGTACGCGACGCGGCCCACGCGGCGGGCGCGCTGTTCGTCATGGACGAAGTGATCACGTTTCGCCTTGCGACGGGCGGCACCCAGAGCCTGGTCGGCATGGAACCGGACCTGACCATGCTCGGCAAACTGATCGGCGGCGGATTCCCGGTCGGAGCCGTGGGCGGACCGCTCGAGTACATGAGCATCTTCGATCCCGAGGCGCCCCGCGGAATCCACTCCGGCACCTACAACGCCAATCCCGTGACCATGGCGGCCGGGCTCGTGTCCGTTCGGGAACTGACTGCCGAGCGCATCGATCGCATGGAGCGTCTCGGCGAACGTCTCGCGGACGCCCTCACGCGCAGCGCCGGGCAGCATGGACTGCCGTTGTCCATCAACCGCTGGGGTTCGCTGCTCAACATCTTCTTCATGGACGCGGCCCCATCGGCCACGCTGCGGCGCGACGACATCAAGACGATCTCCAAGTTCCACCTGGCCGCGCTCAACCACGGCGTGATGGTGGCGTCGCGGGGCCTGCTCGCGCTGTCGACCGTGATGGACGAGGACCTGATCGACGACGTGGCGCAACGTGCGGACGCGGCCATGGAGGACGTTGCCAGGGAAGTGGGCTAACCGAACGGCATCCGCTGAAGCTGTATAAACAGAACCGTGCAGTCATCTCGAACGTAAAGAGGTAAGTCGATGTCCGACATCGCTCCAGACGCTCCGGAAATGGTCGACGTTGCCGACCTCACCTTCGACTGGAAGAACCCTCGACTCGTCGAATTCGACATGACCGGGCACTCGGGCGAACGCGACATAGTGCGCACCTTGTGGGAGACCATGGACGTGCGGGAACTGGTCATGTCCATCGCGGCAAGCGGCTTCTTTCGACACGAACCCGTCGTCGTATGTCGTGAGGACAACAGGAACGTCGTCATCGAGGGGAATCGTCGCCTCGCAGCGGTCAAGTTGATCCGGGATGCCGCGTTGGCTCAGGAGGTAGGCGCAACGATCCCACACCTGCCAGGAGAGGCCCGGGAGGCTCTCTCGCAGATCCCTGTCGTGTTCGACACAAGGGAGCACGCCTGGCGATACCTGGGATTCAAGCACGTCAACGGACCGGCGAAGTGGAACAGCTACGCGAAATCCAGGTACATCGCGGATGTGCACCGGCAGTTCGGCGTGGAACTCGCCGACATTGCCAGCCAGATCGGCGATACGCACCAGACCGTTCAGCGCATGTTTCGCGGTCTGATGGTCATCGAGCAAGCGGAAAGATTGCGCGTCTTCGATCGCCAAGACAGATGGCGAAACCACTTCGCGTTCTCACACCTGTACACCGGGCTCGGCTATTCCCACATCAGCGACTTCATCGGTCTGAGACCGGAAACCGAAGAGCGCATGGATCCCGTGCCGGAAACCAAGGAGGAGGAACTCGGCGAACTGTGCCTTTGGATCTACGGCAGCAGAAGGCGGGAGACTCCCCCGCTCGTCGAACGCCAGAATCCGCACCTTCGCCAGCTTGACGTCGTGCTCGGCAACCGAGAAGGCACCGCAGCTCTGCGTGGAGGCTGCAAGCTTGACGTTGCGTTTGAAGCCAGCCGGCCGTCGTCAACGGTTTTCGAAGAGTCGCTGCAGGCCTCCAAGAGACACTTGCAGAGCGCGCACGGCCAGTTTTCGACCGGCTACGACGGATCTGGCGCGCTACTCAGAATGGCCAACGACGTGGCCAGTCTTGCAGACGACCTCTGCGTACAAATGGAACGCAAGCGCGATCCGGGCAGGAGACGGCGAGGCACGGACAGCGATTGATGTTCAAGTGGCCCGAAACCCCGTCTCCCCGTGCCGAGGCGAATGAACTGGCCGACTTCGCCGAACTGGAGGCTTGGCGCCACGGCAGCTTCTCGAGGACGGCGTTCTCGAAGGCGCTCGTCAGGCTTGACGACCATGACTACACGCACGGTGTGCCCGAGGAGGACGCGGACCACACGGTCGTCGAAGACGCCTATCTGGAGACGGAACGCCGCCGAGACGCCTGCAGGGACGGCTATCCCTTCGAAGTCGCGGATGGCGGGCAAGTGCTTCGCGCCATGGATGTCCACGGGCCGCGAGAAGCCATCTACAAGTATTTGTTACTGGCAACGCGGCTCGACATGGGGAGCGATCGCAGCCACGCGGACATCGACGGCACGCAACTTCTGGAGCGACTCGCAGCAGAAGTGGCGAAGCAATACCTTGGGGCTCGCGCCGAGAGCCTGGTTTTCGGAACCGCGTCAAGCGGCAACTTCGCCGCGAAAGTCAGGGACCTCTGCCGCAGAATGGGGGAAGGAGACGGCTATCTCAACCGCGACCCCAAGGCAACAGTTGCCCGGGACGGCAAACTCGATGTAGTGGCATGGAAGGGCTTCGCGGACGAGCTACGCGGCAAACTGATCGCCTTCGGTCAATGCAAGACCGGAACACACTACCGAGATGGCCTCCAACAGCTTCAGCCAGATGCCTTCTGCGACAAGTGGATGGTGTCATCCCCGGTCGTTCCGCCGGTACGTGCGTTTTTCGTGGCGGAAGCACTCTCTCCCGACCATTGGTACAGCGTCTCCAGAGACGCCGGCCTGCTTTTCGACCGGTGTCGGATCGTCGACTTCGCAGACGATGTCGGCACGGAAGTGCTGGGCGACATAGTGGCGTGGACCGAAGCGGCCGCGACAGCAAGGCTCGAATCATGACCCGCCAGGACCGCGTCCCCCGCGAGGGTGTTATCGTCGCGCCGACCTGACTGGCAGGAGGCCACCACCGTGTCGAGAACAACCGCGTCGAAAGGGCCATGCGGATATTGCGGTCGAGAGATGACCTGCAGCGGGCTGGGTCGGCACTTGCGGAGCTGTCCCGAGCGACGCAAGTCCATCGAACAGGCCGACGGCCACCACCGCTCGAATGGACCCCTCTATCACCTCCAGGTTCGGGACGACCACGGCCTCGGCTACTGGCTGCACCTCGAGATGGACGGTAGCGCAACGCTGTTCGAGCTGGACCACTACCTGCGCCGTATCTGGCTGGAGTGCTGCGACCACTTGAGCGGATTCATGATCGGAGGACTGGAGTACCTCGGCACGCCGGACCACCTGTCCGACTTTGAGGAGTCCGAATCCCTGGACGCGCAGGCGGCGCGCCTGTTCACGCCGGGCCTGGCTCTCGCCCACCAATACGACTTCGGTACCACAACGCGACTCTCGATCCGCGTCCTGGAACGGCGCGGCGGAAAGCCGACGACGGAACACCCCATCGCGCTGATGGCGCGCAATGCCCCCCTCCGGGTTCCCTGCGAGCAATGCGGAGAGCCCGCGCAACTGATCTGTCTCGATTGCTGCTACGAATACGTCGAGTACGGAGCGGGCTACGTGTGCCGCAACCACGAAGACCTGCACGCCACGCACGACGACTACGGCGGCATGATGGGCGTGTACAACTCGCCCCGCTCGGGAGTTTGCGGATACGGCGGACCTGCGGAACCGCCCTACTGACCGACGGCGTGCCTGCAGGCGCCACCTCAAGTCTGGTGGCCTGACGGAAGCGCGTCCTTAGCTGAGCCGCGATCTTGCAGCAGGTTGTTCACCCGCCGGTTTCGGCCGCGGCCGCCGTCCTCGCTTCGAGCTCCGCCTCGGTGATGGTCTCCAGCGCAGCGATGTAATGGATATTGATGCTGTCCTTGCGGAACTGAATGGCGGTCTGGTACTCGGGCGAGTAATAGAACTCCTTCAACGCCTCCATGGACGGAAAGCGTTCGACCGCGAGGATCGTCGGTCCCGGCGGCAGCGCGCCTTCGAGCACTTCCACTTTCTCGCCGACCGCCCCTCCCGCGACAGGCGCGAGCTGTGCCTTCTCCGCTACCGAGGCCGCATGCTCCCCGTATCGCGGATCCATCTCGCCGAGTATGGTTCCGCAAACGACCAGGTACGCAGGTTCCGTGTGTTCCGACATTGCACTCCCTCCTCAAGTGAGCGCGCCGCGACACTGCGACGCTGGCAGCCCGAGTGTAGCTCGCTGCCGCGACGATTTGACGGCCCGACCGCTTTTTCGGCATCGTTCGCGTCATGACGACGTTGACGACTGCAGGGATCGGGGTTCCGGGGTAACGGAGCGGCATCGCAACACCATGGCCTTCGCCTTCACCGAAGAACAGGAACAGTTTCGCGACATCGTCCGGCGCTTCCTGCGCAACACCTCTCCCGCCGTCGAGGTCCGGCGCCTCATGGAAACCGAGACGGGTTTCGATGCGGACGTCTGGGGCCGACTCAACCGCGAACTCGGCCTGTGTGCCGTACACATCCCGGAGACGTTCGGCGGGCAGGGCTTCTCTTTCGTCGAGCTCGGCATCGTCTGCGAGGAAATGGGCCGCTCGGTGCTTTGCGCGCCGTACTTCTCGTCGGCCGTGCTCGCGGCCGACGCGATTCTGCATGCCGGTAGCAGCTCGCAGAAATCGGACCTGCTCCCGTCGATCGCCTCCGGCGAGTGCCGCGGCGCCCTCGCCTTCACGGAGTCGAACGGCCGCTGGGACGCTGCCGCGATCGAGACCACGGCGACACGGAACGGCGCCGGCTATCGCCTGGAAGGGCACAAGAGTTTCGTGATCGACGGCCACACCGCGGACCTGATCGTCGTCGCCGCGCGCGAACCCGGTTCTTTCGGCGACGACGGCATCTCCCTGTTCACCGTGGCCGGTGACGCCCCCGGTCTGGACCGACGGCTGCTCCAGACCATGGATGCCACGCGCAAGCAGGCGCGGCTCACCTTCCACCATGTCGCGGCCGAACCCCTCGGGGAACCCGGAGCCGGGGCCGTGGCGCTACGGCGCGTCCTGATCGACGCGGCCACGGCGCTCGCCAGCGAAATGGTCGGCGGCGCCCAGCAGATGCTCGACTCCGCGGTCGAGTACACGAAGCTGCGCATGCAGTTCGGACGCCAGATCGGCTCGTTCCAGGCGGTCAAGCACAAGTGCGCCGACATGCTGCTCGAAGTGGAACTCGCGAAGTCCGCGGCTTACCAGGCAGCGGCCGCCGTGGCCAAAGGCGATCCGGAGGCGCCGGCGCTGGCGTCCCTCGCCAAGGCCGCCGCCTCCGATACCTACCTGCGCGCCGCCGCCGACTGTATCCAGTTGCACGGCGGCATCGGCTTCACCTGGGACAACGACACGCACCTGTGGTTCAAGCGCGCCAAGAGCTCCGAGGCGATGTTCGGCGACGCCGCCCACCACCGGGAACTGATGATGCGGCATTGGCAGGAGTGAGCCCCATGAGCGAGCGAGACGAAGCCCGGCTCCGCGCCGACGTGCGTCAATGGCTCGGAACGCATTGGGATCCGAACCGACCGCTGGTCGAGTGGCGCAACATGCTGGCGGACTCCGGCTGGGGCATCCCGCACTGGCCGCGCGAGTGGTACGGCCTGGGCCTGCCGGTGCCACTTTCTCAGGCCATCGACGAGGAGTTCGCGGAAGTCGACGCGGTCGGCGTCGCCAAGGCCGGGATCCGCATGCTGGCGGCCGCCACGCTGCTCGAGCACGGCAACGACTTCCACAAGGAGCGCTTCCTGCGCCGCATCCTTACGGGCGAGGACACCTGGTGCCAGCTCTTCAGCGAGCCCGGCAGCGGTTCCGACCTCGCGGGCGCAACCACGCGTGCCGACTTCGACGGACAACAGTGGGTCGTCAACGGTCAGAAGGTCTGGACGACGAGCGCACACCACGCGCAGTACGGCCTGTTGCTGGCCCGCACGGACTGGGACGTGCCGAAGCACCAGGGCCTGAGCTACTTCGTGCTCGACATGGACCAACCCGGCGTGGAAGTGCGGCCGCTGCGTCAGATGAACGGCCACGCGTCGTTCAACCAGGTGTTCTTCACCGACGCGCGCGTTCCGCCGGAGTACCAGGTGTCCGAAATCGGCAACGGCTGGCGTGTCGCCATGACCACGCTCGCACACGAACGCCGCGGCGCCGACGGGCTGCGGACCCACGCCAGGGCCAGCGAGCGGGTGGGCCGCATCTACGAGGAGGAAGCCCGGGAGATCGCCACGGTCATGGAGCCCTACAAGTGGTATCCGCAGCGGGCCGGCCGGGTGGATCTCGTACTGCCCCGCGCGCGGGCGACGGGACGCCTCGACGATCCGGTCGTCCGGCAGGAAGTCGCGAAACTCCTGATCCTCACCAGGTCCGCCGAGTGGACCGCGCGCCGTGCCCGGGCGGCGCAGGAGCAGGGACGGCCGCAGGGCCCGGAAGGGTCGCTCGGCAAGCTCGCCGCGAGCCACGTGGCCCGTGCAGCCGCACGCGTGCACACCCTCATCTCCGGCGCAGACGCGATGCTCTCCGGCGAGGACGGACCTCTTGACGGCACCATCGCCGAGATTCTCGTGTCCGTGCCCGCGACATCCATCGCCGGCGGTACCGACGAGATCCAGCGCAACATCATCGCCGAGCGCGTGCTGGGCATGCCCAAGGAGCCCCGCATGGATACCGGGCCGTTCCGGGACGTGCCAAGGAACGTCGGCGCTTCGTAACAGCCCAGGCGGGACGGACGCAGCGCGGCAGCAAGGAACAACAACCAAGAGGGAACAGGATGGAGATTCACGGTCACTGCGACGAGCGGTTCGGGGCGCTGCGCGAAGAGTTCGAGCGCAACTTCACCGAGCGGGGCGATGTCGGGGCGAGCTTCGCCGCGACCGTCGATGGCGAATACGTGATCGATATCTGGGCGGGCCATCGGGACGGCGCCAGAACGTTGCCGTGGGAGGATGACACGATCGTGTGCGTCTTCTCGACGACGAAGACGATGACCGCGCTGTCGGCGCTCGTACTCTTCGATCGGGGCGAACTGAGCTTCGACGACCCGGTCACCCGGTACTGGCCGGAATACGGCCAGAACGGCAAGGCGTCGACCGAGATTCGACACTTCCTCGGGCACACGGCCGGCCTTCCGGGATTCGGCGAGAAGCTGACCGAGGCCCAGCTGTATGACTGGGACTACGCGATTCGCGTCCTCGAACGGCAGGAGCCCTGGTGGCAGCCGGGCGAGCTTTGTGGCTACCACGCCATCACGCAGGGCTTCCTCGTGGGTGAGATCGTTCGGCGCATCACCGGATCGTCGCTGGGGACCTTCTTTCGTGACAACGTCGCCGTCCCCCTGGGCGTGGATTTTCACGTCGGTCTCGATCCCGCCCATTTCGGCCGGACGGCGGAGATGCTGTCGGGAGGACCGATCCCCGAGATGCCCGAGGAGATGACTCCTGAGTACATGCGCGGCCGCGAGCCGGACTTGCCCGACATCATGCCGCCGGTCACGAACACCGACGGTTGGCGCCAGGCGGAGATTCCGGCTGGCAACGGGCACGGCAACGCGCGTTCGGTCGTGCGCGCACAGACGGCCATCGCCAACGGGGGATCTGCCTTCGGGGTCGATCTCCTCTCGCCCGCGACCATTGAGCAGATCTTCCGCGAGCAGGGCAACATGGACGGCATGGGCGTCAAGCACGGCATCGGGTACGGCTTGAGCGGCCTCTTTGCCGAGCAGATGCCGAAGGACGTGAAGACCTGCTTCTGGGGTGGCGCCGGCGGGTCGACCATCATCCTCGACCACACCAACCATGTGTGCATGTCCTACGTCATGAACCAGATGGACATGAACATGCTGGGCGACGAACGCGGCGCCGGCCTGACCGGGCGGTTTTACGAGGGGCTCCGCTAAGCGGGGTCGCCGCATGGGTCCGCCTAACGGCATTCCCCGACACTAGTGGTAGACTCCATGTCGTCTACCATACGAAGCAGAGTCTGGCATGGACAACCGTCCTACCACCGCGAAGCCGACGAGGTTGGCCCCGCAACGCGTGCGTATCGATGGCGCCGGGCGGATCGTGGTTCCAGCAGACATGCGCAGGACCCTGGAGATTCGAGACGGAGAGGAGTTGACCATCTCCCTCGAGGACGACGGTCTCAGGCTCCGAACGCTCGATGTCGCGCTCGCTCGCGTGCAGGCTATCGCCCGCCGCCGACGCCGGGACGAGGGCAGCGTCGTCGACGCGTTCCTCGCCGAGCGCCGCGCGGAGGCAGCCGGCGACTGAAGTGCCACACTGCGTCCTCGATGCTTCCGCAGTACTCGCCGTCGTCTTCAAGGAGACCGGCACCGACCTCGTTGCAGAGGCCCTGCGAGCAGGCGCAGCCATGTCGGCAGTAAACGCCGCGGAGGTTGCCGCGCGCCTGCATGCGGACGGTTGGTCCGAGGCCGAAGTCGCGCTCGTCCTCGATGAACTTCGCGCAGAGATCCTGCCCTTCGATCGGGAGTGTGCCCTCGTCAGCGGACGCTACCGCCCCGCTACCCGCAACCTCGGTCTGGGCCGTTTAATTCCGGTTTAGCAGCTAGCGTGGCTAGCGTGGCTAGCGGTCCGCCCGTCCGCCCTGGCGGTCATTGGCTCCTGCCGGAAAGGGAAAAGCGGCGTCCCGTATCACCAATGACCGTGCGGCGGAACCGCGCCGCCGTGTTCACTCCAGCCATGGCAGCCGATACGCGAAGGCATCCTCCCGCGTCGCATGATCGCGCTGTCCGCGCCCCGTGACCGGCAGCCGGGTACCGTCGAGGTTCGGATCGACATGGCTCGCGTACCAGTCGTCCAGCTCCCGCCGCAGCGTCCGGATGCGGTCCGTGTGTCCACGGCGGCTGAAGAGGTTGCGGCGCTCGTCGGGATCGTCCGCGACGTGGTAGAGCTCGTGGGGTCCGCCGGGATACCGCCAGACGAGCTTCCACTCCCGCGAGCGGATCATGCGCACCGGGCCGTACTCGTCGAACACGTAGACCTGCTCCCGCTCGCCGATCGGCCGGCCCGCCAGCAACGGCGCGAACGACCGGCCCGGCAGACCCTCCGGCACGCGGTCGGCCGCACCGACGTACTCCAGGAGCGTCGGCAGCCAGTCGTACTGGCTCAGGAGTTCCCCGTGAACGCGGTCGGCGGGTACGTTGCCCGGTCGGCTGACCAGGCAGGGCACCTTGACGCTCGTGTCGAACATGTTCTGCGGCCAGGTCGCGTTGCCCTTCCCGTAGAGGCCGTGGTGGCCCATGTTCATGCCGTTGTCGCTGATGAAGACCACGAGCGTGTTGCCGCGCAGGTTCCGCGCTTCCAGCCAGTCCAGGAGCCGTCCGACGTTGCGGTCCATGCCCTCGATCGCCGCGAAGTAGCCGGCCAGGTTCTCCCTGCGCCGCTCCGCATCGACCCGCGGGGCCTGGTAGCCGAGCGGTGGCGGTTCGTCCGGTCCCGGGACGGACTCGAACGGGCAGGTCTCGTGGTAGTCGTCCCAGAGATCCGCCGGATGGTGCTCGCGGCCCCACGGCGCGTGGGGCGCGGTGAAGTGCACGTCCAGGCAGAACGGCCGGTCCGCGTCGGCCTGGCTGTTGAGGAACTCGAGGGCGTTGTCGGTGAAGAGATCGGAGGCGTGGGTACCGTCGTGGACCGCCAGCTGGCCGTCCTTCACCACGGGCACGTTGTAGTAGTTGGTCGCGCCGTAGGGCATCGGGTTCCACGTCTGGAAGCCGCATCGCGGTGTCAGGCCGTCGCCCAGGTGCCACTTTCCCGACAGGCAGGTGTCGTAGCCGAGATCGGCCAGCAGCTCCGCGTAGGTCGGCATGCCGGCGAGGAAGTGCACTCCGTCGGCCGGAACGGGACGGTCGAGTCCGCCCGAGCCGGTCCCCGACTGCCAGTGGAGGAAGTCGTGGACGCCGTGCTGGGAGGGGATGCGCCCGGTCAGGATGGAAGCCCTTGCCGGCGAACAGACGGGCGACGTGCAGAAGAAGCTGTCGAAGCGGATCCCCTCCCGGGCCAGCCGGTCGAGGTTGGGCGAGCGGATTTCCGGATTGCCGGCGCAGCCCATCGCCCAAGCGCCCTGATCGTCGGTCAGGATGAGCACGACGTTCGGGCAATCCGGATTCCGACTGGCCATCGGTGCAGTCTACTGCGACGCCCGCCCGGGCTTAGCCGCGTTCCGACACTCGGGCGTTTACGGTTCGGCCCCCGCTCCCTCGGCCGGCGCGTCCGCCGTCGGCTTCGTGAGCCTGTAGAGCACGCGATCCGTCCTGCCGCGGATCGCCGGGTCGAACACTCGCATCATGTGGTCGTCCTCGGAGTTGCGCAGCAGGTCGGACGACTCGATCTCGAAGCCCGCTGCCTCGAGGATCGGCATCGTGGCGGCGACGTCCAGGCGATGCAGGCTCGCGTTGTCCTGTTCCGGGTCGCCGACGTGGTCGATGAGGCCCAGGACCCCGCCGGGCTTCAGCAGGGCTCTGACGCCCGCAAGGAAACCCGCCGCCGCCCCGGGGCCGCCGCCCTGGCCACCCATGCCGTTGTAGACGTCGTGGAAGTTGAGGGCGGTGATCGCCGCGTCCAGCGAGCCCGGTGCGATCCCGGTTGCAGTCAGATCCGCCTGGTCGACCCGCTCGACGTTGGGCAACCGCCCGTCGGCCAGCCGTGCGGACAGGGCCTTCTCGTTCGCGCCGTCACGGAACTGCAGGACCGCCGGCGGGTTCTGTGCGTACACCTTGCCGGTCGGGCCGACCGCGAGGGAGAGTACTTCCGTGTAGTAACCGCCGGCGGCGATCAGGTCCATGACCGTCATGCCGGAGCCGATGCCGAGAAACGCGATCACCTCCGCCGGCTTGCGGCCGGTGTCCCGCGCGCGGTCTTCCGCAGCCCGGTCGCCCGACGCGAGCGCGGCCGCCAGGTCGGCATGCGCGGCCGCTCCCATCACGAACGCCGCCAGGGCTGCGCAACATGCGATCTTCGTTCTCATCGTTCCTCCTTCACTCTAGCTTGAAACTCACGCGGACTCCGCTTCCAGGAGCGGTCGTCCAAGTCCGCGCCGATGCCCGTTATGGTAATGCGGCAGCGCCGGCTCGTCGCGGCCTATGGATGCATCCCACGATGCACGGCATGAGGCGAATCACCTGACCAATACCCAGCTGAGGCACCACCGTGGTATATTTGAACGCCTCTCCCATATCTACGAACCAATGGTAATGCAGCCCGCTCCTGGCAGATCACAACCTCCGAAGGCAACGACGCAACGCGTACGAATCGACCACGCCGGCCGTGTCGTGATCCCCGTCGAGATACGAAGGGCGCTCGGCATCGAGCATGGCACCCATCTGACCGTCTCCCTCGAGAAGGACGGCGTGACGCTCCGGACGCTGGCAATGACGCGTGCGCGTGTCAAGGCCATCGCCCGCGCCCATCGCAAGGACCCCGGCAGCGTCGTCGACGAGTTTCTCGCAGAACGCCGCACCGAGGCCGCGACCGAATAGGTGACCCGTTTCGTTCTCGACGCGTCGGCAGTCCTGGCGGAAGTCTTCGACGAACCCGGCGCCGATGCGGTATTCGACGCGCTTCAGTCCGGCGCGGCCATCTCGGCGGTCAATGTCGCGGAGGTGGCGGCAAAGCTGCACACGGCCGGTTGGGCGGACGAGGACGTCGCGCTCGTCTTCGAGGGCATCGACATCGTCCCATTCGACGCCCGGCACGCCCTCCTGAGCGGACGCTACCGCCCCGCCACCCGCAGCCTCGGTCTGGGATTGGGGGACCGCGCGTGTCTTGCGACCGCCAATCTGCAGCAGTGCCCTGCACTCACCGCCGACCGTGCCTGGGAAGCGCTCGACATCGGCGTCGAGATCGTCTGGATCCGTTGACAGTTGCGAGGGGCTGCGTCGCGCAGACAACAGCACCCTGGCACGGCCCGGGCTGGGCGGGTAATTCGGCACGGGATGGGACAAGCCCATCCCCTACGGTGCCCGCAGTGGGCCTGGTCGGTGGCGGGCCTGGCGGGTCATTCGGCAAGCGGCTTGCGCTCAGTCCGGCAACCCCAGCACCCGCTTCGCCAGGATGTTGAGCTGCACCTCCTTGGTGCCGCCGGCGATGGTCAGCGCCTTCTGGCGCAGCCAGTCCCGCGTCGCTTCGATCTCGTCTTCCGAGAACCCGTCGCCGTCCCATCCAACGCCCCGGGTGCCGAGTGCGGACAGCAGCAGCTCATTGGCCTCCTGCTCGTTGAGCGCGCCGGTCAACTTGACGGCGGAGGACGCGAATCCCGGCGCGCGCGCCTGCAACTCCTCGATGGTGCGGCGTTGCGTCAACCGTTGCGCATGGACGTTCTGTTCGTGCCGGACCAGCCGCGCCCGCAGCACGGGGTCCGCAATGCGCCCGTCCCGCATCGCCGCGTAGCGCTTCACCTGCTCCGGCAATCGGCTCACCGAGGTCCGTCCGCCCTGGGAGCCCGAGATGTTGATGCCGGCGTGCGTCGAGCGTTCGAACTGCAAGAGCCGCTTGCCCACCGTCCAACCCTGGTTGAGCGCTCCCACGACGTCCACTGCGGACGCGACCGCGTCCTCGAACAGCGTCTCGTTGAACGGCGAGGCACCCGAGATGAGTCGGATCGGACGCACCTGCACGCCGGGCTGGTCCATGTCGACGAGGATCAGGCTGATGCCCTGGTGTTTCGGGAGACTCGGATCCGTACGCGCCAGGACGAAGATGTAATCCGCCTCCATGGCATCGGAGGTCCAGGTCTTGCGGCCGTTCAGGACGTAGTGGTCCCCCTCGCGCACCGCGCGCAGGCTGAGGCTCGCGAGGTCCGATCCGGCCCCGGGTTCGGAGTAGCCCATCGCCCAGCCGCCCTCACCGCGGGCGATGCCCGGAAGCCAGCGGCGTCTCTGGTCGTCGGTGCCTAGTTCGAGAATCGTGGGACCGATGTAGTTCACGCCCCGACCGGTGAGCGGCGTGCGCGCGCCGACGCGCCTGAGTTCCTCGATCAGGATCGTGTACTCGTCACGGGTCAGTTCGGCGCCGCCGTATTCCCTCGGCCACGTGGGGACCGTCCAGCCCCGCTCCGCCATGCGGTCGAGCCACAGCCGGGTGTCGGCGTCCAGCTCGACCTTGCTGCTGCCCCAGGGCACGGCACCCGGACCGCGCGCGCCGGGAGGGCAGTTGGCCTCGAGCCAGGCGCGCGTCTCGGACCTGAAACTACTCACGCCACGGATCTCCTCAGACCCGCATCGAAAGCCACGGCAGGCCGAACGTCAGGATCACGCTGACGACCAGTCCGGCGAATGCCTTGCACGCGTCGAGGACAACCTTGCGCACGGTCTCCCCGCCGCTCGTGAAGTCCGGCGCCACCACCCGGTACCCCGCCTGGACGAAGCGCGGGATCATCTTCCGGTAGAGGCATGCCCAGGTCGGTTGCCCGTGCAGGCACAGGACGGGCTCGGCATCCGCCGGCCCCTCGTCCACGTAGTGCATGCGCAGCGTGCCGCCGTCCGGGTCCGGAACCTCGGCGTAGCGGGGTGCGAACGGATATCCGGGCAGGTCGGGGAAACGGTCGTCGGGCGTGCGCAGCGTCTCCACGTGGGTCCCTGAGGGCCAGAGGAAGCGCGGAGCGTACGCGAGCGCCGCCCGCCGGGTCTACCGCGGTGGCTTCAGCCGCTCGCCCGCGCGTATGGCGGCAGCTTCGCGCGTTCCTCGCCGTCCACGCGGTGGGCCGTCGCGACCGGTTGTCCGTGCTGGTCGAAGAACGGCGTGTACCGATAGCGTCCGCTCGGCATGCCGCCGAGTATCGACAGCCCGAAGCGCATCATGCCCAGAGGCGTGAGTCCCGGCAGCTTCGTCATCGCCGCGGTGTCACCCGAGGCGAACTGCGTGAAGACCCGCATCCGGACCGGGCCGGCCACCGCCTCCAGCGAGGGCCCGAGCGCGCTTTCGTGCAGACACCGATGCAACAGCCCGATGAACGAGATCCGCCGGTTTGCCGGGGTATTTCCGATCGGGGTATTGCAGCATCCGGCGTACCACCGTAGTCGTCGTCCGAATCGACGTCTCCATCGCCGTCGGTGTCCGAGGTCGACACATTGCCGGACGGAACTGCGTGCGCCCAAGACTGCAACCGAGGGCGCCGGGGCCGTCGTGCCGGCTACGGGCTCCCAGGCTTGTCGGGTTGCGACGCGACCTGTGCCCCGGATCGGCCGCTGGCGACGCCGAGGAGTCTCTGGGCGACCGGTTCGCCGCGTGCGCGCTGTTCCGCGAAAGCGAGCGGCCCACCGATTTCGCGCAGCGTATGGGCCGAGGCCGGCAACCGTTCGGCATGCATGCTGGGCAGAATGCGGGAAGCGGCCCGCGCGTGTGGTCCATCCTCAGCCTGCAGATCGTAGATGACCGGCCCCCGACCCGCCCCCTCGGTCGCCAGGTCCCACAGTTCCTTGACGCCGCAAATCCGGAATACGTTGACTTTCCCGGGCTGGTGGGAGGTATGTTCCACTTCGATGGCGAGGTCCGGCGCCGGCCCCTCGATCGACTCCATGGCGGCGTCCACGCCCTCCGCCGCCTCCATGCGCCGATAACGAGTAGCACGCTCGCCGATCAGGAATGACTCGTCGGGGTCGCCGCCACGCGAGCCATCCGGGGCCGTGATCGAGGTGGCCCCCATGTCAACGACGTCGAGTCCCTGCGCGTGGCACAGCGCGAGTACCAGGTCGCGGGCGTCACGCGAGGTGAATTCATGGGGGAATATATCGATGGGTAGACGAGCGCCATTCTGACGGCTTGGACTGTACAATAATACAGTCATGCCTACCCGCACCCTGCGCTTTCCCGCCAGGCTCAACCGCACCACGCACGTGGCCCTCGAGCGCTTTCTCGCAGACCAGCGGCACCTGTGGAACGCGGCGCTGCAAGAGCGCATCGAGGCCTACGGGAAGTGCGGCAAGGCCATCTCGGCCTACGACCAGTGCAAGTCGCTGACGGCCATCCGCCGCGACGACCCCCAGCACTACGCCTGCATCTCCGCCACCGCCCAGCGCTCGATCCTGTTCCGCCTCGACAAGGCGTTCAAGGCGTTCTTCGCCCGCGTCAAGCGCGGCGAGAAGCCGGGCTTCCCGCGCTTCCGCTCACGGCGTCGCGCGGTGCGCTCCTTCGAGACCGACGCCTTCCGGGTGCATCGCCAGGGTTCGTGGCAGGCGGTGACGATCAAGGGCATCGGTCGGTTCCGCTTCAGGGGCGAGATCGATGGGCGGGCCAAGGTGCTGCGCATCGTGCGCTCGCCCAGGCGCGTGGAAGTGCAGTTCGTGGTCGAACTTCCGCAGCAAGAAATTGCGGAGGACCCCCGGGCGCCGGTGGGCATCGACGTCGGCATTCGGGCTCGGGTAGCGCTCTCCGGGGGCGAGATCGTTCCCGGACGGCCTCTCGATCGCGCGGAGTTGAGGCACCGGCAGCGGCGCGTCTCGCGGGCGCAACGCGGCAGCAACGCCCGACGCAAGAAGGCATGTGCGCTGGCCAAGGAGTGGCAGCGGGTCACCGAGCGGGAGCGCGGCATGCTGCACGAACTGACATCGCGCCTGGTGCGCGAGCAGGGGCCGCGCTTCTACGTCGAGGACCTGCGGATCCTGAACATGACGAAGAACCACCGTCTGGCGCGAGCGATCCTCGAGCAGACATGGGGCGCCTTTGTGACGATGCTCGCCTACAAAGCGGAAGACGCTGGTGGGTGGGTGCGCAAGGTGCCAGCGCACCGCACGTCGCAACGGTGCTCCGCATGCGGGGCACTGCCGTCGACGCCCGTGGGGCTCGGGGTGCGCACGTATCGTTGCGCCGGGTGCCGGAACGTTGTCGACCGCGACGTCAATGCGGCGAAGAACATCCTCTCGGTCGGGCTTGCGCTCGACTGGCCGGGCGGGGAACCCCCGGTGTGCCGGGAGGCGGAAGACGAGCGGAGCGCTAGGCCGGAGACGGCCGGGGCGCATCGCGACGGCACGGAACAGTACCGACGGGCGGTCTGACATGACCGGTCAACCCTTCGATACAATCCCCAATTCATGCGCTTGGCTGGGGGACATGAACTCGGCGAACCCGCCGACAAGGTCGTACCAGACCTTGCGGAATCCCCCACCGAGATCCTCCACCAGGCGGCGCAAGACGCGCGGGTTGTCGGCGACCACCGAGAGCACCCGCGAATCCAGATTGCCCGCGGAGAGCTCCGGAGAGACGCAGGATGCAGGAGTCGCTGCCTCGGCCATGCGGGAATTGTGCGCTCCGCGAGGGTCTGCCGCAACGGCCCTCCTGGCTACCTGAAGCAGCCCGCGTCATCGAATGTGGAGTCCCTGCCTGTGCCTGTGACGGACGTGCACCCCGCGCAACGGGGGTGGGGCCTCCTCCGGGTCACGAACGACCAGAACGACGCCGAAGACTGCGCCTGCGAACACCGGCTTCGCGGTTCTCCCCGCCTCGAGCCAGGCGCGCGTCTCGGACCTGAAACTACTCACGCCACCACCCCGTCAGAACCGCATCGCGAGCCACGGCAGGCCGAACGCCAGGATGACGCTGACGACCAGTCCGGCGAACGCCTTCGACGCATCCATCACGACCTTGCGCATCGTCTCCTTTCCGCCCGTATCCGCCAGGTACATCGACAGTGCCAGTTCCCGACCCGCCAGCATGCCGAGGAACACCCACGTGGTGCTCATGGGCATGTTGCTCCACTCCTTGAACACCAGCAGCACGATCCCGTAGATGAAGTCGATGATCGTCGCCGCGCGAATGTCCGTCGTATCGGTCTTCGACGTGACGATCTTCTGTATCTCGCCGCCGAACTGGTAGAAGACGATGCCGATCAGGCCGACAAGCACCCCGGTGCCGAACAGGAACCAGCCGATCGAGAGTTCCCGCGGCAGGTAGACGAAGATGTTCGCCAGGTCCTGTATCAGCCACTGGCTCCACAGGAAGCCCGTCGAGAGCCACTGCAGCACCACCCAGTACCGGGGGATGTCGTGGCCCTTCGTACGGTGGAAGTACTCCGTCGCTCGCTTGAACACGAGCCGGAAGAGCAGTAGCGCGGTGACGAAGGCCACCGCGTATCCCGCCAGGGACTTGACCAGCATCGCCTCGATATTGCTGGCCGCGAACACCGTCAGCACGAGGAAGGTGGTGCTGACGGGCACACCCATCCGCGTCAGGATGACGAGCGCAAGCGGCGGAATCGCGTGATACCAGCTGATCCCGCCTTCCGGAATCGGGAATTTCTCCAGCCGGCCGTAGGCGGGGTCGCCGCCGTGGACCCACCAGCTGTAGGCGATGACGGCGATGAGGATGCCGGCCGCAAATATCCACAGCAACCACCAGGAACGGTGGCCATTGGAGGACAGGAAGGTGCCGAGCGTCTGGATCGAGTCGTTGGCCACGACCGAGTAGGCGGCGAGCAGGAACCCGACGATCATGTAGATTTCTAGCGGAGAAATGACGCGTCCTCTCTTCGGTGCGACGCCATTCTAGATGCGGATAATGACATCGCCATGACGGGACGCGTCCGCGCCACGAGCCCCCGCCGCTGGCGCAACATCCGGGCCAGCGAGAGCGTCTCAACCCCGTCGTTCCGCCAGGAGCCTCTGGATCTCGCGCCCAACCAGCCACAGGCGATCCTGTCCCCATACGGCGAGCAGCGTTTCGCCTTGCCCGTCGAACAGGCGGAAAACTCGGCACGCCCCACAACCCGCAGCCGTACATGGCGAGGCGGTTCGCTTCGAACTCCTCCTCCCAGTCCCGGTTCCCGACGATCTCGCGCGCCTCGTCCCAGGGCAGACCCGCCTGTTCCACGACCCGGCGCAGGCCCCGGTCCTTGCCGGTATCGACCCCTTCGAAGAACGCTGCCCGGAAGAAGGCCGAGAGGAGCCCGACCCCCTTGCCCTGCGATACGGCCCATGGGTAGAGCGAGTAGCAGCGCCGCACCGGCTCGCCGATGGGATCGTGCACGTTGCCCCAGTCGTCGAGCCCGAGCCTGCGCGCCTCGCGCGCCGCATCGGTGAAGATGTAGACACCTTTCTGCCGCGTAGCCGGGACGCCACGCATCACCATCGGCAGCACCGGGCGCATGGACATCGTTACCCCGGTCTGCCGGGCGAGCTCCACCGCCGCGTCGAAGACCAGGGAGCTGTACGGACTGCGCAGCGAGAGGTAGATCTCGAGCGTCAGCGTACCGTCGTCCCTGAGCAGCCCCGTGTCGACGGCCGGCCGCGGCGCCATCAGTTCCCCAGGGCTCTTGCGGGCGCCGAGCTCGGTGAGCCGCTCCTCCAGGTGGTACAGGCGATCGACTCCCCAGTACCACTCGCCACTGTAGTGGAACATCGCGCCGGAGTAGTGCCCGAGACGCTCGCGGCGGTCCGTCCCCGACGTCGACGGCGTTCGTCGCCAGCGTCGACCGCGGCGACGGGCGGGTAACGCGTTCGGCCAAGGGCTTGCAGGGATTCCGCGTAGCACCCGCCCAGAGCGCTTCGCACCAGACGAGTGGCGCGACGTCGGGGAAATCGTCGGGCGTCAAGCTCCGGCGAGGATGCGGCCGGCGAGGTCGGCGAGGGCGCTTCATCCGGGCGAGGCGGCGTCCTCCGGGAACGTCGAGTCCGTAGTGCGGCGCGATCTTCTCCGAGTCGTAGCGCGCCAGGTCCAGCAACAGCGCCGGCTCCGGCGCGTTGCGACCGCTCGGGACCGGCGACGAGGTGACAGACCAGATCGATGTCGTAAGCGTCCAGGAGCGGGCGCAGGCATTGCGCCGCGAGGTGGCTGTAACCGTCCTCGACCTGGTGGAAGTACTCGACGACGTGGCGCTGGCCGGCCCTGCGCCGCTTGCGCTCAGCCCGCCGACGCCGCGTGGCCGCGCGCCGCGGATCCGCCACCCTGCGCATGACGAAGGATCCCACCGCCCGGGCGAGCGGCGACGGATCCATCGTCGCGACCCCGCCCTGATCCTGGAACTGCTCCGGCATCACGCAAGCGGATTGTCGTCCATGAACGTGAGCACCGCGCCCGCGAGCTCCCCCGGCTTCTCCTCCTGCAGGAAGTGGCCCGCGCCCTCGATGGTGACGTGACGCTGGTTCCGCGCCCCCGGAACCCGGTCCTGGAAGGGAACCTGGCGACCTGCCGTCACCGGATCGTTGTCGCTGAACGCCGTCAGGAACGGTTTCTCCCAGCCCTCGTACACGCGCCACGCGGCGCGGTTCGCGGGAATCGCGACGTTGTCCGGCATGATCGGCACGAGGCTCGGGAACTGACGGGCGCCGGACATGTAGCTGTCGTTCGGGAACGGTGCGTCATAGGCCGCACTCTCCGCTGCTCCGAGCAAGCCGCCGCTGCTGAACCCGACCACGTCGCTGACCTTGAGAACCGGCGTCTCGGCGCAGAACTTGACCCAGTGCAGGAACCCCATGCCGGAAGTGTCCGAAGCCATGGCCATCCCCATTTCCGGCGCGCTCCGGTGCACGGGCAGGCTGGCCATGTAGGCGCGCATCCGGTCACCGATATTCGCCGCGTCGTCGTCCGCGACCCCATCCGCGTCCGGCAGCGCCGTGTTCGCCGTCACGATGCGGGCGAAGCGCTCCGGTACCTCCGCCGCGGCCCGCAGCCCGATCAGTCCACCCCAGTCCTGGCACACCAGCGTGATGTCAGTGAGGTCGATGGCGCCGAGAAGCGCTTTCAGCCACTCGACGTGGCGTTCGTAGGTGTAGTCGGACCGCAGCGTCGGCTTGTCCGAGCGGCCGAAGCCGACGAAGTCCGGCGCCACCACCCGGTATCCCGCATCCACGAAGATGGGGATCATCTTGCGGTAGAGGTATGACCAGGTGGGTTGCCCGTGCAGGCAGAGGATCGGTTCGGCGTCCGCCGGCCCCTCGTCCAGGAAGTGAACGCGCAGGGTGCCGCCGTCCGGATCGGGAACCTCCGCGTAGTGCGGTTCGAAGGGATAGCCGGCGAGATCGGCAAAGCGGTCGTCAGGGGTGCGCAGGCTCTGCATGTCTGGATCCTTGGGACAAACGAGTCGCGCAGCCTATGCGGGCGGGCAGGGCCCGGTCTATACCGCGACGGCGACAACCCTGACCCGCTTGCGAAGAGCCTGGGTCGGGATGCCCGTGACGGACGCTACGTACCGGCGTACGGCGGCAGCTTGGCGCGTTCCTCGCCTTCGACCCGGTGCGGCCGCACGACGGGCTCGCCGGTCGTGTCGAAAAACGGCGTGTTCCGATACCTGCCACTCAGCATCGCACCGAGCACCGACAGCCCGAAGCCCATCATCTTCCAGGGAGAAGGTCCCGGCAGGCCCTCGAGCGCCTTCGGATCGGGGGCGCCGTTCCTGTAGACGTGCATGCGCACCGGCCCGGTCGCCGCCTCGAGCGAAGACTCGATTCCACTCGCGTCCAGGCATCGGGGAATCAGGCCGAGGAACGAGACGCGCCACGACGCCGGCGTGTTGCCGATGGGCGTCCTGCAGCAGCCTGCGTACCAACGGAACGGTCCACCGTCCGTCAGGCGCAGGCACTTCAGGTGTTCGACGCCTGCGGTGAACTCGACCTGCCCCGGCGAGATCTGCAGTACCTGCGTGCCACCCTGCGCGTCGAGTACGTCTTCGGCCTGCCCGAGGTAGTGGGCAAACGCCTGGCAGTCGAGACAATGACAGACCACGAGATTGGAGGTGGATGGCGTCATCTCATGGACGACTCCGCGCACGGCGCCGCAGGCGCACCGGATGGGTACGTTGGTCATGACCGCGACATGTTAGCGCGACCCTGCGGGTCGCTGGCGCGAAACTCCAGAGCCATGCCCTGACGCGCCGTCGCTGCCTTCAGATCGGTCCGTTCGCCGAATATCCCAGCAGCAGTCGCCCGTACACCTCGGTACCCACGTCCAGGTCGAATATGGTATGGCCCGACAGCGTGTTCAGGTCTCGTTGAATCCGCTGCAGGGGATTGTCCAGGAACTGCGCATGGGCGCCGCTCGCCTCCAGAACTTCGGTGACGATCTCGCGCACCTCGCGTACCACGAGCCCGATCCGGACCCGCAACGCTCCGCGTTCCACCAGCGGAATTGGTTCTTCCGGCGTGCCGCTGGCGGCGACCTCGGCGCCCAACGCCATCAGTTGCGTTTCCGCGTTGGCCATGCGGGCCGCCACACGACCCAGGCACGCCTGCGTGACGGGACGGGCGTCCTGCTTGCCCCGGGTACCGAACAGCATGCGCTCCGCGACGCGCTCCCGAAAAAGCCGCACCGCCTTGCGGGCCGCGCCCACGGCCGGCGCCCCCGCGGTCAGGGCCAGAAACGGCAGCATCGGCATCCGATACAGGGCTGTATCGAGCCAACCGGCCCCCGGCGTCGCGCCGTCCCGGACTGCCGTCATGCTCAACCGCCGATGGGCGGGTACGAACACGTCCTCGATCTGCACGTCGTTGCTGCCGGTGCCCACCATGCCGGCCGTGTTCCACGTATCGAGTACGGTCACCTCGCTCCGGGGCACGACGTACATGCCGACATCCGGTCGCTCGGGATCGCCGCCCGCCGTGATGGCGCCCACCAGGACCCAGTCCGCGTGCATGATGCCGGTGCTCCACTCCCAGCGTCCGCTCAGCCGGAAGCCGCCGTCTTCGGGCGCCGCCATGCCCGTGGGCGCGAGCATGCCGGGAGCGATGATGTAGGGCTGGCCGCCGAAGATCTCTTCCTGCGCCTCGCGATTGAACTGCGCGAGGATCCAGTTGTGTTCCATGCAGAACGTGGTGACCCAGGCGGTGGAGAGACAGGCCTCGCCGAGCGACATGCCGATGCGCGCGAACCCTTCCACGCTGAACTCGAAGCCGCCGAACCGCTTCGGGACGAAATAGCGGTACGCGCCGGTGGCCTCGATGGCGTCCATGACCGCGTCCACGGGCTTTCTTTCGCGTTCCGCGTCCGCGGCGTGCTGCTCGACGAACGGTGTCAGCGCCTCGATGCTTCCAATGAGGTCGGCTTCCTGCATCGCTCCGGCCACGAGAATCAGGCCTCGGCGGCGACCGGCTCCACGTTCACATCCCGCTCGTCGAGTGCCCGGGTCCAGGCCGCAAACTCCAGCAGAATCCCGTCCGGATCGCGGAAGTACACCGAGCGGACGAACGTGCTGTCCGTCCGCGTGCGGCTCGCCTGCCGTTCCGAATCGTCGTGGTTCACGACATCGGTCGCCTCGACCCCGGCTTCCGCCAGCTTCGCCCGGTACTCGTCGAGCTTCTCCGCCGGCACATTGAAAGCGACGTGGTTCATGGACGCGTGGGCGGAGGCCAGCTTGCCGTCGCCGGCGTGGGTCACCCCGGGGATGCTCTCCGGCGCGTCGGGAAACCAGAAGAAGGCCAGCAGGTCGCCGTTGCCGATGTCGAAGAAGAAGTGCTGGCCGCCGCCCCCGGGCAGATCGATGGTCTTGACGAGCGGCATGCCGAGTGTGCCGCAGTAGAAATCCACGGTCTTCTTCATGTCCCTGCACACCAGGGCCAGGTGATCGATGCCGCGGATCTCGAACTTCTCGTTGGTCGGCATGGGTTCGTAGCGCTCTTGCGGAAGCCCGGTCGATTTGAGTGACTTGCGGTTGGGATGTCAATGTCGAACGGGCCGGCTGTCTGCCCCGAACACCTTGCAGGAGAACCACCATGCCCAGACTGAGAGAAGTTCCACTGGCGGAAGCACCCGAGAACGTGCGCAAGTACTACCGGTCCCTGTTCGGAGACCGCGACCCCGTGGCGCAGCCGGGGACGGCGACGGGCACACCCGGGAACTGGTGGACGGTATTCGCGCTCGTGCCCTATCTCTTCGACCACGCCACCGCCCAGTTCGGCATGTTCGGGATGTTCAGCGACAAGAGCATCAGCCGCCTCGAGCCCCGGGTTCGCGAACTTGGCATCCTGCGCACCGGCTACACGCAGGCGAGCCAGTTCGTGTTCTCGCAGCACTGCAAGGCGGCCCGCGCCTTCGGCATCTCCGAGGCACAGATCGCCGCCATGCCCCACTGGCAGGTCGCCGACTGTTTCGACGCCCGGGACCGGGCCGTCCTCGCCTGGACCGACGCCCTGATCCTGCAGGGCGGCCGCGCGTCGGACAAGCTGTTCGCCGCGCTGCACGAGCACCTCTCAGACGAAGACATCCTCGAGCTGACGTATCACGTATTGAGCTACAACCTGCACGCCGTGATGTGCAAGGCGCTGCGCCTCGAGTTCGACGATGTGGACGAGCGCATCCGGGAGTTGCCGATTCCCCCTCGCGGGGAGGTGGCGGACTGGCGACCAGAAGAAGGAGCACGCCGGCAATGATGCAGCCCGGGGCTGCCGGATGAAGCCCTTACGCCAGGGCCAGCCCGTATTCCTCGAATCTCGAAAAGTTCCGGGGATTGCCGGTGGCGATGGCAGTGCCCTCGGCGATCGCGGCGGCCGCGATCATGCAATCCGGCAGGGAATTGCGCCGCCGCCCGGTCTTGTTGAACAAGCGCGCCGCGACCGCGCCCATTTCCGCCGTGTAGTCGACTCGCCGTTCGACGATCCCCGACGCGAGCGAAGCTGCCCTGGCATCCAGCGGCCCGCACAGAAACTCCGTCCAGGCGACCGCACTCATGGCGATGATCTGATCCGCCGCCACCCACGCATCCAGCTTGCTGGCAGCGGGCGAGCCCCCTGTCAGCGCATCGATCAGAAAGCTCGTATCGACGTGAATCATCGGGATTGGCGACTCATGCGACGCTCCCATGCAGCCCGCTCCTGTTCCACCTCCCGGCACCACTCGGCCGCGCTGTCGGCATCCAACGCGAGCAGCCGCCTCAACTCATCCAGGGCCTGGAGCTTCTCGTTGCTCGCCGGACGCGCCTGCTCCGACGCCACCTTGATTGCGCGCCGCAGGGCGCCGGACTTGGACGTATTCCATTGCCTTGCCAAGTCCTCCAGCCGCCGGACGGTGTCCAGATCCAGCGAGTACGTCGATCGCACGGTAACTGTGGCCATACCCTGAGTATGGTCATACCCCGGCGTCTGTCAAGGCAGTCTCGTCAGGCGGCGGACACAGGCAGCGGACCATTCGACACCAAACGACCATCCAGATAGCATTCGCGCCCTCGTTCGACCCGCGCCGCGGAGCGCCGGCCCCATGGACGGTCCCGACTTCGAAAAATCGCCGCTGCTACCGGCCATCGCGCAGGACGCCGAGACGGGCGCCGTGCTGATGCTCGCCTACATGAATGCCGACGCCTGGGCGGAGACCCTGCGCACGCGTCGCGTCTGCTATTTCAGTCGCAGTCGCAACGGGCTGTGGCGCAAGGGCGAGACGAGCGGCCACGTCCAGCATCTGCGGCAGGTGTTCTACGACTGCGATGCCGACACGATCCTGCTCAAGGTGGAGCAGGTCGGCGGTGCGGCGTGCCACGAGGGCTACGCGAGCTGCTTCTTCCGCGAGATCGATCCCGCCACGGGAGCGGTCACGGTCATCGCCGAACGGGTCTTCGATCCCGAGACGGTGTACGGGAGCCGGACATGAGCAACGTGCTGAAGCTCGGCATTCCGGCCGGCAGCCTGCAGGAAGCGACGCGGGACCTCTTCGAGCGCGCCGGTTACGCGATCACGTTCTCCTCGCGCTCCTACTATCCGAACGTCGACGACGACGAGATCGACTGCCTGATGGTGCGCGCCCAGGAGATGGCGCGCTATGTCGAGCAGGGGGTACTCGACGCCGGCATCACCGGCCACGACTGGGTGATCGAGACCGGCGCCGACGTACGGGAACTGTGCGAACTGCGCTTTTCCAAGGTCAGCCGCCGCCCCGCCCGGTGGGTGCTGTGCGTGCCCTCGGACTCCCCCGTTCAGAGCGTCTCGGACCTGGCCGGACAGCGCATCGCCACCGAGGTCGTGCGCGTCACCCGGGCGTACCTCGAACGGCATGGCGTGGACGCCCACGTCGAGTTCTCCTGGGGCGCCACCGAGGCGAAGCCGCCGCGCCTGGCCGACGCGATCGTGGAAGTGACCGAGACGGGCAGTTCCATTCGCGCGAACAACCTGCGCATCGTCGACGAAGTCCTCGAGAGCACGCCCCGGCTCATCGCGAACCACGCCTCGATGGACGATCCCTGGAAGGTAGAGAAGCTCGACAATATCGCCCTCATGCTGCGCTCGTGCCTCGCCGCGGAAGGCAAGGTCGGCCTGATGCTCAATGCCCGCCAGGAGGATCTCGAGGCCGTCTCCGCCTTGCTGCCGGCGCTGCAGAACCCGACCATCTCCAGGCTCTCCAAGGAAGGTTGGATCGCCGTCAACACGATCATCGACGAAGCCGTGGTGCGCTCCCTGATTCCCCGTCTGAAGGCCGCCGGCGCGCGCGGCATCGTCGAGTACCCGATCAACAAGATCATCGACTGACCGCCACAGGCCACGCATCGGAACCGGTGCGGACACCCCTTGAGGCGGGCCCAACACCCCTCTCGCGTCACCATGCCCCAATAAGGCGCACGGAAGACACGCACGACCCGATAGATCGTATACAGTCCGCGCGCTTTCGGACCGACACCCCTGCTGCATGGAGAGAGTGCATTGGGCATGCGGGTGCCGGTGTTCCCATCCATCAGTGCGACGTCCTGGCGCACCCGCGCCGGGCGCAACCCATCAGCGGGTAGACCGCACGGCGCAAACTCGCTTACGCTCTCCGGTCTTCGAACGACCACGGCAGGACGCCATGACCCAACTGGTGTTGCGCGAGGACGACGATGGTCTGTGCATCCTTACCCTCAACCGTCCGGAAGCGCTGAATGCCCTCAATCCGGCGTTGTTCGTCGAGCTACGCGGACACCTGGACGCTCTTGCCGGTGAGACCGACTCGATCGGCTGCGTCATTCTCCGCGGCAACGGTCGGTCCTTCTCGGCCGGGAACGACCTGAAGGCGATACGAGCCGGCGAGCAGGCGCCTACCGCGCATTACCAGGCCGAGACGCTGGAGGCTATCGAACACCTGCCGCAGCCCGTCATCGCCGCGGTGCAGGGGCACTGCTATACGGGTTCGCTGGAACTGGCGCTTGCATGCGACCTGCTGGTGGCCGCCGAGGACGCCCGCTTCGCGGACACCCACGGCAAGTGGGGCATGTCGCCCACCTGGGGCATGACCCAGCGCCTGCCCCGCCGCGTCGGTCTCCTGAGTGCGCGCGAGTTGATGTTCAGCGGGCGGGTCGTGAACGGCGAGGAAGCCGTCGCACTCGGCCTTGCGAACCGCTGCGTGCCGCGAGACGCGCTACTGGATGAAGCCAGGGCAATGGCTCGCTCCTTCCTGGAGAATTCCTGGTTCACGCTGCGTGCGGACAAGATGCTGCTCAACGAGGGGCTGAACCACGGACTCGAGGCAGGGCTCGGTTTCGAACGGGAGCACAGCCCCGGGCGCGAGCCTGGACTCGCCGCTCGCCTGGAGGGCTTCGGCCGCTAGGGAAGCTCCGATTTATCAGAGGTTTCCTGTAGAGACCGGATCAAGACCGAGTGCGGTGAGATGTTCATCTGACGGAGGTAGACATGAGTTTGAAAGAGTTCGACCTGGCCGGCAGGACAGCCATCGTCACCGGGGCTGCTCGAGGTATCGGCAAGGCCATCGCGCTGACCCTGGCTGACGCCGGGGCGGACGTCGTGGTGACGGATGTATTGCCGGAAATCGAGCAAACGAGTGCCGAAGTCCGGGAAAAAGGCCGCCGGAGTCTGGCGATCCCGACCGATGTGCGCCAGACAGACCAGGTCGATGCGATGGTGGAAGCCACCGTCGCCGAGTTCGGCAAGGTCGACATCCTGGTTTCCAACGCCGGGATAGACATCAAGAAGCCGCTGATCCTGGTGGACGGTGAGTCCCCCTTGAGGATTCGTGCCCCGGCTCATTTCGATTCGCCTCTCCTGGAGGAAGAGTGGGAGGCGATGCTCGACATCAACCTGAAGGGCTATGTCCGCTGCGCCATCGCGGTCGGCCGCCACATGATCGAGCAGAAGAGTGGACGGATCATCGCCATCGGCTCGGTCGCGGGCCTGCGGTCCGGCGATATCGGCACCATCTACGCCGCCTCGAAAGCCGGCGTGCATCAGTTTTCGCGGGCCCTGTCCCGGGAATGGGCACCGTTCAACATCACCGTGAATTGCATCGCACCCGGCGCCTTTGGCCCCACCGAGTCGTGGTATGTGCCGTCGTGGAATATTTCTCGCGAAGAACACGAGGAGAGCTTCAAGAGAGTCGTCCGTAGCGTCCCCCTGAAGCGCTTCGGCGACCCACGGGAGCTGGGAATGCTGAGCGTCTTTCTGGCCTCCGAGGCCGGCAGCTACGTTTCCGGGCAAGTGATTGCGCACGATGGCGGGATCTGCGCCTGAACGCGCACGGTGCAATATCCCTGCAGCAGGAGAGAGTCATTTTGAGCATTTCCAAAGAGAAACACCTCTCGATGTATCGCAATCTGGTCATGTCCAGAAAGCTCGGTGAGACGATGTATGACCTGTACAGAAGAGGGAGCGGCCTCGGCAACTTCGTCCTCGGCGAAGGCGAGGAGGCCATTCCGGTCGCCATCTGTGCGAACTTGAGGCGTGACGATTCGTTCAAGCCCAATTTCAGACAGACGCCGTCGCTCTTCGCCAAGGAGGGCTATGACCTGTCGGACATCTTCTCCGGTAGTCTGTTTGATGCCGAACGTGGCTACATCGGGTTCAGTCTGGCTTTGGGGGAAGATGTTGGCATGTATACCGGCATGGCCCTGGCCGCACAGATCCGGAAGACGGATCAGGTTTGCGTATGCGTCTTCGGCGAAGGCACGGCAAGCAAGGGCGCCATCCATGAAGCGATGGTCATCGCTGCCGCGTGGCAGCTGCCGATCATCTTTGTGCTGCAGAACAACAAGTACTGTGGAGGCACCCGCTACTCCAAGGTTTACCGCTTCGACGATCTGTCCGACAGAGCCCGGGGATACGGGATCCCCGGTCGCAGCGTGGACGGCAACGACATCGTGGCGACCTACGAGGTGGTCAGGGAATTCGTCGACAGGGCTCGAAGTGGCGGCGGTCCGGGTTTGATCGTGGCCGAAACCTATCGGTTGAGCCCCTACTTCGAACGCGCACCCGGCGAGATTGTCATCGAGAAATATCGACCGGAAGGTGAGCTCGAGGAGGCCCGGCAGCACGATCCGATACCTCGATACCGCAAGACGCTGATGGATATGGGGCTGCTGGCCGACGACGACGTCCGGCGTATCGATGATGAGATAGAAAAGGAGATTGCGAAGGCGATGTCCGACGGCAGGCAGCGGCCGAGGGTCGACTACGAAGAGTACATACAGTATGCAGTCGCCGAGCTCTAGACGAGCCGGACAAACACGGACAGGAGTGCGGACGGATGGCTGAGAACGCTGACGCGAAGGTCAATATGCTCGATTGCGGCGCGGCCATCAACTCCGCGTTCAGGGAGGAGATGCGCAGGGACGAGCGGGTGGTCATGTGGGGCGAGGACGTGATCACCATGGAGTCCCCCACGGCAGGATCGGACCTCTCTACCAGGGGGTTGTTCGAGGAGTTTGGAGGAGACAGGATCCGGGATACCCCGGTAGTCGAGGCAGCGATCATCGAGACGGCAATCGGTGCGGCCATGGCCGGACTTCGACCCATCGCCCACGTCATGTCGGGCGGCTTTCAGATGGGCTGTTTCGACCCCATTTTTGCAAGACTGGGCACCGCTTATCAGGAATGGAAGCATCAGGGAACGCTGCCGGTAGTGTGTTTCGCCCAGGTGATTGGCGGAGCTGCGAAAGGCGCGGACCACGCCCTGTCGCCAGAGGCTCTGTTCATGCACAGCCCCGGCCTTAAGATCGTGATGCCGTGCACGGCTTACGATATGAAGGGTTTGCTGAAGACGGCGATCAGAGACGACTTCCCGGTGATGTTCTACACCCATCGGGAGGTCATGCTCCGGGACGCGGAGCCCATCCCCGAGGAAGAGTATCTCATTCCCTTCGGTCAAGCGGACGTGAAGCGGCAGGGCGAGGATGTGACGATCGTGACCTACTCGCAGATGGTCCATCGGGCGCTCGCGGCCGCTGCGGAACTGAGCGAACAGGGGATCGGCGTGGAAGTCGTCGATCTGCGCACGCTCGTACCGATGGATGTGGAAGCAATCGTCAGATCCGTGCAGAAGACGGGCTCCCTGCTCATCGTTCACGAGGCCATGAAGCGAGCGGGAGCAGCCGGTGAAATTGCCATGCGGGTGACCGAGGCAGCGCCGGATGTGGTCATGGGGTTGAAGACGCCGATCAGAAGGCTCGCCGCGAAGAACGTGGCACTCCCGACGAGTCTGAGAATAGAGAGACGGATCATTCCTCAGGTTGGCGATATCGTCGAGACAGTGAAAGGGATGTTTGAGGAGCGACAGGCACAGCATGGCTGATTTGTTGTATGAGGTAGCGGACGGAATCGCGTGGATCCGGCTGAACCGGCCGGAGCTACGCAATGCGGTCACTGCCAGGGGCGTCGAGGAGTTTGTCGGCCTGTTGCAGAATGCCGCGGATGATCAGGACGTGAAGGTGATCATCATCTCCAGCGTGGGAGAAGACTTCTGCGCCGGGGAAGATCTCAAGATTGCGCTCGATGAGTTTCAGCTGATCAAGACAGGTGAAATCCATCCGCTCCTCGATATCATCGAGGACATCACCGAGAATCTTCAGGAAATTCCGCGGATTATCCGCAAGGCGCGCAAGGTGGTGATCGCGGCGGTGCGAGGATATGCCGTGGGCGGTGGATTCGAGATCGCGCTCGATTGCGACCTGATCGTGGCGGCCGACACCGGCAAGTTCGGTTTTCCCGAAGGCAATGCCGGCATGACGATCACCGGCGGCGCCACGAAACTCCTGCCCATGATGATCGGGTTGAACAAGGCCCGCGAGATGGTGCTGACCGGCGAGTTCATCGACGCGGCAGAAGCCTTTCGGCTGGGTCTCGTCAACCGGGTGGTGCCGTTCGGCGAGGAAGAAGCCGAGGCCGAGCGCCTCGCCCGGGTGATCATGACGCGCGCACCCCTTGCCGTGGCCCACCACAAGCGCATGCTGCAGAATGCCATCGAGGCCGGCTTCGAGGCGACCCTGGAAACGGAGAAACAGACCATTACCGGCATGCTCTACAGCGAGGATTACGGCGAAGCGATCACGGCATTCGGTGAGAAGCGAGAGCCCGTCTTCAAGGGTCGGTAGCCCCATGCACCGGTTCTCCGATCCCAGGGACCAACGGCACCTGGCCGCCGTGCTGGCCCGGCGGGTGGCGCGAGCGCCGGACAAGCCCTGGGTCGTCACGGAGCACGAGTCCTACAGCTACCTGGACATCGACCGCCGCTCGCGCCGGATGGCGCAAGGCATAGCGGAGGCGGGCGTGCAAGCGGGCGAGACGGTTCTGCTCATGCTGCCCGATACCGTGGACTACATCTGCGCCTGGTGTGCGTTGTCCCGGATCGGCGCCATCGAAGTGCCGGTGAACGTCCATCAGCGGGGCTCGATACTGTCCTATCTGATCAACGATTCCAGTGCCGCGGTGATGCTGATCCATGCGGACTATCTGCCCCAGCTCGAAGCGGTGGCCAACGACCTGCCCGGCCTGCAGCGGGTCTATGTCGTGGGTGCGTCGGCCGAGACGATGGGCGCCGATATCGAGTTGCGTGATTTCGCCGAGTTGTCTTCCGTCACGTCGGAGTGGTCGGGCGACGGACCGCGTCCGCGCGATCTCATGGCGGTGATGTATACCTCCGGCACCACAGGCCCTTCCAAGGGGGCCACCATCACGCACGCCCACGCCTATCAGTACGCCCTGGGCGTCGGCCGGATGCTCGAGCTGCACGAGAGCGACATCTACTACGCGCCGCTGCCGCTGTTTCACATCGCCGGCCAGTTCGCATTGGTTTACGCCGCCTGCGTCGTCGGCGCCACCGCCGTCCTGCCGGGCACGTTCAGTGCCCAACGCTTCTGGCGGGACGTGCGCCGGCACAAGGCTACGACCACGTTTCTACTGGGCGCCATGGCCAACTTCCTGCATAGCCAGGAAGCGGCTGCGGACGATGCGGACAACCCGCTGGAGCGGGTGCTGATGGTGCCCCTGATCCCGGAAACGGAGGACTTCAAGAGCCGTTTCGACTGCCGGGTCTCGACCACATGGGGCGGTACGGAGATGAACTGCCCGACGCGAACCACTTTCGATCTCGTGGACAACAGATCCTGTGGACGGCTGGTCGAGGACCTCTATGAGGTGCGGATCGTTGATGCCGACGACCGGGAACTGCCGCCCGGTGTGCCGGGTGAAGCGTTGGTGCGGGCAAGGGAGCCGTGGATCATCTCCAATGGCTATTGGAACCATCCGGACTGGACCGTCACGGCCTGGCGGAACCAGTGGTTTCACACCGGCGACATGCTGCTGCGAGACGACGCCGGCAACTACTACTTTGTCGACCGCTCCAAGGATGCAATACGGCGGCGCGGCGAGAACATCTCCTCCATGGAAGTCGAAAACGAGATCAACGCCCATCCGGATGTCCTGGAATGCGCGGTCATCCCCATGGAGTCCGCGCACACCGAACAGGAGGTGATGGCCGTGGTGGTGGCCAAACCGGGCCATCGTGTCGATCCGGAACACCTCATCCGGTTCCTGGAGCCGCGCATGGCCTACTTCATGATTCCGAGGTACGTCGATCTGGTTCCGGAGTTGCCGAAAACGCCAACCGGTAAAGTGCAGAAACGCCAACCGGTTCCCGTTGCGGGAAACGGGCGTGACATCGACGACGTGGGACCGGGAAGCCGCCGGCGTGCGCCTGCGACGCTAGCGCGACCTTACGGCCGCGAACGCTTGCATGGAACAATCCGCTTGTGGCTGATTCGGCACGGATTGTAGCTTTCCACGGTGGGTCCACCGCGCAGACATGCAAGGAACATGGGTGGGGCGACGCGCGCCAGCGGCTCGTAGAGGCGCTTTTCGTAGCCCAGTTAAATCAATGGCTTACGTGATGTTCCATGTAAGGGGCGACCCTTGTGGTCGCCCGTGCTGGAACCGTGCACGAATCCGGGACGGGACGGGACAAGCCCGTCCCCTACAACGCCCGCGTCGAGCCTGTGCAAGCCCTTGGCGCCGCCAGGCTTACACGAACAGGCTGGCGGGGTGCTCCAGTGCGCGCTTCATGTGTTGGATCATCGACGCGGCGTCGAAGCCGTCCACGAAACGGTGATCGAACGAGGCCGACAGGTTCATCATCCGCCGCACGACCACCGCGTCGTCCACCACCACCGGGCGCTTGACCGCCTTGTTCACGCCCACGACCGCGACCTCCGGAGGATTGACGATGGGCGTGCTGACGATGCCCCCGAGACGACCGAGACTGGTGAGCGTGACCGTCGACCCCGCCAGGTCCGCCGGCAACGCCGTGTTGTTCCGCGCCGCCGCGGCCGCCTGGCCGAGCGCCGCCGCAAGCGCCCACAGATCATGCCGGTCCGCGTCCCGCACGACCGGAACCTTGAGCCCGTCCGCCGTGTGCGTGGCGATGCCCAGGTGTACGTGCGGGAACCTCTTGATGACCCCCCGCTCGGGGTCGAAGTGGGCGTTGCACCGCGGGAACGCGCGCACGGCCGCGATCAGTGCCAGGCCGATGAAGGGCAACAGCGTCAGATGGGGGTCCGGAGCACGTTCCTCGTTCAAGTGCCGCCGCAGTGCCTCGAGTTCGGTGACGTCGACCTCCTCCACGTAAGAGAAGTGCGGAATGTCGCGCTTGCTTGCCGCCATGCGCTCGGCGATGACGCGGCGCACCCCGATTACCTTGATCTCCTCGAACGCCTCGCGCTCGGTCGACGAATTCGACACCGGGGGCGGCGTCGCGAGAAACACGTCGAGGTCGCCACGGGTGATCCGACCGTGCGGGCCCGTTGCGGGTACATCCGCCAGATTCACGGCCGCCTCGAGGGCGCGCCGGCGGATCGCGGGAGAGGTGAGCACGCGCGCCCCGCAGCGCCGTGTTCGCGTCGCATCGTGCTCGCCCCACGGCGCAGGCCTGGCCGCACCGATGGCCAAGGGCTCACCGGTCTGCGCGCCGACGCTCTCGAACGCAATGAGTTCCGCCCCCACCGGCACCCGGTCCCCGGGCTCGCCCGCCGTACGCAACACCGTGCCGGCCACCGGCGCGGGGATCTCCACATTCGCCTTGTCGGTCATCACGTCGACGACGATGTCCTCCTCGGCCACGGCATCGCCCGGTACGACATGCCACTCGACGATCTCCGCTTCGACGGTGCCCTCGCCGAGGTCCGGGAGACGGAACACGTACTCGCTCACGCCGCCTCCAGCACCTGCTCGATCGCGCGCGCCACGCGTCGCTGCCCGGGGAAATAGTCCCACTCGAAGGCGTGCGGATAGGGCGTATCCCAGCCGGTCACCCGCATGATCGGCGCCTCGAGGTGATAGAAGCACTGCTCCTGGACAGTGGCCGAGAGTTCGGCGCCATACCCCGAGAAGCGCGTCGCCTCGTGCACGATCACGCAACGGCCGGTCCTGGCGACAGACTCGGTCAGGGTGGTCGTATCCAGCGGGGCCAGCGTGCGCACGTCCACGATCTCCGCGTCCACCCCCAGGCCTCGCACGGCCGCCTCGGCGACGTGGACCATCGTCCCGTAACAGAGCACGGTGATATCGCTGCCCGCGCGCACGACCTCCGCCCGGCCGATCGGCACCGTGTAGTAGTCCTCGGGCACATCGCCCCCCGGCTGCCCCTGCCAGGAAGTCGCCGGCTTGTCCGGGTCGCCGTCGAAGGGTCCGTTGTAGATGCGTTTCGGCTCGAAGAAGATGACCGGATCGTCGTCCTCGATGGCGGAGATCAGCAGCCCCTTGGCGTCGTACGGATTCGAGGGCATCACCACCTTCAGCCCGCAGACGTGCGTGAAGATGCCCTCCGGGCTCTGCGAATGGGTCTGCCCACCCCGGATGCCGCCGCCGCACGGCGCCCGTACGGTCACGGGCGCGAAGAAGTCCCCCGCCGTGCGATAGCGCAGGCGTGCCAGTTCGCTCACGATCTGGTCCAGGCCCGGATAGATGTAGTCCGCGAACTGCATCTCGGCGATGGGTCGTAACCCGTTGACCGCCATGCCGATGGCGCTCCCGACGATGCCGCCTTCCGCAATCGGGGCATCGAGCACCCGGTGCTCGCCGTACTTCTTCTGCAGGCCGTCGGTGCAGCGGAAGACGCCGCCGAAGTAGCCGACATCCTCCCCGAGGATCACGACGTGGGGGTCCCGCCCGAGCATCGTGTCCATCGCCGAGTTGAGGGCCTGGATCATGTTCATGTGGGCCATCGAGTCAGTCCCTGCGCAGCCTGCGCAGTTCCGCCCGCTGCGCCACGAGGTGGGCGGGCATGTCCCGGTAGACGTCTTCGAACAACTCGTCAGGGTCGAGCCGCGGGCCGTCCGACATCGACCCATGCTGCAACGCCGCTTCCCAGCAACGGTCGACGTGTGCCTTCTGCTCCGCTTCGAGGGCCGCGTGCCGCTCTTCGCTCCAGAGCCCTTCGGCGATCATGTGCCCCTGCAGCCGTTCGATGGGGTCGCCGAGCGGCCACGCCTGCCATTCGTCCCGGGGTCGATACCGCGACGGATCGTCGCTGGTCGAGTGCGCCCCACCCCGATAGGTGACATGCTCGATCAGCGTCGGCCCGAAGCCCGTGCGCGCGCGCTCCGCCGCCCAGCGGGTGACGCCGAACACGGCGAGGAAGTCGTTGCCGTCCACTCGGACCGAAGCGATCCCGTAACCCAGCCCGCGCGCCGCGAACGGACGCCGCTCCCCGCCAGCGAATCCCTGGCAGCTCGAGATCGCCCACTGGTTGTTCACGACGTTCAGGACGACCGGCGCCCGATACACCGCCGCAAACGTCAGGGCATGGTGGAAGTCCGCCTCGGCCGTGGACCCCTCACCGAGCCACGCCGCCGCGATGTCGTCCTCGCCCTTGATGGCGGCCGCCATCGCCCAACCGACCGCCTGGGGGAACTGCGTGGCCAGGTTCCCCGACACCGAGAAGATCCTGCCGCGCGCCCAGTGATACATGATGGGCATCTGCCGCCCCTTGCACATGTCCCGCGTGTTGGACAGGCACTGGCACATGAGATCCACGAGGCTGCGGCCCCGCGCGACGTGCAGGCCCTGGTTGCGGTAGTGCGGAAACAGCATGTCGCCCGGGGCGAGCGCCATCGCCGGTGCGACGGAGACCGCCTCCTCGCCGAGGCTCTGCATGTAGAACGTCAGCTTGCCCTGGCGCTGCATGCGCAACATCCGCGCATCGAAGGCCCGGGTCAGCGTCATGTGTCGCAAACCGAGCTCGAGGTCGTGCGCGGGCAGCGCGGGCAGCCACGGCCCGACCGCGCGGCCCTCGTCGTCCAGCACCCTGACCAGATCGTACGCCAGGCACTCCATGTCGTGGACGTGGGTGCAGACCTCCGGCCGCGCCGCCGCGCCGGCGTCCGACAGATGCAGGTGACTGAAGTCCGGTGTGTCGCCGGGACGGGCCGGCGGATGGGGTATGTGCAGACGCGACGTCCGATTCATGGCCGCTCCTTTTGGCGGCGGCGTGCGTGTGCGGGAAGCGGGCAGGGGACCGGGATGGTCCGCGACTTCTCGGCAGCCAACCAACGCCGCCGCTCACCACCAGTTATGCGGCCAGCGGGCGAGAAGTTCAAGGCGAGAGGCGCGCTTCGGCACAGCCCTGACTGCGCGCACTTGCCGCGCTATGTCCCGTCATGTCCCGTTCCGTCGCCCGTCGCTTCCTGCGGCGACGGGCGCCATCCACGGCCGGTCATGGCTACGGCCTCCCGGGCCCGTCGAAGTACTCGCGGGTCACCTGGAACACCATTGGCGCGAGCAGCAACAGGCCGATCAGGTTCGGAATGGCCATGAGTCCATTCAGCGTGTCCGACAGGTTCCACACGAGGTCCACCTTCTGGTCGGCAAAGACCAGCAGCGCCGCGACCCACAGCACCCGGTAGAGCCACAGGCTCCGTTCATGGAACAGGTACTGCCAGCATCTCTCGCCGTAGTACGACCATCCCAGGATCGTGGTGAATGCGAAGATCGCGAGAGCCACGGTGACGACGTACTGACCACCGGGGATGGTGCTCTGGAAGCTGGTCGAGGTGAGTACCGCTCCCGTCAGGCCGCCCCCGTCGGCGCCCGTCATGGTCCACGCGCCGGATGTCAGGATGACCAGCGCCGTCATGGTACATACGACGAGGGTGTCGATGAACGTGCCGAGCATGGCGATGATGCCCTGCCGGACCGGACTGTCGGTCTGCGCCGCGGCATGGGCGATGGCGGCGGAGCCCAGGCCGGACTCGTTGGAGAACACGCCACGGGCGACCCCGAAGCGAATGGCCGCGGCCACCGCTGCGCCCGCGAAGCCGCCCGTCGCCGCCGCCGGCGTGAACGCATGGGTGAATATCAGGCCGAACGCGGCGGGTACATCGACGATGTTGATGGCGATGATCACCACGGCGGCGCCGACGTAGAGCACGACCATCGCCGGCACCAGCTTGCCCGCCACTTCGCCGATGCGCCGAATGCCGCCGATGACCACCACGCCCACCAGTAGCGCGACGATCAACCCGGTCACCCAGGGCGGAACGCCGAAGCTGTCCACCAACGCGGCCGCCATCGAGTTGACCTGCACCGCGTTGCCGATACCGAACGCCGCCACGGCACCGAACACGGCGAACGCGAGGCCCAGCCACTTGCCGAGTTCCGGGGCGAAGGCGCCGACGCCGTTACGAAGGTAGTACATGGGGCCGCCGACATGCTTGCCCGTGACGTCGACCTCGCGATAGGTGACCGCACACACCGCCTCGGCGTACTTGGTGGCCATGCCGAACAGTGCGATAAGCCACATGTAGAAGATCGCGCCCGGGCCGCCAAGGGCGATGGCGGTGGCAACGCCGGCGATATTTCCGGTACCGACGGTTGCCGACAACGCGGTCATGAGGGCGTTGAACGGCTTGACCTCTCCGGCGCCGACGGCTTCGGACCGGTCGAACAGCAGGCGGAAGCCGTATCCCACCTTGCGCCAGGGCATGAACACGAGTCCGAGGGTGAGCAGGACGCCGGTGAACCCCAGCATGCCGAGCATGGGTGGCCCCCACGCAAAGGCGTTGATCGAGTCGATGACAGCGTTCAATCGGTCCATCCGTCTGATCTCCAGGTCGGTTGCGAGCGAACTGCAGCGAGCGGGTGACCGACCTTGAGCGGGTCGCGCCTCCGCGTCGGTAAAGAGACGATGCAGAGCCGCATCGTGTCAACCGGCTTCGGGCGCACGGAGCCAACGCCCGCGCCCGGGACTGTCCCGCAATGCGGCAAGGGAGTACATTCCGCTACTCGTTCTCGCGCATCGCAATCGGGAGGCTCCGGATGCCCGCTCTGGATGGAATGAGGGTCCTCGACATGACCCAGTACGAGGCGGGCACCTCGTGCACGCAGGCGCTAGCCTGGTTCGGAGCGGACGTCGTGAAGGTCGAGGCGCCGGAGCACGGCGACCCCGGGCGGGCGGTGGGCCGCAGCGAGAACATGCAGTACTCGGCCTACTTCTGCAACTGGAACGCCAACAAGCGCAGCGTCGCCATCAACCTGCGCAGCACGGAAGGCCGCGACCTCTTCATGCGGCTCCTGCCCGGCTTCGACGTGTTCGTGGAGAACTACGGACCCGGCGTGATCGAACGCCTGCAACTCGACTACGAGACCCTCAAGGCCGCCCACCCGCCCCTCATCTATGCGCGCCTCAAGGGCTTCGGAACTTCAGGCCCCTATTCCGATTTCAAGAGCTACGACATGATCGCCCAGGCCGCCGCGGGCGCCTTCTCCGTCACGGGCGAAGCGGGCCGGCCGCCCGTCATTCCCGGCCCCACCACCGGCGACTCCGGCACGGGCGTGCAGCTCGCCATGTCGATCCTGGCCGCCTACGTGCAACGCCTGCGCACCGGCGAGGGCCAGCAGATCGAGATCTCCATGCAGGAGGCGATGACCTACTTCATGCGCACGCGCGTGGCGATCGGCTCCAAGTGGGGCACCCAGGCGTGTGACCGCACCGGGGCGTCCGGCGGATTACCCCCGGTGGACCTCTACCCGTGCAAGCCGTTCGGCCCCAACGATTTTGCCTACGTGATGCCCGTCACCGACGGACACTGGGACAGCCTGTGCGTGGCCATGGACCGTCCCGACCTGCTGGTCGACGACCGCTTCACGGACCTGCAGACGCGGACGACCCACGGCCAGGAGCTCTTCGAGAAGGTCGCGTCCTGGACGCGCGAACGCACCAAACAGGAGGTCATGGAGACCCTGGGCGGCGCCGGCGTACCCTGCTCGGCGTGTCTGGACACCGGCGAACTGCACACCGACCGGCATCTGGTCGAGCGCGGCTTCGTCCATCACCTGGACCATCCCATGCATGGCGAGGTACCGCTGCTCGGCTTCGCGCCGCGCCTGTCCAAGTCACAAGTACCGATCAAGCCCGCGCCGCTGCTCGGCGAGCACACGGGGGAAGTGCTCGGCGACGGTCTGGGCATCGATGCCGACGAGCTGCACAAGCTGCACCAGGCCGGCGTGATTCGCTGGAACGGGGCTGCCTGACGAACCGCACCGCCATCCGGTCAAAATCGTCACGAGTCGCCGTTCCGAAGACCGTCCGCCTCCCTTTCGAAGACCCCATCGTCCTGGGGCATCGCCAGCAAGAGGTCCGCAAGGCTGGCGGCCTGCGCACTCTCGATCTGCTTGAGCCGCTCGTACTCCGCCACGGAGAGCACGACAACCGCCGCCTTACCCCACCGCGTCACCCGTTGCGGCGTCCCTTCCACCGCCGCTCTGACCACGGCGCTGAAACGCTGCCGGGCGTCCCGCATCGACCACGCCGCCATTGGAAGCCTCTACTGTCCGAATCAACCCACAAGATTGTTTCCCGAGGCCCGTCACGCATCAAGGGCTATTCGGGCTGCGAGCAGCTGAGGGTCCGGCGCCTTACGAAGACCAGACCTACGCGTCGCTCTGTAGCTCCGCCAGGAACGGACTCGGCGCCCCGAAACTCAGCACCGACAGCTCCTTCTTGGCACGAGTGGCGGCGACGTACAACAAGGCGCGTTCCGCCGTTTCGGCCGCAGTGCGCTCCGGACTGTCCACGTCCGTGGCATCGATGGCTACTGCCAGAGGCACCAACCGGTCGTTCACACTGGCGATCACCATACGGTCGAACTCCAGGCCCTTGACGCGATGCATCGTGGCGAGACGCACGCCAGTGGTCGGATCATCGTCGGCATCGGCCTCCAGCACTTCGACCGGCAACCCGGCGTCCTGCAGCTCCTCCGCAAGGACATCGCGTTCGTTTCGCGTGCGCGCGACAACACAGATGCCCCGTAAGGTCTCCCCTCGATCCATGAGATCCGTCAGGTATCCAACGAGCCAGGTGGTCTGATCGTCCCGGGTCTCGAATCCTTTCAGATTCGGCTCAGGCCCATTGGCGATCGACCGCACGCCGCTGTTGTCGTCCACCCCCCCGTCAAGGTTGTCGATGGAGCGATCCGACAGAAGGTTGGCCGCCCACCGGCGGGTCTCCTCGGTCGTGCGGTAGTTCAGGCGAAGCTTCTTTGACCGCCCACGGATGTCCACGCCACAACGACCGAGGATGACACGGTGGCGCGAGTAGATACGTTGGTGAGCGTCGCCCACGATGAACAGGTCGTCCTGCCCGCGAGGCACGAGTGCGCGGATGAGCCGCCACGCGGGCGCCACCAGGTCCTGCGCTTCGTCGACAATGACGGCCTCAAAGCCGGCGCGCGTCTCTTCCTGCTCCAGAAGAGCGGTCGCGGCCCGGTAACAGTCCATCAACTCCATGACCTCTCGTTCGGCGAGCCGGGCGCGATACTCCTCGAATACCGACCACACGCGGGCTCGCAACCCCCGATTCATGCGCACCCCGCGGCCGACGCGAGGGATCCGAAGGTAGTCCTCTCGCGTCGTCACGCCATTGGCCTGGATGACCTGCTCCCACTCCTCGTTGTAGAAGGCGTCGGAAAGCGGCAAGTCACCGGGTCTCTTCGCCAGCGCTGCACGCCAGGCGTCGCGGTCGCGACCGAAGACGAGACGGAAGCGAAATCGCTTACCCCGCAGAAAGCGCTGCACCCAACGATCGAGGTTCGTGACCTCGATCCGCTGCATCTCCTCCGGCGAGCAGATGGCGCGCAGGTTGTTCTCGATGTCGGCGGCCAGATTGCGGGTGAGGGTCGTGAACAGGATGCGTTGACCTGCCGGCAACGCTCTCGCCAGCCAACGCGCACGATGCATGGCCACGACGGTCTTGCCCGTCCCGGCGCCGCCGAGCACGCGTACCGGTCCGTTCCAATGCCGTTCCACCAGGCGGCGCTGCGAGGGATGCAGGAACACGCGCCAGCGTTCCAGTGGCGCGTTGAACATGGCCTCGAGCTCCAGATCGTCCTCGATGACCACGAATCGAGAGCGGGAATCGTCGCGCGTGAGCGCAACCTCGAAGTCCTCGATATCCACGCTCTCCGAAGGTATCTCCCGGTCCAGGACGATCTCTTCGTAGGGATCGCCTGCCATATAGAGATACAGGGCGTCGTAGGCCTCGACAGGGAGCCGGTCTGCAACGTCGTCCAGTTCGGCCTCGCTACGAATCTCGCGAACTTCCGCGGTCATGTCCGCCGGCACGCCCAAGCGAACCAGTTCTCGATCCTTCAGTGGAGCGAACATTCCCGGCTGCTCAACCGATACGGGTTCGACCGCAACCTCTGCCGGCTGCCGAGGCTGGTACACCTGAAGTGCGCCCGTTTCGGCATTGATGCTGCAGCGGTGGCGCATCGCCCATTGGTACGCCTCGTCGTGCTTGTCCGCCCACAACAGCATGTGCACGTTGCCCTGGGCAGGCTTCAAGATGATCGCCCGGTACCCCCCATCGATGCGCAACGAGCGCATGTTGGCGTCCTTCGCGTTCGCGATCTTCTCGTAGTTGAGGCCGGACGCCGTGGAATCGCGGTCGAACCGCGAGATCATGGCCCGCACGGCACGTTGCTGCGTCCCCGGCAACTTCGCGAACGCGGCCAGGAAATCCGCCGACATCGCCATTCGAGGTCTTGTCACTGTCGCGCTTCCATCCTTCGTGAGGCCCTCGGCCGCTCGATCATCTTCGTCCACCAGCCTCCGACTCGCCACCCAGGGCATCCGCCAGGGGCCTAGTCAGGTCCGCCGTGTCCTGGAGGAACGTGCGCCAACCATAGTCCACGAAAGGCTGGCTTTGCTGGCCGGGCATCAGAACAGCGACCTGCTCGCCTTCCCAACCCAGTTCGGCTTCGGCCAACACCTGCCCCGAGGCATCCGTCAACTCAAAGCCGACTTCCGGAGGTGGAATCCCTTCGGCGGCGAGCGATCGCATCGTGGGTGCGACCTCCGTCGCCGCCAGAGAGATCGCTTGCTCCCACGCTTCCATCCCAGGCGTGAGCAAGTCCGTGTCGACAGAGTCGAATTCGGGATATAGGTCACGCTTGACCCCACGCGTCGTTGTCCACCAACTGTCGGGAAGAAACTGCAGCAGGTTGTACAGGCGCAAGACTCCGTTCCACTCCCGCCTGTAGTCTTGGTGGCCCGTGGACGCCGCGTCGTTCAGGTGCAGGATGACGGTCATGGCGTTCGGCTCCGCCGCTTGAATGGCATCCAGCGGCACCGCGAGGAAGAGTTCCGCGTAGTCAGGCGGCGTCCCGCACCACGCGCCCCGCCCGGCAAAGGCCGCTTCTTCGGGCAGCGCGCTCAACACATCCTGCACGGCGCCCGGCAGCCCTTCCGCCGACTCGACAAGTGCGCGCCGAAGGCCTTTGTCCAGCATGGTCTCCGGTTCGAAGAGGCGCAGCAACTCCGTGAACACGGCCCGCTTCCACGCTTCGGAGTCTGGATTCTGCAAGTAGCGAACGAGCAACGTCAGGGACGGAGCCGCCAGCCGGGAGCGCACCAGGCTGGTTTCCCAACGAGTGTCCAGTTTTCCCTGTAGCTGCGCCATCCGTCCCTCGTCGCCGCCAAGCAGATCGGCAACGTCGTCACCCTTCCCCAAGGCGATCTCGAGATCATGCCAAGTCAACGACCAGACCAGGTAGCCGGCACGCACCAGGGCCATGCGCTTCGCGGAGTCCTCATCGGTCTTGTCCCGGTGGTACTCGAAGCCGTCCATGAAGACTGCCACCGGCGGCCGAGCCGCAGACTCCCGTGCGGACCGAATCACGAAGTCCGGGCGACTCGCGATCGCAACGCCAGCCGACTCGCGCAGTTGCGGCTGTGCCTCCATGAACCATGTCTGCCCCGGAGCCGTCAGGACGAAACCAGGTTTACCCCCAACCACATCCTGGCGCACCCGCAGAGGCTTCCCGTCGACCTCCATGCGCCCCAGCGCCTCGACGAAGCGGGCTTCCAACTCGCTCTCGAGCAGCGGGTTCACTTTCACCGAGCGCAACCCGGGTACCTCCTCCAGATGCTCCGCCTGCTCAAGGATCTCATTCATCAGCGCGAGCGCCGTGTCGCGGGAGGTACTCGCCATCTCGTGGCTGCGCCGATACGCGTACACGCAACGGTAGCAGCCGTCCTTGGCCGGGTCGCTGTTGCACTCGCACTCCGAAATGGCGTCCCGCGCGAGCTGGAAGATGCCCAGTACGTTACTCGGGTCGTTCATCATCTGCTTCAGGTACCCGGTGCCGCCCGGTACCGTGTCGTAGAGCATGAGGAAGGTCAGGTCGGCCCCGGATTCCGCTGCCGGGAACTTGCAGGTCATGACCCGCAGATGTTCCACGGCCCCGGCGAACCGCCGCCGCAAGCCCAGTTCCAACGCGGCGATGAACGAACTGATGCGCCGCTCGGGGTCGATGCCGCCAGCCGCGGGGATCAGCATCCGCACGGCTTCCGACCGAAATTCGCGATACAGGTAGAGGCAGTCCGCGATGGCCGGTTCGCTGGCGGCACTCCCCGGCGTAAGGGAGTCGCCCGGCGTTCCTCCACCGCGTGTCCCGCACGCCCGCGTGTGCCGCACTTCACCGTCGGCTCCCTGCACGCCGCCGCACCGGCGACACAGAGAGAATCCCTTGCGCGGCATCCGCTCTCCAGCGAAGGCGGTCGGCGAGTCCAGCTCGTCCAGGCGCCCGAAGTTCATTTCCCGAAAGGTTGCGGAAGGCACGTACTCGAAGCCGAACGGACGGTCGGCCCCTACCGAAGCGAAAGCGCGCGACACCGACGCCGGGTCAAAGTCGGCTACGAGCTGCCGGGTGTAGAACAGCGGTTCGCGGTCGTCGCGTTCATCCATGATGCGGCTTCGCCTGTCCGAAGTCGCCGCATGCACGAGGCGTAAGCGCAGCATCTCGCGGCTCTGGCCGGCATCGCCCCAAAGGGGATCGCCGCAACGCGGACACGCACCGTGGCGGTCGCCAGCGTCGATGTTCTCGCAATACGAACAGGACGGGCACAACCGCCACTTCTCGATGGGCGATACACGGGTGTCAATGCGCTGAATGGTTACCCGACGGCCACCGGCGTAGAACTCGTTCTCCGGCGCAAATTCGCCGAGCGCCGCGACGGCAGGGCGCAGGTAATCGAACACGAGCGCTTCGTCTTCGTCCTCGCCACCCTCACCCTGACGCCGGCGGTAGATCACGGAGTTCAGCGTCACTCCCTGTTCCGGGAACGCGTAGTTGGGCAGGAGACCCTCGTCCGTGAGGAACCCGAAGGTCTCCCGACCGTTCATGTTGCGGAGCAGCCGCTGCAGGGCCTGCCGCTCGTCGGAGAGCTCCTTGAGGTTCGCTTCGTTGGCCTGGTCGGACGGGGCAAGCCGTAGCGCCCTGATGCGGCGCCCCAGGGTCTCGACGTCGTTCCGCAGAGACTTTCGATCCTCAACCACTTCCGTCAGCCGTCTCAAGATGCGCCAGCGCAACGACTCTTCCTGGTCCCCGCCATGCAGGAAGGCACGCAGGTACTGTCGGGAGGTATCGTCGAGATCGTCATCCAAACCGGTGCGCGACTCGAATGCGGCGAAGAAACGCGCCAGGAGCTCGTCCCCCGTCTTCACCACGAACTCAAACAACGGGTAGGGGAATCCCTCGGCGTTGGACTTCTCCACATTGTCCAGCACGGGTCGGACCGTTCGCGGCACGGCATTCTCCTCGACGCCGCCGGCCACCCAACAGTCCAGACAGAACGCCGTGAGTTGCCGTTCCAGCACAGCCGGCGCATTCAGGAAGATCCCAGGCGGGGCGATGCGACTGCCGAGCATCTCCAGGGGCTCGGCGTAGTAGTACAGGTCGTGCGGTTGGCCCGTGGCGACCGTCAACGTCAGCGCGTTCCCGTCACGCCGTCCGGCGCGCCCGGTACGCTGCACGTAGTTCACGGGAGTCGGTGGCACAGAACACAGTACGACGGTGGACAGGTCGCCGATGTCCACGCCGAGTTCCAGCGTCGGGGTCGCAGAAAGTAGATTCGGCTCCCAGGGATCCACCTCCGAAGCGGCGAACCGCTCTTGCAGGCGATCCCGCTCCTCCCGCGCGACCAAGGCCGTATGCTCCGCCGAAACGATGCGGCGGATGGTCGCCTCGCGATACAGGCGGCCGGCCCACGTCGGACGCCCGGGTTCGTGTTCCACGTAGCGATCCTGCGCCGCAAGATCGAGGCATGGCACCTTGACCCACAATGCCGTCTCCGCAGTCGGGACAACCAGCGTACGGCGCGAGTTCTCGCACCGCATCACGGCGGTTTGGACGGTGACGTAGAACCGCTCCGGCCTGAGCGCCCAGACCTGCGTGCGACCGGCCGGCAGCACCCCTACAAGCCCCGCAGCCACCAGGGCTCCCATTGCCACCCGCAGCACGTCTCCCGCGTTCCGCGTCGCCCCGAGGACGTGTACCGGCGTGAGCACCTTTTCCGTCCAGCTGTGGTACCAGGACCGACGCCGGCTGCCTACCAGCGCTTCTATGCCGTCGCGCCCCGCCGCCTGCCCCGGAAAGACCGGCAGGGCCGAGCGATGTCCGAAGTCTTGCAAGGCAAGATCCTGAAACGCGTACGGGTTGCCGCCGCCATCCAGATATGGGCCGAACATCGGACTCTCGACGGCGCCACGGTCCTTCATGCGGCGCAGAATCCCCAGCAGCAAGCTCCTCACCTGGAGCACATCGATCCCGCGCAGTTCGCCGAACTCCTCGCGAACCCGGACCAGTGCCGCTTCGCAAGCCTGGTCCAGGGCCTCGCGATCCACCCCGACCGCAGCGGTCTGCGTGCGCTCGAGCGTACGTCCGATCGCAGAACCGAAAGTCAACTCCGCCAACGCATCCCAGCGCAGCCGTCGTTGCACCAGCGCGAGCAGGGTCGATCCTGCGGGGAGCGCGCCGCGTTCCTTCAACGTCTCGAAATCCCGCAGCCACAGCCGGTCCGGCGCGATGAACTCGCTGATGAATCGTTCCCGATCGAACGCGCGCGGGTTTTCCCGAGCATCTCCCCACCACGTGACCACCCGATCAGGCAAGTCCGCAAGAGAGATGCCGTCCTGTTCCGCGATCACTTGCGCGATGGCCGCACGGATGCCGTTACGCCAAGTGCGCGCGGCGAAGAACGAGCCTCGGTGCGCCGCATCCTGCACGTTGTCAGAGAAGGCGATGACCTTTCGGTCGTCGTTATGGCGTGAGGCGAACGTCTGAGCGAGCGCGGTGCTGAGCAAGCTTGATGCACGCGCCCCCAGGATGATGAGCGCTTCGCGCGCGCCACAGTAAGGACAGTCGCGGCTCAACTCGCGCGTGCGCCGGGCATACCCTTGCGACTCCCCCATTCCCGGCTCGCCTTGCCCCCGCCGCCGGGCTCTGACCGAGTTCGGTCGATAAACCCGTGTCAGGCGCCCCTGGCCGCATCCCGGGCAGACGCGGGCACTTGGCTCCGCGACGTACCCGCACGCACCGCAGACGCGGTTTTCGCGGCCCGGTACGCCACTGGGCGGCTCCTCGTCGGCGCGCAGCGGGAAGAGATAGTTCACGTCTACGTCGCGCAGGAAGAAGCGGTTGTAAAACACGCGCAGGTCCTGGCTGACGTGGTTCTCTACCGCGTGCTTGACGCATCCCCAGCCGGTAGCGTGGCACTCGCGACATTGGACCAGGGGGAGGTGGACGGACTCTTCGTCGGACTTCAGATCGTCCGAATAGCGTAGGCGGCGTTTCGCCAGATCACTTAGTTGACCACTGTCGTCATCCGCACCCGACGGGGCCGTGGCACCTTCGCCGCCGGCGGGTGCGCCCACCGGCCCGTTGTCCACGTCCGACTCGACGGATGCCATCCGCGCCCCTTCTTCGCCGGTGCCAGAAGACTCCTCCGCGACCTCCCAGACGCTGCACACCATCCGACGCAGTTCCCGCACCCAGAGGTGCACCTTGACGTTCAGCAGGGGGCGCACCGGTGCGTCCGGCGCCGTGCCCTCCCGCTCCCGCGCCACCGAGATCAAGGCACAGAGCGCGTTCAGCACGTGCTTCGCCTCACTGCTGCTCGACACTGGCAAGCTCCGTTGCAGGCGTTCGACCACCAAATCCAGCGACACCGGCTTCGTGCCGTCGAGGACCCGGAGCAGGTTCACGAAGGCGGCGTGTTCGCGCAGCCTCTGGCCGAGCGCCAACCGCCACTCGATCGCCTCGAAAGCTCCGGCCGGCACTTGCCCGAAGAAGAGCTCGTGCTGGGCCCGGATGTAGTCTTCGAGAGAGTCATACCCGGCGGGGTCCAGCACCGTCGCCAGGTCCGAACGGGGCACGAGGTACGCGCTGATGATGGCATCCCCGAGGAAGTCGTCGATCCGCTGACGCGCTTCCACCACGATGGCCTCCGCGTCGAAGCGCTGGTGAAAGACCGAGGACACATAGTCCAGGATGGCTTCCCGATCCTCCTCCCCACCGATGGTCGCGGACGTGCCCACGCAGATCAGCCTGTCGTCCGTCCACAAGCGGGCCCGAAGCCGACGGATGAGGCACGCCAGGTCCGTCCCCTGGGCGCCATCGAACGTGTGCAGCTCGTCCACAACGAGATACCGCACCATGCCCGGCGTGTTGTATCGCCAGAGGGGAAAGTCGATGGGCCGCGTCAGCAGCAGGTCCAGCATCTTGTAGTTGGTGAGCAGGATGTCCGGCGGGCGCTCCCTTAGCGCCTCCCGGTTTTCGATCAGGTGATCCGCCGTCATCCGCTCGCGCGGCGACGCGCCAGTCTCGCCCACGTAGAGCCCCGCGGTCACCTTGCCTTGCAGCGATGGCGTGCCATTCACGATCCGAGCGATGCGCCGCGCCTGGTCCGACGCCAGAGCGTTCATGGGATAGACCAGGATGGCTTTGACCCCGGGATTGCCCGCGTGTTGCCGACAATAGTCGAGCGCCGGGTACAGGAAGCACTCCGTCTTACCCGAGCCCGTGCCGGTGGCGATGACCGTGGAGCGTCCCGCCCGCAGCCGGTCAAAGGCGGTGCGCTGGTGGCGATAGGGGGTGAAGCCGAGCGGCGTGTCCCGGAACGGCTCACCGCCTTCGGGAGCGCGCTCGAAGGGGAGGTCCAGCGAGAGATACGGCGCCTTCAGGAGGTTCTCTTCGTTCGCGAGGAAATCGTCCATCACCGACGACAGGGGCGGATTCGATGGGCCGAAGGCGGTGGACAGAAAGTCGCGGAGGGCGTCCGTGACTTCGGCGGCTAGGGTGGAGGGGATCATGGAAGGGACGGCAGCTGGCCACGCGCCGTAACCCTTGCCCCAAGGCGCGACGCGGTGGTGAGGCATCGATGGAGGCAGCGCATCAGCCAAAGACCCGCACGGTCTTCAAGCGAGTCATGCCCGCACCGAACAAAGCCAAGATCTCATTCGGACGGGGTGTCTGGGGCTGCGAATGCATGGTTTGCCGTGGCAAGTGGCCGGGTCCTTGTTGATGCGATCAAAGCCTGTGTCCCCAATGCTACCGATCCTATCTTCCCGCGTCCCGCCATCCTCCGCGGACTAGAACCTCATCACCGCTCACCGCACTCTCGCTGTGCCGAGTACAACGACACCGAGTTTCGTCGCTCCAACGACGAGTTGCGCATCGACGAGGCACGGAAGGAGAAGTGTCGGTCTTGTGCCGGGCAGATTAGGGAAACCGCCAAGAAAAACGCCGAGATCAGCTGCCAACTCCCAGATTAGCCGTCCCGGGACGCGACGGGCTAAAACGCTGACGCGTCCGCAGGCTACCTCCTTTCCAGCGGGCCATCCGCTTGCCGGACGCGTCTTGGGTGAGCAACGAGCAGCTTGGCGACCGTACCAGTGGAGCAGCAGTCGACGTTCTTCCGCTACGCCCAGATTTCGCAATCGAGCTGCGCTCGGCGACGGACAGGCTGACCACACTGCAGGCCAAGATCGCAGAGTACGTGGCCAGCGGCCGAGGCGACCCGGAGTACAGCCAAGCGAAGCGCGGGGCCGGCCCTGCGGCGCTCCGACGTAGAGCATTCCCAGGTTGGACTCTGGCCTTTTCTCGGGTGCAGCTCTGCGATCCACGCCCCCCGAGACCGAGCAAGACCCCCCGAAACCCCGCCCGTTGCGAGCATGCGATCAAATCCACACTTCCGCCAACGAGTCGCGCTACAATGCTGCTGTACATCGGCTCGGGCAGCGCCGTCCGAGACGGAGCAGAGAAGGAGTCCCGCCACTCCTATGGACTACGAGCACGCACGGATCGCGCACTATGCGCACTTCCGGTCGCTGCGAACGCCCTTCCACCCCAAGGCACGCCTCTGGCAAGCTCGACATCGCCGCGCCCAAGCTTGTCTCGCCACTCGCCCCGGAAGCCGTTTGCCAACACAAACGCGCGGTAGCAGAAGTCCGGATGGCCCGCCGAACTCTATTTGACCAAGGCCGACAGCAACGTTTGGCGAACCGTGCGGGCCAAAGAGGTGGCCTGCGGTGAAGTCCAGTCCCCAGACGACGCTTTCGTACAGTGGCATTGACGATGCAGTGCTGGTTGATACGCCGCCTGCGTTCCGAGAGACATCACCAACAGTTAGAGTAACGGAGGCGTATAACGCATGGTGGTGGTTTGCCTACGAACGGCAGTCCATCTACTATCGCAGGCTGCGCGGCGAGCCGCCGCCGTGGACTACTGACGAGACGCTTCGCTGCTACCGATTCACCAACGCGTATCGGGCGGCGGATCGAGTGAGTCAATTCCTCATCAACAACGTCATCTATGCCGATCACTTACCCCAAGACGCCAACGAGGTTGTGTTCCGTATCCTCCTGTTCAAACTGTTCAATCGCATCGATACTTGGGAAATGCTGACGACCGAGTTGGGAGCGGTCACGCTGGCCGACGACCCATTCGCACGGATTGACGAGCTCATCAACGAACAGTTGGCCGCTGGCCGGCAGGTCTATTCCGCTGCCTACATCATGCCCACTTCTCGATCGCCGCGCCGTACCACCCGCAAGCACCAGGCGCACTTGACGCTGCTGCAACGGATGATGGCCGACCACTTGGGCGATCAACTCGCGGATACGAGCTCCATGGGGGCGGGCTTCGAGTTGCTTCGATCATACCCAATGATCGGAGACTTTCTTGCCTACCAGTTCATTACCGACATCAACTATAGCGAAGTGGTGGACTTCTCCGAGACCGAGTTCGTCGCGGCTGGTCCAGGTGCCCACGAGGGCTTGCGGAAGTGCTTCGCCGATGCCGGCGGACGGACCGACACCGAACTCATCCAAATGATGATGGATGTACAGGCAGAGGAATTCGAGCGCCTAGGACTGGATTTTCCGGACCTATTCGGCAGACCCTTGCAGCTCATCGACTGTCAGAATCTATTCTGTGAAGTCGCAAAATACGCCAGGGTACGGTTTCCAGCGTTGACTCCACGCGGCGGTCGCGCGCGCATTAAACGGAGATATCGGTATTCGGAAGAGGAAGAGATCGAAACACCGTTCTTCCCCCCGAAGTGGGGAATAAACGAACACGTACATGCACGGTTTCCGGCATCACACGTCCGTCCGAAGACGGATCTCTCGGACTACCAGGAGCAGACAAGCAGGACGAGCGTTCACGAACCTGTGCTAGGCGGAGATGGCATTACCACCCCGATGCTTGGGCTGATCGGGGAGACCGGCGAAGTGGTAAGCGAGCTCAAGAAACGCGGGCGAGAAGGCGCTGCCTATCTAGGCTTCCGAGACCGTCTGACCGAGGAGCTGGGCGATCTGCTCTGGTACGTGGCGGATTTGGCGAGGCGTCGGGACATTTGTCTTGCGGAAGTCGAGTTGGCGGGCAGGCGTGAGGGCAACGCTGCTGACGCACGCCGAGGGCCGGGCGAATGGATTCGAGCGGCGCTTTCGTTGGCCGAGAATACCGGTCGGATATCGCACGCCTACAGGGGGCTGCTCGCTGATCAGTATACGGAAGCAGCGTTCAATATCGTCCTGCGCGAGTCCTTGGTCTCCCTGATGGCGGATCTTGAGCTGCTAATCGGGCTGAACGGCCTGTCGCTCTCCGATGTCGCCAATGGGAATCTTGACAAGGTCCGTCATCGTTGGGCGCAGTCGGATGCCGGTTTCGTGTTGGCCGACCGAGTATGGCCTACTACCGAACAACTACCTCTGCGCTTCGAGGCTTGGGTCTCCGATCATCTCGGTAGGGTCTCCGTGTCGTTCGCCGTTGACGGCCAGACAATTCCAGTGATGCCAGATTCGCTAACGGATAACGCCTACGACCAAGACGGCTACCGATATCACGATCTTTTCCACCTAGCCTACGCCGCGATTCTGGACTGGTCCCCGGTGACGCGAAGCCTCCTTCGACGGAAACGAAAGAGCGATCCGCGTGTGGACGAAGTGGAGGACGGCGGTCGAGCCGTTGCCATCGAAGAAGGTATCTCGGCAATGGTATTCGCCTACGCCACCCAACATCGCATGCTCCAGGGCGTGAAAACGGTCGAAGACTCACTACTGCGGACGATTCGCGACATGACCCGCCATCTGGAGGTGAGCAACCGGACAGCCGCTGAGTGGCAAGACGCGATCATCCAAGGCTTCGAGATCTGGCGCGCCGTTCGAGATGCTGGGCGCGGGCACATACAGGTTGATCGCTCCGAACGTCGGATTAGACTTCTCGGTCCCGGAGAGCCCGAACCGCAATGTGAAGTGGGGACCACCTCCTCCGCGGCCGGTCCCTTGCGGCCTTCCGCCGGCTTCCCGATCATGACCGAATAGGAACTCCACATGTTTTGGGGCGCCGACAGGCTACGCAGCAGACTATCCGAGGAGCACCTGATCGAACCGTTCTGCGACGACCGAATTGACGGAGCGTCGTATCGGCTCTCAATCGGAAGTGAAGTCTATGTATCTCCTACCGCAGAGGCAACCGATCCCTCCACCGCGTCGATCACTTCTCTGAAGGCTGGCGAAGCCTTCGCCATCCCGCCAGGACAATTCGCATTTCTGCTGACAAAGGAAGTCGTCAGAGTAGGGCTTCGGGAGATTGCCTTCATCTCAATCAGGGCAACAACGAAGTACCGTGGCCTAGTGAATGTATCCGGATTCCACGTAGATCCAGGCTTTAACGGCCGCTTGACGTTTGCAGTATTCAACGCGGGGCCGGTGGCCGTACATCTGCGCCAAGGACAGCAAGTATTCCTGATTTGGTACGCCGACCTAAGCGATCCTGGCAGAGTCCGCGATAAGGATGATCCCAACCAGCTTCAGAGCGAGTGGATCACCGGTATTGGCGGAAAGCAGTATTCGCTCGCAAGCCTCGCCGCCGCCGTGACAGACGCAGAGCGAAGACTTGAGCGCCGGCTCGATGCCGTGACCCGGGAGCTATCGATCTTTCGTGTTGTGGCCGCTATGGCAGTGACGGCCTTGATTGGTATCGCTACAAGGAGCCTGTGGTAGATTTGAACCGCTCGGCTCTTGGAGAGACGATTGCCTCCGTCAGCGTAGTCGCTGCTTGTGTCGTTGTTGGTTTTCTGTCGCTCATCGCCGGCTGCTATGCGTTGTCCTTTGCGGCAGCGGAGAGTCATAAGGCTGCCTTGATCGCGTTCGCCTTGTCCGTGTTCTGGGGCGTCGGCCCGGCAGCTGTACTGGTATTTTGGTTCAGTCCGCGTCGCACGGCCGCAAAGTCGCGCCGCAGGCTTGTCGAGGAAGCTACCGACTGTCTTCTGCGTGAGATTGAGGACGATACCGACGAAGGCAAGAGCGTAACGCGTCGAGGGGAACTCATGGATCGCATCCACGCACTGGCCTCCGAGGCGCTCGCGCACTCTGGAGCGCGTTAAGATACCTCCTTTGCAACTACCCAACTAGAAGCGCAAAAGCCGATTGAACGGCTGCCATTCCATACCGCTCCAGTCCCCAGGCGGAGCGGTGAATCCACTTTGATGCACCCGCAACCACGCGACGAGGTCACCCACGACCGCGTCGCGAAAGTGGCTGCGATGCCCCGGTCCACGTTTACATACGTCGAAATCCGAGGGAACAGCGGGGCCAGAGCCTCCCCAGTACAGGAAGTCGTCGCTCAGCAGAACGCGGTCGACGCTGGTGTCCCGTTCCACATTATTCAGGTTTGGTGAACCGTCCGGACAACTGTGGTGGGAGTTGACTTGAGTCCAGGATCCGGCCTCGTCATGAAAGTATATATTGTCGCCGAACGCCTGTTTCTTACTTCCCGAGAGGTTCGGTTTTTTGCACTGAAGCCGGACGTCATTCCAATACTCGCTGAACGTCATCTTCTCCGTCACTCTCATCGCGAAGACCAGATAGCCCTCGCGACCCTTCGCCTTGCTCCCCGTACCAATTATCCAATCGCCGCGCTCGGCGGCACTCCGCACGCGGGGTTTGCACGTCGCTAACGTGCAGGTCTGAAAGAACGGGTTCGGGGCGAATCCGAAGTCTCGGGAAACCACATACGAGAATAGACGCATAGAGTACCGGCCATCAACGACAGTCGTGACGAATGATGTTCCTGGACGTAGGTCGCGTTCCATCGGGACCGCGGGATTCGTTCAAACGGCCTTCTATCGCGTCAACGATATCGCCTCCACGCCAACCGACCAAGGCGTCACGATAGTCTTCCAGGTTATCGGGGAGCTCGCACCCTGCGGCTCCATTTTCGTAGGCGCCGACGATCCTCTTGCCCAGCTTGTGCGCGTAGTCAATCTCCCAGTTCACCCACTCGCTCCACCTTGTATCTGGAGAGACGTAGACAACGAGTGTACTGCATTGCTGAATCCTAGGGGCGAGGATCTGGTATTTTATGTATTCCTCTGCGTGAGCGTTGTTGGGGTTGTCAGAACGGATCGAATAGTCCCGCACAGTCATCCCGTGACGTTGAAGAAGGGCTCTTAGATCAGCAAGCCCCTTGTCGTCCTCATGGACGTGGCTGACAAAGACGTTTCGGGTGGTATTCGTCACGGTCTGCTGGTCTTCTCGTTGCCCCAATTCATGTGTTCAAACGCACGGGGCACTTTGGCAGAACGCCTCTCCTCGGTCAAGACCGACAAGCCGACGTCTAGCCAATATCTGCGGCCACGACCGCCGGTGGGCTGGATCAATAGATTGTATTCACGATGCGTTGGGGCGCGGAACGTCCATACGGCCACGCAACGGAAGAGAGCGGTTCCTGCGCAACCGCTCTGGTGGGGTAGCGACGTTTGGTCCGAGCAACAACTGGCCATTAGGGGTCGCGGGATGGCTTCCCTGCAATCCAAGGGGCGTTCCACCGCCCACATCGCAGCTGGCCGTCAAAGGCCCCAAGGCCGCGGCCCCGACGAATATTAGGCCAATGGCCACAAAGACGAAAGGAACCACCTTTAGCGACTTCTCAAGAGGCCAACGACCAAGCTCCTCCCACCGGCGTTGTTCCTTGGTCAGAAATGGATAGATGTCTGTTTCGGCTTCCATGTTCGTGAGTACGGCGTTCTTTGCCGCGAGCTTCGCCGTAAGACTTGTCAAAGTGGTTCTCCAAGCAACGCCCGTGGCAGCCAGCATCAAGCCAAGAACGGCCGACACCCAGGGGCGGTCCACAAACATGCCCGCGGCACCGACCGTCATAGCTACACAGGCTACGCCGTAGTGCCGAACCGTCAGGTCACGCCGCTGGTCCAGCTGGTCGGCTGACTCGGCGTTCAATCGATAGACTTCGTAATCCTTGGTCAGGACCGCCGACTCCTTTGCGAACTTTAGCCGTCTTTTGTGTTCATACTACCAGTTGAACTCTCGGTCGAACTTTAAGGCCCCGTTTAGGTCAATTCGTCCCAAGCCGCTCGGTAGTCCCGCTCGCGATCAGCAGCAGTGAACGGTGCGACGTACTCGACTTCACAGGGCACGCTACCGCAGGGTTGCGTATTGTCCACACTTTGGCGACGGATCGTCCCGGAGTCCAAACCGGACACGTCCTCCAAGCCCAAGGCCAGATTGCTGTCCCCAAGTGTGGGAGTGTAGACACTGTAGGACGTGTCGCCCTTGATCGCCTTTCGCGGAAGGCCTAAGCCCGGGAGGCCCTTGGAGGCGGTGAAGACGATGCGCCCGTTGGCGTCGTAGTAGGTGTCGGCTTCGTATTGGCGCATGACGGGGAACTGCACGCGGTAGATGGTGAGAAGCTCGTCCAACGTGAGGCCAAGGGCTTTGGCAGCCAAGACGTCGATCTCGACCATGGCTTGGCGGCGTGCATAATCGGAGCGCAGGGCGACGTTGCGGTTCCAGTTTGGTGTGAGTTCCGCAAAGAAGTTCGGGGGCAGACGGCGGTCGGAGTTCGTCCAGCGATCCGCGTTGAAGGCGTCGATGTGGCGGCGGGACTGGTCTTCGGGCAGCGGCGTGTCGCAGATCTGTTCCCACAAATCGGCATAGTGGGTCGTCAGACATGAGAGACAGAGAGCTCGTACTCGAAGGGCATTTCGAACTCCTGTTGGGCAATCCTCGGCAAGGATGGGAAGGCGTTTCAGTAGACTCGCGTTCAAGTTGCTGGCTCCCGTACTCTTGACGAAGAAGTCAAGGACAACAGAAGCCGACAGGCCGGCGAAATCGACGCAGAGGAGCGGGTCCTTGAACGCAGTAGCGACTACGGCATGAATACTGGAGAGCCCCTTGGCAATCAACGCGGTTACTAACGTTCGTTCGCCCGCTGTCCCGACCATGGCTCGATTGGCGACGCGATAAAAGTCCGTTACTTTCCGTGCCTGAGTGCTGCTTTCCTTCGACCAATCGACCTTTGGCGTCCTTTGCGAATACTCACACGTGTCACATGCTGGAACGTAGTTCGTCCGTGGAAGATAATCGTCCGGTAGAACAGATAGATCCAATACATCATAATCTGCCTTAGTAGCACAATTCTCCCGTGGGGTTTTGCTTAGGGGATTACCAACCGCGAAGTGTGGGCCTGACAGCACGAACTCTTCGATGCTCTTTGGAAAGCGAGTCTCTCTCCGAATGGTGCCGTCCTTTTGTGCTCCGGTCTCATGCCAATGGCCCGTGGTGTGATACGTACCGCTAAGATCCGAGAGCCGTCTCGGGTGAGCCGCGAGTTTTCGGGCTGCGGCCAATAGCGGGCGGGAGTGCACTGCCGGAAGTCGCGCCTCGTTTGCCGGGGTACCGCTTCCCTCGTAGAGCGACGCGAAGGTCGCAAGCGCAACCTCGTCAACCCGGAGCACACGGGAGCGGTGCCCGATGGTGTTCCATTTGCCCTCTTCGTCCTTGATACCTGGCACGGAGCCCTTGCCGTCGTGGGCAAACGCGGCATCGACGGTGGCAGGGGCAAAGAGATTCGCGACGTGGACGAATCGCGGCGAAGCGAGCAACCTACCGTATACGTTGACGCTGAATTTCGCACGATGCGCAATTGGGAACAGTATCAAGGAATTCTGAAACTGGAAATGTGACCGCAGTCGCGAATACACGGCGCGGCGAAAGCCCCCGCCCTTCGGATCGTCGTAGATGCCTTCTGGATGCAGGAATCCGGCCACGCCCGACTCGCTCCCAATCATCCAAGCCTGCGGTAAGAAACACTTGTACAGATTGGTCTGCTGCTTCGCTAAGGGGGCGTAGTTCTGGATCGCATTGAGAAACGCCTGCGTCGCTTCCGAATCCTCCACGTCAGCAATCCAAGCCTCGCGCAACCGGCGAAATCGCTCGAACGCCTCGTCCCGCCTGCTCGTCAACTCCACTGCGGAACGCTCCCGCAGCGCCAACGAAGGATCGAAGTCGCCCAACACACCCGCTTCCTTCCACTCCACCTTGATCCAGGGCGGGTTCCCAAGCACTAGATCGAACCCGCCTCGCACCTCCCCGTCCGCCCGACACCCGTAGAAGATGTCGGCGAACACCAACTCCCAATGATGGAAGCGTCGCCGCGTCGCCATGTCGTCCACGAACTTGAGCCGCGGAAACTGCTCGAACACCTTGTCGAGGTCCAACATGCCGATCTCGTTGCTGATGCGTCTGGCGATGCTATCGCCGTGCTCCGCGTATTCCTTGCCGAAGAGATCGGAGGTCTGGTTCGGTCCGATCCCCGGTTGGAATACGGATCCGGTGAGGACGAGGCTAATTTCGTTCAAGAAGTCGTCCGGCGTGGGAAGCAGTTCCGCCTGGTCGATAGGCCAGAACCAGAGCGCACACCAGTAGTCCATCGCGAGTTTGAGGCGTCGGTACGGGCTGGCCGAGCGGGTGCCTTCGCTGAACACGCCTTGGGCGCGGATGCGGTCCTTCCACTCATTGGAGGTCCTTCTGCGCGTCTCGTCGGAGCCGCCCCAGACTGACAGGGTGTCTTCCGTCTCGATTCGGTCACGGGCGAGTTGTTCGGTGTGCAGTGCCCACAGCTCGTCAATGCGGTCCGAGAGGGCCTCGAGCTCGGCGATGGCGTCCTCCGCGAACGGCTGGCAAAAGGTCTTTCGCCACGCCGCGATGCGCTCGAAGTTCTCCAGTTCCAGTTGTCGGGCGGCCTTGTTGCGGTAGTCGGCCATTCCCGGGTCGGGCAGCAGGAAGTGGTAGACGGTCCCCGGGAGGCGAGACGGCCGGATGGTGCCGCGGTGCGCCGACGACGAAGCCTCCACGCCGCCGTTGCTGCCGTCAGCCTCTCGCGGTTCCACCCGATCCGGCGCGTGACTGAACCAGAGCCCGGCCTTCTTCTGCTTTACGAGCTTGCTCTTGTGGTAGACCTGCCGTCGCGCACCCACCAGCGAGTTGCCGCAGACGATCTGGAATCCGAACCACGGGACGTGGCCGTCCTTGTGGATGCAGTTGAGCCACAGGGAGACTTCCGCCAGTTCGCCGGCCACCGGGTTCGAGTCCACCCCGTGAACGTTGCGGTCCGCGATGTAGTGCTTCACCTTCTGCAACTCGTCCGCGTAGTCCGCGTGGGAGATCCGTTCACCGAGTTCGCGCTGCCGGCGGTCCAGGTACTTCTCCGCGAGTTGATTGACCGCTTCGTTCAGGAAGGCGGCGGAACCCATGGCCGGTTCGCACACGGTGAGGTCGAGGATGCGTTGCGCCGGCATGTCGTCCGGGATGAGTTCCTTGAGCGCGTACTTGACGACGCATTTCGTCAGGCTCTCCGGGGTGTAGTAGCTGGCGCTTTTCTGACGTTCCCGCCCCGCCAGGCGGTAGACGAAGCGGCCCTTCGGGTGGACCTTCAGCTTCTTCAGCCCGTCTGCGTTCGTTTCGAACACCCGCTCCTCTTCTGTGTACTTGTGCAGTTCGCGTAGCGGTACGAACCAGGCGGTGGCCATTTCGTCCGGGTCTTCGCCGGCGCGCTTCACTTCGTAGAGGTCCTCTTCCGCGAAGAAGCCGCGGTAGGACAAGAGCGCCTCGTACACGGCGCCGAGCTGGTTGATCCCGAGTTGGGCGTAGGAGATGCGGCCGCGACGACGGTTCCGGCCCCTCGCCGGCCGCGTGAGGGACATCAGCCGGATGACCTGTTGCAGCGTCTGGTTGCACAGCTTCACCGAGTCCAGCAGGGGCGTCGCGCCCTTGCGGAACAGGGCGCTGTCCAGCGCACGGATATCGAACGTGTTGTGGACCGCGCCAGCGAGCAGGTTGGATTCCCGCCCCTCGAACCCGTCCCGGATAAGGCGGAAGAGCATCTGGATGCTCTCGTGGATGTAGTAGCCGTCCAGGGATTCACCGCCCGTGAGGCGGACGAGTTCCAGGTCACGCAGGTGCTCCAGGCTGTAGCCCTTGCGGTACGCTTCGGCGTCGACTGGAGCGTAGCCGAGCTCGGGGCGGGCCTCGATGTAGAACAGGAACAGCAGCCGGTACATGTAGCGCAGGGCTTCGAGGCCAAGCTCGCCTGCGAGTTTTTCGTCGAGTTCATACACCCGCTCCTTGCGCACCTCGCGCAGGTAGCGGATGGCCTCGTTGCCGATCATTTCGATGGACTCGCGCAAGGCGAATTTGAGGTCGTTGGAGACGGCGAAGGCGTGCTTGTGGCTGTTGTCCTCCAGATCGTCGTGCAGGCTCGCGCCTTCGGCCGGGAGCAGGCAGTCGCGATGCAGGAGAGCGGCCGTGGCCTGTAGCGTAGATGTTTCGCGTCGGCCGAGGATGTCGTCGAGAACGAAGCGCAGCAGACGATTGTGGGTCCACTTGCCTCGTTCGAGGAGGAGGATTTGCCCCGGCGACAGGAGCAGCACCCAGCGCGCCGGTTGCTGCTGGCCGAAGATGCGCCGGGTGACTATGTCATCCCAGGTCTCGCTCAGAAGCCCTTCCGGCGGCGGCGCCTCACCATGGAACTGTGCCGGGTGGGGACGGAGCGAGAGCGGGTCCTCGTCTTCCCCGTCTGGGTCGTACGCGCCGAGGATGAGAAGCTGCGCCGTGCCGTGCCGGATGCCGCCTGCGTAGAGGACCGGCAGCTCTTCGCCGGTCTCCTCGTTCAGAACATGGCTGGCGGGCCGAAAGTCGTAGCCCAAGGCATCGAGCAGTTGTCGGAACCACTCCCGCTGGAGGCGCACGCGGGCTTCGTGTCGCCGTTCGCGACCAAACCGTTGACGAAACTGCAGGTAGGGCCGCGCCAAGGCGCGCAGGGCCTGGTCGGGCGGGCGCACTCCCTTCTCACCTTCGGTCGCGGACTCCCGCCAGCGGGCGGTGGTTTCCTGAATGTCCCTCGCGAACACCTCCGACAGGTAGTGGTGGCTGTAGAACTCGTTCTCGTTCTGGATGCCGGTGAAGGTGGTGGGCATGTCCGTTTCGTCCCGCTCGGCTCAGGCGGCGGCATCCAGCATCTCGAGCAGGTCACCACGCCGGAAAGTGGCGGCGAGTTGCTGGAGCGAGATGTCGCGGTCGCCATAACAGGAGCGCAGAGCTTCCGCCAGGGCGTCCATGGCAAGGGCGTAATAGCGGTCACCTTCTCCGGTCAACGCGTCTTCGAACTGTGCGAAGCTCCGATGTGAAACGTCCTCCACGGTCACGCCCAGATCGCGCAGCATCTCTCGCCCGATCATCATGGCCAGGTGGTGCGACGCATACGCGACATAGTCTGGCGGCGCGCCCGCCCCGTCCTTGCGCCGGCGTTCGACGGCCCGGTAGATCAGCGTGGCGGTCAACGCCTGCGCCGCGTTGAGATTCCGGAAGATCAGATCGTACAGCCTTCCGAAGTGCTCCGGGCGACGGAACTTCGCCTGGTGCGGTCTTTCCCGCCAGACCGCGAGCACGGCTTCGGCCACGCCGGCGCTCGTCACCTCGCCGGCGCCCGTCCCCCCTTCCTCTCGATGCCGCCGGTAGGCATACCCGAGTTGCGCCATGCCAAGCCCCAGCGTTCGCTGCCACTCGTCATTGGAACGCAGGTCGCGCAGGTCCACGGGACTCTGGCTGTTGGTCGCCTTCGTGATGGCCTGCACGACCTCCGCCGACCCCTCGGGCAACTGGTAGATCCGTATCAGAAGGTAGGCATCCGGCGCGCAGGAAACGTTCTCGCTCAACGTCTGGTAGATGACACGGCAAGTCTGGCCGCCGTTGATCACCTGCAGGTTCTTGAGCTGGACGCGGTAGTCCGACTTCTGCAGCGCGTTGTAGTCCAGCCGGTCGCAAACGACGGTGATGCCATTGTTGTAGAAGTAGAAGTCGGCGGAGGCGTTCGCGTCGAGCAGCGTGGCTCGGATGTCCGCATTGACGCGATTGGCGTGTCCGAGGTAGCGGCGGATGTTTCGTTCGAGTAGCCGGTCCCCGTGCTCCTCGAAGATGCGGTGCAGTTCATGGACGGAGATCCGCCCCACGAGCACGCGCTTGAAGTTCAGGTCTTCGGCGACGATCCCGCCGCTCAGCGTGAGCACGGCATCGACCCGCGGCCCGCGTTGCAGGGACCGCACGACGGCATCGTGATTGAAGTGGAGGAACTCGACCTGTTCGCCCCAGTCCTGTTTCGCCTGATCGACCCAACGGTCGGCCTGGGCCGTCCATTTCGCGCCGTTGTTGCACAACACTACGCGCACCGTGGGGATGTAGCCGTCGCGGATCAGGGAGCGAATCTCCTCGATCAGGGGCCTGATCTTTGGATTCAACGCAACGGTTCTGTTCGGATCGAACAGCGCTTCGACGGTCTGGATGGCCTTCTGGACGCCGTTTTCGGGGAAGTTCGCCGATCCCTCGAGGTCGGCGACCCGGTACTTGCCCTGGAAGATCGTGACGACGAACGCGCCGTCCTCCACATCCCCGGTGTGCAGGCCGTCGACGCCGGCGTCGTTTCCGCCATCCGTCAGCAACTCCGCGCACTCCGCACGCGGCAAGTCGAGGGCGTTAGCCATGCACAGCAGCACGAAGGCAGCGGATTTGCGCATGTTCTCGTCGCCCGCAAGGAACCACTCCGGGTGCGTCTCTACGACACCGGCCACCTGCTGATCGACGATGCTGGCGTTGATGTTCGTGGCGGCTTCTCCGCGCTTGGGGACAGAAGCCCCATGGGCAAGGCGTTGGGACGATACCACCGAGCACCCGGATCGTCATCGGCTCGTGGCGGGGTTGAGGAGACGCAGGCGTCAATCCGTGGCTGGGGTCATCGTGCAGACGGCCTTGATCCAGGGCTGCGGCTCCGTGGTCATCGTCTCCTCGATCCAGGTCACGTATTCGTCGTGCACGGCGTCTATCTCGTGGCGGGCCCGTTCCTCGCGGTTGCGCCTGGCTGGCTCGGGTCGCCCGGGTTGAGGGAGGTCGAGCCGCAACTGCCTGAGCTGCCTTGCCTTGAACGCTTCGAGGGCCCGGAGCTCTTCGTCCAGCTTGGTGTTGATGGCTTCCTCAAAGGCATCCCGGCGGGCCACGAAGTACTCGCGCGCGCGGGCGACAGCTTCAGGCAGCAGGGCAGAGAGGGCCGCCACGTCTATGGACTGCTGCCGGTTGGCAACGGAGCGGCGGCCCAGCCCGGTGCGCTCGATGAGCCTCTCGAAGGGTATCGGCGCCGAAGGCACTTCGTCCACGAAGGAGATGGCGATCCACTCGTAGACCAGGGGATGGCTTTTCTGGTTCGGCACCAGACCGGAGAAGACGAAGACTCTCTCGTTGCGTTCGAGGCCAGGCACGCCGGCGAGCACCGGAGCCTCGAAACGCCCGAAAGCCGCCAGCATGCGGTCGTTCAGCCAGCCCACGACGGGGCTCAGGCGCCAGAGATAGTGCAGGGACGGCCAGGCGGACTCGGCGCGGCGACTCTCGACGATGGCCTCGGCCATTCGGCGGCGGTCCGTGGTGAGGACGAAACGGCGGCTGTCCGGGAGGACTTCCGGCGGGAGGTAGCCGTAGCGGGCGGTCAAGTCCTCGGGTGCATCGAGCGTGAGCGTCCGCGAGTCCACGTCCGTCGCGAAGCGCAACCTGTCGGCGCCTCTCTCTCGAAGCCGGTGCAAGGCCGCGTCGCAGTACTCAAGCTCGCTCGGGAACAGCGACAGCGGAGGCGGTGGTGTCGCCGTCGGCTGTGGCGTTTCGGCTGGCTCGCCGCTCGGCTGCAGGAACATCGCCAGGAGGTCTTCGCCTTCACCTTGGGTCGGAGTCAGCCGGCTGTCGAAATCCCGCGCGGACTCGCCAATGGCGATGGCCCGCTCGGTGATCTTCTCCTCCTCGTCCACGTCATGCACGTCCATGAAGACGGAAGGATCGCCGATGTTGCGGTAGGCCTGCTCGTCCTTCTCCATGAGCACTTCCAGGATACGGGTGTCGCCGCGGATGGTCGGATTGCCGCTCTCGGTGACGAGATAGACGATTTGCGGGGTAGCGCGCTGGCCGTACCGGTCCACGCGGCCGTTGCGCTGCTGGAAGATCATCAGCGACCAGGGCAGGTCGAAGTGGATCAGGCGATGGCATTGGTGGTGCAGGTTGATGCCTTCCGACGCCACGTCCGAGCAAAGGAGCACGCGGACCGGACGTCGCGAGTTGCCGAAGTCCTCCACGATGCGCTGCTGATCGACATCGCTCATCCCTCCATGGAGCGTCTCGACCTGGTTCGGCTTGAGTTTCAGGTCCTCCGCCAGGTGTGTCTTCAGCCAATCGAGCGTGGCGATGCGTTCCGTGAAGATGACGAGGCGATCTTCGGGGTCCGACGGGCGCCACTCGAAGGGCTGGCCTTCGCAGATGGCGGCGAGCAACGCCTCGTACTTCGCGTAGGCCGGCGGTTCGATCCGGGCGAGCGCCTCGCGCAGGCGCCGAAGGCTGGAGATCTCCGGTTCCAGCGACGTCGCGTCACCGCCGGCGGCGATCTCCCGTTCGCGTCGGGCAAGGCGCTGATCGACGGTCTCCACGCACGCCGCCGGGCTGGAGAAAAGCGCCTTCTCGAGAGTGACCAGGAACAGATCGCGGTGCTGGCCGGCGTCCTTCGCGCCAGCTAGCCGAGTCGCGAACAAGGCATCGTAAGCTGCTTCCTCCTCCGGCGTCGCCTCGAAGCGCCGTGTGAACACCTCGCGGTCCCGAAACGCCTCCCGTACCTGCTCCTGTACGTCCTTCTTGAAGCGGCGGATTACCAAACCAGGCCGGAAGTCCTCTTTCGCGTAGTGGTCGGGATCCGCGATGGCGGTCGCATCCAGCATGTTGACGAGGCTTGCGAAGCTGCGCGCCTTGCCGTCGTGGGGCGTCGCGGAGAGCATGATGAGCGTGTCGGACCGCCTGCTGAGCAGCCGCGCCAGGCGGTTGCGCAGGGACCCCGATCCGCGGTCGGCGACGTTGTGCGCTTCGTCGATGACGATGATGTCCCAGTACGCCTGTTCCAGGTAGGTGCGGTACTCGGCGTCCTGCTTGAGGGTATCGATCGAGATGATGGCCTTGTCGTAGTAGTAGAACGGATTGTGGTTGGTCGGGATACGGCTCCGCACCCGCTGGATGCCGATGGAGTCGAGCCTTGTCAGCGGGATGGTGAAGCGGTTCCAGAACTCCTTCTGGAACTGGGTCAGCATGCTCTTGACGGCGAGCACCAGGATGCGGCGACCCCGGCCCCTCGCGATGAGTTCGCTGACAAGGACGCCTGCCTCGAGCGTCTTGCCGAGACCTACCGCATCCGCGATCAGGATGCGCTGACGCGGTCGCGCGAGCGCCTGGCGCGCCGGGTCGAGCTGGTACGGGACGAGGTCCATCGCGGCCGTGTGCCCCACGTGAATCCGGTCATCGTTCGGTACGGCTTGGCGGAGCTGGCTCTCCATGTAGAGGAGGCTGTCGGCGAACTGAGCGGAGGTATCGGGGACAAGTTGGGTCCGGGCCGGGTCGAGTATGTCGATGGACTGTTCCAGCGCGGTGAGGAAGACGGCTTCTCGGCCGCGCACGAGCTCGGAGACGCCATCGCAGACAATCTGATAGCCGCCGGCCGAAGAGTGGTCCACGCGGCGCACGATCCATTCGGCATCGCGTATGACGACGCGGGCGCCCGGGGTGGGGATGGCGCTTGAGGAGGTTGGCATCGTGGTTCGAGACGGAATCCTGGAACCTTGGGACAGATCCCGGCCGTTGGAGCGGCGGGACTCCCGCCCATTGTCGAGATTTCTCGATCGGTTTACAAAGCCGAAGCGGCCTGACTCGCACGAGTGGGCCTGCTTGCCTCCGCCCCCTCCGCCCCCCTTTGCAACCACATTCCTCCGAGGCACACTTGAGATCACCAAGATTCAAAGGAGATGCGATGCGGGGGCCCATCGTCCCGCATCGCGACCCACACATGTGACTGCAAAGCAGCCAGATCGCATGACGGCTCTCACGGAACAGAACATCCTGGACGGCATCATCGAGCAAATGGAAGCCGGCGTTTTGCCGTGGCGCAGACCTTGGTCCGATGCCACCCGGACCACGGTGATGGTCGGGTCAGTAACGCACGCCCCAGTGTGGCCGAGCAATCTACGCGCGCCGCAGACGCCTTTCGGCATCTTCAACGGGATGATTCTGCTCGCCAGGGCGGCAATGGCTGGCTACCGGACGAACATCTGGGTCGCGAGCGAAGTGCTGAACGACCTGGGGGCGACCGTCGTTGCGAGCGATAGTCGGCCGACCAGGATCCAGCGCTACGCGGGCCTCTCTGGTAGCTACGATGCCTCTCTGGAGAAAACGCGTCTTGTCTACAACCTGGACCAAGTTGATGACTGCGAGAGAAAGCTCGGGCTGACCTTCTCGGACCAGAGGGCAGCCCAACCGCCGATGCGCTACACGCGCTCCGCCAAGCTGCTGCAGAAGCTTGTTGACAATCACTCCCTGTGGATTGTCTACGAGCCAAATCGTGCCGCCTACAATCCGAGCTGGGATGTCGTCAAGTTACCGGACAGTCTGCAGTTTTCGGCATCGGAGAGCGGCACGGCAAACCCGGACGGCGAAGCGAGCTACTGGGCCACGCTCTGGCACGAGGTGGTCCACTGGACGGGACACCCAACCCGCTTGAACCGTGATCGTCACGAGGTGTGGGGGGGACCAGCAGTACGCCTTCGAGGAGCTGATCGCCGAACTTGGCTCCGCCTTTCTTTGCGCGCACCTCCGTATCGAGGGTGAGATGCAGCATGCAAGCTACCTCGAATCCTGGTGCCGCGCGCTCAAACAGGAGAAGGTCAGGTCCCTGTGGGACGCGAGTGCCTACGCGAGTGCGGCGAAGGATTTCGTACTGCGCGGGAAGACGACCAACCAGTCCCTAGCGCAGGACACACTGCCGCTTTAGCCGACGACCCGACGCGTCACCGGTCCGTTACAGCCCGGACGCGGAGCCGATCGAGGAGGAGGCATCGAAGCCCCCGGGCGTGGCAAGAACGATGGCAGCCAAGGGGCGAGACGCCCCGAATTTGGCATGCGTGCGCGGCCCATGCACACTTAGCCACCCCGTCTTGAGCCAAGGAGAACCCGATGCCGGGAGCGTTGTCCTCGTTCCGTATCTGCGATTTCACCGGTCAACTCGCCGGTGCGGGTGCGACGAAGTGGCTGGCGTCCTTCGGCGCAGAGGTCATCCGGATCGAGGATCCCGTCCGCCAGGGCCGCTGGGACATCCTGCGCGGCGTGCCCCCGTACGTGGACGAGCGGCGCGGGGTCGACATGGGTGGCGGCTTCAACAACCACAACACGGACAAGCTTGGCATCACCCTGAACCTGCGCACGGAGCGCGGCAAGGAGTTGCTGACGCGTTTGATCGAGGTGTCCGACGTCGTCAGCGAGAACTTCGCCAAGGGCGTGCTCGAGCGTTGGGGTTTCGGCTACGAGCGGCTGCGCGAGATCAAGCCGGACATCGTCTACGTCTCCAACTGCGGTTTCGGTCACGTCGGGCCCTACAGCGACTTCAAGAGCTGGGGGCCGATCGCGCAGGCCGTCTCCGGACTCACCTTCACCTCCGGTTTGCCAGGCCAGCCCCCCGCCGGGTGGGGCTACTCCTACATGGACCACACCGGCGCGTACTACATGGCCATGGCGATCATGCTGGCCCTGCTGCATCGGCAACGCACCGGGGAAGGCCAGTGGGTCGACCTCGCCTGCACGGACGCGGCGGTCACCCTGAACGGCCCCGCACTGCTGGACTGGACCGTCAACGGCCGGCCGACGCGACGCGAGGGTTCGCCGGACAGCAATCGCAACGCCTGGCCACCCATGGCGCCGCACGGCATCTACCCGAGTCGCGGCGACGACGAGTGGGTTGCCATCGCCTGCCGGCACCAGGACGACTGGGAAGCGCTCGCGGGCGTGGTGGCGGCCGAATGGTGCTCCGCTCCACGGTACGCGGATGTCGAGGGACGCCTCGCGGCGCAGGACGAACTGGATGCCCGGCTCGGAGCGTGGACGTCCGAGCGTTCGAAGTTCGCCACGGAAGCGTTGCTGGTCGCCGCGGGTGTCCCGGTGGCGCCGGTCCTGAAGCCCGAGGAACGCATCGACCTCGACCCGAGCACCGGCGACTTCGGACTGTGGCCGACGGCGCACCACACGGCGATGGGCGATGTGCGGGTGGACGGTCAGCCGGCGCACTTCTCGAAGACGGACTGGAAGATCGAGCGCGGTGCGCCATGCCTCGGAGAACACACGGAGGAAGTGCTCGCGCGCGTACTCGGGCTCGATGACCGGGACATCGCGCAACTGCGCGAGGAGGGCGCGATATGACCGCGCTCACCGGCACACGCGTCATCGAACTGGCGAGCGACCCCATCGCCCTCGCCGGCAAGCTGTTGGCCGACATGGGCGCCGACGTGATCCTCGTCGAACCGCCCGGCGGTCACTCGGCACGCAACTACCCGCCGTACCTCGACGACGAGCCCGGTGCAGACCGCAGCCTCTACTGGTGGCACTACCACACGAGCAAGCGCGGCATCACGCTCGACCTCGACCGGCCGGAAGACGCGGCACGCCTTCGCGCACTGATCGCGACCGCGGACGTGCTGCTCGAGGCGGAGCCCAGACACCGTCTCGCCGGTCTCGGTCTCGACTACGGGGACCTGACGGCAACGCGCACCGACCTCGTGCACGTCTCCGTGACGCCCTTCGGCAGGAACGATGAGAAGAGCGACCGGCCGTACACGGATCTCACGGTGATGGCGGCCGCCGGACCCCCCTGGAGCTGCGGTTACGACGACCACAACCTGCCGCCGATCCGTGGGCCCCAGCAGGGCTACCACACCGCATCCCACTTCGCGTTGCTCTCGACGCTGACCGCGCTCCTCTACAAGAGCGTCTCCGGCGCGGGGCAGTTCATCGACGTCAGCATGCACGCGGCGAACAACATCACCACCGAAGCCGCCAGCTACTCGTGGCTGGTCGCCCGGCAGACCGTGCAGCGACAGACGGGCCGGCACGCTTCCGTGAACCCCTCGTCCGACACGCAGCAGCTGTGCGCCGACGGCCGGCACGCCAACACGGGCGTGCCGCCGAGAACGCCGCACGAGTTCGGCCTGCTGCTCACCTGGCTGCGCGACCTCGGCCTCGAGGGGGAACTGCCCGAGGCCGTGTTCCTCGAAATGGGCGCCGACTGGGAGGGACCGTTCGAACTGTCGAAGATCGGCCACGACGATGCCATCACCGCCATCTTCGGGGCCGGTCGCGAAGCCATGCAGCTGATCGCCTCGCGCCTGCCCGCGCAGGAGTTCTTCGTCGGCTGCCAGCGGGCCGGACTCGCGGCCGGCGCAGTCAACGCACCGGAGGAAGCCTTCGAGGACGAGCACCTCAAGGCGCGCGGCTTCCACGTCGAGGTCCGGCACGAGGATCTCGACCGCACCGTTACCTACCCCGGCGCTCCGTACCGCATGACCGGCAGTCCCTGGCGAATCGCCCGGCGCGCGCCGCGGCTCGGGGAGCACAACGACGAGGTGTTCGCCGAAGTCAGCGCGAGAACGTAACTTCGCCGCCCAGCACGGTCGCGGCGACCAGCTCGGAGGACAGCACCCGCCGGGCGCGCGCCCAGGATCGATCGAGCAGGCAAAGCTCCGCCGCTTCCCCCACGGCCACGCGCCGAGGCGCGCCGCCGGGGTTCTCTGGCGGCGTGGTGAAGAGTGCGAGCGCCCGCTCCGGTGTCAAGGCTTCTTCCCGGCCGAGCACCATACCGGCGGCCGTTTCCCGCATGACCGCGGCGCGTATCGCGACCCACGGGTCCGCGTCGCCGAACGGCGCGTCCGTCCCGCCGCCGAGCGGAACCCCCGCGTCCAGGAATCCGCGACAGCGATACAGGTACGGACGGTCGGACGGCGCGACCTCGGCCAGGTACCGATCGCCGCGTTCCGCGACGAAGTTGGGCTGCGTCACCACCGTGACACCGGCGCGCTGCAGCAGCGTCATGGCCGCCGCATCCGACACCGACGCATGCTCGATCCGGTCGCCGGGCACTGCGCCCGCTTCCATCAGGGTGGACAGTGCGAAGACGAGTTCGGTGCGCGTGACGCAGTGCACCGCGACCGTTCTGCCGGCCCCGTGCGCCCGTGCCATCCGGCTGCGCAAGGAGTCGATGCCCGGCAGTGCGAAGTCGTCGAGCATGATCTTGAGGACGCCGTCCGGGAGCGATTCGTCACCCATCGCGACGACGCGCTGCAGCGGCGCTGCCGCGACCAGATCGCGTACGGTCGCGGGACCGTTGTGCGGCGTCGCGTCCGTGAACCCCGTCACGCCGTAGGAGGCGAGCATCCGCGTCGCGCCGGCGAGGTCGACGGTGCCCTCGACCCGGTCGCCGAGCCAGCGGTCGCGGCGAAACAGGCGACCGTTCGTGTCTGCCACCAGTCCCAGCATCCGCACCGCCATCGTGTTCAGGAACCACATCTTTCCGGACCGGTGTTGGATGCGTACCGGCCGGTCGGCCACGAACGTGTCCAGCCGATGTCGGTCGAGCCGACCCGCCACGGATTCGTGATAGCCGACGCCGCGTATCCAGCCGTCACCCTCGGCCGCCCGCAACGCCGCCTTGAGCGTGCCAGCTTCGTGTACCTCCGGCGGACCGCAACGGACGGAACGGCGCGCCGCGGCCAGGGCGAAGAAGTGCAGGTGATGGTCGTGGAGACCCGGCAGCAGCGCACCGCCACGTGCATCGACGACGCGTTCCTCCCCGCCCGGGAGTAGCCGACCCACTTCCACGATGGCGCCGTCCCGGCAGCGGACATCCCATCCGGCGACGCCCTCGACCTCCGCGTTGCGGATCAGGAGCATGGGTACCTCGAAGCGGCCGTCTGCATGGTTGGCCACCGATTCTAGTGCGCTGGGTCACAAATACCTTCACGTTTGCGCTGCGCCTTTTCGCCACCCCCCAACGGCGTAGACTTTGCCTTTTCCCGATCATCGCGGAGACATGGCTTGTCCGACACCCGCTTGCCGTGGCGGCGATGGCGCATGACCGTCTGGATCGTCCTGGCACCGTTCCTGCTGCCGGCGCTGCTGTCGATCGCGTGGCGCGCGGTGGGCGACCTGCCCCACTGGAGCGACGCGAGTCACGCATCGACCAGGCAGGCCCCGCCACCCGCCAAGGCTCCGGACGCGATCGTCCAGGTCTACGCCGCTCGCACGTGGGGACTCCGGGGAGCGGTGGCCGTACACACGTGGATCGCCGCCAAGCGCTCGAACGCCGATACGTACATCCGCCACGAGGTGATCGGCTGGCGACTGCGACGCACCGGCTCCGCGCTGGTCAGCGGGCAGGGCACACCGGATGGCATGTGGTTCTCCAACCCGCCGGAGTTGCTGGTCGACCTGCGCGGCGCCGGAGTCGATGCCGTGATCGACCAGGTGGAGGCAGCCGTCGAGGCCTACCCATACGCAGCGGAGTACGTCACGTGGCCCGGTCCCAACAGCAACACGTTCGTCGCGTTCGTCGGCCGCCGTGTGCCGGAGTTGCGCCTTGATCTGCCGGCGACCGCCATCGGCAAGGACTACCTCGCAAACGGCGCGTTCGTCGACCGGACCCCGAGCGGGACCGGATACCAGGTGTCGCTATGGGGCGTTGCCGGCGCCATGGCGGCGCTACGCGAAGGCATCGAGGTGCAGCTCTTCGGCCTGACGCTGGGTATCCGGTTCAGCCCGCTGGCGATCAAGCTGCCCGGCATTGGCACCTGGCCAAGTTGGCCGGTCGACCCGCGCGGTCTGGAAGGCTGAAAACGGTGCGCCGCTGCCCGTGCATAATCCCGCGTTGCCAGAACACCCCGGAAATCGCCACTTGATACAGCCACTCTCCATGGCAGCGCTCCGCGCGCGGCTGCAATCGCCCTCGAGCGCCGAGGATCTGTCGCCGCTGTCGGGTATGCCCTACATCCTGGTGGAGGGCGGGGAGGCCCCCGACATCGCCTCCGGGTGGGCACCGAATTGCCCGGTCATCGCCCTCGGTTCCATCGACGCGCACGCCGAGATCGTCGACCTCGCGGTGTCTTCCGACGCCGACGCCGAGCAGGTCATCGAGGCCATCGAGCGCAACCCCATCGCGTCCATGACACTGGTACGCCTGCTGCGGCACAACGCGCGCACCGACGTACCCGACCGCCTGTTCGCCGAGTCGCTGACGTATTCCACGCTGCAGCACGGCGTCGAATTCCAGGGCTGGCTGCGGGACCGCCGGCGGCGGCCCCGCGCACCGGAACCGGACGCGCCGCTGGTGCTGACCGAGCGAGCCGGCGGCGAACTGCGCCTGACGCTCAACCGCCCGCACAAGCGCAACGCCTATTCCGCGGAGCTGCGCGACGCGCTCTGCGAGGCGCTGCAGCTCGTCGCCGACGATGCGGAGATCGCGCGCGTGATCCTGTCCGGGGCAGGCGCCTGTTTCAGCGCCGGCGGGGACCTCGACGAGTTCGGAGAGGCGACCGACGCCGGCCGCGCGCATGCCTCACGGATGACGCGCAGCGCTGCGCTGCTCATGCACGCCCTGCGAGACCGCATCGAGGCACGACTGCACGGCGCGTGTATCGGCGCCGGCATAGAGCTGCCCGCCTTCGCGGGTTGCGTCAAGGCGCGCCCCGACGCGTTCTTCGTGCTGCCGGAAGTCTCGATGGGACTCGTGCCCGGCGCCGGCGGTACCGCCAGCATCCTGCCGCGCATCGGGCGCCATCGCCTGGCGTGGATGGCGCTCACCGGCGCGCGGGTCGACGCGACGACCGCGCTGTCCTGGGGGCTGGTCGACGAAGTCACGGAGTGGTGACGTCACCCATGCCCATGAACGCGGCGTTGCCGCACCGTATCATCCCGAGCGTGACACAGCGGCGGTAACTTCCTTGGATCGCGTGCTCGAAACGGGCGGCTTCGCCGCCGGGTATTGCGGGCGTCTGTTCGTGCAGGCGGGCTGCGAGGTCGTCCGCGTGGAGACCGGCCAGCGCCCTCCGGCGTGGGTGAGCGACGAGGCGATGAACCTCTATCTCCACGCCGGCAAGCGTCGCATCCGCACCGACGACCCCGGCCTGATCGCGGAACTGGCATCGCGTGCGGATGTCGTCCTCGCCGAAACCGCGACGGCGGACGGCCTGGAAGCGCTTGGTTTCGACCACTGGCGCGCCCCCGTCAAGGTCGCCATCACCCCATTCGGCCGCACCGGACCCAAGCGCAACTGGCAAGCTTCCGCCAATGTGCTGCTGGCCATGGGCGGATACACCTACATCATGGGCGATCCGGACCGCGCGCCCCTGACGCTTCCCGGCCACTACCCCGAGTTCCAGAGCGGCGCCTTCGCTTACGCCGCGGCGAATGCCTGTCGCCTGGCCAGGGAACGCAACGTCATCGACATCGCCATGCTCGAGGTCGTCATGGCGCTCAGCCAGTTCACCACGGTCATGTGGCACTGCGGCCGACTGATCCGCGAGCGTCACGGCAGCGACTTCTACTATGTCGTCCCGACAAACCTGTTCCGCTGCGCCGATGGCTGGGCGTACGTCAACATCGTGCCGAGTTTCTGGGACGCGTTCGCGGCATTCCTGGACCGGCCGGAGCTCGTCCTCGACGAGCGTTTCCAGACCAACGAGCTCCGGCGGGAGAACCGGGACGCGCTGCACGCCATCATCGCCGGGGCCATCGCACCGACGACCCGCGGCGAGATACGCCGGCGCGCGGAAGAGTGCCGTATCCCCATCGGCATCGTGCAGAGCCTGGACGACGTGCTGGCCGACCCGCACCTCGCCACGCGCGGCTTCTGGCAGACCCTGCGCGGCGCTGAGGCGGCGCCGGTACGTTCGCCGCGCCGGGCTTGGCGCATGGATGGCAGGACGCCACCGGCCAGCGACCTGCTGCCGCAGGAGACACCCGACGCGGAGCTGCACGATGGCTGACGGGCCCCTGCGCGGCGTTCGCATCCTCGACCTGACACACGTCTGGGCGGGACCGCTGGGTACCCGCATCCTCGCGGACCTCGGCGCGGAAGTGGTCAAGATCGAGGCGCCGACCGGTCGGGGACCACGGGAGTTCCCCCGCCTCAGTCTCGGTGGATGGATCGGTGGCGAGCCCGGCGAAGACCCCTGGAACCGCCTCGGCGTGTTCGTGAAGCTGCAACGGAACAAGCGCAGCGTCGCCATCGACCTCAAGACGGACGCCGGACGCGAAGCGTTCCTCGAACTCGTTGCGGTCGCCGACGTCGTGATCGAGAACTTCAGCGCCCAGGCGATGCCGGCCCTGGGCCTGGGCTACGACACGCTGTCACGGGTGAATCCGGCAATCGTCTACATGGCCATGCCCGGCTACGGCAAGGACGGCCCCTACCGGGACTGGGTGGCGTTCGGCCCGACCGTCGAGGTGATGTCCGGACTGACCCACGTCCACGGATACGGCGCCGACGAACCGCGCAATACGGCGATCGCCCTGATGGACCCCATCGCCGCGGTCAACGCGGCCGGCGCCATCGTCACCGCTCTGCGCGAGCGCGAAGCGACGCGGCAGGGCGCCTTCATCGAGATGTCCCTGCACGAGTCCGGCGTGGTCTTCTGCGGACCGTGGCTCGTCGAGCAACAGCTCGGCGGCCGGGTCGAGCGGATCGGCAACCGGCACCCGGCCATGGCGCCCCACGGCGTGTATCGATGCACCGGCGACGATGCCTGGGTAGCGATCGCCTGCAGGAACGATGCCGACTGGCGCGGCATCTGCTCGGTCGTCGGGACGGGGCTCGATCCGACGGCGCGACTTGTCGACCGGCGCGCGCATTCCGACGATGTCGACGGGGAAATCTCGGCCTGGACCACACACCGCACCAAGCACGACGCGGCCACCGCACTACAGGCCGCCGGCGTCCCGGCAGGGCCAGTCAACATCACGCCCGACATGACCGCGGACGCGCAGGTGCAGGAGCGGGGCTTCTTCGTTCCCATCGAGCCGGGACCGACCCCCGTGCCCGGCAACCCCATCAAGATGGCGGGTATCGGCAGCGACGACTGGACACCGTGCCCCCGGCTCGGCGCCGACAACGCAGCCGTCCTGCGCGACTGGCTGGGCTACGACGACGAGCGGATCGGGGAGATGGAGCGCGCCGGCGTGCTGGCGGACAGGCCGCCGGCGTGAGAACTGCCCAACGATGTTGCACCAGGGACCGTGATGATCGTCGAGGATTGTCGTCCTGCGCCCAAGGCGCCGACAGCGTTCTGCGCCTGCTCACCTGGGGTCCGTCGTGCGTACCACGCTAAACATCGATGAGGACGTGCTCATTGCAGTGAAGGAACTCGCACGGCGCGAATCGAAGTCCGCTGGCGCGGTCGTTTCAGGCCTGCTGCGGGCGGCCCTGGCGACTGCGACCGCCCCAGCCCCAGCCGAGTCGCGGACGGAGATCGAAGAAGAGTTCGGCTTTCGTCCGTTTGCCGAGCGTGGCGGAGTCGTCACGAATGCGTTGATTGATCATCTGCGGGAAGGGGCCGGCGACTGACACGCGAAACGCGTCCCTCGTAGGCGGACTCGCGAATCCGGGACCAGTCCGTATCGCGGTATGGGGGTTGGAGTCCCCGGCCACCTACGCTCGCGTCTCTCAGCGTGAACGGTCCCTGGGCGTGATCGCCCAGCGTGACCAAGCGCAGACCCCGTTCGATCAGCACACGCAGGGTCGTATTCTCCCTCGCCGCGTGGGCAGTTGCGGTTCTCGCGAGCTCGTCCGGGAGTTCGATCGTCGTTTTCATTGCGGGAACCCCTTCCAGATCGGCCGTACCCGTCCTCAGCCTTCCGCCAACCGCCCCCGCACGATCCGCCGCAGCAGCTTGCCGGTCTCCGTGTAGGGCAGTTCGTCCCAGAACTCGAGGCGTTCCGGCACCCGCGATGAGCGCATGTGTTCCTTGACCCAGCCCTGCAACGTCTCGACCGTGGTCTCGGCCCCGGGCTCGAGCACCAGCGCGCCGACCACGGCTTCGCCCCATTCCCTGTCCGGCACGCCGACGATCGCCGCATCGGAGACCGCTGCGTGCTCCATCAGCACGTCCTCGATCTCGCCGGGCGACATGTTCTCGCCGCCGCGCACGATGATGTCGTCCGCGCGGCCCTCGAGGAACAGGTAACCGCCTTCGTCCAGGTAGCCCGCGTCCCGCGTGGGAAACCAGCCGTTTTCGTCCACCAGGCTGCCGCGACCCTCGTACTCACCGGAAACCTGTTCGCCCCGCACGTACACCTCGCCGTGCTCCTCCGCGCCGAGCACGTTGCCGTCGTCGTCGCGAATCTCGATCTCGATCCCGGGCAGGGGTACGCCCACCGACGTCAGCCGATGCTTGACCACCGGGTCGTTGCTCGAGGCGGCCGCGCGGTGTTCTTCCGGGCCGAGCACGGTGACCGTCGAACTCGTCTCGGTCAGGCCGTACGCATTGGTGAAATCGGTGTCCGGAAACAGTTCCATCGCCCGCTCGATCACCGGCAGCGGCATCTTGCCGCCGCCGAAGGAGAGGGACTCCAGGTGCGGCACTTCCGCGCTCGAATGGCCTTCGAGGGCGTCCACGATCCGGTGCAGCATCGTCGGAACGACGAACGCCGTGGTGACCCTCTCCGCTCGCGCCAGATCGATCCAGGATTCCGGCGTGAAGTTCGCAAGTTGCACCACCCGGCGGCCGGAGTAGACCGAACTGAGGACCGCGGCGATGCCGGCCACATGGTAGGGGGGCACGCATACCAGCGCCGTATCCGCCTCGTCCGCGCCCATGAACTCGACGGAGCCCAGAATGTAGGAGACGAGATGCTTGTGGCGCAGCACGGCCGCCTTGGGGGTCCCCGTGGTCCCGCTGGTGAACAGCAGTGCCGCCGTCTCCTCCGCGTCCATGGACCACGAGGGCTCGGCCGTCCCGTCGCCGCCCCGGGCAAGGGCGAGGAAATCGTCCCGCACCTGCGTCTCGACCCCGCCCCCGTCGGCCCACCTGCCGATGCGGTCGGGATCGCCCACGAGGTAGGCCGGCTGCACGCGCTCGATCAGCGCATCGATTTCCGGATCGGTGAGCCGGTAGTTGATGGGCACGTACGGGACGCCCGCCCATCCGCAGGCAAACAGCCCGATGGGGATCGCGAGGTTCGTGACGTCAAGCATCACGAAACGTTCGGCGTCCGAGGCGCTCAGGGCTCCCGCCGCCGCTCCCGCGGCGTCGTAGAGTTCCTGATAGGTGATCGAATCCCTGGCTTCGGCATCGACAAAAGCCACGCGTTCGCCGAACCCCGACGCTGCCATTTCCAGCAGCATCATGATGTTCATGCGGAGGTTTCCTTCAGTCCGTCTTGGGCAGTTTCTTGGCGTCTTTCAGCTTCAGCGCCTCACCCGACGCCGCGAGCGAGCCTTCGCCGGCCTTGACGCAAAGGACTTCGAGGTTGCCCTCCCCGTTGGTATATCGCTTGCCAAGGGTCGTCCCCTCCGCAAAATCCGGCGCCACGGTGCCGCCGTTGCCGGCGCCGTCGGCGCTCATGGGCGCGCCCCCGCAGGTGAGATCCACGTCGTCACCCGGCGCCGCAATCACCATGATTTCCGTGTTGCAGACCGTGCTCTTGAGCCGCTTCCCGGCTGCCAGACCCACCATCGACTCCTCCCCTTGTGCGAGAAATGGGTGCGGGATTCTACAGGATCAGGGATCGCCCAGCAGGGCGGCGTACATCTCGGCCTTGGTCGCTTCGCAGTGCGCCTGGACGGCCTCGACGGCCGCGGCGTCGAAGCCTAGTTCCGTCATGATCTCCCCGGTGTCCGCGCCGAGCACGGGCGGCGCTTGCGGACGCTCCGTGGGCGTCTCACTGAAGCGCATCAGGGTGCCGACCGTCGGGGTGCTACCCGTGACGGGCAGGTCGAGGTCGACGACATACTCGTTCGCGAGATTCTGTGGGTCCGACAGGACCTCGTCGTGGCCGCGCACGCGCTCCCAGATGATCTCCGGCTGCCCCGCCACGAACTCGGCGAACTCCGCGAACGTCTTCGAGGCGAAGGCCTCGCGCATGTTTTGCCTGATCTCGTGCAGGCCCTCGTCGCTGCCCGCGAGGCCGACGCGCTTACCCGGGGTGTCCCACTCCTCCATGAGGATCATCTCGGGCTTGTCGAAGAAGATCCAGAACTCGGCCCAGGACTCGTCCGTCATGGCGACGACGAACAGGACCGGAATGCCGTCCTTGCACATGTACGTGCCGTAGGGGGCCCTGAGGTTGGGGTGATGCGAGCCGTCGCGCGACAGCGGCACCCCGGTAACAGCGGAGTGCTGCAACTCCCACATCTGCAGCCAGAGCTGCGCGCCGAGCGACGACGTCTGCACGATCTGGCCCCGGCCGGTGAGCGCGCGGTTCACGAGCCCCGTCACGCAACCCAGAGCAAGCTGCATGGCGCCGGCGTGGTCCGCGATCGCGCTGCCCGGCGGCGTGGGTGCCTCCCCAGGCAATCCGCTCATGCTCGCGATGCCGCCCCGTGCCTGCGCCGCCCCGTCCAGCATCGCCTTGTCCGCCTCGTCCCCGAGGGGACCGAAACCGTTGACGTGGCCGACGACGAGCCTGGGATATCGCTCCGTCAGTTCCGCGAGCCCGAGCGCCATGCGTTCCAGCGCCGACTCGCGGACGTTGGTAAGGAACACGTCGGCGCCCTCAAGCAGCTTTGCCATGACCGACTGCCCGAGTTCCGTGTGGAGGTCGAGCGTGACGGAGCGCTTGGTCTTGTTCATGGCGAGGAACTGCGAGCAGAGCGCCTCGGCCGGCAGCGTCTCGTAGTTGACGCCCCGGTGATAGCGGCTCGCGTCCCCCATGGGCGGTTCGACCTTGATGACGTCGGCGCCCATGTTCGCGAAGTAGAGGCCCGCGGCCGGGCCCTGTATCGCGATCGCCAGTTCCACGACGCGCAGTCCTTCGAGTGGTCCAGGCATGCTCACTCCCTCCAAAGTCACCGGGCACGGGCGAGTGTATGACAGTGCGCGCGACCGTGGCACAGGACACCGACGATCCTGCCAGATGGGACACCCACCCGCGATCCTGCCAGCTGGGACACACCCGAGTCGGTGCCAGATGGGACACACCCGAGTCGGTGCCAGATGGGCCACCCACCCGAGTCACCAGATGGGAGCCGCGCGTCGCACGCCGCAGAGGAGGGAGTGGGAAGCACAAGAGGACGGACGCGAACGCCGGGGCCGCACTGACCCGTGACTGGAACGCACGCGGTGGCGACGCGAGCTTGCGTCGCCGGGGTGGTGCGGCCGATCTGGCGAAGCGGCTCAGGCGGCCGCGCGTACCCAGCGCGACAGCGTAGTGGTCGGGGCGCGCTGGCGGTTCGAGGCCACCAGGGCGAGCCACGCTGTGGGATCGTGCAGACGGCCGGGGGGTGCGCGGCCCTTGCCCGGGGTCGCGTCGTGCAGGCTGCCGCCAGCCCACTCGACGTGGGCGTGGTAGGCGCGCAGCGTCATGTCGAGTCGCCGCGCCGGAGGCGGTGCGCTCACGACCTTGCCGGCGCGGCGCACCAGCGGTGCGAGGGGTTCGTCGAGACGCTCGGGCTTCTCTGCGGCTTCCTCCAGCCGGCGCTGCAGCGAGGTGTGTTCGGGAGCGTCGACCTCCTCCGCCATGCCGGCACGCAGCGGGTTGAGGTCGTCATAGACCATGCAGGCCCACACGGAGCGGTCGCTGGGCAGCGCCTTGGAGCAGAAGCGGCCCTGCCAGAAGCGACCCGTGCAGTCGTCCTCGCGGTTGGCGCGGCGTGCGATCGGCTCGTTCAGGCAGCGCATGAACCAGGACAGGTCACCGAGGCGGTCGCGCAGCACGGCGAGGCGCTCGGGGTCATTGAGCAGCGCTGTGACGGCCTGCTCGATCTCCTCGTCGTGTTGCGGTGGGAACAGGCGCAGCCAGCGGCGGGCGACCTCCTCGTCGGTGAACTCGAGGCGCTCCTGCGGTCGATAGTCGGCGGTGGCGTGGTAGTGGTTGGACATCACGGCATGGGCGTAGATGTGCACCGTGAAGATCTCGGTCAGTTCGAGCAGCCGGTCCTCGATCCAGCCGCGGCGGTGGGAGAGGTCGCGGCCGGTGACGGGGTCCTCGCCGCACAGCAAGGCACGCCGGACGCAGCGCGAGCCGAGGTGGTAGAAGCCGCCTTGTTCGCGGTCGATGAGTTGGGATCTTGGACGTGTCATTCGCGTATTTTCGACCGGGACGCGCCGCGCCCGTATCAGAAGACGCCCATGGAGGCTGTGCGCATCCGGCTCCGCCTGCTGACGGCAGCAGCCTACCCAGGGCCCCAGATGGGAGGGCGCCAGATGGGACACCCACCCCTGACAGTGGGTGTCCCATTCTGCCAGTGGGTGTCCCATTCTGCCAAGGTAGGACACCCACCCCAGAGTGGGTGTCCCATCTGCTAGAGGGTCACCCACCCCAGAGTGGGTGTCCCATCTGCTAGAGGGTCACCCCAGAGTGGGTGTCCCATCTGCTAGAGGGTCACCGGGCACGGGCGGGTGCATCACAGTGTGCGCGACCGTGGCACGGGACGCCGACGATCCGTGACTTGCCTGTACAAATCGTCGATACAATCGTCTATCTGTACAGCCGAAGGGGCTCGGGTCACTCCCGCCGGGTCTTTGCGCGTCCCCTGCTCTGCTATGCCATACTCCTTCGTTGATCCGCACCGCGAAGGAGGCGACATGGCACTGGACTTCGCGCAACTGGTCGCTGACGACTGCACCTGGGTGAGCCGCAAGGCGTTCCGGGACCCGGAGATTCACGCGGCCGAGCAGGAGCGCATCTTCAAGCGCTGCTGGCTGTTCCTCGGCCACGAGAGCCAGGTCGCCGAGCCCGGCGACTTCTTCACCTCCTACATGGGCGAGGAGCCCGTGATCGTCACGCGGGGCGCGGACGGCGCACTGCACGTCCTGGTCAACAGCTGCCGCCACCGGGGCATGCGCGTATGCCGCGCCGACCGCGGCCACACGAGGCGGTTCTCGTGTTCCTACCACGCCTGGACGTACAACACGAACGGCGACCTCATCGGCGTGCCCAAGCGCAAGGAGGGGTACTACGACGAAATCGACCTGTCGCAGAACGGCCTCATCCGTGCCGCGCAGGTGGACTCCTACAAGGGCCTCATCTTCGCCACCTTCGCCGCCGACGCACCGAGCCTGCTGCACTACCTCGGCGACATGGCGTGGTTCATGGACGTGATCCTCGAGCGCGAAGGCGGTACGGAACTCATTTCCGGCGTGCACAAATGGGTCGTGCGCACGAACTGGAAGCTCGCCTGCGACAACAACGCCGGCGACTGGTACCACGTCCCCGTATCGCACGGCTCGATGGCGCGCCTCAACGGTAACCCCAACCAGTTCGACGAGGACGACAACCGCCTGCAGGTGTCGGCGGAAACCGGCCATACGCTGGCTGCCTACCGTTACCCCGCGGGTGAGCGGTGGATGGGCGCCCAGCACCAGCCCCGCATCCTGGGCGAGTGGTTCGATGAGACGGCGGCGCGCCAGGCGGAGCTGCTCGGCCCGGAGAAGGACCGTGTGCAGTTCATCGCCGGCAACGTGTTCCCCAACTTCGGCTGGATCCCCGGCAGCTACACCATCCGCCAGTACCACCCGCGCGGGCCCGACAAGACCGAGGTCTGGTCGTACTGCCTCGTCGACGCGGCCGCACCGCGCGAGGTCAAGAACGCGATGAAGCGCATGTACACCAACTCCTTCGGCCCGAGCGGCCTGCTCGAGCAGGACGACGGCGAGAACTGGACGGGCTGCGCAAAGTCGGCCGGCAACCCCGTCATGGGCCGCGAGTCCTTCAACTACCAGATGGGCGTAGGACACGAGTGGCACATCAACGAACTGCCGGCCCAGCACGTCGGCCGCGCCACCTCCGAGGTGGTGCAGCGCAGCTTCTACCGCCGCTGGCGCCAGGAGATGACCGGCCAGAACGAGCGCGTACTGCGCATCGTCGCCCGGGAGGGGTGACCTTGGAGCTGGAACGGCTGATCGCGGTACAGCAGTTCCTCTATCGCGAGGCGCGGCTGCTCGACGAGCGGCGCTTCGACGAGTGGTTCGAGCTGTTCGCCGACGACTGCCTCTACTGGATGCCGACGCGCTATAACCGCCTGCGTGACGGTGCCGACGAGACATGGCCTGTCGACGCCGAGGTGGAAGACGGCTCGGGTCTCGCCTATTTCGAAGACAACAAGGGCATGCTCGGGCGGCGTGTCGACCGGCTCAAGACCGGCATGGCCTGGGCGGAGGATCCTCCGTCCCGCACGCGCCACTTCATTTCCAACGTGGAGGCCGAAGACGGCGACCACCCCGGCGAGGTCGTCGCGCGTTCGGCCTTCCTCGCCTACCGCTCCCGCAACGAGGGTATCGGCGAGGACGAGGACTTCTTCTCGGGCATGCGCGAGGACGTGTTGCGCGCCACGGAAGACGGGTCCTTCCGCATCGCGCGGCGCAAGATCGTCCCCGACTTCGTGGTCATCAACGCGCAGAACCTCAGCATCTTTTTCTGACCGGAGGACAGATATGTCTGGCGAAGTCGAACGACTGGGATACATCGGCGTGGGGGCAGCGGACCTGCCGGCCTGGGAGGACTTCGCCACCAGCGTACTCGGCGTCCAGATCCATGGACGCGGCGAAGACGGCACCCTGTACCTGCGCCACGACAAGCATCACTACCGCATCGCCGTGCACCCGGACCCGTCGGACGACCTCCTGTACATCGGCTGGCAGGTGGCGAACGACGCGGCGCTCGACACCGTGCGGACGCGGCTCGGGGAGCAAGGCGTCGCGTTCTCGGAGGGCGGCGCGGACCTCGCCCGCGCACGGCGTGTCGCCGACCTGATCACGCTGACCGACCCGAGCGGCGTCGCACTAGAGATATCCCACTCGCCCCTCATGGACTATCAGAACCCGTTCCACTCGCCACGTCCCGTGCGCGGTTTCGTGACGGACGACCAGGGCCTCGGCCACATGGTCATGACCGTCGACGACTACGAGGCGAGCCAGACGTTCTACCGGGAGGTCCTGGGCATGCGCGTCTCCGACTACATCGAGCGCCCGGTCGGCGAGCGCACGATGAAGATCCTCTTCCTGCACTGCAATCCGCGCCATCACTCGCTCGGCTTCAGCAGCGGCCCCGGCGGTGGCAAACGCATCGGACACATCATGTTGCAGGTCACCAACCTCGACGACGTCGGCTCCACCTACGACATCTGTGTCGAACGCGGCATCGCGAACACTACGATCGGCAAGCATCCGAACGACAAGATGATCTCGTTCTACCTGCACTCGCCGAGCGGCTGGCTGTTCGAATACGGCTACGGGGCACGCACCGTCGACGACGACGTGGACCAGGTGGAACGGTTCACCGTGATCAGCGAGTGGGGGCACCTGCGTCCCGAGGGCGGACGTTACGGAGATCGGCGCCGGGCGGCTTCCTGATTTTGCGGGATCGACCGCGGAGGAACCCGATGCTGCAACTCTACGACGCCGTTGTCTCGCCCTGCTCCATGAAGGTACGGCTGTGCCTGGCGGAAAAGGGCGTTGCCGCGAAAATCGTTCCCGTGAACCTCGGCCGCAAGGCCAATCTCGAGCCGGACTACCTCGCCCTCAACCCGAAGGGCGTCGTGCCGACGCTGGTCGACGACGGCCGGCCCATCGTCGAGTCGACCCTCATCAACGAGTACCTCGACGACAAGTTCCCGTCGCCGCCGCTGCAACCCGATGCTCCTGCCGCACGCGTCGAGATGCGCAAGTGGACCAGGTACATCGACGAGGAACTGCATCCCGCGAACGGTGCGGTGGTGTGGCCGATCCTGTCGCTCGAGCGTCTGCGCGAGCAGGACCCGGATACGGTGCGGTCCCTGCTCGCGCGGCATCCCGACCCGAAGCGCGTCGCGCGTCAACTGCAGATCTTCGATCAGGGTTATGCCGCTGCCGAGGTCGGCGCGGGCCTCAAGGTGTTCGTGTCGGCCACGGAGAAATGGGAGGATGCGCTCGCTGACCGCGAATACTTCGCCGGCGACGCGCCGAGCCTGGCCGACCTCGCGATCCTTCCGTACGCGAACGAGGTGATGAACTTCGGCATCGATGCCCTCGCCGAAGGGAAGCCGAACTTCCACGCCTGGTTCGACCGCATGACCGCACGCGACTCCTATAAACAGGCGGTGCTCGACGTATTGCCCGAACGCCAGCGCGAGGCCATTCGGGAACGCGGAACCGCCGCGTGGGACGAGATGCGCAAACACCTCCAATGAAACGAACGACTGCTGTAGCGCCCGCCCGCACCGGTGGCGGCTGTTTCGAGACGGGACGGGACAAGCCCGTCCCCTACGGTCGGTCCGGTTCGGCGACGGAGGGCGCGTGAAAGACCTGTCGGGCAAGACCGGCGTCGTGACCGGCGCTGCGAGCGGTATCGGCCGGGCGTTGGTACTCAGGATGCTCGATGAGGGCATGCGCGTGGTGGCCGCGGACGTCGACGAGGCGGGAATCGAGGCGCTGGCCGAGGTGTCCCCCGACATCGCCGCCGTGCCTTGCGACGTGACGGAACCCTCCTCCTGCAAACGCCTCGCAGACACGGCATGGGAACGCTTCGACGGCGTACACCTCCTCTGCAACAACGCCGGTGTCATCGGTCGCTTCGCACCGGTCTGGGACCAGGACCCGGAGGACTGGAACTGGCTCTTCTCCGTCAACGTACTGGGGGTCGCCAACATGCTGCGCGCCTTCGTGCCGCGACTGCTTGCCCAGGGGGTACCGGCCCACATCGTCAACACCGCCTCGGAGGCGGCCTTCACCGCCCGCGCATACGTCAGCGTCTACCACGCCAGCAAGCACGCGGTGCTGGCGCTGTCGGAGGCGCTTGCCCAGGAACTCGAGCAGGACGGCGCTCCCGTGCGCGTGTCCGTGCTGTGTCCCGGCGGGGTCAACACGCAGGTGCTCGACGCGGCCCGAAACCGTCCGGCCGACCTGGCCCGGGAGCGCGGAGCCAGCGGCGCCGCGGCCGCGCTACGTGCGCGTTACGCAAGGGACCTGCCCCGGGCGATGGCACCCGAAGAGGTTGCCGCGACCGTGATCGACGGCGTGCGCAACGACCGCTTCTATCTGTTCCCCCATGCAAACGTGGCACGGCTCGCGGCGCTCCGGGCGGAGGCCGTCGCGAACGACACGTACCCGCGGCTCGACCCCCGACTCTCTGCAGCACTGAGAGGGGATCTGTAGGGGCGACCCTTGTGGTCGCCCGTCCCCGACCCCGTGCAAGCCCTTGGGAACAGGACGGGACAAGCCCGTCCCCTACATTCGCCGAATCGAGATCGTGCAAGCCCATCGCACGGGACGGGACAAGCCCGTCCCCTACACGCCGCCCGTCCGGTATGATCGCTGCGCATGAATGCACAACCCGTACCCTACATCGACCGCACGCGGCGCTACTACGAGGCGCAGGGGTTCGAGAAACCCTACGCGTGGACACACTTCGACGACACGCCGTTCACGCCGCTTGCCAAGCCGGTGGCCGAGTCGACGGTGGCGCTCATCACGACGGCGGCCGTCTATGACCGGCAAGCCGGCGACCCACGCTTCGTGGCGTCGGGTGAAACCGCCGACCCGCCGGAACGCCTCTATGGCAACGACCTCTCGTGGGACAGGCGCGCGACGCATCTCGACGATCTCAATTCCTACTTCCCTGTCGACCGGCTGAAGGAACTGATCGACGAGGGTCGCGTCGGTGGCCTGACCCCACGTTTCCACTGCGTGCCCACCGAGTACAGCCACCGGCGCACGATGACGAACGACGCCCCGGAGGTGCTCGATCGCTGTCGGGAGGATGGTGCGGACATCGCCCTGCTCGTCCCGTTGTGACCCGTCTGCCACCAGACCGTGAGTCTGGTCGCTCGCCAACTCGAGGCCGCCGGCATTCCGACGGTCATCCTCGGGTCCGCACTCGACATCGTCGACCACTGCGGCGTACCGCGTTTCGTGTTCACCGACTTCCCCCTCGGCAATCCCTGCGGGCGGCCATACGACCCGGACATGCAGCGCGCCGTCGTCGCGACCGGGCTCGAGTTGCTGGAGAGCGCTGCCGGTCCGGGAACCGTCGTGCGCACGCCGTACCGTTGGAGCACGGACGAGACCTGGCGCGAACGCTACATGGAGATCCGGCCGGAAGACGTCGCACGGCTCGCCGACATGGGTGCGGCGCGCCGGGCGTCGCGGCGACAGCTCCGCGACGAAGGGCGGGTACGCGCCGAGTAGCGCCACACCCACCTGACCCAACGGAACACCATTCCGATGACGCGGCAAACCGCTTGCCGCGGTCGGCGCGCGTGTGCGCTGATCGCCCTGGCGCTCGCCGGCGCCACGGCCCACGGCGCCGCGCCGTACGTGGACCCCGAGGACGACGCCGCACACTTCGGCGACCCGACGCGCTTCCTCTTCTGGGAACCCGAACAGAAGGTCGCCGGTTTCCGAAACATCGCATCGATCTTTCCGACTCGTGCCATCGAGGCGGGCGGCGACGTCCTGCAGCTTCCCGAAGCCGACGCGCCGGTCGCCGACCTGCGTTACGAGTTCGAGGGCGAGACGCTCGACATCGACGACTTCATGGACCGCCACCACGTCGTGGGCCTGATCGCCATCCAGGACGGAAGGGTCGTGCTCGAACGCTACGCCGCCGGGAACGACGAGACGAGCCTGTGGGTGTCCTTTTCCGTCGCGAAGTCCGTGGTCGCCATGCTCGTCGGCGCGGCCATCGCGGACGGCTACATCGAATCCGTCGATGAGCCCATCACCGCGTATCTGCCGCGTCTCAAGGGCTCCGCGTACGACGACGTCACGATCGGCAACCTGCTGCAGATGGCGTCCGGCGTCGCCTGGAACGAGGACTACGCGGACCCCGCCTCGGACGTCAATACGATGCCGCAGCACCTGGTCGACCTGTACGGCATGCTGTCGACGAAACCCCGGGTGGCGCCCCCCGGCGAGAAGTTCAACTACAACACCGCCGAAACGAACCTGGTCGGCGCGGTCCTGCGCGCCGCCATCGGCAACAACCTGGCGACGTACCTGACCCATAAGGTATGGCAACCCTTCGGGATGGAGGCCGACGCGAACTGGCTGACGCACGGTCCCGGCGGCGGGGAGCTCGGCGGCTGCTGCATCAACGCCACGTTGCGCGACTACGCCCGCATCGGGCTCTTCGCCCTCGCCGACGGAACGCTGGCGGACGGGACACGCGTCCTGCCCGAGGGATGGATGCAGGCGTCGACGGCGCCTTCCCAGGGCTTCGAGGGCTACGGCTACCTGTGGTGGCTGTGGCCCGAGGGGCAGTACCGGGCGCTCGGGATCTTCGGACAGACCATCGCCGTCGACCCGAAGCGGCGCACCGTCATCGTGACCCACAGCGCCTGGCCCGTCGCCGTCGGCCAACCCTTCGGGCGGCACCGCGATGCGTTCATGCACGCGCTGGCCGGCGCCGTGGATGCCGGAGCCCTGGAGGCAGCGGCAGGCGCATCGGCAGACCGTCCCCACGCCGACAAGGAGCAGGAATGATCTACGAAATCCGCAACTACCACTACGAACCCAGCCTCATGTCCGAGTATCGGGCGTGGGCAACCGAGATCGCGTTGCCCTATATCCGCGAGCACCTCGACCTTGTCGGTTTCTGGATCAACGTCGACGAGCCCGCCGAGGTGGGCGGCAAGCCGCTGGACGATCTCGGGTCCGCCACCGTCACATGGATCATCCGCTGGGACGACATCGAGACGCGCCACTCCGTGATGGGCGGCGTCTTCGCGAACGACGAGTGGCGGTCCATCATGGACCGGAACCCGGGGCGCGAGAACTACCACCGGACCGAAGCGAAGTTCGCGGAACAGTTGTAGCCGCACGGCAACGCATTCGAGGGAGGTCACCAGAATGAGCAGAGTGGGCAGGACGTTATTGTGGATCCTCGTCATCGCCCTGGTGGCGGCGGCAGCCGCGATGGTGTGGCAGCACCTGCGCTACCTCGACGCCCGGCGCACCGTGCTGCACGACCGGCAGGAGGTGTTCCACTCGAGCGACGCCCTCCATGTCGTGACCTTCCTGAGAGTCGCGCCGGCCACGGAACTGTTCGGCGCCATGCGGGCCCTGCACGCGGCGACCGACGCGTTCCCTGGCGCGCGGACCGTCTATGCCGGCAAGGTGGCCATGAACGCCCTCTCCTCCAGCCAGTTGACAGAGGCCTTCGGCGAGGAGGTCGCGTGGGATGCGGTGACGCTGGCGCAGTTCGACGACCGCTCCGTCTACGACGCCTATCGCGGTAACGCGGCCGTGCAGACGGCGCTGGCCGAATTCGGTGCGATCTACGCACACGGCATGAAGCGCTCCGCCCTCGGCAACCTGATGGTCCCGCAGGCGCTGCTCGCGTCGAGGGTTGCACAGGCCGTCACGTTCCAGCCTTCCGCTGTCCCCTTCGAGCCGGCGACCGCGGGTCCCCTCGCAGCGACCCTGCGAGAGCTGAGGGCAAGGCTGCTCGAGGAGCGTGAACTCGGCAGGGACGCCATTCTGGTCGCCAATCTCCTGCAGGGGGGCACGCCCGATGAGGTAGCCGCGAACGCGGATTACGGGAGCGCCATGATGGGGGTCATGGCCCGGGGCGGGCACGGTCCCATGCACATGGGCGCGTCGGTGACGCTCGAAGGAGACGCTACGTTCGACGGCGTCGCGTTCGTCTACTACCCCGGCGTACAGTACTTCCACGACCTGACCGGCAGCACGTTCTTCCGGGGCATCGTCGGGGACAAGCAGCTCGGCGACACGCAGGCGACCGTCACCGTACCCATCCTGCATCTGCTCTGACGCCCCTGCCGACGGGGGCGTCCAACGTTTCGCTATGCGAAACTACACGGAACGCTCGACTTCGACACACTCTGGGGGTTCACCATGATTCACCCGTTCTCCACCACGCCCCCACCCGCCCTTGGCCAGGTCGGCGGCAAGGCCCGTTCCCTCATCGAAGCCACCGCCGCCGGCTTCAACGTGCCCGCCGGCTTCGCGCTGGGTGTCGACTTCTTCCAACCGTGGCTCGACGAGGTGCGGGCGGGTTCGGCCTGGCAGGCCTTCCTCGACAGCGGGGATGACGACACGAGGGCCGCCTGCGATGACGTCAAGGCGGCCTGCGCATCCCTCACCCTCACGGACGCCCAGCAGGCGGCCGTAAACGAGGCGATGGCAACCCTGAACGCCGAGCACTGCTTCGCCGTGCGCTCCTCCTCGCCGGAAGAAGACCTCGAAGGCACCTCCTTCGCCGGCGGCTACGAAACGACCCTGGGCGTAACCCCGGACACACTGCAGGAGGCCCTGCGCACCAGCTTCACCTCCGTGTTCGACGAACGCATCGTCGCCTACAAGCGCCAGCACGGCATGGCCACCGACGACCCGCGCATCGCCGTGATCGTGCAGGAACAGGTGCCGTCCGACGTGAGCGGTGTCGCCTTCTCGCTCAATCCGCAGAACAACTGCTACGACGAGGCCGTCATCAACGCCAACTTCGGGCTCGGCGAGACTGTCGTGAACGGCCACGTTACGCCCGACACCTACGTCGTGGAGAAGGTGCGCGGCGAGATCCTCGAGCGCGGCATCGCTTCGAAGTCGCACGCGGCGTGGCTCGTCAACGGCGGCGGTACCGAGGAGCGCGACAACGCGGAGCCGGAAGCGGCGAGCCTGACCGACGAGCAGGCGCTGGCGGTGGCGCAGCTCGCGGCCGATGCGGAAGCCCACTACGGCGCGCCGATGGACATCGAGTGGGCCATCCACGACCAGGAGCTCTACCTCCTGCAGTCGCGGCCCATCACCGCCTACGTGCCGCTGCCCGCGGGCATGATCACGGAGCCCGGCGCGCAGAAGAGGCTCTACCTCGACGTCGTCGTGCTCAGCCAGGGTTTCGGAGACTCCCTCTCCGTGCTCGGCGCCGACCTCTGGGGCCGAATGCTGGTCCTGATCAAGGGCGAGATCATGGTCGACGCGGGAGCGGAGGGAACGATCGTCAACATGGACGGGCGTCAGTACATCAATCTTTCCGCCATGCTGCGCGCGCTGGGCATGTCCATGATGGGCAGCCTCCTCAAGACCTATGACACACCGACGCGCAAGATTCTCGACTCCGTCGACTTCGAGGCCGAGTACCGGCCGAAGAAGCTGCCAGAGGCCCTCAAGGGCGCGCGCTGGAAGATGCTGAAGACCGGGCTCAGGCTCCTGCCGACCGTGGTCAGGGGATTCGTCAACCTCGAGAAATCCCTGCGGGACTACGACCGTCTCTTCGAGAGGGACCTGGAGCGCTGCCGCGCCCTCATCGGGCAGGAGACGCCGTTCGACGAGATGCAGGAGGCGCTCCTCGCCCTGTTCCAGAACCAGCTCCAGTCCATCGGCGCGATCGCCGCGCCCATGGCCGCCCGCCCCCGGCTCGCGAGATTGTTCGGGGACGATGCGGAAGCCCGGGACCTGCTCGTCGCCCTGGAGATGGACCTGCCCGGCAATCCGACCGCCGAGATGGGGCGCCGGATGTTCGAGCTGGCCTCGTTCGAGGAGCTCCAGGCGACCGAAGACGGCGACGCGTTCGAGGCGAAGATTCGCGCCCGATCGTACTCGGCAGAGTTCATGACGGCCTACGATTTCTACATGGACCGTTTCGGCTGCCGCGGCATCAAGGAGATCGACATCGCGACGCCGCGGGCCTACGAGAACCTGCCGGCGTTCTTCGACCAGCTGCAGGCCATCGCCGTCGGGAACGACGCCATCGCCGGGGCCGAGCGGCGCCGCATCGAGGCCCACGAGCGCCTGCTCGAGATCGCGCGGGCACGCGGCAAGGAAGAGACCGTCCGGAAACTCGCCAACACGGTCCGTAGCGCCGCCGGCTACCGGGAAGCGCCGAAGTTCTTCTTCATCCACGTCGTCGACCTGATGCGCCGCCGCGCGCTGACCCTTGCCGCGCATCTGGTCGCCGCAGGCAGGATGGACGATCGGCAACAGGTCTTCGACCTGACCCCGTTCCAGCTCGGGGAGGCGGAACGGGACACAGGCTTCGACGTACGCGCCGCCATCGAGAGGAACCTGTCCACGCGCCGTCACCTCGACCGGGTCAGGAACTGGCCGCGCGTGATCGACAGCCGCGGCAGGATTCCGCGTCCGCCGCTCGACGAGACGGAGGACGGGCTCGTTGGCGACGCCATCGCGCCGGGAACGGTGCGCGGCCCCGCCAAGGTGCTGCACGCGCCGTACGAGAAGCCGCTGGAGGAGGGAGAGATCCTCGTCACCCGTGCGTCGGATCCGGGGTGGACACCCATCTTCATCAACGCGGCGGGCGTCGTGCTCGAAGTGGGCGGGCCGCTGCAGCACGGGGCGGTGATCGCGCGGGAGTATGGACTGCCCTGCGTGTCGGGTCTCGACGGGATCACGGACCTGGTCAAGGACGGCCAGATGATCGAAGTGGACGGCAGCAACGGGGTCGTGCGTATCATGGACGACGCCGCCTGACAGGAGGAGACCTTGATTCATCCGTTTTTTGCAACGCCCGTTCCGGCGCTCGGCCAGGTCGGCGGCAAGGCGCGTTCGCTGATCGAGGCGACCGCCGCCGGCTTCAACGTGCCGGCCGGCTTCGTGCTGGACGTCGGCTTCTTCCAGCCGTGGCTCGACGAAGTCCGCGCGCACCCGGCCTGGCAGGCATTCCTCGACAGCGGCGACGATGACACGCGCGCCGCCTGCGATGCCGTCAAGGCCGCCTGCACGTCGCTTGCACTGACCGACGAGCAGCAGGCCGTCCTCAGCGAGGCCGTCGGCGTGCTGAACGCCGAGCACTGCTTCGCCGTACGGTCGTCTTCCCCGGAGGAAGACCTCGAAGGCACCTCCTTCGCCGGCGGCTACGAAACGACCCTGGGCGTGACCCCGGACACACTGCAGGAGGCCCTGCGCACCAGCTTCACCTCCGTGTTCGACGAACGCATCGTGGCCTACAAACGCCAGCACGGCATGGCTACCGACGACCCGCGCATCGCGGTCATCGTGCAGGAGCAGGTGCCGTCCGACGTGAGCGGTGTCGCCTTTTCGCTGAACCCGCAGAACAACTGCTACGACGAGGCCGTGATCAACGCCAACTTCGGGCTCGGCGAAACGGTGGTGAACGGTCACGTCACCCCCGACACCTACGTCGTGGAGAAGGTGCGCCGCGAGATCCTCGAGCGCGGCATCGCTTCGAAGTCACATGCAGGATGGCTCGTCAACGGCGGCGGTACCGAGGAGCGCGACAACGCGGACCCCGAGGCGCCGAGCCTGACCGACGAGCAGGCGCTGGCGGTCGCGCAACTGGCGGCGGACGCCGAAGCGCACTATGGGGCACCCATGGACATCGAGTGGGCCATCCACGACGGCACGCTGTATCTCCTGCAGTCGCGACCCATCACCGCCTACGTCCCACTGCCCGCCGGCATGATCACCGAGCCCGGCGCGCAGAAGAACCTCTACCTCGACGCTGTCGTACTCGACCAGGGGTTCTCCGACTCGCTCTCCGTGCTCGGCAGCGTGGTGTTCGGCAGGATGGCGGAGAAGCTCAAGGGCGACGCCGGAATCATCGACCGGGGGATGGACGGGACGCTCATCAACATGGACGGCCGCCACTACATGCACCTGTCCAACCTCGCCAGGGCCCTCGGCGCCTTCGTCGGCAGCCTCCTGAAGACCTATGACACGCCGACACGCCGGCTCATGGAGAGCATCGACCTGAAGGGAGACTACCTCCCCGACAAGGTGCCGGAGCCACTGAAGGGCGCCGCGCTCAAGGCGGTGCTGTTCGCGCTGAAGGGTCTGCCCGTGGTCCTCAAGGGCCTGACGGCCCCCGACAAGACCGTCAGGAGCTACCAGGCCCTGTTCGAGAGCGACCTTGCGGCGTGTCGTGCCCGCGCGCACACGGACGTGCCCTTCGACGAGATGGCGGACGAGTTCGCCGACCGGTTCGGCGTCCAGATCACGCTCATCTTCGGGATCCTCGTCCCGGCGATGCTCGCGCGATCCCGCCTCGCAAAGATCTTCAAGGACGACGCCGAAGCCACCGATCTGCTGGCCGCGGTCGACATGGACCTCCCTGGCAACCCGACCGCCGAGATGGGCCGCAGGATGTTCGAGCTCGCGTCTTTCGACGAACTGCAGGAGGCCGAAGACGGCCACAGCTTCGCCGCGAATATCCTGGCCCGGGCGTACTCCGATGACTTCATGGGTGCCTACGACGCCTACATGGCGCGCTTCGGATGCCGGTGCATCAAGGAGATAGACGTGGGAACGCCGCGCTCCTACGAGAACCTGCCGGCGTTCTTCGACCAGCTGCGGGCGATGGACATCCACAACGACACAGTGCGCGGCGTGGAGCAGCGCCGGCGAACCGCCGTGGATCGACTGCTCGCGATCGCGCGGGCCCGGGGCAAGGACAAGCAGACCGCGAAACACGTGCACACCATTCGCAATCTCGCCGGCTATCGCGAGGCCCCGAAGTACTTCTTCGTCTACACCGTCGACCTGCTACGCCGTCGCGCCCTGGTCCTCGGCGAGCGTTTCGCGGGCGAGGGCCGGCTGGACGATTCACACCAGGTCTTCGACCTGACCCCGGCCCAGGTGGCTCGGGCCGAACGCGACGCGGACACGGACCTGCGCGCGCAGATCGCCCGGAACCTCGCGCCTCGCGAAAAACTCGACCGCGTCAGGAATTGGCCGCGCATGATCGACAGCCGCGGCAAGATCCCACAGGCGCCCCTGGCGGAAACCGAGGACGGACTGGTCGGCGATCCCATCGCACCGGGTACGGTGCGCGGCCCCGCCAAGATCCTGCACGCGCCCTACGAAAAGCCGCTGGAGAAAGGCGAGATCCTCGTCACGCACGCCTCGGATCCCGGCTGGACGCCCATCTTCATCAACGCAGCCGGTGTGGTCCTCGAGGTCGGCGGAGCCCTGCAGCACGGCGCCGTGATCGCACGCGAATACGGACTCCCCTGCGTCTCGGGCCTCGACGGGGTGACCGATATCCTGACCGACGGCCAGATGATCGAAGTGGACGGGAGCAACGGCGTGGTGCGCATTCTCGACGAGCCGGGGGAGGAAGCCGCCTGACCCGGTGAGCGACCTCGAGACCCGCCCCACCGATGCCAGTGTGGAGGCGTTCCTCGACGCGGTGGACGACGAGCGAAAGCGTTCGGACGCGCGCGTCGTCGCCACCATGATCGCGGACATCACGGGCTCGACGCCGCCAATGCTACAGTGCAGCTTGCTGTGTGCATGTAGTGAAACGCGATGGCTTTGAACATCCGAAACCGGATGACCGAGGAGTTGGCCGCGACGGTAGCCAAGCTGACAGGAGAGACGAAGACCGAGGCGGTTACGAGGGCCTTGCAGGACCGGCTGGAACGGATTCGTCGAGAACGCATGGGCAGGGACCTCGCCGAGGAGCTTGACGAGATCGCCCTGCACTGCGCGTCTCTGCCGGTCCTTGATGACCGGACAGTCGAGGACATTCTCGGTTACGGCGAACGTGAACCGACCGTCTGATGGGGTTTCTCGATGACCGATGTAGCGGTGGTTGCGGAGTAGGCAACGGGGCGTCTGACGGAGTCGTCACGCGGCCAGGTGTAGCGGCCGTGCTTGTGGCGGCCCGTCCCCGATTTGTGCAGGCCCGCGACACGGGCGACCACGAGGTCGGGACGGGCGACCACATATATGGTCCGCCCCGCGTTTGCAACGGTGTGAGGCTGTGTGATGGGGAGGTGTCGGTTGCACACATATATCCGGCCTTTGGTTGGGAGCGCTGCTCCCTGGCCCTGATGGATTCCGCACGCGCCCACCTGAACAAGGGTACGGCCTCGAAGGCCTATGTGGTTCGTCAGGGTCCTGGCGCGTCGGTCCAACCTGTTCTCCATCATGCTCAACATCACATCGCGCAACCGGGGGCAGCCGTTGCCGCCTGCCCGCGATCAGTGCTCCTGGTGCGCCGGGCCAGTGATGGCCGGAAGCTTGCTTACGGCCATCACCAACCGCTGCGCCATGGCTGCTGTCGGGTCACCCGCAGGGCCGTAGCGCAGCGGAGGAGCCGCACCGCGGCTTGACGCGACAGCAGCCATGGTGTTCCCGGCACCGTGTCCCGTGGTCTGGTTCATGCCGCCTTGCCGGTGTCCGCGTCGGGCGCCAGCAGGTGTTCGGCATCGTAGTCCTGCGCGCTGCGCAGCACCGCCCATGCCGTGCGCGCGTTCTTGTTCGCCAACGCCACCGCCGCCACGTTGCGACCGCGGCGTTGCCCCACACCAACCGCCCACCGACTGCGACGGTCCTCGTACCGCCCCGCCCGCTGCAGCGCCGACCGCGCGCCGTGGATCAGCAGCGTGCGCAGATAGCGGTCGCCGCGCTTGCTGATGCCGAGCAGCTTCGGTCGACCTCCCGTCGTGTGCTGCCGCGGCACCAGACCGAGCCAGGCGGCCATCTCGCGACCGTTGCGGAACTGCGTCGCGTCGCCGACCGCCGCCACCAGCGCTGTCGCCGTCTTCTCTCCCACCCCCGGGATCGTCATCAGGCGTTGGCACGCCTTCAGCCGTCGCGCCGTCGCCGCCAGCTGCGCGTCGAACATCTGCACCCGCGCGTGCAGGTGCCGCAGCTCGTCGCCCAGCTCGCGCAGTAGCGTGCGACCCTCGACCGACAACTCGTTGTCCCCGTCCTCCAGTACCTCCGGCAAGAGCCGCAGCAGCGCGCCAGTCCCCTTCGACGACGCAATGCCGTACTCCAGCAGAAAGCCATGCAACTGGTTGCGCTGCGCGGTGAGATGCTTCAGCGCCATCTGCCGCGCCCGGTGCACCTGCTGGATGCACTCCTGTTCCACCGACTTCACCCCCACGAAGCGCATCGACGGCCGCGTCGACGCCTCCGCAATCGCGTCCGCATCCGCCACGTCGTTCTTGTTCGACTTCACGTACGGCTTGACGAACTGCGGGCTCATCAGCAGCGCCTCATGCCCGTGCCACAGCGCCTGCCGCGCCCAGTGGTGCGCGCCGCCGCAACTCTCCATCGCCACCACGCAGCCGCGCGGTAGCCGCCTCAGATACGACTGCAGCCCAGCACGCCGCAGCCGCTTGCGTTCCACCACCGCCCCGGCAGCATCCACCGCCGTCACGTGAAACACCTGCTTCCCCAAATCGATCCCGACTCGTGTTACGTTTTCCATTGGTCCGCTCCGTTGTCAGTTGAAGACCCCGTCATTCTGGCCTTCGAGGCCTGCCGAATGAAGCGGGGCGGACCATTCCATTAAGGGTCGCCCCTTGCATGGAAGTCGCGCCAAGGGAACGAAGTGACCACCGGTGCAACTTCCATGCAAGGACGGCGTGGCTGGGCCAGAGGCGCGCCGGTGCGTAGCGAGCTTGCGAGCGAGCCCCGGGCCGGCTATGGGGCGCTACAGGCTCGCCCTTTTGGCGCCATCCGAGCTTCGCCCGCGTTCCGCCTCGATCATCTCCGTGAGTGTTTCCTCCGTGTAACTGCCGACCGGCAGACCTTCCCGCGCCAGCCGGTTGCCGATGCGTTGCAGCACGGCGTTTGCGGGCGTCGGGACTCCGTGCAGCCTTCCGAGCTGCACGATCTCTCCGTTGAGGTAGTCCGCCTCGATGTTGCCCGTCCCTCGCTTGATGCTCTGCCAGGACGAGCCGCCGGGACGCATCCGGCCCGGTATCGGCGCCGAGCGAATGCCCTCCGCCCGCCGCGTTCGGGTCTCCTCCGCCGTCGCGCAGTCGATGCCGGCCGCTTGGTAGCAGGCCAGGGCTTCGTGCCGCAGCTCTCGCATGATCTCCGGTGAGATCCCGTCGCACGCCGCCTGCAGGGCATTGCCGAGGTTTGCCAGGAGCTTTGCGTACTTCTGGCGCATGATGACGGGATCCGGCAGCGCGCTGAAGCCGGCGTCCGTGACCGCCCGGGCGACCGCAACGGCCACGTCGTCCACGCCCGACGGGTAGCACCCGACATCGAGGATACCCGCCGGGCCCTCGGCCGTGTTGACGATCTCGCCGGGCTCCATGTGCTCGCCGGGCAGGAACACCACCATCCCGTACACGCGCCGGAAACGCCGCAGGGCGATGCGCTCGTTGACCACGCCGTTCTGGGCGCACACCACGGGGACATCGTCTCCGGCGGCCTCATACAGGTCCCGTAGCGCGTCCTCGGTCTGCTGGCCCTTCACGCAGAGGATCACGGCATCGCCGTCGTCGATCGCTGCGTCGCGCGGATGTCCGACCGCCGGAATACGCAACCGCTCATCCCGCGTCGCCGTGATGAAACGCATGCCCTCGGCACGCAGCGCGTCGAGATGAGCCCCGCGGGCGATCAGCAACACGTCATGACCGGTGAGGAACAGACGTGCCCCGATGGTGCCGCCGATGCCGCCGGCCCCGTAGATGATGAATCGCAAACTGACGCTCCCCTCCCGTTCGGCGGGATTCTAGCCCGCATATCTCACCAGGGGCCGTGATGATCGCGGAGGATCCTGGTCCTGTGCGCGTGCTCGCGACCGAGAGCATAGCGGTGTTCTATGGTCGAGGGAGCACGTGCGCGCACAGGACCAGGAGACCCGCGAGGGCGCGGCCAGCGCAGTCTGCATGCGTCCAACCACGTCCGAAAACGGGAAAAGACCTTGGTGCGCCAAGGACTTGTGGCGACAGAGCAAGCGGCCTGGTGAGATATGCGGGCCAGATCGTTAGATCGTTATGCTCCCCGAGCGGCGGCCGTTCCTATGATGCGGACGCGCCCCGGCGGTGTTTCGTGGTTTCATTGCGCGCCTTCAAGGCCGGAGTGGACAGGAAACCGATGGAACGACTCGAGGCGGACTACCTGGTCGTCGGCAGCGGCGCCATGGGCATGGCGTTCACCGACGTGCTGGTCACCGAAACCGAAGCGACCGTGGTCATGGTCGACAGGCGCCACCAGCCGGGGGGACACTGGAACGACGCCTATCCCTTCGTGCGCCTGCACCAGCCCTCGTCGTTCTACGGCGTCAATTCCCTGCAACTGGGCAACAACACGATCGACACCCAGGGATGGAACAAGGGTCTGTACGAACTCGCCACGAACAGCGAAGTGTGCGCCTATTTCGGGCACGTCATGCAGCGCCAGTTCCTGCCGTCGGGCCGGGTGCGCTACTTCCCGGTGTGCGAATACCGGGGCGACGGACGCTTCGTCTCGCTCCTGTCCGGCGACGAGTACGAAGCGTCCGGCGCCAAGGTCGTGGACGCGACCTACATGGACGTCACGATCCCCGCCGTCTCCGCGCCGCCCTTCGAGGTGGCCGACGGCGTCCACTGCGCGCCGCTGAACGACTTGCCACGCCTCGCCGGACACTTCGAGCGCCACGTCGTGGTCGGGGCCGGCAAGACGGGCATGGACGCGTGTCTCTTCCTGCTCGCCCACGGTGTCGCGCCCGACTCCATCGCCTGGATCACGCCCCGCGACTCATGGATCCTGGACCGCGCGAACATCCAGCCCGGGGGCCCATTCGCCGACCGCATCATCCGGGGGCTCGAGAACCAGATGCTGGCCATTGCCGAAGCCCGGGACATTGACGATCTCTTCGAGCGCGTCAGCGCGACGGGCCAGCTGCTCCGACTCGACCCCGACGTGCGCCCGACGATGTACCGCTGCGCCACCGTCACGCAGGCCGAACTCGAACAGCTCCGGCGCATCGAGAACGTGGTGCGTCTCGGCCACGTGCGCCGGATCGAGCCGGACACGATCCTGCTCGACGACGGGACCGTTCCCACTTCCACCGAGACGCTGCACGTCCACTGCGCCGCCGACGGCCTGGCACGGCGCCCCGCGGTACCCGTGTTCAACCGCGACGCCATCACGCTGCAGGCGCTCAGGGCCTGCCAGCAGGTCTTCAGTGCGGCGTTCACCGCGCACGTCGAAGCGACGGTTGCGGACGAAGCGGAGAAGAACGCAATCTGCACGCCCGTGCCGCATCCCGACACCCACCTCGACTTCCTGCGTACCACGCTCGCCAACACGACGAACCTGGTGCAGTGGATGATGAACGAGGACCTCGCGGCATGGCTGCGCAACTCACGGCTCGACGGCTTCACCCCGGCGCCGGGGGAGGAGGATCTGCCGGAAATCGATCCGACGCCGTTCCTGCAGGCGATGCCCAGGCTCGAGGCGTTGCTGACGGAGGCCGGCTAACAGCCTCGGACCTGATACGCCTGCTGGAAGAAGACCGGCAGGGATCGCACGGTAGGCGACGCGGCCGGCGCTACGCCCTGGAACAGGCCGCCGAGACGCTCCACCGTCTCGGACTCCGCGGTCTTCGGGCTCAAGGGCAGGCACAACGAAGCGCTGGTGGCCGAGTGGCAACGGCAGGGGCTGTCGGACGACACGATGCGCAACCGGATGGCGTACCTGCGGTGGTTGGCGAAGAAGATCGGCAAGCCGAGGATCGTGCGCAAGGACAATGCCCGCTACGGGATCGGGACGGACGGCACGTGACGAGCCGCTACCCGAGCGGACGACCTGTCGCGAAGACGTTGACTCGGGCGCCCGATCCGTTCATATTTGCCATCGAGACGCACGACGCGAGTCCTGCCCTCATTCCGAGGCCCGCACCGAGGTGCGGGCTTTCGCGTTTCTGGGGAGCGTGAATTGATCTACATCGCCTATCTCGACGAGTTCGGGCACGTCGGTCCCCATGTTGCCCGCAGTGATCCGCGGCACAACGACAGCCCCGTGTTCGGCTTTGCGGGTTTCATCATGCCTGCAAGCGAAGTGCGTGGCTTCGGCACCTGGTTCTTTCAGCGCAAGTGCGATCTGCTGGACTTCGAGATCCGGCGTTCGGGGAAACATCCCGCGGTCTGGGAGAAGAAAGGGTCGAGCCTCTACAGGGCCGCCAGCCTGACAAGGTATCCGGCCTTGCGCACGGTGACCAACCGGCTGTTCAACAGGATCGGGCGAGCCGGTGGCCGTGTCTTCTACGCCGGGATCAGAAAGACAGCGGATCCCGCGCGGCACGATGCGAACGCGCTGTACTCCGCGATGCTGCGCGAGGCGATCGGGCGGATCGACGCGTTCTGCCTCGAGGACTGCGAGCCGCCCGCGCGCTTCCTGCTGGCGCTCGACGAGCACTCGCGCCGCGCGGAACTCCTGACGGCCGTCGGGCGCGACATGTACGGCCCGGACGAGCCCCAGCGCCAGCTGATCGAGCCGCCGTTCCATCTGGAGAGTCACCGCTATCAGACGGTGCAGGCCGCCGACTGGATCGCCGCTCTGGTGGGGCGCCTGGGCGCGCTCTGGAAGGAACCGGACGCCTGGCCGGAGAACGCGGTGTTCCGACGCTACTTCGAGGGTCGCCTGGCCGCCGTTCAGGTCAGAAGCGGAATCCGCGGGTGAGGACAACGCGTGCGCCGCGCCGCGGCACGCAGACATAGGAACTAGGCCGGAGCGGACGAACCGTACCCGAGCCAGTCCGCAGCGCCCTACTACCGCGACGCCGGCGACAGCAGGAACCACGCCAGCTGCGGGGCACCCGCCTCGCGCATGTTGCGGCGCGCCGTCAACAGTACCTTGCCCGTCTCGGTCCGCTCGTAGAACCACCGCTCCACCGCCCAGGGTCCCACGGGGCCGTCCGCGAGCTCGCCGGCGAGTTCCTCGTAGTAGGTCCTGATGTCCTGTGCGACCCTGCCCGCCGCGGCATCGAGGCCCACCTCGTCCCACGGTTCTCCCTGGGCGACCCGGGCGAACTTCTCGACCGCGGCGGGGATCTCGTTCGCGGTTGCGTGCGAGCCCACCGTGGTGCGCCCGTTCCTGGCCACCGCTCGGTCGTACGCGTGGCGCAATGCCTCGGCCTCGTCGACGGCGGGATGGAGATCCGGGTCGTAGCGAGGGGGCAGCGAGCAGACCAGTGGTTCGGCATCCTCCGGCTTGATGGCTTCGGGAAAGTCCTCGAGTAAGGGCCCCGCCGGCTTCCCAAGGAGCCCGAAGGCCGCGTCGAGCACGCGGTGCTGAAAGGCTGCGTCGCGCGGCTTGCCGAGCGGCAGACCGAGCGGAAACTCGACACACAGCGCCCGTGGCGGGCGCATGCGTTCCGCGATGTCGCGGATGGGCACGATCACGACGGTGGAGAGCCCGGCAGCCTCGAACACATGGGCGAGCGTACAGACCGTACGCGGACACAGGGGTCAGACAGGTGTCAGCAGGACGACGTCCACCCCGTCTTCGAGCAGCTTCCGGGCACAGGCGGGACCGGTGTCCAGGCGCACCTCGGACACCGTGTCCGGCTGATTGCCGGCGAACGCATAGTGGAAGTCCGCAACGCTCCCGATGGCGCCGCGCTCGGCGAGTTCAGAGAGACGTTCGACGGGAAAGACGACGTTCAGGTCCGCGGCGAATCCGGCGCGGTCGAAGTTCGGGCTCACGTGGCCAAGCTTCAGGTCGCGGGCGGTCGCGGGGATGGTCTCGAAGTGGACATCGCTGAACCCGAACGGATCGGCTCCCTCGCGGTACAGGCCGGCACTGGTGACGATGGCCACGCGCGCGTTCTGCAGAGGCGGGGGTGTGGTGAAGGCAGCCTCGGCGAACTCCGGGACGGGCAGAGTGGCCACGTGATCTCGCATGGCTCGGTCGTTGTCGGTCATCAGGGCTCCCCGCGCGGCAGTCGGCCACCTTTCTACGGACGTTCGGTCCGGACCTTCGGCGAGAACGCCTGGCACTCGGGTGGAGCAGTCAATTTCGGCCTGCTCAGGGAGGGATGTCAAGGTTTGCGTTGCAGACGCACGCCAAGGTGCTGTCCCGGACCAGCCGGGCTACGTCCAGTCGAAGGACCGCCCGGCCATTTCCCCGTTGAGCCGTGCGGCGAGCGCCTGGGCCGTATTGACCGGGAGATACGGTATGCGCATCGCGTACTGCCGGCCGACGACCAGAACCGCATCGACGCGCAGGCAGGCCATGCCGTAGCGGCGGTCGAAGGGCGACTGGGTAACCTTGATCGCCTGCATCCTGCTGTACGGCACGATGGTCAGTTCGCGCCTCCACCAGCCGCGGCGCCAGAACAGCGCCGCGTCCCCGGCAGCGTAGAAACGACACGCCACGTAACGCCGCGCAAGCCAGGCGAGCAGGGGCAGACCCGCCAGGGACAGGAGCGCCCACGGAGTCGCAAGGACACCGACGACCGCCGCCACGACCACCAGTGTTGCCTGCAGCCGAAGGCGGCGCCGCACGGCCCGGCGGTCGATGGGTTGCCACTCCCGGCCCGCGATGGCCACATCGGGGAGTGCCCGGGCGAGGACCCTGGGCACGCGATCCACCGGGATGAGCGGCGCCAGCCACTGCCGCAGCCCGACCGTCAATCCGGACAGCATGTTGCCCGGCTCCGGCAGACCCCCTGCGATGTCCATGCGGATGGCCTGGCGGCCCAGCCACCGGTGCAGCACGCCATCCCGCACGCGCAGGCGCTGGATACGGCGCGTCGGCGTGATCTGCACGATCCTGGTGAGCGAACCGAACTCCGATCGCAGCCGATCGTCCACCGCACTCAGCCGGAAGCCGTGGAAGAGCAGGAACGCGAGGGCGATCGACAGCCCGTAGAGCGCCCCGAGGATCAGCACCAATACCGCCACGGCAGCCAGCGCACCTGGCCACCAGACGCTGGCCGCCGCCTGCGCTTCCAGGCCAAGCGAGCTCCAGACGAATCCCGTCCAGTCCACCTCTTCCCAGTCGACGCCGACGAACCGGTTGACCAGTGCCAGGAGGACACCCACCAGTACCAGTCCCTGGTTGCTGACCAGGCCGAAGCGGACCAGCTCGGCCGGAGGCAGTTCCAGCAGCGTCTCCTCGTCCCCGTCGACCGCGTGCACCGGAGTGGCCGACCGCTCGGTCCGCCCCACGCGCGCATCCTCCACGGCCTCGCGAACCTGCTCCGCCGATTCGAGCGAGAGCACGCGCATCACGGCCTCCGGCGAACCGCCACTGGCCGTCTCCAGCCGCAGCGCCGTCACGCCGAATAGCCGGTGCAAGGGGTTGCGTGCGAAGTCCACGTTCTGCACACGGCTATACGGGATGCGACGTTCGTTGCGCACGAGCACGCCCTCGCGTACGACCATCTCCTCCCGTCCCAGTCGATAGCGATAACGCAGGTGCGCCAGTACTGCATATCCCACCACCAACAACGAGAGAGCACCTGCGATGCCCAACGCCAAAAGCCAGCGCTCGTCCACATCGCGCAGCAGGAACAGGAGCGGGATCGTCAGCGCGTAGCCGGACAGGGACAGGGAGCGAAACAGCCAGGAACTCGGGTGCAGCCGGAGCCATGGCCCCTCGACATCCGGGACGGCGCCGTGCACCTCCGCACTCATGGCGGCGCTGGGGTATCGGCAGACCCGTCGGTCAGCAGGTCCCGCAGACGGAACGCCTCCTCGCGACCCACTCCCCCGAGCCGGGTCGCGGAGTGCCGGGTCCCGGCAGTGTGGACGACGAGCGTCGCGACGCCGAAACGGCGTTGCAGCGGCCCCTCGACGACGTCCGTATGCTGCACGCGCGAGCGCGTGACGAAGACGTGGGAGCGCCACAGCACCCCGCGCAGGATCTGCAAACCGGACTGGTCCAGACGATAGGCGATGCGCCGATGGCGGAGCCCTGGCCAGGCGAAGCAGAAGAAGCCGAGAACACCGACGAACAGCAGCCAGAGGAGGGCGATCAAGACGCCGGACGGCGAGCCGATGCCGGCGCGAGCGACGCCCAGACCGGCCCCGACGGTCCCCGCGACCATCGCCATCGGAAAGAGAAATGCGCCAGCGAGACGAGCCATGCGTAGCGCGCCGGCGTGCAGGCCGAGCAGCCCGGCCGCCTCCGGCCCGGCTGCCTCCGGCCCGTCAGCCTCCGTCACAGGGACTCGGCCCGATACCCGGGGGCGCCGGCAAGGCCGTCCCGGCAGCGATCGGCGGGCCCGTTCGACCCGCTACCGGAAAGCCGGGCTACAGACCTCTCAAATACTGAAGATAGTATGGAACCTTTCACCTTAAGGAACTGATGTTCATGGACATTTTAGCTACGTGTAGCCCAGTACCCTCAAACGTCCTTCTTTTCGGAAATGGAGGTGTGTATATTGGCACTCCTCACTGGCCGGTCTGTACATTCATACAGTGTCATTCTCCTCGGCAGGGCGAAAACACTTGTAGCAGCCGGCCGGTGAGGCCAAGCCTCCCGCCTCTTCCTGGATCCGCCCCGACCCCGACCCGCGCGTCAGCGTTTGGCTCCACGGGCGTTTCGCGTTGGCGAAACTCCAACGCGAACGAAGTTCGCGCTACGCGCCCAACGTCGCCTCCGTCCCCATGACGATGCAGCCCGACGCCGCGAACATTCCGCCGACGCCCAGGCACAGCGAGACCTCGGCGCCCTCGACCTGTGCGGCGGCCGTGCCGCGCATCTGCCGCACGCTCTCCTGCAACGCATACATCCCGTACATGCCCGAGTGCATGAAGGACAGTCCGCCGCCGTTCGTGTTGAGCGGCAGCGCCCCGCCGGGCCGCGTGTTGCCGTCGGCGATGAACGCAGCCGCCTCGCCCTTCGCACAGAAGCCGAGATCCTCGAGGCCGTAGATCGGCAGGTGGGCGAATGCGTCGTACACCATCATGTGGTCGACGTCGCGATGGCCGATGCCGGCGGTGCGCATGGCATCGGCGCCGGCCACACGGAAGGCGCGCGAGGAACAGAGGTCCTCCATCTGGCTGACCATGGGCGTCTCCACGCTCTCGCCGGTGCCGAGGATGTGCACCGGGCGCTGTGGGAAGTCCCGGGCCCGCTCCGCCTTCGTCAGGATCAGCGCTCCGCCGCCGTCCGTGACCAGGCAGCACTCGAGCTTGTGGAACGGGTAGGCAATCATGCGCGACGCGAGCACGTCATCGACCGTGATCGGATCCCGGTGGGACGCGCGCGGGTTCCGGCCGGCCCACTCGCGCTGGACCACGGCGACCATGGCCAGTTGCTCGTGCGTCATGCCGTAGTCCTGCATGTACCTCAGCACGCCGATGGTGAATATCGTCGTCGGCCCCATGCCCCCGTAGGGCCCCTCGAACTGTCCCGCCAGGCTTGCACCGCCGCCACCGGGGCGGCCGCCGCGCCCGACCCCCGAGCGGCCGCTTTCGCCGTGGGTGATGAGCACCGTTTCGGCGTGCCCCGCCTCGATCGCAGCCACGGCGTGGCGCACATGGAGCATGAAGGAGCACCCGCCGACGCTCGTGCCGTCCACCCAGCGCGGCGTGATGCCGAGGTAGTGCACGATCTCCGTCGGAGCGGCCCCCGCGGTCGCGACGCCATCGATGTCCGACGCCGTGAGGCCGGCATCCGCCAGCGCGTTGAGCGCGCCATCGGCATGCAACTGCAACTGGCTCATGTCCGGGATGCGGCCGAGGTCGGTGGTCTCCGCGGCCCCGACGATCGCGACGCCCGTCATGCTTCACCTCCCGTCGACTGCGCCGCCGGCCGGAAGAGCGGCAGCGTGATGGCATCGTCCTGTTCCTCGAAGACGACCTCGAGCGGCATGTCGAGCACGAGGGCCTCCGGGGTCTGTGGACAGTCGACGATGTTCGACATCAGCGTGGGCCCTTCCGTCAGCTTCACGAGCGCGATCGCGTAGTGCCCGTCGAAGGACGGATGCCGGCGGTGGTTGATGACATAGCTCAGCAGCGTCCCGCGTCCGGTCGCGGCATACACCTCCACGTCCTTGCTCCCGCAGCCGGGACAGAACGGTCGTGGCGGGAAGTACGTGTCGCCGCAGTCGCGGCAGCGTTGCAGTCTCAGCTCGCCTGCCCGCGTACCGTCCCAGAAGTGTTGCGTCTCGGGCGTGGGCACGGGGAGCGAGCGCGGTTTCAGTTCCGCCAAGGCTCATCTCCAGCAAGAAAGAGGGCGTGAAGCTGCGCAGCAACTTCCAACGCGCGCGCAGTATCTTATGCGCTCGGTACCGGCGGCAAGCGCTCGCCCCAGGGGAACGTCGGATCGCCTACCGCCATGAACTCGGGGTTCAGGAAGGACGCCTTGGCGTTGTAGTCGAGGGGCCGCCCATCGAAACGCCGCACGGCGCCGCCGGCCGCCGTCAGCACGGCCTGGGCCGCGCCGATATCCCACTCCGACGTCGGACCGAGGCGCAGGTAGAAGTCCGCTTCGCCCTCGGCCAGGAGGCACAGCTTGAGCGAGCTGCCGATGGACCTGCGCGTCACCGGCCCGAGCGCTGCTGCGATCCCGTCGAGATAGCTCTCAAGACGTGTACTGCCGTGACTGCGGCTCGTCATGACCGTGAGGCCGCCGGCCTTCGGGAAGGCCCGCGCTGCCAGCGGCTGACGCCCGGCAGCTGTGTCCTTGTACGCCTGCCCCAGGGTCACGTCGCCGAGGAACACCTCGTCCTTTACCGGCACGCCGACCACGCCGAGCACCGGCCGATGCCCGTCGATCAACGCTATGTTCACCGTGAATTCGCCGTTCCTGCCGACGAACTCCCTGGTGCCGTCGAGGGGATCCACCAGCCAGTACCGCGACCACGTCCTGCGGATCTCGAACTCCGGCGGCTCGGACTCTTCGGACAGGATCGGATACTCCGGCGCCAGCCCCCGCAGCCCGGCGACGATCACCGCATGCGCTCGCAGATCGGCCGCCGTAACCGGCGAACTGTCCGACTTCGTATCGACATCGAAGTCCGTCGCGTACACATCCATGATCTCGGCGCCGGCACGGCGCACGATCTCGATCAGTTCCTCGTGGAGCGCCGCCGTGTCGTCCTCGCGCACGGTCAGTCTCCGCGTTCGATGTGAATCTGTGCGATGCGGATGGCCGCCATCGAGCGCGCCTCGCTCAACTCGCTCGACAGGAACAGGTCGTCGATCGACGCGAGCGGCCAGGTCTGCACCTCCGGCGGCTCGGGCTCATCGCCGGGCAGGCTCTCCGGGTACAGGTCCCGGGCCAGCATCGCGTGGACCGTGAAGCCCATGTGGGAGGGGGCAACGCTCAACTCCCGCAGGTATTCGATACGGCGAGCCCCGAAACCGGCCTCCTCCTTGAGTTCCCGGTCGGCCGCTTCCTCGAAGGTCTCGTCCGGACCGCTCACGGTGCCTTTGGGCAAGCCCAGTTCGTACTTGTGCAGCCCAGCCAGGTACTCGCGGACCAGCACGACCTCTTCGTCTTCGGTGATCGCGACGACGATGACCGCCTGGCGACCCCGGGGCGGGAGACGCTCGTAGCGACGCTCCACCCCGTTCGAGAAGCGCAGGTCCAGGGCCTCGACATGGAAGAAGCGGCTCTCGGCGATGCGCGTCGCCTTCAGTATTTCGGGCAGGGGCATGGGCCGGATTATATGGGCTCGGCGCGCCGGCTGCGCCCGTCGCGAGGCCGCTGACTGGTGTATCGTCACGTATACCATGTCGACTCCCGTGCGCGCCGCTGCGGGGCAGAGGAAAGAGATGAAGCTGGGCCTGTTCATGATGCCGATCCACAATCACACGAGGGACTACCACCAGACCCTCATGGAGGACATTGACGCGATCGTCCTCGCCGACCGCCTCGGCTACTCCGAAGCCTGGGTGGGCGAGCACTACAGCTCGAAGTCGGAACAGATCACGTCGCCGCTGCTCTTCCTCGCGCACCTGCTGCCGCGGACCGAGCAGATCGTCTGCGGCACCGGCGTCATCTGCCTGCCGCAGCACCACCCGGCGGTGGCGGCGGGGCAGATCGCCCTGTTCGATCACCTGGCGAAGGGGCGCTACATCGCCGGCGTGGGCCCCGGCGGGCTGGCGCCCGACTTCGAGCTCTTCGGCGTGATGGAGGCGGACCGTAACGCGATGATGGTCGAGGCGATCGACATCATGATCGACCTCTGGACCTCGGACCCGCCCTACGAGTTCGACGGCGAGTATTGGCAGATCTCCCTCAAGGACTGGATCTACGACGATATCGGACTCGGCTACACGGCCAGGCCCTATCAGAAACCCTATCCACCGCTGGCCGTCTCGGCGATGAGTCCCTTCTCCGGCTCGATCAAGTTCGCCGGTTCGCGCGGCTACATCCCGATCTCGGCGAACTTCATCGGCACCTGGTCGGTCAAGTCGCACTGGCAGGTCTATGCCGAGGCGGCGGCCAAGGCCGGTCACCCGACCGACCCCGAGATCTGGCGTGTCGCGCGTAACATCCATGTGGACGAGACCGACGCGGCCGCCGAGGCATTCGTCAAGACGGCCGAAGCCAGCACGGATTGGTATTTCAGCTACCTGTTCCGGATATTCGAGCGCGGCGACATGAAGGGCCCCTTCGTGGTCAACCAGGGCGACGACCCGGCGGACCTCAGGCACGAAGCGCTGCGCGACAACTACACGATCTACGGCAGCCCGGAAACGGTCACCGAGAAGATCCTGGCGCTGCGCGACGAGATCGGCCACTTCGGCACGCTGATGCTCACGGCGCAGGACTGGACCGACAAGGAGCGGATGCAGCGCTCCATGTCGCTGCTGGCCGAGGAGGTCATGCCCAGGGTCAACGCGGCCATCTGACCCAGGCCCCGACGCACCAGGCAGCCCCTCCCCGTCACGGGCGCTCATCAGCTCCCGCGCTCGGTCCTGTAGGGGCGACCCTTAATGGAATGGTCCGCCCCGCTTCATTCGGCAGGCCTCGAAGGCCAGAATGACGGGGTCTTCAACTGACAACGGAGCGGACCAATGGAAAACGTAACACGAGTCGGGATCGATTTGGGGAAGCAGGTGTTTCACGTGACGGCGGTGGATGCTGCCGGGGCGGTGGTGGAACGCAAGCGGCTGCGGCGTGCTGGGCTGCAGTCGTATCTGAGGCGGCTACCGCGCGGCTGCGTGGTGGCGATGGAGAGTTGCGGCGGCGCGCACCACTGGGCGCGGCAGGCGCTGTGGCACGGGCATGAGGCGCTGCTGATGAGCCCGCAGTTCGTCAAGCCGTACGTGAAGTCGAACAAGAACGACGTGGCGGATGCGGACGCGATCGCGGAGGCGTCGACGCGGCCGTCGATGCGCTTCGTGGGGGTGAAGTCGGTGGAACAGGAGTGCATCCAGCAGGTGCACCGGGCGCGGCAGATGGCGCTGAAGCATCTCACCGCGCAGCGCAACCAGTTGCATGGCTTTCTGCTGGAGTACGGCATTGCGTCGTCGAAGGGGACTGGCGCGCTGCTGCGGCTCTTGCCGGAGGTACTGGAGGACGGGGACAACGAGTTGTCGGTCGAGGGTCGCACGCTACTGCGCGAGCTGGGCGACGAGCTGCGGCACCTGCACGCGCGGGTGCAGATGTTCGACGCGCAGCTGGCGGCGACGGCGCGACGGCTGAAGGCGTGCCAACGCCTGATGACGATCCCGGGGGTGGGAGAGAAGACGGCGACAGCGCTGGTGGCGGCGGTCGGCGACGCGACGCAGTTCCGCAACGGTCGCGAGATGGCCGCCTGGCTCGGTCTGGTGCCGCGGCAGCACACGACGGGAGGTCGACCGAAGCTGCTCGGCATCAGCAAGCGCGGCGACCGCTATCTGCGCACGCTGCTGATCCACGGCGCGCGGTCGGCGCTGCAGCGGGCGGGGCGGTACGAGGACCGTCGCAGTCGGTGGGCGGTTGGTGTGGGGCAACGCCGCGGTCGCAACGTGGCGGCGGTGGCGTTGGCGAACAAGAACGCGCGCACGGCATGGGCGGTGCTGCGCAGCGCGCAGGACTACGATGCCGAACACCTGCTGGCGCCCGACGCGGACACCGGCAAGGCGGCATGAACCAGACCACGGGACACGGTGCCGGGAACGCCATGGCTGCTGTCGCGTCAAGCCGCGGTGCGGCTCCTCCGCTGCGCTACGGCCCTGCGGGTGACCCGACAGCAGCCATGGCGCAGCGGTTGGTGATGGCCGTAAGCAAGCTTCCGGCCATCACTGGCCCGGCGCACCAGGAGCACTGATCGCGGGCAGGCGGCAACGGCTGCCCCCGGTTGCGCGATGTGATGTTGAGCATGATGGAGAACAGGTTGGACCGACGCGCCAGGACCCTGACGAACCACATAGGCCTTCGAGGCCGTACCCTTGTTCAGGTGGGCGCGTGCGGAATCCATCAGGGCCAGGGAGCAGCGCTCCCAACCAAAGGCCGGATATATGTGTGCAACCGACACCTCCCCATCACACAGCCTCACACCGTTGCAAACGCGGGGCGGACCATATATGTGGTCGCCCGTCCCCGACCCTTGTGGTCGCCCGGGGACCTAGGTGAATTCGAGACGGGACGGGACCAGCCCGTTCCCTACAACGCTTCTACTCTGGCTGATACGGCGTCCCACTGGATGTTCGCGAAGAACGCGTCGATGTAACGCGCCGTCGCCGCGCCGTAGTCCATGTGATACGAGTGCTCGTACATGTCGATCACGAGCAGCGGCGCCGTGGCTGCCGGGAAGTGCATGTGATCCGCCATCCAGTAGTTCTCGAGGGCGTTGAACTGCCGGTTGTACCCCAGCACGACCCACCCCGAGCCACCTCCCAGCCCGGCGGCGATGCGTCGATACTCCGTTTCCCACCGGTCGTAGCTGCCGAAGGCCCGTCCGATCAAGCCCCGCAAATCGGCGGACGGGTTCCCGTCACCGCCCAGGTTGTCGAAGTAGAGCTCGTGCAGTACCACGGACCCCGAACGCATCAGGTGTTCGCGCTTCAGATCGTTGTAGGTGAACGCCGGCAGGTCCGGGTCGGCCAGCGCCGCCGCGAGCCGGCGATTCGTCTCGTTGAGCGCCCTGACCGAGCCGCCGTAGTTGTTCGACCAGTGCGACTCGATCAATCGGGTCGACAGCCCCTTCAGGCTCGATGACTCGAAGGACAGCGGCTTGAGTTCGTGCGTGCTGGCGAACGCGGGGACGGCAATGTCCGGCGCACCCTCGGTGACGGGGTCCTGGCCGTGGGCGGGCCGCGAGGCGGCGAACAGTCCGGCGGCAAGACCGGCGACGGCGCCCTTCAGCACATTGCGTCGGCTATCGGCTCGCAGAACGACATCGGGATCTTCGGTTTGGGGCGCCATGCGGGGCCCTCCTGCTGTTTGGCGGTGACACCGATGGCTTTGCCACGTAGAAGGCCTCCCGTCAACAAGGATCTCCGGGCTACAGCTTCCGTTTGCCACCGTCCGCAATATCGGGACAATGGGCGCATGCTCGCCTGGTCGGCAATCGACACCGTTCTGCTCGACATGGACGGGACGCTGATCGACCTGCACTTCGACAACACCCTGTGGAACCTGCACCTGCCGACGCTGTTCGCCGAGGTGCACGCGATCGACATCGAAGACGCGCGCGAGCACCTCTACGGGCACATGCGCGGCGCGGCGCCGTCGCTCGACTTCTACTCGCTCGACTACTGGGCCGAGTACACCGGCATGGACATCGACGGACTGCACGCCGAGCTCGACGATCTCATCGTCTATCGACCCGGAGCCGCCCGCTTCATGGCCGCCGTGCGCGCGAGCGGACGCCGTGCAGTGCTGGTCACCAACGCCCACCCGAAGAGCCTCGCCATCAAGGACGGCAAGATCGGGTTGCGGGGCCAACTCGACGCAGACTTCTCGTCCCACGACTTCGGCGTGCCGAAGGAACACCCCGACTTCTGGCCGGCGTTCGCCGCACAGGAGGTCTACGACCCGGAGCGCACGCTGCTGATCGACGACAACCCGGCCGTGCTCGAGGCCGCACGCGGCAGCGGCATCCGACACCTCCTCTGCGTCCTGCGCCCCGACTCCAGGCGACCCCTGCGCTCGAACCTGGGCTTTCCCGCGTTCGACGATTTCGACGAGATCGCCCCGCCCTAGTGTCGTGTCACGCGAGTTCTGGCGCTTCAGCGCGTCCCACGGGGTCTGTGGCAAGGCGCGTCCCCGCAGGGAATGGTGGTGCCCATTGCCAAGGGGCGCAACATGGCCACAGGGCGTCATCCTCATGCGAGGGGCGAGCCCCTCGCAAGCAGACCGCGTTGTGATCCTTGCCAATATGCCCGATATTCCCTGCGGACCACGCCTTGCATTGACGCGCATGGCAAACTCTGAAGGGCCAGAACTGGCGTGACACGACACTAAATGGACGCGGTACGACTCGACAAGTGGCTGTGGGCCGCGCGCTTCTTCCGCACGCGCTCGCAGGCGAAGACCGCCGTCGAGGGCGGGCACGTACGGTTGCACGGCGCCCGCACCAAGCCCGCCAAGGACCTGAAGGCCGGCGACACCCTCACGGTGCGGCGCGGGTTCACGGAGTGGACCGTCGAGGTGACTGCCCTGGCGGAGCGACGCGGCAACGCGCACGCCGCCGCCGAACTCTATGCGGAGACGGCCGACTCGATAACACGACGCGAAGCGGAAGCCGCGCGGCGGCGCGACGAGCAACTCGGACGCGCCGCTCCGGTGGCGCGTCCGACGAAGCGGGACCGACGGCGACTGCAGGAGTTGAAAGACGTGTCCGAGGACTGACCGGAGGCGCCCGTCGGCGCCGCGCCCACCATGCACGCCCGTTCGCGGCGCGACCCAAGCGGCGGTATCATTTCTCCGAGCCTCCCAACCGCAGGATCCCGATGGCAGCGGACCCGAAAGCCACGCTCGACAGAAACAGGCACTTCGATCTCAGTCCGGCAGCACTGGCCGAGATCGCAGTGCTTCGCGGCGAGGGCCGGTTTTCGTCCAGCGGCGCCGTCGTCGTCGAGACCGGCGGGCGCACCGGGCGCTCGCCGAGAGACCGTTTTCTGGTGGAGGAGCCTGGCACGTCCGGGCACATCGACTGGGGCTCGGTGAACCAGCCGATCGAGCCCTCCGTGTTCGACACGTTGTGGGATCGGGTACAGGTGCACCTGGCGGATACGGACACCTTCGTCTCGCACCTCCACGTCGGCGCGGACGCGGAGCACTACCTGCCGATCCAGGTGACCACGGAGTACGCCTGGCACGCCCTCTTCGGACGTTCCCTCTTCATCCTTCCCGAGACCTTCAACCCCAACGGCAAGGAAGTCTGGGAGGTCGTCAACGCGCCCGACTTCGTCTGCGATCCACAACGCGACGGCACCGCGAGCGACGGCACCGTCATGATCAGCTTCGCGAGACGCCGCGTGCTCCTCGCCGGCATGCGCTACGCGGGAGAGATGAAGAAGGCCCTGTTCGGCGTGCAGAACTTCCTGCTGCCGGCGAAGGGGGTGCTGCCGATGCACTGCTCCGCGAACGCCGGGCCCGACGACTCGGTCACGCTCTTCTTCGGCCTCTCGGGTACCGGCAAGACAACGCTCTCCGCGGACCCGGACCGAATGCTGATCGGCGACGACGAGCACGGCTGGGGCGAGGGCACGGTGTTCAACCTCGAAGGCGGCTGCTACGCCAAGTGCATCGATCTCACGCGCGAGAACGAGCCGGTCATCTTCGATGCCATTTCCTTCGGCGCCATCGTCGAGAACGTCGTCATGGACCCCGACACCCGCGTACCGGACTACGCGGACTCCTCGCTCACCGAGAACACCCGCGCCTGCTATCCGCGCGATAACATCGCCGCCAAGGTGCCCGAGAACAGCGGCGGGGAACCCCGGCACATCGTCTTCCTGACCTGCGACGTCAGCGGCGTGCTGCCGCCCGTGTCCGTGCTGTCCAAGGAAGCGGCGGCGTACCACTTCCTGTCCGGATACACCGCCCAGGTCGGCTCGACGGTGGTGGGCTCGACGGAGGCATATTCCGCGACCTTCTCCACCTGTTTCGGAGCCGCGTTCTTCCCCCGACCCGCCGGCGTCTACGCGGACCTCCTCATCAAGCGCATCGAGGAGTTCGGCTCCAACGTCTACCTCGTGAACACGGGCTGGACGGGCGGCGGCTACGGGATCGGCAAGCGCTTCAGCATCCCGTCGACGCGAGCCATCATCGCGGCCATACAGTCGGGCGCCATCGCCGACGCGTCGACCACCCACCTCGAGGATCTGAACCTCGACATCCCGACGCAGGTGTCCGGGATCGACGCGAGCGTCCTGAATCCGCGCAACATCTGGGAGGACGGGGACGCCTATGACGCGGCCGCCGGCAAGCTGATCGGCCAGTTCGTCGCCAACTTCGAGAGGTTCGACGTCGACCCCGCCATCGTCGCCGCGGGACCGCGCGCCTGAAGCCGGGCATCCGACGGCCGACGCGACCATGAACAACGCTTTGCGAGGGCGCCCCGAGCTCGGGCGGCTCCGTCGTGGTATCGAGAAGGAGAGCCTGCGCGTCACGCCGGTTGGAGCCCTCGCCAGCACGCCGCACCCGGCGGCGCTCGGCTCCGCGCTGACCCATCCGCACATCACGACCGACTTCAGCGAGGCGCAGCTCGAACTCATCACGGGCGTCCACGACAGCGCCGACGCGTGCATCGGCGAACTCGAGGACATCCACCGCTTCGTCTACCGGCATCTCGACGACGAATTGATGTGGGCGGCGAGCATGCCCTGCATCCTGACCGCGGAGGCGGACATCCCGGTGGGGCGGTACGGCACGTCGAACGTCGGACGCGCCAAGACCGTGTACCGCATCGGACTCGGCCATCGTTACGGCCGGCTCATGCAGACGGTCTCCGGCATCCACTACAACTTCTCCGTGCCGGACACGCTGTGGCCCGCCATCGCCGCCGCCCGCGGGGAGACCCTCGATGACGACACGCCGACACACGCGTACTTCGACCTCATCCGCAACTTCCGCCGCCAGTCGTGGCTCCTGCTCTACCTGTTCGGCGCCTCGCCGGCGGTGTGCAAGTCGTTCGTCAAGGGCGGCGCGCACGGACTCGAGTCCTTCGACGAGGGCTCCCTCTACCTGCCCCATGCCACCTCGCTACGCATGGGGCCCCTCGGCTACCAGTCGAGCGCGCAGGCGTCCCTGCACGTCTCCTACAACAGCCTCGCCGAGTACGGCGCGAGCATCCACGAGGCGCTCTCCCATCCCTACCCGCCTTATGAAGCCATCGGCATGCAGGACGCCAACGGCGAGTACCGACAGCTCGGCACCGCACTCCTGCAGATCGAAAACGAGTTCTACGGCGCGATCCGGCCCAAGCGGCGGACCCGTTCCGGAGAGCGGCCCATCGCGGCGCTGTACGAACGCGGCGTGGAGTACGTCGAGGTCCGCTGCGTGGATCTGAACCCGTTCCTGCCCGTGGGCATCGACGCGCACGCCGTGCGCTTCATGGACGTGTTCCTGCTGCACTGCCTCCTGACCGACAGTCCGCCCGACAGCCCCGAGGAATCCGCGCGGATGCAGGACAACCAGCGCCTCATCGTCGAGCGCGGACGCCAACCGGGGCTCCGGCTCGATGCCGACGGCCGCATGCGCCACCAAACCGAGTGGGCGCGCGAGATTCTCGACGACTGCGCGGCCGTGGCGAGCGCCATCGACGAGGTCAACGGCGATGACCTGGCGACGTATGCCGTGGACCTGCAACGGCGCAAGGTGGCCGATCCGAAACACACCCCCTCGGCGCGGGTGCTCACGAGCATGCGCGTTCAGCGCACGCCGTTCTTCCGCTTCGCCATGAACCATTCCGTGACGCACAAGGGATATTTCGACGAGCACCCGATGCGGGCCGCACGGATCGCCTGGTTCGAGGAACTGACCCGGCGGTCCCTCGCGGACCAGGAGCGGGCGGAGGCGGCGGACACCGCAACGTTCGACGCCTACCTCGCCGGCCAACGACTCGATACGCCCACGCCCGCCGCAGGCGGGGGATGAACTTCCTCGCCCACTGCCTGCTCGGCCATCCGCACACGGGACTCATGGCCGGAGGCTTCATCGGCGACTTCGTCAAGGGCCCGGTTCCGGAAACGCTGCCGGAAGAGTTGCGCGCCGGCATCCGCCTGCACCGCCGTGTCGACGCGGTCAGCAACCGGCTGCCGGGCATCGCCGTGAGCGTTCGACGCCTGGACCCCGAACTGCGGCGCGTCGCGCCGGTCCTGCTCGACATCCTCGCGGACCACTGCCTCGCGACCCGCTGGGAGCACCACGGCCACGGCGACCTGGCGGCCTTCGCGGCCGCGTCCTACGGCGCCATCGACGCGTATGCGATCCACCTGCCGCCGCCCGGGGAGCGCTTCTTCCGGCGCATGCGGGAGATCGACCTCTTCGTCCGCTACCGCGAACCCGAGACCGCGCTACGGGCCATGGGCTACATACTCGAACGCCTGCGGCACGAACACCTCGCCCCGAAACTCGACCCCATCGTCCGCGACGCATTGCCCGCGTTGATGCAGGACTTCGACGTGTACTTCCCCGAACTCAAGGCCGCGGTAGCGTCCTGGAAGGAAGAAGTCGGGTACCCGTAGGGGACGCCCTTGTGGCGTCCCGTGTCGAACTCACGTAGATCCCCGGGCGACCACAAGGGTCGCCCCTACAGTACCTCGACCAACCGCACCCGCCGTTGTAGGGGACGCCCTTGTGGCGTCCCGTCCCGAACTCACGTACATCCCCGGGCGACCACAAGGGTCGCCCCTACAGTACCTCGATCAGCCACGCCCGCCGTTGTAGGGGACGCCCTTGTGGCGTCCCGTCTCGAATTCACGTACATCCCCGGGCGACCACAAGGGTCGCCCCAGGGTCGCCCCTACGGCGCCCGCCACTGCATCACGGCGCCGACCGCCACGCCAACGAACCCAAGCAGCGCCCACAGCGCGATCGAGAGCCCCAGAAACGGCGGCGTCGCCGCGCAGTCCGCGGTCCCGAAGGTCATGGCCGTGAGCGCCTCGCTCGCCATCCCGGACTCGATCAGGTAGTCGATCCCGGCGCCGCATCCCGGCGCTTCGCCGGGCGGCAGGCTCTCGATCCAGAGTTGGCGGACCGAGAAACCTGCTCCCACGAGCCCCGCCAGCAGAGTCCCCAGGGAATAGATGCCGAGGCGCGGATCGTGGGTAATCCCCCCCAACGCCACCAGGCCCGCGACCAGGAACCACAGCCGCTGCATGAGGCACAGCGCGCAGGGCGCCATGTCGAGGGCGTGCTCAAGCACCAGCGCGAACGCGACAAGGCCCGCCGTCCACGCAACGAGAGCAAGGCCCCAGTCTGTCTTCGATCCGCTCATCGGTCAGTGGTCCTCCAGAATCATCGCCGCGCCCTTCTCGCCGATCATGATCGCGGCGGCGTTGGTGTTGCCGGAAACCAGCGTCGGCATGATTGAGGCATCCGCGACCCGCAGCTCCTGCAGGCCACGCACACGCAGCCGGTCGTCCACCACGGCGGCCGCGTCGCTGCCCATCTTGCACGTGCCGACGGGGTGATACACCGTGGCGCCCGACTGTCGGCAGAAATCCAGAATCTCGTCGTAGGTACGCACGTCTTCTCCCGGATGGAGTTCGTGGTCCCGATAGCGCGCCAGCGCCGGCGCATCGACCACGCGGCGCGCGATGTTCATACCCTCCACGAGCGCGTCCCGATCCACCTGCTCGCTGAGGAAGTTCGGACGAATGGCCGGCGGCGCGGCGGGATCCGCGCTCTTGACGTGAATGGACCCGCGGCTTTCCGGGCGCAACTGGCAGACCGACAGCGTCATCCCCGGCTCCTTTTCGAGCATGCCGCGCCGGCCCCCCGCGTAGCTCGCGTGCGCGAAGTGGAACTGCACGTCGGGGGTTTCTAGTTCGGGCCGAGTCCGGACGAAACCGTGCGCGATGCCCGCGGTATAGGTAAACGCTCCCCGGCGCGCCGCGCCGTACTGCAAGGCTGCCAGGGCGAAGCGCGCCCCTCGGGTTGCCTCGTTCAGCGTCCGGCTGCCCCGCACACGACAGATGACGCTACTGGCGTAGTGGTCCCGGTAGTTCTCTCCCACCCCCGGCAACTCGTGCACGACCGGGATGTCGCACTCGCCAAGCCGGTCCGGCTGGCCGATGCCCGACAGTTCCAGCAACTGCGGCGACTGCACCGCCCCGGCGGCCAGCACCACTTCCCGGCGCGCACGCACGTCGACGACGTTGCCGCCGTTGGCGCCGTTGGCAGCGCCATAACGCACGCCCACGGCCCGAGTGCCTTCGCACAACACCCGGTGCGTCAACGCCCGCGTGCGAACGGTCAGGTTGGGGCGCCCCCGCGCCGGATTGAGAAACGCGCGCGCGGTGCTGTGGCGCCGTCCGCGCTGCTGGGTGACCTGGTAGTAACCGAAGCCCTCCTGCGACGCCCCGTTGTAGTCCGGGTTCTTCGCGTAGCCCATCTCGGCCCCCGCCTCGACGAACGCGTCGAGCAGCGGATGCCGCTCGATCATGTCGGCCACGTTCAGTTCGCCGCTCCCGCCCCGAAACTCGTCGCTGCCACGCTCGAAACGTTCCGAACACCTGAAGAACGGCAGCACCTCCTCGTACGACCATCCGCGATTGCCGAGTTGCGCCCAGGTGTCGTAGTCGAGCGCCTGTCCCCGCACGTACAGCATCCCGTTGATCGAGCTCGAACCGCCCAGCACCTTCCCCCGCGGAATGGGGATGTGGCGATCGCCGGTGCCCGGCTCGGGTTCGGTGTCGAAGCACCAGTTGACGCTGGGGCGGTCGATCATCTTCCAGAAGCCCACCGGCACGTGGATCAGCGGGTTCCAGTCGCGCCCGCCGGCTTCGAGCAGCAACACGCTACGGTCCGGATCCGCGCTCAGGCGATTCGCCAGCACGCACCCGGCGGATCCCGCGCCCACGACGATGTAGTCGAACTCTTCCACGGCCTTTCCCTTCTTCTGGCGTCGCACGCGCCCCAGAGCCCGTCCGGCGTATCGAATTCGTGCACGGTCCCGCCCCGCGATTGTAGCTGTCCACGGTGGGGTTCACCGCGCTGTCGCGCAAGGAACATGGATAGGTGCGCGACCGCTGGCTGACGGCTCGGTTATAAAGGTCGCGCCCGGTGCGAGGCCGATGCCCCATTGGCGTGCTCAAGCAGCCTGAATTGTAGCGTGGCCCGGACCGTGATCGGCGTGGAGACGCTGACGGCGCGGCGTTGCCGCGACCTCGTATGAAAGAGTGAATCTCCTGCCGCGGTCTCACCGGGCGCGACCAAGGGGTATTGTGGGAGACGAGCGGATGGGAGACAAGCGTGGGCGTCAGCGGGCGATGCAGGTGGTGCACCCGAACTGCGCGGGGATCGACGTCGGGAAGACCATGCACTACGTGGCGGTGGACGCGTCGGTGACGGAGCGTCCGGTGCAGAAGTTTGGCAGCTTCACGGATGATCTGGAGGCGATGGCGGCATGGCTGTTGTCCTGCGGCGTGGAGCTCGTCGCACTGGAGTCGACCGGTGTGTACTGGATCCCGGTGTTTGAGGTTCTGGACCGGTCGGGTCTGGAGGTGCATCTGGTCGATGCACGGGCGACGAAGCAGGTCAGCGGTCGCAAGAGCGACGTTCTGGACTGCCAGTGGATCCGCCAGTTGATGAGTTACGGCCTGCTCAAGGGCGCGTTCCGGCCGGCGGACCGTATCTGCGAGTTGCGCGCCTACGTACGCCAGCGGGCGCGTGCGACCCGCGACCGCAGCCGCTGCGTGCAACACATGCAGAAAGCGCTGACGGAGATGAACGTGCAGCTCGACAATGTGCTGAGCGACATCATGGGCGTGACCGGCCAGCGGATCGTGCGCGCGATGGTGGCTGGCGAACGGGACGGCACGGTGCTGGCGCAGTTGCGCGATCCGCGCGTCAAGGCGGACGCGGCGAGCATCGCGCGCAGCCTGCGCGGCACGTGGCGCGACGAGCACCTGTTCGCCCTGGAGCAGGCGCTGGAGTGCTACGACCTGCTGAACCGGCAGATCAAGGGGGCCGAGACCCGCATCGACGCCCTGGTCGAGACGCTCGCAGACACGGTGGACGAGTCGGCGGTGGAGCTGCTGGCGCAGCCGGCGCGCACAGCACCCGAACGGCGTCGCCAACTGGCGCTGCGGGCGATGCTCGGGGTCGACCTGACCGCCATCCCGACCATCGGCATCGAGACTGCGCTGACGATCGCATCGGAGGTCGGCCCGGACCTGTCGCGCTTCCCGAGCGCGGCACACTTCTGCTCCTGGCTGACGCTCGCGCCCGGCACCCGCATCAGCGGCGGCAAACAGCTTCGGGGGCAGCGGCCAAAGCGTGTCAACCGCGCGGGTCAGGCACTACGCGTGGCGGCCAGCACCGCACGCCACAACAAGACCTACATCGGCGCCTGCCACCGCGCACGGTTGCGGCGGCTCGACGCCGGGCGCGCCAACAAGGCGACCGCCCACCAGCTCGCCAGGCTGGTATACGCGATGCTCACGCGCGGCGAGGAGTACGTCGCACGGGAAGTCGCCGACTTCGAGGCCGAGCGCCGCGACCGCCAGATCAGACACCTCCAGCGTCAGGCCCAGCGCTACAACCTGGCCCTCGTCGACGCAGATGCCGCGTGACCCGAACCACTCAAATGCACCCCCACACAAATCAAAGGGTTACGTGATGTTCCATGAAAGTTTCCCCCCCGGCGCGCCGGGGCACTGACGTGCAGGAAACAAGGGCGGCGGCCGCCGCCTGGGCACCTGAGTTATGTTAAATGGCGTTCTGCCAGGAAACAAGGGCGGCGGCCGCCGCCTGGGCACCTTGAGTTATGTTAAATGGCGTTCTGCCAACCCGTTGAATTAAAAGGAGTTCGGTTTTTGTTCCATGCGAGGGGGCGGGCTTGTCCCGTCCCGTTCCTGCGGCTTGCACAATCTCGGGACGGGCGACCACAAGTTCGGGACGGGCGACCACAAGGGTCGCCCCTACAACGCGCGCCGAATCAGCCGCGAGCGGATTCGTTCCGTGAAAGATACGTTCCGCCGTCGCGGTATGCTAGGCCCGCGGCTGCACCGTCGCTCCCTGTGCCCAGGACCGCCCAACCAGATGAAGATGCTCGACATCCCGTCGCTGCGCTCCGCCGACATGCCGGAACGGGAAGCCGGCTTCTGGAAGATGACCGGCCCGGGCGCGGTCATGGTCGGCATGGCCATCGGCTCCGGCGAACTCATCCTGTGGCCGTGGATCACGGCCAAGTTCGGCGCCGAGATGATGTGGGCGGCGGCGCTTGGCGTATTCCTGCAGCTCTGGATCAACATCGAGATCGGGCGCTGGGCCGTCGCCACCGGCGAGAGCGCCTTCACCGGCTTCGCCCGCATGTCCCGGTTCTGGGTGTTCCTCTTCCTGACCCTGCTCTTCGTCGGGGCGTTCCTGCCGGGGTGGGGCCGCGCGACGGGGACCTCGATCAAGATCCTCTTCTTCGGCACCGACGGGCCGGGACCCGACTGGGCCTGGACGGCCCTGGTGTTCGCGTTGGCGCTCGCGATCGTGTTCGGGCCGAAACGCATCTATACCTCGGTCGAACGGTCGATCATCTTCATGGTGCTCTTCATCGTTGCCGGCCTGCTCGTGGTCGCATTCAGCGTGGGGACGCTTGCCGACGTGTGGACCATGCTCAAGGGTATCGTCAACTTCGGTCAGATCACCCTCGACGAGGAGTTCACGTTCCACCGCTTCTTCGGCGCCTTCGTGTTCGCGGGTGCGGGCGGCGTCGGCAACCTGTACTACGCCTACTACCTGCGCGACAAGGGCATCGGCATGGGCGCGCGCATTCCCGTGCTCCTGAATCCGTTGCGCGAGGCGCAGCGGGGGGACAGCGAGATCGGCTACCGGTTTCCGGCGACCGCGGAGAACGTCTCCCGCTTTCGCGCGTGGTTCCGCTTCGTCGTGCAGGACAGCGTCGCGTATTTCTGGCTCGCCAACACGCTCACGATGTTCCTGTTCATGTTCGGCGCGCTGGTGGTGCTGCACCCCCTGGGTATCGTGCCCCAGGAGAGCCAACTCGTGTGGGACCTCGCGATCGTGCTCGAAGGCACGATGGGGGTCGGCGGACGGCACCTGTTCCTCGTCATCGGCATTGCCGCGCTCTTCAGCAGCGTCCTGGCCGGCCTCGACGGCGGCGTCCGGCTCTGGGTGGACCTGCTGCACACCAACTTCCCCTTCGCACACCGCTTCGCCGCGAACAAACTGTATCTCGGGTTCGCGCTCGGCCTCTCCGCGATCGGCGTCATCGCCACCTGGTTCTTCGGCGCCTTCGACGTCAGCGCCCTCGACTTCTTCTTCATCAGCGCCACGATCGCCGGTTTCTCCATGGCCGCCTACGTCCCGATGGTGCTCTACATGAACCTGCGCTACCTGCCGGCGCCTGTCCGTCCCAGGCCGATCAACATCGTCATGGTGACGATCGGCGCGGCGACCTACATCAGCTTCGCGGTCTACACGGTGGGATCGAAGATCGCCGAATGGCTCGCCTGAAACCGCACACCAGGGGGAAAACCCATGTCCACACGTCACCGATCGAGACGCCTTCTCGCAACCATTGCGGCCCTCGCTACGCTCGCAACGTCGCCCGTCCTGGCCGACGCGAACCCCATCCCGATGGCCGCGCCCGAGACCGTCGGCATGTCGAGCGAGCGCCTGGAGCGCATCGGCGATGGCATGCGCCGGATGATCGATGCCGGCAAGATTCCGGGCACGGTCACGCTCGTCGCCCGTCGCGGCAAGGTCGTGCACTTCGAGACGAACGGCCTGCGCAACATCGCAGCAGGCCTGCCGATGGAGGAGGACACGATCTTCCGACTCTACTCACAGAGCAAGCCCGTCACCGGCGCCGCCGTGATGATCCTCTTCGAGGAAGGGCACTTCCTGCTGACCGATCCCGTATCGAAATACCTGCCCGAATTCGCGGACATGCGCGTCTACCTGGGGGAGCAGGACGGCGAGATGGTCACCGAGCCGGCCGGGCCCATCACCATCCAGCAGCTCGCCACCCACACCTCGGGCCTGACCTACGGGTTCATTCCGACGGCTGTCGGGAAGATGTACACCGAGAACGGGGTGGTCGCGACCGGTACACCGCTGCCCATCGAGGGGGGTGATGCAGACGTAGCGCCCCCCACATCCCTGCAGGAGTGGAGCGAGAGGCTGGCGACGATGCCGCTGGTGGCTCAGCCGGGTACCGAGTGGAACTACAGCGTCGGCATGGACGTCCTCGGGCGCCTGGTCGAGGTGGTCTCCGGGATGTCCTTCGAGGACTTCCTGCGGGAACGTCTCTTCGACCCGCTCGGCATGACGGACACGGCCTTCCACGTCCCCGACTCCAGGCTCCTGCGTTTCGCGGCGAACTACGGCCCGGCGGAGGGCGGCGGCATGACGCTGCTGGACAACCCCGAGACCAGCGCCTACCGCAAGCCTCCGGCACTGCAGATGGGCGGAGCGGGCCTCGTCGGCACGGTGGGGGACTACCTCCGGTTCGCGCAGATGCTCGCCAACAAGGGCGAGTTCCAGGGCACGCGCATACTCGGCAGGAAGACCGTCGAGTTCATGACGTCCAACCACCTGACTCCGGTGTTCCCCGACGATCCCATGACCGCCCTGCGCAACCAGCTCGGCGCAACTCGGCAGTGGGGTGTCGGATTCGGCATCACCGGATCGGTCGTGACGAATCCCGCGACCTCCGGCCTCCCGGTCTCCGTGGGCACCTACGGCTGGGGCGGCGCCGCCACGACCGGGTTCTGGGTCGACCACGAAGAGGAACTCGTCGGCATCGTGCACACGCAGCTCACGCCGAGCGGAACCTATCCCGTTCGCCAGTTGATGCAGCTCCTGACCTACCAGGCCATCATCGACTGAGCCGCCGCGGTCAGTCGACTTCGCAAGATATGGGCATTCGACACCGCAGCGACTCGAGACCCCTGAGCCGTTGCGACGGATCCAGAAGGAGGGTTGTGCGATGACCGGAATCCATCGTTTGTTTGCAGTGCCGACGATGCTCGTCGCCGCATCGATGGCGAACGCGGAGACAGGCGACCTGCCGCTCGCTGCCCCGGAAGAAGTCGGGATGTCGTCGCGGGAACGAGCCCGGAGGCGAACGTGATCTCCGGCCTCGAGGACTGGACCAGGGCGGTCGCGAAACTGCCGCTGGTGGCGCAGCCCGGTACCGAGTGGAACTACAGCGTCGGCATGGACGTCCTCGGGCGGCCCGTCGAGGTGGTCTCCGGGCAGTCCTACGGCGACTTCCTGCGCACGCGAATCTTCGAGCCCCTCGGCATGCAGGACACCGGCTTCGTGGTGCCGGACGCCAAGCTCGAACGCTTCGCCGCCAACTACGCCCCGCAGGAGGGCGGCGGAATGCAGTTGATCGACAGCCCGCGGACCAGTCGCTACCGCAAGCCGCCCCTCGTAGAATTCGGCGGGGCCGGGCTGGCCGGCACCGCGGCGGACTATTTTCGCTTCGCCCAGATGCTCGCCAACGGGGGCTCGTACGAAGACACGCGGATCCTCGGCAGCAGGACCGTCGAATTCATGATGTCCAACCACCTGACCCCGGACTTCCCCGACGATCCCATGACGAGCCTCTTCGGTTTCCTCTCCGCCTCGGGCCTTACGACTGAGCCGCGAATCGGCTATCGCCACCGGGGCGTGGGCTTCGGCATCACCGGCTCGGTGGTGACCAATCCGGCGACGGCCGCACTGCCCGCCTCCGCCGGAACCTTCAGTTGGGGAGGCGCGGCCTCGACGCACTTCTGGGTCGACCGGGAAGAAGAGCTGGTGGGCATCGTCCACACGCAACTGCTGCCCGACGGTACGTACCCGGTGCGCGAGTTGATGCAATCGTTGACCTATCAGGCGATCACTGACTAATCTCCAAGCACTTGGGAGGCCCGCATGGCAAACGTCGTTGAGGAAGTTCCCGTCGCGTTGCAGCCGGCCGCGGACGCGGCGCTCGCGTGGATCAATCGGGAACGCGGCACCGACTTCCGACTGACCGGGCTCGTGGACCCGGAGACGGCCCTTGGCCAAGGCGCGGGCCAGCCGATGGAGCTGGGCCTGGTCCTTTGCGAAGGCGAGATCTGCCGGCGTGAGCAGGTCCGCCTCGAGCCCACGGCCGAGGGCTTCACGATCGGTCCCGCCGACGCCGAAACGTCCCTCATCCCGGCACACCTCGACCCGCCGCCCGGCGTCCGGTCGACCTGGATCGAGGATCAACTCGAAAAGCACGACTTCATCCTGCTCCTGTACTACCGCGGGCTGTGGTGACCCCCATGCCGCTCCGAGTTGCGGAGCTACGTGCATTCCGGAGTACTTGATGCGATCCGCGCCGCCGGCGGGGAAATGTTCGGCATGACGAGCGAGCCGCAGAGCCTCGCGATCGAGGCGAGCGAGACCTGGGAGATCGGTTTCCCCTGCGTCGGTGACCCCCATCACGAGATTCGGGACGCCTTGCAGGAACGCGGTCTTCTGGGCGTCTTCGCGAACGCGGACTACGGACACCTGGGAAGCCGGCCCTGGGCGAGCCATCCGAAGGGCTACTTCCAGCCCGGCGTGCTCGCACTCACTCGGCAGGGCCGCGTGCTGTACCGGTGGCGCTGTCGCCCGGTGCGCCAGAACATGAGCGGCGCCGGCCAGCGGCCCACGCCGCAATACGTCTGGGCAGAGATCCAGTCGCGGCTCCCCGCAGGCACGCCCGACGCGGAGCTGGACGAGTCCCCGGAGTTCCGCCGGCCCGACGACCTGTCCTGGCCCTACTTCCTCACCATGCTGCTGGCGCACGGCTGGTTCCTGCGTCCGAAGGCGTTCCCGCTCGCCCGTCCCGGCGACAAACCGTCCGCGCACTTCCCGAAGATGAAGCGCCGCGTGACTGTCTTCGCCGGCGCATGGGTGGCGGCCTTCGCGCTCCTGCCGGTCGGCTGGGTGGCAGCCGGTCTCGCGGTCTGGGTGGCGGCCGCGTTACCCGGCGTGGCGGCCATCTATCGCCAGTTCCAGCACGAACCGGAGGGCGAACCCGGGGCATGACGCGCGTGCGGACGAATAACTCTGCGATCACCAGGGGGGAACCGTGATCGCCACTGTGAAACCCCTGCGGCCCCTCGCCGCCACGGCATGCGCCGTTCTGGTGGCGACGCCCCCCGTACTCGCCGACGCCGACGCGATGCCCATGGCGACGCCGGAGAGCATGCAACCGTTAACGTACCAGGCCATCATCGACTGACCTACGCGGAGGAGATCCGATGCACAACAGAGCTCTTGGCATCGTCGCGGCGATGCTGCTAACCGTCGGCGCTGCGGCCGAGGTTCAGACCGACGCGGGTTTCGCCGTCTTCGGCAGCGAGCAGATCTACTACGAGAGCAGCGGCAGCGGCGACGCCGTGGTGCTGAGCCACGGCGCCGGGGGCAGCCACGCCATCTGGATGCACCAGACCCCGGTCCTCGCCGAGCACTACCGCGTCATCACGTGGGACCAGCGTGGCTGGGGCAAGTCCACGGACACGGTGGGCCTCGCGGGCGATCCGAACACGGCCGTCGAGGATCTCCGCCGCCTGCTGGACCATCTCGGCGTCGACAAGGCCCATGTCATCGGCCAGTCCATGGGCGGCTGGGTGGTCGTCGGCTTCGCCCTGCGCTATCCCGAACGGACGCGCTCGCTGACCCTGGCGAACACCTATGGCGGACTTACCACCGAGGCGATGCTCGAGCTAGTGACCCCCGAGCGGATACAGGAACGCTACGCCCAGGGCCGGTCGGCCCGCATCGCCGACCCGGTACGGGCTTTCCAGTACGGGCAAATCAGCCGGCTCGCACCGCCCCGACGTCCCCCTGACCTCGTCCAGAAGATGGCGCGCGCCGACTGGGATCTCGAAGCGGCGCGCAAGACCACCGTGCCGATCCTGATCGTCACCGGGCCCCACGACCTGATCTTCCCGCCGGAGATGATGCGCATGCTCGACGCGGAACTGCCGACGAGCCGCCTCGTGGAGATCCCCGACGCCGGCCACTCGCCGTACTTCGAGGTCCCGGACGCCTGGAACGACGCAGTGCTGGACCATCTCGGAGGTTGACGCCTGCATTGGCGCAGCCGCGGAGCTTCTCCCGCTCTGGCCCGCTCGCCGGGTCAGGGCGAGAAGCGCTCGACTACGGTCTGTGCATCGGTGCGGACCGTCGCGTCGGGAGCCGATGACCAAGTCTCAAGCAGGCGACGGTACGACCACGAAGGCCAGTTCGTCACCTTCGACGCGGTCTGCAAACCCGGCAATCTCGGCCAGGGGTCGCGCCTTGGCGTTGAAGGAGCGCAGTCCGGCGAAAGTGGCGGTTCGGTTCAGCGAAGCGCGCTGTGCATCCGGCGCGGCTTTCCAGGGAACGGGTACGGCGGCGCGTATCGCCGCCCCCCGCGTCAGCCAAGCACACGCAGCGCGGTCTCGGGCGCCTTGTCCAGGATCCTGAGCAACGCCCGGGCCGCACCCGTCGGCCCCCGCTTGCCCTGTTCCCAGTTGCGGATGGTCTCGTGCGGCACGTCGATGCGCCGCGCGAACTCGACCTGGGTCAGCCCGAGACGCCGGCGCACCCAGCGAGCGAAGCGCCCCATGTCCCGCATCGCCTCGGCGTCGTCGTCGCGCGCCTGGCGGGCGATGTCCTCCTCGCCGGTCGCATCCAGCACCTCGTGGTCGACCCGCCCGCGGGAAAGGCCCTGCGGGTTGTCCGGATCAATCGTCAACCGTGTTCCGCTCATACTCGCGAACCTCCCTGCGGTTGGCCTTGCGGGCCGAAATGATGTGGATCGTCGAGCCCCGCATGGTGTAGATCACCACGAACACCCGACCCTCTACCGCGCCCAGCAGCCGGTAGCGGTCCTCGCCGTAGTCCCAGCGCCGGTCCACGCTGACGATCCGGTCTTCGTCGAGGAATGCGTGCGCGACGTACGAGAGTCGAAGCCGCGATCCGCGAAACAGGCATCGCTCTTGGCGTCGTCCCACTCGAACTCCACGGCCCTTGTAGGCCAATGACCTACCCATGTCAATGTCGGGCACGGTCGTCGGCCTCTTGGGGCGGGGCGGCAGGACCAGTTTCGTTGCAGAGCGTCCAGGGGGCGGCGCACGAAACCGTGGCGCGGCCGGGTGGTGGTGGCCGAAGGCTGTCTCGCGTGCGACCCACACCCCCAGACCCCCCCAGACCCGGCGGTTGCCGCACGGCAACGCGGGGGCATGGTATGTTTCGCGGCTTCCGCTCGTTGCACGGGATCTTGAAGCGTGGCCTACGACAAACCCATACCCCCCAAGGGGCAGCACACCCAGCCGTTCTGGGACGGCGCGAAAGAGGGCAAGCTCATGCTGCCCCGCTGCACCAACTGCAATCGCGTGCACTGGTACCCGCGGCTGATCTGCCCGTCCTGCCATTCCATGGAACTGGAATGGATCGAAGCGAGCGGCGAGGGGCGCATTCACACCTACGCGGTGCAGCACCGCGCCTTCGGCGGCTGGGCGAAAGAGGTGCCGTACGTCACCGCGTACATCGATCTCGCCGAGGGCGACCGCATGATGACCGTACTGCGCGGGGTCGATCCGGAGCATCCGGAGACCATCGAGATCGGCGCCCGGGTACGGGTCGAGTTCGAAGAAGCGGACGACGATACCCACATCCCCTTCTGGCGCCTCGCGGAGTCCTGACATGGCAGCAAACCTGAACAACGCCGCGGCCATCGTCGGCGCGGCGGAATCGAACGAAATTGGCTACCCGGAAGAGCGCGGACCCAAGGTCACGTCGCTGCAGCATCACATCGAGGCCATCAAGAACGTCTCCGACCTGACCGGCATTCCGATCTCGGACATCGACGGTGTGTTCTCGACCGGCTGGTCGCAGCAGCTTGCCGAACACCTCGGCATCCATCCGCATTACCTGGACACGACGACCGTCGGCGGATGCTCCTTCCAGGTCCATGTGCATCACGCGCTCGCGGCGATCTATGCGGGGATCATCGACATCGCCCTGGTGAGCCACGGCCAGGCCGGTTGGTCCTACCGCGGCGCCGGCGGCGGGGGGCGGCCGGTGGCTGGGGAGATCGACCCTGGCACCGAGATGACCATCCCCTACGGGACGTTCGGCGCGCCGTCGAACTACGCCCACGCGATGGTCCGCCACATGCATCGCTTCGGCACGACGCCGGAGGACTTCGCGCACATCTCCGTCGTCACGCGGCAATGGGCGATGCGCAACCCGCGGGCGCTCATGTACTCGAAGGACACCAACCCGTTCGGCGGACCGATCACCGTGCAGGATGTCCTGGACGCGCGCCTCATCGCCTGGCCGCTGACCCTCTTCCATTGCTGCCTCGTCACCGACCACGGCGGCGCCGTCATCGTCGCGCGACCGGAAATCGCGCGCAGCCTGCGTACCAATCCCGTGTGGATCGCCGGTGCGGGCGAGTCCATGGGCCACGCCAACATGCTGGAGATGGAGGACTTCACCGCCACTTCCGCCTCGCGCTCCTCCGCCACCGCCTACGAGATGGCGGGGCTGGGGCCGCAGGACATGGAAATGGCGATGATCTACGACTCCTTCACGATCACCGCCGCGATCACCGCGGAGATGCTCGGCCTCGCGCCGCGGGGCAAGGGCTACACGCTGTGGAAGGACGGACATGCCGCGCCCGGCGGACGTCTGCCGATCAACACCAACGGCGGCGGCCTCTCGTTCAACCACTCAGGGATGTACGGGATGCAGCTGCTCGTGGAGGCGTATCGGCAGCTCTCCGGCACGGCGGAAGACGGCGTGCACGGCATCGAGGGCAAGCAGACGAACGCACGCACCTGCATCGTGAACGGCACCGGCGGCACGTTGTCCACGACCGGCACGCTGGTACTGACCGCGGACACCTGATCGCTCGTCGGGGCCGTAGGGGCGGGGCTTGTCCCCGCCCGCTCCCCGCCCGCGCCGCATATGGTGATGAATGCGAGACGGGACGGGACAAGCCCGTCCCCTCGCATGGAACAAAAACCGAACTCCTTTTAATTCAACGGGTTGGCAGAACGCCATTTAACATAACTCAAGGTGCCCAGGCGGCGGCCGCCGCCCTTGTTTCCTGCACGTCAGTGCCCCGGCGCGCCGGGGGGGAAACGGCGAAGAACGCGCTGTTTCTGGAAGCCGAGGTGGCACGTCTGACGCGGCTGCTCGGGGAAGCGGGCGTCGACCCGCAGCCGCGCGGTACGGAGATATCGCTGCGCAGGGAGGTCGCCCGGCTGCGTACGGTGGTAGCGGCGCAGGTCCAGGCGCACGCCGAGTTGCGCAAGGCTCTGCGCCGGTCGCGGTGCCAGAAGGCCGCGCTGAACGCGTTGACGAAGGAGAACGCCCGGCTGCGGCGGACCGCGAAGGCGTCGCAGGGCCGGGTCGGGACGCTGGAAGCGGAGCTGTCGAAGCTGCGCGCGACCGCGGCGGTGCTGTCCGGGACGCTGTACGGGCGCCGGAGCGAGAAGCAGCAGACGCCGCGCTGCGGACGCCGTCGAGGCCAGCGGTCCGGCGCGCCCGGCCACGGACGCACGCCGCGTCCAGGCATCAAGGAGCGCCTGGAGGTGCACGCCCCGGCGGCCGCAGCGCGCGTCTGCGCGGCGTGCGGGAAGGCCTACGCAGCGAACGGCGCCGACGAGTCGTCGCTTCTCGAGATCGAGGTGCGCGCCCACCGGCGGGTGATCCGGCGCGGGCGCTGGCGGCGCAGGTGCGGCTGCGCGTCGTCGCCGTTGGAGGTCTCGGCGCCGGCGGTGCCGCGGCTGTTCCCCAACACGCCATACGGCACGAGCGTGTGGTCGCGCTTGCTGTTCGAGCACTATGCGTGCCTGCGTCCGCTGCAGCGGGTCGCCGCGTGGCTGGGCGACCAGGGGCTGCCGGTCGCGCCCGGCACGCTGGCCGACAGCGCGCCGCGCTTCGTGCCCCTGTTCCAGCCGCTCGCCGAGGCGATCCGCGCGCAGCAGAACGCAACCGCGCTGCGCCACGCCGACGAGACCACGTGGCGGGTACAGGCGCTGCGCGCGGAGGGCCGTTCGGCGCGCGCCTGGCTGTGGACCTCGGTCGGCAACGACGCGGTCTACTTCCACATCGACCCGAGCCGTAGCGCCGAGGCGGCGCAGAGGCTGTTCGGGGAACTGCGGACCGGCACGGTGATCGTCTGCGACCGCTACAGCGCCTACAAGAAGCTGGCGCGCCTGCTCGGCGGCATGGTGACCCTGCAGTTCTGCTGGGCGCACATGCGCCGGGACTTCATCCAGTGCGCCGCTGCGCAGGTCGACCTCACCGGCTGGTGCCAGGCATGGCTCGCCCGGATCGCCGCCATCTACCGCCTGAACGAGGCGCGGCTGGCCCGCTACGACCCGACCGTGGAGCGCCAGAGCGCCGTGTTCGACGCGGCGCAGGATGCGCTGCAGGCGGCCCTCGACGGCCTGTTCGCGCGCGCCGGGCGGGAACTCGACGGCTTGCAGGAGCACGCCCGCGAGGGCAAGGCGCTACGCTCGCTCGTCAACCACCGCGAGGGGCTGAGCGTGTTCGTCGCCCGGCCGCGCACCCCGATGGACAATAACTTTGCTGAGCGCGTGCTCAGAGGGCCAGTGATCGGACGCCGCCTGTCGTTCGGCTCCGACAGTGAAACCGGTGCCCGGTTCACGGCGCTGATGTACTCCGTGGTCGGCACCCTGACGCTGAACCGGATCGATGTCCTGCGCTGGCTCGAAGCCTGGCTGGCGGCGTGCGCCGAGAACGGCGGCCGGCCACCGGCCGATCTGTCGCCCTGGCTGCCCTGGTCGATGGACGATGCACGCCAGCGCGAACTGGCGGCGCCGACATGACGGGTAGCGTCGAGTGCCGCTACCACGGGCGCGACTTCAGCGCCGACGAGATGGCGCTCTTGCGCGCGCTGATCGCCGGTCCGCCAGCAGCTCAACCGCCACGCCCTGTCCAAGGAGTTCTGCCGCCGCATCGGCTGGTTCAAGGCCGACGGCGGGCTCAAGGACATGATGGCCCGTGTCGTCATGCTGGCCATGCACAAAGACGGGCGGATCGAACTGCCGCCGCCGAAATGGCCGCGCCCACCGCGCCGCCCCGCAACCTTCGGACCGGACACCGAACCGCCGCTGCTGCCGCCGCCCGACACGCTGCCGGCGGTCCGCCCGCTCAGCCTGCGACCGATCGTCGGCTACGGCCGCGAGGGCAAGCTCTGGAACGAGTTCGTCGCCCGCTACCACTACCTCGGTTACACCACCCTGGTCGGCGCCCAGATGCGCTACGCCGTGCACGCCCACGACGGCACGCCGCTGGCCATGCTCGGCTTCTCCACCGCCGCCTGGACCCTCGCCCCGCGCGACCGCTTCATCGGCTGGTCGCGGCAGATGCGCGAGAAGAACCTGCCGCTCGTCGTCGACAACCCGCGCTTCCTGATCCTGCCCTGGATCCACATCCCCAACCTCGGCTCGCACATCCTCGCCCGCGTCCGCCAGCGCCTGCCCGGCGACTGGACGGCGCGCTACGGCAACAACCCGGTGCTGATCGAGACCTTCGTCGAAACGCCACGCTACACCGGCGCCGTTTACCGGGCCTCCGGCTGGATCCGCGTCGGCCCGACCCAAGGGCGCGGGCGCTACGACACCAACAACCGCTACGACAAGCCAAAAAAGGACATCTGGCTCCGACCCCTGCGCAAGGACTGGAAGCGCATCCTCAATCGGTAGAATCTGCAACCGTCACGACTCGACCGAACGCTTACCACCCATGTTCCTTGCATGTCTGCGCGGTGGACCCACCGTGGAAAGCTACGATCCCATCTCCCGCGCGACAGCCCGGTCTACGGACACCCGGTTCCATCGCCATCCCACCGCGCCCATCACGACGTTGGTGATGGCGGTGGCCACGAAGATGCCTACGTATCCCCACAGCGAGTTGCCGACGATCACGAGCGGTATGTAGAACACGAAGGTGCGGACCGCCGAGATCGTAAGGGCCGGCATCGGCCTGCCGCGCGCATTGAAGCAGGCGATCGCCACCTGCATCACACCCATGCCCCCGATGCTCGGGGCAACGATGAAGAAGAACGCCACGGCCACGGCGACGACCACGGCGTTCTCGTCGATGAGCGACACCAGGAACTCCCCGGATGTCGCGAGCACGCAGAAGACGAACAGGCCCCACAGGAGGCAGAAGACCTCGGTCATCCTGAGCGCCGACCGGACCCGGTCGAAGCGGCGCCCGCCCCAGTTCTGCCCTACGAACGGCTCAATGGAAGACGATGCCGACCAGAGGATCATGTGGGCGAGCATCTCGACACGGGACGCTACGTTGAACCCCGCCACCGCTTCGTGGCCGTGCCCCGCGAGCAGGCGTGTGACGATCAGCATGGAGACCGGGTTGATCAGTCCGCTCGCGATCGCGGGACCACCCACGTGCAGGATCGCGCTCCACGATTCCCACAGTCCATGGACCGTGCGGCGCAGGATGCGCGCCCTGGACATCACGATCATGTAGACCCAGACACTGATCAGCCGCGAAGCCACGTAGGCCCACGCCGCGCCGGCGATACCGAGCGCCGGCAGACCGAACCAGCCGAAGATCAGTATCGGGCAGAAGAGCACCTGCAGCATCGAGCCGACCGCCATCACGATGCCCGGACTGGCGGCCCTGCCCGTGGCCCGCAGCAGCGTCGATCCCACGATCGACAGCAGGAAGAAGGGCACGCCGAGCATGTAGACGCGCAGGTATTCGATCGTCATGTCCCGCACTGCGCCCTTCGCACCGAGTGCGGTCACGATGTCACCGGCGAATACCGCGCCCAGGATGGCCAGGACGACGCCCACCACCATCCCGAGGATTTGCGCGTGGGTGGCGAGCACGGCCGCCCGCTCCCGGTCCCCGGCTCCCATGGCCCGGGCGATCACGGACGATGCGCCCGTACCGATGCCGCCCGCGAAGGCGAACATCGTGATCGTGATCGGGAACGCGAAACCCATGGCCGCCAACGCCTCGGTGCCCACCATCCCGAGGAACACCGCCTCGCCGACCTGGGCCGCGTTCAGAGCGATCGAGCCCACCGCCATGAAGGATCCCAGCCGCCAGAGGTGTCTTCCCACCCCACCACCGGTGAAACCGACGACGCGTGCCATGCGCGGCGGGGCAGCCATCAGGCGCGACCCGCCGCCGCGCGGGGGAATGTTGGGCGTACGGGTCCATCTCGGGTGGGGAAGTCCTCGTCAGGAAGCTGCGGGAGGCAGCGCGGCACTTCCGTGCAAAACCCGACACGGTATCCTGTCCACCGCCATCAGGCCAGCCCCGGAGATCACGACATGCTGTCCGTTTGCCGTTCGCTGAGACGTCTGCTCGCCGGTAGCACGGTGATTCTCCTGTCACCGATCGCGGCGCTTGCCGACGTTCCGGTCGAGCAGAAACTGCAGCACGTGCTGACCGATTTCCTGGAGGAGCATCCCGAGATTCCGGGCATCATGGTCCGCCTGAAGTCGGACGAGATGCACCTCGACTGGCGAGGCGCGGCCGGCGTGGCCGACCGCGAGTCGCGGATACCCATTCGACCCGACCAACCGGCGCGGCTCGCCAGCACGACGAAGACCTACGTGGCTGCCGCCATCCTGCGTCTTGCCGAGCAACAGAAGCTGATGATCGACGACCCCATCGACCGGCACCTGTCGAAGGCCCTGAACGACATCCTTCGAGCCGATGGGTATCGGACCGACGAGATCACGGTCCGGCATCTGTTGACGCACACGGGCGGCATTGCCGATCACCTCGGCGACCCGTACATCGAAGCCATCACGACCGATCCCATGCACGACTGGAGCCTGCACGAGACCATCGCGTTCATGACGAGGGTCACCGATCCCCTGGCGCCGCCCGGCACGCAATACCTGTACTCGGACAGCGGGTACATCCTCCTCGGCGGCATCGTGCAGCAGGTCAGCGGGACGTCGCTCGGCACCGCGATCCGCGACTTGCTCCGCTTCGACGAACTGGGGTTGCAGGCAACCTGGTGGGAAGTCATGGAAGCCGAACCCGCCGACGTGGAGCCGCGCATCAGCCAGTACCTGTTCGATGCGAATACCCGGGACTGGCATCCGTCGTTCGACCTCTTTGGCGGCGGCGGGCTCGTGGCCACCATGCCGGACGTCGCGAAGTTCTACGAGTCCCTGTTCGCCGGCCGCGTCTTCGCCAACCGCGCGACGCTCGCAACGATGCTGACGCCGCTGATTCCCGAGCGAGGCGGCCCGTTCGCCGGCGGGCTTGGCCTCGGCCCCTACCAGTACTGCCATGGCATCTTCGCGAGCGAGCACGCCGGCTACACGATCTTCAGCCACCCCGGTGCCTGGGGTACGGTCGGCGGCTACGTCGCGGCCCTCGACCTGTCGTTCGGAGTGTCGATATCCATGCTCGACACGGAGGGCGGGCAAAACACGCTCCTGCACCGGCTCATCGACGTCCTGGTCGAGTGACTCGCAGCGCAAGGCGCAACGAATGAGCAGAGCAGACCGGACCGTCTATCTCGTGCCCTGCGCATCGCGCAAGGGCCGGACGCCCGCACCCGCCCGCGATCTGTACCAATCCCCGCTCTTCCTCAAGATGCGAGGCGTGGTCGAAGAGCTGGGAGTGCCGTGGTTCGTTCTTTCGGCCAAGCACGGTCTGGTGCGACCGGAGCAGGTCGTCGAGCCGTACGATCAGACCCTCAACGAGTTGCCTGTGTCAGAGCGCCGCGCCTGGGCTCGGCGGGTGATTGGCCAGATGGAAATCAGCCTGCCGCAAGCCGACCGGATTGTGGTCTTCGCCGGACAGAAGTACCGGGAGTTCCTGATGGACTGGCTGCGGGCACGAGCCACCGTCGAGACGCCCCTGGCTCATCTTGGCATCGGCAAGCAGCTTCAATACCTGGACGTGTGTCTGGACGGTGTCTTTCGCGGCGGCCGCCCACCCTCTGCAACCACCCGCGGCAAAAGAGGCTTGGCCACGGCCGTGGCCGAGCCCCCGACACCCGGCAGGACAGCCGCGGACACGTCCGGCCCCTTCACCCGACCGTCAAAGTACGATCCCCTGCGGGATTTCCTCCGTAGCCACAGTGGCGGAGCTGTCGAACTCACGTTTTCCGATCTCGCACAGATCGTAGGCGGCTTGCCCCGGTCCGCCTATGCCTATCGACCCTGGTGGACCAACAATCGCAGTCACCCCCAGGCCAAGGCCTGGCTGGAGGTCGGCTACGAAGCGGTCGTCGATTGGACGTCACGGAAGGTTCGGTTCTATCGCCGACGAGAGGACCGCTGATCCGTGGAACGCATCAACGAAGTCGCCCGCTTCTACGACTTGCTCGTGCGACTCGAGCGGCGATGCGGCGGCCGCCGCCGATTGGCGGAATGCCACGGGCGCATGGGCTGGCCGAGGCGGGGCGTGTACTTCTTCATTGAGCCCGGCGAACACCGCGGCGATAGCGGCGTCGACGATCGCGTCGTTCGCGTGGGCACGCACGCCCTGACGGAGCGGTCCGGAACCTCGCTATGGCAGCGACTGTCTCAACATCGATGCTCGGCCCGTCACGGTGGCGGCAACCATCGCGGATCCATCTTCCGGCTCCTCGCCGGCTCGGCGATCAAGGCCCGCGACGGTACGGACAAGCCACGCTCGTGGGGGATAGAGAGTGGTGCTGGAAAGGCCGCGCTTCGACTCGGTACGGACCGGGAAACCGTCCGGCAGGAAGAGACCGGCCTGGAACGTGCAGTAAGCCGCTACCTGGGGGCGATGCCGTTTCTCTGGCTGTCCATTGACGACCCACCCGGACCAGACAGCGACCGGGGCGATGTCGAGCGCAACGTCATCGCTCTGCTCAGCAACTTCCGCAAGGAGCCCGTGGACAGCCCGTCCGAATCGTGGGTCGGTCACCACTCCGACCGAGAACGCGTTTGCCGATCCGGCCTGTGGAACAACAACCATGTCGAGGATGCCTATGACCCCGGCTTTCTGGAAAGGTTCGCCAGTCTGATCGACAGCCACAAACCCCAGTGATGTCCTCACCAAACTCGCAACGACAAACACGCGTACTCGGCATTCCATGCGACTGCACCTGATCGACGGCACCTTCGAACTCTTCCGCGCCCACTACGCGCCGCGGCCCGGACGCACCGCGCCGAACGGCCAGGACGTGAAGGCGACCGTCGGCGTCGCCGCATCGCTGCTCCGCCTGATGGATGACCCGGACGAACGGGCCACGCACCTCGCCGTCGCCTACGACAACCCGGTCGAATCCTTCCGTAACCGGCTCTTCGACGGTTACAAGACCGGCGCGGGCATGGACCCGGCACTCGCCGCCCAGTTCGACCTCGTCGAGGAGGTCACGGCGGCGCTCGGCATCGTCGTCTGGTCGATGGACGAGTACGAAGCCGACGACGCGCTCGCCACCGCCGCCCGTCGTTGGCGCGACGACGTCGAGCAGGTCCGCATCCTGACGCCCGACAAGGACCTCGGGCAGTGCGTCGTGGGCACACGGGTCGTGCAGGTCGACCGCATCCGGCGTCGGGTGATCGACGAAGACGGTGTGCGCGACCGCAACGGCGTCGCGCCGGCGAGCATCCCGGACTGGCTCGCCCTGGTCGGAGACACCGCCGACGGGATTCCCGGCATCCGCGGGTTCGGCGCCAAGACCGCCGCGGCGCTACTCTCCCACTACGGTAACGTGGAGGCGATCCCCGCCGACCCCACTGCGTGGGCCATCCCGGTGCGGGGAGCCCCACGGTTGGCCGCCGCCCTGAACGCGATGCGCGAGGAAGTGGCTCTCTACCGGCACCTGGCCACGCTCGTCGAAGACGTTCCCCTTGGCGAATCGCTGGCCGAGCTGCAGTGGGCGGGGGCGGACCGCGCGGCGGTGGAAGTGCTCTCGGCGCGCCTCGGCGGTCTCGACCTCGTGCCGTCCCGCTGGCGCTGATGTTCGCCTCGCATCGCCATCCGGCAGTCTGCTAGCATCGCGCTAGACGACTCCACGAAGGGACACTGACCATGGCAGAAGCCGAAGCAAGCGTTGCCGCGGAAGAACACGGCGCCAACTGGGTCAAGCCGTACGAGTTATCGAACGAGTTGCGGCCGCGCATCGAGGAACTCGGCCTCACCGACGCGGTCGAGCACTTCCGGGAGTACGGCTACGCCGTCATCCGCGAGGCCGGACCGCCCTCCCTCATGGACGAGCTGCGGGAGGCCATCCACATGTATGCGAAGCCGCGCGACGAGGCGGGCGGCATGGCCGGCGCACCGATGCTGCTGGGCAAGCACCCCGCCGTGGACAAGGTGGCGACACTGCCGAAGCTCATGGCGTTCGGCGAGTTCGCCTGCGGCAAGGCCATGCGCGTCGGCCGCATCGTCGGCAGCATCAAGCGCAAGGGACACGGCGGTCCCGGCGTACACGCCGACTCGAACTGGATGCCGATACCGTTACCCGAGCACAATCTGCTCGCCACCTTCTGTGTCGCGTGCGAGGGCATGACGGAGGAGGGCGGTGCGACGATGGTCGTGCCGGGGTCCCACCGTCTGCGGCGTCCGCCCTCGCCGGAGGAAGCCCAGTCGGCGAAGACCGTTTCCATCGAGACGGAGAAGGGCGATCTGGCCGTCTGGGACGGCGCCATCTGGCACGGCTCGCCCGAGCGCAAGATCGAGGGTACGCGCACCGTCCTGCACGCCACGTACCAGCGCCTCTACACGCAGCCCATCGACGACTTCCGCTACCTGCTGGAGGACGAGGAGTACATGGCCAGCGCCCCGGAGGGCATGCGGCAACTGCTGGGAGCGAATCTCTTCTTCCACAGCGCGAAGGGAGAGCAGGACACGGACATGGAGAAGTTCGGGTACGCCATGGAAGCGTCGAAGATCTAAACAGGGGCGGGGGCACCCTCGCCAACGAGACCCGCAGGGAGAGCACCCATGGATTTCCAGGACATGTTCAGCGTGGCCGGCAAGGTCGTGTGCGTCACGGGAGGCGGCGGCGGCATCGGGCGCGGCATTGCGGGCGTCTTCGTCGCCGGGGGAGCACGGGTGTACATCGCGTCCCGCAGCGACCTTTCTGCCACGGCGGAAGAACTCGCCCAGGAGGGTCCGGGGGAGTGCGTACCGCTGCAGGCGGACCTCGCAAAGGACGAGGACATCGCCCGGCTCGCCAGCACATTCGAGGAGCGGGACGGCAAGCTCGACGTTCTCGTGAACAACGCGGCGCTCGGGAACTACATGGGCCGGTTCGGCGAGTTCGACATGGACATGTGGGATACGGTCACCCGGGTGAACCAGCGCGCGCCCTTCGCACTCACGCAGGCCTGCCTGCCGCTCCTCACGGAAGCGGGGAGCCAGGGGCCGCACGCTGCCGTCGTCAACATCGCCTCCGTCGACGGGATCCGCATCCCCACCGACAACGACTGGGCCTACCCCATGGGCAAGGCCTCCCTGATCCACTTCACGAGACAGTGCGCCGGGCGGCTCGGCAACAAGGGCGGACGGGCGGACGGCCGGAACATCACCTTCAACGCCATCGCCCCGGGGCCGTTCCCCGGTATGCTCGACCGCTACCTCGCGACCGAGGAAGGCTACGCGGCGATCTCCGCCATGACGGTCGTCGGCCGTCCCGGCAAGCCGGAGGAGATCGGCGCCGCGTGCGTCTTTTTCGCGAGCGCCGCCGGGGCCTACGTGACGGGGACCGTGCTGCCGGTGGACGGCGGGCTGCTGGTGGGACGCAACGCCAACACGTGAGCCGTGTACGCCGGTCGAGTGGTGCCCCGAGGGGTCGAGAAGTGAAACCCAGGATCCGCGAAGCGGGCGCCAAAGACTAAGGGTGGAGCCCGAGCAGGCCGCGAATTGGGCGGCCGAAGCCGGTTGTCCTGTGAGAGTGGAAGTGGATCGGAGGTTCTACTTCGCATGATCACCTTCAAGGAAGGCAACCTGCTCGAATCCGATGCTGAAGCGCTGATCAACACCGTCAACACGGTAGGCGTGATGGGCAAGGGCATCGCTCTCATGTTCAAGGAGCGATTCCCGGCAAACTTCGATGCCTACGCTGCCGCGTGCAAGGAAGACAGGGTCCGAATCGGCGAAATGTTCGTGATCGAGAATCGCGAACTGGATGGTCCAAGGTGGATCGTGAACTTCCCGACCAAGACACATTGGCGCACCAAGACGCAGCCTGAATGGATCAGGGATGGCCTGAAGGCACTGGTTGAGGTCATCCAGGAAAGGAACATGCGATCCGTCGCGCTGCCACCGCTGGGCTGCGGCAACGGGGGACTCGACTGGAGCGATGTCCGTCCACTCATTGAGGCAGCACTCAAGGACATGCAAGATCTGGACGCCGTCGTGTTCGAGCCTACATCGCGATATTTCCGGCCACCTACCTCCAGTCGGAGGGTAAACGGTATGGGCTGCCCTACGAACCGCCCATCAGCTCCCGGATGAACCCGGCGTGATCGATCAGGGCTCCACCGACGTGGCCGTAGCCGTCGAAGACCCGCGTGTTGGCGCGGAAGTGCTTCGCGAGCCATTCGCCGTGCGACGGCGGGCAGTCCTCGTCGTCCGCGGCGTACCACACGACCACCCGCGCCCCCGATAGCTCGATGTTGCGGGGATCGAGACCGGGGAGGTCGAGGGCGACGTCCCTGGCCATCATGTACAGCATGGCATTCACGGAGAAGATCGTGGTGCGCCCCAACGCCTCCGTCTCGTCCGGATAGTCGCGACTCATGGCGGCGAAGCTGTGGGCCGCAGCCTCCGCCGTGCCCTGCAGCGCCTTCAGTTCCTCCGGATATTCGAGGTCGGCCGGGGCCGGCTCCCCGGAGAGCCCCATCGACTGACTGAGCCCGAACCGCCACCGCTGCACCTCGAGGGTGTTGCGTTCCACGTCGTCGGTCACGGGAAAACGGGGCTGGCCGTCGGGCAGGCCGAACTCCTCGGAGAGCGGCAGGCCGAAATACGGCACGCGCAGTCCCATCGCCCGGACCCGGTCCGGGCCGTAGTGCTGCGCCACCGCCATGGCGTGGATCGTCCCGTAGCTGATGCCGTAGACCGTGAAATCCTGCACGCCCTCGGCCGCAAGGATCGGCTCCAGGTCGGTCCCGGGCCAGTCCGCGACCCTGCGCCCCGGGTGCAGCGAACTGAGCCCCAGGCCAGGCAGCGACACATTGATCATCCTGACGTTCAGGTCTTCGTATGCCGCAAGCCACGCCGGGAGCTCGTGCGTGGTCGCGAAGTACCCGGCAACCAGCGTGTGGGCATCCGCGCGGGCGCTGCCGGTGACGGAGTACTCGACGATGCGCCCGTCCTCCGTGCGCACCCAGCGGCATCCCTTCGCCGTGATTTCGGTCGGATCGATGGAATCGGTCATTTCTAGCTCCTGCGGGTCCTATCCCTGCGCACGCCCAGGCACGTCTATCCTGGAGTAATCCGGCTCCGGTGTATCCGGATCCGGCCCGGCGCTCTCGAGACTCTGCTCGAGCGGGTCCGTGATCGCCCGCCACACTCTTTCGATCGGATGACCGAGCTTGCGCTCGAACCCGACAACGGTCCGGCCGTCGTCCAGTCTTCCGACCGCGCCTAGACGTTCCGATCCCATCACGCTGCCGCTTCTTCCTGCGCCCGTTGCGCCCTCTGGAAGCCGTCCCGTGCCTTCATCCGCCCCAGATAGGCGAGCGTCTGCGGCTGGTAGTCGTGGTGGATGTCGAGGCTCTCGCCCAGGAACAGCGCGTACGCGATGGCGATGTCCGCGATCGTGAAGCGGCCGGCGCACAGGAACTCGTGGTCGGCAAGGCGCGCGTTGGCCATCCGCAGCCGCGCCAGGTACCACTTGCGGTAGTCGGCGGCCACCGTGGGCTGCCGCCGCTCCTCCGGCTCGAGACGCGTGTAGCGCAGTACCAGCGTCTGCGGGAACGTCAGCGTCGCGTCGCTGTGGTACAGCCAGTTGAGGTACGCGCCATACTCCGGGTGATCGACGCGCAGTCCGAAGTCGTACCGCTCGTACTTCTCGACGAGGTAGTGGCACACCCCGCTCGACTCCGTCATGTGCGTGTCGCCGTCCACGAAGTAGGGCACGGTGCCCAGGACATTGGTTCCGAGGTAGGTCTTTTGGAACACCCGCGGCGGGAACGGCAGCACCTCAAGCTCGTAGTCCAGTCCCATCTCTTCCAGGGCCCAGAGCGGGCGCAGCGAACGCGCGTTGTGACAGTGCCAGAGCTTCATCGGATCGATTCCCGGTCAAAGCGCGTCAGTGTCGGGGCAATGCCCATGCCGTTCAAGTGGCGCCGCCACCGTCATCCAGGTGGCGCCTCTGCCATTAATGTCCAGCATTAGCGATAATGCCGGCTAACCACGCGGAGGGCGCGCTCCGACGTGGACGCCATTCACGGGCAAGCGGGGCAAACAAGCGATGCAAAAGCTGTTCTATGGAATCGCCGGGGCGGTATTGCTGCTCGGCGTCTGCGCCGCGGTCGTCTACAACACGGCCGCCGGTCAGGATACGCTGTTCCGCCAGGCCGCCCAGACCCTGATGAGCCAGGCTCCGCCGGCACTGAACGGCATGCGGGTGCTGGTCTGCGGCAGCGCGTCGCCGCTCGGCAACGACGTCAGCCGCGCCCAGGCATGCATCGCGGTCATCACGCCCGAGCATCTGTTTCTGTTCGATGTCGGCGCCCGCTCACCAATGCGTATCGCGCAGGCGCGTCTGCCCATGAACCGGCTCCATGGCGTCATGCTCACCCACTTCCATTCGGACCATATCGCGGGCCTGCCCGATGTGAACCTGGCGAGCTGGGTGCAGGGCCGCAAGGCGAGCCTCGACGTGTACGGTCCCACCGGAGTCGACGAGGTGGTCGGGGGCTTCAACCAGGCCTATCGACTCGACCGGGAATACCGGGTTGCCCACCACGGCGCGAACCTGCTGCCGCCGGCCGCAGGGCCGATGACTGCGGTCACGTTCAGCCCCGGGGAGGTGGCGTGGCAGGACGACCTGATGACCATTACGTCCTTCCCGGTGGACCACGCACCGATCGCGCCGGCCGTCGGATACCGCGTCGACTATCGAGGGCGGTCTGTGGTGATCAGCGGCGACACCAACGCGGCCGACAGCCTGTTCACGGCCGCCGAGGGCGCCGACCTGCTGCTGCACGATGCACTCGCGCGGACCCTGCTCGACCCCATGATCGAGGGCGCCCAGGCAGCCAACATTCCCGTGATGCCCACGATCATGACGGACGTGATCGACTACCACGCCGACACGCTGAGCATCGAGGCGCGCGCGGCCGAGGCCGGGATCAGGCAGCTCGCCTACTACCATCTCGTCCCCGTGCCGGCCAACGCGCTCGCCGAGAAAATGTTCGCGCGGGGGCTTGCGCCGGATACGCTCCTGGTGCGCGACCTGCACACATTCGATCTGCCCCCGAACTCCACCGAGATCCACATTCGTGAACCCTGAGCACATGCCATGCGCCGGTTCTCAGGGCTGTCGGCGCCACGACACCGGTGCGTAAGGACCGAGCGACAACCGCGTTGGATCACCGTCGCCGGCGCGGCGAAGCCACGAAACGGGGCCTCATGCGGGCCGCCGAGAAGCTGATCGCCGAGCAAGGCATCGAGAACGTCACCATCCGCCAGATCGTCGCCGCCGCAGGGCAGAAGAACGAATCCGCCCTGCAGTATCACTTCAAGAGTCTGCCCGGCCTCATCGAGGCGCTGCGCAACGAGCGCGACGCGCAAGTGCAGGCACGCCGCGTGTCGATGCTCGCCGATTTGCTTGCGGCCAACCCCGCCCCGTCGCTGCGGCAACTCTGCGAAATCATGGTGCGCCCCATGTTCGATCTCGCCGGCAGAAAGCCCGAGTTCCGGCGCTACGTGCAGGCATTCAGCCACGAGATCATCTTTGCCGAGACGTCCGCGCTGGCGAAGATCGGAAGGCGGGGAGGTGGCAACGAAAGCGGCCGACAGCTCGGCGCGCTGCTGCGTACTCGAGTGCCTCTCCTGGACGAGGGCGGCTTTCGCCGGCGCATGGATGCGGCGCTCCGCCTGGCCGCCGCCTCGATGTCGCACGAGGCCCGCCAGAAGAACGCCTTCAGAGGTCTTCAGGCAGACCTGTTCTTCCACAGCCTGCTGGATGCGCTGGTGGGTCTGCTGGGCGCTCCCGAGTCGGCGGAGACGAAGACAGCCGCCGATGCGGCAAGGGGGATTGGCGCGGAATCATCACGACCGAATTGGCCAGAGTCATGAGCGAGGCCTGTGCTTTCAAGTCGACCCGCAGTCGGGCCTTGAGATCGACCGAACGGCTTCCGCGGAGCATCAAAACGCGTTCCTGCTGCCGGTGCATCGATTTCGGTGCCTGGCGAAGCCCGGCACATTGACTGCGTTCGAAGACACTTCTGAGGTTCGGTCGCAGGTGAGCGAACTCTTGCAGGTGCGGAGTTCCGAAGCACTTCTTCGGGCGTGCATCGACTTGGCGTCGCTCTCGGAATTCAATTTCTTGAGGAGCTGCCTGTTCGACGCGATCTACAACATCTGCAATTCAACGAGCCGCTCGCTTGGGCGGCCAGGGTTACCATCGCCTCCCAGCACGTGCAGGCGATGCTGCCCTACTTGTCGGAGTCGACAGCTAGTTCGTCGAAGTGAGCCGCTAGCTTGGCGACGACCCGTTCGAGCGAGTCGATGTAGTTTGCCGCCGCCTCCGAGACTTCTGGTTCCTCGGCCGGAACAGACCACTTGATGGAAGTCGATGCCAGTCAGCCCCGGGCAGATCCGGCCTCAGATCTCCGACCCGGGCAGGCGACAGACGCGCCTGAGACGCGACGTGGGCTGACCCGGGTACTCCCAGATCAGGGTGTTCTCGTCTTCCAGCCGACGAGTGACCAGGGTCATGAATCCCCAAGGGCGAAACTCCAGTACCTGGCTGTCGCTCCATCGAATCGCCGCCCGCACCCGGGTGCAGCTCCGCGGGTTGATGTCGTTCGCCCCCGCCGCCAGGGTGTCCGTGGTGCGGAAGTCGTGAATGAAGCGCGCGCCCACCACGATCACCCGGTTACCGCACTGCTCGATGCGTTCCAGGTGGCCGACTGCGCCCGTCTCGCCCTGCCATAGTCCCCGCAGGTCCGCCGCATCCGGCGGTAGCGGTTCCGTGCAACCGGCGAGAATTGGCGCGGGCCATTGGTGGGTCCCACAGCCCGGGGTAAACGCCTTGGGAATCCGGTCCGCCGACAGGCCGGACCCGTCCAATGGCGCCAGGTTGCAGTAGTCCACGGCGTACGCATCTTCCGCGTACACACGCGGGGCAGTGGTATCCGGGGCCGCGGCTCCAGGTAGCGGAAGTACGCGGCGACGCCCACCACCAGGACGACGCCAAGCAACGCGCCCCCGAAGATCTTCATCGTGTTGTCCATGAGGTGATCCCTCGCGCACACTAATGCCACTCATTAACTTGGTGACGACGGTAGCACCCCCGCGAGGAGCCTGGAAATATCCGGCCCTGTCGAAAGCGCCGACGCGGCTCTCCCCAACGCCCCGGCCGCGCCGACGCCGGACCACAAAACCGGGCTCCAGCCTCCCAAACCGGCTCCGGCCGGTCCCGCCATCCGGCCGAGGTATGGCAGTACCCCGGAGCAATTGGTAAAAAGAGCGTCCGCAAATGGGGAAGACGCTCATGGACAACCTGCCGAAGTCGGTCATCATCACCGACGACACGATGCGCGAGGGCCTGCAGATCGAGCGCGCCGACATCCCCGTCGACGACAAGCTGCGGCTCCTCGACGCCCTCGGCGAGACCGGCGCCAAGGTCATTTCCATCGGTTCGTTCGCCCATCCCAAGTGGACGCCGCAGATGGCGAGCATTGACGAGATCGCCGAGCGCTTCCTCCCCAAGCCGGGCGTCCGCTACACGGCGGCCGTGTTCAACAAGCTCGGTTACGACCGCGCCGATGCGTACTATCCGAAGATCGACGTGCGCAAGCGTAACTACGGCACCTTGGTCGAGATGTGCGACACCTTCGCCCGCCGCAACTACAACCGCACCCAGGCCGAGCAGATCGCGGCACTCGACGCCTCCATCGCCGCCGCGAAGGAAGCGGGTGCCGAGGCGGGTTCGATCGCCATCGGCAACCCCTTCGGTTCCAACTTCGAGGGTCCGTTCTCCATGGAGCAGCGCATGGCGCACCTCGAACTGATGATCGACAAGTGGCACGCCGCCGGCATCGAGGTGACGCGTTGCTCGTTCCTGGAAGCCATGGGCTGGAACACGCCGAACGAGGTGCGCGACACCCTGCTCGAGATCAAGGAACGGTGGCCGGAGATCATCGACTTCCACATGCACCTGCACAACACGCGCGGGCTCACCATCGCCAGCTACTACGAGGCCCTGAAGCTCGGCGTGCGCGAGTACGACACCTCCATCGGCGGGATGGGCGGCTGCCCTTACTGTGGCAACGGCCGCGCCGCCGGGCATGTGCCGACGGAAGACTTCGTGGACTTCTGCCATGAACTGGGCATCGAGACGGGCTACAAACTCGACAAGCTGATCGAGGCCGCGGCGATCGCGGAGGAAGTGGTCGGTCACCCGCTGTGGGGTCACATCTCCAAGGCCGGACCGAGGCCGCGGGACGAGCGGCTGTACCCGCGCGAGATGCCGTTCGTCGAAACTCTGGAAGAAGCCGCCCACTTCCGTGTCGGGCCAGAGGTCTACAACGGGCAGATCGCGCCCTGGCAGGACAACGAAAGGGCCGCCCTGCGCCGCTAGCGCGCGACCTTACGGTCGCGTTGGAAGTTTTGCTGGCGCGAAACTTCGAGGTCGGCAAACGAAATACGGCCCCTTCGTGCGGGCCGGGTCATATCGCTACGAGGAGATTCGGGAGAACCTGGATGGCAGTGCTGGAATCGCAACTCGACGTCCGCTCGGACGCCTATCGCGAGAACCGGGCGGGCATGCTCGAAATGCTCGCCGGACTCGACGAGCTGTACCAGGAAGCGGCCCGAGGCGGCGGCGAGGAGGCGATGACCCGCCTGCGCTCCCGCGGCAAGATGCCGCTACGGGAGCGCATCTCCCTGGCCCTGGATCGGGACTCCCCGTTCCTCGAGATCAGTCCGCTCGCCGCCTGGCGCTCGAACTACAACGTCGGCTCCGGGTTCATCGTCGGCATCGGGGTGATCGAGGGCACGGAGTGCCTGATCCTCGGCCACGACCCCTCGGTGCGCGCGGGGGCGTTCAACCAGTTCAACAGCAAGAAGCTGATGCGCGGCCTCGAGATCTCTCGCGACAACCGCATTCCGTACGTGCAGTTCGTCGAGTCCGCCGGGGCGGACCTGCGCGGCGAGGGCGGTGGGGGCGATCCGGAAGCGTCCATCCGCCGCGAAGGCGGCCACTTCGCGGAGTCGGGGCGGCTCTTCTACGAGATCACCGAGCTCTCCAAGATGCGCATCCCGACCATCTCGCTGGTGTTCGGCGCGTCCACCGCGGGCGGCGCGTACCAGCCCGGCATGAGCGACTACAACATCTTCATCAAGAACCAGTCCAGGGTGGCCCTCGGCGGGCCGCCGCTGGTGAAGATGGCGACCGGGGAGGACGCGGACTACGAGGAGCTCGCCGGGGCGGACATGCACACCCGAACCTCGGGCCTCGGCGACTACCTGGCCCAGGACGAACTCGACGGCATCCGCGTGTGCCGTGAGGTCGTGCGGCACCTCAACTGGCGCAAGCTCGGACCCGGCCCCAGCCTGCCGGCGGACCCGCCGCTCCACGATCCCGAGGAGCTGCTCGGCATCGTGAACGAGGATCTCAGGGTTCCCTTCGACATGCGCGAGGTGATCGCGCGTATCGTCGACGGTTCCCGCTTCGAGGAGTTCAAGCCCCTGTACGGCCCCACGCTCGTGACGGGCTGGGCGTCGGTCCACGGCTACCCCATCGGGATTCTCGGCAACAACGGCCCGCTCCTGTCGGAGTCCGCCGAGAAGGCCTCGCAGTTCATCCAGCTCTGCAACCAGATCGACGTCCCGCTCCTGTTCCTGCACAACATCACCGGCTACATCGTGGGCACCGACTTCGAGCAGCGCGGTATCACGAAGAACGGCTCGAAGATGATCAACGCGGTGTCGAACTCGACGGTCCCGCACATCACCGTGATCCCCGGCGCCTCGTACGGGGCCGGTAACTACGGCATGAGCGGGCGCGCCTACAACACGCGGTTCACCTACGTCTGGCCCACCGCGAAGATCGCGGTGATGGGGCCGAAACAGATGGCCGGCGTCATGACCATCGTGCAACGCGCCGCCGCCGAGCGGCGTGGGCTCGAGTTCGACGAGGAAGCGAACGCCCAGCGGGCCGCGATCGCGGAGCATTGGGCGGAGGAACGCTCGAAGGGCCTCTACGCCACGTCGCGCGTGTCCGACGATGGCATGCTCGACCCCCGCGACACGCGTCTCGCTATCGCGATCTCACTGTCCGCGTGCCACAACAACAACGTCCAGGGAACGAAGGAGTTCGGCACATGGCGGATGTGACCATTCAGCCCATCACGCGGCTGCTCATCGCCAATCGCGGCGAGATCGCCCGCCGCATCATCCGCAGTGCCCACGACATGGGTATCGCCACGGTCGCCGTGTACGCCGACGGCGACGCCGGCGCACCGTTCGTGCGGGACGCGGACGCGGCTGTCGCGCTACACGGTTCCAGTTCGGCAGAGACCTATCTGGACACCGCCAAGGTGCTCGAGGCGTGCCGTCGCTCCGGCGCGGACGCCGTGCACCCGGGCTACGGCTTCCTGTCGGAAAACACCGCCTTCGCGGAGGCGGTCGAACGCGCCGGCATGCGCTGGGTGGGGCCGTCGCCCGAGGCCATCGCGGCGATGGGCGACAAGCTGGCCGCGAAGGAACTCATGGTCGAAGCCGGCGTTCCGACGCTGCCGGCGATCGAGCTTACGGACGACACCGACCTGGCGAGCGCCGCGAACGAAATCGGCTATCCCGTACTGGTCAAGGCGGCCGCCGGGGGCGGTGGGCGCGGCATGCGCATCGTCGAGACCGAGGCGGAGCTCGCGGAAGCCGTCGCCGGCGCGCGCCGCGAGGCGCAGGCCGCATTCGGCGACGGCACGGTCTTCCTCGAGCGCTGGGTGACGGCGCCGCGACACGTCGAGATCCAGATCCTCGGCGACCGGCACGGCAATCTCGTGCACCTGTTCGAGCGCGAATGCTCCATTCAGCGCCGCCACCAGAAGATCATCGAGGAGGCGCCTTCGCCGGCGGTCGACGCCGACCTGCGCGCCCGCATGGGTGAAGCGGCCGTATCCGCGGCGAAGAAGATCGGCTATGCCTCCGCCGGCACCGTCGAGTTCCTGCTCGACGGCCGCGAGTTCTGGTTCCTGGAAGTGAACACGCGCCTGCAGGTGGAACACCCGGTCACCGAGGAGATCACCGGGCTTGACCTGGTCCGTGAGCAGCTTCGGATCGCCGAAGGCGAGACGCTCGGCTACGGACAGGACGACCTCTCCATCGACGGCCACGCCATCGAAGCGCGTCTCTACGCGGAGGATCCGGCCAACGACTTCCTGCCGACCGGCGGTACCGTGCTCGCCTGGGAGGAGGCCGACGGCGGCCGCTTCGATACCGGCATCGAGACGGGCAGCGAGGTCAGCATCGAGTTCGACCCGATGATCGCCAAGGTGATCGTGCATGCCCCGACACGCCGGGAAGCGGCGGGACGCCTCGCCCGGGTGCTCGAGAAGACCCGCCTGCAGGGCGTGACGAACAACCGCGACTTCCTGGTCGCAACGTTGCGCGAGCCGGCGTTCCTCGCCGGCGACACGACCACGGACTTCATCGAGCGCGTGGCTCCGTCGCGATCACGCGGGCTCACCCAGGACGAGTTGCACGACGCGTGCATCGCCACGGCGCTCTTCGCGCAGTCGCGGCGCCGCGCCGCCGCGACGGTGCTGGCGGACATTCCGAGCGGATGGCGCAACTCGCTGATGCCGCCCCAGATCACGACATTCCGACAGGACGGCGACGAAGTCGTCGTCGCGTACCGGGCCGGCCGCAACAACACCTTCGCCGTGACGGTCGGGGAATCCGACACCGCGGTCGTGGTCTTCGACGCGAACGCTTCCACCATCGACCTCGAGATCGACGGGCGCCGTGTCCAGGCGTCCGTCACCGCCCTCGGCAAGCGCTGGCTGGTCCACGGCCCCGGCGGCGACGTCGAACTCGAAGAACTGTCGCGCTTCCCGTCGAGCGAACGCGCCCAGGTCGCCGGTGGCCTGGTGGCGCCCATGCCGGGCAACGTCACGGCTATCCATGTGGTCGAAGGCGACGCGGTCGAGGACGGACAGCTCCTGCTGATCCTGGAGGCCATGAAGATGGAGCACCGCATCACGGCTCCGATGGCCGGCTCCGTGAAGCAGGTGCTGGTGGACACCGGGGACCAGGTGGACAACGGCGCGCTGCTGGTGGTGCTGGAAGAGAACGGGTAACCGGGAAGGAAACACGACATGCAGACGACGGAAGCGACCCTCTACGAGATCAGGAACGGCGCGGCGTGGATCACGCTGGACCGTCCGGAAAACCGCAACGCGCTGTCGTCGGTGCTCGTCAGCGAGCTGTACGCGCATCTTCTCGCCGCCAACGATGACGCCTCCGTGCGCAGCATCGTCATCACCGGGACCGATCCGGCCTTCTGCTCCGGCGCGGACCTCAAGAGCCCGCCGGGAGCGACCATCGATGGCCGCAGGTCGGTGCCGTATCCCGATGTCCTGACGACCATCATGGAGAGCGACAAGCCCGTCATCGCGGCCGTCAACGGCGCGGCCTTCGCCGGCGGGCTCGGTCTGGTCGGCGCATCCGACATTGTCGTCGCCGTGGAAGACGCGCGCATGTCCTTCAGCGAGGTGCGCATCGGCGTGATCCCGGCCGTCATTTCCGTCGTGTGCATCCCGAAGCTCGGCACCCATCACGCCATGAAGCTCTTCGTCACCGGGGAGCGTTTCAGCGGCGCGGACGCGGTCGAGATGGGTTTCGCGCACCGGGCGGTTCCGAAGGCCGACCTCGTGGCGGCGGTCGACGAAGAGATCGACATGATCAACCTCGGCGGCCCCAACGCGGTGGTCCAGTGCAAACGGCTGGTACGGCGCATTCCCCGGCTCTCCACCGAGGAGGGCTTCAAGGAGGCCGCTGAGTGGAGCGGGCGCATGTTCCGCTCCGACGAAGCCGCCGAGGGCATGGCCGCGTTCCGCGAGAAGCGCAAGGCCGCCTGGATCGACTGAGACCGCCATGGTCCACGCGAACACGCCCGTCCTGGTCGGTGTCGGACAACTCCTGAACCGCATCGAGTCCCTCGAGCAGGCCATCGAACCGATCGAGATGATGCTCGACGCGTGCGGACGCGCCGAGCGGGACACGGGCGTCGGGGCGCTCCTCCCCCAGGTGCGGTCCGTTCGCGTCATCAAGGGCGTGTGGAACTACGAGAACCCCGCCGCCCTGATTGCCGAACGCATCGGCGCCACCGGGGCACAGACCGTCGGCACCCTGTTCGGCGGCAACCAGAACCAGGCCATCGTCAACCTGACGGCTGGCGAGATCCTGCGCGGCGAGGTCGATCTCGTACTCATCACCGGGGCGGAGAACGGCTACAGCGCCGGCAAGGCGCGCAAGGCCGGCGTCACCTTGCCGCAAACTCCGGCGCCCGGAACCTACGACGTGCTGATCGGCGCGCAGAAGCCCGAACACCACGAATACGAGGTCGCCAAGGGCATCCATCGGGCGATCCAGGTCTACCCGATGTACGACAACGCGATTCGCCACCAGCGCGGCGAGTCGATACCCGGGCACCTCGAGCGCGTCTCCGAGTTGTGGTCCCGCTTCAACGACATCGCCCAGGAGAATCCGAACGCCTGGGTGCGGCACAACATGACGGCCGAGGAAATCCGGACGCCGTCGCCGCGGAACCGGGCGATCAGCTTCCCGTACACCAAGTTCATGAACGCCAACATGATGGTGGACATGGGCGCGGCGCTGATCATGTGCTCCGTCGGCAAGGCCCGCCAACTCGGCATCGACGAGCGCTTCTGGGTCTACCCGGTCTCCGGCGCCCAGGGGTACGACCACTTTTCGGCATCCGTGCGCGACAACTTCTTCACCTCCCCGGGCATCCGCATCACCGGAGGACGCGCACTGGAGATGGCCGACACCGAGGCAAAGGACCTCGACTTCGTGGACCTCTACAGCTGCTTTCCGTCCGCCGTGCAGGTCGCGGCGGACGAACTTGGCCTGTCTCACGAACGCCCGCTCACGGTCACCGGCGGCCTCACCTTCGGCGGCGGCCCGCTCAACAACTACGTGATGCACAGCATCGCGCGGACGGTCGAGTTATTGCGGGAGACCCCTGGCGGACACGGCCTCGTCACCGGCAACGGCGGCAACCTCTACAAGCACGTGCACGGCGTGTACGCAAGCGAGCCGCCCGCGCACGACTTCCAGTTCGCCAACGTGCAGGCGGAGATCGACGCCCTGCCTTCCCGGGAGTGCCTGCCGGAGTACCGCGGAGACGTGGAGATCGAGTCCTATACCGTGATGTATGCCGGGGACGTTCCGACCATCGCGCACCTCTCCTGCCTGACCCCCGCGGGGCAGCGCGTCTGGGCGAACGCCGAGGACGGCGCCCTCATGCAGTCCATGGTGCGCGAAGAGTTCTGCGGCCGACCGGCCCGGATCGACGGCGAAGGCCGCTGCAGCGTCACCGGTTGACCGCGCCGGTCGACCATTGCGGCAGGGCCATTTGCCGGTAGTTGACCCACGGAGACGCGCGGGACACACTAGTCGCGGGATCGGTTCTCGTGGCTCGCGCCGCGGGCACCGTGTTCTTCTACGGCGGCGACTCGCCGCCATTGACAGGAGTGGAGGAGATATGGCCAATACTGCGGAACTCTCCAAGGGTGACTACGTCCAGATGGACGAGGTGGACTGGGTGCAATTCCCCGAGGGCCTCTGCCAGGGGGACATCAAGTGGAAACTGCTGCACGTGTCCCCGGAGGCGGGCGCCTGGACGGCGATCTTCGACTGCAAGAAGGGTTCGTCCTTCGCCAAGCACATCCACATGGGGCCCGGTGAGTACTTCCTGACCAAGGGCCGGATGCATGTGCGCGGCGGAGATGACTCAGGCGGAGATACGGCCGTCGCCCCCGGGTACGGTTACGAGGCGTGCAACGCCCAGCACGACCATACCGAGTTCGACGAGGACAGCGAGTTCTACATGACGTTCATGGGGCCGCTGAACTTCATCGACGACGACGGCAACACCCTCGCCCTCGTGGGCTGGCAGCAGGTCTACCAGGCCTGGAACGGCTGAGGGCGGGCAGCAGCCGCGCGAGTCCGGCCCGGCCGGATTCGCGCGGTTGTGACCACTTCCTGGACGGCTGAGTTCGCCGTCCCACGCATCGCCCCCGCGCCGCTTTCGCGGCACGGGGGGGCGTGTTTGCTAGAAGTAGTAGGTCAGGCTCACCGTGCTCAGCCGCGGCTGCCCGAGCGTGCCAATCACGATAGCGCCCGGCCCGCCACGGACGCCGATCAGGTCGTGGCCGTTGATGAAGTGCTGCACGTCGTTGTAGTACCCCTCGTCGGTCAGGTTCTCCACGTGGAACATCAGCTCCATGTTCTCCCAGAGGAATCCGAACTGGCCGTTGACGATCGTGAAACTCGGGTTGGTGACGGGGTTCCACGCCTGCAGTCCCTCGTACTCGCCGTTGTGGCTGATCTGCAGGGCGGCCATGAACTCCACGCGGTTGTTGATTGGCCGGCGGTAGTCCAGGGACGCGCCCCAGCTGAAGTCCGGCACGACCGGTGGCGACTTGCCCGACAGGTCCTGGAGCTCACCACCTGGTACCTGGAACGAGGCCTCAATCCACTCGGCCTCGATCATGCCGGCGACGAGCGTCAGGCTCAGCTCGTCGGTCACCTTGACGGAGATATCCGCCTCGAACCCGTATTGCTCGGAGTCGCCGAAGTTCGTGATGGCCTCGATCGCGGTGCCATCCGGCTGCACGAGGTGATACTCGATCTGGCGGTCCTCATATTCGATGAAGAACGCGGCCAGCGAGGCCGTGGCGCGGCCGTCCGCCCAACGGCCCTTCCAGCCGACCTCGTAGTTGACCACCTCCTCTCGCCCGAACGGGATCAGCCCTGTCCCATCCAAGAAACTCGTCAGGTTGAACCCGCCCGGCTCGTAGCCCCAGGCGACCAGGCCATAGACCATCGCGTCCTCGGACAGCCACCGGGTCAGGGATACCCGCGGCAGGATCTCAGTGTTCTCCTGACCGGCAGTGATCTGGGAATCCCGGTTCACGGTCTTGTTCTCCCACTTGTCGACCCGAAGGCCCGCTCCCCACTCCCAGTCGCCGACCGTGTAAGTCATGCTCCCGAACGCCGCCAGATGAGTCTTGTCGCGGTTGCGCAGCTCGGAGGGCGTTCGGACGGTCATGAGTTCCCGCGCCGGGTCGGGCACATCGCCCCACCAGTGGCCGGAGTTGTCTTCGCTGCCGAACAGGAAGGCGGCGTTGCCCGAGTAACTTCCGTCGGGGTTCTGAACCGTGTCGAACCACCAGACGTAGGCATTCATGACCTCTTCGAACTTCGAGTGGTAGACGCCTGCTATCCACTCCAGGGCGCCCTCGCCGGTCGAGGTGAACCGCAGCTCGTGGGTCGTCACTTTCATCTCTTCGGGCCGCAGCAGGTCGAACAGGAACTCCTCCCGGATGTCGATGTCGGTGTACCGGCTGCTGAACGTGTCCGTGTAGGAGCTCAGCCAGAGGACATCCATGCTGTCGAGTTCCAGGGTGAGCTCGATCAGGCCGGCTTTCGTGTCGCGCTCGTGGTGGCCGGGCGTCGAGTTGTTGACGATGTTGGGATGGCGCAGGTTGTTGGGATTCAGTTCCAGCACCCACGTGTTGTTCGGGCCTTCGAACTCGTTGTAGCGGAACGATGCGTACAGCGACAGGCGGTCCGAGAGCGGCCCCGCGATGGAGACGCGTCCTCCGGCCTCCTCCACGTCGCCGTACTCCGACGGGTTGTCGCCCCGCAGGCCGTTCGCCCGCGGCGGGTTCTCGTTCTTGAGATAGCCGTCGTCCGACGCGCCGAAGACGAACCCCCGCACCGCCCAGCCGGCGTCGCCGAGCGGCAGGTTGACGTGGGCCTCGCCGTCCACGGTGCCCTGCTCTCCGGCGAGCAGCTTGATCTTGCCGGTCGTTTCCTCGGAGTTCGGCCGCACGCTCACGAACTTGACCGCGCCGCCGACGTTGCTGCCGCCGTAGAGCGTGCCTTGCGGCCCCTTGAGGACCTCGATCCGCGCCAGGTCCCCGAACCGCGACGAGGCGTCCGAGAAGATCTGGGTATCGTCGAGGTAGAACCCCACCCCCTGCGTGTTGCCGAAGGACCCCACTCCCCGGATGGAGACGTTGGGGAATCCGTCGAGACGCATGGACAGGTTCAGGTTGGGAACCTGGAACCCGATCTGTTCGAGCCCCTTGATGTTCCCCCGCTCGATGTTCTCGGCCGTAAGGACGGCGATGGACTCCGGAATCTCCAGGAGGCTCTCCTCCCGTTTCCGGGCTGTCACGAGGATCTCCTCGATGGTTCTGGACGCGGCATCGCCGCCGCCGTCCGCTTCCTGGGCGTTGGCCACGCCCAGCGGGAACAGGAAGATCAATACCGACCCCAGGACCGATACGACCAGCCTGATTTTCTCTCTCGCATTCATGCTCGAATCCCTCTCCCTGTTGGACTCCCTATTGTCCTCAAATCCGTAGCTATAGCAAGGTAACGCAACGTGTTTCAGCGGGTTTGCGAATGCGCACGATTCGTGGCGATAATCGACTCTCTCTTTGGACCGGAAGAGCGCCCATGGCAAAGGCCATTCACACGATGATCCGCGTGCAGGAAATCGACCGCTCGATCGACTTCTATGACCGGGCGTTCGGCCTCAAGGTGGCGGAGCGGCTCGACTTCGACGACTTCACGCTGGTCTACCTGCGCAACCCCGAGAACGACTTCGAGATCGAGTTGACCTGGAACCGGGACCAGGAGGGCGCCTACACCCACGGCACGGGCTATGGGCACGTCGCCCTCGTGGTGGACGACTGCGCCGCCGAGCAGCAGCGCTTCGCCGATGCGGGGCTGAATCCCCGGCCGGTCGGCGAGTTGCACCGCGAGGGCGCGCTGCTCGCGCGGTTCTTCTTCGTGGAGGACCCGGACGGCTACAAGATCGAGGTCCTCGAGCGCCACGGGCGGTACATGTAGGACTGTTCACGGTTCTGCAAGTGCTGTTTCGTGCATTTTGGCTGGGATGGTCAGTAGGCCGTTGCCTCCGGTGTTTCGAGGGATTGGCGGTTTGGCAGGTTGCTGTGTTGGACCCTGGCCACTCCCGGGCGGGACGTGCGCGCGTTGCGCAGCGCGCGGTGGTGGCCGTGGCCGCGGGCGCGCAGCGCCTGGTATCGCGCCTTGCACGCCGGGTCTTTCTGCACCGCCCCGCTCGCCCAGTAGCCGAGGGCATCGCGCAGCCGGTCATGGACTGCGAGGCGGCGCGTCACGATGCGAACCCGGCCGGACTGTTTGGTGACCGGGGCCGCCCCGCCCAGGCAGCGCAGGGCGTGGTAGTCTCGTCGGCGCAGGGGATCATCCGCCTCTGCGAGCAGCGTGGCGAGGACGTACCTACCGACTCCCGGGATGGATCGCAGGATGGTCGCGTCGCGCTGCCCCTTCGCCTGCCCCGGCTGCGGATCCTCGCTGCCGGTGGTCGCCGGATCAGCGCCGCCGAGCTCCGCCAGGAACGCGTCGATCCGGGTCTGAGTCTCGGCGAGTTGCTTGACCACCACGGCCAGACGCTTGGTCAGCAGACGCATGTGCGTCTCCGCGGCGCGCATCGACGCCGGGTCTACGTCGAGCGGCCGTTGCGCCAGCCGAGCCTTCAGCGTGGCTGCGTCGAAGCGCTGGACCCTGTGCTTTTTCAACAAGTTGTCGTACGACGACAGGCGCATGCCGCGCGCTGCCGCTGGCGTCGGTACGCGCTTCCACAGCGCCATCGCCCACGGCGCCGCGAGGTCGTCCTCGACCACTTGGTTGAACGCCGGGTAGTAGCGCCACAGCAGGTCGCGCATGCGGTTGGTCAGCCGCACCCGCTCGCCTTTGAGTTCGTCGTGGGTCCGCGTCCACTCGCGCAGTTCGACGACCACCGGGGCGGACGCCTGTACCCGCCGCAGGCACTGTGGGTCGGTGCGCAGCGCCGAGGCCAGCACGCGCGCGTCGCGGCGGTCGTCCTTGGCGCCCGCCGGCGAGTACCGGTCGCGGAACCGGTCGAGCTGCTTCGGGTTGATCGCGTGCACCGCCAGGCCGTGCGCCAGCAAGCTCTCCACCACCGGACCGCGTGGCGTCTCGATCGCCACCCCGACCGTCTCGGACGGCGCCGCGGCAACCGTCTCGGCGATCCACGCCGCCATCGCCGCCAGCCCCGGCCCGCTGTGCGCGAACACGTTCTCGCCACGCACCGCGCCAGCGCCGTCGAGCACGCACACCTGGTGGTTCTGCCCACCCCAGTCCACGCCGACGTACCAGTTCAATTCGGACATCATGCCTCCTCGTCGTTGTTTCCCCCGATGCTGCAGGCATGCCGCGATGCTCACCTGTCCCTGTACTGGCGCTCGAGGCGCGGACTGTTCACTGGGCGTCCATCGCGGCAGAAAACCGCCGGGGCACGAGTCCTACGTCGGTGCTCGTGGCACAGGGGACGGCTTCGTGGCACAGGGGCGGCGGTGCCACGAAGCTGTTCAGAAGCGTACAGGGGACGGGCTTGTCCCGTCCCGGCGCGACCTGCGGTCGCGTTGCAGTTTCGCTGGCGCGAAACTGCCCGTTGACGAGGAGGTTCTGCGACTTCGGGGACGGGCGACCACAAGGGTCGCCCCTACATGTGCTTGCAAAACGACTTCTGTGCTGTCAAAGTGCGGTCATGCCTGTCCAGATCACGATCCGGAGCGTTCCCGAGGAAGTCCGCGATGAACTCGCGGCACGCGCGGCCCTGCGACATCAATCCATGCAGGAGTTCCTGCGCTCGGAGCTCTCGCGGATCGCGACCCGTCCCTCGATGGACCGCTGGCTCGAAACCGTACGCACCCGCAAGAACGCCGCCGGAACGCGCGTACCCCCCGACACCATCGTGGGAGCCCGTGATGCCGACCGGTCATGACCATCGTCGTTGACGCGACGGTTCTCGTCGCGGCCCTTGTGGACGCCGGGCCCGAAGGGCGATGGGCCGAATCCGCTCTCGCGGAGGAGTCTCTCGCGGCGCCGGAACTCCTGCTCGCCGATGCCAGCAACATCCTGCGGCAGCTTGAGCGTGCCGGGGACATCTCGCGAATCGAGGCAACGGGTTCTCACGGAGACCTGTGGAGCCTGGACGTCGACCTCGCCCCCTTCGCTCCGTTCGCGGCACGCGTCTGGGCCCTGCGGGGCGACCTGGCCAGCTACGATGCATGGCACGTCGCGCTCGCCGAGGCGCTCGACTGCCCGCTCATCACGTTGGACAGGAGGCTGTTGGGCACCGCCGGTCCCTACTGCGAGATCGTCGTTCCCCACGCCTCCGGCACGACGGGGGTGCGTCTCCTCAGCCGGCCGGCTGCCGCGGGTCGAGCAGTCAGTCGTCCACCGCAGGAGGCTCACGGTCCCGTTTGACCGCCCCGCGCCGTCGCTTGGACGCTCGGCGCCGCTCGCGCGCCCCGGCGCTCGGCAACGTGGGTCTTCGCGGCACCGGAGCCTTGCGGGCGGCCGCGACCAATTCGCCGAGCCGGATCAGCGCCTCCTCGCGATTGCGGGACTGGCTGCGCTGGGTCTGCGCGAAGATGACGATCTCTCCCGACGACGTCAGGCGGTGCCCGGCCAGCGCGCGCAATCGTCGCGACCAGCCTTCGGCAAGGCCCGCCTGCGCCACGTCGAAGCGCAACTCCACGGCCGTCGAGACCTTGTTGACGTGCTGCCCGCCGGGGCCCGAGGCACGTACGAACTTCCACGCCAGCGCCTCTTCCGGCACATCGATGCCGTCTGCGATCTCCACCATGGCCATGCGCGGCGCCTCGTGGACCGACCTCAGTACTCGAGCCCGAGCACGTTGCAGAGGAATCCCACGTATCCCCTGCTGGCCGCGAAGCGCCCGGCCACCTCGTCGACGAAACCGGGATCGGCCGCCGCGGAGCGCTCGATATCCAGGACGGCGATGTGATCCTTCCGCTTGAGGTCCTCGATGTATAGGTGCTCCGCCGGGAATCCGCGCGGCGGGCGCGTCAGGCTTGAGCCGCCGAGGTCGAAGCAGCCCCGGAACTTCCGGTTGTCGCGTACCCGCTTCCACTTCTCGGGATGCTCGAAGATCTCCGTGCGGATGGCCGCCAGCGCGTCGCGGTCGGGATGCCACATGCCCGCCGCCAGGAAGCACCCGCTACGCGCGATGTGGAGATAGAACCCGGGCGCATGGACGTCCTTGCCGCGCTCGTGGCGGAACTGGATGCCGATGTTCGTCTTGTAGGGCGTTTTGTCCTTCGCGAAGCGAGTGTCGCGGTAGACGCGCATCAGGGACCCGCCGATGCGTTTCGGAATCGCGTGGAAGTGGTCCGAGATCCCCGCCAGGCGCGGCCCCATCGCGGTGATGAAGTCCAGCGCCGGGTCGAGCACCGACTCCTCGTAGCGCGCCTTGTTCTCGTTGAACCACGGCCGTTCGTTGTTCTGTTCGAGCTCTTCGAGAAACCGGAAGGTCTCCGCTCCGAACCCATGGAAGTCTCCCATTCCGTCGACTCCGTCACTCCGCTGCGTCGGGGACGACACACTAAGCGCTCACCCCCTGCTCCGCAATTCCCGGCCACGGTCCTTGCCGCCGCGCCTGCGCGCGTATGAACATGCGCACCGTGCAGCGAAGGACACCGGCCGGGGAGCGCGAGGGGCTCGCCCCTCGCATGAGAGAGCCCCGCCCGGCACCCGGGCGCACACATGCCAGCGGTGGGGCCGGACGGGCTTGGCGCGACTATCTGCACCGCGGCCCCTGGTTCACCGTGGGCGTACTCACGGCCGCCAACGCCTTCGCCTTCCTGGACCGCCAGGTGCTCGGGCTCCTGATCGAACCCATCCGCGCGGATCTGGGGCTCACGGACACGCAGATCAGCCTCCTGATCGGTTTCGCGTTCGCGATCTTCTATCATCGCGATCCTGGCCAACCTGCTCACACTCATTCCCATCGTGGCCTTTCCGCTGGTCCCCGACGACATGGCCGCCATCGCCCTGGTCGCCGGGTACTACCTCTTCGCCGCCATGACCACCCCGATGGGCGCCGCCATCGTGCAGGAGATCACGCCGCCGCGCATGCGCGGGCAGATCTACGCCGTGTTCCTCTTCACTGCGACGCTGGTCGGCATGGGCTTCGGGCCGCTGTCGATCGCGCTGATCACCGACAACGTCTTCGGCGACCCGGCCGACCTGCGTTACTCACTCGCGATGGTGCCGGTGTTCACGGTCTCGCTGGCGCTGGTTTTCCTGCTGGTGGCGAGACGCCGACTCAGGGCGCTGCCGCAGGTGTATTGATGGTCGGTGGCGTGGCTCCGGCGATATACTGATCGGCCATCCGCAGCGTCGAACCAGACCCATGCTGACACCCGAACAGATCGACCGCTATCGCACGCATGGTCATGTCACCCCTGACTACCGGGTCCCGGACGAGGTGCTCGCCGACATACGCGCGGCGCACGACCGGCTCATCGCCAGGCATCCTCAATTCGCCGACTACTGCCCCTCGCTCCTCGCCTTCGACACCGGCTTTCTCGGCGTGGCGCGCATTCCCGAGATCCTCGACTTGGTGGAGCAGCTCATCGGGCCCGACTTCGCGCTGTGGAACTCCAGCTTCTTCGCGAAGCCGGCCCGGAACGGCACCCGCACCCCCTGGCACCAGGACGGCGAATACTGGCCAATCCGGCCTATCGCCACGTGCTCGGTGTGGATCGCGGTCGATGCAGCGACCCCGGAGAACGGCTGTCTGCGGGTGCTCCCGGGTTCGCACCGGGACCGGCGTCTCATGGCCCACCGCTTCAACGGCGCGGACGGGTTGAGCCTGCCGCTGGAACTCGAGACGGAGGAGTACGACGAGAGCATCGCCCACGACATCGAACTCGAGGCCGGGCAGGTCTCGCTGCACGACGTATTCCTGGCGCACGGTTCGGAACCGAATACCTCCGACCGGCCGCGCCGCGGCATGACCCTGCGCTACATGCCGACCACGTCCGCCTACGACCGTGAACTCGCCAGGAAGCAGGCACCGCGCGCCCCCCGGCCCATCGCCATGGCCGAGCGCACGCTCTATCTCATGCGCGGCGAAGACCGCTCCAGCGGCCGCAACGACTACCGCATGCGGTCGTAGGGGACGGGCTTGTCCCGTCCGGTTTCGAATTCACACACATCCCCGGGCGACCACAAGGATCGGGGACGGGCGACCACAAGGGTCGCCCGTACAATTCGGGCGCCGGTTACGTGCCCCGCGTCGGGCGAACCACGGCCTGTAGGGGACGCCCTCGTGGCGTCCCGTCTGGAATTCGGGCATGGGCCTGACACGGGCGACCACAACGGTCGCCCGTACAAAGTCCCGTTCCGAATTCACACACCACCGCCCGCAGGCGCCGGGCGCATCTCGGCATTCCATCGCTTCCACAGCGACAGGAGCTTGGCTGCCCGCTCCGGCTCCTGGCCCGACAGGTCTTCGCTCTCGCCGATATCGCTGTCCAGGTCATACAGCCGGTGCGGCGTCATCTGATCGCGCGGATCGGAACGCAGCAGCTCACCTTCATCCATCTTCGCCACGTAGCTGACCAGCTTCCAGTCGCCGCTGCGCACGGCCATCTGCCCGAAGGAGCGCCAGAAGAGCACGTCGTGCGGACGGCCTGACGCCTCTCCCCGCAGGTGGGGCAGGAGATTGACCCCGTCGAGTTGCCAATCCGCGTCGACCGGGACGCCCGCGGCCGCCAGCGCAGTGGGGAGGATGTCGAGCTGGATCGCCGCTTCGTCATACCGCGTGCCGGACGGCAGGCGGCCTGGCCATGACACGACGAACGGGACCCGGATGCCTGCCTCAAGCGTGGTGCCTTTCGAACCCCGCAACGGCGTGTTGTCGGAGGCATTGTAGGCGTACCTGTGGACGGTGGGTCCACCGTTGTCGCTGATGAAGAAGACGAGCGTGTCCTGCTCGAGCCCCGACCGGCGCAGTTGCTCGAAGACCGCGCCGACCGCTTCGTCCATCGCGAGCGTCATGGCGTTGTAGACGCGCCGCACGGGATGAGCGGTCGTGGCGAACGCCGCGAGCCGCTCCGCGGTCGCCTGCATGGGGGTATGCACGGCGTTGAAGGAGAGGTACAGGAAGAACGGATCCGACGCATGGCGTTCGATGAACGAGACCGCCTCGCGCCCGAACGCGTCCGTCAGGTACTCCTCCTCGGGGACGTGCTCCGTGCCGCGGAGAATCTGCCTGTCCAGCGCGGCGCGCCCCTCCTCGATCAGTCCAAGGTCGTCGCCGTGGCCCTCGTGATCCGGAAAGATGATGATGGGAACGCCCGGCAGGAAGTTGTGCCCGCCGCGCAGGAACCCGAAGAACTCGTCGAAGCCCCGCTCCATCGGATGGAACTCCGGAGCGATGCCCAGGTGCCACTTGCCCACCACCCCGGTCACGTAGCCGGCGGCCTTCAGGCGGTCCGCGAGCGTGGTCTCCTCAAGCGATAGGTCATTGTCGAGCTCCGCTTCGTGACCGGCCGCGCCGAAACGCTGCTGGTATCTCCCGGTCAGCAGTCCCGCCCGGGTCGGGCTGCACCAGGTACCGGACACGTAGCCGTTCGAGAACCGCACGCCGCGAGCGGCCAGGGCGTCGAGATTCGGCGTGGGGATGTCCTGGACGCCCTGGAATCCGAGATCCGCGTAGCCGAGATCGTCCGCCACGATCAGCAGGATGTTGGGCTTCCTGTCTCCCGCTGCCGTGGTAATCACCGCGCAGCACATCGCGATGGCCGCAAGCACGAAGCGTCCTGCACTCGATCCGTCCGAGAGTCCGGACACGAATTTGCGCGTTGTCATAGGTTCAGATCCCCAGTTCCTCCGCCTGCGCGAAGGCGATATTCATGAACCGCGGGATGACGCTGGCGCGCCCCACCTCGGGACGGTCCTCGATCCACTTGAGCAGCATCAGGGTGCGCATGAGGAGAAAGAGGGGCACCGTCCGGAGCACGTCCTCGCTGTCCGACCGTCGGTTGCAGTATTCGCCGAACAGCGCGTCCCGGGCCACCGCGAAGCGAGGGCGCTTGTGCAGGACGTCCATCTGCTGCCAGAGCGCCACCGCCAGGTCGAACCCGTACCAGCCGAATCCGGCGTCGTCGAAGTCGATCACCACGAGCCGGTCTCCGGCCCGCAGCACGTTGCCGAGGTTCAGGTCCGCGTGGATCATGCCGTAGCGGTCGGAGCTTCGGCTGAACGCGGAGAGGCGCGCCAGCACCTCGTTGCGGATCGCCAGCAGCCGCGCGCGGCCTGCGTCCGAGACGTCGGCGATCTCCCAGAAGCGGCCCCAGAAAGGGCGCTCACCGACGAACCCATCCGCGTCCCACGCGTGGCGCCGGAAATCCGCCGGCGGCGACCACCGCGCCGTGGCGTCGTGGAAAGCCGCGACGATCGCTCCGAGTTCGGCATGGCATCTGGCGACTTCCGTGTCGTCGTCCCGATCCTGCAGGAGTTGGTAGAGGGGCGTCCCGTCGATCCACTCCACCAACCCGATATGGCGGGTCTCCTCCGAACCCGGAAACGCGACGGTCGCATAGGCGTTGCCATCCAGGGTCTCGACCGCGGTCGGCACCGAGATTCCCGCTGCGGCCAGGTCCGAAGTCCAGACATGCTCCGACTCGAGCTCTTCGAGGTCATGGTAGCCCGGACGGTGCACCCGTAGCGCGAACCCTGCTCCCTCGCCGGCTTCGACGCGAAATACGGTGTTTTCGCTCTGCGAGTGGAGCGTGAGCGGGGCGCCTTCGAGACCCCAGTGCGGCAGCGCGTTCCGGGCAAGTCCCGTAAGCGCTTCCTCCCTAGCCACCCGATCCACCGGGCACCTCCTCGAGCGTCTCCGTGAGAGCCGCGAACAGTTCGTCCGCATGCTCCTCGGTGAAGACCAGCGGTGGGCGGATCTTCAGCACGTTCCGGAACCGCCCCGCGTTCGAAATCAGGTAGCCCTTCTCCTTCATCCGCTCGACGATGTCCTCCGCACCTCTCCGATCGGGTTCCCGGGTGTCCCGGTCCTTCACCCAGTCGATGCCGAGAAAGAGCCCATGCCCGCGCACGTCGCCGACGGACTCGAAACGGTCCGCAAGCCCGGTGAGCCGGTTCTTCAGATAGCCGCCGACCGCGGCGACGTTGGCCAGAAGCTGCTGCTCCTCGATCACGTCGAGGACGGCGCCGCCCACCGCTGCCTGCAGCGGGGTCGCCGCCGTGGTGTTGAAGTAGAACCCCTTCTCGTGGAACGTCTTCGCGATGTCGGCACGTGCGCCCACACCGGAGAGCGGCAACCCGGCGCCCATGGGTTTGCCCATGGCGACGATGTCCGGCACGCAGTCCATCACCTCGTAACCCCACCAGCGTCCGGTGCGACCGAACCCCGCCTGGACCTCATCGAAGATCACCACGCCGCCCGCGTCCCGCACGAGCGCCGCCGCGCGCGCCATGAAGCCCGAGGGCACATCCGGCAAGCCTTCGTTGGCGAAGATCGAGCAGAAGAGCATGCCGGCGAAGGGGACGCCGTCCGCCGCGAATGCCTCGATGGCGCGCGCGATCTCCGCGAGGTAGAGATCGCACAGCTCGGACTCCGGAGCCCCCGCCTGTATCGGTCGATACGCTTCCGCGAACGGCACCCGCCGGAAGTCCGGTTCGAACGGTCCGACCGTCATGCGGAACACTTCCGTGCTGTTGCCATGGTAGGTGGCGTTGCTGCAGATGACTCCCTGGCCCTCCGTCGCGAGCCGCGCCATCTTCAGCGCCACCTCGACCGCCTCCGTCCCGGTGCAGCACATCTGCAGCACCGACAGGGGCTCGGCGTGCAGCGCCATCAGCCGCTCGGAGTACTCCACGACCACTTCGCTGAGATAGCGGCTGTGGGTGTTCAGCGTGGCGGCCTGGCGCTGCAGCGCGTCGACGACCCGGGGATGGCAGTGGCCGACACAGGGGACGTTGTTGTACGCGTCCATGTAGCGCCGCCCCTGGTCGTCGTACAACCAGACGCCTTCGCCCCGGACCAGGTGGACCGGCTGCTTGTAGAACAGCGGCCCGTCGCCCATCGCGCGTTGCCGCCGCGCCTTCAGTTCATCGATGCCCATGCGTGCCTTTCCTTGCCCCGTCAGCCTGTTCCGACCGGCGTCGATTCTCGCATGGCGCCGGGCGGGCGCGCCGGGTTCGGCCGTGGGTGTCCCCTAACCCCCGCCGGCCGGCTCCGTCGTTTCGAGCGTGCCTGTCTGGACACGGCAACCGGCACTCTGCGACGATTGCGCACCCGGCAGGACCGCGCACGATCCTTGCGATGTCGAACCAACTCAGCCCCGAGCAGGTCGCGCTCTTCCGCGAGCAGGGATTCGTCTCGCCGCTACCGGCCATCGAGGAGGACGAAGCCCGCGCATGCCGCCATGCGCTCGAGGACTTCGAAGCCAACGGGGCACGGGGCGACGGTCTGACCGGGTCGCTGCCCGCGACAGACCTGCACCTGCTGTTCCGCTGGGCGTGGGATCTCGTCCACGACCGGCGCATCGTGGACCCGGTCACCGACGTGCTGGGCCCCGACGTCATGCTCTGGTCGCTCAACTGGTTCATCAAGGAAGCCCGCGACGGCAAGTTCGTCACCTGGCACCAGGACGCCACGTACTGGGGGCTCGAGCCGCACGACGTCGTGACCGCGTGGGTCGCGCTGTCCGATGCCGGCGAGGCTACGGGGCCGATGAAGTTCCTGCCGGGCAGTCACCGGGGCCCGCTCCACAGCCACGAGAACACCCACCACGAGGACAACCTCCTCTCCCGGGGACAGCGCATCAACGACGGCCTCGACGAAGACTCCGCCGTCCTGGCGCCCCTCGCCGCGGGGGAGATGTCCATCCACCACGTGCGCCTCGCCCACGGCTCGGAACCGAACCGCACCGACGACCGGCGCATCGGGCTGGTGCTGCGCTATTGCGCCACGCACGTCCGCCAGACCCGTATCCCCAGGGACACGGCCACGCTGGTCGCCGGAGAGGACCGTTTCCACCACTTCGATCTGATGTCGCCGCCGGAGCAGGACCTGGGCGCCGCCGAGGTGGCGCGTCATCGCGACGCCGTCAGGCGGATGGCACAGGCGATCATGCAGTAGCGCCCCATAGCCGGTCCGGCACTCGCTCGCGAGCTCGCTACGCGCCGCGCTCCAACACGTCGCCCAAACAGTGATATAACCGCCACCCCACCGGTCCCCGGGAGTCGCCTCCTCGAGCGGATCGACCATCTCAATGAAGAAGGGAAAGCGACGATGAGTGAGTTTGAAGGCAAGGTCGCGGTGGTGACCGGCGCGGGCGGCGGGCTCGGACGGTGTCACGCCATCGAGTTCGCCAAGCGCGGCGCGAAGGTCGTCGTCAACGACCTCGGCGGCAGCGTCGACGGCACGGGGGCGGGCGACGCGGCCGACGCCGTCGTTGCCGAAATCGAGGCATTGGGCGGCACCGCCGTCGCCAACAAGGCGTCCGTGTCGGACCGGGCAGGCGCGAAGTCGATCGTGCAGACCGCCATCGACGCATTCGGCCGCATCGACATCCTCGTCAACAACGCCGGGATCCTGCGCGACAAGACGTTCAAGAACATGACCCTCGACGAGTGGGACCTCGTGATGAACGTGCACCTGAACGGCACGGCGTACGTGACGCACGCCGCGTGGCCGCTGATGTACGCGCAGAACTACGGTCGCATCGTCTTCACGAGTTCGGGGTCCGGGATCTTCGGCAACTTCGGCCAGGCGAACTACGGCGCGGCGAAGATGGGCATGGTCGGGCTCATGAACGTGCTCGCGCTCGAAGGCGCCAACCACAACGTGCGCGTCAACACGCTGGGACCCGGCGCCGCCACGCGGATGACGAACACCGTCCCCGGACGCGACGAGGACCTCTCCGAGCCGGATCCGGAACGCCATCCGAAGCTCGTGAGCCCCGCCGTGCTCTTCATGTGCTCGGAGGACGCGCCGAACGGCGTCGTGATCCATGCATCGAGCGGCAGCTTCTCGATGTCGCAGATCGTCGTCAACGAGCCGATCGACCTGGGCGCAACCGCCGTCTACGAAGACCTCGAGCCGCTCCGCGATCGGCTGATGGACATGACCGCCGCGAAGCCCCGCGAACGTCGCCGGCCGCAACGACGCGGCTGAGAGACCTGAGGGTCCCGGGGCGTCATGATCGCGGGCCAAACGACTCACGATCAAGCACGATCAAGCACGATCAAGCCCCACGCTTGACAAGGGCAAGGCTCCAGCGTATTGGCCATCAACGGCCAAAGGTCGCCGGAGTTCTTCTCGGTTTGCGTGAAAATGAAGGAACTGGAATATGCCAAGCCATAAACGAACGGTGAGTGCCCCGGAACCTCGGCGACGAGACTCCCCGGTGACACCTCCTCGGCCGACGGAATACGACTCCGATTGGCACGAGAGGATCGAGATCGCGAAACGAGCCCACGAGGAGGCCCGCAAGGCGCGAGAAGGCATACCCGTGACCTTCTCAAGCCAACTAACAGTAACTTAGCTGATTCGAGGACGCACAGGGAATGAGCAACTCAGCGGGACGGAGCCCGCTCTTCGACGCACAAAATGCTCCGCGCTATGAGCGCCAGCAGATGATTCGCGACTATCAGAGGGCGTACGACTGCCGCCTCGTGGTGATGAGCGACGTGATCTTCTCCCGCAGCATCCCGCTCCTGGAAGAGGCGCTCTACGACGCGAGCCCGGAAGAGGATCTCCACATCCTCCTCTCTACGCCTGGCGGGGACGGCGAAACGGCTCTTCGGCTGATACGACAAGCACAATCTCGCTGCAAGGAACTCACTGTCATCGTTCCAGACCAGTCGACAAACCGGCGGTGCCCTACGTTGAGTCTGAGCACCCCGGCGCCGACCGGCATCGTGTTCTACTCCTCGAGCCAGAATTTCTCGATGCCGCAGAGCGCCATCAGCCGGCTTGAACGCTCGCTGGCTCGACCCCGAAACCCGCGGCTCGACTTGGGCGGTTGAGAGAAGGACAGCACCATGAACGATTTGCGCATAGGCGTCTGCTACGACTTCCGCAACCCACCGGATTCCGGGGTCAGTCACCGCACGCTGTACGCCGAAATCATGGAGCAGGTGCAGTGGCTGGACCGGCTGGGCGCCGATCTGGTCTGGTTCACGGAGCACCACTTCGTCGAGGACGGCTACCTGCCGAGCTGGATCCCGGTGGCCGGTGCGATGGCCGCGGTCACTTCCCGCGTGCGCTTCGGCACGGACATCTGCCTCGCGCCGTTCAACCATCCGATCCGCCTGGCCGAAGATCTGGCGGTGCTGGACAACCTTTCCGGCGGGCGCGTCGAAGTGGGCCTCGGCATGGGCTACGCGCCACACGAATTCCGGGGCTTCGGCTTTCCGGTCTCGCACCGCGTGTCGCTGACGAATGAGTGCATCGAGGTGCTGCAGCGCTGCTTCTCGGGCGAACGCTTCAGCTACTCGGGCAAACGCTACCGGTTCGAGGACGTCATCGTCACGCCGGGCTATGTGCAGGAAGGCGGCCCGCCGCTGTGGGTTGCCGCCATGTCGGAGGCCGGCGCGCTGCGCGCCGCGCACTACGGCACGAACTTCCTGCCGCAGGGGCCTCGAACGACCTTCGAGCGCTGGCGAGATGCGCTTGCCGATAGCGGCAGGAAGCCCGGCGACCACCGCGTCGGCATCATCCGCAGCATCCTCGTGACGGACGACCGCAACACGGACTGGCCCGTCATCCGTGCCGCGGAACGCTACAGAATGGAGCTGTACCGGCGCTTCTTCGAAGAGAGCGGCGAAGGTTTCGGTCCTGGCGACGTCGAGCCGATCCCGCAGACCTGGATCATCGGCAACGCCGACGAGTGCGTCGAGCAGCTCCGCGCGTTCATCGACGAGTTCGGAGTCACCGACATCGTCACGATGGCCGTGCCGCCGGGGCTGCGCGCGGAGCGCATGGGGGACAGTCTGGAACGGCTGTTTTCCGAAGTCGTCCCTCGGCTCAAGGCCGAAGATCGAAACGTGGCGTGAACCGGCGCATCAGCATGCCGCCGCCTTCGCCAGGTCCAGCTCCCGCGCCTTTGCGAAATCCATCGCCGCGTTTGCCTTGACGCGGTTGGCGCGCGCGAGCGTCGACAGCGCGGCGAACGCGATCCAGTCGCGCGACACCTCGAAGTAGTCCCGCAGCGACTCCCGGGACTCCGACAGGCCGAACCCGTCCGTTCCCAGCACCGTGTACTCGCCCGGGAACCAGCGTGCGATCGACAGGGGCAACGACTTCATGTAATCCGATGCGGCGACGAACACGCCTTCTTCCTCGCGGAGCAGCTTCTCCACGTAGGGCCGGGCCTCCGAGCCCCCGACGCTCAGCATCTGCTCGCGCTCCGCGAGCGTGCCCTGACGCGCCAGTTCGTTGTAGCTCGTCACGCTCCACACGTTGGCGGGGAACCCCAGTTCGGCCAGCATGTCCGCTGCCGCGAGCGTCTCCATCATGATCGCGCCGCTACCCAGGAGGTTCACCTGCGCACCGTCCGCGCGACGGAAGCAGTACATACCGGCCACGATGCCTTCCTCCACGCCCTCGGGGATGGGCGGCATCACGTAGTTCTGGTTGGTCACCGTCACGTAATAGAAGACGTCCTCGAACTCTCCGTACATGCGCCGGATGCCGTCGCGCACGATGACCGCGATCTCGTAGGCGAAGGCGGGGTCGTAGCTCACGAGGTTCGGCACCGTGGACGCCATCACGTGGGAGTGGCCGTCCTGGTGCTGTACGCCCTCGCCGTTCAGCGTCGTCCGCCCCGAGGTGCCGCCGAGCAGGAAGCCCTTGCACATCATGTCGCCGCAGGCCCAGATCATGTCGCCGACGCGCTGGAAGCCGAACATCGAGTAGAAGATGTAGAACGGGATCATGGGCAGGCCGTAGTTCGCGTACGCCGTGCCGGCAGCGAGGAACGACGCCATCGCACCGATCTCGCAGATACCCTCCTGCAGGATCTGCCCGTCCTCCGCCTCCCGGTAGGGGGCGATCGTGCCGGCGTCTACCGGCTGGTAGCGCTGGCCCTCCAACGAGAAGATCCCCGCCTGCGGGAACAGGCCGTCCATACCGAACGTCCGCGCCTCGTCCGGGACGATGGGGACCACGTAGCGCGCGATCGCGTCGTCGCGCAAGAGCTTCTGCAGCATCCGGACCACGGCCATCGTGGTGGAGACCTCCCGCTTGCCGGAACCGCGCAGCATGTCCTTGAAGAACTCGAGCGGTGGTGGTTGCAGGCGTTCGCAGCGCACCTCCCTGGCCGGCAGGTATCCGCCGAGCGCCTGCCGGCGCGCGTGCAGATAGCGGATCTCCTCGCTGTCGTCCGGCGGATGGTAGAACTCCGCCGCGACGATCGCTTCGTCGGACAACGGGATCCCGAGGCGCCCGGCGAGTTCCCTGCGCTCGTCCGCCGACAGCTGCTTCTTCTGGTGGACCGTGTTGCGTCCCTCGGACTTCGCCCCCAGGCCATCGCCCTTGACGGTCTTCAGCAGTACGACGCAGGGCTTGCCGGTCACCTCCATCGCCTGCTTGAAGGCGGCGTAGACCTTCTGGTGGTCGTGCCCGCCCCGCTTGATGGTGCGTATCTCCTCGTCGTTGAGGGAATCCATCAACTCGCGCAGCTCCGGGATGTCCTCCACCCAGTGCTCGCGCACCACGTCACCCGGGGAAACGGTGTAGAACTGGTAGTCGCCATCGACCGCCTGTTCCATGCGCGCCTGCAGGATGCCGTTGGTGTCCCGCTCGAACAGCACGTCCCAGCCGCCGCCCCAGATGACCTTGATGACGTGCCAGTCCGCGCCGCGAAACGCGCGCTCCAGTTCCTGGATGATCTTGCCGTTGCCGCGCACGGGGCCGTCGAGGCGCTGCAGGTTGCAGTTGACGACGACCACGAGGTTGTCGAGATGCTCGCGAGCGGCGGTGTCGATCGTGCCGAGCACTTCCGGCTCATCCGACTCCCCGTCGCCGATGAAGTTCCAGATCTTGCCGCCGTTGCGCGGTTTCATGCCGCGGCTCTCCAGGTACTTCGCGAAGCGGGCCTGATAGATGGCGCTCGGCGTCGAGAGCCCCATACTCGCGCACGGCATCTGCCAGAAGTCCGGCATGCGGCGGGGATGGGGATAGGACGGCAGGCCGCCCTCGGGTGCGCGCTCGCGGCGGAAGTTCTTCAACTGGGCAAGGCTGAGCCGGCCCTCGAGAGACGCGCGGGCATACACGCCCGGCGACGTATGCGCCTGCACGTGCACCTGCTCCCCGCCGTAATCCGGACCCGGCGCCCGAAAGACGTGGTTGAAGCCCACCTCCATCATGGTGGCCGCCGACAGGTACGTGGCGATGTGCCCGCCCACGCCCGACCCCGAGTCGTACGCCTGCAGCACCATAGCCACGGCGTTCCAGCGCAGGATGTTCTCGATGCGGGTTTCGACCTCGATGCTGCCGGGATACGCCGGTTGCTCGGAGAGAGGGATGGTGTTCCGGTAGGGGGTGTTCAGGGCCGCGTCGGTGAGCACGATGCCGCGGCGCGACACCGCGTCCTGCAAGCGCCGCAGCAGCGCCTTGGTGCCTTCCGGCCCATGTTCGTCCAACACGCCGCCAAGTGCGTCGAGCCACTCGCGCTGCTCAATCTCCCAGTCGTCGGTACGTTCGGCCATGGGCCGGAGAATAGCGCGAATCGGGATATGCGTGCCGGAACCGCAGGACGACAAGCCCCGCGCGAATACCGGGGGCCGCGCCTGGCGCTACTCCTCCGGGACTTCGGCCTCGCGCTCCCGGGCGACGAGAAAGTCCACGACCGAGAGCATGCTTGGCAGCCCTCCGGCCAGGTTCGCCTCGACGCGATACTTGCCCGCGACGATCATCGTCGGCACCCCGGACACCCGGTAGGCTTGGCTTTGCGCCCGCGCCTGGCGTACGTTGCTGTCGACCCCGAACGAGCCGTAGGCCCGGAAAAAGTCGTCGGACTCCACGTCCGCATAGCGGCTGAAGATACGCGCGATCAGCTCCGGCTCACGAACGTCCATGCGGTGCACGTGGATGGCCTCGAAGAGCGGTATGTGGACCGCACCGACCACGTCGAGCGCCTCGGCGGTGTAGTACGCCTGGGCCAGCATCTGCCAGACCGGATTGAAGACGGCGGGTACGCGCCGGAATGCGACGTCGTCCGGCGCGCGCGCTGCCCACGCGGCAACGAACGGCTCGAAGTTGTAGCAATGGATGCAGGCGTAAGAGAAGACCTCCACCACTTCTACCGCGTCGGGCGCGGCGGTCTCCACCGGAATGGGCAGGACCTGGTAGTGGACCCCCGCCTCGAACTCCTGCAGCGATGCGCCAGTCGCGCCGGTCGCCACCGCAAGGCAGCACAAAAGAGCGAAGGTGTGTTTCACGGAACCCTGCCGCACCGGAATCAGTACACGCCCTGGACGTAGTTCGCGACGGCCGCGATCTCGGTGTCCGTCAGCCGCGCGGCCACGTCGCGCATCATGCCGCCGTAGGCCTCGTCCGTCTTGCGCCGGCCCTCCCGATAGGCCACCAGTTGCGCGACGACGTAGTCGAACCGTTGTCCGGAGATGTGCGGGTAGCCCGCCGGGGCATTGCCACCGCCCGTGGGCGAGTGGCAGGCCGTGCAGGCGGCGACGCCCTTCTCGAGGATGCCGCCGCGATAGATGCGCATGCCGGCGTCGACCGTATCCGCCGACGAGCGCCCGACCTGGGCGGGCATGGCGGCGTAATAGGCGGCCATCGCCGCAAGGTCGTCGTCCGAAACCATGTCGAGCTGACCGGACATGAGCGGCGCCGGCCGTTCGCCCGACTTGATCATCCTGAGCTGGGTCAGCAGATAGCGCTCATTCTGGCCCGCGATGCTCGGGTAGTCCGGGGCGATCCCGGTGACACCGTCCTGACCGTGGCACGCCGCACAGGCGATCACCATCGTCTCGATCTCCGCGCCGGCGACGGAACCCGCCAGAACGACCGCGGCCGCCCACTTGAGATAACGCATATCGAAGCTCTTTCAACAACCTGCCACGCGCGGGCGCCTCGGGTGAGCGCCCGCGGCCAACGGGTACACTACCCGTTTCGCGGCGAGCGGATTATACCCGCCATGCCTCTTTCCGCACGTTTTCTGACCAGCGCCTCCACCTGGGCCGAGTGCCCGCCCGACGACATGCCCGAGGTCGTCTTCGCCGGGCGCTCGAACGCCGGCAAGTCGAGCACGCTCAACCGGCTCACCGGTTCCCGGCGGCTTGCGCGCGTCAGCAAAACCCCCGGACGGACGCGGCTCATCAACTTCTTCGCCGTCGACGGCGGCGGCCGCCTGGTGGACCTGCCCGGATATGGCTACGCCAGGGCGGGCAAGGCCGAGCGCGCACGGTGGAGCCGCGCCATCGACGATTACCTCACGCAGCGCCAGAACCTGGCGGCAGTCGTGCTGATCATGGACGCCCGCCATCCGCTGCAGCCCTTCGACCTCCAGATGTTCGACTGGGCCACCGAGACGGCGACGCCTCTGCTGGTGCTGCTGAACAAGTCGGACAAGCTCAAGCAGGGCGCGCGTATCGCGGTGCAACGCGCCGTGGCGCAGGAGGTCTCGGCGGTAGCGAGTGTGGAGGCGCTGGTGTTCTCGGCGACGTCAGGCCTCGGCGCGCCGGCGGCCGAGGCACGGGTCGCGGCGTTCCTGGCCGGGCGGCAGGAGACCGTGCCGGGGCGCGTCACCAACGTTCCCGTTGGCGACGCGACGCATGGAATACCCGCAACGCTTCCACCCGCCCCAGACGAGGCCTGACCCGATACGGAACAATGTACCGCGTGCCCGGGGCGACGAGTTCACGCGTCCCGAGGATACGCCCGGGGCGACCCAGGGCGGGATTCTCCCTCAGCAGATCGACGCATTCGCGGATGCGCAGAACGACCGCTCTCGCCGCGACCGGATCGTCCTTGGCCAGGAACTCCGCTTCGTCATCCAGGTTCTCAAGGGCCTTGGCGAGCCATCTAACCTGCACGGACTCCCCACTTGCCAAACACGTCGTCGACAAGTTCCTGGCTGGCGAATTCCTCCCGATCCGCTTCGCCGATGGCCGACTCGACTTCTCGAATCTGCCATTCGTTGAGTTCGACGAAATCCCGAATGGCTTCGGCGGCAAGAAACGACTTGGATCGTTGCGTGGCGTCCGCAAGACGATCGAGACGGCGTTTGAGTTCGGATTCCAGGCGTATGGTCACGGTCTGGGACATGGGCGAGGCACTCCCTGTCTGGCAGATGTACACACCCTAACACACTCCAGGCCGAAGGCCGGCTCGTGGACAGTGTGGCCACCGCGATCCGCCCGTCAATCCGACGGTTGACGGGCGCTAGTGCGCCTCATCCCAGTTGTCCCCGACGCCGACATCCACTACCAGATCCACCGACAGGTCGGCCGCCCGCGTCATGTGCTCCGTCACCTTCTCGATCAGCGTCTCCACCGCTCCCTCGGCCACCTCGAAGACCAGTTCGTCGTGCACCTGCATGATCATCGCCGCGTCGCCGTCGGCGTCCGCGAGCCAGGCATCCACGTCGATCATCGCCCGCTTGATGATGTCCGCGGCGGTGCCCTGCATGGGCGCGTTGATGGCGGTCCGTTCCGCCGCCTGGCGGCGCGCCGGCTGCCGGGCGTTGATCTCGGGCAGGTAGAGTCGGCGTCCGTAGATGGTCTCGACGAACCCCTCTTCGGCGGCGTGTGCACGTGTGCGGTCCATGTACGCGCGTACGCCCGGGTAGCGTGCGAAGTACATGTCGACATAGCCCTGCGCTGCCTTGCGTGACACCCGCAGCTGCCGCGCCAGCCCGAAGGCGGACATGCCGTAGATCAGCCCGAAGTTGATCGCCTTGGCGCTCCTGCGCTGATCGCCCGAGACCTCGTCCACGCCAACGCCGAACACCTCGGCCGCGGTCGCCCGGTGGACGTCCAGGCCCTCCGAGAAGGCGCCCACCAGCCCCTCGTCGCGTGAGAGGTGCGCCATGATGCGCAATTCGATCTGCGAGTAGTCGGCAGCGACCAGCTTCCTGCCCGGCGGCGCGACGAACGCCTGCCGGATGCGGCGGCCTTCCTCGGTGCGAACCGGGATGTTCTGCAGGTTCGGGTCCTGCGAGGCGAGGCGCCCGGTCGCCGCCACGGCCTGCCCGTAGGTGGTGTGGATGCGGCCCGTGCGCTGGTTGATCTGGTGCGGCAGCGTGTCGGTGTAGGTCGACTTCAGCTTGGCGAGTTGCCGGTGGTCCAGGATGATCCGGGGTAGTTCGTTGCCCTCGTCCGCCAGTTCCTGCAGCACCGTTTCCGCCGTGGAACGCTGGCCGGTCTGGGTCTTGCGACGGGGGGTCAGCCCCATCTCGTCGTAGAGCACTTCCTGCAGTTGCTTGGGCGAACCGAGGTTGAAGGGGTGCCCGGCCGACCGATACGCCTCTTCGGCCAGGGTTTCCAGGCGCAGCGCGAGTTCCCGGCCCTGTTCGGCGAGCAGCCCCGCGTCCACCAACGCCCCGGCCTGCTCCACGCGCGACAGCACGGAGAGCACCGGCAGTTCGATCTCCTCGTAGACCTCGCGCAGCCGTCCGGTCGACTCCAGCCGGGGCCACAGCACGCCATGCAGCCGCAGGGCCACGTCCGCGCCCTCCGCCGCGTAGTCCGTCGCCGCATCGACCGCCAGCGCCGGGAAGTCGAGCTGTTTGGCGCCCTTGCCGGCGATGTCCTCGTAGCGGGTCGTCTCCATGCCGAGGTGCTTCGTCGCCATCGCCTCCAGGCTATGACGACGCGTGCCGACACTGTCGAGGACGTACGACTCCAGCATCGGGTCGAAAGCGATGCCGGCGAGGGCCACCCCGTGCCGTGCCAGCACGTTCCGCACGAGCTTCAGGTTGTGCCCGACCTTGCGCACCCCGGGGTCCTCGAGCACCGGCCCGATGATCTCGAGCGCCGCCGCCAACGACACCTGCGCGGAACCCGCAAGGTCATGGCCGACCGGTACATAGGCCGCCACGCCGGCGTCGATCGCGAACGAAAAGCCGGCGATCCGCGCGTCCATGTAATGCGCGCGATCGGTATGCACGGCGAGCGCAAGGACCTCGGCGGCGCGCAACCGACCACCCCACGCTTCGAGCTCAGGCAGCTCGGTGACAACCACGTAGTCGCGCGCGGCCGGCGGGGGAGCTTCCTCCTCGACGCCGAGATCGGCGATCCACGACTTGAATTCGAAGCGGCCGAAGAGTTCGACCAGCGCTGCGATATCCGCCGGCGCGGGCGTCAGCTCCTCGAGGGCCACCGGCAACTCGACGTCGCATCGGATCGTCGCGAGCTCCCGCGAAACCGGCAGCTGGTCCAGCATCGCCCGAAGATTCTCGCCGCGCTTGCCTTTCACCTGATCGGCGCTCGCCATGACGCCATCGAGGCTCTCGAACCGCTCGATCCACTGAGCGGCGGTCTTGCCACCCACCAGGGGCACGCCCGGGATGTTGTCGACGCTGTCGCCCATCAGGGCGAGGTAGTCGATGATCCGCTCGGGCGGCACGCCGTACTTTCCGATCACGCCCTCGCGGTCGAGGGTGGTCTCGCTCATCGTGTTGACCAACGTCACGTAGTCGCTCACGAGTTGCGCCATGTCCTTGTCCGAGGTCGAGACCACGGTGTGCCGGCGCGCCGCCGTCGCCTGCGCGGCGAGCGTGCCGATCACGTCGTCCGCCTCGACGCCCGACACGATCAGCAGCGGCATTCCGAGCGCCCGGATGATGTCGTGGATCGGCGCGATCTGCTGGCGCAGTTCGTCCGCCATGCGGGGGCGGTTGGCCTTGTACTCGGGATAGATGTCGTTGCGGAACGACTTGCCGGGCGCATCGAAGACGACGGCGACGGGACTGCCCTCAAAGTCGCGGCCGAGCTTGCGCAGCATGTTGATCACACCGAAGATGGCGCCGGTCGGAAAGCCATCTGCCGTCGAGAAATCAGGCAGCGCGTGGAAGGCCCGGAACAGGTACGACGAGCCGTCCACGAGCAGTAACGGTCTGTCTTCTCGCATGCTACATTCCCCCCGGCCCGGTCACGCTATCACACGAGGCAACGCCCTGATACGAAGCGCCGCCATCGCCGCAGCCGGCCTGTTCTGCGCGCTCGGAGCGACGCTCGTCGCCGCCCAGGAGGCGGCAACGCGCGGGCCCGACATCACACTGATCGAGGGCGAGGATCGCACGGTCTACGAGTACCGGCAGAGCGGCCATCTGCGGATGGTCAAGATCGTGCCCCGCTTCGGCAAGCCCTACTACCTCGTGCCGCTCGACCCGACCGACGGCTTCGGCGACCTGGACCAGGCCGGGATGCTCCTGCCCCAGTGGAGGATCGTGGAGTTCTGATCGCGCAGTTCGGCTTCAGGTAGACGCCGCCTTCGGGCTCTCCTGCGTACCCGGGCGCGCCCCCCGCGCTTCCCCCGGCGCGTCCTCGGGAAACAGCGAAGAGAAGAACCAGTGCGCGCCGGCGGGCTCCTCGAGCAGCCGGCGCTGTCGCTCCGTCAGCTCCACGCCTTCCGGCGCCGTCACGCGAGTCCGCGACCAGATCAACTGCGACGCGCAGTACTTGTACAGCAGCGTGTAGCGGTCGTGGTCGGCGCACCAGCCCGCCGTGCCGTGGGTCAGCGCCTCGGAGAAGAAGGTGACGCTGCCGGCGGGCGCTTCCGGGACGACGATCACGTCGTCGTACTCTTCCGCTCGAATGGCCCGCGGCAGCTTGTAGTGGCTGTTGTGGCTGCCGGGGATCACCCGCAGGCCACCGTGCGCCGGTCCGGCGTCCGTCAGGTTCCACGCGGCAACGCCGAACCCGTGCAGCGCCTCATGGGCCGGCGGCGTGTAGAAGCGTCCGCGCTCTGCCCGGGAGAACGGCTGTGACGCGCCGTAGTCCGAGTGCATGCGGCTCGCCGGCAGCCCCTTCTTCATATGCATGCCGAAGATCCGGTCGAGCCGGAAACAGTCGCCGAGCTGCGCGCGCATCACGTTCATGGTGAGCGGATGGTCCATCAGCGCGACGAACGGCGCCCCCCAGGCGAGGAACCCCCGGCCGGTGGCTGCCGAGCCGCCGGCGCTGCCGAAGCGGTGACTCGGCGGGAGGTGGTCGAGGTCCGTGCCGTCGACGATTGCCTTGAGTCGGGCGACCTCGTCGGCGCTGAGCACGTCCTCGACCACGAGGTATCCCTTGAGATCGTACAGATAGGTCTGCAACTCGCTGATTTCGTACATGTCGCATCCCTCGACGTCCTGCGTCGAGAGGCTATCAGCAACGGCGCCCCGCTGCATCAGGCCCCGGGCCCGGTCACTCCGGCGTGCGGCCGCCCGTGTACTCCAGCAGCACGACCATGAAGTACCCCCGATTGTCGCTCCAGGTTCTCTGCTCGACGAAGCCGGCCTTCGCAGCCAGTTCCAGGAACTCCTCGGGGTGGTACTTGTACGAGTTCTCCGTGTGGATGCGCTCGCCCGCCTCGATCGCGAATTCCGCGCCGTTCAGCCGGACGCTCTGGGTGGCGGTGCTCGAGAGGTACATCTCGATGCGGCCGCGCGCCGCGTTGTACTCCGCCTGGTGCTCGAACTTGCCGAGATCGAAATCCGCGTCCAGCAGGACGTTGAGATGCCGCAGCAGGTTGAGATTGAAGGCGCCCGTCACGCCGTCGCCGTCGTTGTAGGCGGCGTGCAGCACGTCGACATCCTTCTTGGCGTCGACCCCGACGATCAGGCGTCCGCCGGCGCCGACCACTTCTCCCACCCCCTCGAGGAACCCCGGGACATCGGCCCGATCGAAGTTGCCGATGCTCGAGCCCGGGAAGAAGGCCACGCAAGGCAGTTCGGACGCGACTTCCGGCAACGCGAAAGGGCGGCTGTAGTCGGCGCAGGTCGGATGCACGGCCAACCAGTCGAAGTCGTCGTAGATCGTCCGTGCGGCGCGCAGCAGATGTTCCCGCGAGATATCGACCGGCACGTAGGCCGCCGGTCGGCAGGCCTCCAGCAGAATCCGGATCTTCGCGCTCGAGCCGCTGCCGTACTCGACCAGGCACGCGTTGTCTCCCACCATCCGGGCCAGGTCGTCCCGGTTTTCGCGGAGAATCCCGGTCTCGGTGCGCGTCAGGTAGTACTCCGGGAGCTCCGTGATGGCGTCGAACAGCCGCGAGCCCGTCTCGTCGTAGAAGAACTTCGGCGCGACGGTCTTGCTCGACCGCGACAGGCCCGCGAGCACCTCCGCCATGGCATCCGGGACATCCGGCTGCCGATCGTGGAACCGGAATTCGCGCGCCGGGAGCGCGTTCTCGGGGAGCGCGCTAACCTGCATCGCGGGCCAGCCGGATGCCGCTGAACTGCCAGCGGTCGGGACCGTGAAAGAAGTTGCGGTAGGTGGTCCGCACGTGGCCGGGGGGCGTCGCGCAGGATCCGCCCCGCAGCACCATCTGGTTCGCCATGAACTTGCCGTTGTATTCGCCGAGCGCGCCCGGCAGGGGTCGATAGCCCGGATACGCCGCATAGGGACTCGACGTCCACTCCCAGACGTCTCCGAAAAGTTGCGCCATGCCTTCGTGCCCCGCCGCGCGGGGGTGCAACCGGCCGCCGTCACAGAAGTGGCCGGCGAGTTGGCCGCCGGCGTCGTCCCGAAAACGTTCCGCGACGGACTCCCACTCGGTCTCCAGGGGTAGCCGGGCACTCGACCAGCGCGCGTACGCGTCGGCCTCGTAGAAGCTGACGTGGGTCACCGGAGCATTCGGGTCCAGGGGCGCCGGCCCCGAGAGCCGATACTCGAACCACGTACCGGCCTCGCGATACCAGTACAGCGGGGCCTCCCAGCCATCACGCCGCACCGCGTCCCAGCCGTCGGAGAGCCACAGGGCCGGCTCGCGGTAGCCACCGTCTTCCATGAACGCCAGGTACTCGCGATTCGTCACCAGCCGGTCCGCCAGGGCGAACGGCCGCAGCCAGACGCGGTGCCGCGGCGTCTCGTTGTCGAAGCGGAAGCCGTCGCCCGCGGCACCGGTCTCGACGAAACCACCGGGGAAATCGACGAAGCCGACCGACCGCGGCGGGCATGCGCTCCGGTCGAGGTCGTCGCGATACGCCGGGCGCAGTGGATTCGTGCCCAGGGTGTACTTGAGGTCCGTGACGATCAGTTCCTGGTGCTGTTGTTCGTGCTGCCGGCCCAGTTCGACGCGCGCGCGGACTTCCGACTCGCCGCGCGCCAGCAGCGGTTGCATCGCCGCATCGACGTGCGCACGGTAGGCCAGCACCGCCTCGACCGTCGGACGTGACAGCGACCCGCGTTTCACCCGCGGGAACGGCTCGCCGACACCGTTGTAGTAGGAGTTGAAGAGGGTCTCGTAGGCATCGTCGAACGGTCGGTACCGCTCGGCGAATGGTTTCAGCAGGAAGGTTTCGAAGAACCAGGTGGTATGGGCGAGGTGCCACTTCGGCGGGCTCGCGTCGTCCATCGGCTGCACGCCGTAGTCGTCCACCGCGAGTGGCCGACACAGCAGTTCCGTTTGCTGGCGAACGGCCGCGTACTCTGCGGCCAGGTCGTCCGCGAGTTGCGCGGCTTCAAGCATGCCTACCTCGTTTGGCGCGGCGAGCATACGGGACCGGCGGGATCGATTTCAACCTCGTGGCCGTGTTGAGAGAGTGTAGGCATCTTGATGCCTGCGTGATGGAGCACTAAGATGTCTCCATGCGTACCACGCTCACCATCGACAACGACGTGGCCGCGGCCCTCAGACAACGCGCCCACGACAGCGGCAGGACCTTCAAGTCCGTGGTGAACGAGACGTTGCGGACCGGACTCGCCACGGGCGCGAAGCCACCACCGGACAGGCCGCCGTTCCGGGTGCCGTCCGCGCGCCGCGGATTCATGCCGGGCATCGATCCGCTGAAGCTCAACCAGCTGTTCGACGACCTCGAGACCGACGCGTTCCTGGAGGAACGTCACGGGCCTGCGGACGTGTGACTTGATCCTTCCCGACATGAACCTGGTCATCTACGCCTACAACGAGGATGCGCCGCAACACCGAAAAGCCAGACCATGGTGGGAGCGCTGCCTCTCCGGAACGGAACCCATAGGGCTGGCGTGGGTCGTCGTGTTGGGCTTCGTCAGGCTCATGTGCAATCGGCGGGTGCTCGTAGTGCCGATGACCGCGGCCGACGCCCTCGGCGAATGCACGTCGTGGCTGCGGCAACCCAACGTGCGCATCCTGCTGCCCGGCCCGACGCACATGGAGATACTCACCACGCTGCTCGAAGGCCCGGTCAATCCCAACCTGACCACCGACGCGCACCTGGCGGCGTTGGCGATCGAGCACCAGGCGGAACTGCACTCCAACGACAACGACTTCGCCCGTTTCTCCGGCCTGACCTGGCGCAACCCCGTCGCCTGAAGTCCCCCGGACCCACAGTCCGATTTGCCAGGCGTCGCCGGGGTCTGCGTCGGGGGTCGCCAGGCCCCGCTTGACAACACTACAACGCGCCTGCCAGCGCCCGGAAGGCCGCCACGATGTCTGCGCTCCGCTCGGGCTGCTTCAGAATGGCGGCGAAGCGGCCACGCGGGTCGACGATCGCCAGGTGCCCGGAATGGTCCATCAGGTAGCGATCCGCCGGCGCGCCGGCGGGCGGCGGCGCCCGCGTGAAGCCGGCCGCGAGTTCGAGCCCGAATGCGCGCAACGCTTCGATCTCGCCGGTCACGCCGACGAAGCGCGGCGAGAAGACCTGCACGTAGGCCTCCAGCGTATCGCGGTCGCGGGCTGGATCCACGCTCACGAACACACCCTGGAAGCGGTCGTCGCCGAGCGCGCGCTCCGCCTCGCGCAGCGTCGCCATGGTGACCGGGCAGATGTCCGGACAGGACGTGTAACCGAAGAAGACGAAGGACCACTTGCCTTCGAACGCCGCGGCGCCGAACGCCGCACCCCCCTGGTCGACCAGCGGCGGCAACGTGATCTGCCGGGGTTCCGGCAGCACGATCAGCCGGTTGTCGTCGGTGGCCGAGACCGACCGCGCAGCCGGAGATCCCCGGTCACAGCCCATGATAGCGACGAGCGCCGCCACGGCAAGGCAGCCGAGGAACCACGCCCTGTGCCGGCCGGACGATGCCCGCAACACGTCAGCGTCCCTCGCCCGCATATACACAGCCCGAGCCCTGCCGCCAGAGCCCGTCAACCGGCCCACGCAAAGGCGTCGACGGGGACGAGATGGCGATCGGCCAGCAGCAGCACGAACAGCACCATGAGGTAGACGATCGAGTACCGGAACGTCGCCATCGGGGCGTTCCGGCGTGCGCCGCGCAACAGGACGACCGCCCAGTACACGAACCGCCCGCCGAGCGCGATGGCACCGACGAGATAGACGAGCCCGCTCATGCCGGTCGCAAACGGCAGCATGCTGACCGCCGCCAGGATCAGGGCGTAATAGAGGATGTGGCGGCGCGTGTAGGCCTCCCCGTGCGTGACCGGCAGCATCGGAATGTCCGCAGCGGCGTACTCCTCCCTGCGCTCGAGCGCCAGCGCCCAGAAGTGCGGCGGCGTCCAGACGAAGATGATGAGGACGAGCAGCAGCGGTTCGAGATCCACCGAATTCGTCACGGCCGTCCAGCCGAAGAGCGGCGGCGCCGCGCCGAACAGCCCGCCGATCACGATGTTCTGTGGCGTTGCGCGCTTCAGGTAGAGCGTATAGACGAGTCCGTAGCCCACCCACGACAAGAGGTTCAGCCAGGCCGTCAGCGGATTGACCAGGAAGTACAGGACCGCCATGCCGGCGACCCCGAGCGTAGCCGCGAACGCCACGCCCGAAGTCACGCCCAGCCGCCCCTGTGCCACCGGGCGGTTGCTCGTGCGCGCCATGCGCGCGTCGATTTCGGCATCGGCGATGTGGTTGACCGCGGCCGCGGATCCGGCGACGAGCGCGATGCCCACGATGCCCCAGAGCACCGCGTCAACGGGAACCGGTCCCGGCGCCAGCGCCATGCCGACGGCCGCGCAGAGCAGCATCAGCAGGACCACCCGGGGCTTTGTCATCTCCAGGTAATCCCGCCAGCTGGCGGGCGCACGTTCCATCGTCTCGCTCATCGTGTCGTCGTCTCGGGATCGGCCCGTGCCGCGGGCATGCGGCGCCGGGCAGCGGTCGTCATGGTCCGCGCGTGTCCGGCGTGTCCGGCGTGGCGTCCACGTGACCGCGCGCGGCAGCGTACACCGTCACCAGCGCCAACAGCAATAACGCACCGCCCGCGTTATGCATCGTCGCCACAGCCAGCGGCAGTTCCAGCAGGACATTGGCGATGCCGAGGCCGAACTGCACCAGAAGTACCCCGCCAACGATCCCGCCCAGGCGGCCACGCAGACGGTGCGCCAGCCAGCCGACGAGGATCAGCACGACGCAGGCGCCCAGGCGGTGGGTCATCTGGATGGCGACGCGCGCCTCGCTGGACAGGGCGCCGCCGAGATAGTTCGGGCCGATCTCCTGCAGGACGTTGAAGCCCTTCCCGAAGTCCATCTCCGGTACGAGGGAGCCGTGACAGGTCGGGAAGTCCGGGCATGCGAGCGCCGCGTAGTTCGACGAGGTCCAGCCGCCGAGCGTCACCTGCAGCACCACGAGCGCGATACCGATGGCCGCCGGTCGCGCAAGCGCCGGCGGCACGGCCACCTTGCCGGCGATGCCGAGGCGCAAGGCGTACAGCCACAGCAACGCGAGGGTGGCAAAGCCCCCGAGCAGATGCGCGGTGACGACCTGGGGCCAGAGCTTCAGCGTCACCGTCCAGGCCCCGAACGCGCCCTGCACGACGACCAGCACCGCAAGTGTCACGGGGATCGTCAACGGCGCACCGTAGCGCCAGGCCAGGGCCAGGATCGCGAGCGCCAGCAGTCCGAGCGTGGTCGCGAAGTACCGGTGCACCATCTCCGGCCAGGCTTTCTCCGGCTCGACCGGCGTATCCGGAAACCGCGTCCGGGCGACTTCCACCTCGGCCGCGGACTCCGGCACGCCCAGGAAGCCGTAGCAGCCCGGCCAGTCCGGGCAGCCGAGGCCCGCGTCCACCAGCCGCGTATACGCGCCGAGCACCACCACTACGAGGGCCAGCGCGACGCCGAGCGCAGCCAGCACCCGCAGCGCGCGAGTCGAGCGATCCATCAGGCGGTTCCCTGGTCGGGTGGCGTGTCGGCCGCGACGACCGCAGCACCCCACTGCCGCGCCCCGGCCGACGCCGGCGGACCGCTCCGCCAGGCCTTGATCAGGACCATGACGAACACGAGCTGCGCGAATCCAAGGAGAAACCCGCCCACCGTGGCGACTGCATTGAATTGAGCGAATGGCAAGGGATAGTCCGGAATGCGCCGCAACATGCCGGACGCACCGGCGAGGTACTGCGGAAGAAACGTTGCGTTGAAACCGACGACAGACAGCCAGAAGTGTACCTTCGCGAGGGTCTCGTCGTACATCCTCCCGGTCCAGAAGGGCCACCAGTGATACACCCCGGCGAAGATCCCGAACTGGGCGCCGGCGACGTACAGGACGTGCGCGTGCGCGACCGTCAGCGTGCTGCCCGCGGCGAACGACGCCGACGACAGCATGAGTCCCGACAGCGTCGCCAGGGCCAGGAACGCGACCGCCGCCAGGGCAAAGCACAGCGGCGCCTCGAACGCGAGCCGCCGCCGCCAGAACGTCGCCACCCAGTTGCCCAGGACCACCGCCGACGGGACGGCCACCAGCAGGGACGCGTACAGGAAGAACAACGCCTCCCCGAGCGTCCGGTCCAGGGACATCCGTCCGAACCATGCGATCAGCCCCAGCACAGCGATGGATGCGAGCGCCTGCAGGAGCGCGTCGCTCCCGTACGGTCGCCGCCCCGCGTAGCGGGCGATCACCTCCGTGACGATGCCGAACGCCGGCAGGATGACGAGATAGATCTCCGGGTGGTCGTAGAACCAGAACTCGTACCGGTAGGTCATCGCGACCGCCACCCCCTCGCCCGCCGCCCCGGGGCCAAACCGCGCATCGAGCAGCGACATCGCCCAGATGGCGAGCGAAGTTCCGAGGATGACCCAGGTGACGGCGGCCAGCGCCATCACGAGCACGAACGTCGGCGCCTGCCCCACCGACCTGCCCTGCGCACGCACGGCCCACACGGTCGCGACCACATTGGCGCCGCAGAGGGACACCGAGATTGCGATGAGCAGCATCGCCACGGCGAACGGGGCGATCGCGTCTCCCAGCACGCCACCGAGCGGCGCCGCCGGCGGCTCGACGATGCCTGCGTCGCCACCCGGGAACAGCGCGCTGCCGAGCAGGACGAAGGCGACCGGCAGAAGCCAGAACGACCACGCGTTCAGACGCGGCGCGATCAGGTCGCCCACGCCGAGCATGGGCGGCACCATCCGGCTCGCCAGACCGGCAAACGCGGGCAACAGCGCGCCGAACACGGTGAAGAGTCCGTGCGCGCTCAGCGTCCGGTAGAAGGCCGCCGGCTCCAGGAACTGCAGGCCCGGCTCGAACAGTTCCGCCCGTACGCCGAAGGCCCACGCGCCGCCGACGAACAGCATCACCCCGGCAAACAGCAGATACCACGTGCCCACCGTACGGTGGTCGGCCGCGAACCAGCGGCTCACGTGCTATCCCCGGAACGCGGTCCCGGGCGAGGCGCTTGCGCGACGAGGGTCCGCGCGGCCTCGCTCTGCCAGGTCTCGAACGCCTGCGGCGAGCGCGCCTCGACCACGATCGGCATCAACGCGTGGCGCTCGCCGCAGAAGGCAGCGCACTGCCCCCGGTAGATCCCCGGGCGCTCCACGATCGTCCAGACCACGCCGACGACGCCCGGCACCGCATCGCCGCGGATCCCGAGGTCCGGCACCCAGAAGGCGTGCACGACATCCGCGGAGGTCACCAGGAAACGCACCTTGCGGCCGGTCGGTATCACCAGGGGACGATCCACCGCGCGAAGATAGTGCTCCCGCCGTGCAGCCCTGCCATGGACCACATCCGCAGGGGTCGCGCCGCTGCTGACGAAGCCGAAGCGCCGAGCGCCGCCCCCGTCGAGGTACGTGTACTCCCAGCGCCAGCGACTGGCGCGCACCTCCACCGTGAGATCCGCGCCGCCCGCCTCCTGCTGGCCCAGCCGGGCACGCGTTGCCGGGACCGCCACCGCGACCACCGCAACGAGGGCCACGACCGTCCAGACCACTTCCCGCCTCGGGGACATGCGCCTCGCCCCTGCCGGCGCGGCGGACCGTGGCGGCAGCAGTACGGCACACGCCAGCCCGACGATCACCAGCACGCATGCCGTGCACCAGGCGGCCAGCGCCCACGGGTCCCAGATGGGCGTCATGGCGCGACGCGGCTCCGGGTCACCCGTCCCCCAACGACGCGCCCACGCCGCGTGTCGACGGACGGACGCCGCGCCAGATCCGAAACGCCTCCGCCGCCTGCTCGATGAGCATGCCAAGCCCGCCGGCGACACCGGCCGCGCCGCACGCGGCGCTCCATCGACAGAACGGCGTCTCGCCACGGAGCACGTAGAACATGTCGTAGCAGAAGGCGCCCGCGACGACCGCCGCGTCGATGGCGGGGCGGCCGCCCTGGACCCCGGACGAGGTGCCGTTGATGACCACGTCGTAGTCGGTCCCCACCCCGTCGAGGGGCGCGACATCGATGCCCTCGAACACGCCCGACAGCGCCTCCGCCTTGCCGAGCGTGCGGTTCGCCACCGTCAGACACGCCGGCCCGCCGCGCAGCAGCGGACCGAGCACGCCGCGTACGGCGCCTCCCGCGCCCAGCACCAGCACCCGCCGGCCAGCCAGGGCGATACCGAGGTTCCCTTCGAGGTCCCGCAGAAGCCCCACCCCGTCCGTGTTGTACCCGCGCAGGCCCTGCGGCGTCATCGCGATCGTGTTCGCCGCTTCGGCCTCGCCGGCCGCCTCGTGCGCCGCGCCCCGGCCGCGCACCCACTCGAAGGCGTCGAGCTTGAAGGGCAGGGTGACGTTGAGACCCTGCCCGCCATCATTGAAGAACCGCTCCGCCGCGTCCCGGAAGCGCTCCGCATGCAACCGGGTGTAGACCAGATCCTGACCGGTCTGGTCGGCAAAGCGGGCGTGAATCCGGGGCGACAGGCTGTGCGCGACCGGGTTGCCGATGACCGCGTAGCGATCCGTCATCGAAGTTCCGCTCCGTCCGCGGCCACGCGGATGCGCGAGGGACCGCGCCGTTCGCCCACCCCGCCCGACAACACGAAGTCCGCGGCGGCGCCGAAGTGGCGCCGTACCACCAGCTCCGTTCTCGCCGGGGGCCATCCGGAGACGTTGGCGGAGGTGGAGACGAGCGGCCCGCCGAAGGCCCCCGCGAGCGCCCGGGCCTGCTCATGGCCGGGGACCCGCACGGCCACCGTGGGGGCGCCTCCGGTGATCCACGCGGGGAAACGTCGATTCGGTACGATCCAGGTCTCGGCGCCGGGCCAGCTGTCACGGACGACGCGTCCGGTCTCGCTTGACAGCGCCGCAAGCTCGTCCGCAAACGCCTCGGCCGACGCGGCGATGACAATCAGTCCCTTGGCGGCCCGGCGGCGTTTCATGCGCAGGATGCGGTCAACGGCGGGCGCGTCGAACGGATCGCAGGCGAGCCCCCAGACACCCTCCAGCGCGTGCGCCACGACCCCGCCTCCGGCGAGGACCGCGACCGCACGACGCAACGCCAGGCGACGCCCGACCCCCGGTTCCGCCGCGGCGGAATCTGCCCACCGGGCCGGTATCCGGGCGCCCGGGGTCACCGACCGAGGTCGCGCTGCACCGAGGCGTTCTGCGTATGCACCTTCTCCCGTCCCGCCTGCCGTTCGGCGACGAGGGCGGCGGCGAGCGCTGCGTCTCCCACGGCGACGATCTGGGCCGCGAGATACCCGGCATTGCGGGCGCCGGCCTCGTCCACCGCGACGGTTGCGACCGGAATGCCACCCGGCATCTGCACCGTCGACAGGAGCGCGTCGAAGCCCGCCAGCGGGCCGCTCGCGATCGGCACGCCGATGACCGGCCGGATCGTCTGCGCCGCCACGGCGCCGGCGAGATGCGCCGCCATCCCGGCCGCACAGACGAACGCCGTGCAATCGCGCGCCACGGCGTCCCCCACATACGCGGATGTCTCTTCCGGCGTACGGTGCGCGGACGTGACGCGCACCTCGAAGTCCACATCCAGTCTGGACAGGACCTCCGTGCACGACTGCATCGTCGGCCAATCCGATTCGGAGCCCATCAACACGGCTATCCAGGCCATCAGCGACTGCCGCCTCCACCGTCGAAGGATCAGGAAGGGCGCCGAATATACCCGCCGCGGTGTGCGGCCACAAACCCGAGGAGTTCGAGTTCCACCAGCGCCTCGGCCACCTGCTCGACCGCAAGCCCCGCGCCGGCCACGATGCCGTCCAGCGGCGTGACATCGGCCCCGACCTGTTCCAGCACGGCCGCGAGCCCGTCAGGCGGGCCCGCGGAGCCGTCCGGCGCGTCCCTGACCGCGTCATAGCCGACCGCAAACAGGACATCGTCCGCCGTCTCGATCAGGGCGGCGCCGCTCTTCAGCAACCGGTGGCATCCGCCCGACAGCGGACTGGCCACCGGACCCGGCACCGCCATCACCTCGCGACCCTGCTCCGCGGCCATGCGCGCCGTGATCAGCGAACCGCTCTTCGTGGTCGCCTCGACGATCACCACCCCCAGGCTGAGCCCGCTGATCAGCCGGTTGCGTTCCGGAAACTGGTGCTTGCGCGGCGCCTGGTCCGCGGGGTACTCCGACACCACCGCGCCACCGGCACGCACGATCTCCTGCGCGAGGCCCGCATGCGCCCGCGGATACAACCGCGCGAGGCCACCGCCGAGTACCGCCACCGTGCGTCCGTCCACCGCCACCGCGCCGCGATGCGCTGCGGCGTCGATGCCATAGGCGAGGCCGCTGACCACCACGATTCCGGCGCTGGCGAGGTCCCGGGCGAGGGTTTCCGCGAACGCGCAGCCGGCACGGGTCGCCCGCCGGCTGCCCACGATGGCGACCCCCGGGGCCGCGAGCGCCGCCACCGCCCCCTGCACATACAGGCACCGGGGCGGATCCGCGATCGCCGCGAGCCGCTCGGGCAACGCCGCTCTCGAGAGTACTTCCATGTGCGTCTTGTACGCCCCCCACCGGGGCCGGGTCTGGCGGCGCGCGTCCCGACCGCGTGGCGGAAGATGTGCCCTCCCGACGTGCGCGATCTCACGCGCCCCGGCGAGGTGCTTGGTGTATACGCGTATATACTCTCGTCCCCATGACCGTTCTGGAGAAAGTCTGCGGCGCACTCCGCGATGCCGGCGTACGCTACGCCGTGGTCGGCGGCTATGCCGTCGCGCTGCACGGCGCCGTCCGCGGCACGCTCGACATCGATGTGGCGCTGCACTGGTCGCGCGCGAATCTCCTGCGCGCGGAGACGGCGCTCCAGGGACTGGGCCTCGTCTCCCGCCTTCCGGTGACCGGAAACGAGGTGTACGACTTCCGTGACGAGTACATCGCGAACCGCGGCCTCGTTGCGTGGAGCTTCCACAATCCGGGCGACCCGCTGGAGCAGGTGGACATCGTCATCGCGTACGACCTGGCGGGCAAGCGTACCCTGCGCGTCGACCTCGGCAGCGGCACCGTGCAGGTGCTCTGCATCGACGACCTCATCGAGATGAAGCGGAACAGCGGCAGGGCGCAGGACGTCGAGGACGCGGCCGCGCTGGAGAAGCTGCGGTGACGGCCGCACCCCCGGAACGGCCGCTGCAGCGATTCTCCGATGCCTACCTCGAGCGCTGTCGGGCGCTGTCCCCGCAAGACATCGTGCGTTTCCTGGAGGACTTCCGCACAGTGCATGGCGCGGTGCCCGCGCGTTCACGCCTCATCAGCATCCGCGTACCCGAACCACTGCTGGCGGCGTTCAAGGCGCAGGCGCGGCTGCGGGGCGTGCCGTACCAGACCCAGGTCAAGACGCTGATGCGGGACTGGTTGCAGGGCTAGCGCGCGAACTTCGTTCGCGTTGGAAGTTTCGCTGACGCGAAACTTCTACGGCGCAAGCTTCCATGGAACAAATGCGCTCGCGGCTGATTCGGCACGGATTGTAGCTTTCCACGGTGGGTCCACCGCGCAGACATGCAAGGAACATGGGTGGCATGGGTGGGGCGACGCGCGCCAGCGGCTCGTAGAGGCGCTTTTCGTGGCCCAGTTAAATCAATGGCTTACGTGATGTTCCATGTAAGGGGCGACCCTTGTGGTCGCCCATCCCGCAGTCGTGCACGCCCCTGGGACGGGACGGGACAAGCCCATCCCCTACAGCCCGCGCCGGGACCATGCATGCGTTCCTGGGACCGTGCACGAATTCGGCACGGGACGGAATCTGTTCCCTGGTCAGACCCCGAGCGCAAGCAAGGAGTTTGGCGGCCAGGACCCTGGGCGCGCCCCGCTCCCGGCCGGACCGGAACTTCTCTATCATTGCGCCGTGCCGCGTTTTGCGCGCACCGGATACACCGCGAGGTGATGGCCCCGACATGGCGCTGCTGCCCATTCTCGAATACCCGAGCCCCCGGCTGCGTGTCCGGGCGGAACCCGTATCCGCCGTCACCGACGGGGTACGCCGCCTGATCGACGACATGTTCGAGACCATGTACGCCGCTCCCGGCATCGGCCTTGCCGCCAGCCAGGTGGACGTACATCGGCGCATCATCGTCGTGGACGCCTCGCGCGACCACGACCAGCCCCACGCCTTCGTCAACCCCGGGATCGAGGTCCTCGGCGGCATGCAGGAGCGCGAGGAGGGCTGCCTCTCCGTGCCCGGCTTCCAGGAGACAGTGCCCCGCGCGGAGCGGATTCGCGTGACCGCACTCGACCGCAACGGCGACTCCTTCACTCTCGAAGCGGACGGCCTGCTCTCGGTATGCATCCAGCACGAGTGCGACCATCTCGAGGGCAAGCTGTTCGTGGACTACCTGTCGAACCTGAAGCGCAATCGCATCCGCAAGAAGCTCGCGAGGCAACGCCGCGACGAGGCCGAGAGGGTTTGAGCGTCGCCCTGCGACTGGGTTTCGCCGGCACCCCCGACTTCGCCGTTCGAATCCTCGAACCGCTCATCGACTCGTCGCACGTCGTAGCGGCCGTCTTCACCCAACCGGACCGCCCCGCGGGGCGCCGCCGCCGGCCGACGCCAAGCCCCGTACGGGTGTTTGCCGAGAGCCGCGGCATCCCGGTGCACACCCCGCGACGCATCCGCGACGAGGTGGACCGCCTGCGCGCGCTGGATGTCCTGGTGGTCACCGCATACGGGCTCATTCTGCCGCCGGCCGCACTCGATGCTCCGCAGCTCGGCTGCATCAACGTCCATGCTTCCCTGTTGCCGCGCTGGCGCGGCGCCGCCCCGGTGGAGCGGGCGATCATGGCCGGCGACGCCAGTACCGGCATCAGCATCATGCAGATGGACGCCGGCCTCGACACCGGGCCGGTGCTCGCCCGGCGGTCCACGCCCATCGGCGACACCGAGACCGGAGCGGCGCTCGCGGCGCGCCTCGGCGACCTCGGCGCGACCACGCTGCTCGAATGCCTCGCACACCCCGATGCCCTGCAGGCCGAGGCCCAGGATCCCGCGCTCGCAACCCACGCCCCGAAGCTGACCGCGCGGGACGCCGTCATCGACTGGACACGCTGCGCCACCGGGATCGCCCGGCAAGTGCGTGCGCTCAGCGGACGCCGCACCGCTTGCGCGACCCTCGCCGGCGAGCGCATCGCGATCCTGGCCGCACGGGCGGTGGACACCGGCAACGCTCCGCCCGGGCTCCTGGCAAGGACCGCCGCGGGCCTCGTCATCGGCTGCGACGCAGGCGCGCTGTTGCCGGAAACCGTCCAGCTGGCCCGCGGCAAGGGCCGTCCGATGTCCGTGCGGGACGCGGCCAACGGTTTTCCCGATCTCTTCTCCCCGGGTACGCAGCTCGATGTGCCCGATTGACACGCGACAGACGTCCCCGTCCGCCATCCGGGCCCGCGCGGCGCTGGCGATCGATGCCGTGCGCCGCCGGGGCCGTCCACTGGACGAGTTGCTCGGCGCCGGCACGCCGCCGCTCCTCCGGGAACTGGCCTTCGGCACCTGCCGGCACTATTACTCCCTGCGCGCCGCCATCGACGCCCGCCTGCAGCGGCCGCTGCGCGAACGCGACCAGGACATCCATGCACTGCTCCTGGTCGGTCTCTACCAGCTCCGCCACCTGCGCACTCCCGCCCACGCCGCCGTGTCGGAAACCGTCGCCGCGGTCCGCACGCTCGGCAAGCCGTGGGCACGAGGGCTCGTCAACGGCGTGCTGCGACGCGTGCACGACGCCGCCCCGGCGACCTCCGAAGAGGCGCGCTTCGAACACCCCGCCTGGTTGATCGACGCATTGCGGGCCGCCTGGCCCGATGCGTGCCCCGCGCTCTTCGAGGCGAACAACGGGCGCGCCCCCATGACACTGCGCGTCAATCGCGCGAGGAACGATGTGCGTGCCTACCGGGCCATCCTGGACGGCGCCGGGATCTCCTGCCGAGCGGGCCTCGCGGCCACATCGCTGGTGCTGGACACGCCCGTGCCGACCGCCGAACTGCCAGGCCACGCCGAGGGGCGGGTGTCGGTGCAGGACGACGCGGCGCAGCTGGCCGCGGCCCTCGTGCCATGTGCCCGAGGCGCCCGTGTCCTCGATGCATGTGCCGCGCCCGGGGGCAAGGCGCTGCACCTGCTCGAGGAGGATCCCACGCTCGCGGTCACGGCGCTCGATGTCAGCGCAACCCGCCTGCGTCGACTGCGCGCGGAGGCGGAGCGGCTGGGCCACCACCTGGCCCACGTCACGCCCGGCGACGCCACCGACACCGGCTGGTGGGACGGGACGCCCTTCGACGCCGTTCTGCTGGATGCGCCCTGTTCCGGGACGGGGACGCTACGCCGTCATCCGGACATCAAGGTCACGCGACAGCCGCAGCAGGTGTCCGCCGCGGCCACGCTCCAGCGGGCGATGCTCGAGAGCCTCTGGGGCGTCCTTTCAAGCGGCGGCACGCTGCTTTACTGTACCTGTTCCATCCTGCCCGAGGAGAACGATGCCGTGATCGAGGGCTTTCTGGCGAGCGCGCCGGACGCGGCGGTGGTTCCCATACACGCTCCCTGGGGCAGGAGCACTTCCCACGGGCGCGTGTTGTTGCCGAGCCCCGGCGGGCCGGACGGCTTCTACTACGCGCGCATCGACAAGCGGCCCGAAGTCCGCGAGGGCCCCGCGTGAACATCCTCATCCTCGGCGCGGGGCAGGTGGGCGGCACCCTGGCCGAGCACCTTGCGAGCGAGGCGTTCGACATCACCCTGGTGGACATCGACAGCGCCCGGCTGCGCGAACTGCGCGACCGCCTCGACATCCGCACCATCCATGGCTACGCCTCGCACCCCGACGTACTCCGCGATGCCGGTGCGAGCGACGCGGACATGCTGATCGCGGTGACGCCGAACGACGAAGTCAACATGATCGCGTGCCAGGTCTGCTACTCGATGTTTCGCACGCCGACCAAGATCGCCCGCATTCGCGCAGACTCCTACCACAGCCGCACGGGATTCTTCACCAAGGACCACATGCCCATCGACGTGCTGATCAATCCCGAGCACGTCGTCACCGAGCAGATCAGGGAACTCCTCGAACACCCCGGCGCCCTGCAGGTCCTCGACTTCGCCGACGGTCGCGTGAAGCTGGTCGCCGTCAAGGCGGAACACGACAGCCCGCTGGTCGGCCAGGACCTGCGTTTCCTGCGCAGCCGGATGCCGAAGGTCGACTCGCGGGTCGCGGCGATCTTCCGGCGGGGGCGGGCGATCATCCCCGAGGGCGACACGATCATCGAGGCGGAAGACGATGTCTTCTTCATCGCCGCCGCCGCCAACATCAACGCCGTGATGGCCGAACTGCGGCGCGTGGAACGTCCCTACAAGCGCGTGCTGATCGCTGGCGGCGGCCACATCGGCGAGCAACTGGCCCTCGCGATCCAACCGCTCTTCTCGGTGAAGGTGGTCGAGCATAACGCCGAGCGGGCGATGGAACTGGCCCAACGCCTCGACTCGGCCGTCGTCATTCACGGCGACGCCACGAACAAGGAGCTGCTGCTCGAGGAGAACATCGAGCGCACCGACGCCTTCTGTGCCGTGACCAACGACGACGAGGTCAACATCATGTCGTCGCTCCTGTCCAAGCGTCTCGGGGTACGCCAGGTGATAACGCTGATCGGCAAGCCGGCCTACGTGGACCTGATGGAGGGCGGCGACATCAACGTCGCGATCTCCCCGCAGCTCGCGACGACCAGCACGATCCTGAAGCACGTGCGCCGGGCCGATGTCGCGCGGGTGCACAGCCTGCGCCGGGGCGCGGCCGAGGCGATCGAGGCCGTGGTCCACGGCGACGCCCGCAGCAGCAAGATCGCCGGGCGGTGCATTCGCGACCTCAAACTGCCGCCGGGCACGACGGTCGGCGCCGTCGTGCGCGGTGACGACGTGCTGATCGCGCACGACGATGTCGTCATCGAACAGGAGGACCACGCAATCCTGTTCGTCACTGACAAACGGCGCATTCCTGCGGTAGAGCGCCTGTTCCAGGTCGGCCTGTCGTTCTTCTAGCTCGGGCAGCCCGTTGCACTACAGCGTCATCCTGCGCATCACCGGCGTGCTGCTAATGCTGTTCAGCATCGCCATGATCGTGCCGGTGGGCGTCGGGCTCTTCTACGGCGAGGACACGGCCGGTCCGTTCCTGACGGCCTTCGGCATCACCTTCGGGACCGGCGCCGTGCTGCGCTTCGCCACGCGCTCGGACGGCGCTGAACTGCGCAGTCGCGAGGGCTTCCTCATCACGGTGCTGTTCTACGTGGGTCTCGGGCTCTTCGGCGCGCTCCCCATGTACTTCGCGCCCGAGATCATGCAGTCGTTCACCGACGCCGCCTTCGAGTCCCTCTCCGGCCTGACGACCACCGGCGCCACCGTGATCACGGGGCTCGACGAGCTGCCGCGGTCCCTCCTTTTCTACCGCCAACTGCTGCAGTGGCTCGGCGGCATGGGCATCATCGTTCTGGCCGTCGCGGTCCTGCCGATGCTCGGCGTCGGCGGCATGCAGCTGTACCGCGCCGAGTCCCCGGGACCGGTCAAGGACACCAAGCTGACGCCCCGCATCACGGAGACCGCGCGGGCGCTCTGGCTGATCTACCTGGGCCTGACACTCACCTGCACAGCCGCCTACTGGGTCACCGGCATGAGCCTGTTCGACGCCATCTGCCATGCCTTCTCCACCGTGGCCATCGGCGGCTTTTCGACGCACGACGCGAGTCTCGGGCACTTCGCGAGCGGCGCCATCGAATCCGTCGCGATCGTCTTCATGATCGTTTCGGGAATCAACTTCGGCCTGCACTTCCTGGCGTGGCGCCGGCCGTCCCTCTACTTCACCGATCGCGAAGTGCGGACCTACCTGGTCGCCCTGGTTTTCGTCGCGGTACTCGTCGTCGCGAACCTCGCCCTGACGCCGGGCGCGACGCCGAATCCGATTCGTGACGGCATCTTCCAGGCCGTCTCGATCACCACCACCGCCGGCTTCACGACCGCGAACTTCAGCCTGTGGCCGTCGTTCGTCCCGTTCCTGCTGCTCTTCGCCGCGTTCGCCGGCGGCTGCGCGGGGTCCACCGCCGGCGGGATCAAGATGATGCGCGTACTGCTGGTCGCCCGGCAGGGGCTGCGCGAGATCCGGCGCCTGATCCATCCGAACGGCGTCTTTCCGGTCAAGATCGGCCGCGAAGTGATTTCGGATCGCGTGATGGACGGCGTCTGGGGCTTCTTCGCGGCCTACGTCACCATTCTGGTGGCCATGGTCTGCCTCGTGCTCGGTATCTCGGACCTCGATTTCGTGAGCGCGTTCTCGGCGGTCGGCGCATGTCTGAACAACCTCGGCCCCGGGCTCGGCGAGGTCGCGCTGCACTACGGCGATCTGAACGAGCCCACCAAGTGGCTGCTGGTGCTGACGATGCTGCTCGGGCGGCTCGAGATCTTCACCCTGCTGGTTCTGCTGTCCCCCGCGTACTGGCGGAGTTGAATCACGGCCCGCCCCATCACGCCTCCTCGCCAGGCTTGGGGCCCCCGCGTCGGCGCCGCTCCCGCAAGCGCTTGTACTCCCACTGGTATTGGGCCGGGTCGCGCTGCACGGCCCGCTCCACGGCACGGTTCATGGCCGTCGCGCTGACCACCGGGTCGCTGTCGCGGATCTCCCCGTCCACGCGCTCGCAACACACCTCGAAACCACTCGACGTCCGCCGCACCGTGACCATCAACACCCATGTGTCGGCCCCGATCAGGCGCCGCGCCAGGGTCATCGTGAGGACCTCCACCCCGAAGAACGGGGCGCGCACCGCGGCGTCCGGACGCGGCGTCTGGTCCGGCAGTACACCCACCGCGCCGCCCGCCGCCAGGCAGCGCCTGGCCCGGCGCAAGCCGCCGACATCCAGCGGCGCGAGGTCGAGACCCCAGCGCGTCCGCGCGTGCACGATATGGCGTTCGAGGGCACGGGACTTCGGCCGGTCGTAGAGGAACATCACCGGCAGCCGCCGGCCGAGCGCGAAGCCCAGTATTTCCCAGTTTCCCCAATGCGGAACCAGGATCACCGTGTCGCCCGGATGCGATTGCGCCGCGTCGAGCAGCTCCGCGCCCGCCCCGAAGCTGACCGCGCGCTCGAACGCCGCTTCGCCCGCGTACGACACGAAACCGCTCTCGCACGCCAGTCGGCAGGTTTCCACGAGGCTGCGGCGGGCGAGCCGGCGCCGCTCAACCGGCGCAAGTTCCGGGAAGCACCGCGCCAGGTTCGACTCCGTCACCGCGACGCCCGGTCCGCGCAGCCACCACGTGACGCGCCCGGCTGCGGCGCCGAGGGCCCGCGCCCAGGACAGCGGCAGGAGGGCGAGGGCGCGCACACAGCCGATGAGGAGCCAGGCCACGGTCGTTCTCAGGCGCTGCGCGCAAGCTCCCCGTGCCGGAAGCAGTCCACGAGGTGGTCGTTCACCAGACCGGCGCTCTGCATGAACGCGTAGCACACGGTCGGGCCGACGAACTTGAAGCCGCGTTGGCGCAGGGCGCGTGACATCTCGTGCGAGGCAGGGGTGTGGCTCGGTACGGACTCCGGCTGCGCCCAGCGGTTCTCCGTGGGGACGCCCTGGACGAACGACCAAAGGAATCCCGAGGGGTCGTCGAACTCCAGGAACAGGCGGGCGTTGCCGACCATGGCCGCGAGCTTGCCCCGGTGCCGGATCAGGCCGGCGTCCCCCAACCAGCGCACGAGGTCCGCGTCTCCACACGCGGCCACCCGTTCCGGCTCGAACCCATGGAAAGCCTCCGTCATGTGCGCGCGCTTCGCGAGCACGGTTCGCCACGAGAGCCCCGCCTGCATGCATTCCAGGGTCAGGCGCTCGAACAGCTCGCGCGGCTCGCGGATCGGTACGCCCCATTCCACGTCGTGATAGCGACGCATGTCGGGGTCCGACAGGCTCCACGCACAACGAGTTTCGGCGGCTGGCCGTTTGTTCATATCATCCGCGCCAACGGGATACGCGCTACCCGACCGCGACGTCCATGTACAGGCTCGTATTGCTCGACCGCGACGGGGTGCTGAACCATTGCCGGATCCAGAAGGGCGACGGGCACCCGGCAAACTACATCAAAACACCCGCCGAATGGGCACCCATCGTCGGCAGCCCGCAGGCCGTGGCGGCCCTCAACGCACGCGGCTGCCGCGTCGCCGTGTGCACCAATCAGAGCGGCATCGGTCGCGGCCTGATGTCCGATGCCGACCTCGCCGCGGTGCACCGGCGCATGGCTGCCGCACTCGAGGGAGCCGGCGCCCGCATCGACCGGGTCTACTTCTGCCCGCATCGCCCCGACGAAGGTTGCGCATGCCGCAAGCCGCTGCCCGGGATGCTGCAGGCGGCGATGACGGAGCTCGGGGCGAGCGCACGGGAGACCTGTTTCGTCGGCGACTCGCTACGCGACATGCAGGCGGCGCTCGCCGCCGGCTGCGAGCCGATCCTGGTGCGCACGGGTAACGGCAGCCGCGACGAGACGCCGGCACGTTCGGCCGGGGTGCGGCGCGTATACGACGACCTCGCCGACGCCATACGCAGCTTGCCCGCATGATGGCCACGATCCGCGCCGCGCTCTTCTACGCCGGGTACGTCCTGGCCACGGTGGTCTGGGGCAGCCTGTCGGTCGCGGTCGGCTGGGTCCTGCCCACCGGGGCGCGCTTCCAGTTCGTCATTGGCGCCTGGACGCGCATAGTGCTCGGATGGCTCGCCGTCACCTGCGGCATTCGCGCCGAGGTCGAGGGCCGTGAGCACCTGCCCGAGGAGCCCTGCATTCTGCTCGTGAAGCACCAGAGCACCTGGGACACGCTCTTCGTACAGACCTTGCTGAGCCCCCAGACGACGCTGATCAAGCGGGAGCTGCTCTGGATCCCGTTCTTCGGATGGGCGCTCGCCGTCAACCGGCCGATCGCCATCGACCGCAACGCGCCCCGCGATGCCTTCCGGCTCCTGCTCGAACGGGGCACTGCCCGATTGCGCGCGGGGGTCACCGTCACGCTGTTCCCGGAGGGAACCCGCGTGCCGTGGGGAGAACAGCGGCCGTTCCAGGCCGGCGGAGCGGCGTTGGCGGCCCGGGCGGGCTGCCCGGTCCTCGTCGTCGCCCACGATGCCGGCCGCTACTGGCCGGCGCACCGCTTTCGCAAACACCCCGGGACAATCCGCGTGCGCATCTCCCCTCCGCTGGACACGGAGGGAAAGAAACATAAGGAAATCAACGAGTTGGCACAAGACTGGCTGGCCAGCGCAATGCGCGACCTGGAGCGCTCCGGCGCCCCTATACGTCCAGGTTGACCACCAGGCGCGCGTTGGCCTCGATGAACTGGCGGCGCGGTTCCACCTGGTCGCCCATCAGGGTCGTGAACATCCGGTCCGCCTCGATCGCGTCGTCGACGGTTACCCGCAGCATGCGCCGTACCTCGGGATCCATTGTCGTTTCCCAGAGCTGCTCCGGATTCATCTCGCCCAGGCCCTTGTAGCGCGACAGATCGACGCCGCGCCGCGCCTCGGCGAGCATCCACGCATAAGCCTCGGCAAACGACTCGACGGGGTGCCGCCGCTCTCCCCGGGCGACGAACGCGCCCTCTTCAAGCAGCCCGTCGAAGTCGTCAGCGAGCGCGCAGATTTCCGCGTACTCCCGGGAGCGGAAGAAGTCGTAGCGCAGCGCCGTTTCCTCCCTCGCCCCGTGGGCGGTAGTCACCACCACCGGGTAGTGGATCTGGTACTCCGGATCCGCGCGGACGTGCACCTCGATCGAGTTACCCTGGTCGTTGACGCGGGCGGCATACGCCTTGGCCCAATCCCCCACGCGTGCTGCATCCGCCAGGTCTGCGAGGGACAGCCGCGGCACCTCGAGCATCGCTTCAGTGATGTGCACGGGATAGACCCGTGACAGGACGTCCAGTCGACGCATGAGCGCCTGGTAACGCCGCGCGAGCGCCTCCAGCGAGGCATCCAGCATGGCTGGCGCATCGGCGTTCGCATGCAGCTTCGCCTGCCGCAGCGCCGCCTGCAGGAAGTAGTCGTCGAGTTCGTCGTCGTCCTTGGCGTACTGTTCCTGCCGACCCCGCTTCAGCTTGTAGAGCGGCGGCTGCGCGATGAACACGTGGCCGCGCTCGACGAGCTCCACCATTTGCCGAAAGAAGAACGTCAGCAACAGCGTGCGGATGTGTGAGCCGTCCACGTCCGCGTCCGTCATGACGATGACCGAGTGGTAACGGAGCTTCGACAGGTCGAACTCCGCGTGCCCGATCCCGCAGCCGAGGGCCGTCACGAGCGTCCCCACTTCCTGCGACGACAGCATCTTGTCGAAACGCGCCTTCTCCACGTTCAGGATCTTGCCCCGCAGTGGCAGGATCGCCTGCGTACGCCGGTCCCGGCCCTGCTTGGCGGACCCTCCGGCGGAGTCGCCCTCGACCAGGAAGAGTTCCGAGAGCGCCGGGTCCTTCTCCTGGCAGTCCGCGAGCTTGCCGGGCAGGCCCGCGATGTCGAGCGCACCCTTGCGCCGGGTCATTTCGCGGGCCTTGCGCGCGGCCTCTCGGGCTCGTGCGGCATCGATCATCTTGGTGACAACGTTCCGGGCATCGTCGGGATGCTCGTCGAGGTACTCGGTGAACAGGCGCGAGAGTTCCTGCTCGACGGCGGTCTTCACCTCGCTCGAGACGAGCTTGTCCTTGGTCTGCGACGAGAACTTGGGATCCGGCACCTTGACCGAAACGACGGCCGTCAGGCCCTCGCGGGCATCGTCGCCGGAAGTCGAGACCTGCGCCTTCTTCAGCATGCCTTCGCGCTCGATGTACTGGTTCAGCGTGCGGGTCAATCCGGCCCGGAAGCCGGCGAGGTGCGTCCCGCCGTCCCCCTGCGGAATGTTGTTCGTGTACGCGAAGACCTGTTCCTGGAAGCCGTCGTTCCACTGCATCGCCACTTCCACGCCGACGCCGTCCTCGCGCTCCGTCGAAAAGTGGAAGATGCCGTTCAGCGCGGTCTTGTTCTGGTTGAGGAAGCCAACGAATGCCCGCAGGCCCCCTTCATAGCGGAAGTGGGCCTCCTTGCCGGTGCGCTCGTCGATCAGGATGATCGAGACGCCGGAGTTCAGGAACGCCAGTTCCCGCAGGCGCTTGGCCAGGATGTCGTAGTGGAATTCGATGTTCCGAAAGGTGTCCGCGGACGGCTTGAAATAGCACTCCGTGCCTTGCCGCTGCGTCTCGCCGACGGCCGCCAGGGGCGCTTCCGGCTCCCCATGCCGATAGGTCTGGTGGAATACCCGGCCCTCCCGACGCACGGTGAGCCGCAGTTCCTCCGACAGGGCATTCACGACGGATACGCCCACGCCATGCAGCCCGCCGGAGACCTTGTAGCTGTCGTCGTCGAACTTTCCGCCGGCGTGCAGCGTGGTCATGATGACTTCCGCCGCCGAAACCCCCTCCTCCGGGTGAATGTCGACCGGAATTCCCCGACCGTTGTCGGTCACGGTCACCGCCTCGCCAGGGTGGATGATCACGCGAACTTCGTCGCAGTGGCCGGCCAGGGATTCGTCGATGGCGTTATCCACGAGTTCCTGGACCATGTGGTGCAGGCCCGTACCGTCCTCCGTGTCGCCGATGTACATACCAGGGCGTTTCCGCACCGCATCGAGGCCCCGCAGCACCTTGATGTTGCGGGAGTCGTAACTACCGTCGGTCATGCTGGTCCGTCATCTCCTTGCGAGGGGTTGCCTCACATTCCACGACTGAAGGTGGGGTTGCGCTGGAAGTCCGCTCGCGCTCCCCTGCATCGAGGCCTTGAGCCCCGGCATCCCTGGCTCACTGACTGCGTACGGTGCCTTGTTCCACGTGGAACACCCTGGTCCGCTCCGGACCGAACGTCCTCGCCACGTCGGGTTCGTGCGTGGTGGTCGCCAGAATCTGGCAATCCATCTCTTCGAGAAGCCCGAAGAACCTGACGCTGTGTTCGTCGTCCAGCTCCGCCCACACATCGTCGATCAGGAACAGACTCCGGGCTCCCTGCTCGTCCAGCAGAGCTTTGGCCTGACCGATGCGCAACGCGCTGGCCAGCATCTTGCCCTGGCCCCTGGACAATATGGCGGCGGCCCGACCGCGCTCCGCACCGAGGCGAAGGTCCGCACGGTGGGGACCGACCTGCGTTGCCCCCGATTTTACATCGCGCGGCGTGCTCGCGCCCACCTCTTCGGCAAGTGAATCGCCCTGGAATCCGGGGAAATACTCGAGCGTGACCGCCAGATCGGGCGCCAGGCGTTGCAGGCATGCCAACACCGCTGGCCGCACCGCGTCGAGGTACGCGACGCGGGCTGCCGTGACCGCTTCGCCCAGCTCGACCAGCCGCGCGGTCCAGGCGTCCAGCGTCACGTGATCGCCCGCACGGAGGATCGCATTGCGCTGTTGCACCGAGCGAAGATAGTCGCGCAGGGTGTCGACGTAGTCGTGTTTCACGTGAAACACACCCCAGTCGATCCATTGACGCCGGTCACCGGGTCCTCCGAACACGAGCTCGGCCAGGTCCGGCAACAGCAGTTGCATGGGCAACAGTCCCGCGACCACGGACGCCTGCCGGACCGCCTCTCCGTTCAGGCGCAGATCCGTCTCGTTGGAACGCTCCTTGCCGAGGCCAATGCGTATCTGCCCGCGCACCGGGTGCGCACCACGCAGGTGCACCGCCAAAGCCGGCTCGTCGTGCTCGATGAGGGAGGAGACGCCACGGCCCCGAAAGGACCGACCGCGGATCAACAGGTACAGGGCCTCGAGCAGGGCCGTCTTGCCCGCGCCGTTGGGGCCGACCAGCAGATTCAGCCGCGCAGAGAGATCGAGCGAGGCCGACGCGATGTTCCGGACATGGCGGACCTCAATGTGCTCGATGATCACGTCATAGGCGCATCGGCATGACGACGAACAGCGACCCGTCTTCTTCCGGCCCCTCGATCAACGCGCTGCTGTTGCCGTCGGACACCGAAAACCGGACATTCTCTCCGGACAGCGCGTTCAGGATGTCCAGCAGGTAGTCCGCGTTGAAGCCGATTTCCATCGGCTCCCCGTCGTATTCGACTGCAATGACGTCTTCCGCTTCTTCCTGATCGGGGTTGCTCGCCTGCACCGTCAACTGTTCCTTGTCGAGGGCCAGCCGCACGCCGCGGTATTTTTCGTTCGAGAGGATCGAAGTACTGCGCAGCGACCGACGCAGGGTCTCGCGATCCCCCGTCACAAAGTGTTCGCCGTTCTTCGGAATGACTCGATCGTAGTCCGGGAACTGCCCGTCGACGAGCTTCGATACCAGCGTATAGCTCCCCTGCACCACTCGCAGGTGATTGCTGCCGAGTGCCAGCAACAACGGCTCGTCGCCCTCTCCGAGCAGACGCGACAACTCGTTCACCCCCTTGCGGGGCACGATCGCCTGGATCCGGTCGACGCCCTGGGCGCCGCCCTGGCAGGTGCACATCGCCAGCCGATGGCCGTCGGTGGCCACGGTGCGGACGTACTCGCCGGTGATCTCGAACAGCATCCCGTTCAGGAAGTAGCGCACATCCTGTTGCGCCATGGCGAAACTCGTCTGGTCCAGCAGCCGCCGGACATCCTGTACCGGCACCAGCACCTTCACGTCGCTCTTCGGCTCCGCCATCTCCGGATATTCGTCGACCGGCAGCGTCGCCAGGTTGAAGCGGCTCTTCCCGGACCGCACGGTGACCTGTTCCGCGACTTCCACGGAGATCTTCGACCCTTCCGGCAGCGACCGCCAGATATCCGCGAGCTTGCGGCCCGGGATCGTCGCCTTGCCCGCGCGCTCCACCTGCACGCCGTCCTGCACGCGGACGTGCAACTCCACCTCGAGGTCCGTCGCCGACATCGAGAGCCCGTCGTCACGCGCCTCCACGAGCAGATTCGAGAGCACTGGCAACGTCTGGCGGCGCTCGACCACGCCGGTGACCATCAACAAGGGTCGCAGCAGGCTTTCCCGATCGGTGTTGAATTTCATGCGGCTTGTTTCCCCGACTGTTCCTCGACTATCCCCGACTTCTCTCCGCGGACCGCCAGCACCCTCCCTGAAGCGTCCCTTCCGGTCGCCGTCAACTCGTCAACAGGCGTTGGAGATTGCGGCAGTCCCCGGCCAGGTCGAGGTTGGTTTCCCTAGCGTCCCGTATCTTACGATAGGCATGCAGCACCGTCGTGTGATCGCGGTTACCGAAGGCCTTCCCGATCTCCGGCAGCGAGTAGTTCGTCACTTCCTTCGCAAGAAAGATGGCGACGTGGCGTGGCAGCACCAACGTTCGGCTGCGCCGCTTTGACAGCATGTCCGAGACGGTGACGCGGTAGTGTTCCGCCACGACCCGTTGAATCTCGTCCATGCTGATCTGCCGGCCATGGATCGCGAACAGATCGTGCAGAACCCGACGCACCAGTTCCGTCGTGATGCGTGAGCCCGTGAACATCGCGTTGGCGTGCACGCGGCGCAACGCACCCTCGAGTTCCCGCACGTTGGACCGGATCCGTTCCGCGATAAAGAAGGCCACCTCGTCCTCCAGCGCGAAACCCTCGGCCTCTGCCTTTTTCATCAGGATCGCCACCCGGGTCTCCAGTTCCGGCGGTTCGACCTCCACCGTCAGTCCCCACACGAAACGGGACTTCAGGCGCTCCTCCAACCCCTCGACCTCCCTCGGATACCGGTCGCAGGTCAGGACCATCTGGCGTCCAGGCTCGGACAGGGCGTTGAAGATGTGGAAGAACTCGTCCTGCGAGCGCACCTTGTTCGCAAAGAACTGCACGTCGTCGATGAGGAGCACGTTCAGCGTGCGGTATTGCTGCGTAAAGTCTTGAATTGTACCGTCTTTTAGTGCTTTCACCATCTCGTTGACGAACTGCTGGGAGTGCACGTAAACGACCTTCGCCGCGTCGCTCTGGCGCCTCGCCTCGTTGCCCACGGCCTGCATCAGATGCGTCTTGCCGAGCCCGGTCCCCCCGTACAGCAGCAGCGGGTTGTACGACCGGCCCGTATTGTTGGCGACCCGCTGGGCCGCCGCCTTGGCCATCTCGTTCGACTTGCCTTCGACGAATGTCTCGAACGTGAAGTTCGCGTTCAGCGCTTCGTTGGAGCCGGCGCGGCCGACCTTCGGGGCACGCGCCGGCCGCGCCCGATTGCCTTCCGACAGCTCGACGGACACCGGGGTCGCGGGATCGCTGTAGTGCTTGACGAGTTCTTCGATCCGCCGCAGGTAGCGCGCCTGAATCTCGCTGCGCACGTAGCGATTGGGCGCCACCAGGCACAGCGTCAGCTCGCGGTCGTGAGCGCGCAGGGGACGAATCCAGGTGTTGAAGGCCTCCGCCGGTAGCTCCCTCTCCAAACGCGCGACACATTCGTCCCAGACCATCTCCACCCCCCGTAAATCGCGCGGCCCCTCGCCCGCAAATCCATTCTACGCACGAAGACAATCGGGCTGCATCAGGATTCCTGACCGAAATTTCTCGTTTTATGAATCATTCGTTATGGATCAAATAATTACGATGAATGAAAAGCCGTGGTCCGCGCGCCGAAACGCCTCGGCGACCTGCATATATTGTGCACAGGACCCCGCATATCCTGTGGACAACTGCCGCTCCCCCGGACAGGGCTGAATTTCCCCCAAGCGAAAGCCAGGTTACGCGTAGGGAATGCACATGTTGCCGTGTGAGAAATCTCCTACGGAATGAATGCGTTATCTCGCTTGCGCACAGCCGGACGCTCCTCAACAACAACAACGATCCTTTATGTCTCGAAAATTTGTCTTTATTGACGCGCCCACCACGGCATCCCTAGAATCGCGCTCCGCCCACGCAACCTCGCCACCGACGGAGGCCCCGTGAAGAGGACGTTTCAGCCGAGCCGCATCAAGCGCAAGCGCACCCACGGCTTCCGGGCACGCATGTCCACGCGCGGCGGCCGCCGTGTGTTGAACGCGAGACGTGCCAAGGGCAGGAAGCGCCTGACGGTCGACTGACCCGTCCGGGCCGGTTCGCCGGGCCACTTTCTTGACCGCCGGCTACCCCTTTCCCCGCCTCGCAAGGCTCACTCGCAAGACCGACTTCGATCGGGTCTTTCGCGCGCCCGCCACGAGGCTCCGTATCGAGCCGTTACGTCTGCTCGCCGTACCGAATAGAATGGGCGGCGCTCGCCTGGGATTGGTCGTGCCGAAACGGGTTCACAAGCGGGCGGTGGACCGCAACCAGGTGAAGCGGCAGTTGCGCGAGTCCTTCCGAATCGCAAGACCCGGGCTGCCGGCCTGGGACATCGTGGTGATCGTCTTCGCGCCGGGCAACGCACGGCGTGCCGCCGACAAACTCTGGCTGAAGGTGCAGTGAACAGGGACAACCCAACCCCGGCGCCCGGGCATGGCGCGGCGCGTGACAGCACGGCTTCCCGCGCTGACCGGCGGCATGCGCGCTGGCGCCCCGCGGACGTTCCGAGGGCAGTCGTCGGCACCCTGGTGCGGGTTTACCGGTATGCGATCAGCCCGCTGTTTCCACCGAGCTGCCGCTACCATCCGACCTGTTCGGCGTACGCGCTCGAGGCCATCGAGACCCATGGTGCGATCCGCGGCGGCTGGCTGGCGCTCAAGCGCATTGGCCGCTGTCATCCCTGGCACGAAGGCGGCTACGATCCCGTACCGAAGGCCGGGTAAGGACCTCGCCCGAATACCATGCCTTCACCGGAGATCCAACGTATCGTCCTGATCGTCGCCCTGGCGGTGACGGGATACCTGCTGATGCTGGCCTGGCAGGAAGACCACGGCAGCGCGCCGGCGCCCACGAGCGCCCCGCCCACCGGGGCCCTGGAGACCCCGCTTGGCGCGCCGGCCGCTGAAGTGCCCGAATTCGCAGCGCCGCCCGGGGGGTTGCCCACGGAGCCTTCGTCCGACGTGCCGGACGTACCCGTCGCAACGGAGTCCGTCCGCACGGACCCGGGCATGGCGGCTGACTTCAGAACCGCCCTGATCGAGGTCGAAACCCCGAAGATGATCGCCTGGATCGATCCGCGCGGCGGCGATATCGTCGGCGTGCATCTGCCGCAGTTTCCCGTCAGCCTGGATCGCCCGGATACGCCTTTCGTCCTGCTCGACCGCCGCGCCGGGCACACTTACGTCGCGCAGAGCGGCCTGGTCGGACGCGACGGCATCGACGCACGAGGCGAACGGCCGCTGTACAGGTCGGACCTCGCCAGATACCGTATCGACGACACGCCCGAGGACGTGGTCCTGCGCTTCGCGGACGCCGGCATCTCGGTCGAGAAGCGGTTCCGCTTCGACCCCGCGGACTACCACGTGGGCCTCGAGTACCGGGTCCACAACCAGACCTCCGAAACGCTCTCCGCGAGCCTCTTTGCGCAACTGAAACGCGACACGTCGGTGCCGGAAGGCAGGAGCGGCCTGAACCTCGGGCCGAGACCGTACCTCGGTGCCGCGCTCACGACGGCGGATTCGCGCTACGACAAGGTGGACTTCGAGGATCTGGAAGACGAGGCGCTGGACGAGGAGGTCGACGGTGGCTGGATCGCCGTCCTGCAGCACTATTTCCTGAGCGCCTGGGTGGCGAACCCGGAGGACCGCAACCGGTTCTACGGCTATCCCAACCGAAACGGCGACGGCACGTACATCGTCGGGTTCACCGGCCCGGTCTTCTCCGTGGCGCCGGGCGAGGTCGCTCGCGTCGGCGCCGGCTTCTACGCGGGACCCAAGAACCAGAAACGCCTGGAGGAGATCTCTCCGAACCTGGGCCTGACCGTCGACTACGGCATCCTGTGGTGGCTGGCGGTGCCGCTGTTCTATCTGCTCGACGGCATCCACGACCTGATCGCGAACTGGGGCGTGGCAATCATCCTGATGACCCTGGTCATCAAGCTCGTTCTCTACCCGTTGTCGGCGGCGAGCTACAAGTCCATGGCGAAGATGCGCAAGCTGACCCCGCAGATGAAACGGCTGCAGGAACGCCACGCCGGCGACCGGCAGCGGCTCTCGCAGGAAATGATGGGGCTCTACAAGAAGGAGAAGGCGAATCCGCTCGGCGGATGCCTGCCCATGCTCCTGCAGATGCCGGTCTTCATCGCTCTCTACTGGGTGCTCTACGAGAGCGTGGAGCTGCGCCAGGCGCCGTTTTTCCTGTGGATCGACGACCTGGCGGCGATGGACCAGTTCTTCGTGCTGCCGATCCTCATGGGCGCCTCGATGTTCGGTCAGCAACTCCTGAACCCGCCGCCGCCGGACCCGACTATGGCGCGCATGATGAAGATGATGCCCATCATGTTCACCGTCCTGTTCCTGTTCTTCCCGTCGGGCCTCGTGCTCTATTGGCTCGTCAACAACCTCCTCTCCATGGCCCAGCAGTGGTTCATCACGTACCGGATCGAACACGCGGACAGCGGCGGGGCGGCCAAGGCCTGAGCCACGGGGCCAGGCGGCCATGACGCGCGCCGACCGACCTGCCGACACTATCGCTGCCGTGGCCACGGCACCCGGCCGCGGCGGAGTGGGGATCGTGCGCGTATCCGGTCCCGCCGCGGGGGAGATTGCGCTCGCGGTGGTGGGCAGGAAGCTCACCGCACGACATGCCGAGTTCTGCGACTTCCGCGATGCCGAAGGAGAAGGTCTCGATCGCGGCATCGCCCTTTTCTTCGCCGGCCCGCGGTCCTTCACCGGTGAGGATGTCCTCGAACTGCAGGGTCATGGCGGCCCGATGGTGCTCGATCTCGTGCTCGCCCGGGTGCTCGATCTCGGAGCGCGGCGGGCCAACCCGGGCGAGTTTTCGGAACGCGCGTTCGTCAACGGACGGATCGATCTCGTGCAGGCGGAAGCGATCCTGGACCTGGTCAACAGTGCGACGCGACAGGCGGCGCTCGGCGCGGTGCGATCGCTCACCGGCGCGTTCTCGCAGCGCGTGCACGAAGTGGACCGGGGCGTGCTGGCGTTGCGGGTCTTCTGCGAGGGCGCCATCGACTTCCCGGAGGACGACATCGACTTCCTGTCGGAGTCCGACATCGGCACGCGGCTCGGCGCCGTGCGCGATGGCCTGGCCGCGCTGCGCACCGAAGCGACCCAGGGGGCGCTCCTGAACGACGGTGCGAACATCGTCTTCGTGGGCGAACCGAACGTCGGCAAGTCAAGTATTTTCAACAGGTTGTCTGGAGAGGATAGAGCGATCGTCACGCCGGTGCCGGGCACCACGCGGGACACGCTGAGCGCGGACTTCGATCTCGACGGGCTACCGGTACGGGTCGTCGACACGGCAGGGCTGCGGGACACCGACGATCCGGTCGAAGCCCAGGGCGTGGCTCGTACGCGCCGGGCGATGGCGAGCGCGGAGATCGTCGTCGAGGTGGTGGACGATCGCTGCCCGTATTCGGCGCTGCAGACGGACTCGGAACGCACGCTCGTCGTGCGCAACAAGACGGACCGGAGCGGTCGCCCGGCGGGCCGCGTCGAGGACGGGCTGGTGCGGGTCTGCGCGCTCGACGGAGACGGATTCGACGATCTCGTCTCGGAACTCAAGCGCCTGGCCGGCTATCGCACGGGAGAGGGCGCGTTCACCGCCCGACGGCGGCATATCGAGGCCCTGGCCGCCACGGACGCGGCGCTGGCCGCCGGAGCGCGCCGCCTGGCCGAAGGCGAGGGCGAACTGCTCGCCGAGGAGCTCCGCGCGGCCCATGAGCACCTCGGTACCGTGGTCGGGGAGACTTCGACCGACGATCTTCTCGGAGAAATCTTTGCCAGCTTCTGCATCGGCAAATAAGCTATGCGCCCCCGCCGGCTCGGAGCACGACCCCAGGCCATGATGCGCGACGAAGAAATCCACGACGTCATCGTGATCGGTGGCGGACATGCCGGCACGGAAGCGGCGCTGGCGGCGGCACGCATGGGCGCCGCGACGCTGCTGCTGACGCAAAACATCGAGACCCTCGGGCAGATGTCCTGCAATCCCGCCATCGGCGGCATCGGCAAGAGCCATCTCGTCAAGGAGATCGACGCCCTCGGCGGCGCGATGGGCCTCGCCGCGGACGCCGCCGGCATCCAGTTCCGCACGCTGAACGGGAGCAAGGGCCCGGCCGTGCGTGCGACCCGCGCGCAGGCGGACCGGACGCTCTACCGCGGCGCCATTCGCGGCATGCTCGAACGCCAGCCCAACCTCGCGATCTTCCAGCAGTCGGTCGTCGATCTCGATATCGAAGACGGGCGCGTGACCGGCGTGCGCACCGACATGGGTTTGCGCTTTCCCGCCCGCACCGTAGTGCTGACCACGGGAACGTTTCTCGGCGGTCGCATCCACGTCGGCCTCGAGAACCGACCGGGCGGCCGCGCCGGCGACGCGCCATCCAACGCCCTGGCGGAACGCCTGCGTGCCCTGCCCTTCCCGGTGGACCGCCTCAAGACCGGCACGCCGCCGCGCATCGCCGGCGACACGGTGGACTTCGACCGCCTCGAAGTGCAGTGGGGCGACGAGCCCCGGCCGGTGATGTCCTATCTGTCGGACACGAGCGTGCATCCGCGCCAGGTCCCCTGCTACGTGGCGGCGACGAACGAGGCCACGCACCGTATCATCCGCGCCGGCCTCGACCGCTCGCCCATGTACACCGGCGTGATCGAAGGCGTCGGGCCGCGTTACTGTCCGTCCATCGAGGACAAGGTGGTGCGCTTCGCGGACCGTACCGAGCACCGGATCTTCGTCGAGCCGGAAGGCCTCGACACCCACGAGCTGTATCCGAACGGCATCTCGACGAGTCTGCCGTTCGATGTGCAGCTTGCGCTGGTGCGCAGCATCGAGGGCTTCGAGCGCGCGCGGATCACGCGCCCCGGATACGCGATCGAGTACGACTTCTTCGATCCCCGCGGGCTGCACCATTCCCTGGAAACGCGACCCGTGTCGCACCTCTTCTTCGCCGGCCAGATCAACGGCACCACCGGATACGAAGAGGCGGCGGCCCAGGGACTGCTCGCCGGCATCAACGCGGCGCGCCGGGTCGCGGAACTCGAGCCGTGGACCCCGGGACGGCACGAGGCCTACCTCGGCGTGCTCGTGGACGACCTCGTGAACCTCGGGACCAACGAGCCCTACCGCATGTTCACCAGTCGCGCGGAATACCGCCTGCGGCTGCGCCAGGACAACGCGGACCTGCGGCTGACCCCCGTCGGGCGCGAGCTGGGCCTGGTCGACGACGGGCGCTTTCGTGCTTTCGAGACGAAGCGCGAGGCGATTCGGGGCGCGACGGCGCTCCTCGAGTCGCAACGGGTGGCGCCTGACAGCGATCTGGCGAACGCGCTGGCGGCGCGCTGCGGCGAGAACCTGGCCAAGGACACGAGCCTGCTCGACTTCCTGAAGCGGCCGCGTGTCCGCGCGGTCGATATCGCCGTGGTGGTTCCGGAACTCGGCTCATTTGCCCCGGAAGCGGTGCAGCAGGTCGAGATCCAGGCCAAGTACGACGGCTACATCAAGCGCCAGGACGAGGAGATCGCCAGGGCGCGGGCGCGCGAGCAGGTCGTGCTGCCGGCGGACCTTGCGTACGAGGGGATGTCCGGGCTCTCCAACGAACTCAAGGACAAGCTCGCGGCGCTGCGCCCGACGACCCTCGCGCGCGCCGCCCGCATTCCGGGCGTGACGCCGGCCGCGCTGTCGTTGTTGCGCATCCACGCGAAGCGGCACGCGGACGAGCGCACTGCGCCGGCCGCGGGAAAGCGCACGGAGGCGTTGGGACGATCGGCGTGAGTGTCGACCCCGACGCGCGCGCGCGTCTCGATGCGTTCGGGGGCCTGCTGCGGCGCTGGAACAGGGTCTACAACCTCGTCGGCCGGCGCGACATCGAACACCTTGAGAGCCGCCACATCCAGGACAGCCTCACCCTCGTGCCCTGGATCCGCGGCACGTGCATCGCCGACGCGGGGTCCGGCGCGGGCTTTCCCGGCATTCCGCTCGCGATCGTGGGCGGCGACTGGACGGTGACCCTGGTCGAGCGCAGCGCCAGGAAGGCCCGGTTCCTACGCCAGGTCCTGATCGAACTGGCCCTCGAGAACGCGACCGTCGTAGAGGAGGACGTGCGCAGCTTTCGCCCGGCAACGCTGTTCGACACGGTGACCGCGCGCGCGTTCGCGCCACCGCCGGTCACCTGGAAGGCGGTACGCGGCCTCCTGCGACCGGGCGGCGTGGCGCTGCTGCAGACCGGCGCCCCGGTGTCATCAGAAGCGCTTCCGGGCGGACGCGCGCTCGCGAGCGAACCGGTGGCATCCGGAGCCGAGCACGCGCGCTACATCACGGCGGTCACGCCGGAGGCGGGCTCGTGACGCGGCTCCTCGCGGTGGCCAACCAGAAGGGCGGTGTCGGCAAGACCACCACCAGCGTCAATCTCGCGGCGTCGCTCGCCATGCAGGGGAAATGTACGCTGCTCGTCGATCTGGACCCCCAGGGCAACGCCACGATGGGCTGCGGCGTGGACAAGCACACGCTGCACGCGAGTACCTGCGAGTGGCTGCTGGGCGAAGTCCGGCTCGGGGACATCGCGACCCCGGGCGCTCCGGGCATGGAGCTCGCGCCGTCCAACGCCGACCTCACGGCCGCCGAACTCGAACTGCTCGGCAGCCCCGACCGCAACGCGCGCCTGCGCGGCTGCCTCGAGGGCGAGGTGCAGCGTTTCGACTACGTGATCATGGACTGCCCGCCGTCGCTCAACGTGCTCACCGTGAACGCGTTGATGGCCGCCGACGCGGTGGTGATCCCCACCCAGTGCGAGTACTACGCGCTCGAGGGCCTGACGGCGCTGCTCGACACGATCGCCGGCGTGCGGGCGCGCGGCAACCCGGGCCTCTCCATAGAGGGCTTTTTGCGAACCATGTATGATCCGCGCACCAGCCTGACCCGCGACGTGTCGCGGCAGTTGATGAAACACTTCGGCGATCGCGTATTCCGCACCGTCATCCCCCGCAACGTACGCCTCGCGGAGGCTCCGAGCCACGGCCTCCCCGCCATCCTCTACGACCGCCACTGCGCCGGCGCCACGTCCTACATGGCATTGGCCCGCGAAGTGATGGGTCGGTCACGGTAGTGCGCGGATGAACGCACCGGGCCGGAAACGCGGCCTCGGGCGCGGTCTCGACGCGCTCCTCGGGGACCGCCCGCCAGCCGACGCCGGGGCCGGAACGGACGCCACGCAGGTCACGATGGCCGCGGTGGACGAGATCTACCGCAGCCCGTTGCAGCCGCGCCGTGTCGTGGCCGACGAGGGCATCGAGGAACTGGCTGCATCCATCCGCTCCCAGGGCCTGCTGCAACCCTGCGTGGTCCGGCCTCGCATGGCCGGCGGCTTCGAACTGATCGCCGGCGAACGTCGCTGGCGTGCCGCGCAGCGCGCGGGACTCGAACGCATACCGGTGGTCGTGCGCGACGTGGACGATCGCGGCGCCCTGGCCATGGCTCTGATCGAGAACGTCCAGCGCGAGGACCTCAATCCCATCGAGGAGGCACGCGGCCTGCAGCGCCTGCGCGAAGAGTTCGAGTTGACGCAGGAGGAAGTCGCCGCGGTCGTCGGTAAATCTCGCCCCGCCGTGGCCAACCTGCTGCGGCTGCTCAACCTGCCGGACGCCGTGGGCGAGATGCTCGCAGCCGGCGGACTCGAGATGGGACACGCCCGCGCGTTGCTCGGCCTGCCGGCCGGAAGACCAGGAACCGATGGCACGGGTGGTGGTGCAGGGTCGCCTGTCCGTGCGCCAGACCGAAGCGCTCGTGCGGCGGGCGGGCCGAACGAGCGCATCCCAGGCCCGCGACCGTCGATCCCGATATCCGCAGGCTCGAGATACGGCTTTCGGAACGGCTCGGAGCGGGAGTCTCCATCTCCCGGAGCGCGAAAGGCGCCGGCAAGGTCGTCATCGCCTATGGCAGCCTCGACGAACTCGACGGGATCCTGAACCGCCTCGGTTAACCGTCGCAACGCGATGTAGGGGACACCCTTGTGGTGTCCCGTCTCGAATGCGTGCATGACGCCGGACGGGCGACCACGAGGGTCGCCCCTACAGATCCGTCACGGTGTAGGGGACACCCTTGTGGTGTCCCGTCTCGAATGCGTGCATGACGCCAGGGCGGGCGACCACGAGGGTCGCCCCTACAAATCCGTCACGGATGGCAGGCTCACGCGGCTGGCACCGTAGGGGACGCCCTTGTGGCGTCCCGTTTCGAATGCGTGCATGACGTCAGGGCGGGGGATCACGAGGGTCGCCCCTACAAATCCGTCACGGATGGCAGGCTCACGCACCTGGCACCGTAGGGGACGCCCTCATAAGCGCTAACTTGTTTGACGGCGGACGGCTTGTGATCAGGGTCGCCCCTACGCCGGCATCGACCGGCTCCGCCGCGCCAACGTGGGCTGAGGGCTTGATCTATGTGGACGACTCTCAGGTGACGGATCTGCTTTGCCGAAAGAGGGACGTGGATGCCGACCTGCGCCTGGAGGAGAATGCCTCGTCGGTCGTGCTCGCGGCCCTCGCCGGTCGCGACGAGTTTCTGCACGTCGTCGTGGCCGACGCACCGAGCCAGGAGGTGGGAGCGTGGTGACGGAAGCAACAGGCGCGGAGTACCTGCTGATCCGCAAGACAGCGAACGATTACCGCAGCAGGGGCTATGAAGTCTCGCTTGAGGCGCCGCTCGACTTCATGCACGGCTTCCGGGCGGACCTGGTTGCTCGGAAAGGCGACGAGGTCAAGGTCATCGAAGTGAAGTCCCGCTCTTCGTTAGGGGCGATTCCGCAAATCGGCGAACTCGCAAAACGGGTTGATGCGAAGGAAGGGTGGAGCTTCGAGTTGGTGCTGGTGGGCGAACCTGAGGCGCTGGATGCACCGGAGGGCATGCATCCGTGCGACGGGGCAACCGTACTCGAGAGGATCGAGCAGGCGGAAAAGGCTCTTGCAGCGGGACTTCCCGAGGCCGCCCTCCTGCTCGCCTGGTCGGCAGTAGAGGCTGGCGCGAGGGAGTCGCTTGCGGCGGAAGGAGTCCCCGATCCACGTGTTTTGGGGGGGAGGGGGGTCCTCGATCAGGCAGTTCTCCACGGCATCGTCTCGAGGGACGAGTACAACCACCTGGTCGGTCTGGCGGCGTACCGCAACGCCATCGTCCATGGCTTCCGTGTCGAAGATTTCGACGAAGAGATGGCGCGGCGCGTTGTCGACACGGCACGCGAAATGATCAGGGCGATGTCCGAGGGCGCCATCGAGGCTGAGGAGGCTGCCCGCCCGTAGCGCCTGAACACGCCGGGGGCCACGTCATCCTTTGATCAGGCCTTCGATTGGCGGGCCCTCAACGAGGGGCTCCTGAGCAGGGGACACGCCTGCTTGGCCACGCACCCTGCAGAGCCGTCCCGCCGCTCCGTTGACGTATTTCGCCCCACTTCGTACGATGCGCGCAATTCCTCCCCGCCGGACTTGCCTGAAAGGGCCCCGGCGGGGTTATTTCTTGTCCCTCTCGCCCCGTGCCCCAAGAGCCAACGGCTAAGTCCTACAGCCAGCTCTCGAAGGGGTATCGCCAAGACTGATTGGTTCCGGATGGACCAGACGCTTTACGACGCATGCCTCGATCCAAGGGACTACCGCCCACCGGACTGGTAGCGTTCACCGACCGCCTGGGGCCCCCTGGGCCGTCACTGGGCCGTCCCGCCCGCCTTCAATTCCACCCCCCGCCTCCGTATAATGCGCGCGCCTCGCGCATCCTCCGTTTTTGCGATCGAGATGTGGCCTTGCCGGAGCCTTACCGCATCGTGGGCTTGCAGGTCATCGCGGTCGCGGCGGTGGCGTTGCCAGTGTGGCTCCTGGGAGCCGCCCAGGCAGGGTCCGCGGTGCTCGGTGGCTTGGTGATCGTGTTGCCGAACGCGTACTTCGCGGTCGGGTCGGTGCGGCGGAAAGTGCCTGATGGCGACGCCGAACGGCTGGCGGAAGCCCGGCGGCTGCTCGGTCGAGGCATCGCCAAGTGGGCGTTGGCCGCGCTGCTGATGGTGGCGGTCTTCCGACTGGTTTCGGTAGAGCCCCTGGGGTTCTTCGGGGCCCTGACGGTCGCCCTGGTCGTAGGGGCCGTGGCGCCGCTCGTCACCGCCCGGGTATAGACGAAAGCCGGCACGCGTCGGCGATGAGACAAGGCCGCGGGGTCCGCCAGGAACGGACGCCGCGGAGAAGGGAAATGGCTGAAAGCTCTGGCGAATATATTCAGCATCACCTGACGAACCTCACCTACGGGCAGTGCTCGGACGGCTCGTGGCAGTTCGCGCCCTGCGCCGACGGCGTATCCATGGGCTTCATGGGGATCAACGTCGACTCCATGGGCTGGGCGATCGCCCTCGGCGTCCTCTTCTGCGTCGTCTTCCGCATCGCCGCCAAACGGGCCACCGCCGGCGTTCCCGGCGGCCTGCAGAACGCCGTCGAGATGCTCGTCGAGTTCATCGAAGACACGGTGAATTCCATCTTCAGCCACAAGAACGACATCGTCGCGCCGCTGGCGCTCACCATCTTCGTGTGGGTGTTCCTGATGAACCTCATGGATCTGGTCCCGGTGGACTGGATCCCGCAACTGGCGCACCTGCTCGGCGTGCCGTACATGAAGGTCGTCCCGACCACGGACCCGAACGTCACCATGGGCATGGCGCTCACGGTGTTCGCCATGATCCTCTTCTACAGCGTCCGCCAGAAGGGCGCCGGCGGCTTCCTCGGGGAACTCGCGTTCCATCCGTTCCCCAAGATCCTCGCCCCCGTCAACTTCATCCTCGAGACCGTCACGCTGATCGCAAAGCCGCTGTCGCTCGGCCTGCGGCTCTTCGGCAACCTCTACGCGGGCGAGATGATCTTCATCCTCATCGCGCTCATGTACGGCGGCTGGGCCACCGGCATCTTCGGCGGAATACTGCAATGGGCCTGGGCGGTATTCCATGTGCTGATCATCGTCCTCCAGGCGTTCATCTTCTCGGTGCTCACGGTGGTCTACCTGGCCCAGGCGTACGACGTGGAAGAAGAGCACTGACCTTCGACCTGTAGACATAGGGAGTGAATCGACAGTGGAACTAGCAGTTCTTTTGTATGTAGCGGGTGGCCTGATGATGGGCCTCGGAGCCGTCGGCGCCGCGGTCGGCGTGGGCGTGCTCGGCGGGAAGTTCCTGGAAGGGGTGGCCCGCCAGCCCGAGTTGCTGCCGATGCTCCGCACGCAGCTCTTCATCGTGCTCGGCCTGGTCGACGCGGTGCCCATGATCGCGGTCGGCATCGGCCTCTACGTGATTTTCGCGGTCGGCGCCTGACGCCGCACGGACCTCCCTGCGGCATGGAGGTCACGAGGTAACGAGGCAACGAGGTAAAGAATGGACATCAACATGACCCTGCTAGGACAGACGATCACCTTCGTCGTGTTCGTGTGGTTCTGTTACAAGTTCATCTGGCCGTTCCTCATCGAAGCGATGCAGGAGCGCCAGAAAACCATCGCCGAGGGCCTGGCCGCCGGAGAACAGGCGGAGCGGGACGTGGCGCGCGCGCAGGAACAGGTGGCCGAGCGCCTCGCCGAGGCACAGTCCGAGTCGCAGCGCATCGTCGACCAGGCGCGCAGCCAGGCGACGCAGATGATCGAGCAGGCCAAGCAGGACGCCCGCGACGAGGGCGAGCGCGTGAAGGACGCGGCGAACGCCGAGATCGAGCAGGAGTTCAACCGCGCGCGGGAGACGCTGCGCGGCGAAGTGGCGGCGCTGGCGGTGCAGGGTGCGGAACGCATCCTCGGCGACAGCATCGATCGCGAGCGCCACGGGCAGCTCCTGAACCGGCTGGCCGCGGAGCTCTGAGAAGCCATGGCGGAACTGGCCACCCTGGCGCGCCCGTATGCGAATGCGGTGTTCGACCTCGCGACGGAACGCGACGGGCTCGAGCGCTGGTCCCGCATGCTGGGCCTCGCCGCCGCGGCATCCCGCGAACCGGCCGTACAGGCGCTGATCGCATCTCCGGCGATCTCGGACGAACAGAAGGCCCACACCCTCATCGACCTGGTGCGGGACGAACTCGACGACGCCGGCCGACGCTTCCTGCACACCCTGGCGGAGAACAAGCGCCTGCCGCTCCTGCCGGAGATCGGCGAACAGTTCGAGGCGCTCAAGGCGGAAGCGGAACGCGTACTCGATGTCGAGATAGCGAGCGCCGTCTCCCTCTCCGAGGACGAACTCAGGCAGTTCACCGACGCCCTGGCGCGGCGCTTCGAGCGCGAGATTCACGTCAGCACCGTCGTGGACGCGAACCTGATCGGCGGCGCCGTGGTGCGCGCCGGGGACACGGTGGTCGACGGATCGGTGCGCGGCAAGCTCGACAAGCTCGCCGAATCGCTCGCCCGGGCATAGCGGCGGGCCGTTACGAATCGAGGAAAGACGAATGCAGCAACTGAATCCCTCCGAAATCAGCGACATCATCAAGCATCGGATCGAGAGCCTCGACGTCGCGTCGCAGCCCCGCAACGAAGGCTCCATCGTCAGCGTTTCGGACGGCATCGTGCGGATTCACGGCCTCGCCGCGGCACGTTACGGCGAGATGATCGAGTTCCCGGGCGGCGTGTACGGCATGGCGCTCAACCTCGAGCGGGACTCCGTCGGCGTGGTGGTGCTCGGCGACTACGAAGGCCTCTCCGAAGGGATGACCGCCCGCTGCACCGAGCGCATCCTCGAAGTCCCGGTGGGACCGGGGCTCCTCGGCCGCGTGGTCGACGCCCTCGGCAACCCCATTGACGGCAAGGGCCCGATCGACGCGTTACGCACCGAACCCGTCGAGAAGGTCGCCCCCGGCGTCATCGCGCGGCAGTCCGTCAGCCAGCCCGTGCAGATGGGCATGAAGTGCATCGACGCGATGGTCCCCATCGGCCGCGGCCAGCGCGAACTCATCATCGGCGACCGTCAGGTCGGCAAGACCGCCATCGCCGTGGACGCCGTGGTCAACCAGAAGTCGAGCGGCATCAAGTGCATCTACGTGGCCATCGGCCAGAAGATGTCCACCATCGCCAACATCGTGCGCAAGTTCGAGGAGAACGGCGCCATGGAACACACCATCGTGGTCGCCGCGAGCGCGTCGACCCCTGCGCCGCTGCAGTACATCTCCGCGTACTCCGGCTGCACGATGGGCGAGTACTTCCGCGACACCGGCCAGGACGCCCTGGTCATCTACGACGACCTCACCAAGCAGGCCTGGGCATACCGCCAGATATCGCTCCTGCTGCGCCGCCCGCCGGGCCGCGAAGCGTACCCGGGCGACGTCTTCTACCTCCACTCACGCCTCCTCGAACGCGCCGCGCGGGTGAACGCCGAGTACGTGGAGAAGGTGACGAACGGCGAGGTGCAGGGCAAGACCGGATCGCTCACGGCGCTGCCGATCATCGAAACGCAGGCCGGCGACGTCTCCGCGTTCGTGCCCACCAACGTGATCTCCATCACGGACGGGCAGATCTTCCTCGAGACCGACCGCTTCAACTCCGGCCTCCGCCCGGCCATGAGCCCGGGTATCTCCGTCTCCCGGGTGGGCGGCTCCGCGCAGGTGCCGTTCATGAAGAAGATCTCCGGGGGCGTGAAGATGGCCCTCGCCCAGTACCGCGAACTCGCGGCTTTCTCGCAGTTCGCCTCGGACCTCGACGAAGCGACGCGGCGCCAGCTCGAACACGGCGCGCGCGTCGAGGAACTGATGAAACAGAAACAGTACGCACCGATGACCGTCGGGGAAATGGGCGTCGTGCTCTTCGCCGCGAACGAGGGCTACCTCGAGGACGTCCCGGTGGCGCGGGTGCTCGATTTCGAGCGCGACCTGCTCGGCTACATGAACACCGAGCATGCCGACTGGATGGCCGAGATCACCGAGACCGGCGCCTACGACGACGACATCGAGGCGTTCATGAAGAACGCCCTCGACCAGTTCCAGTCCACGCACAGCTACGCATAACGATTCCGCGCGACGCTTGCGCGACGCGGTCAAGTTGCTGCGCAACTTGGAGAGGTTGATGAAGAAGCTCGACACGTCTGCTCGCACGAACGCCCCGCAGGGAGCCTGATGCCATGGCCGTCGGCAGGGAAATCCGCAAGAAGATCGCGAGCGTCGAGAACACGCAGAAGATCACCAGCGCCATGCAACTCGTGGCGGCCAGCAAGATGCGCCGCACCCAGGAACGGATGAACGAGGGCCGCCCCTACACGACCCACATCCGGCAGGTGATCGGCCACCTCGCGAACTCGAACCCCGAGTACCGGCCCGTCTACATGTCGGCGCGCGAGGTGCGGCGCATGGGCTACATCGTCGTGTCCACGGACAAGGGACTCTGCGGCGGCCTCAACTCGAACCTGTTCCGGGAACTCGTGCGGTCGATGGCCGAGTGGAACGCCAGGGGCATCGAGATCGACCTGCTGCTGATCGGCAACAAGGCCGCGGCGTTCTTTCGCGCCCTCGGCGGCAACGTGGTCGCGGCGATCAACGAGGTCGGTGAGCAGCCGGTACTCGAGGATCTCATCGGCGGCGTCAAGGTCATGCTCGACGCCTATGCGGAGGGCCGCATCGACCGCCTCGACATCATCTCGAACGACTTCGTCAACACCATGACCCAGCGCCCGACGATCCGGCAGTTGCTGCCGCTCGACGCGAGCGACGACGCCGCCATGCAGCACCGCTGGGACTACCTCTATGAGCCGGAGGCCCGGGAACTCATCGATGGGCTCGTGACGCGCTATATCGAGGCGCAGGTCTACCAGACGGTCGTCGAGAACACCGCCTGCGAGCAGGCCGCCAAGATGATCGCCATGAAGGCCGCCACCGAGAACGCGGCGGAAGTGATCGGCGAACTGACGCTGATCTACAACAACGCGCGCCAGGCGGCGATCACCCAGGAAATCGCCGAGATCGTCGGCGGCGCGGCCGCGGTGTGACGCGGCCCGCCCGGACGGCTCTGAGCGCAACGGAACAGAGCGCAACGGAACAGCACAGGAAGGTCAGGAAATGAGCACGGGCAACATCGTCTCGGTCATCGGGGCCGTCATCGACGTCGAGTTCGAGCGTGACAGCGTCCCCAAGGTCTACGACGCGCTGAAGGTGACGGACAGCGGCCTGACGCTCGAGGTCCAGCAGCAGTTGGGCGACGGTGTCGTGCGCGCCATCGCGATGGGCTCCTCCGAAGGCGTCTCGCGGGGCCTCGAGGTGGTCAACACCGGCGGGCCGATCTCCGTGCCCGTGGGCGAGGAGACCCTCGGGCGCATCATGAACGTGCTCGGCGAGGCCATCGACGAGAAGGGCCCCATCAACGCCCGCACGACCATGCCCATCCACCGCAAGGCGCCGACCTTCGAGGACCAGACCGGCGGCGTCGAGCTGCTCGATACCGGCGTCAAGGTCATCGACCTCATCTGCCCGATGGCGAAGGGCGGCAAGGTCGGCCTCTTCGGCGGCGCGGGCGTCGGCAAGACCGTCACCATGCTCGAGCTCATCCGCAACATCGCCACCGAGCACGCGGGGCTTTCCGTGTTCGCCGGCGTCGGCGAGCGTACCCGCGAGGGCAACGACTTCTACTACGAGATGACCGAAGCGGGCGTACTCGACAAGATCTCGCTGGTGTTCGGCCAGATGAACGAGCCCCCCGGCAACCGCTTGCGCGTCGGCCTGACGGGCCTGACGCTCGCCGAGCAGTTCCGCGACGAGGGCCGCGACGTGCTGCTCTTCATCGACAACATCTACCGCTACACCCTGGCGGGCACCGAAGTCTCGGCACTCCTCGGCCGGATGCCGTCCGCGGTGGGCTACCAGCCGAACCTGGCCGAAGAGATGGGCATCCTGCAGGAGCGCATCACCACCACCAAGACCGGCTCCATCACCTCGGTGCAGGCGATCTACGTCCCCGCCGACGACCTCACGGACCCGTCCCCGGCCACCACGTTCGCACACCTCGACTCGACCGTGACGCTCTCGCGGGCCATCACGGACCTCGGCATCTACCCGGCGGTCGACCCGCTCGACTCCAGCAGCCGCCAGCTCGACGCCAACATCGTCGGCCAGGAGCACTACGACACCGCCCGCGGCGTGCAGGAGACCCTGCAGCGCTACCAGGAACTGCGCGACATCATCGCCATCCTCGGCATGGACGAACTCTCCGAGGAAGACAAGTCGCTCGTCTACCGCGCGCGCAAGATGCAGCAGTTCTTCTCGCAGCCGATGTTCGTCGCCGAGCAGTTCACGGGCCAGGAAGGCAAGTACGTCTCCCGCGAGGACACCGTGCGCAGCTTCAAGGCGATCCTCGACGGCGACGCGGACGATCTCCCCCAGCAGGCGTTCTACATGGTCGGCACCATCGAAGACGCCCGCGAAAAAGCGAAGACGATCTCCTAAGACCATGGCCACCACCATGCATTGCGACATCGTGAGCGCGGAGAAGGAGATCTTCTCCGGCCCTGTGACGATGGTGATCGCGACTGGGACGCTCGGCGAACTTGGGATTCTTCCGGGGCATGCGCCTCTTCTCACCGGGATCAAACCCGGGCCCGTGCGGCTGCAGTTCGAGAATGGGGAGGAGGACGTGTTCTTCGCGTCCGGCGGGTTCCTGGAGGTCCAGCCGAGTGTGGTGACGATTCTGGCGGATACGGCGCTGCATGCGGATGACATCGACGAGGCTGCGGCGCTGGAGGCTCAGGGGCAGGCGGAGCGGGCGATCTCGGACCAGTCGGCGGACTTCGACTTCTCGTTGGCCTCGGCGCAGTTGGCCGAGGCGGCGGGGAGGCAGAGGACTGTGGAGGAGTTGCGGAAGAGAAGGCGGTAGCGGCGACGCTCGGCCTGGCGTCGGAAGCGTTGCAGGCGGAGATAGTCCGCCTTGTAGGGCTGCTATGTTCGAGTGTAGTGCGGCCTGCTTCAGAGAAGCTCTCGCCACACTGACGCCGTCAGCCCGTGGGCCGAACACGCGTCCCTGCACGCGAGAAGTGCCTGTGAAGGGGCTATGATCGGGGCGACGGCGCTGAGAAGCGTGATCGAGGGCGCGGACGATGCTGGTTCTGAAGGAAATTCTGAAGTGGTCCGAGACCCGCCCAAGCTGGCAGCGGGACGCCCTCCGGCGACTCGTGCTTGCCGACGGTCTGGCCTCCGAGGACATCCTAGAGCTGGTGGAGATATGCAAAGCAACGCACGGCCTTGCGGAACATAGATCAGCGTGTCCGGTGCAGGCGCAACACCTTCCGAACCGAGGGCACGCGGCCGGTGCCGTTTCGCTTAGCTCGATTTACCACCATCGTGGTGTAAACGCACTTGCCGAACGTCAGACGCTTACGTTCTCCCCAAGTCTAACGATTGTCTATGGTGATAATGCGGCGGGCAAGACTGGCTACATTCGCATTCTTAAGAATGCATGTCGCGCGCGTGGACAGGAACAGATCTTGGGCAACGTGACCGCGGCAACAACCCCGGTCTCTCCGGTAGTAGCCATAAAATACCAGGTGGGAACGAAAGGCGATCTCCACGAGTGGGCTGGCCGAGAGTCATCGGATGACCTCTCGCGCGTCAGCGTCTTTGATGCGCGAAGTGCGTCGGTGTATCTGAACGAGAAGCTAGAGGCAGCCTTCCGACCGTTCGCCTTGGACCTGTTCGACAAGCTTGTCCAAGCGTGTAAGAGCGTGCGAAGTCAGTTAGAGGGGGAACGGCGCCTCCTAGCAACAAGCAGCCTAGATGCGTTAAAGGCAGTTGTCCCGGCTGATACAGCGGTGGCGAGGCTGCTGGAGAATGTGACCTCACTAACGCGGCCGGAGACTGTAGAGGAGCTAGCGAACATCTCAAGCGAGGACTTGGATCGGCTGACGTTCTTGGAGCAATCGTCAGCGGACCGTAAGGCAAACGATCCACGGAAGGTTGTGCAAGAGTTGATGCTTAGAGGGAGTCGATTGCGAGCACTGGGCACGCATCTTGAACGCGTCGAATCTGCCTTATCGGACGAGGTGGCTGAAGAGATGTTGGAAGCACGTCGAGAAGAGCGAAGAATCGCTGGCGAGGCGAAATACCTGAGAGAGGAAACGCTACGGTCCGAACAGTTGAATGGGACGGGTATGGAGCTATGGGGTGTCCTATGGGAAGCCGCTCGGCGATTCTCGGAGGAGTCCGCCTATGAAAGCCAACGGTTTCCCGCAATAGATGTTGGCGCCCGCTGCGTCCTCTGCCAGCAGGACCTAGATGGCGCAGCGAAACGACGCCTGACGCGGTTTGAGGAGTTCGTGGCGTCGAATGTAGAGCAGGAATTGCGCCGCGTCCGACAGACCATCGTCCAGAACAGGGACACGGTCGCTAGTTTAGAGATTCGCAGTTTGGCGATCGACGAAACGCTAGAAGAGGTGCGCATCCAAGATGAGCCCTTGGCCAACAGGATCGCAAGCGCGCTTGACGCAGCAGAAGAGCGGCGACGACAGCTGACAGTCGCGCTCTCTGGGGATGCGGGTCTTGGTGGAGGCTTGCGGCCGCTATTGCCCATGGCCGGCTTGGAGGCCGCCCTAGAGCGGCGAGTTAGGGTGCGAGTCGACGCACTGCGGGACGCCCCCGATCAGCCATCGCTGTCCGCCATGACGGCAGAGCTAAGCGAGCGCCGGGCTCGTCAACTACTGGCTCAACAGAAGCAGGTTGTTCTGGGTGAAGTGGACAGGAAGCGCAGACACGCGGCATATGGCCTCTGTATCGACGACACCAGGACGCAAGGGATCACGCGGAAGGCGAGTGCGGTTACCCGCCAAGCAGTAACGGAGACCCTGAAGGAGAGTTTCCAGCGGGAATTGGCGAGACTGAATTTTCGGCACGTGGAGGTTGAGCTCAAGGAGGTAGGAGGCTCGGACGGAGTTCTTTACCATAGGATAGCTCTCGCGCGGGCCCCTGGTGTGGAGCTGCCTCGGGTGGTCAGCGAAGGAGAGCAACGCTGCTTGTCCATCGCAGCGTTTTTGGCAGAACTGACCACGGCAGACAAAGCCTCGGCGATTGTGTTCGATGACCCGGTCTCCTCTTTGGACTACAAGTGGAGGAGAGAGGTCGCGCGTAGACTTGTCGAAGAAGCCGGTACGCGACAGGTGATAGTTTTCACACATGATGTGGGTTTTCTGCTCGCACTAAAGCAATTGGCGACAGAGAAACGTATTGAGCAGCGTGACCAACACGTACGGCATCTCGCTACGGGTGCAGGTGTGTGTACCCAGGAGCTACCTTGGATAGCGCTTAAGGTGTCCAAGAGGATGGGGTACCTCAAAAAGCGGTGGCAGGATGCAGATAGGCTTCATCGCGATGGCCACTAAGATGCTTACGAAAGGGATGCGCGCGAGATGTATGGATACTTAAGGGAAGCTTGGGAACGAGGGCTTGAGGAGGTGCTGCTCAACGGTGTCGTGGAGCGGTTTAGACCGGGCGTAGAGACTCAGCGAGTCTCTGTGATTTCTGACATCACGTTTGCTGACTGTGATGCCGTTGAGGTTGGTATGACGAAGTGCTCTAGATGGTTGCGGGGGCATGACGAAGCTCCCGCCGCGCGTGAGGACGTTCCGGGGCCGGCCGAACTGAAGTCAGATATTGACGCGCTAGACGCGTGGATTGGCGCCTTACGCAAGCGTCGGAGGGCATGAGCAAGCCGGTGGACTGTCTGCGCGCGACGACGGGGTCTGTGGAGCCCAAGGGACGGAAAGAATTGCGTGACACCCAGCGTTTTCCAATGAGAAGGTGAGCCTGAACAGGCCAACCTCGCATTGAGCGTGGATGCCGGTTCGGACATGGTGTTGCAGGCATCGTAGGACCGGCGACGAGCGAGGGCAACGCTCGTTTTCATGTGTCGTTTTCAGGAGTGCGGGGGAGCCGAGGGCGTTGGTGCGCGCGACGAGCGTTGGCGGCGGGTCAAGGGCGATCGCGACACGGGCACGGCGGTCGGGCTAGCAGGACGTGGTGGCCGGAGGACGCCAGCGGGCTCGGCACGCGGGACCAGGACTGCCTGGCCTTCCTGCGCCACATTGGCCAGAGCGTGCCCGAGGACCTCGACATCCATCTGGTCGTCGACAACTACGCGACCCACAAGCACGCCAAGGTGAAGGGGTGGCTGCGGCAGCGACCGCGCTACCACGTGCACTACACGCCCACCTACGCCTCGTGGCTGAACCAGGTCGAGCGCTGGTTCGGCATCATCACGCAGCACGCCATTCGCCGAGGATCCTTCTCCTCGGACGGGCAATTGCGGAACAAGATCAGCCCGTTCGTCGAGAGCTACAACACCAGTTGCCACCCGTTCGTCTGGACGGCGACCGCCGAATCCATCCTCGCCAAGGTCGAACGTATTGGCCTACTTATTTCTGGGACAGCACACTAGGAAGAGTTCAGATGTGATCGTGACCAGTCGCCGCCGTACCCGCGTCATGTGCCAGCTGGACAAGTCGGAACCAGTCATCCACCCAGGAAGCGGCGATCACTAGGGTCAGATCAAATCCAGCGGGACACGTCACTTGCGCTCGTTCCGGCGGATCAAACAGTTCCCCGTATCTCGCACTCGGTTGGGGCTTCCCGAAGCCACAACTCGATCATCCGAATGACTTGGGGTAACTCGCGCCGACCGGGGCCACGCAAGGCACACTCCCAGACCGTAAGGCATCGCCAGCCTCTCGCCGCCAACGCATCCATTACCTCATCGTCCCGCTCCCGGTTCCGCGAGATCTTCGCCTCCCAGAACTCTCGACGCGTGGCCGGCAGGCGAAACAACGGACAGTCGTGGCCGTGCCAGAAGCACCCATGTACCAGGATTGCCGAACGGAAGCTTGGGAGCACAATGTCGGGCTTGCCTGGAAGGCTTGCGACGTGCAAGCGGTAACGAAAACCCCGCGCGTGGAGCGCCCTCCGAATCACCAGCTCCGGTCTAGTGTCCCGCCCCCGGATTCCGCTCATCATCCGGCTGCGCGTCTCGCGGTCGACGATGTCGGCCATCGAACTCGCTCCTACCTACAATCTGCGCCGCCTCACTCCAATCCGCATCTGGGCTTGGGTTAGCCCGATTGGCCAATGTGGCGGCTGTCTTTGTTGCGTCATTATGGCAAGATTCGTCTCGTGGAGGCGCCATACACGGAAACGGAGTTTCGCCAGCTCCGCCGGCGATCAGGTCTCACGATCGCCGAGACAGCGATGGAAACCGGCTATTCCGTACGGACCGTCTATCGGTGGGACCGCGGTGAGACCCCCGCCCGGAGGGCCGCTGTCGACTTCCTACGCTCCCGACTCACGCATCGCCTTCCAGACAAGCCGGGCTTCACCTTCGTAGATCTGTTCGCCGGCATCGGTGGTCTCCGTCAGGGGTTCGAGGCGATTGGCGGCGAGTGCATCTTCTCATCCGAGTGGAACCGGTTCTGCCAGACGACCTACGCAGCGAACTACGGCGACGATCATGTCTTCGCGGGCGATATCACCAAGATCGAATCTGACGAGGTACCCCCTCACGATATGCTTCTGGCCGGGTTCCCCTGCCAGCCGTTCTCCCTCGCGGGCGTCTCCAAGAAGAACGCCCTGAACCAGCCACACGGCTTCCGTTGCGAGACCCAAGGCACGCTCTTTTTCGATGTGGCCCGCATCCTCGCTGACCGTCGCCCTCGGTTCTTCCTCTTGGAAAACGTCAAGAACCTGGTCAACCACGACCGGGGGCGGACCTTCGGCGTGATCATGGACACGTTGCAGAAGGAGCTGGGCTATCGTGTCCACGTCCGCGTTCTCAACGCGAGATCCTGGGTCCCGCAGCACCGCGAGCGCATCTTCATAGCGGGGTTCCTCGATGGCACCGGATTCTCCTTCGACCACATGAAGCCGCCAGATCCCTCCGCCGGCCCCCGACTCCAATCGATCCTGCATCCCGAGGATGGATCGGAACAGCCCGAGACCGGCTACACCGAGGGCCGCCTTGCCAAGGTCCATCCCCGCTATACCCTATCCAAGCATCTCTGGGATTACCTCCAAGCGTATGCCGAAAAGCACCGGCGGAAAGGAAACGGCTTTGGATTCGGCCTCTTCGGTCCAGACGACGTCGCCCGAACGCTCTCTGCACGGTACTTCAAGGATGGTTCGGAGATTCTCATCCGCCAGTCAGGCAATCGCTGTCCGCGACGGCTGACACCACGCGAGTGCGCACGTCTCATGGGCTTCGATCGAGCCGGGCGCGACCCCTTAACGATTGTCGTACGTTCCAATCAAACAACTCACCGTTCTGGATTCCTTCCAAGTGAACGAGCTCGGATGCGAGCAAGGGTGCGACGAGTACATTGGCCTCAGGCGTCTGATACTTGATGACGTCGAACCCCGCTACATCGAGCTCGGCGTCGCTGGACACGGGGCCCGAAGGGCCGATGGAGACGTAACCCGCCGAGAGGCGTGCTGCGTCGAACATGTCGATGCGGGTGTCTCGGGACACAAAGTCGCGTGCGCTCTGGTCCGCTAACGTGTTAGTTAGGAAGACTCCCTTGACGTCGTACCCATCGTTGATCTTCTCTGCTACACGCTCGTGTTCGATGAGTTTCTTGAGTTCGACGTTGCCGGTTGACTGTAAAATGTGGTCAACTTTGTCGGCATCGGCCAACTGATCAAGTGTCCCCGCGAGATCCCGTAAGGAACGATCACCAGCCGTCTTGGTCGTGTTTTGATATAGCTTGGCCTGGAAAACGTCCACTCGCTCTAGATTGTCGTCGACGTATATTCCGTCGATCCCCTTGTCGTCGGGGCCATCGCATACGCTTTCTTGGGCAGCTTGTTCGTCTAAGTGGTAATAGTGCTCGAGGAACCAGGCCAAAAATGCTCGGCTGTCGGATCGCCCTTTCGCTCGATGGCTACCGAAGTTGGCCAGAATATCAGGGTACGTGAGGCTGGGTGGGTTGGACACGGTAGGTCTCTCCGAGGTGGGCTGCAATGCGCGTTGGCGGGCGTAGAGCCGTGAACGCTTTGAGATCATAGCGGGAACGCGGCCCGGGGAACAGCTGGTGCACGTCGCGGTGTGGCTCTTAAGGGCGCGCCAAGCGGCCGGGGGAGGGGCGTCGGAGGAGTGCGGTGGCGCATAAGTCCGTCGGCTGCGAACATTGGGCGGGCGCAGGAGCCCCTCACTTCCAAGTTGGTGGGCTCGGCTGAGGTGGAGGGTAAGCTAGCTAGCTAAGCTAAGCTAGGCGAGGCCGGCTCGATCATACCGGGATCCCGCTGTCGAGGGTAAAGCCGCTTAGGCCATTGCTTTAACAGCGCGCGTGAAGAAAGCGGCGGGACGCAGGCACTTCGATCTGGCGCACGAGGTATTCCAGATCATGACTTGGGACGCCTGTGCCCCCGGCATATACGGAGGAAACCAGAGACGGGCGGGAACCGGAGCAAGTTGCCAACAAATTCGCGCTCACCCCACCCTCAATACCCCAACAACGCCCCCGCCCGCGCAACACCACCGGCACCGACCAGGCCGTCCTGGCCAAGCGCAGGTCATCGCTCGCCCTTCCGCGAACAACCCCGCCGCACTCATCCAGAACGCCACCGACCGCATTGCGTAGAGCGCCTCGTAGTACCGGCATACGTGGTCGTCGATGGCCCACCCCGTCGCCTGCTCGTACACGTTGAGAAACGCGTCCCGAGGCACGAGGTTCGAGAGCAGCTCCGTACCCTTCCCGGTTGAGGTCGCTCAGCACGTACGCCACGTCGTACATCGGGTCGCCGAGCACCTGGAGCTCCCAGTCGAGCAGCGCGCTGACGTGGTCGTTGTCGATGAGCAGGTTGCCGCTGCGGTAGGTGCCGTGGACTAGGCAGACGCGGTCGGTCGTCGGGGCGTTCTCCTCGAGCCATACGATCAGGTCCGTGAGGATCGGCTCCGGGGGGCGGTCGCGCACGGCGATGAGTTCCCGCCACTTGGCGACCTCCGCGAGTGCGAAGCTCGTACCGCCCTCGGGCACGCCTAGGAACTCGAGCCCGGCTGCGCGCCAGTCCAGGGTGTGGAGCGTCGCCAGGGTGTCCGTGAAGCTCGCCGGCAGCACGCCGCGGTCGGCGGCCTCGGCGTAGTACTTCCTGCCCTCGCGGCCCCACGGGCTCGGGCACTCTCCGGGCACCTTCTCCATCACCAGGAACGGCGCGCCCAGGATCCCGGGATCGTCCTCGAACCAGTAGGGGCGAGGCGTCGGCGGCGGCGTCGCTTCGAGGCATTGCAGGACGCGGAACTGCTCCTTGAGATCGGAGAGATGCCGGAGCAGGGCGTTGCCGGGGTCGCGCCGCAGGCAGAGGCCGTCGCGGCACGCTGCGCCGTCCTGGTCGTAGCAGAGGTCGAAGAGCCAGGTCTCGTGGGACCAGCCGACGGCGATGCGTTCCAGGCGCTCGAGGCGGAGCGCCTTGGCATCGGGGAGCTTCGTCGCGAGGTAGTCGAGGATGCGCGCGGGCATCGCGTCCCGGGTGATGGCTGCGGTCATTCGCGTACTCCAGCCGCCGGTCGATGTCCGTCCGCAGGAACCGGCGGATGCGGCCGAGCAGGTGCGTGAAGGCCTCTTCGCCCAGCTGCTCGCGGTTGCCGTGGAGGGATTCGATCAGCGCGCAGAGGTGTGCGTCCGTCGGGTTGCGCGCGAACGCCGTGAGGACGTGCTGCGGGTTCGGGGGCAGGCTCTCGTGGGATTCCTTCAGGTCGGCTACCAGGGCGGCAAGGTCCTCGGTGCGCCGTGCCTCGTGCTCCGCGCGCAGGGCGAACTCGCGGGAGAGCTTGCGCAGCACCACCGCCGCCATGTGCGCCTGGGTGCGGGCGTACTGGTCCTCGACGGCCGGTGCGATGTCGTTGGGCAGGATCTGCGCCATGCGTTCGAGCGTCGCCTCGTTGCTCATCCTCCCGCCCCTTCGCGCCGCACGCGCGACCAGCGGTGCACCGGCCACATGTCCTGGTCCTCGCCCCATCCGGTCGCGCCGTCCATCTCCCAGCGCACCAGCGAGTTGATGTCGATGAAGGTGTGCCGGTTGATGACGATGCGGCTCCGGGATGTGCCGGTGGCGTTCAGCGTCCGCCCGAGCGTGTCCCGGGCGGCGAGCCGTACTTGCGTGATCCAGCGGTGGTCGTCGTCGCGCTCGGTCACGCGGGTGCCTTCCACCAGGGGCGCCGTCACGCCTTCACGGCGCAGGAATCCGTACGCGATCACCTCGCCCTCGGGCCGTACGTTGGTCACCGCTTCGACGCGGCGCTCCGAGCCTCGGGCTACACGACTTGGCGAGAGCCGAGGCGGCCGAGTCGCACGCGATCATGGACGCGTAGAATGCGGAGCGCGAAGCGACCGAGCAATGATCGGCGTCTCGCGTCGCCGACGCGGACCGCGGGGGCGAGGCGTCGCCCGGGCGGCGATGGGCGCTATTCGGAGCCGCCTATCCGTCCGGCGAGCCACGCTACAAGCTGCGTTCCGCCGTTCGGAGCGAAGTAGCTCAATATCTCCGAGACGGCGGCCAACCCGACCACCACGGCGGCGACCTTTCCCCATGCTGGCCACAACGCCATCCCTCTCCAAAGCCGCTTGACAGGGCTTCGCTCTACGAACTGGCGATGAGAACGCGCAGCGGGCGCGAGAGCGTGTCCTACTGACCGGTACGTCCCCTCGAAAGCCCAACCGGGAATCGACGACGTGATTCTCACTGTGTCGTCGCGCCCGTAGCGCCACACTTTCGCAGGTCCGTCCACTGGATTGTGGACTTCCGCGATTACCTCTCCCCGACACTCAATCCAGTGCGACCCGCCTGTACTGTGACCGACCCGATACTCGCCGAAGGCTTCCACTTGCTCACTCCCGATCCGTGTCTGGCGGGTGCGGAGCATACCCGGCCCTTGCGCGGCTGCCGCGCTTCGGGCAGCGTGCGCGATTTGCTCTCGAACACGTGGCGGCGCTTCTAGTCGGCCATTCGGAATGACCACCGGCGAATGGCGGCAAGCTGACTTCCCGCAAAGCGGATGGACTTTGGCCCCGGCCGGCACCAGCACGCGTGCGGCAAGTCGCTGAACCCGGTATGGGAACATGGGTAAGACAGAACATGGAGGCAGCATGGCCGAAACGGACGCAAACGCCCGTGCGGGCGGGGTGACGCGACTAGCGACCCTCGCCAAGTTCTACTTGGGCTGCATTGAGGCCGAACAGGCGGCAGCGCTCGCCGTGCGGATTGGCGGCGACTACCTGGAGGCCGGTGCGGGCTTCGCCGAGGAGGGGACGGCGGTGCCGATCCCCGACAGCCCGGGCACCGCGAAATGGGGCGCGAAACGCTTGCGTGATGACCCCCAAGGCTCGGTGGCCCTCGGCTGGCCCGTCTGCGTGGGGCCGGATCCGCAGTCCCGCGAACTGTCGGTCTCGCCGCTGCTTGTCGGCGACGCACGCGTCTTCCAGGACGACGGCGGCGGATGGCGCTGCGAACGGGCGGGCGGCGGGGTGGACCTGAACTCCCCGGCACTGCGCCTGCTGGGTTTTTCGGATGAAGATCGCCGGGCGATCGAGACGGCCACCGCCAAGAGCGTCGCGGTCGATGAGGCAAAGGGGCGGCGGGAGCGCGCCGCAGCCATTCTGCGGGAACTCGTTGAGCACGGAGTCGAGGGGCTTGCGGACATCGGCGCATCTCCGCCTGCCGAGATCGACGGGCGCGGGCGCAACGGGGTAGTCAACGCTGCGGTTCTGCTGCCGCCTGCGTCCGGCAACGCCCTGATCCGCAACCTCGCCACGGACCTGCGGGAGCTTGCCGCCGGTGAAGATGGCCTGGGAACGCTCACGGGTGTGGCGTCCGCGATGTTTGGCGGCGCCCTTCCAGAGAGCGCGTCGGAGTCGGTGAACCCCACGCCAACCGTTGGCCAATCGTCCGTGCAGCAGGACAGGGCCGTCCACTCGGCGATGACGAACCCGCTGACCGTGGTGACCGGACCGCCGGGTTCAGGCAAGTCGCAGGTGGTCCTGAACACGGTGGCGGCCGCCGTCTGCCGGGGTGAGTCGGTACTGATTGCCTCGAAGAACAACAAGGCGGTTGATGTCGTTGTCGAGCGACTGCGTGCCACCGCTCCGCTCTGCCCGGTGGTCCGCGCCGGGGCCGCGGCGCAACGCCAGGCGCTGGCCAGCGAAATTACTCGCCTGGTCGGTGAGGCCGAGCGGGCGGAACCCGCCCAAGGTCTCGTCGAGGCCAGCGATGAGTGGCGCCAGGTTCACCGCCGAGTCCGGGCAGTGCACGAGGCGCGCGAGGAGCGGCTTTTGACACTCCAAGAGATGGAGTCGCTCGAGGGTCGGCTGGCCAACACGCCAATGGCGGAGGGCGTTCCCGACGGTCTCAGGGAGGATGCCGTTGACGACGCAGCGGAGCAGGTAAGGGCAGCGCTTCGAGGGCTCGACCTTCCGCGCCAGTTTGAAGCGCTACACGAGCTTGATGAGCGGGCGCGACGCGACGGGGCACCGCCGGAGGGTGTGCCCGAGCGTATCGACGCCTCAGAGGTCAAGGCTGCGTCGGACGACGTTGGGGTGGCGCTTACGGCGCTTGCCCGCCGGCCGCGGCTGTTCGCCCGCCGGCGTACGAGGCACCGGCGAATGGCTGCAATAACGAGCGCGGTGGAGCGCTTCGGCGAGCGGGTGCCGCATCTTCGGGAGCGAGCGTTGAGCAGCATAGCGCGGGTGGACCCCGGGCAACCCGAATTGGGTGCCGCCGAGGCTCGGGACGAGTTCGGTCAGGTCGCGCGGGAGGCCCTCGACGCTGCCGAGAGAGCTGCCACGCTGCGGCTGCTGGATGAGGCAAGGGCGGACATCGAGAAGCGAATGGCCCGCGCAAGGGAGGCGGTGGCGGCGTTCGGGGATTGCGCGCCGTATCTGCGGGAGCGGGCAGAGGCCTGCCTTGGCCGTGTGGACCCGCTCGCCGCCGACGCCGGCGTCCACGAGGCTGGCGCGATGTTGCATGCGGTCTTCAAGGAAGCCCGCCGCGATGCCGAGTCCGTAGCGGACAGAAGGCGGCGCGAAACCCTGCGCGAGCGCCTTGATGGGCTTCCCGACGTTCACGACTCCGAGGACAGCCTGTGGGCGCTCTCCGAGCAGCGGTCGAAGGCGGGCCTAGCGCTCTTTCGGGCAAAGACCCGTCAAATGCAGACTGACCGCCCGGAAGCGTGGCAGGCCGCGGGGCGGCTGGCGAGCCGCATCCAGGCGGCGGCGAAGGGCAACGCGCGCGTCTCCGACGTGCATCGCCTGGTTCCCGGGGCGCTGTCCGCCCTGCCCGTGTGGTCCGTTACGAACTTGTCGGCGCGAGACACGCTGCCGCTGGCTGACGGCCTGTTCGATCTGGTCGTGATTGACGAGGCATCCCAGTGCGACGCGGCCTCCGCCCTGCCCTTGCTGGTGCGCGGGAAGCGGGCCATGGTGATCGGCGACGAGCGTCAGCTTCCGCACATCACGACGCTGGGCGAGCAGCGCGAGGGTGCGATCGCCGTGCGTTGCGGCCTGGGCCCTGATGATCTAGCAGCGTTTGGTTACAGGGCGAACAGTTGTTTCGGCCTGGCGCTGTCGCGCCTCGCGCGCCCACCCATCATGCTCGACCTGCACTTTCGGTCGCATCCTGCGGTGGTGGAGTTCTCGAACCGGCAGTTCTACGCCGGGAGGATGACGATGTGCGGGACGGCGAGGCCGCCAGTGGGCATGTCCGCCATCGAGTGGGTTCAGGTGTCCGGGCGCTGCGAGCGTGGCGCGGGTAACAGCAGTTGGCGAAATGGCCGCGAAGCGGCGGTGGTGGCGACCCGTGTGGCCGAGGACCTCGCGACCTACCGGCGGGGGAACCTGTCAGTCGGGGTGGTGACGCCTTTCGCCCAGCAGGCCAGAACGATCTTGTCAGCTCTGCGTCGGGAGGGGGTCGACGCCAAGCGTGAGGGGATCGAGGTCGCCACGGCGCATCGGTTTCAGGGGGGTGAACGTGACGTCATCTACTTCTCGCCGGTGATCGACGAATGGTCAAGCCGTCAAGTGGCGGGCTTCGCGGCTGACCCGAACCTGCTGAACGTGGCCCTGACGCGCGCACGCTGCCGCATTGTGATCGTCGGCGGCGAGGCGGCCTGCCGCAAGCACCCGAACCACCTGGCGGACCTGGCGGAGCATGTGGCGAAACTAGCGGCGACGCCCTTTGACAGTCCGCTGGAGCGGGATCTCCACGCTGCACTGCGCGACCGGGGCATTGAGGCGGAGCCAGGCGTGGAAGTTGGCCGCTATCGCCTTGATTTGGCTATCCGGCGCGGGGATGCGATGGTGGACGTCGAGTGCGACGGCGCGCCCTTTCATGACGAGGATGAGCGGGACGCTGAGCGGGATCGGGCGTTGCGGGAGATTGGCTGGACCGTGGTCCGGTTCAGCGGGCGGCGCATCGACCAGCGGCTCGACGAGTGCGTACGCGAGGTGGTTGATCTGCTGGCGCGTGTGCAAGGCGACTAAAGCAGCGCGCGGGTGACGCGGCAACCAGGCGGCGGCCATGCTTGCGAGGAGAGCAGGGGCCGACAGCGGCGCACCGCGATCACGCTGGACGGCGTTCTGCAGGTGTGTGGCGAGCTCTCTGGCGATGGCTTCGTCGTGGGCATCGTTGCGGCGCATCTGCGCGACGTTCCAGAAGCGGCGAAACACGCGCCGCACTCGAGAGAGCTTGCCCGGCCATTCCGTCGTGCCGCGGAGCCTCGCCGCCGCCCCACCCTCAATACCCCAACAGCGCCCCCGCCCGCCCCAACACCACCGGCACCGACCAGGCCGTCCTCGCCAAGCGCAGATCGTCGCTCCGCCCTTCCGCGAACAACCCCGCCGCACTCATCCAGAACGCCACCGACCGCATCGCGTAGAGCGCCTCGTTAGTACCGGCACACCTGCTCGTCGATGGTCCACCCCGTCGCCTGCTCGTACGCGTCGAAAAACGCGTCGCGAGGCACGAGGTTCGAGAGTAGCTCCGGCCCTTCCGGGTTGAGGTCGCTCTGCACGTACGCCACGTCGTACATCGGGTCGCCCACCACCTGGAGTTCCCAGTCGAGCACGGCGCTGACGCGGTCGCCGTCAAATGTGCAGGTTGCCGGTGCGGTAGGCGCCGTGGACCAGGCAGACGCGGTCGGTCGTTGGGGCGTTCTCTTCGAGCCATGCGATCAGATCCGTGAGGATCGGCTCCGGGGGGCGCTCACTTCTCCATCACCAGGAACGGCGCGCCCAGGATGTCGGGATCCTCCTCGAACCAATAGGGGCGGGGCGTCGGCAGCGGCGTCGCTTCGAGGCATTGCAGGACGCGGAACTGCTCCTTGAGATCGGAGAGGTGCCGGAGCAGGGCGTTGCCGGGGTCGTGCCGCAGGCAGAGGCCGTCGCGCCGCGCTGCGCCGTCCTGGTCGTAGCAGAGGTCGAAGAGCCAGGTCTCGTGGGACCAGCCGACGGCGATGCGCTCCAGGTGCTCGAGGCGGAGCGCCTTGGCGTCGGGGAGCTTCGTCGCGAGGTAGTCGAGGATGCGCGCGGGCATCGAGGGTCGCCTCGTTGCTCATCCTCCCGCTCCTTCGCGCCGCACGCGCGACCAGCGGTGCACCGGCCACATGTCCTGGTCCTCGCCCCACCCGGTGGCGCCGTCCATCTCCCAGCGCACCGGCGAGTGGATGTCGATGAAGGTGTGCCGGTTGATGACGATGCGGCTCACGGCGGTGCCGATGGCGTGCAGTGTTCGCCCGAGCGTGTCCCGGGCGGCGAGCCGTGCTTGCGTGATCCAGCCGTGCTCGTCGTCGCGCTCGGTCTCGCGGGTGCCTTCCACCAGGGACGCCTTCACGCCGTCACGCCGCAGGAACCCGTACGCGATCACCTCCCCCTCGCGCCGTAGGTTGGTCACCGCCAAACAGCCGTGCTCGGCGTCGGTCGCCGCGGTCACGTAGGCGGCTTGCCGCGGCCGGTTCTCGGGCCGGCGGCCCCAGGTGCGGTCACGCATGGAGATGCGGCAAGGCAACGTTCTGACTGCTATGGACTATGAGGGTCGAACTCGTGCGGAACAAGATCCAAAACAAGGCAAATTGGGAAGCAACACGCAGCCGGCTGGGCAACGATGGCGCGGGTTCGCGTGCTACCCGTCCGCGGCGTCAAACCCGGCGCGAGTCTGGATCAGGGCTTCGGCCAGCGTGCTTGAAGGTTTGCAGGCGTTTACTGACTTCGGCCTTCGGAAGCCTGCAACGTGGGTGGTCGCGGATGCTGACCAAGGCGTCGTAGAGCTGTCGCGGCGGTGCCGTGTGCTCTTGGAGCATTCGGTCCAGCAGCCAGAGGACGCCGTGGCAGACGACGTTTTCGTCGCTGGCAAGGCGCCGGAGGCGTGCATCGCCGGTGAGTAGGGTGCTGGCGGAACGTTGCGCCAGGGCCAGCGCGAAGGCGTCGGACAACGAGAGAGCAGGGACAGCCTGACGATACCGCGCCGCCCGGACGACGCCTTCGCCATCGAGGTGGAGGACTTGGAGGCCCATGGCGCGGAGGCGATCGCCGCCGTAGGGTTCGAGCTCGCGCCGGTACAGCAGATCGGGGACGCAGAATTCGAGGCGCAGAGCGAAGGCTGCGGCGAAGAGGGAGCCACGTTCAAGATCGATGAGCACGGACGAATCCGATACGACGACTCGGTGGCACATTCATCAGGCCGAGGGTGGCGGCGAAGGCAGGGTGCCGCGCATGTAGTCGTCGACTTGGGCGATGCCGATGTCCAGAAGCTCGGCCGCTTTCGACTCGCTGATGGCGCCTTCGGCGAGGGCGCGCAGACAGAGCCGGTTGAACCGGTTCGGCGGCTCGCCGGCCATGGCGCCGTACTCCTTGTAGGGAGGTGAGCGCCAGCCAAGGCGGTCGAACTCGTTGAACAGGGCACGGTAGGTAGCTTGGTTGATGATCTCGAGGTCCCGGCATCGGTGGGTCAACGCTTGGATGCTGACGCCGAAGACGTGTTTCAGGGCGAGCAGTTCACCCACGGCGAGGGCGCTGCGGTGCTTGCCGACTTCCAGGTACAGCGCCTCGGCGGGCATGAGGAACGCGCCGGCAAACCGGTGTGCGACCCGTTCCGCGCTGAGACCGCGGGCGATGTCGAGCACGATGTGGCCGAGTTCGTGGGCGATGGTGAATCGCTGGCGCTCACCCCAGTCGTCGGCGTTCACCACGACGAAGGGCACGGGCGCGTGTCCCGGCCGGCCCGTTCGCGCGGCGAGGCCCGCGACGCTCCCCAGAGGGAATGCGAATATTTTGACGCCGCGCTCTTCGAGGAACTCGACCAGGTTGGGAATGGGCTCGTGGCCCAGGTGCCAATGATGGCGGAGCGCGTCGGCGGCCGGGTCGGCTTCGATGGCATCGTGCCGCACGGCATAGGGCGCGTCCTGCGGCTCGTCCCACTGGGCGCTAGGGAGTTGCAGGATCTCCTCGATGGCGAGATACCGTTCAAGGTGCGTGAGGACTTTGGCTTCGACCTGGGCTTCGCCGCGCCTGGTCGTGAACGCGTTCTTTCTGAACTCGAGATCCTCAAGCACTAGCTCGGGGTCACCGAGCAGGTAGTCGATGGAGGTATGCAGGGCTTCCGCGAGCGCGATGAGGACGCCGCTGCCCGGCATCGCCTCGTTGCGTTCGTATTTGCCGATGGCTTGCGCCGTGACGCGGTAGCTGATCGCCGCGGCGAGGCCGCGTAGCGAAAGGCCAGCGGCCGTGCGCGCCAGCTTGAGTCGTATTCCGATCATTCCTTCGCCTCCGCGTTGACTCATGGGTTTACATTTTGTCAAAATGTCACCCTGTTTGTAAACGTCGTGCCTGGCGGCGGTGTGTGCCGGGCAGTGTAACGACTTGAGGAGGTGGCAGATGTCATTGTTGAAGATCACGAAGGTATCGGACGCGGGCGAGCGCTGTTGGGGGGCGGTGCTGCTCAACGACGAGGAAAAAGTGCTCCTGCGCAGCTCGAAAGGGGTCAGCAAGCGGGACGTGGTGTCCATGGCTAAGACCCTGAAGTTCGAGGGGCCGGGGGCCCCGGTGTCGGAGGATGGGGAGGCGGACCCGGGGCGCCCGACCTGGGTCATTGAGAAGACGGACCAGGGTTGGGCAGTGCGGTTCACGCCGGTGGCCGCGACGTCTTTCGACCTGCTGCTCAAGGCGGAGGCCGCTGCCGAGCCGCCGAAGGTGGCTGTCGAGGCTGTCGAATCGGTCAAGGAGTGCCTGGCCGACGTGGAAGTTGCATGGGATCCGCCCGAGGCGGACCCGGCGTTCGAGGACAAGGTGACGGACGAGACCGAGATTGAGGGATTGCCTGGGAGCGGCCCGCAGCTCCCGGCGGCCATGAAGGAGAAGCTGGACCAGTTCTGCTACTGGACCTTGACGCAGATCCCGGCGCTGGAAGGTCCCGTGCTGCTCATCCTGGACTACAGTCCGAGCGCTGGCGAGCGGCCGCTGTCAATCGCTTTGGATTACGGGGGCGGGGCGAAGTGCTGGATGACGGCCGCGAAGGTGCGGGAGATCGGGCGGCAGGCACCCAACCCCCATGAGGAATATCAGGCGTTCACGTGGAAGGGCCGGGAGTTCAAACCCTACTCCATCCAGAGCCTCTCGGACTCGATCTTCCGCGACTTCGATGCGCTGAGGGCGGTGTGCAGACGGCTCTACAGACATGTCGTGTGGGTCTAAGGCGTCGTGGGACTGAGGACGCGAACCGCGGCGGCTCTTGGGGGCCCCCTGATGGCGCAGTTGGGGTCGCTGCGGTTCTGCATAGTCGGATGCGGCGGCACGGGGGCCAACTTTGCGGACATGCTCGTTCGAACCGGCGCTCGGCGGCTGTCGCTGATTGACGGCGGGCACGTGAAGGCGTCGAGTCTCAACCGGGTGTTGGGATTTACGGACCAAGATGTTGGCGAGCCGAAGGTGGAGGTGTTGGCAAGGCGCCTGTTGGCGGTCGGAGGAGATGGCCTGGACGTGCTCGCGCTGCCTGACAGCTTCAGGGGGCCGGAACAGATCATGGACGACAACTCGCTCGGGCAGCGAGTCAGGGATGCGGTGCAGGACGCGGACGTCGTGTTCGCGGGAACGGACACCAACACGTCGCGGATGGGCATCGAGTCGCTGTGCAGGGACAAGGACGGCGGGATGCTGCTGTGTTGCGGTGTGGAAGTGGACCGCGTAGCGGGAGTGTACAAATACGAGTGCGCGTGGTCGCCGAAAACGCCGCCGGAGCGGGAGGACGCGGTGGGCTACGGGCCGGAGAATGCGTCGTTCGCGTCGATCGTGCTGGAGGCGAGCTCGGTAGCGTTCACGATGCTGCTGAGTCACCTGAGGCCGGGCGGCAGTCCGTTCAGGAAGTATCGGCGTGTCTACGACGCGAATTTCGTGCCCGTCGAAACGACCGTCGAGTGAAGGTCCAGTGGCAGTACACGCGGGTGTCGGGCGGCCATTGGCGATGGGCGTCGGAGCCGGTGATGGCACCGTCGACGATGGGGATGAAGTGGCCCCGGACCAGCGCCACGCATCTGGGCGGCGTGGTCGCAAGCAGCGCCTTGAGCGTGTTGATGTCGGTGGAATACGCGCTATCGAGGTCGAGGTGGCTGAGGGCGATGGCGAACTCCTTGTTCGTGACGCCTCCATACGGCCAAGTATCCGCGGCGACGTTGAACGCGTCGGCGATCTCCGTCTCGGAGAGTGTCGGCGCGACCCAGAACAGGGAGGACAACGCGCAGTCGTGTGGACCGTCACCGATGCGCGTCGGGTTCGCGGTGTGGCGATGGCGCAGCAAGACGGAGAGTCGGTCGATGGTACTGGCTATTCGGCGACGGCAGGTGTTACGCCAACTGAACGGGCCGAAGGTTCCGAGGGAGAAGCGAGGCATGGGACTGACTATACCGGTTTCCGGCGCAGGCGATGTGGGTCGCCGGCGGTCGAGTTCGCTCGCTGGGAAGCCGGTGGCCGGGAACCCCGTGTTCGCGTGGTGCGCGGTGGCGAGGAAGTGATGTCGGGCAGGCCGTCCGGTGATGGTGTGGGTCCATGGCGGTGGTGGGTAAGAGTTGGAAGATGGCTGGTTGGACGGCCGCCGCGTCGATGGCATGGTCTTCCCGGGGGGCCTGATCTGGGACGAAGACCCCCCGCAGCTGACGGTGCGCTGGGTCGGAGGCGGCGGGTGAGCGCGCCGTACCGCGTTCGACTGCGCGTACGGTCGCCGCCCGGCAACTGTGGGACGGGCGCAAGGCACGGGGGACGCGGGTTCATTCCGGGCAGCCGGCACTTCCAGGACGGGGTCAGCGCACTGCAAGTGCTTGACCGGGTGGCGGATCGTGCGGCTGGTCCCGGCGTCCGCGGGTTGATGGGCGTGGGGCACGCCTGGGTCGACCTCAGCGGCGGATTCGGGGGGGGGCACCAGGGTCGCCCGCATGGAACAAGCGTTACGATTCGACGCGCATCGTAGGGGCGACCCTTGTGGTCGCCCGTCCCGCAGTCATGCAGGCCGCAGAACGGGACGGGACAAGCCCGTCCCCTACAACGCCTGCCCGGACCGTGTATGAATTCGATACGGGATCGCCCGCCTACGCCTCGTCGGCAAGCCTCTGCGCCGTCCGGAGATTGGGCGGGAGGATGGTGGGCCGCAGGAAGCCGGTCGGGAGTGCTCACACTGCGGCCGTGTGGGGCATTTGAGAGTTGTGAGAGTGCCTGTTGTTCGGTTGAAGGAGAGTCCATGGACCAGGCTGATCTGGCGGACCGGATCACTGAAGTACTTGAAAGGCTTCCGGGCGTCGGCGGTGCGTTCCTTGGGGGGAGTCACGGCCGAGATGAAGCGGACGCGTACAGCGATGTCGATGTGTATGTCCTGGTCGCGGACGCGGACCAGGCACCGGACGTCTTGACGCGGCTGGAGCAGGCCGCCAAGGAGATTGCGCCGGTCCTCTTCTCGAAGGTCCTGCCGAACGCTCGCACGATCAACTGCATTACGTTGGATTGGCTGCGGTTCGATCTGACGGTAGTGAGCGGGACCGAACTGGCGTTTCTCACCGGCGGACAGGTCAAGGCTCTGTTCGATCGGCTCGGACTCTCGGATGCCCTGTCTGCCGCAACACCGTCTCCACCTCAGCCTTCCGCGGAGGCGTTGCTCGACATCGTCAACGAGTTCATCCGTGTGCTGGGCCTTTCGGTCGTGGTCAAGGGGAGGAACGATCTCGTGGTCGCGCAGACGGGCACGAATCTGCTACGGGACATGCTGATCCAGACGATGGTCCCGTCGAACGGTCCGCAGACGCGGCGCGGGGTGCTCGCCTTGCGGAAGGATCTGACTGCGGATCAGGTGGCAGTGCTCGTGAACCTCCCGTCGGGTTCGACCTGGTCGTCCGTCTTCGAACGCACCCGAGCAATCGCCGGACAGTTCTTCCCTATGGCGCGGGCACTGGCGCAGGAGCTGGGTGCAGCTTGGCCGGAGCGGTTTGAGCGCGTTACCCGCGCGCATCTCGAAGACAACCTCGGTCTGGAACTCCCAGGCGAGGAGTGACGGCGGCGGCGCGACTTTCGGTCGCGACGCGTACCGCACTCTCGCCGCCCGGGTCGGAAAGGAGGCGCCGCTGCTGCGGCCGTGCGCGGTGGCAAGCGCCGATGTAAAAGCACCCCAAGGGGTTCGCGTTGCCCGCCTACGCCTCGTCGGCAAGCCTCTGCGCCGCCCCGAGGAAAGCGCGCCTTTCCTCCGACGGAGTCCCCGCCCGAAGGGTGTCCGCCTCCTGCAGCAGGTAGGCCTTGATCAGGTCGACCTCCGCCCCCGTCAGCTTGTCCTCGAAGCTCGGCATGCCTTCGGGCAGGAGCAGGCCATCCAGCACGATTTCGCGCAGCAACGTGTACATGCCCTCGGTCGACCACGCCAGGCTCGGGATCTCTCCGCCGTCGCCCCGCACCGAGCCGTGGCAGTGGACGCAGTGCCCCATGTAGAGGTTGTACCCGGTGCCGATCTCCAGGGGCGTGGCGTCCGTGGTGAGCGCGACGACTGCGCGTTCCAGCGGCGGCAGCTTCTCGGGCGGTGGCGCGTCACCGCCAAGCCTGAACGTGTAGACGGTGCCGGGATGAATGCGATCGACCTGCTTGATCCGCTTCCCCGGACCCCCGCCCCATCCCACGGCGATCGTGACGTACTGTTCCCCGTCGACCAGGTAGGTGACCGGCGGCGCGACGGCGCCGCTGCGCACGTCGAATTCCCAGAGTGCTTCACCCGTCCGCGTGTCCCGCACTCGGAACCAGCCTTCCGCGTCGCCCTGGAACAGGAGCCCGCCCGCGGTCGTGAGCAGTCCGCCGTTGTAGAACAGCGGCTGGCGTACCTCCCACTTCAGTTCCTGCGCCACCGGGTCCCACGCGATCAGGCGGCCGTAGGACTGGCCCGGCTTCGGCGCGCGCGGGTCGTCGTCCTGCACCTCTTCCACGTACAGGCTCATGTTGGCGCTGTTGGTGGCCCCGTTGCCGCCATTCACTCTGCGCCGGGACCGGTCCGGGACGCTCCTGTCATAGCGCAGGGAGCCGATCTGCTCCACCGCCGGGAGGTACACCCATCCGGTTTCGGGGTTGTACGACATGGGCTGCCAGTTGTGGCCGCCGTGCGGGCTGGGGGCGATCCGGTGTTTCCTGCCGTCCTCGTAGCGCGCACCTTCCCTTTCGACCGGCCGGCCACTCGGATCCAGGCCCGTCGCCCAGTTCATGTAGGCGAACGGCGCACCGCTCCGGAAAGCACCGGTCGACCGGTCCAGCACGTAGAAGAAGCCGTTCTTGGGCGCCTGCACCAGCACCTTCCGGGTTTCGCCGTCGACGGTAAGATCCGCCTGCAGGATGTGCTGCGTGGCGGTGTAGTCCCAGGTGTCGCCGGGCGTCGTCTGGAAATGCCAGAGATAGCGGCCGGTGGAGGCATCTACCGCGACGATGCTCGAGAGGTAGAGGTTGTCCCCGCCCTCGGGACTGCGGCGCAGCCGGTTCCAGGGGGTGCCGTTGCCGACCCCGATGTAGACGCGGTCGAGTTCCGGGTCGTAGGCGATCGAGTCCCACGCGGTCCCGCCGCCCCCGAGCTCCCACCAGGATCCGGTCCAGGTCGCCGCGGCCTGCTCGAGGTCCGCATGTTCGAAGCCATCGTCCGGGTTGCCGGGTACGGTGTAGAAACGCCAGGCCAAATCTCCCGTGTCGGCGCGGTACGCGCTCACGTAGCCCCGCGCCGTGAACTCGGCTCCACCGTTGCCGATCAGTACCAGGCCGTTGGCGATGCGTGGCGCCCCGGTGATCGACTGGTAGCCCTCGGGATCGACGGTCATCACCTCCCAGTTCGGCGTTCCGTCCGCCGCGTCGATGGAGATCAGGCGACCGTCCAGGGTTCCGACGAACAGGGCGCCCTTGTAGAGCGCAAGACCGCGATTGGACACGCCACAGCAGAGCCGGGTCCCGATGCCGCGGTCAACGCCAGGGTCGTATTCCCAGATCAGCGTGCCCTTGCGGGCGTCGACGGCGTACACCGCTGACCAGGGACCGGACAGGAACATGACGCCGTCGACCACGAGCGGCGTGGTCTGGATACCCCGCTTGGTGCCCAGGTCGAGCGTCCACGCCAGGCCGAGTTCTTCGACGTTGCCGCGGTGGACCTGGTCCAGCGGGCTGTAGCGGTCCTCGCGATAGTTGCGCCCGTAGGTCAGCCAGTCGCCCGGGCGGGCGTCCGCGTTCCTGAGCGCCGCGTCGTCGATCGCCGTGGTGATCCGGCGAATGTGGGCAGCGCTACCCTTGTCCTCCGCCGCCATGTCCGTCGGACCGGCCGTCTCGCCGCACCCTCCCAGGACGACTCCCAGGATGAGAAGTCCAGACAACATCACAACGAGTGGAGTGGTTCTCCCGGAAGATACTCGCATGGCAGCCCCCTCTGGCCAGCGTGGAGCGACGCCGCTCGGTGGAAGCCCCCATAGCGAGCGCGCCTCGCAACGTCAGCACGCATGGTCCGACGCCCGGCCATGTGCCGTCAAGCGACGCGCCGGATTTGCCGGGTGATTCGACGGTTGTAGGGGCGACCCTCGCGGTCGCCCGTCTCGCAGCCTCGACGGACAAATCGAGACGGAACGGGAGAGAGACGAGACCGTTCCGGTCACCCCAAGGAATACCAACTCCCCCGCCCCGCCCCGTGCCGCGCCAGGTGCCCCGCCGTCACCAACGCTCGCAGGTGGTCCTTGATGGTGTTCCGACTGGCGCCGGTGACGTTAGCGGCTTCAGCGACGCTGACACGTCCCCGATCCCGGGCGATATCGAGAATCCGGACGGAGAGGACGGGGAGGTCGCCGAGCATCAGCCGCTCCCGTTCAATCCTGCCCCGAAGCAGGTCCTTCTGCTGCTGCAGGGCGTTGAGGAAGTACGCGAGCCAGGGCTGCCAGTCGGGCGTCTCGCTCCCGAGGGAACGTTGGGTCCGCCGCAACGCGAGGTAGTAGGCGTCCCTGGTCCGTTCGATGACGCTCTCCAGGGAGCTGTAGGGCACGTAGCCGTAACCGCTGCGTAGCAGGAGCAGCGTCGTGAGGATTCGGGCCAGTCGACCGTTACCGTCCTGGAAGGGATGGATGGCAAGGAAGGTCACGACGAAAACCCCGATCACCAACAGAGGGTGGAGCCCCCCGTCGTTCAGGGCTTCCCGCGTCCACGCGACGAGATCGGCCATCCGGCCTGGTGTCTCGAAGGGCGCCGCGGTCTCGAACATGACGCCAAGGCTGCGGCCGTCCGGGTCGAACGCTTCAACGTGGTTGGGCAGCGTCTTGTATTCGCCCCGGTGCCGTTCGTCCTTCATTGAGAACTTCAGCAACTCGAGATGAAGCTGCTTGACGTGGTTCTCCGTGAGATCGATGGCTTGCCAGCTCCCGAAGACCATCTGCATCGTGTCCGCGTAGCCCGCGACCTCCTGTTCGTCGCGGGTGGCGAAGGACTGGACGTCAACGTTGGCCAGCAGCCGCTCGACCTCCCCGTCGCTCAAGGCCGCCCCTTCGATCCGCGTCGAGGAGCCGATGCTCTCGATGGTCGCCACGCGTCTGAGGGCGGAGAGTCGCTCGGGAGCGATGCGACCGATGGCCTGCCAGGCGCCCTTGAACTCGTCGATGTCGGCGACGAGCCGGAGCAGCTCGTTGGTGGCGGTGGGCGTGGATGCCCGGAAGCGGCCACCCATTCTGTCATCCGTTTCCATCCAATAGAGCAATAGAGCATGCGCGTCTTTCATCCGATTGTCCATCCGTTTCCACCCGATTCTGCCGTTGGCCCGGCTCGGATACGCGGCTAACTGAAAGTCAATGCCCGACTAATTGAAAGCAACGGGGCGGATGATCGTGGGGACGAGCTTGTCCCGTCCCGTCTCGAATTCCGAGGGTCGTGCGGAAGGCTTGCATGATTCGGACGCGGGCGACCACAAGGGTCGCCCCTACACGTCCCGAGTTCCTCCGAGGGCGACCGCGAGGGTCCGGTAGTACCATTCGGTGGCAACGTCCGTGGACCACGCGGTGGGCGCACAAGGGAGTCGTCGATGTATACGCACTTTGGCCCAATGGTCTCCTACTACACGGCGAAGACGCGGGCCTGCCTGGGCTACAAGCGCATCCCCTTCGTCGAGATGTACGAGCTCGCGACGTACCGGGACCGGATAGCTCCGGCGGTGGGGCGCACCGTTTTTCCGGTGCTGGAAAGCGATCAGGGCGAGATTCTCCAGGACACGACCGTCATCATCGATGCGCTCGAGCAGAGGCACCCCGAGCGACCGGTCTTTCCGCGGGATCCCGTCCTGATGCTGGTCACGAGGATCGTGGAGTTCTTCGTCGACGAACTCTGGGTCGTGACCGCGATGCACACACGGTGGAACGACCCCGATGCCAGGCGCTTCGTCATTGCGGAGTTCAACCGGTTCTTCGGTCAGGGCGACGCAGAGGACATCTGGGCGAACGGCGATGCGGTTGCGGAGCGCATGCAGAGCTATCTCCCCGGTCTGGGCATAGACACGGAGTCGGGGCAGGGCATCATTCAGCGACTGTTCGAGGAAGCGACCGAGCTCCTGGACCAGGCGGTCGGCCCCCGGCAGTTCGCGTTCGGGCCGCGCCCGAGCCTGGCGGACTGCTGTCTCTATGCGGCCTATTACCCGCACCAGTACAGGGATCACGGGTCTGCGCAGGCCCATCTGAAGACCAGGGCGGCCAACCTCAGCTACTTCCTGGACAACATGCATGCGGCGTACGCCATGCCGGCGGGTGAGGAGCTTGGCCTGACAGAACCGTTTCTCGCGTACCTGCGCTACATCGGGCCCATCGGCGCCGCGTATGCGACGAGCGTCGAGCAGCTCGCGCAGCCCCTGGTGGCGGCCGCCGCGCCAGGGGAAGAGATGGCGCAGCCCCTGCTGCCGGAGATCGAGCTTTTCGGCCAGCCGTACAGGCGCAACTGCTCGATATTCTCGGCCTGGAAGGCGCAGCGGGTGCGGGATGCTTACGTGTGCCTGTCCGGCGAGGACAGGGAGCGGGCCGATGAACTGATGGCGGCCATCGGATGGGCGGACTTTCTTGGACGCTCGACCGATGCCAGGCTGGAGCGGGTTGGCTTTGCGTTACAGCGTTCCGCTTGAGGCAGCCGTGAGTGGGCTGAGAAGACGCCGTACTGGTGCGGCCAGCTGTTGTAGGGGACGCCCTTGTGGCGTCCCGTTTCGAATTCACCCACAACCCGGGCGACCACAAGGGTCGCCCCTACACTATGTGTGCCGACGTGTGCCGGCATGGCTAGCCACGCCCGGAAAGGGCGTAGCCAGTTGCGGCCGCGCTCGGGGGCGCTCGACTCACGACTCCCCAGGCATCACCCGGAAGATCGCCCCGGTTGTCCTGAGCGCTTCGACCGTCCAGGGTTCTCCCACCCCCTCGATCAACCACTCCATGATCGCCCACAGGTCCTGGTCGGTCTGTGCCGTATCCATTGGTTCGAGCCCCGGGACCAGCGCCGCGATTTCGACCGCAGCCGGAAACGGCCGGCCGGAACGGCCGATGAAGACCAGTTCGTAGACCCGGCCGTCGACATCGAGCAGTCCGGGGGCCTCCAGTGGCTCGTCCCCCAGTTCGAATGTGTCGGACAGGAATGCGGCGAACTCCGGGTAGTGGCTGACGTCCGGATCGGTCAGCACCGGTACGCTGCGCGTGCCTGAGGGTCGTTGCGTGATGCGGCGGATGCTCATCGGTCAACCCTCCTCCGTGATGGGGACGTGACAGCGGGCGAACTCGACGAGCAGGTCGCCGATCTCCGCACCCGAGTCTTCCTGCAGGAAGTGATTGCCGGTGACCAGGTGCGTGCCTTCCGCGTGCGGCCAGATCTCGTGCCATCTGGGGGCGAACTCGTCGGCGGTGAACACGACCTCCTCACGCCCCCAGATGACGGTCGCCGGCAGCCTGAGCTGCCTGACACCGGCTTCGAGCCATTCGAAGCGCTCTCCCGCGATGTCCGTGGCTGGATCGATCGGGATGGACCGCGGCCACTGCCAGGTGAGCCGCCGGTCGTCCGCATCCGGCAGCACCGCGACGTAGGCTTCCAGGGAGTCGGCCCGAAGGCGCTCGCGATCGACCACCGAAAGGTAGGTGCTACGCCCGGGAAACGCACCCTGGCGCCCCGACAGGAAGGGGCCGACGAGCGGCGCGTGCAAGGTTCGCCACGGCATGATCCGACAGTGAAACTCCGCCGCGGGTTCCCGCCATGCCCAGGTGGACATGACGGCCACTGCGACCGCGCGCTCGGCCCGGGTGAGCAACGCCGAAAGGCCCGTCGGACCGCCCCAGTCATGACAGACGAAGAAGACGCCGGCGAGGTCGAGCTGGTCGATCAGGGCGACGAGATTGGCCGCGTGGTTGTCCAGGCTGTGCGCGCTCGCGGCGTGCGGATGTTCGGACAGGCCGAAGCCGATCTGGTCCGGCACGATCACGCGATAACCCGCTGCCAGCAGCGGCGGAATGGTGTCCCGCCACAGGTAGCCCCAGGTGGGATTGCCATGCAGCATCAGCACGGGCGGTGCGTCCCGCGGGCCTTCGTCGATGTAGTGCATCCGCCACCCGTTGACGTTGGCGAACTGCGATCGAAACGGGTAGCGGCGCGCGACATGCGGGCCGAGGTCCTCAATGGTGCGGGTCATGGTGCTGGGCCGTTGGAGTGTTCGGGTGCTTTGCGACGCATGCGGCAACCGGGCCGGGCAGTCCTGCCATCCCATCAGTCCGGGAGACGGTCGGCCTGCTGCGCTGCCGTTTCGGCCGGCCGCGTGGCGAGCGCTGCCATGATTTCCTCGTGGCGCCCCTTCGTCAAGCGATAGTGCGTCAGGCAATAGACGGTGAACACCACGAAGACGCCAAGCATGGGACCGTACACGGTGCCGAGGTTGAATAGCGTGCCGGCGTCCACCGCGCCGGGCGCCGCACCGATCGGAAACTGGATGACGTCCAGGGCGAGCCCCCCGATGAGCGTGCCCAGACCCGCGGCTCCTTTCGACGCAAAGGAGAGGGCGCCGAAGAAGATCCCCTCCTGGCGCCGCCCCGTTTCCAGCTCGTGTTCATCGGCCACATCCGCCATCATCGAGTTGCTCGACACCACCGCCAGGCCACCGGCGCCTGAGGCGACGCCAAAGGCTACGAGCATTGGGGTGAGCAGGGCGCTGTCGTTGGCCGGGAACCACTCCATCAGCCGCAGCACGATGGGCCCCATCCCCTGGCAATCCAAATGAACGTAGAGGTGGTCCAACTTCGCTTCCGACAGAACCATGAAGCCGAGGACGGTGCTCGATCCAGGATCGATAGCGACGTGGATGCACGCAGGATCAATGGTCGATAGGAAATCCAGCTGCTCCTGTACTTCGCCGAAGTCTGAACCATGGACAGCACAGAGTTTCCGTTGATCTGGACGGAGGACGAGGGCTACCGGCGTCGCCCGCGCCAACACCATGCATGAATTCGATACGGGACGGGACAAGCCCGTCCCCTACGGGCCGCGCCGACTCTGGCGGGTAGTTCGAGACGGACTGTAGGGGCGACCCTTGTGGTCGCCCGTCTCGCAGGTGAGCAAGGACGAACTGCGGGCGCGCGTGACGGGTTTCAACGTCACCTGACGATTTCCGAAGCCCGTATGCTGCGGGCAAATCGGGCAATCGCGTTTCTGAGCGCCGCCGGGTGTGCGCCGATGGTGCCGATCGTCAGTGCACCCCGCTTCCGCGCTTCGGCTCCGGCGGCCGGCGTGTGGTTTTCGCGCAGCCAGGCGACCGCGCCAGGCGTTCGCCGCCATCCTGGCCTGAACTCCCGGACGTATTCGATCGCCTCGTCATTGCCGCCCATCGTGATGTAGTCGGGTGAGAGACGCGGCAGCTTCGGCCGGCCGAGCAGAAGAGCCGGCACGTGGCGGTTCGACTGGATTGCCTTGGCCAGAAGGTTGCGGCTCCGCTACGTGTCTCCGGTGCGTCGGAAGGCGGCGAGCGTCCACTTCTCGGACAGCGAGTGGGCGGCGAAGACGCCCTATTGGTACGGTCGGCTCGATTGAGAGGTGCCTGTAGGGGACGCCCTTGTGGCGTCCCGTTCCGAATGTATGCACGGCCCCGACAGGCGGCGCTGGGGCTGCTTCCGGATTCTCGTGCCGGACGATGCAGGACGGGTGGGGCTGGGCGGAAGGACGGAGCAAACGCTTGGCCTGGATGCCCCATTGGGTTAGGATAATCGTCCCTGATGCAGACCGTAGCCGAAACCCCCGACCTTCTCGCGGCAGGCCGACAAGCTGTGTCGCCAGGACGAGAAGCGCGAACTGATCGACTATCTCGCGACGAACCCGCTCGCGGGCGACGCGATTCCCGGAACGAGCGGCGTCCGCAAGCTCCGTTTCGCCGCGTCGGGGCGGGGAAAGCGAGGCGGCGCGCGGATCGTCTACTACTACTTGGACGAACGGATTCCGCTCTATGCGCTGCTCGCCTACGCGAAGTCTGACCAGGCGGACTTGACGCCCGACGAGAGACGCGCGGTGGCGGCACTGGCATCGGCTCTAAAGGCAACCGCGAAGGAGGCGTGATGAGCACTTTCGGAAAGCAACTGGTCGAGTCGCTCGAGGAAGCCTTGGCCCATGCAAAGGGTGAAGGGCCCGCGATCGTACATACGCCTGTGACGCCGCGCGAGGTGCGCTTGCAGGCGAAACTGACGCAGACGCAGATGGCGCCCCTGATGGGGATGAGCCTGTCCGGGTATCGCAAGTGGGAGCAGGGCGCGCGTCGCGTTAGCGGTCCGGCGGAGACGCTGCTCCGGGTGATCCAGAAAGAGCCCGAGGCGGTTCGTCGAGCGCTCTTGTCGGAGTAGATCGCTACGTGTCGGCTTGATTGAGAGGGGCCTGTAGGGGACGCCCTTGTGGCGTCCCGTTCCGAATGCATGCACGGCCGGGACGGGCGACCTGCCGCAAGAGGAGTTCGTGTTGCTCTGTGGCCGGCTTGGGCGGTTGCGCGACTGCAGCGTATTCGTGACACCGCGGACGCAGAACCGACACTTCGCAGCCGACTGACGCATGTTGCGGCTCAGCGGAGTGGGAGGCGTCACGAGGAGAGCAACCATGGATTGGCGCGATCACATCACGGTGGATCCGGAAATTTGTCACGGCAAGGCGTGCATCGCCGGTACGCGAGTCTTGGTGAGCACGGTGCTGGACAATCTGGCGGCCGGCCTGGATTCGGAGGAAATCACCAGCAGTTACCCATCGGTCTCGCGCGACGCCGTCCGAGCCGCGATCTCCTATGCCGCAGCGTTGGCCAACGAACGGGTGGTTTCGTTGCGGCCGTAGGGACTCCGCATGCGGTTCAAGCTGGACGAGAACCTGCTATGGACCCGCTCGCGGGACGCGCCGTGGCAGCACTGGCATCGGCCCTCAACGCAACCGCGAAGGAGGCGTGATGAGCACTTTCGGAAGGGAAGGGCGCGCGCCGCGTCAGCGGTCCGACGGAGACGCTGCTCCGGGTGATCCAGAAAGAGCCCGAGGCGGTTCGTCGAGCGCTCTTGTCGGAGTAGATCGCGATGGCTGCCGGCGGGCCGGAGGACTGTAGGGGCGACCCTTGTGGTCGCCCGTCTCGCAGCCTCGACGGTCGATTCGATACGGGACGGGACAAGCTCGTCCCTTGCAGTCCCACGTCGAGGGCGTGCGTGCATTCGAGACGGGACGCCACCAGGACGTCCCCTAAGACGGGCCCGGCACCCGACTTTCCATCCGTTTCCCCCCGATTCTGGCATCGAACATAGTCACAAATTACGCGCAGTTGGCGAACCGCGCCGGCGCCCTTGGCCGCTCCCGCCACTCCCCGAGGCCTCCCGCAGCCCAAAACTCGCCGGGACCAAGTGCCGGTATGAGCATCGAATTCACGATCAGATCACTCGGTTTTGGAATTCCCGAGGCCCTGGTGGATGCAGCGACTCTGGTCTACGTCATGGACCCTGGCGTAGCCGCCATCTGGGTTTCAGGGATCGGTCTGGCCCTGACGATCCCGTTCATGGCCCTGGCACCCTGGGGTATCGGTTTGATCGCAGGCGACCATGCCATGACACTGCGGAAGTCCGTTCGCGCGATGCGTCGGCGGTGGATCTGGGCTACTCTGCTGATCTTCGCCTGCTCCATCCCGCCCCTCGTTCTGCATGTGGCGTTGAACGAGATAGCGGTCGGTACATCGCCTCTCGTCTTGGGCACGGTACTGCTGTTGGACTCCGTGTTGGTCGGGTTCATGGCCCTGATCCTGGGCTCGTCGGCTTGGACCATCTACCGCATTCGCGTACTCGATGCATCGCCGACGCCAACTTTCTCCCGCGTGTGCAGACGTGAGAACATCGACCACGCTCAGCAGAACGGAGACGAAGGTGCCCGACGTCCTGCTCACGCCGTATCTCACCGCCCACGACTGCGCTGCCGCGATCGCCTTCTACGCGAGTGCGTTCGGGGCCGTCGAGACCGGCCCCCGATACACCGACTCCGAGGGCAGGATCGGCCACGCCGAGATTGGCATCGGGGGCGCCACGATCTTCCTCTCCGACGAGTACCCGGACTTCGGCGCGCGGAGCCCCAAGTCGCTGGGCGGCTCGACCGTGGCCCTGCACATCCAGGTCGCCGACGCGAACGAGACCGCACGCCGCCTGCTGGCGGCCGGCGCCGAGGTCCTTTCGGAGTTGGCCGAGCAGGCGGACGGCGAGCGCCGGGGTACGTTCCTGGACCCGTTCGGCTACCGCTGGATGGTTGGCGAAAAGGTCGAAGAGGTGAGCAAGGACGAACTGCGGGAGCGCGTGACGGGTTTCGACGTCACCTGACGAATCCCGAAGCCCGTTGTGCTGCGGGCAAATCGGGCAATCGCGTTCCTGAGCGCCGCCCGGTGTGCGCCGATGGTGCCGATCGTCAGTGCACCCCGCTTCCGCGCTTCGGCTCCGGCGGCCGGGGTGTGGTTTCGCGCAGCCAGGCGACCGCGCCAGGCGTTCGCCGCCATCCTGGCCCGAACTCCCGGACGTATTCGATCGCCTCGTCATTGCCGCCCATCGTGATGTAGTCGGGTGAGAGACGCGGCAGCTTCGGCCGGCCGAGCAGAAGAGGCGGCACGTGGCGGTTCGACTGGATTGCCTTGGCCAGAAGGTTGCGGCTCCGCTGCGTGTCTCCGGTGCGTCGGAAGGCGGCGAGCGTCCCCGTGTAGGTCCACGCGGCACTGCGATCGCCAGCGTAGTCCTCGAGCAGGACGTCCAGCTCCTCGTACCGTTCCATCTCCACACAACAGGCGGCGAGCAGGTTGCGGATGCCCTGGTTGTCGTTCGGGTTGAGCCGCAGCATGTCGTGGTAGTGGGCGATCGCATCCTCGCGCTCGCCGAAGACCCACAGCGCCTGGGCAAGGCCCGAGCGGGCGCGCATGTAGGGACGCGTTTCCAGCAGCCCCCAGAAGTGACCGACATCGCGCTCGAACGCTTCCGTGCCGACCGCTAGCTCTCCCGCCTCGACGCCCTTGCGGTAAAGGTCGAGGGCCTCCGACACGCTTCCGGCCGTTTCCTCCGCCAGGAGCACGTACGCATCGGCGCAGAGCGGCGAACTCGCCAGAGCCTTGCTGGCGAGCGCAACGCGCCGTCTCTTGGTGGTGGCCTCCCAGGCGTCGTACATGAACTCCTGCGCAGTACGGAGGGCGTCCTCGCCCTGGCGGCCGAAGAGACCGGCGAGCGACCTCTCCATGGCTCGCCGATCGGGGATCGGGGGCAAGGCCGGCTGCGCCCGGCGCTTTCGCCTGGCGGCGCTGGTCGCTGGTTTCTTCTTCCTGGGTGGCTTGCTCTTGGGCATCGTCCGATTCCGTGCGGTGGAGTGACGGACACCAAGAATACTGGGCGGGTTCACCAACTACTTGCCGACGGATAATTGATCGCATATATTTCTTGCATATTGCAAAACGCAAGACTCCGATGCGTGGGAGGTTCGATTGGCGGATCAACTGATCGCCAGGCGGATCAGGGCTTTGAGAGAAGAGCGCGGGCTTTCGCAGGACGACTTGGCGCGAGTCCTCGGCTTCAGGGATCGACAGACGGTCTCGGCGATGGAGACCGGCGTGCGGCGTATCGCCGCGGCCGAACTTCTTCTTGTCGTCGAGAAGTTGGGAGCGCCGCTGGACTATTTCACCGATCCGTTCCGCTTGGATGGCGAGGCCAGATTCTCCTGGCGCCAGGCCGGTGTCCTGCCAGCTCGACTTGCGGACTATGAGAGGACCGCCGGCAGCTGGATCGGGGCCTATCGCAGTTTGGCTGCACAGGTCGGCCGCGAGGCACCGCTGATGCGTCGCACGCTTTCGCAGAGCAAGGCGTCGAGCCTCGAGGATGCCATGCGGGCGGGCGAGCGGTTCGTTGGGGCGATGCAGCTCGGGCCCGTGCCGGCCTTGCGCTTGAAAGAGTCGATGGAGGAGGCCTTGGGAATTCTCGTCCTCATGGTCGATGCGGAACGCGGCATCTCGGGGGCCGCCTGTCGCTTGCCGGAGCTGGATGTCGTCCTCATCGCGCGTGGGGAAGTGGCGGGGCGCAGGCACTTCGACCTGGCGCACGAGCTGTTCCACATCCTGACTTGGGACGCCATGCCCCCGGCACACGCGGAAGAAGCCACCGAGACGGGCGGCAACCGCGTGGAGCAGCTTGCCAACAACTTCGCGGCGGCGCTTCTGATGCCCGCGGCGACACTGGATTCCTTCGGAATTTGGGCGGGCTTGGACATGGAGGGGTTGATCGTCCGGCTGAACGCCGTGGCGGACGACTTGCATGTCACGTCGTCCGCACTGCGGTGGCGCCTCGTTGCGCTACGCCATCTGACCAGGGCGCAGGCACGGGAAGTCCCGGCGGCTGCGCTACGGAACAACGGACATGGGCGCGCCCGTGTGACGCCCCCAACGTTGTTCTCGAAACCGTTCGTGGACGTACTCGCGACTGCGATGGATCGAGGCCACGTCTCCGTACGGCGGGCGGCCGCACTAGTTGGGCTCCCGATCGAGGGGTTGGGGGAACTGTTCGCCGCCCACGGCGTGGAATATGCGATCGGGCTGTGAGCGGAAACGTCGAGCGCGGCGCGACGGTGCTCGTGGACACGAACACCGCTACTGTGCGGTCCGGACAAGGCGAGCCTGCGATGCGGCGTCCGGCTCGGGTTTCGGGATCGACTGGTGTCCCTTCAGGAACTGCTCCGGGTCGTTGGACATCGACCGAGGGTCAAGCTGAGGGAGCACTACACCAAGAGTTGGCTGGACCGAAGGCTGGAGGAGTTCGTTTTCGAGGTGATGCGAAACCTGACTGGGAGATTGTAGGTGAGAGAGCTTCGTCGCAAGGTAGTCGAGGATGCGCGCGGGTATCGCGTCCCGGGTGATAGCTGCATTCATTCCGCGGCCGCATCCCCGTACCGGTCCCTGCCCCAGACGCCGGCCAGTCCCTGACCGCTCGCCTCCGCAGCGATCGTCTCGTCGAAGTCGCCCCGGACCTACGAGCTCCCCCGATGACCCGGACCTCGAACAACCCGATCGGCTTGCGGCTTCATGCATCAACGCGGCTGCAGTGCCCGACGAAGCCAACGTTCCCCACCGCCACCAAGGCTGGACGTCGGCCTTCCTCCTGACACGCTATCGAATTGATGGCATCGACTGAGGAGACGCCTGTGGCAACGATCAACGTCAGACTTCTGGACGACGACGTGGTACGCGACCTCAAGCGCCGGGCAGCCGGGAACAACCGCTCGCTCAAGGGGGAGGTGCGCCACATCCTCGAGGGGGTGGTCAGGGACGACTCCTCCGCGAAGCGAGATGCCTTTCTCACTCGCGCTACCGCCCTGCGCCAAGAGACCGACTGGCGCGTACAGACACCGTCCGAGGTCCTGTCCGTCAAGACCGCGAACACGGGCATTGAGAGCCGCCCGTGAGTCTGGTGGTGGATGCCAGCGTCGCGGTCAAGTGGCTCGTCGCCGAAGAGGAGTCGGACGCGGCGCACCGACTGGCGGCGTCCGACGAGGATCTCCACGCGCCTCGCCTTCTCGCCTCGGAGGTCGCCAACGCCGTGTGGCGCAAGGCCCGGCTGGGCGAGGTCGAGCGAAGTCGCGCGCCGGCGCGCTCATCGCAACCGTGCCGGCCATGCCCGTCCGTTGGCAATGGACGAAGAGGTGTGCGCCGATGCGATCCGCCTCGCCCTGGCACACGACCGGCCCGTCTACGATTGCGTGTACCTCGCCCTGGCACAACGCATCGGCGCGCTCTTGGTCACCGCCGACCGGCGCTTCGTTTACGCGATGGCCCGCACCCCCTGCTCAAAGTCTGGCGGTCCCGTCGAGCCGGACGTACAGCGCCAGTGCTGCTGGTCCTGAGTGGGGGCTCGCGAAAGCGGTCGGGTGTGGTGATGTCTGTTCGAGCCTTGCCACGATAGCGCAGCGATATTGGTGGAGCTATCCGGTGGCCGGGGGCACCGACCATCCCGGCTTGGAGCCACGACTTTACCAAAGGTCCTGATTTGGACTATAAAGCGCCAAGAGAACAGATATGGAATCCCGATGGCGGCACATGCTCACGCAGAGGCAGGCGTCGACCGGAGGCGCCTGTCGGGCCCCGCGCTCCGCGCATTCTTCCGCATCGCCGAGTTGTGGGGTCTCTCGGTCGATGAGCAGATGGTCCTGCTGGGGGCGAGCGCACGTTCTACGTTCTTCAAGTGGAAGAAGGGTTCTGGAGGGACGCTCTCGAAGGACACCCTCGAGCGCATCTCGTACGTGCTGGGCATCTACAGGGCGCTGCAGACGCTCTTCCCGGACGACAGGGCGGCCGATGAGTGGGTGCGGCGACCGAACGCGGCGCGCACGTTCGGCGGCGGCTCGGCGCTGGACCGGATGCTGTCCGGACAGGTCGCGGATCTCTACGTGGTCAGGCAGTACCTGGACGCGCAAACGGGTGGAGGGGCTTGACGCTTCGCGTTGCCCGGGTCGATTGGAAGCCGTGCTGGCGAGTCCTTCCCAGCCGCTTCCCGCCCATCCAACTCTTCGAGCGGATAGCGGATCCTGCCGAGCTCGAGGCCGTGCTGGAAGTGGAGTCCCTGACCAACCCGCGGGTACGGGACGAAGTTGGGGACGTACAGCGCGTCCCGCCGGAGGAGCGAGTTAGCGGCCCCGGAACCAGTGTGGTCATGGGTGCCTTCACGCACGTGAACCCGGAGGGTAGCCGGTTCAGTGACGGCACGTACGGCGTGTTCTTCGCCGGCAGGGAACTCGATACGGCGGTCATGGAGTCGAAGTACCACCAGGAGCTGTTCCTGCGCGCGACAGCACAGGGACCCGTGGAACTCGACATGCGGGCCAGCGGTGTCGATCTGGCGGGTGACCTGCACGATCTGAGCGGGCGGCAATCGGACTACGCCGATATCCATGCCGAGAACGACCACCGTGCCAGCCGCCGTCTCGCCGCGGCGCTACGGGAAGACGGGTCCAATGGCCTGGTCTACGACAGCGTTCGACGGACGGGTGGCCAGTGCGCGGCAGTGTTTCGTCCGCGGGTGCTCTCGAGAGTTCGCCGCACACGGCACCTGTGCTTCGTCTGGGATGGAAGGGAGGTGGCGTGGGTTTACGAGAAGCGGTTCTTGGCGTCGTCGGGACGCCGGGGCGTTCGGAACCGCTGAGCACGCCTTCACCCTCATTTCGCGTTGGAATCGGCCTGTCCTTCGCCCTCATGTCGCGTAGGACGGTTCGGGGCATCTCGTTGTCGCCCAAAGTGGTCTATAAGATGCACGCCGGCCCATTGCCGCGCGGGCTGTGACGCGCCGCCGAAGGCGCCCGGGCGCCAGGGGAGATGTTGCCGATGAGGCCGATCAGCGAGCAGGAAGTCCGGGAGTACCGGGAATTCGGCGTCGTGGGTGCGCACCTTCAACTGGAGGCGGTTTACCTCGGTGTCCGAGCTCGGTTGCCGGCCGCCGATGCGGGAAGCCATCGCCGCGCTCATGGAGTCGACGCGCCTTGATTTCTACGGCGAGCAACTCTTCTTCAAGGAGGCAGGATCCCTGCATCGCACGGCCTTTCACCAGGACGCCCCCTACTTCCACCTGTCGGGCGACCAGTGCTGCACGATCTGGATGCCGCTGGATGTCGTCGATGCCGACAACGGCATGATGGGCTATGTGCGTGGTTCCCACCGGTGTGAAGTGCATGCCGCCAACAGTTTCGCGAGCCAGGCGCCGCTGCCGGCTCGCCGTTGTCCGCCCTCCCTGACATCGAGGGCAATGAGAACGACTTCGACATCGTGTACTACCGTACCTGCAACGGGAAGGAGCCGCGCCCGACTCGCAGAAGTCGGCGGAACTCTCCGACGGGGACCTGATGGACAGCACGGAGTTCCCGTTGATCTGGACGCAGGACGAGGGCTACCTGCCGGCGTGATGGGCGGTCTCGTCCCGCGCGCAGCCGGGCCTGCCATCCGGGAGGATTTGTAGGGGCGACCTTCGTGGTCGCCGGCCCTGACGTCGTGCATGCATCCGGAACGGGACGCCACAAGGGCGTCCCCCACGACGGGCCCGGGACCGACAGTGCGAGGAGCCCGTTGGCGTACCAGGCATGGTGTTGGTCACGCCAACGAATACCAGCTCCCCCGCGCCGCCCCGTGCCGCGCCAGGTGCTCCGCCGCCGCCAACGCGCGGATGTGGTCCTTGATCGTGTTGCGACTCGTGCCGGTCGCGTTCGCAGCTTCCGCGACACTGACGCGTCCTCGATCCCGGGCGATGTCGAGGATCCGGACCGAAAGGGCAGGGAGGACGCCGAGTATCAGCCGCTCCCGCTCAATCCTTTCCCGAAGGCGGTCTTTCTGCTGCTGCAGGGCGTTGAGGAAGTATGTGAGCCAGGGCTGCCAGTCGGGCGCCTCGCTGCCGAGCGAGCTTTGCGTCTGACGTAACGCGAGGTAGTAAGCCTCCTTGCTTCGTTCGATCACGCTCTCCAGGGAGCTGTAAGGCACGTAGCCGTAACCGCTGTGTAGCAGGAGCAGCGTCGTGAGGATTCGAGCCAGTCTGCCGTTGCCGTCCTGGAAGGGATGGATGGCAAGGAAGGTCACGACGAAAACTCCGATCAGCAAAACAGGGTGGGGCTCCCCGTCGCCCAGGGATTGCCGCGTCCACGCGACGAGGTCGGCCATTCGGTCTGGCGTCTGGAACGGAGTCGCCGTCTCGAACACGACGCCGAGGCTGCGGCCGTCCGTGTCGAACGCTTCCACGGGGTTGGGCAGCGTCTTGTATTCGCCCCGGTGGCGTTCGTCCTTCAACGACGAGTACTTCAGCAACTCGAGATGGAGCTGCTTGATGTGGTTCTCCGTGAGGTCGATGGCTTGCCAGCTTGCGTGTGCTGGCGTGAGAACATCGACCACGCTCAGCAGATCGGAGACGAAGGTGACCGACGTCCTGCTTACGCCGTATCTCACTGCCCACGACTGCGCTGCCGCGATCGCCTTCTACGCGAGTGCGTTCGGAGCCGTCGAGACCGGCGCCCGATTCACCGACTCGGACGGCAGGATCGGCCACGCCGAGATCGAGCATCGGGGGCGCCACGATCTTCCTCTCCGACGAGTCCCGAAGCACGTGTGCCGCGAACGCGATCAGGAACTGAGCCCTTGGCGACACGAAAACTGACCCCCTGGCGACACGAAAACTGACCCCCTGTTTGCCTGTGGCGCCGTCGGTGGATGACCCCAACGACGATCTTGGCCAGTGGCGACCGGATTATTCGATGCGCGGGGACGCGCCGGCAGGCGAGGTTGAGGCCCGCCTTCACGGCAGTTTGAAGGCCGGGATTTCGTGGACAATGAGGGTGCCTTGATTCCAGCCTTGGAGGACTTATGAATTACATTGAGCCGGCCGCGGCGCGCGAAATGGACGGCCTGCGTCTGGCGCTGACCGCACATGCACCGGCGCCCTACAGCCTGTCGGCCCGCGCGATACTCGATCATCACGGCGTGGCCTTCGTTCCGGTGCTGCAGGTCGGGGGCGGCAAAAACGAAGACCTCGTGGCGTGGACCGGACACCGGAACGCACCCGTGGCGATGTACAACGACGAGGCGCCGCGGGTGGGCTGGCTCGAAATCCTGTATCTCGCCGAGCGACTCGGGGCCGGGCCCTCCCTGATTCCGTCAGATATCGACGATCGTCTGTTGATGGTGGGTCTCTCGCACGAACTGATCGGCGAAAACAGCTTCATCTGGAACCTGCGGCTCGTCATGCTCGGGTTGGGCGGACCGGAACGCGTCGCGCAGGAACGTGCCCGAAATCCGATGTACGACCAGTACGGCTACAGCGAGGAAGCGGCCGCGGTGGCCATCGACCGCGCCAGGGCGGTGACGGAGCGACTGACCGTCCAGCTCATCGCCCAACGCAAGGCCGGGCGCCGTTACATCGTGGGGGAGGCGCTCAGCGCCGTCGACATCTACTGGGTGTACTTTTCCCAGGCCGTGGGAACGTTTCCGGAAGCCAGTTGCCCGATGCCAACGGGTATGCGGAAAGCCTACGACATCGTGGGGAGCATGCTCGGTGACCTGGATGGCATCCTCGTCGAGCAACGCGACTGGGTGTTTGCCGAACACGACCTTCCGCTGGATTTCTGACCGGTCGGGCCCTTCGGGACGGATTCGTAGGGGCGACCCTCGTGGTCGCCCGCGGTGGGGTTGTGCATGCATCCGGAACGGGACGCCACAAGGGCGTCCCCTACGATCCGTGGCGGCGAGCGGACGGGCCTTCCCGGCCCAACGCATCACGACCCCGGCCCCGGCACCGACAGCGCCAGCCGCGTCGTCAGCGGCGAGTCATCCTTCGTGCCGACGGCGTCGGTCGCGTCGCAATCCGGAGCTGGTGGGTGTCCCTAACGGAGCCCCTAAAGGAGCCCATCCGGAGCCGGTGGGTGTCCCTAACGGAGCCCCGGTAGGAGCCGCGCGCTACCGTGATGGCAGGGGGTCCAGATGTTGACCCGGTGACTGTCCCGCATGGGTATCCCGCGCGCAGCGCGTCGACACGCGTTACAGTACGGGCAGGCGTTGACCGCTGTCAGCGCGCCAGGAAGGTCGACATGGACGAAGCACCGCCCGCGAAGCCCCGGAGCGAGACAGGCCTTCCCTCATGACCGTTCGCCGCGTTCTCGGCATCACCCTGCTCGTCATCGGCGTCCTGGTGCTCGCCGGCATCGGGCCCCACGCCTACGCCCAGAGATACGAAATCGACCCCCTGTCGCTCGCCTACGACGAGAACTGCAGCGTCTGCCACGGCGAGAACCTCGAGGGCACCGGGCAGGGGACGCCCCTCGTCGGCGTTGCGCTCCGGCACGGCGACTCCCTCGGGGAGGTCACCGCGAGCATCGCCGACGGGTTCCCGGCGCAGGGTATGCCGGGCTGGTCCGAGATCCTGCCCGAGACGGAGCTCCACAAGCTCGCGATCTACATCTCCGAGCGGCGCGCCGATCTGGACCGCAAGGACACGAGGCGGGACATGACGGTCACGATCCCCGGCGGGACCGTCGCCAGCGCACTCCACGACTTCCGTATCGAGACCTTTGCTACGGGGCTCGACCCGCACCCTTTCTCGATCGCCCCGCTACCCGACGGCGGGTTCCTGCTGACCGAGAAGAAGCGGGGCCTGCGCATCGTCTCTGCGGACGGTGTGCTCTCGCCGTACATAGAAGGAACGCCGACGGCCTACGCGGACGACCCCGACGGACGCTGGCTCGGCTCGCAGCACGGCACGGGCTGGATCCTGGATGTCGCGACGCACCCCAACTACGAGGGCAACGGGTGGATCTACCTGCAGTTTGGGGACCGGTGCAGCGACTGCAATGCCTTCGGCGGTACGGTGTCGATGAACAGGCTCGTCCGGGCACGTATCGAGGACGGTCGCTGGGTCGACGAGGAAACCCTCTGGCGCACGGAAGTCGAGGACTACACGTACAGGTCGGACATGTCGGCTGGCGGCCGGATCTGTTTCGACGGCGCCGGACACGTCTACATCAGCGTCGGCTTCAAGGGCCCGGCCGGACACCTCGGCATTCAGGACCTGGGCGAGCCCTACGGCAAGATTCACCGGATGCATGACGACGGCAGCGTCCCGGCGGACAACCCCTTCGTCGACGTTGCCGGCGCGCTGCCGACCACATGGACCTACGGGCACCGGAGCCCGCAGGGGCTGGAGTTCAACCGCCACACGGGGCAGGTCTGGAGCACGGAGATGGGGCCGCGCGGCGGCGACGAGATCAACCTGCTGTTGGCGGGACGCAACTACGGCTGGCCGCTCTATTCGAAGGGCGTCGACTACGACGGCACGCCCGTGGAGTACGGGAAGGAGATCGGCATCACGTTCGACCTGGAGGACATCGAGCAGCCGGTCGTCGATCTCACGCCCTCTCCCGCCGTATCGAGCTTTGTGTTCTACGACGGCGATGCGTTTCCCGCATGGCGCAACCACCTGCTCGTGGGGTCCCTCAGGGCGACGGACCTCTACCGGGTGGAGGTCGACGGCGACAGGTTCGTCCGCAAGGAAACGCTGATCGCGGACCTGGCGCGGATCCGTGATGTGGAGGTGGGCGTGGACGGGCTGGTGTACCTGTTGCTCGAGCACACGTCGGGCGCGTTGATCGTACGGCTGGCGCCGGCGTCCGCGGGTTGAATTGATGCACGAATCAGACGCGGGCGATTGTAGCTGTCCACGGTGGGTCCACCGCGCAGACATGCAAGGAACATGGGTGGGGCGACGCGCGCCAGCGGCTCGCGGAGGCGCTTTTCGTGACCCAGTTAAATCAATGGCTTACGTTTATGTTCCATGAAAGGGGCCGCCCTTGTGGCGGCCCGCTCTTGCGGTCGTGCGCGACATCCCACGGGCGACCACAAGGGTCGAGCGGGCGACCACAAGGGTCGCCCCTACGGTCCCTTTTGCGAGTCGTGCGGAGCATCGGCGTCCTGGTGCTCGCCGGCATCGGGCCCCACGTCTACGCTACGAGCCAGGGCTTCGATCCCTTGACGGTCGCCTACGACGAGAACTGCAGCGTCTGCCACGGCGAGAACCTCGAGGGCGCTGCGCAGGGGACGCCCCTCGTCGGCGTTGCGCTCCAGCACGGCGACTCCCTGGGGGAGGTCACCGCGAGCATCGCCGACGGGTTCCCGGCACAGGGTATGCCGGGCTGGTCCGAGATCCTGCCCGAGACGGAGATCCACAAGCTCGCGATCTACATCTCCGAGCGGCGCGCCAACCTGGACCGCCGGGACCTCAGGCGGGACATGCCGCTCACGGTCCCCGGCGGGACCGTCGCCAGCGCACTCCACGACTTCCGTATCGAGACCTTTGCCACGGGGCTCGACCCGCTCCCCTTCTCGATCGCGCCGCTGCCCGACGGGCGGTTGCTGCTGACCGAAAAGAGGCGGGGCTTGCGCATCGTCTCTGCGGACGGTGTGCTCTCGCCGTACATAGAAGGAACGCCGACGGTCTACGCGGATAACTCCGGCGGGCGCTTCTCGAACCCCCAGCGCGGCACGGGCTGGATGCTGGATGTCGCGACGCATCCGGACTACGCGCGCAACGGCTGGATCTACCTGCAGTTCGGGGACCGCTGCGACGACTGCAACGCGGTCGGCGGCGCGGTGTCGATGAACCGGCTCGTCCGGGCACGTATCGAGGACGGTCGCTGGGTCGACGAGGAAACCCTCTGGCGCACGGAAGTCGAGGACTACACGTACAGGGCGGACGGGTCGGCTGGCGGCCGGATCTGTCTCGACGCCGACGGGCACGTCTACATCAGCATCGGCTTCAAGGGCCCGGCCAAACACCTCGGCATTCAGGACCTGGGCGAGCCCTACGGCAAGGTGCACCGCATGCATGACGACGGGACCATCCCGGCGGACAACCCCTTCGTCGACGTTGCCGGCGCGCTGCCGACCACATGGACCTACGGGCACCGGAGCCCGCAGGGGCTGGAGTTCAACCGCCACACGGGGCAGGTCTGGAGCACGGAGATGGGGCCGCGCGGCGGCGACGAGATCAACCTGCTGTTGGCGGGACGCAACTACGGCTGGCCGCTCCATTCGAAGGGGGTCGACTACGACGGCACGCCCGTGGAGTACGGGAAAGAACTCGGCATCACGTTCGACCTGGAGGACATCGAGCAGCCGGTAGTCGATCTCACCCCCTCTCCCGCCGTATCGAGCTTCGTGTTCTACGACGGCGATGCGTTTCCCGCATGGCGCAACCACCTGCTCGTGGGGTCCCTCAGGGCGACGGACCTCTACCGGGTGGAGGTCGACGGCGACAGGTTCATCCGCAAGGAGACGCTGATCACGGACCTGGCGCGGATCCGTGACGTGGAGGTGGGCCCGGACGGGCTGGTGTACCTGTTGCTCGAGCACACGTCGGGCGGGTTGATCGTACGGCTGGTGCCGGCGTCCGCGGGTTGAATTGATGCACGAATCAGACGGGAATTGTAGGGGCGACCCTTGTGGTCGCCCGCGGGATGTCGCGCACGAACGCACGCGCGGGCGACCACCAGGGTCGCCCCTACGGTCCCTTTTGCGAGTCGTGCGGAGCATCGGCGTCCTGGTGCTCGCCGGCATCGGGCCCCACGTCTACGCTACGAGCCAGGGCTTCGACCCCTTGACGGTCGCCTACGACGAGAACTGCAGCGTCTGCCACGGCGAGAACCTGGAGGGCGCCGCGCAGGGGACGCCCCTCGTCGGCGTTGCGCTCCAGTACGGCGACTCCCTGGGGGAGGTCACCGCGAGCATCGCCGACGGGTTCCCGGCACAGGGTATGCCGGGCTGGTCCGAGATCCTGCCCGAGACGGAGATCCACAAGCTCGCGATCTACATCTCCGAGCGGCGCGCCAACCTGGACCGCCGGGACCTCAGGCGGGACATGCCGCTCACGGTCCCCGGCGGGACCGTCGCCAGCGCACTCCACGACTTCCGTATCGAGACCTTTGCCACGGGGCTCGACCCGCTCCCCTTCTCGATCGCGCCGCTGCCCGACGGGCGGTTGCTGCTGGCCGAAAAGAGGCGGGGCTTGCGCATCGTCTCTGCGGACGGTGTGTTCTCGCCGTACATAGAAGGAACGCCGACGGCCTACGGGGACAACTCCGGCGGGCGCTTCTCGAACCCCCAGCGCGGCACGGGCTGGATGCTGGATGTCGCGACGCATCCGGACTACGCGCGCAACGGCTGGATCTACCTGCAGTTCGGGGACCGCTGCGACGACTGCAACGCGGTCGGCGGCGCGGTGTCGATGAACAGGCTCGTCCGGGCACGTATCGAGGACGGTCGCTGGGTCGACGAGGAAACCCTCTGGCGCACGGAAGTCGAGAACTACACGTACAGGGCGGACATGTCGGCTGGCGGCCGGATCTGTTTCGACGACGCTGGCCACGTCTACATCAGCATCGGCTTCAAGGGCCCGGCCAAACACCTCGGCATTCAGGACCTGGGCGAGCCCTACGGCAAGATTCACCGCGTGCACGACGACGGGACCATCCCGGCGGACAACCCCTTCGTCGACGTTGCCGGCGCGCTGCCGACCACATGGACCTACGGGCACCGGAGCCCGCAGGGGCTGGAGTTCAATCGCCACACGGGGCAGGTCTGGAGCACGGAGATGGGGCCGCGCGGCGGCGACGAGATCAACCTGCTGTTGGCGGGACGCAACTACGGCTGGCCGCTCCATTCGAAGGGGGTCGACTACGACGGCACGCCCGTGGAGTACGGGAAAGAACTCGGCATCACGTTCGACCTGGAGGACATCGAGCAGCCGGTAGTCGATCTCACCCCCTCTCCCGCCGTATCGAGCTTCGTGTTCTACGACGGCGATGCGTTTCCCGCATGGCGCAACCACCTGCTCGTGGGGTCCCTCAGGGCGACGGACCTCTACCGGGTGGAGGTCGACGGCGACAGGTTCATCCGCAAGGAAACGCTGGTCGCCGACCTGGCGCGGATCCGTGACGTGGAGGTGGGCCCGGACGGGCTGGTGTACCTGTTGCTCGAGCACACGTCGGGCGGGTTGATCGTACGGCTGGTGCCGGCGTAGCCCGCTTCTGCAGGGCGGCCAGACCCGAATGGGGTCCGGTCCCCCCGCAGACGGTCAGGAGAGAGGATGCGACGGCCCTGATCGTCAGAGCACACCGCCTCCGCGCTTCGGCTCGGGCGGCAGGGGCTTTGTTTCGTGCAGCCACACGAGCGCACCTGGCGTTTGCGCCCATGCTGCCCCGAAGTCCCGGAGGTATTCGATGGCCTCGTCCTCGCCGCCCACGGTGATGTAATCGGGTGGGGTACGCGGCAGCTTCCGCCGGCCGAGCAGACAAGCCGGCACGTGGCGGTTCCACTGGATTGCCTGGGCCAGAAGGTCGCGGCCCCGCTTGGTATCGCCGGTGCGCCGGAAGGCGGCGAGCGCCTGCGTGTAGGTCCACGCGGCGCAGCGATCGCCGGCGTAGTCCTCAAGCAGGGCGTCAAGCTCGTCGTACCGTTCCATCTCCAGACAACAGGCGGCGAGCAGGTAGCGGATGGCCTGGTTGTCGTTCGGGTTGAGCCGCAGCATGTCGCGGTAATGGGCGATCGCGTCCTCGCGCTCGCCGGAGGCCCACAGCGCCTGGGCAAGGCCCGAGCGGGCGCGCATGTAGGGACGCGTTTCCAGGAGCCCCCAAAAGTGACCCACATCGTGCTCGAACGCGTCCTTGCCGACCGCAAGTTCTCCAGCCTCGACGCCCTTGCGGTAGAGGTCGATGGCCTCCGACACGCTTCGAGCCGTCTCCTCCGCCAGGAGCACGTACGCATCGGCGCAGAGCGGCGAGCTCGCCAGAGCCTTGCCGGCAAGCGCAATGCGCTGCCTCTTGGTGGTGGCCTCCCAGGCGTCGTACATGAACTCCTGCGCGGTGCGGAGGGCGTCCTCGCCCCGGTGGCCGAAGAGACCGGCGAGGGACCTCTCCATCGCTCGCCGATCGGGGATCGGGGGCAAGGCCGGCTGCGCCCGGCGCTTCCTCCTGGCGGCGCCGGTCGCCGGTTTCTTCTTTCTGGGTGGCTTGCTCCTGGGCATCGTCCGATTCCGTGCGGTCGAGTGAGGACGCCAAGACTATGTCCCCGGCGTCCGGCGCGCCAACCGCGAATTGCCCGGTGGGAGGACCCGAGGCAGGAGCAGTCCGAGTCGGTCGCTCCCGGGACACCGGTAGCCGCTACGTTGCTACACTCTTCCAGCCCGCACTTCTCACCAGGGGCCGCGAGGGCGCGGCCAGCGCAGTCCGTACCCGGCACGATCATCGGCATCGCGATCAACTTCTTGAAACCAAGATCTTTTTGACGCCGACAAGCGGCCTGGTGAGAAATGCGGGCTAGGAGAGGGGGCTGAAGCCCACCGACCTGGAACGGGGAGCCTGCCGCCGATGGAAACCAACGCGCTGTTGTCGCTCGTAGGGGCGACCCTGCTCTGCAGGGGACACCCACCGGCGGCTCTGCAGGGGACACCCACCGGGGATTGGGGGTGGGACGGGACTGAGGGGGGAGAGGCCGCGCGCTCGACACGGCCCGGGAGAGGATGAGGAAGGTGACGCCATGACGAAACTGAAGGACCTGAAGAAGCGCTTCATGGAGGATCCGGAGTTCCGGGAGGAATACGCGCGCGTCGATGAGGAATATGCGCTGGTCGAGGAACTGGTCCGCGCCCGGACGGCCGCGAAACTCACGCAAACGGAGCACCGTGGGCCTCTGCGACAGGCTTGACCGAGACACCTACCAGCCCGACAGCGCGACGGTCCCCCCTGCGCAGTGGGTGTCCCTGACCGCGCCCGAGAAACTGGTCCGCGCCCGGACGGCCGCGAAACTCACGCAAACGGAGCACCGTGGGCCTCTGCGACAGGCTTGACCGAGACACCTACCAGCCCGACAGCGCGACGGTCCCCCTGCGCAGTGGGTGTCCCTGACCGCGCCCCCAGCGGCACGATGCCGTCCGAATGGGAAGTCCTTGCGTACATATCCCCCGAAGGTGTCTTCGCGGAGTTGAACGCCTGCTGCTCGATGCCCGACGAGGATTTCGTCGGGCCGAGTGTCTCCTACCTCTTCGTCGAGGATACGCCTGTAGACCTCGCGCCAGGCGGGCGTTCGGCGACCCATCAGCAGCAGCGCGTACGAGGACTCCGACAGGTCGAAGCGCGGGAACGACAGCATCGGCTCGACGCTGTGCGCCACAGATGCCGAAGCCATCCGCGCGTGTGCTCGTTCAGGCGGTGCGAGGAGGCAGTCATGGATCTGCAGGGGACACCCACCGTGGGCCTTTGCGACAGGCTTGACCGAGACACCTACCAGCCCGACAGCGAGACGGTCCACCCTGCGCAGTGGGTGTCCCTGACCGCGCCCGCGACTGCAACGCGTTCGGCGGCGCGGTATCGATGAACGGGCTCGTCCGGGGGCGTATCGAGGACGGTCGCTGGGTCGACGAGGAGACCCTCTGGCGCGCGGAGCTCGAGGACTACACGGCCCGGTCGGACATGGCTGCCGGCGGTCGAGGCAGGAGCAGTCCGACGGTTCAAGCTGGGCGCGCGTTTGCGCGAGCCGTGCGTATAGGGCTTGCCGTCTGCTCACCACAACGCCGAGACCGGCACGGCGAACAGTTGCTCACCAAACGGCACGATCCGGTCATGGTCGTACAGGACCATGCCGAGCGCGAAGCGATCCCCTGACGCGCCGGCGAGCCGCTTCATGCCGGAGAAGTCCCCGGCCGAGGCCGTCGCCGACGCCTTCACTTCGATGCCCACGATCCGTCCGTCGCCGTCCTCGATGACCATGTCGACCTCATTGCGCTCCTTGTCGCGGAAGTGGGAGAACGTGTAGCGGTCGTGGGACCATCCGGCGAGCTTCAGGAGTTCTCCGAAGACGAAGGTCTCGAGCAGCGGCCCGAACGGCGTCCGGTCCCGCCGCAGACGGTCTGGAGAGAGGTTGCGTAGCGCGGCGAGCAAGCCGGCGTCCAGGAAGTGCAGCTTGGGAGACTTCGCGAGTCGCTTGAGGGCGCTCGTGTGCCAGGGCGGCAGGGCGTGCACGAGAAACAGACTCTCGAAAACGCCCATGTACCTGCGGGTCGTGACGTGGTTCATGCCCACGGGGCCGCCGAGACCGGTGTAGTTGACGAGTTGGCCCGAGTGCTCGGCGAGGACGCGCAGAAGCCGCGGCATCAAGGAGAGTTGCTCGACTCGGGCGACGTCCCGGACGTCGCGCTGCACGATCGCTTCGACGTAGTCCAGATGCCAATCCCTGCGGCGGCGCCACCCGACGCGAGCCAACGCCTCGGGGTATCCGCCGGCGAGGACGGTCTCCACGAGGTCGTCGCCGACGATGGGCGTCGTGACATGCGGCGACTCGCCGGCAAAGGCCCGCTCAAGGAAGGACGGGCGGACGGCGCGCACCTCTGCCTGCGCCAGCGGAAGCAGCCGGACGATGCTCATGCGACCGGCGAGGGAATCGGCAACACGAGGGAGCGTCATGAGGTTTGCGGATCCGGTGAGCAGGAATCGCCCCGGACGCGGATCGCTGTCGACAGCGGCCTTGATCGCCAGGATGAGGCCCGGTGCCCGCTGGACTTCGTCGATGACGGCCCGGTCGAAGCCGCGTAGGAAGCCCACGGGGTCGGTCGTGGCGGCGTCGAGGGCAGTCGCATCGTCGAGCGTGACGAAGGGCATGTCCGCCCCTGCAACCTGTTGCGCCAGGGTGGTCTTGCCGGACTGCCGGGGGCCGCAGATCAGAACGACCCGGGTATCCGCCAGCGCTTCGCGGATGCGTCCTTCGACGAAACGGGGGTACATCAGATGGCCCTCTGGGTTCGACCGTTTGAAAGATGAACCCAGACTATCTGAAAGTCAATATCTGACCGATTGAAAGCGAACGGCCGTCTGATTGAAAGCGTGAGGTGTGTCGATCCAGAGATCGGCGGTTCCCCCATCACCGGACGCCGCGCCAGAGGAGTTCCTGATGCTCTGTGGCTGGGTTGGGCGGTTGCACCACTGCAGTGGATTCGTGACACTGGCGGACGCAGAAGCCGACACTTCGCAGCCGATTGTCAGATGTCGTGGTTCAGCGTGGCGGAGAGGTTCGAGCCATGCGCGACCAGTACTTCGCGACTCTGATCCGGCAGATCGCCGACCTGCTGCGGGGGGCCTGCCGTCCGCGGCAGCACGCCGCGAACCGAGAGGCAGGGTCAGCTAGGTGGCCCCCGAAGTGAGTACGCTTGATATGAGTCGTCATGAGGAGAACAACCATGGATTGGCGTGATCACATCACGGTGGATCCGGAAGTCTGTCACGGCAAGGCGTGCATCGCCGGTACGCGGGTCCTGGTGAGCACGGTTCTGGATAATCTGGCGTCCGGCCTGGATTCGGAGGAAATCACCAGCAGTTACCCATCGGTCTCGCGCGACGCGGTGCGAGCCGCGATCTCCTATGCCGCAGCGTTGGCCAACGAACGGGTGGTCTCGTTGCGGCAGTAGGGAACTCTGCATGCGGTTCAAGCTGGACGAGAATCTGCCGGTCGATCTTGCAGATGTGTTTCGCGAGGCCGGGCATGATGCGGTGACAGTGCTCGACCAAGATCTTGTGGGAGCACGGGATTCTGATCTTGCGTCGGTTTGCCTGGGTGAAGGCCGAGTGATCGTCACGTTCGATACGGATTTCGCGGACATCAGAACGTATCCGCCTGGTGCGTATCCCGGGCTTGTCGTATTCCGGTTGGACAGCCAGGCGCGCGGCCATGTCTTGGCGACCGCGACGCGGTTGCTCAAGGTCCTGTCCGGCGCCACGCTCGATGGCCAGCTCTGGATAGTGGAAGAGTCGCGCGTTCGAGTTCGGGAATGAAGGAACCGGACGTGGGCGGTTAGTAGGAACCCATCAATCGGAGCCTGGCCGTTCACGGAGGTACAGGACTCTGACGCCCGTTTGCGAGAGCACTATTGCGGATCGGGGGTCTTGCCGCCCGCTCACCAAAGCGCCGAACGGGCACGGCGAACATGCGCTCATCAAGCGGCACGATCCGAGCATGGTCGTACGGGACCATGCCGAGCCCGAAGCGGTCTGCCGACGCACCGGCGAGCAGGCGCAGGCCGGAGCACCTCTGGCTGCGCCAGCGGAAGCAGTCGGGCGATGTTCATTCGTCGCAGCGAAACGGACGGGCCGCGTTACACCCGCTGATACGCCTGCGCCATGCCCCGAACAGGACTCGGCACTTTCACCACGTAGTCCGACGTGATGCTGCCGATGTAGAGGTCCCGGAGCCCCTCCCCGCCCCAGCTCACGTTGGTCGGATTGCGTATCAGCTTTCCTTCCGGGTCGTCGAGCATGGTCATCACATCCCCGTCCGGTGTGATGGCGACCACCTTGTTCGCCATCACCAGGGTGACCCAGAGGTTGCCCTCGACGTCGAAACCGCAACCGTCGGTGAGTCCCAGGCGGCTGCGCAGTTCGGTCGGGACCGGTCGCTGGTCGCCGACCTCCGAGATGTCGAGTCCCAGCCGGGGCCCGTACTGCTCCGGTTCCCCCAGGCTGCCGTCCCCGGCGATGGGATAGCGCAGCACGTCGCAGGCGGTGGTCTCGCAGACGAACAGGTGGCGCTCGTCGTAGTCCATGGCAATGCCGTTGGCGAAACGGATGCCCTCGGTCACCACGTGGGCCGTCCCGGCCGCGTCGAGCCGGAACACCATGCCGTCCGCCTTGCCGGCGAAGGCCAGGTCGGCGGGCCCCCAGGTCGAGTGGCTGCACCAGATCCTGCCCTGGGAGTCGACGAGGGGATAGTTGGCGCCGAAGAGCCGTCGGCCGTCGATCTCGGAGCACAGGGTTTCGACCTCTCCGGTCGCGGGATCGAGGCGCTGCAGTGGCCCGTAGCCGTCGTCGGGCCCGCCGAAGTTGGCGATGACGATGCGGCCTTCGAGGTCGAAGTTGATGCCGTTCGGCGCCCCGCCGGCGTCGCCGCAACGAACCAGGTCCCCGGATTCGTCGATGCGCGCGCACGCGCCGCCCTGGTCGGAGAGCCAGACTTCGCCGTCGGCGCTCACGGCGACATCTTCGGGTCGCCGGGCGCCGCGGCCCGCGCGCTCGCAGGTGTTCAGGTCGATGGGTTGCAGCATGGGTTCTTCCTCAAGGCCTCGGCGTTCGGCAGATGGCTCCAGATCCGACGTTGGATCAGCTGGAGTGGTCCTGCGTCAGTCTGAGGATACGCGTTCTCGCGTCGGCGCATCGCCCGCTCCCTCCGACACCGGTTTCGGTCCTGTTGTAGCACGGACGCTTCGACCCGGGGGTCCGCTTTGCTACGATCGTCCGCCTAACTAAGGTGTGTAATCGCGGAACGGATCGCCGAACCATCGATGGACGCCGGGCCAAGCCGAACCCACGCGCTCGTGGAGCAGTGGTACCAGGACTACCGGAGCCAGTTGTTGCGGTTCCTCGGGCGCGGCGTGTCGCCGGACGATGTCAACGATCTCGCGCAGGAAGTGTTCCTGCGGCTGCTGCGGGTGCCGCGGCCGGACCTGATCCGCGCTCCGCGCCAGTACCTCTACCGGATCGCCACGCACGTGCTGGCCGAATGGCGGGGGCGTGAGAAACGGGCGCGGCTGCATCGCTGCATCGATGTCGGGGAGGATCTGCCGAGCGATGGCGAGGGGCCGGCCGACCGCCGCGAAGCGCTCGACGTGAAGCGGGCGCTGGAGGCGCTGCCTCGAGCACAGGCGGCGGCACTCGTCCTGCGGTGGCACTACGGTATGACCTACCGCGAGATTGCCGACGAGCTCGATGTCACGGAGCGTATGGTGAAGCGCTATGTCGTGAAGGGCTACGCGGCGCTCAGAGCACGACTCGAAGACGGCGAGGACCGCGGCGATCACTGACTCGATGGACAACCGCGAGCGCCCGGTGCGCGAACAGGCCGCGGACTGGTATGTCCGCCTGGAGGGAACGTCTGGCGTCGGCGAGGCGGAGCGCGCCAGGTTCGTGGACTGGCTGCGGCGCTCGCCGGTTCATGTGGAGGAGTTCCTCAGGGTGGGCGGGGTCCGGGGCACGTTGGCGGCTCTGCCCGCGGACTGTGTCCCGGATGTGCACAAGCTGGTGGCCGAGGCGCGTGGGAACGTCGTGGGCCTCGACTCCGCCGGTACGGCTCGGTCGGCGCCCGCCCCTGGGGTACGAAAGCGGCGCGCGCGCTGGTATGTCGGGGCTGCCGCCGCCGTCGCCGTGGTCGTCGCGTCGGTCTACCTTCTCACCCCCTCCGCGAATGCCCCCTCCGCGAATGCCCCCTCCGCCTTCGTGACCGCCCTCGGCGAGCAACGTTCGATCCTGCTCTCCGACGGTTCGGTGGTGGAGCTCAACACGGCCACGCGTATCGAGGTCGCCTATACGGCCACCGAGAGGCTCATCCGACTGCTTGCCGGCGAGGCTGTCTTCGAGGTGGCGTCCGGGCGTGCTCGCCCCCTGCGCGTGCTCGCCGGGCCTGCCGAGGTCGTCGCATTGGGCACGCGCTTCAACGTCTACCGGCAGGAAGCACAGACGGTCGTCACCGTGGTGGAAGGGCGTGTCTCGGTAAGCCACGTCGGACTCTCCGCGGAGGAGGCCCGGGCGCCCCAGGGCGGTAGGGTGGTGGAAGTGTGGCAGGGCAACCAGGTGACGGTCGGCGCGACCGGGCCGGTGGCCGCGCCGAGTGCCGTGGACGTGCTCGCGACCACCGCGTGGCGGGATCGCCGCCTCGTCTTCGACGGCACTTCCCTCGGCAACGCGATCCGGGAGATCAACCGCTACAACCATCGGAAACTGCAACTGGCCGACGAGGCGCTGTCGGGGCAGCGCATCAGCGGGGTGTTCGCGGCCAACCAGCCGGAGGCGATGGTCGTGTTCCTGGAGGCTGTCGGCGAGATGCAATTCGAGGAGACCGAGCGGGGGTGGCTGATCCGCTCGGCGTCCCCGGAAGCCCGACACGACGCCGTCCCGCCAGCGCAGGGCGAGGGCGCATAGGGTTTCGGGACGCGTTTCCCCGCCCCGGCCGGAACCTCGGTGGGGTCCGAATCGCCCCGCATCGCCGCCTTAAGAGACAGGCGGTTTGCCGACGGCGGAGGGGGCTTCTGATGACGGCTCGTGGAATGCTGGGACGGCCGGGTCTGTTGGTGGCGTTGGCGGCGGGCCAGACCACTACCCATGCCGACGCGGCGGAAGTCGTGCGTTACCGGCTCGATATCGCGTCTCAGCCGCTGCTCACGGCACTCACGGCGCTGTCGGACGAAACCGGGCTCGAGGTGATGTACTTCACCGAGGGGGCGGACGGCGTCGTGTCCGCGCCGCTGTACGGAGAGTTCACCGAGGGTGAGGCGCTCGCGATCATCCTGCGAGGAACGAACCTCACTTCCGTGGTGCTGCCGGGACAGCGCGCGGTGGCCACACGTCCGGTCGATCCGGAGGCCGAAGGGAGCGAGGGACGCGACAACCCGAGGCACGGGCCTTCCGGGTCGGACGCGCCTTCCGATGAGGCCGTTGCCGAGGAATCGTCTCCCCCGGAGGCATCCCGGGCCGGGGGCGCGGCAGGTTCGCAGGCCTCCCAACGGCTGTGGGAAGAGATCGTCGTCACTGCGAACCGGCGCGACGAGAGTCTCCTCGAGTCCGCGTCGAGCCTCTCGGCGTTCGGCGAGAGCCTCATCAACGACCTGGGCGCCCGCTCGATCAACGACCTTCTGGGCCACACCCCAGCATCGTCGCCGACACCCCCGAACTGTACGGCGACGGCAATGACTTCACGATTCGCGGCGTGCAGGGACAGCCGCTGACGTCGGCCACCGTGGGCGTCTACCTGGACGATGTCCCGCTGACTGTGGGCGGAGGTGCCAACGAGCCGACGATCCGCCTCTTCGACGTTCAACGCGTGGAGATCCTGCGCGGCCCGCAGGGCACCCTGTACGGCGCCGGCGCGATGGGCGGAGCCATCCGCTACATCTCGAACAAGCCGGACGCGACGGGCTTCGACGCCCAGTTCCGGCTCGAGGCGATGACGACCCGGGAAGGGGATCCGAGCAGCGCGGTGGACGGCATGGTGAATGTCCCGCTGGTCGAGGAGCGGCTCGCCTTCCGGCTCACGGGCAGCTACGAAGACCAGGGTGGGTTCATCGATATGCCCAATGCCATCGGCGGGCCGCATGACGAGGCCAACGCGGGGGAGCGGACGGGGGGACGGGCGGTGATGCGACTGGCGCTCTCGGAAAAGGCCACGGTGGACCTCCAGTTCTGGAGCGAGGACGGCGACTTCGAGGCCTGCGCGTGCTCAACGCCGCATCGAGCAAGCCTCTGGTCGACGACGTGGAGAACGGCGTCCTGGCGTCGGGCAGCGACAGCTTCGAGCAGACCGCGGTCACGCTCACCTGGGATCTTGGCTGGGCCGAACTCGTGGCGACTCTGAGCCGGGTGGAGTCGGACGACGGCGTCTCCTTTCCGCAACCCGTCGGACTGCCGATCAACTCCACCACCACCGTCACATCGAACGTCGAGAGCGTTGCCCAGGAAGTGCGGCTCGTCTCCGGGCACGAGGGCCGGTTCGGCTGGATACTCGGGGCGTTCTACCAGGACACGGAGTCGGAAGGCGTCCTGGCCCTGCCGGACTTCGGCCTCACCGCCACGTCGGCGCAGGAGCGCCGCCAGCGTTCGACCTACGGCGAGGCGAGCTACCGCTTCACCGACCGGCTGACGGGGACCGTGGGCGTGCGCCGCTTCACCGAGGACAGCGCAGAGTTGTCGGTGACGGACTTCGGCTTCTTCGCCCTGAGCGCGGAGAACGACGGGGACTTCGAGAAGACCATCGGCCGGTTCCTGCTGAGTTTTCAGCCCAACGAGCGCCTCAACGTCTATGCGTCGGCGGCCCAGGGCTTCCGTGTCGGCGGCGTGAACCTGTCTCCGGTCCCGACAGATCCGCGCACGTTCGAACCGGACGCGCTCTGGTCGTACGAACTGGGGTTGAAGTTCGTGTCCCCGCGGCGACGCCTCAGCGGCAACGTGACCGCCTTCTACAATGACTGGTCCGACATCCAGATCTTCCAGTTCCTGATCGGCAGGGGCATCGTGACCAACGGGGGAGAAGCGCACACTGCCGGCGTGGAGGCGCAACTGCAATTCCGGCTGACCGACACGCTGACGCTGTCTGCGGCCGGCTCGATCCTCGAGGCGGAGTTCGATGAGACCGTGGAGGCGGCGCAGGCGTTCGATGGAGAACGCATCCCGGACGTGGCGGAGAGCAACGCGGCGGTCGGCCTGGACTATTTCACGTCGCTCGCCAATGGTTGGGGTTGTTTCGCCCGGCTGGACGCCGTCTACGGAGGCGATCAGGTGAACGCGGACCAGAGCGACAAGCAGGGCTCCACGGTCATCTGGAACGCGCGCGCGGGGGTGCAGTTCGAGAAGCTGGAGGCGGCGGTCTATGTGCGCAACCTCGGCGACCGGCTCGGCAGGTATGAGTTCAACAACTTCTACTTCGGGGTCGCCCGGCCCCGCACCATCGGCATCGAGTTGACGTCCCGGTTTTGACGCGCGGTCACGCGGGCAGCGCGTCCCACCGGGTCGTGCGACGAGCGTGACCGTGGGCCGGGTGGGTGCCTGAGGCCGTGGTCGAGGAGCCGGGCGTGCGCGACGGGGCGGGCGCGCTCTCTACCGGTCAGGCGGTGAGCTTCTCGCTGCTCGGCGCGGTGTCGGCCTTCGCCCACGTGCCGATCGTGCAGCTCGGTGCGTTCTCGGTTTCGGTGATTGCCACGCGCTACGGCTTCGATCTCGTGGTGCTTGGTGTCGTCCTTGCGCTCACCACCATCGCCGATGCGATCTGGGATCCGTTAATCGGGGCGGCATCGGACCACTATCGGCCGCGGTGGGGTCAACGTCGGGCATGGATTGCCGTCGGTGTCCCCTTGACCGCGTTCGCCGGCCTGTTGCTGTACTACCCCCGAGAAGACTTGACCATCGTGTCTTTCGCGCTGCTGTTCTCGGCGTTCAACTTCTGCGCGTCCCTGTTCCAGGTTCCGTATCAGGCGTGGGCGACCGCGGCCACCCGCGATGTCCGCTCCCGCGACCGGCTGTACTTCGTGATCCCACTCATCGGGTGGGTGGCGAGCGGGGCCGTACTCCTGCTGCCGCTCCTCCCGGTGTTCGAAACCACCGCGCTGACCCTCGAGGTCATCTCGGTGTCACTGCTCATCTTCGTGGTGCTCGCTCCGCCTGCCATGTACGTCCTCTTTCGCCACGTACCGGAGACCGCCCCCGTCGCCCGGCTACGCGCGTCCGCCAACGGGCGGTGGGGCGATGTCCTGGCCTTGTGGCGCGACAACCCTCCGTTTCGCTTCCTGATCCTCGTCAACGTGGTGGCGGGTCTGGGAACGAGCGCCGGGGCGGGGCTGTTCTTCTTCTGGTTCGACTCGTATTCTGGTTCGACTCGTATCTCGGCCTCGGCGATTACGTTTCCGCGCTGGGACTGTCGCTCATGATCCCGGGCCTGCTGGCGCCGGCCGCGGGTCTGTGGCTCACCAAACGGTTCTCGCGCATCGCGGTGTACGTGTACGCGAGCCTCGCCGAGGCAGCGAGCGGGATCGTGATGCTGTTACTGACTCCGGAAACACCCGGACTCCTGCCCATCTTCCTGACGACGTCAGCCTTGTTCTCTGGAGGACTTGGCACCTTGCTCGTCGCCATCATGCGGGCGGTGTACGCGGACGTCACGGACTACGGGCGGCTGCGCGCCGGCGTCGAGGGCGGCGGCCTGTACGTCTCGGTCGCGGGGCTGGTGCAGAAGCTGCAGCTCACCGTGTTCGGCAGCCTCGGGATGATCATTGTGGGGCTGTTCGGCTTTCAGCCGGGCGCGGAAAGCCACTCGGAGGAGGCCATCTGGGCGTTGCGCATCACGGTTGCGGGTTTCCCGATGGCGTTCTCGACCATTGCGGTGTTGCTGATGTGGCGCTTTCCCCTCAATCAGCGCCGGATGCGGATCATTGGCCGGCGGCTGGCGAGTCTCGAAGCACGGCGGCAGGCGACCGAGGAAGCGTCGCAGGTTGTCCGACCGTTGCGGTGACTCGCGTTCCGTCACCCTCCCGGAATCGACCCATCCGCCTTGATCTCCGTCGGCAACGCCCGCCCCTGCATGAAGTCGATCATCAGCCCCGCGAGCGCCGGCCCCGCGTCCTCCTGCACGAAGTGCCCCGCGTCCCGGATCGTGACGTTCGTGGCGCCCGGCACCCGCGACAGGAACGCCTGTTCCGCACCCCGCGTGATCGGGTCGGAGTCGGTGAACGCCACGAGGAAGGGCTTGTTCCAGTTCTCGAACACCGCCCACGCGGCCTCGTTCTCGCGCAGTTGCGACGGCACGAGATACGGCATGATCTGCGCGGCGGCCTTGTAGCTCCGGTCCGGGAACGGCGCCTCGTAGGCGGCGCGGACTCCTTCGCTGCCATCCATGAAGGACATGAGTTGCCCGATGGGCAGGTCCTCGACGTGGTAGCTGTAGGCCACCCAGCGCGGAAACGTGAGGTTCGCCTGCAGGTCCTCCATCGTCAGCGCCCCTTCCCACCAGACCGCCAGCTTGAAGAGGGGATAGCCCACCCAACCCTGGATGCCGCTGGCGGCCGGCATGGCGGTGTTGGACACCACGACGCGGGCGAACCGGTCCGGAGCCGCGGTCACCACCCGAAGGCCGATCAGCCCGCCCCAGTCCTGGCCGAAGAAGGTGACGTCCCGGAGACCGAGGGCGGTCACCAGTTCCTGCATGTACTCGACCTGCATGGGATAGCTGTAGGCGTCCTCGTCGGCGAACTTGTCGGAGCGCCCGAACCCCACCAGGTCGGGCGCCACGACGCGATAGCCGGCTGCGGTGAAGAGCGGGATCATCTTGCGGAAGAGATAGCTCCAGGTCGGCTCGCCGTGGATCAGGAGCACGGTCTCCCCGTCGCGCGGGCCCTCGTCCACGTAATGCAGCCGGATGTCGCCCACCTGGAGGTAGTTGGGCGCATACGGGAAGTCCTCGAGGTTCGCGAAGCGCGCCTCCGGTGTGCGCAACACGCCCGGTCGCACCTCTTCCGCCTGTAGCGGCGTGCCGAGCGCCAGGGCGGCCAACGCCAGGCCAGCCATGATCCGTGTCGTCATTTCCTGCGTCCTCCCGTCCTTCGATGGCGATGGCGACGCTTCAGCGGGTTGCGGGCAACGCTTCGCCCCGCCGCGCCTCCAGCCCCTGCAGTATCTGCGCATGCCGTTCCCGGTCGATGTTGTACAGGAACGCGAGCCCGAGGCCGCCGAACACGATGATCCAGTAGAGCGGCCCGATCATGAACAGCAGGCCGTCGATGACCCCCGGCTCCAGGGTCGCCACGTCGGCCTGGTCGGGGAACCCGATGATCGTGAGGCCGAATCCCGCGAACAGCCCGCCGAACCCCTGCGTCATCTTGGAGCCGAACGTGCGCAGCGCGAAGATCATGCCCTCCGCGCGGTTCCCCGTGGCCAGTTCGTGCTCGTCGGCGATGTCCGAGAGACAGGAGTCGATGACGATGGAGACCGACTGGAACGGGATGTAGCCGATCACCCAGATGCCGAAGAAGGCGACCAGCAGCGCGACGGAGCCGTTCTCCGGCAGCCAGCCGACCAGGCGCAGGCAGAACGGCAGGCCGACCAGGAACGCGGCGCTGTAGCAGAGGGCGATCACGCTGTATTTCTTGTCGATCAGCCGCGTCAGCCAGGCGCACAACAGGATGCCGAGAAACGCACCCGGAACGCGTACCACCTGCTGCAGCGTGATCTCCTCGGACGTGAATTCGAAGGCATAGATGAAGGCGTAGGTGGCGACCACCCCCTTGATACCGCCGGTGATGGACAGCACCACCCAGCAGGCGAACATGGAGACGTAGGAGCGGTTGCGGAACAGTCCCTTCAGGTTTTCCGCCAGGTCCTGGAAGAAGCGCCGGTAGCGCTCGCGCGCCTGCTCCGGCAGAGCGGCGAGTTTCTGGTGCAGGTGCGGGATCTGGTTGGCCGTCGTCAGGGTGCAGGTCAGGACCATTGCGGCGATGAACACGCTGCCGAAGAGGGCGAGCAGTTCGTAACGCCCGGGATTCAGCAGTCCGTTGGCGTACTCGTCGGTGGTCGGGAAGATGACCATCAGCACGAACGCGGTCAGCGCGATGCTGCCGATGTTCATGACCACCCAGTTCCAGGCGAAGATGGACGTGCGCTCGTCGTAGTCGTCGGTCAGCTCCGCGCCGAGGGCGGCATGCGGAACGGTATAGAAGGTCTTGGCGAGGCGCAGGAGCACGAAGAACGCGGTGAACCAGAGGAAGAGGCCGACCTCGGAGAGGGCGGGCGGCTGATAGAGGCAGTAGAAGCTGACGCCGAGCGGCAGCGCCGCGAGGAGCATGAACGGATGGCGCCGGCCCCAGCGCGTGCGCACGCTGTCGGAGATGGCGCCGACCGTGGGGTCGGACACGGCATCGACCATGCTCGCGATCAGGAACGCCGTGCCGCAGAGCGCCGCCGAGACGCCCAGCACCTGGTTGTAGTAGAGCATCGTCGCGATGCCGGCGGCGCCGACCATCGCCTCTTCGAGAGAGCCGGATGCGAACGCGAGCTTCGCTCCACGGGAGAGCTTGCGGCGGCGCTGGGATGCGCTTGGGGGTGTCACCGGGACGGAGCCGCTCCGGCCGAAAGAGCCCGGATCATCTCAAACCTGGCGCCACGAGCGATAGCGCGGCGCGCGCGTGTCCGCCACTGAGGGACGGCTCTGCCCCGCCCCGCGATTGTAGCTTTCCACGGTGGGTCCACCGCGCAGACATGCAAGGAACATGGGTGGGGCGACGCGCGCCAGCGGCTCGTAGAGGCGCTTTTCGTAGCCCAGTTAAATCAATGGCTTACGTGATGTTCCATGTAAGGGGACGGGCTTGTCCCGTCCCGTCTCGATTACCCTCCAAGCCCCGCGGGGGGGGGGACAAGCCCGCCCCCACGGGACCACGGAAGGCCGTACGATCGGTACGGGGTGGACCTGTACGAGCGCAGGCTGGTGCTGGTTGACGTCAGTTGACTAGCCGCGTTACGTTACATGTAACGGCGTTTCTCCCAAAGGTAGAACAACGATGACGACCGAAGCCACATCCTCGAGACCCGGCGACCGGGTACGGAATTATCGTGCACGAATGCGCGCGGCGGGATTGCGGCCGATTCAAATCTGGGTGCCCGACACGCGGTCCGCGAGCTTTCGCGCTGAGGCGCATCGCCAGTCGCTGGCAGTTGCCCAAAGTCCTGATGCCGACCTCGATCAGGCCTTCATCGACACCGTGTCGGACGATGCACCGGAATGAGGCGCGGCGAAGTCTGGACCTTGTCCGGGAGCGGTTACGCGGGCAAGCCGCGGCCCGCCGTCGTGGTTCAGGATGATCGATTCGATGCGACGGAGTCCGTGACCGTTTGCGCGTTCACGACGGACGCCACGGAGGCGCCTCTCATCCGTCTCGTCACTGAGCCAGATGCCGACAATGGATTGCGACTGACCTCACGGCTCATGGTGGACAAGATCACGACCGTTCCCAAGAAGCGGCTCGGCGAGCGCATCGGCAACTTGCCGGCCGCTGATGTCGTCCGGCTAAACCGGGCAACCGCGGTCTTTCTCGGCTTGGCGTGACAGCGCAAGGCGCCGAACGGTGGCTCGCTCGAAGGCCTCGTGGCCGTGTTGTAATGTCGGGGATCGGCGCGACGCTCCGCTTCCTGCTGGAGATGTTCCACCGCAACCGTTGAAATCCGCCGCAGGCGTTTGCCTGTCGCAGAAAAGGAATCGACATGAAGCTCAAGCTCTACTACTGCCCCATCACCTGTGCAGGCGTGACGATGAGTGCGCTCGAGGAAGCGGGGCTCGAATACGACGACCAACTGGTCAACATCGGGCAGGGCGAACAGAAGAGCCCGGAGTACCTGGCCATCCACCCGGACGGCAAGGTGCCCGCCCTGGCGGTGGACGACCGGGTGCTCACGGAGAACCCCTCGATCCTGATGTTCCTCCACGGCATCGCCCCGGAAGCGAAGCTGCTGCCGGATGTGGAGACTCCCATGGAGCGTGCGCGGCAGGTGTCGGATCTGGTTTGGTGCTCCGCCACCGTGCATCCGATGGTGCGGCAGATCCGCATGCCCGTCCGGTTCACGGACGGCGACCCCAGCGGCGTGCAGGCCAAGGGGCACGAGTACCTGCACGGCGTCTGCGCCCGGGTCGAGGCACGCCTCGACGGCAACGACTGGTGGTACGGCTCCGACTGGTCGATCGTGGACGTGTACCTGCGCTGGCTCACGACGACGGCCGCATCCGCCGGCTTCGAGGTGCAGAAATACCCCAACGTCGTGGACCTCATCGAGCGCGTGCAGCAGCGCCCCAGCTTCCAGCGCGCCCAGGCCCGGGAAGACGCCGCTCGAGCCGACATGTAGCGCCCCATAGCCGGTCCGGTACTCGCTCGCGAGCTCGCTACGCACCGGCGCGCCTCCGGCCCAGCCACGCCGTCCTTTCATGGAAGCTGCACCGGCGGTCACTGCGTTCCCTTGGCGCGACTTCCACAAAAGGGGCCGCCCTCGTGGCGTCCAGTCCGGAACAACGAGTCGGAGTTCGATTTCGAGCCCCAATCTCCTATGCTCTCGGACACCAGCGAAATCGACAACGGAAAAGGACACGACAGATGACCGCGAAGAGACTCCGGTTGGCTGGCGCGCTGGTCGCGCTGGTCGCGCTGACGGGCGTGGCGTTTGCGGACGGCTACGCACAATCCTGGGGACCGCCTGTCGGCAGCACCGCACCAGTCATCCAGGCCGAAGACCAGGACGGCGTGACCCGCAACCTCGAATCTCTTGCCGGGGACCGCGGCGTGCTGCTGGTGTTGAGCCGCTCCGCGGACTGGTGACCCTTCTGCAAGGCCCAGTTGGTTCAACTGGAAAAGTGGCGCACCAGGTTCGAAGGGGTCGGCGTGAAGATCGCCGCCATGACTTATGACAGCCTCAATATACTCAAGGGGTTTCACGACAGCCAGGAACTCGGCTTTCCGCTGCTGAGCGACGTGGACGCGCGACATGTGAACGCGTTCGGCATTCCGGACGAGAACATGGGCCGGGGCATTCCGCTTCCGGGCATCCTCTGGCTGGCGCCGGACGGACGCATCAACGCGAAGTTCGCGGTATCCGGTTATCGCACGCGCCCGCCGTTGGCGGAGGTGCTGGCTGCCGTCAGGGCGGCTCCGGCTCGCTGAATGAACACGCCGTCGGCGCTGTAGTGCTCTTCCTGGGCGTCGGTTCCGGGGCGGTCTATCTCGCGCTCCTGACGCTGATCGGGGTCTATGCCGCGACCTAGGGACGGGCGTGGCGACTACCTCCGTTCCACTGCAGCGAGGCTCACGGCAGTTGGCGTCGTCGCCCTGTTGGGTGTCCTGCCGACCGAAGTGTTGAGCATCGTCTGGCTTACGCTGCTGCAGGATCACGTCGAAGTCAGGGCCAACCTGTTCGTCCTGGTCCCCGCGCCCGTGGTCGCGGTGATGGTCGCTGTCCAGGCGCTCGTATTGTCGCGGGTGTATCGCACGCGGCCACTGCTTTTCGCGGCGGTCTATCTCGGCGTCTACGCGCTCGCCTACGCTTTCTGGCTCTCCCGGCTGTTCAACCCGCCGGGCGACATCGCCCGTTACGTCGTGGTCATCCTCATCGTCGGCTCCCTCGTCATGGCGCTCTTCGCCCGGTTTGTCTGGCGTCGTCCTGCCTGAGCTCTACAGTCGCGAAACCGCCCGCAGGCACGCGCAAACCATGGCGACCCTGCTGCTGAACGAATTCCCGAAGTAGGGGCGACCCTTCTGGTCGCCCGGGGATGTAGGTGATTTCGACGACGGGCCGCCACGAGGGCGGCCCCTGCGACGACACGCTTCCTTCGGTGTGGGCTCATCGGTGAGAGAAACCTCTCACCGCCGCCTGGAGAACCTCAGCGGCCTCCTTCCTCGAGCACATTCGTGTACGCGAGGCAGCCACAACTGCCAATCCGAGAGCACCTCCGCTCAACACAGAGCTCCCCGCCGCGCGATACCAGGGCAGGCTCCCGTAGAAAACGATCGCCTGAACGCTATGCTGCAAACGCTACCCAAGTAACCGCCGTTTCGCGCGGCCTTTCCGTCTCCAGCGTCCACCGCCACATCCTCAATGGGCTCAACGGACGCCTCTGAAGACTTCCCCCGAGCGCCCCGTCAGTCAACCGTACTTCGCAACCATCCTTTAATAAAATTGGGTTGTAGCTGAGAAATCTTTGCTCAAACCTCTCGCTCGTAACCCAGCTTCCTTAGATTAGCTCGATGCTGATCTTCAGTGAGAGAGTACCTTGCCAAAAAAAGCACGGCCATAGGAATCAACACGGCAGTAACGGTGATCTTGATAACTACGAATTTATAGACCGCTATTTCTTTCGATTGAACAGTGGTTGCATCGTCGAATCCTGCCCATTTGATCATAACCCCGGCGAGCAGAACGCCAACGCTTGCAATCAATTTTGTAACAAAATTACGACCAACAAGGACAAGGCCGTCTGATCTCGGCCCAGTCGACGCCTGATGCTCCTCGACGACGTCAGCAAACATGGACACCACCAGTATCATAAAGAAAGTCCAAATTGCACCACCAAGACAACCGTGAAACGCCCAGATCCACCACAAAGGACTCAGAACCCCACCTCCCGCATCAGGCATTAGGTTGTAGCCAAAATAGTAATCTATAGCCATTAATCCGATTAGTAGCTGGGAAACAACAAAACTCAGTCCGCTGGATATTAAAACGAGGTTTCGCTTATTTCTTCCTCTTGCGATACGCCAAGTCAGGAGAGCAGCGATAACGCCTCCGCCAAGTTGCAGGGGGATCGCCCAAAAGAGATCGCGGGGGTCGAATTGAAACAAGTGATTATTCAAATAGACTTGATCGCTGGTCTGAATGCCACCGTTAACGCTAAAGAAAAGAAACGCGATGAGCAAAGTCATCCAGTTGCGATTGGAAATTAACGATTTGACTTCTCTTATCAACATTGGAAGAGAAAAATCCGAGGCTTTTCCAGTTCGATCCAGCTCAAGCAGATTTTTTTCAACTGCGCTCAGTTTTACCGTCCCCAAGTAAAGAGACCAACCTAAGAGGCAGCAGACCCAAAGGGCTGCCCAAGGATAAAGGTGTGCTTGATCCCAATCGGGCATAAGAAACAAGATCGGACCTAAGCAGAGAGCGGTTCCAGAAATCTCGAAGATTCGATCAGTACCAAGTAGCTGATTTCTTTTTGAGTAGCCTTTGTAAAGTTCCACGCCCAAGGCAAGTCTCGGTACGGCGAAGGTTGTATTGGCGACTTGGAATACTGACATCAAAATAGTTAGTTGCGCAAACAATATCCACTGTGCCTCTCCGAGGTGTAAAACAAAAAGAGCGAGGCAAGAAAGGGTCATCGGAACGACCCCGATAAACATGAAGGGTATTCGTCTACCGAATTCCCCTTTATGCCTGTCGGACCAGTAGGCAATTACCGGATCTGAAATCGCATCAAAGACTACGCAGATGAATAAAGCGAGTCCCGCTAACACAGCTGACAATCCAAGGATCTGATTGTAATAGTAGAGCAAGAAAAGAGTGAGAAAATCGCTCACGCCCATGAGGCCAAGGCTGGGAACGCCCCACCAATACATTTTCTTTTCTGTCTTGGGAGAAATGAACCCCAGCGTAACCCTGGAGAGCCTGTCCCCAATTTCGCCAGTCAAGGTATCCAGGTTCTCGCGAGATTTCCTTGCCAAAAATTCTTGAAAAATGAGCAAAACTCCTAAGTGTTAGAGGCCAAGAATAGTCTGGAGCGGCTCGTAGGGCATGGACGCCCACGACCGCCGGCTGCCACAGATCACCAACATCGCCGCAAGCGCCCTGCTGGATACGGTGCCGTCCATTGGCGGCAACGACATCGGGAAGCCGCTCGCCACTGCCGCCAGGTAGGGCAGCCGACTATTTGGGCTGGCGGCGACTCAACCCATCAGCCACCGTAACGAGTCGGCAAAGATCGCGCCGCCATGGTACAGGCTGTGGCCGCCCTCGCCGAAGACGTAACGGTACTCGTACCCCGCGTACTCGAGCCCCGAGGCCATCAGCTGGTTCGCGAGCGGCCAGTTGCCGAAGATGATGTTGAGGTCGCGCTCCCCGCTCTGCAGGAACACCCTGAGGGGTTCCTGGGCGTCGACCGGATGAGATACGGATAGTTGTGCCCGCCCCGGATGTTCACGAAAGACCCCACATGGGAGAGCACCCGGCCGAACGCGGACGGATCATGCCAGGCCGCGTTGAACGCGCAAATGCCGCCGCTCGAGATACCACAGATCAGGCGCCTCGCCGGATCCTCCGTGAACCGCACGCCGACCTCCGACTCCGCGAACGGCAGGAGTTCGTCGACGAGGAACCGGACGTGCGTAGGCGTCACGCTGTCGTACTCCATGCTGCGATTGATCGTGGCTTCGTCCTCGGTCATCCCCGCGCGCCGGCCCGGCATGACGAACACCGCGACCGTCGGCGGCAGTTCCCCCGCATGGATGAGGGAGTCGAGCACCGCCGTGGCCCGCACCGGACCGTTCGCGGCGAGGTATAAGTCACCATCCAGGAATACCATGAGGGAAGGTGCCGTCGTGTACTCGAGCTGCTCCGGCACGTAGACCCAGACGTCGCGGACGGTCCCCTCGTAGATCCGGGTCCTGTCCCAATGGAGGAATTCGCGCACGGTACCGCGCGGAACGTCCGGCCCGGGATCCGCCTCGGGACACGGGTGGTACTGCCGGTCCCCTGGCACGTCCAGCGCTTCGAGCGCCTCATTGTTGTGGCGGCCGTTCACCTCGGCGTCCAGGCCCCGGTCCAGGAAGGACTTGTCGAGTCCCAGGCGCAGGTAGTCTTCGACATCCATCGCCAACGCCGGTACGCTCGCCGTCGCCAGCGCACCCAGCAAACTGCGCCTCGTGATCCTGTTCGTCATTCCGATTCGCTGCTCCTATTCGCTGGTTCGTATGCCCTGCCAAAATCGGGTTCCCGAGATTCTCGCACCAAAGAGGTTTCGCCGCTTAAGCCCAGGTGCAGTAAGGACGCGTTCTATCCAACCAGCTCATTCACGCACTCACCAAACACCTTGCTGTGGAAGTCGACATCCTCAGCCGTGACTTCCGGCGAGATCAATGCAAAGAAGCCAGGTGGAATAAGGATAGCCCGATTGGCATAAAACGTATGAAAATACATACCCATGTCGTATAGCGCCAGCAGCCCGCCCCATTGGGCCCGCAGTTCAGCCCAATTCCTGTGTATGGTTTCGGAGAAGCGGAGCAGCACCCTACAACCAAGACAGCCAACGCGCCAAGGTAGGTCAGCAGTCTTTATTACTTTGTCCATGCCATCAGCCATCCGCTCCGCGCCTGACATCATCCGGTCGTATGCTGACTCGGTCATGACGTGCTCCAGAGTCGCTCTCAGTGCGGAAACCGCCAGCGCATTACCGGACAACGTGGTTCCAATGCCCTGTACGAAGGACTTTTCGAACACGGGTAAGGCCCTATCGGCAACCTCCTGACTGAGACCCATGACAGAGGCGGGGAAGCCACCGGCAATCCCCTTTCCCATGACAAAGATATCTGGCTCAAGGTTCCAGAGACGAGTAAACCCTCCCGGGCCAGCAACGATGTTATGGGTCTCATCAATGATGAGCAGGGTACCAAAACGGCGCGTCATCTCTCGTAATGCCTCATGAAAGCCTGCATCAGGGGAGAAAACAGCCATTTGTGCTATCGCTGGCTCGGTTATTACACAGGCAATATCCCGAGGGGACAAGGCCTTCTCTAACGCATCGAGGTCATTGAACTCAACTACACGCGTCCTTAACTCAGGGTTAGGTAGCGCCCCTATACCATACGAGGAGCCACCATAAGGATCAGTGATCATCCTGCCGTCCACGACGGTGACCAACGTTTCGTCTACAGTACCGTGGTAGGAACCATTAAAGCAGAGGACCAGGTTCCGTTGGGTGATCTCGCGGGCTATCTTGATCGCAGTTCTATTCGAATCGCTAGCCGTCATGTGGACCTGCCAGTACGGCAGACCAAAGCGGCGTGCTAATTCCTCCCCGACCCAGATGGAGTCTTCCGTGGGAAGCGAAAACATAAAGCCTCGCTGCGCTCTGTCGGCTACTGCATCAGCCACAGCTTTCGGCGAGTGTCCAAATATAGCGCCGTGGTCCGCTTGAAGCAGGTCCAGGTAGCGATGACCATCAACATCAGTCAAGTAGGCTCCCCTACCTTCCTCTATAAAAAGGGGAAGACGCCCCATAAAGTCGTTCATCCAGCTGTGGGGCACACCGCCAAATAGAGACCCCTTTGCCCTCTCATACAATGCCACTGATTTCGGGCGTTCAGCCAGGTAGCGTGTCTCTTCACGCTGTTTCAACATCTTGAGCCTTGAAGTGTCAATCTCTGTAGTCATGACAATTACCACCCTATTAGTTATGAAAAACCCTGGACGTGAGCTCGACCCAGGTGTCTTGAGTCGCCAACGGTACGAGTTGGAAGCGAGGATGATCATGGCCACGACCGCAATGATGGCCGCGGAGATGGCCGCGGGAATACCCGTCAGGAGCTCTAGCCCTTGTCGGGCCCCCCCCTTTCATGGAAGACGCGCCAAGGGAACGAAGTGACCGCCGGTGCGGCTTCCATGAAAGGACGGCGTGGCTGGGCCGGAGGCGCGCCGGTGCGTAGCGAGCTTGCGAGCGCGGGCCGGACCGGCTATGGGGCGCTACAATGCCACCAAGACCGGGAATGCCAATGAAGAACCCCGCAACCGCCAACCAGGTGGGCCAACCGACCGGCCCATGTCGCCCGGGGATACGCCCCGGCAAACGGTCGAGTAGTTTCGCTGAACGTCGGGCTAACCCGGTACCCGCAAGCAGGATGTCGGCACCTTCCTGTAGCCTGTACCTGCCTATCAAGTCGTTGTTTGCCCCGCTTTGCGTTCCGATCAAGCCCGGGGAGGGACTTGATCGGAGGTTTCCTAATATCTGACGCTCACCTCGATGCCAATAGTTCGTGGAACCGGCCGCGTGGCTGCGAAGCCCGAGGCCGCTCCTCTGGCTTTCAAGGCGCCATCTTCATCCATGAGGTTGGTGCCGAAAAGGTAGACGCCCAGGCGGTCGTTTTCGATGCCGAGCCGTGCATCGACCATCGTCATTGCATCGCCTGGCAGGTTTGCGACGCTGGTGAGGTCCTCGCGCTCGCCGACATGTCGAATGCCCAGCCGCGCCATGCCGTTGAAGCCGTCGAACGAACCGGCAAGCGGCCAGTCATAGTGTGCGTGCGCGCTGGCCATGAATTCGGCAACCTCGGGCAGGGTATCGCCCTTCATCAGCGCGGTGTTCGGCACGTCCGCTTTCTGTTCGCTGTCCACCAAGCTCATCCCGGCATGCAGGGTCAGGTTGCCCGCGACATAGGTCGTGGAGAGATCGAATCCCGCGATGTCCGCGCCTTCGGTGTTAACCTGCAGTACCAGTCCTCCCAGTCCAGGGACGGGCACGGTTGTCGACAGGTCCTCCCAATCACTGTAGTAAACCGCGGCTTCGATAGTCCAGTTGCCCTCCGCAAGGACTGCCTTGACACCCAGTTCATAGGTCACGATCGAATCGGCATCCAGAACCAGCTCGTAGGGAACGGGGAGCTCGAGGAGTTCGATGAGGTGAATTGCGTCCGTGAAATTCGGCACCGCGCTACGGGCGCCTTTTGCCACGCTTGCATAGAACATGGCGGAGTCTGTGGGCCGGTAGCTGAGGGTGAAACGCGGCAGCAAGTAATCAGCATCGATTTGCGCGGCGATCAACGTCTGGGTATCGAAGTTGTCGAGTTCCTCTTTGGAGTAGCGCAATCCCAGGGCAGCGGCCCAGGCATCCGAGAAGCTATACTCGACTTCGCCGAAAACAGCGCGGACTTCGTTGTTCTGGATGGTCACGGTATCGACAATCGGAATGCCGTCCGCAACGAACTTCAGGCCGAAGGGAACCTCGGCGTCTCTCGCATAGACGCCGGCGGTGTATGTGAAGCGATCTGCCACCGATCCGGAATAACGCAGCTCATGGGTTTCCACTTCTATACCGATGTCTGCGAAAATGACGAAACCGGCAAAGGCCGGAATCGTGAGAAGGTGATGGTATTCCGTCGTTCCGAAGGCATACAAAGCTTCGCCCGGACCCAGACTCATAGTCGCCGCTAGAGAGTATCGATCATATTCCGTTTCACCGAGTGCACCGCCTGGACGTATCATGCCGTCGTCAGGCGCTCTGTCTTCCGCATCCCAGCCGCGTTTGTCGTTCAGCCAGGCCGAAGCAACGATCTTGATATCGTCGCTGGGTGTGTACGCCAACTTGGCGCGAAAACCGCTGGCGTCACGGTCATTGGCGTCATCCTCATTTTCGTTGTCGAGCCAGCCGCCGCGGTCCTCGTCGAAGCCGACCATGCGCAACGCCAGTTGGTCTTCGACCAGAGGAATGTTGATCATCCCACGGCCACCCTTGGTAGCGCTGTCACCAAAGCTCCCGTAGAAGGCGTCTACATGCATCCCGAAGGCCGATGGATCGGGATCGCGTGTCACGATGTGCACGGTTCCCCCCATGGAACCATCGCCGAATATGGTGCCCTGTGGACCCCTCAACACCTCGATGCGCTCGATATCGAAGGCGCGCACATCTGGATTTATCGGCAATATCAAACCGACAAATGGGGTATCGTCCACGTAGTAGCCCACCGACTGCGACCCTGACGTGGTGGATGTCCCACGGATCGTGATGCGCTGGGCGCCGCCGGCAGTATCGTCGGAAAGATTCACTCCCGGAGCCAGCTCGAGAACGTCGTATATGCTCCTCGCGCTGTTGTCACGCATGGTGGTCTCGTCAAGGACGGTGAGCGAGATCGGGACATCCATCGCGTTCTCCGAGCGTTTTCTCGCGGTGACAATGACCTCCTCGATAACGCTTGTTTCTTTCGCGCTTGCGTCACTTGCTTCACCCGCTTCACCCGCTTCGCTAGCGGCACCGGAAGCGGTAAATATCGTCGCGGCGATAACGGCACGCAAACGGTTGAGTAGTGGTGCGTTCTCATTCATCGTGTTTCCCTCGTTCATCGTCTGGTCGGATTCGCGAAGTGATTTTCCACACGGCATCGCGGGAACGATCGTCACCGCGGATCCCCCGGGACTCACCACCCACCACATCGAGATCTTCGACCGCCACCGCGCCCCCGGCCCCGAGCCGTGCGGGGTCGGTTCGCATCCGGATTAAATGCGCCGTCTTCCGGAAGCGTCCGTGCTTGGATTCCGCTGGATGGGCAGGCTGGTACTGTAGATCCTGGGTGATTGCTCGCTCTATCGACTTGATCAGCGTGCGGCGCCGCGAGTCGGTGAGTCGCCCCGGGAGCCTCCCGGTATTGCCGAAAGAGCTCGTAACCGAATATCCGCCCGGTCGGGGCCTGGTCGATGGCCTCATTTACCGCAGCTGCGATGCTCATCGGCTCTCCTCCTGTAGTCGAAGCCACCCTACGCTCTTGTCCCGGAGTGTCAAGTTTTAACATATAGAAACCTGACACAAAGGCTGCCGAAACGAGCCGCCCTGCCGGACCGAGCGAACGATATTGAGGGCGAACGCAGCGGGGCGACACGGGCTGCCATTGGTGCTGAGCCTCGATCAGGCGCTGCCGCGCAATCAGTTGCTGGCATCCCCGAGGTCGTCGAACCAGTGGATCTGGAATTTCCGGCGGCGGCGGTTCGGCGTTGCTGAGTCGGGAGCCCATGCGGCGCAGCTGGTCGAGCATCATGGCGACGTAGGGCTCGCGAGTCACACCTGTCGGCCGCTAGTCGACCAATGCCTCGAGGATGGTGATGCTCCGGGGCAACATCGATGCTCCCGGTAGGTTTCGCCTGCGGACGCATCTGCTGGCTCGTGAGCATCGGGTTCCGGAGCGAGTCCGCCGATATCAGGACATCGTTCTCCCAGTCCTGGTACCCGGTGATGGACGTCACGAGGTAGTCGTTGGCCATGCGCCAGTCGATCTGCACGGACGCTCCCATGGAGTCGGTCTGGTGGTCGCCCAGGTCGTCTCCATCCACCTTGAGATCGCTGTCGTCGAAGTTGTTGAAGCCGTACCCCGCCGCGTCCTGCGCCGCGAGGAATCCGGGCGTGGCGATACCGAACGGGCCGGTCGGGTCGATCTGCTCCGCCAGGCAGCAGCTCCGCTCGATCTCCGAGTAGCAGGCGATGGCTGTGACCTCGACGTTGTCCGTGGGCTCGAGCAGCGCTTGCCCCGGAGGCCCCACTCGCCGGTGTCGTTGGCGGGCTTGCCGGTGAAGGTGTTGGCCACGAAGCCCTCGCGATCGCGCGTCCAGAAGGTCAGCCGGCCCGCGGCCGTGTCGGAGAGCGCGCCGCCGACGTAACCGTTGAGCCAGTACTGCTCAAAGTCGCCGCCGCCGAGCCGGACCATGCTCTCGGACCCGCCCCGTCAGTCAACCGTACTTCGCAACCATCCCGTTTCGAGCGGTTATTCGTCCTATCCGCTGAGCGGGGCGACGGATGTCGCTGTGGTCTGGGGAAGGTTGGCGGTTGATGGTTCACGCCTTGGCGCTCCGCGGAGGTTCGGTGCTCTTGGATGCTCGCTCGGGTCGGGGTGCGACGTCGGTATTGGTCGCAGTAGCGCGTTTGGCGACGCGGCCGCGTGCGGTGTCGGCGGCGGCCACGGCGGCGCGACGCCGATAGCTCTCGACGTTCAGTTCTATGGACGGAACGTAAAGCTATTTCTTGACACCTGCCTGACGCTCGACGCCAGTTCAGCGCGTCTGTACCTCCGCCTTGATGGTGGGCAGGCGCAGCTCGGTGAGCATGAGGTCGACCTGCGCGGCATCCACGGTACTCACGAGTGGCTCCCGGCCCGTGCGTTCGGGGCACTCTGGGGGCGATGAGCCCGGCAACAGCACGTTGTAGTCGGCGAGAGATCCGAGTTCGACACGCACGCTCGGCAAGCGCTGCGGTTCGGGAGCGAACGCGCTCCGCAGGGTTTCGACATCCGGCAGCTTGCCGGCATCGAGACAGACCTCGAGTTGCCGTGCCAGGGCGGCTTCACAGCCGCGTTCATGCGCCAACGACAGCAGCGCCACGGTGTCGCGGCAGGCTGCGCGTTCGCCGTTGGCGGCCAGTAACGCCTCGAACCTGCGCTGGTACGCCGCGCGCGGCAACAACGCGTCCCGGTAGATCAGGTTGCGCAACGCCATGGGCTTGCGGCGCAGGGCGTGGATGACGTGCCGGTAGTCGACCACATAGCCGTTGCGCCCTGCGCCTGGCCGGCCGCGCGCCAGCGTCATCAGCGGCGTGATACCGAGGAACACCTCGAGCCGGGCGTCGTACAGGCGCACGGTCAGTTGATGTCCGACCAGACGCGCTGGCACGGTGTAGAACAAGCGGCGAACGGTGAAGCCGCCAGCGGACGTGACGCGCACCCGGATGGTGTCGAAGTCGTCCGTGCGTCGCTGCGGCAGGGGGTTGAGCACCGCCCGCTCGGCGTCGATGCGCGCGCGCAGTCGGGCGTTGCGTCGGCTGACCACGTCGTCGACGAACGCGCGGTAGTCGGCCAGCGCGTCGAAGTCCCGCGACCCCCGCAGCAGCAGGGCGTCCTTGAGTGCGCTTTAGATGGCCGTGCGGGCCTTCGATCGCACCGTTCTCGTGCGACTCGCCACGGTTGTTGCGGGTCGGCGCCATGCCGTAGTGCGCACAGAGCGCCGCGTATCGCTCGGTCGCGTCCTCGCGTTGCTCCGCGGTGAGGTTACGGTAGGCCGCCGACCGTTCTCGTGCGACTCGCCACGGTTGTTGCGGGTCGGCGCCATGCCGTAGTGCGCACAGAGCGCCGCGTATCGCTCGGTCGCGTCCTCGCGTTGCTCCGCGGTGAGGTTACGGTAGGCCGCCGAGATTTCTCACCAAGACTGTCGCTACGGTGCTCCCGCGGCGCCCCGCCGAGCGTCCAGAGCGCGGACTGGAGCCCCTCGGCCAGCGCCGTGAAGCTCTCGCCGCCGAGCACGACATGGGTGTGGGAGAAGCCCGAGTACGCCAGTCGGAAGTGGTATAGACGGTGGTCGAGCGGGACGCCCGCGAGGGATACGGCAAGCGTGTTGGCGTCGGTGAAGTCCGACAGCCCCAGCTGACCCGGAGGATGCGTCTGACGGAACATGAGCTCGCGTTCGGGGCCGTGCAGCGCCCGCCACTCGCGCACGCGTCGCTCCAGGGTGCGCCGAACGCCGGGATCGAGTTCCGGATGCCGGCGCATGAGTTCCTCGTAAAGCGCCACCGCCCAAATGCCCGGCGTCGCCTCCGGCAGCGGCACGATCTCCTCGTCGAAGCTCCCCGCCAGTGGGTCCGGCCGTCGCCGCCCCCGCTAGTTCGCCTTCACGGACGGCAGGCGCGGGTCGGCCTCGACACGGTAGGCCGTGGCCGAGCTGAACCCCGCCTTGGCGGCCGCGGCCTGTAGCCGGTTCTGTTCGCCAGTCGGGATCATTGCGGTTCAGCCAAAAGGGCGGGCGCTTTCACCCATGTGATTTGGGTGCGCGCGTCGACCCGCGAGAAACTATCCTCGCGCGGTTTCGAGGGACACTGCACCACCGGCTGACTCCGGTGCCACCGGCAATGCCGACGAAGGCGTACCGAGCAAAGAAAGGGTTCCGCCTGTCAGCGGAACCCTTGGTTGAAAGTCCAGAGAGCCTAGAACCTCAACCGGACACCTCCTTGAATGCGACGTCCCGTATGCGCCAGGTTCACCATCGAGTCGATCGGCGACGAAGCGGAGGCGATGACGTACCGGTGCTGGATCTCGTCGGTCAGGTTGATCGCCTCGAGCAGCAGCGAGATCCTGTCGTTGATCTCGTACCCAAGTCCGACATCGAGTTGCCAGTAATCCTTTGTGAACTCCGGATTGCCACGTGCACTGGCGATCTGGAACAGGAATTCCTCGCGGCGGTTCCAGGCGACCCGGCCACTGAATCCATACTTCTCGTAGAAGATCACCGCATTTGTGGTGTTCGGAGACAGGCCAGGCACGTCGAACGTGGCTCCCCACGCCCTGTTGACGAACTCGGCGTCCGTATCGACCCACGTGTGGTTAAAAATGACGCCCAGGCCGTCGAAGGGCTCGGGTAGATTCGTGAAGGCATACTGCACCGCGAACTCAAGGCCCCCGACGAAAGCGCCGTCACCGTTTATCGGACCCTGGTGGAAGAAGTGCACGGTACCGCCATACTCCGGGTCGGGTACTCCTACCCCTGTGTTCGGGTCGATATATTCCCTCAGGATCGTATCATTGATGACGAAGCTATCTATCTCCTTGGCGAACAGATTCAGCGCAACGATGGCATCTTCAGTCGGATACCACTCAAGCCCGATGTCCAGTTGCTGGGCGACGTACGGGTCAAGATTGGGATTGCCCTCGACGATCCGGCGCGTGGAGTCGTGCTTGATGCCTCCCGGATTCAGATCCGTGAAGTTAGGCTGGACCATCGCCTTGCCCCACCCGAACCGGCCTACCAGATCGTCGCTCAGCTCGAACCTGAGGTTCAGCGACGGCAGCACTTCGGCGAAATCGTTGGGATGCGCCTCGAATGCGGCCGGCAGCAGATCCATCTCGATCAACTGGGCCTGCTCGCTGTAATAGACTCGTGCGATACCCTGGACCAGCCCCGACGATTCCCGGTCGACCTGCACCCAGCGCACACCGACGTTACCGGACCAGGGTATATCTCCAATGTCACCAGCCATTTCCAGCATGAGATAAACGGCCGTCTGTGTCTCTTCGATCATGAAATCTTCCGAGCTATGGGAGGTCGCATCGTCGTAGCGCTGCTGCGGGATTTCATCCCCACGTTCGATGACATAGGCCTGTTTCACCGAACGGGGATCAGCGGACAGCCAATCGGTCGGAATGTTCACGGGGAGACCGTCGAAGGCGTCGTCGACGGGCAGACTCGAGAATTCGACCCAACCATCCGCCAGTGTTTCCCCCACGAAATCGCCCCATCGGGCGCCAATCGCAAAGCTGGTCTGTTGCCAGGAACGTTGCCGATCGCGGTAGCTCACCCCTGCGATGAACCTCGTGTCATCGTCGAAGCTGTACGTGGCGTCGGCACGGAACTGGGTTTCCTCGTCCCTCGAATACTGGTTGGATTCAATGTAGCGCCCGAAAGACATCATGGCGGGATCCAGGAGCGCTTCTTCGCCTTCGATAATCACGTCCGGGATTCCGCTGCGCGTGGCGTCGAAGATCAAGGGGATTCCTCCAACGATATCGTAGTAGACGTTCTGGTTGTTCAAGTCCAGGTCCCCTGTGGCATGGGATACATCGAAGTTGAGATCCCATTTGTCCGTGGCCGCGAAAGCCACGTTCAGGGCGATCTGGTTCTGATCGGTGTCAACAATGTAAGCGGTCGGCCGCGGTCGCGGCCGTGCGCCGGTCGTTCGGTAATAGGTTGTGACTTGCCCTTGGTCCATACTCGTCGTATGCACGTCGGTGGCCCTGGCCGCGAGCGCCGCCTGGGGGCGATAAGGAATTGCGTATCGAGCGACGTCGCGCTCCATGCCCGAATGCAACAGGTCAAGTACCACCTCCGTTCGGTCGTTCGGGCGCCACTGCAAGGCCGAGCTGACGTTGAGCCTTTCGACATCCCCTATCTGGACGCCGGGAGTGATGTTGCCAGTCGTGACCCCGCACCCCCTGCCGCCAGCATCTCTTACCGGGCAGGGCTGCATTGGATTGCCGGTTTCGTCGACGGCGCTGTTGAAAAACTTCAGGTCGTAGTCGGGAACGACGAAGTAATCCGTTCGCACCACGCGATCGTCCGCGGCGACGCTGAACAGAACGCCGAAGTTGCCGTCGCCGAACGTATCGCTGAACACTCCCGCGGCCCGGTAGCCGTTGTCGTCGGCGAGGTTGTCGTCCGTTGCGAAAACGTTGCCGGCGAGAATCCGTCGTCCGCCGTTGTCGAACGGTCGGCGGGTCTGGATGTTGACCGTTCCGCCGACCCCGCCCTCGAGCTGGTTGGCTTGAGCCGTCTTGTACACTTCCACCGCCTGTACGAGCTCGGCCTGCAGGGACTGGAAGTTGAAGCGCCGGGTCATGTTCCGGTGGCCGCTGCCGTCCCATATGCGGTTCGGGGCCGAAATCGAGGATCGGCCATTGACCTCCACGCGGACGAATTCCGGACCGAGGCCGCGCAACGAGATGTTCGTACCTTCGCCTAGCTGCCGGTCGATCGCGACGCCCGGGACACGTTGCAGCGACTCGGCGATGTTCTGATCGGGAAACTTGCCGATGTCCTCGGCGACGAGCGCGTCCATGACGCCATCCGCCATGCGTTTCCTGTCGATGGACTGGCGCAGGCTGCCACGGATGCCGGTGACGATGATCTCCTCGATGATTTCATCATCGTCCGCCGCCTCGGCGAACGCGTCCTGGCTCGGTAAGCCGCAGGTCAAAATGACCGCTAACGAAGCCGCAAGAAACGGCATAGGGCGGTGAAAGGTAGTCATGAGTGCTCCTCCCCGAGCAAACCGAACCAATGTAGTCGGATACTGTGTCGCTTATCATAGCGACTTAGAGAAGTCAAGTACGCCTGGACGCGGCTGGACGCGGCCAGGGCGCGGCCGCGCGTCGACACCACCCCGCGGCCCAACGACCGCTTCAGGCCTGACCCAGCCGCTCCACCGTCTCCGCCAGCAGACACAGAATCTCGAACATCATCTGCGCGCCGGTCAGCCCGGTCGTGCCAGAGGGGTCGAAGGGCGGGGACACTTCGACCACGTCGCCGGCGACGATGTCGAGTACTCGTAGTGACGTTCGATCCCATGGCTGGGCAACTCCGGGTGCGCCGGCGCGCCGCGGCCTCGCGCGGCGTCAGCGCACGTCGAGATCCGCGAAGTCCGGCTCCCGCAGCGCGTTCCACACCTCCAGCGGCGTCAGCGGATTCTGCGTCGCGGAGCGGCCAAACCTGGTCCAGTAGTAGTTCTCCGCACGGGGATCGCTCCACGCCATGCCCCGGTTGCGCTCGTCGAGCATCTCGTTGTAGCGCCGGTAGGGCTCCTCCCTGACGTCGATCGACGTCCTGTCGTCGAGGATGAGCCGCTCGATGCACTTGAGCGCGTAGTACGTTTCCATCTCCTGGAACGCCGGAATCAGCAGTCCGCCATTGGTGTTGGGACCGTACAGCGTCCACAGGTTGGGGCAGCCGGGGATCATCGCGCCGAGGTAGCCCTGCGCACCGGTCCGCGACCAGAGCTCCTCGACGTTCCTGCCGCCGCGGCCGGTGATCGACATCGGGAACAGGTACTCGGTCGCCTTGAATCCCGTCGCGTAGACGATGGCATCCACCTCGTGGACCCTGCCGTCCTCGGTCTCCACGCCAGCTTCGGCGATCCCGCGGATGCCATCGCTGACGAGCGTGACGTTGTCGCGCTGGATGGCGTCGAGAATGCTGTACTCGGGATCGACCAGCACGGGACGCGCAGACAGAACGGGGTGTTCCGGCGTCATCTTCTCGACCAGGTCCGGGTCGGCGAGCTTCTCTTGCAGGAACGCGATGCAGTTGTCCCGAGCGGCCTTGTTGACCGGGCTCGTTGCGTGCTCGTCGTCGAAGTGCGGATCGACCTGGGCGAGCGGCCCGAACCCCGCGATGAACCCCGACGCGATGCGTAGGCGCATGAAGTTCGTGTGGTACGGCAGGTTGCGATCCAGCCAGGGCACCTGCGACGGGAACGGCGAACGATAGCCCGGGGCCCCGAAGAGCCACTGGGGCGTGCGCTGAAAGACCGTGACATGCCCGGCCTCGAGCGCCAGTTCCGGCACCATCTGAATACCCGTACAGCCGGTGCCGACGACGGCCACCCGCTTGCCCTTCGGATCGAACTCGGCAGGCCAGCGCGCCGAGTGCCAGGACGGGCCGCGGAAACGCTCCATGCCCGGGATTTCCGGCATGTTCGGGCGGTTGAGGAAGCCCACCGCGGTGATCACGGCGTTCGAGCGCAGCGTGCGCCGACCCTCCGGGCCGTCGACCGTGATGTCCCACATCGCGGCCGCCTCGTCCCACGCCAGCGAGCGGACCTCCGTATCGAAGGTGATGTCGCCGCGCACCTCGAACGTGTCGGCCACCCAGTCGAAGTACTTCCGGTTCTCCGTCCATGGACAGAACGGATACGCGTAGCTGTAGTCAACGCCGAAGACGTGGGTGTAGAGCCGGCTCGGGGTGTCGACGCGCGCACCCGGGTAACGGTTCTCGTACCAGGTGCCGCCGACACCACCGTTTTTCTCGATGACCGAGAACGGAATCCCGGCGCGCTTGAGCTGGATGGCCGCGTTGAGACCACCCATTCCGGCGCCGATGACGGTGACGGAGAAATCCTCGCGTCGCCGCGTCGGCTCCCGCGACCATTCCAGGCCGCGCGCCCAGGGATTCAGGGCCAGCTCTTCGAGCCACAGGTCGACCGCGTCGGGCTCGGGCTCGGCGCCCATGGTCAGGGCCGTGCCGGTTGATCGAAGACATTGCACCGGAACGGAGCGCGAAACCCGCTGGGCAGAAGGGTCGTTACGCGCTGTTCCGGTTCGGATGGCCACAGATCGTGCCACCCGTGTTTCTCGCACAGGTAGATGAGGATCGCGTGGCTCTCCCAGAGCACGGTGCCGTCGTCGTCGATCGCGGGAATGGTCCCCCGGGGATTCACCGAGGCGAGGAACTCCGGCTGTTTCGCATCCCGGTTCTGGCTGGTCATGACGAACTCGAAGGGCAGTTCCTTCATCAGGCAGGTCCAGACGACCGCGCGGACGGGCTGGGAGTTGGGAACGCCATAGATCTTCAGCATTGGGGAGTCATCCTGTGGGGGACGGGCCTGTCCCGTCCCGTCCGCGGTCCGCACGAAGCGTCATGCCCTTTCCGCCAGCTCCAGCAGCTTGCTCACGGTGCGCCAGTTCCGCGCGGTGGCGCCGACGCCGAGCTTCCTTTCGGCGGCGGCGCGAGCTTCGAGCGGGCGATGTGCCGTCGGGCGCGTGCAGGTAGAACACCGCATCCGTGAGCTGCCAGCGCTCGGAGTCGCTGCACAGCGCCTGGATCGCATCCACGTCCGGGTCGCCTGGACTCGTTAGCAATATTCCCACATCAAATCGCGCTCGACGCCGCCATCCAGGGACAGTCCACGCCGACAGATACGTTGTCCGGCGTTTTCCAGCCTTATCGACCCAGGCTGATGCAGGCTGTGAGGATTGCTTCGACCCAGCGGTGCCGACCGCGACATCCACGAACGCCACCGACCGGAAGAGACGCCGCTCTATCGTATCGTCGAGACCTGCTACCCGAAGTTTCTTGCCCGGCTGCAGGCCGAAGGCGCATCCCTGCCGCATTTCGTCCAGCAGGAGTTCGACGACTACCTGAAGTGCGGCTTGCTCGAACACGGGTTTCTGCGCGTCAAGTGCGACGCCTGCCGTCACGAGCACCTGGTGCGGCGCCGGCGCCGGTACCGTGCAGACTCCCGGCGACAAGCGCCTGAAGGGCGGCGCCGGCCGACGCTCGAACCGGGTCGGCCAGGCGCTGCCCATGGCGGCGACCACGGCGCGTCGCGACCACAGCGTCATCGGCGCCGCGCACCGACGGCGGCTGGCACGGATGGACACCGCCAAGGCGGTCAAGGCGACCGCGCACCAACTGGCGCGGCTGATCTACCACATGCTCACCCGCGGCGAGGAGTACGTCGCCCGCGACATCGCCGCATCAGCGCGACCGGGAGGCGCTGGCCCGGCGGGAGAGCGCGTAGGCAGCGTCGCCGGGACTCGCCTGTGACGTGTCTGTGCGTTACGCTGACCCGGGACCGGCGGGCGCTGAGGGGAAGCGAATGAACGAGCGGATGGACGAAACGATCCAGCGCCCTGCGCGCAGGCATTTTCTGGCCCGGCTGGGGCAGGGGCTCGGCGCCGCCGCGGCGATCCCGTTGCTGCCTGCCGCCCATGCCGGGGTCGCGGAAACAGCGCCCGGCTGCGTGACGGACCACCTGCCAGGTCGCCTGGGCAACCCCGACATCACCATCGCCACGGACCCGCGCCTCGATCCCCGTGCCCGGGTGATGTTCGAGGGCATGGCGGAGATTGCGCAGGCGCCGCCCCCGATTGGACCGGACGCACCGATCGCGGACATCCGGGAGTTATTCGCCGCCTTCGAGGCCGAGGGGTTGGCCCTGCACGAGGAGTACGCGCGTCTCCCGCCCGTGGATGGGGTCGCCCGGCGCACGGAGGTCATTGACGGCGTCGACGGCAACGCGATCACGCTCCACATCGTCGAGCCGGCCAAACGCGACGGGCCGGCGCCCGGGATCGTGCACACGCACGGCGGCGGGATGACGTTCTTTACCGCGGAGGACGCTCCGTACGTGCGGTGGCGCGACGAGCTTGCGGCGGCGGGGCTGGTGGTCGTGGGCGTCGACTTCCGCAACGCGGCGGGCAGGCTCGGGTGCCACCCGTTCCCGGCCGGTCTGAACGACTGCGCGAGCGCGACCCGGTGGACGTATCGGAACCGGGAGACGCTCGCCATTTCGCATCTGGTCGTGTCCGGCGAGTCCGGGGGCGGCAACCTGTGTCTCGCCACGGCGCTCAAGGCGCGGCAAGAGGGCTGGCTCGACGAGATCGCGGGCATCTACGCGTGCTGCCCGTACATCGCCGGCGAATACGATCCCCCGCTTCCAGAGCTGGTTTCGTGGCGCGAGAACGGCGGCTACATGATGACCGCGGAATTGAGCAGGTTGTCGGTTCTCGCGTACGACCCGGCCGAGAAGCACGTGCGGAACCCGCTGGCCTGGCCGTATCACGTGACCTCGGACGACCTCGCGGGCCTGCCCCCCCACGTGGTCTCGGTGAACGAACTCGATCCGCTGAGGGACGAGGGGCTCATCTACGCCCGCAAGCTGATGGCCGCCGGCGTCACGACCCACAGCCGGACGGTCAACGGTACGGGCCATGGTGCCGACACCGTGAACCCGCACGTGCTACCCAACGTCTACTACGCGACGATCCGGGACATTCGCGGGTTCGCTGCGGCCCTTTGACGGCATCGCGTCCTCCGTACCCGGTGGACCGGGCCGCACGCTGACTGGCGGGGTGCGTCGCCCGACATCGCTGGAACGGCTCTGCTGGCCTTGGCGGCCGCCCGGCGCGGCCGCCATGCCCCCCTCGACGAAGCGCTCCTTCCCGCGGTCCACCTGCGTGGTAGGCTAGCTAGCTAGCTAGGCAGCTAGGCGAAGCACTGGTATGCGAGGGGGAACCATGAAGCGAGTCAAGGAATTCCTGGCCGTCGCCGGGCTTGTGGCCGCAGGTTTTTTCCTGCCCGCAGGTACCGCGAGCGCTGAAGAGGCCGACGAGGAGCGGGCATTCGGTGGCATCGAGGAGGTGGTCGTCACCGCCCGACGCCGGGAAGAGTCCGCGCAGGAGGTACCCATCCCGATCTCGGCTCTGTCGGCGGATCGGCTCGCGAGCCGGGGCATTACGGAAGTGCAGCACGTCGAGCAGCTCACGCCGAACATGTCGTTCAACGAGACCATAGTGGCGCGCGGCACGGCCACGGTGTTCCTGCGCGGTATCGGCCAGATCAACTGGACTCCGACCCAGGACCCGAAGGTCGGCATCTACATCGACGGCGTTTATCTCGGCCGGCCGCAGGGCGCGGTCTTCGACCTGCTCGACGTCGACCGGATCGAGGTGCTGCGGGGCCCGCAGGGCACGCTGTTCGGGCGCAACACCACGGCGGGGCTCGTGCACATCATCACCAAGAAGCCGGATTCCGTGTTCGATGCGACAGTGCGGGCCAGCGTCGGGAACGCGGGCCGGTTGATGGCGGACGGGCTCGTCAACATCCCCCTGATCGACGATGTTCTCGCGGCGCGCGTGGCGTTCCAGACGCGCCAGGACGATGGCTGGATGAAGGACGACGCCGGGCGCGAGTGGAACACGACCGACTCGCGCAGCTTGCGGGGCACGCTGCTGTGGACGCCCAACGACTCCGTCGAGGTCTCCCTCGCGGCCGAGTTCTTCCGGGCTCGCGAGACCGGCGGTCTCGGCGACTGCGAAGAGCTGCTCGGCGGCCCGACGGGGCTCAACTTCCTGCCTTTGATCTTCGGTGCCTATGACGAGCTCGCGGCGGCCTGTGCACCGGACGACGATCCCTACCTGTCGAACGACAACGACCCGAACGGGCTGAGCGTCGACACGAATTCCGCGGCCCTGACGGTTACCTGGGATTTTTCCGACATGACGCTGACGTCCATTTCCGCCTGGCGGGACATAAGAGAGCTCAACGAGTCCTGGGGCTGGGGGAGCGACTTCTACGGCGGGCCCTCCTATCACATCGAAATACTGGCGGACCAGCCTTCGGTCTACGACCAGATCTCGCAGGAGTTTCGCCTCGAGGGCAGCGCGTTCTCCGACCGCATGACCTGGATCACGGGGCTGTACGGTTTCGCCGAGAACGGGATTTTCAGGGTATGGGTGCCCTTGATGCGCGGCCTGATGCCGCCGGAGGATCTGGCCGAGGCGCCATTGTGGGAGGCCCTTGGCCCCATTGCGCTGGGAGTCCAGGAGGGCGGGAGCCGGCGCCAGGAGATTGACGGCACGAACAAGTCCTGGGCCGTGTTCGCCGAAGCCACCGTGGACGTCACGGACGCGTGGTCGGTAACGGCCGGATGGCGGTGGACGAAGGACACGCGGCAGTTCAAGCGCTCCCAGTGGGCATCGGACTTCGGGTTCGATCAGTTCTACGCTTGTCCGGGCAACATCGGCCCGGACGGACTGGCCATGCGCAGCTACTGCAAGCAGGAGGTCAGCTTCAGCGAGTCGACCCCGCGCGTGATCCTCAACTACGCCTTCAACGACGATGTCATGGCGTACCTGAGCTTGTCGCGCGGGTACAGCTCCGGCGGGCTGAACGGCGACGTGTACATGCAACCGTACGAACCGGAGATCTCGGACAACTGGGAAGTCGGGATGAAGTCGCAGTGGTTCGAGCGGCGGCTGCAACTGAACGTGACGGTCTTCCGGAACGACTACGAGAACCAGCAAATCACGATAGGACGCGTGATCGACGGTCAGCTCCACGAGAACCTGTTCAACGCCCAGGCGGCTACGCTTGAGGGTTATGAAGTGGAACTGCTCGCCACTCCGGCCGAGGGCTGGTTCGTCACGGGAACCTACGGGTACCTCGACGGGAACTATGACGAGTTCACGATTATCGACACGTCGTTCGACCCGGTCACTTTCGAGGACGTCCGTGTAGTCCGGGATATGTCCGACCTCAGTTTCATCGCGTACACGCCGCACCGGTCCTGGAACCTGAGCGTTGCGAAGGAGTTCCACCTCGACCACGGAGGGAGCCTGACCGCACAGGTTGGCTACAACTACCGCGGACCGTACTACTCCGCCGCTACGCTGACGCGTCTGAGGCGTCACCGCACGGACCCCCTGGGCCTCGTGGATGCCCGCCTGCGCTGGGACATGGCCAACGGCAAGACTTCGGTCTCGCTGTGGGGGACCAACCTGAGCGACGAGCTCTACTACCGGACCGCCCAGGATAGCGAAGGCGCCGGGATCCTGATCTACTACTACGCGGAGCCGCGGCGCTTTGGCCTCACGCTGGAGCACAGGTTCGGGGTGTAGCGCCCCATAGCCGGTCCGGCACTCGCTCGCGAGCTCGCTACGCACCGGCGCGCCTCCGGCCCAGCCACGCCGTCCTTGCGTGGAAGTTGCACCGGCGGTCACTGCGTTCCCTTGGCGCGACTTCCATGCAAGGGGCGGGGCTTGTCCCCGCCCGTCCAGGGGGTCGGGTACGGCTTCCCCAGGGGACGCCGCAAGGTCGCGCCAGGGGCTCTACTCGCGCGACGCCGGCGACACCAGGAACCACGCCAAGTGCGGGGCACCCGCATCGCGCATCTTGCGGCGCGCGGCCAAGAGTACCTTGCCCGTTTCGGTCCGCTCGTAGAACCACCGCTCCACCGCCCACGGCCCGGCGGGGCCGTCCGCGAGCTCGCAGGCGAGTTCCTCGTAGTAGGTCCGGATGTCCTGCGCGACCCGGTCCGCCGAGGCATCGAGGCCCACCTCGTCCCACGGTTCTCCCGCGGCGATCCTGGCGAACTTGTCGATCGCACCAGGTATTTCGTCCGCACTCGCGTGCGCCCCAAGCGAGGTGCGTCCGTTCCTGGCCACCGCCCGGTCGTATGCGTGACGCAGCCCCTGGGCCTCGTCGACGGCGGGATGAAGGTCCGGGTCGTAGCGCGGTGGCAGCGAACAGAGCAGCGGTTCGGTATCTTCGGCCTTGACCGCTTCCGGAAAGTCCTCGAGCACGGGACCTGCCGGCTTCTCAAGGAGCGCGAAGGCCGCATCGAGCACACGGTGCTGAAAGGCGGCGTCGCGCGTCTTGCCGAGCGGCAGACCGAGCGGGAACTCGACACAGAGCGCCCGCGGCGGACGCATGCGTTCCACGATGCTCCGGATCGGCATGATCGCGACCGTGGATAGCCCGGCAGCCTCGAACACGTGAGCCAGCGTACACACGGTACGCGGACACAGCGGTCAGACAGGTGTCAGCAAGACGACGTCCACCCCGTCTTCGAGCAGCTTCCGGGCACACCCGGGGCCGGTATCCAGGCGCATCTCGGACACCGTGTCCGGCTGATTCCCCGCAAACGCGTAGTGGAAGTCGGCCACGCTGCCGATGGTGCCGCGCTCGGCAAGTTCGGACAGGCGATCGACCGGATAGACGACATTCAGGTCCGCGGCGAAGCCGGCACGGTCGAAGTTCGGGCTCACGTGACCCATCTTCAGGTCGCGCGCGCTGTGCGGGATGGGCTCGAAGTGGACGTCCTCGAACCCGAACGGAGCGGCCCCCTCCCGGTAGAGGGCCGCGCTGGTGACGATCGCCACGCGCGCGTTCCGCAGGGGCGGCGGTGCGGTGAATGCGGCCTCGGCGAACTCCGGCACGGGCAGGGTCGCCACGAGATTCCGCATGGCTTGGTCGTTGTCGGTCATGAGGCTCCTCGCGCAGCCCTCCCACAGGATCGGGCCGCCTTTCGAAACGGTCGGTGCCAGCGCCCCTGGCGCTCGGGTGGAGCAGTCAATTTCGGCTGGTTGTGGGAGAGATGTCAAGGTCGTGCGCGCGCACATGTCAATAAGCACCTTGCAAGCATCGCGAGTCCGTCGTGCCAAAACGCAAACCTCGCCACGAAAAGCCGGATAAGCCCCTTGCCCCCATGACACCGATGCAGCGCCTGAAACGCGTCTTCGCCATCGACATCGAGACCTGCCCCAAGTGCGGCGGCAAACTGTGCGTCATCGCCGGCATCGAAAATCCCGATGTCATCGCCACGATCCTCGAGCACATTCGTGTACGCGAGGGCAGCCACAACTGCCAATCCGAGAGCACCTCCGCTCAACACAGAGCTCCCCGCCGCGCGATACCAGGACAGGCTCCCGTAGAAAACGACCGCCTGACGCCATGCTGCGACCGCTACCCAAGTAACCGCCGTTTCGCGCGACCTGTCCGTCTCCAGCGTCCACCGCCACATCCTCAACGGGCTCAACGGACGCCTCTGAAGACTTCCCTCGAGCGCCCCGTCAATCAACCGTACTGCGCAACCATCCCGTTTCGAGCGGTTATTCGTCCTATCCGCCTGCTGCGGTGCCCGACGTCGGGGTTGTTGAGCGTCCGGCGCGCCAGGTGGTCGTGCATCGCCGTCAGCACGCCGGCCACGGCGGGATCCTCCGGCATCCCCCCGACCGGTTCCGAAGCGCGGTCGGCGGCCAGGTGCTGGTATTCCCGCACGATGCGTGCCCGCCACGTCGGGTCGTCGCCGTACACCACCCAGGCCAGCGGCACCTACTACTTCCCCAGCCGCGACGCGCTGTTACAGGCGCTGCTACGGGCAGTGATCAGCGGTTACACCTGGGACTTCGATCACATCATGGCCGACGAGGAGACCAGCGCGGACGACAAGTTCGTGGCGATCGTGCGGCTGATCGTCGAGGACCTCGGGACGCGCGAGACGTCCGTCTTCTTTCCCGAGCTGTGGGCACTCGCCAACCGCAGCGACTACGCCGCCGCCGAGATGGAGTCGCTGTACGCGGACGCCCGCCGCTATCTCGTCGACCTCATCGCGGAGATCAACCCGGGACTCGGTCCCGACGCCCGCCAGGCGGTGGCGCTGTTCGTCTCGGCGTCGCTGGAGGGCCAGACCCCGTTCGTGGGACACGGCCGTGCCCACGGCCGCCGGCTCCGGCAGATCACCAACATCGCCGCGAACGCCCTGCTTCAGACGGTGCGGTCCATCGACGGCGGCGACGTCGGGAGACAGCTCGCCATCGCCGCCAGGTAGCGCCGGCGACCATCCGGCCAAGCGGCGCCTCAACCCATCAGCCACCGCAGGGAGTCGGCAAAGACCGCGCCGCCATGGGGCAGGCTGTGGCCGCCCTCGCCGAAGACGAAACGGTACTCGTACCCCGCGTACTCGAGCGCCGAGGCCATCAGCCGGTTCGCGAGCACCCAGTTGCCGAGGATGATGTTGAGGTCGTGCTCCCCGCTCTGCAGGAACACCCGGAGGGGCTTCCTGGGCGTCGAGCGGATGAGATACGGATAGTTGTGCCCGCCCCGGATGTTCGCAAAAGACCCCACGTGGGAGAGCACCCGGCCGAACGCGGACGGATCGTGCCAGGCCGCGTTGAACGCGCAGATGCCGCCGCTCGAGATACCGCAGATCATGCGCATCGCCGGATCCTCCGAGAACCGCACGCCGGCCTCCGACTCCGCGAACGGCAGGAGTTCGTCGACGAGGAACCGGACGTACGTGGGCGTCACGCTGTCGTACTCCATGCTGCGATTGATCGTGGCTTCGTCCTCGGTCATCCCGGGGCGCTCGCCCGGCATGACGAACACCGCGACCGTCGGCGGCAGTTCCCCGGCATGGATGAGGGAGTCGAGCACCGCCGTGGCCCGCACCGGACCGTTCGGGTCGAGGTATAAATCACCATCCTGGAACACCATGAGGGAAGGCGCGGTCGGCGCCTCGAGCTGCTCCGGCACGTAGATCCAGACGTCGCGGACGGTCCCCTCGTAGATACGGGTCCCGTCCCAACGGAGGAACTCGCGCACCGCACCGCGCGGAACGTCTGGCCCCGGATGCGCCTCGGGACACGGGTGGTACTGCCGGTCCCCCGGCACGTCCAGCGCCTCGAGCCCCTCCATGTTGGAGCGGCCGTTCACCTCCGCGTCCAGGCCCCGGTCCTGGAAGGACTTGTCGAGTCCCAGGCGCAGGTAATCCTCGACGTCCATCGCCAACGCCGGTACGCCGGCCGCCGCCAGCGCACCGAGCACGCGCCGCCTGGTGATCCCGTTCGTCACTTCGATTCCTTCCTTCGCATGCCCCCTGCCAAATCCGGCCCGCGAAATTCTCGCACCAGCGAGAATCTCGACGCAACCGCGACAGCGGTTGCGCGGTTGCAGCTACATCCGATATCCAACCTCGATCCCGATCTGGTGCGGCGGGGGTTGAGCAGATGGGACACCCACTCTTGTGGGTCCCATCTGGCGGCCCGGGTGGGTGTCCCATCTGGCGGCCGCGATGCGTTGTTCGCGCGTGGGGATGCCATGGAAGCCCGGCGGCGGCGGTCCTTGCCGATACGCCCCGCGTACGGCTGCGAGATCGACTGTCATGAGGGGGTTGGCCTGCGAGTTGCGGGGGTGTTGGATGACTCCCGCGGGGTCTTTGGCGCCAGGCTGCGGCCACGGCCGCAATCCAGCATGTCGCGCACGGCCTCCACGCACAGGGCGGGGTCATTAGCCAAGTGTGCGGGGGCGGTCGCGTTCAGCAGGGGACTCCCGGCGTGCGGCGAAGTCACCCAGTCTTGCGGGATCTGCGCAAGGTTGTCGCACAGTGTCAACCGCTCGTCCTCGGTGAGCGACTGCAGGGCGATGTCCAACTCCCCGGGGGCCATGTCCGCCGCCGCTGCAAGGTCGTACAGGTCACGCAACATCAAATCCCCCACCTCGAGCATCCGGCCGTGGAGCTTGCGCGCGAGAATGGTCGCCGGCCGCTCCAGTGGCACGGACGTGCCTGCCACCTGGTCCACCGGGGGCATCCATGCGAGGGGGCTCGGTGGTACATACAACCCCAACTCTCCGGTGTCGGCAAACATCTTCAGCACGCCGGGGGTGATGTCCAGCATGTCCGGCTCAACGGCGCTACGCAGTCCGGCTGCCAGCGCGTCCCGTCGCGCCGTGTCCGTCACCACCGCGCGGTACGCAGAGCCGTCCATGAACAGGTCAACGTCCGTGCTGTGGCGATGTTGCCAGACCGCTGCCAGGGCGGTCCCTTCGCCCAGACAGTACGCCCCCTCCCCGAAAACATCGGTGAGCACCGGCTCCGCGAGCCTGAAGATCTCATCAGGCCCGACGGGCAACACCTTTTGCGCCATGGTGCCCTTCAACCTCTCCTGCGGAGATTTCGTCAGTTGCGCGAGCCCAGCCCCCGAGTTGGCCCGGTCGCCTGGCGGCTACCGTGGTCGCCGATCGCGCCGATATGGTCCGAGTAGTAGTGCCTGAGGAAGATCGCCCGCCGGATGCGACGGGCATGCGTCCGAGCATCAGCGCCTGGGCGGAACCGGAGCCCGCGTCGACCAGGAACAGGTCGTCTCCGGCGATGACGGCCACGCAGGCCTGCGCCCGTCCCGGCACCGGCAGGGGCGACGCGCTCCCGCAGATGAAGACGTGCAGGCTGTCGGGGCCAGGCGGCTCCCGCCCTTCGATCACGGCAGACAGCATGCGGTCGAGGAGCATGTCCTGGCCCGCGCGCGTCTGCGTGGCAAACCAGTAGACGATCGCCCGACGGCCACGATGAGCGGTTATTCGTCCTATCCGCTTGCAAAGCCAGTCTCTGGCGCTCGCGTGCCATCCTCGGGCGAACAGAATCCCGCGGGCGCCCCGATGCCGGCGGCGCTTCGGTTCGTTGTGCGCGACGTCGGCCTGCGGCTCGGCTCCCGGAGCTCGGGCCTGGACGTCGCTGCCGGTGTTACTCCGCGGCGTGCTGGGCCGCTGGCGGCAGGGCCGCGCCAGCCTGCAGGCGACGCAGTTCCTCCCACCCGAAATAGCCGGTCAAGCCGTTCTCGTCGAAGCCGATCACCGGTCCGTCGGCGAGCATGAGGTAGTCGACGTCCTCGAGCGCCTCGGTCTTGTGGTGGATCATGCCGTTGGGCTCGAACAGGAAGTCCCCGGCCTCGAGGACGTTGTCGCGTACCTGCAGGCTGCCGCTGATGACGTACACGTATACCGCCCCGATGTGCTTGTGGGACGGCGCGGCGTAGCCCTTCTTCCAGCGGTAGATGCCGGCGTGACGGCCCGTCTCGCCCTGCGTCCAGAGCAGTCTCATCCAGGCCTTGCCCGGGTCCGTCTCGAGCCAGTCGTCGTCCGAGGCCGCGACCACGGTGTCGGCCAGGTTCTCGTCAAACGGAGTGATGTCCTGCGATAGTGGCATTTTCCTCCCTCCTCTCGGGCATTGCCACGGAATTCTAGCACCTGGAAAGGCGCCCGGAAGCACCCCTCCGCGAGGCCCGCGGACCTCCGTGGACCCGTGACACGCGCTCGCGTAGGCTTCCCGGGCCCCTGGCCCTGCAAGGCGACCTGCTGCTGGTGTTCGTCATGCTGGCCGCCTTCCTGCTGCAGGAGAAGCGGCTCGATCCCGTGCAGCCGCGGGCGCGGCTGACGCCGAGGCAGTACGTGCGGGACTTCGTGGACCACCCGATGCTGCTCAAGCTCGGTTTCGTCAATATGCTGCGTTCGTTCGGGCTTGCCGACGTGCTGATTGGCATCGGGCACAAGACGCTCTGCACGGATTACTTCATACAGGGGATGATCGGGCAGCAGTCGACCACGATGAACATCTTCTACGGCGTCGGACGGACGCTCGGCCTGATCCTGGTCGGGGCGACCATCAACTACGTGTTCGACAACGACTACTCGGTGATCTGGCCGATCTCCGGGATCCTGGCGGTCGTGGGCATCCTGGTGCTGCTCGGCGTGCGCGACGTGCGGTACGAGGACGAGAAGCGGTTGCGGCTCGCCGCTGCGGGGGGCTGACCGGCCGGGGCGGCACGTCTCCCGCGGAAGGTGTCGGGACAGTTCGTCTTGATCGACAGCATGTAGTTGGCGCCGTGCGTCTCGACGATGGCGCGCTCGGTGTCGCGGGTGGAATGCAGGGGGTCGAGGGTGACCACGCAGCCGCGCAGGTCGACGGTCTCGCCGCCTTCGTCGCGGCAGCAGCGGCTCGCGAGCGGCCGGCCGGCGTGCGTGACCAGCGTCACGGTCTCGAAGTAGGCGCCGCCCGCGTTGCGGTTCGCGCCGCGGATCCGCACGCGAGCGAGGGTCGCGCGCCGTCGGCGGCCAGCGCCGGCATGTCCGCGTCCTCCGCGAGACGCGGCGCAGCCCACCGGCGCAGCACGTCCTGCAGGGCGTCCGGGTCGGTGTCCGCGAGCACCCGGCAGACCGTCGAGTCCGACGGCGCGACCCAGCGCCCCGCGCCGCTGCGCCACGCGCCCAGCGCGCGCAGCTCCTCCTGATCGAGGTTCCTCGCGAACCGCTCCGTCGCCGCCGGGCCGTACTGCCCGGCCAACCGCGCCAGCGCGCACACCGACAGCACCGTCGCGAGGCGATGCTTGCGGCCTTGGCCGCGGCGGCTGTCGGACACTTCCGCGAACAGCCCGCGCAGCGAACGCAGTTCCTCGTGCGTGTAGCGCACCGGCGTCGCCCGGCACGCCCACTCCGGACGGTCCGCCGGGTCCGCCAGCCGCGTCCGCGCGTCCGCGCGCAGCGGTCGCACGAACATCTCCTTCGGGCAGTCGTGCGGGTCCGTGTAGCCGCCGTTGTGCCGCGCGAAGCCCTTCGTGCGGCCCACCCGCACCCAGTTCGACGCGTCGTAGCACGCCCCCCGGAATCGCGACGGGTCCACGAACGTCTCCGCGAGCTCCAGCGGATGGCCGTGCAGCGCCGCCCAGTCCGCGCTCAGCCGGCGCAGGCTGCGGCCCAGCGTTCGCGACGCCAGGTTCGGCACGCCCGCCGACGCCGGCAGGACCAGGAACCGCGTGTTGTTGGCGATCAGGTGCAGACGACGGAACTGCACCGACCGGTGCCAGCGCAGCCAGCGGTCGCGCGGCGCGCACTTGAACGCCCCGGACTGCCACCCGACCAGCGCCAGCCAGTGACCGCGCCACACCGCGACGTGGCGCAGCCCGCGGCCCGCGAACTGCCGGAAGCCCAGGTAGTGGTGCTCGTAGACGTGGGGCCCGATGGCGGCGAGTACGGCGGCGCCCATCAGGAGCGGCGCAAGGCGATTCGCGGGCATCAACCCGCCGGCACCGGCACCAGCCGCACGATACGCCATCCGGTCGAATGCTCGAGCAGCAGGTACACCAGCCCGTCCACACCCACCTCCACGTCCCGGATCCGGGCCAGGTCCTCGATCAGCATCTCCTGCCGGACGAGCCGGTCGCCGTCCACCTCCACCCGGTAGAGATCCGTCGCGCGCAGTGTTCCCACGAGCATGTGGTTGCGCCACGCGAGAAAGGCGTCGCCCTCGTAGAACACGAAGCTCGAGACGGCGGGAGCGGGGGTGAGATCCACGACCGGCTGCTCGATGTCGGCAAGATCGAACGTGATGCCGAGTTCCTTCCCGTACTCCACCGGCGTCCCGTCGTAGTCAACCCCCTTCGAGGTGAGCGGCCAGCCGTAGTTGCGTCCCGGCAGCAGCAGGTTGATCTCGTCCCCGCCGCGCGGTCCCATCTCCGTGCTCCACAACTGCCCGGTGCGGCGATTGAACTCGAGGCCCTCCGGGGCCCGGTGCCCGTAGGTCCAGGTGGTCGGCCACGCGCCGGGCACGTCGACGAAGGGGTTGTCCGCCGGAACGCCGCCGTCGTCGTACATCCGGTGGATCTTCCCGTAAGGCTCGCTCAGGTCCTGGATGCCGTGATACGTGGACAACCCCTTGAAGCCGACGCTGATGAAGACGTGCCCGTCGCCATCGAAACAAATCCGGCCGCCGGCGGCCATGTCCGTCCGCCACGTGTAACGCTCGACCCCCACGCGCCAGAGGGTCTCCTCATCGACCCAGCGGCCGTCCTCGATCCGTCCCCGGACGAGCCGACTCATCGACACCGTGCCGCCGACCGCGTTGCAGTCGGTGCAGCGATCTCCGAACTGCAGGTAGATCCACCCGTTGCGCTCGTAGTCCGGGTGCGTCGCGACCTCCATGAGCCAGCCCAACCCGTGCGGCCGATTGGGCCAGCGTTCGTCGGGGTCGTCGTTCGCATGGCCCTTCGGGGTGCCTTCGATGGCCGGCGAGACCACACCGTCGGCAGAGACGATGCGCACGCCCCGCCGCTTCTCGGTCAAAAGGAACCCGCCATCGGGCAGCGGCGCAATCGAGTAGGTTTTCGGGTCGGACCCTGTCGCGAACGTCTCGATGCGGAAGTCGTGAAGCTCGCTAGCGACGGTCCCTTCGGGGATCACCAACGGCATGTCCCGCCTCGAGTCCCAGCGGTCGATGTTGGCACGCAGATCGGCGATGTAGATCGCGAGCTTGCGGATCTCCACCTCGGGCAGGATCTCGGACCAGCCCGGCATGCCCTGCGCCGGGAAACCGTTGGCGATGCTCGCGCCGATCTCCCCGGCGGAGTCGCCGTACCGGAGCGCGGCGCCGACGAGGGGCGTCCCCAGCGCGGACCCTTCCAGGTTCTCGCCGTGGCAGACGCTGCAGTGCTCGGTGTAGGCGAGTGACAGGGGGTCGATCTCGTATCTCTGGGCGTGGACGTGGAATGCCGCGCCCGCGAGCGCCACGCCGCAGATCAGGTGCGGCGCGAGGCGGCGTCCTGGACCGGCCAAGGCGTCAACCCGCGGTCGCCGGCACCAGCCGCACGATCCGTCCCCCGGACGCGTGCTCGAGCAGCAGGTGCACCAAGCCGTCCACCCCCACCTCGACATCGCGGATCCGCGCCAGATCCGTAATCAGGGTCTCCCTGTGGACCAGCCGGTCGCCGGCCACCTCCACCCGGTAAAGCTCGGTCGCCTTCAGCGTGCCGACGAGCACGTGGTGGCGCCAGGCCGGAAACGCGTCCCCCTCGTAGAACACGAAACTTGACACCGCGGGCGACGGGGTGAGATCGACTACAGGCTGCTCGATGTTCGCGAGGTCGAACGTGGGGCCGGAACCGAGCCGCTCGGCGAGATACAGGATCTCGAGCCAGCCCACGCGCGGCGCCTCGTCGTTGTACACCGCCACCGGTGCGTTCCGGTGGCCGGTCCATGCCACGAGGTCTTCGTTCCTGCCGCCCCCGACCTGCAGCACCGGAACGTACCGCACCCCGTGATAATCGAGGATCGCGCGGGCCGACATGCCGTAGGGCACCGGCGCGTGTGCGGTCAGGGCCAGGCGCAGGCCGTCCATCTCGCACGCTTCGGCCGGTTCGACGTAGTTCATGGGTTCTCCAGGTCTGGAAGTCGTGGCGATTGCGCGGTTCGCGCTCAGGTGATGTCGAAACCCGTCGCCCGCTCCCGCAGTTCCTCCTTGCTCACCTCTTCCACCTGTTCGCCCACCATCCAGCGGTAGCCGAACGGATCCAGGAACGTACCCCGGCGCTCGCCGTCGGCCTCCTCGGTCAGCTCCCGCAGCACCTCGGCGCCGGCCGCCACAAGGCGGCGCGCGGTTGCGTCCACGTCGGCGACCTGGATGTGCAGGGCCACGGTCGAGCCGCCCAGCGACTTCGGGCTCTGCGCGCCGAAGTCCGGGTACTCGTCCGAGACGTAGATCGTGGCGCCCCCGATGGTGATCTCGGCGTGGCCGATCCTGCCGTCGGAGTCCGTGAATCTTGCGCCGGTCTCGACGGCCCCGAACGCCTTCGAGTAGAAGGCGATCGCCGCAGCGCAATCGTGGGCGGTGAGATACGGCGTGAGCAGGACGTCGGGCACCTTCGTCTCCGGTCTGATGAGCGTGCCCGATGCTCTCACATCATCGCAGTCGGTGTCGGGACCCTGGTGATCACCCGTGTCCGGCAGGCCGACAGGGAGGGCGGGCCTGCGCGCCGGCCCCCGGGGAACGTGTTGCGTTCGAACCACTTCTCGTCCGGGTCGGTAATGCCGAACAGGGCCGGCCAGATGGCGCGGCTCCACTGCCCGTGGGGGACGGGCCTGTCCCGCCCCGTCCGCGGCCCGCACGAAGCGTCATGCCCTTTCCGCCAGCTCCAGCAGCTTGCTCACGGTGCGCCAGTTCCGCGCGGTGGCGCCGACGCCGAGCTTTCTTTCGACGGCGGCCGCGAGCTTCGACCGGGCGACGCCCTCGGGCGCGTGCAGGTAGAACACCGCGTCCGTCAGCTGCCAGCGCTCGGAGCCCCTGCCCAGTGCCTGGATCGCATCCAGGTCCGGATCGCCCGGGGCCGCGTCGAGAAAGAACAGGTGTACGGTCCTCGGTTCTTCGCCGGCGAACGGGTTGCCGTCGGCCGCCTTGCGGAACTCGGCGACAGTAAGCGTCAGCACACGCGTGCCGATGCCCGTTTGGGCCTGCGTCGCCGCGGCGATCGAGGCCGGGGAGACCTCCCCCGCGTCGGGCTCGTCGAAGACCACGTTGCCGCTCTGTATGTAGGTGCGTACGCCGCTGCATCCCAGGCGCGCCAGGATGTCGGTCAGGTCCTTCATGGAGACAGCGTTCCTGCCGCCGACGTTGATGCCCCGCAACAGGGCGATCCGTCTGGTCATGTCAGATGTCGAGCGAGATGTGGCACGGTGGCGGCAATGCCTCGTCAGAAGCCGATGCGCTTGACGCCCGGGATGGCGTCGAAGTGTCGGTCATTGCTCAGGACGGCCAGCCTGTGCTGACGCGCCAGCGCCGCAATCCAAACGTCGTTCTGGGGTATGGGATTGCCCGCCTGCTTCAGTTCGAGCCGAATATCGGCATACGCGCTCGCGGTGGCGGAAGTGACGGCGGCAACCTCGGCAAGCGGCACGTTACGGGCGAGCCAATCCTCATACTGGCGGCGATGCCGGGACTGGCGAATGCCGAAGAAGTACTCACCCAGGACAACGCTTGGCAAAACCAATCTATTGGCGGAGCGTAGCGTCCCCCTGACGGTGGGATGTCCTTCGGCCCACGCGGAAAGGGCATTTGTATCGAGGATCACTGGAGATCTTCGGGCGAAACGCGCTCGAACTCCTCTTCGATGAGACCCAGAACACGACGGTTTTCGTCTCGGAGATCGGCGAGTCCGCCGAAACCGGCCATCCAGGGCGGTTCCTCCCTGCCAGCGCGATCCGCGGTCACGTTTCGCCCAAGTTGTGCCCGCAAGGCCTCCGTGAAGTATTGGCGCAAGGTCACCCCTTGGGTTGCGGCGATTGCCTTGGCCTGGCGGAACATCGCATCGGGGAGTTCGATAGTTGTCTTCATGAGCCCAGTTTCCCGTAAATATGGGCCTGGGTCAAAGCGCCCACATCCCGGCCATCTCGTTGGCGGTTGATCCGGCGCGGGACATCGTAGGACGCTTGTCGTCGCCCGTGTCGAAGTCGTGCGAGCCCTGGGGACGGGACGGGACAAGCCCGTGTCGAGCCTGTGCAACCGTTGACGACGGGACGGGACAAGCCTGTCCCCTACCGTCGCCAGGCGGCGGAGCGTCTTACCGGCGCGAATAGTCCACGGCGAGCCACGTCTCCGGGCGCACGGTGACCGTCAGGCTCCCTGCGGTAGGCATGTTGTCGGCGTAGACCTTGCCCTGCTCCTCGCCGAGGTAGCGGGAGGCCAACTCCACGATGTCCTCCTCCGTGCCTTCCGCGATCCGCACGACCGCGCCTTCCGCCGTGACATATTTGTAGGGCGGCGTTTCCTGCTGCGCGCACAGCGACACCCGCGTCCCCATTTCCAGGAGCTTCGCCTTCTGCGAGTTCTTGCCGATCATCACCCGGAGGCTCTCGCCCGGGGCGTAGCAGTACCAGATGGGCGCCGTCAGCGGTCCCCGGCCGTCCCGCGGGATCGACAGCACGCCGATGTGCAGTTCACTCAGGAAGGCTTCCTTCTCCTGCTGGTTCAAAGCGGTCATCGTGCCTCCTCGGTGATGTATTGCGATGCGCGCGCCCGTTCGATGACCGCGCGGGTGGGATCGAGGGACGTGGCCGACTCCCCGGCCATTTCCCGCTCCACGAAGGTTCTGATGGCCAATTCGTGGTCGACCAGGATCCGGACGATCTCGCGGTCCGTCTCCGGCGCCTGCTCGAGCAGGCGCTCGAACTTCTCGACGGCGGGATCGACGACGTCCTGGATCTGCTGCAATGCGTCCGCGTAGGGCAACGCGGCAAAGGCGGCGGCCGCATCCGCACCCAGCTTGAAGGTGCCCGCGGCGGGGCGCTGCGCCCCGGCGTCCACGAGCGGCGCCAGGCAGTTGCCGGTGGCCTCTTCGAGGTCCCCGAGGACCTGCCACTTCTCTCGCAGTGCCGGATCGTCGGTGGCTTGCACCATGTGGTCGAAGAACGCCTTCCCGACCTGCTCGCCCTGCCAGGCAGAGAGGATGCCGTCCTGGTATGCGTCGCTCATGTCTTGTGCTCCCTGTCCCGATCCGTAAGGCCCCCGGGTTGCCGGACGGTGCCGACACGCCGCTTCGAGGATTCACTCGAAGCGTCACACTTTCCCGAGGGATGGTCAAACGCACTAGGTCGTAGCGTCCAGGGATGTCGGCTCGCGAAGGACCCGGAGCGCGGTGCCCGGCGAGGCGTCGTACGGGACGCAGTTTGGCGCCTTCGCCGCCCGGTCCTCCTTCGAGCGCCCTATAATCCCGTCTTTCGCTGCGCGGATTTCCCGATGGCGCTCGAAGTCATCGTCCTGGCCGCGGGCCAGGGCACACGCATGCGGTCGAACCGGCCGAAGGTGCTGCACGAGATTGGCGGGCGTCCCATGCTCGGCCACGTACTGGAGACCGCCCGCTGCCTCTCGCCGGCGCGCCTGCATGTCGTGGTGGGCGCCGGGGCGGAGGAGATCCGGGAGCGGTACGCGGACGCACCGGACATCCACTGGGTAGAGCAATCCGAGCAGTTGGGCTCGGGCCACGCGGTGCTGCAGGCGCTGCCGAATGTGTCGGGCGCGGCCACCGTGCTTGTCCTCTACGCGGACGTGCCCCTGGTCGAGTGCGCGACGCTCGAGCGTTGCGTGGCCGCGAGCACGAAGAACGCGGGGGTGGCGCTGATCACCGCCGAGCTGCCGACTCCCGGGGGGCTGGGACGGATCGCGCGCGACGGCGCAGGCCGGGTTGCGGCGATCGTCGAGGAGCGGGACGCCACGGACGCGCAACGGGCGATCACGGAGATCTGGGGCGGCATCCTCGCGGCGCCCGGAGCGCTGCTCGGAAAGCTCGTGGCGGACATCGACAACGACAACGCCCAGGGCGAGTACTACCTCACCGACGTCATCGCCGGCGCGGTGGCGGCCGGGATACCCGTGACGGGCCTCCTGGCCTCCGATCCGAACGAGGTCCTGGGAGTGAACGACCGCATCCAGCTTGCCAGCGCGGAGCGGCGTTATCAGCGCCGCAATGCCGAGGCGGCGATGCGGGCCGGAGTGACGCTCCGGGACCCGGCCCGGTTCGACCTGCGCGGGACGTTGGGCGCCGGGGAGGACTGCATCATCGATGTCGGGGTGGTTCTGGAAGGCCACGTGGAACTCGGCGGCGACGTACGCATCGGCCCGCACTGCGTCATTCGCGACGCGGTCCTCGGCGACGGGGTGACCGTGGAAGCCCACACCGTCATCGACGGCGCCCGCATCGACCGGGGAGCGTCGGTGGGGCCGTTCGCACGCCTGCGACCCGGAACGGAACTGGGCGAGGATGTCCGCATCGGCAACTTCGTCGAGACGAAGAAGGCGCGCGTCGGCGCCGGCACCAAGGCAAGCCACCTGGCGTACCTGGGCGACGCCTTCGTGGGCGAGCGCTGCAACGTGGGCGCCGGCACGATCACCTGCAACTACGACGGCGTGGACAAGCACGAAACCCGCATCGGCGACGACGTATTCGTCGGCACGAACTCGACGCTCGTGGCGCCTCTGGAGGTCGAGGACGGCGCGTACATCGGAGCGGGATCCACCATCACCACGCGGGTCGCATCGGAGGACCTCGCGGTAGGCCGCGCACGCCAGCGCAACATCAAGGGCTGGAAACCGCCCGCGAAGAGAGAGCGGTAGGGCCGCCGCCGTGTGTGGAATCGTCGGCGCGGTCGCGAACCGCAACGTCGCGCGCATCCTCCTTGAGGGGCTGCAGCGGCTCGAGTACCGCGGTTACGACTCGGCGGGTCTCGCCGTCGTTACGGACGGTCCCTTCGTCGACCGTCGCCGTACCCTCGGCAAGGTAGCCGCGCTCGCGGAAAGCGTCCGGCACGGTCCCATACAGGGCACGACGGGGATCGCCCACACGCGCTGGGCGACCCATGGCGCGCCCAGCGAAGCGAACGCCCACCCGCATCTCTCGAACGGCCGCATCGCGCTCGTGCACAACGGCATCATCGAGGGCTTCGAGCCGCTGCGCGACGAGATGATCGAGGCCGGTTACCGCTTCGAATCCGAAACGGATGCGGAAGTCATCGTGCACCTCATCGACTACTACTACGGGCAGCAGCCCGACCTGCTCGCGGCCGTGCGCGCCACGGTGAAGCGTCTCGAAGGCGCGTACGCGATCGGCGTCATCTGCCGCGACGAGCCGGGACGCATGATCGGCGCGCGTCTCGGCAGTCCGCTGGTCATCGGCGTCGGCATCGAGGAGAACTACATCGCCTCCGACGTACTCGCGCTGCGTCCGGTCACGGACCGTTTCATCTTCCTGGAGGAAGGCGACCTGGTCGACCTGCGCAGCGACGGCATCGACGTGTGGAGCGCAGACGACGAGACGGTGGTGCGTTCCACCGTGCGCGTCGAGCATGTCGTCGAGGACGTGGACAAGGGCAACTACCGCCACCACATGCAGCGCGAGATGTTCGAACAGCCGCGCGTCGTGCGGGACACCCTCGAAGGGCGGCTCTCCCGGTCGCGCGTGCTCGAGCCTGCATTCGGCGTGCGTGCTTCGGCGATCCTCGACGATACCGAGGCGGTGACGATCGCGGCGTGCGGCACCGCGTACTACGCGGCCTGCATCGGGCGTTACTGGATCGAGCAGTACGTCGGCATCCCCTGCCAGGCGGATATCGCGAGCGAGTGGCGCTACCGCCCCGTGACGGTGCCGCCGGGCAGCCTGTTCCTGACGTTGTCGCAGTCGGGGGAGACCGCGGACACGTTGGCGGCGCTGCGTATGGCGAAGGACATCGGCTTCGCCCACACGATGACGATCTGCAACGTGCCGATGAGCTCTCTGGTGCGTGAATCGGAGATGGCGATCATGCTCGAGGCGGGCGCGGAAATCGGCGTCGCGTCGACGAAGGCGTTCACCGCCATGCTGGCGGACCTCCTCATGCTGACGATCCTGCTCGGCCGTCGCCGCGGCCTGACGGCGGCGAAGGAAGCGGAACTGGTCGAGGCGCTGCACGGGCTGGACGAAGTCATAGACCGGGTGCTCCTGCTCGATGAGCGCATCCGGTTGCTGGCGGAGGATTTCGCGGATCGACGCCACGCGCTGTTCCTCGGCCGCGGTGCGCACTTCCCCGTTGCGCTCGAAGGCGCCCTCAAGCTGAAGGAAATCTCCTACATTCACGCTGAGGGTTATCCCGCGGGCGAGCTCAAGCATGGGCCACTGGCGCTGGTCACCGAGGAGATGCCGATCGTCGCCGTGGCGCCGAACAACGATCTGCTCGAGAAGACGCGCTCCAACCTGCAGGAAGTGCGCGCGCGAGGCGGCCGCCTGTACGTCTTCGCCGACGCGGGCGCGGGCTTCCAGGAAAGCCCCGGCGTGACCGTCATCGAGGTCCCGACCGTGCACGAAGCGATCGCGCCCATCGTCTATACCGTGCCCCTGCAACTCCTCGCCTACCACGTCGCCGTCCTGAAGGGCACCGATGTGGATCAGCCGAGAAACCTGGCCAAGTCCGTCACGGTCGAATAGCCCGTTGGACGTCACCCACATCCTCGACGGCCTGAACGAGCGCCAGCGCGAAGCGGTGACGGCGCCGGTCGGCAACCTGCTGGTCGTGGCCGGCGCCGGCAGCGGCAAGACGCGCGTGCTGGTGCATCGGATCGCGTGGCTGGTCCAGGCGGAGGGCGCCAGTCCACACAGCGTCCTCGCCGTCACCTTTACCAACAAGGCGGCGGCGGAAATGCGTTCGCGCACCGAGACCCTGCTCGACGTGTCGCCGCGGGCGATGTGGGTGGGTACGTTCCACGGCATCGCGCATCGGCTCCTGCGCATGCACTCGGAAGACGCCGGCCTGCCGCAGAACTTCCAGATCATCGACGCCGACGACCAGCAGCGCCTCGTGCGCCGCATCCTGCGCACCCTCGATCTCGACGAGCAGCGGTGGCCGCCACGCCAGGCGTGCTGGTTCATCAATGCCCAGAAGGACGAGGGCCGGCGTGCCAAGGAGGTGGTCACCGGCGAAGACCATTTCCTCGTCACCCACAAGAAGATCTACGAGGCCTACGAGGAAGTCTGCCGCCAGGGAGGAGTCGTCGACTTCGGCGAACTCCTGTTGCGCTGCCACGAGCTCTGGCTCGAGCGCGCCGACATTCTCGAGCACTATCGGCGCCGGTTCGCACACATCCTGGTCGATGAGTTCCAGGACACCAACACGATCCAGTACGCATCGCTGCGGGTACTCGCCGGCTCCGAGAGCAGCGTCATGGCGGTGGGCGACGACGACCAGTCCATCTACGGCTGGCGCGGCGCGAAGATCGAGAACATCCACCGCTATTCGCAGGATTTCCACGACACGCGCATCGTGCGCCTCGAGCAGAACTACCGCTCGACAGGCACGATCCTGAAGGCCGCCAACGGGCTGATCGACAACAACACCGACCGTCTCGGCAAGGAGCTGTGGACGGCGTCCGCCGACGGCGATCCGATCCTCGTGCACGATGCCTACAACGAGGTGGAGGAAGCGCGATTCGTGGCGGACCGTGCCCGGGAGTGGATCGACGGCGGCGGCAGCGCGGACGAAGTCGCGGTGCTGTATCGCTCCAATGCCCAGTCGCGGCCGATGGAGGAGGCCTTCCTGCGGGCGGACATCCCCTACCGGATCTACGGCGGCCTGCGCTTCTTCGAGCGCGCCGAGGTCAAGAACGCACTTGCCTACATGCGCCTGATGAACCAGCGCCACGCCGATGTCGCCTTCGAGCGCGTCGTGAACCTGCCGCCGCGCGGCATCGGGGCCAAGTCCATCGACGCCGTGCGTGGACTGGCGCGCGCGCGGTCAGTCTCTCTCTGGCAGGCCACCAAGGAAGGCTTGGCGGAAAGGTACTTCCAGGGGCGGACCGCCACCGTGCTGCGCGCCTTTCTCGAACTGATCGACGACATGGCAGCGGACGCGGGCACGCATTCGTTGCGCGACATCGCGCAGTGCTGCGTGGAAGCGAGCGGCCTGCTCGACTACCACAGGAAGGAACCTGGCGAGCGGGGCCTGGCCCGCAAGGAAAACCTCGAAGAGTTGGTGGCCGCGTGCCGTCGCTTCGAGACGGAGCGGACGTTCCCGCTCGACCCGCGCGGCGACGCCGGGGACGACCCTGACGGCTCCATCCTGGACGACTTCCTGGACCAGGCCGCCCTGGAGTCAGGCGAGTACCAGGCGGAGACCGGCGCGGCGGTGCAGATGATGACGTTGCACTCGGCGAAGGGGCTGGAGTTCCCGCTGGTGTTCATCACGGGGATGGAAGAGGGACTGTTTCCGAGCCGCAACTCCGATGGCGAGCCCGGACGCATGGAGGAGGAACGCCGGCTCGCGTACGTGGGCATTACCCGGGCGATGCGGCAGCTCTACCTGAGCCGCGCCGAGACACGCTGGATGTACGGGACCGACTCGTACAATCGCCCGTCGCGGTTCCTGCAGGAACTGCCGGAGGATACCTGGCGGGAGGTGCGGCTCGGCGGCGCCGTGAAACGTGCCCGCTTCGGCGGGGAAGCGCCCCGGTTGCTCGAGGCGGACGACAGCGCGCTACGCATCGGACAGCGCGTCCTCCACGCCAGGTTCGGGGAGGGCGTGGTGATGCAGAGCGAGGGCCACGGCGAGCGCGCGAGAATACAGGTGAACTTCGACCGGAGGGTGGGGCCGAAATGGCTGATGTTGGGATACGCGAATCTGGAGATGCTGGATTGAACACACTCGTGAAAGTGCCGGGCGCCTTGCGGGCCTGCGTGGTTGGGCTGGCGGGGCTGGTCCTGGCGGCGTGCGCCCCGGCGGCGGACACCGGCTCGCAGACGGCCGCGGAGGCGGCGGCGGGACCCGATACGCGGACGTTCGACTGGAAGCTCGTCACCACGTGGCCGAAGAACCTGCCGGCGCTTGGCACCGCCCCGGAACGGCTGGCTGAGATCGTCGAGCAGATGTCCTCCGGGCGCCTCACGATCAAGGTTTACGCGGCGGGAGAACTCGTCCCGGCCTTCGGGGTCTTCGATGCCGTCGCCGAGGGCAGCGCCGAGATGGGCCACGGCGCGGCGTACTACTGGCGCGGCAAGGCGCCGATCGCCGCGATCTTCGCCACCGTGCCGTTCGGCATGAACGCGCAGGAGATGAACGGCTGGCTGCACTACGGTGGCGGCCTCGAACTCTGGCGCGAACTCTATGCGCCGTTCGGCGTGGTGCCCATGGCGGCCGGCAACAGCGGCGTGCAGATGGCCGGCTGGTTCAACAAGGAGATCAACTCCCTCGAGGACCTGCGTGGCCTCAAGATGCGGATTCCGGGCCTCGGCGGCGAGGTGCTGCAACGCGCCGGCGGCGTGTCCGTCGCGATGCCGGGCAGCGAGATCTTCACCGCGCTGCAGACCGGGGTGATCGACGCCACGGAGTGGGTCGGACCGTACAACGACCTCGCACTCGGGTTGCAGGAGATCGCGCAGTACTACTATTACCCGGGCTGGCACGAGCCCGGCCCGGCCATCGAGGCGCTGGTCAACGCCGAAGCGCTCGCGAGTCTGCCGCCGGACCTGCGCGCGATGCTCACGACCGCCTGCCGCGCCGTGAACCAGGACATGCTCGACGAGTTCACCGCGCGCAATGCCATCGCGCTCAGGACGCTGGTGGAGGAACACGGCGTCGAAATCCGTCAGTTGCCGGAGGACGTGCTGCGGCGCTTTGCCGAGCTGTCCAAAGAGGTGCTGGACGAGACTGCGGCGACGGATGAGCTGTCACAGCGCATCCTCGATTCGTACCGGGCGTTCCAGAAGAGCGTGCGGGACTACCACGCCATCACGGAGCAGGCGTATCTCGACACCCGAACGACCGTTGAGCGGTGATATTGCGGGCGACCCTTGCGGTCGCCGTCTCTCGCCGATGCGGGTGATTTGGGACGGGACGGGACAAGCCCGTCCCCTACGGGCCGTACGCGAATGTAGGGGCGACCCTTGTGGTCGCCCGTATCGGGTTCATGCACGGTGTCAAGCCGGGACGCGACCGTCCCTCAATACAGTACCCCAGGCAACCACGTGGCGAGCTCCGGCACGAAGGCCAGCAGCGCCAGCAACAGGAGTTGCAGCCCGATGAACGGCACGACACCGCGATAGATGTCGAGCGTGGCCACTTCCGGCGGCGCCACGCCGCGCAGGTAGAAGAGCGAGAAGCCGAAGGGCGGCGTCAGGAAGGATGTCTGCAGGTTGACGGCGATCATCACGCCGAGCCAGACCGGGTCGAGGCCCATGGCGAGCAGGACGGGCCCGACGATCGGGACCACGACGTAGGTGATCTCGATGAAGTCGAGCACGAACCCGAGCAGGAAGATCACCAGCATGACGATGACGGTCGCGCCCAGCACGCCGCCGGGCATGTTCTCGAAGAGGCCCGCGACCAGGTCGTCGCCGCCGTAACCACGAAAGACCAGGGAGAAGACGGACGCGCCGATCAGGATGAAGAAGACCATGGACGTGGTCTTGACGGTCGAGGCGCCGATCTCCCGGAGCACGGACCAGGAGAGTGCGCGGTAGAGTGCGGCGAGCAGGAGCGCGCCCATCGCGCCGACACCCGCCGCCTCGGTCGGGGTCGCAAAGCCCCCCAGTATCGAGCCGAGCACCGCGGCGATGAGCAGGACGGGCGGTGCGAGGCCGCGCAGGAGTTGCCGCAGCGGTACGGCGGGTACGTCGTCCCCGCTGTCCTGGCCCTGCGCGTTGTCGGGCGTGCGGGATCGTCGTGGCGGGGCCCGCTCGGGCCGGAGCCGCGCGGTGATCGCGATGTAGGCGAGATACAGGCCGACCAGTATCAGGCCCGGTACCAGGGCCCCTGCAAACAGGTCGCCGACGGACACCGTCTTGGGAGAGAACATGCCGAGGCTCAGCTGTGCCTGCTGATAGGCGCTCGACAGCACGTCGCCGAGCAGCACCAGCGCGATCGACGGTGGAATGATCTGGCCGAGTGTGCCGGTCGCGCAGATCGTGCCGGTGGCGAGCTTCGGGTCGTAGCCGTGGCGCAGCATGGTCGGGAGCGCCAGCAGGCCGAGGGTGACCACGGTCGCGCCAACGATGCCGGTGCTCGCCGCCATCATCATGCCGACCACCGTCACGGCCATGCCGAGACCGCCACGGACTCTTCCCATCAGGGCCGAGAGGCTCTCGAGCAGCGTTTCCGCAATGCGCGTGCGCTCGAGCGTGATGCCCATCGCGACGAACAGCGGCACCGCGATCAGGGTCTGGTTGGTGACGATGCCGAACAGGCGCCCGGGCAGGAAGCCGAGGTCGCTGAGATCGAACACGCCGAACAGCGCCCCGCCGAACGCGAAGAGCAGCGCCACGCCGGCGAGCGTGGGAGCCACGGCGTAGCCGGCCAGCAGCGCCCCGAACACCACCGCGAACATCACGAGCGGCAGGAATTCGATCACGACCGGAGTGCCTGGATCTCGCGCGCGGACAGCACGCCGGCCTGGGCGACGAGCAGCGCCGCAGCAAGCGGGATCAAGGTCTTGAGGGCGAACACCGCCGGAATGCCGCCGACCTCCTGGGAGCGTTCGAGGATGGACCAGGAGGACGCCACGTAGTTGAGGCTCGTCCAGAAGATCGCGCCGCACAGAGGCATGGTCAGGACGACGTGCCCGACCAGGTTCACCACGCTGCGGGCGCGGGGCGACATCCGCCCGTAGAGGACATCCACCCGCACGTGGCCGTCGTGCTGCGCCGTGTAGGCAAGCCCGAGCATGAACACCATGCCGTGCATGTAGATCACGGACTCCTGCAGCATGATCGCGCTCGTATCGAACCCGTAGCGCAGCACCACCACGATGCAGGACACTGCGGTCATGGCGAACGTCAGCCAGGCGACTGCCCGTCCGATCCAGTCGATGGCGCGGTCGATCACGCTACGCCTTCGAGCGGGATGGCGTATTCCGCGACCGCGCCGGCGAAGAGCGCGAAGCCTACCCAGGTGTTGTTGCGGAATGCGGCGAAGCAGGCCGATTCCTCGCGGTCCCGAATCAGGTGTTGCTGGTACAGGAACAGCGCTGCGGCGACCGCCAGGGCGACGAACCACGCGTGGCGCAAGCCTGCGTTCAGGCCGACGAGGACGAGCATGCCCAGCGTCACCCCCTGCAGAGCGCCGATCATGGCGCGATCGGCCGTGCCGAAGAGGATGGCGATGGACTTGATGCCGGCGCGGAGGTCGTCGCGCCGGTCGACCATCGCGTACTCGGTGTCGTACGCGACGATCCACAGGAGGCTCGCCAGGAACAGGAGCCATCCCAGCGCAGGCACCGCGCCGGTGACGGCGGCGAAGGCCATGGGGATGCCCCAGCTGAACGCCACGCCCAGCACGAGTTGGGGCAGGTGGGTGTAGCGCTTCATGAAGGGATACGCGACGGCGATGAGGATGCCCGCCACCGCGAGCAGGCGCGTCAGCGGGTTGAGGGTCATCACCACGGCCAGCGCGAGCAGGCCGAGCACGGCGAACAGGACGGCTGCCTCGGTACGGGACACCCACCCCGTTGCCAGGGGCCTGTCCGCGGTGCGTGTCACGTGCGGGTCCAGATCCCGGTCGGCCATGTCGTTGACCACGCATCCGCCCGCGCGCATCAGAAAGGTCCCCGCGACGAAGGCGGCGACGATCGCCCAGGGTGGGTGTCCCTCCGCTGCGATCCAGAGCGCGGCGAGCGTTGGCCAGAGCAGGAGGAGCGTGCCGACGGGCTTGTCGAGGCGCATCAGCTGCAGGTAGGCCGCAAGTCTCCGGGGCATGGGGATGCGCGAACGCGTTATTCTTTGGGGGGCCGGGAGTGTGTCGGATTTACGTTGCGCACGCGACCTTGTGGTCGCGGCCCGTCTTGGCGGACGGGTGAGCAGTTTCGGTTGCGAAACTCCTTCGGCGCAAACGTCGACACGGAGCTTGGCCGGGCCGGAGTCGGGCAAGCGAGCAACAGGATGAGCGAGCGACCGTGAAGAAGTGGCAGTGCATTGTCTGCGGTTGGATCTACGACGAGGCAGAGGGATACGAGGACGACGGCATCGCCCCGGGGACGGCCTGGGAGGATGTGCCGGAGGACTTCGTGTGTCCGGAGTGCGGAGTCGGCAAGGAAGATTTCGAGATGATCGAGATCGGCTGACCGGCCCGCACTCGTCCGCAGGGAAGAGGGGGAAAGCGGATGAGCGAAAACAGCATGTGGAGTCGCATCGTCGGCCTGCCGTTGCACTGGCAGATCGTCGGGGCACTGGTTCTGGCGGCCCTCGTCGCCTGGCCGTCGGACGCCGAGACCACGTTGTTCGGCGTCTCGCTGGTCGGGATCCTCGACTTTCTCGGCGGCCTCTTTATCAACGCGCTGAAGATGGTGGTCGTGCCGCTGATCCTGTCCTCCATCATCGTGGGGGTGGGCAACATGGTGAGCGGCGGCGCGTTCGGCCGTGTGGGCGGCAAGACCGTCGGCTTCTATGTCATCACCGGCTTCCTTGCGATCTTCACGGGCCTGGTGCTCGTCAACGTGATCGCCCCGGGGGAGACCGAGTCCGCCCAGGCGCTGCGCAATGCGCTGCCCGACGCCTCGGGCGTCATGGCGAGCGTGGAGGGACGCAGCGCTGCGGACCTGGTCGGCGTGATCGCGCGCGCGATTCCCTCGAACATCCTCGAGGCGGCTGTCGAGACGCAGTTGCTCGCGATCATCTTCGTCGGCGTCGTGTTCGGCTACTTCCTCTCGCGCCTCAAGGGCCCGGGCGGCGACACGATGCGTAACTTCTGGGAAGGCGTGCACGACGTGATGATCCTGATCACGATGTGGGTCATGCGGTTCGCGCCGATCGGCGTGTTCGCCCTCGTCGGGAAGACGTTCATCGTGTCGGGTTTCGGGGTGCTGGGCGCCCTGCTTCTCTTCTTCCTCACGGTGCTCGCGGCGCTGGCGATCCACTTCTTCGGCTGGCTCCCGCTGCTGCTGCGCCTCTTCGGAGGCCTCCGGCCGTACGCCTACTACAGCAAGATCCTCCCGGCGCAGTTGACGGCATTCTCGACGGCATCCTCTTCGGCAACCTTGCCCGTCAGCATGAACAGCGCGCAGGACGCGGGGGTGTCGCGGCGCGTGACGAGTTTCGTCCTGCCGCTCGGCGCGACGGTGAACATGGACGGCACGGCGCTCTACGAGTGCGTGGTGGTGATCTTCATCGCGCAGGTGCTGGGCGTGGACCTCAGCTTCATGCAACAACTGATGATCGTCGTACTGGCGCTGCTGACGTCCATCGGCGTTGCGGGTATCCCGTCGGCGAGCCTCGTCGCCATCGCGCTCATCCTGCCGGCCGTCGGCCTGCCGGCCGAGGCCATCGCCCTCGTGCTGGCGGTCGATCGGGTGCTCGATATGTGCCGCACGGCGGTGAACGTGACGGGTGACCTGACGGTCACGGCGCTGGTGGCGAACGGCGAGGGCGAGGACCTGCCGTTTGCCCGGGCCCGCCTGGCGGCCGCCTGAAGGTCCACGTCGCGAAGGCGTATGATCGGAAGCAGCAGGATCGGAGGTGACGGAATGACGGCGCCCGCGCAAGTGAGAGCAACGAACGGCGCGGCCATTCCGGCGACGGAACTCGACCGCCTGGAGGCGGAGGGTATCCCCGCCCTCGAGGAGGCCGGCTGCCTGGTGGTCACCGGGATCGCAGGGCCTGCGGATCGGCAGCGCCTGCGAACGGAGCTGGCGCCGTACATGGAACGTGCCCGAGTTGAGGAAGGGAATGACCCGAAGGCGTTCCTGCCCGGGTACACGCGCCGCGTCATCTCCCTCGTCAGGCGTTCCGAGGTCGTGCGCGACTGGGTCATGCACTCCATGTCGAGGCGTCTCTGCGACCATTTCCTGCAGCCGAACTGCGACGGCCGATATCAGTTGCACGTCACCGGCGCCCTGGAAGTCGGGCCGGGTGCGCGCAAGCAACTCCTGCATCGGGAAGAGGACACGTTGCCGTACTTCCCGCTGCCACGGCCCAACCTGGTGCTGGCCACGATGTGGGCCGTGTCGGACTTCACGGCGGAGAACGGCGGAACGCTGCTGGTTCCCGGCAGCCACCGCTGGCCGAAGGAGCGCCGCCCGCGGGAGGAGGAGATCGCCGCCGCGGAAATCGAAGCCGGTTCGGTGCTGGTCTGGCTGGGCGGGACGCTGCACGGGGCCGGAGCGAACGTCTCGAGCAACTGGCGATATGGGGTCATCCTGACTTACTCCGTTGGCTGGGTGCGCCAGGAAGAGAACCAGGCCCTGGCAGTACCGGAGAAGGTCGCCCGTGAGCTGCCGAAGGATCTGCTCGACATGATCGGGCACACGACGAACGGCTTGCTGGGGTTCTCCGATGCGTTCTTTGCCGAAGGCGCGCCGGCCTACGACGGTGCACTGGTGGAGATGAACCAGTAGGGAGGGCCCAAGGGAGGGCGCGACGCCGGCAGGGTGATGGAGCGAAGATCGACTTTCGCGCCCGAGGTGCGCTCGGACCGGCGCCTGGACGGCAAGGTCGCGATCGTCGTCGGCGCGGGCCAGACGCCCGGCGACACGACCGGCAACGGCCGGGCCGCGTCGATCCTCTTTGCCCGCCACGGTGCTCGCGTCCTGCTCGTTGACCGCGACCTCGGCGCCGCCGAGGCCACCGCCGCGATCGTTCGCGAGGAGGGCGGCGAGGCCGAAACGATGCAGGCGGACGTCCTCGACGAGGAGGCGTGCCGAGCGATTCCGGACACCTGCGTCGCCCGCTTCGGCAAGCTCGATGTGCTGCACTACAACGTGGGCATCGGTAGCGGCGACGCCGGCCCGACGTCCCTCGAGGCGCCCGACTGGCAGCGCATTCACGACACCAACGTGCGCGGCGCCTTCTTCTGCGCCAAGCACGCGCTGCCGGTGATGCGGAGCCAGCGCTCGGGCTGCCTGCTCTTCGTCTCGTCGGCCGCGGTGCGGGCGTCCACGGGCCTGGTTGCCTACAAGACTTCCAAGGCGGCACTCAACGCACTCTCGCACGGCATCGCGACCGGTAACGCGCGTTTTGGCATTCGCAGCAACATCATCATGCCGGGCCTCATGAACACGCCGATCGCGATCGAGGGGTTCTCCAAGGCGCGCGGCATCTCCCGCGAGGAGTTGATCGCCGAGCGGGACACGCACGTGCCGCTCGCAGGGGGCATGGGCAGCGCGTGGGACGTGGCCTATGCCGCACTCTTCCTGGCCTCGGACGAAGCCCGGTTCATCACCGGAGTGGAATTGCCGGTCGACGGCGGGGCACTGGCGCGGAGGGGCTAGGAGCTTGCGCCGTAGAAGTTTCGCGCCAGCGAAACTTCCAACGCGACCGCAAGGTCGCGCTAGCAGCCTGTCGGACTTGGATCTGCGAAGCAGGTCCAAGTCCGGCAGAGCGGTAGAACGGCGGGCGGCTGGGGCCGAAGGCAGCGCCCGCCAGGGCGATGGCTTTGGTGGCGCTAGCTTTGCCAGCCGAAGACGCCGCGTGCAAGTGTGCGGTATCTTGTTCGAAAGCCGGTTGAGGGTTTCTGGATGAAAGCGGTGGCGACGGATTCTCCGACGATTCCCGAGTTGCGCCTCGAAGACCTGGCGGCGGCCGGCATCGCCCCGCTGGAGGAGGCGGGCTGCCTGGTGATTACCGGCGTGACCGGCGCGGCGGAGCGAGACCGGCTACGGGCAGGACTGGCCCCGTACATGGACCGCGCCTCCGTGTGGGAGGGCGACGATCCCAAGGCCTTCTTCCCGGGCTATACGCGGCGCATCGCCTCCATGGTCGCGCGGTCGGAGACGGCGCGGGAGTGGATCATGCATCCGCTGGCGAAAACGCTGTGCGACCACTTCCTCCTGCCCAACTGCGACGACCGGTACCAGTTGCATGTCAGCGCCGCCATCGAGATCGGCCCGGGTGCGCGCAAGCAGGTGCTGCATCGGGAGGAGGACTCGTTCCGGTTCTTCCCCCTGCCACGCCCCAATCTCGTGCTGGCCACGATGTGGTCCCTGACGGACTTCACGGCGGAGAACGGTGCGACGCTGCTCGTACCTGGGAGCCACCGGTGGCCCAGGGAGCGCCGAGCGACGGCGGACGAAATCGTCTCCGCCGAAATGGAGGCCGGATCCGTCCTCATCTGGCTCGGGGGGACGTTGCACGCGGGCGGAGCGAATGGCTCGAACGATTGGCGCTATGGCGTGATCCTGACGTACTCGGTCGGATGGCTGCGCCAGGAAGAGAACCAGTCCCTGGCGGTGCCGAGAGAGATCGCCCGCGAGCTCCCAAAGGACCTGCTCGACATGATCGGGCACACGATGAGCGGATCGCTCGGCTTCTCCGAGGAGTACACGGGAGAGGTCGCGGCATTGGATCAGTACGGCGGTGAGGCGGCCGTCGAGATGAACGAATGAGGAGACGCCCCGGGGTTAGGGCGCCCCGGGGGTAGGGGACACCCACCATTCGGTGTAGGCGCCCTCCCGTAATAGGCGACACCCAGGCCGGCTGGTGGTTGTGGGCGCGAAGGATCGGCCTTGGCCGCGTCGCGCATCAGCGACGCAGAAGCACAAGAGCACAGACGCGAGCGCGAGAGCCGCGCTCGCCCATGGCTGCACCGCCCGCGATGGCGACGCGAGTTCGCGGCGCCGAGGGTTTGGTGCGCCCGGTCTGGCGAAGCGGCTCAGGCGGTCGCGCGTACCGAGTGTGGCAGCGTAGTGGTCGGGGCGCGCTGGCGGTTCGAGGCCACCAGGGCGAGCCACGCTGTGGGATCGTGCAGACGGCCGGGGGGTGCGCGACCACGCATGGTAGGCGCGTCGTGCAGGCTGCCACCAGCCCACTCGACGTAGGCGCGGTAATCGCGCAGCGTCCTGTCGAGTCGCCGCGCCGGAGGCGGCGCGCTGACGACCTTCCCGGCACGGCGCACCAGCGGTGCGAGGGGTTCGTCGAGACGCTCGGGTTCCTCCGCGGCTTCCTCCAGCCGGCGCTGCAGCGAGGTGTGTTCGGGCGCATCGACCTCCTCCGCCATGCCGGCGCGCAGCGGGTTGAGGTCGTCGTAGGCCATGCAGGCCCACACGGAGCGGTCGCTGGGCAGCGCCTTGGAGCAGAAGCGGCCCTGCCAGAAGCGGCCGGTGCAGTCGTCCTCGCGGTTGGCGCGCCGTGCGATCGGCTCGTTCAGGCAGCGCATGAACCAGGACAGGTCACCGAGGCGGTCGCGCAGCACGGCGAGGCGCTCGGGGTCGTCGAGCAGCGTTGTGACGGCCTGCTCGAGCTCCTCGGGGTGTTTGGGCGGGTACAGGCGCAGCCAGCGGCGGGCGACCTCCTCGTCGGTGAACTCGAGGCGTTCCTGGGGTCGGTAGTCGGCGGTGGCGTGGTAGTGGTTTGACATCACGGCGTGGGCGTAGATGTGCACGGTGAAGATCTCGGTCAGTTCGAGCAGCCGGTCCTCGATCCAGCCGCGGCGGTGGGACAGGTCGAGACCGGTGACGGGGTCCTCGCCGCACAGCATGGCGCGCCGGACGCAGCGCGAGCCGAGGTGGTAGAAGCCGCCATTTTCGCGGTCGATGAGTTGGGATCTTGGACGTGTCATTCGCGTATTTTCGACCGGGACGCGCCGGGCCCGTATCAGAAGACGCCCATGGAGGCTGTGCGCATCCGGCTCCACTTTCCTACAGCGGCAACCTACCCGGAGCGGTCGGGCCGCCAGATGGGGGCCGCCAGATGGGACACCTACCCGAGTCGCCAGATGGGACACCCACCCGAGTCGCCAGATGGGACACCCACCCGAGTGGCGCCAGATGGGACCACAAGAGTGGGTGTCCCCTCTGCAGGGACCCCTCTGCAGGGACCACCGCGTCCAGCCCGTCTTCACAGAATCCGCGTGGTTAGGCGCTGCCGTGGAACAAGCCGCCTGCGGTTGCTACGCTCACCCCCGGGATTTCTTCGATGCGAGAGGACGGTGGGATGACGGCATTGTCGACGGATGGGCCGGCGATACCGGTAGTGCGGCTCGAGGAGCTGGAAGAGAACGGTATCCCGGCCCTCGAGGAAACCGGCTGCCTCGTGATCACCGGCGTGACGGGCGTTTGCGAGCGCCAACGCGTCCGCGCGGAACTGGCGCCGCATATGGACCGCACGCCCGTCCAGCAAGAGAACGAGGGCGAGGCTTTCTTCCCGGGCTATACGCGGCGCATCGCCTCCCTGGTCGCGCGCTCCGAGACGGCGCGCGACTGGATCATGCACCCGCTCGTGAAAACGCTGGGCGACCACTTCCTCCTGCCGCACTGCGATGGCCGGTACCAGTTGCATATCGGCGGCGCGCTGGAAGTCGGCCCCGGCGCGTCCCGGCAGGTACTGCACCGCGCGGAGGACGTGTACTCGCACTTTCCACGGCCGTGTCCCGAACTGGTGCTGTCCACGATGTGGGCGGTGACGGATTTCACCGCGGAGAACGGCGGCACGCTGCTGGTTCCCGGCAGCCATCGCTGGCCGGCCGAACGCCGTCCCGAAGAGGACGAGATCGTCGCGGCCGAAATGGAGGCCGGGTCGGTCCTGATCTGGCTGAGCGCCATGTTGCATGCGGCCGCGGCCAATGTTTCGGACGATTGGCGCTACGGCGTCATCGCGACGTACTCGCTGGGATGGCTGCGTCAGGAAGAAAACCAGACCATCGTCGTGCCGAAGGAGTTGGCCTGGCAGCTTCCCAGGGACCTGCTCGACATGATCGGGTATACCCAAAACGGCTCGCTCGGGTTCTCCGAGGAGTTCATGGGAGCGTCACTGGATCCAGCGGCGGCCGCTGTACTCGTCGAGATGAACCAGTAAGTGGATCTCGATCTCGAAAGCAGGACGGTACTCGTCACGGGAAGTCACCGCGGCACCGGACTCGTCATCGCCAGGTCCTTCCTCGAAGAGGGAGCCCGAGTGTTCGTGCACGGCTTCGACGCGCAGCAGGCGGCTGCGGCAGTCCGCGAGATCGGTGGCGGCAGCCCGGTTTCGGGCGACATCCGTGAGGACGCGGGAGCGGATGCCGTCGTCGCGCAGATCGAGGACGACGTTGACATCCTGGTCAACAACTATGGCGCCGCCGCTGCCGGCCGCTGGGAAGCCCTGACGGCGTCCGAGTGGGTGTCCCAGTACGAAACCAACGTGCTCTCCGCGCAACGCATGATCTACCGCTTCCTGCCCGGGATGCGGGAGCGTGGCTGGGGACGCGTCGTCAATCTGGGTACCACCGGGTCGTTTGCGCCCGGCGCACGCAACCCGCACTACTACGCCTCGAAGGCCGCCCTCTCCGCGATGACGGCGAGCCTGGCCCGGGAGGTCGCGGGCACCGGCATCCGCGTGAACCAGGTGTCGCCAGGCATGATCCGCACGCCCGAGGTCGAGGCCGGATACATGCGGCGCGCCGCACGGGAGGGCTGGGGCAGCACCTGGGAGGAGGTGGAGCCTCATGTAGCCGCGGATATTCCGATTCGCCGCATCGTCCGGCGCGAAGAGGTGGCGGACCTCGTGCTCTTCCTGGCGAGTGCCCGGGCCGATGCCATCCACGGCCAGAACCTCTGCATCGACGGGGGCGGCGCCCGCTGAAGCGGCGCGCAACGAAGCGCGCGTTGCAGCTTCGCTGCGCGAAACTTCTGCGTTGCAGCAACTCGATCGCGTGCTTGCACGCGCCGGCTCCGTAGGCGACGCGCCTAGACCTCGACGTATTCCGCCTCCAAAGTCGTCCCCCAGGTCGCGAGAATTGTCGCCTGCGTGGCGGCGTCCAGCCTGTCCGCCGTTGCGATGACTCCCGGGATGAGCGGCGCGTCGCGCATCAGGTCCGCGACGCGGAATGTCTGCTGGCCGGTCTGCCGGGTTCCCAGGATGTCGCCGGGGCCGCGCAGTTCCAGGTCCTTTTCGGCGATCACGAAGCCGTCACCGGTTTCCCGCATGACCGCGAGCCGCGCCCGGGCGAGTTCGCTCAGGGGTGGCTCGAACAGCAGGATGCAATGGCTCTGGATGCTGCCGCGGCCGATGCGGCCCCGCAGCTGGTGCAGCTGTGCCAGTCCGAGCCGCTCGGGGTTGTCGATGATCATGAGCGACGCGTTGGGTACGTCCACACCCACTTCGATGACGGTGGTCGCGACGAGTACGTCGATCTCGCCGGCCTTGAAGCGGCCCATGACCTCGCTGCGCTCGGCTCCGGAGAGCCGGCCGTGCACGAGCGCCACGGCGAGCCCCGCGAGTTCCTTCTGCAACTCCGCCGCCACGTTCTCGGCCGCCTGGGAGTCGAGCGCTTCGGATTCCTCGATGAGCGTGCACACCCAATAGGCCTGCCGGCCCTGGCGGCAGGCCGCGGCGATCCGCTCCGTGGCCTGGGCGCGGCGGGTACTCGGCGTGACGGTCGTAACGACCGGCTTGCGCCCGGGCGGCAGTTCGTCGATGACCGACACGTCCATGTCTGCATACATCGCCATCGTCAACGTCCGCGGAATGGGGGTCGCGGTCATGATGAGCTGGTGCGGCAGGCGGCCCTTGCCGCGCAGCAGCATGCGCTGATGCACGCCGAAGCGGTGCTGCTCGTCGATGATCGCGAGGCCGAGGGCGTCGAACTCGACCGCGGATTGGAACAGCGCGTGCGTGCCCACGGCGACGAGCGTTTCGCCGGCGGCGATTGCCTCGAGGCGCAGTTTGCGCTCCTTCGCGGACATCCGCCCGGTGAGCAGGGCGACATCGATGCCGAGGGGCGAGAGCCAGGTCGAGAAGCTCTCGTAGTGCTGCTCGGCGAGAATCTCCGTCGGCGCCATGATGGCGGTCTGCCGACCGTGCTCCGCCGCTCGGATGGCGGCGAAGGCGGCGACCACGGTCTTGCCGGATCCGACATCGCCCTGCAGCAGGCGCATCATCGGTTGTTCGCGTTCGAGGTCCTGCAGGACTTCCGTCACCACGCGGCGTTGCGCGCCGGTGAGGGCAAATCCCAGGTGGCCGAGCAGTTCGCGCCCGAGTCCGCGGGACCTGGGCAGGGCCCCGGCGGTGTGCCGGGCGCGCAGCGCCTGCCGTTGTCGCATCAGTATGTAATGGGCGAGTAACTCGTCCCTTGCGATGCGCGAGCGCGCGTCTTCGAAGGTCTCCGGCGTTGCGTCAGCCGGGGGGCGATGCAGGAACAGGAGCGCCTGATCGAACGCGGCGATGTCCTCGTCCGGCAACACGCTGCCCTCCAATGTGGCCCCCGCATCGAGCGCCTGGGCAATCCAGGAACGCAGCCGCGTAGTCGTGACCCCGGCGGTGATCGGGTACACGGGCGTGAGGGTGGTTTCCGGCGCCTCCGGCCGCGTCGGGGACGCGCGGTACTCGGGATGCACCATCTCCCGGCCGGCCGGTCCCGCGCGCACCTCGCCGAAGCAACGCAGCCACAGCCCCGGGCGCAGTGCATCGCGTTGATGTGCGGAGAAGTGGAACAGGCGCATCGTCAGGTAGCCGCCGCCGTCGCTGACGGTGGCGGTCAGGCTCCGCCGCCCTCCGTAAGCCAGGTCGGCCTTCACGATCTCGCCGCGCACCAGGCAGGATTGGCCGAGCTCGGTATCGGAGAGCGGCACGAAGCGGGTGCGATCCTGGTACCGGAAGGGGAGATGCAGCAGCAGGTCGCCGACCGTGGCGATGTCCAGTCGTGCGAGCGCGGCGGCGGTCGTTTTTCCCACGCCGCGCAAGGCGATCACCGCATCGCCGGATTTCATTCGGGAACCTGGCCGACTCGAGGTCTCACCGGCACCGGGTTACGTTGGCAGTACCAGTACCGCATCCATCTCCACGAGGGCGCCCCGCGGCAGTGCGGCGATGCCTACCGCCGCCCGCGCGGGGTAGGGTTCGGCGAAGTACTCTGCCATCACGTCGTTTACCGTGCCGAAGTGCGCCAGATCCGTCAGATAGACCGTGATCTTGACGACGTCCGCGAAACCCCCGCCGCTGGCCCGGGCGACAGCCGCCAGGTTCTCGAACACCTGGCGCACCTGTGCCTCGGCATCGTCGGCGACGATCTCCATGGTCGCGGGGTCCAGGGCGATCTGTCCCGAGAGGTAGACGGTATCTCCCACCCGAACGGCCTGCGAATAGGCGCCGATCGCGGCGGGCGCATCGTTCGTGTGGATGGCTTCCCGAAACAAGGAGAGGTGCCCGGCCGCGGTCAGGCCGCCGCGCGGCGCACGCTCTGCACGGTCGTGATGGCCTGCAGCCGCTGCATGACTCGCGCGAGATGTGGCTGATCGGAGACGGACAGGTCCACGGTCACGCTTGACAGTTCCGCGTTGCGCTCGTCGACCTGGATATTGTTGATGCCGGCGCCGCTGTCGTTGACCGACGCGGCCACCTCGGCGATGGCTCCCTTGCGGCGGTTCACCGTGAGCAACAGCATCGTGTCGAACTCTCGCGCCGTCGCGTCCGCCCAGCGCGCCGGGATGATCGCGTTCGGCGTGCGACGCCGCACTTCCTCGAGGTTGTGGCACGTCTCCACGTGGACGACGAAGCCGCGTTCCGGCGTCATGTGGCCGATGACGGCGTCCCCCGGGACCGGTCCGCAGCAGCGGGCGTAGTTGATGACGAGTCCCTCACCGCCGCGGATCGCGACCGGGCCGCCTTCCTGGATGTCGACGGCTTCGTAGTCCGGGTTGTCGGCGGCCAGCAGCCGTTGCGCCACGACGTAGGCCATCCGGTTGCCGAGGCCGATCTCGGCCAGGAGGTCGTCCAGCCGCCGGACCCCGAATTCCCGAAATACCTTGCGCAACCGGCGGAAGTCGAGGTCGTTGATGGACGTGTTCGCGTTCGCCAGCGAGCGGTTCAGGAGCCGCCGGCCGAGCACGATGGACTCCGAGCGCTGCTGCGTCTTGAGCGCCTGTCGAATGGCGGAGCGGGCTCGACCGGAGACGGTGAACGTCAACCAGTCGGGACTCGGGCGCGCGTAGTCGTTGGTGATGATCTCGACGGACTGACCGCTCTCGAGCTGGCGCGAGAGCGGTGCCAGCGAGCGGTCCACCCGGCAGGCGACGCAGTGATTGCCGATGTCGGTATGGACCGCATAGGCGAAGTCGATCGCGCAGGAGCCGCGCGGCAACTCAAGGATCTGGCCCTTGGGTGTGAAGACGTACACCTCGTCGGGGAAGAGGTCGATCTTCAGGTTCTCGAGGAACTCCAGGGAGTCCCCGGCCCGCCGCTGCAGGTCGAGCACGTCCTTGACCCATTGCCGGGCTCGCGCCTCGCCGCCCTTGAACGAAGCCTTGCCGGACTTGTAGAGCCAGTGTCCGGCGATGCCGTGGTCCGCCACGGTGTCCATCTGGCGAGTGCGAATCTGCGCCTCGATGGGCACGCCATGCATGCCGAACAGGGTCGTGTGCAGGGACTGGTAGCCGTTCGCCTTGGGGATGGCGACGTAGTCCTTGAACCGGGCGAGCACCGGCTTGTACAGGTTGTGCACCACACCGAGCGCTCGATAGCAGGTGTCCACCTGGTCGACGATGATCCGCACGCCGAAGACGTCCATGATCTCGGCGAACGACTTGCGCTGCGTCTTCATCTTCATATAGATGGAGTAGAGGTGCTTCTCGCGGCCGTGGACCGAGGCGTTGATGCCCTCGCGGCGGAGCGCCCCTTCGATGGACCTCGCCAGTTCGTCCATCAGCGCCTTGCGGTTGCCGCGGGCAGCGGCCACCGCGCGGCGCAGCCGGTCGGCGCGCAAGGGGTAGAGAGACTCGAAGCCGAGTTCCTCCAGCTCGACGCGCAGGTTGTGCATGCCGAGACGATTGGCGATGGGCGCGTAGAGGTCGAGGGTCTCGCGCGCGATGCGGCGGCGTTTCTCGAGGGGCATCACCCCCAGTGTGCGCATGTTGTGCAGCCGGTCGGCGAGCTTCACCAGGATGACGCGCAGGTCGCTCGCGGTCGCCATGGCCATCTTCTGGAAGTTCTCGGCCTGGGCCTGCTCGTTGGTCTTGAAGATGGTGGCGAGCTTGCTGACGCCGTCGACGATCTGGGCGACTTCCTTGCCGAAGACGCTCTCGAGCTTACGCTTCGTGGCGCCCGTGTCCTCGAGCACGTCGTGCAGGAGGGCGGCCGCCACGGAGCGATGGTCCATGCGCATCTCGGCCAGGATCTGGGCGACGGCGAGGGGGTGGGTGATGTACTTGTGCCCGGTGCGGCGCAGCTGGCCTTCGTGGGCGGCGCGTGCGAACTCGTAGGCGCGCTGGACGCGCCGAACCTGCGCCTCCGACAGGTAGCTTGCGAGCGAGTCGGCTAGGGTCTCGAACGTTGCGGGTGCGGCGACCGCATCGCGGGACGCGGCGGCGGCGAGGCGAGTCTGGAAATACGACTCAAATGTGGCTAGTTGGGTCATCTCCCAAGTCGAAGGGCATCGCGATCTTGCCGATGCTGCCCAGCCTTTCGATCCCCTCAAAATCAACATCGTCAACCGTGATCTCCGGCGCGTCAAGGACTTCGTCGGTGATCAGGCCTTCGGCGATCTCGCGCAGCGCCAGGACGGTGGGCTTGTCGTTCTCCACGGCCACCAGCGGATCCGCGCCGAGGCGGGAGATCTGGCGTGCACGTTTGCTCGCCACCATGACGAGTTCGAAGCGGTTGTCGACGTGTTCGAGGCAGTCCTGAACGGTGACGCGAGCCATGTGAGGAATCCGTTTTTTGTGGAAGGGTCGCCCGTATTTTACCGCATGGGGGCGGGAGGAAACACGGGACGCCGTGCGCGTTCCGTGCGCGTTGGGCGCGGGCAGGCGGACCGCGCCGGCCGCGGTGGGTGGGTGAAATGCCCGACTGAGCCTGGGCCTCGCGCCGGCGGCCAGGGCGACGATTTTGGTGGCGCGCCAGGCCCCGCCTGGCCCTCGCCAGGCGCGCTCCAGGCGCGCACGGTCTCTTGACAGCCACGGCGTCGCTCTCCAATCTTCCGCCCGTGACGCGTTGTGGGTGTCCCAAAGGCGGGTTTGGACGGTTTACGCGAACCGGTGGGCCCGACTCTGATCGGCATTCCCGTCGAGCGGGACCCTCCTACCACCTCGAGGTGCTGGCGGACGAGCATTCCCCGTATGACCAGCTCTCCCAGGAGTTTCGCCTCGAGGGTACCGCCTTCTCCGACCGGATGGCCTGGGTCACCGGGCTGTACGGTTTCACCGAGAACGCGATGGGGAGGGCCCGGATAGCCTTCATGCGCGGTCTGACACCGCCTGAAGACTTGTCCGAGGCGCCGTTGTGGGAGGCGTTCGGTCCCATAGCGCTCAGAGCCCGGGAGAACGTCAGCCGGCGCCAGCAGACGGACGCCACGAACAAGTCCTGGGCGGTCTTCGCCGCAGGGACCCTGGACATCACGGACGCGTGGTCGGTCACGGCCGGTTGGCGGTGGACGAGGGACACGCGCCAGTTCAAGCGCTCCCAGTGGACCTCGGACTTCGAGTTCGACCTGTTCTACGCGTGCCCCGGCAACATCGGCCCGGACGGACTGGCCCTGCTCAGCTACTGCAAGGAGGAGGTCTCCTTCAGCCAGTCTACGCCGCGCGTGATCGTCAACTATGCGTTCACCGACGACGTGATGGCGTACCTGAGCTTCTCGCGGGGCTACAGCTCGGGCGGGATGAACGGCGATCCCCGCATGCGTCCCTACGCGCCGGAGATATCGGACAACTGGGAGCTCGGGATGAAGTCGCAGTGGTTCGAACGCCGGTTGCAGTTGAACGCGACGATCTTCCAGAACGACTACGAGAACCGACAGATCACGATCGGTCGCGTCGTCGACGGTCAGCCAATCGCGGACCAGATCAACGCCCAGGCGGCCACGCTCGAGGGCTATGAACTGGAACTGCTCGCCACTCCGGCCGAGGGCTGGTTCATCACCGGAACCTACGGGTATCTCGATGGCGACTATGACGAGTTCACGGTCGTCGACAACACCTTTGACCCGATTACCTTCGAGGAAACACTCGTAGTCCGGGACCTCTCCGATATCCATGAGGCCATGCGTACATCCGCCCGGGGATGACGTGAATTCGAGACGGGATGCCACAAGGGCGTCCCGTACACCTCACGCGCCGGCGTTTCGGCCGGCGAGCAGTTCCGCTAGCAAGCCGGCCAGGTCGGGCACCTCCGCCCGCTGGCCGCGTCGCTCCGCCTCGACGATGGCGGCAAGTGCGGCCAGGGCGTCTTCGAAGTCGTCGTTGACGATGGCGTAGTCGAACTCCGCGCAATGCGACATGTCGTCGACGGCCTGGCGCATCCGCCGTTCGATCACGTCGGGGCCGTCCTGCCCGCGCCCTTCGAGCCGCGTGCGCAGGGTCGCCCGTGAGGGTGGCAGCACGAAGATGTCGATCGCGCGTTCGAAGCGCGAACGGACCTGCGCCGCGCCCTGCCAGTCGATCTCGAGCACCACGTCGCGGCCGCGCTCCAGGGCCTCCAGCACCTTGGTGCGCGACGTACCGTACGCGTATCCGAAGTTCGTGGCGTGTTCGAGGAACTCGCCGGTCGCGGCCATCGTGTCGAACGTCGCACGGTCCACGAAGTGGTAGTCCTGCCCGTCCACCTCGGCCGCTCGCTTCGGGCGGGTGGTGCAGGAGACGGACACTTCGAGCAAGGGGTCGCGGTGGAGCAGCGCCCTGACGAGGCTCGTCTTGCCGGCGCCGGAGGGGGCCGAGACCACGATGAGCAACCCGCTCACTCGACGTTCTGGACCTGTTCGCGCATCTGGTCGATGACGACCTTCAGCTCGACCGCGCGGCGCGAGCACTCGGGGAGCACAGACTTCGATGCCAGGGTGTTCGCCTCCCGTGTCAGCTCCTGCATCAGGAAGTCCAGGCGCCGACCCTGCGGCCCCTCGGCGGCCAGGCTTTCGCGGCAGCCCTGTGCGTGCAGCAACAGACGATCGAGTTCTTCGGCCACGTCGGCCCGTTGCGCGAGGAGCGCGACTTCCTGCTCGAACCGGCCCGGGTCCATCTGTTCGACCAGCTCGGCGATCCGGTGCTGCAGCCGATCGCGAATCACGCCGGCGAGCGAGGCCGTCAGGGTGCGGAGTTCGGCCACCAGGGATTGCACCTCTTCGAGCTTGCTGCGCAGGATCGCGTCGATGCCGGCGCCCTCCCTCTGCCGATGCGCGACGAGTTGCTGTAACGCCGCCTCGAAACCGGACCGGGCGTCCGCTTCGAGTGCTGCGGCCCGGTCGTCCGGTCCGCTATTGAGCACGCCCGGCCAGCGGAGGAGTTCGAGTGGGTCCGGATGGCCGATTTCCGGCGCGTCGCGCCGCACCTGCTCGAGGGTGGCCAGGAGTCTCAGCAGGACCGGGCGGTTGATGTCGATGGAGAAGCCGGCGTCGGCCTCCACGAGACGCATCGTGGCGTCCACTTTCCCTCTGCCGAGGGCCTGTCGGGCGAGGTCGCGCAGCGCCGGTTCGATGAGCCGGAGCCCTTCCGGGAGCCGGAAACTCACCTCCAGGAAGCGGTGGTTGACGGAACGGACTTCCCACGAGAGGGCGGCCGACTCGCACCGCCCGAACGCGGTCATGCTGGAAATCATGGTCGGGATTCTAGCCCGCAAGACCCGCGAGGGCGCGGCCAGCGCAGTCCGCAATCGGCACGATCATCGGCATCGCAGTCAACTTCTTGAAACCCCAAAGCTTTTTGACGCCGACCAGCGGCCTGGTGAGAAATGTGGGCGAGCAGCGCCCGAAGACACCGAGCCGACTCGGGCCTGCGTATAATTCGCCGTTCTTTGGGGGGAGAGGACTTGACAGTGCTACGGCCGAGCGGCAGGGAAGCGGGCCAACTCCGCGACGTCGAGATCGTCCGCGGTTTCACGAAACACGCTGCCGGGTCCGTGCTGATTGGGTTCGGAGACACGCGCGTGCTGTGCACCGCGAGCGTCGAGGACCGCGTTCCGCCCTTCATGCGGGGTTCGGGGCGAGGCTGGATCACCTCCGAATACGGCATGCTGCCCGGCTCCACCCACACGCGCACGGACCGCGAGGCCGCGCGCGGCAAACAGGGCGGCCGGACGGTGGAAATCCAGCGCCTGATCGGGCGCTCCCTGCGCGCGGCGGTGCGCCTCGACAAGCTGGGCGAACGCACCATCCGCATCGATTGCGACGTCCTGCAGGCCGACGGGGGCACGCGCACCGCATCGATCACCGGTGGCTGCGTGGCCCTGGTGGACGCGCTCAACGCGGTGGCGCCGGAGGCGTTTGCCGGACTGGTGGCTTCCGTATCGGTGGGGGTCTTCCAGGGGGTCCCGGTGCTCGACCTGGACTACCCCGAGGACTCCAACGCCGGCACGGACATGAACGTGGTGATGATCGAGGGCCAGGGTTTCATCGAGGTCCAGGGAACGGCCGAAGGGGCGCCCTTCGGTGGCGACACGCTCTCGGAGATGCTGGCGTTGGCGCAGGGCGGCATCGAAGCCCTGTTCCTGGAGCAACGTCGCGCGCTCGGAATGTGACCATGGACCGTGACGCGTTCGTTCGCTGGCTGATCGCCGAGGACGTGCTGCAGTTCGGCGAGTTCCGGCTGAAGTCCGGACGGCTGAGCCCATACTTCTTCAACCTGGGCGCCATCGACCACGGGGCGGCGTTCGATCGCCTTGGCCGGGCGTACGCGTCGCTCGTTGCGCAGCTGCCGGACACCCCCGACGTGCTGTTTGGCCCGGCATACAAGGGCATCCCCATCGCCGTGGCGGCCGCGGTCGCCCTGGCGCGGGACCACGGCACACGCCTCGGTGTGGCGTTCAACCGCAAGGAGGCCAAGACCCACGGCGAGGGAGGGCGCCTCGTCGGCAGTCCGATGGCGGGGCGGCGCGTGGTCATCGTCGACGACACGATCACGGACGGGGCGGCCAAGCGCGATGCTTTCGAACTGATCCGCGGGGCGGGCGGCGCGGTCACCGGCATCCTGATCGCCATGGACCGGCGCGAACGCACAGACGGTGCGGCGACGGCGGTCGAGACGCTGCAACGCAACCTGGGCGTGCCGGTGCGCAGCGTTGCGGCCCTGGAGGACGTCGTGCGCGTGCTGGAAGGCGACCCCGAACGGAGGAACGAACTCGCTAAGGTCTCGTCGTATCGCAGCCGCTATTGCGCGGTGGACTGAATGCCGGGGCGCTGCGGCCCTCCCGCGGCAAATGGAGTGCCGCGCGTTCAGCGGATCTGCGTGCCGACGCCGCCGTCGGTGAATATCTCGAGCAGCATCGCGTGCGGCACGCGCCCGTCGATGATCTGCGCGTGGGTGACGCCGGCCGCCAGGGCGTCGAGGGCGCAGCGGGCCTTGGGCAACATGCCGCCGGCGATCGTGCCGGCCGCGATCATCGCCTGGACCTCCTCGCGAGTCGGGGCGACGAGCGTGTTGCCGTCGGCGTCGAGAATCCCCGGGGTGTTGGTCAGGAGGATCAGCTTGTGCGCCTTGAGGTGCGCGGCGACGGCGCTCGCCACGAGATCCGCGTTGATGTTGTAGGAAGCGCCGTCCGGCCCGACGCCGATCGGGGCGATCACCGGGATGAAGTTACGCGCGGTCAGCGCGTCGAGCACGCCGCTGTCGACCGCGTCGACTTCGCCGACGTGGCCGATGTCGATGATTTCGGGCGCCTTGAGTTCGGGTCGTTCGCGGGTGAGCTTGAGGCGGCGCGCCTGGATGAGGCCGCCGTCCTTGCCGGTGACGCCGACCGCCCGTCCGCCCTCGGCGTTGATGAGCGAGACGATCTCCTTGTTGACGAGCCCGCCGAGCACCATCTGCACGACGTCCATGGTGGCGGAGTCGGTCACGCGCATGCCGTCGACGAAACGGGTCTCGATACCGAGCTTCGCGAGCAGCTCCCCGATCTGCGGGCCGCCACCGTGCACGACGACGGGGTTCATGCCGACCAGCTTCATCAGGACGACGTCACGCGCGAACGCGTGCTTCAACGTCTCGTCCACCATGGCGTTGCCGCCGTACTTGACGACGATCGTCGAGCCGTGGAACTGCTGGATGTAGGGCAGCGCCTCGATCAGGACGCGGGCGGTGGTGTCGCGGGTCATGGTGGGGTCACTCGAAACGCAGGTCGGCGTCGATGGCGCCGAGTTGCGACTGGAACCGCGTGCGGATGCGGTCGAGCGCCTCCGGCGTGTCCGCCTCGAAGCGCAGGCTCAGGACGGGGCTCGTGTTGGAGGCCCGCACGAGCCCGAAGCCGTCCGGGTAGTCGACGCGGATGCCGTCGATGGACGTGATGTCGCCGTCCCCGAAGTCCGCGGACGCCGCGAGCCGCTCGACGATCTCGAACTTGGCGGACTCGGTGGTTTGCACCTTGATCTCGGGGGTCACGAGAGTGGCCGGGAACTCGCCGAACAGGGCCTCGACCGTGGTTTCGGCGGCGCTCACGATGGCCAGCAGCCGCGCACCGCTGTAGAGGGCGTCGTCGAAGCCGTACCACCCTTCCGCAAAGCAGAGATGGCCGCTGAACTCGCCACCGAGGAGCGCGCCCGTCTCGCGGATCCGCGCCTTGATGTGCGAGTGTCCGGTGCGGCTCATGATGGGCTGGCCGCCGCTGATCTCGATGACTTCCTTGAGGCGTCGCGAACACTTCACGTCGTACACCACGGCCGCGCCGGGGTTGCGTCGGAGCATGTCCCGGGCGAACAGCATCATGAGGCGGTCGGGCCAGACGATGGTTCCGGCGTTAGTGACCGCGCCCAGGCGGTCCGCGTCACCGTCGAAGGCGAGACCGATATCGGCGCCTTCCCGTGCGACGTGTGCGACGAGGTCGACGAGGTTGTCCGGATCGGCGGGGTCGGGATGGTGGTTGGGGAAGTCGCCGTCGATCTCGGTGTAGAGCCCGATGACTTCGCACCCCATCCGTTCGAACAGCGCCGGCGCCACGGCCCCGGCCACGCCGTTGCCACAGTCCACGACGATCCTGAGCGGCCGGTGCAGGGGAACGTCCCCCGCCACGCGTTCGATATAGCGGTCGATGAGATCCACGGACTCGGTGTGGCCTTGCCCGGAGGAGAAGTCGGCTCGCTCGACGCGTTTGCGCAGCGCCTGGATGGCGTCCCCGGCCAGCGTCCGGCCACCGATCATCATCTTCAGGCCGTTGTATTCCGCCGGGTTGTGGGAGCCCGTGATCATCACCCCCGTTCCCGTACCGAGCACATGGGTCGCGTAGTACAGCAGTGGCGTCGGCACGATACCGACATCGAGGACATGGCAGCCGCCGTCGTTCAGGCCGCGCGTCAGGGCGGCGCGCAAGCGGGGCGTGGAGTGGCGCCCGTCGCCGCCGACGGCGATACGGTCCTGGCCCTGGCGGCGCGCCTCGGTCGCAAAGGCGCGGCCGATGCGATACACGGCGTCGTCGGACAGGGTCTCGTCGACGATGCCGCGGATGTCGTAGGCGCGGAAGATGTCGGGATGGATGTCCATACCGGGCGTCTCGCGGCTCAGCCGAGGGTGCGTTGCCTGGCTTCGTACAGGGGACACTTTTCGTGGAAGAGGATCGCGATCGCGTCGATGAGCTTGGCGGCGAGCGTCTCCTTGGACTCGAGGGGGAACACGGTCTCTCCCGAAGCCTGTATGAGGACCACGGCGTTGTCGTTGCTGTGGAACCCGATGGTCGCGTCGGACACATCGTTGACGACGATGGCGTCGCATCCCTTGCGGGCGAGCTTTTCGCGCGCATGGGCGAGTGCGTCGTGGGTCTCGGCGGCGAAGCCGACCACACAGGGGCGGCCGCTAGCCACCGCCGCCTCGAGGATGTCGGGATTCTGTGTGAGGGGCAGCATGATCTCCGACGTCGCCGCGCCGTGCTTCTTGATCTTGCGGCTTTGCGGCTCGGCCGGCCGATAGTCCCCCACGGCCGCGACACCGATGAAGATATCCGTATCCGGGAGTTCTGCTTCGACCGCCGCCTGCATGTCCCGGGCCGTGGTCACGTCCACGCGGCGGACGTTCGCGGGGGTATCGAGGTGCACCGGCCCGCTCACCAGGGTGACCCGCGCCCCGGCATCGCGCGCGGCCTGGGCGATCGCATAGCCCTGCTTGCCCGAACTGTGGTTCGAGATGAAACGTACCGGGTCGATGTGCTCGCGGGTCGGGCCGGCCGTCACCAGCACGCGGAGCCCGTCCATGCATGCGGGCCGCGTCGACCCCGCGATCTTCGCGGACGCGTCCGCCGCGGCGGACCAGTGTGCGTCGAGTGCGTCGCCGAGTTCGTCCGGTTCCAGCATGCGCCCGAGCCCGATTTCGCCACACGCCTGGTCGCCCACGCCGGGTCCGAGCAGGTGGACGCCGTCCTGCGCAAGCTGCGCCACGTTGCGTTGGACGGGCGCGCTCTCCCACATCTGCCGGTTCATGGCCGGCGCCACGAACAGGGGCGCGGCGGTAGCGAGGCAGAGCGTGGTCAGCAGGTCGTCGGCGGCGCCTGTGGCGAGGCGCGCGATGACATGGGCCGTCGCCGGGGCGACCAGCACGGCATCTGCCCAGCGCGCCAGCTCGATGTGACCCATGGCGGCTTCCGCGTCCTCGTCCCAGAGGTCGTCCCGGACTTTCTGCCCGGAGACGGCCTGCAGGCTGGCCCGGGTCACGAAGCGGACGGCGCCGTGCGTCATGACCGGGATCACTTCTGCCCCCCGTGCGAGGAGATCTCGCACGAGCATTGGGGTTTTGTACGCGGCGATTCCACCGCTGATGCCCAATATGATGCGTTTTCCGTGCATGGCGATATCGGCGCGATGGGCTCGGCGGCGAGGCGCGCCGCCACCAGACAAGATGGGGCGAACCATACCAGAGATGCCTGCCCGGGAGAGAAACGGCGGGGTACCCGGCTCCGGCGGCGCGGAGCGGCCGCGCGAACGTCTGCTGCAGCGCGGCCCGGCGTCGCTGGCGGACCCGGAACTGCTCGCCGCGCTGCTCGGCCACGGGGGCCGTGCGTTCGATACGGTTGAACTCGCCCGCCGCCTGCTTGCGCGCTTCGGAGGCGTGCGGGGGCTGTTCGATGCGGCGCCGGAAGCCCTTGCCGCGTGTTCCGGGATGGGTCCGGCCAGGACGGCGGCGCTGGTGGCGGTGCGCGGCCTGCTCGACCGCTATCACGCGGAACATGTCGAAGCCGGTGAGCTGCTGTCGGGCTCGACGGCGACGCGACGCTACCTGAGCTATCGGCTGGGCCGACGACAGCGCGAGGTCTTCGGAGGACTGTTCCTCGATGCCCGCAATCGCCTCATCGAGAACGAGGAGCTCTTCTACGGCTCCGTGGACCGAACCGCGGTGTACCCGCGAGAAGTGCTCAAGTCATCCATGCGGCACAACGCCTGCGGCGTGATCCTCTATCACAATCACCCGTCGGGTGTGGCGGAACCCTCTCCCAGCGATATCCAGTTGACGCACCGCATCGCCGGCCTGCTCGAGGAGGTCGACGTACGCCTCGTCGATCACCTGGTGGTGAGTGCGGAGCAGCAGGTGTCGTTTGCGGAACGGGGGTTGTTGTGAGCGGCGGACGTCTCGCTCAGAGGTTGGGCAGGGACTCCAGGAGGGCGCTCGGCGTCAGTATCGGAATGCCACGAAAGGGCGACATCTCCAGGAGGTCGCGGTCACCCGTGACCAGGCAGTCGGCGCCCCCCATGAGCGCGGTCTCGAGGAACATGTCGTCGTGCGGATCGCGACATCCGAGTTTGGCGCCCGTTATCGAGACCCAATCCGACACGGCCTGGAGTTGTGCGAGGTAGAGGGCTCGGTTGTGCGAGCTGACGTACGGGTCGAACTTTGCGCGACCGAGGCGGCTCTGGAGTTCGTCAAAGGTCTCATCGGAGAAAAGCAGTACGCTGTTGGCGTCGCGGACGGCGTCCAGCACGCGTCGTGGCTGCCCCACCGGAAGGAGTGTTGCGCTGATCAGGACGTTGGTGTCGAGAACGACGCGGTCAATCGTCATCCGCGAGCAGGGCTTCGAGCCTGACGTCGGTCAGACCGTTTTCGGAGGCTTCGTTGGCTAATGCGTCCATGGTCGCAGTCAGGCTCTCCCAGGCGGCGCCCCGCAACCTCTCGTAGTGTGGCAACGACAGCATCACGGACACGGCTCTGCCGTTCCTGGTGACGCACACCGGCCCGCGCTGGGTAGCGTCAAGCAACTGTCCGAAGCGATTCTTCGCGTCTTTGGCGGTGATCTCAAGCATGATGGCTATAGTAGCCATCATGTCTGTCATAGGCAATGGGAGCGAAGTTCCCGATGCTCGGCGCGGTTGCCGCGCGCCGCTCCTCTCTGCTATAAACGCCGCCCCCGATCCGCAAGCGATCCGATCATGTCCCAGGTCTGTCAGGTCACCGGCAAGCGTCCGATGAGCGGGAACCACCGTTCCCATGCTGAGAACAAGACGCGCCGCCGCTTCAAGCCGAATCTGCACTACCATCGCTTCTGGATCGAGGGCGAAAAGCGGTTCGTCCGCCTCAGGGTGTCGGCTGCCGGCATGCGGCTGATCGACAAGAAGGGCATCGAGGTTGTGCTGGCCGACATGCGCAAGCGCGGCGAGAAGGTCTAAGTCATGCGAGAGAAGATCAAGCTGGAGTCGACGGCGGGTACCGGACACTTCTATACGACCGACAAGAACAAGCGGAACACGCCGAACAAGCTCGAGTTCAAGAAGTACGACCCGGTGGTCCGCAAGCACGTGATCTACAAGGAAGCCAAGATCAAGTAGTCCCGGCGGCCGCGTTCCGGCCGACCCGGAGCCTCCATGCCCGAACTCCCCGAGGTGGAAACGACCCTGCGGGGCGTAGCGCCCGTGGTTCTCGGCGAGCGCGTACTGGCGGTCACGGTTCGAGATCCGCGTCTGCGCTGGCCGGTCGATCTGCCGGACAGCATCCCTGGCCAGCAGGTCGTGTGTCTCTCGCGGCGGGCCAAGTACCTCCTCCTGCACCTTGAGACGGGCGCGCTGATCCTGCATCTCGGCATGTCCGGGCGGTTGCGCGTGGTTTCCGGCAACACGCCGCCCGACAAGCACGATCATGTCGACATCCTGCTATCCAACGGTCGCGCGCTGCGCCTGACCGATCCGCGCCGCTTCGGCAGCCTGCACTGGCAGCCGGGACCCTGGCAGGCGCACTGGCTGCTACGCGGACTCGGGGTCGAGCCGCTGTCGGAGTCCTTCGACGGCGCCTGGCTCTTCACGCGGTCCCGCATGCGGCGCGTTGCGGTCAAGAACTTCCTGATGGATGCGCGCATCGTGGTGGGTGTGGGCAACATCTATGCGAACGAGGCGCTGTTCAAGGCGGGCGTGCGACCGCGCACGGCGGCGGGGCGCGTGACGCGTGCGCGCTACGGGGCGCTCGCCGAGGCGATCCGGGAGACGCTCTCGGCGGCGATCGAGCTCGGCGGAACGACGCTGCGCGACTATGTCGGGAGCGACGGCAGCCCGGGCTATTTCGCCAACGAGCTGTTTGTCTATGGGCGCGCAGGCAAGCCCTGTCGGGTGTGCGGGACGATCCTCACGGGCATCCGGGTGGGGCAACGCGGGACCGTGTACTGCCGGAGTTGCCAGCACTGAGTGCAACAACCCTGACGGAGGAGCGTCCGGGGGTCTGCGGTCAGCCGGCCTTGCCTGACCGGTAGTACTCCACCACCGCGGGGTGCACGAACCCGGCGATGTCGCCGTCGAGCAGCGCGATCTCGCGGACCAGCGACGAGGAGATGAAGGAAAAGGACAGCGAGGTCGGCAGGAACACGTACTCGATGTCGTGGTCCATGGCCCGGTTCATTTCCGCCATCTGGAACTCGTATTCGAAGTCCGTCACCGTGCGCAGGCCGCGCAGGATGAAGTTGGTGCCCTTTGCGCGGACGTAGTCGACGAGGAGGCTGTTGAACCCTTCGACCTCGACCCGATCGCCGAACTCCGCGAGTACCGTCTGGCAAAGATCGATCCGGTCGGCGAGGTAGGTCGCCGGATCCTTCTGCGCCGAGGTCCCGATGGCCACGATGACGCCGTCGAACAGTCTCAACGCGCGCTTCACCAGGTCCGTATGGCCGTTGGTGATCGGGTTGAAGCTGCCCGGATACACCACCTTCATGCGCTGTCCCCTGCGCTGGATGCGGGCCGATACTAGCAGAGTGTTGGAGTGGCGGCGGCGCCAGCCGCCACGGGCGCGACGGCCCGGAGCAACCGAAAGCGGCACCCCCCCGCGCGCCCCTGCCTGACGGTTTCCCACCCCGGTACGTCGGATGGGGTGTCCTCGTGCACGGCATGTCCCCCGCGCCCGGTGCCGTGGGGAGTGTCCGCTTCCTCCAGGTACACGAGGACGTCGCGTTCCCGCAGCAGCGCCAGCGTTTCCTGCGCGGCCCGCGTCCCGAACGGCGGATCGAGGAATACGAGATTCCAGTGCCAGTGGCGTTGCCGGCGCAGCCAGGCCGTGGCGGAAGCGACGTGGACTTCGCAGTGCGCGTCGAGTCGCGCGGCCGCGGATCGCAAAACCCGGGCGGTGGCACGGTCGCGCTCGACCAGCGTCGCGAATGCCGCGCCGCGGGAGAGGGCCTCGAACGCGAGTGCGCCGGTTCCGGCGAACAGGTCCAGCACATGGCTGTCGGCGAGATCCGCCGAGAGCCACGAGAACACGGTCTCGCGGACGCGGTCCATGGTCGGGCGCAGGCCGGGCCGGTTGGCCACGTCGAGCTTTCGTCCCTTCCACTTACCGCCGATAATGCGGACGCGTCTGTTGACGGGCCTCTTTCGTTGGGGCACGGCGGGCGCCTGCCACGGTCGTTTCTCAAGGTGGAAGCATGGTCGCTGAGGCGGCGCAGGAAGGAAAGCGGGGCCAGGAAAAGGGCGGTCTCTGGCGGCGGCTGACAGGGCGCCTGGACAAGACGCGTTCACGTCTTGCGGAAGGGCTAGGCGACCTGCTCCTCGGCGAACGTGTCATCGACCAGGAAGTGCTCGACGGGCTCGAGACCGCGCTGCTCGTCACGGATGCCGGGGTCGATGCCACCACGCGCATCATGGATGCGCTGAAGAAGCGGGTGTCCCGCAAGGAACTGGCGGATACCGCAGCGTTGCACCGGGCGTTGCGCAGCGAACTCGAAGAGATGCTGGCGCCGATGGTGCGTCCTTTCGCAGTGGATACGACCCGGGAACCGTTCGTCGTGCTGACGGTGGGCGTCAACGGCGCCGGCAAGACGACGACCGTTGGCAAGCTCGCGCGGCAGTTGACGCACGAAGGACATTCCGTCCTGCTCGCCGCCGGGGATACCTTCCGCGCGGCCGCGGTCGAACAGTTGACGGACTGGGGTCGCCGCAACGACACGCCCGTGATCGCCCAGGGCCAGGGGGCCGACAGCGCCGCGGTCATCCACGATGCCATCGAGGCGGCCCGGGCGCGCGGCGTCGACGTGGTCCTGGCCGACACGGCGGGGCGGCTGCAGGCGAAACAGAACCTGATGGACGAGTTGCGCAAAATCAGGCGGGTGGTCGGACGGTTCGACGAGTCGGCCCCGCACGAAGCGATCCTGGTGCTCGATGCCGGGGTTGGCCAGAACGCGCTGCGGCAGGTGGCGGAGTTCGACGCCGCGGTGGGTCTGACGGGTCTGATCGTCGCGAAGCTCGATGGGTCGGCTCGGGCGGGGGTGCTGTTCGCCATCGCGACCCTGCTGCGCGAGCGCAAGCAGCCGCTGCCGGTGTACTTCATCGGCGTGGGCGAGCGCCCGGAGGACCTGCGCCCCTTCGACGCGCACGAGTTCGTCGACGCGCTGCTCGCGGAAGACGGGCATGGGTAGCGTCGCGTTTCGCCAGGTCACCAAGCGTTTCGCCAACGGTCACGAGGCACTGAAGAACGTCTCCGTGGAAGTGGACGAAGGGACGATGGCCTTCATCCGCGGCCACTCGGGCGCCGGCAAGACCACTTTCCTCAAGCTCCTGTTGGGTATCGAGACGCCGACACGCGGGCAGATACTGGTCAACGATGTCGACATCGGGCGGCTGTCACGCCGGCGCCTGCCGCGGTATCGGCAGCACCTCGGGGCGGTCTTCCAGGACCACCACCTGCTCCAGCATCGCAGCATCTTCGAGAATGTCGCGCTGCCGCTGCGGGTCATGGGCATGGGAGAACGGGACATCGGACGCCGGGTGCGGCCCGCCCTCGAGCGCGTGGGCCTCCTGGCCAAGGAAACCTTTCTGCCGGTGTACCTCTCTGCGGGGGAGTTGCAGCGCGTCGGCATCGCCCGGGCGGTGGTGAACCGCCCCAAGGTGCTGCTCGCCGACGAGCCGACCGGCAATCTCGATCCGACCCTGTCCCGCGACGTGATGCGGCTGTTCCTGGACTTCAACCGGGTCGGCACGACGGTCATCGTCGCGAGCCACGATCATGCCCTCATCGAATCGCTGGGGATGCGCATCATCGAGCTCGACCACGGCGCGCTGACGCGCGACGACGAATGGCAGCCCGGGGGCGATCCGCCGGCCGAGGGTCATGCGTAGGCAAGCCGACCCGTGGCCCGCGCACGCGCGGCCGCGGCTCGCGACCGTTCGCGATCACTGGCGCGTTGCCGGGGACAGCTTCTACTTCGTCAGCAGTCGCATGGGCGCGAGCCTGCTGGTCTGGTTGTTGATCGGTATCTCGCTCGCCCTGCCGGCCGGGCTCTTCCTGCTCGAGCGCAATCTCGCGGTGGCGATGGACCGGTGGGAAGGCCGTGCCGGATTCTCCGTGTACTACCGACCCGGTGTCCCTGTCGAAGTTGCCCGGGCGAGGGCGGCGCGCCTGGACGCCATGCCGGAAACCCAGCGGGTGTGGGTGGTGACGCCGGAGGCGGCGCTGGAGGAATTTCGCGGCAACGCGGAAGTCTCGGATGCACTCGATCTGCTGGAGGAGAATCCGCTGCCGACGAGCGTGCGGGTGACGGTGTCGGAGGAGGTCTCCACGGCCACGCTACGGATGCTGGCAAACCAGGTGGGACAGCATGAACAGGTGGAGGAGGTGGTGCTGGAGACCACCTGGCTCGAACGCCTGGCGGCGATCTCCGCGTTCGTCACGCGGCTCGGCTGGATGCTGGCGGCGCTGTTCGGCCTTGGCGCGGCGCTCGTGACGCTCTCCTCGGTGCGTCTCGCCATCGAGTCGCGCCTCGAGGAAGTCAAGGTGCAGAAACTCGTGGGCGGTACCGATGCTTTCGTCCGGCGCCCGTTTCTGTACCTGGGGTTGATCTACGGAGCCGGGGGCGCCGTCGTGGCTGCCGTGCTGAACGCGGCCGCGCTGCTGGCCCTCGAGGGGCCGCTCGGTCAGCTGTTCCGGAGCTATGGCGAGGACTTGGAATTGACCGGCCTCGACCACATATTCGCCCTGGAATTGCTGGGAGTCGGCGCCGCGCTGGGAATTGTCGGGGCGATGGTCGCTTCCAGGCAGCGGCTGCGGGGTCTCGAGCTGGTGTGAGCAGGCGGCAAGGGCCTGGGCGGAGGTGCCACGGATGGCGAAACGAGGTTCTTAGCACTCTCCCGACTTGAGTGCTAGTATTGGCCTCAGGTGTTACTGGAGGTATCGAAATGACTTCCAAAGTACTGTCCTTCGACAGCCTTTCGCCCGGGCGCGACCTGGAGACCTATATCCAGACGGTCAATGCGTTCCCGGTGCTGAGTTCGGAAAAGGAGCGGGAACTCGCGGAACGCTTCTACTACGACAACGACATCGATGCCGCCCGCGAACTGGTGCTGAGCCACCTCCGTTTCGTCATTTATCTGGCCCGCAGCTACTCGGGCTATGGACTGCCGCAGGGCGACCTCATCCAGGAAGGCAACGTCGGCCTCATGAAGGCGGTCAAGCGCTTCAACCCGGAGGTGGGAGTCCGCCTCGTGTCGTTCGCCGTGCACTGGATCAAGGCCGAGATGCACGAGTACATCCTGCGCAACTGGCGCATCGTCAAGGTCGCCACCACGAAGGCCCAGCGCAAGCTCTTCTTCAACCTGCGCAGCAACAAGAAACGGCTCGGGTGGATGAACCCCGCGGAAGTCGAGGCCGTTGCGAAGGATCTCGGCGTGGCGCCGGAAGTGGTCACGCAGATGGAAGGCCGGATGGCCGCGCGGGACATGGCGTTCGACGGGATGCTGGACGACGACGACGACCACGGGGTGGCGCCGGCCCAGTTCCTGGCCGACGCAACGGCCGACCCGGCAACGCTGGTTGCCGACGCGGACTGGACCGAGCAGTCGACCGACGGCCTCTACCGCGCGCTCGACGCGTTGGACGAACGCAGCCGCGACATCCTGCGCTCGCGCTGGCTTGCCGACAGCAAGGCGACGCTGCACGAACTCGCAGCGCGGTATGGTGTTTCCGCGGAGCGGATCCGGCAGATCGAAGCCAACGCGATGAAGAAGCTGCGGGTCGTACTCGAACCCGCCTGATCGGCTCCCAACACCGTTCCGACATCCGGTCGGATCGCGCGCGCCGTTGCTCGTGACCTGGGACGCAAGGGTCTACGTGCGCCGCCGCGGGCGGCTGACCACGGGGCAGGCTCGTGCGCTCGCCGAACACGGGGCACGCTATCGGACCGTCGACCTCTCGGACTGCCCCGCGCCGCGCATGGTCGAGATCGGTTTCGGCGCCGGGCAGGCACTCGTGGAGTTCGCAGCGACGCATCCGGACTGGACCTGTGTCGGCATCGAGGTATACCAGCCCGGTATCGGCTCGCTCATCCTGCGTTGCGAGGAGCGTGGCATCGGCAACGTGCGGGTCGTGGAGGACGATGTTCGCAGCGTCCTGCCGACGTGGCCCGCGGACAGCGTGCGCCTCGTTGCGGTGTACTTCCCGGATCCCTGGCCCAAGGCGCGACATCACAAGCGCCGCCTCATCCAACCGTCCCTTGTCGGGCAGATCGCGCGCGTACTCGAACCCGGTGGCAGGATTCTCCTGGCCACGGACTGGGAATCCTACGCGGACGAAATGCTCGAGGTCATGGACGCCGAGCCCGCGTTGGTCAACGAGGCCGGGCGAGGTCGCTTCGCGCCGCGGTCGCCGATTCGGCCAGTGACCCGGTTCGAGTCCCGCGGCCAGGCGCTCGGACATGCGGTGTGGGACCTGGCATTCGTGAAGTCCGCCATGTAGGGGACGGGCTTGTCCCGTCCCGTTCCTGCAGCTTGCACGGCTCCGACACGGGCGACCGCAAGGGTCGCCCCTACAGGTCCCTTGCGAATGCGTGCACGGTGCCGGGACGGCTTGTAGGGGACGGGCTTGTCCCGTCCCGTCTCGAATTCATGGATGGCCGATACGCCGCGGTTCGGGGACGGTCAGAGGAAACGGCCCACGACGCTGTCGAGGTGGCGATAGCCGAGTTCGGTGAGCGCCAGCCGGTCCGGGCACATCAACCCCTGCTCCCGAAGGGTGGTGATCGTCGGGGCGATCGTTGCGTCCGGCAGCCCGGTCCGTTGCGCGAACGCCGACTCGGGGACGCCTTCCACCAGCCGCAGCACATTCATCATGAACTCCACCGGCAGGCTCGTGGCGTCCACCGGCGTATCGAGGGGCTCCGGATCCTTGAGGTAGAGCCGCGGCTGGCGGGCCTTGGCGGTGCGGACGATGCCGTCGGCACGGGTCAGCTTGCCGTGCGCACCCGCCCCGATGCCGAGGTAGTCGCCAAACGTCCAGTAGTTCAGGTTGTGTCGCGAACGTGATCCCGGCCGTGCGTAGGCGGAGACTTCGTAGCGCGCATAGCCGTGGTCGGCCAGGAGGGCCTGGCCGGCCTCCGCGATGTCGGCGAGCGTGTCGGCGTCCGGGAGTTCCGGCGGGCGCCGGGCGAACTCGGTCCTGGGCTCGATGGTCAGCTGATACCAGGATACGTGGGTCGGCTCGAGCGCGACGGCGCGTTCGAGATCTGCGAGGGCGCTCCCAACCGACTGCCCCGTCAACCCGAACATGAGATCGATATTGAACTCGTCGAACCCTGCGGCCCCGATGGCCCGCGCCGCGCGTTCGGCATCGGCGCCGTCGTGAATGCGCCCGAGGCTCCGCAGTTGCCCGTCGTCGAAGGACTGCACGCCGAGGGAGACCCGCGTGATCCCGGCACTCGCGTAGTCCGCCACCGGCCCGGCCGTCTCGACCGTACCGGGATTCGCTTCCAGCGTGACCTCGACGTCGTCGGACACGCCGAACGCGTCGAGCAGGCGAGCGAAGGCGTGCGGCGGGAAGAGACTCGGTGTGCCCCCGCCGAAATACACGGAACGAATGACGAACGATGCGCGCCGACGCTCGCGCTCGAAGTCGTCGAGCAGGGCGTGCACGTATTCCGCCTCGGGCAGCTGCGTGCGCAGCGGGTGCGAGTTGAAGTCGCAGTACGGACACTTGCGCACGCACCACGGCAGGTGGACGTACAGGCCGCTCATGGATCGGCAGCGGGACGCGCAGCGAGTTGCGCCGCGAGGTCCCGCGCGGCGATGCCGCGGTGGCTGCGCGCGTTCTTGTCCTCGGCAGCCAGCTCGGCAGCCGTGGCGTCGAGGTCGGGGAGGTAGAAGTGCGGATCGTAGCCGAAGCCGCGCGAGCCACGGGCTCGATCGACGATCGTGCCATGCCACGCGCCGGTGGCGACCAGCGGAGCCGGGTCATCGGCGCGTTGCAGGAACACGAGCGCGCAGTAGAAGTGCGCGCGGCGGTCGCGGATGCCGTCGAGCGCCGCGACCAGCTGCGCGTTGTTCTCGGCGGCCGTCGCATCGATCCCGGCGAAGCGTGACGAGTAGATTCCGGGCGCGCCGTCGAGGGCGGACACCACCAGTCCCGAATCGTCGCCGATCGCGGGGAGCCCCGTGACGGCGGCGGCGTTGCGCGCCTTGATGAGCGCGTTCTCGAGGAAGGTCTGTCCCGTTTCCTCCGGGGCATCCACGCCGAAGTCGGCCGCGGCGCGCAGGTCGATGGCGAGCGGCGCGAGGAGCCTCGCGAGTTCGCGCAGCTTCCCGGCGTTCCCGCTCGCGAGCACCGCCTTGCCCGGGGCGGACACCTCAATCTTCCCAGTAGAGGGTTTGCTGAAACGCGACGCGGGCCGGACCGTAGCCGGGCAGTTCCGCCACGATCTCGAAGCGCAACGCTTCCGCATCCGGATACGTCAACGCTGCCAGGTAGTAGATCGCATCTCCCTCGCGCACCGGCCGAAACCGCAGCTGCTCGATCTGGCCGAGCAGGTTCCTGAAGGAACCGGAAACGGACGCCTCCACGGCCTGTCCGTCGGCATCCAGGATCGAGACGTTGGCGAGCGCCTTGTCGCGCCCACGCACGATGTCGTAGCGCGCGGCGATCTGCGGACGGAGAAAGCTCGCGTTGAAGACCACGTAGTGCACGGCGTAGTCCCCGAAGACCGCCTTCTGCTCCGCGTGCCCCGCGACGGCGGATGCGATGAGCCCGGCAGCGACGGCCAGACAGAGCCAGCGTGCGCGGGCCATCACCGGTTCCCGCGGCGCAGCCGATAGACCGCGGTGCTGCCGAACAGGTTCGGAAGACGGTTGATCAGCGTGCCGTGTCGATAGGAGGGATCGAACACCAGCCGCTCGATGATCGTCAGATGCTTGTCCCGGCACAGCGTTTCGAAATCGGTGAACGTGCAGAGGTGGATGTTCGGTGTCGCATACCAGGTATGGGGCAGGTGCCTGGCGACGGGCATCCGCCCGCGTGTCGCCAACTGCAGACGGCATGCCCAGTGGGCGAAATTAGGAAACGTGACGATGCACTCCTTGCCGATCCGGAGCATTTCGTCGAGCAGGCGGTCCGGCGCGCGCACCGCCTGCAGGGTGTCCGTCATCACCACCATGTCGAAACTCGCGTCGGCGAAACGGGTGAGCCCGTCGTCGAGGTCCTGTTCGATCACGTTCACGCCTGTGCGGATGCAGGCGGCGATTTCCTCGGCCCCGTTGTCGAGTCCGTAGCCGACGACGTTCTTGTGCGCCTGCAGGTGGGCGAGCAACTCTCCGCTGCCGCAGCCGAGGTCGAGGACCCGGGCCCGCGGGGCGACGAGATCCGCGATGATGCGCAGTTCCTCTCTCACTGCCCGCATTCCTTGGCGACCCGGTCCAGGTAGGCGGAGAGGACCGTGAGGTAGCGCGGCACCGGGAGCAGGAAGGAGTCGTGCCCGTGGGAGGCTTCGATGCTGACGCTGACGACGTCCCGCCGCGCCGCGACCAGCGCATCGACGATCTCGTCCGAACGCTCCGGCGAGAAGCGCCAGTCGGTGGAGAAGGAGGCCACGAGGAAGGCGCACCGCGCGACCTTGAGTGCCTCCACGAGGTCGTCGCCGTATTCGTGCGCGGGATCGAAGTAGTCGAGGGCACGGGTCATGATGAGGTAGGTGTTGGCGTCGAAGCGCTTGGAGAACGAGCGTCCCTGGTAGTGCAGGTAGCTCTCCACCTGGAACTCGACATCGTGACCGGAGGCGATGTCCCCCGAGCGGAGTTCCCGCCCGAACCTGTCGCCCATGCTGTCGTCGGACAGATAGGTGACGTGGCCGAGCATGCGCGCGAGCATCAACCCGCGATCCGGGTTCGCCGACGCCTTCACGTAGTCGCCATCGCGGTACTCCGGGTCCGTCACGATCGCCTGACGCGCGATCTCGTTGAAGGCGATGTTCTGGGCCGAGAGCTTCGGCGCGCAGGCGATCAGGAGCGCATGGCGGATGCGGTCGGGCAGGTCGATCGCCCACTGCATCGCCTGCATCCCGCCGAGGCTGCCGCCGACGACGGCTGCGAACGCGTCGATACCGAGCGCATCGGCGAGCATGGCCTGGCTCTGCACCCAGTCCTTGACCGTCACGTTGGGGAACGCGGGACCGTAGGGTTCGCCCGTCTCCGGGTCCATGGATCGGGGCCCGGTACTGCCGTGACAACCGCCGAGATTGTTCAGGCTCACCACGAAGAAGCGGTTCGTGTCGATGGGTTTGCCGGGGCCGATGCAGACATCCCACCAGCCGGGACGCCGGTCCGTCTCGGCGTGGTAGCCGGCCGCATGATGGTTGCCCGACAGGGCGTGACACACGAGGACGGCGTTGGACTTCGCCGCATTGAGCTGGCCGTAAGTCTCGTAGACGAGCTCGAACTCGGGCAGGCGCACGCCACACTGGAGTTCCAGCGCGCCGAACCGCCGCTGCTGCGGCGTCACGATGCCAACGGAGTCGGGCGGCAGAGCCACGGTCCAACCTTCCAGGTGCCGGTACGAACGGGTGCGGGAGTCTACGGCTAGAACAACATCCGGAACAGCCCCGGGAGGAAGAACCGCTGCAACAGTGCCAGGACCAGAAACACGATGAGGGGAGAGAGGTCCAGTCCGCCCAAGGCCGGTAGCACGCGCCGCGCCGGGGTGAGGACCGGCTCGCAAATCTGTTGCAGCAGGGAGATCACCGGGTTGTAGGTCGCGGGGGCGACGAAGGACACGATGATCGAGAGGAAGATCGCGATCCAGTAGAAGCTCAGGAACAGATCGAGCGTCCGGTAGACGCCGCCCACGATCGCTCCGACCTCGAGGCCCAGCGACTGAAGGAGTTCGACCACGGTCCCGTTGCTGTAACCGCCGGTCATGATGACCGCCACGACGATCGTGGCAATGCTGACGAGCCACGTCGCGACGAATGCGGCGAGGTCGAGGTTTCGGTAGGTGGGAAGGACGACACGCAGGGGCTTCAGCACCGGGTCCGTGTAGCGCACGATGCCCTGGCAGATGGGATTGTAGAAGTCCGCGCGCGTCGCCTGCAGGACGAAGCGGATCAGGAAGAGCACGGAAACCGCGCTCAGGACGAACTGAATGATGAAGGCAATCGGTCCGCCCATTAGTTCCCGAACTCCTCGGCCAGTTCGCGGGAACGGCGCCAGGCGCCGTGAATGGCCTGGCGAACCGTTGCGCCCACATCGTTCGATTCAAGTATAGAGAGGGCGCGCTCGGTAGTGCCACCCGGGGACGTGACCCGTTTGCGCAGCGCGGCGGGGTCCGCGTCCTCGCCGCCCGCCATGCGTGCGGCGCCGAGGGCCGTGGCGACGGCGAGGTGTCGGGCCGTCCCGGCGTCCATGCCGAGGTCCACCCCGGCCTCGATCATGGCTTCGAGCAGGTAGAAGACGTACGCCGGGCCGCTGCCCGAGAGCGCCGTCACGGCGTCCAGGCTCGCCTCGTCCTCGAACCAGACGACCTCTCCGGTGGCGGCGAGGATGTCCTGTGCGAGTGCCCGGTGCGGGGCTCGAACCGCGGCGTTCGGCACGGCCCCGGCAATGCCGGCGCCCAGCAGCGCCGGCGTATTCGGCATGCAGCGCACGATGGGCTGGCGCGGGGACGTCCACCCGGCGATCGCGCGCATCGGCACCCCGGCGGCGATGGAGACGAGGAGCTGTCCGGGGTCGGGGTCCAGGGCGCGCACGGCGTCGGCCATCTGCTGCGGCTTGACCGCGATGACCACGGCGTCCGCTCCGGCGGCGGCCGCGGCGTTGTCGGCCGTGATCGTCACGCCCTCGAAGCGTTCGCGCTGCGCAGCGATCGGGTCTGCCACGGATATGTCGAAAGCGCCGCTCGCGCGTAGCCCGTTGACCATGGCGAAGGCCATGTTGCCGCCGCCGACAAAGGCGATTCTCGTCACGTCATGCTCCTCTCGGGCCGAAGATCGCGGTGCCGATGCGCACGCACGTCGAGCCTTCCTCGATGGCGATCGCGAAGTCCGCGCTCATGCCCATGGATAGGGTGTCCCAGTGTGCGCCGCCGACGCTCCGATGGGCCTCGAACAGCTCCCGCGTGCGGGCAAAACTGCTGCGCATGTCCCGCGGGTCCGCGCGCGGAGCGGGAATGACCATCAGGCCGCGCAGCCGCAGGCGATCGCACGCGGTGACGGTTCGGAGCAGCTCGCCGATAGCGCCCGGGGCGACGCCGGCCTTGCCTGGCTCCGCATCGACGTTGACCTGGATGCACACGTCGAGGGGCGGTAGCCCGTCGCGGTGTCCCTGCAGGCGCTCTGCGATGCGTGGGCGCGCCAGCGTGTGCACCCAGTGGAAACTGCGGGCGATGTCGCGGGTCTTGTTCGACTGGATGGCGCCGATGAAGTGCCAGACGAGTCCGCGGCCCTCGAGGGTGCGGATCTTCGGCAGCGCGTCCTGCAGGTAGTTCTCGCCAAAGTCCACGATCCCGGCATCCGCCGCTTCGGCCACTTCGGCCACTTCGGCGGCGGAGCGTGTCTTGGAGACAGCCATCAGGCACACCCCGTCCGGCGACCGCCCCGCCCGTTCGGCCGCCCGGCGCACCTCGTCCGCCACGGATGCGGCGGGATGGGCCACCATCGGAGGCGACGCAGGGTGGGCCGTCATCCGGCGCGCAGCAACGCTTCGAGTCGTTCGCCGGCTTCGGATACGGATCCCCCGGGCATCTGCACCATCTGCAGTTCCGCACCGGCCCGCGCCCGCTCCGCGAGCTGCTCGCTGACGGACTCGAGCGGCCCGATCACCTCGATCTCGCGCACCATGTCGTCGGAGATCGCCCGCATGGCGCCGTCCCGGTCCCGGTCTCTCCAGGACGCCCGGGAGGCCAGGACTTCGTCCTCGAAGCCGTTGCTCGCGAGCATGTTCCAGTAGAAGTCGCCCATGCGGTTGATGTAGTGGAACAGGGGCTGCCGCGCGGCCTGCCACATCTGCTCGTCGTTGTTGCCGTCGGTCACCCAGACGTTCGTGAACGGTGCGATGGTCACCGCGTCGGCGGGGCGTCCGGCGGCCGTAGAAGCCTCGCTCAGGGATTCGCGCAACGTCGCGAAGCGTCCCTTGGGCCAGTGGATCGGAAAGATGCCGTCGGCGATCTCCGCGGTCTGGCGAATGGATTTCGGCGTGATGGCGGCGACATAGATCGGCACGTGGTCCCGGGGCCGGTCGTAGTCGAGCCGGAAGCCGCGTCCCATGGAGAAGATCTCGCCCTCGTACTCCAGGCGCTCGCCCTTGATGAGGAGGTTGATGATCTCGACGTACTCGCGGATGCGTCGCAGCGGCTTCTCGAAGGGCACCCCGTGGAAGTGTTCGATGACCTGGTGGCCGGAGGAGCCGAGTCCGCACACCATGCGTCCGCCGGAGATGATCTCGAGCATGGCGAACTCCTGGGCGATAGCCCCAGGGGAACGCGAGTAGACGTTCAGAATCGACGTGCCGATGGAGATACGCTCGGTATTTGCCGCCAGGAGGGTCATCCAGGGCACGGTCGACGGGCCCCAGGCCTCTCCTGTGGCCACCAGCTCGTAGCCGAGCGATTCGGCGATCCGTACCTTCTCCAGCGACTCGCGCCAGCCCGTACCTCCGCCTGCCAGAACTCCCAGTCTCATGAATACCCCTCCTGCTCGCGGTTGGTCCTTTTCGGGCGGGTCACTGTGATTCAAGACGGCGGATGGCGCAAGTGGCCCGAGGGTTCCGTCCGATCGCGGTCGGGCGACCGTCCGCCGGCGATGGGCGCATCGGGCGCACGCACCTGCGGGCAGCGGGAGGACATCGCCCGTGCGAGAAGGCTGTCAGGCGTTCCGCCGCCGGCCGCTACGATGGTCGTGACCTCCGCAGAGCCGTTGGCGCATGAACATCGAGGAACTCCTGGCCGCAGCGCTCGAGCAAGGTGCGTCCGACGTGCACCTCTCGGCGGGGCTGCCGCCCATGATCCGCGTGGACGGTGACATCCGGCGGCTGGAAGGGTCGCCGCTGTCGGCGGGCGCCGTACGGGCGATGATTCGGGACGTCATGCGGGAGGACCGGCGCCGGGACTTCGAAGCCGCACTCGAACTCGACTTCGCCTGCGAGCTGCCCGGCGGCGCGCGCCTGCGCGTCAACGCCTACCGTCAGAATCGCGGTCCCGCGGCGGCGTTTCGCTTCGTGCCGGCGCGGGTGCCCGGGATGGCCGAACTTGACATGGGCTCCGTCTATGCGGACATCGCGACGGCGCCCCGCGGCCTCGTGCTGGTCACCGGTCCCACCGGGTCCGGCAAGAGCACGACGCTCGCGGCCATGATCGACCACGTCAACGAGCACGGCCGCGGACACATCCTGACCATCGAGGATCCGATCGAGTTCGTTCACCAAAGCAAGGGCTGCCTCGTGCACCAGCGCGAAGTCGGCCGCGACACCGGGGGCTTCGATACGGCGTTGCGTGCGGCGCTCCGGGAGGATCCCGACGTGATCCTGGTGGGCGAGATGCGCGATCCGGAGACGATCGGTCTCGCGTTGACCGCGGCGGAAACCGGGCACCTGGTGTTCGCGACGCTGCACACCGGATCCGCCGCCAAGACTATCGACCGTATCGTCGACGCGTTCCCGGCGGGGGAGAAGGCAGGGGTGCGCGCGGCGGTGTCCGAGTCGCTGCACGCGGTGGTGTCGCAGACGCTCGTACGGCGCATCGGCGGCGGCCGGGTCGCTGCCCGGGAGGTGCTGCTGGCGACGCCGGCGATCCGCAATCTCATCCGGGAGGACAAGGTGGCGCAGATGTACTCCGCGATGCAGACCGGCGTCGCCGACGGCATGCAGACGCTGGACCAGAGCCTCCGCGCACTCGTGCGGGCGGGGGTCGTGCGTCCGGAGACGGCGCGTGAGAAAGCCAGGATGCCGGATGCCTTCCGGATCCCGCCGGGCTGACGGGCGGGTCGCCGGTGGCGTTCCCCGGCGCCGGAGACCGGGAGCTCAGCCGCGGCTACCGAGCCAGGTCTCGGCGATGATCTGGGCGGCGGTGGCATGGTCTCCGCCCCGCCCGACGGCCTCGAACGTGGACAGCCGTTCGTCCGCGAAATCGACCGCGAGGCCGTAGCGCTCGCCGAGCCGTGCTCCGAAGCGCCGCGCCGCGAGCGACATCTCGCTCTCCGTATCGTCCATGTTGAGGGGCAGGCCGACGACGAACCCGTCCGGACCCCACTCGCGCACGAGGGCGTCGAGCCGGTCCCAGGAGGGGGTGCCGCCGGTGGCCCGCACTGTCACCAGGGCGGACGCCGTGCCGGCACGCGGTTCCGTGACGGCGACCCCGATGTGTTTCTGCCCGAAATCGAATGCCAGGTACGGCATCGGAGGGTTCAGGCGTTGCCGCTGTGTCCGGACATCAGCGAGAAGTCGATGCCGAGCATCCGCGCGGCGCTGGTGACACGGTCTTCGAAGGGGATGTCGAAGATGACCGACTTGGAACTCGGGCACGTCAGCCAGGTGTTCGCTTCCATCTCGCGTTCGAGTTGCCCCTGGCCCCAGCCGGCGTAGCCGAGGGCCACGACGAACTGCCGGGGACCCTCGCCGCGTCCGATCGCGGCCAGCATCTCCATCTCGGTCGTCAGCGCGAGAGCGTTGCCGACCCGCACGCTGCGCTCGCACTCGAAGTCGTCCGTGTGCAGGATGAACGCACAGTTGCCACGTACCGGGCCGCCCTCGACGACCCGGGTCGAAGGGTCGATGGAACAGGGCAGCTCGAGCTGCTTCAGCAGGTCCGCGACCGTCATGGGCAGGGGGCGGTTGACCACCAGGCCGAGCGCCCCGTCGCTGTTGTGGCGGCAGACGTAGGTGACGGTGTCGCTGAAGTAGTCGCCGAACGAGTGCAGGCTCGGCATGGCGATCAGGAACTGGTTCTTGAGGGACTTCTGCGTCACGCGGCGATCATACGTCAAAACGTGCGCGAGCCGACCCGGCGGGGACCGGCGGATCGTGCCAGCGTGGCGTTGGGAGAGGAAGCGACGTGCCGGGCCACTGACGCGTTCACTGCAGCAGGAACCCGTGCCGGTTCTTGCGGAACTGCCAGGTCCGCACGATCTCCAGCACGTCAGTGTTCCTGCGCATGCCGGGCGGGAACGGCGCGAACGGCGCGGCGAGGCGCACGATGCGAACCGCTGCCTCGTCGAGCACACGGTGCCCGGAGGATTCGAGGACGCGCGCGTCCACCAGCGCACCGTCGGCGGAGATGGCGACGAGCAGCCGCAGGCTGCCGTACAGGCGTGCGGTCCGGGCGGCCTCGGGGTAATTGAGCTGGCCGACGCGCTGCACCTTGCGGTGCCAGGACTCGAAGTAGTAGGCGGTTTCCGTGGTCGTGGGCGACGCGCTGGTCACCCTGCGCACACGGGGGCCCCCGGTATCTTCCCGCGGGATGCCCGCGATCTGCCGCACGGTCTCTTCGTAGTTTCCGAACCGCGACGGGTTTGCCGAGCGCTCGTCTGGCGGGGTCGTCGCTGGCGTCGCGGGGGTGACCGTTGCGCGGATCTGCGCCGGCGGGGCGGGCGGTCTGGTGCGCTCCGGGGCGGGTGCCTCGAGTACGGCATCCGCCGCATAGGCCGGCGCAGCCGGGACATCGGGTGCGGGCAGTGTCGGGTCGCCGGCCGGTGTCCCGGGCTCGGGCGCCGGGGCAACGAGCGTGATCGCGATGGTCGGGGCGCGCGCGGCCGGCACAGGGAGTGGCGAGCCGAGGCCGAGGATGAGGCCGGCGTGTAGCGCGGCCGCGAAGAAGAGCGCGAACGCCATGCGGTCCCTTGCGAGGCCGACGGAAGCGGTCGGGTGGTCGGGCGTACGGAGGGCAGCTCCGTCGGCGTTCATCGCAAGCCGAATGTCTCCGCAAGCCTGTCCATCAGTGCGCCGCCGATGTCCAGCGAGAACTGCGCGTCGAGCTCCCGGATGCAGGTCGGGCAGGTGACATTGATCTCGGTCAGGGAATCGCCGATGACGTCGATACCCGCGAACAGGATGCCGCGGCGTTTCAGTTCCGGGCCGACCTGCGCGGCGATGTCGCGGTCCCGATCGGTCAGGGGCCGGCCGACGCCGGCCCCGCCGGCGGCCAGGTTGCCGCGCAACTCGCCTTTTTGCGGAATGCGGGCGAGCGCGTAGTCGACCGGTTCGCCGTCGATCAGCAGGATGCGCTTGTCGCCGTCGACAATCTCCGGGAGGTACTGCTGCGCCATGATCTGGCGGCGCCCGAGATCGGTCAGGTTCTCGATGACGACGCGCAGGTTGGGGTCGTCGGGACGCACGCGAAAAATGTTCATGCCGCCCATGCCGTCGAGGGGCTTGAACACGACATCGCCGTAACGGGCGTGGAAGTCGAGCAGGCGCTCGGGGCGCTTCGAGATGATTAGCGGTGGCGTGCAGTCCGGGAACCACGTGGCGAAGAACTTCTCGTTGCAGTCGCGCAGGCTGCGTGGATCGTTCACCACGGGCGTACCGGCTGCGTGTGCGTGCTCGAGGAAGTACGTCGTGTAGATGTACTCCATGTCAAACGGCGGGTCCTTGCGCATCATGATGAGGTCGAGATCGGCGAGATCGACTTCCGTCGCGGGGCCCAGCCGGTACCAGTCCTCGGGAGCGCGGGCCGGGTCGAGGGACTCGAGGAAGGCGGCGTCGAGGGACAGTGCCCGCACGGTGGCGCACGCACGATCGTCCCGCCAGACGAGGTCGCCCTGCTCGAAGCAGCTGACACGCCAGCCGCGTTGCAGCGCGGCGCGGACCATGGCGAGCGTGCTGTCCTTCTTCAGGTTCAGCGTCGCGACGGGATCCGTCAGGAAAGCGACATGGACCATCCGTTCCTCCGTGTATTCATCCCTCGGCGTCGCCGGCCAGACCGAGGTTGCCGGCGATCGCCTCGGTGGGCGCCGGCTTGTTGAGCGTGTAGAAGTGCAGCCCCGGGGCGCCCCCGGTGAGCAGACGCTCGCAGAGCCGCGTCACGACATCGGTCCCGAAGACGGTGAGTGCGGCCTCGTCGTCGCGGTAGGCCTCGAGGCGCAGGCGGATCCAGCGCGGAATGTCGGCGCCACAGGCGTCGGAAAAGCGCACCAGGCCCTCGTAGTTCGTGATGGGCATGATGCCGGGGACGATGGGTGCGGCGATCCCGATCTTCCGGCAGCGCTCGACGAAGTAGAAGTAGCTGTCGGCGTGATAGAAGTACTGGGTGATGCAACCGTCGGCGCCGGCGTCGACCTTCCGCTTCAGGAACGCGAGATCCGCCTGCGGCGACGGCGCGTCGGGGTGGACTTCCGGATACGCGGCCACTTCGATCTGCAAGTCGGACTCTGCCTGGTCCCTGATCAGCCGGACCAGTGCCTCCGCGTAGTGCACGTTGCCGCGCGGTCCCACGCCGGATGGAATGTCGCCGCGCAGGGCGACGATGCGGTCGACGCCCAGGTCCCGGTAACGGGCAATCAGCTTGCGCACGGCGGACCGCGGGTCGGCGCCCCAGGAGAGGTGCGGCACGGCGTTGAAGCCGTCCTCGCGCAAGGTCCGAACCGCCTCGAAGGTACCCGTGCGCGTGGAGCCCCCGGCACCGTAGGTCACCGAGAAGAACTCCGTGCGAGAGCCTCCGGCCGCCTGCAGGCGCCGTGCGGTACGGAGCAGGTTGGACCGGCCGCGCTCGGTCTTGGGTGGGAAGAACTCGAAGCTGAGCCGGCAGCCGCCGGCGGCTACAGGGCCGCGGCCAGCGCTTCCGCCTTGTCCGTGCGTTCCCACGTGAATTGGTCCCCGATGCGGCCGAAGTGACCGTAGGCTGCCGTGTCGCGGTAGATCGGCCGCTTGAGGTCCAGCATGTCGATGAGCCCCCTCGGCCGCAAATCGAAATTCTCGCGCACCAGTCGAACGATCGTCGCGTTGTCGAGCTTGCCCGTACCGAACGTGTCGACGGAGATGGAGGTCGGCTCGGCGATGCCGATCGCGTAGCTCACTTGCAGTTCGCAACGTTGTGCCAGGCCCGCGGCCACGATGTTCTTCGCGACGTAGCGGGTGGCATATGCCGCGGAGCGGTCGACCTTGGACGGATCCTTGCCGGAGAACGCGCCACCGCCGTGGCGCGCCATGCCGCCGTAGGTATCGACGATGATCTTGCGGCCCGTCAGGCCGCAGTCCCCGAGGGGTCCGCCGATGACGAACTGGCCGGTGGGATTGATGTACACGGTGGTGTCCGCGGTCATCCAGTTGCCCGGCAGGACGGGCTTGACGATCTCCTCCATCACGGCCTCCTCGAGATCGGCCTTCGACACGTCCGGCGAGTGCTGGGTGGAGAGGACCACCGTATGCACGGCGACGGGCTGGCCGTTGTCGTACTGGAACGTGAGCTGGCTCTTGGCGTCGGGGCCGAGGAAGGAGAGGGAGTTGCGGCGCACCTTTGCCTGCCGCTCCATCAACCGGTGCGCGTAGGTGATCGGCGCCGGCATCAGGACATCCGTCTCGTTCGTCGCGTAGCCGAACATCAGGCCCTGGTCGCCGGCGCCCTGCTCGTGATCGTCGGTCGCGTCCACCCCCATGGCGATGTCCGTGGACTGCATGCCGAGTGCGTTGATGACCGCGCAGCTCTTCGGGTCGAAGCCCCGGGAGATGTCGTCGTAGCCGATCTCCGTGATCACCCGCCGCGTCAACCGATCGATGTCCACCTCCGCGTTCGAGCGGACTTCGCCGGCGAGTACGACGATGCCGTCCTTGATCAACGTCTCGCAGGCGACCCGGGACTCCCGGTCCTGCGCGAGCATCGCGTCGAGTACGGCATCCGAGATCTGGTCCGCCATCTTGTCGGGATGGCCCTCGGACACGGACTCGGAGGTGAAAAGGCTGAAATCGGCCATCGCGGGGTCCAGGCTGCGGGGCGCGCATTGTAGCGCAGCGGGCGGGGCCCTTCCGGCGCTGGCGGCGGGGCAAATGCGCGGGCTCCGGGCCGAAAAGTGAGATACTACGCGCGCCTCCGGAAGACTCGAGTGACCCCCATGCCCTCCCGAAGGGAGCGCGCGAACGCTGTCCGCGCGCTCGCAATGGATGCCGTAGAAAAGGCCAATAGCGGACATCCCGGCGCGCCCATGGGCCTCGCGGATGTCGCGGAAGTGCTCTGGCGCGAGGTGTTGCGCCACAATCCCGGGAATCCGTCGTGGTGGAACCGGGACCGGCTCGTCATGTCGAACGGTCACGGGTCGATGCTGCTCTATGCGGTGCTGCACCTGACGGGCTATGACGTCAGCCTGAACGACATCCGCGACTTCCGGCAGCTGCACTCGAAGACCGCCGGCCATCCGGAATACGGCATCTGTCCCGGTATCGAGACCACCACCGGCCCCCTTGGGCAAGGGCTTGCAAATGGGGTGGGCATGGCATTGGCCGAGTTGCTGCTCGCCCGGGAATTCAATCGCGAGGGCTTCCCCGTGGTCGACCACCGGACGTGGGTGCTGGCCGGGGACGGCTGCATGATGGAAGGGGTGTCCCACGAGGCCGCGTCTCTCGCCGGGACGCTCAGGCTCGGCAAGCTCGCCTGCCTCTACGATGACAACGGCATCTCCATCGACGGTGAGACGAAGCACTGGCACACCGAGGATGTCGCCGCGCGGTTCGAGGCCTACGGTTGGCACGTCGTCCGCGGCGTGGATGGCCACGATGCGGACAGCGTGCAGGATGCTCTGGCCGCGGCGGTCGCGGAAACCGAGCGGCCGACGCTGATCTGCTGCAGGACGATCATCGGTTTCGGGTCGCCCGGCAAACAGGGGACTGCCGCGGCACACGGCGCCGCGCTCGGCGAGGACGAAGTCTCCGCCACCCGCCGGCGGCTGAACTGGGGCTACGCGCCGTTCGAGGTCCCCGCAGAGGTGTACGCGGACTGGAACATGCGAGCGCGCGGTACGGCACTCGAAGAAGCCTGGCAGGCGCTCCTGGCACGCTACCGCGCGGAGTTCCCGGAACTGGCCGGAGAATACGAAAGACGCATGCGCGGCGCGTTACCTGCCGGCTGGCGCGCGCGCGTGATGGCGCATGCACAGGAAGCGCAGGCGAGCGGCGCGCCCATCGAGACGCGCAAGGCTTCGCAGGCCTGCCTCGACTTGCTCGGGCCGATGGTCCCGGAACTGCTCGGCGGCTCGGCGGACCTCACCGGGTCCAACGGCACGCAGTGGTCCGGCGCCGGATGGCTGCACGAGGGCGGCCGCTATCTCAACTTCGGCGTGCGCGAATTCGGCATGACGGCCATCGGCAACGGTATCGCCCTGCACGGCGGGCTGGTGCCGTACTCGGGCACGTTTCTCGTCTTCATGGAGTACGCTCGCAACGCCGTGCGCCTGGCGGCGCTCATGGGCATCCGCAACATTCTCGTCTACACCCACGACAGCGTGGGCCTCGGCGAGGACGGCCCCACTCACCAGCCGGTGGAGCAACTGACGAACCTGCGCACCACGCCGAACCTCTCGCTGTGGCGGCCGTGCGACGCGGTCGAGACGGCATACGCCTGGGCGGCGGCTCTCGAGCGCACCGACGGCCCGACGGCGCTCGCGCTCACGCGGCAGAAGACGGTGTGCCAGCCGCGGGACGAGACAGGCTCCATCGCCCGGGGCGGCTACGTGCTGCGCCGGGAAACCGGGGCGCTGGACGTCGTCGTCATCGCCACCGGGTCCGAAGTGGAACTCGCCGTGGCAGCCGCCCAGACGGTGGCGGCCGAAGGGTTGGGCGTACGCGTCGTATCGATGCCGAGCGTCGACGTGTTCCTCGGGCAGGACGCGGCATATCGGGAGTCCGTGCTGCCGCAAGCGTGCCGAGGTCGCGTGGCGGTGGAGGCCGGCCACCCGGACTACTGGCGCCGGTTCGTGGGCCTCGATGGCGCGGTGGTGGGCGTCGAAGGGTTCGGCGTGTCGGCGCCGGGCGACGTGGCGATGCAGGCCATGGGCATGCATGCGCAGGCCGTCGTGGACGCCATCCGTCAGGTGGCGCATCGGTGAGCGTCCTGGCGATGCGCGACGTCCCGCTCGCGGGAAAGCGCGTACTGATCCGGGAGGACCTCAACGTCCCCCTCGAGAATGGCGCGGTCACGAACGCCGCCCGCATCGATGCGGCGTTGCCCACCATCGAGGAGTGCGTCCGGCAGGGCGCAGCCGTGATGGTCATGTCGCATCTTGGCCGGCCGGTGGCAGGCCGCCCGGATCCCGCCCTCTCCCTGGCGCCCGTCGCGAAGCTGCTCGGCGAACGCCTGGGGACCGATGTGCCGTTGGCGGCGTCGGGGAGATACGACATCGACGTCGCGCCGGGGAGCGTTGTCGTCCTCGAGAACGTCCGCTTCGAGCACGGCGAGACCGGCAATGACGACGCCCTGGCCCGGAAGATGGCCGCGGCCTGCGACGTCTTCGTGATGGATGCCTTCGCCACCGCACACCGCGCGCATGCCTCCACCCACGGCGTCGCGAAGTACGCGCCGGTCGCCTGTGCCGGGCCCTTGCTCGCGGGCGAACTCGTTGCGCTACGGCGCGCGCTGGAGTCCCCGGCCCGCCCGCTGGTGGCCATCGTCGGCGGCGCGAAGGTATCCACCAAGCTCGCCGTGCTCGAGTCGCTCGCCGAGGTCGCCGACCGGATGCTCCCGGGCGGCGGGATCGCGAACACGTTCCTGCTCGCGGCCGGCCGGGCGGTGGGCGCATCGCTCGTCGAGCGGGACCAGGTGGACATCGCGCAACGCATCGGCGGAAAGGTGGAGGTGTCGATACCGACCGATGTCATGACAGCGCCGGAGCTTGCGGACGATGCGACGGCCGTGCTGCGCCTCGCGGAGGAGGTGGGCGACGCGGATCGCATTCTGGACATCGGGCCGGTGACCGCGCGCGCCTTCAAGGCAACGCTCGCCGAGGCCGGCACGATCCTGTGGAACGGGCCCCTCGGGGTATTCGAATACGACCAGTTCGGCGAAGGCACCCGCGTCGTCGCCGAGGCGGTCGCCGCTTCCGACGCGTTTTCGCTCGCCGGGGGAGGAGACACGATCGCGGCCATCGACAAGTACGGCGTGCGCGACGGCATCTCCTGCATCTCGACCGGTGGCGGCGCGTTCCTGGAGTTCGTCGAGGGCAGGAAGCTGCCGGCCGTCGAGGTTCTCGAAACGCGTGCGCGGTAACGGAGCCTACGAGCCCCGCTCGGGGTTCTGCGCGGACTACCGGCGGTTCTACGACCTGGACCTCGGCCAGCGTTTCTTCGAGGTCGAGGCTGGCGCCGAACGCCTCGCCGCGCAGGTATTCGAGCCGCCGGGGGAGCCCCGGGGCGCCGCGCTCGTGGTGCACGGCTACTACGACCACGTCGGACTCTACGGACACCTCATCCGCTACCTGCTTTCGCGAGGGCTGACCGTGCTGGCCTACGACCAGCAGGGGCACGGCCTGTCGACCGGCGAGCGTGCAACCATCGACTCGTTCGACCGCTACGTGGACGGCCTCGAAACGGTGCTGGCTCGGCTCCTGGGAGAGCTGCCGGCGCCCCGGTACGCGCTGGCGCAGAGCATGGGCGGTGCCGTCCTGATGGAACACCTGATGCGCCCTTCGGCGCGGGATTTCGACGAGACGGTACTCTTCGCGCCGCTGATACGTCCGCGGGGCTGGAAGCTCGGCAAGCTCACGTACCTGGCCGCGCGACGCTTTCTCAAACACGTGCGCAGGGGCCCGGCGAAGCACTCCGAGGACCGGGACTTCATCGAGTTCCTGAAGGTGGACCCGCTGCAGACGTGGGTGTTGCCGGTGCAGTGGGTCGATTCCATGGCCGCCTGGATGGAACGGTTCGAGAGCTATCGGCGCAACGGACGCAGGGTCGTGGTCCTGCAGGGCGGGCGCGACGGTACGGTGGACGGGCCTTACAACGTGGATGTGCTGCGGCGGCTCTTCGAGGTCGAACTGTTCGAGATTCCGGAGGCGCGGCACCATCTCGTCAACGAGACGGCGGCGATCCGCGAGCGCATGTGGCGCTTTCTGGACGGGCACCTGCACGGCGACGCACTTGCCGCCGAGCCGGATCCTCCGACAAACTCGCCGCAATGGACAAACTCGCCGCAATGAAAGAACCCCTGCAAGCGATCTTCGGTCCGGACCGGGTCAGGACATCCCCGGAGGATCTGCGTATCTGGGGCGTGGATTGGACGCGCAGCTTTCCGGTGGCCCCGAGCGCGGTGGTCTTTCCCGAGACGGTCGAAGAGGTGGTCGCCGTGACGCGTCTGGCCAACGAGGCGGGGCTCGGCCTCGTACCCTCGGGGGGCCGGACCGGCCTGTCCGGCGGGGCGGTGGCGTCGAACGGCGAAGTCGTCGTCTCGTTCGACCGCATGAACCGCGTGCTCGACTTCAATCCGGTGGATCGTGTCGTGCGCTGCCAGGCGGGCGTGATCACCGGCGCGTTGCAGGAATACGCGGCGGAGCGCGAGCTGTTCTACCCGGTCGACTTCGCCTCCAGCGGCTCGAGCCAGATCGGCGGCAACATCGCCACCAACGCCGGCGGCATCAAGGTGATCCGCTATGGTCTGACGCGCGACTGGATCGCGGGACTCAAGGTAGTCACGGGCACGGGAGAGGTCCTCGACTGCAACAACGGTCTGGTGAAGAACGCGACGGGTTACGACCTGCGCCACCTGTTCATCGGGGCGGAAGGTACCCTCGGCTTTGTCGTCGAGGCGGACGTTCGCCTGCTGCAGGCACCGCCGCCGCAGCGGGTCATGGTGCTGGGCGTCGACCGTTTCGTGGACATCCTCGAGGTGCTGCAGAGCTTTCATGCGGCGGTCACGGTGTCCGCGTTCGAGTTCTTTTCGGAGTCCGCGCTGCGCCGGGTGCTGGCCCACCGCGACGTGCCGCGGCCGTTCGAGGCTCCCGCGCCCTACTACGCGCTGGTCGAGTTCGACGCAGACGCGGAGGAAGCGGCACTCGAGACGTTCGAATCGACCGTCGCCCGGGGTTGGGTCGGTGACGGGGTGATCAGCCGGTCCGACGCACAGGCGGCCGCGTTGTGGACGTTGCGCGAGGGCATCTCGGAGAGCATCGCGCCCTGCATGCCCTACAAGAACGACCTGTCCGTGCGCATCTCGGACGTGCCTGATTTTCTCGACGAGATCGACGCGATGGTCGCCGAGCACTATCCGGACCTCGAAGTCTGCTGGTACGGTCACATCGGGGACGGCAACCTGCACCTCAACATCCTGAAGCCGGACGACCTGTCCGTCGACGCCTTCTACGAGCGCTGCCACCGCATCAGCCCGGCGCTGTTCGAGGCGGTGCGGGCGCGGCGCGGCAGCATCTCGGCGGAACACGGGGTGGGGCTGCTGAAGCGCGATTTCCTTTCGTTCTCGCGTTCGCCGGCGGAGATCGCCCTGATGCGGAGCCTGAAACGGGTGTTCGATCCGAACGGCGTGATGAACCCCGGCAAGCTGCTCGCACTGTAGGGGCGCCCCTTGTGGTCGCCCGTCCCCGCCCCTTGTGGTCGCCCGTCTTGACCCCGTGCAAGCCCTCAAGACGGGACGGGACAAGCCCGTCCCCTACGGTCCCCAGGACGTTTCGTCGGTGAACCCGTACTCCCCGGCCGCATCGGCGATCCATCGGTCGAGGTAGTCGGCATAGCTCCGCCGAACGGCGAGGTCGACGGAGCCGTCGGCGTTGGCGGCGACCAGGGCGGACGCCTTCGCGAACGTGGTCTGTACGCAGCGCCCGGGTGTGAAGTTTCGGGGATGGAAGTCATAGGGGCTCGACTTCTGAAGAATCTGCCCGAGGGAGGGCCCGGAGAGGTTCAGCCACACCTGGTTCCCGGTTGTGTCGACGATGGAGAAGCTGCCCTCGAGCCGGTCCCGCAGACCGCTTTCCAGGTCCGTTTCCGCGCCTGCCTGTGTCGCAACCAGCCATTCGTCCGGGCCAAGCCAGTAGGCAGCGGTGTGGCCGGCCGCGCGCCAGCTGCAGGGTTGGACCGGCAGCGCGACGCCAGCCACTGCCGAGACCGCAGCGAGGAATCCGGGGCGGTCGGCATCTCCGCGAATGTTCAGGCAACCGCGTGGCGCGGTCTCGCCGAGTACCAGACCTGTCGCGGCCTCAGACATCCTGTCGCGCTCCCTCCGGGTCGTAGAAGACCGGACTGACGATGTCGACCGCCACGGCCGGACGGTCGGCCAGGGAGCAGTAGACGCGGTCCCCGAGCCGCTTGCTGCCGCCCTTGAGCATGCCGAGTGCGACGGAGCGCGACAGCCGCGCGCTGCGATAGCTCGACGTGACGTGGCCTTCGATGGGCATCGGCGGGCGCCCTGGAGCGCGCACCAGGGGTGCGCCCTCGGGCAGCACCGCTTCGGGATCCACGGTCGCGAGTCCCACGAACTGCAGGCGGTCTTCGCGCAGGTGATCGGCCAGGGTGAGCGAGCGGTCGCCGAGAAAGCCGAACGGCTTGTTCGGTCGAACGGCCCAGTCCATCCCCATGTCGGCCGGCGTCATCGAGCCGTCCGTGTCCTGGCCGACGATGATGAAGCCCTTCTCCGCGCGCAGGACGTGCATGGTTTCCGTGCCATAAGGCGTGATGTCGAACTCCCGACCCGCCTCGATCAACGCCTCCCAGACCTCCTGCCCGCGGTGCGCGGGCACGTTGACCTCGAAGGACAGCTCCCCGCTGAAGCTGATCCGGAACACGCGCGCCGGAACGCCCGCGACGTGGCCCTCGCGAACGTCCATGAAGCGGAACGCGTCGCGGGACAGGTCGATGTCGCCGCACACCTTGCGCAGCACGTCCCGGGACTTCGGGCCAACGACGGCGGCCGTCGCCCAATGGTCGGTCACGGAGGTGCAGTAGACGTCGAGTTCGGGCCACTCCGTCTGTCGCCACAGTTCGAGCCATGCGAACACCGGCGCGGCGTTGCCCGTGGTCGTGTGCACCAGGTAGCGGTGCGCGTCGAGGCGGGCGGTCACACCGTCGTCGAAGATCGTGCCGTCTTCGTGGAGCATCAGGCCGTAGCGGCACCGGCCGATGCCGAGCCGGCGAAAGCCGACCGTGTAGATGCGATCGAGGAAGACCGCGGCGTCCGGACCCTGCACGTCGATCTTGCCGAGGGTCGAGGCGTCCAGGATCGCGACGCCGTCCCGGGCGGCGAGGCACTCGCGATGCACGGCCGCGTCCATGTCCTCCCCGGGCCCCGAGTAGTAGCGCGGACGTTTCCACTGGCCGACGTCCTCCCACACCGCGCCCCGCGCGGCGTGCCATGCGTGCATGGGGGTGTGGCGCGCCGGATCGAACAGCGCACCGACGTCGCGGCCGGCCACCGCGCCGAAGGTCACCGGCGTGTAGGCGGGACGGAACATCGTGGTGCCGGTGGCGGCGATGTCGCGGTGCAGGGCACGGGCCAGGATCGCCACGCCGTTCACGTTGCCGAGCTTGCCCTGGTCCGTGCCGAAGCCGAGCGCGGTGTAGCGCTTCACGTGCTCCACCGACTCATAGCCTTCCCGTGCGGCCAACTCGATGTCGGCGGCCGTCACATCGAGTTGCAGGTCGACGAACTGTTTTGGTGCGCGGCTGACGGGTTGGTGGTGCGGCACCAGGAACAGGTTCTGTTGAGGCGCCTCGGGCGGTTCGTCCACGCGGGGGCCGGCCGAAGCGGTGGGAGCGTTCCGGAAGCCGACCGCGGACGCTGCCAGGGCTCCGGCGCGGGCGCCGTCGGTGAGGCAGCCGCGCAGGGAGCGCGCGCCAGTGACGGCTCCTGCCCACGACGCGCGCGGTCCGAGATCCCCGGGCAGAAAAGCCCCCGCGGCGTCGCTCCAGCGCGGTTTGACCCCTGTCTGCGAACCCAGATGCAGGGTTGGACTCCAGCCGCCGGAACTGGCGATCAGGTCGCAGTCCAGCCGCCTGGACGGCCCGGTCACCGCCGCGCCGGCGTCGTCCAACGGAGCGATGCGCGCGCCCTGTACGCGATGGCCTCCGCAAGCCTCGATGACGGCGTGACCGGGAATCACCTCGATGCCGGCGTCGCGCGCGGCCCGCACCCGGGGGCCGCCGGGGTCGCGCCGCACGTCGACCACCGCCACGACCTCACGACCGACGCGCTGCCAGTCGAGCGCGGCGCGGTAGGCGTGGTCATTCGTCGTGCAGACCACGAGCCGCTTCCCGGGCGCTACGGCGTAGCGGTTGAGGTAGGTCGATACGGACGATGCGAGCATGACGCCGGGCAGATCGTTGTTGGCGAACACCAGGGGGCGCTCGATCGCGCCCGTGGCCAGCACCACGTGCTCCGCGCGCACGTGGTGCAGGCGTTGGCGTGACGACCGCGCGCCGGGGGACTCTGCGGATGCGTCGAGGTCGTCCGAGCGGCGCTCCAGCACGGTCAGGAAGTTGTGGTCGTAGTAGCCGCTGACCGTGCTGCGCGGCAGCCGGCACACCTCCGGCAGGGATTCCAGTTCGGCGACCGCCTGCGCCACCCAGGCAGCCGCGCTGTCGCCGTCGATCTCGAGCGTCTCCGCCAACAGACTGCCGCCGAACTCCGCCTGCTCGTCGGCGAGCAGCACGCGCGCGCCGGTGCGCCCGGCCGCGAGCGCGGCTGCAAGCCCGGCCGGCCCGGCCCCGACCACCAGGACGTCGCAATGCCGGTGGGACTTGTCGTAGATGTCCGGGTCGGGCCCCGGTGGCGCTTCGCCGAGGCCCGCGGCGAAACGCAGCATCCGTTCCCATGCGCGCCACAACCGCGGCGGGTGCATGAAGAACTTGTAGTAGAAGCCGGCCGGCAGGTAGCGGCCGAAGACACCCAGGGCGCGCTGCAGGCGCGCGGGCGGAGTGCTTGCACTGAGCCCCGGGACCAGTTCGACTTCCGTCGCGCGCTGGTTGGGGAGGCTCGCGGCGCCGGCGCCCAACTGCACGATGGCGTTCGGCTCCTCGACCCCGTGGCCCACGATTCCGCGCGGGCGGCCGTACTTGAAGCTGCGGGCCACACGGACGACGTCGTTCGCGAGCAGGGCGGCAGCCAGCGTGTCCCCCGCATACCCGGTCATGCGCTGGCCGTCGAAGGAAAAGTCGAGTGGCCGGCCACGGTCGATCCGCCCGCCGTGCGGCAGCCGGGACACCTAGGGGGTCTCCGCGTCGTCGCGCGATCCCGTTGGCACCGGATAGACCTCGAGGATCTCGTAGCTCACCGTGTCGCGGCGCACGTTGAAGTAGCGCCCGCAGCCCGCCGTGTGGAGCCACATCTCTCGATGCGGGCCGCGGGGGTTGGTGCGCCAATGCAGGTAGTCGCCCCACTCGGCGTCGGACCGCGCGGCGGGGTCGGGAGGCCTGCGAATGTGCGCCTCGCCGGCGCAGGTGAACTCTTCCTCGCTGCGGGCTTCGCCGCAATGTGGGCAGCGGATGCGCAGCATCAGTGGGCGACGGCCGCGGCGCCGTGCTCGTCGACGAGCGCACCGCTCGCGAAACGGTCGAGACCAAAGGGAGCGGCCAACGGATGGGAACGTTCGTGCGCGAGCGTGTCGGCGAACACGTAGCCGGACCCCGGCGTCGCCTTGAAGCCGCCGGTGCCCCAGCCACAGTTGAAATACAGGCCCGGGACCGGCGTCGGACCGATGATGGGGCAGGCGTCGGGGCAGATGTCCACGATGCCGCCCCAATGCCGGTTCATGCGCACGCGACTGAACGCCGGGAACAGCTCGCAGACCGCGGCCAGCGCGTGCTCGAGCACGTGGAAGGACCCGCGCTGGCCATAGCCGTTGTAGCTGTCCGTGCCGGCGCCGATCACCAGGTCGCCCTTGGCGGACTGGCTGATATAGCAGTGCACGGCGCCGGACATGACTACCGGGTCGAGACAGGGTTTCAGCGGCTCTGAGACGAGGGCCTGCAGGGGGCGCGACTCGATGGGCAGGCGCAGACCGGCCATCGCGGCCAGTACGCCGGAGTGGCCGGCCGTGACGCAGGCCACCTTGCGGGCGCCGATGAAACCACGGCTGGTCTCGACGCCGACCACGGCACCGTCGCGGCGGCGGATACCGAGCACCTCGGTCCGCTGCAGGAGGTCCACGCCCTGCGCGTCCGCGGCGCGGGCGTAGCCCCAGGCGACCGCGTCGTGTCTGGCGACGCCGGCGCGGGGCTGCCAGGACGCGCCGAGGACCGGGTAGCGCGCGTCCGGCGCGCAGTTCATCAACGGAACCAGCTTCTGGACCTGCGCGGTCGACAGGACTTCACCGTCCACGCCGTTCAGCCGGTTGGCGTGGACACGGCGCTCGATGTCGCGCATGTCCTGCAGCGTGTGGCCGAGGTTGAGCACACCGCGCGGGCTGAACATGACGTTGAAGTTGAGTTCGCGGCTCAAGCCCTCCCACAGGTCGAGGGCGAAGTCGTACAGGCGCGTGGACTCCTCCCGCAGGTAGTTGGAGCGCACGATCGTGGTGTTGCGGCCGGTGTTGCCGCCGCCGAGGTAGCCCTTTTCGATCACGGCGACGTCGGTGACGCCGTGTTCCTTCGCCAGGTAGTAGGCTGTCGCCAGACCGTGGCCCCCGCCGCCGACGATCACCGTGTCGTAGGCGTCCTTCGGGGTCGGATCGCGCCACGCGCGCTGCCAGCCCTCGTGGTGGCGACGGGCGTGTCGGAGCAGCTTGAAGAGCGAGTACTTCTCCATGCCGGGCGCAGCTAGCCCGCGTTTCTCACCAGGGGCCGTGATGATCGCGGAGGATTTTGGCCCTGTGCGCGTGCTCGCGACCAGCGCAGCCCGTAATCGGCACGATCATCGGTATCGTGGTCAACTTCTTGAAACCCAAAAGCTCTTTGACTCCGATAAGCGGCCTGGTGAGAAATGCGGGCCAAGCCTCTTCTACGCATTGTGACGGCGACCGGCATTTGAGCATAATTCAGGCACGGCGGCGGATGGGGGATCGTTGCGATGGGGACGCCAGCAGGTGACGGGAGCCGGGTCGTCGGCTTCACCCGGATGGACGCGGGGACGGTCGAGGACTACGCGCTCCTCGACGCCCTCGGCCAGCCCTACATCGCGAAGACCGGCGACCGCGTGCTTTCTTATCTCGAGAAGCTCTCGGGCGGTCTGGCGGGGTATCGGGTCGACCGCTACGAGCACTCGCTGCAGACGGCGACCCGGGCGCTGCGTGCGGGCGAGTGCGAGGAGCTCGTGGTGGCCGCTCTCCTGCACGACATCGGCGACGACCTCGCCCCGGAGAACCACTCGGAGCTCGGCGCCGCCGTGCTGCGCCCGTACGTGGCGCAACACACGTACTGGCTCGTGCTGCACCACGGCCTGTTCCAGGGCTACTACTACTTCGACAAGATCGGCCAGAATCCGGACGCGCGCGAGCGCCACCGCGGACATCCCGCGTTCGACATGACGGTGCGGTTCTGCGAAGCGTACGACCAGACCTCCTTCGATCCGGATTACGAGACGCTCCCCATCGACCGCTTCGTGCCCATGGTCGAACGCATCTTCGCCCGCAAGCCGTGGGGTGTGCATACGGAGAGCGCCTGGCCGATCCCGGACTGACGTCCTCGAGCCGGCGCGTACGGGGCGCGCGGCCTGTCGATGGCGCGGCAGGGAAGGTGGGTTCACCCCCGCAGACGCGCGTTGTCGGGATCCCAGGGGCTCTCCCGCGCGACCCGCGCCGGATAGCGCTCGCCGAGGATCTCGATCTCGAATCCGCTGCCCTCGTCCGTGCACTCCGGGCGCACCATGGCCAGGGCGAGCGACTGCTCGAGGCGGAAGCCGTAGTTGCCGCTCGTGGCCCTGCCGACCATCTCGCCGCCGATGTACAGCGGGTTGTTGCCGATGGGGTCGGCGTCCTCGGGACCATCCACGGAGAGGGTCACGAACGCGTTCGAGAAACCGCGCTCGCGCCAGGCGAGGAGGCCGTCGCGCCCCGTGAAGTCGCCCTTCGCGGGGTGCACGAAACGGTCGAGGCCGGACTCGAGTGCCGCATATTCGATCGACAGCTCCGTGCCGATCATGCGGTAGGACTTCTCGATGCGCAGCGAGTCCATCGCACGGATGCCGAACGGCTTGAGGCCCAGGTCGCCTCCGGCGTCCAGCAACGCGTCGAGGATGACGTTCTGATATTCGATCCCGTGGTGGATCTCCCAGCCAAGTTCGCCCACGAAGTTGAGCCTGAGCAACTTCACCGGCGCGAGTCCGATATTGGCGTCCCGGCCGGTGAGCCAGCGGAACGAGGCGTTTGACAGGTCGGTGTCAGAGACGCGGGAGAGCAGCTCGCGTGACCTGGGGCCGGCGACGACCAGCACGCCCATCGCGGCGGTGAGGTTCTCGAACCGCACCGAGCCGTCGTCGGGCATCTGGCGCCGCAGCCAGTCATGGTCGAGACGCTGGAAGGCGCCGGCGGACACCAGGTAGTAGCGGTCCGGCGCTTCGCGGTGGATGGTGAACTCGGAGTGCACACCGCCCCGGCTGTTGAGGGCGTGACACAACCCGACGCGGCCCTGCCGCGGCAGCCGGTTGGCGACCAGGCCGTCCAGGAACGCCCTCGCTCCCGGGCCGCTGACCCGTGCCTGGGCGAAGGCCGTCATGTCGAGCACGCCGACGTTGTCCCGCACGTTGCGGCATTCGGCGCCGACGTGCTCGAACCATCGTGACCTGCGAAACGACCAGTGGTCCTCGCGGGGCACGCCATCCGGAGCGAACCAGTTCGGCCGCTCCCAGCCGAACTTCTGCCCGAAGACGGCTCCGAGGTCGCGCATGCGACCGTGGCACGGCGCGGTGCGTAGCGGCCGCCCGGCGGGTCGCTCCTCGTCGGGAAAGTGGATGGTGAAGACGTTGGCGTAGGCCTCCTCGTTCTTGGCCTTCAGGTAGGCGCCGCTCGCGTAGTCGCCGAAGCGGCGGGGATCGACGCCGAGCATGTCGATGGTGGGTTCGCCGTCCACGATCCACTCGGCGAGTTGCCAACCCGCCCCGGCGGCGGCCGTGATGCCGAAGCTGTGTCCCTCGTTGAGCCAGAAGTTGCGCCTGTCCCAGGCCGGACCCACGATTGGGCTCCCGTCCGGCGTGTAGGCGATGGCGCCGTTATAGACGCGCTTGATGCCGAGTTCCCCGAACGCGGGCACGCGACGGATCGCGGACTCGATGTGGGGCAGCAGCCGGTCGATGTCGCCGTTGAAGAGTTCGTACTCGCTCTCCGGGTGGGGGCCGTCGAGGTAGCAGGCCGGCGCGCCGTGCTCGTAGGGCCCGAGCAACAGGCCGCCGGCCTCCTCGCGCATGTACCAGGAGCCGTCGGACTCGCGCAGCACGCCCATCTCGGGCAGCCCGCGCCGATGACGGTCGAGGATGTCCGGATGGGCCTCCGTCACGATGTACTGGTGCTGGACCGGCAGCACGGGAATGTCGAGTCCGACCATCGCCCCGGTGCGGCGCGCGAAGTTGCCGGTGGCGGAGACGACGTGTTCGGCGATCCAGTCTCCGCCTTCGGTACACACGCGCCACTCGCCGCCCGAGGTCGACTCGATGGCCGTCACGGTCGTCTGGCGGTGGATGGCGGCGCCGTGGGTACGGGCGCCCCGGGCCAGCGCCTGGGTCAGGTCCGCGGGCTGGATGTAGCCGTCGTCGGGGTGGCGGATGGCGCCCACCAGGCCGTCGGTGACCGCCAGCGGCCAGATGTCGCCAACCTCGTCCGGCGTCAGGAAGTCGACCTGGACGCCGATCGTGCGGGCGACGCTGGCGTACTGGCGGTACTCGTCCATGCGCTCTTCCGTCATCGCCAGGCGAATGTTGCCGACGGTGCGCAGACCGACGTCCTGGCCGGTCTCCTCCGGAAGCTCTCGGTAGAGGTTCACCGAGTACTTGTGGATCTGGCCGACCGAGTAGCTCATGTTGAACAGCGGCAGCAGCCCCGCGGCATGCCAGGTCGAACCGGACGTCAGCTCCTTGCGTTCGAGCAGCGCCGTGTCCGACCAGCCCTTGCGAGCGAGGTGATACAGGGTGGCTACACCAACGACGCCGCCTCCGATGACCAGGGCGCGGACGTGGTCGGTCACGCGCGTTGCTCCGGGACTGGTATCGGCGGACGCGGGGATGCGCGCCCGGGGCCTGGAGCGCGGTACCACCGCCACATTTCGGTCGGAGCTTCGCAATCGACGTTGGGGGCCCCCCGGCCGGCGCGCCGATCGGGTTCCCAGACGGAACGGCTGTCTATGCTGAACCGGGTCCGGCCGGAGGCATCGCTCGCTCCGGCATGCAGGTGCGCGGCCGAGAACGCCAGCAGTTGGCCCGGCTCGACGGCTACCGGCACACCGGGACCGTCGGGGCGCCCGCGGGCGGTCGGCAGCAGGGGATAGCCGTCCTGTCGGTCTTGCCTGAATTCGTCGAAGCTCCACGCGGCGCTGCCATTGGCCACGGGGCGGCGCAACAGGTCGGGCCAGATCATCATGGTCCGCGTGGGTGCGAGGGGATGGAGCGGCAGCCACCAGTTCACCTGCGCCTGGATCCCCGACCCCCAGGTGTCGCGATGGGGCGGCAGGGTTTGCAGGCGCGCGTGGTCGATGTCGGTACGCGACGGCACCACCCGGAGCCGGATGCGGTCGGTCCAGGTCGTCTCGGGACGGTACCCGATGGCGGCGAGCGTTGCTTCCCAATGCACGCCGATCGCATCGTCGTGATCGACGAGCCGGCGCGCTCGCAATGCCCGGCGTCGAAACTCCTCCGCGGACAGCTCGCGTTCGGCGACGGCCGGGTGTGCGCTGGTGAATACACCCTCCAGGATGTCGTGGGTGCGGCGCACCAGCCGATCCACCTCCGGCAGGCCGTCAAAGACCACCAGTGCCCCCGCGAAGAGCGTGCGGCTGAGATCTGCAGCGGCGGTGCCTGGATGCCAATGCCGGAACGGGCGCGCAGTGTTCCGTACTTGGGCCCTTGAGCAGCACACGGGTTCTACAACCCCGTGATCCGGCCCCGGGCATCGACCCCGATGTCGAGCGCCGCCGGCCGTCGCGGCAGGCCCGGCATGGTCATGATCTCGCCGCAGCGCGCCACGACGAAGCCCGCGCCTGCGCACAGGCGGACGGACCGCACCGGCAGGACATGTCCCTCGGGGGCGCCGAGGGCCTTGGGGTCGGCGGAGAAGCTGTACTGCGTCTTCGCGATGCAGACCGGCAGGTGGCCGTAGCCGAGTCGTTCGAACTCGTCGAGTTCGCGCGCCGCCGGGGCGTCGAACGATACCCCCGCCGCCCCGTAGATCCGGGTCGCAACGATCTCGATCTTGTCGCGTAACGGCGCCGCATCGGGATACAGCAGTTCGACGCGGCTGGGTCGCTTCAGGGCGTCCAGCACCGCCTCGGCGAGGGAGACGGCGCCCGCGCCGCCGTCCGACCAGTGCGTCGCGGTGACACAGGGAACGCCGCAGTCCCGAGCGATCGCAGTGATAGCCGCCAACTCCTCTTCGGTGTCGTTCGCGAACCGGTTCACCGCCACCACCGGGGGGAGTCCGAAGCCCTTCAGGTTGGCGATGTGGCGTACCAGGTTTGCCCTGCCGGCGAGCACCGCGGCAGGGTCGGACTGCACCCGCTCGGCGCAGTCCACGCCAGCGTGCATCTTGAGGGCTCGAACCGTGCACACGAGGACGGCCGCGTCGGGCCGCAGTTCCGATTGCCGGCACTTGATGTCGAGGAACTTCTCGGCGCCGAGGTCCGCGCCGAAGCCGGCCTCGGTCACCACGATGTCGGACAGCGAAAGCGCCGCCCGTGTGGCGATGAGCGAACTGCAGCCGTGGGCGATGTTCGCGAAGGGGCCGCCGTGCACGAAGACGGGGTTGCCTTCGAGGCTCTGCACCAGGTTGGGCTGCAGGGCGTCTGTCAGCAGGGCGGTCATCGCGCCGTCGACGCCCAGTCCCCGGGCCGTGACCGGTTCGCCCGAGCGGGTACGCGCGACGACGATTCGACCGAGGCGGGTGCGCAGGTCCTCCCGGTCCGCCGCAAGGCAGAGGACGGCCATCACCTCGGACGCCGCCGTGATGTCGAATCCACCCGCGCGCCGCCGGCCGCGGCCGACGCGCAGTTCGACTTCACGCAGGGCGCGGTCGCCGAGGTCGATGGCGCGGCGCCAGGAGATCGTGTCCGGGTCGATGTCGACTTCGCTCTTCCAGTAGACGTGGTTGTCGATCACCGCGGCCAGCAGGTTGGTGGCCGCGGAGACGGCGTGCAGGTCGCCGTTGAAGTGCAGGTTGATGTCCGCCGCCGGGGTGAGCTGCGCACGGCCGCCCCCCGTCGCACCCCCCTTCATGCCGAAACACGGGCCGAGGGACGGCTCGCGCAGACACGCCGTCGCGCGCACGCCCAGCAGGTTCAGGGCATCGTTCAGGCCAATGCTGGTGGTGGTCTTGCCCTCGCCGGCCGGCGTCGGCGAGACGGCGGTGACCAGTACCAGCTTGCCGGTCCGCGCCGCCGCGCGGCCGGCGTCCAGCGAGAGCTTCGCCTTGTAGCGCCCGTAGGGGGTCAGGAGATCGTCCGGGATGCCGAGGCGCTCCGCGGCCAGCGGCAGGATCGGCCGCGGTGACCCGGGCGTGCGCACCGGACGGTGGGGGGCGGCTGCGGGAACCACGCGGCCGGCGGCCCGCAGCCAGCGCGCCGTACGCGGCAATCCGCCGAATGCGAAGAGGTGGATGCCGGCGAACGTCGTGCCGGGTGTGTCGGTCCGGTAGCGGGCCAGGTCCAGGAGGAGCTCGTCGGGCGTCCATTGCTTCAGGAGCCGCACCACGCTCGGCCGCCGGGTGAGCATCCGCGCGGATGCGCCGACGCCGCAACGCGCCGCGAAGGCGAGCAGGGTGCGCAGCCGCGCGGGCCCCGGCACCCCGATGTGGACCGGCAGGCGGCAACCGCGCTCGTGCACCGCCGCGAGCCAGGCGATGGCGTTCGTCGCAGAGAAGGTGAACTGGGTCACCATCCACATGTCCGTCCCGGTCGCGGTGGCGTACTCGAGCTTGCGCGCCAGCGCGGCGTCGAGGTTCGCGCGCGGCACGGTCGGATGTCCTTCGGGGTAGCCGGTGACGCCGATGCGCCGGAAGGCGTGTTCGGCCAGCTTGCCGGAGTCGAGCACGTCGAGGGTGTCGCGATATGGTCCGGCCGGGCGCCGGCGGTCGCCGGCGACCAGCATCAGCGCGTCGGCGTCCGCCTCGGCGAGTTCGGCTAGCCAGTCGTCGAGTTGCGCCGGGGCGGCCAGCGCCCGCGCCGGCAGATGCGGCACCGGCGCCATGCCCTCGGCGCGCAGACGGCGGCACGCCGTCACCGTCGCGCTCCAGCGCGCGCCCGGCACGAAGGGGATGTAGACCCGGGTACCCGCCGGCAGTTGGTCGGCGACGCGGCCGGCGGATTCGACCTGATGCGGCGCGAGTTCCACCGACGCGCGCCGCGCCAGAGCGCGCAGCGCGTCCAGCGCGTCCAGCGCATCCGTTGCGTCCAGGGCCGGGGCGTGACTGTGGGAGGTGCTCACCGCGGTCAGCCGACGCTGTCGCGGCCCCTGCTGCGGGCCAGTTCGCGGGAGTTCGGGTTTACGGAGGGACGGAACGGCACGTCCACCACCTCGGCGGACACGGCCTCGCCGGCGCGCTCGGCGTATTCGTCCGGGAGAGCCAGGCGCAGCTTCGTGCCCACGGAGCGTAGCTCGCAGGGGACGTAGGCGAGGGCGATGTTGGTTTCGAGTTCGGGCGAGAACCACGGCGAGGTGACGTAGCCCACGGAGTCGCCGCCATCGCCCCGCGTGACGAGCCAGAAGTCGTTGGCGTAGTCCGTCACCGGTCGGCCGCCGAAGACGATGCCCACCAGCACGTTGCGGAACGGCGGCGTGCCGGCTTCGATGGCGCAACGGGCGGCTTCCAGCGCCGCCTTGCCCACGTAGTCGGCGCGCTTCTTGCGCGGTACCTGGTAGCCGAGGTTGCACTGGAAGGGCAGCGTCTCCTGGTCCAGGTCCTGGCCCCACGACAGGATGCCCGCCGCGATGCGCCGGTGATGGGCGGGAGCGGTGACCATGAGCTGATGGCGCGCGCCCGCCTCGAGTACGCCGTACCAGAGGTCCTCCGCGTACAGGGTGGCGTCCTTCAGGTAGATCTCGTAGCCCTTCTCACCGGTGAAACCCGTCTGCGACACGATGACGTCCCGACCGTTCACCTGCCCTTCCATCAGGCCGTAGAAGGGAATCTCGCGGACGCGTTCTCCGAACAGATCCGCCATCAGCGCGTCGGACTTCGGACCCTGGATCTGCACCGGCGCGACGTCGATCTCGGCGATGGAGACATCGCAACGCAGGCCCAGGTTCACCCCGCGCAGCCACATCTCGATGTCGCCGTCGGCCAGCGAGAACCAGAACTCGTCCTCGGCCACGCGCAGCAGGACGGGGTCGTTCAGCACGCCGCCGTCCTCGTTGCAGAGGATCACGTACTTGGCGTGCATCGGTGGGATGCGGGCGGCGTTGCGCGTGATGACGTGGTTCACGAAGCGTTCCGCATCGGGTCCCTTCACCTGAATCTGTCGTTCCACGGCCACGTTCCAGAGGGTCACGTGGTTCACCAGCGCGTCGTACTCCACCATCGCGCCGCCGTCCTCCGGCCGCACGTAGCCGCGCGGGTGATAGACGCGGTTGTAGACGGTGGCCCGCCAGCAGCCGGCTTCCATCGACAGGTGCCAGTAGGGCGACTTGCGCACGCGGGTCGATATGAGGAGCCCGACGGGCGTCGCTCCGGACTGGCGCAGGTTGATCGGCACGCGCCGGTCGGATTGGTCGACGCTCGTGCAATGGCGGAGGTTGTCGTAACGAACCCGGTCGGCGTTCTTGTTCATCGCGCTCCCATCAACCGGTAGCTGTAACCGGTACCTGGACGCCCAGCGCACTGGGTGTATTCCTGTGACGCGCGGCAGAGTGCCCGAAATGGGCCCCGGGGGGCCCGCGAGACGCGACGCGGATTGGTCGGAAAGCGACGCCGTCCCATGCGCGCCGCACATCCGTGTCCTGGCGGGTCGCAGGTGCTGCAGGAGGGGCTCGAAAATCCGGGCCGAGAGGCGTTTCAGCGGACCCGGAGTCGTGCCCTCACATCCGAGCCCTCAGGCTTCAGGAAGAGGCGCGCCGCTCGTCGCTCGGGCGCTTGCCGAACAGGTCGAAATAGGACTTGCCGAAGCGCGCCGCGCTCGCGAAACCGCAGCGCTGCGCAATCTCCCGGATCGTCAGCCCCGTCTGCAACAGGAGCAGGCGGCCCCGGTCGAGTCGCAGATGGTGGTAGTAGCGCGACGGCGTCGTCTCCAGGTGCTCGTGGAACAGCCGCTCCAACTGGCGGGGCGAGACGTTGACATACTCGCCCACTTCGCCCAGCGTGAGCGGTTCCTCGATGTTGGCTTCCATCAGGGCAACGGCGTCCACGAGGTTCTGGCGGTTGCAGGCGCCGATCTGGAAGTGCAGGGGCGTGCGCTGGACATCCTGCTCGGTGCGGATGCGCTCCACGATGAACTGCTCGGAGATGTCCTGGGCGAGCTTCTTGCCGTGCGCATTGCGCAGCAGGTGGAGCATGAGGTCGATCGAACTGATCCCGCCGGAACAGGTGTAGCGGTTGCGATCGACCTCGAACAGGCGGGAGGACACCTGCACGCGGGGGAACTGCTCGCGCAGGCTCGCCAGGTTTTCCCAGTGGATGGCACAGCGGTAGCCGTCGAGCAGACCCGCCGCGGCCAGGAAGTACGCGCCCGTGCAGAGCGCACCGAGGGGGACCCCGCGTTTGCCCAGACCGCGCAGGGTCTCCAGCAACTCCGGATCGCAGTGGCGCTCGACGTGGTAGCCGGCGCACACGAACAGGATATCCAACGGGCCGAGCGAATCGACATCGCCTTCGGGGACGATCTGCAGTCCGTCGCTCGATGACACGGGGACGCCGTCGAGCGTCCAGCAGGTCCAGCGGTAGAGCTCCCGGCCGCTCAGACGGTTGGCCATGCGCAGCACGGCGATCGCGCTCGTGAGCGTGACGAGCGTGTAATCCGGGGTCATCAGGAACGCGATGTGCGTTGGGCCCTCAGCCCTGGCTGGGGACGGTGTTTCGGGACACATGTGCGTCGCTGGAGGGCCCTCATTCGCGTGCCCGCGAGTGTCGCGCTTTCCGCTTGTACGGGCAACGGTTGTACTCGTCAAGGTGTTGTACTCCTCAAGCAGGCCTGCGAAGGTGGTACGCAGACGTTCTTCGCGCCCGGATGCCACGTTGCTTTTGGCAGGCGGTAGTGCTATTTGAGGACCGGGGACGTCAGTGCACGATGGCCGATGGAGAGGGGAGATTTCATGGAAGACAGAACGAGAGGGACGCGACGAGGGACACGCGCCGGGCCCGGAACCGTCTTGCAGCAGCGGTCCGGATGGAAGAGGAAACCCCTGGGCGTCGCCATCTCGGCCGTACTGGCGGGGAGCGGAGCCGTTTCCGCCGCGGAACTCGAGACGATCATCGTCACCGCCACCAAGCGGGCGGAGAGCGCGCAGGAAGTGACGATCTCCGTGCAGGCGGTCACGGGTGACACGGTCCGGGATCTCGGCATCGAGACCTTCGACGAGTACGTGGAGTACCTGCCCAATGTCGTCGGCACCGGCAACGGCCCCGGCAAGAAGGAACTCTACATACGCGGCAGCGCGACGGAGCAGTCGGGCGTGACGATTACCGCGGCGCAGGGCTCCCAGCCGGGCGTCGCGCTGTACGTCGACGAGCAGCCCGTGTCGATGGGCGGACGCAATCTGGACGTGTTCGCGGTGGATCTCGAACGTATCGAGGTTCTGTCGGGCCCGCAGGGCACCCTGTTTGGCGCCAGTTCGCAGTCCGGCAACCTGCGACTCATCACGCGCAAGCCGGAACACGGCAAGTTCGCCGCCGGCTTCAACGGCAGGTATTCGACCACCGACGACGGCGCGGACAGCGGCGGCGCCGACGGTTGGGTGAACATCCCCCTGTCCGACACGCTCGCGGTCCGTGCCGTCGTGTACAGCGACAACCAGGGCGGCTGGATCGACAACATCCCGGGGACCTTTACCCCGAGCGGCGAAGTGGTGGACCGCAACAACGTCGCCGGCTTCGGCCCCGCGCTGACCGGCGCCGATTCGATCGTGAGCGCGCGCAACGACGGGATCGTGCAGGACGACTGGAACGAGGCTTCATACCGTGGCGGGCGGTTCAGTCTCGCCTGGTCCGTCACCGACGACTGGGACGTGCTCCTGCAGCACACGGCGCAGACGCTCGAGGGAGACGGCTCGTTCCTGGTCGACACCAGCCTGAACCAGGACCACGCCGTCCGCAGCTACGCCCCGGAATACAACCGCGACGAGTTCGGACTGACGAGCTGGACCATCTCCGGGCGCATTGCGAACCTCGACTTGATCTACGCCGGCGGCTATCTCGACCGCGAGGTCGACAGCATCATCGACTACACGCACTACAACAACGGCGGCGGCTACATCACCTACTACCTGTGCAGCGGCAACGTCTACGACGCAACGGACGTCAACAACTGCTACGACCCCACCAAGCAGTACACGGAGGAGACGGGCAACACGCGCACGACCCACGAGTTCCGCATCTCGACGGACGCCTCGAAGCGCATCCGCTTCCTCGGCGGGGTGTACCTGAACGACGTGGAGACCACGCACATCGGGGACTTCCAGTACGCGTCGGCCAACCCGGCCTTCGGGGAGCACGTCAGCAGCTATTACAACGACAACTCGGGCGACGGCTTCCTGCTCGGCAACATCGCGGTGCCCACCAAGGGGATCAACTCCTCGGGACCGCGTAGTCCGTACACGGTCTTCTTCAACGACTTCACGCGTACGGAGGAGGAGCAGGCGGTGTTCGGCGAGGTCGCGTTCGATCTCTCGGACGCCGTGACGGTCTCTCTGAGCGCCCGCTACTACGACCTGACCTCGCAGTTGCGCGGGGCCGCGAACTTCGCGTTCGGCTGCCGCTACGGCATCGAGCCGCAGGGGTTCGGCAACTCGACGCGCACGGAGGACGGCCGCTGCAACAGCCACGCCTTCAGCAACGACGTCACCGCACGCCTCGAAACCCTGGGCGACTACAAGTCGAGCGGCGACGACAACGTGATCCTGAACGCCCGCAGTCCGAACGGCGCGCGCGACATGTTCCGCGGGGGTGGCAGCAACGCGGCGACCCTGGCCGCCATCCAGAGCGGCAACCTCGACATCGGCGACCTGCAGTCCGACGGCACCATCAATGAGACCGACACGATCTTCAAGGCGTCCATCGGCTGGCGCCCCACGAACGACGTGCTGCTGTTCGCGACGTACTCGCAGGGCTATCGACCGGCCACGCTGAACCGGAACGCCGGACAGCTGGCGACCAACCAGGCCGACAACCTGGTCGACGAGAACGGGAACGAATACGAGAACGTATACAAGAACTACGTCGTTCCGGTGGTGGCACTCACGGACGAGCTCTCGAGCATCGAGGTGGGCCTCAAGGGTGAATTCCTGGAAGGTTCGCTGCGCATCAATGCGACGGCGTACCAGAGCGACATCGACGAACTGCAGGTGTCGCGCTTCGACCCGTCGAACGTGGCGTTCCTGTACTTCATCGAGAACATTGGCGACGCGGAGAGCCGCGGACTCGACGTCGACTTCATGTGGGCGCCAACCGACCGGCTGACGATCGCCGGTGCCTTCAGCATCCTCGACACGGAGCTGACGCGGCTGAATTCGCAGTTGCAGGGCATCGCGGTGCCGGTCGGCAGCGAGTTGCCCATGGCGGCGGAGTTCGCCGGCAACATCCGCGCCCGCTACGACTTCCCGCTCAGCGGTATGCAGGCCAACGGCTACATCCAAGCGAGCCTGAACTACCGGGGCGAGAGCGTCGCCGGCATCGTCGGCAGCGCGGAGTTCATGGACGACACGCTGTTCCGGCAGTCGGGGGCATACTCGGGACTGGACCTGCAGTACGAAAGCGGTACCTTCGGCACGGTCGCGATCCCGTCCGGGCTGCCGCGCAACTCGCGCTTCGTCAATCCCGATTCGACGACGGTCAACGTGGCGTTGGGCATCGAGAAGGACGGCTGGCGCGCGGAGCTCTTCGTCGACAACCTCGGCAACGAGGATGCGCCCGTCATGCAGATCGCCGGCCATTACACGCCGGTGGTCACGGTGCAGCGGCCGCGGAGCATGGGCCTGCGCATCTCGTATGACCTCGAGTAGGGGACGCCCTTGTGGCGTCCCGCCGCTTGAGTTCGTGCATGACCGCGACGCGGGCGTGTAAACGCTCGACCGACTGAGGCGGTGCCGCGGGGGGCCAGGGCGTGTCCGAAACGGAGGCGAACGTCCGCGAGGCCCAGCACCTGCTGAGCCAGGGGAAACCCGATGCGGCCGCGCGCCTGATGGACGAGGTCGTCGGCGCGGAGCCGGACAACCTCGAAGCGCGCTATGCCCTGGCCGTCGCCCGGCGGCACCAGCACCGCTGGCCGCTGGCCCTCGACACGTTGGCCATCGTCCTGGAGGCGCGGCCGGATTTCGGTCGGGCGCACCAGGAGGTGGGCTACAACTACATCGCGCTCAGAAACTTCACCCGCGCGGGTGCGGCCTTCGAGCGCGCGATCGCCGCCGACCCGTCCCTGGTCAACAGCTGGAAATGCCTCGCCAAGCTCTACCACGACACCGGTAACGACGAACGGCTGGCCGAGGTCACGCAGCAGCTCGGCTTTCTCGAGGCGCTGCCGGCGGAACTCCTCGCCGTCATCAGCTATCTCTCGGAGGATCGCCTGGCCGACGCGGAGCGCCTGTGCAAGCACTTCCTGCAGTCCAACCGGACGCACGTCGAGGGCATGCGCCTGCTGGCGGAGATCGCGACACGCAACCAGGCGTACGACGAGGCGGAGTTTCTGCTTGAGAGCTGCGTCGAGTTCCATCCGGAGCACCGCAACGCCCGCCTGCAGTACGTCAACATCCTGATGCGCATGCAGAAGTTCGCGAAGGCCCATGAACATGCGGAGCGACTGCTGCGCGAGGTGGAGGCGGGCGGTTTGGCGGCGGTAGCCACGGCCGGGCAGGGGGCGTCCGTGCTGCACCGACCGGCGGACGAGGACAACGTGCGCGCACTGTACGCCGCGGCCTGCGCGGGCGTCGGCAGGAACGCGGATGCGATCGAGAACTTTGACGCCCTGATGCAGCGACACCCGGGCAACCACTTCTATCCGGTGTCGCTGGCCCATGTGCACAAGGCGGAAGGCGACATCGATACGGCGATCGGGCTCTACCGGAAGGCGTACGCGATCAAGCCCGATCACGGGGACGCGTACTGGAGCCTGGCGAACACGAAATCCCACGAGTTTACCGACGAGGAACTGGCGCGGATGGAAGGGCTGGTAGCCGATCCGGCCACCGGCGAGAACGACCGAATCCAGGTCTGTTTCGCGCTGGGGGATGCCTGGGAACGGCGGCGCGAGTACGAACGCTCATTCGAGTTCTACCGGCGCGGGAACGCGCTGAAGCAGCCGATGACATACCACAGCCCCGAACACCTGCAGGTGCGGATAGACAGCCAGATCGAGGTGTGCACCGGGGAACTCTTCGCCCGCCGTCACGGCCTGGGCTGCGATGCACCGGACCCGATCTTCGTGGTGGGGCTGCCGCGGGCCGGCTCGACGCTCCTCGAGCAGATCCTCTCCTCGCACAGCGCCGTCGACGGCACCATGGAACTGCACAACGTCCTCAACCTCGCCAAGCGTCTGCGCGGCCGCGACGCACCGGGCGCAGCGCCGCGCTACCCGGCCATCCTGGCGGACCTCGAGGAGGACTACTTCCGCCGCTTCGGCGAGCAGTTCCTCGCGGACACCCGCGCCTACCGGGGCGCGGCGCCGTTGTTCGTCGACAAGATGCCGAACAACTTCTTTCACGTGGGACTCATCCGGCTGATCCTGCCGAACGCCAAGGTGATCGACGCGCGGCGCCACCCCATGGCGTGCTGCTTCAGCGGCTACAAGCAGCTGTTTGGCGAGGGTCAGGAGTTTTCGTACGGGCTGACGGAGATCGGCAACTACTATCGGCAGTACGTGCGGCTCATGGATCACTGGGACCAGGCATTGCCGGACTTCGTGCTGCGCGTGCAGCACGAGGATGTCGTCGAGGATCTCGAAGGCCAGGTACACCGCATCCTGGATTTCTGTGGCCTGCCTTTCGAGGCCGCCTGCGTCGAGTACCACCGCACCGAACGCAGCATCCGCACGCCGAGTTCGGAGCAGGTGCGCCAGCCAATCTACCGCACCGGCCTCGAGCAGTGGCGCCACTACGAACGGTGGCTGGATCCTCTGCAGGAGGCGCTCGGGTCCGACGTCCGGCGGCGTTACGGGATCGAGTAGACCTCCGGGCCCGTCAGCGGACTTCGGCGTCCGGTGCGAGCGCGGCGTTCAGCACCCGTTGGGCGAAGATCGCGTTCACGCCGACCCGGTTGCTCTGCACCGTGAGCGCCCGCATGTCGGGATGCAGTTGGCCGCGCGCCCGCTCGATCAACTCCCGGTAGTGCGGCAACCCCGCCGGACGATGTCCGTGCAAAAGCCAGGTCTCGCGCCAGTCGCAGGCGAAGGCGCGCAGCAGCGCGGCGTATTCGGCCACGAGCCCCGAATCGTTGTCCGGATTGGCCGAGAAGTCCGCGATCAGGTCTTCGATCAATGCGGCGCATTCGCCCGGCGCCATGACGGGCAGGCTCGCGAACCGCTCGGTTCGCAGCGCCACGGGCTTGCCGGGCTCGAAGGCGACGAGCCGGGCGGTCGCGGCCGTGACGTCCGGGTCTGCGCCTTCGACGTGGCGCACCAGGTCCCAGAAGCGGGACGATCCGCAGGTGTCGACGACGAGATGAATGCGATCCTCGGCACTGGGGTTCACCACCCGATGCCGCCGCCAGGAGTCGAAGATCCAGCACTCACCGGCCTGCATGTGCAGTCTGTCCGGCCCGCAGTGAAAGATCACCGACGGGTGGGTGACGACCGGGATGTGGATGCGCACGCGGCTGAACCAGTGGTAGTTGAAGTCCACGTGCAAACGGAGCTCTGAGCGGGCGTCGAGCTTCATCAGCCGGGAACGCGACAGGACCTCGCCGAAGCTCGCCATGACCTGGCGGGCGTACTCGCAGGCCTCGAGGTGCGGGGTCGCGCGCTTCTCGCCCTCGAAGGAGTCGTTGTCCGTTCCGCCACTCGAGATCAGCGCGATGGCGGAGTTGCCGGCCAGGGCGCTCGGATGCGCCATCCATCGATCCGGCGGGAACTGTCCGGCCTCTGCCGCGAGGCGCTCCGCATCGAAGCGGAACGGCAGCCGGATGAAGGGCTTGCTCAGGCGCAAGACAGGGCCTCCGTGGAGGTGGCCGCCGCGTAGCCGAGGTGGTCGAAGTCGTGGCGATAGAGCTCCGTCACCAGGGCCAGCAGCTCGGTGTCGTAGTAGGACGCGTACGCCCGATGTTCCGTGGTGTTGCTCGTCGGCAGGGGTGACCCTGGAATGCCGATGCGGCGGCAGGCTTCGTCGAACGATGTCTGCAGCGTCTCGTAGCGCCCGACGTAGTCCATGCCGAGCCTGCCCCGGTCGTCGACCAGCATGTCCCACTGCGGGCGGACCAGCGCGCGGGCGCGGAAGCGGGGGGCGCGGATCGCCCGCTTCATGAATGCCGTCTCGTTGCCGCGAAAGCCGCGGCTGCGATTGTTCAGCATGGCGCACGCGGAGACGAAGCGGTCGTAGGGATCACGCACGCACGCGAACTTGAAATAGTCGCACCAGATTTCCCCGGGCAGGCAGGCCTGCAACTGCCGCAGGGTGATATGGCCATGGCCGAGGCGGGCGAGTGGCGGAACGGGGAGCCGGACCTGCTCGGTCAGAGACTGCTGCTGCCAGTCCTCGGGGCCCAGACTGTCGCGCAACGCGGTGCGCACCGCGTGCGTGGCGGTCCTCGGCACGGCGAAGAAGATGAAGCGATGCCGGTGCGAGACGATCATGTCGTGCGGGTTCCGAAGTCGCCGGTCCCGTCGCCCATCGTGTCCCGGACCATGCGGTCGAGTTCCCGCTGGCGGGCGAGCGCCCCGGGCTCGAAGTCGCGGGACGCGGGGATGTCGACGCCGAAGTGACGGAAGCTGTCGACGCCATGTACCAGGAGGGCGGTGTCGCGGTCGTGTTGGGTCTGGCGCATGTGCGTCGCGACGTACTGGGCGTTGAATCCGATGCGGCGGTCGGCGCTCCGGTTGGGCGTGGACGCGTGCAGTGTCCAGCCGTGGTGCAACGACGCCTCGCCGGGGCGCAAGGTGCAGGAGACGGCGCGGGACTCGTCCACCCCCTCCACGGTCTGTCCCTGGTACAGGACGTTGGATGCGTCCGCAGCCAACCGGTGGCTGTAGCGGCCGGCGCGGTGGCTGCCCGGCACCATGCGCATGCCCCCCGCGGACTCGTTCGCCGGCGTCAGCGCCAGCCACATCGACACCTGGTCTTCCCCATCGAGACCCCAGTAGGCTAGTGTCGTGTCACGCGAGTTCTGGCGCTTCAGCGCGTCCCACGGGGTCTGTGGCAAGGCGCGTCCCCGCCGGGAATGGTGGGCCCATTGCCAAGGGGCGCAACACGGCCACAGGGCCCGTGGGACGCGCCCTTCGGGAGCTCGCCATGCGCGCCACTGCCGCGTTGTGGTCCTTGCCAATATGCCCGATATTCGCTGCGGACCACGCCTTGCATTGACGCGCATGGCGAACTCTGAAGTGCCAGAACTCGCGTGACACGACACTCGGTCCTGGTGCCAGCTCACGTGGTCCGGGGCATGCGGTTCCTTGACGATGTAGGTGGCGTTCCACAAGAGGACGTTCGGCCCGATCAACGCGCTGACGGTATCCAGCACGCGGGGATGCGTCGCCAGTTCCAGCGGCGAGCGGAGGATGGTGTAGACCTTGGCCTGGTAGTGCAGCGGGCCGAAGGACGCCTCCGCCCTTCCCATGCGAGAACGGTGGCCCTCCGCCGCGGACTCGTCCATGATCCGCACGGGCGAAAGAAAACCGTCTCGCCCGAAGCGCGTACGTTGCTCGTCTGCGCCGTCTCGTTCCACTTTCCTGATGGCCGCCAGGGCTCCAAACGCCGGGACGATGATACCGCCGCCAAGGCGGGGGCGGCCCAGCGGCCGTATGGGGGGTCCGGACAGCGCACAAGCGTGGGATGATAGGGCCATTGCGGCTGGGAGGATCGTCCAGTGAGCGATCGAGACCGGTCTGAGCGCAGCACTCCGAGGGTGACCGCGGGCGCCGACAGCCTGTACATCGAATGGCCCGCGGGGCATCGGAGTCGCCACTTGTACTACTGGCTCCGCGAGAACTGCCATTGCCCGTGGTGTACACACCCGGACGCGTGGGAGCGCACCGTGGACTTCCTCGCGATTCCGCTCGAGATCGCGCCGGCGTCCGTTCGGACCGACGCACAGGGGCTCCACATCGAGTGGCCGCGGCATGACGCGCCGTGCGACGGGACCTTCTTCAGCTGGCCGTGGCTCGACGCGCACCGCGCAGAGCCGGCCGCCCGGCTGGGTCGGAAGCGACGGCGCCCGGCGTGGACGGCGGGTGAACTCGCCGAGGGCGTGTCGCGCTTCGCGTACGCCGCCGTCACCGGAAGCGATGCCGGCCTGCGGGCACTCCTGGAATGCGTGGACCTTCGGGGCGTCGCGTTGGTAGAGGGCGTGCCGGGCGAACGATTGGCGGTGGTGGATTTCGCGGAACGGATAGGGTTCATCGAGGAATCGCACTTCGGCCGCTACTTCGACGTCGAATCGAAGTCGAACGCGGAGAACCTGGCCTACACCGCCGGACCGCTCCAACCCCACAGCGACCTGGCCAGCCGCCGACATCCACCGGGCGTCCAGTTCCTGCACTGTCTGCGCAACGACGCCACGGGCGGGAACAGTGTGCTGGTGGACGCCGTCGCGTGCGCGCAGGCGCTCCGAGACGAGGACAGGGCTGCGTTCGAGTTGCTCTCTACCTGCCCCGTGACGTTCGTTTCGATTGCCAGGGACTGGGAGATCGTCAACCGTGCCACGGTCATCGAGGTCGACGAAGATGGCGATGTCGTCGTTTCGCGGCTGCACCCGGCGCTGCTCGGTCCGGTGGACATCGAGCCGGAGTCGCAGATGGCGTTCTACCGCGCGCTACGCAGGTTCCTTGCCATCGCGTCGAGCGATGCCATGCAACTCCGGTTCCGCCTGCGTGCCGGAGAATGCCAGGTGTTCGACAATCGCCGCATCCTGCACGCCCGCGAAGGCTTCGATGTCCGCAGCGGCCCCCGTCTCCTGCAGGGCTGCTACGTCTGTCGGGACGACTTCGAGAGCCGCCTCGCGGTGCTGCGTCGCGGGCCGCGCGACTTCCGTCAGACCTGACCCGACGGGTCGGCAGCGCGTCGGCGGGGCACCGGGAGCAAGCACCGGGTGGTGGTCTGGTAGTCGCGGTAGGACGGATGGCGGTCGACGGACATGGATTCCCCAAGCGGGATCGAGCCGGCGAAGAGCGCGCTCAGCAGGATGAAGCCGACGCCCGTCCAGTGCAGCCATTCGCCCGACGCCGCGACCGCGAACAGGTAGAACACCCACCACATGCCCAGTTCGCAGAAGTAGTTGGGGTGCCGACTCAGGCGAAAGAGCCCGGTGTTCATGAACGGTTGCGCGACCGCCTCGCCGGCGGCAACGCGGCGTTTCTTGTCCTGCTGGAACTTCCACATCTTCTCGTCGGCCACCGTCTCGCCGACGAGGAGGGCGACGAACGCCAGGGCCGCGGCGATGTCGAGCGCGTTCATCGGCGCTTCCCGCCACACCCAGGCCTGGTGCATGGGCGAGGTGAACAGCCAGATCAGGAGCATCTGTCCGGGTGCGATGAACGTCACGTTGAGCAACTGGAAGCCGACCGGCCCGGTCCGCTTGCGCACGGTGGTCCATCGGTAGTCCTCTCCGCCCATGGAAAAGCCGCCCTTGCGCGCGAAGTTGTAGGCGAGACGCAGCCCCCACGCGGTGACGAGGACGGTCATGAGGTTCAGGCGGGTCGACTCGAAGTCCGCGGCGGCCGCGACTATCAGGCAGTAGGCCGGCGGACAGAGTTGCCAGAGGCGATCCACCCAGGAGTATTCGCGCGTCAGGATGGACAGCAGCCAGCACAGCGCGGCGAGGATCAGGCAAACGTCGAGAGCGGCCCCGAAGGGCCTACCCGTCAGGTCGTGGCCGATGAGGTTGAGGTCAGGCATGTCTCGTCCTTCACGCCTTGGGCCAGGCCGGATGCCGGTGTGTCCGGAAGCCCGCAGCTTCGGGCCCGATTTGACAATAGCGGAAGGAGCACCACAATCTTCGGCAGGTCATGGACGTTTCAACCGGGGAGAGGCTCATGCGTATCGAATCGTTGGGTCACGTGGTCATCAAGGTCGGCGAGATGGAGCGCGCGGAGACGTTCTACCGGGATGTGCTCGGCATGACAGTCTGCGCGCACCGGGACGACCCGCACATGACCTTCTTCACGATGGGCAACCACCATGACTTCGCCATCGCGGCCCTCGGCGCGGACGCCGAGCGGGCGAGCGAGAAGTCCGTGGGACTGGCCCACGTAGCCTTCAAGATCGGCAACGACATGGATGCCCTGCGCGAAGCCAAGGCGCACCTCGATGCGTCCGGCGTGCGGTGCCGGCCGATCGATCACGAGGTGACCCGGTCGCTCTACATCCGGGACCCCGACGGCAACGTGCTCGAACTCTACGTCGACACCTCCGACGCGTGGCGAGAGGAGCCGCAGAAGATCGCCCAGGGAGAACCGCTCGAGCTGTAGCGCCCGGCCATGGACGATCCGGAGACGCCCACGCTACGCCAGCGTGCCGGTGCCGTGGCGACGCTCGCGCGGAACCGGGCTGCCGCGACCGAGCGACTGGGGCACCTGCATCCGGAGGTGCTCGCCGCCCTGCAGGGGGCAGGATTCCCGCAGATGCTCAAAGCTCGTTCTCCCCACACGATCCGGGAGTTCGTGGATGTGTGCGGGTTGCTGGCGGAGGGCTGCATGTCCACGGGCTGGTGCAACTTCGTCTGGGGCATGCACAACTACGTCGTGGGCCGCTATCCGGATACGGTGCAGGAGGCGGTGTGGCGCGAGCCGAAAACCCTCGTGTCCGCTTCCCTCGGTCCCGCCGGCCATGCCGAGTCCATCGGCCCGGACGGGGCGGTCGTCTCCGGGCGTTGGGCTTTCAACTCGGGCTGCGACCATGCGGACTGGCTGCTGCTCGGGATCGCTCAGCCGAACGGTGAGCCGCACCTCGGACTGCTGCACAGGTCGGAGTACGAGATCGACGACACCTGGCAGGTCCTGGGCCTGCGCGGGACGGGCTCGAAGGACGCGGTCTGCGATGGCGTCCCGGTGCCGGCGGAACGGCTGTTGCCCTTCTCCCGGATCATCGTGCCCTATGGCGCGCTCCTGATCCTCGTCATCGTCGGCCCGGTCATCGGCGGCGCCCAGGCCGCGGTACGCGAGTTCGCGCGCAAGATCGGAGCCTCGGCGCGCGACGGCTGGCTGTTGCGCCTCGGCGAAGCCAGCGCGGAAGTGGATGCGGCGCGCACGGTGATCCTCGCAGCCGCTGACGAACTCGATGCCGACCCGACGCCGGACGCTCTCGTCACCGCCCGCATCATGCGCGACACGGCCTTCGCGGCCCGGCTCTGCAACCGGGCCACGCAGCGGCTGTACGAGGCCGCCGGCGGCGCGGAACTGCACGAGAGTCGGGCCCTGCAGCGGATATTTCGCGACGTCACGGCCGGCTGTGCCCACGCTCGCCTGCAGTGGGAAGACCAGGTTCTGCCGTACGCCCGTGCGCTGGTCAGCGACGGAGCTCCGACCGCCTGACCGGGTTCCCGGGACGGCGGCGGCGCTATACTCCCCGCCGGCTGCACAGCGTCGCGGAGAGCCTCTCGAACATGAACCGGCAGATACTCGAAGAAACGGCAAACGCCATGGTCGCCCCGGGCCGGGGAATCCTCGCGATGGACGAAAGCCACCCGACCTGCAAACGCCGTTTCGATTCGATCGGCGTCGAGTCGAACGAGGAGAGCCGCCGGGCGTATCGGGAACTGCTGATCACCGCGGAGGGGTCCTCCGAGCACCTGTCGGGCTACATCCTGTTCGACGAGACCATCCGCCAGAAGACCGCGGCCGGCGCCGCATTCCCCGAGCACATCGCGGCCAACGGCAGCATCCCGGGCATCAAGGTCGACCGGGGCACGCTGGACATGCCCCTGCATCCCGGCGAGAAGTTCACCCAGGGCCTCGATGGTCTCGGGGAGCGGCTGGCGGAGTACCGTGACCTCGGCGCCGGATTTGCGAAGTGGCGCGCCGTCATCACCGTCGGCGACGGCTTGCCGAGCGGGGCGTGCGTCGAGGCCAACATGTACTCCCTGGCCCTCTATGCCTCGATGTGCCAGGACGCCGGCATCGTCCCCATCGTCGAGCCGGAGGTCCTGATGGACGGCGGCCACGATATCGAGACCTGCGATGCCGCGACGCGTGCGACGCTGCGCGCGCTCTACACGGCCCTGGCGGAACAGGACGTGCGCCTTGAGGGCACCGTGCTGAAAGCGTCGATGGTGCTGTCCGGCAAGGACTGCCCCAGCCAGGCGCCGGTGGCGGAAGTGGCCGAGCGGACGCTCGCCTGTCTGCGCAACACCGTACCCGCCGCGGTGCCGGGCGTCGTCTTTCTGTCGGGTGGCCAGACCGCCGTGCAGTCCACCGAGCACCTCAATGCGATGAATGCGAGCGGGCTGGACCTGCCGTGGCGGCTGAGCTTCTCTTACGGACGGGCGTTGCAGGAGCCGGCCTTGAAGGCCTGGGGCGGAAGTGCTGCGAGCGTCCCGGCGGCCCAGCGACAACTGGCGTTGCGCGCGCGGCTCAACGGGGCGGCGACGCTCGGACGGTACCAGCCGGGCATGGAAGAGGCCGCCTGAGCGACTGCGTGCCGCGGTAGGCCGGCGCCGGCGCCGACGGGGCCCGGCGGGAGCCAGCGACGCTCGTCTGTCAGTTCAGGGGCGGCGCTCGACGCCTTGCGGCGTCCCCACCAGCACGACATGCGGCCGCTCGGCGGCGAAGATGCCGTTCGTCACGACCCCTGGCATGTCGTTGATTTCCCGCTCAAGCGCGTCCGGATCCGCGATGGACAGGCCATGCACGTCGAGGATGACGTTGCCATTGTCGGTGACGAAGCCCTGGCGGTAGATGGGTTTCCCGCCGAGGCCGGCAAGCCGCCGCGCGACGAGCCCGCGCGCCATCGGAATGACCTCCACGGGTAGCGGGAAACCGCCGAGTCGGTCGACCGGTTTGGAGTGGTCGACGATGCAGACGAACTCGTCCGCGGTGGCCGCCACGATCTTCTCCCGTGTCAGCGCGCCGCCGCCGCCCTTGATGAGCGCGTTCGAGGGATCGACTTCGTCCGCGCCGTCGACGTAGACCGCGACGGCGGGGGCGGCATTGAGCTCGATGACATGCACGCCCTGGGCCCTGAGCCGTTCGGTGGAGGCGTCCGAGCTCGACACCGCAGCGTCGAACTTGTGGCGGATCTCCGCGAGCGCCTCGATGAAGAAGTTGGCCGTGCTACCGGTGCCGACACCCACGATGGTGTCGGAGGCGAGTCTCGACTCGATCAGGTCGCGGGGGAGGCATGACTCGGCACCATGAATCATGCGCTCGACTGTCACAGGCATGCTACGTCTGCGGAGAGACCTTCCTCATCTCGTCAATCATTTCCGACATGCGCCGATAGGTCGCCAACATGCCTTCCCTATATGCATTGTTGACGGCAGAATACGACGCCAATTCAGAAGCGCGCGTAAGACGGTCGATGAAGTCGCCTGGTGTGATCAGATTGAGCCTGCCGAGAAGCGCCACCAACTCGGTGACGCTCATCTCGACCGCCATGAGACGGCCCTCTAGATAGTCAATGCGTGTGCGTGTGGACATAAAAGGTGACGATGATCGTACAGGCAACCTCGGCCCCTACGAGCTTGACGATGTCGTCGTTCGTGAGGGGGGCTACGCCTTCACTGGCCAGTGCGTTCAACCCGCCCGAAACGGCGAAAGCCATTCCATACACCCACCGGCGCAGCCTCATTACTCGCTCCTTTTCCGCGTGCGAATCGAAGAGCACAGTCTAGCTTAGTTAGTTAGCGCGGTCCCTCGGGCGGCGGGAGCCAGCGACGCTCGTCTGTCAGTTCAGGGGCGGCGCTCGACGCCCTGCGGCGTCCCCACCAGCACGACATGCGGCCGCTCGGCGGCGAAGATGCCGTTCGTCACGACCCCTGGCATGTCGTTGATTTCCCGCTCAAGCGCGTCCGGATCCGCGATGGACAGGCCGTGCACGTCGAGGATGACGTTGCCATTGTCGGTGACGAAGCCCTGGCGGTAGACGGGTTTCCCGCCGAGGCCGGCAAGCCGCCGCGCGACGAGCCCGCGCGCCATCGGAATGACCTCCACGGGCAGCGGGAAACCGCCGAGTCGGTCGACCGGTTTGGAGTCGTCGACGATGCAGACGAACTCGTCCGCGGTGGCCGCCACGATCTTCTCCCGTGTCAGCGCGCCGCCGCCGCCCTTGATGAGCGCGTTCGAGGGATCGACTTCGTCCGCGCCGTCGACGTAGACCGCGACGGCGGGGGCGGCATTGAGCTCGATGACATGCACGCCCCGGGCCCTGAGCCGTTCGGTGGAGGCGTCCGAGCTCGACACCGCAGCGTCGAACTTGTGGCGGATCTCCGCGAGCGCCTCGATGAAGAAGTTGGCCGTGCTACCGGTGCCGACACCCACGATGGTGTCGGAGGCGAGTCTCGACTCGATCAGGTCGCGGGCGGCCCGGGCGACGGCGATCTTGACTTGGTCCCGGTCCATTCCTCGCGGCCCGCCGGCCTGCTACCCGCCGCCCTCGGCTGCTTCCCGCGGCAGGACGTAACGTTCGTACTCGTCCTCGAAGACGAGTCGGGTCGAGTCCGCGATGTGGTCGACGTAGAGCCGTCCGTCGAGGTGGTCGAACTCGTGCTGGAAGACGGTCGCGAGGAAGCCGCGCGCTTCGATCTCGTGTTCCTTGCCCTGGAGATCCAGGTGGCGGACACGGATGTGCTGCGGGCGTTCGACCCAGCCGCGCAGCCCCGGGATCGACAGGCAGCCCTCCCAGTAGCCGGCGGTGGCCGCGTCGATGACCTCGGTCTCGGGGTTGACGCAGACAGTGAGGGGCGTGCGGTCGAGTTCGCCGTAGCGCGTCGCGCCGCCCGGGACCTCGATGATGGCGAGCCGCAGGCCCTCGTTGACCTGGGGCGCCGCCAAGCCTATGCCGCCGTAGTCGTGCAGGGTGTCGATCATGTCCGCGACCAGGCGGTACAGTTCGTCGCTGTCCAGCTCTTCCGGCAGTAGCGCACGCGCCGGCCTCCGCAGGTTCGGATGACCCATGCGGATGATCTTGCGTACTGCCATGGGAGCAGTATAGCGCCACGAAGCTTCAGCTCGGCTCGCCGGCTCAAGGCATCCGGCCCGGTCAGAGCGACCGTGCGTCCGGCAGCCGGACGTTCCGTGCGCGAGCAGTGAAGCAACGCCAACCCTGCTCGGTAACGACGGCGTCGAGCGGCACGTCCCAGTCCATTCGGGTGAGTTGCGCTACAAGCTGCAGTTCGTGCGCGATGCCGATCAGGAGCGGACGACGGCCCCTGGCGAAGCAGCGGTCGTAGTAGCCGGCCCCCATGCCAAGCCGTCCTCCGTCCTCGCTGAAGCCCACCAGCGGGGTCAGCACCGCGGATAGCGCAAGAGCTGGGAGGGGTCTGCGGCCCAGCGGTTCGCGGATGCCGAAGCGGTTGTTCCGTAGCGGCTGACCGAAGCGATACGGCCGGAACGTCATCCGGGTGGAGGACTCCACCACCGGCAATGCCAGCCGCGGATGGCGGGCGATGAACGGCCACAGGTCCAGCTCCCCATCGAAGGCGGCATATGCCGCGACGCGTCCGCGCAACACGATGGCGGAGTTGAACAGGTGCCGGCAGACCCGTTGGGCATGGTCGGCCTGCTCGGACGAGGAGAGTGCGCGGCGCCGGGCGCGCAGGGAGCTACGCAGGGACATGCGGGCGACGCGCTCCGTGGACAGCGCGCGTGGACGAGCCCGGTGCACGGACAGGGAACTCCGACACCCGGAAGGGCCGGAACGCACGCGCGTCCCGGCACATCCGGGAGCGGCCGGCACAGGATGGCCGGCGACCCGCAGGTCCGTCTCCCGATGGCGCCGCTGCCTGGTTTGCCCTGAACCGTTCCGATTCAGAGCGGGGACTCTTGCGAGCGCCCAAGGCTTCCCGAGGCGACCTCACGGACAAGTGCCGAAGCGCTGTCCGGCCGCGCTGGGCTTGCGCACCGGTCCCGTAGTGGAGCCCCCATTGTTTTCTCAACGGTTCAAGGACGACACCGACTGGCGAGCACCCCAGGAGACTGGCTGTGAGTATATCTGATTGCCGAGCGATGCAACCGGAGCGTCGCTTGAGGCGCGCCGGCGTCAGGACTTGGCTTCCGCGAGCGCCTCGGTGACCTTGTCGGTCAACTCCGCCACCTTGCCCTCGGTATCGTCCACGACGTGGTTGCGGTCGCCTTGCGCGGACAGGTAGTCGTGGGCGATGTTGAGTGCCGCCATGACGGCGATGCGGTCGAAACCCAGTACCTTCCGGGTCTCGTGGATCTCGTTCATGCGCTCGTTGAGCAAGTGCGCGGCTGCGCTGACCTGCTGCACTTCGCTGACGCCACAGCTCACCTGGAACTGCTTGCCGAGGATCTCGATCGATACGGTGACGGCTTCGCTCACGATGCCTCCTCGAGCGCCTTCAGTCGGCCGATCATCGAGTCGACCTTGCTGCTGGCGAGTTCGTTGCGTTCGAGGAGCTTCGCACGTTCCACGGTCAACGACCGACGTTGCACCCTGAGTGCCCGGTTCTCCGTCGCGAGGGCACGGCACGTTTCGATCAGTTCGTCGATGCGCTGTTCGAGAACACCCAGATCGGGCACCGGCGCCACCCTCGACATCGTCTTTGCCTGCAGATAGTGTGGCGTGAATTCGCCGCCATGTGAAGGATCAAAGCACCCCCATGAGCGGTCCGGTCGCTCCTTCGCAAGCTCGTTACGGGCCGTTGCGCCCACGCCTCGGCCACACTGATCACGCACGGGGCCATCGCCGCCGGTCGTGCGGCATGGCGCGTGTGCGTCATCGGACCCGGGCATGAGGGCACAACGGCACCCACGGGGCGTCGGCCCGGGCGAGTACCGGCGGCGCCGGGAGCGCCTCATGGAGTCCATGGAGGACGGCTCGGTCGCCCTGCTGCCGAGCGCCCGCGTGCAGTTTCGTAACCGCGACGCCGAGTACCCGTTTCGCCAGGACAGCGACTTCTACTACCTCACGGGCTTCGAGGAACCGGACTGCGTGCTGGTGCTTGCCCCGGGCCGCGAGCAGGGCCAGACGATCCTGTTCTGTCGGGACCGGGACGCGCCGGCCGAGCGGTATGCGGGCACCCGGCTCGGGCCCGAGCGGGCCGCGCAGGTGCTGGGCCTCGACGACGCTTTCCCGTACGCGGACCTCGATGACATCCTTCCCGGGATCGTCGAGGGGCGTGGGCGCGTGTACCTGACCCTGGGCGAGCATCCGGACTTCGACCGCCGGCTGATCGGCTGGGTGACGGATATCCGCGCCAGGGAGGCCGGCGGAGCCCGGCCACCTGGGGAGTTCGTGTCCCTGAAGACACTCCTGCACGAACAGCGTCTGTACAAGTCCGCGTCCGAACGGCGGCTGATGGCGCGCGCGGCGCAGATCACCGCTCGGGCGCACGTGCGCGCCATGCGACGTTGCGCACCCGGCGTCACCGAAATGCAGCTCGAAGCAGAAATCCTCCACGAGTTCCTGACGAACGGCGCGCGCTCGCCGGCGTACCAGTCCATCGTCGCCGGCGGACGCAACGCGTGCGTGATGCACTACGTACGCAACGACCGCGTACTGCGGGACGGCGACCTGGTGCTGATTGATGCGGGCTGCGAGTACGCGCACTACGCAGCGGACGTCACCCGTACGTTTCCCGTCAACGGGGTCTTCTCGGGGCCGCAGCGAGAGATCTATGAACTGGTGCTCGCCGCCCAGGGGGCCGCCATCGACGCAGCGGTTGTCGGAGCGGAGTTCACCGCCCCGCACGAGGCGGCGACGCGGGTCCTCACGGCCGGACTGCTTGATCTCAAGTTGTTGAGCGGCAGCCTCGAGGAGGCGATGGAAACCGGGGCGTACCGACGCTTCACGGTGCACAAGTGTTCCCATTGGCTGGGCATCGACGTGCATGACGTCGGCGACTACCGCGTCGAGGGGACGTGGCGCATGCTGGAACCGGGCATGGCGCTGACCGTCGAACCGGGACTGTACTTCCCGGAGGACGCCCTGGAGGTGCCCGCCCGCTGGCGCGGGTTGGGCATCCGTATCGAGGATGACCTCGTGATCGAGGCGCGCGGGACGCGAGTGCTGACCGAGGCAGTGCCCAAGGCGGTCGATGAGATCGAGGCCTTGATGCATGGCTGAGCGGCCCTACGACGCGGCCGTGGTGGGGGGCGGTATCGTGGGCGCGACGGCGGCTCTGGTGCTGGGCCGGACCGGACGGCGCGTCGCCCTGATCGACCGCCAGCGTCCCGCCGCGGTGCCCGGACGGCTCGGCTTCGACATCCGAACCGTCGCCCTGACGCCCGCGTGCCTGGCGTTGCTCGACGTCGCAGTCCCGACGGCCCCGATCCGCCGAATGCGGGTGTGGGAGGAACGGGGTACGGCGCAGATCGATTTCGAGGCGCGCTCCGTGGGGCTCGACGTATTGGCCCGCGTGGCGGAGGTGGGCAAGGTCTGCGAGGCCCTGTGGGACGCGTGCGATCGCGTGGGGGATGTGGACGTGTACCGCGGAGCGGTCTCCGGCCTGTCCCAGGGCGCGGGCGCCCTGACGGTTGCCGTCGGCGAGCGCAACCTCCTGGCGCGACTGGTGATCGCCGCGGACGGCGCGGAATCGCGCGTGCGGCAACTCGCCGGCGTCGAACTGCTGCACCGTGGCGACTTCGATGCGGCGGTCGCAACGGTCGTTCGGTCCGCCCGTCCGCACGGGGACGAGGCCCTGCAACGCTTCGGGACGCACGGACCGCTGGCCTTCCTGCCGCTGCCGGATCCGCACTGCACGGCCGTCATCTGGAGCCAGGATCGCGCTGCTGCGGAGCGATTGGGCGCGCTCGACGATGCCGCGTTCGCGGCATCGCTGTACGCGGCTTCCGAAGGTGTGCTCGGGCGCTTCGAGGAGGTGGACAGGCGCTACGCGTTCCGACTGTCGCAACGTGTCGTACGTGACTTCAATCCGCGCCCACGCCTGCTCATCGTTGGCGACGCCGCGCGCACCGTCCACCCGTTGGCGGGTCAGGGAGTCAACCTCGGCATCGAGGACGTGGCCGGCATCGCGCGGGTCGCGGCGGGTGCGGTGGACCTCGGCGGACCCAACCTGTGGCGCGGTTTCGCCCAGCGTCGCCGGGTACGGGCCGAGGCGATGCTCGCGCTCATGACCGCGCTGCGCGGATCATACGGTTACGGGGGACCGGTCGGGCGCTGGCTGCGCAATGTCGGGGTGCGGGGCATGGACGCCGCGCCGGCGGTGAAACGGCTGCTGATCCGCGAGGCGATGGGCGAGGGATTTCTCGGGCGGGCGCTGTGAGCATGGCCCGACGCACGCCCCTGTTTGCCGAGCACCTCGGGGCCAACGCAAGGATGGTCGACTTCGCGGGCTGGGAGATGCCGCTGCATCACGGTTCCCAGGTGGCGGAACATCACGCGGTGCGCAACGCGGCCGGCATGTTCGATGTATCGCACATGACGGTGACGGATCTCGCCGGGGCCGGCGCCCGGGCCTTCCTGCGCCACGTCGTCGCCAATGACGTGGAACGCCTCGCGGCGCCCGGCAAGGCGCTCTACGGCGCACTGCTCAACGACGCGGGGGGAGTGCTGGACGACCTGATCGTGTACCGCCTCGCAAGCGGCTACCGCGTGGTATCGAACGCCGGGACGCGCGACCGCGTGGTTGCCTGGCTGAACGCGCGGGCGGAAGGATTCGATGTGGTGCTGCGGGAACGCTCGGACACGGCGATGATCGCGGTCCAGGGCCCTGCGGCGTGCACGCGGTTCGTGGCGGCGACGGGCAGGGAGAACGTGCGGGAGCTGGGATTCTTCGAAGCCTTCGAAGCGGGTGACTGGATGCTTGCGCGGACCGGGTACACGGGCGAAGACGGTGTCGAGGTCGTATTGCCGGGAGCGGCCGCGGCGGCGCTGTGGCAGCGCCTCGCGGCCACGGGCGTGGTTCCCGTGGGTCTAGCCGCCCGCGACACGCTGCGTCTCGAGGCGGGACTGAATCTCCATGGTCAGGACATGGACGAGACGGTGACCCCCCTGGAGTCCAACATGGGCTGGACCGTCGCATGGGAGCCACCGGACCGGGATTTCGTGGGCCGCGCAGCCCTCGAGGCACAGCGGCGGGCCGGGCCGCGCAGCAGACTGACCGGCGTGGTGCTCGAAGAGCGGGGCGTGATGCGCCATGGCATGGCGGTCCGAAGCGATGCCGGCGCGGGCGTCGTGACGAGCGGCATCTTTTCTCCCACTCTTGGCTGCAGCATCGGGCTTGCCCGGGTCCCGCGCACCGCGAGAGGGCGGGTGGGCATCGACATACGAGGCAGGATCCGCACCGGCCGCCTCGTGCGTCCGCCCTTCGTCCGCAATGGCAAGCAGGTGTTCGACTGAGCGCCTAGCCCGCATTTCTCACCAGGGGCCGTGATGATCGCGGAGGATTTTGGCCCTGTGCGCACGACGCTTGCGTCGCGCTCGCCGACCGAAAGCATAGCGGGGACTACGGTTGAGGGAGCACGTGCGCAAGCACGGGCCCGTGTGTACACGGGGTCAAAAGACCCGCGAGGGCGCGGCCAGCGCAGTCCGTAATCGGCACGATCATCGGCAATCGCGGTTAACTTCTTGAAACCCAGAAGCCATTTGCCGCCGACAAGCGGCCTGGTGAGAAATGCGGGCTTGGGCCGGCCGCCGTCGGTTGACGCTGCGCCGCAACGACCCGGCCGCCCCCGTGTCTGGCACGGGATTTGCTCTCATCCAGAGGCCGCCTCGACAAGCCCTGTATGGGCCTTGTTGCGGGTGCGGCGTCCCGCGCTAATCGGGTAGAGTATCGCCGCCTGACCGGAGCCGGCGTCGACATCCCGGTGCGGATCTCGAGCGGGCGACAACTCCTTGAGGAAGGGGCCAGCATGAGCGAATGTCCAACGGAGCTGGCGTATGCGGAGACCCACGAGTGGGCTCGGCTCGACGAGGACGGCAACGTCCTGGTGGGCATCTCCGACTACGCGCAGCAGCAACTCGGCGATGTAGTGTATGTCGAGCTTCCGGAACTGGATCGGGCCGTGGGCGGCGCGGAGGAGGCCGGCGTGGTCGAGTCCGTCAAGGCGGCCTCGGACATCTACGCGCCGGTATCCGGTACGGTCGTCGCGGTCAACGATGCCCTGGAGGATGCGCCGGAACTGGTCAATCAGGATCCGTATGGGGACGGCTGGCTGTTCTGCATCGAACCGACGGACGAGTCGGAGCTTGCGAACCTCATGGACGCCAGTGCCTACGCGGATTTCTGCGCGGCGCGTGACGAAGGGGATCTCGCGGAAGAGGACGATCTCGTCGACGGTGACGAACTCCACGGCTCGTTCGGCGTCGACGAGGACTGAGCGCCCAGGGGCCGGCCACACCGATCTCCCCTGGTCGTTGCGACATGCGCGCCGTGCGGCATCCCCATGAGCCGCCGGACTTGCCGCTGACTCGGTAAATCCGACACACTCTCCGGCTACACGCGGGGCAATGCTTCATGCCTTTCATTCCCCACACGGACGCCGATGTCGCGGCCATGCTCTCCGTCATCGGCGTCGACGACATCGAATCGCTCTTCGACGAGATACCCGCACCGCTGCGCGCAGGAGAGCTGACGGCGGTGGATTCCGGCCTGTCCGAAATGGACGTGCTGCGGCGGCTCGGCGCACGCGCGCGGCGGGATGAGACAGGTCCGTGCTTCCTCGGTGCGGGGTCCTACGACCACCACATACCCGCCGCGGTGTGGGACATCGCCGGCCGTGGCGAGTTCATGACGGCGTACACGCCGTACCAGGCGGAAGCGAGCCAGGGCACGCTGCAGCTCATCTACGAGTTTCAGACGATGATGTCGGAGCTGACCGGCATGGACGTCTGTAATGCGTCCGTCTACGACGGCGGCTCGGGGCTTGCCGAGGCCGTTCTCATGGCGGTGCGGGCGAACCGCAAGGCCGCGACGGGCCGCGACGGGCCGCGCACGGTCGCCATCGCCGGCAACGTCCATCCGCTCTACCTGGCGACGACGCGCACCATCGTGCGCAACCAGGGCATCGAGATCGTCGCGCTGCCCTACGGCGAGGACGGCCGGGTCGACCCGGGGGCGTTGCAGAGCCTGTCCCCCCGGCCCGTAGCCGTGGTCGTGCAGCAGCCGAACTTCTTCGGACTGCTCGACAACGTGGATGCATTGACGGACCAGGCGCGCGCGCTGGGAGCCCTGGTGGTCGCATGCGTCAACCCGGTATCGCTGGCCCTGTTGAAGCCGCCCGGTGCGTGGGGCGAGACGGGTGCGGACATCGTGTGCGGAGACGGGCAGCCGCTCGGCGTGCCGATGGCTTCGGGCGGGCCTTCCTTCGGCTTCATCTGCGCGCGGCAGGCATTCGTCCGCCAGTTGCCGGGCCGCATCGTCGGGCGTACCGAGGATGCGGAAGGCCGGCCCGGTTTCACCCTCACGTTGCAGGCTCGGGAACAGCACATCCGCCGCGCCAAGGCGACGTCGAACATCTGCACGAACCAGGGGTTGCTCGTGACCGCGGCAACCGTCTACATGAGCCTCCTGGGACCGGTCGGTTTGCGCAACGTCGCGGCGGCGTGCCACGCCCGCACGCGCGAGTTGGTGGACATCCTCGGCGTACCGCGACGGTTCGAGGGACCTTTCTTCCACGAATGTGTTCTGGACCTCGGCCGCCCGGCGGCACCGGTCGTGGAAGCGCTGGCGCGGCGCCGCATGGTGGGTGGACTCGCGCTCGGACGGTGGTTTCCGGAACTCGAACACGGCCTGCTGGTGTGTGCCACGGAACGGCGGACAGTCGACGAGATGCGCGAGTTCGCGGATGCCCTCGCGGGGATACTGGAAGACTGACCGATGCGGACGATATTCGACATTGCCCGCCCCGGTCGTGCCGCGAACGCGCAGGCACCGGCCCCGGAGCGGATAGACGACCTGCCGGCGGATGCGCTGCGGACGGAGCCGCCCGTCCTGCCGGAGGTTTCGGAACTGCAGGCCGTGCGGCACTACACGAACCTCTCGCGCCAGAATTTCTCGATCGACAACCAGTTCTATCCCCTCGGTTCCTGCACCATGAAGTACAACCCCCGGGGCGCCCATCGCGCCGCGGGCGCGCCGGGGTTCCTCGACCGTCATCCGCTGGCGCCGGAGTCGGTGAGCCAGGGGTTCCTCGCGTGCCTGTTCGACCTCCAGGAGATCCTGCAGGATGTCGTAGGCATGCCTGTCGTGTCGCTCACGCCCATGGCCGGCGCCCAGGGCGAGTTCGCGGGCGTCGCCATGATCCGCGCCTGTCACGAGGCTCGCGGCGACGACGCGCGGCGCGAAATCCTGGTTCCGGAGGGTGCGCACGGGACGAATCCGGCGACGGCCGCGATGTGCGGATACACCGTGCGCGAGGTGGCCGCCGGGCGCGACGGGGATGTCGATCTCGCCGCCCTGCGGGCCGCCGTGGGTCCGGCGACGGCCGGCCTCATGACCACGAACCCGTCGACCTGCGGCGTGTTCGAGCGGCACATCTCGGAAGTGGCGGACATCGTTCACCGGGCCGGCGGGCTGCTGTACTACGACGGCGCCAACCTGAACGCGATTCTCGGCAAGGTGAAGCCGGGGGACATGGGCTTCGACGTGCTGCATGTGAACCTGCACAAGACGTTCGCGACGCCGCATGGGGGCGGTGGACCGGGCTCGGGTCCCGTGGGCGCCGGTGCGCGCCTGGCGCCGTACCTGCCGGGCCCGCGGGTCACGCGGACGGACGACGGCTACCGGTGGGTGGAGCCGCCGCATAGCATCGGCCGCCTGTCGACGTTCATGGGCAATGCCGGCATCCTCATCCGGGCGCTGGCATACGCGCTGATGCTGGGCCGGGACGGCATGCACCGGGTCGGCGAGTTCGCGACGCTGAACGCGAACTATCTCGCGACCAGGCTGCGCGCTGCCGGATTCGATCTCGCCTACCCGCACCGCCGGGCCAGCCACGAGTTCATCGTCACGCTGGCGGCGCAGAGCAGACGGCTTGGGGTGACGGCGATGGACTTCGCCAAGCGGTTGCTCGACCACGGCGTGCATGCGCCCACGACGTACTTCCCGCTGCTGGTGCCGGAGTGCCTCCTGATCGAACCCACGGAAACGGAGTCGAAGGAGGAGATCGACACGTTCGTCGAGGCGATGGCGGCGATCCTGGCGGAGGCGGCCAGCGATCCGGAGGTGGTCAGGAGCGCGCCGCATACGCTGCCCCTGCGCCGTCTGGACGATGTGAAGGCGGCGCGGGAACTCGATCTGCGGTGGCGGGCACGCACCGGCGGGAGGACCTGATCACGCGGTGACGCGTTCCGGGCGAGGCACTGTTTCAAGGAGGTGGGAAGCGTCCCGATTGCGCGCAACGGTTATGATGATCGCTTCCCACGACTGATTCCCGGAGTGCGACCTTGGCCGGACCCCAGCAATCTCCTACGCCCGGCGGCGACGCCCCGCGTACCGCCCGTCCGATCCGCAAGGCCGCGACCGTCCTCGTCGTGCGGCAGGGCAACGCGGACATCGAAGTGTTCATGGTGCAACGACCGGCACGGGGCGACTTCCCGGACCTGCACGTGTTCCCGGGCGGCAAGGTGGACGACCACGACGGCGAACTGGAGCACGCCTGCCGGGGGCTCGACGACGCCGAAGCGTCTCGCCGACTGACCCTCGACAGCGGCGGACTGAGCTACTGGGTGACCGCCATTCGCGAGTGCTTCGAGGAGAGCGGCGTGTTGCTGGCGTATCGGGACGGGGCGCTGTTCGAACCCGATGACGATGCCGAAAACGCCCGTTTCGAGGGCTACCGCGACGCCCTGGCCGCCGGTGAGGCGAGCCTCGGAGAGGTGGTGGTGTCGGAGGGCCTGACGCTCGCGACCGACTGGGTGGCCTATTTCAGCCACTGGATCACGCCGAAGATGGCTCCGGCGCGGTTCGACACGCGCTTCTTCGTGGCCGTGATGCCACCGAACCAGTCCGCCAGCGGCCACCGGCGGGAGACCGTCGGTGGGGACTGGATCTCGCCGACGGCGGCGTTGGACCGCTTCGACGCCAGCGAGTGGCTGATGATATTTCCGACGCTGACGACCCTCCAGATGGTGGCGCCCTACCACACGGTCGATGCGCTGTTCGAGGCCGTGTCCGCGGGTCGGCACGCCCTGGAGGTGACTCCCGAACTGCACCTGCAGGGGATGCAGTACAGCTGAGCGCCCCAAGGGGCGGCCCCACGCTTCGGGGCCCACCTCCGGCAGCCATCCCCGGCGCGGGCGACCGTAGGGGACGGGCTTGTCCCGGCCCGTCGCCCAGGGCTTGCGCGGGCCCGACACGGGCGACGACAAGCGTCGCCCCTACGACGCCGTGCCGAGTCAGCCGTATAGGGGACGGGCTTGTCCGGTCCCGTCGCCGCTTGCGCGGGCTCGACACGGGCGACGACAAGCGTCGCCCCTACGACGCGTCCCGAATCCCGAACACCCGCAAACCGTTCTCGCCGAGCACGCGCTGTCTCGGCTCCTCGGCGAGCCCCGCCACGGACTGGCGGATCAACTGCGCCGCGTCGAGTCGCGAGTCGACGTGGGGGGTAGTCGCTGCCCCACAGGATGTTGTCTTCTCCGACCAGCTCGAGCATCGCCCCGACGGTGCGCTCCTCCGGCTCCGCGACGAAGTAGCAGTTGCGGCGGATGTAGTCGCTTGGGCGCATCTGCAGCGGCGACATGGCGCGAAAGAAGTGGTGCTTTTCGTCGAGCCGGTCCATGAGATACGCGGCGTATCCGCAACCCGCCTCGACGCTCACGATCTTGAGGCGTGGGAAGCGTTCGCAGACGCCGTCCAGCACCAGGCTCGCCATCGCGGGGATCAGTTGTCCGGTCGCCCCGAGGCCGAAGCCGAAAACGAGGCCGGCGCCCGCCTGGTTCCACTCCGAGAAGGCCGCGGCCGCCCCCTCGAAGCGCACGATGACGTGCAGGCAGCCCGGTATGTCGGCGTCCTGCAGTCGCGCCCAGATCGGATCGAAGTGGGTGTCCCCGGGGCGCTTCAAGTGGGTGTCCCCGGGGCGCTTCGGTTCGACACGCGCTTTTTCGTGGCCGTCATGCCCCCGAACCAGTCCGCCAGCGGCCACCGGCGGGAGACCGTCGGCGGGGACTGGATCTCGCCGACGGCGGCGTTGGACCGCTTCGACGCCAGCGAGTGGCTGATGATATTTCCGACGCTGACGACCCTCCAGATGGTGGCGCCCTACCACACGGTCGATGCGTTGTTCGAGGCCGTGTCCGCGGGTCGGCACGCGATGGAGATGACTCCCGAACTGCACCTGCAGGGGATGCAGTACAGCTGAGCGCCCCAAGGGGCGGCGTGGACTTGTATCGCAGTGCGGCGTGTTTCAAACTAGTTGGTCAGTATGGATAGCTAGTGTAGTGTCCTTAACAAAGTAACGATTATGACGCTTTGCCCAGTGCCGTCCGTGCGCGGCCGACCTTGTCGATGATTTCCTCGACCGTCCTTGTCCAAACGAAGGGACGGGGGGCCTTGTTGTAGCTATCCAGATACTCCCGGAGGCGTTTCTCAAGGTGCGGCACGGACGTGAAGACCCCGCGCCGGATCTGCTTGTCGGTCAGCATCGCGAAGAACCGCTCCACCAAGTTGGCCCAGGACGCGCTAGTTGGCGTGAAGTGCAGGAACACGCGCTTCTTGCGCTCGATCCACCCAAGCACCTTCTCGTGTTTGTGCGTCGCGTAGTTGTCCAGCACGATGTGAATCTCCTGATCCTTCGGCACCGTCTTGTCGACCTCCCGCAGGAACCTCAACACCTCCTGGTGGCGGTGCTTGCGATAGGTCTTGCCGACCACCTCGCCCGTCGCGATGTTCAGCGCCGCGAACAATGTCGTGGTGCCGTGGCGCTTGTAATCGTGCGTCATCGTCCCGCCGCGACCGTTCTTCATCGGCAACCCCGGCTGCGTCCGGTCCAGCGCCTGAATCTGGCTCTTCTCGTCGAAGCTGAACACCACCGCGTTCTCCGGCGGGTCGAGGTACAGCCCCACCACGTCCTGCAGCTTCTCCTCGAAACGCGGATCGTTGCTCAACTTGAACGTCCGGATCAGGTGCGGCTTGAGACCGTGCGCGCGCCACACCCGATTCACGAAGCTGTGCGTCGTCTCCAGATGCCGCGCCATCGACCGGCACGACCAGTGCGTGGCGTCCCGCGGCGTCGTCTGCGTGGTCGCCTCGATCACCCTGCTGCGCAGTTCCGCCTGCGCCCGGCTGTCCTTGCCGCCCTGGTTCGCGCCGCGAGGACGTTCCTTCTCGATCGCCGACACGCCCTCCGCGGCGACCCGCGCCCGCCAGCGGCCCACCTTGTTCGCATCGATCCCCAGCTCCGACGCGATCGCCTTGTTCGTCATGCCCCCCGCGGCCAGCAGGACGATCCGCGCGCGCTCCCGCAGGCGTACCGGCGCGCTCCGCGCCGCGGCCCACTTCCCAAGCTGTTCGCGGTCCTTGCCCGACAACTCGATCTCCGCCGCAACGCGCATCGCGCACCCTCCACAAAACATCGATGCCACGCAGTCTATCGCGAATGCCACATAAACACTATTTTGTTCGAGACACTACACTAGATCGGACATCCTATATGGACTGGAAGCTGTCGGAAGCGAAGAATCGACTCAGTGAAGTGGTCACCCGGGCGCTGTCGGAATGCCCGCAGCGAATCACCCGGCGTGGCGACTCGGTGGTCGTCCTGTCCGAAGCGGAGTATGCGCGGTTGCAGGGCAATCGACCGGCGTTCATCGACTACCTGATGAACGGTCCGTCGCTGGACGGCGTCGATGTCGAGCGCAACCGCTCTCCCATGCGCGACATCGGGCTGTGAGGGTGTTGCTGGATACCTCTGCGTGGTCTCGGAAATCCGCCGGGAGGAGGGCTCGCAGCCCGTCAAGGCAGCCGTTGTGGCACTGTCGGAGGAAGATACCTTCGTCAGTGCCATCACCCTCGGTGAAGTCGCCTCCGGGATCGCCCGCCTGGAACCAGGCCGCCGTCGAAGTGAACTCGCCTCCTGGCTGGACGGTCTGGAGCGCGGCTTTGCGGACCGCATCCTGTCCGTAGACGCGCCCACCGGTCGGCTTTGGGGTGAGCTGGACGCTTTGGCGCGGCGCAACGGTCGGCAGGTGGGCGTGTCAGATGGTCTGATCGCAGCGACGGCGCGGCTGCACGGCCTGTACGTCATGACGCGCAACGTTGGCGACTTCGCCCCAATGGGTGTTCTGGTGTTGAATCCCTGGGAGGGATTGTAGCGCCCCATAGCCGCCGTGCATGAATTCGAGACGGGACGGGACAAGCCCGTCCCCTACGAGATTCCGAACACCCGCAAACCGTTCTCGCCGAGCACGCGCTGTCTCGGCTCCTCGGCGAGCCCCGCCACGGACTGGCGGATCAACTGCGCCGCGTCGAGCCGCGAGTCGACGTGCGGGTAGTCGCTGCCCCACAGGATGTTGTCTTCCCCGACCAGCTCGAGCATCGCCCCGACGGTGCGCTCCTCCGGCTCCGCGACGAAGTAGCAGTTGCGGCGGATGTAGTCGCTCGGGCGCATCTGCAGCGGCGACATGGCGCGAAAGAAGTGGTGCTTCTCGTCGAGCCGGTCCATGAGATACGCGGCGTATCCGCAACCCGCCTCGACGCTCACGATCTTGAGGCGTGGGAAGCGTTCGCAGACGCCGTCCAGCACCAGGCTCGCCATCGCGGGGATCAGTTGTCCGGTCGCCCCGAGGCCGAAGCCGAAAACGAGGCCGGCGCCCGCCTGGTTCCACTCCGAGAAGGGCGCGGCCGCCCCCTCGAAGCGCACGATGACGTGCAGGCAGCCCGGTACGTCGGCATCCTGCAGTCGCGACCAGATGGGATCGAAGTGGGTGTCCCCGGGGCGCTTGCCGCCGATGATTTCGGGCGGCACGAAGAGACCGCGGAAACCGAGCTTCAGGCAGCGGTCGAGTTCCCGGCGCGCTTCGGCGACATCCTCCCAGTTGACCACCGCGATCGGGACGACCCGGGTGGGGATCGTTTGAAAGAACTCCGCCTGCCAGGTGTTGTAGGCACGGCAGTATGCGTTCGCGAGTTCGGCGTCGTCCGTGGGGAAGGGCAGGATGCCGATGGTCGGAAACAGCACCCCCCGGTCCACGCCCCAGTCGTCGAGCATCCGGGCGCGTGCATGCGGGTCGTAACTCGCCGGCTCGCACCCGTCGGCGTAGCGCAGGCGCCCGTCGGTAAAGAGTTCCACGCGGTCGAGGTGGGCGCCGCCCAGGGCGGCCAGCACGCCTTCGAGCACGACGCGCTCGCCGATGACCAGCTTCTCGATGCCGTCCTCTTCCTCGATGCGGATCGCCCGGTCGCGGTACTTCGGCTCCAGGTAGCGCTGCCACAGGTCGGCCGGCTCCATGATGTGCGAGTCGCAGTCGATCACTGTCATGCCGTTCTCTCGGGACCTCCGGGTGTCGGGAGAATATAGCCTGCCGCAGCGCGGGTGCTGTGAGCCTCGACATCGGCCGGGTCAACTGCGACGCTTCGCCTCGTCGCGACGTTCTCTCCTGTCGCTGCGAGGAGCACCGGAATGGACCCCCTAGACAACAATCCGCCCTTCTTCGATCTGGTGGGTGACATGCGCGCCATGCGCCGCCTGAAGCCGGATCCCGTCCCGCTGGAGTTGATCCGCCGTGTGCTCCGGGCAGGGGTGCAGGCTCCGTCGGGACAGAACACGCAGCCGTGGGCGTTCCTGCTGCTGGCCGAACCGGAACCGAAAAAATGGTTCTCGGATCGCTACGTGGCAGCCATCCGCGTGCGGATGAACCCCGCGGCGGACCCCGATCGCGCGACGTCGCTCGGCCGCCAGCTCCGGGCCATGCACTACCAGCTGGAGCACATGCACGAGACGCCGTACCTGCTCCTCGTCTGCGGTAAGCGCGACTGGCCGTTCCGGGTGCCGCACTCGGAACGGGTGGGCCTGGCGCCGCCGAGCTACGGCTCCGTCTTTCCGTGCATCCAGAACATCCTGCTGGCATGCCGCGGGCTGGGGCTCGGCGCCTCGCTGACGACGATGCACCAGGTGTTCGAGGCCGAGCTGCAGGAGCGGTTCGGGATTCCCGAGGAGTACGGCATGGTCGCGACGATTCCGATAGGTTGGCCGCTCGGCAGGTTCGGACCGGTGCGCCGCCGACCTGCGGAGGACGTGACCTGGTTCGACGCGTGGGGCAACGTGGAACCCCGGCAGGAGTGACGAGCGCTCCGCGGGAGTCGCCCCGTGAAGGCTCGTGAAGGCTCGTGAAGGCGGCGCCGCCTTGTTCGCCGGCGCGAGTTGCGCTACAAGACACGGTTCAAGCCAGGAGGACGCCATGTTCAACACCCGCGACGGTCAACAGGACACGGGGGAGATTCGGACCGAGTACCGGACCTTCGAGATCGACTCACTGACACCCCACATCGGCGCCGAGGTGCGCGACATCGATCTTTCGCGGCCCCTCTCGAACGAACAGGCGCAGGACATCCACGACGCGTGGCTGGACTGGAAGGTACTGGTGTTCCGCGACCAGCACATCGACCGCGAACACCACAAGTCCTTCGCGCGCCGCTTCGGCGGGCTGCACGTGCATCCCATGCAGCACGCCTACCGGGGCGATCCGGAGATCCTCAAGGTGAAGACGACCGTGGACTCTGCGTACACGGCGGGTGATGGCTGGCACACCGACGTGACCTGCGACGAGGTGCCGCCGCTCGGCTCGATGCTGTATGTCACCGAGACCCCGGAGTCCGGCGGCGGCGACACGCTGTTCGCGGACATGTACCTGGCGTACGAACTGCTGTCCGAGCCGATGCGCGAGTTCCTGGATGGCCTCACCGCGATCCACGATGGCGCCATCCCCTACGTTGGCTCCTACAAGTCGACGCCCCCGGAAGGCGGCTATCCCCGCAACGAGCACCCGGTCGTGACCAGACACCCCGGCACCGGGCGCAAGGTGCTCTACGTGAACCACGGCTTCACGTCGCACATCGTGGGTTTGAGCCGGCCGGAGAGCACGGCGCTGCTGGACATGCTCTACCGCCACATCGACTCGACGCCGAGGCTCTGGGGCCGGGTCGAGTGGCAGCCGAACACGCTGACCTTCTGGGACAACCGCTGCACCCAGCACCACGCGGTATGGGACTACTACCCCCATACCCGGTACGGGGAGCGGGTATCGATCCTGGGGGAGGAGCGGCCGGCGGCCTGACGCGGTAGCCGCGCGGAAGCGCGGTCCTTGGCGAGGCGGTCTTTGCCGAAACAGCGTCACCGGGACGCGTTGTGTGGTCACCGAAGGGGTGAACGGCTGCTACACTTGAGCCGATGACTCCCCTCGCCCGGAAATTTCGGGGCGCCTACTACACGCCTGAAAACGTCGTCTCGACACTCGTTCGGTGGGTGGTACGTGATGAGACGGACCGCTTGCTCGACCCTTCGTGTGGGGACGGGCGATTCATTGCCCGACACCGAAACAGCGTGGGTATCGAGCAGGACGCCGACACCGCTGCCCAAGCGGTCGTACGTGCACCTTCGGCTCTTGTACACCACGGGGAGTTCTTCGCATGGGCGGCTCATACGGGCGAGCGTTTCGACTGCGCGGCGGGCAACCCGCCGTTCATTCGGTACCAGACTTTCAAGGGGCCGACCAGGGCTCGTGCACTTGAACTCTGCTCGCGGCACGGTGCGGACTTCTCCCGCCTGACGTCCTCCTGGGCGCCGTTCCTCGTTGCGACGGCGAGCTTGCTGCGGCCCGGGGGGCGGATGGCCTTCGTTGTTCCTGCCGAGGTGGGTCATGCCCCATACGCGGCGCCGCTGGTCGAGTACCTCGTGCGGAACTTCCGCACCGTACAGGTGGTCGCAGTCCGCGAGAAGTTCTTCCCCGAACTCTCAGAGGATTGCTGGCTACTCTACGCGGCCGGCTTCGGCGAGGCGACGTGTGAGCTGCGCCTGTCCGTGATGGACCGTTTCGCTGCGTGCGCGACGCCACCCCGCCCAGCGGTCTCGGTACCCGTTGAAGAGTGGCGACAGTCGTGGAATCGCCGCTTGCGCCCCTACCTGCTTCCCAAGTCTGTACGCGACGCCTACGGCGCTGCGGCGCGCGATCAGGACACGATTCGCTTTGGCGACATCGCGTCCATCGGCATCGGATACGTCACCGGCGCCAACGACTTCTTCCACCTGAGGCCTTCGGCGGCCGCTGCGTGGGACATCCCGGAGAAGCTTCTCAGGCCCACCGTTCGCAACGGTCGAGCCCTGTCCGCCCGGAGCTTGACCCGCCGAACCGTCGAAGGTTGGCGACAGACGGACGAACCGATGTTGCTGCTCAGCATTCCGCGAGCTGCGAATCTGCCGTCAGGGGTCGAAAAGTACCTCGGAACGGAACTGGGACGGGCCGCGCGCGGCGCCTACAAGTGTCGGACGCGCGAACCGTGGTACTCGGTCCCGCACGTCAAGGTGCCGGACTATTTCCTGACGTACATGTCCGGTAGCTCGCCCAACCTGGTCCGCAACTCGGCGCGCGTGACCTGCACCAACGCCGTTCATTGTGTTCGCCTCCATGAAGGGGAGACCGGACGCCGGGTCTTCCACGCCTGGGAGAGTCCATTTGTCCAGCTCAGCTGTGAACTGGAGGGGCACCCGCTCGGAGGCGGGATGCTCAAGCTGGAACCGGGAGAAGCGAGCAGGATCGTCGTTCCTGCCGCGGCACGCATGGCTGACCTTTCTGCACCGGACATCCGCGAGGCGGTCTCGTCGATGCGGGCCTGGAGGCACCATGGCGCAGCGTAGCGGCTTGAACAGCCGCGTCTGTCAGTGGATCGGCCAGGGAGATGCTCTGCGGCATTTCGCGACCTATTCAGGTTCCACCCAGAGCCAGCAGCACATCAAACCCCCCACCGCCGACAGTCCGCTGCACCTGAACCGCTTCTTTTTTGGGACGCTCTATCGGCGATTTGACGAAACGCTTCGTGTACGGGGCGCCGGATCTGAAGTCCGTAACCAGGCGGCTTGAGTGGTCCCCTGAATCCCCCGCGCTGGCGATGGAGAACGCCCGCTCGCCAGGGTACGGAGTACGGTTGGCATCTGGGTAGACTCGATGCCTGCGTGAGGAGTCGCGAAGGCCACGGCTAGCCGATCGCCCGCTCGAACTCCTCGATCGAATCGATCAGCGCCGAACACACGAGCGCGCTGCACACGAAGGCCGTGACCTTCGCGCGCGTGTCGGCGCTGACGAGCCGCGGCAGGTAACCGGGCAGGACGCCCTCCTCCCCATACGGAATCCCGTAGACGCTGCGCCATGGCCGATACCCCTCCCGGGCGATCTCGAGCCACTCGCCGAGGGCGTCGACGGGCCCACGGACGACGATCTGCTCAGGCGGGTGGACGTTCGCCTCGACGGCGTTCAGCAGCGTGCAGTGCCCGGCGGGGTAGCGCTCCATGGAGCCGCGTAGCCCATCGAGGGCGGCGTAGGCTGCGTCGAGGTAACGCGTCTCTCCGAACAGGTGCCCGAGTTCCAGCAATGCGTGCGCAGCTGTGCCGTTCCCCGGCGGCAACGCCTCGTCCATCGTGGGCATGGGGCGGTGGATCAGTTGCTCATGGTCATGCGCCGTCAGGAAAAACGCGCCGGCATCCGCATCCTGGAAGTGCGTGAGCAGCGCATCGGCGAGTGCCCGGGCGAAGCGCGCGTCCGCGGCGCGCCACGAGGCCTGCAGCAGAGCGAGCAGCCCTGCGAGCAGGTTCGCGTAGTCGTCGAGGTAGCCGGAATACCTGGCCGTGCCGTCGCGCCAGGTCGCCGACAGGCGTTCGCCGTCCCAGAGACGATCGCGGATGAAGTCCACTGCACGTTGTGCGGACGCAAGCCAGGCGGGTTCCGAGAGCCGCACCGCGGCCTTCGCCATGCCGCGGATGGTGAGGCCGTTCCACGACGTCAGCACCTTGTCGTCCTTGCCCGGCGGCGGCCGCTTGTCCCGCGCGGCGAGCAGCTTGGCCTTCGCGGACGCCAGCAGCGCATCGGCGGTCTCGGGTTCCAGGCTCAGCCGGTGCACGACCGCACGCCATGCATCGTGCCGCCGCAGGTTCCACTTGCCCTCGAAATTGGCGGGCTTGTCGAGTCCGTAGAGCGTCTCGACCACGAGGTACTCGTCTGCCGTGAGCAGCCGCTTCACTTCCGGGCGCCGCCACAGGTAGTACTTGCCTTCCTCCCCTTCCGAATCGGCGTCGAGGGAAGAGAAGTAACCCCCGTCCGGATGCTGCATGTCGCGGATCATCCAGGCCGCCGTCTCGCGCACGGCGCCCACGAACAGCGGGTCCGGACCGAGTCCGAGGATGTCGGCATAGAGCGCCAGCAGCGGCCCGTTGTCGTAGAGCATCTTCTCGAAGTGCGGAACGGCCCACTGGCGGTCCGTCGCGTAGCGGCAGAAGCCGCCGCCGACGTGATCGTAGATACCGCCGCGGGCGATCTTGGTGAGCGTGGTCGTCACGATGTCGAGGGCGGTGCGGTCGGGCGTACCGGCCCGTGCGCCGTGGGCCCAATGGCGCAACACCCGGTCGAGGGTGCTGGGCATGGGGAATTTCGGCGCATTGCCGAAGCCGCCTTCGGCGCGGTCGAACTGTGACGCGAGCTGGTCGACGGCCTGCTGCAGCAATTTGGTGTCCTCGATACCGGTCGCCTCGACCTGGGTCGGCCGCAGCCCGGAAAGCGCGTCGGAGAGCTTCTGGCCCTGCTCTTCGAGGTCCGAACGTCGCGCTTCCCAGCCATCGGCCACCCGCAGCAGCAGGTCGGCGAAACCCGGCAGGTTGAAACGCGGCGTGCGCGGAAAGTACGTCCCGCCGAAAAACGGCAGCAGGGTGTGCGGATCGAGAAACATGGTCAGCGGCCAGCCGCCGGTCTGTCGGGTCAGCAGGTTGAAGGCCGTCTGGTAGACCCGGTCGAGGTCGGGCCGCTCCTCGCGGTCGACTTTCACGCTGACGAAATGCTCGTTCATGACGGCGGCCGTTGCTTCGTCTTCGAACGATTCGTGCGCCATGACGTGACACCAGTGGCAGGCGGAATAGCCGACGGACAGCAGGATGGGCTTGTCGGCTGCCCGCGCCTCGGCCAGCGCCTGCTCGTCCCAGGGGTGCCAGTGCACGGGATTCCCGGCGTGCTGCAGCAGGTAGGGACTCATTTCTTCGGCGAGCCTGTTCATGCGGCGGCCGGGTGCCTCGGGGGAAGAAGGGACTTTGGCGGATGATAGCTTATGTGGAAGAATCGCCCGGCAGGACAGGTGCGACAAAGACGCCCGTTCGGAGGGCAGGCGGCGCACACCGACAGGCTCGAAACGCTGTGGGGCGCGCGTCGCAAGACGGCGCGTCAGTAGACGGCGCGTCAGTAGACGCGGGAACATGTGCGAGAGAATTGACGCAGACGGATTTCGGCCCAACGTCGGTATCGTGTTGGCGAACGACCGGGGCCGGGTGCTGTGGGCACGCCGGGTGGGCGGAGGCGACGCGTGGCAGTTCCCGCAGGGTGGCATCCAGGCGCGGGAGTCTCCGCAGCAGGCGCTCTTCCGGGAGCTCTACGAGGAGGTCGGGCTCACGCGTGACCGTGTGGAGATCCTGGGCTGTACGCAGGGTTGGCTGCGCTACCGCTTGCCGAAACGCCTCCAGCGGCCCGACTCGAGCGCCACGTTCAAGGGGCAGAAACAGAAGTGGTTTCTACTGCGCCTGCTGGCGGACGACACGCACGTCAGCATGGATTGTTCGGGCAAACCGGAATTCGACGACTGGCGCTGGGTGAGCTACTGGTACCCTGTGGGCAAGGTCGTCGCGTTCAAGCGCGATGTCTACCGCCGCGCGCTCAAGCAGCTCGCGCCTTCTCTCGTGGTCGACGAGGAGCTCTGATCGACCGTGCTCAAGGACCTCCGACAGATCGTTCAGGACGTAGGGGCCGCGCCGAGCTTCAAGACGGCCCTCGACACCATCGTCGCGCGCGTGCGCACGACCCTGGGCACGGAGGTGTGCTCGGTGTACGTCGTCGATCGCGACACCGGCGAGTTCCACTTCGCCGCCAACCAAGGCTCCAATCCCGATGCCGTCGGCCGCGTGGTGATTTCGCCCGGCGAGGGTCTCGTCGGATTGGTGGCGGAGCGCGCCGAGCCAATCAACCTCGAAGACGCACCCAGCCACCCGCGCTTTCTCTATCTCGCCGAAATGGGCGATGAGGCCTTCCACGCATTCCTCGGCGTACCGATCATCCACCAGCGCCGCGTACTGGGTGTGCTGATCGTTCGCCAACGGGAGCGGCGGCGGTTCGACGAGGAGGAAGAAGCGTTTCTGGTCACCCTGTCCGCCCAGTTGGCGGCGGTGGTCGCGCACGCCGAGGCCACGGGCGACATCCGGGCGCTCTCGGAGCATCGCACGGGGCAGCGTGACACCCGCTTCGCCGGGGTGCCGGGTTCGCCGGGCATCGGCATCGGCACGGCGGTCGTGATGCAGCTCGGGGCGACGCTCGAAGGCGTACCCGACAAGGAGGCGGAGAACGTCACCGTTGAACTGTTGGTATTCGACCGTGCCATCGCGCAGGTGCGCCGGGACATCGAGAACGTCGGCAAGCAGCTCGAAGCGACGCTGCCGCAGGAGGAACGCGCCCTCTTCGATGCCTATCTCCACATGCTCGACGACGATGCGCTCGCCGAAGAGGTGCGCGACCGGATACGCCACGGCCAATGGGCACAGGGTGCGCTGAAGCAGGTGATCCTCGAGCACACGCGCACCTTCGAGCAGATGGAGGATTCCTATCTGCGCGAACGCGCGGCGGACGTGCGCGAACTCGGCCAGCGGGTGCTCGCCTACCTGCAGGACATGCGCCGCCGGAAGACGCGGTTTCCCAGGGACACGATCCTGGTGGGCGACGCCCTGACGGCGGCCATGCTGGGCGAGATTCCGGTGGACCGACTGCGGGGCCTCGTCTCTCTCAGGGGCTCGAGCAACTCCCATGTGGCCATCCTCGCCCGGGCGCTCGATATCCCGGCCGTGATGGGCGCGGTCGATGTCCCGCTCTACGGTGTCGAGAACCGGAAGCTCATCGTGGACGGGTTCTACGGGTCCGTGGTCGCGAATCCGTCGCGCTCGGTGGTGGACCACTACAAGGCCCTCGTGGAAGAGGAACGCGAGTTTGCCGAGGAACTCGAGGAACTGCGCGACCTGCCGTGCGTGACCCGGGACGGCAAGACCATCGCCCTGTGGGTGAACATCGGACTGGTCGGAGAGATCACGCGTTCCCTCGACCGGGGCGCGGAGGGCATCGGACTGTTTCGTACCGAAGTCCCGTTCATGACGGAGGACCGGTTTCCGACCGAAGAGGAGCAGCGCCTCATCTACCGGGAGCACATGGAGGCGTTCGAGCCGCGCCCGGTGACGATGCGTACCCTCGATATCGGCGGCGACAAGTCACTCTCCTATTTCCCGATCACCGAGGACAATCCCTTCCTCGGTTGGCGCGGCATCCGCGTCACGCTCGACCACCCCGAGATTTTCATGGCGCAGGTGCGCGCGATGGTCAAGGCCAACGCCGGCCTCGAGGGTGTCCTGCGGATCATGCTGCCGATGGTGAGCAGCCTGTCGGAGGTGCGGGAGGCGGCAGCCCTGGTGCAGCGGGCCCACCGCGAGGTGCAGGAGGAGGGCTACGACGTCAAGACGCCGCAGATCGGGGTGATGATCGAAGTGCCCTCGGCGGTCTATCAGGCCCGCCAGATCGCGCGGCTGGTGGACTTCCTGGCCGTCGGCTCGAACGATCTCACCCAGTACATGCTCGCGGTGGACCGGAACAACGCCCGTGTCGCACAACTCTACTCGGAGATCCACCCCGCCGTACTGCAGGCGATGCGGGAGGTCGCGAAGGCCGCGCACGCCGAGGGCAAGGGCATCGGGATATGCGGGGAACTCGCGGGCACGCCGGAAGGCGCGGTACTCTGCGTGGCGATGGGTTACGACGTGCTGTCGATGAACGCCACGCACCTGCCGAAGGTCAAGTGGGTCATCCGGCACGTTTCACTGCGCGACTGCCGCAGGATCCTGGCGAAGGCGCTGCGCATGGCCGACGCGCAGGACATCCACGACCTGTTGCGCACGGAACTCACGGCGGCCGGACTCGGGCGCGTGGTGCCGCATCACGAGATGCCTTACGTGTTCTGAGGACGTGTTCTGAGGCCGAAACGACGCGCGATCAAACGACGCGCGATACGCCGCCGTCCATGTTGATCGCACACCCGGTCAGGTAGGAAGCCGCTTCCGAAACCAGGAACAGGGCGACGCTCGCGCACTCCTCGGCCTCCCCGACGCGGCCCATCGGGAGCCGCTCGCCGGCCTTCGCCACGTACTCGTCGAACGAGAGGCTGGAACCGGAAGCCTCGTAGCCGCGGCGGATCTGGTCGGACTTGATGCTGCCGATCATGAGCGCGTTCACGAGCACGTTGTGGGGGGCGCCTTCGCCGGAGAGCACCTTCGTCAGCGCCATGCCGGCCGCGCGGGACACGGACGTCGGCGCGGAACGCGGCGGCGGCGCCTTGGCGGCCGTGTTCAGGATGTTGACGATGCGTCCCCACTGGCGCGCCTTCATGCCCGGAATCACGAGACGCGAGAAGCGGATGGCGGCGAACAGCTTGAGATCGAGATCCGCCTGCCAGACCTCGTCCGTGATGTCCTCGAACGCGCCCGTCTGCGACTGCCCGGCGTTGTTGACCAGGATGTCCACGTCGCCGAGCTCGGAGGCAACCCGAGCATGGGTCTCCTCGATCTGCCGGGGGTCCGTCACGTCGCAGACCCAGGCGCCCACGCGGCCGCCGGATTCAGCTTCGATCGCGGACTTCGCTGCGTCGAGGGGACCTGCCCTGCGGGCGAGCAGCGCGACATTCGCACCCGCTTGATGAAAGGCCATCGCCATCGCGCGGCCGAGGCCGAGGCTGGATCCGGTGATGAGGGCGGTTCGCTCGTCGAGGCGGTATTCCATGGAGGGGTCCGGTCGGTGTGTCCGCGCGAAGCTACCATGAAACATGGCGGGTTGGAGTCGCTTGACGGCGCCCTTGCTGCTCGCTGTGTGTCCCTGTTGACTTCAGGTCCACATGTGCCCTACTTACGAACCATGATCCGACTCGATATGCACGAGGCCAGGACCCACCTGTCGCGCTACGTCGCGGAACTGGAGGAGGGCGAGACGATCCTCCTCTGCCGCCGCAACGAGCCGGTGGCAGAAATCCGAGCCCTGCCGTCGGCGCGGAAGAAGCGTCGCCCCTTCGGGTTGGCCCGCGGGCAGTTCACGGTTCCGACCTCTTTCTTCGAGCCTCTGCCCGACAAGGTCATTGCGTCCTTTGAGGCGGGGTCGCAGCAGTCGCGCGAGTGAAGCTGTCCTCGACACCTGCATCTCCGGTGGTGCGATGGCGCCGGCAGAATCCCCACCACGACCCGATCGCGGGGGCGGACGAGCTTGACAGCTCGCCGAACCAGCGCGCACCGTTCGGGAACGGCTGAGCACGATTCGACGGATCGGAGGCGACACATGAGTGCGGCGGCGGAGTGCCGTGAGGGTCCCGATCCCCTGGTCGAGAAAGTCTGGCGGGAGATCCGGTCCCTCGGACTGGAAGCCCACATCGCGGAACTCGAGATCAAGGGGTACACCGTCATCTCGCCGGAAGTCGCGTGCTCGAACGGCCTCGGCGAGCGGCTTCTCGAGGGCTGTCTGCAGGTGGCCGAGCGGCGCCACGGCGCGAGACCCGACCTGCACGCCGAGGGCCCGTATGTCCCGGGGGGCTCGGAACTGCACGAGGGGGCGCTGGGCGCGGACGAGGGCGATTCGCCGATCGGCGACATGATGCACTCGCTGGTGCTCGAGGGCCGCGTCTTCGAAGAGGCGCTGATGAACCCCGTGCTGCTCGCGGTCGCGACGTACCTGGTGGGCTACAACTCCATCCTGCTCACCATGGCCTGCTTCATGAAGGGTCCGAACAGGTCGCCGTTGCCGTTGCATTGCGATGCCATGGGGGTGTCCCCGCTGCAGGCCATTCCGACCGAGTCCAACATGACCTACGCCCTGACCGACTACACGCGGGAGAACGGCTGCGTCGCGTTCGTGCCGGGCAGCCACAAGTGGTGCCGTCAGCCGCAGGGGCACGAACGCAACGTGATCGACAATCCGCAGGCCGTCGCCATCGAGTGTCCGGCAGGTTCCCTGGTGTGCTGGCACGGGAACACGTGGCACGGAGCGTTCAACCGAACGGCTCCGGGGCTGCGCGTGAGCATCGTCGTGGACTTCGTGCGCCGGCACATCCGGACCCAGGAGAACCTCACGGGACTGGTGCCGCAGGAGGTGATCGACCGGAACCCGGCGAGATTCGCGGTCCTCACGCACCAGGCCGTTCCGCGGACCTCGACGGACCCGGCGGTCACGGCGGCCGAATTGGAACGGGCGACAAAGTACCTGTCCGCCTACCACGAGGAACTCGGCGTCGACCTGAACGGGGCAGCGGGCAGCATCTACGCGTAGGGGCCGCCCTTGTGGCGGCCCGCACTCGAATTCGTGCACGACATACGCGCGGGCGACCGCAAGGGTCGGGGCGGGCGCAAGGGTCGCCTTACGACGTCCCGTCCCGAATCACCCGCCAACCCTGGCGCGAGCCCGTAGGGGACGGGCTTGTCCCGTCCCGTGCCAGATTCGTGCACGGTCCCGACACCGGCGACCACAAGGGTCGGGGACGGGCGACCACAAGGGTCGGGGACGGGCGACCACAAGGGTCGGGGACGGGCGACCACAAGGGTCGCCCCTACAGGACGGCGCCCTCCCACTCGCTGAGCATGGCCAGCAGCCGCAGCATCATCTCGTCGACCTCGTCGGAGGTGATGGACAGGGGCGGTGAGATCCAGATCGGCAGGCCGCGCGCGAACGCGGGCTGGCGGGCGGCGCCGTAGAGCGAGCTGTACATCGCGAGGCCGTGCTTGAGCGCGATGGCCTGGAAGAGTTCCTGCGCATCGACGCTCTTGTCGAAGAACGTCATCTTCTCCTTGTCGGCCACCAGTTCGAGCACCATCATGAGACCCCAGCCCCGGATGTCGGCGACCGTCGGATGGGAGAGCAGTTCATCGCGGTAGGAGAAGACCCGCGTGCTCTGCTCGTTGCAGTTCTCGATCAGCTTCTCGTCCCGGATGATGTTGATCAGCTCGCATCCGGCCGCGCAGCCCAGGGGATGCCCGCCGAAGGTGTAGCCGTGCACGAAGGGGAAGCCCTGCTCGAAGGGCACGTTGATCCTGCTTGAGACGGACACGGCGCCGAAGGGCACGTAGCAGCTCGAGATGCCCTTGGCCATCGCCATGATGTCGGCATCGACGCTGAAGTGCTCCATGGCGAACCACTTGCCGGTGCGGCCGAATCCGGTGACGACCTCGTCGGCGATGAGCAGCACGTCGTAGCGGTCGCAGATCTCGCGGATCGTGCGCCAGTAGCTGTCGGGCGGGACGCAGGCGTAGTCCGCGCCGCAACCGTGGGGCGTGGCCAGGAACGCGGCGACCGTCTTGGGACCGGCGTAGTGAACCGCGAATTCCAGCGCCCGGGCGCATTCCACTCCCCACTCTTCCCGGCTCGCGCCCGCCGGCCGGTCGAAGTCGGAGTACTGCCGGATATGCGGCCACTTCGGCAACATCGGCTCGAATGCCGACTGGGCGACGGGATTGTGCGACACGCCGAGTGTGGCGAGCGTCATGCCGTGGTACGAGTCCCGGTGGCTGATGATCTTGTATTTGTGCGGGTTGCCCAGGGCGATCTGCGCCTGGCGGGCCAGCTTGATCGCTGTCTCGACCGCCTCGGATCCGCCGGAAACGAGAAAGGCATGGTCCAGATCCGCCGGCGTGACCTCTGCGAGCAGCCGGCAGAACTCGGCCCGCTTCGGATCCGCGATGGAGGGATGGGTGTAGGCGTATTTCTCGAGTTGCTCCGCGATGGCCTTCTTCATCCGCGGATGGTTGTGCCCAAGGTTGACCGCCATGGGGCCGCCGGAGACATCGAAGTAACGGTTGCCGTCCTTGTCGTAGATGTGCACGCCTTCGGCGCGCGCTATCTCCACGTCCATCGGGTGGTAGGAGAACGCATGCTGCCAGTCGCCCTCGGGACGCAGGGTGCGGGGCAGGTTGTGGGTGGCGGTCGCGGTGGCCATGGCGTGGATCCTGGGATGGGCTGAGAGGCGGATGGTAGCACCGCCGGATGGAGTCGCCTGGCGAGCCCCGGGTGGGCGGCCGCAGGGCCGAGCGCGCCCCGGGTCCCGCTACCCGGTCACGTCCCGGATGCGCAGATGCGGATCGTCTCCGTCACGCGCCCGCCGGGCACGCCCATCGGGCCGTAGAGTTGCTCGACGAACTCGACGTGGCCATCCTCGAAGATGACCGAGGTGGACGCCCGTGTGCCGTATTCCTCGCCACGCAGGAAGGCGGGCGTGGCGCGGCGGGCGCTCTCGATCTCGTGGCCGTCGGCGAGGTAGCCCTCGGATTCCTCGAGCATCAGTTCGATCACGGCGTTGGCATCGGCGTCCGCGGCGATACCCGCCAGCGCAGCGGTTCCGTGTTTCGTCTTGGGCCACTCGTCGCCGAGCCAGGTGTTGGTCAGTCCGTAGACGCCGGCATCCAGGATGCGGGCGTCGCCGGTCCGGTTGGACGCGTAGACGAGGTCCGTGCCGTCGAAGACGATCAGGTTGAAGCCCTGGTAGCGCGAGCCGTCCAGGCGCTGCGCGTAGGCCAGGGCACTCTCATGTCCTTCCAGGAAGTTCCTCGGCAGTTCGCCGCGCGAGGCTGCGGGAGCCACCGACAGGTCGAAATCCGTGTAGTTGGTCAATGCGGCGAAGCGTCCGCCCGTCGAGACGCCGAGCCAGGTGCCTCCGGCCTCAAGGTCCCGTCCGCCGAACACGTGCGGTGCCCCGTCCCAATACCGTGCGGCGTGGGCGGGACGTGCGTAGAATTCGTCCCGGTTCGCGGCGACCACCAGCGGGCGGCGCGAGCCCCCGTCGTAGGCCAACAGGATCAGGCACATGTTCTAAGGCGGCCGGACAGCCGCGGATCGAGAGAAAGCGCGCGAGTCTACCATGCACTATCCCCACCTGGACCCCGTTCTGCTCGACCTGGGCTTCTTCCAGATCCGCTGGTATGGGCTGACGTACGTGCTGGCCTTCGTGGTCTGTCACGTGCTCGCGACGAGACGCGCGGCCGCATCGGGGCATTCCCGGCAGGATGTGGCGGACCTCATCTTCTATGGCGTCCTTGGGGTGATCGTAGGTGGCCGCGCCGGGTTCGTCCTGTTCTACGGCTTCGACCAGTTCCTGTCCGACCCGCTCTGGCTGCTGCGCATCTGGGAGGGCGGCATGTCCTTTCACGGCGGCCTGATCGGCGTGTGTGGCGCCCTGTGGCTGTTCGCGGTCCGGCGGGAGCGGACACTCTTCGAAGTCACGGACTTCGTCGCGCCCCTGGTGCCCATCGGCCTCGGGCTCGGGCGGATCGGCAATTTCATCAACACCGAGTTGCCCGGACGCGTGACGGACGCGGCGGTCGGGGTGCATTTCCCCTGCTGGTCCGTCGGCGAGTTGACGCTCACGTGTTTCGGCGCCTACGAGGTCGGCACGCGGCACCTCTCGAGCCTCTACCAGGCGCTGGCGGAAGGCCTCGTGCTGTTCGTGTTGGTGTGGCTCTTCGCCGCGCGACGCAGTCCCGTCGGCATGGTCTCCGGCGTCTTCCTCATCGGCTACGGATGCCTTCGGTTCGTGACCGAGTTCTTCCGCGCGCCGGACCCGCACCTGGGGCTCGTTGCGTTAGACTTCCTCTCGATGGGCCAGCTTCTGTCGCTCCCGATGGTCGCCTTTGGAATCTTCCTGCTGATCCCCCGAACGGCGAGTCGATGAAACAGTACCTGGACCTGATGCGCCGCATCAGGGAGTCGGGCGTCCACAAGGGCGACCGCACCGGTACCGGGACCTGTAGCGTCTTCGGCCACCAGATGCGCTTCGACCTGGGCGCGGGTTTCCCGCTCGTCACGACGAAGAAGGTCGTCCCTCGGCTGATCATCCACGAGTTGCTCTGGTTCCTGTCGGGCAGCACCAACATCGGCTATCTCAAGCAACACGACGTCAACATCTGGGACGAGTGGGCCGACGAGAACGGGGAACTCGGGCCGGTCTACGGCGCGCAGTGGCGGTCCTGGCCGACGCCGGACGGTGCGGCGATCGACCAGATCGCGGACGTGGTGCGGGAGATCGAACGGAACCCGGACTCGCGCCGCCTGATCGTCTCGGCGTGGAACGTGCCGGAAGTCGTGAAGATGGCGTTGCCGCCGTGCCACACGATGTTCCAGTTCTACGTGGCCGAGGGGAAACTCTCCTGCCAGCTCTATCAGCGCAGCGCGGACGTGTTCCTGGGCGTTCCGTTCAACATCGCCTCATACGCCTTGCTCACAATGATGGTCGCGCAGGTCACGCGGCTGGAAGTGGGTGAGTTCGTGCACACGTTCGGTGACGCGCACCTGTACACGAACCATCTGGAGCAGGCGGACCGCCAACTCGCTCGCGTACCGCGGGCGCTGCCCGAGATGCAGCTGAATCCGGCCGTCTCCGACATCTTCGGCTTCGACATCGACGACTTCGAACTCGTCGGTTACGAGCCGCACCCGGGCATCAAGGCGCCGATCGCCGTCTGACCGAAGCGGCGACGGGTCCTCGCAGTCGCGACGCTCGAGGGGTACCATTTTCGTTGCACTGGGCGCGACGCAGGAAGTCCTGCATGGCGAATGTAGAGTGGACGGAGGCGGTGCATCCCGGAAGGTTTGCGAGGACGCCGCGAACGTGACAGCACAGCGAATTGACGGCGCGACAGTCGAGGCTGTGAACGCGTTTGTTCGTACCTTGGCCCCCGCCGCTCTACCGCCGATCGCGCACATCCTTCTCTTCGGCAGCCGCGCCCGTGGTGACTTTGGCGAGGAAAGTGATGTGGACGTGGCCGTTGTCCTGGCACGGCGGGGAGGCACGACCCGCATGCAGATTGATCGCGAAGTTCGCAAGCAAACGTACCAGGCTCGGGCGGGTTTCGACTTCGCGGTGTCGCCTATAGTGCTGTGGCAGGACTCGCTCGCCGACCCGGATAGTACGGACAACCCTGTCTTTTACCGGAGCATCGCTCGGGAAGGAATTGAGTGGGAGTGGAAGCGTGCCCACTCCTGAGTGGCATTTGGCCAGACCGTATCGACGACTCGGGGCCGCGAGGTCCTTGCTGAACGACGGATTCGCGGAAGACGCGTACAACCGGCTGTATCACGCCGCCTTGGAAGGCGCGCACTCGGCGTTGAGGTCGTTGGACGTAGATCCTCCGAAGACCCACCGGGGAGTACGGGCTCTCCTTCATCGGCACGTCCTCGCCGAGGGGCGGCTGCCTGAACTGGTCGGCACGGTGCTCGACCGCATGGAGGGCCCGCGGATCAGCGCCGATTACTCGGGATTGGACGATGCGAACGTTGAGGATGCGCGAGTGGCTTTCCATGAAGTTGTTTCCTTCATCGATGCAATCCGTGAGGAATTCGTTGCGGGCTTTGATGCCTCGGATGCGCCAACAAGTTACGGTGACCTCAAGGGGCAGAATGGCCCAAGCCCCTAAGGTGCGCAGGCGGATGGCATCGGATGCTCCGCGCGTGCGACTCCAGACAATGGACGATCAGGCGGACCGCCAAGTCGCGCGGGAACCCCGAGCGCTGCCCGAGATGAAGCTGAATCCGGCCGTCTCCGACATCTTCGGCTTCGACATCGACGACTTCGAACTCGTCGGCTACGACCCGCATCCGGGCATCAAGGCGCCGATCGCCGTCTGACCGTTGCGACTGCGATGCGCATCTCCCTGATCTGGGCCATGGCCAGGAACCGTGTCATCGGACGTGGTAACGGGCTCCCGTGGCGGCTGCCGAAGGACAAGGCGTTCTTCATGTCCACGACCCTCGGCAAGCCGGTCATCATGGGGCGGCGTACCTTCGACACGCTGGACCGTCCGCTGCGGGGTCGCACCAACATCGTCCTGTCCCGTTCGGGGTTTCGGTGCGAAGGGGTGCTCGCGGCACCCGACATCGACACCGCGCTCGCGCTCGCGCAGAGACGGTGCGAAGCGGATGGCGTGCACGAGTGCTTCGTGGCCGGCGGCGCGGACATCTATGCCCTGGCGTTGCCGCGCGCCGACCGGCTGTACGTGACGCTGATCGATGCGGATCTGGAGGGCAATACGTACTTCCCGCCCGTGGAACTGGGGGACTTTCAGGTGATCTCGGTGGAGGATTTCCCGGCGGACGAGAAGCACGCCCATCCGTTCACCATTCGGGTGCTGGATCGGATCGCATGAACGCCGGAGGCCGAGGATGAGATCGAGGACCCTGCCGGCGCTCGGCACGCTGTTGCTGGTTGCGGCCTGCACCACGGCGCCCGTGCCCGAGCGCGACGTGCTTGGACAGCTCGTCATCGATGGCGTGCCGCGGTTCCCGACGGAACTGGTCGCGCGCCTCAAGGCCTATCAGAACACGCGCTCCGCGCTGTTTCTCGGCTGGCTCGGACGCCGTGTTCTCATCAGTACGCGCTTCGGCAACACGGCGCAGTTGCATCGCGTGGACGAACCGCTCGGCATGCGCGGCCAGGTGACGTTCTTCGACGAACCGGTCACGACCGCCGCCGTCAGCCCCGATCCGGACGCCGGCGGCTTTCTCTATGTGAAGGACGCGGGCGGCTCGGAGTTCTACCAGTTCTTCTGGCTGGACCTCGCGACGGGCGAGTCGACGCTGCTGACCGACGGCCGTGCGCGCTACTCCGACATCGTGTGGGCCGGCAGCGGCGGCCGCTTCGCCTTCACCACCACGGAGCGCAACGGCGTCGACTGGGACATCCACCTCCGGGACCTCGACGGCAACGCTTCCGTCGCCGTCGCGGGGCGGGGTGTCGGCTGGACCGCCGCGGACTGGTCCCCGGACGAGACGCGCATGCTGGTCACGCAGTATGTGTCGATCAACGAGTCGACGCTGCACGAGGTGAACCTCGGTACCGGGGCGATGCGCCAGCTCCTCGCGGGCTCCGGTCCGGTATCCATCCGCGAAGCCCGTTACGACGCCGGCGGCACGCGGGTGCTGTTCACTTCCGACCTCGGCGGGGAGTTGGTCGGGCTGCACCGGCTCGACCTGGCCTCGGGCGCCGTGGCGGCGCTGACGGCCGGGTTGGCGTGGAACGTGGAGGAGTTCACGCTGTCGCGGAGCCGCGACAAGCTGGCGTTCACGGTCAACGAAGGGGGCATCGGCAGGCCGCGGGTGCTGCGGTTGCCCGACCTCGAGCCCGTGCCGCTGCCGGAGCTTCCGCAGGGCATCGTGTATGCCCTGGCGTTCAACGCGACGGGCGATGCACTCGGATTCGTGGTGAATCACGCCGCGGCTCCCGGCGACGTCTACAGCGTCGATCTCGAAGAGCGGCGGCTGACGCGCTGGACGCAGAGCGAACTCGGTGGTCTCGACGCGGGGCATCTCGTCGCCCCGGAGCTCGTGCACTACCCGACTTTCGACGGGCGCGCCATTCCGGCGTTCGTGTTCCGCCCGCCGGGTCCCGGACCGCATCCGGTGCTGATCGACATCCACGGCGGACCCGAGGGCCAGTATCGCCCCGGGTTTTCGTACTCCACGCAGTTCTTCGTCAACGAACTCGGTATCGCGGTGATCGCGCCCAATGTCCGCGGCTCCGCGGGATACGGCAGAAGCTGGCTCAAGCTCGACAACGGCACCCTGCGCGAGGACAGCGTGCGGGACATCGGTGCCTTGCTCGACTGGATCGAGGGCCGCGAGGATCTCGACCCCGCGCGCGTGGCGGTGATCGGGGGTTCGTACGGCGGCTACATGGTGCTCGCCTCGATGGTGCACTTCGGAGACCGCCTGAAGGCGGGCATTGAGCGCGTGGGGATCAGCAACTTCGTGACGTTCCTGACGAACACCCAGGGTTACCGCCGCGACCTGCGGCGCGCGGAATACGGCGACGAGCGCGACCCCGCCATGCGCGCCTTCCTGGAACGCATCTCCCCGCTCAACCACGTGGATCGGATGACGCGGCCGATGCTCATCTCGCAGGGCCTGAACGATCCCCGCGTGCCCGCAAGCGAGAGCGAACAGATCGTCGCGGCGCTCAAGGCTCGTGACGTCCCCGTGTGGTACGTGCTCGCGCGCGACGAGGGGCATGGCTTTCGCAAGAAGTTCAACCGGGACTATCAACTGGCCGCGACGGCGCTGTTCCTGACGCGCTACCTCGTGCATGACGGACCACGGGCTCAGCGCTAGCGCGACCTGCGGTCGCGTTGGCAGTTTCGCTGGCGCGAAACTTCTACGGCGCAAGCCCCTGGCGCGACCTGCGGTCGCGTTGGCAGTTTCGCTGGCGCGAAACTTCTACGGCGCAAGCCCCTGGCGCGACCTGCGGTCGCGTTGGCAGTTTCGCTGGCGCGAAACTTCTACGGCGCAAGCCCCTGGCGCGACCTGCGGTCGCGTTGGCAGTTTCGCTGGCGCGAAACTTCTACGGCGCAAGCCCCTGGCGCGACCTGCGGTCGCGTTGGCAGTTTCGCTGGCGCGAAACTTCTACGGCGCAAGCCCCTGGCCTGGTTGGGGATCGTGTCATGCCGTCCTCGTTTGACGAAGGCTCGCCGACGGCAGGCAAAGTGAGAGACGTCGACCTGGCATCGAACGACCGCCCTCATCGTTTGGCCGAGAACTCGCAGCCGCGCGGTGAGGGGAGTACCATCGCAGGCATTGGATGTCGGGCAGGAGAAGGTCCTGACATGTCGGACGGAAGAAAGTCGGGAGCGCGGGGGGAGGTCGTGCATGCCGCGAGCAGGGCTGGCCGCCGACAGGTGGCGCCAGCCAATGACCAGATAGCCGGCAGCGAGAGGCTGGAGGGTGCGGTTGATGTGCCCGCATACCACGCTACGGACGGCCGACGGATGTGCTTCGGACAGGGCAAGCCGCTGGTCTATATGGCGGACGAAGATGCCTCCGTGGTCATCACCGAATGGCCAAACGGCGTCGTCGACGAGTTCCAGATTGAGGATGAGTCCATGATCCGCTCGTGGCCGGACGGCACGAAGGAACGGCTGAGTGCCTCGGACGCGAAAACCCCGACCTTTCCCCACCTTTGACCCAGATCGATACTGCTGAATGGGGAGGCCGATCCTGACGGTAGTCATTGGCGCGAACGGCGCGGGCAAGAGCACTTGGTGCCGAGAGCATCCCGACAATCTCCCCGACGACTTCTACGAGGCCGACTCGATTGCGCAGGGATTAGGAAGCTACAACGCCCCAGAGCACCAGCTTGCCGCAAGGAGAATCCTTGATGAGCAGATTGAGTCACACTTGGAAAATCGAGACTCCTTCGGCTTCGAGAGTACGTACTCGGGCCGGTCGCGACCCGAGTAGGTGCGTCGGGCGCATACGCGAGGGTACGCCGTGAACGCTTTCTTCCTGGGGACTCACAACTCGCATATCAACGTTCGCCGCGTCATAAGCCGTGTCACGGCGAAAACCGGCCACTTTGTCGAGGAGTCCGAAGTGAAGCGCCGTTGGGACGACGCGCAGAAGAATCTGGTCAGGACAGCAGCGCTGTTTGATCAAATTTCGGTTATCGATAGCTCCACCGCCACCACGGCAGTCGTGGTGGAGTTTAGTGGCGAGAGCATCACGCCCCCAACGGTCCAGAGACCTATCTGGGCGGCACAACTGTCCGAGAAGATTCGTTCGGCCCGCAAAGCCGCAATGGAGTCTCGGCCCACGCCCCGATAGCGGACTTGCGCCCATCTCTACGGGTCCGCCGCGTCACAAGGGGAACTGGCCCTCGCCTTGCCGAGACCTCCGGGACTCCGAAGCGCGGGTACCATTGCGGTGATCCGTCAGGAGTCGACAAGGTTGGCCTGGTGGAGCAGGAGCAGCCACTCCTCTTCCTGACGCGCTACCTCGTGCATGACGGACCACGGGCTCAGCGCTAGCGTGTCCGCCATCGCGATCTGCGTGAACCCGATGTCGGGGCGCGACGTGCGCCGGCTGGCGGCGCGCGCGACCAACATGACGCACGAGGCGAAGCGCGACATCGTCGCGCGGGTGGCGGCCGGCGCGGACGCCGCAGGCGTGCGTGACATCTATGTCACCGAAGAGCCCTTTCGTATCGCTTCGATGGCCCTTTCGCTGATGCCGCTCTCCGCCCGGGTGCACGTCCTGAAGACGCCGCTGAAGCACGACGCGCGAGATACGGAGGCCGCGGTGGCCGCCTTCCTCGCCGCCGGCGTGAGGACCCTGATCACCCTGGGCGGCGACGGCACCAACCGGGCGTTGGCGCGCGCGGAGCGGGACGTCAACCTGATTCCGCTCTCGACGGGCACGAACAACGTCTTCCCGACCCTGGTCGAGCCTACCGTCGCCGGCATGGTGGCGGGCCTTGCGGCGCGCGGCCGGCTCGATACGCGCCGCGAGCGCTGCAAGACCCTGCATGTGCGTTTCTCGGACGGGGTGACGGACCTCGGACTGGTCGACGCCACCCTGCTCGAAGGAGACTTCGTCGGCAACCTGCTGCCGTTCGACGCCGCGAAACTGGGCCTGCTGTTGTTGACCCGCGCCGAACCGGACGCGATCGGCATGTCCCCGATCGGCGGGCTGCTGGAAGTGGTGGATGCCCGGGAGGACGCGGGGCTGCTCGTTGAGTTCGGTCCTGGACGCCTGGTCAACGCGCCGCTGTCACCGGGGCTGTTCGAGCGTCTCGAGGTTTCCGGTGTGACCCGCATCCCCTTCGACACGCCCGTGGTCTTCCGGGGCGAGGGGGTACTCGCCCTGGACGGCGACCGGGATCACTGGCTCAGGAACGGGCGTTCCGCGGCGGTGTCCATACGGCGCGACGGTCCGTGGGTGATCGATGTGCCGTCGGCGATGCGCTGGGCGGTGCAGGAAGGACTTACCCCGCGCTGACGTTCGCGCCTTCTACGCGGCTGCCCTCGCGCTCGAAGTGGCGATGTCGGGGCTCTCCGGGTTCACGACCAGTCGCCGCGTGCGTGGAATCACGACGAGGTCCATGTCCTCCATGGCGATGGCGCCGAGCAGGGGCTGATTGCCGACGACCACGGCGCCGGTAAAGCCCGTGCGGTTTCCGAATCGCAGTTGCAGGGGACCTACGTGGGGAACCGAACGTAGCGAACCGTCGGCGAGCGCGATGGTCTTCGTGTCCGCTTCCTCGAGGGCCAGTCGCCGCTGCAGTTCCGCCGGGATGCACATGTGGTCGGCGTCGGTGTCTGCCAGTGCGTCGATGACCACGGGCGGCAGGTCAGGCCGGCGCGGGTTCCGAAGTTCGATCTTCGCGCTGGTCAATCCCATGTGTCCCTCCGACGGTCCTGTTGCACGAGTGCATGACGCGCGGTGTGCATTTCGGACCATGGTATCGCCGTCGGCAGGCAAGTCGATGGCTGATCTCTCACGCCTCGTGTCAGCACCTGTCGCAAGCCGGTCGCGGAGACTTCCGAAGCAGTGGTCCGGCCGGCGAGCGGTCGGCGGAAATGCTACCCTCTCGCGCGCTGCGGGAGATGGCGTTCGCCTCCCGCCCGACCGGCTGTTTCGCGTCCCGGGATCCATGATCGTCAAGCCGCGCATTCGCGGGTTCATCTGTACCACCGCCCACCCCACGGGTTGCGCCGCTGGCGTACGTGCGCAGGTCGCACGCGTCACGCCGCTCGCCGACGGGCCGACCAAAGCCCTGGTGATCGGTTCCTCCGGAGGCTACGGGCTCGCTTCCCGCATCGTGGCCGCCTTCGGCGCAGGGGCCGATACGCTCGGGATCTCCTTCGAGAAGGCCCCCTCGGCCCGGCGCACCGGTACCGCGGGCTGGTACAACAATGTCGCGTTCGAGGCGGCGGCGGCCGCACGTGGGCTTTACGCGAAGACGCTCGACGGCGACGCTTTCTCCGACGAGATGAAGGTGCGCGCGATCGGGGAGATTGCCAAACGCCTGGGCCAGATCGATCTCCTCGTGTACAGCCTGGCCGCGCCGGTGCGTCAGCATCCGCATACCGGGGAGACCTTTCGCTCCGCGATCAAGCCCCTCGGCGACCCGTTCCACGTCAAGACGCTGAACCAGGCGACGGGGGACGTGCACGAGGTGGACCTCGCGCCGGCGACGGACGCGGAGACGGCGGCGACGGTTGCCGTCATGGGCGGCGAGGACTGGGAGTACTGGATCGAGGCGCTCCTCGACGCGGGTGTGCTCGCGCCTGGCTTCAGGACGATTTCGTACACCTACATCGGCAGCGAGCTGACGTGGCCGATCTACTGGCAGGCGACGCTCGGCAAGGCGAAGGAAGACCTCGACCGGGCGGCCGCGGCGATCCGCGCCCGCATCGCATCCCTCGACGGTGACGCCCGTGTCGCGGTACTGAAGGCCGTGGTCACCCAGGCCAGTTCGGCGATCCCGGTGGTACCGCTCTACCTGTCGCTGCTCTTCCGCGTGATGAAGGATGCCGGCAACCACGAGGATTGCCTTGCGCATATCGATCGCCTGTTCCGGACGGGGCTGTACCCGGCGGCGCCGCCGATCCTGGACGATGTGGGGCGCCTGCGCATGGACGATCTCGAACTCTCTGCCGCCGTGCAGGCCGAGGTCCACCGTCGCTGGCCGATCGTCTCGACGGCAAACCTTCCTGAACTTGGCGATCTCGAGGGCGTCCGCAACGACTTCCTCGGCATCTTCGGCTTCGGCCACGACGACGTGGATTACGAAGCGGATGTCGATCCGCTGCTCGGGCGCGGTTGACGGCTTGAACTCGATCTTCCTCGCGGCCTGCCGTGGCGAGGCCACCGAACGTACGCCCATCTGGCTGAACCGCCAGGCCGGCCGCTACATGCCGGAGTACCACGCGTTGAAGGGCGACACGCCGAGCCTCGATTTCTTCACCACCCCGGAACTTGCCGCGCGGGCCACGCTCGATGCGCAGCGCATCCTCGGCGTGGATGCGGCCATCGTCTTCGCCGACCTGTTGCCGATGCTGGTGCCGATGGGCCTCGACCTCGACTACAAGCCGGGGGCGGGCCCGGTGTTCGAGCGCCCCGTACGGAGTGCGTCGGACGTACACCGACTCACGGTGCGGCCGGCGGAAGAAGGCTCCGGTTACATCGCGGAGACGATCGCGGGCGTGCTCGACGGCCTGCCGGCGGATGTGCCGCTGATCGGATTCGCCGGCGCACCCTTCACGCTCGCGTCCTACGCGGTGGAGGGCCGCGGGTCGCGGAACTACCTGCACGTCAAGCGGATGATGTACCAGGCTCCGACATTGTGGCGGGCCCTGCTGGACAAGCTCGTGGACGCGGTCGCCGGTTACGTCGCGTTGCAGATAGACAGCGGCGTGCACGCCGTGCAGTTGTTCGACAGTTGGGTGGGTTGCCTGTCGGTCGCCGACTACGAGCGTTACGTCAAGCCGAGCACGCAGCGGCTCATGTCGCGCATCGTCGGCCGCGTACCGGTGATCTACTTCGGCACCGGCAACAGCCACTTGGTCGATGCCATGTTCGAGACCGGCCCGGACTTCCTGGCGCTGGACTGGCGGACGCCGCTGGCGGCGACGTGGGAACGCCTTGGGATGCGGGCGGTGCAGGGCAACATGGACCCCATGGCCCTCTGCGCGGACCGGTCGACCGTGGCGAAGCATGCGCGGCGCGTGCTCGCGGAGGCGGCTGGACGCCCGGGGCACGTGTTCAACCTGGGTCACGGCATCGTTCCGGAGACGCCCGTCGACAACGTCAAGTTCCTGGTCGACCTCGTGCAGGAGGAGTCGAGCCGGTAACGGGCGCGCCGCAAGCTGCCGGCCGCGATGATCTCCGATCTTCTCCGGCGGCGTGGCGTTTACCGGACTTCCGAGAACTCCTCCGCCGAGGCCCGCAGCACGTCGCGGTTCTCGTTGACGAGAATCAACGTGCTCGGGGTCTCCCAGGCGATGGCCTCGAGCTGTTTCGTGACCTCCGGGTCGAGGTCGAGCTTCCATGCCCTGCCGGAAAACCAGTCGCCGCCCGCGGCGGGCCGGTCGAAGATCCACAGGGCGATATAGGTCGCGACCGCGAGACGCTGACCGTTCGGCGACAGGTCGGCCCCGGTGACGACCGTCACGTCCTCGCGTCGGCCGACCAGCGTGAGCACGTTCTCCCGGTCCGTGTGATGCGTATCGAGGCGATAGAGCTTGGCGCCCGCGTCCCATTCCAGGATCCGGTACGGCTGCCGGTGTTTGGTGATGAAGTGGAGTTTGCCGTCCGCGACGAACACGGCCTCGCAGTCGAAGTGCCAGGTCTTCGCGGGATGGCTCTCCTGGTCCGGGTACCGGATCGGCAGGAAGGCCTGTGCCCGCATCCGGGGAATGGCGCGCGGGTCCGGCTCGGCGACCAGGTAGACACCGAGGTCGCGGCGCGCGTTGCCGTTGTTGCCGACATCGGCGATGTAGAGCATGCCGTCGGCGAGGGCGATGTCTTCCCAGTCGAAATGCCAGGCATTGTCGATGGTGTGGCCGGCCCAGTCCGCGACCAATCCGGCCAGGTAGGGCGGTTTGATCGGGGTGCCGTGTGGGTCGAGGGCGAAGATGCGGGCGCTGTCGCCGCTGTCGTTGTGCACCCAGTAGAAATCGCCGCGTTCGGACTGCACGATGCCGCTCACCTCCGAGAGGGCCGGATGCGAGAGACGCCCGACGGGTTCGACGGCGTGCACGGTGAGGGCCGCGGCGCAGAGCACCGCCGCGGTGATGTATCGCATCGTTGCGGTCAGCCGTCGAAGGCGTAGCGGATCATGACGCGGGAGCCGTCCACCAGTCCTGCACGGAACTCGTCGCCCCAGCGTGTCCAGCCGGTGTCCGCGTACTTCTCGCCCATCGTCGCCAGGATCCGGGCGTGCACGTCCGCGGACGTCTCGATGGAAGCCGTCGCCATGAGTTCGGGCGCCTGTCGGAACGCGCCGTTGGAGCGGGTCCAGACGCCGTAGTCCCCCACCCAGATGCGGGTCCGGGTCAGGCCCCGATGCACCGCCTGCGTCCGCCAGGCGTCGGGCGGCGTCACGACGAAGATGTCGGACCCGTCGTAGCCGAACCAGATCTCGGCCTTGCAGCGGCTCTCCTCGCCGCTGCTCTGGAGCGGCGTCAGGTAGACGAGGGGAGAACTCGAGAGACCTTCCTCCGCGTCTGCCCAACCGTTGCGGCCGGCCAGCAGGAAGGCGGGAGCGAGCGATGCGCCGACGACGAACGTGCGTCGCGAAATCGCCACGGGGGATCGCGTGATGGCCATGAGTCCGGGCTCCTGGTTCGAAGTCTGTTGGCGCGAGCGTAAGCGAGTGTGGCGGGGCGCGCCAGAGGGCTCGCGGATCGGGGCGGATCGGGGTGACACCGGGGGCAGCGGCAGCGTCTGCTACCATCCGGCGGGTTTCGCTGCATTGGGGGAAAACGATGAGGAAAGGGGGAAAACGATGAGGAAAACGGCCGCGACTGTGCTGGTGGCGTGCGCATTGGGGACCGCGGGCGCCGACCGCAACGCCTACTTCGGCGACCTGCACGTCCATACGCGCTTCTCCTTCGATGCGTTCTCGTTCGCGACGCGCGGCAGCCCCGACGACGCCTACCGCTTCGCCACCGGCGGCACGCTGGTACACCCCGCGGGGTTCGAGGTACGCCTCGACGAGCCGCTCGACTTCTACGCGGTCACGGATCACGCGGCCTACCTGGGGGCCCTGACGTCCTTCACGGACCCGGAGCACCCGTTGCATGACGCGGCGACGGAGCTCGGGATCCTGGATCCCGCCACGGTTGCCGCGCGGGGCGGCTATCACCCGGACGCGCGAGCCTTCGTCGATGCGGCCGACTACGACCGCAGAGGCGCCTGGGCCGAGATCGTGGCCGCCGCGGAACGACACAATCGGCCGGGCGAGTTCACCACCTTCATCGGCTACGAATACACGTCCTCCCGCGACGGCGGCAACCTGCACCGCAACGTCATCTTCGCCGGCAGCGACGTGCCCGAGGACATCTTCGGGCGTCTCGACTCGGCCAACCCCGAGGACCTCTGGCACTGGATGGACGAGCAGCGCGAACGCCACGGCGACGTGCTGGCCATCCCCCACAACTCGAACGGTTCCGACGGCTGGATGTTCGAGGACGTCCAGTCGGACGGCAGCGCGATCGACGCGGACTACGCGGACCTGCGCATGCGCAACGAGCCGCTCATCGAGATCAGCCAGGTCAAGGGCACCTCGGAGACGCATCCCTTCCTCTCGCCCAACGACGAGTGGGCCGACTTCGAGATCTTCCCCTACCGGATCGCCCAGTGGGTGGCGTCACGACCCCGCGGCAGCTATGCGCGCGATGCCTGGCTGACGGGTCTGTCCATCGAGGAGCGCATCGGAGCCAACCCGTACCGGTTCGGCGTCGTCGCCGCGTCGGACACGCACAACGCCGGTTCGCGGTTCGACGAGCGCACCTTCGCCGGCAAGGTCGGCGTGCACGATGCGCTGCCGAAGCGCCGGGGCTCCGTGCCGACAGGCGAGTTTGATGGCATGCCGACGTACCGGCACGTGTACCGCGCCCGCTATGGCGCGTCGGGGATGGCCGGCGTCTGGGCGGACGGGAACAGCCGCGAGGCGATCTTCGCCGCGTTTCGCCGCAAGGAGACGTTCGGCACCAGTGGTACGCGCATCCGGCTGCGGATGTTCGCGGGCTACGACCTGCCGACGGACCTGCACGAGCGGGACGACATGGCGGCCGTCGGATACGAGCTGGGCGTACCCCAGGGCGGCGACCTGACGGCCGGTGACGCGGCGCCGAGCTTCAGCATCGTCGCGCTGGCCGACCCGCGCGCAGCCCCGCTGCAGCGGCTGCAGATCGTCAAGGGCTGGGTCGAGGACGGTCAGGAGCACGAGCGCGTGTTCGACATCGCCTGCTCGGACGGGCTCGCGGTAGACCCCGACTCCCACCGGTGTCCCGACAACGGCGCGACCGTCGACCTCTCCAACTGCGCCATCAGCGATGGACAGGGCGCCTCGCAACTCGCCGCGACCTGGTCGGACCCGACGTGGGAAGGATCGGCGCACGCGTTCTACTACGCGCGCGCACTCGAGAACCCGACGTGCCGGTGGTCGACCTGGGACGCCATCAGGGCGGGGGTACCGCCGCGGCTGGGCTTGCCGGAGACGTTGCAGGAACGGGCGTGGACGTCGCCGGTGTGGGTGCGCACGGGGGAGTGAGCCCGAACGCGGCGATGTAGGGGACACCCTTGTGGTGTCCCGTGTCGAGTTCATGCACGTTACCAACACGGGCGACCACGAGGGTCGCCCCAGGGTCGCCCCTATGGCCTCTGTACCAGTTCGATGCTGACGAAATCCGGGCCCTTGACGAAGGCGATCCGGCCCTTGCCGTCGGGGGGCTTCCTCAGGAACTCGGCGCCCTTGGCCTCGAGGTCGGCGATCGCGGCCGGCATGTCGTCCACGCCGAGGCCGATGTGATCCAGCCCCAGGCAACTGTGCGGGCCGGACGCCGTCTGTGTCACTCTTTCGGTCACCGTGGAAATCAGGATGATCTGACCGCCCAACGTGAGGTTGGCCCGCGGTAGACCGTTGGCGCCCTGCGAGGCGACGAGCTCCGCGCCGAACATCCGCTCGTAGTAGGCGCCGGCCGCCATGGCGTCGTGGCTCATCAGGTGAACGTGGTGTGAGTGGTAGTCAGTCAATGCGTCTCCTCCAAAAGGGCGGGGGGGTCACGGGCTGCTCTTGCGCATTGGCCTTCGGCGACAACTGGCCCACGATTCGGAACCGTTGGCCCGCCGCCCGGTGCGACCTGAGCATCCCTCCGGGCGATCGCGCGCCCATGGAACCCCGAGTGCTTCAACGAGGAATCCTACCACCCGCCGCTGACCATCTCTGGCTGTTTGGCTCGGGCCGGTACTTGCCGTGCGCAGTGTTGGACAGGTGGTAGCAGATGGGACACCCACTCTGGTGGTAGCAGATGGGACACCCCACTCTGGGGGTGGTAGCGGTAGCTGGTGGAGCAGATGGGACACCCACTTTGGTGGTAGCAGATTGGTTGGAGCAGATGGGACACCCACTTTGGTGGTAGCAGATTGGTAGCAGATGGGACACCCACTCTGTGGTAGAGGTAGTAGATGGGACACCCACTCTGGGGTGGGTGTCCTACCTTGGCAGAATGGGACACCCACTGTCAGGGGTGGGTGTCCCATCTGGCGACGGACATCCGACCGCTTCGGGTAGGTTGTTGCCGTCAGCAGGCGGAGCCGGATGCGCACAGCCTCCATGGGCGTCTTCTGATACGGGCGCGGCGCGTCCCGGTCGAAAATAGGCGAATGACACGTCCAAGATCCCAACTCATCGACCGCGAACAAGGTGGCTTCTACCACCTCGGCTCGCGCTGCGTCCGGCGCGCCTTGCTGTGCGGCGAGGACCCCGTCACTGGCTGCGACCTCTCCCACCGGCGCGGCTGGATCGAGGACCGGCTGCTCGAACTGACCGAGATCTTCACCGTGCACATGTACGCCCATGCCGTGATGTCCAACCACTACCACGCCACCGCCGACTATCGACCCCAGGAGCGCCTCGAGTTCACCGACGAGGAGGTCGCCCGCCGCTGGCTGCGCCTGTTCCCACCGCAACACGACGAGGAGCTCGAGCAGGCCGTCACAACGCTGCTCGACGACCCCGAGCGCCTCGCCGTGCTGCGCGACCGCCTCGGTGACCTGTCCTGGTTCATGCGCTGCCTGAACGAGCCGATCGCGCGCCGCGCCAACCGCGAGGACGACTGCACCGGCCGCTTCTGGCAGGGCCGCTTCTGCTCCAAGGCGCTGCCCAGCGACCGCTCCGTGTGGGCCTGTATGGCCTACGACGACCTCAACCCGCTGCGCGCCGGCATGGCGGAGGAGATCGATGCGCCCGAACACACCTCGCTGCAGCGCCGGCTGGAGGAAGCCGCGGAGAAACCCGAGCGTCTCGACGAACCCCTCGCACCGCTGGTGCGCCGCGCCGGTAAGGTCGTGAGCGCACCGCCTCCGGCGCGGCGACTCGACATGACGCTGCGCGATCACCGCGCCTACGTCGAGTGGGCTGCTGGCAGCCTGCACGACGCGCCCGCGGGGAAGGGCCGCGCACCGCCCGGCCGTCTACGCGATCCCACAGCGTGGCTCGCCCTGGTGGCCTCGAACCGCCAGCGCGCCCCGACCACTACGCTGTCGCGCTGGGTACGCGCGGCCGCCTGAGCCGCTTCGCCAGACCGGCCGCACCATCCGCGACGACGCGAGTTCGCGTCGCCACCGCGCGCGGTCCTGCGCTCGCGTCTGTCCTCTGGAGCTTCCCGCTCCCTCCTTTGCCGCGTGTGACGCGCCTCCCATCCAGTGACTCGGGTGGGCGCGAGATAACTCATGGGTGGGTGTCCCAACTGGCACCGTCCAGTGACTACTCATGGGTGGGTGTCCCAACTGGCACCGTCCAGTGACTACTCATGGGTGGGTGTCCCAACTGGCACCGACTCATGGGTGGGTGTCCCAACTGGCACAACTGGCACCGCTTGTGGCGTCCCGCTCCGGATGCATGCACGACGCCAGGGCGGGCGACCACGAGGGTCGCCCCAGGGTCGCCCCTACGGGCCGTCCGTCACCGCCCCCTCGCTCGCCGAACTCACGAGCCGCGCGTACTTTGCGAGCACGCCCTTGCGCGCGTAGGGCTCCGGGGGCGTCCACGCGGCACGTCGCCGCGCGAGTTCCTCTTCCGGAACTGCCACGTCAATGCGGCGCCGTTCGGCGTCGATCGTGATCTCGTCGCCGTCTGCGAGCAGCGCGATGGGTCCGCCTTCGAAGGCTTCCGGCGTGACGTGGCCGATGACGAAGCCGTGCGAGCCGCCGGAGAAGCGCCCATCCGTAATGAGGGCGACGTGCTCGGAGAGGCCACGGCCGTTGATGGCGCTGGTCGGGCTCAGCATCTCGCGCATGCCGGGTCCGCCCCGGGGGCCCTCGTAACGGACCACGATGACGTCGCCCTTCTCGACGCTGCCGTCCATGATCGCGGCCATGGCGGCCTCCTCGCCGTGGTAGACCTTCGCCTTCCCGGTGAAGGACAGGCCCTCGTGGCCGGTGATCTTGGCCACGGCCCCGGTGGGCGCCAGGTTCCCATACAGCACGACGAGGTGGCTGTCCTTCTTGATGGGGTCGGACAGGGGCCGGATGATCCGCTGCCCGTCGGGGTACGCTTCGACGCCCGCGAGGTCCTCGGCGAGGGTCTGGCCGGTCACCGTGAGACAGCCGCCGTGCAGGAGGCCCGCGTCCAGCAGGATCTTCATGAGCGGACGGATCCCGCCGATCTCGATCAGTTCGGACATCGCGTAGCGGCCGGCGGGACGCATGTCGGCGAGCACCGGAACGCGCTCGCCTATTCGCGTGAAGTCGTCGAGTTCGAGTGCGATGCCGGCGGCGTTCGCGATCGCGAGCAGGTGCAGGACGGCATTGGTGGAGCCTTCGAGCGCGATGCTGACGGTGATCGCGTTCTCGAACGACTCGCGCGACAGGATGTCGGACGGCTTGATGCCCCGCTGGATCAGTTGCGCGACGGCGGCGCCGGCGCGGTAACTGTCCTGGCGCTTGTTGTCGCTCACGGCGTTCTGGGCCGAGGAGTTCGGCAACGACAGCCCGAGCGCCTCGATGGCCGAGGCCATGGTGTTGGCGGTGTACATGCCGCCGCAGGAGCCGGGCCCGGGAATCGCGGTCTTCTCCACCTCGAGAAGTTCCACGTCGCCGATCTTCCCGGCTGCATGGGCGCCGACGGCCTCGAACACGGAGATGATGTCGCGGCGTTCGGCGCCGGGCAGGATCGTGCCGCCGTAGACGAACACGCTCGGCCGGTCGAGCCGGGCCATGGCCATCGCGCAGGCCGGCATGTTCTTGTCGCAGCCGCCGATGGTCACGAAGCCGTCAAAACCCTGGGCACCGACCACCGTCTCGATGGAGTCGGCGATCACCTCCCGGGATACGAGCGAATAACGCATCCCGGGTGTCCCCATGGATATGCCGTCGGAGACGGTGATCGTGTTGAAGATGACGCTCTTCGCGCCGGCATCGTCCGCACCCATTGCGGCGGCCTCCGCCAAGGCGTCGATGTGCATGTTGCAGGGCGTCACCATGCTCCAGGTGGAGGCGATGCCGACCTGGGGCTTGCCGAAATCCTCGGATTCGAAGCCGGCCGGGCGCAACATGGCGCGGCTCGGCGCCTGTGCCACGCCGTCGACGACGATGGATGAGTAGGGACGTCTATCGGCCATTGGCTGCCAGCTCCTTGATCAAGACCTTGGAATTGCGCTGATAGTTGTACAGCGCCTGTCGGGATACGGGTAGGTCGTCGATTCCGGCGGGCGCGAATCCACGTTCCGCGAACCAGTCCTCCGTGCGCGTCGTCAGCACGAACATGCGATCGAACCCGCATTCCTTCGCGGTGGCCTCGGCATGCGCCAGCACGCGTTCGCCGAGCGTGCGGCCGGCGACCCGAAAACGGTGGCTCGGGTGCGTGGCGACACAGGCGAGCTCGACCGCATCTCCCTGCGGGAAGAGCGCGCAGCAGCCCACCACGATGCCGTCGAGTTCCGCCACGGAAAAGTGCCCGATCTCGGCCTCGAGCCGGTCGCGCGGACGACGCGCCAGGAGGCCCTGCTCCTCCAGCGGGCGGATCAACTCGACGATACCGGCGACGTCGGCACTCGTGGCCGGCCGGATGGCACGGTAGTCCTCCTTCGAGACCTGGGTGCCGATGCCCTCGGCGGTGAAGAGTTCCTGCAGGAGCGCGCCATCGGTATGGAACGAGATCAGGTGACAACGCGACACGCCCGCTTCGCTTGCCTTGAGCAGCGCCCGGAGCCGCGCGTCGGTGGGTACGTCGAACTCGGCCTGGACCAGAGTCTCGCGCAGGGACTGCGGGGTCATTTCGCCGCTGTCGTTCACCCGTTCGACGCGGTCATAGACGATGAACTTGTCGGCGCCCAGCGAGGCCGCGACCTCGGCGGCCAGGGCCTCGGGCGCCAGCACGTAGGCCGCGCCCGACGTCGAATAGCCGATCGGCGGCACCAGCACGATCGTACCGTTGTCGAGGAGCGTTCCGATCTCGGCAGCGTGCACGCGCCGCACCTCGCCGAGGCGCAGTCGGTCCACGCCGTCGATGACGCCGGCCGGCTTGGCCGTGACCAGGTTGCCGCTCGCGAGCGTAATGCGGCTCGCCCGCAGCGGACTCGACGGGATGCCGGTCGAGAAGAGCGCCTCCAGGCGGCTTCGCGAGACGCCGATCGCGCCGACCACCGCGTCCATTGCCGCGCCATCGGGGACCGTGCGTCCGCCTTCCGACGCCTTTTCCGCGATGCCGTGCACGAGCACCAGCCGGACACCGAGCACATGCAGCAGCGCCAGGTCGTGCACGGTGTTGACGAGGTTCGGCGAGGCGATGGCGTCCCCGCCGAGCATCACCACGAACGTCCGGTGCCGGTGCGCGCTGATGTAGGGCGTCGAGTCCCGAAACCATCTTGCGAAGTCGGCGGAGTCCATGGTGCTCAAGGCGTTCGGAAGTCGGAACGAACCATTCTACCGCGTCCATTTGACACCCATCGGCGCGCTCGCGGACACTGCTCCCCGGCGATGTCAGGAAACGATGTCCGGAGACATGACGGTTGAGCACCAGGATGGGTTGCGGGTCGTCGCCCAGGACGACTGCACCCTCGTGGACCTCGGCTGTCTGCAGGGACTGTGGACCGAAGAGCAATACCTGAAGCTGACGGACGCCTGCGACCGCCTCCTCGAATTCACGGATGGAAGACTCGATGTCTTGCCTATGCCGACGGATCGACACCAGGCCATCCTGCAGTTCCTGTTTCTCGCCTGTCTGGGCCCGGTACGGGATGTAGGGGGCGTGGTGCGCTTCGCTCCGCTCCGGCTGCGTGTCGGTGAGGCCAAGTTCCGTGAGCCGGATCTGCTGCTCGTCCTCGATGCCGGGGATCCGCGGCGGGGCGACGACTATTGGCGGGGAGCGGACCTGGTCGTGGAGGTCGTCAGTCCCGACAGTCGTGAACGGGATCGGCACCGGAAGCGGGCGGACTACGCGGAGGCGGCGGTCTCCGAGTACTGGATCGTTGACCCCGGCGACGAGACGGTCACCGTTCTGGTGCTTGCCGGAGACGCCTACGCCGAGCACGGCGTGTTTTGCCGGGGTGAGCAAGCCGCTGCCCTGTGCCTTTCGGGATTCGCCGTGGATGTCGACTCGGTGTTCGACGCCGAGTAACGGGCGTACCGTTCGAAACCGCATCCATTGACACCCATCGGCGCGCTCGCGGACACTGCTCCCCGGCGACGTTAGGGAACGGTGTCCGGACACATGACGGTTGACTATCAGGATGGGTTGCGGGTCGTCGCCCAGGACGACTGCACCCTCGTGGACCTCGGCTGTCTGCAGGGACTGTGGACGGAGGTGCAGTACCTGAAGCTGACGGACGAGTGCGATCGCCTGCTCGAGTTCACGGACGGACGCATCGAGATACTGCCCACGCCCACCAGGCGCCACCAGGCGATTTCACGGTTTCTGTTCCTGGCACTGTTTCCATTCGTCAGGGACATGGGGGGCGACGTGTTCTACGCGCCGCTGCGTCTGCGCATCCGGGAAGGCAAGTTCCGGGAACCGGATCTGCTGCTCCTGCTGGATGCCAGGGACCCGCGTAGCCGCGACGACTACTGGGCAGGGGCCGACTTCGTCGTCGAGGTGGTGAGCCCGGACCATCCGCTGCGCGACACGCGCGACAAACGCGACGATTATGCCGAGGCGGGCATCCCCGAGTACTGGATCGTCGACCCCGGCGACGAGACGGTCACCGTTCTGGTTCTCGCCGGGGACGCCTACGCCGAGCACGGCGTGTTCCACCGCGGTGAGCAAGCCGCTTCCCGGCGCCTTGCCGGATTCGCCGTGGACGTCGACTCGATGTTCGACGCTTGAGTGACGGGCGTACCGTCGGGAGACCCGCATCGAAGTTCACGCCGGCAACCGCCTGGAAACGCTCGCGGCGCGGCTCGCCGGGCGCATCCTCGAAGATCCGGTGGACCCGTTCGAACCCGAACGTATCGTCGTCCCGCATCCCACGCTTGGAAGATGGCTCACCCTGGAACTCGCGAAGAACCTCGGGGTAGCCGCGCACCAGCGCATCGAACTTCCGGCGCAGTTCGCATGGTCGATCATGCGCGAGGCGGTGCCGACGCTGCCGAGGGAACAGCCGTTCGCGCCTGACCGTCTGCGCTGGCGGGTGTTCGAGGCGTTGGGCGATCTCGGCGACGGTCCGCAAGGCCCGCTGCATCGCTACCTGGACGATGGGGACGCCCGCAAGCGCTTCGAACTGGCAAGTCGCCTGGCCCGCATGTACGACCGGTGCGTCCTCTATCGCCCCGACTGGATTCGTGACTGGGAACGGGGCGTCACGCCGCATTGGCAGGCCGGGCTCTGGCAACGGCTCACCCGGGACGAGTCGGGACCGCGGCACTGGGTGGCCGCGATCGATGCGTTCCGGGAGGTGGCGCAGAGCCGGCCGGCGCGCTGGCCGCGTCGGGTGAGCTTCTTTGGAATCGGCATGTTGTCGCCGTCCTACCTCGATGTGCTGCGACATGCCGGAGCGGACATGCAGATCCACCTGTTCATGCTGAGTCCCTGTCGGCAGTACTGGAGCGACATCGCGCCGAAACGCGTCATCCGCAGGCGCGCGGATCCGCTCGAGCCCGCGGCGGACTACCGCACCGAGGGCAATGAGTTGCTGGCGGCGCTGGGCAAGCCGGCGCGCGACATGCAGGCCCTGCTCTCGGAACGGGAACTCGCGCTCGGAGCGCCGGAAGAGTTCTACGACGACCCCCCGGGGACCACGGTGCTCGGGCAGGTCCAGGACGACATCCTCGACCTGCGCATGGCCGCCGAGGGGGCGGCCCTGCAGAGCGGGCGCGCAGCGCCGGATTCGTCGTTGCAGATCCACGCCTGCCACTCGGCGATGCGTGAGGCGGAGGTATTGCACGACCGGCTCCTGGCGCTGTTCGACGAGCACCCGGACGTGCAGCCGGCGGACGTGCTGGTGCTGACGCCGAGCCTGCAGGAGTACGGCGGCGCGATCGAGTCCGTCTTCGCGACGGCCGACCGCATCCCGTTCCAGGTCGCACGCCCGCCGGCGGCCGACACGCGCGCGGTGCGCGCGTTCCTGGATCTGCTCGCGCTGCCGGGTTCCCGTTACGGCGCCGAAGCGGTGCTCGCGCCGCTCGAGTGCGCGTCGGTGCGCGCGCGCGTCGGTATCCCGGAAGAGCGCTTGGCAAGCGTGCGGGATTGGGTGCGCAGCGCCGGCATCCGCTGGGGCGTGGACGGCGGGCACCGTCGCGAGGAGGGGTTGCCGGCGACGGAGGGACACGCGTGGCGGTTGGGTCTGCGTCGCTTGCTGCTCGGCTACGCGATGGATGGCAGCGACGACGTGTTCGAGGGTATCGCACCTTGCCCCATCCGGAATGGGGCGCTCGAGGCGGGGTCGGAGGACTTCGAGGCCCTCGGCCGGTTCGCCCGGTACTGCGACGCGGCGTTCGCGCTACGGGGGTGGCTCACGGACGCCCTGATGCCGGGCGAGTGGAGCGCCAGGCTGCGCGACGAGATCGTGAGCACGTTCTTCGCCGGCGACGAGCGGGGATCCGAGCTGCGCGATCGGCACGAGACGGCGGCTCTGCTGCGGCTGATCGACGAGTTCGAGGTGCAGTGCCAGGTGGAGACGCCGATCCCCTGGCGGGTCTTGCGCGACGCGCTCGGTGAAGCGGCGACCCTCGAAGGCCGCGCGGTCGCGCGCCTGGCGGACGGCGTCACGGTGGCGGCGCTCGGTGCCGGCCAGGCGTTCCCTGCCGAGATCGTGTGCGCGGTCGGGATGAACGACCGCAGCTTCCCGCGCAGCCCCGCGCCGCCCACGTTCGATGTGCTGGCCGCGGACGAGGAACGGCGGGGCGACCGCAACGTACGGGACGAAGACCGGTTCGCGTTTCTCGAGGCACTGCTGTCGGCGCGGCGTGCCTTCCTGGTGACGTATACCGGTCGTGGGCTGCGCGACGATGCGCCGATCCCACCCTCGGTGGTGGTGGACGAGCTGCGGGAGTATCTCGCCAGGCGTTTCGGCGCAGTGGAGTTCGAGGCGCGACACCCGCTGCAGCCATTCAGCCGCCGCTACTTCGACGGATCGGCGCCGGCACTGTTCAGCTACGCGGAGAACATGCTCGAAGCAGCGACCGCGGTCGGTGGAGGCGCCGGGGCGGGCGCGCCGAGCCGTTTCGCACAGACCCTGCCCCCGGTTCCCGAACCGGAGGCGACGCTCGACATGGACGCCCTCGCCAGGTTCTTCGGCGCGCCGGCGAAGTCGTTCCTGCAGACGCGCCTGCGTATGCGCCTCGAGGTGGAAGAGGTCGCACTCGCGGAGGAAGAACCGTTCGAGCTCGACGCGCTCGGGCGTTGGCAACTGCGCGACCGGATGTGGGCGCTGCATCGGGAGGGGATGACGCCGCGACAGGTGGCGGAGACGGTCGCCGCGGAGCCCGGGCTTCCCGAAGCGGCCATGGGGCACATCGCGGTGGCGGATGCCGCCGGCGCGCTGGCAGGACTCGATATCGCCATGGGCGAGCACGCGGCCGCGCTGGCGGCTGCGCCGATCGAAATCGATCTGCCGTGCGACGGGCTGCGGCTGACCGGGACTCTCGAAGGCGTCGATACGAAGGCCGGATACCTGCTGTGGTCGCGGATCGGCTCGATTCGCCCCAAGGATCGTATCGATGCGTGGCTCAAGCTACTCGCATGGACGGTCTGGAGCGGGGACCTCATCACGGGATACCAGGCCTGCCTGGTCGGTCTCGGCAACAAGGGACTCGAGACCCGTTGGCTCGCAGCGCCCGCTGCACCGGAATCGGCGGGCCTCCTTGCGACCTGGGTCGGGGCCTGGCGGCGCGGACAGACCGGGTTGTTGCCGTTCGCCCCGCAGAGTTCCTGGGCGTATGTCGAAGCGCTGGCAAAGCACGGTGGGGGAGAGGTTGCGGGGCGCCAGAAGGCGATGCGCGCCGCTCGCAACACCTGGGCGGGGGGACGGTTCGCGTTTGCCGAAGCGGACGACACGTACGCGGCCCTGGCGTATGACGGTGACAGCCCGCTCGGAGACGACTTCGCCGCGCTCGCTGGGGAACTCCTGCTGCCGTTGGTGCGCGCCCAGTCGGAGGAACGGCCGTGAGCGCCACCGGCGGCGCACGAACGGCCCTCGACCTGCCGCTCGTCGGCGACCGGGTGACGCTGATCCAGGCGAGCGCGGGAACCGGCAAGACCTATGCCCTGACGACCCTGGCGGCGCGCCTGGTGGTCGAGGAACGCCAGGAGATCGGAGCGCTTCTCGTCGTCACCTTCACCAACGCCGCCACGGACGAGTTGCGGGACAAGATCCGCCACACGTTGCGCGCGGCGCTGCGCCTGGTCCTGGGCGACCCGGGCCGTCCCGAGCCGCAGGCGCGGGAACTGATGGCGCACTGGGACGCTTGCGGCATCGCGCGGACCGAGGTGGCGGGCCGCCTCGACGTCGCCATCGCAGACCTCGACCGAGCCAATGTGCTGACCATTCATGGATTCTGTCAGCGGGTGCTCCGCGACTTCGCCTTCGAGTGCGGGCTGCCGTTCGGGTTCGAGGTCACCGGGGATGGCTTTGACACCCTGAAGGAGGTGGTGCGCGACTACTGGCGGCGCGCGTTGTACCCCGCTCCGCCCAGCCGCGTGCGCTACGCGTTCGCGCAGAGGTTCCTGCCGGATGAACTGGCCGATTGGGTGGCTGGCAACGTGGCCAAGCGCGGTCTGGAGATCCGTGGCGCGGAGCCGCTCGACGACGCAGCGGCCGCGGCGCTTGGCGATTGCGAGCGGCGCTGGGCCGAGACGCTGGAGGAAGCCCGCGGGGCATTGCAGAGCGCAGCCGCAAGACGGGTGTCCGACGGGGATCTGGAAGTGGCCGCGGTAGCGATCGAGGGGGCGGAGGCGGCCCTCACCGACAAGGACGGCAGCGACTTTGCCCCGGGCGCCGCCGCGGCGGCGGTGCGCGCGCGTTACGCGGCGCTTGGGAACAGTCTCGATACGCTGCACACGGTCGGTTTCGCCCTGCGCGCGCAGTACGATGCCTGGCTGCCGCGGGCGCGCCGCGCGGTGCTGGAAGATGCGCGGCGGGCCATCGACGCGCGAGCCCGGGACGAACGCATGCTGGGTTACGACGACTTGCTGACGGTCGTGCACAGCGCCGTCGCGGGCCCCGGGAATCTGGCGACCCGCATCCGGGCGCGCTTTCCCTTCGCCCTGATCGACGAGTATCAGGACACTGACCGGATCCAGGCGGACATCTTTCAGCGCATCTACGCCGGAGGTCAGGGGCGCCTGATCATCGTTGGCGATCCGAAACAGTCGATCTACCGGTTTCGGAGCGCCGACATCTTCGCCTACCTCAAGGCGAGCGAGCGCATTGGGCCGGGGGACCGGCTGAGTCTCGCGCGAAACTACCGTTCCGTACCGCCGCTGGTCGCGGCGGTGAACGCGTTGTTCGATCGCCCGCATCCGTTCGTCCTGCCGGATATCGCCTTCGAGCCGGTGGCCTCGGCTTACCCGGCAGACGCGCCCCGACTCATCGTTGCCGGCGAGGGCGCGACCGCCCCGCTCCAGTTCCGCATGTTCCTCGGCAGGGATGGCAAGCGGCCACCGAAGGGCGAGGTCACGACGGCGGCCGCCCGCCAGGCCGCCCACGAGATCGCGACGCTGCTTGCGCTGGCGGCGCGCAAGCAGGCGCGGATCGGCGACCGTCCGCTGGCCGGCGGCGACATCGCGGTCCTGGTCCGCAAGACGGACCAGGGGCGTGCCGTGGCGGACGAGCTGCGCCGGCGCGGCGTGCGCAGCATCGAAATCGGCGACGCCGACGTATTCGAGAGCCGCGAGGCGGAACAGCTCGAACGCCTGCTGTGGGCTGTCGCGAAACCGCAGTCCTCCGACCGTGTACGCGGAGCGCTCGCGAGCGATCTGTTCGGCCTCGAGGCGACCGACCTCGCGCGCCTGGTGGACGACGACGAGGCGTGGAACGTCTGGAAGGAACGGCTCGACGCATGGCGCGCGGTCTGGGAGGCGAGCGGCGTGGCAACGATGATTCGCCGACTCCTGTGGGCATTCGTCGACAAGGCCGGGCAAGAGTCGGGTACCGGGCGGGGAGCCGCTCGGCTTCTCCAGCATCCCCTCGGCCCGCGGCGCCTCACCAACGTCATGCACCTGGCGGAACTCCTGCAGCAGGCGGAAGCCGACGCGCGGCTGTCGCCGACCGGGGTCGCGTCCTGGTTCAGCCGCCGCCGTGGCCACGCGCGCAGGGGCGACGAAGTGGCCCAGTTGCGGCTCGAGAGCGACGAGGATCTTGTGAAGATCGTCTCCATCCATCGCAGCAAGGGGCTGGAGTTTCCCGTCGTGTTCTGCCCCTTCGCCTGGGATGCCCGCACGCCGGCTCAGAACAGGCGGGGACGCGCGGAAGCCGTCTACCATGAGCGCAGTTGCGCCGACTACGGGGAGGTCCTCCACCTCGCCCCATCGGGGGCCGAGTTCGACCAGGAGTGGCTGGAGGACTTCTCTGACGAGATGCGGCTGCTCTACGTGGCACTCACGCGCGCCCGGCTGCGGTGTGTCGTCAGTTGGGGGCCGGTGAACCAGTCCGAGCACGCGCCGCTCGGTTGGCTGCTCGACGGTCGTGACGCAGCGGGCGGCTCGGAGGACCCGGAACTCGCGCTGCGAACCGCAGCGACCGCCGCGAAACGGCTCAAGGCAGAGGACTGGACCGCGGCCATCGAGCGCATCGGAACACGGTGTCCGGGAGGCATTTCCGTTGCGACGGTCGCGACCGACGCGGACGTGCCGGTGACGTCGGTGGACGCGAAGCCGGCGGTCGTCCTGCGGGCTCGGCGATTCCAGCGTGGCCTGCGAAGGGTGCGCCAGATGACGAGCTATTCGGCTCTGGTACGCGCCGCGGGGGTGGCCGAGGCGCCCTTCGATCATGACCAGGTCGAGCTGCCGGACCACGATGGCGCTCTCGAGGCCGTGGCCGACGAGGTCTCCGGGACGGACGCCTCCAGGAAGCCGGACGTGCCCGAGCGCACGCCGTTCACGTTCCCGTCCGGCCCGCGGGCCGGCAACTGCCTGCACAGGATGTTCGAGCGCCTCGACGACCCGGCGGACATCGAGACCGTGTGCCGCGAGAGTCTGGCCGCCTTCGGCATCGGGGACGAATGGGTCGCGGTCGCCAGGTCGATGGTCGAGGATGCTCGCGCCGTGCCGCTCGTGGCGGCAACGGGCCCGGGGGTCGGAGACGGCCGCGGCTTCCGCCTTCGCGAACTGGTGCGACCGATCGCGGAAATGGAGTTCCATTTCCCGGTGGAGGGACTCGACCGACGCCGGCTCGGGGCCACACTCGAAGCCCATGGCTACGGAAATCCGCTCGCGGGTGCGAGTCCACGCCCGGTCGACGGTTTCCTGCGGGGCTTCATCGATCTGGTCGCGGTACACGACGGCTGCTGGTATGTCGTCGACTACAAGTCGAACCTGCTCGGCCCGACCGCGGACCGCTACGCCGGCGCGCATCTCGACGAGGCCATGGGGCGGAGCGGGTACCGTCTGCAGTACCTGATCTACCTGCTCGCGTTGCACCGCCATCTTGCGCTGCGATTGCCAGGCTATGACTACGAGCGTCACGTCGGCGGGGCGTTCTACCTGTTCCTGCGGGGTATGCACCCGGAGGCGGGCATGGCACGGGGCGTCTACTTCGATCGGCCCAGCGCCGCCTGCATGGCCGCGATCGATGCCTGTTTCGGCGGGGTGCCCCCGGTGGCTGCGCGTGCCGGGAGTCGAGCATGACTACCGAAATCCTCGACGGACTCCAGGAGGCGGGACTGCTCGTCGACATCGACCGCGCGTTCGCGGATCTCATCGCGGACTTCGATGGACGCGAGCGCCCCGAGGTCGCGCTCGCCGCCGCCCTCGCGAGCGCGCGCTGCCGGGCCGGTCACGTGTATCTGGATCTCGCCCGCTGCGCCGGCGGCTCGGTGGTCGCGGCGCTGGGCGCTCCCCCTGCCGACGGACCGCGGACGCCTTCGCTCGATGACTGGCGCGAGGCATTGCTGGAGAGCCCGGCAGTCGCGGCGCCGGGGTCGGCGCAGCGGCGTCCGCTGGTCCTTGACGAGCGCGACCGCCTCTACCTCGCCCGCTTCCGGAGCGCCGAGCGACGCGTGGCCGACAGGCTGCTGGCGCTGGCGGCGCCGGCGGCCTCCGATCCCGGTCGATTCCGGAGGCTGGTCGACGCGCTGTTTGCCGCCGATGACGAGGAGCGGCGCCACGCCGCGCGCACGATGCTGGAGCGCCGGTTCTGCGTGGTCACGGGCGGCCCCGGTACCGGCAAGACGACGCTGGCGGCGCGGTTGATCGCGCTCCTGGTCGGGGTCGGGCTCGCGCGGCCCGAGCGCGTGGGCATCGCCGCGCCGACCGGCAAGGCCGCGGCCCGTATCCAGGAAGCCGTCGGTCGGCAGACGTCGGAACTGGCGACCCATGTCCCGGCCCTGCACGGCTACGTCGCGCGGGCGAGCACGGTGCATCGGCTCCTGTCGCGGGCTCGGCGGGGGCCGTCGTCGCGCCGGTCGCTGGCGCTCGACCTGCTGGTGCTCGACGAAGCCTCCATGGTGGACCTGCGCCTCATGGCGCGCCTGCTCGAAGCCTTGCCGGAGGGCGTGCGACTGGTGGTGCTCGGCGACGCGAACCAGCTCGCTTCGGTACAGCCGGGCGCGGTGCTCGGCGATCTGTGTGACGCGGCCGCCGCGCAGGACGGGCCCTTGCATGCCTGCGTCGTGGCACTGACGAAGAGCTATCGCTTCGCAGCCGGGGGAGGCATCGGCCGTCTCGCGGCGGCGATCGTGGGCGGCGATGCGGGGGGCGCACTCGCGGCGTTGCGCGACGCGACGGACCCGGTCACCGAGCTTCGACCGGCGGGGCATGCGGATGACTTCGCGCGCATCGCGACGGCGTACGCCCGGAGGTCCGTGGAACCCTGCATCCGCGGTCTGCGCGACGGCGGGGCGGGCCTTCCGCCGTTTCCGGCGGCGCGGGTGCTGTGCGCGCATCGCGTGGGACCGTTCGGCGCCGAGCGTTTCAATCGGCTGGTGGAAGCGCGGCTACGCGACCGCGGCCTCGCTCCGCGCGCGGAGCGCTTCTACGCCGGCCGTCCGATCATCGTCACGCGGAACGACCCCGTCACCGGACTCTCCAATGGAGATACCGGCGTGGTGTTGCATAAGGACGGTACGGTGCGGGTCTGGTTTCCGGAGCTCGGCACCGACGCCGAGCCCTTCGAAGTCGCACCGGCGCGGCTGCCCGAGCACGAGAGCTTCTTCGCCCTCACCGTGCACCGGTCGCAGGGCTCCGAATACGACGAGGTCGCCTTCGTTCCGGGCCCGTCGGACTCCCGCGTCGCGACCCGGGAGCTGTTCTACACGGCGGTCACCCGTGCACGCAGGAAGGTGACGGTATACGGCAGCGCCGCGGCCGTCGTCGCGGCGGTGGAGCGAGTCACGGAGCGGGCGGGCGGGCTGGAATTCGGCACGGGTGCGTAACCCGGCCGGGCACTTACGCGGTCCGGCAGCAGTAAGCCTCTATCAACGCCGAGAGCGCGTCCGTGGCCGGCGCGATGCAGGACGTGTCGAGGTATTCGTCGGGTTGATGGGCCTGGTCGATGGAGCCGGGACCGAACACTACTGTCTCCATGCCGAGCGCGCGCAGGAAGGGCGCTTCGGTCCCGAAGGCCACCGTCCCGGCGCGCTTGCCGGAGAGCCGCTCGAGGAGGCCCACGAGCGGGCCGTCCGACGGCGTTTCGTAGGGCGGCAAGGGCGGGGAGAGGTACGAGAGACAGATGGAGGTGCCCGAGTTGGCCGCGACACGATCCAGTCTGGACGCCATCTCGTCGCGTATCGGTGCGTGATCCATGCCGGGGAGCGAGCGCAGATCGATCTGCAGTTCGGCGGTCTCGCAGATGCGGTTGGGACTGTCGCCGGCGTGCAGGCAGCCCAGGTTGAGCGTAGGGACCGAGACCTCGAACGCGGTGTTCTCGTACAGCGCGGCGAGTTCCTGGCGGAACGCCACGAGTTCACCCATGGCGGCGTGCATGGCATCGAGCGCGTTGTTGCCGCGTGCGGGGTTGGACGAGTGCCCGGACTTCCCCGTCAGCTTGATGGACATCAGCATGATGCCCTTGTGCGCGTGGATGGGTCGCAGGCTCGTGGGTTCGCCGATGACGGCGGCGCGGGCCTTCGGTTGACCGACCGACTCGAGGTAGCGGGCACCGGCCATCGACGACTCTTCGTCGGAGGTGGCGACGATGGTGAGCGGATGCGCGAGTCGGCGCTCCGCGAAGCGCGCGGCCGCATCGAGAGCGACGGGGAAAAAACCCTTCATGTCGCAGGTCCCGAGCCCGTAGAAGCGGTCGCCCGCTTCGGTCAGCGCGAACGGGTCGCGGCTCCACAGGCTCTCGTTGCACGGTACCGTGTCGGTGTGCCCCGACAGCACGAGCCCTTCCGGCGGTCCGTCCTCGCCGGGCTCCGCCGGGGCCAGCGTCGCGATCAGGTTGGCCTTGCCGGGCGCGTCCGGCAGCGGCAGCACCTCGACGGCGAACCCGAGGTCTTCCAGCCAGGTCGCCAGGTGGCCGATCACGCGCAGATTGCTCTGGTCGTGGGCGGCCACGTTGCAGCTTACCGACGGTTCGCCCACGAGCGTGCGGAACATCTCCCGGGTACGGGGCAGCTTCATGGACGTGCGGGTCGCGAGGTGGGGCGGGCGTGCGATTCTCTCCCGAATCGCGGTGGCCGTCCATGCTTGCGAGGACGCGATGGCGCCAGGCGTCCCCGGAGCCCTTGCCGCCGGGGTCGCATGTTGGACAAACTGCCGCCAACGCGTCCGCGTGTGGCGCTCGGAGGACCGATCGCACATGAACGATCCTGCACGCCGTGCATCGGCACCGGCCCTCTCCGAGCCTCGGCAGCGTCTATTCGACGCCCTCGAACTTGCCGACGATGCAGAGACGCGCGCCGTACTTGCGGTGAGCGACTTCGTTGCGTCCCGCGCACAAGTCGACGGTGCCTGGTTCGCCGAGTTCGCCCGCAGCCGCGCCTGGCGGGAGCGTCCGTCCCGGGAGGACATCCACACCGCTCTCGACGCGGCTCTGGCGGACGCGCGGCGGGTAGACGATCTGCTCGATCCCTTGCGCAGGACGCGGCACCGCTTCATGGTCGGTGTCATCTGGCGGCACGTGCTGGGCGTTGCGGATCTCGATGACACGACGGGTTGTGTCACCGACCTGGCGGACATCTTCATCGACACGGCGCTTGACCGGGTGCATCGGTGGGCGGTGGAGCATCACGGCGAGCCCGTGGGTGCACAGAGCGGCGCGCCGCAGCGGCTGGTCGTCATGGGCCTCGGCAAGCTCGGCGCGGGCGAGTTGAACCTGTCGAGCGACGTGGATCTGCAGTTCGCGTATCGGGAGGCGGGTCGAACGGCGTCCGGGCGTAGCAACCAGCAGTTCTTCGTCGGTGTGGCGCAGGGTCTCATCGGCGCGCTGGATACCCCCACCGGAGAGGGTTTCGCGTTCCGCGTCGACACGCGTCTGCGACCGTACGGCGGCAGCGGTCCGCTGGTCTGCTCGTTCGACACGCTGGAGGCGTACTACGCCGATCAGGGCCGGGACTGGGAGCGTTACGCGCTGGTCAAGATGCGCCCGTGCGGCGGAGACCTTGAAGCGGGCGAGGACCTGATCGTGATGCTGCAGCCGTTCGTCTATCGCCGCTACCTCGACTTCGGCGCGTTGAACGCGTTGCGCTCCATGAAGCAACGCATTTCCCGGGAACGGCGTGGCCCCGGCGTGCTCAAGAACGTCAAACTCGGTTCCGGTGGGATTCGCGAGATCGAGTTCCTCACGCAGGTGCAGCAGCTCATCTTCGGCGGTCGACGCCTGGAGTTGCGCGAAGTGCGGGTGCGGCGCGCGCTGGACGCGCTGGCGGGCCTCGACATGCTGGAGCACGATGTCGTCGCCCGCCTGTCCGGGGCGTACGTCTACCTGCGCAACGTCGAGCACAGCGTCCAGGCAATCGCCGATCGTCAGACCCACTCGCTGCCGGACACCGAACTCGATCGGGAACGGCTGGCGTGGATGATGGGCGCCCCGGATTACGACGCCTTCCTCACGGAACTCGACGGCCATCGGACCTTCGTCGCGCAGTGTTTCGAAGAGGCGATCGCGCTGCCGGAGACGGATACCGGCGAACGGTCGTCGGCCCTCTGGGACGGCGACGAGGAAGCGTCGCCGGAAGTCGCGCGGTGGCTGGAACGTCTGCGCAGGGCGCGGGACAAGGCCAGCGTGTCGGGAGAAGGCCGCGAACGGCTCGACCGCCTCATGCCGATTCTCATCGACCGGCTCCAAGACCGGGCGGAGTCGATGGAACACGGCCTGTCCCGACTCGTACCGGTGTTGGAGGCGGTCCTGCGGCGCTCCGCCTATCTGCTGTTGCTGATCGAGAATCCGTCGGCCCTCGATACGCTGATCGACCTGGCGTCCCGGAGCCGGTGGATCGCGAGCGAGGTGGCGCAGCACCCGGTGCTCTTCGACGAATTGCTGACGGGTAGGGAAGTGAGCGGCGTGCCCACCCGGGACGACCTCGCCTGGGACATCGACTGGTCGCTCGCCCTGGCCGGTCCGAACGACCCGGAGCGGGTGCTGGATGCCCTGCGGGAGTTCAAGCAGGCCCACGCCTTCCGGGCGGCGGCGGCGGAAATGGCCGGGCGCCTGCCGCTGATGCGCGTCAGCGACTACCTGACGTTCCTCGCGGAAGCCCTGCTCGACCGGACCCTGGCTTATGTATGGCGCGAAGCCTTCGGGGCAGCTGATCTGAGTGACTTTCTGGTCGTCGGTTACGGCAAGCTCGGCGGTCTCGAGTTGGGCCCGGGCTCCGATCTCGATCTCGTCTTCCTGCATGACTTTCCGCCGGCCCGGCAGCGCGAGCTGCACCGTCTGGTGCGCCGTTTCCTGCATGCGCTGAGCGTGATGACCGCACGGGGGCACCTCTACGAAGTGGATATGCGTCTGCGCCCCTCGGGCCGGGCCGGGCCGATGGTCAGCGCCATCGAGGGCTTCGCCCGTTACCAGAACGAGCAGGCGTGGACGTGGGAGAGCCAGGCGCTGGTCCGCGCACGCGTGATCGCCGGGGACCGCGCCCTCGGAGAACGGTTCGAGGCCACTCGCGTCGCTGCCCTGACGCGCACCCGGGACCGGGCGAAGCTGCGCCAGGACATCGTCTCCATGCGCGCGCGGATCGCCGAGGCCTCGAAGGAGGAGGTGGACCTGAAGCGGGACCCGGGCGGCATCGTGGACGTGGAGTTTCTCGTCCAGTACCTCGTGCTCGCATTCGCGGGGGAGCATGAGGAACTCTGTGCGTTCACCGACAACGTCCGCATCCTCGAGACGGCCGCCCGGGTGGGCCTCGTTGCGGAAGCGGAAGCGACGGCGCTGACCGGTGCCTACCTCGGTCTGCGCTCGGAGTGGCACCGGTCCGTGCTGGACCTGCCGGACGCCGCGCGGGCGAACGACGTGCTCGACCGGTACCGCGACACCATACGCGGGGCCTGGCGACGCCTGCTGGAGAGCTAAAGCAGCTCCGGCTTGGGGCCAAGGGCGGCTGCCGCCGTAAAGGGCGGTGCTCTGGATCGTCGTCGGCCAGCGTCACAACGTCCTGTGCCGCCGCCCACTCCCAGGCGAGTGTCGCCGGGTTTCGCACCTCGGCCTTCGTTGAGCGTCACACGTTCCTCAGGGATGGCAGGAGGATGAGTAGCGTGTCGTACCTCCGAAGAAGGTAATCCCGGATATTGGGCGACTCGCTGGAGTTCATCCGCGCAAGAGGTTGGAATGGAGCGCGGGAAGAGGCCGGTCGAGCCCGCCCTCGCGCCGAGGTGCACCAGCGCGCCGGCCGAACATTCCACAACCATGCCCGTCTGACCTTGCGAGGTCGGTTGCCGGGGCTAGCCGGAGGTCGGATTTGGTCGCGCCGGATTTCTCGTACAATGGCGGGCCGCTGCGGGCGCGATCCTCGTTTCGAGAGCCGACCAGGCCGTCGCGCCAAGAGGACTGACAGGCATGGTTGCTGACCAATCGTTCGCGTGGAGATCGTGCTTCGGGAGTTGCCGCAAGTGATCTATGCAGACCGCATCACCATCGAGGCCGGCAAACGGGGCGGCAAACCGTGCATCCGAGGGATGCGAATTACCGTCTACGATGTGTTGGAGTACCTCGCCTCTGGAATGTCACACGAGGACATCCTCAGGGACTTCCCTGATTTGAACGAAGACGACATCCGTGCCTGCCTTGCGTTTGCGGCGGACCGAGAGAGGAAGCTCGCGACCGTCGGGGTTGAATGAGGCTCCTGTTCGATCAGAATACTCCCACCAGTTGAGCTTCGTGTTGGGTGCACCTCCCAAAGTGATTTGGGTGGGCATGGGCAACTGCACGACCGCGGCGATTGAACAGGAGCTGCGGGCCAACGTTGCGGAGTTGCATCGCTTCGAGGCGGACCCTCAGGAGGCCTTCCTGATCGTGCGGGCGCGACGTTGAGCGGCAGTGCCCTCGGCATGAGCCTACGCCGGGTTTGGCGTGGCCCTCTGGGCTCCCGGATTTCTCGTACAATGGCGGGCCGCTGCGGGCGCGATCCTCGTTTCGAGAGCCGACCAGGCCGTCGCGCCAAGAGGACTGACAGGCATGGTGGCTGACCAATCGTTCGCCGACCGCGACGGTTACATCTGGATGAACGGCGCACTCGTCGAGTGGCGGGACGCCAAGGTACACGTGCTGACGCACACCCTGCACTATGGCTTGGGTGTGTTCGAGGGCGTTCGGGCCTATGCGACGCCGAGCGGGCCGAGCGTCTTCCGCCTGCGGGAGCATACCGACCGACTGTTCGACTCCGCGCACATCCTCGGCCTCGAGATTCCGTACACGTGTGACGAGTTGAACGCGGCCCAGTGCGAGGTGCTGGCCGCGAACGGGCTCGACGAGGGATACCTCCGGCCCGTGGTCTACCTCGGGTCGGAAGCGATGGGCCTGCGTGCCGAGGCACTCTCCGTCAACGTGGCCATCGCCTGCTGGCCGTGGCCGGACTACATGGACCCGGAGTCGCGGGAGCGCGGCATCCGGGTACGTACGTCCTCGTATACGCGCCACCACGTGAACATCACCATGTGCAAGGCGAAGGCCACGGGGAACTACATCAACTCGATTCTCGCGCTGCGCGAGGCGCTCGATTCAGGCTGCGACGAAGCGTTGCTCCTCGACAACGAGGGCTATGTGGCCGAGGGGAGCGGCGAGAACCTGTTCGTGGTGCAGAAGGGCGTGATCCACACGCCGGAACTGACGTCCTGCCTGGCGGGCATCACGCGGGACTCGATCCTCGTGTTCGCGCGCGAACTGGACTATGAGGTCATCGAGCGGCGCATCACCCGTGACGAGGTCTACGTGGCGGACGAGGCATTCTTCACCGGCACCGCGGCGGAGGTGTTGCCGATCCGCGAGCTGGATGGACGCCGCATCGGCGACGGTCGCAGGGGCCCGCTGACGGAGCAACTGCAATCGAGATATTTCGACCAGGTTCGGGGCCGCCGCGAGGCCCATCCGGAGTGGCACACTTCGGTGGTCTAGGGGTTTGCGGCGTAGAACGGAACGGTAGTGACGTTGTCGACGCAAGGCCATAGGGAGGCCGGGGCTGGGGCCAGACCCCGAGCGCCAGCGAGGAGTCTGGCGGCGGTAGCCGGCCGTCGCGCGCCGCGCCGCTTCCGATGAAGGCGCTCGTCGTCGGGCCGGCCTGGATCGGCGACATGGTGCTGGCGCAGGCCGCGGTCTCCAACCTCGTCGCGTCCGGTGCGTCCGTCCATATGCTCGCTCCCCTGGCCACCGCACCGGTGGCGGAACGGATGCCCGGTGTCGACGCGGTGCACCGGCTCGGCGTGGGCCATGGGGAGGTCGCGCTACGCAACCGGCTGCAGATGGGTCGGGCGCTTCGCAACCACGGCTTCGAACAGGCCATCGTGTTGCCGAACACGTTCAAGTCGGCGCTGGTGCCGTGGTTTGCGCGCATCCCCCGGCGCACCGGCTGGCGTGGCGAGCACCGCTACGGGGTGCTGAACGACTTGCGGTATCTGGACGAGGACCGGTATCCGCGGCTGGCGGAGCGCTACGCCGCCCTGGCAGGCGAGGCGTTCCGCGCGCCCGAGCTGCGCGCCGATCCGGCCAACCTGGCGGCGCAACGACGGCGCCTCGATCTCTCCGCGGTGGCGGCTGTGGTGGTGCTCTGCCCGGGGGCCGCGTTCGGTCCCGCCAAGCGCTGGCCGGCGGAGCACTTCGGGGAAGTGGCGGCGGGATGCCTTGCCGCGGGCAGGGCGGTCTGGATCGTGGGGACGCAGGCGGAACATTCGATCTGCGGCGTCATTGCCGAGCGGGCGCCGGGTGCGGTGAACCTCGCGGGGCGTACGGACCTCGCGACAGTCATCGATCTGCTCTCGGTGGCCGACTGCGTGGTGGCGAACGATTCCGGCTTGATGCACGTGGCGGCCGCCGTCGGGCGGCCTGTGATCGCGCTGTTCGGGTCCACTTCGCCGAACTTCACGCCGCCCTTGAGCGACCGGGCGGTGGTCCTGCGCGAGCCGCAGCCGTGCAGCCCGTGTTTCCAGCGCACCTGCCCGCTTGGACACCTGCGTTGCCTGGTCGAGTTGTCTCCGGCCCGGGTGCTGCGGGAGATCGCCTCGTGCATGTCCTCCTGATCAAGCTCTCCTCCCTCGGGGACATCGTCCACACGTTGCCGGCGGTGGACGATGCGAGCCGCCGCGGCGTCACTTTCGACTGGGTGGCGGAAGAAGCGTTCGGGGCGGTGGCCGGGTTGCACAGGGGCGTGCGCCGCGTCATTCCCGTGGCGCTGCGCCGCTGGCGTCGATCCGTCGTCGCAAGTCTCGCGGAAGCGCGATCGTTTCGCAGGGCGTTGCGGGAGGAACCGTACGGGCTGGTCCTCGACGCCCAGGGGCTCATCAAGAGCGCCGTCGTCGGGCGTCTGTCGCGGGCAGCGGAGTACGCGGGTTTCGATGTCGGCGGGGCGCGCGAGCCGGCCGCCTCGCTCCTCTATTCACGACGCATCGCGGAACCTCGAGGTGGGCACGCGGTCGATCGCATGCGCGCGCTCTTCGCCGACGCGCTGCACTACGAGCGTCCGACCAGCGAAGCCGTGTTCGGCCTCGAGTCCGCGGCGGCTACGGAGAACACGTGTGTGCTCGTGCACGGCACGACCTGGACGACGAAGCACTGGCCGGACCGCTTCTGGATGGAGATTGCCGAGCGTGCCGTGGCGGTCGGGCTGACCCCGGTGCTGCCGTGGCTGTCGCAGGCCGAGCGGGCGCGGGCCGAACGGGTCGTCGGGGCGGTACCTGGAGCGGAGGTCGCGGCGCCCATGCCACTCGAGGAGGTCGTGCGGGCGCTTTCCCGGGCATCCGCCGTGATCGGTGTCGACAGCGGCCTGGCGCACCTCGCGGCCGCGCTCGGGCGACCCACCGTGGTCGTGTTCGGGCCGACGGATACGCGCCTGACCGGTTGCCGGGGCGCCCGGGCGCGCAGCCTGCAGGCCGACTTCGCCTGCTCGCCGTGCCTGTCGCGGACGTGCCGCTACGGCGGGCCGTCGGTGGCCTGGGGTGGCCAGGCGGTCGAGCCACCCTGTTTCGCGTCCCTCGATCCGGACCGGGTCTGGGGTGCGATGTCGGATCTCCTGAAGGCCGCGCGTCCCTGAGAATTCGGCGGCGATGCGTTAAGGTTCGGGCCTTCGCACCATCACGGGAATTCCCGCCATGCCGCATCTTCGAGCCTTCCTCTGGATCCTGGCAACCGCGCTCTCCGCATGCGCGAGCCACGCCGTCGCCGAGGAGCCTCCCACGGTCGCGGATCTCGCGTGGATGACCGGCTCCTGGACGGGTCCGCTCGGCGACACCGGGCTGGCCCTGGAAGAGAACTGGATCCTGCCGATCGATGGATCGATCGCCTCGCTCGTGCGTGTGACCGGCAACGGCAGCACGTCCATGGTCGAACTGATCGTGGTCGAGGAGGAGGACGACACGCTGATGCTGCGCGTTCAGCAGTGGGACCCGGGCTTCGCTCCCCGCACACCGGGCCCGCAGACCCTGGCGCTGCGGGAACTCGCAGAGAACCGGGTGTCCTTCGAGGCGACCGGAGATGCGGGTTTCCGCACGCTGACCTACAGCCAGCCCGCCGCGGACACCTTCGTCATCGAGGTAGAGGAAGCTCCCGGCGAGGTGACGAGGATCGAACTCCGGGCGCGGTAAGCCGGGGACACGGGGGTGCAGGGGTTGCCGGAGTGAAGCTCGCGTTCTGCATCTTCAAGTACTTCCCCTACGGCGGGGTCTCCCGGGACCTCGAGAAGATCGCGCAGGCGTGTGCGGCCAGAGGCCATGGTGTGCGCGTCTACGCACTGGAGTGGCAGGGAGACGTCCCCGAGGGCGTCGAGGCCGTGCCCGTCCCGACCCGGGGCCTCACCGGTCCGGCACGTTACCGGCGCTTTGCGGATCGCGTGAGCAGACACCTCGGCGAGCACCCGGTCGATCTCGTGGTCGGTTTCAACAAGATGCCGGGTCTTGACGTCTACGTCGCCGGCGACTCGTGCTACGAGGAGAAGGCACGCACACAGCGCGGCTGGTACTACCGGCTGTTGCCCCGCTATCGGCACTTCGCGCAGTTCGAGCGTGTCGTCTTCGGCGACGATCGTCCGGTCAGGATTCTCACCGTCTCCGACACGCAGAAGCCGGCGTTCAAACGCCACTACGGCACTCCGGACGAGCGCTTTTTCCCGTTGCCGCCCGCGGTGGAGGTGGACGGGACCGAGCCCGGAGACCGTGGGCAGGCGCGGGCGTGGCTGCGGCGGGAATTCGATCTTCCGGAGGCAGCCCGGATGCTGCTCTTCGTCGGCTCCGGGTTCGTCACCAAGGGCCTCGACCGCGTGCTGCGGGCCTTCGCGGCCTTGCCGGACGCCGTCGCGAGGGACACCTGGCTGCTGGTGGTGGGCCAGGACCGGAGTCGGCCGTTCGAGCGCCTGGCGGTCCGCCTCGGGGTAGGGGAGCGCGTGCGTTTCGTCGGAGCCCGGGCCGACGTCCCGCGCATCCTGCAGGGCGGGGATGCGCTGACGCTGCCGGCCTACAACGAGGCCGCCGGCCTTGTCATCCTCGAGGCGCTCGCGGCGGGACTTCCGGCCCTGGTGACCGATGCCTGCGGCTTCGCGCCGTTCGTGGCGCGTGTCGAGGCGGGCATCGTCTCGGCGGCGCCGTTTGACCAGGCGCGCTTCAACGCGGAACTGGTGGACATCCTGATCTCGCCCATGCGGCCGGCGTGGGGTGCGAACGGGCGCCGTCTGGCCGGGAGTGGCGCTCTGGGGGGACGTGCACGCACGGCCGGCGGCCTGATCGAGCGTTTCGCGCGGGGAGAGTTGCGGCCGACAGTGGCGCTCTGCCTGCACCGCGTCGCGGCCCATGATGGCGTCTCGCGTGACTTCCTGACCCTCGCCGCGGCGTGCCGCGACAGGGGTTGGCAAGTGCGTGTCTACACCCTGTCCTGGCCGGCGCCGCCCGGCGTTTCCGGCGTCGACGTGGTAGTTGTGCCCGTGGCGTCGATGACGGGCCACAAGCGTATCGAGCGTTTCGAGCGCTGGGTGGCCCAGGCCCTGCGGCGCAGTCCGGTGCATTGCGTGGTCGGGTTCAACAAGATGCCCGGGCTGGACATCTGCCTGGCCGCGGAGCCGTGCGCGGCCCGCGAAGCCGACCGGATGCGTACCCGCATCTATCGAGAGACGCCGCGCTTCCGGCAGGTCTCGCATTCGGAGCGCGCGGTGTTCTCGGGGACAGCCACCGTACTGGCCCGGAGCCGGCGTTGGGCCGAGGATCACCTCGACTACTACGACACCGCGCCGGAAGTGGTCGGGCCGCTGGTGGAGGCGCGGCCTCCGTGCGCGCAGGAGAAGACCCCGGGACGCGAGGAGATGCGGCAGGACTGGGGTGTGGAGGAAGGCGATTGTGTTCTGCTCCACATGGGGGGAGCAGGCCTCGACAGGCTCCTGCTGACGCTGGCGGCGCTGCCGGAGGCGCACCGTGACCGCGTCCGTCTCGTGGTGCTGGAAGGGGGTTCTCCCTTGCGGAACGTGGCCGCCTTGCGAAGCATGGCGCTTGGCCTCGGCCTGGCACGCCGGGTGCGATTCGAGGATTCCGGAGCCGATGCCCTGTCGTGCTACCGGGCGGCGGATCTACTGGTGCATCCTGCCTACCGGGATCTCGCAGGACACGCCGTGCTCGAAGCGCTGCTCTCGGGGTTGCCGGTGGTGACCACGTCGGACATTGCGTGCAGCGAGCACGTTGCGCTGGCCGAGGCGGGCGTCGTCATCCATGCGCCCTTCGAACTCGACACCTTCAAGGGAGCGGTGCTCGAAGCGCTGGACGACGAGCGTCGCAAGGCCTGGGCCGGGAACGCGAGGCGGTACGCTTCCGCCACGGAGTTCGGCGGCCTCGCGAGGGTGCTGGAACTGATCGACGAATGTGTGCGGCAACGTGGCCAAACCCTATCTGCGCGATGACCTGAAGGCCGCCTTTGGCGGACGCGACCCGTTCGAGGTCGTCTGGAGTCTCGAGGGCGAGACCTTCCGGGCGGTCAAGACCCGGCGCACGATCCGCTTCGAGATGAACGGCGCCGCGTACTTCGCCAAGATTCATGACGGCGTCGGCTGGGGCGAAATCTGCAAGAACCTGGCGAGTCTGAAGGCGCCGGTGACCGGGGCTCGCAACGAGTACGACGCCTGCCGACGCCTTGCTGCACGGCGCGTGGCCGCACCCCGGCTGGCCGCCTTCGGCCGGCGCGGCTGGAACCCGGCCCGGCAGCGTTCGTTCGTGGTCTGCGATGCGCTCGAGGGCTATGTGAGCCTGGAGGACCTGACCAATACCTGGGCGACGAGCCCGCCGTCGGCGGCCCTGCGGCGCGCGCTGGTACTCGCCCTGGCGGACCTGACCCGCGCCCTGCACGGGGCCGGGGTCAACCACCGGGACTACTATCTCTGCCACATCCTTGCGCACCAACGCTCGCTCGAGCGCGGCGCGGCCAGGCTTGCGCTCATCGACCTGCACCGAGCGCAGGTCCGCCGGCGTACGCCCCGGCGATGGCTGTTGCGGGATCTCGCGGCGCTGCTGTTTTCCACGCTCCACCTGCACGTTTCGCGCACCGATCGCTTCCGGTTCATCGCCCGCTACACCGGCCGGCCCTTGCGCCAGGCACTGCGCCGCGACCGGAGGCTGTGGCGCCGGGTCGAGCGCCGCGCGGAGCGGCTTTTTGCGAAGGCCGTAACGCTCGGCATCGCGCCAGAGCGCCCGCCTTCGTGAGCGATGTTGCGACGCGTGTGGCGCCATTCTCCATCGACGTGCACGTGGCCGGACAGGCCCGGGCGATCGAATGCCATGAGGTGCTGCGCCGGCTCCCCGAACGTCGGCTGGTTGGCCGCGGGGTCCTGGAGGGACAGGACGTTGCGGTGAAGCTGTTCGTCGGCCCCAGGGCACGGCGGGACCAGGCACGCGAGGAGCGGGGACTGTCGTGCCTGGCCGAGGCCGGCGTGCCGGCGCCCCGCGCCGTGGGGGGCGGGCGTTTCCCCGCAGGGTGGTGGATCGCCGTGGAGTGGATCGGGGGTAGAGCGGCCGTCTGCGAAGACATGGCTGCGATCGTCGATGTCAACGCCAGACTGCATGTTGCCGGGGTCGCACAGAAGGATCCGCACCTCGGCAACTACATCGTGTCCGGCGAGCGGGTCTTCACGATCGACGGCGGCGGTGTGCGCAGGCGACGCATGGGACGTCGCGGCGGTCTCGAAGGCCTCGCCCTCCAATTGGCCGCGCTGGACGCCGACCCGGTCACGACCGATGCGGCCTACGCGCGATACTGCGCGACAAGGGAATGGCGAGAGGACCGGCGCGAGCGCGCAGCGCTGCATGGACGCGTCGCCCGCATGCAACGGCGGCGCGTGCGGCGGTTCCTGAAGAAGACGCTGCGGCGGTGTACGCAGTTCGAGGTGGGGCGCGCCGGCGGGCGCGAGGTGGTCTACGAACGGCTGGCGATGTGCGAGGAACTGGCGCGTCTGCTGGAAGACCCGGACGGATGGCTCGAACGTGCCGTGCGGCTCAAGGACGGCAACACGGCGACGGTGGCGCGGGTGCACGTGGGCGCCCGCACGTATGTCGTCAAGCGATACAACGCCAAGGGCGCACGGGCGCGGCGCGCCTGGATGAACGGCCACCGCCTGTGCTTCCGGGGTATCGCGACCGCGCGGCCCCTCGCGCTGATGGCACCGGGCGGGCAGAGCGGGGCGTACCTCGTGCTGGAAGATCTCGGCGACGTGACCCTGGCGGACCATATCGCGCGCCAGGGTGTGGACACGGTCGCGCTCGACGGCGTCGCGGGGCTGTTCGAGGCGCTTTCTCGCGAGGGTCTGGCGCATCGGGACACCAAGGCCTCGAACTTCCTCGTCATCGATGACGCAGTGGCGCTGGTGGACCTCGACGCGCTGCGTCCGGCGCGGCGGCGGGGCGAGATCGCGAACGACCGCGAGCGCTTCCTGCGCAACTGGGATGCGTCGACCGCGGCAGCCTTCGCCGCGCGGTTCGAGGCCGTGCGGTGATCGTGCTGGGCCTCTCGGGTGCGCTGGGTCACGATCCGTCGGCGGCGCTCCTGGTGGATGGAGAGATCGCGGCGGCGGCGGAAGAGGAGCGCTTCACGCGCGAGAAACACGCCAGGGGCGTGATGCCGGTGCAGGCGGCGCGCTACTGCCTCGAAGCCGCCGGGGTGACGCCGGGCGATGTGGATGTGGTGGCCTTCCCCTACGCGAAGGTCAGCCTGCTGGGCGCCGGCCGGTGGCACTACGCGCGGCGGCACTGGTACGCCCCGGATCGGGCGCTGGACGCCCTGCTGAACGGCAATCGCCGCTTCCGCCGCAATCGGCGCCGGGTCCTCGAGGCGGGGCGGACCCTGGGAATCGATTGGGATCGGACGACGTTCACGCCGGTCGCACACCACCTGGCGCATGCTTCGAGCGCGTATCACCTGAGCGGCTTCGAGGGCAGGACCGCGATCCTCAGTATCGACGGCAAGGGTGAATACGCGACGACGTTCCTGGGCTACGGAGAGCATGGGCGTATCCACGGCAGGAAGGAGTTCCACGATCCCGAGTCGCTCCCGGGGGTCTACGGGGCGATGACGGAGTACCTCGGCTTCGACATGCTCGACGGCGAGTACAAGGTGATGGGTATGGCGCCGTACGGCCGGCCGGACGCCTTCGACCTGTCGCGGATCGTGCGGGCGACGCGCAAGGGTTTCCGTGTCGACACACGCCTGGTCAATACCGTGGGGCTGCGCCGCTACCGTGAGAACGGCGTGGGCCGATACTTCGGTCCGGCGCTGGTGGACTGGCTGGGTCCGCCCCGTCGGGGCGATGCGGCGGACGAACCGTATGTGCACTACGCGGCCGCCATGCAGCAGCTCTACGAGGAGCGCTGCCTCGCACTGATCGATGCATGGCTGGCCGACATCCTGGCGCAGACCGGACGCATCGTCCTGGCCGGAGGCGGTGCCCTCAACGTGAAACTGAACCAGCGGATCCTCGCGCGCCCGGACGTACAGGCGTTGTTCGTGCAGCCGGCTGCGGGAGATTCCGGAACCTCGCTCGGCGCCGCGACCTGGGTCGCCGCGGCGCAGGGCGAGCGGCTGCGGCGGATGGACCACGTCTACCTCGGGCCGGCATTCGACACCGAAGCGTGTGCGGATGCGGTGGGCACCCATCCGGAGCTCTCGGCGCGGCGTCTCGGCAACGTCGTGAGCGAGGCGGCGGACCTGCTCGCCGCCGGCCACCCGGTCGCATGGTTCCAGGGACGCATGGAGTTCGGGCCGCGGGCGCTCGGTGCGCGCAGCATCCTGGGTTGCCCGAGCGTCGTCGGCATTTCCGACCGCATCAACGCCCAGATCAAGTTCCGCGAGCGCTGGCGTCCGTTCTGTCCGTCGATCCTGGACCGCATCGCGCCGGAGGTGATCGACAGCGACCATCCCGCGCCCTTCATGACCGTCACCTTCGATGTGAGCGACGCCTGGAAGGAACGCATTCCGGAAGTCGTGCATGCGGATGGCACCGCGCGCGTGCAGATCGTGGAACGTCGCCAGCACGCGCGGTACTACGATCTCATCGAAGCGCTGGAGGCGCGCACCGGGAACGCGGTCGTGCTCAACACGTCCCTCAATCGCCGTGGCGAACCCATCGTGTGCACCCCGAACGACGCCATCACGATGTTCCTTGGCTGCGACCTGCAGTATCTCGTGATGGAGGACCTGCTGGTCACGAAGGCGTAAGGGGTTCCGTGGCCCGCTTCCGCCCATGCGTTGCGAGCCCGACCGCGGTTGCGACCGGAAGCCAGAAGAGCCACCAGTGCACCCCCACGCGCTCGACGAGCTGCCGTCCGTCCACCAGCCAGAACACGGCACCCGCCGCGAGCAGGGCGATCGCGAGGCGCGCTTCGGCATGGCCGAGACGCCGGACGAGCACCACGGCCGTACCGCCCAGCGTGGCGGCGAGCAAGGCGGCCGCCACCACGCCACCGTGATAGAGGACCGAGAGATACATGCTGTGGGCATGCCGAAAACCGATGCCCTGCACGGACACCTCGTCGGGGCTCAGGATGCCGCGCCCGAACCAGGGCCCATGTCGCACGACGTCGGCCAGCACGGCCTCCCAGATGCCCAGGCGGAAGCTGTCGGCGCGCGGCAGGAGGAAGTCGCGCGTGTACTCGTTGGCGGCAAGCGCGAACGCGAGCAGCGCGATGGCGACAGCGCCCGCCACCATCACCCCCGCGAACCGGAGCGGTGCCGTCCCACGATGGGCGAGCAGGAGTACCCCGAGGCCGACGGGGAGTGCGAGCCATGCGGAGCGGGAACCGCAGAGCAGTACGGCGAGGGCCGCGGGCAGGGCGCTGGCGATGCCAAGGACGCGCCAACGGAGCGGCTTGCTGCGGTAGGCGGTGTCCAGTGCCACCAGGGTCACCACGGCGTAGGCCTGGGCGGCGGTGAGGGAGTTGTGGACTCCGCCGAGGCCGTGCAGGCGACCCTCTGGCGGGGTGTCGAGGAAGAAGCGGGCGGTCGCTGCCGCGGCGACGATGCCGCCGACCACCGCGAACCATCGTCCGAGCCGGGGCAGAACGTCGCCGCGCCGCACGCAGTCCGCATAGGCGACAACGAAGGCACATAGCACCAGCGCCCGGATGCCCAGTCGCAGCGCGTCGAGCACGTCCGGGTTGTCGGACCAGAGGCTCGTCAGGACCAGGTACGCGAGCAGCATTCCGGCGCACGCGGCAAGCCGGTCGGTGCGCACCGCATGCCACAGCGACGGAGTGCAGAGGACGAGTAGCGCGAGGAGGTAAGTGACCGCCCGCGCCACGCTCGGCAGTGGCGCCGTCAGCACGGCGACGAACGCGACCAGGATCAGCAGGTCGGCGACCCGTGCCCGGTCCATGGGCAGACCGATCACGGTCTCTGCCCGGTGTGTCAGAAGGCGTGCGGTTGCACGGCCATCGCGAGGGACGACTCGATGTCCCAGATCGCGTGCGATACGGCCTGGCCGATCAGGTCCATGCGGCGCATCTGCTCGATGCGCGCCGCGACACCGTCCAGTTCCCGCGTGGACAGCATGCTCTTGAAGATGCCGCAAGCCTGGGCGAGGCAGATGATGACGAAGTCGCGGGGATCGGGCAGGTCTTCGCTGAACAGGACACCTATGATCCGGAGCTTCACCTCGCGTTCGGCCTGGCCGTCCACGACCGGGTAGCGGCGCGAGCGGAAGGCCCACAGGAAGCGATCTTCGCGCTTGTCCAGGATGCGCCTGGCGACCAGCCGCTCCAGCGCTTCTTCCTGGATGTCGTCCGCGCGGCCGGCCGCACGCTCCACCCAGTAACGCGCGTCGTGACTCTCTCCCGCTGCGGCGATTTCCGCCAGCGTCGGGTCGAGCAGGCCGTCGCCGACAGGGGTCGGATCGATCAGGATGAGCTTCTCGAGGTCGGTGTCGACCCGGTTCTCGAGCTCGAGGTCCATCAGGACGCTTCCGCCCAGCGCGTACCGCAGCGACCAGTCGGGTACACGTGTGAACTTGCCGTTCTCGTCGTGCAGGAGGAGGAGCATGATCTCCTCGGCGAATCTCAACATATGGAGTCTCCCAACCGTTCGTTCGCGGGATATCGTCCGCGGCACCGTTCCATGGGGCGATCAGTCTGCCGAAAAGGGTCGGGTTGGGGAAGGGCGATTCGCGAGCCTATTTGACAACTTTGCCGTTGATTATCATGATGATTAACGATATACCTGTGGATACGCAGCATGCGCGAATCGGAGACGATCCCTCGTTACCTGAGGTTGCGAGACATCGTCGCTCGGCGGTCGTGTTTCCTGTTCGGCCCGCGGCAGACCGGCAAGTCGACCCTGGTAAGACAACAACTCGACGGCATGCCGGTGTACAACCTGCTCGACCCGGACCTCTATCTCCGCCTGTCCCGTAATCCCGCCTTGATCCGCCAGGCTCTGACCGCGGAGACGGAGGTCGTCGTCATCGATGAAATCCAGTTGATGCCGGAGCTCCTCAACGAGGTGCATCTCATGATCGAGGAGCGTGGCGTACGTTGTCTCCTCACGGGTTCGAGTGCACGCAGCCTTCGCCGGAAGGGCGTGAATCTGCTTGGCGGGCGGGCGCGTTCGCGTACCCTGCACCCTTTTGTACGCCAGGAGCTCGGGGACCGATTCGATCTCCACCGCGCGCTCGACACCGGGCTGGTACCGTCGATCTATTTTTCTGACGCGCCCGCCGAGGACCTGGCGGCGTACACCGGAGACTATCTCCGGGAGGAAATCGCGGCGGAGGCGGTCGTCCGCAATGTCGGGGCGTTCAGCCGCTTCCTGGAAGTGGCGGCGCTGGCACATGGCGACATGATCAACTTCACCAGCATGGCCAGCGATGCCCAGGTGCCGGTGTCCACGGTTCGGGAGTACTACGGGATCCTCAAGGACACGCTGATAGCGCATCAGGTGCCGGCATTCACGGAGACGTCGAAGCGCAAGGCCATATCGACCGCGAAGTACTACCTGTTCGACATCGGCGTGGCACGGTGCCTGCAGGGCCGCAGGGGACTGGCGCCGGGCACCTCGGAGTACGGCAGCGCCTTCGAGAGTTTCATCTTCCAGGAGCTCAAGGCCTACTGCGATTACCACCTGCTCGACACTCCGCGCTACTGGCGGTCCAGGTCGCAGTTCGAGGTCGACTTCGTGGTGGGCGGACTGGCCGCGGAAGTGAAGGCCAAGCGGACCGTCGGTGCACGAGACCTCCGCGGCATCCGGGCCCTGCGGGAAGAGGGACTGTTCGAGCGCTACGTCGTGGTATCGATGGAGGCGATGCCGCGGGAGGTCGACGGCATCCGCATCCTGCCGTGGTCGGTCTTCCTGGATGAGCTCTGGGCGGGTGAATTGGTTGTCGATCGCGCGCCCGCAAGATGACGTCCTGCCCGTGCGGGGACCAACGCCGCTCAACCGTTCCGTCGATGCCGCCGTTTCCGTTGCCGCCCGCGGCTTCCGTATGGTGACTCCTGCCCGTCCGGCCGTGTCTTGAAGCGCCGGTGCAGCCAGAGGTATTGATCGGGATGACGTCGAGTCTCCGCCTCGATGACCTCGTTGAGGCGGGTCGCGTCAGCCACGTCGTCGTCGGTCGGAAAGTTCTCCAGACGCTGGAAGTGCACGGACCAGGTCTGCCGCGCTTCGTCGCGGAAGTGGGTGTACAAGACCACCGGCGACCGGTTCATTCGGGCGAGGCGTGAGGTGGCGATCAAGGTGGCGGCGGGCTGCCCGAAAAACGGCGCGAACACCGAGTGCCGTCGCCCGTAGTCCTGGTCCGCCGCATACCACACCGTCTTGCCGGCCCGCAGCCGCCGCGTGGCCCGGCGCAGGTCGGTCCGCTCGATGACGGCGCCATACACGCGTCGGCGTCCGCGCACCATCAGCCACTCGATCACGGCGTTGCGGTGGCTGCGATAGACCACGTCGAAGTCGACGCGCGTAGTGAGGAGGGCGCCGGTGAAGTCGAGCGTCAGAAAGTGGACGCCCGCCAGGAGTACCCCGCGGCCCTCGGCCTCGGCGGCGCGCAGCGCGTCCAGTCCGTGGCACTCCAGGCGGTCGGCGAGGCGGTCGAGCGGGCGCAGCCACGCATGGACCGTCTCCATGAGGCCGATCCCCGCGGAACGAAAGATGCGGCGCACGAGGTCTGCGCGCTCCGCGTCGGACAGTTCGGGAAAGCAGAGCTCGACGTTGGTCTCGGTGATGCGACGCCGGCGCCCGCCCACGCGCCAGCCGAGGTATCCGAGCGCCTTGCCGAGCGCGATCTGCCAGCGCAATGGCAGCCGACAGGCAAGCCAGGCAACGCCGACACCGGCCCAGGTGGGCCAGTTCCGGGGAGCCGCGAGATGTGCCGTCGTGGACGCCATGCTTGGCGCACTGTGCCCGCGCGTCGGGGCTGCGGCAACCCTGGAACGTAACGCGGGAGAGGTGCTCGCGCCACGGCAGCCCCCAGGCAATTCCGCTACCATCGAAGCATGGCCCGTATGCTGCCCCCGGTGTCGCCGTCGCGGATCGTTGTCGTGGGGGACGTCATGGTGGACCGATACTGGTTCGGGGAGGCGGCGCGCATCTCCCAGGAAGCGCCGGTGCCGGTCGTGGATGTCGTCGCGACGGAGGATCGCCCCGGCGGCGCGGCCAATGTCGCCCTGAACGTCGTGGCCATGGGCGCGCCCTGTACGCTCGTCGGTGCCGTGGGAACCGACACCGCGGCCGCCCGGATGCGGGCAACGCTGGAAGCGGCCGGCGTACTGTGCGACCTGGTGGAAATGCGGGGCTGGGAGACGACCCGCAAGCTGCGCGTGGTGAGCCAGCGCCAGCAACTCATCCGCGCGGACTTCGACCGCCACCTGCCGGACTCCGTGGGCGGCCAGATCGCCGTCAGGCTGCAGGCCCATGTCGCGTCCGCCGAGGTGCTGATCATCGAGGACTACGACAAGGGCGTCGTGGAGGTGCCTGAAGAGATCGTCCGTCTGGCCCGCGCGGGCGGGCTGACGGTCGTGGTGGATCCCAAGCACAAGGACTTTGCGCACTACCGCGGAGCGAACGTCATCAAGCCGAACGCCGACGAGTTCGAGCGTGCCGTCGGTGCCTGGACGAACGAGGCGGACTTCGCCAGACAGGGGGCGGAACTGCTGGCGCGCATCGGCATCGGGACCCTGGTGGTGACCCGGGGCGGAGCGGGTTCGACCGTGATCGGACGGGACGGGCTGGTACGCCACCTGCCGGCGAGCGATGTCGAGGTATTCGACCGCACGGGGGCGGGAGATACCGTGGCCGCCGCCCTGGGGGTTGGCCTGGGTCTCGGCTGGGACGCCGTCGCCAGTGCGCGCATGGCGAACGTGGCAGCGGGGCTCGTCTGCGCGCGGATGGGCACGTCAGCGGTCACCGTTCCGGAGATCAACCAGGCCGTGGCCGCGACCGTGCGGCCGGACGAGGGCGTGTTGACGCGCGAGCAACTCGCGGCGGCGGTGGCGCTCGCGCGCAGCCGGGGTGAGCGGATCGTATTCACCAACGGCTGTTTCGACATCCTGCATGCGGGCCATGTGGGCTACCTGGAGGAGGCGCGCGAACTCGGGGACCGCCTGGTGGTGGCGGTCAACGATGACGCGTCCGCGGCGCGACTCAAGGGGCCGGGGCGACCCGTGAACGCGCTCGAGCGGCGCATGCGCGTGCTGGAGGGATTGTCGTCCGTGGACTGGGTAACGCCGTTCTCCGAGGACACGCCGGAGGCGCTGCTCGAAACGCTTCGCCCGGAGGTGCTGGTCAAGGGCGGTGACTACGCCCAGGGCGCCGTCGTCGGAGCGGACCTCGTGAAGGGCTGGGGTGGCGATGTGCGCGTCCTCGGCCTGCTCGAGGACTGCTCGACATCGTCCATCGTCGATCGCATCAAGTCGGGCTGATCGGGGAGCGTCGCGCCGGCGGCTACCCCTGCGTCCGCCGGCCGGCCTTCCTGCGCTCGTTCGCGAGCGGATGCAGGATACCGGCGCCCGGCGGCCAGACCCCGGGGTCTGCCTTGATGAAACGGGTCAGGCGTCGTGCTCGAGGGGAGAGCGCCTGCCAGACCGCCTCGGGCATCGTCCGCTGCAGCCCCTCCGTCGGGAACCACGGCGCCACGTATTCGATGTTGGGCAGGGCGCGCACTTGTCGGCTCAGGTTCGGCGTCGCGCCGTGCCACGCGCGGTTGTCGCGGAAGACACCGGCCCCGGCGGGTGCGCCGACCAGTGTCGAGAGTCGCATCCAGTCCGGCTCCTCCTCGGGCGACGGGGGAGACTGTTGCGTCGTATGCGTTCCGGGGATGTGGCGGATCGGTCCGTTCTCCCAGGTCAGGTCGCTCATCAGGAAGTTGATCGTCACGAACGTCGGCGTGCGCTCGACGATCAGTCGCTGGCTGGCGAAGTCCGGCTCGGACGACACCTCCATGCCGAGTGCCCGGGCTTGTGCGAGGCGCGCTTTGGAGAGCGCATGGCTCTCCTGGAAGTCCCGGTGCAGGTGCTGATACTCGATGGCCCCGGGCAGGCAGAGGTCGCCCCCGCCGCCCCAGACCAGGTAGTCGGGCGACCCGAAGATCTCGCTGAGGATGGGCGCCGTGGTCGGCAGGTCGATCATGCCGGCCCAGGTCGGGTCGTGCATCATCTGGCGCGACGCGGAACACGTGCCGTAGCTGTATCGGTGGGGCAGACGCTGCGTCTCGGTCAGGTACTTGCGGCCGTCCTGGCCGGGGAGTTCCAGGATCGTTCGCAGGGTGCGGGCGCAGGCGCCGCGGAAACGGTCCAGGCGGTCCCGGTCCAGCAGGTCGCGCACCACCACGAAGCCGTCTCGCCGGAAAATCCTCGCCGCCCGCTCCGCTTCTTCGGGAGCGCAGATCTCGAGGCCGCGTATGCCGTTGTGTTGCCTCAGATACGCCCGGAGCCTCTGCACGTCCGGGTCGTCGGGCGCCCGGCGGGACGGCGCCCGCGGGTCGGGCACGCCGAATCCCTGGGGATCCCGGGACGGCTGCCCATCGGCGTCGACACTCTCGTTGGGTGGCGTCCGCGCGTCCCAGCCCACCCCGGTGTCCCGGTAGACCGTCAACCTGTCGAGTTCTGCGGCGCCGCTCTGCGTGCGGTCCCCTGCGATCCGGGGCGCGTCCGGGCCGTCTCGATACGTCATGCGATTCCTGCACTCCCCGAGGCTTTCGCCCCGCGCTCGGGTTCGAACCCGGCGGCCACGATGTCCGCCTCGAGGTGCGCGGGATCGAGGGTTCCCACCACCACGCTCGTCACCCCGGGCCGCGTCACCACGTAACGCAGGCTGTCCGGGCGCGCGGTGCCGCTGTCGAGGGCTTTCTTGACGAGCACGCCACGGCCGCGCTCGCCGGCCTCCCGGACGACGCCGAGTTGGCTCGGGTCGGCGCGACTGACGGCCGACATCAGCACGTCACAGGAGGCGAGCGCGAGCCGCCCTCCGGCCGCCGTCTTGTGCGAAAACCCCGTCGCGCGGATCTTCCCGGCGCGCTTCAGCGCGTCCAGGGCATCGAGTGCGCCGGATTTGGAGATTATCTCGATGTCGCGTCCGTCGGAGTGGATGAGCACGATGTCCAGGTAGTCCGTGCGCAGGCGACGCAGCGACTGTTCGACGCTCGCCTGGATGGCTGCCGGGGTGAAGTCGTGCCGTGAGCGTTGCCCATCGAACGTTTCCCCGGCCTTGGTACACAGGATCCAGCGCTCGCGGACCCCGTGCAGCAGCGTGCCGAGGCGGGGCTCGCTCTCGCCGTAGGCGGGCGCCGTGTCGAGCAGGTTGATGCCGAGTGCACCGGCCCGTTCGAGGAGGTGCCTGGCCTGGCGCAGGGTCGGCAGTTCGAACGGCGCGACAGAGAGGCCGGCGTTGCGGCCGAGCTTGACGGTGCCGAGACCGATGGCGGACACGCGGATGCCCGTGGCGCCGAGGGAACGCTGCGGCACGGTCATGCCGCGAGAGCTGCCAGGACGCGGTCGCCGAGGTCCGGGGCGAGGGCCAGCTTGACCGGCCAGACCACGAGGGCGTTCTCGTGAGCCGCGACGAATGCGTGGTCGGGCCGACGCCCGTCGCGTTGCGCCGGCTCCGCGCGATCGATGGACAGGGTCTCGAATCGGCGTGCGCCCCAATCGATCCAGGGCAGGGATGCGTCCAGTGCGCGGCGCGCCGCGGCAATCTGGTCCGCGTCGCAGCGGTCGACGCCCGCCGAGGCCAGCGCGCCGCCGAGATAGTGATGTCCGGGATGCGTCGTCACCGTCAGCGCGGGTTGCGGGGCGAAGGCAGCGATGCAGTGCACGAAGAGGGCTTCCGGATTCGTGCTGTGCACGAGTACCTGTTTGAGCGGCCGCGTCTGCATGGCCACGTCGAAGCCCGCGGCGCTGGCCAGTGCGGCGTTCCCGGCGCCGGCGGCGAAGACGAAGCGTTCCGCTTCAACGGTGGCCTCGGCGGTCCGGAACGCGGCGATGCGGCCGCCGCGCGAGATGACGCCGTCCGGTGGCACGCGGGACGCGAGCGCCCGTTGCCCGAGACACTCCGACAGGTGTCGGCAAAGCGCGCCGACGTCGATGGCAAAGTCGTCCAGCCGATAGAGGCTGCCCGCCTGCCCGGCGAACGCCCGGGGGTAGTCGGTGAGTCCGAGCCGTGTCACGCGTCCGCGCAGCAGCTTGCTGGCGAGGAAGCCGGCCAGGCGGGCGCCGAAGGCTTCGCGGGACCAGAGGTAGCAGGCGTCCGAGACCGTCGGCACCGGGCGCAGATCGATCTCCCCGGTGCCTTCGAGGCAACGTCTCCAGCGTACCGGCATGTCCTGCAGCGCATCGAACGCCGGGTCGGTGCGACCGCCGAGCGCGTACTTGATACCGCCATGGATCAACCCCTGGGACGCCAGCGTCTGGGTGCCGCCGAGTGTGCCGGGCTCGCACAGCGCCACGTCGAGACCGCGGCCCAGGAGGAGATTGGCGACCCAGAGGCCGGCGATGCCGCCGCCCGCTATCGCGACATCGACCCTGATCGTACGCATCTGCGGATGACCGCGCCCGTTGAGCCTTGGTGGGCCAGAAAGTATAAGCGCCGGATGGTTCTGCGCTTCGTCTATAACGCGTTCCTCTGCCTGGCGGCGCCGTTCGTGTGGCTGCGCCTGTTCGTGCGGGCGCGCCGGGAGCCGGCGTACGCGGCGCGGCGCGGCGAACGCTTCGGGCGCGTACCCGACGCGGTCGGGCGCGACGTGATCTGGTTTCACACCGTCTCGGCGGGCGAGACCATCGGTGCGGCGCCGGTGATCCGGGCACTCAAGGCGCGGTTCCCCGAGTACCGCTTCCTGGTCACGACGATGACGCCGGCCGGCAGCGTGCAGGTGATCGAGCGGTTGGGAGACGTCGTCGACCACTGCTATGCGCCCTACGACTTCCCCTGGGCCGTGCGGCGTTTTGTGCGCCGCGTGGCGCCCCGGGCCCTGTTCCTGATGGAGACCGAGCTCTGGCCCAACCTCATCCATGCGACGTGGGTTGCGGGCGCCCCGGTCTCCCTCATCAATGCGCGGCTCTCGGAACGCTCCGCCCGTGGCTACCGGCGGATCGGGCGGCTGACCCGGCAGATGCTGGCGGACATCGACCAGGTCATCTGCCAGTACGAGGACACGGCGCGCCGATTCGAGGCCCTGGGAGCGGCCTCGGAACGTCTGGCGGTTACCGGCAGCATCAAGTTCGACCTCGCGGCGCCCGACGATCTGGACGAGGAAGTCGCCAGGTTGCGCGAGACGTGGGCGCGCGGCCGGCTCGTCTGGATCGCGGGCAGCACGCATCCGGGGGAGGACGAGATCGTGCTCGACACGCACCGGGTGCTGACGGACCGCTTTCCCGGCCTGCTGCTGATACTCGCGCCCCGGCACACCGACCGGACGGACCGCGTCGTGGACCTGTCCGTGCGGCGGGGCCTCCGCACGGTCCGACTCTCCGAGAGTCCCGGCGGTGCGGCGTCGCATGCTGTCGACGTGCTGGTAGCCGACGTCATGGGGCGGTTGCTATATCTCTACGGCGTCGCCGACGTCGCGTTGCTCGGCGGCAGTCTCGTCCCCATCGGCGGCCACAATCCCATCGAGGCGGCGATGCACGGGATGCCGATGCTGATGGGTCCGCATCGCTTCAACTGGACGGAGATAGCGTGTCGGTTCGCCGATGCGGGCTGCCTGCACCTGGTTGGTGCGGGCGACCTCGCCGGTTTGGCGGGCGACCTGCTCGCCGACGAGGAACGACGCCGGAGGGAGGGCCGCGAAGCGCGTGCGGTGGTCGCGGCGAACCGCGGAGCGAGCGGTCGGTTGGTGGCTCGGATGGAGGCGATCGTCAGTCCGCCGGCGGGGCGGACTCCGTCCGGTTGAACGGTTGTGGGGCGACGGTTGTCGTCGCCCGTGGTGGAATCGTGCGTGAATTCGGGACGGGACGGGACAAGCCCGTCCCCTACGGCGCGGCGGCGGGCGGTCAGGGTCGCTTGAACTTCGTCCCCTCCCCGTAATACCGGTCGTGCCAGATCCCTTCCGGGGCTTCGCCGCTGACGGGCATGCGCCAGGTGCGCACGTTGGCATCGGCCAGTCGGACCCGATACAGGCCGCGGGGCTGGTCGATGGTGTTCCGGATGTAGTCCTCCGCAGCGTCGTCGGGGACGTAACGACGAGCGATCTGCCGATAGAGATGGCGCCACAGGTCGTCTTCGCCCAGGTCGTGGACCAGTTCCGCGGACCCGTCGACGACCACCTTGCGATACGGCTGCGACTCCTCGTCGATGCACAGCGCCACGCGTGGGTCTGCCCGCAGGCAGGCGAACCACTCGGACTGCGCTCTCGGCGTGAACCAGATGGACTCCTCCCGGAAAATGAACCAGATCGGGGTCACGAGCGGACTGCCGTCCGGGCGTACGCAGGCGATTCGCATCAAGACGCCCCGTGTATCGAGGAAGCGGTCGCGTTCTGTCGTCGTCAGGTAAGGCATCGTGGGTCCTGCGGCTCGTGTGCCCGGGATTGTCCCGTATCGATCGCGTTGTGCAAGTCGACTGCGGTAAGGGCGGCGTCGTCAAGATGCCCACGAGCCTCCAAACACCATGAAAATCGTCCTCTCGTGAGACTTTTTTCATGGTAAATTGCCAGGCCATGCTGGAACGTCATGCCTTTCGCGCGATCGAGACGGCGTTGCGTCGCGCTCGGGTGGTCGTGCTGGCGGGCCCCAGGCAATGCGGCAAGACGACATTGGCGCGGCAGTTCCTGAGTCCCGAGTCGGTCAACTACTTCGATCTCGAATCTCCGGCGAGCCTGGCGCGGCTGGACGAGCCCATGACCGCCCTGGCTTCCTTGCGCGGCCTGATCGTGATCGATGAGGTACAGCTTCGTCCCGACCTGTTCCCGACACTGCGGGTTCTGGTGGACCGGACGCCGTCGCCATCACACTTCCTGATCCTCGGCAGCGCGTCGGGCAAACTCCTGCGTCAAACCTCGGAGAGCCTTGCCGGACGGACGGAGCGTGTGCTCCTGGGTGGGTTCACCCTGCGGGAGACGGCGCACGGCACGACGGATGCGGAGGCGCGACTGTGGCGCCGCGGTGGACTGCCGAGGTCGTATCTCCCGGAACCCGAGGAAGACAGCATGGCATGGCGCAGGGACTTCGTGCGGACGCTTCTCGAGCGGGACCTGCCGCAGTGGGGCGTGCGCACGCCGGCGGCCGCCCTGGGACGTTTCTGGGCGATGTTGGCCCACTATCATGGGCAGACGTGGAACGCTGTGGAGCCGGCCCGGGCATTGGGCACGCGTCCGGCGGCGGTCAGGAACTACCTGGATGCGCTCACGGACGCGCTCATGGTGCGGCAGTTGCAGCCGTGGTTCGCCAACCTGAAGAAGCGCCAGGTGAAGGCGCCGAAGATCTACGTCCGGGACTCGGGGTTGCTGCACCAGTTGCTGGGCATCGGGACGGAAAAGGAGCTGCTCACCCATCCGAGGGTCGGTGCCTCCTGGGAAGGGTTCGTCATCGAGCAGGTGCTGACCATGGAGTCCCACGACGAGGCGTTCTTCTGGGCTACCCACCAGGGCGCGGAGATAGACCTGATCCTGCGGCGGGGCGACCGCCTCTACGGCGTTGAGTGCAAACGCGCGGATGCTCCTCGTGTCACGCTGTCGATGCGTAACGCGTTCGCGGATCTGCGGCTGACCCGCATCGCCATCGTCTATCCGGGCAGGGAACGTTTTCCGCTGGAGGACCGGGTGGAGGTGGTGCCCTTATCCGCTCTGGCGAGGGGTGAACCGCTATTCCCCTGACACCCGGTAACCGCTCAACAACACGGCTGCAGGTACTCGGCACTTGCCGGGAGTGTGCTCCGTTCGGGCCGCGAGCCCGTATCGCCGGCCGGCGGCGCGGACCGTTACTGCGACGCTGCTTCCCGCCCCGGCAGGCTGTCCAACCGAAGCACCGGATTCACCGAGTCGGTGAAGGCCGACAGCTGCGCGATATCGGTCTCCGCCAGCATGCCGGAGCTTTGCTTGAGCCGCAGCAGGTCGAGTACGTAGTTGTAGCGCGAGTCGGCGTAGTCGAACTGCGAAGCGAACAGTCGCTGCTGTGCCTGCAGCACGTCGACAATGTTGCGGGTGCCGACCTCGTAGCCGGTCTGGGTCGCGTCGAGAGCGGACTCGGAGGACTTGATGGCGCGAATCCTCGCCTTCACCCGGACGACGTCCGTGGCGACGGCCCGGAACAGGTTGCGCGTATCGCGGGTGACCGTCAGCTCACGTTCCATGACCGCCTGGCGTGCCTGTTCGACCTGGTAGCCGAGGTCCTTGATGCCGGGGATGATGGCCGGGTGGTAGAGGGGCATGTTGAACCGCAGCGCATAGGTCTGCCCTTCGCTCTCCCGGGCGAAGGCAAGCCCGCCCGGATCGACCTGGGACGACCCGTGCGAGACGGAGAGGTCGACCCTCGGAAGCAGCCGGCCCAGTGTGGCGCGGCGACTGCGTTGCGCCGCCTTGAGGCCCTGTCGGGCGGATTGCACCATCGGGTTGGATGCGAGCGCCGCGTCGACCCACGGGGAGTCGTCCATGGGCTCGGGATCGACGATGGGCAGCGAGCTGTCCAGTCGGTCGACGGCGGAGTGGCCGATGCCGGTGAGGGTCGTCAGTGTCTCGAAAAAGACGTCGTGGTCGCCCTGTGCCTGGATGCGTCGGACCACGGCGGCGTCGTGGGCGGCGATGGACTCGAGCACGTCGGTGATCGCCACGAGACCGACATCGAAACGCTGCTGTACCTGCTCGAGCTGACGGGCCACGGCTTGCTCCTCGGCCTGGGCGGCCTCGAGCAGTGCCTGCGCCCGCAGCACGTTCAGGTACGCGGACGACACCCGGACGATGAGCTCCTGCTCAGCGCTCGCCAGGTCGTGGTCGGCCTGAATCGACTGTGCCTGGGCGCTTCGGTAGTTGTACCAGACGTTGGCGTCGAAGACGGTCTGGCTGAGGTCGACGGACCAGCGCTGGTTGCCCGAGTTGTCTGCCACGCTTCCCGCGCCGAAGCCCTGAGCGAGGCTGTGCTCCTGGCGGCTCTCACCCTTGGACCCGTTCAACTCCAGGGTAGGCAGGAGCTGGGAGCGCGCGAGCGGCAACTGCAACTTGCGTGAGCGGTAGCTCGCGTACGCGCCGCCCAGGACGGGGTCGTTGGCCTTGGCCGCCTCGTAGAGATCCTGGATGCTGTCCGCGAACGCTGCATGGCCGCCGAACAGCAGGACTGCCGCGAGCGCGGCGCCCCGAACGCTCCCGCGCAAGGCCTGCCGCGTATCGCCCGCGCCCGTGACCGGGATGGAACGGTGAGGCCTGCCCGGCACCGCGTTCGATCGGCGAATCAGCCAGTTTTTCATGTCCACGATCACCTTCCTGGGGGGAGAACCTGCGCGAATCGGCAGTCTATCAAAGTACTTTCTCTGCCAGTGTCGTCTGAATGCAACGCGGTGTCGGCAGAACGCCTGCCGGGTGGTGAGCCATTCCATGGCCTTTTGTACGACGCAAGCCGTTTTATTCGTCGCGCCGCTCTGGTTAAATCCCCCCAGGGTTCGTTTTGGATGGCTGGCTCGCTACGGTGTTCCGGCAAGAGAGAATCGGCGAAGAATTCGGTGAGGAAAGAGCGGCGATATGTCATCGATCTCAGCGCGCACATCGCGGAGTGCGAGGCGAACTATGCGCGGTTGATGAGACTGCTGCCGGATCTCTCCGACCAGGATCGCCGCACCTTCAGCCTGCGTCTTGGGGAGAGCGAACCGCGCGTACGGTTCGAGGTCGCGCAGCGTTGCCGCTACACCACCGTCGTCAGGATCGTGCAGGAGGCGCACCCGGCGCCCGAACGGAGTGTGCCCGGCTTCGCCGAAACCCACATCGTGATCCGCATCTACCACGACGCGAAAGCCGCGGAAGTCATCGAGTACCAGAACGAGCGTGGCTTTCACGCCGTGTACGAATATCCCAACGCGCGCATGCGACACCCGGACGAGAAGGCGCAGGTCAACCGCTTTCTCGGCGAGTTCCTGGGCGTGTGCCTGGACCATGGGGTGTCGAGCGAGCAACCGATTCTTGCCTGATCTTGCCGCACTTGCCCGACTTGAATGACTTGCATGACTTGAATAGAGGGGTGCGCCCGGCCGCGTCGGGCCCACCGGGAGACCCCGCCGGGCGCTGAATGACCCTGACAGCACTGCAGGTCACCGACACCCACCTGTTTCCGAAGGCGGAGGAGTCGCTCCTCGGCGTATGCACCCAGAACACGCTCGAAGCGGTGCTCGACCATGCCTTCGGGCAAGCGACGCCGGATGTCCTGATCGCCTCGGGAGACCTCGCCCAGGTGGGCGAAGCCGCCACCTACCGACGCTTTCTGCAGACCGTGCGAGCGCGCTTCGACGGGCCGTGCCTCTGTGTCCCGGGCAATCACGACCTCGGTGAGCCGTTCGAACGGATGTTGCCGACAGACCCGTTGAGCCTCGGCGGCTGGCACCTGGTCGGCGTGGATACGCATATCGACGAACGCGTCGAAGGCCGGGTCGGCGCCGCCGGACTGCGCCGTCTCGCCGACTTGCTGGCGACGCCGGGCCCCGGGGCGCGCCACGCCCTCGTCGTGGGACACCACTGCCCGGTGAACGTGGGCGCCCCGTGGCTGGACAAGCACCGTATCGCCGACACGGAAGCGCTGCTCGCGCTGCTCGGTGGGCACGAACGGGTGCGCGGCTACCTCGGCGGTCACGTGCATCAGGAAGTCGAGGCACGGGTGGGCGACCTCGCGATCCTCGCGACGCCCTCCACCTGTTTCCAGTTCGCGCCGCGGTCGGAACGTTTCACGCTCGACGAGGCTGCGCCGGGCTGCCGCTGGCTCACGCTGCACGACGACGGCACCATCGAAACCCGGGTCGAGCGGCTGCCGGCCGGCGCCGCGGCCCAAGACAGGGATTCCAACCATCGCTGAGCCCATCTCGAAGGCCTATTCCGCGGAGTCCATTCAGGTCTTGTCCGGACTGGATCCCGTACGCCGGCGGCCGGGCATGTACACCGATACCACGCGTCCCAACCACCTCGTGCAGGAAGTGGTGGACAACGCGGTCGACGAGGCGCTCGCCGGGTACGCACAGGAGGTCGCGGTCACGCTGCGCGCCGACGGTGCGGTGGAGGTCATCGACGACGGCCGCGGCATGCCGGTGGACATCCACCCGGAACACCAGGTCTCGGGCGTCGAACTGATCCTCACGAAGCTGCACTCGGGCGGCAAGTTCGACGACGAGCACTACAGCTTCGCGGGCGGGTTGCACGGTGTCGGAGTCTCCGTGGTCAATGCGCTCTCGACGTGGCTGGAGGTGGAGGTCAAGCGCGACGGCGGGGTCTATCGACAACGCTTCGAGCACGGCTACTGCAAGACGCGGCTCGAAACCGTGGGCGTCGTCGGCAAGCGGAATACCGGTACCAGCGTCACCTTCCTGCCCGATGCCGAGTATTTCGATTCGCCGAAGATCAGCCTGTCGAAACTGCGCCACGTACTGCGCGCCAAGGCTGTGCTGTGCCCGGGGCTGCGGGTCGGTCTCGCGGTCGAGCAGGAAGGCGGCGAGCCGCAGACGTGGGATTGGTACTACGAGGACGGCCTGACCGAATACCTGCAGGATGCCCTCGACGCACCCGACTCGATCCCGGCGACCCCGTTCGTGCACCAGGCCGAAGGCAACCGCGAGACGGTGGCGTGGGCGTTGCAGTGGTCGCCCGAGGGCGGGGAGTTCGTCGCCGAGAGCTACGTCAACCTGATCCCCACGCCCCTCGGCGGTACGCACGTCAACGGCCTGCGCAGTGGCCTGATCGACGCGCTGCGGGAGTTCTGCGAGTTTCGCGACCTCGTCCCCAGGGGCTTGAAGCTGGTGGCCGAAGACCTGTGGGAGCGTTGCGCCTACGTGCTCTCGGCCAAGCTCGCGGACCCGCAGTTCAGTGGCCAGACCAAGGAACGCCTGTCGTCGCGGCAGGCGAGCGCGTTCATCGGCGGCGTCGCCAAGGATGCGTTCAGCCTGTGGCTCAACGAGCATCCGCAGGAGGGTTCGAAACTGGCCGAGCTCGCCATCGCCAATGCGCAGAAGCGGTTGCAGGCGAGCCGGAAGGTGGCGCGCAAGAAGATCGCATCCGGCCCGGCGTTGCCGGGCAAGCTCACCGACTGCTCGGGACAGGATGCCGGACGTTCGGAACTCTTTCTGGTCGAAGGAGACTCCGCCGGGGGCTCGGCGAAGCAGGCGCGGGACCGGGAGTTCCAGGCGATCCTGCCGCTGCGGGGCAAGATCCTCAACACCTGGGAGGTGGATGTCGGCGAAGTGCTCGGTTCGCGCGAGGTGCACGACATTTCGGTCGCCATTGGCGTGGAACCGGGTTCCCGGGACCTGTCGGGGTTGCGCTACGGCAAGGTCTGCATCCTCGCCGACGCGGACTCGGACGGCGCCCACATCGCGACGCTCCTGTGCGCGCTCTTCCTCAGGCACTTTCCGGTGCTCGTCGAGGAGGGGCATGTCCACGTGGCGATGCCGCCGCTGTATCGCATCGACGTGGGCAAGGAGGTGTTCTATGCCCTCGACGAGGAGGAGAAGGAAGGCGTGCTCGACCGGATCGCCGCCGAGAAGAAACGCGGCAAGCCGGTGGTACAGCGCTTCAAGGGTCTCGGTGAAATGAACCCGATACAGCTCCGGGAGACGACGATGGCGCCGGAGACGCGCCGTCTCGTCCGACTTTCCATGGACTCGGCGGAAAAGACTCGGGAGGTCATGGACATGATGCTGGCGAAGAAGCGCGCGGCGGACCGCCGCGATTGGCTCGAGAGCAAGGGCGACCAGGCGGTGATCGGGTGAGCGCGGCGGAAGGCCCCGCGCCGCCCGGCAACGATGCCGAGATCCTGCCGCTGTGGCAGTACACGGAAAAGGCGTACCTCGACTACTCGATGTACGTCATCAACGACCGCGCCCTGCCGCACCTCGGCGACGGACTGAAGCCGGTACAGCGTCGCATCGTCTACGCCATGTCGGAACTCGGCCTGTCGGCGGCCGCGAAGTTCGCCAAGTCCGCCCGCACCGTGGGCGATGTGCTCGGCAAGTTCCACCCGCACGGGGACAGCGCCTGCTACGAAGCCATGGTCCTCATGGCGCAGCCCTTCTCCTTCCGCTATCCGCTCATAGAGGGACAGGGCAACTGGGGCGCACCGGACGATCCGAAGTCGTTCGCGGCGATGCGCTATACGGAGTCGCGCCTGTCGCGTTTCGCGGAACTGCTGCTCGCCGAGGTCGATCAGGGTACCGTCGACTTTGCACCGAACTTCGACGGCACCCTGGAGGAGCCGGTGCTGCTGCCGGCCCGCGTCCCCTTCGTCCTGCTGAACGGCGGCACCGGCATCGCCGTCGGCATGGCGACGGACGTGCTGCCGCACAATCTCGTGGAGGTCGTGAGCGCCTGCATACGTCTGCTCGACGAACCCCGCGCCACCACGCGCGACCTCATGGACCACATCCAGGGTCCGGACTTCCCGACCGAGGCGTTGCTCGTAACGCCCCGCGAGGAACTCGCGGAGATCTACGAAACGGGGCGGGGATCGGTTCGCGCGCGTGCGCGCCACACGGTGGAGAACGGCGAGATCGTGATCACGGCGCTGCCGTACCAGGTCTCGCCGGCGAAGATTCTCGGGCAGATCGCCGAGCAGATGCAGGCCCGCAAGCTGCCGATGCTGGTGGACCTGCGCGACGAGTCCGACCACGAAACGCCGACGCGCCTCGTCCTCGTACCGCGCTCGAACCGCGTGGATGTCGAGCGCCTGATGAGTCACCTCTTCGCCTCGACGGATCTCGAGCGCAGCTACCGCGTCAACTTCAACGTCATTGGCCTCGACCAGAAGCCGAAGGTCCTGGGCCTGGTGGAGATGCTGTCGGAGTGGCTGAAGTTCCGCCGCGAGACGGTGCGTCGGCGGCTCACCTTCCGGCTGGAACGCATCGACCGGCGGCTGCATCTGCTGGACGGGCTCCTGGTCGCCTATCTGAACCTCGATGCCGTCATCCGTATCATCCGCGAGGAAGACGACCCGCGGGCGCGGCTCATGGAGCGTTTCGACCTCACCGCGGAGCAGGCGAACGCCATCCTGGATCTGCGCCTGCGTCAACTGGCCCGGCTCGAGGAGGGCAAACTCCAGGAGGAGCGTGCGGCCCTCTCCGCGGAGCGCGACGATCTGACCCGCACGCTCGGCTCTGCTGCCCGCATGAGGACGCTCATCAAGCGCGAACTGACGCAGGACGCGAAGAAGTTCGGCGACGCCCGCCGTTCCGAACTCGTCGATGCCGAACAGGCCCGCGCGTTCTCGGCCGAGGACCTGATCGTCAACGAGCCCGTGACCGTGATCCTGTCCGAGAAGGGCTGGGTCCGGTCGGCGAAGGGCCACGGGGTGGATCCCGTGGGGCTCTCCTATCGGACGGGCGATGCGTTCGGGGCTGCCGCGAAGGGTCGGACCAACCACATCCTGCTGTTCTTCGACTCGACGGGCCGGGCCTATACCGTGGCGGCGCACGAGCTGCCGTCGTCGCGCGGGCAGGGCGAGCCACTGACGGGGCGTCTCAATCCGCCGGAGGGCGCGCGCTTTGTTGTGCCGGTGATGGCGGATGCGGACGCGACGCTCCTGCTGGCATCCGATGCGGGTTACGGCTTTCTGGCGCGGCTCGGCGACCTGGTCACGAAAACGCGCGCCGGCAAGGCCGTGTTGAACGTGCCGCGGGGCGGGCAGGCCCTGGCGCCGTCGTCTGCTTCCGGCAAGACCCGGATCGCTGCGGCGACGGACCAGGGGCGCCTGCTGGTCTTTTCGGCGTCGGACGTCCCGGCCCTGTCGCGCGGCAAGGGCAACAAGCTCATAGACGTCCCGTCCCGACTCTACAGGGCCGGCGAGGAGAGAATGGTGGGCGCCGTGGCGCTGGCCGAGACCGACCATCTGATCGTGCGAGCGGGTGCGCGCCATTTGCGCATGCGGTTCAGGGATCTCGGCGCCTACGTCGGCGAACGGGGACGGCGTGGCGCCAAGCTGCCGCGGGGGTTCCAGCGCGTGGATGCGCTGGAGGTGGAGGGCCGTTCGGATAGCGGCTGAGGACGTTCGCTACTGGCTGTCTGGCGTTTCCGCCAGGTACGTCGCGACGCCTTTCACAATCCTGCAGCGCCCGAGGGTCGTTCCCGCCAGGGCCGCCTGGGAGAGGGCCGAAGGCGTGTCCAGGTCGAGACGGTCCGCGCGTTCGATCCGCTCGTAGACATCCTGGCTGATCGCGAGCCGGCCGTCCGGCGCCAGGGCGGACAGCAGTACCGCGTCCGACACCTGGGCCGATTCCAGCACGCTGGCTTCGTCCGCCGACGCCTCGCACAGGTGCAGGCCGAAGCGGAAGCTCGGAGCGGGGGGGCCGTCGGCCTCCGGCAGCGACGGTGCGAGCGCCGCGCCGAAATCGAGGGCCGCGCACACCACATCGAAGGGCCGGTCGGTCGCGGAATCGTCGTCGAAGGCGATCAGCATCCGGGCCCCCGGCAGCGGCTGTGCGCGTCCGCCATGCGCGTGGGCCGTGGCGACCGCGTGTTCCATCGCATGCGCCAGAACGGTCTTGGCGCGCAGAGGGCGCAGGCTGCCCTGGTTGAACAGGTTCGCCACGAGCACGAACTTCATGTCCGCTCCGACTTCGGTCATCCCCGCCAGCGCGGGTGCCTGCTTCCTGCGGCGCAGACGGAACAGGAGGAGCGCGGCCGCGGCAGCCATGGCTCCGGGAACGAGGGGCCACGCGGCGAGGAACAGGTCGCCGGGCGCGGCCCGGAACCGCCTCCGGTCAAGGACTACGCGCGCGTACCCGGCGAGCGTATCCTCGACGGCGATCGGCGCGGTGTAGTGTTTGCTGTCCGGATCGTTCGCTTCCACGCCGTCGAAGGCGAGCGTACGGCCGTCCACCGTGTACAGGCTGCAGCCGATTACTTCGTCGAAGTCCGTGACCCGACTCGCGAGATTGCCGAGCGCGATGCGATCCTGCTGCAGCACGGCGGGCAGGCCGATCGATGCCGTCATCTCGGCCAGGGCCGTCCCCATGCGGTCCATGCGTGCCGTGGCCTGGGCCGCAACGACCCGGTCGATGAAGGCGAGCACGATGAGGGCGCCGATCAGAAAACTCGCGAGCCCGACCAGGAGGGACGCGAACGGTTCGGAACGCGCGCGTTTGACGATCTGTGCGAGAGGGGGTAGCGTCAAGACGAAAGGGCGGCGTGGCAACGGGTGGCGGATTCCGGCTCGAGCGAGATTCTACTGGTGAACGTTTCCGGGCGGGACAAGCCCGGACTGATGGCCATGTTGACATCCGCGCTCGCTCGACATCAAGCGCGTGTGCTCGATATCGGGCAGGCGGTCATTCACGAGGAGTTGAACCTCGGAATGCTGGTGCAGTTCCCCGCCGGCGCACGGCCGGCCGAGGTTCGCGGCGAGTTGCTGGAGACGGCCCGCCGAATGGGTGTCAGTGTCCGTTTTGAGCGGGTGGACGCGAGCGACTACGGCGAGTGGGTGGCGAACCAGGGCAAGTCGCGATACATCGTGACGCTGCTCGCCAACGGCATCAGCGCGCAGCAGCTCGCCACGGTCACCCGCATCATCGGCCAGTACGGATCGAACATCGACTCGGTGCGCCGGCTGTCCGGGCGCGTACCGCTCGGCGGTGTGGCCAGTCCGGCGCGCGCGAGCGTCGAGATGTCGGTGCGTGGGCCGCGATCCGACCAGCGGGAGCTGAAAAAGGCGCTGTTTCTCGCCGCCGGCGAGTTGACCTTCGACTTCAGCGTACAGGAGGACTCGGTATACCGCCGCAATCGCCGGCTGGTGGCGTTCGACATGGACTCCACCCTCATCAAGGCCGAGGTGATCGACGAACTCGCCGCGTGCCACGGTGCCGGCCCGGAGGTTGCGGCGATCACGGAGTCCGCGATGCGTGGTGAACTCGACTTCGAGGAAAGCCTGCGGCGCAGGGTGCGCCTCCTCGAAGGATTGCCGGAGCGGACGCTTGCCGAAGTGGCGGATGCCGTGCCGGTCACGGACGGAACGCATCGCCTCATCAATTCCCTCAAGCGTTTCGGTTACCGCACGGCCATCGTCTCGGGTGGTTTCGACTACGTCGGGCGGCGTCTGCAGGAGATGCTCGGCATCGACTATGTCTTCGCGCACAGCCTGGACGTCGCGAATGGCCGGCTGACCGGCGCGGTGACCGGAGCGATCATCGACGCGCGGCGCAAGGCGGGTATCCTGGAGGAGCTCTGCCGGCGGGAGAAGATCTCGCTGCAGCAGGCGATCGCCATTGGAGACGGCGCCAACGACCTGCCCATGCTGACGACCGCGGGCCTCGGCGTCGCATTCCATGCGAAGCCGGCCGTGCGGCAGTCCGCGAGCCACGCGATTTCGAACTTCGGCCTCGACAGCGTGCTCTACCTGCTCGGTTTTTCCGACCGCGAGATCGCGGAAACGCAGTAATCGTGCCGGGTTGAAGCGGTCGGCCGTCCGCTTTAAGGGGAACGCTGGAGTATCATCCGGGCTTCCACGCCCCGCCGAGCGAGCATCGTGGCGACGTACGCAACCAACGAGTTCCGAGCCGGTCTCAAGGTCCTGCTTGAAGGCGATCCCTGCGCGATCCTGGAGAACGAGTTCGTCAAGCCAGGCAAGGGCCAAGCCTTCAACCGGGTCAGGTTCCGCAACCTGAAGACGGGGCGCGTCTGGGAGCGGACCTTCAAGAGTGGCGAGACCATCGAGGCGGCCGACGTCATGGAGTTCTCCATGGAGTACCTCTACACCGACGGCGACTTCTGGCACTTCATGAAGACCGACGGGACCTATGAACAATTCCCCGCCGGCGCCGCCGCGGTGGGCGAAACCGTGCCGTGGCTGACGGAGCAGGGGGTTTATGGCGTGACGCTGTGGAACGGAGACCCGATCTCCGTCACGCCGCCGAACTTTGTCGAACTCAAGGTGACGGAAACCGACCCGGGGCTCAAGGGGGATACCGCCCAGGGCGCCACCAAGCCCGCCACGTTGTCCACGGGCGCCTCGATCAAGGTGCCGCTGTTCGTCAACCAGGGCGACATCCTGCGCATCGATACGCGTACCGGGGAATACGTCAGCCGCGGCAAGAACTGAGACGGTGACGGACTGGCGTCCATCCTGCAGCCTGGAGGCGCTCGCCGCCCGCGCCGACCTGCTGGCCGCCATACGCGCCTTCTTCGCGCAGCGCGGGGTGATGGAGGTGCAGACGGCCGTACTCGGGGCGCGCGGCGTCACCGACCCGGCCATCGAGAGTGTGCGGACCGTGGACGGGCGCTATCTGCAGACATCGCCCGAGTACCAGATGAAGCGATTGCTGGCCGCCGGCGCGCCCTCGATCTACCAGATCGGTCCGGTGTTCCGCGCCGGCGAGGCGGGACGCTGGCACAACCCGGAGTTCACGATGATCGAGTGGTACCGGCGGGGTTTCGACGACGCTGACCTGATGCGGGAAGTCGCGGAACTGGTCGACACGCTGCTCGGACCGTCCGACTACGAGACGCGGACCTACGCGAGCCTGGTGGGTGTGGCCGTGGACACGACGCCCGACGACGAACTCGACCTGCGCATCAGCGAGGCGATCGCGAAGCTCGCGGCCGCGCGCGTATTCGTCACCGAGTACCCGGTGCGCCAGGCTGCGCTGGCGCGCGCGGTGGGCGATGTGGCGGCGCGTTTCGAACTGGTCGTCGACGGCCTCGAGGTCGCCAACGGCTACCACGAGTTGCAGGATGCCGCGGAACTGCGGCGGCGCATGGTGCTCGACAACGCGGTGCGCCGCGAGCGCGGGCTGGCGGAGGTCCCTATCGACGAAGCGCTGGTCGCGGCCCACGCCCACGGGCTGCCGGATTGCGCCGGCGTTGCGGTGGGCTTCGATCGCCTCGTCGCGCTGAAGGTGGGTGCCGCGCGGCTCGAGGACGTCCTGCCGTTCCCGGCGGTCCGCGCCTGACCCCACCGTGTGGCGCGGTCACACGGTCGTGAGCGGTTGACCCATCCGTACGGGCATCCCGGTCGTCAGGTCGTCCCGTAGCGCGAACCGGTCTGCCGGGAAGAGCGCGATGACCGTCGAACCGAGCAGGAAGTGTCCGACCTCCACACCCCGCTCGAAGTGGCCGGCGGCATCGCGTGCCCGCAACGTGCGGTAGGGGGAGCGCGGCCCGTTCCAGACGGTTTCGATGCTCGCGACGATGAGCGCGCCAACGAGCACGAGGACGAAGGTGTCGAAGACGCAGACGAGCCGCTCGTTGCGGGCGAAGAGTCCCGGCACGCCGGCCGCGGTGCGATCATTCACGGAGAACAGGCGCCCCGGTATCTCGATCGTGCGCAGCAGGTCGCCGGCGGTGGGAGCATGGACACGGTGATAGTCGCGTGGGGACAGGTAGACGGTGCAGAACGTGCCGCCCTCGAGGGTGGCGGCCAGCGCGGCATCGGCCAGCAGGGTGGCAACGCAAAAGTCCCGGCCCTTGGCCGGCACGATGCGATCGCGCTCGATGCGGCCGAACTGGCTGAGATAGCCGTCGGCAGGACTGACGGCCGTGTCGGGATCGTCCGGCAGGGGACGCGTGTCCGCCCTGAGCGCGCGGGTGAAGAAACTGTTGAACGAGCGATATTCGGCCAAGGACGGATTGGCCGCCTCTGCCATTTCGACCGCGTAGTGACGCGCGAACGCCCGGATGAGCGCCTGCGCCACGGGGCGGGATTCGGACCGCGCGGCGCGTCCGGCCAGACGCGATATGACCTGCTTGGGCAGGGCGTACTGGAGCGCCGCGAAGGCGTTCAACGTTCGATCGGGGTGTCGGGGTGGTTGCCCCACTCCGACCACGAACCGTGGTAGGCGCGGATGCGAGGGAAGCCGAGCAGACGGGCCGCCATGTAGGTCAGTCCGGAGCGATGGTGCGTCTGGCAGTGGGTGATGACGTTGCGGTCCCGGGTGATGCCGCGCGCAGCCAGTCGCTCTTCGAGATCCTCGACCAGCCGCAGGGCGCGGCCGCGGTCCATGAGTTCCAGCCAGTCGAGATTGACGGCGCCGGGAATGTGGCCGTTGCGCGCCGCGGTCGGCTTCAGTCCGGCGTACTCCTCGGGACTGCGACAGTCCCAGACGAGGGTCTCCGGGTCGCCGAGGGCGCCGAGGACGTCGTCGAGCTCCGCGACGGGACGGCTGTCGATGTCGCAGTCGATGTCTGAGGGCGCGACCTCGACGGGCGCGTCGGAGAACGGCAGCTGCGCCGCGGCCCACGCGTGCATCCCGCCGTCGAGGTACAGCCAGTCGGAATGCCCGATCGCGTCGAGCGTCCAGGCGAACCGTCCGGCCCAGCCGCCACCCTCGTCGTCGCAAACGACGACCGTACGGTCCCGCGTCAATCCGATGCGTCGGAAGAGGACGACGAGGGCGTCGCGCGGCGGCAGCTTGCCGACCGCGGGGCGTTCGCCGCGGACGAGTTCCGCCGGGGCGACGTGGACGGCGCCGGGGAGGTGCGCCTGCGCGTACACGTTCGGAGCGGTCACCTGCACGACGAGCAGATTCTCGGTCCGGAGTCGTTGGGCAAGGGCCTCGGGGGAGATGGTGGTCGGTTGCGTCACGTCCTGTCTGCGCGTCCGGTCGTGGCGCGCCGATGATATATGCTGTCGGGTGCGATTGCCCGAACCGGCGACAGCATGAGTGAGCGTTTCCCCATGACGACGAACCTCGTCTGGATGGACCTGGAGATGACCGGGCTCGACCTTGACCGGCACGTCATCATCGAGATCGCGACCATCGTCACCGACGCCGACCTCGACATCCTCGCCGAAGGACCGACCCTCGCCATCCGGCAACCCGAATCCGCGCTCGCCGCCATGGACGACTGGAACGTGGAGCACCATACGGCCTCCGGCCTGCTCGAGCGGATCCGCCGGGAGGGCGTCCTGCTCGCGGAGGCGGAAGCGCAGACGCTGGCGTTCATCGAGGGGTACGTGGGCGAGGGCGAGTCGCCCCTGTGCGGCAACTCCATCTGGCAGGATCGCCGCTTCCTCGCGAAGTACATGCCGACGCTCGAAGGCTACCTCTACTATCGGAACATCGACGTGTCGAGCGTCAAGGAACTGGCGCGCCTGTGGCGCCCGCAACTCCTTGCCGGGGTGCAGAAGACCAGCGCCCACGTGGCGCTACTCGACATCCGTGAGTCCATCGAGGAACTGCGGTTCTACCGGGAGCGGTTTTTTATTCGCTCCTGAACCGGCGGAGCCGGGCTTCAGGCGGCCGCGTGCAGGCGTTCCAGCGCCCAGTCGATGTGCTCTCGGGCCATCGCGTCCACGTCCGGGTCGGCACGACGCTCCCCGAGTCGGGCGATCAACGCCGCGGAGGGAGCAGCGTTGCCGGCGGCAGCGTTGCCGGCGGCAACGGCAAGGTTCCGCACCCACTGGCGGTAGTTGATACGTCGCAGTGCCATCCCCTCGGTGCGTGCCAGGAAGGTCGCCTGGTCCCAGGCGAGCAGGTCCGCGATGCCGGCCGAGTCCAGCCCGTGGCGCGGGGCGAAGTCCGCCTCCGCGGTCTTGCGGGCATAGCGGTTCCACGGACAGACGATCTGGCAGTCGTCGCAGCCGAACACCCGGTTGCCGATCGCCGGCCGCAGTTGCAGCGGGATCGGGTCGCTGCTCTCGATGGTGAGATAGGAGATGCAGCGGCGCGCGTCGAGCTGTCCGGGGCCGAGGATGGCTCCGGTCGGACAGACGTTGATGCAGGCCTTGCAGGCGCCGCACAGGTCGCGCGCGTTGGGTTCGGTGACCGGCAGCGGCAGGCTCGTGTAGATCTCGCCGAGGAAGAACAGCGACCCGGCGTCCTCCGTGAGCAGTAACGTGTTCTTGCCGATCCACCCCAGGCCGGCCTTTTCCGCCAACGGCTTTTCGAGTACTGGCGCCGAGTCCGTGAAGGCGCGGTAGCGCCCCCCGGCGTGCCGATCGATGCGGTTGGCGAGGCGGACCAGCCTCCGGCGCACGGTCTTGTGGTAGTCGCGCCCGAGCGCGTACCGCGACAGGTAGGCCGTCTCGGCGCCGGGTGCCGGAATGGCCGGCAGCGCGTCCGGCAGGTAGTCCATGCGCGCGCAGATGACGCGCACGGTGCCCTCGTGCAGCCGCTCCGGATGCAGCCGCTTGTCCAGGTTGCGCGCCATGTAGCCCATCGAACCGTGCAGCTTGCGGGACAGCCAGCGACGCACGGCGGGGGCGTATGCGGACAGGTCGGTGTCGGTGATACCGATCGCGGCGAAGCCGAGTTCGCGCGCCCAGGTCTCGATGTCGCATGCGAGCCGGTCGAGGTCCATGGCAGTGCCCCGCAGCCGATCCGATCCAGCCACGCCGACCCCGGCTGGAACCACCGCCTGGCTCGGTTTGGCTCGTGGGGGCGTTTGTTCCATGCGCGGTATAATCCGTGGATGCGCGGCCGGGACAAAGTCTACACGGCGGCCGAGGTTCGGGAGTTGGACCGGACCGCGATCGAGGATCGCGGTATTCCCGGCATCGCCTTGATGAAGCGCGCCGGCAGGGCCGTGTTCGACGAGCTCCGCCATCGCTGGCCGCACAGCACCTCCATCACGATCGTCTGTGGTTCCGGCAACAACTCCGGCGACGGTTATATCGTCGCCGGCCTGGCCGTCGAGGCCGGACTGGAAACCCGACTCCTGCAACTCGGCGACGCCGGCCGGCTGCGCGGCGACGCTGAGCTCGCGCGCGACTGGGCGCTCTCTGTCGGCGTTTCGACCGACACCCTCGGGCACGCCGCGCGAATCGACGGGGATGTCGTGGTGGATGCGCTACTCGGTACCGGCGCGGTGGGACCGGTGCGTCCGGATTACGCCGCGGCGATCGCGAGCATCAACGGCAGCGGTCTGCCGGTGGTGGCGGTGGACCTGCCGAGTGGCATTTCCGCGGACACCGGTCAGGCGCTGGGTTCTGCTGTGGTGGCCGACACCACCGTCACCTTCATCGGCGCCAAGCTGGGCCTTTTCACGGGAGATGGGGTCGACCACGCGGGCACGGTGGTTTGCGACGGCCTCGGAGTACCGGAGGACGTGTACGACGCCGTCGCGGGCGTGCCGGTTCTCACGGTACCCACCCGCCCGCCGCGACCGCGCTCGGCGCACAAGAACCGCTTCGGTCACGTACTCGTCATCGGCGGCGATCACGGCATGGGCGGGGCCGCCGTGCTGGCCGGGGAGGCGGCACTTCGCACCGGCGCGGGGCTGGTGAGCGTGCTCACCCGCCCGGAGCACTGTGCGGGTGCGCTGGCGCGTCGACCGGAACTCATGGTCCGGGGCGTATCGGAGGGTGATGCCATCGACGACCTGCTGCGGGGGTGCACGGTGATCGCCGTCGGGCCGGGGCTCGGACGCGCTCCCTGGGGGCATGGCCTGCTGGCGCGGGCACTCGCTGCCGGCAAGCCCGTGGTCCTCGACGCGGACGCCCTGAATCTGGTTGCCGATGCCGGCCTCGCGGTGCCGGCGGCCAGCGTCATGACGCCGCATCCCGGAGAGGCAGCGCGGCTTCTGGGCGGGGCACCCATCGTGGACCGACCGGCGACGGCGTGCGCACTGTCCGAACGGTTCGGCAACGTGGTGGTACTGAAAGGCGCGGGCTCGCTCGTGGCGCAGACGGGCCGTCTACGGGGCATCTGCACGGCAGGGAACCCGGGGCTCGCAACCGCTGGCAGCGGCGACATCCTGACGGGCATCGTGGCCGGTTTGCTGGCGCAGGGCTTCGCGCTGGCGGAGGCGGCGGAGGCGGCCGTTGCGCTGCACGCCGTCGCGGGGGACCTGGCGCGAGATCGCCTTGCGCCGAGACCGCTCGTGGCAAGCGACATCCTCGATCACCTCTGGCTCGGAGACGGCGGTGCGGCTTGAGTTGCGCGACGAGGCCCACACGCTTCGCTGGGGCGCGGCGTTCGCGGCCGGGCTCGACCGGGAGCTCGTCTTTCTGCGTGGCGAGCTCGGCGCGGGGAAGACGACGCTGGTACGCGGCATCCTGCGCGGCCTCGGACATCGGGGCGCGGTGAAGAGCCCGACGTACACGCTGCTCGAACCCTATGCGTTTGGAGACAGACACATTTATCATTTCGACTTCTACAGGATCGAAAATCCGGAGGAGTTATCCTTCATCGGTATCGACGAACTGTTGTCCGATGCGGCGCTGAAACTGGTGGAGTGGCCAGAACGGGCGCGTGCGCGGCTACCCGTTCCGGATGTGGAACTGGTGCTCACGATTGCGGGCGAGGGCAGGTTGCTTGAACTGGTCGATCGTCGTCCGGCGTAGCGCGACCTGGCGGTCGCGCGCCTTCGCCGCCGTGCTTGCGGTGGCGTGCTGTGCGGGGGCAGTGCACGGCGCGGAGCTCGAAGGCATACGCATGCACCAGGCGCCGGACCACACCCGGGTCGTCTTCGATACGAGCGCCCCGGTCGAGTACAAGGTCTTTCTGCTCGAACGCCCTCGCCGGGTGGTCGTCGATCTGCGGGACACGCGCCTCAGGCGGGGCTTCCAGACGCCAACGGCCAAGGGCGACGTCATCGAGCGGGTACGCCGCGGGCGGCGGCCGCGCGGAACGTACCGGGTCGTGCTCGATGTCGCGCGCGAGGTGCGGCCGAAGGACTTCACGCTCAAGCCGGTGCCGCCGTATGGACATCGCCTGGTGGTGGACCTCTTCATGCCGCAACCCGAGGGAGCGGCCCCCGCGCCGAGGCAGCCGGAGGGACTTCGGGATGTGATCGTGGCCGTGGACCCGGGTCACGGCGGCGAGGATCCCGGGGCGATCGGCAAGGGCGGCGTCTATGAGAAGGACGTGGTGCTGTCGATCGCGCGGCGGCTGCGGGATCGTATCAACGGCGCGGACGGGTTCAACGCGGTCATGGTCCGCGAAGGCGACTACTACGTCAGCCTCAGGAAGCGCACCTCGATCGCGCGGCAGCATCGCGCCGACATGTTCGTGTCGATCCATGCGGATGCGTTCACGAGCCCGCGCGTGCGCGGCGCTTCGGTGTATGCGCTCTCGGAGCGCGGCGCGTCGTCGGAGACGGCGCGATGGCTCGCGGACAACGAGAACCGGTCGGACCTCATCGGCGGCGTGGGTCCCGTGACGCTCGACGACAAGGATGCGCAGGTGCGGTCGGTGCTGCTCGACCTCTCCATGGACGGAACCCTGCGTGCGAGCCTCGCGGCGGGCGAGTCGGTGATGGGGTCGCTCACCGCGGTAAGCCGCATGCACAAACGCCGCGTGGAACAGGCCGGGTTCGCGGTGCTGAAGTCTCCGGACGTGCCTTCGATCCTGGTCGAGACCGGCTTCCTGTCCAATCCGGAGGAGGCTCGTCTGCTCGCCAGCGGCAGCCACCAGGACAAGGTCGCTACGGCGATCGCCGATGGGATCCGGGGCTACCTGCTGCGCAACCCGCCGCCGGACGCGCGCATCGCGGCCCTGGAACACCGTGGCCTGCAGCACGTGATCGCGCGCGGCGACACGTTGTCCGAGATCGCCGCGCGCTATCGTGTCTCCATGGCGATGCTGCGCAGCGTCAACGGACTCCGGGGGGACCGCCTCATGATCGGTCAGGTCCTGCTGATCCCGGCCGCACAGGGTCTTTAGAAGCCATGCCCCGCATCCTCCGGCTGTCCACGTTCGTCGCGAACCAGATTGCGGCCGGGGAAGTGGTGGAGCGGCCGGCGTCGATCGTCAAGGAACTCCTGGAGAATAGCCTCGATGCGGGGGCGCGCTCGGTGCGCGTGGCGATCGAACAGGGCGGCGTCAAGCGGATCGTCGTACAGGACGACGGGTCAGGTATCTCCGCGGAAGACCTGCCGCTCGCGGTCAGTCGCTTCGCCACCAGCAAGATCGCGGCCGCGGAGGACCTCGACCACATACGGACCATGGGCTTTCGGGGCGAGGCGCTGGCCAGCATCGCCTCTGTGGCACGGCTGGCGATCACGTCGTCCACGGGAAGCGCAGGGGGCGCGACCCTCGTCGTCGCCGGCGGCGAGGAGCAGAGACAGGGACCCGCGCCGCACCCGCCCGGTACGACGGTGGAGGTCTCGGACCTGTTCTACAACACCCCGGTGCGACGCAAGTTCCTGAAGAGCGACCGCACGGAGGCGGGTCACGTCAGCGATGTCGTGCGCCGGATCGCGCTGGCACACGCCGGCGTCGCCTTCGAACTGAAGCACGGGACGCGCGTTGTCGAGCGCCTGCCCGGTACCCCGGATCTCGAGGCGCGCGTGGCCAAGGTGATGGGAGAGGAGTTCCTGGCGCAGGCGATCCCCGTGGAGGCACTCGGAGCCGGGGACGCGAAGCTCCACGGCTGGGTGGGGCTGCCCACCTATTCCCGAGCGCAGACGAGCGGACAGTTCTTCTTCGTCAACGGGCGCGCGGTGCAGGACAGGCTGGTGGGGCATGCGGTGCGCCAGGCGTATCGGGACACGATGTTCCACGGTCGGCATCCCGTCTTCGCGCTGTTCCTCGCCCTGGACCCGACGAACGTCGATGTGAACGTGCATCCCACCAAGCACGAGATACGGTTCCGCGATGCGCGGCGGGTCCACGACTTCGTGTTCGGATCGCTGCACCGCCTGTTGCGCGAGACGCGGCCCGGCGAGGATCCACCGCCGGTCCACTACGTGCCCCTGGCGGCGGGAGATGCGCCCGCCCGGCAGACTTCCATGAGCCTGTCGGCCCTGATCGCGGCGACGGGCGGGGGCCAGCCGCCCGTGGTGCGGGACGCGTTGGACGCGCCGGCGGCGGCAGATGCGGAGATGCCCCCGCTCGGTTTCGCCATCGCGCAGCTGCACGGCGTCTACGTGCTCAGCCAGAACCGCGAGGGTCTGGTCGTGGTCGACATGCACGCCGCCCACGAACGCATCACCTACGAGAAGCTGAAGCGGGACCACGCGGCGGGCTCCGTCGCTGCACAGCGGTTGCTCGTCCCGGTGGCGCTCGACGTGACGCCGCGCGAAGCGGACCTGGCGGAAGCGCACATGGATGCCCTGGCAGCGCTCGGCCTGGGCGTGGAACGGTCGGGGCCGCGCAGCATCGCCGTGCGTGAGGTGCCCGCGCTGCTCGCCCATGCGGACGCCGCAAGCCTGGTCCGCGACCTGCTGGCGGAAGTGGCCGAGTTCGGCGCGAGCGATGCCGTCCGGGCGCATTCGGAGGAATTGCTCGCGAGCATGGCGTGTCACGGCTCGGTACGCGCCAATCGGTCGATGACGGTCCCGGAGATGAACGCGCTGCTGCGGGAGATGGAGACGACGCCCAATGGCGGGCAGTGCAACCATGGACGACCGACTTTCCTGGTGCAGAGCCTCGAGCAGTTCGACCGGCTCTTCATGCGCGGGCGCTAACAGGGTGTCGGACTTTGGGTCCTCCACACCGCTTGGACGGCGCGCTGAGGCCCGTTGAACGCGCGTCGCAAGGGGCCGTCCGACCGGCTCGTCGTGTGTCTCATGGGGCCGACCGCCGCCGGCAAGACCGGGATCGGTCTTGCTTTGGCCGACGCGGCGGAGGTGGCGCTCGTGAGCGTGGACTCCGCGATGGTGTACCGGCACATGGACATCGGCACCGCCAAACCGGACCCGGCGACCCTCGCCCGGTACCCGCACGCGCTGATCGACGTGCGCGACCCGGCGGATCCGTTCTCGGCGGCGGACTTCGTGGCCGCGGCCGACGTGGCCGTCGAGCGGGCGTTCGAGCAGGGCCGGCTGCCGGTGCTGGTCGGCGGCACGATGATGTACTTCAAGGCCTTTCGCGACGGCTTGTCGGAACTGCCGGCGGCGGACGGTGCGACACGGCGGCGGATCGAGCAGCGTGCCCGGGAAGTGGGATGGGCCGCGCTGCACGAGGAACTGGTGCGCGTCGACCCGACAGCGGCCGAACGCATTCATCCCAATGACCCGCAGCGCATCCAGCGGGCACTGGAAGTGTTCCATGTCTCGGGCAAGCCGATTTCCGAGTGGTGGTCCGATGCCGCGGGAGTCGGCGCCCGGGAGCGTCTCGCCGGCACGCTGGTCGAAGTGGCCGTCACGCATCCGCGGGAAGAACTGGGCAAACGGATCGAGCGCCGTTTCGATGCCATGCTGGCGCAGGGGTTCGTCGATGAGGTGCGCGGGCTGCGGACGGCGCCCGGCCTTTCCCCGGAGAAACCCGCGATGCGTGCCGTGGGCTATCGACAGGTCTGGCGCTATCTCGACGGTGAGATCGACCGGGCGACGATGCGCGATGCGGGCATCGCCGCGACCCGGCAACTCGCGCGGCGACAGATGACGTGGCTGCGAGGCTGGCCGGGAGTCGCCTGGGTCGAGGGGGGCGCGGCGGTTGCCGCACGTGACATACTGCGGCATTGCAGGTCGGCTGCTTGAAATCGTTCGTGGAGGTGGCACTATGCGTGCCCCGCTTCGGGGACACGCCTACCGGCCTCCCGCTCACCTGGACCGCGGGAATGGACCGTCACCTGACCCAGGCTTTGGGACCGAAGTATTCTCCCTTGTCGGTTCGACGAGGTCCCAAAAGGAGATCGTCATGTCGAAGGGGCACTCACTACAAGACCCTTACCTCAACACGCTGCGCAAGGAACACATTCCTGTTTCCATCTACCTCGTCAACGGCATCAAGCTCCAGGGCCAGATCGAGTCGTTCGATCAGTTCGTCGTGGTCCTCAGGAACTCGGTCAGCCAGATGGTCTACAAGCACGCGATCTCCACCGTGGTGCCGTCGCGCAACGTTCGACTGCCGGCGGTCGCGCCGAACGGCGATAGCCCTGACTGAGCCCGGACGCGCGGCGCGGCCGGTGCGACCCCGAGCCAAGGTGCTGAACCCGGGCGCCTGCCAGGGAGTCCTTCCACATGTTCTTTGATCGTCCCGATGCCGGACGTCGCGCGGTGCTGTTGAGTTTGCGGCTTGGCGACGCGCGGCGCCGTCCCACCCCGGCCGGGGCGGTGTCCCCGGGTGCGCCCTCCTCCGTGGACGGCGAATTCGAACAGTTGGTCGAGTCGGCCCGGATTCGCCCGGTGAAGCTCCTCGTGGGGAGTCGGGAGCGTCCCCACCCACGCTGGTTCGCCGGCACCGGCAAGGTGGACGAGGTCGCGTCCGCACTGCGGGTGGAGAACGCCGATCTCCTGATCGTGAACCACGAGTTGACGTCCGGTCAGCAACGCAACCTGGAGCGGCGCCTCGAGTGCCGCGTCATGACGCGCACCGAACTCATCCTGCACATCTTTGCCGACCGGGCGCGTACCCGCGAGGGCCAACTGCAGGTGGAGCTGGCACAGCTCACCCATGCCCGGACCCGGCTCGTGCGCGGCTGGACGCACCTCGACCGGCAGCGGGGCGGGCTCGCGATGCGCGGTGCGGGGGAGAAGCAGATAGAGCTCGACGCGCGCATGCTGCGCACCCGCATACGCGGCGTGCAGGAGCGGCTCAAGTCGGTGCATGGGCAGCGCGAACGCAGCCGTCGCCGTCGCCAGCGGACCGGTGTGCCGACCGTCGCCCTGGTGGGTTACACGAATGCCGGAAAGTCAATGCTCTTCAATGCGTTGACGCAGTCCAGCGAGGAGGTGTCCGGGGCCCTCGTCGCGGACCAGTTGTTCGCCACCCTCGATCCCCTGATGCGTCGCGTCGACATCGAAGGGGCGGGAGAGGTGGTGCTGGCCGACACCGTCGGCTTCATCCGGGACTTGCCGGTGAGCCTTGTCGAAGCGTTCCGGGCGACGCTCGAGCAGGTCACTCAGGCGGACCTGCTGCTGCACGTGATCGATGCGACGGCCGCGGACGTGGACGACCTGCACGAGCAGGTGACGAGGGTGCTGCGCCAGATCGGCGCCGTGGACGTGCCCACGATCGAAGTGCTGAACAAGATCGATGCCGACGCCGAGTTCCCCGCCATGGCGGGGGGCGAAGGCCGGCGTCTGGCGGTGAGCGCGCTGCGGGGAGACGGGCTGCCCGCGTTGCGGGAGGCCATCGGCGCGGCCGTCGGAGTCTGCGCACGTCCGATGACAGTGGTGCTGGAACCGGGCGCGGGCCGGACACGGGCGCGGCTTTATGAACTGGGCGCCGTCCTTTCGGAGACGGCGCGCGAAGACGGCCGGCTGGCGCTGTGCGTTCGGCTCGACCGCAGCGAGGCGTCCCGGCTGCAGGCGCAGGGCGTCATCGTGGAGGGTGGCGGAGTGTGCGGCGGCGACGCCCCAGCGCCAGCGGAGACGTCCGGCGGGGCGCCCCGCTGAGCACGGCCCGCGCGGGGCGGCCGCTGCTTGCTCAGATCGGGCCGAAGACGGTGCCCCGGTCTGCTAAACTCGCAAGGCCGTCCTGCATGTAGGAGATCGGCGAACTATGGCGTGGAACGATTCCGGCGGAGGAAGCGACAAGGATCCCTGGGGGAGCCGTGGCGGCGATCAGGGCCCGCCCGACCTCGATGAGGCCCTGCGCAAGCTGCAGGGGCAGCTGTCAGGCATCTTTGGCCGCGGTGGTGGCGGCGGCGGTGGCGGCCGAAGCGGCGGCATCAGCCTGTCGATGTACGGACTGGCGCTTGCGGTCCTGGCGCTCGGCTACGGGTTCTGGGGGCTGTACCAGATCGACCAGCAGGAACGCGGAGTCGTGTTTCGCTTCGGCGAGGCGCGCGACGAGATCGTGTTGCCGGGTCTGCACTGGAACCCGCCGATCGTCGACCGCGTGGAGAAGGTCAACGTGACCCGTGTCAACGACCATGAGCACCAGGCGCTCATGCTGAGCGAAGACGAGAACATCGTGGATATCGGCATGACGGTCCAGTACGTCATTTCCAACCCCGTCGACTTCCTGGTCAAGGTGCGCGAGCCACGCACCAGCCTCGCCCACGCGACGGAGAGCGCGTTGCGCCACGTGGTGGGCAGTTCGACGATGGACCTGGTGATCACGGAGGGTCGCGCCGCACTCGGCAGCGAGGTGCAGGATCGCCTGCAGAGCTATCTGAACCGATACGAGACCGGCATTCGGGTGGTCACGGTGAACATCGACCAGAGCGGACCGCCGCAGCAGGTCCAGGAAGCGTTCGACGACGTGCAGAAAGCCAAGGAAGACGAGGCACGTTACGTCAACGAGGCCAACGCGTACGCGGAAGAGATCGTGCCGAAGTCGCGCGGCGCAGCGCAGCAAGCGATCGAGGAAGCCAACGCATACCGGGACCGGGTCATCGCGCGCGCAGAGGGTGAGGCCGAGCGCTTCAGCAAGCTGCTCGCGGAGTACCATCTGGCCGAGGAGGTGACCCGCGACCGGCTCTACATCGATGCCATCGAGTCCGTTCTGAGCCAGAGCACCAAGGTGATGGTGGATGTGGAGGGGGGCAACAACATGCTCTATCTGCCGCTCGATCGTCTCGGCGCACGCGCGCCCGGTGGCGGCGCCGGCAGCAATGCCGACCTCCGCCAGTTGGTGGACGACGCGTTGAGCGACCGGCTCGACGCCAATCGCCGCGACTCGCGTTGACGCAGCACTGCCGGAGAACCCTACGAGGGAATCGCAATGAGCTTTCGCAACCTCCTACTTGCCATCGTCGTGGTGCTGGCCGTACTGCTGATCGTCGACGGGGTGTTCACCGTGGATCAACGGGAACGCGCGCTGGTGCTCCGCTTCGGTGCGGTCACACGGGCCGACCTCGAACCAGGCCTGCATTTCAAGCTGCCCATCGCCGAAGACGCGAAGAAGTTTGACGCGCGCATCCTGACGCTGGACTCGCGGCCCGAGCGGTATTTCACTCTGGAAAAGAAGCCGCTGATCGTGGACTCCTTCGTCAAGTGGCGGGTGGGAGACGTGCAACAGTTCTACACCGCGAGTTCCGGAGACATCGAGCGCGCCCGAAACCTCCTCGCGCAGCGGGTCAACGAGGGCCTGCGTAACCAGATCAGCCGCCGTGACATGCACGAGGTCATTTCCGGTCAGCGCGACGAGCTCATGGCCGAGTTGACGCAGCAGATGAACAGCGAGATGAGCCGCGAGATAGGCGTCGAGGTGATCGACGTGCGCGTGAAGAAGATCGACCTGCCGCCGGAGGTGTCCAGCGCGGTCTACGACCGCATGAATTCGGAGCGTGAGATCGAGGCCCAGCAACACCGTGCGACCGGCCGTGAGCTGGAACTCGGCATCCGGGCGGACGCGGAGCGGCAGATCGTGGTGATCGAGGCGGAAGCGTATCGGGAAGCGGAGCTGTTGCGCGGCGACGGAGACGCGAAGGCAGCCTCGGTGTACGCCGATGCCTACGGGGCCGACCCGGAGTTCTACGAGTTCTATCGCAGCATCAATGCCTACGCGACCGTGTTCGGGGAAAAAAACGACATGCTGATCCTCGATCCGAACAGCGAGTTCTTCAAGTACCTCAAGAGCCCGGACGGGAGACGTTAGCCGGGCTCCTCGCGCGTCGGATCACGCATTTCGCAGCAGTTTCCAGCAGGATTTCGCCTGCCTGATCGAAAGGGACGGATAGTTGGGCCGTAACGTCGTCGTGCTCGGCACGCAATGGGGTGACGAGGGCAAGGGGAAGGTCGTGGACTTTCTCGCCGAGCGTGCCGCCGCAGTCGCCCGCTTCCAGGGGGGCCACAACGCGGGCCATACGTTGGTGGTCGAGGGAACCAAGACGGTGCTGCACCTCGTTCCCTCGGGCGTCCTGCGGCCGAATGTGCGGTGCGTGATCGGCAACGGCGTGGTGCTGGCGCCGCATGCCCTGCTCGACGAGATCGACAAGCTCGAGGCGCGGGGCATCCCCGTGCGGGAGCGGCTGTCCATCTCGGCCGCGTGCCCGCTGATCCTTCCGTACCACGTCGCCATGGACAACGCGCGGGAGAAGTCGCTTGGCAACCGGAAGATCGGCACCACCGGCCGGGGGATCGGTCCCGCCTACGAGGACAAGGCCGCGCGGCGCGCCGTGCGTCTCGTGGATCTCTCGGACTGGCAGGGGTTCGGGGCAAAGCTCGCCGACGCGATGGACTATTACAACTTCTTGCTCGAGCGGTACTACGAGGTGTCGCGGGTAGACTTCGATCGGACGCTGGACGACCTCGCGAACATTGCCGAACGGCTCCTGCCGATGATGGAAGACACCGGCCCGCTGTTGCACGAGTTGCGCGAATCCGGCGAGAACATCCTCTTCGAGGGCGCGCAGGGGGCGTTGCTGGACGTGGATCTCGGCACGTACCCCTACGTCACGTCGTCGAGCACCACCGCCGGCGGCGCGGCCGTCGGTAGTGGCTTCGGCCCGCGGTACCTCGACTACATCCTCGGCAGCACGAAGGCCTATGCGACGCGTGTCGGGTCCGGGCCCTTCCCGACGGAACTGTTCGATGACGCCGGCAAGCGCCTGTCGACGCGGGGCGCCGAGTTTGGCGCCACCACCGGCCGCGCGCGGCGCAGTGGCTGGTTCGACGCCGTGGCAACGCGCCAGGCGGTGCAGATCAACAGCCTGACGGGACTGTGCCTGACGAAGCTCGACGTGCTGGACGGGCTCCCGGAGATCCGTATCTGCGTGGACTACAAGACCCGCGACGGCAGGCCCGTGCACCGACGCTTCGACGGCGAGTCCTACAAGGAGGTCGTCCCGGTCTACGAAACCGTGCCCGGTTGGGACGAGTCGACCTCGGGCGCGCGCGACTTCGACGCGTTGCCGGCCAACGCGCGCGCCTACGTGGGGCGCATCGCGGAGACGGTCGGCGCACCGGTGGACCTCATCTCCACGGGTCCGGAGCGCAGTGAGACCATCGTACTGCGCCACCCGTTCGACGATGGCGCGGCGCAGCCGCGGACAGGACCATGATCGACACCAGGTTGCTCGAGATCCTCGCGTGTCCCGTGAGCCAGGGACCGCTCGTCTACCGCCGGGATGTGGGAGAGCTCTGGTCGCCCCGCGGCGGCCTGGCCTATCCGGTCCACGATGGGGTACCCATCCTGCTCGAGGAGGAAGCCCGGGCGCTCACCGAAGAGGAGCGCGCGTCGCTCGCGAAGTGACTGGGCGCCGGAGAGGTTCGCCGAACCGGCGCGCGCGACCTGCGCGAACGGACGCCGCTCGGGCCGGGTCCGGTCAGACATGGCGTTGGCGTTTCCGATAGAATCCTTGCAGTCGGCGCGGCCGGCGCGGGTAGCGTAACGACGGCCGGAACGGTCAGGAGTGCGAAGAGTACGGTGGAAAGAGCAGCGTTGACGAACCCCGGCCTCAGGCTGGTGAGCGACATGCCGGACATCGCAAGCCGGGAGTTGCACGCCCCGGAGGGCGCCCTCGACTGGGTTGGCATGAGCGAGGTGCATCAGCCGCTCAGGATCCGCGACGGTGGCGTGGTTCGGGAAGTACAGTCGCAGGTGCAGATCTATGTCGACCTGGCGGACACGCAGGCCAAGGGCATCCACATGTCCCGGCTGTATCTGATCCTGGACGAGCACTCCGATACTCGCCCCCTGAGCGTGGCGGGACTCAAACTGCTGCTGGCGTCGCTGCTCGAGTCGCACCGCGGCCTGTCGGGACGGGCGTTCGTGCAGTTCGACTTCGACTACTATCTGCGCCGCATGGCGCTGGTCAGCGAGAACTCGGGCTGGAACGCCTATCCGGTGTCGATCAAGGGCACCTTCATCGATGGCGAGATGCACCTCGAACTCTCTCTCGGTGTCTTCTATTCCAGTACCTGCCCCTGTTCCGCGGCGCTTGCGCGCCAGTTGATCCAGCAACAGTTCGAGCACAACTTCGGCCGTGGCGGCGACGTCCGGGTAGACGACGTGAAGGCCTGGCTCGGGACGGAAGAGGGGATCGCCGCGACCCCGCACAGCCAGCGCAGCATCGCGAAGGTACTCGTGAAACTCGAACACACGCTGGAGGACTTCCCGATCACCGCCCTCGTCGATTGCGTGGAGGGCGCCCTGCAGACCCCTGTGCAGACCGCGGTCAAGCGCGAGGACGAGCAGGAATTCGCCAGGCTCAATGCCGCGAACCTGATGTTCTGCGAAGATGCGGGCCGCCGGCTGAAAGCGGCGCTCGAGGCGGATGACCGACTGGTCGACTATTGGATACGCGTCGAGCATCACGAGAGCCTGCACCGGCACAACGCGGTGTCGATCGTCACGAAGGGCGTCGAACGGGGCTATCTGCCGATACCCTGATGGGCTCGGTGTAGGGGCGACGCTTGTCGTCGCCCGTGTCGAGCCCGTGCAAGCCTCTGACGACGGGACGGGACAAGCCCGTCCCCTACAGGCCGGGCCGGGTTTGGCGAGTGATTCGGCACGGATTGTAGCTTTCCACGGTGGGTCCACCGCGCAGACATGCAAGGAACATGGGTGGGGCGACGCGCGCCAGCGGCTCGCGGAGGCGCTTTTCGTGACCCAGTTAAATCAATGGCTTACGTGATGTTCCATGAAAGGGGCGACCCTTGCGCTCGCCCGTGTTGGGGTCGTGCACGCATTCGGCATGGGACGGGACAAGCCCGTCCCCTACAGGCCGGGCCGGGTTTGGCGAGTGATTCGGCACGGATTGTAGCTGTCCACGGTGGGTCCACCGCGCAGACATGCAAGGAACATGGGTGGGGCGACGCGCGCCAGCGGCTCGCGGAGGCGCTTTTCGTGACCCAGTTAAATCAATGGCTTACGTTTATGTTCCATGAAAGGGGCGACCCTTGCGGTCGCCCGTGTTGGGGTTGTGCACCCATTCGGCACGGGACAAGCCCGTCCCCTACAGGCCGCGCCGCCACACAGTCCGGCAGCAGGCTGAACGTGGTGTGGCTCTCGGGACAGTACCAGCGGGCGATGCGCGTGCCAGGCGGCGTCTTGCGCACGTAGGTGCCGTGCCGCGCGAGTGAGCAGCCGCCGCTCGGATGATGCGGACAGCGCACCAGGGTTGCATCACGCCAGCCTTGGGCCGTAACGTATTGCTCGCCGGTAAGCCCCGTCCGAAAACGAAGCTGCACCCGGCCGTGGCCCGGCGGAGTCACCGTCCGCGCGGGCCAACTTCTCCTTTTCTAAAACGGGGTCAGCTTACCGGGCCGGCGAGTCGCCATGAACCCGCTCCGCCCCCGCGCCGCTCCGTGGACGGGTCGAACGGCTGTTCAACGCAGGCGACTGCCTACCTTCGAGCCACGCCCCCTCTGCGGCGCGGGAACTCCGCTACACCTGCGAACACAACCCGCGCTTTCCCGCTTTGCTTCATCGCATCGGCTCGATCGACGGTGAGTCAACGTGGGAAATGATCCTGGCTTCCTAACAAGTCAATGTGGGAAACAACACGGATCGCGGAGGGTGGCAGTGGGCGTGGCTCCCAAAGTCCTGGCAGGCCGGGTGTGCGCTGCGACGAACTTCGCTGTCGCACCCGGGTGTCGACGCGCGCCCGCCGAGGCCCGGCGGGTACCACGCCCCGCGCCATTGCATCTGGTTGACCTGCCATGGCGAGTCCCTTAGGTTGTGGACAGCTACACCATTGGAGGGGTTGCGGTGAAAGAAGCGAAAGTGGAAGCAAATAAGCGTCTTGCATCTGGACCGCTTGCTGAGTCAAACCGCGCACGGGCGGCCGTTTTCGCCGAAATCAGTCGCTTGGGACTGCAGCAGAATGTGCTCGATCTTGAGCAGTCCGGCTACACCGTGATGGAACGGTTGCTGGACGACCGCACGGTGTCGCGGGCTCGACAGGCGATTCTGAACCAGATCGAAAGGAAGATGGGTACGCGTCCGGACCTTGACACTTTTGTCGGTGTGACGCCACTGGGGCACTTCCTCCTCTTCGAGGATCCGGTCTTCGAAGAGATCCTGATGAACGAAACCATGTTGGCACTTGCCAGCTACCTGTTGGGACAATCGTTGCAGCTGTACAGCATGACCAGCCATGCCCGGGGTCCTGAGAACAGCCACCTCAATCTGCACGTCGATGCGCCCGGACCTGCTCCATTACAGCCGCACAGTGTCGTTGCCAACTGTAATTTCGCCCTGGTGGACTACACCAGGGAGGCTGGCAGCTTTGCCATCGTGCCAGGCAGTCACGAGCTGTGTCGGCAACCCTTCGGAGCCGAGTCCGATATCTACGCCAACGAGCATGCCAAGCCGATCGAAGTGCCGGCGGGAACGGCGATCCTGTATCACGGCAACGCGTGGCACGGAGGGTATCGCAGGGAAATTCCGGGCGTACGCCTGAATCTGGCGGTTGCGATGTGTCGCAACCATCTCGTCCCGCAAGAGGACATTCGAGGATCGATTACGGAAGAGATGTTGGCCCGGAACCAGAACAACAAGCGGTTTGCGCGCATTTGTGGCCAAGAACTGTATTACGGCTATGGCATCGACGGGCCAGATCGCGAAAAGCTCAGCGCGTCGGTCGGCACGGTCATGGGGCGATTTGCCTGAAACCATGAGTCCATTCCGGGCGGGCTCGGGGGGTTTACAATGTCCCCGATGCCGGGCTTGACGCCGAAGTTCCGGGTGTTCCTGCAGGACAGGAAAGATACCCTGCAAATCAGCAGCGCATGAGGTGCCGCGAGGCGCCACCAGGTGTTTGGTGCCGAGGAGAGGACTTGAACCTCCACGGGGTTACCCCCACTAGCACCTGAAGCTAGCGTGTCTACCAATTTCACCACCTCGGCATGAAGCGGCCGGGTTCCCTTGACGCGACCGTGCGACCACGCCTTGCGAACCGGGCGCGCACTGTACTTTCAGCCCACCGGAGTTGTCAATTTGCCACGTAGGAAGCGGCCTGCCGGGGATGCTCGCAGGAGACGCGCGGTCCCGCTCACCGCCGGCGCGGTGCGTGCGGCCCTGGCCGAACGGGCGACGATGAGCTGGAGGGAGCTGACCGCGCACTTCGGGCTGACGGAAGGCGTGCCGACCCACCGCCTGCGCCGGCTGTTGCGCGGTCTGGAACACCTTGGGGAGGTCGAGCGCGCGCCGAACGGAGCATATCGCCTGCACCCGGCGGCCAGCAACGAGGTTGACGAGGTCGTCGAGAGTGCGCAAGGCCTCGCGTTGCGGGACTCCGGCGTTGGCCTTGGTCCGGGCGCCGGGGTCAGGGTCGGCGACCGTGTCGAAGTACGGCGGGGCGCTTCCGGCGTGGAGATAGTACGCATCGTCGAGCCCTCGTCGGAGCTTCTGGTCGGCTGCCTCGTCGAAGACTACCGAACGCGCTTCGTAGTCTCGCTGGACCCGCGAGTCAAGGGGCGGATCGACATCGAGGGTGACGACTTCTCGGCCGGCGACGGCCCTTCGGCAAGCGATGGCGACATCGTGGAAGTGGTGCCCCTGTGGGAGGAACGTCGCGGCCGGCGGGTCGACCGAGGGCGGCTGGTCGGGCGTGTCGTGTCGGTGCTTCAAGGCCGCAACGAGGCCGACCGGGCGGCCGTGGCGTTGCTCGCGAGCTTCCGTGTCCCGACCGAGTGGCCAGAGGGGCTGGATGCGGGTACCGGAGCACGGTTGGCAGCCGACGATTGGGCGGGACGGGTCGATCTCACTGCACTTCCGCTGGTGACCATAGACGGACCGGATGCGCGGGATTTCGACGATGCCGTTTACGCCGAGCGGCGCCCGCGGGGCGGTTGGCGCCTGATCGTCGCCATTGCGGACGTGGCGCACTATGTGCCAACGGGTACCGCGCTGGATCGGGAGGCGCGCCGGCGTGGCAACTCGGTGTACCTGCCGGACCGGGTCGTGCCCATGCTCCCGGAGGAGCTGTCCAATGGGATCTGCTCGCTCGTGCCGGGCGAGAACCGCCTTGCCCTGGTCTGCGACATGCAGGTTTCGCCGGCGGGGCGGGTGTCGGCGTACCGGTTCGACGAAGCGGTCATCGAGTCGCACGCGCGGCTGACCTACGCGGACGCCGCGCGTACCCCGGATGGGCTTGTAGCGCTGTTCGAGGTCTACCGGGCGTTGCGCGTCCGACGGGACGCGCGGGGCGCGCTCGATTTCGACGCCCGCGAGTCGCGGCTGACCCTCGAGGACGGCCGGGTTGCGGCCGTCACCCGCGCAGAGCGCAACGACGCGCACCGGCTCATCGAAGAGGCGATGATCGCGGCCAACGTCTGCGCGGCGCGTCACCTCGACGCGCTCGGGGCGATCTACCGGGTCCACGAGCCGCCCGAGAACGAAAAGCGCGAGCAGCTTGCCGTGGCCCTGGGGTTCGGCGGCATCCGATTGCCGCCCGACCGGACGTCGCCGGGCGCGCTCAAGGCGGCCATCGACTCCGCGCGGGAGCGGTCTCACCTGCCGGCGTGGATTCTCGAGACGTTGGTGTTGCGGTCCCTCTCCCAGGCTCGATACGACCCGCGCAACCGCGGCCATTTCGGGCTGGCCCTGCCCAAGTACCTGCACTTCACGTCACCCATTCGCCGCTACGCGGACCTGGTCACGCATCGCATGATCAAGTCCGGCAAACGGCCGGCCGACGACTGGCTCGACGAGACTGCGGCCCACGTCTCCATGACGGAGCGGCGCGCCGACGACGTGAGCCGCGCCGTCCAGGACTGGTTGAAGTGCGACTTCATCGCGGATCGCGTGGGAGAGCGGTTCGACGGCACGGTGGTGGGCGTCGCGGAGTTCGGTCTGTTCGTCGAGTTGCACGGCCTGTTCCTGCAGGGCCTGGTCCACGTCTCGAGTATCGGGCGCGACTACTATCGTTTCGTGCCGGAGTCCATGAGCCTGGTGGCGGAACGTTCCGGGGAGCGCTACACGCTGGGCGACGAACTGGTGGTGGAACTGGTCGAAGTGTCCGTGGAAACCCGACGCATGGACCTCCTGGTCGTTGCGCGTGGGAAGCGTCGCCGATGACGGACGCGGAGGGCTCCTGGGTGTACGGCATCCACGCGGTGCGCAATACCCTGGATGCTGCGCCGGGTCGCGTGCGTCGTGTGTGGATCGTGGAGGGCCGCCGTCGCAATGCCGCCATGGGCGAGCTGGTGGAGCGGGCGCGTACGGCCAACGTACGCGTCGAGACCGTGACGCGACGCGCGCTGGACCGGGTTGCGCCGGGGGTGCATCAGGGTGTCGCAGCGCAGTGCGACGCGGTCGCCCCGGCCGGCGAAGGCGAGCTCGAACGACGTTGGAGCGAGTTCGTGAACCCCTTCCTCCTGGTTCTCGAAGGCATCCAGGATCCGCGCAACCTGGGCGCGTGTCTGCGCACGGCGGAAGCCGCCGGCGTGGACGCGGTACTGTTGCCGAAGCACCGGACCGCCCCGCTGACTGCCACCGTCGCGAAGGCCGCGAGCGGTGCGCTGGAGCGTCTGTTCATCGTCTCGGTCACCAATCTCGCCAGGAGGCTCTCCTGGCTCGCGGAGCAGGGCGTCTGGATCGTCGGCGGCTACCCGGAAGCCCCGACGTCGCTCTTCGACGTGGGCCGTCCTGGCGGCCCCCCCGGGCTCCCGGACGTGTCGTCGTCCGTCGCGGTCGTCCTCGGCGGGGAGGGTGCGGGCCTGCGACGGCTCACCCGCGAGCGGTGCGACCATCTCGTGCGCATTCCCATGGCCGGGCACGTCCCCAGCCTGAACGTGTCGGTTGCGGCGGCGCTGATGATGTTTGAAGTGGCCAGGGCGCGCGCGTAGAATCGCACGCTCGCGCGGCCGGACCGACGGGTTCGGGGGCCGTGCGCCATCCCGGCTCCGCCTCTTCTGGTGGCTGGTGGCCGGGGGTAGACAAATGCTCCTCGCCGTACGCGCCAGGCCCATCCCTCAGGATGCGCGGCGGCGAACCCGAGAGGAGAAACGAATGCGACATTACGAGGTTGTGTTCCTCGTGCACCCGGACCAGTCCGAGCAGGTCCCCGGCATGATGGAACGGTACCGCTCGTTGATCGAACGCAGCGAAGGCATCGTGCACCGGATGGAAGACTGGGGGCGGCGCCAGCTCGCCTACCCGATCTCGAAAATCCACAAGGCCCACTATGTGCTGATGAACGTCGAGGTCGACGCGCAGACACTCGAGGAGTTGACGAGCGCGTTCCGGTTCAACGACGCCGTGCTGCGCAACCTCATCGTCCAGCGCAAGCACGCGATCAGCGAGGTCTCGAAGATCTACGAGGAAGAGCTGAAGGAACAGGAGAAGGAACGCGAGCGGGACCGCCGGCGCGAAGAGGAGGCCGCGGCGCGGGCCGCGCGGCGCCTGGACGACGAGCACGAAGCCGCGCCGCCCGAGGTGGCGACGGCGGACGACGAAGAGAGGAGTTAGACCATGGCAAGGGGCTTCCGACGCAAGCGCTACTGCCGTTTCACGGCGGAAGGCATCAAGGAGATCGACTACAAGGATCTCGACCTGCTGCGCCCGTACGTCACCGAGACGGGCAAGATCGTGCCGAGCCGGATCACCGGCACCAGCGCGCGCTATCAGCGTCAGCTCGCGACCGCGGTCAAGCGTGCCAGGTTCCTGGCGCTGCTGCCGTACACGGACCAGCACAAGTAGGGGACGACCACATGAACGTCATTCTGCTGGAACGCGTGATCAACCTGGGTGATCTCGGAGACGAAGTTGGCGTCCGCAACGGGTATGCCCGGAACTACCTGATCCCGACGGGCAAAGCCGTCCGCGCGACCGAGGACAGCCGCCAGGCGTTCGAGCAGCGGCGGACGGAGCTCGAGGCGGCCGCCGGAGACACGCTTGCGGCCGCCGAGGCGCGGAGCGCGGGGCTCGAGGATGTTTTCCTGACGCTGATGGTGCGGGCGAGCGAGGAAGGCAAGCTCTATGGGTCGGTCGGTACGGTCGAAATCGCGCGCGCGCTCACGGAACGCGGCGTCGACATCGCCAAGGCCGAGGTGCGCATGCCCGAAGGCGTCATACGCTCTGTCGGGGAGTACGAAGTCGAGGTCCAGTTGCACGCCGACGTGGTCCGCACGGTGGTCGTGAACGTCATCGCGGAATAGGTCGCGGAATAGAAGTGCCGCGCGTTTTCCCGGCATCTTCCACAGCTTGATACCAGCTTGACGGCGCGCTTCGGCGCGCGGGCGAGTGAATTTGAGCGCCCCGTTCCGGGATCGTGGACATTCGGTTGACCGGCACTGGACGCAGCGTCCACCCTAGGAGACAAGCTCCCGCGCGAAACCCGTAGATGGCAGAACCAGCACGCGAAGTCCCGCCCAGTTCCCGCCTCAAGGTTCCACCTCATTCGATAGAAGCCGAGCAGTCGGTGCTCGGCGGCCTCATGCTCGACAACGAAGCCTGGGATCGGGTCTCGGACAAGATCGAACCGTCGGATTTCTACCGGCCGAACCACCGCATCATCTTTGGCGTGATGCGCGAGCTGGCCGACGATCTGCAGCCGCTGGACGTGCTGACGCTATCGGAGGCCTTGAGGTCGCGGGGCCTGGTCGAGAAGAGCGGGGGTGCGGCCTACCTGGCGGAGCTTGCCGAGAGTACGCCCGCGGTGAGCAATGTTCGGGCGTACGCGGAAATCGTCCTCGAGCGCTCGACGCTGCGGCAACTGCTCGGTGCTGCCAACGAGATCGCGGAGTCTGCATTCGCACCGGAAGGGCGCACCAGCACGGAGCTCCTCAACGAGGCGGAACGCGCGGTATTTCGCATCTCGGAGGGCCGGCTGAAGGACGGGGGTCCACAGCCGATCACGCCGCTCCTCGCCCAGGCCTCGGATCGGATCGACGAGCTGGCGAAGTCCGGCAATCCCATCACGGGTCTCTCCACGGGCTTCGAGGGACTCGACAGCATGACGACCGGGTTCCAGAAGGCGGACCTCATCGTCATAGCCGGGCGTCCGTCGATGGGCAAGACGGCGCTGGCGGTCAACATCGCCGAATACGCCGTGATGCAGGACACCGCGGATGAGCGTGCCGTGGTCGTCTTCTCCATGGAGCAGCCGACCGAGCAGCTCGTCATTCGCATCCTGTCGTCGGTCGGGCCTATCGATCTGGGGCACCTGCGCAGCGGCCAGTTGTCGGCCCAGGAGTGGACGCTCCTCGGTTCCGCACTCGGTCAGTTGCGAGGCAGACCGCTGTTCATCGACGACACGCCCGCGTTGACGCCGAACGACGTCCGGACGCGCGCGCGCCGCGTGGCTCGCGAGTCGGGGGGCGTGAAGCTCATCGTCGTCGATTACATCCAACTCATGCAGACTGCCGGCAAGGCGGAAAACCGCACGCTGGAGATCTCCGAGATCTCGCGCAATCTCAAGGCCATCGCGAAGGAAATGAACTGCCCCCTGGTCGCCCTGTCGCAGCTCAACCGGAGCCTGGAGTCTCGCGAAGACAAGCGCCCGCGCATGTCCGACCTGCGCGAGTCGGGCGCCATCGAACAGGACGCGGACGTCATCCTGTTCATCTACCGCGACGAGGTCTACAAGAAAGATACCGACCGGCCGGGTATCGCTGACATCATCATCGGCAAGCAGCGCAACGGCCCGACGGGCACCGTGGAGTTGCGGTTCATCGGCAACCTCACCAAGTTCGAGACGAACGACGACGCCCCTGCAGACGACGCCCCGTACGTGGGTGCCTACGAGCGCGATGGCTAGCCCGCATTTCTTACCAGGGGCCGTGATGATCGCGGAGGATTTTGGTCCTGTGCGCGTGCTCGCGACCGAGAGCATAGCGGGGCCTACGGTTGAGGGAGCACGGGCGCGCACGGGGCCAAAAGACCCGCGAGGGCGCGGCCAGCGCAGTCCGTGCTCGGCACGATCATCGACATCGCGGTCAACTTCGTGACACCCAAGAGCTTTTTGACGCCGACAAGCGGCCTGGTGAGAAATGGGGGCTAGGACCAGGCACACCCGGCCAGCCTACGTCTGCGACGACTGCGGGGTCGAACACGCCAAGTGGCAGGGCCAGTGTTCCGCGTGCGGCCAATGGAACACCCTGCGTGAACTCGCGGTGTCGGCAGCGGCCACGGGGGGGACGCGGGCCGTCGGCTACGGCGGCGCACCGGCCGGCGTCACGCGCCTGTCGGACGTGGGAACCGCACCGCTCGAGCGGCTTCCCACGGGGATGGGGGAGTTCGACCGGGTACTCGGCGGCGGGCTCGTACCTGGGTCGGTCGTCCTCATGGGGGGCGATCCGGGCGCCGGCAAGAGCACGCTGCTCCTGCAGGTGACGGCCGAGCTGGCGGCGCGCATGCCGGTGCTCTACGTCAGCGGCGAGGAGTCGTTGCAGCAGATCGCGGATCGGGCGCGGCGCCTGGCTCTGCCGCGTGACGGCCTGACGGTTGCCACCGAAACGCGCGTCGAGGCCATTGCGGACCTTGTGGCGCGTCAGCAACCGCGCGTGGTGGTCATCGACTCCATCCAGGTGATGCACATCGAGGCGGCGAGCGGCGTGCCGGGCAGCGTGACCCAGGTGCGTGAGTCCGCGGCGTTGCTGACGCGGTTCGCCAAGCAGACCCAGACGGTGATGATCCTCGTCGGTCACGTGACCAAGGAAGGCCACCTGGCCGGACCCAAGGTGCTCGAGCACATGATCGACTGCTTCGTCATGCTCGACAGCCCCGCCGGCACGCGTTACCGCACGTTGCGGGGACACAAGAACCGCTTCGGCGCCGTCAACGAGCTGGGTGTCTTCGCGATGACCGAGGATGGCCTGAAGGGGGTATCCAATCCCTCCGCCATCTTCCTGCGGCGACCCACCGAGATGTCCCCCGGCAGCGTCGTGACGGTGACGTGGGAGGGCACGCGGCCGCTCCTGGTCGAGTTGCAGGCCCTGGTGGACGACCTGCAGGGCGGGTATCCGAAACGCATCGCCGTGGGTCTGGACGCGCAGCGCCTCGGCATGCACCTGGCCGTGTTGCACCGTCACTGCGGGCTGTCCCTGTCAGACCAGGATGTCTTCGCCAACGTCGTCGGCGGTGTGCGGATCGTGGAGACGGGGGCGGATCTGGCCGTCATCGCAGCGGTCGTTTCGAGTTTCCGCAATCGCGTGTTGCCGCGAGATCTGGTGTGTTTCGGGGAACTCGGGCTGACCGGAGAGGTGCGTCCGGTGCCGAACGGGCAGGAGCGCCTGCGCGAGGCGCGCAAGCACGGCTTCACGCAGGCCGTGGTGCCGCGGGCCAACCTGCCGAAGACAGCCATCGAGGGCATCGAGGTGCGCGGCGTGACGAGCCTCAACCAGGCGCTCGAGGCGTTCTCGTCCGTCGACTAGCGCGTCGGCTGCGACCGCGCGGGACGGCGCCCTGCAGACGCGGCCTGTGCGCTCGCACTCCCCCGAACCGCGGCTTGCGGACCGGGCGACACGGCGTACACTCGCCGCAACCCCCGTCTGGAGTCGCCCATGAACGACATGCTCTGGTTGCTCGAACTGCTGGTCGAGATTCTGCTGTTCGCGCTGGGTGTCGGCGTCCTCGCAGTAGTCGCCATGTACGTCGTCGACGTACGGCAGAGCAGCCACGCCATCCGCCGCAACTTTCCGGTCATAGGCCGCTTTCGCTACTTCTTCGAGCGCCTTGGAGAGTTCTTCCGCCAGTACTTCTTCGCCATGGACCGGGAGGAACTGCCGTTCAACCGGGCGGAGCGTTCCTGGGCTTACCAGGCGGCGAAGGGGGACGACACGACCGTGCCCTTCGGCTCGACGCGAGACCTGCGCCCGACCGGGACGATCCTGTTCGTCAACTGTCCCTATCCCACCCTCGAGGTCGACGCGGCGGAACCGCGTACGCTCACCATCGGGCCGCAGTGCGCCAACCCCTATTCCACGGACAGCTTCTTCAACGTCTCCGGCATGAGCTACGGAGCGATCTCCACGCCGGCCGTGCGGGCGCTTTCCAACGGCGCGCGGCGTGCGGGCTGCTGGATGAACACCGGCGAGGGCGGCCTGTCGCCGTATCACCTCGAGGGCGGCGCCGACATCGTCTTCCAGATCGGGACGGCCAAGTACGGCGTGCGAACCGCGGAGGGTGCGCTCTCGCCGGAGCTGCTGCATGAAGTGGCGGCGCACGAGCAGGTGCGCATGTTCGAGATCAAGCTCTCGCAGGGGGCGAAGCCTGGCAAGGGGGGCATCCTGCCCGGCGGCAAGGTCACCGACGAGATCGCGCGGATCCGCATGATCCCGGCGGGTGAGGACTCCATCAGTCCCAACCGGCATCCCGAGATCAATTCGACGACCGAGCTGCTGGATTTCATTGCCCGCGTGCGCGATATCACCGGCAAGCCGACCGGGTTCAAGACGGTGGTCGGCGCCTACGGATGGCTCGAGCAGATGTGCGAACTCATCCACGAACGGGGCGAAGGCAGCGCGCCGGACTTCATCACGATCGACAGTGCGGACGGTGGAACAGGTGCGGCGCCGATGAGCCTGATCGACTACATGGGACTGCCGGTGAAGGAAAGCCTGCCACTGGTGGCGGATATCCTCGCGCGCTACGGACTGCGCGACCGGATCAAGCTGATCGCGAGCGGCAAGCTGGTCACGCCCGGCGAGGTCGCGTGGGCGTTGTGCACGGGGGCCGAGTTCGTCGTCAGCGCCCGCGGCTTCATGTTTGCGCTCGGTTGCATCCAGGCGCTGCAGTGCAACAAGAATACCTGCCCCACTGGGGTGACGACCCATAACCCGTCCCTGCAGAGGGGACTCGACCCGGTGGACAAGGCGGAGCGGGTGCACCGCTATGCGACATTGGTGAAGAAGGAGGTAGGCGTCATCGCGCACTCCTGCGGCGTGCCGGAGCCGCACCGCCTGCAGCGCTTCCACTGCCGCATCGTCGGCAACAACGGCCGTTCCGTGCCTCTCGACGAGCTGTATCCGGAACCCTCGGTCCGCGCAGACGCCGCGGCGTGAGCGACGCATGACCGCGTCCGTGGGCGACGAGTCGCAGCCGCTCTGGCCCGACGGTGCACCCGGGGCCGCGGGTGACGCCGTCATCGACCGCCCGGCGCTCACGGTGCACCTGCCGCCCGCAGGGCGGGCGAACGGAGCGGGCATCATCGTCAACCCGGGCGGCGGCTACCGGATCCTCGCGTCGGACCACGAAGGTCTGCAGGTGGCCCGCTGGCTCAATCGGCTCGGCATCGCGGCCTTCGTGCTGCGCTATCGGGTGGGGCCGAAGTACCACTCCGACGTGTCGCTCCTCGATGGCCTGCGGGCGGTGCGCTGCGTGCGCGCCCACGCCTCGGGATGGGGCGTCGCACGGGACCGGCTCGGCATGCTGGGTTTCTCTGCGGGCGGCCACCTGACCGCCGCTGTCGGCACGCGCTGGGACGCCGGCCGGACCGACGCTGCGGACCCGGTGGAGCGCGAGAGTTCGCGTCCCGACTTCCTGGTGCCGGTCTACGCGGTCATCAACGGGCGGGTGCGAGGCCGCAAGGCGGACGAGTACACCCCGACGGACGAACTCGTCACGGCAGACACGCCGCCGAGTTTCATCGTCCACACCCACGAGGACTCCATCGTCCGTCCGGATCAGTCGCTGCTGTTCTACAAGGCCCTGCTCGATGCCGGCGTGGAGTCGGAACTGCATGTCTTCGGCTTTGGAGAACACGGCCTGGGACTCGGCGTGGGCGACCCGGACCTCGCCGAATGGCCGCGCCTGCTGCACCGCTGGCTACGGCGTTGCGGTTTCCTGACGGACACCGAACGCACCGCGGCTTCCGGTCGCGTGACGCTGGACGGCGAGCCGATGGGCATGGTGTGGGTCACTTTCCTGCCCGACGATGAGAACGCGCCGATCGCCCGCGTGCGCATACACCGGGATACGGAGGGGATGTTCGGGATTCCTGCCGCGGTCGGGCCGATTCCGGGCCCGCACCGGGTCGAAGTCCATCATGTGAGCGAGCAGATTCCGCACACCAATACGGGCGCCTACAGCATGGACGATGCCTGTCGCTACGAGACCGAAGTGATGGTGGAAGCGGGAAAGCCGATCGAGTTGAGGATGGTGTCGGCGTAGCTTGGATCGCTGCCGACGCGGGCGACCGTAGGGGACGGGCTTGTCCCGTCCCGTGTCGCATTCGCGCACGGTACCGGGTCATCCCCTTCCCGAATCCGTTTCGTTTCCGATCAGACGCCACGGAACGCCCAACCCGCTGTAGGATTGTTGCCGGCCTCCCTGTAGGAGATCGGCCCAGTGAAAGCCGGATGGCTCTTGCTGCCGCTTGGGTGGTGCGCCGGCTGGACAGCGGCAGCACACCCTTGCGACACGACGTTCTGCCTCGACGCGACGGTCGTAGCCATTGCGGATGGAGACACGGTGACCGTCCTCGACGCCGAGCGCCAGGCCCGGACCAGGGTGCGACTGACCGACATCGATACCCCGGAACGCGGACAGCCCTGGGGTACGAAGGCACGTCAGGCGCTGTCGGACAAGGTGTTCCGTCGACAGGTGCGGGTGGCCTCCGGGGGGGAAGACCGCTACGGACGCGTATTGGGGCGGCTGTACGTCGGCGATCGGGACATCAACCGGGAGATGGTCCGGGAGGGCCACGCCTGGGTATACCGGCAATACTCCTCCGACATCTGGCTGCTGGAGGACGAGCGTGCCGCGCGCCGGCAAGGCGCGGGACTGTGGTCGCTGCCGGATGCGCAGCGGGTACCGCCCTGGGAGTGGCGGCGCGGTGGCCGCAAACAGGGCGGATCCGCGGTGTCCGCGGCACGCGTCGCGGTAGATGCGCCCATGCCCGCGACCTGTGGCGCCAAGACCTATTGCCGCGAGATGGGGTCCTGCGAAGAGGCGCGTTTCTTCCTCGTCCGGTGCGGCGTTTCCCGTCTGGACGGCGATGGCGACGGGGTTTCTTGCGAGCGTCTCTGCCGGAGCTCGCGATAGCGTCACCGCCCTGTCGCCCTGGCGGGCACCGTACTCGGATCGGGATTGCGGGGCGGTGTCGAGTTGAATATCGGCCTTCGAAGTCGCGTTGTGTGGTCGTTGTGTGGGCAGGGTTTGCTCCACCTGCGGCGGCAACTGTTTACACTACCCGTCGAGCCCTTGCCCAGGATGCCCGCACGAGCCATGAAGGTCGGCCGGAACCAGCCCTGTCCCTGCGGCAGCGGCAAGAAGTACAAGCACTGCTGCTTGCACAGCGACAACGCGCGAGTCACGGGTTCCGTGTGGCGACGGATGCGCGGCACGGAAGGTAAGCTCGGGCCGCTGCTCGGAAGCCACGCCGTGGAACACTACGGCCCGCAGTCGCTGATCGAGGCCTGGGACGAATTCACGCTGTGGGAGGATGTGCCGCTGGATTTCGACGAGCCGATGCTGGAGTTCGAGACAGCCTTCCAGTCATGGTGGGTGTACCAGTGGATCCCGGAAAACTCCGAGCGCCTCGGGGAACTCCGTTTACCCGAGATGCCGGTAGCCCTCCACTACCTGGCAAAACGGGGCACGCGGATGGACGCATTCACGAAACGTTTCATAGAGGAAGCGTGCTCGCAGCCATTCAGCTTCTTCATCGTCCGGGATGTGACGCCCGGCGCGGGCATGAGCATTCGGGACCTGCTGTCGAAACGCGAGTTCGAAGTGTACGAGCGCCGGGCGTCGCAGGAATTGGAGAAAGGCTCGATCATATTCAGCCAGGTGGTCACGCTCGACGGCAATTCCATCTTGCTCGGCGTCGCGCCCTACGTCATCCCGCCTTCTTATGCCGGGCTGTTCCTCGACATGCGCGAAGACCTGGCGTTCGATGGCCTGAAGGGGGTGGATTTGCTGTCGGAGTGGGACTTCGAGTTGCGCGAGACATATTTCGACATCCGTTCCGATTTGCTCGATCCCCAGCTGCCGGCGCTGCAGAACACCGACGGCGACCCGTTGCAGTTGATCGCGTTGCACTACGAATTGAGATGCACGCCTCAGGAGGCCAGGGACGCGCTCGCGCCCCTGGCGCTCGACCTCGGCGACCACCGCTCCCCGGCAACCGACGCGGCGGGCGAGCTTGTCGCCGTGTCCTTTCCGTGGGCGAAGCAAGACCTCGACCTTCGCGAGGAGCGGTCCTACACCACGTTGGGCGAAATCGAGATCGACGGGACGCGCATGACGGCGCAAGTGAATTCCGAGCGGCGCAGCGAGGCGTTCAAGCGGGAAATGGAACGACGTCTGGGCGACAGGGCCGAGTTCAGAGACGCGGTCGTAACGTCCCCGGAGGAGTTCATCGATCTGGTTCAGGAGATAGGAGACGACCCCGACGCGTTGCCAGTGCAGACGTCGACGGGCACCGAAGGTGACGGGACGGCGGTCCACGGGTGGCTGGAGGCGCGTTCTCTGCTGGCGGAGACGCCCGAAGACCACTGGGTCGCCTGGCTGGACGCGTCCTTGCCCCTCTTGAACGACGAGACGCCCCGGGAGGCTGCCCGCACCGAGCTCGGTCGGGAACGGCTCGAGGCGCTGCTGTGGCACCTCGATTGGATCAATACCGGCCTGCCACACGAACCCGATGTGGACAGGCTCCGCGAGGAGTTGGGCGTCGGCTGAAGTGGACGAGACGTTGCCTGCCCCGGTCGGTGCCATCCGCATCGAGCGGAACGACGAGTGAGCCGTCGTCCGCGGGGTTCTGCTCCGATCACCCGGACGCGCTGCCGGCCCCCGGCGCCGCGTCCTTCCATGCCGAAAGAACCGAGAGAAACGCCGTGCCGTAACGGTCGAGCTTGGCCTGGCCGACGCCGTGCAGCGCCAGCAGTTCCGCGGGAGTCGTGGGTTTCACCCGGACCATCTCGCGTAGCGTCGCGTCGTGAAAGACGACGTACGGCGGCAACTCGGCCTCGGTCGCCAGCTCCTGGCGCCTGGTGCGCAACGCTTCCCAGAGTGGTCGGTCTTCCGGACCGGGGTCGTAGCCTTCCTTGCGTGTCACCTTGGCGGGACGTCCGCGCCTTGCATCCTCGCGCAACAGGATCTGCTCGTCGCCGCGCAGGAGCGGTCTCGCTTTCGGGGTGAGTGAGAGTGCGCCGTAGCGTTCGGCGTCCGCGCGGAGATACCCCTGCACCAGCAACTGGCGCAGTATCGAACGCCACTGCACGTCGGAGCTTTCCTTGCCGATGCCGTAGGTGCTCAGGGCGTGATGGCGGCGCTGGCGGATCTTGGCGGTGTCCTTGCCGCGCAGGACGTCGATGACATGCCCGGCCCCGAAATACTGTCCGGTCCGGTACACGCAGGAGAGCAGCTTCTGCGCCTCGACGGTGCCGTCCCAGGTACGTGGCGGGTCCAGGCAGACGTCGCAGTTGCCGCAGTCCTCGGGGAGGTCGTCGCCGAAATATCGCAGCAGCGCCCGGCGGCGACACTCGGTGATCTCGCACCAGCCGAGCAGCGCGTCGAGCTTCGCACGCTCGCTCCGCTTGCGGTCGTCGTCGGCCTCGGACTGGTCCACCATCTGGGCGAGACGGACGACATCCTGCAGGCCATAGATCATCCACGCGTCGGCGTGCTCGCCATCGCGCCCCGCGCGGCCCGTCTCCTGGTAGTAGGCCTCGATGCTCTTCGGCAGGTCGATGTGCACGACGAAACGTACATCGGGCTTGTCGATCCCCATGCCGAAGGCGATTGTCGCCACGATCACGACATCGTCCTCCCGCAGGAAGCGCTCCTGGTGTGTCGCGCGTACCTCCGACGGCAATCCGGCATGGTACGGGAGCGCGTTGAAGCCATGCCCGGTGAGTAGCGCCGCGGTGTCCTCCACCTTCCTGCGCGTCATGGCGTAGACGATGCCGGGCCGGTCGCGGCGCGCTTCGAGAAAATCGCGCAGTTGGCCCTTGGCGTCGCCCCTTGCCCGCACGGCGTAGCGAATGTTGGGTCGGTCGAAGCCGCTGACGAAACGCACGGCATCCGGCAGTTCGAGCCGGGCCAGGATCTCCTCGCGGGTCCTGGCGTCCGCGGTGGCCGTCAGTGCCAGGCGCGGGATATCGGGATATCGCTCGCGCAGGACGTGCAGGCCGAGGTAGTCCTGCCGAAAGTCGTGTCCCCACTGGGATACGCAGTGGGCCTCGTCGATGGCGATGAGGGCGAGGCGCACGCCGTCGAGCGTCTCGAGGGTCTCCTCCTGCAGGAGCCGCTCGGGCGCGAGGTAGAGCAGGTCGAGTTCCTGGTTGCGCAGCGCGCCTGTCACGCGCGCCTGCTCGTGGGGAGGGAGGGTGGAGTTCAGGAAACTCGCGCGCACGCCGAGTTGCCGGAGTGCGGCGACCTGGTCCTGCATCAGTGCGATCAGTGGAGACACCACGAGCCCCACGCCGGGTCGCAGCAGCGCCGGCAACTGGTAGCACAGGGACTTGCCGCCGCCGGTGGGCATGAGGACGAGCGCGTCGCGTCCATCGAGGACGGTCGCAACGATATCCTCCTGCTGGTCGCGGAACTCCGCGTACCCGTACACGGTGCGCAGCAGTTCGCGAGCCCGTGCAATGTCGGGACCGATGGTCACCGAGCTAATATACCGCGCAGGGCCGAGCGGCCCATCGGAAAGCACTCACCCTTTCTGTCAGACAACGCCCACTGCGTGCGACGAGTTGATCGGGATCGAATACCCCGACGGTCCCTGCACGCGAAAGGAGTCGTGGATATCGCCCCGCTCGATGTCGCTGGCGGCCGCCCCGTCGGCGACGAACCCGGCATGCACGGCGTCCACATCGTCGACCATGAGGTCGAAGGGCGCCCACTGCCCCTCGGCAATGGCTTCTTCCGCCTTCGTGAGGATGAGATGGGTGCCGCCGCGCAGCTCGAGAATGCCGAACTCGTCGCGCTTGAGAATCGCCCGCATGCCGTGACGCACGAAAAAGTCGTAGGCGACCTCGACATCCTCGACGGGCATGCGCATGTGGCCTACGGCGAAGACGGGACGGGAGGAGTCTGTCATGGCGTTCTCCAGGCAAGAGGGAAGCTGCTGACTCCCGGTAAAGTAGCACCGCCGCACCGAATGTCGAGACGATTTCGCGCTTTCCGGTGCCGTGGCGAGACTGCCACCGCGCACGGGGTGGCCGGATGAACGGCCGCGGCGAGGCGACGTTCACCGAAGGCGACCTGTCGCGCCACGTCATGCGCCTGTCCGGGTTCATGATCCTGGGTTTTCTCGCGATGACCCTCGGGCAGTTCGTCGAGGCGGTGTATCTCGGTCTCGTCAGCACCGAGGCGATTGCGGCGGTCACGTTCACGTTCCCGGCGGTGATGGCGCTCGGCGCGGCCGTGCGCGGGCTCACCCTCGGTGGCGCGGTGACGGTGGCGCGGGCGATGGGGGTGGGCGACCGGGAGCGGGCGGCGACGCTCACGACGCACGGTCTCCTGCTGCTCCTCGGCTTCATCATCGTCTGCGCGGCATTGGTCGGGGGACTTGCGCGTCCGCTCTTCCACCTGATGGGTGCGCGTGGCGCAGTGCTCGACCTGGTCGTCGACTACATGTCGATCTGGTCGTGGGGGTTTCCCCTGTTCGGGCTGTCGATGGCGGGTACGTTGTTCATGCGCTCCAGCGGCGACCCGGTGTTCCCCGGCTACGTCATCGCCACCGGGTCGGTGCTGCAGATGCTGGTCGGGCCGTTCCTGATCTTCGGCTGGGCAGGTGTGCCGGCCCTTGGCGTGGAGGGTGCGGCCTGGTCGTTCGTCATCGCACGGTCGCTGTCCTTCCTGTTGACGGTCTACTGGTTCTTCGTGCGGGAACGCATGATCCGCCGCTCGTTGGCCGGCTTTCTCGCGTCCACGCGCATCATCCTGCACGTGGGGCTTCCAGCCATGGGCACGAACCTGATCGAGCCGTTGGCGACCGGGGTCGTCACGCGGCTCCTGGCCGTGTTCGGGACGGCGGTCGTGGCGGGATTCGGTGTCGCCGCGCGCATCGAGGCGGTCGTCTTCATGGTGGTGATCGGCATCGCCTCGAGTACCGCGCCGCTGGTCGGCCAGAATTGGGGGGCGCGCCGCTTCGACCGTGTGAACCGGACGCTGGCCCTCTGCTACCGCTACTGTCTTGCCTGGAGCGCCATTGCCGCCGGCGTCATGTGGCTCGGCGGGCGGTGGTTCGTGTCCCTCATCAACGACGAGCCCGAGGTCCTCGCGACCGCCACGACCTACCTGTACATCATCCCGATGACCATTGGCTTTGCGGGGATGGTCAACGTCGCCAACGGCGCCTTCAATGCCATGTCGAAGCCGCTACCCGCCCTGGCGCTGTCGGTCCTGCGCCTGTTTGTCTTCTACGTGCCGCTGGCGCTCCTCGGCAGCCGCTACTTCGGGTACACGGGGATCTTCGCGGCGATGGCCTGCACCAACGTGGTGGTGGGTATCTGGGGCCGCAACTGGAATCGGCGGACGATCGACCGCGAGCGCCGGTTGCTGGAAGCGGGTTGAAGGCGACGGGGCCCCGGTCCTCGAGCAGGGGCCTGGCCGGGCTCTGCGGGAGAGCCGGTCAGCCCCCGCCCGCCGCGGCCGCTTCCGCGCGGGTCGCGTGTATCGGCACGATGTTGTCGAAGCCGCTGATGCGGAACACTTCGTCCACCAGTTTCTTCAGTGAACAGATGCCGAAACGTGCGCGTCGTTCGCGTACCATCTTCGCGATCAGCAGTACGGCCCGGAGACCCGCGCTGCTGATGTAGGAGACGTCTTCGAAGTCGAGGACGACGTTGGTGTCCGTGTCCTGGATCGCGCCCGTGGCGGAATCCTGGAAGTCATGTGCGTTCAGGCCGTCTATGCGGCCGGCCACCTTCAGGAACAGTGTCTCGCCGTCTCGTTCGGATCCGAAATCCATTCGTGCCTCCTGCCCTGCATGTCAACCCCCGAACCCCGGCCTGCCCTGGTGTTCGGCGAAATCGTCACTGCGCGTCGCGCACGTCTTCCTGATCGGGCATCAGGACAAACTCGGGGTAGGCCTCGATGCCCAACTCCGCAGCGTCCTGGCCGAGTTCTTCGACAGCGCGGGTGACCCGGGCGCCCATGATCTTGTTCAGGGCCATCCAAAGCAACAGCGAGGACACGAATACGAACGCGCCCACGGCCAGGACTCCGGTGATCTGGACCACGAAGTTCCCTCCTGCCGCGATGCAGACCGCGATGGTTCCCCAAACGCCGGCGAAAAGATGCGCCGGCACCGCGCCGACCACGTCGTCGAGCTTGAAGATCTCCATGATCCGGATGCCACCGGTGCAGACGATGCCGCCAATGGCGCCGATGACGATGGCCCAGTAGTGATCGACGATGTCGGGCCCGGCGGTGATCGAGACCAGCCCGGCGATCGCGCCGTTCAGTACCGCCAGCAGGTCGACGCGACCGAGAATGGCGCGCGAGACGCTGACGCCAGCCATCACGCCGGCGGCGGCCAGATTGGTGTTCACGAGCACGTTGCTCATGGCGACCGCGTCCAGCGCGCCGGCCAGGGCGAGTTGCGAGCCGCCGTTGAACCCGAACCAGCCGAGCTACAGGATGAACACGCCGAGCGTCACCGCGGGCACGTTGGAGGGCGGGGTAGACCTGATGCTGCCGTCGGTGCGGAACTTGCCGAGCCGTGGCCCGATGATGATCGCCCCGGCCAGCGCGGCCCATCCGCCGGTGGAATGCACGATGGTCGAGCCCGCGAAGTCCTTGAAGTCCATGGCGTCGAGCCAGCCGCCCCAGGTCCAGGCGCCGACGATCGGATAGATGAGGGCCGTCAGGACCAGGGTGAACGCGAAAAACAAAGCTTGACGCGCTCGGCGAGCGTGCCGGAAACGATGGAGGCAGCCGTCGCCACGAAGACCATCTGGAAGAACCAGTCGGACATCGTGGAGTAGCCCTGCCCGACCACCGCGCTGGCGGCTTGCTCCTCCCCCGCGAGCAGGGCGAGCTCCTCGGGCGACGAGCCATGGAACAGCGTGAAGCTGGACGGCGGCGAGCGCGACGGCCCCCGTCGGCATCCAGCGGGCGCTGCCCGGTTCGTCCTTTCGGGTGCGGTCTCGTTGCGTGTCCGACGGCAGCGAGCGCGAGCCCCCTGGTCCACGGCAGCCCGCTGGTCCCTGGCGGCCCTTGTTCTATTCAGATTTCAGACCCACCCCTGTACCGCTGCCGCTTCTTCCCGCACGATCTCGGGAGCGCCCAACAGTTGCCTGTCGAAACCGATCCGCTTGAACCAGTAGTGTAGTCCCAGCAAGTCCGTGATGCCCATGCCGCCGTGCACCTCGGTGGCGGTTCGGGCGACGAAGCGTCCGACCTCGGCGAGGTGCGCCTTGGCGTGGCATGCCATCAGTCGGGCCTCGTCCGGGATGGCCCGGGCGGAGTGCGAGGCATACCAGACGAGCGAGCGGCAGGGCTCGAGTGCCGCGGCCATCTCTGCGCAGAGATGCTTCACGGCCTGGAACGAGCCGATGACGCGGTTGAACTGGCGCCGGTCCTTGGCGTATGCGAGCGCCTGGTCGAACATGGTCTGCGCCGCGCCGAGCGTATCCGCCGCGAGCATGTTGCGTCCCGCGTCGATGGTCGCGCACAGGGCTTCGCGGTGGACCGTGGAACCCGGCAGGACGTCCGCGGGGGCGCCGGCGAGGATGACTTCGGCGACAGAGCGGGTGCGGTCGATGGTGGACAGCTTGCGGACGTCGGCATCGGCTGCTGCGACGAGATGCAGGGCGCCGGCGTTGTCTGCGATGAGCAGCATGTCGGCGTCGCCGCCGTCGAGCACGAACATCGCCTTGCCGGAGAGCGTGCCGTGCTCGGCCGCGACGCCGTCGGTCTCGCGCCGGCCTATGTGTTCGGTAACCCCGACCCCGAAGGACGCCTCGCCGCTCGCGATGCGGGGCAGCCACTGCTCCTTCTGTGCATTGCTGCCGGCGCTGGCGAGTGCAACCGGCGCCATGACCGACGACGCGACGAAGGGCACGGGCGCGGCGGCGCCGCCCAGGCATTCGGATACGAGCGCGGCCTCCAGGCAGCCGAGCCCCACGCCGCCGTACTCCTCGGGGACGAGGATGCCATGGACGCCGAGTTCGCCGAGTCCCTTCCAGAGGTCTTCCGGGCGGGTTTCTCCGGCTTCGGCAGCGGCGCGCACCCGGTCCAGCGGGCAGGCGGACTCGAGATATCCACGGACGCTCTCCTGCAGCATGCGCTGCTCTTCGCTCAGTGCGAATTCCATCAGGAGGGACCGCTCCTTGCGGCCTTCGGGTCGGCGGCCTTCGGTTCCTTCGGCAGGCCGAGGGCGCGTTCGCCGATCATGTTCTTCTGGATCTGTGCCGTGCCGCCGCCGATGATGAGACCGAGGTCGATCATGTAGCGCTGCTGCCAGAATCCGGCGTCGCGCAGGTAGGGATTGCTCTCCTCGGGGTCCGCAAGATAGCCCCTGGAGGGATAGAGCACGCCGAGTTCGCCCAGCATGTCGATCGCCATGGCCGCCATCTGGTGGTTCATTTCGCAGCCGTTCAGCTTCACGATCCAGCGCGGCAAACCGGCTTCCTCTCCCTTGATCGAATGCGACAGCACACGCATGCCGTTGAACTTCATGGCCAGCATCTGACCCTGCAGCGCGACCAGCCGGTCGCGATAGGTCGGATGCGCGAGCAGCGGCGTGCCGTCGAGGGTTTCCTCCTGCATCATCCTGACGATCTGGTGGAAGCGGGTCTCGGCCTGGTTCGGGTCGCCGAGGCCGCCGCGCTCGTGCTTCAGGGTGGCGTTGGCAACGTACCAGCCCTCGCCGCGCCGCCCGACGATCTGGCTGGTCGGCACCCGAACATCGGTGAAGAACACTTCGTTGAAGGTCGCCTCGCCGGTCATCGTCACCAGCGGGCGTACGTCGATGCCGGGCGTGTCCATGCGGAACAGCAGGTAGCTGATGCCCTGGTGCTTCGGGGCGTCCGGCTCGGTGCGCACGAGGCAGAAGATCATGTCGGCGTACTGGGCGCCGGAGGTCCAGATCTTCTGGCCGTTGATGACGAAGTCGTCCCCGTCGACCTCGGCGCGGGTGGACAGGGAGGCGAGGTCCGACCCGGACCCGGGCTCCGAGTAGCCCTGACACCACATCATCTCGCCGCGTATGGTCGGCGGGATGTAGGTGTGCTTCTGTTCCTCCGTGCTCAGTTCAAGCAGGGTGGGGACGAGGCGGTTGTCCCCGTCGTGCCCGGGCCGCACGCGTGCCTTGCCGAACTCCTCGCCGATGATGTGCGACTTCAGGATGTCCGGCTCCGCGCCGTAGCCGCCGTATTCCTTCGGAATGGTGCGGGCCGCGTAGCCATGGTCGATGAGAAGATGTTGCCACGCGATGCCCTCCTCGCGCGCCTGCGCGCCGCCCCTGCCGCGTGGCACGTCGGCGGGGGCGCGATGCCGGTGCGTTTCGATGAAGTCGCGCACTTCGGTGCGGAAGGTTTCGTATTCGGCGCTGTAGGCGAGGTCCAACTTCCTGGCTCCGGTGGGGTGGAGCCGACAATCGTACTACAGGGAAGTGAGCGGCAAATCGGGGGAACGGAGGCCGTCGCGGCGGGTCTTCGAGCGCCTCGGAGCGGCGCGGCGCCGAGGCCCCGGGAGACGACGGCCGCGCCGCGCTCGCTAGCCGAACCAGAGTTCCCGGACTTCGGCGTCGAGGTCGTTCTCCACGCGTCGCTCCGCATCGAGTACGAGGACCGGACGGTTACCCGTGTCATAGGGGGGCCAGTCCGGCTCTCCGGAAGCGCTCGGCTCGCCGGTCCGGGCGAAGTTCACCCAGTAGTCGCGCATGGCGCGGCCGAGATCCTCCGGCGCCCCGGTGCCGGCGAAGCGCGCCATGGCCGGCATGGCGGGATCGCTTGCCCAGCCCCACAGGAACATCAGTTCGATGGCGTGCGTGGCACGCAGGTGCGGGAGGTCCGTCTCCCACGTGCACATCCAGGACCAGCAGCGCGCCCCGGCGTCGGCGGCGGCATCGAGGATGCGCACCATGGAGTTCCGGAACATGGTGTCGGTCAGCAGGTAGGTGAGCTTCCGTCGCGGGCTCGCGTCCGGCGCAAAGCGCTCGTATGCGCCCAGCGTGCGCTCCGGGTCGCAACCCTGGGCCGCCAGCAGGCCGGCCGCGTCGGCCTCCGACAATTCCGGCGGCAGGATCATGTCGGCGAACAGCGTGCCTTCGTGGCGGCACCCACCACCGAGGAACGGCACGTTGTCGGCGCCGCGCGCCGCCACGGTGTCGGCGATGGGACCGGGTATCAGCACCCCGTCGATGGCGGGCGAGATCGTCACGTTGGCGTCCGTGCGCAGGCCGAGGGCGGGGGCCGATGGGCGCTCCGGGTCGGGCATGATCAGGCCCAGCAAGGCGTCCGTGCCGGCATTGCGCAGGGTCTCCATGCCGTTGGCCGTCGGGTCGCCGCCCAGGCGCTCGACGCAGCGGTTGGCGTAGTCGATGTGCTCGGCGCCGACCGGCAGCAGGTCTACGTGCGGGCTGTGCACGACCGCCTTGTGGAACAGGCCTTCTGCGCGGGGGCAGCCGAGCAGCATGGCCGTGGAGGTGCCGCCGGCGGACTCGCCGAAGATGAGCACGTTGTCGGGATCGCCGCCGAACGCGGCGATGTTGTCGCGGGTCCACTCGAGGGCGCAGATCTGGTCCAGGATGCCGTTGTTGACGGACGACTCGAGGCCTGCCTCGAGGTGGTCGAGATGCAGGAACCCGAGGGCGCCCATGCGGTAGTTGATGGTGACCACCACGACATCGTGCTCGCGCGTGAATACGGAACCGTCGTAGGCGCGTCCGGACCCGCCGACGTAGCCGCCGCCGTGGATCCAGAAGAGCACGGGACGCCGCGCGCCATCCGCGGCTGGCGTGTAGACGTTCAGGAACAGGCAGTCCTCGTCGGTGGGTTCGACAGGCAGCTGCAGCGCGGCGTTCTCGTCGAACATGGCGGGTTGCGGCGCCGACGGGCCGAACTCCGTCGCGTCGTAGACGTCGGACCAGGAGGTCACGGGTTGCGGTGGACGGAAACGCGCGTCGCCGGTCGGGGCCTGGGCGAAGCGGATGCCCCGGAAGGCGAGGGCGCCGTTGTGTTCCGTGCCGCGCATCCTGCCGAGGGGGGTGTCGATGATGGTCATGGAGGTCCTCCCTGTTGGAATGGTGAGATGGCGTGTTCGGCTACCGGGATCCGAGTTCCCGGATCAGAAAGAGGGCGAGCCCGACCAGGCCGAGTGCGATGGCCGCTCCGGCGACCCACTCCGAAGCTCTCGACCGGCGTTGGGTCGGTTGCGCCGTGCGGTCGCCGCTATCGGTGTCGGATTCGTTTGCGAGGTCTGGACCGGTCTGCTTCGGGCCCTGCCGTTCGAGGGGCTCTCCCGGCCGATCCGTGGGGAGTCCGTCCACGAAACGCCACGCGAGATACAGCCCGCCGAGACCCACGAACAACCCCACTCCCGTGATGACGATGGCGCCGAGGGACAAGGGGCCGACCGTCAGAAGTGATCGGGACAGTGCGGCGCGTGCGGCGTCGCGAAGAGCGCGTCGGCGCGGCGCAGCACCTCGGGCACGCCTTCGACCATGCCCCACGCGGCGAGTTCCCGCGCCGAACGCCGTCCGCTGTACAGCAGCGCCAGCGCCTTGACCGAAAGGTTCAGGTCGGCGTGGCCGTTCACGCGCACGACCTCCGCGGTGCCGCCGGAAACAGCTACCTGGTAGCTTCCGGCGTTCCACGGCGCGAGGGAGTCTTCGGCGACGCCGAGCGAGATCTCTCCGTCCGCGTCCCAGCCGCGGCCGACCAGGGCCCCGGCGACATCGACGATGCGTAACCAGAAACCCTCCTGGTCCCGCGTGTGCAGGAGGCGTGGCTCCATGAAGAACTCGACGGCGGGATCGTCGGCCGGCGCGTTGTTCCAACGTACGCTGCCCACCAGGTCGTGCCGCGCGATGAAGCTCCACAGGGAGCGGTACGCCGTCGGGGTAATCCAGGCGAGATCGCGGATGGCGAGTTCCTGGCCACGGCTCGCATGATCCCTCCTGCCGGTGCGTAGCGTGTAGACGGCGTAGCCGTCCGGTTCCCCGGCGGCGTCTCGCGACAGCGCAATGTGAATCGGCGCGCCGGCATCGTCCTGGTCGAGGGCGTTGTTGAGCCACAGTGGCCGAGCCCGATGCAGGTAGCACATGCGGTCCGCGATGAAGCGGATGTAGACCTGCTTGATGAGGTCGTATCCGGCGGTGGGATCGAGCCGCTCCACGCGGCTCCCGCCGGCGTCGCCGTCATGGAAGGCGATGTCCGCGGTATCCACGCGGTAGCTGCGCAGCACCGAGGCCATCGCGTAGCCGTAACGCTGGTAGATGGCGGCTTGCGAGGCCCACAGCGCGGCGACCGCCTGCCCCTGCTCGCGCATGTCGGCGAACGCCTGGGTGGTGATGCGACGCACCAGGCCCTGGCGGCGGTACTCCGGCAACGTGCCGACGGCCGAGACGCCGCCCAGCGGGACGGCGGTGCCGTTGGCGCGCATCGTGAAAGGGATGGTGGCGAAGCTCGACACGAGGCGCGTCCCGTCGAAGGCGCACAGGGTCCACTCCGGGCGCGTCGAGCTGGTGACCGTGTTGTCTGCCCCGTCGCCGTAGTTGCCGCCGTAGACGTAGCTCGTGAGTTGCCCGAGTTGATCGAATTCGGCGGCTCGCAGTGAACGGAATTCGAAGCCCATGTCGCTCCTCTTGATGACGGTTGCGCCGCGCACCTGACGGTGCGGGCGCGCATGGTTCGCACGGATGGTCGCAGGTTGATTGACCGGCGTCACCATACAGGTAGTGTGGTCCGCCCGCGAGGCGCCACTCACAGTTCAAGCCCATGTTCTATGCCCAACGACTGCCACAGGCCACGCGCGTGCGTGCGCAGACCATGGGCGAGCGGGGGCTTGAATGGATCGCCCGGCTCGATGCGACCGCGGACCATCTGCGGGGCGCTTGGGGAGCGCGCTTCGGTGCCGTGGTGCAGGGCGGTTCCGAGAGCCTGGTCCTGGAGGCGACGCTGCCGGATGGGCGAGCGGCCGTCGCCAAGATCGGCCTGCCTGCCTATGGGGACCTCTCGGCCGAGGCGACCGTCTACCGCCTGGCGGAAGGACGCGGCTACGCCGAAGTGTTCGCCTACGATGCCGCGAGCAACGCCTTGCTGCTCGAACGCCTCGGTGCTCCGTTGCGCGATGCCTGCGACGCGACGGAAACGCAGATTGCGGCGCTCTGCAGGACGCTTCAGGAGGCATGGGTTCCACTCGACCACGCCAACGGACTGATGACCGGCGGCGAAAAGGCCCGCTGGCTCGCGGGCTTCATCGAGGAGAAGTGGCGCGCGCTCGACGAACCCTGCCACAGAAAGACCCGGGACCGCGCGTTGTCGTATGCCGCAGCCCGGGCGGACGCCTTCGTGCCCGGGGAGTCCGTGCTCGTGCACGGCGATGCCCACGTCGAAAACGCGCTTGTGCTTCCGGGGCCCGCCCCTGGTGGCGACGTGCGCTGCAAGTTCGTGGACCCGGACGGCCTCTTCGCCGAGCGGGCCTGCGACCTCGCGGTCCCAATGCGGGAATGGAGCAACGAACTGCTCGCGGGGGACACCGGGCGACTGGCGCTTGCGCGTTGCGAACTGCTGGCGAGCCTGACGGGTGTCGATCCGGAGCCGATCTGGCAATGGGGTTACGTCGAGCGGGTCTCGACCGGGCTCACGATGCTGGACATCGGGATGCGGGACGAAGGGCTTGAGTCATTGGCGGTGGCGGATCGGCTGCGGGGGGTGTAGTCGGGCGTGCGGGCGCATGTGACGAGGTTGTCGAGTAGGGGTCTGTTGGACTATAAAGGTCAAATCGGTCTATTCGATCCTTTGAGACTGTTCCATGGTCATCAACGTCAGTGTCTCCGAAGCGAAGGCAGGACTATCGTCATTGGTAGCGGGCGTCGCCGAGGGTCGGCGGGTCGTTGTCCACCGCAGGGGGGAGGCAGTCGCGGCCCTCGTCAGCCCGCAGGATCTCGAGATCATCGAGCGGGAGCGGCCAACGGCCGCCCAGCCACAGGGTGCTCTTGTGCTGATAGGCGCCTGGAGCGAAGTGGAGGAGCGTGAAGCGGACGCGCTCCTGGCCGACATCTATGCGCGGCGGTCGGAGGACACCGGTCGCCCGGTCAAACTGGAGTCCTGATGTATCTGCTCGACACCGACATCCTGAGTAATCTCATGAGACGGGCTCCTTCCGTGCCGCTGCTGGCCCGGATTGCCGCGGTACCCGTGGACCGCCAGTTCACCTCCAGTGTCACGCTCGGCGAGTTGCTCTACGAGGCGCATCGGCTGCCATCGCGTGCGCCCCGGTTGCTTGCAGAGATCGAGGAGAAGCTGCTTCCCAATCTGCCCGTTCTGCCGTTCGACGCGGGTGCTGCGAGGTGCTACGGAGAAATCCGGGCGCTGTTGGAGAGCAGAGGAACCCCGACCGGGGACGCCGACCTTCGTATCGCCTCGATCGCGCTGGTTCGGGGCCTGACGGTCGTGACGGCCAACACCAGGCACTTTGAGCGGGTTCCCGACCTGGCCGTTGAGAACTGGTTGTCCGGATGAGGCGTTCAGAGGGAGCGGGGACCCAAGTGGAGGGTGACTCAGGGACGGCCTGACGTCGGCGCCGAGACAATGCGTTCGGTTTCCAGGGGTCGCACTTGGGCGATGGCTTCGAAGTCGCGGTCGTCGTGGATGAGCAGGGCCTTGTGATCGAGCGCCAACTGGGCTACGCAGCAGTCGATCGTGCTCCGGATGGTTCGCCCGTGCCTGCGCAGTTCGTAGTAGATGCGTGCGGCGTCACGCCAGGTGTCGGTCTGGACCTCCAGGTAGTCCTGTCCCTCCAGGTAGGTGGCCAGCGTGACCCACTCGCGCTCGTTCGCGGCACCCTGGAGCAGTTCAAGCTGGCTGAACCGCGTCAGTGCCACATCTTCATCGCCGACCAGGGAACGGACCCGGTCCGCGGTCCTGCCGGTCCCGTCCCGCAACACGTGCACCCACACCGACGTGTCAATCAGAACCGTCACGGAGGCGGCGCATCTCCTTGTGGTCGAAATCCGGGCGCAACGAGATCTTGCCGGCAAGATCGAGCAGGTTGCGCTTGCGGCGCTGCCGCACCAGTTCCTGGAGGGCCAGGTGAACCAGCTCGCGCTTGGTGCGGATGCCGGTCAACGCGAACGCCTGTGCGACGAGATCTTCATCGAGAACGATGTTGGTACGCATGGGTTCCGGGTAGGTGTATTGTAAGGTGTATCCTACCCCTCCCAGATAGCGGGGGGCAATCGGCTCCTGGACGCAACGCGCCTCAGCGCTTCGGAACCCCGTACAGATACCGCGTGTTCACCTCGGCCTCGTTGCCGTCGGAGTCGAGCATGAAGAGCGACCGGCCCTTGCCTCGTGTTCCCATGGGTCCGCGCGTAAAGATGTTCGCGGCGGCGGCGCGGGCCGCGACGGCGTCGAAGTCGTCCTCGGTCACGGTGAAGGAGAAGTGCATCGGGCCGCCGCCCCGGTGTCGACCGGAATGTCCGTGGACCTGCAGCACCACGTGGCTGCGCTCGCACTGGAGGTAGGCCCGCTCCTTGTCGCGGCGGACCACGGCAATCCCGATGACGTTCTCGTAGAACTCGACGGCCTTCCCGAGATCCTGCACGTCGAGGAAGATCTCCTCGATGCCGATGACGGTCATTGCACTTGCCGGTACTCGGGACCGCTGCTTGGCGGAGTCCGCCGCGTTCAAGCGACGTCCTGCAGACGGTTCGACCAGTCCTTGCCCGATGTCGGCGGTGGCAGTGGCTTGCCATCGGCCAACAGCAGGTCGATGGCTTCCTCCACGACCTGGCAGAGTTCCGCGAAAACCGATTGCTCGTCGTTGCCATGGCATCCACCCCAGATGAGACCGGGGGAACTGCCGACGTAACACTGATCCTCTTCGGACCACTCGACGATCTTGACGTAACGAGTACTTGCTTTCACGACTGGGATTCCCTGATGGCTTGCTGAACTGCGCGTTCCTGATACCGCTTTGCGTCGGCATGGAGGCTACCAGAGACGGTTACCGGTTTGGCGACGTTCGGATGCACGAAGTTCCGATGGCTACCCCTTCCGCCACGGTTCTGGAATCCCGCCCTTTCCAGACGTCCGATCAAATCCCTGACCTTCGGTGGCATCCGATCCCTCCGCTGACGACGCCGCGTGGTGTGCCGAGGACGCCGCAAGCAGCACGGCAGAGCGTTGGCACGACCACATGTTGCTGCTACGACCGACGCATGGGAACGGCAAGCTATGATCGCATGTACTGTGCCGCATTCCAGGAGACCCCCCATGCCCCGAGGCCTGTCCGACGAGCGCCTGCAGAACCTCCACACGCACGCGAAGGGCTACGTGGACCGGGGCGCGTTGCCCGGCTACGCCTGCCTCGTCTCGCGGGGAACGCCGGACGTCTGGTTCAGCGCGTACGGCTGCATGGACGTGGAGCGCGAACTGCCGATCTGGCGCGACACGGTGTACCGCATCTACTCGATGACCAAGCCCATCACCAGCGTCGCTCTGATGATGCTCTACGAGGAAGGCCGATTTCAGCTCGACGAGCCCGTGTCGAAGTACGTCCCCTCGTGGGCGCACCTGCAGGTCTTCGCGGACGGCGACGAAGAGCGCTACACGACCGTGGCTCCGGAGCGTCCCATGACGGTCAGGGATCTTCTGTCGCACACGTCCGGACTGACCTACGGCTTCATGAACAGCCACCCGGTCGATGCGCTGTACCGCCGCCGGGGCGTGGGCGAGGGTGACCTCTCGGCGATGATCGACGCGCTGGCGGAGGTGCCCCTGCTGTTCTCGCCGGGCACGCGCTGGAACTACGGATACTCGACGGACGTGTGCGGTTACCTCGTGCAGGTCTTCTCGGATCGGGACCTGGATGTCTTCGTGGCCGAACGCATCACCGACCCTCTCGGCATGCGGAACTCCGGCTTCTGCGTGCCGGAAGCGTCGCTGCCGCGTTTCGCGGCGTGCTACGAGTACACGGGCGAGGATGCGTACCGGCTGCAGGACGATCCGCGGGAGAGCGGCTACCGGAAACGCCCGGAGCGCCTCTCCGGCGGCGGCGGCATGGTCTCGACCATCGACGACTATCACCGTTTCGCGCGCATGCTGCTGGGCAAGGGCGAACTGGAAGGGACGCGCCTGCTCGGACGCAAGACCGTCGAGTACATGACCTGCAACCACATGCCGGGCAACTGCGATCTCGCGGCGATGGGGCAGCCGGTGTTCAGCGAGACGCCGTATGACGGCATCGGTTTCGGCCTGGGATTCTCCGTGGTCCTGGATCCGGCTGCTTCGGGGGTGCTCGACTCGCCCGGTGAGTTCGCCTGGGGCGGTGCCGCGAGCACCTATTTCTGGGTGGACCCGATCGAGGAACTGATCGTGGTCTTCATGACCCAGCTGCTGCCGTCCTCGTCCTATCCGATCCGGCGGGAACTGAAGACGCTGGTGTACTCCGCCCTGGTGGACTGAGCGCTCTGCCCAAGGTGGCTCCGACGGCGTGCTCGGGTATCATCGCCAACCGGAGTCCCTGGGGGGCAATTCCATGCGTACTGTGATTCTCGCGATCATCGCCATCGTGGTGGCGGTTCTGGCCTATGTCTTCTACTGGAGGGAGGCGCCCGAGCCCGAGCCCGATGTCGCCCCGGCCGCGCCCGAGGAGGCGCCCGCGCCGGCGGCGCCGGAACCGACGGTCGGTATGATCGACGATGCCCGCATCGTCAACGCCGATAGCGAGCCGGGCAACTGGCTGGCCCATGGGCGCACCTTCGAAGAACAGCGCTTCTCCCCCCTGGCGGACATCAACCGCGAGAACGTCGGGGAACTGGGGCTGACCTGGTACCGCGACCTGGGCACCAACCGGGGCCTCGAGGCGACGCCGATCGTCGTCGACGGCATCATGTTCTTCACCAGCACCTGGAGCCGCGTGCACGCCGTCGATGCCGTCACGGGCGAGGAGATCTGGTCCTACGATCCCGAGGTGCCCGGCGAGTGGGCGCGGTGGGCGTGCTGCGACGTCGTCAACCGCGGGGTCGCGGTCTACGAGGGCCGCGTATACGTGGGCAGCCTCGACGGACGCCTGATCGCCCTCGACGCGGCCACCGGCACGCCCGTGTGGGAAGTCGACACGCTCGTGGACCGGGAGCGCCCCTATACCATCACCGGCGCACCGAGGGCGGCGCGCGGCAAGGTGTTCATCGGCAACGGCGGCGCCGAGTATGGCGTGCGGGGCTACGTCACCGCGTACGACGCCGCGACGGGCGCGCAGGTCTGGCGCTTCTTCACCGTGCCCGGCGATCCGTCCCTGCCGTTCGAACACCCGGAAATGGAAGCGGCCGCCGACACCTGGAAGGGTGGTGAGTGGTGGGAGATCGGCGGCGGCGGAACGGTCTGGAACTCCATCGTCTACGACCCCGACTTCAACCAGCTCTATCTCGGCGTCGGTAACGGCGCGCCGTGGACGCGCGCGATCCGCTCCCCGGGCGGGGGCGACAACCTGTTCCTCGCTTCGATCGTCGCGCTCGATGCCGACACCGGCAGCATGAACTGGCACTACCAGACGACGCCGGGCGACAACTGGGACTACACGGCCGTGCAGGACATCGCGCTCGCCGACATGGAAGTCGACGGCGAGATGCGCAAGATCCTGATGCAGGCGCCGAAGAACGGCTTCTTCTATGTCATCGACCGCAGCAACGGCGACCTGCTGCGCGCGCATCCCTTCGCCACCATCACCTGGGCGACCCACGTCGATCTCGAGACCGGGCGTCCCGTGGAGAACCCGGAACTCGACTACTCGGACGAGCCGAAATGGATCCTGCCGGGACCCATTGGCGCCCACAACTGGCAGGCGATGTCGGTGGACGTGGAGGCGGGACTGGTCTACCTCCCGGCGCAGGACAACCCGTTCATCTACGGCATGTCCCAGGAGTGGCAGCAGACCGGCGTCTACAAGCGCAATCCGGGCGCCTGGAACCTCGGGATCGAGTTTGGCCGCATCTCGCAGCTCCTGATCGACAACGCCGCGGACCAGCCGGCCGCGAAGGGCTATCTCAAGGCGTTCGATCCGCTGACGGGCGAGTCCGCCTGGACCATCGAGATCCCGCACTACTGGAACGGCGGCGTGCTCGGGACCGCCGGCGGGCTGGTGTTCCAGGGCGACGCGCTGGGGTTCTTCACCGCGCGGGACAAGGCGACGGGCGAGCAGTTGTGGCAGTTCAACGCCCACGTATCCATCATGGCGCCACCGGTCACCTACCAGATCGGAGGCGTGCAGTACGTCTCGATCCTGACCGGAACCGGCGGCGGGGAGCTGTTCGCCGGCGAGACGGGCACGGCGTCGCTGACCTACGGGAACCTCGGGCGGCTGCTGACGTTCGCCCTGGGCGGTGCGGAGGAGCTCCCCCCGCCGACCGCGGTGGACCGATCCATTCCCGAGCAGCAGCTTGCCGACGTGGACGATGTGGAACTCGCACAGGGCGAACGCCTCTACAACTCGTACTGCGGCGTGTGCCACGGCGTGCTCGGGCGCTCCGGCGGCGCCATTGCGGACCTGCGGATGATGACACCGGAGGTACACGCCATCTTCGACCAGATCGTGCTCGAGGGGACGCTGGCGCCGAACGGCATGGCGGCATTCGATGACGTGCTCGCGCCGGAGGACACGGCCCGCATACACGCTTTCGTGCGTGCGCGGTCCCATGAGGACCGCGAAGTCGCGCTGGGGAACCAGGAGACCCCGCGGCTGACCTGGCTCCAGTAGGGGCCGGGCCATCCGCATTTCGCAGTAATCGCAGAGGACGACAATGAAGCGTTTTCTTACCTCCCTGCCCGTGATCCTCGGGCTCGCGACAGTCGGCGCGTTGACGCTGATGTTCATTCTGGTGGACGATCCGTCCGACAGCCCGGTGGCAGCGAAGAAGGCGGAGGCGACGCACGCGGCGGAGGCGACGCCGTAGGGGACGCCCTTGTGGCGTCCCGTTCCGAATTCATGCACGGCCCGATCCGATTCGAACTCCGCGCATGGACCCGACGTGGGCGTGTAGGGGACACCCTTGTGGTGTCCCGTTCCGAATTCATGCACGGCCCCAGCGCGGGCGACCACAAGGGTCGAGACGGGCGACCACAAGGGTCGGGGACGGGCGACCACGAGGGTCGCCCCTACGGCGCGTCCTTGGCGGGCAGTGCCGGAGGCGGCACCCTGCTGAACTCGAACCGCGGCCGCTCGCCGCTGGTCGCGGAGTCGAAGCCGCCGCCGTAGTCCGCGCCCTCGACGAGGGTCTCGTCCTCCGGGTTCAGGCCCTGGCGACTGAAGTGCCCGTTGAGCGGCTCGCCGGCCTCCAGTTGGGACAGCGCCTCCTGCGCCTCTTCGGCGGTGGCCTCGTCCCAGGGAATCCGGTGGGCACGGGGGGCCCCGCGGGGGAGCTCGGCCTCGTCGAGTTCGCGCACCCAGAAGTAGATCGTGCCGTCTGCGCCGGAAACCTTGTCAGGTTCGTCCACCGTCACCCAGTGCAGGCGGAAGTCCTCGGGCAGCGGTTCCGGGGTAGCCCAGCCGAGCAGCCCCAGGTGAGCCTGCCAGGCGGCCGCGTACAGCCCTGTCACGGCGACGATGGCGCCGGCCTTGACCGCGCGCGGCACCCGTGTCGCGAGGTTCAGGTTGGCGAGCAACGCGACGAGCGCCGCGTAGGCGAGGGTGAGCACCACGATGGAGGCGATCACGCCTTGCCTCCGGCGACCTTCACGAGCAGGTTCTTGGGCAACTCGTTCGTACCCGTCACCTCTCCGTTGGCGCCCACCGTGAATCGTACCGCGGTCTGCTCGTCGCCGACGCCGGTGAGTTCACGGGTACCGTAGTAGACGAGTTCGACCTTCGGATTGAGTTTCTCGACCTTGACGGATACGGGCAAGGGCTCCGGGTAGTTGGCCTGGTAGTGCAGCACGTTGACGACGTATTCGCCCGGCTTCAGCGCCCGCAGGGTGACCGTCTCCTGGTTGATCGGGTTCGAGATGGTCCTGCCGTCGAGCGTGACGCGGTCCTGGAAGAGGCCGCGGTCGTCCCGGTCGAGGTGCATGAGCCCGGTGTCCCGGTTGCGGTACCAGACCAGGTTGCCTGCGGGTCCCTCCACCAGGGTATCCACGTCGTCCGGGTGCCGGTCCTCCCAGCGGACCGTCACGAGGATCTCCGCCTTGGATTCCACGTTGCCGCCCTCGGTGGGATCCGCCATCAGGGAGAAGGCGGCCACGAACATGAAGGCGAAGCCCAGCAGCGCGTTGAACAGCAGGTCCGTGAAGGCGTCCTGGGACTCGGCGCGACCGTACAGGCTATGGCGCATCGAGAGCGGGTGGTTCCCGGGAGGCGGCGTCTCGCGCGCTACCGTTGGCTATCAGGTAGACGTCCGTCAGCACCGCCAGCCGGGTCGCGAGTTCCGCTGCGGAAGCGTCGAGCAAGTGGTACTGGAGCCTGAGCAGGGTACTTGTGACGAGCCCCGCGAGTGTCGTGTAGAGGGCGACGGCCATGCCGCCGCTCATTGCGGACAGCAGTTGCTGGATCATGCCCGGATCGAACTCCTCGACGTCTCCCACCGGCAGCAGCATCAGGATGAAACCGACGATCGTGCCGAGCAGTCCGAGCTTCAGGAGTGCGTCGCTCGCGAAGTGGCCGAGCGCGTGGCGATTCGCCAGTTCGTCGCCGAACGCCGTGAGCAGGGGACCCGCGTCGCCGCGCGCGCCTTTCGCCTCCCAGTTGTGCAGGAAGTGCCCGATCAGTCCCTCGCGAAGGCGCGACAGGTTGGCCTCCGCCCCCCGGAGTTCGATCTCCAGTTCGGCGAAGCGCTTGCGCTCCTCCGTCAGCGCGTGAGAGAGCCAGAGCCAATGGCCGGTGGCCAGCGCGTAGAGTCCGAGGATGACGTACGAGATGTAGCTGCGGTCCGCATCGAGTGCGAGGGTAAGCAACCCGCGTTCGGCTGTCAGCCATACCCCGAACACCACGAGCCCCAATATGATCAGGGCGCGCAGGATCAGGTTGGTATCGGTGGGTCGGTGCATGCGAGCCGCCCTAAGGATGCGTCCGTGACGAACCGCTACGACGACCGGTATTCGTCCAGCCACGCGTTGAACTGCGGCGCGCGCTTCTCGCGGAACGACAGGCCGCCCTCGCGCGCGTCCGGGTGATGGTCCGTGACCGCCGTCTTGGCGGCGATCTCGTCCAGGGACTGCTCGAAGGTCATGTCCGCGGCGTTGTAGACGGAACGCTTGAGCATCCGCGTCGCGACCTGGGGGCCGTTGGCGATGTCTGTGGCCAGCGCCATGACCCGGTTCTCAAGGTCCTCGTCGGCCACGACCTCGTGCAGCAGGCCGAGTTCGAGGGCTTCCGCCGCGCGCACGATCCGCTTGTTGATGAAGAAGTCCATGGTCTTGGCGACGCCCATGAGCTGTACGCAGAGATACTGGCCGCCTTCGTCGGGGAGCAGGCCAAAGCGCAGCGTGGCGCTCCCGATCCGCGCGCTTTGCGCGGCGATGCGGAAGTCGCAGGCGAGGGCCAGGGTCATACCGGTCTGGATCGCCACGCCGTTGATGGCGGCGATCGCGATCTTGTCGCAGTTGCGCAGCGCCAGGTTCACCGTTTGCGAGAGGTGGCGCAGGCCCTCGTAGGTGCCGATGGGGTTGTCGTGACCGTGCGGGATGGGCGCCGTGAGCGCCTCGCCGCCGATCGCCTTGTCCTGCCCGGAAATGTCGTCCCCGGCGCAGAAGGCGCGCCCTGCGCCGGTGATGACCAGCACGCGGACGGCGTGGTCCATCTGCGCCTGCAGGATCGTCTCGACGAGGTCCCGCTTGATCGCCTGCGTGAAGCCGTTCAGGCGTTCGGGCGTGTTGAAGCGGATCCAGGCGATGCCGGGATCCCGCACCGCCACCTCGAAGCCCGTGAATTCGCCTGTCTTCATCATCTGCACACCCTCCGGACGGGGCTGCCGAGGCCGGGCCGGCAGCCATATTTGTTCGTGATCTCTGCGCGGCCATGATAGCGCGTGGGGTAAAATGTATCGTTTCGTGGCGTCGGAGCGGACGTGTCAACAGTTCCTGCGAGGGGCGAGCCTCTCGCGCGGTCTTCCCCTGCCGGGGGCAAGCCCCGAGCGCTTCCCGTCCGCCCCCACGGTTCGACTGCGGACGACATCGAACCCGGTCCCGAGCCGGCGCCCTCCGACGAGGGGCTGATCCCGGCCGACAAGTCGATTTTCGCCTCCCTCAAGATCCGGGACTACGCGCTCCTGTGGAGTGGCATGGTGGGTTCCGCATTCGCGATGAACATGCAACTCGTGGCGCAGGGCTGGCTCGTCTACGAGATGACGGTGTCGGCGCTCAATCTCGCCTGGGTCACGCTGGCCTTCATGGTTCCGCAGGTGGTCTTCTCGCTGGTCGGCGGCGTATTGGCGGACCGGCTGCGCAAGCGCCACGTCATCCTCTACGGCCAGGCGCTGAACGGCGTGGCCACGCTCTTCATGGCGGTCATCGTCATCACCGGCAACGTTTCGTTCTGGGACTTCATCTGGGTGGGGTTTCTGAACGGCACGCTGCTTGCGCTCTCCATGCCGGCGCGCACGGCGTTCATCCCGGAGATCGTCGGCGAGCCGTTGATGTTCAACGCCATGGCGTTCAACACGGCGGCATGGAACCTGTCGCGCATCCTCGGCCCGGCGCTGGCGGGCTTTTTGATCGCGGTCTTTGCCGGTGGCGACACGACGTCGCACCTCGGTGTGGGCATGGTCTACTTCGTGCTGTCGGCCCTCTATATCGTCTCGTCGGTAACGGTCCTGTTCATGAAGCACACCGGCAAGCCCGCCCGGCGCCGGGGCAGCCCGGTCAAGGACGTGATGGACGGCATCAACTATGCGCGGCGCTCGCCCGTCATCGGCGGGCTCGTCCTGCTGTCGATCGTACCGTTCCTGTTCGGCATGCCGATCAATACGCTGATGCCGGCCTTCAACACGGACGTGCTGCAGGGTGGTCCGGAGGACCTCGGGTTCCTGATGACGGCCATGGGCGTGGGCGCGATCGGGGGATCCCTCGTGTTGGCGAAACTGGGCGGGTTGCGTCACAAGGGCATCTGGCTGTTTTCGACGTGCCTGGTGTGGGGAGCCTGCGTCGCCGCCTGCGGCGCCGCAGGCACACCGTTCTGGGCGATGGTCATGGTGGGCGCGGTCGGCTTCATGGGGGCGGTCAACATGTCCATGAACCGCAGCATCGTGACGCTGCAGGTCGCGCAGGCCATGCGCGGCCGCATCATGTCCATCGACATGATGTCGCACGGCCTGATGCCGCTTGGCCTCCTGCCGATCAGCTATATCGCCCAGGTCTTCAGCGTGCAGGCCGCGTTCGTCGTCAGCGGGGTGCTCCTTGCGGTCATCACGTTCGGACTCTGGTTCTGGCTGAAGGACGTGCGGGGGATCGACCAGGGGTTTCGTCCGCAGGCGGGGTGAGGCGAAAGCGGGACGGGACAAGCCCGTCCCCTACGGTGTGCATCAATTCGAATCGCATGGTAGGGGCGACCCTCGTGGTCGCCCGTCTCCGGGGCCGTGCACGAATTCGACACGGGACGGGACAAGCCCGTCCCCTACAGCGCCCGCGCCCAGCCTGACCGCGTCTGCCACCCATCGGCTTTGCCGATGGCTGGTAGCGCCCGGCCACCGTCGCTGCGCTCCGCTGGCCGCCCAGCCTCACCGCGTCTACCACCCATCGGCTCCGCCGATGGCTGGTAGCGCCCGGCCACCGTCGCTGCGCTCCGCTGGCCGCCCAGCCTCACCGCGTCTGCCACCCATCGGCTCCGCCGATGGCTGGTAGACTCCCGTGATGACTGATGCGGTGGAATCCTCCGGCGGGAGCCGGGTGAGCGGGTATCTCTTCCGGGCCGCGACCTGGCTGCTCGCGTTGGGGTGCTTCTACCTGGTCTATACGCGTATCGAGGCGGCAGCCGCGCGGGACGGGCTCACGGCGTTCACCTACCTCGTCGAGTTCTTCCGGGGTGCGGACTGGACGCTGTGGCTGGCGGTCATGATTCCGTACTCGGTGTTCTTCTTCCTGGTGGACGCGCATGCCACGTGGCGCGTGGTGCGGTGGTTCAATGCGCCGGATCTGCGCCTGCGGAACATCTTGCCGATCCGCGCGAGCGCCTATGTGCTGTCGCTGGTCAACGAGCAGGTCGGCAAGGGCGCGATGTCGCTGTACCTGCTGCGGCGCTATCGGGTTCCGGGGTGGCAGGCGCTGTCGAGCATGATCTTCCTGGGGCTCCTTGAGATCTATCAGTTGCTCCTGTTCTCCGCATTCGGGGTGATGCTGAACTTCCACCTCGTGGTGGAGGCCTCGACGCTGATGCCCCTCGACGCGATCCTGCCGGCGATCTTCATCGCGGCCTTGCTCTATCTGCCGCTGCATATCGCCTATTTCCGGGGCCTGCTGCTGCGAGGGTCCGGCCTGCGCGACAAGCAGCTCCTGGTGGCGTTCCGCAACGCGCGCCCCATCCACTACCTGCTGGTCGTGCTGTTCAAGGCCCCGAACCTGCTCGGCGCCGTCGTCGTCTACACGATCGCCCTCGACCTGTTCCAGGTGGACGTCTCGCTGGGGCAGATGCTGGCGTTCCTGCCCGTGATCTTCCTGGCGGCCGCGCTGCCGCTGCCGTTCCATGCGGGCGCGTTGCTGCTGTGGACGGTGCTGTTCCCGGACTATCCGGAGGTGGGTGTCTTCAGCCTGGTAATGCACACGTTCTTCGTGCTGTTCAATGCGGTGATCGGCGTGCTGTTCCTGCCAAAGGCGAACAAGGAGCTGTTCGCGGAGTCGTGATCGAAGCGTGGCGGGAGGGGTGCGAGCCACGGCCGGCCGCCTTGACGCCGCTTGTCAAAGAGAAGCTTGTCAAGAAGAAGGGGAGACATCCATGGATTTGATCGAAGGCATGATGACGCAGAAGAGCATCCGCCGGTACACGGACGAGCCGGTCACGAACGAGGAGATCCTGCAGTGCCTTCAGGCGGCCATCCAGGCGCCGAACGGCGGCAACGGGCAACCGTGGCAGTGGCTCGTGGTCACGGACGCGGAGAAGCGCCGCCGGATCGGCGAACTGTACAAGCAGGCGTGGGACCGCTACTGGCCGGCCATCACCCGCGGTGCGCAGTTGCCCGATTCGGAGGAGGAGCGCGAGCGCGGCATGCGCACCGCCCGTTCGGCGATCCACCTGTCCGAGCACATGGGCGAGGCGTCGGCGATGGTCATGCTGCTTGGACACTCGGAAGGAAAGGCGTTCCAGTTGATGGACGATGCGGGTGCGGTCGACATCGGCAACACGTACTACACGTCCCTGATCCCGGCCCTGCAGAACTTCATGCTCGCGGCCCGGAGCCTCGGTATCGGGACTTGCCTGACGACGCTGTTTCGCGTGCATCAGGACGAGATCCGGGCGGTCTGCGACATCCCTGCCGAGTACGAGATCGAGGCGCTCGTGCCGATGGGACGGCCCCGGGGTCGGTTCGGCGTGGCGCCCCGGAACCCGGTCGAAACCGTGACGTCCTGGGACAGCTTCGGGGCGTATCGGCCCGCGGAGTAGCGCCTCCTGGCGCGGCGTTTGCCTATGCTGTCTGATGACTCCGGACAACCGGGGCTTGCCTATCCCTTGAGGACTGCGCGCAGCCGGTCGAACATGGACACCAGCGTGGTAGCCACGAGGATCCACCCGAGCGCGAGCACCATGGCGTCGGGTGGCCATGCCCAACCCAGGCCGTTGCGCACGAGGGAGATGCCCGCCAGGACGAAGTAGGCGATGCCGTTGTAGCGCCCGATCCGGCTGGTGCGGAGCGCCCTGCCGGCCAGTGCCTTGCTGTCGGCGGTGTATTGGAGGAAGGCGGCCGCCACCAGCGCCGGCAGCGGCAGCGGCACGAGGTCGGCGCAGGCCAGCGCGCCCAGAACGGTCGTGCAGAAGATCGCATCGGTGGCGTGATCGACCAGCCCGCCCAGCGGCGACACTTCCCCCCGTCGCCGCGCCACCGGTCCGTCGAGCAGGTCGGTCACCACGGCCAGTACGAAGAGCCCCGCCGCGATGCGCCACTGCAGCGCGGCGATCGCCCAGACGCAACCGGGCGCGCACGCGAGCCGCACCGCACTCAGGGCGTTCGCCGCGGTCAGCCAATGTCGTCGGGGGCGCACCTTGCTATCGTAGCGGAATGGCGGCCCCCATCCTCGTCACCGGCGCCAACGGCCATCTCGGTCGACGTCTCGTCGAGCGGCTGCACGGCGAGCGCGAGGTGGTGGCCGTGGTGCGCTCGGAGCGTGCGGCGCGCACGCTCGAGGACATCGCGACGGACATCCGGATTCTCGACTACACCGACGCACGTGCGTTGTCCGAAGCGGCCGCGGGCTGCGGGGCGGCCGTGCACCTCGCCGGCATCATCCGCGAGACCGCCGGCAACCGGTTCGAGGACGCGCACGAGGGCACTGCCCGCGCGTTGGCGCAGGTGTCGGGGCTCGCGCGGATCGTCTGTCTCAGCGTCGTAGGCGCCGCGCGCGACTCGGGCAACGCGTGCCTGGCTTCGAAGGCGGCCGCCGAGGACATCCTGCTCGCCGGACCGACGCCGGCGGTCGTGCTGCGTGTGGCGATGGTGCTCGGGGAGGGCGACTACGCGTCGTACGCGCTACGCCGGCGCGCGTCGAGCCCGTTGAGCTTCACGTTCCGAGGCGCAAGCCTGGAACAGCCCATCGATGCGGTGGATGTGACGGAGGCGATCGTCCGGGCGCTCAGCCGGCCGGTCGCGCCGGCCACGCTGGATCTGGCCGGACCGGAGAGCTTGCCGCGCCGCGCGCTCGTCCGGCGGGCGGGCCGGATTCTCGGCAAGCGGGGTGTGCTGATTTCGTTGCCTGTCGGGTTGGGCCGGGCGCTTGCGGGCGCGTTCGAGAAGTTCGTTGCGAACCCGCCGCTGACGCGCGCCATGCTCGGCGTTCTCGATCACGACGACGATGTCGACACAGGGCCTGCGTGTAGGCAGCTGGGGCTCGAACTCACGCCCCTCGACGAGACTCTCGCGCGGTGTTTCGGGGCAGGGGAGAGGACACCGTAGTCGCCGAATGGCGGCGCCAGGGACTGGCCGACCCCAGCATCACAGCCAGACTTCCAGGTTGTTCGCCCGGCCTATGCCCCTGGAGAGTTTCAGGTCCAGCAACCCGCTCATGTCACAGGCTGCCAGCAGTGCGGCCACATCGGCCTGGTCCTGCTTGCCGAGGGCCTCGAACTCGTCCTGCACGCGTTTCAGTACGTAGAAGCGAAACGGTTGCGCCATCGCGGTCACCGGAATGCCCTCGATCTCGAAGCTGCACATACCTGCACCGCGCTCCGCCTCCGTACCGGAGGGCAGATCGGCGTTTTCGTCAAGCCAGCCGTTGATACACGCGCACGCCGCGCGGCTCTCCGGCACGAAGTCGATCGCGAAGTGCTTCAGTACTTCGATCAACGTGTCTGGAATCTCGTCATCGTCAAGATAGGCTTCCTCCCTGTTCGCGAACTCTCCCACGTCAGGCTCGGGACGATTCATGCGCTCTGCCCATCTGAACAGCCGCACCGCGTGCACCTGCATCAGGGAAAGCGGTGCGGGATCGCGGCCGAGGTGGCCATACAAGGGCGCCATCAGTCCGAAATCACCGATGCAGGGCTTGCCGCCAAGCAGGTAGGGATAGTCCGAGAAGTGGGCGTTGAATTTCTTCAGCAACGACAGGTGCATCGATTCGATCAGCGCGTGCGTTTCGGGGACCACGCCCCAGGCGGGGTTGACGTTCTCTCTGATGAGTTGCATGCGCTCGGCGGCCGCTGCCACGGAGTTTTCCAGGTAGAGCGTCTGAAAGTGGAACCGCAGAAACTCCAGGTTCTCCCGATCGAAGTTCCAGCGGTAGTGCATGCAGGGTCGCAGCATCCCCTCGGCCCCGATGGCGTCGAATAGACGGCTGACGATCCGTTGCCTCGGTGAGGTGGGGGAATAGCCATGACCGCCTTGTGCCTCGAAGTGATCGATGATCGCCACGCCATCGCGGATCACGGTGCCGTCAGGGAACTCGATCGTCGGAATGCCCCGTCGACCACCGGCCTTGGGAAGTACCGATTCGTAAAAGTGCGGGGATGCGTGCGGCTCTTCTCGATAGTCGATGCCGGCCTTGATGAGATAGCTGCGCGCTCGCCCCGTGTACAGCGACATCGGGGAGCCGTAGAGGATGATTGGGGTCATTGGTGTCTTCCTGCGAACGTCGCGCGGCATCGCGACTCACGATAGCTTGCGCGAGATTGGAAATTCCGTGTCCGAGTCGGTCTCATCAGGCGAAGCTGCTGGCAAATCCGTGAATCGACCTGAGCGTCTCTTCGGCAAGATCGGGAATGACGTCCGGCATGCTCAAATCCGCCGCGTGCGTCACGCCGTTGAGCGTGCGAGCGATGGTCGGAACTCCCGCAGCCAGCAGCTTGCGAGCAAAGATCAACCCCTCGTCCCTGATCGGGTCCAGGTCATACACCGTAATGATGTGCGGAGGGAGCCCTTCCAACTCCTGCCTGCTCGCGTGGTACGGCCATGCCAGGGGATCGGTCATGTGCCGCTCCTCCGGGTCGTAGACCTTCATCATTCCTCGCATCATGGCCGTGTCACCCAGGTACCGATGGTTCTCCACCAGGGAAGTGAGTTCCGGCGGGGGGTTCGCGTACAAGCCGGAGATCATTGGGGCGATGGCGTAGACCCCGTCGAAAGCCTCCATCCAGCCCTCCCTGTTGGCCTTCAGAGCTGTGGCGAGCGTGAGATTGCCGCCGCCGGACTCACCGGCGATCACGATTGAAGAAGCCCCCAGGGCCGCCCGGTTCCGATGCGTCCAGCGGGCTCCGCTCGCGCAGTCGTTCAGCCCTGCAGGGAAGGGATGGTTGCCGAGGACACCACCCCCGTTTCTGAACTCGACGCCAACCACGATCAACCCCGTGGCGGCAAGGCTCTTGCGCAACCTGACGAACATGGCGTCCTGCGCCGTCAGGAAACACATCCCACCCCCGTGGACGTGAAAGATGCACGGGAGATCGCCTGTGCGCGCCTTGGGCCGGTCGATATAGAGCTTGACCTCGTTGCCGTCGACCCCCTTGATGGTTTCGGTACTGGAGACGACATCGGGGAATGCCGGCATGGAGGCAAGGCCTTGCGCGTTTCCGGCCTGGAGACCCTCCTCCATCTTGCGTACGAACTCCAGGCACTCTTCGTAGGTCGATGTGTTGGTCAGACCGTGGGGAAACGGCTCCAGTCCTCCGGAACGCTCGAGCACCTCCAATATGCGAGGGTCTATCCTCTCGTCGGTCCCCAGCGTTGCATCCGGATCGCCCAGCCTTCCGGGTAGCTTCACACGATCCGCGGCACAACCGGGCGATGGCTCGGCAACGGCCGCATGGCTGCTGGCTACGGGCAGGAAAGGGATCGCTGCGGCGGCGCCCAGGCCCTGCCCGACGCGCGTCAGAAAACGCCTGCGCGCGGGAAGCTGAAGGAAACTGCCCGTGTTCTCGTTCATGTTCCGCTCCTCATCGTTGGCCAAAGGTCCTTTGTCGGGGGCGGCTGGAAGAGACGGTAAGGCAATCCCTGCTGACTGTCCATCGGCCCTCGATCCGGGCCGGGACGGCTCAGGAAATCGCCGCATTAGGGCAGTTCAGGACGGGACCCGAATGCCGGAAGCCCGGCACAGCGACAAACTCGTATCCTCCGGTCGACTCGCCGGAGTTGGGCGCGTCGATCAGCTGGGCGATGTGCCGCAACACGATGTGCCAAAACCTCGGCGTGCGTCGGCCCCGGTACGTCGTGGTCCGCCGCAGGCGGCAGCTGGCTATATTCGACAGCCCCCCCAGAAACTCCTTCAACAGCCCCTTCGAAGACTTCTCCAGAGTGCCATGGCGGAACCCCACCCGTTTATGCCAAACTCTCCGATTGCTACGCGTGAGTGCAGATAGGGTGGAGAGGGATGAACTGCAGATCGATGCTACTTGGGTTGGTTGTTCTTTTTGCAACTGCGGTTATGTATGCAGAGAGAGCGGAAGGTGCTGATACCAACGTGGCGGATGATTCGGCCATTGAAGAGATCGTCGTCACCGGGCTCCGAAGATCCGAAACGGTGCTGGAAACACCAGCAGCGATCACGGCACTTGGTGCTGAGGAATTGAATGCAAAAGGCATCAGTGATATCGCTGACATTCAGTACCTGGTACCCAGCCTGCAATACGGCGAATTTCTCGGTAGGCGCCAGGTCGCGATACGGGGTATTGGCGAATTTGTGGAAGCACCCGGCGTTATGGTGAGCGTGGATGGCGTCGTGCAAGCTATCGCGTCCAGCTCACAGTTATCTCACCTCGATCTCGAACGAGTAGAAGTGTTGCGAGGGCCCCAGGGAACGCTGTATGGGCGCAATGCCACTGGTGGGGCAGTGAACTTCATCTCCGCGAAACCAACGGATGAACTCGCAGGCCATCTCAAGCTCGGCTATGCAGAGTATGATCATAAATCTATTGAGGGAGTGATCTCCGGCCCGATCGGAGATCGGGCAGGGGTCCGTCTGGCGGGTAATTTTCTCGATGCCGGAGAGGGTTGGATAGAGAATCTTCAACCGGGTGAAGACGATCTGATGATGGGTGAAAAGTCCAACCTTCGTCTGACTGTTGTTGCAGACCTGACGGAAAGTCTGGATGCTACCTTTACCTACGGCCGAAGTAAATCGGAGGGTGCGTGGGACCACTGGTCCATGATCCATCAACATTTCGACCTGGGCGTCGCTTCCGGGCTACCCCCTACCAACATCCTAACCACGCCGCCGTCGGAGATTCTGTTCACCGAAGAGCCGCTGAAGGTGTACAACCGAGGACGGTCCGATTCAGATCGTGACTACGAAATGTACAGCCTTAACCTCAACTGGGATATTGGCGCAATCAGCGTCAAGTCAATCACGGCTTTCCAGGACTGGGCCGACGAATTCATCAATCCCGCGGATGGCACCAGCCTCGGCCTCTTTAATAGACTGAGACCGGCTGAGACCGAAACGTTTACCCAGGAGATCACCGTATCGGGCACACACGGCGATTTCGAATGGGTCGCGGGCGTATACTACATGGATGATGAACGCACCAGTCGACTCTTTTTTGATTTCCCCGTACCTGCCCTGTTTCCTGTGCCGGTGGCTATCCAACTGGATATTCAGGAACCGTTTTTCGAGACGGAATCGAAGTCGGCATTCGTGGATGTCACCTGGTCCGTATCAGACCGTGTACGGCTGGGTGCAGGCTTTCGCCGTACCGAGGAGGACAAGGAGCAGGGCCATTCGTTTACGATTAACGCCAAGTTCCCCTTCGGAATCGTGCCCATCGTCCAGGTCTGCGGCCCCGAAGTATTCGTACAACAATGGGATGAGTCGGACAACACCATAAGAGCTTCGGTCGAATTTGATCTCTCTGAAGACAGCATGGTGTACGCCAGTTACTCGGAAGGCTTCAAAGTAGGTGGCGTAAACTCGTCTGACTGTAATCCGCCGTGGGCTCCCGAGACGGTTGATTCTACGGAGATTGGGTATAAGGCGAGCTTCGGTGATGGTGCGACAAGCCTTCGGGCGGCCGCATTTGATTACGACTACTCCGATTTTCAGGTCGCCCAGGTGATTGGGTTCCAAGGCGTCATTACCAACGCGGGTGATGCCAAGATTCGCGGCCTCGAGTTTGAGCTTTCTTCTCTCCTGAACGAGAACTGGAGCGTGAACGGCGGGTTCACCTTGCTTGATACGGAATACGGTAGTTTCTTGAACACAGATACTTTGAGAAGGAATCTCGGCGCATTGGAGAACAAAGGCAATCCGCTCAGTTATGCGCCTGATAGAAGTATCAATCTCGGGCTTTCCTACAATACGCCCGTCAGCTTGGGTGGCGACCTTACGGTGAGTGTGGATGCAAGTTACCGATCACGGGTGTACTACCGGGAATTCGATCAAAGGAAGGATTCAACAGACCCCTATACGATCGTTAACGTGAATGTCAACTGGCGAAGTGCTGATGATGTCTATGCGGCGCGGCTGTTTGTTCGCAACGCGACGGATGAACAATACGTCACGAATATTCAGGGATCGAACACGACCTACGGTCGACAAGGCACCTGGAACATGCCGAGACAGGTGGGTGTTGAAGTGACGCGGTTCCTTGGCAAACGATAGTTGGTGGTTGGCCCTTTTCTCAACGGGATATTTGCATCGCGTAAAGTGACCATCAAAGGGGTTGGACCGCCCTGGTCAGTTCTCGGCAATCCGACCCGCTGCGTCCGCTCGTGCCTCCCGCGCAAGGAGCGCGTCCCGGTCTCGGTGGAATCTGCGTCCGGCGTAGAAGAACATCGGGATGCACGCCATGGAGATCAGCGTGAAAGCCAGCAGCGTCCGCGTGTAGGGCTCGGGCACGCTGGCCGCCTGAAGCGAGTCGATGACGTAGCCGGCGACGGTTACCCCGACGCCGACGCCGAAGAGTTGCAGCATCAGGATGGCAAACGCGACAACCGTACCGCGAATACGTGGGGGCGCCAGCTCCTGGATTGTCGCGAAGGTCGGTCCGTAGAAGCAGCCGACCTGGAAGTAGATGAAGAACACCCCCGCCCAGAACACCAGCGAGCCCGCTTCGACGATTCGAAAGGCGACATTGACCGGCGCGAGCGCCAGCATGATCCAGAACAGGAACATGGGTCGGCCGATACCGGTTCTGCGCATGAAGATGTCGCCGCCGTAACCGCCGACCAGGGTGCCCAGGACTCCGCCGACGATGGCGTACCACGCGGTGGCCCGGGCAATCTCCGAACGGTCGAAGCCGCGCTCCTGGGCAAACCAGAGCTGTTCGAACGCGGCCGCTCCCAGCACAAAGGTGAACGTCGTCCCGCCGGCGATGGTCATGGACAGGGCGGGTGAGCGTTTCAGCTCCGCGAGCAGCCCCAGGATGATTTCTCTGAACGACACGGGGGACCTGTTCGCCGCCGTCCGCTGGTGGACCCGGGGCGTCTCCTTCAGCAACAGCGTCGCCGCCGCGAGTACGACGCCGATGGCGCCCAGCAGGTAGAAGCAGCCGCGCCAACCCAGGTAAGGCTCCAGGTAGGCGACGATGAACAGGGAAGAGGCGATTCCGATCGGCACGCCCAGTCCGTAGATGCCCGTGGCTACTCCGAGCCACTTCGCGGGGAAGCGGTCTCCGAAGAGAGACATCGCGGCCGGGGTCAGGATGGATTCGCCGACGCCAATGAACACTCTCGGCAACGCGAGGCTGACAAAACCCTTGGCCATGCCGGACAGGGCCGTCAGCGCGCTCCACAGGGCGACCCCGGCGGCGATGAGCCGGATGCGGTTCATCCTGTCCACGAGCGTGCCCATGAACAGCCCCATCACCGAGTAGAAGACGATGAAGACGAGACCCGTCAGCAGGCCGAATTGGGTGTTGGTGAGTCCCAGCTCCGGAACGATCCAGTTGGCAAAGCTCGACAGCAACTGCCGGTCGATGAAGTTGAGAACGTTGAGGAACGTCAGGAGGAAGAGAAAACCCAGCCCTCCGCTACGCAAGGCTGGCTCGGAGTCCTCCCTGGTCACGGTTCCCTCCATGTGATTCAAGCTGCGGCCCGGCACAACGCGTCGAGGCGTTCCATGCATCCCAGGTCGAGGTCTCGGGCCTCCTCGATCAGGCTTCGCCGCGTCGCATTCGACGCCGTCCTGTCGGAGGCGGTGTGCAGGACGGTCGCCAACGACGCGTACCGCTCGGCCAGCCACCGGGCGGTGGGCGCGTTCAGCCAGGCGGCGCCCTCGACATTGGCGGCCGTCGCGAAGTACTCCGCGGCGAAGGCACGGCACTCTCCCCAGACCGAGGCGTTCCACCAGTTCCCGTGCACATCGATGCTGTCCGCTTGCAGGGCAGCGAGCCAGCGGTCGTAGGCCACGGGCCCGAAGCCATAAGGCTCCTCCGTCATGCTCTCGGGGCGCCTCCACGCGTCCACGGCCAACGCCAGCGCGTCTGCAAGCGGTGTCGAGGAGGCCGGTTCGCATGGCATGAAGGCGAAAAACTCGACCGGGGGCCCGGTCTGGCATTCCTCCCAGGTGCCGAACGTCAGACGCTTCGGCGTGCTCGGGGGCTCGGGACCCCACGGCTGCGCGAGCAGGAAACCCTCTGTGTCGCGACCCAGCACAAGCTGGTGGTCCAGGTTCAGGAGCGAGCAGACCGCGCCCTGTTCGAGTGCTTCGCAGACCCGGGATTCCAGCCGGCGCTTCCCGGCGGCGTCCGCGGTGGGCATCAGCGTGCCGAGTTCCCGTGTCTCCAGACCGACGTTGCGCAACCGTTCCACGCACCCCCGGTAATCCCAGCAGTACGGGGCGCTGGGACACAGGTCCGGGTGGATGTTGAGCGCGAACGCGTGCCCGGACAGGACGAATGCCTCCCCGGGGGTGACCTCGTTCCCGTAGTGGTACAGCGCGCCCACGGCGACACCGAGCAGGGAGGTGTCGTACGGCGGTTGTGTCAAGGCTCCGGGATGCTCCATGCTGAGTCCTGCGCTCCTGTCGCGACTACGTTGCCTGCATGAAGTCTATGACTATCCGGGCCAACTCTTCTGCAGCATCGTCCTGCGGATAGTGTCCGATGTCCTTGATCGTGACCTGGCACCCGGCACCTCCTGCTGGGACCAACCAGGGTGATTTTCGCGAACCTCTCGCCGGGCGTTCGGAGTACGTTCACGTGGAAGGAGCTTACACCTGTCTGGCCGAGCGCCGCGGTCTACGGCGCACGATGGCCCGGGCTGATTCGACTGGGTGCTCCTGAACGTCTTGCCTGCCGAGGTCCCAGCCGCGCCGTCAGGCGATGATCTCGTCCAGACGACAGGCCTCGCCAAATGTCTCGACCGACCAGGAAGCGAGGGACCCGATAACGGCCCGCAGGCGTACCGTCCCGGTGGAGAGGGCGGCCCTGCGGAAGACGACGCCGGACTCTCGGAGGGTCCGCGTTACGGCTCTATCCCTTCGCTTGCCTGCCCGAGTCGGGGATCTGGTGGTGATGTAGGCGTTTGGTGTGCGGGACACGATACGCTTTGCGTCGGTGTCCCGCGGAAGCGAGTGGCCGCCGAGTCGCCAAGGGGTCAGCACTGCGTGTGGCTGAGGCGAGAGCATCGTTGTCCAAACGTCCGGTACGTCCGCATCTTGAGAGCCGTGATGGGACACCTTGAAAACCGTCGCCTTGTCTGTCGGCCGCGCGGTACTGCGAAGGATCTCGAACCAGCCCTTTCTCTCGAGATCGGATCCGAGCAGGGCTGCTGCATCGCCAACGCGAATCCACAGGGCTACGGCGATGTCGTTGGGTCGCAGGTCCGGGACGCGGGTCGTCGTGGCGCCTTGGGCCGGCAACATCTCGCCGACCGACGCCAGGAAGGTCTCAAAGGACGAGTCGCTCGGTGACAAGGACCAGACTTCGCACTCATTGGCTGCGTAGATGCGTCTATTGGCGGAAGCGAACGTTGGGCCTGTCCCCGCGGCGTGCAGATGGGAGAGAACGTCGTGCATTTCGCGGACGCCGGTGCGGTCTCGGGTCAAGGGTCGCCGGTGCAGGGCGTCGACCACGGTCAGGAACTCACGGTCGCAGAGTGCGGTCGCGCAACAGAAGTCAGCCCGCGGGCATGCCTTCACCACGGCGGCCATCCCTCGTATGTGATCGTCGTGCCAGTGCGTGGCGACGACAAGTCGAACAGCCCCGGTCGGGTCTACGCCGATGCTCTCCAGGTATTGCAGCGGCCGCGCGCTCCCGGACGCATCGATGCACGAATCGACGATGATCCAGGAACCCTCGCCGACATGCAGGACGATACTCTCACCATAACCCGGCCCAAGTAGCGTGACCTCGAACTGTTCGGGACCAGGCGGCAAGTTGGCTTGCGCGGGTCCGATCACTCCCCGAAGGCCGTGGCGACTTGGTTGGCCCAGGTCCTGCTCGCCGACAGATCGCCTTGCGAAATCGCGGGCAGGTCTCGAAACACGATCTGTGAGACGCGCCTCACGGGACCGGCAGAACGTTCGTATCCGATGACCCAACGGAAAATGCTGCCCACCTGCATCTTCTCGGCATCGGCCGCGGATACCTCGCAAAGTGGGATTTCCGCTTCTTCGTCCTCGTACGTTGCACCGGCGGTCAGATCGACCAGGCGCGCCGTGAAGTCGTCGTCTCCTATCTCGACGACGTACCCCTCCCACTCTTGGAGTGCATGAAGGCTGGGCGTCGCAGGAGTGGATGGGGGCACGAGAGGCATGCTTGCGATCTCGGCCGGCCTCTGATCGGGGGAGCTGGAAATCGTCGATTTACGGCCGGTCCGTTGGAGATCCTGGCCAAACGTCCCTGGCTGCGACGGGTCGCTGTGGGCGAGCGCGAAGTCGACGGCCCTGGACGCCCGTTGAACGGAGTCGTCGACTCCGGTCGCTATGGCAGTTGCCGATTGATCATCCCTCACCGTAGTCGGGACAACCCTGGATTCCGGATTCTGCAAGGGCGAACGGTTCCTTGGATCAGTTCTGCGCCAGCGACATGACGTGGTCGATGAGACCGTCACTGCGCCTTAACGACGACTCGAAGTTGCGCTCCAGAGCGTCCATCAAGTGCTCGGTCGGGCGGCCGTCGGCCGCGGTGACCGCATAGTGGTCGTTCACCCGCGCGTAGACTCCATCCACGTCAACGCCGACGCGATTTGACGGCTCTATTGTGATGTTGATCTTATCATCGACTGACCGCCCCTCGATGTTGACTTGCGTCATCGTGACGGACGTCATCCCGCCGTGTTGGCCGCTGTCCCCAAGCTCCGCTGCCCAGGCGCCCCAGGCGTCGACGGGCGCCAACGTCCTGCCGATGCGATCGCGAGTGGATACATCCCGCACTCTGAAGTGGACCTGGCGATTGATGCCGAGTGCACGAACGGGCGTGTGAAAGAGGTGCTCTCTGAAGACGCGTACTACAAGGTCACAAAGCCGGATGTGCGGAGCCTGTGTCGTCTCTGCCGAGAACCGATCGACGAGGACGTTGAGTTGCAGCCAATCGGCGGTGAACGAAGTGGTCTGGGGGTGCGCGACCTTCAGGTCGGCGCTGTCTGCCGCGCCCTTGGGAAGAAGCTGATGCAGCGCGAACCACGCCGGCGTGAAGATTGCCGATTGAAGTCGCCCAGCAAGATCACGGCTACGCTGCTGATCTCGGGTTCAATTCGCACGACATCCATCCGTCCGGTCACATGAGAAGCCTGGAGCGACCCTCATTGCCACCGGAATTGCCACCGGACCCCTTCGCGTCATGTTATCGCGGTTCGCTGCGGCAAGGTGGGTAAGTGGCGCGCCGGCTGCGGATCAGCCGAGCGCCACCGGCGCCGCAGTCTGCGCCGACCGCCGCGGATCGAATGCATCCCGTACCGCCTCGCCCACGAAGATGAGCAGGCAGAGCATCACCGCCAGCGTGAAGAAGCCCGTCAGCCCCAGCCAAGGCGCCTGCAGGTTGCTCTTGCCCTGCTGCAACAGTTCGCCGAGGGAGGGCGATCCCGCCGGCAGGCCGAAGCCGAGAAAGTCGAGCGCGGTGAGCGTGGTCACGGCTCCGCACAGGATGAAGGGCAGGAAGGTCAGCGCCGCGACCGTGGCGTTCGGCAGCACGTGGCGGCGCATGATCGTCAGGCTGGAGACCCCGAGGCTCCGCGCCGCACGCACGTAGTCGAAATTGCGCGCGCGCAGGAACTCGGCACGCACCACGGAGACGAGGGCCATCCAGCTGAACGCGATCAGGATGAACAGCAGCATGAAGACGTTGGGCTGGAAGATGCTCGCCAGGATGATCAGGACCAGGAGGATCGGCAGCCCGGCCCAGATCTCGACGATCCGCTGCCCGGCCAGGTCCATCACCCCGCCGAAATAGCCCTGCACCGCGCCGATTCCGACCCCGATGATCGAGGCGAAGAACGCCAGGCCGATACCGAAGGAGACGGACAGCCGGAATCCGTAGATCAGCCGCGCCAGCACGTCCTTCGCCACGTCGTCCGTGCCGAGCCAGTGCCGAGCGGACGGGGGTGCGGGGGCGGCGGAATCGATGTAGAGGTCGATGGTGTCGTAGCTGAAGGGAATGGGGGGTGCGATGAACCATCCATCCCCCGCGTCGATCAGGCCGCGGACATACGGGTCGGAGTAGTCCGCTTCGATCGGCAGGGTGCCGCCGAGTTCCGTTTCCGTCACCCGCGTCAGGGCGGGGAAGTGCAGGCTGCCGTCGACATAGAGCAATATCGGCTTGTCGTTGGCGACCAGTTCGGCGGCGAGCGACAGACCGTATAGCACGGCGAAAACCCACAGCGAGTACCAGCCGCGGCGATTGGCCTTGAAGTTGGCCCAGCGGCGTCGGCCCAGCGGCGTCATTCGCGTGTCTCGAAGTCGATGCGGGGATCGACCAGCACATAGGTGAGGTCCCCCACGAGGTGCATGACCAGCCCGATCAGGCTGAACACGAACACCGTCGCGAACAGGATCGGGTAGTCGCGCTTCACTACCGCCTCGTAGGAGAGGAGCCCGATGCCGTCGAGGGAGAAGATCACCTCGATCAGGAGCGAGCCGGTGAAGAGAATCCCGACGAAGGCCGCGGGGAAGCCGGCGATGATGATGAGCATCGCGTTGCGGAAGACGTGCCCGTAGAGCACGCGGTTCTCCGCCAGCCCCTTGGCCCGGGCGGTCAGCACGAACTGCTTGCCGATCTCCTCGAGGAACGAGTTCTTGGTCAGCATCGTGAGGGTCGCGAACCCGCCGATCGTGAGCGAGGCGATGGGCAGCGTCAGGTGCCAGAAGTAGTCGCCGATGCGGTCCGGCCAGGAGAGGTCGTCCCAGTTGTCCGAAACCAGGCCCCGTAGCGGAAAGATGTCGAGGTAGTTGCCGCCGGCGAAAACGACGATGAGGAGGATCGCGAACAGGAACCCCGGCACCGCATAGCCGACGAAGATCACGGTGCTCGTCCAGATGTCGAAACGCGAGCCGTCCCGTACCGCCTTGGCGATGCCGAGAGGGATGGAGATGCCGTAGATCAGCAGCAGCGACCAGAGCCCCAGCGAGATCGAGACTGGCAGGCGCTCGATGACGAGGTCCACCACCGGGCGGTCCTGGAAGTAGCTCGTCCCGAACTCGAACCGTATGTAGTTCCAGACCATCGTGAGGAAGCGCTCGTGGGCCGGCCGGTCGAAGCCGAACTGGCGCTCGAGGTCCTTGAGCAGTTCGGGATCCAGGCCGTAGCTGGCCGCCGTGCTCTCCATCGCCGTGCTCTGCAGCGCCCCCGTGTCCCCACCGCCGCTGATGCGGGCCGTGGCCGACATCTGTCCCGCCGTGACGCTCGCGATGATCTGCTCGATGGGCCCGCCCGGGGCGAACTGCACGATGACGAAGTTGATGAGGATGATGCCGAAGATCGTGGGCACGATCAGTGCGAGGCGGCGGAGGATGTAGCGGCCCATGTCAGTCCCCGAGCCGTACGATCCCGTCGGCGACGTGGCGCGCCTTCGCCTCGTCCCACCACCAGTTCTCGGTGTACTGCGGGTGCAGCAGCGGGCCGCTCTCCGGGATGCCGAACTTGTCCCAGTAGACGAGGCGGAAGCCGGGCTGCGCCATGGCGGGGACGAAGTAGAAGCGCCACAGCAGCACGCGGTCGAATGCGCGCGTGGCCGCGTAGAAGTCGCGCGCGTTGTCGGCGGCCTGCACCCTGAGGATGAGTGCGTCGAGGACGGGGTCGCGGATGTTCGGCCAGTTCAGGCTGTAGTCCGCGTCCGCGGCCGCGCTGCCGAAACGGGACTCGAGTTGGAAACCCGGGGTATTGGCGGGCACGTAGTTCTGCACGCCGGCGTCGAACGCGCCGGTGCGCATGCGGTACAGCCAGTTGGAGTTCTCGGGCGCGCGGCCCGTGGTCGCGATGCCGACGCGGTTCAGGGCATGGAGGTACGGCATGTACGCGCGCAGCGTCGTGGCGGCGATGAAGATGAAGTCGACGGTGAAGGGTTCGCCGGTCTCGACGTTGCGCATCACGCCGTCGTCGATCACCCAACCGGCCTCGCGGAACAGGGCGATGGCCCGCTCCATGTTCTCCCGGTTGTAGCCGAACCCGGTCGACGGCGGCGCCCGGAAGGGTTGGGTGAACAGGCGCTCCGGCAACTGGTCGCGGAAGGGTTCGAGGAGTTCGAGTTCGTCTTCGGACGGGAGTCCCGACTGGGCCATCTTCGAGTTGTGGAAGAAGCTGTGCCCGTGGTCGTAGAAACCGAACAGGATCACGCGGTTGATGTAGGGGAAGTCGTACAGCAGCCAGAGCGCCTCGCGCACCCTGGCGTCCTGGAAGCGTGCCCGGTCCATGTTCCAGAACGTTGGCCACCACAGCCCCCACGGCCGCGTGATGTGGAGGAGCTCGCGCTTGAAGACCCCGGCGCGGACGGCGGGGAAGTTGTACTGGGTGGCCCAGTTCTTCGACACCGTCTCCTGGCGGACGTCGATGATGTCGGCCTTGTGGGCCTCCAGCATGATGTGCTCGTCGCGGAAGTAGTCATACTTGACCCGGTCGAAGTTGAAGCGTCCCTTCATGGTCGGGAGGTCCGCGCCCCAGTAGTCGTCCACGCGCTCGTAGGTGACCGAGCGGCCGAAATCGTAATCCGCCACGCGGTAGGGCCCGCTGCCGAGGGGCGGCTCGACCGCCGTCTTTCCGATGTCGCGTTCCGCCCAGTAGTGCTCGGGGAAGATGCGGAACTCGGCGTAGACGAAGGGCAGCAGCGGGTTGCGGCGCCGGCCTTCCCGGGTGACGAAGCGCACCTCGTTCTCGGAGACGATCTCGACGCGGTCGAGGTCGAGCAGGGCGGACTTGTAGTAGACGGCGCTGTGTTCCTTCATCGCGTCGAAGGTGAACACGACGTCGCGCGCCGTGAGCGGGGTCCCGTCGTGCCAGCGGGCGTTCTCGTTCAGTCGGAACTGCACCCAGCGGTAGTCGGGCTCGACGGCGATGCCGGTGGCCAGCCGGCCGTACCAGCTCGCCGGCTCGTCCTTGGAGTCCTCCATCAGGCGGTCGTGCAGGAGGTCGTCGAGGCCCTCCGCGTCGCGCCCCTTCTCGGCGATGTAGTTGAAATTGTCGAACGTACCCATCTGTGGAATGCGCAGGACGCCGCCCTTCGGGGCGTCGGGATTGACGAAGTCGAAGTGCTCGAAATCCGCTGGATACTTGAGGGGTTCGATGTACGAGAGGCCGTGACGGTATTCGACCGCATGCGTCGCCACAGCCGCGCATGCGGCCAGCAGAGTTAGTGTGGACCGGACTATCGTCATCGACATCGATGCTAACAGGTGTCGGACGTTGCGTCCGGCACGCCGCTTCGAGGGCGCGTCAGCGTTGGGCTCCACGGGAGTCTCGCGTAAGCGAAACTCCTTACGCGAACGAAGTTCGCGCGCTACCCCAACTGACGAGGCGCATCTTGGGGTCAAGGAAGGTGTATTGCGGCGTCTCTCCCGGGGGCGTTTCCGACGGCGGATCGCGCTACGCGGACGTCGACGTGTCGCTGGACGCAGCCGTGCCCGGCTGGGGATTCGAGACGGGCAATACCCGCTTTCAGGCAGCGACATCGATCGATGCGGAGAATGTCGGGAACCTCGAACTCGTCTGGGCGTTCGGTCTGCCGGACGCGGCGGAGGCGCGCTCGCACCCGGTCGTCACCGCGGACACCGTGTTCGTCGCGTCCGTCAGCGGGAACCTGTTCGCCCTGGATCGGGACTGGGGCTGCGTCAAGTGGCACTACGCCTCGGAAACGCCCCTGCGTACGCCGCTCGCGCTCGGCCATGTCGAGGACCGCGGCGCGCTGTTCCTTGGCGATGTGGCCTCGTCCGTCCACGCGGTGGACGCCCGCACGGGCGAGGGCATCTGGACCAGCGAGGTGGGCCTCTTCGACGCCTCCATGCTGACGGGCGGCATCGCGCACCACGGCGGTACGCTGTTCGTACCCGTTTCGGCGTTCGGCGTCGTCCTCGCGACGAACCCGGAGTACGAATGCTGCAAGAGCCACGGGGCGGTACAGGCGCTGGACGCGGCCACCGGGGAGATTCTCTGGACGACCCGCATGACGCCGCCGGCGGAAAAGACCTACGAGAGCGATGCCGGAACCCAGATGTGGGGTCCGTCGGGCGCGGCCGTGTGGACCACGCCGACGATCGACGCGCAGCGGGGACGCATCTACGTCGGCACGGGGGAAAACACGTCGACGCCGGCCACCGACCTGTCCGACGCGATCGTGGCGCTCGACATGGCAACGGCCGACCCGGAAATCCCGCGCGAGGACTACGTGCCGAAACCCGGCGTGTACGCACTCGATCTGGCCACCGGGAACCTGGCGTGGACGCACAAGGCGATCCGCGGCTGCGAACTCGATCGGGCGGACTGGTTCTCTCGAGAGGATACGTGGCCCGAGTGCTCCTTCTTCTACGGCTTCTCGGCGGCCGCGAGCGCCACGGCGGACCTGGCCTTCGCGGGGTCTCTCGACGGCACCGCGTACGCCTTCTCTCTCGCCGACGGCGCGGTCCTGTGGAGGTACGACACCGTGCGCGAGTACGAGTCGGTCAACGGCGTCGACGCGCATGGCGGCGCCCTCGACAACGCCGGTATCCAGGTGGCCGGCGACATGCTGTTCGTGCAGTCCGGCTATGCCCTCTTCGGCCAGATGCCCGGCAACGTGCTGTTGGCGTTTCGGCTGCCGGAGGGTTGAAGCGAACGCGCCTTGGCATGGCGGGGGGCGCGTACCGGAAACTACTCGTCCGCGCCGGTGTGCAATGCGCGAACCGTGTCCAACGTGTCGGCGGCATCCGGTCGCTTGTCTGTCCGATAGCGTTTGACCCGCGCGAAGCGCAAGGCGAGGCCCGCGGGATAGTGCGGGCTCGTCTGTACTTCGTTGCAGAGAATCTCCACGACCAGGCGCGGTTCGACGTAGACGGTATAGCTGTCGCGGGAGACCTCGAGGTCGAGCAGCGCCCGGGTCTGCCACGCGAGCATGGCGTCGGTCAGGCCCTTGAAGGTCTTGCCGAGCATGACGAACCCACCCGTGCCCGGATCGCGGGCGCCGAGATGCAGGTTGCTCAGCTTGCCGCGGCGACGCCCGTGTCCCCACTCGGCGGCCAGCACCACGAGGTCCAGGCTGTGGGCGGACTTGACCTTGAGCCACGCCTTGCCGCGACTGCCGGCCGCGTAGGCGGACGCCGGGTCCTTGACCATGACGCCCTCGTGGCCGGCGGCCAGGGCGCCGTCGAGAAACGCGGTCGCGACGGCGGCTTCGAGCGTCTCGATCCGGGGCATCCGCAACGCCGGCGCAACGATCGCGTCGAGCAGTGCCAGACGCTCCGTCAGCGGCTGGCCGAGGATGTCCTCGCCGTCGGCGTGCAGGCAGTCGAAGAAACGCGGCGCGACGGGCAACTCCGCGCGTAGCGTGGCGACATCCCGGCGGCGCCCGAACCGGCGCATCGTCGTCTGGAACGGCAGAGGGCGGCCGGCGCCGTCGAACCCGATCACCTCGCCGTCGAGGACCAGGGAGCTGGCGGGCATCGCGACGACGGCTTCGACCACTTCCGGGACGCTGGACGAGACGTCGTTGTGCTGCCGCGAGAAGACGGCCACCTCCGTCCCCGCCTTGTGGACCTGCACGCGCGCGCCGTCCATCTTGTAGTCGATCACGGCACGCTGCATGGCATCGACCGCGTCGCCGACGTCATCGGCGGTCTGTGCCAGCATGGACTGTATCGGCGTGCCGAGGGACAGGCGCACGCTGCGCAATCCCGCTGCGCCGTCACGCATGGCGACGGTGGCGACATGAGCCAGGTCCGGGCGCAACATGTAGGCGCGCCGTACGTCGGCGCCACTGCATTGGGCCGCCTTGGCGATCGCCTCCACCATGACGCCGTCGAGAGCCCCCTGACGCAACTCGCCGACGAACAGCCGGATCAGGAACTGCAGCTCGTCGGGAACGCATCGCCCGAAGAGGGCCCGTAGTGCCGCCCGGCGCGCCTCGGCGGAACCGGGTCCCGCGGGGGACCGGACCCGCTCGACGGCTGCATGCGCTTCCCTGAGCGACAGGCTCGGCACCGGCGCCGGAAGCACGGCTGCGCTGTCGCGGATGGCCGCCGGCCCGACGCCGACCCGTCCCTGTGGCAGTATCCCGGACAGGTAGGCGACACCGACCGGCAACTCCTCGCCGTCCATCGCGCGGATGACCTCGGCGAGTGCATCGCGCTTGGCGTTCCTGCTCCGCGTGGCCGCCACCGCGAGCGAGGTTTGTACGAGCCGGTCGAGCTTCATTGGAGTGCCGCCCGGCGGGAGCTTGCGAGAGTGAGGGCAAGACGGCGGTGCATGGCGGCGGCGGTGGAGCGTTCGGGCGGCCCATCCTAACCGGGTGCAGCCAGGACGGCGTGCCGATCCGCAACGGCCGTTCTACCCGGAGCGCGCACAGGCGCGTCGCGTGCCTTGCGGCTTCCGGGACGGGTGGGCAGACTTCGATGCGAGCCAGAGCGCTCGGTCCCGCGAGACCCTAACGGAGCAAGTCCATGCTGGACCCACATGCAATGCCCATCCACCTGACGCTCGCCGCGATGAACGCAGAGCCGCCGAGCGACACGCCGGAACTGGACGGCCTGTTCGAGAAGCTGCGCACGGGCAGCGCCGAAGATCGGGCTCACACGAGGGGGCGCATCTGGGCGATCTGGTGTTCGCATCCGGAGGACGACGCCGTGCACGCCATGCGCAGCGCCGTGAGTGCCCTCGAGACCGGTAATCTCACGAACGCCGGTGCGACCCTCGACGGGATGGTCACGCAGTGGCCGGACTGGGCGGAAGCGTGGAACAAGCGGGCTACCCTGCGCTTCATCGAGAACCGGGATGGCGAGAGCCTCGGGGACATTGCCCGGACGCTGGAACGGGAGCCACGGCACTTCGGCGCCCTGGGAGGCTTCGGTCAGATCTGCCTGCGCGCCGGGGACGAGTCGTCGGCGCTGCTGGCCTTCGAGCGCCTGCTGGTCGTCGATCCGGGTCTGGACGACGTTCAGCGCGCGGTCGTGGCGCTCCGCCGGAAGGTGCGGCACACCATCCACTGACGGCGCGCACGATCTCGTTCGCCGAGGGTTGTCGAGGGAGTGTCTCTCGCGGATACCCCGGCGCCGGGTGGCGCGCGGTTGAATTGTGCCCTGTGCGGGGCGAATCGGATTGGAGGCAAGGGATGACAGATGTAGCAGCGGAAAGGAACGCGGTGGCGGAAAAGCTGGAGCTGTTGAGGACAAGGGCGGCGATACGCTCGGTCGACGTCGCCAACATGCTGGGAACGACGCCGGAGACAGTTTCCAGATGGAACCACGGCCGAGCCTATCCAAGGCCGAAAAAGGAGAACCTGCTCGTTGACCTGGAGTACATCGTGGAACGGCTCTCGGAGTTCTACTCGGATCCGAAAACGGCGCGCGCATGGCTATACTCGCGGCATAGGTGTTTCAGCGGTCTGCGTCCTGCCGATCTCATCCAGGAAGGCCGTATCCAGGAGGTCCTGGAAGCCATTCAAGCCATGTCGAACCCACGCTATACCTGATCGGTATCCGGCCTGATTGGAGTAGCGACGGTTGAGAAGCGGCAGGAACCGCCGGCGAGGGTGCAACGCGTCGCACCCGACAGTCGGTGTCGGCTAGGCGGACATGCTGGAACGCGACCCCGATCTATTGGAACGCCTTCGGCCCATGAACGGTGAGGCGTTGGCTTGACGGTCCTGATCGGCGAAGCGCGTTGCATCCGCCCGTGGCCTCGCCCATATTGGCCGCCTGGAGAGGAACCGCTCCCACCCGGGACCGGTTCAGGGTAGGAGCCCCAGTGCCGCCAGACGACCATGCATGAGATCGACGCCACGCTGCGCCGCGCGTTCGAGCGCGACGGTTTCGTGGTCCTCGAAGCCGTCATCGATACGGCCACGCTCGCCATGCTGCGCGAGGAGTGCGACGAGTTCGTGGCGCGCACCGACCGCTGGCTCGTCGAGCGCGGCACGGATACCTACGGCATCACGCATCGCGGCCGACGCTACTTCATCAGCAACCGCTACCGGGAGAGCGAGCGTCTGCCGGACTTCCTGTTCGGCGGGCTCATGCGCGCGGTGACCACGGCGCTGCTCGGGCCGACCGCGTACCTCTTCAACGAGCAGTGGGTGGTCAAGGGCGCCGAACAGGGCATGCGCTTCGCGTGGCACCAGGACTCGGGATACCTGCGCTTCCTCGATCCCGACAACGTGCACGCGCCCTACCTGACGTGCTGGTGCGCGCTGGACGACATGACCCGCGAGAACGGCACGATTTCCGTGTTGCCGCACGACCGTGTGGGGTCGCGGGATACGGTGTTCCCGCACCGCCGGGAGGAGGGTACCAACGACCTCGTCGGCTACGAGGGCGGCGCGACCGGCGAAGTCGTCGAAGCCCCGGCGGGCAGCGTCGTGGTCTTCTCGAGTACGAGCCTGCACCGCAGCGGCGCGAACACCACGGGCCGCCAGCGACGGGCGTACCTGGCCCAGTACAGTCGGGAGCCGATTTACGGGACGTACGGCGACCTGTGGGCGCAGGCGGTACCGTTCGTGGCGGATGGCAAGCTCGTCTTCGACCCGAACGCGAATCCGGAGACGCAGGTCAACCCGTTCCTCCGCAAGCGCTTCTCAGGATCGGCCTGACGGCGGCTGCGCCCACGTTCCGAAACCGTTACAGTGCGCCTCCCCGCGACAGCAGGCGTCGGCGACCGGGCCATCGCGTGCGGGTGCTACGTCGAGGAACCATCATGCAGTCAGCAACGGATTGGGGGGCTTCGAGCCGCCGCAATCGTCTCCTGTTGGCGGAGAACGATGCAGAGATTCACGCCGCGCTCGTTGGAGAGGAGGCGCGCCAGCGTGCCGGCATCGAGCTGATCCCGTCCGAGAACTACACCTATCCGGAAGTGCTTGCCGCCCTCGGTTCGGTGTTCACGAACAAGTACTCGGAAGGCTATCCGGGGCGCCGCTACTACGGTGGCCAGCAGTACACGGATGTCATCGAACGCACCGCGCGCAGCCGGGCGCGGCAGCTCTTCGGTGCGGAGCACGTCAACGTCCAGCCGCTCTCCGGCGCGCCGATGAACGCGGCGGTCTACCTCGGCATGCTCGAGCCTGGCGACACGGTACTCGGCATGGATCTCTCCCACGGCGGACACCTGACCCACGGCGCGCCGGTGTCGCACATGGGCAAGCTCTTCAACTGGATCCGCTACAAGTCCGATCCCGCCAACCAGGGCCGGATCGACTTCGACGAACTCCGCGACATGGCGCGGCGCTACCGCCCGAAGATGGTCGTGTGCGGGTATTCCTCCTATCCCCGCGATTACGACTACGCCGAGTTCAAGTCGGTCGCCGACGAGGTGGGCGCGATGACGATGGCGGACGTGTCGCACATCGGCGGGCTCATCGCCGGCAAGGCCATGTCCAATCCCTGCGACTACGACTTCGACTTCGTCACGACCACGACGCACAAGAGCCTGCGTGGTCCACGGGGCGGGATGATCCTGACGAAGAAGGACTTTCGCCGGAAGATCGACCAATCCGTCTTTCCGGGCCTGCAGGGCGGCCCGCACATGAATCAGGTGGCGGCTGTCGGCATCGCGCTCGGCAAGGCTTTGACGCCCGAGTTCCGGGAGTACGCGGCGCAGGTCCTGGTGAATGCGCGCGCCCTGGCGGACGCACTCATGGCGGGCGGCGCGGACCTCGTCACGGGCGGTACCGAGAACCACATGATGGTGCTCGACTGCGTCAAGAGCTTCGACATGGATGGACGCGTGGCCGAGGAGGCGCTCGATGCCGTATCGATCACCTGCAACAAGCAGGTCGTCCCGGACGATCCCAACCCGCCGCTGCGGCCAAGCGGCATTCGTCTCGGCACGCCGGCCGCCACCACGCGCGGCATGGGCGTGGCGGAGATGCAGCAGTTGGCGGCCTGGATGCTGGAGGCCCTGCGAAACCACGAAGACGCGAGGGTGCTGGCGCGCGTGAAGGAAGAGGTCGAGGCCACCTGTGCAGGCTTTCCGGTGCCTGGCATCGACGGCTGAGTGGGGGGTGACCTCGACGGTGCCCGATGCGTCAGTCCGCTATCCGATAGGGCGGCGATAGGCCTCGCGTCGGTGGGCGATACGAACTACGAGAACCACCAACGTGGACTCCTGCAACTCGTACAGGATGCGGTAGCTCCCGCTTCGCAGTCGCCGGATTCCTCTCAGCGTCCCCTTCAACGAGCTGCCGGCGAAAGGGTTGTCCGCGAGTGTGTCGATGGCTCCGACGACTCGCGAACGCTCTGCTGTGGGGAGCCGCTTGAGTTCGCGAGCCGCACTGCGCTTAATCCTGACGGAGTAGCGTACTTCGGACTTCATCCCAGTCCAGGACGGGGTCGTTCGGATCCTGAAGCCGCTCGACGGCGACCGTCAGGTCGTCGTAGTCGTCCAGATAGCGCTCGATCGCCTGGCGGACGACCGCGGCTCGGCTGCGATTGAGACGTTGCGCGGCGGCGTCGAGTGCTGCGACGACGGCATCGGGCAGGCGGGCCGTGATCTGGCTCATTTTCGTCGGGTGAACTCAAGTGATGTCAATGACATCAAGGTAATGTGGAAGGCCGATACGGTCAAGAGCGGTACCCGACCAGGAACGGCTAGGGGCTTGCCCCGTAGAAGTTTTCGCGCCAGCGAAACTTCCAACGCGACCGCCAGGTCGCGCTAGCCCGCGCGGAGGGAACCCGCGAACGAGGCGCCGTTTCGCGCTGGCGCTTCCGCCCGTCAACACTTAGGCTTGGCGCTCGTTTTCGAGGGGTTCATCACATCCATCGCACCAAGGACAAGCTGAAGGCGGGAGAGACGGTCGTGGGGACCACCGCCGGCGCCAGCAGCGACGTGCGTTTCGTGGCAAACGCGGGTTTCGACTTCGTGCTGTTCGACACGCAGCACTCGACGAACGACATCAAGGGGCTGGTACGGGCCGTCGGCGGCACGCGCGGTACCGATGCAAGCCCGATCGTCCGGGTCGGCGACCTGCGCCCCGATCAGATCTGCTACGCGCTCGACATCGGCGCCAAGGGTATCGTCGTGCCGATGGTGAACACCCGGGAAGAAGCCGCCAACATGGTGAACTGGTGCAAATACCCGTTCGCCGGGGCGCGGAGTTCCGCCGGCATGCGCGGTGAGTGGGGGGAGTTCTCGAGCTACCGCGAGTACATGGACGCGGTCAACGAACAGCTTCTGATCATTCCGATGATCGAAACCCAGCAGGCGTTGGACGGAATCGAGGACATCCTGAGCGTGGACGGCATCGACGTGCTGCTGGTCGGACCGTCGGACCTGTCCATCAATATCGATGTCCCGCTCGACTACACGAACCCGAAGTACCATGCCGCACTCGACCGGATCGCGGCAGCCTGCAAGCAAGTCGGCGTCGCGCCGGGAATGTTCTTCGTCCCACCCGGCATCTCTCCGGCCGAACTGATGGAGAAGGGTTTCCGTTTCTTCACCCTGCCGTGGACCGACTGGGCGACCGAAGGAATCCAGAACGGCCTGCAAAAGGTGCGCGGGTAGGGGCGACCCTTGCGGTCGCCCGTCTCGAGCCTGCGCAAGCCCGTGGCGACGGGAAGGGACGGGACAAGCCCGTCCCCTACACTCGCGCTTCCTACCCCCGCTGCCTTCCCGTAATCTACGCGGTTTCCCTGTAACCGGAGTGAACGATGGGCGTTGAGACGACACTCTTCGACCTGACGGGGCGCGTGGCGCTGTTGACGGGCGCATCGAAGGGCATGGGCCTCTACATGGCCGAGGGACTTGCCGAACACGGGGCGAAGGTCGTGGTGTCGAGCCGCAAGCTCGACCAGTGCGAGGCAGCCGTGCAGCAGATCAACGCCAGGTGCGGCGCGGAGCGGGCCATCGCCATCGCCTGCAACATCGGCTACAAGGAGCAGCTCGAGAGCCTGGTCGCCGAGACACGCAGCCGGCTCGGTCCCATCGACATCCTGGTCGCCAACGCCGGCATCAATCCGTTCTACGGGCCGATGTCGAAGATCCCGGACACGGCGTTCGACAAGATCATGAACTCCAACGTGCGGTCGAACCACTGGCTCTGCCAGATGGTGGCGCCGGACATGGTCGAGAAGGGGCGCGGCAGCATGATGATCACGTCGTCCACGGGGGCCTTCAACGCCTCCGAGATGCTCGGCACCTACGCCATCTCGAAGCTCGCCGACATCGGGCTCGTGCGCAACCTGGCCCTGGAATACGGCCCCAGCGGCGTGCGCGTGAATGCCATCTGTCCGGGGCTCATCAAGACGGACTTCGCGCGGGCGCTGTGGGACAACCCGGAAGCCAAGGCGAACGCGGAGACGAACACGCCGCTGCGGCGCCTCGGCGAACCCGAGGATCTCAAGGGCGTCGTGGTGTTTCTCGCCTCGGACGCCAGTGCCTTCGTGACCGGCCAGGCCCTCACGGTCTGTGGCGGCACGAACATGTGGGGCTGACATCGGCAACGCGCGGGTGATGTGATCGGGCATCGGCCTGCGCGCCGGTCCGGTGACAGCGGCTTGCGTGGGCGTTGTCCGTTCCCCGCGGCGCCGATCTCCCCACAAGGCGCCCGTCGCGGATTAACATCCTCTCCATGAAAGCGCGCGGTTTCGTCATGCAGGCGAGCTACCGCATCCGCGACGCGGCACCGGTGGTGCATCTGCATGGCCGGCTGGAAGGTGGCGAGACCTTCCTCGTGCGCGACGCGCGACAGACCCCCTGCTTCTATGTGCGCACGGTGGATGCGATGGGGGCGCGGGAGTGCGGCGCGACGCGCCAGCGCCCGACCCCGCGGCGGACCTTCGCCGGAGAACCGGTGACGAGCATCGAAGTGCGCACACCGCCCGACGCGCCGCCCCTGCGGGACCGCCTGCACGACCACGGCATCGATACCTTCGAGGCGGACGTGCGTTTCGCCGTGCGCTACCTCATCGACCGCGACGTGAAGGGCGGGGTAGCCATCAACGGCGACGCCCGCCCGGGCCAGGGTGTGGACTGGGTCTTCGACGATCCCGAAGTCGGCCCGGCGGAGGTAGACATCGCTCCCGGCGTCCTCTCGTTCGACATCGAGACGGACCCGAAGGCGCAGCGGCTGCTGGCTATTTCTCTCTATGGATGTGGCCTCGACGAAGTCCACATCGTCGACGGGACGGGGCGGGCCATGCCGGAACGGGCCTTTGCGGCGGCGGATGAACATGCCGCCCTGGAAGCGTTCTGCCGGCGCGTGGCGGAGACGGACGCCGATGTCCTGACGGGTTGGAACGTCATTGACTTCGACCTGAGCGTACTCGGCCGGATCGCCGCGCGCGTCAAGCATCCGTTCCAGTTGGGGCGCGAACCCGGGACGCTGCGCGTACGTGCAGCGCAGGGGTACTTCGGCAGCGGCCAGGCGAGCATTCCCGGACGCGTGGTGCTCGACGGGATGGACCTCGTGCGGGGCGCATTCGTGCGGATGGACGAGTACTCCCTCGACGCCGTGGCCAGGTCGGTGCTCGGTGAGGGCAAGGCGGTGGAAGGCGACGTGCGCGACCGCGCCGGCGAGATCATCGCGCGCTACCGGAACGATCTCGAAGGCTTCGCCCGTTACGCCCGGACCGACTCGCGGCTCGCGCTTGAGATCGTCGAGAAACTGAACCTGGTCCCGTTGGCGCTCGCCCGCAGCCGCCTGACCGGGATGACGCCGGATCGGGTCTCGGCAAGCATCGCGTCGTTCGACTTCGTCTATCTCTCGGAACTCTGCAAGCGCGAGATCGTGGCGCCGTCGGTGCGTTCGAGCGACTCCCGGGTCTCGGCCGCGCAGGCCGGCGGGCATGTCCTGGAACCCGTGACGGGGTTGCACGACAACGTCTGGGTGTTCGATTTCAAGAGCCTGTATCCGAGCGTGATGCGCACGTTCAACATGGACCCGCTCGGCTTCGTCGCCGATCCCGAGCCCGGGGACGACACGATCCGCACGTCGAGCGGCGCGGCGTTCCGGCGCGACGAAGCCATCCTGCCGCGCATGCTCGACCGGCTCTCCGCCGCGCGGGAAGCGGCGAAACGCGCGGACGACGCGGTGGCATCGCAGGCCATCAAGATCCTCATGAACTCGTTCTACGGGGTGCTCGGTACCCCGGCCTGCCGCTTCCACAACACGGCCATCGCGAACGCGATCACCGGCCAGGGGCGTTACTTCCTGCTGTGGTGCAAGGCGTGGTTCGAGGAACGCGGGTTCGAGGTGCTGTACGGGGACACCGACAGTCTTTTCGTGCGCTCCGGCGAGCCCGATCCGGAACGTGCCCAAGCGCTCGGCGAGGTGCTGGTGGCCGAGGTCGATGCCGCGGTCGCGGACCATGTCGGCCGCGAGTGGCGCGTCGAGAGCCGCCTGGAACTCGAGTTCGAGAAGCTCTACACCCGGCTCTTCCTGCCTTCGGTGCGGCACGGCGCGGCGGGCGCGCGCAAGCGCTATGCGGGAATCGTCGCCGGCGCTGCGGAAGTGGACTTCACGGGCATGGAGGTCGTGCGCAGGGACTGGACGGAACTCGCGAAGATCGTCCAGCGTGAACTGTATGCCCGGCTCTTTGGGAATCGGCCGGTCGACGACTACCTGGCGAGCGTGGTGCGCGCCGTGCGCGCGGGAAAACTGGACGATGCCCTGGTCTACCGCAAGGGGCTACGCAAGCGCCTGGCCGACTACGATCGCAACACGCCGCCGCACGTCGCGGCGGCACGCAAGTCCCGCACGCCGCCGGGGCGTCTCGTCTCGTACGTGATCACCCTGGCCGGGCCGGAACCGCTCGACAACCGGACGGCGCAACTCGACCGTGAGCACTACGTGGAGAAACAGGTGCGCCCGGTCGCGGAGCCGGTGCTGGAAACCCTGGGGCTCGAGTTCGAAAACGTCATTGGCGACGACACGCAGTTGACGCTGTTCTGACCGGAACCGCGCCCGGCGGTGCCCGGTGAGCGTGAGCGGGGCGCGGCGCTCGGCCACCCCCGCTCGTGGCCGGCATCAGTGGCTGCGCAATATCCGTCCCGCGCAGACCCCCGTCAGTTCGTCGTCGCGCAGTACGACCTGGCCGTTGCAGACCGTGGCCTTGTAGCCCGCCGCGCGCTGGATGAAGCGCGGCGCGCCGAACGGGAAGTCATGCACGATCGTCGGCATCCGCTCTTCGAGCGCCTCGACGTCGAACACATTGAGGTCTGCGCGCTTGCCGGCCGCGAGCACGCCCCGGTCTTCCAGACCCAGCACGCCGGCGGGCACGGCGGTCATGCGGCGTACCGCCTCCTCGAGGGTGTAGACACCGGTGTCGCGATGCCAGTGCGACAGGATGAAGGTGGCCCACCCCGAGTCGATCATCTGGCTGACGTGTGCGCCGGCGTCGCCGAGGCCGGGCATGGCCCACTCCGTCGTGATCAGTTGCTCGAGCGCGCCGAGGTCCACGTTGAAGCCGCGCATGTGGAAGAGTGCCCGGCCGTCCGTTTCGTCCGTGATACGGAGGAACGTTTCCACCGGATGTTCGCCAGCGGCGTGCGCCAGATGATACAGACTCTCGCTGATGGCCTGCGTGTAGCGCGGACGCCCCTCGCTGCCCATGTAGAACCAGCGTCGCGCATGTTCGGCGACCACATCGCCGAGTGCCTTGACCTCGTCGATGAGTCGTTGCCGGTTGGCCGGTTCTCGAATGGCTGCGAGCCGTCCGTCGAGGTCGCGGTTGCGCAACGCCTCCCAGGAAGGTGTCGCGAAGGCGCGGAAGAAGTTGTTCGTGGACAGGCCGCCCACGCCGCCGCCGCTGCGTGGCACGGTCACGGAGGTGACGTTGAGACCTTCGGCCCGCATCGCCATGACCCGCTCGTTCATGCGCTCATGGCCGAGTTCGACGGCGGAACTGAACAGCGCGCCCCGGGCGGAGCGCGCTTCGTCGGCGATGAGGTCCATCTCCTCGTCGAACTCGCGAAAATCGGACACCGTCTGCATGATGCCGCCCTGCGCGCCGATGGCCCGGGCCACGGCCCGCAACTCGTCGCGGTGGGCGAACGTGCCGGGGATGGACCTGCCGTCCGGCAGCACGTGGCCGGGCAGGCGATTCGTCGAGAAGCCGAGGGCGCCTTCCGCCACGGAGCGCCCGGCGAGTTCGGCGATCTGCCGGATCTCGGCTGCCGTGGCCGGCTCCTCGACCGCGCGTTCGCCCATCACGTAGAAGCGGATGGCGCAGTGACCGACGAGGCCGCAGATGTTGATGGACGGGCCGAGCGTCTCCAGCGCGTCGAGATAGCTTCCGTAGAACTCCCAGTTCCAGGGCAGGCCGTGCAGGATCGCGTTCTTCGGTATGTCCTCGACCGTCTCCATCATGCCGGCCAGGAACTCCCGGTCGGACGGCTTGCAGGGTGCGAACGTGACGCCGCAGTTGCCGAGGAGCGCGGTGGTGACCCCGTGCCAGGACACGGAGGTGACCTGTGGATCCCAGCCGATCTGCGCATCGAGGTGGGTGTGCAGGTCGACGAAGCCGGGCGACACCGCCAGACCGTCGGCGCGAATCTCCTCGCGGCCCTGGCCCGTTACCTTGCCGATCTCGACGATGCGATCTCCATCGACCGCGACATCCGCCTCGAAGGGCGGTGCTCCGGTTCCGTCGACGACGTTGCCGCCGCGGATGACGAGATCGTGGGCCATGGTGTTCTCCCCCTGTGCAATCAAGCGCGCAAGTGAAGAATCATAGGCGAAAAGACGGGTGGCCGGGGAGTCGTGGACCTTGCAAATTCAAAGCAATGATTTGAGTTTGCAAGGATGATTCCACGTCGCGCCAGCACATCCGCCAGGCCCTGATTCGACACGGCACGGCGCTACAGGCTGCGCCGATTTTGGCGGGTGATTCGGCACGGCTTGTAGGGGCGACCCTTGTGGTCGCCCGTCCCCGACCCTTGCGGTCGCCCGTCCCCGAGTCGTGCAAGCCGCTGGGACGGGACAAGCCCGTCCCCTACGACGCCCGCCGTACCCACCGACTGGTGGCGCGTGTGTCCTCGATGTCCTCGCCCGCTTCCTTCCAGCCCGCGAACCCCGCTTCGACGTGGGCGACATCGGTGAAGCCCATGTCCGCCAAAGCCTTGACCGCCAGGGCGGAGCGCCCGCCCGCGGCGCAGAAGAGCACGGTGCGGCGGTCTTCCTGGAACCAGTCCCGGTAGTAGGGACTGCCGGGATCGGCCCAGAACTCGAGCATCCCGCGGGGCGCGTGTCTGGCGCCCGGAATGGTCCCGAGGTCCACCCGTTCCTGGATCTCGCGGATGTCGAGCAGCAGGGTGTCGCCGCCGGCGGCGAGTTCGCGCTTGAGATCCTCGATGGACAGGTTCTCGATTCCCTGTTTGACCGACTCGACTTCGGAAAAGATGCTCTTGATGGCCATGGCGCCCCCCTTGGAAGTTGCGGCGGGGATTCTACTATTGTGGTTCAGCGTGGTTCAGCCGTCGAAGCTCACGCTCTTCACCAGGGCGAACACGCGCTGGCCGGTACGGAGTCCGAGATCGTCGGCGGCCGCGCGGGTGATGCGCGCGCGCAGGTGCTGACCGCAAACGTCGAGCAGCGCTTCCGCAAACGGAGATTCCGCTTCCGACGTCAGCTCCAGCAGTGTCCCTTCAAGGACGTTGCGGATGCTGAGGCCATGCGGACGGACGGTCGCGACAGCCACGTCCCGCGCACGGATGCGCAGGCGCGCACCGGCTCCGATCGCGAGATTCGCGACCATCGGCATGGCGATGGACTCGCCGCCCAGGTCGAGCGTGGTGATCCGGTAGTGTGTGTCGTGCGCCGTGACACGCGCCTCGATCACGACGCTCGCCTCGAGGGGCCCGGCAATCGATTGCACGTCGAGCCGTTCGAGAACCAGCGGCGTCGGCCCGAAGGCCCGCACCCGCCCGTCGGTGAGGACCAGCGTGCGGTCGGCGAGCCGGGCCACTTCGTCGATGGAGTGGCTGACGTAGAGCGTGGGCACGCCGAAACGCGACGACAGCGCCTCGAGGTAGGGCAGGATCTCGGCCTTGCGAAACAGGTCCAGGGCGGCCAGCGGCTCGTCGAGAAGCAGCAGGGCGGGGCGCGTCAGGAGCGTGCGCGCCAGCGCCACGCGCTGGCGTTCGCCGCCGGACAATGCCGCCACGCGTCGCCCCAGGAGTGCTTGCAGGTCGAAGGCCGCGACCACGTCTTTCAACGTGATCACCGGGTCGCCCTGTCCCGCGCGACGCGCCGCGTAGCGCAGATTGCCGGCGACGCTCAGATGCCCGAACAGGCGCGCGTCCTGGAACAGATATCCGACGGGGCGGCGAAAGGCCGCGAGGAATATGCCCTGGCGGGTGTCGAGCCAGGTATCCGCTCCCGCGGCAATGCGTCCCCGCGCGCTCTCGAGACCCGCGATCACGCGCAGCAGCGTGCTCTTGCCGCTGCCGCTCGGACCGAACACCGCCGTGATGCCGGGCAACGGTATGCGCTCGGCAACGGTGAGGCGGAACTCGCCAAGGGCGAGCTCCACGTCGATCTCGAGGACGTCAGAGGGCATGGACGGGGAAGCGCCGGTTCACGCTGTAGACCACCAGCAGCACGAGGAACGAGAACCCGAGCAGTGCGGCCGAGAGGACGTGCGCGTCGGCGTAGCGCAATGTCTCCACGTGCTCGTAGATGGCGATGGAGACGACCCGGGTCTCCCCGGGAATGTTGCCTCCCACCATGAGCACGACGCCGAACTCGCCCACCGTGTGCGCGAAGGTCAGCACACAGGCGGTGAGGAACCCGCGAGCGGACTGCGGGACGGCGACGGTAAAGAAGGCATCGAGCGGTCGGGCACGCAGGCTGGCCGCGGCTTCCATGGGCGCGTGTCCCACGGCCGCGAACGCGCCATGCAGCGGCTGCACCATGAACGGCAGGGAATAGATCACCGAGGCGATCACGAGGCCCGCGAACGAGAACGTCAGCGTGCTGCCGGTGACCTCCACCCAGAAGGCCCCGATCGGCGCGCCGGGGTTCAGGAGTACCAGCAGGTAGAAGCCGAGCACCGTCGGCGGCAGGACGAGGGGGAGTGCGGTGAGCGCCTCGACCGCCGGTCGGATCGGGCTCCGCGTGGTGGCGATCCACCAGGCGAGCGGCGTTCCGAGTACGAGCAGGACCAGGGTCGTGACGGCCGCCAGGTGCAGCGTCACACCGATCGTACCGAGTTCCACTATCCGGGCGCCTCCGGGGCGCGCGGCACGCTTGGGGCGGGAAGGCGGTAACCGTGCGCCTCGATGATGTGCCGCGCCTCGGGGCCGAAGAGGAAGTGCAGGAATGCGGTGGCGGCCGGGTTCCGGGCTCCGTGGTGGAGCAGTACCGCGTCCTGCCGGATGGGGGTGTGGAGGTCCGGCGGCACGTCCCAACGGCTGCCGGGACCGCCGGGACCGGGGCGCATCACCTGGGACAGCGCCACCAGACCCAACTCCGCATTGCGTGTGGCGACCAGCGCGTGGGCCTGTCCGACGTTCTCGCCCATGACGATCCGCTTGCGCAGCCCCTCGTAGAGTTCGAGCGCCTGCAGCATGTCGCGCGCCGCTCGCCCGTACGGGGCAAGTTCGGGATTGGCGATCGCAAGCTTCCGATACGTGGATTCGTGCAGCGTCTGGACGCCGTCGGAGGTCACGCGTGCAGGGTCCGCACTCCACAGTACGAGACGTCCGATCGCGTAGGTGCGGCGCGATCCGGGTGTGGCATGGCCTTCCGCTTCGAGGCGTTCGGGGCGGGCGCGGTCGGCTGCCAGCAGGAGATCGAACGGAGCTCCCTGGGTGACTTGCGCATGCAACGCTCCGGTGGACCCGGTGGCGACGCGGATGCGATGGGCGCCGTCGCGCTCGAAGGCGCTTTCGAGGGACGTCATCGCACCGGCGAAGTTCGTTGCGACGGCCGCCAGCGCCTCTGCGCCGGACGCCCCCGACGGAGCGAGGAACCCGCCGGCCAGCGCGACCCACATGGCGGCGCGTTGGATCATGGCGGCGCCGGCGCCGGCGCCGCGGGTGGAGCCTCGCGCAGCTCCGCCGTGAAGTGCCGGGACGCGATCCACATGTGGTACACGGCGAGGAAGGGCAGTACCTTCATGATGACCAGTGCCCAGCGCAGCGACTCGTCGCCGAGCGTGGGGGCGAGGAGATCCGACAGGACGCCGACGGCGAACGGTCCGAGCCCGACGCCGATCAGGTTGGAAGAGAACATCAGGATCGCGCCCGCGAGTGCCCGCGCATGCGGCCCGACCAGGCCCTGCACGGCCGCCAGCAGCACCCCCGCGAAGACCCCTGCCGCGAGCATCGCGAGAACGGCCGAGGCGAACGCCCACTGCCACGTCGGGGCCAGATAGAACCCGAGCAGGAACGGGATCGAGATCAGGGTTCCGAGCAGGGGCACGTACACCTGCCAGGCGGGATTGCGTCTCGACATGCGGTCGGCGATGAAGCCGCCGACCATCACCGCGATCAGGTTCGGAATGCTCAGCATGCTCAGCCGCCGGCGCGGGCCAGTGGCATGCGCCCTTCCTGCAGCGCTCCCACGAACTGTCGCTGAAGGAGGTCGGGTTCCTACGAGGAGTGCGAACAGCACGCCGGGCGCGCCGAGCACGAGGAAGGCGGTCCGCCACCCGTACTCGTACCCGATGTAGCCGGCGAGCAGGGTGCCGAGGAAGGCGCCGATGTGGGCGCCCGCCACGAAGAAGGCGATCGCCCGGGCACGTTGCTCGATCGGAAAGTAGTCCGCCAGCAGCGCCTGCGAAGGCGGATTGCCGCCGGCCTCGCCGATCCCGACGCCAATACGGGCGAGAAGGAGGTGCCAGTACGAGCCCGCAAGCCCCGAGACGGCCGTCATGACGCTCCAGATGGTCATCGCCCAGGCGATGACGCGCACGCGCAGGCCGCGGTCCGCAAGCCGTGCGATCGGGAAGCCGCAGATCACGTAGAAGACGGCGAAGGCGAGACCGGTGAGGATGCCCATCTCGGTGTCGCTCGCCCCGAGTTCTTCCTTGATGGGCTGGATCAGGACGCCGAGGATCGAGCGATCGCCGTAGTTGAAGACGTTGACGCCCATCAGGACGACGAGGACGTAGGCGCGATATCCCCGCGAGAATTCGCGCCGGGGGGCGGCATCCGTAGCGGGTTCACTCATCGATGGGTCGTCCCGAAGCGCCGCGCTACCGTGGCAGGATCGTGGCTACGGTGGCCGCCGCGTGGCGCCGCCGAGAAATGGACATCAACAATCGGTAGCCGCCTGACCCCATCGCTGCTAGTATGCATCGGATTGACTCCAGCCGCCTTGGTCCTCCCGACCACGAATCGACGCATACGTCCGCCCCCGCGTTCCCGAAAGTGGAAAAAACCGCGCTTTGGTCTGTGCTCCGAGCCGACGGCTACAGTCATGAAATGAACCTGCGAAAGGAGACAGGGATTTGAAGATTTACATCGGCAATATGCCGTACACCGTTACGTCCGAGGAACTCTCGGGATTGTTCGGGGAACATGGCAGCGTGGAAGACGCGACGGTCATCACCGACAGGGAAACCGGGCGCTCCAAGGGCTTTGGCTTTGTCGACATGCCGAACAACTCCGAGGCCGACCGGGCCATCAAGGCGTTGAACTCCACCCAACTCAGTGGCCGCATGATCACGGTCAACCAGGCTCGCCCGCGCGGGGATCGTCCGCGGCGTCATTGATCCTTGGCGGCCGTCACGGCCGCCGAGCTACAGGGGCGCCGGGAAACCGCGCCCCGTGTGTTCGCATGCGAGGGGCACGCCCCCTCGCGCTCCCTCGTTGAATTCCCTGGGCGAGAGGTCACCTTCTCGCCCGGTTGTCACGTGTGCCGCGTGGCGCCCGTTACCCCGGTTACCAAGCCAAATCCCGATGCTGTAGTCGACCGACTGTTCTTCTTCGAGAGCGGCTCTCCCGGCCGCGATGGCGGAGGGATGGTCCGGCGGTACGGTGCCGGACTCCACCTGCAGGCCCTTGTCGTTCCACTCGGTGCGTTTGCGACAGCTCGGGCGAATGCGTGCCTTGCGGCGCCACGTGCAGGTACGCAACCATTGCCGCACGGTCAGGGGACGAGCGGACATGGCACGAATGGAAGACACCGGGTGGCGCGCGGAAGTCGGGGAAATCGAGAAACGCCGCCGGCTGCGCGAACGGATGGGCGGTCCGGAAGGCGTCGAACGCCAGCACCGGCACGGCAAGCAGACAGCGCGCGAGCGTATCGCCGGCCTGGTCGACGAGGGCAGCTTCCGCGAGTTCTACTCCCTTGCCGGCCAGGGGACCTACGAGGGCAACGAGCTCAAGTCCTTTACTCCCCGGGCGGTCGTGGAGGGGACGGCGCGTGTGGACGGCCGCAAGATCGTCCTCACGGCCGGTGACTTCACCGTCCGGGGCGGTTCGGGTGGGGCCGGGGGCGGAATGGGGTCCGAGCTCGCCGCCAACGAGCGCGCCCGTGAGTGGAAGGTACCCCTGGTGCGCCTGCTCGACGCGGCCGGCGGCAGCGTCCGGCACTTCGAGGAGATCGGGCGGACGTACCTGCCGGACGGCAGTGCCTGGTGGTTGATCGACGTCGACATGCTGTCGAAGGTGCCGGTGGTCGCGGCGGTGATGGGCTCGGTCGCCGGCGGCCCCGCGATCCACGCCTGCATCGCGCACTTCAACGTCATGGTGAAGGATACGAGCCAGTTGTTTCCCGGTGGACCGCCGGTGGTCAAGGCGGCGCTCGGCTACGACATCACCAAGGAAGAGCTCGGCGGTGCGCACATTCATACCCGCGTGAGCGGCAGCGTCGACAACCTCGCCGACACCGAGGAAGAGGCGTTCGAGATGATCCACCGCTTCCTGAGTTACCTGCCGTCCAATGTCTGGGAGATGGCGCCGCGCGGTGCGACGGAAGACGACCCGGAACGGCGCGACGAGGCCCTCCTGAACCTCATGCCCCGCGACCGGCGCAAGATCTACAACGTCCAGACGCTCATTCATTCGGTGGTGGACGAAGGCTCCTTCTTCGAGATCGCCCCGCGCTACGGGCGTGCCCGGGTGACGGGTCTGGGTCGGCTCAACGGCTATCCGGTCGGCGTCATGGCCAACAACCCCCGCTACCACGGCGGCGCGACGGACGTCGCGGGGGGTAGCAAGGTCATGCGCCTGTTGCAGTTGTGCGACGTGTTCCACCTGCCCATCGTCAGCCTCTGCGACGAGCCCGGCTTCATGGTGGGCCTGCAGGCGGAGAAGCAGGGCATCGAACGGGCGGGCGCGCAGCTGCTCGTGGTGACCTCTCAGAGCCGGATGCCATGGATCACCGTGGTGACCGGTCGCGTATTCGGGGTCGCGGGTTCGACCCACCACCGCGCCAGCGGCATGTTCCGGCGGTACGCTTGGCCGTCTGCCACCTGGGGGTCCATGCCGATCGCCGGCGGCGCCTCCGCCGCCTATCGTCGGGAGATCGACAACGCGCCGGACCCGGAAGCGAAGCGGCGGGAAATCGAGGCGCGCCTGCACGCGGTGACTTCCCCGTTCCGGACCGCTGAAGTCACCGGCCAGGACATCATCGATCCGCGCGAGACGCGTTCTCTGCTGTGCGAATTCGCGGAAGAGGCGCAGCGGGTGTTGCGGACCCAGCTTGGAGAACCGCGGGTGCCGTATCGGCCCTAGCGCGAACTCGCGCCCAGGGACGGCGTTGACCCTCCTGGCGTGGGTCTGGGCCGGGCTCGTGCTCGGTGTGAGCTTCGTCGCGACGCCCGTCAAGTTCCTGGCGCCGTCGCTGTCCCTTGCCGATGCGATGGAAGTGGGGCGTGTCACCTTCGCGGCGTTGCAGTGGATCGAATGCGTGGCCCTGGCGGGCATGGCGGTGTTGCTCTATCTGGACCGGTCGAGAGGTCGGCGCCTCGTCCTGTTCGGGGCGGTCGCGGCGGTGCTGGCCTGCCAGTACCTCTGGGTGCTGCCGATCCTCGACGCACGGGTCGCAACGATCGTCCGGGGGCAGGATCTGCCGCCGTCGTTCCTGCACTGGGTCTATACGGGAGTCGAAGGGATCAAGGTGGGGTTGCTGATCGCCTTCGGTCTGTCGGCCGCTGGCCGGCACCAGACGGCGGGGCCCGAAGGAGACGCGACCTGAAGGCCTGACGGAAGTGCGCCTGGGTTGGGGCGTCCTCCGGAGGTGCGGGGTCGTCGCGCCGCGCGCCGACTGACGCTCCCTTTCGGGTCAGGGCAGGTCCTCCAGGATGCGTGCCGCGGCGATCGCGCGGATGCCCTCGGCGAGCGGATACGTCTCGGCGCCCGCGTGAATCACGTCGAGGTGTTCGAGGTCCAGGTCCGCCGCGGCGTTGCGCATGGAACGCGTGACCGCCGGCGAACTGGTGCGCTTTACTTCGAGACCCCGGAGCCGGCCCCCCTGGTTCACGATCAGGTCGATCTCGGCGCCGGAGTGGGCGGCCCAGAAGTAGCACTGTCGGTCTTCCGCTCCGAGCGCCCGGATGGCGTTCTCGACGACGAAGCCTTCCCAGGAGGCGCCGATCTTGGGGTGTCGCTCAAGCTGCTCCCGGGTCCCGATGTCGAGCAGGCGGTGGAGGAGTCCCGAGTCGCGGACGTAGACCTTGGGCGACCTGACCTGGCGTTTGCCCAGATTCGCGCTCCAGGGCTTGAGGCTGCGTACCATGAAGGTGGCTTCCAGAGCGTCGAGGTAGCGGCGCACGGTGTGGTGGGAAACGCCGAACGCACGGGCGAGTTCCGAGCCGTTCCAGACCTGCGCGTGGTAGTGGGCGAGCATGCTCCAGAAGCGTTCGAGAGTCGCGGCGGGGATGGAGATACCGAGTTGTGCGATGTCCCGCTCGACGAACGTGTGTACGAAGTCCCGCCGCCACCGGTAACTGGCGGCGTCGCTGCGGGCCGTGAAGGAGGCTGGAAAGCCACCCCGCAGCCACAGGTCGTCCATCCGCGCCGGCCCCGTCTCGGCCAGCGATAGTGCGGGCAGTTCGTAGTACGCGATGCGACCGGCCAGCGACTCCGAACTCTGTCGCAGCAAATCGGGCGAGGCGCTCCCCAGGACCAGGAAGCGCGCCGGAAGAGGGCGGCGGTCGGCCAGCACGCGCAATGTCGGGAACAGGTCGGGACGGCGTTGCACCTCGTCGAGGACGACCAGCCCTTCGAGGTCCGAGAGGGCCAGCAAGGGGTCGGCCAAGCGCGCGAGGTCGGCGGAGGACTCCAGATCGAACAGGTGTGTTTGCGCCGGATACCGTCTCGCGAGCTCCCGTGCGAGCGTCGTTTTGCCGACCTGACGGGCGCCGATCAGGGCGACGACCGGACTGTCGTCCAACAGTGCCTGGATGCTCCGACGATGCGCGATACGCGGCAACATGGCGCGACATTACCATGAAAAATGGAGTTATGACATCCAATTTTCAAGTTGACTACATGGACTGCCATGGACGGGAAGGGTGGTGGCCCGGGCGAGTGCCCAGCCAGGGCACTGGGGTCGATGCCATGAGCGAGCAGCATTCTCGCTGCCTCGCGCGGCCCTCGTAGCGAGGGCGAAGGGTGGTGGGCGCGGCTGGATTCGAACCAGCGACTTCTGCCATGTGAAGACAGCGCTCTAACCAACTGAGCTACGCACCCGCCGATTGCGAGATTTCGCTTCCCCGGAGGGGGGGACGCCAAGTGTTCACGGGAAGGCCAGTGGGGTCAAGACAGATCTTTGCGGGTGGGTCTCGAGTACGCGGAGAGAGGCTGTTTGATCACAATAACTTGCCTGAATTGATAAGTTGGCGCGATGAAATTTGAAGAACTGGTCGAAATCGTCGCCGATGAGCCGGTGTTCGAGACGGGACTTCTACTGGCGGGCAATGTTGACGCATCCAACCTGCGCCGCCAACTCTCACGCTGGACTCGCGCCGGCCGCCTGCTTCAACTGCGTCGCGGGCTGTACGCCCTGGCGCCGCCCTGGCAGAAGCGCCAGCCACAACCCTTTCTGGTTGCGAACCGGCTCGCGTCCGGATCTTATGTCAGCGGCTTCTCGGCATTGGCGTTTGCGCAGGTCATCCCGGAATACGTCGCCGAGGTGACGAGTTGTACGGGCGGGCGGCCGCGGGCCTATCGCACACTGCTCGGGCGATTTTCGTTTCGCAGGCTGAAGCCGAAGCTGTGTTTCGGCTACCGTCAGGTTGCGCTGAGCAGCGGGCAGCAGGCCTTCCTCGCGGAGCCGGAGAAGGCCCTGCTCGACCTGATCCATCTGCATCCCGGCGGGGACAATGTCGCATACATCCAGGAACTTCGTCTCAACTTCGACGTGTTGCGCCTCGATGTGCTGGACGGCTTCGCGCGGGAGTGCGGGGCTCCCAAGCTGCTGCGGGCCGCCGAGCGCGTGTGCCGGCTTGCCCGCCAGACGCCGGAGTACGAGACGCTGTGAAGGAGCATCTGAAGCAGTTGGTGCGGGATAGCGCGCCGCTGCAGGGACGCAATGTCGCTCGCGAGTACCTGCAGAGCCGCATTCTCGGAGCAGTCCAGCGCGCCGGGGCAATGGGATCGCTGGCCTTCCAGGGCGGTACGTGCCTGCGTTTCGTGTACGGCCTTCCGCGTTACTCGGAAGGTCTGGACTTCGCTTGGGAAGGCGATCGCTCAAGCTACGATCTGCGTGCGTATTTGCGGGCCGTTCGCTCGGAACTGGGCGCCGAGAACTATCGCGTCGAGCTCAGTGTGCGGGAACAGGGGACAGTGAACAGCGGCCTGGTGCGCTTGCCCGGAATCCTCTACGAGGTCGGCCTGTCGCCCCATCCGTCCGACGTGCTCGCCGTGCGAGTCGAAGTCGATACGCGCCCGCCGGCGGGTGCGGGGATGGAGATCCACCTGGTGCGGCGTCACGTCACGCTGCGGCTCTACTGTCACGATCGGTCGTCGCTGCTGGCGGGCAAGGTGCAGGCGGTACTGCAGCGGCCCTATGCCAAGCGCCCCATAGCCGGTCCGGCACTCGCTCGCGAGCTCGCTACGCGCCGGCCCGCCTCCGGCCCAGCCACGCCGTCCTTTCATGGAAGCTGCACCGGCGGTCACTTCGTTCCCTTGGCGCGTCTTCCACAAAAGGGGCGCGATTGGTTCGACCTGATCTGGTACCTGAGCGATCCGGAATGGCCGCCGCCCAACCTGGACCTGTTGAACGCCGCGCTCGCGCGGAGCGGGTGGACGGGCGAGGTACTGGGTCCGCAAACCTGGCGAGGCGCGATCAGGCAGCGGCTTCGCCAGCTGGATTGGGAACACATGGTGGCCGACGTGCGCCCCTTTCTGGAGCACCAGTACGATATCGAATTGATCAGCGAGGACAGTGTGGCGCGGCTGCTGCACTGACCTCAAGACGCGGCAGCTTCAGGTAACCGCCCGGGCGGCGGCCGCCATGGTGGCCTTCGTCACCGCGAAGCGGTCCTCTCCCCAGGGCAGGGGCATCAGCACGGGATGCTCCACGCCTGCATCGACATAACCCCGCACGAAGTCGGTCACCTCGCCGGCGCTGCCGATGAAGTCGATGGACTGAATCATGCGGTCCGAAATCGCCGCCAGGGCGCCGTCGCGGTCCCTTGCCGATTGCCGCGCGCGCAGTTCGTCGACTTCGTCCGCGAATCCGCTGCGCGAAACATCCGGGCGTACCCATCCGCCATCGCGTAGTTGAACAGGTCGCGGCGGGCGGACATCGCGCACCGTTCGAAGTCGCCCACGGCGGCATGCACATAGGCGAATATCGTCGCGTCGCCCCCGGCGCGGACATGCGCGATGGAGGGGCCGACATGGGCAGCGGGGATGTAGTTGAGCAGCACGCCGTCTGCGATCTCGCCGGCGAGCCTGAGCATCCGGGGGTTGAGCGCCGCCATGACGATCTTCGGCCGGCGCTCCCCCAGGCGTACCCCGAGGCGGAACCGCCTGACCTGCCAGAAATCGCCCTCGAAGGTGACGGACTCCCCGGACAGGCACTCGCGCATCAGGGCGACGTACTCGCGCATCATCGAGACGGGCCGTTCCGCACCGGGCAGGCCGTGCTGCCGCAGGATGCCTGGCGCGGACACGCCCAGTCCCAACCAGACGTCCGCATCGGGACTCAGGGCCTGCAAGGTCGCGGCGGACATCGCGGCCAGCGACGGCGTGCGGAGCTGAATGGGGACGATTCCGGTGCCGAGGCCCATGTTGGGCGCCACCGTCGAGGCGGCCGCCAGCAGCGTGAAGGCATCCGTGCCGGTCGCTTCGGCGGTCCACAGCGAGCGGTAGCGCATCGACTCGGCCAGTCGCGCGATCTCGGTCGTCGCGCGCGGGCCGAGTACCGCGAGGCTGCCTACTGTGATCCCCAACGGTGTTCCTTCGGCCATGCTTCCAGGTCTCCTCGCGGTGGTTGCCCGCTCAAGGGGCTTGGCACCATTTTGACCTATTGTGGTTGTCCGGCGACGAGTTGACGTCGCCGCTTGCCACGGGCACGCTCGCGGCAGCCAGGGGGAAGTCATGCCCGCGACCCGCATCACCGAACTCGTTCCCATGCTCCTCTGCGAGGATGTGCAGGAGACGCTCGCCTTCTACACCGATGTCCTCGGCTTCGAGGTGCGCGACCGGATGGACGACGTGGGCCGCAGCGGCTGGGCCTCTCTGCAGTGCGGGGGCGCGCGGATGATGCTGGCGAGCCCGACCTACATTCCCGCGGCGCCGCAGGTCGACGGTCGCTTCACGCAGGCGCTGCACTACCTCTACGTGGACGATGTCGAGGCACTTCACAGCTCCGTCGTCGAACGCGGCTGGCCGGCCACCGATCTCGTCGTGCGCTTCTATGGCATGCAGGAGTTCGAGACGACCGACCCGGCCGGGCACATGCTGGTGTTCGGTCAGGATACCGACGAGGCGCCGACGCTGTAGGGGCGACCCTTAATGGAATGGTCCGCCCCGCTTCATTCGGCAGGCCTCGAAGGCCAGAATGACGGGGTCTTCAACTGACAACGGAGCGGACCAATGGAAAACGTAACACGAGTCGGGATCGATTTGGGGAAGCAGGTGTTTCACGTGACGGCGGTGGATGCTGCCGGGGCGGTGGTGGAACGCAAGCGGCTGCGGCGTGCTGGGCTGCAGTCGTATCTGAGGCGGCTACCGCGCGGCTGCGTGGTGGCGATGGAGAGTTGCGGCGGCGCGCACCACTGGGCGCGGCAGGCGCTGTGGCACGGGCATGAGGCGCTGCTGATGAGCCCGCAGTTCGTCAAGCCGTACGTGAAGTCGAACAAGAACGACGTGGCGGATGCGGACGCGATCGCGGAGGCGTCGACGCGGCCGTCGATGCGCTTCGTGGGGGTGAAGTCGGTGGAACAGGAGTGCATCCAGCAGGTGCACCGGGCGCGGCAGATGGCGCTGAAGCATCTCACCGCGCAGCGCAACCAGTTGCATGGCTTTCTGCTGGAGTACGGCATTGCGTCGTCGAAGGGGACTGGCGCGCTGCTGCGGCTCTTGCCGGAGGTACTGGAGGACGGGGACAACGAGTTGTCGGTCGAGGGTCGCACGCTACTGCGCGAGCTGGGCGACGAGCTGCGGCACCTGCACGCGCGGGTGCAGATGTTCGACGCGCAGCTGGCGGCGACGGCGCGACGGCTGAAGGCGTGCCAACGCCTGATGACGATCCCGGGGGTGGGAGAGAAGACGGCGACAGCGCTGGTGGCGGCGGTCGGCGACGCGAGGCAGTTCCGCAACGGTCGCGAGATGGCCGCCTGGCTCGGTCTGGTGCCGCGGCAGCACACGACGGGTGGTCGACCGAAGCTGCTCGGCATCAGCAAGCGCGGCGACCGCTATCTGCGCACGCTGCTGATCCACGGCGCGCGGTCGGCGCTGCAGCGGGCGGGGCGGTACGAGGACCGTCGCAGTCGGTGGGCGGTTGGTGTGGGGCAACGCCGCGGTCGCAACGTGGCGGCGGTGGCGTTGGCGAACAAGAACGCGCGCACGGCATGGGCGGTGCTGCGCAGCGCGCAGGACTACGATGCCGAACACCTGCTGGCGCCCGACGCGGACACCGGCAAGGCGGCATGAACCAGACCACGGGACACGGTGCCGGGAACGCCATGGCTGCTGTCGCGTCAAGCCGCGGTGCGGCTCCTCCGCTGCGCTACGGCCCTGCGGGTGACCCGACAGCAGCCATGGCGCAGCGGTTGGTGATGGCCGTAAGCAAGCTTCCGGCCATCACTGGCCCGGCGCACCAGGAGCACTGATCGCGGGCAGGCGGCAACGGCTGCCCCCGGTTGCGCGATGTGATGTTGAGCATGATGGAGAACAGGTTGGACCGACGCGCCAGGACCCTGACGAACCACATAGGCCTTCGAGGCCGTACCCTTGTTCAGGTGGGCGCGTGCGGAATCCATCAGGGCCAGGGAGCAGCGCTCCCAACCAAAGGCCGGATATATGTGTGCAACCGACACCTCCCCATCACACAGCCTCACACCGTTGCAAACGCGGGGCGGACCATATATGTGGTCGCCCGTCCCCGACCCTTGTGGTCGCCCGTCCCCGACCCTTGTGGTCGCCCGTCCCCCGCGGCGGGACGCCATTCTCTGTGTCGGTCTACCGCCCCAGGCGGTGTGTGACCTCAAGCCGGAACCGTCTCGGCTCGGCCCAGTACTTCGAGATCGTGCCTACATCGCCCGGCGCTGTCAGGTCGACCGCACCCAGGTAGTACAGCCGGCCCAGCAGGTTGTTGCCCGTGAGGGAGATCGTGGTCTGACCGTTCGGAAGCGACCACACGAAGCGGGCGTCCAGCAGGCCGTACTTGCCCTGGCGGGAACTCTGCAGCGTCTCGAGCGTGTTGTAGCTGCGTCCGCGGAACGCCCAGCCGACCTGCCCGGCGAGCGTGCCGCCGTTGCCGAGGACCTGGGTCTTGCCGACCGCGAGGCTGTAGGTGTACGGCGCGCCGCGGACGGCCTCCGTATCCGAGAGATCGCGCTCCACGATCATCGGAACCAACCCCGGTCCGCTCAGGTTGTCCAACACCGTGAACTCGTCGTATTCCCCGTTCATCCAGCCGAATACGCCCTGCGTGTACCAGTTCGCCGGCAGCTCGACGCGAAATTCGCCCTCGATGCCGAACAGGGTGGCCTGCTGGGCGTTGATCAGGTCCGCCGTGGGCTGACCCCCGACGACCCGGCTCACGGTGATCTGCTGGTTCTCGTAGGTGTTGTGGAACGCGGTGATGTTGAGCAGTCGGGTGCCGTTCCCCCAGGTGGACTTCATGCCTCCTTCCCAGTTCCCCGAAATCTCGGGGTCGTAGGGCCGAATGGCCACGTCCTGGTTGAAACCGCCGCTCGAATAGCCCTTGCTCCACCCGAAGTAGAACATCACGTTGTCCGCGAAGTCCCAGCTCAGGATCGCTCGGGGCGTGACTTCGGTGAACGAGACGTCGTCGAAGCACGTCTTGCCGTTGCGCAGCGGCCCGGCGCCCTCCCGGCAGGAAAGACCCGGCTGCAGTGCGCCGCCGATGAGCGTCTGGCTACGCTCGAATTCGCGCTTGTCCCTGGAGTAGCGGGCACCGGCCGTCAGGGACCACGCGTCCGCGATCTGCCAGGTGACCTCGCCGAAGATCGCCTGCGAAGAGTTGGTGCCGTCCATGGTCTGGTTGCGGCTGCTGCCCTGGTATATCAGCCCGAGAATGCCCAGCGTCGGAATTCCGGGAATGCCGGACGGCGCGCACCAGACCGGCCAGACCGCGCAGTCGGGCGCGGTCGCGCCGCGGAAGATGGGCACGTCGAGGTCGATGACATTGTTTTCCTCGAACGCATACACGCCGACCACCCAGTCGAGGCGATCGTTCATGGCCGTGCCGGCCAGGCGGAACTCCTGCGACCATTGCTCGCCTTCGTCGTCCACGGTGCCCAGGACCTCAAGCAGCGAAGGGATGCCCACGGTGTCGGTCCCCCAACCCCAGGTGCCGTTGTAGCTCGTCAGGTCGCGGAACGAAGAGATGGACGTGAGGTCCGCGAAGCCCAGGTCGATGGACAGGTCAAGCGTCGTGCTGTAGGTGTCGGCGTCGCTGCTGGAGTCCGGGTCGTTGTCGTTGGACCGGTATGGTTTCGTGGCGAGGCATGTGTCGCGCATTTCGTCATACACGTTGAAGATCCAGGCCGTCCACAGGAAGGGGCGGGTGAAGGCCTGGGAGCCGTCGGCCGGCGCATCCCACTCGCAACTGGCCAGCAGGCCCTTTTCCCGAGCGCGATACGCCTCAAAGATCAGGTCGGCGTGGACGCGGTCGTTGGGCGTCCAGCGTAACGACAGCCGGGCGCTCATCGAGTTCTCGTCGTTCCAGTCTTCGCCGGTGCCGGTATTCCTGACGTATCCGTCGGCCTCCCGGTGCTGAAACGCAAGACGGGCGGCCAGCACGTCGTTGAGCGGAAGGTTGACCATGCCCTCGACCCTGCGCGCGTTGTCGTTGCCGACGCCGGCGCCCACGGAGTAGTCGAAATAGTCGGTGGGCCGGTTGCTGACCACGTGCACCAGGCCGGCGGTGGTGTTGCGTCCGAACAACGTGCCCTGCGGGCCGCGCAGGACCTCGACCCGGTCGATGTCGAGGAAATCGAACACGCCGCCCTGCGGTCGGCCGAGATAGACGCCGTCTACGTAGGTGCCGATCTTCGGATCCTGGGAGGGCGCCCAGTTGACCTGGCCGATGCCCCGCAGGAACACGTTCGCGGTGTTCCGCGCAACGCCCGATTGACCGAAGTTCATGTTCGGCGTGAGCCGGGTCAGGTCGGAGAGGTCGTCCGCGGAGCGGTCCTTGAGTGCTTCACCGGCCAGCGCGGTCACGGGAATGGGCACGTCCTGGACCGTCTCCTCCCGTCGCCGCGCGGTGACGGTGATTTCCTCGATCACCTGGGCGCCTTCTTCGGGCGCCTCGGCGTATGCCTGCGGGACGGCCAGAGCCGCACCTGCAAGCAGAGCGAACATCGGTGTAAATCGCATCGTTACAGTTGCCTTTCGGAATTTTGCGCGCATGTTACGGGCTGGGGACCGCGGGCGCACGGAATAATTTGCCCCAATATGGGGCAACGCTGGAGGCCGCCGCGACCGCGATGGGGCGAGCAGCGTTTTTGCTCGCATCGTCCCTCCTCCGGTCCCTGTTCTTCGCACCATTTTCGTTCGCGCTTCGGTCGCTCGTGCCTGCAAACAGGTCTCACCCCTCCCGCACCGACACCCCCTTCGGCGCCCGCTGCTTCATGAACCCGAACATGTAGCCGGCGATCCGCCGGATCTGGATTTCCTCCGACCCTTCGGTGATCCGGTACCGGCGGTGGTGCCGGTAGATATGCTCGAAGGGCTTGTGGCGCGAATACCCGAGCCCGCCGTGCACCTGCATGGCGCGGTCCGCGGCCTCGCAGCACAGGCGATTCGCCTGGTAGTTGCACATCGACACCTTGTCGGATACCGAGAAGGCGCCGTAGGTGTCCATCTGCCAGGCGGTCTTGTGGATCAGCGCCCGGAGCATCTCGCACTGGGTCTGCAGTTCGGCGAGCGGGAACTGGATGGCCTGGTTCTGGGAAAGGGGCTTGCCGAAGGGCTTGCGCACCTTCGCGTAGGCCACGGACTCGTCGATGCAGAACTGCGCCGCGCCCAGGCTCGATGCGGCCTGGCGGATGCGGTTCTCGTTGAAGAAGTGCTGCACCACCTGCAGGCCCTTGCCCTCGCCGCCGAAGATGGCGTCATGGGGGACGCGCACGTTGTGGAGCGAGATGCGGCCGTGGTCCGTCGGCATGTTGAACGTCCAGAGCATTTCCTCGACCTTGAATCCCTCCGCGTCCGTGGGCGTCAGGAAGGCCGTAATGCCGCCGCCGTCGCCAGCCTTGCCCGCCGTGCGGGCCATGATCATGTCGTATTTGGCCTTGTGGATGCCGGTGTTCCAGGTCTTGGCGCCGTTGATGATCCACTCGTCGCCGTCGCGCTCGGCGTGGGTCTCCATGTGCGTCGCGTCGGACCCGTGCTCGGGTTCGGTGATCCCGAACGCGAAGCCCCGCCGCCCTTCCGCGAGGTCGTCGATCCACTCGGCCTTCTGTTCCTCGGTGCCGTAGTTGAGCATCAGCAGCAGGCCGACGTTGTTGCCGACGATCGAGTGCTCGGTCTGGAGATCGTTGTGCAGGCCCAGTCCCTTCGCGGCCAGGTGTTCGCGGATGACGGCCATCCCGAGGTTCGTGCCTTCGCGGCCGCCGTACTCCTTCGGGAACGGGTAGCGGTGGTGCCCGGCGGCATCGGCGCGCCGTCGGGCCTCGCCCATCAGGGCTTCCCACTCCTCGTTCGGCAACCCGCCGCGCTCCCAGTCCGTGCGCGCATCCTCGCGCCGGTGGTCGAAGAAGCGGATGTTGTCGTCGGCTTCCTCGAGCGGCTTGATTTCGAGCTCGATGAAGTCGTCGAGTTCGGCGAGGTAGTCCCGCAGGTCGCCGGGGATGTCGAAGTTCATTCTGGGAGTCGTCCGCGAGTGGATGGCGGCAGGAGGGTAAGCGACTGCGGGCGTCTGGTCCATGGAAGCGGCCCACGCCCGGGGCCTTCGGCTTCGCTGTGGCTTCGCGTGGGGTGGTCGTCAGCAAGGGCTTGCATCCGACAAGGCATGCGGCAGGATGTACGGCACGCCAGGGAAATACAGGGTGACAGGTGTGCGGGTCTTCAAGTGGGGCAACGGCCTTGCGGTATGGCTTCGGAAGGCGCTGGTGGCAGGTCTGGGCTTGAAACCGGGAGACGAGTTGGCAGTGGTGGCTGCGCAGAGCCCACCCGTTCTCACGCGGGACGAGCGTCGCGCGCTGGCAGTCGAACGCATGCGGGAGCGCGCCTTGCCGATACCCGACGACCATGGGTTTGATCGTGAGCAAGCCCATGCCCGATGATGTGGTTTCGAAATTGCCTGGAAGGTCGCTTGGGTTACCGCGGAGTTCGTCTGGTTCGGCACTGACGGACGCGAACAAGACGCGGCCCAGCGTTGCGGCGTCCTTGGCCAGGTACCGGAGCGGAACCGCGCGCTGGTCGTTCCGTTTGGTGCCATGGACGTGGATTTCGACACGCCCTCGGCATAGTCTCTCGTCCAAGAAGGTTGCAGGCGAGTCCCCATGTCCGAGTTCCACGATCTGACGATGAACGCCATCACCGGCGAACCGCTCTCCTTCGAGCAGTACAAGGGACAGGCCTGCCTGGTCGTCAACCTCGCCAGCCAGTGAGGCTTCACGGGTCAGTACGCAGGTCTGCGTACATTGGAATCGGCAGGCAAGGTGACGGTGCTCGGATTTCCGTGCAACCAGTTCGGCAGGCAGGAACCGGGAACGAACGCGCAGATCCTCAAGTTCGCGAAGTCGCGCTATGACGCGAACTTCCAGATGTTCGAGAAGATCGAAGTGAACGGCGCCGGCGCCTGCGACCTCTACCGCTTCCTCAAGGAGCAGGAAGCGGGTGGTGGCAAGGCCATCGCGTGGAACTACACCAAGTTCCTGGTCAGCGGTGACGGGGAGGTCCTGGCGCGGTACGAGCCCAAGGTCACGCCGAAGCAGGTTGCCGAGGATCTCTCGGCGCGCGGTCTGTAGTCGCGGGAGTTCCGTCCGGTCGGGGCGCAACCGCGAGGCCGCCTGACTTGATCGACCAGGAACGCATCTTCGATGCGCTGCATGCGACCTGGCCCCCCGCCGAGACCGCGGAAATCGGCGGATGGCGGGTGCGCCAGGGCGCGAATGGAGGCAAGCGCGTGTCCGCTGCGTCCGGTTCGGGGGACCTGGCCGTCGGCGAAGCGTCGATGCGGGCGCTCGGTCAGGATCCGCTCTTTCGGCTGACATCCGATGACGCCTCGCTCGACGCCAGGCTCGCAGCGCGTGGCTACGACATCGTCGATCCGACGCTTGTCTACGCCGCGCGGGCCAACATCCTGGCGGACATTGCCTCGGGCGATCGATGCGCGCATCCCTGCGTCGAATCCTCCAGCGTCCGTACGAAAGCCCACGAGGTCATCTGGGAGACGGGTGGCATCGGCCCGGCGAGGTGGGCGGTGATGGACAGGGTGGTCGTGCCGAAGAGATTCCTGCTTTCCCGAGTGGACGGGCGACCGGCGGGAACGGCGTTCGTCGCAGCCGGCGATGCGGTCTCCATGGTCCACACGGTCGAGGTGCTGCCGGCCTTCCGGCGCCGGGGCGTGGCACGGGTGCTGATGCAGGCAGCAGCCCGATTCGCGGTCGGGAGCGGAGCGGACTTCCTGCTCCTCGTGGTCCTGGCGTCGAACGTTCCGGCCATCGCGCTCTACGAGGCGCTCGGGATGAGGGTGGCCGGGCGGTACCACTACCGGCTTCGGGACAACCCCTGACCCCTCAAATCAGGATGTTCCGGATGATGAACAGCGACAGGAACGCCTGCACCAGGAAGATCCCGGCGATCGCCCATCGCACCCAGGCCCCCGGCAGGACGCGGGGGTCCATGCGGCGTTTCTGCAGGTAGAACGTCAGGAAGCTCTGCAGGGGCAGCATGAACGCCCCGTAGGTGGCGCCGAAGGTGACCAGCACGATCGGCTGCGGGAACCACAGGTAGAGCCCGCAGCTCACCATGGGCATCGCGATGATGTAACCCGTGATCCACTTGCGGCGCAGCGCCAGGTTGCTGCGCGGGATGAAGCCGAGGGTCACCAGCAGGTCCGGGAAACTGCGCGAGCCGGCGCCGATGCCGGACAGCGACGTCGAGAACAGGATGCAGAAGGCGCCGAAGCTGAAGAGCCAGAAGGACCAGGGGCCGAGGGTCTGGGTGTACATCCGGGACAGGACCGAGATGGTGTCGGAACCGGCCGGCTGTTCGCCGATGCGATGCAGCACGCCGGCGCCGAGGAAATAGAACGACAGCGTCGCGAGGGTCAGGATGAAGAGCGTGACCCACACGTCGGTCTGCACCACGCGCACCCATCCCCGTGCGCGGGCGACCCATCCGGGATCGTCGTGGTCCCCGCCGATGAACGTCGGGTAACCCTTCTCGACGCACCAGTAGGTGTAGGCCGCGATCTCTCCCGAAGCGACGCCGGTCGCTCCGTACATGGCGAGCGCCAGCACCGCGTGTTCGAGGGGGAAGTCGAAGGTGAGGCCGGAGAGCAGGTCGGCCGGGGTGGCCCGGAAGTCCGTCGTCTGCATGAGGAGCGCCGACACGATCGTCGCCGCCGTGAAGCTCATCACGAGGACCAGCATCACCTTCTCGAGGCGCATGTACGCACCGGTGCCGAGGATCAGCATGACCAGTGCGGCGGCCGAGACGGTGGCCCACGTCTCGTTCAGTGCCGGCACGAAGGGTTCGAGGAGCAGTCCAAGCGCCTGCCCGGCCCCGCCGATGATCCCGCCGCCAATGAGGATGCCGGCACGAAGCCCACCAGGCCGAGCCAGACGGGCCAGGCGACCCGTTCCATGTTGAAGAACCGGAGCTTGCCGGGCAGCCGGTTCAGCGCGCGCAGGTAGGTGTCCCCGGTCGTGACCACGTAGCGTGCGAGTTCCGCCTGGATCAGGGACTTGATCCAGCAGGAGAGGAGCACCCACCAGAGGAGCACGAAGCCGACGGCCGCGCCGAGTCCCGCCGTGAGCAGAATCTCGCCCGAACCGACGATGGAACCCGACACGACGATACCCGGACCAAGATTGCGCATGCGGCCGAGGAGCCCCACGGGCGGTTCCCGGGTCTCGCCGGGCCGGATGGTGTAGGGGTCGTCGCTCAGCGTCGGTCTCCCGATCGGTACGGTGGCATCCCCGCCCGTGCGGTTGGCGACGCAGGTCGCGTCCGACTATACGGCGGAACATGCGCTATGGCGACAGCGGTGAGCAGTCGTAGTCCCGGTAGCGCACCCTGCGGTTGTCGTCGAGGGTGCGGAACAGGAATGCCCGGCCCCGGATGGAGAACTGCAACTCCTCGACCAGCAGCGCGTCGAGGTCGGGGTCGCGAAGGAAGCTCATCTCCTGGCGGAACTCGCGGACGGTGACGGTCGGCGCGGGCGATACCTCGTCGAGGGCCTCGAGGACGAAGCGCGTGGGGACGAAACCCGACTTGCGGACCGTCAGCGTCCCCTGGAGCTTGTCGAGGAATGCCTCCGGGGGACCGTCTTCCGAAGGCGCCAGGGCGAAGGTGAAGGTCAGCGTCTCGTAGTCCTCGGCCGCGAGTGCGACGGTGTCCTCGCGCGCCGTGGCGCCGAGGTCGAATTCGGTCGGCTGACCGCGGCGGCGCCGGTCCGTGGCGCCGCGTTCGTAGCGCTCGAGTTCCTCGCGCGTCGGCGCCCGTTCGTTGATGGCCAGGAGTTGCCAGCCTGCTTCCGGTGTGAAGCGTTCTTCCATCAGGCGTCCTTCGACCCTGGCCACCGTCGTATAGCTGCAGGACAGCCGATCGTCCGTCGGTGGGTTGCTTTCGGCGACGGATCGGAACAGGGAGAGTGCGCGGCTGTCGGGGGCAGCGACTGCCAGCAGCAGCACGGCCGCGACGACCGCGCTCATGTCAGCTCTCTGGTGCCGAGGGCGCTACAGGCCAAGCCGCGCATACTGCGAAGGCGGCGCATCCGCCCGCTCCATGGTCCGTCGGAGCAACTCCACGTACCGTGCCTCGGCGGCGCTCCCGAGGAGGTTCTGCGCCTGCTCCGGATCGTTGCGGATGTCGAACAACTGCGACGCCCGGACAATGTCCGTCCTGCGCATCGTCGAGCGCGCCCGGATGACGGGCATGTCGGTATACGGCAGGAACTTGCCCAACTCCGCGTCCCGGAACATGCCGGCTCCCGGCAGGCTGTGGAAGTGGTACGACGTCGGCACCTGGTAGTGCATGTACAGCGGCGCGTTCTCCGCTCGCGCGGCGGCGCGCATGTAGGTGTGCTCGCCGTCGGTCACGTTGACCGGCATGCCGAACCAGCCATACAGGACGGCTTCCCGCGCCACGGCGGCGTCCCGCTCGAACACCCCGCGCAGCGACTCGCCGTGGATCGCATGCGGACATTCGATGCCGAAGTAGTCGAGCAACGTCGGCATCACGTCGATGTTCTGGCTGAGTTGCCCGCGCCGCTGGCCGGCATTCCGGTTCCCCGGCAGCTTGGCGACCAACGGCAGGTTGCCGAGCTCGTTCCAGGCGTGCCAGCGGTTCTTGCCGGTGCAGCCGTGTTCGCCGATCAGGTGGCCGTGGTCGGTGGTGAGGATGATGAGCGTCTCGTCGAAGATGCCCTGGCGCTCCAGCTCATCGAGCAGCTTGCCGAGGAACTCGTCGGCCATCGAGAGGGTGCCCGCGTACTGCCGGCGCAGGTGCCGGATGGCGTCGTCCCCGCCTTCGGCCGCATCGTAGCCGGTCCACATGTTGACGGGGCCGGTCCAGTCGTCGCCGTATTGGTCGACATAGGCACGCGGACAGTCGAACGGCTCGTGCGGATCGAAGCCCTCCACCCAGAGCAGGAAGTCGTCCGTCCCCTCGTTGCGCTGCAGCCAGTCGACGGCGCCGAGGAAGGTCTTCGGGGTCGGGAACTCGGCCGCGGACGTGAACCGCTCGGCGTTCAGCGCGTACTGCTCCGTCCACCGGCCGAGGTGTTCCGGTTCCGCGGGAGGCCGGGCGCGCGACTGCCAGCAGTCGTTCTCCTGTCCGCGGTGGAACTGATAGGTGTCGAACTGCGTGTGGTAGTTCTCGCCGCCGACGTGGAAGTAGTGGTAGTGGTCGGTCTCCATGTGCGAGCGGATACCGGCCTTCCGCAGCAGCCCGGGGAACGGCACGTCGAACGGTTCGATGGCGCCCCACGGCCGCTCGAGGAAGTTGAGCCGCCCGGTCAGGATGTCCCGGCGTGCGGGCATGCAGGGCGCCGAACCCAGCCAGTGGTTGTCGTGCACGACGCCCTTCTTCGCCAACCGGTCGATGTTGGGGGCGCGGACCCAGTCGTTGCTGTAGATCGGCAGGTAGTTGCGGTTCAGGCTATCGAGCAGGACGAAGACGGCTTTCATGGGGACTCCGCGCATGGGGGTGGGAGTCAAAGTAGGAGAGCCGGTCGGGGTTTGCAACCGGCGACCGTCGGCGTGGGTCGGCGTGGCGCACCGCAGGAACGCATGCATGGTCCTGGCGCGGGCCGTAGCGCCCCATAGCCGGTCCGGCGCTTCGCTGCCGCTACGCGCCGGCGCCGCCTCCGGCCCAGCCACGCCGACCCCGTATGGACCAATCGCCGCCGGTCGCTGCGCTCCCGTCATCGTTTGTTCCATGCGAGGGGACGCCCTTGTGGCGTCCCGTTTCGAAATCGTGCACGGGCTCGACACGGGCGACGACAAGCGTCGCCCCTACGAGCCCCGTGCCGAATCAGCCGCGAGCGGATTTGTTCCGTTCGAGGCTGATCCGTCCGTGCGACTTTGCTTACTTCCGCCCGGCGTCGAGCTTGTAGGTGACCACTGCCGTGGCGATCTCGTTGCCGGCCGGGTCTGTCACGCACACCTCGCCCACGGAGATCGTGCCGCCGCGGCGACGCACGGTGGACGTTGCCGTGAGGTCGGTTCCGACGGCGAGGCGCAGGAAGTGGATGGTGAAGCCGACGGTGGCGCCGCGCGCGTTCGGAGGTGGGTCCGGCAGCGACCAGAACGCGGCCGTGGCGGCGGTGTCGATGAACGCACTGATCGCGCCGCCGTGAATCCGCCCGATGCCGAGGTGCGGGCGGTACGGCATCCGCATCACCACCCGGTCCGGAGCACAGTCGACGAGTTCGATGCCCAGCGTGCGGGCGAAGCCCTCCTGCGCGATCTCTCTGACCCGGCCGAGACCCATGGCTAACGCAGGTAGCTCGACCGGAACTGGATGCCCCAGTGCCCGTCCACGCGGGTGGCGATCCAGAGCGTCTCGAAGTGCTTGTAGACGGTGCCGTCGGCGTGGCGGCGGTCCACGGAGAGCGCGAGGTGCACCTTGTCGTCGCCGGCGTGTACCGCATCGATAGCCTCGACGGTGGTGTGGTCCCAGCCCTCTGCTTCGAGACGGGCCCGGCCGGCGCGGCTGCGCTCGATGAACGCATCGCGCGTCGCGATGGTCGTGAACGCGCCGTTCGCCAGGCGGATGTGGGGGTAGTTCAGGGTATCCGCAAGCGCCTCGTGATCCTGTGCGTTGAACGCGTCGATGAAACGTTGTGCGACGGCGATGGCGGCTACGCGCATGGTGGGAGGGCTTCCTTCTTGGCTCTCTTCGGCTCTCGGCGGCGGCTGGGGCAGATATGTGTCTGCCCGGACCGGAGTGACCGGTCTTGTGGGCGCCAGCGGCGTGGTAGCTTACCGCATCGCATTCTGGATCGAGGAAGAAGGGTGGCCGCACGCACGGAACTGCGCAGCTTCTGGACTTGGGGTTACGTCTCGGACGAGCCGTCGCAAGCGGAACGTCAGGCCGCGGCAGAGCGCCTGTCGGCCCGCTTCGGCCGCCCGGTCGTCCCGCCGCCGATTCCGGCCATCGAGGATGTGGCGCTGCGGCCGCCCCGCATCGACATCCCGTCGCGCCTGGCGGAGTTCGTGAACGCCGAGCACGCCGAGCGGGCGACGCATACCTACGGCGGACACGGCATGGAGTTGCTGAAAGCGCTGCGCGGCGTGTTCGAAAATCCGCCGGACGCGGTGGCGCATCCGCGCACGGAAGCGGAACTCGAAGCGGTGCTCGAGTGGTGCGACGCCGGACGCTACACGGCGATCCCGTATGGCGGCGGGACATCGGTGGTTTGGGGACTGAATGTTCCGGAGACTGCCGAGGCGGCGGTCAGCATCGATCTGGACCATCTGAGCGAAGTCGTCGAGATCGACGAGATCTCGCGCGCCGGCAGGTTCCAGGCCGGCATCCTGGGGCCGGACCTGGAAGCGGCCCTGCGCCCGATGGGGCTGACGCTGCGTCACTTCCCCCAGAGTTTCCCCTGGTCCACGGTCGGTGGCTGGGTAGCGACGCGCTCCGGCGGACACTACGCTACCAACCACACGCACATCGACGACTTCGTCGAATCGACGCGCATGCTGTCTCCGGCGGGATGGATGGAAACGCGGCGGCTGCCCGGCAGCGGCGCGGGGCCGAGCCCGGACCGGCTGGTCGTGGGTTCGGAAGGGACGCTCGGCATCATCAGCGAGTGCTGGCTGCGCCTGCAGAAAAGGCCACGCTTTCGCGCGACGGCCGGCATCGTCTTCCCCGACTGGCACACGGGCAGCGAGGCGGTGCGCGCCATCGTGCAGGCGAAGCTGTGGCCCGCGAACCTGCGCATTCTCGACCCGGTCGAAGCCCGGGCGAGTGCCGCGCTCGACGGCACGTCCGCGCTGCTGATCGTCGGCTTCGAGTCCGCGGACGTGCCGCAGGGCGAGCCCATCCGCGAAGCGGTCGCCATCGCCCGGGATCACGCAGGGCAGGTCGCCGATGACGAGATCCGCATCGACGATGGCAGCGGGAAGGCGACGGGGCGCGACGGTGCGGTGGGCGCCTGGCGCAATGCCTTCATCGGCGTCAATGCGGGGGTGAACAACGGCCTGGGGCTTCTCTCCGACACCTTCGAGACGGCGATCACCTGGGATCGCTGGCCGGAGTTCGACGCGGCCGTACGGGGGCGCATGCGACCGGTGCTCGATGAGGTGCTCGGGACGGGTGCGTCACTCTCGTGCCGTTTCACGCACGTCTACCCGGACGGCCCGGCGCCGTACTACAGCTGGAATGGACCCGCTGCGCTCGGCGGCGAGTCCGAGCAATGGGCCATCGTCAAGGACGCGGCGATGGCTGCCGTCGTCGACGCGGGCGGTACGGTGACGCACCACCATGCGGTGGGCCGCATGCACCGGCCGGGCTGGGACCGCCAGCGTCCGGAGCTCTTCGCGGAGGTGCTGAAGGCGGCAAAACGACGGCTCGACCCGAACGGGATTCTCAATCCGGGCGTGCTGATCGACCCCTGACACCGGCGTGTCGACGCGGTTCCTCGTCCTGCTCGGGTGCGTCGGCGCCGCCGCCTTGGCGGGGCCGGACGACCGCGCTCTCACCGAGTACCGCCACGGTCTCTCCATGTTCGGCGAGTTGAAGTATCCGCCGGACTATTCGCACTTCGACTACCTCAATCCGGGCGCCCCCAAGGGTGGCGCACTCGTCATGTCGCACATGGCCGGCTTCGACACCTTCGCGCCGCTCGCCGCGACCGGGGCGCAGGCGCCGGGTTCGGGCCTGACCCTCGATCGGCTGCTCATGATGCCGGGGGACGAGTTGAGCGTCTATTACGGCTACCTGGCGGAGGGTTTGGCGCTCGGCGAGGACCGCCGCTCGATCGCGTTTCGGCTGCGTCGCGAAGCGCGTTGGCACGACGGCGTGCCGATCACCTCGGGCGACGTCGCCTACACCGTCAGGAAGATTCAGTCGAATCCGCTGGCGGCGCGGTTTCCCGACGTCCTGGGCTGGATCGCGTCCGTCGAGGTACGGAACGACCGGGAGTTCGTGCTGCACACGCATGCCGAGGTCACGAACGCCAACTTCGTCATCCTGAACTTCATGACCATCCTCCCGGCGCACTACTGGCAGGACCGCGATCCCATGGTGGCCGACCTCGTGCTCCACCTCGGCAGCGGGCCCTACCGGGTGACGGACTTCGAAACGGGACGCTACGTCCGCTACGAGCGGGTTCCGGACTACTGGGGACGCGACATCCCGCCGAACCGGGGCCGCTACAACTTCGACACGTTGCGCTATGAACTCTATCGGGACGGTACCGTGGCCCGGGAGGCCTTTCGGAAGGGACTCTTCGACTTCTGGATCGAGCGGGATCTGCGGCACTGGGTGTCGTCCTACGACACTCCGGCCCGCGCCAAGGGCTGGCTGGTGCAGGGCAAGTACTACCTGCGCATCGAGATCGGGGTGCGCCTCATGCTGTCGTGGAACAACCGCCGCGCGCCGTTCGACGATCGCCGCGTGCGGCAGGCGTTGACCTACGCTTTCGATTTCGATTGGCAGAACCGGACGCTGCACTGGGGGCTGCACGAGCGCGCCGAGAGCCATTTCCCCGACACGCCGTTCGCCGCGACGGGACTGCCGGACGCGGCGGAACTGGCATTGCTCGAGCCTTTTCGCGACATCTTGCCGCCCGAGGTCTTCACGCAACCCTTCACGCTGCCGAGGTCCATGGGAGAAGGGCGCAACCGCGCGAACCTGGAGCGTGCCCGGGCACTCCTGGCCGAGGCGGGTTGGCGGATCCGCGACGGGGCGCTCGTGAACGGGGCGGGCGAGCCCTTCGAGATCGAGTTCCTGTCGCGGTCCGCGGCGGACCAGCGGACGCTGCTGCCCTACATCGACAGCCTCGCGAAGCTCGGGATCCGGGGCACGATCCGCACGGTCGACAACACCGAGTACATCCACCGCCGCAAGAACCTGGACTTCCAGGCGAGCCTGCGCAACCACGACATCCTGCTGCCACCGATCATCGAGCTGAAGGGGTTCTTCCACTCCGCGGCGGTGAACATGCCGCTGACGCGCAACCTGGCCGGGATCTCGCATCCCGCGGTGGACGCCCTGGTGGAGGCGGCGACGGAAGCCACGTCTTTCGAGACCATGCAGGTGGCCTGTCGGGCGCTCGATCGCGTATTGCTGTGGGGCTACTACCAGCTTCCGCTGGATGCGGTGGCTGACCCCTTCCTCGCGTACTGGGACAAGTTCGGGCGGCCGGCGGGGGCGCTCGACGCGAAATACATCTCGCCATTCCCCCACGGGTGGTGGTACGACGCGGAGAAGGCTGCGCGCATCGAGCTCTCCAACTGACGACGCGCGGATCGAGGCACGCGCTCCGGTCGGGAGGGGCGCTGGCTCACGTACGATATGCATTCGGACACTTCGGGGGATTGGGATGTCGCTGGCGCTGAGTACGATGGAACGGGAACAGGTGGAGGCCGGGTTCCAGGCGTTGCGGCGAGGCGAAAGCCCCGGGACCTGATCGCCTCCGAAGTCGACGTGGAGGCGGCCTGTCGAATCCAGTCGTTCGCGTATGGTCCCGCTGGCGGAGATCGCCGATCCGTCCAACGACTACAATCTCAACCTGCCGCGCTAGATTGATTCAAGCGAACCGGAGGACATGCACGATCTCGACGCCCACCTGCGCGGCGGCATCCCGAACCGCGACATCGACGCCTTGGGCGAGTACTGGGCTGTCTTCCCGTTCCTACGGAACGCGTTGTTCTCAGACAACGGACGAGCGGGCTACAGCGCCGCGCGCATCGAAACCCGCGAGGCGCTCAGCGGCCGCGAGATCCAGAGCCTCGTCGTCGAGGACAAGTGGCTCGCGAGCATCCGCGCCGCCATCGAGGCCGAAGTGCAGCGCCTCACCCAGCGCCTCGCCGCCCGCATACAGGAAATCGAAGACCGCTATGCCTGCCCGCTGCCGGAACTGGAGCGCGACGTGGAAGCGTTCAGCGCCAAGGTCGAGGGGCACCTGGCCCGGATGGGGCTGACGCCATGAGCCCGAAACTGACTTCGAGCGGCTGGTCACGCTGTGCCAGCAGGCCCACGAAGAGACCCGGAACTCGGCCGCACGCGCCGCCGACCGCTCTCTGGTCGTACGAAACTGGCTGTTCGGATCGTACATCGTCGAATACGAGCAGCAGGGCGCGGATCGTGCGGAGTACGGCGCTCGGACCTTGATGACATTGTCAGCGGCTCTGAAGGCCAAGATTGGGCGCGGCTTCTCTGTGGATGCTTTGGAGAGGATGCGACGGTTCTTTCTGCTATACGACCACGTCCTCTCCGAGGCTGCGGCGGGCGAGAAATCCGCAACACCGTCTCGGATTTCCGGCGACTCGGCTATTGCCGAGACACCGTCGCGGATTTCGCCGGCGCCTGCCGAACGAATTTCGCGGACATTGATCACAAAGTTGGCGCGGCATTTCCCTCTCGGCTGGTCCCAGTATGCCGTCCTTCTCTCCCTCGACGACGCCGATGCACGCCGTTTCTACGAGATCGAGGCCGCTGACCATGGTTGGAGCGTCCGGGAACTCAAGCGCCAGCTCGCCAGTTCCCTGTACGAACGGCTTGCGCTCAGCCGCGACAAGGAGGAAGTCCGTCGACTCGTCAGGGATGGGCAGGTGATCCAGAAGGCATCGGACCTGATAAAGGATCCGGTCGTGCCGGAGTTCCTGGGCTTGGAGGAGCGGCCCGCCTACTCCGAGACCGACTTGGAAACCGCGATCATAAATCGGCTCCAGCAGTTCCTGCTGGAACTGGGCAAGGGAGCTTCCCTGACCTGACGCTCGATCAATCACCCCAGGGTTCCAGTACGACCTTCGCGCCCGCGCCGCCGAAGAACACGTCGAAGGCCTCCGGCGCCTCCTCGATACCGTAGCGGTGCGTCACCATGTCCTTCGCCGGCAGGCCGCGGCGCACCAGGGCCTCGAGTTCCTCGTGATCGGTGGGTGCCGAGTACCACGTACCGATCACCTCGATCTCCTTCAGAGTGAAATGCTGCATCGTGTCGATGGTCGGACCCGTGCTGCTCACGCCGACGAGCGCCATGCGCCCGCTCTTGCGCAGGGCGTCCAGGCACAGGGTCTGTGCTTCGGGCGCCGCCGAGCATTCGAGCGCCACGTCGATGCCGCGCGGCCCGGCGGCCTCGGCGAGGCGTGCGCGGATGTCGGGCTCTTCCGACGGATTGATGCAGACATCGGCCCCGCACTGACGTGCACGCTCGAGACGGTAGTCGTTGATATCGAGGACAATGGTGCGGGCGTTCAGGAACCGGCACAGCATGGTGGCGGCGAGTCCGATGGGCCCCTGGCCGGTGATCAGGACGGTATCGAATGCGCTGACGTGCAGACGCTTGATCGCCCGGAAGGGGGTACCGATGGCGTCACCGAAGAGGGCGCCCGTCTCGAAGTCGATGTCGTCCGCCAGCGGCAGGCAGCTGCGTTCGTTGACCAGCACGTACTGGGAATGGTTCCCCGGAAACCGTCGCGCCAGCGGCGCGTCGCAGAGCACCCAGTGACCGGCCATGCAGTACCGGCAGGCGCCGCACGGACTTGCCGCGTGGAGGACGACGCGGTCGCCTTCCTGCAGGCGCTTGGAGCCGCGGGCCTTGGCGACCACGCCGGCGCCCTCGTGGCCGCCGTTGAACCCGCCCCGCCCGTCCATCCCCGTCGCGCCATCGTACGCGTGCCGCTCCGACCCACAGAGAGGCGACGACCTCACCTGCACGACGACCTCGTCGTCGTTGGTGGGCTCGGGATCCGGAAGGTCGATCACGTCGACGCCGCAGTTGCCGAGCATCTGAACGGTGCGCATCTTCGGTCTTCCTCCCAGCGATGGTTGGGTTGGGCGCAGTGTCTCGAATACGCGGCTGCCACGCCACCGTTGGCGGCCGGCCGCTAATCTAGGAGCTTGCGCCGTAGAAGTTTCGCGCCAGCGAGACTTCTACCCATCCGTCAGGATGGGCCGCGACCGTAAGGTCGCGCTAAGTCGCGCAGACGGATCGGGTCAACAGGCGCCGGTTGCTCGCCCGCGAGTAGATCCTGCCTCTCGGGCGATCGATGATCTCCTTGTTCTTGAAATCCGACTTGAGCGCTTCGTCCCGCGTGTAGAGAAGGCGCGTGCCGCTTGCCCTCGCCAACGCCAGCACATGCGAGTCGTTCGAGTGTAGATCGGATCGCCCCGACAGCGCCTGTTCGTCCTCGGCGAACCCTTCGTGCGGGATGAGTCTCGCCCTGCCCGCTCGGACGTAGTCGAGCAGTTTCCGCTTCAGATGGGGCGAGCGTTCGACTTCGGCGCCGAGTCTGCCCCCGGTCGAATAGACAAGCGTCCCACCGCGTTGCAGCCACGCGTGGATTGGCGCTGCATCTGCGGTGGCGGGAACCGCAAGCAAGTCTCCGAAGGTGGACGCGTCCGCTATGAGGCACACGGCAGCAGCCTCAATCGGTGAATCCAAGCAACCCGTCCGTCTCCCTGGAGAAGAACTCCCGGTATGCCGAAGGCGCATCGTGCAGGTTGCCGTCTGCGTCCAGCGACAGGTTGTGTATCGTCACCGAGTTGCCACGCGGCTCGAAATAGAGAATCGACACGTCGTCGGGCGCGATCCGCTTCTTGCGCACGCAGATGCGGACACGGTCGACGATGTAGTCGCTGTGGGTCTCGATCAGGAATTGGTTGCGCTGCTTTTTTGCGGAATGGACGAACAGGCTAGCGAGTGCGGCCTGTCCGCGTGGGTGGAGGTGGACCTCGGGCTGCTGCAGCAGGAAGGTCCGGCTGCCCGTGCCGGGGTGCATCACGTCGACCAGGATCGGCAGGATCTGGCTCACTCCGTAACCGACATCCATGAGGTTGGCGTGTGGTCCGGTTCGCACCTTGACCTGCAACTGGAACGGGTCGCTCATCTGGCTGCCGTGTCGCTTGACCTTCACGTCCGAAAACATGCCGGACTCGCGGCCGAATGCGACGAGGTCGCCCTGGAGTTCGTTCCAGTGCGGTCTGTCGGTGCGATCCAGTCGCATCATCAGCATCGGCACATGCGCGCCCTCCGAGGACGGCATCTCGCCGACCGGGTTGTAGGTCCGCGCGGGCTTCGAGCGAAGAGGCGCGCTGGGGACAAGATTCGGCGGGGGCGGGCAAAGTGTCTCGGAGAGAAACCAGGCGTTCCCCGTGCGGTCCGGGAAAAGTCCTTTCAAATAGTCGACGATCACGTCCAACCCGGGCTCTTGGACACCATGGACGAACATTCCCTCCCCGATCCGGAAGAACTGGAATGGCAGGTCCATCGATGCCTCGTGGTCGGGGATTCGCCATACGGTCCGACCGGTCGGGCCGGCTCCGATCTCCAGAAAGTCGGTGCCCCCGAAGTCCCACCTGAACGCGGACACATGCGGCTGCGACCCTTCTTCGGAGAATGCGATCCACAACTCGAACGAAGAGACGTTCGATTCCCTCGCGTCTATCGTGAATCCGAGCTTGAACTCGTCTCCGCGCCCCTTGGGCCCACGCCGCGAGCGGACGATGTCCCGGAAGGATCCCATGAGAAAAGGCTCCTCATTGAAGTCGGGCTGCAAGGAGGAGCGGCCGAAGGGAGTGAGCACTTCCGACAGAATGCGGTGGCAGGCGAGGAAGGTGGACTTCCCCGTGCTGTTCTCGCCGACGAGCAGGGTAATCGGGCGCAGTCGACCGGACTGCGCACCCTCGAAACAGCGCACGTCCTGCACGATCAGATCCTGCACACGATTCACCGGCCCTGCTCCATCGGGAACCACCAAAGCCCCTCGTGGGCGCGATTGGCGCGCCAGCAATTTGGCGTGACCGAGAGTATCACGCGGGTTTGCTTGCCCTCCGCCCGGCAATTCGACAGACTCGGGACCTGGCCTTACCTAATTGGAGCGGCGTGCGATGCACTGGCTTGCGGCTGATCGGGCTCCTCGCGAGAGCGGCGGGGTGACGGACGGGCTGGAACGGGGTTCGGGAGGGGGCCCCGCGCGGAGAGTGCGGCACGTTGCGCGCGTAGCGGCCCTCGCGGCGACCCTGGCCGCCGCCACGTCGCTGTCCGGAGCGGGTGTCGTTCCGTCTCCGGGGACGACCGTCGAGCTCGGCCCGGCGGCTCCGACCTGGTTTGTCAGCAAGAGCGTCCTCGGGGCGGGCTTCGTGTTCGATGCGGCCGACGGCGAGATGCAGGGCACGCTGTCGCTTACTCCGTGGACGCCGACCGTGCGCCGCCACGCCGGGCGTGGCGAGATCTACGCCGCGGAGACGCACTTCACTCGCACTTACGACGGTGAGCGCACGGACGTGCTGCGGGTGTACGCCCACAACACGCTGTCGCCGGTCGGGGAAGTTCCGATCCCGAACAAGATGACCGCAGTGCATCGGCACTACCTCGCCCTCCTGTCCGGCGGGCGTTACGTGACGGTGTTCAACATGACCCCCGCCCAGTCCGTGACGGTGGTCGACGTGGAGAACCGGAGTTTCGTCGGTGAGATTTCCACGCCGGGTTGCGCGACCACGCTGCCGGCCGGCGAGCGCGGGTTCCTGATGCTGTGCGGCGACGGCACGCTGCAGTGGATCGGTCTGGACGAGAACGGCGCGGAAGCGGCGCGCGTACGCACGGAGCCCTTCTTCTCCGTCGAGGACGACCCGCTCTTCGACCAGCCGACGCAGACGAGCGCCGGCTGGCAGTTCACGACTTTTGCGGGACTGACCCGGGAAGCCGTGGTCGAGGACGGGCAGATCTCGGTCGGCGAGTCGTGGTCGCTGCTGGGCGAGGGAGACGAAGGCTGGCGCCCGGGCGGTAACCAGCCCGCGACGTTCGATGCGGGCCTCGACCTGCTCGTGACCCTGATGCACCAGGGCGGCGCGGATACGCAGGACGACGCCGGACCCGAGGCCTGGCTCCACCATCGGGCCACGCAACGTCGCATCGGGCGGATCAAGTTCGATGAACCGGCGTCGGCGGTGCTCGTCGTGCAAGGGGACGAGCCGCTGTTGCTGGCCGCCGTCGGCGCGGGCGTGCAGGTGTACGAGTTGCGCACCGGGCGTCGCCAGCGCACCGTCGAAGGTGCCGGCGGCGGCGCGCTGCTGCGCTATTGAGGAGCGGGTGGACGGCTCTCCGATGCTGGCCGCGGCAGCGGGTTTCGCCCTGCTGCTGGGGGTGGCGGCGTGGCGCAAAGTCCGCGACATCGGGGCTTTCGAAGCGATCCTCGCGGACTATCGACTGCTGCCCGAGCTTCTCATGCGCCCGGCGGCGATCGCCACTCCCGCGGTGGAGGGCGCGCTGGCCGCGGCATGGGTGGTCGCTCCTTGGCAACCGGACGCGGCACTGGTGGCGGGGCTTGGCACGGCCGGACTCATGCTCGGGTACGGACTGGCCATGACGACGAACCTGGCGCGCGGCAGATCGTGGATAGATTGCGGCTGCGGCGGCGGCGAAGAGCTTTCGTGGGTACTCGTGGGACGCAACGTCGTCCTCGCGATGCTGGCGCTCGGTCCCCTGGCCATCGCCGAGGCGGGCACTCCGCACTGGGGCGATCTCGCGACGTCGGTGCCGGTCCTGGCCGTCGGTGCGGGTCTCTACTTCGCGACGGGCGCGCTGCTGGCCAATGTCGCGGCCATGCGGGCCTGGACCGAGGAGTGATCATGACGGCGGCCCTCGCGCTCGACATACTGCTCTGGCTGCTGGTGGGATTGCTGACCGTCGCCGTGCTCGCGCTGGCGCGCCAGGTCGGCGTGCTGAACCAGCGGGTCGCGCCGGCGGGAGCGCTGACGCCGACGCGCGGGCCGAAGATGGGCGAACTGACGGAGCCCGTGGACGCCGAGGACCTGGCAGGCCGGCGGGTCAGCATCGGCGGCCCGGACCAGGCCGCGAACACCCTGGTCCTGTTCATCTCCCCGACCTGTCCGGTGTGCAAGTCGCTGTTGCCGGCGGCGAAATCCCTCGCGGCGGCGGAGGAGCTTCAGTTGGTGTTCGCCAGTGACGGCTTCGATGCCGCGCGCCATCGGGCGTTCGCCGGGGACGCCGGCATCGGTCGGTTTCCGTACGTGCTCTCCGAGGCCCTCGGAATCCGCTACGGTGTCAGCCGCCTGCCGTTCGCCGTGCTGATCGGCGACGACGGAGTATTGCGCGGGCGGGGGCTCGTCAACACGCGCGAGCACCTCGAGAGCCTGCTGGAATCATGGCGTAGCGGAGTCGCGACGCTGCAGGACTACGTCCTGGAAGCACAGGGGGTCGGCGAGTTCGACCCTGGCATCACCAAGGAGATGCAATGAACGACACAAACATCTCGAGTGGCTTGCCGCGCCGATCCGGGAGCGCAAGCGCAGTTCTCACACGATGGTTCGATGCCGCAACGCGGCGCGGCACCACCGGACTCGCCGAGCACACGTCGCGGCGGGGCTTTCTCGGCCGCATCGGCGGCGTGCTGGCCGGCGCCGGTGCCCTGCCGCTCCTGCCCGTGGAACGGGCGTTCGGGGCGGAGGAGGCTGCGCAAGCGCCGATGCCGGAGGGGGATGCCCCGGAGGTGGCCGGCCTCACCGAGTTCGGCGATCCCAGGAGTTGCGACTACTGGCGCTATTGCGGCCTCGGCGGCACGCTCTGCGCGTGCTGCGGCGGCACGGAGAGCAGTTGCCCGCCCGGTGCGGAGATGTCGCCGATCACGTGGGTCGGCACCTGCCGCAATCCGGTGGACGACAAGCAGTACCTGATCTCCTACAACGACTGCTGCGGCAAGGCGGTCTGTCCGCGCTGTTTCTGCCATCGCAGCGAAGGCGCGAAGCCGGTCTACTTCCCGAGCAAGAGCAACAACATCCTGTGGTGCTTTGGCACGCAGAGTCATGCCTACCACTGTACCCTCGCGGCCGTGCTCGGCGAGGCGCCGGAGAACGGGGCAGGCGCGGAGGCGGAAGCTACGGGATGACGTCTGGCCGTCCGCCGGGTCGATGGCTGGGAGTGCGATGGGGAATGGACCCGCTTTGGGGCGCTCGCGGTCGGCTGGTGGGCATGGTGCTCGGCGTCGGCGTCGGCGCAGTCGCCTTCGCAACGCCGCCCGCCTACGAGGACGGCGCGCAGACTCCGGCGGAACGCGCCGCTGCCCGCTTCGACTATCTGCTGCACTGCTCCGGCTGCCACCGGCCCGACGGCGCCAGTGCGCCGCCGGACGTGCCGTCTCTGCTGGGGCCGATCGGCGCAATCGTGGCCACGCCCGCGGGCCGCGAGTACATCGCCCGCGTACCCGAGGTGGCTCAGTCGCCACTCGACGACGACGCGCTCGCACGGCTGCTCAACTGGGTGCTTCAGGAGTTCAGCGCCGAGACACTGCCGGCCGGCTTCCGCCCCCTGGAGGCCGCGGAAGTCGGCGCGGCCCGTACCCGCGTATTGACGGATCCGCTTCGAACACGGGCCGCAATCGCCGGGCAATACGCGCCGCACAGCGACAACACGCGGTAGACCATGCCGGAGCACCCCTCGCATGGAACAACTCCGCTCGCGGCTGATTCGGCACGGTGTAGGGGCGACCCTCGTGGTCGCCCGTCCCGGAGTCGTGCAAGCCGCAGGAACGGGACGGGACAAGCCCGTCCCCTACAGTGCCGCGCCGGGACCATGCATGCGTTCCCGGGACCGTGCACGATTTGGCACGGGCCGCGTCGGGCCTGGCGGCTGATTCGGGACGGGACAAGCCCGTCCCCTGCGGTCTTCTTTTCCCGGCGCGTCCGGGGGGATGGGAACGGGTCACGGCGTCGGTAGAGGCGTGCCCACGCTGCTCTCCCGCGCCTTGCGGTATGCGAGCCCTGCGAGCGCCAGGTCGGCGACCGCCGGACCCCGGAAGATGAAGGCGGTGCGCTCGGTAGCGCCTCGTCGACCAGAGATCTCGCCCGCGAGCACGGCATGCAGGTCCCCGTCGAAGCTCTCCGGGTCGATGAGGGGTTGGGTGAGGTCGTCGGTGACGATACGGTCGAAGGCTCCCAGGCTGTCCCTGTGCCATGGCGCCACGAAGTCGGTCACGGCGGCGAAGGCGCCGGGTCTCAGTCCGCGCGCGTCCAGGAACGGTGGGGTGTCCGTGGAAAGCGTCACGGTCGTGACGACAAGGTCCGCGCCCTCGATGGCATCCTGACCCGTCGCGCTCGCCACGGCGCGCAGACCCCGTTCCTCGCCTGCCGCGCAGAGCGTGTCCCGGTTGGCGGCGCCGCGCCCGAACGCCCGCATCTCCGCGAGCGGGAAACGGTCCGCGAAGGCACGGAGGTGCGCTCTCGCCTGCACGCCGCAGCCGATGAACGCGATGGAAGAAGCATCGGGGTTGGCGAGCCTGGACGCGGCGAGGGCGCTCAGGCCCGCAGTGCGCACGGCGGTGATCCAGTTGCCGTCCATCACCGCGAGGGGCAAGCCCGTGTTGCTGTCGAGTACGGTTACGGTGGCGTTGATCTGGGGAAGACCGCGGTCGGGATTCGCCGGGTTCAGGACGAGCGACTTCACTGCCATTACGGGGGGGTCGTCCACCGCGGCGACTCCGGCCATCAGGTAACGACCGTCCGGCAGGGTGACCGACGTCTTCGACGGCGTCCAGAGCGACGCTTCGCCCTCCCGCCGAACGAGGTGCTCCAGGCTCTCGACTACTTCGTCGGTGTGGATGGGAAGTCGACTCAGGTCGGCTTCATCAAGATAGAGGAACGGGGGTCTGTCCGGCATGCAGGCGCCTCCTGCCGCGGATTGTCGCACCGATCGCGGCGTGCTCCGGCACGATGTGGCGTGCGGGATTCCATGACGGCGTCAGGCGATGTCGGTACCTTCGGCGAGTATGGACAGATACGCGTCGTAGGCGAAGAGCCGACCGCGACGTTTTCCGGTGACTTCTCGGGCAATTCCGTGGCGCGCGAGGGTCTCCATTGCCGAGGCTGCGGCCTGGAAGGACAGCCCGGTGTCCTGGCAGGCGACCGGCAACGACAGGATGGGTCGCGCCTTGAGCGCGTCATGCATGCGCAACGCGGAGCCGAGCTTGCGTCCTCCACGCTCCGCAAGCCGGTCGCGATCGTCCTGGAAGATGGTGGACAGCCGGTCCGCAGTGGAGAGGGCGGCTTCGGCGGTCGCCCGCACCCCCTCGAGGAAGAACGCGAGCCAGGACTCCCAGTCGCCGGTGAGACGCACGCGGTTCAGCAGGTCGTAGTACGTGGTGCGGTGCTGCTTGAAGAATAGGCTCAGGTACAGCAATGGCTCTCGCAGCACGCCGGCATCGAATAGCAGGAGCGTGATGAGCAGCCGTCCAACACGCCCGTTGCCATCCAGGAACGGGTGAATGGTTTCGAACTGCACGTGTGCCAGTGCCGCTCGAGCCAGATCGGGAAGACCGTCGTCCTGCGCGTTGAAGAATCGCTCGAGTGCGGCCATGCAGTCCGGGATCGCCGTGTGGGGTGGGGGTACGAACGTGGCGTTGCCGGGCCGGGTACCGCCGATCCAGTTTTGCGAAGTGCGGAAGTCTCCCGGAATCTTCGAACTGCCGCGTCCCTTGGAGAGGAGCACCCCATGGATCTCGCGCAGTAGGCGAATGGAGGGGGGCAGGCCTTCCTGGAGCAGGCGCAGGCCGTGTTCGAGGGCGGCCACGTAATTGGAGACTTCTACGACGTCGTCCAGGGGTACGCCCGGCGCCTGCTCGAGCTCGTAGAACAGCAGGTCGGAGACGGACGACTGCGTTCCCTCGATCTGAGAGGAAAGCACGGCTTCCTTGCGGACGTAGGCGTACAGAAAGAGAGCTCTGTCCGGAAGATGCCGCGCGACGCCGTCGAGACGCCCGAGTGCCAGTACGGCGGCTTCGAGCGCCTGCTGTAGCGTGCCGTCCATGGCCAGGGGAGGGTTTGGCGGCAGAGGTGCCGGCACAAACGCCCGGACCTGCTCACCCACGACAGTGGTGGCTTCGTAGCTGCCTTGGTCGTCCCGGAGCACTTGCAACTCCCGACTAATGGTCATCGCGAAATAACGCAGGCCCTTATTTCATTTTAAGGCTCTAAAATAAAATAAGGAAGTGCTGCGGTCGACTGGAAGCCCGATAGAGTGGATATCTGGGCGCCCTATTTCAATTTTCGCCTTAAAACGAAATAGCTCGCCGGGCTATTTCGCATCCGGAAACAGCACCATGGCCCGCCTGGATGCCGCGGTCGAGCCGCGGTCGCGCTCAGGGAGAAACGCGACGTCCCAACCAGTCCTGCATGGTCTCGGAGACGATCCGGCTCGCGTCCTGCTGCACGAAGTGCCCGGCGCCGGGAATCGTCACCAGGGTCAGGTCCTTCTCCAGCCAGTCCCAGGTGCCGTTCAGTCCACCGGGCAGGAGCGCCTGATCGTCGAGGCCGTGGAACATGAGGACGGGTGCGCGGACCTTGGGGAACCCGGGTGCCGTCGCCGTCGCATCTCCCGAGTCGCGCGGATAGTTGGCCTTGTAGTAGTTCAGCATCGCTTCGAAGTCGGAGCGCTCGAAGGCCTCGACGTAGCGGGGGCGGGCGGCCTCGTCGGTTACCCAGCGGGACAGTCCTGCCGCCGTCAGGAACTTGTGTGCCTCGGGCCGCTGGAAGTCGCGCGCATACTGGCTGTTCTCCTGCTGCCGTGGGTTCGTCGCGAGTTCCCGGCCGAGTCCGGCCGGATGCGGCAGGTTCAGGATCACGAGGGCGTCCACCAGGTCCTGCCGTGTCATGGCGACGTTCCACGCGATCGCACCGCCCCAGTCGTGTCCCACGACGACGGCGGAGTCCTCGCCCTCGGCTGCGATCACGGCCGCGATGTCGGCTACCAAGTTCGGCATCGCGTAGTTCTCGACACCCTTGGGCTGACCGCTGCGGTTGTAGCCGCGCAGGTCGACGGCAGCTATCCGGTAGTCGCCCTCGAGGGCCGCCATCTGGTTGCGCCACGTGTACCAGAAGTCCGGAAAGCCGTGGATCGCCACGATGAGCGGACCTGCGCCGGCGAGCGCGTAGTGGATGGACACCCCGTCGCTGTCGGCGTACTTGTGCTCGACCCGCTCGAAGAGATCGCCTGCGGCCGCGGCCGCCACGAGGGCAAGTAGCGCCCCCACCGTGTTACGGATGGATGCCATGCGCGTTCCGTGGTAGAGAGGGGGTCGCGCAGTCTACGCGCCCGGAATGCGAATTGGTGTAGTTTCCGTAGTCCGTTCCAGACCGGAGAAGCCATGTCGCACGGGCGCCTGACCGTGGATCTCGACGCGCTGGCTGCGAACTACCGGACATTCCGGGCGAAAGCGGCGGACGGCGCGGCGGCGGTGGTGAAGGCCAACGCCTATGGTCTTGGCATGGGTCCAGTCGCCCGTCGGCTCGAGGCGGAGGGCTGCCGGCGGTTCTTTGTCGCGACCGAAGGAGAAGGCCTGGCACTGCGCCGGGCGCTCGCGGACGACGCCGAGGTCTATGTGTTCTCGGGCGAAGTGGCCGCGCCGGAACTGGTCCCGGTGGTCAACCAGTCCTCGCAGCTGCGGGCGGGTCCCGTGGCATTGCACGTGGACACCGGCATGCAACGCTTGGGTTTTGCGCCGGAGGAGGTACCGGAGGATGCGGACGTACGGCTGCTCCTCACCCACCTGGCCTGCGCGGACACACCGGAGCACCCGCTGAACGCCATCCAGCTCGAGCGCTTCGAGGCGGTGGCGGCACGTTTCCCCGGCGTCCCCGTCAGCATCGCCAACTCGGCCGGCACCCTGAACGGCGTCCGCGGGATCGCCCGCCCGGGCATCGGCCTCTATGGCGGCAATCCCTATGGCGACCGCGACAACCCCATGCGCTGTGTTGCGACATTCGAGGGACAGGTCCTGCAGGTGCGGCGGGTGCGGGCGGGCGAGACGGTCGGTTACGGGGCCGCTCGTATCCTGGAGCGCGACACGACGGTCGCGGTGGTCGGCGTGGGCTATGCCGACGGCGTGCCCCGTCTGCTCTCGAACCGGGGAGAGGTGGCGTTTCGTGGCGCCAGGCTACCGATACTCGGTCGCGTGTCCATGGATCTGACGCATGTGGATGCCACGGACTTGCCTCTGGAGCGCGGCGACTGGGTGGAGTTTTTCGGCTCCGAGGTGGGTGTCGACGAGGTCGCCGAGGGGGCGCAGACCATCGCCTACGAGATCCTCGCGGGCATCGGCGAGCGGGTCGAGCGCCGCTATGTGCCAGCGGCTGGGGTATGATCGAAAGTCTTTCGACTCATGACTTTCTTTAGGGGGACGGTTCATGGCTCAGGTCAATCCGGACGGTGTACTGAGGGGGCAGGTCGCGGTCGTCACCGGAGCGAGCCGCGGTATCGGTGAGGCGGTTGCCAAGCGCCTGGCCATGGAAGGGGCGAGCGTGGTGGTATCCGCGCGCACCGTGGAGGCATCGGACCACTTCCTGCCCGGCACCATCAAGCAGTGCGTTGCGGACATCGAGGCGGCGGGGGGCACGGCCGCGGCGATACGCTGCAACCTGGCGGATGCGGAAGAGCGACGCAGCCTGATCGATCAGACAGAAAGCACGTTCGGGCCGGTGGACATCCTGGTCAACAACGCCGCGGTCACCTGGTTCCTGCCGGTCATCGACTTCTCGGAGAAGCGTTACCGCACCATGATGGACGTCCAGGTCTACGCACCCTTCGAACTTGCGCAGATGGTATTGCCGGGCATGGTCGAGCGAGGGTCGGGCTGGATCCTCAATATCTCCTCCCACGCGGCGATCCATCCCGAGGCCAACGTGCCGGGTGGCCACGGGGGTACGGTGTACGGCATGTGCAAGGCAGCCCTGGAACGTTTCACCACCGGGCTGGCCCAGGAACTCCACGGCAGGGGCGTGGGGGTGAACGTCATTTCCCCGGGACTGGTCGCGACACCCGGTGTCGTGCACCACAAGCTCATCAACGAGACGAACAAGGACCGGGTCACGCCCGTCGAGCACATGGCGGAGGCGTGTCTTCGTCTCTGCCATGGCGATGCTTCGCAGATCACGGGGCGCATCGCCTATGCGGACCAGGTGATCGAGGAGTTCGGCCTCGAGGCGGCGGATCTCGTCTGACGCCGGGCGACTCTCGTCTGACGCCGGGCGGCTCGGGGTTACGCCGCCAGCGACTGCCGGAAGTGCAGGTAGGTTTCGACGACGAGGTCGGGGCGCTGGATCACCGATCCGTGTCCGACGTCGGGCAGCACCACCAGCCGCGCGTCCGGCGCGCGTGCGACCAGGTCCCGGCTCGATGCCAGGTTCGGGTCGAGATCGCCGGTAGCGACGAGCACGGGCATCGTCAGTTGCTGCGCCGCGGCCGGCAAGTCGAAGCGCTCCGCCGCGCGCAGGCTCTCGCGCGCGGCTTCCGGATTGGCGTGCCGGTTCCAGCCGTCCGGTGGCTGGAACCGGATCCCCGCCGCACGCTGGCGTCTGACCGCCTCCCGCGTGCCCTCGCGCTGTGCCGCCACATCCGCCTTGCCGATGCTTGCATCGTAGAGCGCGGCGGACAGTGCCCGCACGGGGTGCAGCGCGCAGTAGGCGAGCGCCGCTCGGGCGCCCCAGGCGAAGCCCCAGACGTGGCAGTCGACGACGCCGAAGTGGTCCAGCAGACGGTTGGCGTCGGCCGCGTATCGCTCGAACGTGTATTCGGTGGCGGGATCGCGCGCCGGCACGCTGTCGCCGTGCCCGCGGACGTCGAAGCGGATCAGGCGGTAGCGGTCGGCGAGTCGGGCGACGACCAGGTCCCAGCTGCGTAGCGTGAGACTTGCGCCGTGCCACAGCAGGATGGCGGGCGCGTCCTCGGGCCCGTCCGCGCACGCGTTGATGAGCGTGCCGTCGATGTCGATCTGCATGGCCCCGTCTCCTGTCATTCCGCAAGCCGCACGGGCAGTTCCGTCTTCTTGACGACGGTCCTGAGCGTGAAGCTCGAATGTACCCGATTGACGCCCGGGAGGCCGGTGAGATGGCGGCTGTAGATGCGCTCGTAGTCCCGGGCATCGCGGACGATGACCCGCAGCATGTAGTCCGCCTCGCCGGTCATCAGGTAACACTCCATCACTTCCGGGACGTCCCGAACCGCCTCCTCGAAGGCCAGCAGGTCGTCGCGCTGCTGCGAGTGCAGCGTGATCTGCACCAGCACATTGTTGGGGTAGCCGGCGCGCGACTGGTCCACCAGGCCGACATAGCCGCGTATGAGCCCGCTTTCCTCCAGATTGCGGGTACGCCGCAGGCAGGCGGACTCCGAGAGGTTGACGCGCGCTGCCAACGCCGTGTTGGCGAGGCGCCCATCGTTCTGCAGTTCCCGCAGGATGGCACGGTCGGCCCGGTCGAGATCGGCAAAGTTCTTCACAGGAGGGCTCGATCAGCGGCAGATTGTTCTAAAGCGTCCGGAAAGTCGCATAGGAAAGCAAGCACCTGCTGCGGAGCGTTTACCACGACGCCGGCCATGCGAGTCGGAGTCCGCAAGGAAATCGGCAACCAGCAGCCCAGGTCGGGCCGGCGCCAGACGCCGGGGGCCGGGTTGATGGGTGGGCTGCGAACGCGATCGAGAGCGTGCTGGAGAGTCCTGTGCCGGTCCCGAGTGCCCGAAGGATACTCCGGTTGGAGAGGCATGGAACGACGGAAATATTCGACCGAAAGCGGAATCGGCGGCGGATTATTGCTCAGGAGGCCGGAAAGTCCAGCAAGAAAGCAAGCACTTGCCGCAACCGAATCCCTACAGTGGCGGCCATGCACATCGGCGTTCCCAAAGAGGTCAAGTGTCACGAGCACCGGGTCGGGTTGACCCCCGCCGCCACGGCGACGCTCGTGGGTCGCGGCCACGAGGTGGTCGTGCAGTTCGGAGCCGGGCATGACGTCGGCTTCTCGGACGAACAGTACCTGCTCGCCGGCGCGGCGCTCGATGACGTCGAGGCGGTGTTCGAGTCGGAACTGATCGTCAAGGTCAAGGAACCCCAGCCGGAAGAGTGGCCGCGTCTGCGCGCCGGCCAGGTCGTGTTCTGCTATCTCCATCTGGCGGCGTGCCCGGAACTGGCATGCCAGTTGCAACGGTCGGGGGTTACCGCGATCGCCTGCGAGACCGTGACGGCGGAAGACGGGTCGCTGCCGCTGCTTGCGCCCATGAGCGAGATCGCCGGGCGCATGTCCATACAGGTAGGAGCCTGCGCGCTGCATTGTTCGGCTGGAGGCCGAGGGGTGCTGCTCTCCGGCGCCTCGGGCGTCCCGCCGGCGAGCGTCGTGATTCTCGGTGGAGGCGTTGCCGGAACGAATGCCGCGAGGATGGCGCTGGGCCTCGAAGCCGACGTCACGATCATCGAGAAGTCCCCGCGTCGTCTCGCGCAGCTACGCGAACAGTTCGGCAGCAAGGCGCGCGTACTGTCGGCGCGGCCCGAACTCGTCGAGTACGCCGTGCGCGGCGCCGACCTCGTGATCGGAACGGCGCTGGTGCCGGGCGCCGCGGCTCCGAAACTCGTTTCACGCGAACTCGCCCGCTCCATGCGCGACGGCGCCGCGCTGGTGGACGTGTCCATCGATCAGGGGGGCTGCTCCGAGACGAGCCGCCCCACCACGCACGACGCCCCGACCTACATCGAGGAAGGGGTGGTCCATTACTGTGTCACGAACATGCCCGGGGCGGTCGCGCGGACATCGACGTTGGCGTTCAACAACGTCGCTCTCCCCTTCGTCCAGACGTTGGCCGACAAAGGCTGGCGCGACGCGCTGGCCGACGATCCGCACCTCGCCCAGGGCTTGAACGTTCACGCCGGTAGCATACGGCACCCGGTAGTCGCGAGGACGTTGGCGGCCGCCGACGCTCCTCGTGCGGGTGCCGCCAACTCCCCTCAGCGCCCTTCGGGGCGCTTGCACCTGGCGTAACGTTCTTCAGGAGAGGCGGTCTGTGGGGCCGCCGGCAGGGAAGCGCGGAGCCGGAGTGCGATGCTCCGGCTCCATCGCCGACGGCGCCTCGATCCCCGATGCAGGTCAATGACGGTAGAATCGCCCGGCGCCCCGCGTACCTTCATGCTCGGTGCGATCCGGCGGTCGGCGGGGTTGCATCCCGCGCGGAGCCGCCGGTTTCCGCCCATGGGCGCTTCCTGGCAGACGCAAGAGAACTGGAGTCATCGATGGCCGATCCGCTGCACAACGAGTTTCCGCCCGAGTCCGTCGAGTCGAAGGACCTGCAGCACCTGCTGCACCCGACCACGAACCTGGCGGACCATCATCGCGTCGGTCCCACGGTCCATGAGCGGGCCGAGGGCGTGTACCTCTGGGACAATCGGGGCAAGCAATACCTGGAGGGCATGGCCGGCCTCTGGTGCACGGCGTTGGGCTACGCGGAGCCGGAACTCGCCCGCGTGGCCGAGGAACAGATGCGTCGCCTGGCGTACTCGCAGCTGTTCGCCGGCAAGACCAACGAGCCGAGCGTGCTGCTCGCGGAGAAACTGAAGTCGATGATGCCGTTCGACGCGGGACGGGTCTTTTTCGGCCTGTCGGGCTCCGACGCGAACGACACCCAGGTCAAGCTGATGTGGTACTACCACAACCTGATCGGCAAGCCGGAGAGGAAGAAGATCGTCTCGCGCCTGGGGGGCTACCATGGGGTCACGGTCGCGAGCGGGAGCCTGACGGGTCTGCCGCCGTTCCACAAACACTTCGACCTGCCGATTCCGAACATCCTGCACACGGCGAACCCGCACTACTACCGCGAGGCGCACGCCGGCGAGTCGGAGGAGGCCTTTACCTCGCGGCTTGCGAGCGAACTCGAGGAACTCATTCTGGCCGAAGGCCCGGAGACGGTTGCCGCCTTCATCGCGGAACCGATCCTCGGCGCCGGGGGCGTGATCGTGCCGCCGGACGGCTATTACGCGAAGATCCAGGCCGTGCTCTCGAAGTACGGCGTCCATTTCATCGACGACGAGGTGATCTGCGGCTTCGGGCGCACCGGCAAACCCTTCGGCGCGCAGACCATGGGTATCGCGCCGACCACGATGAGCGTCGCCAAGGCGTTGTCCTCGGCCTACCTGCCGATTTCGGCGGTCATCGTGCCGGAGTGGATGTACGAGCCGTTCGTGGCGGCGAGCGCCGAGGTGGGCAACTTCGCGCATGGTTTCACGTACTCCGGCCACCCGGTATGTGCCGCGGTGGGCCTGCGTACGCTGGAACTCATGGAGGAGCGTGACGTCTTCGCGCATGCGGCCCGGGTGGGAGAGACCTTCCAGGCGCGCCTGCGCTCCTTTGAGGGTCACCCGCTGGTCGGCAACGTCCGTGGCAAGGGCATGCTCGGCGCGGTGGAGCTGGTCGCGGACAAGGAGACGAAACGATCCTTCGAGGCCAGCCTGGGCGTGGGCAACTACTGCATGGAGCGGGCCCTGGAACACGGCCTGATCGTGCGCAGCCTTGGGGACAGCGTGGCGTTCTGTCCCCCGCTCATCATCACCGATGCCCAGGTGGACGAGCTCTTCACGAAGTTCGCCAAGGCGCTGGACGAGACGCCGTGGCTTACGTGCACCGGGAAGGGTGACCCAGGACGGGCGACCACAAGCGTCGCCCCTACGAATCCCGTGCCGAATTACGCCCGGAGCCCGGCGCGGGCGTTGTAGCTGTCCACGGTGCGGTGCACCGCGCTGTCGGGCAAGGAACATGGGTGGGCATGACGCGCGCTAACGGCTCGCGGAGGCGCTTTTCGTGACCCAGTTAAATCAATGGCTTACGTTTATGTTCCATGCAAGTTTCCCCCCCGGCGCGCCGGGGCACTGACGTGCAGGAAACAAGGGCGGCGGCCGCCGCCTGGGCACCTTGAGTTATGTTAAATGGCGTTCTGCCAACCCGTTGAATTAAAAGGAGTTCGGTTTTTGTTCCATGCGAGTGCCGGAGTAATCGTTTGATGCTTGCTGCCAGGCGGGACGCTTCGCGCAGTGATTGAGACGGAGCGTTTCATGACTGCTTCACCCTGGGCGTCATCGACGATGCCCTGACCTGCAATAGTTGAGCTTTTGAACTATTACCCGGAATGTGGCTTTACGGTTATTGAAGCAACCACTACTGCCACACCGGGAGTCGAGGTTCTTCAGCCGGCTGCTTGCGCCGTAGGAGTTTGGCGCCAGCGAAACTCCCACCCATCCGTCAGGATGGGCCGCGACCGTAAGGTCGCGCTAGTGCTGTTTGAAGCCAACGCTTCGATAGCCGCTGTCCACCGGGATGACGGCACCGGTCATCCAGGCAGCGCGATCGGAGACCAAAAACGCGGCCAGCTCGGCCACGTCCTCGGGCTCTCCAACACGCCCAAGGAGGTACCTCGCCCCGAACTCGTCCATGATGCGCTCGTAGCCCTGCTCGTCGACTCCATCCGCGTAGTAGATTTCGCTGCGCACCAGGGCGGGGGCAATACAGTTCACGCGCACTCCGGATGTGCCGAGTTCCAGCGCCATGGCGCGGTTGAAGGACTCCATGGCGCCCTTGGTGGCCGCATAGACGGAGGTGCCGAGGATGGGAAGCTTGGCCAGGGTGGAACTCACGTTGACGATCGAGCCCTTGGACGCCTTGAGGGCGGGCAGGCAGGCCTTTGTCATGTGGATCGTGCCCAGGACGTTGACCCCTACCTGATACGCGATCGCCTCTTCGGTCGTGTCTTCGAGATTGCCGTTCTTGATGACACCGGCGTTGTTGACCAGCACATCGAGCCGGCCCAGATCGGAGAGCACCCGGGCGACAGTCCGGCCGATCGCAGCCGGGTCCGAGATATCGCAGGGATAGCCATGGAACCCCTCCGGCGACTCGAGCCGCTCCGGCCGCCGCCCCAGGATTGCCACCCTGAATTCGTCGCGCTGCAGTGCGCTTGCGATCGCGCGCCCGATCCCGGTGCCGCCACCGGTCACCAGCGCTACCTTGGATGTGGACGCATCAGCCGTCATCGCACTTTGCTCCCATGGCACTCTACTCCCTCCCGCATCACTCCCTCCCGCATCGTGACCCTACCCGGGGACGAGCCAGAAGCGACGCAGCTCGTCCGCTCGGAGCGTCGCCGGCGGCTCGGAAAGACGCGCGTAGAACTCGACCCCGTGCCCATCCGGATCGCGCAGGAGGACGCCCTGTTTGGCGGGGTGGTCCACGCGGGTCTCGATCGCGATATCCGAACGCTCCAGACGATCCACATCTGCATCGAAGTCGGATGGAGACACCTCGAATGCCATGTGGTGATAGCCCGGCTTCTGCTCCCCGCGCGCCTGGAACAGCACGATGGAGTAGTCTGCGGCCGTTCCCTTCAGAACGGCCATTCGAGCCCGTTCCGAGCAGACCACGGTTTCCAGGCCGCCCACCTCGCGATAGAACGCGAGTTGCTCATCCAGATTGCGACAGCCGAGCACCGCGTGCGTCGTTCGCCGGGAGTGCACGGCCACACTCCGCGTGCGCCGGATCTCCGGGTCGGGGGCGTAGTTTCGTTCGGTCGTCGGTTCCAGCTCGCCCGGCGTCCATGGGCCCGTTACGAGTTGGCCCTCGAGTTCGCGGTATGTCGCTCTCCAGTCGCTGGTCGAATCCGACGTGAACTCGAGCAGGTTCCGTTCGGCGTCAAGCAGGTACACGCTCTTGGCGAAGGTGTGGTCTACCGTCATGACGATGGTAACGCCGTACCGGACCGCGCGGTCGTGCGCCGCGACCAGCTCTGCTTCGTTCTCCATCTCGAAGGCGATGTGGAAGAGGTCGGGCTTGCGGCCGAACTCGGGCGGCACGAGCATCTGGCCTGCGCGGCCGATCAGCGACTCTTCGGAGACCTGGGTCACGCTGACATCGTGATGCGTATTGCCGTTCCCCATGAAGCCGGCGTGGATGGCGGGCTCCTGAAACAACTCCTCGAGTCCCGCGATTCTTCCGTAGAAGTCCATCGATTGCCGCACGTCAGAGATGAACAGGTTGGCATGCGCGAATCGTCGCGGGCAAAACCGGGGTCTATCTGCCATGGCATGTCTCCTGCTCAGCCCGCGGCCGCCGGCAGTGCCGACGGCGGAGTGGCTGGTCCGTCCGCAATCCCTATCCCCGAAGGCCGGCGACCGCGTCGACCTCGACCAGGAGCCCGGGGATGGCGAGCTTCGCCACTTCGACGAGCGTGCTCGCCGGCCGGGCGTCCCCGAAGAACTCCGCGCGAACGGGATTGATCTTCGTGCGGTCCTCGATGTTCTGCAGGTACACCGTCACCTTGAGCACGTCGGCGAAGCTCCCGCCCTCGGCCTCGAGGGCTCGCTTCAGGTTGCCGAACACCTCCCTGGCCTGAGCGACGACATCCCCCTCCCCGATCACGCGCTGCTCTGCGTCCACCGCCATCATTCCGGAGACGAACAGCAGATTGCCAAAGCGAACCGCGTCGGTGTAGTGGCTGATCGGCTCGCACAGATCTGGCAGACGGACCTCTTTTCGCTTCCAATCGACCATGGGTTCAGTATAGCTGACACTCCGGGCATCCGCGCTCAACCCAAGCGTAGTCCGAGCCGCGACTCAAAGCGTTGCACCCGTGCCCGGCTCAGGGACTCAACAGATCAACGATGGCTCTGTCTATCGCCGCCTTGCCAATGGGGTCCAGACCGCTTCCGGCGACATGGCCGAACTTCGACTCGATGACACGCAATTCCGCGTTGGGCATCCGGCTGACTTCATACGCGCTGTCGGCAACGCGAAAATAGAGGTCCGTGCCACCCGGCATTACGATTGCTCTGGCCGTGATGGCCCGCAGAGCGGCGTCGAAGTCGCCTTTGAACCTGCCGTTAGTGGCGATGTTTGCGGATTGCCAGGTGGCCAACATCCCCAACAGGTCATTCGCTTCCCGACGACCGAAATAACCTTTCATGAAGTCGATCACGTCCGCAACGGAGTCCATACCCATGTTCTTGTACAGCTCCTCGCGAAAGAAATCCTGGGAGAAAACCCAACCGCTATAGACCTTGGCGAAGGCTTCCATACCGATCTCCGGCGCAACTTCATAGTCGCCGCCATTGAAATTCCGGTCTGCCTGCATCGCTGCCCTGGCACCCTCGAGAAACACGGAGTTATGGGTGGAGATCCTTGCGGCCCCACAGATCGGGAGAATCACGTCCACCATGTCCGAGTGTTGGGCACCCCATTCGAAGGTCTGCAAGGCGCCCATGCTGAAACCCATGACCAGTCGAAGGCGGCTGACCGACAGTGCCTCCGTGAGCAGCCGATGCTGAGCTCGAACGTTGTCGTGCACGGTCATCAATGGAAATCTCGGCCCATCGAATGGCGCCGGCGTGTTACTGGGCGAAGAAGACTCCGAGTTGGACAGCATGTTGATGACGACCACACCGTAACCCGAGAGATCGAGCACGTCAGAAGACGAAAACAGGTCTTCCGCATCTTCATGGGTCGCCGAATAGGAAGTAAGGACGAGGATGCAATTGTCCCTTGCTTCATTGAGTTCCCCGTGGACGGCGTAGACCAGATTGAGATCGAGGGTTTCACGGCCCTGGGTCGTGAACTTCTCGATCTGAAATTCCCTCAGCTCCATTTCGGATCCTCGTTCGGGCGCCGTGGAGCGCCGGTCTCGGGCATCGCCCCGTCAGCTCAGGATCCGACGGTCGCGGCCTGGACCGACGGATGCAGATCGTGCCAGTCCGTCACCTGCTCGTAGGCGTGGCCCATGCGGCAGAGCAGTGGCTCCTGCATGTGCTTGCCGACAAACTGGAGGCTCAGTGGCAGACCGTCGCTGCTGAGTCCGCACGGTACCGACAGCGTGGGCGTACCGCTGAAGTCGTAGGGTGCGGTGAAGCGCAGCAGGCTCATGTCCAGGCCCTCCTCGGGCAGGGGAGCGAAGGGCGCCATGTCCTGGACGGGAAACGCCGGGCCGGGCATCGAAGGGGAAACAAAAGCGTCCACGCCGGCCAACGTATCGCGCATCCGTCCGTTGCAGGCGGCGCGCAGGTTGTTCGCCCTGGCATAGTCCAACCCGGTGACGCTCGCGCCCAGGTCCAGCCAGCCCCTGAACCAGGGTCCGTAGTCGTCCCTGCGCGACGGATAGGTCGCTGCGTGGGCGAGTGCGGCCTCGGCCGAGCACAACACGGGCCACGCGGCCAGGTACTCTTCCAGCGCGGGCAAACGCACTTCGACGATCTGCGCGCCGAGTTCCTCGAGCAGCTTCACGCTACGCGACACCGCGTTGGCGAGATCGGGATCGACCCCGTCCGTGGCATACCGCTCGTCGAAGCCGAGCCGGAGGCCGTTCACGCCCCGATCGAATCCTTCGAGCATGTCCGGCGCCGGCGCGGGCAGCGAAGTGGGGTCGTTCGGATCGGCTCCGGCGATGGCCTGGAGCACTATCGCGGCGTCGGCGGTGCTGCGCGTCATGGGGCCGACATGGTCCAGCGATTCGGCGAGCGCCAATACACCGTAACGGCTTACCCGCCCCCAGGTCGGCTTGATGCCCACCACCCCGCACGAGGCCGCAGGGAACCGGATCGAGCCGCCGGTGTCGCTGCCGAGGCTGCCGTAGCAGAGCCCCGCCGCGGTGGCCACGCCCGAGCCGCTCGAGGAGGCGCCCGACCATCGGTCGGCGTCCCAGGGATTCACCGGTACGTCCCGGTCCGGGTTGTAGCCGGCCATGGCGCCCTCGGTCAGGTTGAGCTTGCCGAGCAGGACGGCTCCCGCGGCATGGAAGCGGCTGACCACGGTGGCGTCGAAATCCGGGACGTGATCGTCCAGGACGCGAGTGCCGCCCATGGTCCGCACACCCCTGGTGAAGCAGAGATCCTTCACCGCGATCGGAACGCCGTGCAGCGGACCCCGATAGTGGCCGCCGGCGATCTCCGCCTCGGCGTCCCTGGCCTGGGACATGGCAGAATCCGCCATGACCGTGGCATAGCTCTTCAATCGGCCGTCGAGTGCTTCGATGCGTTCGAGTTGCGCGCGCGTCGCTTCGACGGGCGAGACCTGCCCGGACTCGATCAGTCCCGCGAGTTCGGTAATGGTCTTGAAATGCAGAGACTCGTCAGCCATGGCAACCTCCTCGGTCCGTAGCGATTTGCGAACGGCGATCCATGCCTTGACTGCTGCCGCTCAGGATGACCGGACTATAGCTCATCCGGCAGGACGCGGGGCCGGACACCCGAAGCGAATCCGCGACGCGGACAGCTCGCGCAGATGGCGTCGGATGTGTCGGTGGTCACGTTATCCGTGCTCGATCCTCAAATTGCGACTTCCCTCAGTTCCCCGGCTGCACTTCGTCAATGGCTGCTCGGATTTCTTCCGTTCGATGTTGCACTCTGGGCCATGCGGTGGATAGCAGCACTACAGTCGCCAACCCCCTTCCGGTGAGATTCTGCTGGTATCGCATGCTCTGGTCGGTGGTCACGATGACCTCATACCCTTCCTCCGCGGCTTTGCGGATCGATTCTCCGTTTTCCAGCAATTCCCACCCGTTCTCCGCCGATCTGTCCACCGAACGTTCCCGGAGATGCCTTCGGAGGGGCGCCGGGGTTCCATGGTCGAACAGGATCTTCAAGGTGGGGCTGGCGTTGTAAGTTGCTCGGCTTCGTGGTTGAGAACGGCCGCCACCTGCCACTCCTTTACCTCGGGATACCATTCCAGGAACTCTGTCACTGTGGCACCGCTCTCCAGGTTTTCGAAGAGGGCGTATACCGGCACTCTTGTCCCGGTGAAGGCCCAGGCGCCGCTGATCTTGCGGGGGTTGCGTTCCACCGCCGGGCATGTCGTCCAGTTCGTCATGGCTTCCGCGCCTTCGCAATATCGCGTTCGGCAGTCTGTGAATTCGATTCGGCTTGGATTATATCGGCCCCGTCCTTGCACGCCAGCGGGTCCATGTCCGGCAGATCGGCCTCCGCCTCGCGCACATAGAGCTTGCCGGTCACTGCATCGGCGATCAGTCGGGTGCGGTATTCGGGCGTGCAGGCCGCGACACGACGGCTTCGGGTGACCGGCTGGCGGACCGAGCGTGGCCACGCGGAGTCTATAATTGCCCTGTCGACGGGCCGGGGGGGGGGGGGGTCGGGTGAACAAGGCGAAGCGCCAGGAGATCTATGAGCGCCTGCAACAGGCGGACCCGGCTCCGACGACGGAACTCAAGTACCGATCCCCGTTCGAACTCCTCGTTTCCGTGATCCTGTCCGCGCAGGCGACGGACGTCAGCGTGAACCTCGCGACCAGGACGCTCTTTGCCGAAGCGGCGACGCCGGAGTCGATGCTCGCGCTGGGCCTCGACCGGCTGAAGGACCACATCAAGTCGATCGGCCTCTTCAACACCAAGGCCGCGAACCTCCTGAAGACCTGCCGGGCGTTGATCGAGCGGCATGGCGGCGAGGTCCCGCGCGACCGGGAGGCACTCGAGGCACTGCCCGGCGTGGGACGAAAGACCGCGAATGTCGTCCTGAACACCGCCTTCGGCGAACCGACCATCGCGGTGGACACACACATCTTCCGCGTCTCGAACCGGACCCGGCTTGCACCCGGCAAGACGGTCCGGCAGGTCGAGGACAAGCTGCTGAAGTTCACGCCCGAGGCGTTCAAACGCGACGCGCACCACTGGCTGATCCTGCACGGCCGCTACGTCTGCATCGCCCGCAAACCGCGTTGCGGCTCGTGCGTTATCGAGGATCTCTGCGAGTACAAGGCGAAGACGGACCCCGAGCCCGAGTGAGGGAGTAGCGTTGACTGTGGTACGGCAGCCGTCTACCGTGCGCCGCCCAATCCCCCCTGGTCCGTGCCATGTCCCGTATCCACCTCAGCCTCCACGAGGCACGCGTCGTCGGCTGCCTGATGGAGAAGGCCGTGCTGACGCCGGATCAATGCCCGTTGACGCTGAACGCACTCATGGTGGCCTGCAACCAGAAGTCGAGCCGCGAGCCGGTATTGGCGCTGGACCGTACTACCGTGGAACGGGTGGCGCGCGACTTGCAGGAGAAGTCGCTCGTCGCCAGCGACGAGAACTTCAAGACCGGCGTCGTGAAGTATCGGCAGCGACTCTGCAACACGATGTTCAGCGACTTGACCCTCGCCGAGGACGAATATGCGGTGGTCTGCCTGCTGCTCCTGCGCGGCCCGCAGACCCCCGGCGAACTGCGGGCGCGCAGCGGGCGCCTGCATGGGTTTGCGGACAACGGGGCGGTGGTCGACACGCTGCTGCGCCTGATGGATACGGCGCGCGAAGGAGGCTCGGTGGTCGCGAGGCTCGCGCGGGTATCCGGACGCCGCGACCACCAGTACGCGCACCTGCTGTCCGGCGCCATCGAGTCCGTGCCGCCGGACGAGGTGCCGGCCCGGGCCGAGCCCCGGGTCGGAACGCGCGCCGATCTGGAACAGCGCGTTGCCGCGCTGGAACTCGAGGTGGCGGCGCTCAAGCGAGCATTGTCGACGCCGAGTTGAGGTAACGCGACCTTCGGTCGCGGCCCGTCCTGGCGGACGGGTGGGCGTTCCGCTACCGCGAAACTCCCGCGCTGCTCGAACACACGGGCGTGTAGCAAGTCCACGAATCGTGCGTGCTGTTTGCCCGGGCCGGCGCGCCGTCTCATGGGCCTCGGTGTTATGATCCCGCTGCGCGATCCCCCGCGCGAAGCGGCACGCCCGATGCCGACCCGGCGCCAGCCGCGGGGGAGGCGCGAAGGGGGAAGATGGACAGCGGATTGAATTACCGGGGCGATCTCATGATCGTCTCCAACTGGTCGGATGCCTCCTTCGCGCTCGATACCGCCCACCACGTAGGACAGGAACCGCAGGTCTCGGACGTCATCTCGCTGAAGACGTTCGCGAATACCGAGTTCTGTCCGCGTTTCATCAACGACGCGAGCGATCTCGAGCACATCGGCCGTCACCTGTGCGGCAAGCGTGTCTACCTGATCTCCACCTCGTCCCCGCAGCACACGCGCGCGGAACTCGCCATGCGCAACCTGCTCATCGCGTCCGCCGCCAAGGAGAACGGGGCGGAACGCGTCGTCCTGGTCGAACCGGACCTGTTCTTCTCCGCCCAGGATCGCGGGCCGCATTCCAGCGACCATCCCCAGATGACGGGGCCGGATGCCTACAAGAAGTTCGACGGGCAGCCGGCGTCGGCGCACCTCTATGCCCAGATGCTGCGCGGCGCGGGCGTCGACCAGGTGGTCGCGGTGCACAACCACAAGCCCGGTGTGCTGAAGAACATCTACGACGAGGTGTTCGGTACGAACGGCGAGCGGTCCGCGTTCTTCAACCTGGATATCGCGTACCTCGTTGCGCACTACATCCTGCAGGTGGCCAACCCGCAGCGGCTCGGGGAGAACGTGGGGCTCGTCGCGCCCGACCAGGGTGCGGAGGATTTCGTGCGCAGCGTGCGACGGTTCACCGGTCTGCGGGATGCGGAGGTGGTCGTCCTCGAGAAGCAGCGCCACGGCCAGCGCAGCGTGGAGATGACATTGCCGGCCAATGCGCACCGCCTGAAGGACCGCGAGGTGTTCATTCTCGACGACATGGTGCGTACGGGCGGCACGATCGCCAAGGCGGCGAGCCTTCTGCACGAGAACGAAGAGACGCGTCCCCGGCGCATCTACTTCTACTGTACCCACACCTATATCTCGCCGGAGGCAAGGGAGAACCTGCACGCCGGGGCGCTGACGGAGTTCGCCACCACCAACACGCTGCCGAACGTGCTCAATCGCGACGACCAGGGGCGGCTGCGTCAGAAGATCGTCGTCCTGAAGATCGAGGCGTTCCTGGCGGACGCCATCCTGCACTGTCTCGAAGGTCGTGAGGAGCCCTCGGAGCGCTACCACCCGCGTCGCCTGAAGCAGGCCGGCATTTATTACCAGCTCGACTTCTCGACCCGCAACGAACTACGGGGGGCCAACGGCGGGCGCCGGGAGGCGCAACTGCGTCTGCACCTGTAACGCGCCGTCGTTCCGGTTCCATGGGCAAGCGGCATCGCTATACAGCCCGTGTGACCTGGACAGGCAATCGCGGCCCCGGCACGGCCGGTTATGACGCCTACGCGCGGGACTACGAGATCGCGTGCCCGGGCAGGCCTGTGATCGCTGGTTCGTCGGACCCGGCATACCTGGGCGACGCCAGCCGCCACAACCCGGAGGACTTGCTGGTTGCCTCGCTGTCGGCGTGCCACATGCTCTGGTACCTGCACCTCTGCGCGGTGCACGGTGTGGTCGTCAGCGCCTACGAGGATCGGGCCGAGGGGATGATGGAGGTGAACCCGGACGGGTCGGGTCAATTTGCGCGCGTCGTGTTGCGGCCGCGCGTCACCATCGCACCCGGGAACGACGCTGCGACGGCGCGGCGCCTGCACGGGGACGCCAACGCGATGTGCTTCATTGCGAGGTCGGTGCGCTTCCCCGTGGAACACGCAGCGGAGGTCCACACGGGCTCGGCGGAATAGGTCCGGCGGGTTCGGGCCGCAGGAACTCGCGGTCACCGGCGAGCCCGTCGTCCGGTCGCCCCGGCACACCAGCGGGTCTACGGATCCTGATAACCCCGTCCCCGCTTCGCCGCGAGGCGGAGCCTGAGCGCATTCAACCGGATGAACCCTTCGGCATCGCGTTGACGGTACGCGCCGCCGTCGTCCTCGAACGTGACGACGTCCGCATCGTAGAGGTTGTCGGACTCGGACCAGCGCCCGGTGACCGATACGTTGCCCTTGTAGAGCTTCAGGCGTACCCGTCCGTTCACGACCTGCTGCGACGCATCGATCAGTGTCTGCAGGACCTGCCGCTCGGGGGACCACCAATAGCCGTTGTAGATGAGCTTCGCGTAGCGGGGCATCAGCTCGTCGCGCAGGTGCATGACCTCGCGGTCCATCGTGATGGATTCCATCGCGCGGTGCGCCTTCAGCAGGATCGTGCCGCCGGGCGTCTCGTAGCACCCGCGGGACTTCATGCCCACGTAGCGGTTCTCGACGATGTCGCTGCGCCCGATGCCGTGGCTGCCCCCGACTTCGTTGAGATGTCGGAGCACCGCACCGGGCGACATGGGGGTCCCGTCGATGCCCACCACGTCTCCCCGCTCGAATGCCAGTTCGATGCTGGCGGGCGTGTCGGGAGCCTCCTCCGGCGCCACCGTCCAGCGCCACATGGACGGGTCGGGTTCGCTTCCCGGGTCTTCCAGGACGCCTCCTTCGTAGGAGATGTGCAACAGGTTGGCGTCCATGGAATAGGGGGACTTGCCGCCTTGCTGGAAGTCGACGGGAATCTCGCGATCCTCGCAATACGCCATGAGGGCTTCCCGCGAAGTGAGATCCCACTCCCGCCACGGGGCGATGACCCGGATATCGGGATTGAGCGCATACGCCCCGAGCTCGAAGCGCACCTGGTCGTTACCCTTGCCGGTAGCCCCGTGGGCGACGGCTTCGGCTCCGGTCTCCGCGGCGATTTCCACAAGTCGTTTCGCGATGAGGGGCCGGGCGATGCTGGTGCCGAGCAGGTACTCGCCCTCGTAGACCGTGTTCGCGCGGAACATCGGGTAGACGAAATCCGCCACGAACTCCTCGGTGAGGTCCTCGATGTGGATTTCCTGCACGCCGAGCGCCAGGGCCTTGTCCCGGGCGGGTTCGACTTCCTCACCCTGGCCGATGTCGGCCGTGAAGGTCACCACCTCGGCTTCGTAGACGTCCTGCAGCCATCGGCAGATCACGGACGTGTCGAGGCCGCCGGAGTACGCCAGCACGACTTTCATGCGTCGCCCTCGGAGCAAAACGCGTCATGGTACCGCAGCGGCTGGAGAGGCGGCCGGTTCGCCGCCGCGGGCGGGTACGCCGCGACGAACAGCAGCGTTTCTGCTTCGGCCGCGGGACTCCGGGTTTGCCTTGAGGCGGGAGCACCCATGGCATCTCCGGCGGCGTGCTACCTTTGGCGTGGGATTTGTTTGTGCAAGCCTGTGGTGACGCATCGGCCAAGGGAGGGGCACGAGGCTCGATGAGTCAGATGAAAGCCCGATTTCGGGGCTACGTTCCCGTGGTGGTCGATCTCGAAACCGGCGGCTTCGACAAGGATGTCCATGCCGTCCTGCAGATCGCGGCGGTGAGCCTGTGCTGGATCGACCACCGGCTCGAGATCGACGAGTCGCGCACCTGGGACGTCGAGCCGCACCCCGACACCCGCGTCGAGGCCGCGTCGCTGGAGTTGACGGGCATCGACCTCGGGGACGCGGGTCGCGGGGCGGTACCGGAAGCCGAGGCGGTACGGGGAATGTTCCGCTTCGTTCGGGGTGTGGTGCGCCGCAGCGGGTGCCAGCGCGCGGTGCTGACCGCGCACAACGCCCATTTCGATCAGGGCTTCCTGATGGTGGCGGCGGCCCGCAACGGGGTGGGACGCAATCCGTTCCACCCGTTCACCGTACTTGACACGGCCTCGCTGGCCGCCGTTGCGTACGGGCACACCGTGTTGAGCGAGGCATGCGCCCGGGCTGGCCTTGCGTTCGACGGCGAAAAGGCGCATGCGGCGAGTTACGACGCCGAAGCGACCGCGCGATTGTTCTGCGCCATCGTGAATGCGTGGGACGCCGCCGCGCCCGCCGGGGCGCTCACGGACTGTTCGGACGGCGATTGACGGGGCGCGTGCCGGGCTTGGCGGGCGATCCGGCACGGGACTCGTAGGGGCGACCCTTGTGGTCGCCCGGGGATGTTCGTGAATTCGATACGGGACGGGACAAGCCCGTCCCCTACACGCCCGCGCCGGGACCGTGTACGGGTTCGGCCGTCCCCTACGCGGCGTCGGCCTTGGCGGCGGCTTCCTTGATGAGGGGTTCGAGCTCGCCGGATTGATACATCTCCGTGATGATGTCGCAGCCCCCGACCAACTCTCCCGCCACGTACAACTGGGGGAAGGTGGGCCAGTTCGCATAGCCCGGCAGCGTGGCGCGAATCTCGGGGTTGCTCAGGATGTCGACGTAGGCGAAGCGCTCCCCGCAGGCCATCAGGCACTGCACGGTCTGGGCGGAGAACCCGCACTGGGGAGCCTGGGGCGATCCCTTCATGTAGAGGATGATGGTGTTGCCCTCGATCTGTTCCTTGATGGTGTCCAAGACTGGCTGGCTCATCTGGCGCGCCCTCGAGTGCGTCGTGTTCGGAGGCGCATTTTAGAACGACAGCCAGTGTGACGGCTACCGTCCCGCCCGCGTCCCGCCCTGTTCCTGCTGCCGGGCGTCGGGCCGGTCGGATAGCGCCGCCAAACTCCTCGCTTGCGCTCGGTGTCTGGCCTCAGCCCCCACCTCCCTACGGCCTTGCGTCGAAGACGTCACTATCGTTCCGTTCTACGACGCAAGCCCCTAGAATCCGCAGTCGGCCGGGCAGTGCGTTCCGGCGTTCTATCCCTTGTTCGGTGCAGACCGCCGGCACGCCATGCTGCAGATCATCGACGTCCTCCTGAAGCGCGGGGAGAAGACTGTTTTCGACAGCGCCAGCCTGACCGTGTACCCGGGACACACGGCCGGCGTGGTCGGCCGGAACGGCGCCGGCAAGACCACCCTCTTCGATCTCGTCCGTGGCCGGCTGTTGCCCGAGGAAGGGGAGGTGCTCCGTCCGCGTGGCTGGCGGCTGGCCTGGCTCGAACAGTCCGTGGAGCCGAGTCCGCGCTCGGCGCTCGACTTCGCCGTGGACGGCGACCGTCCACTGCGCGCCGTCGAAACGCAGATCGCGGCGGCCGAGGCGGCCGGGGACAACGACGCGCTCGCCCGTCTGCACCTGCGTCTCGAGGATGCCGGCGGTTACGACGCCGAGGCGCGGGCCGGCGAGATCCTGCACGGCCTCGGCTTCGGGGGCGAGGACTTCGGGAAACCGCACCGGGAGTTCTCCGGCGGGTGGCGCATTCGGCTGAACCTCGCGCGCACCCTGATGTCGCCGTCGGATCTCCTGCTGCTCGACGAGCCGACCAACCATCTCGATCTCGATGCGGCGCTGTGGCTCGAGACCTGGCTCAGACGCTATGTCGGCACGTTGCTCGTCATTTCGCACGACCGGGACTTCCTCGACGCCGTCTGCGACGAGATCGTCCATGTGGCCGACGGCAGGACCACGCTCTATACCGGTGGCTACTCTTCCTTCGAACGCCAACTCGCCGAGGCGCTGACGCTGCAGGCGTCGCGGCATGCGAAGCAGCAACTGGAGATCAGGCGGGTCCACGCATTCGTGGACCGGTTCCGCGCGAAGGCCTCCAAGGCGCGCCAGGCGCAGAGCCGCCTGAAGGCGCTCGAACGGATGGAGCGGGTCGCCCCCGTGCATGCCCGCTCGCCCTACCGCTTTGCATTCACGAACGCGAAGAAGGTGTCGAATCCGACGCTGTCTCTCGACGAAGCCACGTTGGGATACGGCGATGTCGCCGTGCTGCGCGACCTGACGCTGCGCATCTACCCGGGTGACCGCATCGGTGTACTCGGCGTCAACGGCGCCGGCAAGACGACGCTGCTGAAGGCGCTGGCGGGCGACATGGGGCCGATCGCGGGCGACCTCGTACGTGGCCGGCACAGCGAGGTGGGCTATTTTGCCCAGCACCAGATGGAGGCGTTGCGGCTCTCCAGCACGGCGTTGGCGACGCTGCACGCGGCGCCGGGAGAGCGCATGGGGGAGCAGCAGGCCCGCGACTACCTGGGCGGATGGGGCTTCGGTAGCCACATGGTCGAGCGCCCGGTGCGCACGTTGTCCGGTGGCGAGAAAGCCCGCCTGGTCCTGGCGCTCATTGCCCGTACGAGCCCGGCGGTGCTGCTGCTCGACGAACCGACCAACCATCTCGACATCGAGATGCGCGAGGCGCTGGCGATCGCGTTGCAGGCATACGACGGCGCGCTGGTGCTCGTCTCGCACGACCGGCACCTGCTGCGCCAATGCACGGATACGCTCTGGCTGGTGGCCGACGGGCAGGTCGCGCCGTTTGCGGCCGGCCTCGCCGGCTACGCCGAGATTCGCCAGGGGGGACAGTCTCGGGCGACGCGCCACGAACGGAAGGGCCGCCGCCGGCAGAAGGCGGAGCATCGGGAAACCCTGCAGCCGCTCACGAAGAAGCGGACCCGGCTCGAGCGCGACATCGATGCGTTCACGGAGGAACTGGAGGAACTCTCGGTGGTGCTGTCGAACAGCGCGACCTTCGAACATGCGTCGAAAGAGCGCATCGTGGAGCTGCTCGCGCAGCAGGGCCGGATCCGAAAGCGTCTCGCGCTTGCGGAGGTCGAGTGGCTCGAGGTGCAGGAGCGCATCGAGGAGGTGGAGGCGCGGGCGACCTGACGGAACCGTCGCGCGGCCGGTCCCGGATGCCGCCAGGGGCCGTGTCGTCGCCCGGTGAGGGCGCGCGTGGGCTCACGTTGGGGCGTCCGGTCGCCGTACATGTCAGACTACCCCTTGCAGTCTCGGTTCTATCGAACGCACGAAGCCCCAACTGAAGGAACGCTACATGATCGAGTTCATGCTGAATGGCCAGGCGGTGCAGACCGCGGACGACCCGGACACGCCGCTGCTGTGGGTGGTACGGGACACCTTCAAGCTGAAGGGCACGAAGTTCGGCTGCGGCGCCGCCCTGTGCGGGGCGTGCACCATGCATGTTGATGGCGCCGCGGTGCGAACCTGCGCGTTGCCGGTGCGCGCGGTCGCGGGCAAGGACGTCACCACCATCGAGGGTCTCGGCACGCCGGACGATCTGCATCCGCTGCAGGCGAAGTGGGTCGAACTCAGCGTGCCCCAGTGCGGCTACTGCCAGCCCGGTCAGATCATGTCGGCGGCGGCCCTGCTCGCCGCCAACCCGCACCCCACGGCGGCCGAGGTCGAGAGTGCGATGGCCGGCAACATTTGCCGCTGCGGGTGCTACCCGCGAATAAAGAGCGCGATCCTGGCGGTGGCCGATGATCTGGCGACGGAGGTGCGGGCATGAAGGCGACACGAAGGAACTTCCTGATCGGCGCCGGTGTCGTAGGCGGCGGCCTCGTAGTCGGCTTCTCGATGCGCGGCGGTCCCGGGGCGCCGCCGCTGAAGGCTGTCGACGGGGCGTATGCGCCGAACGCGTTTCTCCAGATCGGTCCCGACAACGTCATGCGGTTCTACTGCCCGCGCGACGAGATGGGTCAAGGCATCACGACGGGATTGGCGACATTGATCGGTGAAGAGCTCGATGTCGACCCGGCGAAGCTCCTCATCGAGTTCGCGGGCGTGCATCCGGACTACGCCAATCCGGCGATGGGCATGCAGGGTACCGGTGGGAGCACCTCGATCATGGGGCACTTCCTGCAACTGCGGCAGGTGGGGGCGGACACCCGACAGGCCATCGTTCTGGCAGCCGCCGGGCAATTGGGCGTCCCGCCACGCGAGATCGCGACGGACGACGGCTACGTGGTGGCGCGCGGCGAGCGTCATCCCTACGGGGCCTTCGTTGCGACCGCCGCCGAGCGGGCCCTGCCGGAGAACACACCCCTGAAACCGGACGCCGAGTTCAGGTACATCGGCAAGGAACTGCCGCGCATCGACAGCATCGGCAAAGCCACGGGCACCACCACCTTCGGTATCGATATCGACATTCCGGACATGCACCATGCCGTCGTGCAACGCTCGCCGGTGGCGGGTGGCAGCGTGGCATCGTTCGACGGCGGCAAGGCCCTCGCGATGCCAGGGGTCATCGGCGTGGTGGAGGTCGATACCGGCGTCGCGGTCGTGGCGCAGAAGCACTGGCAGGCGCAGCAGGCGGTCTCCGAGGTCCAGGTCGAGTGGAACCTGCCGGCCCTGGCCGGCGTCAACACGGCGCAGGTCCAGGCCGACTACCGGGCCGCACTCGCGCACGAAGAGGGCGAGTCGGCGGAACTCGAGGGCGACCCCGAAACGGCGCTTGCTGCGAGCCTCACCGTCGCGGCCGACTATTGGGCCCCGTACCTCGCACATGCGCCGATGGAGCCCATGAACGCGGTCGTGCGGATCGAGCACGGGGAAGCGGACGTCTGGTCGGGCACGCAGGCCATCGGCGCGGCGCAGGGACTGGTGGCCCGCGTCGCGGGACTGGACAAGGACCGCGTGCGGGCACACAGCACCTACCTCGGCGGTGCCTTCGGCCGCCGCATGACGCTGACGCACGTCGTCGAGGCGACCCAGGCCGCGCTCGCCACGGGCAAACCAGTGCAGGTGCTCTGGTCCCGGGAGGACGACATCCGCTCGGGCGTGTTCCGGCCCGCGTCGCTGATGGGCATCGAGGCCGGCATCGCGCCGGACGGTCGCATCGCCGCCTGGCGTGCAAAGCGCGTGGGAGGAAACATCCTGCCGCAGACGCTACGGTCGGTCCTGCCAGGAATGCTCCCCACCGCCGTGCCGGACGGCGTGATCGGCTGGGCGGCGGATCGCGCCGACGGGGTCTTCGGCGGGTGGCTCGTGGAGCCGATGAGTGTCGAGGGCCTGGCGGGCGACTATGACTTCCCGAACCGGGAGGTGGTCCACATCACGAAGGACCATGGCCTGCCGCTGACCTTCTGGCGCTCCGTGGGCCACTCGTTCAACGCGTTTGCGAAGGAGTCGATGGTCGATGAACTCGCGGACGCGGCCGGAATGGATGCCGCCGACGTGCGGCTGAAGAACACGGCGAACAACCCGCGCATGCACAGGGTCATCGAATTGGCCGTCGCGAGGATGCGCGAGATGCGGGTCCCGGACGGCCGTGCCCTCGGACTCGCCGGGCATGGATCGTTCGGTTCGTTCGTGGCGGAAGTGGCCGAGGTGTCCGTGGCGGGCGACGCGATCCGCGTGCACAACGTCCTCTGCGTGGTCGACTGCGGGCAGGTCGTCAACCCTGACATCGTCCGCGCGCAGATGGAGGGCGCGGTGATGTACGGCCTCACGGCGGCGCTCCACGGCAACCTCGAACTGGAAAACGGGGCGGTGCGGGAAAGCAACTTCCACGACTACCCCATTCTCCGGATGAACGAGGCGCCGGCGGTCGAGGTGGTGATCGTGGACAGCGCCGAACACCCGTCGGGGGTCGGCGAACCCGGTCTGCCGCCCATCGCGCCGGCGGTCGCCAACGCCGTGTACGCCGCGACCGGCCAGCGACTCCGATCCCTGCCGCTGCGGCTTGCGACGGCCTAGGGCTTGATCAGAGGTTCCCTGGTGCCGGCGACAGGAGGCACCCGCCGGCGCGGGTTCTCCCGTCCCGACGACGCAAGCGCGGTCAGCCGGCGGCGGGCCGCTCGTAGATGGACGGCTCTGACGCGGACACTTCGCTCACCTGCCGCCCGAGAGACTTGAACACCGGAATGTCCTCGTCGGCCAGTTCGGCCATGGGCACCTTGCGGGCCAGCGCGGCTTCGATGTAGGGCGCGAGTTCCTCGGCCTTCTTGCGTTCGCGCTCGGCCTCGCGTTCCTTGAACTCCGGCATCACCTCCGCCGCGAAGACCTCGAGGGACTCGCAGATGTGTTCGTGCCTGTTCATGCCGGCCTGCTGGATGAAGGTCACCTGGTCGACGTTGCACGCCTCGAACTTGAGCAGGTGTTCACGGAGGTCGGCCGGCGTACCGATGCCGCCGCGGCTACCGGACAGCTGGGCGCCGATTTCCTGCTCCTCGGCCGACGTCTTCCTGGCCTGGTGGAACTGCTCCCACAGGTTGGTTCGGCCCGGCTTGTGCTCGCCGAAGGCGTACAGGCTGCCGAGCGCGAAGCCGAAGAACTCGAAGCCTTCGAGGCCCCGCTGGATAGCGGTTTCGCGGTCGTGGTGGCAGGAGAAGCTGGACACCATGCAGATGTTGGCGTTGACCGCGTGGCCGATGGGCACACACTGGTCGCTCTTGATGATGCCGTAATACTCCTCGACCCACTCGGTCGCCTCGGCCGGGTCGACGAAGGCGAAGGTCAGGGCGCCGATGCCGAGGCGCGCCGCCATGCGAATGGTCTCGCGTTGCGAGCAGGCTACCCACAGCGGCGGATGCGGTCGCTGCACGGGCTTCGGCACGATGTTCCGGCATGGCATCTCGAAGTACTGCCCCTTGTAGCCGGGGTACGGATCCATCGCGAGCATGTTGCAGATGTGCTCGACGGACTCGAGGAAGATCCTGCGCTTCCTGTCCACCGGAACCTCGAAGCCGCCGAGTTCGAGTTCCGCCGACGACTCGCCGGTGCCGAACTCGACGCGCCCGTTGGAGACGAGGTCGAGGGTCGCGATCACCTCCGCCGTGCGGGCGGGGTGGTTGTAGCCGGGGATGACCTGGCGGATGCCGTGGCCGAGGCGGATGTTCTTCGTGCGCTGCGAGCAGGCTGCGAGAAAGACCTCTGGCGCGGACGAGTGCGAGTACTCCTCGAGAAAGTGGTGTTCCACCTCCCAGGCGAAATCGATCCCGAGCCGGTCGGCAACCTCGACCTGTTCGAGCGCGTCGTTGAAGAGCTTCTGCTCGACGCCGTCGCTCCATGGCCGCGGCAGCTGATGCTCGTAGAAGATGCCGAACTTCATCTCGATGCTCCCGTCGTCGCTGAAACACCCGCCGCACGTTACGCGACGCTCGGTCGGCGCCGGTCGAGGTGTCCACTGTTTCGCCAAAGGTGGGCGATAGTAACATCGCGTGACGCGGGGGAAAGCGGTCACGGGAAGGACGGCCCATCGCGAGGCGGAGCGGGCGGCCGCGGCATCTTGCTACACTCGTCCGAATCGACGCCGTCCAGGACCACCGTGCCTCGCAGCTACCCGACGACCCGCATGCGGCGTAACCGTCGCGATGCCTTCTCGCGCCGCCTGACCCGCGAAACGGAACTGACGGTCAATGACCTGATCTACCCCGTGTTCGTCATCGAAGGCGCCAACACGGCCGAACCCGTGGCCTCGATGCCGGGCATCGAGCGCCTGACCGTCGACCTGCTGGTCGACGAAGTCGCGCGGCTCGTGGAACTGAACCTTCCGGCGATCGCGCTGTTCCCGAAGATCCCGCCGGGACAGAAGACCGCCGACGGACGGGAGGCGTGCAATCCGGACGGTCTGATCCCCCGTGCGGTGGCGGCGGTCAAGGCCGCGGCGCCGGAGCTCGGCGTGATCACCGACGCGGCCCTCGATCCGTACACCAGTCACGGCCAGGACGGCGTGATGGACGAGGACGGATACGTCCTGAACGATGCATCGGTGGAGATACTCTGCGAGCAGGCGCAAGTCTGCGCGCAGGCCGGCGCGGACGTCATCGCGCCTTCCGACATGATGGACGGCCGCATCGGGGCGATCCGGCGCACGCTGGAAGACGAAGGCTTCGTCAACACCCGCATCATGGCGTATTCGGCGAAGTATGCCTCCGGCTACTACGGACCCTTCCGGGACGCGGTCGGCTCGGCTTCGTACCTGGGCAAGAGCGACAAGGCGACCTACCAGATGGATCCGGCCAACAGCGACGAGGCGCTCCATGAGATCGAGCTGGATCTTGCCGAGGGCGCCGACATGGTCATGGTCAAGCCGGGACTGCCGTATCTCGACATCATCCGCCGGGTGAAGGACCGCTTCGGAGCCCCGACTTTCGCCTACCAGGTGAGCGGCGAGTACGCGATGCACATGGCTGCCATCGAGAACGGCTGGCTGGACGAGCGGGTGATCCTCGAGTCCCTGGTGTGCCTGAAGCGCGCCGGGGCGGACGGCATCCTCACGTATTTCGGCAAACGCATCGCTGAAGGTCTGGCTGGCACCTGATAAAATTCTCCTCTTGCCCCTCCTTTTGCCGACGGAGAACTCGATGAGCGAAAACATTGTGCACGTCACGGACGACTCGTTCGAGACGGCGGTGCTGGGCGCGGACCGTCCGGTGCTGGTCGACTACTGGGCCGAGTGGTGTGGCCCCTGCAAGATGATTGCCCCCATTCTGGAAGAGATCGCCGACGAGTACGCCGACCGCATCAAGGTCTGCAAGCTCGACATCGACGAGAACGCCCAGACTCCGCCGAAGTACGGCATACGCGGCATCCCCACGTTGATGCTGTTCCGCAACGGCGAAGTCGAGGCGACCAAGGTCGGCGCGCTCTCGAAATCCCAACTCGCGGCATTCCTTGACAGCAACATTTGACCGTTCAGGCTCCGTGGCGGGGCGTGATGCCCCGTCGGTCGGGACACTCCTGCCGCTCGGCGGCGTTTGGCGAGGTCGTTGGGGCGGCCCACAAATTCCTGTGTCAGCCCAAAGCCGTAATGTCCCCTTTCTGCAAAGTTAAAGTGTCCCCTTTTTGTTTGAGAGGGAGGGGGGATGTCGTTGGAAGGGGTGCTGAGCATGGCGGAGGCGGATCGAGTGGTGGTGATCGGGCAGGTTGCGGAGAAGTGCCTGCGGCAGCGGGAGGCGGCGAGGCGGTTGGGCGTGAGTGTGCGACAGGTGAAGCGGCTGCTGGCGCGCTACCGCGAGCGCGGGCCGGCGGGTCTGGTATCGGGGCATCGGGGTAGGTTTCGAACAACGCCATGGCGGCGGTGGTGCGGCGTGCGGCGATGGACCTGGTGCGCGAGCGCTACGCGGACTTTGGTCCGACCTTTGCGCGCGAGAAGCTGGTCGAGGTGCATGGGTACCGGCTGTCGGTCGAGACGTTGCGCAAGTGGATGGTCGCGGAGGGCGTGTGGCGAGCGAAGGCGCGTCGGGCGGCGCGCGTGCACCAGAGCCGGCCGCGGCGGGAGTGCGTGGGGGACCTGGTGCAGATCGACGGATCGCCGCACGCCTGGTTCGAGGGTCGCGGTCCGGTCTGCACGCTGATCGTGTACATCGATGACGCGACCTCGCGCCTGCTGGCGCTGGGGTTCTTCGCGGCGGAGACGACCGAGGCGTACATGGAGACGACCCGTGCGCATCTGGCGGCGCACGGGCGACCGGTGGCGTACTACTCGGACCGGTATGGGGTGTTCCGGGTCAACAAGAAGGACCAGGAGGGCGCGTTGACGCAGTTCTCGCGGGCTTTGCGGACGCTCGATATCGCGGCGATCCACGCCGGCAGCCCGCAGGCGAAGGGGCGCGTGGAACGGGCGAACCAGACGCTACAGGATCGTCTGGTGAAGGAGATGCGGCTGCGCGGGATCGGCGACATGGCGGCGGGCAACGCGTACCTGGCGGAGTTCATGGCGGACTTCAACCGGCGCTTCGCGGTGGCGCCGCGCAACCCGGCGGACGCGCACCGCGCGGTGCTTCACGACGCGGCGGAGTTGGACCTGATCCTGTGCGAACACCATGTGCGCAAGCTGACGAAGAACCTGACGGTCGGCTTCGAGTGCCGCGAGTACCAAGTGACCGGGCGCGGCATGGGATACCGCCTGCGCGGCGCGGCGGTCACGGTGTGCAAGGCCTTCGACGGTTCGGTGACGGTGCTGCGCGACAGCCGGGAGTTGCCGGTGCGGCTGCTGGCGCAGGGCGAGGAGGCGGCCCGGTCGAGGACGAGAAGAGCGTGCGGCCGCGGGTGGACCGCGCGAAGGAGGAGCAGCAGTCGCGGCCGACTTGGAAGCCGGCCCCGGACCATCCCTGGCGACAACCGTTCAAGCCGGAGGCGACCGGGGTCGCCGCGGGGTGAGGCCGCGCGCGTCGGCCTTGGGCTTCGGTCGCTACGCTCCCTACGCCCAAGGCCGATCCGACCCCAACGGCGGTGATCGGCAGTCATAGCCCATGAAAACGCCGTAGGCCAAAGGGGACATTTCAACTTTGGAGAAAAGGGGACATTTCTACTTTGCGTTGACAGCCCACAAATTCCTGTAGACCCGCCGCAATCGCGGTGATACAGTCCAAGGGCGTTCCGCGATCCGGGGCGTCCCCGACTGATTTCTTTTAGCTTGTAGATAGCCACCACGCGATAGCCCCGCGTACCCACCCCGCAAGGCGCGCCTGCGCAATGACCCGAAGAACCTCATGAACCTGACAGACCTCAAAAGCAAACCCGTCCCGCAATTGGTGGACATGGCCCGCAACCTGGGTCTCGAGAACCTCGCGCGCTCGCGCAAGCAGGAAGTCATCGCGGCGATCCTGCGCAAGCATGCCAAGAACGGCGACGACATCTACGGCGAAGGGGTCCTGGAGATCCTGCAGGACGGTTTCGGTTTCCTGCGCTCGCCGGATAGCTCCTACCTGGCGGGCCCCGACGACATCTACGTGTCGCCGAGCCAGATCCGCCGTTTCAACCTGCGTACGGGAGACGGCATCGCCGGCAAGATCCGCCCGCCGAAGGAGGGCGAACGCTACTTTGCCCTGCTGAAGGTGGATGAGATCAACCTCAGCGAGCCGAACAACAAGAAGCACAAGATCCTGTTCGAGAACCTGACGCCCCTGTTCCCGGACGAACGCTATACCCTCGAACGCGGCAATGGCAGCACCGCCGACCTGACCGCCCGCATCATCGACCTGATTTCGCCCGTCGGAAAGGGTCAGCGGGGTCTCATCGTATCGCCGCCCAAGGCCGGCAAGACGATCATCTTGCAGAACGTTGCCCAATCCATCTGCGCCAACAACCCGGAAGCCATCGTGCTGGTGCTGCTGATCGACGAGCGCCCGGAGGAAGTGACGGACATGGAACGTACCGTCGTGGATGCGGAAGTGGTGGCCAGCACCTTCGACGAGCCGCCGTCACGGCACGTGCAGGTCGCCGAGATGGTCATCGAGAAGGCCAAGCGTCTCGTCGAGCACAAGAAGAACGTCGTGATCCTGCTCGACTCGATCACACGGCTCGCGCGCGCGTACAACACCATCGTGCCGTCGTCGGGCAAGGTCCTGACCGGTGGCGTGGACGCCCATGCCCTCGAACGTCCGAAGCGCTTCTTCGGCGCCGCGCGCAACATCGAGGAGGGGGGCAGCCTGTCGATCATCGCGACCGCCCTGATCGACACCGGCTCCAAGATGGACGAGGTGATCTACGAGGAGTTCAAGGGCACCGGCAACATGGAGCTGCACCTCGAGCGCAAGATCGCCGAGAAGCGCGTCTACCCGGCGATCAATATCCGCCGCTCGGCCACCCGCCGCGAGGAGTTGCTGATGGGCGACGCGGAGCTGCAGCGCGTGTGGATCCTGCGCAAGCTGCTGCACGACATGGACGACATCGCCGCGATCGAGTTCATGGTGGACAAGCTGAAGGACACCAAGACCAACAACGAGTTCTTCGGCCAGATGCGGGGACGTTAGCCCGCATTTCTCACCAGGCCGCTTGTCGGCGTCAAAAGGCTTTTGGGTTTCAAGACGTTGACCGCGATGCCGATGATCGTGCCGATTGCGGACTGCGCTGGCCGCGCCCTGCGGGTCTTTTGGCCCCGTGTACACACGGGCCCGTGCTTGCGCACATGCTCCCTCAACCGTAGGCCCCGCTATGCTCTCGGTCGGCGAGCGCGACGCAAGCGTCGTGCGCACAGGGCCAAAATCCTCCGCGATCATCATGGCCCCTGGTGAGAAGTGCGGGCTAGTCTCCGGGCGTCGTTCGGGCCCCAGGCCGTAGCGCGGCCGCGCGCCGAAGGATGGCACCCGACGAAGAACGCGTTCCGGCCCGGATCGTCGCGGCGGATTTGCGCGGGCCGGTCACCCTGCTGACCTTCGAATCCCTGGCCCCGTTTCGATTCGAGGCCGGCCAGTACGTTGCCCTGCACCATCCGCAGGGCGACATTCCGATGTCGCTGGCAAGCGCCCCGCGCCGCCTGCCCTACTTTGAACTCCACTACCGCCCCATCGCGGGAACGGTGGAGGCCGCGCGGATGGACCAACTCCTCGCGGGCACGGAAGTGGGCCGCCGCAGCCTCGCGGGTCGGTCGGGCGAAGACCACGGCAGTGGGACACCCACACCCTTCTCGGACCACGGCAGTGGGACACCCACACCCTTCTCGAGCGAACGAATCGACGTCGTCGGACCGCTGGGCGAGGTCACGGCACGGCACGCGCCGACGCTCTTCCTCGCGGGGGGAACGGGCGCAGCGCAGGCGACCGGCTTTCTGGAATGGCTGCGAGACCTCGATGAACCGCCGCGGACCGCGCTGTGGTGGAGCGTGGCGACGCCGGCCGACCTCTACCAGGACGGCTACTTCCTGGACCTGGCGCGTTCGGACTGGTTCGACTACCGACCCTTTGTCGACCGGCCTTCGGGCGAGAACACGCTGTTGCCGGCGCTTGCCGAGGCCACGTTGCCGGAGGACATCGTCCTGTCGGGTCCGCCCGGCTTCGTCCATGCGGTGGCCGCCACACTCGGCGGCCTCGGCGTGGACCGCGCCCGCATGCGCTCGGACATGTTTGCGTTCGAGTAGCGAACCGCGTCAGTGCCGGCTTGGCGTGGCAGACGGCATGCTGTCGAGGAACGCCTGGTCGAGAAGCTGTCGACCCCGGGCGATGTCTCCCTCCGCCAGATACACGCGACCCAGTTCGGTGCGGGCAGCGGCCGACGGCGACTGCTCGATGCTGGACTCCAGGTAGCCGCGCGCGCTCTGTGAGTCTTCGTTCGCGGCGGCGAGTCGTCCGAGAGCCAGCAGCAGCGTCGCATCGTCGGGGTGCGCCGCCAGCCAGCCCTTGGCCGCGTCGAACTGCCGGTCGGGCCGGCGCGCCCGAACCCGCCCATAGACTTCGATCAGGTCCGTATCGAAGTCCGCGCCGATGGCCGAACGCAGTACGGACTCTGCGGTGTCGGCATCTCCCGCGGCCATCAGCGTCACCGCGTACGCGTGCACCAGGGAGGGATCGCCCTTGAGATCCTTCGGCACGCTCTTCCAGGTCTGTCGCGCGTGTTCGGCTGCCGTGTCGCTGCCGCGGCTGGCGGTGAGGCGTCCGCGCCAGGCGTTGCGCAGGGCACGCTCGAGCGCCTCGGTGTCGGCGCCCTTGGCTTTCTTCGCCCGGGCCACGAGATCGACGACGGCCGCCCAGTCCTCGAGCCGTTCGGCACATTCGAGCGACTGACGCAGTACCTGGGGATGGCGGGGGTTCGCGGACAGGAGCAGATCCAGTGTCTCGCGGCAGCGCTGCCATTCGCCGGTCTCGCCCTGCAGGCGCGCACGGGTGAGGCCCACGGCCGTCCGGGCTCGGGGAGCCGCCGTCTCGGCGCGTTCGAGCAGGCGGTCGCCGTCTTCCGCGTCGCCGAGCGAATAGGCGGCGACCGCGGCGGCAAGATAGTTGAGGACCGGCGTTTCGACTTCTTCGGCAGCACCCTCGAGGGCGGTCCCGGCGGCCGCGAACTGGCCCTCGGCCAACTGTATCGCGCCCTCCCGGGTCTGCGTGTGCGCGTTGCGCCGCCGCCGCTCGCGCGCCCAGGCCGACACCTGGGAGCGGCTCCGCAAGGCGCGGCGCAGGAGTGCCCACGCGAGTGCCACGGCGCCCATCAGGATGAGGACGCAGAAGAGGGCGAACCAGACGCTGGTCTCAAACGTCCGGTTGCCATAGGAAACGAGGACGTAGCCCGGATCCTTCAGGGCCAGCAGGCCGAACAGCGTGCCGCCGATGACGGCCCCCAGCAGGAGCAGCAGGCTCCGAACGGTCATGGATCGCCTTCCGGAGCCGGCGTCAGAGCGGCCGGCGCCAACGCGCGCAGGCGGGCCAGCGACTTCGAGATGTCGGGCAACGGGGCTTCCACGTTGAACTGCAGCAACGCGTCGACTTCCTGCCGCAGGCCTTGCACGGCGGCGCCCTCGGGGTCGAGGTGTTCATCGATCAACGCCCGCGCGGATTGCAGGCTCTCGCCGTAGAGGAACTGGTCGTGGCGCAACGCGGCGAGTTGTGCGCGCTCCAGGGCGAGTCGCACGTTGAACTCAAGCCAGGCGCCTTCGTCGGCACGCAGCAACGGACGCGGCGCGATGCCATCGCGGGTCCGGAACTCGTAGAGGCTCGACAGTCTGTCGAGCAGGGCCTGCCAGGCGGATTGAGACGGGGGATCCTGATCCGATGAGGCCGGGGTGTCTGCCTGCTGGGCGCCGAAGTACTCGGGTACCCGGCCTGGCAGCCCGCCGAGGCCGTCCTTGAGGGCTTCCAGGCGCAGGAACAGGGTCTGCGCGTTGCTCGTGCTCGTATCCCGCAGCGCAAGACGCTCCTCCGCCAGCAAGGCTCGCACTTCGAAGAAGGCGTAGTCGTCGAGCTCTTCGAGGATGCTGTCTGCGGCGCCGAGCAGACGTTCGGCCGTCACGGCATCGCGCTCCATGAGCAGACGATTGTTGGCGACCCGGAGCAGGTACTCCACTTCGGCGACCTTCCAGTCCCGCGCGTCGGGGGGTGCGGCGCGGCGTCCTTCCGCGATCGCCTCGACGAGCGCCGTGCGTGCGGCATCGAGCGCATCGCGCTGTTGCTCGATTGCCTGGTGGAGCTCGGTGATCCGCGCCGCCAGGCCCGCTTCCGAGTCGGTCCTGTCTGCGTCGAGACCGGCGCGTAACGTCGCGAAACGGTCCGTCCAGCGGGCCTCGACCGCGGCGACGGGGTTGGCCCACTCCACGCGCCAGAAGACGTACCCGGCCAGGGCGAGGGCGGCGAGGGAGAGGAGCGCCAGCAGCGTGGTGGCCACGGCTCGGGATTTCGGCCGCGGTTGCTGCTCTGCCACTGGCGGTTCCTCGGGTGGCGGGCGGTCCTGTTCGCTCAAGGCGTCATCTCCCGGTGGCGACCCGTTCCAGCGTCGCTACCGTCGCTTGCGCACCGGCGCCCGGGCTGACGAGAACCCGCGTGAAGCCGACGGCGCCGGCAGCTTCGGCAACACGGGCGGAAGGAGCGATCACGGGGATCGCGGCGTTGCGCCCCGTAGCAAACCACATGTCCGCGGCTACCCGCAATCCGGCCTCGCTGGCGGCAACGATCGTGTCGACCTGTTGCGAGTCCGGCAACGGCCCGGATAGGGCCACGCGGCGGTACAGCGCCCATTGCACGACCGCGACGCCGCGCTCCTTCAGGAGGGGACCGAGCACATCGCGTCCGCCCTCGCCCGCTGCAAGCAGGGCTCGGGACGGCGGAGCGGATGCCAGGAAGTCGACGATGCCCTCCGAGGTCGCGACTTGCGGCGTCGCGGCCGGCACGCCGAGTGTCCGGAGCGCCGCCCGGGTGCCGGGACCGATGGCGAGGGCGGGCGTCTCCCGCCATCCATTCGCGCAGGCGGCATGCACGGCATGCTCCGAGAGGAAGATCGTCAGGTCGAACGGCCCCGGCGGCGGAGAGCTCCGCAACGCCTCGATACGTAGCACGGGACGCACCCACGCGGTGTGCCCGGCTGCCTCGAGGGCGGCCCCGAGGCGGGTGGCACCGGGTTCGGTGCGGGTGATCCAGACGCGCACTAGATTCCTTGAGCAGAATTCGAATTGCCAGTTGAGTCGCATTCTAATGCGGCGCGTGGTTGTCCCCTCTCAGAGGCGTTGGATTGCGCGGTCGAGGCCATACCGCTAGCCCGCATTTCTCACCAGGGGCCGTGATGATCGACCCGCGAGGGCGCGGCCAGCGCAGTCCGCAATCGGCACGATCGTCGACATCGCGGTCAACTTCGTGAAACCCAAGAGCTTTTTGACGCGACAAGCGGCCTGGTGAGAAATGCGGGCTAGGGGAGGTGCGCCTGGTGACGCTCCTGTCGAAGGTCAACGGTCGAAGGTCAACAGTTGTGATTCTTATCTATCTTAGGGCATATTATCTCAGTTTGAAAAACTTGGGTAAGGTACCTTGAAGTGAATCCCAGGCAGAATCCCTACTCGCCTGGCGCTGGCACGCCCCCGCCTGAACTTGCAGGGCGCGACGAGTTGATCGAACGTGCCGCTGTGGCGTTGGATCGCATTCGTGCCGGGAGATCGGCTCGGAGCTTCATTCTCTATGGGTTGCGCGGGGTCGGCAAGACTGTCCTGCTCAACCGCATCCGCTTGGACGCCGAGGTGCGCGGCATCGCTAGCGTCAAGGTGGAGGCTCCTGAGGAGCGGTCCCTACCAGCCTTGCTGATTCCGGCGCTGCGGGCAACGCTCCTGCGGTTGAGCCGTGGCGAAGTGCTCAAAGACAGTTTGTTGAGGGGCATGAGGGCGCTGGCGGGGTTCGCAAAGGCCCTAAAGGTCAAATACCAGGACATTGAATTCAGCATTGATGTCGGTCCCGAAACGGGGTTGGCTGACAGCAGCGACCTCGACACGGACCTCACGGATCTCCTTTTGACCCTCGGGAAAGCCGCTGCCGAGCGCGCCACGGCCATCGTGCTTTTCATCGATGAATTGCAGTACGTGCCGGAAGAGCAACTCGCCGCACTGATTGCTGCGCTCCATAGCGTTAGCCAGGAGCAGTTGCCGATCACGATGGTAGCGGCGGGACTGCCCCAGCTGGTCGGGCGGACTGGCGACGCCAAGTCCTACGCAGAGCGACTCTTCGAATTTGCATCCGTCGATCGACTCGACAACGACGACGCCCGCGATGCCCTGATCGTGCCTGCATCCAAGGAGGGTGTCGCCTTCCACGCCGACGCAATCTCCGAGATTCTTCTCCAGACGAATGGCTATCCCTATTTCCTCCAGGAATGGGGGAAACACAGCTGGGACGTTGCCGATGCTTCCCCGATTGAACTCCACGACGCGCAACGCGCGACAGATCAGGCGCTTGCCGAGCTGGACGCGAGCTTCTTCCGCGTCCGCTTTGATCGGCTGACGCCGAGCCAAAAACGCTACATGCGTGCTATGGCCGAACTCGGGCCCGGGCCCCACCGATCTGGCGATATCGCCCAAGTCCTGGATCGGAAGGTCACTTCGGTCGCTCCCACGCGCAACTCGCTCATCGCCAAGGGAATGATCTACAGCCCCGCCCATGGCGACACGGCGTTCACTGTGCCGCTCTTCGACGACTTCTTGAAACGGGTCATGCCACAACCATGAGGAATGTTAGCGAGCCAAGAGGCTCCCCCCCAACGGAGCGTATGGCTCTGCAGGGGACACCCACCGTGGGCTCGGCGAGAGGCTTCACCGAGACACCTTGCATGAAAGTCGCGCCAAGGGAACGAAGTGACCGCCGGTGCAACTTCCATGCAAGGACGGCGTGGCTGGGCCGGAGGCGCGCTGGCGCGTAGCGAGTTCGCGAGCGAGTGCCGGATCGGCTATGGGGCGCTACGGGCCGACACCGCGACGGTTCCCCCTGCGGAGTGGGTGTCCCTGACCGCGCTCTGCAGCTCGCCAGTGGAAGTGCCGTGGCACTCGATCAGCTCGCGCACCTCGCCTGCGCGCACCGGATTGAGATCCACGTAGACCATCACCGCCAGCAGTGCTCTTCGCTCAGCAACGCACCGGAGTAGAAGCGCTGATCGAAGAAGTGTCCCGGGCGGTCATCCTCTACCAGGTCCCGGGGCACTAACGAAGAGACGCCATGGCGCCGAGCCGCAGGAGCGCGTCCGCTACCCGTTCGCCGAGCTCCAGCGGGTCGGTACCGGTCTCGGTGACGCGGAATGCCTGTTCGCCATCCGGTGCGAGCAACACGGTGCGTAGCGTGACGATACCCTGGTGGAGGGTCGCGTACGCGCCGAGGGGCATCGTGCAATCCGCGCCGAGGGCCGTGGTGAGCGCGCGCTCGGCGGTCACCGTGGACTGCGTCTCCGGGTCGACGCATGCGGCAAGGAGCCCGGCGAGATGCCGCTGACTCTCCGGGTACTCGGCGGCGAGCGCGCCCTGGCCGGGCGCCGGAACGCAGAGTTCGATGTCGAGACGTTGGCTGATGTGCTCGGCTTGCCCAAGCCGGTCGAGGCCGGCGCAGGCGAGGATGAGAGCGTCGATGTCGCCGTCCGCGAGCTTCGCGAGGCGCGTACCGACGTTGCCGCGGACGGGAACGGTCACGAGATCCGGTCGCGCGAACAGGATTTGCGCGCACCGGCGCGGGCTCGAGGAACCCACCCGTGCCCCGTCCGGCAGCGTGTCGAAGGTCAGTTTGCCCGCCACGAGCGCATCCCGGGGGTCGGCGCGCGCGCCGAGGGTGGTGATGGCGAATCCCGGGGGCAGTTGCGACGGCACGTCCTTCATGCTGTGGATGGCGATGTCCGCCCGTCCCTCGGACAGCGCGGCTTCGAGCTCCTTCACGAACAGCCCCTTGCCACCGGACTCGGCCAGGGGCGTCTGGCGCTTGCGGTCCCCTTCGGTGGTCATGGGAACGAGCTCCGCGGTGGTGTCGCCGGCCCGCTCGATCAGGGACCTGGCGCGCTCCGCCTGCCACAGCGCGAGCGGACTCGCACGGGTTGCGATGCGCACGTGCAGGGGCGTGCCCGCGGCGGCGGGACCGGCAGATGTTCCGCGGTCGGGAGAGGGTCGTGCCATGGGACGGTGCGGGATGTCCCCGCGGACGCTTGGAGCATCGATGCCGAAAGTGCCAGTATATGACGGAGCGCATCCCAGGGGACTTGAGCGAAGCTGCCCATGGCCGAGAAAGACAAGCTGCTGCGCGGCCGGTTCGACGAGCGCACGGATGCCGGCGTGGAGCAGTTCACGGCGTCCGTCGCCTTCGACCGCCGCCTGTACCGGTACGACCTGCGGGGGTCGATCGCCCATGCCGAGATGCTGGCCGGTGCGGGGGTACTCACGGAGGACGAGCGCGCGGCCATCGTGGCGGGTCTCGAAGCGCTTGGCGAGGAAATCGAGGCGGGCGACTTCGAGTGGTCGGATGCCCTCGAAGACGTCCATATGAACATCGAGGCACGGCTCACCGAGCGCATCGGAGAGGCCGGCAAGAAGCTCCACACCGGCCGCTCGCGCAACGACCAGGTCGCGACCGACCTGCGCCTCTATCTGCGCGACGAGGTGGACGCCATCGCCGGCCTGCTCGACGAACTCATGGCCGGTCTCGTGGACCTCGCGGAACGCCATGCGGCCGACCCGATGCCTGGCTTTACCCACCTGCAAACGGCGCAGCCGGTGACGTTCGGCCACCACCTGCTCGCGTGGTTCGAGATGGCCCACCGCGACCGCGCGCGGTTCTCCGACTGCCGGACCCGGCTCAACGTCTCGCCCCTCGGGGCCGCGGCGCTCGCGGGGACCACGTTTCCGATCGACCGGTCGGTCACGGCGGCGGCGCTCGGCTTCGAGGGCATCGCCGCGAATTCCCTCGATGCGGTCAGCGACCGCGACTTTGCGATCGAGTTCTGTGCGGCCGCGTCTCTTTGCGCGGTACACCTGTCGCGCTGGTGCGAGGAACTGGTGCTCTGGACGTCGCAGCAGTTCGGTTTCATCGAGCTGCCGGATGCGTTCTGCACCGGATCGAGCATCATGCCGCAGAAGAAGAACCCGGATGTGCCGGAACTGGTCCGTGGGAAGGCCGGCCGGGTCGTCGGGCACCTGATGGGGCTCCTGCTGCTGATGAAGGGTCAGCCGCTCGCGTACAACCGCGACAACCAGGAGGACAAGGAACCGGTTTTCGACACCGCGGACACCCTGCGGGCGTGCCTTGCGGCCATGCGCGACATCGTCGCCGCGATGCGTCCGGACACAGTTGCGATGCGGCGAGCCGCGGAGCTCGGCTACGCCACGGCGACGGATCTTGCGGACTACCTGGTGAAGCGGGGCCTCCCGTTTCGGGACGCCTACGACACGGTAGGACGTGTGGTCCGCCATGCGCAGGAACGCCGCATCGCCCTGTCGGAAGTGCCCCTCGCGGATCTGCGCGGCTTCCACGGTTCGATCGGGGAGGACGTATACGGCGTGCTATCGCTCGAGGGATCGCTGGCCGCGCGGGATCACCCTGGCGGGACCGCGCCGGAGCGCGTACGCGCGGCCGCCGCGGCCGCGCGCCGCCGCATCTGATCGCCGCCCGCGGGGCCGGCCCGGACGGCCGACGGGACGCTATACTGCGCGGCTTACGCGATCCGGGACGGAGTGTTACGTATGCGTTGGGTGGTTGTGGCGGCGTGGTGCGCGATGGCGGCGACGTGCGGGCACAAGGGGCCACTCTACCTCCCGGACCCTACGACAGGCACAGCATGTTTGGTCGCATCGACAATGTCCTCGGGATCGAAGATGTCCCCCTGACCGCCATCGCGGATGCGGTCGGCACGCCGGCCTACGTCTATTCGAGGGCTGCGATCGAGGACCGTTTTCGGCGTGTGTCCGAAGCCTTGCAGCCGGGGCTGGCGCGCATCTGCTATGCGGTCAAGGCCAACGGCAACCTGGCGATCCTGGCGCTGATGAAGGAACTCGGCGCCGGGTTCGATATCGTATCCGGCGGTGAACTCGAGCGGGTACTGCGCGCCGGCGGGGAGCCCGGGGATGTCGTGTTCTCCGGCGTCGGCAAATCCGTCGCGGAGATCGATTTCGCCCTCAAGGTCGGGATCGGCTGCTTCAACGTGGAGAGCGCTCCGGAACTGGCGCGGCTCGAGGCGCGCGCGCGGCTCCTGTCCCGCGTGGCTCCTGTCTCCATACGGGTCAATCCCGACGTCGACGCGCAGACGCACCGGTACATCTCGACGGGGCGCAAGGAAAACAAGTTCGGCGTGCCGGAGGACGTGGCGATGGATCTGTACCGCCACGCCGCGGCCTCGGAGGTGCTGGAAGTACGCGGCATCGACTGTCACATCGGATCGCAGATCGTGGCGCTAGAGCCCTATGCGGCGGCGCGGGACCGGCTGTTCCGCATCGTCGACAGCCTGGCTGCGGAAGGCATCGAGGTCGCGCACATGGACCTCGGCGGCGGTTTCGGCGTGCGCTACGCCGACGAAGCGGCGTTCGACGTCGAGGCGTATGGGCGGGAAGTCGCGGCGAGCGTGTTCGCGCGCGGCATGGAGCTGCTCGTCGAACCCGGACGCTATCTCGTCGCCGATGCGGGCGTGCTGCTCACGCGGGTGGAGTATCTGAAGCCCGACACCGGGGCGGGGACCAGGAATTTCGCCGTGGTGGATGCGGCGATGAACGACCTCATTCGCCCCGCGCTCTACGAAGCACACCACCACGTAGAGGCCGTCGTCGCGGGGAACGCGGCGCCGCGACGGTGGGATGTCGTCGGTCCGGTCTGCGAAACGGGCGACTTCCTGGCCCTGGACCGACAGCTCGCCATCGAGGAGGGATCGGTGCTCGCGGTGTGCGGTGCGGGCGCCTACGGCATGGTGTTGAGCTCCAACTACAACGGGCGCGGCCGCGCGGCGGAGGTGCTGGTTTCCGGTGGCGACTTCCGCGTGGTCCGGCGCCGCGAGACCGTGGGCGATCAGTTGGCACTCGAGACTCTGACGACAGAAACAGAAACAGCGCCATGAAGTTGCGTTTCGCAAAGATGCACGGCATCGGCAACGACTTCATGGTGCTCGATCTCGTCACGCAGAACGTGGAGTTGACGGCGGACCGCATCAAACGCTGGAGCGACCGGCGCACAGGCGTCGGCTTCGACCAGTTGCTCGCGGTGCTGCCCCCGTCCGACCCGACGGCGGACTTCCGCTACCGGATCTTCAACCGGGACGGGACACAAGCCGAACAGTGCGGCAACGGCGCCCGGTGTTTCGCGAAGTTCGTCCGCGACCACGGCCTGTCGGTGAAGCAGGGCCTGACCCTCGAGACGTCGAGCGGGTTGGTGCGCACGCGGATGCTCGAGGACGATCGTGTGGAGGTTGACATGGGCACACCCGGGGTGGGACCGGGGGACGTTCCGTTTCGTCCGGAGCTGGCGGAAGCGTTGGCGGATGGCGTGCGTTACCGGCTTCCGGTGGCGGACGGGGAGGTTGTGGTCGCGCCGGTATCGATCGGCAATCCGCACGCGGTCATCGAGGTCGATGACATCGTCAACGCGCCGGTCAAGCGGCTCGGGGTGCAGGTACAGGCCTCGGAAGCCTTCCCGGAAGGCGTAAACGTGGGGTTCCTGCAGATCGTCGAGCCGGACTTCGCGCGGCTTCGGGTCTTCGAACGCGGCGCCGGGGAGACTCGCGCCTGCGGCAGCGGCGCCTGCGCGGCCATGGTCGTGGGCAGATTGACGGCACAGCTCGAGTCCCGCGTGACCGTTTCGCTGCGGGGCGGCGAAGTGCAACTCCATTGGCCCGGGGAGGGCGAGAGCGTCACCATGACGGGGCCCGCGGCGCAGATCTACGAGGGCCAGATCCGGGCCTGATCGCGTGGGCGAAGTCGCGCCGGCCCGATGCGTCACCACGTGTGGTCACGGTGTAGTCTTGAATGGGCGCGCCGGGTGATGCATAGTGCCGAGCGTGCGTCTCTCGACCCTGGGGCGACTCGATGGAACTGGCACTGCGTGACGCCAAGGCGCGTCTGTCCGAGATCGTGGCGGCGGCGGAAAGCGGTGAGCGCGTGGTGATCACCAAGTACGGCGAGCCGGTGGTCGAACTGGTGCGTTGCCATCGTCGTGGCGGCATCGACTTCGCCAGGTTGGAGGCGATGCGACGGATGCTCGGTATCGACGGCGATCGTGACCCGTGGCCCGCGGAGTTCGACGAGCCCGACTTCAGTCGTCGCGTCCTGGGACTGGACGACGAGTAGTGTGCGGGTCCTGCTCGATACCTCGTATCTCTACCATTTGATGGAAGCCCCGGGCACGTTCTCCGCTGCGGAGCGCCGCTTCTTTGCGCGGGAGAACGCGCGCCTCTACGTCAGCGCCGTCTCGATCTGGGAGATGCGGCTGAAGTTGCGGGCGCGGCATGCGGCCGGCGAGCGCAAGAGCGCGTTCGATCCCAACGACGTCATCGCCTTGCTGGAAGGGCAGGACGTGACGTTTCTGCCGATGTCCGTGAGTCATGCGGCGCGCGAACTCGCGACCCCCATCGATCACCAGGATCCGTTCGACGAGTTGCTGCTCGTGCAGGCGCAGGAGGAGGAACTCAAGCTGCTGACCGCCGACCGCCGCATGGCCGGCCATCCGTTGGCGATCACCCTGTGACCGGCATGCGGGACCTGCGGACGGGCGAACCGGGCTCCAGGGCCAGGCAGACAAGATCGGCTCCCGCAAGCGGCAGCGGGGACGATTCGCAGCCGCCCGCTCAAGCGGACCCGCTGCTCGATCGCTACCTCGACTATCTCACCCACGAGAGACGCTATTCGACGCATACCCTCGAAGCCTATCGACGCGATCTTTGTGCATTCCGGGCCAGGGTGGATTGCGAGGGCTGGTCGGACTGCAAGCCGCATCACGTACGCGAGCATCTCGCGCACCTCCATGCCCGCGGTCGCGCGCCGCGCACCATCGCGCGCGCCCTGTCGAGCCTGCGCGCATTCTTCGCCTTCCTCGTGCGCCGGGAAATGTTTGCTGCGAACCCGGCCGCCGGGGTGGTCGCGCCGAAGCGCGGCAGGCCGCTGCCGAAGGCCCTCGACATCGATCAGGCCGCGAAGCTCTTCGATGCGAAGGCGGCTTCGAGGACGGAGTTGCGCGACTGCGCGATGCTGGAGGTGCTCTACGGCTGCGGGGTGCGCCTGGCGGAGCTCGTCGGGATCGATCTGCGCGACATCGATCTCGCCAACGGCTTCCTCACCGTCACCGGCAAGGGCAACAAGACGCGGATCGTGCCCCTCGGAGAGCCTGCCGTGCAGGCCATCGAAGCGTGGCTCGCCACCCGCCCGGGGATTCCGGCCGCGGCGCCGCTCTTCACGGGGCGGCGCGCCAACCGTATCAGCCCACGCACGGTGCAGGTACGGTTGAAGAAGCTCTCGGCGGCGCGCCTCGGCACCGATGTTCTGCATCCGCACATGCTGCGACACAGCTTCGCCAGCCACCTCCTCGAGTCGAGCGGCGACCTGCGCGCCGTGCAGGAGTTGCTCGGTCACGCGGACATCTCGACCACGCAAATCTATACACACCTCGACTTCCAGCACCTGGCAAAGGTCTACGACGCCGCACACCCGCGGGCCAAGGCCCGGGACACATGATCGAACTCGTCACGTTCGATCTCGACAACACGCTCTGGGAGACGGACAACGTGATCCGTCGGGCGGAGATCGCGAGCCGCGAGTGGATGACGCGGCGCCTGCCGGAGTTTGGCGAGCGTTTCGACGGCGCGTCCCTGTGGGCGTTGCGGGCCGAGGTCGTGGAGTTGCAGCCGGAGATCGCGCATGACGTCTCGCAGTTGCGGCTCGCCGTGCTGCGCCGGGCGGCCCGTACGTGCGGGTGTTCCGACGAGGAGGCGCGTAGCCACGCCGCGGGCGCCTTCGAAGAGTTCCTGCGTCTGCGCCACGAGATCTCCTACTACGAGGGCGCGCTGGAGACCCTGGATCTCCTCGCGGGTCGCTACACCCTCGGAGCGCTGACGAACGGCAACGCGGACTTCGCGCGGCTCGGGCTCGACCGGTATTTCGCCTTCGGTTTCACCGCGGGCGACGTCGGTGCGAGCAAGCCGGACCCCGCGATGTTCGAGGCGGCGTTGCGGCACGCCGGCGTCTCTGCCTCGGCGACCGTACATGTGGGGGACCAGCCGGTGGACGACATCGAAGGTGCGCGCGGCGTGGGGATGCACACGATCTGGGTGAACTTTGGCGGCGGGGCGGATGGCTTCGAAGTGGGGGCCAGCGCGGCGGTGACGCGGTTGGACGAACTGCCGGGAGTCATCGCGGGGCTTGGCGGGAAGCCGTCCGACCGTTAGTCACCGCGGGTGACGCGGTTGAGCACCCGCCCCGGGCGTCAGGCCTCCCCCGCGCGCGGCGCGATGAACGCCTTCACCGCATCGATGTCGGCCGCCAGGCACGTCTTCCTTTGCGGTCGGTCGGACAGGCCCTCGAGCATCGGATGACGGGCGACATCCGCGCCCACCGCCTCGTTGACCGCCTCGGGGAACTTCGCCGGGTGAGCCGCCGCAAGACAGATCATCGGACGGTACTTCGGGAAGCGCTGCGCTGCCGCGATGCCGACGCACGTATGCGGGTCCGCCACGTACCGGTGGCGGGCGTAGAGGTCGGCCATGGCTGCCACCGTAGCCGGTTCGTCGACCGCCGTCGCGAGGATGCCCTCGTCCGTGGGGATGCCTCCGTCGATGCGGGCGATGCCCTCTGCTGCGAAGGCGGACATGAACGCCTTCAGCGCTTGGTGATCGCAGCCGAGCCGGTAGTACACGAACCGCTCGAAGTTGCTGGCCACCTGGATGTCCATCGACGGGCTGATGGTCTGGCGTGTCTCGCCGAGGCTGTAGACGCCGGTCTGGAAGAAACGCGCCAGGATGTCGTTGTCGTTGGTGCCGAGCACCAGCTTGTCGATCGGTGCACCCATGGCGCGCGCGAGGTAGCCGGCCAGGATGTTGCCGAAGTTCCCGGTCGGTACGCTGAACGAGACGGGCTCCTCGAAACGCGATGCCGCGTGCAGGTAGTACACCGCCTGGGCGAGGACGCGTGCCCAGTTGACGGAGTTGGCGGCGCCGAGCCCGTGCCTCGCCTTGAAATCCAGGTCGTTGAACATCGCCTTCACGATGCGTTGGCAGTCGTCGAAGGTGCCGTCGATGGCGATGCAGTGGACGTTGTCGTCCGGGACGGTCGTCATCTGCAGTTCCTGCAGCGCGCTGGTGCGGCCGTCCGGGTACAGCACGAACACGCCCATGTTGGCGCGGCCCCGAACCCCGGCGATCGCGGCGCTGCCGGTGTCGCCGCTGGTGGCGCACAGGACGTTGAGCCGCGTCCGGCGGCGCGTCACGATGTACTCGAAGAGCCGCCCGAGCACCTGCAGTGCCACGTCCTTGAACGCCAGCGTCGGACCGTGGAAGAGCTCGAGAACGTGGAAGTCTCCGAGATCGACGAGGGGTACGACCTCCGGGTGCCGGAAGGTGGCAAAGGCGTCCGTGACGATCTCTTCGAGGTTGTCCCGGGGAATGTCATCGGCGAAACGTGCGAACACCTCGATGGCGAGATCGGTGAACGGGAGGCCGCGCCAGTCCCGCAGACGGTCTGCGAGGGAGGGCAGGGTTTCGGGCAGAAGCAGGCCGCCGTCCGGCGCGAGGCCGGTCAGGACAGCATCCTGAAAGGACAGGGGCGGGGTTGCGCCGCGGGTGCTGATGTAGCGCATCGGCTCAGGAACTGCAGGAGAGCATCGAGCAGCCTACGCGGTTGCGCGCCCACTCGGGCCGTTTTCCGGCGCAGGCCTGCTTGCCGGGTTGCTCGTCGTAGGGGTGGCGCAGCACGTCCATCAACTCGTGGATCATCGCATGGTCGCCCCCGGTGGCCTGGTCGATGGCCTGCTGGGCGAGGTAATTGCGCAGCACGAAGCGCGGGTTGACGGCGTTCATGCGGGCGATGCGAACGGCGGTGGGGCTGCCGTCGTGGCGAACGCGCTCGGCGTAGGCCGCGAGCCAGTCCTCGCAACGCGCCCGCAAGTCGGGCGTGACCGCGTCGGGCGCGTACCAGGCGTCCATCAGCGGCTCGACGCTCGGGCGGTCGAGGTCTACCTCGGCGAGGTTGCGGAAGAACACCGTCATGTCCGTTTCGGCCGTGCCGAACAACGCAAACAGCTCGGCAAACAGCGGCTCGTCGCGCTCGCGCTCGCACCGGGTGAGGCCGAGCTTGGCCGCCGTCATGGTCTCCGACTGCTCGGTGTACTGCCGGGCGAAGTCAGCCAGCACGTCCGTGAGCGGTTCGGCGGCGCCGACAGCGGGGAGGATGGCGTTGGCGAGTTGCAGCAGGTTCCACTGCGCGACGGCCGGCTGCTGGCCGTACCGGTATCGCCGCGTCGCCGCATCGGTGGTGTTGGGCGTCCAGTCGGGGTCGTATCCCTCCAGCCAGCCGTACGGCCCGTAGTCGATCGTCAGGCCGAGCACGGACATGTTGTCCGTGTTCATGACGCCGTGCACGAAACCGACGCGCATCCAGTGCACGATCATCGTCACGGTGCGTGCCGTGACCTCGGCGAACCAGCGGACGTAGCGCTCGGCCGGTGCACCGCCGCCCGGCAGTTCCGGGAAGTCGGTCGCGATGGTGAAGTCGAGCAGGCGGCGCAGCAGCTCCGTGTCCCGGCGCGCGGCGAGGATCTCGAAGTGCCCGAAGCGCGTGAACGACGGCGCCACGCGACACACCACCGCGCCCGGTTCGGCCGCCGGGTGGCCGTCGTAGAGCATGTCGCGCATCACTTCCTCGCCGGTGAGCACGAGCGACAGCGCGCGCGTGGTCGGCACGCCGAGGTGGAACATGGCCTCGCTGCACAGGAATTCGCGCAACGACGAGCGCAGCACGGCCAGTCCGTCTGCCGTGCGCGAGTAGGGAGTGGGGCCTGCGCCCTTCAGCTGCAGGGTCCAGCGCTCACCCCGGCGGTTCACGGTTTCGCCGAGGTTGATGGCGCGGCCATCGCCGAGTTGTCCGGCCCAGTTGCCGAACTGGTGGCCTCCGTAGCAGGTGGCGATGGGGTCCATGCCGGCGAGTACGCGGTTGCCGGCGAAGACATCGGCGTAGTGCCCGGCATCGGGAGGGCTGGCCGGCAGGTCGAGCAGGGCCGCCGTCTCGGGCGACCAGGCGATAAGTTCCGGCCTGGACACGGGTTGCGGCAGGACGCGGGAGTAACAGGCGCCCGAAACCTGCCGGCGGAAGTTCTCGCCCTCGGGATCGCCCGGCAGCTCGGCGGCGAAGCGGTTGTCGAAGTGGAGTGCTTCGAGCGGCATGGCGTGCGGTGCAACGGTCATGGGCCCATGTTACCGGACCGCCGCTGTCGAGGTGTCGGGCACGAAAAAAAGGGGCGCCGAGGCGCCCCTTTGGAAGAATGAACAGGATCGCTAACGCTGAGAGAACTCCGGGTAGGCTTCGATGCCCGTCTCGGAGAAGTCCGCGCCTATCTCTTCGTCTTCTGCGGAGATGCGGATCCCCATGGCGTACTTGAGAATCGCCCAGACGATGAGGCTCGCGATGAACACCCATCCGAAGATGCCGACGATGCCGAGCAACTGTCCGCCGATGGTGGCGTCGTCGTTGCTGAACACCACGGCGATGACGCCCCAGATGCCGCAGGTGCCGTGCACGCTGATCGCGCCGACCGGATCGTCGATCTTCAGCTTGTCGAGCAGCACGATCGAGGAGACCACGATCAGGCCGCCGATGACGCCGACGATCATCGACCAGAAGGCCGTGCCGGAGAGGGGATCCGCGGTGATGGCGACGAGTCCCGCCAGGGCGCCGTTCAGGGCCATGGTGAGGTCCGCCTTGCCGAACCAGAGACGTGCCAGCACGAGTGCCGCGACCAGACCGCCGGATGCGGCGATGTTGGTGTTGACGAACACCTGCGCGACCGCATTGGCATCGTCGACGTTCGAGAGGCTCAGTTGCGAACCGCCGTTGAAGCCGAACCAGCCGAACCAGAGCACGAACATGCCGAGGGTCGCCAGTGGCATGTTGCAGCCGGGAATGGCGTTGACGCGTCCGCCGGCGCCGTACTTGCCGGCGCGGGGTCCAAGGAGGAGCACCCCAGCCAGGGCAGCGGCCCCCCCGCACATGTGCACGATGCCGGAACCGGCGAAGTCCGAGTAACCGACCTCCGAGAGCCAGCCGCCGCCCCACGTCCACATGCCCTGCACCGGGTAGATGACGGCGGTCATCACGACGGCGAAGCCGAGAAAGGCCCACAGCTTCATGCGTTCGGCCACCGCGCCCGAGACGATGGACATGGCGGTCGCGACGAACACGACCTGGAAGAAGTAGTCGGAGCGGTTGGAGTAGTACGTCTCGCCGCCGCTGCCGATCACTGCTTCGGCGGTGTTCTCGTCCTGCAGCAGGAACCCGAAGCTCGGCAAGATGCCTCCCGCCTCGGTGCCGCCGACGTACATGATGTGGTAGCCGACGAGCAGGTACATGATGCTGGCGATCGCGTAGAGCGCGACGTTCTTGGTCAGGATCTCCGCGGTGTTCTTGGCGCGCACCATGCCCGACTCGAGCATCGAGAAGCCGCAGGCCATGAACATCACGAGGACACCCATTACCAGGAAGTAAAAGGTGTCGATGGCGTAGTTGGTTTGAATCAGGTCTTCCACGTGACTCTCCTTAGAGTGTTCCGGGTCCGGCGCCTAGAGGGCGTCCGACCCGGTTTCACCTGTTCTGATGCGAACGACTTCCCCGAGCGGCGTGACGAAGACCTTGCCGTCGCCCACCTTGCCCGTGTTGGCCGACTTGCCGATGGCCTCCAGGCACTGATCGAGCATGTCGTCGCCGACGGCGACCTCGATCTTCACCTTGGGAAGGAAATCCACGACGTATTCGGCGCCGCGGTACAGTTCGGTGTGTCCTTTCTGGCGTCCGAAGCCCTTGACTTCGGTCACCGTCATGCCGGCCACGCCGACGTCCGAGAGCGCTTCGCGCACGTCGTCGAGCTTGAACGGCTTGATGATTGCGGTGATGAGTTGCATTGCTGGGTTCTCCTTGGTTCTGGGTGCGCCCCGGCGCTATGGCGAGGGACGGGCCTGACGTGTCTCCGGCCGGCGGCGCATCGTCTGCGTTGCTCGCGCTACAGGCTCTTCGAGAGTGACAGGACGACCCGGGCCTCGCAGTCCGCGTCGCAGACCGCTTCGTCGAGATCCGTGCCGACGATTCCCACGCTGACGTCCGCTCCGGCCACCGGGAACGTCAGGGTCAAGCCGTAGTCGATGTAGCTGTCGTCTTCGCCGCCAATCTCGTCCGCGTTGCTGAAGCCGACATGGAAGTCGAGCGCCGCGTTTTCGGTGACGGCCCAGCTGTAGCCGGCGTAGGGGTAGTAGAAGGTGGGGCCGCCATCGCCCAGATAAGCCTCGGAGTAGTTGATGCCGAACGTGAAGCTGTTGACGCCGATGGACGCCGCCAGCTCGTTGTAGTCGAGCGCGTCGCCCTCGCTGATGTACTCGAAGCGGATGTAGCTCACGTCGTAAGAGACGCCGCTGTCTCCGAATTCGCCGCCATAGCCGAGGTAGAGATCCATCTCGGTGCTGGTGTCGTCTCCGAAGTTGACGTTGGACATCCACGTTCCGACGTAGAAGCCGGATTCCGCGGCGACATCGAAGCCACCCTGAATCGCCGGATCGCGCGTCGTCTGGGACCAGCCGCGGAACGAATAGTCCGTGGCGATCGTGACGTTGCCTGATATCTCGGCGGCGGTCGCCCCGAGCCCCAGGCAAGCTGCAATAAATGCCAGTGCTGTTTTACGCATTGCGTGCTGAACCTCTCTATCCCGTTTTCTGAAGTCGACTGCTTGTGGTCGACGTGACCCCGGCGTTGCCGCGGTCCGAACTTCCCCGCCGCGACATGGCGCCGGTCTCCCAAGCGACTTGGATACTGCACATACCGTGCCAGCTGCCGAGGGAGCCGATTGTGGCTATTCGGTGACAGGGGACGGGTGATGTGGCGGAGTTGGCGTCGAGTGGCGCCGCGTGGATGCGTCAGAACAGGGCGCGCCACGCCCTGTTTTGGTGCATATGGGCTGAAGGCACCGTCAAGGTGGGGGCGCGGTGGTGTCCAGGGGGCGACCCTGGTGACGGGACGGGACAAGCCCGTCCCCTACAACGGCCGCGCCGGCATCGTGCATGAATTCAGGACGGGACATTGTAGCTTTCCACGGAGGGTCCACCGCGCAGACATGCAAGGAACATGGGTGACATGGGTGGGGCGACGCGCGCCAGCGGCTCGTAGAGGCGCTTTTCGTGGCCCAGTTAAATCAATGGCTTACGTGATGTTCCATGTAAGTTTCCCCCCCGGCGCGCCGGGGCACTGACGTGCAGGAAACAAGGGCGGCGGCCGCCGCCTGGGCACCTTGAGTTATGTTAAATGGCGTTCTGCCAACCCGTTGAATTAAAAGGAGTTCGGTTTTTGTTCCATGCGAGGAGTTCGGTTTTTGTTCCATGCGAGGGGCGACCCTTAATGGAATGGTCCGCCCCGCTTCATTCGGCAGGCCTCGAAGGCCAGAATGACGGGGTCTTCAACTGACAACGGAGCGGACCAATGGAAAACGTAACACGAGTCGGGATCGATTTGGGGAAGCAGGTGTTTCACGTGACGGCGGTGGATGCCGCCGGGGCGGTGGTGGAACGCAAGCGGCTGCGGCGTGCTGGGCTGCAGTCGTATCTGAGGCGGCTACCGCGCGGCTGCGTGGTGGCGATGGAGAGTTGCGGCGGCGCGCACCACTGGGCGCGGCAGGCGCTGTGGCACGGGCATGAGGCGCTGCTGATGAGCCCGCAGTTCGTCAAGCCGTACGTGAAGTCGAACAAGAACGACGTGGCGGATGCGGACGCGATTGCGGAGGCGTCGACGCGGCCGTCGATGCGCTTCGTGGGGGTGAAGTCGGTGGAACAGGAGTGCATCCAGCAGGTGCACCGGGCGCGGCAGATGGCGCTGAAGCATCTCACCGCGCAGCGCAACCAGTTGCATGGCTTTCTGCTGGAGTACGGCATTGCGTCGTCGAAGGGGACTGGCGCGCTGCTGCGGCTCTTGCCGGAGGTACTGGAGGACGGGGACAACGAGTTGTCGGTCGAGGGTCGCACGCTACTGCGCGAGCTGGGCGACGAGCTGCGGCACCTGCACGCGCGGGTGCAGATGTTTGACCGGCAGCTGGAGGCGACGGCGCGACGGCTGAAGGCGTGCCAACGCCTGATGACGATCCCGGGGGTGGGAGAGAAGACGGCGACAGCGCTGGTGGCGGCGGTCGGCGACGCGACGCAGTTCCGCAACGGTCGCGAGATGGCCGCCTGGCTCGGTCTGGTGCCGCGGCAGCACACGACGGGAGGTCGACCGAAGCTGCTCGGCATCAGCAAGCGCGGCGACCGCTATCTGCGCACGCTGCTGATCCACGGCGCGCGGTCGGCGCTGCAGCGGGCGGGGCGGTACGAGGACCGTCGCAGTCGGTGGGCGGTTGGTGTGGGGCAACGCCGCGGTCGCAACGTGGCGGCGGTGGCGTTGGCGAACAAGAACGCGCGCACGGCATGGGCGGTGCTGCGCAGCGCGCAGGACTACGATGCCGAACACCTGCTGGCGCCCGACGCGGACACCGGCAAGGCGGCATGAACCAGACCACGGGACACGGTGCCGGGAACACCATGGCTGCTGTCGCGTCAAGCCGCGGTGCGGCTCCTCCGCTGCGCTACGGCCCTGCGGGTGACCCGACAGCAGCCATGGCGCAGCGGTTGGTGATGGCCGTAAGCAAGCTTCCGGCCATCACTGGCCCGGCGCACCAGGAGCACTGATCGCGGGCAGGCGGCAACGGCTGCCCCCGGTTGCGCGATGTGATGTTGAGCATGATGGAGAACAGGTTGGACCGACGCGCCAGGACCCTGACGAACCACATAGGCCTTCGAGGCCGTACCCTTGTTCAGGTGGGCGCGTGCGGAATCCATCAGGGCCAGGGAGCAGCGCTCCCAACCAAAGGCCGGATATATGTGTGCAACCGACACCTCCCCATCGCACAGCCTCACACCGTTGCAAACGCGGGGCGGACCATATATGTGGTCGCCCGTGTCGGCATCGAGCACGAAATCGAGACGGGACAAGCCCGTCCCCTACAGCGCGTTCGCCCCGGTCTCGCCCGTGCGGATGCGGACCACTTCCTCGAGAGAAGAAACGAAGACCTTGCCGTCTCCCACCTTGCCGGTGTTGGCGGACTTGCCGATCGCTTCGAGGCACTGATCGAGGAGGTCGTCGTCGATCGCGATCTCGATCTTCACTTTCGGCAGAAAGTCCACCGCGTACTCGGCGCCGCGGTAGAGTTCCGTATGTCCCTTCTGCCGACCGAAACCCTTCACCTCGGTCACCGTCATCCCCGAGACCCCGATATCGGAGAGCGCTTCGCGCACGTCGTCGAGTTTGAATGGCTTGATGATCGCCGTTATCAGTTTCACCGTGGGTTCTCCTTCAGCGCCGAGCCTTGATATGGCCCGCCGATTGTTACCCAATTGGCCGCGATTTCCTACCGGCGACTGCCGCCGGAGGGCTACGGGGCACTGGCATGCAGCTGCGCGTCCCGCGCGATGTCGGCGCGGGTGCGCCAGCTGTTCTTACGCCGTGGCGTCGGCCGTCCGACGGTAGAGGAGCGCCCGACCCTCCTTGCCGCAGATCTCCGCGACGCCCGCCTCGCGAAGGCAGAATGCGGCCTGCTGACCCAGCCGCCGCGAGGACTGCATCGCCTCGGCCAGGTGCCGGGTCGTGAACACCTCGGGGAGCCCGGCGTCGAACATGGCGAAGAGGTCTGCCATGCGCCGGATCGTGTGCGTCTCGATCACCTCCACCAGGCGGCGGTCGACCGCCACCCAGTCGCGCCGGCGCCGCCGCCGCCCCGTGTTGGGCACGCGCAGCTCTTCGTCGATCACCATCACCACGTCCAGCGTCAGGTTGGGGTGCTCGAGCAGGGACGGGATACTCACGAGCGCGCTGAAGACGCCGAACGGGGACCCGTGTTTCGGCGACTTGCGCCTCGGAGGCGGAGCGTCGGGGTCCTCCAGGAGCTTGACGATGTAGCGGTCGCGCGCGATCGGATGCACCAGGGTGACGGCGTGATGTGCGAGCAGCCGGGGCAGCTTTCTCTTGAGCGGGGAGAAGTCGCCGGTATGAATCTCGACGATCCGGTCACCGATCACCACGTCGGCGACGTAGCCATCGACGGCCGTCTCGACGCTGCCGCCCTGTGCCGCGTAGCGCTCTTTCAGCGCGCGATGCAGGGAGCGCTCGTTCAGCTCGCCGATGGTGCTTCGGGTCACCGCGTCCAGCCTGCTGCTCAGTCGGGCCAGCATATACCGCGCGGGATCCACGATAGGCGAGGGCGCACACGATCGACAGACAACCGCCATGGAGCGCCGGCCCGCTCGGCACCTAGACTCGCGGGATGTCTCGACCACAGGATACGGTGGACCCGGGAATCGATGCAGCCGAGGGCGCCTCCAGCGAGAGTGCGCACGGCATGGGGGCGTCGACACCGCGAGCCTACTTGCGCATCCACACGCGGGCGCAGACCGGCGTGGAGGCCCCGGCCGTGACCATCGAGGCGCATCGACCCGGTGGGACGTCGGGTTTCTCGGTGGTCGGCATGGCGCAGACTGCCGTTCGGGAGGCCCGCGATCGGGTGAAGAGCGCGATCAAGACGATGCAGCTCGAGTTCCCCAGCGGCCATCTGGTGGTCAACCTCGCGCCCGGGGATCTCGCGAAGTACGGCAGCCGCTACGACCTTGCCATCGCCATGAGCATCCTGGCTGCGACGAAGCAGATTCCGGCCCGCCACCTCGAGGATCTCGAGTTCATTGGCGAGCTGTCCCTGTACGGCGAGTTGCGTGGCGTACGCGGCTGCTTCGGTGCGGCCCTGGCGGCGGACCGCGCGCGGCGCGGCCTGGTGTTCCCGGCGGCGAACGGCGGCGAGCTCGGCGCCCTGCCGGAGGCACGGCTCTTTCCGGTGCACGACCTGGCCGAAGCGGTGCACCTGGTTCGAGCACGCGACCCGGTCGCGAGAGCAATGCCGCGAGAACGCCCGCGCGCCGAACGCCGGCTGCCGTCGCTGCATGACGTCAAGGGTCAGCTGGCCGCCAAGCGCGCGCTGACCGTGGCAGCCGCCGGCGGACATCACATGCTGATGCGGGGCCCGCCCGGCACCGGCAAGACGATGCTGGCCAGACGCCTGACGGGACTCCTGCCGGCGCTCGACCAGGTGGAGGCCGTGGATGTCGCGAACGTCTATTCGGCGGCGGGGCGGGAGTGGCCGGATACCCATACGCCACCGTTTCGCGATCCGCACCACTCGGCGTCGACGGCCGCGCTGATCGGCGGCGGCGCGCCGGCGATGCCGGGGGAAATCTCGCTGGCTCACCACGGGGTGCTGTTCCTGGACGAGCTGCCCGAGTTTCGCCGTGATGCGCTCGAGGCGTTGCGGGAGCCGCTGGAGTCTTCCGAGGTGGTGATCGCCCGGGTGAATCAGCGTTGCCGGTTCCCGGCGCACTTCCAGCTCGTGGCGGCCATGAACCCGTGCCCGGCGGGGTTCGTGTGCGATGAGACGCGGTGCCGATGCACGCCCCAGCAGGTCCAGCGTTACCGGGGCCGCCTGTCGGGTCCTCTGCTGGACCGCATCGACCTGAATGTCGAGGTGGGTCCGGTCAGCGAGGACGAGTTGTGGGACCGCAAGCCGCCGACGTTCGACGAGGCCGGGCTGCGCGAACGGATCGCGGCGGCGCGTTCGACCCAGATGCGCCTACGCGGCAAATACAATCGGGACCTCGGCGCGGGGGATGTCGAGCGGCATTGCGTCCTCGATGCCGCGGGCCGCCGGCTGCTGAAGCGTGCCGTGGAGCGCTATGTCCTGTCGGCCCGCGCCATTCATCGCGTCCAGAAGGTCGCCAGGACCGTCGCGGACCTCGCGGGTCTCGCGGAAGAAGATGTGATCGGCGCACCGCACGTGGCCGAAGCCCTGACGTACCGCGTCGGTTGACGCGCGGGCGGCCGGCGTTTCCGCCAGAGTGCGGTGGAGGCGCCCCGGTGGGCCTCAGCTCCCGATGAGGTACTCGATCGCGGCGGTCATTTCTTCCTCGGAACACGCCATGCAGGCGCCCATGGGCGGCATGGCGCCCACGCCGGTGAGGCTCGTCTGCAGCATCGCGTCCATCCCCTTGGCGAGCCGTGGCGCCCACTGTTCGGCGTTCTGCAACAGTGGGGCTTCCCCCACGCCCGTGGCATGACAGGCGAAACAGAAGCGGTCGTACACTTCCTTTCCGGAAAGCGGTGCGGCTGGAGCCTCCGCCACGGTGACCGGGGGCGCCGGCGCCGAAATGTCACCGCAGACCTCGTCTTCCTCCATGCAGGAACTGCCGAACGGCGCGATCCGCGCGCGAATCTCGTCGTCGGTGCCAGGCGGAAGCGCCTCGGCGGCGACCCAAACCGCGGCCAGGACGCTGGCCAGTGCGTACAGTCGTTTCACGACGCAATCTCTCCGTTCTCGTGGCGGAATCCCGTTGCTAAAGTGCTGGTGGCCAGGGGTGGAATCGAACCACCGACACGCGGATTTTCAGTCCACTGCTCTACCGACTGAGCTACCTGGCCCGAGGGCAACGAGCCGCGTATTAAAGCGACTGATCGGTGGTCGGTCAATTGCGGTCCGCGACCCGGGTGCGACCCGGGAGCGACCCGGGTCGGCCTGGTCCGGGTGGCACTGCCGCCCGTCGCGGTCAGGGTCCGGCGAAGACTTCCGCGATGCGAAGAACGGCGCGGCAGAGCCGCTCCGTGCGCTCGAGATCGATGGTTTCCGGCCAGCGGTCGTCGGGATGATGGAACCACCGTTGTGTCCCGAGCAGGGAGACATAGCGGCCGCCAGCGTCAAAGACGTTGCTGGCCTCGCCGAAGGGCCGCGCTCCGACCTCCGTCAACGCATCGGGTACGACGCCTTCCGCCGCGAGGATGTCGAGTCCCATCTGGAGGAACTCCCCGGACGCCTGGTAACGCGTGTGCGCCTCCGTTGCGGCGAAGTTTGCGCCGAGGTGGATCCACGCATGCGCGTCGGCCGCCAGGGAGGGGTGCGAACGCATGTAGTGCGCGAGACCGGCGTGGCCGAGTTCGTGTCCGGTGGTGGCGATACACAGGACGTCGCGCTCCCCGGGCTCGGCGGCGAAACGGCGGACGCACTCGAGCATGAGCGCAATGCCGCCGCCGCGTTCCGCGGTACACGTCCACCACGCGCTGCGGGGCGTGAGGACGACCAGGGGAGCCAGGTTGGGGTCGCGGCCCGGAATCCTGGCCAGCACGTTGGACGCCGAGATCGATTCAAGGGTGGCGTGCGCAACAAGATGCGCGGGTATCCGGTCGGCTGCGGCGTCCTCGAGCCACGTCCGGTGCTTCGTCGCCACCTGCAGTACCGGTGGGCCGAAGGGTGCGTCGTAGCGCGAGGCGTTCAGCAGCGCGAGCCCCGGTACGGCTCGATCGTCGGCGGCATGGGCGACGATGGCGGTTGCGGCGCCATGCCGCGCGGCCGACATGCGCCGCGTGGCGTCGTCGTTGCCGGCGGCGGTGAACGGAGTCACGCCGATCGTCCCGCCGTTGGCCTCGAGTGGTGCGAGCGGGGCCGAGACCCCCTCGGGACCGGTCAAGCCGCCGTCGAACAGGGGGACGCCGTCGGCGCGGTGGCCACCCGCGGCGACGGCGCACTCGTGGAGCACACGGCGTTCGAATGGGAAGGCGTCGAGGCGCGGCTCGGCGCCGGCCTCAAGTATGGCGTCGGCCAGCCACTCCGCGGTGGCACGGTCGCCCACGGTGCCGGTGCGGTGGTCGGCGATCGCGTCCCAGCCGCGGATGTCGTTCTCTATTCGAAACCGCACGTTTGTCTGCCTTTCTCTATCTCTCTGGAAACCTGCTCCCGTTGCCGAACCGGTCCCCGCCAGGAACGGCGTTTCAGTCGAGGTCGGCGAGCAGCGCTACCCGGGCTTGCCCGGACACATCGACCCGATACGGAAGCTCCTGATGGTCGATGCCCATCAGGAGCCGGGCGCCGGCCCTTAAGCCTGCGATCATACCGGGCGCGAGTTCGAAGCGCAGGAAGTGCACCGCGGCCGTCCTGTCCGCGTCGCTGCGGTCCATGTCCTCGTTGGCTGTCGCGAACGCGCGCTGCTGCCCGGCGACCTCCGCCCACACACGGTCTTCGACGCCGGGCATGCGCGCCAGCGCCCGGCGGCGTTCCTCGACGTCCTGGTACTCGAGCAGCAGCGTCGCTTTCCAGTTGCTGCCGTCCGGGATCAGCGGGTTGTAGGCGGCGAGTTCCGCTTCGATCTCGCCCGGCTCGAAGATGCGTTCGGCGCGCAGCATTTCCTGCACCTGGTAGTGCATGGTGAGGAAGTCTTCGAACAGGAGCGTCGCGTGGGGACCGAGCGAAACGCGCCGCGCCTTCTTGTGCTGCATGACACGGGCCCGGAACGCGGAACGGTCCTCGGCGTAGCGCTCAAGACTCCACAGCGTCGTTCGATCGAGCTTTTGCATCAGATGCCGTAGGCCTGGCGCACCATCGAGATGGGATGCACCGCCTCGGAGGCGTCGTCCAGGCCGTGCGCGATCATCCGCCCCGCCAGGGGGCAGTCCGACCCGTACAGGTCGACCTCCGCGTTGCGTACCCGGTTCACCACGGGGCGGGCGATCTTCATGGCGGCGTCGAAGGTCTCGGACTTCACCGCGTAGGTGCCGTCATGGCCGGAGCAGCGCTCGATGAAGGTGAGCTCCGTGCCCGGAATGGAGGCCAGGAACTCGCGGGTCTTCGCGCCGGCGTTCTGCACCCGCTGGTGGCAGGCAGCGTGGTAGGCGACCTTGCCGAGGGGGTGCTTGAAGTCCGCCTGGACGAGGTCCTCCCGGCCGCGCAGGACGAGGTACTCGAACGGATCGAAGAAGCGTTCGGCCACCCGCGCGATGTCCGGTTCGTCCGGGAACATGAGGGGTAGCTCCTGGCGGTACATCAGCGTGCACGAGGGGATGATCGACATCAGGTCGTAGCCGTCGTCCACCGCCGAGAGGAGCGTCGGCAGATTCCGTTCCTTGAGTTTCGCGACGGACTCGAGGTCGCCGAGTTCGAACTTCGGCATGCCGCAACACTGCGCACCGTGGAGTACCCGCACAGGGATGCCGTTGTGGTCGAGCACCGCGACCAGATCCTCCACCGCCTGCGGCTCGTGATGTCCGTAACAGGTCGTGAAGACTGCCACCTTGCCCCGCGTCGTGGCCGAGGGTCGCGCGGTGAGCCCGGACCCCGTCTGCCCCGGAACGCGGGATTGGAGCTTGCGCCCCTGCAACCTCGGCAGGGGCGCCCGCGCGTCGATGCCGGCGATGCGCTCGCCAAGTGCGCGCAGGGTCCTGTTCGATGCCGCGGCGTTCGCCAGCGCCGCGACGCCGGGCCGGGCGGCCGCGTCGAAGAGTGGGCCGGTGCTCGTGATGAGGCGATCGCGCCAGCGGGTCTTCGTGTCCTTGTCGGCGTAGCGTTGCGCCTTCGCGCGCAGCATCAGGTGCGGGAAGTCCACGGCCCACTCGTGGGGCGGCAGATAGGGGCATTTGGTCTCCGCGCACAGGTCGCAGAGATAGCAGTGGTCCACGACCTTCGCGTAGTCCGCCTTGTCGACCCCGTCGATCTCGAAGGTCTCGGATTCGTCGATCAGGTCGAAGAGCGTCGGGAACGCCTGGCACAGGTTCACGCAGCGGCGGCAACCGTGACAGATGTCGAAGACCCGCTCCAGTTCGGCGTCGAGCGACGCCTTGTCCCGGAAATCCGGGTTGCGCCAGTCTATGGGTTGCCGCTCGGGGGCTTCGAGATTTCCTTCCTTGGGGGGCATGGGGCCGGTTTGGCGGTGCGGGGCCGGGTGGGCCCCGCAAATCGCCTCAGGAGAGCTTACTCGACGGCGTCCAGGGCCTTCCGGAAGCGATTGGCGTGGCTGCGCTCGGCCTTGGCGAGGGTCTCGAACCAGTCCGAGATCTCGTCGAAGCCCTCGTCACGCGCGGTCGCGGCCATGCCCGGGTACATGTCGGTGTACTCGTACGTCTCGCCGGCGATCGCGGCGGCCAGGTTGTCCCGGGTGGTGCCGATCGGCAGCCCCGTGGCGGGGTCGCCCACACCTTGCAAGTAGTCGAGGTGGCCGTGCGCGTGGCCGGTCTCCCCTTCGGCGGTGGAGCGGAACACCGCGGCGACATCGTTTTCGCCCTCGACATCGGCCTTCTGCGCGAAGTACAGATAGCGGCGATTGGCCTGGGACTCCCCGGCGAACGCGTCCTTGAGGTTCTGCAGCGTCTTGCTGTCGTTCAGGTCCATGTGCGGTGGCTCCTTGGGCTGATTCTGGCTGGTTGGCAAGTATACGGTTTTGGCCCGCCGGTGACACGCGCGGGCGGTGGCTCGGGGGCGGGGCGGCCCGGGCTTCCGGGTGTGAGTCCGCAACAGGGATCGGCGCCGGGCCAGTGTAGAATCCGCGCGCTCCCACCGCCTGACGCTGGACCCCACGATGCAGGCCAACCGCGGAGTCGTGAAGGAACTCGGCGCGCTCGGCGTGCTGGCCGGACCGATCATCCTGACGCAGCTCTCCCAGATGGGCATGGGCGTGGTCGACGCCATCATGGCCGGCCACGTGAGTGCGGTGGACCTGGCGGGCATCGCCCTCGGCGGCAACTTCTATTGGCCGGCCATGCTGCTGCTGTCGGGAGTCGCCATGTCGGTGACGCCGCTGGTGTCCCAGATGCACGGTGCGGGGCGAGAAGAGGAGGCCGGGGCGGTGGTCCGCCAGGCGCTCTGGATCGCCCTCGCGGGAGGTCTGCTGCTGGTCGGGGCCATGCAGTTCGGCGCAGCGGGCTACCGCCTGATCGGCGTCGATCCGGCCGCGATCCCCGTGGCGTCGGCATATCTCTCCGCCATGAGCTTCGGACTGGTGCCGGTGCTCGGGTACTTCGTGTTCCGCAATCTCTGCGACGGCATGTCGTGGACCACTCCGGCGATGGTAGTGGCCTTGAGCGGGCTCTTCCTGAAGATTCCCCTGAACTACCTCTTCGTCTATGGGGGCTTCGGTGTTCCGGCGCTGGGCGGGGTCGGCTGCGGCGTCTCCGGCGCCATCGTGATGTGGTGCGAGTTCCTCGCCATGTTGGGAGTGGTGCGCTACTCGAGGGTCAGGAGGGCCGGTACGCTCTCCCGCTTTTCGGCCCCGGACTTCGCGCTGATGTGGCGTCTCATTCGCCTCGGCCTGCCGATCGGCATCGCCATCTTCTTCGAAGTGGCCGTGTTCTCCGTGGTGACGCTGCTGATCGGTCGCCTCGGGGTCGACGCGGTCGCATCTCACCAGGTGGCTTCCAACGTGGGGGGCATCACCTTCATGGTGCCGCTGGCGCTCGGCATGGCGGCGACGATTCGTGTCGGCTACAACGTGGGGGCGAACGACTTGCCCGGCGCCCGGCGTTCCGGCTTCGTCGCCGTCGGCGCCTCGGGGGTGTTCGCGGTGCTGGCCGCGGTCGTGCTCCTCACGCTGCGCCAGCAGATCGCATCGGCGTACACCTCTGATAGCGCCGTTGTCGAGATCGCTTCGGGCCTGCTCCTGTTCGTGGCGCTGTACCAGTTCGTCGACGACACGCAGGTCACGGCGGTCGGTGCCCTGCGCGGTTACAAGGACGTGCGCGCGCCGATGTTCACGGCCGTCTTCGCCTATTGGGGGATCGCCCTGCCGCTCGGCGCCGTGCTGGGTTTCGGCCTGCTCGGGTTCGATGCCTGGGGCGTGCAGGGTTTCTGGACGGGGCTGGTCGGCGGTCTCGCCGTCGCCGCCGTGATCCTCCTTGCGCGCCTTGGGTGGTTGTCCCGGAACGAGCGTCGCATCCGCGTCTTCGCCATGGGGTGAGCTAGCCCGCATTTCTCACCAGGCCGCTTGTCAGCGTCAAAAAGCTCTTGGGTTTCACGAAGTTGACCGCGATGTCGATGATCGTGCCGATTGCGGACTGCGCTGGCCGCGCCCTCGCGGGTCTTTTGGCCCCGTGTACACACGGGCCCGTGCTTGCGCACGTGCTCCCTCAACCGTAGTCCCCGCTATGCTTTCGGTCGGCGAGCGCGACGCAAGCGTCGTGCGCACAGGACCAAAATCCTCCGCGATCATCACGGCCCCTGGTGAGAAATGCGGGCTGGCCGTTGCGCTCCCGCGGCGGTGCTCCGGTCGTTCGTCACTTCGAGAGACGGCGGGCCAGCCAGTGGTCGACGGCCAGCTTGCCGCCACCGGACAGCATCAGGGGAATGAACATGAACAGGTAGATCACGGGCAGCTTGTAGTTGCCGGTGCAATACCCGCCCATGCAGCTCTCGCTGATACGGTACCCGTCGAAGAACTCGCTGATCGAACCGATGCCGACCGACGTCCAGACGCGCTCTCCCTCGATGACCTGCTGCACTTCCGGGAGGTGGGCCGCGTAGATGGCGACCAGGGTGATGACGATGAGGCTGGCGGCCACGTAGCGGGTGGCGATGCCGATGATCAGGAGCACCGCGCCGAGGATTTCGAACCACGTCGCGAGGAACCAGTTCACATCCACCGGCAGGAGGGAGAACGGAAACGGAAACTCGGCGGAGCCGAACCAGTTCTTGCCGTTGAACTTGGTGATGCCGCTCGTGAAGAACTCATAGCCGAGCAGCAGCCGGAGCAGCAGCAGGGAGACGAACCCGCCGGCCAGATTCAGGTAGTCCCGGATTCGGGCCTCGAACTTGAGGATGGTTTGCAAGGATGTTTCCATTCCGGGCAGCCCTCTTTTGCCGCATCAGGAGTTCACAGGTTGCCCAAGGTTTCGGCGCTTGTCGATAGCGAAGCGCGCGCGTGTTTCGAGGCCCTCGACCCGACACTGCCGGAGGACTGGCGGACGTTGGCGGCGACGCTTGCGGCCGGCTGGCGGACAGAACCGCCGTCGCGGGTCGCGCTCGCCGGCGGCCAGGGCGCCGGCAAGTCCACGCTCGCGGGGGCCATCGTCGCGGCGGCGCATCATTTCGGACTACATGCGGTCGCCATGTCGATCGACGACTTCTATCTCACCCGGGCGGAGCGGGAGGTCCTCGGCCGCACGGTGCATCCGCTGCTCGCGACGCGAGGACCGCCCGGAACCCACGATGTCGCCCTCTGCGAATCCGTGCTGGCGGCCCTCGGCCAACCGGGCGAGGTGTCGGTACCGGTATTCGACAAGGGCGTCGACGACCGGGCGCCGCGGGGACGCGTCGTTGACGGCCCGGCCGACATCGTGCTGCTGGAGGGGTGGTGCGTCGGCGCGTGCCCACAGCCGGCGGAAATGCTTGGCATGCCGGCGAATGCGCTGGAAGCCGACGAGGATGTGGACGGGCGCTGGCGGGCCTACGTCAACGACGCCTTGGGCGGCGCGTATGCCGGCCTGTTCGGCTCGTTCGACTGCCTGGTCTACCTGCGCGTGCCGAGCCTGGATGCGGTACGTCGCTGGCGCCTCCGCCAGGAGGCGGACCGACCGCCCGAGCAGCGCCTCGGTAGAGCCCAGGTCGAGCGTTTCGTCGCGCATTACGAGCGGCTGACCCTGTGGATGCTGGCGGATCTGCCCCCACGCGCCGACGTGCTGGTCGATCTGGACGAACGGCATCGTGTTACCGCAACGTCCCTGCGTCGGCCGGGTGCCGTCGCCGGTCCGGAAACCGGCGCTCAATGAGCGACGCCGGTGTTGGCGGTGTTCAGTCGGGGTTCAGTGGATGGGTCTCAGACTAAGGGGCAAGCGAGGGCAATAGGGCTCGCGCAACGGGCGGACCCGCGTCGCAGAGCGGTTACAATCCCGTGAGAGAGGGCGGTGCAGCGACGGCGAACACATCCCATGCGATCCGAGTTCCGAGTTTCCCGGCGGAAGTGGCATCCCACGGGACGCGTGCGTCCGTGGGGCCTTGCACTTGCCCTGCTGCTGTTCGGAACGGCCCTCGCGCCTGGCCTTGCCGCGGCAGAGCGGTCGGTCGGCCCGCGCCCCGCGAACCTTGTCGCCCCGGGAGGCGCGGGGATCACGCGGGAGAAGGCGGTCGGGCAGGTCCGGCGTCTGTTCGACGGTCGCATCCTGTCCGCCACCGCCGTCGAGCGGGACGGTCGGCTCGGGTTTCGGGTCCGGCTCCTGACCGATGGCGGCCGGGTCAGGAACGTCTACGTCGACGCCAGCGGAGTGGCGCCCGAAAGGTAGGCCAGTGCGCATTCTGCTCGTAGAGGACGAGATGCTTCTCCGGGCGCAGATCGACAAGTTCCTGCGCGATGCGGACTTTGTCGTCGACAGGGCGTCCGACGGCGAAGAAGGTCTTTACTACGGGCGCGAGTTCGACTACGACGCGGCCGTGATCGACATCGGGCTGCCGAAGGTCGGGGGCTTCGAGGTGATCTCGCGGCTCCGTGCTGAAGATCGGGCATTCCCCATCCTCATCCTGACGGCGCGCGGCGACTGGCAGGACAAGGTGACCGGGCTCGAAATCGGCGCGGACGACTATCTCACCAAGCCCTTCCACATGGAGGAACTGCTCGCGCGGCTCAACGCATTGATCCGGCGCGCGCGGGGGCATGCCTCCCCGGTCATCGCCCGGGGTCCGCTCACGCTGGACACGGCACAGAAGACGGTGCGCCGGGACGGGACGGCGATCGAGTTGACCGCATTCGAATACCGCGTGCTGGAGTATCTCGCCATGAACGCGCCGCGCGTGGTCTCGAAGGCGGAACTCACCGAGCATCTCTACGATCAGGACTTCGAACGGGGCAGCAACGTCATCGAGGTCTTCGTCGGACGGCTGCGCAAGAAGCTCGACCCGGACGGCGGCTTGCAGCCGATACGGACCGTACGCGGCCAGGGCTATCGTTTCGCGCCGGGCGCCTGACCCCGGGCACCGTCATGCCTGCCACGAACATTGCGCCGGCCGGGGCGCGGGGAAGCCTCCAGACCCGGCTGATGGTGACCGTAACCGTCGTGCTCGGGACCTTCCTGGCCGTGATGGGCTGGGTGCTCGAGCGCTCCTTTGCGGCGAGTGTGCTGTCGGGTGCGGAAGAACAGTTGCGCCTGGTGGTCTATGGGCTCCTCGGCGCGGCGGAAGAACACGACGACACCCTGGAGTTCCCGGACGAATTGGGCGATCCGCGGTTGTCGATGCCGGATTCCGGGCTCTACGCCTACGTCGACACGGCCAGTGGAACGGTGATCTGGCGTTCCCCATCCCTGCTCGTCACGGCAGTCGACATGTCCCGGCCACGGGGCGCTCGTCGGCCGCCACCGGGCAGTTCCCGCTTCGCGGGAGTCGATGACGACGCCCGACCGACGGGCCTGTTCCGTTTCGGGTACACAGTGGTCTGGGAAGATGTCGAGGATGCGGAGCTGACGTTCTGGGTGCTGGCCGACCAGGCGCCCTTTCGCACGGAGATCGCCAGCTTCCGCCGCAGTATGGCGCTGGGCCTCGTCGGCGCCACCTTCCTGCTGGTCGTGGCACAGATCGTGGCGCTCCGTTGGGGCCTGCGTCCGGTGCGCCGCATGACGGAACGCATCGGCGCTCTCCAGGCGGGGGAGCGGGAGGACATCGGCGAGGACTACCCACGGGAGCTCTCCGGGCTTGCGGGCACGCTCAACAGTTTTGTCGAGCGTGAGCGCGAGAACCGCGAGCGCTACCGCCGGGCGATGGGCGATCTCGCGCACAGCCTGAAGACGCCGCTGGCGGTCCTGACCAACGCGAGCGACGGCCTCCCGACCGGGGACAAACGGCTGTTCGAGGAGCAGTTGCAGCGCATGGAAAACACGGTGGCCCATCAGCTTTCGCGTGCGGCTGCGTTGCGTGCGGTCGTGCCGCGGGAGACGGTGGCCGTCGGACCGCTGCTCGAGCGGTTGGGTCGCACACTCGACAAAGCCTACGCGGCCAAGGCGCCGATTCTCGAGATGGGCGGGGACGCGCACGTTCGCGGTGACGAACGGGATCTGCTCGAGATGCTCGGCAATCTGCTCGAGAACGCGTGCAAGTACTGCCGTTCGAGGGTCCGCGTGGCGGTGGAGGACGGCGCCACCGTCCGCATCGTGGTGGACGACGACGGACCGGGCATCCCCCCGGAAGCACGAGCGTGGGTGCTCGAGCGCGGCGCACGCGCGGACAGCGTACATGCGGGTCAGGGTATCGGCCTTGCCGTCGTCGTTGAACTGGCCTCCGCCTACGGTGGACGACTCGTCATCTCGGACAGCGACCTCGGCGGTGCGCGGCTTGCCCTCACGATTCCGCGCGGCTGAACGTCTGCAACAGAGCTTCCCTATTGCGCGGATTGATCGACGACCTGCCGCAGGGCAGTGAAAAAGCGCGTTCGGAGTGTCGCGGCAGGCTCGATTCCTGCCGCGTTTTCGCACCAGCGTTGCAGCAGTACGTCGACGTCCACCGGAGTCCGATCCCGCACGCCGATGCCCGCTTGCAGACGGCCCATCTGGACCTGCAGACGCAGCGCCTGCTCGTCCTGCGGCGAGTCGACGCCGGCGGCGATCTCCGCTTCGATGGTCAGCCGCCGCAGGGCGTCTTCGTCCGCCGTGGCCGCCGGCTCCTCGATCCGGCCCGCGAACAGCTTGCCGAGGTCGGCGGCCCGCGCGAGCCATGCCTCCGTGGAGCCTCCCTCCCGCTCCAGGCTCGCGAGGTCCGCATCGAGGCTGTCCACCGCATCGATGTGGGTGAGCTTCTCGAGTATGGGCTGGCGGTTCCTGCGTAGACGCACCTCGCGTTCGAAATCCGACCACGCGCGTTGCAGACGCCGTTCGACCTCCGCCGGGAGGCGCTCGAGCGCTTCCAGCCGATGGCGGTAGTCCGCCGCGCGACGGGGATCGATGACCTCGTCCGTCTTGTCCGCGACTTCGCTTCGCAAGGCATCGATCAGGGTATTCGCCTCCGAAGCGGCGGCGGTCGTCTGTGTGCGGCGTTCGTCGCGCTGGACGTCGCGGTTCTCGAAGACGCGGTCGCAGATCCCGCGGAACTCCTTCCAGAGCTGCTGGTCGACGCGTCGCGGGGTCGTCCCCACGTGCTTCCAGTTCGCCTGCAGTCGCTTCATCGTGTTGATCTGGTCGCCCAGCGGCACATCGCTTTCCGTGGCTTCCCGCGCCTCGTCCACGATGGCCTGCTTCGCGGCCACGTTGCGGTCCCACTCGACCTTCAGGTGTCCATAGAGGTCGTCGGTGACGGCCTTGAAGCGGGTGTCGAGCTTCTTGCCGGGGGATCGGTCCACCGGGTGGTAGGCGCGCCACTCGGCGCGTGCCTGTCGCAGTATCTGCTCGACACCCCGGTAGTCGGCATGCTCCCAGTCGTTGGCGGCGACGAAGGACTCGAGCTGCGCACAGATCGCTTCGCGTTGCTCGAGGTTGAAGCGGCGCTCCTCGGCGAGGGCCGCGAAGTGCTGCCGGCAGGGCTCGAAGGCGCGGTCGGCACCGGCATTGAAGCGGTCCATCAAGGCCCGGTCGGCGGCGGAGCGCAGGCGTCCGAGCGCGCGGACACGCTCGCGAAGCTCCTTGATGCGCGCCATCTGGGCATCCGGCGGGAGCGGGTTGTCGGCGATCGCCTCGATCTCGTCGCACAGGACCTCGCGCTTGCCGCGCTCGGCGAACGACTGCCAGTCGGCCAGTTCGCGCAGGGGCGCCGAGCGGCTGGACAGTTTCGTCCCGGGCCCTTCCTGCGCGGATGGCGGCAGGCGGTGCACCCATCGGTTCGCCTGCGTCTGCAGGCGCGACGCTGCGTTTACTTCGCCAGCCTCGACGGCCTGTTCCATCGCCTCGATCGCCGAGGAGATTTCGGTCTGTACCGCGGAAAAGGTCTCGTGACACCGTTCGTCGAGGGCCCGCATTTCCGTCTCCCGCACCGCGATTTCGTCCATCCAGGGCGGGCGGGCGCAGTCGGCCGGCCAATCGATCCGGCGCAGTACCTCGGCCGCGTCGGCCGCGTGGCGCCGGGCTTCGGATTGCAGGCGCCAGACCTCCGCGTAGTCCGCGTCGGTCTCGGGCGTCTTGAAGGTGGCCTCCGTCGCCAGGATTGCGGCCCCGGCGGAACGTGCGTCGCGAGCGCGGTCGAGGGCTTCGATCAGCGCGTGCACGCGCTGGCAGCGATCCCGGAATGCCGCGGCTTCCGCCTCGCCCGGCGGCTCCCGGTCGGCGTGCCGGCTCCAATGGCTCTGCAACTCGAGCAGGCGTGCGGAGAGCTCGGTGGTCGTCTCGAAGGCAACGGGGTCCGCCGTGATGCTGCTCGCCACGGCCGCCACGGCCGCCAGCAGACTGTCGAATGCGGGGAATGCCGGCCCGTCATCGTTCGTCGGAACGGGTTCGATGACCGGAGGTTCGGGCAGGCGGAACCGTGTTCGCAGGGCGTCCACGTCGGCAGCGGGGTGCCGGAACGCTTCCAGCGCCGTGGCGTTCTGCTCGAGGCTCGCCAGCGTCGTGGCCCATTCCCGACGCAGAACGTCGCACTTGGCGGCCAACTGCGCGTCGTCGCTTCGCACCCGTTCGGCGGACGCGATGATCGATTCGGCTCGCCCGACGAGATCGTCCCGGGCCTGCCGCAGGCGCTTCAGCAAGCCGAGACGGTCGCGCGCGATGCGATGCACGGCCTTGTCCCGCGTACGGGCGAGGTGCTCGAGTGCGATCAGCCGGTGCTCGTCCTGGACGGTGTCCGCAAGGGCGGTACGCGTATCGACGTCCGGCACCCGTACGACTGCCCGAGCCGCCTGCCCGGGATCGCCGATGGCGTCGAGCCGGTCCGCCGTCGGCGCGCGCAGGAATCGTGCGATGACTACGTCAGGGTCACTCGCGAACGCGTGGTCGTCGCCGAGATCGACCAGCCGATCCGCGGCCGCTGTCGCCAGTTCCGGACGGTCCCCGCGTCGGGCATCTTCGAGCAGCGCGCCGAGTGCATCGGGAGACGCCATCCGCGCCAGGGCGGCGAGGCGTACGGACGGGTCATCGTCTTCGGTCGCGACTCTCTGGAAGGTGGGCTCTTCGGCGGCATCGAGAGCGAGCACGGCCGCCCGCCGACGCGCGGGGTCCGCGTCCGTCAGCCTGGGCTTGCGTCTGAACAATCTCGACAGCATGACCTCGATCCATCATCGAACGTGGTCCGGCGCCGCGGAATCCGCGGGCTCCGGATCGCCGGGAAGGCGCGGTGAGCCGCACCGGCGCCTACAGGGAACGCCTACAGGGAATTGTGGGTCCCATCGCAGAGCGGCTTCTTGCCGCTGTGCTTGCAGCCGCAGAAATACAGCGTGCGATCCGTTTCGGCTTCGAAGGGCATTGGCGTGAACTCGGTCCCCTGGTGGGAGCCGTCGCAGAACGGTTGGTTGCCGCTCCTGCCGCATGCACACCAGAAGTACGTCTTGCCGGCTTCCACCTCCATGGGGAACGGGGCTTTCTGGGCGATGTTCGGCGTTGCCATGACCACACTCCTTGAGCTCGGCTCGTTGCCGGTCGAGAGTCGCTGTCCGTGCGACGCCCGCCCGGGCGTTTCGTTTGCGTTCCCTTGCCGGAACGCCGGGGCCTCCTGCCCACCGGGTTCCCGCCGCCTCCGGACGGGAACGCCTTGCGACTGTTCGAAATGCCGTGCCTTCCACCAGGGGAGGAAGTCCAGCAGATCACGGCTTACTTTACCCGGAAACGCCGCCGGGCGTGTTGCCGGAAATGGCACAGGACTCCAACCGCAAGCGCCGACTGTGGCGCGCTCTGATAGTAGTATTGCCCCTGACCCGCTCTTTGGACGACCCCGATGGCACGATGGGACAAGGCATCTCCGCCCTCCATACCGGACTGGTTCTGGCGGGCGGTGGAAACCGAACGGGATACGGCCACCGTCGAGGTGGACGAGTGTGACGTCTTCTATCGCACCTGGGGCGATGTGGGGAAGCCCGGCGTCCTGCTGATCCACGGCATGAACGCGCACAGCGCCTGGTGGGACTTCATCGCCCCGCAACTGCTGGACGAATACCGCATCGCCGCGATGGACCTCACTGGCATGGGCGACTCGGACTACCGATACGCCTACGACTCGGCTACGTACGCGGAGGAGATCGTCGCGGTCTGCGATGCGATGGGGTTCGACGAGGACGTCGTCGTCGTCGGCCACAGCTTCGGTGGCATGATGGCCGCCAAGGCGGCCAACCTCTTCCCGGAGCGCTTCGGAGCGCTGATCCTCGTGGATTCCGGTATCCGGCATCCGGACGAGCCACTCAACGACCAGCCGCTGATGGGCGGCGGTCGCCCGAAAACCTATCCCGATCGGCAGTCGGCGGAAGGCCGCTTTCGACTCTACCCGCCGCAGCCCTGCGAAAACCGCTACATCGTGGAGTACATCGCGAAGCACTCGCTGATGCGCGTCGACCGGGGTTGGGCCTGGAAGTTCGACGAGGAACTGCCGCTGACGCTCAAGGACGGCGAGCGCCAACCCGAGGACTACAGCGGCATCTCCGTTCCCGTCGGGCTCATCTACGGCAAGGACAGCGAGTCGTTCAGCCAGCGGACGCTTGAATACATGCTGGAACTCCTGGCGGGCGACGTGCCGGTGGTGGGGATCGACGACGCGCAGCACCATGTCTTCCTGGACCAGCCGCTCGCGTTCGTCGACGCGCTCGGGACGATGCTCGGGACGCTGCGGGGTCGGTTCGGGGCCCCCTGAGCGGCCCTCGCCGCGATCCGCATCAGGGCCGGACTTCCGCCCTCAGGAAACCGTGTTCTCCGGGGTCACCGCCCTCGGCACGCGTTCTCACCAGCCGCTCGATCCTCCCCCGCAGGCGCTCCGTTTTGCGCACCGACTTGCGGCGGGCGAGACGCGGCGACCACCGCGACAGCGGCAACAGGTCGGCGTTACCCAAGCCATCGATGACCACCAGCCGAAGCGCGTCGCTCGGCAGCCGTCGGACGACGACGTTGTGCAGCAGCAGTTCGCGGGACGGGACACGCTCGCGAATCCAGTAGGCGGAGAACTCCGCGAGGGTAGCGCGCAGTTCGGCATCGAATCCGCGTTCCCAGACGTACTGCTTGAGGGGTAGCGCGATCGCCCCGTCGGCGTCGCGGATCAGGTCGACGGCCACCCCGGCGCCGAGGTCCGTCTCGACCCAGCCCAGGAAGCGGGGGACGAACTCCCGCAGACTATCCCCGATGCGGTCGTGCAGTTCGGTGAGCGTGCGCGCCTCCAGGCGGTTGTCGTCGAAGCTGCTCGCCGGCTTCAGACGGCCCTTCAGGCCCTTGCGGCTGCGCTTGACGGAAAGATCGACATCGTTGCGTGGGAGCTTGATGCAGACGTCGGGGTTCTGCGGGTGCACGTAGCAGACCCGGTTGCCCCCTCTTGCGAACGGGTCCGCGTCGCCGAGGCGGATCAGGTCAGCCATGCGTAAGGGTGGCTGAAGGGATGTCCCATGGCCGCCTCGACGATGTAGCGGGCGTAGAGCGTGGCGTTCATCCACTCGTGGAAGCAGCGACGGGTGTTGGTCGCCCAGAAACGGCGCTTTGCGTCGTCGCGATGGAAGTCGACGATGGCCGTGCGCAGTTCTTCGCGCGTGCCGTAGTAGACCAGTGTCTCGGTGGGGAACAGGGTGTCGAACCCGCTGCCGGCCTGGGTGAAGACCAGCAGGCCGTTGCCGCCCATCTGCGCCATGCGCGCGGAAGAGTGCCAGTGGTCTCCTTCCTGGCGGTTGAGGTTGAGGCCCATTTTCGAGGCGACGAGTGCGCGGTCGTAGTCGAGGCCCCACACGCCGGGCTGACCGAAGCTGCCGTGGGTACGGAAGACCAGGTCCCTCGGCAGCGTCTCCCGCAGCCAGCCTACGAGGTCCAGGCGCTCGGTGTGGGCGTTGCTCTTGCCGCAGAAGATCAGGTCGACAGGGAGGTCGCTCGAGGCGGATGCGTCGAATCGCTCGATCGTGGGATCGACCGGGTTCGGCATGTGGTAGAGCCGCGCGCGCGTCCCGGCGAAACGCCGTTCGAGTTCGCGCCGGCCGGTGGAGACGAAGACGGCGTCGACGATCTTGGCGCGGTGGGCGATCCGGGCGGCGTTGTCGGGGACGAACAGGGGATCGTTGTTGCAGTGGACGATCACCGCCCCGGGGTGGGCCCTGCGCAGGTCCGCGAGCGTTGCGTTGGTGATGATGTCGCAGTGTCCGGCGATGACGAGATCCGGCTCGACGGCTTCCGCCATCTCCAGCAGTCTCAGGTTCGCCCGTCGGCGCCCGATCGGTCGAATGCCGAGCGGCGCGTCGAAGGCCGCCACGTCCCGGTCGCTGAAGTGGTGGAGATCGTATCCGGTCTTGATCGGGCCAAGTTCGAGCTTCTTCGCCCAGCTCACACGCGTCGCCCCGTATTTGCGTAGCTGGCGGTGCGCGATGTGGAGGATCCGCATGCGCAATACGATACCGCGGACGGGAGGGACCGGGAACGCAGTTCGCGCGGAAGTTTGACCGGTCTCGACGGCTGCAGCGGACGGCGGTAGCGTCGAAAGAGACGTACAGCGTCAAGTGTTCGCCGCTGGTGCTGGCGACGCCATGCAGAAGGTGTTCGTGCGGTTCCGGTCGCGACACGTCCGCTCCGGGTCTGTTTTGAGTGTATCGCGCATTCGAGTTCCCGGACGGTCACCGATCCTGGAACGGGGATCAACCGGGGTCATCGAGATGGTTGCCTGTCCCGGGCGCTACAATGCACTGGTCGCGGACCCGGGGGAAGATGATGGCGAACCGTCCCAGAGTCGTACTCACGCGCGCGTGGCCGGAGGAGGCGGAGGCGTACCTGGCCGGCCGCTACGACCTGACCCGCAACGAAACGGACACGCCCATGGACGAGGCGGCATTGCGCGCGGCGCTGGTGGAGGCGGACGCCCTCTGCCCGACGGTGACGGACCGCATCCACGCGGGTCTCTACGAGGGCATCGAGCCGCGCGTACGCATCATCGGCAGCTACGGGGTCGGCTTCGAGCACGTGGACCTCGAAGCCGCGAAGGCGCACGGCATCGCCGTCTCGAACACACCGGAGGTGCTGACCGAGTGTACGGCGGACATCGCCATGGGACTGCTGCTCGTGGCTGCCCGACGCATGGGCGAGGGCGAACGTCACGTGCGGGCCGGGGCCTGGGTGGGGTGGCGGCCGATGCACATGGTGGGCACGCGGGTGTGGGGCAAGACCGTGGGCCTCGTGGGCTTTGGCCGCATCGGGCGTGCCGTGGCGCGGCGGGCGCACTTCGGTTTCGGCATGAAGGTGCTGTACCACGATCCCTACCCGGTACCGGAAGAGGTGGCCCGGGAAACGGATGCGACCCCGTGCGGAACCCTCGACGAGCTGCTTGGCGCCGCGGATTTCATCTCGCTGCACTGCCCCTCGACGCCGGAGACCCGGCACCTCATGAACGCGGAGCGCATCGCGCGCATGCAGCCCCACGCCTTCCTCGTGAACACCTCGCGTGGCGACGTGGTGGATCAACTCGCGCTTGCCGATGCGTTGCGCGAGGGTCGCCTCGCGGGTGCCGGACTCGACGTGTACGAGGGGGAACCCGACGTGCCCGAGGCATTGACGGCCCTCGAAAACGTGGTCCTGCTGCCGCACCTCGGCAGCGGGTCGCTGGAGACGCGGGTCGCCATGGGCATGCGGGTGGCGGAGAACCTCGAAGCGTTCTTCGGCGGAACGGAGATGCCCGACCGGTTGGTGTGAGAGGAACCCATACTGGCCGGATCGCCTGATTGAAGCAAAGGAGGAACGAACCATGCGAGTCACGGCACTTGTTGTGTGTGGAATACTGGTCTGCCAGAGCGTTTCGCTCCTGGCAGGGGAGATCGATGCCAAGGTCGAGGCCGCGCTCGCCGCGGACATCCGCACGCCCGCGGAGACGGTCCGCGACGCCAACCGCAAGCCGCTGGGGACCCTGAAGTTCTTCGGGCTGACAGACGACATGCACGTGCTCGAACTGGTGCCCGGCGGCGGCTGGTACACGAAGATCCTGGCGCCGGTGCTCGCCGAGAGCGGGCATCTGGCGGTGGCCATGCGCGCGGAGCGCGCCGCGGCGCTTGCGGTCGAGGCGGGCTGGGATGTGGAGCTGATCGAGACCGGTGCCTTCGAGCGGGTCGAGGGAACGCCGTTCTATGACATGAGCGGACTGGACTTCGGCGCAGGTCGGTTTGACCTCGCGCTCACGTTCCGCAACGTGCATAACTTCGACCAGGGGAACCGGACGGCCATGCACGCGGCGGTGTTCCGGGCGTTGAAGCCCGGCGGACACTACGGCGTGGTCGACCACACGCGGCGTCACATGCAGGCGGACACCTACGAGAACGGGCGGCGCTTCGACCCGGTGCTGGCGATCAAGGAGATCGAGGCGGCAGGCTTCGACTTCGTCGACTACTCGGACCTGCACTACCGCCCGGACGACGAACTGCGCTACGAGGTGGGGCGGCGCACGGTGACAGGGAACACGGATCGCTTCACGCTGTTGTTCCGGCGGCCGGAGTAACGCCACCCGGCCCGTCCCGTTGCCAGGGGCTTGCACAAGCCCGGCGCGGGCGATGTAGGGGACGGGCTTGTCCCGTCCCGTTGCCAGGGGCTTGCACAGACTCGACACGGGCGATGTAGGGGACGGGCTTGTCCCGTCCCGTTGCCAAGGGTTTGCGCGGGCTCGACACGGGCGACGACAAGCGTCGCCCCTACGACGCCCCGTGCCGAATCAGCCGCCTAACCCGGCGCGTCTGTTCGCGGCCCGGTCGGTGAACGGGAAAGGCACCACAACGACGTCAAACGGTTCAAAGGTCACGCCAGGCTTCCTCGTCCTCCGGCGATGCCCATTCGCTCAGGACCTCCGAAAGGCCTTGCAGGTAGTCGTCACGCCCGGGTGTCACCTTGCGCACGACCACGTGATGGCCCTGGATCTCGAAGGCGATCAGGTCGCCCTCGTGCAGGTTGGCTCTCTCCCGAATGCTCTTCGGGATCGTCGTCTGTCCGCGTGACGTGATCTTGGCGAACTCCATAGTCGTGATCACAGAACTTCTTACTTGACGTAAATCACGAGGCGGCTTCGGACATTGCAAGTCGGCACGCGCCGGCGCCACGCACGGGAACACGGACGCATGATCGTCAGGTAGATCACGGACGTTCTGGGCAGTATGTGAACCACATCGAGGAAAGCGATGGCATTCTGGATACGATGTTGTCCTGACTCCGCGGGGTAGGAGCCATGGGGTCCGGCGGATGCAGAAACTCGCGCGACTGGCGAACTTCGGGACCTGGAGCCGCGCGCGTGAGTGCATCGAGCGCGTCGTCGACATCGTCAGCAGGTGGGGCGAGTACGCCACCGAGGTGGGAGTGGGCGGACGCACGAAATCCCTGGTCGCCAGGCAGCTCCACCTGACGTATCGGGAGAACCGGGCGCTGCTTGGCCGGATCGCCCCCGCGCGGGGGCGGGGCTGATTCAGTCCGCGTTACAGACCGAGTCCGCGAACCCCTCGATGTCCCGGATGGTCGTCAGGTAGACCTCGGGCATGACGGCGCGCATGGTCATGTCCTGGGCGTGGCTGGTGCCGTTGATGGTGCGGCTGGCGGCGCTGACGCCGGCGTCCAGGAGCTTGCGGAAGTAGGCCAGGCCCTCGTCGCGCAGCGGATCCAGCTGGTTGACGGAAATGACGTGCGGCGGCAGGTCCGCCAAGTCCTCCACCGTGGCATGGAGTGGCCACGCGAGCGGGTTCGCGGCGTTCTCGCTGGCGGGATCGTAGAGCTTGCTCAACGCTCCCATGAGCGCGCAGCTCAGGCCGTACTCGTCGTTCTCGACGAGCGAGGGAAGTTCGGGGTCCTTGTCGATGTAGGCGTTGGAGATGAACGGGCACTGGGCATAGGCGCCGGCCACGTCGGCCAGGCGTCCCTCGTGCTTGGCCTTGAGGACGGTAGCGAGGGTCAGGTTGCCGCCACCGGACTCGCCGGAGACGACGACGCCGGAAAGCCCCAGGTCCCTGGCGTGGTCGGCCATCCAGTACAACGCGGCTGAGGAGTCGTTCAGGCCTGCCGGGAACGGGTGCGGCCCGAGCTTGCCGGCGCCGTTGCGGAACTCGACGCCCGCGACCACGAGGCCGGTCGCGGCCAGTTCCTCCCGCCATCCCGCGCCGATGTTCCCCTATTTGCCGCGCCCGTGCACGAAACGCTCGAGGACATTGGTGGTAACGGTTGCGATGTCGTCGTGGACGAGCCCGTAGGCCCAGTCCGTGCAGCCGCTGGTGAAGACCTCGCCTTGCCCCCGTCGGAAGGAGCCGAGCACCGCGCGTCCGTGGGCGAAGCGCTCCCGGTTCTCGGCGGTGTCGGCCCCGCCGATCCGTTCGGCGACCCAGTTCAGCTCGCCGATGTAGCTGTCGTCCATCCCGCCCACCGCTTCGTCGGTCTCCCACAGGTGCGCCGGCGCCGTGGCCAATACGGTGAAATCCGGGGGCGTTCCGTCGCGCCCAGTGGCATGGGGCAAGCCGTCGCGTAGCTCGAGTTCGCAGCCGTCGCATTCATAACCCACGACCGTGCCCGCGGCACCCAGGATGTCGCCGGCACGCAGGGGCAGGGAGTCGAAGGCCCAATGCTCCGGCCTCCAGACCGTATAGCCGCCGGAGCCATCGGGTGCGTTCGGCATATGGGCGTAGCCACCGCGGCTGAACGAGACACCGGTCATCTCGTTCTCGGGACGCCGCACCAGCGGGTCGGACCACATCGTCGACAGCGTGGGTGCGTGCACCGGATCGTAGACCGGGTCGTCGTGGATCGCATTCTTGTAGCCGACGATCCGGGACCGGTCGTCCTCGAAGCGAACTTGCCAGAAGGCGGTGTTGCCCGAGAAGAACGCGGCGTTGCCCCCGGCCTCCACATAACCCTCGACGGTATCGCGCATGCCCTCGGACCAGTACTCGTCGTGACCGATGGACACGTAGGCGGGCCAGCCGTCCAGCAGGCCGCGATCGCGGTCGAGATCCGAACTGATCGCATGGCCGAGCTTCCATCCCCGGGATTCCGCCCAGCGGACGAACAGGGACTCCCAGTTTCCCCATCCGGCGGCGATGCACCAGGGCGAGTAGTCGCGCCGGAAGCCCGCGAGGTCGTCGCGCGACCAGGATTGGAAGAGGGCGACCCGGTGCTGTTCGGGATGGGCCTTGTGCAGGAAGCCACGCGGCAGCGGTCGCCGGGCCGACGACACGCGACCGCCGATGTAGAAGCTCGGGCCTCCCCAGTCGTTGTATGCGCTCCAGGTGGACGTGGACAGGACCAGCATGGCGTCGGCCGGTTCCCTGGCCCGTACCACGAAGAAGGCTTCGGCCGTTTGTCCGTCGTCGTCCGTCAGCCGCACCAGGTACATGCCCGAGGGCCAGCCGGAATCGACCGCGATCTCGAACGACGGGCGCCACCGGCAGCCAGCGCTCGCGAGATCGGCTGGCATCGACTGCTCGGAGCCCGGCAGGGACGGCGACTCGAACACGATGCGTTCCGTTGCCCCCTGCCTGGCGATCTGCACGCGAAAGCGGCTCACCTCGCAGTGGCAGTACAGGGTGAGGGACTGGCCCGGTAGCACGCTCTGGGGCCAGCAGTAGCCGGCGATCATGGGGACCTTCTCGGCGCGTCGGCGGCGGACGCTTGACGACCGGACCTGCGGCCCCTCAGTCCCAACTCAACGCGCCGCCCGTCTGGTATTCCGTCACCCGCGTCTCGAAGAAGTTCTTCTCCTTCTTCAGGTCCATGATCTCGGACATCCAGGGGAAGGGGTTCTTGACGCCCGGGAAGGGTTCGGTGAGGCCGATCTGCGCGAGCCGGCGGTTCGCGATGAACTGCAAGTACTCCGCCATCATGTTGGCGTTCATGCCCAGTACGCCCCGGGGCATCGTGTCGCGCGCATAGCGGATCTCGAGTTCGGTGCCCTCGAGGATCATCTGCATCGCCAGCGCCTGCATGTCCTCGTCCCACAACCGCGGGTTCTCGAGCTTGATCTGGTTGATGACGTCGATGCCGAAGTTCACGTGCATCGACTCGTCGCGCAGGATGTACTGGAACTGCTCGGAGGTGCCCGTCATCTTGTTGCGGCGTCCCATGGAGAGAATCTGCGTGAAGCCGCAGTAGAAGAAGATGCCCTCCAGTACGCAGTAGTACGCGATCAGGTTCTTGAGCAGCGTGCGGTCGTCTTCGAGCGTGCCCGTGCGGAAGGTCGGATCCGCCAGGGCGCGCGTGTACTTGAGCGCCCAGGACGCCTTCGCCTCCACCGACTCGACCTCCCGGTACATGTTGAAGATCTCGCCCTCGTCCATGCCGAGCGATTCGATGCAGTACTGGTACGCGTGGGTGTGGATGGCCTCCTCGAACGCCTGGCGCAGGATGTACTGGCGGCATTCCGGATTGGTGATGAGGCGATAGATGGCGAGCGCCAGGTTGTTCGCCACCAGGGAGTCGGCGGTCGAGAAGAAGCCGAGGCTGCGCTTGATGATCTTGCGTTCGTCCGCGGTCAGGCCGCCCTCGGACTTCCACAGCATGATGTCCGCCGTCATGTTGATTTCCTGCGGCATCCAGTGGTTCGCGCAGCCGTCGAGGTACTTCTGCCACGCCCAGTCGTACTTGAACGGCACGAGCTGATTGAGGTCCGCGCGGCAGTTGATCATCGCCTTCTGATCGACGGTGACGCGCTCACGGCTTGCTTCGTCGACGCGGACGGGGGCTTCGGGTTCGGGGGCTTCGGGTTCGGAGGACTGCACCACCGCCGGCGTCCCGGCCTCCGGCGCCGGTTCCGGTGCCCGGGAACGGGGGGCCGGCTCGGCCGCCACTGCCCCGTCCTCGAGGGGGTCGACCGCCACTTCGCCGCGGTTCCCCGCGTCGAGGGGCGATGCCGGCTCTGCCGCCGGAGCCAGCTCGACCTCGAAGGTCGCCCGCTCGGCCGGTGCCGGCGTGGGCTCGGCCGCCGCGTCCCGCGCGGCCAGATCCGCGATGACGGCCGGCGCCTCTTCCGTGTCGTAGTCGTCCCAGGAAAGTTGCATACCCATGCATCAGCTCCTTGTATCAGTCCACCCGGTCCGCACGATGCGCGGGGCAGGGTTGGCAGCAGGGTTGGCAAAACAGTACGGTGTCGCGCCAGCGTGGGCCATGTACGAGTACCGCTTCCTGCAGGCCGTGCCAGCCGTCACTGGCACGCCTCGCAGTCGGGGTCGTCAATGGCGCAGGCCAGCGGCGCTGCCTCGGCCTGGGCAAAGCCCCCCGCCTCGACCGCGTTCAGCACACCCGTCTGGAGCGTCGACTTCTCCGTGGCCGTCGCGCCGAGGGAGCGCAGGTAGTACGTGGTCTTCAGGCCGCGCATCCAGGCCATGCGGTAGGTGATGTCGAGCTTCCTGCCCGACGCGCCGGCGATGTAGAGGTTCAGCGACTGGGCCTGATCGATCCACTTCTGACGCCGGCTGGCCGCGTCCACGAGCCAGCGCGGCTCGACCTCGAACGCCGTGGCGTAGAGCAGCTTCAGATCGTCCGGGACGCGGTCGATGCGGGCGACGCTGCCGTCGTAGTACTTGAGGTCGTTCACCATCACGTTGTCCCACACACCTCGACTCTTGAGGTCGTGCACCAGGAACGGATTGACCACCGTGAACTCTCCGGAGAGGTTCGACTTCACGAACAGGTTCTGGTAGGTCGGCTCGATCGACTGCGAGACGCCGGTGATGTTCGCGATCGTCGCCGTCGGCGCGATGGCCATGACGTTGGAATTGCGCATACCGTTCATGCGCACCTTGTCGCGCAGGCGATCCCACTCGAACGTGGTGGAGAAGTCGGCCTCCAGGTACTCGCCCGAGCGCTCGTCGCGCAGGCGCTTGAGCGAGTCGATCGGCAGCACGCCCTGACTCCACAAGGAGCCCTGGAAGCTCGCGTAGCTGCCCCGTTCCTTCGCAAGCCGCGTGCTTGCCTCGATCGCGTAGTAGGACACGGCCTCCATCGACCGGTCGGCGAACTCGACCGCCGCGTCCGAGCCGTAGGGGATGCGCAGTTGGTACAGCGCATCCTGGAACCCCATGATGCCGAGCCCCACCGGCCGGTGGCGCATGTTGGAGGCGTGCGCCTGGCTGACCGAGTAGTAGTTGATGTCGATGACGTTGTCGAGCATCCGCACCGCGGTGCGCACCGTCCTTTTGAGCTTGCCGGTGTCGAGTTCGCCGTTGTCGAGGTGCTGCGCGAGATTGATCGAGCCGAGGTTGCACACGGCGATCTCGTCCCTGGAGGTGTTGAGGGTGATCTCCGTGCAGAGATTCGACGAATGCACGACGCCGACGTGTTGCTGCGGCGAGCGGATGTTGCAGCTGTCCTTGAAGGTGATCCACGGGTGGCCCGTCTCGAACAGCATCGACAGCATCTTGCGCCACAGCTCCTGTGCCCGGACGCGCTTGAAGAGGGTGATCTCGCCGCTGCGGGTCTGTTCCTCGTACGCTGCATAGCGCTGTTCGAAGGCGCGCCCGAAGAGATCGTGCAGGTCCGGCGTCTCGTTGGGCGAGAAGAGCGTCCACATGCCGTCCTCGAAGACACGCTTCATGAAGAGGTCCGGCACCCAGTTCGCGGTGTTCATGTCGTGCGTGCGCCGCCGATCGTCGCCGGTGTTCTTGCGCAGCTCCAGGAACTCCTCGATGTCGAGATGCCACGTCTCGAGGTAGGAGCAGACGGCGCCCTTGCGCTTGCCGCCGTTGTGGGCGAGGGCACTGGTGGTCATGTAGGACTCGTCGCCTTCCACCTTCAGGTCCATCACGAACGGCGTCGGCGGCAAGGGCCTGACGTCCCGAACGCGGCTGAACACCCAGTTCTCAACGACCAGCCAGTTCCGCTTGGTCAGGGGCTTTGCGTTCAGCCGTCCGGCCAGTTCCGGCACGGCCGGAATGCGGATGTCGTAGCTCCTGACAATGCCGTTGAACCGCGCTCTGGAGCCGTCGTCGCGGATGGCCTCGTGGTCCTGGCGGCGCTCGCGATAATGTCCGGCTGTCGGTACGCCCAGACGCAGCATCTGGTAGCGCACGCCCTCGGCCAGGGCTTCCGACGTACTGGTGAAGTAGATCTCCCGGCCCCTGCTGACACCGCCGTCGGTTTCCAGGAGCCCTTGCAGCAGGGCCAGCGTCTGCGCGCGCGGCAGGTGGCTGAAGCGGCGCGCGATGCGCTTCTGTCCGTTCGGCCCGTACAGATCCTCGCGGGTGAACTCGAGGTTGCGCAACCCGGCGCCCCGGTATTGTCCGGTCGTGCCGTCACGCTTGAGGCCGATGCCCGCGGACCAGTGAATCTGGCGATAGCGTTCGCCGCGCCCCGTCACCCAGTAATGGATGCCCCGCGCGTCGAGATAGGAAGTCACGAAGTCGAGATGAGTGTCTCGCGTCGGGTTGCCGGAGACGCCCCACTCCAGTCCGCCCTTCGCGCAGTGGCCGTCCCCGAGCAGGATTCCGTACAGCCGGGCGTCGTCCTCGTCGAAGCCGGCGAGCGGTACGACCTCCTGCGGTATCACCTGCGCCACGTAGTCGCCGCTTCTCAGGTCGCCGGCGTCCACCCACTCGGGCGTGACCTTGCCTTTGGCGATCCAGTCCAGGCTCCGCTGAGCGGCCTGCTCCATGGGGATACCGCTAATGGCCCACAGCGGGTGGCCTTCGGTGACCCGAAGCGGCGTGATCGAGTGCTTGACGCGCACTTCCACCATCGGATCGGTCTGGTTGTAGGTGAACGTGTTCCGGACCTCGCGGTAGACCCCGCGCTGGCCGAGAACAAGGTCGCCGGCGACGACCTCGCGCAAGGCCCTGACGCCGTCGGCAGTGTGCACGCGGGTGTCGGGGTCGAAGCACTGGTTCACGGCGACCGCGGTGTCGTTGACGACCTTGAGGAACGGCACCACGCCCTGGGACTTGCCGTTCGTGCCCTTGATGTAGGAGCCGAGGGCACGCACCGGGGTCCAGTCGTTGCCGAGGCCGCCGGCCCACTTCGAGAGCAGCGCATTGTCCCGAATGGCGCTGTAGATGCCGTCGAGATCGTCCGACACGGTGCTCAGGAAGCACGACGACAGCTGCGGACGCAGTGTTCCGGAGTTGAACAGCGTCGGCGTCGAGCTCATGTAGTCGAACGACGACAGCAGGTTGTAGAACTCGATGGCGCGGGATTCCGGCACGTCCTCCTGAGCCGCGAGGCCCATGGCCACACGCATGAAGAAGATCTGCGGCAACTCGAAGCGGATGTCGCCGGAGTGGATGAAGTAGCGGTCGTACAGCGTCTGCAGGCCGAGGTAGGTGAACTGCAGGTCGCGCTCGGGCTTCAGCGCCTTGCCGAGGGTGTCGATGTCATAGCGGGTGAGCTCCGGCGCGAGCAGTTCCAGCTCGACGCCGCGGGTGATGAATGCCTGGAGCGCCTGGCCGTAGAGGGCCGCCATCTCGGATTGTGTCGCCCGGTGGTCCGTGGCGTTCGGCACGCGCACGTCGAGAAAGGCGAGGGCCTCCTCGCGGAGTTCGTCCAATAGCAGACGCGCCGTGACGTAAGTGTAGTTCGGTTCCTCCTCGACGAGCGTGCGCGCGGCCATGACGAGGGCGGCGTTCACGTCCTTCGCCTTGATGCCGTCGTACATGTTGGCGCGCGCCTCGACGATGATGCGCTGCGCGTCGACATCGTGCAGCCCCTGGCAGGCTTCGCCGACCACGGTCTCGATGCGGGCCATGTCCAGCGGGCGACGCTCGCCGTCTTCGCCGAGGACCGTGAGCGGGGCCGCAGCGGCATCGGCAGCACCGCCTTCGGTCTCTTCGCGACGTGCCTTTTCCTCGGCACGGATGCGGGCGCGTTCCTCGCGGTACAGCACGTAGTCGCGCGCCACCTTGTGCTCGCCGGCGCGCATCAGGGCGAGTTCGACCTGGTCCTGGATGTCCTCGATGTGGATCGTGCCGCCGGACGGGAAGCGGCGCCGAAAGATGCCGGTGACCTGTTTCGTCATTTCCGACACCCGCTCGCGGATGCGCGAGGAGGCCGCCGCCGTGCCACCCTCTACCGCGAGGAAGGCCTTGGCCATGGCGACTTCGATCTTGTCGTCCGAGTAGGGTGCAACGGTGCCGTTGCGCTTGATGACCCGCAACTGTCCCGGCGCCGTGGCGGCGAGGGAAGGGGTGATGGCCGGCGCCTCGTGCGTCCGGGCGCTACGCGGGTCCGTGGGTTCGGTGTTTGGCTGCATCGATCGCGGTCCTCCTGAGTTACTGCTGCCGAGGAGGGCGTCTTCCGCGGATCGTCCTTGCCACGGCGGTCAAGGACCGATCAATGCTCGCGACGACGCTCTTCACGCGTCGGGAAACGCTGCTGCCGGTGCCGCGATGCCCGACTCGTGTCTCGGTGCGCTGGTCCCGCGTCGTTGAACGCGGAACCGCAACATGTCGTGTTCGAGGCGGCACGATAACACAAGATAAGGCGTTTTGGACAAGCCGAGCATTGGAAAGCCTGTGCAGCGTCTGTGCAATGCACGTGGCAAAGCGGTGCAGATCCGGGGACAAATGGGGGGACCACGTGCCAGGCGATCGTTCCCGCCCGGGCGCTGTTCCACGGATGCCGACCGGTGCGTTCCGAGGCCTGCAAACCACCCTGCGAGCGTCCTCTCTCATATGGATGAATATACAGTCGTCGGGGCAGGCGCTCAAGGCCGCGGTTTTCGAAAACGGGCACCCGTAGCGCCCCATAGCCGGTCCGGTATTCGCTCGCAAGCTCGCTACGCACCGGCGCGCCTCCGGCCCAGCCACGCCGTCCGTCCTTGTGGCGGCCCGCGCTCAAATCCTGCATGGTTCCAGGACGGGCGACCACAAGGGTCGCTCCTACGAGCGACAACAGCGCATTTGTTCCATGGAAAATGCGCGCGGTCCACCCACGAGGGAACATCGGGGACGTCGCCCATGCAGATCAGCAGCGCCGAGCGGCGCGAGTTCCGGGAACACGGGGTCGTATGCCTGCGCGGCGCCCTGGGCGAAACCCAGGTGCGCGCCGCACGAAAGGCGTGGGAGTGGAGCGTCGGCCATCCCGGGCCACTCGCCAGCGGGCTGTTGCAGGACACGGACGGGGCGTTTCAGGACCTCTGCAATCCCGCCTCGCCGGCGGTCTACAATTCGCTGGTGCGCGAGGCGCCGCTCGCGGACTACGCAGCCGCGCTGTGGGGTGCCGAACCGGTCTGGTACATGTACGAGCAGGTATTTCACAAGCACGGCGGCGCAGCCGGCGGCACACCGTGGCATCAGGACACGTCCTACCTCGCCGTCGACGGCGACCACCTGATTGCGTTCTGGATCAGCTTCGAATCCATCCCCCGGGCCAATGCCCTGGAGTTCGTAGGCGGCTCCCACCGAGCGGTCCTGTACAACACCTCGCGCTTCGACCCCGGCGATCCCACGCTGCCGATCTTTCCTTCCGACGAACTGCCGAACCTGCCGGACATCGAAGCGCGACGCGGCGCGTTCGACATCGTCGGCTTCGCCACCCGGCCGGGCGACGTGGTGGCGTTCCACACCTCGATGTTGCACGGCGGCGGCCCGGTGGACCCGGGCACGCCGGAGCGCCGCACGTTGACCCTGCGCTTTTTCGGCCAGGACGCCGCGAGCGCGTCACGGCCAGGACCCGCCGGTCCGTTCTACGACGACATCAAGGCACTCGTCCCCGGCGAACCCTTCCGTCATCCGCGCTTCCTGTCGGTGCGTGGACGGTCAGCGTCCGCCAAGGTGGTGTAGCAACTCCGTAGCGGCAGCGCGACCCGTCGGGTCGTTGGGAGTTTGCTGACGCGAAACTCCCGTGCAGCCAAACGCTGACGCGCCGTCCAAGTGGCCTGCCGGACCCGAGGTCCGACGGACTTGCTAGCATTTCACGGACTTCAGGAGGAGCAATCGATGGCGTACGTCCTCGCGGTAGACCAGGGCACATCGAGTTCGCGCGCGCTGGTGTTCGACACCACCGGCGCCGTGGTTGGGAGCGGACAGCGCGCATTCGACTCGACCTTTCCCGCGGATGGCTGGGTAGAGCAGGATCCGGAGGTCATCTGGCGGACCACCGTCGCGGCGGTACGCGACGCGCTGGGAGCCGCCGGCGTCGAAGCTGGCGGGATCGCGGCGATGGGCATCGCCAACCAGCGAGAGACGACGGTGGTCTGGAATGCCGAGACCGGTGCGCCCGTCTACCCCGCCATCGTCTGGCAGGACCGCCGCACCAGCGAGCGGTGCGCCGAGATGGTCCGCGAGGGCGTCGAGGCCGGTATCCGCGACGTCACCGGCCTGCTGGTCGATCCGTACTTCTCCAGCACGAAGCTGGCGTGGCTCCTGCAACGGGACGGCGTGCGGCGGGACGCGAGGGCGGGGCGGCTCCGTTTCGGCACCGTCGATGCCTTCCTCATCTGGCGCTTCACGAAGGGGCAGCGACATTGCACGGACGCGACCAACGCCTCGCGCACACAGCTCTACGACATCGCCCACCACGCGTGGAGCGACACGCTGCTCGACTATTTCGACATCCCGGCCTCACTGCTGCCGGAAGTGAAGGATTCGGTGGACGACTTCGGCGTCTGCGACGCATCGCACTTCGGCGCCCCGATCCCGATCCGGGGCGTGGCGGGCGATCAGCAGGCGGCGCTGGTCGGCCAGGGGTGCCTGCGCCCGGGCATGACCAAGAGTACCTATGGCACCGGCTGCTTCCTCATGACGAACACGGGTGCGACGAAGCTTGAGTCCGAGGCGCGCCTGTTGACGACGGTCGGCTACCGCGTCGGCGGGCAGACGACGTTCGCGCTGGAGGGCAGCATCTTCGTTGCCGGCGCCGCCGTGAAATGGTTGCGCGACCGGCTGGGCCTGATCGAGACCGCGGCGGAGACCGAGACCATCGCGCGAAGCATCGGGGGCGAGACGGGTGGCGTGTACGTCGTGCCCGCGTTCACCGGCCTCGGCGCGCCGCACTGGCGCTCGGACGTGCGGGCCGTGATCGCCGGTCTCACGCTCGACCACGGCCGCGACGAGATCGTCACCGCGACGCTGAAGAGCGTGGGCTTCCAGACGGCCGACCTGCTGCGCGCGATCGCGGCGGATGGCGTGGCCGTCGACACCCTGCGCGTGGACGGCGGCATGGTCGCTAACAACTGGTTCTGCCAGTTCCTCTCGGATGTCGTCGACGTGCCGGTCGAGCGGACCCGGCTTGCCGAGACGACCGCCCTCGGGGCGGCGACACTGGCCTCGGTGGGCGCGGGCCTCGTCACGGGCCTTGGGTCGATGACGGAGGCCGCGGCGGACCGGCGGTTCGAGCCGTCCGTCACCGCGCCGGCGCGCACGGCCTGGCTCGATGGCTGGCACGCGGCAGTCGAGCGCCTGCTAGCGAGGCTAGCGTGACTGCCCCGAGTGCCAGGCCAGGTGGACGGGTTGCCCGTCCATCGTCACACGCCCCATCGCACCGCGAGCCTTCAGGGACGCGGGGTGCAGCCACGCCCTGGTATCGGGGAAGTCGGGCGTGCCGGGCGGCGTCTCGGCGTCGAGCGTCGTGAGCGTCCGGCGCAGCCCATCGAGGACGCCGGCGCCGAACCGTTCTCGCCAGCGCGCCTCGATATCCATCACCAGGGCCGCGTAGGAGTCGCGGATGCGCCGCGCCTTCGGCGTCAGGTAGACCGTCCGACTCCCGTCGCGCGGCCGGCCGGGCTTCACGACCACGCACAGGTGCCGCTCGGGAGCCGACTTGCCAGAGCCGGCGACATCGCAGATGGCGCGGGCTCGCGCTAGGGAAATGGCGTCGTCGGGGACGTGGGCCAGGAACACGGACGCCGCACCGAGCGGACCCAGGTGCTCTTCCTCGTACTCCACGGTGAACGCGGCCAGGACCTTCGACAGCAACGCGGACAGGGGCAGTTCCCTTGCGGGCAGCGATGGTTCGCGGGGGACCACCGGCCACTCCTCGCCGCGCCCCGGAACTCGTGGCGGCCCGGGTTCCGCGGGCAGATACGAGCCGCCGGTGAGGGACGGATCGGCCGGGCCGTAGCCGGTCAGAAACCAGGGCCACTCCAGTTCCAGGCTCGCCGCCACGACGGCAAGGCCGTTGCGCAGGCTCTCGATCACTGCCGGGCCATGCCGGTCGCGCCACTGTCCTTCGACCTCCGCGAGCCGGTGCCGCGCGACGCCTTCGAGCGCGATGCCCCGGTCGGTCAAGCGGAAGGCCCGGTTGCGTGTAGCGTCGGGCTCGAGCCAACCGAGGTTCCTGAAGTCGCGCAGCACCACCCTGACAACGCGCTTCGAGAGGATCGCGCGCTGCCCCAGATCCCGGTCGGTGAGGGCCTCCGCGCCGAACACGCGCAGGATATTGGACCAGACGGGGAGCGTCGGTGCGTCGCTGCCCGCCTCGCCGTAGTCACGTTCGAAGGCGATCAGGGCGTGGCTGAGCAGTGTCGGCAGCGGTACGCCGCCAGCCTCGCGCCGCGACGGAGGCGGGCCGAGGCTCTCGATCCCCGCGTAACCGAGCGCGCGAGCGAAACGCGCGGCGTCGTCCGCGTCCATTGAGAAGTGCATCCGTCCGCCACCGGGTGAGTCGTGGACAGCGGGCTCGATGCGGGTGGCACGCTGGCGAAGGATGAACCCGGTGACGAGGCGCGCGGCTGTCCCGACGGAACTGTCGTCGAACGACAGATCCGCCTCCACGCGGGATCCGTGGCTGCGAAAGCTGGCCCGGCCAGGCCGCTGCGTGATGCCGGCAAAGTTCCCACCGATGCGGTTCAGGCGGTCGGTCACGGAAGCGATCGATGCCATCCGTCCAGTCTACCGCCGCGGACGGGCTACGACTCCGTGGAGTTCGCTGCAACGGCTGTGAGGGCAGTGGTAGCGCGCCCGGGTTGCGCCGTACAAGAGGCGCTACCGCACCCGATGCACCGCACTGCGGGCCAGTCCTTCCAGCGGGCCGTCTCGCAACCCGAGCGCCTCGAGCAGGTCGAGTGCCTCCTGCAGTGTATCGAGCGCCAGCGACCGCGCCCGCTCGATCCCCACGAGCCCGGGATAGGAATCCTTGGCGTTTGCCACATCCGATCGAGCGGTCTTGCCCAGGCGCTCGCTGGGCTGGGTGACGTCGAGCACGTCGTCGACGATCTGAAAAGCCACACCCAGCTTCTCGCCGAACACCGTGAGTTGCTCGAAGCGCGCGTCGTCGATGCGGGGATTCGCGGACAGGGCGCCCAACTGCACCGAAGCCCTGAAGAGCCGCCCGGTCTTGGCGGCATGCATGCGCCGCAGCTCCTCGAGGGAGAGGGCCCCGCGGCCGGTCGCGTCCATGTCGAACGCCTGGCCCCCCACCATGCCGCGCCAGCCGACGGCGTCCGCCAGCAGCTGGATCATGCGCAGGCGCGTGCCGGCGGCGAGGGCGGGGGCGTTCGCGAGGACGTCGAACGCGAGGGTTTGCAGGCCGTCGCCGACCAGCAGCGCGGTCGCCTCGTCAAAGGCGATGTGGCAGGCCGGTCGTCCGCGGCGCAGGTCATCGTCGTCCATCGCCGGCAGGTCGTCGTGGACGAGGGAGTAGGTGTGGATGTACTCGACCGCGACGGCGGGGTCGAGCGCGTGATCCAGAGACCCGCCGAGGGCGGTACTGGTTGCGCAGACGATTGCGGGACGCAACCGCTTGCCGCCGCCGAGGCTCGCGTACCGAATGGCTTCGATCAGCCGCGGCGACAGATCGGAGGTCGTTGGCAGATGGCGCTCGAGGGCGTCCTCTATCGCGGAGGCGGGAGCCGTGGCGCTGTCGGCATCGGCAGAACCCAGGTCATCCGCCATCGCGGTCCGGTTCCGCATCCGGAAGCGGCGCTTCGGTACCGTCCTGCATCAGGGCCTTCACCCGCAATTCCGCCCGCTCCAGCGCGCTCTGGCACTGTCGGGTGAGCCGGACGCCGCGTTCGAACGCTTCGAGGGACTCCTCGAGACTCAAGGATCCCGTCTCCATTCGCTGCACGAGGGCCTCGAGTTCCGCGAGGGCGGCCTCGAAGTCGAGGGATTCGGTTTCTTCCTGCATGGGAGAAGGGTACGCGGACGAGCCGCTTGGGGACAGTGCGCGGTAGGGGACGCGTTAGCCGGCCGCGTGTACGGATTCGAAATCCTGGCCGGACACCGGCCGCCAGCAGGCCGTCTCCTTGTCGACCTCGACCAGGCCCATCGCCTGGAGCGTCGAGAGTTCGCCGCGGATCTGCCAGGCGTCCATGGGGTGGTTGCGCTCCCGCGTGTACGCGGCGATGTCGCCGATCTCGACCACGCCGCCGTGGCCGTTCGCCAGCTCCATGAAACCGTCGTAGATGAATCGCGTTTGCCGCCGAGCTTCGCTCACCGATTCAAGTCCGGAAAAAACGGCGAACTTTGTACCAGAAAACGCCCCTCTCCCGCCATGATTGGATGCCGTCTCCGGCTTCCCGAAGGCCCTCGCCCCGGCCCTGCGCCGCGCGTGGTACCGCCTTCGCGTGGCGCCTCGGGTGGGCGACCGTTGTAAGCTGCGCGCTTCCTTCACGGCCGGTCTGGAGGACGATCTTCCTGCAAGGCGGGTCGGCTCCCTTCGCATCGGCCGGCGACTCTCGCCCGGAAAGAAAGGAGACCAGGTTGAAGGAGATCAAGGCGTTGTGTGCCTTTTGCGGCGCGAGCAGGGGACGCGAGGACGAGGTCGCGGACTTCGCGAGCGCATTCGGCTCCGCCTGCGCCGCGCGCGGCATCGAGATCATTCTGGGTGGTGGTGGCGTCGGCTTGATGGGCCGGGTGGCGGAGGCGGCGCTGGCGGGCGGTGGACGCGTGACCGGAATCATCCCGAGTTTTCTCGAAGCATCGGAGATGCCGCTCTCCGACCTGACGGAGCTTGTCGTGGTCGAGGGCATGCACGCGCGCAAGCGGAAGATGTTCGAGCGTGCGGATGGCTTCGTGTCGCTGCCGGGCGGGATCGGTACGCTGGACGAAACCATCGAGATCCTCACCTGGCGCCAACTCGGTCTGCACGACAAGCCGATCGTACTGGCGAACTGCCGTGGCTACTGGGATCCGCTGGTGGCGCTGTTCGACCACATCGTGGCAACGGGGTTTGCCCACGGCGATGTCGTCGACCTCTACGCGGTGGCGGAGTCGGTCGACGAGGTCTTCGAGAAGCTGCGAGCCTGAGGGCGCCGTTGCGCCGCGGGCTTGTAGGGGACGGGCTCGCCCCGTCCCGTCTCGAATGCACACACGGCCCCGGGACGGGCGACCGCAAGGGTCGCCCCTACGGCGTGCCGCGCCGAATTGTGGACTAGTCGCGCCAGGGCTGGCCGGCCTCGTAGCTCGCCAGGTGTTGCAGCAGTTCCGCGCGCCGGCCATCGTCCGCAGGGGTGCGCTCGAGCGCCAGACGCTGGGATTCGATCGCGCGGGTGAAGTCGCCCCGTTCCGCCCACGCCGCCGCCAGCGTATCGAGCGTGTTCGCGTCCTTCGACTGCGCGACTGCGCGCTCGGCGAGGTGCACGGCCAGCGGTCCGTTGCGAATCCCTTCGCGGGAGGAAGTCGCGAGGATCCAGGCCGCCGCGTTCTGCGCGGCCGCGTGACCTGTGCCGGCGGCACGCTGCAGCCAGTAGACAGCCTCTTCCAGGCGATCCCCCCCGTGCCCTGAGAGCATCATGCGACCGAGGCGGTACTGCGCGGTCGCGTTGTCCGCCTCGGCGCCGCGTCGGTACCATGCCTCTGCGAGGGCCGGATCCGCGTCCGGCCCCGTCTCGAGGAGGTGGCCGAGGCCCGTGAAGGCGGCCGCAATGCCCTGGACTGCGGCCTCGGCGTAGAGGATCCGGGCTCGCCCGGGGTCCAGGGCGACGCCCTCGCCAACGAGATACTGGTGCGCGAGCGCCACCTGCGCGTGTCCGGAGTCGGCCGCGGCCGCTTGTTCGAACCGGCGCACCGCCTCGCTCGGGTCGGCGGTCCCGAACTCCCCGTCGCGGAACATGTAGCCGAGCGCGAGCGTCGCGTCGACGCTGCCCGCCCGTTCCGCCAGTTCGTACCAGTGCCGGGCGAGGGCCGGGTCCGGTGCTGCCGTGAACGCGCGGCGCCAACTGCGGGCCAGGTGGACGTATGCCGGGACATAGCCGTCGTCGGCGGCAATCTGCAGCCAGTAACGGGCCTTCGCGACGTCGCTGTCGAGGTAGGCCACCCCGACACGGACCCGGGCGGCCCCGTCGCCGCCGCGCGCGGCCTTGAGCGCGAGCCGGAACGCCGCGGCGTCGTCACGGACCAGTCCGAGCCCTTCGCCGTACAGGTGCGCGAGCCCCGACAGCGCCTGCGGCAGACTCGGATGGAACTCAAGCGCCCGCGCGTAGTCCCGGGCGGCAGACACGTACAGCGCCTCGGCAGCGAACGCGAAGCCCCGGTAGTAGTAGGCACGGGCGCGCTGGCGGGCGGTGATCCAGGGACTCACGAGCACCGGATCGAGGTAGCTGCGCGCCAGCGCGTAGCGTTCCCCCTCGATGTGCCCGATGGCCCGGGCGAGGTGGTCGCGGGCGCGCGTGGCGGGATCCCATGCGGCGGCGAACGCGGTCCCGGTGCCGATCGCGAGGACGAGAGCCGCACAGGCGGCCCGCAGGCTTAAGACCGCGAAGCTGCTACAATGCGCGTCCGCTTCAAGGCGCATGGGGGCGATCTGGTTTCGACGGCGGTACTGAAGTCGAAGGTGCATGCCGAGAGGGTAGCAACTCTCGCAAATCAATTGCTGCAACTAAAAATATAGTTGCCAACGACGAAAACTACGCACTAGCCGCTTGAGGCTAACCCTGATTGCCTGGCGCCCGTGACGGGCCATCGGGGGCACGTTTCACGGGATCGCGACCCCGGGGGCTTCTCCGACCCCGGGCGCTAAAACGTAGGGGATCGCCCAATAACACCCTGTTCGTCGGGTCGTTCGCGGGCTAAAGCAATAGACGAAACTAAGCATGTAGAGCCGACGATGGAGGACCGACGGACGCGGGTTCGACTCCCGCCGCCTCCACCAGATCCAGCTTCTGGGCGAGCGGCCTCGACCGGCCCTCTCCAGGGTGCTCCGACGTTCTGATCTTCCAGCACGTGTACGATACGGCACATGCCGTCGCGCGACTGGAGCAGGTCCGAGGTCGAAGCCACCGTTCGGGACTACCTGGACATGTTGGCCCGTGAGCTGCGCGGCGAAGGGTTTATCAAAGCCGCACACAATCGCGCGCTTTGCGAGCGACTCGACGGCCGCTCCCGCGGCGCCGTAGAGCGCAAGCACCAGAACATCAGCGCCGTCCTGATCGCCCTCGGGTTCCCGTGCATCGACGGCTACAAGCCGCTCGGCAACGTGCAGGCGTTGCTGCGCGACATCGTTCGCGAACACCTGGCGGAGTTGGTGGATCTCGTCGCGCCCGATGTCGAAGAGCCCCAGTCACCGGTTGCCCTCGACGATGTCCTGAGCATCCTGGTCGATCCGCCGCAGCCGACCATTCCCGAGATGCACCAACCGCGATTGGAATACGCGATTCCGGGGCCAGAACGGGGAGCGGTGGACTACCTCCGGCAGGAAGCGCGCAATCGCTCGCTCGGTGACGCCGGCGAAGCGATCGTCATGGACTACGAGCGCCTCCGCCTGCAACGAGCCGGCAAGGACCACCTCGCGCGGACTATCGAACAGGTGTCCAAGACGGTCGGCGATCACGCGGGCTACGACATTCGCTCCTATGACGCAAGGGGTCGGGACCGGTTCATCGAGGTCAAGACCACCCGCTATGGCAGGCACACGCCGTTCTATATCAGCGACGGGGAGGTCCGCTTTTCCAGTGCGCACGCGGAGGCCTACCAGCTCTACCGCGTCTTCGGGTTCAGGAAGAGGCCGCGGCTCTTCACCTTGCCGGGCGAGGTAGGTCGGCACGTCCGCCTGCAGGCCATCAGCTACCGGGCGCACTTCTAAGGGCGCCCGTGGAACGTCGCCGGCTCAGTCCTGACTCATCGCATCAGGCGCGAACAACCGTGCCCCAAGCTCCGATGCGAACGTGCGCTCGCCCCTTGGGGTGAGGAGCCGCAGTTGGAACCCGGCCACCGCGCCCGCAACGACGGTCACCGGGATCCTGAGCCGCCGGTAGATCTCCGCCAGACCGTCCGGTTCGGGGTGCACGGCCTGAAACGACAGCAGCTCGAGGCCCTGTACCGAAGTCGTCGACGGATGCGGCGTTGCGCCCCAATCGATGAAGAAGGGCAGGTGGTCCCCGTATGCGTGCCCCGCCGCGAACAGGGCTGCCACGAGGGTCACTCGGTGGAGGAGACGAGCGTATGCAACCGGTCTTCGAGGCCTGCGTTGGGGCGAAATACCAGTCGCTTGCCCACCTTGCGCTGACGCACCAAGTCCAGGTTGGCCAGGTGAATGAGATCCGTGCGTGCCGTCTGGTAGGAGACGTTGTGCGATCGCCGATGATTCTGGATCGTATACGCGACGTTGCCGTGCTTCAGCATGTGCGCAACCAGGGCGACTTGACGATGGTTGAGCATCTCCGCCAAGTTCGCGCCACGAAGTATGGCCTCCAAAGCTCGGGCGTCGCGCATCTTGCGGTCCAGGTAGCGGTGCAGGGACTTGATGGCCCTGAGGATCACGCGAAGGTTGTAGTCGATGAAGTACGTGACGTCGTTCTCGTCGGTTTCCGAATAGAGATATGCGCGCGCGTATTGCACCGGCGCCTTCCTGATGATCGTCGAGATTGACAGAAACTCGGTCAGCCAGTAGCCGGATCTCAGCATGGACCAATAGAACAGTGCCCGCGCGGTTCGACCGTTCCCGTCAACGAATGGATGGTCGTAGCCGATCATGAAGTGAAGCAGAATGGCGCGAATGACCGGATGGAGGAACTCGTCGTCATCTGGCGTATTGGCGAAGGCGATCAGTTGATCGATCCTGGCCTTCGACTCTTCGGCGTCCGGAGGCGTGTGAAGGATCGTCCCGTCTCGTTGGTCCACGACATGGATGTCCTCTGATGGACGCCTTAGCCGGCCGACCGCGGAGGCGTCGTCCAGGGTGCCGTGAGTCAGTAGCCGTTGCGTTTCCAGCAGGATCTCTTCAGTCAGGTGATTGTGCGTGTGCTCTCGAAGAAACTCCATTGCGTGATAGTTGTTGACTATCATTCGTTCGCTGATGTCTCGAGGGGAGCGCCCCGACCTCAGAAGTTCCTTGGCGACGCGGCGGGTGGTTGTGGCTCCCTCAAGCTGACTTGAGGTGATGGCTTCCTCGATGAGTGAGCTGATCATGTACCGATCGCGAGCGCTGGAGTTGACGCCGTCGGGCGTGTCGTGAACCTCGATCCGTCCGCTCGCGTCCCGGTCGACTTGATGGAGTCGCCGGTAGAGGTAGCCGGAGTCAGCGAACCAGAACGGATTCCCAAGTTTGTCCCGGAAAGGCAGATCGTGGCGAGACCCGTGGCGCTGACTCTTGATCGCAAACCACCATTCGTCGCGGCTGAAACCATCGGGGTGCGGCAGAAAGCGCAGCTTGTCCCAATGAGGGTACCGTCCTAGTGGGAGGCGACCGATGTCCGCGCTGTAGATTTGTCCTAACCTCTTGGCATCTTTCGGAAAAAGCTCGTAGAGTGTCTTGGGCGTGACGGGCATTCGCATCTGAGAGCGTCTCGTGGTCAGCCGCGATGAACTGTCAATAACCTACTAATTGTCTGCAAATTAGTAGGTTATTGTCAACGTGAGTGCAACGTCGCCTGTGGGCAGCCAGCCGCCGCCACTCCTTTTGGCGCTTCCGGTCCGTCGATCCTGCGACTCGCTCGGTCGCCGCGAGGCCATCGGCTCTCCATGCTCCGCGCGTCGCCGGGTCAGTCCGGACTCATGGCATCGGGTGCGAACAACGGTGCCGCGAGTTCCGAGGCGAACGTGCGCTCGCCGTTGGGCGTAAGGATGCGCATGTGCCAGCCCGGCGGGGCACCGGCAACCACGGTCACCGGGATCCCGAGCCGACGGTAGATCTCCGCCAGACCGCCCGGTTCGGGGTGCACGGCCTGAAACGACAGCAGCTCGAGTCCCTGCGCGGCGGTCGTCGACGGGTGCGGCGTTGCGCCCCAATCGATGAAGAAGGGCAGGTGGTCCCCGTATGCGTGCCCCGCCGCGAACAGCGTGGTCCAGGCGAGCAAGCTACCGTCCGGCGTCGTTCTCGAACCCGCGGTGGGACCCGCCGCGCTCATGCCCGCCGCGTCGACCGCGGTCACGGTGGCCGGCATGTCCAGGGTGCGGGCGGCAAATCCGCCGATGCGCGGTTCCCCTTCTGCGCCCAGCCTGGCGCCCAGCCCGCGCGGCTCGTCGAGGGATGGATCAGGCGCCATGAACTCCATGTAGACACCGTCACCGATCGATGCCAGCAGATTGGCGGTGCCGAGGCCCGGATGGGCGCCGCCGACGGTCAGCGTCACGCCCGTGTCCGCTTCGAACTCTTTCCTGAAAGGTTCCAGGCTGCCGATCAGGATGATGATGTGGTCGAGCATGAGCGAATTCCAAGGTCGTGGCGCCGTGCATATTGGGGCGTTGGGCCAGGCATTGACAACCCGGCCCGCCCGGGGCGAGTCTCGACGGTCGGCACCCTGATTCGCGCGGGCTGTCGCGTCCAGGCCTTTGGGACCCGGGCGCGAGGGCGACGATCCGGTCCGCTTCGCGACCGCGGCAGGGTCCCTGATCGCCCGGCGCGTCCAACGGCCGACATTTCGCATGAGCCTGCAGGAGAATCCGATGGCCACCCGCAGCAGACCCTTGCACCAGGACGACATCTACCGCGCGAAGTATGTCGTGGGCGGAGTCCTCTCGCCGGACGGATCCACCGCCGTCTACGTCCTGTCGGAGACACTCGGTAGCGGCGACGACGAGCGGCAGTTCAGTTCCCTGTGGCAGGTCTCCGTCCGTGGCGGCCGGCCGCGGCGGTTGACCGGCGAGGCGGGCGACGACTCGAACCCCAGGTTCGCCGCGGACGGTCGGTCGGTGCTCTTCCTGTCCAGCCACTCCGAGGTCCAGCAGCTATACCGCATCCGGCTCGACGGGGGCGAGGCCGAACCCCTGACCGACCTGCCGCAGGGCGTGATGGCCTTCGACGTTTCTCCGGACGGCAGGACCGTGGCATTCAGCGCGCTCGCGGCTGCGCCCAAACCGTCCGGACCGAACGACCATGTGCGCATCACGCGGAGCTGGTTCCGCTTCGACGGGTTGGGCTATCTCCAGGATCTCGGCCAGGCCGTCCATGTCATGCCGAGCCGAGGCGGCAAGCCCAGGGCCATCACCGGGTTCGACGGTGTCATCACGGACATCGCCTGGTCGCCGGACGGCACACGGCTCGCCTACCACCTCACCGGCGCGCCGGAACACGACTTCATGGGCGGAAGTTTGCGGGTCGTCGATCTCGGCAGCGGCCGTGAGGAGACCCTGGTCGACGGCCGGATGATGCAGAGCCTTTTTTGGTGCGACGCCAGGCGCCTGGGTTTCCTGGGGTTCCCGAGCGGCGACATGTCCCGCCAGCCGCAACTCTTCGTCATCGGCGCGGAGGGCAAACGGGCCCGCTCCCGCAGCGCCGGCCTGGATCTCGCGGTCGGCGGACTGTTTCAGATCAACTCTCCGGCCGCGCGCGTGGCGTCAAGGGCGGTGGTCGGCGGCGGCGCCACCGCGTGCCTGCCGGTCTCCGTGGGCGGCGAGGGACGCATCTACCGCTTCGCGCTTGCGGGCAAGGAACACTGCGACGCGGTGGCCGGCGGCGAGCGCATCGTGACGCTGTTCGACGGCAACGACCGGCACCTGCTGTTCGCGGTCCAGACCCCCAATGCACCGCCCGAACTGGTCCTGTTCGACATCGACACGGGAGCGGAACGCGCGCTGACGAGTCACAACCGGACCTGGCAGGCCCGCATCCAGTGGCCGGAGGTCGAAACGGTGACGGCGCCGATCGGGCGGGCCGGCGAGGTGGAAGGATGGGTGCTGAAGCCGGCGCATGCAACGCCGCCCTACAAGACCATTCTCTACATCCACGGCGGCCCGCACGCCGCGTTCGGACACAGCTTCAACGCCGATTTCCAGGAACTGGTCGCTGCCGGCTATGCGCTCGCCTACTGCAATCCGCGCGGCTCCACCGGCTACGGCGATGCGTTCTCCACCGCCATCCTCGGTCGCTGGGGCAAGCCGGAGCACCAGGATTTCGATGCCTTTCTGGATCGGCTGGTGGAGGCCGGCATCGCCGACCCCGACCGGCTCGGCGTCACCGGAGTGTCCGGGGGCGGGCACCTCTCTGCCTGGCTGATCGGCAACTCCCGGCGTTTCAAGGCGGCCGTCCCGGAACAGGGGGTGTACAACATGTTCAGCATGTGGGGCGTCTCGGATGCCGGCACGGTGCTGATCAGCCTCGAGATGGGGGGCGATCCGCACCGGATCCCAGACCGCTACTGGGCGCTGTCGCCGCTTGCACATGCACACAAGTGCCGCACGCCGACCCTTCTCATCCAGGGCGAGAACGACATCCGCTGCCCCATGCAGCAGGCGGAGGAGTTCTACACCGCCCTCAGGCATGCGGGCTGCGACGTCGAACTGCTGCGGCTTCAGAACTGCTCGCACGCACTGGAAGTCACAGGACCGCCACCCCTGCGACGCTATCGCATGCATGCCATGCGCGAGTGGTTCGACCGGTATCTGGCCTGAGTGGCCGGGGCCGTCCCGGCCTGGAAGCGGCCGGGAGCGGATTCCGCCTGCGGACCCGGGGCTCGGCATGGTGGGCATGCGGGCTCTTCAGCCATCCCTGGCTCCCCCAATCATCGGCCCCAGGCCTGCGGTGTCATCACCGAACTATCCGCGGGGGGTGCTTCGAGCAGGAGCCGATCTCCTGTGAGGAGCGTACTCCCCGAGTAGTCGCCGAGGAGCGTCCAGAGATGGTCGTCGCCCGGATCCGGAGCACGCCCTGCGACGCCGCGTGGCTCTCGCCAGATGGCGTTGGCGGCAAGCTCGGCCAACACGGCATCGACCTCCGCCTCCGTCAAGCCATGTCGGCCAGTCAGCTTGGGTCGCAACAGGACCGACCGATACTCGGCCAGCAGTGCGGGGGAAAGCAGATAGATCAAGGACCCGGAGAGCATCGCGTCCAGCACTCGCGTGACGGGACTGCTTCTCGCGCCGGAGATCAGTCCGGCGACCACCACATTCGTATCGACCACGAATACGGGTGGGGTCATCGTTCACGCGCGGCGCGTGTTTCCTCGACAGCCAGCTCCAGGGCCTCGTCCGGCTCGCTACGGGCGCGTTTGCGCGCTGCGGCCACCAGGGAACGAGCGCTTGCGTGATCCCTGATGCCGCGCAGGCGCAGGCTCTCCTCGATGATCGAGCCGATCGAACGGTCTTGGCGGGCCGCTGTCTCCTTGAGGGCGCGATGCAGATCATCGTCGAGTGTGATGGTCAGCCTGCTCATCGGCGTTCCCCGACCTGTCGAGGGGAAGGACCGTAGCACAAAAGCACCAACGCACCAACTCATCGCGTGACACGACAGTAGTCGGGCAAATCGCTCAAGGGGTGGCTCCAGACCAGACCGGCGGCCGCCAATGGCGTCCTGACCCCCGATGCCTGGTTGGCAGCTATGGCCATCGAGCACCGCTGAGAGTGGATTGCCACGCGACACCGGCACGATCCACGATCGCCGCGGCGGCATCCGCGGCCGGCCGTTTGCACGCTCAAGCGCCACGGATTCGGCGAAAGCTGGAAGCGCGTCCGGGAAGCCCGACTCAAAGATGATCTCCCGGCCATGGAAGCCGCGATCACCGATGACATGCTCGATGCCTACGCTCTCGCTGGGGATCGGGAGGAAGTCCGAGACGGCCCTGGAGTGTCGCGCGAGGTCTGCGACACTATCATCCTGGAGCCGCCGAGGTGGCAACTCAGCCAGGAGCAGATCCTCGCCGCCCATCGCGACATCATCGAGGTAATCGCGTAGCTTCGATCGCTCCGGCTCCTACGATCGCTGCGGTTCCGGCAGCGGGACCACGTCGGGTCATGGAAGGCGATCAGCGATCCCCTGGGACACTCGACCGTGCGGGGACGGGGTTGATCCCAATGTTCAGCAACCCTATCGTGCTGAGGGATTTCGGCTGACGAACAGGCGGCTTACAAGACGGAGCGTCCGCTGGGAGGCTTCACGAAGGAGCAGGACAATGACGAATCGACCCGATGGACCGAAGCGAGCGACATCATGCACCGCGTGAAACTCGGCGGACCGGATGGATTGGAGGTCTCGCAGTGCGGCATGGGCGTGATGAGCATCACGGCGTACTACGGCGACCCGATGCCGGACGAGGACGCCATCGAGCTCATTCAGAAGGCGGTCGAAGTCGGCTGCACGTTCTTCGATACGGCGGAGGCCTACGTTGCGCAGCATCCGGTCACCAGGGAACTGCTGTGGAACGAGGAGATCCTCGGCAAGGCGGTGGCGACCATCGGGCGGGACGGCGTGGAGATCGGCACCAAGTTCGGCGGCAGGTCGGCGATGACCGGCCCCGCGATGGGCGACCACATGAAGCAGGCCTGCCACGCCGCGCTGAAGCGCCTGCAGACCGACACCATCGACATCTATTACCTCCACCGCGTCGACCCCAACGTACCGATCGAGGAGACCGTGGCGACGATGGCCGAGTTGGTGCAAGAGGGTGCAGTGCAGCACATCGGCCTCAGCGAAGCCGCTCCCGAGGTCATCCGGCGCGCGCACGCCGTGCACCCGATCGCATGCGTGCAGCAGGAGTGGTCCCTCTACACGAGGGATCTGGAAGAGGACATCGTCCCGGTGTGCAGGGAACTCGGCATCGGTGTCGTGCCGTACTCGCCGCTGGGCCGCGGTTTTCTCAGTGACGACATGGTCGCGCCGGCGAACGATGCACGGCAGTACTTCCCGCGGCTCACCGGAGCAGCCTTCGAGGCCAACAAGGCGCTACGGGCAGAGGTAGAGGCGATGGCAAGGGACAAGGGATGCCACACCGCCCAGCTTGCTCTCGCCTGGCTGTGGAAACAGGGCGAGAAACTCGGCGTCGATGTCGTGCCGATCCCCGGCACGACCAGGATCCGCAACGTTCAGAGCAACTGCAGCGCGGTTGACGTGCCCATTTCCGATGCGGAGCTTGCCGAGTTGTCGAGCGCCTTTGCCGGCGTCGCCGGAGAGCGGGGCTTCGAGCAGTACATGAGCAGCACCTACAGAGTCACCACCAACGCCAGGGCGAAACCAGGACCGTAGGGGACGGGCTTGTCCCGTCCCGTCCCGAATCACCCCCCAAGGCTCGACACGGGCGACGACAAGCGTCGCTCCTACGATGTCCCGTGCCGCATCAGCCACCTCGCGGTCCTCGCCTGGTGCGCGTATGGGGGAGGGTCAGTCGAAGAGCTCGCCGCCGCAGGCCGAAGCGGTCGTGCCGTATTGCTCGAAGGCCTTGACGACGTTGGCGCCGGTGCGCCAGCGATGCACCTCGTCCGGGCCGTCGACCAGGCGTTGCGAGCGGATGCCCGTGTACCAGCGGGCCAGCGGCGTGTCGTGGCTGTAGCCGAGCGCGCCGTGCAGCTGTAGTGCGGTGTCGACCACCTGGTGGACCATGTTCGCCATGAAGACCTTGGCGATGCCGTTTTCCTGGCGCAGATCCATGCCGTTTTCCGCCTTGTAGGCGACGTGCAGCAGCATCAGCCGCGCCTTGTAGATCTCCGCGGCGCAGTCGGCGAGCATCCAGCGCACGCCCTGGCGGTCGGCGAGCCGTTTGCCGAACGTCTCCCGCTGAATCACGTGCCCCGTGGCAAGGTCCAGCGCGCGCTGGGCCATGGCCACGTTGTGCATCCCGTGGCGCAAGCGGCCGTACGCGAGACGATGCTGGCCCATGTTGAAGCCCTGCCCGCGACCGCCGAGGATGCTGTCCCTCGGCACCCTGAGATTGTCGATCTTGATCTCCGAATGGGACCCCCCGAGCTTCAGCCCCAGATCCGTGTGCGGCTGCATCGTTTCGATGTTGCGCAGAATCTGGTAGCCGGGGTTCGGGAGTTCGACAAGGAAGGTGCTGTAGCGCTCATGGCGGGGTGCGTCCGGATCGGTCTTGGCCATCACCAGCGCAATGTCGGCCACGCTGGCCGACGAACTGAACCACTTCTCGCCGTTCAGAACCCATTCGTCACCGTCGAGCACCGCCGTCGTCTGCATGCCCGTGGCGTCCGCGCCGGCCGCCTTCTCCGTCATCGAGTAGCAGATGCGCCGCTCGCCGTTCAGCAGAGGCTTCAGGTATTTCTCCTTCTGATCCTCCGTGCCGTGTTCGAGGAGCGTGAGCATGGTGGCGTCGTCCGGACCCTGGGTGTTGAGCGCCAGGGCGCCGAGGTAACTCTCTCCCAATTCCATCTGCACGAGCGCGTTGGCCAGCGGCCGCAATCCCATGCCCCCATGCTCCACGGGAACGAAGGGACACCACAGGCCCTGGGCTCGCGCCTTTTCCCGCAACCCGGCAAGCACCCCGTCGAAGTTGTCCGCGGTGCAGATTTCGTCGGCAGGGTGACACTCCTCCTGCACGAACTTGCGGACCTTGTTGCGCACCGCCCTGGCTGCTTCCGGTATTTCAAAATCGATCATGTTGATCTCCCCCAGTTTCGAAGAATCTGATTCCGATCCATGAGTTGCGTCAGCTCGACGGGGCCGGTCCCTGGACGGGATGCCGTCCCAGCCGTGACAATTCGTCGTCGATGAACTCCATGCGGTCCTTGCCCCAGAAGAGTTCGTCGCCAATGTAGAAGGACGGCGCTCCGAAGACGCCACGGTCGAGAGCGGCCCGGGTCGCATCGATCAGGGCCTGCCGAATGGTCGGTCCATCGCACACGGAGACAAACTCGTCCGGGTCGAGCCCGATCTCCTGCGCTACCGCGCGCATCCCGTCCAGGTCGGTGATCGACGCGTCGTTCTGCTCCCAGTAACGCCGGAAGATCGCGTCGACGTACGCCGTCTCGACGCCCAGTTCCCGCGCGGCCAGCGCGCCGCGTAACGGACGGCTGGTCTTGATCGGAAAGCGGTCCGGGACACGGAAGGGCAGCGCGTACTTCTGCGCCCAGCGCCGCAGGTCGCGACCGCGGTTACGGAGCTTCGCGGGTGGCTCGTCCTGCAGCACGTAGTTGTGATGCCGGAACACGAAACCGAGATTGAACGGGTGCATCACGATGGTCGCATCGTGTTGCGCGGCGATGGGGCGGAGGAGATGCAGCGCGAAGTAGGTGTTCGTGCTGCCGATGTCCCAGTAGAAGTCGATGGTGGCCAACTGCACTCCCTCTCGGTGGTTTGGCGCGTCCGGCGCACGGTGCGATCTGCATCCTCATCCGGCCGATTGTCGGCCGGCCGTTGTCCGCATCGCAGGCTGGCGCGGCGCCTCGTGCCAATCGATCGGTATGGGCGCGTGGAGAGGATACACTGCGCCGCCGAACCACGGCTTCCAGGGGCGACTCCATGGCGAATCTCAAGGTGTCGGGCATCAGGACGTTCGTCGGCACGCGCAACTTCGAGGACTCCCGGGACTTCTACGTCGCGCTGGGATGGCAGCTGAACTGGGACCGGGACGGCCTCGCCGAACTGGAACTGGGCGGGTCGCCGCTCTTCCTGCAGCGCTACTACAACAAGCAGTGGTGCGAGAACTCCATGCTGCACGTGACCGTGGAGGATGCCGAGGCGTGGTACGAGCATGCGAAGGCGGTGATCGAGGAGGGATCCTTCGGCGGTCCGCCGCGCGTCAATCCGCCGAAGCGGGAGGACTACGGCGCCCTGGTGACGTACATCTGGGATCCCGCCGGGGTGCTCCTGCACATGGCGCAGCCGGTGGGTCGATAGCGCGATCCCCTCAGGTTGCCGTCGCGGCGAGAAGCCTGGCGTTGCTGAGCCCTTCAAGTCGCCGCCGCCCTCAGGTGCCGCGGCGACAGCAGTCGCTCCAGGCCCTCGAGCGCGAACTCCGTCACGATGGCCAGCAGGGCCGCCGGCAGCGCGCCCTGCAGGATCAGCCCGTGGTCGTTCAGGGCGAGCCCGGTGACGATGGGGTCGCCGAGGCCGCCGGCGCCGATGAACGCGGCCAGGGTCGCGGTACCGATACTGATGACCGCGGCGGTGCGCACGCCGGCCAGCATGCTCGGGACGGCGAGCGGCACGAAGACGTGGCGCAGCCGCTGCGCCCGGGTCAGGCCCATGGCCAGCGACACGCGTTGCAGCACCGGATCGATGGTCGCGAGGGCGGTCACCGTGTTGCGCACGATCGGTAGCAGGGAGTACAGGAAGAGCGCCACGATGGCCGGTGTGACCCCGATGCCGAACAGCGGAATCATGAAGGCCAGCAGCGCGATGGAGGGGATCGTCTGCAGCAATCCCGCCGCGTAGACGACGCCCCGCGCCAGCCACGCGATGCGGAACACGAGCAGCGCCAGACCGATCCCGAAGACGGTCGCCGGGAGCAGCGCGGTCGCGGTCAGTTCGAGGTGGCGCAACGTGTTCCTGGCAAGCGACTGCCAGAGGTCCGAGCGCGCCTCGGAGCCGTCGATGCCGAGTCCTTCGAGATAGCCGTAGGCCGCCTCGGCGAAGTCCGCGTCCTCGAACAGGACAGAGGCGTTGATGGCCTGCATCCCCTCGGCGTCGAGGGTGTTCGCGACCGAGCGCAGCCGGGCCTGTGCGCGTGCCGGCAGGTCGGAGCGCACCAGCGGCGCGGCCAGGTAGCGCGGAAAGAAGCCCCGGTCGTCCCGCAGGACCGTGAGGTCGTAGCGCACCAGTTCGCCGTCGGTGGAGTAGGCGTCGGTGACGTCGATCGTGCCGTCGGCGAGGGCCTGGTAGGCGAGCCCGTGGTCGATGCCGTCGATGGTCCGGTCGAACCCGTAGACGCGGGAAACCCCGGGCCAGCCGTCCTCGCGTTGCAGGAACTCGTGCGATACCGCGATGCGCAGGTCGGTGTGCGCGCGCAGATCCGAGATCGTCGCGATGCCCAGCCGGTCGGCGAGCGCGCGGGGCAGGGCCAGGGCGTAGGTGTTGTTGAAGCCGAAGGCCGGCAGGACGGTCAGCCCGTCGTCCGCCACCAGGGTGTTCAGGACCTCGATGTCCGGCTGGTCCGCGCGTTTCAGGATCGCCTGTGCGAGCGTTCCGGTGTACTCGGGGTACGCGTCGATCTCCCCCGCGCGCAGGGCCTCGTAGCAGATCAGCGTGCCGCCGAGGCCGAAGCGCCGTTCCACCTCGAAGCCGTCGGTTTCGAGGAGTTGCGCCATGATCTCGGCGAGGATGTAGGACTCGTTGAAGTCCTTGCTCGCAACGACCACTGGCTCGGCGGTCGTCCAGCACGCCACGACCAGGGACAACGCTGCCAGGCTGCGGCGCGTCACGTACCGTCCGTCCGCGTGGCCAACAGCCGGGCCACGTAGTCGTCCGCCGGATGGGCGAGCACTTCCTCGGTCGTACCGGCCTGGCGGATGCCGCCGGGACCGAGGATGACGAGCCGGTCGGCGAGCCGCGCCGCCTCGGCCATATCGTGGGTGACCAGCAGCGTGTCCACGTCTTCGTGTTCGCGCGCGAAGAGAAACTGGTCGTACAGCGCCTCCCGCGTGATCGGGTCCACCGCGGAGAACGGCTCGTCGAGCAGCAGCATGACGGGTCGCAGCATCAGCGCCCGGCAGAGTCCCACCCGCTGTTGCTGCCCGCCGGAGAGTTGCAGGGGGTAGTGGTCCTCGAGGGTATCGTCCAGGCCCATCTCGTCGAGGAGTTCGCGGAAGCGCGTCTCGATGGCGTCGGCGGCCCAGCCCTCGAGCCTTGCGAGCAGTGTGACGTTCTGCCGGACCGTCATGTGGGGGAACAGTCCCGCGCCCTGCACCGCGTAGCCGATGCGTCGCCGGAAGCGCTCCACGCCCGCTTCCGGTACGGGCTGCCCGAACACTTCGACGGTGCCTTCCGTCGGGCGCAGCACGCCGTTGACGAGTTGCAGGAGCGTGGTCTTGCCGCAGCCGCTCTCGCCCACGATGGCGGTCGTCCCGCCCCGCGGCAGCGCCAGCGTCACGTCGCGGAAGACCCACTGCTCGTCGTAACGCTTGCCGACGCCGACGAACCCCACGCCCGTCTCGTTCATGGGGCGGTCCGTCCTTCGAGCTCCCCGCCGTACGCGTCGAGTGCGAGCAGTACCTCGCGCTCGGGGCCGTCGCCGGCGTCGTCGAGGCGCGCCGCCACGTCCCGCCGATACGCGTCCACGGTCATGCGCCGGGGATGTTCCGTAGTCAGCCGGTGTGCGACGAAGCGCTGCCAGTCGGCACGTTCGACGGGGCTGAGGGAGTCCGGACGCAGGCGGGCCTTCAGACGGGCATGCAGTTCGGTGAGTCGCGCGTCCCCGAATTGCAGCGTCGGCCAGGGGGCATGGGCCCGCAACTCCCGCTGCAGCGTGTCGCAGGCGTGGCGGTCGGCATCGGGCGTGAACCCCGCGTAGAGTCGTTCCTCCACGTCGTCCGGGGCAGTATCCGGGTCCGCCGCCGGGCGGTCTTCACGGAGATAGACCCGGGCGATCTTGTCCGCAAGGCCGGGCGCCGCCAGCAACGCCGTGCGACGTTCCTCGACGAGTCCCGCGTCGATGCCAAGGCGCTCCGCGTCCTGCGGGCGCACGACCTCGATGGGGGCCAGGAACGGGCAGCGGTTGAGACGGATCTGCTTGAGCGGCGGGCGTTCTTCGACCTCCTTGCCGAACAGGGTCTCGCGCAGTTCGTCCGCGGACCGCTCCACGAGGGGCGACACGTCGCGACCGAGGTCCGCCACGATGATGCCGTTGTCCATGGTCGGGTGCTGCGCGACGGACAGCACGGTCGCGGTGCAGTACCGGGCGTTCGGCAGGCGGCCCGAGGCGTGGACACACACCTTCTGGCCGAACGGCACCAGGAGGCGCCGGGCCGCGTGCTTCGAGCGCAGGGTCAGCGCGTAGTCGAAGAGCCGCGGCTGCCTTGCGTGGATCAGTCGCGCCAGGGCGATCGTGGCGCGCACATCGGACAGGGCATCGTGTGGCGCGGCATGGGCCAGGCCGTTCGCCTCGGCGAGCGCTTCGAGGCGGAACGTCGGTACGTCGTCGGCCGTGGGCCATACGATGCCTGCGGGTCGCAGGGCCGCGGTCGCGCGGACGAGATCGATCAGGTCCCAGCGCGAGTTGCCGTCGCGCCACTCCCGGGCGTACGGGTCGAACAGGTTCCGGTACAGGGCGTAGCGGATGAACTCGTCGTCGAAGCGCAGGTTGTTGTACCCGACGACGGAGGTGCCGGGCGTGGAGAAGATGCGGTCGACCTCCGCCAGCGCCGGCCACTCGTCGATGCCCCGCGCGAGCGTCTGTTGCGGAGTGATCCCCGTGACCAGGCATGACTCAGGCGTCGGGACGATGTCGGGCGGCAACCGGACGAAGGTGGAGTAGGGCGCGCCCACCGGGCGCATCTCGAGATCCGTGCGCTGCCCCGCGAATTGCACGATGCGATCCGTGGCGGGCGAGGTCCCGGATGTCTCCAGGTCGTACCAGTAGAAGCTCTTCTTCGGATCGGCCATGGAACCCCCCGGTCAGCCGCCTTGCGCGGCCAGGGACGTGGCCCAGGCCGGCACCGTGGACGGGTCGATGTCGAACACGACGAGCCCCAGGGTGTAGACGATGCTTGCGATCACCAGCGCGCCGAACAGGTTGAGGACGATCCCGGCGCGCGCCATTTCAGGAATCGAGATGCGGTTGCTGCCGAACACGATGGAGTTGGGCGGCGTCGCCACGGGCATCATGAACGCGCACGAGGCGGACATGGTCGCGGGGATCATCAGGATCAACGGGTGTGTGCCCGTCGTGACCGCGACGGCCGCGAGGATCGGCAGGATCATCTCCGTGGTCGCGGTATTGCTGGTCAGCTCCGTCAGAAACGTCAGGGCCAGGCAGACCAGCAGGATGAGGGCGAACGTCGGCAGCGCGGCGGCGGCCTCGAACTGATTGCCAATCAGCTGCGCGAGGCCGGTCTGCTGGAAGGCGGCGGCCAGTGCGAACCCTCCGCCGATCAGCAGCACGATGTTCCAGGGGAGTCGGGGAATGATCTCCTTGCCCATGATGCGCGTATGGCCGTCTTCCCGGTTCCGGGTCGGGATGAAGAAGAGCAGGGATGCCATGGCGATCGCGACCGTGCCGTCGTCGACGAGGCCGGGCCAGGGGAGCAGTCCCGACCAGCCGGGTAGCCGAAACGCGCCGAGGTCGAGCTCGACCCGAAAGACCCACAGCAGTGCCGTCGTGGCGAACACGGCGAGCACGGTCCGCTCCTCGAAGGAGATGGGCCCAAGACGCTCTCGCTCGACCGCCACGGTCTGCCGGTCGATGCGGATGTCCCGTGGTGCGCGATACAGGACCTGCGTGATCAGGAGCCAGGCGGCGAGGAGCAGGATCACGCCGACCGGGAAGGCGACCACCAGCCATTGCCCGAAGGCGATGGCCGGCGCCTCCGGAAAGAGGATCTCGTAGATGCGTACGAACGAGAGGTTCGGCGGTGTGCCGACGAGCGTCGTCATGCCCCCTACGGAGCAGCCGTAGGCGATGCCGAGCATGAGGCCCACCGATAGCGGATGGGCGGCCTCCCCGGCACGCGCCTCCACCTGCAGCACGATGGCGAGGCCGATCGGGACCATCATCACGGCGGTCGCGGTGTTCGACACCCACATCGAGAGGAACGCCGCGGCGACCATGAAACCGAGCACGATGCGCGCCGGGCCGCCACCCACGCGGTGGATGATGTTCAGCGCGATGCGCCGGTGCAGGTTCCACTTCTGCATGGTCAGGGCGATCATGAATCCGCCGATGAACAGCACGATCGTGCTGTTGATGTAGATCGGCGCGGTCTCCCGTCCGGCCATGATGCCGAGGAGCGGAAACAGGATCAGCGGCATCAATGCCGTCGCGAAGAGCGGGATGGCTTCGCTCATCCACCAGATGGCCATGAGGGCGGCGACGGCCGCCAGGCGGCTGGCGGGCTGGTTCTCCGGGTCGACGGGGAACAGCATGAGCAGCGCGAAGGCGGCGACACCGAGCCACAGTCCGAGCAGCCGTCCGTTCCATTGCATCGTCCGGCGGCTCAACGTCGGTCGCCGGGCCCGGTCTGTTGCGGTGCTGGCGTTACGCGCGGCGAGGGCTGCACGGTGCCTTCGTCTTCCGCGTATACCGGGCGGGGGAGCATGCGGTGCCACGATGGGCGTCGCACGGCCGGGCGTACCGGAGAGCGATCATTCCTCCGGCGGGGACGAGAGCGCGCGTGCCAGTGCCCGTGCGCGCTTCGGTCCGTCGTCGTCGGGACGCCAGTCATCGTCGAACAGGCGCGCCGGGGCTCGGCCGGCGAGGAGCGTGCGGGGCCGGTCGAACCAGAGGCGTACGCCGACGTCACTGTAGGCCCCGGCGAGATCGCCGACCAGCAACGCGAGGAAGTGCAGACGGATGGCGACCGGGTCGGGCGTAGTGCGGGCACCGGACAGGTAGCGTCGCACACTCGAACCGGAGATACGCAGGAAACGCGCCAGCAGCTCCGGCCCGAGGATCGCCTGCAACGTCTGCCACTCCTGGGCCGGGGCGGGCGAGTCGTCCAGCGCCTCGTTCACGCGCTGCAGCAGGGTGAGGATCTCGTCTGAAGCGCGCCCGGAAAGGCGGTTGAACTCCACCAGCAGGTGCAGCCCGATACCCGCGGCTGCCATACCCGTTGCGAGGTCACGCAGGGCGTCCTCGTCCAGGCAAGTGACTGCGGCGGAAAGCAGGCCCATCGCGTCCGCACGGGTCAACGCGCCGAGGGCTGCTACCGTGACAAGCGGATCGTCGAATGGGCTCTCGATCGACTGAATGCGAACGTGCCCCATACGACGGATGCTATGCGGGCCGGTGCGGTGGGATCAACCTTCAGGAAGATCGGTCGGACCAGCCGCTGCCGGGGATGCGTCGGGAGCCGGTTGACAGAGGAGTGCGGGGGCGGCCTCCGCGTCCTCGTGTGGGCCGTGCGCGTCCCCCAGGGTACGCATTGTTTCCGCCCGCGTCCCGGGCTCCTGTGCCGCGAGGCTCCGTGCCACCCGGTAGAAAGCCACCCAGTTCCCGTCCGCCCGGTCGAACAGCGTGCGGAAGGCGCGGGTGAGATCCTCGTATGCCCCGAAGGCGGCGAGACGGGCGTTGTTGAAGGGCCTGGACATGTAACCGTCGAAGCGGGCGCCGCGGTGCGCGCGGCGTTCCGCGTAGCAGCCGCGCATGGCCTCCATCATGGCTGCCTTCAGGAGGCGGCGCTGGTCCTCGGCCAGCGGCTCGGCATACAGCGCCCGCAGTCGTTCGCGCCAGGCGCCGAGGAAGCGCGCCAGCCGGGCGGAGGCGCGGTGGGACGCAACGTAGGGCGCCGTGTCCCGTCCCTGCGCCCGCAGCCACTCCAATGCGCCTTCGCGCCCGACGAACGTGGCGAACGCTTCGTTGAAGGAGGAGTCGCCGGGCACGAAGAGTGTGCCGTGGGCGAGTTCGTGGAACAGCAGTTCGGCGAGACGCTCGTCGGAGTAGTCGATGAAGGTGGACACGAGCGGATCGTCGAACCAGCCGAGCGTCGAATAGGCGGCGACGCGGCCGACATGGACATCGAACCCCCGGGCGGCCAGCGTCGCGGCTTCGCGTTGCGCCTTGTCCGGATCGAAGAAGCCGCGGTACACGGCACAGCCGACGATGGGGTAGCACCAACGGTGGGCGTCCAGCGAGAACTCCGGGGCGGCGAACACGTTCCAGGCGAGCGTGTCCCGTTCGAGCGCCACGTACGTCCGGTAGCGCTGCCCGGTTTCGAGCCGGAGGTGCCGCTCCGCGAAGGAGAGAATGTCTTCGACGCGCTGGAGGTTCGCTGCAGTCTCCGGAGCGGTGCGCGGATCGGCCAGGACGTCCGCCACGTCGCGGCGCGCGGCCAGGATGCGCATCTGCCCGATCGCCGCGTCGCCGTACCAGGACAACGTCCCGCAGCCGGTGGCGAGGCCCACGGCGGCCAGGGTGAGGGCGACGGCGACAGACCGGACGGGGCTCATGGACCGATCCGCCCGACCTCGGCAGTCACGCGGTTCGGGTCAACCATCCGTGGCGCTCGCAGGGTGCCTGTGCTAAAGACTCGGACATGGACACGCTGCGCGGCATCGTCTCGATCGCCTTCATATCGGTGCACACCGTGCTGTTGTGCATACCGTTGTATGCCATGGGACTGGTGCGCGTCGCGGTTCCGGTGGCCAGCGTGCGCCGTGGGCTCGGCGGAGCCATGGATCGCATCATCGACGGCTGGGTGGCGAGCAACCGGCTGCTCATCCGGATGCTGCGCCTGACGGTCCTCGACCTGCGCCTTGCGGGCGATGCCGGTTTCACACGTGGCGGATGGTATCTCATCGTCAGCAACCATCAGTCCTGGGCGGACATCCTGGTGTTGCAGGAGATCTTCCTCGGGCGTGTGCCGCCGCTGAAGTTCTTCACGAAGCGGGAACTCATCTGGGCGCCGATGGTGGGTGTGGCGATGTGGCTGCTCGGTTTCCCTTACGTGCGTCGCTACGGGCGCGAGCGGCTGGCCGCGCACCCGGAACTGCGCGCCCACGACCGCGACGCGACGATGCGTGCCTGCGAAGGCTTCCTGGAGCGCCCGACATCGGTGCTCAGCTTCCTCGAGGGGACGCGCTTCACGCCCGCCAAGCGCGCTGCACAGGGATCGCCGCACCGGTGGCTGTTGAAGCCCAAGACGTCGGGTTTCGCCTATGTTGCGCAGGCGCTGAACGCGCGCCTCCCGCGCATGGTGGACGTGACGGTTGACTACCCTGATGGCATCCCGTCCTTCTGGGACTTCCTGTGCGGCAGGTGCCGACGCGTGGACGTCACCGTCGAGAGCATCGGAGTGCCGGACGTCCTGGCCGGTGTGGCTGGCACGGCCGGCCGCGATGCGCTCAAGGCCTGGATAGACGACCGCTGGGATGCCAAGGACCGCAGCCTGACGGTCCTGCGCGCCGGACGCGACGGCCAGGCTTGATCGGACAGGCCCTGCGCCCCCCGGCGCGGGCGACCGACGGCCGCACTCCGGGCAGGCGGCGCCCAGGGGTCTACTGGGCGGGCACGTTGAGCCGCCGCTCGAGCGCCTGGAGGCGGGTGCGAAGGTTGGCGATGCTGGTGTTCAACTGACGCCTGTGCGCGTCGTTGGCGGTGATCGCTTCCTCATGGTCCCGCACCTGCGGTTCGAGGGTCGCCTTCAGGCCGGCGGTAACCTGCCGGGAGGTGTTGACCTTGTCCACGAGGTCGCGCTGCTGATCGACCAGTTGACGCACCTGGGTGTTGACGGTCGCCAACCGGTCGATCATTTCCTCCTGCTGGGCGAAAGCGGTCTCGACCCGTCCGACGTCGCTCTTGAGTTCGTTCAACGTGGACTGCATGCCGGAAATACTCGACGTCTGGCGGCGAATCGCGGCCTGGTTGTCCTCGATCCACTTCTTGTTGCGCTTGTTGGTGATATCCCAGAGCTTGCGCACCTCGGACTCCCAGAACGAGAGCTGCTCGTTCGTGTTCTGGCCCGCCTCGCTCATGGTCTCGTCCGTCATCCGCAGCCGTTCCTCGAGCAGGTGGAGGCGGCTGTCGGCATCCGCGAGCGAGCGCTGGTTCTCGGACAGTTGCTCCTGTTGGTGGAGGATGAACCAGCCGGCGGCCGCGAACCCGGCCAGGCTGACCGCCAGCACGGCGCTGACGGCGATACCGGGTCCGCCGCTGGCGCTTCCGCCGCCCTCGCGGCCGCGCCGCCGCTGCCGCCTGGGGGCCTCGTCCGGTCGAACGGAAATGGGTGGCTCGCTCACGGTGCGCTCCAGAGAAGACGCGAGAGAGTTTAGGCGAACTCACCGTGCCGGTGAAAGGCGCCGCGCCTTGCCTGCGGAGACGCGTTCGAGCTACTTCGCCGCTCGGCGACGAGCGCATCCAGGGGACGCTTGCGGTTCTCGCCGTACTGGGGGCACCCAGGGAGGCCCCCAGTACGACAGCGTCCTACAGCAGTTCGACGACCGCCCAGAAGACCCCGGTCAGCACGAAGCTGCTGACGATCACGCCCCGTACCGTCGTGATGGGCCCCTGCTTGCCGACGATGGCGTTGATTTCGATGGCCGCGATGATGACGAGGCCGACGATCAGCGCATTCATCCCGTCCATGAAACCGCCGTGGGCGAAGTGGGCGCTGGCGCCCATCAGGAAGAGCATCGGCAGCGAGAGCAGCGTGTTGGTCCGCGACGCCAGCGCGGCCTTCGGCGCGGCGGCCGCCGCTGCCGGGTCCGCTTCTCCGCCGGCCTGGACCTGCTCGTTGGACGCGATGATGATCTTCTGGTTCGGCCAGATGATGAGCCAGACGTTCAGGAACATCAGGGTTGCCATCGTGATCGACAGGACGATGTCGACGGTGGCGCCGTGACCGATCACGTAGAGCAGGTAGAGCCCGGTGAGGAAGGTCATCATGGCGCCCCAACGGAACCACCAGAGCGCGCGTGGAGCCAGCTTGACGAACGCGTCGACGCGCGCGCTGGCCTCGGCTTCCTTGAAGTACTCGGTCTGAACGAAGTTGAAGTAGTAGAGCAGGCCGATCCAGGTGATGCCCACGAAGTAGTGTGCGAACCGCACCAGGTAGTTGATGACTTCTTCCATTGCAGGTACCCCACCTATCCCATAGTGGCTTCGATCATACTGTCCCGCGCGGGCAGAAAAAACCCCGCACGAGGCGGGGTTTCGGGAAGGGGGGATACCCCCTCGCATGAAGGAGGCGGTGCGCGAGGGGGGGTACCTCCCCGCGCACGAAGGGCCATTGGCCTCGGGGTGCTACATCATGCCGCCCATGTCGGGCATGCCGCCGCCGGGAGGACCCGCTGGACTGTCGTCCGGCGCCTCGGCCACCATGGCCTCGGTGGTGATCATCAGACCCGCCACGGACGCGGCCGCCTGCAGGGCGGTGCGGACGACCTTCGCCGGGTCCGGAATGCCCATCGCGATCATGTCGCCGTACTCGCCCGTCGCTCCGTTGAAGCCGTGGTTCTCGGGCAGCCCGCGGACCTTGTCGAGGACCACCGAGCCTTCTGCGCCCGCGTTCTCCGCGATCTGGCGCAGCGGCGAGGCCAGGGCACGCTTGGCGATGGCGATGCCGACGTTCTGGTCTTCGTTGTCGCCGCCGAGGTCGTCGAGCTTCTCGAGCGCCCGCACGAGGGCCACGCCGCCGCCCGCCACGATGCCTTCCTCGACCGCGGCGCGGGTGGAGTGCAGGGCGTCTTCGACGCGGGCCTTCTTCTCCTTCATCTCGACTTCCGTCGGGGCACCCACCTTGATGACGGCCACGCCGCCGGCGAGCTTCGCCAGCCGCTCCTGCAGCTTCTCGCGGTCGTAGTCCGAGGAGGTGTCCTCGATCTCCTGGCGGATCTGCCTGATGCGGCCTTCGATGTCGCCCTTGGCGCCGGCGCCGTCGATGATTGTCGTGTTTTCCTTGGTGCAGGAGATGCGCTTGGCGTTGCCGAGATCGTCGAGGGAAGCGCCTTCGAGGGTCAGGCCGACTTCCTCTGAGATCACCGTCGCGCCCGTCAGGATGGCGATATCCTGGAGCATCGCCTTGCGCCGGTCGCCGAAGCCGGGGGCCTTGGCGGCGGCGATCTTGACGATGCCGCGCATGTTGTTCACGACCAGCGTCGCAAGGGCTTCGCCTTCGATGTCTTCGGCGATCACCATGAGCGGCTTGCCGGCCTTGGCGACGTTCTCGAGCACCGGCAGCATGTCGCGGATGTTCGAGATCTTCTTGTCGCACAGGAGGACGTAGGGATCCTCGAGCTCGGCGGACATCGAGTCCTGGTTGTTGATGAAGTAGGGCGACAGATAGCCACGGTCGAACTGCATGCCCTCCACGACTTCGAGTTCGTTCTCGAGGCCGCTGCCTTCCTCGACCGTGATGACGCCTTCCTTGCCCACCTTCTCCATCGCTTCGGCGATGATCTGGCCGACGGCGGTGTCATTGTTGGCCGATACGGTGCCGACCTGGGCGATGGACTTGGAGTCCTCGCAGGGGGTCGCCATGTCCTTGACGAAACCGACCGCGGCGATGACCGCCTTGTCGATGCCGCGCTTGAGGTCCATGGGGTTCATGCCCGCGGCCACCGATTTCAGTCCTTCCGTCAGGATGGACTGCGCCAGTACCGTCGCGGTGGTCGTGCCGTCACCGGCCTCATCGGAGGTCTGGCTCGCGACCTCCTTGACCATCTGTGCGCCCATATTCTCGAACTTGTCCTTCAGCTCGATTTCCTTGGCCACGGAAACGCCGTCCTTGGTGACGGTCGGCGCACCGAACGACTTGTCGAGAATGACGTTGCGGCCCTTGGGCCCCAGCGTCACCTTCACCGCGTTCGAGAGGAGGTTGACCCCTGCGAGCATGCGGCTTCGAGCATCGTCTGCAAAATAAACTTCCTTCGCGCTCATTGTGTTGTTCCTCTCTGTCTTTGCCCGCTGCATCTTCCGGGCAGCGTTGGCGTCGAAAAATGAGTCGAGTTCCGGTGGGACGGCTCCGGGTCGCGCAGCGACTCGAGTGCGTCACCGAAAGGCGACGCATCTAGCCTTCGATCACGCCGAAGATCTCGTTCTCCGAGAGGATCAGCAGTTCCTCTCCGTCGAGCTTGACGGTGCTCCCGCCGTACTGGCCGAAGATGACCTTGTCGCCCGCCTTGACGTGCGGTTCGTGCAGCTTGCCGTTGTCGAGTACCCTGCCAGGCCCGACGGCGAGCACTTCACCCTGCGACGGCTTCTCCGATGCCGAATCCGGCAGCACGATCCCGCCGGCGGACAACGTCTCTTCGTCCAGCCGCCGCACGACGACGCGGTCGTGTAGAGGTCGAATGTTCATGTCCCAGATGTCTCCCATTTGCTTGTAATGGCGATTGCCCCGTTTTGGCGTGCCGCTGCCTTGCGGCGGACACGTTCTCGATCCACTCCCCCGAACGCTTGGCACTCTATGTGTGAGAGTGCTAACAGGAGGGAGCGCATATCATAGGGGCGCGTTTTCGATATTCAAGCCCCCTGTCGGGCGCGCCGCGCAATTGCTTGCCCCGACCGCTGCCAGGACCGGCCCCTTGCACCAGACCGAGTCAGATGCCTCCGCCGGGGCGCGCGAGCGCATCTGGGTGGTCGTGGCGGCGATCCCCCGCGGCACGGTGGCCACCTACGGCCAGGTGGCGGCGCTCGCGGGATTGCCGCGCGGCGCGCGGCGCGTCGGCCGGGCGATGTCGCAGCTGCCCCACGGCACCCGCCTGCCGTGGCATCGGGTGATCAATGCGGCGGGCAAGATCTCCATCCCCGGGACGGGAGCGGCGCGTCAGAAGGCGCTCCTCGAGGCGGAGGGGGTGGCCTTCGGCAACGGACGGGTGGACCTTCGGCGTTTCGGGTGGCGTCCCTGACGGTCCCGGTGGAGGCTTGCGGGAGAGGACACTGGCCCACGCACGAAGTAGGATGAGGCTCACACGTTGGCAGCACGGCATGCGCTATTTTCTCCTCGATCACAGAGGCAGGCGAAGAGCCAGGGAGACGACATGAGCGGCGAGCTCGCTGCGCGCGGCCCGGAGCAGGTGGAGAGCGGGATCGGGCGGCCCACGCAACGGCGCATGACGACCGAGACGATCTCCATACTCGGGGTCGGCGCAGGGCTCGCGGCGCTGATGTTGACCGGGTATACGAGCTTGCGTGCCGACCTCAGGGCGCTGCACGGTGAGTTGATCGATACGCGTGGCGAGATGCACGAGCAGGTGCAGGGGGTTCGTACCGAGATGCACGGCCTCGCGCAGGGCCTGCGTACCGAGATGCGGGACCTCGCCGGGAGTCTGCGTACCGAGATGGCCGACCTCGCCGGGAACCTGCGTACCGAGATGGATGGCATCCGCCGGGAGGTAGGCGCGCTACGCGAAGATGTGGGACAGCTCAAGGCGGATACCGCGCGGCTGCAGGAAGTCACATCGCGTCTGGCGGACGAATTGCCGCGCGGACAGAAGAAGCGGACAAGCGTTCCAGCGGCTGTGCGCGAGGGCGGCAACGAACGAACGCCCGTGGGTTCCGTGTTTGAGGCCCCCGCGGGCGCCGACGGACACTTGGCCGTGCCAGGGCGTTTCCCCGGCCACCCCGGCCCAGTCGCCGCTTGAGTCTTCCGCTCGACCGGCCGGCGCGGGAGCCCGAGGACACGGTTGCCGAACCGGTCGGTCTGCGCGCCTTCCTGCAACCCAGGGTGGCCGCGCTCCTGTTCCTCGGGTTCTCGTCCGGGCTCCCGCTGCTCCTCATTTTCGCGACACTCTCGCTCTGGCTTCGGGAAGCCGGCGTCGAGCGCGCTGCGGTGACCTACTTCAGCTGGGCGGCCCTCGGCTATTCGTTCAAGTTCGTCTGGGCTCCGCTCATCGACAGGTTGCCCCTGCCGGTGCTCGGGCGACGTCTCGGGCAGCGGCGCAGTTGGTTGCTGGTTGCGCAACTCGCGGTCATCGCGTCGATCGCCGCCATGGCGTTCAGCGATCCGAGTACGTCCGTGGGGCTTTCCACGATGGCGTTTGCGGCCGTCGCCGTGGGTTTCTCCGGAGCGACGCAGGACATCGTGGTCGACGCCTATCGTATCGAGGTGGCCGACGAGTCCCTGCAGACCCTGCTCGCGTCCGCATACGTCGCCGGCTATCGGGGCGGGATGCTGGTCGCCGGCGCGGGCGCGCTGTACCTGGCCGCAGGGTTCGGCACGGACGTCGGGAACTACGCGTACGACTCCTGGAAGTGGACGTATCTGTGCATGGCCGGGACGATGCTGGTGGGCGTCGGGACGACGCTCGCCGTGCGCGAGCCGGTTCGTCGGGACCTCTCGGGCCAGCTCCACGGCACCTCCGACTACGCGCGCTTTTTCATGTTGTTCGCGATCCTCGTGGCGACCTTCGTGGCCGTGTTCGTTGCGCTGGCCGATGCGGCCGCCGCGCTGCACGCGTGGTCCTCCGGGCGCCTGGGGGCGTTTCGGGCGGTGGCGGCGTTCCTCGTGGAGGCGGGGCGGCTGGCGGTGGCACTGGTCGCGGCGCTGGCCGTGGCGCGGGCCTGTGTCCGGGTCGGCGTCGCGCGCGCCGACACGCTGCGTGACACCTACGTCGCGCCGGTTGCGGACTTCGTGCGCCGCTACGGACGCGCCGTCGTGCCGATCCTGCTGCTGGTGGGGTTCTACCGGGTATCCGACATCGTGCTCGGGGTGATCGCCAACGTGTTCTATGCCGACATGGGCTACAGCAAGGAAGAGATCGCCACCGTGACCAAGGTCTTCGGCATCTGGATGACCATCCTGGGCGGGTTCCTGGGCGCCGCGCTGGCGCTGAAATACGGCGTCATGAGGGTACTCATGCTGGGCGCCGTGCTGACGGTGGCCACCAACCTGCTGTTCATCGCGCTGGCCGAAGCGCCGGGGGATATGCTGCTCTTCTACGCGGTGATCGGCGCGGACAACCTGACAGCGGGGCTCGCGAGCGCGGCGTTCGTCGCGTACCTGTCGAGCCTCACGAACATCTCCTTCACGGCCGTGCAGTACGCGATCCTGAGTTCCCTGATGACGCTCTTTCCGAAACTCCTCGGAGGGTATTCGGGTGGCGTGGTGGACGCGTTCGGGTACTCGACCTTCTTTCTCGGCGCCGCATCGATCGGCGTTCCGGTATTCTTCCTGATCGTCTGGGCGGCGCGTTTCGAGAGGCCCGGGGACGATGACGCCGCGGTCGCGCCGGCGAGCAACTGATGGATGCGCACCCACGGGCCGCGAGCACTCAGGAAAGGAACCCATGGCGGACCGCATCAGCCGGGTCGTGACCCGCACCGGAGACGGCGGAGAAACCTCTCTGGCCGACGGCCGGCGTTATCCCAAGCACCACCCCCGGCTTGCGCTCATCGGTACGCTCGACGAGGCCAACAGCTTCATCGGCTTGTTCGCGGCCCAAGCGGCAGCAGCGCACCGGGCGATGCTGGCGAGCATCCAGTCCCGGCTGTTCGACGTGGGCGCCGCGGTCGCGACGGGCGGGACCGCGGCCCCCTGGGGCGACCTCGCGGGCGCCGTTGCGATGGAGACGGAGCGGCTCAACGGACAGTTGCCGCCGCTCAAGGAGTTCGTGCTGCCGGGCGGAGACGAGATCGTGGCGATGGCCCACGTCGCCCGCAGCCTCGTGCGGCGGGCGGAACGCGCCTTCTGGGAGGAGGCCGAGGGTTTGCCCCGTCTGGTGGATGCCCAGGTCGGTGCGTACCTGAACCGGCTGTCGGACTACTTCTTCGTGCTCGCCCGCACCGTCGCGCGGGAACGTGGCATTGCCGAAGTGCTATGGGAGCCGCTGTAGCTGTCCACGGTGCGGTGCACCGCGCTGTCGGGAAAGGAACATGGGTGGGCATGACGCGCGCTAACGGCTCGCGGAGGCGCTTTTCGTGACCCAGTTAAATCAATGGCTTACGTTTATGTTCCATGCAACGGGACGGGCTTGTCCCGTCCCGTTCTGGAATCGTGCACGGCGCGACACGGACGACGACAAGCGTCGCCCCTACCATGCCCGTCGCCCAGGGTTTGCACCGGTTTGATGCGGGCGACCGTAGGGGACGGGCTTGTCCCGTCCCGTTCCGAATGACCCCCGCACCTCGACACGGGCGATGTAGGGGACGCCCTTGTGGCGTCCCGTCCCGAATGCGTGCACGACCCCAACACGGGCGATCGCAAGGGTCGCCCCTACAGGACGAGCCGTCGGATGTCGCCGAGGAGGCGTGTCAGTTCCAGCAAGAAACTGCCGCCTTCGACCCCGTTGATGGCCCGGTGGTCGTACGACAGGGACAGCGGCAGCATCTGGCGGGGCTCGAACGACGCACCGTTCCAGCGGGGCCTGGTCTCGAGCCGCCCCACTCCGAGGATCGCCACCTCCGGTGCGTTCACGATGGGCGTGAATCCGGTGCCGCCCTGTCGGCCGAGGCTCGACACCGTGAAACAGCCGCCGCTGAGCTGGTCCGGCGTCACCTTGCCGGCGCGGGCGCGCTCCGAGAGTTCGGCGATCTCGACGGCGAGCGCCCAGACGCCCTTCGTGTCCACGTCCCGGACGACCGGCACGACGAGGCCATCCTCGGTATCGACGGCGAAGCCGATGTGGCGGTAGTGCTTGAGGACGAGGCCGTCCGCGCGTTCGTTGAGCGACGCGCATAGCCGGGGGAATGCAAGGAGGTTCTCCGCGCAGGCCTTCATCACGAACGGCAGGGGCGTCAGCCTGACGCCACGCGCCTGTGCCTGGTCCGCGAGCGACCGGCGAAAGCCCTCGAGGTCCGTCACGTCGGCGTCGTCGTGTTGCGTCACGTGGACGACGTTGAGCCAGCTGCGGTGCAGGTTGCGGGCGCCCCGGGCACGGATGCGCGTGAGCGGCACCTCTTCGACGGGCCCGAACTTCGCGAAATCGATGACGGGCACCTGGGGCAGGCCGCTGGTACCCGGCGCGGGGCCGCGTGTCATGGCCACCTTCACGAAGGCCTTGACGTCGTCCTTGACGATGCGCCCCCGGGGGCCCGAGCCGCGCACCTGCGTGAGGTCCACTCCGAGTTCCCGGGCGAGGCGGCGTACGGCGGGACCTGCATAGACGCTCGCCCCGTCACTGACGGTCTCGGCTGGCAGGGCTGTCGCGAGTGGCGGCCGTGTCTGGGCGCGGGACGCCGCGGGTAGTGTTTTCTCCGGGGCGGGCCGCTCGGTGATCCGGGTGTCCGCGGGTGTCGTGGTGTCCGACGTCTCCTCTGCCACTTCGAGGACGGCGACCACATGTCCGGTGTTGACGAGGTCGCCGAGTTCGACCCGGACTTCGGCAACGGTACCGGCGAACGGAGATGGCACCTCCATCGATGCCTTGTCGGACTCGATGACGATGAGTGCGCCATCCACGTCGACCGTATCGCCGGGCCCGACGCAGAGTTCGATGACCTCGACGTCCTCCGCGTCACCGATGTCGGGAATCAGGACCTGTTGTGCGCTCACGTGTACCTCGGGTTCGGCTTCTCGCCGTCGATACCGAGGTCGTCGATGGCGTCCTGCACCCGCGCCTCGGGGATCACCTGGCGCCTCGCGAGTTGCTCGAGTGCGGCGAGGGTCACGAATTTCTCGTCCACCTCGAAGAAGTGGCGCAACCGGGAGCGCGTGTCGCTGCGGCCGAACCCGTCGGTCCCGAGGACGCGGTATGGCGCGTCGAACAGCCCTCGGATCGACTCCGCCTGCGCGCGCACGTAGTCGCTGGACGCCACCACCGGGACATCGCCGTCGAGACAGCACGCTGCGTGGCATCTGCGGGGCTCTTCGCCCGGATGCAGCAGGTTCCAGCGTTCCACGTCCGCACCCTCACGCGCGAGTTCGGAGAAGCTCGTGACGCTCCACACCTCGCTCGCAACGTCGTAGTCCGTCTGCAGGCGCTCGGCGGCCTCGAGCACTTCGCGCAGGATGACGCCGCTGCCGAGCAGGCGCACCCGTCGCGGCTGAGCGGCATCGAACGCGCCACAGGTTCGCAACCGGTACATGCCCTTCAGGATGTCCTCGGACACTCCCTCCGGCATGGCCGGCTGGACATAGTTCTCGTTCATCACGGTGACGTAGTAGAAGACGCGCTCACGCTCGGCGTACATGCGGCGCAGACCATCGTGGACGATGACCGCGAGTTCGTAAGCGTAGCAGGGATCGTAGGCAACACAGTTCGGGATGGTCGAGGCGAGCACATGACTGTGTCCGTCCTGGTGTTGCAGTCCTTCGCCGTTCAGGGTGGTGCGTCCGGCCGTCGCCCCGATCAGAAAGCCGCGGGTCTGCGAATCGCCCGCCGCCCATGCCAGATCGCCCACGCGCTGGAAACCGAACATGGAGTAGAAGATGTAGAACGGAATCAGCGTGTGGCGGTGCGTGCTGTAGGACGTCGCGGCCGCGAGCCACGCGGCGAACGCGCCGGCCTCGTTGATGCCCTCTTCGAGCACCTGGCCGTTGACGGACTCGCGGTAGGAAGCGATCTCGCCGTGGTCCTCGGGCTCGTAGAGCTGGCCGCCGGAAGAATAGATGCCGAGCTGACGGAACATGCCTTCCATGCCGAAGGTGCGCGCCTCGTCCGGCACGATCGGCACGACGCGTTCGCCGATCGCCTTGTCGCGGGCGAGCGCGGAGAGCATGCGCACGAACGACATCGTCGTGGAGACGGCCCGTTTGCCGGAGCCTTGCAGGTGCTGCCGGAAGACGTCGAGCGCGGGTACGGCAAGGTCGGTCGTGTCCATCACCCGCTTCGGAAGCGGTCCGCCGAGGCTTTCCCGCTGTTTCTTCAGGTACATCGTCTCCGGCGCATCCGCGGCCGGACGGTAGTACGGAACGCTTTCGAGTTCTTCGTCCGAGAGCGGCACGTCGAAGCGGTCGCGGAAGTGCTTGAGGTCGTCGAGGTCGAGCTTCTTGACCTGGTGGGTCGTGTTCTCGGACTCTCCCGCGTCGCCCATCCCGTAGCCCTTGACCGTCTTGGCCAGGATGACGGTGGGCTCGTCCCGATGATGGACGGCGCCGTGGTAGGCCGCAAACACCTTGTAGGGGTCGTGGCCACCTCGGTTCAGCCGCATGATGTCGTCGTCCGAAAGGTGCTGGACGAGTTCGAGTAGTTCCGGATGGCGGCCGAAGAAGTGCTCGCGGGTGTAGCCGCCGCCTTTCGCCTTGTAGTTCTGGTATTCGCCGTCGACCGTCTCGTTCATGCGCTGCTGGAGCAGCCCCGTGCGGTCCTTGGCGAGAATCGGGTCCCAATGGCGGCCCCACACGACCTTGATGACGTTCCAGCCGGCGCCGCGGAACTCGCCCTCGAGTTCCTGGATGATCTTGCCGTTGCCGCGTACGGGTCCGTCGAGGCGCTGCAGGTTGCAGTTCACGACGAAGATGAGGTTGTCGAGGCGCTCGCGGCCGGCGAGCGCCAGCGCTCCGAGCGATTCCGGCTCGTCGCACTCGCCGTCGCCGAGGAATGCCCACACCTTCCGGTCGCCCATGGGGAGGAGCCCGCGCCGGTCGAGGTACTTCATGATGTGGGCCTGGTAGATGGCCTGGATCGGCCCGAGCCCCATCGATACCGTGGGGAACTGCCAGTATTCCGGCATCAGCCAGGGGTGCGGATAGGACGACAGGCCGGTTCCGTCGACTTCCCGGCGGAAGCCGTCGAGTTGCTGTTCGGTGAGTCGGCCCTCGAGGAAGGAACGTGCATAGATGCCCGGGGCGGAGTGGCCCTGGAAGTAGACCAGGTCGCCGGCGTCGTCTTCGGTCGGCCCGCGGAAGAAGTAGTTGAAGCCGATGTCGTAGAGCGTCGCCGAAGAGGCGAAGGTCGAGATGTGGCCGCCGAGACTGCCGTCGCTCCGGTTCGCGCGTACGACCATCGCCAGCGCGTTCCACCGGATCAGGGAACGGATCCGCCGTTCCATGAAGAGGTCCCCCGGCATGAAGGCCTCTTCGGTGGCGGGAATCGTGTTTCGATAGGGGGTCGTGATCGTGTACGGAAGCCGCGCGCCGGTTTGCGTCATGCGTGCCGACAGCCGTTCGAGCAGGAAGTTCGCACGATCCGTCCCGCTCCGGTCGAGCACGTATTCGAGGGCATCGAGCCACTCGCGCGTCTCGTCCGGGTCGATGTCCTCGAGGCCCCTGGGGTAGTCCATCGTCGTCCGTAGCGATCGGGAGGAGATTATATGCCCTTGGTTGGTCACGCAGGGCCGGTCGGCCGGCCGCGGTGTCGGAGCGGGGCAGGATCACCCCGGCCGCTTCGTGATCGCGAAGCTCCAGGGGCGACGTCTTGTCGCAGGACGCCGCGTAACGCCCGGGACCAGTCGAAGCGGGGCCCCGGGTCCGTCTTGCGCCCGGGCGCGACTTCGTTGTGGCCGACGATGGCGCTGGGGTCGACACGGGGATAGCGCGACCGGAGGGCGCCGAGCACCTGGGCGAGGGCGTCGTACTGGCGGTCGGTATAGGGGTGCTCGTCCGTACCCTCGAGTTCGATGCCGATCGCGAAGCGGTTGCAGTCCGTGCGGCCTCGATGACTCGACGCGCCGGCGTGCCAGGCGCGCCGGTCGAAGGGCACGAACTGCAGCACGCTCCCGGTGCGCGCGATCAGGATATGTGCGGAAACGCGCACGTCCTTCAGATCCGCCAGCCGTGGGTCCGTGCCGCTGTCGAGTCGGTTGCAGAAGAGCTCCTCGATGCGCCCGCCCCCGAACTCCCCCGATGGGAGCGAGATGCCGTGAATGACCACGAGGGAGATGTCCGCGGGATCCGGTCGCGCGTCCTGGTTGGGGGACGGCACGCGCCGGACATTCGTCAGCCAATGGTCGGGGCTTACGATCACACGTCGATGATAGCCGCTGCAACCGTCGGGGCGACGCTTGTCGTCGCCCGTGTCGAGCCTGTGCAAGCCCTTGGCGACGGGACGGGACAAGCCCGTCCCCTACTTGCATGGAATAACCGATGACGGGAGCGCAGCGACCGGCAGCGGTTGTTCCATACGAGGTGGGTGTGGCTGGGCCGGAGGCGGAGCCGGCGTGCAGCGGTAGGCGAAGGCGCCTCGCTCGCGAGGCGTGCCGGACCGGCTTTGGGGCGCCGCATGGAACCTGCGGCTTCGGTCGCTTACGCTCCCGAATTCGTTTGTTCCTGGAGGGCGACCGGTGCACATGGACGAGGGGACAGGGTCGCCGCCTGCCGAGGTGGTGCGCCGCCAGGTGCGGGACGCGCTGGCCGAGGATGTGGGCGGCGGCGATGTGACGGCGGCGCTGATCGCCCCGGACGAGCGCGCCCGTGCGACCGTGATCTCGCGCTCCGCCGGGGTGTTCTGCGGGCAGCCGTGGATTGTCGAAGTGTGCGCCCAGTTGGACACGGGCATCGATGTCGAGTGGCACGTGGACGACGGGGACGAGATTCGACCGGACACGGTGTTGTTCCGTCTCTCGGGTCCGGCACGGAGTCTCCTGACCGCGGAGCGGACGCTGCTGAACTTCACGCAGCTGCTGTCCGGGACGGCGACGGCCGCGCGTCAATGCGCCCGCGCGGTGGCCGGCACGAATACACGCATCCTGGACACCCGCAAGACCGTTCCGGGGTTGCGCGCCGCACAGAAGTACGCGGTGGCCGTGGGGGGCGCCCACAATCACCGCATGGGGCTGTTCGATGCGTTTCTCATCAAGGAGAACCACATCCGGGCGGCAGGCGGGATTGGCCGGGCGGTTCGGCGCGCGCGGTCGGCCCATCCGGAGCTCTTGGTGGAAGTCGAGGTGGAGGACCTGGAGGAATTGCAGGAAGCTCTGGCGGCCGGACCGGACATCGTCATGCTTGACAATTTCACGGTGCAGGAGATGACGGCGGCCGTGCGCGGCAACGACACCGCGACGCGCCTGGAGGCCTCGGGCGGCCTCGAACTCGATGATCTGGCGGCGGTTGCCAGGTCCGGCGTCGACTACATCTCGATCGGCTCGATCACCAAGAGAGTCGAGCCGCTCGACCTCTCGATGCGCTTCGACTGACGCGCGGCGCTAGCCCGCATTTCTCACCAGGCCGCTTGTCGGTGTCAAAAAGCTCATGGGTTTCAAGAAGTTGACCGCGACGTCGATGATCGTGCCGATTGCGGACTGCGCTGGCCGCGCCCTCGCGGGTCTTTTGGCCCCGTGTACACACGGGCCCGTGCTCGCGCACGTGCTCCCTCAAGCGGAGCCTTCAGCCGGGGAGCCCGAGGGGCCTGCCCCTCGCAAGATTGGAGTCCCCGCTATGCTTTCGGTCGGCGAGCGCGACGCAAGCGTCGTGCGCACAGGACCAAAATCCTCCGCGATCATCACGGCCCCTGGTGAGAAATGCGGGCTAGGATTCGGACCGGGAGGGAACAAGGATCCCTTGCGGACGGAGCAAGTGGAACATGCGTCTCATCCTGTTGTCGTGGGAAGCCAGGGCGCCTTGCAGCACGCCAAGGATGAGGTATTCCATGTCGATCGCCTCGTTCTGGAACCTCCCGCGCTGTCCCGGGGTGAGCGCCTCCGGGTCGAGACGCCCATGTCTCTCCGCGATTTCAAGGCCGTACAGAAGCTGAACCTGCACCCATCGGTAGATAGTCCACGCTGGGCCAAATCCGTTGCTGCGCGCGATAGCGGCGAGGATTGGCGCCGACGGTTCCAGATGTCTCCCCTGACAGACGAAGTCGGCGAAGAACGCCGAGATGAAGTCCCGGTTGTGTGCGATGGTGTTCCGCGCGATGCCGTAAGCCTTCTTGCGCTCCTGCGTCGTTCCCTCGGAAGTCCCACGGAAGCGTCCCAGGAGCATGTTCGCCTTGGCCACAAGACCGTCGACGTCCCGCGAGAACTGCACTTCGGTTTGCTGCAAGGCACTGCGCCTGGCTTGCGCGAGGTCTTCAAAAGACAGTCCGAAAAAATCGTCAAGGGGAAGCCCATCGATGAGATTGTCCGAGGGTGCGCCCGCATGGTTGAGGCCGAGAATCTCCCTTCGGAGGAGTTCGCCCACGTTCGGAGCGACATGTAGGGCGCCGTGGCGGTGGATATCCCGGAGCTTCCTGAGGCAGCGACTGCGCGCCTTGGCGCTCGTTGAAGTCACTTCAAAAAAGAAGGCGTCAGGAAACACCAGATCCCAGTCCTTGTGCAGCACCTGAAGCGACGCCGCGCCCTGAGCGTAGCTCTTGTCGACGATGATCGGCCGACGCGGCCGCGGCTCGCGGACCTGAAGCGTGATCTCGGCGCGGCCATCGAGGGCAGCGAGCATCCGCAGTAGCCTGTCCAGCGTGAAACGCCCCAGATTCGCGTTGCGAATGCGCGAGAAGTCGGCCGCAGCAAATCCGGTCAGCCCAGCAGCCTTGCGCACGCCAAGCCCGCGTTCATCGAGTGCGGCGATGACGCGGCCGGCCAGGACCGCTTTGGCCTGCTTGAGATCCGCGTCGGGATCCTCGAAGTCGCGAAAAACGTTACCGCTTCCCTCGACCAGTTGAAACTCGCCTCGTTCGTTCATGGTGCCAAATCCCTTCTCAGTCGACCCAACCGAGCCCTGACGAGGTCGATTTCTGACTTTGGTGTTGCTGTTCCCGTCTTCGACTTCTTCTGGAACGCGTGGATTATCCACAGCGATCCCGCGATCTCTGCTGCGTAGACGACCCGCCAAGCGTCGGTTCGGTAGCGCACGGCGACTTCCATGACGCCAGAACCCAACCCCTTCAGCGGTTTGGCGATGTCCGCCTTGCTTCCTCGCGCGGCGATTGTCAGGGCAGTGTTGATGCGATCTCGCACTGGCAACGGGAAGGACCGATACGCCTTTCGCGCCGCCTGAATCCATCCGATCGGCCGCACTCGGTCGTTGCGCATGTGTGAGGACATGTTGTCAACAATGACTACAGGCGTCAAATGGGGGTGGGATCCGGATGTCTGCCCGGATCGCAGAGTGGCGCCTCGTTCCCGAGCAACGAGTACTCAAGATCGCGCAAGCCTTCGGTCAGTCCCGTCGCAACCGCTTCTCCCGCCATCTTCCAGTATCGGTCGCCGGCAGTAGACGTTGCTTCGCGGTGCCGATGGACGCACGACTCGGAGAGAAGGTCTGGTGCCGGAACGGAGACTCGAACTCCGGACAACCGCATTACGAATGCGGTGCTCTACCAACTGAGCTATTCCGGCACATTCGGCGGTCGCGAAGCATAGCGCGTCGGGCGGTGGGGCGAAAACGGTTTGTCGCCAGGACAGGGGACGGCCCGGGTGTTGGCTCGGGACCGACAAGGGCCTTTCCGGGCACGGTTCCCCGAGGCCGACGTGCTGGCCGCACTCAGCACGGTTCCCGCGCGGGCATCACCCGGCAGACCGCGCGCCCGGTGCGGTCTCTGGCCGTGACCCGGTAGCTGTCTCCGTCCATGGCATCCACTACGTAGACCGTGCCATCGCTGTTGCCGGGCGCCCAGCCGATGGCGTCCTCGAGAGACGTGTCGCCCGCGCCGGGATCCCAGCTGCCGTCGCCGTAGGAGCCCGTGCGCAGCCGCGTGTCTTCCTGAAACAGCTCCATGGTCGCGATGTCCTGCACAAGCACGCCCGCCGCGGCAGTCTCCACGTGGTCGCGGTAGGCGGGCAGGGCGATGGCTGCGAGCGTCGCCAGGATGGCGATGGCGATCATCAACTCGATGAGGCTCACGCCGCGAGGAGCGGACGGTCGGGCCGGCCCAGGGGCACTCAGAGGTCGGTCCATTGGATGGTCCGTTGCACGTTCTGGGCGAAGTCCCCGTAGGCCGGGCGCGTCAGGATGATGGCGTAATCGCCGGCGCCGGCGATGCTGCCGGCCTCCGTGACGCCGACCTGTCCCCGCGCGGCATCGCCCGCGAGGCCCGCGATGTAGGGTGGCCCGCCGCCCGGCGCGGTGCCCCCGCCGCTGCCGGCGAGGCGTTCGATCCAGAAGGCGTCGGACATGAGTTCGTCCTGCTCTTCCGGGGTGCGTACGCGCATCGCGAGTTCGGCCTGGATCTTGCGGAACTCGGCTGCCACGAAGCTCGCCGCCTCTTCGTAGTGCGTGTTGACCTTGGTCATGTTGGCGTTGCTGATGTAGTCCCGGTAGAGCGGTAGCGCCACCGCCGCCAGGATGCCGGCGATGGCCACCACGATCATCAGTTCTATCAGTGTGAATCCCGACCTGCGTTGCATCGCGTGCGCTCCTCGGCGGTTCTGTGTCGAGCGCCTATGGTAATGGGGCAGCGTCATTTCGGTGTGCGTGGATGTCCGCGCGGGGCGGTTCGACAGGCCGGCGTCTCGCGTGGGCGTTGCGCTCGGATGCGTGTGCGCCAGCACGGCGTCCGGTCAGGTTCTGTCCTCGATGTCGCACGCCTTTCGGGGACGCGGTCCTGTCGGGGCAGCGCGCGGGGTGTCCTAGACTTCGCTCCTATGGCCGACCAGATTGCCACCGCTGGGAGTGCACCGACACCGGAGGAGAGCCTTCCCGCGGCGATTGGGGAAGCGCCCCACGGCGCGTTGGCGGCGGCGCGGGCTTTCGGGCTGCCGGTGATGGACCTCGCCGCGTTCGACGTCGAAGCGGGCGCGACCGACCTCATCGAAGAGGCGTTGATACGCAAGCATCGCGTGCTCCCGCTGCTGCGGCGCGGCAGACGATTGCACGTGGCGGTGGCGGATCCGACGGACCTGCGCGCGCTCGACGAGATCCAGTTCCAGACGGGCCTGGAGGTCGAGCCGGTGGTTGCCGAAGCCGCGGCCCTGGCGACGCTGATGGAACGGCTTCTCGACCGCGAGCCCGAGAACCTGCTCCAGGATTTCGATGCCGACGACGGCGTGGACGAACTGGACCTCGAGATCGCGGGCGAGGACGAGCCGCCCGAGGAGGCGCCGTCCGCCGTCTCCGACGACGCCCCCGTGGTCAGGTTCGTCAACAGGATGCTGCTCAACGCGGTCCGGGCCGGCGCTTCCGATGTGCACTTCGAGCCGTACGAGCGGAGTTACCGCGTGCGGTATCGCACGGACGGCTTGCTGCGAGAGATACAGAAGCCGCCCTCCGGCATCGCGGGACGTCTGTCGGCGCGCCTGAAGGTCATGGCCGGCCTCGACATCTCGGAACGCCGCATGCCCCAGGACGGACGCATCCGGATGCGTCTATCGAGGAGCCGCTCGATCGACTTCCGCGTCAACACGTTGCCGACCCTGTTCGGCGAGAAGGTGGTGCTGCGGATTCTCGACGCGTCGAACGCGCGGCTTGGCATCGATCGACTCGGCTTCGAGCCGGACCAGGAGCGGCGCTACGTCGACGCGTTGCGGCGTCCGCAGGGCATGATCCTCGTGACCGGACCGACGGGCAGCGGCAAGACGGTCACGCTGTATGCCGGACTGCACTTCCTCAACGAGCCGCAGCGCAACGTGGCGACCGTGGAAGACCCCGTGGAAATGCACCTCGAGGGGATCAACCAGGTGCACGTCAACCCCCGCGTCGGCCTCGACTTCGCCGTCGCCCTGCGAGCATTCCTGCGCCAGGACCCGGATGTCGTCATGGTGGGCGAGATCCGCGATCTCGAAACCGCGGACGTCGCGATCAAGGCCGCGCAGACCGGCCACCTCGTCTTGTCCACGCTGCACACGAACTCGGCGGCAGAGACGCTGACGCGTCTCGCGAACATGGGCGTGGCGGCGTTCAACGTGGCGACATCGATCAGCCTGGTGATCGCACAACGGCTGGCTCGACGCCTGTGCGGTCACTGTCGCCGGCCCATGGATGTCCCGGTCCAGACGCTGCAGCAGCAGGGCTTCAGCGGGGCGGATATCGATGCGGGGGTGCAGCTCTTCGAGGCGAACACGGCGGGGTGCGAGAAGTGCCGGCACGGCTACCGTGGGCGGGTCGGGATCTACGAGGTGGTGGAGATCACGCCGCATCTCTCGCGAATCGTCATGGACGGCGCCGACAGCCTGCGCCTCGCGGCGGAGGCCCGGCGGTGCGGATTCGAAGACTTGCGCAGATCGGGACTCAGAAAGGCCATGAGCGGCGTCACCTCGCTGGCGGAGGTGAATCGCCTGACAGCCGGTGTCACCGGCGAGCCGGCGTGAACCGGGACCGGCGCGGGGTGCGGACGGGAATGCGCGGACACGGCGCGCGCGTGCCCGCGATCGCTGCCTGAGTGCGGGGGACTGGAATGGCGGAGCCGGCGTCGTTCATCTGGAAAGGCCGGGACCGGCACGGTCGCGCGACGGGTGGCGAGTTGGCCGGGGTGTCCGCCGCCGCAGTCCGCGCGAACCTGGGTCGGCGGGGGATCCGGGCCACGAGCGTGCGGCGCAAGCGCGCCGACGGGGGCACCGGGACCCGCGCGTGGTTCGGGCGGCGCGGCGTGAGACCCCGGGATGTGACGGTGTTCGCGCGTCAGTTGGCGGCCATGACCCGTGCCGGGGTGCCGGTGGTGCAGGCCTTCGACATCGTCGCCGAGGGGGCGGAACGGGCGGCGCTTGCCGATCTGGTTCGCAGCGTTCGTGCAGACGTGTCGGCCGGCGAATCGCTCGCCTCGGCGCTCGGCCGGCGCACGGCGTACTTCGACGATCTGTTCCGCAACCTCGTCGACGCCGGGGAGCGGTCCGGTGCGCTGCCGGAGATGCTCGATCGCGTCGCAAGCTACCGGGAGAAGAGCGAGGCACTCCGGGCGAAGGTGCGCAAGGCGATGACGTACCCGGCGGCGGTGCTGTGCGTCGCCGCCGTGGTATCCGGTATCCTGCTCGTCAAGGTGGTACCGCAGTTCGAGCAGATCTTCGCCGGGTTCGGTGCGGAGTTGCCTGCGTCCACGCTGATGGTGATTGCGTGTTCGGAGTTCGTGCAAGCCCAGTGGATGACCATGCTGGCGAGCGTCGCGGGGGTCTTCCTGGGGCTCCGGGCGGCGCGGCGCCGGTCGATGGCGCTGCGGGACTTCCTGGATGCGGCGTCGCTGCGCCTGCCCATTGTCGGTCGGATCGCACGGCAGTCCGCGGTCGCGCGTTGCACCCGAACCCTGTCAACGACGTTCGCCGCCGGTGTGCCCCTGGTCGATGCGCTGGAGTCCGTGGCGGGCGTGGCGGGCAACGCGGTATTCGTACGAGCCGTCCGTCGGGTGCGCGACGATGTGGCCACGGGTCGCGCGTTGCACGCGTCGATGCGGGATGCCGGCGTCTTCCCGGACGGGGTGCTGGGGATGGTGGCGGTCGGCGAGGAATCAGGCACCCTCGACGACATGCTCGACCGGAGCGCCGGCTGGTACGAAGAGCAGGTCGAGGACGCTGTCGACCAGATGGCCGCCCTGGTGGAACCCGCGATCATGGCGGTGCTCGGTGTGCTCGTCGGCGGCCTGATCCTCGCGATGTACCTGCCGATCTTCCAACTCGGCGCCGTGATCGGCGCCCACTGACGTTGCCCGGATGACCGGTCAGGACTGGATGCTGCCGATCTTCGCGACGGGCCTCTTTCTCGTGGTCGGCAGCTTCCTGAACGTGGTCGTCCATCGCCTGCCGAAAATGCTCGAATGGGAGTGGGGCGACCAGGCGCGTGAGTTGCTGCACGTCGCGGTGCCCGAACGTGCACCGTTCAACCTCGTGCGACCCCGGTCCCGGTGTCCTGCCTGCGGCCATCCCATCGCCGTGTGGCAGAACCTTCCGGTTGCCGGTTGGTTCCTTCTGCGCGGCCGCTGTCACTACTGTCACGGGAGGATTTCCGCGCGCTACCCTGTTATCGAGGCCCTTGCCGCGGGACTCGGGCTGGTCGTGGCGGGTGCCTGGGGGTATGAGTGGATCACGCTGGGGTGGTTGGGCTTCACGTGGAGCCTGATCGCGCTCGCGTTCATCGACCTCGACACCCACCTGCTGCCCGACCAGATCACGTTGCCGTTGCTGTGGGGCGGCCTGGCGATGGCAGCGGTGTTCGGCTACGTGACCCCGGTGGACGCCATCGCGGGAGCGGTGGTCGGCTACCTGGCGTTGTGGACCCTGTACTGGGCCTTCAGGTGGGCCACCGGCAGGGAAGGGATGGGGCATGGAGACTTCAAGCTGCTCGCTGCGATCGGCGCGTGGCTCGGCTGGCAGGCGCTCCCGTCGGTGATCCTGATTGCCTCCATCGGAGGACTCGCCTACGCCGGAATAGCCATCCTCGCCAAGGCCATGCGGCGGCAGGATCCGCTGCCATTCGGGCCGTTCCTTGCGGCCGGTGGCTGGCTTGCCTTAGTGTTCCGGCAGGAAATGACATCGTTCCAATGGCTTGGCGAACCGTTCCCGTATGGCTGAACCCGTCCGAGTACTCTCGTGTCCGACTTGCCGCAAGCCCGTCCGCTGGTCTGCCGCGAATCGCTACCGGCCCTTCTGCTCGCAGCGATGCCGGCTGATCGACCTCGGTGGCTGGGCGGACGAGACGAAGCGGATTCCCGGCGACTCGGCGTTCGATGACCTGATGTCGGACGCGTTGGACGACGACTGAGTCGCGAGCCCGCGGCCTTGCCGGAACCGTCGCGGGGATCGGGGCATGGGCGAGCGGGCCGCATCGCCGCGGATCATGGACTCAGGTCCGGTACTCCGCGTTGATCCGCACGTATTCGTAGGACAGGTCGGAAGTCCAGACAGTCTCGCGGCAGCCTCCGCGGCCCAGATCGATGGAGACCGTGAATTCGTCGCGTTGCATGACCGCGGCGCCGGCCTCCTCGGTGTAGCTCCTGGCCACCAACCCACCCTCGGCAACGCGCACGTCGTCGAGGTCCAGCGAGACACGTGCCGGGTCCAGGCCGGGGATGCCCGCCTTGCCGATAGCCATGCAGAAGCGCCCCCAGTTGGGGTCCCCGGCGAAGAGCGCGGTCTTGACCAGGGGAGAGTGCGCGACGGTGTAGGCGACTTGCAGGCACTCGTCGCTGGAGGCGCCGCCCGTGACGACGACCGTGACGAACTTCGTTGCACCCTCGCCATCGCGGACCGTGCGCTCCGCGAGGTCCACCACCAATGGCGTGAAGGCTGCGAGCAGGGCTTCGCAGTGGGCGTCGCCGGCGCCGGAACGGCCCGTGGCCGCAACCACGAAGGAGTCGTTGGTGGACGTGTCGCCGTCGACGGTCAGACGGTTGAATCCGCGGTCGCCGAGGTCGCGGGCGAGCGCCTGCACGGCGTGGTCGGACAGCGCGGCATCGGTGCCGAGGAACGCCAGCATCGTCGCCATGTCGGGACGGATCATCCCGGAGCCCTTGACGATGGCGGTGGCGGTGACGCGGTGCCCGTCGATGTCGAACGTGCCGGAGACGCCCTTGGGCGCCGTGTCCGTGGTCATGATGGCGCGGGCCGCCCGCGGCCAGCCGTTGTTGACCAGGGACGCGACGGCCGCGGTGATGCCGGCCGCCATGCGGTCCATCGGGAGGAACTCGCCGATGACGCCGGTCGAGAACGGCAGGATCTCCTCCGGGCGGCAGCCGACGGCGTCGGCTGCGATCGCGCAGCTGGCTTCGGCGTCCCGCATGCCCACGGCGCCCGTCGCGGCGTTCGCGTTGCCGCTGTTGACCAGCAGGCCGCGGGCGCGGCCGAGCCTGGCCGCCGCTACGGTGACCGGCGGCGCCCGGAAGGCGCTTTGGGTGAATATCCCGCCAACGGTGGAACCTTCGGCCAGTTCGAACAGGGCCAGGTCATCGCGTCCGGTGTGCTTGATGCCGGCTGCGGCGGTACCGACGCGGATGCCAGGCACCGGGGCGAGTGCGCCCATCGGAGGCAGGTTCACGGCCACGGTTCAGGCGGCCTTGCCGTGGCAGTGCTTGTACTTGAGCCCGGAGCCGCAGGGACACTTCTCGTTGCGCCCCACCTTGCGTTCGCCGCGTACGAAGGTGGCGGGCTTCTCCTGTTCGGGGGAACCCCCACCATCGTCCGCGGCGGGCGAGCCCGCGTGTCGGTAACGCATGCGGCGCGCCTGCTCCTCCCGGCGACGCCGCTCCAGCTCTTCGAACTGCCCGTCCCGCTCTACCTGGACGCGGCACAGCAGCCGGATCACGTCGCGCTTGATCTGTTGCAGGAGATCCTGGAACAGCACGAACGCCTCGCGCTTGTACTCCTGCTTCGGCTGTTTCTGAGCGTAGGCGCGCAGATGGATGCCCTGGCGGAGCTGGTCCATCGTGGCCAGGTGTTCCTTCCACTTCTGGTCCAGGATGGTCAGCATGATCTGTTTCTCGACCACGCGCATGTCGATGCCCTGCGCGGCCCAGGCCTGCTCCTTGCCCTCGTATGCCGCGTTGATCTGCGCGAGGATCCGGTCGCGTAGCGGTTCCTCGCTCAGCGCGTCGTCTTCTTCGAGCCAGCGTGTGACGGGTTGCCTGGAGTCGAACTCCGTGGCCAGCGCCTGTTCGAGGCCCTCGGTGTCCCACTGGTCTTCGATGCTCTGCGGCGGGATGTAGTCGGTGACGAGGTCCGTGACGATCTCTTCGCGAATCGCCTCGATCGTGTCGGACAGGTCGGCCGAGCCCATCAGGTCATTGCGCTGCTGATAGATCACCTGGCGCTGATCGTTCGCCACGTCGTCGTAGTCGAGCAGGTTCTTGCGGATGTCGAAGTTGTGGCCTTCGACCTTGCGCTGGGCCTTTTCGATGGAGTTGTTCACCATGCGGTGCTCGATGGCCTCCCCTTCCTCGAGGCCGAGCGACTGCATGAAGTTGCGCATGCGCTCCGTGGTGAAGATGCGCATCAGGTTGTCTTCCATCGACAGGTAGAAACGGGAGGAGCCCGGGTCTCCCTGTCGGCCCGAGCGTCCGCGCAACTGGTTGTCGATGCGGCGCGACTCGTGCCGCTCGGTACCGATGATGTGCAGCCCGCCGGCGTCCACCACGGCGTCGTGGCGTGGCTGCCATGCGGCCATCACCGCTTCGCGGTCTGCTGCGCCGTTCGCGAGGTCCGCCTCCGGGTTGCCGCCGAGCACGATGTCGGTGCCACGCCCGGCCATGTTGGTCGCGATGGTGACGACGCCCGGCCGCCCCGCCTCGGCGATGATGTCCGCTTCGCGTTCGTGCTGCTTGGCGTTCAGCACGCTGTGTGCGATCCCGCGCCGGTCGAGTTCCTGCGACAGCCGTTCGGAGGACTCGATCGAGGTCGTGCCGACGAGCACCGGGCGTTCGGCGCCGACACAGTCGTTGATGTCGGTCACGATGGCGTCGTACTTCTCGTCGGTGGTCAGGTAGACGAGGTCGTTGCGGTCGTCGCGGACCATCAGCATGTGCGTCGGAATGACCACGACATCGAGCCCGTAGATCTGGCGGAACTCGAACGCCTCGGTGTCCGCGGTGCCGGTCATGCCGGCGAGCTTGTCGTACAGGCGGAAGTAGTTCTGGAACGTGGTCGACGCGAGGGTCTGCGTCTCGTTCTGGATCGAGACTCCTTCCTTCGCTTCGACGGCCTGGTGGATGCCCTCCGACCAGCGTCTGCCGGGCATGGCCCGCCCCGTGTGCTCGTCGACGATCACGATCTCGCCGTTCTGCACCATGTAATGGACGTCGCGCTTGAACAGGGCATGGGCCTTCAACGCCGCCAGCACATGGTGCAGCAGTCCCAGGTTCGTCGGGGCGTACAGGGTGTCGCCCTCCTCGAGGATGCCGAGCCGCACGAGTTCCTCCTCGATGAAGGCGTGCCCGCGCTCGGTGAGTTCGACCTGGCGGTTCTTCTCGTCGACGAAGAAGTCTCCGGTGTCGGGCACCTCCTCTCCGCCGAAGCGGGCGGGCAACGCGGTCTCGACCATCTCCTGCTGCTTGAGCTTCGGCGCAAGCAGGTTGATCTTGCGATACAGGTCGGTGCTTTCCTGCGCCGGCCCGGAGATGATCAGGGGGGTGCGTGCCTCGTCGATGAGGATCGAGTCGACCTCGTCGACGATGGCGTAGTGGAGCGCCCGCTGGAACCTGTCCTCCGGTCGGAACGCCATATTGTCGCGCAGGTAGTCGAAGCCGAACTCGTTGTTGGTGCCGTAGGTGATGTCGGCCTGATAGGCGGTGCGCTTGGCCTGGCCATCCTGACCGGACTGAATGACGCCCACCGTCATGCCGAGCGCCTCGTAGATCGGGCCCATCCAGCCGGCGTCGCGTCGGGCCAGGTAGTCGTTGACGGTGACGATGTGTACGCCCTCGCCGTTGAGCGCGTTCAGGTATGCCGCCAGCACGGCGACCACGGTCTTGCCTTCCCCGGTGCGCATCTCGGCGATCCGGGTCGTGTGCAGCACGATGCCGCCGATCAGCTGCACGTCGAAGTGGCGCATGTCGCGGGCGCGGCGGGATGCCTCCCGGGCGGCGGCAAACGCTTCCGGCAGAAGGTCGTGCAGGGTTTCGCCGGCGGCCAGCCGAGCCCGGAACTCGTCCGTCCTGGCCTTGAGGGCATCGTCCGACAGGGGCCGCGTGGCCTCCTCGTGTGCGTTGACCGCGGCCACAAGCCGGTGCATCCGCTTGATTTCGCGGGTGTTCTTCGTTCCGACGATCTTGCGGATGAGTCCGCTAACCATTCAGGTCACCGCGCAAAGCCAGTGTGGCCGGTGATTTTACCGACTTCCGGAACGCCACGGGTGGCGCCGCGCGGACTCCCTCTCACGAGTCGGCGATGTCCCACAACACGCCGGGGCGCGCGGCGGCAGTGAGACCTTGGTGGCGCGGATTTGCCTCAAGGCCGGTGATGCCGGCGAGGCTGCACACCGGGAACGTACAGGGGGTCCGAAGACCCGGTGGTCACTGCCGACGGGCGATATACGTCGAGGGGTCGATGTGGCGACCGTTCTTCAGGACCTCGAAGTGGACGTGGTGGCCCGTGGAACGGCCCGTGTTGCCCATCGTGGCAATGACCTCGCCTTTCTTGACCACGTCGCCGGCGTGCACGAGGGATTCCTCGTGGTGACCGTACCGTGTGGCCAGTCCACCGCCGTGACGAATCTCGATCAGGCGCCCGTATCCCCGACGTTCGCCGGTGAATGCGACGACGCCGCCGGCGACGGCGATGACATCGCTGCCGGGCTTGCCGGCGAAATCCACGCCTGTATGCCAGGCGGGACGCCCGTGGAAAGGATCGACCCGCTGGCCAAACGCCGATGAGATCCAGCCCCATTTGACCGGTCTGCCCGATGGTGCGACCTCGTCGTGGAAGCGTCTATTGGCGAGCAGGCTCTCGAGTACGTCCAGTTCCTGTTCGCGGACCCGCAACCCCATCGCCAGTCGATCCATCCTGGCCAGGTAGTCGGGCGAGATGAGGCTGTCGGCGGGAGTCGCAGACGCCGGGCCACCGATTGCGGCCGGAGCATCGAAACGGAACTCTCCCTCGGTGAGCATGGCCATCTCGGAGACACGCTCGCCCAAGGCCTCCATGCGCAACAGGCGCGCCTCCATGCCGGCAAGCTTCTGGCCGACGGTGAGCACCTCCGTGCCCGCCTGGCGCGACAGCGTATCGAGATTGTCACGCTGGCTCGCGAGACGCGCGCTCCACGCCTCGATCGTTGCGTCGTCGAGGGCGCGGCCCTCAAAGTGACGCCACGACAGAAAGGCACTGATCGCGATACAGAGGACGGTTACGACTGCCACGCCCAACAACAGCGCGCGCGGGAGGCGCAGGCTCTGCGTTCGACCTCTGGCGCTGTCGAGGATTAAGATGTCCACGCTGTTCCCCATAATGTCCGGGTGCGTGCGGTTCCTCGCAGGTTTGCATGCGTAACATAGATGAAATCTTCCAGGATCGCCAACGGCGTTTCTCGCCGGTGGGTCGGCTGTTGGCCGAGGCGCGTGCGCGCGAGGCGTTGACCGACCAGTTCCGGGCGCTCCTTCCGGAGCGGGAGTCGCGGCACTATGTGGTTGCCACGCTGCGCGGCACCCGTCTCGTGGTGCACGCGAACAGCGCTTCGTGGGCAACCCGACTGCGCTTCCGCGCTCCGGAACTGCTGCGCCGGCTGCGTCGGCTGCGGGACTTTGCCGCAGTGGACGAGATGCGCATACGGACGGCGACCCGGCGCACTATTGCGCCTGACGACGGATGAACGCCGGGATGTCGAGGAACTCGATGCCCGCGTTTGCAGGCGGGACGTCCGGTTCCGTCCTGCGTTGCGGCTGTATCGGATGTTCCCGGATCGCCGGCGGAAGATCGAACTCGTCGTAGTTCACGCGGGCCTCCGGGCCGTGGACGACCACCTTGGGCATCGGGCGCTGCTCTGAGGGGTTTCCGAGACCCGTCGCGACCACGGTGACCTTGAGCTCGTCGCCCGCGTCGGGATCGATCACCGTCCCGATGACCACCCGACCCCGGGCTGATGCCAGCTCCTTGATGGCGTCGCCCACTTCGGCGAACTCCCCGAGGCCGACATCGGTTCCGGCGGTGACGTTGACCAGAACGCCCCGCGCGCCGTCGAGCTGTACGTCTTCGAGCAGCGGACTGTGGATCGCGGCCTCCGCGGCATCTCTCGCGCGGCTCGAGCCGCTCGCACGCCCGGTTCCCATCATCGCCATGCCCATCTCGGCCATGACGGTCCGAACGTCCGCGAAGTCCACGTTGATGAGGCCAGGTTTGACGATGAGATCGGAGATTCCCTGCACCGCCCCGAGCAGGACGTCGTTGGCGGCGCTGAACGCCTCGAGCATGGACGTGTCCTTGCCGAGCACGGACAGCAGCTTCTCGTTCGGCACGACGATCAGCGAGTCGACGAACTCGGCAAGCTGGTCGATGCCGGCGTTGGCGATTTCCAGGCGATTCTCGAAGTTGAACGGCCGTGTGACCACGGCCACCGTCAGAATGCCGAGTTCCTGCGCGACTTCGGCGATCACCGGAGCCGCGCCGGTGCCCGTCCCGCCGCCCATGCCGGCCGTGACGAACAGCATGTCCGTGTCCCGGAGAAGGTCGGTGATGCGGTCGCGGTCCTCGAGTGCGGCCTGGCGGCCCATCTCGGGGTCGGCGCCGGCGCCGAGGCCCTTGGTGACCGACGCGCCAAGTTGCAGCGTGGTCTTGGCATCGAGGTGTCTGAGCGCCTGGGCGTCCGTGTTGGCGGCCACGAAATCGACTCCGTCGATGTGCTTGTTCAGCATATGCTGCACGGCGTTGCCGCCGCCGCCGCCGACGCCGATCACCTTGATGACCGCGTTCTGTGGTGCACTGTCTACGAGTTCAAACATGGTGCTCTCCTTGTGTTGACCAATCGCAGTTCAGACGTTTTCGCGGAGCCAGTTCGAGATCCGGCTGAACAGACCGCCGGGTCTCGCGTGGCTCCGATCCTTGTTTTCCTGTTCCTCCCTGCCGTAGAGCAGCAGTCCGACGCCGGTGGCGTAGATCGGATTGCTCACGATGTCCTGCAGCCCCCTGACACTCCTCGGCGTGCCGATATTGACCGGCATCTCGAACACACGCTCCGCCAGCTCGACCACGCCTTCGAGTTGGGCCGACCCGCCCGTCAGGACGATGCCCGACGCGATGACGTCTTCGTAGCCGCCGCGTCGGAGCTCCGCCTTGACGAGCGCGAACAGCTCCTCGTAGCGCGCCTCCACCACCTCTGCCACCACCTGGCGGGGCAGCGTGCGCGGTGGCCGGTCGCCGACGCCCTGGACGTTGATCGTCTCGTCGGCATGGACGAGCTTGTTCAACGCGCAGGCGTACTTGATCTTGATTTCCTCGGCGTGGCGCGTGGGCGTCGGCAGCGTCATGGCGATGTCCTTGGTGGCCTGGTCGCCGGCGATGGGTATCGCCGCGGTATGGCGGATGCCTCCGCCGGTAAAGACCGCGATGTCCGTCGTGCCGCCGCCGATGTCGACCAGGCAGACGCCGAGGTCGCGCTCGTCGTCGGTGAGCACGGAATAGCTGGAGGCGAGCTGCTCGAGAATCAGGTCGTTCACGATCAGGCCGCATCGCTGGATGCACTTGGTGACGTTCTGGGCGGCGTTCACCGCGCAGGTGACGAGATGGACCTTGGCCTCGAGCCGCACGCCGGACATGCCGAGCGGTTCCTTCACGCCCTCCTGGTTGTCGATCAGGTACTCCTGCGGCAACACGTGCAGGATTCTCTGGTCGGCTGGGATCGCCACCGCCCGTGCGGCGTCGATGACCCGGTCGACGTCCTGGGCGTGGACTTCGTCGTCGCGTATCGCGACGATGCCGTGCGAGTTGATGCCGCGAATGTGGCTGCCCGCGATGCCGGCGTACACCGAGTCGATCTGTGCGCCGCTCATCAGCTCGGCTTCTTCGGTGGCGCGCTGAATCGCCTGTACGGTCGACTCGATGTTGACCACGACGCCCTTGCGCAGACCGTGGGAGCGGTGCGAGCCGATGCCGATGACTTCGATCTCGCCGTTCTGGTCCACCTCGCCGACGATGGCAGCGACCTTGCTGGTGCCAATGTCCAGCCCCACGATGCGCCTGGGTGTTGCGTCGGTTGCCATTACTTCCCCGCCAACGTTGCCACCGATTCGGTGCCGCCCAGTCCCGGCTCGCCGTCGGATCGCCACCGAACGGCGACGCCGCTGCCGTAGCGCGCGTCGAGGCGCTCCACGCGGTCGGCGCGGTCGCGTAGCGCGTCCTCGTAAACGGCGAGTACACGGCCCATGCGTCCGACGAGATCTTCCGAACCGAGCAGTACGGTGGCGCCGTTGCCGAGCGTCAGGCGCCAGCCCCCGAGCACGGTCTGTTCGAGCGTGGCGAGGCGCAGACCGTGGGCCGTAAGCTGATCGCTCAGCATTTCGTAGATGCGCATCGTCTCCGCGCCGGAAGACAGCGTGCCGGTCAGGTTGGGCAACGGCGCGCCGGGGGGCTTCGGGGCCTCCACGACCTCGCCGCTGGTGGTGAGGTAGTGGTCTTCTCCCCACCTCGCCGTCAGGGTGGCGCGTTCCACCCAGACCTGCAGCGCGTGCGGCCAGACACGGCGTACGTGGGCGTCGCGGGCCCAGTCGAGTTCCTCGACGGCCGCTGCGATGTCCGAGACGCCATGCATGGTGGATTGCAGCGCGGCCACGACCGCCGTGCGGACTTCCTCATGTTCGATGCGGCTGAGGTCGCCGACGATCCGGACCGCGTCGACGGGAGCCTGCAGCACCCGCCAGGCAAGGCCCGCGATGAAGAACACGGCGGTGGCAAGCAGGGTTGAGACGAGCAGTGACTTCAAGCTCTGCCGCCGCGCCGCACGCGCGCGCCGCCGCGCTGCCCGCGCGGACCGGGACCGACGTGCCGGCTGCGGCGATGCTCGTCGAGTTCTAGTGTCGTGTCCCATCAGTTCGTAGGCCTCAGAGCGAGCGGAACGCGTCAATGCAAGGCGCAGTCCGCAGGGAATACCGGGTGTATTGGCAAGGGCTGCAACGCCGTCTGCATGCCAGGGGTGTCCCCTCGCGCTCCCCGGCTGAAGGCTCCGGCGCGTTCCGCTCGCTCCCGAAGGGCGCGCGCCACGCGGCCCGTGGCGGCGTTGCGGCCCTTGGCAACGGGACCCACCCTTCCCGGCGGTCCGCGCCTTGCCACGAACCGCGTGGCGCACGCTGAGGTCCCACGAGCTTGTGGGACACGGCACTAGGCATGGAAACCCTCCCGGAGACCGGTCGACACCTGGCTCACGTTGCCCGCGCCCTGCACCACCACCACGTCGCCCTCCCGCAGGAGCGGCAGCAACGTCCGGGAGGCGTCCTCGGGCGACTCCGAGAAGATCGGGTTCAGCCCGCCGCGCTGTCGGATACCCTGGCAGAGCGCGCGGCCGTCGGCGCCGGGGATCGGCTCTTCCCCCGCGGCGTAGACGTCGACGATCACGAGGAAGTCGACCAGCGGCAATACCGCGACGAAGTCGTCGTACAGGTCGTGGGTGCGGGTGTAGCGATGCGGCTGGTACACCATGACCAGGCGCCGCTCGGGCCAGACCCGGCGCACCGTGTCGATCACCATGCGGACTTCGGTCGGATGGTGCCCGTAGTCGTCCACGAGGGTCACGGACGTGCCGTCGACGCTGCATGGGGTCACCTGGAAGCGGCGGTCCACGCCGCGGAAACGTGCCAGTCCCTCGACGATGTGTTGGTCCTCGACGCCGTCGTCCGTGGCCACGGCGATCGCGGCGAGGGCGTTGCGTACGTTGTGCAGGCCTGGTAGGGGCAGACGTACGGCCAGATCCGGCTGGTCCGGACGCGTCGCCGTGAAGGACCAGCACGACCCGCTCGGGTCGATGTTCACCGCGCGAAAGTCCGCGTCCTCGTCCAGTCCGTATGTCAGCACCGGACGCGCGAGCTCGCCGAGCGATGCGGCCACATGCGGGTCGTCGAGACACAGCACGGCGACGCCGTAGAAGGGCAGTCGGTGCACGAAGTCGACGAATGCGTGCCGGAGCCGCTCGAAGTCGTGTGCGTATGTGCCCATGTGGTCCCGGTCGATGTTGGTCACGACCGCCACCATGGGCTGCAGGAATAGGAACGAGGCATCGCTCTCGTCGGCCTCCGCGACGAGGTAGCGACTGGCCCCGAGCGCGGCGCCGCGCCCGTCGCTGCTCAGCAACCCGCCGATGACGAACGTCGGGTCGCGGCCGGCCTGCTGCAGGATGGCCGTGACGAGGCTCGTGGTGGTGGTCTTGCCGTGTGTGCCGGCGACGGCGATGCCGTGGCGGTGGCGCATCAACTCGCCCAGCATCTCTGCCCGGGGTATCACCGGCACGCGGTGTTCGAGTGCGAGCACCACCTCGGGATTGCCGGGGTCGATGGCGCTCGACGTCACTACCACGTCGGCCCGGCCGGCGCGGGCGCCGCCGTGGCCGAGGTCCACCGGGACGCCGAGACCGGCCAGGCGGTCGGTGGCGGGTGAGCGTGCGATGTCCGACCCGCTGACCGAATAGCCCAGGTTGACCAGCACTTCGGCGATGCCGCACATGCCCGCGCCGCCGATACCGACGAAGTGCACGCTCCGTACGCGTCGCATTCCGGGTACCGGACCTGACGCTGCCGACATGTCGGGTGCCACGTCGCTCACGGCTTCTTCTCGATGTGTGCGGACTCGAAATGCACCCGCAGGGCCAGCGCCGTGAGCGCCGAGAAGACCACGAGACTGTTGCCCCCGTAGCTGATGAACGGCAGCGTCAGGCCCTTCGTCGGCAGGGCCCCGGTGTTGACGCCTATGTTGATGGTGACCTGGATGGCCAGCAGGAGGCCTGCGCCGTAGGCGACGTAGGCGGCGAACATGCGGTCCTCGCGGGCGGCCGCGGCGGCGATGGCGAAGATGCGCAACACGAGGAAGACGAACGCGGCGAGCAGCGCGGCGGCTCCGGCGAAACCGAGTTCCTCGGCGATGACCGCGAAGATGAAGTCGTTGTGGGCATCCGGCAGATAGAGCAGCTTCTGGGTACCTTCGCCGAGTCCCATCCCGAACCACTCGGCCCGGCCGAACGCGATCAGCGCCTGCGTCAGCTGATAGCCGCTGCCGAAAGCCTGCGACCATGGATCGAGAAACGAGACCAGCCTCTCCGCCCGGTAGGGTTCGAGGATCGCGAGCAGTGCGAACGAGATACCGCCTAAGGCGCCGATTGCGATGAAGTGCCGCAGCCGCGCGCCACCGAGAAACAGGAGCCCGCCGGTGAACAGCGCTATGACCACGGCCGTGCCGAAGTCCGGTTCGACCAGGACGAGGAGCAGGACCAGGCTGACCCAGAATAGCGGTCGCAGCAGGACGCCGACCTCGCGGACGGACTCGCCCACCCGGGCCAGGTACCCGGCGAGGTATACCGTGAGCAGGAACTTGGCCGCCTCGGAGGGCTGCAGGGTGAAACCGCCGAGGTCGATCCACCGTTGCGCGCCCTTCACTTCGTGACCGATGCCTGGCGCCATGACGAGGCCGCAGACCGCGATCGCTCCGAACAGACACCATCGGTGCGACTTCTCCCACACGTGCAATGGCACGTTCGCCACCAACCCGAACACGAGGAGGGCGACGAGCACGTAGACGCCGTGCCTTGCCAGGTGCAGGAAGGAGCTGTCGGAGAGGGCGCTCGACGCCGAGGCGACCATGACGATGCCCATCGCCAGCAGGCAGAGCCAGGTCATGAGAAGCGTCATGTCGTGCCGGTCCGTCATGACGAGCGGTCCGCCCGGGTAACGGCGGCCGCGAACGCGGCGCCGCGCGCGGCGTAGTTCTCGAACATGTCGAAGCTGGCGCATGCGGGCGAGAGCAGCACCACGTCGCCGCCCCGAGCGGCGCGGAATGCCTGCGCCACGGCCTGTTCCATGTCTTGTGCGCGGCTCGTCGGCACGACCCCGGCCAGGGTCCGCTCGAGACGCTCGGCGTCCTGGCCAAGCAGTACCGCATGGCGCGCGTAGGCACCGGCGGGCGCTCTCAGCGGCTCGAACGAGGCGCCCTTGCCGTCCCCGCCGGCGATGAGTACGACCGGCTTTCCGGCATTGCCGAAGCCGGCCAGAGCCGCCGCGCAGGCGCTCACGTTGGTCGCCTTGGAGTCGTTGATGAAGAGCACGTCGTCGATCGTCCGCACGGGCGTGCAGCGGTGCGGCAGCCCGGAGAATCCGTACAGGACATCCTCGGCAGCGCGGAGGTCCGCGCCCGCGAGGTGGGCGATGGCGCCGGCTGCGAGGATGTTGCGGGCGTTGTGGCGGCCGGCAAGCGAGAAGGATGCGAGCGGATGGGACCGGCCATCGACGATCACTTCCTTGCCCTGCAGGCGCCACCCGGGATCGGCGTTCAGGGCGATGCCGGGAACCGCCTCGGGGGGCCGGGTCTGCCCATCGTCGGCGTCGTGGACGGCGGCTCCGCATCCCCGGTAGATGCGGCGCTTGGCCTGCGCGTAGGCCGCGAAGGAGGGGTAGCGGTCGAGATGGTCGGCGCTGACGTTGAGTACGGAGGCGACGGCGAACGCCCCGGCGTCCAGTCGTTCCAACTGGAAACTCGAGAGTTCCAGGACGTAGCGTTCAGCCCGCTCGTCGAGCAGGTCGAGTGCGGGTACGCCCAGGTTTCCGCCGACATGGACGTTGCTGCCGCTGGCGCTGAGCAGAGCGCCGACGAGGGACGTCACGGTGCTCTTGCCGTTGGTGCCCGTAATGGCCGTGACAGGGGCATCGGCTTCGGCAAGGAAGAGGTCGATGTCGCCAATGGCATGCAGGCCTGCCGCTCGGGCGCGCTGCACGAGGGGGTGCGTCAGCGCGATTCCCGGACTGACTACGACGCGGTCGAACCGGCTGAAACACACGGCGCGCGGGTCAAGCAGCTCGACCTCGCCGCGTCGGATGACGTCGAGCCCGGCGAACGGTGGGTCCCTGCGGGTATCGCACGCCGCGACCGGGCAGCGCCCCTGCAGGAATTCGACGCAGGAGCGCCCCGTGATGCCGAGGCCGAGGACCAGGGTGCGTGGGGCGGTCATCGGAGCTTCAGGGTGGACAGGCCGACGATCACGAGGATCAGGGTGATGATCCAGAAGCGCACGATGACGCGCGGCTCCGGCCACCCCTTCAGTTCGAAGTGGTGGTGCAGTGGTGCCATCCGGAAGACGCGCCGGCCGGTCATCCGGAAGCTGGCTACCTGGACGATGACGGATACGATCTCGACGACGAACAGGCCGCCCATGATGAGCAGGACGACTTCGTGCCGGATGATGGTGGCCACGAGACCGAGTGCGGCGCCGAGCGCCAGCGCCCCGATGTCGCCCATGATCACCTGCGCGGGGTAGGCGTTGAACCACAGGAAGCCGAGGCCCGCGCCGATGATGGCGCCGCAGAAGACCGCGAGCTCGCCGGCGCCGGCGACATAGGGGATCTGCAGGTAGTTCGCGAACTCGACGTGGCCGACGAGGTAGGCGATGAAGCCCAGGGCGGAACTCACCATGACGGTGGGCAGGATGGCGAGCCCGTCGAGACCGTCGGTCAGGTTCACGGCGTTGCTCATGCCGACGACCATGAGGTAGGTCAGCACGACGGAGCCGATCCCGAGGGGAATGGCCACGTCCTTGAAGAACGGGACGAAGAGGCTCGTCTCCGCTGGCGTAGTGGCCCCCTGGTAAAGCACGACCGCCGCGGTCATGCCGGCCAGCGACTGCCAGAGGAACTTCCAGCGTGCGGCGAGTCCGCGCGAGTTCCGGGCGGAGACCTTCAGGTAGTCGTCGTACCAGCCAATGACGCCGAAGGCCAGGGTCACTGCGAGCGCCATCCAGACGTACCGGCTCTGGAGTTCGCCCCACAGCAGCGTCGTGATCGAGATCGTGACCAGGATCATCGCGCCACCCATGGTGGGCGTCCCGGACTTGGCCAGATGGGTCTCGGGCCCATCGTCGCGTACGGGTTGGTCGATCTGGTAGTGCGACAGCTTGCGGATCATCACGGGACCGATGACCAGCGACATGGCGAGCGCGGTCAGCGCGCTCACCATCGTGCGGAAGGTCAGGTATTGGAACACCCCGAAGCCGCTCACCAGCGTGGCCAGGTAGTCCGTCAGCCACAGCAGCATCAGCGTGCCTCCGGTCTCGTCGGCCCGCGGTCGGTCAGGGCCTGCTGGGCGGTGTCGAAGTCGTTGTAGGGGATGCGGCGGCCGGAGATCTCCTGGTAGGTCTCGTGACCCTTGCCGGCGAGCAGGATCACGTCCCCGGGTCCCGCCCGCTCGATGGCCAGCCGTACGGCGCGGGCGCGCTCCATTTCGATCGTCACCGCGCGTGGCGCCGCGAAGCCCGCGACGATGTCCCGGACGATGGCGCTCGGCGCTTCGCCGCGGGGATTGTCCGAAGTGACGACCACCGCGTCGGCATCCTGCTCGGCCGCCCGGGCCATCAGCGCGCGCTTGCCGCGGTCGCGGTCGCCACCGCAGCCGAAGACGCAAGTCAACGTTCCCGCCCCGGCGCTCCGGTCCGGCGCCGGGGCGGTCGTGCCGTGTCGGCCGCCGGAACCCACGAGGTGGCGGCGGGCCGCCCGGAGCGCGGCGGAGAGTGCGTCGGGCGTGTGGGCGAAATCCACGATCACGGTGGGTTGCCGGGGAGACGATGCGGCGGTCGGCGGAACGCGTTGCATGCGTCCGGGCACGGGTGGTACGTCGTCCATGCGGGCCACCACATCGTCGAAGCGGGCACCCGCGAGGCAGGCGCTCGCCAGCGCCGCGGCCGCGTTTGCGATCGAGAAATCTCCGAACAGCGGCAGCCGGAACGCCGCGCTGCCCCACGGAGTGCGCCAACGACCCTCGATGCCGTCGAGGTGCCGGACGATGTCCGACCACGACACGGCGGCCGCTGCCGAACTGCCGAAGCCGATCGTTTCGATGCTGAGTTCGCGGGCGATGCGGCGCCCCACGGGGTCGTCCACGTTGACGACCGCGGCGCTTAGGGAGGGCGTCTCGAACAGCTTCCGTTTGGCCATCGCGTAGCGTTCCATCGTCACGTGATAGTCGAGGTGGTCCCGGGTCAGATTGGAGAACACCGCGATGTCGAAACGCACGTCTACGACCCGCCCCTGGTCGAGCGCATGGGAACTCGCTTCGATGGCGACGCGCTGCGTGCCGTGGTCCGCGAGACGGCGCAGATGCCGCTGCACGGCGACGGGATCTTCCGTGGTCAGCGCGGTGGGGCAGAGGTGGAGCGGCCGGCCCCACCCGAGCGTGCCCATGCAGGCGGTGTCGTCGAGCAGCGTGGCGCAGAGCCAGGCGATCGAGGTCTTGCCGTTGGTCCCCGTGACGCCGATGCAGGTGAGTTCTGCGCTCGGATCGTCGAAGAACCGGGCGGCGATGCCGCCGAGCCTCGCCTGGAGATCCGGGATCACGACGTTTGGAACGGTCGTTTCGACCGGCCGCTCCGAACAGACCGCGACGGCTCCGCGCCCCACGGCCTCGGGGACGTGTTCGTGCGCGTCGTGCAGCGCTCCCGCCCGCGCCAGGAAGAGGTCGCCGGGCGCGACGCGCCGGGAGTCCGCGGCAAGGCCGGTCACGATCGTGTCGGCGCCGGCGCCGCACACCTGCCGGAGGGATTTGCCGGCGTTCATGTCAGCCTCCCGCCGGCACGCGCTAGCCCGCATTTCTCACCAGGGGCCGTGATGATCGCGGAGGATTTTGGCCCTGTGCGCGTACTCGCGACCGAGAGCATAGCGGAGCCTACGGTTGAGGGAGCATGTGCGCGGACGGGGCCAAAAGACCCGCGAGGGCGCGGCCAGCGCAGTCCGTACCCGGCACGATCATCGGCATCGCGATCAACCTCTTGAAACCCAAGATCTTTTTGACGCCGACAAGCGGCCTGGTGAGAAATGCGGGCGAGGTCACGGACGGGAAGCTCGTTGCCGGGTGCTGCCTCTTGTGGCGGTGTCCGCGCCAGGGTCGGCCCTACGTCGGGTGCGACGCCAAGGATGCGCAGTGCCTGGGCAACCACGCGGGCGAACACCGGCGCGGCAACGCTGCCGCCGCCGATCGCTCCGGCGCCCGGTTCGTCGATGACCACGACGACCACGATGCGCGGCGCGTGGACCGGCGCATAGCCGGCGAACAGGGCGACGTGGCGCTGGTCGTCGTATCCGCCGGGAGACGTCTTGCGTGTGGTGCCCGTCTTGCCGGCGACCCTGTATCCGGCGACGCGAGCTCGGGATGCCGTCCCCTCGGCGCTCGCGACCTTCTCGAGCATGCGCGACAGGTCCCGGACGTCGCGGGCGTCGAAGACCCGCTCGCTCGGTGGCAAGGCTGCCTTGTGGAAGACGCTCACGGACCGCCGTACGCCGCCCGTGGCCAGCGTGAGGTAGGTCCGGGCAAGTTGCAGCGGCGTCACCGTCAGACCGTAGCCGAAGGCGAGGGTGGCCCGTCCGATGTCCTTGTCGAGATCGCGTGCGGTGAATACGCCGAGGGTTTCGCCGGGCAACCCGGTACCGGGTGTCTCGCCGAGTCCGGCCCGTGCCATGACGTCGAAGATGGCGTGCTCGGGAAGATCGAGAGCGACCTTGGTGACGCCGACCTGGCTGGATTTCGCGAGGACCTCGGTCAGGGTCAGCCGACCTCGGTTGACGGGGTCCTCGAGCAGCTTTCTGCCCACCCGGATGAAGCCTGGAGACGTCTCCACCAGGCTGTCGGGAAAGTAGCGCCCGCTTTCGAGGGCGGCGAGCACGGATAGCGGCTTGATCGTCGAGCCGGGCTCGTAGGTGTCCGTGACCGCGCGATTGCGGACTCCGGACGAGCCCCGGTCGACGGGATTGTTCGGGTTGTAGGACGGCTGGTTGGCCATCGCCAGCACTTCGCCGCTGGCGACGTCGAGCATCACCAGGGAGCCTGACTTCGCAAGGTTGTGCTCGACGGCCGACTTCAGTTCCTTGTAGGCGAAGAACTGCAGCCTGAGATCGAGACTCAACGTCACGTCCTTGCCGAAGTTCGGTGGCCGGAGGTAGGCGAGGTCCTTGACCGCGCGGCCGTTGCGATCCCGCAGCACGCGTTTCTCCCCCGGCGAACCCCGCAGCAGAGCATCGAGCACGAGTTCGACGCCCTCCTGGCCCGTATCGTCGATGTTCGTGATGCCGACCACATGCGCGGTGGTCTCAGCGGCCGGGTAGAAACGCCGGTACTCCCGCCGAAAGCGCACTCCCTCGATCTCCAGGGCGCGTACGCGCGCGGCGGTGGCGGGATCGACGTGTCGCTTCAGGTAGGCGAAGCGGCTGTCGTCGCTGCGCTCGATCAGGCGGTTCACCCGCTCGGGCGGCAGGTTCAGCGCCTGGGAGAGAGTGGTCGCATCGCGGGGCGAGAGGGTCGTCTGGCTGGGATCGGTCCAGACCGAGAAGACCGGCGTGCTGACTGCAAGCGGCTCACCGTGCCGGTCATAGATGATGCCGCGATGCACGGGGATGGGGACCACGCGCACGGCGCGCGCCTCCCCCTGCTTCTTGAGGAAGTCGCGCTCCGCGACGCCGAGATGGGCCATGCGGAACAGCAAGGCCGCGGCCGCTGTCACGAAGAGACCGACCAGGAGTTGATGGCGCCAGGGTCTCATCGCCGTACGACCGGTGTGACTTCCTCGGGGAAGCGCATCGACAGCCGCTCCTTGGCCGTTTCGCCCACGTTGCGGTAGCTCGACAGCGTGCCTCGTTCGAGCAGCAGCCGGCTGTACTCGGCGAGCAGCGCGTCGCGCTGCTGTTGCACGCCGGTGAGGCGCACAAAGGAGCCCCGCAACTCCTGCGCCTGCGAGGCCACCTGAATCCCCGCAGCGGCGGCGGCCGCGCAGACGACGAACGTCGCGGTCCAGCGCCGCAGCATCATGGGGTACTGAAGCTTCACGGTGGCGGCTCCGCGATCTTCTCCACGACCTGCAGCATGGCGCTGCGCGCGCGGGGGTTGGCGGCGAGCTCCGCCTCCGAGGGTCGCGCGCGGCGCACGACGAGACGGGCCCGCCCGGCGGGTGAGTCGCGTGTGGGGAGGCGCCTCGGCAGGGCTTCGCCGCGGGTCCAGGTACGGAAGCGCTGTCGCACCAGGCGGTGTTCCAGGCTGTGGAAGGTGATGACCGCGAGGCGGCCGCCCGCCCCGAGACTGGCGAACGCGGCGTCCAGTCCGGCGTCGAGTTCCGCCAGTTCCTCGTTGACGTGTATGCGCACCGCCTGGAACACGCGGGTCGCGCGGTGACTGCCGGCCCCGCGATGTGGGCTGCCCTGTTCGACGGCGGCGACCAGATCGGCCGTTCGCTCGAGGGGACGGCGGGCGACGACCGCTCGGGCGACCCGCCCCGCGTGCGGCTCCTCGCCGTAACGACGGAAGATCTCGGCGAGTTCGTCTTCGTCGGCCGAGTTCAGCCATTGCGCGGCCGTCACGCCCTGCTTGCGGTCCATGCGCATGTCGAGCGGACCGTCCCGCAGGAAGCTGAATCCGCGCTCTGCGTCGTCGAGTTGGTGGGAAGACACGCCGACATCCATCAGGATGCTGGTTGCGGGGGTCATGCCGGCGTCGCGTACGACGGTATCCATGCGGGAGAACGGGGCATGCGCGGCCGTGACGCGGGGGTCGCTCCCTGCCAGGCGCCGCGCGTTCGCGAGGGCTTCCTCGTCCCGGTCCAGGACGAGCAGGCGGGCGTCGGGCCCGAGTTGCTCGAGCAATCGCCGGCTGTGGCCGCCCTGACCATAGGTGGCGTCGACGTAGCGCCCGTCACGCGACACAGCCATGGCCGCCACCGTCTCCTCCAGCAACACCGGTACGTGTCGCATCCAACCCTGATCCTCCTACGTGCCCGTAAACTGTTGTCTCTACTCAGCTTTCCGCGGCGCCTGAACGGACGCTCTCCGCCCGGACGGTTCCCCGCGGCGACTTGTGGCACGGCTTTGCGGTGTTCCGTGGACCTGGTCCGGCATCGCGTTCGACGCAGGACGCCGAACCCGCACCGCCGGACGGACGGTCACACCGAAAGGCCCTCCAGGTCGCCCAGATCCCCGAGTGCCGCGTTCATGTCCTCTCCCAGCCAATCCTCCATGCGAGCCTGCCAGTTCTGCTCGCTCCAGATCTCGATCTTGTTGCCTTGACCGAGCACCACGAGCTTCCTGTCCAGCGTTGCGTAGTCGCGCAGCATTTGAGGCAGGAGCACGCGCCCGTTGCCGTCGAGTTCCATGTCTGTCGCGTGGCCAATGAGCAGCCGCTGCAGCCGGCGCGCGGACGGACGGATGTTCGCGAGCGTCTGCAGCCGCCCCTCCACCGCCTCCCAGTCGGGCAACGCATACATCAGGAGACTGGGCTCACGGATGTCGATGGTCGTGACCAGCCGGCCCGCGGACCGCGCGCGCACGGCTTCGCGATGGCGCGCCGGCAGCGCCATTCGGCCTTTCGTATCCAGGGTCACGCTGTTGATGCCGCGAAACATGGCATTGGGGGGCGCGATTGCCACATGACGACAATTTCACCCACTTACACCCAAAATATCCCACCACGGGCCACTATAGGTGGGCCAAGCAGGGTGTCAACCGGTTTTTTGCGCGGAACCAGCCGCTTGTGGGCGATTAGCGGAAGCGAGCGCGAGCCGGCCGATAAGCCGGGTTCTGTCTGGGGCAGCCATTCATCTTGGGACAGCCGTCACCGGCTACCTCTTGCGGCCTACCCGAATCCAGCGCGGAACACGCATTGTGGATTCCTATTTGGCCTTGCTCCGGGCGGGGTTTGCCTAGCCGCCGGCGTTACCGCCGAACGCGGTGCGCTCTTACCGCACCCTTTCACCCTTGCCGGGGGTCGCCCGCGTGGCGAGCGTCGTCCGACGAACGGACGCCCCGGCGGTCTGCTCTCTGTTGCACTTTCCGTGAGCTTGCGCTCCCCAGGAGTTACCTGGCGCCCTGTTCCGAGGAGCCCGGACTTTCCTCCACGCCAGAAGGCGTAGCGGCTGCCTGGCCGGCTCGCGACTCCACCATATCACGTCGGCGCGCCGCCAGACGGTAGAGCCGGGCGCGCGACTCGCCCGTCAGTCGCGCCGTGAGCCGTGCGGCCTGCGCCGGCGGCAACTCCTCGAGCAGCGTGGTGAGTACACCCTCGCTGTCGCCCGCTGCCGCCTCCCGGGAACCTTCGAGAACGCAGACGAACTCGCCCTTGAGTGGCCCGACGCGTTGCGCGACCTCGGTGACGGCTCCGTGGACGATGGTTTCGAACGCCTTGGTCAACTCGCGGCAGAGCGTGATACGGCGTTCGCCCGCGCCGAGCTCGTCGAGGTCGGCCAGGGTCCGCGCGACGCGGTGTGGAGCTTCGAAGAACACCGTCGTTGCGCGGCGGCGGAGCAGTTGCGACAACGCCTGCCGGCGGGGTCCGCCCCGCGCGGGCAGGAATCCCTCGAAGAAGAAGCGCCCGGCGGGCAGCGGAGATGCCGAGAGCGCGGCAGTGAGGGCGCTGGGTCCGGGAACGGGGGTCACCGCCACGCCTGCGCGATGCGCTTCACGAACGAGTTCGAATCCGGGATCGGACACCAGCGGCGTGCCGGCGTCGGACACGAGGGCGACATCGCGGCCGCTCGCGAGTCGCGCCAGCACGCGACGCGTGGCGGCGGACTCGTTGTGGTCGTGGAGGCTGATGAGTTCGGTGGGGTTCGCGCCGAGGTGGCGCAACAGGATGCGGCAACGTCTGGTATCTTCGCAGGCCAATATCTCTACGGATTGCAGGACTCTGGCGGCTCGCGCCGTGATGTCCTCCAGGTTTCCAATGGGCGTGGCCACCACGTACAGGTTTCCCGTGTTCCGCAACGCTGTCATTTCGAGCCGTACCTGCACCAGGCGGAACCGGGAGCCTAAGCGACCGGCGTCGCGTGCGCCATGCAGACGCACGGTCGCGCAACCAGCCGCAATCGCCGCCACACTGTTCATCGTTGCCGCGACGGCCGGCTGTCAATCCCGGGTCGAGAGCGAGGCGCCGACCGGCAGGGATCCAGCGGCGACGATCCCGACCGTCGACGAGGGGCCGGGCGTTTCGAGTGTGACGGCGCGGCGGCTGGCCCGGGCATGGGCCTTTCTGGAAGAGGGCGACATCCCGTCCGCCCGCGCGGTGGTCGAAGCGTTGCGGGCAGGGTGGGTCGGAGACATCGATGCGCCGCCGGCCGGCGAGGAGCTGCTCGAGTTGCAGCTGCTCGACGCCGGGTTTGCGTTGGCGTCCGGGGACCTCCGCCAGGCCGACGCCGGCCTGCGTCAACTGGACAGGGTGCGGGCCCGCCGCCACCAGCGGTTCGTGATGCTGCAGGCGGAGATCGACGCGGCCTACGGCGACTACGCCGGCGCCGTGGCGAGGCTGATTGCCTTCGATGCGACGGCATCGGGCGACGTTGCAGCGCTTGGCCGGGCGATCTGGCGGCATGGCGTACGCGCACGGGGCTACCGGGTGGCCGAACGCGGCGGCCGGGCGGCCACCGACGACGAGCGCGCCTGGTGGCGATTCCTCGAGGCGTACAACGACGCGTTGACGCCGGCGCGGCAGCGCGCGGTGTGGATGGGTTGGCAGCGCCGGCATCCGCATCACCCCGGAGCCCGGGTCGCGCCCTCGGGCTGGGAAGGGTCGCCCCCGGCCGGCATCGCCTTGCTGCTGCCGCTCTCCGGGCGGCTTGCCGGCGCGGGGGAGGCCGTACGGGACGGATTCCTGGCCGCCTACTTCGGGGCCGGGCCAGCGCCCTCGCAGTCGGTGCAGCTCTACGACACCGGCGCAGCGACGGTCGATGCGCTGTATGAAGAGGCGCTGGCGAGCGGTGCAACGGCCATCGTCGGACCCTTGTCCAAGGACAACGTCGCACGCATGTGGGCGCTGGACCCGGTCGTGCCGACCCTGACGTTGAACTCCGTAGCCGCGTCGGCGACCGCGGGAGAACCCGCGAGAGTCGTGCAGTTCGCCCTGGCGGTGGAGGACGAGGGGCGCGCCCTCGCGCGCCGCGTGACGGGTGATGGCCACCGTCGTGTCCTCGTCTTCCGGCTTGGAACCGACTGGTCCGAAAGGGCGGCAGGCGTTTTCGAGACGGGGCTCGGCGAGGGGAGCGTGTTGGTGGATGAGGCGGTGTTCCGCGACATCAAGGAGGTCACGGCGGTGGTGGGGGCCGCGCTGTCCGTGGACGAAAGCCAGGGACGCAGCGCAGCGCTGGCGCGTCTCTTTGCCGGGGAGGAGGTCGAGTTCACGACGCGCCGACGGGCGGACGTGGACGGCGTCGTGGCGCTCCTCGACGGCGACCACATGGCTTCCCTGGTGGCGGCGCTCAAGTTCCACTTCGCCGCGGACATCCCGGTGTACACCGCTTCTCAGGCGGGCCGCGACGTGGGCGATACCGCGGCACTGAACGGCATCCGCGTCTGCGACATGCCGTGGCGGCTGTATCCCCCGGCGCAGAAGCAGCTCCTGCAGGGGCCGTTTTCCAACCTGCGGGGTGCCGCGGAATCGCTCTTCGCCTTTGGCGTGGATGCGTTTCGCATCGTCAATCGGCTGGCATACCTCGCCGCCGCGAGCGAGAACCGGATCATGGGTGGATCCGGAGTCCTGAGACTGGCCAGGGACGGAACGATCCATCGAGAGCCCGCCTGGGCGATGGTGCGCGGCGGGAGGTTCGAGCCGCTGCCCCCGCCGACGCGACCGCGCAGCTGACGCGGGCTGACGGGAGGAAGTTGCGGTTGAGGATGATTGGCCGCTGGCTGTCCGGTCGCGCGGGCTCTTCCTGGCGTGCCCTCGGCGGCCCTGCGGGCGGACGTCCGGGCCGTCCCCGTCCGGGCGCTCGCTCCGGTGGAAGCAGCGCAGCCCGCGCGGGGCGGCGGGCCGAGCGTCGGGCAGAGCGCCACCTGCGGCGTCGTGGGCTGGTCATGCTGGCCCGCAATTTCCGCAAGCCGTTCGGCGAGATCGATCTGATCATGCGCGAAGGCGCGGTACTGGTGTTCGTGGAGGTTCGGCTGCGCGGACCGGGAGCGTGGACGGACGGTGCGGCGTCCGTCGATCCCGCCAAGCAGCGCCGTCTCGCCCGCGCCGCGGAGGCCTACCTGGCGGAGCACCCGCGCTATGCCTCGGACGTGTCGAGATTTGACGTGGTGTCGATGTCGGGGACAAACTTCGGCGCGAATATCGTTTGGATCACCGATGCTTTCTCTTCCTCAATCTCGTAACCGGGGCCCGGGCCGGGGCCGGGGCCGCAGCATGCAGGCGCGCCCCCGTGGTGACCTGCCCGATCGCCGTCATGGTGTCTCGATGGCGCTGCTCGGCGGGGCGTGGCTGCTTCTCTGCCTGGGTGCGGTGTCCTGCGCGACGATCACCGGTAGCGACCCGGGTGCCCGCACGCCGGGGGTCATCCTCGACGACAAGGGCATCGAGCGCAGTGCCGGGCGCGTCATCAGGGAGGCCAGCGAAGCCTTGCGCACGAGCAGTATCGTCGTGACCAGCTTCAACGGCGTCGTCCTGCTGACGGGCCTCGTATTCGACGAGTCCCTGAAGCGGGAAGCGCAAACCGCGGTCGAGCAGATTCGCAAGGTGCGCAAGATCCACAACGAGATCGAGGTGGGCGTGCCGGTGACGTCGGTATCGCGGGTCAACGATCGCTTCCTGAGCACCAAGGTCAAGGCCAGCCTGTTCGCAAGCGATGAAGTCAACGGGGACCGTGTGAAGGTCGTCACCCGCAACGGCGTGGTGTACCTGATGGGACTCGTCTCCGAGGTCGAGGGGGACTCGGCCGCCAACGTGGCGCGGTCGGTGGTGGGCGTTCAGAAGGTGGTCAAGGCGTTCGAGTACATCGTGCCGTCGCCTTAGGGAAGCTCCTGGGGCGGCAACGGCCGGGCGTCACTCCACCAGTTTGAGGTTCGGCCGACCCTTCGGCGTGTCGTCGCTCTCTCCTGGTTTCTGCGCGTCGCTCTGCCTCGGCTTGCCCTCTTCCTCGCCTCCGAGCCGTCCGGAGACGGTGGTTCCCTGAAAGGCCAGCCCTGCGCCGTTCTCCCGCGCGAAAACCGCCAGGACCGCTTCGAGGGGTACGGCCACATGGAACGACCGGCCGCCGAAGCGCGCGTCGAACGACAGCGTGTCGTCGCCGCAGGCGAAGCCGCGGACGGCTTGCGCGGCCACGTTCAGCACGATGCGGTTGTCCTGGATGCGGTCGCGTGGCACTTCGACGCCGTCCACGTCGGTTGCAACCGCGACGTGGGGGGTCCAATCGTTGTCGACGATCCAGTCGATCAGGCCGCGTATCAGGTAAGGGCGGGCGGAGTGCACGTCACTCCCGCATCTCGACTTCCGTCTCGGTGAGGCTGCGTCGGAACGACTCGCGTTCCACGATGCGTCGCATGTATTGGCGCATGGCCCGCGTCGAACGTTCGGGCATCTTGATGCCCATGGCCTTGAGCCGCCAGAGGATCGGCGCCACGCAACAGTCCACCAGCGTGAATTCATCGCTCATGAAGAACGGCTGGCTGGCGAACACCGGCGCCACCGTGAGCAGGCTCTCGCTCAACTCCTTGCGGGCCTTCGCCAGGGACTCGGCCCGGCCCCTGCCCGCCATCAACAGGCTGACGCGTCGGCTCCAGTCCTTTTCGATGCGGTGCATCAGGAGCCTGCTTTGCGCGCGCGCCACCGGATACACCGCCAGCAGCGGCGGATGCGGGAAGCGCTCGTCGAGGTACTCCATGATGACCGTGCTCTCGTAGAGGACGAGTTCCCGGTCCAGCAACGTTGGAAGCGTGTTGTAGGGGTTGATCTGCCCCAGTTCCTGGGGTTTATGCCGTGGATCGATGTCCACGATCTCCACGTTGATGCCTTTTTCGGCGACAACCATTCGGACGCGATGACTCTGGTGATCGGACGCATCCGAAAACAGGGTCATCGAGCCTCGCCTCGTCAGGACGCTCATTGGCACCTCTCGCAGGATCAGTGGACGTCCTTCCAGTATTCGCGGTTGAGCAGATACGCGAATACGAACAACAGCACCAAGAATAGCAGGACGTACACACCCAGACGTTGCCGTTCCAGCCGTGTCGGCTCGCCGACGTAGTAGAGAAAATTGACGATGTCGTAGACTGCGCCGTCGAACTCTTCGGCGCTCATGGTACCGGAGCCTGCCTCGACTTCGAGAAAGCAGTTCGGCTCGCGGTCCGCGAAGATCACCTCTTCGCCACGAATGAGGTCCACGGGCTTGTACCCGCGGCAGACGTCTTGCTGAACGCCCTGCAGGCCCAGCATGACGTGCGGCATGGCGACGTTCTCGAATACCTTGTTGTTGACCCCGAACGGCCGCGTGGGATCGAGGTAGAAGGTCTTCAGGTAGTTGTACAGCCAGTCCTCGCCACGCACCCGGGCGACCATCGTGAGATCGGGCGGTCCCGCCCCGAACCAGGCCTTGGCGTCGTCCTCCGGCATCGACGCGGTCATCAACCCGCCGATCTTCTGGCCGGTGAACACCAGGTTTTCGAGGAAGATGTCGTGCGGGATTCCGAGGTCGTCCGCGGTGCGTTCGTAGCGCTGGAACTTCAGCGAGTGGCACGCGAGACAGTAGTTTGCGTACAGCGACAGCCCCCTCTGCAGGGAGGGTTTGTCGTGGAGGTCCGGGTCCATGGGCTGCATTCGCCACTCGGACGCGCCCGCGGCAAGCCCCACGCACGTGCCGAATACGGCGAGCGTGCGCGCGATCACGGCAGGCGTTCCGGTACACGCCTGGTCTTGTCGATGCGGGAGTACCACGGCATCAGCAGGAAGTAGGCGAAGTACAGTACGGTGAAAACCTGGGCCAGGGCTGTCGCCACCGGAGACGGTGGAATCGTGCCGAGGTAGCCGAGGATCACGAAGCTCACGACGAGCATGGCGAGCATGACCTTCGACAGCAGGCCCTTGTATCGGATGGACCGAACCGAACCGCGGTCCAGCCACGGGAGGATGGCCGGGATCAGGATGGCTGCGGCCATGATGATCAGGCCCCAGAACTTGGCCGGCAATCCGAGCAGCGGGAACGTCGTCGCGCGGAGCATGGCGTAGAAGGGGGTGTAGTACCAGACCGGGGCGATGTGTTCGGGTGTCTTCAGCGGGTCCGCCTCCTCGAAGTTCGGCTTCTCGATGAAGTAGCCGAACATCTCCGGCGCGAAGAAGACGATCGCGCAGAAGACGATCAGGAAACCGACCGTCGCCATCAGGTCGTGCACCGTGTAGTACGGGTGGAACGGGATGCCGTCCAGCGGCACGCCCTGCGCGTCCTTGTGCTTCTTGATGTCGACCCCGTCGGGGTTGTTCGAGCCGACGTGATGCAGGGCCACGACGTGCAGGAAAACGAGCCCCACCAGCGCGAGGGGCAGTGCCACGACATGCAGGGCGAAGAAGCGGTTGAGCGTGATCCCTGACATGGCGTAGTCGCCGCGCAACCACTCCATGAGGTCGGGGCCGACGATGGGAACGGCCCCGGCCAGTGAGACGATCACCTGGGCCGCCCAGAACGACATGTTGCCCCAGGTCAGCACGTAGCCGAAGAAGCCTTCGGCCATGAGGACCAGGTAGATGGCCATGCCGAGCAGCCACAGGAGTTCCCGCGGCGCGCGGTACGAGCCGTAGGCCAGGGCGCGAAACATGTGCAGGTAGACCACCAGGAAGAACGCCGAAGCGCCAGTGGAGTGGAGGTACCGGATCAGCCAGCCATACTCCACGTCACGCATGATGTACTCGACGGAGGCGAACGCGCCGTCGCCGCTCGGGACGTACGACATCGTCAGCCAGAGACCGGAGAGGAACTGGATGACGAGCACGACGAACGCCAGGACGCCGAAGTAGTACCAGAAGTTGAAGTTCTTCGGCGCGTAGTACTTCGTCGCGTGGTACTCGATCGTTTCGGTCAGCGGCAGGCGCTCGTCGAGCCAGGCCACGAAGCGCGTCCAGCGCCCCGCTTGCCGTGCTGTCTCGGCCATCAGGCGGCCTCCTGATCGCGGCCGATGACGATCACGTTGTCCGTCTCGAAGAAGTGTGGCGGGACCGGCAGGTTGTCCGGGGCGGGTACGCTCTTGACCACGCGGCCCGCAAGGTCGAAGCGCGAGCCGTGGCAGGGACAGAAGAACCCGCCCTGCCAGTTCGCGTCGAACGCCTGCGGGCGGACCTCGCCATAGTATTTCGGCGAGCAGCCGAGATGCGTGCAGAGGCCCAGGTACACGCCGATTTCGGGACGCCGCGAGCGCCACGTGTTGCGCGCGTAGTCCGGTTGCATGTCCGCGTTTTCGGAGCCCGGATCCGCGAGATCCGCGGTATGCGACTCGAGGGCGGCGAGGACCTCGGCAGGGCGGTAGATGACGAAAACCGGCTGGCCACGCCAGCCCGGGATCGGGCCGAGGATCTCGCCCGGTCGCAGCTTGGCGATATCGATGCGAATCGGCGCTCCGAGGGCCCTGGCCTTCGCGCTTGGCGACCACGCCTTGACGAAGGGTATCGCCGCTCCGACGGCGCCGATGCCGCCGACCGCGGCCGTCGATGCGATCAGGAAGTAGCGGCGTCCTGTATTGATACTGCCGTCGCTCAACGCAGGCCTCTCATGCCGTGGTTCCCGTTCCTGTTCGTCGTTGCCTGAACGCCCGTCGAAATGGTCGAGTGCCGGCGCTGAAGCGCGATCAGCGCTTGGAGTACTGCGGGCGCTTGCGGGCCTTGCGCAATCCGACCTTCTTGCGTTCCACCTCGCGCGCGTCGCGCGTGAGGAAACCGGCCTGCCGGAGGCCCGGCCGCAAGGACTCGTCGTAGTCCACCAGTGCGCGGGCAATGCCGTGGCGAATGGCGCCGGCCTGTCCGGACGAACCGCCACCCCGGACCGTCACGGTGATGTCGAAACGGTCCAGTGCCCCGGCGACCTCCAGCGGTTGCCGGACGATCATGCGGGCGGTCTCGCGACCGAAGTACTCGTCGACCGGGCGATCGTTCACGAGAATCCGACCGTTGCCCGGCCGAACAAAGACGCGTGCCGCCGAACTCTTGCGGCGGCCTGTGCCGTAGTGGTGGGCCTGTGCCATCGTCGTCCTCAACTGAAACCGGGAGCCGAATCCGCTCTGCGCGCGTACGGGACGCTCACTGGAGTGGCAGCGGCCGGGGTTGTTGTGCGGAATGCGGGTGATCCGGGCCCGCGTAGACCTTGAGCTTGCGGAAGCAGGCACGCCCGAGCGGGTTGCGCGGCAGCATGCCCTTCACTGCCTTTTCGATGACCCGCTCCGGGTGCTTTTCGATCATGTCGCCGAAAGGCGTTGCCTTGATGCCCCCGGGATAGCCCGAGTGGCGGTAGTACATCTTCGCGGTGGTCTTGTTGCCGGTCACGCGTACTTTTTCCGCGTTGACCACGACGATGTAGTCACCGGTGTCGACATGGGGGGTGAACGACGCCTTGTGCTTGCCGCGCAGGCGGCGCGCGACTTCGGTCGCGAGGCGGCCAAGCGTCTGGCTTTCGGCGTCGATCACATACCACGCGTGCTCGACATCCTGCGGACGCGTGCTGACGGTCTTCATGCGGAGGGTCCGGCTCAAGGGCGCGCGGATTCTATCGAAGGAGGGCGACGCCGATCAAGGTTTGTGCGAAAGCGCCAGATACTCGAGGGACTGCATTTCCCGCAGCCGGCTGGCCGTACGCTCGAACTCGGCGCGCAAACGTTCGCCCCGGTACAGGTCGGCGATGTCGGCGGCGGCGGAGAGCACCACCTTGACGTTGCGGTCGTACAGCTCGTCGATCAGGCCGATGAAACGGCGCGCCGCATCTTCTCGAGCGGCGTCGAACGTGGGCACACCGCTGACCACGACGGCGTGGAACTCGCGGGACAGCTCGACATAGTCCGCCTGGCTGCGCGGGCCCTCGCAGAGCTCCGCGAAGTCGAACCAGACCACATCGTCCGTGCGACGGCGCGTCGCGACGGTCCGACCGTTGATCTCGAGTTGTTCTGCGTCCCGCGGGGGCCGGGGTGCGAGCGCCGCGAAGCAGTCGGAGAGCAGCCGTTCGGACGCTGGCGACGCCGGCCAGTGATAAGTGTGCGCATCGGTCAGGACGCGCAGCCGGTGGTCGGTCTCTCCGGCGAGGTGCAGCACCTTCATGTGCGCTTCCATGCGCTCGATGGCCGGCAGGAACCGTCGGCGCTGCAAGCCGTTCTCGTACAGCCGCCGCGGCTCCACGTTGGAGGTGGCGATCAGGGTGACGCCGCGGTCGAACAGGGCGCCCATCAGTTCGCCGAGAATCATCGCGTCACCGATGTCGGACACGTGGAACTCGTCGAAACACAGTACCTGCGCCTCGTTGGCCATGCGGTCGGCGACTCGGGAAAGGGGGTTCGCGGCACCGGCGTGGCGCCGCAGGTCCCTGTGCACGCGCAGCATGAAACGATGGAAGTGCAGACGCAGCTTCGCCTCGAACGGCAGGCACTCGTAGAAGAGGTCCATGAGGTAGGTCTTGCCCCGGCCCACGCCGCCCCACAGGTAGACGCCGGGGACATCGTCGGGTACGCGCCGGAAACGTCGCCTTAGGCGCTGCCACCCGGTGCCATGGGGTCCGGGCGCCGCCGCCTCGGAACGCGTCGCTCGCCACGGCGCACGCGCCTGCCAGCGAGTTCGGGAGCGGGTGTCCACAGCCCGGGCCAGCCGTGCGTGGATAATGTCCAGTTCTCGTAGCGCGGCATCCTGGGCAGGGTCGCGGCGCAAGCCGCGGTCGACCAGGTTGCGTTGGTGAACGGCGGTCGGGGTCACGGGCGGGCGACTATAAGCAGGGCGTGCGGGCAAGGCAATGTGGACCCGGCCCTGCGTGGCTGGGACGGTGGTGCGCCGTCCAAGCGGTGTGGAGGACCCAAAGTCCGACGGCCGGCCAGCGAAACTCCCTACGCGACCGCAGGTCGCGCGGCATCGGCCGCTGCATCGCAGCCCGGCGGGTCAGGCGTCCTCGATGCGGGCCAGGGCGGAGCGCGCATGGGCTTCCAGCCCCTCGGCGCCCGCGATGGTCGCGGCCATCGGGGCCAACTCGCGGGCGCCGGCCGGCGAAACCCGGATGATCGAACTGCGCTTGCGGAAGTCGTTGACGCCGAGGGGCGAGGCATAGCGGGCCGTCCCGAAGGTCGGCAGGACGTGGCTCGGCCCTGCGCTGTAATCGCCGAACGCTTCCGGCGCGTGGCCGCCGAGGAAGATGGCGCCTGCGTGCCGCACGCGGGGCAGCAGGGCGTCCGGGTCGGCCAGGGCGAGCTGGAGGTGTTCCGGAGCGAGGCGGTTGGCCACGTCCACCGCCTCGTCGAGGTCGCGGGTCCGGATCAGTGCGCCCCGGTCGCGCAGGGATGCGCCGATGATGGTGCGGCGCGCCATGCCGGGCAGGAGGTCGGACATCTCGGTGGCCACCGCGTCGAGGTAGTCCGGATCGGGGCACAGCAGGATGGCCTGGGCCACGGCATCGTGTTCCGCCTGCGAGAAGAGGTCGAGTGCGGTCCAGCGCGCGGGGACGCTGCCGTCCGCGACGATGACGACTTCGCTCGGTCCCGCGATGCCGTCAATGCCCACCGGACCGAACACCTGGCGCTTCGCGGCCGCGACGTACGCACCGCCCGGCCCGACGATCTTGTCCACCCTGGGAACCGTGGCGGTGCCGAATGCCAGGGCGCCGATCGCCTGCGCGCCGCCAATGGCGAAGGCGTGGTTCACGCCGGCGACGTGCAGCGCCGCAAGTACGTGTGGGTTGCGTTTTCCGCCCGGGGTCGGCACGGTCGCGACGACCTCTCCGACGCCGGCGACGCGGGCCGGAATGACGGTCATCAGTACGGTCGACGGATACGCCGCCTGTCCGCCGGGTACATACACCCCAACGCGGTCCAGGGGCACGACGCGTTGCCCGAGACGGTTGCCGAAGCCGTCTTCGTACTCGAACGCCGCGCCATCCTGGAGCTGGCGTTCGTGGTAGCGCCGGATACGTGCGGCCGCCGCGTCGAGCGCGCGCCGGTCGGACGACGGCAGGCTCGCATGACCGTCGGCCAGGACAGCCGGCTCGAGACGCAGCGCGTCGACGCTGTCGGCGCTAACCCCGTCGAAGCGCGCCGTACAGTCGAGCACGGCGTCGTCGCCGCGCTCGCGCACGGCCTTCAGCACCTCGGCGACTGCCCGCTCGACCGCCTCCCCCGCGGACGTGTCCCAGTACGCGAGTCGGGCAAGCTGCTCGTCGAAATCCGCAGCGGCCGTGTCGAGACGCCGGATGATCGTCATGCGACAGGGCCGCGGCTCGCGATGCGCCGGACTTCGGCGCCGAGGGCGCCGAGCTTCGTCTCGATGCGCTCGTAGCCACGATCCATGTGGTAGATACGATCGATCACGGTCTCGCCGCGGGCCACCAGGGCACCGACCACCAGCCCGAACGAAGCGCGCAGGTCCGTCGCCATGACGGGTGCGCCGCGCAGCCGCGGAACGCCTCGCACGACGGCGGTCCTGCTGTCTTCGAGGTAGATCCTGGCACCGAGGCGCGCGAGTTCGTTCACGTGCATGAACCGGTTTTCGAAGATGGTCTCGCGGACGCGGCTCGTACCTTCCGCGACCGTATTCATGGCGAGAAACTGCGCCTGCATGTCGGTCGGGAAGCCGGGGTAGGGGGCGGTGTCGATATCGACGGCACGGGGCCGCTGCCCTGCCATGTCCAGAACGACGCGTCCGGGGCCGATGTCAATGCGCGCCCCGGCCTCCTCGAGCTTGTCGAGCACGGCCGCAAGGGACCCGGGCAGCGCGTCGCGCAGCTCGATGTCGCCGCCGGTGGCGGCCGCGGCGATCAGGTAGGTGCCCGCCTCCACGCGGTCGGCCATGACGCGGTACTCGCAGCCGCCGAGCGCTGCCACGCCCTCGATCTCGATGACGCTGGTGCCGTGGCCGGCAACCCTGGCTCCCATGGCGATCAGGCACTCGGCGAGGTCGACGATTTCCGGCTCCCGTGCCGCGTTCTCGATCGTCGTCGAGCCGCGCGCCAGCGCCGCCGCCATGAGCAGGTTCTCGGTGCCACCGACGGTGGATACGTCCAGCACGATCCGGCAACCGCGCAGCCCCCCCGGCGCCCGAGCCTTGACGTACCCGTCCTCCACTTCCACGTCGGCGCCGAGGGCCGCGAAGCCCTTGATGTGCTGATCGACGGGACGCAGACCGATGGCGCAGCCGCCGGGGAGCGATACCTCGGCCTGTCCGAAACGCGCGAGCAGCGGCCCCATCAGCAGGAACGATGCCCGCATCGTCTTGACCAGGTCGTACGGTGCGCGGAAGCGACGTACGTCGCACTGCGACACGTCGACCACGGAGTCTTCGCCGGAGACCTCGGCCCCGAGGTTGCGTAGCAGAGCGATCATCGTGGCCACGTCCTTGAGGCGCGGAACGTTGTGCACCCGTACCCGGTCCGTGGCGAGCAGGGCCGCGGCGAGAATGGGGAGTACGGAATTCTTGGCGCCGGAAACGGTCAACTCTCCGGACAGGGCGGTGCCGCCCCGAATTGCTAGCTTGTCCATCGTTTCGACCTGGGGCGGCTTCTCAGCCGGGGCTCTCTTCGGGTGCCAGCGTGCGGATGGTCACCGCGTGGACGGACCCGTCCCGGATGAGTTCGCCGATGGCTCCGTAGACGAGTTGCTGGCGGCGGACGCGGCTCAGGCCCGTGAAGGCCGCGCTCCTGACGAAGACCTCGAAGTGATTGCCTTCGCCGCGGGCCTCGACCTCGGCATCGGCGATGTGCGCCCGTACCAGGCTTTCGATGGACTCCTTCATACGTTGCTGACGCCTGCGGCAGGTCGCGTTGGGAGCGTGCGATTCACGTTAACATGGATGCAATGCTTGATCGACACGACAACCCTCGCGCCGGCGTTTCCCCATGTGGGTCCCGATACTGGCATTGACCCTCGGGTTCGTCGCGCTCATCTGGAGCGCGGATCGGTTCGTGTCAGGGGCGGCCGCCACGGCGAGCAACCTGAACGTATCGAAGGTGCTGATCGGCTTGACCGTGGTATCGGTGGGTACGTCCGCACCGGAAATCCTGGTCGCTCTCGCCGCCGCCCTGGAAGGCTCCTCGACGCTCGCCATCGGCAACGCGATCGGCTCGAATATCGCGAACATCGGTCTCGTGCTGGGCGTGACGGCCATCGTCGCACCCCTGCCGTTCGCGCCGGGTGTGCTGAAGCTGGAGCTGCCGTGGCTGGTGGCGGGGACGCTGCTGGCCCTGTTCTGCCTTTTTGACCTGTGGCTCGGGACGATCGACGGACTGCTGCTGCTCGCCGGCCTCTGGCTGATCATGTACCGGTTCATGCGCAAGCAGCGTGGTGCCGCGCACGGCATTCGCGAGACCCTCGAGGAGGAGCTGGAAGAGTTGCCGGCCATGACGACCGGGCGGGGCCTGCTCTGGACCGGCATCGGACTCGCGATACTGCTCGCAGCCGCCTGGGTGCTCGTCTGGGCCGCCACCGAGATCGCCCGACTGCTCGGGGTCACCGAACTCGTCATCGGGTTGACCATCGTCGCCGTCGGCACGAGCCTGCCGGAACTCGCGGCCACTCTGGGGGCCGCCATCAAGGGCCATCCCGACATCGCGATCGGCAACGTCGTGGGGTCGAACATCCTCAACATCCTCGCGGTGCTGGCGGTGCCGGCCCTGGTGCATCCGATCGGGATCGACCCCGAGGTGCTGTGGCGGGACTACGGCATGATGGCCGCGCTGACGCTGCTGCTGGTCCTGTTCGCGTATGCCATCGGTTCGAGGCCCGTCATCACGCGCTTCGAGGGTTGCGTGATGGTGCTGGCATGGACCGGCTACATGCTGCTTCTCTACCATCAGTCGTGACCCTTCGAGCGTGACCCAAACCCACGACGTCTTCCGTTTCCCCGACGACGCGCTGCGGCGCGGGGCCGAGGTGGACCTGCTGATCCTCGATGTCGACGGCGTGCTGACGGACGGTCGCCTGCATTACTCGGATGCCGGGACGGAGACCAGGAGCTTCCACGCGCAGGACGGAGCCGCCATCAAGATGTTGCAGGCGGCAGGGGTACCCGTGGCGATCATTTCGGGGCGGACGTCCGGGGCAGTGGCCCGCCGCGCGGCCGAACTCGACATCGCGCACCTCTACCAGGGCGCGCAGGACAAGAGCGGCGCGCTGGACGCCCTGTGCAGGGTCACGGCGATCGGTCCCGACAGGATGGCGCATGTCGGGGACGACATACCGGACCTGGCGCTGTTCGACCGGGTGGGCTTCCGGGTCAGCGTGCCGGGTGCACACCCCGTGGTGTCGGCGCGCGCGGACTACGTGACCGCCGCGCTCCCGGGCGCCGGGGCGGTGCGGGAGGTCTGCAACCTGATCCTCGTTGCGAAGGGACTGTGGGGCGATGCCGTCGCCACCCTGGCCGGGGGATGACCGGGGGACCGTGAAACGCTGGCACTGGGGCGGAGGGTTCGCGGCGGCGCTGGTGTTCGCGTTCGTCTTCCTGGGCTCCGGGGAAACCCCGCCGCCGCCGCTACCACCGGAGTTGCAGGATGAACCCGATGTGTATATCGAGGGTGCCGTGATTACCCAGTTTGCCGAGGACGGGTCGATTCGTTACCGGATCGAATCCGACGAGATCCGACAGTACGAGCACGACGGCCTCGCGACCCTCGAGCGCCCGGTGCTGCACCTGTATCGCCCCGGGGAGTCGCCGTGGCGGGTCTCCGCGGAACGCGGTGTGCTGCGCACGGTCGTGGGGACGGGCGGCGCCCCGGAGGAGCAGTTGCTGCTGCGCGAAGACGTGACGCTCAGGCGCGCCCTGGGTGGGGGCGGGTTCCTGGCGCTCGGCACCAGTGCACTCTATGTGTATCCGGAGCGCCAATATGCGCATACGGACCGACCTGTTATGATCGAGGCGCCCGGCCGGCGCACCACGGCCGCCGGTTTCGAGGGCGACCTCTTGCGCGGCTGGATGCGGCTGTCCTCGGCCCCCGGGCAACGGGTCCACATCACTGCCCTGCCCGGACGAACCGACGAGTGAACGGGGACACCGCCAAGTCGAACCTGCTGCGTGTTGCCGTCGTCGGCGCCCTGCTGTGCACCGTGGCGGCCGGGGCGTTGCCGAACGACCCGGAGCAGCCGATTCACTGGCGCGCCGACCACGCCGAAGGCGACACGACGGGGCGCACGGTCCTCACCGGCGGCGTACGCATGGACCAGGGAAGCCTGCTTGTCGAAGCGGATCGGATGGTCATCGAGTACGAGGCGGAGCAGGTGGTCCGCATCACCGCCGAGGGCGACCTCGCGCACTACGAGCAACGCCCGCGCGCCGACGCGGACCTGGTCAAGGCGGATGCCGAGAAGATCGTCTACCACACCGCCGAGGAGCGCGTGGAACTGATCGGGCGGGCCTGGCTCACCCACGAGCGCAACGAGTTCCGGGGCGAGATCATCCACTACGACGTACGCGGCGGGACGATCGACGCCGAGGGCGACGGGGAGGGCAGCGTGGAGATGATCTGGCAGCCGCAACGGGAAGGGGCGCTTGACGCACCGGAACGGTAGTACGCGGAGCCCTGGGGCCGCCGAGGACAGGCGACCGCATGGCTGAACTGGCGGCCGCGCACCTCCGCAAGCGCTACCGGGATCGTACCGTCGTGGAGGACGTGAGCCTGCGCCTCGCGAGCGGCGAGATTGTCGGGTTGCTCGGTCCCAACGGCGCGGGCAAGACCACCTGCTTCTATCTGATCGTGGGTCTCGTCAGGATGGACGAGGGAGCCATCCTGCTCGATGGAGAGGACGTGAGTCGCGCCCCGATGCACCGGCGTGCACGGGCCGGCATCGGCTATCTGCCGCAGGAGGAGAGCGTCTTTCGCCGGTTGTCGGTGGAGGACAATCTGTACGCCATCGCCGAGTTGCGATCCGGGCTGACGCGTGCCGAACGGCGTGACCTGGTGAACCGGCTGATCGACGAGTTCCGCCTCGCCGGCATCCGCACGACGCTGGGGGAACGCCTTTCGGGGGGCGAACGCCGCCGGTTGGAGATCGCGAGGGTGTTGGCCAGCGAGCCCGCGTTCATCCTCCTCGACGAGCCCTTCGCGGGCATCGATCCGATCTCTGTGGACGACCTCAAGACGGAGATCCGTGGGCTCGCCAGGCGACGCATCGGCGTGCTGATCACGGACCACAACGTTCGCGAGACCCTCGACATCTGCGATCGTGCCTACATCGTCAACGAAGGGCGCATCATCGCCGAGGGCGATCCGGACGCCATACTCCGCAATGAGACCGTCCGGCAGGTGTATCTCGGCGAGCGGTTCGAGTTGTAGCGGGCGCCCGTTCCCCGCGTCGGTCGCGACCGTAGGGTGCATCGTCCTCCGCCCCGGGAGTGGGAGCGTGACCGCCGACTTGCCGTATGGGCGTCCAGTCCGGGAAACTGCAGCCTTACGATCACCGTCAACGCGCGAAGTCAGGAATGAAACCGTCGCTGTCCCTTCGGATCGGCCAGCAAGTCACGATGACGCCGCAGCTGCAGCAGGCGATACGCCTGATGCAACTCTCTGCGGTCGAACTCGCGCAGGAAGTCCGTGAGGCGATCGAAAGCAACCCGATGCTGGACTTCCCGGAGGACCCGGCCGAGGCGCTGGAAGGGGAGCGGGGGCAGGACGACGGCGACGAGACCACGGACGGCGGCATCGAGGAGCATGCAACGGACCTCGCCGGCGACTGGGACGAGGACGACGCCGGCGCGCCCGAGTTCGCGCTGGGCGGTGCAGAGACGGGCATTCCGGAAGACCTTCCCGTGGACACGAGTTGGGACGACATCTACCAGGCGCCGCCGATCACGGGAGGCACGCCGGTGGAGCACGATCGGGATTACGCGGGCAGCGCCGATGCTTCGCTGACGGAGCACCTGTTGTGGCAGCTCAACCTGGTGCCCGTTTCGGACCGTGACCGGGTGATCTGCGCGGCGATCGTCCGCGAGATCGACGCGGACGGCATGCTGGTGGCCGATGTCGCGGACATTGCGGGCGATCTCGAGGTCGACGCGGCGGAAGTCGAAGCGATGCTCAAGCTCGTGCAGCAGTTCGAGCCTGTGGGTGTGGGCGCGCGGGATCTGCGCGAGTGCCTGCTCCTGCAACTGGCCGAGCTGCCGACCGATACCGCCTGCCGCGACCAGGCGCTTGGCGTCGTGGCGGACCATTTCGACGTGCTTGCGGCCAGGGATCTTGCCGCCCTGAAGCGTCGGTCGAAGCTCCCCGGCGATGTCCTCCGGTGCGCCCTGGAACTGGTGCGTTCGCTGCACCCGCGACCGGGCTCCGCGGTCGGGGACTTCGCCGGCGAGTACGTGGAACCGGATGTCTTCGTCCGCAAGGACGGGACGCGTTGGCTGGTGGAACTGAACGTCGAAGCGATGCCCAGGGTGCGGATCAACGGGGACTACGCGTGCCTGGTCCGCCGCGGCGACAACAGTCCGGACAACACGTTCCTGCGCGACAACCTGCGTGAAGCCCGCTGGTTCCTGAAGAGCCTTCGCAATCGGGGCGAGACCCTGCTCGCCGTCGCCGCGAAGATCGTCGAGTACCAACGCGGCTTCCTCGAGTACGGCGACGAGGCCATGGTGCCCCTGGGCCTGGCCGAGATCGCCGCGGCCGTCGGTATGCACGAGTCCACCATTTCGCGGGTCACGACGCGCAAGTACATGCACACGCCGCGCGGCATCTTCGAGTTGAAGTACTTCTTTTCCAGCCACGTGGGAACGCTGACCGGTGGCGAAGTGTCGAGTACCGCCATCCGCGCGCTGGTCCGGAAGCTCGTCGCGGACGAGGACCCGCGCAAACCACTCTCCGACAGCCGCATCGCGTCGCTGCTGGCGGAGCGCAACATCGCGGTGGCCCGGCGCACCATCGCCAAGTACCGCGAGTCGATGTCCATGCCCTCCTCCAGCGAGCGCAGACGGCTCGTCTGACCCGGTGGCGCGTGCCGTGGCAGGCCCCTCGGGGCCGCAACCCGTTTGTTCCCGACGTGTACACTTGGAAGGGCCGTCGGGGCACGGGCACGAACGGTGCCTTGGCGGCGGCATCGAGGTTGCGAAGGACATTTCATGCAGCTCAGCATCTCAGGGCGCCATATCGACGTCACCGACGCATTGAAAACCTACGTCAGAAACAAGATGACCCGCCTGGAGCGGCACGACGATCACATCACCAACGTGCATGTGGTCCTGTCGGTGAACAAGCTCGTACAGCGCGCGGAAGCCACGTTGCACACCAACGGGGCGGAGCTCTTTGCGATCGCCGACGACGCGGACCTGTACGCGGCGATCGACGCGCTGCTCGACAAGCTCGATCGGCAGGTCAAGAAGCACAAGGAGAAGATCAGCGACCACCGGGTCCGCGCCCACTGAGCCCGACTGCCTCCCCCGACCGGGCTAGCGGTCCTGACGGCCCCGACCGGCATCCGTCGGGCGGTTGTCGCACACGCCGCGCTTGCCGTCGGCGCCGCAAATCCGACAAACTTCCGCCTGGCGGCAAGTCCGAGCAAGGGAATCGTCGATGATCGATTTCCGCGAACTTCTCCTCCCCTCCTGTACCCGGGCCGGCCATCGGGTCGCATCGAAGAAGGCGGCCCTGGAAGAGGCGAGCGACATCATCTCCAGGACCCACGCCAGGATCGAGGCGCGGAGACTGCTGGAGGCACTCCTGGCCCGCGAGAGGCTGGGAAGTACGTGCCTGGGCGACGGAGTGGCGATTCCGCACTGCAGGATACCCTGCGAGCGGCCCGTTGCGGCCTTCATGCGACTGGGCACACCGCTCGACTTCGACTCTCCGGACGGCCAGCTCGTCGACCTGCTGTTCGTTCTGGCCGTGCCCGAGCGGGAGGTGGGGCGGCACCTGGAGATACTCGGCACCCTGGCGGAGGCTTTCGACATAGGATCCAACCGGGACCTGCTGCGGCGCGCGGACGACGACACGGAACTCTTCGAGGCGATGATGCGGATCGTCGGCCGGGCGGCGGCATGAAGGTCGTGATCAGCTCTTTCGGGTTCAAGCACGGGCTCCCGCAGGATGCGGACTTCGTCTTCGACGTCCGATGCCTGGTGAATCCTCATTGGGTAGAGCCTTTGCGTTCGCTCACCGGGCGGGACGCCGCAGTGATCGAGTTCCTCGACGCAGACGGGGACGTGTCGCGCATGTTCGACGACATCCGCAGCTACCTCGAGGCGTGGCTGCCGCGCTTTGCGGCGCGCGAGCGGGCAGCGGTGCACGTGGCGATAGGCTGTACCGGGGGCCAGCATCGGTCGGTCTACATGGCGGAGAGGCTTGCGCGGCACCTTCGCGAAACCCTGCCCCAGGTCAGCCTGCGGCATGCGGGGATCGTGCGGTGATCGAAGGCCGGGTCACCGTCGTCAACGCGCTCGGTCTGCACGCCCGCGCGGCCGCGAAGTTCGTCAATCTGGCCAAGACCTTCAGCTCGTCGGTTGGAGTCGACCTCGGCGACAAGTCCGCGGACGGCAAGAGCATCATGGGCGTCATGATGCTGGCGGCGGCGCAGGGCACGGTACTGACACTTCGGGTCGTAGGGCCTGACGAAGCGGAGGCCTTTGCGGCGCTGGCGGGGCTGGTCGGCGACCGCTTCGGCGAGGCGGAATAGGGCTTGGCCGTGCGACCTGTGTCCGTCGTCGGAGCGGCGTTGCCCCGTGCCGTCCAAACCCCGTCCGAAAGCCGAGCCGCTTGATGCCGACCGGTTCCAGGGTTCGCCCGCATGGGGCCATCGATGCTCCGGACCGGTTGGTGGATGTCGTCCGGTCCGTTGGCGACGGCGCGTTGACCGAGACCCGCTCCCTGCTCGAATCCCTGGACGACGCGGAGGTGGCGAACCTCCTCGAGGCCACGCCGCCGAGAGTACGCGGCATCCTCTGGGATTGCCTGGACCCGGATCGCATGGGCGGGGTGCTGAACTTTCTCGACGAGGAGGTGCGGGGCGACTTCGCCGAATCGATGGACGCGGCACAGCTCGCGGCGGCGGCCGACGAACTCGACACCGACGATCTCGCGGACATCCTGCAGCAGCTTCCCGACACGCTGATGCAGCAGGTCCTCGAGTCGATGAGCGCGGCGGACCGTGCCCGGGTGGAGGTCGTGCTGCCCTATCCGGACGACACGGCCGGCGGGATGATGAATACCGATACCGTGGCCCTGCAGCCGCGCCACAGCATCGAACTGGTCACGCGCTACCTGCGTCGTCGAGGCGACTTGCCCGATGCGACGGACAAGCTGTTCGTGGTCGATGCGCAGGACGAATTTGTCTTGCGCCAGGCGAAGCTTGGTGAAGGGGGAAGGCATGTTGTGACATGACGGAAACCTTCTTTGCGACCCCGCAGGTGCGAGTCCTGTCCGGCCAAGGTTGGCCAGCCAGCCGGAACCGAGTGTTGCGTGGGCAGTGGTGACGCTGTCTGCGAAGCGTACACAGGCAGCCTTGCAGGCCGCGTGATTGAGCCACGAAATTCGTATACATCGCGGAAGCCGACGCTGTGACAAGAGCGGAAGGCATCATCGCGGCGCCGAGATGGCCTGGCGCTGGCGGTTCCGCCGGGGTCCGAAGAGCGGGGCATGCAGGCACGGGTCGCCCAGGAACCTGGGAGGTCTCGACGTCTCCACCGGAGCGCGCGGCGCGGACAGCCGCGATAGAAGTCAGTCCAGGCCCGCGGGTACGGCCCATGCTGCGGGAGCGAACAGGGCAACCGCGTGGTACCGCCAAGCGAAGGAAAACGAAGTGCGGCGGGACGGGCGTCGAGAAGTCGGAGTCCGCTGATAGTACCGATGAAGTCGGGGAACTCGCCCCACGGGGACCCGGCGGAGGGAAGCGGCGGATCGGATCATGGACTGCCGGGCGGACAGACGCCTTGGCCACCGAGCCAGCTCAGCGTCTCAACGGAAGTGCGGCAGGTAGCGGGGAGCCGCCGGAAATGGCGGCTCGCGGGTGCGCGCGTTGCGCGTAGCGATACCACGGCTCGAGGAGCCGGATGCCCGAATTGGGCACGTCCGGATCTGCGGGAGCCGGGGGTGGGCAACCACCCTCGGCCACCCGGCGGCGTCCTGCCGATCGTACGGTTGCTGACCACGGACCCGAAGGTGTCGGTGCGCGACGTGATGGACACGGACGTGCAGGCGATTCCGGTGGACATGCCGGACGACCGCGTGGCGCGCATCTTCGCGGAGCGCGATCTTGTTTCGGCGCCCGTGGTGACCGGCGACGGCAAGCTCGCGGGCCGCATCACGATCGATGACGTCGTGGACGTCATCATCGAGGACGCGGACGAGACGCTGCTCGCGCGCGCCGGTCTTGAGACCGACGAAGAGACCTTCACCCCGGTGTTGCGCTCGGCACGCCGCCGGGCGATCTGGCTGGGCGTGAACCTCATCACGGCGTTCCTCGCGGCCGCGGTGATCAACGTCTTCGAAGAGACCATCGCCGAGGTCGTGGCGTTGGCGGTGCTCATGCCGATCGTCGCCAGCATGGGCGGTATCGCCGGCACGCAGACGCTGACGCTGGTCATACGAGGCATGGCGCTCGGGCAGATCGCGCCGGCGAATCTCGGCTGGTTCCTCAACCGCGAACTGATCGTCGCCGCGTTGAACGGCGTGCTGTGGGCGGCGCTGGTTGCGGTGGGCGCGGCGCTCGCTTTCCAGGACGTGCTGCTCGGAGGGGTCATCGCGCTCGCGATGATGATCAACATCCTGGTCGCGGCCGTCTCCGGCAGCCTGCTGCCCTCGCTCCTCTCGCTGCTCGGCGTCGACCCGGCCATCGCGGGCGGTGTCGTGCTGACGACGATCACCGACGTGGCGGGCTTCTTTTCCTTCCTGGGCCTCGCGACGCTGGTGTACGCCTGACTGCTCGTCTGTGCCTGCTCCTCAGGCGGCGACCGTCATCGAGCGCACCAGGATGGAGCCGGTGCGGATGTTGCCCCGGAGGTCGACGTCGTCCCCCACGCCGACGATGCCGTGGTACATCGTGTCGAGATTCGAGGCAATGGTGATCTCGTCCACCGGGAAGGCCGGCCGGCCGTTTTCGACCCAGACGCCGGCGGCGCCGCGGGAGTAGTCGCCGGACACCAGGTTGACGCCTTGGCCCATCAGCTCCGTGACGACGAGGCCCGTGCCCATTTCTTCCAGCAGTGCTTCCTGCGGCACCTTGTCGCATTCGACGGACAGGTTGAACACGCCGCCGGCGTTGCCGGTCGTCTCCCTGCCGAGCCGACGGGCGGCGTACGTGTCGAGGACGTAACTGGCCAGCCGTCCGTCCTCGACGAACGCCTTGCCGGCCGTCGCCACCCCGTCGCCGTCGAAGCCCGCGCTGCCGAGTGCCTTCGGCAGGTGCGGATGCTCCGCGAGCGTCAGGAAATCCGCGGCCACATTGCGCCCGAGGGCGTCGAGGAGATAGGAGGCGCGGCGGTACAGCGATCCGCCGCTGATGGCGCCGATCAGGTGCCCGACGAGGCCCGCGGCCATCCTCGGGTTGAACAGGATCGGCCACGTGCCCGTGGTGATGGGTCTCGAGCCCAACCTGGCCACGGTGCGCTCGGCGGCCTGTCTGCCCACGCTGACGTGGCTCTCCAGGTCGTCGGCGTCGCGGGCGACGCTGTACGAGTAGTCGCGCTGCATGCCGTTCTCGTCCCGGGCGATCATCATGCAGGTACCGCCGTGGCGTGTGGTCCGTACGGTACCGATGAAGCCGTGGCTGTTGCCGTAGACGCGGCAGGAGCGCTGCGTGGACAGCTGGGCGCCGTCCGAGTTGACGATGCGCGGGTCGTGATCGAGGGCGGCCGCTTCCATTTCGAGTGCGAGATCGCGCAGGGTATCCGCGTCCACTTCCCAGGGATGGTAGAGGTCGAGTGCCGGCCAGCGGGTCGCCATGCGCTCCGGTTCGGCGAGGCCGTTGCACGCGTCTTCCTCGGTGTGGCGGGCGATGGCGAGGGCGGCGCGGACGGTGCTGCGTACGGCTTCCGGGCTTGCGTCGGATGTGCTCGCGCTACCCTTGCGCGCGCCGGCATACACGGTGATCCCGAAGCCCCGGTCACGATTGAACTCGACGGTTTCGAGTTCGCGTTGGCGGACGGAGACGCTGAGACCGCGGTCGTCGCTGACGCCGACTTCCGCGGCGCTCGCACCCTGTCGGCGCGCCTCGTCGAGAATCTCGCCGACGAGGTCCGCGATCTCCCGCTCCTGGTCGGAAGCGTCCGTGCCGTGGGCGTTGGGCATGCGGTTAGCATAGCGCGCGACCTGCGGTCGCGTTGGGAGTTACGCTAACAGCCTGTCGGACCCAAAGTCCGACGCCGACAAGCGGCCTGGTGAGAAATGCGGGCTAGGAGTGGGCGTACCACATGACCACCGACGAGAGGCCGCGGCCAGCCGGCTCGGATGCCGCGCTCAGCAAGTCGGCCCGCAAGCGCGAAGCCGCTGCCGCGAAACGGCTCGGCGAGGCCCTCGCGGAACTCGAACCCGCGCGCCGGGCTCGTATTCCCCTGAGCGCTGCATTGTCCGACGCCGTCGAGGCGTATCGGCGCCTGACCCACCGGGAGGCGCGCCGGCGGCAGCTGCAGCTGATCGGGCGGCTGATACGCGAGGAGGATCGGACGGCGATCGCGGAAGCGCTCACGCAGGCCACGGAACTGACTCCGAAGCAGAAGCTCGCCAACCGCCGGCTCGAAACTTGGCGGGAACGTCTGCTCGAGGATCCCGCCGCGTTGACCGAGTACGTCGACGCGCATCGGGGTGCGGATGTGCAGGCGCTCCGACATCTGATCGGCCGCACGCGCAGAGCCCGGGATCCGGACACGCGAGCGGACTTCGCGCGACGGCTCTTCCGCCTGCTTCGGGTCCACGAGGACGCCCGCGCGCAAGACTGAACGGCCGCGTGCGGTCAACCGGACGCTGGGGCGCTCAGGGTGCCTGGGTCCCGCCGACGGTGATCCGGTCGATCTTCAGCGTCGGCTGCCCCACGCCGACGGGCACGGTCTGACCCTCCTTGCCGCAGACGCCGACGCCGCGGTCGAGGGCCAGGTCGTTGCCTACCATCGAGACCCGGGTCATGACGTCCGGGCCGTTGCCGATGAGCGTCGCGCCGCGGATGGGCGCGGTGACTTTGCCGTTCTCGATCAGGTACGCCTCGGTCGCCGAGAAGACGAACCGGCCCGAAGCGATGTCCACCGAGCCGCCGCCGAAACTGACTGCGAAGACGCCCCGCTCGACGCTGGCGAGAATCTCGGCGGGTTCCGAGTCGCCGCCGAGCAGGAAGGTGTTGGTCATGCGCGGCATGGGGAGGTGAGCGTAAGACTGCCGCCGTCCGTTGCCGGTCGGCGTCGACTTCATCAGCCGCGCATTGAGCTTGTCCTGCATGTACCCGGCGAGCACGCCGTTCTCGATCAACACGGTACGTTGCCCGGGCGTGCCCTCGTCGTCGAGCGTCAGGGAGCCGCGGCGCTCGGCCAGGGTCGCGTCGTCGACCACGGTGCACACGCCCGAGGCAATCTTCTCGCCGACGCGGCCCGAGTAGGTCGAGGTCCCCTTGCGGTTGAAGTCGCCCTCCAGGCCGTGGCCCACCGCCTCGTGCAACAGCACGCCGGGCCAGCCAGGGCCGAGGACGACGGGCATGGAGCCGGCGGGCGCGTCGACGGCGTCGAGGTTGAGCAGCGCCTGCCGCACGGCCTCCCGGGCCACTTCTTCCGCCGCACCGCCGGCACGGTCGGCGAGGATCCACTGCAGGTCATGCCGTCCCCCGCTACCGCCGAACCCGCGTTCGCGCCGCCCATTCTGCTCGGCGATCACGGTCACGTCGAAACGCGCCAGCGGACGGATGTCGCCGGCCAGCGTGCCATCGCTTGCCACGACGAGGCTCGTCTCGTGGCTCGCCGAGACCCGCGCGGTGACTTCCCTGACGCGCGGGTCCAATCCGCGAGCGAAGGCGTCGATGCGGGACAGCAGCGCCACCTTCTCGTCTGCCGGTGCGGAGGCGATCGGGTCGACGGCGGGGTATCGCGGAACCGCTTGCGTGCGCCGGTACGCCTGCACGGAGCGGTCGCCGCCCGTGCGCGCGATCGTGCGTGCGGCGTCGGCCGCCTGGACCAGCGCGGGTAACGCGATGTCGTCGGCGTAGGCGAACCCGGTCTTCTCGCCGCTGATGGCGCGCACGCCCACGCCCCGATCGACGCTGTAATAGCCGTCCTTGACCGTGCCGTCTTCGAGGGTCCACGACTCCGCGCGCCGGTGCTGGAAGAAGAGTTCGCCGGTGTCCACGCGGCGACTCATCAGCCGTCCCACCAGGTTGTCGACGTCGCCGTCGGCAATGTCCCCGCTCTCGAGGAGTTCCCGTTTGGCGGTCTCGATCGGCTCGTTCACTCGGGCGACCCTTGCTGACTGCCCGGATTCTCCTGCACGGTTTCCGCGGGCGGTGTCTCGACGGTGGTTTCGGGGGAGAACTCGCCGGTGAATATACCAACGAAACTCGGCTCCGGTTCGTCGAGCGTGCCGGTGACTCGGTAGCGAGCGCTCGACAGCGCGTCGAGCTGGCGCCTGAACACCTCGCGCCCGAGCAGTACGCCGGCGGCCGTCGCGGGATTGGTGGAAGCGAGCCAGAACGCATACCAGGGCAGACTGGACGACAGCGGCAACGTCACGACCATCTCGTTGTCGAGGGTGCCGTCGTGAAAGTCCACGGTGCCATAGATGCGGAATTCGGAAGTCGGCCCCTTGATCTCGAGGGGTTCCTCGAAGTGGAGCACGCCTCGGTCGAGCGTGGTTTTCGCGCGAATGCGCTCGAAGCCGATACCCTGGCCGAAGACATCGGAGAAGTCGAATCGCAGGCGTTGGGCGACCTTCGAGAAGTTCAGCAATGTAAGAATCCGTCCCGCCGGTACGTCGGCCACGTCGAGGAAGCGCCCGTCGGTCACTTTCAGCCGCAGGTCTCCCGAGAGGTAGTCGAGCTGGAAGTTGAGTGGAGACCCCGGCCAGCTGACATCGCCCTGGATATCCACGTCGGTACTTTCGACGCTGGTCGCATAGCCCCAGGCGGGCAACACGGACGCCAGGTCGGCGGCGGTCACGGTGCCGCGGAAGTGCGAGGTGTCCTCCGCCGTCCACACGATGTCCTCCAGCGCCTCGATGCGTAGCCCCTTGATGTCGCCGGAGACGGACGTGAAGTGGAGTGCCGTGCCGGTCGGACGAACGCCGAATCGCCAGCTGCCGAAGTGCTCTCCATCGAGCAGGATGTTGTGGATGGCAACGTCGGCGGCCGGCAGGACATCGATGATCGAGACGTCGAGCGGGTCAACGCCGGGCTCCCCCGCGGGGAGGCGGACCTCATCGAGTTCGAGCGACAGCGGCTCGTCGGGCCGGGCCCTGACGGATCCCCGCATCTCGTTGCTGTCGAAGTCGAGGGCCACGGTACCGGCGCCGACCGCTCCATCGAGCCGCGCCGCGGTCAGTTCTATGCCGTGCAGGCGAACGCGGTCTACTTCCAGACCATGGACGTGCCACGGGACGCGCGAGTCCGGCAGTGCCGATGCGGCGGCGACATCCAGGACGGCCAGCCGCCCCGCGATCGAGATACCCGTGGCGTCCGGAACGTGGGGTCTCGGCGGAACGCCGACTCCCACGGCGCCGAGGAGCGTTTCGGTCTCGTCGACGCGGAGCCACCAGGACGCCACGTCATCGCCGCCGGCAGCGTGGACGCCGTCCTCGGCGAAGACGAGTTTCGCCGTCATCGTGCGCGGCGTGGCGGCGTCCTTGCCCAGGGGCGCCGGCAGGTCGAGCGTCACGCCCAGGGCTTCGGTGCCGATCTCCAGCACCGGCGGCGCGGCGTCTGCCGTGAAGAAATCGAACCTGGCGGTGAAGTCGAACTCGCCTTCGGCGGCGGAGATCTCCTCCGCATCGAGGACCGTGAAGACATCGGTCACGCGGCTTCGGCCCCGGACCTCAAAGGCGACGACCTCGGCGGACGACGTGGTCTCGACGTGCACGGGGAAACCGAACAACGTGCCTTCGAGACCGGTGGCGGTCACGTAGTGAGGCGAGCGGAACCGCGCGGGGCCTCGCAGATCGCGGAAATGCAGGCGCAGATCGGCGAGATCGAGCGACACGCCGGCCAGGTCGAACTCGACAGCGATGTCGCGTGGCCCGGCGGCGGCATCGAAGGGCACCTTGAGCGCCGCCGCAACGCCGAGTTCGCCCTCGCCGCGCCAGCACGGACACAGGAAAGGCATCGTGTCCCGCAATGGCGTCGCGAATACGAAGCCGAGCGCGTCCTCCGTCGGAAGCCGTGCCCTGAGCGTCACGTCCGCATGGTTGGCATGCTCGGGTACGTCCACGGTGACGTCGGTAACGGCGATGCCCAGGGTCGTGCCGCGGTCGACGCGCGCACGGACGGCGGTGCCGCTGACCGCCACATGGCCCTGCAGGGCTTCGGCACGCGGCCAGTCGGGATGATAGGCCACGACGCCGTCGGACACGTCGCCGGCGATCTCGATGCGACGCATCGGCAGGCCGGGGAGGGTGCGGGTATGACCGTGATAGGCCACGGTGGCGTCATCGAGGCGGCCGGCCACCAGGCCGGACTCGATCCAGGTGCCGAGCGTTCCGCGCAGCTCCCGCGGCACGTACCGCTTGACGTGCTCGATGGTGGCGTGCGCCACGCTCGCCACCACGGAGAGATGTCCCTCGAGGGGATCCGTGGGTCGCGTTAACGAGAGGGCGACCGCGACCTCCGCCGCATCGGAACGCACGGTGCCCTGTCCGCGCAAGCCGAGGTGGCCGGGGTCGAACCAGAGGGTGATGTCGCCCGCCGCGGTGTCATAGGTCCAGCCGCGGGGGAAGTGCTCCGGCATGGCTGCGCCAAGCGCGCGACCGTCCAGCGTGATGCGCAGGGCCTTTGCATGTCCGTGCAACAGGCCGCCGGCGTCGTCGATTCGCGGGATGCCCCGGAAGCTTGATGTATAGGCGTGCTCGAGCGCGGCCTCGTATGCCAGGCCTTCGCTGTCGAGGTGCACCTGTAGATCGCGCAGTTCCCCACTCGCATCGACCCCGTGGAACCACGCCCCGACGGTCCCTGCGCTACCGAGCGCGGAGACCAGCAAGGCATTCCAGGCGCCGAGGTCGAGCCGTTCGGTCCATAGGGTGAGGGCGCTGCCAGCGTCCAGCCCCGCGGCGTCGGCGGCGAACCCGATGTCTTCGACGGCGACCTCCGCACTCGCCGTCGCGGCCGCGACGGAGGCGACCCCCTGGTAGAACGCATGCGTGCCGCGGGCGGTGGCGGTCGCGGTGACGGTCGTCATGGCTCCTGGCAGGGCCAGTTCGGACAGATGAAGTTCGACGTTCGCCCCGGCGATCGTGCCGTCTCCCGTCCAGCGGCCGGCCACGTCGAGGGCCATGGCCGGCAGCGACAGGGCCTCGGCGAGGACGGGGCGCAGTCGAAAGCCGCGGGCGTCGACGCGGGCGGTGCCGGCGAGGTCCGCGATCCCGGTGGCAGACTCGAGCAACTCCGCGTCGAGGCGCAGCGAGCATTCCGGGCAGGCGGGGTCCGTGGAAACCACCGCCTGCCAGCGATGACGGCCGTCCTGGTTCTGCGCAAGCAGCCGCACGTACACCGCGCCGCGGTGGTCGTTGGCGGCGAACTCGACACGTGCGGTGACATGCAGTTCGTCGCTGTGTTGGAGGAACGTCCCGAGGTCGGGCCCCTCCGCGTTGGAGGCTCCTGCCAGGCGCCAACCGACCGGCGTCCTCTCAAGCCGGACCCGGGCGTTCGCGACTTCGAAGCGACGTGCGACGATACGGTTGCGCCAGAGGCTCTCCGGAACGTCGAGTTCGAGGGTGACGCCACGCAGGTCGCCCCCGGGGAACTCCAGGGACTCCGCGGCCACGATGGGATTCAGATGTCGCCAGGAACCGGAGATACCGCGGATACGGATGTCGCGCGCGGCGAGCCAGTCGTTCAGTTGGGGTTCGAGGTGGGGCAGCGCACCGACCAGCAACCGTCCGCCGCCCTGCATTGCCGCGGCGCAGACCGCGACCACGGCGGCCACGATGAACAACCTCCTCCCGAAACCCGGCAATGAGCGACCCGGCGGCACGATGGGGACAGGCGCATGATACTCCTGCGCAATGAACGGCAGTTGAACGAATTGGACGGTGCGACGGTCCGGTCAGGCGTCCCGGCGCCGGGGCGGTACGGACGCGACGCGGCCGCCACCGGCGCAGGCCGGGCAAGGCTCCTGCAGGACCTCGGACAGGCTGGCACGGGTGCGCCGGCGGCTCAGCTCCACCAGGCCGAGCGGTGAGAACGGTGTGGTGCGGATCTTGTTGGGGTCTCCTGCGACGCCGTCCTCGAGCGTCTCGAGGACCGAGCGGCGGTTGTCTTCTGCCTGCATCTCGATGAAGTCGATCACAACGAGGCCACCGACGTTCCGCAAGCGCAGTTGTCGGGGAATCTCCCGCGCAGCTTCGATGTTGGTGGCCAACGCCGTGTCTTCGAGCGAGCGTCCCGAGAGGAATGTCCCCGAGTTGACGTCGACGGTCGTCATCGCCTCGGTGGCCTCGATGACGATGTGCCCCCCGGAGGGGAGTGCGACCCGCTTGCGCAGCAAGCTCCGGAGGACGTCCTGCATACCGAATCGGTCGAACAGCGGCATGTCCTGCGCGTGGAACTCCAGACGCTCCGCCAGTGCCGGCAGCGTCTGTCGGGCATGTTCGCGCAACCGCTCCTGCGCTGTGGGGTCGTTCACGTGGATGGTCGACACGTCGGCGGTGGCGATGTCGCGGATGGCCCGAGCTTCGAGTGGAAGCTCCTCGTGCACCAGGCGCCCCGGCTTCGACGAGCGGCTGCGTCGCGCGATGTCCCTCCAGCTGCGTTGCAGCCGGCGCATGTCCGCTGCGAGTCCATCGCTTGCCATGCCCGCGGCGCGGGTTCGCACGATATAGCCGGCCTCGATGTCGAGCGATTCGCGCAATCGCTCAAGCTCGCCGAGCAGCCGTTTGCGTTCTTCCGGGTCGGTGATCCGTTGCGAGACCCCGATCCGGGTGCCACCCGGAATCATCACCAGGGTGTGCGCGGCGAGCGAGAGATTCGCGGTCAGCTGGGTGCTCTTGCCCGCGATCGGATCCCGCGCCACCTGTACCAGGATCCTGCGCCCCTCGTGCAGCCTTTCACCTGTTTGGCGGTCCGTGGCCCCGCGCACATGCAGGAACCCGGGCCGGTCGAGGCCGATGTCCACGAGCGCGGCCTGCATGCCGGGAAGCATCCGCGCGACTCTGCCCTGGTAGATGTTGCCGACGAGGCTCGGGGCGCCGGTCCTTTCGATCTCCAGTTCCTGGAGCGCGCCAGCCACCACGAGCGCCACCCGGGTCTCGAGCCCGCCGATGTCGATCAACAACTCGGTGGCCATGGGTCTCGTGGACTTGCCGTGCTGCACGTCAGTGCCCCGTCGGGGTTTCCCAGCAGTCGACGCCGAAGGATCTCAGCAACTCGTAGGTCTCGCACAACGGGAGGCCGACCACGGCGCCGTGGCTGCCCTCGATACGACTGACGAACACGCCGCCAATGTCCTGGATGCCGTAACCGCCGGCCTTGTCGGACGGTTCGCTGGTGTGCCAGTACGCGGTGGCTTCCGCCCGGTCCACGGGACGCAACGTGACGACCGCCGAGGCCAGGCGACAGGCCTCCCGGTCGGAGGAGCGCATGGCGATGCCGGTGAAGACCCTGTGCGAGCGGCCGGACAGATCGAGCAGCATGGCGATGCCCTCCGCCGCGTCCGCGGGCTTGCCCAGGATACGTCCGTCGAGCGCGACCGTCGTGTCGGCGCCGAGCACGATGGCGCCTGGCCGCGCTCCGGCCGCAGCCTTTTCGCGTGCGAGCCTGAGCACATAGGTGGGAGCGGTTTCCCGCTCCTCGACGGACTCGTCGATGTCGACCGGCCGCACGGTGAAGCGGGCGCCGATTCGGGCCAGGGCGTCTGCGCGGCGGGGCGAGGCGGAGGCAAGGACGATCACCCGGTACCCGCGCGCCATGCGGCCCATTGCAGCGGGCCCATGATGAAGGGCCAGAGGAACGTCGTGACGGCCGCGGGGGCGAGGACGGCCAGGGACAGCGGCTCGCCATTGGCGAGCAGCACCGCGATGCCCTTGCCCACTTCCAGGGCCACCACGAGGGCGAACAGGACGGCCGACTGCTGCAGAACGTTGATCATGCGCAGCCGCTCGTAGACGGACCTGCCGAGCAAGGCAATCGACGTCAGCAGGAGCCCGTTCAGTCCCAGCGGTTCCGAGAGCAGGACATCGAGCAGAAACCCGAATGACCAGACCAGGACCAGGCCCACGCGGTGCGGTGTCTCGAGGATCCAGAAGAACAGGACGAGGGTCACCCACTCCGGCCGTAGCCATCCTGTCCAGGCGGGCGCCCACGCCGGCAGATGCGTTACGGACAGCGTCGCGGCGACCATGAACGTCAGCGCCATGAACCAGCCGCCCTGTCGCGGGTTCACTCGACATCCCGGGTGGCGTCGTGGAACACCACCAGTACGTGCCTGCTCCGGTTGAGAGCGGCGCTCGGTCGGACGGTGACGGTCGCGAAGCGTTCCGTGGGACGCTTCGCGACCTGCGCCACCTGGCCGACCGGATATCCGTGCGGGAACCGGCCGCCCAGTCCGGAGCTGACCAGCAGATCGCCTCGGCGGACGTCGGCGGACAGGGGCACGGCTTCGAGTTCCATGAGGTCGTAACGGCCGAGTCCGGCGGCGATCGACCGCAGGTTGTTGCGGCTGACCTCCACCGGTGTGGCATGGGTGGAGTCGGTGATGAGCAGGACGACGCTGGTCCAGCGGGACACTTCCACGACCTGCCCGAAGAGACCCAGCGAATCCACGATGGCGTCGCCGACGGCAACGCCGTCGCCGGTGCCCTTGTCGATCCGGACGCGGTGCCTCTGCGGGTCCGGAACCACGCCGATGAGCTCGGTGACCAGGACTTCGCCGGACACCCTCGGCCGGCTGCCGAGCAGCTCGCGCAAACGGTTGTTCTCTGCGCGCGTGGCGACCGCCTGCTGCGCGACCAGGGACAGTTCGAGGACGCGGCGATTGAGCCGCTCGATCTCCTCGCCCGAAGCCACTTGTTCGCCGATCCGTTGGGACGCGAAGTAGGGCGCCTCGGCTACGTAGTACACCGGGGTCCCCAATATCGCGAGGGCGGAGCGAACCGGATCGAGAAAGCGGGTGTTCGCCTCGATGGCAATGAGGAGCACCGAGGCGATCGCCAGGGTGAGCGTGGTGTAGGGCGCGGCGGCGTCGCTCCTGAAAAGCGCCTTGGGCGTCTCGCGTGGGGACAGATCGTTCGAGAATCCACGCCGGCCGGCGCGGCGCGGATTCGGCAGGTCTTCGAGATTACGGTTGGAGCCCGGCGGTGGACTCATCCAAAGAGCAGTTCGTTCTGCCACTCGTCCATCAGCTCGAGCGCCCGGCCGCCGCCGCGTGCGACGCACGTGAGGGGGTCTTCGGCGACGATCACCGGCAGCCCGGTCTCCTGGGACACCAGGACGTCCATGTCGCGCAGCAACGCTCCGCCGCCGGTCAGGACGATGCCGGTCTCGGCGATATCGCTCGCGAGCTCCGGCGGAGTCTGTTCGAGAGCGTTGCGCACGTGTTGCAGGATCATCGCCAGCGGTTCGCGCAGCGCTTCGAGGATGCCCTCGCTGTTCAGGGTGACGCTCCTCGGCACGCCTTCCGTGAGATTGCGTCCCCGCACGTCGATTTCCAGCACCTCCTTTTGCGGGCACGCCCCGCCGATTTCCTTCTTGATGCGCTCCGCCGTGGCTTCGCCGATCACGCTGCCGTGGTTGCGGCGTACGTAGGAAACGATCGCATCGTCGAGCCGGTCACCCCCTACGCGCACCGTGTCGCTATAGACCACGCTGTTGAGCGAGATGACCGCGATCTCGGTCGTGCCGCCGCCGATGTCGACCACCATGGTTCCGACTGCCTCGTGTACCGGCAATCCGGCGCCGATGGCGGCGGCCATGGGCTCCTCGATCAGGCGGACGTCCCGCGCGCCCGCGGAGAGGGCCGATTCCCGGATGGCGCGACGTTCGACCTCGGTGGCCTTGCACGGTATGCATACGAGGACCCGGGGGCTCGGCCGGATCCACGAATGCTCATGCACCTTCTTGATGAAGTACTGCAGCATCTTCTCGGTGACGAGGAAGTCCGCGATGACTCCGTCGCGCAAGGGTCGGATGGCGGTGATGCTGCCGGGGGTGCGCCCGAGCATGCGTTTTGCGGAGTGGCCGACCGCTGCGATGCTTGAGCGGTTCTCGTTCGTGCGGATCGCCACCACCGACGGCTCGTTGAGGACGATGCCCTCGTCTCGCACGAAAATCAGCGTATTCGCGGTCCCGAGATCGATCGACAGGTCCCTCGAAAATAGCCCTCGCAAGTTCTTGAGCATGATGGCGAAGGCGACTCCTGGGGACCACGCGCGCGCAAAAGGGGGACTCTAGCAATGGCGGCATGGCCCGGCAAGCTAATGTCGGGGTCGCAGGGGCCCTGGCGAGGGGCCGGCCGGGTACGAAGACGGTGTGTCCGTGGTCCGCGCCGTCATGGTCGGTGCACAGGCACGACGCGTTGCAGATGTGGGCGATGTGATCGCCGCCGCGCCAACGTGCGAGTGCCGTTCGCTCGACAAATGGGCGTGGGGGATCGACAATTTCCGATTCACTGGCCGGCCCCGAACATGGATCGACAGACCCTCGACAAGCTCACCCGCCTCAGCCAGCTCCGCCTGACTTCGGAGGAAGAGGCCCTCGTGCTCGACGACCTCGGCCGCATCGTGGCGATGATCGACGAGATGCAGGCCGTCGACACCGACGGCGTGGCGCCGCTGTCGCACCCGCTCGACATGGATCAGCGACTGCGCGAGGACCGGGTCACCGAGACGGTGGACAGGGAGCGCTTCCAGGCGGTGGCGCCGGCCACGCGCGACGGGTTCTACCTCGTGCCCAGGGTCGTCGAGTAGTTCCGCGGACATGGAGCCTTTCGCTTCGGTAGCGGATCTCGGGCGTGGGCTCGCCCGGAAGGACTACAGCGCGCGCGAGCTCGCGGCCTGGTATCTCGGGCGCATCGCCGCGACCGACGACGAACTCAACTGCTTCATAACGGTCACCGAAGAGCAGGCTCTTGCAGCCGCGGATGCTGCGGACCGACGGATCGCCCGCGGCGAGGGCGGGCCACTGACCGGCATTCCGCTTGCGCACAAGGACATCTTCTGCACCACGGGCGTGGCGACCACCTGCGCGTCGCGGATGCTCGCCGGCTTCGTGCCGCCCTACGACGCGACGGTCGTCACACGGCTCGCGGCCGCGGGGACGGTCTGTCTCGGCAAGACCAACATGGACGAGTTCGCGATGGGCTCCTCGAGCGAGACGAGCTGGTTCGGTCCCGTGCGCAATCCCTGGGACCGCAGCCGCGCGCCCGGCGGTTCTTCGGGAGGGTCGGCGGCGGCCGTGAGCGCGGGACTGGTGCCGTGTGCGACCGGGACGGACACCGGAGGTTCGATCCGGCAGCCGGCGGCGTTCTGCGGAGTCACGGGGCTGAAGCCGACATACGGCCGGGTTTCGCGCTACGGCATGGTCGCCTTCGCGTCGAGCCTGGATCAGGGCGGAGCGTTCGGCCGGTCCGTAGCGGATGTGGAACTCGTGCTGCGCGCCATGGAGGGGAACGATCCGCTGGATTCCACGAGTGCGGACCGGCCGCCGACGGCGCGGCCGCCCGAACGTCCGATGACCATCGGCATGCCCACCGAGTACTGGGGGGATCTGGACGGTCCCATGGCCGCGTGCCTGCTCGAAGCGGCACGCGAGATCGAGGCCGCGGGACACGTGCTGAAGTCCATCTCCCTGCCGCACACCCGGGCCGCGGTGCCGGCCTACTACGTCATCGCCGGCGCGGAAGCCTCGGCGAACCTGTCGCGTTATGACGGCGTACGCTTCGGCTTGCGGGCCGAGAACCCGACGGATCTCGACGACCTCTACCGACGGTCGCGTACCGCGGGCTTCGGCGCCGAGGTCAAGCGTCGTATCCTCACCGGAACCTACACGCTGTCGGTGGGCTACTTCGATGCCTACTATCTGAAGGCGCAGCGCGTGCGCCGTCTCATCCAGGAGGATTTCCTCGCGGCCTTCGGCGACGTCGATGCGATCCTGGCGCCGGTGACGCCGGGCGCCGCCTTCGAACTCGGCTCGGTGAGCGATCCGGTGGAAATGTACCGACAGGATGTCTTCACCATCCCCGCAAGCCTGGCCGGACTGCCCGCCCTGTCCCTGCCATGCGGTCTCCTCGACGGTCTCCCGGCAGGGATGCAGTTGATCGCGCCGCACTTCGAGGAAGGTCGGCTGCTCATGCTCGCCAGCCAGTTCCAGTCGCACACCGACTGGCACCGGCGCAACCCGGAGGGACGCCACTGATGGACTGGGAGAGCGTGATCGGGCTGGAGATTCACGTGCAGCTCGCCACCCGCTCGAAGATCTTCTCCGGCGCCGATACGACGTTCGGCGCCCCGCCGAACACCCAGGCCTGCGCGGTGGACCTCGGCATGCCGGGCGTGCTGCCGGTACTGAACCGGGAGGCGGTGCGCATGGCGCTGACCTTCGGCGTCGCGATCGATGCCGAGATCGCCGAGACCTGCCGTTTCGACCGCAAGAACTACTTCTATCCGGACCTGCCCAAGGGCTACCAGATCAGCCAGTTCGACCAGCCGATCGTCGGCGCCGGAGTCGTCGAGATCGACGTCGACGGGGTGCCGAAACGCATCCGCATCCGTCGGGCGCACCTCGAGGAGGATGCCGGCAAGTCGCTGCACGAGGACTACGCCGGGATGACCGGCGTCGACCTCAACCGCGCGGGAACGCCGCTCCTCGAGGTGGTGTCCGAACCGGACCTGCGCGCGCCGGCCGAGGCTGCGGTGTTGTTCCGCGAGATGCACGCGCTGGTGCGCTACCTCGGCATCTCGGACGGCAACCTCAACGAAGGCTCGATGCGCTGCGATGCCAACGTGTCGGTGCGCCCCCGCGGAGAGGCGCAGTTGGGCGAGCGCACCGAGATCAAGAACCTGAACTCGTTCCGCTTTGTCGAACAGGCGGTGCGCCATGAGATCGGCCGTCAGATCGAGGTGCTCGAGGCGGGCGGCGCCGTGGTGCGCGAAACGCGTCTGTACGATCCGGAGCGCGACGAGACGCGCCCGATGCGCAGCAAGGAACTGTCGGACGACTACCGCTACTTCCCCGACCCGGATCTGCTGCCGGTGCGGATCACGCCCGAAATGGTGGCCGAGGCGCGCGCGCATGTGCCGGAGTTGCCACGCGCCAAACGCCGTCGCTACGGACGCGAGTTCGGCCTGTCGAACGGCGACGCCCGCTTCCTGACCGCCGATCCGGACGTTGCCGCCTACTTCGAGGCGACCGTCGCGACCGGGTGCGGCGCCAAGCACGCCGCGAACTGGATCATGGATCGCGTCAGCGCCGCGCTGAACCGGTCCGGGCTCGAGATGGCCCGATGCCGTGTTCCGCCCGAGCAACTCGGACGGCTCATCGCACGGATCGAGGAAGGCGTCATCTCGGGCAAGATCGCGGGCGCGGTGTTCGACCTGCTGTGGAGCGAAGGTGGAGAGGTCGACGCGATCATCGATGCGCGCGGCTTGCGCCAGATCAGCGATGTGGACGAACTGGCCCGGATCGTGGCGCAGGTGGTCGCGGAACACCCGGAGCAGGTCGAGCAGTTCCGCGCCGGCAAGTCCAGGGTGCTCGGCTTCTTCGTCGGTCGGGTGATGCGCGAGACCGCCGGCAAGGCGGATCCGAAACAGGTGAACGCGCTGCTTCGAGAGGCGCTGGACACAGGCGGTTGAGAGCCGGGGAAGGCGTGGCCGCCTGTGCCGGCGCTGGTGACCCGAAGGGCTATTGTTATAACCAGGACAGTTAACGGGGCCCTACTTCTCCTCTCTGTCAGGCATTAAAATGGGCGCATGGCCGGGCTGACGCACATCAAGCAACTCGAGGCGGAGAGCATCCACATCCTCCGCGAGGTCGTGGCCGAGTTCGAGCATCCCGTGATGCTCTACTCGATCGGCAAGGACTCTTCGGTACTGCTGCACCTCGCGCGCAAGGCGTTCTTTCCGGGCCGCCTCCCATTCCCCCTGATGCACGTCGACACCACGTGGAAGTTCCGCGACATGATCGCCTTCCGCGACCGCATGGCGCGGGAACTCGACCTCGACCTCATCGTGCACACGAACGAGGAGGGGGTGCGCAGCGGCGTCACGCCGTTCACATACGGCAGCCGCAAGTACACCGACATCATGAAGACGCACGCGCTGCTCGAAGCCCTGGACAAGCACGGCTTCGACGCGGCGTTCGGCGGCGCGCGCCGCGACGAGGAGCGCTCGCGCGCCAAGGAGCGGGTGTACTCGGTGCGCGACAGCAATCATCGCTGGGATCCGCGGAGCCAGCGGCCGGAACTGTGGAACCTCTACAACGGCAATATCAACCGGGGTGAGGAGGTGCGCGTCTTTCCCCTGTCGAATTGGACGGAACTCGACATCTGGCAGTACGTCCTTTCCGAGGGTATCGAGATCGTCCCCCTGTACTTCGCGGCGCCGCGTCCCGTGGTGCAACGCGACGGCACGCTCATCATGGTGGACGACGACCGTATGCCGCTCGAACCCGGGGAGCGTCCGGAGACGCGCATGATCCGGTTCCGCACCCTCGGCTGCTATCCCCTGTCGGGCGCCATCGAATCGACGGCGACCACGCTGCCCGAGGTCATCGAAGAGATGTTGCGCACGAAGTACTCGGAGCGGCAGGGACGGCTCATCGACTTCGACGCGGCCGGCTCCATGGAGCAAAAAAAGCGCGAAGGCTACTTCTAGTGGGACAAGCGCAGCTTGTCCCACTAGAAGTAGGGCGGGGCTGGGCCGGGGGCGCGCTTGCGCGGCCACGGGGCGTTCTAGTGGGACAAGCTGTGCTTGTCCCATCAGAAATCCGGCGGCCCGTATCGAATTCGTGCACGGTCCCAGGAATGCGTGTACGGTCCCAGCGCGGGCGTTGTAGGGGACGGGCTTGTCCCGTCCCGTCTCGAATTCATGCACGGGCCCAGCGCGGGCGACCACAAGGGTCGCCCCTTGTAGCGCCCCAGAGCCGGTCCGGCACTCGCTCGCAAGCTCGCTACGCACCGGCGCGCCTCCGGCCCAGCCACGCCGTCCTTTCATGGAAGCTGCACCGGCGGTCACTTCGTTCCCTTGGCGCGTCTTCCACAAAAGGGGACGGGCTTGTCCCGTCCCGTCCCGAACCCATGCACGATTCCGACACGGGCGACCACAACGGTCGCCCCTACGAGGCCCGTGCCGAATCACTCGCCCGGCAGGCGCAGGCGACTACCAGGGTCACCCCTGCGAGTCCGTGCCGAATCACCCGCAAGGCTCGCGCGGCCACGAGGCGTTTTGATGCGACGAGCGGGCGCTGTAGGGGACGGGCTTGTCCCGTCCCGCTCCACGTTCATGCGCGCCCCCGAGACGGGCGACCACAAGGATCGCCCCTACGGGGCCCGGGCGGCCAGGGAGCCTTCTGATGCGCGCCCCGAACGACGCCATCGGCGACGACGTCCTCGCCTACCTCGCCCGCCACGAGAAGAAAGAGATTCTGCGCTTTCTGACCTGCGGGTCCGTCGACGACGGCAAGAGCACGTTGATCGGTCGCCTGCTGCACGACTCGCGACTCATCTACGAGGACCAGCTCGCGGCGCTCAAGCGCGAGAGCCGGTCCGCCGGTGGCGCGGAAGCGGAGGTGGATCTGGCCCTCCTCGTGGACGGCCTGCAGGCGGAACGCGAACAGGGCATCACCATCGACGTTGCCTACCGGTACTTTTCCACCGACCGGCGCAAGTTCATCATCGCCGACACGCCCGGCCACGAGCAGTACACCCGTAACATGGTCACGGGCGCATCCACGTGCGACGTGGCCGTGATCCTGATCGATGCCAGGCATGGCGTGCTGACGCAGACGCGGCGCCACACGTTTCTCGTCCGCCTGGTCGGCATCCGGCATCTCATCGTGGCCGTCAACAAGATGGACGCGGTGGACTACGACGAGGCCGTCTTCGACGCCATCTGCCAGGACTACGACGCTTTCGTCTCGCGGCTCGCGGTGGACGACCTGACCTTCGTGCCGATCTCCGCAAAGCTTGGCGACAATGTCGTCGAGCAGTCCGAGAACATGCCCTGGTACCAGGGCGCCTCGCTGATGCACCTGCTCGAGAACGTCCATGTCGCCACGGACCACGGGTTTCGGAGCTTCCGCCTGCCCGTGCAGCGCGTGAACCGGCCGGACGCGGGGTTTCGGGGCTACAGCGGCACGGTGGCGAGCGGCGTGGTGCGGCCCGGGGACCGGCTGCGGGTGCTGCCGTCGGGGCTCGCCTCGACCGTCGGCCGCATCGTCACGATGGACGGCGACCTCGAGGAAGCATTCGCGCCCATGGCAGTCACCCTGACGCTCGACGACGACATCGATGTCGGCCGGGGCGACGTGCTGTCCGGCACGGACCGGCTGCCGCAGATATCGGACACGTTCGACGCGACGCTCGTCTGGCTTGCCGAGCAGGCGATGGTCCCGGGCCGCCAGTACATCGTGAAGCACGGCGCGCGCCAGGTGTTCGGCCGCGTGCAGACGCTGCAGCACCGGGTGGATGTCAACACGCTGGAGCAGAGCCCCGCGCCGGAACTCGGCCTGAACGAGATCGGCCGGGTACGCTTCGTGCTCGCGCAGCCGATCGTCCATGACGCCTATGAGGACAACCCCGGCATGGGCGCGTTCATCGTGATCGACCGGATATCCAACGTGACGGTCGGGGCCGGCATGATCGCGAGCCTGGGCGGCGCCGTGGGTGGGGCACACTGGGACGAGTCGCCGCACGGCGAGTTCGTCGCCTCGAGATCGGGAGTGACTGCCGAAGAGAGGACGCTGCGCCTCGGGCAGTCGCCGGTGACGGTGCTGTTCACGGGTGTGTCGAAGAGCGGCAAGACCGCTATCGCCCGCGCCGTGGAACGCAAGCTCTTCGACCTCGGGCGGCTGGCGACCGTGCTCGACGGACAGAACTTCCGCCTCGGCATGAGCCGTGACCTCGGCTTCTCCGCCGCCGACCGCTCGGAAAACCTGCGCCGCGCCGCCGAGACGGCACGCCTCGTCAACGAGGCGGGGCTCATCTGCCTGACGGCATTCGTGGTGCCGCACGAGGCCGTGCGCGAGAGGGTCCGCGACACCATCGGCGGCGAGCGGTTCCTCGAAGTGCTTCTGACCGCTCCCCTCGAAGTCCTGAAGGACCGTGACGACGAAGGCTTCTACGAGGCCGCTGAGCGCGGGGAGATTCCGAGTTTTCCCGGCGTCAGTTCGGAGTTCGAGGAACCGGCCCTGCCCGACCTGGTCATGGACACGGACGCAGCCTCCGTCGACGAGTGCGCCGAGCGCGTGCTGGCGCTGCTGCGCGAGAGGGGGTTCATGCACTGACGCCAGCGGTGTATGCTCACCCTCCGATCACTGCAAGGAAAAGGGTTTCGATGGCCGATCGACCACTACCCGCCGCGGACTTTCTGAAGATTCCGGAGGACGGCGACCCGTACCTGGAGGGTTACAGGTGCGGTTCCTGCGAGGCCGTGTATCTCGACGAGCGCACCGTGTGCTCGAAATGCGGCGCCCGCGAGTCGATGTCCACCTTCACGTTGTCCAATAGCGGATCGCTGTATTCCTATTGCATCGTGCACCGGTCCTTTCCGGGCATCGAAGTCCCCTACATCTCCGCCATCGTGGACCTCGAGGGCGGCGGAACGATCAAGGGCAACCTGATCAACATCGACCCGGAACCCGAGAAGATCGCGTTCGGGATGCCCATCGAGGTCGTCTACGACGACGCCCTCGGCCGCAAGGACAGGGACGGCAATTCCTACCTGTCGTACTTCTTTCAACCCAGGTAGTTTCAACCAAAAAGCACGTGGCCAGCGCCACCTGAAGGAGTGTGTTCAATGACTGACGCGTACGTAGTCGGCGTAGACATGATCAAGTTCGGACGTTTCCCCGAGAGGTCCGTTCCGCAAATCGGCTCGGAAGCGGCGCTCATGGCGCTCGACGACTGCGGCCTCACCATCCACGACATGGAGGCCCTGTACTGCGGCAACCTGGGGCAGGCGAGCGGCATGGTCGGCCAGCGCATCCTGCAGCAGATCGGCCAGACCGGCATCCCCGTCGTCAACTGCGCGAACGCGTGCGCCACCGGCGCCACGGCGTTCCGGGAGGCGTGGACGTCGGTGAAGGCGGGGCTCTATGACCTCGTCCTCGCGGTCGGCGTGGAGCAGATGGGCAGGGGCCTGCTCGGCGGCGCCGGCGGCGGCGCGGGCATCCCGAAGGAGGGCCTGATGGGCTCCGGCACCATGCCCGCGGTCTTCGCGGAAGCCGGCATGGAGCATGCGAGCAAGTACGGCACCACGTTCGAGCAGTTCGCCAAGGTGTCGGTGAAGAACCATCATCACTCCACGATGAACCCGAAGGCGATGTACCGCATCGAGACGCCTCTTGAGACGGTGATGAACTCGGAGATGATCTCCTATCCCAACACCAAGCTGATGTGCTCCGTGAACGTGGACGGCTCCGCCGCCGCGGTCATCGCGAGCGAGCGGAAGGCGCGGGAACTCGGTCTCATGAGCCGCGCCGTGAAGGTCCGCGCCTCCGTGCTGACCTCGGATCCGTGGCAGGAGCGTGACCTCGTCATGCCGGACGTCAATACCTGCACGCGCAAGGCGGCCGCCGCTGCCTACGAGATGGCGGGGCTCGGGCCGGACGACATCGACCTGATCGAACTGCACGACTGCTTCGCCACAGCGGAGATCCTGCACTACGAGAACCTCGGCATCTGTGGTGACGGCGAAGCCGGACGCATGATCGACGACGGTGAAGTGGCCCTCGGCGGCCGCATCCCCGTCAACGTTTCGGGCGGCCTGCTCTCCAAGGGCCATCCGCTCGGCGCGACGGGTATCGCCAACATCTACGAGGTGTCGACGCACCTGCGCGGCGAAGCCGGCGACCGTCAGGTCGAGAACGCACGCATCGGTCTGACGCACGTGATCGGTCTCGGCAGCGCCTGCGGGATTCACGTTCTCGAAGCGCCCGCGGCCTGAGCGCGCGCGGCAGCGAAGCTGGCGCGTTCGAGTCGCTTCGCGACTCGGCGCGGCCTTAGCGCCCGTCAACCGTCGCCGCTGGCGCCGCTTGTCGCCCAGCCTGTATCCGACACTAGCCCGCGTTTCTCACCAGGGGCCGTGATGATCGCGGAGGATTTTGGCTCTGTGCGCACGACGCTTGCGTCGCGCTCGCCGACCGAAAGCATAGCGGGGACTACGGTTGAGGGAGCACGTGCGCGAGCACGGGCCCGTGTGTACACGGGGCCAAAAGACCCGCGAGGGGGCGGCCAGCGCAGTCCGCAATCGGCACGATCATCGACATCGCGGTCAACTTCGTGAAACCCAAGAGCTTTTTGACGCCGACAAGCGGCTTGGTGAGAAATGCGGGCTAGATCCGCCGCCCGCGGGCGTGCCCACGTCGCCCGGCCGGGGCGAACGGACTGACCCCTCATGCGTATCGGCGTCGTCAGCGATACCCACAACAACCTCAAGAACTGCCGGCGCATCGTCGAACTGTTCAACGAGGCCGCCGTGGACGCGGTGGTACACACCGGCGACATCACGCAGGCCAAGACGCTTGACGTGTTCGGTGCGCTCGACGTGCCGCTTTACGGAGTGTTCGGCAACAACGACCAGGAACGCGACTCCCTCGATGCGGCCGCCGCAAGGCTGGGCTTTCGCTTTCAGGACCCACCACTCGAAGTGACCTGGTTCGGGCGCCGCATCGTGGTGGTGCACGATCCCCTCGAGTTCGACGGGGTATTGGGGCCGGACCATCAACTCGCTCTACACGGGCACACGCACCTCACGCGCGTCGAGCAGCGCGAGTATCACCTGATCTTCAACCCCGGCGAATGCGCGGGACACATGCAGGGACTCAATGCCGTGGGCGTCGTCGACCTGGCGACGCTGGACGCCCGGCTACTGCGCTTCTGACGCGCCACCGTGCATCGGGTTGCGGTGGTGCTCTTCGCCCGGCGTCTCTCAACCCTCGGCGAACGTCTCCAGGAAACGCAGCAGGCGTCGCGCGTTCGCGCCGACGTCACTGATGCCAACGCGGGACACGGAGCGCGCGTCGATCACCGAACCGTCCGCGTCGCCACGGACCCGCACGACGACATCGTCCGTGAAACCGAACCAGAAGGTGGTGGCCGTCGCCTCCACGAGACCGTTGGCGCGGTCGACGTTGACCACCGCCAGGCCCATGCCCTCGGCGGTCTCGACGGCGCGGTCGAGGGCGGCGTCCGGATCGAGCGGCGACCGCAGACTCGTCAGCTCGGGCCAGGCGGCCTGCTGCACGCTGGCGAGGGTTCCGTCCCCGACGGGCTGCTCGGCGTCGTACGCGTGCGGATTGGCGTCTGCCGGCCGCATCGTCGCGAGCGCGTCGAACATCGGCGGGTCGTTCGTGTCCGTCGTCACCTGGTAGATGGGCGGTACGGACTGCATCCTGGCGAACTGCAGCGCGAACGCGCCCAATACGAGCGCGCTGGCGACCAGCCCCAAGGCCAGCGCCGACAGTTCTGCTCGCAGCGACCTGTGCAGCGCGACCACGAGCGCCCCGATGCCCCAGGCGGCAGCCAGCGCCGCGACGGCGATGCCGGCGGCGGCCACGAGGAACCCGGACGTGTACGTCCAGACCCCGGCGCGCGTGCCGAGTGCACCGATGAGCAGGAGCGCCAACGCAGCGATCCCGCCAAGGCAAGCGATTCGTGTCCACCATGTGCTGCCTGTCATGTCTGCGCTCCTTCTGGCAGGTTTCGTCAAGCGTTCCCGAACGATGCGGCGTCCGCTCGGCGCCGCAACCACAATAGTGCCCCGGAAAACGCCTTGGCGGAAGTCGCGTGACCGGCCCGCCCGGGCGCCGTTCGGACGGGTCGGGGCCATGCCGAGTACGGTCCGTTGCTGTATAGTCGCGCCGCTTCATCGTCCCCGCCTACGCACGCTCCGGAGACCGCCGTGCCCGCACGATCCATGGAGGAACTCGTCGCCCTGTGCAAGCGGCGGGGATTCGTCTTCCAGGCGAGCGACCTCTATGGCGGCCTGCAGGGCGTGTACGACTACGGCCCGCTCGGTGTGGAGCTCAAGAACAACCTGAAGGCCGCGTGGTGGCGCGCCATGGTCTACGAGCGCGACGACGTGGAAGGCCTCGACTCGGCCATCCTGACCAACCGCAAGGTGCTCCAGTATTCCGGCCACGAGGCGACCTTCACCGACCCGCTGGTGGACTGCCGACGATGCCGGTCCCGTTGGCGCGCCGACCACCTGGCCGGCCACCGGGGGAAACCGCGCTGCCCGAAGTGCGGTTCGGACGACCTGACGGATCCCCGGCCCTTCAACCTCATGTTCCGCACGCAGATGGGCCCGGTCGAGGACTCGGGCTCGACCGCGTACCTGCGCCCCGAAACCGCGCAGTCGATCTTCACGAACTTCAAGCACGTGCTCGACAGCACGTCGCGCCGCCTGCCCTTCGGCATCGCACAGATTGGCAAGGCTTTCCGCAACGAAATCACGCCGCGCAACTTCATCTTCCGCGTGCGCGAGTTCGAGCAGATGGAGCTCGAGTTCTTCGTCGCGCCGGGCACGGACGAGGCCTGGCACGAGACGTGGGTGCAGGAACGCCTTGACTGGTGGCATCGCCAGGGGGTCGAGGAGAGTCGACTCGAGCTCTATCGGGTTCCGCCGGACGAGCTGGCGCATTATTCGAAGGCAACGCTCGACCTGATGTACCGCTTCCCCCACGGGCTGGAGGAACTCGAGGGCATCGCCAATCGCACGGACTTCGACCTCGGCTCGCATAGCAAGGACCAGGCTGGGCTGACGATCGATGCGCAGGTGCTCGCCAACCCGGACTCGAACGCCCGGCTCGCCATTCGCGACCTCGCCTCGGGCGAGTGGCAGGTACCGTACGTCATCGAGCCTTCGGCGGGCGTCGACCGGGGTGTGCTCGCCGTGCTGAACGAAGCCTACCGGGTGGAGGAACTCGACAACGGCTCCATACGCACCGTCCTGGGCCTCAAGCCTCACCTGGCGCCGGTGAAAGTCGCCGTGCTGCCGCTCAAGCGCAATCACGAGGGTATCGTCGACAAGGCCCGCGCCATCAAGCGGGACCTGCAGTCGCTCGGCTTCGGCCGCGTCCTCTACGAGGACACGGGCAACATCGGCAAGGGCTATCGCCGCCACGACGAGGTCGGTACCCCGCTGTGCCTGACGGTGGACTTCCAGACGCTGGAGGGCGACGACACCGTCACCGTCCGGGACCGCGACACGATGGAACAGACCCGGGTGGCCGTGCCGGATTTGCCGGCCTACGTTCGCGACTACTTTTCCGAAGGAGCCGGGCCGTGAGCCGGGTGGTGATCTCCGTCATCGGTCACGACCGGCCGGGGCTCGTGAACGATCTCGCGAAGCTCGCGGCGGATCTCAACCTCTCCATCGAAGACAGCCGCATGACCGTCCTCGGCGGCGAGTTCGCGGTGCTGATGAGCGTCGCCGGGGGTGATCTCGCCCTGCAGCGCTTCGAGACCAAGCTCGACCGGCTCGCCACGGAACTGGATCTCGCGTGGCTCTTTCGTCGAACCGGCGAACGCGCCGATGTGGAAGGTCGGGTGCCCTACACCGTGAGCGTCACCGCGATGGACCATCCGGGCATCGTCCACAAGGTGGCGAGCTTCTTTTCGTCGCGCGACATCAACATCTACAACCTCGACACCGTGAGCGAGCGCGCGGCCCACACGGGCACACCGATCTTCTCGCTCGTCATGGAGGTGGAGCTGCCGCCCGACGTGCGCATCGCCGAACTGCGCGACGCGTTCTTCTACTTCTGTGACGATCACGATCTGGACGCGGAGTTGCGGCCCAGTTGATCCCGCGGTGCGCGCCCCAGGGGTGACTCGCGAACCGGTGTGACGGTCATCCGCAGGCGGGGAGCGCCCTGCGATCGCCGTCCGTCGATTGACAACCCTGTCCCCGAACCGCAAGATGCGCGGCCTTGCTTCGTGCCCTCCGTTTCATGGAACCAACCCGGGAAATCACTCGAGTAGAGCACCGGATCGCCCGCTGCGATCGTGAGTCGCGCAACGCCCATCGCGGCGGCGTGCTCTGGTTCACGGGTCTCTCGGGGGCAGGGAAATCCACTCTGGCGCTGGGGCTCGAGGAGCGCCTGTTTCGGCAAGGATTTCAGGTCTATGTACTCGACGGCGACAACGTACGCCGCAGACTCAGCACGGACCTGGGATTCTCCCGCGAGGACCGTCGGGAGAACATTCGCCGGGCTGGCGAGGTCGCCGCGCTGTTTGCCGACGCCGGGTTCGTGTGCGTCGCGGCATTCATCTCGCCCTACCGGGCGGATCGAGCCACTGCCCGGGAAGCGGCGGGGGAGCGGTTCCACGAGGTCTTTGTGCAAGCCGATCTCGCCACTTGCGAGCGGCGCGACCCGAAGGGCCTGTATCGCAAGGCGCGGGCCGGGGAGCTCAGCAATTTCACGGCGGTAGACGACGCGTATGAGCCGCCCGAGAGCCCCGCGCTGACGATCGACACCGTCGCGAACAGCGTGGAACGTTGTGTCGCGACCCTCGTCGACTACGTGACCGCGCACTTCCGTCTCGAGGACGCACAGCCGTGAGGAACGCCGACGGCCGCGCGAGGGGTTCTTGGACAGAATAGCCATCCTGGTCGCCGGTATGCACCGGAGCGGCACTTCCGCGTTGACGCGGATGCTGAACGGGCTCGGGTGCGATCTTCCGGCGACGCTCATGGAAGCCGACGCGTACAACGCGGAGGGCTACTGGGAGTCGACGGAAGTCGTGGCGCTCAACGAGGCCGTGCTGGCCTCCGCCGGCTCGACCTGGGACGACTGGGAGCCATTCAATCCCGACTGGCACGCCTCGCCGGTGGCGGAAGGGTTTCGCAGCCGCGCCCGCGCCGTCATCGAGAGCGAGTTCGGGGATAGCCCCCTGTTCGTGGTCAAGGATCCACGCGTCTGCCGACTGCTGGATTTCTGGATCGATGCGCTCGCGGACTGCGGGGTGGATGCCCGGATTGCGGTGCCCATTCGGAATCCGCTTGAGGTAGCGGCGTCGCTCGAGGCGCGCGACACGATCGACCCCTCCGTGGGCCTCCTGCTGTGGCTGCGACATGTGCTGGACGCGGAGCGGGCCTGCCGGGCTCACCCTCGCGCATTCGTGCGCTTTGAGTCCCTCCTCGACAGCTGGCAACCGTTGGCGGATGCCATGGGTGAAGCGTTCGGCGTGGCATGGCCGAAGCGCTCCACCACCGCCGGGCTGGAGATCGAGAGCCATCTGCCGCCGACCGGCCGGCACCACGTTCGGGACGACGCGAGCTTGCCGAAGAGTGCGGACGTCTCGCGGTGGGTGGCCGAGACCTTCGAGATCGTGGATCGCTGGACGCGCGCGGACGTGCGCGAAACGGATACCGGCCGTCTGGATGCCGTGGGCTCTGCCTTCGACGAGGCCGCAGCCGTCTTCGGGCGTGCCGTCGCGACGGGCATGCGCGCCGGTCAGAGAAACCGCGTATTGGAGAGGGAGGTGACGGCGCTCAACGACGTTGTGGCCGATCGCGAGGGACAGATCGACTCGCTCAACCGTGCCGTTGCGGACCGCGACGAGAACGTCGGCTATCTGAACGACCTCGTGGCGAAGAAGGACGGGCAGATCACGTCGCTCGACGCCGTGGTGGAGGATCGCGACGGGCGGATCGACTCGCTGGGGGGAGACGTTGCGGAGCGGGACGGCCAGATCGAGTCTCTGAATGGAGCGGTGGCCGACCGGGACGGCCAGATCGACGCATTGCATGAAGTGATCGAACGCCGGGATGAGGAGCTTGCCGGTGTGTATGCTTCGTATTCTTGGAGCCTCACGAAGCCGCTACGGGTCGTCAAACACGCGTTGCTGACGGGCCCCGGGGTGATCGGTCGGGGTATCTCGCGCGGTGGCCGTCACGCGCTGGCCTTGGTCTGGCGCCTGACACCCCTCCCGAAGTCATGGCGGGACGGCCTGAAACGTGCAGGCCGACAGACGTTGCCTGCGCTGGCCCCCCCGGCCGGCCCTGCTGTCCACCGTACGGCCTCCACCTACGTGCATTCGGGATGGCTCGACCTGGCCGATCGCAACTACGAGGCGCGTCGCAACGGAAGCGGTGTAGCCATCCTGTTCGACCCGGACTGGTACTGCACGACCTATCCGGACATCCCGGCGGCGGAGATTGATCCGCTCACGCACTACGTGGAGCATGGAGCCGTGGAGGGGCGATGGCCCATCGAGCTCGATCCGGCCGAAGTCGATCCGACGATTCAGGCTCTGCATCGGCTCGATCTTGCCTCGGAAGGCGCAGAGGCCTTCGACGCGGGCTTCTGCCGCGTTCTGTATCCCGAACTGGCGCCGCTCAACGACGATGAGCTGGCGCTGGTGTGCCGAAGCGAGTCCCGCACCGATTCGAAAGCAGCGTTCCTGCGCGGAATCTGCGAGAACCCCCGCGAGATCCCCTTGGACTTCAACGCGACGGAATACATCCGGTTGTACCCGGACCTGCGTTGGCTCACTGACCAGTCTTCGCTCGAGGTCCTGCGCCATTACATGTGCCACGGCCGCTTCGAGCCACGGCTGCACACACTGCGCACGGACTCGATGGATGCGACGTCCGAAGCGGTGTCCGTCTCCGAACTCGGGGCCGGGTCGAACGAAGCCGCACGCCCCCTCTGCGTGCTCGCGCACGTGTACTACCCGGAACTCTGGGATGAATTGGCCGGCTACCTCGGCAACCTGCCCCCGGACCTCTATGATCTGTACGTGAACCTGGTGGATGACACATTCGATCGGGGACTGCTTGCGCGCATTCGCGAAGCCTTCCCGGCGGCACGGGTCTATGTGAGCGAGAACCTCGGTCGAGACATTGGCGGGCACTTCCAGTTGCTGCGTAATTTGCGGATGGAGGACTATCGGCTGTTCTGTCTTGTCCACACGAAGAAGAGCCCGCACATGGGCGAGGGCGAAGTGCAGCGGTGGCGTCGGAAGCTCCTCGTGCCGCTGATGGGATCTCCCGAGTGTGCCGCCGAGAACATCCAGGCCATGCTCGAGGACGAGACGATCGGCCAGATCGGGTCCGAGCGGTGCCGGTACACGGAGATGAACGCCAACCGGGAGAAGTACAATGCGCTGCTCGAACGGATGGAGATCGCGTCCGACTCGGCGGACGTGGAGTTCCTCTCGGGTACCATGATGTTTCTGCGCGCGGACGTGCTGCGCAGGGTGTTCGACGCGGCCGGGGATCTCGTTTTCGAACGCAGCGACGAAGGAGCGGTGGAAGGCGATCCGGATGGTGCTTGGGCGCATGCCGTCGAGCGGGTGTTCGGGGCGGTGGTCCGGGACCTGAACTACCGCCTCGAGTGGCGCTAGAAGCCGGGCGGGGGAACAGGGCGTGCGAGTCTGCGTTGTGTGTCACGAGGCGAGCCTCACCGGTGCGCCCAGGATCGGGTTCGACATCGCGGTGGCGGTGGCTGAACGGCACGAGACCTCCCTGCTGGTCAAGAGAGGAGGCCCGTTGATCGACTTCCCGCGGTATGCGGGCCTGCGCGACTCGTATCGATGCCTCGATACGAGCCACGAAGTGTGTGACCTGACCTACGGCGAGCGCGTCGAGCAGGCGATGGCCGTGCTGGACGAACTGAACCCGGATGTGCTGTACGTCAACTCCGTGGCCTCCGGCGAGTGGTGCGAGGCCGGCGCGCGCGCCGGTGTACCGGTCGCCCTGCACACCCACGAGACTCGCGACAGCCTGCCCGGTCTCCTGTCGAGCGTGTGTACGCCGCGGGTGCTGCGTTGGACGGACCTCCTCGTCGGTGCCTCTCGGCAAGCCATCGAGGACATCGAGACGTTGACGGGTACCTCCGTGCGCAACCGCTTCGAGTTCGGCATCTTCATCGACAGCGAGGCGGTCCTGGCAGAGAGTGCGGAGGACGTTCCCGCCCCGGGCAATGCCGGCGGCGGATCCCTCGAGAAGAACGGTGCCCGGAAGGTCATAGGCATGTGCGGACTCGCGCAGCCGCGCAAGGGGGCCGACACTTTTTTCGAGGTGGCGACGCGGCTGCCCGCGCATGACTTTCTCTGGATTGGCCCGTGGGCACCGCCGGATACGGACGCAAACGACGAGACGCTGCGGCGCTTCAAGGAGCTCGCCCTGCCGAACTTCTATGTGACCGGTCTGGTTGCGAATCCTTACGCGTACCTCCGACGTGTCGACGCGTTCGTGCTGACGTCTCGCGAGGACCCGAATCCGCTGGTCGTCGCAGAGGCGCTGGTGCTTGGCAAGAAGGTGATGGCTTTCGCGGAGACCGGTGCCAGTGCGGAACTCCTCGCGCGTTGCGGGTACGCGTTCACGGGGCCGCCGGACGCCGCACGCATCGCTTCGGTATTGCCGAGGATCCTTGCGGACGATGACGGCGGCTGGGGCGCTACCTTGTCGGACCACGTCCGCGCGGAAGTCGATGGGGCGGAGAAGTTGCGCAGGCTTGAGGATGTGCTCGAGCGGCTCGCCGCCGGCGACCCCACGTCGGCCACGTCGGCCTGATTCGCGAAGCCTGCAGGGTTACCGCATGCGGATCGAATCCCTCGACATCCCCGCCGTGAAGTTGATCGTCCCGGTCCGGCATGGCGACCACCGCGGCTTCTTTTCGGAGGTGTACAACCGCAAGGGCCTCGCGCTGGCGGGCATCGACATCGAGTTCGTGCAGGACAACCACTCGCTGTCCGCGGAACGCGGCACTGTCCGGGGCCTGCACGTCCAGGTGCCGCCGTTCGCTCAGGACAAGCTCGTGCGCGTGACCCGCGGGTCCGTGTACGACGTCGCGGTCGATCTGCGTCGGGGTTCGCCGACGTTCGGGCGGCATGCGACGGTGGTGCTGACCGCTCGGGAAGGCAACCAGGTGCTGGTTCCGGCCGGTTTCGCCCACGGGCTCATGACGCTGGAAGTGGATACGGAGGTGCTCTACAAGGTGAGCGACTACTACGCACCGAGCCACGATCGGGGCATTCTGTGGAACGATCCGGCACTCGGGATCCCCTGGCCCTTCGAAGAAGCGGACGCGGTTCTTTCGGACAAGGACCGGGTACAACCGCGGCTGGCGGTGTTCGAGTCCCCGTTCGAGTTCCGTTCGCCCGAGCAGCGATAGCGATACCGAGAGCGTTGGACGTGCTGCCGAGGATGAGCAAGCGTTGTCGAGGAGCCTGCTGATGCGCGTATTGGTGACGGGTGCTGGCGGGTACATCGGTACCGTACTGACACCGATGTTGCTCGAGGCCGGCTACGAGGTGCGTGCGGTGGACCGGTTCTTCTTCGGGCGCGACCTGCTCGCTCCGCATCCCCGCCTCGAGATCACCGTGGAGGACAGCCGGAGACTCCCTGCGGAACGTTTCGAGGGCGTGGACGCGGTGATCGACCTGGTCGCGATCTCAAACGATCCCTCGGGAGAGTTGTTCCGGGATGCGACCCTGGCCATCAACTACGAGAGCCGCGTGCGGTCCGCCCGATTGGCCAGGGACGCCGGTGCCCAGCGCTACATCCTGCCGTCGTCCTGCAGCATCTACGGGTTCCAGGAGGACGGCGTCATTGCCGACGAGACCAGCCCCCCCAAACCTCTGACGACCTATGCCCGAGCCAACGAAATGGCGGAACGCGGCGCTCTCGCTTTGGCTGAGGAGGGCTTCTGCGTGGTGGTGCTGCGCCAGGCCACCGTGTTCGGGCTGTCGCCACGCATGCGGTTCGATCTCGCGATCAACGGCATGACGTACGGAGCGTGGAAGACGGGCAAGCTGCCGCTGATGCGCGACGGCACCCAATGGCGGCCGATGATCCACGTGCGCGACACGGCGCGGGCGCAGATGTTCATGCTGGAGGCCGATGCGGAGGCGGTGAACGGCGAGATCTTCAACGTTGGCTCGCAGGAAGACACCTGGCAGATCGGTCCTCTCGCGGAACTCGTCGCGTCGTGCGTGCCGAACAAGACCCAGATCGAGTGGTATGGCGACCCCGATCGTCGCAGCTACCGCGTCTCATTCGACAAGATCGAGGCGCTCGGGTACGGCACCGCGCTGACGGCGGCCGACGGCGTTGCCGAGATCTGCCATGCGCTGCAGGCAGGGAGCGTCGACCGGACGCCGGAGACGATCACCCTGGACTGGTACAAGGAACTCGTGCGGTGGCATCGTCGCATCCGCGACGTGGAAATGTACGGGGGAATCGTGGAGATATGAGGGTGGTTCTCCTCGGTCCGAACGGGCAGCTCGGATACGACATTCGGAAGGCGCACGCAGAAGCGGGCACGCCCTTCGATCTGCTGCCGTTGGGACGCGACCGTCTCGATGTCACGGTGCCGGATCTCGAAGAGCGGCTAGCTGATCACCGTTTCGATGTTCTGGTGAATTGCACCGGCTACCACAAGACGGACGAGGTCGAGGACAACGCCGGATTGGCCTTCTTGGTGAACGCGCATGCGGTGGAACGGATGGCGCGCGCATGCGCACGCAAGGGGGCCCGGCTCGTGCACGTCAGCACGGATTACGTTTTCGGTGGGGACACCGGTCGCACGGTTCCGCTTTGCGAGGACGATCCGGTGGCGCCGGTCAACGTCTACGGCGCGTCCAAGGCTCTCGGGGAAACGTTGGCGAAGCGGGCCTGGGACGAGGTCGTCGTGTTGCGGGTAGCGTCCCTATTCGGCGAGGCTGGGGCGAGCGGCAAAGGCGGCAACTTCGTCGAAACGGTGCTGCGGCTGGCGCGGGAAAGGGGCACCCTCCGGGTGGTCGACGACCAGATGATGTCGCCGACCGCCACGCGGGATGTTGCCCGCGTCATGCTGCGCATGTTGGTCGAGGGTTCCACCCCGGGGGTTTATCATGCCGTGAACGGCGGCGCCGCGACGTGGTGCGAGTTTGCGCGCGAGATCGTCCGTCAGGCAGGGCTTGACGCATCGGTGACTTCATGCGCGAGCGAGGCGTACGGCGCGCGCGCGCCACGACCTCGGTATAGCGCTCTGGATAACGACAAGGTGTCGAAGCAGGTTTGTGTCCTGCCTTCATGGCACGAGGCGCTTGGCCGTTACCTTTGCGACAAAGGGCATGTGGAATCTGGAACGCGGACGCCGCCGAGGGTGATGGGTTGAGGTCGATGCGTCGGAATGTCCCCTTGGCCGGCAGGCGGGGACCCCATCGTGCGTCTCGGTTGGAGTAGGTCGGGATGAGATGAGTTGGGCTGGCGTCATCGAACGCAACGCACGGGCCGTACCGTGCTACTGGACGCCCAGATCTACAGCCTGCCGGATAGGGCGAAAACTGGTACCGTTTGCCGTGCTCGCGATCTAGGGCGAGCATGTTAGCGACGCTGCATTCCTGGCACCAGTCGGGATTTAAAGGAGGTTCAGCATGCGACATTGGATCATGGTGGCCGTCGGACTGCTCCTCGCGGCCCCGGTGACCGTTACCGCAACGACGCTCTCGTTCGACGCCAAGGTCAGACGGACCCTGGCGTCGACCGACGAGAAGTTCGGCGGCTGCATGGTGTTGCTCGACGTTTCGCCGTCGGGCGAGGGATTGAGCTGTAACACGGGTAACAACTGGGTGACATTCAGTTGTACGGGCGAGCACGTGAGCAAGTCGAGCGCGCTACGCATGTTCGATTCCGCCCAGATGGCGTTCATGACGGACCGGAGCGTGCGTGTGACCATCGATGACAGCCGCAAGCACGATGGCTGGTGCTTGGTGGAGCGCATCGACGTTCTGGCACCGTGATTGGCGCAAGGTGATTCTCGCCGGTCTCGCTCGGGGCCGCGGGCCGAGAGGGCAAGCTGACGTCCGTAGGCGCGACGTGGGACCTGCCGCATGTGGAGCGGGTATGGGAGTGTCACCTCCTGCGTTGCGGAGATGGTATGGCCAAGTGACCTCTTTGTTCGATTTGGCTGCGCGGCTGCCGTTCGCGGGGGACGAGCCGCATCAAGAGATGGAGAGCCCATCTGCGTGTTAGCGGGTTGATTGCCAGCCGGCGTTGAGGCGCCTTCCGACGCGGCCGGCCTATAGGCAGCCACCCGGCATTCTTGGCTCACAGAAGACGATGCTGGAGCGCAAGAGCGCCTATGTCGATGGCGTTCCGCACGACAAGTGACATCCGAGTCGGCTGCCCGAAGGATTTGGTGCGGTGGTCGCAAGGGTTCAATTCAAGAGGGCAAAGCCCTGTAGAGGACCATGTGGACGAGAAGATCAAGGAATACTGGGCGCGCTTTTATGCCAACCTGCACACGACGAATCCGTCGCCCTTTGCAGCCTCGGTAGCCATGGAACTGAGTGAGCGCGGGCAGCTCATCGATATGGGCTGCGGGAATGGGCGGGACTCTCTCTTCTTTGCTGGCCTCGGGCACCGGGTCCTGGGCCTGGACGTGGCTGGGACGGCCATCACAGGCAACCGGAAGCTGGCTGGAGAGCGCCACATCGAAGGTATCGTGTTCGAGGAAGTGGATGTCGGTGTCTACGACCATCTCGAACAGGTTCTCTCCCGGTTCCGTGCCTACGATGGGGACGCTTCCGTGGCACCGCTGGCGATCTACGCCAGATTTTTCTTTCACGCGATCACGGAACCCGAAGAGAGGACCGTCCTTTCGACGCTCTCCCGCCAACTGCGCGCCGAAGATCGCTGCTTCTTCGAGTTTCGAACCGACAAGGACAAGCCGCTCGACAAGCGGTTCGGAGAGCACTATCGGCGTTTCATAAATCTCGACCGGTTTGTGGCAAGTGCCGAGGACACGGATGCCTTCGAGTGCGCGTATCGCATTGAGGGCCGGGGAATGGCAAAGTTCAGGGAAGAAGACCCGTTCGTTGGCCGGGTATACCTGCGCCGACTCTAGGTTCGATTCCTTTTGACCAATCAATCTGGGCGTGGGGGCGACGCGTCGACCCATGCCCAGAGAAGCCGCAGGGAGTGCTGACAGGTGCCGATAAGGGGTTTTTTGGAGAGCGTGTCTGGCAAAGGGATATCGGGATGGTGTATCGACACTGACGAAGAGAGGATCGTCGATGTCGAGGTAAGGATCGGGGGTGTATCTCTGGCGAGCGTGCACGCAGACATCTACCGACGCGACATACATGAGAGGTGGGGGCGCGAAGCAGGCGGCTTCAGATTCCGGTTTTCCCCCCGGCTCTCTTCTCTGTTGCCGCATGGAGAGAGCGTGGAGGTGTTGGGCGATGGAACCGCACTGCAGCATACGGTGGCGTGCGATCCTCGCATAGAGAACCTGGAAGGGGATGGCGGTGAAGCCCTGCAAAGGATGCTCTCGGAAGGCTACATCGTCAGCTCCAAGTCAGGTGACATCAATCGTCCGGTTGTAGAGAGACGGAATACGGAAGATATCTTCGATGCGCTAAGCTCCAGTAACAAGCTGTTCCGCGATCTGTTCTCGAAGAGCTTCTTCATCTGCTATGGCACGCTACTTGGGTGCGTTCGGAACAATAACTTCATAGCCCACGACGACGATGTCGACGTATGCTTCGTGGCAGACGGTTCCGACTTGGACTCGGCTGCTGAGGAGTTCGAGTACGTTGTAAGAACTTTGAGGGCACGAGGTGAACGGGTCCATTTGGCGGGCAACGCGCACTTCCACTGGAGGACGTTGGACGTCTTTACCGCTTGGTTCGAGGATGGCTGGATATATATGTACAACGCGGGTGGGGAGCTGTCGAAGGAGCGAGTGCTTCCGTTGGTGGCACGGGAATTCAAGGGACGCGAGGTGTTTGTGCCGGGGGATTCGGAAGCACTATTGGAGTTGATATACGGGGCAAACTGGCGCACGCCGGACCCGATGTTTCAGTGGCGCGTGCCGCGCGAAGTGCGGCTGAAGGTGAATCGGTTCAGCGAGAGACTGTCGACGTTTGAAGAATGAGGGTCGTGCCGGAGGGTACTGCACGCGACGTCTCCTGAAGGGAAACCGTATGTTAGTTGACGCGGGCGACATCGTGCTGGGAGGACAGGCCTCGGCGTGCAGTGGCTGGAGCCCACGCCGGCAGGCATCAACCGGACGGCTTGGAAGGCTGTGACGGTGCTAATTCCTGCCTTAGCTGGTTGACTTCCTTGTGTAAGTTGAATATCTGGAGTTGAAGGAGCTGGCGTTCGAACGCGGCTTGGTCCCTTGGGGGCTGTTCGTCGCCTGGAGGTCTGACGGGAAAGAGAGGCCTCTTGATCTGTGGCAGGTATCTTTGTCGGAAGCGTTCGTTACTGCGTGCGTATACGTTCATGATCGCGCGCGCTTCGTCCGGACTGAACAGACCGGATCCATCCAGCGCCTTTTCGACGAGTTCAGGTGCCAGCTGGCGTACGCTGTCGTAGAACGACTGATCGTGCGGCCCTTCGAAAAGGTGCGCACTTCCCTCGATCATGCGACTCAACATGGCATTGAGGCCGGGGTTGGCTTCCCCTGGGGGCTGCAGTCCCGCCGCGTCTTGACCCAGAACGTCGCAAAAGTCGAGGAAGACGTCGCCCATGATCAGTCGATCGCGGTCGTAGACGCGCGCGGTTATGCGGTCGTCCCCCAAAGCTGTGGCCCACGGTTCGATAACTGCGTACCAGTTCCCCCTGACACGAATGTTCCAGATCATCCAGGCGAGCAATGACCCGCCGAGCTTGATGTCCCATTGCTGCCAAGACGATGCCAAGAAGTCATCCTGCCTTCGTACATACAGCAGTATCTTGATGTCGAAGCGGTGCGTCAGTTCCTCGAACAGCTTTTCGAACCCCATGGGATTGGAGAGGTTTTCGGCTGAGAGGACAACGGTGGACGCGTTGAGTCGGTCTGCTTCTGATTCGAGAAGGTCGCCGAACTCAGGGACCGGAATAGCTCGTCGCTCCTGCACGCACGACTCGAAGAATCGACCGTGAGAACCCGTGACCTGGGATCCCGGCTTGAGATCGTGACCTGGAACGGCGATGCCTCGCGACGCCAGTTCCTTGGAGTTCAGTCGCAGGGCTCGCTGGATGGCGGAGCTGCCGCCCTTGGCGCATCCGATGTGAACGAGTAGACGTCTCATTTTCGGCTAACCTGAAACAACGGTTTTGGAAGACCGATAGTATTCACTTGCCCTCGACGCTCGCGCCTTGATACTCCGCGATAACCTGCTCGGCGTCGCCGTATGCGCGAACCACTCCGCGGTCGAGCCAAATCGCATCATCGCAGATTCGCTTGACCATGTTGACGTTGTGGGTCACCAACACGATGGCCTTCTCGTCCGTGAATCGCTTGAGCATTACGTCGCGGGACTTCTCCCGGAACTCCGCGTCCCCGACGCTGAACACTTCATCAAGGAGGAGGATATCAGGGTCCAGATTGATGGCGGTCGAAAAGCAGAGGCGTGCACGCATGCCGGACGAGTACGTACTGACGCGTCGGTGAATCGCGTCCTTGAGGCCGGACAGCTCGAGGACCGCTTCGACGCGGGAGGCGGCTTCCCGGCGCGACAGTCCCATCAGCATACCGTGCATGACGATGTTCTGGACTCCGGACAGATCGCCGTCGAAACCGGCGTTCAACGACAGGAGGGCACTCGACATGCCTTCGTGGTCCACCAGGCCCCCGTTGGGGTTCAGGACGCCCGCCATCACGCGCATCAGTGTGGACTTCCCGGCCCCGTTGCGGCCAAGTATGCCCAGTTTGTCGCCGGGTCGGACATGCAGCGAGACGTCACGCAACGCGACGACATCGTCCGTCGCTGAGAGAAAGCCGTACCCGGAGTACACGACCGAGACCTCGGAGAGACGCATCAGGCGACTACGCGGCGTGTGAGCGTCAGGTCGCACCGCCGGTACGTCCACTTCATCAGGTAAAGGCACAGGATGCTGAGCGTGGCGATGGTGGCCCAGCGAGAGGCGTCCGGCAGCGTGCCCGCGAGGAGCACCTGCCGGTAGTCTTCGATCAGTATGGCCATCGGGTTGAGGCGGAGTACGTCCTGGAAGGCCGGGGGCATTCTGTCGATCGGGTAGAAGATGCCCGAGCAGAACATCATCAGGGTCAAGCCGGATCTGACCACCAGACGGATGTCCCGGATCCAGCAGCAGACGAACGCCACGGTGGACGCGACCGCCAGTATCAGCACCAGTTGCGTCAAAACGAGAACCGGGAGATAGAACCACGCCCTGGACGGTCCGAGGGTCAGCCCCATGAAGATCAGAACCGTGGCGAACACGAAGGCGTGCTTCAGGGAAGCGGAGACGACGGTGGTGAAAGGGAACAGGAGTTTCGGCAGCCGCATCTGGGAGATGAGGCTCTTGGCGACCATGAGACTGTCGGTGGAGTTGGCCACGCCGTTGTTGAACCACAGCCATGTCGTAACGCCAACAATCAGGAAATACTGGAAGTTCTCGACATTCGGCGCGCGCAGAACCGTGAACACGAAGAAAAACACGGCCGTCATTGCGATGGGTTCGAGGAACCACCAGAGCCAGCCAAGGTAATAGCGGGACGCTTCGCTGATCAGGTTGAGGTACGCGCGATACAGCGCGTAGCGCCAGAAGTGCGTCTCGATCAGGACCATATTGCCTCGCGTAGCTGTCTAAGAGTCTCTTGCGGCGGTCCCCCGCGACGGGCGTTCGGGGGCGAGCGTCGTCGAACTCGTCGGATTTCCCGCCCGCGCGATGGGCATGCCTCGCGGAAGGCGCGCAATCACCCGTGGATGGCCGACTGCTCCAGGGCGGCGATTCTATCAGCCGTCGACATGGCTCCCAAGTCGGCGACCGGTTGTGGCTGGTGGCCACCAACGCCCGCGCCATCCTGGTGCAGTGGGCCGAGGTCTACTTCATCGAGAGTGGCGGCAGGCGCATGCGATCCACTCCCAGCGAAAATCACGCGTCGGGATCGACGCCCACTTTGCGCAGAAGGGCCTCGAGCCTGGCTCGGTTCCGGGCTTCTTGCTTCCGTGCCACGGCTTCCCGCTCCGCTCGGGCCTCGGCCGTCCGGCGCGCAGCCGCCGTCTCGGCGAAGGTCTCCAGGTCCCTCCCGGCGGCGGGGTCGCGAAAACGCACCAGCGTGCCCTCGGCGCGCAAGTCGAGCCCCAGGACGTCGCTGTGTAGAGTGTGGCGCCCGCCCTGCAACCGGCTCGGGACTTTCCGGTAACGTCCCGCCTGCAGATACAGACCTTGCAGAGTTGGCTCGAACAGGTCGCCTCGTGGATCGAAACGCCAGTACTCCTGCACGCCGAGCTGCTCGTACAGCGCCCGCTTCGGACCGCGATCCTCCTTCCACGTGCCCGGCGACGCCACCTCCAGCACGAAGTCCGGCGCCTTCGGTTCCTCCCAAAGCCTGTAGTTCATGCGCTCGTGCTTCGCGGCGCCGAAGACGACGAATACGTCCGGCGCCACGGACTTCGCCGGGTCGCCCTCCTCGTAACAGATCAGGAGATCGCCGATCACGTATACGTCGGCTCGGCTTGCGTAGTGGGCGTCAAGCATGGCGAACGCGTGGTGCATGGCCTTCCACTGCCAGCTGTTCTCAGCCACCGGTTGCCCATCGGAACTGGGATAGTGGATCTCGTCGGGATGGGGGGAGGTTGGCCTCATGAGCAGGTCCCGCAGGTTGGGGCGAAAGCGATGCGAAGGGCTCCTTTCGACGCGCCGCCAGCAACCGTAGCATGTCCACGCGCACTGTCTCAAACGCGTGTCGCGAGGGCTCGAAGGGGACTCGGTGGCACTCCATCGGTCGCGTCGCGTGGGTGTTGTCCTGGAGGTCACGGAGCGTAAATCCGGGGTCAGGGAGGCCGGAAGGGGCCGATGTCTGCGAGGCGCGTGCGCTTTCGTCCAGGCGACACCCGCCGAGAACGTACTGGATGGTGGGCCAAGATCATCGGCACGAACCAGACTCGGCCGGACGCGAGGGGGTCGAGCATGGGGAGGCCCAGGCGGAGTTCGAGTTCGCAGGCCATCCGCGCACGGGCAACCATGCCGGCGTCACGCGTCCGGATCGGCCCCCAAACTGCGCACCAGGGCAGCGAGTCGTTCCGCGCGGCTCTCCGCAGCGCGTCGGGCAGCCATCGTCTCCTCGAACGTCTCCAGATCGTGCCCGGTCTCCGGGTCGTGAAACCGCACGCACGCGCCGTCTGCCCGAAGGTCCAGTCCGAGCACAACGCTCCGCAGCTCGTCGAGGCCGTCGCGGATCGTCGGGGCGATGGGGCGATAGTGGCCGTTCTGGAGGCGCAAGCCCTGCAGGCGGGGCTCGAACAACTCGCCTTGCGGATCGAAGCGCCAGTATTCCCGTATGCCAAGGTGCTCGTACAGAATCCGCTTCGGACCCCGGTCCTGCTCCCAGGTGCCTGGCGACGCCACCTCCAGAATGAAGTCCGGCGCTTTCGGTTCTTCCCACAGCTTGTAGGTCATTCGTTTGTGCTTCGGCGCGCCGAAGACGACGAACACGTCCGGCGCCACCGACTTTCCCGGGTCCCCTTCCTCGTAGTAGATCAAGAGATCGCCGCAGACGTACACGTCCAGGCGGTCCCGATAGTGGGCGCGCAGGCCTTGGAGGGCTTCCAGCATGGCGGTCAGTTGCCACTCGTTCTCAGCCATGGGCTGGCCGTCCGAACTGGGATAGCGGATGTCCTCGCGGGGGATGGACGTCGGCCTCATGTGCTGGTCTCGTTGTTCGGAGCGGAAGCTGCGTCGGACACGGCCTCAGGAACCGTAGCATGGCCGCGCGGGCCTTCTCAAACGGGCCATCCGAGGCAATCGTCCCTGCGTCGGACGCCATCGTGCGATCTTCGTCCTGTCGTGACGGGCTCGCCAGCGACAGTAGTTCCTGCAGTCAGCGTCCCGAAACGGGAGAACTCCGCAAGTTGCGTGCGACTTCCACTCGGATAGTGTGGGCGGCAGCGGCTACCGAGGGGCGGCATCGAACGCTGGCGCCCGCGCGAACGGTCCTCGCGGCGGATGGGCGCATGTGCCAGGCGGCCCCAACGGGCTCAAACGCCCTACCGAGACAGCACGTCCCCGTACATCTTCACCAGTCGGTCCGCGTGCGAATCCCTGTCACCAAGTTCGTCGAGCCGCCGCGCTCCGCGCGACCCCAGCTGCTGGGCCAGGGCGGGGTCCTTGAGCAGGCGCGCCAGTTTCTTTGCGAAGTCCTCGGCATCCCCGCGGTCGCACAGGAACCCGGTCTTCCCGTCGGAAACCAGCTCCGGCAGCCCCCCGACCGTGCTCGCGACGATCGGCCGTCGATGCGCCATCGCTTCGAGGGCCACGAGGGGGGCGTTTTCGAGCCACAGGCTGGGAATGACCACCACGCGCGCGGCCCGGTAGAAGCGCTCGAGTGCATCGTGACCGTAGTGGCCGAGGAAGCGCACCCCGTCCAGGCCGAGCGCAGCTGACAAGTCCTTCAGACGCTCCTCCTCGGGCCCGGAGCCGACCAACCACAGAGCGGCGTCGCCGACCTCGCGGTGGATGGCGGCGAAGGCCCGCAGCAGCACATCGACACCCTTGTGGGCGATCAGGCTGCCGACGTACAGGACGACGGGCTTGTCCGGCAAGGGCTCGACCGGCGCGATGGGCAGGGAGCTGAAGTTCGGCAGGTGGTGCACGTCGGCGTAGCCGCGCTTGACGAGATGTCCCGCCAGGTGCGCGCTTGGCGCCACGAACCGGTCGATGATCCGCCGGTCGAGGAACCGCCGGTTGTAGAGCAGCCATCCCGCGGCCAGAAAGATCTTCCAGTTGAGGCAGCCGTGGCGTACGGCGACGAGCGGCGACCGCCCCGCGCAGGAATGTGCCTGTGCACAGAACGCGGTCGGGTACAGGGCGGAATAGTCGTGGACGGTCTGCATCACCCGCTGTCCCCGCAGCGCCAGGTTCACCGTGATGGCGAAGCGGTAGTTGTTGTGCAGGTGGACGATGTCGGGCTGGAGTTCCCCCAGGTAGCTGCGTAACGCCCGGTAGAGGTTCGGGTAGAAGAACGTCCGCTTGAGGTAGAGCGCGGCGATGTTGCGGGCGTGTGCGTGGAAGATCCGCCGGAGGGGCGTAGTCTCGGTCTGGGCATCGGACATGGCGAACAGGTGTACCGAGTGGCCGCGTTCCTCGAGGGCGGCGGTCACGTCGAGGATGTATCGCTCCGTCCCACCGAGCACCTCCTCGGGCCGGTGGTCGTTCACCATCAGGATCTTCATTGCAGCTGGCCCGCTCTCGTGGGCGTTCGTCCGAGGGCGGCCTGGAACCGGGTCCCTCCGGGCGCCACGTTCGTCACGGGACCCCCGGTTCTGTAACCAGCCCCCTCAGGTACTCCCCATAGGCCGAGCCGCTTTGCTCCGCGAAACGGACCAGGTCCGAGTCATCGATCCATCCCATGCGCCAGGCGACCTCCTCCGGGCAGGCGATCTTCAGCCCTTGGCGATGTTCGATGGTGCGTACGAACTGGCTGGCCTCGAGCAGCGTGTCGTGGGTGCCGGTGTCGAGCCAGGCGATGCCACGGCCCAGAAACTGTACGTCGAGCTTTCCGTTGCGCAGGTAATGCCGGTTCACGTCGGTGATCTCGAGTTCGCCCCGGGGCGAGGGCGCGAGGCCCTCCGCCACGCGGATCACGTCGTTGTCGTAGACGTAGAGTCCCGTGACGGCGTGGTTGGAAGGCGGTATCTCGGGTTTCTCCACGATGTCGACCACCTGGCGCCCCTCGTACTTCACTACCCCGAGACCGCTCGCGTCCTGCACCTGGCAGGCAAAGACGGTAGCGCCCCGGTTGCGGTCGATGGCCCGACGCACGAGCCCCGGGACGTCCGCCCCGAAGAAGATGTTGTCTCCGAGGATGAGCACCGCGGCATCGTCGCCGATGAACGCCCTGGCGACGATGAAGGCGTCGGGGACGCCCCGCGGCTCGTGCTGCGCGAGATAGGTGAGGGAAATGCCCCACTGGGCTCCGTCGCCGAGCAGGTCCCGGTAGCGGGGGAGGTCCTCGGGCGTCGCGATGACGACGATGTCCCGCAGCCCCGCCAGCATGAGCGTGGTCATCGGGTAGTAGATCATCGGTTTGTCGTAGACGGGCAGCAGCTGCTTGGAGACGCTGCGGGTCACCGGATACAGCCGCGTGCCGCGGCCGCCGGCCAGAATGATCGCCTTGGTTGCGGTCATTCGGAGTGCGATCCGCCGTCCGGTGCTCCGCGGCCGAAGTCGTCGTCGAGACGAACGATGTCGTCTTCGCCGAGATACGTGCCAACCTGCACCTCGATCACTTCCAGTGGGACCGTGCCGGGGTTGTGCAGCCGGTGCCGCGTCCCCTTCGGGATGTAGGTCGACTGGTTCTCGGCGAGCGCGTGGGTGGCATCGTCCCGGGTCACCTCGGCGGTTCCGTGTACGACGACCCAGTGTTCCGAGCGGTCTCGGTGGATCTGCAGGGACAGCTTCGCGCCCGGTGTGACGACGATCCGCTTGACCTGATACTCGCGACCGACCTCCAGCGTCTCGAAGTGCCCCCAGGGGCGGTACACGCGCCGATGCGTGTGATGTTCGAGACGGGCGCAACCCTCGATGCCGGCGACGATGTCCCGCACCCGTTGCGCCTCGCTGCGGTCCGCGACCAGAACCGCGTCCGCGGTCTCCGCCACGATCAGCCCGTCGATGCCCAGCGTTGCAACGAATCGATCCGCAGCGTGCACCACGGAATTGGTGGTGCGCACTGCCATCACGTCGCCGCGCAGTACATTGTTGTCCGCGCCGGCCTTGCCCAGTGCGTGGACGGCTTCCCAGGAACCCACGTCGCTCCAGCCGGTGTTCATGGGGACGACCACGGCGGCGTCTGTCTTCTCCAGCACCGCCCGGTCCACCGATATGTTCGGCGCGTCCGCGAATGCCGGGCCGGGCCGGAAGAAGTCCAGGTCCGCGACTCCGTGGTCCACCGCCGTCCTGCAGGGTTGGACGACACCTGGTGCGTGCCGCGCGAGTTCTTCGAGGTAGACGCTGGCCCGAAGGAGAAAGACGCCGGCGTTCCAGAGGAACTCGCCGGATTCGACATAGGCGGTGGCGTCCGCGGGACCGGGTTTCTCGACGAAGGCGCTGACCTGCCTGACCGGGCCCGCCGTTTTCCCGAGCCGGATGTAACCGTATCCGGTGTGGGCCGAAGCGGGCCGAATCCCGAACGTCACCAGCTTGCCGGAAGCGGCCGACTCCAGGCCGGCCAACACGGCGTCCCGAAAGACCTCGTCGTGTTCGAAATGACCGTCGGAGGGCACGGCCAGGAGGATCGGGTCGGAGCCGCCGGCCAGCGCGTGGCAGGCGGCCAGTGCCAGGGCCGGCGCGGTGTTGCGCGGCGCGCATTCGAGCAGGATGGCGCTCCACTCGAGGTCGATCTCCCGGCACTGCTCCGCGACCAGGAAGCGGTGCTCCTCGTTGCACACGACGCAGGGCGGTTCCGCAGCCAGCCCGACGATCCGAAGCAGCGTCTCCTGCATCATCGAGGGGCCACTCGTCAGTGCCAGGAACTGTTTCGGATGCAGTGCGCGGGACAAGGGCCACAGGCGGGTGCCTGAACCGCCGGCGAGAACCACCGGGAGGATGGAGGTCATGAGAGGGCCTGCCGAGAATCGCGCAAGTCAATCACAGCGCGCGGGGCGAGGGAAGGGGGCGCGTCTCGGATCGGAGCAGCCTGCGTGCAGCGGGCCGGCGCAGGGGCGGCGTGCTGGAGTTCGTCAGAGCCAGGTGGCGAAGCGCGCCCGCCGACACGTTCGCCTTGCCCCGGCGGCAAGTCTCCTGCTAGGTTGCCGCCATGGCTCCGAGCGGCCGCGGCCGCTCGGCTTTCGTATCGAGGCGCGCATCGTTGCGGTGCCGCCCTCTGTGCAAGCGAGCAGCCGTGCGCGTACTGCAGGTCTACCGGACTTACTTTCCCGATACCCAGGGCGGTATCGAGGAGGTCATGCGCCAGATCTGCATCAACACCCGGCCACGCGGCATCGACAACCGGATTCTCGCCTTGAGCACCAACGTCTCGCGCCGAGCCGTTCGCCGGGCGGAGGCCTGCGTATATCGCGCGTACCGCAACCTCGAGGTGGCGTCGTGCGGCCTGTCCCTCGAGGCGTTCTCGATCTACCGACGGCTTGCGGATTGGGCGGATGTCGTCCACTACCACTATCCCTGGCCCTTCGGCGACATCCTGCATCTGACCGCGCGTCGTCCCAAGCCGTCGGTTCTGACGTATCACTCGGACATCGTCCGGCAGCGGATCCTGCGGCAGCTCTACCGCCCGGTCATGAACCGCTTTCTCGGCAGTGTGGACCGCATCGTCGGCACGTCGCCGAACTACTTCGCGACGAGCGATGTGCTGAGCCGCTTCGAGGACAAGGTGGAGATCGTGCCCATCGGGCTGACGGAAGAGACGTACCCGCAGGTCTCCGACCGCGCGCTCGCCGATGCCCGCGGGAAGTATGGGGAGGACTTTTTCCTCTTCGTCGGCGTGCTCCGCTACTACAAGTCTCTGCACATCCTCCTCGATGCGCTGCCGGGTGCGCCGTACCGCGTGGTGATAGCAGGCTCGGGACCCACGGAGAAGGCCCTGCGGGCCCAGGCGACCCGCCTGGGTCTCGACAATGTCCACTTCGCCGGCTACGTCTCCGACGAGGAGAAGGTCGCGCTGCTGAAGCTCAGCCGGGGTGTCGTGTTCCCGTCCTACCTGCGCTCCGAGGCGTTCGGGGTGGCGCTGCTCGAAGGCGCCATGTACGGGAGGCCCCTCATTTCGACGGAGGTCGGTTCCGGCACGAGCCACGTCAACGTGGACGGGGAAACCGGCCTCGTTGTCGCCCCCGGCTCGCCGTCCGCGATGCGCCGCGCCATGGACCAGCTCCATCATCGCCCGGACATGGCGCGACTGATGGGCAGGAATGCGCGTCGGCGTTACGAGAGGCTCTTTACCGGAGAGTTGATGGGGCTGCGCTACGCGGAGATCTATCGTGGCCTGGCTGAGGGGACGGCCTCGCGGGAAGCGGCCCCGCCGGCGGTGTCTGCCGGGATCAGCCGCCGCTGAAACGCCGTGCGTCGTCCAGTCCGTGGCGACCGCCGAGTCCTGTGCTGATCGCCACGGGCAACCAGAACAGCAACCAGGTCCAGCCGATCTTATCGACCAGTTCGTAGCCGTCGAGCAGGTAGGCGGGCAGTGCGATGGCGAATATGCCGAGCGCGAGCTTGGCTTCCCGCTCCTCGAGGTGCGCAAGCAGCGTGCGCAGAGACAGCGCGATCACGGAGAGGAACAGCGTCAGCCCCACGATGCCGCCCTGGAAGAGAACCGCCAGGTAGAGGTTGTGGGGATGCGGCATGACGAGGCCGCCGACCGGTACGCTGTCGTCGCTCAGGACGCCATTGCCGAACCAGAGTCCCTGGTCTGCCACGCGCCGCAGGATCTCGGCCCAGATATCGGGCCGGTAGCTGTCGCCTCGCGACAGCAGCGCGTCCCGCGTGGGATCGAACCAGAGGGCGGCGGCCAAGGCTGCCAGAACGAGTGCGAGAGCCGCGCCGCATGCCGCGAGCAGCCCACGCTCGGGGGCATAGCGACAGGTCAGGTATACGAGGCAGCCGAAGGACACGGACACCCACGCGTTCCGTGAGCCCGAAAGAGCGACCGCCATCGCCAGGAACACCGCGACCACGGTGGCAACCGCGCGCCACGACGCCGAGCGCGTCTCGGTCAGCCACGCGAGTGCGCATACCAGCGCGACGCCGAAACATAGCGCGGCCCGGATGTGGGCATCGAGTTGGCCGAGGCCATTGAGCCGTCCGTCCGCCGGTGGATCCGCGAAGAACATGACCACTGCGGCACAGGCGGCGGCGCCGCCGCAGAGGGCGAGCACCGCCGTCATGCGGCTGCGAAACCAGTCCACGCGGAAGCCCTCCGCCACGGCGACGACGAAGCAGAGCCCGAGCAGGGCGCGGGTCACCTGACTCAGCGCCCCGCGCGCATCGAACGGCGTGGACCAGAGACTCGTGGCGGCGATGTACAGGGCCACCGTGACGGACAGCAGGAACACCCAGTTGAACCAGAGCCCGCTCCAGCGCCGGTAGCCCGCGAGGGTGTACACGGCGAGGACATAGGTCGGCAGACTCGATCCGCTCTGGCTCGTCAATACGAACATCGACGCGAGCGAAAGCACCAGGAGTGTGGCGCTGATGGGGACGCGGTATTCGAGGAGGTTGGTCACGGTGGCGGCGTCGAATGATGGGGCAATGATGAGGCCGGGGGTCCGGGGCAACAAGCCTGCGTCCGGGGACACGGTGCTCGTGCGGCCGAGTGCGCTGTCCCACGTTTGCAGGCTACACGTTGATGTAGTGACGGAACTATATTTTCCGACTACCTGTTTTGACTTGGGGTCGAGTTGTCCCACGCCCCCGTGGCGGCTAGGCTCCCCAAGTTGGAGTGCCGCTTGCTGCGCAGTATCTCGGTTCTTCCGAGTCGGCAAGCTGGCACTCCTCGGGTGTCACCACAACAACCCTCGGGAGGGGCGGTTGGAAGCGCGTCGCCTCGGCGACGATGCACGGGCCGCAACTGTAGTCGGATGGGGGAAGCGAGACAGCGACCGCAGGGTCGCGCTGCGGCTGCCTGGCGGCCTGCTGGATTTCGTCCGCGGTTTCGTTTGGATGAAGTCGGGGTCCGAGCCGGCCCGCATCGGCGCCATGGACAGTGACGGGCCGCTGAGTAGGCGACCCAAGGTGGGTCGAAGTGTGCCTGCGGTGCACGACCCGACGGGGGACCGCTCCCGAGAGACCACCGAGTCGTGAAAGACGTCATCGAGAACTGGGTGGAGTCGCGGCTGTTGGCGGGCGTCGGGCAGGAAGAACGCGACTTGCTGCTCGACCTGGGCCTGTTTGGACGGATCGACGCGGCCCTGCTCGACGAGGTGTTCGAACGAACGGACTCGGCCGCCCGGGTCGACGGCATGTCCTGGCTGTTCGGGCTTCTGGACCCGGTGCGGGGCGCCGGACCGAGCGTTTGGCGCCTCCATCCGCTGGTCAGGGACCTGTGTGCGAAGCTCCGGAGGAGGGATTCCCCGGAGCGATACCGCGCCATCCATCGCCGCATTGCGATCGCGAGGTCTCGACGGGGCGAAACGGTCCCGGCGATGCGCCACGCGGCCAAGGCCGAGGATCCGGCGCTTGTGGCACGAATCCTGCTGGACGCCGGAGGAGCGCGGCTTTGGCTGCGGGAGGGCGTCGACAGACTGAGCGCCGCTGACCGTCTCCTCACCGAGGAGAGCGTCGCAACGCTGCCGCGACTGGCCCTCGCCCGTTGCGTGGTCTTCACGTTGACCGGGCGCCTGCCGGAGGCAAGGCGCCTGTTCGAGACCGTCCCGCCATCGGGGGGCGCTGTCGCAGGTGTGCCGGACGGGGATTCCGAGTTGCATGTCGACTACTGCCTGGTGCGTGGGCTGATCGTGCTCTACGGGTGCGAGCCGCTCTCTTCCGAACGAACCAGGCAGGCGACTTCCGACTACGCTCGCCTGGCAGACGTCCCGGCCGCCGACCCCGTGGTGCGCGGCATTTTCGAGTACGGATCAAGCATCGTCCACAACCTGAAGGCGGAGTTTGACGTCGCCCTCGAGTGGGGGGCACGCGCCCGGCAGCGCGTGCGTCGGCGATCCCGCTATCTCACGATGCTCATCGACTTCCAGATGGGCCAGGTCGCCATGGCCCAGGGTCGAGTTCAGGACGCGGCGGAGTTGTATCGGCGAGGACGGCAGATCTCGAGGGACAACTTTCCGGGCCAGCCCCACCCGGCGGCATTCGGCCGTGTGTTGACCCGGGAGCTGAATCTCGAACGCAACAGGATGATGGAAGGCGAACCCGCGGTCGGGGTCCCGTCGGAGTTCTACCAAAGCGGCACCCCGCTGGCGTTGTACGCCGCCGCGGCTGGCGTCGAGTCGGAGCTCGCCTTGCGGACCAGCGGCGCGGACGGTGCCATCGCCGTCGTCGACGACATGTGGGAACACGCGCGCCGAACGGAGCTGTGGGCCCTTGCGCGTTACCTGTCGGCGCTGTCGGTTTCGGTGCTGGCCCGTGCGGGTCGCGTCGGCGAAGCCAGCCACCGATGGCGTTCCAGCACCCTGCCCGACGCCGTGGCGGACTGTCTGGACCTCGACGGTCAGACCTGGAGGGAGATGGAGGCGTTGTCCTGCGCGCGGGTGCGGCTGCTCATGTCGGAGGGCGAGCTTGAGGCTGGAAGACGTTTGACCCGCGGACTCATCGAGGTGGCGGCGACCCGTGGCCTGAAACGTACCCTGATGCGGGCCCTGGTACTGGCGATGGCGCTGGAGGAGCAGGGGGGTGATCGGGACGCGGCTTGCGCGCATCTCGCCCGCTTCCTGCCCCCGTTTGCCGAGACCGGCTACGCCCTGGCGCCCGTGAGCGATGCGAGGGTCTTCATTCCGGTGCTGCAGACGTTTCTCGACACCGATCCGGACACGCCTGTCAGCAACGCAGCGGGGTCCCTGATGTCCGCGCTGAGCCATCGCGGTGCGGACGTCGTTCCGCAGCTCACGACACGCGAAGAAGAGGTCCTCCAGCGCCTGGAGGTGCAGCACGACAAGGAGATTGCGGCCGCGATGGGGCTCACGCCGGACGGCGTCCGCTACCACATTCGCAAGCTGTTCATGAAGCTGAAGGCACACGACAGGGCGACGGCGGTGCGGCGGGCGCGCGCCTTTGGCATGCTGCCGCCGTAGACCCAAGGGGCCTTTGGGCCGCGCAACGAGTGAGTGAGGTAGAGCCTAGGGAGAGAGAACTACAAGCCTAACCGGTGAGTCACCCTACTCATGTAGTGCATGGCCGGTCCGTTCTGTAGTCAAAGTTCCCTGCTCGCGGCTACCGATACTCAGGGCGATCGGGCCATTCCGAAGCCGTTGCGCCAGCTTTAGACACTCCTTATGTTCGAGGGTCCTCCGTCAAAGTTGGTGTGTCCGATGGCCGAGACAGTCCTCTACAATGTCGCATCCGCCGTTGCTGCGGAACTAGTGTCGCGATACGGAAAAGAGTTTCTTGACTATTGGATTGCCGACCTCACGGCCGCCGAGGCTCAACCATCGAACGACGGCGACGGTGCCTCGCAGTTCGTCGTCATAGGCTTGGGACGCTGCGGCTGCCACATCGCGGCTGAGCTCTCCGAGATTGTAGCTTCACGTCTACCAGAAACAGGCGCAATACCAAACCAGAATGCCAGCCAGTGGTTTCGGGAGATGTTCGCTCAATCCGGCCTTCCCGGTCTACCGAAACCTGCGCTCCAGTTCGAACCGATCATGCTTGTCGGAGATATCGATGAGACATCCTTCGCGGACCTAGACGGCCTTTTGAAGAAAGGAAATGTCCCGAAAGAGGTTAAGAACCGTCTCCTACGACTGACCTACCAGCCAATTGCGGAAGGCGGCGTTGGCCATGTACCCATATTTGCTGAATTCCTGAGCCGCGGCCTGCTTTCAATACCGTCTTACCAATCAGAAGCGGAATCGACAAAGTGGCAAGTCGCAAGGGACTATCTGACGTCGTTCGCCAGTGCATCGGGTGATTTACCTCGCTTGGTCTTCTACGTGTTTAGTACCGGCGGGGGAACGGGCGCTGGTAGTGCTGCGGAAATCATGCGCCCACAGAGCTACGCAAGAAACGTAAGGAAAATTGGGCGAGAGATGTACTTCACCGGCGTTGGTGTCTTGCCGTATGACGTGGTGAGAAACCAACGCAGGTTGGCGAACACCGGTCGCATGTTGGTCCAGTACCTAGCGGACCCGAATATTCGGCTTCAGGATACCTCAGCGTACGATGAGGCGCCCTCATGCGACGGCGGAGCATTCGTCCAGTTCAAGGACTCGCGTACGGATAACTCGGATCATGGGGAGCAATTCCGAGACGTTCTCCCGTGGAATGGACTAGCACTCATCTCCAATCGAATGATGTCCGAGTCGCTCGGCGAAGATGGCACGGAGATCAATCAAGAACACGTCGAGTCGAACGCAAACCAGTACATCGCACAACAGATATTCAATCTCGCAGCGGCGCAGTTCCCGCTGCCCAGTTTCGCGACTCTGACTCAGAGTCCATCAACAAAAAGAACTTCCAGGCTATACGACTCGATCCCAATGACCTGAAGACCGGTCTAGTGGGGCCCTACGCAATTGGCTTCAGCGCCGCCAATGGCGGTGCCGGCGACTCGCAAATGATGGACGAGATGTTCGCTCGCGCTATTGGGTCCCCGTCCATCTCCAAGATAGGCAAGAAGGGCACGAATATCATTCAAGGACTCTCCGTCCTACCAGTCCTCGGCTACAATGATCGACACTCGGGCATGACATCCTTGGTCGGTGAAGAGGCGGACTTTCTAGGGAGCTGTGAAAGGCTCAGGGACATACCCTTCTTCAAGCGATGTCCTCGCGTAATCTACTCACTTACGGCGCCCCAGGAGCAAGACGTCAAGGCGAGCTGCGGAACAAGGAGTTCCCGGGGGCAGTTGACCTGGCTGCCGAACGGAAGCGCCGGCGACATAGCATCTTCGTGATATCGGACCTGCTCCAGAACTCGGACCTGCTGTCCCACTACGATGACTTGCCCGCTGTGGAGGGCCTGCCCCAGTCCTTGGCGCTCAACTTGTCTGGCATTGACATCGGCGTGCAGTATCTCCGCTCGCGCCGGGATGCCCACCTGCAGAGCGGGGCACACTTCGCGTGGTGGCGTCGGTTCGCGGAAGCAGGTGCGCCCATGACACGAACTCCCGAGTCGTGGTAACGGCCCTCAGCCAGGCTGGTAGCGTGCTTCGCGCCCAGAACGTCCACAACTACGTGCTGTGGTTCGTCCTGGGGACGAGCATCGTCAGTGTCGTGCTGCTGCGGTGGTTCTCGGGAGAGGGCGTTACCGCGTCGGACCTTGTCGCGGTGGGCATTGCACTCATGGCCGTGGGGGGCTACGCGGCTTGCGCGTGGTGGGCGTCCCGAGGTGCCGCGTTGCCCATCGGACGGGATCAGGCAGGTGACAACGCCTACTCCATCGGCCTGCTGTTGACCTTCGCCAGCTTGGGTGTGGCGCTCGTGAAGCTGGTTGGCCTGATCGGGACCGAACCGTCCGATGCGGAAGCCCCGGCGGCGGTGGCGCAGATCGCGCAGCTGATCCCGGATTTCGGGGTCGCCCTCGCATCAACTATTTTCGGCATCGCCGCTCGCCTCTGGCTTCAGCAGCAGCGCATGTCGCCAGCGGAGGCGTCCGAGCAGACCAGGAGAGAACTCGAGCGGGCGGTGGTCGAGTTCACGCGAAGCCTGCGCGTCGCGACAGGCACGATCAGCACGTCCACGACCACCGTTCGTCTCGGGGTTGCGAAACAGCTCGAGCAAGCTATGTACTCGCAGGTCGAGTCGTTCGAGGAGGCCCAGGAACTCGTCCGTGACGCGGCAACGGACATGAGCCGGGGGTTGGCCGACCTGGCGCAGAAGTTGAAGGATGCAAACGCCAAAGTCGCTACCGAGTTCGTATCGCTCGATGACGCTAAGCCAAGCGCAGCGCTTCGGGATCTTGGTCAGGCAAGGGCGGCTGGCGCGGCAGTCAGCGAGTTACGCGAGGCGTGTATCGCCGCTTCAGGACAGACGGAGGCACTCTCTGCTCAGGTGGATACCTTGAAACAACGTCTCGAAGCTGTGGCGCCACGCGACAGCGCGGATCGACTCACAGCACTCCTCGAAGACGCCCTCGCAAAGACGGAGGGTATCGCGGACGCCATTGCACGAACCGATCCGCAGGTTTCCGCTGCTGAGGCGCTGCTGAAGACGACCGTCCAAGAGGCAAAGGTGATCGAAACAGTTGTCGGGCGTGCGGCGAGGACGGCCGGCAAGGTCGACATCCGCCTAGACTCTGCTGAAAGCGCCGCGCAAGGGCTTGAGAGAGGCTTGAACCGAGTGACAGGCTGGGCTCGCGTGCTCGAGCAAGGGATGAAATCGGCGTCGGAGAAGGCGACGACTGCCGTTCAGAAGACCGAGACTTCGGCAAGAGCTCTGGATACGCAGGTCGCGATGGTTGTCCAGAAACTCCGTACCCTGGACGATGACATTCTCATGTTGCAGAAGGAAGTCGGGCAGGTGAGGCCGGACGTAACGAAGGCCGCTCGTAGGCTGAGTGATCTTCTGCCGGACGGAGAGCCAGGGGCACTTCGAGCCGCAGTCGCCGAAGCCCACGATAGGCTAATCAATCTGCGGGCACAGACGCAGGGTGATGCGATTGCGGATGGCATGGTCCGCAAGCTTGAGGAGCGCCTTCAAGACTTCGCGCGAAAGCTGACCGCAGGGACTGCGGAAGCTGCGGTGACCGAGAGCGTCGTGCCACCTCCACATGAGGTGGATGGACATGCACCCACCCGCCAAAGACCCCATTGGCGGGACCGATGGGGAATCCCGAGGCGGTAGGTCCTTGTGAGCGAGTTCGTAGACGCGAGGCGACAGTATCGCCGTGGTGTTGTCCTCGGCTTGTCCCTTGCCGAGTTGTTCACCGTCCTCGTTTTCCTGCTACTGCTGGTGCTTGGCGCGTACCTCCTGATCCAGGACGAGACGCTTGCCCGCAAGGACTCACTGGTGGACGACCAGCGCGATGTTCTCGTCACTTTGGTTGCCAGCGATGGCGACCCGATCGAACCGGCGCTACCGGGGGACCTTCAACGAATGGAGACCCGTGAAGCCCTCATGCGCATGGGTGGGGAGAACCGGCGCCTTCGCGACCGACTCGCGGCGAGACGCCCTGACGCCCAACACATCGATGGACTCGGCCTGTCTACAGACTCGGTTCCCGCCGAGGAGTTCAGGCGTCAGCAGGAGGCCATCGACGCTCTTACGCGAAAGACGGCTGCGATGCAGAATCTCATTCGTCAGCTTGGCGATCCCGCCAGAGAGTCGGCGATCGAGGAGCTTGAAGCCCAAGTCGAGGACCTCAAGCAGGCGAACGAGACGCTTTCGCGCCGCCTGGATGCTCCACCAGAGCTTCGCGATGCCCTGGAAGAGGTCGATGCGCTGACCGCAGAGCTTGCGAGGCTTGAGAGGGAAACCAAGGACCTTCGGCGGGAGCGTGAGTTGGTTGACGATCTCAGGGGGCAGGACTCGCCCTGCTGGTTCCGCCCCGCCACGCGGGCCAACGGAGAGCCCTATGAGCGGGCGATTTATCTGTTCGACATCCTGATCGGCGACGAGGAAATCTTCGTACGTGACGTGCCCGCACCAACGCCTGCATATCGGGAGCAGAAAGGCCAACTGCCCTTCGACCGAAAGAGCTTGAACCGGTACCTGACAGACGATGAGTTCGTGAACGCGTTTGAACCGCTGAAGCGCGCGGCGGAGAACCGGGAGGTTCGCCCGGATCGGCGATGCACCTTCTACGTCGCCGTATGGGACGCGACCAGCGAGACCAACAAACGCCGCTACAAGCGGGCGCACAACCAGGTCGTACAAGCGGCCTTCAACACCTACGAATACATTCACCAGCCTTGGCCCCATTAGGGGTTTGTCAGCGGGGGTCCTCGGGGTCGTCGGATTGTTGGGCTTGCGGGCAGTTCTGGAGGGAGCTGCGAGTTGCAGGACGCCGTCCTTCAATAGCGCAAGGTGGAAGGAGGTAGTGCGCCGTGCGCGACAGGGCGGCGTTCGCGGTGTCCGACGAGTTCGGCCTCCCGCATACGGAGATTCGCAAGTGGCAGGAGATCGACAAGTTCCGCGACGTGGAAGCCGCGCCGGACCGAGCGCCAGTCCGACCATTCCGGTGGGCCCACCAGGACTCGAACCTGGGACCAATCGATTATGAGTCGACTGCTCTAACCAACTGAGCTATAGGCCCGTACGGGCACTTATACGGGCAGTCGCCCGCCGCTTCAATGCGTTTCGCCTTGCTCGTCGAGGAAGCTGCGCAGGTGCTCCGACCGGCTCGGATGCCGCAGCTTGCGTAGCGCCTTCGCCTCGATCTGCCGGATCCGTTCGCGGGTGACGTCGAACTGCTTGCCCACTTCCTCGAGGGTGTGGTCGGTGTTCATGTCGATGCCGAAGCGCATGCGCAGCACCTTGGCTTCGCGCGCGGTCAGGCCGCCGAGCACCTCGCGGGTGGCTTCCCTGAGGCCCTGGCCGGTGGCGAGCTCCACGGGCGAGCCGATCGTCGCGTCCTCGATGAAGTCGCCGAGGTGCGAGTCTTCGTCATCGCCGATAGGGGTCTCCATCGAGATCGGCTCGCGCGCGATCTTGGCGACGCGGCGGACTTTCTCCTCGGGCATCTCCATGCGCACCGCCAGCTCTTCGGGTGTCGGCTCCCGGCCCTTCTCCTGCAGCATCTGGCGGGAGATGCGGTTGAGCTTGTTGATCGTCTCGATCATGTGCACCGGGATGCGGATCGTGCGCGCCTGATCGGCGATCGAGCGCGTGATGGCCTGGCGGATCCACCACGTGGCGTAGGTGGAGAACTTGTAGCCGCGGCGGTACTCGAACTTGTCCACGGCCTTCATCAGACCGATGTTGCCTTCCTGGATGAGGTCGAGGAACTGCAGGCCCCGGTTGGTGTACTTCTTGGCGATGGAGATCACGAGCCGCAGGTTCGCTTCCACCATGTCCTTCTTCGCGCGCCGGGCCTTCGCCTCGCCGAGCGACATCCGGCGATTGATCTCCTTGATCTCGCTGATTGTGAGGCCCGTCTCCTGGGTGATGGCCTTCAGCTTCTTGTGCACGCGCGCGATCTCGTCCTTGCGCGCCTTGAGCGCATCGCCGTAGGCGTGACCGGCCTTGATGTGCCGGTTGACCCAGGCCATGGACGTCTCGCTGCGCAGGAACTCCCTCAGGAAGTCCGAACGGGGCATCTTCGCCTCGTTCACGCACAGCGCCATGACGGCGCGTTCGTGGCGGCGGATATGCTTGAGCGTCGCGCGCGGCATCGCGACGATCTCCTCGTGGTGGCGGGGAACCAGCTTGAAGGGGGACAGCGCTGCGCCGGTGCGGGCGAGCAGCTCCCGCGCTTCCCTGGACGCGCGTCCGTGTTCCGTGATGGCCTTGCGGGACTCATGATGGGCGCGCCTCAGCGCGCCGAAGCGCCGTTTCGCCTCGACGGGGTCCGGCCCCTTGTCTTCCGCCTTTTCCTCGGTCTTGTTGTCGCCGTTCTTCGCAGGGGCGCCCGCGACGACCTGCGGCGGCCGCGGCACTTCGTCCGCCGGGTCGAGATAGCCCACGAGAATGTCCGACAGCTTGCCCTCGCGGGTCGCCTCGGCGTATTGCCCGAGCACGTATTCCACCGGGCCCGGGAAACAGGCGAGTGCCGTGAGGACGTCGCGGATGCCCTCTTCGATGCGCTTGGCGATGGCGATCTCGCCTTCCCGCGTCAGCAGTTCGACTGTGCCCATTTCACGCATGTACATGCGCACGGGGTCGGTGGTCCGTCCGGCTTCCGTCTCGACGGCGGCCAGAGCGGCCGCAGCCTCTTCCGCGGCGAGCTCGTCGGCGGTGTTCTCCTCCGCGTTCAGCAGCTCATCGGGATCCGGGGCGGTCTCGTAGACCATGATGCCCATATCGTTGATCATGCGGATGATGTCTTCGATCTGGTCGGGATCGGAGATGTCGTCCGGCAGGTGGTCGTTGACCTCGGCGTAGGTCAGGTAGCCTTGTTCCTTGCCCTTGGCGATCAGCTTTTTCAGACGAGATTGCTGGTGTTCGGTCTCGGTGGCCATGGCGTCCTGTTTTTTGTGGATGCTGTCTTTGCGAGCTTTGCGAGGTTTCATGGGTGCACGGCGGATGCGCGCGCACGACGACCGCCCCGTCCTCGACGCGGCGACTGTATGGTGGCCATGGGTGACAGCCTGCTAAACGGATGAACGCGCAAGTTTACTATTTTACTCCGGCCTCGACCAAGCCCGCTGTGTGCCGGACTCCCCAAGAGGTGCGACCGACCGGGGCCGTTTTCAAGTCCCGGCGGCGTATCGGCACGTTCAGGACTTGGCGATGCTCCGCGCCGGTCCCCTGGCCACGTTCTCGAATTGCATGCTCTCCTGCCTGGCCTGCCAGTAGCTGCTGAGTCCCTCGGGCGATCCGTCCTCCCGGAGTGCCTTCACGAGTTTCTGCCGGGCGGATCGGGAGCGGGCAATCACGTAGCGCTGCACGCCCTCCACGAATTCGTCGGCGACGGCCGTGTCGTCCAGCATCGATCCGGCTCGGGCAAGCGCGACCAGTGCCTCGTGCTCGGGGTCGCGCGTGAAACGCGCCAGCAGCACGGTGGGCTCCACGTCGGGATCGTCCGCCACGTGCCGGGCGACACGCTGAAACAGGGAGCCGCCGTCTTCGTCGGACGCGTCGAACAGGGCCGAGGCGAGCGAAGCGGGCAACGCCCGGAACAGTGCGGGCGCGCGCACGAGGTAGCCGAGAAGACGCCGGGCGATGGGGGACTCGCGACTCGCCGCGTCGGGGGAGGACCGGACGTAAACCGGTTCCACGGGTCGTTCCAGGGGTGCATCGAACGTCGCCGGAGAGACGCCGATCTGCCGCGCGATCCGCTCGATCAGTACCTGCCGGTGCACGCCCGGCGGAATCCGCGCAAGCAAGGGCCCGGCGGCATCTCCGAGCAGCGCCCGCCCGTCGAGCGAGCCGAGGTCGAGGCCTGCGGACAGGCGTTCCACGAGATAGTCCCCGGCCGGCATGGCCTCTTCGACCAGCGTATCGAACGCGGCCTTGCCGGCGCTGCGCACCAGGGTGTCGGGATCCTCGCCGTCCGGCAGAAAGACGAACTTGAGCCGACGTCCCTCGGTCAGGGAAGGTAACGCGGCCTCGAGCGCGCGCCAGGCGGCCTCGCGCCCCGCGGCGTCGCCGTCGAAACAGCAGACGACTTCCGGCGCGTTGCGGTAGAGCTTCTCGAGATGGTCCGTGCCCACGGCCGTACCGAGGGTGGCGACCGCGTTGTCGATGCCCTGCTGAGACAGGGCGACGACGTCCATGTATCCCTCCACCACGATGAGCCGCTCGATGCGCTGTCCCGGTACGCGGCGGGCTTCGTACAGGCCGTACAGCTCGCGCGCCTTGTGGAAGACCGGCGTCTCGGGTGAGTTCAGGTACTTCGGCCCCGCGTCGGCATCGCCGTTCGGCAATACCCGCCCGCCGAAGCCGACCACCCGCCCGCGTGTGTCCCGGATGGGGAACACGATGCGGTCGCGCAGCCTGTCGTAGACGCGTCCGGCGTCGCTCCTGCCGAGCACGCCGGCCTCGGTCAGCTTGCGCAGCCGTTCCGCGCTTTGGCCGAGCGCGTTCTTTGCATGGTCCCAGCCGGGCGGCGCGTAACCGATTTCGAACCGTTTGGCGACCTCGCTCGTCAGACCTCTTTGCTTCAGGTAGGCCCGCGCGCGAGCGGACTCCGGATGGTCGGCGAGGGCACGACGGTACAGCAGGGCGGTCTGTGCGAGGAGCTCATAGAGGTCCTCGTCCGGTCGGGGTTGGGGCCGTCCTCCCTCGCGAGGCACTTCGACGCCGGCCATGGCCGCGAGCGCTTCGACCGCCTCGACGAACTCGAGATGGTCGTATTCCATCAGGAAGGTCAATGCGGTGCCGGCGACGCCGCAGCCGAAGCACTTGTAGAAGCCGCGCTCCGGGTTGACGTTGAACGACGGCGTCTTTTCCTCGTGGAACGGACAGCACGCCTTGAAGTTCTTGCCAGCCTTCTTCAGGCTCACGCGCGCATCGATGACATCGACGATGTCCACGCGCTGCAAGAGGTCGTTGATGAAGGGCTGGGGAATGAGTCCGGCCATCGACGCTCAGGTTACGCCTTTGCCCGGGCAGACAACAGCGCTACCGTATGCCGGCAGGTCTTCGTCTCGTGCTGTTCCCTAACAGACGGCGCTGTGGCCGTGCGACAACCGTCCGAGGACGGCGTCAGTACGATTTCTCGAAACGGCGGGATTCGCGCTGCAGCTTCTTCAGGTGACGCTTGACGGCAGCGGCGGCCTTGCGCTTGCGCACGGCCGTCGGCTTCTCGTAGTACTCGCGGCGGCGAACCTCGGACAGGATGCCCGCCTTCTCGCAGGAGCGCTTGAAGCGGCGCAGTGCGACATCGAACGGTTCGTTTTCGCGAATTTTGACGCTCGGCATGGGAAGGAGTGACCCTCCAACGTGGGGGGCGCGATTCTACTCGCGTCGGGTTGGCGTTTGCAAAGTTCGGGGGCTGGGCGGGCACGTTGCGGTCCGGGAGCCCCCTCCGTCGAGGTGCTCGGGACATCGGCTGTTTCGACGCGTCGCCTTCGCTCAGGGTTTCCCCGGGGCGCGCTTCTTCCATGCAGGGACGGCGGGGCTGGGGGCCGAGCTTGGGGCGCTCAGCCGGAACGCAGGGTCCGCCAGCCCCGCGCGGCGTATCGCTGCACGAGCCGCGCGTCGTTCTCCTCGAGCCGGAACTCGGTGCTGCGCGAGCCGAGGACCCGGTCGATGTCCCGGACGAGCCCCTCGACTTGTTGCTGCTCCGGCGCCGCAAGTTCGAGGCGGTTCGCGATGCGCATGATCTCGACTCCGGCCGAGCTCAGGGATTCGTTCTCGCGTGGGGGGGGGGGCCGAGGGGCCGTCAATGTCGTAACAGTGCAGGAAGTTCCGGACAACATCGTTGGACAAGAATATCGGTCGGACGCTGCCCTTCCCGAGCAATGCCTCGGCCTCGCGGCAGAACCCGAGATAGTCGAGGTGTTGGCGAAACCACTCGTCGCACATCGCCTCCGCGAAGTCGATGTCGCGGCCGTACACGTTCCGTGGCGCGTCGTTGCGCGCAGGGTTGCGCAGGTACTGGGCGTAGAGGGCGGCGGCGAACGCCTCCGGCGAGCGGAAGCAGACGCACATCTCGAAGTCGAAGAGCCGCGCGAGGTCCCGCAACAACGCCCGGGCCGGGGGCGCGTAGTCCCACCAGTGGTTGAAGATGCCTTCGGTTGACAAGACGATGGTGTGCGTATCGTGCGGCATGTCGCGCAAGGCTCCGACGATGGCGTCGACGAAACCAGCGGGGTCCGCGGCCTGCAGCGCGCAAACCAGGTCCTGGTGTTTCGGCTCTCGGGGGTCGGTGGCGGGTGGATACCACACTCCCTGTTCCGCCAGGGCCGGCCGGTTTTCGTCCAGGTACCTTTGCAGGGAAGAGGTGCCGGTCTTCGGGGTACCCGCGTGCAGGATCAGGCGACGCTTGTGGCCGCGCAGCCCGGTGCGGGAGACGAACTCTGCCGGGAAGACCGCCTGGGTGGCTTCTGGCACGTCCTGTACCGCTTGCTGCGCGAGATGTGTCTTGTACAGGTCGAAGAACAGGGATGGCTCCCTTTGGCCGATTTCGTCGTTCAGCTTCGCAACGGCTTCGTCGAGGGCGTCGTGGGAGAAGACCGGCGTCACCAGCCCGAAGGGGTCGAGACACTGGTGATAGTGCAGGGCATGTACCGGACTCTCCGGGTCAAAGGACCGCGGCCAGCGGGTGTAGTGCCCGGGGAAGTTCCAGTTGGCGGTCAGGTGGCCGTACGGGAGCGGGTGCGACGCCACCGCCAGGGCGAACGACATCTGGTCGATGTGGTTACGCTCGGCCGGATCCTCGAACAATTCCTCATGGCGAAAGAGGTATTCCGCCCACTGCCGCCACGTGTGCCTGAGCGTCTTGACGTGCGTCAGCGGAACGTAAAGCAGCCCCCCGTTGAAGTTGGTTGCCAACGTGTTGCCCCGCGGCGGCGACCAGTCGCAGGGCAGGACGTCCGGCAGGGCGACGTCCGCGGTGCGGAACACCCGTTCGAGGAGGTCCAGGGGGGGATTGGTGTCGTCGACGATCTTCCCCCAGACGGACCGCCTGTCGGGGACGTCCAGCGGTGCCAGGATGGCGACATCGAGGTCGAACAGGAACACGCCCTCGGCCCTGCCGCCCTCCTCGAGGAAGCGGTCGAGTTGTGTGATCTTGTTGCAGTAGGTGCCGTCGAGATACGGAGTCACGGGCACCACTTCGAAACCTCGGTCCGCGATGGCTTCGCGGACACGCTCGGACACGCGGTTTGTGCAGTGGGCCACGATGCGATCCGGCGGTACGTCCCCGAATCGCAGCAACGTGAATGCCAGGGTGTCCGCCTGGTACGGATGGACGGGATGCCCGTCCAGAACCATCGAGTAGTAGAGAGGATGGTTGGCCATCGCTCCGCCTTCCGAGTCGGCTCCGGGTCCCGCTGCCGTCGTTTGCGAGCCCAGCCGACGGTCTCGTACACTGCCAGTCTATCGGATTCGGGAGCACCGCCTCCCGCCGGTGCGACGTTCGGGTCGTGGCACGGAGCGGTACATCCGCGTGCGAACAACGCGAGAAGACCCATGCTGGTGCTCGGCATCGAGACCTCCTGTGACGAGACTGGCGTCGCCCTGTACGACGGGCGGGACGGTCTGCTTGCACAAACGCTCTACAGCCAGGTGGCGACCCATGCGGATTACGGTGGGGTCGTGCCGGAGCTGGCGTCGCGGGACCACATCCGCAAGATCCTGCCGCTGGTTCGAGAGACACTGCGTGCGGCCGCCCGGTCGGTGGGAGATCTGGACGGGGTGGCCTACACCGCGGGTCCGGGGCTGGTCGGTGCGCTCATGGTAGGGGCTGGTGTCGGACGCGCGCTGGCGTGGTCGTTGGGCGTCCCCGCGATCGGCGTGCACCACATGGAAGCCCACCTGCTCGCGCCCCTGCTCGAGGCCGAGGGCCCGCAGCCGCCGTTCGTGGCGCTGCTGGTCTCGGGCGGACACACGCAACTCGTCAAGGTCGGTGGCGTGGGTCGTTACGAACTGCTCGGAGAATCCCTCGACGATGCGGCCGGGGAAGCGTTCGACAAGACGGCGAAGATCCTCGGCCTCGGCTATCCGGGCGGCCCGGCGGTCGCTCGTGCGGCGATGAACGGGCAACCGGGACGATTCGCCTTCCCGCGACCGATGACGAACCGCCCCGGCCTGGATTTCAGCTTCAGCGGCCTCAAGACGCATGCCGCGAACACCGTCCGCGACCTGCAGCCGCTGACACCGCAGGACGTGTCCGACGTCGCGCTGGCCTTCCAGGACGCCGTGGTGGACACCCTCGTCATCAAGTGTCGCCGCGCGCTCAAGGCCACCGGCACGGACGCGCTCATCCTGGCCGGCGGCGTGGCCGCCAACGTGGAGTTGCGCAGCCGGCTCGCGGCCTCGGTCCCCGAGGTCTTCCACGCCGCGCCGGACCTCTGTACCGACAACGGCGCGATGATCGCCTACGCCGGGTACCTGCGGCTTGCCGGCGGCGATTCGGAGCCGCTCGCGATCGCCACGCGCGCGCGTTGGCCGCTCACCGAGTTGTCGCCCGCGTGAAGATCCGGATCGACGGGCTGGAGGTGCCGGCGATCATCGGCGTCCGGGAGCGGGAACGGGAGATCCCCCAGACCCTGCTGGTGGACGTCGAGTTCGAAGTGCCGCCGCCGGAGCAAGATGGACTGGATGTGACGGTGGACTACTCCGCCGTGGGAGAACTCGTGCGCGAGCACATCCAGGCCGGGCGATTTCGCCTGATCGAAACGGCCGCGGCGACCACCGTGGAGCGCGTTGCGCGGGACTTCGGGCTCGATGACGTGTGGGTTCGCATCGTCAAACCCGCGGCCTCGAGCACGGCGCGTTTCGTCTCGGCGGAACACCGGCTGAGCCCGGGGTAGGCGGGCCGATGCGCGGCACGGATACACTGGCACGCACGCATCGGGAGGCAAGCATATGCGCGCAAGGGGTATTTCGGTCGGAAGACTTGGGCTCGCGGCTGTCTGCCTCGGGCTCTGCGCCACTGGCGCCGGGGACGAGGCACAAGCGATGGCGGAGCGCATCGAGGCGCAGATGCAGGCGCCGGACCGGCATCGGTGGGACGCGCGTCGCGATGCGTCCCGCAAGCCGTTCGAGACGTTTCGGTTCCTGGGCCTGCGCGCCGGCATGACGGTGATGGATGTCGGCGCCTATGCGGGATACACCACGGAGATGCTGGCCGCGGCCGTCGGTGCGAAGGGCAGGGTCTACTCTCACAATCGCGAACGGATCCTGACGAATTTTGCCGACGGCTACTACCAGGAAACCATGGAGGAGCGCCTGGCGAACGACAGGCTGCCGAACGTCGTGCTGCACGTCCGGGAGTATGACGACCTGGGCCTCGTCAACACGCTGGACCTCGCTTTCCTGGGCAACCTGCTGCACGACTTCCACAATCGCGACGGACGCGCCCGGGCGCTTGCATTCCTGTCGAGCATCCACGCGGCGCTCAAGCCCGGTGGCGTACTTGGGGTGACGGACCACGTCGGCATCGCGGGGCACGACAACCGGGCCCTGCACCGCATCGAACCGGACATCGCCCGCGAGTTGCTGCGCGCGGCGGGATTCGTGATCGAGGCGGACAGCGACCTGTTCGCGAACCGTGAGGACGATCACAGCGTGGCGGTCTACAACGACGCGGCGTACCTGAAGACCGACCGCTTCCTGTTCCGGGCGCGCAAGGGCGACTGACGCGCCGCTGCGTCGGCGCGACCGTCCCCGCTACGGCGCCGGCGTCGGGGAGTGTGCCTGCACGAACTCCAGCTGGGTTCGGATCATCTCGTCCGCCCCCTCGGACAGCCAGAGCAGGTGCCAGCCGTTCTCCATGCGGTGGAGGCGGGCGTTGGGAATGAGCCGATGCGCCGTTTCGGCGTGTGCGAACGGGACGTCTCCATCGCACGTGCCGTGGCAGATCAGCGTGGGACAGTGGATCTCCTCGAGAGGCAGCTGCTCGATGGCGGCGAACTTTGCGAGGTCGTTCTCGAAGCCGGCCATGCGTTCCTTCATCGAGGACGCGCCGGCCGACATTTCCCGCAGGCGGCGCAGCTTCTCGGGGGAGTTGGCCATTTCGGCGGCTATCCGCCGGCGCTCGCGTTTGTCGAACGTACTCTCCACGCGGAGCGTGGCCTCGATGCCGGCCCGGGGAAAGCGGGCCATGGTCCAGTCCTGCAGGCGAATGAATGGATCCGACAGCATGACGCGCATCGCCCATCCGGGAAGTGCGGTGGTGACGTAGCGCTGCGCGATCGCACAGCCGAGCAACAGGGCGGAGATCCGGTCCGGGTGGCGCGCGGCGAACTGGATGGCGGACGGACCGCCGCCCGAGACGCCGTAGGCCACCACGCGATCGACCTCGAGGACATCGAGCAGCGCCGCCATCGCATCCGCCTGCTCCGCCATGCTCGAACCCGTCGAGAGAGGCGTACGCAGGTAGCCGGGTCGCGACACGGCGATGGTGCCGAAGCCCGCGTCGGTGAAGTCGTCGCTGCTCACCCCCTGGTCATAGCCGCCCGGGGAACCGTGGAAGAACAGGATATAGGGGGGCTCGCCAACGCGCGCGAACTCGACGGCGCCCCGGCTCGTCTCGGCTACTTCGCTGAGCGCCGCGCCCCTGGCGGCGGCCTGTGTGTGTGTCGCTTCATTCGACGGCATCGTTGATGTCCCTCCGCGGCGACAGCGCCGTGGTGACGCAAGCCTAGCCCGCATTTCTCACCAGGCCGCTTGTCGGCGTCAAAAAGCTCATGGGTTTCAAGAAGTTGATCGCGATGCCGACGATCGTGCCGATTGCGGACTGCGCTGGCCGCGCCCTCGCGGGTCTTTTGGCCCCGTGTACACACGGGCCCGTGCTCGCGCACGTGCTCCCTCAACCGTAGTCCCCGCTATGCTTTCGGTCGGCGAGCGCGACGCAAGCGTCGTGCGCACAGGACCAAAATCCTCCGCGATCATCACGGCCCCTGGTGAGAAATGCGGCCTAGCAGGGCATCTCCCCTCGCGGCGCCAAACGATGCATCATGCGGCTTTTTGCGAACCTGGGCGCTGCCCGAAGACGCGCTTTCCCGATGGAGACGAGAACATGACGGCAACGCCCCTGGAAAACGAAGTCGCGCTGATCGTAGGCGGCGGCCCCGGCATCAGCGCGAGCTGCGCGCGGCTGTTCAGCCGAGAGGGGATGCGTGTCGCCATTGCGGCAAGGACCCCGGACAAGCAGGTGCTTCTCGACCTGGCGGAGGAGTTCGGCGTGAAGAACTACGCCTGCGACGCGGCGGATGCCGACGCCGTGGGCGCCCTGTTCGAAGCGGTGTCGGAGGACCTCGGTAACCCCCGCCTGGTGATCCACAACATCGACGGCCGGATGCGCGACATCTTTCGCAAGCGGATCACCGAGGCGGATCCGGCGCTGGTACGCGAAGTGCTCGCGAACTCGGCGTACAGCGCGTTTCTTGTCGCGCAGCAGGCCGCGCGGCGCATGGTCACGGCAGAGCCGGCGGGGATCCAGGAGCACCGCGGCACCATCCTGTTCACCAATGCCAGCGCCGCGTTCAAGGGCTACCCGAGAAGCGGGGCGTTCGCCATGGCCTGCCAGGCGAAGTCCGGGCTGGCGGAGAGCATGGCGCGTGAACTCATGCCGGAGGGCATCCACGTCGCGCAGGTTCCCATAGACGCCGCGATCGGCTGGCGGCAGGCCGACGGCACCCGGGCGCACCGCATGGCCGGCACGTCGGACGACGACAACATGGCGGATCCGGACCAGATCGCGGAGACCTACCTGCATCTGCACCGCCAGCACCGCTCGACGTGGGCGTTCGAGGTGGTGCTGCGGCCCTGGGTGGAGAACTGGTAGGCGTTCGTCCGGAGGGACGTGGGCGGGCGCGACGCTCGGACGGGTGAGTGCGCCGGCTCAGATCACCCTGACCCGCCGTCGCAACCGACGCACAGGAGCTTGCGGTCCTCGAGGCGCAGGGCTGTCAGGCACCGGCCCCACACGCAGCCGGTGTCGACACCGATCGCGCGCTTGCGACGCACGCCCTCGAGGGATGCCCAGTGGCCGAAGACGATCGGAGGCTCGATGCGCGGAGGAAACTCGAACCAGGGTTTGAAGCCGGGCGGTGGATGGTCCGAGTGGCCCTTGTGCTCGAATTCCATCTCTCCCGCCGCGTTCACGAAGCGCATGCGGGTGAAATAGTTGGTGATCACCCGGTGCCGCGGCATGCCGGCAAGCGACTCCGACCAGGCGCTCGGTTCGTTGCCGTACATGGCGTGGAAGAACTTGCGGTACGCGTCGCCGCGCAGGACCGCCTCGACTTCGCGCGCGCGGTTGCCGGCCTGTTTCAGCGTCCAGATGTGCGGGATGCCGGCGTGCGTCATGATCACTCCCCGGCCACGATGCAGCATCGGCAGTTCGCGCAGCCAGTGCGCGAGCTTCAGGCAGTCGGAGGCGTCGAGCAGATCGTCGAGCGTGTCCGAGGGTCGCGTCGGATGGCCGCCGAACACGATGGCGAGGAAGTGGAGGTCATGGTTGCCGAGTACGGCAATGGCCCGCTCCCCGAGCTTGCGCACGAAGCGCAGCGTCGCCAGCGAGTCCGGGCCGCGGTTGATGAGGTCGCCCACGAACCAGAGCTGGTCCTTGTTGCGCTTGTAGCGGACCTTGGTGAGGAGCGCCTCGAGTTGCGCGAAACAACCCTGGACGTCGCCGATGACATAGGTGGACACCGGGCGGAAGCCCTCAGGCAGGGTGACGTGCGGACGAGACCGGCGCGCGTGCGCCGCGCGACTCAATGCACCGCATTGGGCATCGCGAGAGAGAAAGCGGGGATGGGTACGCGGAAGGCGTCGCCATCGTCCGCGTGGAACTCGTAGTGCCCCTCCATGCAGCCGACGGCCGTCTCGAGCACGGCCGCGCTCGTGTACTGGAACGACTCGCCGGGTGGGATGCGGGGCTGCTTGCCGACGACGCCCGGTCCCTGGACCTCCTGCTTGCGTCCGTCTCCGTCGGTGATGAGCCAGCGGCGGCTCATCAGGCGTGCCGGGCGTACGCCGACGTTCTCGATGGCGATGGTGTAGGCGAAGACATGACGCCCCTGCTCCGGAGCCGATTCGGCCGCGACGTAACGGGTCTCGACGGCGACGCGGAAGGCGAACGCGTCGGTGTCGTTGGTGTTGCTGTCGCCGGCGGTCATGCCTTGCTCGTCAGTTGGTTGGCCATGGCGACGTAGTCGGCGACGCCAACCGCATCGGGACGAGTCCCCGGATCCAGCCCCAGGGCGGCGATGTCCAGTCCGAGCGATTGTACGGCATTCCCCAGCCGCTTGCGGCGGGCGGCGAAGGCCACGCGCAGCACGTGGCGCAACGCGGCGACGTCGGCCGCCGGCGTGCTCGGGGGCCGGGGCATGAGCCGGACGAACTTCGAGAGCACCTTCGGCGGCGGCCGGAAGGCGTGCGCCGGGACCTCGAACAGGGGTTCGATGTCGCACTGATACTGTGCGATCACGGAGAGGCGCCCCCACGCCTTGGTACCCGGGTTCGCAACCAGTCGGTCCACGACCTCCGCCTGCAGCATGAAGTGCATGTCCCGCACCGGCAGCCCGCGTGCGTACGCGTCGAACAGGCGGTTCAGCAACGGCGTAGAGATGTTGTACGGGAGGTTTCCGACGACCCGCATACCGTCGCCGCCGAAGGGCGTGAGGTCCACGCGCAGGGCGTCGCCCTCGACCACGCGGACCGTCGGCAGCCGCATCCGCAGCCGGACGACGAGGTCGCGGTCGAGCTCGATCGCCGTCAGGGATGCGGCAACCGCGCTCATGGGCTCCGTCAGCACCCCGCGCCCCGGACCGATCTCCACCACCCGGTCGTGCTGCTCGAGGGAGATGGCGGCGAGGATGCCGTCGACCACCGCCGGGTCGACCAGGAAGTGCTGCCCGAAGCGCTTACGTGCGCGCGGCAAGGTCGAGCGCCGCCATCAGGCTGCCGGAGTCGGCCGCACCGGTCCCCGCGATCGCGAGCGCCGTGCCGTGGTCCACGGAGGTGCGCAGGAAGGGCAGCCCGAGCGTGACGTTCACGGCTGCGCCGAAGCCGACGTACTTCAGTACCGGAAGGCCCTGGTCGTGGTACATCGCAAGGATCGCGTCCACCGCGTCGCCACGCTGGAAGATGGTGTCGGCCGGCAACGGCCCTTCGATGGGTGCTCCGTCCTCGCGCCACTGCCGGCAGACGGGTTCGAGCACGTCGATCTCCTCGCGGCCGAGGTGGCCGGCTTCGCCGGCGTGGGGGTTCAGGCCGGCGACGGCGATGCGCGGGCGTTCGATCCCGAACACGGACCGCAGACCGTCCGTCAGCGTGCGCAGTTTCCGGTCGATGCGCTCGCGCGTGATGAGCCCCGGTACGTCGGACAGGGGCACATGCGTCGTGGCCAGCGCCACGCGCAGGGAACCGGCGACCAGCAGCATGACGACGTCCTCCACGCCGCAGGCGTCGCGCAGGAAACCAGTGTGGCCCGTGAACCCGGCGTCCGCGCGGTCCAGCACGGACTTCTGCACGGGGCCGGTGACGAGCGCGTCGAACGCTCCGGCGAGACAGCGGTCCACGGCCATCCGGAGGGTCTGCAGCACGTAGTCGGCATTGCCGGGATCGAGGACGCCGGCGGTCACCGGAGACGGAGCGGGCACGGGCAGGACGGTCATCCGGCCCGGCTCGCGCGTGTCCCGCGCGTCGATGTCGAGGGGCAGGCCGAGCTCGGCGGCGCGCGCCCGCAGCATGTCCGGATCGGCGATCACGACCGCGTCGAACTTGCGCGATTCCTGGAACACCTCGATCACGATGTCCGGGCCGATGCCGGCCGGCTCGCCCGGCGTGATGGCGATGCGTCGCCTGACAGGCCTCCGACTGGATCCGCGGCGGATCCGCTGTGCGGGAGCGCGGGCTGGGGCAGGCGTCTGGCGGGCTGCCGACATGGCCGCGATGCGGCGCTACTCTTGCCCTACGCGCAGCTCGACGTAGGCCTCGTCCCGGATCTCCTGCAGCCATTCCTGCAGTTCCTCCTCGAAGCGACGGCTGTGCAATACCTGCATCGCCATCGACTGACGTGCCTCGTCGGACATGTCACGGTCGCGGCGGTCGAGCACTTCGACCACGTGCCAGCCGTGCTGGCTCTCGAACGGCTCGCTGACCTCGGCGATGTCGAGGGCGATCATCACCTCGCGGAACGCCGGAACGAAGTCGCTGCCGTCACTCCAGCCGAGTTCGCCGCCGGCCAGCGCACTGCCGGGGTCATCGGAGAACTCCTTCGCGAGTTCCGCGAAGTCCTCGCCGGCCAGAATGCGGCGACGCACGTCGGCCGCGAGTTCCCGGGTTTCTTCCGGGCTGCGGATGGCCGACGGCTGCACGAGGATGTGCCGGACGAGGGACTGCATCTGCCGCTGGCGGCTGACGCCGCGTTGCTCGAGAAGCTGCACGATGTGGAAGCCCAGGCTGTTGCGGATGGGGTCGGCCGTCTCACCGGGAGCCATCGCGACCACCTGTTCCGCGAAGAGGCTCGGCAACTCGCCGGCCCCGCGCCAGCCGAGGTCGCCCCCCTCCAGGGCGGTGGACGCGGCGGAGTGCTCGATCGCCATCTGTGCGAAGTCGGCGCCGTCGCGGAGTTTCGCGACGATCTCGTCCGCCTCGCGTGCGGCGCGTTCCACGGTCTCGGGCTCCGAGCCGTCCACCGCCAGCAGGATGTGGCCGACGCGGTACTCGTCGGAAATCATCTCCTGGAAGAACGGCGAGGCGATGAGGTCGTCGAGATCCTGGTCCGTGATCGTGATGCGGCGGTTCACCAGGAGGCGCTGGACCCGCTGCAGTTGCAGCTCCCGGCGGACATCCTCGCGCAGCTTCCGGTAGCTGTTGCCCTCCTGTTCGAGGGACTCGCGGAACTCGTCGAGGGACATCTGGCTCTGGCGCGCGAAGCCGTTGACCGCCTCCGTCAGCGTCTCGTCGTCGATTACGATGCCGCGCTGGTTGGCCATCTGCAGCTGGATATTCTCGATGACCAGGCGCTCCATGAGCTGGCTCATCAGGGCGTCGAGGGGCGGCAACTCGGTGGCGCCCTCCTGGCGCATTCGCTCGTGCACGGCGTCGCGCCGTTCCACGAGTTCCGACGCGAGCACCACGTCGTCGTCCACGACGGCGACGATGCCGTCCAGTCGTTCGATGTCCGCGAATACGGGCGCCGCAACGAGGGTCGCCGTGGCCAGGATCCGATGGGTTCTCAAAAATCCGCCTCCTCTCGATAGCCCTTGATGCCGCGCGCCAATACCCGCTCGACGCCGTTGCCGAAACCCGCCAGGCCGCGGAAGACGAACTGTAGCAGGAACCCTTCGTCATCGTCCGCTTCGGCGACGGTGAAGGCGGCGTGCGGTTCGACGTGGCGGTGATACATGACGCGCACCTGCCAGCAGCAGTTGGAGTACTCCAGGCCGAGCAGCGCCTCGTTCGTCCGGTCGATCTCGAAGTCGTAGTTCCACTTGCCGAGCGCGCTCACGTGCGTGCTCAACGGCCAGACGAACGACACGTTGCCCTGGTCGACGCGCGACAGGCGGCGCTTGCGATGCCCGACGTTGAGGATGCGCCGGTTGTCGCGGCGGTATTGCAGGGAAAGGCCGATCTCGTCCTCCTCGGCATCGGCCGGGTCCCAGGTGATGCCGGCGGCGGCCGAGAACGCACCCGCGCTAACGGCGAGTTCGGCGGCGACCGGGGAGGTGACGTGCCGGTCGGCGTCGGCCAACGCGTTCGTGAGCGTGACGCGGCGGTCCTCGAAGTGGGCGATCGTGCCGACGGTCGCGCGGAGGTATTCGCGGCCGCTGTCGAAATCGATGAGGCGGCTCGTCAGGCCGACGGCGAGACGGTTTTCGTCGCCGATCCGGTCGAGGCCCGAGAAGCGGTTGCGCCGGAACAGCTGCGGGACCGAGAAACTCGGCACGCTGGCGTCGAAACGGGGCAGGTGGCGCTGGTCCGCGTACTGCTGTTTGAGGTAGTGGATGCGCGGTTCCAGCGTCTGGATCAGGGCCGTACCGAGCATGCGGGTGTCGCGTTCGAAGAAGAGGCCGGCATCGATGTCGCCGAATGCGATGCCGCGCTCGGGGGTGGCGTCGAAGCGCCGTGGACCGTCGTCGAGGTCGTAGCCGGTGTAGCGATAACCGCCGCCGAGCGCAAGGAACCCCCACGGGCGGGTCAGGGGCAGGCGCACGCGGGGCTCGAGGTGGAGGCGTTGGCCGCCGGGGATGCCCGGATGGTCGGCGTTCGGATGGTCGAAGGCGGTCCAGATCGTGGCGAGCGACCACTCGACCGGCCCGACGGCGTCGCCGGCGTATGCCAGGTCGATCTCCGGTACGCGCCGGTAGGGCTCGCGCCGTTGTTCGAGCATCTGGAAGCCCAGTCCGGTGATGCCGGCGGAGAAGCCGCCGCTTGCGTAGCGTGCCTCGGCGAAGCGGGTCAGGTAGGCGCGGCTCGACACCGCGAGCCCCCGGCCCATGTCGCGGAAGTAATCGCTGTCGCTGACGGCCGCCGCGTCGATGTGGGTCGTCGCGCCGCCGAAGCGCCCCCGATGGTCGATCCCGGCGACCCAGCGATCGGCGGGCTCGAAGGGCCCCGGGAGGGCTTGCAGCTCGAAGTCGTCGCGGTCGAACTGTCCGTCGTGGCGCCGGTCCTTCGGCAGGAAGGCGCCCGTCCCGTTGGTGCTGGTGCCGCGGCTGAGGTGCCGGGCCTCGACGCCGAGCCCCGTGCCGCGCTCGGAGGCGTGCAGCGCGGTCAGCGTGGCATCGTAGTTGGGCGCCAGGTTCAGGTAGTAGGGCAGTTCGACTCGCACGCCATCGTCGCGCGAAGTACCCGCGCTCGGGAACAGGAAGCCCGACTGTCGTTCGCCGGACAGGGGGATGCGCAGCCGGGGCACGTAGAAGACCGGCACGCCCTTGACCTTCACGACGGCGTTCCTGGCGCGGGCGAACGACGTGTCGTCCTCGACGGAGAGGTGCGCGGCCGCGACCTCCCAGGTATTCGAGCCGGGTTCGCAGCGGGTGAAACGGGTCCCGGAGAAGGTCCAGGCCTCGCCGGTGCGCTCGACGTCGGCGGCGTCGCCGCGCAACTCGGTGTCGAACAGGACGAACTCCACGTCCGTCAGCCGCCCCGCGCCGCCGCCCGTTTCGATGTCGGCGGTCGCGGCGGTCATCGCGACCCCCGGCTCGGAGAGGGTGACACCATCGGGGAACGCCACTCGTCGCGAGGGTTCCTGCAGCGTCGCGCGGTGTCCGGCGAGCACGCGGTTGCCCTGCTCGATGACGACCTGTCCGATCAGTTCGGCGCTGTCCCCGGTGCGGTAGTGCGCCCGGTCGGCGCGCAGGCGTGCGGGGAAGGAAGCGGGCTCACTGAGCCGGGGCTGGGGGTATGCACGTTCCACATAGGCGCCCGCGCACCAGGGCGGCAGCCGGCGCTCGCGCCCCGCGGACAGTTCCGCGCGCGGCTGCCAGTACGCGTCGGCGTGGGACGCGCCCGGGGTCGAGTCCGCGGCCCGGGCGGATACGGCGGCGAGCCCTGCCGCCAGCAGGAGGACGCATGGCGCCCGAGCAGCCGTGGAAAAGACGGTTCTTTTCGCTCTCGTTGCGGCAGTCCTCGGTTGTGCGCGAAGGGTTGGCCCCCTTGCGCCCGCGCCGAGCACTCTTTTCATGGGCAGCTTCACGCGGCGGCCATGATAAAGGATGCGGTACGGAGGGGCCTGCCACGGGTCGGGGTGCGTCCGCCGAGGGCCGGCGCCCTGGAACGCGTCCGACAGGACCCGCCCGCGCATACAATGGCCGTCCGTGGAAGATCGTCGGCAACAGTTGCGGGCCTGGTGCGAGGATCGGTTCGGCCCGTTGTCCGAGCTGGAACCGCTACCGGCGGAAGCGAGCACCCGCAGGTTCTACCGGGTACGGGGGCGATCGGGAACGTTCATTGCCATGGACGCGCCTCCGGCCACGGAAAACAATGCCCAGTTTCGTGTTCTGTCGCGGGTGTTTCGGGCGCACGGCGTTCCCGTGCCCGAAGTCCTGGCGTTCGACGAACGCGGCTTCCTGGCGGTCACGGACTTCGGGGACCGGCTGTTCGGCCGCGTGTACGAGGACGGTGGCGAGGACAGCGCGCTGGAGCTTGCGCTGCAGGCCCTCGTACGCGTCCAGGACGTCTCTTCGGAGGCCATCCCCTCGTACACGGTTGCCCGTTTCCGCGACGAACTCGGCATCTTCTCGGAGTGGCTCGTGGAACGGTTCCTCCGCGTGCCGCGGCCGGCCTTTCTGGACGCGGCGTGGCGGGAACTGGTGGAGGCGACGCAGGCGCAGCCGACGGTCACCGTGCATCGCGACTATCACAGCCGCAACCTGTTGCTGCGTCCGGACGGACAGCTCGGGATCGTCGACTTCCAGGACGCGCTCAAGGGACCGGTGACCTATGACCTTGTCTCCCTGTTGCGGGACTGCTACCACGAGTTCGCGGAACCGGAGGTGGAGCGTTGGCGGCGACGCTTCCTGGAACTGCGAGACTGCGGGATGGACGAAGATGCGTTCGTGCGGGCGTTCGATCTGACCGGCATGCAGCGCCACCTGAAAGCGGCCGGGATATTCGCCCGGTTGCACCTCCGGGACGGGCGGAGCAGCCACCTCCCCGACATCGCCCCGACGCTCTCGCGCGTCGTCGCGGTGGGTGGCCGCTATCCGGAACTGCGGCGCCTGGCGGCATGGATCGGCGGCGAGGTCCTGCCCGCGGTGGAGGCGGCGACGTGCGCGCGATGATCCTCGCCGCCGGCCGCGGCGAACGCCTGATGCCGCTCACCGAACGCATGCCGAAGCCCATGACCCCGATCGCCGGCGAGCCGTTGATCGTGCACCAGTTGCGCTGGCTGCGGCGGGCCGGCATCGAGGAAGTCGTCATCAACCTGCACCACCTCGGGGAGCGTCTCGAGCGCCACGTGGGCAGCGGGCGGGATCTCGGCATGCAGGTCCGCTACAGCCGGGAGTCGACCCTGCTCGGTACCGGCGGGGCGATCAAGGCGGCACTGCCGCTGCTCGGCGACGATGCGTTCCTCGTGCTGAACGGAGACATCTGGACGAACTATCCCTTCAGGCGCCTCGTCGACGTGGCACCGGACACGGCGCACCTCGTGCTGACGCCTCGTCCGCCGCACCGGCCGCGCGGGGACTTCGCCCTGGCGAGCGGACGTGTCCGGCGCCACGGAGGCGATGCGGACGATCTCGTGTTCTGCGGCATCGCGGTACTCGCGCCGACGGCCCTGGCGGATACCCCGTCGGGACCGTTCGATCTCGCTCGGGAGGTCTACTTCGGGGCCGCGCACGACGACCGTCTCACCGGGGAGGTGTTCGAGGGGAGGTGGTTCGATATTGGCTCCCACGATCAGTTGAAGGCGGTGCGGCGACTGACCGACTGAGCGCCGGCGATCGACCGATAGCCGGGCCGCCGGCGTGTAAAATGCCGCCATGCCACTGACCCCCTGGATCGCCCCGTCGATACTCGCGGCCGATTTCGCGCGTCTCGGCGCCGAAGTCGACGCCGTACTCGATGCCGGCGCGGACCTGGTGCACTTCGACGTCATGGACAATCACTACGTGCCGAACCTGACGATCGGGCCCCTCGTGCTGCGGTCGCTGCGCGCATACGGGGTCAAGGCGCCGGTGGACGTGCACCTCATGGTCAAGCCGGTGGATCGCATCGTCGGTGACTTCATCGACGCGGGTGCGGACTACATCACGATCCATCCGGAGGCGACGGAGCACGTGCATCGCTCCCTTTCGCTCATTCGCGAGGGCGGCGTCAAGGCCGGGCTGTCGCTGAACCCCGGGACGCCGGTCTCCGTGCTCGATCCGGTGCTCGACCTGGTGGACCTGGTGCTGGTGATGTCCGTGAATCCGGGTTTCGGGGGCCAGTCCTTTCTGCCGCGTAGCCTGGACGTCGTGCGCGCGGTGCGGCAGCGCCTCGACGGCCTCGACCGCGACGTGCGCCTGGAGATAGACGGCGGCATCAAGGTCGACAACATCGGCGCCGCGCGGGCCGCCGGGGCGGATACGTTCGTCGCGGGCTCGGCGATCTTCGGCGCCGACGACTATGCGCGGACCATCGCCGAGATGCGCGCCCAACTGGATTGAAGCGGCGGTGCCGGCAGTCCCCTACGACGCCTACCTGTTCGATCTCGACGGCACCCTGGTCGACACGGCGCCGGACATCATGGCCAGCCTCAACGTGACCCTGGTGGAGCACGGGCACGCGGCGGTGGACGAGGCGTTGACGCGGGATTGGGTCGGCCGCGGCGTCAACGCGCTCATCCGGCACGCGCTCGTGCACCACGGGCTCCCTGCACCCGCGCCGGAGGTGGCGGCGTCGATGGTGGAGCGGTTCCGCGAGCACTACGCGTCGCATATCGCGGATCGAGGCGGACCGTATCCGGGCGTGCGCGAGGCGCTCGACCGGCTGTACGGGCGCGCGGGCCTCGCGGTCGTCACGAACAAGGAGGGTGGGTTCACGAGATTGCTGCTCGACGCACTGGACCTGGCGCGCTACTTCGGCATCGTCGTCGCGGGCGACACGCTGGAGGTCAACAAACCGGCGCCGGATCCCGCGCTGCATGCGTGCGCGGCCCTGGACGTTCCGGTCCAGCGTACGCTCTTCGTCGGCGACTCCGTGACGGACGTGGCCTGTGCCCGTGCGGCGGGATGCGATGTCATCTGCGTCTCGTACGGTTACCGTGCAGGGATGCCGGCCGAGGACCTCGGAGCGGACCGCATCGTTGATTCGCTGCGTGCCCTGATATAGCCTCGCCGCCTCAGTCGAGCGAGTTTTGTTGCAGTGCCGAGCGCGAAGGCTCACCCCCGCTGGCGATGATCCTCTCCGGTTCCATCGGAACCGTACCACCCCTTCGCTCCGTAAACTCGCCTCGGGCACGCCTCACATGAATGATCAATCCGCAAGGTCCTCCCTCGTCGGCGGTCGGCGCGTTCCCGTCGTGCACGAAGTCCTCGCGGACCTCGACACGCCGTTGTCGGTCTACCTGAAGCTCGCCGATGCCCCCTACAGCTATCTGCTCGAGTCGGCGGAGGGCGGCGAGAAATGGGGCAGATACTCCATCATCGGGCTGCCGTGCAGGACCGTCATCCGGGTCTGCGGGCAGCGGGTCACGGTCGAGACGGACGGGTCCACGGTGGAGGCGCTCGAAACGGACGATCCGCTCGCATTCATCGAGGATTACCGCGAGCGCTTCGCCATGCCGGACGAGGCGCCCGGCGGCAGCGAGTTGCCGCGTTTCATCGGCGGACTCGTGGGTTACTTCGGCTACGACACCGTCCGCTACATCGAGCCGCGGCTCAGGGACTCGACGCCGCCGGATCCGCTCGGCACGCCGGACATCCTGCTCATGGTTTCGCACGAGGTGATCGTGTTCGACAACGTACGCGGCCGCATGCAGCTCATCAGCATGGTCGATCCGGACGTGGCGGGTGCGCGGGAGCAGGCGCGGGCGCGTCTGGCGAGCCTGGCCGCGCGTCTCGAGGGGCCGGTTCCGGAGCGGCCCAGGACCCAGGCGAACCGGCCACCCGACGAGGCGGACTTCGTCTCCGAGTTCGGGCGCGAAGGCTTCATGTCGGCCGTGGAACGGATCCGCGAGTACACCCGCGCGGGGGATGTCATGCAGGTGGTCCTGGCGCAACGCATGTCCGTACCGTTCGGCGCCGCGCCGATCGACCTCTACCGCGCCCTGCGCAGCCTGAACCCGTCTCCCTACATGTACTACATGCACCTCGAGGACTTCCACGTCGTCGGTTCGTCCCCGGAGATCCTCGCGCGTGTGGAGAACGGTCGGATCGTCAACCGGCCCCTTGCGGGGACGCGCCGCCGCGGCCACACGGAGGAGGAGGACCAGGCGCTCGAGGCCGAGCTCCTGGCCGACCCGAAGGAGCTCGCCGAGCACCTGATGCTGATCGACCTCGGGCGCAACGATGTCGGGCGCGTCGCCGAGACCGGCTCGGTCAAGGTGACCGAGCAGTTCGTCATCGAGCGTTACTCCCACGTCATGCACATCTCGTCCAACGTCGAGGGGCGTCTGCGGCCGGACAAGACGGCCATGGACGTGCTGCGGGCGACGCTGCCGGTCGGCACGCTGTCCGGCGCGCCGAAGATCCGGGCGATGGAGATCATCGACGAACTCGAACCGGTGAAGCGGGGCGTCTACGGCGGCGCGGTCGGCTACCTGTCCTGGAACGGCAACATGGACACCGCCATCGCGATCCGCACGGCCGTGATCCAGGACGGCATCCTCTATATCGAAGCGGGCGGCGGCATCGTCGCGGACTCCGTACCGCGCCTCGAATGGAAGGAGAGCATGAACAAGGGACGCGCCATCTTCCGCGCCGCAGCCATGGCCGAGCAGGGCTTCCGGGAACTGGATTGAACCGATGGTCGAGTTGCAGAGCGGCTTCGACGACGCCGTCCGCCATGATTGAGGGCCGCTGGGTGCTCGCCGCGCTTCTGGCGACCGGTGTCTCGGCCGCGGACCTCCCCCTTGAGGGCGAACGCGAAGTCCGGTTCGAAACGGATGCCGTGACGTGGCTGTCGCTCGACGTATCGCCGGACGGATCGGACATCGTGATGGAGGTGATGGGCGACCTCTACACGCTGCCGATCGAGGGCGGCCGGGCGACGCGTATCACGAGCGGCATGGCGTTCGACTCGCAGCCGCGGTACGCGCCGGACGGGGCGTCGATCGCCTTCGTCAGCGACCGCGACGGGAGCGAGGCCGTCTGGGCGGCCGCTGCCGATGGCAGCGAGCCGCGCAAGATCGCCGGGGGCGGTCCGTTGACGGAGTTCGCCTCCCCGGCCTGGTCCCCGGACGGCTCGCATGTCGTCGTCGCCCGCACGCAGTGGGGGCTCGGCACCTTCGAACTCTGGGCCTATCACGTCGACGGTGGCCGGGGCGTGCAGATCACGCGGGCAAAGTCCGCGGGGAACACCCCGATGGACCAGCGCGCCAACACGCTCGGGGCCGTCTACTCGCCGGACGGGCGCTACCTCTACTATGCGCGCAAGAACGGCGGCTTCGCCTACGGCGTGCGCTTTCCGCTGTGGCAGATTGCGCGCCGCGACCTGCGGGAGGGCGCCGAGGACATCCTGACGGCGGCGCACGGCAGTGCCATGCGTCCGCTCCTGTCACCGGACGGCAAGCGCCTCGTCTATGTGACACGGCACGAAGGTGCCAGCGGACTGCGTATCCGCGACCTGGAGACCGGCCAGGACCGGTGGCTCGCCTGGCCGGCGCAGCGCGACGAGCAGGAGTCCCGTTTCACCCGCGATCTGTTCCCCGGCTATGCATTCATGCCGGACGGCACGGCCGTCGTGTACACGCAGGACGGGGGTATTCGACGGGTGGATGTCGCTTCCGGCGAGGTCTCCGAGATTCCCTTTGAACTCGAGATCGTCCAGTCCCTGGGCGCGGACCTGCGCGCGCCCTATCGCGTCGGCATCGGACCGGTGAAGGCGCGTCTCGTACGGGGCCTCGCGCCGGCGCCCGAAGGAGGCGCGTTCGCCTTTTCGGCGTTGGCGGGGCTGTACGTCCACGATATCGAAGGCGGGGAACATCGATCGGTCCTCGATGCGGACACGGCGGCGTTTCACCCGGCCTGGTCGCCGGACGGGAGGTGGCTCGCGTACGTGACCTGGTCGAGCGACGGCGGGCACATCTGGCGGATGCGGGCCAACGGCCGCGGCGCGCCCCGGCGGGTGACCGAACACGGCGGCTTCTACAGCGATCCGGTCTGGTCGCCGGACGGAGAGCGCATCGTGGCGTTGCGTGCGGCGAGCCACGACCGGCTTTACCGGGAGTGGGACTTCGGCGCGCCGCTCGACGTCATCTGGCTGCCGGCCGATGGTGGCGAAGCCCGGCTCGTCCTGCCTTCCCGTGGCTTCCGGTCGCCGCACTTCGGCCCCGAAACCGACCGTATCTACCTGTATTCGTCCGATGGCCCGTTCACGCGGAGCGGCAAATCGGCGCTGATGTCGGTCCGCTTCGACGGTACGGACCGGCGCTACCACCTCGGTGTGAAGGGGCCCGGCATCTACTTCGCGGAAGGCGACGTGCCGGCGGAAGACATCCGCCTGTCGCCGGACGGCCGCCATGCGCTGGTCGTGCATGCGAACCAGCTCTACGTGCTGCGCCTGCTCAACCGTCATCTGGCGAACCTGCAGACCACCGTCTCGAGGCCCTCGGTGCCCCTGGCGCGCCTGACGGACGTGGGCGTCGACGCAGCGGCGTGGGGCGACGGCGGCGCGTCGATCCACTGGAGCGTGGGCAACCGCATCTATTCGCGGCCCCTCGACTCCGTCGATTTCCGATCGGATGCCGACGAGGACGACGGGGAAGAAGAGGCCCAGACCGAGACGGATGAGGAGCAACCCGTCGAGGACGAGGAACCGGAAGCTCCCGAGGACGGTGCGGAAGCCACCGACCCCGACACCCCGGACGAGGAAGAAGACGAAACGGACTCCGGCGAAGACGACAGGGGCGACCCCGAGGCAGCGGAAGACGCCGCCGAGGAGCCCGAGATCGCCGAAGAGCACGAGGACGTGACGAGCATCTCCATCGAGGTGTATCGCCCGCGATACGAGCCGCAGGGCATGGTGGCATTGGTTGGAGCGACCGTGCTCACGATGGAAGCCCTCGCGGAGGTGGGCGCCCCGGTCGGCGAGAGTGAAACGGTCGACAGCGCCGAAGAGAGCGGCGCGGCCCCGGGCACGCCGGTGGAACATGCCGGCCGACGCATCAAGGACGCCGTGGTGCTCATCGAGAACGACCGGATCGTCGGCGTGGGGTCCCGGGATAGGATCCCGATCCCCGGCGAGGCGGAAGTGTTCGACATGACCGGCCACTTCATCCTGCCCGGCTACGTGGACACCCATGCGCACTATCGCGTCGCGCGCCGGGTGCTCGACCTCGACAACTGGTCGTTCCTGGCCAACCTGGCCTACGGTGTCACCACGGGGCTCGACGTCCAGCCGAGCACTGTGGATGTGCTCGCCTACCGGGACCTGGTCGATGCCGGTGTCATGACCGGGCCGCGTGCGCTGTCGACGGGACCGGGCATCTTCAACAACACGCGCCTGAAATCCGCCGAGCACGCCCGCGCCGTACTGAGCCGGTACAAGGACCACTACCGCGTCCGCAACCTGAAGGCCTACATCGCCGGCAACCGCAAACAGCGGCAGTGGATCGTGCAGGCCGCGAAGGAACTCGGCCTCATGCCCACGACGGAGGGCGGCCTCGACATGAAGCTCGACATGACCCACGTCATCGACGGCTTCAGCGGCAACGAGCACAACTTCCCGGTACTCGACCTGCACCGCGATGTCGTCGAACTGGTGGCACGCTCGGGGATCGCCTATACGCCGACCCTGGTCGTCTCCTACGGCGGGCCCGCGGGCGAAGATTACTTCTACGTTCACGAGTCGCCGCGCGACGATCCGAAGCTGCTGCGCTTCACGCCGCGACCGTTCCTCGAGGCACGTACGCAGCGGCGTTCCTGGTTCGCCGAGGAGGAGCACGTCTTCTCGCGCGTCGCCGCGCAGGCCGCGAAGATCATCCGCGCCGGCGGACGCGTGGGCGTCGGCTCCCACGGACAACTGATTTCACGGGGCGGGTGGTCGGCACCGACGATGTGCGGAGTGATGTTCGACGCGTCGGATGCACGGCGTCCGGGTGTACGGATTTCGCGACCGTGGCCGTGTGGGCGCTGGCGAGCGGCGGGCTGACGCCGGCCGAGGCGTTGCGTGCGGCGACGCGCCACGGCGCGGAGATGATCGGCGTGTCGCAGGACAGGCGAGCAGGCGTTCGGGGCCGGCGCGTTCAGCGATCACCGAGGTGATGCCGTAGGCGGTCTCGACGGATGTCGCGCCGGTCTTTGCGTCGGTGCGCTCGCGGACGACGCGGAACGCCTGCCGGCCCCGGCGAAGGCGGCGAACGTTCCCGGCAGCAGGTCGCGGGCGGCGATGCGGCGCGCCTCGATGCGACCGTGGCCCTTGGCGGGCGGGTCGGCGTGGCGGCGCACGGCGGTGGCGTCCCAGTCGATGGCGGCGAGCTGCGCGAAGGTGTCGGGACAGTTCGTCTTGTCATCCTGGACGCGGACCCGCTGGCCGACATCCGCCACTCGGACGAGCAGCGGCTATCGCCTACGTGGTGAAGAGGCGCCCCCCGCGTTGCGGTTCGCGCCGCGGATCCGTTTGCCGTCCGCGGCCAGCGTCGGCATGTCCGCGTCCTCCGCGAGACGCGGCGCGGCCCACCGGCGCAGCACGTTCTGCAGGGCGGCGAGCGAGCACCCGGCAGACCGTCGAGTCCGATGGCGCGACCCAGCGCCCCTCGGCGCTGCGCCACGCGCCCAGCGCGCGCAACTCCTGGACAAGGTGTGGCCGGAGCGGGAACCGTTGCCGGAGCAGTGGTGGTGGGACCTGGGCCCGGTCCGGGCTGCAGCGCCAACGCCGTAGGGGCGGGCGGGTCCGTGCTTGATCTTCCACGCGTCTCCAGGCGAAGCTCCAGGTGAAGGGGGAAGGCATGTGATGTGACATGACGGAAACCTTCTATGCGACCCAGCAGGTGAGAATCCTGACCGGCCAAGGTTGACCGACCAGCCGGAACGGAGTGTTGCCGCCTGCCCCTAGCGGAAATAGCGCGGCGCTACCTGATCAGCCTTGTTCCGGGAAACTGGGCAAACCAGCCGAACCAGAACGCGCGGTAAGCCGGGACTCGCTTGAGGTGCACTTCCTCGGAGACGAGAGCGTCTTCCGTCACTTTCCAGACCTTGCCGCTGTCGTCGACGACCTGGTCGTTCTCCAGCAACCGGCTGAACGTTCGATCGCCGGTGTCGAAGACGCGATTGGCGCCGGCGGGGCTCGTCACGATAGTCAGCGTACGCCCAGCCAACTCGGTTCCGAAAACGCGCTTCTTCTGCAGAAACCGGGCGCTGACCGCCAGCGCCTCCTGCTCGCCCTCGGGGGACGCAGGCGAGAGCAGAATGCCCAGCACTTCAGCCTTGTTCCGCAGGCGGTTGTCGCGCTCAGGCACTTGAAACATCAACTTGTCGTTCGAAGAGTAGTCCCTGTAGGCGCGGCCCTCCCCGTAGTCGCGATCGTAGCCCGTGTCCAGGGAGAGGACAGTCGTGTCGGGGTGTGTGCTTCTCCATTCGCCCCATCGAGTGGTCACGATCGGGAGCGATTCGAGCTTGAGACCGGCCCCCGCCAGTTCGCCGATCACCGGCTCCCCGAGCAGCGTGGACCACAGACTATTCGTCTCGTGGTCGAACATGAGCTTGTTCGAGCGGTACAGCAGTCCGCTGGTGCCGAAGGTTCGATGCTCGCTCTCGACCACACTGTAGTAGGGGATAGCGGTGCCGCACAGCGTGCAGTAGACCAGGGTGATCTCGACCCCTCCGAGCGTGTCCAGCGCCATTTCGTGCCATGCGAGTATCCGCTTGGGATAGGCGCGGGCCTCGCCGTCGATCGACAGACCGAAGACGACGTGCCGGTCCTTGAGATAGTCGGCCTGACCCGCGGGAATGTGCCTGGGGTGATCCAGCGGCGGAATGCCATTGACCTGCACGCCGCCCCATTGCACCTCGTCGAGCCGGATCAGCGCGCGGGCGCCCGGCGGGAAGAAGGCGGCCATTCGAGGATCGATGAATCCGTAGAACGCTCGCTTGAAAGCGACGTATTCGGGGTGGGGGTCGTAGGGCTGTTCCCAGACCCACTTCATCCAGCGTTGCGAGTCCGATCCGAGGTATCGTCCCGTCTCCCTCCTCAAGAAACGGAACAACTGGGCCCGCGTTTCGGGAAAGGGAGTCAGTATCGACAGTTCGACGACCATCGGCGTATAGGAATTGCGCCAGGAAACTCCGATGGCATCCAGAATCGGCCGTGCCTTGGCACCCTTCTGGGCCGCTGCCTGAAAGAACAGATCGAGAGGCGGGGCTCGCGTTGCCGCGGCATCGCTCGATTCAGCGCGGCCGTGCAGGACAGGCAGCGCAGCCAGTCCCACGATCAGCGCCGGAAGGCACCAACCTGGCAATTGAAACCCCGGTCCTTTCCGCACCGAAATGGCTCGATCGTGGCAGAGCATCCGCCTGGAGTTTGAGCCTCGCGTCTCGGAGGGGCAAGCCCTGACCAACCTGGATCACGGCGGTGCGACCCGGGCGGTAAGGAGTACTCATCCCGTCGTGGGCATCGGGCCGTAGGCGCGCGCCACGGTGGGGTCCATCGAGCGGGCGGACTCTCTTCTGTCGGCCATGATCGCCTCAAGCACAGCGGGGACGCGTTCCGGGGCGACGACACTCAGATCCCGGCGCTCCCCCACCATGCCGCCACGGGCCCACTCGACGAATGCCCGCTCATCGGCGTTGAGCTCGATCGCACCGGCAGTCGACAGGCCGCCCGCGAGGACGTGTGTCAGGAACCGATACGCCTCGGCCACGCGGCCCTCGAGGCTGGGCCCGACGTGGTTGCCCCAGCGCACCAGGTGGTACTCGTGGCGAATGTCGAGATCCCACAGCACGCGGTGCATGAACTCCGTGCCGTCGTGCAGGTTGAGGCCGTCTTCGTCCCCCGCCTCCAGGTAGATCTCCACGCCGCTCGCGCGGATCGACTCGGCATTGCCCCGCGCGACGTTCGCCGGGTTGTCGCGCTGCCACCGCTCCTCGTCGATCGGATCGCCCCAGAGCGCCGCGTCTTCCTCGGGGAAGCGATAGAACATGTTGCGCGGGGTTGCCGCGGCGCGGGTGAAGCCCGGCTCGATGGCCGGCTCCAACGCGGCCAGCGCCGCGAACCGTTCGGGTCGCCGCAGCCCGATCTTGAGCGTGCCGAAGCCACCCATGGACACTCCCGTCAGCAGGGTGCCGGCGGGATCGTCGCGCGTGTTGAAGCGCTCGGCCATGTGCAGTGGCAGTTCGTCCGCGATGAAGTCCTCCCACGGGTCCACGTACCAGCTCCGGGGTCCCGTCGACGGCGCGGCGATCACCATGGGCGCCAGCGAGCCATCCGCCCACATGCGCTCGTAGAGCGGTCGATTGTTGACGACGTCCGTGCCGTCGCCGCCGCCGCCGTGCAGGGACACACACAGGGGCATGGATTCGCCGCTGCGCTTGAAGCCCGGCGGCATTACCACGGACACAGGCACCACCTTGCCCATAACGGTGGAGTCAACGTCGAAGAGCTGCGTTGTTGCTGAAGACATGTGTTGTTTCTCCGGTTTCGGCCCTCAAGAACGTGCGCCCTGTGAAGGCAACACACTACGAGTCGGTGAACGGCATGGCACTCAGTCCGCGCCGTGTCGCGCCTCCGGGAGCCTGGCAATCTGCTCGGCGAGGACACCGAACTTCTCCTCGATCTTCCGCGGCGAGTAGGTCGGGATCGGGACGACCAATCGCGACACTCCGGCTTCGAGCAGCGGCTCGAGGTGCTCGGGCTCGAGGCCGGCCCCCATGGCCGTGATCTCGATGCCGTCGGGATCGCGACCGGCTTCCCCGGCGGCCTGGCGCATGGTCTCGACGAGTTCGGCCAAATGCGGAAGGGACGTGGCAGTGGGGAAGAATCCATCACCGCGATTGCCGGCACGTCGCGCCGCCTGCGGGCTGTGGCCACCGACGACAATCTCCACCCCGCCGGCGCGGGCCGGCTTGGGTACGCACACCGCACGGTCGTAGCTGACGAACTCGCCGTCGAAGCTCGGCTCGTCCTCGATCCACAGCTTGCGCATGGCGTCGATGTACTCGTTCGTGCGGGCGCCGCGGCGCTCCCAGGGCACGCCGAGCGCGTCGAACTCCTCCTTCATCCAGCCGACACCAATCCCGAGTACGAGTCGGCCCCGGGACAGCCGGTCGATCGTCGCGGCGCGCTTGGCGAGCAGGACGGGGTTGTGCTCGGGGAGGATCAGGATGCCGGTGCCGAGCTTGATCCGGTCGGTCACGGCGCTGACGAACGTCAGCCACGACAGCGGGTCCGTGAGAGGCATCTCGGGGCCCATCCCCATGCGCCCTGTCGGGCTATAGGGATACCTGGACTCATAGCCGGCCGGGACGACGATGTGCTCGTAGGTCCAGAGCGACTCGACTCCCGCAGCCTCGGCGGCCAGCGCCATCTCGAGGGCCGGCTCGGGCTCCGCGTAGGTGGCGATGTTGCTTCCTGACAGTCCGATTTTCACGATGCCGGTCTCCCTTTTCGTACCCCCAAAGCGGCTGCGTGCGCAGGCGCAGTCCACTTCCGCAATCCGCCTTTGTTCTTCCTGTGGCCCTATTGAACGATCTGACTCGATCGTCGTTGCAACGCGGCAACGATCGACTGATGCCGTGCGCGATCCAGAGTGTAGTGGTTCAAGCACCACAGGGCGGGAATGAGGCCCAGCGCAAGACCGGGGCCGCCGATCATCGCCAACTTGAACAACGTCTCAGGCGGAACATCGGCCGCCGTCCGGACGTGTGCGCCGACCGGCCAATGGATCAGATCGAGGGCGATACCGGCGACTGCCGCGCCAATCCCACTGGTCGCCTTGAGGACGAATGCGTAGCCACCGTAGAACACGCCTTCCTGACGCTTGCGGGTAGCCAGTTCCTGCTCATCCGCGACATCGGCCAGCATCGATCCGACCGCCACCCCCGCCTGTGCGGAGACGAACCCGGCCATGAAGCCGCAGCCGGCGAGTGCGGCCGCAACGGCCAGCGTGCCCGGTGCGGGAAACAGGCCCGCATAGTGCAGGCACACCGGCGCCGTGGCAAAGGTCATCCAACCGATCGCACCGCCCAGCATCGCCTGCTTCTTCTCGATGTAGCGGCCGATCAGCGGCGCCAGGACGGACCCGAAGACAATCCCGACCGGCATGGCCACCAGGATCATGGTCATTCGTTCCGGCGAGATCTGCCAGAAGAACGTATTCAGATACAGCGTCAGCGCCGTGCCGACACCGACTGGCGCCGACAGCAAGGCAAAGCCCAGGATCAGCCAGCGGAACGAAGGGTTGCGCAAGGCCGGGATGACATCGAGCGCCGCCCGCTTCACGCCTCGAGCCTGGCTCGCGCCCGGCCTCGGCAGGGCGGGAATGAGATGATGGGTACCCCACGCCGAGGCGAGGATCGACGCAACCATCAGGACAGCCAGTATTCCGGCCAGCTGGGGATACGCGGCTGCATTGAGTTGACCGTTCGGGAAACGCTCGGAGGCCGCGAAGAACCAGCCAAAACCGAGCACATAGACGGTCAGCGTACCCAGAAAGCCAAATGCCGTGCGGCCTGCCACCAGCGTCGTACGCTGCCGATAATCGTTCGTCATCTCGGCGCCGAGCGCCATGTGCGGGACCGAATACAGGGTCATGGCGATCCGGATGAGTATGCTGAACACCAGCAGCCAGCAAAACAGCGCCAGCTCGGAAAGCACCGGCGGGAAGAACAGCAGGAAGAAGCCGATGCCCATCGGCAGAGCCGAACCGTACATGAACGGGTGGCGGCGGCCCCAGCGCGAGTGCCACCCGTCCGACGCCGACCCCGCCAGCGGGTCCGTGAGCGCGTCCACGGCCATCGCGATAAACAACGCAATGCCGCACAGCGTTCCCGAAAGACCCAACACCTGGTTGTAATAGAACAGCAGGAACAGACCCACTGTGCTGTTCATCAGCCCTTCGCCAAGCTGACCGATCCAGTAGGCCAACTTGGTGGGAAGCGTGAGCTTGCTCAAAACGCTATGAACCTGCAGCGCCCAAAACGCATGCATGGTCCCGGCGCGGGCATTGTAGCGCCCCATAGCCGGTCCGGCACTCGCTCGCAAGCTCGCTACGCACCGGCGCGCCTCCGGCCCAGCCACGCCGTCCTTGCGTGGAAGTTGCACCGGCGGTCACTGCGTTCCCTTGGCGCGACTTCCATGCAAGGGGACGGGCTTGTCCCGTCCCGTTCGAAATCGTGCACGGGCTCAACACGGGCGACGACAAGCGTCGCCCCTACGAGTCCCGTGCCGAATCAGCCGCGAGCGGATTTGTTCCATGGGAGCGCCCCAAAGCCGGTCCGGCGCTTCGCTGCCGCTGCGCGCCGGCGCCGCCTCCGGCCCAGCCACACCGACCTCCCATGGACCAACCGACGCCGGTCGCTTCGCTCCCGTCGTCGTTTGTTCCATGGGAGGCATGCGGTTGCTTGACGGCAGTGCTGCGCGCGTAGCTCGCGCGAACTTGCGATTCAGCATGGGTGGCGTCGCCCGTTTGAACGGGTGATCAGCGAAGCGCTTTCGGCGGCCGCTGATGTGCCCTAGAAGCGCAACGCGACTCGAGCCGTCCAGGTCCGCGGCGCGCCGATCATCAGCGTGTCGGGGTCGATAAAGTTCCCGGCGAGTACGTTGCGCTCGTCGGTGAGGTTGCGCACACCAAGCGACAGGTCCATCTTCCCGCCCGTGAGGCCGACCATGGCCCCGTAGAGATGAAACCCTTCCGCCTTGGGAATGAAGAGCAACAGGCTCGGGGGTTTCGTGTCGCGACTGCCGACGCGCTGCGTGTCCACGCTCAGAAACGGCGTCATGCCAAAGACTGGCCACTGCCAGGCGTCGTAGCGCATCGAGGCGGAGTAGGAGAGCTTCGAGAGCTGCGGCATGTCTGAGCCGTCGGCGATATCACCGTCGCCAGAGGGGTCGCCCTCGGTAATCTCGCCATCGAGCCACGCGATCTGAAGCCCGAGTGACAGCCCCTCGACGGGTCTCGCTTCGAGCTGGAACTCTGCGCCGCGGGTGAATGCGTTGGCGACGTTGAGTATAACGCCTGAAGGGCCCTCCATACCGGTGGTGAGATTTAACGCCAACTCGGTGGTGTTCACTTGCAGGTCGTCCCATTCGTTTTCGAAGAGCGCCAGGTTAGCCGTGAGGCGACCATCGAGCCACTGCGTCTTCGCACCGACCTCGTACGTCCACAGCGAATCGGGCTTGAAGAGCGGTGTGGCCGTCGACTGGAGCGCGTTGTGGTTCGTGCCGCCGGAGCGGACGCCGTTGGCCACCCGCGCGTAGAGCATGCGGTCGTCGTCGATGAACCAGGAGAGGGAGGCCATGGGGGCGACCTCGGTCGTCTTGATGTCGAAATTTGTAATCTCGGCGATTCTAAGTGGGTGGCCCATGAGCTCCGCCTTTTCGGAAAAGACCCGCACGCCTGTGGTGAACTCGAATTCCCCGGGTAGATCGAACGTGACCTCGCCGAAGCCGGCGACCTGCTCGAACTTCTCCTCGCCGGCCGCTCCGGCGAAAGGGAACGGCGTGGGGAGGCCGAGGACGGCGTTTCCCGCTCCAGCTACAGTAAGAATCCAATCGAACTCGTTCTTGCGCGTCCGATAGAAGACACCGGCGACCCAGTCGATCCTGGAATCCCCGGTCGAGACGAGCCGGAACTCCTGTGTGAACGCGGACTGATCGCCAGCGGCCTCGACCCACTCTTCGTCAAAGGGAAATCCAATCAATTTTTCTAACAACGGAAGCCGGCTCAATACCCGCGATTCGTTGCGAAACCCGCTCGTCGAACTCGTAAGCTGCGCGAACGGAAGCTCGTAGTCGAGTGTGAACGAAGCGAGCGTGAAATCGGTGTCTTTGAACGTCGGTTCGGTGTTCCGATTGCGCAGGCGTCCCTCAGCCTTCTGCACTTCTGGAATCTGCTCGAGGCGCTGCTCCTGGTGGAGCACCATCACCGAGAGTTCCAAGCCGTCCCCGAGTGAACCGTCGAGATGGAGGCGCCCCATCGAGTTCGTGGTGTCATCCTCCCCATCTCCCCGCGACCCGCGGTTGAAATAGTCGACAAAGCCGGCGGTCTCGCGTCGCGAGCCGACGATACGTACCGCCCAGGAATCGCCGAGCGGCACGTTCACGACCCCGGCCTGCGTGTGATTGAGCCCATCGGCGAACCGCGTTGATCCGACCGTGACCTCAGCCTTGGCAGAGAATTCGCTGGGGTCGGCCCTTCTGAGCAGCATCTTGAGCGCGCCGCCCTGCGCGCCCTCGCCGTAGAGCGTACCCTGCGGTCCCCTGAGCACCTCGATCCGTTCCATATCGTAGAGCGTCAGATCAGGCAGCACGCCGTTTCCCTGGATCGGCGTGTCGTTCAGGTAGAGGCCAACCGGCGCGGGGGAGTTGCCGCTGCCCGCCGGGTTGGTCCCGACGTTGGCGACGCCGCGAATCCCGATCTTCTTCTCGATGCCGGAGTCGACGAGGTCAACGCCGGGGAGCGTGAAGATGTAGTCCGCCATTTTCGCAACGCCCGCAGCCTCGAGCGCCCCGCCGCCGAGCACATTGATGCTGCCAGAAACGTCCTGCACGTTCTGCTCGCGGCGGTTGGCGGTGACGATGACCTCCTCGATGACGCCGCTGTCGGCAGTGCTCTCCGGTTCCGCTGCGGTGTCTTCGGCCGTGGCCGTGCCCGACATGAACAGGCCCATCGCCAAGGCCATGCAGCCGCTCCACCGAGACATCCTGGAATTCCGCATCATTGCCGCCCCTCTCCGAAAGCGCCCATCGCCTGAGCAAAAGATAGGCGGCTAGCATACGGTAGTCAAGGGCACGACTGGATGGCGGCAAACCCGGCCAGCCGCACATCGGCACCCTTCACCACCTTCGATGCGCAGCGCTTTGGGGTCGAGCTGCCGACAGACGTGCCGGCGACTTTGCAGGAATGCGCCTATTCTTCACCCATCTGGTACACGCCACCCTGAGCCTGCCTGTTGCCGTCGTGAGTCAGGCGAGGACTTGCGGGACGCGATCCAAGGTGCTTACCGGCCATCGTTTCGAATACTCGCATTGGATGCCAGCGAGGCGCCGCCACGGCGGTACTTCGCCTTGCGCTCCTCGGACCACTGATCCACGCCGGGCCGGGCGCGAACCCGTTTGACCCAGGCCACCACGTTGGCGTACCCGGTGATATCAACTTTGCTCCACTTCCAACCGCGCAGCCAGGGGTAGCAGGCGATGTCGGCAACGGTGAACGTGTCGCCACAGATGTAATCTCGACCCTCGAGCTGTTCGTTCAGTACCCGCGACAGGCGCTGGGCTTCGCTGCCAAACCGCTCCAGGGGGTGAGCTTTCTGCACGGGGTCTATGTCATCCATGTACCGGGTGTAACTGAGTTTGTTGCCAAACACCGGGCCGAGGTTTGCGGCCTGCCAGAACAGCCAGGGTATGACCTGCCAGCGCAGTTCTCCCTCCGGCATCAACGGCGATGGGAACTTCTCCGCGAGGTACAGCAATACTGCGCAGCTTTCCATGATGTTCCGGTCACCATCGACCAGCGCGGGGATCTTCTGGTTCGGGTTTATGGCGGTGTATTCCTTGGAAAACTGTTCGCGCCCGCCCAGGTCGATGGTGCGCACTTCAAATTCCGGCAGGTTCACGCCCGCCTCGATCAACTCCTCGAGATGCCGTAGTTGCCCGAAGAGCGCGGCTCCGCCTCGGCGGAGAGCGCCGGGTGGGCGAGGAAGCCGAACGGTCCGAGGCGGTAGTTGATGGTGACCAGCACGACGCCCTTCTCGGGGAGCGCCGTGCCGTCGTAGGAGGGGGCGGCGCCGCTGCCGTTCCTGAAGCCTCCGCCGTGGATCCACACCATGACGGGTCGCGCCTCATCGGTGCTCTGCGCGTCGCTCCACACGTGGAGGTAGAGGCAGTCCTCGCTGCTTTCGACTGGCGGCCCGCCGCGGCGAGCAGAGAAGGGGCGGAGAGAACTGTCGCATCGAGCTATCCATTCGACAGGAAACGCCAATCACATTAGCATTCGGACCGATCCTGGACTACGCTGGACAGGCGGATTACGTGCGGAATTTCACGATAGCGAGTTTGCTCACCCTAGCGGCATCCGTAGCGGTAGCAAGTCATCACTTGACCGCCGGACGATGACCCCCCAATTCGTCCGCGTCTACGGCGGCGACCACTCCCCCTGGGTGCAGGCCGTTCTTCTTGGCCTGCACCTGAAAAAGATCCCGCACGACGTGGTCACGTTTCCGCCGCTCTCCGTTTTCCTGCGCCACGGAGTTCTGATGCCGGTGGTCAGCATCGACGGCGGCCCTTGGCATCACGACTCCGCATACATTCTCGAAGAGCTCGGTTTCTCGGGCAAAGTGAAGGGTGACGACCGTATGCTGGCTGGCGCACTGCGCGGCGGGACCAATCGCACCGACAACGCCTGGCGATTCTGGCACCGCTGGAGCCTGGTGCGGGAACGGCGGGGGCCCGCGCCGGTGCGCATGTTGCGCAGCGCCCTGCGCAGCTTCACGGTGCTGTACTTTTACCTCACGCTCGAGTTGATCGGGCGCAAGTTCGGGCATCCGTCCGAAGACGACATACGCCGCAGCTGGCAGCGCTGGGAAGAACGTTTCGCGAAGGATCAACACGCGTTTCTGGGTGGCGACGAGCCGAATCTCGTCGACCTGCAGTTGTTCGGAGGGGTGCAGTGTCATTGCAGCATTCCGGTCCCGACGATTGCCGTCCTGCAGACCGACCCGTCTCTACCGCGCGTGCGCGGGTGGGTCACGTTAATGCAGCGTCGGTTCGAGGACTATCCGCATATGTATTCCGGGGTCTACTTCGAACCGCCTCTGCCGGTGCAGGCGCGCGCGCCACTGCATGAGCAGATCACCTTCTGGCTGGGCAGCGTCGCCACGATCCTCGCCTTCCCGGTCACCGTGCCGCTGTGGTATTTCTACATGCGGCATGTTCGTAGAAGCGGGAAGCTTGGGCTGCCGAGCCCGCGCCGGCGCGCCTGAAAAAGATCAGAAGTGGTGTCGGAAGGCCGGCCCTTCGCACGCCCTCGCCGGGATTTCGGCCAGTCATATCTACAACCGTTGGGCTCTCGCTCGTCGGGTCCGCGAAGGCCATTCATGCGGTGTGTCCAGCATGGAATCCGAACGGCGTGGACGGACTCTGCTGGTCCTCTCCAAGGCCTCGGGCTTGACCGTGGGAAGCGAAGCCGTGCCTGGCGGGGTAGACTGGGGACGTGTCGGCCAGGCATCGAAGGCCGGGTGGAGATTCCAACATGATCACAGGCATGCCGCGCATCGCGATCGCGGTGCAAGACTTCGACGCGTCCGTCGATACCTTCCGGCAGGAATTCGGAATGCCGGTGATCAACCTGACGCCCGGCAGCGTGGAGAGCCTTGGCGCGAAGCTCGCAATGTGTGTCCCCGAAGGCGGCAGCAACATCGAGCTGATGTCACCGGCCAGGCGCGACGCGCCGCTCTCTCAGAGCTTGTCACGCTTTCTCGAGCGCCGCGGTGAGGGTCTGTTCGCGTTGATGTTGGAAGCCCCCGACCCCGACGAGGAGGCCACCGGCCTCACCGACCGGGGCCTGAACGTGCTCCCCCCCATGGCCGGTGCCAGTGGCCGGGATGTGCATCCGAACTCGACCCACGGCGTGCTCATTCGCGTCTATCCCGTGAATTCGTTCGGAGGTGAGACGTCTCCTGGCGAGACCGGTCTCTCCGGGATCATGCGTGCGATCGTCGCGGTGCGCGATCTGGACCATGCGCGGGTGGTCTACCAGGCGGGTTTCGGGCTGGCCTGCGACGGGACACACGACGACGATTCGCGCGGGGTGCGCGGGTTCGTCTGCAGACCGCCGGCCGGCGGGGTCATCGAATTCGTGACGCCGATCGAGACGGACCGACCCTTCGCTCGCGAGGTCGCGAGCTTCCTCGGTGACCGCGAGGGCCTCTATGCGCTGACGCTGCACGGCGACGAGCGCCGGGATACCGTCACCGTTTGCGGGGCGCGCATCATCGTCGAGCGGCCGGACCCCGAGACGCCCCCGGATGTCGCTGCTACCGGCTAGCTGTGCGCGGTTCCCTTGATTTCGCCTCCCTCGAAGAGCTCTGCTACGTTTTCGTCGAAGGCGCGAATGCGACGCATCGTCCGATAGAGATCGACATGGAGGTTGGGCGGAAGGCGGAGGTTCGACGCGGATTTGGAGTCGGATTTTGGGGATCGAGTTTTCTTGGCGGTTGAGGATCGAGCGGTCTTGGTCATGGGCGGTCTCCTCTTCGGGATGCTTTCGCCAGGACGAATGTGGCGGGCGGAATTTGAAACCAGCTCGGCGGAGGTTTCGTGGCCGGCATTCGATACTCAACCATCATCACTCATGCCGATGATGGAACCGGTCTGCGACCTGGCATCGCGCTGCGGCCAACGCCCCGAGCGCACCTGTCCCAGGAACCACTCCAACGCCTGGTTGAACAGGAGGGGCTCCTCGATATTGATGGTGTGCCCGGAGTTGGGAAGCGTGATGAGCGCGGCCGACGGGATCGTTCGCTTCATGAACACGTTGGGAGTCAGGCAAGGATCGTCTTCGTCGCCCGTCAGGATGAGGGTCGGTACCCGCATTTCGTGCATGCGATCCTCGAGGTCGTAGATCGAAGGGCGCTTGCTTTGCACTCCGCGCATCGTATTCGCCGCGCCGCGCAACGAATGCTCCGCGAGCTGCTCGCGAAACTCGGTCCATCCCCGCGGATCCTTGTTCTGGAATTGGACGCGGGTCGGGCCTTGCGCATATCGCTCGGCGAACGCGGCGCCGTCCGCCGTCTCGATCAAGTTGGCCGTCGCTTCGGTCTCCGCGCGGAACTGCTCGCGCCGGTCACGCTCGGCGCCATAGCCACAGCCCGCCACGACGAGCGAGCGAGCGCGGTCGGGGTGATACAGTCCGAAGTGCAGCGCGGCGAACCCGCCCATGGAGAGGCCAATGACGTGGGCGCGGTCGATTTCGAGGTGGTCCAGGATCGCGAGCGCGTCCAGCCGGGCGATGTCCTGGGAATAACTGGCAGGGTTTTCGGGGACGTCCGACGGCGGGTACCCCCGCGCGTTGTAGGCAATACAACGATAGGCACGGGAGAAGTGGCGGACCTGTGGCTCCCAAGCCCGATAGTCCCCGGCGAATTCGTGGATGAAGACGATCGGCTCCCCGCTCCCCGTCTCCTCGAAATAGAGCCTCACTCCGTCACTGGAAGTGGCATGCGCCATGGTCTACTCCTCATCCCGCCCGCAGACCGCGAGAGCGAGCATCCCCTAGTCTAACCGGTGGCGTAGGGATGGCGACCCCGGCGGGTTGGGGGAGAATTCAGATGGCCGGGGATGCTCCCGGGCGTTGAACCATGTAAGGGAGAAAATGCGATGGCGGGGCCGCTTGAGGGAGTGCGGGTGCTCGAGCTCACCCGGGTGGGACCGGGCGCGTTCTGCACCATGATGCTGGCCGAAGAGCTCCCCCCGCGCGAATACCAGGACAGGCTCCTGTAGAAAACGACCGCCTGACGCCAAGCTGCGGCCAATACACAGGTAACCGCCGTTTCGCGCGACCTTTCCCGCGACCTGTCCGTCTCCAGCGTCCACCGCCACATCCTCAACGGGCTCAACGGACGCCTCTGAAGACTTCCCCCGAGCGCCCCGTCAATCAACCGTACTTCGCAACCATCCCGTTTCGAGCGGTTATTCGTCCTGTCCGCCGTGCTGCACGATGGCCCCCGTAAAGACGGCGCGTCCGGTGGCGGAGTCGATTTCCAAACCCCCTTCGGGCATCGCCGGACGGTCGTGGTCGCGGAAATAGAGCGGCAGTCCTTCCGCAGAGTTGAGCGGGTAGACCCGCGGATCCTGTCGTTGATGGTGGATGTGAATGTGCGGCTCGCTGGTGTTTCCAGAGTTGCCGCAGGCGCCGATCACGTCACCCTCCCACACCTCGTCGCCGGTTTGAATCTTTACGCTCCCGGTCTTCAGGTGCGCGATGACGAGATAGGTTCCGGTCTCGAGACGGAGCACGACGGTGTTGCCGGTCGGATTCTCCAGATCGTTGCTGGATTGCGCTGGCGAGCGGTCCGGAGTTCCGTCGGTGGCATGATGCACCTGTCCGGAAACTGGGGCGAGAACCGGCGTTCCGTAGCAGCCATAGTCCTCCAGGTTCTCTGATCCGTGCGCCGCCGGCTCGATGAGCAGGTCATAGGCCCAGCGCTGGTCCGGAAATGCCGCATGGTAGTTCGTCGCGACACGATCACCGCCCCACCCGACCCCGAGCGCCTGGTTCGATGGCAGGCGGACCGTGGCGGACGGTCCCGAGTCTTCGAGACTGTACGGGAAGGTGATCGTCAGCAGCCCGAGGCTCCACAAACCTGGCCATAGCGCAACGACGGCCAGCACGAGCGTCGCCCGCATCGGGGGGCTGAATCGGCGCGTGCGGACAGCGTGGACGATCAGCGCGAGCAGGGACAACGGTGCGAGTAGCTGGCCGGTGCTGATGAGCAGGGTCCAGCCGACGATGGCCATCATCCCGCCGGAAAAGAACAGGATCCAGGACAGCAGCAGTACGGCGCCCAGCCCGCCTGGCAGTGTCCAGCGGAGAACGGTCCGGAGTCGACTGCGACGGACATCGGACATGTCTGTCAGCTATTGTGGCGCGGACCGGGACATCCGGCCAGCGTCGTGCAAGAGGATGCGGGGGCCACGGGCGACACGGCCAGCTACTCTACCAGGACTTCCAAAGCGCCCGATTTCTGGAGACCGCCCAATGAGCATCGAGAACTGGATCTACAAAGCCGCCAACCCTGTCATGACGGCGGTACTGCGCTCGCCACTGCACGGCATCGCGAGCGGCAGCATCGCGCTCCTGCATTTTCGAGGTCGCAAAAGCCGACGCGAGTTCGTGACACCCCTCAGCTACACCCGCGAAAACGCCACGGTCCGCCTCCTGTCGGCCCACAGCACACGCTGGTGGATGAACTTCCGCGGCGAGGCGGCACCGGTCTCGATCGAGATCGCGAGAGAGACGTACACCGGAAAGGCTCGGCTTTGGGATGGTGACAGCGAACAGCTACGCGAAGGCGTGCGGCGCTTTCTCAGCGCGCTCCCTCGCGACGCCAAGGTCTACGGCATCAAGCTCGACGAGCACAGGAGGCCCGTCGAAGAGAGCCTCGCGAAGGCCGCCCCGGAGCTCGTGCTCGTCGAAGTCGAACTCGATTGACCGGCTTCCTCGACTGTGCGGAGAGGTCACATGCCCGTCGGCCGACTGTAGTTGGGCGGGGTCGAATGACGCTAAGGTGCGGTGCCATTCATCAGCGGATCGAAACCGAGTCGCTCGCCCAGCCTGCTACGGTTCTGCTGCGAGCCATCCTCGATGGGTATCCCCGCCGAGTCGGCTGCCCGGGTGTTGAGCTGAAACATCGCCGTGACCGCCGCGGCGTCCACGACACCGGCTTCACCGATGGCCTCGGTCAGCGCGGCGCGCGCCGGACCGGTCAGTGCCGGATCGAGCTGCATTGCGGCATCGACGAATGCGAGGAGCGCGTGGCCGTGCTGCACGCCGCCATCGCCTGCCCCACGGCGGATTGCGTCGACGTTGACCTTGCTGTCCACCTGCTTGCCGCCCACACGGAGCAGCCCCACATGGGCGGTGGCTCAGTAGAAGCAGTCGTTGTTGGCATGTCGTGGTTGACGGTTTCGTGATGGCCCCTGATCGCGCCGGGTGACAACGAGGCCTTGCGCTCCTGGCACAACGGACAGTTGCCCGCAGCACGAAGCTCGCGGGCCACGGCGACGCGCTCGTTGCCCGTCAACCAGGTCCCCGGCGCTGCCAGTTGCTGCCAAACGCGGTCATGGGAGGCGCTCAGGTCGGCCCGGATTCGCATGTCAGCCGGAACGCCTCCGCCGTTCGGACATCCTCTGAAAGTGCGCCATGGCGTTTGGCTCGACGGTCGCGCCTCTGCTACTCCTCAGGGCGACCGCGGGCGGTTCCGACACCGGCAGGGTGAGCTCGAAGCGCTGACTTGTGGGGAGGTCACAGACCTCGTCGTCACAGCACTGCCAACGGACTTCGCCGGAGATCGTGATCTCTGCGGCGTCGCTGCGGGAAGCGCTGTTGACGGCCAGCGGCAACCGCAGTTCGAACACATCGTGATGCACCTGGAAGGACTCTACCGTGCCCGCAAGAGTATGGGGTTGGCTGGCCGGTCGAACGATCGGGCGCTGGACGAGGCGATCGCTTTCATCGAGCGTCACCTCGACGGCCAGAGATCCTTGCGGCGCGGGTTCCGCGTAAACGTGGCGGCCCGCCGGAACGCTGAAGCGCACGACCAGATCCCGCTGCACCGTGGACGCGAGGTGGTTGCCGTCGAGCGCGACGCTCACCTGTACCTCCTGCGGTGCAGCCTTATCGCCCCTGGGCTCCAGCATGGGTTGGCCCAGGGCTGCCCGGAGCAACTGCTCGGGCCCCGCACGCACGGCCAGGTTGTTGTCGAAGAACTTGTGGGTGATCGCACCTTCCGCGCTTACCACAATGGCGCCGGGGTACGGGATCCCGTACCAGGGATGATCGTTCGGGTCGATCAGGGTGTTCAGGACGCCGAACGACCGGATGACGTCTGAATCCGGATCGGAAAGCAGGGTGTAGGTGATGCCGTGGGCATCGCGGAAATCCCTGAGCGCATCTGCTTCGTCATAGCTCAGGGCGTATACGCCGATGTCCGCCGCATCGAAATCCTGCATGCCTTGCTGCAGCTCGACCAGCTGCGAGCGACAGGGGGGTCACCAGACCGCGGAGCGGTAGAAGATGAACGCCGCCGGCCTTCCGGCGCGGTGCGCGTGCAGATCGAATCGGGTCGCGTCCGCCGTAACGCAGCGCACGTCCGGCATGGCGTCGCCGACTTCGGGCCCGGTAGGGAAGTCGCCACGAGGATCGCTCCTGGGTCCCGTGCCCGGTTGACGCCGGCCAACGAAGCCGTCGTGGTCCCGCCAGCCCTCGTCCGTCCGGGTCCCGCGTGTCTCCAGCTCCGGCTGCATGCCGTCCTCCGATCCTGAACTCAAAAGCTTAGCGGACCCGGCCCCTCGCGTTCTACTGTCAGAGTTTTCGGAGCAGTTCGCTGGGAGTCATGACGCCCGCAACGCAGGTAGCACCTCTTCTGCTGCCAATGCGATGGCCTTGAGGCCTGTCTCGTTTCGCAGCGTGAAGTTTGTTGCAAGAAAGAGCTTGTCGAGTCCGAGACCGGCAAGCTCCCGGAGTTTCTCGATGCAGCGATCCGGTGGCCCGACAACCGCGAAGTGGTCAATGAACTCTGGCGACAGCATCTTGGCCTGACGCGCGTCGCTCCGCGTGTGCATACGCATGTCGTACACGCTGTGCATCGCCTTGAGCGCATCCTCGGTCTGACTGGACGCGGGCCCCTGGACGTTGCCGTGCATGATCGAAAACCGGGCAAAGGTCGCCAGACCGCCCCTGACGAGATCCCGCGCGACCTCGATCTCCGGGTGACACACGCAGTTCACGTATGCGCCGAAGGCGATTCCATCGGGGTCGAGTCCAGCGGCCTCCCGCGCCGACCGGGCGACTCCGATGCCCCAGGCAATCCGTTCCGCGTCGGCACCGAGCGCGAACATCAGCCGGTCCGCATGGAGGGCGGCCAGCTTGAACATCCGGGGTCCACTCACGGCAACCTCGACGGGAACCTTGCGTGCGCCCGCCAGCCAATGGATCCGGCTCTCCGGCGTCGCATCGGCCAGGTGCAGCGCGTCCACCGGCCGCGCCGCCGCTACCTCGAGTTCGCCGAAGGGTACGGCCTCGCCCCTCAGGTAGGCCTGCAGATGTCGCAGATAGGTTTCGAACTGCGCAACGCGCGCCGGCGCCCGGCCCAGGTCCGCGACCGCCGAGTCGCCTCTGCCTATGCCGAGGACGGCGCGCCCTTCCGCGATCCGGTCGACGCTCGCAATCGCCGCGGCCGTCGCCGCTGCCATGCGCGTGATCGAATTGGTGACCGCGGTTGCAAGGCCAATGCGCTCGGTGACGGTCGCTGCCATGGCCAGCGCCACATAGGCGTCGCCTGACCGATTCTGGGAATCCGGGACCCCCAGACCATCCCACCCCTGCGCTTCCGCAAGCTGCGCCTCTGCCGCGATGGCGTGTGGCACCGGTGCCGCGTGTGTCCAGACTTCAACCATCTCCTCTCCTCTCCTCCTCTCCTCTCGAAAATCGAAAGATCGATCAGTCGGGGAGGCCCAACATCCGTTTGGCGATCACATTGCGTTGCACTTCCGATGAGCCGCCCGCGATCAGGAATCCCTTGCTGAGTAGCCATTTGCGTGTCGATGCCAGTTCCTCGTCATCGAACCCGTCTCCTGACCAACCGAGGCCTTGCGTACCCATCATGGCAACGATTGCCTCCAGTTTGCGGCTCTCCTGTTCAGACGACAGCATCTTGAAAGCGGATGTCACGAAGGTACCGGTACCGGCCTCTTTGCTTTCCTGAACAGCACGTTTCCTGGTCAACGCAAAGGCTACCTGATCCATTTCCCGGCGCACAACGGTGTCACGTGCCCATGGGTCATCGGAGGCATATCGTTTCAGCACATCCGGTAAAGAACCGCCCTGCGGGAGAAACTCACCTTGCGATACCGAGTCCCGTTCAAACTGCAACAACCGCTTGGCAATGCTCCAGCCATCGTTCTCGCGTCCCACCAGATCGGCTTTGGGCACCATGACGTCGGTGAGAAACACTTCGCAGAACTCGGAGCCGCCGTTGATCATGTCGAAGTTTCGGACCGTCACACCGGGCGTATCCAGCGAAAAAAGCAGGAAGCTGATGCCTTGTTGTTTTCGCGCTTCCCGATCGGTCCGCACCAGGCAAAAAATCCAATCCGACCGGTGTGCACCCGACGTCCAGATTTTCGACCCATTCACCCGGTAATAGTCGCCGTCGTTCTCGGCGCGGGTACGCAGCGATGCGAGATCGGACCCGGCACCGGGTTCAGAGTAGCCCTGACACCAGGCTAACTCTCCGCGTGCGATGGGTGGCAGGTGCCGTAACTTCTGATCCTCGGTCCCGAGTTCCAGCAGTGTGGAACCAAGCATGGTCGGAGCGACGCCGGATAGCGGTGGTGGTGCACCCACCTCTCGCATCGCGCTCCTCAGGTCGTCGACGTTCGCCCGATCCAGTCCTGCTCCGCCAAATTCTGTCGGCCATGACGGCACCGTAAAACCACGTTCGACGCAAGCGGTGAACCAATGCTCAAAGGCCTTGCTCGGCATGCGAGATTTGCTGCCACCGCCATATTTCAGCTCACGTCCGCGGATCTCGTCAGGGCAGGCCTGTTTTACCCAGGCGAGGTAATTTTCGGCCATCAGCGGTCGCAATCCGTCGAATGAGGAGCGGCAATTGTACTTTCTCTCTCATTCTTCCTCTCTCATTGTTTCGGGTAGCCGCCCGACCCAGATGGGACTCGACCGGGGCTATGGCGTTGTGGAGAGGTGCGAGCCGGCGCTCCCTGGTGTTCCTTGACAGGGAGGCTTGAACATGGTTGCGTGCTGGATCACTTCGCCGTTTCGCAGAGGGCCTTGGATGACACCCAACGAACTGAAGGGACGGATCAACGATGTCGACACTCACGAGCAGATCGTACCGACTCTCTGGGGCGAACATTTCGGGGAGATCGGAGAGGAGGTCTGCGATCTGGCCATGAAGCGCATGCGGAAGATGGCCGGCGACGGCGCGGAAATCGACGGTTTCAACGTCGAGGATCACGTGGAGAAGACGCCGATCGATGAGGAGACGATCCGGACGGTTCGAGGATCCGAGGCCCCGGGGGCGATGTCGTTCGACCGGCGGATCCAGGTGATGGATCTGCAAGGGGTTCGGCGTCAGCTGCTGTTCCCCTTTTTCGGGATGTTCGCACCACTGTTCGAATCGACGCCCATCGAGAAGATCGGCGGGAGTTTTGGAATCGACAATGTGACTCCGCCGAAGATTCGTCGGCTCGCGCAGGGGGTGCAGAAGGCGTACAACGGGTGGGCGGCCGAAATGACGCGCAAGCACTCCGACCGCATTCGTCCGGCGGGGGTGCTTCTGGCGAATGATCTGGATCAGCTCTTGCGAGATACGGAGGAGATCATCGCATCGGGGTTGAGTTCGGTCATCGTGCCCGCCTCGCTTCCACCGGGGGGCAAGTCGCCGGCGGACGAGGCACTGGATCCGTTCTGGTCGATGTGCGCGGAGGCCGACGTTCCGGTGATGATCCACATCGGCGACGAACGTGCGTATCGACGGTCCGGCGCGTGGGGCAAGATCCCCGCGTTCAGGCCTGTCCCGACGGAGACGAACGAGATCCCCCTGGATCCGTTCACGCTGTCGACGGCCCACCAGCCAGCGGAGAACTTCGTGACGGCGATCGTGCTTGGCGGCGTGTTCGAACGCCACCCGACCCTGCGGTTCGGCCTGATCGAGCTGGGCGCCCACTGGATCGGCCCCCTGGCGGAGTCGCTTGACATGTGGGGGGAGCAGTTCTGGAGGCGGCTGGGCAAGGTGCTTGCGATGAAACCCTCGGAGTACATCAACCGGAACATTCGGGTCAGCTCGTTCCATTTCGAGCCGGTCCACAAGTACGTGGAGCGGTACGGTCTGGAAGACGTCTATTGTTTCGCGACGGACTATCCGCATCCCGAAGGCGGCAAGGATCCGCTGGCATCCCATCTGTCGCGATTCGGGGGCGTGAGCGACAGTTTCCAGGAGAAGTTCTTCGTCAAAAACGCCGAGCTGCTGCTGCCCCGGTGATTCCGTCATCATCGCGTACTCGCAGCTGCCGGTCAGGCAGGCACCACCGACACAGGCACGACTTTACCCATAACGGTGGAATCAACATCGAAAAGCTGCGTCGTTGCTGAAGATATCCGTTGCTTCTCCGGTCTCGGTGTTCAAGAACGTGCGCGCTGTGAAGGCTACACACTGCTGAGTCGGTGAACCACATTGCACTCAGTCGGCGCCGCACCATCCCCGCGGTTCGCGTCGGTCGCCGGGCAGTCGGTCGTAGACGAGGCTGCCCATGGCGCGTTAGCCGGGCCGCAATACGGCCACCTCGATGATGGCGCGCATCCACGCCCGCGTCAGTCCTCGACGGACGCGATCCCGGGTAGATTTTGGGAGTAACCTCGGTACTTACGCCCCGGAACTCGGGTATCGTGCGACGGAAGTGGTGGACGCCGCCTCCACCAATAATACTTGAAATACAATAGGTTATAAATATTGTACCCCAATTCGTACCACGATCTTGCGAGGCTTGAAGTGGTGCTCCCTGCGCGTTCGAGCGCCATCTTGAGACATGGGCACCGCGACTTTGGCGCTGAACTTCCGGCGGGCGTTGCCTTCGGAATCCTTTAATCGCCCGCCGCGGCTCGCCAAAATCAATGCGACACCGACAGTCGACCGTCGTCCGCCAGCGTTGGCAAACGTCCGATCTCGGCACCGCGTTCGCTTTCCGCTCGTCTCAACTCGTACAGCTTCTGCAGGTTGAGCCAGAACTCGCCCGACGTCCCGAAGAACCGGCCCAGCCGGAGGGCGGTGTCGCCCGTGACCGCACGGCGGCCATTCAGGATTTCCGTGATGCGGTTCACCGGCACTTCGATCCGCCGCGCTAACTCGGCCGCGCTCATTCCGAGTGCCTCCGGGTCCTCCCGCAGCGTCTCGCCGGGATGAATGGGTTCACGCGTCATGACACTTCTCCCTTTTTCAGTGGTAGTCGATGATTTGAACGTCGGTGGGGCCGGGGCTCCTATCCGGCCACACGAAGCAGATCCGCCACTGGTCGTTGATGCGGATGCTCCATTGCCCTTTGCGACGCCCCTTCAACCTTTCGAGCCGGTTCCCTGGCCGTGACAGGTCGTGCAGTCCGGTGGCCGCATCGAGCTGGTCGAGTTTGCGCGATGCGGTGCGCGCAAGGCCGGTGAAGGCGGTGACCCTTCGGCCATGGTAGAAGTCCTCCGTTCTCTTGTCCGCGAAGCCGACAATCAAGGTCCATCGGTTTCATTCGGCGGTTGCTCTTCGAGCGTAGCTCCGATACGCGTTACGTCAAGCGTGATCCCTGTCGAACTCCCGCGATGGCACGTTAGACAGTGATCGTTCGGAGACACCCCTGGCCGCGTCTCCCCGCGTAGGATGGGCTCCTCCACGCCCAGTGCCCGGGCTAGCGCGACCTTGCGGTCGCGTTGGAAGTCTCGCTGGCGCGAAACTTCTACGGCGCAAGCTTGCATGGAACGATCACCTGCACGATTCATAACACAATGATTCAAAAGGAATTACTTCCGTTCCGCCAAAGTTGATCCCACATCCGACCACCTTTAATCGCGGGACGTCCTGACCCCTCATTCTCCGAATTTCTCCGTAACCGTTCGGTCGTCCCGTGACGAGAATATGACCCCTTCGATCAGATGAGACGAGCTCACCGAAGCGCAGCACCAATGCCGCCGCCCTCGTCAAGCCGCACCTCGTACAGGGTGGGGACTGTCGGCAACGTCGGCTCACCGGGCCGCTCGTAGAGCTTGGCCTTCTGGACGTCATCCATCGCGAGGCACTCGACAGCAACGTCCAGTCGGTTCTCAACGTCGGCCGCCAGCGCGGCAAACTTGCGCTCCCACGGCCCCGCCTTCTGTCGCGTCGAATCCTCGAGTCGAAACCATCCGCGCCACCACTTCTTCGGCGCCAGAATCTGGACAATCGGTCGCTGGTTGGAAACAAAGCGAACTCCGCGAGACTCGACCGCCTCGCGGCCGATCACATCGTTATTCGCGTCGACGACAGCCGCATATCGAAGTCCCTGCATTAACGCGGCCATCGGACTCTCCCCGCGTCCGCTCGACCGCGGCACCTTCAACTCCGACACGACCAGACGCCCACAATTCGCGACGCCCAGCAGGTCGACCTTGCCTACTCCCGGATTCGCTTGCGCATCTTTAAGCGGGAACTGATAGTCCAGGAATCGGAACCAACCCCCGCCTGGCCGAGGCCACCGCATGTCCCGAAGTCGCCAGATTGCCATTGCCAGATGCTCTTCAAAGCGGCCACTCGCGGCATTCCCCGGGAGGCGACCGTCGTGTCCGGGTACGAAGTACAGCCTCCCGCGATCATGTCGGCGAGGCGCCGCTTGCACGGCGTTTTCGTACTCCTTAACCAGCGCGTGCCGATCAATCCGGTCAATGGCCAATGCGAGACCCGTCGTCTGCCACTTCGCGTTCAAGACCATAGAACCCTTCCAGTCCTAGAAGCTACCCACACGGGACGACCGAACGGTTACATTTCTCCGGCTTTCCCGATTCCGACTCCGGGATCTACGCCGAGTCAGCGATCCGGCAGCACCGACGCCCGGCGACCTCGCGCCACCCCGTGCGCACTCCCGCAACCTGCCGCTGATCGTCGCCCGCCGCCGGCGTCGGGTCAAGGGCCGCCAGGGCGTCCGGCTACGCCGGACGCGTACCCTTTACGCGACGAAGGCGACGGCACGCTGAGCCACGGGAGCGGGCGGACAGCCCCAGCCCGCCGCATCGCGCGGCCATGGCGCGACGTGCCACATCATCCTCGCAACCCGCCCGCTCCCTGCCTGCGCGGCGAGCGCCCTTCGTGACGCATTGCGCGCGGCCGTGGTGGGGATCGGTGGTGTGATGCGGATGGTTGCAAGGTTCCGACGAAGGCGCCGCAGGGGCGTTGAGGAGCCATTGTGGGCGATGCCGCCGGGGGCGGCCCGCGCTCTATCGCCTACGGCGACCAAGCCCCCTTCGGGGTCTCGTCCCTGGCGGGTGACGATCGCTATCGCTTCCGCCCTCCGGGCGGTGAGGCCGCATCCGCAGCGCCGCTGGACACCGGGTGGCGGCAGTCGAGCAGCGCGATGCCGCACAGGTCGTGCAGCAGGTGCGCCGCCAGCGCGTCCACGGTCCAGCGCCAGCCGTCGGCGGGCGCTTCGTTGAATCGCCGAAGGGCCGCCCGCACGTCCGCCGCGTCGGCCTTGCCGCCCTCGCACCCCACGATCGCATGGGGTACGCCGTAGTCGGCACCGGCCGGGGCCGACTCCCACAGTTCCCGCACCTGCGCACCGTCGGGCTCGTCGCCGGTCTCCGTTTCGACCGCGAACGCGTACGCGCCGGCGTCGGCGGGACCGTCGTCGAGAATCTTCATTCGTTCGTCTCCGTGTTCGACAAGCCGAACCCGCGGTTTCCCGCGGACCCCGGCAAGCCTCGCTCCGCACGCGGCGCCGAATGGCGCCGGGCCATTACGCATCAGCACGCAGAACGTGGTTGACGTGCCGCCTGTTCGCCCGGCGCCGGGGAGCTACCCCGACCCCATACGAGGGACTGTTGTATTCAGCGGCCAACCCGGCAGGCGGGTTTCCGCGGCTGATGCGTGGCAAGGACTATGCGGCGCGGGACGCCGGCGCGTCAACCGGGGCGTTCCGATCCGGGTCCGCCGGGGCCGCCGGTCTCGACGAAGACACGGCCGTGGGCACGTGAGCCGCCAGACGTGCGCGCTGCCGGCCGGTACTTCCCGCGCCAACAACACGTTCGTTCGTTCGTCGTGCGCGCCAAGCGTGCCACGCGTGCTCGACCGGTCAACCCTGCGGGTTCTCCGCACGCTCCGACCTCGCTGGCGCGAGGTGACCGGCCTGCGCGCGCGTGCCGCCTGTCCAGGCACCGACGCACTCCCGCGTCGGCAACTCAAGCCTGAGACAGGAGATCACCATGGACCTTCAAATGCTCATCGCTCAGTGGAGCGGACAACTCCCCGACGGTTTCGTCCCGCACGCCGTCCTCCGCAACGCCCCCGGGACGGTGTGCCAACACAAAAGATGCCACAGGCCAGTGGCCATCAAGCGCGACGGGACCCGCGCCAAAGCCTGTTCGCGATGTCTGAATCGCCGGGCGAAATCGTGCAAGCGCCGCCGCGCGGCCCTGGTCGCCGAAGGCGGCTGCCGACGCTGCGCCTACCGCAAGCGGGCGGAAGGCGACTTCCTCTGCGAGCGGTGCCGCGAGGATCGCAACATCGAGCGCGCGCAGAAGCGCCGGGACAACCGCGACGCCGCGATCATCGACGAGTTCGCCGCCCAGCCCGACACGGCGCACCGCGCGAGCAACCTCGACATCGGCGTCTCGCCCTGGAACGCCCGCCCGAAGCCGGAGCCCAGCGCGGCCTACTGGTCGCCGCTCCCGGATCCCGAACCGCGCGAAGAGCGCGAGTGGGCGCGCCCGCTGTTCGACAACGGCTGGCGGTACCGCCGCAACTGATCCTCCCTCGTCCCGGTCGAGGCGCGGCGGCCCTGTCGTCGCGCCTTCGGCCGCGCTTCCCCTCCCGATCCGGACACCCCGTACGCCGCACCATGCGCGCCTCTTGCCGTCCCTTCCTCATCCCGTTCTTTGAAAAAAGAACCTTATCCCGCGCGTCAGCGCGGGCTCTCCGGCCCCGCTACGAACCTATGTACGTTGATGAAATCTGTTTTCTGCCATGGCCCAGCTCCCGGGCGATGGTCCGCCGCGCAGCGGTGTCGATCCGCCGCCTCGCCTTCGACACCGAACGCTGCGACGGCCCGCCCGCCGCCGGCGCCTTCCACCCGGTGATCTCCTCGTAGCGGTCGAGCGCATAGCGATGGCGTAAACCATGCATGCGGTACAGCCCCGCGTCCCGCGTCTGCGTCTCGTAGACCTTCAGTTGCCGTTTGTAGTTGCGGTCCGGCGGGATCAGCGCGCCGCCGCCCACCAGTCGCCGCGCCTCGTCGAGCAGGTCGCGCTGCATGGCGTTGCGCACCGGCACCTCGCGCGGGCGGCCGCCCTTGGTGGTCGATCCCTTCAGATGGATCCGGTCGCCCCGGTCGGCGTGCGCGGGTGTGAACTTGATCGCCTCCTCGCGCCGCAGCCCGAACGCCGCCTCCAGGCGCAGCGCCATGACGACATCCGCATCCTTCACCAGCCCGAGCTTCTCCGGATCGAGGACCACGCTCTTGTCCTCGTTGGTCACGTATTCCCGGTTCTCGATCCCCAGCTCCGCGTTCGAGGGCACCACGCCCGGCCGGCCGAGGCACTTCGCCCACCAGCGCAGGTGCGCGGCGCGGTTCTTCATCGTGCCGATGGCGCGCCCCTGGTGCTTTCACTCGCGCACCAGCGCCACGACGTGCTTGCGCTTGAGCCCCGTCGCCCGCAGGCCCTTGAAGCCGAGTCCGTGCAGCGTGTCCGCCATCTGCGCCAGCGCGTAGGAGCGCGCCGTCTGCGTCGGGAAGGAGCCGTCCGGGTGCGCCTTCTGCAGGCGCTTCAGGTCGTAGTTCAGGTCGCGCACGGGATTCTCCCCGGCCACACGCCTGTCGTGGAAAGCGATCGGAAGCAAAGGAAGGTCGTCCCCATGCCGCATCCTCCTTCGGGCCCATGGCCCTCGAAGTCCCCGGCAAACGGCCGGGCGGCGTCCTCCCTTTGGCCCGGAAACTACGACCGCCCGGCCGCCCGCGTCAACGACCGCGTTCTTAGCAATTGGGTAAACGGATACCGCGTGAAACGCCGCGCGCCGTAGTGACGTCGAGCGAGGCACTGGCCGGTTTTTGCGGGGCGAGCGAAAGAGCGGGGGATCTACCGCGCCCGGCGCCGCGTCAGCGGCCCGGGCCGGCGTGGGTCGGTTAGTTTTGCTGGGCGATCCGCCGTCTTTCGACGAAGACGATACAGACCCGCAGCAGTGCTGCGTAAAGCCCCTCGATGCAATTGCTGTTGCCGTCACTTGCGGCGACCGCGGCGTGTCTCACTCGACATTGGCCGCAGGCCTCTTGTTCGGCGCCGATGGCGTCGCGGTTACGGTGTCTCTCACCCGTACGACAAGGGATGCCTCCCCGGCCACCGCGACCGCCTCGGTCGCCACGACAGTTTCGGCTTCGATCAAGGACTTTGACTTCGTCCCGTCGCGCCTCGTGAACCTTCCGAAGGTCTCACGAAGCTCGCCGCCCTGCCGTGTGTTGAATGTCCCTTCCGCCCGTCTTTACGGGCAGCCTGGCGCATTCGTCGATTCGCCCCCGCCGCCCGTCCATAGAGCGGCATGGCCAATCCGTGCCATGATGTCGGTGCATCTCCCCGCGAAATCCACGATGCGCCAGCATCGCGGAAACGGCACCTGGGCTGCGGCATCCACAAGCTATGTCCGCCGCCCCCTCCGGGCGCCGGAGGTAGTGACGGGGGCGACCGTACGATGCTCCACGTCGCCCTCCGCCGGACGGTCCAATGCCTGGCAGCGGCCAACACACACTTGTGGTTGACAACCCCACCAGTCGCGTTATCGTTGTGGTCAGAATCTCCATCTGAGAGGAGACGCCGTGAATCGTCTAGGAGTGATCATTGGCCTGCTGTTCGTGGTGCTGTATTCGGAAGGTGCCATGTCCAGCGACGACTATCCCGTAGAAGACACCACAGTCGTGAACGAGCGGATTCGCGCACACACACACGCCTTCCAAGGTAGTGCGATCCCTACAGTGCATGCGAACTACCTCGCAGCGCGTCGCATCCACAGGAGCCTGCAACAAGGGCGGGTTCACGGAGTAACGGCCGCAAGCGAACGACTGCTGCGTGAACAACTGCTAGACGGTTTCGACGTTGATGCGATCAGTAGAGCGGCTAGTTCCGAACTGGACAGCGAGCTTCGTCGACGGCTTGCAGCCGGCGACACCGATACGTATTCGCTCGCGGCCGTGTTCGGCTCGATCGACGAAGTGCAGCGTCAGGCCGTCGCTGATCGCTACACGGCGGCGATCCAGACACTGGACGCTACCAGCAGGGGTGTCATTGAGGCCAAAGTAGCAGCTGACATCGCCGATTCGACCGTAACCACGCTCGATTACGCCGCCTTAGGTGTGGACGTTCCAAACTACGTACGGATGCTGATGGAACGATACGCGGCCGGCCCATCGCCTGCCGAGCGAGCGTACGTCAACGCACAGTCGTCCACATCATCGGCGTCCGCGACGTTTAGGATTCAAAGCCAGTGATTCGAGGCAAGGTATGAAGCTCAACAAGTCGATTCTGGCGCTGACAATCCTGTGCGTCGCCTCCAACGCGAGCGCCCTGCAGCTCACCTGCTCGAAGAGGGGTATCACGCACTTCTCGGGCAGAACACACTGGTCGCGGACCTTGAGTGGACCACGTTCGAGGAGCAGGTGTACCCGATCGGCTACATGTTCACGGCCGCCAGCGATCCCGAAGGGAACGAGGCATCGCTAGGCGAGTACATTTTCCTTCCCGACCTCCCAGGCAACGATCGGGAACATTTCCTCGTCTGGGGTCTGCCGGGCCAATACACGCTCGTGTCCGAAGCTGTTTCATTCGGGGTCGAGGGCAATCCGCCAAGAGTCACGCACAATCCGGATCCCGACGACTGCGGGCCAATATTCCGTTTTCTGCCCTAGTGATCTGCACTACGCCCTTACTCCGGACCGCGTGCACGCAAGACAGGGGGTGAGAACTTGCCCCGCAAAAGGTGTGCCGACACGCGCCGCCTGAGAGGGCAGTACCGCCTCTGCGTAACCGCGGAGCCCTTTTCCGCCAAGATCGAACCGAGGGCCGATCAGCCCGCCGGATTGCCGTCACGGCTGAGGCACTGGAGCCGAGCAATGCCAGTCCGCTAGTGGCGACGGATCCACCAGACCCGGTTGTTGGACGTCGTGTGACCGCTTTCCGTCAAAGTACTCCCGCGATCAGTTCCATGATCTGGGCCGCTCTCGAATCTGCTACGGACACAGCGCACAACCTCAACTTCTCGTAGATGCGCTACAGAGCTAGCATGGCGGCCGCTCAGCGAGACGCGTTCTCGCGCCAAGGTCGCACGGCGCCAGTGCGCCAGTGGCCAGTGCCTTACGGCCAGTCGGCCAGGCCAGTCGCGAGGACGGCACACTCCGTTCCTCTTCTCCAACCTCTCCAACGTAAGCGTTCGGTCGAGTCGTGACGGTTGCAGATTCTAGCGATTGAGGATGCGTTTCCAGTCCTTGCGCAGGGGCCGGAGCCAGATGTCCTTTGTTGGCTTGTCGTAGCGGTTCTTGGTGTCGTAGCGCCCGCGCCCTTGGGTCGGGCCGACGCGGATCCAGCCGGAGTCCCGGTAAACGGCGCCGGTGTAGCGTGGCGTTTCGACGAAGGTCTCGATCAGCACCGGGTTGTTGCCGTAGCGCGCCGTCCAGTCGCCGGGCAGGCGCTGGCGGACGCGGGCGAGGATGTGCGAGCCGAGGTTGGGGATGTGGACCCAGGGCAGGATCAGGAAGCGCGGGTTGTCGACGACCAGCGGCAGGTTCTTCTCGCGCATCTGCCGCGACCAGCCGATGAAGCGGTCGCGCGGGGCGAGGGTCCAGGCGGCGGTGGAGAAGCCGAGCATGGCCAGCGGCGTGCCGTCGTGGGCGTGCACGACGTAGCGCATCTGGGCGCCGACCAGGGTCGTGTAACCGAGGTAGTGGTAGCGGGCGACGAACTCGTTCCAGAGCTTGCCCTCGCGGGTGTAGCCGACGACCGGTCGCAGGGTGAGCGGACGGACCTCCGCCAGCGTGTCGGGCGGCGGCAGCAGCGGCTGTTCCGTGTCCGGTCCGGAAGGTCGCAGGCGGCGCGGCGGGCGCGGCCACTTCGGCGGCGGCAGAACTCCTTGGACAGGGCGTGGCGGTTGAGCGCTGGCGGACCGGCGATCAGCGCGCGCAAGAGCGCCATCTCGTCGGCGCTGAAGTCGCGCCCGTGGTAGCGGCACTCGACGCTACCCGTCATGTCGGCGCCGCCAGTTCGCGCCGGCGTGCATCGTCCATCGACCAGGGCAGCCAGGGCGACAGATCGTCCGGCGGCCGGCCGCCGTTCTCAGGCGCACGCCGCCTGGACCCTCGCCCCGGCGACCTCGGCCATCGGCGCCCGTGCGGTCACGATGCCGCCTGCGCCAGCGGCGTCGTGGAGGCGTTGAGCACGCCGGCGCGGCGCTTCTCGCACCGCCGGATCGCTCTCGCCGCGGTTGCGGCCGATCCTCGGACCGGGCGCTGTCTTCTCGAACGCCGCACGGTCGTCGCGGCGCGGCGCAAGCGCCGCCTTCCGCCCCGTCCACCCCCCGGCGAAACGCCCGTCGCGCGCCCGGTATTCGGGTTGCGTCCGGATCGTCCGGGAAACGACGCCCACCGCACGATGATCGCCGGACTCCGTTTCCCGACACCGGGGCACGACGCGGGACGCCTTTCGTGGTCCCGAGCGCGAAGCCTGGCGTGGCGTCCGCGAAACGTCCGTTTCCGGGCCGGTTTCGGAGCAGGCGCAGCAATGTTCCAAGCCTACCAATCCATTACGATATGCCAGTACCAAACGATTACGAAGGGGAACCATGACATCCCGCGACCAGGATCACTCTGAGTCCACGTGGACAACGGCGCGTGTCCTTAGGACCCCTGAGGCAACCGAGTACTCGGAGTGGGTGCTACTCGTTACCGACCTCGAATACGCCTTACGCAGGGCGGTACTCTGGAGCGAGCTCGCGCAGGGCCAATCCGACGACAAACGACCTCTCGAGACCGCCACAAGCGTATTCAGGGACACCGTCGTTTCGTTTGTAGCGTGCTTCGATCGGCAAGCACCAGCATTTCTCGACGCGCAAGCCGTCTATGCGGACGTTCCCGGCGGACTCGACTATGTCAAATGGTTGCGCAACATGCGGAATACTTGGATCGCCCACCGGAGTGGCCCGCTCCGCCAGTGCGTCGTTGCAGTTCACATCCACGAGCAGTCCGGAGACTTGATTGGCTTCGGCCCCCTGCAACACTCCTATCTCGGTCCAAAGGCTGAAGCCGCAGCCGATCTGATCCGCGTTTTCGAGGTCGCACTAGCCCGCATTTCTCACCAGGGGCCGTGATGATCGCGGAGGATTTTGGTCCTGTGCGCGTGCTCGCGACCGAGAGCATAGCGGGGACTACCGTTGAGGAAGCACGTGCGCGTACGGGACCAAAGGACCCGCGAGGGCGCGGCCAGCGCAGTCCGTACTCGGCACGATCGTCGGCATCGCGGTCAACTTCCTGAAAACCATGAGCTTTTTGACGCCGACAAGCGGCCTGGTGAGAAATGCGGGCTAGCCCACGCCCGTCAAGAGCGGGACCGACTTTGCCAGATCACAAGCAACCAGGTCCAAGCCATGCCATGGCGGGCGAGGCTGGCGCTGCCCACAGCCCAGACTGTGGTGCCCCGATCCGAGGATGTTCGCCTAGGACGCAAGCGACACTCTCGACGGGTCGCCCGTACAGGTTCCCCGCCGCACCGATGACATGCCGCCAACGAGGCACCAAATAGGCGACTCTCCCCATGGGCACTCGCCGACCCGACGGCAACGTATATCGGCTGCCAAGACGTGCGTTGGCGTCGTCGCCAAACGACGTCCGAAAAACGCATCTAGCATCTAGTCACGCACACGCAACATCCACAAAGCGTCCGTTAGTCGGTACCCCGCGCCTGGTCTGCCAACGTGCCGCTATCCCGCGATGCAGTCGGCCCACCGCTGCATGACCGGCCGCCGCTTCTCCAGGAGGTCGTCCCGGGCATAGGCGGCCACCGTCGCCGAGCCCTCGACGTGCGCCAGCGCGAACTCCGAGAGCAGTTCGTCCACGTCGTGCTGCCGCGCCCAGTCCTTGAAGCTCGACCGGAACCCGTGGCCCGACGCCGCGATCCCGGAGGTGCGCAGCGCCTGCGTCATCACCGAGTTGCCCATCATCGCCCCCGGACGGGTGCCCGGAAACAACAGCGCGCCCCGGTTGCCCTTCCTGGCTTCGGCCAGCAACTCCAGCGCCTGCCGGGACAGCGGCACCCGGTGGGACTTGGCGGTCTTGGTGTTCTCCGCGGGCTTGACCCACACCGCCGCCTCCAGGTCGAACTGGTCCCAGGCCGCCCGCCGCACCTCCACCTGCCGGGCGGCCGTCAGGGCGGTGAACCGGATCGCTCGCTTCGTCGATGGCATGCACTGCCCGGCGTCGATCCGCGCCAGCGCGCCGCCGACCTCCGACCAGTGGACCGCGTCGTGGTGCTTCGGGCCGCCCGCCCGTTTCGGCAGCCTGCGGCGCACCGTCTCCACCGGCGAGCCCTCGGCGCGGAACTCCGAGATCCGCGCCCACTCGAGCACCGCCGTGATCGCCGCGCCCGCCACCTTGACCGTGGCGTGCTTGCCGGCTAGCGCGATCGGGCGCAGCGCGTCGTAGACCGCGGCGCTGCCCACCTTGTCCACCGGCATGCCGCCGATCCTCGGCAGCACGTAGCGGTCCACGGCGGAGCGCCAGTTGTTCGCCGGACTGTCCGAGCGCCACGTGTCCCGCTTCTCCGCGAAGCAGATCGCCTCGGCCTTCTCGAACGTCGGCACCCGCGACCGGCGGGGATCGCCGCCCGTTCGGGCGATGGCGCGGTTGTCCGCCGCGACCCGCCGGGCGTCGGCGAGCTTGACGAGGTCCGCGCTACCGAGGCCCAGGTCCACGCGCCGGCCGTGGATCATGAGTCTCTGTATCCACTGGCGGGTGCCGCTCTTCCTGACGCGGAGCATCAGGCCGTTGCCGTCGACGTAGTTGCCGGGGCGGGCGGAGCGCACCATGGCGGCGGAGAGTGCGTTGCGCGACAATCGGGGCATGGGATCGTTCCTTGAGTCGGAAGATCCAGTCTACAAGACCTACAAAAATAACACAATGCGCCCCACAAAAAAAGTACGAAGAAGTGAGATTTACGGAGCCTTCGAGAGAGCCCATGCACTCACCGAATTGATAATTAAACTTTTTTTTATCAAACAGTTAAACTACGCACTGGCACATCATGCGACGCCATGGGCGTGCCGCCAGAAGGTTGCAAGCATCTACATGGAACAAATGCGCTCGCGGCTGATTCGGCACGGGACGGAATCTGTTCCCTGCGCGTCAGCGCGCCGGAACCCGGGGTGAAAACTCCTGGCCGCTCCGAAGTCCGCGCACGCACGTTGACCGGCCCTGGCTGCCTCTCCGTGCGTTCGATCATCTGCGGTGACACCCGAGCGGCCTCCGCCAACTGCCGACGCGACCAACCCTTCCTCTTGCGCAACTCCACCAGAATGTCCGGCAAGACATTGACTGGTTGAACGTCCGCGACGCCCAGGTCCGTGGGCACCGGCGTCTCTCCGGCAAGCACCGCTGGTTCCACGTCCAGGGTGGCTGCCAGCCGACTCATCGTCGTCGCCCGAACGTCCACCGGCTCCTCAGCCACCTCGAGCCGGGCGATCTGTCGGGCTGAGACGTGGCTGCTCTTAGCCAGGCGTTGCCGCGACAGCCCTCGCGCCGCTCGCAACTGAATCAATCGATCTGGGTCGATACGGTTCATGCTCGAACTCTCCTGTTCGCTCTCGTGGCACTTTCGCCACAAGCAGGATGGAACTCCGGAATAATCCAGACTCTGGAATAATGCCGCACGCCGTGGCCGCCGGTGCTCCAGCCGAGCGCGCGCTTCGAGGCGCCGCCCCGAGGTTGCCGAGGCGTCCGACGATGGCTTCGACCTGGCGCTCGGGCCGCCGGGTGGACCGGAACTTCGGCACTGTCAGCCGGCGCTGCAACTCGTAGACGAGGCTGCCCATGGCGCGTTAGCCGGCCGCAATACGGCCACCTGATGATGGCGCGCATCCACGCCCGCGTCAGTCCTCGACGGACGCGATCCCGGCGCGTACCCGCGCCGCCTTCCGCTCGTCCCACCACCAGGTTTCCACGAACGGCACCCGGGAGAGACCCTCGCTGCGGACCTCGCCGAAACGGTCCCAGTAGGTCAGGCGCATACCGGGCGTCGACGGTCCGGGGATGAAGTAGAAGTTCCACAGCAGCACGCGGTCGAGCGCGCGCGTGGCGGCGTAAAGGTCCTCGGCGGTCCGCGCGCGGTTTACGGACTCGGTCAGGCTGTCGACGGCCGGATCCCTGATCCTGGCCCAGTTCGTCCCGTAGCCGATGTCGGCGCTCGCACTGCCGAAACGGGCCTCGAGCTGGGGACCGGGCATGTAGGTCGGCACGAAATTGACGCTGGTGCCGTCGAACGACCCGGCACGGCTGCGGTAGAGCCAGTGCGAGACGTCCAGCACGCGCACCGTCGTCGCGATGCCGACCTGTCTGAGCCGCGCGGTGAACGGCATGATCGAGCGGCCACTGAAGGTCAGGACGAAGATGAAGTCGATCCGGAACGGCTCACCGGTTTCCTTGTGCACCATGGCGCCATCGGAGATGTGCCAGCCGGCCTCGTCGAACAGTGCGAGCGCGCGTTTCGTGTTCTCCCGGTTGAAGCCTCTGCCGTCGCTCCGGGGATGGTGGAAGGGGTCCGTGAACACCCGATCCGGAATCCGGCCGCGCCACGGCTCGAGCAACGCGAGCTCGCGTGCCGAGGGCCGGCCGCTGTGCGCCATGGTGGAGTTCTGGAAGAGGCTCACGCCGTGATCAAAGAAACCATGGAAGTAGGCGCGATTGAGGTAGTCGAAGTCGTAGAGCAGCCACAGGGCCTCGCGCACGCGGATGTCGCGAAAGCGCGGCCGGTCGAGGTTCCAGAAGACAGGCCACCACAGGCCCCAGATGCGCGTCCCCTTCCGCAGGTCCGTCTTGAAGAGGCCCTGTTGCGCAGCCGGAAAACCGTACGCCGTCGCCCAGTTCTTGGCCGACAACTCGTGGCGCACGTCCACCACGTCCGCCTTGTGCGCTTCGAGCATGACGTTCTCGTCACGAAAGTAGTCGTACTTCACCCGCTCGAAGTTGAAGCGGCCCCGGTTGACGGGCAGGTTGCGGCCCCAGTAGTCGTCGACCCGGCGGAAGGTCATCGTGCGGCCGAAGTTGGCGCGCTCGAAGCGGTAGGGCCCGCTGCCGGGCGGCGGTTCGGTCGCGGTCCTGCTGATGTCGTGCGCCATCCAGTAGTGCTTCGGCAGGATGGAGATGCGTCCGTAGACGAACGGCAGGATCGGGTGCGGTTCAACGCCCGCGCGGGTGACGAAGCAGAGCTCGCGTTCGCCGAACGGGACGATGCGGTCGAGGTGGGCCAGCGCCGTGCGCAGCACCACCGAGCCGTGCTCGCGGATGGCGTCGAAGGTGTAGAGCACGTCCTCGCGCGTAACCGGGCGCCCGTCGTGCCAGCGCGCCCCGTCGCGCAAACGGAACGCGGTCCACCGGAAGTCCCGCTCAACCGCGACGCCGTCCGCGAGGCGCACGTAGGCGCTCGCATGCTCGTCGAGGCTCTCCTCGAGCAGCGGGTCGTAGACGAAGCCTCCCATGGCGTCGTAGCCGTCCGGGATGCGGCCGATCTCGACGATGCCGTTGAAATTGTCGAAGGTGCCCATCTGCGCCACGCGCATCGTGCCGCCCTTGGGTGCCTCGGGATTGGCGTACGCGAAGTGAGCGAAGTCCGGTCCGTAACGCAGCGGCATGACGTAGGAGATGCCGTGGCGGTACTGCGGATCGCCGCACGGCTGCTCCGCCGGCCAGGCCGTGCCAGCGGCGAGGGCCAAGACGGCGGCCACCTTGCCGGACAAGGCGTTCATCGGCCTCCGGCAGCGTCCTCGCCGAGCAGTAGCCGCTTCGCGCGAAGAGTGAACTCGCGGGGATCCAGATCCGAAGCCAAGGGGGCACAGGTCGCCATCGGCGCTGATCATACGGCGTGTCGGGATGGAACACCTGCCCCCGTGCCGGAGCCGTCGACCGCCTGCTGGTTGCCTCGGGCTAGAACGTTCCAGCCGTCTGTGCGGCGCAAGCCCCTGGCCGGTTTGCGTGCCGCGGTGAGGTGGCCCGATGCATCGTCAACCAGCGCTGGGCGTAGTCCACGATCGCCCGCACGCGCATCAGGCGGGCCTCTCCCCAGCCGAGGGGCCCGCGCCGCTCCTGGCCGGTCTCCCGCGTGAAGTCCTCGCCGAGTTCGGCGAAGTTGTCGTCCCTGGGCAGCGTTTCGGTGAAGCGCACCCAGCGGCGCTGTCCCTCCACCATCATGGGCGCCCCCTCGGTGCCGGTGTGCTTGCCGGGAAAGTCGGCGCGGTACTCGCCGAGATGAATGGCCGTGCTGTTGCCGTGATCCACACCGGCGAGCAGCACTTCGGCGTCGAGGTCGTAGAGCCTCGCGAGGGGCGAATGCTCGCCGAACATGGAGCCGAGGGGATGCTCTGCCACGATCCGCTCCGCGTCCGGGCCAAGCGCCGCGAACGAGACATGCGGATGTGCGCTGCGGCGCACGCCGGGGTACGTACGGAACGTCTCGGCGACCGCGCCCATCATCCGGGTGGGCGTCAACGCCGGGTCATAGGCCGGTATCTCCTCACGAATCGTCTCCCACCAAGGACTCGGGGACGGGAGGCGCAATCCAGCCCGCGGGATCGCTGAGGTGACCGGTGTGGGTGGGCATCACCAGCGTGCCGGCCTCGCCGAGCACGTCCAGCAGCGACGCGATCACGCCCTGCGCGCCGCCCGGGACCCAGCCGATCTTCGACAGGGAGGTGTGCACGATCGCCACCGCACCGCCGGTGAGTCCGAGGGCGGTGAGGTCGGCGACCAGGCGGGAACGTGTCACCGGGTCGCGGCCGGCGGTGTCCCGGAGCAGGCGGTCTTCAGTCATGGCCGCGGGCCGCAGGGCGCGCTCAGGAGTCTCGTAGCGAGCGGAACAGCGAGACCGTCATCGCCACCCCGATCGCGAGCAGCGGCACCGACACCACCAGCACCGCCGACTGGATCGCCCGCAAGCCCCCGACGATCAGCAGCGTGATCGGCAGTGCCGCCAGTGCGAACGCCCAGAACACCCGATTCGCCCGGTGGGGGTTGACGCCGGCCGGAAGACGCCGGGTGACGGAGGCGGCAATGGCATACGAAGCCGAATCGTAGGTGGTCGCGACGAAGATGAGCGCCATCACGATGAAGGCTATGAGCGGCAGTGGGTAGAGGGGCAGCGCCGCGACGACTTGCGCGATGGCCGTGTCGGCGCTGCCCGCGGCGACGAGTTCGCGGACCGGAACGAGCCCTTCCATGTCCATCCACATGGCGGCGTTGCCGACGGTGATGTAGAACACCGCGCAGCCGAGCGTCCCGAAACCCACCATGCCCAGAATCAGCTGCTTCAGCGTCCGCCCGCGGGAGATGCGCGTGACGAAGAGCCCCATGTAGGGGCCGTAGGCCAGCCACCAGGCCCAGTAGAAGACGCTCCAGTCCTCGACGAATCCCGTCTCGAGGATGGGATCGGTCCAGGTGTTCAGCCGGACGAACTCCTGCAGCATCAGCCCGAGGCTGTTCGTGCCGAGCTCGAGCTGGAACGCAGTGGGTCCGGCCACCAGCACGAACAGGGCGAACCCTCCGGCGATCCAGACGTTGATGTCGGACAATCGCCGGATGCCGCGCTCGAGTCCCCTGTAGACGCTGAAGGCGAACAGGGCGACCGCGACGAACATGATGGCGACGTCGAGTGTGTGGGACTCGTCGATGCCGAACAGCCTGGACACGCAGGCGGCGATCATGGGCGTGCCCAGCCCGAGTGACGTACCCGTGCCGCCCACGAGGGCGATGATGAAGATGCAGTCCACGACTCGCCCGATGGGGCGGTGCACCACGTCGTCCCCGGCGAGTCCCACGAGCGAGGTGGACAGCCGCAGCGACGCGATGCGGCGCTGGTAGTACGGGTAGGCGATCGCGACGGTGGGCAGGCAGTACAGGCACCACGCGGACAGTCCCCAGTGGAAGATGCCGTACGTCGCCGACCATTCGCGGGCTTCGGTGGAGCCGCCTTCGAGGCCGAAGGGCGGCGTATCGAGGTAGTGCGCCCATTCGATGGCCGACCAGTAGAGCAGTCCCGCGCCGATGCCGGCGCAGAAGAGCATCGCCATCCAGGACAGATTGCCGAACTCGGGTGTCTCGTCGTCTCCCCCGAGCCGCCGTCCGCCGTACTTGCCGAAGGCGAGCACCGCCAGGACGATCGTCGCAGCGAGCGTCGCCCATTGATAGAGCAGCCCGATCTCGCCGGCGATCCAGTCGTAGAGCCCCGTCACGACGACCGACGCCTGTTCCGGAAACAGCGCCATCGGCACGCACGCGCCGACGATCAGGACGACGCAGGCGCCGAACAGGACGCGGTCGATGCCGGGTGCGGCGGTCTTGGGGGTTTCGTTGTCGGTGGGTCCGGGCTGGGTCGCCGGGCCGGCCATGCACTGCGCCCTTGATTGGTATCGGGCTAGAGTACGGTTTCGTGCCCCAATACGCGAACGGCCGAACCGGCTCAGTGCCGGACGCTTGCCTCGACGGCGCCGGCGAAGGTCTCGACCTCGGACACGGACGTCAGGCGCACGAAGCGGATGTGCGCCCAGCGTGGGTCCGCCATCCAGGCGAGCGTCACGCGGCGCTTGCGAGCGTGCTGGGTGAGGATCCAGTAGAGCAGCGAGTCAGTCCCGCGCCAGAGCGCGAACTGTGGCCAGAACCGCTCGAGGTTGGTGCCCCACAGCAGTTCGCGACGGCGCCAACGCCGCCAGGACCGGAGGAAGAAGCGTTTCAGGAGGAGCCACAGCGGCAGATCCAGCCAGATCACTGTTTCCAGCCGGGACCAGAACACGCGTTGGGAGTACGAGGAATAGGAGCCGGCCACCACCCACGCATCGCCGCGGGTGGCATGTTGGAAGCGCCGCTCCAGTTCGTCCGGATCGGTCTCGTTGAGACCCACCCAGCCGGGCAGCCAGTTGAGCGCGTCCAGCTCCACGAAATCCGCGTCGAGCGCCCGGGCCAGCCGCTCGGCCAGAGTGCTCTTGCCGGAGGTGCTGTTGCCGATGACGTGCACGCGCCGCCCGATCGGGGACGGGTCGGCAGTGCCCGTCGGGGAGACGGATTGCATGTTGGGCCCTGCGGTGAGAAAGAGGTGAGAAAACCGGTGGACGGTGGACGGTGGCCGGTCGGGACCGTCAGCTCCCCGGCGGGCGCGGGAGCATACTGCCGAACGGCCGGATGGTAAACGGCGGTTGGACGCAGCGATGTTGCGGCCCAGGCGGGTCCGTTGAACGGGTACACGGGGAGGTTGCATGAAGGAGGCACGCATCACGTTCATGGGCGCCGTCCCGCCGTGGGAATGCGATGCCGTGGACCACTTCACAGTCGGCTATTACTTCCAGAAGCTCGACCACGCGACCGCGGTGGCCCTGCGGGCGTGCGGGGTGGACCCGACGGACCCCGGCGCACCGACGATGACACGCTGCCAGGTGCGTTTCGATGCGGAGCTGCGCAAGGGCGACATCTACCGCATTCACACGATGCCGCTCGGCGCGGACCTGCTGGGGTACGTTCTCGTGAACGCCGAGACCGATGCAGTGTGTACGCGCTTCTACCAGTCTCTCTCCGGCTCCATCCCCGCTCTACCGACGCTGGCCGACGAGCCCGGCGTGCAGGTCGACTGGGACTGGGCCGACCTCCCGGTCGCCGCGAGCCAGACACCCTCGACGCATGGCCTGCGGTGGCTCGAGACGGGACGCGACATCATGACCGAGGCGGACCGCGGGCTGTCCGGGGAACTGGGCTCCCACGCCTGCATCCTGCGTTTCTCGGCGGCCGGCGAGCACCTGCGCAACGCGATCGGCATGACGCCGAGCTACGCGCGCGAGCGCAATGTCGGCTTCGCCACTTTCGCGTTCGACTTTCGGCGCACCGGTGGGGTCGTCCCGGGAACGCCGCTCGCAACGCAGTCTTGCGTCGCGCATGTTGGCCGCACGTCGCTTGCCATCGAGCACCGCCTGCTGTCCCTCGACACCGGCACCGAGATCGCGCGCCTCTCGCAGCGGGGCGTCCATCTCGACAAGGCGCGGCGGCGGCCGGCGCCGTTCCCGGAGTCCATCGTCGAGGCCGCGCGGGGCTTGCTGCCGCGACCGCAACGGTAGGCCGCTGACGGGTCGGAGTGCGGCGGGATCGGGAAGGGTCGCGGCGGTCACCCCGCTACGGCCCGCGGCTTGTCCGCAGCGAGAACTCCTGTGACACACTATCGCGCTCGCACAGCCAAGGAGATTCCCGTGCTGGACAGCCGCGTCGCCCGATCCGTTCTCGACGATGCCATCGCCCTCGGCGCCGACTTCGCCGAGGTGTTCGTGGAGCGCAACCAGGTCAACAACATCGCCACGCTGTCGAGCCAGGTGCGGGACATTGCCTCCGGCATCGACTTCGGCATCGGCGTGCGCCTGGTCTACGGCACGAAAGTGCTCTACGGCTTCACGAACAGGACCGAAGGAGAGGAACTCAGGCGCATCGTTGCGGAGCTGGCCGCCAAGGACCGGCGCGACCCCGCGTCGACGACACGGGCGTTCGACTTCCGGGTGGCAGAGGACATCCACCTGGCGGAGCGCACGCTCACGCGGGACGCGGAGGTGCGCGACAAGGTGGACTACCTGTTCGCCGCCGACCGCGCGGCCCGGGCGGCGAGCAACCTCATCTCCCAGACCCAGGGGGCCTGCGGCCAGCGCGAACAGGCGGTCGAGATCTTCAACAGCGAGGGCCTGCACATCCGTGACACACGCCACTACATCCGTGCACGCCTGCAGGCCGTGGCCTCCAACGGCTCCGAGCAGGCGACGGGCATGCAGACCGATGGCGGCCTGCAGGGCTGGGAGATCGTCGAGGGACTGGATCCGTCCGAATGCGGCGCCGAAGCCGCCCGCCAGGCCCTGGTGAACCTCTCCGCCAAGCCCTGCCCGTCCGGCCGGATGCCGGTCGTGATCGGCAACGGTTTCGGTGGCGTCATCTTCCACGAGGCCTGCGGACACCTTCTGGAGACCACCTCGGTCGCGAAGCAGGCCTCCGTGTTCCACGACAAGCTCGGGGAAACGATCGCCAATGCGGTGGTCAGCGCCGTCGACGACGGCACGCTGGAGCGCGAATGGGGCTCGATCAACATCGACGACGAGGGCATGCCCACCGAGCGTACGCAACTGATCAAGGACGGCCGGCTCGTGCACTTCCTCGCCGACCGCCTCGGCGCCGCACAGACCGGACATCCGCGCACCGGGTCCGGGCGTCGCGAGAGCTACCGGTTCGCGCCGGCATCGCGGATGCGCAACACGTTCATCGAGCCGGGGACGGACAGCTTCGACGACATGATCGCGTCGATCGACCGGGGCGTGTACGCGGCGCACATGGGCGGCGGGTCCGTACAGCCCGGCACGGGCGAGTTCAACTTCGCCGTCACCGAGGGCTACTACGTGCAGGACGGCAAGGTGCGCCACCCCGTCAAGGCAGCGACCCTGATCAGCACCGGCCCGGACGTGCTGCGCCGCATCTCCATGGTCGGCGGCGACTTCGCGCTCGCGACCGGCATGTGCGGCTCCGTCTCCGGGGCGGTGCCCACCACGGTCGGTCAGGCGACCCTCAAGGTGGACGACATCCTGGTCGGAGGCAACGCCTGATGGGCATCGATACCGTGGCTGACGCCGCCCGCCGCGTGCTCGACCGCGTTACCGCCGCGGGGGCGGTCGGCGATCTCGTCGTGCGGGAAGAAGCGTCGCTCTCGCTCAAGGCGCACGGTGGGGCGTTGGAGGAACACAAGGTCAAGTCGACCCGTATCTACGGTGTACGGGTCATCAGGGAGGACCGCGCCGGCATCGCCTACAGCGAAGCCGCGGACGCCGCGTCCCTGGACTCGATGGTCGAGCAGGCCCTCGTCAATGCCACCTACGCGCGTGCGGATCCGGACGAGGGCATCGTCGACGGCGATGCGCACCTGGTGACGGACGACGCGACGCTCTGCCCATCGGACCCGACGCCCGTGGAACAGAAGATCGAGGCGGCGCTGTTCCTCGAACGGGAGCTCACGGGGCGCGACAAGGTGCGCAACGTTCCCTACAACGGCGTGCAGGACATCACGGCCGAACAGCATGTCTTCGCGACCACCGGCCGCTCTGCACACAGCAGGGGTCGCCTGTGCGCCGCGTACGCCTACGCGCTGGTCGGCGACGGCGACAAGGACGTGCTCGACGGGGTGCAGCGTGGCGCCCGCCGCTTCGACGAGGTCGACATGCGCGAGATCGTCGAGGAGACCTACCAGCGCTGCCTGGCGTTGCTGCACGGCGAGGCGGTGCCGAGCAGGCGCTACGACGTGCTGTTCGACGCCGACTGCCAGGCGGCGGTGTTCGGCGTGTTTGCCAGCATGTTCTCCGGCAAGAGCGCCAAGGACGGCATCAATCCGCTGCGCGACAAGGTGGGTGAGCGCATCGCCGTCGCAGCGCTGACCCTCCGCGACGCGCCGCTGCGGACCGAGGGCTTTGGCTATGCGTTGTTCGACGACGAGGGCTTGCCCGCGGCGACGACGACACTGGTGCAGGACGGTATCTTGCGCACGCTCATCCACAACAGCGCGACGGCCGCGCACTTCGACGTCCCGAATACCCGCAACGCCGCCCGCTCGCCCCGCTCGGCGCTTGGCGTGGGCCTGCACCAGCTCGAGATCGCCCCCGGGGATACGTCCGAGGCTGCGCTGACGGGCGGCGAATACCTGGAGATCGTCGATCTGACGGGACTCCACTCGGGCGCGAACCCGATATCCGGGGATTTCAGCTTCGGCGCGGCGGGTTTCCAGTGTCGGGATGGCGCCCGGCAGCGCCCGGTCCGCAACGTCACCGTCGCGGGCAACTTCTTCGACATGCTGAAGGGGATCGCGGCGATCGGCGACGAGCAACATTGGAACGCGGAGCGCTCGGCGGTGATGGCGCCGATTCGATTTGCCGACGTGGCGATCTCGGGTTAGCTAGCCGGTCTGCGCGAGGCGGAAGCCGCGTTCCGCCGGCTGTTCGGCCCGGAGGACGAGGCCGCCCCGTAGCGCGTCAATCAGACGGACGACTTTCCTACTCTGATTGTCGATGGACGCCGGGCGACGCCTCGGCCCGCAACTTCAGGCCCAGCGCGCCGACCACCTTGAGGACGGTGTCGAACGTCGGAGTGCGTTCCCCCGACAGCGCCTTGTAGAGGCTTTCGCGCGACAGCCCAGCGTCCGACGCCACCTGCGCCATGCCCCGCGCGCGGGCAATGTCGCCCAGCGCCTTGGCCACGAACGCCGCATCGCCGTCGGCCTCCTCGATGGAAACCTCCAGATACGCCGCCATCTCCTCGCGGGTGCGAAGGTGCTCGGAAACGTCGTAGGGTGATGTAACGGTCTTGGTCATGGTCTTCACCTACAGGTTACGCGCGAGGCGCAGGGCCGTCTCGATGTCGGCACTTTGCGTGCGCTTGTCGCCGCCCGCCAGCAGCACAACGACCGTGCGGCCCTGCCGCTTGAAGTACACTCGGAAGCCCGGTCCGTAGTCGATCCGCAGCTCCGAGACGCCTTCGCCCACCGGCCTCACGTCTCCCGGATTGCCGGCCACCAGCCGCTCGACCCGGACGAGTACGCGGGCGCGGGCGCGCACATCCTTTAAGCCGTCCAGCCACCGGGCATAGACCTCCGTTCTGCGGACTTCGAGCATGCCTGAAAAGTAGCCAGCAGGCTACACGTCTGTCAATCCCGCGTGCGCGTCAACGGCGTGATCCCGATCCGCCTCTGCGGCGTCGATCCAAACACCAGATCCCAGTTCAGATCGCGCATGCCGGTTCCGCGGCGCCGGCAACAGACCGCGTTTCGGTTTGGCTCTTCACCGCCAGGACGTGCGCCGCTCCGGTAAGCCTGCCCCGGACTCTTCCGCCGCCGGACCGATCCCGTAGCTGGCGTTGACCCTGCGCACGATGCCCGGCTTGCCGATCTTCTTCGCCAGCCAGCGCAGGTGCGCGATCCGGTTCTTGATCGTGCCGTCCGACAGGCCCTGCCGCTGCCACTCCGCCACCAGCGCCTCGATGTGACGGCCCTTGAACCCGCGCGCCCGCAAGCCCCGGTAGCCGAGGCGGTGCAGGGTCTCCGCCGCCTGAGCCGGCATGTAGCGCCGGGCGCGGTGCGTGCCGTGCGATCCCTGCCGGTCGCCCTCCAAGCAGGCGCAGAAGATCGAAGTTCAACTGCCGCACGCGGCGCTCCCCCGCGATCGCCCGTAGCGGCTTCGCTCGATCTGTCGGCACTCCCACTGGCGCATCGTTCCCGATCCCTCCGAAGGGCATCTGATCTCCGGTTCCCGACGCTAGTCCGGCCCATTGCGCCGGGTCGGCCGGCGCCATGTCTACACCGTCAGCGCAACCTCGGTGACGCCCTGGAAGAACTCGGAACCCCTGCGTGCCGCCCCGGCCCGCATCGCGGGGTGGCGCACGGCGTGGCCCAGGATGCCGCGGGCCAGTTCTCCGTACCAGGCGCGGTTGAGCACGATCCTGGGCGGGAGTGCCTGCAGCCGCTGGATGGGCCGGACTTCGGACAGACGCTCGGTCTCCACGTCGGACAGCGCCTGCGTCACCCGTTCATGATCAACCGGTCCGGATAGCGCCGGGACGAGGCGATTTGCCGCGACGATGGCGTCTCGCAGCGCGATGTTGATGCCCTGCCCGCCGACCGGCGACATGGCGTGTGCGGCATCTCCGATGAGCAGGGCGCCCGGCCGGCTCCATCGGTCCACCCGATCGGAGACGCTGTCGAGAAGAAAGGGTCTGCCGATCCGTCCGATGCTCTGCCGCAGGTGGGTTGCCAGGTCGGCCGAGACGTGATTCGCCATGTCCTCGACCCAGGCTTCGATACCCCGGCTGCGCAGGGCGCCAAAGGTGCCCTTGAGAATGACCCATGCCAGCTGCAGCGTGTCGTCCCAGGTGTGATAGGCGATCAGCAGGTGACCGCTGCCGATGTAGGCGTGCATCCCGGTCCAGCCGTCGGGACGCGGCAGCTTGCACCAGACGACGTCCATCGGCGGGCTCATGGACCGCGCGGACAGGGCCAGTTTCCGGCGCACGAACGAGTTGCGGCCGTCGGCGCCGATCACCAGGTCCGCGGACACCGTGCACTCACCCGAGGCGTTGTCGGCGGCGTCGTGGACGACCACGCCGGCGACGCGGTTCGCTTCCCGGACCAGCGACTTCACTGCAACGCCGGGCCGGAATTCGAAACCCGGGTTGCGCCCGGCGATCTCCACGACGCCCTCCAGGAAGGCGGGTTGCGACACGACGGTCGGAAGCCGGTCCCCGAAGACCTCGCGGGACAGGGATCCGTCGACGATGCTGCGACCGTTGAGGTAGATCGTGAGTTCCCGGTTCGTGCGCGTGGGTATCCGGGTCAGCAGGCCGCCCAGGCCCATCTGCTCCAGCGCGTCGATGCCGCTCGGCATCAGGATCTCGCCGCGAAACTCCCGGGCGAAGTCGCGACGCCGCTCCAGCAGGGTGACATCGATGCCCCGTTCGGCCAGCAGGAGTGCGAGGGTGACGCCGGCCGGCCCAGCGCCGACGATGACTACCCTGGACATGCCGCCCTCTCGTCTTCAGTCTGGCCCGTTGTCCGCCGCGCATGTGGCGGGTCGCCAGGGATGATAGTCCCCACGGTGTCCCGGGGGCGATGCGCAGCATGTTCCCGATCTGAGGTGGAACATCCGTTCGCGGTTGCATACGCTGCCCGTGGCATTGGCTTTCACGGGTGTGGCAGATGGCAGCGAGAGAACCCGTACCGATCCGGTACCCGCCCGACGAGCACCTCGCGGGCCTGTTCGCGCGGGTGGTCGAGATCGCGAAACGGCTGCCGGGCGTGGTCGAGAGCCGCAGCTACGGCACCCCGTCGCTCAAGGTCAAGCGGAAGTTCCTCGCGCGCCTGCGCTCGGAGGCGGAAGGTGGCCTCGCGATTCACTGCGACCTGATGGAGCGGGAGATGCTGATGCAGGCGGCGCCCGAGACGTTCTACATCACCGACCACTACGCCGACTATCCCATGGTCCTGATCAACCTCGAGACCGTGCTGTGGGACGCCGTGCCGGATATCGTCGAGCGGGCCTGGCGCATGGTGGCGACGCCGGGGCTCGTGAAGGAGCTCGAGGGCACCCGGGCAGAGGCGTCCGCGGGGGACGGGCGCGGGCCCTGAGCGGCTTGGCCGAGACGGTGTCGCTATCCATGCAGGAACCGTTGGCGACGCTTTCCGGACCGAGTATGGGCCATCCCGTGAACGCGTCAACTCCGGGCCCAGATGCCTGAATCCCGCAGGCCCGTTCGTTCTTGCATGGAACAAGCGATGACGGGAGCGCAGCGACCGGCGGCGATTGTTCCATGCAGGGTCGGCGGGGCTGGGCCGGAGGCGAGCCTGTGCACAGCGGAGCGAAGCGCAGGACCGGCCCTGGGGCGCTACAATCGCAGCATCTCGCGACGCGGGAACGCAACGTGCCGTACAGGGGCGTGTACCGGCTGGAACAGGCGCACACGCGGACGCCCGTGGCGGCGTTCGAGCAGACGCGCGCGACAGTTTGCGAACAGATGCCGCTGCCGGCGCGTCACCTGCGGTGACGCGATCGAGTTGCTTTCGCAACTCGCAGACGCTGCGGGAGAATAGGACTCTTTCATCAATGTCTGTCGCGCTCGAGGAGTCGAGGGCGTCGGCAACGGAGACCCGAACGTGGCAACCCATTACGTCCTGATCGACTACGAGAACGTGCAGCCGAAGAACCTCGCGGCGCTGAAGGAGGACGCGAAGGACCGCTCCTTCCGCGTCATCGTGTTCGTCGGCGCCACGCAGGCCAAGATCCCGCGCGATCTCGTCTTCGAGATGCAGTCCTTCGGCAGCGACGCGGAGTATCTCGAGGTAACGGGCAGCGGCAAGAACGCGCTCGACTTCCACATCGCCTACTACCTCGGCAAGCTCGCGCGTCCGCGCTCGGACGATCATTTTCACGTCGTCTCGCGCGACACGGGTTTCGACGTGTTGATCAAGCACTTGCAGTCCCAGGGCATCAACGTGGACCGGCGCAAGGGGCTGTTCGAGATCCCGTGGATCCAGGTGGGCGAGAGCGACTCGTTCGGGGAGCAGGTCGACAAGATCGTCCAGAACTTCGACCTGCAGGGAAAGTCGCGCCCGCGCAAGGTGCGCACGGTACGCACGACCATCAACGCCCTCTTCGGCAAGAGCCTCACCGACGAGCAGCTCGACGCGCTGGTGAAGGGCTTGCAGGACCGCAAGTACATCGCCGTCGAAGGCGAGCGGATCAAGTACAAGCCTTGAGCTTGCGCGGCAGACCGGACAGAGAGCAGCCATGAAGATCACCGCCATCACTGCAACCCCGCTCACGCTGGGCAAGAGCCTCCTGCGCGTGGAAACCGACGCCGGGGTGGAAGGCTGGTCGGAGGTCCCCGGCCGAAACAACCGGGTCTTCGCGGGGTATCTCGAAGGCGTCATCGCCCCGACTCTGCTCGGTGAGGATCCTCGCCTCATCGACCGGCATTGGGAAACCCTGGCTCTCGGGCGCGACGAGCGCTTCTTCAAACTCCCGGGATGGGTCGTCGGCGTCGTCGACGTGGCGCTTTGGGACATTCTCGGCAAGGACACCGGACTGCCCGTACACACGCTGATGGGCGGTGCACGGCGCACGACCATTCCGCTCTATTGGAGCACCGGCTCGGGGTGGCGCATGCAGCCGGAAGAAATGCTGTCCCTCGTCAGGGACGGCTGGGAACGCGGCTTCCGGGCTTTCAAGATCCGCATGGACTGGCGCGGCTGGCGGCAGGACATCGACCCGGAGAAGGACTACCGGTTATTCAAGCTCGCCCGGGAATTCCTGGCGGGCGGCGAGTATCTCGGCTTCGACGCGAACAACGGCTACTCGGTGTCCACCGCCATTCAGCAGGGGCGCCGCTTCGAGGAACTCGGCATCGATCACTTCGAGGAGCCGATCCCTCACTACGACCTGCCGGGCCTCAGGCAGGTGAGCGATGCGCTGGACGTTGCCGTGTCGGCCGGGGAACAGGACGCCTTCCGCTGGTGGTTCCACCAACTCGTGCTGCTTGGCGATCCCGACATCCTGCAGCCCGACATCCTGAACGCGGGCGGACCGAGCGAGGTGAAGCGCATCTTCGAGATGGCGACCACCCTCGACAAGCCCGTCATGCCGCACAGTCCGCAGGCGGGCATCAACTCGATGGCGTCCCTGCACGTCTACGCGACGGTACAGAACGCGACGCGCCCGCACGAGTTCTCCATCGAGTTCTCGGGACCGCTGGACGACGTGGCGGAACTCTACGGCGAATCCGTGCTGCCGACGGACGGCGCCATGCGGCTCGACGACCGGCCGGGATTCGGCATCGAACTCAACGAGGCGGCGCTCGCGCGGCTGACGGTGCGCTGAATCGGTAGGACGGGCGACCACATATATGGTCCGCCCCGCGTTTGCAACGGTGTGAGGCTGTGCGATGGGGAGGTGTCGGTTGCACACATATATCCGGCCTTTGGTTGGGAGCGCTGCTCCCTGGCCCTGATGGATTCCGCACGCGCCCACCTGAACAAGGGTACGGCCTTGAAGGCCTATGTGGTTCGTCAGGGTCCTGGCGCGTCGGTCCAACCTGTTCTCCATCATGCTCAACATCACATCGCGCAACCGGGGGCAGCCGTTGCCGCCTGCCCGCGATCAGTGCTCCTGGTGCGCCGGGCCAGTGATGGCCGGAAGCTTGCTTACGGCCATCACCAACCGCTGCGCCATGGCTGCTGTCGGGTCACCCGCAGGGCCGTAGCGCAGCGGAGGAGCCGCAGCGCGGCTTGACGCGACAGCAGCCATGGTGTTCCCGGCACCGTGTCCCGTGGTCTGGTTCATGCCGCCTTGCCGGTGTCCGCGTCGGGCGCCAGCAGGTGTTCGGCATCGTAGTCCTGCGCGCTGCGCAGCACCGCCCATGCCGTGCGCGCGTTCTTGTTCGCCAACGCCACCGCCGCCACGTTGCGACCGCGGCGTTGCCCCACACCCACCGCCCACCGACTGCGACGGTCCTCGTACCGCCCCGCCCGCTGCAGCGCCGACCGCGCGCCGTGGATCAGCAGCGTGCGCAGATAGCGGTCGCCGCGCTTGCTGATGCCGAGCAGCTTCGGTCGACCTCCCGTCGTGTGCTGCCGCGGCACCAGACCGAGCCAGGCGGCCATCTCGCGACCGTTGCGGAACTGCGTCGCGTCGCCCACCGCCGCCACCAGCGCCGTCGCCGTCTTCTCTCCCACCCCCGGGATCGTCATCAGGCGTTGGCACGCCTTCAGCCGTCGCGCCGTCGCCTCCAGCTGCCGGTCAAACATCTGCACCCGCGCGTGCAGGTGCCGCAGCTCGTCGCCCAGCTCGCGCAGTAGCGCGCGACCCTCGACCGACAACTCGTTGTCCCCGTCCTCCAGTACCTCCGGCAACAGCCGCAGCAGCGCGCCAGTCCCCTTCGACGACGCAATGCCGTACTCCAGCAGAAAGCCATGCAACTGGTTGCGCTGCGCGGTGAGATGCTTCAGCGCCATCTGCCGCGCCCGGTGCACCTGCTGGATGCACTCCTGTTCCACCGACTTCACCCCCACGAAGCGCATCGACGGCCGCGTCGACGCCTCCGCGATCGCGTCCGCATCCGCCACGTCGTTCTTGTTCGACTTCACGTACGGCTTGACGAACTGCGGGCTCATCAGCAGCGCCTCATGCCCGTGCCACTGCGCCTGCCGCGCCCAGTGGTGCGCGCCGCCGCAACTCTCCATCGCCACCACGCAGCCGCGCGGTAGCCGCCTCAGATACGACTGCAGCCCAACACGCCGCAACCGCTTGCGTTCCACCACCGCCCCGGCAGCATCCACCGCCGTCACGTGAAACCAGCAGTTCTCATTTTGCCGCATCGGTGCGGTGGGACGACGGATCGGCGGTTTTGAAGGAGGCTTGACAACATAGGGCGGCGCGCCTATGGTGCGGGCCATGGGACACCCCTGGTTCGGATCGAAGGCGACGTCGGGGCTGTGCCAGGCGCTGATTGCGCTGATGCCGCCGCACGCGGTGTACATCGAGACGCACCTGGGCGGCGGCGCGGTGATGAGGCGCAAGCCGGCGGCGCTGCGCAACATCGGGATCGACCTGGACGGCCGGGCGCTGTCGCGGTTCGAGTGCGGCTATCCGGTGGAGCTGGTCAACGCAGACTGCCACGGCTTTCTGGCCGACTTCGCGTTCGACGGATCGGAGCTGGTGTACAGCGATCCGCCGTACCTGCGCGGCGCGCGCAAGTCGTCGCGCCGCTACCGGCACGACTACGAGGACGCCGACCACGCGGCGCTGCTCGGGCTGCTCGCGGGGCTGCCCTGCGCGGTGATGGTGTCGGGGTATCCGTCGGCGCTCTACGACGGGTTGCTGCGCGGCTGGCGCAGCGTGTCGCTGCAGGTGATGAACCGGGCGGGGGTGGTCACCGAGAAGGTGTGGTTCAACTTCGCGCCGGACCGGGTGCACTGGGCGCGCTGCGCCGGGCGCGACTTCACGCACCGGCAGACGGTCAAGCGCAAGGCGGCGAGCTGGGGCCGACGCTACCGGGCGATGCCGCCAGCGGAGCGCCTGGCGGTGCTGGCCGCGATCATGGCGGTGGAGACGCGGCCGCCGCCGTGAAGCACCTCGCGCGCCAACTCGACCGGCTGCGGGCCGGCTTCGCCGGGATGCCGGACCCGCGCCGCGGACGCAACCGGCGCTACGCCATGGCCGACATCGGCATGGCGGCGCTGTCGGTGTTCCTCATGCAGTCGCCGTCGTTCCTGGCGCACCAGCGCGCGCTGGCCGAGGGCCGCACGCGGTCCAACGCGCACACCCTGTTCGGGCTGGCCCGCATCCCCTGCGACAACCACATCCGGCAGCTGCTCGACGGCGTGCCGACGACGCACTTCGACGACGCGTTCCACGCGCTCGTCGAGGACCTCGACGCGTGCGGCGGCCTCGCGCCCATGCGCCGCCTCGACGGCCGCACGCTGGTCGCCCTGGACGGCACCGAGTTCTTCCGCTCGCGCAAGCTGCGCTGCGACCACTGCTCGACCCGCAAGCGCGCCGACGGCGGCACCGAGCACTTCCACCAGATGCTGGCCGCCAACGTCGTGGCACCGGGCCGGGCGCAGTCGCTGCCGCTGCCGCCGGAGTTCGTGCGGCCCCAGGACGGCGCCGTCAAGCAGGACTGCGAACGGCAGGCCGTCAAGCGCTGGCTGGCGCGCCACGGCCCGCGCTGCGCCGCCCTGCGGCCGGTCTACCTCGGCGACGACCTGTACGCCTGCCAGCCCGTCTGCCGGGCCATGCTCGACGCCGGCGGCGACTTCCTGCTCACCGCCAAGCCGGCCAGCCACAAGACCCTCTACGAGTACCTCGACGGCATCCGCCCGCCCACGCGCCGCCGCACCGCGGGACGCGGCGCGAAGCGCCGCATCCACCGCTACCGCTGGATGACCGACCTGCCCATCCGCGACGGCGACGACGCCCTGCGCGTCAACTGGCTGGAGATCACCAGCGCCCGACCCGACGGCACCGTCACCTACCGCGGCGCCTTCGTCACCAGCCTCGACGTCGACCGCGGCAACGTCGCCGAACTCGCCGACTGCGCCCGCGCCCGCTGGAAGATCGAGAACGAGACCTTCAACGTCCTCAAGCAGCACGGCTATCACCTCGAACACAACTTCGGCCACGGCAAGAACACCCTCGCCGCCGTGCTCGTCGTCCTCAACCTGCTCGCCTTCACCCTGCACACCGCCTGCGAACTCGTCGAAGCCCAATGGCAGCGGGCCCGGCAACGCCTCGGCACCCGGCGCCGCCTGTTCGAGCACCTGCGCACCGTCACCGAATACCAGGTGTTCCCCTCCTGGAACGCCCTCATGGTCCTGCTGGCCACCGGCGGCCCCGCCGCGCAACCACCCTGACGCCCCCGCAGGCCCACACCAACCGCCGAATCACAAACCCCGGAGAATCCCGAAACCAAAATGAGTCAATCGCTAAAATGAGAACTGCTGACGTGAAACACCTGCTTCCCCAAATCGATCCCGACTCGTGTTACGTTTTCCATTGGCCCGCTCCGTTGTCAGTTGAAGACCCCGTCATTCTGGCCTTCGAGGCCTGCCGAATGAAGCGGGGCGGACCATTCCATTAAGGGTCGCCCCTACGGAAACGGCATGTACCAGAGCAGGGCGCCCATCGACACCAGGATGAAGAGTATCGCGAGCGCGAGAATGCGCTGAGAGGTCAGTCCCCGCCGATCCTCGGCTGGGCGTTCGTGTTCGTCTGCCAAGGGTCGGGCGCCTGCCTACCGCGTCAGGGGCCCGCGCAGCAGTTGGCCCGCCTGCGCGCCGGTGTGCTCGTTGTCGCGCAGCAGCACCTCGCCGTTCACCACCGTCGCGGCAATGCCGTTCGCCGTCTGTTTGAAGCGCTTCGCGCCCCCGGGGAGGTCGTGCACCACTTCCGGCATGCGCGGACCGATCTTCTCCGGGTCGAAGACCGTCACGTCCGCCGCGAACCCGAGCCGCAGCAGGCCGCGGTCGTGCAGGCCCCAGTGCGTGGCCGTATCGAACGTCACCATGCGCACGGCCTCTTCCAGTGTCAGAGCCTGCTTTTCGCGGACCCAGTGGCTGAAGAGGTGGGTCTGCAGGGAGCTGTCCATGATCTGGGAGACGTGGGCGCCGGAGTCCGAAAACGTCACGACGGAGCGCGGGTGCTTCATCATGGCCAGCACGTCCGCGTCCACTTCGTTGTTGATCGGGTGGCGGAAGATCGCCCGCAAATCGGCTTCCAGGGCGATGTCGAGGAACGCTTCGGCGGCGGACACGCCGCGTTCGCGGGCGACCTCGGCGACCGAACGGTTGCGCTCGGTCATCGAGTCCATGACGAACAGCCAGTCCCAGTCCGGCGGGTTCATCGTCACGCCGCGCGCGGCATGCCTTTCGCTGGGGTGACTCGCGATCTCCGCGAGGCGCGCCCGCAGCGCCGGATCGGCCAGCTTCGCGCGCTGCTCCGCGAGCGGCAGCGCGCGCACGTCGCGCCAGACGTTCCAGCCGTCGAACGGGGTGTAGGACTCGAAGGTATAGAGAACGTTGAGGGACCGCGAATGCACCTGGGCGAACATGCGCCCGCCGGCGGCCGCCGTCTCGTCGAGCAGGTCGAAGTAGCCGCGCCAGTGATCGGGCGCCTGCCTCGAGGCGAACATGCCCCAGGTCACCGGGACGCCGGTCTCGACGCTGAGGTCCTTCAGGCGCTGCTGGTAGTCGCGAATCCGGTCCGGGTCGGGCCCGGTGCGTTCGCCCGCGATCTCGAACAGGCCGGCGCCCGTCTCGCCCATCGCCCGGACGATGGCCTGGACTTCATCCCAGGCCGCCACGCGGCTCGCCACCGGCTTGTGATCCGAAGTCTGGTGGTTGGGCGAGCGCGACGTGGTGAATCCCATCGCGCCGGCGCGCACGGCCTCCTGCACCAGGGCGGTCATGCGGGCCAGGTCGTCTGAGCTGGCCGGCTCGGTGAAGGCGCGCTCTCCCATGACGTACGTCCGCACCGCCGAGTGCCCGATGTAGCCGGCGTAGTTGATGCCCTTCGGCAACGCGTCCAGCACGTCGAGGTATTCCGGGTAGGTTTCCCAGCGCCAGCGGATCCCTGCCAGCATGGACTCGCGCGCGATGTCCTCCGCGCGTTCGAGGTTGCGGAACACGAGGTCGGCCTCTGCTTCGCGGCAGGGGGCGAGGGTGAAGCCGCAGTTGCCCATGACGACGCTGGTCACGCCGTGGTAGCAGGAACAGGACCCGATGGGATCCCAGAAGATCTGGGCATCCATGTGCGTGTGGCCGTCGACGAACCCCGGGGTCACCACGTGCCCCTCGGCATCGATGGTGTCTTTGCCGTTCTCGCGAATGCGGCCGATGGCAGCGATGCGTCCGTCGGTGATGCCGAGGTCCGCGCGATACGCCAGCGCGCCGGAGCCGTCGACGACGGAACCGTTCCTGATGACCAGATCGTAGGGCATGGTGCTCCTCCGGGTGGGGCACCGGACAGGCTATCACGTCTCTTTTGCGGTGTGGCCCGCGCCGCCGTGGGTCGGGCTACGCTGCGTCCGATGCGGACCAGGACCGGGTGCGCTTGACCGCGATCCGGATCGCCGTCGCGCCGATGGGCGTCTCCCGGTACTGCGGATACTTGGCCAGCAGGGCCGCCCGGACTTCGGCTGAAGTGGGCACCACCTCGGCGGCGCCGTCGGCGCGCAACCAGCGCAGGCGCGACCAGTCGTCGTCGTACTCGTCGATCAGCAGGGAGACGTTCGGATTGCGCTCGACGTTCGCGACCCGTTTCAGCGGGCGCCCGCTCTTCGGCTTGCCGTCGATGGGAACGAAGAGTGCGCCGTCCCACTCGCAGAACACCACCGGTACGAGATGGGGTTGTGCGCCGTCGACGGTGGCGAGGCGCGCCACTGCTGCTTGCAGGGCCCAGGACGGTAGTGCGGAAGCACCCGACATGCGCGTGCCTCGGTCAATGGCGGAGGGTGTCGAGCATCGCGCGAGAATAGCGTGCTGCGCTGACATGTCCATGGCGTGAAGCCGTCCCTGGCCGACGGAGGGCACCGAGCGGGCGGGGGAGTGTCGTGTACCATGCGGTTTCTCCCGCGCTCGTCGGAGGAGTTCCCATGGTTTCGCGTCGTGCGTTGGTGCTCGGAACGGGCGCCGGCGTTTCCGCGTTCGCCCTGGGTCGATGGGCACCCGGCACCGGCGACCCCGCTGTTGGCAGGGCGGCGTGGGGGGCCCTGGACCGAACGCTGTCGGACAACCAGCGCGAACGGATCTTCCTGCCCTGGAACCACCCGTCGCGCCAACTCATCCACAACGTGCCCATCTTCGAACGTCCGCACCTGGGGACGCTCCTGAGTGCGGAACAGCAGTCCTGGGTGCGCGGGGGATTCGACGCGATGCTCTCGGGGGAGGGCCGCCGGCTGTTCCGTGGGCCGCTGAACGTGGAAGCGGGGGGCCTCGACGGCTGTGTGCTCCTCTGTTACGGCACGCCGGGTAGCGGTCGTTTCCAGCCGATCGTCTACGGCGGCCACGTCGGCGTGCGGGATCTCACGGTGGAGGGCAGCGGCTCGGCATCGTACGGACACCAGACCGGCAACGGTCAGTTCAGGACGCCGGGCAACGTCTGGGCGTTCCAGGCCGCGCGCGCCAATGCGCTGTTCGAACTGCTCGATGCGTCGCAACGGCAGCGTGCCGTCGTTCCGAGCCCGCCGTCCGAGTTGCTGCTGCAGGTGCAGGACGGGGCAGGATCCTTCGAGGGTCTGCCGCTTGCCGAGGCCGACGATGCGCAACTCGCGGCCGCCGGTCGGCTCGTGGACGATCTCCTGCTCGCCTGGCCGGAGACGGCACGGACGCGCGCCCGCGCCGGCATCGAGCGCAACGGCGGCCTGCGCGCGTTGCATGTCAGTTACTACGCCGACCGCGGTTTCTTCCCCGACCTCTCGACCGCCGCCTCACGGGAGGCGGCGGGGCGCGCGGGCGTGCCAGGCGACGAACTCCCCTGGTTCCAGGTGTGGCGGCTCGAGGGCCCCGGCATGGTGGCGCACTTCAGGGGGTATCCCCATGTTCACGGCTACCTGCACGTCGTCGCGGAGGCGCGGGATCAGCATGTAGGACCGGTGCTCGCGGGCAACGAGACGCCGTTGGCCGACGAAGCACTCAGGAGGTGGGTCGAAGATCGCCTCGTCGCGGCCACCGGCACCGATGCGGCGCACTTCCCGGGCGCCATGCCGGGTCGGCTCCCGCACGGGGTCGTCACGGAAGGCACGATCTGGACCCTCGACCCGTACGGCAACGAGGTCGTGGCGGTCGAGATCGAAGGCCGCAGTCTCTCGGATCCTGTCCGCGCCGGCCTCGTCCGCCGCGGCGTGGTCGTCGAGGACGACGCGCGGTATCGCATCGCCGGCCTCGACTGTTTCGTCGACCACGAGGCGGAGGAGTACGGCGAGTATGTGCAGCGCCAGGGGACGGGTCTGACCTTGCGCGAGACGCTGGTTCGCCAGGTGCGCGCGGCCGGACGCATCGGCTCGGCCGCCTGATCGACGGTGGCGGACACCGCGCTATAGCGCCCGTATCGCCAACGCGTAGCCGTATGCGACGTAGAAACCCGGTGCGGCCAGCGCGACCGCTGCCAGGACTTCGATCCAGGTCCGCCATCCGGGCGGCGACGTGCGACGCGCCACGGCTCTCGAGAGCATCCAGGCAGGGATCCCGAACATGGCAAGCGCCACGTTGACCGGAAACGCGTATCCGCCGATGAGGTAGCGCTGCACCGCGTCGACCGCGAGCAGCGCCACCGCGCCGGTAGCTGCGGCGACGAGGAGCCCGACGCCGGTCTCCGCTCGGGCGCCACCCACGGCACGGGCGACGTCGCGCGCCCACAACGCGACGAACGCGATCGGGCCGGCGGCTCCGAACGCGATCGCCATGGCCGTCCACGGTACCCAGGCGTCGCGTACGCCGGACGTTGCCAACGCCGTCAGCGCGACGGCGGCCGCGAGCAGGACCGGCGCCGTCACGGTAGTTCCGAAACCGAGATCGCCCAGCAGCCAGGTACCGGCATGGCGCAGGAGATCGTAGTCGCCACGAAACCCGAACACGGCGAACACCGCGCCGAAGAGGGCGGCGGTCATGAGCAGCCCCTGCAGCACGTTCAACAGCCGGTTCGGCCGGTCGAGCAGCCAGGCGATCCAGCCGAGACCCGCCCCCAGGAACGCCAGTCCGACTATGCCCCCCGGCACGCCGAGCAGCCCGTGCCCGAGCACCGCACCGAGCGCGCCGCCGGCGGAGAAGCAGAAGACGCTGGGCGGCGAAAGCCAGCGCGCGCCCGGCGGCCCGATACGGCCGGCCAGGCCGAGCAGGGCCCCGATGGAGAGTGCGACGAGCACGCGCGGCCAGGCGCCGGGATCGAGGTTGGGTACGGTCCAGGCAGCGCGGTATTGGAGCCCGCTCAAGGCGAGCGCCGCGAGCAGGCAGACGAGCAGCCAGAGCGTCAGGCGCGCACGTGGGTTCAGGGCGAACGATTGGACCGTCATGACGTCAGGGCAGTGTCGGAGATGCGCGGGTTGTGAGGCCCCGCCGTACCGTTCGGGGCGGCATTCTAATGGATGCGGCCGTGCGTGCGGGGCGGTACCGCGGGGCCTGCGCTTGCGCCGTCGCGCTGGTAACCTCGTCGCATGCCTCGCATGATCGTCGACTGCGACCCCGGCCATGACGACGCCATCGCCCTGATCCTCGCGCACGCGTACGCGGACATCCTGGGCGTGACGACGGTCGCCGGCAATGCGCCGCTCTCCGCCACCACCGCCAACGCCCTGATGATGATGGCGCTCCTCGATGCGAACACCCCCGTGCATGCGGGTGCGGCCGGGCCGCTGGTTGGAGAGTCGCGCCACGCCGGAGCAGTGCACGGGCAGTCGGGGCTCGGCGGCGTCACGCGGATCGAACACGACCGGGTCGTTGCGAGCGACGACGCCGTGGGGTTCCTGCTCGATGCGCCGGAACCGGACGACTGGATCGTCGCGCTCGGCCCGCTCACGAATCTGGCCCTCGCGATCGAGCGCGATCCGACGTGGGTGCGGCGGGTGGCCGGCATATCGATCATGGGCGGCAGCGCGACCGTCGGCAACGTCACCCGGGTCGCGGAGTTCAACATCTGGGCAGATCCGGAGGCCGCTGCCCGTGTCTTCCAGTCCGGGGCGGACCTCACCATGTGCGGTCTGAACCTCACGCACCAGTTCCGTTCGTCCGACGCGGTCACGGAGCGCTTGCGCAGCGTGAACACCGCCGTTGCCGCCCTCGCGGTCGAGTCGTTCGACTACCTGCATGCACGCATGGCCGAATTCATCGGCAGCCGCGACGCCGCCCTGCATGACCCATGCGCGGTGCTTGCGGTCACGCATCCCGATCTGATCGGCACTGAAGCGAGGGCAGTCGACGTGGAAACGGAGGGAGCCCTGACACGCGGCATGACGGTCGTGGACGAGCGGGTCACCCGTCGGCGTGATCCGCACAACGTACGTGTCGCCTACCGGATCGATGCGGACCGGGCCATGGACCTGATGTTGACGGCCCTCGGTGCGTCCTGACGCCGGCGTGAGTGCGGCCCGCCACCCGACATCGTTCCCGGGCCAGTGAAAGAGAAGTCGTTGGCACGGGAAACCGCTGAAGTAGCCATCGTCGGCGCCGGCATCGTCGGTTGTGCCGCCGCCTACTATCTGTCGAAGGCAGGTGTGCGCGCCGTCCTGGTGGAACGCGACGGCGTCGCCAGTCACGCGTCCGGATTTGCGTACGGCGGGCTGTATCCGCTGTCGGGCGCCGGCATCCCCGGCCCCATGTTTCCGCTAGCGAGGAAGTCGTTTGGCCTGCACCGGGAGCTCGCGGCCGCGTTGCCCGAGGAGACGGGCATCGATCTCGGTTTCCGGCTGCGACCCACGGTCAGCCTGGCGTTCACGGAGCGCGAAGCGACCGACCTGCGAGCGAATCTGGCCTGGGTGAACGACCAGTCGGGCTTCCGTGCCGAGTGGCTGTCCGACACCGAACTGCACGCGGTCGATGGGCGCATTGCGGACGATGCGCTGGGTGGCGTCCTGTATCACGGCGCGGCGGAGGTCGATGCCGCGGAGGTCACGCGGGCGCTCGCCGACGCGTCGGGTGCACGGGTCCGTCGGGCGGTGGCGGTCGGGTTGACGCGAAACGGCGACCGCGTCGCAGGCGTGCGACTCGAGGGCGGCGAGACGATCGAAAGCGAGACGGTGCTGCTCGCGCAGGGTCCGTGGGCCGGTGGGACATCGGATTGGCTGGGTTTGCCCGTGGCGGTCGCACCGCTGCAGGGCGAGATCCTGCGTCTCGCCGCGCCCGGGCCCGCGATCGAGTGCTCCATCGGCTGGCGCGGCAACTACGCGACGACCAAGCGCGACGGTCTGCTCTGGGCCGGGACGACGGAAGTGGAGGCCGGATTCCACGAGCAGCCCACCGCGGCGGGCCGGCGCTCGGTGCTGACCAATCTGATGCGCATGATGCCCGCCCTGGAGGGTGCGACGGTGGTGACGCAGACCGCCTGCCTGCGGCCCATGACACCAGACGGGTACGTGATGGTCGGGCCCGTGCCCGGTTTGCGCGGCGCCTGGCTGGCGACGGGAGGCGGCCGCAAGGGCATCCTGCACGGGCCGGCCATGGGTGCGGTCTGCGCGGACCTCATCACGACCCGCGAGACGGATCTGGATCTCACGCCGTACGCCCCGGGGCGCTTTGCGCCAGCCTGAACCGCCGGAACCTCCGACATCGGCGGCTGTCCCGTGCCATATCGCTCTTTAGCCGTGTGTGTTAGCGAGACATCGAGGAGTTCGTCCAGCAGTCGCAGATCCTCGGCCTCGAGTTCGAGTTGCGCGCCGCGGGCCTGTTCCTCGACGCTCGCGCGAAACAGACGGGCGATTTCCACTGGCTCCATGCGCGCCTCGTTGAGGGTGCAACCGACGAGGTGCAGTGCCCGGGCCACGTATGCGAAGGCCTGCCGACCGACAGGCACGCCATCGACGATGGCCCGGTCCCGGGCGTTCTTGGTGATGTCGCCGAGCGTGTTCTGCTGGCCGCTCTGGTCGGCGAGCGCATCGAACACCGTCTGATACTGCGTCGGGCCGAGGCGCGGCAGGTTCACCACTTCGTAGAGTCGCTCTACGAGGTCGGCCAAGGGTTCGGACAGGTCGGTGAGTGGCGTCGGGACGGAGCGGCGTGCCGCCTCGGGTGGTTCGCGCCCGGTTTCCTCTGGCGGCGCGTGCCGCGTTGGATCGTAGACGAAGCCGGGGGCGACGGAAGAGAACCGCAGCTTCCGATCCTCGAAACCGAGCAGGAGCTTCTTGAACGTCCCTACGCCCAGCCAACTGGCTCCGACCATCGGCCAGCGTACCCGAATACGCGCGGCCAGTGCCGGCAGCTGTAGCGCTCCGATTGCGTCGGCCAGTTCCGCGCGAATCGCAAGCTCCACGTCCGTGCGGACGTGGTCCTCGCCATTGCCTTCGGGCCTTGATCTCTGGACGGGCTCGACGGCGTTGCGAACACCGGCCGCGACGGTCGCGCGCTCGTTCGTCTGCGCGACTACCGACTGGAAGTCCTGCAGATCGATCACGATGTCGCAACACGATCGGAAAGCGGCCGCCGTCTGCTGGTTCGCGAGGATCGAAGTGATGCGGTCATAGGCGCGCAGGCGCAGCGCCACCGGCGTGAAGTCCGCATCCGACGACAGGATCACGAACTCATCGAACCGGGTGCTGTGCTCGATGGCGTCGGCGATGTCGAGCGTCATGACGATATCGGCGCTGTTCTTGCCGGCCTTCGTCAGTGGCGGGCAGTCGACCACCTGGAAGCCGAGGCGCGTGAAGTACGCCCGGAACGGCCGCATCAGGTCGGGAGAACCATAGCAGCGGCGAATCAGCAGGGAGCGCTCACCTCGAAACGTGTCCGATCCAGCGGCGTGCGTACCGGCCTCAAGCCAGGGCAACCAGCGGGACGGGTTGGCGAATCGCTTCGCTACCGCGTCGGAGTAATCCTTCTTCAGGCTCAGGAATACGTTGTCGAAATCGATGAAGAGCGCTGCCTTGATGCGATCCATTAGCGTACTAGCCAACAAGTCCCGGTCGAAGGCAGGCCCGGCAGGCCGGGTCTGTCGGTCCGGGGGCACCGACAGACCGCCAGGCCGCTCGATCAGGCGAAGGAGTTCGTGCCGGTGTCCGTCATCGTCTTGATGCGATCCGCGGGACGACGGTCATGCCGCAGGCCTCGAGCTCCGCCGCATGCTTGAACAGGCCGTAGTCCTCCAGTTCCTGCATGAGGGGGTCGACGTGGGGCGACGTACCGTATTGGGAGATGTCCATCGATGCTCTCTCGTGCGAATCGAATCCGCGTAGGAAACAAACATCGTAGACTTGCGCTCCGAACGCTGTCCTGTGTCGCCCAACGAAGGAAGTTCGGTATGGCCAAGGCATTCGATGGCGTGCGGGTCGTCGACCTGTCCGATCGTCTGTCCGGTGCCTGGGCGGCGCGGCTCCTTGGGGACTTCGGAGCCGATGTCGTACTTGCGGAGCCGCCGGACGGACACGCGCTGCGTCTCGAGCCACCGTTTCTTGGCGGTGAGCCCGGACCGGAGCGCTCGGCGCTGCACGCCTACGTCAATTGGAACAAGCGCTCGGTCGTCGCGCGGGCGACGAGCGGGGTCGTCGATCTTGCACGGGGCGCGGACGTGCTCGTCACGACCGCACAACCGCCGTGGCCGGAAACCGTCGAGGTCGCCATCGGAGCGCTCGCGGGCGATGCGGTGCACCTCTCCGTCACGCCGCATGGCCTCGAAGGGCCGCTCGCGGAGGTTCCCGGCAACAACCTGACCGCGTGCGCCCGCGTGGGATGGATGGCGATCAATCGCCTGGTGGACGAGCCGCCGCTGCAGTTGCCCGTGCACCAGGGCGGCTACATCGCCGGCGTCGCCGGATTCGTCGGGGCGGCGGCCGCCCTGTTGCGACGCGAACGCACGGGCGCGGGCGAACGCGTGGACACGAGCGAACTCGAGGCGCTCGCGCTGACCAACGCGCCGTGGGCGATTCTCGGTCTCTTCATCGGCGGGGACCGGCTGGCGCATGGCCCGGGGGGAGGGCGCCGGCGGGGCGAACCGTCGCCGCTCTGGCAGACCGGCAACGGTCCGATGAACTTCGGCTTCGGGGATTGGGCGCGGTGGACGGAGGCGATGGAGTTGCTCGGGCTCGACGAACTCGCCCAAGATCCGGTCTATGCGCCTGTCATGGGGCGCAACACCCGGGATCCGTGGCCGGTGCGGCACGCGTTGGCGCAGGTTGCCGCGACGCGCGACAAGTGGGAGCTGTTCCACGGCCTGTCCCGCCTGCGTTGCCTGGCCGGCGTGGTGCAGGACGCTTCGGAGTTGGTGGAGAGCGAACAACTGCATGCGCGGGGCTTCGTCGTGGAAACGCGGCTGCACGGCAAGACGATGCGGGCGGCGGGGCCGTCGGCGCAGGCGTCGGAGACGCCCTGGAGCCTGGACCGCCCGGCCCCCGCGCTCGGAGAGCATGGCGCCGCGTTACGGGCCGAGGCGGTGGCGGATCGTCCGGTTCGCCGCCGCGATTCGACGGAGATGGAGAAGAACGAGGCGCCCCTGGCGGGCGTGCGCGTACTGGCCTTCACCCAGGCCTGGGCAGGGACCTTCGGGACCGAGCTTCTGGTTCGGCTCGGTGCGGATGTCGTGCAGATCGAGTCGCGCGCGCGGCCGGACGTGTGGCGTGGCGCAGGGGCTCCGGTGCCGCCGGCGGTGCGCCGTGACGATGTGGAGCAGAGCCCGCTCAACACTAACGGCATGTACAACTCCGTCAACATGAACAAGCGCGCCATCACGCTCGACATGACGCATCCGCGCGGGCGGGAGATCTTCTGGCGCCTCGTGCCGCGTTTCGATGTCGTCGCGGACAACTTCAGCCCGCATGTGATGCCGAACTGGGGCGTGACGCTCGAGACGCTGCGGGCGGCCAGGCCGGACATCGTCTTCGCGTCGGTGTCGGGGTTCGGAACACAGGGCCCGTTCGCGGAGTACCCGGCGAACGGCCACACCACGGAACCCATGTCGGGCCTCTCCTCGATCCACGGGTACGAGGGGGACCGTGCGGCCAACACCGGCGGCCTGATCCCGGACCCGATCTCCGGCTACTACTTCGCGGCGGCGATCCTCGCGGCGCTGCATCACCGGGCGCACACGGGCGTCGGGCAGCGCGTGGACGCGGCCATGGTCGAGGCGGTCGCCGTGCAGGTGGGCGATGCGATCATGGAGTTCGATGCCACCGGCGTGGTGCGGCGCCCGACCGGCAACCGGCATCCTCGGCATGCGCCGCACGGCGTGTATCGGACGCGAGACGACGGGTGGGTCGCCCTGGCCGCGGAGAGCGATGCCGTCTGGGGGACGTTTGCGGACTGCCTTGGAGTGGACGACCGCAGGTTCGCGACGGAGGTGGGGCGCAAGGCGCACGAGGGCGAGATCGACGCCATCGTTGCCGACTGGTGCGTCGCACGGGATGCGGCACAGGCCGCGGACACGTTGGTCGGGCTGGGGGTCGCGGCGGCTCGTGTCGAGTCGTTCCAGGAACTGTACGCCAACCCCTGTGCGCAGTTCCGGACGCGCGGATTCATGGTTCCCGTGACACACCCGGAGACCGGTACGCACTACCTGCCGATGGGACCGTGGGCGTTCTCTCGATCCTCGGCGCCGCCCGCAACGTACTCCCCACGGTTCGGCGAGCACAGCGCGGAGGTGCTCCGGGAGGAACTCGGGATCGGGCCGGAGGAATACGAGGAACTCGTCGCCGCCGGCGTCACCGGAACGACACCGCTCCCCTGAGGGGAGGCATGGAGGGGACGGGCTTGTCCCGTCCCGGGGTGAATCATCCGCCAGCCCGGCGCGGGCGACGACAAGCGTCGCCCCTGCAATCCCCGGCGAGATCGCAGCCCGTCAGGCCTCAGCCCTTCGCCGAGAGTTGCCTCTGGAGCTTGCGCACCGTCTTGCCCAGTTCCGAGAGTTCGGCCTTGAGCGCGTCGACATCCATCTCGTCGCTCTCCTCGCCAAAGTGCTCTTCCCGCGTCTTCAGCACGATGGCCTCACGGTCGAAGTTCGAGTTGAAGATGGCGACCGCCTCGAAGTTCTTCTTGCCGGTGTTGCACATGGCGTGGAACTGTCCGGCGGGCACGACCGCCACGGACCCGGCACACAGATCGTAGGTCTCGTTCTCGATCTGGATCTTGCCTTCGCCGCTCTGCACGATCACCACTTCCTCGACGATCGTATGGCTGTGGCCGGGGTCTTTCTCGCCCGGTGCCATGCAGATCGGCGCCACTCCGATTTCCTTCAGCGTGGCCGCCTGGACGGCGCGGGCGGCGGCGAGGTCGGTAGCGGTCAGTACGGTCCCCATGGCGATGCTCCCTGGTGCGTTGGGTGGGCGCGCAACATAGCACGGCGCCTGCTTGGACTCGACTCTCGCCGAGCCGCTATTCCAGCGCCTGGTAGATCAATGCCCGGATCCTGCCCATGTCGTCGAGCCCATCGGCGGGCAGGACCTGGGTCATGTAGACCACACTCAGCTTCTCGGCCGGGTCGACCCAGTACACGGTGTGATAGGCGCCGCCCCACCCGAATTCGCCGGTCGAACCCGGCTCGCCGCGCGCGCCGAGATCGGCAACGAGCGCGAAACCCAACCCGAAGCCGCCGCCGGCGCTGAACGGGAACAGGTTGCCGACGTGATTCGCGGTCATCAGTTCCACGGACTTGCGGCCCAGGACCGGCGCGCCGCCGCGCCGCATGGCCTCGAGAAAGCGCGTGTAGTCGGCGCTGGTCGAGAGCAGCCCGGCACCGCCGGAGAAGCTGGCCCGCGGGCCCTCCACGAAGTGTCCCTGGCCATGGAAGGCCGTCTCGGCGCCGGCGCGCGCGAGGCTGGCGTCCTCGGTGCGCGAGTAGACGACGGCGAGACGTTCGGTCTTCTCCGGAGGGAGGTAGAACGAGGTGTCGTGCATGTCGAGGGGTCCGAAGATCTCGGTTTGGAGGAACGTGTCGAGGGGTTGGCCGCTCGCCGCTTCGACGAGCGCGCCGAGGATGTCGGTGTTGTAGCCGTACACGAATTGTTCGCCGGGCTGGGCGTCCATCGGCATCTGGGCGATCCGGCGGACGGTCTCGCGAATGGGTTCGTCGCGGTGGCCGAAGTACCAGTGCTGCAGCCCCGCCGCCTGCCAGCGTTCCGCCGCCGGACCGTAGCCGTAGCTGATTCCCGCCGTGTGCGTCAGGAGATCGCGGATGGTAATCGCCCGTTTGGCGTTGACGACTTCGTAGCCGCCGTCCTCGCCGGGGACCGCGACCGTGGTGGCTGCGTACTCGGGCAGGAAGTCGCCCACCGGCTGGCCGATGAGGAGCGCGCCGCGCTCCTGCAGCATCATCACCGCCGTGCTGACCGGGGCCTTGGACATCGAGGCAATGCGGAAGATCGTGTCCGGCTCCATGGGGGCGCGCGTTTCCCGGTCGCGGAACCCGGCGGCGCGGTGGTAGACCGTGTTGCCGTCGTGGGTCACCTGCAGCACTGCCCCGGGCAGCTTGCCCGCATCGACGTAGGAGTCGAGAAAGGCGTCAAGTCGCGCGAGGCGATCCTGGGAGATTCCAGCCAGGGCGGGGAGCGCGAACAGCAGCGAGACGAGCAGGGCCGGAAGCAGGGAGGTGTTTCTGCCGTGTGACACGGGGAGACTCCCGGGAACGGAAAGCCCTATGAAACCGCGACTGTCCCCGGAAAGCGACCGCGGCGCGTCGGGCTTGCCCCGTCGTCGAGGAATCCGCCAAACTCCATCGCTTCGACGGGTGGGCGACGGTCGGGAGACGGTCATGGGAGAAAACGGGAACCTGAAATACATCGGCACGCGCCCGGTGCGCCCGGACGGCGTCGACAAGGTGACCGGCCGGGCGGAGTTCGGCGCCGACTGGGTCATGCCGGACATGGTCTTCGGCAAGGTGGTCCGCAGTCCCCACGCGCACGCGAGGATTTGCTCCGTCGACACCTCCAGGGCGGAGGCACTGCCCGGCGTCCTCGCGGTCGTGACTGCGGCGGACTTCCCGGACCGGTCGGGATTCCGGGCCCGCCGCCGGGCGTTCGTCGACAACCTCATGGCGAGCGACAAGGTGCTCTTCCACGGGCACCCCGTGGCCGCGGTGGCGGCCGTATCCAATCGCATTGCAGAACTTGCGGCGGACCTGGTCGCGGTCGACTACGAGGTGCTGGAGCCCGTCACCGATGTCCTCGAAGCCATGCGGCCGGAGGCGCCGCTGCTGCATGAGGACATGTTCACCGAGGGTCTCGACGAGACGCCGACCGAGCCGTCCAACATCTCGAAGAAGTCGGTGATCTCCAAGGGCGACGCCCATGCGTGCTTCGGAGACGCCGAGATCGTCGTCGAGCGGACCTTCGTCACGCCCATGGTGCACCAGGGGTACATCGAGCCCCACGCCTGTGTCGGCCATTACGGCGAAGGTGGCACGGCCACGGTCTGGTGCAGCACGCAAGGGCACTTCACCGTACGCGAACTGACGGCGATGGTGCTCGGCATGGACACCGGGGACATCCGCGTGATCCCGAGCGAGATCGGCGGCGGGTTCGGCGGCAAGACGACCGTGTACCTCGAGCCGCTGGCGGTCAAGCTGTCCGAGAAGTGTGGCCGCCCGGTGAAGATGGTCATGTCGCGGGAGGAAGTGTTCCGGGCGACCGGTCCCGCTTCGGGGACCGTCAACACGGTGAAGATCGGTTGCACGCGGGACGGCAGGATCGTCGCGATGTACGCGCAGCTCATCTACGAGACGGGCGCCTATCCGGGCAGTCCGCTCGGGGCGGGCTCGATGTGCATCTTCGCGCCCTACGATGTCGACGACGTCCTGATCGAAGGCTACGAGGTCGTGGTCAACCGGCCGCGCGTCGCGGCCTACCGGGCCCCGGGCGCGCCGCAGGCGATGTTCGCGGGCGAGTCGGTCATCGACGAACTCGCAGAGAAGGTCGGCATGGACCCGATCGACTTCCGCATGAAGAATGCGGCGCGCGAGGGCACGCGGGCCGCCTACGGCCCGACGTTCGGAGCGATCGGGCTGCGCGATTGTCTTGTCGCCGCGAAGAACCACCCAAACTACACGAAGCCGCTCGGCGAGGACGAGAGCCGCGGGGTGGCGGTGGGTTTCTGGTTCAACGGTGGCAACCAGTCGAGCGCGGAAGTGCATGTCACGGACGGCGGCATGATCCAGGTGGTCGAAGGCAATCCCGACATCGGCGGCAGCCGGGCCTCCATGGCGCTGATGGCGGCCGAGACCCTCGGTGTGCCCTACGACCGCATCCGCGTACGCGTCGCGGATACGGAGAGCACGGGCTATTGCGCCACCACCGGCGGCAGCCGCACGACCTTTGCCACGGGCATGGCGGTGATTCGCGCCTGCGAGAACGTGATCGCGGAACTCAAGGCGCGCGCGGCGGCCAGCTGGGACATCGGCGTCGAGCAGGTGGAGTGGGCAGACGGGGAAGCGCGACCGGTCGCGGGCCTCAACATCGATGTGGAACCGCTGTCCCTGAAGGAACTGGCCCGCAGCGCCGTCCGCACCGGTGGACCGATTTCCGGACGCGCGTCGCTCACCGCCCAGGCGCCCGGGCCGTCGTTCGCCGTCAACATGACGGACGTGCATGTGGACCGGGAGACCGGGCGGGCCACCGTCACCGGGTTCACCGCAATCCAGGACGCCGGCAAGGCGGTGCACCCCGACTACGTCGAGGGGCAGATGCAGGGCGGCGCCGCCCAGGGCATCGGCTGGGCCCTGAACGAGGAGTACATCTACGACGACCGGGGCGTGCTGGACAACCCGGGTTTCCTCGACTATCGCGTACCCGTGGCCTCGGACCTGCCGATGATCGACACACAGATCGTCGAGGTCCCCAATCCGAGCCACCCGTACGGTGTCCGGGGTGTGGGAGAAACGCCCATCGTGGCGCCGCTCGCGGCGGTCGGAAACGCCGTCAGCCGGGCGATCGGGGTGCGGATGACGGAGTTGCCGCTGTCGCCGCCACGGGTGCTGGGGGCGATAGCGTCCATGGAGTGATTGCCGGGCGTGCCCGTCCGGGGTGACAGCACCACACGTTGGGTCGCACCGGGCGCCGCGAGACCCATAGAAACCATCACGAACCAAGACGGAAACACGCTTGATCGCCAAGTACCCGAAAACCCCGTACTGGCCCTTCTCCCCGAGCCTCCTTGAGGACCGGGGTTCGAGGGATTGCGCCGACCCTCTGAGCTTCGTCGGTTGCGAGATCGTCGTGACCGAGAAGCTGGATGGCAGCAATACGCTGGTCCATCAGGGACGGGCGTATGGCCGTAGCGTCACCGATCCCTCGGAGGAGAAATGGATGGCGATGGTGAAGAAACACATCGCCTGGAAGGTCCGGGAGCCGGACGTTCTACTTTACGGTGAGGACATCTATGCGGTCCACAGCATCGAGTACGGTCCGGTTCGTGAAGACCGCACGTTCTACGCCTTCGCGCTCCGGCGTGGCGACTTGTTCGCGCCCTTCAGCGAGGTCGAGGCCTATGGCGCCGATCACGACATCGCGGTTGTTCCGGTGCTTCATCAAGGGACGTTCCACTCCGTTTCCACCGTTCGCGACTTCGTCGCTGCGGCCCACGAAGAGGTTTCCGCGCTCGGTGGGGACCGGGAAGGCGTGGTGCTGCGGAGGGCTGCTGGCTTCAGCGCCGGTGATTTCGGACAGAGTGTCTGCAAGAGCGTGCGCGCGAAACACGTCGGGACGTCCGAAGACTGGAGACGTACTTGGCGACCCTGCCCGACCATACCGAGACGCTAGACCTCGGGGTACCATGGCGGTTTTCCCGTCGCCGGTCCGTCCCAAGTGCTGCTGAGCTTCGAAATCGCGGGATTCAAGAGCTACGCCGACGCCACGCTCAGGCTGGCCGGCAACCGGGACGAGCACGGGCGCCCGGCGCCGCTGTCCGTACTCATCGGTGCGAATGCGTCGGGCAAGACCAATCTCATCGAAGGCCTCAGGCTGGTTTCCGCCATTGCTGCCGGTACCAGGCTCGATACCATCCGTTCGGGGTCTGTGACGTCCGGGTTGCGCGGGAGCCTCCGCAGTCTGGGTTACCGCGGCGCAGCGTCCTTCTCGTTCGCCTGCCTTACGGACTTCGATGAGTACCCGCAATACCGGATCACGCTCGAACTGCGCGGGGACCGGCTGCACATTCGGGACGAACGGGTATGGAGCCCGTCGCGCAAGGTGCCGTTGTTCGAGGTCTTTGAGCCCTCGGAGGGGCTTGCCAGTGACATCGAAGTCGCCTACGACAACTTTGCGCGCGGAGGGAAGAAACCGCGAGTGACGTGCACCGACCAAGTGTCAGTGCTGGCCCAGTTGAGTAGTTCGGCGCGTTTCCAGGCGACCCACAAGAAGGCACAAAGCGAGGTGCCGAAGTACTGTGCGCTCTACCAGGCGTTGCTCGGGAACATCAGGCTGCTCGATCCGCGCCCGAGGGAGATGCGCGGCTACAGCTTCCGCAATGACACCGTGCTCGACGAGCACGGGACGAATCTCTCTGCCGTGCTCTTCGACCTGTGCCGACATCCGGCGACGGCCGAAACGGTCCTGCGTTTCATCCGGGATGTCCCGGAGCAGGACATCGAGCGCGTCGACTTCATCGAGACGGAGCGCGGCGATGTCATGGTCAAGCTGGTGGAGACCTTCGGCGGGCATCGGACACCTTACGATGCGTCCCAGCTCTCCGACGGCACGCTGCGGATACTCGCCGTCGCTGCGGCAATCCTGTCCACTCCCGAAGGAGGGGTTGTCATCGTCGAGGAGATCGACAACGGCGTGCATCCGAGCCGGGTCGAAGCACTGCTCGGACGCCTGTCGAGTGTTGCCAGCGAGCGGAGGTTGAAGGTTCTTGTGACGAGTCACAATCCGGCACTTCTCGACGCGCTGCCGGACCGGGCGGTGCCGGAGGTCGTATTTTGCCATCGGGATGGTGCGCAAGGGGACAGCCGGCTCACGCGGCTGGAGGAAGTTCCGGACTATCCGCGGCTCTTGATGCAAGGGCCTCTCGGGAGGCTGGTGACGCGGCGCACGCTCGATCGGTTCGTCGAGATTGGACCGGACCAGGCGGAGCGGCAACAGTGCGCGCTGGCCTGGCTGGACGCACAGCAGTGATTTCACGAGCGAATGGATCGGGACGGTAGACCAAGTGAAAGCCATCGTCCTGGTGGATACGTCCGTGCTGTTGAAACCTCCGCTGGCGCTGCCAGCGAAACCACATTATCGTTGCTCATGTGCGGTGTGCTCCTCTTGCTGAAACCGTGAATCGCAAACTCGATTTCAGCAGAGACACGCCGCACGACTCAACTCACCCGTACACCAGATTCGACCATAGCTCAGAACTTCGGCATCTACCGTGACCCCTCCACTCGGCAGACACCACAACAAAATCTGCCGCCTAAGTCCAACAGCCTGCTAGCAGGCAATAGTCTTCATGTGACGCACCATTGTTGACACACAACTAGACTCCAACGGAAGCCTCTTGAGCGCCGCAATAGCATCACGAAAACCCGATTGAGCTTTTCCCAAGTATTTCTCAGCACTTCTACCAGCCATGCCTTTTCCCGAGGCTAACTGCCAGAACCGAAACAAACCATACCAGACGTAGATCGCCTGCAGGAAATTATCCACTGTAATGGAGTTACCAGTCCAAGGCGAAGACACGACCTCCGAAAGGTCCACCAAGCGTTCGCCGTTCACAACTTCCGTAGTAAGGAGCAGGGAGTGAACTGACTCATGAATGATTGAGTCTACAAATAGCTCGATTTCTGTGACTCCGGCCCAGTTGATGAATACACTGAGCCCCGGCAATCCCCGAAAGCTACCTGACCCTGGTTTTGCCACAACGTAGTCATTTCGAAATACGAACAATCTGGTGAAGCTTTCTACAAACCCATACACTCCGTCTGAAATCCGGTCTATCGCAACGAGAGCCCTTTGTAGGTCCGAGACTACCAAGTCCTTCGTCTCATTCCGAACGCAAACCAAATCCTTTCCGATTTCCGCGGGGAGGTATACTCCTCCATCCAAATCCAAATCGAGTCTTTCTTGATTGACACTAGAAGAAACCGCGAGATTCCCACCCTTGGATCCCTCAGAATTTTGGGCCACAAACGAAACCAAGGCTCTGCCTAACAACTTCAGTTTTGCTTGTGGAGTGCCCCTAAAGTGAGGACGACCCAACAGCACGCGGCTGACATACGGGTTCAACAAGTAGCGGTCTAATGCCTGGGTGCTCAAGGAGTCAACTACTCCGACAAAGGCTTGAACGTCCTCTGCCTTAGGCGGAATTGAGACCACTAGTTGCTCCAAACGCTTCCTCAATAGCTGCTTATACCTATATTGTAGGTGACTTGCGGTACCAAACTGACTCCAGTTTAGCTGGTCAAAAAGAAGTTCGATGGTTGCGCAACTATAGTTCATAAACGCCGCTTACCGCTTGCTCGACACGGTACTCCCGGCGTCGATGGTATTGGTCCACAGGCAGCGGCAGCAGTAGATCTAGGGGGGATTTTCCATCAACCAAATTACCTGACGAATCCGTTGTCCGAGATACTGGAAGTTGGAAGTCGACTATTGGTCTAAAAGACGAATCTGTGGAACTCCTTCTAGGGTAGAGCTCGTATTCGAGCTCTCCGTTTGAGGAGTACCCGATTGCGCCGCGAACCCTAGCATACGTCGAGTCTGACCTTGGCGGCACACCGACTACCGTTGCTTCGCCAAAGAGCTTCAGGCGCACAACGAAGTCGTCGCAGGAACTTGCGCATTCTTCATCGACCACAAGCGTGATGCTTGAGAACTGGGACTTACTCCTTCTGGGCGTCATTGTCCGCAATTCACACTTTGCATCGGCGCGACAGAAATCCGCTCTAACGGGAAGGAAAGTCACACCGGAACATCTCCGCTGATCTTCGGTCAGCACCTGATTAAACCAAGACTCAGCACGATCAGAGCCATAAAATATGGAGCCCCGCACCTTCGGGTCATTAAGCATCTTGCGATTGCACCGGTAACGAATGGGATTATCCGTGAAACCCTTGTGCACGAGCGCGGCAACCCAAGCTGTATTCTCTCCCCCACCCCGGTTGCCCTGCAAATCAACCACTAGACGCATTCTCCTGGTCATTCCCAACTTTTCCATCGCGGACTGGAATTCGTTAATGCTGGCGCACATTGTGCCTTCGGCGTGATTGCTGCGGCAATACACATCGTCGGCCGACGAACTCATTTTCCGATGGAATTGCTTTATTCGGAGGAGCAAGACGTCTTCTCTTTGGAAAAGACACACTGCATTGTCATCGAAGAGCATGTTCCAAGCTGTGTTGCGGCCAAACAAAACGCAGTTGTCCTCGACGATGTACGAGTCCAATGGGTGCCTGTAGATCCACGGGATTCCGTTGAAGGACCGTATAGGATCATCGCCATTGGGTCCAGGTACGGTGCCAAATTCTAAGCGCTCCGCCAATTGAAAGTTGCAGCTAACTATGAAAGCAAGGTCACATCGATAGTTCACGTAATCGTCAGCTAGTTCCAAGATTGGAACCCCATTTACGTGTGTTATCTTCCGTCGGGGTAGGCGATCCGAAGAAAAGTAGAAGTCCAACGAAGGTGTGGACAATTCAACGTTTAGAAATCTTGCGCGCTGTGTCGGCCTATCTCCTTCAATTGAGCTCCGGATAAAGCTGTGCGAATTTATGAAACCGTCCTCGATCAGCTCAAGGGTGTTCTGCAGGTTGCCTGGGTGTTCCCCGGATCCGATATGCGCGAAGATATGAGCTTTCCAATCCCTCCATGACACCGTCTTGTTCCGGTTTCGTATTTCCTCTCCCTGCGCCTCAATCTGCTCCATGACGTGGAACAGCATGGCTACCACTCTCTCAGTTTCGGGCGCCCTCGCATGCGCAAAGACGCACGCCAAACTCGCTAGACAAAATGTCACTCCCATGAAGAGCGCTATTGGAGAATCGAACATTCTAACCTCCTGAAGCAGAACGCGCTGGCCTTTGGCAGCCTGTCTAACAAAGTACAACAACGGCCAATAAAAGCTCCCAGCCATGTCCACAATCTAGAAATGCATCGGTCAAAAGCGTAGCGTCCTCCTTGAGCAACCAGATTAGGAACACCCACAGCACACCAAACTCATGGACAACTGATCCACATTCGAGAACTCCAGCCACCTTCAAGGGCTAATGCTTCAATGCACCCACAAAAGCTGATGTTGTGGCCAACCGAACTAGCATTCGCAACACATCTCCATGCTGTGGGCGAGCGCATCTTACGTGCCTCACTACTCTCGCCGTCACCTATACTTCATCTGGTTCTCTGCCCCCGCGATATCAGGACTACGGGAGACGGGCGCTTCCCCTACCTGCTCCTCTAGGCAGCCCCGGCGATCCAAGACAAACAGATGATCGCGTTCTTGCAGTACCGATTTCCGGTGAGCAATATGCAGTGTTGCAATCCCTGACTCCCTCAGATTGTGCAGCACACGGGACTCCGTCTGCAGGTCTAGATTCGCCGTACCCTCGTCCAGAATAAGAAACTGTGGGGACTTGTATAAGGCGCGCGCTATGTAAATGCGTTGCTCTTGCCCTCCGGACAAACCAGTCCCGATGTTACCGATAGGTGTGTCATAGCCCATAGGGAAGGCCTCAATTTCTTCATGAATGCAAGCCAATTGGCAGCTCCTGTACAGGTTCTGGAAATCAACATTCGGATCAAACAGGTCGTCGGCGAGCTGCGCTCAGGGGCTCGGCGAGTACACTCGCCGGAGGACACGCCGATCATGACGGAGAGTCGGGGTGGCGCGCGCCGACGTCATGGCCCCAACGCACCGACGGGCACGACCGTGACGCCGTCCTCGCGCTCGTAACCGTACCCCGTCGCGGTGACAACGACGAGCTTCGTGGGCTCTCCCATGCGGGTCTGGTCCACCCGATCCCGAAGTTTCAGCAGGTTCCTGGCGGCTGCGTCGACAGACGTCTCTCCGCCCAGCTTGACCTCGACCGGCATCCAGTCGCCCGCTGCCGTCTCGACCACCGCGTCCACTTCAAGACCGGTGTTGTCGCGGTAGTGGCGCACCTCCGCGTCATGTGCGGTGGCGTAGACGCGCAGGTCTCTAACGACCAGCGATCCGGACCCGCGCGCAAGGCAGCAACTGCGACGGAGGGATCGCAGAAGTGCCGCTTCGGCGTTGTTCGGAGCCTGGAACGGGAGCGCAGATGCGGCGAAAAGCTCGGTTGGTTCTCCACGACGAAGAGCCGTTCGAGGGCGTCGAGGTAGAGGGCGACGGTACGTTCCTGTATCGCGCGATCGGGACTGGAGACATCTCGGGCCAGCGTCGCCACGGCAACATCCGTTGCGATGTTGCGTGCCAGGGACTGCATCAACCGGAGCACCTGGTTGGGATCGTGGTGCACCCCGGAGGCGCGCTCGACATCGGTGCGCCGGACTTCGTCGACGTAGTCGCGGACGTACCGCATGGCGCGGTCGGACGGGGTGTGCAGGGTGGCGGGCCATCCGCCGCGGCAGATGGCTTCGACGACGTCGGGCAGTGTAAGGCCTGGTTCGGACGCCGAGATGCGCCGGCCCTCGAGCAGGTCACCGAGAGACACTTCGCCGGACCCGCGGCCCTGTTCGAGCAGGGACATCGTGTGCAGGCGCATGCGTGCAATCCTGCCGGCGCCGGTGTGTCGCACAAGGTCGTCGGTCGGCACTGCCGAGCCAGTGAGGATGAACCTGCCCATCCCGGGCGCGAGGTCCGCCGCCCGCCGGACGTGGTTCCAGATGTCGGGGACGAGTTGCCACTCGTCCAGCAGGCGGGGTGGGGCGCCGCTAATCACGAGTTGCGGGTCCAGCGATGCGGCTTGGCGGGCGACGGCGTCGAGATCGAAGAAGACCTCGCTCCGAGCGGCCTGGCGTGCGGTCGCGGTCTTGCCGCTCGCCTTGGGGCCTTCGATCAGGACCGCTGCCGCGGCGCCGAGGCGATCCCGGAGCTCGGTGTCGGCGAGCCGTGGCCGGTAAGGTGTTCGATGGGTTTCCATGACTGCCGCAACGTACGATTCCGGAGATTGTAACGCACCTTTTGCAAGACTTATGAGACACTTTTTGCAACATTTCAATCATCGCTTCTGCAACGTCTGCAGCGCACGTTCTGCAAACGACCTTGCCTCGTTCTGCGCTTCGTGGGTCCGCTTCAGCGGTCTATCAGATGACACTTGGCCAGGGCTTCCGTCGCGTCGGTCTTCCCTCCATCGGCCCCGGGGCGCGTGCCTGCGTTCGATGTCGAACGCGCACCCGGCGCCACCGACCGACAAACATCCATCGCATGCGGGCACCGCGGATGGAATCGACACCCTGACGGCGCGTCCAGCGCCGTTGCGATCTCCCCGGTGACATGCCCGCTGGCGCGCGGATGCGCCGGGTCGGGTTGTGGCACCGCTGCGAGCAATGCCTGCGTGTAGGGGTGACGCGGGTCGGCGAACACCTCCTCGCTCGGACCCGTTTCGACGATCTCCCCGAGGTACATCACGCCGAGCCGGTCGCTCGTGTGCTCCACCAGCGCCAGATCGTGGGCGATCAGCAGGTACGACAGCGACAGTTCCTCCTGCAACTCCAGCAGCAGGTTGAGAATCTGCGCGCGGATCGAAACGTCGAGGGCGGACACGGGTTCGTCGAGCACGATGAGGTCCGGTTTCGGGACCAGTGCCCGGGCGATGGCGATCCGTTGCCGCTGGCCGCCGGAGAACTCGTGGGGATAGAGCCGCGCCGCGTTCTCGGGCAGCCCGACCAGTTCCAGTACTTCGGCGATCCGGTTCTGGACCGAGCGGCCGCGCTCGCCACGGGCGCTGAGCGGCTCCGCGAGGATGGTACCGACCCGGAGGCGGGGATTGAGCGAGCTGTAGGGATCCTGGAAGACGGCCTGTACGCGGGCGCGAAAGCGTCGGCGTCCGTCGCGGTCCAGGTCGGCGACATCGACGCCGTCGAAGACGACGCGGCCCGCATGCAGCCGCTCGAGACCGAGAACGAGCTTGGCCAGCGTGCTCTTGCCGCAGCCGGACTCGCCCACCAGGGCATAGGTCTGTCCGGCATCCAGCGTAAGGTCCACACGATCCACCGCCTTCAGCACGCGCCCGCCGCCCATCGTGAAGTGGCAGCTCACGCCCTCGAGCGCCAGCAGGCTCAAGAGGCGTCCTCGTGTAGCCAGCAACGCACGGTGTGTCCGTCATCGAGTCGCGTCTCCGGTGGCGCCGCCTCGCGGCAGCGGTCCGTGGCGTGCGGACAGCGTGGATGGAACGCGCATCCGCCGGGCAGTTGCAGCGCGTCCGGCGGCGCGCCGCCGATGGCGGTCAACCGTCCGCGGCGCCGGCCGAGGCGCGGCAGGGAGTCCAGCAACCCCTGGGTGTAGGGATGCGCGGGTGCCGAATAGAGTGTTCTTGCGTCCGCGGTCTCGACGATGCGTCCGGCATACATCACGGCGATCCGGTGGCACAGGCTCGCCGCGACGCCCAGGTCGTGCGTGATGAACAGCAACGCCGCGCCGGTCTCGGCCTGCAGCGCTTCGAGGAGGTCCATGAACTGGACCTGGATGGTCACGTCGAGCGCGCTGGTCGGTTCGTCGGCGATCAGCAGCCGTGGCTGGCAGGCAATCGCCATCGCCGCGACCACGCGTTGCCGCATGCCGCCGCTGAACTGGTGCGGGTAGTCGCGCGACCGCTCGCGGGCGGACGGCACCCGGACGCGGCCGAGTTCGTGGATGGCGAGATCGACGGCCTCGCGGCCCTGCGCGAGGCCGTGCGCGCGTAGCGGTGCGGCGACCTGCTCGCCCACGGAGAAGACGGGGTTCAGGGAGGTCATGGGATCCTGCGAGATCATGGCGATGCGCCGCCCGCGGATCTCCTCGACCAGCACGCGCTCGTCGAGTCCGACGAGTTCGCGCCCATCGAGTCGGATCGAGCCCGCGACGATGCGCCCGGCCGGCTTGGGCGGCAGCCCGAGAATCGACAACCCGGTCATCGTCTTGCCGCTCCCTGACTCGCCGATGAGTCCGAGCGTCTCTCCGGCGTCGAGCGCGAAGGAGACGCCGTCGACCGCCTTGACGACGCCACGTTTCAGGAACAGATGCGTCTTCAGGTCCTCTACGGCAAGGAGCGGCCCACTCATATCTGGCGCCGCATCGGATCGAACGTGTCGCGCAGCCAGTCGCCGACGAGGTTGGAGGCGAGACAGGCGGCCATGATGGCGATGCCGGGGATGGTGATGAGCCACCACGCCACCTCGATGAAGTTGCGCCCGTCGGCCAGCATGCCGCCCCAGGACACCTGCGGTGGCTGGATGCCGAGCCCGAGGAAACTCAGTCCCGCCTCGAACACGATCACGCTGCCGAACTGGAGCGTGGCGAGCACGAGCATGATGTTCAGGATGTTCGGCGTCAGGTGCCGCAGGAAGATCATGGGGGTCGAGACGCCGGCCACCTTGGCCAGCGCGATGTAGTCGCGCTCGCGCAGGCTCAGCACCTCGCCGCGGACGATGCGGGCGTACCAGGTCCAGTACGTGAGGACGATCACGGTCACGACCATGCCTTCGCCGGGCGGCAGCACCGCCGCGAAGAGCATCGCAAGCGGCAGCGCCGGGACGGACATCTGCACGTCGATGAGCCGTGAGATCACCGCGTCCACGATGCCGCCGAAGTAGCCGGCGGCCATACCGAGCAGCGCGCCGATGAAGCCGGAGAGGACAATGGCGTAAGTAGCGATCGTCACGGAAATGCGCGCGCCGGCGATGATGCGGCTCAGGATGTCGCGGCCGAGGTTGTCCGTGCCGAGCAGGAACCGCGTACTGCCGCCTTCCTCCCAGACGGGTGGCTGCATGGCCTCGCGCAGCGAGATGGCGTCCGGCGCGTGCGGGGCGATGAAGGGGCTGCCGAGCGCGCAGACCAGCACGAGCAGGAGGATCGACGCCGCGGTCCAGGGGAACCCGCGTCCGAGGACGCTGCGCATCGCGCGCCCGACGCCGAAGCCCGGCAGCGGGGAGGGTGCGATCTCACTCATGCCGGATCCTCGGATCGATCAGTCCGTAGGTGAGATCCACGATCAGGTTCACGACCACGAAGACGACTGCGGCGAGGATCACGCCCGCCTGCACCACCGGGAAGTCCCGCGCAAACACGGCCTCGACGACGGCGCGACCCACTCCCGGCCAAGCGAAGACCACCTCGATCACGAAGGCGCCGCCGAGCATGTTGGCGAAGTAGACGCCGATCAGCGTCACCAGCGGCACGGCGGCGTTGCGCAGTGCGAAGCGCCACACGATCGTGCGCTCCGGCAGACCGATGGCGCGCTCCATCCGCACGTAGTCGCTCTGCATGATGTCGAGCATCGCCGACCGGAGGGTGCGGGTCATCGCGGCCACGGGATACCAGCCGAGTGCGATCGCCGGCAGGACGAGGTGGGCGAGGGTGCCGCGCCCGTAGGCGGGCAGCCACTGCAGTTGCACGGCCACGAAGACGATCAGCAGCAGGCCCACCCAGAATCCGGGCATCGCCTGGCCGAGCATCGCGAAGAGCTTCGCGGCGTTGTCGATCCAGCCGCCGCGGTGCACGGCGGACAGGACGCCGAGCGGGACGGAGAGCACCAGCGCGAACACCAGACCCGCCAGCGCGAGTTCGAGGGTCGCGGGCAGGCGCTCGAGCACGAGCTCCATGGCCGGCATGTTCCAGAGGTAGGAGTGGCCGAAGTCTCCGAAAAGTGCGTCGCGCAGGAAGAGAAGGAACTGCAGGGGCAGCGGTCTGTCGAGACCCAGCGCGCTCCGCATCGCCTCGAAGTCCGCTTCCGTGGCGTCCATCGGCAGCAGGAGGGCTACCGGATCGCCGGACAGTCGCTGCGCCACGAACACGATGAGGAGCGCGCCCACCACCGCGACCGCGCCCTGCCAGAGTCGATGCAGGATGTAGCGCCGCATGTCAGGGAACCTCCTCGGCGGCGTGCTCCCGGCGCGCCGGTCCGATGGCGCGCATCGAGCGCCAGAACGCTCCGGGCCAGGGACGGTAGTCGATGGTGTCGCGCCAGGCGAACGTGATCATGGGGCGATAGGTTGGCAGCCCCCCGGCGACGCGCTCGTGCTTGACCCGTGCGAGCTGACGGGCGAGACGCTCGCGCGTATCGGGGTCGAGCGTCGTCCGGAACTCCTCGACCAGGCGGTCGATCTCGGGGTCCGCGTGGTAGGAGTAGGGTCCCCAGCCGTCGCCGTGCGAGTGCAGGTGACCCGACCACGGGTCGGTCGGATCCCCAGGCAGGCCGTGGCCCCACATCGTGCTCATGATCCCGTCCATGAGGGGCCGTGCGTTCACGCGGCCGAGGTTGATCCAGGCGCCGTACTCCAGTTGCACGACCCGGCAGCGTATGCCGACGGTGCCGAGATACGCGAACACGGCCTCACCCATCTCCTTGATGTACGGCTCCCGCGGGGTGGTGAGGTTGTAGCAGTTGACGTTGATGCCCCGATCGAAGCCGGCCTCGGCGAGGAGCGCCCGCGCGCGTTCGGGGTCGTAGGGATAGGGCGCGAGCTCCGGATCGTAGCCGAGCGAGCCCGGTGCGACCTGGGCGGTGCGGATGCCCTGCCCGTAAAGGATGAACTCGATGATGGCGTCGAAGTCGACGGCATGCGCCACGGCCTGGCGCACGCGGACATCCGCCAGCGGACTCCTCGGGTCCGTTGCGTGGATGTTGAGGAACAGGTTGTTCGGCGCCGGCAGGGAGACGATGCGCACGCCCGGCTGGCTCTCGAAGTCCTCGATCAGGGCCGGCGGTACGGCGTCGATCCAGTCCACGCCCCCTGTCCTGAACGCCGCCACGCGAGTCGTGTCCTCCGGGATAATCTTGATGACGAGCCGCTCTGCCGCGGGTAGCGCGCCGGGGTTCCAGTAGTCCTCGAAACGTTCGACGACGAGCTCCTCCCGGGGCTTGCGCGAGACGAACTTCCATGGCCCGGTACCGATCGGGTGCGCCTGTACGCCGGCATCGCCGACCTCTTCGAAGTACCGACGCGGGACGGCCCAGAGCGCGAGGTTCAGGGGAATGAAGGCCCCGTCCGGGGTGTCGAACACGATGTCGAAGCGGCGCTCGTCGAGGACGACGAGGTCGCGGATGTAGCGAAAGCGTCCGGCGTTGCGCGAAGCGGGGTCCCGCTGGCGATCGTAGGCGTAGCGGAAGTCATCCGAGGTGAGGATGTCGCCGTTGTGGAACCGGACGTTCTCGCGCAGCGTCACCCGGATCACGGTGTCGGGGCCGGCCTGCTCCACCGCCCAGGACTCGGCGAGCCAGTTGACGCGTTCGAGCTTCGGATCCACGGCCAGCAACTGTTCGTAGAAAAGGTCCGTGAAGTAGCCGTCGACGCCGGCGGACGAGCGCGTGGGATCGACCTGGACGGGCTCCGCGCCGAACGCGACGACGACCTCTGCCGCGCGGGCGGGCGGGATCACGGCGCATGCCAGCAGGAGCCCGCCGATGAGGTGACGGGGCCGAATGTTCATGAGCGCACGAAGGTACACGCTCGGCGCGTGGTTGGGACAGGGCTCGCGGGCCGCCTTCTTCGCGTCATCGGGCGAGATCGATCTCGTGCATGGATCGCCAACCCGCTACGGGCCATGGGCGGAACTCCAGCGTATCGCGCCATGCCAGCGTGATCAGCGGCCGGTAGGTGGGGAGTCCCCCCGCTACCTGTTCGTGTTTCACGCCGGCGATTCGGCTCGCCAGGCGATAGCGGGCACCTGGATCCATCGTGGTACGCAGGGTCTCGACCAGTCGGTCGAACTCCGGGTCCGAGTGATAGGAGTTGCGGCCCCAGCTGTCGATCGCCGTGTGCAAGTGGCCGGACCAGGCGTCCGTCGGGTCCGCCGGCAGGCCGTGGCCCCACATGGCGCTCACGATCCCGTCCATGCTGGGCCGGGACGCCGCGCGTACGAGATGAATCCAGGCGCCGTACTCCATCTGGACGATGCGGCACCGGATCCCCGCGGCGCCCAGGAACGCGAACACCGCTTCGCCGACCTCCTTGATGTTCGGCTCGCGCGGGGTCGTGAGGTTGTAGCAGTTGACCCGGATGCCGCGGGGATAGCCGGCCTCGGCGAGCAGGGCGCGGGACCGGTCCGGGTTGTACTCGTACGGCCTCAGCGCCGCATCGTAGCCGACCGACCCCGGTGCGAGTTGCGCGGTGCGGATGCCCTGGCCGTGGACGACGTACTTCACGATCGCGTCGGTGTCGATGGCGTGCGCCACCGCGCGACGTACGCGCACGTCTGCCAACGGACTGCGCGGGTCGACGGCGTTCATGCCGAGGTACAGGTTGTTGGGGCCGGGCAGCGAGGCCGTGCGCACGCCGGGCATGCGGCGGAAATCCTCGACCTGTGCCGGGGGCACGGCGTCGATCCAGTCGACGGCGCCGGTCTTGAAGGCTGCCACGCGCGTGGTGTCTTCCGGGATGATCTTGATGACGAGCCGTTGCGGGCGGGGCTTCGCGGCGGGGTTCCAGTAGTCCTCGAAACGCTCGACGACGAGTTCCTCGCGGGGCTTGCGCGAGACGAACTTCCAGGGGCCGGTGCCGACGGGATGCGCCTGCATGCCGGCTTCCCCCACGGCCTCGAAATGCCGCCGGGGGACCGCCCACAGCGCCAGGTTCCAGGGCACGAAGGCGGCGTCCGGCGTGTGGAAGACGATGTCGAAGCGATGCTCGTCGCGCACGACGAGATCGCGCACGTACCGGAAGCGGCCGGCGGCGCGCGACATCGGCTCCCGCTGGCGCTCGTAGGCGAAACGGAAATCGTGTGCGGAGAGGGTGTCCCCGTTGTGGAACTTCACGCCCTCCCGGATCTTCACGGAAAGCACGTGCTCGGCGCCCGCCCGATCGAAGGACCAGGACTCGGCAAGCCAGTTGATGCGCTCGAGTTCCGGATTGACGTTCAGCAACTGCTCGTAGAAGAGCGACACGAAGTAGGCGTCGACGCCGGCCGTGGCGCGGGTCGGTTCGACCTGGGTGGGCTCCGCGCCGAAGGCGACCACGACCTCCTCGGCCTGCGCAGCTACCGCGAGCAGAGCGGCGAGGGTCGCACAGGCAACCATGCGGCTCCGCCGTCGTCCGGCGACGACCCGCAGGAGCGGTGCGGTGGAGACGCCGTACATGGTCGGTGGAGTGGCTGCGCAAGGAGAGTGGCCGACAGTATCGCCGCCAAAGTCGTCGGCGAACAGACGCCCGTGCCATCGCCGGCGCCCGGCGCCCGGCAAGGCTCGCGGCCCGGTCTGCTACGATTCCGCTTTGCGCCTTGCAATGGCGCGACGGGAGAGACGGTGGCGGAAGTCGCACGCATCGGCCAGGACGAAGCGCGCACGGCGTCGGCGGTCCGGCGTCGGAGAGTGACTCCGCGCAGCGCGGCCGTGGCGGCGGCGATGCTCGCGGCGACGCTGATGGGCGCCTGGTGGATGTATGACCGGCTCGCCAACGTCTATGTCATGGATGCCCGGGTCGCGGCGGACATGATCGTGTTGAGCAGCCGGGTGGCCGGATGGGTCACGGCGACCCCGGCGCAGGAGGGTCAGCGGATCGAGGCCGGCGATCCGCTGCTGGTCGTCGACGACCGGCAGGCGCGCCTGCGGCGCGACGAACTCGACGCGGCGGTCGCGACGCTCGATGCCGGGATCGACGCGGTCCGCGCGGAGATCGACTATGTTCGAGCGCGCACGGCGAGCCGTATCGAATCGGCAGAGTCGGAGCTGGTGGCGGCGCGCTCGGACCTCGACGCCGCCGGCTCGGTGCGCGAGACGCTCGAGGACGAGTGGCACCGGGCGGATACGTTGCGCGAACGCAACCTCCTGTCCGAGCAGGACTGGGCCTCCCGACGCACGGCGTTCCGGACCTCGGAGCAAGCGGAGAAAAGTCGTGCCGCGCAGTTGCGGGGCGCCCAGGCCGATGTCGCCGAGATGCGTTCCGAGCAGGCCCGCATGGACATGCTCGACGCCGAACTCGCACGGCTGGACAGCGAGCGGCTCGCCCTGCGCCTGCAGCGGGATCGAGCGGCCGAGGAACTCGCCGATCACGTGATCCGGAGCCCCATTGCGGGCGTCATCGACGAGGTTTTCATCGACGCGGGCGAATACGTCGCGCAGGGGCAGCGTGCGCTCATGCTGCACGACCCGGACGTCCTGTGGGTGAAGACGAACGTCAAGGAGACCGACCTGCGTCACCTCACCGTCGGCAAGCGCGCCGAGGTGGAGGTGGACGCGTTCCCCGACACGGCATACAGCGCCACGGTGGCGCGTATCGGGGACGCCGCGACCAGCGAGTTCGCGCTGCTGCCCAATCCGAACCCCAGCGGCAACTTCACCAAGATCACGCAGCGGGTCAAGGTGGAGCTGGTGTTCGACGAGCCGGACGCACGGCTCCGCCCGGGCCTCATGGTGCAGGTCAAGATTCCCAAGGCCGACGGCGACCCGGGAGGCTAGGTGGCCGACGAGCCGGGCCGGCCGGTCAGCCGGGTTCCGCCCGGCATCGAGGCGACGCCGGGCATCCTGGCCCTGTACGAGCGCCACGGCGCCGGCTACCCGTGGTGGGTGACCGGCGTGAGCGTGCTTGGATCGTTCGCCACTCTCCTGACGGCGACGATCATCAACGTCGCCATTCCCGACATCATGGGCGCGCTGGGGCTGACCATCGACCAGGCGCAGAACCTCGTCAGCGCGCATCTGGCGGCCGGCACGGTCACCATGCTCATGACCGCGTGGGCCATCCGCGCGTTCGGCATCGTCGCCACGTATCTCTTCAACATGATGCTGTTCGCGGTGTCCTGCGTCGCCGGGGGACTGGCGATGAGCGGAGAGATCCTGTTCCTGGCGCGGCTGGTGCAGGGGGCCGCGTCCGGCATCATCATGCCGCTCTCGATGATCATGATCGCCCAGGTGTTCCCGGTGGACCGGCGCGGCATGGCCATGGGCTGGATGGCCGTGGGCACCGTGCTCGCCCCGGCGCTCGGCCCGACCCTCGGCGGCTATCTCGTGGACAACCTGTCCTGGCGGTGGGTCTTCTTCATGGCCATTCCGTTCGCCGTGGTGAGCCTGCCCCTCGCCCTCGTGTTCTTCCCGACGCGTGAGGAACGAGGCCCGCGGCCGTCCTTCGACTGGGTCGGCGTCTTCCTGTGCGCGGTGTTCCTGCTGTCGCTCCTGACGGCGCTGACGGAGGCGCAGAGCGAGGGGTGGTACGACGACAGGGTGACGGTCGCACTCGGGGGAACGGTAGTCGGCTTCGTCGCGTGGATCTTCTGGGAGGCGCGCGTGGATGAACCGATCCTGGACCTGCGCCTGTTCCGCAACGTGCGTTTCCTCGGGGCGGCCATCGTGACGTTCACCGTAGGTGCGGCCCTCTACGGGTCCACCTATATCTTCCCGCTCTTCCTGCAGTCGATCTCGCGGCTCATCCCCACCGAATCGGGCCTGCTGATGGCGCCCGCCGGACTCGTGATGGCGGCGCTCTTCCCGTTGTCGGGCTATCTCGCGGATCGCGTTTCGATCCGGGTGCTGGTCACCGTCGGCCTGGTCGTGACCGCCTGGTCCTGCTGGCTCATGCGCAACGTGGACGCCTTCACGCCCGTATGGGACATGGTGATCTGGTACGCGATCAGCCGCGCGGGCCTCGCACTCATCTTCCCGGGCCTGAACGCGGCGCCCGTGAACGCGCTGCCCCTCGAACTCATTCCCAACGGCGCCGGCATGATCAACTTCGTGCGCCAGCTCGGCGGCGCGCTCGGCGTGAACCTGCTGTCCTTCGCGCTGATCCGGCAGACGGCGCAGCACCAGGGCCGCGCCATGGAGACGCAGACGTGGGACAACAGCGGGATGGCGGAACTGATCCGGCTGGTGCAGGAGGAGTTCACCTATCTCGGCTTCATCGGCTACCAGGGCTTCGAGATGAGCTTCGGCTACGTCATGGCGATCGTGTCGAGCCAGGGCAGCATGCTGGGCTACCGGGACGCGTTTCTCCTCGTCGGGGTGATCCTGCTGGTGTCGGTGCTGCCCGTGTGGATGATGGGAGAGAACCGCTCCGTGACCAGGCGACGGGGGATATAGTGGGTCGAGGCGAGGTTCCAACCGAGGGGCAATGAATCCGGGCAAGAGCGAATGGTCCATCTACCTGTCCGCGATGGGCCCGCTTCTCAAGTCGCTACCGCTGCTGCGGCTCCGCGCGGACTCCCGGTATACCATCGCCGACTACATCGAGGGCCAGGTCGCGAAGTACGGCGACCTGCCGTTCATCCTGTTCGAAGACCGCCGGATCACCTACCGCGAATACAACGCGATGGCGAACCGCTTCGCGCACTGGGGGCTCTCGGTCGGACTGCGGGCGGGCGACACGATCGGTTTCATGATGGCGAACCGGGCGGAGTACGTCCCGGTGTGGAGCGGGTTCGGGAAGATCGGCGTCAAGGCGGCGCTCATCAACACGAACCTCGTGGGATCGGGCGTGCTGCACGCGCTCGAGGTCGTCGGGGCGAACCGCCTGCTGCTCGGCGCGGAGTGCGCGCCCAGTGTCTACATGCGAGGGGCAAGCCCCTCGCGCTCCCCGGCTGAGGGCTCTTTCATGCGAGGGGCAAGCCCCTCGCGCTCCCCGGCTGAGGGCTCTGCCGACCTGGCCGACGATGCGCTCTCCAACCTCTCTGTCTACGTGCTGCCGGAGGAGGGTGCCGGGGATCCGGGTCTGCCCGGCGCCGAGGACATTCGCAAGGCCCTGGCGGAACAGCCGGAGTCTGACCCGGACCCGGCGGTGCGGGCCTCGGTCCGTAGCGGCGACTCGGTGTTCCACATCTACACGTCGGGCACCACGGGCCTGCCCAAGGCGACGAACATGAGCCACCAGAAGCTGGCGCTCGGCGGCCTGTCCGGCGCCGTCCTCGGCCTTCGCAAGGGGGAGGTGGTGTACTGCCCCCTACCCCTGTACCACGCCGCGGGGGGCGTGGGCACGGTGATGATGGCGATGGGCTGCGGGGGCGCGGTCGCCATCGCCCGCAGGTTCTCGGCGTCGCGGTTCTGGGACGACGTGCGCCGCTACCACGCCTCCGGGGTGATCTACATCGGAGAACTGTGCCGATTCCTGCTCAACCGGCCCACGGATCCCGAGGACGGCACGCACAACTTGCGCTGGATGTTCGGCATCGGCCTGCGGGCGGACGTCTGGGAGCCGTTCCGGGAACGCTTTCGGATCCCCCGCATCGTGGAGGCGTACGGCGCCACGGAGGCGAACGTCGGCGGCGTCAACTACGCGGGCAAGGTCGGCTCGGTCGGCAGGATTCGGGGCGGGCTGCTCCTGCGCTACGACATCGAGCGGGAGGAACTCGTCCGCGACGCCGAGGGGCGCTATGTCGAGTGCGGGCCCGGCGAGGTCGGCGAACTACTGGGCAGGATTCCCGTCGGTTCCAGGAGCATGCTGCGACAGTTCCAGGGCTACACCAGCGCCGAGGCGACGGAGAAGAAGATCCTGCGCGGCGTGAAGAAGCCGGACGACGCGTACTTCCGCAGCGGCGATCTGCTGCGGCGCGACCGGAAGGGCTATTATTACTTCGTCGACCGCATCGGGGACACGTTCCGCTGGAAGGGCGAGAACGTGTCGACGCAGGAAGTGGCGGAGGCGCTGTCGGCGTTCCCAGGCGTCGAGACGGCCAACGTCTACGGCGTCGAGATGCCGGGACACGAGGGACGCGCGGGGATGGCGGCGCTGGCGCTGGAAGGGGGGCGGGAGGCACCGTTCGACGCACAGGCATTGTACGAACTCGCTGTCTCGAAGCTCCCGTCCTATGCGGTTCCCGTGTTCCTGCGGCTGCAGTCCGAATCGGACGTCACGGGCACGTTCAAGCTCCGCAAGGTCGCCCTGCGTAGCGAAGGCTACGATCCGAAGGCCACGAGCGATCCGATCTACGTGCGGGACGATCAGGCAGGGGCCTATGTCCGGCTCCACGACGTGGAGGACGCACATGTGCGCTGAGGACCGACAGACTGGAGAGTGCACATGGTGACAGCCGTCGACAGAAGCATCCCGGGAGTCGTCTCGCTTGCGACCCCGGAGGCCCCCGCGGTACGCGAAGTCGGCGGCAAGGCCGCATCGCTCATCCGGCTTGCACAGGCCGGCTTCGACGTGCCGCCCGGCATGGTGCTTGCCGCGGGCTTCTTCGAGCCGTGGCTTGCGCAGGTCCGTTCGTCGCATGAGTGGCAGGCCGTCCTGACGGCGGCGCGGTCCTGCGACGCTGCCTCGCCGAGCGTGGAACAGCGCGCCGGGCTTGCGGAATGGTGCGCGCGGGCCAGGGCCGTGGCAGCCGCCCTGCCGCTCGACGCCGGGCAACGCGCCGCGCTGAGCCTCGTCGAGGACGACCTTGGCGCCGCGTCCTGCGCGGTGCGCTCCTCGTCGCCGGAAGAGGACCTGGCAGGCGCGTCGTTCGCGGGTCTGTACGAGACCGTCCTCGGGGCCGAAGGGGCGGCGCTGGAAGATGGCGTGCGGACCTGCTTTGGCTCCTGTCTCGATGCGCGGGTCCTGCTCTACAAGCGGAAGATGGGTTTCGAGGACCTCGATCCCACGATCGCCGTGATCGTGCAGGAACTCGTGGACAGCGAGGTCGCCGGCGTCGCCTTTTCGCTCAACCCGCTGACCAACGACTTCGACGAGGTTCTCATCAACGCGAGCTGGGGGCTCGGGGACGCGCTGGTGACGGGCGAGATCACGCCGGACGCGGTCGTGGTGGACACGGTGTCGGGCGAGATCGTCGAACACCGTTTGGGAGACAAGGGCGGCGACCGATCGGACGAACCGTGCCTGGACGGCGGCCGGATTGCCGCGATCGCGGACACGGTCAAGCGCATCGAAGCGCTGTACGCCGGGCCGGTGGACGTGGAGTGGGCGGTCGCCGAGGGACGCCTGCGGATCCTGCAGGCCCGGCCCGTCACCACCTATGTCCCGCTGCACGAGTCGTTGCAGACGGCGCCTGGGGAGGCGCGCAAGCTGTACATGGATGGCTACCTGACGGACGGCATCACGATGAGCGAGCCCACCTCGCCGATGGCGGACCAGGCGATGGAGACCCTGATCAGGATGTTCCTCGCGTGGATGGTCAATCGTCCGCCGAGTGCACTGGACGCCGCGGCCTGGGGCCTGCACCTGGGCACGGGTCGTCTCTACCTGGACATGTCGATGCACATGCACATCGTCGGCAACCAGGACCAGCTCGCGAAGCTCGCCGAGAACCAGAACCAGTTCATGGCCCGGGTGCTCATGTCTCCCGAAATAGAGCGGTACCGGCCCCCGAAGCCGCCGGACCACGTGCGGTTCTCCCGATGGCTCGGCTACCTCCCACGGCTGTTGTGGAACATGCGGCGGGCCATGACCGTGCTCCTGCGCCCGACCTTTCGTCGTGCGCGGTTCGACGCGGAGTATCACGCCGCGATCGAAGCCTTCGAGACCTGGATCACCCGGCCGATGGATGCCTCGCGCGACGTGGCGGAGAGCCTGCATGAGGACGTGGAGCGTGCCGGGGCCGCCGTCATGGCGTCCTCGTATCCGGCCTTTCTGACCGCTTTCATCGCGACGCTGCGCATCAAGGCGCTCGCGGACCCGAAGTCGCCGGAGCAGTTGGCATGGGTCGATGCGGTCTGCAGCGGCTACGAGGACGACATGATCGTACTGATGGGGGTCGCCATCTACGAGTTGGCCATGTCGTTGCCGCCGTCCGATTTCGAGGACATCGAGGTGCTCGAGGCGCGGCTCCTCGCGCGGAACCTGCCGGAGGCCGTTCTGGAGCGCTGGGACGCGTTCGTCGCACGCTACGGTTGCCGGGGTCCGCTCGAGATGGAGTTGGCCAACCCGAAGTACGGCGAGGCGCCGTCGCTGGCGCTGCGGCAGATGGCCAACCTCCGCGCCGCCGGGGGTGCGTTCGATCCCCGCGACATGCGGCGTCGGCAGATCGCGCGCCGGGAGCACGCCTACGAGCAACTGCAACAGGCCCTTCCGCCCGGGAAGGCGCGACGTCTGACGAAGTACTACCACACCTGCATGCGCTACACGGGTGCGCGGGAGTTGATCAAGCACCACATCATGCAGGTGAACGAACGGCTGCGCGCGCTCCTGCTGCACCGGGCGGACGCATTCGTTGCGGCCGGTCGCCTCGACCGTCGCGAGCAGATCTTCGAATTGCGGATCGAGGACGTGGACCGCGCCACGCACGACCCCGACTTCGACCTGCGGGCTGCAGTCGACGAACGCGGCGCGTTTGCGCGCAAGCTACGCGCGCGGGTGCGGCATTTCCCGATGTGCATCGACTCCCGCGGCCGCATCCTGCGCCCGCCGCCGGTCTACCAGGAAGGGGCGCTGGTCGGCGCGGCACTCTCGCCGGGCGTAGCGCGCGGCCCCGTCCGGGTGCTCAACGATCCCTTCGAGAAGACGGTGCGGCCGGGAGACATCGTGGTCGCCGTCACGACGGACCCGGGATGGACGCCGCTGTTCCTCAACGCGGCAGCCATCATCCTGGAAATCGGCGGCGAGCTGCAGCACGGAGCGCTGATCGCCCGGGAGTACGGCAAGCCGTGCGTCACCGGCATTCAGGACGTCACGACCCGTTTCGTGGACGATCAGGTCGTGGAAGTCGACGGGAACGCGGGGGTGGTGCGGTTCGTCGACGGAGACTGACGGCTCATCGGCATCGCCTGCGGGCGGACGTCCGGAGAACCGTTCGGGGGGCTGGTGCTGCGTTACGATGTCGAATGGGACGGACTCGTCCGCGACGGGAGAGGGCGCATGGTGACAGCCGTCGAGGGGAACATTTCGGGGGTGGTCGCGCTTGCGACCTCGGAGCCTCCGGTGGTACACGAAGTCGGCGGCAAGGCCGCGTCGCTCATCCGGCTTGCGCAGGCTGGATTCGACGTGCCGCGCGGCATGGTGCTTGCCGCCGGCTTCTTCGAGCCGTGGCTTGCGCAAGTCCGTTCGTCGCAGGAGTGGCAGGCTGTCCTGGCGGCAGCGCGGTCCTGCGACGGCGCATCGCCGAGCGTGGAACAGCGCGCCGGGCTTGCGGAATGCTGCGCGCGGGCCAGGGCCGTGGCAGTTGCCCTGCCGCTCGACGCCGGGCAACGCGCCGCGCTGAGCCTCGTCAAGGACGACCTTGGCGCCGCGTCCTGCGCGGTGCGCTCCTCGTCGCCGGAAGAGGACCTGGCAGGCGCGTCGTTCGCGGGTCTGTACGAAACCGTGCTCGGGGTCGAGGGGCCGATGCTGGAAGATGGCGTGCGGACCTGCTTCTGCTCCTGTCTCGATGCGCGGGTCCTGCTCTACAAGCGGAAGATGGGTTTCGAGGACCTCGATCCCACGATCGCCGTGATCGTGCAGGAACTCGTGGACAGCGAGGTCGCCGGCGTCGCCTTTTCGCTCAACCCGCTGACCAACGACTTCGACGAGGTCCTCATCAACGCGAGCTGGGGGCTCGGGGAGGCGCTGGTGACGGGCGACATCACGCCGGACGCGGTCGTGGTGGACACGGTGTCGGGCGAGATCGTCGAACACCGTTTGGGAGACAAGGGCGGCGACCGATCGGACGAACCGTGCCTGGACGGCGGCCGGATCGCGGAGCTCAAGGACACCGTCAAGCGCATCGAAGCGCTGTACGCCGAGCCGGTGGACGTGGAGTGGGCTTTCGCCGAGGGACGCCTGCGGATCCTGCAGGCCCGGCCCGTCACCACCTATGTCCCGCTGCACGAGTCGTTGCAGACGGTGCCTGGCGAGCCGCGCAGGCTTTACATGGACGGCTACCTCACGGAAGGCATCACGATGAGCGAGCCCACCTCGCCCATGGCCGACGACGCGATCGAGACCCTCCTCAGGATGTTCGTGGCGTGGCTCGTCAACCGCCCGCCCGGCGCGCTGGATTGCGGGGCCTGGGGCCTGCACCTGGGGTCCGGCCGCATGTACATGGACATGTCGATGTACCTGCACCTCGTGGGGGACAAAGACGAGCAGCTCGCGAAGCTCACCGAGGAGAAGAACCAACTCATGGCGCAGGTCCTCCTGTCCTCGGAGATCGACCGCTACCGGTCGGAAGCGCCGCCCGCGCATGTGCGGAGCCTGCGACTGCTCGGGCACCTCCCGCGCCTGCTCTGGAACGCCCGGCGGGCGGTGACCACGCTCCTGCGCCCGGCGTTGCGACGCGCCCGGTTCGACCGGGAGTACACGGCCGCCATCGAAGCGTTCGATGCATGGATGGCACGCCCGCCGGATCGTTCGCGCAGCGTCGTCGAGACGTTTCGCGAGGACCTGGAGCGTGCAGGGTCCACGGTCATGGCGTCGTCGTACCCCGCCTTCCTGCACGCCGCCGCCTCGATGTTCCGCCTAAAGGGGATCGCCGATCCGAAGTCGCCGGAGCAGGTGGCATGGGCAGACGCGATCGCCGGCGGCGGCTACGAGGACGACATGATCGTGGAGATGGGTGTCGCCATCTACGAAATGGCGATGGCGCTCTCGCCGTCCGACTTCGAGGACATGGAGGCGCTCGAAAGCCGACTTCGCGCACGGGAGCTGCCTGACGCCTTTCTCCAGCGTTGGGATAGGTTCGTCTCCCGCTACGGCTGCCGGGGTCCCCTCGAGATGGAGATCGCCAATCCGAAGTATGGAGAAGCACCGTCGCTGGCCCTGCGGCAGATGGCCAACATCCGCGCTTCCGGGGGCGCGTTCGATCCCCGCGACATGCGGCGTCGGCAGATCGCGCGCCGGGAAGAAGCGTATCGGAAGCTGCGCGAGGCGCTCCCGCGGCGGAAGGCGCGGCGCCTGGAGAAGTGCTATGACACCTGCACGCGTTACGCGAGTTCACGGGAGCTGTTCAAGCACCACCTCATGCAGGTGAACGACCGGCTGCGGAGGCTATTGCTGCACCGTGCGGACCGGTTCGTGGCGGCGGGCCGCCTGGACCGTCGCGAGCAGATCTTCGAGCTGCGCCTGGAGGATGTGGACCGGGCTGCGGACGACCCGGACTTCGACGTTCGGGCGGCGGTCGCCGAACGCGGAGCGTTCGCGCGCAAGGCGCGATCGCGGGTGCGCCACTTCCCCATGTGCATCGACTCCCGCGGCCGCATCCTGCGCCCGCCGCCGGTCTACCAGGACGGCGCCCTGGTCGGCGGGGCACTGTCCCCGGGCGTCGCGCGCGGCCCGGTGCGCGTGCTCAACGACCCGTTCGAGAAGACCGTACGTCCGGGCGACATCCTGGTCGCGGTGACGACGGACCCGGGATGGACGCCGCTGTTCCTGAACGCGGCGGGGATCATCCTGGAGATCGGGGGTGCGTTGCAGCACGGAGCGCTGATCGCCCGCGAGTACGGCAAGCCGTGCGTCACCGGCATCCAGGACGTCACGACCCGCTTCGTCGACGACCAGATCGTGGAAGTCGACGGCAACGCCGGCGTAGTGCGCTTCGTCGACGCGGATTGACCGGTCATCGCGGACTGGGCGCCGGTCAGGCCACGCGGACCATCGTCTTGCCGAAGTTCTCTCCGCGCAGCATGCCGATGAACGCATCGATGCTGCTGTCGAGGCCATCGGTGATGCTCTCGCGGTACTTCAGTCGGCCAGCCTTGATCCACCCGGACAGTTCGGCCAGGGCCTCCTCGGCGTTGGGGTGCACGGACGCCAGTTCGGAGAACGCGAAGAAGCGGAACCCGTCGGTGTGGCCCTCCTTGCCAAGCGCGGGGAGCCCCGCCGCCCGCAGCCGTTGGGGCGGGGTGGGCCGGGCTTCTCCATCCGTCAGGTTGTAGTGCGCGATGTAGCCGCAGACCGGTACGCGGCAGCCGTCGTTCAGCAGCGGAATGACCGCCTCCAGCACGTCGCCGCCGACGTTCTCGAAGTAGATGTCGACGCCGTCCGGAACCGCGGCCGCGAGGCGCTCGGGGAATCCGGGGGCCTTGTAGTCGAGACACGCGTCGAAACCGAGTTCGTCCACGCAGAAAGCGCACTTCGCGGGACCCCCGGCGATGCCCACGGCCCTCGCCCCACGGATCTTGGCGAGCTGTCCCACGACCTGGCCGACCGCCCCGCTGGCGGCGCTCACGACCACCGTCTCGCCGGCCCGCACGCGGGCGACGTTCAGCAGTCCCTGATAGGCCGTGAAGCCGGTCATCCCCAGCACCCCGACGGCCGTGGAAGCGGGCCCGAGGGCCGCGTCCCACTTCTGGATGGGGATGTCGGCGTTGCCCCACTGCACGTCGTCGGGCGTGGCGACGCTGTATTCCTGCCAGCCGTAGTAGCCGACGACGAGGTCCCCGGGCTCCCATCCTTGGGCGCGTGATTCGACGACCTCGGACACCGTGCCCCCGACGATGGTCCTGCCGACGCTCTCGGCGGCGCCCATCCCGGGGCGCATGTAGGGGTCGAGGCTCAGCCAGCGCGTGTGCAGGAGCATCTGGTGGGGCTCGAGTGCCGGCAGTTCCTCCGTCTCGATAGCGAAGTCCGAGGGCTTCGGCATGCCGGCGGGCCGGCTTCGCACCACCACCTTGCGATTGGTGGGATTACTCATGTTCTGCTCCATTCGCGGCTGCTGTCATGGAAGGAGGCTACCAGAGGCGCTGTCGTCCGGCGGAGCTCCGGCGTTCCAAGAGCGCCAGACTGACGCCGCAGAGTCGGTCAGCATCTGACTTGATCTATATGCACATTTGTGCATACTCTGCCCCGTGAGTTTCGAATGGGACCCCGTCAAGGCCGAAGCTAACCTGACCAAACACGGCGTCGAGTTCGCGGATGTTTTTGCGGTCTTTGAGGACGACTTTGCGATGAACGTGGCCGAGTCGAGCTGCGGGGAGGAGCGGTTCGTGGCCATCGGGATGGACGGCTTGGGTCGCGTCGTAGTTGTCTGCTACACATGGCGAGGTGATAACGTTCGGATCATCTCGGCGCGTGCAGCGTCGCCGTCAGAGAGGGAAGCGTATGTGAACGAACGATAGTGTCTCCGTTTATTCCTGTTCATAGAGTCTCACTAGCAATGCAAGCCGAATATGATTTTTCAAAGGGCACGCGCGGAGCCATCCTGCGGCCAGCCGCCGGCAAGACGCGCATCACCATCCGCATAGACGACGACGTGCTTGAGTGGTTCCGAGACCAAGTGCGTGCCGCCGGAGGCGGCAGCTATCAGACGCTCATCAACACCGCGCTGCGAATTCACGTTGAGTCGCAGGCGACGCGGAGAATGCAGGAACGCGAGGATTTGGCCGAGGCGATTCGACCGGTGCTCCGAGAGGAGTTGGCCAAGTACGTCGTAACGCCCACCGGCGCCGATCCGGACTCCTGAATCCCCGTCAGGTCGCGCTATCGCACGAACCCGGCCTCCCGAAGGCGCGCGATCTCGTCGTCCCCGAACCCGCTCTCCCGCAGCACCTCGTCGGTATGCTCACCGAGCCCGGGCGAAGTGCGGAAGATCTCCGCCGGCGTCTCGCTGAATTGGCCGCTCGGCCGCGGCTGACGCAGGAGACCGCCCACCGGATGGTCCACCTCGACGAGCGCGCCCATGGCCTGCACCTGGGGATCCCGGATCACCTCTTCGCGGGAGTTGATCTTCGCGAAGGGCACCTGGTTCTCCTCGAGTCGCGTACACAACTCGTCCGTCTCGAAACGGGCGTACCCCTCGTTCAGCAAGTCCTGGAAGAGGGTGCTGTGCGCCTGGCGCGCCGTCGGCGTCGAGAACCGCCCATCTTCGAGCAGGTTCGGCATTTCGAGCGACCGGAAGAGCCCCGCCCACTCGCCGGGCTTGACGGGCATCGTGGCGACGTAGCCGTCCGCGGTCCTGCGCACGAAGTACGCGTGCGAGCCGGTCGGGAAAGTGGCCACCTCGTCGCCCACGAAGTGGAAGTTCGCCATGCTGTCGGGCCACAGGAAGAAGAGGCTCGCGTCGAGCATCGAGACTTCCACGCGTTGTCCGACGCCGGTGCGCTCCCGCGCGACGAGCGCCGAACAGATCGTCTGCGCGGCGGTCATGGAGGTGATCTTGTCGCACATGAGCGTGTTGACCATCACGGGCTGCTCGACCGCGGGGTCGGCCTGCAGGGCCGCGATGCCGGATATGGCCTGGATGACGGCGTCGTAGACGCGCCGCCCGGCATAGGGGCCGCTCGGCCCGACGCCATTGATCGATGCGAAGACCAGGCCGGGGTTGACCTTGCGCAGGTCCTCGAAGCCGATCCCGAGGCGGTCCATCACACCGGGACGGAAGTTCTCCATCAGCACGTCGGCGTCCGCCACGAGCCGGCGCAGCACGGCCTTGCCGTCGTCGCCGGACAGGTCGATGACGATCGAGCGCTTGTTGCGGTTCATCATGGCGAACGGACCGGAGAGCCCGCCCCGCGCCATCCGGTACGGCGTGCGCATGGTGTCGCCCCCCGGCGGCGCCTCCACCTTGATCACGTCCGCGCCCTGGTCGCCGAGAATCGATGCGGCGATCGGCCCGGAATAGATCGTGGTCATGTCGATGACGCGTATGCCCGCGAGCGATCCCGCCATATCCTTTCTGCTCCCCAAATCCCCCGGTGTGACCGTATTATGTGAAGCGATAACGTGCGCCGGTGTCAAAGCCGCCGCGATGGAGGAGCGGACATGTCGGACGAAATGGGCCTTTTCGAGGCGATCTACCACTGTCGGGCCATGCGGCGTCTGAAGCCGGACCCGGTGCCGGAGGAACTGCTACTGCGGCTCATCGACGCGGCAAACCAGGCCCCGACCGGCTCCAATGTCCAGGGCGTGCGCTGGATCGTCGTACGCGACGCCGAGCAGCGGGCGAAGCTTGCCGCCCTCAACAAGAAGGCGGTGACGGCGTACATCGGCCCGGACTCGGGGCGCCCGGCGGCGTTGCCCCACCAGGGCGCGGACAAGCGCCAGCGCATGCTCGACGCCGTGCTGTGGCAGGCGGAGCACATGCAGGACATCCCGGTCCTCGTCATCGCCTGCTACGAGTTTGCCGAACCCGTTCCGCGCGGCGCCGCCGCCATGGGCGGCGGTTCGATCTGGCCCGCCGTGCAAAACCTCCTGCTGGCCGCCCGCGCGCTGGGCCTCGGCGCCGCCCCGACGACCCTCGGGCTCTCCGACCGAGACGCGGCGCGGGCCGTGCTAGAGCTGCCGGACAACATGGAAGCGTTCGCCCTCATCCCCGTGGGGTATCCGATGGGCAATTTCGGCCCGGTCACCCGCCTGCCGGTCGAGGAGACCCTGCGGTGGGATCGCTGGAGCTGAGCCCGGACGAGGTGGGTCGCGGGCCGTCAAGGCAGGCCCGCCAGGGGATCTCGTGCGCAAGGTCCTGATCGCCGACGATGACGCGCACATCCGCGACGTGGTGTCCTTTGCCCTGCGCCGCGCCGGGTTCGGTACGGTGGACGCGGCCGACGGTCGCTTGGCCCTTGCGGCGTTCCAGAACGAATCGCCCGATCTCGTCGTGCTCGACGTCCTCATGCCGGAGATCGACGGCGTGGACGTATGCCGCTCGATCCGCCGCACCTCCAACGTGCCGATCCTGTTCCTCTCGTCGAAGGCGGAGGAAGGCGACCGGGTGGCGGGACTCGAAGCCGGGGGCGACGACTACGTCACCAAGCCGTTCAGCCCACGGGAACTCGTGGCACGCGTACGCGCGACGTTCCGGGGGATCGATGCGCGGGCCGAGGAGAATACTGCGGAACTCGTCGCGGGTCCGCTGGTCATCGACGAACCGGCGCGCCGGGCGCTTCTCGATGGGGAGCCACTGGGCTTGACCGGCACCGAGTTCGGACTCCTCGCGACGCTCGCGCGCAATGCCGGGACGGTGGTCGACCGCCCGACGCTGATGCGCGGCGCCTACGTCACTCGGCGGGTCGTGAGCGACCGCACCATCGACAGCCACATCCGGCGTCTGCGCGAGAAACTGCGGGCGCGGGGCTGGGACGCGATCCGGGCGGTACATGGCGTGGGGTATCGCCTCGGACTCGAGTGATGTTCCGCCTGCGGCTCCGCACCGTCCTGTTGGTTGTCAGCCTGTTCGTCCTGGTGTTGCCGCTCGCGGCGGTGCAGGTGCTGCGCCTCTACGAGAGCGCGCTGCTGCGGCAGACCGAGTCGGAGTTGAACGCCCAGGCAGCGTTCGTGGCGGCGGCTTACCGTGCCGCCTTCCGCAAGTTGTCGCCCGCGGCCATGGGTGGCCACGAGCGGGCGCGGGAAGTCGTGCCGCAAGGAGCGCGCGGGACGCTCGACCTGGCCCAGTCTCGCGTCCATCCCCCGTTGCCTGCAGCGGAGCCGGGCGCCGTGCTGGACGATGTCGCGCGGCGCGTCGGTGCGGAGGTGGCGCCGATGCTGGCGGATGCTGCATCCGTCACCGGGGCCCAGATCCGCATCGTCGACCCGTGGGGCACGGTCGCCGCGACCACGGGCGTGGACCGGGGTCTGTCGCTCGCCCGCCGGGAGGAAGTCGATGCCGCGTTGCGTGGCACAGGCGCCAGTCGGTTGCGGCGCTCGGCGGAAGGGGACATCGCCCCTGTCGCGACGATCAGCCGGAGCGTCGGGATGGTCGTGGTGGTCGCCGAGCCGATTGCGCTCGACGCGGGGATCATCGGCGCCGTGACCCTGTGGCGCGCGCCGCCGACCATTCTTCACGCGTTGTCGAACAAGTGGTTCCTGCTGCTGCAGGCGACCGTGCTGGTCCTCGCCGTGGTGTTCGGGATCGCGTCGTTCACCGCACGCACGCTGGTCCTGCCGATCCAGCGCCTGGCAAGGGACGCGGAGCGCCTGTCCGCGGGCGAGACCGACACCTTCGAGCAGCCGCGCCACTACCGGGTCCGGGAGATCGCGGAACTGGCGGACACGGTGGCGGAGATGGCCTCGAACCTGCAGTGGCGCGCGGGATACGTCCGCGACCTCGCGCGCCACGTCAGCCACGAGTTCAAGACCCCCATCACCGCGATCCAGGGTGCGGTCGAGGTGCTGCGCGATCACCTGGAGGACATGACGCCCGCCGAGCGCACGCACTTCCTGGACAACGTGGCGGACGATGTGGAACGCCTCGACCGCCTGACGCTACGTCTGCTGGAACTGGCGCGCGCGGACATGTCGGAGGCGAGCGACGAGGTGACCGACGTGCTGGATGCGGCACGGGGGCTTGGCAACGGCGCGGTGCGCGTCGCGCCGGGGCAGGCCATGGCCCGCATCGGGCGGGCGTCGCTGGAAGCGGTCCTTGGCAACCTGATCGAGAACGCCACCCAGCACGGTGCGTCCCGGGTCGATGTGCGGGCCGATCGCGACGGCGACACCGTTGCGGTCTGGGTGGAAGACGACGGCGAGGGCATCTCGCCCGGCAATCGCGCGCGAATCTTCGAACCGTTCTTCACCACGCGGCGGGATCGAGGCGGCACGGGCCTCGGCCTCGCCATCAGCCAGGCACTCGTGCGCAACGCCGGCGGCGCGATCGAACTGCTACCCTCCACGCGGGGCGCTGCGTTCCGCGTGTCCTTGCCGCGGGCTCCGTCGCCGGGATAAGCCGGCCGCCGAGGCTCAGTAGCCGAGCGCCTTGTCGATCACCCCTTCGAGGGGCTCCCCCGCCCGCAGCCGCTCGAGGTTGCTGATGAAACGGTCGAGGTTGCGCCCCGCGCGAAACTGGCTTGCCCCAGCGGTGTGGGGCGTCATCGCCACGTTAGGCAGCGTCCACAGTCGGCTGTCGGCAGGCAGCGGTTCCCGCGGCGCCACGTCCAGCGCCGCACCGGCGATGGCGCCGGACTCGAGGGCGGCCACGAGGTCGTCCTCGACCATCACCTCGCCGCGTGTCACGTTCACCAGCCACGCGGTGGAGCGCATGCGCGCGAATGCCGCCGCGTCGAAGCGGACCCGCGTTTCCGGCGTCAGCGGACAGCAGACCGCCACGACGTCCGATGTCGCGAGCAACTCCTCGAAGCGGTCCGGCCCCCAGACCTCGTCCACCTCCGGCGACGTCGGCACCGGGTCCCGGTCCAGGGCCTGCACCGTCATGCCGAACGCCGCGGCGCGCCGGGCCATGGCGCGGCCGGTGCCGCCGAAGCCGAAGATGCCCATCGTGGCGCCGGTCAGTTCTATTTCCCGGCTGCGCATCTCGGGGCGGTGGTTCCAGGCGTCGGGCCCGTGTCTGAGGGCCGTGCCGAGCTGGCGCGTGAGCATCAGCAGCAGGCCGAACCCGTGGTCCGCCAGGTGCTCGCCGACCAGGCCCTTTTCGCTGGTGAGCACGACGTCGCTGTCGCGGAACTCGTCGTAGAGGAAGGCGTCCACCCCGGAGGAGATGGACTGCACCCAGCGGAGCCGGCGGGCCGCCAGGAACATGTCGCGGGTGACGAAACCCAACACGACGTCCGCATCGGCGATGTGGCGGATCGCCTCGCGGTGATCCGAGACGACGATGTCCGCGTCCCCGGCGGCCGAACGGATGCGGGCCAGATCGGTTTCCGTGACTTCCTGCAGCGTCAGCCCCGGAATGATGAGTATCTTCATGCGAACGTCACCTCGACGGTTCCAAGGGTGGCTCCAAAGTCGCCCCGCCAGTGCGAAGGGGCGGCCACGGGACGCCGCGCGAATGCGCCGGTAATCACGCGCTGCCCGGGTTCGAGCGCGAGCCCGAAACGCCCGAGTTGCATGGCGAGGGCGGCGAGGGAGGTGAAGTGGTCGTCGATGTGGCCGCGGGCCGCGACGGTCTGCACCGCGACGCCATCGCAGGACAGGGTGACCTCGAGCGCTGCGAAGTCGATGTCCGAGGTGGGCCGCTGTGGGCCCGCAACGATGCCCCATTGGGAGAGGTTGTCCGCCAGTCGGTCGGCCGCTACGGCCTCGCGCGGCAGGCGCGGTTCGTTGATCTCGAACCCGGGGGACACGCCCGCGATCGAGCCGACCACGGTGTCGCGGGAGACGGCGCCGCCGTCGCTTCGGATGGTGTCCCCGATGGTGAAGCACACCTCGTTCTCCACGTTGACCGCATCGAAGGCGGCGCGGGACAGGTTCGCGCCGCTCTCGAATACGCGGCTCTGGAGGAGATGGCCGAACGGTCGAAATCCGGGGCCCATGGCGTCGCGGGACGCCCCGGAGGTCAGCCCCACCTTCCATCCCGCCAGCACTTCGCCGGCGGCGATCTTCGCCTTGAGGACCTCGAGCTGCCGGCGCAGTCCGTCCGTCAGTGGATCAGGCATCGGCGTACTGCTCGATGCGTGATTTCCAGGCGAGCGCCTCCTCCGGCGTGCCGACGTTCGCCCCCATGCCCGGGAAGGGCGATACCGGCAGCAGGACCCGCGACACGCCGAGGTTGGCGAGATGGTCGAGTTCGCCGAGGTCGGCGGGCACGCTGATGGTGATCTCGAGCGCGGCGGGGTCGCGGCCGTGCTCGTGCGCGGTCTGCCGGGCCAGTTCGATGAGATCCTCCCGCGTCTCGCGCGCCGGGAAGAAGCCGTCTCCGAGGCGCCCGGCGCGCCGCGCGGCGGCTTTCGAGTGGCCCCCCACGATGATGGGAACGCTGCCACCGGGCGGTTGCGGCAGGCAGTAGGCGTTCTCGAAATCGAAGAACTTGCCGTGAAAGGTCGGGGCTTCCATGCTCCACAACGCGCGCATCACGGCGACGTACTCGTCGGTGCGCTCGGCCCGCTCGGCGAACGGCGCCCCGATGGTGTCGAACTCCTCCTTCAGCCAGCCGACACCGATGCCGAGCAGGGCGCGTCCTCCCGACATGCAGTCGAGGGTTGCGACCTGCTTCGCCGTGATGACGGGATTGTGCTGGGGCAGGATCAGGATGCCGGTGGCGAGCTTGATGCGCGAGGTCACGGCCGCGATGTAGGCCATCCAGATCAGCGGGTCCGGGATCGGCATGTCGTCGCGGGGACCCATCCGACCGTTCGGCGAGTAGGGGTACGCCGACTCGTAACCGAGGGGTACCACGGTGTGCTCGACCGTCCAGGCGGACTCGAAGCCGGCTTCCTCCGCAGCCTGCATGAGCTCGATGGCGTTTGCGGGGTCGACGAAGCGTCCCACGTTGCAGTAGCGCAGTCCGAATTTCACGGATTCTCCTTCTCTCCGATTGCGGTTGGTGCCTGTTTCACTGGACAGGTCGGAACGGCCCTGCGACCCGTCCTGCGCCCATGCTATCAGCAGGCCATGGCGGTTACGGCGCCGGCTCCGCCGCTCGCGCGTCAAGGCGCACCGGCTGCCCGTGCGGAGTGGTCCGGTAGGCTTCGCGCCAGGCCGATGCGAGGACGGTCAATTCGGAGCGAGTGGCGACGCCCTTCTCGGTGAGCAGCGTCTCGAGGGCGTTCAGCCAGCAGCCGAAATAGTCTTCGGTGCCCCGTTGTCCGAGTTGGGCGATCTCTTCGGCCAGGGTCTGCGACCACTTCGGCCAGGAGAACACACCGGCCGCGTGCAACCCGACGGTCAGGGCGAACGCCTGCGCCTGCCACGGCTCTTCGAAAGTGCCACCGTCCGCGGCGAGCACATCGGCAAACGGAGCGGCCAGCGGGACCGCAGCGTCCACGCTCACCTGGGAGTTTTCGCCGTAGAAGTTTCGCGCCAGCGAAACTTCCAACGCGACCGTGAGGTCGCACTCGCGGCCTCGAGGTAGGGTTCCCAGAGGTCCAGCGTGACGCTGTCGCGTGACGATGCGTCGGCGCCCCACAGGGTCGTTGCCGGAAAACGCACCGCGTAGAGATGCCGCGGATCCTCGCCCTGCATCTCCGCATGCGAGTCCGGAAAGACGTGTGCGCGGCGGTATCCGACGACAGCGCCGGTCTTGCCGCGTACGTAGCCGGGCAGGCGGGTATGCGTCGCGGGGTGGAGGTTGCGGGCGCGCACGGAATCTCCGATGGCGAAGGCCGCTTGCGTCGAAGGCTCCCGCTCGGTTGGGCGCCCGCTCTTGGCCACGTGCAGCAGGGCAGCGGCCGGCAATGGCTCGTGGTCCCTCGGGGCGGGCGGCGCCGCTGCGCCGCGCTCGATGGCCGCCCGTGCCACCGCGTCGACCAGCCCGGCTGCCGTGCCGGCCTTCAGCAACCGGGCGAACCAGCGCTCGAAATAGCCTTCCAGATACTCCGACGGGGGCAGGATCTCGAGTTCGAACCGCCCCCGGTCGAGGTTCGATCGCAGGTGTCTGCCGGCTGCGAGGGTCAGCGCGAAGACCCGCCGCTCCCAGTCGTCGTGAAACGGTTCCGCATGCGCGGGGTCCACGGGCCCGTAGCCGTGCATGCCTCCCATGTCGTGGATGCCGTTCATGCGGCCGCCCCGGTGTCGGGCAACAGCGCCGTTCCCACCATGGAGTCGCGGGTAACGAGGTCGGCAAGGGCCGCTTCGTCCAGGTCGTCGGTTCCGGTGGGGCGTTGCGGCACGACCAGATAGCGGATCTCGGCGGTGCTGTCCCAGACGCGCACCTCGATGTCCTCGGGCAGCTCCAGGCCGAACTCCCGCAGGACGGACCTCGGTTCCAGGACGACGCGGCTGCGGTACGCGTGCGACTTGTACCAGGCGGGCGGCAGTCCGAGCACGGACCACGGGTAGCACGAGCACAACGTGCAGACCACCACATTGTGCACGGTCGGCGTGTTCTCGAGGGCGACCATGTGTTCGCCCTGCATGCCGAGAAAGCCAAGTTCCGCGATGGCCGCCGTGGCATCGGCGAGCAACCGCGCCCTGTAGTCCGGATCGGTCCACGCCCGCGCCACCACCTTGGCGCCGTTGCGCGGTCCGACCTGGTGTTCGTAGAGATCGAGGATCGCGTCGACGGCGTCCGGATCGACCACCCCGCGATCCGTCAGCAGAGTCTCCAGTGCCTTCACCCGCAACGCCATGGGCGAGGGGGGATGCTGGTGGTCGTCGCTCATGGGCAGTCCTCCGGATGCGTCCGCGACGCCTGCTCAAGCGGGCGTGGCGGCGGTCCACGATGGGTTCGATCCACGCAGAATACGATAAGCTACGGCCCGGAACGAACCCTGGGGGAGGAGCCATGCGCAACGGGTATCGTGTCCTCGACACGGATTCGCACATGATGGAGCCACCGTCGATCTGGCGGGACTACATCGATCCGGATTTCGCGGACCGCGCACCGCAGATCGGCGACATGGGCAATGGGCGTCCCGGCATGATGGTCGAGGGCGAGCCCATCACCAGGCAGGACGGCAACTATCCGATGCACTCCAGGGAGTTCCTGGAAGCGGCCGCGCGCGGCATGGAGAAGCATGAGGCCGCGCGGGCGGCGGGCTTCGATCCGAAGAGCCGGCTCCACGACATGGACGAGCACGGCGTCGACGCGCAGGTGATCTATCCCACCGTGGGCGGCCAGATGCTCGGCAAGCCCTTCCACGATACCGAACTCCTGGCCGCGGTCTGTCGCGCCTACAACGACTGGAGCCTCGAGTACTGCAGCCACGCCCCCGAGCGGCTGCGCATGGCGGCGATGCTGCCGGTGCAGGCGCCGGACCTCGCCGTCGAGGAAGCGCGCCGGGCGGCGCAGGCAGGGGCTGCGTGCTTCTACGTCCGTCCCAACCCCGTCGAGAACCGCAACCTGTACCACGAGTGCTACGAGGCGTTGTGGAGCACCCTGGAGGAACTGGGCCTGCCGATGTGCATCCACGATTCGGGCTCGCCGCACCTGCCGTCGTTCGGCGACCGGATGGAGACCCACACCTCGGGACACATCATCGCCCACCCGTTCGAGGCGATGGTGGCCATGATGAGCCTGATCTGGTTCGGGACCATCGAGCGCCACCCGAAGCTCAGCGTCGTGCACGTCGAGGCGGACGCGGGGTGGCTCCCCTACTGGCTGCAGCGCATGGAGCAGCATTGGGAGTTCTCGGGCAACGCCGAGCATCCGGAGCTGAGGAAACGTCCGACGGAGTACTTCAAGTCGAACTTCCTGGTCGCCTGTCGCGGTGACGAGATGACGCTCCCCTCGGTCTGCGACCTGGTGGGGGACGACTACGTCACCTTCAACACCGACTACCCCCATCCGGACGGCACGTGGCCGCTCGGCATGGAGCGTCTCGAACAGCAGCCGCTCCCGGAAGCGAGCATCCGGAAGATCTTCTGGGACAACGCCGCCCCGAGGTTCGGACTGTAGGGGACGGGCTCGTCCCGTCCCGTCTCGATTTCCTGCACGACCCCGACACGGGCGTTGTAGGGGACGGGCTTGTCCCGTCCCGTCTCAAATTCATGCACGACCCCGACACGGGCGTTGTAGGGGACGGGCTTGTCCCGTCCCGTCTCAAATTCATGCACGACCCCGACACGGGCACCCATGTTCCTGCATGTCTGCGCGGTGGACCCACCGTGGAAAGCTACAATGTCCCGTTCCGAATTCACCCACGACCCCGACACGGGCGACCACAAGGGTCGCCCCCACGGTTGCGTACAAATCAATGCGGCCGCGCCGTCGCGTAATACCGCTTCCCGTCGAATCGATCGAAATGCGCCCCGAGCAGGGGATGGTCGATCTGCGAGGCGTCCTCGCTCGGGTCGAGGTGGCGTTCCGCCACGTACGTGGTATGCGTCGCGCCATCCACGAGCACGTGGTACCAGGGCCGGTCCTTCGGCGGCCGGCTGCGCGCGACCTCTTCGTACCACTCCTCGCTGAGCGAAAAGCACGGATCCACGCCGGCCACGACGCCCCGGTAACCGACGCGGTTGTGGGCGACGATCTGGCCTACGAAGAAGCGTGCATCCACGGGGCTGGCCTTGAGCAGCGGGCCCAAGCGTACTCCAACTGCGGCCGCCTGACGGCGCGCGGGCCGACGGGTCGGTCTAACGAATGGTTTCGACATGGACGTCCGGGCGCAACTCCAGCCAGACGCGGTCCGCAGTGTACGCCGTGTCGCCGCGCTCCATGGCGAGCGCCAGACAGGCGCGATCCGCCAGGGAGAGCCCCAACGGTCTGGTGAACTCGACCAGATGCCCCGCGATCTCGGCCTGCACGCGGGAGAACGGTTCCAACGCGAGTCCGAGCCTCGCCAGACTATCGAAGAGGTCCCCGCTCTCGAGGCCCGCACCTTCCGTCTTGCCGATGACCTCCGTCCAGTTGACCGTCGACACGACGGCTTGCGGAAGGAGGGCAGCCACGGTGTCGCGGCCCGGCTCCTCCTGGAGGTAGGCGAGGAGGGCAGAGGCGTCCAGGACTACGCTCAAGGAGAGGTCTCGCGCCGCGCTTCCGCACGCCGCTCCTGGATGAGTTCCTCGGCCAGGCTGCGTCCCTTGATCTGGCGGAAGCGCTCGTGGAGACGCCGTTCCACATCGCGGGTCTTCTCGATCACCAGATGGCCTTCCTCCACCCTGGCCACCAGCCTGTCCCCGGGCTGGAAATCCAACGCCTTGCGGATGGGCGCGGGTACTACCAGTCGCCCTTGGGCGCCGAACCGTACGTCAGCCTGAAGATCTGCCATAGTCGTATTCTCGTGGCACAGCCCGTCATAGTGTGCCACGAGTGGTGAACGCGTGCCCATGGCCAAGGCTGCCCTGCATATCGGTTCGGAGCGGGTACACTGCGCCGTCCCGAATCGTAAACGACCCGCATCGGTGATGCGAAGCTAGCCACAAGCCGAACGGGTCCCTGGCGGAAGCACCCATGATCAAGCAAGCCACCTTCTTCAAGCGCCGGCCCGATCTGTCTGTGGCCGCCTTCCACGATTACTGGCGCAACCGCCACCCCGAGTTCGTCTGCCGCATTCCGGGCCTCAAGCGCTACGTGCAGAACCACGCGATCGGCGATGACGGCCCCTTTGACGGCATCGCCGAAGTCTGGTTCGACGACATGGACGCCATGCGCGCGAACGCGGGCGCCCCGGAGCTCGAAGCGGTCCGTGCGGACGAGCCGAACTTCCTCGACACCGCGGGCATGGCCTCGATCATCACGGACGAGTACGTGATCAAGGACGGTGCGCCGGGCGATGGCACTGAGAAGCTGATGGCGCTCGTGTTCCGCCAGGAACAACACAGTCCAGAGCGGTTCTTCGAACTCTACCGCGACGAACTCGGCGGGTTGGTGCAGGCCGTCGCGGGCATCCCGCGCTACGTCCAGGCCCACTGCCGGATGGGCATCTATCGCAGCGGCCGCACGCCGGCGTGCGATGCCGTGGCGTCGCTCTGGATCTCGGACCGGGAGACTACGTTCACCTCGGCGGAGATGGCCCGCGTCGGAGCGTTCGAGGGGACGATCATCGACTTCGACCGCACGCGGGTCGGTTTCGTGGAAGAGATCGAGATTCCGCTTTGACGGGGATGGCCGGAGCAGGGAGCGCGGGACGATGACGGACCGGCAACTCGACCGGAACTGGAACGAACCGATCCGCTACCCGGATCCTGCCGTGGAGGTGATCGACCCCCGGTTCCGGCAATACGTACTCGGGAGTTCGGCCGTGGAACGCCTCTGGACGGGCGCACGCTGGACGGAAGGGCCGGCGTGGGTCGGTGACGGCCGTTACCTCGTCTTCAGCGACATCCCGAACGATCGCATGCTGCGCTGGACGGAGGAGACGGGCGCCGTGACGGTGTACCGCGCCCCGTCGCACAACGCGAACGGCAACACGCGCGACCGCCAGGGCCGCCTCGTCACCTGCGAACACGGCACGCGGCGCGTCACGCGGACCGAGCACGACGGCACCGTGACCGTGCTCATCGACCGCTTCGAAGGGCGCCGCCTGAATGCGCCCAACGATGTCGTCGTCCATCCCGACGGCGGCATCTGGTTCACCGATCCCGGCTACGGAATCATCTGGAACTACGAGGGCCACAAGGCGCCGTTCGAGTTGCCGACCCGCGTCTATCGGCTCGATCCGGAGACGCTGGGCGCCGAGGTCGTCATCGAGGACATGGAAAAGCCGAACGGACTGGCGTTCAGCCCGGACCACGACCTCCTCTACGTGACGGACACAGGCGCCTCGCACAAGCCCGGCCACCCGCACCACATCAAGGTCTACGACATCGCGGACGGGATGCGGGCGACGAACGGCCGCGAGTTCTGCGACCTGGGCCGGGCGATGCCGGACGGAATCCGCGTGGACCTCGAGGGCAATGTCTGGTCCAGCGCCGGCTGGGCGGGGCCTGACGAGGACGGCGTGCACGTCTTCGCACCGGACGGTACGAAGATCGGCGCCATCCACCTGCCGGAGGGCGTCTCCAACCTCTGCTTCGGCGGCGTGAAGCGCAACCGGCTCTTCATGACCGGCGCCCAGTCCCTGTACGCCCTGTACGTGGACGCGCAGGGCGTGCCCTATTCGTGAGCGACCGGCCCACGCATGCCGGCACGCTCGGGCAGCTCAGCTGGGCGGTCTTCGAGTGGGCGCGCAATCCCTATTACATCCTCATCGTCATCTACATCTTCGGGCCCTACTTCTCCACGGAAGTGATCGGCGACCCGGTGCGCGGCCAGGAGATCTGGGGCTACATCAACGGCTTCGCCGGAGCGATCACGGCCTGTCTCGCGCCGTTTCTCGGGGCCATCGCGGACAAGGTCGGGCGCCGCAAGCCGTGGATCGGCGCGTTCATCGTCATGATGTTCCCCGCGATCCTGCTCCTGTGGCTGGCGGTTCCGGGCGAGGCGGGTCTCGGCATCATCACCGTCGCGGTGGCGCTCGCCGTCGCCGGCACCGGGTTCGCGTTCACCGAGGTCTTCCACAACGCGATGCTGCCGAGCGTGGTGCCGTACCAACGGTTGGGCACGGTGTCGGGCTGGGGGCTCGCGCTTGGCAACGGGGGCGCGTTGATCATCCTGGTCGCGATGCTGTACGCGTTTGCACTGCCGGCCTCCGGCCTCCTGGAATGGGACTGGCTTCCCGACCACGTGTTGTTCGGCCTCGACACGTCGACCTTCGAGCACGACCGGATCGCGGCGCCCATCAGCGCGGTGTGGCTGGTGGTGTTCGCGCTGCCGCTGTTTCTGTTCACGCCGGACCGCTCCGGTACGGGCGTCTCGGCACGGCAGGCGATACGGCAGGGCATGGCGGACGTCAGGCGAACGATCCTGCGGCTGCGGGACTACCGGAACATCGCGCTCTACCTGCTCGCACGGATGCTCTTCAACGACGGCAAGGTCGCGATCATGACGTTCGCGATGATCTACGCCTCGGGCGTCTTCGACTGGGGCGGTGCGGAGCGGCTGCTCGTCGGTGTGTTCCTGACGGTGTTCGCCATCGCGGGCGGGTTCATCGGCGGCTGGCTGGACGATATCGTGGGCTCCAAGAAGGCCATAGTGTTCACCATCGCCGGCAACTTCATCGCGCTGCTCGCAGCCGTTTCCATCACGCCGACGACGATCTTCTTCATCGAGTTCGAGGGGCTCGATGCCCCGGTGTGGGATTTCGCGTTCTTCCGCACGCTGCCCGAGATCGTCTACCTGCTCATATCGATCCTGTTCGCGCTGTTCATCACATCCGCCTATGCGAACAGCCGCACCATGCTCGCGCGCATCGCCCCGCAGGCGGAGATGACGAAGTTCTTCGGCCTGTATGCGCTGTCCGGACAGGTGACGACCTTCGTGGCGCCCATCATGGTGGCGTTCTTCACCGGCTTCTTCGAAAGCCAGCGCGTCGGCTTCGGTTCGATCCTGATCCTGCTCGCGGCGGGCGTGGTGCTGATGGTGTTCGTGAAGGAGGAGCGGGCGGAGCCGCTGGCGGACGACTGAAGCGCGCGTGGCGACGCGCGAGCGCGCTCAGAAGGCGCCCAACGCCCCGGCTTCCCGGTAGCGGCGCACCTCGGAGTCCGGCAATCCGAGGATGTCCTGCAGTACGTACTCGTTGTGCTCCCCGAACATCGGCGCCGGGCGGCGCAGGGTCTGCGGCGTGCGCGAGTAGATCGTAGCCGGCCCGTCGTAGGGGGTCGGGCCCATCTCCGGATGGTCCAGCGTCACGAAGAAGCCGCGATGGGCCAGTTGCGGGTCGTGGTACAGGTCGCTCGGCCGCATCACGGCATAGGCCGGCACGCGCACGCGCTGAAGCCGCTCCGCGGCGGCGAAGGGTTCCCGCTCCCGGGTCCAGGCGGCGAGCACGTCGTCGAGCGCGTCGGCCTGGTCGAAGCGGTCGGCGAACGTGCACGGCAGTTCCAGGACGCTGGCCAGGGCATCCCAGTGCGTTCGTGACTCCACGGCCACCGCGACGTAGCGCTCGTGTCCGGCCGCGGGGTACACGCCGTGGGGGCATGCCAGGGGTGACCGCTGCCCCAGCGGCCGGGCGATGTGGCCGTTGACGGTGTAGTCCAGGATCAGGGGTTCGAGGAAGCGGATGCCGGTCTCGATCTGCGAGAGGTCGATGTACTGGCCCGCGCCGGTCCGCTTGCGGTGCAGCAGTGCGGAGGCGAGGGTGGCGACGCCGAACCGCGGCGCGATGAAGTCGGTGTAGGCGCCCCACGGTCCGACCGGCGGGCGGTCCGGCCAGCCGACCAGGCCGAACATGCCCGCAACCGCCGCACCCTGGTTGCCGAACCCGGAATAGGTCCGCTCCGGGCCGGTCTGGCCGCGCATGCAGGTGGAGAGCATGACGAGGTCGCTGCGCCGCGCCGACAGGGTCTCGTAGTCGAGACCGAAGCGCGCCATGGTGCCCGGGGAGAAGTTCTCGAGCACGACGTCGGCCCAGGCGGCCATGCGCCCGGCCAGTTCCCGTCCGCCCTGGTTCTTCAGGTCCAGGGTCATGCCGAGCTTCGAGGTGTTGAAGTTGGCGTAGAACTGGGTACGGTTCGGCCCGGGGATGTTGTCCTTGAACGGTCCCGTGGTCCGCAGGAGGTCGAGCCGTCCGGGCGACTCGATGCGCACGACGGTGGCGCCGTGGTCGGCGAGGGCCTTGCCGATCATGGGTCCCACGCCGACCCAGCTGAAGTCGGCGACCTTGATTCCCGCGAAGGGCGACGGCGGTCTGCTCCCGCGGCGGTGTGGAAGCGGACGGGATCCTGGCCGGGCGAGTTCCCCGAGGGCGGGTGCTCCCCGTTCCGAGGCCAGCGGTGTCCCGGACAGCTTCGCGAAGGCTCCCGGATGCGTCCGTCCCGCGATCTCCTTCCAGAAATCGCGGGCCGCAAGTTGCGGGTCGTCGAGCAGGTCCGCGACGTCATAGATGGCGGCGAGGCACAGTCCATGCTGTGCGCTGAAGGTCTGCATCTGCAGCTTGGTCTTGCGCCGAACGAACGCGCGGCACAGGTCGGAGGCGGCTGCGACCACCTCGGGGTCCAGGCGTCCTTCCCGGAACTCGGTGAGCCAGCGGTTGAAATCCCTGCCGCGGACGCTCTCGGGCACGTCTTCGCCGTCGTCTTCGGCCCAGCGCACCAGTTGGTGCAGCGTCCGCTCGCCGAGAATGGGCATCTGGAAGCGCAGGACGATGTCTCCGTCCGCGCACGGAATGACGTAGGGCAGTTTGAGCCCGGGCCCGACCGGTGGCGGCCTGGTGCCGCGGTATTCGCTGGTCCCCGGCGGATTGGCGCCGGTGTTGGGCGGAAAGGCGGTGGCGTGCATCAGCGTCCACACGACGGCGGCCTGGGCGGACACGTCCAGGTGCTGCCCGAGACCCGAGGCATCTCGCTCGTAGAGGGCCACGGCGATGTCGGCGGCGGCGTGCGCCCCGGCGTGGAAGGCGGCCTGGGGAATCGCGCCCATGGGCAGGGGCGGGCGGTCCGGATTGCCCTGCAGCCCGACCAGGCCTCCGGCGGCTTCCACGGTCAGCTCCGTCGCCGGTAGATCGACGGCGGGGCCAGTCGTCCCGAAAGGGGTCACCGAGACGTGGACAATGTGCGGGAAACGTTCGGCAATGCCCTCCGTGCGGCCCGATTCGACGAACACGTCCGCGTCGGCGAGGAAGGCGGTCGGGTCGGGCGCCACGACGCTGCGTTTGCCAACCCCGAGCGCGGCCCAGTACAGCGACTCGTCGCCGGCGAAGGGCGGCAGCGCCCGGCTCTCGCAACCGCCGGTCGGCTCGACCTTGATCACCTCGGCGCCGAGCTCGGCGAGTATCCGCCCGGTCAGTTCTCCCCACCGCGTCGTGGCGTCGATGACGCGGATGTGCGCAAGCGGTCCAGCGATGGTGCGTCTCCTCGTGCGGCCCATTCGAACGGGTCGCGTGGCGACCGGCGACCGGCAGGGCTCTTGAACCCGGAAGCCGTGCCTCCGAGGGCTATGATGTTCCCTCATGAAGCCACGCCTCGTCTATGACGGCGACTGTGCGTTCTGCCGGTACATGCAGACGTACGCGGCGTCCGTGACAGGCGATGCGGTCGAGTACCGTCCGTACCAGGAGGTGCTGCGGGACTACCCGGACATCCCCGCGGCCGATTTCGCCGAGACGATCCGGCTGTTCGCCGATGACGGGCGGCATCGGGGTGCGGATGCCGCGTTCCGGACGCTCGCCCTCGGGGGCGTGGGCTTCTGGCACCTCCTGTGCCGCCACCTGCCGGGCTTCGCACTGTTTGCCGAAGCGGCGTATCGCTGGACAGCGCGACACCGGAGCTTCTGTCTTCGCGTTTCCCGGATCCTGTTCGGACGACACCTGGTCCGCGCCGAGTTTGCGGCCACCGCCGACCTGCTCGTGCGCGGCATCGCACTGTGCGGTCTGGTCGCCTTCGTTTCGCTCTGGTGGCAGGTCGGCGGCCTGATCGGTCCCGACGGGGTGTTGCCGGCGGATGCCTTCCTCGATGCGGTCGCCGGAGTGCGGGGGGTCGAGCGCTACTGGCTGCTGCCGACCGTGTTCTGGCTGGACGCATCGCCCATCGCGCTGCACGGGGTCTGCGCGGTGGGTACGGCTGCCACGCTCCTGGCGCTGGCGGGGAGATGGCGATGCATCGCCTCCGTGGTCGCCTACGTCTGCTACCTCTCCCTCTTGGGCGCCGGACAGGTGTTCCTGTCCTACCAGTGGGACATCCTGCTCATCGAGTGCTTCGTGGCCGCGGCGGTCCTCGCCCGTGCGCCCGCGGCCGGCGTCTGGCTGACACGCCTCGTGCTGTTCCGCTTCATGTTCCTCTCGGGCTTCGTGAAGCTTGCGAGCGGCGACCCGTCCTGGGCCGACGGCACGGCGCTCGCGTATCACTTCGAGACGCAGCCCCTGCCGACGGCGCTCGCCTGGTATGCGCACCACGCGCCGGCGGCATTGCTTGAGGCGGCGGTCGCGGCGACGCTGCTCATCGAACTGGTCCTGTCGTTCTGCATATTCCTGCCGCGCAACCTCCGGCTTGTCGCGGCGGGCGGGTTTGTCGCGCTCGAACTGCTCATCCTCGCGACCGGCAACTACAACTTCTTCAACCTGCTGACCATGGTCCTGTGCGTAGCCCTGTTGGACGACCGTCTGCTTCGCGTGCGGTTGCGGGTTGTGCGACCCGGCGGTTCGGGGACGGGAGCGAAGCTCGCCGCTGGCTGCGTCATGGCGCTCGGTGTCTGCGTCACGCTGCAGGCGACCTGGCGACTGCCGGGCGTTCTCTCGGAAGTCGTGCAGACGGTGCGCCCGCTGCGTCTCGCGAATCCCTATGGGCTCTTCGCCGTCATGACCACGGAACGCGACGAACTCGTGGTGCAAGGCTCGCTGGACGGCGCGACCTGGCGCGACTATGCCTTCCCGTTCAAGCCGGGAGACACGGGCGGGGCACCGCGTTGGGCGACACCGCATCAGCCGCGTCTCGACTGGCAGATGTGGTTCGCCGCGCTCACGACGCCGGAACGGGCGCCGTGGATCTACGACTTCGCGTACGCCCTGCTGGAAGCGCGCCCGGCCGTCCTCGGGCTGGTGGCGGATCCCTTCGACGGCGCGAGGCCGACGTATGTCCGCGTCCTGCGCTACCGGTATCGCTTCACGACGGCGCAGGAGAAGGTGCGCAGCGGGGACTGGTGGGCACGTGGAAGGGAGACGATCTGGCTACCGGCGCTACGGTTGCGGCGGCCGGTGGTGACCCATGAGCCGCTGACGCTGGACTGAGGGAGGGCTTTCAGTTCTACGATCGCATGCGTATTGAACGGAAGGACCGGCAGGTGAGCGTGGCGAGGATCGCGGGTTCGATGGAGTGGCAGGCTTGGGTTGTCGCCCGTCCGCTCGAGGGAGGAGGAACTTGGCGATCTCTTGAAAAGTGTCAGAAATCAGGCTATATGTTCTGACGATCAAGGAGTATCGCCATGGAACGATTGAGCGAAACGGTACTGCGGCACGCGCAAAGACAGCCTGAAGGCGCTCCGGTGCTGGCGAAGGGGCTATTGCATCTCGGCAGCCGGGCGGCGATCGACCAGGCCCTGTCGCGCCTTGTGCGGCGCGGCGCGCTGCTGCGGGCGGGACGGGGTGTGTATGTCTTGCCGGTAGAGAGCCGGTTCGGGCGCCGCGCACCGTCGGTCGAGAAAACCGTCGAGGGACTCGCGGCCGCGCGCGGAGAGCGCGTCGCGAACAGCGGCGCCATGGCGGCGAACGTGCTTGGCCTGACCACGCAGGTGCCCGTCAAGCGCGTCTTTCTGACGTCGGGGTCGAGCCGGACGTTGACGCTCGGCCGCGAGCGGATCGAACTGCGTCATGCGCCGGAGTGGCAACTGGCTCTGGCCGGCCGGCGTGCCGGCGAGGCGGTCCGCGCGCTCGCCTGGCTGGGGCGTGACAGGGCCGGCGCCGCGGCGGGGATGGTGCGGCAGCGGTTGAGCGAGGACGAGCGCCGGGAGCTCGGCAGCGTGAGCGCGCAGATGCCGGGATGGCTGGCCGGGCCGGTGAGCGCGGTGGCCCATGGCTGAGCGGTATCTGGATCTGGCCCTCGGCGACCGCCGGGAGGTGCTCGATGTCGCGGCAAGCGCATCCGGCCGTCCCGCCTATCTGCTGGAGAAGGACGTCTGGGTCGTGTGGTCGCTCGAGACCCTGTTCGCGGGCCCGCTCGGGGCGCCCCTCGTGTTCAAGGGTGGCACGTCGCTGTCCAAGGCCTACGAGGCGATTCGGCGCTTCTCGGAGGATGTCGACCTTACCTACGACATTCGAGAGCTTGTGCCGGATTTGGTCCGCGATCGCCCGGATGCGCTGCCACCGAACCGGAGCCAGGAGCGGAAGTGGACGAAGGCGGTCCGCGAGGCTTTGGGCGCGTGGACACACGATGTCGCCAAGCCGGCGCTCGCGCGGGCGTTGCGGGTCGTCGAGCCCGACGGCGAGGTCGTGATCGAAGACGGTGACGTGCTCGTCCGGTACGTCGCGTTGAATGAGGGGACAAGCTACGGACGACCGGAGGTGAAGCTGGAGTTCGGCGGCCGGGCGACGGGGGAGCCGAGTGCGGCGATGCCGGTCCGCTGCGATGCGGCGGACCATGTACGGGGCGTCGAGTTCCCGACGGCGGAGCCGCGCGTCCTGCAGGTGGAGCGGACGTTCTGGGAGAAGGCGACGGCGGCGCACGTGTTCTGCGCGCAGCGGCGGGTGCGCGGCGAGGGGTTCGCCCGGCACTGGCACGATCTGGCGCGGCTCGACGACGCCGGCGTTGTGGCCAGCGCTCTGGCGGACCGCGGGATCGCGGAGGGGGTTGCGGCGCACAAGGCAGCGTTCTTCCGCGAGAAGGACGCGTCGGGAGACTGGGTGGACTACCAGGCGGCGGTGGCCGGCGGTTTGCGGCTCGTTCCGGCGGGAGACGCGCTCTTGGCGTTGGCCGAGGACTACGCGCGGATGGTGGAAGACCGGTGGCTGCTCGACGACGCGGAGTCGTTTGACGTGTTGATGGATGCCTGCCAGGCGATCGAGGACCGGGCCAACAGGCGGGACTGAACGAGTGCATTCGACGATTGAGGGTCTGGCGGCGCGGCCGCAAGGATGTAGTAGGCCGGTGGTGATCCATGAGCCGCTGACGCTGGACTGAGAGGCACGGCCCGGCACATGCGACAGGCTGAACCCCGGTCGCCCATCGGCGCATAATGGCGCCCCGATGTCAGGAACGCCGCGCCCGACCCGAATCGTCCACTTCGCCGATCTGCACCTCGACGCGGGTTTCGCGTGGGCGGGAGCGACGAGTTCGGTTGCGCGGCAACGGCGGCAGGGGCTGCGCAACGCGCTGTTGCGGATCGTGGCGATCGTGCGCGAGGTGCGGGCGGACGCGCTCTTCTGCGGCGGCGACCTGTACGAGGACGAACGCGTGACGCCGGACACCGCCGAGTTCCTGCGGGCCACCCTCGCGGGACTCGACCCGACTCCCGTGTTCCTGGCGCCGGGCAACCACGACTGGTATGGGCCGGAAAGCGTCTATGCGCTCACCGCCTGGAGCCCGAACGTGCACGTCTTCCGGGAGCCGCGGCTCGTCCCGGTGCCGTTGCGCTCGGGCCTGACGCTGTGGGGCGGTGCGCACCTGGCGCCGGCGAACACGGACAACTTCCTCGCGGGGTTCGGCGTACAGGGACCGGGTGCGCACATCGCCCTCTTCCACGGGGCGGAGCGCTCGTGGTTCAGCGAACAGGGCGGCGGCAAGGAACCGCACGCCGCCTTCGATGCCAGCGAGATCGACGCGGCGGGGCTGCTGCATGCCTTCGTCGGTCACTACCACCGGCCGAAGGACGCCGAGCGGCACACCTACCCGGGAAATCCCGACCCGCTGGCGTTCGGTGAGGACGGTCCCCGGGGCGCGGTGATCGCGACCATCGGGGAGGACGGCGTCGTGGCGCGCGAGCGCCGCACGGTAGCGCAGACGGAGGTGCACGAACTCGAACTGGACGTCAGCGGCTGCACGTCGGGGCAGGAGATCCAGGACCGGGTTCGGGCGCTCGCCGAAGGTCGCGGCGGGATGGCGCGGGTGACGGTGACGGGCGAGCTCGAACGCGACGTGGATCTGCGCGAGGACGATCTGCGCGATGCGTTGCTGGAGATCTTCGGCGCCGTGCGGGTACGCCAGGGCGCGCTGCACCCGGGCTACGACGTCGCGACGATCCGGCAGGAGAACACCGTACGCGGCGCCTTTGTGAACGATGTCCTGGAATCCGGTCTGCCGGAGGCAGAGCAGCGCCGCGTGCTGGTTGCGGGGCTGCGCGCCCTCGACGGCCGCCGTGATCTCGACGTGCTCTGATGCGTTTCGAGTCGATCGAGGCGCGTGCCTTCGGGCCTCTCCGAGGTGCCTCCCTCGAGCTGAGCCCCGGCATGAATGTCGTGCACGGCGCGAACGAGGCCGGCAAGTCGACCTGGCATGCCGCGCTCTATGCGGGACTCTGCGGCATGCGCCGCGGCAAGGGACGCGCGGCGGGCGGGGATGTCCTGTTCGAGCGGCGCCACCGGCCCTGGGACGACGACGGGGCCTGGGAGGTGGGCGCGGTGGTCGAGCTTGCCGACGGACGCCGCGTGGCACTGCGCCACGATCTGGCGGGGAAGGTCGAGAGCAGTGCGCAGGACGCCGATATCGCCGCTCGCGACTACTCGAGCGAGATCGTCTTCGACGGGGCCCCGGACGGCTCCCGCTGGCTCGGCCTCAACCGCGTTTCCTTCCTGCACACGGCGTGTGTCCGTCAGGCGCAGATGCTGGCGCTGCGCGACGGCGCCGAAGCTCTGCAGGGCGCCTTGCAGGCCGCGGCCGACTCGGCCGGCACGGACGCCACGGCGGCCCGTGCGCTGGAAATGCTGAATGACTATCGCAGGGAACGGGTGGGCTCCGAGCGCGCCCGGACGAAGCCCCTCATGCAGTGGCGGGGCGAAGTGGACGCGGCACGCAGCGCCTTGACGCAGGCCCGCGAGGCGCGCCGGGAGTACCTCGGCGAACGTGCCCGCATCGGTGCGCTCGACGCGCGGTTGCGGGACACGCGGGCCCGCCTCGACGCCGCGCGGGCCCGGGATCTGGCGGAACAGGCAGAGCGGTCGAGAGCGCGTCTGGCGAAAGCGTGTGCGCTGGCGGAACGCTTTGCGGCGGGTCCGCCGCGGCCGTTCGACGATCATCTGCTGGCGGACCGGGTGGCCGGCGCCATTGCGACCTGGGCGGCATGCCCCACGCCGCGAGATCCTGGCGGAGTGCCGGCCGCGGACCTCGAGCGTCGGTGCACGGAGCTGGAACTGGAACTTCAGTCGGCGGTCTCCCGCCCGCGGCGAGGCCCGCGCATGCTGCTCGCCGGCGCGATGGTCGCCTTGGCGATGGGCGTAGCGGCGGGTCTGGCCGAGTTCGCAGTTCCAGGCGCGATCCTGGGCGCCGTGGGTTTGGGCCTCGTGTGGTGGAGTCGCCGTACCTTGCGGTCCGAACAGGCGCGAGAGACAGCGGTACTGGAAGCGGAACGAGACCGGTTGACAGAGGAACTGGCGCGCCGCCGGCAGGCGGATGCGGTGGTCGCGGAGGCGCAACGGCGTCTCGACGAGGCGGAACTGGAGCTGCGCAGTGCATCGGCCGCGGCCGGTGTGGCGGGCGACACCGCCGCGACGTATCACGAAGGTTTGCGCGCGTGGCAGCGGCGGCGCCTGGAGCGGCTCCAGGCATTTGAGCGGGAACAGGAGGCCTGGGACACTCTGCAACGACTGCTGGCAGGGGAGACCATCGAGGAACTGTCCGCTCGAACGGAAGGCCTGATCGCATCGGCCGACGCGGCCAGGGACGCGCTCGACGCAACGCTCCTGGCTGGCGGGGACATGGGAGGCGACTCCATCGACGAACTCGAGGCGCGCGAGCGGGAGGCCCGGGACGCACTGCAGGGCGCGCGTGGCGCATTGCGGGAGCGGGCGAGTCACCTGCCGGACCTCGCGGCCGCCGAGGAGCGACTGGCCGAGGCCAAGGGTCATCTGGACGCCATCGAGCGCCTCGACGCGACGCTCGGCCACACCATCGAGTTCCTCGCCGGCGCGGAGCGGCGCGTCCACCGGGACATCGCGCACATCCTGCGCGAGACCGTCCTCGAATGGCTGCCGCGGGTCACCGACGGTCGTTACTTGGGGTGCCGGGTCGATCCTGCCTCGCTGAGCGTGGAGGTGCGGGGTCCGGACGGTCGTTTCGTCAGCGCCGAGCTGCTGTCGCACGGGACGGCCGAGCAGGTCTACCTGTTGCTGCGTCTGGCCCTGGCCCGTCATCTGACGGTCCGCGGCGAGGTGTGTCCGCTGCTGCTCGACGATGCGTTGAGCGGCTGCGACTCGAAGCGCGCACAGGCACTTCTGGAGAGCCTGCTTGCGATCGCTGCGGCGACACAGGTGATCCTGTTCACGCATGACGACGAGGTTCTGGCGTGGGCCCGGGAACGGCTGCACGACCCGCGGCACCGCGTGGTCGAACTCGCAAACCCCGGGCCGGCTTGAGGATCGATTGAGCCCGGGGACGGGCGGGCGTCACGCGAGCAGGGGTTTCGTCCCGATGATCCCGTCGCGCTCCAGCGCGGCGATCTCCGTGTCGTCGAGCCCCAGTACCGCGGTGAGTACTTCGTGGTTGTGCTGCCCCAGCGTCGGTGCCGGACGCTCGATGCCGAAAGGCGCCGCCGCGGTTCGGTAGGGCGGCGACGGGTGCGGCTGTTCCCCGACGTGCGCGCGCTCGAGTATCGGCCAGAAGCCGCGGGCGGCGAGCTGCGGTTCGCCCACGAGATGGATACTGGCGCGGACGGGGCCCGCCGGGATGCCGTGTCCCTGGAGGGTGGTCATGAGATCGTCCGCCTCGAACGCCGCGGTCCACTCGGCGAGCGCAACTTCCAGGGCGTCGACACGTTCCAGGCGATCGTCGAGTCCGCCGAAGCCCGTGAGCCCGTTGCCGACGAGAGCCTGAAGCCGTGACCACTGCGTTTCGTTCAGGACGTGGATCACGATCCACTCGTCGTCCCCAGCACACGGAAACACGCCGTGCGGTGCGTGCAGGGGGGAACGGTTGCCGAGGCGGTCGGGGGCGGTCCCGGTGGCCGATTGGGTCAGGATGCCGTGTACCGCGAGCGGGAACAGGCACTCCGCCTGTGAGAGGTCGAGGTACTGGCCCTTGCCGGTTTGCATCTTGTGCCGGAGGGCCGTGAGCAGGGCCGCCGCGCCGTTCAGGCCGCCGACCGCATCGCCGTAGGCCACGTGCACCATGGTCGGCTTCCAGTGCGCGCGACCGGACAGGTGGGGCAGGCCCGATGCCTGCTCGACCGTCGAGCCATAGGCCCGGTAGCCGCGCCAGGGGCCGTTCGTGCCGAAAGCCGGCATGGAGATCATCACCAGTTCCGGGTTCGCTTCCCGCAGCACGTCGTAGGACAGCCCGAGCTTCGGGAGCACGTCGGCGGAGTAGTTCTCGACCACCACGTCGGATGCGGCGACCAGACGTTTCAGGAGCGCGTTGCCGGTCGGCTTTGCGAGATCGAGCGTGATCCCGCGCTTGTTGCGGTTGACCGTGTTGAACGCCACGGACTTCTCCGCGCCACCCGCGTCGATCCATTCGCGGGTGGCCTCCCAGCCGCGCCACCAGTCGAAGCGCGCGCAACTCTCGACCTTGACGACTTCGGCGCCCATGTCCGCGAGATGGCGCGCCGCGAGCGGCCCTGCCCAGCCCATGGAAAGGTCTACCACGCGCAGCCCGGCCAACAGCCGCTCCCGGGAGCCGGGTCGGGCCCGCGCAGGAGGCGCCGTTCCGTTGCCGGGACCGGCCTTCGTCTGTCCGTCGGCACGGGGCAGCAACCGGTCGTTGGATGAGCCCAGCCGCGGTGCCGGACCGTTCGCCGCGGCCGGCGTGCCGAACAGGCGAAACGGCGTGACGGGTGCGAGGTACGCGCCCTGGTCGGGATGCTCGACGGGGGCGAACGCGCCGCGCTCGACGAACTGGTTCACCTCGAAGATCTGCTCCATCGTGGGCACGAAGGCGAGCGGGATGCGCATTTCCTGACCGCGCTCGAAGAGCTCTCGGGCCGAGCGGTCCGCGACGCGTTCGACGATGAGCGGATCCATCTGTTCCGCATCGCGGAGTCGGCCGGTGGTGGACTGGTATTGCGGCCTGTCGGCGAGGTGTTCGATGCCGATGAGCCGACAGAATGCGTGCCACTGGCTGGGAGTCAGTGCCGTCACTCCGAGCCAGCCGTCCCGGCAGGCGTAGATGCCGAGCGGGTAGGTGGGCGGGAAGCGGTTGACGCCCATGCGCCGCACCGAGCCGACACGCGCGCTGAAGCCGGCCACCGCTCCGACGTCGGTGAAGCAGACGTTCGCTTCCAGGATGCTGGCGTCGAGGCGCACCGGACCTGCCGCGTTGCCGCCGGCACGGGCGAGGACCTGTCCGAGCGCGCCGATGTAGGCGGTCAGCCCAGCGACGATCTGGGCGTGGTAGCCGGAGGGTGTGCACGGTGTATCGTCGGGCTCGCCGATGCCGCGGACGATGCCCACGAGCGCCTGTATGACGTTGTCGGATCCCGCGTAGTCGCGGTACGGGCCGGACTGGCCGAACCAGGTGATCGACGCGACCACGACGTCGGGCGAGACGGCGGCCAGGTCGTTCAGGCCGAGGCCCAGCGCGTCCAGCGCACCCGGGCGTTCGCCTTCGAGGACGAGGTCCGCGCCGCGCGCAAGCCGGAGCACGGGCTCGCGTCCCCGGGCAGTGCCGAGGTCGAGTTCGACGCTGGACTTGTTCGTGCTCAGGTAGCCGTGCAGGGCGCTCTGCTCCGGTGCGGTGGTGCCAGGCACGAAGGGCGCGAGCCGGCGCGTGGGAAAGCCGCGGCCAGGCGGCTCGATGTCGATGACTTCCGCGCCGTGGTCGGCGAACAGCTTGCCGCAGTAGCCGGTGGCGACGGTGCCCGAGAGGTCCAGCACGCGCAGGCCCGCGAGCGCGGCGGGAAGGTCGGTTCTGTTCACCATGTCACCATGCGTCGATCGCCGGACGCTTCTTGCCGGTGCGGGGCCGGGTGCGGATGGAGGCGAGGAGGCTGGCCACCCACCAGCGGGTGTCGGCGGGGTCGATGGTGTCGTCGATGCCGAAGTGGGAAGCCTGGTTCAGGGCCTTGCCCTGCTCGTAGGCCCGCGCGACCATCGCTGCGTAAGTCCGCAGCCGTTCTTCGGCGTCCTCGATGGCTTCGAGGTCCTTGCGAAAACCGAGCTTGACCGATCCTTCGAGGCCCATGCCGCCGAACTCGCCGGTGGGCCAGGCGACGGAGAACAACGAGGCCTTGTACGAGCCCCCGGCCATCGCGATCGCACCGAGGCCGTAGGCCTTGCGCACGATGACGGTGAAGAACGGGACGGACAGGTTGGCGCCCGTGATGAACATGCGGCTGGAATGGCGCACGAGGGCGGTGTGCTCGACCGCGGGCCCGACCATGATGCCCGGAGTGTCGCACAGGTACACGATGGGCAGGTCGAAGGCGTCGCAGAGTTGCATGAAGCGCGCGCCCTTGTCGGCGCCGTCGGAGTCGATGGCGCCGCCGAGATGCGTCGGGTTATTGGCGATCACGCCCACGGGCCGACCTTCGATGCGCGCCAGTGCCGTCACCATGCCGTGCCCGAAGTCGCGCCGCAGTTCCAGGACGGAACCGGTATCCGCCAGCGTCTCGACGACATCGCGGATGTCGTACACGCGCAGCCGGTTCTCGGGCACGATGCGCCGCATGCGTCGCTGGTCCGGCGCACTCCAGTCGGCGAGCGGCCCCTGGAAGTACGCCAGGTAGCGCTTGGCGGCCGCCACGGCTGCCGCCTCGTCCGCCACGGCCAGATCGACCACGCCGTTGGCGCGCTGCACGGCCATCGGCCCGATGTCTTCCGGGGCGAACACGCCAAGGCCCCCGCCCTCGATCATCGCCGGCCCGCCCATGCCGAGATTGGTGTCGGCCGTCGCGATGATGACGTCGCAGCACCCGAGCAGGGATGCGTTGCCGGCAAAGCACCGCCCGGACACGATCCCGATCATGGGTACCAGCGCCGAGAGCTGGGCGAAACGCGAGAACGTGCGCCCGCCGCCGCTGCCGACCATGTCCGTGTCGCCGGGGCGGCCGCCGCCGCCCTCGGCGAAGAGCACGACGGGCATCTGCCCGGCTTCGGCCACGTCGATCAGGCGGTCCGTCTTGCGGTGGTTCTGCGCGCCCTGTGTGCCGGCGAGGACCGTGTAGTCGTAGGCGAATACGGCGCATCGGTTGGCGGGATCGTCGAACAGCGCGCCGTTGATGGAGCCGACACCGGTAATCATGCCGTCGGCCGGGGTGTTGGCGATCAGATCCTCGAGGCTCCTGCGGCGCCGCTGCGCGGCGACGACGAGAGGGCCGTACTCGACCAAGGTCCCCGCGTCGCAAAGGTCCTCGACGTTCTCGCGGATGGTGCGGTGGTCCTTCGCCCGGCGTCTCGCGACGGCGGCCGGCCGCTCGGCATCCCGCGTGCGGTCGTGCCGTTGCACGACTTCGGCGAGGTCGGGCCGGATGGCATCGAGGTCGACCGCTTCTTCCACGGCCGTCGCCGCACCGTCGACCTCGCCTTCCTCGATGAACGCCAGCGCGTGGCCGGCATGCACGGTGTCGCCCGGAGCGACCGTGAACCGGGTCACCACGCCGCGGACGGGAGAACGCACCTCGTGCTCCATTTTCATGGATTCCATGACGAGGAGTTGCTGACCGGCGGCGATGGCGGTGCCCGCGCCTGCGTCGATCGAGACCACCGTACCCTGGAGCGGCGCCGGGACGGGCGTCGTACCGTCCTGGGCCGTCTGCGGAACGCCATCCTCCGCGGGCGTCCGCCGTGCTGCGTCCTGTCCGTATGCGAGCACGGCGAGGGGGTCGTTCGGGTCGACGCGGGCGCCCGCCAAGCCGGGTGTCGGCGTCGGTTCCTCCTCGTGGAAGAGGCGCGGATGGTCCGCCGGAGTCACGAGTTCGGCCAGACGGTCGTCCACCAGGCGGGTATGGAGGTCGCCGTGGCGCATCTCGGGTGCGTGCAGGAGGTTCTGCAGCATCCCGATGTTGGTGGCGACGCCCTCGATGCGGAACGCGCAGAGTGCGCGGTAGGCCTTGGCGACCGTCTCCTCGACCGTACCGCTACGGCGCGTCGCGATGAGTTTGGCGAGCAGCGAGTCGAAGCTCGGCGTGGTCGCATAACCGGTATAGCCGAAGGTATCGACACGGATGCCCGGACCGGTCGGCGGCTCGAATGCGGTCAGCGTCCCGCGCGACGGCAGGACGCTGCCGTCTTCCGTCATGCGCTCCATGTTGACGCGCACCTGCACCGCGTGGCCGTGCGCCCGCGGCGGTTGCGCGAGGCCGAGGTCGGCGAGCGAGCGTCCGGCGGCGATGTCGAGCTGCGCGAGGACGATGTCGACGCCGGTGACTTCCTCGGTCACGGTGTGTTCCACCTGCAGGCGGGCGTTCGCTTCCATGAATGCAAACGGGGAGTCCGGACGCAGTGGGTCGCAGTCGAGAAGGAACTCGAACGTGCCTGCGTTGCGGTACCCGACGCTTTCGGCCAATCGGACCGCAGCATTGCAGATGCGTTCGCGCAGGTTGTCCGGCAGCCATGGAGCGGGTGCGAACTCGACGAGTTTCTGGTTGCGGCGCTGAATACTGCAGTCGCGCTCGCCGAGATGGACCGCCCGGGCGCCGTCGCCGAGTACCTGTACTTCGATGTGGCGGGCGCGGGGCAGCAGTTTCTCGACGTACAGGTCGCCGTTGCCGAACGCGGCGCTCGCTTCGGAGCGGCAGCGCTCGAAGGCGGCCGGGAGCCTGTCGGCCGCCGTGACCGCGCGGATTCCACGCCCGCCACCACCGGCCACGGCCTTGACCATGAGCGCTCCGTGCGTCTCGAAGAACGCGCGGGCGGTTTCGAGGTCCGTGGCGCCGTCGGTGCCGGGGAGCACCGCCACGCCGGCTGCGGTGGCGGCGCGCCGCGCGGCGGCCTTGTCGCCGAACAGGGCGAGGTGGTCCTCGCCGGGCCCGACGAAGATGAGGCCGGCGTCCGCGCAGGCCGCGGCGAAGGTGGCGTTCTCGCTCAGGAAGCCGTAGCCGGGATGGACTGCGTCGCAACCGGTGTCGCGTGCGATGTCGATCAGCCGGCCGCCATCGAGATACGCGGGGCCGCCAGAGCTTCCGAGCGGGACCGCGTCGTCGGCGACGCGCACATGCAGGGATGCGGCGTCTTCGCTCGAGTAGACGGCGACGCTCGATGCGCCGTACTCGGCGGCTGCACGGAGCACGCGGACCGCGATCTCGCCGCGGTTCGCTACCAGGACGCGGGCAATCACCTCGGAGCGGCCACCCCCCGATAGGTAAAGGTGGCAATTTTCGGTCCGGGCAGGTAGCTGGTCTCCAGCTCGTCGATGCGGAAACCTGCGTTCGTGATCAGGATGTCGGCGCTACGTGCCAGGTGACAGCCGCCGCTGATGGTCTTCCAGGCTGGTTCGATCCGCCGTTGCCAGCGGTGGATCGACGCGTCGGGGCTGGCCCCGTGCTCGGCGAAGATGAGTTGGCCCCGCGGCTTCAGCACACGGCGCAGTTCGGCCAGCGCGCGGTAGACGTTGGGTACGGAGCACAGCGTCCAGGTCGAGACGATCGTGTCGAAGGTTCCGTCCTCGGCGGGAATGTCCTCGGCGGAGGCGTTTGCCACCTCGACGGGGATGGGGGTGGCGGCGATGCGCTCGCGCGCGCGCTCGGCGATGTCCACGGCCGGCTCCACGGCGTACACGGACTCCGGCGCGTCCTTGCCGGTCGCGTAGTGATCGAGGTTGTGTCCGGTGCCGAAGCCGATCTCGAGCACGCGACCGCGCGCCCGGGAGACGTACGCGGCACGCACCTTGGCCATCGGTCCCTGGGCGCACGCGCAGTCGATCAGGCGCGGCAAAACGTACTTGGCATAGAGTCCCATTACTCCTCCCTGCGTGACCCGGGCAGGATGATCACCGGTGTCGGTGCCTCCTTGGGCTCGTCCTCCTTCCGCTGTTCGACATCGCTCGCGAAGAGCGCCACGTCCCCCTGGGCATACCCAGAGAACTTGAGGTGTTCCACGATCGTCCGGTTCACGGCGCGCTCGATGTCGGCGTCGACGACGCCGGGTTGCAGCTCCGGGAACCGACGCAGCAACTCCGGCCGGTTGTACAGGAAGTCCCGCGTGAGCGTTCCGTCGACGAACCGCTCTTCACGCAGACAGTACTCGAAGCGAATCCGGATGGGCACTTCCACCAGTCCCGCGCCGACATCGATCGTGTGCCGGATCACCTTCTTGTCGACGACCCAGAGCATGTGTCCGTGAGCGGCTGCCCGGTCCGATCCCTTCCGTCTGGTCCGATCCCTGCGCCGCTGCCTCCCGTTCGACGGGTCAGTCAAAGATACACGAAATGGAGCCGCGGGCACGGGACATGAAGCACGGCTATCGGCCGCCGGGTAGGCCGGAAGCGACGTCAGCTTAGGCCGTCGGGCCGTTCGAGGTGCTTGCGCTCGGCCTCGGTACTCGATCGACCCAGCACGTCGTTGCGATGCGGGAAACGACCGAACCGTGCGATGACGTCCCGGTGGTGGACGGCGTAGCGCACGCAACCCTGCACGAACTCCCGCCACGCCGGCGGGACCGTGCGGGCGAGTGCGTCGATCGCGGCGACGTAGCGTTCCTGCTCGGCCAGGACTTCGCTGTGGTGGAAGGGGTGGAGCAGGAACACGTGCCCCGGGGGCGGCAACGACGTTGCGAGGCCGGCGGCCACGGCGCGCTTGGCGACGGCGAGAGCCAGCGGATCGTTCGCGAAAGCCTGCGGCGTGCCGCGATGGCAGTGGCGGGAGAACTGGTCGAGCAGCACCACGACGGCAAGGGCACCGGTCGCCGTCTCTTCCCAGGGCCGCAGTGCACCGGTGGACGCCAGGTCGAGTTCCCGCCCGAAGCGTTGCCGGATCGTGTCGTCCAGGGTTGCTGCGCCGCCGTACCAGAAGGAGGATCTGGCCAGGGCGGCCTCCGGGTCGTTCCAGGCTTCGTCGAACCAGAAGCGCAGGACGCCGGCGCAAGCGGCGTCATCGAGGCCCGTTGTGCACTCGCGGGTCATTGGGGCGGGCGCCGGGCTGGGCCCTGTCCCCTGCGAGGTTACGCGCCGGCCGCGTTGGACTGCGCGGGCGAGCGACTCTTCGTGTTGACGACGTACTGCTCGAACATCAGTGCGACGGAATTGGCGACTTCGACGCACTCTTCCGCGAGATCGAAATCGCCGGTCTCCGCATAGCGACGGACGACGTCCCGGTTACCGCCGACCAGCATGCAGGCGACGAGTCTCGGCAGACGGTCGCGGTCGGGGTCCATCCCGAAATCCACGACGAGTGATGTCGTGAGCAGGTCTTCGTACTCGTCCATGATCGTATGCAGCCGCAGGGCGACCGATGGCGAGCGGTCCGTTTGCCGCACGAGTTCGCGGTAATGTTCCAGCCCGCGGGTCTGTGCCTCGAGTTCGGCAGCGTTACGGATGATGGCCTCGCGCCAGAACTCGAAGGTGGTTCCGGTGCGTTGCGGATCGTCGATGGCGGCACGGAAGTGCTCGATCTGGTTGCGGTCGACGGCGATCGCGAGATCCGGCTTGGAGGGGAAGTGCCGATACAGCGTCTGCACGTGCAGGCCGGCCTCATCGGCGACTTCCTCGAGGGTCGTGTCGTCATAACCCTTGGTGGAGAACAACCCGTACGCGGCATCGATCAGGGCGGCGCGAGTACGCTGCTTGCGACGCTCTCGCAATGGATACTGAACCTGAGCGGCTTCTGCTTTTGCGGACATAATAGATTGGTCGTGTTGGTAGGGGAGAAGGAGAAACGTTGTGGAGAAACACCGGTTTTGCAGCGCTGCCTGGGTGGGCGTCGCACGCGACTACATCGTCGCACAATGCGCCGAAAACGATCTCAGCGGCATCGAAATGACCTTCTGTGAGAAGTTTACAGACGCACCTGATGACATCGCGACCGAGGCCGACAGCGCCACGGGCTGGAATTGTCGCATCAGTGGCGGCGAAGTGGAAGTGTTTCACGGCGTGCTTGCAGATGCAGACCTGACGATCACGGCGGACTACGAAACGGTGGTCCCGCTGGCGCGGACCGTCTTCGAGGGCAATCCCGAAGGCACCGCGGCCGCGCAGAAGGTGGTGCAAGAGGCTACGGCGCAAGGCAGGATGAAGCGCGAGGGGGAAGGTCAGGGCATGGGGTCGGTGCCCTTTCTCGCCGGGCTCCACGACGCGCTGGCGCACCAGACCGCCTGACAAGGCCCCGCGGGCCGCCTCGCGTTCCATGGGCCGTTGCGTTCCCGGGCCCGGGCGCATGGGGCCGGGCCCTACACCCGAGGGTGGTACGCGTCAGCTGCTCGCCCGCCGCGCTTCGAGCGCCTGCAGAATTTCCTCGTGCCGGGTCTTGTCGATGCGGTACATGAACGCGAAGCCGAGCCCTCCGTAGACGATGATGTAGTACAGCGGCCCCATCATGAACAGCAGCCCGTCGATGACTTCGGGTGATACCCCCTGCATCGCGGCATCCTGCGGGAACCCGATGATCTCGAGGCCGAAGCCGGCGATCAGCCCACCCAGCCCCTGGGTCAGCTTGATCGCGAAGGTACGCACGGCGAAGATCACGCCCTCCGCCCGGTTGCCCGTGTTCAACTCGTGCTCGTCCGCCACGTCGACGAGTTGCGAGTCGATCACCACCGGCACGACCGGCAGCGTGATGAAGCCGATGCCCCAGATCCCGAAGAACGCCACGAGCAGCCAGATGCTGCCGTTCTCCGGGAACCGTCCGAGCAGGCGCAGGCAGTACGGCAGGCCGATGAGGAACGCGGTGACCGCGATCATCGAGATGACGGTGTTCTTCTTGTCCATGAGCCGCGTCAGCACGCTGCCACCACGACCACCACGAGGACGCCGGGCACGCGCACGATGTCGCGGAGGGCGATCTGCTCGGTCGAGAAGTCGAAGGCATGGACGAAGGTGTACGTCGGCCAGGGGGAACGCGGACAGGAACATGAAGGGGTGCCGTCGGCCCCAGCGGGTGCGGACGCTGTCCGACAGGGCCCCGACCAGGGGGTCCGAGACGGCATCGACGACGCTGGCGATCAGGAAGGCCGTACCGCAGAGCGCCGGAGAGACGCCGAGCACCTGGTTGTAGTAGATCATGGTGGCCACCCCGGCCGCCCCGACCATGGCCTGCTCGAGGGAACCCGACGAGAAGGCGAGCTTGGTGCGTGCCGAGATGCGGCGCCGCCGCGGGTTGGCGGGTCTCTCCATGGCGGGGCAGGCTACCCCAAGACCCAGCAGCGGCCACGCCAACGAGCCCGCGCCGCGTATGTGCTGCTGCGGCCGATGCAATAACATGGTCGGCGACAGGCGTTCGCAGGTGGCATGAGATGACGAGAACGGTTCCCGCTCCGGATGAGAACAACGTGTGGCGGCTCGAGACACCCGGCCCCGAGGGATGGTTGCGCACCGCACGCCCGGACGACCCGAACAAGTTCTTCATGGTGTCGACGGACGGCCACGTGCAGGAGCCGGCGGACCTGTGGCTGACCCGCATCGACCGGAAGTACCGGGATCGCCTGCCCACGATGACGACCGGGTCGGACGGCAAGAAGTACCAGAAGTCGGAGGGCTTCCGTCCGGTGCGACTGCGCAACATCGAGTTCAACGGCGAGGACGGCTTGCGCAACGGAGCGGGCAAGACGCCCGGGGAGCGCATCGCGGATCTGGCCCTCGACGGCGTCGACGCCGAGATCCTGTTCCCGAACAAGGGCCTCACCATCTGGGCGACGCCGGACGCGGCCTTCAGCCAGGCCATGTGCCGGGTCTACAACGACTGGGCGTGGGAGACGTTCGGGGACTATAATGACCGGCTGTCGCCGATGGCCTGCGTGGCCCCGGCGGACATGGACGCCGCGATCGCGGAAATCAAGCGTTGCGCCGCGCTGGGTTTTCGCGGACTGTCCCTGCCCTGCAAGCCGGTGTGGGGCGCGCCGGACCACGCGGCGCTGAACTACAACCTGCCGGAGTTCGACCCGCTCTGGTCGGTGATCGAGGAGGTGGATCTCCCCATCACGTTTCACGTCTCCACCGGGCGCGATCCGCGTACGTCACGGGGCAACGGCGGCGCGGTCATCAACTACGCGGTCCACTCCCTGGCGCCGACGATGGAGCCGCTCGCGAACATGTGCGCCTCGGGCGTGCTCGCGAGGTTCCCCGGCCTGCGCTTCGGCAGCGTCGAGGCCGGCATCGGCTGGGTCGCCTGGGCGATCGAGGCCATGGACGAGGCCTATCTGAAGCACCACATGTTCGTCCGTCCGAAGCTCGAGATGCTGCCGAGCGAGTACTTCAGGCGGCACGGTTTCGCGACGTTCCAGGAGGACAAGGCGGGGCTCGACCTCGCGCGCGAACACGGCCTCGTGGACAACTTCATGTGGGCCAACGACTTCCCGCATCACGAGGGTACGTGGCCGCACTCGGCGGAGGCCATTGAGCGCACGATGGGGCAACTCTCCGACGCCGAGCGGGCGAAGATCCTCGGGCTCAACGCGGTACGGGTGTTCGGTTTTCCGGTTCCGGAGCGGTACCGCGGCCAGCCGGAAGTGGCAGCGCTGACGACCGGCTGAGCGGTCGGGCTTCCTGGCCCGGAAGCGCCGTTCAGCGAGGAGACTTCGGGCGCCTGGGAGACCCCGCTAGCCCGCATTTCTCACCAATGCGACGAATGATGCCCGAACGACGCCGGAACGGACGGCGAATGTATGGGGAATTCGTGATATTGCGTTCACAGCCGGTGGGTTGGCGTGCAAAGGGGCGAAAAAAGGGGAATTCGGGTGGCGCCAAGGGTCATTGGGGTGCTGACCTGGGCGCCGCCAAGGTTGCCGGACAGGTACAACCGCTGGCGAGATGCCAGTGGCGGCGAAAAGTCGGAGAACCGAGCGTTGCGTCAACAACGCAATGGCATGGCCTGGAGGTTGTACAGAATCTGTCGGAACAGTGCGGCGCGCGGCCAGGACTCGGAGAAGGACAACTTGATGCGGCGCACGCTGACGCGCACCCGCACGCCGACCTTGAGCAGCTTGTCGCGAATCGTGCCGCACTGCGCCTTGGCCAGCCGCGTTCCGGCGAGTCCGACGCGACGCAGCGTCTGCATCAGCACATAGGCGAACGAGGCGAAGTACAGGCGCAGTTGGTTGGCGTGCATCGTGGCCGTGCTGGTACGGTCGGCGAACAGGTCGAGTTGCTGTTCCTTGATGCGGTTCTCCATGTCGCCGCGCGCACAGTAGAGCTTCTCGTACAGGGTCTGTTCGTCCATCGCCTCGGTCGCGATGTTGGTCACCACGAAGCGCGGGTTGGGGCCGAGCGCGGAGTGCTCCACGCGCGCCACCACGCGCCGCGACCGCGACCAACTGCGCGCCGCGTAGCGCAGCGCGTCGAAGCGCCGCGTCGTCTCGCCCGTCATTTCGGCCATGACGCGCGTCTCGTACAGCGTCGCCGCGACCATGCCCGTCAAGCGCGGGTTGACCGGCAGCCCGAGTACGTAATCCACGCCGCACGCCTCGCACCACGCCATGAGGTCCTCGCGGCAAAAGCCGCCGTCGCCGCGCACCACGACGCGCGTCGCCGGCCAGCGCGCGCGGATCGACGCGACGATCCGGTCGAGTTCCGCAACCGTGCCCGCCGCGCCGTCGACCGACGCCGAGCGCAGCCGCGCGCACAGCAGGTGCTCGCCGCAGAAGACATAGAGCGGCAGGTAGCAGTAGCTGTCGTAATGACCGTGGAAATGGCGCCCTTCCTGCATACCGTGCAAGGTGTCGTCGGTGGCGTCGACATCCAGCACAATGCGCGCCGGCGGCGTCTCGTGCGCCTCCAGGAACGTCTCCACCAGCAACCCGTCCATCGCCGCCATGTCCGCCACGATCTTCTTGTAGCGATGCGCCGCGGCGTCCGCCGCCAGCGTCAGTTCCAACCGGTTCAGCGTGCTCTTGCCAGCCAGCGGCTTGCCGCGGTCCGTCTCCCGCTGGCGACGTGCGCCCACCACATCCTCGCAATCGCACAGCAGCGCCAGCAGCCGGTCTCGGCACAACTCGTCGTGATCGTTCAGATCCTCGTACCCCAGACAGATGCCCAGCACGCGCTGCTTCACCAACGTCTCCACGCGATGCTCGATGCGCCGTGGATCGCGGTGGTCCGAAAAACACTCACCCAGACGCTTCAGTATCCCGACCCGTTCCTCCAACTCCCGCAACGCCAGCCCGCCGCCGTCCGTCGCAATCTCGCCGCCATCGAAAACACCCACCACCGCGCGCTTTCCAAGACCTCCAAACTTCAGTTGCGATGCGCTACACTCCGTTCCCATAAGGCCGCGTCTCCGGTGTCCGTAAATGCTTGTTCCAACATACATTTACGCCCAGAACGCGGCCTTTGTTCAACCCCCTTGGTGAGAAATGCGGGCTAGGGAAGCTCTGATTTATCAGAGCTTCCCTAGCGGCACTTAGTACCCGTGGGTCATAAGTTCGGACACGTATTCTACGCGGCTGCGAGTAAGGGCTATTCGCTGGCATGGGCGCGATCAATGCGATGCAGCAACGAGTCGAGGTCCTTACGGGTGAACTTCCACTGGAAGGGTTGGGCAATGGCTTCGTAGTAACGGGCGAAGCCCAGCAACCGGAGCTATGGTCGAAAGTGGTGTACGGATGAGTTGAGTCGTGCGGCGTGTCTCTGCTGAAATCGGAGTTGCGAATTCACGGTTTCAGCAAGAGGAGCACACCGCACATGGGCAACGATAAAGTGGTTTCGCTGGCGGCGCCAGCATCGGTTTCCGATCCGCTCACGGATCTTCTTCGCGCTGGCGCGCGGCGGCTGATCGAGGCGGCGGTGTCGGCGGAGTTCGGGGAGTATCTGTCGGCGTTCGAGGAAGAGAAGTTGCCAGACGGTCGGCGGCGGATGGTGCGCAACGGTCATCTTCCGGAACGGCAGATTCTGACGGGGATCGGCGCAGTGGACGTTCGGGTGCCGAAGGCGCGCAGCCGGTCGGGATCGCAGGAGCCGTTCCGCTCATCGCTGGTGCCGCCGTACGTGCGCCGTAGCGCGAGCGTCGATGCGGCGGTTCCGTGGCTGTACCTGCACGGCGTATCGACGGGTCAGATGCGCGCGGCGGTGTCGGCGCTGGTGGGTGAGGAAGCGGCCCGCGGGTTGTCGGCGAACGTGGTGAGCCGCCTCAAGCGGGTGTGGGACGAGGAGTATCGGGAGTGGTGCCGGCGCGATCTTGCCGACGACTGGGTGTACGTCTGGGCGGACGGTATCCACAGTGGCCTGCGCGGTGACGATGGGCGCCTGTGCGTGCTGGTGGTGATCGGCGTAAACGCCCGTGGCGACAAGCATTTCCTGGCCATCGAGGACGGGGTTCGGGAGTCCACGCAGAGCTGGCGGGAAGTGCTGCTGGGCATGCAGCAGCGCGGCTTCACGCGGCCGGCGAAGCTGGCGGTGGGCGACGGCGCGCTGGGCTTCTGGTCGGCGCTGTCGGAGGTCTATCCGCAGACCCGCAGCCAGCGCTGCTGGATGCACAAGTCCGGTAACGTCCTCAACTACTTCCCCAAGTCGGGCCAGGCGAAGGCGAAGCAGGGCCTGCAGGAGATCTGGATGGCCGAGACCCGGGCCCAGGCCGAGCGCGCGTTCGACGACTGGATCGAACGCTACGAAGACAAGTACCCCAAGGCCACCGCGTGCCTGGCGCGTGATCGCGAGCAGCTGCTGGCCTTCTACGACTTCCCCGCCGCGCACTGGACGCATCTGCGCACGACCAACGTGATCGAGTCGGCGTTCGCCACCATCCGCCATCGGAGCTCGCGGGCGAAGGGCTGCGTCACGCGCCGGACGATGCTCTCGATGATCTACAAGATGGGCATGAGCGCCGAGAAGTCCTGGCGACGACTACGCGGCTTCCGGCAGCTCGGCAAAGTGATCGAGGGGGTCAAGTTCAACGACGGCATCGAGGTCACCGAGGACAGCAGGGCCGTCGCATGACCAACCCGCCGTACACCAGATTTGACAATAGCTCCAGCAACCGCTCCTGGAGGGCTTCGAGGGAAGGGAAGTCGTTGGGTGTCAAGGCCTTGCGCTGAAGGATGGAGAAGTAGATCTCCACTTGATTCAGCCAACTGGCGTGCACGGGCGTGTGGACCGGAACGATGGTCGGCCATTGCTCCCTGATACGATCGATACAGGCTTGGCCGCGGTGGGAGGAGCCGTTATCCATGGTCCAGAACACCCGCCGAGCGGAGCGATAGGGTTCTTGCGTCATCACTTGTTGCAGGAGGCGGCCGAATGGTGCGATGCCGGTTTTGTGTTCGCAGATCCCATGGATTTTGGCCCGCCGCACATCCCAGGCGGCCAGGTAGGCCCATGCCCCCCGACGCACGTACTCATGTTCGGTGCGCATGGCTTGGCGGGGAGCGGTCGGCAGAGACCCGTGGGTACGCTGGCGAGCCTGGATACTGGTCTTCTCGTCTGTTGAGATGACGAACTCGTCGTCGCGCAGGGGGATTCCGTTCCAGTGCCCTTCGTAGAGATCCAGGATTCGCCCCGCCTTGACCCTGAAGTCCGGGTCACGCGGGAAGATCCAGCAGCGGTGCTGCCACGGCCGGATGGCGTCCTCGTGCAGCCAGCGCCAAACGGTCTTGTCGCTGATGCTGACGACGATACCGGCGCGGCGAACTTCGCGCGCCACATCCGCGATGCTCATGCGCGACAACGGAAGTCCCAGATTGGCTGGCAACTCACATGCCAGCGCCTTGACCTGCACGACCACCTCCGGGGGGAAAAGCCCGGGGGCGTCCGGGCCGGGGGCGCTCCTCAAGTCCTGGCAGACGTTCGTGGAAAAACCGTTTCCGCCACTGGCTGACGACCTCCCGCCGCGTGTTGAGCCGCGCGGCAATCTCATCGTTCTGCAGTCCTTGTGCGGCCAAGAGGATCATCTGGGCCCGTTGAACCTGGCAATATGGCAACGTATATTTTTGCGCCCGCCGCTTCAGGACTTGTGCTTCCTCGTCGGTAAGCGTGATCCCGAAAGGACTTTTTCTCGGCATGATTGTTCCCCGATACGCTTTCCGGGCAACCGTATCCGAAGATCCTTTCGGCTGTCAACAATACGTTGTCGTAATTACGCAGATGGGTACTTAGGATGTGCCGCCAAGTTCATTGGAGTAAGCCATTGAACTTGTGAGCAAAACAAAACCGCGCTTCTGTTTTGCGATCCTGATCAAGCCCAGGGAGCGGCTTGATCAGAGGTTTCCTGGCGGTCCGCGCCAACCCGGCCACGGGCGCGTGGGCAACCCTGACCTGCTATATTCCCCGGTTTGCCCGCCGCCCTTCCCTGATGCCCCGATGCGCCCACACCATTCCGGCCACGGTCCCGCTTGCGGGGGCCCCGTCACGGGGAGTGCCGCTGCCGCGCCGGGGCATGTTCACGTCCCTCGCGATTCGCGACTTCCGCTTCCTGTGGCTGTCGAGCCTCGCCGCCTCCTTCGCCATGCAGATGCAGATGGTGGCGCGTGGCTGGCTGATCTACGACATGACCAGTTCGCCGCTTGCCCTGACCTGGGTGATGCTGTCGTTCATGCTGCCGACGTTCCTGTTCTCGCTGGCCGGCGGGGTCATCGCGGACCGGATGCGCAAGAAGTCGATCATGGTGACGTCGCAACTGCTCAACACGGGCGCGACGGTCCTGCTCGCGACGATCGTCTACGCCGGCGACGTCACCTTCTGGCATTTCATCTGGTTCGGTCTCTTCAACGGCACGGTCCTGTCGATCAGCATGCCGGCGCGCTTCTCGGTTGCGCCGGAGATCGTGGGACAGGAGCGGGTGGTGAACGCGATGGCGTTGCAGAGCGCGACGTTCAACCTGTCGCGCATTCTCGGTCCGGCGCTGGCGGGTGGACTCATCGCCCTGTTCGCTTCGGGCGATACGGCGTCCATGGCCGGCGTCGGACTCGTCTTCTACGTCATCGCGGGACTCTCGCTCGTCTCCGTCGCCTGTACCGCGCTGCTGCGTTACCGCGGAGACCCGACCCATACCGGGGCCACGTCCGTGGCCGCGGACTTGCGCGAGGGATTCCGCTACATGCGCGACCAGCGCGTTGTCCTCGGACTCCTGATCGTGGGATTCGTGCCGATGACCTTCGGCTTCGTGCCGACGTTCCTGATGCCGGCATTCAACGCGGATGTGATCGGCGGTGGGCCGGACGACCTCGGTCTGCTGATGACTGCCATGGGTGTGGGAGCCCTGTTCGGGTCGCTGGTTCTGGCGCGGTTGGGAGACATCCGTCGCAAGGGCCCGGTGATGTTCGCGGCGGCGTATGTCTGGGCGGTGTTTCTCGTGGCCTTCGCGCTGTCGAACGGCCTGCTGACGGCGATGCTGGCCGGCGCCTTCGTCGGCCTCGCCAGCTCGCTCATGGGATCGCTCAACATGAGCGCCGTGCAGCTGGCGGTCCGACCCGAGATCCGCGGGCGGGTGATGGCCATCATGATGATGACGCACGGACTCGCGCCCATCGGGCTCATTCCGATCAGCGCCGCGGCCGAGTTCGTCGGCATCGAAGTGGCCATCCTCGGCAGCGCAATTCTGCTTGCGGTCAGCATGGCGCTGCTTGGCGTCTACTTTCCGGAGTTGCGCCGCATGGACCGGGGGCACGCGCGGGAAGAACCACACGGCCACACGGGCCCGGAGGCCGGAGCGGCGCACGCGGAACAGGGGAGATCGACGACGTGAAGTTCGGGATTTTCTACGAGTTGTCGGTACCGCGGCCGTTTGGCGGCGGCATCGAGAAACAGGTGTACGACAACGCACTCGAGCAGGTCCGCGTGGCGGATGAAGTCGGGTTCGATACCGTCTGGGCGGTGGAGCATCACTTCCTGGAGGAGTATTCGCACTGTTCGGCGCCGGAGCTGTTTCTGACCGCGGCCGCTGCTGTCACGTCGCGCATTCGCGTGGGACATGGAGCCGTGGTGTGCGTTCCGGAGATGAATCACCCCGTACGGGTAGCGGAACGCGCGGCGGTTCTCGACATCCTGTCCGGCGGACGGCTGGAATTCGGTACGGCTCGCTCCTCCACGTGGACGGAGCTGGCCGGCTTCGAGGCGGACCCGGACACGACCAAGAAGACCTGGGACGAGTTCGTGCGGACCATCCCGAAGATGTGGACCGAGGAGCGTTTCTCGCACGACGGCGTGTGCTTCTCGATGCCGGAGCGTGCCGTCCTGCCGAAGCCGCTGCAGGATCCGCATCCGCCGATGTGGGTGACGGTCACTTCGCCCGGGACGGAACTCGACGCCGCGGATCGCGGGCTGGGCGCGCTCGGCGTCGCCACGGCCGGCTACGGGGAGCAGGAGCGGCGCCTCGGCGAGTATCGGCGACGGATTCGGAACTGCGATCCGGTGGGCGCGGTCAACGATCAGGTGGCGACGCTGAACTTCCTCTACTGCGATCCGGACATCGACGCGGCGGCGCGGCTGGGCGTACCCATGCTCGGTTCGTTCAGGGTGGCCAACGCGCACCTGCTGTTCACCCGGGAGGCGTACCCCACCCGGGCCTACGGACTGCTCGCGAACCTGGCGCCCGGCGGTAGCGGCCGGCGCCGGAGCGAGGACAACCCGGGCGCGGCAGCCGGCATTCCCGAGGGCATGGCGATCGGCGATCCGGACTACCTGGTGGGTGTCATGAAGGAGTGGGAGTCGCTCGGCGTCGACCAGGTCAACTTCCTGCTGAACGCAATGGAGATGATCCCGCAGGAGAAGGTGCTGGCAAGCCTGCGCCTGTTCGCGGCCGAGGTGATGCCCAGGTTCCGCAGGGAGGCCGCCTGATGCTGTCCGGGACGACCCCACTCGACACGCTCGTACCGAATGCGCCGGTGCTGCGCGCGTTCGATGCCGAGCCGATCACGTTGACGGACGTCGAGATGCTCCAGTGGAGCTACGAGATTGCGGCGTCGGACATCGTCGCGATGTATCCGCCGGCGCTGCACCCGACACTGCCGCCCATGGCAATGTTCGTCGTGTGGTCCGTGTCGGATTCGCCCTGGGGCGCGTTCAACGTGGCCCAATTGCGGCTGTCCTGCCGCAGCGGGGCGCGGCCGCGCGGATTCCTCGTCTCGGCGGTGATCGACAACGCCAGCGCGGGCGCGGCGTTGGCCGAACACTGGGGACTTGCCGCCGTGGCGGGACAGGTGTCGGTGGACCGGCACTACGATGCGGCCGACGTCGCCGTCGCGGTGGACGGGGAAACGGTGCTCGCGGTGCGCGGGGACGATCCGGACCTGCTGCGGCCGTCGGACCTGCAGTTCTTCGCGACGATGCACGCGGCACGGACCGCCGCGGGGTTGCGACTGGTGCAGTTCGATCCGTCCTGGGAGGTGATCCGGGCCGAGCGGTACACCCCGGTACTCGAGGTGTTCGACGCCGACGCCTGGGGGCAGCCGCGGCTGCAGCCGACCTGGCCGGTGGTGGCGTTCGGCGCGTCCGGCAATGGGACGCTGTCCCGGCCGCGCTTCGCAACGCGGCCGGATGTGACCGCGTTCGAGGGGACCGAGAGACTGGCTTGACGTGGCGGGCCGCCGGCACCCCCCGTCAGACTGCTAAGATTCCGGCATTGCTCACCTGGCCCCGTCTCGAACGGGGCCCATCCCGTGGAGAAGCGTCATGAGGAATGTCCCGACCGCCGCGCGCCGAGTGTTCGGCCTGCTCGCCCTGTCCTGTCTTGCCACCGCTGCGTTGGCGCAGCCCGCGGACCGGTTCGCGGACGTGGAGATCAAGACCACCCACGTCGCCGACGCCGTGCATATGCTCGAGGGCAGCGGCGGCAACATCGGCATCAGCGCGGGTCCGGACGGCGTGCTGATGGTGGACGATCAGTTCATGCCGCTGACCGACCGCATCGCCGCGGCGATCGAGGCGCTCGGTAGCGGTCAGCCGCGCTTCGTCCTGAATACGCATTTCCACGGCGACCATACCGGTGGCAACCCGTTCTTCGGCAGTACCGGAGTCATCGTCGCCCATGAGAACGTGCGGGTGCGACTCGCTGCCGGGGACATGGCCGCTGCCGGGTTGCCGGTCGTCACCTTCGACGACCGCCTGCGGCTCTACTTCAACGGCGACCGCATCGATGTCATCCATTTTCCGCGGGGGCATACGGATGGCGATGCCGTGGTGTGGTTCCGCAACGCCGGCGTCATCCACATGGGCGACCATTTCTTCAAGGGGCGGTTCCCCTACGTGGACGTGCCGAGCGGCGGCTCGGTGGACGGCGTCCTCGCGAACCTCGAAGCGGTGCTGGACATGATTCCGGCGGAGACACGCGTCATTCCGGGACACGGTCCCCTGGCCGGCGTTGCCGACCTGCGCGAGTCCGTGCAGGTGATCCGCGAGAGCCAGGCGATGGTCCGCGAGGCCGTGGCGAACGGCACGATCGAGGACCTCGAGCGCGACGGGTTCGGGCGGTGGCCGGAGTGGGGATCGGGCTTCATCAGCGCCGAGGGCTGGATCGGCATCGTCCGACAGAGCGACGCGGCTTACGCGCAGTAGCGGACGCCTGACGTTCGTGGTATTCAGGTCGTCACCCACGTCATACGGTTGCACGCCATGACCTACGCCGGCAGCCGCCGCATTCTCGACGCCGACAGCCATCTGATGGAGTTGCCGGATTTCCTGACGCGGCACGCCGAGGCCCGTATGCGCGACCGGGTCCCGACCCTCATGGAAGTCGGCCTCGCGATCGAAGCGATCCGGATGCGGGATTACCGCGGCCGACGCGGCCATCCGCCGGAGCTGGTGGAGCGGCTCACGGCGCTGGGAGACGGACTGACCAAGGGCCCGAAGTGGCACGATGCCCTGGGTTCCTTCAACACGTCGGAGCGCTCGACCGCGCTGACGCTGCTGGGCTTCGAGCGGCAGGTCGTGTTCTCTTCGTTCTGCTCCGGGTACGTCTTCCGTGAGCCGGATGTCGACCTCTGCTATGCCACGGCCGCGGCCCACAACCGCGCGATGGCGGAGTTCTGCGAGGGCGAGCCGCGGCTCATGGGGGTCGCGGCGGTCCCGCTCACCGACCCGGTGCGTGCGCTGGCCGAAATCGAGGCGGCGCTGGAGCTGGGCCTGCAGGCGATCTGGATCGCTTCCCATGCGCCCGGCGGACGTTCGCCCGGGCATCCCGACCACGATGCCATCTGGGCGACGCTCCAGGAACGCCGCGTGCCGTTCCTGCTGCACGTCGGCTCGAGCCCGCTCAGCATCGACGACGAGTGGATGAACGACGGTCACTCGGAGCGTCAGAGCGCGCGGGGTGGGGCGGAGGTGATCGGCTCGAAGGATCTCTCCGTGGTGTTCCACTCCGCGCAGCGGTTCATCTCCGTGCTGATTCTCGACGGTGTCCTCGAGCAGTTCCCGAATCTGCGTGGCGGCGTGATCGAACTGGGCGCCGGCTGGGTGCCGGACACCCTGCGGCGGCTCGATCACGCGGTCGACATCTGGTCCCGTTCCGAACCGCATCTGGCCGAGATGCGACGCAAGCCGTCCGAGCAGGCGCGCGAGCAACTGCGCTTCACGCCGTACGCGTTCGAGAACGCCGGCCGGCTCATCGAGGAGTCCGCGGCCGAGCTCTACCTGTTCTCCTCGGACTATCCCCATGCCGAAGGCGGACGCGACCCGTTGGGCCGCTTCGGCCGGACGCTCGCCGGGATGGACGAGCCGACGCTCGACCGCTTCTTCGCGCGGAACTTCCTCGACCTCTATCAGAACGCGGCGTAGTGCGCCGATCGGCGCGTGGCTGCCGTTCTCAACCGCTGACAGGGAGGGTCAGACATGGCCGATCAACCGTTGGGCCGTTTCGATCACGTCGGCATCGCGGTGCGCGACATCGAACAGGCGCGCGTGTTTTTCGAGGAGTCCCTCGGGGCGACGTTCCGCTACATGCGGGAAGACCAAACGCAGGGGTTTCGCTTCGCCGTCTTCGACCTCGACGGCTTCTGCATCGAACTGCTCGACCCGCTCGACGATGATGGTTTCCTCGCGAAATTTCTCGAGAAGCGTGGCGAGGGCGTGCACCACATCACGCTGCAGACTCCCGATCTCGCCGAGAAGGTCGACAGGCTCGAGGAGCAGGGGGTGCGCGTCGTCGACAAGCACCTCGACCACCCGGAGTTCATGGACGCCTTCATTTCGCCCCGGAGCGCCTGCGGGGTGCTGTTCCAGCTCGGGCAGACGATGCCGCCGCTGAACAACCCGCCCCATTGGGAGGAGTAATCCAGGCGTGCCAGCGCGCCGCCCCCTGGCGGTGAGCCGAACGCGACGCTGGAACTACGCCGCAGCCGCGCGGAAGTGCGGCGCGACCTCCTCTGCGAAGAGCTGCGCCGGCACCATCGTGTCGCGTCCGAAGAACTCCATCACGAACATCGTGCAGCCGAGTTCGATGTGCTTGCCGATCGCGTCGACGCACTGCTGGGCGGTGCCGGTGATGGCGATGGGCCCCTTGGGATCGCCCATGTGCCCGCCGAAGATCTTCTGCGCGCGGTCGGCCATGGGTCCTGCGCTCGCCTCGTCCGCGGCGAGCGTGACGAGGCATTGCTGGCTCACGACGATCTCGGAGAAGTCCCGGCCCACGGTGTCGCAGTGGCGCTTCAGCACGTCGACCTTGTGGCCGAGGTTCGCCTGTTGCCCCGCAAGGTTGTTCCACACGTCGGCGTGTTCGGCGGTCAGCTTCAGGGTGACCTGCTCTCCCGCGCCGCCGATCAGGATCGGAATGCGGCGCGGCGGCTTGGGCTGGCACACGACGTTCTCCGCCTGCACGAACCGGCCGTCGTAGGACACTTCGTCCTCCTCGCCCCACATGCGCCTCAGCAGTTCGACCGTTTCCCGCAACTGCACCAGGCGCTCGCCCGTGGAGCGGAACGGCACGCCGAAGTCGGTGAACTCGCGGGGCATCCAGCCGCCGCCGAGTCCGGCGATCACCCGTCCGCCGGCGATGTTGTCCGCCGTCGCGATCACCTTGCCGAGTTGCGCCGGGTTGCGCATGCCGGCCGGCGTCACCAGCGTGCCGATCTCGACCCGCTCGGTGATTGCGCCGAGCGCCGACACCATCGACCATGCCTCCAGGATCGGAAGCTGCGGGGACTGGGGACCGTAGAAGTGGTCGCAGACCCACAGCGAGTCGTAGCCCATGCGCTCGAACGCGTGGGCGGCTTCCGCGGCGGCGACCCAGGGCCGCTTGATCTGGGGAATGGTGGCGCCGAAATGTGCAGCGGTCATGGAGAGCCTCGTCGTTCGTTGATCCGGGGAAGCGTACTTCGAGCGACGACGGAACGGCAACGGGCGTAGTTGACACGGGCGTGGTTGCAGGGAGCAGACTCCGTCCCGTATCGAATTCGTGCACGGTCCCGGCGCGGGCGTTGTAGGGGACGGGCTTGTCCCGTCCCGTTCCTGCGGCCTGCACGACTGCGGGACGGGCGACCGCGAGGGTCGCCCCTACAGCCCCTCGGGGAGATTCCGGGCTGCGGAGAGCTGCCTCGGCGGCCATGGTCCCGTTCCACGCGTTCATCCGCTCGGGACGGTTCAGGGTGATGGTCGCGATCCGGTCCGAGACCTCGTAGAGCACCGTCTCGTAAGACATTTCTCGGACTCTTGGTGATGCAAAAGGTCCCGGAGCATACGGCACGCTAGCTGGCGGTTCCATGCGCACAGGAGGAGGGTTCCCGGGGGCTGCGGGCGCCGTGGCGGGGTCTGTGGAGCCGGGGGTGCGTGCTACACTCCCGAGCGCTTGAGGGCGCGGCCCCGCGGCGTTTCCGGGGGTCTGCGCGCTCGTCTGGCACAGAGCGAAATCAAGGGGGGCGACATGGCGGACCTTCTGCAAACCCTGGCCGACATCACGGGGCCGGGCGGCGTATTGACCGGCGCCGACGTCAACGGCCGTGCGGCGGGTATCTGGATGAGCGAGTCCATCGAGGCACAGACCCTCGTACGCCCGCGCAGCACCGCAGAGGTCAGCGCCGTGCTGGCCGCCTGTCACCGCGCGAGACAGTCTGTCGTGGCCCATGGCGGCCTGACGGGCCTGGTCGGCAGCGCCATCACCGAGCGCGGCGACGTCGTGCTGTCCCTTGAACACATGCACCGCATCGAGGGCGTCGACCGCACCAACCGCACCATGACCGTCGAGGCGGGTGTCGTGCTGCAGGCCGTCCAGGAACACGCGGACGAACACGGACTGATGTACCCGCTCGACCTCGGCGGACGCGGCAGTTGCACCATCGGCGGCAACATCTCGACCAACGCCGGCGGCAACCGGGTCATCCGCTATGGCATGACCCGGGACATGGTGCTCGGCCTCGAGGCCGTGCTGGCCGATGGCACCGTGGTGTCGTCGATGAACGAGATGATCAAGAACAACGCCGGCTACGACCTGAAACAGCTGTTCATCGGCAGCGAAGGCAGCCTCGGTATCGTGACGCGCGCCGTCCTGCGCCTGCGGGAGAAGCCGCGCAGTCAGGAGACGCTGTTCGTGGCCGTCGACGAGTTCGACAAGCTTCCGGCGCTGCTGAAGCTCATGGACGCGCGTCTCGGTGGTGCCCTGTCCGCGTTCGAGGTGCTGTGGAACAACTTCTACCGGCTCGTGAGCACGCCGCCGGCCAAGCAGCGCCCGCCGCTGTCTCAGGACCATCCCTACTACGTCCTGATCGAGGCGATGGGCGGCGATGCCGAGACGGACAAGGCCCGCGCCGAGGCCGCGCTCGAGGACGCCTACGGGGCGGGCTTGGTGACCGACGCCGTGATCGCCCAGAGCGAGGCGCAGCGGCTGGAACTCTGGGCGATGCGCGACGACGTGGAGCAGTGCAATCGCTTTCCGCCGCTGTTCATCTACGACGTCAGCCTGCCGATCCCGCGGATGGAGGCTTACGTGGAGGACGTGAACCGCGGGCTGGCCGAGACCTTCGGCACCTACCGCAACTTCGCGTTCGGGCACCTCGGCGACGGCAACCTGCACTTCGGCATCTCCGCGGGCAACGACCACAGCGCAAAGGAAGGCGTGGATCGCGCCGTCTACCAGCCGCTCGCGGGCATCGGCGGCTCGGTCTCCGCGGAGCATGGCGTGGGGCTCGACAAGAAGGCGTGGCTGTCGGTATCGCGCACGCCGGAGGAGATCGTCCTCATGCGCTCGCTGAAACAGGCGCTGGACCCCAGGGGCATCCTGAATCCCGGGAAGATCTTCGACGAGAGCGGGAGGGTGGGCGTCGCCGCATGAGCGCGCCCGTCGCGGACGTCCCGCTGCATTACCTCTCGCTGTCGGACGTCTGCCGGCGGCTGAAGAGCGGCGCGTTCTCGGCCGTGGCGGTCACCGAGGCGATGCTGGCGCGCATCGGACGCCTCGATCCGGAACTCAAGGCGTACGTCACGGTGACCGGGGAACGGGCGCTGGCGCAGGCCGCCGCACTCGACACCCGGCGCGCGAACGGCGAACCCCTCGGACCCCTGCACGGCGTGCCGATTGCGCTCAAGGACCTGCTCTGGACCGGGGACATCGTGACGACGTGCGGAACGCGCGTACTGGCCGACTGGCTGCCACCGGAAGACGCCACGGTCGTGACGCGGCTCAAGGCGGCCGGAGCCGTGATCCTCGGCAAGGTCAAGCTCACCGAGGGGGCGTTCTCGAACCACCACCCGGACGTCGCGCCCCCGGTGAATCCCTGGGCCGCGGAACGCTGGACCGGGGTCTCGTCGTCCGGTTCCGGAGTTTCGGTGGCGGCCGGACTGGCGTACGGGGCGCTCGGCTCGGACACCGGCGGCAGCATTCGCTTTCCCTCCGCCTGCTGCGGGCTGGTCGGCATCAAGCCCACCTACGGGCGCGTCAGCCGGCACGGCGCCTTCCCCCTGGCGGAGTCCCTCGACCACATCGGGCCGATGACGCGCACCGTGGAGGACGCGGCGCGAATGCTCGGCGTGATGGCCGGGCAGGACCCGAAAGACCCGACGTCGCTGCCGGCCGCGGTGCCCAACTACGTCGCGGAAACGGGCGGCGGCCTGGCCGGCTTCGCCGTCGGCGTGGACCGGGACTACATCGGAGCGGGCGTCGCCCCCGCAGCCGTCGGGGCGGTGGAGGACGCGCTCGATGTGCTCCAGGCAGCGGGCGCGCGCATCGTGGACATCCGCATGCCGAACTGCGCCGACCTCGTGGAGGGCTGGGCGATCACCTGCGGCGTGGAGTGCGCGCTCGCGCATGCGGCGACCTGGCCGTCGCGCCAGGAGGACTACGGTCCCGACCTCGCCCGGCTGCTGGCCCTCGGGCAGGGCGCCGACGCGACGGACTACGCGCGCCTCGAACGGGCGCGGGAGCGTTTCCGGGCGGAGCTTGACGCGACGCTCTCCGAGGTGCAGGCCATCGCGGCGCCCTGCATGATCACGCCGCCTCCCTTGACGGACTTCGGCACCCGCGTGCCGGAGGAGGGCATGGCGCCGTTCATCCAGTTCACGGCGCCTTTCGACTACTCCGGCCACCCGACCATCACGCTGCCGATCGGTCTCGACGGCGAAGGCGTGCCGCGGGCCTTCCAGTTGATCGGACCCCGCCTCGGCGAGGCCGCGCTGGTCCGCATGGGGAGCGCGTTCGAAGCTGCTGCCGGGTTCGAGGCACACCCGGAGCTGGGCTGAGACGCGTTGGCTGGGCGACGAACCGGGCCAACGAAGAGATCATCCGCAACATCGAGAACGTGGCGACCTACTATTGGCACCGGCCGCGGCAGATCGGGATCGAGGTCGGTTACCGGATGTAGGCACAACGGCTGTGCGGTTGCGTTCGGCCGCCGCCGAGGAGGAAGTCGAACACCGTCTGGGATTCTCGCTGGCGCGAGAATCTCACTGCGGAAGAGGGAGAGCGAAGTGACGAACGGGATGACGAGGCGGCGCGTGCTCGGCGCGCTGGCGGCGGTCGGCGTACCGGTGGCCGCCATGGACATCGAGAACTACCTGCGCCTGGGATTGGACAAGTCGTTCGTGGACCGGGGCCTGGACACGGAGGTAAACGGACGCTCCATCATGGAACTCCTCGAGTCGCGGAACGTACCGGAGGACCGGCAGTACCACCCCTGTCCCGAGGCGCACCCGGGGCCCGACGTTCCGCGCGGTACCGTGCGCGAGTTCCCCGGGTGGGACGCGACCCGGATCTACCCGGGGACGGTCCGCGACGTGTCGGTCTACCTCCCGGCGCAGCTCGAATCCTCGACGGCGCCGTCCCTGATGGTGTTCCAGGACGGGCAGATGTACCTCGACCCTGCGGGTCCGGTGCGGGCGACGGCGGTGCTCGACTCCCTCATCCACGCGGGCGAGCTGCCGCCGACGGTCGCGGTGTTCGTCATGCCCGGCCGGCGTCCGGGGATGACCCTGGACGAGGCCCGGATCCACCGCAGCATGGAATACGACAGCGTGACGCCCACGTACGCCCGGTTCCTGGTAGACGAACTGCTGCCGTTCGCGGAGTCGGAGGCCGGCGTGCGCTTCCCGGACGATCCGGCGATGCGCCTGATCTGCGGCATATCGAGCGGCGGCATCTGTGCGTTCAACGCGGCCTGGCACGACCCGTCCGCATTCGGGCGGGTCCTCTCCCACGTGGGATCCTTCGTCAACGTCCGCGGCGGCCACAACTACCCGTATCTCATCAGGTCGACGCCCAGGAAGCCCCTCAGGGTGTTCCTGCAGAGCGGGGAGCGCGACGGCAACGTCATCATGGGCAACTGGGCGCTCGCCAACCGGCTGATGGCCTCGGCGCTCGAGTACGCGGGCTACGAGTACCGTTTCGTCTTCGGAGAAGGCGGCCACAGCGTCCGCCACGGCGGCGCGATCTTCGCGGACTCGCTGCGGTGGCTGGCAGCGTGAGCCTTCCGCCCGCGCGCACCCCGTAGCGGCCTCGGCGGCCGGCTACCGCGTCACTTCGCAGTCGCGGTAAGCTGCCTGCCGACGTCGCTTCGCCCGATGGACCGGACCGTTTGCAGTAGCGCGCTGGCGGCGATATTCGCGATCTGCGGCAGGCGCCGGCCATGGGCTCGCCCGTGTCCGACGAACGGCGTCTGGCCCTCGAGGGCAGCGGAGACGAACAGGGCCACCGCCTCACGGGCATCCGGACCCAGGTCCGGGTTGATCTCGGCAATGAGGTCGACCAGGTAGCTGCGCGCGTCCGCGTAGAGCCGCTCCATTTCCAGGGCGGCATAATCGCTGCGGTTGGCCAGCGCCCACAGCTCGGGAAAGAAGATGGACGTCTCCTGCGTGCCGAGATCCTCGACGATCAGCCGGACGATGGCGACGAACTTGTCCTCGGCGCTGGTCTCGGTGTCCGCCATGATGTGGTCGAAGTCCCACGTGTAGCCGCTGATGACCGCACGCAGCAGTTCCTGCAGCAGCGCGTCGCGGTTCGGAAAATAGTAGGTGACGTTCCCTCGCGCCAGCCCGCACTGCTCGCTCACCCGCTTGAGGTTGAACTCGCCGTAGCCGTTCTCGATGAAGACGTCGCGGGCAGCGGTCAGGATCTTCAGGAGGGTTTGTCTGCCTTTCTGCGAGACCGCACCCTTGCTGTCGGGGTTGAGTCTCAGGGTACGCATGCTGTTCCTCCGGCGCCGGTGAACGGGCCGTGCGCATCCGCGGGATTATAGCGCCCCATGGCCGGCCCGCCGCCTCGCTGGCGCTCGGCAACGGCTCCGCCCGCGGCCCAGCCACACCGACCTCGCATGGAACAACCGTCGCCGGTCGCTACGCTCCCGTCGCCGTTTGTTCCATGCGAGGGGGCCTGCTCCGGAGGAAAAAAAGAGGGTGCCTGGGGCCCGCAGTGTCGGGGACCCGCAAATGGCGTGGCCAAGGGCGTCGCTCTGCCGGGGTGGTCCCGTCGGGCCTCCGCTGTCGCCCCTTCCGACGTTTGCGACAATGCGCGGCAACTCTTGATATATATCTGGCAACAAAGGGATGGCTGGCCCGTGTGGGCTCCAGTGGAGAGGGGAAATATCGTGCACAGCATGCGCTTTGCCGCGCCCGCGGCGCTTGTTCTTGGATTCTCGGGTCTGGCGTCCGCGGAGGAAGGGCAGGACTCCGCGGCGGCGTTCACCGAGGAGATCATCGTCACCGCGACCTATCGCGAGACGAACCTGATGGACACGGCGCAGTCCATCAACGCCCTCACCGGGTAGTGGGTCAGTTTGAAAGATCGGCACGCTTTTTGTAGTGCGCCGGACGGTTCGGCTTCGGCCTGGCCGCATCGACCATATCGAGAATGTGCCCGACCTCATGGAAGGTGTCGGTCACCCCAGCGGCCATAGCTGGCGTCATTCCGAGCGCCGGCGCCGAATGCGTCCTCGACAGCGCGGAGGTACGGCCACCCCGTCTTGCGCTGTCCAGATCCGTGCTCGCCGGCTGCAGCCGGGATGGGAGCAATACTCAGCAGACAGACCTTCCCTAAACCTGGTCACGGGCCGCGGCGTGACGGCCGGCGCGTCTTCCGGAGAAAACGCAGTCCGCGATCGACAGCCCGCTGACGTAGAGATGTGACGGAAGGCCCACCGCCGTCCGTCCAGCTGCGTACAGGCGTGAAATCTCCGTGCCGTCGTCCCGCCGCACCTCACCGGTGTCCTCGTTGACCACCAGCCCGCCCACCGTCAGCACGGGGCACGGCATCAGTCGGGCATCCAGCGAGATGTCCATGACATGGAACGGCGGGCGAAGCTCGCGGATGTCTTCGACAGGTTTGCGCCAGGGGTCTTCCATCGCGCCTCTGGCGGCCCGGCCGTAGTCCGCCAACGTGGCACGCAGGGTTGCCTCCTCGAAGCCGAATTGCCGGCAGACGCTCGCCAATCCGCTGGCTTTGCGCTTCCCGAACAGCATGCTCAGCGCGGCGAGCTGTCGCTGGAACGGCAACACCTTGCCGGGACCGATCTCGCGCCATGCCTCCCGCACCAACCGAGAGTCCAGGATGAGCCACGCTTTGCCGGCACTGTGCTCGACGATGGCGTCTCCGATGGTCGCGCCGTAGGCGGACTCGTTGACGATGCGGGACCCGCGCGCGTCGACGATCACTCCCCGCGACCAGGCCGCCGGCGGGTTGATGAATCTCCAGGCCGTGGCTCGGTCCATCCGGTCCACGGCCCCCCCGGCGCTCTGCCCGAGGCGGATGCCGCTACCGTCGTCGCCTGCCGTTCCGAGCGCCATACCGGCCGCGAAACGCGGACAGTGACTCTCCATCATGGGCCGATTGAAGACGAATCCACCGGCACTGAGACACACGCCGCGCCGCGCACGGAAACTCCGCCAGACGCGCGCCGTGCGCTCGATCTCGGCAACACGAGCGAAGTGCCGGTTCGCGAGCCAGTGCACGGGCCCGGCGCCGGGTAGAACGGGGGGATAGCGCTGCGCGAGCCTGTTGCCGCGACGGAGCCGGCTGGAGTGCTCAGCGTATGCGTCGGTGGCCGCCGGCAGTTGTAGCGCTCGCACACCGACGGCCCTGCGGTTTCCGTCCAGGACGAGCTGCCTCGCCTCCGTCTTGCGTTCCAGACGAATGCCGGCCCGGAGCGCCGCGCTCCTCAACGGCCCGTAGATGGAACCCCCCAGGTTCACCGCGCTCCTGCCCCTCGCCATGCGCCCGCGATGTCCCCGTGCGGCCGGGCGCGCGACTTCCGAACTGGCGGGCAGGAGCGAGTTGTCCGAGTGGTACAGAAAGTACTCGACATTCGGATAGGACGTCTTCTCCTTCCACACCGGTCCCCCGAACGGAACGCCGTGGCGGAGCAGCCAGTCGACGTCCCCTGCGCTGCCATTGCAGAAGCGCTTGAGCGTCGAGTCGCTGACGACCCCCTGCGTCTCGCCCCGGAGATAGGCAAACATGTCCTCGGGGGTGTCCTCCTCGCCCAACTCCCGCTGTACGCGCGTACCCCCGCCGGCATAGTAGACACCGCCGCTTGCCACCGTGGTACCGCCTCCCTCCCCCCGGTCGAGTGCGACGACGTCCACGCCATCCTCCCGGGCCTGCAGGGCCGCGGCCACTCCGGCACCGCCGAAGCCGACGACGACAAAGTCGGCTTCCACGTCCCAGGAAACCGCCTCGGCGTCCTCCACCTGCAACGCCGGCTCCACGGCAGAGTGCCAGCAGTCGTCCCCGGGTGCGTGCACGTCAGCCCGCGCGTGCCGGTCGGAAGCCCCGGACTTGGTGGACGCCATCGACCTGCGCCTGGCGCTCCGCAACCTCCGAGCGCGGGTTATAGAACTGCCGATACCAGGCGCGGGCCTTGTCGAAGGGACCGTCCGACCGGAGTTGCATCACGCGGATGCAGGGCCTTTTGGTCGCCCAGACCTCGAAGTCCTGAGCGAACGCCTGCCGGCCGGCTTCCTGATAGCCCCTGGCGGTAACGACATCCTCCTCGGTCGCCACGACGTTGCCAGATTTGACCAACACGCCGTGCCATACTTTCACCAAACCGTCCTCGATGGGCGTGTGGGCGATGAACATGATGCCGTCGTACAGGCCTGCCATACGGGACAACAGGACGCCGGGGCCAGTGTACGAGGTGTCCGTTTGCAGCAGTGTACCGCTCTCGGCCAGCGTCTTGTGTCCGCCCCCTTGGCGCTGGATGGCTACGTGACCGCGAAACTCGTTTTCGTAATACTCCACCGTGGAGCCGTGGATCGGTCCCAGGTGGACCGCATCGGCGATGTTGTCGATGATCTCCATGGGGTGGCATTGCAGTTCCCCCAAGCGGTCGATCTTCCAACGAACCCAGGCAGGATCGCCCCACTCCTCGAGCGCGGGGACATCGTAATCCGGCTCCCCACCCTCCGGATCGTGCCACACGAAGATGCAACCCATTGCCTCGGCGACCGGCCAGGACCGAATTCGGGCCGACGCCGGTATGGCACCGTCGTGGTAGGGGATGTCGTTGCATTTGCCGTCGGGGCCGAACCGCCAGGCGTGATACGGGCAACGGATGGAGTCGCCCTCGATCTGCCCGTCGATGACCACATAGGACGTAGTGTTGCGCGCAATGTGAGTGCCCATATGTGGACAATAGGCGTCGAGCAACACCACCTGGCCGCTTCCGCCCCGGTAAAGCGCGAGGTCGCAATCAAAGAACCGGAGCGCCAAGGGTATAGCCCCGAGTTCGTCGGAGTCCGCCACCATGAACCAACCGCGCGGGAAGGTGAAATCACCCAGTCCATATTCCACCGTCGTTGCCATGTCACCTCCTTGCGCGCGTTCGCGAGGCGACGGCCCCGCAAGGTGCGCGCCGGCCCCGACATCTTAAGGCAATCCTCGATGGCTGTCCCGTAACCGGAGCGCTCGGGCAGACGGCACCGGGAGAGTGTGAGGCAAGCCGAAGACCCCCCGCGGAACCGCAGTGTTGAGAGCGCGCACTGCGGTTTGGCCATGACGCCCGGGGGGTGGCCAGGTAGACCAAAAGGCCGATGGGCTTGGCGGCGATACGGAGCGCGGTCACGCGCTCCGTAGCGGATCGATGACGCCACGGCTCCGGGGCATGCTGGTCGACGTGACTTCCCTCATCGCATCACGCCCGCTGACTGGATACCGACACGGTCTCGCCGGTCATGTACGACGAGTAGTCGCTGGCGAGAAACACCATCACGTTTGCCACCTCCCAGACTTCCGCGGCGCGCCCGTACGCTTCCCGGGCCTCGAGTTCGCGCAACAGCGTCCCGCTGGTTACCTTGGCGAGAAACGGATGCATCGCGAGGCTCGGCGCCACCGCGTTGACCCGAATGCCGGCGTCCGCGCCTTCCAGCGCGGCGCAGCGCGTGAGGGCCATGACGCCCGCCTTCGCGGCGGCGTAGTGGGCCTGACCGCGCTGGGCGCGCCATCCCAACACCGAGGCGTTGTTCACGATAGCGCCTCCCGAGGGCCGCATCGCGCGCATGGCAGCCCGCGTCATCCGGAAGGTGCCGTTCAGGGTGACGTCGAGCACCCGAAACCACTGCTCGTCCGTCATTTCCGCAAGGTCCGCGGTCCCGCCCAGTCCGGCGTTGTTGATGACCACGTCGACGGTACCGAACGCCTCCGCCGCGGCCGCGAACAGGTCGTCGACATCCTCCTGAACCGTCACGTCGCAGGGTCGCGCGAAGGTGCGCCCGCCGGCCGTATCGCGCAGTCTCTGTGCCGCCTCGTTGAGCCGGGCGGCATGGACGTCGGAGATGAGCACGTTCGCGCCTTCCTCGATGCAGCGTCTGGCCACCGCGTAACCGATGCCCGTCCCCGCGGCGGCCGTCACAACGACGTTGCGTCCCGCAAGCAGGTCGTGGCTTGACGGATAGTCCGGCGGCCGCGACAGATCCGGCATGGACTTCAGGTGCCGTACACCGGCTCAGGCGCCGGCGCGGACTCCCGCAGAGCGGCAATCAGCGGCCCAAGCTCCTGTGGCTCGTAGCGCGCCCCCTTGTCGTGCTCCGCACCGGGCCGCCAGCCATCGGCGATGGACAGCTTGCCACCGAAAATGCCGAAGCACAGGCCGGTCACCCCGGCCGACGCCTCGCTCGCAAGCCACACCACCAAGGGCGCAACATTGTCCGGGTCGTAGACATCGAAACTGCCGTCAGCCGGGACGCGCATCCGCTCGCCAAAGACGGTCTCGGTCATGGCCGTGCGTGCTTGCGGGGCGAGCGCATTCGCGGTAACGCCGTAGCGCGCGAGTTCCGCGGCTTGTACCAGGGTAAGGCTCAGGATCGCGCCTTTGGCGGCCGAGTAGTTCGACTGGCCGACGGAACCTTGCATCCCGGCCCCCGAACTGGTGTTGACGATACGTCCACTCACCGCCGCGCCAAACTTCGACTGCGCCCGCCAATACCGCGCCGCATGGCTCGCGACGCAGAAGTGGCCCTTCAGGTGCACGGCCACCACCGCATCCCAATCCTCCTCGGACAGGGTCGCGAACATGCTGTCGCGACAGATGCCGGCGTTGTTGACCACCGCGTGCAGGCTGCCGAAGGTATCCAGGGCCGCCCGCAGGATGCGTTCCGCCCCGGCGTGGGAGCAGATGTCGTCCGTATTGACCAGGGCCGTGCCCCCGGCTTCCTCGATCTTGACCAAGGTGGCTACGGCCGCCACCGCGTTGATGTCGTTGACGACGACGGCCGCACCGGCGGCGGCCAGTGCCAGAGCGTAGCTCCGGCCGAGCCCATTGCCAGCCCCGGTAACGATGACGGTCCGGTCCGCGCAAAAGTCGTTCATGGCCACAGCGCCGTCACAGGCGTTCGACGATGGTGACGTTAGCCTGCCCACCACCCTCGCACATGGTCTGCAGGCCCCAGCGTGCGGAGCTGCGTTCCAGTTCGTGCAGCAGGGTGGTCATGAGCTTGGCGCCAGTGGCGCCCAGCGGATGACCGAGTGCAATGGCCCCGCCGTTGACGTTGGTCCTCGCATGGTCGTAGCCTGTCTCGGCAAGCCATGCCATCACTACCGGCGCGAAGGCCTCGTTGATCTCTACAAGATCGATGTCGCTCATGCGCATGCCGGCCTTCTCCAGCGCACGCGCGGTGGCGGGTATGGGCGCGGTCAGCATCCAGATGGGATCGTCCGCCAGCACGCTCAGATGGTGAATGCGCGCCCGGGGATGCAAGTCGTAACGGCGCACGGCGTCCTCGGAGCAGATCAGCATGGCCGCCGCCGCGTCGCAGGTCTGGCTGGACAACGCCGCCGTGATGCGCCCTCCCTCCCGCAGAGGAGGCAGTTCCCCCATCGCTTTCAGGCTGGTGCCACGGCGGGGCGTCTCGTCCGCCGTCAGGCCGTTCACCGGTACGACTTCCCGCTCGAACCGGCCAGAATCGATGGCGTGGCAGGCGCGTTCGTTCGAGGTCAGTGCGAACTGCTCCATGGCCTCCCTCGACAACCCCCACTTCGCGGCGATCATCTCCGCCGAGTTGAACTGCGTCACGAGCCCGTCGCCGAACCGGTCCACCCAGCCGCGCGAGCCAGTGAAGGGATCACTGAAGCCATACGGCTGTCCCGCCAGCATGGCCGCGGAGATCGGGATCTGCGTCATCGTCTGGACGCCGCCGGCCACCACGACATCGTTGCAGCCGCTCATCACCGCCTGGGCAGCAAAGTGCACGGCCTGCTGGGAGGAGCCGCACTGCCGGTCGATGGTCACTCCCGGCACGTGCAGCGGCAGGCCGGCGGCAAGCCAGCATGTGCGCGCGATGTCGCCGGCCAGGGGTCCGATGGTGTCCACGCAGCCGAACAGCACGTCCTCGTAGTCGTCCGCGGGCACGGCGTTGCGCTCCACCAGCGTGCGGAGCACGTGCCCGCCGAGATCGGCGGGGTGCATCTCGGCAAGCCCTCCCCTGCGCCGGCCCGTGGGCGTGCGCAAGGCGTCGACAATGTACGCTTCCGACATGACTTAGCTCTCCTGATCCTGTTTGCTGGCGCCACCGAATCCCGCCGCACGGCCGGTCTGGACGAAGGCGTCGCGCGCGACCTGTGAATCTTCGTGCAGGTACATCTCGAAGGTAAAGCCCTGCTCCCAACGGTACGCATGTTCGACGTCCACGGCCTCAATGCCGTTAAGCGCCTGCTTGGCGATGCGTAGCGCATCCCGGCTCTTCGAGGCGACGATGCCGGCGAACTCCAGCGCGGCCGCGGGATGCTCCGCCCTCGGGACGACGCGCTCGACGCCCCCCAGACGCCAGGCTTCCTGGGCCGTGATCCGCCCGCCGGTCAAGAAGGCGGCGCGCACCCTGGCATGCGGGAGCATGCGCTGCAGGTGGGCGGCCCCGCCCATTGCGCCACGGTCGATCTCGGGCAGCGCGAAGTAGGCGTCGTCCGCGGCGACGATCGCATCGCTCGCTCCACAGATGCCGATGCCGCCGCCGAGCACGAAGCCGTGCGGCGCCGCAACGACCGGCACTTCGCAGCGATGCACGGCCTGGTAGCTCAGAAAGTTCCCCCGGTTAAGCTGCACGATCGCGTGCGGGTTCGCCTGCACCTCCTTGATGTCCACGCCCGCGCAGAATCCCCTGCCCTCGGCGCGAATCAACAGGCAACGCACCTCCTGCCTGCGGGCGAGCGCGTACACGACGCCCGGCAGTTCGAGCCACATCGACGAGTCAAAGGCGTTGACCGGCGGATGGGCGAAGACGATCTCGCCGATGCCGTTCTGGACCTGGACCTCGAAGGGCATTGCGTTGCTCCCCCTGTGAATCCCGACGCGGCGTCCGGCGGCTACCGCCGTCAGCGCAGGGCGGCGATGCTCGTGCGGGCCTCGCCGACCACCCGTGCCACGAGTTCTTCGCACGTCGGAAGGTCGTCGATGAGACCGGCCACCTGGCCGCTCGGCAGGACCCCTTCCCCCGGCCGGCCGTCGACCATGGACCGCTTGATGATCATTGGCGCGTTCGCCGCCATCAGGGTCTGCGCCAGTCCGAGGTCGCCGTGGCGGGCCGCTGACCACCCGCTTCTCAGGTAGTCGGCGAACGACGCCCCGGTCTCGGCGCGGAAGTTCCACGCGTTGACCAGCGCCCGCGCGGTCATCCCGAGCGGCCCCGTCCGCTCGAGCCGCTTAATGGTTTCGTTGATCACCATGCGCTGCGGCAGGCCATCGAGTTTCCTGCTCACCACAGTGTCGTCCGTCCCTGCCGCCAGATACCGCGCCTTGGTCGCGCTCGGCGTCGGGCTGTCCGAAGTCATCATGAACCGCGTACCCATCGCAATGCCCGCCGCACCGAAGGCCAGCGCCGCAGCCAAGCCCCGACCGTCCCGGAAACCGCCGGCGGCGATGACGGGAACGGACACGGCCTCCAGGGCCTGGGCCAGCAGCAGGAAGGTCGGGGTGACACCCGTGTGGCCCCCGCCCTCGCTGCCCTGGCAGACGATCAGGTCGGCGCCCAGTTCGACGGCCTTGGCGACGTGCCTGGCGGCGCCGACGGTCGGGACACAGAGTACGCCGGCCGCCTTCAGCTTGTCGATGAGGTTGGGCGCCGGGGCGCGCCCGTAGCTCACCGCGCGCACGCCATGGTCCATGACCAGATCGACGATGCGATCGGCCCCCGGCTGGAAGCTGTGAAAATTGACGCCGAAAGGGGCGTCCACGCCGTCAAGGACGCGTCTCACCTCGCGCTCGGCCTGCGCGGGACTCAGCACGGCGCATGCCAGGAAGCCGAACGCGCCGGCCCTGGAAGTCGCGATGACCAGTTCGGAGGTAGACACCCATCCCATCGCGCTCTGCACGATCGGGTAGCGGCTCCCCAGCAACTCCACCGCGGGTGTCGCGAGCGCGTCCATGCGCGGCTAGCTCACGCGCGTCCCTGCGGGGTTGCCGCGGATGGCCCCGGCGCGAAGATCGTGGGGGTCGAGGCGTTCGCGAATGAGTCGCAGCTGTTCCGCCGTAGGCTCCGGGGTGGCGGTCAGCCCGTCCGCGGCCAACAGCCGGAAGCTCGTGTTGTCCTGCACTTCGTCGAAGCTGACGCCGGGATGCAGGCGGGTGACGCGGATGGCGTGGTCGGGACCCTGGAAGTCCATGACCGCCAGGTTCGTGACGATGCGGCGCAGATCCAGATGACGCGGCTGCTCGCCGCCCGGCCAGCGGGCCGCGTTGTAACCGATGCCCCCAACCATGTCGACCTCGCCAGCGACGAAAGTGCGTCGGTCGTGGTTCGGCACGAACATCGAGTTGGCGTTGCTGATGGTGTTGCCGGGATAGCCACGCACGCCGAGCAGCGCGGTCTTGGGTCTGTCGTAGTCCCCGATCACAGAGATGTTCATCTGGCCGAACCGGTCCATCTGCACCGGCGTGACCATCGCGTGCCGCTGGCCCCGATAGACGATGTCGAAGACGCGCTCGTACGTCATCAACCCCTCGATCTTCGGCGTGTAATCCCCCCGCGGGCCGACGGGAACCGGCTCCGACACCAGGTAGGCCTCGCCGTCGGTGATCATCAGCCCCGGCTCGAAGGTCAGCTTGGCCAGCCCGGCCGCCAGGCGGGGCACCAAGCCGATGCTCGTGGCCAGCACCTCGCCGTCGCCGCGGAACGCCTCCGCCGCGCAGCAGATGCACAGTTCCGCCAGGGTGAACACGCTCTCCTCCGCCGTCGCGCACGCGGCGGCGTTGGCCCCGGATGGCGTCTCCTTCGGGGTGTCTGACATGCATACCTCCTTCGGATGCGCGGCGTTAGAACACGGGCAGCGGCAGCGCGCCCACCGTATACGGACCGCCCACCTCGGCCAGGTAGGCGTCGAGACGCTTGCCCGCGACATAGCGATCCGCGTAACCACGCCAGCCGTTCCGGGCGGCGTTCGAGTACGTCCGCATGTGGTCCACGTCCATGCCGTATCTCGGTGCGCACGAAGTCGGATGGGCTCCGTACGCAGCCAACGCGACACCATGCACGAGGGATCGCTCGATCGGCATCTGCAGGGCCGTCTGGGGGTCGTCGAAGGCGTCGGTATCCACCAGGGCCTCGGTCGTCACGAAGGCACGCTCCGCAGCGCGGCAGAGCCACTCGTCGAAGAATGGATCCGGGCCGGAGATGCGGGAGTTGCCGCGCGCGTCGGCTTCGTTTACATGGCAGACGGCCACGTCGAGCGGCAGGGCCGGCACGGCGACGAAGGTCTCGCCATCCTCGTACGGCGAAGTGACGGTCCTGATGTCGGGATTGACGGTCAGCACGTCCGAGGCCAGTCCCACCCGCGAAGGCAGGAACGGCAGCCGCGCCGCCGCAGCCTTCAGGCCAAGCTGCAGCATGCCCTCGTCGAGTTCCATGACCTCGAAGGCGCCCGCCTGGCGCGCAACGCGAAAGTGTGCCTCCAACGGCACGAGGTCCATGGAGACGAAGCCGAACACCAGTTTGGCGATCCGGCCCCCGGCCGCGAGCATGCCCACGTCAGGCCCGCCGTAGCTGACCACCGTCAGGTCCTTCGTGTCGGTGTTGAGGAGTTCGCGCACGACCGCCATCGGCTTGCGGCGCCCACCCCAACCACCGATGCCAAGCGTCATGCCGGACTCGACCGAAGCGGCGATTTCCTCGATCGAGCACAGCTTGTCAGCGGCATTCATGGCACTGCGCCCCGAGTCTGTTCATTGCGGAAACGCGTATTCATGGCCCCAGATGTCGGCGACCGAGCCTTCCGTCGGCTCGAACTCGCTCCAGTCGTGCTGCCGTCCGCCAAAGCCGTATTCGATGGGAATACCTCCCGGCGCCAGCATGTAGAAGGACACCAAACCGTCGTTCCAGTGGCGCCCCAGGGTAGCGACGATGGGCGCCTGGGCGGCCCTGGCGCGGTCCAGGCAGAGCCCCACGCTGTCCAGCGAATCGACCTCCGCCATGATATGGGCGACGCCGCTCGGCGTCAGGTAGTTGTACAGACCCAGGCTGTGATGCCGCGGATTGTCCGCGTGCAGGAAGTGCAGCCGTTGGCCTGACTCGCCCTCCACCGGCGCAGGCAGGGTCAGGCGATCGCTCAGGCCAAAGCCGAGCACGTCCCGGTAGAACGCGTCGGTGGCGTCGAACTCCGGCGACGAGAGCACGACGTGACCAAGCCCCATGGGATCGGTGACGAAGCCAAGCCCGGGGATCGCAGGGACGAACGCCTCCTCGGAAGCGGCCCGGCCGTAGTAGAGATCGAAGGCGTTGCCCGAGGGATCCTCGCCGAAGGCGACCCCCGCCACCCCCCGGCGCCGCTCGTCGTCACGGTCGCCTCTGCGCACGAGCGCGGCCGCATCGGCGAGTGCCTCCACGAGCTGCCCGAAAGTGGCTTCGTCGCGGCACTCCCAGCCGGCGGCGGCGAACCGATCTACCCGGCCCGGATCGATCAGGTAGCGGAACGGGGCGCGGTCCATGCGCAGGCGCACGCTCCCGTCCGCGGCAGTCTCGCCGACAAAGCCGAGCACCTGCTCCGCAAATGCGCACCACTCGGCCGGATCGCGCGTTTCCAGGCGCACGTAACCCAGCGCAGCTACTGACATCTCACCTCCTCCTCGGGGACCTGAACCGTGCCTCTGTGTGGTCGCTCGCCTCCCCTAACCGTTCTCCAGATAGTCCAGACAAGTCGCGTTGAAGAGCCGCCTGTGCTCCACCATCACCCAGTGTCCGCACTCGGCCACCTCGACCAGGCGGCTCGGTCGGCAGGCGCGGAGAAGCTTCTGCCCGCCGCTCGCCGGCACCATCTCGTCCTCCGCGCCCCAGAAGGCGAGCACTGGGCAAAGGATGTCCCTGAGTTCGGTCTCCATGTTCGGTATGCGCATGCGGCTCAGCACCTCGGGCGGCTGCGTCCGCAGGATCGCGTAGCGCTCGTCGACCAGTTCGTCAGTCACGTGGCAGGGGTCGAACACCAGGGTCTCCAGCACACGGTGCAGGCCCTCCCGGTCCAGTGTGCCGCCGACGAAGTTCTCGATCATGCGCGCCATCGCGGGCATGGCCATGTACGTCGGCAGTTCTTCTATTCCGCCTGGCGCCATGAGAACGAGTTTGTCGATGCGCGCCGGGTGGTCCAGCGCCGCCCGGATGCAGACCGCACCGCCGAGCGAATTGCCGATCAGCGCACAATGCTCGACGCCGAGGGCGTCGAGAAGGCCCATCAGGTGCTCGACGAAGTAGTCGGTGGTGTAGTCGATGTCCGTGGGCTTGGACGAGTAGCCGAAGCCCGGCAGGTCCGGCACGACGACGCGATATCCGGCTTCGACGAACGCCCCGACGTTCAGCTTGAAGTTGCTGTAGCCGCTCGCCCCGGGCCCGCTGCCGTGGACGAACGCGAGGACTCCGCCATGCGCCGCTGCCGGGTGATGGTCATGGAAGTGCAGGCCTATATCCCGGACGCGCATCGTCTCGCCACGGGGTGGGGAGTCGGGCTGGTTGCCACGCGCCGACATGGACATCGCTCCGCCTACACGAACGGGTCGCCGTTCTCGGCCCCGAGCGCCATGGAGCCCAGGTTGCGAGCGAAGGCGGTGGGATTGTTGGCGACATGCGCACGTGCCACTCGGATGTCGCGCCAGATGTCCTGGATCGTCGCTCCGTCGAACACGCTCCTGCCGCCGGCGACCTCGAACAGCCGGTCCACGGCCCGGGTCATGTCGTCGATTACGATGGCGGCCTGATAGCGAAAGCGGACGCGGTCATACAGTTCCAGCGGCTCGTGCGCCTGCGCCCGCTCCAACATCCGCTCGAGGCTGTCGAAAAGCACGACCTCCGCCCGATCGATGTCGTTGACCGTCTCGGCCACGCGGCGCGCGATGTCCGGGTCGCCCCGAAGCTTGGTCGGGTCCGTGCTGCTGCCCTCGGCGTTGCCGGTAAAAACCCGGAGCGCCCTGCGCGCCGCACCGATGGCAGGTGTCGAAACGACGCGCACGAAGACCTGGGCCCAGGGAATGCCGTACATCGGATTTTCCTGGGAGTGCACGCAGTTGAAGCCGTCCAGCCGTTTGTGCGTGCGATGTTCCGGAACGAACGCCGGCGGGTCGATGACGATGTCGTTGGACCCCGTCGCCTGGAGCCCGTAGGCGAACCAGGTGTCCTCGATCCGGTAGTCCGTCCGGGGCACGAGGAACGTACGGTAGTCCTCCCCGGGCACGATGCCGCCCAGCAACGCCCAGGAGCAGTGCTCCGACCCCGAACTCCAGCCCCACCGTCCGCTGAGCCTGAAGCCACCGGCGACCGCCGAAACCTTGGCGCCCACCGGGTTGTAGGAGCTGGAGATCAACGTGTCGGGCCCCTCGGCGTACACCTCGTCCAAGGCTTGGCGGGTCATCAACGCGAGCTGGTACGCATGCACCGCGACGACCCCCGCGACCCAGCCGGTGCTCATGTCCTGCTCGGAGATCCGCAGGTGGGCGCGAAAGAACTCCTGCAGTGTGGTCTCGATGCCGCCCCACGGCCTGGGCAGGAGAGCGCGCATGAACCGGGATGTCTTGAGGGCCTCGATGGCCTCGGGCGCCACCTCCCGCGCCGCGCGTCCGCGCGGACCGAGTTCGGCGATCAGGGGCAGGTGCGGCTCGATGTCGATCACAGGCGCACCCAATCCGGACTCCCTCGCCTCGGACATGGCGCGATCCTCCTGCAGGTGACCGACACGTTTCGATGATTTCACAGCAACCACGCAATGTCCACGCCGGCTCCGCGGTGAGAAAGCTGGCTGCACACTGCTTCTTCCGCCGGCTCACGAACACAGGTGGTAGCTCGCGTAATCGTCGCCCGAGCGACGGTTGCACTGTCCGCGTTTTGTCGCCACCATGTCCGCCTTTGCCGCGTGCGGGGGGACTGCGGTTGTTCCGATTCGACGACAAGGTGGTGCTCGTCACGGGCGGCAGTCGCGGGATCGGCCGCGGCATCGCGCAGGCGTTTCTCGCAAGCCGTGCGCGCGTATTCGTCTGCGCCCGACACGCCCCTGCCGTGCCCATCGCCAACGGGGCGCCGGGCGGCGGGAGGGCCGAGTTCATCGAGGCGGACGTGCGCGACCCCGACCAGGTAAGGTGCCTCGTCGACACGTTGCTCGATGACGCCGGGCGACTGGACGTCGTCATCAACAACGCCGGCGGCAGCCCCGCGGCCGACGCGGCGGCGGCGTCGCCGCGATTCACCGAGGCCATCGTGCGGCTCAACCTGCTCGCGCCCTTGTTGGTTAGCCAGCAGGCATATCCGGCCTTGCGGGAAGCGCATGGCACGATCGTCAACGTCGCAAGCGTGTCTGGCGTGCGGCCCTCCCCCGGAACCATGGCCTACGGAGCGGCCAAGGCCGGGCTGCTCTCGGCGACCGCCTCGCTGGCCCAGGAGTGGGGACCGGACGTTCGCGTCAACGCGATAGTCGCCGGACTGATCAAGACGGACGCCGATGCGGCCGCCATGCACTACGGCGGCAACCGCGGCATCGCCGCGATCGAGGGCAAGCTCCCCGGCCGCCGCATGGGCACTCCGGCGGACGTCGCCCACGCATGCCTGTTCCTGGCGTCGGACGCGGCCGCCTATATCTCCGGCGCCGCGCTGGAGGTGCACGGCGGCGGAGAGCCGCCAAGCTTCCTCGCCTTCGTGGAAGACGCGCTGGAGGGTCGTTAGTGCGCTGGGTCACAAATACCTTCACGTTTGCGCTGCGCCTTTTCGCCGCTGGCGGCGTTGCGCCTCCTCCCGTGGGGCCTACCACTGCTCGTCGGACGCGCCTTGCCAGCGACGCAAATGCGCTACCGCAAAGACAAAGCTATTTGCGACCCAGCACACTAGTGTTTCGTCATCACTGAAAATTAGAGTAAGACGGCGATGTTCGCGAAGGTAGAATGCCACGGGAGGACACCGTTGGGGGAGCTGGTGGAGAGTCAGGGCGAATTGGTCCACCCGGGGAAGGCGAGCGGAAAGAACGGGTTAGGTGGAATGCTGGACATCCGCGGGCGCGGGAACGGCTGGCGCGGGCGGAATTGGAGCGGTCGAGTCCGTCGTGCCAAAACGCAAACCGCGCCACGAAAAGCCGGATAAGCCCCTTGTGCCCCCATGACCTGGATACGCCACATCCTCAACGGGCTCAACGGACGCCTCTGAAGACTTCCCCCGAGCGCCCCGTCAATCAACCGTACTTCGCAACCATCCCGTTTCGAGCGGTTATTCGTCCTATCCGCTCAGCGAACTGAGACTGCGAGCCCGGGGTCCAGGTTCATGAGTCGAGCTGGGCGCTGCCGAGAGACCTGTTCCATCGCGGCTTGAGTGTCGCGGAACGTGCGAAGAAAGTTCTACGCCTGCCGGGAACCTCCATACGCGCTACGCGACAACCTATGGCTACAGGGTCCAGCCCATGCTCACGGGCAGGGTGCGCCGGCGCACCGCGAGAATCGCCCCGCGCAATGCAGCGTCCAGGATTCCGGACACCTACCGGATCTCCACATCGTCAATTTCAAAGGCGAACCCGCCAAGCGGAGGGGCCTGCGCCACGAAGGCAAGGCCGCCGATGAGGCCAGGTGTCGCGGTCGGGAACCGTGCGAGCGGCATCTCGACCTGGCTCCACTGCGCGGATGCGGTGAACGGTATGCTGGAAGGGACGGACGCACTCACGTCGGCACCAAACAGCATGACGAGATAAGTGCGCCCGTCGCCACGCGCGCGGAAACGCAGCGTCTCGCGGTCTGCGAAGTCAACCGGCTGCATGGGCTGCGCGCCAGGGAAGTAGATCGCACCGGCCCACGGAAACGCGAACCCGGCGGCAACCTCGCCCTCGACCCGTAACGCCCCGTTCGCGGCGGACAGCCCGGCCGTGGACGATCCGCCCCGCATCCGGTCCGATGTCGCCTGCCAGCCGAAGCCGAAATTGGCACGGACGCCGTTCTCGAAGTCGGCGATCAATGTCTCGGGTGCAGCCGACCTCACGGCCGCGGTCTGCGGCCCCTCCCGACTCACCTGACTGCGGGTTACCGGGTAGCCGTCCTTCCAGACGGCGACGATGTGTGTGCTGAGCGACAGGTCGGTCTCAAGGTCGCCGTCGACCAGAATCAGGTCAGCGACCCGGCCCTCGCCGATGCGGCCGCGGTCGTCGATCCCGAACGCATCCGCCCCGGCCGACGTAGCCGCGGCGAGCGCCTCGGCCGCGCTCAGGCCGGCGCGCTGCAGGAGCCGCAACTCCCCGTGCATGGAGAGGCCGGAGGCGGTACCCGGGTTGGGAGCGTCGGTGCCGGCAATCAGTCGCACGCCGGCCTCGCGCAGGCGCCGCACGTTCTCTGTCGCCACGTCGCCGGCACTCGACGTCGTCCCGGCGTTTCCGCCGGAGAAACGGCTGGCCATTGTCTGGCGCTGCATGCCCGACAGCGGCGTGTCGCCGGCGGCCTCGAGTAGCTCCGACGCCATCGAATCGCCGTCGATGGAAGCGCTGACCGACAGCGTCGGCACGACGAACACACCCGCATCGGCGATGCGGGCGGCCCCGAGGTCGTCGATGATTGCGTCGCGCCAGACGTGCGCGAGCCCGTCGGCGCCCAGTGCAGCCGCTTCCAGCGCGTGCTCCAGCGTACTCACGTGCACGACGGCCCGCAGACCCTCTTCATGGGCGGCCGCGATCAGTGCCCCGATCGTGTCGCGATCGAGCGTGGCGATGTCCTGGCCGAAGGTGCTGCCGTCCTCGTGGATGATCTTGATCCAGTCCGAGCCTTCCGCCTTGCGCGCGCGCACCCAGGCGGGGGCATCGTCCGGGCCATCCAGGGATTCCACCGGAATCCCGTACTGCGTGCCGTGTCCGCTGGCTGCGGTAGCCAGCATCCCGGCGGAGAACAGGTCGGCCTCGTTCCCGGGAGCCACGGCGTCGCGAGCCGCCCGCTTCGAAGCCACGAGCCGCGGGTCGGTGAACTGATCGAGCACGGTAGTCACCCCGAAGCGCACCGCATCGTTCAGTGTGCTGCCGAACGTGTGCACATGACCGTCGATGAGCCCTGGCACGAGGGTCCGCCCGTTTCCATCGACGCGAGGAAGATCTGCCGGCAGGTCGAGCTCCCGGCCGACGCCACGGACGCGGCCGTTCTCCACCCACACGTCCTGTTGCGGCAGGAAGACCTCGCCGTCGAAGACCTTTGCGCCGACGATGGCAAAGGTGAACTCCGGTGTTGCGTCGTCCGCGGCCTGGACGAATGCCGGGGGCGCCGGCTCGGGAAGCGCCGCCAGCAGGCTCACGAACACGGCGAACATCGCCGCCAGATACGCCAGGGTGCGTGCGACAGTTCGCTCCGCTTCGGTCATCGCCACTCCTCAGCGCGGGCTGACGCGGCGGAACCCGGCTGCAGCGATGACAAGAAATACCATCGTGGAGATGCCAATGATCAGCACATGGACCCCGACAGACCCGCCCTCGTCCATGTTCATCACCCTCAGCGCGAGCTGTGCCTGATGGTAGGCGGGAAAGACGACTGCCAAGTCCTTGACGAATGACGGCAACATCGCGATCGGAATCCACAGACCGGAGAGGAACGCCATCGGCAGGAAGACGAGATTCACGATGGCGATGGCGGATTGTGCCTTCACCCACGCGCCGATCGCCAAGCCGAGGGCGCAGAACGGGATCACGCTCGAGAGCGCGATGCCGGCCAGCGCAAACCACTGCCAGCGGTACAGTGTTACGTCCGCGGCGTACGCCGCAACCAGGAACAGGCCGACCACGATGGCCATGCCGAAGACGAGTGCCGCCGCCACCCGCGCCAGCAGATAGGCGGTCACCGGCATCGGCGTGGTCTGCTTCAACAGGAGTGCGCCGCTGTCGCGTTCGTTTGCGAATCCGACCCCGAACCCGAACAGGGATGGTCCCATGAGCCCGAACACGCAGTAAGTAGCCAGCAGGTAGGTTGGCGCACCCGGCGAGAAGCTCATCACCACGCCGAAGAAGACGTAGAACATGAGCGGAAACACCAGTGTCGGGATGGTGAACGCCGGCGTTCGGGCCGAGGAGAGGAATTGGGCTCGCGCCTCCAGCACATAGATGGGCGCGCGGCGGGCGGGTCGGAGACGGAGTGCGCCGGCGCTCATCGCTTCCGTCACCCCCTTCACGCCGACTCCTCCCGTTCGCCGTCGCCGACAAGCTTGAGGAACGCGTCCTCGAGCCCGGCTCCCGTCACTTGCACGTCGCGCAGGTCGGGATCCACGGCGAGCAGCGTCCGCAGCAGTTCCTCGGGCACCCCGGTCAGAATCTCCAGGTGCTGGCCGTTGGCCTCCACCTGGGCAACGCCGGGCAGCGCAGCGACCTCGTCGCGGTTCAGGGAGGTGATGCAGCGGACGCACCGGTCTGCGACACGTGATTTGATCGTCGCCGATGTGCCTTCGGCGACGACCCGCCCCTGGTGGATCACGGCGATCCGATCTGCGAGCGCGTCCGCTTCCTCCAAGTAGTGGGTGGTGAGCACGGCCGTGCGACCGGCTGCCTTGAGGCCGCGGATCTCGGTCCACAGACTCCGGCGCGCCTCGACGTCGAGCCCGCTCGTCGGCTCGTCGAGAAAGACCAGCTCCGGATCGCCGGCAAGCGCCAGCGCAAACATCACTCGCTGTTTCTGGCCCCCGGAGAGCCGGCCGTAGCGCCGGCCGCGCAGTTCCTGCAGACCGGCCATCGTCAGCAGTCTGGAGACAGGTAGTGGTGCGGGGTAGTAGCTGGAGAACAACTCCAGGTTCTCGGCGACAGTCAGCGTGTCCGGAACGCCCGAGACCTGCAGCATTGCACCGCGGCGCATGCGGACCGCATCGGCCCCTGGTTCGTGCCCGAACACCCGCACGGTGCCCTCCTGCGCACGCAGAGTCCCGAGCAGCAGACCGATCGCAGTGGTCTTCCCGGCGCCGTTCGGCCCGAGGACCGCCAGCACTTCGCCGGCCCGAATCTCCAGGTCCAGTCCGTCGAGGGCGACGACGTCACCGTAGCGATGAGTAACCGCTGACATCGTCGCAAGGCGTCCGTCTGTCATCATCTCCCCTTCCGACAGCGAGCAGCTACCTTCCAGCGGGCGTCACCAATGGTACGCGGGACGACCTTCCGGCGGGGCCGATGGAAGCGAACATGACGTGCCCCTGATCGGCAGCCGGTCGATCACCACTGACCGGGTTACCCCGGTTCCCGACCTCGTCTGGCGCCACCACCTTGAGCGAAATGGTGCGGCGATTTGACATTCCAACGGGCAACTCCAAACACTTGCGCTCCCCTGTGACAGGCGCGGCACAGGCTTTGCCGAACATTGTGACCTACAGCACGATGTCCCGCAACCGGTCAGGGCGAATTGGTCAGGGCGAATTGGTCCACCCGGGGAAGGCGAGCGGAAAGAACGGGTTAGGTGGAATGTTGAACATCCGCGCCGAACCGCCGAACCGGTGTAGAAACGCCCGTAGTTTGATGCGGAACCGGGGGTGGAGTGGAGTTGGGCGAGGTTGCCGTGGAGCCGGTGACGGCGGCGGCGGAAGGGCGCTATCGGGAGCTGATGGCGGCGCACCACTACCTGGGGGCGCCGCCGAAGATCGGCGAAACGCTGTGGTACGCCGCGCGCTGGCGCGACCGGTGGGTGGCGCTGATCGGCTTCTCGGCGCCGGCGCTGAAGTGCGGCGCCCGCGAGCGGTTCCGTTGCCGGCACCGCGGCGGCCGCTACGAGGTGCCCAGCGAATACGTCATCCGCGACGTTCTGGTACGCGTCGACCCCGACCAGCTCGACCGCGCCCTGCGGCGCTTCGACGCCGCCCGCGGCAACGCCGACGACGCCATCGCCATCGACGGCAAGACCATGCGCAACGCCATCTATACTGACGCCCGCGCGCCGCAGGCGGAGGCCCGCGCCGCCAACGGCGATGCCAAGCCCGCCACCGGCAAGATCGGCGAGAACCAGTGCCAGGTCCACATCCTCGGCGCCGTCGGCCAGCGCGACGCGTCACCCTCACCCAAAAAAAGTCGACCGCCTGCCGCTCGGCGCCGACGACGAGACCCAGCGCACCAACGAAATCGGAACCGTCGTCCCCATGCTCGAAGGCCTCGAACTCGACTTCGCCGGCAAGACCTTCACCGCCGACGCCCTGCTCACCCAGCGCAAGCTCGCCGACTTCCTCCACGACCGCGGCGCCCACTTCGTATTCACCGCCAAGGGCAACCAGCCGACCCTGCTCGACGACCTCCGGCTGCTCTTCGCACGGCGCGGCGAGCCCGACTTCCGCGAGCCCTTCTCCCTTGAGCACGGGCGCCTCGAAAGCCGCGCCATCTGGACCACCGCCCGCCTCAACGGCCACCTGACCTTCCCCCACGTCGGACAGGCCTTCCTCGTCGAGCGCACCGCCGTCGTCAAGAAGTCCCGCAAGCACTCGGTCGAATACGCCCTCGGCATCACCAGCCACGGCCCCGACACCGCCGACGCCCGGCGCCTGCTCCAACTCAACCGCGGCCACTGGAAGGTCGAGTCCGTCCACAACATCCTCGACAACGCCTTCGACGAGGACCGCCTGCGCATCCGAACCGGCCACGGCCCCGAAAATACCACCCGCCTGCGACGCTTCGCCATCGGCGTCATCCGTTCCCACACCGACGACTGCGTCGCCGCCGCCATGCGCCGCCTCAACCGCAATCCCCGCCGCGTCTTCGACTACCTCCGCATGACTCGCAACACCCTGCGAATATCGTCAACCAACCGGAGAACAAATTAGCCGTGGGTGGAGAGTTCCCATGAAGAAATACATCGTTCGTCTCACGGAGGAGGAGCGAGAGACGTGCCGCGAGACGGTGCGGAAGTTGCGCGGCGGTCACGAGAAGGTGCGGCGCGCACAGATTCTGTTGCAGGCGGACGCGGACGGACCGAAGTGGACGGACCGGCGCATCGCGGAGGCCTATGGCTGCCGCACGAAGACGGTGGAGAACATACGGCAACGCTTCGTGCTGGAAGGATTCGCGGCCGCGCTGGAGCGCAAGCGGGCGGCGGCGCCGCCGGTGCCGAAGCTGCTCGATGGGAAGCAGGAGGCGCAGGTGATCGCGCTGCGCCTGGGCGCGCCGCCGCCGGGCTACGCGCACTGGTCGCTGCGGCTGTTGGCGCGGCGCGCCGTGGAGTTGGAGATCGTCGAGTCGGTGAGTCACGAGACGGTTCGGCGGACGTTAAAAAAAACGGCGTCAGCGGGCGCAAGGTCGCGTACTGGGTGATTCCGCCGGAGGCCGACGCCGAGTTCGCGGCGCACATGGAACAGGTGCTGGACGCCTACGCGAGGGCCTACGACGCCGCTTGTCCGGTGCTGCTGTGCATGGATGAGCAGCCGGTGCAACTGACGCGCGAGACGCGCTGTCCGATCGCGGCTACCGCGGACCGCCCGCGACGCGTCGATTACGAATACGAGCGCGCCGGCACGGCGTCGATCTTCCTGTTCTGCGAGCCGCTGGCGGGATGGCGCCGGGCGACGGCGCGCGCGCGGCGCACGAAGGCCGACTGGGCGCACGCGGTGGCGGAGTTGTTGGAGGGTCGCTACGCCGATCGCGAGCGGATCACGCTGGTGTCCGACAACCTCAACACGCACACCAAAGGCGCCTTCTACGAGGTCTTCGAGCCGGCACGGGCGCGCGACCTGGTGCGCCGCATCGAGTTCTGTCACACGCCGAAACACGGCAGTTGGCTGAACGTTGCCGAGTGCGAGTTGAGCTGCATGACGCGGCAATGCCTCAAGGACCGTCGCATCGGCGACATCGACACCCTGCGCAACGAAATCGCGGCGTGGTCGAGCGACATCAACAACAACCAACGCGGTGTCGACTGGCATATGAAAGTCGACGACGCGCGCTGCAAGCTCAAATCCATATACCCTAATATTAAAGTTTGACGAAACACTATTGGCAGCTGCCGGCCGCGTCCGGTGCCGGCGAGCCCGCACCGCGGGCCCGCGGCAAGCAGTATTCGGTCCGCCCCCGCCTACGACAAGTGTCATGGAGGAGCATGGTCGTCTGCTCGCAGGTGTTCGGCCTCGCTGATGGGAGACGGCTCCCAAGACTCTGATCAGTTATGTCGAAGCCTTCCGACTGCGGGTGCTATGCTCGACGTGGACACGCGGCGGATCGGAGACTGCGAGGGCCGCCTCCCATGTTCAGAACCGTCATCGCTTCGGAACCGGTCTCGATCAATGCCCCGATCGACACGGTCTGGACGATCCTCGTGGACGTCGACCGATACGGCGAGTGGAACCCTTTCCTGCGGACGTACCGGAAGACGAACGTTCGGGTCGGCTCCCCGATCCACCTGGACGTCAGGCTGGGCCGCCGGGACCGAAGGCAGACGCAGGTGTTCGATGTGATCGAGCCGCCGGCGCGTCTGTTCTGGAGCACGACAGTCGGGAACGGGTTTCTGCTCCGTGCGCTACGTGAGCAGCGACTGGAGAAGCGGAGTGAGACAAGGTGTATCTATCTGAACAGCGACACGCTCGCGGGACCGCTGGCGCCGCTCGTGGTCCTTTTGTTTGGCCGCGCCATGCACCATGGCTTCGCGGAAGCGGGTCGGGCGTTGAAGCAGCGCGCGGAGGACGAGCGTTGAGGTCGATCGTACCGCCGTTGTGGGGTCGTTCCCTGTACAGTTGCGCATGGTCGAGCCGATAGCCCGCGGCGGTTGCGGACCATCGACGAAGGCAGACACCATCACTGAGCGACCGGTGGGTACTGCTGCCAGGCCAAGGATCTTGCGGGATGCCAAACGCACATGAACGACCCACAGCGCGTCGCCCTCTACACCGTGCGGGACCATGCGGCGTTCCGAACCCGGCGCGCCGCCCAATACCTGGTTCGGTTGCGTTCGATTCCTTCGACTGGGCCCTCCAAAGCGGGCTCTGAAGGCGAGTTGCAAGGGACGCAGTGATCAGGCGTTGCTGGCACCCCCTGATCGCATCGCTCGCCTGTTCACCGGCGGCCCGTGTGAGACGCCCTCTCCGCCCCAACGGCCGTAGGCGTAGCTGGTGTACCGTCGACGCTCCCATGACGACGCCCTGCCCCTCCGGGTTCTCGCCGACGCAAGGCGAAGGGCCCGTGGCCGCGGGGCCGGAAGCGTCGTCCACGCCTTCGATGAGCAGGTGGAACCGGCCATGCTACCGGGAGTGGACGGTCAACCCGGCGGCCGTCTGTCACCGCATCGGCTTGCGGTTCTAGAAGGAGAAACGCAGCGAAGCGCCGAACAGTCTGGGCTCCGTCAGGAAGTAGTTCCTGAAGAAGCCGGAAGTGTCCGAGGTCAGGTACTTTCCTGTGACGTTGTCGTCGTCAGCGACGTTGCGAATCCATGCCTTTACCGTCCAGCGTCCGTTCCAACTCTCGTAGATGAGCGTCGCATTGTGCTGGTCCCAACCGTCTATCTCGTCGCCTCGTGTATTGAACTCGCGCGCGTAGGACTCGCCCTGCCAATAGTAGTCCCAACGCGCGGTCACGGAGCCGGCCATGGCCGCAACGTCCCAAGTGTATCCCAGCCCCATCCTCAGCGTGTGCTCCGGGGAGTTCGGCAACTGGTTGCCGTCCAGGCTGACCGGCAAGCCGTTCAGGGTCTCCACCCCCGCACCTGCCAGGAACGCCCGGGAGAAGTACGCCGGAATCGCCACGCCAGCCGCGTTCGGATCGTAGGAGACGCTCTGCAGGGTCCTGCCGTTACGCACGTCCAGCGCGGCCGCGGATGCCAGTGCGCCGTCGACAACCGGCTGGGTGATCTGCGACTCCCGCGCCACGTAGGTCACGCCCGTCAGCGAACCCGGATCGACGTTCTTCAACAGGATGTACCCCGGGTTGCCGGCCGTTCTGTTGATCGGATCCACCGACTCCGACCCGTCCACGGAGGTGTCGAGCCAGCTATACGAGAAGTCGACCGCCAGGCGTGGCAGCGCCTCCGGCCGCCACTGGCCCTCGATTTCCAGCCCCATGATGTCCGCATCGATGTTGTCGTTGAGGGAGCTGTTGTTGGCGATCCGCGTCACCTGCAGACCCGAGTACCGATAGAGGAAGAGCGCTCCGTTGAGCAGGAGCCGGCCGTCCTGGAAGCTGTTCTTGGAGCCCAGTTCGATGGCGTCGACCTTCTCCGAACCGAAGGTGAACGCCGACACCGACTGGAACGCCGGCGGTATGGCCGGATTGAAGCCACCCGGCTTGTAGCCCCTGCTGTAGAAGCCGTACAGCATGCTGCGATCGTTGACCTGCCAGTCGATGCCGAGCCGTCCGGTCAACTCGGACCAGTCGGCGTCGCCCGGGCTGCCGGTGACGAAACGCGTCTCGCCGAAGCCGGGGACTGGCGGTACCGCGCCGGCGATCGCCTGCCACGCCCCTGCGACCGCGGCCAGGCCGGGATCCCGGGCAATGGCCGCGGCGTCCTGGCCCAGGAGTGCAAGCACGGTGCCCTGCAGCAGCGGCGGGAGGGGGAGCGCCGCCACCGCCCCGGGAACGAACTGCGGGGGGAGTTGCCCCGCCCGCACGGCGGCACCGATCTGCTGCGCAGCCCCGAGCGCGATCAGGCCGCCGAGCGCCAGCGGCGAGTGTTCCTGGTACACGCCGGCGGCGTCCCAGAACTCCAGTATCCGATTCGACCCTTCGCTGAGTCCCGCGGCCTGCCCCGTCGCCACTGCGACCATTTCCCCGAAGAGGCCGGAGCGTATCCAGACCGGATCCGGCCCGAACAGACCACCGAGCGCCGCGTTCGCATTGGCGGAGTTGAACAGAACACTGGTGTCGTTGACGTCCTTGTGGTCCTCGTTGTAGCGCAGTCCGGCCGTGACCTTCACGCGCTCGGTGGCTTTGAAGTAAGCCTCCCCGAAGACTGCCCGGCCATCCTGCAGCGTGCCGCCGCCCGGCTCGGTGGTGTTGCTGAAGAAGCCGGGATACAGCGGCGGCGCGCCGAGTGCCGGAGAGCCGAAGAGCGACACCATGTCCAGCGTGTTGGCGAGCACGATGTAGCTCCCATGGCTACTCACGTCGTAGGCGCTTGCACCGAGCTGGAAGTCGAACGGCCCGTCCAGGGTGGACTGAACGCGAGCCTCCACGGTCCAGAATTCGGATTCGGTATCCGTCTGGTCGTAGGCGAACACCCGCGTCTGGTCCACCGGCAGAACGCAGCCGCCGAACACGCCCGCGGTACCGCCGGGGAGGCTGCACGGCCCGGACCTCCAGTCCGCGCCGGCCGAAGTGCCTGCCGGTTCGGAGACCGGCCAGAGGCCGGCCGGATTGAAAGGCGTGGAACCCAGGGTGGGGCCGACGTCCATCGCGTAGTCCTGTCGCGAAAAGAAATCGCGCGTCTGATGCGCACCGAGCAGACTCAGCTGCAAGGCGTCGAACTCGTAGGTGAAGCCGGCGGTCCAGAGATCCTCCACATCGACGTATCGCGGATCGAAGTCCGTATGCACCTCGCGGAAGCTGTCCATGTGCGGCCGCGCAAACGCGTACAGTGCGGGGTCCGAACCGTCCACCCCGGGCGGCAACGCGCCGGCGGCGCCGCCGAAGATGCCGCTCGTCGACGAGCCGAGATGCGGACTCTCGAAGCCGAAGGCATCCGGCACGCACCCGGTTGTGGGCAGTCGGTTGCGCACGCAGACCTGATTGGTGAAACGGGCGCGGTCGTCGTCCTCCTCGAAGCGATGGTATTGCACCCACAGGTTGGCGCGATCGCTGACATTCCAGGCGAACGTCGTCCGCCACGCGAGGATGTCGCGCCCGTCGATGTCGCCGTCGATGCCCTGCAGCGTGTTGCCGGTCGCGCCCACCTGCCCGTGCGCCAGATTGTCGATGTAACCGTCACGTTCGAGCGTGAAGCCCGCCACGCGCAGTCCGGCGTTGTCTCCGAGCGGGACATTGAGGGCACCCTTCACGCGCTGGTGACCGTAGTCGCCCACCTCCACGTCCAGGAACCCGTCGAGTTCGTCGAAATCCGGCATGGCCGTGACGAAGTTGATGGTGCCACCCGTGGCGTTGCGACCGTACAGAGTGCCCTGCGGACCACGCAGGATCTCGACGCGTTCCATGTCGAAGAACTCGATGGCGTTGAGGTTGGTGGCGACCGGGATCTGGTTGATATGGGTGGAGACCCCCGCCTCTCCGGTAGTCGAGATCACCAGCCGCCCAATGCCCCGGATGCTAAAGCTCGAGTTGCCGAAGTTCGTCGCGGTGAAGCTGACGCTCGGTGCATTCATCTGCAGGTCGGACGGACCAATCACCTGTCTGTCCTCGAGCATATCGCCCGTGAGGGCGGTCACGGCAATCGGCACATCCTGAATGCCCTCCGCCGTGCGTTGCGCCGTTACGATGACCTCCTCGGGCACGCTCGTGTCGTCCTCGGCCAGTACCGGAGTGAGCGCCATGGTCGCGCAAACTCCAATGAACACCGCCAGTCGGGGCCGGCGAGAGTGCGTCGTGCATGTCATGGGGCTTCCTCCACGCCACGATCCGGTCGGATTCAGGACGTTCGACCGCGAGTGCGTTGTCGACCGCCGGAGAACCGGACCGCGAAGGCCAAATACGCAATCCGTGATGAGGGATGGTCTGATCGGCCCAGCCATAGCGACCGCCGGCGTCGTATCCCTCCGAATGCTCCTGTGTTCCTATACTGTGCTATATAGTAGCTGTCAACCCCCCTGTACGGAGAGCCACCGGCGCCGGCCATGACCGACCGATGGGACACTGGCGTCTCGTTGCCCCGCTATGTCAAGAGTAGCCGCAACGCAGGCTCACACCACCGCGGCAGGGGCGCGACACCGCTCGATGTTCCGGTGAGCGGGCCATGACGCACGATCTCGGTGGCACGATTCCGCAGGCGCTGCATCAGGCCGCAGCTTCCTTCGCACGGCAAGCCGCCATCGTCGATGGGACGCGGCGCGTCACGTTTGCCGAGCTGAAGCTGTGGGTCGACCGGCTGTCCCGGGCGTTTCTGGCCGCCGGGCTCGCGCCCGGCGACCGGTTCGCGGTCTGGGCGCCGAACATCGCGGAATGGGTCGCGGTGGCGCTCGCCGGGCAGCAGGTGGGTTGCATCCTCGTACCCGTGAACACGCGCCTCAAGGGCCCTGAAGCCGGTGACATCATAAGGCGCGCAAGCGTCCGACTGGCCTTCTGCATCGGTGACTTCCTCGGTCTGGACTACACGGCAGTGCTCCGCCGGCAACCCTGCCCGGAGCTCGAGTACGTTGTCAGCCTGCGCGGCCGCGAGCGCGCACCGCTGCCGCTCGGAGCCTTCGAACGGCTCGGCGATGCCATCCCGGATGCCGCATTGCAGCGGCGAGTAGAAGCGGTGATGCCGGAGGACATCTCCGACATCCTGTACACATCGGGCACGACCGGCGCGCCCAAGGGGGCGATGACCACGCACGGCCAGAACGTCGCCGTGTTCGAGGCGTGGTCGGAGGCGGTCGGCCTGTCTGAGCGGGATCGCTACCTGATCGTCAACCCGTTCTCTCACGCGTTCGGATACAAGGCGGGCTGGCTCGCAGCGCTGTTGCGCGGCACGACCATCTATCCGCTGGCCACATTCGACGTGCAGCAGGTGCTCCGCTACATCGAGAAGTACGCCATCAGCATGCTGCCGGGCCCGCCCATCCTGTTCCAGTCGCTGCTCGCGCACCCTGCGACGCGCAAGGCGGATCTGCGCTCGCTACGCTGCGCGGTGACCGGGGCAGCTTCGGTACCGGTGCAGTTGGTCAAGGAGATGAAGGAACGCCTGGGGTTCGACGCGATCTACACCGCCTACGGCCTCACGGAATCCTCCGGCGTGGTCTCGCTTTGTCGCGCCGGCGACGACCTCGACACCATCGCCAACACCTGCGGTCGCGCCATGGACGGCGTCGAGATACGCATCGCCGACGCCTTGGGGCGCCCGCTGCCGGCCGGAGCGGCGGGCGAGGTCCGCGTGCGCGGCTTCAACGTGATGCGCGGCTATCTCGACGATCCCGACGGTACCGCCGCTGCCATCACCCGGGACGGCTGGCTCCGCACGGGTGATGTGGGCGTGCTCGACGACCGCGGCTACCTCCGGATCGTCGATCGCCTGAAGGACCTTTACATCTGCGGCGGGTTCAACTGCTATCCGGCGGAGATCGAGAACCGGCTCCTGGATCACCCAGACATCGCCGAGGTCGCCGTCGTCGGCGCCCCGGATAGCCGGTTCGGCGAAGTGGGACACGCATTCGCAGTGCGGGCACCGGGGAGCGCTCCCGCGGCAGACGATGTCCTCGCCTGGGCCACGGCGCGCCTGGCCAACTACAAGGTACCGCGGCGGTTGGTGTGGGTGGACGAGCTGCCGCGTAACGCGTCCGGGAAGGTGCAGAAGTACCTGCTCAGGAGCCATTGACGCAGGCAGGCGACCTCCGGCCCCTTGGGGACGACGTGACCGTCGCGCCAGCCAATGACCATGGCGCGCTCGAAGTTCGGCCGCGTGTACGCGGCAGCGGCCCTTCTGCAGGCCCCAGAACCCAGCTGCGCCGCTCCCTCAGAGCTGGCGGTGGTTGTACGCCTACGACGCACGCAGGGCCGGGTGCGTGCGCAGCTTGCGAACGAACGATTGTCGTGGTCTCGACGCCCTCGGTCCCATCACGAGCTAACGCAGAACGGAGGATGGTGCGGCGAGTGGTCGCCGAACGCATGCTCTTGCCGGGATGGCTTGGCCTGATCTCTCACAACTGGAATAATAGAGCCAAAGTTGTTCTATTTTCCCGTTCCAAATGGAACGGATTCCTGTACTCTATTCCACCCAGCGCCCAACGTCGCCCTCCGACCGGGCCTGCAGTTCACGCACACCGAGGGTGGCGACGACCCAGCGAGGATGAAATGACCGACGGCGCTCCACAAGGCACCCCGGGCGACAGCTTCAACTGGCCGATGCTGAAGATGGCCTACCCGACCGATCCCGAGTGCATCGCGGCCCTCCTGCCTCCCGGCATCGTTCCGGCAAACGACGCCGAGGTCCGCCTCACGATCTACCACTTCCCCGTCGGCGCCGAGCCGGAGCTGGGCCTGGTGACCAACGTGACCGCCGCCTACGACGGTATCGAGGGCGAGTATTCGCTCGCCTACGCGATCGACCAGGAGCAGGCCGTCTTCATCAGCCGCGAGCTGTGGGGACAACCCAAGTTCCTCGCCGACGTCCGCTACTTCCGGCTGGGCAACCTGGTCGAGGCCGCCGTCACGCACAAGGGCCATACCTTCTTCGAGTACCGGGGAACCGTGGCCGGCGAGGGCGAGCCGGGCGAGGTCACCGAAGTGAACGAGTGGTGGATCAAGTGCGCGCGGTCCGTGACCATGCAGCCGAACGAATACGACTACCCGCCCCGCGTGGTGCGCGTGTACGCGAAGTACCGCACCGCCTTCCAGCTCGTCCTGCAAGGCGAGTTGACGCTGCGGGACAGCCCCTGGGATCCGCTCGCCTCGGCCCTGCCCATCCAGGGGCCGGTGACGGCCCGGCTCTGGTGGCCGGAGTTCCTCGCTCGCGAGATCACCCTGGCCGGCGCGCTGGATCCCGAGGGCTTCTGGCCGTTCGCCGACACCCTGGGCGGCTCGCGCTATCTCGGCGAACTGGGCGGTCCGCCGGCCCGGCACGGGTAGTCCGGAGCAGGCCGACATGCAGGATTTCACCGACAAGCTGGCCGTCATCACCGGGGGCGCGAGCGGGGTCGGGCGATCCCTGGCCTTCGCCCTCTCCGATGCGGGCGCGCGGGTGCTCATCGCGGACATCGACAAGGCGGCGCTTGCGGAGACACGGGACGCGTTGCGGGCGAGCGGTGCGTCTGCAGACACCCGGAGGTGCGACGTCACCGATCCATCGAGCCTCCACGATCTGGCCGCCTTCGCCTTCGACGAACTCGGCGGCGCGCACCTCGTCTTCGCCAACGCCGGTATCGCCGCCGGCGAGGCGGGTCCCCTGTGGGGCTACGCCGAGAACGACTGGAAGTGGTGTTTCGAGGTGAACTTCTGGGGCGTGGTGCACACCATCAACGCCTTCATGCCCCGCTTGGTGGACCAGGACAGCGAAGCGCACTTCGTCATTACCGGTTCGGCCAACGGCGCCTTCCTGGTCTACCCCGACCAACCCGTCTACTCCGCCAGCAAGGCGGCGGTGCAGGTGGTCGCCGAAGCGCTGTTCCATCAGACGATCGCCCAGCAGAGCCCCGTGCGCGTGCATGCCCTGTTTCCGGGGCCGTACGTCGTCGACACGGGCATCTTCGACTCCGACCGGGTACGTCCAGAGCGTTTCGAGAAGCCCGCCGATGCGCCCGACACCGGTATCCGCTCCTCCGACGACCTGCGCAGGATGATGGAAGCCTTCGGCATGGAACTGAAGACCACGCACCCCGACGAGGTGGCCGGCACCGCCCTCGAGGGCATCCGCGACGGCCGGTTCTGGATCCTGCCCCTGAACCCGACCGCGGAGTCGCAGATCGAGGCGCGCATGGAGTCCATCCTCCATCGCACCGACCCGCCGGTTCCCTCCATCGGATAGTGGAGCGCAGCAGGCGGACGATACGCAGTGGAGGACGCAGACATGGCGGAACAGAGCACTACGGAGCGGCGCCTGAACCTGCCCATCCCGCTCGGGTGGTTTGCCCTGGTCTACAGCGACGAACTGGCCGTCGGCGACGTCCGGCCGCTGCATTTCTTCGACGAGCAGCTCGTCGTGTTCCGTACCGAGGATGGGAAGGCACATGTTGTCGAGGCATTCTGTCCTCATCTCGGCGCCCATCTCGGCCACGGTGGCCAGGTCAGCGGCAACGTCATCGCCTGCCCTTTCCACGGTTGGGAATTCGACGGCCATGGCAACTGCGTGAACGTTCCGTACGCGCGCACGATGCCCCTACGCGTGCGTGAGGGGCAGTGCCTGTACAGCTATCCAGTACAGGAGCGCAACCGCATGATCTGGGCCTGGCACCACCCGAGACGGCTGTCCCCGCTGTTCGACTTCGACGACGTTCCGGAGCTGACCGACCCCAACTGGAGCGAGCTGGATCGGTACGAGTGGGAAGTCCGATCGCACATCCAGGAGACCGGCGAGAACGCGGTCGACACCGCCCACTTCATCCGGGTGCACGGCGCCCAGACCCTCCCCGAAGCCAACATCACGTTGCGCGGCTGCCGTCGGGATACCGACCTGACCATGATGACCCCGGTCATCGACGAGAGCGGCAACGTCGACATTCAGAACATGGAACCGATGCACCTCGTGACGAAGAACTGTGGCCCGGGCATGACCAGCCAGGTGTTCAGCCGCGCGTTCAAGACGGTCATGCTCGGCGTCCTGACGCCGATTACCGCCAACCGGCTCCTTATGCGCTTCGCGTTCACCAAGCCCCTCGACATCTCCCCGCAGTTCAATCTGCTGACCGATGGGCTGATCGCGGAGATCGTTCGCCAGGTGGGCCAAGACATTCCCATCTGGGAGCACAAGAGCTACAACGAATCGCCGATCCTGTGCGACGGGGACGGCCCCATCGCCAAGTACCGAAGATGGTTCAGTCAGTTTTACGACAGTCCGTCCAGCGCTCCCGCCGCCGGCGCGCCGAGGTCGTGAGCGGCCCTGCGGCTCGCGGCGGGAGGTGCCGGCGACCCCGGTCCGTCCCGACGGTCGACAACGGGCTTGATGGCCCGTGGAGGTAAACGCCGTGGATCGTTTCACTGTCATCTCTTCCGACTGCCACGCCGGGCTGCCGCCGGAGCAGTACCGCCCATACCTCGACCCCCAGTACCGGGAGACCTTCGATCAGGTGCTGCCGATACAGAAGGAGATGACCGACGAGTTCGAGCGGGTCTTCCTGCTGGAGGACGTCAACGAGCAGTGGCGGGCGGGCGTGGCGGCCCACCTGGCAGGCGCGTGGGACCACGACCGGCGCAATGAAGTCCTTGACGGGGACGGGATTGCCGGCGAGATCGTCTTTCCCGACGGCGTGACGGAGCAGAACGCCCCGCCGTTCGGCGCGGGGCTCGCGCTGCCCACCAAGAATATCGTGCCCGACCTCCAGTGGGCCGGCGCGCGCGCCCACAATCGTTGGTTGGCGGAGTTCTGCGCACGCGATCCGGTGCGCCGCTGCGGCGTGGCCGTCTGCCCGCTCCTGTGGGACGTGGACCGTGCGGTCGAGGAAGTCCGCTTCGTGGCGGAGAACGGCTTGGGCGGCATGTTGATCCCGGCGATCACCACGGGCTTCGAGCCCTACCACAACCCCTGTTACGACCCGTTCTGGGCAGCCTGCCAGGACATCGGCGTCGTCGTCTGCTTCCACTCCGGACCCGGCCCGTTCGACGACTTCTTCGGCCAGAGTTTCCCTAAAGGAGACCAGCGGCAGTATCCCGGGGGCGTCGGGGTCTATGTGTCTGAGGTGTTCTTCTGGACCTATCGGTCGCTGATCTTCATGTTGTGGGGCGGAGTGTTCGAACGGTTCCCCAGACTGCGTGCCAGCGTGACGGAGACGGGGCAGGGGTGGCTGCTGCCGCCGATGCTGCGGATGCTCGATCATCATTACCACGACACGTATTTCAGCGCCAAGATGGGCGACTATCGCAGTCACCTGTCCATGTCGCCGGTGGAGTATTTCCGCCGCAACTGCGCGGTCGGCGCGTCCTGCATGCCGCGGGCGGACGCGGAGATACGTCACGAGATGGGTCTCGCCCAGATCATGTGGGGCAGCGACTATCCGCACCCGGAGGGCACTTGGCCGAACACGACACCGCAGATGGTCGAGACCTTCCGGGGTCTGCCAGAGGACGACATCGCGGCCATGCTCGGCGGCAACGCCCTTGCCTTTTACGGCCTCGATGTGGCCGGCCTGGCGGAGATCGCCAGCCGGGTGGGGCCACCCAAAGCCCGCTTCGAGCCGGCGTGAACGTGCGTGCCGGGCCGCGGCGCCGCGCCCGACGCGGCGGCGGCTCTCGTGCGTTCGGACTTGGCGTCGCCGAGACTCCCTCACGCCAGTTACCAGGGAGCAACTTCCGTTGAACAAGGGCACCGAAGCCACCGCCGAAGTCGATGTCCTGGTGGTCGGCTCCGGCGCCGGAGGGTTGACGGCGGCACTCGTCGCATCGGAGCTCGGTGCACACCCCCTAGTGATCGAGAAGGGCCATCTGTGGGGCGGCACGTCCGCAACGTCGGGCGGCACACTGTGGATCCCCTGCAGCCGTCACATGCGCGAAGCGGGCGTTGACGACACGCCCGAGCAAGCCTTGGCGTACCTGAAAGCTCTGGTTGGCGACGAAACGTCCGACGAAAAGCTCAAGGCCTACATCGATCATGCCGGCGAAATGCTCGACTTCCTGGAGCACCACGGCGGGCCGCTGTTCCGCTGCCTCGACTACGCCGACTATCACATGGATCTACCGGGCGCGAAGCAGAACCGTTCGCACGAGGCCTTGCCCATCACTGCCGGCCAGCTCGGCAGCGACTACGACAGTCTCCAACCCACGCACCAGGCGGCGCAGGCGTTCGGGCGCATCAACTGGACCGTGCTGGAGGCGCGGCCGATCATCACGCGAAGACCGGGCTGGTGGCGTGCCGTGCTCAAGGTGATGGCGCGCTACTGGCTCGACGTCCCGCAACGTTTCCGCACATCCAGGGATCGGCGCCTCACGACCGGCAACGCGTTGTTGGGTCAACTGCGACGGGCATTGAACGCGCGTCACGTGCCGCTTCGGCTCGGCGTTTCATTGCGGGAGCTGATCGTCGAGCGCGGCCGCGTCGTCGGCGCAGAGGTCAACGACTGCGGCGAGTCCCGCACGCTTCGCGTGCGCCGCGGCGTCATCCTCGCCGCCGGGGGGTTCGAACACAACGCCGCAATGCGCCGTTGCCACTTCACCGCGGCCCCGTCGCCCGACTGGTCGGGTTCGCAGCGCAACAACACCGGCGACGCCATCCAGGCGGCTGAGCGGGCAGGCGCGGCCCTGGACCTGATGGACGCCGCGTGGTGGGCACCCGTATTCCGGCTTGGCGACGAGGATCGGGCACGGCCGATGTTCGTGGAGCGCAGCTTGCCCGGATGCCTGATCGTCAACCGGCTCGGCAAGCGGTACCTGAACGAGTCTGCCTCGTACCACGTGGTCGCCGGCCAGATGATGCAGGCCGACGGTCCGGCGTGCCCCACCGTGCCTTCCTGGTTCGTCTTCGACGGAGCCTATCGGGCCAAGTACACGGTGGGGCCGCTGCTGGCTGGATCGCCCACAAGGGACGCGGCCGTCAAGAAGAGCTTCCGGGACCTGTTGCGCAAGGGCGAGACGCTGGCCCGACTCGCGGCCCGGATCGATGTCGACGCCGACGTGCTGGCCGCGACGTTCGCCCGCTTCAATGAATTCGCCGCGAAGGGCGAGGATCCCGACTTCCACCGGGGTGCGAGTGGGTACGACCGATACTACGGCGACGCCCGCAATACGCCAAATCCCTGTCTGGCTCCCCTCGACAGGCCGCCCTTCTACGCCATCAGGATATTTCCCGGCGACATCGGCACCAAGGGTGGCGTAGTCACCGACCAGCAAGGCCGCGCGCTGGACCGCGATGGGCGGCCTATCTCCGGGCTTTACGCCATCGGCAACAGCAGCGCTTCGGTCATGGGTCGGGCCTATCCCGGAGCCGGGGCGACCCTGGGGCCGGCGATGACCTTCGGCTTTCTCGCCGCGCGACACGTCGTGCAGATCGACATCGCGCGGTAAGAACACCCAAGTGGCTTCTTTCAACACTCAGGCTAGAACAGCCACAACCACACAGGAGAGCAAGGCCATGCCCGACCCCTACGCGCTGACGGAACAGGTAGCCATAGTGACGGGCGCCGCCCGGGGAATAGGCAAGGCGATCGTGGAGACGCTTCTGGAGGCCGACGCCCGCCACGTCGTGGCCGTCGACATCCTTGACGAGGAGATTGAGAGGCTTGCCGCGGGCCAGGACCGCGTCACCGCCGCCCATCTGGACGTCACGGACGAAGTGGGCTGGGCGGAGCTCCTGTCCACAACGGTCGAGGCCGAGGGCGGCGTTGACATTCTCGTCAACAACGCCGGCATGCTGTTGATCGGCCTGCTCGAGGACACCAAGCCGGACGCGTTCCGGCGCCTGCTGGACGTCAACGTCGTGGGCCCTTTCCTGGGAATTCGCGCCGCCGCGCCGTACATGACAAAGGCTGGATCGGGAGCGATCGTCAACATCTCGTCCGTCTCCGGCGTCGCCCCCAACAACTCCGTCGGCGCCTACGGGGCGAGCAAGTTCGCCGTGCGCGGGCTGACCCGGACAGCGGCTATGGAGCTAGGCCCGCGGGGTGTTCGCGTCAACAGCGTGCATCCGGGTGGAGTCGACACCCCCATGACCAACCCCTTCAACCTGCCCAGGGAAGAAATCGACGTGCGCTACCATGCCTTCGTGCCGATGCAGCGTGCCTGCCGACCGCACGAGGTCGCCCGAGGCGTCCTCTATCTCGCCTCGGAGGCGGCCAGCTTCTGCAACGGCACCGAGCTCGTAATCGACGGCGGCATGATCGCCGGGCAGTTTCTCGCCGGGATGCCGGGGGAACTGGTTGCGCCGGACCGGAGCGGATAGCGGACCCAGGCGCGGCCGTGATATAGCCTCGAGTCTGGACCATGCTCAGGAGGTGCGGGAGTCTTCCATAGAGCCGGTGGCGAACCTTGGACGTGGCTTCGGCAGGGAACCGGCCTATCTCCTCGAGGAGATCATCCGCAACATCGAGAACGTGGCGACCTACTACTGGCACCCGCCACGCCAGATCGGGATCGAAGTCGGGTATCGCATGTAGCGCACGGCCTGGCGGTTGCGCCGGGGTCCCCCGGCTGATGGAGCGGGGGCCACGGTCCTTCGTAGTGTTTGAGCAACAATGTGAGGCTGCCGCGGGCACGTCCGTGGCAGCCTCACGGCTGTCCCGCTCTCCCACGAAAAGCCCACGACGAGCCCACGAAAAGCCCGCGAAAAAAAGTCCGCGACACCCCTTGCCAAAAATAGGCATATGTGCATAACTTGGCGTCAGTGCATAAATTGGCGTTGGTGCCTATTATGTCGAGGGCGATGCGAAAGAACAGGCGGTGCCTCGCGCTGCTTGCGCTCCTGCCCGGACTCGCGTGGGCGGCCGCTCCGCCTCTGCCCGCCGAGGCCACGCCCGCGGTGGTCACGCTGCCGTCGCCTTCGGAGCACTGGATCTACGCGCACGACGCGGCCTTCTACAGCCTGACCTCGGGCAAGGTATTCGTGGTGGACGTGGGCGTGGACACGCGCAACGTCCTCGGTCTGATAGGCGCCGCCCAGTTCCCGTCGTTCCGCCAGGCGGACACACGCGGCGAGCTCTACGTGGCCGAGAGCTTCTTCGCGCGGGGCACGCGCGGGACGCAGACGGATGTGCTGACCATCTACGACGGCGCCAGCTTGCAGTGGCTGGGCGAGGTCGTCCTGCCAGGGGCGAAGCGCATGCAGGTGGTGCCGCAGAAGGCGGCGTTGCAGGTTACCCGGGACGGCGACTTCGCGCTGGTCTTCAACTTCACCCCCGCTTCCAGCGTCACCGTGGTGGACCTGGCGCGCCGGGAGGTCGTCAACGAGGTTGCGCTCCCGGGCTGCATGTTGACCTACCCCTTCGGAGCGTCCGGCTTCGTCACCCTGTGCAGCGACGGCTCGGCACATGCGGTGGTGCTCGACGGGGCCGGTCAGGTGGTGCGCGAGGGTCGTACGCAGCCGTTCAACGACATCGACGGCGATCCGATGTTCATGAAGGCGGGGTGGGTCGCTCACACCGCGTACTTCCCCACGTTCGACGGGTGGGTGCAGCCGCTCGATCTGTCGGGTGACGAGCCGGTAGCGGCGCCCCGGTGGCGCCTCGAGACCGACCTGCCCGGGGCGCCTGGCAGCGCGAGACCCTCCGGCTGGCAGGTGATCTCCGCAGATTCCGGCGGGCGCCTGTACGTGCTGATGCGCGAGAACGCCGGACGCGGCGATCACAAGTTCGGCGGCGAGACGGTCTGGATCGCGGATGCCCTCACCGGCCGGGTCACCGACATCGTGCCGCTGGTCACTCCGGGGGTCTCGATCGAGGCGACGCGGGGCGATCCGCCGTTGCTGGCGGTGACCAATGCGGACATGCAACTCGACGTGTACGACCCGCGGGACCACCGCAAGCTCAGAACGATCGGCAACTGGGGCCCGGCCATGCCGCTGGCCCTGCACGCGGGACGATGACCGTCTTCGACCGTCGAGTGGAAGGCCTGACGCGGCGGCTCGCCAGCGGGACATCGCGCCGGGGCGTTCTCGGCATGATCGGCGGGCTGTTGGTGGGGCAGTCGGCACTGCCGCTGTTGCCGGTGGCCCGTGCGGCCGGCTACCCGGGCGTCGCTCCGCAGTCCACCGGCAATCCCGCCGATCCGGGCGATCCGACATCGTGCGACTACTGGCGCTACTGCGGCATCGACGGCTTCCTCTGCTCCTGTTGCGGCGGCACGCAGAACAGCTGTCCGCCGGGCACGGAGATGTCGCCGATCACCTGGGTGGGCACCTGCGAGAATCCGGCCGACGGCCGCTCCTACATCATCTCCTACAACGACTGCTGCGGCGTCGAGTCCTGCGGGCGCTGCCTGTGCAACCGCAACGAGGACGACCGCCCGGTGGTGCGGCCGCGCAGCAACAACGACATCAACTGGTGCATGGGCACGTCGAGCCGTGCGTACACCTGCTCGACGGCTGTCGTGATCGGAGTTGCCGAGGAGGCCTGATCGATGCGCTGCATGTCGCCCGTCCGACGCCTCGCCGTATCCGTGCCGCGCGTCGGACGACGGTGGCGCTTCTGGGCATGCGTGCCGTTGTTGCTGGGCGGAGAAGCGAGTGCGGATGCGGGCCACTACGCCCGCTGTGCCGCCTGTCATCTCGAGGACGGAGCGGGGGTGCCGGACCTGTTTCCACCGCTCGCCGGCCATGTGGAGCGCTTCTTCGCCTCTGCGGAGGGTCGCAGCTATCTGAGCCGTCTCGTGACGGGCGGGGCGAGCGGCGCCATCGAGGTGGCCGGCGTCCTGTACTCCGGCGTCATGCCGCCCGTGGTCGCGGACCTGTCGCATGACGAGGTCGCCGACTTGCTGAACGATCTCGTGCGGCGCTTCGGCTCGATGCCCACGCCCCTGTTCACGCCGGCGGATGTCGCCGCCGCACGAGCGGCGGGAAGCCTGTCGGGCGACGAGCGCGCATCGCTGCGGCGGCGCGCGCTGGCGGGGACGGGCGGACGATGAGGTTCTTCGGAGCTGCCGTATTCGGTCTGGCGACGCTTGGGGGCCAGGGCGCCGAATCCGGCGGCGACGAAACGGCCCGCCAGGACTGGATGTTGCACTGCCAGGGCTGCCACGGCGCCGACGGGTCGTTGCAGCGACCGGGCATGCCGGCCCTGCGCGGCCGGGTGGCCACGTACCTGGGCAAAGCCGAAGGGCGGGCCTGGCTCGTACGGGTCCCGGGCGTTGCGAGCGCGTCGCTTGCCGATGCCCGCCTCGCCGAGACGCTCAACTGGATGCTCGCGGCGTTCGACGCCGAGCACATGCCGGACGACTTCGAGGCCTTCACGGGCGAGGAAGTCGGCGCGTTGCGCACGCCGCCCGTGGTCGAGCGGGCGGCACACGCGCAAGGCCGGTTACACGCAGCAGGCCACCGGGATACCCGGAGGCCGAATGATCGGGAAACCGAGGAGGGGAGACGACCATGAGCGAGAGTAGTCATGGCATGGGATCGGCCCGTAGACGGGCCGTGGGCGCGGTTTGCGCGGCGGCGATCTGGTCGGTGTTGTCCGCGAGCGCGGAGGACCGGGGCCCGGAGGGAGGCTCGGCGGATGTCGGCGCCTTCATGGAAGAGATCCTGGTGACGGCGCAGAAACGCGAACAGCCCATGCAGGACGTGGGTATCGCCGTGACCGCGATCAGCGGCGAGCAGATGCGGACGCTGGGATACACCAACGCCCAGGAGATCACGGCGCTCGCGCCGGGGGTGAGCACCGTCCAGCCGAACGGCGAGGCGAACTACGCCATCGGCATCCGGGGCGTCGCCAACAACGACTTCACCACCAACGTCGAAAGCCCGATCGCGGTCTACGTCGACGAGGTGTACGTCAGCCAGATGTCGGGGACCGGGTTCATGCTCTTCGACATGGAGCGCGCGGAGATCCTGCGCGGTCCGCAGGGCACGCTGTTCGGCCGCAACGCCACGGGAGGGCTCGTGCAGTACGTGTCGGTCAAGCCCGGCGACGCATTCGGCGGATACGGCATGGCGACGTACGGGGCGTACGACCAGGTCCGCTTCCAGGGTGCCGTCAACCTGCCAATGGGGAAAGCGTTCGCCGCCCGCATATCGGTGGCTTCGCACCAGCGGGAGGGCTATGTCGACAACCGGCTCGCCCCGGACCGGAAGCTGAACGACGCCAACGACTTCGCGGCGCGCGCACAGCTCCGGTGGAACCGCGATGCGTGGGACGTCCTGCTCAACCTGCGCCAGGCGCGCCAGGACATTCGCACCGGTTTCTTCCAGCATGTCTCGGCGGTGGAACCGGGACGGCTCACGCGCGACCGCGCCAACCCGTTCCTGCTCGACGCGGCCGGGAACCCGGGCTACCGCGACGCGGACGGGGACAACTACGCCGGGGACTACGACTTCGAGGGCCGCAACGAACTGACCACCGAAGGGCAGTCCCTGACCGTGAAGTGGGACCGCGGCGACCTGTCGTTCACGAGCATCACCGACCGGTCGGTCACGGAGCGTGACTACATCGAGGACAGCGACGCGTCGCCGACCGACTACTTCAACTTCTTCCTGACGACCGACGCCGAGCAGTTCTCGCAGGAACTGCGCCTCGCCGGCGGCAGCGACCTGTCGGCATGGGTCGCGGGCATCTACTACCTGGACCTCGCGGTGGCCGACTCCAACGGCGGCATCGCCCACGGATTCATCTGCGACTACTTCGTGCTGCTCGGCGAGCCGCCGTGCCCGCCGCGCGCCGCGACGGACCCCCGTTTCGGCATCTACAACCCCTACGAGACGGACACGGAAAGCTGGTCGGTCTTCGGGCAGTGGGAGCGCCAGGTCAGCGACGAGGTCAGCCTGATCCTCGGGGGCCGGTGGATCACCGAAGAAAAGGAACACCGCTACCGGGACATCCTGGTCCTCTACGATGCGCGCTCGACGAGCGGCGTGGACCCCCGTACGCTCGAGCTGCTTGACCTCGAGGCGTATGTCGGCCGGCGCGACGACGACGAGTGGGCGGCGCGCGCACAGCTCGACTGGCGACCGCGGGACGGCGCCCTGTACTACGTCAGCTACAACCGCGGCGTGAAGTCCGGCGGCTTCAACGCGCCGCTCCTGCCGACCGCGGGGTTCGTGAACGAGACCTCGATGAACTACGAGCCGGAGCGCCTGGACGCCTACGAAGCCGGGTTCAAGCTCGACCTCGCGGGTGGCCGGGCGACCCTCAACGGCGCCACCTATCTCTATGACTACGCCCAGTACCAGGCGTTCTCGATCATCGGCCTGGATACCTTCACGCTGAACGCCGAGGCCCAGAGCAAGGGGTTCGAGCTGGAACTCCGGGCATCGCCCTCGGCCCGCCTCGACCTGCTGCTGGGCGTGGGGTACATCGACACCGAGGTGACGGACGTGCCGGGCATCACCGTCAACCGGGCGGGCCTCGAGGCCCTGGGCGAGGCGACCAAACCGGGACAGGACGTGCGCCCCGTGCAGACGCCGGAGTGGAACTGGAACGCCCTCGTCCGCTACGAGGTGCCGGTCCCGGGTCTGGCCGGCGAACTCGCCTTCCAGCTGGCCGTCGAACACCGGACCGAGCACTTCTTCAACCTGACGAACACGGCGCCGCTTGCCGAGGACGGCTACACGCTGTGGAACGCGATGGTGTCGTACCTGCCGTCCGCGTCGGAGAACTGGGGTGTGCGCCTGTCGGTGCAGAACCTGACGGACGAGGAGTACGTGGTGCAGGGCTTCGACCTGTCCGGCTCCATCACGATCCCGAACGGCTTCTGGGGGATGACGGAGCACTACTACGGGCGGCCCCGGATGTGGAGCGTGTCGGCGGACTTCGTGTTCTAGGAGCGCCTGCTTAGCACGCGGTCAAGGCCGCGAGGCAGTCCCGGACCTCGCGGAGTCAGCCGGAAGCGTCTGGGGGTAGTGCCAGGCCGATTGCGGCTGTGCTATTTTCCGGTCAGGGTCTTCAACTGGTCTTCCACGACGAGGCGTTGGGGAGGGGGCAAGCGCATCCGCCACGCCGCTGTGGGAGCTGGTTCTCGCCAACGTCCTCGCCAATTCGGGAGAGGTGATCGGGCTCTTGGTACGCCTGTATCACGGGCTCCCGTAGGCCCTGAACTTGGCAGTGGCGTGGTGTTGCTTCCTGAAGGAGATGGGTGTGTCAACCTACAATCCAATTGCCGACTGGCTGGACGGAGTGGCCTTGCGCTTGCGGCGTGAGATCGATGTGGCGCAGCACGTTTGCGTACTACGACGGGCCGCGTGTTCGAGAGGATCGCACGTCGTTTGGACAGGACGCCTGACCTCCGCGTGACCCTGCCTGTCGACACGAAGAAGTTGTTGCCCTTGCCCCCGGCGTGACACAGTGCAATGAGGCCGAATTGGCTGGAGGTCTGGCTCGACGCGATCGAGTAATCGGTTGCGGCTCCAACTGCGGAAGTTGGCGGCGATCATTCATCCGGAAGTTCCCAGCGCGGCCCAGGAGTCAACAACGAGCTCTCTTTGACGACTAAACAGCGATGCCGAACAAAAAGATGGAGCGGCAGGCGACCGAGAAGGAGTCGGCTGTACGCAGCCTCCAACGCAGCCTACGGATCACCCCGCTCGACCGGCTGATCATCGACGCGGTCGTGGACTCGCGCCTGGGCGTCGCAGGCGCCCTGAGCAGACAGGAACTGGCCAGGGCGGTGGACGAGTTCGTCGATCTCAACGGACGACGTCAGCAATCCTATTTTCACGCGGGGTTCCGCGATGCCCTGTTTGACGTGCCGCTTGCGGCGAAGCTGCCCGCACAGAACGAAAAGCGGGCCCGCTGGTACTGGGCGGGCGTCGTTCAGGGCTTTGCTCGATCGAACTCATGGGCGCGCATCGGCGAGGCTTACGACAGCCACCGAACCGTTAGCGAACTCGGTGACGGTGTTGACGCCGCATCGCGGAGGGCTGGCATCTGCATCGCGGAAGCGCTGTGGAGAACCGGTCGTACCGCCGACCTGAATGTTTTCGTGCATGTTGGCATTGCGCGGCGGCCGGACGTGCACGAGCTCCTTCTTGCCGCCGGCACGGAGTCCTTGCGAGCCCGTAGTCCGGGTGTGGCACGGGCGATATTCGCCCTGTTGATGGAGAGTGCAGAGTCAGCCAAATCGATTGGTCCGCTCGTCCGGTACGTACCGACGGTCAGGAGGCGGATGGCGCATTGTCTCAGGCTCCTGGGCGAGCATCAGAGTGCGGAAGAGCTTCTTCGGGGGCTTCTGCGCGATGACGGCGACCCTGACATTCATGCGATGGCGCATGCAGATCTTGGTCTGCTGAAGGGCCGCTTCGCGCTCCTTGACGAAGTTCGCATCCCCGACGACGAGGCTGCGCAGCACGACCTCGTGGATCGACTGAGAGCCGGCGAGGAGCACTTTCGTGATGCAGTCGCCAACCCCGAGGCAACGTACGCGAGCCACGGACACTACTGCCTTGGCGTTCTGGCCCTGGCTGACGGTTCGCGAGGGGAGGAGAGATTCGAGGAAGCGGACAGGCACTTGGAGCGGGCCCACGCCCAGATTCGTGGCGATCAGGCGTATCCGCCGTCGCTTGTGGCACAAGTCGATCTGTACCTTGGCATCGCCAAAGCCCAGTTGCTGGACGCGGGCGAGATCTACCATGCTGCGCGCCTGGTTGCGTCGGGTCTCGGTAGCGCCACGATCCCGAGCAACTTCATCGCGCCGACCGTGGAGAGCCTCGCGCTGTCGGACGAGAGCATTGCGATCGTGGCGGAGCCCCTGTTGGCGTCCGATGTCGACGTCGTCGTCGACGCGCTTGCGTCCACTGCGATAGCGGAAACCTATGCTCCCCTCTCGGATCGGCTTCGAGAGCGCGCTGGACGACCGAATCGGCGCAAAGCACTTGTGGCAGCTGACCTTCGGCGAGCGTTGCACGGATATCTCGGTGTCGGCGACATCGAGGCGGCCCGCGAAACGCTCGACGGACTGGAGCATCTCGCCGTGGAGAGTTTCGGCGTGATGGAGTTCCTTGAACTTCTCGACCAACCGGATCGATACGAGCCGGCATGGGAGAGGGAGGATGCCGCCGTGGCGAGTGCGCGATGTCTGGAGGTGAAGGGGCAGTACGTCGAGGCTCTCGCCCAACTCCGTGGGGTGTTTCACTTGTACATGCAAAGGGGTGACACACACAGTGCGGCGGGCGTACTTGATCGAGTCAGGGGCTACGGGCTGGAACGTGCCGAGTTCGGGGATCTGGAGAACCGATACGCAAGTTCGATACAGGATGACGATCCCGAGCCCAACGATCTGGGTAACTCCCGTCCGGTGACAGTGCTGGTCGTTGGTGGGAACGAGACCCAGGCCAGGGGTGCGGACCGCGTTCGATCGAGGATCGCGCGTCGCGATCCGAACACCTCCGTCGAGTTCCTCCACACCGGCTGGTCGTCTGGCTGGGACCAGTACGTCGACGAGACCGAGCGGCGACTCGCGAAATGCGATGCGGTGGTGGTGATGCGCTACATTCGCACGTTGCTTGGCAAGCGTGTCCGGTCGATTTGCCGCAAACACGAGGTCCCGTGGCGGTTCTGCTGGAGCGGAGGACAAGGCGGGATCGTGGAGTCCGTGCTCGCGGCCGCTGGTGCTGGGCGCGCGCGTCGAGAGAAGGGGATCCAGGCGGACTGAACGTTCGCGGCCCATAACGCGAGAGGAAAGCGGGAGTATCGAAGATGGAGGCAGGGAAGCCATGGCCGCGGCCCGAACAGACGGCGGGCAAGCACCTCGTGCTGCGTCACTATCTCAGCGGTTGGCTGCCGATCTTGGGAAGCCAGCATCGTCGGCTGCTCCTCGTTGACGGTTTTGCGGGGCCGGGCGAGTACGCGGATGGGTGGCGGGGCTCGCCCGTGATAGCACTTGATTGCGTTCGAGGGCACCGCGAGGTCGGGAGACTCAAGGGCGTTGAGGTTCTGTGCTTGTTTGTCGAGTCAGACCTGAGGGCGGCGCAGCATTTGAAGAGGGTGCTGAAGACACGCCCGTCTAACCCGGACGAGACGTATGAGGTCCTGCCGGGGGCGTTCGAAGATCACGTCGCCCGTGTTCTGGAACACATCGAGCACCGAGAGCATGGATTGGCCCCGGCATTCGTGATGATCGACCCCTTTGGCGTCAAGGGCGTTCGGATGGCATCGATCGCGAGGATCCTTGCCAACCGGAGAAGCGAGTGCATGGTTTCGTTCATGTACGAGGCGATCAACCGTCATAAGGCCACCGACGAATTCGCGAATCACCTCGACGACCTGTTTGGATCCCCGGACTGGCGCAAGAGTCTGCGGATGGGCTCAGAGAAAAAGCGATTCCTGCACGACCTTTTCGGTCAGCAACTCAAGCGTCATGGGGCGAGACACGTAGTTCCCTTCGAGCTCTGGGATCGCAGCAGGCATGTGTACACGCTGTTCTTCGCGTCTGGGAGCGAGAAGGGCTGCGACCTGATGAAGCAATGCATGTGGAAGGTGGATAGAACGGGTGGCTACGCATTCTGTGGCAGGATGTCGACTCACGCGACCTTGTTCGAACTCGGTGGCATCAACGTCAAGGAGCCGCTGGCTGACGAACTGAAGCATGCCTTCGGCGACAGGTGGACTTCGATCGAGACCATCGGCAAGTTCGTCATGGGAGACGCTACAACCTTCCACAAGGGCCAACTGCGGAGGCTGACCCTACAGCCGCTGGAGAAGGAGGGACGGATCGATGTCAGGCGTCCTCGAGGCGCGCGGGGTTTCTCAGCCGGCAAGGGCATCAAAGTGAGATTCCTGTAGGGGTGCGTCGTCCCACGTCTCCCCGTCGAGCGTGCGTCCGCTCGCCTTCTTCCCGAACCTCCCGAGGGGCTCCGAGAACTTGTCGTCGTGCAAGATCGAACGCGGCACTGCGGCACTGGCGCTAACGGGTGCCCACTCGCCCCACTGCTTGAAGTGGAACGGGATGCCGTGTCGCTGACACTGCTTCAGCAGGTCAAAGAACCAGACAGGATCGCTCGGGCGCGCGTGGGGCCCGCTTTCGCCGCCGGCGATCACCCAATGGAGCGCCTCGTCGGCAAGCCAAGGGTTCAAGTCGAGGCTGCCCAACAGGGGCTCGCAGGACACAAACCTGACGGCGGCGGGAATGGCCGAGAGATGGTCGAGGCGCGCGTCCGCCCAGCGCTGGTCTTCGGTGGTTGCCCCGATCCACACGTTCTCCGGCCACTGGTTCCCCCACGGCGCCAGCCGCCGCACGAGATGCGGACGCTTCGTGAGAAGGAGCCAGTCCAGCTCTGGGGTATCAGCGATCACGCGCCAGAGGCGGTTGCGCCAGGGGCTCAGGCCACGTTTCCACTCGAACACGTCGGCCATGGAGGCGCAGAACACCTTGGCCCGCCGCCCGTCACGCGCGGCTTGCGCGTTCCAGCGATACGGCTGACGCCAGTAGGAGTCGCTGAGGAAGCGCCTCGGCTTGCCGTGGGTCCAGATATCGAAGCCCATACGCTTCGCCCACGTCTCCGCGTAACAGTGGTCGCACGCGGAAGAGACCTTCGTGCACCCCCACCACGGATTGAACGTGTGGTCTGTCCACTCGATGCTAGAGCCTTGCGCCATGCGACCTCCATCGCGCAGCGTATATGGTTTTATATACAGTATATCGCCGCAGATCAAGCGTGGGTGGGATGACGATTTGCATGATGATGGGCGAGCCGGACATCGGGTCCACGGGTCCAAGCCTTGGGGCGGCGCAGTAACCCATTGAAACACGATCGGGTCGGCTGCGAGGAACAACCGCCCGGAAGACAAGGCCCCTACGGCCCGCTTACGTCGATCACGCACACGGACACGCTTCGGCGTTCTTCCTCCGAAAGCGCCTCCGACAGTCGTTTCTCGAGTACGGCAGCATCGGCGGGCCGCTTTCCGGAGGGAGCAGGTTGCGTTTGGTCCTTGCCGAACCAGAGCACGACATAGACCCCGTATCCGTCCGTCGCCGGGTCGATCGCGTATTGCCCGATCAGTTGATGCCGGATGGCGCTCCATAAGTCGCGGTGCCCGTTCTTCTTGATCTCCACGGGAACATGGAAGTCGCCGCGGGCGAGTCGGATGTTCGCCCGCTTCTCGTTGGCATACCGGGCTTCGGGTTGCACATCTATGCCGGTCGGCAGCCGACTGCGCAGATACTCGACCAGGACGTCTCGGCATGAGTTCTCGGGCTTCGGCTCTGTGGCCCTCTGGTGCGAATCCTCGTTCCAGTAGGGGCGCCAGCGATTGGAGTTGTCGTGCATGCGGCCTGCCAACTCGCGCAGCAGGTCTGCCGTCAGCGCGGCGAGGTCGCCAGGATTCGCCGGGTCGCCTCCCGACAGGGTCTCGACCACCTGGTCGAAGGAGGGGTGGCGGTAGCTGCGGTCGCGTCGGACCACCTTCTGATCATCGATTGCGTCCTCAATGACTGCACACCATCTGGCGAGACTTGCCTCGGCGAGAAGTGCTTCGAGCGCGTCGCTGGCAGCGGTCGACGGATCCTGCGAAAGACGCTGGATGAGTTGCCGGACGAACCCGGAGGCCCGCATCACGCCGTCGACTATACCCTCCCGCCTCCAGGCGTCCGGACCGACAGTCGCTCCGCCGAGTTGGACGAGCAGTTGTACTGTCGCGACGTCGAGGTCGTCGAGTGAGAACGCCAAGTGGTCGTCGGAGCAGAAGAACGCGAGGAGATGTCGGGCCCGACCCTCGCGCCGACCTGCTCCTGCGAGAGCCACAATGCCTTCGCGGTAGGTCTCTGGCGAAATGACGCAGCCGGCTGCGAGCCAGTGACATCGCTGCAGCGGACTCAGGCTCTTGCGCGAGAGCTTGCGGGCGAGGGTCTCATGCAGTGCCTTCGGGTCAGAGTGCTGGATGGCCGCCCAGAGCAGTTGATCGAGCGTTGCGATCCGATCCGACCCGCCCCGAGCCGGGAAGGTCGCGAGCAGGGGCAGGCTTGCCAGTCGCGCGACGCCCGCGTGAGATGGGTCGTGTGCGAGATGCCAGAGGTTGTAGTGGGCCTCGCGTCCCTGGCGCAGGGCAGCCGTAGCCAGCCTGACCTGGGCGTCGGCCACATCCTCGGGATGCTCCGCGACGAGATGCCGATACCACTCGGGCTCGTAGTCCGCGTGTGGGAAGGTCAGATATAGGGCGACCGCTGTCCGCCTCCGTTCGGGTGTCCATGCGGACACGCTGAGCGGTCCGACTGCTTCTGCCACGGCCAGACCGGCCAGGTACGGCAAGCCCAGGTAGTGCATGCGGCGTTCGCCGTGGAGTCGCAGGATCGCGTCGAGGTTCGGGACGTCGCTTCGGCTGGGGACATCGCGAAGGGCCGACACTACGCTCTCGGTCAATTGCAGGTCGTGGCCCACGTCCTTCGCGAGGCGTTCCCTCCCATGGCTTGGTCGGAATCCGCTGAAAGACCCGAAGAACCTCCTCGCGAGCTCGTAGAGCATTCGCGGCGGCGCCGAGTTGTCGCGCAACGACGCCTCCCGGGACCGGAGGGCGTCGATCCAGTCGTCCTCTCGCCCGCGCCGTTCCTCGTCATACCGTAGCCTGTCCTGGCGTAGTTCTCGTGACTCCGGCGTCTCGCGCGGGGGAACGAGCCACCGGTTGAGAATACTGGTGAGGAACGGATCATCGGCCAGTCGCTGGCGGACGTCTGCGATGTCGAGTTGGCCTGTGCGAATGGCTTGCTGAAGCAGGAACTCTGCCCTGCGGGGACTCTCTTCGGACCAGACCAAGGCCTGCTCCAGAAACCATGTTTCGAGATCCGCCGGGGGGTCTGCCTGGTACAGCCGCTCGCCGATCTGCAGGGCATGGGCCAGGAAGCCATCGGAGTCCGGACAACGGCGGATTCCCTCCAGGATGACAGCCTTCTGCGTGTCCGGTCTCTCGGCCAGCCAAGCTCGTATGTCCTTCACCGCCTCCCCGCGCATGGACGCACGGCCCTCCGGCAGGGCCAGGCCAAGCCAGTCGTACAATCGGTCGGGATCCAGCGTGTCGCCGCCCGCCTTGAGTGCTAGGGACAGCAGGTTGGTCAGCACGCTCTCCATCGAGTGGCTCGCAAGCGCGGCACGCACCTGGGTGGCGCGGGGTACGCTAAGGTCCAGCAGTTCGAACACCTGCCGGTCAGAGGATTGGTGGAGGAGGTGCCTCTTCCAGAACAAGGCGTATAAGCCGAGGTAGCGCCGTTCGGCGTCATCGCTTTCGGTGAGGTAGTCCCAGACTTCTGCAGGAGGGAGTGTCGCTGGGTACAGGGAGGACAGCAGGGTGCCGAGCATGTCCCTGTCCGGATCCAGCTCCTTGCGCACGGTGATGTCCGCTAGCACGCTTCGGAGTATCTCCGGCTTATCCTGACCCTGGTAACAGTGGATGAAGGCGTCGAGAGCTGATGCATTGACATGGGAGTGCCAACTGTCGTCCTGCAGGATCCTCAGGAGAGTCCGTGCCAGGCCCGGTAGGCCATCACCCTCTCTGATGATCCACAATGCGAACTGCACGAGTTCCTGGTGCGCCCCATCGCGATCAGGGGCGTTCAGGATTTCCAGGAACGTCGACTCCAGATCGGGAGAGGCAAGGGGAGCGAACGCCGCAGCTCGGGACCACGGAATTCTGTGGGCTGCGATGCATGCTAGTGATCGGAGCAGGGCGCGTTTCTCGTCGGCAGAGAGGGTCCTGAGGTCCCCGTACAACGCTACCCCCGTGGGGTCGCGTTCGATCAGCTCCCTGCGTGTGTGTGGGCAGTGCGCTGCGAGCCAGGCCGACAGGCCCCGAAGCTGGGTCACGACCGTGCCGTCGGCTCCGGTCATCAACGCGAGTACTCGGCGCAGGGGAAGTCCGTCCTTGATAGCGCCTGCCAGATATCGGCCACCGAGAAACTCGGCGATGTGGCGGTGCACTGGGGCGAATCGTCCCTCTACATCCGCGGTGAAGAGTCTCGTGGCAACCACTTGCCTGCCTGCCTCCAGGTCGTCGGGCACACAGCGGTTCAGGTCGGGACAATCCGGGGTCGCGTCGGTCGAATGGATCACGTAGCCGCCTGTGCCGGCGACAAGCGAGTGCGCGCAGAGCTTGCCCGCCGCTGCCAGCAGCTTCTCCGGCGGCAGGCAGGGGATGGCCGTCGCGTGTTCCTTACTCTTTTCGGTGACCAATCGCCTGCATGCTTTCTCGAATGTCTCAAGGCGGCCGTCGGGCCAATCCTCGTCGGCGACGGCCCCGATCAGGAGGTCCAGACTCTGTGGATTGCGGAGCAGTCCATCGATCCGTCGCTGCCGGGCTTGTCGAATGAACGCATCGGGGTCGCCGATGCGGGGATCCGCCACGAGAATCGCGGAGACATCCTGTGACGTCAGCGGGTCGAGTTGCACCACGGTGACCTTGCCACCCGGGGACACCGTATCGAGATGCCTTCGATCACTCGCCCCCAGCCAGTCCGCTTGGCGGCAGGAGAGACGGAACGGAGGGTTGCCCAAGGCGTCGAGCCGCTGGCGGATCTCGTCGAACGGCGTGCGTGCGTTTGGTGCGCCTGCGCGAACCTCATCGAGACCGTCGATGAACAGGATCCGGCCATCCCACTCGGGGTGCCGCGAAGCGTTGAGGGTCAGGAAGTCGCGAGCGGGCAGGCACAGCGCCATGTCTCCCAGCGCTTCGCACTCGTGCTCGAAGGCTGTGCTCTTGCCCGCGCCGGGGTCGCCGAGGAGTACGTAGGCGGGTTCGTCGCGAAACGCTTCCAGTGGCCGCGATGTCGGTGGCCTGCGAGCGTCGTCCGCGGCCTGTTCAGGAATCTCGGTGCAGGTCCGGGGGACGAAACCGCTCATGTCTTCTCAAGCCAGGCGGAGGCGGGCAACATCAGGAATTCGTTGAGCGGGACACCGCCGGCTCCGACCACGATGGTCCGGTCGGGCCTGTAGCGCTGCGCGAAGACTTCGAGGCCCCGAAGGCCTCGTGTTCGCAGGCCGCTCTTGACCTCGATCGCAACCGTCCGGGGGCCGCGCTCAAGCACGAAGTCCACCTCGTGGGGGCTCTCACGCCAGTACCGGACTTCGATGTCTCGGGTCGCCGTGTTGCACAGGTGAGCCCCGACTGCGCTTTCGACGACGCGGCCCCAGAACGTGCGGTCCGCCTTGGCTTCCCGGAAGCTGTATCCGGAGGCTGAGGTCATCAGGGCCGTGTTGAGGACGTTCAGCTTCGGAATCGAAGCGCGGGTTCTGAACCGCGGGCCAGCGAACCTGGAAAGGCCCGTGAGGAGCCCGGCACTCGACAGCAGGTGGAGGTAGCGGGCGAGGGTGGTCGTGTTTCCGGCGTCGTCGAGCTGCCCCAGCATCTTGGTGTACGAGAGAATCTGGCCGGACTGGGCCGAGCCAACGTCGAACACGCGCTTGAGCAGAGCCGGCTTGTCCACGCGGGTCATGGCCAGTATGTCGCGCTCGATGTTCGGTTCTACCAGCGCGTTCAGGACGTAGTCGCGCCAACGGGCCTCGTCACTGATGAGTGCGACGACTCCGGGATAGCCGCCGAAGTAGAGATAACGGTCGAGATCCAACTCGAAGGCGTCCACCATCTCCTGGAACGACCAATGCGAGACAGCGATCTGTTCGAAACGACCGGCAAGGCTCTCGCTCAATCCGGATTGCATGAGTAGCGGAGCGGACCCGAGGACGATCACATGCAGGGGACAGTCCCTCGCACGGTCGGCATCCCAAAGTCCCTTGACCGTACGCGACCAATCGGGGATGCGCTGAATCTCGTCGATCGCGAGCACCAGGCCGCTGGTCTGCTCGGCCGCTTCCCGCGCTTCGACCCAGGTGGCTGCCAGCCATTGTGCGTCTCGGGCGTCTGGCGGCGATCCAGCCACTTCGCTTCCTCCAGAGACCACCGGAAACCCGGGATCGCCGGGGTCGTCGACGGACAGATAGCGGGTTCTGCGCCCGAGGCGTTCCAGCCGCTGCAGGGCCTGGCGGACGAGGGTGGTCTTGCCGGACTGGCGGGGCCCAAAGACGGCCAGCAGCAGCCTGGGTGGCTCGTTCAACCGATCGATGAGTGTGGCGACCTGTGCCCGCGCGAACGCCACGGCGATGATTCTCCTGAGTAAAACTACGCAGATACTAACAGAGCAGGGTTGTATTACGCTATTGAGTAAAATACCTCAGATACGGTATGCGAGTGCGGACGGCAGTCAGGGCCAGCTGCCGCATCCCGCTCCGGAGCTCGCGATGGCGGTCCTTCTTGAGCCTTACGGGGGAGTGGCCGTCTCGGCAGGCGAGGACCGCGTGGCAACTCATGTCCCGGGACCAGCGACCGGAGTACGCGCCGCGCGCTGGCAGCCCGTTCGCGGGTGAGCTCCGCGGAGCCGAGTTCGCGCGCCAATGCGACAGCCTGTCCGGCCCAGAGGGGGATAAATCGGCAACGTCGGCGGCCTCGGCCTTCCGCCTCAACGGGGCAAGGGCATGGCCCGCCGTCGGAAACGCCGGGACGTCTTCGGACATGGGTCTGTTAGCTCGACGCCTGTCAGATCGAGCAGTCTCCGATCCGGCCAGGCTTCGCGAAGGGCGTGCTCGGAAGTTGACATGGGGTGGCCAGCCCCGAAAGCGGGCGCCTACGACTCCGGTGGCCAGAGTCGCGGGTCCAGCAGCCGGCCCCAGTCTTCGTCGTAGGGGTGGACCTTGGTGACGCGCTCGGTGCCCCGGTAGACGGGCCGGCCCTCGTTCGCCCACTTGAACAGCGATCCTTCCAGGTTGAAGACGTTCGCTACGCCACGCGCGCGGAGCCGTTCGGCCACCTGCGACGAGCGATACCCCACCGAGCAGTAGACGACCACGGTGCGTTGTGGAGCCTTCGGACCGAGCGCGCGAAGCGCGGACCGCAGGCCGCTTGCACGCACCGCACCGCGGAGGTGCCCGACCTCGAACTCTTCCGCGGTTCGCGCGTCGATCAGCACGATGCGTTCGGCGTCTTCGTCCCCGAGCAGTTGGGCAAGCCGCGCCGTGGTCATCTGTGGCACGTCGGGGAAGTCCTCGCGGATGAGGGACAGTGCACGCTGCCAGGCCGACGAGTCGGGTTCGGCGTCGGCATGCGAAACGGGCTCCGCACCGACGCCGAGCCCATGGGGCGCCGCCAGCCACACAATGGTGCCGGCGAGCGCCAGGATGCGGAGCGCCTGCATGGGAGCGCGGGCGTTTTGAATGCCTAGCTGAACGTGCACACCCCCTGGTCGATCACCACCGCTCCGTCCTGGTTGGTGGTGCGGAACACGGCCTGGCCGCCGTTGACCCACATGGATACCGTCAGCGCCTCGCCGGGGATCACCGGCCGCGAAAACCGCCCGTTCATCGAGCGAAAACGCGCCGGATCGCCGCCGCACAGCGAATGCAGCAGCGCGCGCCCGGTGAATCCATAGGTGCACAACCCGTGCAGGATCGGCTTGTCGAAGCCGCCCATCGCAGCGAACGACGGGTCCGAATGCAGCGGATTGCGGTCGCCGGAGAGGCGGTAGGTGAGTGCCTGGTCCTCGCGCGTCTGGTAGGTGACCTGGTGCGTGGGTTCCGCGTCCGGGAACTCGACCCTGGCCGAGGGCCCGCGGTCGCCTCCCCAGCCGCCTTCGCCGCGGCAGAAGAGCGTCGAGCGCGTCCGCAACAGCGGCTCGCCGGTCTTCGCGTTCACCGCCTCGGACTCCATTTCGATCAGCGCCGCGTTGCCCTTGTCCCAGATGCCGGCGATCCGGCCGCGGCTCTCGAGCTCGCCGTCCGGCGGGATTTCGCCGAGCAGTTCGATGCCCTGCTCGCCGTGCACCATGAGTGCCGGGTTGAAGCTGCCGACCTTGCCGAGCGGGGCGCCGCCACCGCCGATGATCACCGCGAAAGTCGGGAAGACGCGCTGTGGCGTGTCCTTCGTGTTCTCGGTGGTGAAGGGGAGTTCGTCCGTGCCAGCGCCGATGCCGACGGCGTAAAGCAACGCGTCCCTGGATGTCCAGCTGCGCGTCGAAGGTCCGCCGGTCTCGCCGACGGCATCCGGATTGATGGGCATGTCTCCTCCCGGTGGTGCAATTTTGCCCGCACCTTAAACGATGCGAGAATGCGGCGAAAGCCGACCGACGCCAGGCGGCGCGGTGTGCTGCATCCAGGGGGGAGAGGACATGGAACGCTCATTGCGCGGGCGTGTCGCCGTGATCGGCGTCGGCGAAACGGCCTACTACAAGCACGGCCAGGCGCCGGACGCCGAGTTCAAGCTGGCGCTGAAGGCCATCCTCGCCGCCTGCGAGGATGCGGGCATCTCGCCGAAGCAGGTGGACGGTTTCGCGTCCTACTCCAACGACCGCAGCGACCCCTCGCGGCTCGCGGCGGCCCTCGGCATCGACGACCTGCGCTTCGCGAACATGCAGTGGGGCGGCGGTGGCGGCGGCGGATCGGGGGCGATCGGCAACGCGGCGGCCGCGATCGCCACCGGCATGGCCGAGTGCGTGGTCGTGTTCCGGGCGCTCGCCCAGGGGCAGTTCGGCCGCTTTGGCCAGGGCCCGCGGCGCAACGTGATCGCCGGCGACACGGCGCACACGGTGCCGTACGGCCTGATGTCCGCCGGGCAGATGTTCGCCATGAAGGTGCAGCGCTTCATGCACGACCACGGCGTCGAGCAGTCGGCGCTCCGTGCCATCTCGCTGGCCTCCTATCACCACGCGCAGAAAAACCCGCGCGCCGTGATGTACGGGCGGCCCCTCACCGAGGAGAAGTACGACAACTCGCGCTGGATCGTGGAGCCGTTCCATCTCTTCGACTGCTGCCTCGAGAACGACGGCGCGGCGGCGATGGTGCTCGTGTCCGCGGAACGCGCCGCAGAGGTGGAGCACGCCCCGTGCTACCTGCTCGGCGCCGTCAGCGGCTCGCACCACCGCGCGGGCGCCTCGGTGCACAACGCGCCGGACTACGCGACGAGCGCGTTCAAGACGGTCGCGCCGCGGCTCTACGACATGGCCGGGATAGGCCCGAACGACGTCGACGTGCTGCAGTCCTACGAGAACTTCACCGGCGGCGTGCTCATGAGCATCGTCGAGCACGGCTTCTGCGAGCCGGACGGCTGCAACGAGTTCTTCGTGAAGGACAACCTGATCGCGCCGGAGGGCGAACTGCCCACGAACACGAGCGGCGGCAACCTGGCGGAGTGCTACATGCACGGCCTCGGGCTCAACATCGAGGCGGTGCGGCAGATGCGCGGCGCGTCCACCAGCCAGGTCCCCGACGTCGATGTCTCCATGGTCATCTCGGGGCCGATGGTCACGCCGGTGAGCTGCTGCATCTTCGGTTCGGAAGCGACGCTGTGAGCTACCTGCACCCCGGCCTGCCGAAGCCCGTTCCCGCGCCCGACGGACTCGACGCGCCGTTCTGGCAGGCGGCCGCGGAGGGTGTCCTGAAACTCCAGCGCTGCAACGCGTGCGGCCGGTGGCAGTGGGGCCCGGAGTGGATCTGTCACCACTGCCTGAGCGACGACCTCGCATTCGTGGAAGTGGAGCCGAGGGGGCGCATCTACAGCTACGAGCGCGTCTGGCATCCGGTGCATCCGGCGCTCAAGGACCAGGGGCCGTACCTGATCGTGCTGGTGGAGTTTCCGGACCACGACAACGCGCGGATCGTCGGCAACCTGCTGGGCGATCCCGAGCAGGAGGTGACGATCGGGGCGCCCGTCCGGGCGGTGTTCGAACATCATCCGGACGACGAGCCGGCCCACACGCTGGTGCACTGGGCGCTCGAATCGGCCTGAACGCTTCATCACGCCGCCAGACGCGGGGGCCCTCCGACCCGGAGCGTCCCGCGACCGTCCTGGCGGTGATGCGCGACATCGCGCTCCCCGTTTACGTTCCGTCCTTCTTCTCCGCCATCGCGCAGAACGCGGTGCAGATCCTGCTGCCGCTCTACGCCCTGGAGATCGGCGGGGGCGCGGCGCTCGCGGCGGCGGTGGTGGGGCTGCGCGGCGCGGGCACGATGCTGGGGGACGTGCCGGCCGGCATGCTGGTCGCCCGCATCGGGGACCGCGGCGTGATGATCGTCGGGCTGCTGGCGGTGGCGTTCGCCACGGTGGCGGCCGCCCTGGCGACGGAAGCGACGCTGCTCTCGTTCGCGGCGCTGGGCTTCGGCGGCGGGGTGGGCGTGTGGATCCTCGCCCGAGTGTCGTTCATCACGGACACCGTGCGGCTCGAGCAACGCGGCCGGGTGATCTCCGTCCTGGCGGGGCTGCAGCGCGCCGGCGCCCTCGCGGGACCGCTCATCGCGGGCGTCGGGGCGGAGGCCCTGGGCTACCGGCCCATGTTCCTGGCCTCGGCGGCGCTTTTCGCGGTGTCGCTGGTCCTGGTGCTGATCTTCGCGAGCGCGGCGCCGCGGCTGCCGCATGCGGCGGGTCACATACCGCTGGCGCAGGTGATCAGCAACCATCGGCACACCTTCACGACCGCCGGCAGCGTCATGGTCATCCTCATGTTCCTGCGCGCCGGACGCCTGCTGATGATTCCCCTGGTCGGGTCGAGCATCGGGCTTTCGGCGGCGGAGATCGGTTTCGCGTTCAGCCTCTCGGCGGCGGTGGACATGGTGATGTTCTACCCGGCCGGACTGATCCTCGACCACCTCGGGCGCCGCTGGGCGCTGGCGCCCGCCATGCTGCTGCTCGGGGCCGGACTCGCGCTACTGCCGTTCGCGGACGGTTTCTGGAGCTTCGCGGCCGCGGGCCTGCTCGCCGGTCTCGGCAACGGGTTCGGCACCGGCATCTTCATGACGCTGGGCGGCGACCTGTCGCCGGAACGGGGACGCGGAGAGTTCCTCGGCGTCTGGCGCCTCGTGGGCGATCTCGGCGCCGCGGTCGGACCGTTCGTCATGGGATCGGTGGTGCAGTGGGCGTCGCTCGTCGCGGCCTGCACCGGCACCGGAGCGATGGCCCTGGTAGGCGTCTTCCTGCTGGTGGCGACGGTTCCCGAGACGCTGCACCGGCGGGGTACGATGGAACGCTCTTCCGCGACTGGGGAAGGTTCGTGACGCAACCCGCTTTCGGTCTCAACCGGCTCGACCTCCGCTCCCCGGCCAACTTCGCCGCGGATGCGGCGCGTCTCGAGTCACTCGGCTGGAGCTACGGGTTCATCCCCTCGTCGCCGCTCCTGGTCCTCGACCCTTACGTCATGCTGGCGGAAGGCCTGCGGAACACGGGGAGCATCGTGCTCGGTCCGCTGATCGAGAACCCGGTCATGCGCCACCCTGCGGTGATTGCCGGTTCGATCGCGACGGTGGACCGGCTCGCCCCGGGCCGCACCGTGCTCGGCATGGGCGTCGGCGACACGGCGGTGCGCCTCATGGGCAAGCGGCCCGCCACCGTGGCGGAACTCGAGGAGTCGATCCGCACGATCCGGGGGCTGAACGCCGGGGAGCGCCTGGCGGTGGACGCGGCTCGGCCGGCGGTGCTCAGGCATGCCACGCGCGTACCGGTGTGGGTCGCCGCCCAGGGACCGAAGACCCTGCGCATGGCCGGGCGCGTTGCGGACGGAGTCTTCATCCGCGTGGGCGTGCACGAGACGAACCTGCGGCTCGCGGTGGAGGCGGTGCGGGCGGGAGCCGAGGAGGCCGGCCGGGACCCTGCCGAGGTTCGCATCGGCTGCGTGTTCCACACGGTGGTGGACAACGATGCTGACCGCGCCCGGCGTATCGGGCGGGCCATGGCGGCGGGGTACTACGAGTACTCGCCCATGCTGTTCGACCACATCGGCATGGCCTGGAACGGGCCGGACGTCGAAGAACTCAAGCGCCGCGTGTGGCCGGACTTCCACCACGCGCGCGACCTCGAGGCCGCGGGCGAGGTGGTGTCGTTCCTGCCCGACGCGGCGGTGGATGCGTTCGCGCTGCACGGACCGTTTCCGGCGATCGTGGAGCGGATCCGGACCATCCTGGGCTACGGACTGCCGATCGAGGCGATCGTCCCGCACCCCATGCCGACGCCGCCGCCGCGCGAGGAGGGTGGATTCGACTACGCCAGGGCGTTCGCGGAGGCGGTGTTCCCGGCGTTCTGAAACCCGGATGCGGGGTGCGTCCTCAGAAGAACAGGAACATCCGCACTTCGCAGCTCTCGCGGGGCGGCGCCGTGGCGTCCTGCGTGGGCAGGCGGAACGCCGTGTGCGCCGTGAAGCGGGCGCGGCCGTCCGCGACGGAGTCGTACACCTTGAACAGCAGCGCCTCGTCCGGCGTCATGTGCGGGAACCAGTGGAAGCGCTGGCGGGGATGCCAGGCGATCTGCCAGGTCTCTCCGACGCGCCCCGGTGAAATCCGGTTGACCGGGATCAGGTCGGACTCGCGGATGGTGCGGGCGTCGGCGATGGCGATCGGATCGGCCTCGATCGGCCGCCGGATGGGCCGCCAGATCTGCAGGATGGCAAAGCGCCGTTGCAGGAGCGTCTCGGCCTCGTCCGGCAACAGGTCGCGCATCCGCTTGCGGGCGGACCAGTGCGTGTAGTCGTTGTGCACGCCGTAGGCGGGTTCGCGCACGCCGCGGGCCGCGCGGACGGCCTCATCGCCGTGGCGCACGGTGTGATCGAACAGGAAGGCACGCCTCGCGCCGGTGCGGTCCAGGGCCAGCGCGCGTGCCTGCGGGTAGTAGACGTCGGCCACGGCCGCGGCGTCGTTCCAGTCCACGTCCGGTCGCGGGTGCGCCAGCAGTTCGAAGCCGTGGGTGTCGAGGGCCGCCGCTTCCGCCCGGCCGTCGTGCAGCGGGACCGTGCGCTCGACGGACTTGGCGAACCGCCCGTTGCGAGGATCGATCTCGTGGGACTGCCGCGCGCCCGTGTCCACCCCGAAGCGCAGCGTCGCCGCAACCTCATGGGCACTCTTTGGCTGCGGTTCGGCGGCGAGGTTCATCCGCGGTTCCTGCCCGTCATGCGGCTGCCTCGCGTGCCTGTTCTTCCGCGACGATCTCCGCCATCCCCTCCCACTCGTGCCACATGTTGCACAGCGCGTTCTTCGAGCGCTCCCACGGATCGTTGCCTTCCTCGTATTCGAGCCACTCGCCCATCTGGCCGCGGTCGGGATGGTCGGAGACGCCGTTGGCCACCTTGTCCGGCTGGCGGCGCTTGTTGCGGATGCGGAAGATGATGTTCTTGCGGGACTCCTTACCGCGCTCGTTCCGCGTCCCGGAATGCGGAATGTGGTAGCTCGTGATGCACACGTCGCCGGGACGCATCAGGATTTGTGTCGGACGCGGCCAGCGGCGGCCGTCGGGCGTGGACTCGGAGGTCTCGTCGAGGAACTGCTCGCGCACTTCGTCGGGCAGGTAGACGAGTCCGCAGCGGTTCGGGGCGTCGTGGTTCAGGCGCGGCCAGCGGGGCCCTTCGGGACCGAGGTGCCCGTTGGCCGCGTACTGCCCGCGAAAGAAGCGCTCGACCGCGTGATGCGCGCCGCGCAGGAGCGCCGTCTGGCCGCACCCCTCGACGCTCTGGTCGTTCAGGCACACGAACACGAACGCGGTGAAGCTGCCGTTCCCGAGCGTCATCTCGGGGTCCTGGAACATCGGCACCATGTTGTGGCCCATCACGTCCGGGCTGCGCCCGAGGTCGCCCTTCGGGCCGGACGCGAAGTAGCGGTGGTAGATCTCCTCCGGCGTCCCTTCCTGCACTTCCTGGGGCGCCGCGATGGTGATGAGGCCGTCCATGTGCGTCTGCGCCCCGTAGTAGGGCATGTCCCGGTCTCGGTACCCGAGGTTGTTGAAGTGATCGCCCGGCTCCGAGCGCTTGTTCACGCCGATCTGGCAGTGGGTCGGGGGGTCGAACCGCCCCATGACCTCGTGCAGGACGGGCGTGACGGACGACGCGTTGACGAGGTCCGTCATTGCGCGCTCCCCGGACAGGCTCTCGCCCTTCTTGGCGCGGCGGATGCGCGCAAGCGCCGCGTCGACCAGTTCCGGGGCCACCGCGTTCGGCACGACCACGTAGCCGTCGCGGTAGAGCGCCCGCTTCTGTTCGACGGTGAGGGCGGTGGGGGAGGCGGAGACGTTCATGGGACAGACCGAACGGAGGGAAGCGCGCACTCTAGCCAGCCGGGGAGGGCCGCGCAACAGACTTCCCAATCCCCTGATAAAGATGCTCCGGGAGACGTTTTCGGTCGGTTGATCGTTTTTTGGCAGCGAAGCGGGAGTTTCGGATGCCGCGACGGCGCGAGGGCGCGCGGGAACGCGCCCCGGAAGTGGCTTCGTGGCTCTCGCGACCGCCCGTTTCGGGCGCGCGGGCGAGCGCGCCCCCGCCGCGGCGCGGCGTTCGGCGATCTTCGACCCGTCAGGCCGCGGCGGGCGGGGCGCGGGCCTCCAGGGCGACCATGGCCCGGTACAGCCAGTCCAGCCGGAAGTTCGTCTTCGCGTAGCGCACGCACACCCGGCGCGCCGTGCGGACCATGTGCGCCGTCGCGCGCATCACGTAGCGGATGACCGGCCGGATACCCTGCCGGCGCGCGCTCTTCGGCAGCGCCCCGTACTGCACCGCGCGCAGCAGAACCTGCGCGATCTGGCCCAGCGCGTAGAACGCCTGGTTCGCCCGGTAGCCCCGGCACGGCGGGTGGTGCAGGTCCATGTCCCGCAGCGGACCCTTGAAGGCGTTCTCCTGGCCCTGCTTGCCCCGGTGCCGCAGCACCAGTTCCGCCAGCGGCAGGTCGTCGCGCGACACCAGGATCACCGCGCGCCGCGGAACCAGAAGCATCTGGCCGTTCTCCGTCCGCCGCCGGACCACCACGTAATGCTGCTCCGCGTCCCAGCCGGCCGGGCGATGCGTCGCGAAGATCGCCTCCTCCCCCATGCCGAGCGCAAAGATCCTTTACTTCATTCAGGCCTGGGAGCGCCAATTCCAATCTGGTTTCCCAAGGTAGCAGCCTTCTCCTTCCTGCCATTCGTCGGAATTCGTGTCCGGTCCACGTTACGGTTCGCGTTAAACGGGATGTCCCGAGACTGCGCCTCTTTAGCTTCGTTAGAGCGTTCAGGTCGCTACTTGCCGAATGCTGCAGCCGGCCGGGATTCTCGGATTGAAGACGCCTTACGATGACGGCACGACGCACGTCGTACTCAGCCCGCTGGAATTCATTGGCCGGCTGGCGGCGCTGGTACCAAGGCCACGGGTCAACCTCACAAGATTTCAAGGGGGTCTTCTCGCCTAACAGTAAGCTTCGCGAACATGTCGTGCCCCAAGCACCGGTCGAACAAGAAGGCCGGCAGAAAAACAGCCTCCCAGAGCCCTTTAACCTATTGATTTAGTTCCGCTTTTTTTGGTGAATCACAACGAAATCCGGGGCGACCTAGGCCGCCCCGGATAGATTGCTCGTTCCGCCTTCGGCGGAACCTAAGCCGTCCCTACTAGAACCGCACGCGAACACCCGCCTGCAGGCGTCGTCCGCTGTTCGAGATGAAGAAGAGCTGCTTTCTCGACGAGCTGGGCAGGACGTTGTACTGGTCCACGCTCTCGTCCGTGAGATTGATGCCCTCCACCAGAACCGAGATGTTGTCGGTAATGTTGTAGCTGAACCCGGCATCGAGCTGCCAGTAATCGTTCGTGTACTGCGGATTGCCGCGCAGGCTCTGCACTGCCGTCAGGAAGCCTTCGCGTTTGTTCCAAGCGACCCGCGTGCTGATCCTGTCCTTCTCGTAGAACAGCACCACGTTGGTGGTGTTCTCGGACAAGCCCGGCACGGGGAACGTGGTCAGGACCAGCTCGTTGGTGAACGCGGCGTCGGTGGTGACCCAGGTGTGGTTAAACTGGAACCCCAAACCGTCGAACGGCGCGGGCAGGTCCGTGAAGAGGTACTGTGCGGCGACCTCGACACCGCCGATGAACGCGCCGTCGGTATTAGCCGGTCCTTGGTAGACGATCTGCACGTTCTCGCCGGAATCCGGGTCGGGCAGCGTGCTGCCGTCGGGCTCGATCCAGTCCCTGAGCTCCGAAGTCTGGACGATGAACTCATCCACCTCTTTGCCGAAGGCATGTATGGCGAAGATCGCATCGTCCGTCGGGTACCACTCGAGCCCGATGTCCAGCTGCTCGGCGATGTACGGGTTGAGCTTCGGGTCGCCCTCTTCGACCCGGCGCAGCCCAGCGTGCTTCCTGCCGCCGGGATTCAGCTGCGTGAACGAAGGCTGCGTCATCACCTTGCCCCAGGCGAAACGACCGACCAGATCATCGGTGATATTGAACTTCAGATTCAGCGACGGCAACAACTCGGCGAGCCGGTTGCCGTGCTCCTGAAACTCGGCGGGCCCGAGCTCGAACTCCCACGCAGCCGCAATGTCCACGAAGACCATCCGTTCGACGGGCTGAACGTTGCCGGTCGTGGCGCGGTCGACCTCGATCCAGCGCAAACCCATGTTGCCGGACCAGGGCATGTCCCCGATGCTGCCGCCAAAGTCGAGCATGACGTAGGCGGACAGGTTTTTCTCCCACATGTCGAAGTCCTTTTCGTCCACGGTTTGCCAATTTTCCGCGGCACTTCCAGGACCTCCCGAAAAATCCGGAAGCTCGTCCGCGCGGTCGATGATATACGTCTGCCTAACCGAGTCGAGGTCGGGCATCAAGTACTCAGTTGGCCACTGGGCGCCGCTAATGCCGCCAAAGAGGCCGTCGACCGGCACCTTTGTGTACTCGACATCCTCCAGGGTGTCGCCCGGCCCACCAAAGTGGCCGTAGCGGGGGCCCATCCTTATCCTCCTTTGTTGGTAGGTACGCACTCGGTCGCGGTAGCTGAACCCGGCATGCATCGCCAGACCATCGTCCAAGTGATACGTGGCGTCGAAGCGGTACGCCGTCTCCTTGTCTCCCGAGTTGTCCTCCGCTTCCGACCAGTACATGAAATTGTAGATCGTCGGGTCTAAGAGGTCGGCTTCGACCGTGATGATAGGCAGGTAACTGTCACGGGCATCGTAGATCATGGGCATGGCCGGGAGGTCATAGTACGTGTCGTCTTTAGTATGGTCCCTGTCCCCAATGGAGTGAGCCACATCGAACGAGAGGGTCCACTTTTCCGATGGCGTGAACTGCGCGTTCACGGCGAACGTCTGGTTTGTGACCATAGCGTGCCGGGGCCGCTGGAAGGGCCGCGGCCGTGCGGTCTCCGTGCGGATATACGTCGCGATGTTGTTCTCGTCTATATGCACGACCGAGGCGCCGTTGGCGAGCCCCGTCTGGTAGCGCCACGGCATCTGGTGGTCGTCGTAGTCGCCATCCAGATCCGAGTGCATAACGTCGACGGTGATGTCCCATTGCTCGTTCGGGCGCCACTGCAGCGCGGCACTCAGGTTGAACCGTTTGTTGTCCTCGACGAGCACACCCTGGCGGATGCTGCCGGGCACGTACGCGCACCCCGAATTCGGGTTCGAGACCGGGAGCAACGTGCAGGTCGGCAACGGAACGCCGTTCAAGTCGACGGCGTTGTTGAACACTTGCTCCCTGTAGTCCGGGATGTTGAACCAGTCCTCGCGCAATGTGCGATCGTCGCCCGCGACGCTGATGAGAAAGCCGAGCTCGTCGTTCCACGAGTCGCTGTAGACACCGGCGAAACGATAGCCGTTGTCGTCGGCCAGCTCGTCGTCGGTGACCAACGCGTTGCCCGCGATAATCCGCAGTCCGCCGTTGTCGAACGGCCGCCGCGTGCGGATGTTGATGGTGCCGCCCATACCGGCCTCGAGCAGGTTCGCCTTTGCCGACTTATGCACCTCGACCGCCTGTACGAGCTCGGCCTGCATGGTCTCGAAGCGGAATGTCCGGGTCTGGTTGCTGTCACCGATGTTGCCGGCGAACGATCGGCTACCGCCCGTCAGCGCCGTGCGGCCGTTGACCAGCACGCGCGTAAACTGCGGACCTAAGCCCCGGATCGAGACCGCCGCGCCCTCGCCGCGCATCCGATCGATGGCAACGCCGGATATGCGCTGCATCGCCTCGGCCAGGTTCTGGTCCGGAAACTTGCCGATGTCCTCGGCGACCAAGGCATCGATGATGTTGTCCGCGTTGCGCTTTCTGTCGATCGACTGGCGCAAGCTGTCGCGGATACCGGTGACGACGATCTCCTCGATGATCTCGTCATCGTCCGCCGCTTCGGCGAACGCGTCCTGGCTCGGTAAGCCGCAGGTCAAAATGACCGCTAACGAAGCCGCAAGAAACGGCATAGGGCGGTGAAAGGTAGTCATGAGTGCTCCTCCCCGAGCAAACCGAACTAATGTAGTCGGATACTGTGTCGCTTATCATAGCGACTTAGAGAAGTCAAGTACGCCTGGACGCGGGGCACGGCTAATTTGTTCTCCGGTTGGTTGACGATATTCGCAGGGTGTTGCGAGTCATGCGGAGGTAGTCGAAGACGCGGCGGGGATTGCGGTTGAGGCGGCGCATGGCGGCGGCGACGTAGTCGTCGGTGTGGGAACGGATGACGCCGATGGCGAAGCGTCGCAGGCGGGTGGTGTTTTCGGGGCCGTGGCCGGTTCGGATGCGCAGGCGGTCCTCGTCGAAGGCGTTGTCGAGGATGTTGTGGACGGACTCGACCTTCCAGTGGCCGCGGTTGAGTTGGAGCAGGCGCCGGGCGTCGGCGGTGTCGGGGCCGTGGCTGGTGATGCCGAGGGCGTATTCGACCGAGTGCTTGCGGGACTTTTTGACGATGGCGGTGCGCTCGACGAGGAAGGCCTGTCCGACGTGGGGGAAGGTCAGGTGGCCGTTGAGGCGGGCGGTGGTCCAGATGGCGCGGCTTTCGAGGCGCCCGTGCTGAAGGGCGAAGGGCTCGCGGAAGTCGGGCTCGCCGCGCCGTGCGAAGAACAGCCGGAGGTCGTCGAGCAGGGTCGGCTGGTTGCCCTTGGCGGTGAATACGAAGTGGGCGCCGCGGTCGTGGAGGAAGTCGGCGAGCTTGCGCTGGGTGAGCAGGGCGTCGGCGGTGAAGGTCTTGCCGGCGAAGTCGAGTTCGAGGCCTTCGAGCATGGGGACGACGGTTCCGATTTCGTTGGTGCGCTTGGTCTCGTCGTCGGCGCCGAGCGGGAGGCGGTCGACTTTTTTTGGGTGAGGGTGACGCCGTCGCGCTGGCCGACGGCGCCGAGGATGTGGACCTGGCACTGGTTCTCGCCGATCTTGCCGGTGGCGGGCTTGGCATCGCCGTTGGCGGCGCGGGCCTCCGCCTGCGGCGCGCGGGCGTCAGTATAGATGGCGTTGCGCATGGTCTTGCCGTCGATGGCGATGGCGTCGTCGGCGTTGCCGCGGGCGGCGTCGAAGCGCCGCAGGGCGCGGTCGAGCTGGTCGGGGTCGACGCGTACCAGAACGTCGCGGATGACGTATTCGCTGGGCACCTCGTAGCGGCTGCCGCGGTGCCGGCAACGGAACCGCTCGCGGGCGCGCGGCGACAGGTCGGCGGCCCATTCGGCCATGGCCTTGTAGCCGCACGCGCCGCACAGCGTGGCGCCGGCGGCGATGGCGAGCACGACGGTCAGCGGATGGCGCCGGCCCTGGCGGCGGCGCGGGTCGTCGATGTCGGCGAAGTGGTCGGGCAGGGAACGCATGGTGTCGGCGGAGATCATGGCCTTCGGGCCTCCGTGGCGGTCGATGGGGTGGAGTGCGGGCCGCGTCAGGCGCGCCCGCGCGGCGGCGACCAAGGGGCGGACGAAGACCAGCTTCGGCGCGGCCGGGGCGGCGCTGTAGCCGCCGCGCACGCGACGGAAGCCGCGCGTGCGCCCGACGCAGGTCCAGTTCGCGGCGCGGTACACCGTGCCGCGGAAGCGCGCCGGATCGACGAAGGTCTCCAGCAGCACGAGCGGGTGGCCGAAGCGCGCCGGCCAGTCCGCCGCCAGCCGCCGTTCGCACAGCGCCAGCACCCGCGAGCCCAGATTCGGCACGCGCCAGCCCGGCAGGATCAGGAAGCGGCTATTGTTGGCGAGCAAGTGCTGGCGGTCGTACTGCGTGCGAAAGTCCCAACCGATCCAGCGGTCGCGGGCGCCGCACTTCAGCGCCGGCGCCGAGAAGCCGATCAGCGCCACCCACCGGTCGCGCCAGCGCGCGGCGTACCACAGCGTTTCGCCGATCTTCGGCGGCGCCCCCAGGTAGTGGTGCGCCGCCATCAGCTCCCGATAGCGCCCTTCCGCCGCCGCCGTCACCGGCTCCACGGCAACCTCGCCCAACTCCACTCCGCCCCCGGTTCCGCATCAAACTGCGGGCGTTTCTACACCGGTTCGGCGCGGATGTCCAGCATTCCACCTAACCCGTTCTTTCCGCTCGCCTTCCCCGGGTGGACCAATTCGCCCTGGGACGCGGGGACGCGGGGGTGTACGTCAGATTTGTGACGGATGTAGTGAGCGACGGATTCCCATTGGGTCTGTAGGGAACGGCTGGTAGTCTTTGAGTTACCAGATTTGCGGAGACGGCTTATGGCGGCGGCAGACATCGGGATCGAGGCCCTGGTCCAGCAACGGGACCAGGCCCGGGACCAGTTCGCGACGCTGGGCGACCTGCGTCCGGGAACGCTGGCGGAGAACTACCGCAAGTGCGGCAAGCCGACCTGCCATTGCGCGCGCGAAGGGGACCCGGGGCACGGCCCGAGCTACGTGCTGACGCGCTCGGTCGGCGGCCGCACGCGTTCGGCGCGGGTGCGCGCGGAAGAGGCGCGGCGCCTGGTCGGCGAGTACCAGCGTTTCCGGGAGTTGTCGGCGGAGTTTCTCGACGCCAGCGAGGCGTTGGCGGCGGCGCGTTCGCGGGCCGGTCGGGAGGGCGCGGGGGGCGGCGCAAAAAGGGGGCCGCCGAGGCCGGGCTCGGTGCGCGGCTGAGTTCCGCGCTGGGGGCGGAGGTGACGCGCTGGCTGGGCGGTGGCGCGTTGTGCGCCGGCGACTTCGAGGCGCTGGAGCGCGGGTGTCGGCAGGCCGCCTTGGAGATCGCGGGCCGGGCCGTGGCGGAACACCTCGACGCCGAGCGCAGCGACCAACGGGGCCGGTGGCGCTGCGACTGCGGGACCATGGCGCGCTACGCCGGACGCCGGCGGAAGACCTTCACGACGGCGTTGGGTCCACTGACGCTGTCACGGGCGTGGTACAACTGCCGGCACTGCGGTCACGGCTTCAGCCCGCGCGACCGGGAACTGGGCTTTGACGGGTCGCTGTCGCCGGCGGTGTGCCGCATGGTGGGCATGGCGGCGGCGGAGACGAGCTTCGGCCATGCCGCCACGCTGCTTGACGAACTGGCCGGCGTCGAGATGGGCGCGAAGCAAGTCGAGCGCCACGCCGAGGCGCTGGGCCGGGACGTCGCCCGTGACGAAGCCGAGGTGGTCGAGCGCGAGCCCCCGACGGCGCCAACGCTGTATGTCGGGCTGGACGGCACCGGCGTGCCGGTGCGCATGGCCGAGACGGCGGGGCGCAAGGGAAAGCAGGCCGACGGCACCGCCAAGACCCGCGAAGCGAAGCTGGTCACCGTGTGGTCCGCCGAGGGCCGGGACCGGGACGGCAGGCCGCGGCGCGATGCCGACTCCACGTCCTGCAACGCGGCGATCGAGAGCGTCGCCACCCGCGACACGGATCGCCACCCGTCGCCGTTTGCCGCGCGCGTGGTGCGTGAGCTGGAACGCCGCGGCGTCGGCCAGGCCCGGCGCCGCGTGGTGCTCGGCGACGGCGCGGCCTGGATCTGGAACTTCGCCGACGAGCACCTGCCCGACGCCATCCAGATCGTGGATGTCTTCCATGCCAAGGAGCACATCTTCGATGTCGCCAAGGCCATCTACGGCCCGGACTCCGATCTTGCCGCGCGGTGGGGCAAGGCGCGGCGGGACGAACTCGAACGACTCGGCGCCGATCCCGTGATCGCCGCCCTCCGCCCCCACGCGGCCCACTGCGACGAGGCCCGCAAGGGTCTCGACTACTTCACCAACAACCGCCGCCGCATGGCGTACCCGACGTTCCGCACCCAGGGCCTGTGCATCGCCACCGGCGTCGTCGAAGGTGCCTGCAAGTCCGTCATCGGCAACCGCCTCAAGCGCGGCGGCATGCACTGGTCCGTTGACGGCGCCAACGCCATCATCGCCCTGCGTTGCGCCATCCGCAGCAACCGCTTCGACGACTACTGGAAACGCCAAGCGTCAAACCAATGAGCCCGATCTACCACAAATCTGACGTGCACCCTTCCGGTCCAATACCTATGACCCTGATTCCCTGATAAGGGAGTGCCGAGGGACATTTTCTGCCGTTGGTCGTTTTTTTGGGGGCGAAGCGAGGACTTCGGGGAGCGGCGAAGGCGCGAGAGAGCGCGGGAACGTTCCCGGAAGCGGCTCGGCGGCCCTCGCGACGACCCGTTTCGGGCTGGCGGGCGAGCGCGTCCGCGCCGCGGCGCGGCGTTCGGCGATCTTCGACCCGTCAGGCCGCGGCGGGCGGGGCGCGGGCCTCCAGGGCGACCATGGCCCGGTACAGCCAGTCCAGCCGGGAGTTCGTCTTGGCGAAGCGCACGCACACCCGGCGCGCCGTGCGCACCATGTGCGCCGTCGCGCGCATCACGTGGCGGATGACCGGCCGGATGCCGTGCCGGCGCGCGCTCTTCGGCAGCGCCCCGTACTGCACCGCGCTGCACCGCGCGCAGCAGCACCTGCGCGATCTGGCCGAAGGCATAGAACGCCTGGTTCGCCCGGTAGCCCCGGCACGGCGGGTGGCGCGGGTCCATGTCCCGCAGCGGACCCTTGAAGGCGTTCTCCTGGCCCTGCTTGCCCCGGTGCCGCAGCACCAGTTCCGCCAGCGGCAGGTCGTCGCGCGACACCAGCATCACCGTGCGCCGCGGAACCAGAAGCATCTGGCCGTTCTCCGTCCGCCGCCGCACCACCACGCAATGCTGCTCCGCGTCCCAGCCGGCCGGGCGATGCGTCGCGAAGATCGCCTCCTCCTCCATGCCGAGGTCTGTCCAGGCCGCGTCGGCAAGCCCCTCGATCTGCTCCAGAACGGGCGCGCGCCACCGGTCGTTCGTCACGCTGATCGAGTAGTCCCAGCCGCGCGCCGCGCACAGCCGGACCAGCTCGCCCCTGTAGTAGGCGTTGTCCGCCCGCAGCCACACCGGCGTCCCCGCCTTAAGCGCCCCGGCCGTCCACTCCAGCAGCCTGCGCCAGTTCAAGGTCACCCGCCCGCCGCCCGGCTGCAGCTGGCCCGCCATCCACAGCCCGCCCGCGAACGCCGCGTGCAGCCAGTAGCCCCGATCGCCGTCGTAGTTCCTGCGCGCCCGCTCGAACAGCGCGCCGTCCACCTCGATGCCGGTCGCGTCGATGAACAGCGACACGTGGCCCCGCGTCTCCAACTCGTGCGCGACGATCTCCGGCGCGACGCGCTCGGCGAACTGCACCGCCGCCGACCACAGACCCTTCACGTCCGCCGTCCCGACCCGCGACAGCCACTCCCCCGCACGGCGCGCCTCCGGAACCTTCCGGCGAACGCGTCAGTTCCTTATCAGGGAATCAGGGAACAGACTGGCGCGGCCTCTCGGCCACGGCCGTCCAGCAGCGCCTTGACCATGGACCCCCCGGGCTCGACGAACTCGCCGCGCGAATAGGTCAGGTGCCCGAAGCCCACGTCGTCGTCACGGAAGTTCACCCTGACGCCCTCCCTGGCGCGGAACATCTCCGCGAGCCAGCGGCCGATCTCGGCGGGGCACAGCGTGTCGTCGGCCGCGTGCCAGACGACGACGTTCCGGGTCTCGATGAGGCGCGGGTCGAAGCCCCATTCGTAGCAGACGTCGAGGGCGGACTCCCAGGCGGTGCCCACGCTGCCCCGCACGGTGCCTCGCACGAGGCTGTCCCCGAAGTGCCTGATCAACTCCCGGTCCTCGCGGACCCCGCGGCCGCTGTGCGCGATCGCGCGCAAGGGGAGCCACGGCGCGAAACTCACCACGGAGAGGTGCATCACCGCGAAGTACCAGCCCATGTACCATTTCCGGAGCTTCTCGGTCGTGGGGAGGGACTCGATGCCAATGGCGCCTTTCACGCCTTCCTCCCTCGAGACTGGCGTGGGGAGGAGCGGCGCGTAGAGCCCGAGGCCCTCGCAACGGTCGCCGCAGTACCACGCGGCGGCCATCGCATGCGGGTTGCCCTGCGAGTGCCCGGTAATCATGAACCGGTCGACCCCCTCCTGCGCGAGGACGGGCTCGAGGTCGTCCCTCGGCCAGTCCTTCACCTGGCGACCCGGCTGGATGTCGCTGTATGCGAACCCGGGCAGGCTGATGGCGATGCCGCGCACGCCGAGGGCCTCGCAGATGGGCGCGTTGAGGCTGGCCTGTTCCCGGGCCTCGGTACCGGAGCCGTGCATGTTCACGACCACCCGGGCGTCGGGGTTCGTCGTGCCGTAGGTGAAGTACTCGACGACGCGGCCGTCGCTGGTCGTCGCGTACTTGCCGCCTTTCGCGGCGAGCGCGTCCGCGTCGAAGGGGCGCTGGCCCCTTGCCTTGACGTACAGGCCGAAAGCCACCGCGAGCAGGTACAGCGCTACCCCCACGGCGACGACGATTCCGATGATCTGGGCGGCTAGCAGCATGCGGATCTACCTCCTGTGATCGGTCTCGGGACACCGGTCGAATGACTCAAAACCCTTCGCCTTCCACCTGTGTCGAGGGTGTTCACGGACTGCTGGTACTTCTCCAGCAGGCTGCGGATCTCCGCGTCCGCCCCGGAGGGCTGCGCCCAAGTCATTGTGGCAAGCACCCCGGCAAGCAGAAGGGCTCCAGGCGATCTGACCATGGCTTCTCTCCGAGGTGAGTGACTGTTTGATTCGACCGCCTCGGGCCTCCCTTCACGCCGCCTGTTCAGTAGCCGACGATCTTCTCCTCCCGGAGCCGCATCACCTCCTCCGCTTCCATCTCCAGCACGTCGAAGAGCACGCGCCCCGTGTGCTCGCCGATCAGCGGAGAGGGTCGCACGGGCGGGCGCGTGCCCGCCCCGGTGACGATGGGCATGCCGGTGCAGTGTCGGGTGCCGGAGCCCGGGTAGCGTACCAGCGGGAAGAAGGGCGTATCCATGGCCGCCATGTCGTCGCCGGTGACGAGGCGGGACACTGGCACGCCCGCGGCCCGCAGCCGGGTTTCCACGTCGTTGACGGAAAGGGCGGCGGTCCACGCCGCCAGGCGCTCGTCCAGCGTCCGGGCGCTGGCGATGCGGCCGGCGGCCTCCCGGTATGCCCGGTCCCGGGTCCAGGGCGCGTCGATGATCGAGCCGAGCCGTTGCCACTGGGCGTCGTCTTCCACCGCGATGGCGACCCAGCGCTCGTCCTCGTCCTGGTCCAGGCAGCGGTAGCAGCCGTGCGGCGCCATATCGGGGCTGCGGTTGCCGATGGCCGCCACGTCTGTCTCGGAGAAGTGCTGCTGGAGGTGGCGGTCGTTGATCAGGTACGCCGCAGCTTCCACCTGCGCGGCATCGACGAAGCATCCCTCGGTGGGGCGCTGCGCCAACGCGCCGAGCACTGCCACGAGCGCCTGCTTGCCGGCGATATGGTCCGGGTGATTGAGGGTGGTGCCGACGGGGTACGGATCGTCCGGGTGCGCCCACTGGTGGGTGGTGCCGGAGAAGGTCTGCAGGTTCGGGCCGAAGGTCTGGAAGCCGTCGTAGGGGCCCTTGCCGAGCCCCTGGCTCGACAGGTAGACGATGTTCTCGCGCAGCGCCTTCGCGCCAGCGTAGTCGAGACCCCATTTGGGCACGACCGTCCCCCGCATGTTCTCCATGATGACGTCGCATTCGGCCGCGAGCCTGTGCAGCAGTTCCACGCCTTCTGGCCGCGAGAGGTCGATCGCGACACTCTCCACGCCGAGGTTCAACTGGTGGAAGGTCGGGCTGTTGTCGAGGTCGTCCTCGCCGCCGAGGCCGAGGCGCCGCAGGAAGTCCACGTACACGCGTGACTCGACCTTGAGGACCTCCGCGCCGAGGCAGGCGAGCAGCGAGGCCGCCTCGGGGACGACCGCCCCGACACCGAGCTGCAGCACACGCAGCCCGGTCAGCGGGCGCTCGTCGGCGAAGGCGTCGCGGGGGCGCTGCGCCACGCTCACCTCCCGCACCGGCTCGTCGAGCAGCGTGCGGGCGTAGTCGTCGTGCTCGCCCAGGCTGGGGGCGGCTTCCAGCCTTGCGTCGAGTTCGGAGGGATCCAGGCGATGCGGCGGCCGGACCATCGCCACCATGCCGAACTCCGGATCGTCCACCGTGGCGATCATCTCCCGCTCGCGGACGTGCGGATCGTTGCGGAAGTCCGACAGTGTGTACACGGGCGACACGGTGAGGCCGCGCCGCTGCCCTTCGATGAAAAGCTCCCGGACGGTCTTCCGCCGCACCAGGTCGTCGCAGATGAGCTTCAGCGCATCGGAATTCCGGGTGCGGAAGTTGCGGTCGCTCCAGGGACCGGAGACCAGTTCCTCGGGACTGTCGAGCAATTCCACGAGCGCCTGCCACTGCTTGGGCGTTACCGTCACTACGCAGACGTAGCCGTCCTGCGCTGCGTGAATCGGATAGCCGCCCGGCCCGAGTCGTGCGGTCAACGTGCCCTGTCCCCCGCCCTGCGTGCCGTGGGAGTGCAGCGTGCGCGTCCACGGGGTGACGCTGGCGGTCGCCGCTTCCTCGTACGGGATCTCGTAACGGACTGCGCGCCCACTGCTGCGGTGGTGCAGGAGACCAGCGGCGCCCATCACGGCGGCGTAGATCCCTGTGCCGTCCAGCGCCAGCCAGGAGGGCGCATTGCAGGGCGGCTGGTGCGGCCACCCGCTGGACGCGAGTCCGCCGCTCGCCGCGAACCCGACGATGGACGAGATGCCGAGCCCGAGGGGGTCGGTCACGGTGATCGCGACCGGCGCCGGGGTGGCGGCTTCGAGGGCATGGAAGACCGATCCTTCGGCATCGAAGACGATATCGGCCCGTGCGCAGAGGCCGCGCAACAACGCGACGTCGTCGGCATCCTCGGGGTCCACGACGACGCTCTTCTTGTTCGTGTTGCGCGCGAGAAAGGCCACGCTGCCGCGCGTCGACTCGCCGGACTCGGGCACGCGTGGCCGGCGCCGCCGTGCGAGCGCGCCATCCGGCGGCTCCACGAGGAGCACTTCCGCGCCGAGGCCGGCCCAGATCAGGCCGGCGTACTCCGTCAACGGGTGCGCCATCTCCACGACCCTGAGACCTGCCAGCAAACCCTTCGACATCGCCTCGCCCCTCCGAGCGGTTCGGTATGGAACGCCAGAAGTCTAGGGGCTTGCGTCGTAGAACGGAACGACAGTGACGTCTTCGATGCAAGGCCATAGGGAGGTGGGGGGAGGTGGGGGCTGGGGCCAGACACCGAGCGCAGCGAGGAGTTTGGCGGCGCTATCGGACCTTGGGCATGACGGGCGCGTTGGCAGCGGCCGGGATGGCTGGGCCGTCAGCGCCACTCCCGCAGGAACTGGCCGACACGGTGCACGATCACCGGCACCTGTTCCGGGCGCAGCTCCCGCGGGTCGAACAGGACGCGGCCGGCGCCGAGTTCGTGGTTGCGGGTGCGGATGCTCGGCTCGCCTTCGCGCAGGAACCGCACGAGGTTTTGCAGCCGTTCCGGGGGCAGGGCGAGGGCGACGCGCCGGATGGGACGGCCGGCGCGATCGGCCATGATCGAGACTTCCGCACAGGCGGACAGCCCGGCATACAGCAGCTCCAGCACGTCATCCGCCGACGCGGCGGCAGCCATCCCGTCGAGCGCCGCAAGTAAGCCCATGATCTGCTCCTTGCCGACCTTCATGGCGCGCGCGATGCCACGCTGCTGCATCTCGCAGGCATCGATCAGCGCGCGTTTGCCGGCGATGAAGCCGCAGGTCGGGCCGCCGATAGCCTTGCCGCCCGAGTAGGTGACGAGATCGGCGCCGGCGGCGATCCAGGCGCACAGGTCCTGCTCGGCGGCGGCGTCGACGAGTACGGGCACGCCGCGGTTGAGCAAGACGTCCAGCGGCAGGCGGCCCTCCTGAATGCAGTGGTGGGACTGCACGTAGACGATGGCCGCCGTGTCCGCGGAAAGCGCTGCATGAAGGTCGGTCTCCGACACGCCTTCCGCGGCGCCGAAGACGATGGGGCGGCCGCCGCCGAGGCGAATCATCTGGGTGACTTCGGCGCCGAAATCGACATCGTGGCCGCGCTGCAGCAGGACGTCGCGTGGACCGTCCGTTTCAGGCAGCCGACGGATCCTGGCGAGGTCCGTACCGGCAAGGATGGCGGCGACGCCGATGGCGATTCCCGCCGCGGCGCCACTCGTCACGCTTGCGGCCTCCGCCCCGATCGCCTGCGCGATCCGCGCACCGGCCGCGCGGCGCAGTTCCGCCAGGTCGACGTGCGCCATCGCGGCATCCGCCTGTGCCTTGGCAACCTCCGGCTCCTGGGCGGTGCCGCCGAGAGCCGTGAGCTTGCCGGCCGCGTTGATGACGGTGCCTACCCCGGCGCGCTCGTACGGGTTCACAGGGGTCGCGTCCGCTCGTGGTAGGTGTCGCGGACGAGCACGCCGCGGGTCTCGAAACGGCGGGCCGCGATGCGCGTCTCGCCGCTGGCGTCCTGCACCTCGAATGCGCCGTCGATCACGTCGAAGAGGGTGACGTAGGCGGGGTGGCCGACGGCGATGTGCCCGAAGCCCGCCGGCGCGAGGCCGATCGCCTGCGCCGGGTTCCTCGTGACGGCCCGGACGACATCGACGAGGGACAGGCCCAGCATGCCGAGCTTGGTCATCGTGCGGGCGAGGGACACGGCATAGCGGTCCACGTTGCCGCGGTGCAGGTCGGAACTGATGGTGTGTATCGGCATGCCCTGCTCAAGGGCGGTCTCGCAGACGCGGAACGAGAAGGACGAACGTCCGTGGCCGACGTCGACGATCACGCCGCGCGCGACAGCGTCCCGGAACGCGGGGATGACGACATCCCGGAAGCCGAGCACACCGCCCGTCTTCCCGTGGTAGGTGTGGGTCACGATGTCCCCCGGCCGGAGGAGGTCGAGCACATCGTCGATCAGCGGCGGCGGGTTGCCGACATGAAGCATCAGGGGCTTGCCGGCGAGCTCCGCCGCCTTGCGCGCGAGTTTCACGGCCTCCAGGCCGAAACTCCCGGTGTGGGACACGGAGGCCAGTACCTTGACGCCGACCAGCCAGTCGTGGCGTTCGAGGGCCGCCACCGTGCCCGGCAGGTCGCAGAGGTCGGGCCGGGACGCATGGCCGCCGCCGACGTTCGGCAGGCCGGGGCTGCCGATGTTGACGAAGGCGTAGGTGGGCGTGGCCTGTGTCTCGTGGACGAAGCGCGGGAATGCGTCGATGGTGGACGCGCCGGAGGAACCGGCGTCGACCACGCAGGCGACGCCCTGTTCGACGCCGATGCGATCCGCCTGCAGGCGGCTGGTTTCGAATAGCGGGTGGCTGAAGACGTGGGTGTGGAGGTCGATGAAACCGGGCGCGACGTAAGCGCCCCGGGCGTCGACGCTCGTTCCGGCAGGCGCTTCGAGGGCATCGACGACGACTCCGTCCGCCACGTGGATGTCGCGCTCCCGGATCTCTCCGGAGTCGACATCGACGACCTTGCCGCGGCTGATGGTCAGCGTGCTCATGTCGAAACCCGTGGCATGCTCGTCAGACGTCGTCCAGAGGCCGCAGGGTGTCACGAACCGCGCGCCAGCGCGCATGCAGGGCACGATAGGCCGCAACGGCGTCCGGATCGGGCTCCACGCGGCGGGTGATGGGCACCATCGCCCGGGCGGCGGAGTCATGGTCCGGGTACAGACCGAGGGCCACCGCGAGAAAGACCGCGGCGCCGCGCGTCTCGACGGCGCGATCGGACAACTCCAGGGGCGCGTTCAGGACGTGCGCGAGCACCTCCGGCCACAGGCGGCTTTCCGCGCCCCCGCCGGTGAGTCGGATGCGGTTGGGCGGTCCGCACCAGCCGCGCACCTGCTCGAAGATGTCGCCCACGGCGAACGCGGCGCCCTCGAACACGGCGCGGAACAGGGCTCCGCGACCGTGGCGCGCCCGCAGTCCGGTGAACGCACCGCTCGCCCCGGGCCGCGCTTCGGGGGCGACCTGTCCGGCGAGAAACGGCAGGAAGGAGACGCCGTCCGCGCCGGCGGGTACGAGTTCGGCTTCCGCCTGTGCGGCGCGATAGGCGTGGTCGCGCTCCTCCGGCCCGTGCGTGAGATTCAGCAGCCAGTCGAGGCTGCGGCCGCCGAGGATCGCGTTGCCGCCGATGACGTGACGATCCGGCGGGAGGGCGTAGAAGCGATACGCCCCCGGCGGACGTTCGGCGGTGACGGCGCGCGTCACGGCATGGGTGCCGAGGGTGATCGCGTAGTCGCCGGGTCGCGCGGCGTCCACACCGACGTTGGCGCAGATGCCGTCATGCGCCCCGACGGCAACCGGCGTTCCGGCGGGCAAGCCCATCTCACGCGCGGCCGCGGCGGTGAGCGGTCCGGCGATCCGCCAGGGCAGGGCGGGTTCGGGCAGCAGGTCCGGCGGCAGGTCAAACTCCTCGAACAGGCGACTGTCCCAGCAGGCGGCGTCGGGGCCCGACGACCAGTCGGTCATGTGCGCGCCGGTCAGCCGGAAGAGCAGGTAGTCCTTGCCGTACAGCGCGTAGCGGCATCGTCTCCCGGCGCCGGCGTCCTGACCGCGGAGCCACAGGTACTTGGCCACCAGTGCGGCCCCGTAGTTCGACAGGAAGCGTTCCCTGCGCCAGGTGTGGAGTCGACGGAGCTCTGCCGCGTGTCGGTCGTCTTCCCAGGACCCCGCCAGCACCTCCCCGTGGCGGTCCAGGAACACCGCGGCGCCACCACGGCCCGACAGCGAGATGCCGACGACGCGTTCCGCGTTCAGTTGGCGCACGGCGACGACCGTGTCGCGCCACCACCGGGTCGGGTCCTGGCCGTCCGGGGTTTCCTTGTGCCGCGTCGCGACCTGCTGTAGTAATTCGCCCTTCGACGTGAACGCGGCGGCCTTCAGTCGGGTGGTGCCCAGGTCAATGCAGACGAACGTGTCGGACATGGACGGGATTCTATGAGCTTCACGACCGCGCGACGATGCCGGGTGTGGCGGCGCTGGTCCCGGGTCGGATGACCTCGCGACGTGAGGAGCTGTTCGAGCGGGGCTACCTGGTCGTGCCCGATGTGGTCCCGCCGGCGCTCTGCGAAGCAGTTGTTGCAGCCACTGCCGCGTTCGTCGGCGTGGATCCGGACGACCCCGCGACCTGGTATGGGAACTGCAGCCCGGGGCATGGCATCGTGCCCCTGCACCACGGGCAGGCGCTGTGGGACGTGCGCCAATGGCCGGCGGTCCACGCGCTCTTTCGCGAGCTCTACGAAGACGGGTCGCTATGGGTATCCATGGATCGGGTGTCCTGCAAGGCGCCGGCGGCCGGCTGGGAGGGCGGCGACCGCACGAGTCCGCTGCACTGGGACACCGATCCGCGCCTGCCGCGACGGGCGGAGTTCCAGGGCCTGGTGTATCTGCGGGATACGGCGGCCGAGCAGGGCGCCTTCTGCTGCGCCCCGGACGTCTACGCGGAGCTGCCGAAATGGGTATCGGGCCGCGGCGTCCGGGAGGCGCGGGACGCGGTGAACGCAAGCGCCACGCCGATCCGGAAGATCGGCGGCAGGGCCGGCTCGATGGTCGTCTGGCATCGGCAGATGCCCCACTCGTCGGCGCGCAATGACGGTCGCGTACCGCGCTGGGTGCAGTACGTGACCATGGATTTCGCGGGATCGGAGGACGAGCGGCTGGAGCGGGTGCGCCTGTTCGAGGAGCGCTGCCCGCCCGGGTGGGCGGTCGCGCAAGAGGTCCCCGGGCAGCTGATTCCCGAGCCGGGACCGGTGGCGAAACTCACGCCGTTGGGACGCCGCCTCGCGGGCCTGGATCCCTGGGTGAAGTGCGCATAGTGACTCCCGAGGATCATATGGATGCTGTTCTGGGCCATATGTTCACCAGCGTACAATATGGGTACCCAACCGAGCCCTTGTTTCCCGTAGCGCACATATGGCCGAAGGACGAAGCAGTCGCGCCGGCGCGTACCTGCGTCATCCGGAGGGGTACCGCGCCTTCCTGCCGAAGGCGTTGCCGCCCGATCCGCCCGTTCGACTCGACGCGGAGCTTCAGGCGCTGCTTTCCCGTGCGGACCAGGCGCTTGGCCGACTCGATGGAGCCGTTCAGATCCTGCCAAACCCGGACCTGTTCGTGCTCATGTTCGTGCGTCGCGAGGCCGTGCTCTCGAGCCAGATCGAAGGAACCCAGAGTTCGTTGCATGACGTCCTGCGTGCGGAAGCCAATATCCACGACCCCGAGCGTCCCGGGGACGTGGGCGAGGTGCTGAACTACGTTGCGGCGCTCAACCACGGGGTGCGGGCTCTGGCGTCCGGACCGTTGTCGGTTCCCCTGATACTTGAGCTTCATCGGCGCCTCTTGACCGACGTTCGCGGCGCGGACCTGTTTCCCGGGGAGTTGCGCAACGACGTCGTATGGATCGGTCCCCCCGACGCGTCGCTGCTCGAAGCGACTTTCGTGCCGCCGCCGCCCGAGGCGGTGCCAGGATGCCTGCGCGACCTGGAGAGGTTCCTGTCGCACGGGGACGCCATGCCGGCGTTGATCAAGGCCGGGCTCGCCCACGCTCAGTTCGAGACCATCCATCCGTTCTTCGACGGCAACGGTCGGGTCGGCCGGCAACTGATCGCGCTGTCGCTGTGCGAGCAGGGCATTCTGCACAAGCCGGTGCTCTATCTCTCCCACTATCTCAAGGCGCATCGCACGGAGTACTACCAGCGTTTGCAGGCCACCCGGGATGAAGGGGCCTGGGAGGAATGGCTGAAGTTCCTCGTCGCCGGAGTTGCCGTCGTCGCGGTCGAATCTACCGCCACGGCGCGGGACATCGTCGCCCTGCGCGAGGAGACGCGGGAAGACCTGCTCACGCACCTGGGCCGTGCGGCGGCCAACGCGATACGCCTGCACGAGCGGCTTTTCGCGACGCCCATCGTGGGCGTGAAGCACGTCTCGGAGTTCCTGGACATCGGCTTCGCCGCGGCGAACCGCCTGGTCGACCGCATGGCGGAGCGCGGTGTGCTGGTGGAGATCACGGGCAATGCCCGCAACCGTCGGTTCGCCTATCAGCGCTACATCGCGTTGTTCGATGATTGACAGCGGGGACCGTTTCCGTAGGCATGCACGGCGGCTAGCGCGACCTATCGGTCGCGGCCCATCCTGTCGGATGGGTGGAAGTTTCGCTGCGCGAAACTTCTACGGCGCAAGCTCCTAGTGTGTTGTCTGGGGGAGCGCTATGCTCACTCCGTTCGGACCTCGGTGTACGACGGAGGGAGGTGAGAGATGCCATGGTGGGCCTGGCTGATCGTCGGCGGTGTCCTCGCCGGCATTGAACTCACGGCGGCCGATCTCGCCTTCTACTTCATCTTTCTGGGCGCTTCGGCGGGCGTCGTCGGCCTGGTGCAACTCGCTGGCGGCGACTTGGCGATGTGGGAGCAGTGGCTGTTGTTCGCGGCGCTGTCCCTCGCGTCGATGGTGCTGTTCAGACGACGTCTCTACGCACGGTTGCGGGGACGCCTGGTCGGATTTGACGGCACGCCGACCGGAGAGGTCGTGCGCGTGATCGAGGACATGGCCGTCGGCGAGAAAACACGCGTCGACCTGCGCGGCTCGCAATGGACCGCGACCAACGTCGGCACAGGCCCGATAGCCTCCGGTGCGGCTGCCCGAGTGGTCGGAACCCGGGGAGCGGGTCTCAGCATCGAGGGCCTGCCAGCGGGCGCGAGTGCGTCCGACGATGAGGTAGAGTCCGAGCGCAATCTGGATTGAGGAAGGATCTCCATGGAAACCATGATCGTAGCGGGCGTGGTCGCTGTCCTGGCCATCATCATCATCGTCAAGACTGCGGTCGTAGTACCGCAGCAGAGTGCCTATGTCGTCGAGACGCTGGGCCGGTACTCGCGCACGCTTCGGGCGGGATTCCACCTCCTGGTGCCGTTCCTCGACCGCGTCGCCTACAGGCACACGCTGAAGGAGCAGGCGGTGGATGTCCAGGAGCAGCTGTGCATCACGTCGGACAACGTTCAGGTCGGCGTCGACGGCGTGCTCTACCTGCAGGTGATGGATGCCCACGCGGCCTCGTACGGCATCGGCGACTACCTGTTCGCCATCGCCCAGCTGGCGCAGACCACGCTGCGTAGCGAAATCGGCAAGATCGAACTCGACAAGACCTTCGAGGAACGCAGCCACATCAACCTGCGGATCGTCGAGGAACTCGACCGTGCTTCCGACCCGTGGGGCGTCAAGGTCCTCCGCTACGAGATCCAGAACATCAATCCGCCGACGGACGTGGTCTCGGCGATGGAGAAGCAGATGCGTGCCGAGCGGGAGAAGCGCGCGACCATCCTGGAATCCGAGGGGGAGCGCGACGCGCGGATCAACGCGGCGGAAGGCGAGAAACAGCAGGTCATCAAGCAGTCGGAAGCCAACAGGGAGCAGCAGATCAACGAGGCGACGGGCGAGGCAGCGGCCATTCTGGCCATCGCGGAAGCCACCGCCGAAGGCCTGAAGAAGGTCGCCGCGGCGCTGACGGCTGACGGTGGGGACAAGGCCATGCAGTTGCGCGTGGCGGAGGACTATCTTGAGCAGTTCGGCAATCTGGCCAAGGCAGGCAACACCTTGATCGTTCCGGCCAACCTGAGCGACATGACGTCGATGATCGGTGCCGCCACACACGTGCTGGAGGCCACCAGATCGGCCGGCCCGGATCCCGGTCGGGCCAAGTAGCGCCCTGGAGGGCTGCGCGGCCGGGTGCGGCTCGAGCCCCTAGCCTCTTCAAATCGCGCTGTACCAGACTATCATCGGGGATTGAAGCTCTGTGCGACGCCGTGCGCCACGACCGGATCAGCCCGTCGTTCCGAGCGGAGGAAGGGCGTCCGCGGGGCGGCATATCAAGGTAGAACGAGGAGGAGCTCGAACATGTACACGCAACTGACCGCACCGCTTGCCGAGCGGGTCGAATACGCATCCGCGGAGTGGCTGGCGGAGGCGAAGCGATTCCTCGAGGAGAGGAGCGCGACGGTCCCGAACGCAACCTTCAGCTTCTCGAGCCATCTCGACAATCCGCCGCCGCACCTCGCGAACGGCGACGGTCCATTCGGCTTCACCGTGCGGCTCTCGGATGGCGTCGTGGAGGTCGAGGGGCGGCCGAGCGCCGATGTCGACCTGCAGAGGCGGGGCGATTACAACGCCGCACTGCCCCTGACCTGGATCGTTTACGGGGACGACCCTTCGAACCGCGAGCGCATCGTGAAGGAGTACCACTACCTCGGCGGCGACAAGGCACCGCAACAACACGGGCAGATGCCGGAGGACCCGGCGGTCGCCGATCTCATGCGCCAACTGCACGACCACCTGGCGGTGCGCACGATCAACAACCCGGACGTCGGCCACCGCGTCAGGCACTTCGGGCTCGAGCGGCACGTCGCGGACCTGGCGGATACGGGCTACACCGTGCTCGAGAACGCTTTCACCGACGACTATGCGATGGAAATGCGCGAGGAAACGCACAGGAACCACGCCGGCCGGGCGGCGGACGCAGGCTTCCGGGCGACGATGCTGCTCCGCCGTGGGCAGATCTGGGACGAGGCGGTCGCGCATCCCTGGGTGCTTACCCTCGCCGAGCACCTGCTCGGTCGCGGTTGCCTGATCTATCAGTCGGACACCATCGTGAAGGGGCCCGGGATGGAGACGCACCCCGGGCTGCATTCGGATTACGCTGCATCGATGGTGGAGGAGCCGTTTCCGGACTTCTGCCTCGAAGCGACCGCCGTCTGGGCCATCGACGACTTCCGCGGCCCTGCCGGTCCTACAGTCATCATGCCGGGGAGCTTCCGCGAGGGTCGCCAGGTGCCGCCCGGCACGACCCAGGACGGCACGGTGACCATCGAGATGCCGCAAGGCTGCATCGCCTTCTGGCATGGCGCCAGCTGGCACGGCTCGACGCCGCGCACGGTGCCCGGGCACCGGACGTCGCTGCACAACGCCTACTCCCGGAACTTCATGCGCCCCATCGAGCGTTACGACGACATCGACCAGGAGATCGTGGACCGGAACGCACCGGTTTTCTCCACCCTGTGCGGTCTCGACGATGCGTTCGGCAAGAGCGGCGAGATGGGCCCGGATTTCGAGCGGTTGGGCTATGCGGCGCGTTCCGGGTATGGGCGTTCGACGGCGGCCTTCCGGCCGGCGTTGCTCGCGGAGTGACCTGTATGGGCGACGTCACGACGTCGCGATCTGGTGTCGGGAGAAGTATGAAATACTGGTAAGATCGGACCTCAAGAGCCGAAGATACCAATATTCCAGTCACAGTGGTGGGTCATCTCGAAGCATTGGGCGGTAAGCTGCGGGTTGCCCGGAGGCGGCGCTTCCCCGCTGACGATCTCGCCAGTTTCGCGCTGCGCATAGGCGTCAGCCGCTCGACGCTGCAGAAGATGGAGAAGGGGGATCTGTCCGTGAGCATCGCCCGGTACTGGCGGGCCGCGGAGATCCTCGATCTCGCCGAAACCTTCGAAGGGCTGTTCGTCATCGAGGAGAGCTTCTTTGAGGATCCGCCGTGACGTCTACCTGAATACGCCGGCCATGGGGTTGGTGCACGCCGCGGACTGCGTCGTCGAGGAAAGCGACGGCGGCGTCGAACGTGTGGCCTTCCGGTACCGCGCCGCGTACCTGGACCGGCCGGGCGCCTTCTCCATCGACCCGGTCGCCCTGTCGCTATCCGGCGGGGAGACGGTCCTGCGATGTCACGGCGGCGTGCCGGGATTCCTCGACGACTACCTGCCGGACGACTGGGGCCGCAAGGTGATGGCGCGCGCCGCTTTCTTCGCGGGAGACACCGTTTTCGACGCCAACCGGGTCACACACCTGCTCGAGCGCATGGGGCACAGCCACATTGGTGCCCTGTCGCTGGCTATTCCCGGGGAGGCGCCGCGATACGAGTTCGGCGCAAGGTGCGAGGCCCTGGGGCGCGTGGAGGAAGAGGCCGCCCTGGCCGATGGGGCGGAATCGCTACCTGACCCGGACGGTATCGACCCGCGCCACGGCCTTCTCCTGGGTCTCGTGCAGGCCGCGAGCAGCGTTGGGGGAGCGCGCCCCAAGGCCCTGATGTTCGATGACCACGGGCGTTATCTGGCCAAGTTCAATCGAGTCCGCAGCGACGCCTACAACAACGCCAGGGTGGAACTCGCCTGCCTGGAGATGGCGCGGGCCGCAGGGATCGAGGTCACGCGTGGAAGAGTTGTCGCCGGGGCGGCGGGGCGGGACCTCCTGTTGCTGGAGCGCTTCGACGTGGCGGGAGACGCCCGACACCACCTGGTCAGCGTCAACGCACTGTTGAAGGATCGCCGCTCGCAACGTGACCGGGGTCGTGCCTTCCGGTACGACGATATCGCCGAGTTGGTCCGCAGACGCTCCACCCGAGTCCGTGTGGACATACCGGCGCTGGTGCGGCTGATGACGTTCAATCGCGCCATCAACAACACGGACGACCACGAGCGCAACTTCAGCCTGATCCACCGGGGAGAAGGCTATTGCCTGTCGCCGGCCTATGACTTGATGCCGAGCCTCGCCATCGGCGAGTACCACGCTGCCGGCTGCGGGTACGAACCATCGCCCCCGTCGCCACGGGCGCTGACGACGGGAGGCCGGGTCTTCGGGCTGAGCAAACCCGAGGTTCGCCGTTGCGCGGAGGAGGTCATGGCGGCGGTCGGGCGGTGGTCCGAGTTTGCGGGGCAGGCGGGTGTGGGCGAAGAAGAAGCGGCTCGTGTTGCACGCTGTTTTGCCGCGTAGGTGTCAGCGGTTCAGCCCCCGCCCGGTGATGAGATAACCCACGAACGTTGCTAGCCAGTGCGCGCCGGCGTAGGTGAGGTTGTCGAGCGAAGCCAAACCCGCCTTCCGATGCCGGTCCGCCATGTCGGCGATGCGTGGGGACGGCGCGACGGAACCGATGCCTTCAAGCATCCAGACGCGGCTCAGGTTCAGTCCGTCGAGGTGCACCAGGTGCCCATCGTCCCGGTCCGCGACCGTGACCGGTTGCAGGTCGAAGTCGCCAAGGAAGGCGTCGAGCCAGGTCAGGTAGTCGGCGGGCGGCAGAAAGCGCCGCAGCAGGTCCGCTTCCGCGAGGCTCGGGGACAGGAAATCGTGGCCCGACGGTTCGTAGGCGAGCGGTGCGTCGTGATCGTGGCCGAAGAATGCCGTGCTTCGATGTTCGACCAGTGCGCGCAAGGCGGTGGCGCTCGTGATCCGCGCCCAGTCGTGCACGAGGCCCAGCGAGAAGGCGGTCTGATCGTGCGTGCCGCTGCGCACGGGATGCGAGAGCCTCGGCAGCCACGTCTCGAAGACGCGGGCGGCGTGGTCTTCCAGCGGACGCAGCGTCTGTCGCCAGGACGCTGCGTCGGCATCGTCCCATTCGTGCAGCTCGGCGACCAGTTGCAGCAGCCAGGCCATGCCGTAGGGCCGTTCGAAGGCCGGGCGGGCCGCGACGTAGCGGAGTTCTCCGGCGACGTGCTCCGCCGTGAAGGCCCGAGCGAGCGCGCCCCGGACGTCCGCGGAGTAGCTCGCGTTCGGATTCAACCTGCATAGCCGCGCGAGCAACCAGTGTGCATGGACGGCGCTGTGCCAGTCGAAGCAGCCGAAGAATGCGGGCGTCAGTTGTCTCGGCGGCCGCGCGTCGGCGTCGGCTTCCATGAGGTGGCCGATGCGGTTCGGGTATTCCCGGTCGACGCAGTCGAGAGCCAGGCGGGCGAGGCGTTCCTGGAGGGGCGCGGCTCCGGTCACTCTGAGCGCGTTCGCAGGTGGTCGACCCGCCACTCGAGGGCCTGCGCGCGTGGGTGATGCCGCTTGTGGCCGTGGAAGATGACGTCTTGCCCGGCCAGTTCGACCAGCGGGCGATTGTCCGGTATGCGTTTGTCCAGGACCTCGGACACGTACCATCGCATGTCCGGTCCCGGTGCGATCAGGCGTGCGTCCAGGGCACGATGGAATGTAGGCGTCAATGCGATCCCGTTGCGGGGATGATCGTCGCGCGTCTCGGAGAAGGGGATCAGGTGTGCAGCATCCGCGAGGGCGGGGCCGCCAGGAACGATCAGCCGCCAGCCGCTGGCGGCGCAGCGGTAGTCGTAGGCTTCAAGAACCAGACGCCTGAAGGCCGGGTCGCGCACGGCACGTTCCGCGGGGATCTCCAGCGGGCGCTCGGGCACGAACTGACGCAGCGCGTTCTCATACTCGTTGGTGACGCGGCTTCGTTCGACCAGGGCCCAAAGCGCCTCCCCGTGCTCCGGAAACCAGCGTTCGATCAGGGCCCGGCGCAACTCGCGGCGCGCATGGGGATCGAGCAGCAGGTCGTAGAGGTCCGGGTCGACGAAGGCGTAGTCGAAACTCTCTGCCACCGAGCCATGGGACGGTCCGATGTCGCGTGCCGTCACGCCCGGGCGAGCGCGCAGATGCCAGAAGCCGTCGCCCCGGAGATGGAAGAACGGCAGAAAGGCCCGGCATTGATCCTGCGAACGCTGGACGACATCGAAGTACGCCGCAAAGGCCTCCAGCGTACCCAAGTATGGAATCTCGTTGCGCTCCAGGGCGCCCCGCTCGGCGAGTTCCAGAACCGCGAGCAGCATGCACGGTTTGTGGGGGCTCGCGACGCCACCCGACCTGTTGACGTTGAGTCGCCGGAACCGATCGATGTACTCGTCGAGCGTGATCGGAAGGCCTCCCGTCAGTTGTCGAACTCCAGGATCGCCCGCCCGGCGATGTGGCCTGCCCGCAGCGCCTCGGTCGCCTCGTTGATGTCGTCGATGGCATAGCGCTCCGTGACGAGGGACTCGAGGTCCAGGTCGCCGTTGGCGTGCCAGTCGAGGAACATCGGGAAGTCCCGGTCGGGCGAGCAGGAACCCCCGATGCTGCCGCGGAACTGCTTCTCCTGGGTGACCATCTGGATCGCCTTCAGCTCCACGGGCTCGCTCGGAATGCCGACGAGCACCGCGGTGCCGCCCTGGCAGACGCCGAAGTGTCCGGGTCGACAGGCCGGCACGAGTTGCTCCATCGTCGTCTTGAGCCCGATGCAGTCAAAGGCGTAGTCGACGCCGGTGACCGGCAGGCGCGTGATGGCGGTCTGGTCCGGTCGGCCGGTGATCGCATGGATCGCCTCGATCGGGTCCACGTCCGCCGCGTTGACACCGTGCGTGGCCCCGAACCGTTTGGCGAACGCGAGTTTCTCCTCGTCGAGATCCACGGCGATGATCGGGTCGGCGCCGCGCATGCGCGCCCCGACCACGGCCGAGAGGCCGACGCCTCCGACCCCGAAGACCGCCACGCTCTCTCCGGGCTGCACGTCGGCGGTGTTCAGGACGGCGCCGGCGCCGGTCATGATCGCGCAGCCGATGATGGCGGTGACGTCCCGGGCGATCCCCGCATCGGCCTTCACCACGAACTGCTGGTCCGCGATCGTGTGATCCGCCCAGGTGAAGACGTTGGGTGCGTGCGCGGTGCCGCCGGCGACTTCGAGCGTCGCGGCGACGGGGGGTGCGTCCGCGTGCGCGGCATCGCGCGGCACCCAGGTCAGCAGGACGGTGTCGCCTTCCTCGACATGCGTGACGGCGCTGCCCTTCGCGATGACGATGCCGGTCGATTCGTGACCGAGGATCAGCGGGGTCTCGCGCGGGCGGCCGATCTGGTGGAGTTGCGAGTGACAGACGCCGGAAGCGAACTGGCTGACCACCACCTGCGTGGGGCCCGGGTCGGGAAGCCGTACTTCCTGCACTTCGAGGGGGCCTCGATCCCTGGGGACGACGACTACGCGAGCGGGTGTGGTCATGCGGTTTCTCCTGGAATGGCGGGCGTGCCCGCGCGAATCATTCGATCTCGAACGACAAGGTCTCGAAGCCGGCCGCCCGGATCGCCGCGCTCACCCGCTCGGACACTCCCGGGCATAGGGCGATGATCGACCCTCCGCCACCGCCGCCGGTGAGCTTTGCGCCGACTGCTCCGTTCGCGCGCGCGACATGGATCATCTCCTCGAGTTCCGGCGTCGACACCTGCAACGCGTTCAGATAGCCGTGGCAGAGATTCATCAATTCGCCGAGATCCTCCAACGCGCCGTCGCGTACGGCATCCGCGCCGGCGGCGGTCAGGGACTCGATGTGGTCGAAGATGGCCTCGTAGCGGAGGGGGTGGCGCTCCCACGCGGCGCGCACGCGGGCGACGGTCGTCGCGGTCAGGCTCTCCCTGCCGGAGATGCCGACGACGATGGGCAGCGGGCGCGATGCGGAGATGCGGTGAAACTCGGGCGTCTCGCGGTTGCGATAGACCAGCGCGGCGCCGTAGGTGGCAATCGTGTTGTCCACGCCCGACGCGGTGCCATGCGCCGCCTTTTCGCACTCGAAAGCGTAGGAGTTGATCGCCTCGCTCGGCAGTCCGAGGGCGTAGTGCGCGTCGAGGGCGCGTACCACCGCCACCGCGAGCGCCGAGGAACCGCCGAGTCCCATCGCGCGCGGCACGTGCGGAAACACTTCGATCGTCATGCCGCGCTCGGCAAGACGGAGGCGTTCGAGGAGCATCGCGAGGATGCCGGGAACGCCCTGCGGGTGCTCCTTCACCGGTGGTACGCGCTGCTCGATGCCCCAGCGGGGAATCAGCAGTTGTACACCGTCGCGGGCATCCATGACCCGGGCTTCCACGGCCAACGGGATGGGCGCTGCCAGCGCCGAGCGTCCGTAGACCACGGCATGCTCGCCGAGCAGGATCACCTTGCCGCACGCACTGCTGCGCGGCTCGCTGTCCGGGGCCATGATGGGCGCGTTGTGCTGCTCCACGCGGCGGGCTATCTCCCGCGCCTTCCACACCTTGATCTCGCCGGACTCGATGAGCGCCTCGACCACGCTGTCGAAGACGTCCTCCGGCACCTGCGCCGCCGATGCGACGCTGCGGGCATGCAGCGTCATGTGGTTCTGCTGAATACCGGCCGTGGACAGGGCCCGCAACGCCGCGTAGTTCTGCGCGAGCCCCACCGCGCCCATGACGGACGCCAGTTCGGTGGCGCCGGGCGAGCCGAGCAGGCGGTGATTGATACGCACCGTCGGATTGGTTTCCAGGGAGCCGCCCACGGTGCCGACCTTCATCGGCATGTCGAGCTCGCCGACGAGGTCGCCTTCGCCGCCGCGGTACCAGCGTGTGAGCCCGCGATAGCGGCCGTCGCGGGCCGCATAGGCGTGTGCTGCCGCTTCGATGGCGCGAAAGTCGTTGCCGGTGGCGAGGGCGACGGCATCGACGCCGTTCATGATGCCCTTGTTGTGCGTTGCGGCGCGATAGGGGTCGACGAGCGCCAGGTCGTTCGCGAGGATGATGCCATCCCGCACTGCCTCGCCGTCATAGTCCCTGACCTGCAGGTTCTGCGCGGGAATGCGCACGGTCGCACGTACCAGCGCGCGGTCCGTGAGATTGGAAAGGATGCGCAGGAAGACCTTGCCGCCGGTGATGGATTCGACCAGCGTCGCGATCCCTTCACACATGCCGTTGACGAGGTTCGCGCCCATGGCGTCGCGCGTGTCCACCAGGATGTGCAGCACGGTCATGTCGCGGCCGTCTTCCGGCGCCTTGAACCGGAAGGCCTCGATGTCCCGGGCGCCGCCGCCGCGCGCGACCATCTTCGGGTGCATGCTGTTGGCGAGGTTCAGGATGTCCTGCTTGTGCGCCAGAAGCGCCTCGACGGCGTGTTCCGGGTCTCCGGCGTCCACGACCTGCACTTGCCCGATGAGAATGGGATCCGTGGCCGTGGCCTCGAACCCCCCCGACAGCCGCGCGGTGCGCGCCGCGCCGGACAATCCGGCCACGATGGAAGGTTCCTCGACGCACAGGGGTACTACGTAGTCCCGGTCGTTGATCAGAAAGTTCAGTCCGAGGCCCAGCGGCAGCCCCATCACGCCAACCACGTTTTCGATCATCCTGTCGGCGAGATGCAGCTTCAGAGTGTGCTCGCCGGATTCGAGCAGGCGCAGGTCGTCATCTGTCAGCAGGCCGCGCTCGCGCAACGCCCGGATGCGTTCCTCGATGGGCATCTTGAAGAAATTGGGTATGCGCGAACTGTTCTTCGGGGCTGCCGATTGCGATGCCATACGTTGCCACCTCTCGCCGATGACGGTTCAGAGCGCTCCCGGACCGGGGCCGGTGCGATCGGGAGGCAGGCGTCAAGGGGTTCCTCGAATCCCACCGCCGATGCGCGTGGGGGGTTATAGAGTAGGCCGCAGCAGCGGGCAAGTGGCTCCGGGTGCAATTCTTGCGCAGACGCCGCCGGACCGCGCTCGGGCGGAGCGGCCGGCCGGATAGCGCGACGCCAATGCTCCGATAGTGTCGAAGAACTCCGCTTCTATCTCGTCGAGGATCTCCGCGACGGGTCGGACAGCGTCGATGCGTCCGCAAACCTGCCCCGTCAGGCGATGCTCGCCTGCATGTCGCCCCCGAAATAAAGCTCCTTGGCGGTGCCGAACTCGCTCATGGCGTTCGTCACGTGGTCCTTCTCGAGACGCGTCGTCTTGTCGGTGCGCGGCGCCCGGAGCGCCGGGGAGTTGAAACGGTAGGGGAACACGGTATCCGTCTCCCGCGCGGCAACGATGGCGTCCTTCCAGTTGCCGTGTACCGGCGACTCGCCGGCCGACACCATGCGCGTGCCCATCTGGATGCCCTCGGCGCCGAGGGCGAAGGCGGCGGCCATCGAGGCACCGTCCACGAACCCGCCGGCGGCGACGATGGGCACATCCACGTAGGACCGCACCAGGGGCAGCAGCACCATGCTGGCGACCTCCCGGGGATTCTTGAAGCCGCCGCCCTCGCGCCCTCCACGATCAGTCCGTCCACGCCGCATTCCACCGCCTTGCGGGCCGCGGAGAGGCTCGGGACGACGTGGAAGACCGTGAGGCCGGCGGCCTTGATCTGCTCGGTGTAGCGTTCCGGGCTGCCGGCCGAGGTGGTGACGAACTTCACGCCCTGGTCGATCACGAAGTTGACGATGCCGGGGTCGCGCACGAACGCCTGGGCGATGTTCACACGGAAGGGCTTGTCGGTCAGTTCGCGCATGCGCCGGATTTCCGGGGGCGTCGGGAGAACGGCAGCGAACCTTGCGCGTTTGGATCGTGCCCGCCAACCCTCGGCGGCGGGTCCGATCCGCCCGCGGTCAGCTGTCGTGGCCGTCGGGCACGGGCGGGAAACGACTGTCGGTCAGGAACTCGGTCACGAGGTCGTTGTCGATAACTTCGAAGGCCGGTTCGGCAACGTGCGGAGCGTCCGCGTCGACCCGCTTGAAGCTCTCGGCGACCACCAGGAACGGACGTCCCCCGTCGCGCGCCGCGACGGCGAGCTGCCCGGTGCCGACCTTGTTGACGAAGGACCGCCGGCCGATGGCATCGGCGCCGACGAGCACCGCGCCGCAGTGCGCGGCGAGGCGCACGGCCTCGGCGTCCTCGATGCAGCGGGCGCCGAGGGCGGCGGCGAATGCACGCCCTTCGCCGCCAGGGTGGGAGACCGCTGCGACGATATCGGCGGGCGAGCGCTCGGCCAGGGCATCCCGGACCGTGCCGGAAGCGCTGTGCGTGACGACCGTCCCCGGGATCCGTGCGAGGCGTTCTCGGGCGAGGCGCACCGCGTCTCGCCGCGCCCGGTCCGCCAGCGCCAGGAGCGCGTCGCAGTGGGCGACTGCGCGGGCTCCGGCAGGCGACCTCCCATCGGGAAGGGTATCGATCCAGTGCTGCAGGAGCCGGCCGACCGCGGCCATGCTGGGCCGGGCGTCGCGCAACGTTTCGGCGCAGCGGAGGATGTCGCGTTCGTCCCGTGGGTGGACCTCGGCGTAGCGGCGCAACGCGGCCAGCGCCTGGCGGGCCAGGGCGCTGGCGCCATCGGTCGTATTGTCGCGCAGCCGCGCGGCGAGCTGGGCCGGATCGGCGGCGGCGGGGGCCAACCGGCTTCCCGGCAGGTGCCGAATCACCGTCCGGTGAACTGTGGCTTGCGGCGCTCGACGAACGCCCGCACGCCTTCCTCGAAGTCCTCGCTCGCAAACATCGCGTTGAGGTGCACCATGAGATGGTCGACGGCGGTGTCGTAGGACTCCTCGAGGCCCATGCGCATCATGCGCTTGGTGGTCTGCACCGCCATCGGCGCGTTGTCCGCGATCTCCCCGGCCCACTGGAGTGCCGTCGGCATCAGTTCGTCGTCGGGCACCACGGTGTTGACGAGGCCGATCTCGAGGGCTTCCTCGGCGCCGACCGTACGGGCGCGGTAGTAGAGTTCCGCGGCCTTCGCCCAGCCGACGAGTCGCGGCAGCAGCCACGTCCCGCCGCTCTCCGGGACGACGTTGCGCTTGGCCGTCACGGCCGCCATCTTCGCCCGGGTTCCGGCGATGCGAATGTCGGCCAGCAGGGTGATGTCCATGCCGTAGCCGGCCGCCGCGCCGTTGATGGCGCAGACAACGGGCGTGTCGATGTTCCACATCACGTTGATGGGCGCGTCGCGCAGGTCGAACAACTGGCGCGGCCGGTTCTGCCCGCGGGCCGACTCCTGGCTGCCGATGCCGCCCTCGTTGACGGCCACGAGATCGAGGCCCGAGCAGAACCCGCGTCCCGCGCCGGTGAGGATGATGCAGCGGATGTCGGGATCCTTGTTGGCTTCGACCAGCTTCGCCGACAACTCGTTGAGCATGTCGCGGCTGATGGCGTTCAGCCGCTCGGGGCGGTTGAGCGTCAGGATGAGGATGCGGTCCCGCTGCTCGACGAGCAGTTCGTCGGTCGCTGATGCGCTGATCGTCATGACGGTCTCCGTGGCCAGTTGGGTAAAACGCGCAAGTATGTCGCGCCACGGCGGGTGGCGGCAAGGTCGGCCGGGCGCGCATGTCGACCACCGGGCGCGTGCCGGCGCTTGAGCCGCAGCCGCCGATGTGTGTGTTCGTATTCCGCCGGCCCGCATTCCGCCGGCGGGCGTTCCGACGGACCGGCCGCGGCGATCAGGCGCCGGGAACCCGGTATGGCACGCTCTTCTCGATCGCTTCGTCCACGGTTTCCGGCGTGATCAGTACGGTCATCTTCACGCTCAGGGCGCCGGCGGCCCCGATGTTCATGGACACCGCCGCGGCCGTGGCCTCGTCGGGAAAGTCGGCGATCAGGTACGCGTCGCAGTCGCCGAACGCGTAGTAGAAGCCCTCGAGCGCGCCGCCCGCCCCTTCGATGATCTGGCGGAGCGCTTTGCGCCTGCTGGTGCCTCCCTCCTTCAGCAGGCCGTCACGCCTGCCTGCGTGTAATTTGCCTGGATCAAGTACTTGGCCATGTGGTCCTCCTGCGGCGATGACCGGGTGCCGGTCTGGTCGATATCGTCCAGTTTAGCGTGATGCGGAGGTACCGGGCGCATCGTCCGGGGCCGGGGCCAACCCCATCGCCCGAGCTGCGCGGGCATTGCTGATATAGATGATGGCCGGCGCGACCTTCTCCCAGTTCGTCGAGGTCGCCTTCCAGAATGCGTAGGCGCTCGCCCCGAGCCAGCCGACGGGTCCGATCATGAAGGCGATGGAGCTGCTCACGCCCGTGAAGGCGGCGAACGGGAGGGTGATACCGACGGCGTGGGTGACGAATCCCAGGGCGGTGGTGGAGGCCGTGTAGAGACTGAATCCGGCGGCGTTGGCGAGTCCCAGCGCCGTTGCTGCGCGCGCCGGCCCCGCGAGTCGCCGGTCGTCGCCCGCGCCGTGCTCGAGCACGGTTTCCAGGCCGGCCTGTTCGTCGAAGAAGGCCTTCCGCTGGGCGGCGGTCATGTTGTTGAGGGCCCGCACGATGATGGCCTGACTGATGTACAGCTCGTTCACCGTGACATCGACCTCCGCGGCGTACACCTTGAGATGGCGAGCAAGCCCCGTCACGAGGTCTTCCCAGGCGGGAACCGGATAGCGGTCGTCCATCGACGTGCCTCCCTCGTCGGCTCCGCCAATCGCCGACCTCAGGACGCCGACCTGCCGTACCGCCTTGTCCGTGAGCTTCGCGCGTGTCTTCGACCAGTACAGCCAGCGAAACGCCTCGCAGAGGTCGTCTGCGGCGCTGCCTTCGTCCAACTCGAGGATGGCGGCGAGGTTGGCCCGCTCGCGATCGGAGAAAGCGGCGATGACCGAGTGCAGCGGCGTGTAGCTCACCGCGCCGGCCTGCCGCGGATGACCTGTTCGGTACGGCTCGCCAACTTGTGCCGGTGGCGCAGGAAATCGAAGCCGTCGCCCTGTCCCGCACCGGATGACGGCGCCGCATCCGCGGGGGCGGACGATGCTGCGTTCTCCTGCCGGGCGTGCGCCGGGCCCTTGCGGCGGGACGCGCGGAACTCCAGCACGACGACGACGAGCACGGCCGCCGCGATGACCGCGTTCTTCAGGAGGAAGGCGGTCAGCAGGTATTCCCCGGCCTGCGCGGCCTCAGGCGTGGCGGCCGGCAGGGCCCCCACGTAGTCAAGGTACTCGCCATGGATGTAGAAGGCGGCGACGATGGCAAGCGCACACCCCGACAGGCGCTTCCAACGCTTGCGCAGGAACAGGGCGACGCTGGAGATCAGGGTGAACTTCAGGATCTGGTTGAACACGATGGCGCTAGCTGAATCCCAGGGCGACCAGTACGGCCGCGAGCGGCATCTGCCACAGTCGGCGCAGGAGCTTCTGCTCCTCCTCCGCGACGAGCGCCTCGAGGTCGTCCTCGGAAAAGTCCTCGACGCGGCGGTTGGCGAGCGCGATGCGGGACTTCGCGCGCTTGATGGCCTTCTCGCGGATCCTCCCGCGGGACTCCTCGATGACGCGCTCCTTGGCGCGCCTGCCACGGTCCTTGAGTGCGCCGAGCATGCTGTCCACGACCGGTTGTTTGCCGCACAGGGTAGCGCAATCGGGCCGGTGGTTCGTCGGAGCGACCGGATGACCACGGCGTGGAATCCTGCGGCGAGTACCGCCGATGCGCAGTGGGTGGCGCCACGTCCGCACGATGGACAGCGGCCGCGGGAAGGGCGCGGGTAGAATCGACGACCCTGGGACGTGAGGGAGAGGAGTCGAGTGGGAAGCAATGCGCGTGGGTTCGCTGGCGGAGCGCGCGCTGACCGTCTGCGGCAAGGCGCCGGCATCGAGGCGCCCACGGGAGGCCGCACGAACTGCACGCTCGACGGACTCCGCGAGTTGCTGCACGCGGATATCGGCTTCCACGGCAGCGATGGCAGCTTCGCGACACATGCCTGGCACCCTTTCCCGGCCAAGTTCCCGCCGCAACTGCCCGGCTTCTTCATCGAGGCGTTGTCCCGCCCGGGCGATCTCGTGCTAGACCCGATGGCGGGTTCCGGCACCACCCTCGTCGAGGCGCAGCGCCTCGGTCGGCGCGCCCTGGGGTGCGATATCGACCCACTCGCGCGGTTGATCGCGGAGGTCAAGCTCGCACCGATCGACGGCGCCGCTGCTGACGCTGCCGGCCGGGCCGTACTGGACCAGGCCCGGAGGGATTGTCGTGTCGGGCGCAAGTCGCTCGCGCGCGAACTGCCCGGACGCTTCGACCGGCGCACACTGGCCTTCGTCAACTACTGGTTTCCACTCGAGCGGCAGTTGGAGTTGCTGGCGCTGCGCAGGCGGATCGAGGTGCTCTCGAACGACCGCCTGCGAAGGTTCCTCGAAATGGTCTTGTCGTCGACCGTCATCGCGAAGTCGGGGGGTGTGTCCTGGGCGCGCGATCTGGCGCACACGCGACCGCATCGCGTGCTGGACAAGCCACCCGGCTCGGCCTTCACGGCGTTCGAGAAGCGCCTCCGGGCGAACCTGTCGAGGGGACAGGCGCCCACCAACGGGCCGGAGGCCACGGTGCTGGCAGCGGGGGCGGCGCGCACGGGCGTGCCGTCGGACAGCGTCGACCTGATCGTGACGTCGCCGCCGTACGCGAACAACGCCATCGACTACATGCGGGCGCACAAGTTCTCGCTGGTGTGGCTCGGCTGGGCTATCGGCGAGCTTACTGAACTACGCAAGGGATACCTCGGACACGAAGCGTTAGGCACGCACGGACGCACCCCGCTGCCGGACGAATGCGAGGCGACCTTGACGGCGCTGGCGTGCCTGGACGCGAGGAAGGCCGCGGTGCTGCGGCGCTACTTCGGCGAGATGGCGGCGGTGCTTGGGGAGATGTGTCGTGTGTTGCGGCCGGGCTGCGCGGCCATCGTCGTCGTCGGGACTTCCACCCTTCGCGGGCTGGATGTGCGGACCCACCACGGCCTCGCGGCGATCGGCGAGACTGTCGGGCTTGTCCTCGCCGGGATGGGTACAAGGCGACTGGACCGGGATCGACGGATGATGCCGGCACGCTGGGGCGGCAGTCCGGGCACGGGCATCGAGCAGCGCATGCACGAGGAGTACGCCATCGGCTTCGTGAAGCCGTGACGGGGCGGGCGCGAGCTTGCGGATCGGTTGACCGATTTCGCGTACCCTGCCGATACTTCCAGCGGACGACAGCCCCCGGTGCGGAGAGTGGCCGGCGGACGTGTCCCGAAACGACCCCGGCGCCGAGCGGCGCGCATTGCTTTGCCCTGGAGATTCCGATGCCTGAACGCCTGTTCAACTTCGCGGTTGGCCGCACCAACCCGGAGACCTTCCCGATAGAGCGCGTGCAACACGCCGCGACGACGGCGATCGCGCGCGAATTCGCGGAGATGACGGACTATCCGGGCAAGCTCGGGCATCCGGGATTGCGCGCGGCCATGGCACGGCGCGAGGCGCAGCGCGAGGGCGTGTCCGTGGACCCGGAACGCATCGCGCTGATGAACGGTTCCATGCAGGCGGTGACGTTGACCGCCGAGGCCCTCACCCGGCCGGGCGATACCGTCATCTGCGAGGAGTTCACCTACGTCGGCACGATCGGCGCCTACCGCTCCCTCGGCATCGACATGCAGGGGCTGCCGGTGGACGAGGGCGGCATGCGCGTGGAGCTGCTCGAGGCGAAACTCGATGAACTCGGTGACGCCCGCAAGCCGAAGTTCATCTATGCGCTCACGACCTATCAGAACCCGACCGGCGCCACGATGGGCGTGCAACGTCGCCGCCAACTGATCGACATCGCCCGGCGGCGGGACATCCCGATCGTCGAGGACAACTGCTACGGCGACGTGCACTTCGACGGCGAGAAGCCACCGGCGCTGTTCGCCCTGTCGGACTACCCGGGCATCGTCTATCTCTGTTCGCTCTCGAAGATCCTGGCGCCCGGCATGCGGCTGGGATACCTCTACGCGCGCGGTCCGCTCTTCGAGACGATCCTGGCCCGCCGCCATGACGCCGGGGGCAATTACTTCGCCGCGGCCGTGGTCGCCGAGCTGTATCGGGACGACGTCTGGGGGCTGACGGAAGAGTTGAACGGATACCTCAAGGTCAAGAAGAATCTCGTCGTCGAGGGCCTCGCCAACGAATTGTCGGACCTCTGTGCGTGGTCGAACCCGGCCGGAGGGCTCTTCGTCTGGGTACGCTTTCCGGACGACGTCGATCAGGACAAGCTCGCGCGCATCGCGGCGGAGCGCGGTCTGTATTTCGCGCCTGGATCCAACTTCCACATCGCCGGCGCGCGGGTGCCGTACCTGCGCCTCGCGTTCGGGCATGTCCCGGACGCGGACATCCGCGACGGCATTCCCGTCCTCGCCCGCTGCATCCGGGAGGCGCGCACGAGCAACGCCGCCCCGGAGTTCCGCGGACTCTACGACTGACGTCGCAGGGAAGGCCGCGCCTGGCGACGTTCCTTCAGTCTGGCTGCAGTGCGTCGCTCTTGAGCCGGGCTCCGCTCGTGGCGATGGCGCCCGGCACGACGAGCAACCCGAGCTGCTCCACCGCCCGGCGAAACGACGCAATCGCCTGCGCGTCCCTGGCGATTGCGATCCCCATGTCGCCACCTCCCGCTCCGCAGGGCTTGTAGAGCAGGCCATGGTCGCGGGCCAGGGCTCCGGCCTGTCGGTGCGGTTCGGAGAGGATGCCGATGCCGGCCGCCCGGTCGAGGGCCTCGAGCGCCTCGATGTACGGCGCCAGGCGTTCGAGAAAGGCGTCCCCCGCCTCGGCGACGGCCTCCGCGAGCCCCATCAGCCGGCGCAGCTCGGGAGGGTGTCCGCTCCCGCGCCAGGCGTTGAACCGCCCCACGAGGTCGGCGGTCGCGGTACTCCACCCGACGTGCACGAACAGGTAGTGCAGTTCCGGGGGCAGATGCAGGGCCGCAGCTTCCCCGGACTGAAAGCGAATGACGCCGCCCCGATGACAAGCCGCCACGTCGAGCCCGCTGCCGGACCCGCCCTGGAGGTCCTGGTGTATGTCGAGCAATTGGGCGAGCGTGTACTCGGCGCTCGCCAGGTCCGCGACTGCCGCGGCCGTGGCGACCGTCGCCGCGGCGCTCGAGCCGAGGCCGAGCTTCACGCCCGCATGGAAGCACGGGCGCGAGTCGATGCCGATGTCCAGGTGCTCCGGCAGCGAGCGAACGTCGATGCACAGGCGCTCGAGGACGTGGCGCACCAGGGTCCCGGGATCGCCGGGCGTGGTCGGAAGAGCGTCGCGGGCATGTGTGGAGCGAGCTTCGAAGCCACGGCTTTCGAATGCCCATCCGCCGGCGTCGCGTGTACGGATCCGGCAGGTCACGCGCCGGTCGATGGCCGCGACGACGGCCGGGGCGCCGGCCAGCACCGCGTACTCGCCGGCGAGGACCAGCTTGCCGGGTGCGCTTGCCTGGATCACGGGCGCGGCGGTCACTGCGGTACGCAGTCCGCACCGGGGCCGAGTCCGCTGACGATCACTTCCTCCACGCCGGGGACGGCGGCGAGCGCGGCTTCGACGTCGGCCGCGCAGTCGGGCATGCAGACGGCCTTGATCTGTGGCCCGGCGTCGACCGTGAAGAAGACGGGCCGGCCCCCGGCTCGCAATGCGCGCAGGCAATGCAGGCCCTCGACGGTGGCGCCGTTCCAGTAGATCAGCCCGGGTTGGCTGGAGAGCATCAAGGCGTGCATCTTCAGGCAACTCGCTTCCGAGACGCGGGCGAGGACATCGAAGTCGCGTTCCACCACCGCGCGCCGGGCGCTGGCGAAGTCCTCCGCGGTCGATCGGACCCAGCTCGCATAGAAGGGAGAGGTCAGGCGGGAGCGTTCCATGCCTTCCGTCGAGCCGACGGCCTTCGCTGCGCGCGTGGTGATGCCGATCACAACGCGCAGCGGCCAGGCCTCGGGCGGCAACACTTCTTCGGCCGTCCAGGCGCCCCCGCGCTCGCGCAACGCACCGAAGCCGCCCACAACCGAGCGGGCGGCGGAGCCGGAGCCCCGGCGTGCCCAGGCCGACCGCTCGTCCAGCGAGAGGTCCAGACCGAGCGCCCCGTCGATGGCGGTGATGAGCGCGGCGAAGCCGGAGGCGGAAGAGGCGAGACCACAGCCGGTGGGGAAGTCGCTCGCGGTGGTCACGTCCAGAGGCGGGATGTCGAAGGTCCCGCGTAGCGCGCCCAGGAATCGCGCGACCTTGGCATCGGCGACCTCCGTACCGTTCAGCACCATGCGGTCCCTGGCGGACGCGGCCACGGTGGTGGTGGTCGTCAGGGCATCGAGCGTCAGGGAAAGCGATGGCGTCGCCGGCACGTTCCCGGGGCCGGGTTGCTTGCCCCAGTACTTGACCAGTGCGATGTTCGGATGGGCCGTGGCCGTGGATCGACTCGGCATCGACGCTCCCTGGGCCGGTTGCTGACGTCGGGCGGCGGCGTTGCGCCGGAGCGGTGCGTGGATTGCTGCCGACTTCGGCGCGGCGTCCTGGCCTTCGAGCCGCCGGGCGTCGGCGCCGATCATAGCATCGGGGGAGCCCCGTGCCGGTGGGCGGGGCGTCGGACGAAGTGCTTTAATCGAATGCGTCGTTGCCCCGGGAGAGCCGATCATGGCGGGTCGTTTCGAGACGCTTGATGTCGATGGTTCGAGCATGCCGGTGTACCTGGCGGACGGGGACGGCGACCGCCCCGGGGTGCTGGTCTGCATGCATGCTCCGGGCGTGGACGACTTCATCCAGGACATCTGCCACCGGCTGGGCGACGCGGGCTTCGTGGCCGTCGCGCCGGACCTCTACCACGGCCAGCAGGCGGAGGCCCTTGGTCCGCTCGAGCGCATGGGCCTGTTGCGCGACCCGGAGATCCTGCGGGACTACGAGGTGGCGAGCGGCTGGCTTGCCCAGAGATCGTCGGCCGAGCGGCAGTGCGTCATCGGCTTCTGCATGGGCGGACGGCTGGCCTACCTCTGGGCCGCGCATCGTGCCGGTCTCGCTGCCGCCGTGGTCTTCTACGGCGGCAACATCATGGTGCCTTGGGGCGAACCCCCCACGCCGTTCGACCGCACGGAGGAGATCGACTGCCCGCTGCTCGGTCTCTTCGGCAACGAGGATGAGAACCCCAGTCCGGCGGACGTGGACGGGATCGCGGCCGAGCTCGAGCGGACCGGCAAGACCTTCGAGTTTCACCGCTACGACGGTGCCGGGCACGCCTTCCTGAACTTCATGCGCCCGTCGCTCCGGGAGGAGGCGGCCGCGGACGCCTGGGCGCGGTGCGTCGCGCATCTGCAGGCGCACACCTGAGAGGTGCCGCGGCGTCAGGCGGGCGCCGCCTCCCAGGGAACCCACCCGGTCCCCCGGTGGCCGAACTCGAACACATCCGGATGCAACAGCTCGGCGAGGATCTCGGCGGATTCCACGACGCGTGGCCCGGGACGGTTGAAGTACTGGTTGCCGTCCGTGACGAACATGCGACCGGAGGTCACGGCAGAGAGCCGCGGCCACTCGGGGCGCGAGGTCAGCGCCGGCATCTCGTTCAGCGGGCGGTGGATATCGAAGCCGCAGGGCATGACGGCGATCACGTCCGGGTCGCGCTCGACCAGTTCCTCGATCGCAAAATAGCCCGAGTGGCGGCCGGCCTCGCCCAGCATGACGGTGCCGCCGGCGATCTCGACCAGTTCCGGCAGCCAGTTCTCCGCGTGCATGAGCGGCTCGATCCACTCGATGCAGGCGATCGACGGACGACGCGGCAATCCTGCGGCCCGGGTGCGCATCGCCTCAAGTCGCGCGTTGAGCCGGTCCACGAGTCGCGTGCCCCGTTCCGGCGCCCCCAGCGCCGTGGCGACGGTCTGGATATCCTGCCAGACGTCTGCGAAGCGCATGGGCGCCAGGCAGACGATCCGCGGCTGCGATGCGACCAGTTCGCGCACCGCCCGCTCCACGTCGGCCAAGCTGACGGCGCACACCTCGCACTGGGTCTGCGTCACGATGTGCGTCGGCGCGAGCCGGTCGAGCAGCGCGGCATCGACCCGGTAGACCGAGAGGGCCTCGGCCAGGATGGCCCGTACCTGGTTGTCGATCTGGAGGCTCGGAGCCCCGGCATCGATCTTCGACGACGAGCACACCGGCAGGTCGTCGACGAAGGTCGGAAAGTCGCATTCGTGGGAGCGCCCGACGAGTTGGTCTGCGAAGCCGAGTGCGGCAACGATCTCCGTCGCGCTCGCGATGAGCGACACGATGCGGGGCTCCTGCGTCACCTGAAACGCTCTCTATCGCTCAACAAGGGGGTCGCCGCCCGTCCGTGGCAGCCGGACGCCAAACATGGAAGATGGTTCAGAACGTAGCGCCTGTCAAATCGGGCGCGCGGCGCCCCCGTCGCGCACGTCGGTGCGGTTGAGGCGGCTGCTAGAATCCATCGCTCTGTGCTCGCGGATGCCAGGTTCCCTATCATGGGGGGCGTCCATGAAGACGGCGTTCGGACGGCAGGAGGACAGATGTCAGATCTCGCACACTACGAACTGGTGGACCACGTCGCGGTGGTGACCCTCGACGACGGCAAGGCGAACGCCTTCGGGCCGAAGATGATCGCGGCGGTCGACGCCGCGCTCGACCGTGCCGCCGGGGAGGTCAAGGCGGTCATGTTGACGGGTCGCCCCGGCATCTTCTCCGGTGGCTTCGATCTCAAGGTGATACGCGGTGGCGATCGCGTGGCCGCACGGGACATGTCACTCGCCGGTGCGCGACTGATGATGCGCCTGTATGGCCTGCCGCAGCCTCTCGTCATCGGAACGACAGGTCACGCGATCGCTCTGGGCGCGTTCTGCCTGCTCACCGCGGACTACCGCGTGGGGGCGGACGGGGAGTTCGGCATCGGCCTGAACGAGACCGCCATCGGCATGACCCTGCCGCCGTTCGGCCTGCTGCTGGCGCGGGAGCGACTCTCGAAGCGCCACCTGGCGCGCGCCGCGATCGGCGCGACGATCTTCCCGCCGCAGGAGGCCCGGGACGCCGGGTTCCTGGACGAGGTGGTGGCCCCGGAAGACGTGCGTGACGCGGGGCTCGCGGCCGCGAACAGGCTGGTCAAGCTGGATGGGCCGTCCTACGCGGTGGTCAAGGACGGTTTGCGCGGAGAAGCCATCGCGGCAGTGGTCGCGGGGCTCGACGGCCAGGTGCTTGCGCCGTAGAAGTTTCGCGCCAGCGAAACTTCCAACGCGACCGCCAGGTCGCGCTAACAGCCTGTCGGACTTTGGGTCTGTCACGCCGCTTGGAGGGCGCGTCAGGGTTTGGTGCCACGGGAGTTTCGCGCCAGCGAAACTCCCACCCGTCCGCCAGGACGGGCCGCGAAACGAAGTTGGCGCGCTCAGCCGGCGTTGCGGCGCCACACGATGCGCGTCCGGCAGGTCGGGCATCGTCCGCTTTGGCGGATGCGCCGCTGCAGCCGCTGACGCAACCACGGGCGGCCGCAGGCGCACTCTCCGATCCATGGCGCGACCCGTGCCTGTACGGTGTGCGCGCGACTGCCCGAACAGCCGATCTCCAGTGCCTTGTCCTTCCAGACGGCATCGTGACCGTGGTCCGGCCCGACGATGGCGTGGGCGATCTCGTGCAGCACGGTGTCCTCGATCTCGGACCGGGGAGCGCGCAACGCGAACGAGACCGCGAGGTGGATGCGTCGCTCGGCGTAGCGACAGATCCCGGCGCGCGACGGCGCCAGGTCGAACCCGAAGGTCCAGGCCCGGGCGAGGTCGCCGGCTGCCCGGTGGCGAGCGAGCAGTCTGCGGGCGAGGGTCTCCACTTCCGCCAGCGTGCACTCGGATGCCGCGCGCTCCAGGACCGTCACTCCGGGGTAAGGTACTTTCCAGCGCTCGTCGGCGACCGCGACCACGGCGTGGCGCAGGCGCAGTTCGGTCACCATGCCTTCGAGCCACTCTTCTCCTGCGATGGCGAAACGGACGCGGCTGCCGACGGGGCATGCCCCACCCGGGAAGTCGGCGGGTATTGGGTGGCGGGAAGGTCGAGTCATGGCCGGACCTCACGTGCCGGAAGGGGGCGGTCCGTCGCCTGTACCCGGACTGGCCACGGCACAGTCGGCGTTCAGGGATGCTTCGAACGCCGCGTCCGTCATCGCCCCGACATGCCGGAAGCACGTCTGCCCCGTGGCGTTCAGGCGCACGACGTAGGCCGAGTCCTCCGCGGTGGCTGCAAAACCGACGAGCGCCCGCCACGCGTCCTCTCCTTCCGTGACGATGAGCACGGAGTCATGTCGATCTTCCGCCAGGGTGCCGCGGATGCGCCGGACGGCCAAGCCGCGCACCCAGCGCGGCGCGGACGCGAGCACCAGGGCGACGTAGACCGGCGGCGTGCCGTCCAGGGCATCGAAGCGTTCGCGCCACGGCCGCGTCTGGTCGTTCGAGGCTCGCGTGAAGCCGACGATGAGCAGGGCTCCCGGGGGCAGGTCCGCGGCAACGGAGAATTCCCTGTCGCTCGCTGTCCGGGCGACGGGCTCGTCGGCATGGACCGTGGCACTGGCGGCGAGGCAACAAAGTACCAGCGCCGTGACACGGGCCGTGGGGCGGCGTCGGTACATCGTGTGGAGTCCGTCAGTTCCGCTGCGCGATCCTGTAGATGGCGGTATGCCGGATCTCCGTCTTGACACCCTCGTCCGTCAGGTACGCGATGTAGAGTTCCATGAACTCGTGCCCCTTCCTGCGCCACTTCTCGACCGGCACGGCGCGCACCTCGATCTCGTCGCCGATACGGACGGGTTCCCGGAACGTGATCTTCGACCCCACGTGCAGCCAGGCCGGCAGCCGGAACCGGTTCGACAACGCCCGGTTGGCCGTGGAGAGGATGGCGTGCGGGTGCAGGAGGTCGCCGCCCCAGAGGGGCAGGTCGTCGTCGACCTGGCCAGCGTAGACCACCTGCTCCTCGAGGTCCGGCGTCCAGCGGAATGCCGGGAACGGCTCGCCCACGTGGATGAGGTCCCATGCGATTTCCGGCTTGTCGTCAACGGGTGCGCCGCCCGGCAGTTCGGCCATGGCGTCGAGGGGTGGCAGGCTGCGGCGCGAGCGCATCTCGGAGATCAGCACGGAGCGACCGCTGCAGCGGACGAGGTGTTCGCCGTCTGCTTCGCCGTACTCGATGGCCAGGGTGTCGCCGTGGTATGCGGGCTTGATGAGGCGCACTTCCGCCGTGTGGCCGGATAGCCAGGCTGCGCCGAGAGCCTCCACCAACGGCCGGGTCATGTGACCGAACACGGCCACCCCCGGTACCAGCGCGCCGTCAAATCCGAACGTGCGTGCGGTGCCGTCGCTGTGCATGCGGTTGTCGGACTGCTCCGAGTAATTGCGAGCGGTGGCTTGGTAGGTGTTCATGACGGCGCTCACGGGGCCACCATGCCCGAGGCCACGGCGAGTCGCTCCGCGCGGCGCTTCAGGTCGTCGATGTTGGTTGCGAACAGCCCCAGCACGAGCTGATCGACACCGGCATCGCCGTATGCGGCCGCGATGTCCGGGGTCACGCGCAGTCCGCCGACGCCGATGTAACGGCGTACCGAGGCGGGGTCGCGTCCGGCGTCACGGAGCTTTGCGTCGAGGCGCTCGAATCCGGCGCGCGCGGCCTCGGGGTCGAGGTTGAATGCGTACCAGCCATCGCCCTGGGTAACCACCCGCTGCATGGCCGGCTCGCTCTCGCCGCCAAACAGGATCGGCGGGTGCGGCTTCTGCACGGGTTTCGGGTTCATGTAGCACGGCGCCAGGCGGACCGTGGGCCCCTCGAAGCTTGCGACCTCCTGCGTCCACAACGCCTTCATGGCATCGATGTACTCGGCGCAGCGGCTCGCCCGTGCCCGAAAATTCATCTGCAGGTTATCGAACTCCTCGCGTAGCCAGCCGATGCCGACGCCGAACTCGAAACGACCGCCGGAGAGGTAGTCGAGGTCCGCGACCATCTTCGCCGTGTAGACGGGCTGCCGCTGGGGTACCAGGCAGATGCCCGTGCCGAGCCGGATGCGGGACGTGTGGGCGGCGACGTAGGTGAGGGCAGAGAAGGGATCGAGGATACCGTCCGGGTTGCCGGGGATCCTGCCGTCCTCCGAGTACGGGTAGGACGAGGCGTACTCCGGAAAGAACAGCACATGCTCGGGTGCCCAGATGGATGCGAAGCCCACCTCTTCGATATGCCGGGCGGCGGCGGCGATGTAGTCCACCGGGGTGCGGTGGCTGAAGGGGATGGCGACTCCTACGTCCATGTGTCTCTCCTGCGGGATGTCGGCGGCATGCTATCAGCGGCCAGTCCGCGTGCGCGACTGTAAACTCGACGCAGCGGGGCCCTCTGTGCTGGTCGATGTGGCCGCCGTGGCGGCGAACTTCCAGCTTGCCGGGCGGCCCCTTGCCAGTGCGTGGCGGCCCGTGCCGGTCGCGCTCGAAAATGCTGCCACGAGACTGTAACCTACGCGCCCTTCGGGTGGATCTCCTCCCTCGCGGAGCAGGGGTGCAATACAGATGAGTCGCTTTCCGGGCTGCGCGTGGGCGTGGCTCGTCACCGGCGTTTGTGCCCGGCGGGGCCGCAGATGCTGATCGGCGTGCCCAGGGAGAGCGCCGACGGCGAGTTGCGCGTTGCGTGCACGCCCACCACGGCGAAGAAGCTCACGGGAATGGGTCTCGAGGTGGTCGTCGAGTCCGGTGCGGGCATGGCTTCGGCCTTTCCGGACGAAGCGTACGTGGCCGCCGGAGCGTCGATCGACCCGATGGGAGACCAGGCGTTCGGCGCCGACATCGTGCTCCGCGTACGGCGGCCGTCTCCGGAAGAGGTCGCGAGACTCTCCGAGGGCGCGATCCACCTCGGCTTTCTCGATCCCTTCAAGGAGCGCAAGGCGCTCCGGAGTCTCGCGGATCGCGGTATCACCGTAGTCTCCATGGAGATGATCCCGCGCAGCACGCGGGCGCAGAAGATGGACGCGCTGTCGTCGCAGGCGAGCCTCGCCGGATATGTCACGGTGATCCAGGCATCGTTCCACAGTCCGAAGATCTTTCCGATGATGATGACGCCGGCCGGAACGATCCCGCCCGCACGGGTGTTCGTGATCGGGGCCGGCGTGGCTGGGCTGCAGGCCATCGCCACGGCCAAGCGCCTCGGCGCGCGGGTCGAAGCGTTCGATACGCGGCCGACCGTCGCCGAGCAGGTGCGTTCCCTCGGCGCGCGCTTTGTCGAGATCGACATCGGCGAGGTGGGCGAGACCGAGCAGGGCTATGCGAAGGCGCTGACGCCGGAGCAGATCGAAATGCAGCAGGAAGGCATGAAGAAGGTCATCGCGGGTTCGGACGTGGTCATCACGACCGCGCAGGTATTCGGGCGGCCCGCGCCGCGCATCGTTTCGCGGGAGATGGTCGAGGCCATGCAGCCCGGCAGCGTCGTCGTCGACATGGCCGTGGAATCCGGCGGCAACGTCGAGGGCTCCGTGCTGAACCGGACGGTGGACGTCGGCGGCGTCGCGATCCTCGGACAGGGCAACCTGCCCTCTGCCGTGGCGCAGAACGCCAGCGAGATGTATGCGGCGAACCTCATGCATTTCATCGACGAATTCTGGGATGCGGAAGGCGGATCGCTGCGCCTCGACCCGGAAGACGACATAGTGGTCTCGGCCGTCGTGGTGCGGGACGGCAGCCTGCTCGGCGCCGCGTCCGACGCGGTCGCCAAGTAGCCGAACCAGGAGCGTTTCGTGGAATCCATTCCCGTCTATCTGGCCTTCATTCTTGTCCTGTCCATCTTTCTGGGTTTCGAACTCATCTCGAAGGTGCCGGCGACGCTGCACACCCCGCTGATGTCGGGCGCCAATGCCATCTCGGGGATTACGCTGGTCGGTGCGCTCATGGCGGCCGGCGCCGCGGTGAGCGTCGAACACGGCACGGTGGCGACCGCGCTGGGCGTCGCCGCGGTGGTGTTCGCGACGATCAACGTCGTGGGCGGCTACATGGTCACGGACCGCATGCTCGGCATGTTCAGGAAGCGCGGCGACGACAACCGATGAACCCGATCTACATCAACCTCGCCTACATCGGGGCGGCGGCGCTCTTCGTCTTCGGCCTGAAGAAGCTCGCCTCGCCGGCGACGGCACGTCGCGGCAACGCACTGTCTTCCATCGGGATGCTGGTCGCCATCGTCGTGACGCTCACCTCGAGAGAAATCGTCAGCTACGAGTGGATCGCCGCGGGGGCCATCGTCGGGGCGGTGATCGGCGCCGTGGTGGCGCGCCTGGTTGGCATGACCTCCATGCCGGAGATGGTGGCGCTCTTCAACGGCTCCGGCGGCGCCGCCAGCCTGCTGGTCGGTTGGGCCGCGCTCCATGGCCAGCAGGATGTGGCGACGTTCACGGCGTTGGTCGCGTTCCTGTCGATCCTCATCGGTGGCGTGACGGCGTCGGGCTCCGTCATCGCCTGGGGCAAGCTCGCGGAGGTGATGGCCAGCCGCGCGCTGGTGTTCGCCGGACAGCGGTTCCTGAACGGTCTGGTGCTCGCCGCGGTGATCGTGGCGGGGACGCTCTTCGTCATGGAACCTTCGACATCGTCCTCGGTGTTCTACGTCGTCCTGGGCCTGGCGTTGCTGCTGGGCGTGCTGGTGGTGATTCCGATCGGCGGTGCCGACATGCCGGTGGTGATCTCGCTGCTCAACAGCTACTCCGGTCTCGCCGCGTGCGCGGCCGGTTTCGCGATCGGCAACAACATCCTCATCGTGGCGGGATCCCTGGTCGGCGCGGCGGGCATCATCCTGACGAACATCATGTGCAAGGCGATGAACCGCTCGCTCGCCAACGTGCTGTTCAGTGGCTTTGGTGCGGTGAAGTCGGCGGCCAGGGTCGAGGGCGAGGTCAGGCCCATCAACGCCGAGGACGCCTACCTGATCCTCGAGGCGGCGGCGTCCGTGACGTTCGTGCCGGGCTATGGCATGGCGGTCGCGCAGGCGCAGCACGTGGTACGCGAGCTTGGCGACCTCCTCGAAGAGAACGGCGCGGAGGTGAGCTACGCGATCCATCCCGTGGCAGGGCGGATGCCGGGGCACATGAACGTGCTCCTGGCCGAAGCGAGCGTTCCCTACGACCAACTCGTGGAGATGGAGGACATCAACCCCCGCATCGACAACATCGACGTGGCGGTGGTGATCGGCGCGAACGACGTGGTCAATCCGTCCGCACGCACGGATCCGGACAGTCCCATCCACGGCATGCCGATCATCGATGTCGACCGGGCTCGCACGGTGTTCGTGCTGAAGCGTTCCATGGCGTCCGGCTTTGCGGGCGTCGACAACCCGCTCTTCTTTGGTACGAACACGCGCATGCTGTTCGGTGACGCGAAGGAGTCGATCTCCCTTATCGTGGGGCAGTTCAAGGGCTGATCGGCCGCCTGTCGTCAGCCTCCCAGGGCTGGCGGGTGCTCCTGGGAAACCTCTGAACAAGTTCATTCCTGAACTTGTTCAGTCGCGCAAAACAAAAGCGCGGTTTCGTTTCGTTTTGCTCACATATGCAATGGCTTACGCCATTCAATATGGCGGTACATCCCTGTACCGCACGGGAAGCTCTGATAAATCAGAGCTTCCCTGGATCATCCTTCGGCGCGTTTGGCGCGCTGCAGGAAACGGCCGACTGCGTCGGGCCGGACCCAACCGATATCCGTGGAGGAGAGGTCCATCCTGCTCTCCACCGTGCTCCAGTCCAGGTGGCCCGTGCGCCGGAGTGGTTCGAGCAACACCGGCAGCAACGAGTCGATACCGGCCCCGTCCGCGGTTTGGGACCTGCGCCAGTCGGGGTCGGGGGTCAGGGCGCCGAGCATGGCGAGCGCCGCGACCGCGACGGTGCCCGAGCGCGCGTTGACCCGGGCTCCGAGGCAGCGGTTGGCTTCCATCCACGAGATGCGGCCCTGCAGCCTTGCGACGATGAGCAGCGCGAGCATTCTGGATGCCGCGAACGTCCCTTCGAAGTGGAGTTCCTGCGGCGCGCCCAGGGTAAACGCACCGCGTTCCCGCTCCCGTCGCCAGAACCCGGTCGCGTCGTCGCCAAGGCCTGGCCACGCCGCGGGTTCGGACTCCGACACGAGGGCCTTGTAGACGCGTGCCGAGGCTCTGCCTCGCGCCCACTCGCAGAGGGCTCGCTCGTTGCGCGGCGTCCAGAAGGGGTAGAAACCTTCACCGAGTCCCGCACGCCTGCCAAAGGCGAGGGCGCTGGCCTGCTGCTCCTTGAAGAAGCCCCGGGGCGGAGCGTTGACGTGCCGGGCAAGACGGTCCCGATAGCCGTAGATGCCGGGCGCGCACTTCACGATGTCCGGACACCGTGCCAGCGTGGCCGCGAGGGTGCCGGAGGCGATGGACGGCACCGATCGCATGAGTTCGGCCCAGCTCAGGGGCCCCTGGTCCCGCAGGAGCCAATGCATCGCCTCCCGCGTGGTCTCGCCGGCGGACAGTGGCTCAAGGCTTCCCCGGTCTTCGTAGGGCGCGGTGCGGAGCCGCTCGGGCAGTTCGGTGAGGGAACACCACTGATGGTCCCAGATGCGCAGGAAGAGTTGCGGTGCCGAGCGCAGGGCGGCGTTCAGTTCTGCCGCGGAAGGGGCAGCAGCGGCCTTGCCGCGATGCCGAGCCGATGCACGCCGGCGGTCGGCGACGCGGTCCCGCAGTTCGCTTAACCCCAGTGGCACACGGGCGGCGGTCAAGGCCCGGTCGAGCAGGACCGTCGGGCGTCGACGCGCGCTGACCACGGCGTAGTCTTGCTCGATGGTCAGGGAGTGGCTGTGCTGTAGCAGCACTTCGATGTCGCGGTCCGCGCGATGCAGCCGTCGCGCGATCCGCGAGACGGGTTGCGGCAGCATCCAACGGGTCGACAGCTCCGCTTCCAATCGCCGCGCTTCCTCGATCCGGAATGGGGAGGTGTCGCTCTTGAGCAGCCAGGCGTCCCTGGTCCGGTCGCAGTAGTGCGCGAGGCACGCTTCGACGCCTCCCAGCGCCTCCATCAGATAGAGTTCCGGCGCTCCGAAGAGCTCATGGAAGGGCCGCGAGGCCGTGTAACCGATGCCGCCCTCACAGAGCCGGGGCCACCACGAGTGAAAGAGGGTGTCGAGGGTCTGGCGGGCGCGATAGCGGATGCCCAGGGCGCGCAGCGTGTGCCGTGCGCGCTTCTCCAGCGTGCGTACCTGCTCGGTGCTTGCGTCGAGTTCCGCGGCGAGTACGCGCAAGGTGCACCGGGGCTGGATTCCGGTCCGGGCCTCCAGTACGCGACGGCAAACCGGCGCGAGCGCATCCGTGGCGTAGCCATGAAACCGCTCCGGCGGAACGTCCGGGAACCTGGACGTGGCATGTCCAACGGGCATCGGGGCGCCAGGCTCCGGGTGGCGGGACAGGAACGTGGACAGCGCAACGACGAGTTGCTGCACCGCGCGTAGCGGGAAATGGGGGATCGCCTCCTGCAGCGCGTAGCACCAGCCGATGTAGTTCGTCGGAATCCGCTTGATCGGCGTGCGTGCGACCCGGAGGCCCTGGGCAGCCGCGCGGCGGATGGCGCCGTCGACCTGGGTCGACACCGGATGACGGGCGACGAACTCGGCGAGGCTCCAGGCCAGGGGATTGCTCGCCCGCGGGCGGCCCGCGCGTGCGGGGGGCTTCGCCCGGGCCAGCAGGCCGACGCGCACCTCGAGAATACGCCGCTCCAGGTACGTGGCGGTACGGGAACCCATGTTGGGTATGCACGCTTGCAGTTGCCCCGGTCGCTCGGCGCGCAGATCACCGATCGGGAGGTCGGCGCCGGGGACCCCGTGCGCCTTCGCGTCGAGCACCAGTTTCCGGACGCGGGACTGCACCGGGAAGCGGACGACGAAGTCCGCGAGCGTGGTGGTATCGATGTCGCCCGGACCCATGGGCGGCTCGGGGGGAACGGCGACGGGTCCGTGCTTGCCGTGCTTAGCGCTCATGCTCCCCGATGCTACGGTCCGCGCATCGCGGGACAAGCAGACATCCGCTACTCGGGCATCAGGCGATCTCTCGCAAGGGCGGGGCCAGACGGGAGTGCCTCAGAGCGTGATGTCCCTCTGCCAGTACTCGTCGCCTTCTGCGGCGATCTCGGCCCGCGCGCGGTCGTTCCAGCGCCCGTCGCCGAGGTAGCTGCCCTGGTACTCGTAGGGCGTCTCCGCGGGGTATCTCTGGCGCCGCGCATCGATGGCGAGTGGGATCATGCGTGCCCGGCGGAGCACGTACTCCTCGGAGTACTTCACGGACTTGACCTGGCCGGGCTTGCGGAACGCGTGGACGTTGGTCGTCTCCGCGCCGATGGCGGAGTCGCGCTTGTGGAAGCCCATCACCATGGTGTTGCGCCGCTCGTCGGTCGTGTTGGGGAAGGAACCGTGCAGGGAACTGCGGTTCACCATTCCGCAGTCGCCCGGCTCGAGCATCATCGGCACGGCCTCTGGCAAGCGCTCCGTGATCGGCGGGAAGCTGCCGTCGTTCGCGAGGCGCCAGCGCCGGTGGCTGCCCGGCACGACCCAGAGGCCGTTCTCTGGCGTGCAGTGCGACCACGACACCGACAGATTGAAGCCGTGCGTCTTGCCGGAGCCGTCCGGTTGCTCGAGGGCCTCGCCGTCTTCCGTCCAGTGGGTGCGTCCGTCCTGATGCCACGGGGTCGGTGCGCCCGCACCGGGGTTCTTGTTGAAGATGCTCTCGTGGAACGGCACGAAGTCCGCGCCGTTGACGCTTGCCGCCATCCGCAGGATGTGCGGATGTGCATAGGCGCGTAACGCGGAGTCCATCATCATCAGGGGGTGCGAGACGAGGTGGACGGGGGCGGCGTCCTCCTGGTCCTCCTCGGGCTTGCCGATCGCGCCAAGCGTGTAGTAGCCGGGGAATCGGACCGGGCGACCGTGCCGGTCCATGTCGCTCGTCTCCGTGACGGGCGCGTTGTCGAGGATCGGGGCGAACTCGGCCTTGAGTTCGGCGCACTCTTCGGCGGAGAGCACGCCGGTGAAGACGTAGAAGCCGCAGCGGTGATAGGCGTCCAGGATGTCCTGGGCGAGCACGCCGTGCTCGTCGAAGCGCATCGGACCCCGGTTGCCGAGGGCGAACGCCCGTCGGATGCCGTCCGCGCGGTATTCCTCCCAGGTCGGGTCGGACGTCGCTTCGATCGCTGCCTGGGCTTGCGTCATGCCGGGGCCTCCCTCGTTCCCTTGGTCTGGAACCCCATACGCTATACCGTGCTATCGGTACTCGCAAGCGCATGGGCGGCGCCGTCTGCGCCGCGATTGATGGACCCGGATCGCGGCGTGGCGCCCCGGTCCTGGTTCAGCTTCCGGCCGGCGGATCGACCACGACCGTCCGGAAGTCCGCGGGCGCAACGACTTCCAGGACCTCGAAGTCGTCGGAGATGGCGATCTCCCGGTGCGGAATGCCCGGGCGCTGGTTGATGCAGTCGCCCTTCCTGATGGTGCGTTCGCCCTCGCCGGCGTATTCGAAGGTCGCCCAGCCGTTCAGGACGTACACCATCTGGAAGCTGCACTCGTGGATGTGCCACTGCTGGACGGCGTCCTGGTCCGGGCGGCCGTTCGAGCGGATCACGTGCGCGACGTAGTCCCCGTTCGTTGCGGCGGCCACGCCGAGGTCGCGGTAGTCGAAGATGCGGCGCAGCCCGTCCGTCCAGGTCGCGTCGGCGTCGGTGTCGATGTTGAAGTGCCAGTCCGCTGTCGACTCCATGGACATTCCCCTCTGTTGGTGCGGTGCCCCCGGTCCGACGCCGGAGGGTCACGTGGGACGACACTATACCGTGCGGGAACTGTCCGAGCCTGCGGTTCGCGGACGCGGTCGCGGCGGCCGGCGTGCCCACCTGGGTGTATCGCTTCGCGCGGACGCGTCCGGGCGACCATGGCGCCGAGATTCCCTATGTCTTCGACACGCACGATGCCTGGCTGCCCACGGACGCGGACCACCGGTTGCTGACCCGCCGCATGATGGACTACTGGCTGAACTTCGCTCGCACGGGCGACCCGAACGGCGAGACGTTGCCGACCTCGCCACGCTGGCGGGGCAGCGCCGAAGCGCTGATTCTCGACCGGGCCGTGCGCGCGGAACACCTCGACCTGTCGCTCCGCAGCTGGCTGTCGGGGACGGGCTTGTCCCGTCCCGTTCCGAATTCATGCAGGACGTCGGCGCGGGCGACCACAAGGGTCGGGGACGGGCGACCACAAGGGTCGGGGACGGGCGACCACAAGGGTCGGGGACGGGCGACCACAAGGGTCGGGGACGGGCGACCACAAGGGTCGGGGACGGGCGACCACAAGGGTCGGGGACGGGCGACCACAAGGGTCGGGGACGGGCGACCACAAGGGTCGGGGACGGGCGACCACAAGGGTCGCCCCTACAGGCCCGAGCACGCGCGATCGGCCAGGTCGGCGGACGCCACGCCCCTCGCACGCGCCGATCGGGGAATCAGCATCACGTCGCGTTGGTTCGGCAACTGGCCCGGATGTCTCATCAGGGGCGGTGATGATCGCCGAGGATTTTCGTCCTGTGCGCGTGCTCGCGACTGACAGCCTGGTGGGGGTCTGAGGTTGGAGGGGCACGTGCGCGCACAGGACGAAGAGACCGGCGCGGGCACGGCCAGCGTTCCGGAATCGGGCTCTCAAGTCCAGAGCGGCCGATAATACGTCATACATCAAGGAGTTGCACTCCTTGCACGAGTGGCCTCGTGCGACATTCGGGCTAGGCAAACTGTCCTCGTCGTGGTATGTTGCGTGGTCGGAGGGCGGTCCCAGCACGGTTCCGCCATGACTTGAAAGAGACAGGCGCCGTTCGGCTTGGCCAACCGGTCAATGCCTCTTGCAAGTCCGCACAAATGGGGGGGGGATTCATCATGTTCGAACGCAACAAGCTCAGCGCGGCTGTCACGGCCGCACTTTCCGCATCGGCTCTCGGGACGGTCTCCACCGCCCTGCCTGTCTGGGCAGAGGATGGCGCAACCGAGATTGAAGAAGTCGTCGTTACCGGGTCGCGAATCAAGCGGGCCGTGGACGATGAGGCAACACCTGTAACGGTCATCAGCGCCACCGATCTCGAGGTGTCCGGCTACAACAGTGTGGCGGACGTGTTGAGAAACACGACGTACAACAGTTTCGGTTCGTTTCGCGAGCGCTCGGGAAGTTCTTACGGCCAGATCGCGCTGGTCGACCTCAGGGGGCTTGGTCCGGAGCGCTCCGCCGTTCTCGTCAACGGTCGACGAGTGCCCGGCAACCCGTTCACGGGCCGATCCGCGGTCGACCTGAACTCGATTCCACTGGCGGCCATCGAGCGGATCGAGATCCTCACCGACTCCGCCTCGGCGGTATACGGGGCGGATGCGATCGGCGGCGTCATCAATTTCATCATGCGCGACGACTACAACGGTGCGGAGATCCAGGTCGGCATGACTCGCCCGGAAGCGGAGGGCGCTGACGAAGAGCAGGTCAAGGCTCTCTTCGGCGCTTCCAGCGACCGCGGCAAAGTCCTCGCGAGCATGGAGTTCTACGAGCGCGGAGCCATATTCGACGGTGATCGCGACTACAGCGCCGTGCAGATCAATGGCCCGTCCTTCGGCGATACCGTGGGCGTGAGCGTTGGCGGCAACACGGGTTTCCCGGGCAATTTCTCCACGGCGTATCCGATCGGAGACTGCGACCCGGCCGTCTATGCCGGAATCTTCACCGGTCCGTTCGGTATACCGGGCGAGGGGTGCGGCTTCGGATATGCCGACATCTCGGCACAGACAGGTGCGGTGGAGCGCTACAGCACCTTCGTGGACGCGAGCTATAACCTCACCGACGACATCACCGTGTACGCGGAAAACCGCTACTCACGCATCAACAGCTTCGGCCGCTACGCACCTGCCGTGGGCTTTTTCTTCGTGGACGAACCCACGCGGCTCGAAAACGGGCTGCCGCCTGTGGCTGGTGCGAATGGAGCGCCTTTCTTCGCATTCCATCGCTTCGTCGGGCACGGGCCTCGTGACGACAATACGACACGTGACGAGTTCGACGTGGTCGTCGGCATGGAAGGCGATCTCGCCGACGGCAGGGTATCCTTTGACGCATTCGCGCGGCATTACTTTTACAGCGCAACGGAAGAGGGAAACACCTACATCGTAACCAGCATCCTGGAGGAACTTGCCGCGACGGGAGCGTACGACGTGCTCGACCCGCTCTCGCCCGCCAATGCCGACGCGGTACTCGCCAGTTCCGCCACGTTGACCAGGGACCTTGACACCCAGTTCAATCAGGTCGGCATCACCCTGTCCGGCTTCGCGTTCGATCTTCCCGCCGGACAGATCGGCTGGGCATTCGGCGGGGAGTGGGCAGAGGAAGACTACAACGATAACTATGACAGGCAGCGCGAAGCCGGCAATGTCATCGGGTCGGCCGGCAACTCGGCCGCCGGCGATCGCAGTCGCAAGGCTGTATACGGCGAGGTGCTGGTGCCCGTCGCCGAGGGTCTTGAACTCGGAGCGGCAGTGCGCTGGGACGACTACAACGACTTCGGGAGTGCGGTATCGCCATCGATCAACATTCGCTGGAATCCGACAGCCGCGGACTGGCTGGTTGTCAGGGCCTCGTACAACGAGGGTTTCAAGGCGCCGAGCCTGACCGACCTGTACTCGAAGCTCGCCCAGTCGTTCAATGACGTCACAGACTTCCCTCAATGCGAGTCTCAGGGCGTCGCCCCCGTCGATTGTCCGACTTTTCAGGTCGAGAACTTCACCGGGGGCAATCCGGATCTCGAGGCGGAGGAATCCGAAGCCTACAACATCGGTCTGGTCGTCACGCCGACCTTTGCGGAAGGCCTGTCTCTCAGCGTCGATTACTTCGAGGTCGATACCCTGGACCGCGCGACTGCCCTCAGGCTGTCGCAGATCGTGCGCTTTGCGGCGGAGGGTAATCTTCCTCCCGGAACGTCAGTCATGCGGGGCGCGCCCGGGCCCGCTGGAGGGCTGGGCCGGCTGGTTTCCATCGTCAACGCGGTCACCAACGCCGCGGCGGTGGATATCAAGGGTATCGACGTTCGCGCTCAATACAACGGGGACTTCGATTTCGGCGACATTCATGCGCGAATGGAATGGTCGCACTTCAACAGCTATGAGGTCCAGAACTCCGCCGATGAGGATGTGAACGAGTTCCTGTCCGAGGCCGGCTATCCTGAAGGTCGGCTGAATGCGCAACTTCGCCTGACCAGGGACTCGTTCACCGTCAACTATACGGTGAGTTACATTTCCGGGCATGGTGATGGCGAGTTCGAGGTCTATGACAGATACATGACGCACGACATCACCGTCGAGTACCGCTCGCGCTGGGGTGTGGACCTGACGTTCGGGGTTCAGAACTTCACCGATGAAGAGCCAATAATCGACGGCATCGGTGGGTACAACGACTCCATTACCGGCACACTCTACGATCTCGCCGGCCGCAGGTATTTTGGGCGAGCGAAGTACACGTTCAATTAGGGATCGATCAGATGTATGAGACCCGGGCCGTGCGGCCCGGGTTTTATTATGATCCAAAGACTCTTTGCAACACCGATTTATCACACCAATCTGAACGACGATGAGTTGCGGCGTTCCGTAAAAGCGTTGATTCTGGGCCGGCGGAACGACGCTCACCGACATCGTCAGCCGCCGCAAGGGCGGCACCCGGGCGTATTCGAGAGCCGCTTCGACTTTCTCGACAGCGCTGACAAAATCGTCATGGCCCTCAGAACCGTTCTGTCTACACACCTGCAGGCGTTCCTTGCAGTCGTGCTGGAAGCGGAACCCGGGGCCATCCCGATGGGGCGGCTCAAATCGCATAGCTGGTTCCACATCACCTCGACAGGCGGGTATTTTCGCGCCCACAACCATCCCAATGCATCGTGGAGCCTGGTCTATTGTGTCGATAACGGACACGAAGCGCGCGGTTCCGAAGAGGAACAGTCAGGACACCTGGTTTTCTCCGATCCCAGATTCGGCGCCGCAATGTACCTGGACCGATTCAACCGTCGACAGCATCGCGATGTTTCGTTCGATGGAGCAAAGTACTTTCTACAGCACGATGACCTGCTGATTTTCCCTTCGTTTGTACAGCACCAGGTAGAGCCCTACTGCGGGAACAGTCAGCGGATCACCGTGGCGGCCAACTTCTGGGCAGACATCGAGTATGGCTGAGCATACCGAAGGGGCGTCGAGTTGGAGCAACTACTGGCAAGCGGAACTTCCGAGAGCGTTCGGAACGGACGAGGAGGAGGAACGGGCGCTGCAGGGTTTCTGGAGATATGCCTCCAGAAGCTGGAACACCGGAGATCGGGTGCTGGATATCGGTTGTGGCAATGGGGCCCTGGCCATGACTCTCGCCGCGCTCGCCAGGGAGGACGGGAACGCGTTCAGCTACACCGGGCTGGATCAGGCAGAAATACTCCGGCCTCCGGATGCGGATTTGGATCCCCTGGACGTTGTGCTGCTCGGCAACACCCGGGCTGAAATTGCAGAGCTGCCCGCTTCGGGTTTTGAGCGGGTCGTCAGCCAATACGGTTTCGAGTACTGTGACCGCGAGGCAGTGAGTACGAACGTCTCGGCCTGGCTCGTACACAAAGGCACCGTGACGTTTCTGGTACATAGCCGGGATTCCCATGTGACTGCAGAGGTCCGGTATACCCTGGAGCAACTCCGCATGGCCGAGGAGTCCGCGCTTCTGGTCCTGGTCGCCAGGCTTCTGTCACGACTGATAGAACTCGGGGGAGCGGAGAACGCAGACCGTCAAGCCGGAGCGATTCGAGACCTGGTCAACGAAAGCTGTCAGGAATTGACCGACAAGGCCGAGCACATGCCCAATCCTCACGTATTGAGGAATTTCGTGGGTGTTTGCCTGGGGTCCTTTGCGTCGAAACGCTCGCACATACCGCTGGATATCCGCCTGGACAACATTATTAGCTTCTCAAAACAGCTCCTGTTTCAGAAGGATCGCCTGATGCAGCAGCAGCGTGCCGCGATGTCCGATCGTCAAATTGATGAATCTGTCGCGTATCTGGAACGGTCGGGACTGAGTTGCAGTCGGCGAAAGGCATTACTTCACAATGAGGAGCGGTTTGGTTTCGGACTGGAATTCGTGAAGCGCTGAATCTGTCGCTCACCTACGTCTATGGCCTCGACCGGACCGTGCGCGCGGACCACCTCGACCTGTCGCTCTGCAGCTGGCTGTAGCGCCCCATAGCCGGTCCGGCACTCGCTCGCGAGCTCGCTACGCACCGGCGCGCCTCCGGCCCAGCCACGCCGTCCTTTCATGGAAGCCGCACCGGCGGTCACTTCGTTCCCTTGGCGCGACTTCCACAAAAGGGGACGGGCTTGTTCCGTCCCGTCTCGCATTCGTGCACGGTGCGGGGACGGATGACAGCAAGGGTCGGGGACGGGCGACCACAAGGGTCGGGGACGGGCGACCACAAGGGTCGGGGACGGGCGACCACAAGGGTCGGGGACGGGCGACCACAAGGGTCGCCCCTACAGGCCCGAGCACGCGTGATCGGGCAGGCCGGTAGACGCCCCGTCTGGCGATCCGTTAGTCTGGCCGGAATACCCGGGGGGAGTGTGCGCGTGGCGGAAGCAGCGGCGGACAAGCCGGAGGTCGGTGGTGGTTATGCGAAGTACGTCACCGGCGTCCTGGTCATCGTCTACGTCTTCAACTTCATCGACCGCCAGATCGTCACGATCCTGGCCGAGGAGATCAAGGCCGACCTCGGCATCTCCGACGCGCAGATCGGCTTTCTGTACGGCACCGCGTTCGCGGTGTTCTACGCCATCTTCGGCATCCCGCTCGGCAAGCTCGCGGACAACTGGTCGCGCAAGAGCCTGATCTCCGTCGGGCTCGGTTTCTGGAGCCTGATGACGGCCCTGTCGGGCACGGCCCGCAGCTTCTTCTCGCTCGCCGCCTACCGCGTCGGTGTCGGCATCGGCGAGGCGAGCGCGACGCCGGCGGCGTTCTCCATGCTGTCGGACTATTTCCCGCCGAGGCTGCGCGCGACGGTACTCGCCGTCTATTCGAGCGGCATCTATATCGGCGCCGGCATCGGCATCTTTCTCGGCGGCTGGATCGTCGAGGGATGGCAAGCCCTGTATCCGGACCCGGCCGACGCGCCGTTCGGCCTCAAGGGCTGGCAGGCGGCCTACATGGCGGTCGGACTGCCGGGGCTCCTCATGGCGCTGTGGGTGTTCACCCTGCGTGAGCCCGTGCGCGGCCTGAGCGAGGGGATCGTCACGGCGGAACACCCGCACCCGTTCCGGGAGGCCTGGCGCGAACTGATGGCGGTGCTGCCGCCGTTCACGCTGGTGACCCTGGTGCGCTCGGGCGGGGGCGCCGCGGGTGTGCGGTTCAACCTGATCGGCGCCGTCCTCATTGCCTTGGGCTCCTGGGGCCTGTACCTCCTCACCGGCGATCCCGAGCAGTGGATCGCGCTCGGCATCGGCACCTACGCCGCGTTTTCGTGGGTGCAGACCCTGGGCCTGCGCGACCCGGCGACCTTCGCCATGATGTTCCAGAGCCGCGCCTTCATCTACACGATCATCGGCTTCCCCACCATCTCGCTGGTCACCTACGCGTACGGCGCCTGGGCGCCGCCGTTCTTCCTGCGCGTCCACGGCGTGGGGCTGGGCGAGGCTGGACTCGTGCTGGGCGTCTCGGCCGCGGTTGCGGGGTGGCTCGGCATCACGTTGGGTGGCATCGCGTCGGATTGGCTGAAGCCGCGCACCGGCAACGGACGTGTCTACGTCGGTCTCGGCTCCGTCATCCTGAGCGCACCGCTGACGCTTGCCATGATGCTCACCGACAGCGTCATCGTGGCGTATGTCTTCAACTTCCTCGTGAGCATCTCCGCATCGTGCTGGATCGGGGCGGCGGCGAGCACCGTGAACGATCTCGTGATGCCGCGCATGCGTGCCATCGCGTCGGCGTTCTACATCCTGATGGCGACCGTGGGCCTGGCCCTCGGACCCTACGCGGTGGGAGAGGTGAGCGACGTACTCGTCGCCGGCGGCATGGACGACGGCGAGTCGTTGCGCGCGGCCCTCATCATGTCCATCGGTCTGCTCGCGATTCCGGCTATATTCCTCACGTTGCTCCTGCGACACCTGGTGCCCGACGAAGCGAGCCGCATTGAGCGAGCCCGGGCCGCTGGCGAACCGGTCGGGGACGCGTCGGAGGCGGTCGCCTGAAGCACTCCGGGCGCTCCCGCCCACGGCGGGCGCGCCGCGGATGCGTCCTCGGACTGAACGGGGTCGCCGGATGGAGCCGGCCGGGGGACTGCTGCCGGAACGCACGACGCCCGCGTTTCGGTAAAATGCGGGGTTTTTGCGGCGGCGCACACGCATGAGTCTCGACACCTTCCAAACCCGCCAGACGCTCGTCGTCGATGGCAGGGAGTACGACTACTTCAGCCTGCTCCGGGCGGCCGAGCACGGAGCCGGCGATGTCGCCCGGATGCCGGTCTCGCTCAAGGTTCTGCTCGAGAACCTGCTGCGGTTCGAGGACGGTGAGGTCGTGACGGCGGAGGATATCCGCGCGCTGGCCGGATGGGTCGACACGGCGCCGGGTGCCCGGGAGATCGCCTACCGCCCGGCGCGCGTGCTGATGCAGGACTTCACGGGCGTACCCGCGGTAGCGGACCTCGCGGCGATGCGCAGCGCCGTCGTCGAGGTGGGTCACGACCCGGCCATCATCAATCCGCTGTCCCCCGTCGATCTCGTCATCGACCACTCCGTCATGGTGGACCGCTTCGGCGACGCCGGCGCCTTCGACGACAACGTCGCCCTCGAGATGGAGCGCAACCGGGAGCGCTACCGGTTCCTGCGCTGGGGGCAGCAGGCGTTCGACAACTTCCGGGTCGTGCCGCCGGGCACGGGCATCTGTCACCAGGTCAATCTCGAGTACCTCGCCCGCACCGTGTGGACGCGCGAAGAGAACGGACGCACGGTCGCGTACCCGGACACCCTGGTCGGCACCGACAGCCACACGACGATGATCAACGGCCTGGGGGTTCTGGGCTGGGGCGTCGGCGGCATCGAAGCGGAGGCGGCGATGCTCGGCCAGCCGTTCTCGCTGCTCATTCCGGAGGTCGTCGGTTTCCGTCTGTCGGGCGAACTCGCCGACGGGATCACGGCGACGGACCTGGTGCTGCATGTGGTCGAGATGCTCCGCGCGCGCGGCGTCGTCGGGAAGTTCGTCGAGTTCTTCGGCGACGGCCTCGACCACCTGCCGCTCGCTGACCGGGCGACGATCGCCAACATGGCCCCCGAGTACGGCGCGACGTGCGGGCTCTTTCCCGTCGACGGCGAGACGATCGACTACCTCAGGCTCTCCGGTCGTCCTGAGGAGGACATCGCGCTGGTGGAGGCCTATGCGAAGGCCCAGGGCATGTGGCGCGATCCGGCGGTGGAGCCGGTTTTCACGGATACCCTGGAGCTCGATCTCGGCACCGTCGTGCCCTCGCTCGCGGGGCCGAGCCGGCCCCAGGACCGGGTCGCGATGAGGGATCTCCGCACGGCCTTCGACGATGCGCTCGCCCTGCAGGGCCGGAAGGACGCGGGCCGCGTGGCGGTACCGGGCGAAGACTTCGACCTCGGCCACGGGGACGTCGTGATCGCGGCGATCACCTCCTGCACCAATACCTCGAATCCGGCCGTCATGCTCGGTGCGGGACTCGTCGCCAGAAGGGCGCTCGAGCGGGGTCTTTCGGTCAAGCCCTGGGTCAAGACTTCGCTGGCCCCGGGATCCAAGGTCGTCACGGAGTATCTCGACGAGACGGGCCTGGGAGATGCCCTCGACGCGTTGGGTTTCAACCTGGTCGGTTACGGCTGCACGACCTGTATCGGCAACTCGGGACCCTTGCCCGAACCGATCTCCGCCGCCATCGAGGCGGGCGACCTGGTGGTCGGGTCCGTGCTGTCGGGCAACCGCAATTTCGAGGGCCGCGTACACCAGGAAGTGCGGACGAACTGGCTGGCGTCGCCGCCGCTCGTCGTGGCCTACGCGATCGCCGGAACCACCCGCATCGACTTGGCCAACGACGCCATCGGCCAGGACGGGGAGGGCCGCGACGTCTTCCTCGCGGATATCTGGCCGAGTACGCGGGAAGTGCGCGACGCGGTTGCCGCCGTGTCGGCAGAGATGTTCCAGCGACAGTACGCGGACGTGTTCGCCGGTCCCGACGCGTGGCGCGCGATCCGGATCGAGGAAGGCGGCACGTACGCCTGGGAGAACTCGACCTACATCAAGCAGCCGCCGTTCTTCAGCGTCGGAACGCATCCCGATCAGGAACTGGCGGTGCGCGGCGCCCGGATCCTGGCGCTGCTCGGGGACTCGGTGACCACCGATCACATCTCGCCGGCCGGCGCGATCCAGCCGACGAGCCCGGCCGGAGAGTACCTGCAGCAGGCCGGAGTGGTCGTTTCGGACTTCAATTCCTACGGCTCGCGCCGCGGCAATCACGAAGTGATGATGCGCGGCACGTTCGCCAACATCCGCATCCGAAACGAGATGGTCCCGGACGTGGAAGGGGGATACACCACCCATATCCCGAGCGGAGACAACATCTCGATCTACGATGCGGCAGTGCGCTACCAGGGCGAGGAAACGCCGCTGGTCGTCTTCGCCGGCAAGGAGTACGGCACCGGCTCGAGCCGCGACTGGGCGGCGAAAGGCACGCGCCTGCTCGGCGTGCGCGCGGTGATCGCCGAGAGCTTCGAGCGGATCCACCGCTCGAACCTCATCGCGATGGGCGTGCTGCCGCTGGCGTTCCAGGACGGTACGACGCGGAAGTCGCTCGGCCTCGTCGGGGACGAAATCGTGGATCTGGCGCTACCCGCTGGTGTGGACGCGCCCGCCCCGCGGCAGGACCTCGACCTCACGATCCGGCGCGCCGACGGTACGACCGAGACGATGGCCGTGCGGAGCCGGATCGACACGCAGACCGAGATGGAGTACTTCCAGGCGGGCGGTATCCTGCAGTTCGTGCTGAATCGACTCGTCGAGGCTGCGTGACTTCAGACAGGGCGCGGTCGCCGTCCTCGCCCGATGCGCTCGTCTTCGACATGGACGGCCTGCTGCTCGACACCGAGCGCATCGCTCGGGACACGTTCGTGGAAGCATGCCGGGCCGCCGGCTGGTCGTCGCCCGACATGGCGGTCTATGCGCGCTGCATCGGGGTGTCGGGCCGGGACGGCGATGCGATTCTGTGCGCGGGCTATGGGCGCGACTTTCCGTGGGAGACGGTGCGGACGGCGTGGGCGGCACGCTACCTCGACCACGTGGAGAATCGGCCGGTCGACGTCAAACCCGGGGCGGTGGAACTGCTCGCCTATTGCCGGGCGCAGCACATCCCGTGCGCGCTCGCCACGTCCACGCATGAGCGCCTGGCGACCCGGAAGCTCGCGCTCGCGGGCATGGCGGACTGCTTCCCGATCCGGGTGACGGGCGACATGGTGCGCCGTGGCAAACCCGATCCGGAGCCTTTCCTGACCGCGGCCGAACGGCTCGGGGCGCTACCCGGGCAGTGCTGGGCGCTCGAGGACTCGACGAACGGGGTGCGCTCCGCGTGGGCCGCGGGTTTCTGGGTGTTCCAGGTGCCGGACCTGGTCGAGCCTCCGCCGGAACTCCGTCGGTTGGGACACACCGTCGTTGGCGCGTTATACGATGTGCTCGAGGTACTGCGACGAGCAAGGAGCGGAACATGACCCAGGTGGTGGATGCGGACGGCCATGTGCTGGAACCCGCGGACACGTGGGAACGGTACATCGACCCGGCCTTCCGGGACCGCGCGATCCGCATCGCGCGGGACGATACCGGGCTCGAGCGGCTGTATTTCGACAACAAGCCAATGGAGTTGTTACGCGGCAACCTCGGCACCCTCGGCGGCATCGATCTCGAGCCGGCCAAGCTCGGCGCCCTCCAGCGCGAGTACACCTATGCGGACGGCTCTCCTCCGGGTTCCTACGATCCGGCCAGCCGCCTCGAAGTGATGGACAGCGAAGGCATCGACCGGGTGCTCCTGTATCCGACGATCGGCATCTGCTGGGAGGGCAACGTCGACGATCCGGCGCTGGCGACGGCGTACACTCGGGCCTACAACCGCTGGATCGCGGACTTCTGCCGGCACGACCCGAACCGCCTCTACCCCGTGGCGCATATCTCCCTGATCGATCCCGAGGGCGCGGTGGAAGAGGTCATCCGCGCGCGCCGGGACGGCTGCGTCGGGGTGTACCTCTCGCCGGACGCCCCCGCGCGCAACGGGCGCCTGCTGTCGGACCCCGTCCATGCCCGCTTCTGGGAGACGGTCCAGGATCTCGACATGCCGATCGGCTTCCACGTGGTGGTGCGTGAGCAGAACGCCTTCCATCACATGTCCGATCCGGTGGGCAACGGGCTCTTCTTCTTCGCGTTCCTGGCCATCGACGTCATGGCGGCATTCACTGCGATGATAAGCGCCGGGATGTTCGAGAGGTATCCACGGCTCAAGTGCTCGGTCCTGGAGGCGGGCGGCAACTGGATTTCGGCATGGCTGGACCGCCTGGACCACAAGTACGAGGTCATGCGCTCGATCATGCCGCTCACCATGAAGCCGAGCGAGTACTTCTTCCGGCAATGCCTCATCTCGATGGACCCGGACGAGGGCATGACGGCGGAAGTCGTACGCCACATCGGCGCAGACTACGTCACCTGGGCATCGGACTATCCGCACATCGACGCGTCCTACGGCGTGGTGGCCCAGATGCGCGAAAGCGTCGCCTCGCTACCTCGGGATGCCCGGGACAAGGTGCTTGGCGAGAACGTGTTGCGGTTCTACGGGTTGACCTGAGCGCCGTAGGGGGACGGACGGGTTTGTCCCGTGCCGAAGCGACCGCGATGTCCCGACACGGGCGATTGCAGGGGACGGGCTTGTCCCGTCCCGTCTCGAAATCATGTATGGCCGGGACCGGGCTTGTCCCGTCCTGTCTCGAAATCGTGCACGGCGTCAGGACGGGCGACCACAAGGGTCGCCCCTACAACGTCCCGCGCCGAATCAGCCGCCAAAGCTCGACACGGGCGACGACAAGCGTCGTTCAGCGCAGCCGTTCACAACGGTAGATCTGGTCGTTATGGTAGAACTTGCCCTCCGTGACGCATTGCGTGCGCGCGGACTTGATGCCGAGTCCGTAGGCGATGCCGATCGCGAACACGAAGGCGAGCAGCACTCCGGTCCAGACGAAGAAGCGGTCGGGGGTGACGAACCGAGACATCGCCGGATTGTGGAACAGGGGTCCGGCCCTACGCAACCGGTGCAACGAGCCGCCGACGGGCGGGGAGCGGGAGAGGGGCTTAAACAGTTGGCGAAATATCTACCTGTAGGTAGATAATTCCACTGCTGCGAGGGTTGACGAGGGCGCAGTGGAGGCTGGTGGGACAGTGATGCGGGGGGGGCACAGGATCGCGCTCGCGCCGAATAACGCACAGGCGACCTACCTGGCAAGGGCCGCCGGCACGGCGCGCTTCGCCTACAACTGGGCGCTCGCCGAGTGGCAGCGCCAGTACCGGGAACATCTCGAAGACGAGTCGCTGCCGAAACCATCGCAGCAAGCCCTGCGGCGCCAGTTGAACGCCATCAAACGCGACCAGTTCCCGTGGATGCTCGAGGTGACGAAGAACGCCCCGCAGATGGTGATCGTCCATCTGGGAGACGCGTTCAGGGTGTCGACCTGGGTGTGTCGGCGCTGGCGGCGTACCGAAGCGCGGGACTTCATGTACGACCCGGACATCGGCGATGGCGTCGAGTGGGAGGCCATCGAACTGGCCCTGTACGGGAAGGGCTCGCTGAACTGAAACCACAGCGCACCTTCCTCGAATCCAGACGACCCGGAGCACGCCGGTGGCAAGCCAAACCGATGACCTGCGCATACGTCGCACCCGGCCGCTGATCACGCCGGCCATCCTCGAAGAGGAGATCCCGATCGATGCCGAGGCCGCGCAGACGGTCAGCGCGGCGCGGCGCACTGTGGCGGACATCGTCCACGGGCGGGACGCCCGGCTGCTCGCGATCGTGGGCCCGTGCTCGGTCCATGACCCGACCGCCGTGCGGGAGTACGCGGCGCGTCTCGCGCCGCTGGCCGCATCGGTTGCCGAGCGGATCTCGGTCGTCATGCGCGTCTACTTCGAGAAGCCCCGCACGACGGTCGGCTGGAAGGGTTACATCAACGACCCGGGGCTTGATGAGACCTACCAGGTCAACGCGGGGCTCCGCGGCGCGCGAACGCTGCTCGCGGACATCGTCGCCCTGGGACTGCCGGCCGCGACGGAATTCCTGGACACGACTTTCGGCCAGTACTACACGGACTTCATCAGCTGGGGCGCGATCGGGGCGCGCACGGTCGAGAGCCAGATCCACCGGCAACTGGCGTCGGGTCTCTCGATGCCGGTGGGCATCAAGAACCGGACCGACGGCAACGTCGCCGTAGCCGTGGACGCGGTGGTCGCCGCGCGTCGCTCGCATCACTTCCCGTCCCTCACCAAGGAAGGCGCGCCGGCACTGCTGGAGACCCGCGGCAACGAGGACTGCCATCTCGTGCTGCGCGGCGGGACGCAGCCCAACTACGATGCGGACGCCGTTGCGCTGGCGATCGGGGCCCTCGATGCGCGTGGACTCGACGCGGGCATCCTCGTTGACTGCAGTCACGGCAACAGCCGCAAGGATCCGGCACGCCAGGAGGAGGCCCTCGAGGCGCTTCTCCTGCAACGGCGGGCCGGCAATGCGCGGCTGGTCGGGGTGATGTTGGAGAGTCACCTCGTGGCCGGCCGACAGGATGCGCCGGTCACCTACGGGCAGAGCATCACCGACGCATGCCTCGGCTGGGCGGATACGGAGCGGCTGATCCACCGTCTTGCAGACGGGTAACGAGTTCTCTCGTCTCGCGCGCTGCGCGCGGGGGAGGCGGGGCCGGCCCCGGGGCGCTCAGTCGGCCGACGATCCCGCCAGCCGCTGCGCGTCTTCTCGTAGTTCCACCTTGCGGATCTTGCCGGAGGCTGTCATGGGGAAGGCGTCGAGGAAGAAGACCCGGCGGGGAATCTTGAAGCTCGCGACCTGGCCGCGGCAGTACGCGAGGATGTCGGCCTCGTCGGCCTCGATGTCCGGCTGTCGTTCGACGAACGCCACCGCCACCTCCGACAACCGACGGTCCGGCAGACCGACGACGGCCACCTGCCGCACCGCGGGATGCTCGAGCAGCAGCCCTTCCACTTCCATGGGATCGACGTTTTCGCCACCGACCTTGAGCATGTCCTTGAAGCGGCCGAGGAAGCGGATGTGGCCGTCTGCGTGCCGCTCGCCCATGTCGCCCGTACAGAACCAGCCGTCCTCGTCGTAGGACTCCGCGGTCTCTGTCGGCTTCTTGTAGTACCCGAGCATCAGGCCGTAACCCCGGACGCGCAGTTCGCCCGGCGTACCGTCGGCCAGCTCCTGCCCGGTATCGGGATCGACCACTCGGAACTCGTATCCCGGTGCGGGGTACCCGGACCTCTCCAGGCGGTGCCGCGCATCGTCGTCCAGGGCGGATACCGCCGCCCCGACCCACATTTCGGTCATGCCGAACGCGGACAGCGCCTTGAGCGGGGCAAGCACCCGCGCACCCCGATAGGCGACCGGCGTCGCGCTCAGCATCCCGGCGGCGAACACGCCGGTGCGGAGGCTGCTCAAGTTTCGCGGACGCGCTTCCTGGGCGTCGCACAGCATCTGCATATGGGTTTCGAAGCCGTGGGCGACGGTCGCGCCTTCGCATTCGATGAGGTCGAGGGATTCGTCCGCGTCGAAGTTGGCCGTGAGGACCTGTCGGGCGCCCGTCACCATGGACATCAGGGCCGCCTCCGAGTACCCGAACGCGTGGAACAGCGGCAGGTAGCTCATGATCGCGTCGCGTTCGGTGATCGCCATGCGGAAGCCGCGCTCCTCGACATTGCGGATCAGCTTGTGGCTGTGCAGGACGCCCTTGGGAAATCCCGTGGTGCCGGACGTGTACATGATGAGGACGGTGTCGTCCGGATCCACGGCGGCGGCACGCTCGGCCAGCTCGGCGTCGGACACCTCGTCTGCACGCGTCAGGGCGGACCCCCAGGAAGCGGTTCCGGGATGCTCGCCCGCGCCGACGATCACGACGCTCCGGAGAGCCTGGAACGCGGGATCCCGTACGCGGTCGCCGATCGTGGGCAGGGCGACGGTCTCGCGCACCATGCCGAGGTAGTCGATCGGCCCCGACACGTCGTGCGTGATCAACATCGCGCTGTCGGACTGGCGCAGCACGTACTCGAGGTCCTGGGTACGGAAGCGGGTGTTCACCGGCACCTGCACGGCGCCGACCTTCGCCAGCGCGAACATCAGGAAGATCCACTCCGAACGGTTGTTGAGCCACAGCGAGACGTGGTCTCCCCGGGCGACGCCGAGGCCTATCAACGCCTTCGCCGCACGGTCGATCTCCGCCTTGAGCTCTGCGAAGGTGTAGCGCTCAGCCTCGAAGACGAGGCCCCCGCGCGCACCGAAGCGGCGCGCCATCTCGTCGGGCAGATCGCCGAAGCGACGCTTGGGGTACCAATCGGTCATGGGATCTTCGCGGGGCGGCCAGGACACGGGGCAGATGTTGACACGGACGGGCAGAGCATCGCACGTGCAGGGGAGCGAACGTTGCCTTTTCGCCGGGTCACTCTATCATTGCGCCCGTCATGCGCACCTCCAGACCCACGGCTACGGCGACTGCCACCCCTCCCGGGTGGGCCGCCTGAGTTTGTCTGGAGCACAGGCGGTCCGATGGGGCCGCCCGCTCGGAAAACCCCGGCCGGCGTCCGCCACCGGGGTTTTTTCTTTAGTCTTCTTGTAGGGACGGCAGCGAAGGATGAGTCTCGAACACAGCGGCGCCGATAGCGCCGAGAGCGACCTGTACCGGATCCGACACAGCCTGGCGCACGTGATGGCGCAGGCGGTCCTTGCGTTGCGGCCGGGTTCGACGCTGGGCTTCGGCCCGCCTATCGCGGACGGCTTCTACTACGATTTCCTCCTCTCCGAGCCGCTGAACGAGGACGACTTCCCCGAGATCGAGCGCCGCATGCGCAAGATCCTCAAGCAGGGCCAGCGCTTCTACCGGGAAGAACTCGGCGGGGACGACGCGCTCGCGCGGATCGAGGAGATGGGAGAGCCCTACAAGCGCGAATACGCGGCAGAACTGCTTTCCCGGCCTGACCTCGACGGACTCTCGTTCTACCGCAACGGTCCGTTCCTCGACATGTGCGAGGGCCCCCACGTGGACACGACCCGCGACATCCCCCGCGACGCCTTCAAGCTGCGCAACCTGGCCGGCGCCTATTGGCGGGGCGACTCCGACAACGTGATGATGACGCGGATCTACGCCTGGGCATTCGAGAGCAAGGAGATTCTCGACACCCATGTGGCGGCGTGGCGACTCGCCCAGGAGCGGGACCACAAGAAGCTCGGGCGGGAACTCGACATCTTCCACCTCGACGAACTGGTCGGACGCGGGCTGCCGCTGTGGCTGCCGAACGGCGCGGTCCTCCGGGAGGAACTCGAGAAGTTCGCCAAGGAGATGGAGTTCCGCGCGGATTACCGGCGCGTGGCGACGCCGCACCTCGCGAAGGCGGACCTGTACCGCAAGTCGGGCCACCTGCCGTACTACGCGGACGACATGTTCCCGCTGATGGAGTTGAAGGAGGCGAGCGGCGACGGCGAGACGGTCAAGGAGGCCTACGTGCTGCGGCCCATGAACTGTCCGCATCACCACAGCATCTTCGCCGCCCGGCCCCGCAGCTACCGCGAACTGCCGCTGCGCCTGGCGGAGTACGGGCATGTGTACCGCTTCGAGGAGTCCGGTGCGGTCAGCGGGCTGCTGCGGGTGCGGGGGATGTGCATGAACGATGCCCACATCTACTGCACGGAGGAACAGATCAAGGACGAGTTCAAGGGCGTGATGCAGATGTACGCTGAGGCCTACGCCGCCTTCGGCCTGACCGACTACCGGGTGCGACTGTCGCGCTGGGATCCCGACGATCAGAAGCGCCGCGACAAGTACGTGGACAACCCCCAGGCGTGGGCCTACTCGGAGGGCGTGGTGGCCGAAGTGCTCGACGAGATGGGTGTGGACTACCTGGATGGGCTCGGGGAGGCTGCCTTCTACGGACCCAAGATCGACATCCTCTGCCGCACCGTGACGGGCCGGGAAGAACAGCTCGGCACGGTGCAACTCGACTTCGCGCAACCCGGGCGGCTGGGGCTGGTCTACGTGGGCTCCGACGGCGCCGAACACACTCCGTACTGCATCCACCGCGCCCCGCTCTCCACCCACGAGCGCATGGTCGCGTTCCTGATCGAGCACTTCGGAGGGGCGTTCCCGACGTGGCTGGCGCCGGTTCAGGTGCGCGTCATCACCGTCTCCGATCAGTTCGACGCCTACGGGCAGGAGATCGTGGACCGCCTCCGCGCCCGCTTCGTGCGCGCGGAGATGGCGTCGCGCAGCGACACCGTCGGCAAGAAGATCCGCGCGGGCACCACCCGCAAGATCCCGAACCTCCTGGTCGTGGGAGAGCGGGAGCAGGCGGACAACACCGTCACGCTCAGGCGCTACGGCGTGCAGAGGCAGCAGACCATGCCGCTCGACGAATTCGAAGCCTGGATCGGGGAACAGATCGCGACGCGCGCGCTGGCGGAGTCGGCACCCGCTTGAAGCCGGGGCAAGGTGAGGATGCGCGAACTTCGTTTCGCGGCCCGTCCTGGCGGACGGGTGGGCGTTTCGCTGACGCGAAACTCCTGTGGAGGCAAACGCTAACGCGTGTCCAAGCGGGTTGCGCCGGCGCCAAGTCCGGTGGCCTGCCAGGACGCTGAGCCGCCCTCGATCATCGCCACCTGGCGCCGCATCCCGATGTAGTCGAGGAGGATCTGTCCGGTCTCGCGCAGCATCGGGTCCTCCAGCGGATCCGGTGCTGCGTCGCCTTCTTCCTCCTCGACGGCATTGAGTTCCTCGATGCTCGCGACCGGCTCCTCGCCATTTGCCAGGAGCAGGGTGTTTTCGAGGTCCAGGCGCCAATCTTCGTACTCGGCCTTCTCGCGGTCGCGCGTCTCGCGGTTCAGCGAGATGTGCGTCTTGACGCGATCGAGCGCGTTGCGTTCGGAGAGGGCGCGCAGGTACTCGAAATCCGAGTCGCCCTCCACGCGCGAGCGGTGCCTGTCGGCGAGGGCATCGACGAACTGCGATACCTCGTCGCGCTTGGGAAAGGGCGCGGGCGCCGCCATGTCCCAGGGCATCGCGTCGTCCAGGGCGCTCTCGCCGATGCGGTCGGCGTCGTAGGTTTCGGGGAACTCGATGTCCGGCGATACGCCCTGGTGCTGCGTGCTCTGCCCGGAGGGCAGGTAGTACTTCGCCTGGGTGACCTTGAGCTGGCCCCGGTTGAGCGGGAACAGCGTCTGTACGGTGCCCTTGCCGAACGTGCGGCTGCCGGTGACGATGCCGCGCTCGTAGTCCTGGATGGCGCCGGCGAAGATCTCCGAGGCCGATGCGGAGAGCCGGTTGACGAGCACGGCGAGCGGTCCGTCCCACTCGGCGCCGCTGCGCTGGTCCGAATGCACCTGCGTCTCGCGGTGCTGCACCTTGACCTGCACGATCGGGCCGGAATCGATGAAGAGGCCGGCCAGCATCTGGGCCTCCTGCAGGGAGCCGCCGCCGTTGTTGCGCAGGTCGACGACGATCCCTTCCACGCCCTCTTCCTTGAGTTCGTCGATCAGCCGACGGACGTCTCGGGTCGTGCTCTTCGCGTTCTCGGAATCCGTCTGCATGGCCCTGAAGTCGGCATAGAACGTGGGTACTTCGATCACGCCTACCTTGCGGGTGACGCTGCCGGCTTCGTAGCTGAGCAGCCGCTTCTGGGCGGACTGTTCCTCGAGCAGCACGGTGTTGCGCACGATACGGACCTCGTTCGTGACGCCTTCGTCGCTGCCGGCGGGGATGACCTCGAGGCGTACCACGGAGGCCTTCGGACCGCGAATGAGGGCCACCACCTCGTCGAGCCGCCAGCCGACCACGTCGACGATCACGCCGCTCTCGCCCTGGCCCACGCCGACGATGCGGTCGGCGGGCCGCAGGACGCCGTTCTTGTCGGCCGGCCCGGCCGGGACGAGGCGCCGCACCGTCGTGTACTCGTCCTTGTTCTCGAGTACCGCGCCGATGCCTTCGAGGGACAGCGACATGTTGATGTTGAAGTTCTCGGACGTGCGTGGCGAGAAATACTGGGTGTGCGGGTCGTAAGTGCTCGCGAACGCATTGACGTACAAGGCGAACGCGTCCTCGCTGCGAGTGCGTGCGGTCTGCTTGAGCCGGTTCCGGTACCGCTTGGTGAGCAGTTCCTCGATTTCCTCGAGTTCCCGATCGTTCAGCAGCATGCCGAGCACCGACGCCTTCAGCCGCCGGCGCCACAGGTCGTTCATCTGTACCCGGTCCGCTGGCCACGAGGCGTTGCTACGGTCGATCTCGAGCGTTTCGTCGAGCGTGAAGTCGAGCGTTTCCAGGCCCATGCCGATGGTGTCGAGGAGGAACTCGAGGCGGTCGGCGACGCGATCCTGGAAGAGGTTGAATATCTCGAACGCAGGCTCGAGATCACCCCGTTTGAGTGCGTCGTCGAGGGCGAAACGGTAGCGCTCGTCGAGCGTTCGCACGTCTTCGGCGAGCAGATAGGCGCGGCCCGAGTCCAGGGTGTCGAGATAGTTGTCGAACACCTCGGACGAGACGCGGTCGTCGATCTTCCTGGTGTCGTAGTGGTGCTGGCGCAGCTGGTCGACGATCGTCAGCGACGTACGCGGATGCTCGGGCATCGGCGCAAGCGAAACCGGGCGTTCGATCGTGCCGAAGGCGACTTGAGGTGGGTCGGCGGCAAGCGCCGCCGTGCAGGTCAGCGCGGCCAGGCAGGCGCCGAACGGCCGTCGAATGGTCATGTACTGCCCGAGCCCTGCATGATCGATCTCCTTGCGCGTGCGGTGTGACGCGGACGGGAATGTACCGCGAGCGTGGTCTGGAATAAATAGCGCCGGTACGCCCGGCCATCGAGCGCGACGGCTGGGGAGCGGAGCCCTTGCTTCGGTGTCCGGCGCGGTTCATCGTAGCCTCATCGAGGTTGCGCAGGCAGGAATCGGCATGGCGCGATGGCACGGCAGTTCCATGCGGTGGGTGCTGCCGGCGGCGCTGGCGGCCTTTTTGGGCATTGCGTGGCTCGCCCGCTTCTTCGCAATAGATACCGGTGAACTCCTGGACTTCCTCGTGACCAGCATCGGCTTTGTGGCGGTGCTCGCCCTGCTCGCGGCGCTCGCGGCCGCGGTCATTCGCTGGACGCGTCGTTGAGACGCCTCGCCGATGGCGCGGCGCGGTCCCGGTCTACGGCAGGTCGGTGAAGAATCGGTCGATGCGCGGCGCGTAGTAGTTGTCGTAGTTCAGCGAGAACGCGATCGCGTGTGCGCGTCCGAGCACCCGGTCGCGTGCCACGGGACCGATTCTGCGGAAGTCGCCGCTGTTGTCCCGGTTGTCGCCAAGCACCAGGTAGTGGTCGTCGGGCACCACCACGGGACCGAACGACGAGTAGCCCGGATCGATGGGCGACTTTCGCACCATGATGATGCGGGAACTCTCCAGGACGGTCTCCCGGAAGAGCCTGTAGCTGCTCGAGGGCTGCAACGGCAGCGTTCGCATTTCCGCTTCGGTCAACGGTTCGTAGGTCGCCGGGACACCGTTGATGCTCAGTCGGTTGCGTCGCATTTCCACGGTGTCGCCCGGCATGCCGACCACGCGTTTTACGAACAGCCGCTCGTCGAGCGGAGACGGGAACGTGATCACATCGCCGCGCTCGGGAGCGGACCACTGTGAGATGCGCTTCAGCGTGAAGGGCACCCGCAGGTCGTAGGCCAGCTTGTCGACCACGATGCGGTCGCCCGGGAGGATCGTCGGCTGCATGGACCCCGATGGCACCTGGTTCCAGTCGGCGATCGCCGAGCGGAACACCAGCATGACGGCGACGAACAGGGCGAACCCGCGCCATTCGCGCCAGATCTTGGCGAGTCTTTCCTGCATGCGTCGGGTGTCCGAGGATGGGGGCGGACATTGAAACGCATGGCCTGAGGCAGATCAAGCCGGCGAGGCATCACTGCGCAGCGTTCTCCTCCAGCAGGCGCTGACGCTCGACCAGCTCTCCCGCGATGTCCTGGTACCAGGCGGCGAGCCCCCGATCGTCCCGTCGCCGGGTCACGTAGCGGGGCATCGCGCCGGTACCCACGGAGTCGTCGGGGATCACGAAGTAGCCATCGAGCAGCCCCTCGTCGAGCATGTACTCGAGGTGGTCGAGGGGCCTGACGGGCTGCACCTCGACGTAGGTGGCGAAGGACACGCCGGGCGCGGCGACGACGACCGCGTGGGCGTTTTCGATCCACCAGTCGGCGAACCGCTCCCGCAGGTCGGCCGGCGATCGGATGCGACCCGACTCGACGACGAGTGTATGGATCAACTCGACGACGGGCGTTTCGACAGACGCGCGCGCGGCGACTGCCCCGGCGAGGAGCGGATCGTCTCGCGGTGCCCTGGCGAGGGCGTCCAGGAATGCCGCGACGTCATCGGCGACCATGCGTCGACGGATGGCGTCGCCCAACCACCCCGATCGGTCGAGCACGGCGTAACGGACCGCGAGGCCTTCGGAGGAGCGCAATTCGAGCAGGACGGCGACAGCCAGGGCCAGGATCGGGACGGCCACCACCAGCGCGGCGACGCCGGATCGCCGGGACGCTCCGCGCCGTCGCGGCGAACCCTCCGCTACTGCTGTTGCTGACGTTGCAGCGCCGCGAGCTGTTCCGGCGTCGCCTCGGGCTGATGTTTCTCTTTCCACTCGGCGTAGGGCATTCCGTAGACGATCTCCCGGGCCCGGTCGTAGTCCACCGGCGTGCCCTGCTCCTCGGCAGCCGCCACATACCACTTCGACAGGCAGTTGCGGCAGAAGCCGGCGAGGTTCATGAGATCGATGTTCTGCACCTCCTTGTGCTCGTCGAGATGTGCAAGGAGGCGACGGAACACCGCGGCCTCGAGGACCTCGGCAGCGGTTTCGTAGCGGTCTGCAGCCATGTTGTACTTCCGCTCATTGCGGTAACGCCAACCATGATAAGCCCATGTTCGACCTGCTTGCCAATCCGGAGGCGTGGTTCGCCTTCCTGACGTTGTCGCTCCTCGAGATCGTTCTCGGCATCGACAACATCGTCTTCATCTCGATCCTGACCGGCAGGCTCCGGGAGCATCAGCGCGCGAAGGCACGCCTGCTCGGGCTGAGCCTCGCCATGCTGATGCGGATCGCGCTGCTGGTGTCGCTGTCGTGGATCATGAGCCTGTCGGCGGAGCTCTTCGAAGTGTTTGGCCACGGGATTTCCTGGCGGGACATCATCCTGATCGGCGGGGGCGCATTCCTCATCGCCAAGTCGACCCGGGAGATGCACAACTCCCTCGAGTATCACGCGCCGGATGATGGCGGCGGCGTCGCGGTTGCGAGCCTCGGTCTCGTGCTGTTTCAGATCGCCGTGATCGATATCGTCTTTTCGCTCGACTCGGTCATCACGGCGGTCGGGCTGGTCCAGGACCTGCCCGTGATGATCGCCGCGATCGTCACCGCCGTGCTGGTGATGATGGTCGCGGCGGGTCCGGTCAGCCGCTTCATCGAGGATCATCCGGCGCTCAAGATGCTGGCGCTCTCGTTCCTGCTGATCATCGGTTTCGCCCTCGCGGCGGAGGGCGCGGGCCTGCACGTTCCCAAGGGCTACATCTACTTCGCGATGGGATTCTCGTTGTTCGTGGAGATGCTGAACATCGGTGCGAAGAGCAATCCGGTGAAGCTGCGCAAGGCGCAACTCGGCGATCTCCTGCTGATCACCGACGCGCCCACCGACGGACCGGGCTCTCGTTGACGCCGGTGGCCCAGGGAGGAACGTCCGGTCAAACGGCCCGGTCGCGCAGGAACACGAGCCCGTCGGCGCTCGACTGCTCCTTCGAGAACCGGTAGCCCTGCCAGTCGAAGTCCTTGAGACCCTTGACGGTGTCGATGCGGTTGCGCACGACGAAGCTCACCATGGCTCCGCGCGCCTTTTTCGCGAAGAAGCTCACGAACATGTAACGCCCGTTTTTCAGGTCCTTGAACACCGGGGTGACGACCCGCGCATCGAGGCGGGCCGGCTCGACGGCATTCCAGTATTCGTTGGACGCGAGATTGACGAGGGTGCGCGCACGATGGCCGTCGAGTTCGCAGCGCAGCGTGTCCGTCAGCCGTTCGCTCCAGAAGGCGTAGAGGTCCTTGCCGCGCGGATTCGCGAAGGGGGTGCCCATCTCGAGGCGATAGGGCTGGATGAGGTCGAGCGGCTTCAGGAGACCGTACAGGCCCGACAGGATCCGGACGCGTCGCTGGGCCCAGGCGAAATCCCGTTCCGAGAAGTTCCACGCTTCCATTCCCATGTAGACATCGCCCTTGAAGGCGAGCACCGCCTGTTTCGCGTTCTTGCGCGTGAAGGGCCGCGACCATTCGTTGAAACGGTCGCAGTTGAGCTCGCCGAGTCTGGTGCTGATGTGCATCAGATCGGAGATCTCGCCGGGCCCGAGATCCTTCAGGCGGTCGACCAGCGCCTGGGAGTCGGGGAGGAACCCTGGCTGGGAGTGCTTGCGCGTCGGGGCGGCGGAGTCGAAATCCAGCGACTTCGCGGGTGAGATGACCAACAGCATGGCTACGCGGCCTCCTTCGATCGACAGGGCCTCAAACCGTTTGCGGCCCAGAAAATTCGAACCGTCCGGCGGCCTGCCCCGCGATCGGGGAGACGGCCCCTTTCGATGGCGAACAGACTATATTATCCCGCGTCCGCGCAACCGCAAGGATCGGGCTACCGTGCCAGGGGAGTCACGCGGCGCAGAAGGCGGGGAGGAAACGACGTGAGCGTGCGGGAGACCATCGAAACCAGACTTGCCGAGGCCCTTGCCCCGGCGCACCTCGTCGTCGAGAACGAGAGCGGCAACCACAACGTCCCGCCCGGATCAGAGTCGCACTTCCGCGTCGTCCTGGTCACGGAGGGGTTCGAGGGGCGTCGGCTGATCGAACGGCATCGGATGGTCAACGCCGTCCTGGCGGAAGAGCTCGCCGGCCCCGTCCACGCCCTCGCGTTGCACACCTATACGCCAGCGGACTGGCGCAAGCGGTTCGGTGACGCACCGATGTCGCCGCCGTGTCTCGGGGGGAAGGCGGGGGAGGTGGGGGAGGTGTAGCCGAAGACCACCGCTCAGCGCAGCAGCGGGGCCAGCACTTTCCAGACGTTGTCGAGCAGGATCGGCTGGACTTCGGCCGTGGGGTGGATGCCGTCGGGTTGCAACATGGTCTCCGGATCGATCCCCTCGAGCAGAAACGGCACCAGTTCCGTGCCGAGCGTGGTGCTGACTTCGCCGAAGGCGTCCCGGAAGCCGTCGGTATAGCGCGGTCCCAGGTTGGGCGTCATCTGCATGCCCACCAGGATCACCTGTGCATCGCGGCCCAGCGCCGCGTCGACCATCGTGGCGAGGTTCTTGCGGATGGACTCCACGGGATAGCCGCGCAGACCGTCGTTGCCGCCGAGTTCCAGGATGACGATGCCCGGTCGGTGCCGGTCCAGGACTGCCGCGATGCGCCCCAGGCCGCCCGCGGTCGTCTCGCCGCTCACGCTGGCGTTGACCACCCGGTACGCGCTGTCCGTCTCGGCGAGGCGCGCGGCGAGCAGGTGGACCCAGCCGTGCTCCGGCGCCATGCCGTAGGCGGCGCTCAGACTGTCCCCGACGACCAGGATGGTGGCGCCCCCGCCCGCTGCAGGCGGCGCGTCGGCGGGCGCGTCGAGGGCGAGCGCGCCGATGGCGGGCGCCGACAGGAGGAGGGCGATGGGCAGCAGTCTCAAGGTGGCACCGACGGTCTATTTCGCGCAATGGTAGTCTATGCGGCCAGCAACCCAGCGGATCCGCGGGCAGTCCGGCGCGGGTGCGGTGGAAATGGCAGGTGGGGCATCGCGAGCGGCCTGCGCCAAACCGTCGGGCGGCCCCAGGCGTCGCGCCCTCCCGCCGGTATTTGAAAGTCATCCGACACCCGAATGAACAACGGTTCCACAGAATCGCCGATCCTGCGCGCCCGTGCCGTCAGCAAGGCTGTGCCGACCGCGGAGGGCGAGCTGTCCATCCTCGACGGCGTCGACTTCGATGCCGCTCGCGGCGAATCCGTGGCGGTGGTCGGCGCCTCGGGTTCGGGCAAGACCACTCTGCTGGGCATCCTTGCGGGGCTCGATCTGCCCACTGCCGGAGATGTCTGGCTCGACGGCGAGGAGATCACGGCGATGTCGGAGGAGCAGCGTGCGCGCGTGCGCGGGCGCTCCATCGGTTTCGTGTTCCAGTCCTTTCAGCTCATCGACAGCCTGTCGGCACTCGAGAACGTGATGCTGCCCTCCGAGTTGCGCGGCGATGCGGGGGCGCGGGAAGACGCGCGACAGTTCCTCGACCGGGTTGGGCTTGCTTCCCGCGTCACCCACTATCCGCGCGAACTGTCCGGCGGTGAGCAACAGCGCGTGGCCATCGCGCGGGCGTTCGCGTCGCGGCCCAAAGTGCTGTTCGCCGACGAGCCCACCGGCAATCTGGACACGGCGACCGGCCGGCGGGTGATCGACCTCCTGTTCGAACTCAATGTCGAGTCGGGCGCGACACTCGTGCTGGTGACGCACGACGCGGCTCTCGCGGACCGCTGCAACCGCATCGTCACCCTGGACGGAGGCCGGGTCGCCTCGTGACCTGGCGCCTGGTACTGCGGCTCGCCGTTCGGGACTGGCGGGCGGGGGAGTTGCGGCTGTTGCTGGCGGCCGTGGTGGTGGCCGTCGGGGCGGTCACGGCCATCGGTCTCTTCGTGGATCGGCTGCGCGAGGCGTTGGTGTCGGAGTCGACCACATTTCTCGGCGCGGACCGCGTGGTCGGTTCGACGCGCCCGATACCGGAAGCCTTTCGGGACGCGGCGGCGGTGCGTGGCATCGTGCAGACGGACGTGGTGTCGTTTCCCTCGATGCTCTTCGCGGACGCTTCCGCCGCAGCGCGCAGTCAGCTGGTATCCGTCAAGGCCGTGGGTTCCTTCTATCCGCTCCGCGGCGTGTTGCGGGTGGCCGACGAACCCTTCGGCGTGGCGCGCGTGACGGACTCCGTGCCGGGACGCGGCGAGGTGTGGCTCGACTCGCGTCTCTTCCCGGCGCTCGGACTTGCGGTGGGCGACACCGTCTCCGTGGGCTATGCGCGGCTGCGCATAGCCCACGTCCTGGCCGGCGAGCCGGACCGTGGCGGCAGCTTCTTCGATCTGGGCCCGCGCCTCCTGATGCGCGTGGAAGACGTGCCGGCAACGCGGGTGATCCAGCCGGGGAGTCGCGTGGGCTATCGGCTGTTGCTCGCCGGCAACGACGCTGCCCTGGCGGACCTCAGGGACGCCATCGATGCGGACCTCGCGCCGAACTACCGGTGGCGTGGCATTGCGGACGCGAACCCCTCGATCGGGGAGGCGCTGGATCGGGCAGAGAGCTTTCTGCTGCTCGGGGGCCTGCTCGCCGTGCTGCTTGCGGGGGTCGCGGTCGCTCTGGGCGCGCACCGCTATGCGCGGCGTCACTACGATCACGTCGGCGTCCTGAAGACGCTTGGCGCAACGCCGGCGGAGGTTCAGTGGGGCTACCTCGGGGTGTTGAGCGCGGTGGGTGCGGTCGGGGTGGTGTCGGGGCTGGTGCTCGGCGGCGTGGTGCACTTCGCCATCGTGTCGGCGCTCTCGGCGTACCTCCCCGCGTCTCTGCCGTGGCCGGGACCGCGACCCCTGGCGGTCGGCGCGGCGACCGGCTTCGTCTGCCTGCTCGCCTTCGCGCTGCCGCCGCTGGTCGCGTTGCGCAATGTCTCCCCCATGCGCGTGATGCGGCGGGACGTGCACGCGGGGGCGGCATCGCAGGCGCTCACGTACGGCTCGGCCGCCCTGGGCGGCCTGGGGCTCCTGGTGTGGTACAGCGGCGATGTGTGGCTCACGTTGTGGGCGCTGGTCGGCGGCGTCGGAGTCTGTGGCGCGTTCGCCGTCCTCGCACTTGCCCTGCTGCGCGGTGGACGGGTGGTCGGCATGCAGGCCGGCAGCGCCTGGCGGCTGGCGCTCGCGGGGCTGCAACGCCGCTACCGGGAGAACGTCGCGCAGATCACGATCTTCGGCATCGCGATCATGCTGCTGCTGATCCTCTTCCTGATACGCACCGCGCTACTGGACGAGTGGCGCGCGCAACTGCCCGAGAACGCGCCGAACCATTTCGTGATGAACGTGGCGCAGGACGAGGTGGGCGCGGTGCAGGCGCTTCTGACCGAACACACCGACTACGACGGGCGTCTGTTCCCGATGATCCGGGGCCGGGTGACGAGCGTGAATGGCGAGCCCGCCGAGGCATGGGAGGAAACCCGGCGTCGGGGCATGGAGGGGCCGCGACTGCGCTCCGAGCGAAACCTCACCTGGTCGGAGACGCTGCCTGGCAACAACGTCCTCGTGGAGGGTGCGTGGTGGCCTGAGGATTCCAGCGAGGCGCTCATCTCGCTCGAGGCGGACTATGCCGCCATGTTCGGGCTCGCGGTCGGGGACGAACTCGCGTTCGACATCGGCGGGCTGCCGGTCACCGCCCGTATCGCGAATACGCGGCGCGTCGAGTGGGACAGCCTGCAGCCCAACTTCTTCATCGTTTTCTCGCGCGCTGCGCTGGCCGATTTCGCGACGACGCACATGACCAGTTTCCACCTCCAGCCGGGCGGCAAGCGATTCCTCAATCGCCTCCTTTCGGAGCATCCGACCATCACCGTGATCGAGGTCGACGAGATCGTCCGCCAGGTGCGGAGCATCGTGGCCCGGGTGACGCAGGCGATCGAGCTGGTGCTCGGTCTCGTGCTCGGCGCCGGCGCCCTGGTACTCGTCGCCTCCATCCAGGCAAGCCACGAGGCGCGCATGAAGGAACACGCGCTGGTGCGCGCGCTCGGCGGCACCACGCGGCTCATCGCGGGCGCCCTGACGGCGGAGTTCGCGGTGCTCGGCGCGTTCGCGGGGGTCGTCGCCGTGATCGGCGCGGAGACCACGGTCAGCGTGTTGCGCGCACAGGTTTTCGAACTCGGCTACGACCTGCACCCGTGGCTCTGGCTTGCAGGTCCGGCGGTTGGCGCGGTGCTGATCGCCGCCATCGGCTACGCCGGTACGCGCAAGCTCGTGCGGTCGCCGCCGGTGCTGGTGTTGCGGGAGTTGTGACGGATTGGCCGGACGGGGGCCCGCTGACCGGGTCCGGGTGGCATCCGCCTGCGTGGGGCGGAAGTGGTAGGGTACCGTCGCATGAGGAGCGGGCGGGATCTCGGCAGGCCGAGATCGTCGAGGCGAAGCATGCGATGACCGCGGTCACTGACGGGCTCGTGGACGAGATGGTGCGGGCGATCGTCGAGGAAGTGGACCCCGAGCAGATCATCCTCTTCGGGTCCCGCGCGCGGGGGGATGCACGGGAAGACTCGGATGTCGATCTCGTGGTCCTGGAAGCCGAACCGTTCGGTCCGGAGCGCAGCCGACACGAGGAAACCATCAGGCTGTACCACGCGCTGGCGCAGTTCCGGGTCGCAGCGGATGTCCTTGTCTACTCCCGGGAGGATGTGAACTACTGGCGCGACTCGCTCAATCACGTGCTGGCGCGCGCTCTACGCGAAGGCAAGGTGCTCTATGAGCGACCCTAAGTGCGCCCGGATGCTCGTTGCAGCGGCCCAACGCGATGTGCTCACGTTGCGCAGCATGACCGCCGGTGCGCCGGAAGAGTCCTTCGGCTTCCATGTGCAGCAGGCTGCGGAGAAGGCGCTCAAGGCTTGGCTGGCGTTGCTTGGCGAGGTGTACCCTCTCACGCACAACCTGGAGTTGTTGCTTGATCTCCTGACCGAGCGGCATGTGCGGGTAGAAGCGTTCCGCGACCTTGTCCTGTTCACGCCCTTTGCGGTCGAGTTTCGTTACGGTGGCGTGACAGCGGGTACGGAACCGATCCACCGTGAGGGAGCGCTTGCCCTGGTCGAACACTTGGCAGAGTGCGTGCGACGGTGCGTGGTGGAGGCCGGCGAGACGTAACGGGCGTTGCTCGCCGTCACACGACCGGGTAGCTCGGGTCGCCCCAGTCCTCTTCGGGGTTTGCCATCATCAGGTGGATGACGCGCGGGACGAGGTCCGCGAGGATAGCGGTGCCGTCGCGGACCTGGTCGCGGTTGATGCTGCTGTGCCAGGTCGCGCCGCCGTGGATGAGCTGGTTGCGTAGCGTGTACAGGCGCGCCAGGACGATGGCCAGAACGGTGGCCGTGCGGCTGCGGTCGCCGAGGGCGCGCCGGGCCTTGGCCTTCGCGCCCTCGAAGCTGCGTTTCCAGCGCTCCTCGTCGATCCTGCCGTTCTGGTGGTCCCAGAACGGCTGGAAGACGTAGCGGTTGTCGAGCAGCAGGCGCACCGGCCCGGGGAACTTCGCCCACACCAGTTCGTAGAGCAGGTTGGCGCTGTCGAGCGCGACCAACCGGGAGAAGAAACGATCGAGGATCGCCTGCTCCGGGGCCGTCTCGCGTTGGATTTCGTCGCCGTAGGCGGCGTTCAGGGAGATCCAGAGGAAGATGAACCGGGCATCGTCATCGCCGTCGGAGCGTTCCGCGCGCGCCAGCCAGCTGAGTGCGCGGTGTACGCGAAGCGCAAGTCCGCCGGGATACTTCGCCTCTATTCGACGGGCTCGGGCTTGCAGTCTGGCGTGGTCGAAATCCATCGTGCGGCTCCGCACGTTTCAGCGGGATGGTACACCCGGTCGCCGTGCCCGCCGCCTCCGGATGCCCCTTCCCGGTGTGGGCAATGGTCAGGTGGGAGCGTGCGCTTTTGGCGGCGGCGCCCATCCGTCGCCCCGCATTGGCATGCCGGCGCCGAATCCTCCAAACTTGCCCGCATGAAAACCCTTCACTGGCTCGCCTGGCCGTTGCTGGCCGTGAGCGTCTTCGGGCAGCAAGAGACACCGGCGCCGGAACTCGAGGAGATCCTCGTCGTGGCCGACGGCTCCTTGCGTGCGCGGCAGGGCGATCTCGGCAGCGTGACCACCGTCGACGCCGAGGCGCTCGACCTGCTGCGCGTCAATCACGTCCACGAGACCCTGGCACGCGTTCCGGGCGTGTGGGTCGTACGGGGCTCCGGTCACGAGCATCTGACAGCGATCCGTTCGGGCGTGCTGGCGGGTCCCGGTGCGTGCGGCGAGTTCCTCTACCTCGAGAACGGGGTGCCTATCCGTCCCGCGGGGTTCTGCAACATCAACAATCTGTTCGAGGTGAATACCGAGCAGGCCGCCGCCCTCGAGGTGGTAAGGGGCCCGGCGAGTGCACTGTTCGGCGGCAATGCCCTGCACGGCGTGGTCAACGTGGTGGCGCAGCGACCGCCGGGGCCGGCGCGTTTGTCCGTGGAGGTGGGCCCCCACGACTATCATCAGGTGCGGGCCGGGGGGGCGGCGGGTGGGCTGCGGCTCGATCTGCACTCGACCAACAGCGGTGGTTACCGCGACGACACGGGATACGGACAGCAGAAGGCGAACGTCAGCCATCTCTTCGAGGTCGGTGCGTGGCGGGTGTCGAATTTCGTGTCCGCGACGCTCCTGAACCAGGAAACCGGTGGCTTCGTCACCGGCTACCGCGCGTACGACGACGATGACCTGCGGGACACGAATCCGAATCCGGAAGCCTACCGGGACGCGTGGTCCCTGCGCGCGATCAGCGAGTGGGCGCGCCAACTCGGTGAACGGGAACTCGTACTGACGCCCTACCTCAGGCGTTCGAGCATGGCGTTCCTGCAGCACTTCCTGCCGGGGCAACCGCTGGAGACCAACACGCAGACGAGCGGCGGTGCCCTCGGGCGGCTGGCGGGTGGCGACGGTCCGCTGACCTGGACGGTCGGTGCGCAATTCGAGTTCATGCGCGGCGCGTTGCGCGAGTTCCAGTCGGGACCGACCGTCGGGTCCGCATTCCTGGTGGGGACACGGCCTCCGGGTACCCACTACGACTACGACGTGGACAGCTCCATGGCGGCAGCGTTCTACGACCTGCGCTGGTCCCTCGGTGCGAGCACCGAACTGGTGCACAGCCTGCGTATCGAGCGTCTTGCGTACGAGTACGAGAACCATGCCGGCGTCGGCAACACACGCGACGACGGGACGGCCTGCGGATTCGGTGGGTGCCTGTATACGCGCCCCGCGAGCCGCGACGACACGTTCGCGGACGTGGCCGGTCGGCTGGGCCTGCATTGGGAACTCGGCGAGGCATCCGAGGCATACGCCGTGGCCGGACTGGGCTTTCGTCCGCCCCAGGCGACGGAACTCTATCGGCTGCAGAGCGGGCAGACGGTGGCGGATATCGACAGCGAGTCGTTGATCTCGCTCGAGGTCGGCTGGCGCCGCGCCACCGACACGCTCGAGGCCGATATCGCCTGGTATGCCGAGCGCACGGAGCATCTGATCTTCCGCGACGCGAACGGCTTCAACGTGAGCGACGGAGAGACCGAGTCCACGGGCGTCGAGTTCACGCTGCGCAACCGCATCGGGGACTGCCACGTGGTCGAGTTGACCGGCACGTACGCGCGGCACCGCTATGCGTTCGACCGCGACGCGGCGCGCGGCGAGACGATTCGGGACGGCAACGACGTGGATACGGCGCCGCGCTGGCTCGGCAGCGCCCGCTGGCATGCGCGGTACGGGAAATTCCAGTCCGAGTTCGAGGCCGTATATGTCGGGTCGCACTCCATCAACGCGGCGAACACCCAGCGTTACGGTGGCCACGTGGCGTTCCACTGGCGGGGCAACTACCGGTGGTCCGATCGGGTCACGCTGTTCGGCCGCATCCTCAACCTGGCGGACGAACGGTACGCGGACCGGGCGGACTTCGCGTTCGGCAGTTTCCGGTACTTCCCGGCGTTGCCGCGGCAGTTCTATCTCGGGGCAGAACTCGCGCTCTGACCACGTCCTGCGCCGGCACCCGTTTGGTGCGCGTGCGTGGGTCCGCTGCTGGCCGGCACCTGGCCGCCGAGCCTTCCCGCTGACGCGAAGCTCCCGTGGGGCCAACCCATAACGCGCCGTCCAGGCGGCGTGCCAGACCCGAAGTCCGACAGGCTGTTAGCATGAGTTGAACGCGCCGGCGCGCGAGGCAACGAGCGGAGGTGATGCCATGAGAGTGTTGGTGATCGGGGCGAACGGAAACACCGCGACGCGCGTGACAAGGCGGCTGGCGGAGGGTCCCCACGACCCCGTGGCGATGATCCGCAACGCTGCGCAGCGTCCGAAGTTCGACGCGCTCGGAGTGCCGACCGTGCTGGGCGATCTGGAGTACCCCATCGACCATGCCGTGGCCGGTATGGACGCCGTGATCTTCGCGGCCGGATCCGGCGGCGGCACCGGCAAGGACAAGACCGTTCTGGTCGACCACATCGGCGCGATCCGCTCGATGGTGGCCGCCGAGATGGCGGGGGCGATCCGCTACGTGATGCTGAGTTCCATCAACAACGACGTGCACAGCACCTCGCCCATCGCCCACTACCACAAGGCCAAGGCCCATGCGGACAACCATCTGCGCGAGACCGGGCTCGACTACACGATCGTGTGTCCCGGAGGACTGACCGACGAGGCGGCGACGGAGTTGGTGACGGTGCGTCCGGAGCTGCACGGGCGGGGGCTGACTTCGCGCGAGAACCTCGCCGCGGCGCTGGTCGGGTGCCTCGAGCTCGACAACACGGTGCGCAAGACCTTCAGCCTGCTCGATGGCGATACACCCCTCGGCGAGGCGCTGCGTGGCGTGTGACCCGACCACGCCATGTCATCGTTGGACGCCGCGCGAGGATAAGATGCTGGCAATCCTGATCCCACCGAGGCAGCCGTGAAGCCCATTTCCGCAGATTCCCACGTGGTGGAAGGCCCCGACGTCTTTGCGGGCCTTCCCCAACGCTTCGGAGACGAGGCGCCCCGTGTCGTCTCCGATGGGGAGGCGGGCGACCGCATCGTGATCCGGGCGCGAGGGCCGTCGGGGATCAACGTCGCCCGCATGGGACTCGCCGCCACGCGCCTCGGACGTAACGAGCCGCTGGTCCGCAAGCCCGGGCGCAAGCCGGACGTCGCCCACATGCACGATCCGGAGATCATGGCGCTCTTCTCGCAGGGGTATGCCGGGATGCGGCGGGGACTGGTGGACGGCGCCTGGCGCCACGAAGACCAGGACGTGGACGGCCTTGGAGCCGAGTTTGTCTATGCCGGCTTCTTTGCCATGTTCAGCATGGCCAATACCGAACTGGCCGTGGCCCTGCAGAAAAGCACCATCGAGGACGATTGGCCGGCGCTGGCGACCCGCGGGTTCATCGGCGTGCAGAGCCTCATGTGGGGTTCGGACTACCCGCACACGGACTCGACGTGGCCCTGTTCGGGAGAGGTACTCGACGAGCTGTTCGAGGGCGTCTCCGCGGCGGATCGCGCCAGGATCACCCGGAACAACGTCCAGGCGCTGTACGGCGTCTGACGGGGGCGCGCAGCGGCCGGTTTCACCGCCACGGGTGGGGACGCGTCCTCCCCTATAATGCGGGCCTTGTGGCCACTCCGTCGCACGAACCGTTGCTCTCGATTCGCGGTCTCGCCTGTCGTGCGAACGGGCGGCCCCTGTTCGAGGGCATCGACATGACGCTCAGCGCCGGGGACCTCATGGAATTGCGCGGTGCCAACGGCAGCGGCAAGACGACGCTGTTGCGGTGCGTTGCGGGCTTCCTGACGGAGGACGCGGGTGCGGTACGCGTCCGCGCCGGTGCGCGGCCGCTCTATCTTGGACACAAGCCGGGCGTGAACCCGATGTTGAGCCCCTTCGAGAACATTCGCTGGTACGTCGCCCTGGAGGGGCAGGCGTTCGACCCGGGGCAATGCGAGGAAGCCCTCGACGCGGTGGGTCTGGGAGCGGCAGCGCAGGTGCCATGCGCCACGTTGTCCGCCGGACAGAAGCGCCGGGCCGCTCTCGCGCGCCTGCTGGTCACGAGCGCGCCGCTGTGGCTGCTCGACGAACCCTTCACGGCGCTTGACCTGCCGGGTCGGGAACTCGTCAGGACGCTGATCGCCCGGCGCCGGACGGAGGACGGGGCGGTGGTCTGTGCGACGCACGAGAGCACTGGGCTGACGGGTGCCCGGACGATGGAGCTCGGAACGTGAGCCTGGTGGTGGCGCTGGCGCGGCGCGATCTCCTCGTCGCGGTGCGCTCGCGGGGGGATGCGGCGCATCCGCTGGCTTTCTTCATCCTGACAGTGGTGCTCTTCGGGCTCGGCATGGGACCGGACCGCTCCGTGCTCGGCGAGGTGGGGCCGGGCATCGTCTGGGTGCTGGCGCTGCTCGCGACGATGATGTCGACCGAGAGCATGTTCCGCCGGGATTTCGAAGACGGCACCCTCGAGCAGATGCTGCTGCACGGGCGGCCCCTGTTCGCGGCGGTGCTCGGCAAGCTGTTCGCGCATTGGTGCACCAGCGGTCTGCTGTTGACGGTCCTGTCGCCGCTGGCGGCCCTGATGCTGCAGGTGCGTGCGGAGGCCGTACCGACGCTGGCAGCCAGCCTGGTGCTCGGCACGCCGACGCTGACCCTGATCGGGGCGGTCGCCGCGGCGTTGACCGTCAGCCTGGGTCGAGGTGGCGTTCTGGCGGCGGTGATTGCCCTGCCGCTGTTCGTTCCCGTCCTGATCTTCGGCGCCGGGGCGGGCCTCGCGGCGGCCGCGGGTACCAGCCCGGCGGGGCACCTGATGTGGCTGGCGGTCCTGTTCGCAGCAGCGGTGACGCTCGCGCCATTCGCCGTGGGTCTCGCGCTCAAGGTCAGCCAGGAGTACTGACGTGGGCCGCTTCAGCACCTGGTTTCACAGGATGGGATCGCCGCGGTGGTTCTTCGACCTGTCGCGGCCGTGGCTCCTGGGGTTCGCCGCGTTGGCCGTCGCGCTGCTCGCGGTGGGTACGGTGTGGGGTCTCGGCTTCGCGCCGTCGGACTACCAGCAGGGGGACAGCTATCGGATCATCTACATCCACGTGCCGTCCGCGCATCTGGCGGAGGCGCTCTATGTCGTGATGGGGGTGGCGGGTGTGGTGCTCCTGGTGTGGCGGATGAAGCTGGCGGACATGTTCATCGCGGTGACGGCGCCCGTGGGCATGGCCATCACGGGAGTGGCGCTCGTGACCGGCGCGATCTGGGGGCGCCCGACCTGGGGTGCCTGGTGGGTCTGGGATGCGCGGACGACGTCGGTGCTGGTGCTCTTCTTTCTGTATGTCGGGATCATGGCGCTGCGGGAGGCCATTCCGCGCGCGCAGCAGGCGGGCAGGGCGGCCGCGATCCTCGCCATCGTCGGGACGGTGAATGTGCCCATCATCAAGTACTCCGTCGACTGGTGGCTGACCCTGCACCAGCCGGCCAGCATCACCTTCACGGCGGCGCCGGCAATGCCGCCCTCGATGTGGGTGCCGTTGCTGGTGAACTTCCTGGGCTTCTATTGCTTCGTGGCGGCCGTCGTTGTCGCGGCGCTGCGTAACGAAATCCTCCTGCGCGAGGCGGACGCCCAGTGGGTCCGCGACTGGATGGACAAGGCGTCATGAGCGAGGCGGTGGTCGAGTTTCTGGCGATGGGAGACCACGGCCTCTACGTGTGGCTCGCGTACGGCATCGGCTTCGCCATACTCGGGGGCTTGGGCATCCGCCCGTTGGTCGTGCGGCGCCGACTCATCGCCGCCGCGCGCGCGGGGCGAAGGCCGGGGGGGAACATGCCATGAACCGGGTTCGGCGTGGCCGCCTGATCGCCACCGTCTTCCTGCTCGCCGGAACGGCCGCGACGGTCGGTTTCGTGCTGGCGGCACTGAACGAAAACATCAACGCCTTCCACCCGCCGCAAACGATCGCCAGCGGGGCAGCGCCGGTGGGGGTCACGATTCGCGGCGGCGGCATGGTCGCGCCGGGCAGCGTGTCGCGGGACGCCGAGGGCCTCGGGGTGTCGTTCGTGCTGACGGACTTCCAGGGGTCGGACTTCACGGTGCGTTATGTCGGCATCCTTCCGGACCTGTTTCGCGAGGACCAGGGTGTGCTCGTGACGGGCGAGCTGGATGGCGCAGGAACGTTCCTCGCGCGCGAGGTACTCGCGAAGCACGACGAGAACTACATGCCGCCCGAGCTGGCCGGGATGAAGGCCCACGAGGGAACGGCCAGGTGATCGTCGAACTCGGTCACTTCGCCACCATCGTCGCGTTCGTGATGGCCGTCGGCCTTGCCGCCGCGGGCTATGCGAGCGCGACGAACGCCGCCTGGCGGAGCGCGGCCGGGACGCTCGCGACCGGACAGCTCGCACTGCTGATCGTGGGGTTCGCAGCGCTGGTCCAGGCGTTCGTTGCCAGCGACTTCTCCGTCGCCTATGTGGCGGAGAACTCGAACACGCTCCTGCCCTGGTACTACCGGGTGAGTGCGACCTGGGGTGCCCACGAAGGCTCCTTCCTCCTCTGGACGACGATCATGGCGGCCTGGACCTGGGCGGTGAGCATCGGGGGGCGCCGTCTCCCGGCGGAAATACACGGCCGTGTGCTCGGCACGCTCGGGCTCCTGAACGCCGGGTTTCTCCTGTTCCTGCTGAGCACCAGCAGTCCGTTCGAGCGACTCGTGCCGGGGGTTCCCGCCGAGGGCGCCGACCTGAACCCGCTGCTGCAGGACTTCGGCCTGATCGTGCATCCGCCCCTGCTCTACACCGGCTATGTGGGATTTGCGGTGGCGTTCTCGTTTGCCATCGCCGCGCTCCTGACGGGACGCCTGGACACGGTGTGGGCCCGGTGGACGAGACCCTGGACGAACGTCGCATGGTCCTTCCTCACGGTGGGGATTGCGCTCGGCAGCTGGTGGGCCTACTACGAGCTTGGCTGGGGCGGCTGGTGGTTCTGGGACCCGGTAGAGAACGCCTCGTTCATGCCCTGGCTGGCAGGCACCGCGCTCGTGCACTCGCTGGCCGTGACGGAGAAGCGCGGCGCCTTCAAGAGCTGGACGCTGTTCCTGGCCGTGGCCGCGTTTTCGCTGTCCCTGCTCGGAGCCTTCATCGTCCGCTCCGGCGTGCTCACTTCGGTACATGCCTTCGCGGTCGACCCCGAGCGCGGTCTCTTCCTGCTGGTGCTGCTGGTGCTGACGATCGGCGGTGCGCTGGTGCTCTATGCACTACGTGCTCCGGGACTCGGTAGCCGGGCGCGCTTCGAGGGTGCGTCCCGGGAACTGCTGCTGCTCACCAACAACGTGATCCTGGTGGTGGCGCTCGCGGTGGTGATGATCGGCACGCTGTATCCGCTCGCCTACGAGGCGGCGACCGGAGGTGACAAGATCTCCGTCGGACCGCCCTATTTCAACCGGGTGTTCGTCCCGCTCATGTGCGGCTTGGCGGCATGCCTGGCGGTCGCCCCCATCACGCGGTGGAAACGTACGCCCTGGACGCTCTTCCGGGGCGCCGCCCTGCTGGGTGTCGCAGGGGCGGCGCTGGGCGTCGCGTTGCCGCTCGCCCTTGCCGGGACCGTGCAGTTCGGCTCGACCCTGGCCATCGCGCTCGCCGCATGGATCGTCCTGGTACACGCGGCGGACGCCTGGCGCCGCCGGTCCGCGCTGACGCGGGGCTACGCCGGCATGGTCGTGGCGCATGTGGGATTCGCCGTGAGCCTCGCGGGCATCGCCGTGACGAGCGAGTTCTCGCATGCGGTCGATGCGCGCATGGCGGTCGGCGAGACGGTGACGCTGAACGACGTGGACTACCGCTTCGCGGACCTGCGGCGGGTGCAGGGGCCGAACTACGTCGCGGACCGCGGCGAATTCGTGACCGACGGCGGCGTGGTCCTCCATCCGGAGAAACGGCTGTACGAAGCCCGGGGACAGGTGATGACCGAAGCGGGCATCTCGGCGGGGTTTCTGGGCGACCTGTACGTCACCCTGGGGGAAAAGCTGCCGGACGGCACCTGGGCGGTCCGCATCAACGACAAGCCGCTGGTGCGCTGGGTATGGCTCGGCGCGTTGCTCATCGGCCTCGGCGGCACGTTGGCGATCACGGATCCCCGCTATCGGCGTCTCGGGCGGCGGCCGGCGCAACTCGCCCCGGGCGCCGTCGCGCCCGCGGCATCGGCGTGACCCGCGCCCAGCGCGTCCTGCCGCTGGCGGCGTTCCTCGTGCTCGCGGGGATCCTGTTCCTGGGCTTCACGCTGAACGACCCGAAGCTGCTGCCTTCCGCGTTGGTCGGGAAGTCCTTTCCGGACTTCGACCTGCCGGTGCTCGGCGATGCCGGCTGGCGCGCGACGCGGGCGGACGTGGAGGGCGAGGTGCGCATGGTCAACGTCTGGGCGACGTGGTGTCCGACCTGCCTTGCGGAGCATGCCGAGTTGCTGCGCATCCGGCGCGAGGCGGGTCTGTCGATCATCGGCGTCAACTACAAGGACGATCCCGCCGCGGCGGTCGCCTGGCTGGATCGCCATGGCGACCCGTACGACTTCAATGTCGTGGACGCGAGCGGCGATCTGGGCGTCGACCTCGGGGTCTACGGGGCCCCGGAGACTTTTCTCGTGGATGCCGATGGCACGATCCGTTACAAGCGGGTCGGCGAGGTCAACCGATGGGTGTGGGATGCGGAGATCGCGCCGGCGCTCGCGCGGCTGCGGGCGCCGGCCCATGAGTGATTTGCGCCGGCGGTACCGCCGGGCAGCGTGGCTATGGACCAGTCTGGCGGCGCTCGGACTGGCAGGCGCCGCGTTCGCCGCATCGCCCATCGATGGCTACGGCTTTGCCGATGCCGCGACGGCCGGACGATATCAGGCGCTGCTCGCCGAGTTCCGTTGTCCCAAGTGCCTGAACGAGTCCATCGCGAGTTCGGGCGCCCCCATTGCGGTGGATCTGCGCCGTACGGTCAGGCGGCTCATCGAGTCGGGCGCCACCGACGCAGACATCCGCGCGCACCTGCAGGAACGCTATGGCGACTTCGTGCTCTACGATCCGCCGATGAGACCCGCCACCTGGCTGCTGTGGCTCTCGCCGCTCGCCCTCGTCTGTGTCGGCCTCGCCGTGCTCGCGCGTGTCGGTGTGCAGCGGCGCGCGGCCGGCTTGACCGTGGCTGAGCGCGAACGGCTTGAGCGGCTGGTCGAGGATGCCCGGGATGATGCCCGGGAGGATGGCTGGGAGGATGCGTGGGAGGATGCCGGCGACAACGCCGGGGTGCATCCGCGCGGAGATGCCCGGTGATCGAAGTCTTTGCCGGTGTCGTGCTGCTCGCGTCGCTGGCCGCTCTGTACGTGGTCCATGGCGCGCGGCGAGGTGGCGCTGAGCGCGGCGACCGGGCCCGCGCCAACCTTGGGGTGTTTGCGGACCGTCGCCGGGAACTCGCTGTCGAGGGGCGCATGCAGGGCCTCGCGGACACCGAGATCGCCGTACTCGAGGAGGAGTTGGCCGCGAGTGTGGTCGACGAACTGCCGGAGAGCGCAGCGGGGGACCTTGGCGACACGACCGCGCCGCCGGCGTCCCGCACGGTCGTGGCCGTGTTGCTTGCCGCGGTTGCCAGTGTCGCGCTCTACGCGTTCTGGGGCGAACCGGACGTTCGCCTGCTCGCCCGAGCCGGCGAGATCCTGCGCGACTCCAACCCGCGGCAAGGTACGCTGGCGGAGCTCGACGCCGCCTTGACGGCGCGTGTCGCGCGGCGTCCCGAGGACGGGGACAGCCTCTTCCACCTTGGACACCTGAAGGTGCGCCGGCAGGATTTCCAGGGTGCCGCCCGGATCTTTGCCAGGCTTCGCGAGTCGACCGGTGCCGATCCGGAGATCGAGGCCTCCTGGGCGCAGGCGCGCTATCTCGCGGACGACGGACGGATTTCGGTGGACACGCGGGCGGCCATCGAGCGGGTGGTGGCGGCCAGGCCGGACGACCCCATGATGCTGGAGTTGCTGGCGATGGATGCCATGCGGCGCGATGACTTTGCCGAAGCGGCCAGGCACCTCGCCAGCCTGTTGCGGGTGACGCCGGCCGGTCCGCGGCGCTCGCTGTTCGGCGAGGCGCTGGTCCTGGCGCACGCGCGGCTCGTGCCGGAAGAGGAGCCGGCCGCCACGGGAGCGGACGCCGGCCGGCGGACCCCGGTCGAGCGGGCGCAGACATCCGGTGCGTCCGAAGTGCCTGGTCCCGATCCGGCGTCGGGCACGTCCCGGGGCGGCGTGGCCGTGGCGGTGTCGGTCTCCCCGGCGCTGACCGTGGATGCGGGCGCCACCGTATTCGTGATCGCGCGCGATCCGTCCGGACGGGCTGGGCCGCCATACGCGGTGCGCCGTCTTGCCGTGGCGGACCTGCCCGCGCGCGTGCAGCTTGGCGATGCCGATGCCATGCTTCCCGGTCGGCGGCTCTCGGATCTCGAAGCCGTCGAACTCGTCGCGAGGATCAGCGTGAACGGGTCGCCGATGCGCGCCGCCGGGGACTTCGAGAGCGTGGCGAAGACGACCCGCGTCGGGGCGGAAACGGTCCTGCTGGACATCGCCCGGCAGGTCCCCTGAGCGCGGTGGCGTAACGCTGCAGCCGCCCCTCCACGCCGGGCGGGTGCAAGGCGCATCTAACGACTTGACAAAGGTGCAATCCCGGAGGCATTCCCTTACACTCGCTGCGTCCCTTACGGGAAGGATGACGACGCCAGATGCGTCTCACAGGAATCAAGCTGGCGGGGTTCAAGACGTTTGTCGACCCGACGAAAGTCAGCTTCCTCGGGAACCGTAGCGCCGTAGTCGGCCCTAACGGGTGCGGCAAATCGAACATCATCGATGCCGTGCGCTGGGTCATCGGTGAGAGTTCCGCCCGCCGTCTCCGGGGGGAGTCGAGCACGGACGTCATCTTCAGCGGGTCCACCGCCCGGCGGGGAACCGCCATGGCGTCGGTGGAACTCAGTTTCGACAACTCGGACGGGCGCGTCGGCGGCCAGTATGCACGTTTCGGTGAGATCGCGATCCGGCGCGAAGTCACCCGCACGGGTCAATCGGGCTACTACCTGAACGGTACGCGGTGTCGGCGGCGCGACATCGCCGACGTCTTCCTTGGCACGGGTTTCGGTCCGCGCAGCTACTCCATCATCGAGCAGGGCATGATCAGCGAGCTCGTCGCGGCGAAGCCGGACGACCTGCGGGTGTACCTGGAAGAAGCGGCCGGCATTTCGAAATACAAGGAGCGCCGCCGCGAGACCGAAAGCCGGATGCGCGCCACGCGCGAGAACCTCGAACGCCTGCACGACATTCGGTCGGAACTTGCGGATCGCCTCGCGCGGCTGCAAAAGCAGGCGCGGGCCGCGGAGCGTTACCGCGGCCTCAAGACGGAGCAGCGCCGCCGCACCGGGGAGTTGCTGCTGGTGCGGATACGTGCGGTGGACGCGGAGCTTGCCGCGAGCGACGCCGCCATCGGGCGGCTCGATACGGCCTATCAGAAGGCGGTGAGCGAGATCAGGAGCCTCGACCGCGAACTGGAACAAGCCCGCATGCTCCAACAGGAGCGCGCCCAGGCCATGGGCGACATTCAGGGACACGCATACCGGATCGGGGCGGACATCGCCCGCGCCGAGGAGGCGTTGCGGTTCCATCGCACCCGGGTGGAGCAGCTTCGGGCGGACCTCGCGGACGCCGAGCGACGCGCCGCCGCCGCGGCGGCGCAGCTCGTCGCGGACGAGCTCGAGATCGCGACGCTTGCTACGTCGGTGGCGGAACAGGCGCCGGAACTCGAGCGCGCGCGGGCGGCAGACGCCGGATCGGCGGGGGAGTTGGCCGCGGCCGAGGAACAGATGGCAGTCTGGCAAACCGGCTGGGACCGGTTCAGCGCGCAGGCAGCCTCCAGCGAACGGGAACTGACGGTCGAGGTGAGCCGGGCGGAGCACGTCGAGGGGAGCCTTGCGGAGTTGCGGACGCGTCTGCGGGAGTTCGCTTCGGAAGCCGGGGCGCCGGCGGAGGGGATGCCGGCGGATGCGCACGACCTCGATGGCGCGATCGAACAGGCCGAGGCGGTGCACGATCGCTGCGAGGCGCAGCTGAACGCCTGTGTACAAGCCCTCTCCGAACTCCGCACCGAGTTGGCGACCGGCGAACAGACGGTGGATGCGGCGCGGCGCGAGACGCAGCGGCTGCACAACGAGATCGCGGCGCTGACGGCCGTGCAGGAGGCGGCGCTCGGTGGCGAGCCGAGTGCGGCGCGCGACTGGATCGATGCGCACGGTCTCGCCGACGCCCCCAGACTGGGACAGGGGCTGGCCGTGGAACAGGGTTGGGAGAGCGCCGCCGAAGCCGTGCTGGCGCGGCACTTCCAGGCGGTGCGCGTCCGCGACACCGGGAATCTTGCGGCGGAGCTGGGCCACCTGGACGGGGGCAGCGTCGCCTTGTACGAAGGGGGCGACACCCCGACGCGAGAGGGTGACCTGCCGCCACTCGCGACGCTCGTGCGGGCGCAGGGCGGTCCCGTCGGCTCGCTGCTGGCGGGCGTCTACGCGGCGGACTCGGTGGACCGTGCCCTGGCATCGCGGCCGGCGCTTGCACGCGGCGAGAGTATCGTCACCCGTGAGGGTATCTGGATGGGGACGGACTGGATTCGCTTCGACCGGGGCGAGGACCTGTCCGTCGGAGTCGTCCAGCGCGCGGCGGACCTCGAAGCACTCGGTACGGAGGTTCGGGATGCCGAACGCGGACTCGCGGCCGTGGAAGAGGCGTTGGCGCACGCCAAGCTGCGGGCGCAGCGACTCGAAGCGGACCGTGACCGTCTGCAGCAGGAGTACCGGCAGAGCGGCGATCGCCTGGCGCAGTTGCGTGGCGAGCGGGATGTCCGCCAGGTGCGCATCGACGAAGCGCGGGCGCGCCGGGACCGGATCGAACGCCAGCGCAGGGAGACGGAGTCGCTGCTGGCCCAGGAGTCGGAGCGACTGAGCGCGCTGCACGCGCGTATCGAACAGTTATCGGGGAAAGCCCAGGCGGCGCGTTCGAAGCGGCGCGAACTGACGGCCGAGCGGGATCGGCTGGCCGGGTGCGTGCAAGCCGCACGCACGCATGCGGCCGCGCGCCGGGATCGGTTGCACACGCTGAGTCTGGAACACCAGCGGCGCACCGGCAACCTCGATGCGGCGCGGACGGCACGCGAGCGGCTGCTCGGCCAGCGCGGCGATCTCCTCGCTCGCGTGGATGGGCTGCGGGAGAGCATCGAAGAGAGCCTCCATCCCCTGCCGGAACTGCAACGAACACTCGACGAAAAGCTCGGCGAGCGACTCGCCCTGACCAGGCGGCAGGCCCGGTCGCGTCGGCAACTCGATGACGTCGAATCGGAAGTTGCGGTTCTCTCGGGCAAACGCCACGAGGCGGGAGAGGCAGTCGAAGTCGCGCGGGATCATGTACAACAGGCGCAGCTGCAGCGAGAGGGTGCGTCGGCCCGTCGAACCGGCCTTGCCGAGCAGCTGCGCGACACTGGCTTCACGGCCGGGGAGCTTGCGGCGACCCTGCCGGAGGATGCCGCGGCAGGGGACTGGGTGGCGTCGCTCGAAGCCATCGAACGACGCATCGCGCGACTGGGCGCCATCAACCTGGCCGCCATCGAGGAGTTCGACGAGGAATCCGAGCGCAAGCGGTACCTCGACGCCCAGAACGAAGATCTCGAGCAGGCGCTCGCAACGTTGCAGTCCGCGATCGGCCGGATCGACGCGGAGACGCGGACGCGGTTCAGGCACACGTTCGAACAGGTGAACGTGCACCTCGGAACGGTGTTCCCGAAGGTGTTCGGCGGCGGCAAGGCCTACCTCCAATTGACCGGCGAGAACCTCCTCGACACCGGGGTGCGCTTCATGGCGCGCCCGCCGGGCAAGAGCAATTCCAACGTACAGATGCTCTCGGGCGGCGAGAAGGCGCTGGCGGCGATCGCACTCATTTTTGCGATCTTCCAGCTCAATCCGAGCCCCGTGTGCCTGTTGGACGAAGTCGACGCGCCGTTGGATGATGCCAACGTCGCGCGTTTTGCGGAACTTCTGCACGGAATGTCGAAGGACGTGCAGTTCGTGGTGATCACACACAACAAGCTGACCATGGAAATGGCGGATCACCTTTTGGGCGTGACCATGAGTGAACCGGGGGTGTCCCGGCTGGTCTCGGTGGATATGGAAGAAGCGGCCAGCATGGCCGCGGTTTGAACCTGTCGGGGTGCGGCCAGGGGGAGCCCCACAGACCTGTTCGGAACGAATGTCATGGACAAGGACTTGATCCTGATTGTAGGCGGTTTGCTGGTAGCCGCCGTCGTGATTCACGGGATGTGGCTGACCTGGCGAGCCAAGCGGGACCGCTTGCCGGTGCATCTGGCCGCGGACATCCCGGAGATGGAGTACGAGGATGGGGACATCCTCGGGCCGCCGCGCGTAGTCCCGTCCCCCATGGACCAGGCGCCGCTCGGCCTCTGGAACACCCCGGAACCCGCCGTCGAGGAGGTGGCGGAGTTGGAGTCGCCGCTGTTTGCCGCTGCGGCGCCTCGGGACGTGTATGCCATCGCCGAAGCATCCGTTGGCGAGCGCCTGGAGGAGGTCGTGCACGCCACGACTGCGGAGCCGGTGGCGCAGGTCGCGGACGTCCTGGCGACACCGATCGTGCCGTCCGACGCTCCGCCCGTGGGACGGATGCCGGGGGCGCCGATCATCCCGAGCCCGGCGGCCGTCCTGCCGGTGGACGCGGCCGGCGCGGCGTCGAAAGGCGTGGAGCGTGAGCCTGCGATCGTGGGCGGCGCAGTGCCGATTCCCCCGGTCGTCGCGGCGGTAGCAGAGGTAGTAGCGGTAGTAGCGGAAGTAGATGCACTGCAGGTCGAAGAGCCGGCGGTAGTTGCAGCCGGCGGACGAGACGCCGTGCGGCGAACGATGGAGCGTCCGGTCGGCAGGCCGGTCGGCAGGAACGTGGAGCGGGCTTCCGCGAGCCCGCGGGACCGGTCCGCGCGGGACCGGAACCACGCCTGGAGCAGCGGCGGACCGGAGAGCGCGGCGGGCCTCGGCACCGAAGAGGTGTTCGTAATCAATGTGCTCGCGCGCAACGGCGGATCCTTCAACGGGGCGGACCTCTTCGAAGTCTTCATGCGCAATACGTTGAAGTTCCGCGACATGAACATCTTCCATCGCCTGGATCCGGTCAGCGGGGCGGTGCGTTTCTCCGTTGCGAACGCCGTCGAACCGGGCATCTTCGACCTCTCGGACATGGCCTCGCTGGAGACCCCGGGCGTGTCGCTCTTCTTCCGGCTGCCGGGCCCCGAACAGCCCGGGGCCGTGCTCGACGACATGCTGCGCGTGGCGCGGGACATCGGCAAATCCCTCGGCGGCGACCTGAAGGACGAGAACATGTCGGTGCTGACGGGCCAGACCCTGTCGCACTTCAAGCAACGCATGGTGGAGTTTTCGCGCAAGAGAATGTCGATGCGCGCGGCGAATGGGTGACCGCGGGAGCGCCGCGGCCGAGATCGCGGCACTCCGGACGCAACTCCGGGATCACCTGCACCGCTATCACGTTCTGGACGATCCGGAGATCGCGGACGCCGACTATGACGTGCTGTTCGCCCGGCTCGTCGCGCTGGAGAACCTGCATCCGGACCTGATCGTCCCGGATTCGCCGACCCAGCGTGTCGGAGCCGAACCGTCCTCGGGTTTCGAACCCGTTGCGCACGAATTGCCGATGCTGTCGCTGGACAAGTGCCTCGCGGAGGTGGAGTTCACGGAGTGGGAGCAGCGCTGCCGAAATCGCGTCGACTACGAGGGAGACTTCGAGTTCACCTGCGAGCCCAAGATAGACGGAGTCGCGATCAGTCTCATCTACGAGAACGGCGTGCTTGTCCGCGGCGCGACGCGTGGGGACGGGCAGACCGGCGAGGACATCACGGCGAATGTCCGAACCGTGCCGACCGTTCCGCTACGCCTCCTCGGCGAGGGATACCCCGCACTCGTGGAGGTGCGGGGCGAAGTCTATATGCCCATCGAGGGGTTTCGTGCCTTCAATGACGCGGCGGCCGTGGCGGGAGAACGCACGCTCGTCAATCCCCGCAATGCCGCGGCCGGCAGCCTGCGCCAACTCGATCCCGGGTTGACCGCGAGTCGGCCCCTGGCGATGTTCTGCTACAGCGCCGGTCTGCGCGGCGGTTGGGAACCGTCGGACCATTGGACGGTCCTTGCGGCCTTTCGAGGTTGGGGCCTGTGCGTCAACGATCGGATCGCGCGGGCGAGGGGTGTCGGGGAGTGTCTGGAGTACTTCCGCACGCTGCTGGCCGACCGGGAGAATCTCGGCTACGAGATCGATGGCGTGGTCGTCAAGGTGAACGATTTCGCGCTGCAGGAAGCGCTCGGCAACGTCACGCGCAAGCCGCGTTGGGCCGTCGCGTTCAAGTACCCCTCCGAGGAAGCCACGACACTGCTGCGCGGCGTCGACTTCCAGGTGGGCCGCACGGGTGCGATCACGCCGGTCGCGAAACTGGAGCCCGTGTTCGTAGGCGGTGTGACCGTTTCCAACGCGACGCTGCACAACATGGACGAAGTCGTGCGCCTCGGCCTCCGGGTCGGCGACACGGTGCTGGTACACCGGGCGGGGGATGTCATACCGCAGGTGATGCGAGTCCTCGAGTCGAAGCGCCCCACCCACGTCGAGGAGCTCGCCGGGTTCGAGCGGATAACCATGCCGGAGTACTGCCCTGCCTGCGGCACGGCGATCGAGCGGCCCCAGGGCGAAGTGGTTGCGCGGTGCCCGGCCGGACTGACCTGCCCGGCCCAACGCAAGGAGCGTCTGCGGCACTTCGCGTCCCGCGTCGCCCTGGACATCGAAGGCATGGGGGAAAAGCTCATCGACCACCTCGTCGAGGGGGCTCTGGTCGAGGATCCGTCCGATTTCTTTCGACTGACCCGCGAAGACCTCGAAGGGCTTGAACGCATGGGGCGGAAGTCGGCGGAGAACCTCTGGAACGCGCTGCAGGCGAGCAAGCAGACGACGCTCGCCCGTTTCATCTACGCGCTCGGAATTCGGGAGGTGGGAGAAGCGACGGCGGAGAGCCTCGCGAGCCACTTTCGAGACCTGGACGACCTGCGCGCCGCATCGCCCGAGTCGCTTGCGGAGGTGCCCGACGTGGGTCCGGTGGTAGCCGCGCGCATCGGCGACTTCTTCGCGGAGGACCACAATCGACGTGTCGTGGACGACCTGATTGGCGCAGGCGTCGAGTGGCCGGCCCCGGCAGGGCGGGCGTCCACGCCCCTGGCCGGTCAGACCTGGGTGATCACGGGGTCGCTCGAGGGCATGACCCGCAACCGGGCGAAGGCGCGGCTGGTCGCGTTGGGCGCGAAGGTGGCGGGCTCGGTGTCGACGCAGACGACGCGAGTCGTGGCGGGTCCCGGCGCGGGCAGCAAGCGCGCCCAGGCCGAGAGCCTCTCGGTGTCCGTCATCGACGAGGCCGAACTGCTGGAGACACTGGACAGGCATGAAGGGAACGACCGTGGGAAAGATGTCTGAGGCCCGTCGGGGCGGGTCACCGTGGTTCCGGGCAGCGGTCCTCGGCGGAGCCGTCCTGCTCACGGGGGCCTGCGCATCGACGCCGTCTCGTCCCGGGGACGTCTGTGCGATCTTCCAGGAAAAGCCGGCCTGGTACCGCGGCGCGTTGCGCGCGGAGAAGCGCTGGAATATCCCGATCCCGGTCATGATGGCGTTTGCCTACAAGGAGTCGAGCTTCGTGCACAACGCCCGCCCGGCCCGGACGAAGCTGCTGTTCGTCATCCCCTGGAAGCGTCCCTCGAGCGCCTACGGTTTCGCGCAGGCGACCAACGAGACGTGGTCCGACTACCGGCGGGCAACCGGCCGGCGCGGGGCGGACCGCAACGACTTCGGTGACGCGATCGACTTCGTGGGCTGGTATCTCGACCGCGCACACCGTCACCTCGGCATTCCACGCAACGATGCGCGCGGCCTGTACCTCTCGTATCACGAGGGCCTGTCCGGATACCGCAGCGGCAGGTGGAAGAGCAACGCCTGGCTGAAGGGCGCCGCGGACAAGGTTGCCGCGAATGCGAGCCGTTATGGTGGACAGCTTGCAGCCTGCCGGAACTCGCTCAAGCGCAAGCGTTTCCTGTTCTTCTGACCGACCCGGTGCGGGAGGCGAACCCGGCTACACGGCGGTAGCGAAGTATCGGCTATGAGGTGTGCAGGGGAAAAGGACGACTGCGGCCCGGGCGGATAGCTGCTCCCCGGCGCTGGCGGCCGAGCGTATCCTTGGCGCACTCGTCGCGGTCCAGGCGCGACGCACATCAGCACACCGGGGATGCATGGACTCCTCCGATGCCTTGACGGCCGAGCGCAAGGACCAGATACAGGGCGCCTACCGCTCCTGGCTCGAGGCGCGCGGGTTCCGGCCGCGCCGCGGCCAGCGCGAGATGATCGCCCAGGTCGCCCGTTCCTTCGGGGGCGCCGCGCCGCGCATCGCGGTGATCGAAGCGGGCACCGGCACCGGCAAGACAGCCGCGTACTGCCTCGCGGCCATCCCGTTGGCACAGGCGCTTGGCAAGCGGGTGGTCATCAGCACCGCGACGGTCGCCTTGCAGGAACAGGTCGTCTTCCGGGACCTGCCGGACCTCCGGGACCATACCAACCTCGATTTCAGCCTGACGCTGGCCAAGGGGCGCGGGCGCTATGTCTGCCTGAAGCGTCTCGACGACCGCCTGCGGGGCGAGGGGCAGGCGCAACTGGCGCTGGCGGAACTTCCGGGGCCGGAGGCGGTCCAGGTATACGAGCAGATGCTCGATCGGTTCGGGGCCGGCAAATGGAACGGGGAGATCGACTCGTGGGACGACGGGGTGGAACCGGCGGCGTGGAGTGCCGTGACCACCGACCACCGGGGCTGCACCAACAACCGGTGCACGTTCTTCCAGGAGTGCCCGTTCTTCCGGGCGCGTCGCACAGTCGAGGACGCGGACGTGATCGTCGCGAACCACGACCTCGTGCTGGCGGACCTGGCGCTCGGCGGTGGCGTGGTCCTGCCGGAGACGGAGGAGACGATCTTCATTCTCGACGAGGCACATCACTTCCCCGAGCGGGCGCAACAGCATTTCACGGACCGCGCGCGGCTCCGGGGGGCCACCCAGTGGTTGGAACAGGCGGGTACGGTGGCGGGGACCTGCACCCAGCGTTTCGGCCGACCCGGCGAACTGGTGCGCCTCGCGGCGGCCTTGACGCCGGAACTGGAAACGGCGGGGGCACTCGTGGCGCAGGTGGAGGGGATCGCGCGGCAGTTCGAGTTCGTTCGCATGGCGGACGACCGTGCCCATCACCGGTTCGCCCTGGGCCGGGTCCCGGAAGAACTGGCCGAGCCAAGCGGGGCGCTCGCGGGTTATCTCGATACCGTGGCGGGTCGCCTGGAAACACTGCACGGATACCTGGAAGAGGCATCGGTGGGCGAGCGACGCTGGGAGCGCGCCGAGCAGGCGGAGGACTGGCTGGGCGTGGCGGGTCAGTTGGCGGGCCGGGCCGCGTCCGACGCGCGGGTGTTCCGCGACTACGCGCGCGCGGCGACGCAGGAAGGGGACAGCTCGGAAGAACCCCGCTTCGCGGCGCGGTGGGTCGCGCGCCTCGGGTTCGAGGTCGGCGAGGACCTCGAGGTGGTCTCGGCACCGCTGGATCCGGGACAGATCCTCGCGGAGGCGCTTTGGAACCGGTGCTACGGGGCGCTGTGTACGTCTGCGACGCTTCGTGCGATGGGCACCTTTGACCGCTTCATCGAGAAAGCGGGCCTGCCCGAAGACACCGATCGCCAGTTCGTGCCAAGCCCGTTCGATTTCGCGCGCCTGGCCGCCTTTCATGTTCCGGCAATGACCACGGACCCGCGCGACGCCGCGGGCCACACGGAAGAAATCACGCGTCTCCTGCCGGAACTCCTGGCCCTGGAGCAAAGCGCCCTGGTGCTGTTCTCGTCGTGGCGCCAACTGCGTGGCGTCTGCGAGGCGCTGCCGCGGAAGACGGCGGAGCACTGTCGGGTGCAAGGCGCGCGTTCAAAGCAGGCGCTCCTCGAGGCGCATCGGGCCGCGGTCGATGCCGGCGAGCCGAGCTACCTCCTCGGCCTCGCGAGCTTCGCGGAGGGCATCGACCTGCCGAACGACTACTGCCGCCATGTCGTCATCGCCAAGCTGCCCTTCTCCGTTCCGGAAGACCCGGTCGACCAGGCATTCGGGGAGTGGCTCGAGAGCCAGGGCAGGAATCCGTTCTTCGAAGTGGCGGTTCCGGACGCGGCGATGCGCCTCGTCCAGGCTTGTGGTCGGCTGATCCGGCACGAAGAGGACCACGGCCGGATCACCCTGCTCGATCGGCGCATCGTCACGGCGCGGTACGGGAGCGCGCTCCTCCAGTCGCTGCCGCCCTACCGGCTGGATTTCGGTCGGTAGCGCAGTCTCGCGCGCGGGGAAACGTCAGATCGACAGCTCCGGTGGACGCAGTCCGAGGCGGTTGGCGGCGTTCTCGACGATGTAGCCGATGATCTCGGCCGCATCGGCCGGTACGGACGTGCCGCTGGCTTCGTGCAAGGCGTTGAGTTCTCCGGCGAAACGCCGTATCTGCTCGGCGTTCGCCTGGTCGAGCACGCGGGCGGTGACGCGCACCAGGTCCGGCGAGACTTCGTACCAGGCCCGCGTGTCGCCGCCGGCGGCGAGATCCTCGATCATGGCGAGCGCGACGGTCAGGTCGGTATCGACCATGAGGGAGTGCCAGGGCTCGTTGTCCAGGAATTCCGCGAGGTGCAGTCGCGTCTCCGGTTCGAGCGGGGCCACGTCGTCGATGGCGACGTCAGCGGCCAGATCCACCATGATGCAGAAGTCGGTCATGTCCTGCTCGGCGAGCGTTCCCAGGGATTCCTCGGCGCCCTCGTTCAGGCCGTTCCTGGCGAGGAACTCGATCTCGTCGCGAAGTTCCAGCGCCCGCGCGGCGAAGGCCTCGTGGTGCGCGTCGTCGTCCTCGTGCGTGCTGGTGAGCCGCTGGTGCAGGTTGTCGCGCCATGTCCAGAAGCGGACGAGGTGCGAAGGGTCACTACTGTCGGACATCGGTGCTTCCCCGGTCAGACGTCGATAGATCGGAGTTTGTCGGATTTGCCGTGCGGGCGGCAACTGGCAGCCTCTTCCATCGAGGGGCAGGACAACTGGCCGACGCGCCGCATCGGCGCCTTACGCCATCAACTGCCGGTCGCGCAGCGCCGTGATCTCGTCGCGCAATGCGGCCGCCTCCTCGAACTCGAGGTTCTTCGCCCGCTCGAACATCTCTGCCTCGAGTTTGGCGAGGAGTTTGCCGAGCACTGCGGGATCCTCGGGCACCATTCTCTGGCGCTTCTTCTCGGCCTTGCGCCGACGGGACTTCGGCGCGCCCGGGGCGGCTCGCGCGCCGGCCATGATGTCGGGAATCTCCTTGACGATGCCGCGCGGGGTGATGCCGTGTTCGGCGTTGAATTCGAGTTGCTTCCCGCGGCGTCGGTTGGTCTCGTCGATCGCGACGCGCATCGAACCGGTCATCCGGTCGGCATACAGGATCGCCCGCCCGTTGAGATGGCGCGCGGCCCGGCCGATCGTCTGGATGAGCGAGCGTTCGGCTCGGAGGAAGCCCTCCTTGTCGGCGTCGAGGATGGCCACGAGGGACACCTCCGGCATGTCCAGCCCTTCCCGCAGCAGGTTGATGCCAACGAGTACGTCGAACACCCCGAGCCGCAGATCGCGCACGATCTCCGTGCGCTCCATGGTGTCGATGTCGGAGTGCAGGTAGCGGATCCGGACGCCGTGCTCGTCGAGGTAGTCGGTCAGGTCCTCGGCCATGCGCTTGGTCAGCGTCGTGACCAGCACCCGCTCGCCGCGGCCCACGGTCGCACGGATCTCTTCGAAGAGATCGTCGACCTGCGTCGACGCCGGCCGGACGATCACCTCCGGGTCGATCAGGCCTGTCGGCCGGACCACCTGCTCGACGACCTGTCCGGCGTAGTTGTTCTCGTAGGGCCCGGGCGTCGCGGAGACGAAGATCATCTGCGGCGCCAGGGTCTCCCATTCGTCGAATCGCAGCGGCCGGTTGTCGAGCGCAGACGGCAGGCGGAAGCCGTACTCGACCAGCGTTTCCTTGCGCGACCGGTCGCCCTTGTACATGCCGCCGAGCTGCGGGACCGTGACGTGGGACTCGTCGATCAACAGCAGTGAGTTATTGGGCAGGTAGTCGAACAGGGTCGGCGGCGGTTGTCCGGCCTCGCGTCCGGAAAGATAGCGGGAGTAGTTCTCGATCCCGCTGCAGTAGCCGATCTCCTTGATCATCTCGAGGTCGAAGCGGGTGCGCTGCTCGAGACGCTGTGCCTCGACGAGCTTGTTCTGCTCCTTCAGGTAGCGCACCCGTTCGCCGAGCTCCTCGCGAATCTCGTCCACGACGCCGAGAATCCGCTCGCGAGGCGTCACGTAGTGGGTCTTCGGAAAGACCGTGAAGCGCGCCACCCGTCGCAGGACTTCGCCCGTCAGCGGGTCGAAGAGGGACAGATTGTCGATCTCGTCGTCGAACAGCTCGATCCGCACCGCTTCCTTCTCGGACTCGGCGGGAAAGACGTCGATCACGTCGCCGCGCACCCGGTAGGCGCCGCGCTGGAACGCCGTGTCGTTGCGCGTGTACTGGAGTTCCGCGAGTCGCATGAGGATGTAGCGCTGGTCGACCCGATCGCCGCGGTCGAGGTGCAGCACCATCTGCAGGTAGGACTGGGGATCGCCGAGCCCGTAGATGGCCGATACGGAGGCCACGATGATCGCGTCGCGCCGCTCGATCAGCGCCTTGGTCGCCGACAGCCGCATCTGTTCGATGTGCGCGTTGATGGACGCGTCCTTCTCGATGTACGTGTCGGACGCGGGAACGTAGGCCTCCGGCTGGTAATAGTCGTAGTAGGAGACGAAGTACTCGACGGCGTTGTAGGGGAAGAACTCCCGGAACTCGCCGTAGAGCTGTGCCGCCAGGGTCTTGTTGGGGGCGAGCACGAGCGTAGGGCGCTGCACCGCTTCGATCACCTTCGCCACGGCGAAGGTCTTGCCGGAGCCGGTGACGCCGAGCAGCGTCTGGTGCGCCAGACCGTCTTCGAGCCCGTCCACCAGCGAGGCGATGGCAGTGGGCTGGTCGCCGGCGGGCGCGTAGCCCGCGACCACGCGAAACTCGGAGGGTGCCTGCATCGCTCGGATCGGGAATTCGAAGCGTGTATTACAACACGGCCCTGCGGGGACGGGCGACCGTCCGCGCCGGTCGAATCCGCGCTGGCGCCGCGTCCGAGGCTCGATCAGGCGGACTCCTGATGGGGACCTTCCGGGCGCGGGTCCGGCGGTGTAAGGTGCCGGTGCGGATCCTGTTCCAGGGGAAACGCCCATGGCGCAAGAGGCTTTGAAGCACTACCGCGCCGGTTGGCTCGTTGCAGTGGTCGCCACCGGCTTCATGACCGTCGCGGCCGAGGATCGCGAAACGGCGGGAACTCCAGACCTCAGGGCCATCGACGAAATTGTCGTGGTCGTGGGTAGCCGCGCCCGGATCGAGAGCCGCGCGGACGAAGTGCCCGTGGCCGTGGACGTGTTCCAGGGCATGGACCTCGAACGAGCGGGAGAGATCGATCTCGGCGCCACGCTGACGAAGCTGGCCCCTTCCTTCAACTACTCCCGCCTGGCGGTGGGGGATGGGGCGGCCCACAGCGCCGCCACCCTGCGCGGTCTTGCCCCGGACCAGACCCTGGTGCTCGTCAACGGCAAGCGTCGTCACAACATCGCGTGGTTGCGCATACTCGACGGCGTTATCGGTTACGGCACCGGGGGAACCGACCTGAGGAGCCTGCCGGCGTCGGCGGTCGCGCGCGTCGACGTACTGCGTGACGGCGCGTCCGCCCAATACGGCTCGGACGCCATCGCCGGGGTCATCAACCTCGTGTTGCGAGAGGACGTTGACGGCGGGGAGGTCACTCTGTACGGCGGCGCGGGAGGCGCGGACGTCTCGCAGCAGAGCGTGGCGTTCCACGGCGGGTTCGCGCTCGGGGCCGACGGCTTCCTGCACGTTTCCGGCGAGTGGCACGACGAAAACGCGATACGCCGCAACGGCGGCAACGGCGGACTGGACCCGAACTTCCAGGACGAACTCATCACCACCAGCTCGCCGGCGGTATCGGGCCGGTCGCTCTTCTTCAACGCCAGCCTGCCGGTGGGCGACGCGCAGCTCTACGCCTTCGGTGGGATGTCGCGCCGGGAAGGGCGCTCGAGCGGCGCGTACCGTTTCCGGCACAACTACTGGGAAGGCCTGCAGTCGGGCGATGCGACGTGGGACTTCGTCGTCCCGAACTTCATCAATTTCCACGAACGCAATACCCACCCGGTGTATCCGGACGGTTTCGTGCCCTACGAGGAGTCCCGCGTGGACGATGTGTCGCTCGCGGCCGGCATGCGGCGCACCCTGGGCGACTGGGACTTCGACGTCAGTGCGGTCTACGGCAGGAACGAGTACGACTTCGGGGTGTCGGGTTCCATCAACGCCTCCATCGGCGCGCAGTACCTGCATCTCAATCCACAGGCGAGCGTGGCCGAGATCGTCGCCAACGCCGGCCCGCTGTCGGGAAACAGCGGCGGCATCGAGTTCGACCAGCTGACGGTGAATCTGGACGTGCGCCGTGCGTTCGAGGACAGTCTGCTGACGGCGGCCGCTGCCGGGCTCGAACACCGGCACGAGGGGTACGGCCAGATCGCGGGGGACGAAGCCGCCTGGTCCTGCGGGCTGCCGCACGCGCGCGACTACGGCGCCTTTGCCGTCGGCTCGACCGGTGCGCCGCTCGAGGGCACGGTGGCGGCGTGCGGGTTCCAGGGTTATCCGGGCTACAGTCCCCGCAACGCCGAGTTGAGCGACGACAGCCGCAAGAGCCAGGCCGCGTACCTGGAGCTGGAAATGCAGCCGCTGCCGACGCTGTCGCTCGGTTTCGCGCTGCGCGCGGAGAACTACAGCGACGCCGGATCGCAGACCACAGGCAAGTTGACGGCGCGGCTCGACCTCGCCGAGGGGCTCGCGTTACGCGCTGCCGTGTCCACCGGCTTCCGTGCTCCGAGCCTGGCCCAGCGCCGCTTCAATTCCATCCTCTTCGTCGGCAGCCAGGAGGGGCTGACGACCGTCTTCGCCGCGAATGAAGGGCACGCCATACCCCGGGCGTTCGGCGTGCATGCCCTGCGGCACGAGACCTCGGAGAACTGGAGCGCAGGGCTGGTGTACTCGACGGCCGGCAACTTCCACGTCACGCTGGACGTCTACCAGACGGACATCGAAGACCGCGTGGTGCGATCGCGCGGCCTTGGATGCACCGGGATCCCGGTGTGCGACGCGGAGCGCGTGTCGACGGCCGCATTCTTCTTCAACGGCGTGGATACGGAAACCCGGGGCGTCGACCTCTCCGTGCGGTGGGGCGTGCCCGTGGCGGGTGGCTACCTGTGGCTGTCGGGCAACGCCAACGCCAGCAAGACGGAGATCTCGGGAGAGCGGCTGCCCGCCAGTGCCCCGAGCGGACTCGGCTTCGGGGACTACTTCGGGGGCTGGGCCGCCGACACGCTCGAGCGAGGGCAGCCCCGTCGCCCGGCGAACCTCACCGCGGACTGGGAACGTGGAACGTTCGGCGCGCTCCTGCGTGCGAACTACTACGGCAAGACGACGCAGCATCCGCTGGACACGGGCATGATCACCATCGACGGGGCCACGACAGTGGATGTGGAGGCGCGGTTCCGGGTCGGCGCCGTGCGCGCAGCCCTGGGCGTCAACAACCTGCTGGACGAATTGCCGAACCAACTCGCCAAGACCCACCTCTCCAATGTCCTGTGGGGGATCGCCTACCCGGTGGATACGCCGTTCGGCCTGGCCGGACGCGTGGGGTTCGACTGGTAGGGGCGACCCTTGTGGTCGCCCGTATTGGTGTTGTGCACGCCGCGGGCAACGGCCGCCTGCATGTCGTGCACGACTCGGACACGGGCGACCACGAGGGTCGCCCCTGTACCATTCCCAACGCTGCGTGCCGAGAGGCGCGCAGCGGGCATGCTGCCGGGAGCGACCGAGTCGCCCCTTGTGCCCCGAGCACCTAAGTAGGACTAGTGCCCCGGCGGTTTGCCACGATGGATGCCCAGTGAAGAGTTTGCGCCTTGAGCGCCAGTACAGGGACCGGCAGGCATCGTGGCGCGCCCGAACTGGTGACTACAAGGAAGCAACATGGCACAACTGCAATGGTTCGTTGGGGTGGACTGGGGATCGCGCACGCACCACGTGTGCATCCTCGACAGTGCGGGAGGGGTTCGCAAGGAACGTGCGTTCGCGCATGGCGGTGCGGGCTTGGCGGAGATGGTGGCGTGCATCGCGGACAGCACCGCGGATGCACCGGGGGAGACAGTCGGCGTGGCGATCGAGACGCCGCGCGGGCCGGTCGTGGAGAGCCTGCTGGCGTACGGCCTGGCGGTGCACTCGATCAATCCCAAGCAACTGGACCGGTTCCGCGATCGCCACTCGCCAGCCGGTGCGAAGGATGACCGCCGCGACGCGTGGGTGCTGGCGGCGGCGCTGCGCAGCGATGCGGACGCCTTCCACCAGGTGGAAGCGACCGATCCGCTCATCGTCGAACTGCGCGAGTGGTCGCGCATCGCCGAGGAGCTCAAGCGCGAGCGCGTGCGGCTCAGCAACCAGATGCGCGAGCAGCTGTGGCGCTGCTACCCGCAGTTCAACGACACCGTGGCAGATCTCGCCAAGCCCTGGGCACTGGACCTGTGGAAGCGCGTGCCGACCCCGGCGGCCGCGCGCGGCGTGCGCGTGACGTCCTACGACAAGCTGTTGAAAAAACACCGTATCCGGCGCTTCGACGGCGCCACGCTGAAAGGCCAACTGCAGCAACGCCCGCTGGCCATCGATGCGGCCGCGGCGCGCGTCGCAGAGATGCACGTGCGGCTGCTCTCGAAACGCCTCGTCGTGGTCAACAAGCAACTCGCCGAGGCGCGCACGCAACTCAACGCGTTCCTCGACCAGCTCGGCACGCCGCAAGGCGATGCCGAGGAGCCAGCGCCGGGGCAGCCAGAACAACAGCGTGACGTGGCCATCCTGCGATCCCTGCCCGGAGTCGGTCCGGTAGTCAGCGCCACGCTGTTGGCAGAGGCGTACGACGCCCTGCGGCGGCGCGACTATCACGCGCGGCGCTGCCTGTGCGGCGTGGCACCGGTCACCCGACAGTCCGGCAAGAGCCGTATCGTCACGCGCCGCCTCGCCGCGCACCGGCGGCTGCGCGACATCGTCCACCTGTGGGCTGGCGTTGCCACGCAGTGCGATCCGCTCTGCCAGGCCCGATACCAGGCCCTGCGCGATCGCGGCCACGGTCATGCCCGCGCGCTGCGGGGCACGCGCACCTCCAAACCCGGCGGCCGGCGCGGCGCCTACGTCGTCCCGGACCCGTACGGCGCCTCCAACCGCGCAACAACCAACAACACAGGAGAACCCGTCCGGACCCTAGCCCAACCCAAAAAAACACTTTGCAGAAAGGTGAAGAGTCCTACCAGCCCCGCGGGGTCAATACGCGTATTGATCCACGCGCGCCTGGGCCTGCGAGACAGCCTTGCCCCGCGTCACGCCCGGCCGCATCCACTCGGTGACGGCGGCAGCGACGTAATCCTGCGCGAAGCTCCCGTCGAGCGCGTCGCACGCGGGGAGCCATTCGCCGCGGTAGGCGACCGGGAAGCCATGGCCGCTCATCTCGTAGGCGTAGACCCGTGACAGGACGTCGCCCTCGTCGTAGTCGCCGACATAGGTTGCCCAGGGACTCTCCACCTTCATTTGCTTGCGCATGGCCGCGTGCACCGCCGCGACGTAGTTGCCGTAGTCCCAATCCGGAATGGCGTGTTCGTGGAAGGTCGGACCCCCTGGAAGCCCGAGGTCGCCGGCGTCATCCCGCGCGAGCAGGAACTCGGGGCCGCACGGCCCCCGCCGCTGGAGCAGCATGCGGGTGACGGCCACCGGCCTGTCCGAGTGCACCGCGACGAGCTTGCGCCCCGCGCTCGACAGTGCCTCATATGCGGCGTCGTTGAACACGTAGTAGCCCGTCGCCGGTGGAAAGCTCTGCGCCGCATACTTGTTGAAGAAGCCCGTCCGCGGGCGCCTGGAGCGATTCGGTCCCGCGCGATGCCAGCAATGCATGTTCATCAGCAGCAGGTCGCCCCGTTTCAGTTCCGGGTCGATGAAGCTCTCGTCGTCCGGGGTGGGCGGCGGGTCGACGTGCAGCGCGCGCCCGCCGACGTCCCGGACCCGCTCGGTCCGGTGCGAGCCGGGGGAGACGAACAACGGCCCCGCCGCCTCGTCGTAGTCCGTGAAGGGCACGATGGCGAACAGCCAGTGCATCGACGAGCCGACCGGGCGCCAGCGTTTGTAGTCGTTGTGCTTCGGGATCGCCGGCCCGTCCGGCGTGCGGTCGTAGAGTACGAAGGCCGTCAGGATCGGATCTTCGCCGAGCAGGGTCGCTACGGGGTCGAGCACGCGGGGGTGCTCGGCGATCGCCGCCAGGTCCGGGTCCGCCATGCAGCTTCTTGCGAGCGTGTAGCGGGCGGGTTCCGGGTAGGTCTTGCCGGGCGGCCCGGACGTGTGCCACGCCTGTCTGGGATACGCTTGCTCGAAGCTCGCGATCTCGGCATCGTCGAACTGTGCGCGCAGTACCAGGAAGCCGTCCTGTTCGTACTGTGCGATCTCCTGGCTGGTCAGCATCCGTTCCTCTCGGTCTGCGCCGCCGCCCACCGCGGTCACGGGCCGGCGGCGGCGCTGCGTGAGAGTACCGCAGGAGTCCGCCCATTGGCGACGCGGATGCCGGGCAGGTCGCCGGCGCGGTACCATTTGCGGGTTTTCATGGAACGGTGCCGGGAGGCTGGAGGAAGGCGATGGAGTACACGAGACTGCGGGTTTCCAGGGTGGACGGGGTCGGCCACATCGAGCTGAGCCGACCGGACGAGTTCAACCGCATGCCCCCGGCGTTCTGGGAAGAGTTCCCGGCGGCCGTCGCCGAGATGGATGCGGGCGGGGACGCGCGCGTCGTCATCCTGTCGTCAACCGGCAAGCACTTCTCGTCGGGCATGGACCTGGCGGTGTTCGCCGAAGCCCGCGCGCCGGTGTCCAGGGACAGGGGCCGGCTCGGAGAGGCGGGCCGGCGCAGCATCGGCCGCTTCCAGGACGCCTTCAATGTGCTGCAGGACGTGCGCATGCCGGTCATCGCGGCGGTGCAGGGCGCCTGCATGGGGGGTGGCGTGGATATGGTCGCAGCGTGCGACATGCGCTACTGCACGGCGGACGCGTTCTTCTGCATCCAGGAAATCAATATCGGCCTCGCGGCGGATGTCGGTACCCTGCAGCGACTTCCGCTCCTGATCCCGGATGGCCTCATGCGCGAACTCGCCTACACAGGTCGTCGAATGTACGCCGACGAGGCGCAGGAAGTCGGCCTTGTGAACGCCGTATTCGAGACCCACGAGTCCATGCTGGAGACGGTGCGGGGCATCGCCAGCCAGATTGCGTCGAAGTCGCCGCTCGCCGTCACCAGCACCAAGCATCTCCTGAACTATGGCAGGGAGCACGGCGTGCGGGACACGCTGGCGTATCAGCAGGTGTGGATGGGAGCCGTGAGCCACGGTGGCGACATGGCAAGGTATTTCGAGGCGAAGTCCCGGGGCGAGGAAGCCGAGTACGAAGACCTCCCACCGCTGCCATCCGCGAACGTGCCCGGGGCGGAGAGCACTCCTTGAAATTCGGAGTCCTCCAGTTCTTCAGTTGGCAGCGAGGGCGTGTCGCGTTGCCGACGGTCTACGAACGCGCCCTCGACCGCATTCGCATCATGGACCGCAGCGGCTACGACGCGGTCTGGCTTGCCGAACACCACTTCTCCACCTACAGCGTCTGCCCGTCGGTCCACCTGATGGGAATGCACGTGGCGGGGATCACGGAGAACCTGCGCATCGGCATGGGCGTCTCCCTGGCGGCGTTCTATCACCCCGCGCGCCTGGCGGAAGAGGTCGCCCTGCTCGACGTGCTGTCCGGCGGCCGGGTCAACTGGGGGGCTGGCAGGGGCTTTGACGGCAAGGAGTTTGAGGTCTTCGGCGTCGCGCGCGAGGAATCCTACGCGCGCTTCCGCGAGAATGTGGAGATCGTACTCCACGCGTGGCGCGACGAGCGGCTGAACTACGACGGACGCTTCAACTGCTTCCGGGATGTCGAGGTGTTGCCCAAGCCGCTGCAGAAGCCCCACCCGCCGGTGTGGATAGCGTCCTCCTCGCCCGATGCCATCGAGTGGTCCGCCAGCCGGGGCCACGCGATCCTGATGGACCCGCACGCCGCGCACGCGGAACTCGGGGGCAAGTACCGGGCGTACCGGCGCAGCCTCGAGAAACATGGACACGCCCATGCGCAGGACACGCCCATGGCACGCCTCGTCGCCATCGGTCGAACGGATGCGGAAGGCCAGGAGATTGCGCGCGCCGGTGCCCGGTGGACGCTGGGCTCCTACGCCAACCCGAAGACCGATCCGACCAGGGGCTCGCCCGGTGTGACAGACACGCGCGATCCGGTGCAGCGATATGTGGACGACGTCATCGTGCACGGCTCGTCCGCGCGGGTTATCGACGAACTGCGGCGGCTCGAGGAGGAACTCCCGCTCGAATACCTGCTCGCGGCGCCGCTCAGCCACGAGTCGTTCCTGCGTCTGACGGACGAGGTCATACCGGCCCTGGCGTGAGCCGCGGCGCTGGCGGCACGCGAGCGAAACTCCCATCCATCCGTCAGAATCGGCCGCGAACGAAGTTCGCGCGCTACCCGAACAACGCCTCGCAGCCCGTTCCGACCAGCAATCCGTCGACCGCGGCCCGATCTGCGAGGTCCAGGCGGGCGTACTCCTGGCGGACCCACTGCAGACACTTCGCCTGGTAGGGGAAGGGCTGCTGCACCCAGGGATGTCCGTCGATCTCCGTGTTCACCGTCTCGGCGCGTGCGTCGATGGCCCGGGCGTTGGCGAGCAGGGCGGGCACGTACGTGCGCCCTGCTTCGGTCAGCAGCGCGGTCAGGGTATCCGGCACGGAGTCCCGGTCGAACCAGTCCCCTTCGGTCGGCTCGAGGCCCGAGAGATCGTCCACCAGTTGCACCCAGGCGATCACCCGCGGCGCGGTCCGGGCCGTCAATGTCGCGGGTGTAGGATCGAATGCCGCGAGTTGCGTCAGTTGGCCGTACAGGCCGAAGTCGGCTGCCGCCGGCCGCTTGCCGAGCAGGTAGGGACCCCGTTGGATGTGGGCGTCGAGCAGGGCCAGAAAGCGCCGATAACTGTCCTCGATGACCGGGGCGGTGATGTCGTTGCTGCCGACCACGTACAGCCGCCCGATCTGTCGCTCCCGAACGGCCTGCGACTGCGGTGCGATCTCCTCGTCGGTCCCGGCGATGTTGCGCCATCGCGGCAGGACCTCACCGGCGAGGGCGATGTCGGCGTCGTAGTACCACCGGTAGTGGAACATGGCCTTCGTGAGCCACTCGTCGGCATAGTCCTCGAGCAGGTAGTCGATGAAGGCCAGTGCCGGATCGTCGGGAATGACGGAGCGCTCGAGTGCATCGGCTTCCAGTCGTCGGATGATGGGGGTCGAGTCCACCACGGCTTCGAGTTCGCCGTCAGCCCTCTCGAAGTAGAAGGTCGGCAGCAACTCGACCCTGGGCGCCGGCAGATCGATGCGCTCGGGCGACGCCCCCCGTATCAGCAGGCGATAAGGGATGCGGCGGTACCGAAGTACCGCCAGCATCTTGCGGGTATAGGGGGAACCCGGCGCGCCCGTCAGTGCGATGGGACTCGCGAGTGACACGTCCTCGCCGCGCTACGTGGCGTTAGCCGGGTTTCCTCGCCCTACCATGCGTTCCAGGAAAGGCGCAGATAGGAGAACCCGCCGTTGAACGAGAACGGCGACTGCTCAGGATAGATCAGTCCCGCGACCTCGCCGGCCGGGTTGGTATCCGGATACGTGTCGAACGCGTTCTGCATGCCCAACACCAGCGACAACGCATCCGTGGCCTCGAACGCGATCTCGACGTCGATCAACGTGTCGGGCTCCGGATAGAACGACACGGACGCGTCGTTGGTCGGTGCGTCGTAGTAGTCGCCGTAGTAGCGCGCCCGCGCCATGAAACGCCAGCGCCCCTGGAGGTGGCTCCAGGTCAGCGTGAAGCGGGAGTCCGGTCGGCCCTGTTCGATCTGCAGTCGGCGGTTGTCGCTGGTGAAGTCCGGGTTGAACTTCGAGAGTTCGATGTCCGACCAGTTCGCGGCCAGCGTCAGCTTGGACACGCCGCTGCCGAGATCGAAGGGCAGGGTGGCGACGACATCGATGCCGGACGCTTCCACCGTCTGCTCGTTGGAGAAGAAGCGCACCGACGCGAAGCTGGTGGCGTCGGACACGCCGACGGCGAGCAGGGCCGCGATGTCGGCCTCGGTCAGGCTGAAGCGGCTCGTGAAGGAGATCCGATCCTGGATTTCGATGTTGTAGTAGTCCACCGTCACGTCGAGGTCGCCGACGTGGAACACCGCGCCGAGGGTCAGGTTGACGGACTCTTCCGGAGTCAGCGGCTTGGCGCCCTTCTGCTGCGCGATCGGATTCGTCGGCGGCAAGGTCGCGATGTCCGTCAGGAAGCCGGCCTGGAACTCGGTCGTGACGTTGCGCAGGTTGGCCTGTCCCGAGGTCGGCACCCGGAAACCGGTACTCGCGGCGGCCCGCAGCGCGAAGCCGTCCGAGACTTGCAGGCGGGCGGCGACCTTGCCGTCCAGCGTCGTGCCGAATTCCGAGTAGTCCTCGTAGCGCAACGCGCCGCCGACGAGCAGACGTTCGGTCACGTCGGATTCGACATCGATATACGCCGCCTTGGCGCGCACGGTATGCTCTCCGGAATCGCCGGGCTGGAAGCCGGGGAAGCCGTTGGAACCGACGCCGAAGCCCTGTGCGGCGAGGTTCGGATCGATGAAGAACGAGTTGGGCTCGCCGTTGCGGATGCGGAACGTCTCGTCGCGATACTCCAGCCCGAAGGCCACGTGGACGGGGCCCCACAGATCCATTTCGAACGGTTTCGACAGGTCGAAGTTGACCACCCGGTCCGTCTCCGTATAGGCGCCGGCGTCGTAGTAGACGTCGATTTCGTTGCGCTGGGACAGCAATTGCGGATTGATGGTGTTGTAGATGTAGAACTCGGCGGTGCTGCGCCCCGCGGAGGCGCTCACGTCATAGAACCAGCCGTCGCCGAAATCGCCGCGCACGCCCCCGGTCAGGGCGATGTCGTCGATGTAGCCGCCGAACTGGGGCGTGAAACCACCGGGGAACTTCTCGATCAGTGAGTAGCAGTTCGGATCGTTGCGGATGGCCGCGAGGGCGCCCTCGTCCGGCCGGTTGTCCGTGATGCGCACCACCGGGCAGTTACCGGACATGTCGCCGGTCAGATCCGCCACCTTGACGGTGGGGGTGCCGTCTTCCAGCACCGGCCCGCGGAACACGCCGCCGCGCGTGTGCGGGTTGCGGTAGTAGAAGCCGCCTTCCACCTGCCGCTCGGCCCAGTTGCCGAAAGCGTATGCCTCGCTGCCGTTGCCGAGTTCGAGCCCGAAGTTGCCGAACAGCTTGAAGTCGTCGGAGATCTCCGGTCCGCCCCAGATCTGTGCCGCCGGCCGCCGCACATGGGTATTGCCGGCGTCGATCAGCCCCTGGGCGTCGCCGCGCTGCCGGCTGCGGCTGGTGGGATCGGCCTCCTTCCACTCGAAGCTCAGGTTGGCGAAGCCGGCGTCGGTGAGCGGCAGGCCGACGTTGGCGGCCACGGTCACGGCGTCGCCGTCCCCTTCGAAATACCGCCCCCACTTTGCGTCCACCCGGGCGCCGCTGTCGTCTTCCTTGAGCACGAAGTTCATGATGCCGGCGATCGCGTCGGAGCCGTATTGGGCCGACGCGCCGTCGCGCAACACCTCGAGGCGGTCCAGCGCGATGGCGGGGATGACCGAGAGGTCCGGGCCCTGCGAACCGCCGGAGATACCGGCGCCGAGCAGGGCGATGACCGCCGCACGGTGGCGGCGCTTGCCGTTCAGCAGCACGAGTGTGGCGTCCGGCGGGAGCGAACGCAGGGTCGCCGGACGGATGAGCGTCGCGGCGTCGCTGATGGGTTCCTGGGCGACGTTGTACCCCGGTATGTTCGCCGCGAGCAGCGCGTCCATGTCGCTGGCACCGTGCGTGAGGAACTCGTCGCCGCCGATGACATCCACCGGGACCGGCGAATCGGCCGCGGAACGGTCGCGGCGCCGTGAACCGACGACCACGACCTCTTCGATGGCGCCGGTCGCCTGTTCGACCGCCTCGGCGGCGACGGATGTCGCGGAGCCCGTGGTGACGCCGAACAGCAGCGCTGCGGACAGCACGGGTATGGAGCCAATCCGGATAGAAACCTTGCGCGAACTGCCCGACCGGGGTCCGGTCTCACGCCTGCGCGAAGAATTGCCCATGCCGAACGTCCTCAGTGGGAGCCTGACAAATGTGTCGACTGATGATCCCCCGCGTAGTCCCTCTTGGCAACAAGGGAGTCCGTGTCGAGTCCCCCGACTCGGCTGGCACGAAGGATGCCGCATGATCCCCGATTTGGCGGCCGCTTCAAGTAAAATGGCTCGCCGAAGTATCTCGAAACGCTTGGGAGATCGGATTTGGAAGCGCCGGTTCAGGGGCGTGTGCGTCATGGGAGCCATTCCAGGGTGATGTCGCGACCCGCCAAGCGGGCAATCATGATCCTCGTCGACCTTCTGGCCCTGCCGGCCCTGCTCGGCATTTCGGTCTGGGTCGCGGATGCGGCCGTGAGCGGGATGCCCCTGGTGTTCGCGGCCACGGTCGGACCGCTGGCCTTGCTCGCCTTCGGCTGGCGAGGTCTGTATCGCTCCATCGTGCGGCTCATGGACCCGGGCCTCGTCGTTGCCGCGTTGAAGGCCCTGGGACCGGGCACGGTCTGCGTGGTCGTCGCGCTGGCCTTTCCCCTGGACTGGATCGTCGCGTTGCGCGTTGGGGTCGTGTTTCTTGCGCTCGGTCTCGTGTACGTGGTGGCCAGCCGCTTTGTGGCGGGATTGCTGTCGCGGGCCCAGCGACCGGAGGGCCAGGGTGTCGTCATCTACGGCGAAGCGTACGAGGGCGCCCGGCTCGCCGCGCTTGTTCGGGGGCATCGGCAGGTGATGCCCGTGGCCCTGGTCGACGACGATCCCGATGTCGCGGGCCACACGATCGACGGCTTCGAGGTGCATCGCTCCGCGGAACTGCCCGGCCTGATCGATTCGCTACGCGTCTCACGCGTGCTTCTCACGATCCCGTCGCGTGGCGAGCGACGCCGTGTCATGGAGCGCCTGGTCCGGCTACCCGTCCGAGTGCAGACGATCCCCGATGTCGCCAAGCTGATATCCGGCCACATCGACGTGACGCATGTGCGGGACATCGATGTCGAGGATCTGCTCGAGCGCGACCCGATTCCTCCGATGCAGGATCTGCTGCGGACCTGCATCCGGGGCAAGACCGTCCTCGTCACGGGGGCGGGCGGCTCCATTGGCTCGGCGCTTTGTCGGCAGATACTCATGCAGAAGCCGCGCCGGCTGATCCTGCTCGATCTGTCGGAGGCGGCCCTTTACCACATCGACAAGGAAATGCGCGCGATCGTCGCCCGCGACGGGCTGCCCGACGATCTGGTCGTGCCGCTGATCGGCTCGGTGCACAATCGAGTCCGGCTGCGTGACGTGTTCGAGTCCTATCGCGTCCACACGGTGTATCACGCCGCGGCCTACAAGCATGTGCCGCTGGTGGAGTACAACATGACCGAAGGCGTGCAGAACAACGTCTTCGGCACGCTGTACACGGCGGAAGAGTGCCTGCGCTCGGGCGTGGAGAACATGGTTCTCGTCTCCACGGACAAGGCGGTCAACCCGAACAGCGTCATGGGCGCGACCAAGCGGATGGCCGAGTTGGTGCTGCAGGGCCTGCACGAGAGGGGCGGCCGGACGAAGTTCTCCATTGTCCGCTTCGGCAACGTGCTCGGGGCCTCCGGTTCGATTGTGCCGCTGTTCCTGGAGCAGATTCGCAGCGGCGGTCCGGTCACCATCACGCATGCCGAGGTGACCCGCTATTTCATGACGATCGACGAGGCCGTTTCGCTCGTGATCCAGGCCGGCTCGATGGCGCACGGCGGCGATGTCTTCGCCCTCGACATGGGCAAGCCGGTCCGCGTCAAGGATCTCGCGGAGAAGATCATCGCGCTGATGGGCCTGACCGTCCGGGACGAGGACAATCCCGGCGGGGACATCGAGATCAGCTACATTGGGCTGCGCCCGGCGGAAAAGCTCTACGAAGAACTGGCGATCGGCAGGAACGTCACCGGGACGCGCCATCCGATGATCATGCGCGCCCAGGAGGAGTTCATTGCCTGGCCGGAACTACGCGGCATTCTCGAGCGCATCCAGACTGCCGGGTCGGAACTCGACTGCGAGAAGACACGCGATCTGTTGCGGTCGGTGGTCGACTACGAGCCGATCGAGGACGTCGAGGACCTGGTCTGGCGCAAGCGCCAGGCCAGGCGGCTCAGGGCGCAGGGCGCTCGGAGCGCCTCCAACGTCACGGAGTTGCCCCGTGGCGCGGAGATCAGACAGGGGGATTAGGAGCCTGCGCCGGGCGTTGTAGGGGCGACCCTTGTGGTCGCCCGTCTCGATCCTGTGCAAGCCCTTGGCGACGGGACGTTGTAGCGCCCCATAGCCGGTCCGGCACTCGCTCGCGAGCTCGCTACGCACCGGCGCGCCTCCGGCCCAGCCACGCCGTCCTTGCGTGGAAGTTGCACCGGCGGTCACTGCGTTCCCTTGGCGCGACTTCCATGCAAAGGGGCGACCCTTGTGGTCGCCCGTCTCGATCCTGTGCAAGCCCTTGGCGACGGGACGTTGTAGCGCCCCATAGCCGGTCCGGCACTCGCTCGCGAGCTCGCTACGCACCGGCGCGCCTCCGGCCCAGCCACGCCGTCCTTGCGTGGAAGTTGCACCGGCGGTCACTGCGTTCCCTTGGCGCGACTTCCATGCAAAGGGGCGACCCTTGTGGTCGCCCGTCTCGATTCTGCGCAAGCCCTTGGCAACGGGACGGGACAAGCCCGTCCCCTTTCATGGAACATAAACGTAAGCCATTGATTTAACTGGGTCACGAAAAGCGCCTCCGCGAGCCGCTGGCGCGCGTCGCCCCACCCATGCACCCATGTTCCTTGCATGTCTGCGCGGTGGACCCACCGTGGAAAGCTACAATAGCCGGCCTTTCATGGAACATAAACGTAAGCCATTGATTTAACTGGGTCACGAAAAGCGCCTCCGCGAGCCGCTGGCGCGCGTCGCCCCACCCATGCACCCATGTTCCTTGCATGTCTGCGCGGTGGACCCACCGTGGAAAGCTACAATAGCCGGCCTCGGCTACGTCGCCTCGAACGTTCCGTGCAGACCCAGGGGCAGCGGATACGGCAGTACCCCCTGCCACAGGGGTCCGTCCCCGATGTGGTTCGCGTCGAACACGTTGAGCCCCGTGGCGCCGCGGTCGACATCGAGAAACGGTCCCAGCAGCCAGCCATCGCCTTCCGCGGCGCCACGCGGAACGAATACGTGCTCCTCCGGAATCTGGTGCGACGGGTACGTCCAGCGGTGGGGCCTCCCCTCCCCAGCAAGGCGGACGACGCTCTGGAGCGGCCAGTCCGTGGTGGCGCCTTCACCGTTGAGCGCGAACACCTGGCGGTGGCGCCGGCCCGTCCGTCGTGGGTCGATACGCGGGAACTCGGTGGTACCCGGGGCAGCGTCCTCGATGCGCGCCGCGCCACCCGGTCCGAGCACCACCCGCCGGAAGCGCGGATGCGTGGACGGGAAGCGCCACTCACCACGCATGGGAGCCCGCAGGTCCCGGGTCAGGAAGTCGGGATTGGGTGCCTGACACAGGTCCAGATGGATGGTGCCGTCGCGCTCCTCCCAGCCGTTGCCGTGGTGGAAGTGGAACCCGGCCGGTAGTTCGTGGCGCCGCACGAGCTCGAGCGTGTTCTTGTCGAGGGTCAGTACGCGGGTCCCGAGGCCGGGGCGCCAGGTGTGCGCGTCGAGAAAACTCGCTGCACCGGAGGCAAACCGGCCCAGCTCGACGACGAACGGCGGCAGCAGGACCACCAGATGCCGCTCGGTGACGACGAAGTCATGCGCCATGCCCAACGGCGCGGCCGGCAGATGGCTGAATCCGGCGAGGCCGCCGGTCGGGTCGATCCGGTAGAAGAGTAGCGTCGCGCGGGGGGCTGGGAGGACGCCGATGTTCCACACCGTCCCGTCGGTATCCCGCTTCGGATGGGCGGAGAAGGGCAGCCCGGCCAGGTCCTCTCGCCAATCGACGAAACGTTGCGCTGCGAGGGTGTCGCGGTCGACTTCCAGTGCGGAACCGCCTTCCCAAAGTGCGAGCAGGCGTCCTGCGTGGGCGAGCACGGACGTGTTGGCGACGTTCATGTCGTCGGGACCGTGCAGCGGGCCGGGATCCGCGGGGAGCGTTCCGAACGCCGGCCGGCTGCGCCGCCCGTCCCGGGTTTCGCGGCGGCGTTTCTGGGTATCAAGCAGGCGGGCGCGATGCGTCACGCCAGCGCCGGTAAACGTGAATGCCTGGATCATGCCGTCGCCGTCGAACCAGTGACCGTAGCGGTGGCCGAAGCGTTCGTGCTCCGCCGGACCGTTGCGCCACAGGACGCCCGTGAGCGCGGTGGGCAGGCGGCCGCGCAGGGTCGCCAGGGGCGCGGCGAACTGCTCGGCACGGGCGGTCGCGAACGCCAGCAGTCTCCTGTCGCGCCGCACGGCCGCTGCGAAGTCCTCCCTCGGTCCGGCCTCTGTCTCCAGTCCGGCCCCCGCCCCCGCTCCGAGCAGGAACGGAAGCCCGGCGACCGCGCGCAGGGCGTCGCGGCGTGAGCACTGCAAGACGCTCATCTTTCGGAATCCGGGCACTGGATCGGCACGACGATTCGCAGCGGGCGCGCGTCTCGCCCCACGGTCACGGCGGCTGCATCGAAGCCTGGTGGTCCCATGAAGCCGCGTGCGCCGTTGGAGAATCCATAGCCTTCCGTGGGCATGCCGACGAAGTTCGCATTCAGCTCGCCATCGCCGTTGGCGTCGTGGAACCCGGCCACGGCGTATTCCCCGGGCGGCAAGTCGGGGAAGACGACGAGGACAGTCCCCCGTTCGGCCGGGCGCGTCTCGTTGGCGACGACGCTCGCATCGCTCGGGAACGTCGCTCCCGGGACGTGCCGATGGAGTGCGACGAGTGCCTGGCCAGCGGTGGAGTGGATCCCGTCCAGGGTCACTTCGAGGTCTCCCGCGTGCGCTGTGACGGAGAGGGCCACGGCTGCCGCGGAGAGGATCGCCGGGAGGGGCGCGTGTGCTGTGGGAGTCATGGATGTCTCCTTTTCCGCCGGTTGCGATACGATGGGCAGGGATTGTCGATCGCCTGCCCGCCGCAGGTCACGTTCGATTACGCTAACGCCCGGATTTCTTCGCGACTTTGCAGGAAATGCCGTTCACGAATCGCGAAACGCCCGGTGTCCTCTCCGTGGCCGGCCAGGGCATCGCGCTCGTCTGCCTGGTGGGGCTGTTTGCCTTCATCGGCCCCTTCGGCACGTACGACGGCATGGCCGCACTGCCTCGTGCGGGCTATTGGGCGCTGGCGCTCGGCGTGAACTGGCTGGTCTGCGGCAGTCTGGCTACCTTGACGCTACGGTCCATGAAAGCCTCCTCCTGGCCGCGGCGTGGGCTTGCGGTCGGCGGCGCGGCGGTGCTTGCGGCCGTTCCGGGGACCGGAGTGGTCTACACGGCGGAGACCCTCTTCCGGCCTGGCTACGTCGATGCGGGTCAGCTGCCCACCATCTACCTGTCAGTCGTGGTGGTAATGCTCTTCATCAGCGGCCTGGTGGTTCTCGTCGGCGTGCGTCGGGCCGCCGGGCCGACCGAAACTCCGGCGCAAGGCGGGGTCGGCAGTGCGCAACGGTTCCTGGACCGCCTGCCGGCGAAACTGGGCCACGATCTGGTCTGTCTCAAGATGGCGGACCACTACGTCGAAGCCTTCACGGCCGCCGGTTCGACACTGGTCCTGATGCGTTTCGCCGACGCCGTGGCGGAACTCGAGGAGCACGACGGACTGCGTGTCCACCGCTCGCACTGGATTGCCCGCAAGCACGTCCTCGGCGTGTCGAGGCGCAGCGGACGCACTTTGCTCCGGCTCACGGGCGGGCACGAGGTCCCGGTCAGCCGCGGTTACCTGGCCGCTGTGCGGGAGGCGGGTCTGGCATGAACCCGCCTGGACGGCGCACCGGCATCGGGGGTTCGGGTGGAGTGATGGTAGGCGCGATTGGATTCGAACCAACGACCCCCACCATGTCAAGGTGGTGCTCTAACCGGGCTGAGCTACGCGCCTGAAGGCGGCGTACGGTACCACTGTGGCCGAGACCGGTTCAACCGGTCCGGGGCGGGCGGGTCGGGCGCGGTGGTCGGGCGACTGTCGGCGTGGACGTGCGTGACGTTGGCCCGGCGCGTGATGGGAGCCGCGAGGTTGTTCTCCGCCTCGCTGCGGCAGTAAAATCGCCGCTTCCGACAGTACGGACTGCGTCCCTCGCGGGGACGTGCCCGGCAGTTTGCATGGAGAAATGCCTATCAAGAGATCAGGAGGGAAGGCGCAGCCGCCGCGTGCTGTACTGAACGAGGACATTCGCGCCCATGAGGTGCGTCTCGTCGGTGCGGATGGCGGGCAGGTTGGCATCGTTGCCCGGGAAGACGCCCTGGGCGAGGCGAAGAGAGAGGGACTGGACCTCGTGCTGATCGCCCCCGATGCCGAGCCGCCGGTGGTCAAGGTGATGGATTACGGCAAGCACCTCTTCGACTTGAAGAAGGCCAAGACGGCGCAAAGGAAGAAGCAGAAGCAGATCCAGGTCAAGGAGATGAAGTTCCGTCCCGGCACCGAGGAGGGCGACTACCAGGTGAAACTGCGCAACCTCGTCCGGTTCCTCGCCGACGGCGACAAGGCGAAAGTGAGCTTGCGCTTCCGGGGCCGGGAAATGGTCCATCCTGAACTTGGCACGAAGCTGCTGAAGCGCATCGAAAACGACCTCGAGGCCTATGGTGCGGTGGAGATCGCCCCCAAGTTCGAGGGCCGCCAGATGACGATGGTTCTGTCGCCTCGCAACAGGCGGAAGAACTAGGGAAGCCGCCAGCGCGCGGTGATCGTGCTGCGGGGGCCGGGGATGCACCGGTTGGGTCGGACTCGCGAACGCGGGAATCGTGACCCGACGAGACACTCCCGCGGAGGCTGCGAAGCCGTTCGGTTGTCCGAGCGACGGATCGGCGCGCGGATAGGTTGACAGGCGCTCGAGGGGTATTTCCAAAGCCCCGGAGTACCACGACATGACGCCGGGATAACCCCGGAGAATACACAGGAGCAACTTGGGATGCCCAAGCTCAAGACGCACCGCGGCGCGGCAAAGCGCTTCCGGCGTACGTCGGAGGGTTTCAAGCACCGCCGTGCGTACAAGAACCACATCCTGACGAAGAAGACGCCGAAACGTAAACGTCAGTTGCGCGGCTTCGCGGCGGTTTCCGGCGCAGACGCAGCCGCGGTGAAACGCATGCTGCCCGGCAAGGCGCGCTAGTGCGCCAGCACACCGAGAATCGGGAGTTCGGCTCATGACGAGAGTGAAGCGCGGCGGCGTCGCCCGGGCGCGACGCAAGAAGGTCCTGAAGGCTGCAAAGGGCTACTACGGTCAACGTAGCCGCAGCTTTCGGGTCGCGAAACAGGCCGTCATCAAGGCGGGCCAGTACGCCTATCGAGACCGCCGCCAGAAGAAGCGCCACTTCCGCGCGCTGTGGATCGTGCGGATCAACGCCGAGGCGCGTGAGCATGGCCTGTCCTACAGTCGACTCATCGCGGGCCTCAAGAAGGCCGATGTCGAGATGGACCGCAAGGTGCTTGCGGATCTCGCACTACACGAGAAGGAAGCCTTCGGCACGTTGGCAAGCAAGGCCAAGGCCGCCCTGGCCGCGTAGCCAGCCAACTCGAACGCGTCCCCGGCAGGGGATGCGCCCCGACCGGGACGCGCCCTGACTGGGATACGACGATGGATGTCGATGACATCAGGACCGAGGCGCTGGCAGCCGTGGCCGCCGCGGACGGGGCGCGGGCCCTGGACGCGATCCGGGTCCGGTTCCTCGGCCGCCGTGGCGCGCTGACCACGCTTCTGAAGTCCGTCGGCAAGCTCGACCCGGAAGAGCGCCCCGCGGCCGGTGCGCGCATCAACGAGACGAAGCGGGTGGTGGCCCTCGCCATCGAGGCGCGGGACGCGGTGCTCGCGCGCGAACAGTTGGCGCGCGTGCTTGACGAGGACGCACTCGACGTCACGTTGCCCGGGCGTCGGCAGACGGCCGGCAGCCTGCATCCGGTCACGCAGACCCTGCGCCGCATCGAGGACATCTTTGTCGGCGCCGGCTACGAGGTCGTCACCGGGCCCGAAATCGAAGACGACTACCACAACTTCGAAGCCCTCAACCTGCCGGCCAACCATCCCGCGCGCGCGATGTGGGATACGTTCTACCTCGAAGACGGCCATGTGCTGCGCACACATACCTCGCCCGTGCAGGTGCGCGTGATGGAACGCATGCCGCCACCGATCCGCATCATCTGTCCCGGGCGCGTCTACCGACGGGATTCCGATCTCACCCACACCCCGATGTTTCACCAGGTCGAGGGTCTCGTCATCGACGCGGGGATCAGCTTCAGGGATCTGAAGGACGCGGTCGTGGGTTTCGTGCACCGGTTCTACGACCGGGAGATGGACGTTCGCTTTCGGCCCTCCTACTTCCCTTTCACCGAGCCGTCCGCGGAGGTCGACGCGCAGTGCGTACACTGCGAGGGCTCGGGATGTCGGGTGTGCGGCGATTCGGGCTGGCTCGAAGTCATGGGCTGTGGAATGGTGCATCCGAACGTCCTGGCGATGTCCGGTATCGATGCCGAGCGGTACACCGGATTCGCCTTCGGCTTTGGCGCGGATCGCCTGGCCTCGCTCTATTTCGGCGTGGACGACCTGCGCCTGTTCTTCGACAACGACCAGAGGTTCCTGGCGCAGTTCGGTTGAGGCGCCGGAAATGCTGCGGAGGAAGCTGGTCAGGATGCTGGTGAGGATGCTGGTGAGGATGCTGGTGAGGATGCTGGTGAGGATGCTGGTGAGGATGCTGGTGAGGATGCCGTGAGATTCAGCGAGCGCTGGCTGCGCGCGTGGGTCGATCCCGGTGTGGACACCCGCACGCTCTGCGAACAGTTGACCAACGCGGGCCTCGAGGTCGATGGCATCGCCTCGGCATGCCCGGCGTTCGAGGGCGTGGTCGTGGGAGAGGTGCGGGACGCCACGCCGCATCCGGACGCGCACCATCTCTCGATCTGCACGGTGCTCGACGGCACGGGGGAGCGCGAAGTGGTCTGCGCCGCCCCGAACGTACGCGTCGGACTCAGGGCGCCGTTCGCGCGCGTGGGCGCAGTGCTGCCGGAGCTTGCGGTCGATGCCCGCGAGCTGCGCGGCGTCGTGTCGCACGGGATGCTGTGTTCGGCCGCGGAACTCGGCCTCGGCGACGATGCAAGCGGTCTGCTCGAGTTGCCGGATACGCTCCGGGTCGGCGAGAACCTGCGTGAGGCCCTGGCTCTCGACGATCGATGCATCGAAGTGGGCCTGACCCCGAATCGTGGCGATTGCCTGTCCCTGCGGGGCATCGCCCGCGAGGTCGGCGTGCTGAACGACATGGCGGTCCGTGCTCCGGACTGCCCTCCGGTCGCGCCGACGATCGGGGACACGGTCCCGGTCACGATCGAAGCGGGCGACGGCTGCCCCCGCTATCTCGGGAGAGTCGTTCGCAACGTGGACGTCCGACGCCCGACCCCGTTGTGGATGACCGAACGCCTACGCCGTTCCGGCTTGCGCTCCATCGATCCGGTGGTCGATGTCACGAACTACGTGCTGCTCGAACTCGGACAGCCGATGCATGCCTTCGATCTCGACCGGCTCGACGCGCGCATCGTCGTGCGCTGGGCGCACGCGGACGAAACGCTCAGGCTGCTCGACGGGCGGGAAGCGACCCTCGATACGGAGACGCTCGTCATCGCGGACGCGGGGGGTCCCGTCGGCATGGCCGGCGTGATGGGCGGGGCCGAGTCGGCCGTCGGGCTCGACACCCGGAACATCTTCATGGAGTGCGCCTTTTTTGCGCCGCCCGCCATCCTCGGGACCGGGCGCCGGTATGGCATTCAGACCGATGCGTCACAGCGGTACGAACGGGGCGTCGACTACACGTTGCAGGAAGCCGCCATGGAGCGGGCCATCCGGCTTCTGATCGATGTGGCGGGCGGTGAGCCCGGGCCGGTCGTGACTACGGAAAGTGCGGCGCACGTGCCGGCGCCGGCTCGGGTACGGTTGCGGCAGCGCCGGCTCGACCGTCTGGTGGGCGAGGCGGTCCCCGAGGAGGAGGTCGGTCGGATCTTCGAGCGGCTCGAGTTCGCGCCGCGCAGGGCGGCCGGGAACGACGGTCCGGAGTGGCGGATCACGCCGCCAAGTCATCGCTTCGACATCGCCATCGAGGAGGATCTAGTCGAAGAGGTTTGTCGGGTGTACGGCTACAACCGGATCGGCCGGCGCGAGGACCGCAGAAGTGAGGGAGACGGCCCGTCCGCCGCGTTGCCGCTACGAAGGATTCCCCGTGGCCGGACGCGCCCCGCCCGCCTCGCCGACACGCTGGCGGCGGTCGGGTATCGCGAAGCCATCACCTATAGCTTCGTGGAACCGGCCGTGTCGGAACTGCTGGCACCGGGTGCAGCGCCGGTGCGGATCGCCAACCCGATGTCGCTCGATCAGTCGGTCATGCGCACGAACCTGCTCCCTGGTCTCGTGAACGCGCTACGCGTGAACCTGGCCCGCCAGCAGTCCCGTGTCCGGCTCTTCGAGTTGGGACAGTGTTTTCCGAATGCCCTGGGCGGCGAACCGGAGCGATCGATGGTCGTGCGCATCGGCGGCGTGGCCTGTGGCACACGCTTGCCGGAGTCGTGGGCCGGCCCATCGGAACCGATGGACTTCCACGACCTGAAGGGCGATGTCGAACAGCTGCTGGAGACAGGCGGACAGCCGTATCGGGTCGAGCGGGCCCGCGACCCCGTGTTGCATCCGGGACAATCGGCAACGGTGTCGATCGAGGAGCGCTACGTCGGGCGGTTCGGCCGCCTGCATCCGGAGGTGGAGAACGCGCTCGATCTCGATGTCCCCGTCTTCGCCTTCGAGTTCGACGCCGAGGCTCTGCTCGTGGAACGGGAACGCCGACATGGGGGCGTTGCCCGGTATCCGCGCGTGCGCCGCGATCTCGCGGTGGTGGTGGATCGGGCGGTGACCGCGGCGGCGCTGGAGGCCGCGGTGCGGGGCGTGCTCGGGCACATCTTGAGCGAGTTCACGCTTTTTGATGTCTACCAGGGAAAAGGCGTTGATTCTAATGAAAAAAGCCTAGGGTTAGGGTTGACCTTGCGGGATCCATCGCGCACGCTTGCGGAAGAAGACATCAGTCGCTACATAGATACGACGCTGCAATGTCTGAAGACCGATTTCGGCGCTCGCTTGCGCTGACCATGGCCCGTAGCGAAGGGGACGCCTCGGGGGCGCCCGAGCTTGCGGCGAGACCCGAGACCCTGACCAAGGCGCGCATGGCGGACTACCTCTTCGAGGAGCTCGGGCTCAACAAGCGCGAGGCCAAGGAGATCGTGGAGTCCTTCTTCGAGGAGATTCGGGCTTCGCTCGCGCGCAACGAGCAGGTGAAGCTCTCCGGGTTCGGCAATTTCGATCTGCGCGACAAGCGCGAACGCCCCGGGCGCAACCCGAAGACCGGCGAGGACATTCCCATCACCGCGCGCCGCGTGGTGACGTTCCGCCCCGGGCAGAAGCTGAAGGCGCGAGTGGAAGCCCATGCTGGAGCCCGAGAGTAGGGAACTGCCGCCGATCCCCGGGAAGCGGTACTTCACCATCGGTGAGGTCAGCGATCTGTGCGACGTCAAGCCGCATGTGCTGCGCTACTGGGAAGGCGAGTTCGAGCAACTCCACCCGGACAAGCGTCGGGGCAACCGCCGCTACTACCAGCGTCAGGACGTCATCGTGATCCGGCAGATCCGCGCGTTGCTCTATGATCAGGGGTTCACGATCGGAGGTGCCCGCCAACGGTTGACCGGCGGCGATGCGAAACAGGACCAGACTCGCTCGAGGCTCGTCATTCGCCAGACGATCGCCGAGCTCGAGGAGGTGCTGCGGGCGTTGCGAAGCTGAGCTGCGGCGGCGTCGTTGGCGCTGTTGGATGTCCCCGGCTTCAGCCTGGGCCCGTGCCGAACTCAGCCCCCTGCCGCGAGGTCCGCTTCGCCGAGTAGCGCCTCTACCTGTGCTTCGACCGCCGTACCCTTGAAGAAGTCCGGGTTGCCGCTCGTCCAGAAGTGGGTCGGGTTCGTGAACGTGAAGGTACGAAAGTCCTCCGGCGTCATCAGTTCGTCCTCGACCAGTTCATGGGCTTCCTCGAGTACCTCGGCCATGTCCGGGACGTCGAAGTGGCCGATGTCCGAGCTGAACAGCGCGTTGATGCGCGTACCGAGCGGGTTGACGCGGTCGTTGAACGCCCAGACGTTCATCCGGTCGTCCGCCTCGCAGCCGAAGTAGAAGTTGCCGAACAGCTTCCTGAAGTCCTCGACGCGTTCGATCCCGCATGCGGCGAAGTCGTCCAGGTTCGCCTCTCCGCCGGTGTCGACCGAGGTTTCGGGGTCCATGGCGGCGTAGAGCGCCGCGTCGCGATCGACCATCAGCCGCGCCATGTCCTCCGGTCCGTACTCGCGGGCGAGGTCCATCAGGCCCTCGTGATCCAGGTTGGCGGGGTCGACGACTGCCAGTGCTTGCGGGTTGCGGATGCTCCAGTGGCCGATGAGGTCCGCGTAGAGCTGGCACGCGTAGCTGACGCCGCCTTCCAGGAAGGCCATGGTGAGCGACGGGAAACGGCGCGACACGCCGCCGAGGAACATCGCCTTGCAGATCGCCTCCGCCGTGGAGGCAAAGTGCCCGATGTGGTTGTAGGTGAAGTTGGACGGCGACCGGCGCAACGCGTAGCCGCGACCGGTTGCGTGGAAGGTGGGCGAAATGCCGAGTTCCACGCACTTCTGCCACAGCGGGTCGTAGTCGTAGGCACTGTCGAGGCCCAGCACGTCGTACCAGTAGCCGAGCCTGACGGCGCCCTCGTCGCCGTCGGCTGCGGAGGGGGTGGGACGGGGGATCATGCCGCCGAACAGGGCCGCTTTCAGGCCGAGGGTTCCGGTGACGTATTCGAGCTCCTCGATGGCGTCGTCCGGCGTGCCCGTCGGTATCACGGCGACCGGTGTCAGGCGGTCGGAGTAGTCCGCGAAATACTCTGCGGCGAACGTGTTGAACGCGCGCATGGCCTTGCGCTGCAGCTCCGGGTCGTTGGTGACGGCCGCTGCCCCGGTGGGATACATCACGCAGAAGTCGAGGCCGAATTCGTCCAGGCGCTCGTAGAGCAGCTTCGGCATCATGGCCGTGGCGCGGTCCCGCGTATTGGCCATGGGAAGTTGCCAGAAGCCGGAGTGGGCCACGCGGTGGTGCCGACGGCCCTCCGGACCGAGGCGCTGTGCCCGGCCGACGAGTTCGTTGAGGCCGTCGAAGCAGTCCGCGACCTGGCGCCCCGCGATCTTCGCGATGCGTTCCTTCATCATCGGCCCGAACTCGAGCCAGTGCGCGTCCGAATCGATGACGGGATGCGGTAGTCGTGCGTGAATCTCCTGCGAGTTCATCTTCCTGACCTCTTTCCCGGTCCAGTCGGTCAAAACTACCACGGAACGGGGCCGGCAGACGGCCGCTGGCGGGCTCGCCTCAAGGCGGAGCGGCGCGCGCTCAGGTGTACCGGCAAGGCCTCCCCGCCCGGCCCATGGCGGCGTTGTAGTCCCGCAGTATCCGCACCACCCGCGCGGTGCGCGGAGCCGCGGCGGCGACCTCCTCCCGGAATCGGCTGGCCTCCGCCGCGACCGTCGCCCACTGTGCGTCGGGGATCGAAGTCAGTGTCAGCTTGCTCCCGCTGGCGCGGAGCCTCGCCTCGCCATCCCAGTACCAGTGCTGGCGCCGGTAGTGCGAGCTGTCCATGCAGAGGCGGAAGAGTTCTCTCAGGTGCTCGGGCAGGGCCGCCCAGCGCTCGGAGTTGGCGAAGTAGGAGCCGCACCATGCGCCGGAGATGCTGTTGGTGAGGAAGTAGCGCGTGACGTCGGCCCATCCGACGGTGTAATCCTCGGTGATGCCGGACCAGGCGATTCCGTCGAGCTTGCCGCTCTGTACGGCCGTTGCGGCCTCGGCCCAGGGAAGCTCCACCGGCACGACGCCGAAGCGGGACAGGAAACGACCGGCCATCGGGAACGTAAACAGTCGCAGTCCCTGCAGGTCTTCGACTTCCCGCACCGGTTCGACCGTTGTGAGGTGACAGGGGTCCCAGGCGCCGGCACCGAGCCACGTCGCTCCTTCGACCGGATCGTACGCTTCCGCCCGGATCTCGATCAGCCCCCAGCCATGGAACAGCGCGGGCACGTCGAGGCTGTATCGGGTCGCGAACGGGAAGTAACCGCCGAACACCGCCACGTCGACCGGCGACCCGATCGATTCGTCGTCCGCCGGCACCGCGTCCACCGTGCCGCGCTGCAGCGCTCCGAACAGCTCGCCCGTGGGGACGAGATCGTCCGCGTAGTGCAGCGCGATCTCCATGGCGCCGTTCGCCGCCCTGTTGAACGACTCGATGGACGGTTCGATGACGTGCGCGGCCAGGGCGGGCGCGGCATACGTCTGGAGACGCCACCGGATGGCGGTCCGGGGCTCGGTGTGGACCGCGGGCGCAGCGATGGCTGCCACGCCGACGGCACCTGCTGCACGAATGTGCGTCTGCTGGACATGGGCACGTTCCTCGAGATGTGCAGCGGGCGGTCCGCGCGGAGGGACTTCCGGAAGGCCGCGGGGAGTTGCTCCCGCAACGTCGACGGCGAAACGCCGCAAATACATGTTAGGGGCTTGCGCCGTAGAACGAAACGGTAGTGACGTTTTACGACGCAAGGCCATAGGGAGTGGGGGCTGGGGCCAGACCCCGAGCGCAAGCGAGGAGTTTGGCGGCGCTACCAAAGAAGACTCGTTCCGCGGTGTTCTGCCGGTTCTGGCAGGCCACGGCAAGGCGGGACGACTTTTCGCCCCAAGGAAGGGAATAATAGGCTTGGACCCGTCGGCACCGGTTTGTGGGGGCATGGGCATGACCAACAGGACCGCTCTCGTCGCGGTGATCGTCGCCTTCCTGACGGGCATGCTCGCGACGCTGGCCGTCCGTCCGCCCGGCGCGGGCGGCGCCGCGCCAGGTGCGGCAGGTGCGCGGACGGGTGACGCGGCCGTCACGACGCGCTGGCGCGTACCGGTCGCGTTCTCGACCAACCTCGAAGTGCTCGGCGACAACGTGTTGTGGGTGGTGGACGCCATCGAGCGCGTGTCCGAGGGCGCGATGCTGCTCGCGCCCTACGAGCCGGGCGAGATCGTGCCGGCCTTCAATATCGTCGACGCCGTCCGGGAGGGCAAGGTGCCGGCGGGCTATACCTGGGTCGGTTACGACCAGGGGAAGATCCCGGCGTCGCCGCTCCTCGGCGCAGTGCCGTTCGGCATGGAGCCCTGGGAGTTCACCGCGTGGTGGTACGAGGCTGGCGGTCGCGAACTCGGCGAGGCGCTTTATGCGAAACACGGTGTCCATGTGGTGCTCTGCGGCCTGATCGGGCCCGAAACGGCCGGGTGGTTCCGTAAGCCCATCGATGCGCTGAGCGACCTGGAGGGCCTGAAGATCCGTTTCGCGGGGCTGGGCGGCAGGGTGGTCGAACGACTCGGGGCGTCCGTGACGATGCTGCCCGGCGGCGAGATCTTCCAGGCACTCGAGAAGGGCGCCATCGACGCGACGGAGTTCGCGTTGCCGAACGTGGACCAGGCCCTCGGTTTCGACCGCGTCGCCAAGCTGAACTACTACCCGGGCTGGCATCAGCCCGCCACGGCCACGCACCTGGTCGTGAACGCGGACATCTGGAAGGGCCTCTCGGAGTCCGAGCGCGCCGTCATCGACACCGCCTGCACGGCCGGGGTCACGCGTAACCTGGCCAAGGCGGAGCAACGGCAGGGCAGCGTGCTGGCGGGGTTTCCCGACAAGGGCGTGACCGCCATCCGCCTGCCTCTGCCGATCCTGCGTGAACTGAAACGCGTGACGGACGCCGTGATGGCGGAGGAAGCCGCCCGCGACGAGGACTTTCGCGCGATTCTCGCGTCGCAACAGGCTTTCCGCGACGAATACGCGTTGTGGAAGCGGTTCGCCTACCTGCCGCGGGACTTCTGATTGGCCGCCCTGACACTTCCCGAGACGCCGTTCTCGCGCGTCGTCGATCCGCTCCTGGTGGCTATCGGCCACGCGGTATCGTGGCTGTGGATCGTGTTGCTGGCGGTCATCGTCTGCAACGTGGTGCTGCGCTATGCGCTCTCGCAGGGACGGATCGAGTTCGAGGAGATCCAGTGGCACCTCTACTCCGTCGGCTTCATGCTGGGCCTTGCGTATGCGCTGCAGGCGGACGCACACGTGCGTGTGGACGTGCTGCACGAGCGCTTGCGCCCGACGACGCAGGCCTGGATCGACCTGTACGGGATCCTGCTCTTCGTACTTCCCTTCGTGGCCTTGATGGTGCTCTACGGCGCGCGGTTCGTCGCGAACAGCTTCGTCACGGGAGAAGTCTCGAGTTCCCCCGGGGGACTGCCGTTCCGGTGGGCGATCAAGTCGGTCCTCGTGGTCGGGTTTGCCCTGGTCGGCCTCGCGGCGACGTCCCGGCTGACGCGGCTGTGGAAGTTCCTGTTCCTCGGCGGCGCTCGCTAACGTGCCGCGACGCCCCACGGAACCATGATGCCGGCCAACGAAATCCTCGCCCTGATCATGTTCGCGGCCTTCATCGGTCTCGTCTTCACGGGCTTTCCCATCGCCTGGATCCTGGCAGGACTGGCGATTCTGTTCACGGCGCTCGCGATCGTCCTGGAGGTCGATTTCGGCATCCCCATCGGCGTGGACTGGGCCTACGCCTCGATCGGGGTCGAGCGCATCTGGAACGTCATGGAGAACTGGGTCATGGTGGCCCTGCCCATGTTCGTGTTCATGGGCCTGATGCTCGACCGTTCCGGCATCGCGAATCGGCTGATGACGAGCTTCGCGCGGCTCTTCGGCCGGGCGGGGGGCGGACTGGCCGTCAGCATCACGCTGATCGGGGTTCTGCTGGCGGCGACGACCGGCATCATCGGCGCATCGGTGGTGTTGCTGGCGCTGCTCGGGCTACCCGTGATGCTGCGCCAGGGGTACGACCGATCGCTGGCAGCCGGGACGGTCTGCGCGGTGGGGACGCTCGGCATCCTGATCCCGCCGAGCATCATGCTGGTGCTGATGGCGGATCGCATGGCGATGCCGGTGGGCGACCTGTTCCTCGGCGCGCTGTTCCCGGGACTGCTGCTCTCCAGCCTCTATGTCCTGTACCTCTTCGGATACGGCATCGTTCGACCCGAGGGCGCGCCCCGGGCCCCGGCAGGGGCGCCGATCGACCTGGCCGCGCTCGGCGATCTGGCCGTGGCGATCCTGCCGCCGGCGGGGCTGATCGTAATCGTCCTCGGCAGCATCTTCTTCGGTTTCGCGACGCCGACGGAGGCGGCCGGCGTCGGCGCGGCCGGGGCGCTTGGGCTGGCATGGATGAACAGGTCCCTCGACCGCCGAGTGCTCACCGAGGTGATACGCGAAACGACGCGCACCACGGCGTTCATCTTCGGCATCCTCATCGGCGCCACCGTCTACTCGCTGGTGCTGCGGGGGCTCGGCGGGGACGAGTTGATCGAGGGGATGCTGCTCGACCTGCCCTTCGGACCGACGGGCATCGTGATCACGATCCTGCTCGTCACGTTCATCCTCGGTTTCTTCCTCGACTGGATCGAGCTGACGCTCATCATCCTGCCGTTGGTGTCTCCGGTCGTCGTGCAACTGGGTTTCGATCCGGTGTGGTTCACCGTGCTGTTCGCGGTCTGCCTGCAGACGAGTTTCCTGACGCCCCCGGTCGGCTTCGCCATCTTCTATCTGAAGGGTGTTGCGCCGCCGGACATCGACGCCCCGATCATCTACCGGGGCGTCGTCCCGTTCATCATCCTGCAGCTGCTGGGCCTGGCGCTGATCTTCAATTGGGAAGCGCTCGTGACGTGGTTGCCGGCGCAGGCGTATTGAGCGCGGGACGACTGGGGATGTCCGAATCCATGCGGGTGCGAGGCCTTGTCTACCGTCTGTTGCTGGAGCACGGGGCCTACGACCCCCTGGAACTGCTGATCGGGACGAATCGGCTTGCCGAGGAGGACAGTCGGGCCTGGCGCTCGGGCGCCCGGGCCAGGCTCGACGGCGCGTTCGAGAACGTCGGTGAGGTGCGGGCGATGCTGGAGGATGCGGACGAGTTCGCCACGGCGCTTGGTCTCGCTGCCGATGCCGTGACGCGGCACGGAGAGGGGGAGCGCGCCGGCGTCCCTCTGACCGCATCCGACGACGGCGAGCTGGACAGGATGCTCTGCACCCTGTATCGGCCGGTTCGGGAACGGCGGCAACTGGATCTCTTCGAGGACAGCGCGCGGACGGTCGTGGTCAATGACCTCTGCGACGCGTTGACGGCACGGGATGTACCGGAGGCGAGACGTCAACGGCAACGCATCGTCGACCTCGATCCGAACGACCGGGTCGCGGCGTATGCGGCCGTTCTGATCGCGGCCCTGGAAGCGTCGGCGGTGCACGGGGTCGCGGGGGCGTCGGAGAGGCTGGGACGGATCGAGAGGGAGTGGCTGCCGGCGGCCTCGGCGCTGTTGGGTCGCACGGGCCGGGCCTTCCTGATCCCGCTGTGGCGGGAGGTGGCGGACGCCTTCGACGCTACGAATTTCGATGCGGCGCGTCCAGAGCGCCACCCGAGTTGGGCGTTACGGCACTGTCTCGACTGGGAAGCCGTGAAACGGTCGGTCCTGGCCGTGCCGTCGTACGCCACGCAACCGGTCCTGCTCGCAAGGCTCGCCGAGGCCGAGTGTCAGCTGCGCAACCGCATCGCGGCCGTCGCGCACTGGTTTGCGATATGTCGGCTTGCGCGGGGAGAGTTTGCCGACCTGGTGGTCGCTCCGGACTTCCCCGACAGGGGCGTAGCGCAGGCGTGGCGAGAGGCCGTGGACGCCGAGGAACTCGACCGCGACCTGTCCTCCGAGTGGTTCCCGGCCTGGATGCTGGTTCGGGAAGCTGGCCTCGCTCGTGTGCTCCCGCCTCAGGCGCCGGCGGACGGCCCGGCACGGGCGTTCAACCTCGTGCGGGAGTTGCAGACGAGCGGTGGCGGCCCGCACGACCGGATCATCGAACTGCGCGCCGCCCTGCAGGCCGTCCATCCGGGTCTGTTCAGGAGTTACCTGGCCACCCTGAGGTAGCCCCTCCGCCGCCATCGAAGCGAATTCGGGAGTTTCGCGCCAGCGAACTCCCAACGCGAACGAAGTTCGCGCTACGTCTCACGTGGATGGATCGAGCGCATCTGGTAGGCCGCGAATGCGCTGTCCGCCGTGACGAGGGTCAAACCTTCGTGTTGGGCCTGAGCGACGAGCATGCGATCGAATGGGTCGCGGTGATGCAGCGGCAGTTCCGACACCGCGAGTGCATGGGCCTGGGTCACGGGCAGGGCGACGACCCCGCTCACGCGCATGCGGTCCGGGACGTAGACAGCAGGGGGTTGGGGGAGCGGTAGTTTGCCGAGCGCATGCTTGATCGCAATCTCCCAGGCGCTGGCCGCAGACAGGTACCTCTCCGATTCCGGATCGGCGAGGCTCTGCAGCATCCCGGCGCTGAAACGGTCAGGCTCTGCCTGAAGCCACAGCCAGCAATGCGTGTCGATCAGAAAACGACGGTCGTGCATTCAGGTCGCGGAGCGGAACCCGGTGAGACGCAGGTCCCGGTCCCTCATTCGCGGCCTTCGAATGCGCGCAGCAGCGCCTCGTCGAGCGGTGCGTCGAAGTCTTCGGGAACGGTGAAACGGCCTTCGTCGATACCGAAGACGGGTCGCTTCTCTTCGATGGGGACGAGACGCGCCACCGGCCTCCCGGAACGCGTGATGATGACCTCCTCGCCGGCGCAGGCCTGCCTCAGCAGACGGGAGAGATGGGTCTTGGCTTCGTGGACACTGGCTTGGTGCATGGCAAAGGGAAGATTAGACTAAGTCAATGACTAAGTCTACTGTCCCGGTCCCGCCGATGCGGGATCCGTCGTCGGGCCGGTTCCGGGCCGGGGACGCGGCGCGGCAGTCATGCCATCGCACATCGCCGCAAGCTCGCGTGGGTGTGGTTCGCGGCGTAGAATGCCCGGCACTCGGGGCGTAGCGCAGCCTGGTAGCGCACCACACTGGGGGTGTGGTGGTCGCCGGTTCAAATCCGGCCGCCCCGACCACCACTAAAGCCGGTCGGGATCATTCGGTTCTAAAGTGGCGAAGTGATGGAAATGTGGTGCCCCCGCCCTAGGGGGCCTCGAACTCATCGACACGCTGCCTTTCCCGCTGCGCTCCATCCAGGTCGACGGCGGCGGCGAGTTCATGGCGGAGTTCGAGGAGCTCGCCATCCGGCAGGTCGCTCCACGACTCGCCCGCTACGCAGTGCCAGAACTGGTGAGCCGGTTCGCCCTTGACCGCTACCGCCAGCGCCGGTAGGGTGCGCCTCCCATGAATCGAGCCCACCATTATCAGATCGTGATTTGGTGTGCCGCACTGATGTGCGGTGCCTGCGGCGCGGTTCGTCCTGGCGGTTCACACCCGATCCCCTAACGCTACCAACAGACGGACCTCTCCGCTCACGGAGAAGCGGTCCGACGTCGACTCCTCCGGTGCGGAAGTCCCACGAGGAGTCCAATCGTGAACGACACCACGTCGCCCCTGGTCGAAGAGGCAAATGCCTACTACCGGGAACTGCTGCGTCCCGTCTTCGAGGGCCGGAAGTTCATCGTCGGCGGACCGGTCGCGGTCGGCTTGGGCGGTCTCGCCCGGCACCTGCTCGCGCTCGGCGCGGACCGCCCGTTCCTGATCGCGGGCAACGCAGGGACAGGCACCGTTCCTACGCCGGACGAGGCGGAGTTGCGTGTGCTGGGTATTCGAGGCGGCGACATCCTCACCGAGCACCGCAACCTGCACCGGGCTCTCGAGAACCTGCCCACCGACGTGCAAAGGGCAGTCGAGGCCTGGGACCCGGCCCGAACCGCACGATTCATTTTCGCGAGCCCCTTGGCCAGACACCTCTCGATCGCGGGCCGCAAGCCCTATGGGGCCCGGCAAGCAGCTTGGGCCAGGCTCGAAGACAAGGTCTGGATCGACGCGTTCTGGGACATCGTAGGCGTCGCGCGGGCACCGTCTCGGGTCGTCCCCGCGGACCACGGCGCACTCAAGGCGTCAGCATCGGTCCTGGACCGGGGCAGCGGCACCGTGTGGGCAGCCGATGCACGGGAAGGTCTCAACGGAGGCGGCCTGGGACTGCGCTGGGTTCGATCCGGCGACGACGGCCGCGAGTCCTTCGCATCGTTGTCGCGGATCGCCGACCGTGTCCGGGTCATGCCGTTCCTCGAAGGCATTCCGGCGAGCATTCACGGGGTGGTTTTTCCGGACACGGTTGCCGTGTTCCGCCCCGTCGAAATGGTCGTGTTGCGGCCGCTGACCGGTGACCGATTGCTCTACGCCGGGTGCGCGACGGCGTTCGACCCGAGCCTGGCGGATCGCACTGCCATGCGCGACTTCGCCTATCGCGTGGGGTCGGCGCTACGCCAGACGGTCGACTATCGGGGACCGTTCGGCGTCGACGGGATCCTCGCCGAAGACGGGTTTCGGCCGACCGAGATGAATCCGCGGCCGGGGGCCGGGTTCAAGCCGTTGTCGGCGGGCCTTTGCCGGTCTGCCACTGACGGTTTTGTCTCTCGCGATTGTGGCCGGCGAACCGCTCGAGTACCGCCCGGAGTTCCTGGAACGTGCCGTGGTCGAGTCCTCGGACGCGCACCGCACCTGCGGCGGCTGGCTGTTACGCCCACGGAGTTCACCGCGAGCGACACGCTCGATGTCGTGCGCGCCGGCAACGAATACCGCGAAGCCCGTACCGGGGAAGAGCCCGATGCGACGTTCCAGTTTGGGCCGGGGGCGGTCGGCGGCTTCCTGCGCTTCTCGGTTCGCCCGGAGCGAGTCGTGCCGGGTCCTTCGGCCGCACCGGAGGTTGTCCGCGCGTTCCGTTTCGCCGACCGCCGCCTCGGAACCGACTTCGGCGAACTGGCCGCGGCGCGGGATGTGAGGTCCTGAGAGCACGGCGAACTGGAGCGACTCCCGGCCAGTCGGGGCGCAAAATGCCGGTGCAAGGTCGCCGGGCTTGAGCCGCGCATCTCGCATGCGCGCGGCAGAGCGCTCAAGCCCCACCTGATACTTGGTCCCGGCACACACTTCGTACGTGCGCGTGGAGCACACCTGATACTTGCGTATGGAGCGCACCTTGTACTTGAACTAGGGGCGTGCTAGCTTGGGTCTGGAGGTGAAGCTGATGGTCAAGCCGCACGAAAAGCTGGCCCGCTCACTGAGTGTCCTGCTTGAGCGCCAAGGCGCGGCGCGGCGCATCTTCCGTAGCGCCGAATTCCCCCGCGAGGATCGCGAGCACCTCCTGCGCAGCGGCTATCTGCTGCCGGTCATTCGTGGGTGGTTGATGTTGTCCAATCCCGGCTCCGTGGGGCACGACACGAATCCTTGGTACGCGTCGTTCTGGGAGTTCTGCACACGGTATTCCACACACCGTTTCGGTGAGCATTGGCACTTGTCACCGGAACTCTCGCTGTTGCGGCACGCGGAAAATGCGACCGTGCCGCAGCAAGTCATCGTGCACTCTACCGGCGGGGGGAACAACCTGATCGCGTTGCCGTTCGGGACATCCCTGTTCGACCTCAAGGTCGAACGCATGCCACCTCGGGAAGACACCTGCGAACGAGAGGGGGTGCGCCTTTACACGACCGAGGCTGCCCTCTTGCGCGTCCCTGAATCCTTCTACCGGGACCATCCCCTGGATGCGCGCACGGTGCTCGCCGGCGTCGCGGACGTGGGTGGGGTGGCTGGCAGGCTACTTTCCGGGGGCCACTCCAAGGTGGCAGGCAGGTTAGCAGGGGCCTTTCGCCATGTCGGCCGGCAGGACATCGCCGATGGAGTGCGGAATGCGATGTTGGGCACCGGGTACAGGTACCGGGAGACCAATCCGTTTCTCCCCGAGCCAACGGAGACGTGGAGCGCCACCACCAGGCAGCGCTCCACGTCTCCGTTGACGTTTCGCCTGCAGGCGCTGTGGGAGCTTGCCCGGGAGCCTATCCTGACGGCCCTGCCACGGGCACCGGGTCTGCCAACCGATGACAGCGGGCGGGCGCGCTACCTCGAGGACACCGACAGCGCTTATGGCGAGGATGCCTACCATTCGTTGTCGATCGAGGGATACCGCGTCACGCCCGAACTGATCGAACGTGTGCAGGGGGTTGCGTGGGCCCCGGAAGGCGGCGCCGAGGATCGGCAACAGCGCGATGCGCTTGCAGCGCGGGGCTACTGGCAGGCGTACCAGGCGGTACGCCGTGCCGTGGGAAAGATCCTGCACGGTGTGGACGCAGCTGAGCTGTTTCGGAGGGCACACCGCAATTGGTACTTCCAGCTATTCGAGCCGTTTGTGGCGGCGGGGGTCTATCCGGCTGCAGTGCTGGCGGATTACCGGAATCACCCGGTCTATCTGCGCGGTTCCCGGTACGTGCCCCCGCGTGCCGACGTGGTGGTGGAGGGCATGGAGGCGCTCACGGGCTTGTTGGAGCAGGAGGAGACCCCTGGCGTGCGCGCTGTGGCGGGGCACTGGCTGTTCGGCTATGTGCACCCCTATCCCGACGGCAACGGCCGCCTCGCGCGCTTCCTGATGAACGCCATGTTGGCATCCGGCGGCTATCCGTGGACGACCATTCGGGTGGAGGACCGCAAGGCCTACATGAACGCTCTCGAGACCGCGAGCGTGCGGGGCGACATCACACCTTTCGCGGAGTTGATCGCGGGATACCTGGAGAGCGGCCAGCGCCCCGGCGGCGCCGAACCGGGCCGCGCCACCGAAGCACCTCTCCGCAGGCACCGCGCCGCCGAGCCCCCGAAGCCCGCCTGAGTCAATGCGGCACGCCGCGCCGCCCTGTCGATGGCGACCCGGTACGCCGAGTTCGAGGAGGAACGCTTGGAGGGCGTTGGACAGCCGTCTTTCTGCCTTTGAGGTTCGCGCAGTTGCGCGAGCGCTATCCGGGATCCACCTCGTCGCCCACCCGGACCTACGAGATACGTCCCGGGGCGTACTACGCCCGCCAGCTGCCGGCGTGGAGTATTTCCTTGAGGTCGTCGCGGTCGATGGGTCGATAGGGCACGTGCGCTTGCAGGGCGCTGCCGTAGTCCGCGCGCGGTACGTTGTAGAAGACGCCGAGCGGCTTGGGCAGATCGGGGTCCGTGACGCCGGCCAGGGCGTTCGCGAGTGCGGGGTTCGTCTCGTCGTGCACCGTGGCCGCGGCCACGTCGGCGGTGACGCGGAAGGTGCCGCGCTCGGGCTCGAACACCAGCCCCTTGTCGTTGGCCGCACCGAATACCATCGGCTCGCCGTCGCGCACGATGACGGTGGCTTCGGCGCGGGTGGATTTCCGGGCGAGGTCCCCGAAGGCGTTGTCGTTGTAGACGATGCAGTTTTGCAGGATCTCCACAAAGGCCGCGCCGCGATACGCCTGCGCCTGCAGCAGTACCTCGGGCAGGTGGTCCTGCAGCGTGTCGGCCGTGCGGGATACGAATCCGCCGCCGGCGGCGAGCGCCAGCGCCGTCGCGTTGACCGGTCTGTCGAACGTGCCCCCGGGCGTCGAAGGCGAGCGCGTGCCCGGCAGCGATGTCGGCGAGAACTGGCCCTTCGTGAGTCCGTAGATCGCGTTGTTGAACAGCAGCAGGTTGAGGTCCACGTTGCGGCGCAGGACGTGCATCAGGTGGTTGCCGCCGATGGCGAGGAAGTCGCCGTCGCCCCCCACCACCCAGACGTCGAGTTCGGGATTGGCGAGCTTGATGCCGGTCGCCAGCGACGGCGCGCGTCCGTGGATGGAGTGAAAGCCGTACGACTCGACGTAGTACGGGAAACGCGCGGCGCAGCCGATCCCGGAGACGAACACCACCTCGTCCGGGTGTCTCCCGACCCGGGCCAGCGTCTTGCGCACCGATTTCAGGATGGCGTAGTCCCCGCAGCCCGGGCACCAGCGGACTTCCTGGTCGGTCTCGAAGTCCTTGGGTGTCAGCTTGATGATCTGCTCGCCTGGGCGCCGCTCCCTGTTCATGGCGTGCCTCCCGAACCGCCGCGCAGCGGTCGCAACGTGGGTCCGAAGCCGGCCGCGTGCGTCTCGAGGCAGTCGCGCAGGGTGGCCTCGAGCCCGGACACCTTGAACGGCAGGCCGTTCACTTGGGTGATGCTCTGTGCGTCGACGAGAAACTCGCTGCGAATGAGCCGGACGAGCTGGCCCTTGTTGAGTTCGGCCACGGCGACCTGGCGAAAGCGCGCGAGGATGGCGCCGAGATTGGGGGGTAGCGGCGACAGCTGCCGCAGGTGCAGGTGTCCGACCGCGAGGCCCTCCCGGGTCAGGCGGGTGACGGCTTCCTCGATGGCGCCGTAGGTGCTGCCCCAGCCGATGACCAGCAGGTCGCCCTCGGTCGCGCCGCTGTCGATCTCGTGGTCGAGTCCGTCCCAGGCCACCCGGGAGATCTTCTCCGCCCGCAGGTCCGTCATCTCCTGGTGATTGTCCGGGTCGTAGGAGATGTCCCCGTGTCCGCTCGCGCGCTCGATGCCGCCGATGCGGTGGGCAAGCCCCGGCGTGCCGGGTTTCGCCCACGGTCGCGCCAGGGTTTCCGGGTCGCGCATGAAAGGCTCGAAGCCCGCCGGGTCGGTGTGGAACGTCGGCGTGATGGTCGGCAGTGCGTCGACATCCGGCAGTTCCCAGGGTTCGGCGGCGTTGGCGATGTAGGCATCGGAGAGCACGATCACCGGTGTCATGTGGGTTGTGGCGATCCGTGCCGCCTCGATGACGACGGCGAAGCACTCGGACGGGGTGGCCGGCGCCAGCACGGGCAGCGGCGCTTCGCCATGTCGTCCGTACAACGCGAGATTCAGGTCCGCCTGTCCCGCCTTCGTCGGCATGCCCGTCGACGGCCCGGCACGCTGCACATCGATGGCCAGCAACGGTAGCTCTGCCGCCACCGCCAGTCCGAGCGCCTCGGACTTGAGAGCCAGGCCCGGTCCGGAACTCGTCGTCACCCCCAGGCCGCCGGCGTACGAGGCGCCGATAGCGGCCGTGGCGGCGGCAATCTCGTCTTCGGCCTGAAAGGTCACGATGCCGCGGCCCTTGAGGGACGCGAGGAAGTGCAGCAGCGCGGACGCCGGGGTGATCGGGTAGGAGCAGTAGGTGACCTTCAGCCCCGACAGCGCGGCAACCGCGGCGAGGCCGAGGCCCATGGCGTCGGTGCCGGTGATCGTGCGGAACAGACCGTGGTGCAGTTCCCCACGCGATCCCAGCGCCGCCTCGCCGGCATCGAGTTCCATGGTCTCGCCGTAGGCGTGGCCGGCATTGAGCGCGGCGACATTGGAGGCGACGACATCCGGCTGCCCGGCGAACTTCTCGCGGAGCCAATCGATGGTGGGCTGACGCGAGCCGCCGAACAGCCAGAAACAGAGACCGAGGGCCCACAGGTTTTTCGCGCGTCCGGCCTGCTTCGTGCCGACGCCGGTCGAGGCCACCGCCTCCGCGGAGAGGCGCGCCATGTCGATCCGCATGACGCGGTAACCGGCGAGGGTACCGTCGTCCAGGGGGTTCTCCGTGTACCCGGCGCGTTTCAGGTTGCGGTCGGAGAATGCGCCCTCGCCGACCACGATCAGGCCGCCGGGCTTCAGCGTGTGCAGGTCCGTCTTGAGCGCGGCCGGGTTGAATGCGAACAGGACGTCGGCTTCGTCGCCCGGGGTCAGCACGCCGTCGGCTCCGAACTGGATCTGGAAGGCGGACACGCCGAACGTGGACCCGGCGGGAGCGCGGATTTCGGCGGGGAAGTCCGGCAGGGTCAGCAGGTCGTGGTGCTCGAGCGCGACCGCCTTGGCGAACTCGCCGCCGAGCAATTGGATCCCGTCTCCCGAGTCGCCGGCGAAACGCACTACGGTGCGTGGGCCGGGATCGGCCTTGCCGGTCATCGACCGCAGCCTGTGGTCAGTCATGAGCGGGATTCTGCTGGTGGCCGTTCACGGCAGTATCGGCGGCTTGGTGTGTGGCACGTCGGGCACCGTCGTAGCCAGGCGCGGGGCGCGTAACCTACCAAAACGGCAGAAGAATCTCCAAGCAACATAGCGCAGAAGCATATAACCGGGCGGCTGCCGGACGCGTGCCAGTGGCATCAGCCGAGGCGTCGCTCCAGGCGCGCCATCCAGGCGTGGATGTGATGGCTCGTCCAGGGGATGTCCAGGGCGATGAACGCGACGCCGAGCGGCAGCATCCAGAAGCCGACGATGGGCAGGAACCCGAATACGCCGCCGATCATCAGCAGGATCCCGACCAGGCTCCGCACGCCTGGGGGGACGTGGCGCTCTCCCCAACGCAGCGTGCGCAGCGTCGTGGTGGCGATCCTGCGCCGCAGGGTGCCGTGCGCCAGCGGTTGTGCCGGATCCGCGCGACCTTCGGTCCGGGCAGGCCCGTTGCGCCGTTGTGCCACGGGACGGCTCCGTCAGACCATCATCGGTGAGTCGTCGGGCGCGTCGTGCTGATCGGGATGCGCGCGCCGGACGAGGTCCGGGTCGATCGACAGGAAGCGATAGCGTCCGTCCTCGTGCAACGTCCGCTCGAGGCGGTTGCGGTGCATGAGCAGGTGACAGTGGGCGATGGCCTCGCCGAGGGCCATCATGGTCTGGCGCGGATCGAGACGGCGCGCGAACAGCACGGGCAGCAGGTCCTTCGCTACCTGGGGCTCGACGCAGTACTCCTCGATGGCGAGCAGACGATCCTCGTGGTGACCGATCAGCTGTCGCAGGCGCTCCCGGACGCCGTAGAAGGGCAGATTGTGGGCCGGCAGGATGAAGGTGTCCGGCGGGGTGTCGAGGAACTTGTCGTGGGACTCCATCCAGACATTGAGTGGGTTCGCCTCCGGCTCCGTCGGATGCACGCTCACATTGGACGTGATGCGGGGCAGGATCTGGTCGCCTGAGATCATGATGCCGAGGCTCTTGCAGTGCAGGCACGCGTGTTCCGGGGAGTGGCCGGAACCCACGACGATCTGCCAGTCATGGGCGCCGATGGTCAGCACGTCACCATCCTCGAGACGGTGATAGCCCATCGGCATCTCGGGCATGGACATGCCGTCGCTCGACCGCTTCGTCCACATCACGGCGAGTTGCTCGAGGTAGTCCCGCGGCATGCCGTAGCGCTCGTAGAACTGCGCGCCCTGCCAACTCGAACTCGAGCCGCCGCCGAAGCCGCCGCCGCTTGAGAAGGTGCGCGCCTGGTAGTACTCCGCCCGGGTCATGTAGAGCGGGCAATGGAACTCCTCGGTGATCATCCCGGCCTGGCCGATGTGGTCGGGGTGCATATGCGTGCAGATCACGCCCTTCACCGGCCGCCCGCCGAGTTCGTCGGCAAAGATGGTGTGCCACAGTTCCGCCGTGTCCGGCGTCCCGAGACCCGTGTCCACCACGTACCAGCCGTCCCGGTCTTCGAGCAGGTACAGGTTGATGTGGTTCAGGGAGCCGCCCATCGGCATGGTGAGCCAGCGTACGCCGTCGGTGATTTCGACGGTGGTTCCAGGGGCGGGATGCTTGTCGTAGGGGTAGGTCAGGTCACGCTTCATCGGGAGGATTATAGCCATAGAGGCGCGGCCTCTTCGCTTGCTCCGCATGCGATCGCATCGCTCGGTTGTCGCGATGCGGGGAACAGCGGATGAGGCTCGGACTCGAGGAAGGCGAACGGCTCCGGGTTGCGGGCCGAGGGCGGTGCCCGCAAGGGGCGACGGCTTTGGTGGCGCTTTCCTTGCTCCGTCAGGTCAGCCAGTTCTCCATCTGGAGTTCGGATACGCGGCCGAATTCCGTCCGGTTGTTGGTGACGAGCGTCGCTCCCAGGCTACGGGCGTGGCCGGCGATGAGCAGGTCGTTGGCGCCGATGGGCCGTCCTCGCCGGGAGAGTTCGTGGCGAATCTCTCCATGGTGGAGACCGGCGGCGGCGTCGAACGAGCGGATGTCGAGGTCGACGCAGAACGCTGCGAGTTCCCGGGTGTTCTCCGCAACGTGCTGCGAGTGGGAGACGCCGAAACAGAGTTCGGCGTAAGTGATCGAGGAGATGCAGAGCTGGCCTGCATGTCGTTCGAAGCGCTCGCGTAACGCGTCGTCGCGCCGGTTGATGAGGCAGATGCACATGTCGGTATCGAGCATGAACATCAGCTCGGATGGTCACGTTCTTCCAGGGGGGCTGGTGCCGTTCAGGCAGGATTCCCCGGGATTTGGAGTCGAACCAGGCGCCCCAGTTCTTGCCCCGGGGCCGCAATGTCAACTGGTCGCCTTCCTTGATGACCTCGACCTCGGATGTCTCGAACCGGCACGCCGCCGGCAGGCGCACGGCCTGGCTGCGTCCGCTCCAGAAGACCCTGGCGACGCCGCGATAGTCGGGGGACCTGGCCATGCTGTGATCGTCGGTTTCGGACCCGCCCAAAGGTATCGGCCCAAAGCCATATATCAAGAGATATATCAGAGGGGCAACGTTCGTGGATGGTTCGGGGAGAGGTTGCTTGCGTGCCCGGCCCGTCAGAACACGTTGAAGATGTGGCTGTACTTCAGGATCACTTCGCGTTGCGATCCCCGGCGCCCGAAGGACCGGTTGTCGTCGGTCTCGTTGTAGACGAGGTAGAGTCCGGCGTTGGCCGACTGCAGCCAGGCGAAACGAAGGTTGACCGCGAGCACGTCGTCTTGCAAGTTGTGCTGGACGAGTGCCTGCACGGAGATCTTCGGGGTGAACGAGTAGCTCACGCGCAACTGCGAGAGGGTGACGTCGAAGTCGCCGCCCGGCAGTTGGTAGTCCGAGTACTGTACCGAGAGCGATGCAGCGAATGCGTCGCCGGCCCGGTAGTTCACGGAACTGTTCACGTTCACCTGGTCGCCGCCGAAGGCGCCCCCGGCGCGCACGAAGATGTTGCTGTAGATGCTCCTGCTGGGGTCGGTGTTGATGCCGGTCATCAGCTCCTTGTGCTTGTAGCGTCCGATCGGCACCGTGACGCCGCGGGAAATCTCGAACGGCTCGCGGACGCCTTCCTCCGTCCAGTTCACCGCACTGAACGCGAAGATGCCGTTCTTCCACCGCCAGGCGTTGTCGACGTGCAGGTAGCCTGTCTCCAGGTAGCCGTCGGAGTTGGTGAAGCGCCGGTAGCTGACGTGGGGGCGCAGCTCCAGCAGTCCCCACAGGGATTCGGGACGGATCCGGCGACCGGCGTTGAGTTCCACCTTGCGGTAGTCGCGGCGGGCGAGGAAGCCCACCTCGGGATTGAAACCGAGGCCGACCTCCGTGACGCTGGCGCGGGCGCCCCAGGTCTCCGACTCGTAGCTCCCGCCGAGCTTCCAGGCGTGGTCGTCGTCGTCGATCCCGGGCGTGTCGGTCTGCGCGACGAAGCCCTCGACGACGCTGTTCGCGCCGATGCCCCAGCGTGCGTCTACCGCGTAGGTGCGGTTGTCATGGTCCGGGTTGTCCCGGCCCACGGCGAGAAAGCCGGCGGACGAGCGTCCCCCGATCTGCTGCTTGACGCGCACCACCGAGAAGTCGTCGGCCGGGGTGTCCCCGAGGTCGCCGGCGCCCATGCGCAGGAGCCCGATGTTGGTGGCGCCGACCTTGCCCGACAGCCGGGCTCCGGCGTCCACCGGCAGGCGTCTCCCGTCGGCTCCGATGCCGATGCGCCGGCTGAAGAACAGCTCGACCTCGGAAGGCTCGCCTACGGTGAAGAGCCCCGCGTTCTCGAGGAAGAAGGGCCGTTTCTCGGGGAAGAACAGGCTGAACCGGTCCAGGTTCACCTGCTGCTCGTCCGCCTCGACCTGCGCGAAGTCCGTGTTGTAGGTCAGGTCCAGGGTCAGGCTGGGGGTCAGGGAGTACTTGAGGTCGACACCCAGCTCCTGCTCGTCGCCCTGACCGCCGCCGCCTTCGTCGACGGTCCTGCCGAGGGCATAGGGCGTCACGGAGAGGCTCCGGTGCGCGGGGACGGCGATGCCCTCGACCGTCCCGGCGCGGGAGATCCGTTCCAGTCCGAACTGGTGCGGCAGGGGCGCCCAGAACGAGATCTCGTTGTGTCGCCGGATGACCCGTTCGAAGTTCACGCCCCAGCTCTGTATGTCGCCGCTGCCGTAGCGCAGCGAGGAGAAGGGAATCGCCATCTCGGCGCTCCAGCCGGTTTCCGTGGTGCGCGCCCGCACTTCCCAGACCGCGTCCCAGTCCTGGTTGAAGCCGGGGGTGGAGCGCATCGTCTGAACGCCCTCGAAATCGATCTGGGCGTCGTACTGGACGCCGGCGGGATTGGTGCCGAACACGAAGCCGGTCTGGCGATCGAGGAACGTATCGAGCACGAGCCGAAAGCTGTCGGCATCGTCCAGACCGCCGTCGCGGCGCGTGTTGGATTGCACGATGGCCTCGGGGTTCCGGTCGTGACAGACGATGCCGACGTAGAGTGCGCTGTCCGTGTAGCCGAGGTACACCTCCGTGCGCTCGGAGGCGGGCTCCCCCGCGGCAGGCTGGATCTGCACGAAACCGGACAGGGGCTCGACGGCGCCCCACGCGTCGTCGGCGTGCACGATGCCGTCGAGCACCGGTGCCTGCGCAAGCGGGAAGGCGCGCCCGGTGGGCGCGGCCTGGACGGTCAACCCGCCGAGAACGAGAAGCAGAACGAAGAAGCGAATGGGAAGGCTGCCCGGGCGACAAACCCCGCATTGTAACCGGGTTGGCGGCCGTGGTCCCTTCCCCGGGCGGTTGCGGAGCAGCCATTCGTGGGGGTGGCAAGGCTGTGCTGCCGTTCCGCCGGCGGCGCTGCGGGGACCTGGCCCCACTTGTGGACGAAATTCATGACTGGTCATAAAATACGTCCATTCCGACGGCCGGAGAGACCCCATGAAGACGATCGGCGCCGCGAAGTTCAAGGAACAGTGTCTGGCACTGCTCGACGGCCTCGGCCCGGAGGGACTGGTGGTGACCAAGCATGGCCGGCCGGTTGCCCGGGTGCTGCCCTACGAACGGCGCTTCGGGCCGCTCATCGGCAGCCTGCGGCACAAGCTCGAGGTGCGTGGCGACATCCTGAACAGCGGCACGCGTTGGGACGCCGATGCTGAATCTTGATACGCACATCCTCGTGTTCGCCCTGCGCGGCGAGTTGCGCCCGCGCGAGCGCAACCTGCTGTCGACCGGGGAGTGGAGCATGTCGGCCATCGTTCTCTGGGAACTGGCGAAGCTGGCTCAACTCGGGCGCATCGAGCTGGACCTCGACGACCGGGAAGTCACGAGGACGCTGAACGGCATTCACCTATGGCCGATAGACTTCGCGATAGCGCGCATGTCGACGCGCCTCGACTTTTCCGGTGACCCGGCGGACGAGCTCATCGCCGCAACGAGCGTCGTGCACGACGTGCCGTTGCTGACGCGGGACCGGGTTATCCGGGCTTCGCGGCTGGTGCCCCTGGCGTAACCGGGCGTTCGAGCCGATGTACAACAGTTGTACATCCTCGCTCGTTTGGCTAGGGTACGACTCGTCACTGGTGCGGAGGAGTTGCCGTCATGGCCGAGCCTGAAGCCGTGGGGGGCCCGTCTCGAGCGTCGCCGAAATCGGTGACCATCAGCGAGTTTCGAGCACGGCTTGCCGAGATGGTCAAGCTCGTCGAGCACGGTGAAGAGGTGGTGATTACGCGAGGTCAGAATCCGGTGGCGAGACTGGCCCCGCTCAGGGAGCACCGCCCTCGGAAACTGGGCACTCTGCGTGGGCTGATCGGCGAGCAGGCGCTCGCGGCGCTCTCGGAAGCGGTCGACGAGCCGCTCTCGCCGCAAGATCGAGTTGCGCTGGAAGGCGCAAGCACGGACGCGCTTGGCATGTCCGGACGGTGAGTTCCGACTGTGCGCCTGCTGCTGGATAGCCATGCTCTCTTCTGGGCTCTGACGGACGACTCTCGGCTGTCGCCTGTCGCGAGCGATTTCATACTCGGGGTGGAGAACGTCGTCTTCTACAGCCCCGTCAGCCTGTACGAACTCGTGTTCAAGGCGCGGCGTGGGAGGATGCCGGAGGCGGCACTGAGGCTGCCGGAAGCCGCGCGCGCGGGGGGTTTCGTTGAGATGGGCCTCACCTCGGCGCACCTGCTCCACGCCGCGCACCTGGACTGGGACCGTGGCGACCCGTGGGACCGTATCCTGCTGGCCCAGGCGAGCCTCGAGGACATGCACCTCCTGTCTGCCGATACGGTCTTCGACGCCCGCACGGAACGGCGCGTCTGGTGACGTGATACATTATTTGTTTGCACCACTTGTTTGCACCGCACGGCGCCGCAAACAGCGCCAAGGGAGGAACAGTCGATGACCATGAACGTCAAGCCGGTACCGCATCTCGACGACGAGGTGAACGAACTGCGGCTCGCCACCGCGGAGATCGTCAACGAGGACATTCTGCCGGTCGAGGACAAGCTCTACGGCTGGACATCCGATGGCTCCAGCGTGTCGAAGGACGCCATCGCGGAGGCGCGCGAGTTGCGCGGCCAGATCCAGAACAAGGTCAAGCAGCGCAAGCTGTGGGCGCCGCATCTGCCGGAAGAGTTCGGCGGCATGGATCTCTCCTTCCTGCAGCACGCCTACATGAACGAGGTGCTGGCCTACAGCCCGGGAGCGGCATCGCTGTTCGGCGTGGTCGCACCCAACTCCGGCAACCAGAAGATCCTGGTCAAGTACGGCACGCCGGAGCAGCACCGCAAATGGCTCATCCCCCTCACGGAGGGGCGCATGCAATCCGGGTTCTCCATGACGGAGCCCCACAACGCGGGTTCCGATCCCCGTTCCATCCAGACGCGCGCGGAACTCGACGGCGACGAATGGGTTATCAACGGGCACAAGTGGTTCACCTCCAACGGCCACGCCGCCCACTTCTATATCGTCATGTGCCGCACGTCGGACCCGAACGATCCGGGCGGCGCCAACGAGAAGATGACGCAGATCATCGTCCCGAAGGACACGCCGGGCGTGAACATCGTTCGCGGCGTGCCGGTCTGGGGTCGGGCCTCGAGCCACTGCGAGATCATCTACGACAACGTCCGCGTGCCGAAGGAAAACCAGCTCGGGCGCACCGGCACCGGCCACCAGGCCGCGCAGGACCGCCTCGGCGCGGGCCGCGTCTACCACTGCATGAACTCGGTGGGCTCGATGTGGCGCTCCTTCGACCTGATGGTCGGACGCATCACGTCGCGGGTGGTGCACGGCGGCGAGAAGCTCGAGGAGAAGCAGTTCATGCAGGGCTTCATCGCGGATTCCTACATGGACATCCAGGCCTCGCGCCTGATGGTCGTCGACTGCGCGAACAAGATGGAGAGCGGCGCGGATCCGCGCACGGACATCTCGGCGATCAAGGTGTTCGTCCCGGCGGCCTTCCACCGCGTGGTCGACCGGGCCATCCAGGTATTCGGCGCCAAGGGCGTCTCCGGTGACCTGCCCCTCGCGGGCTTCTACCAGGGCGCCCGCACGCTGCGGATCGCCGACGGCCCCGACGAGGTGCACAAGATCCTCATCGCGAAGAATGTCCTGCGCCGCTACCACGCCGGCGAGACCTGGGACTTCGGCAACTAAGGACGGCTGCAAGGCGTCACGGGGCGGCATCGGCCGCGCCCGCAGGGAGCGACATGAGCGAACTGATCGAATCCATGGCCACGGCGGTCAAGGCGCGCGGCGCCATTCCGGCGTTGCCCGCGGGTCTCACAATGGACGACGCGTACGAGATGCAGGCGGCCCTGGTCCGCGCGGTCGCGGGCGACGCGATCGCCGGCTACAAGGCCGGTCTCACCGCCCCGGCCGGCCAGGCGCAGTTCGGTATCGATCATCCGCTCATCGGCGTGCTGTACGAAGCGGGCCGGCTCGAGTCGGGCGCCACCTTCGTCGGCGGCCCGGGCGTGAGCCTCGAATGCGAGGTCGGCCTGGTCATCGACGCCGACGGCAGCCCCCGCTCCGCGGGACCGGTCATCGAGGTGCCGCGGCTGAATTTCTCCCGCCGTGAGGATGCGACGGGCATCAATCTCTGCGCCTGCAACATCGCCTCGGACCGTTATGTCGTGGGCGAACAGGCCGCGCTCCGGGACGACTACGGCGCGCTCGAGGTCACCCTCACCCGCGACGGCGAGACCGTGCTGCGGGCGGGTCTCGGCGAGGCGCTGGGCGGTCCCCTGGCGGCACTCGAATGGATGGTGGACACGGCGCGCGAACTCGGGCGCCCGCTCGCCGACGGCATGCTCATGATCACCGGCGCGCTGGGTGGCATCCATCCCGCGAAGCCGGGCGCCTACGTCGCGGACTACGGCGCTCTCGGGCAAGTGACGTTCACGGTGACGTGACCGCCGCAGCACTCGCCGGTGGCTCGTCCGCCGCGGGGACGTCCCGCCCATGATCCCGCGCCGCCACCGCACCCCGACGGCCTTCCTGATCGTCGCGAGCATCGCGGTGCCGCTCGGCTTTTCCGCCTGGCAGGCGCTGCTGAACAACTTCGTAGTGGAACGCGCGGCGTTCACGGGCGTCGAGATCGGCATCCTGCAGAGCCTGCGCGAGGTGCCGGGCTTTCTGGCCTTCACGGCCATCTTCGTGCTGCTGGTGCTCAGGGAGCAGACGTTTGCCGTCGTCTCGCTCGCCCTGTTCGGCATTGGTACCGCGCTGACCGGCTTCTTCCCGTTCGAGTACGGCCTCTATTGCACGGCGGTGCTGATGTCCATCGGGTTTCACTACCTGGAGACCATCAAGCAGTCCCTGTCGCTGCAGTGGCTGTCGCTGGAGGAGGCGCCGCGGGTGCTCGGGCGGCTGATCGCCGTGGGATCGCTGACGTCGCTGGTCTGCTTCGGGGCCCTGTGGGTCGCCCTGGAAGTGTTCAGCCTGGACTACGTCTGGATCTACCTCGTCGCCGGTGGCGGAGCCGTCGTGCTCGCCGTGTCGCTCGCCTCCTTTCCACGGTTCGAGTCGAAGACGCCGCAGCGCAAGACGCTGGTGCTGCGGCAACGGTATTGGCTGTACTACGGCCTGACGTTCCTGGCGGGCGCGCGGCGGCAGATCTTCGTCGTCTTCGCCGGCTTCCTGATGGTCGAGAAGTTCGGCTACAGCGCGGCGAACATCGCGGCGCTGTTTCTCGTCAACCACGTCTTCAACTGGTTGTTCGCGGAGCGTATCGGCGCGCTCATCGGGCGCATCGGCGAACGCGCGGCGCTGACCTTCGAATACGTCGGGCTGACCTGCATCTTCATCGCTTATGCCCTCGTGGAGAATGCCTACCTCGCGGCCGGACTGTTCGTGGCGGATCACCTCCTGTTCGCGCTGGCCATCGCGATCAAGACCTACTTCCAGAAGATTGCGGACCCGGCGGACATCGCCTCGACCGCCGGGGTCTCGTTCACGATCAACCACATCGCGGCCGTCGTGATCCCGGCCGTTCTCGGCATGGTGTGGATCGTCTCGCACAGCGCCGTGTTTCTGGTCGGCGCCGCCTTCGCCGTGGCCTCGCTCGCCCTGTCGCAGAACATTCCGGCCCGTCCGCGGGAGGGTAACGAAGTGGTGTACGGGCGGGTATGATCGCGGACCGTTCTCGCATCCCGGGAGGCCCGCCATGTCCGCCAGACCGCTCGAACAGTACACCGTCCTCGATCTCACCATCGCGCGCGCGGGCCCGACCGCGGTGCGTCTGCTGGCGGACTGGGGCGCCAACGTCATCCGCGTCGAGGCGCCGCAGACCGATGGCGGCCTGACGGGGGTACGGCGGGGTCCGGACGAGCAGAACCTGCACCGCAACAAGCGCGCCGTTGCCATCGACCTGAAGCACGCCGACGGACACGCCGCGTTCATGCGGCTGGTCGAGCGCGCCGACGTGATCGTCGAGAACTTCCGCGCGGCCGTGAAGCGCCGCCTGCAGATCGACTACGACAGCGTGCGGGCGGTGAACCCCTCCATCGTCTACGCGAGCATCTCGGGCTTCGGCCAGGAAGGCCCCTACCGCGACCGTCCGGGCGTCGACCAGATCGTGCAGGGCATGAGCGGACTCATGTCCATCACGGGCACCCGGGAAAGCGGCCCGACGCGCGTCGGTATCGCGATCAGCGACACCAGCGCCGGCATGTTCCTCGGGCAGGGCATCCTGCTGGCGCTGCTGCATCGGGAGCGCACCGGAGAGGGTCAGTGGGTGCACACCTCGCTCCTCGAGGCGATGCTCAACAAGCTCGATTTCCAGGGCGCGCGTTACACCATGCTGGGTGACGTGCCGGAGCCGCAGGGCAACGACCACCCCACGGCGACACCCATGGGGACCTTCGCGTGCGCCGACGGCCTGGTGAACATCGCGGCCGCGTCGAACCGCATGTGGCAGAGCTTCTGCGGGGCCGTGGAGGCGCCACACCTGCTCGCAGCCGAGCAGTACCGCTCGTTCCGTGGCCGCCGCGAACACAAGGAGACGCTGAACCGGGACATCGAGGCCGCCCTGGCGCGGTTCCCGGTGGACGAACTCGTCGAGCGGCTGAACGCTGTCGGCGTGCCGTGCGGGCCGGTCAATACCATCGCCGGCGGCTTCGACAATCCGCAGGCCGAGTTCCTGGGGATGAAGAAAGCGGCGCCGCACCACGAACTCGGCGATCTTCATCTCATCCGCTCGCCGATCAACCTGTCCCGCTTTCCGCACCCCGACCGCTTCAACCGGGCAGCGCCGGACATCGGGCAGGACACGCGCGAAGTCCTCGCGGAGTTCGGCTTCGCCGGCGAGGAGATCGACGGACTGGTCGCCGCCCGGGCGGTGGTGTAACGTTGAAATGACTTGTCTGACTAGTTAGACTCTGCCGCATGGCACTCATCTACTCCGTCTACGAAGCGAAGGCGCGGTTTTCAGAAGTGATACGGCAGGTACGCGAAGGCAAGACGGTCACGGTTTCCTACCGCGGCAAGCCCGTGGCCGAGATCCGGGCGACGCAGACGGCGGGGCGTGAGACGATCGACGATCGCCTCGAGGCCCTCGAGCGCAACGGCAATCTGGTTCCGTCGGCGCGCGCCGACCGCTTCCTGAAGCCCGTGGGGCAACGGCCGGGGGCCCTCGCACGCTTTCTCGCCGAGCGGGGTTAGTGTCGCGTGACACGCAAGAAGCGCGTGTTCCTGCACACTAGTGAGCGTCGCCTATGTGGATACCTCGACGTTGGCGGCGCTGGCTCTGGATGAAGCGGCGGCGGGGAATCTGTCCCGACGCCTGGTCGAGTACAACCGTTTGCTGTCGTCGAACCTGCTTGAGGCGGAGCTACGGTCCGTGTTCGCTCGTGAAGCCTGGCGTTTCGACGAGCGGACGCTGGCGGGGATCGATTGGATCTTCCCTGACCGGCCGCTGACGCAGGAGTTCGCGGCTGTGCTGGCGAAGGGGTATCTGCGGGGCGCGGATCTGTGGCATGTGGCGGCCGCGCTCTATGTGTCGCCGCAGCCGGGCGACATCGCCTTCATCACCCTGGACCAACGGCAGGGAGCGGTGGCAGCCGCCCTCGGCTTCACCACGGTACCGCAGGCAGGACCGCGTTGACGCGCGGCCCCGGGCGCCGCTTCACTCCGAAGGAAGCTCTGCGTCGTCGAGGGACTCCGTGGAAGCCGCGATGCCCCGCTCCTCGTTCACCGTCAGCAGCAGCACCGCGCCGACGACGAAGAACGGCACCACGGTCGCCACACCGGCCCGCTGGCTGCCCATGGCCTCGGTGACGAGGCCGAGCACGAGCGGTCCCGCGAACGCCGTGATCTTGCCGGAGAACGCGAAGAAGCCGAAGAACTCCGTGCTCTGCCGTTCGGGCACGAAGCGCGCCATGAGGGAGCGGCTCGCGGACTGGTTGGGACCGACGAAGATGCCGATGCCGATGGCGGCGACCCAGAGCCAGAAGACGTTCGGTGCGAACGCGGCCAGCAGCGTGGCGGCGGTGAGCGCTACCAGGGTGACGAGGATCGTGGCGCGCGCGCCGATGCGGTCGTCGACGAATCCGAACAGGGCCGCGCCGAGGCCGGCGGCGAGGTTGATGGCGATGCCGAACGCGATGACCTCGGCGAGGCTGAGGCCGAACGTCCCCGCCGCGTAGATGCCGCCAAAGGAGAACACGGTCACGAGCCCGTCGTTGTAGACGAGCCGCGCGACCAGCAGCTTGACGATCTCGCGGTAGGCGCGGAGTTTCCGCAGCGTCGTCATGACCTCGCGGTAGGCGCCGCCGACACCCCCGAGGCTGCCCGGGCGCGCGTCGCGGGTCGACTGTCGCGGCGCGAGCACGATGAGCGGCAGACTGAACAGGAAGAACCACCCCGCCACCAGCAGATTGGTCGCGCGATAGTGGAAGCCTCCCGCCGTGCCGATGCCGAACAAGGGCTCGTCGCGCACGAGCACGGCGAGGGCGACGGCCAGGCACAACAGTCCGCCCGCGTAGCCGAGGCCCCAGGCCCACCCGGAGATGCGCCCCATGCGTTGCTTCGGGGCAAGCTCCGGCAGGAACGCGTTGTAGAACACGCCGCCGACTTCGAATGCCACGTTGGCGACCACGAAGAGCCCGAGCGCGACGAGTACGGCGTGCTCCATGCCAGGCGCCACGAAGGCCAGCGCGGCGGTGGCGGCGCAGCACACCCAGGTGGTCGCGACCAGGTAGCGGCGACGGTGTCCGCCGCGGTCTGCCATGGCTCCGAGGAGCGGCGCGAGCAGGGCGATGGCGAGTCCGCTGAACGCGACCGCGCGTGACCACTGGGCGGTGCCGGTGATCTCGTCGGGTGCGATGGCGGACGTGAAATACGTGGCGTAGACGAAGGTCACGACCAGCGTCGTGAACGCCGAATTCGCCCAGTCGTAGAACGCCCAGGCAACGGCCGTGCGCCGTGGTGGCCAGGCTCTCACCATGGCCGGCGCCCGGCATGCAGGCGTTCGCGCACCACGTGCTGCGAGGGCCCGGGGTGGCGTTGACCGATCATGCGGGATCGCCGACTGCGCGTGCCGTCACCTCCACGTCCAGTGCGACCGCGTCGCCGCCCTGGCGCACGCCGCGGGTCGGCGAAACGTCCCGGTAGTCTCGACCCACGGCGATGCGTATGTGTCCCTCTCCCGCCAGACCCCGGTTGGTCGGATCGAAACCGACCCACCCGGCGCCGGGTAACAGGCATTCGGCCCAGGCATGGGTCGCGTTCCCCGGGATCGGTCCGCCGTCGCCGGAGACATGCAGGTAGCCCGACACGTACCGGGCGGGGATGCCCCAGGAGCGGGCGATTGCGATCATCACGTGAGTGTAGTCCTGACAGACGCCCCGGCGGGACGCCAGGATGTGCTCGATGGGTGATTCGGCCGAAGTCGTTCCCGGCACGTAGTCGAACGCGGCGTGGATCGCTTCCGCAAGGTGCGCCACAGCGCTCCCGGGTTCGCCGATGGGTGCGATACCTGCCGCTGCAACGAAGTCATCGAGGGCCGCCGAGCCGCGTGCCAGGGCGCTCGGGTGGGTGAAGTCCCACTGGTCGAAGGCGTTGCGCCAGGTGCGCACGACTTCCCAGGCGCCGGTGTCGAGCTGCGGCGGAGTTTCACGCACGGGGGCGACCTCCACGGTCGCGCGTGCCGCGATTTCGATGGAGCGGTGCTGCCCGTGCACGGTGAGCGGGTGATGCGCGTTGCCGAAGCCGTCCGAGGTGTACAAGGTTGTCGAGGGTGTATTCGAGGTCCTCGGGGCGGCGCCACGGGTAGGTTGCCTCGTTGGGCAGCAGCGGCTCCTCCGCACAGTAGTAGCGGATGATGTCGGGGACGAAGGGGAAGACGCCGGGCCCATCCGCGACCCCCGTGCCGGGTGCGTTGGCCAGACCCACGGTGCCGAGCTTGCAGGCGTGGAGCAGACCCGGCGCCCCGAGCAGCGAGTCGGGGCGGAACACCAGCGGGTCCAGGAAGTCGTCGTCCACGTGCCGGTAGAGCGCGTCGACTTGCCTTCCGGGGCCCGAGGTTGCGCGCATGCAGACGCGGCCGTTGTCGACCACGAGATCCGCGCCTTGCACCAGTTCACGCCACAGGTCCCGTACAGGCGCGACAGGCTCGACCGGACGACCCTCTGCAGGGCGATCATGGTGCCGGCCCGGCGGGACAGCGCAGATTGTCGTGGAGCACGTGGAAACGGTCGCCGATGCGGGCGAGGTCGAAGCCGCAGGCTGTTCCTGCAGCCCGGCCACCTCGTCCACGGTCCACTCCCGGAGCGCGTCGTGCAACGGACGCCAGTGCTGGCGGGGGACGCCCTCGCTCAGGAACGCGTCGTCCGGAACGGCGGCATCGACTGGATAGGCGTCGAGGTCCAAGGGGGAACTCCGTCGCGGCGGCGTACCGAATTATAGGCCCGTACGCGCCTCGTCCCGGTGGGTGTCGGGGCCATCCCGGGCGCACGGGAACCCCGCGGCAGGTGTGGACGGCCGGGCCGGGGCGCGCGCTTGACACCCCCTGGGCGGATGGCCATGCTGCCGTCCGAACCGACCGGGGAGAGGCGAGCGGCAGATGGCGGACGCGGTCGTGGGGTGCGTCAAGGCCCGCAGCGCGGGAGCCGGACATCGCACCGGGCCTGGAGCGGCATCGTGAAGGAGCGGCCGCGCAAGATCCTGGTCGTCGACGACGAGCCCGATCTCGAGCGGCTCATGCGACAGCGCATGCGGCGCGAGGTGCGCGCCGGTCAATACGAGTTCTCGTTCGCCCGCGACGGTTTCGAGGCCCTCGAACGTCTGCACGAGGACCGCGAGATCGAGATGGTCCTGTCCGACATCAACATGCCGGGCATGGATGGCCTGACGCTCCTCGACCAGATTCCGAAGGTCGATCCGAACATTCGAGCGGTGATCGTGTCGGCGTACGGCGACATGCAGAACATCCGCACCGCGATGAACCGGGGCGCATTCGACTTCGTCACAAAGCCCATCGACTTCAACGACCTCAAGGTCACCATCGACAAGACGCTGAGCCACCTGGCCCTGCTGCGCGACGCCCTCGAGACCCGCGACCGGCTCGTGGCGCTGCAGAACGAGCTGGATGTCGCGAGCCGGATGCAGCAATCGATTCTGCCGACCGTATTTCCGAAGACGCCGGGCTACCAGGTATTCGGCAACATGGAGCCGGCGCGCGAGGTGGGCGGCGATTTCTTCGACGTCATCAACCTTGAGGGCGGGCGCATCGGCCTGACGATCGCCGACGTATCGGGCAAGGGCGTCCCGGCGGCGCTCTTCATGATGTCGAGCCGCACGTTGATGAAGGGCTCGACCATTGGCGTGTCGGAGCCAGGCAACGTGCTCGAGGAGGTGAACAACCTGCTTGAGGCGGACAACGAAGCCGCGATGTTCGTCACGCTGTTCTATGCGGTGCTCGACCCCGAGACGGGGACGCTCCTCTACGCCAACGGCGGTCACAACCCACCGCTGGTCGTGCACCTGGGCGGCGCATCGACTGTTCTGCCGATGACGGGTGGCATGGCGCTTGGCGTCATGAGCGGCCTTTCCTATCGCCAGGATGCCGCCACGCTGCAACCGGGGGACATCGCCATCCTTTATACCGACGGCGTGACGGAGGCCATGAACGCGCGGGACGAGGAGTTCGGCCTCGACAGACTGCAGGCCGTGTTCGCCGAACGGCAGCCAGACAACGCCCAGGAGGTCAGCCTGGCCGTGTTCGAGGCGGTGCACGAGTTCGCCGGCGCGACGCCGCAATCCGACGACATCACCTGTCTGATCGTGGTCCGGGAGGCTTGACGGTGACCGGGAACCTCTCCTTGCAGGTGACCACCAGCGTCGACGACCTGCGGCGCGCGCAGGAGGAGATCGAAGCTTTCTGCAATGCCCAGGACTGGCCTGCCGACGTGGTGTTCCAGATGGGCCTGGTCGTGGAGGAGCTCGGCATCAACGTCGTCAACTATGCCTACGACGACGGTGGCGAGCATGAGTTCACGATTGCCGTGACGTCCGCCGAAGAGTCGCTGACCCTCGATATCGTCGATGCGGGGCGTCCGTTCGATCCACTCAACGATGCGCCGGGACCGGACCTTGAGGCGTCGCTCGAGGACCGTCCCATCGGTGGGCTCGGGGTGTACCTCGTGCGCACCATCATGGACGAGCTTCAGTACCGGCGCGAGGACGGACGCAACCGCTTTACCGCGGTCAAGCGGAGACCGGAATGAACCCCGCGCTGCGGGCCTGTGTCCTCGGTCTCGCCGGGGCCGCGGCGCTCGGCGCGTTCGCCGAGGCGGGAGTTTCCGAAGACCGGATCCTGTTCGGACAGTCGGCGGCATTCACCGGTCCGGCACAGGAGCTCGGTACGGATTTGCGCCTGGGTATCGAGGCGGCGTTCGGGGAAGCCAACGAGCGTGGCGGCGTGCATGGACGGCGCCTGGAGTTGCGGTCCCTGGACGATGCCTACGAGCCCGAGGGGGCGCTCGCCAACACGCGCCGTCTGATCGAGGAAGGCGTCTTTGCGTTGATCGGCGCCGTCGGCACTCCGACGTCCGTGGTGGCGGTACCCATCGCCGCGGAAGCCGGCGTGCCCTATGTGGCGCCGTTCACCGGGGCTGCGTTCCTGCGCGAGCCGCGTTGGGACAACGTGATCAACCTCAGGGCCTCGTACGGCCAGGAGGCGGAGGCCATGGTCGCCCACCTGATCGCCGACCGGAACATCGAACGCATTGGGGTCATGTACCAGGACGACTCGTTCGGCCGGGCGGGGTACGAAGGGGTCATCAACGCGCTCGCGAAGCGCGACCTGGAACCGGTGGCGACCGGCGTCTATCCACGCAACACGACGGCGGTGAAGACCGGTCTGCTGGACCTGCGGGCCGGCGATCCGGAGGCCGTGATCCTGGTCGGCGCCTACGAACCCGTCGCCGCGCTCATCGCGTGGGCGCGGCACACCGGGTTCGACCCGGTCTTTTTCACCATCTCATTCGTCGGCAGCTATGCGTTGGCGCGGGAACTCGGCGAGTACGGCCCAGGGGTCTACGTGACCCAGGTGGTACCGTTCCCCACCGGTGGCCAGCCGCCCGTCGTGCCAACCTTTGCGCGTGCGTTGCAGGCGCTGGCGCCCGCTGCGACGCCCGGCTTCGTTTCCCTGGAGGGCTACCTCGCCGGCCGGCTGGCGCTGGTCGCCCTGAACGGCTGTGGGCGGGACCTTGACCGGGCCTGTTTCCTGCGCGTTCTGCGCGATGCGACGCGCGTCGACCTCGACGGCTTCGAGTTGCGCTACAGCGCGACGGACAACCGGGGCTCGAGTGCGGTCTACCTCACCATGATCGGGTCGAACGGCCAATACCGTCCGGTGCGCACGCTTGCGGAGCGCATCGCGTGGCGGCGACCGGCGGGCCGCGCCGTGCGGACGGGGGTCGGACAATAATGGCCGAGTCGCGATCCGTGCCGCCCGAGGATGCCCAGGCGCCAGCAGCGGCGGCGGAGGTCGTCGGTGATTCGAGCGAGGGAGCGGCAGGACTGCGGGAGCGATTGCGGCGCATCGCGGCGAGTCGCTTCCGGATTTCGGTGCAGCTCTATGCGGGCCTCGGCGTCGCGGTCTCCTTCACGCTGGTCGCGAGCCTCGTGGCCCTGTGGGCGTTCAATCGCCTCGGCGAGGCCCAGGATCGCGTCAACCAGCACAGCGTGCCCGGCATGGCGGCCGCGTTCGGCGTCGCCCGGCAGGGCGGTGCCCTGGTCGCCGCCGCGCCGCGGCTGACGGCCGCGACCAGTCGCGAGGAGTTCGCCACGGTCGCCGCGGATCTCGACGGAGAGCGCGCGGTCTTCGAGTCGCGTCTGGCGGATCTGATGCAGCACGGCGAGCAGTCCGTCGGCGTGCGCGCGCGCGCCGAGGCGCTGATCGGCAACGTCGAGGCGATCGAGCAGTCGGTCGGCAGGGGGTTCGACCTCGCCGACAGCAGCGCCCGCGTGCGCGAGGAACTGAACGCCCTGCAGGGCCGCCTGACGGGTGTACTGATTCCCATCATCGACGAGCAACTCTTCTACGCGGTGACCGGATACCGGACGCTCGGCGAATCCGCCGAGCCGAGGCAGCCACGCTTCCTGGAGGAGGAGTTCGGTCGGTATCGACGGCTGGCGGGGCTGCGTGCGGACTCCAATGTCGCGGTACAACTCCTTACCACCATCTTCAATCTGCCGGACCGGGCCCTGCTCGAGGCCATGCGCGATCGCTTCCAGGCAAGTGCCGGCAGGATGGAGCGCCACCTGTCGACGCTGGCGGACGCACGGTTGCGGGGGGAACTCGCGCCGCTGGTGACGCATCTCGAGGAACTGGGGCTCGGCGCGGGCGGCGCGTTCGAGCTGCGCAACGCGGAGCTGGAAGGCGTCGAACGTCAGCAGCGCCTGTTGGCCGAGAATCGTACGCTCGTCGACGACCTTGCGCGCGAGGTGGAAGGACTGGTGGCGGAGGCGAGGGAGAGCGCGGGGGAGGCCACGCGCGCTTCCGCGGACGCCATCCTCACGGGACAGAACCTGCTCCTGCTGCTCAATGCCATCAGCATCGTCGGTGCGATCCTGATCGCCTGGCTGTTCGTCGGGCGCATGCTGCTGCGGCGACTCGAGCGGTTGTCCGACCGGATGCAGGCCATGGCCGGCGGCGACCTCGAGGCGCAGGTCGACATCAGCGGCCGGGACGAGGTGGCGGACATGGCGGCGGCGCTCGAAGTCTTCCGTCGCCACGCGCTGGAGGTGCAGCGGCTGAATCTGGTGGAGAAGCTTGCGGAGGAACTGCGCGAGAAGAACGACCAACTCGAGTCGACGCTCGGGGACCTGCACCGCGCCCAGGACCAGATCGTGATGCGCGAGAAGCTCGCGGCACTGGGCGAACTGACGGCCGGCGTGGCGCACGAGATCAAGAACCCGCTGAACTTCGTGAAGAACTTCTCCGAGGCCTCCGAGGAGTTGCTCGAAGAGCTGGTGGAGACGCTGCAGGAAGCCGGGGATGCGCTCACCGAGGACCAGCGCGCGCTGGTTACCGAGTTGGGCGAGGACCTGACCGGGAACCTGAAGCTCATCCGTGGCCATGGCGACCGCGCCGACCGGATCGTGCGGGACATGCTCCGGATGCAGCGCACGGACACGCACCGCCAACCGACGAACATCAACGAACTGATCGACGATCACGTGCGCCTCGCGTTCCACAGCGCCCGCGCGAACGACTCGGACTTCCGCCTGGCAATCGAGCAGGACCTCGACCCCGACATGGGAACACTCGATGTCGCGTCCCAGGATCTCGGCCGCGTCATTCTCAACCTGGTCGGTAACGCAGGCTATGCCACGCACGAGCGGCGTCTCGCGGAAGAGGCCGCCGGCGCATCCTTCGAGCCGATGCTCAAGGTGACCACCCGCCGCTTCGAGGACCGGATCGAGATCCGCGTGCGGGACAACGGCACGGGCATGCCCAGGGAAGTCGCCGACAAGATCTTCAATCCGTTCTTCACGACCAAGCCGACGGACCAGGGCACGGGCCTCGGTCTCTCGCTGTCGAACGATGTGGTGCGCGAACACGGCGGAAGCATCCGCGTCGAGTCGGAGGCGGGCAGCTTCACGGAGATGATCGTGGAGTTGCCGACCGAGACAGTGGCCGCGGCCACGGCCATCGAGGATAATGTGTAGGGGCGACCCTTGTGGTCGCCCGTCTTCGACCTTGTGGTCGCCCGTCCCTCACGTCGCAGGGCGGGGCGTGGCCGGGATAGCCGATTCCGCTGCTGAACACGAGCGGATCGAGAGCGGGGAGGGGTAGCGATGACCGGGAACTGGCTGGTTCGAGCGGCGGCGTTGGTCGCGGCGGCCTTGCTTTTTTCGTGCAGTCCGGCGGAGGAAGGCGAGGAGGCCGCGGAGCAGGTTGCCGCGCTGCAGCGTCCCAACGTCGTGCTGATCGTCGCGGACGATCTCGGCTACGGCGATCTCGGCGCCTACGGCAGCGAGGTGATCGCGACCCCGCACATCGACGCGTTGGCGGGCGCCGGCGTGCGGCTGACGGACGGCCATGTCTCCGCGGCGGTCTGCAGCCCGAGCCGCGCGGGACTCATGACCGGGCGCTACCAGAGCCGCTTCGGCTACGAGTACAACCCGAGCTTCAATTTCGAGGACGGCCCGGAAGCGGGCCTGGGGCTGCCGGTGACCGAGACGACCCTCGCGGACGTGTTGCAGGGGGCGGGTTACGCGACCGGCCTCGTGGGCAAGTGGCACCTTGGGGTACTCGACGATTACCACCCCCTGAACCGCGGGTTCGACGAGTTCTACGGAGTCTTCGGCGGTGGGACGAGTTACATCGACTCGCGCCTGCCCGGCACCCACTCGTGGCCTGCCGAGGGCGCGCCGACGGAACGAGACCCCCACATCGCACGGTCCATCATCGATGGGCGCGAGCCGGTGGACGTACCGGAGTATTTGACGGACGTGTTTGCCGCGAAGGCGGTGGACTTCATCGACCGCCACGCTGACGGACCGTTCTTCCTGACGCTCGCGCTGACTGCGCCGCACACGCCGATTCAGGCCACGGACAGGTACGTGGACCGGAACCTGCACATCGAGGCCGAGGGCGCGCGTATCTACGCCGCGATGGTCTCCTCGGTCGACGATGCCGTCGGGGACGTGGTCGGTGCGCTCCGCGAACGCGGCCTGGACGGCAACACGTTGGTCGTGTTCGTTTCCGACAACGGCTGCATCAACTACGTGCCGGACGTGATCTGCACGAACGGGCCGCTCTCGGGCGCCAAGCGCTACCACCTGGAGGGCGGGATCCGTGTGCCGTTCATCGTCACCTGGCCGGACGGACTGCCGGGCGGCCGCGTCTACGACGAGCCTGTGATCTCCCTCGACATCCTTCCGACCGTGACCGCCGCCGCGGGACTTCCTCCCCGGGACGTCGACGGCGTGGACTTGCTTCCCCACCTGCGCGGCGCAGCGGACAAGCCGCCACACGAGTTCCTGTTCTGGCGCTCGGCGCCGAACGCCGCGGTACGCTGGGGCGACTGGAAGCTCTGGCGCGTCGACCTCTCCGGCCTCGCGCTCGAAGAGGCGATGAACGCCGGCGGGCGCCTGCTGCCGCTCGTGCCGTATCCGCCGGTCTCGGATTTCGGACAGATGACGGTGCTCTACGACGTTGCCGCGGATGTCGGCGAACAGGAGAACCTGGCCGACCGTCATCCGGAGGTGGTGCAGCGTCTCGAGGCGGAGCTCGAGACCTGGACGGCCGAGCTCGCGGAACCCCTGTGGCCGAGCCATCGTTCGACGCTCGACACGCTGGAGGGAAAGACTGTCCAGTTGTATTTCTGAAGGAGGCGGTATGGCCGCCGAGAGACCGGTAGCAGGCACGATCGGGATTGCGTTGACGCTGGCCGTCGGGCTGGGGGCCTGCACCCCCGGCGAGTCCGGCCAAGTCCTGCCGAACGTCGTGATCGTGGTTGCCGACGACCTCGGTCGCCGCGACGTGAGCTTCCACGGCGGGGAGCTGGCGACGCCGAACATCGACCGTATTGCACACGAGGGGGTCGCCCTCGAGCGCTTCTACTCGGCGCCCGTGTGCAGCCCGACGCGGGCCGGACTCCTGACCGGGCGCTACCCGATCCGCTACGGCCTGATGCGCTCGGTGATCCCGCCGTGGCGGGACTACGGCCTGGACACTGACGAAGTCCTGCTGCCGGAACTGCTCGGGGAAGCCGGTTACTCGGAACGCGGAATCTTTGGCAAGTGGCACCTCGGCCACACCTCGGTGCGCTACCACCCGCTGCGGCGCGGCTTCACGGAGTTCGTCGGCCATTACAACGGCGGCATCGACTACTTCGTGCATGAACGGGAGGGCGAGCGTGACTGGCAGCAGGGCTACACGTCCGTCGACGAGAGCGGCTACAGCACGGACCTGATCACGGACCACGCAGTGGACTTCATCGGGCGCCACGCCGGGCAGGGCGCGCCGTTCCTGCTCTACGTGCCCTACAACGCGGTACACAGTCCCTGGCAGGCGCGGGAGGACGTGCTGCCGCGGTACGCGGACCTGCCGGGCATCGACGTGCCGCGCGGCTACGAGGAATTGACGGAGGACGTGCTCGCGTCTGTGGGCGGGCCGGAGGACCGACGCGAGAAGCGCCGGCTCACGGCCGCCATGGGGGAGTCCCTGGACACGGGCGTCGGCCGCATCCTCGATGCGCTCGACGCACACGGCATCGCGGACAACACGTTCGTACTCTTCTTCAGCGACAACGGCGGCGTGGTGGGCGTCAGCGACAACACGCCCTTTCGGGGTGCGAAGGCATCGGTGTACGAAGGCGGCATCCGGGTCGCTGCTGCGGCACGCTGGCCGTCGGGCGGCATCTCCGGGGGCCGTACGGTGTCTGATCCCGTCGCTTACATCGACGTCCTGCCCACGCTGTTGGGTATCGCGGGGATCGAAGCCTCCGCGGAGCGCGATCTGGACGGGCGGGACATGCTCGGCGTGCTCATGGGGAACGAGGAGGCGTCGCCACGGGATCTCTACTCGTATATCGCTGTCGGCAGCGGCGCGGTGGAGCAGGTGGCTGTCATCGAACCGGAGTGGAAACTCGTGGTCGTCGGCCCGGAGCTTACCGAACCGGGGTCGGTCGAGCAGTCGCGCACGTTGCTCTACGCGATCGAGTCGGATCCGCACGAACTCGAGGACGTGAGCGCGGACCACCCCGAGGTCGTCGCACGCATGATGGACAAGGCCATCGCGTTCCGGGCCCTGCAACCGCCGGATGCGGTGCCGCCGTACAACGCAGGCCGCGAGGGCTTCGTCGCTCCGCCGGACTGGAAGGCCGCGGACCTGCCGTGACCGATCGCCAGTCCCCGCGCTTTCAGCGCAGGGTCGAGGACTTCGTCTGCGAGCGCTGCGGCACGGCCAACACGGGGGACGGCTACACGAACCACTGCCGCGAGTGCCTCCACAGCAAGCATGTCGACGTGCATCCGGGCGACCGCGCGTCCCGGTGCGGCGGGTTGATGCGGCCGGTCGACCTGTTCCGGAGCCACGGGCGGTGGAAGCTCGTGCACGAGTGCGAGCGCTGCGGCTTTCGGCGTGCGAACCGGGTGCGGGACGAGGAGACGGATGCGGTCATCGGGACGATGCGGCGGCTGGCGGACGCCCGCGGAGGAAGTCGGCCGTGACCGCGCCGCCGGTGGCCTGGCGGACTTGAGAAATCCTGAGCGAATTAAGAGGCTAGCCAGCTGTTGGAGAGTGGCACTCGGGGCGAAGCGAAGGGCACGACGCTCGGCGCGTGCTGTCTGTGTGCCGAAAATGAGGAGGAGAAATCTGTGAGAGCTTTCCGTTTGGCCGCGGCCGCGGCATGTCTGGTCTGGTCGGCGACCCCACTGCTTGCGGAGGATGAGCAGCGTTCGGGCGCGGTCATGGAAGAGGTCATCGTCACCGCCACCTATCGCGAGACGAACCTGATGGATCCGGCACAGTCCATCAACGCCGTGACCGACGACCTGGTGGAAGCCATCAGCGCCCAGAGCATGGAGGACATCTTCACGCTGGTGCCGGGGCTCGCCATGTCCGGTGGCCGCCATGGCGAGAACCGGTACTCGATCCGCGGCGTGAGCTCGCAGACCGGAGCCACCCAATACTAAATCGTCGGTGCGACCGTGGGCGTCTACCTCGACGGCACTCCGGTGACGGCCGCGCTCGGTCCGGACGCCCAGGTCAGCGGCAACCTGTTCGACATCGAGCGCGTCGAGGTGCTGAAGGGTCCGCAGGGGACGCTGTTCGGGGAAGGTTCCCAAGGCGGCACGATCCGCTATCTCTACAAGCAGCCCGATCCGACCAAGTTCGACGCCGCCGTGAATGGGAGCTACTCCACCATAGAGGAGTCGGACGACACCTCGTACCGACTCGACGCGATGGTCAACGTTCCGTTCGGGGACGGGTTTGCGCTTCGGCTGACCGGGTGGACTTCCGAGAGAGCGGGCTTCATCGACAATGTTGAACCCTTCGAGGAAGACTACAACCAGGGGGAGACGACCGGTGGCCGGGCGGTGATCCGGTACGAAGGAGAACGGTTTGCGGTGACCGGGAGCCTCTATCACAACGACCAGGGGACCACGGGCGGTTCCGGCACGGTGCGCGCGTTTGAAGCGAGCAGCTTTCGCGTGCCGGGCCTCTTCCCGGAGAGCCACGATGAGATCGACATCTACAGCTTTGTGGTCGAGGTGGACTTCGCCTGGGCGAACTTCCAGTCCCTGACCTCGCTCACGGACCGCCAGATTTCCTCGATTTCCGAGTTCCCCCTCTAGTTCAGAGACGTTCTCGACTTCTATTACGGGGGAGCGGCCGAGGCGGGCGATCACCCCAACTGCGCCATACAGGTCTTGTGCGGCCTCTACCGCTACCCGGGGCAATTCAATCTCGGCCTGCCAACGGTGGTCCCGGATGGGAGAAACCTGGTTGGGATGGACGGTTTCATCGATTCCTACAGCGACCGATGGGTTCAGGAGTTCCGTTTCGTGTCCCCGGGTGATCGCCGGCTGCGTTGGACGGCGGGCGCATTCTGGAAGGACAGCGAGGACCACAGTCAAGCGCAGCAGCAAGCGATCTACTTCCCGGGCCGTTTCGGAGCCACGTTGGCCGAGTGTCGAGCGACCACGGTGGTGAGGGCGGACTGCTTCGGGGCCCTGATGGATTCCCTGTTGATGGTTCCCGCCAACACGCATACGGATTTCCTGGAGGAGTACGCGGTATTCGGTGAGGTGACGTATGACCTGACCCCTACGCTGGAGGCTACGGTTGGGGTGCGGGTCTCCTCGCTGGAGCAGTTCTTCGACTACAGCCAGTCGGGCACCGACGATACGCCGGTATCGCCGAAGCTCAACCTGTCCTGGCGGCCGCGGGACGAGCTACTGGTGTACTTTGGCTACGCCACGGGGTTCCGCCCCGGCAACGTCAACAGCCACATGCAGTTCAACGCGGACCAGTACGACCTCCAGCAGATCCCTCAGCGTTTGACAGCCGGACAGGACGCGAGCGACCTGTACGAAGTGCGGGATCTCTCGATAGCGCGGCTGTTTTTCGACGGTGACCAGGTTGCGAACTACGAGGTCGGCTTGAAGACGACGCTGTTCGACGGCCGTGTTCGACTGATGACCGCCGTCTACTACCTCGACTGGGAGGACATGATCCTGGTGGAGAACGACCCGGTTATCGGCGCGACAAATCCTCTCAGCGTCTACAACACGAACAGCGGAGGAGCCGAGATCTCCGGGTTCGAACTGGAGTTGAGCGCCTTCCTGACGGACCGTCTCAGCCTCCGGTTTGCAGGAGACCTGAACGATACGAAGGTGAAGTCGGGGCCCCTGTTCGAGAGCGGCGCGGCCGAGTTGACTTCCGCGAAAGACAACGAACTGCTGCAGGCGCCGGGATACAGCGCATCGCTGGCGGTGGACTACGAGATCCCGATCATGCGCGACTGGACGCTGACGCTGCACGCGGACCATGCATGGATCGACGGGCACTTTGCGGATGCGGGCAATACGAGACCGGTCCCCGAAATGGCAGAAGGCCAACGCCAGCGCCACGGCGCGCAGCGACGACGGCAAGTGGCGCATCGCCCTGTTCGGGAGCAACCTCGCCAACGACGAGATTATCCGCGACTTGCCGCAGGCCGGCACCTTCTTCTGGCACACGCCGCGCCAGATCGGGCTGGAAGTCGGTTACAGGATGAACTGACCCTGCGGACCGGCCTTCGCCGGCAACGACTGGAACCCGCGGCGGAGGTGCCTCCGTCGCGGGTTTTTTCTATTCGCCAAGGAACGAATCCGCCGTGGTGTAGGGGCGACGCTTGTCGTCGCCCGTCCCGATGCCGCGCGTGAATTCGAATCGGGACACCACAAGGGTGTCCCCTTTTGTGGAAGACGCGCCAAGGGAACGCAGTGACCGCCGGTGCAGCTTCCATGCAAGGACGGCGTGGCTGGGCCGGAGGCGCGCCGGCGCGTAGCGAGTTCGCGAGCGAGTGCCGGACCGGCTATGGGGCGCTACAGCCATCCGTCTGGCGCCGGGCATGCGTTCACAACGGACCGCCATGGGCGACCCTTGCGGTGGATCAGAAAATGCCCGCTTCCAGGCCGATCGCCAGCGCCATGCCCAGTTCCCGGCACCGCGCCAGGTGTTCCTCCGTCGGCGGACCCCTGGCGATGATCGGTTCCTGCACCTCGTTGAACGGATAGCCGTTGGCGATCCGGTGGATGGCCCGCACGGCGCCGCTACCGTCGTTGCCGGCGCTGATGAAGATGGCGTAGGGCAGCGCCTGGATCTTGCCCTCGACGGGATAGAACGTGCGGTCGAGGAAGTCCTTCATTCCGCCCGACATGTAGCCGAAGTTCTCCGGCGTGCCGAGCAGGAGCGCGTCTGCCCACAGGAGTTCGTCAGGGCCGGCGTCGGCGGCCTTGACCATGCGGACCTCGACGCCCGTGACTTCCTCGTCCCTGGTACCCTCCCACGCAGCTTCGGCCATCCGCCGGGTGTTGCCGGACTGGGTGTGGTAGACGATCAGCAGGTGCCGGGTGCTCATGGGTGCTCCTCGTCCGGCCGGGCCGGGGGCAGGACAAGGCGGCGGACGATTAACATTTCGGGGTCGCAACGGCGGGAGGGAACGGGTTGCGTCCGGACTTGCTCGAGCGCGTCATCGCGGGGATCGACCAGCGGCACGGGGCGGATCCCGCCGGCCGGGAACTCGCCTATGCCGAGGCCATGACCCGAGTCCCAGGCCCTCGAGGACTGCGGCTATCGCGGCCTCGGCCCAGAGAAAAGGCCGGTGCCGGCCTCGAATCGGCAGATACTGTCTGGCTGCGCCACAACCACACCGCGAGAACGACTTCCCGCTCCCGGTCACGCGGGAGGAGTCGAACGATGTCGTCGGGTCGTTGGAGCATGACGCCGGATTGAGGAAAGGCGTGTAAGCGATCTGGGCCGACCACGATGCCGTCGCGTCGGCCGGACTGACCTTCGTGACGGTCGCCGTGATCGTGGGCATGGTTGGCATGGTTGAGATTGCCGGCGCGGCGGGTTGGACGTGCAGCTCAAAGCTGCATTCGTTCGGGCACCCGTCTCCTTCCTCGGTCGACTCGAGCATCGCCGAGCTGGCGACGACAGCGTATTCCGCCGACGCGAACACCGCGTTCGGTGGCTCCTCGGAGGCGTCCGCGGCGGCATCCCCGTGCAGCACGCCGACCGCCTCCACCAAGGTCTGCGGAATTGACCTCGGCGAAGGACAACGAACTGGTGCAGGCGCCGGGGCACAGCGCATCGTTGGCCGTGGACTACGAGGTCCCGATCATGCGCGACTGGACTCTGACGCTGCACGCGGACCATGCATGGGTGGACGGGCACTTTGCGGATGCGGGCAATACGAGACCGGTCCCGAAATGGCGGAAAGCCAACGCCAGCGCCACGGCGCGTAGCGGCGACGGCAAGTGGCGTCTCGCGCTGTTCGGGACCAACCTGGCCAACGACGAGATCATTCGCAGCCGGCAAGGGGCTGCCACGTACTTCTGGCATCCACCGCGCCAGATCGGGGTGGAAGTCGGCTACAGCATGAACTGACCGCCACGCCGGTCGGCGTCGCCGGAGACGCCTGGAACCTGCGGCGGAGGTGCCTCCGTCCGGCGTCGCCCGTCCCGATGCCGCGCATGAATTCGAATCGGGACGCCACAAGGGCGTCCCCTACGGTCGCCCGGTCGGGGTAGGGTCTCGCGAGCGAGCGGGATTGACCCCGTCAGAAGATCCCCGCCTCGAGCCCGATCGCCACCGCCATCCCGAGCTCCCGGCACTGCGCCAGGTGTTCCTCCGTCGGCGGCCCCTTCGCGATGATCGGTTCCTGCACCTCGTTGAACGGACAGCCGTGGCGATTCGGTGAATGGCCCGGATGGCGCCGGTGCCGTCGTTGCCCGCGCTAACTATGAAGATGGCGTACGGCAGCGCCTGGATCTTCCCCTCCACCGGATAGAAAGTCCGGTCGAGGAAGTCCTTCATCCCGCCCGACATGTAGCCGAAGTTCTCTGGCGTGCCGAGCAGGAGCGCATCGGCCCAGAGCAGGTCGTCTGGGCCGGCGTCCGACGCCCTGACCATGCGGACCTCCACGTCCGTCACCTCGTCGTCGGTGGCGCCCCGCCAAGCCGCCTCGGCCAGCCGGCCCGTGTTGCCGGACGGAGTGTGGTAGACGATCAGCAGGTGCCGGGTGCTCACGGATAGTTCCTCGGAGTCGAAAGGGGTGCGTCAGCGCGCCGGACGATACCACTTCGAACTCGGCGCTTGCGGGTGTGGGCGCACACGAGTACGGCGCGTCCCCGCGGGTCATGTCTTGTAGACACGGCTTGTCAAAACAAGACTTGTCTAAATATGACTTGACGAGTGTGTCCGTTACGGACACACTCGGCGCATGGTGCAGTTCATCGGACGCCAGGCGGAACTGGGCGTGTTGACGGGGGCGTTCGAGTCCCGTCGCTCGGAGCTGATCCCGATCTACGGCAGGCGGCGGGTGGGCAAGAGCGAGCTCATCCTCAGATTCATGGCGGACAGGCCCGGGCTCTATTACCTTGGCCAGCAGTCGTCGTCCGAGTTGCAGCTCCAGGAATTCCTGCGCGAGGCCGCGCGAGCGCTCGACATGCCGTTGCTGGCGGAACTGCGCGCTTCCGACTGGCGGCGGGCACTGCTGACCGTCGTCGAACAGTGGACGTCGGCTCACCCGTCCGGGAAGCTGATCCTCGCACTCGATGAGTTCCAGTGGATCGCCGCGTCGAGTCCTGGCGTGCTCTCGGACCTGCAGCATTGCTGGGATCGGGTCTGGCGAAGTGCCGGCAATGTCGTACTCCTGCTGTGTGGCTCGTATCTTGGCTTCATGGAGCGGGATGTCCTGGGCAAGACGAGCCCTCTGTTCGGACGCCGCACGGCGCAGATTCACCTGCAACCGTTCGGCTATCTGGAAGCGGCGCAGTTCTACCCGCGCTGGTCGCCGGTCGACCGGGCGAAGGCGTATGGGTTGGTGGGCGGCCTCCCGCAGTACCTGCTCTGCCTCGACGACGCGCGCTCCATCGATCAGAACATTCGGCGCAATCTACTCGACGAGTTCGCCCCGCTCTTTCACGAGCCGACGTTTCTGCTCCGCGAGGAGCTCCGCGAAGTCGCTCCGTACCAGTCCATCCTCTTTGCGGTCGCTGCGGGGCGGGGGTCCGTGCGCGAGATTGCCGCGGCCACCGGGCTGCCGGAGCGGAACCTGCACTACTACCTGCAGCAGTTGGTGGCGCTCGGTTACCTGCGGCGGCGCTACCCCCTGGAGCGCCGACGCCCGAATCCGAAGCAGCTGCGCTTCGGCATGGACGATCCGTTGCTGCGCTTCTGGTTCCGGTTCGTATTCCCCAATATGAGCGTCATCCGCGGCGGCGGTGCGGTAGTTGCCTTCGCCCAGCGCGTCGCGCCGTTCCTGGATGCCTGGTTCGGTATCTGCTTCGAGCGCCTGTGCCGCGAGGCGCTGCCGCTCATCGCCCTGCGGGAAGGCGTCAGCGCCACGATGGAGGTGGGGGAGTACTGGAGTCCGGCCGTGCAGATCGACGTGGTTGGCATGCGCGACGACAACTGGACGGACCTTGGGGAGTGCAAGTGGGGCGCGGTCCGGTCGCCGCGCGCGGTCGAAGCCGAACTGGAGCGCAAGGTGGCACTCTATCCCAACAGCCGCGGCGCGACCTTGGGGCGCCGGTATTTCGTGCGCCGCAAGCCGGCCTCGAGAGAAGGCGCGACCGGATGGATTTCCCTGCACGACCTGTACGGCCTGGGCGACGGAGAATAGCGTTCGGACGCGCTCCCGCGTAGCGGTGCGCGAGACCGGCGACTCGCACCGCCGGACGGATGCCTGTTAGAGTATGCGGTGAACCCAAGGGGTGGCCTGAGAGCCTGAGACGCGGAAGCGGTCCGCGGACCCTTTGAACCTCATCCGGACAATGCCGGCGGAGGGATAGGGCCATCGAAGCATCTCCCTCCACCGTCTGGGCTCCGGCGTGTGAGGAGGACGAGATGCAGAAACCCGCCTTGCTCACCCTGGCCGTCGCGACCGCCGCCGGTGCGCCCGCTTTTGCCGCGGACGCATCCCCGCCGCCGGGCGAAGAGGTCATCGAGGAAATCGTGGTCCGCGCCACCTTCCGCGGCGACGAGCTGTCCCGGGTGCCCGGGAGCATCGCCGTCGTGTCGGCGGAGGATATCGCGCGGCGCGGTGCGACGCATCTCGAGGAGATCCTCGACATGATGCCGAACGTCAACTACGCGAAGGGCGCGTCCCGAGCCCGCTTCCTGCAGCTCCGGGGTATCGGGGAGCGCGGTCAGTTCAGCGAGCCGCTCAACTCGTCCGTTGGCCTGGTGGTGGACGGCGTCGACCTGTCCGGCATCGGAACCGTGGCGACGCTGTTCGACGTCGAGCAGGTGGAAGTGCTGCGCGGGCCGCAGGGGACGCGTTACGGCGCGAACGCGCTCGCGGGGCTGGTCAACGTCGTGACACGGGCGCCGACGGACACGTTCGAGGGCCGGGTGGAACTGTCCGCTGGCAACTACGGGGCGCTCGGGGCCGGCGCCGTAGTGTCCGGACCGATGGGCGAGGGCGTGCGGGGCCGATTGGCCGCGCGGTCGGATCGGTCGGACGGTTTCATCGAGAACGACTACCTGAACGCCGACGACACCGACAACATCGACGAGACCACGGTTCGGGGCAGGCTGTCCTGGGACGCGGACGCGTCGACGACGATCGACCTCTCCGCCGGCTACATCGACGCCGACAACGGCTACGACGCCTTCTCCCTGGACAACGTCCGTACGACGCTGGCCGACGAGCCCGGACACGACCGCCAGCGGACGGTCTACGGTTCCGCTGGCGTGACCTGGTCCGGCAACCCCGCGTTCACGGTGCACGGCCATGTGGGTGCGGCGGATTCGGACATTGCCTACGGCTACGACGCGGACTGGGTCCACGTCGGCTTTCATCCCCATGGATACTCGGGCACCGACGAATACCTGCGCGATCGCGATACGGTCACTGCCGAGGTGCGCTTGACGTCGCAGGACGCGGGTCGACTGTTCGGCGGCACGACGGCGTGGACCGCCGGCGCGTACCTGATGCGCCAGGACGTCGAGCTGACGCGGCGTTCCACCTTCATCGATACCGACTTCACCAGCGACTACGGCATCGACCGCCGGGCGCTGTTCGGACAGACGGAAACGGCCCTCGACGCCGCCTCCACGCTGACCGTTGGACTGCGCCTGGAACGGCACTCCGCGTCGTACGACGACAGCGCGGGCGTGCGCGCAGGGCCCGACGACAACCTGGTCGGGGGCCGCGTGGCGCTCGATCGCGCGCTCGGCGCCGGCGTCGTCGCCTACGGTTCCGTCTCTCGCGGCTACAAGGCGGGGGGCTTCAACATCGACGGGAGCCTGCCGCGACACCTGCGCTCCTACGATCCGGAAGTCCTGTGGAACTACGAGGCGGGACTGAAGGCGCGGGCGCTCGACGGACGCCTGCGCGTGCGCGGTGCGGTCTTCCGCATGCGCCGCGACGACGTGCAGATCGACAGTTCCATCGTCGAACTGTACGAGGACGGCAGCACGGAGTTCATCGACTTCGTCGGCAACGCCGCGGAAGGCACGAACAGCGGAGTCGAACTCGACCTCGAGTACGCACCGGCGGACAGCGTCCTCCTGTTCGCGCGGGTCGGCCTGTTGCGGTCCGAGTACGAGGACTACATCAACGGCGAAGGAATGGACCTCGATGGCCGCACGCAGGCCCATGCCCCGCGGTATCAGTTCAGCCTCGGGAGCAGCTTCGAGTTTGCCGGCGCATATTTCCTGCGGCTCGAGCTCGAGGGGCGGGACGAGTTCTACTTCTCCGACAGCCACAACGAGCGGTCGGACGCCTACCAACTGCTGAACGCGAGCCTGGGCTATCGAGGCAGCGATTGGTCCGTCACCGCCTGGGGGCGCAACCTCACGGACGAGGACTACTTCGTGCGCGGGTTCTATTTCGGCAACGATCCGCGCGACGGGTACACGGACCGTGGTTTCACGCAGCTCGGGGAACCGATGCGGCTGGGGGTCTCGGCCAGTCGCTCCTGGTAGCGGCGGAGCCTCGCCGGGCAGGCTAGTGCACTGTCAGCACCACGTAACCCGTTCCGTCCCACGCGAATGTCTGCCGCGCACCCGACTCGTCGATGTACGTCACGACCTCGCCGTCGACGTGGAGTTCCTCGGCAAGCGACAGCCGCCAGCCAGGACCGAAGTCGTCGTTGGCGCCGATGCGCGAGTCGTACACGCGGGCGAACACCACGGGGCCCTGCGCGCGCGTGACCATGTCGCGGCGCCGGAAGGTCAGGTTGCCCGTCGTGGTGTTGACGAGCCCGACCTGCACACCGTCGAACAGCGAAGGCGGGTTGGGATGCAGGACGCTGATAGCTCATAGCCCTCGTCGCAGCCGCAGGTGGCGGTGCCGCTGTTCCAGGTGCCGCCGGCGCCGCAGGTGCCCGGGTCGGCCACAGTGCCGCACAGCTCGATCGTCCGCTCGATGCAGGTGCGTCGGTAGTCGTAGGTCTTCCCGTGACTCCCCGGCTGGCTGTTGTCGTAGACGTAGCCCGGATCGCACACGCACACGCCCGATCCGTTGTCGGTGCTGTTCGCCGGGCATGCCCTTTGCTCGCACCGGCCGTTGGTCAGCACGCGGCCGATGGGACTGCAGTAGACCTCATCGCCTGGGTAGTGATTGCCCTGCGCCGTGCAGTGGCCCTTGCCTCCCTCGGTCCCGCCGGATCCGCCCGACGACCCGGAGCTGCCCGACCCCGATCCGCCGTCCGTGCTGCCGCCGGTGGTCGCTCCGCCGTCCGAGGAGCCGCCGTCGCTGGAGCCGGAGTCCGAGGAGCCGCCGTCGCTGGATCCGCCGTCCGAAGAGCCGCCGTCGCTGGATCCGGAGTCCGTGGTGCCGCCGTCCGTGCCGCCCGGATCATCGCAGCTGTCGTCACACAAACAGTTCTCCGGGTCCGTCGGACAAAGATGGGCCGCGCTCGCACACGTTCGGCTTTCCGACGGCCGCAGCCCGCGGCACGACCAGTTACAATCGTCGGCGTCCCCCTGCACCCCGTCCGTGCAACTCAGCAACCGCGTCTCCACTCCGGACACGCACATCGTCGGCGGCCGCGTCTCCAGCCAATCGCCAAACACCACCGTCCGCGGCACGCAAGCAACCGGATCCGGATCCACCGGGCAGCTGTCGTCACACAGACAGTTATCCGGGTCGGTCGCCGCGATCGGCCGCTCACGTCCCCCGATATCGCATTGCATCGCCCCGGTCCCCAGGTCCGTCACACACTCCGGACAAGCCCAATAACAACTGCCGTCGCCCTGGTTGCCGTTCAGGCAATTCAACGGCTGATAGCGCGTCCCCGCATCGCACATCGTGGGCTCTTCCAGCACGATCCATCTGCCGTGCGCAGTCGTGTACGGTTCGCAGTCCTCGCATTCCTCCGCCCCCGGATCCAGCGCCGGGATTTCCTCCACCGCGGTCTGCGGGTATCCGTCGCAGTCCGTTACGCACACCCCCGTCCCTGCCGTCCCCGGCGTACAGGACGTGGTCGTCGTCTCCGTCCCGATCTCGCACTGCGTCGCCGCCACCGTCTCCGTCTCCAACGAGAACGTCCTCGGTCTACACGTCTGCTCGCAGGCCTGAACCTGCCAGCCGTGAAACACCCCGCTATCGCTGTGCGCCAGGAACGCCGTCCCCCGGAACACGTCCACCTGACAGAACGCCGCGTGCGTCCCGGTCCCCGGCAACCCACTCGTCTGACACGCCACCGCCGCCGCGGCCGGGTTCGTCCCGCAAACGATCGTGTACCCGCCTCCGCCCTGCCCGTGCGCCAGCGCCGCCGCGCCCCATACCAGCGCCGCCACCAACGCGATCAACCGCACCCGTTCTCCCTCCACGCTCGCTCCAGCAGCATCCCGTCCACCAGCACCATTTCCCGCCCCACCTCGACGTACGTGTCCGTCCCCGGAACTTGCCGCCGCTCCGTCTCCCGCGCGACCTCCAACCAGGCGCAAGTCCACGCCTGCTTCTCACTCATTGGCTCCCGGTCCCGCTCCGCGATCGCGCAACCCCCGACCAACAACGAAAGAGGGGCCGCGAAGGCCCCCCATATCGTCGCCAGCGCGAGCGCGCGAACTACGATCGCACCCACCGGATCAACACCCGGCCGCCCACCATGACGATCCGCAACGCGACAGGCGTCCCGATCCCTGCAATGACCGTCGTGAAGCTGACCGCGTCCGCGATGCTCGCCACTTGCCGCGAGGCCAAGCCCACGAACGCGCTGCCAGCCGGCGCTCAGGCCCCTGGTCACTGCACGGCTCCGATCAGTTCGGCCATCCGTGCCGCGTCGAGCGCGCCTGGTGACACCTCGACCGACGCCGGACCCACGAACAGAAACGCCGGCGTACCTGTCACACCGAGCCGTCCGGCAAGCTGCCGGTTGGCTGCAATGCGGGCTGCCACCTCCGGCGACGCCACGTCCGCGCGCAGCCGCGCCGCGTCCAGGCCCAGCGCTGACGCCAGTTCCTCGGGAAGGCTCTCGCCTTCGAGACCTCCCTCTCTCTCCATCAGCGCCTTGTGCGCGTCCAGGTAGCGTCCCTGCAGGTCGGCCGCCAGGGCCAGCCGTGCCGCGCGTTCGCTGCCTGCCCCCAGAATCGGGTATTCGCGCAGTTCGACGCGCACGCCTGGCCGCTCCAGTGCGGTCCGCATCGCGTCCAGTGAGCGCTTGCAGTACTCGCAGGCGTAGTCGAAGAACTCGACGACCGTCACCGACCCCGACGGGTCACCCTCGGCCGGTACACCCGGCTGCCCGACGATCTCGTCAGGCAGATTCCGGACGTTCGCCGCCAGGCGCCGGGACGGAACCGCCGCTTCGCGCGGCACGGCCGGGTTCGCCATCAGATAGTCCCGTACGATCCTCTCGATGTCGTCGCGGGCGACCGGCGGCGCAGCCGTCTCCGCAGCAGCCACACCCCACCGTTCTCGGGTGCCGGCGATTCGGACGCGCACGTGCGACGCGGCAGGTGCGTCACGCGAGACGGCCAGGTGCACCGGCTCCGTAAGTCCCTCGAGGAAGGCAACCACGTTGCCCCTCTGCTCCCCTCTGCTGCCGGCCCACCGCGCGCAACGTGGCCACATGCGGGTGGCTCGCTTCCCGGACTGCCTCGGGAGCGCCCTCGGAGCCATGCAATGCCGCCATCGGCCAGGGCGCCCCTTGGGAATCCACGAAGGTCACCGTTGTGACGGCCGACTTCTCCACGGATAGCATCGGGGTCGGCTCGTGGGCGTCCGGCGACACTCCGATCTCGCGTACGCCGGCCAGCGACTCGCTCGCCATCGCTGCCACGTTCGCAAACGCCACAGCCACCACGAGGCCCCACGCTGCGGCGCGGCGCGGCCCGGGACAACCATCAACTCCCTGCCGCGACCACCACGCCACCGCGCAGGTTCGGACACATCCGACCATCGCTTGCCCGTCCATCGGCTACCGTGCGGCGCAACCGTGCCGACTTCGCTGGCCCCGCGTCCACCGCAATCGCTGACTGATCACCAGTCAGCGATTGGCGTCACCAACGCCTTGACCTGAGGTCGGGATTCAGGCCAATCGAAACAAACCGCGCATTGGCGGGGACGGTTCGCCTTGGGCTTCGCCACGCGTGCGGCGACCACCGAGCGTACAGTGAGGATGCAAACGGTCAGGGGACACCAACGTGGATAAACACGAATGGCTGTGGTGACTTAGTACCCGTGGGTCATAAGTTCGGACACGTATTCTACGCGGCTGCGAGTAAGGGCTGTTCGCTGGCATGGGCGCGATCAATGCGATGCAGCAACGAGTCGAGGTCCTTACGGGTGAACTTCCACTGGAAGGGTTGGGCAATGGCTTCGTAGTAACGGGCGAAGCCCAGCAACCGGTCCTGGAGGGCTTCGAGGGAAGGGAAGTCGTTGGGTGTCAAGGCCTTGCGCTGAAGGATGGAGAAGTAGATCTCCACTTGATTCAGCCAACTGGCGTGCACGGGCGTGTGGACCGGAACGATGGTCGGCCATTGCTCCCTGATACGATCGATACAGGCTTGGCCGCGGTGGGAGGAGCCGTTATCCATGGTCCAGAACACCCGCCGAGCGGAGCGATAGGGTTCTTGCGTCATCACTTGTTGCAGGAGGCGGCCGAATGGTGCGATGCCGGTCTTGTGTTCGCAGATCCCATGGATTTTGGCCCGCCGCACATCCCAGGCGGCCAGGTAGGCCCATGCCCCCCGACGCACGTACTCATGTTCGGTGCGCATGGCTTGGCGGGGAGCGGTCGGCAGAGACCCGTGGGTACGCTGGCGAGCCTGGATACTGGTCTTCTCGTCTGTTGAGATGACGAACTCGTCGTCGCGCAGGGGGATTCCGTTCCAGTGCCCTTCGTAGAGATCCAGGATTCGCCCCGCCTTGACCCTGAAGTCCGGGTCACGCGGGAAGATCCAGCAGCGGTGCTGCCACGGCCGGATGGCGTCCTCGTGCAGCCAGCGCCAAACGGTCTTGTCGCTGATGCTGACGACGATACCGGCGCGGCGAACTTCGCGCGCCACATCCGCGATGCTCATGCGCGACAACGGCAGTCCCAGATTGGCTGGCAACTCACATGCCAGCGCCTTGACCTGAACGACCACCTCCGGGGGGAAAAGCCCGGGGGCGTCCGGGCCGGGGGCGCTCCTCAAGTCCTGGCAGACGTTCGTGGAAAAACCGTTTCCGCCACTGGCTGACGACCTCCCGCCGCGTGTTGAGCCGCGGCAATCTCATCGTTCTGCAGTCCTTGTGCGGCCAAGAGGATCATCTGGGCCCGTTGAACCTGGCAATATGGCAACGTATATTTTTGCGCCCGCCGCTTCAGGACTTGTGCTTCCTCGTCGGTAAGCGTGATCCCGAAAGGACTTTTTCTCGGCATGATTGTTCCCCGATACGCTTTCCGGGCAACCGTATCCGAAGATCCTTTCGGCTGTCAACAATACGTTGTCGTAATTACGCAGATGGGTACTTAGGGTTACGCAAGCGCGGCCACGACAGAACACTGGCTCTCGGCCTCGAGTTGCGGCGTACGAGGCATCTGGGCGTACGTCGACAGGGAAGCCAAGAGGACGAGCAAAGCGAATGCGTCGGGAGCCTTGGAGGGAGTGCGGAGCTACGCCAACAGCCGGCGCGACCGGCTTGCGCACGGGCGCGCAACGGTTGCCCGTCGCCCTGAGCGGCGGATGGAGACGAAACGCGGGCAAGAAGCCCCCTTGCAGTCCGCACAACCCTGTAGCCGTTCCCGGTCCGCCGGGCTGCTTCGTTCGTTAGGTTTCGTGGCCAAGGACGACCGCAAGCTCGTGACCCGCGGGAAGATCCTGGACGCAGCCGTGAGGCAGTTCGGTTGTCACGGATTCGACAACGCGACCGTCAAGGCGATCGCCGGTCTCGCTTCGGTCTCGCCGGCGATCGTGCACTGGTACTTCGGGAGCAAGGTGGTGCTGTATGCCGAAGCGGTGCAGGTCGCCGCTGACCAGTTCATGGCGGCGATGCGCCGCTCCAACGGCCCCGGTGAGACCTTTACAAGCTTGGCTCTTCACTGGATCACGCACTTCGAGGACGGCACAGGGACCACCCGGATGCTACGGGCACTCGCGGGCGACCATCGGCACCACGCCATGGACGAAGCTGCGCGGCGCGTACACGAGCGCTTCGTCGATTTCTGGTGCGCCTGGCTTCGTGAACGGCAGGACCCATCCAAACAGCGGGCGGAAGCAGACGTTACGGTGCTCGGGACACTGATCGTCGCAGCACTCACGGGGCTTGTCGCCACGGCCCATGCCCGCGGCGAGATGCTGGCCGCGGTGTTGGAGAGCCTCGTGCGTGGACTGGCGCGTCCGAAGGACAGGCGTGAATCGCCCGTACGGTACTGAAATGGCCTTCGCGCCCGCCGCGTCGACGGCGAATGGCGCGTCGCGCTGTTCGGGACGACCTCATTCGTGCTTGCAACGGGTCCGCTGCCGACGCGGAGATGCTCGGTCCGATTGTGATCGGCTCGCTCGAGGGAGGCTGATTGATCGTGGCTCCTGTGGTCGTCCGACCGCTGATGAAGATGGCGTAGGGCAGGGCCTGGATCTTGCCCTCGACGGGATAGAACGTGTGGTCGAGGAAGTCCCTCATCCCGCCTGACATGTAACCGAAGTTCTCCGGCGTGCCGAGCAGTAGCGCGTCCGCCCACAGGAGATCCTCCGGACCGGCATCGGCGGCTTTGACCATGCGCGCCTCGACGCCCGTGACTTCCTCGTCCGTCGCACCCTCCCACGCAGCTTTGGTCATTCGCCCGGTGTTGCCGGACTGGGTGTGGTAGACGATCGTGCGCGGCCGACGGGGCACGTGCCTGGCAGCCGCCGCTCCGGTGGCGTCACAACTTGACAACTCCGGCGGCGAGTGAACAGTCAGCTACAGCATGTAGGAGGGCTCCACGCCGGCCGGTAGCGCCGGAGCTGACAGGAACCCGTGGCGGAGGATCCTCCGTCGCGGGTTTTCTTTGCGCGGTTGGAAGCCGCCGATCTGGCACGGTGCTACCGTGCTCGAAAACGCGTCAACGGCCGACGCGGGAAGCCGGGCCGATACGTTCGGACCGCTCGAAGGAGAGGCGGCATCAAGGAGGGATGGACGAGATGACGCCTGAACTGATCGCGATCATCAGCGTGCGCCATCGCGCCATCCATCGCGCGTCATTCACCCACGGGACTTCCGGCGCCAGCCCATAGTGCACCCGCCGGCCAGTGCCGGATGCGACGCCGGACCCCACACCGGACGCGGCGCATGGCGGACTCGGTCAGCCACGACCAGAACTTCGAGAACCTGATCCTGGACTATCCGCGCACGCGCTGGCGTTCTTCGCCGCCGAGGAAGCGCCCGCCGGAGGACGACGTGCGCATCGTCCCCGTGCGCCACGAGCAACTACAAGAACGGCTCGGCCAACGCTACCGCGAGCTTGATACGCCGCTGCTCGTCGAATGGGCCGACGGCCGCTGCGAGGCGGTGCTGTCTCATGCGAGGGGCAGGCCCCTCGCGCTCCCCGGCTGAGGGCTCTTCGCCCTTGAGGAGGAGTCGGACGGGCGGCGCTTCTCGCCCCACCGGCTGGCGCACTACTGCCAGGATCTCGCCGAGCTGTTCGACACGGACCGCGTGGTGCCGGTGTCGATCTTCCTGCGCGCCAGTCCGGCGCCTTGGCGGCGCTCGCACTCGGTACCGAGCGCCGCCGTTACCTCAGGGTTCGATCACCTGGCGTGCCGGCTCGACGCGATGGACGCCGCGCGCTGGCTGCACAGCGACAATCCGGTGGCACGGGTCAACCTGCCGAACATGCGCTGCCCGGCGAGCCGCCGGGTCGAGGTGTACGCGCAGGCGGTGCGCGGCCTGCTGACGCTGGAGCCGGACGGCGCCAAGCGCGCGAAGTACCTCGAGTTCATCGACATCTACGCCGCCCTCACGGACAATGAGTTCCAGCGCTACCGGCGGCAATACCCGGAGGAAAGCACCACCATGACAGGAGTCATCCAGAGAGCCCGCGACGAAGGCGTGCGCGAGGGCATCCGCGAGGGCCGCGTCGAGGGGGAGCGGACGGTCCCGGAGCGGCAGTTGCGGCGGCGATTCGGGTTGCTGTCCCCGGCGGTTGTGGACAGGCTGCACAAGGCGTCGGTGGCCGACCTGGAGGCGTGGGCCGAGAACCTGCTCGACGCGCGAACGATGGACGACGTGTTCGATCCCAACCCCTGACGATGGCGGCACGAGTGCAAGCGAGCGCCGCGGCTGTTGAGCCGACGACACGACGCCCGAGTTAATCGCGATCATCGGCACGGGAATCGCCCTCGCGGTAGTCATCGTGCCGGGTCGGCTCACGATGCAGCGTGATGTCGCGGAACTTCGTGAACGCATGGCCCGTATCGAGGGGCTGTTCGAGGGATTCACCGGCCCTCGGCAGCAGGGGTAGGCGCGCCGGGGGAGTGAGGTCGGTCTCGTCAGAAGATCCCCGCTTCCAGACCGATCGCCAGCGCCATCCCCAGCTCCCGGCACTGCGCGAGGTGTTCGTCCGTAGGCGGCCCTTTCGCGATGATCGGTTCCTGCACCTCGTTGAAGGGATAGCCGTTCGCAATCCGGTGGAGCGCTCGCACGGCTCCGGTCCCGTCGTTCCCTGCGCTGATGAAGATGGCGTACGGCAGCGCCTGTATCTTGCCCTCGACCGGATAGAAGGTCCGGTCCAGGAAGTCCTTCATCCCCCCCGACATGTAGCCGAAGTTCTCCGGCGTGCCGAGCAGGAGCGCGTCCGCCCACAGGAGGTCCTGCGGGCCGGCATCCGCTGCCTTGACCATGCGGACCTCGACGCCCGTGACTTCGTCGTCCGTTGCACCCTCCCACGCAGCTTCGGCCAGCCGCCCGGTGTTGCCGGACTGGGTGTGGTAGACGATCAGCAGGTGCCGGTTGCTCATGGGTGCTCCTCGTCCGACCGGGCCACGGGCAGGACAAGGCGGCGGACGATAACATCTCGGGATTCGCAGCAGCAGGAGGGAACGGGTTGCGTCCAGACTTGCTCGAGGCCGTCATCGCGGAGATAGACCAGCGCCACGGGGCGGACCCCGCCGGCCGGGAACTCGCCTATGCCGAGGCGATGACGCGACACCTCACGTCGTTGGTCGAGAAGCCGTCCGATGCCCTGCACGTCGCCGTGCGAGCCCAGCACTTCGAACGCTGGCGATACCCGCGTAGCGACTATCCCGCCGGCCGCCGGGGCTACCTGCGGTGGCGCACCGACGCGGCCCGGCGCCAGGCCGATGCCGTGGGGACGCTGCTGGATTCACACGGCGTCGACGACGACACGGCCGCACGGGTGCATGCGCTGATGATGAAGCGTAACCGCGCGCGGGACCCGGAGTCCCAGGCCCTTGAGGACTGCGCGTGCCTCGTCTTCCTGGAGACGGAACTCGAACGCTTCGCCAGCGGCCGGGAACGCGAACAACTCACGGGAATCCTGCGCCGCACCTGGCGCAAGATGTCCGCGGCGGGGCGGCGTCGCGCCCTGAACCTGCCCCTTGACGCATCGAGCCGGGCGCTGCTGGAGCGGGCACTGGTCTGACGTCGCGCGTCGGCGCGGGGAAGCCGAGTTCGAGTCGTGCTGGCGGCGCCGGGGGTGCGCCTCCATGGCCCGCCGCTTTGAACCCGGGTCGCCGATCGTTCAGACTGAGGGCATGGATATGTTCCGCAGCGCCGTCGACCCGCCGAGCGTGCACGGGTCGGCGGCCATCGGATGCGTGGCAGTGCGTGACGGCGATGTCTGACACGCCATACCAGGGGCTGTCGCCCGAGACCATGCTGAACGCCCTCGATGCTGCGGGCTTCCGCACCGACGGCGGGCTGATGCCGCTCAACAGCTACGAGAACCGCGTCTACCAGATCGGCATCGAGGGCGGCGAGCCGGTCATCGCGAAGTTCTACCGGCCCGAGCGCTGGACCGACGCGACGATCCTTGAGGAGCACGGTTTCATCGGCGAACTGTGCGACGCCGGGTTGCCGTGCGTGGCGCCCATCGCCCGCGACGGCGTTTCGTTGTTCGAGCACGGCGGTTTCCGCTACGCGGTCTTTCCCCGCCAGGCGGGACGTCCGCCAAACGTCGAGGACAGGCAGGTGCTCCGTGTGCTCGGTCATGCCCTCGGCCGCCTGCACGCGGTCGGCGCGACCAGGCCCTTCGTGCATCGGCGGCGCATGACCGTGCGCGACTTCGGTAGCGATGCGGCCAAGTTCCTGCTTCGGAGCGGCCTCATCGATGGCGAACTGACCGACGCCTACCGGGCCGTGACGTCGCAGTTGATCGAGCGCATCGCCCCGCTGATGGAGACCGCGAGGACCGGCATCCGCATCCACGGCGACTGTCATCTCGGCAACCTGCTGTGGCGCTACGACGCACCGAACTTCGTGGACTTCGACGACACCATGACGGGGCCACCGGTGCAGGACCTGTGGATGCTCCTGTCGGGCGAGCGCGACGAGCGCAGTCGGCAGCTCGCCGACCTGATCGGTGCGTACGAGGTGTTCCACTCCTTCGATGCGCGCGAGACGCGACTGATCGAACCGTTGCGCGCGCTGCGCATGGTGCACCATGCGGCATGGATCGGCAGGCGCTGGCACGACCCCGCGTTTCCGGTCGCGTTTCCCGATTTCGGCAGGACGCGGTACTGGAGCGACCACATCCTGACGTTGAAGGAGCAACTGGCGGTGCTCGACGAGCCGCCGCTGACGATCTGACCGGCAAACGCCCCGGGACCGGCACCTTGCGGCACCGCTCCTGGCCCAGCCCCGCCTGCCACTGACGAGCCCCGCGCCGCCCGTCGCCGCGTTCCGGTCGGCGTGCGGCTCGTCAGAGGTCCTCGAAGCTCCCGTGCCTCCCGGCGCCGCTATTGAAGCGCGTGGCGCCGGCCACCGTCTCCCCGGACTTGATTACCTCCCGCCCCAGCAGCGCCTCCTGGGACAGCGCCTCGTCCATCCCGCGGCTCCACTGGGTGAGGGCCGAGCGTCGGTCGCTCAGCATGCAGCGCTGGGGGAACCGCGTGAGCTGTTCGGCCAGTTCCACGGCGCCGTGCAGCGCCTCGCCGGGTTCGGTCAGACGGTTGGCGAGCCCCATCATCCGCGCCTCGTCTCCGGAGACGCCGCGGCCCGTGAGGATCATGTCCATGGCATGGCTCTGCCCGATGAGCCGCGGCAGGCGCACCGTGCCACCGTCCACCAGCGGGACGCCCCAGCGTCGGCAATACACGCCGAAGACGGCGTCACGGGCGGCAACGCGCATGTCGCACCAGAGGGCGAGCTCGAGACCGCCAGCGACCGCGTAACCCTCGACGGCGGCGATGACGGGCTTGTTCAACTGCATGCGCGTCGGCCCGAGGGGTCCGTCCCCATCGAGCGTCACGCGGTTGCCGCGGCCCTCGGCGACGGCCTTCAGGTCCGCGCCGGCGCAGAAATGACCGCCGGCGCCGGTGAGCACGGCGGCCCGCTGCTGCCTGTTGGCGTCGAATGCCCGAAACGCCTCGGCCAGCGCCTCGGCGGTCGGATGGTCGACGGCGTTGCGCACCTGCGGGCGGTCGATGGTGATGATGACGAGGTCGCCGTGCTTCTCCTGCCTGACGGTCATGGCGTGCATCCGAACGCTGGAAGACCGCATATAGTAGAGTGATTTCTCACCGTTGAGGGAGGCACACATGAGATTGTCGAAGCCGCGCGTAGCGCCGGCGGACCCCGCCGACTGGACTCCGGAGCAGGCGGGGATCATGGAGCGCTTCGGGAACCGACCGGCATTGAACGTTTTCGGGACCATGCTCCACCACCCGGCCCTGTTCCGCCGCTGGCTGGTGTTCGCCAACCACATCCTCGGCAAGTCGACGATCTCCACGCGCGACCGGGAAGTGCTGATCCTGCGCACGGCCTGGCGGGTGCAGTCGGAGTACGAGTGGGGCCAGCACCTCGTCATCGCGCGCAACGAGGGGCTCAGCGAGGAGGAGATCGCCATGACCCGGAACGGCCCCGACGCTGCCGGAGGCGGCGAGCGCGACCTCCTGCTGCGTACGACGGACGAACTCCTCGACGACGCATTCGTCTCCGACGCGACGTGGGGCGGCCTCACCGAGCACTACGACACGCGGCAGATCATGGACATCGTCTTCACCGTCGGGCAGTACAACATGCTTGCCATGGGGCTCAACTCGTTCGGCGTGCAACGTGATGCCGGGGTACCGGGATTCGACGATTGAGGCGTCCCCGGCGGAGCGACCGGACGTCCGCAATCCACCGCACTGCTGCGACATCTGGAACGTATAGATCAACGGGGACAAAGGGCGGCCGTTTTCATTGCCATTCGTTACACCTCTTCGCCTCCCGAGCACTTGTCACCGAACGTAACAAACGGGTTGAATAGAGTTCGGCCCGAACGGACGGTTCGGGTCGGGGGACACGGGCGTCGCACGGGGGGTACGGACGACGGCATGCGCTATGTCAACGGGTTGATCGGATTGGCGCTGCTGGGCGTGGCATTCAGTCACGTCGGCACGACGGACTGGTTGATCTGGCTGCCCGTGTATGGCGCCGGCGGCGTGATCGCGCTGTCTTCGCTGAAGGCCAGGATGCCGGACTGGATGGTCTGGACCTGTGCGATCGTTGCCACGGCGACGATGTTCGGGTACTTCTCCCTCTTCTTCCAGATCGCGCCGCACCTGCAGGGCGACTGGCTTTCTCAGGGCCACGCCTGTTCGAACCTGTTGATCGCGGCGTTCTGCATGATCCCGGTACTCTCCGAATTCAGTCGCCGGATGAAGACCGAGGACGACACCGCTTACGGCTCCCCCTTCGGGTCGACCTCCGAGTTCTCCCTCCGCCGCCTCATCTCCCGCTTCGTCCCCGACCGCTCCCCCGAACAGATCGACAAGCCCATCGCCTGACCTCGCCGTCTCACCACGGCCGAGACCATTGCCGCATGACGCCCCGACGTTCCGTCCTGTACATGCCCGGCGCCAACGAGCGCGCCATGGAGAAGGCCCGCGGGATCGACTGCGACGGGATCATCTTCGACCTTGAGGACGCGGTCGCCCCCGAGGTCAAACCCCGCGCGCGGGAACAGGTCGCCGCGGCGATCGGCGTCGGCGGGTACGGATACCGGGAACTCGTCGTGCGCGCGAACGGGCTCGACACGCCCTGGGGACAGGACGACATCGCGCGAATCGCGCCACTGCCGATCGCCGCCATGCTGTTCCCGAAGGTCGAGACCGGGGAACAGGTGGCGGACATCGTCGCGCGCGTCGATGCGGCCGGCGGTGCGGCACTGGCGATCTGGATCATGATCGAGACGCCCCGGGGGGTGCAGAACGTGGATGCGCTCGCGGCGTCGAGCGAGCGCGTGACGGTGCTTGCGATGGGGACCAGCGACCTCGTCAAGGAGTTGCGCGGCCAGCACCGCGCGGACCGGGCCGGGGTGACCTACGCGCTGCAGCGTTGCCTCATCGCCGCGCGGGCCGCGGGCAAGGAGGCTCTCGACGGCGTGCATCTCGACTTCCGCTCCGAGGAGAGCTTCCGCGCGGCCTGCGAGCAGGGCCGCGATCTCGGTTTCGACGGCAAGACGCTCATCCATCCGACCCAGGTCACCACCGCGAACGCCGTGTTCGGCCCCTCGCCGGAGGACATCGATTTTGCACGCCGCGCCCGGGAGGCGTGGCAGGCGGCGCGCGCCCAGGGCAAGGGGGTCGCCGAAGTGGACGGGCGGCTGATCGAGAACATGCACGTCGCCGAGGCGGAGCGCACTCTGGCGTTCGCCGACGCGCTTGCCGCGCGGCGGTGACGTGCCTCGGCGCAGCCGTCAGCGTGACGTGTCAGCCGACCTCCCGACGAATGGCGGGCATCGTCTCTTCGAGGTAGGTGTCCAGCGCATCGACGTTCCACGGAGCCCGTAGCGCGACATTGATCGCCTGGGCGCCGGCGTCGACGTACGCCATGATCCGTTCCACCGCTTCGTCCGGCGTGCACAGCAGCGTGCCGCCGAGGATGCGGGCGCTGGCCGCACCCCACTCCGCTTCCGTACGTGCGCGTTCGGCGCGTACGCCGGCGTCGTCCATGGCGAGGCCGAAGGCCAGGTTCGCGCCGCGTCGAATCTCCGTCGGATCGCGCTTGTCGGTTTCGCACCAGTCGTTGAGCACGCCGTTCAGGCGCCGGTACTCGTCGGCGGGGATGTAGGCGGCATTCCACCCGTCCGCGCGGCGCGCGGCGATCTCGAGGGTACGGCGTTCGCCCAGCCCGCCGATCCAGATGGGCAGGCGATCCTGCACCGGCTTCGGCAGGCAGGAGGCGTCGTCCACCTGGAAGTGCCGGCCGGAGTACGTCGTCCGGTCTTCGGTAAGCAGGCGCCGCACGATCTCGGCGGCCTCGTCGAGCATATCGAGCCGCGTGCCGATGTCGGGGAACGGATAGCCGTAGGCGGACGCCTCCCAGATATGCCACCCGGCCCCGATGCCGAGTTCGAAGCGTCCGCCGGAGATGTGGTCGAGGGTGGTGGCGGCCTTGGCGAGCAGGGCGGGGTTGCGATAGCCGACGTAGAACACCAGGCACCCGATGCGCGCGTTCTTCGTCTCGGCCGCAAGCGCTCCCAGCGTCGCCACGGCCTCGAAATGCGGTTGCGTACCGCCCCTCGGCGGGGCCTCGTAGAAGTGATCCCACGCGGAAATCCAGTCGACGCCGACGGTATCGAGCCTGCGCCACAGCGCGCGCAGCTCGGACATGGGCAGGTTCTGTTGTCCGACGTGAACGCCGAGCGAAATGGCCATCGCTGTTCCTTCTTGCTATGGGATGGTGGGAAGCTAGCCGAAAGCGGTCCGGAACGGATAGAGGGTCGCCCTCATGACCCCCCGTTCGACACACGGGTCCCGATTCATCACCTCACTGGCCGAGGCATCGTCGTCGGCATCGAATACCACGATGCCGAAGGCGCGTTCGTCGTCGGTCGTGGTCCGTCCCACGAAACGGGCGACGCCTTCTCCGTGCAGGCGCTCAAGGTAGGCAAAGTGCTCCGCCACGGCAGCCTGCTCGTCGCTGGTGCCGCCGTCTTCGAACATGCCCGGCCTCGCGAGCCGGAGCCGGTAGAGAAACTCCGCCATGGTGGGTCTTTCACAAATGCGCGCGGAGCATATCAGGTATCGTCGCCGGGCAGCGGGACACGGGTCGCGGCTCGGGAACGGCATTTTCGGGGGCGCCGAGGCATACTGCGTCGACCGGGGACGAGGGTGAGACAAACATGCCGGCGGAACCCGTCGATGTCCTGATCGTCGGCGCCGGCGCGTCGGGTGCGGCGGTCGCGTGGAGCCTCGCCGAGACGCGCATGCGCATCGTGTGCCTGGAGCAGGGCGGCTGGATGAACCCCGCCGAGTATCCGAGCGCGGGACGGGACTGGGAGGCGCGGGCGTTCGGCGACTTCAGCATCAGTCCGAACCGCCGGGGTCGCGTCACGGATTATCCGGTCAACGACGACGACTCGCCGATCTCGGTCGCGAACTTCAATGCCGTCGGCGGGAGCACGATTCTCTACGCGGGGCACTTTCCGCGCTTCCACCCATCGGACTTCCGTGTCCATTCCCTCGACGGAGTGGCCGACGACTGGCCGATCGACTTCGACACCCTGGTCCCGTTCTACGCGGAGAACGACCGCATGATGGGCGTCTCGGGCCTCGCCGGCGATCCGGCGAATCCGCCGCACGAGCCGCCCATGCCGCCGCTGCCGCTCGGCAAGTCCGGCCAGGTCCTGGGCCGAGGCTTCAACCGCCTCGGGTGGCACTGGTGGCCATCGGACACGGCGATCGCGACGGAGGCTTATGACGGGCGCGACCAGTGTCTGAACCTCGGCGCGTGTTCCACCGGATGTGCCCAGGGGGCGAAGGCGAGTACGGACATCACCTACTGGCCGCATGCGCTGCGCGCCGGTGTGGAGGTGCGCACACGCTGCCGGGTGCGCGAGATCACCGTGAACGACGACGGCATGGCCGCCGGCGTCGTCTATTACGACGCGGACGGCATCGAGCGGGAGCAGCGGGCGCACGTGGTCGTGATCGCCTGCAATGGCGTGGGTACGCCGAGGCTGCTCCTCAACTCCCGTTCTCACCGCTTTCCGGACGGATTGGCGAACCGTAGCGGGATGGTCGGGAAAAACCTGATGTTTCACCCTTATGCGGCCGTATACGGCGTCTTCGACGAGCCCCTGGACGGCTATCGGGGGGCTCCGCTGTCCATCTGGAGCCAGGAGTTCTACGAGACCGACACCGACCGCGGGTTCGTGCGCGGCTATACCTTCGAGTGCCACCGGGGCCGCGCTCCGGTGGCGACGGCTATCACCGGCCTGAGGTCGGACCGGATTCCCCTGGGCCCGGACCACCATCGCGCGTATCGGCGCCTGTTCAACCGCATGGCGGGCATGGTCGGCATCTGCGAGGATCTGCCGGAGCTCCATAACACGGTGACGCTCGATCCGGACCTCGTCGATTCGGACGGGATTCCCGCACCGAGGGTCAGCTACCGGCTCTCGGAGAACAGCCGGCGCATGCTCGATCATGCCGTGGCGCGCGGCACCGAGATACTGCGCGCTGCCGGCGCCACGGACATCCTCACGACCGCGCCGATTCCCCAGGGTGGCTGGCACCTGATGGGCACCGCGCGCATGGGGACGGATCCCGAGAACTCGGTGGTGAACGAATGGGGGCGCTGCCATGACGTCAGGAACCTCTTCATCGTCGACGGCAGCATCTTCGTCACCTGCGCCGGGGTGAACCCGACGCGCACCATCCAGGCACTGGCCCTCTACGTCGCCGATGCGATGAAGCAGCGGCTCGCCAACCTCTTTGACTGATTGCCGCTGACCGCCGCCATGACCGACGACTTCATCTCGAGCGACCGCGGACTCTCCGGTGCGCATCGGCGCCAGTTGCGGGCCTTCGCCGGCACGATGATTCCGCCGAGTGCCGACTACGGCGTACCGGGCGCGGACGACCCGACCATCGCCGCCGACATCGTGGCCACTGGCGAGGGCAGTGCGGCGGCGGTCGCACAAGCGCTGGACGGACTCGACGCGTTGGCGCGGCAACAAGGGGGCGCTGCCTTCACGGACCTGGACGAGGGCGGACGGCTGGCCGCTGCAACGGCGTTCCGGAACGCCCACCGTTCCGTCGCGGTCACGCTGATCGCTCTCGTCGCCCAGTGCTACTACCGGGACGACCGGGTGATGGCATCGCTCGGCATGGAGCCCCGGGCCCCGTTCCCGGAAGGCTTCGAGCTCGAGCAGGGGGACTGGTCGTTGCTGGACCCGGTGCGGGCGCGAGACTCGATGGTCCGGGACGCCTGAAGCGGTCAGGCGGCGGCGGGGACAGCCCGATCCAGCCGCGCCCGCAAGCTCCGGACCCCGCTCTTCAACTGCTCCGGCACCGCGAGCATCGCCGGTGTCGCGACCAGCGTCAGTAAGGTGGCGAAGCTGAGTCCTGACACGATCGCCTGGGACGTCTGGATCCAGAACCCCGAGATCTGGCTGCCGTAGACGATCTCCCGGTTGATGAAGTCGATCGACACGTTGCTCGCCAGCGGCAGCAGTCCGAACACCGTGGTCACCGTGGTGAGCAAGACCGGGCGCAGGCGCTGCGCCCCCGTGCGGGCGATCAGTTCGAGGTAGTGGATGTCGGGGTGCTCGCGGCGCAGGTGGTTGTAGGTATCGATGAGGACGATGTTGTTGTTCACCACGATGCCGGCGAGGGCGACGACGCCGATCCCCGTCATGATCGCGCTGAAGGGCATCTGCGTGACCAGCAGTCCGAGCAGCACGCCGGCCGTCGACATCACCACCGCGACCAGGATGAGCGTGCTCTGGTAGAAGCTGTTGAACTGCGTGACGAGCAGCATGAACATCAGGATGAGCGACAGCACGAAGGCGACGCCCACGAAGGCGATGGACTGCGCCTGCTCTTCGTTGGCGCCGCGGAACTCGACGCGTACGCGCGGGTCGAAGTCCTGGGTGGCGAGCCACGCGTCGATCTCCCGGACCTTGTCGTCGGCGAGCACTCCCGGCGCGACTTCTGCCCGAATGAACTCGACGACGTCGCCGTCGATGCGCTGGATGGTGTCCACGTTCGGCACGGCTGTGCGCCGCACAAAGTTGGAGATCGGCACCTGCCCGTTCGCGGTCGCGATCTTCAACTCGTCGAGGGCGGCGATGCCGCGGGCGTCGTTCGGGTAACGGATGCGGATGTCGACGGGTTCGTCCGCGTTGTCGGGCCGATACTCCGCGATCTTGACCCCGGCGGTCACGAGCTGGACCGCGAGTCCCACCAGTGACACGTCCGCCCCGAAGAGGGCGGCCTGGGCGCGGTCGACCTCGATCTTCCACTCGACGCCGGGCAGCGAGCGGGTGTCCTCCACGTCGCGCAGCCCCGTCATATGCGTGTCGATGTATTCGCGCACGCGCCCGATCACGGGCTGAATTTCCTCCTTGTGCGCCGCGGCGAACTGGATCTGTATCGACTTGCCGATCGGCGGTCCCATCTCCTCCTTCTGCACCTCGACGTAGATGCCCGCCAGGTCCGACGTGCGCTGCCGCACCAGTTCGAGGATCTCCACCCCGGTCAGTTCCCGATCCATCTGGTCGTGCAGTTCCAGCATGATGGTCCCGACGATGTCCTTGGCCGAGGAACCGCCCATGAAGCCGGCATCGCCGCCACCCGGGAGGCTCGTCCACGTGTTGGCGTCCTTGATCCCCGGAATGGCGAGAATGCGGTTTTCGACCCCGCGCACGAGGGCGTCGATCTCGTCGGTCGAAAGGTTGCCGCGTGCGCGGATGCTGACCCGCCCCTGCGCGGGATCCGTGCCCGTGAAGAAGGTCATGCCCTTGCCGTAGTTGCCATATGCCCAGAACGTCGTGGCGAGCACGGAGACGACGATGCAGATCGTGACGAACGAATGGTGGGCGGCGTACATGAGCAGGCGGGCATACCAACCCGTGACGCCGCCGAGCGTGGTCGGGTCGCCGTTCTCGAGTTGCTGCAGGGTATGGCGCTGCCGCTTGTCGCGCGAGCCCGGCTTGCCGAACTTCGAGCCGATCGTCGGACAGAAGATGAGAGCATAAAGGAGCGAGCCCGACAGGACCGTGAAGACGGTCACCGGCAGGTAGCGCATGAACTTGCCGGACACGCCCGGCCAGAACATGAGGGGCAGGAAAGCGGCGAGCGTCGTGGCGACCGATGCGGTCACCGGCCAGAACATGCGCTTGGCCGCGAGCGTAAATGCGGCGCGGTTGTCGAAGCCCTCGACCATCTTGCGGTCGGCGTACTCGGTCACCACGATCGCGCCGTCGATCAGCATGCCGAGGCCCAGCAGCATGCCGAACATCACCATGAAGTTGAAGGTGTAGCCGAAGAGGTAGATGAAGATGAGGGCGAACAGGAACGAGATGGGAATGCCCACCCCGACGATCAGGCCGCTGCGCAGCCCCATGGCGGCGACGACGAGCGTCATGACAAGCGCCAGCGCGGTGACGATGTTGCCTTCGAGTTCGATCACCTGCTGTTTCGCCCGGGGCGAGCGGTCCTGGGTGTAGAACAGCGATACCCGGTTGGGGAGGTTCGGCTCGTGGCGCGCGACTGCTGCCTTGACCTTGGCGATGGTGTCGATGATGTTCGAATTGGAGCGTTTGATCACGTCGATCGAAATGGTCCGCTGGCCGTTCACCCGTGCGTGGCTGGTCCGGTCCTTGAACGTGCGACGGACGGTTGCGACGTCGGCCACGGTGACCACGGAGTCGCCGTTCGTCAGCACCGGGAGGCCCAACAGGTCGCCGGCCTGTTCGATGACGCTCGGCACCTTGACGGACATGCGGCCCTGGCCGGTGTCGAGGCTGCCGGCGGGGATCAGACGGTTGTTGCGCATCACCGTGCTGATGAGCTGCTCGTTGGTCAGCCCGTAGGCCTCGAGATGGGCCGGCTCGACGACGATCTCAAGCACCTCCTCGCGCTCGCCCTGCAGCCGCGCCTCGAGGATGTCCGGAATCGTTTCGATGTCGTCCTGGATCGCCTGGGCATGGTCGAACAGCATGCGCTCGGGCACGTCGTCGCCGACGAGGTTGACCTGGATGATCGGGAAGTTGTCGGTGTTCTGCTCGGAGATGATCGGCTCCTCGGCCGTCGTCGGCAGTTCCGGCTTGGCGCGGTCCACCGCCTCGCGGACGTCGGAGAGGGCGAGGTCGAGGTCGTAGTCGGCGTCGAACTCCACCAGGACCGTGGCCACGCCTTCCGATGCGAATGCGTTGACCTCCTCGACGCCCTCGACGGTGCGCAGTTCGATCTCCATCGGCTTCACGAGGAGCCGGGCTCCGTCTTCGGGCGAGATGCCCTCGTGCATGATGGTGATGCCAAAGAAAGGCACGTCGACGCGGGGCTCCGCCTCGACGGGGATCGCGCAACGTGCCACGGACCCCGCAAGGACCACCGCGAACAGCAGGAGGAACGTGGTGCGGGTGCGGTTGACGGCCGCGTCGACGAGGACGTTGTTCACGAGGCGTGCAGGGGTGGTGCGTCAGCCATGGCGCCGTCGCCACCGAGGCCGGGGCCGGCCGTCGCCGGAACGGCTGCCGGCGACTCGGAACCCGGTTCGAACTCATGCGGCGGCACCGCGTCGGTTCCAGCGTCCAGGCGCAAGCCGGGGAAATCGTCGGGGTCGTGTTCCGCGATCACCGGTGCCTCGGCGGTTGCCGGGAGTTCCGGCCGGACGCGTTCGACCGCGTCGCGGACATGGCGTGCGACGGTGTCGAAGTCGTGGTCGGCACCGAATCGGACGTGCACGGCTGCCACGCCCTCGTATGCGAAGGAGTCGATCTCGGTAACGCCGTCGACGGAGCGCAGCTCGGTCTCGAGCGGGGTGACCAGCAACCGGTCGCTCTCCTGTGGCGAGATGCCTTCCTGCCGCACCGTGATGGCCAGGGAGGGCGAGGCATCATCCGGCGCCGTCAGCGCCGGCCCGGCCACTGGCATGCGCGCCATGGCCGGCACACCGGGCGCGCTCGGCGCCGGCGGCTCGCGGCTTGGCTCGAAGTCGACGTCGACCTGTTCTCCCGGAACGACGAACTCGTGGCCCACGGTGATAAGCGTCGCCACCTCCGGCAGGCCGGTGATCCACACGCCTGTCTCGTCGTCGCGCAGGATGTCCACCCGACGGAACCGCACGACGTTGTCGGTGTCGAGCGTCCTGAGTCCTACGGCCCCCGCGTCGTCGAGGGCGAACAGGGCGGGACTCACATGGTGCGCCGGCACGCTCTCGGCGGCGATGAGGATGTCCGCGGTAATGCCGCTGCGCAGGGCGTAGTCGGCATTGGGTACCTCTACCTCCACGCGGTAGGTGCGGGTCGTCGCATCGGCCTGCTGTGCGATGAAGCCGATCGCCCCGGCCAGCCGTTGCCCCGTGGCCAGTTCGCCGAAGGCCGGCTCTCCGACCCGAACCCGGAGCACGTCCTTCTCCGCGATCTGGCCGACGAGCAGCATCGGATCGAGGTCGACCAGCGTCACGCAGCCCATGCCCGGCTGCACGTAGTCGCCGATCTCGACGTGCGTGATCTCGACCATGCCGTCGAAGGGGGCGCGGACCAGCGTCCGCTCGATGTCGAGTTCGATGGACCGAAGGCGGGCCCGTGTGGCGGCGAGCCGTGCAGCCGCGGTCGCGATGGCCGTCTCCGACTGGAACCCCTGGGTCTTGAGCTGCTGGCTGCCGCGATACTCGATGTACGCCTGCCTGAGCGCGGCCTGCGCCTCGGCGAGGCGCGCGTCGCGATCGTCTCTCGACAGGTGGCAGAGCGCGTCGCCGGTCGCCACGCGGTCACCGCGCTCCACCGGCCGGGCCACGATGCGCCCGACGGTCTCCGCCCGTACCTGCACGGTACGCTTGTTCTCGGTGCGCCCGCGGACGTTGGCGTAGGCGGTCTGTTGCATCGCCGTGCTCACCCGGGCACGCACCCGCGACGGCGGCCGGTCCTGGACGGCAGCGGCCACGCGCTCGTTGCGCTCGGAGATGCTGAGCTGCGTTGCTGCGTCGGTGTTGTCGCCGAACTGGCCGGAGGCGAGCCACAGGACCGTGGCGGCCGCTATGACGATGGCGGTGATGTAGGTCTTGCGCATCGGGGGCTCGGGTGGTCAGGAGCCGATGGCGTCGCTGCCGCTCCGGGGAAGGGTATCGTTACGAAACGTAACATGAATCGAGGGTGCCTGCTACCGGCCTCCGCTCCCGGTTCATCCGCGCGCGCGGACGATGATGGCGTCGCGTGGCGAAGCGGCCTCTTACCGCTCAGCGTTCACCATCACCACTCGCCCGTGTTCTCCATGCTCTGCCAGGGTTCTGCCGGGGCTCGCGGCCCGTCTTTCTGCAGCAGTTCGACGGAGACGCCGTCGGGGGAGCGCACGAAGGCCATGTAGCCGTCTCGCGGCGGCCGGTTGATGGTCACGCCGGCGTCCATCAGGCTCTGGCAGAGGCCGTAGATATCGTCCACGGCGTACGCGAGATGGCCGAAGTTGCGGCCGCCGCCGAGGGTCTCGGGATCCCAGTTGTGCGTGAGTTCGACCTGGGCGTCCGCGTCGCCGCGCGCTGCCATGAACACCAGGGTGAACCGGCCGCCGTCGTTGTCGATGCGGTTGATTTCCGTCAGGCCGATCGCCTCGTAGAAGCCGATCGATGCGTCGAGGTCTGTGACCCGGACCATGGTGTGCAAGTATTTCATGGTGGTTCCGCGTTTCCGTTCCACCGGGCACAGTAACCGAGGAGGGCCTGGCGGGACAAGAGGAGGGCCGGGCGGGACCGGGCGGGACAAGTGCGGAACGTCCGTCGCGGGCATGCGGTCGAGCCGATGCCGGGAGGACTTCCGGAGCGACGCAATTGGTAGACTGCCTCGATTGGAACAGGAGGACATCATGGCGCAGAGCGGGCTGATCACTACGATCGACGAGTTCCAGGCGGAGTACCGCAAGACCATCGGCGAAACGCTGGCGCAGCGGCCGACAAAACAGGCCAGTCTCGACAACGTCCGGCGCTTCGGTGACGGCATCGGGGACTACAACCCCCTGTGGCGGAACGAGGATCACGCGGCGGCGAGCCGGTTCGGGACGATCACCGCGCCGCCGACGTTCCTCTACAGCGTCGCGCTCGGCGTGGTGGCCGGGGAGACCGGCAACATCGATCGCGCGCGGGTTTCGACGCAGTACCTGCCCGTCAACTACGCGGGGGTCGAGATCGACTTCGTACGTCCGGTCTGGCGGGACGACCTGATCACGGCGACCGAGCGGGTCGGCGAGACGGTGCGCAAGCAGAGCGGCCGCATCGGCGCCATCAACCTCAACACCGGCCTCGTCACCTACAGCAACCAGCGCCAGGAAGTAGTGGCCGACGTGCGGACGGTGATGGCCCGATACCAGAATACCGGCGGCACGCTCGATTACGACCGGGAGGCGAAGGACGCCGATGCCCGTCCCGAGCCGGCGGACCCGCTGGTCTGGGAGAGGCAACGCCGGGGCGCCGAGACCCGCTACTGGGAAGACATCGCCCTGGGCGACGCGCTACCGGCGTTGCCGAAGGGAACCTATTCGGTCAGCGAACTGTTTCTCTTTACCTACGGCGTACTCGGTACCTACCGCACCACCCGGGCCGCCCTGGAGGCGTCGGGTTCCGCCGATCTTGGCGGCGGTGGCCGTTTCGACGCCGAGCATGCGAAGGACCGGCGCAACATGCCCGGCCAGTTCGACTTCGGGCCGCAGCGCGTCTGCTGGCTGGCGCAGATTGTCACGGACTGGATGGGCGACGACGGCAAGCTCAAACGCCTGACGGCGTCGATCCGGCATCCGAACGTCGTGGGTGACACGAACACGGTAGAGGGCGAAGTCACGGGCAAGAGCGTGGTGGACGGGGAGCACCTCGTGGCGGTGCGGATGCAGAACGTCAACCAGTCGGGGCTCGCGAGCGCGTTCGGCACCGCCGTGGTCGCGCTGCCCTCGCGGGGCGGCTGATCCGGCACGGGCGGCGCCAGGTCCTCGGGGGCGATCAGCGCCGTTCGACGATGATGTCCTCGGTGTGCACCGGGAACCGCTCCGCGGGGCGATCGGCGAAATAGTGTCGCAGCGTCTTCGTGACGACGGGGAAAGCCAGTTCCTCCCAGGGCACACCGTCTTCGTCGAAGAGGCGCACGTCCAGGCTCTCCTCCCCGACGCCGAAGGTTCCGTCCACCAGTTGCGCGCGGAAGAACATGTGTATCTGGGAGATGTGGGGGACGCTGAAGACCGTGTAGAGCGCCTGGATGTCGACCCTGGTGCGGGCCTCCTCCCACGTCTCGCGCAGCGCGCCCGCGGGGACCGTCTCGCTCGCTTCGAGGAACCCCGCCGGCAGCGTCCATCGGCCCCGGCGCGGCTCGATGGCGCGCCTGCACAACAGCACGCGGTCGCCCCATACCGGCAGGCATCCGGTCACTATCCTCGGGTTCTGATAGTGGATGGCGCCGCAGTGACCGCATACGAATCGTTCGCGGTTGTCGCCGGGCGGTATCTTCCGCTCGACACCCCGTCCGCAGCGGCTGCAGTAGTTCACGCGGGAATTATAGCGTCAGCCGGGGCGCTGGCCCGGGGACCTGTGGATTTGCCGACCGAGCTTGGACACAATGCCTGCAGCCTCGGCGATGGACAGGGCGGCAACGGATGATCTACAGCCTCGGTATGCAACGCGTGGTGGCCGAAGGGGACTACTTCGTCGCGGAATCCGCCGCCGTCATCGGCTCGGTGACGCTGCGCAACAACGCGAGCGTCTGGTACGGCGCGGTGGTCCGCGGGGACTACGACGCGATCGTGATCGGCAGGAACTCGAACATTCAGGATTGCGCGATCGTGCACATGGACGAGGGCTTCCCCGTCACGGTGGGCGACGACGTCACGATAGGACACCAGGCGACCATCCACGGCTGCACCATCGGCAACAACAGTCTCATCGGGATCAACGCCGTGGTGCTGAACGACGTGAGGATCGGCGACAACTGCCTGATCGGCTCCAATGCGCTGATCGCGGAGGGCAAGGAAATCCCGGACCGCAGCCTGGTGCTCGGCTCGCCAGGGCGCATCGTGCGCGAGGTCACCGACGCCGAGATCGCCGAGATCAAGGGCTTCTCGGACCTCTACGTGAACAACTTCAAGCGCATGCAGAAGGAGCTGGCGCTGCAAGGGGTGGCGGATCGGCCATGACGACGATCGGCACACCGCTGTCGGCGAACGGCACCCGGGTGTTGCTGCTCGGGTCCGGCGAACTCGGCAAGGAAGTCGCCATCGAGTTGCAGCGCTTCGGCGTCGAAGTGATTGCCGCCGACCGCTACCCGAACGCACCCGCCATGCAGGTTGCGCATCGGGCCCATGCGCTGGACATGCTCGACGGCGCGGCCCTGCGCGCCCTCATCGAAGCCGAACGGCCCGACCTCGTCGTACCGGAGATCGAGGCCATCGCGACCCCGACGCTGGTCGAGCTCGAAAGCGAAGGCGTGCACGTCATCCCGACGGCCCGCGCCGCGCGTCTGACGATGAACCGCGAGGGCATCCGACGGCTCGCCGCGGAGCAGCTCGGGATCAGGACGTCGCCGTACCGTTTCGCGGCCACGGAACACGAATACCGCGCGGCCATCGAGGAGATCGGCACGCCCTGCGTCGTGAAACCGGTGATGAGTTCGTCGGGCAAGGGCCAGTCCACCGTGCGTACGCCGGCGGACGCGCCGCGCTCCTGGCAGTACGCCCGCGAGGGCGCCCGGGGTGCGGCGGACAAGGTCATCGTCGAGGGCTTCGTCGACTTCGACTACGAGATCACGTTGCTGACGGTGCGCCACGGTGCGGGCGAGGTGAGTTTCTGCGAGCCCATCGGTCATCGCCAGGAAGGCGGCGACTACCAGGAATCGTGGCAACCTCAATCCATGAGCGTGGCCGCACGGACCGAGTGCGAGAGGGTGGCGGCGGCCGTCACCGACGCACTCGGGGGGCGCGGGCTCTTCGGCGTGGAGTTCTTCATCACCGACGACGTGGTCTGGTTCTCCGAAGTCAGCCCCCGTCCGCACGACACGGGCATGGTGACGCTGATCGGCCAGGATCTCTCGGAGTTCGCCCTGCACGCGCGGGCGATCCTCGGTCTGCCGATTCCTGCGATTCGCCAGTACGGCCCGGCGGCATCGGCAGTCATCCTGGCCGAGGGGCAATCGAACCGCGTGTCCTACTCGGGGCTCGAGGACGCCCTGGCCAGCCCGGACACCCAGTTGCGGCTCTTTGGCAAGCCGGAAGTGCGTGGCGAACGACGTATGGGCGTCGCCCTCGCGTTGGGGGCTTCGATCGAGGAAGCGCGCGAGAAGGCACGGTCGGCGGCCGCGGCCGTGCAGATCCATATCGGCTGACGCTGGAGGCCGGGGGCGCGGGTTGGATCCGGTCGCGCGGCGTGTGGTTGTCGGCGCTCGAGTCACGCTGCCGACGTGCCGCCTATCGTTGCAGAACGGATGCAACGAAGTCGGCCAACATTCCTGTATTCGGATACACTTCAAACACTTGATCGTTTAATAGATCGTTTCATGGGACTTCCCGAAGCCATCCTGGAATTCGTCGGGTCGCACCCGAACGTCAGGCGCGGAGAGATACGCGCGGGCGTTGTGCCGGATCGCAGCGATGCGACCGTATGGCGGGCGCTCAAGGCGCTTGTCGAGGACAGGATGCTGGTCGTCGCGGGCAGGGGACCGGGCACCCGATACCGGGTGGCTGACGTCATGCGGATCCGCGCTCACCTGGAGACGCCGTTTCACCGACGGGTCCCGGTGGGCTACCGTCGCGCCTTCCTTGACGCCTACATTCCAAACGACACCGTGTACCTGGAAGACGGGGATCGCACTCGGCTAAGGGAAGCCGGTACGCCTTCGGAACAGCTCCCCGCGGGCACGTACGCGCGACGGATTCTCACGCGGTGGCTGGTGGATCTCACATGGGCGTCGTCCCGCATGGAGGGCAACACGTACGACATCCTGCAGACCGAGCGATTGATCGAGGCCGGTGAGGAGGCCGCGGGCAAGGATCGCGCCGAGGCGTTGATGATCCTGAACCACAGGGACGCCATTCGGTATGTAGCGGACAATCTCGCCGACGCAGACGTCGATCGACGTACCCTTTGCGACATCCATGCGCTGCTTTCCAATGGCCTGCTGTACGATCCGGCCCTTGCCGGCCGGTTGCGGCGTCTGCCGGTAGCGATCGGCCGCTCCGCCTATCTTCCGCTGGAGGACGAGTTCGACATCGCCGCGGAGTTCGAAGTCCTTCTGGCGAAGGCGACGACGATCACCGATCCGTTTGAACAGTCCTTCTTCGTGCTCGTTCACCTCCCGTATCTGCAGCCGTTTGCCGACGTCAACAAGCGCACGTCGCGCATTGCTGCGAACGTTCCCCTGCTGAAGGCGGGCCTGGCGCCGCTGTCCTTCCTTGCTACCGAGGATCGGGACTATGTCGATGGGCTCCTGGGCGTTTATGAACTGAACGACGTCGCGTTGCTCAGGCAGGTGTTTCTGGACACCTACCTGTCTTCCGCCCGGCAATATACGGCGCTGCGTGCACAGATGGACTCCCCGCACAGGGTCGCCCTGGTGCACCGGGAATTCGTGGGGCAGGTCATTCGCCGGTGCGTTCTCGATTGGCGGGCGTTCCGGCATGGGGAGGTGGTTGCCATGGCCGCCGCGGCGGGAATTCCCGGGGACGATCACCAGGCCGTTGCCGCCTATGTCGAAGGCGAATTCAATGGACTGCACGAAGGCAATGCCGTCCGCTACAAGCTGTCGCCGGCCAGTCTTGCCCACCTTGAGCGCCCGCCGTCGCCACCTTCTGCGGTGGTCCTCGGAGCCTCCGATGGTCCTTGAGTCTGCTGGACAAAGCCTGCAACCCGAGTATAGTGCTCGCCGACATGACCTCCTTGCCCGTAATCTCGATTCGCTCCCAGCGCCTGCTGCTTCTGCTGCCGGCTTAGCCGGCACTCATCCTTCCAACAAGGGCTCACGCCCGCTCGACCGAAGCTCCTTAGACCGTTACCAAACGAGAGTCGAGAGGTTTGTCATGACTTCGCAGCCAATGGAATCGACACCGCACCCGGCGTTTGCCGTGGGTGCCGCGGGCGCCCGCGCCGGCGCCATGCCGCACGAGAAGTACCGCCCCTTCCAACCCGTCGATCTGCCCGACCGCACCTGGCCGAGCGCGGTGCTCGATCGTCCGCCGCGCTGGTGCAGCGTGGACCTCCGGGACGGCAACCAGGCGCTCATCGATCCGATGAATGTCGCCGAGAAGCTCAGGATGTGGGACCTCCTGCTCGACGTGGGACTGAAGGAGATCGAGGTCGGCTTCCCGGCGGCGTCGCAACCGGATTTCGACTTCATCCGGCGCATCGTGGGCGAGGGCAGGATCCCGCCGCACGTCACCGTCCAGGTGCTCTGCCAGGCGCGCGAGGAGCTGATCCGCCGCACGGTGGAGGCCCTCGACGGCGCACCGAACATCATCTTTCACCTCTACAACTCGACCTCGGCGCTGCAACGCCGGGTGGTGTTCGGGATGGGGCGCCAGGGCATTGTCGATCTCGCCGTGGAAGGCACGCGGATCGTCCGGGACGGTCTCTCGGCGCTGTCGGGTTCGAACGTCGTCTTCGAGTACTCCCCGGAGAGCTTTACCGGCACGGAACTCGACTTCGCGGTGGACATCTGCGCGGCGGTGGCCGAGGAGTGGGGCGCGACGGCGGACGAGAAGATGATCGTCAACCTGCCCTCCACGGTGGAGATGGCGACGCCGAACATCTATGCGGACCAGATCGAATGGTTCTGCCGGCACTTCCCGGCGCGCGACAGCGTCGTGGTCAGCCTGCACACGCACAACGACCGCGGCACCGGGGTCGCCGCCACCGAGCTCGCGCTCATGGCCGGCGCGGAGCGGGTGGAAGGCACGCTGTTCGGCAACGGTGAGCGCACCGGCAACTGCGACATCGTCACGGTGGCGATGAACCTCTTCTCGCAGGGGGTGGATCCGGAACTCGATTTTCGCGACATGCCGCGCATCCGCGCGACCGTCGAGGAGATCAACAAGCTGCCCGTGCACGAACGGCACCCGTACGCGGGGGACCTCGTGTTCACGGCGTTTTCAGGCTCGCACCAGGACGCCATCCGCAAGGGCATGGCGCATCTTGTGGAGAAGTCGTGGGAGGTGCCCTACCTGCCGATCGATCCCGCGGACGTGGGTTCGTCCTACAAGGAGACCGTGCGCGTCAACAGCCAGTCGGGCAAGGGCGGCATCGGCTTCATCCTCGAGGAACGCTTCGGCGTGGCGCTGCCGCGCGACATGCTCGTCGAGTTCTCGTCGGTCGTGCAGGCGATGACCGAACGGCTCGATCGCGAGATACGCTCCCAGGAGATCTTCGACGCGCTCATCGACGAATATGTCGTCGACGACGGCCCCTACCGGCTCGTCGACTACGACCTCACCCACGGCGAGGCCAACGCGCAGCGTTGCGTCGCGCACCTCGAGGTGTCGGATCAGCGCGTGGACATCACGGGCGAGGGCAGCGGTCCGATCGAGGCGTTCGTCAACGGCATGGTGGCAACGCTCAACGAGCCGCTCAACATCATCGACTATCGCGAGCACTCGCTGTCCACGGGCAAGGACGCGACGGCGATCTGTCTCTTGACGATCGACGACGGGGACGCCCGCTGCCACGGAATCGGCGTGAGCCGGAACACGATCACGGCATCGCTGTCCGCCATCGTCTCCGCGGTGAACCGGCGCTGGAAAATCCATCGTTGAGGGGATCGGCGCAGGTTGCCGGCGCCTGAGCGCCGGCACCGTCTGCGGGTGCCGCAGTACCGGGTGGCGGACGCGGCGCGCGGTCCGCCGTCAGCCGCTCGGTTCCTCTTCGGTTGCCACCCGCCGCACCTTCACGCTGCGCACGACGTTGTCGGTGATCTGCAGCGTTTCCATCAGGTAGTTGCCCACCCGCAGGCACACGTTCGACTCCGGGATGAACTCGAGGTGCTCCACCACGAGGCCGTTCAGCGTGCGCGGTCCGCCGGTCGGCAGCGACCACGACAGAACCCGGTTAACGTCGCGCAGGAGCGCCATGCCTTCGATGAAGTACGACCCGTCCGGTTGCGGATGGATCTCCGAGACGTTCGAGGCGAAATCGGTGGTGAACTCGCCGACGATCTCTTCGAGGATGTCCTCCAGCGTCACGATGCCCTGGATGTCGCCGTACTCGTCGACCACCAGCGCGATGCGGCTCTTCTCCTTCTGGAAGTTGAAGAGCTGGGTGTGCAGGGGCGTACCGGCCGGGACGAAATAGGGCTCCTCCGTCTCGGCCAGCAGGTCGGCGCGGGTGAAGTGCTCCTTGGTGAGGAAGCGCCCCGCCCGCCGCAGGTGCAGCATGCCGAGCACTTCGTTCTCGGTCTCGCGCAGCACCGGCAGCCGCGTGTGCTGTGAGTTCAGGAGCTGTTCGACGATCTCCTCGTGCGGGTCGTCGAGGTCGATGCTCGCGATCTCCGAGCGGGGCACCATGATGTCGTCCACGGTCACCTTCTCAAGGTCGAGGATACCGAGCAGCATGTCCTGGCGGTGGCCGGAGATGCCGGCGCCCTCGTTGACTACCGTGCGCAGTTCGTCAAGCGTCAGGCGCTCGGAGTTCGACGCGCTCGAGACGAACGGCTTGACGACGAAGTTCGCTATGGCGTTGACGAAGACCACCACGGGGTGGAGCAGCTTCAGAAGAGGCTCGAGGAAGTACGACGAGGGGTAGGCGATCTGTTCCGGGCGGGCGGCCGCGAGCGTCTTCGGGGCCACCTCGGCGAAGATCAGGAACCAGATGGTGAGCGGAATCGGCGCGAGCCAGGCGCTGGACTCCCCGAACACCCGGATCCAGACGAGCGTGAACACGGTGGCGGCGCCGAAGTTCACCAGGTTGTTGCCGATCAGGATGACGCCGAGGAGGCGATCCGTGCGCCCGAGCAGGCGGCGCACCCTCTGCGGGCCGCGTTGCCCCTGCTTGGCGCGGTGCATCAGGCGGTAGCGGTTGAGCGCCATCATCGCGGTCTCGCTGCCCGAGAAGTACGCGGAGGCGAGCGTGAGCGCGAGGAGAATCCCGATCAGGAGCGCGGGCGAGGCGTCCCCGGTCATGGTTGCGTCGAGGCGGGCGCGGACAGACCGCCTTCTCGAGCGGAGCCCACGCGCAGGGCAGGAGGCGTCGGCCCGCCGGCGGGGTGGCCGGGAAGCCCGGACGGGGCGGGTTGGTTCTGCGGCACGGTCAAGGCGCGGCGTAGCGCGGCGACCAAGATGCGCCGAGTCTGACATATCGCGGGCGCATCGTTCCAGCCCGGCGAGGCCGGCAGGACTTCATTCTTTACTTGCAACCGCTACTGGCTCCTGGCGCGACCTCACGGTCGCGTTGGAAGTTTCGCTGGCGCGAAATTTCTACGGCGCAAGCTCCTGGCCCGGCGCCGGGCCGCCCCTTTCTCAGACGCCGCTGCCTGAGCCTATCAAAACGCAAGCGCCGGCATCGGATGGGCATGTGCACCGGGGTTTCCCATCGTCCACCCGGACCGTCCGCTATAATCGCCGCGCCCCCCAGAGCGACCCGAAGAGCGACCCCGAAGAGCGAGGAGACGCGCATGTTCGAGAGTTTGAGCGATCGCCTCACGCAGACGCTGCGCGGGCTTTCGGGGAAGGCCTATCTCACGGAGGAGAACGTGAGCGCGTCGGTGCGCGACGTGCGCATGGCGCTGATCGAGGCGGACGTTTCCCTCGAGGTGGTGCGCTCTTTCACGGGCGCGGTGCAACGCAAGGCGGTAGGCACCGCGGTGACGTCCGCCGTCAATCCGGGCGAGGCGTTCGTCGGCATCGTCCGTGACGAATTGACGGCGCTCATGGGGGCGGCGAACGATGCCCTCGACCTGTCGGCGGCGCCGCCCGCCGTGGTGCTCATGGCGGGGTTGCAGGGGGCCGGCAAGACGACGACCGCCGCCAAGCTCGCGCGCCTGCTCATGGAACGCGAGAAGAAAAAGGTCGCTCTCGTGAGCGCCGACGTCTATCGGCCCGCGGCGATCGAGCAGTTGCACACCCTTGCCGACGAGACCGGCGCGCGGTTCATCGCGAGCGATGCCGGGGAACGTCCGGTCGCCATCGCACAACGGGCGCTCGACGATGCGAAGGCCCACTTCGACGATGTCCTGATCGTCGATACGGCGGGCCGCCTGGCGGTCGACGCGGAGATGATGACCGAGATCGCGGATCTGCACGCGGCGCTGTCGCCGGTCGAGACCCTGTTCGTCGTGGACGCCATGACGGGACAGGATGCCGCCGCCACGGCGAAGGCGTTCGACCGGGCGCTCCCGCTCACCGGGGTCGTGCTCGCCAAGGCGGACGGCGACTCCCGGGGCGGTGCCGCGCTGTCGGTGCGGGCTCTGACGGGCAAGCCCATCAAGTTCCTCGGCACCGGCGAGAAGACCGACGGTCTCGAGCCGTTCCATCCGGATCGCATCGCATCGCGCATCCTCGGCATGGGCGACGTCCTGACATTGATCGAGGAAGCCGACCGCAAGGTCGACAAGACCCAGGCCCGCCGGCTGGTCAGGAAGATGGGGCGCGGCCAGAAGTTCGATCTCGAGGACCTGCGCGAGCAGCTTGGACAGATGGCCAACCTCGGTGGCATCGAGAACATGCTCGACAAGCTCCCGGGGATGGGTCGCATGCCGCCGGCCGCCCAGGCCGGACTGGACGCGACGCGGCTGCGGCGCATGGAAGCCATCATCGACTCGATGACGCCGCAGGAGCGACGCTATCCCGAGGTCATCAACGGCTCCCGCAAGCGCAGGATCTCCGTCGGCAGCGGCACCCGCATACAGGAGGTCAACCGCCTCCTGAAGGAACACAGGCAGATGCAGCGCACGATGAAGAAGGTCTCCCGCAAGGGTGGCATGGAGAAGATGATGCGTGCGCTGAACGCCCAGGGACAGGCGCAGGGCGCGGCGGGTCGAGGTCGCCGGCGCCGCTGACGCCACGCCCGCAAAGTTCCCACGCGCAGCGGCGTCTTGTAGAATGCCGCACCTTTTCGAGAAGATAGCCCATGGTCACGATTCGACTCGCGAGACATGGCGCCAGGAAGAACCCGTTCTTTCACGTAACCGTCGCGGACAAGGCGGCGCGGCGGGACGGTCGGTTCATCGAACGCATCGGCTTCTACAACCCCGTGGCTCAGGGGCAGGACGAGCGGATGCGCGTCGACCTCGAGCGCGCCGACTACTGGTTGTCGGTGGGGGCGATCCCCACCGAGCGGGCGAAGCAGCTCATCGACGGTGCCAGGCGGGCCGCGGCGGCCCAGTCGGGCTGAGGCCACTGTCGCCGTTCGGCGGCAAGAGCGAAATATGAGCGTTGCGGCGCAACAGGCGGTGCCCGATGGCTCCGACGCATCCGCGTCGGACGAGGGCGGCATGATGGTCGTCGGCCGCGTCGCAGGCGCGTACGGGGTTCGCGGCTGGGTGCGTGTCACGTCCTATACCGACCCGCGGGAGAACATCCTTGGCTATGGACCCTGGCACCTGCGCTCTGCGGAGGGCCCGTGGCGGGAGGCCGCTGTCGAAACGGTCCTTCCGCACGGCGACGGGTACCGCTGCCGCATGGCCGGCGTGACGGACCGGGACGCGGCCGCAGCCTTGCGTGGCACCCTGGTGGGTGTGGCGGAGGCGGTCCTCCCACCCCCGGGACCGGACGAATACTACTGGCGCGACCTCATTGGACTGACCGTCACCACGGTTACCGGCGAACCTCTCGGCCGCGTGGACAACCTGCTGGCGACGGGCGCCAACGATGCGCTTGTCGTGCGGGACCCGGAGCGCGAGCGGCTCGTCCCGTTCATCGAACAGGTGGTGCGTGAGGTGGATCTCGCGCGTGGCGTCATCACGGTCGATTGGGACAAGGACTTCTGAAGTCATGTGGACCGCGGCGATCAGCATCTTCCCCGGCATGTTCGAGGCGTTCACGGGCCCCGACGGCGGCGAGGGCGTCGTCGGCCGCGCGATTGCCCGGGGTCTGCTGTCCCTGCGCATCATCGACCTGCGCGACCATGCCGACGACCGTCATGCCACGGTCGACGACCGTCCGTACGGCGGCGGACCTGGCATGGTGATGAAGCCGGAGCCGCTGACGCGCGCCCTCGACGCGGCCCGGGCGGCCGCCCCCGGTCCGGTCACGGCGGTGTTCATGTCGCCCCAGGGCGAGCGCTTCGATCATCGCGTCGCGGAAGAGCTCGCCGGGATGGACAACCTCGTCTTCGTGGCGGGACGCTACGAGGGAGTGGACGAGCGCTTCGTTCGTCAACAGGTGGACCGCGAGCTGTCCCTCGGGGACTTCGTCCTGAGCGGCGGCGAACTCGCGGTGATGGTGGTGCTCGATGCCGTGGCACGGCTCTTGCCCGGGACCCTCGGGAACGCGGAATCGGTCATCGGCGAGTCGCATGCCGACGGCCTCCTCGACCACCCGCACTACACGCGGCCAGCGCGGTACGGCGGCGATGCCGTCCCCGCTGTGCTGCTCGGGGGCGACCATGGCGCGGTCGCCCGCTGGCGGCGCAAGGAGGCGCTCGGACGCACCTGGCAGAGGCGTCCGGACCTGCTCGCGACGCGCGGGCTCGGCGCGGACGACCGCCTGCTGCTACAGGAATTCATCGCCGATACGTGTATCGCAGACACAGTGGAGTAGACCCATGCGTCGCAACAAGATCATCGAACAGCTGGAAAACGAACAGATGCGCTCCGACATACCGGAGTTCGGTCCCGGCGACACCGTGTCGGTGCGCGTGCGGGTACGCGAAGGCGCCCGGGAGCGCCTGCAGGCCTTCGAGGGCGTCGTGATCGGCAAGCGCAATCGCGGCCTCAATTCGTCCTTCACGGTGCGCAAGATCTCCCACGGGGTGGGTGTCGAGCGCTCGTTCCAGACGCACAGCCCGCTCATCGCGGGTGTCGAAGTGAAGCGCCGCGGCGACGTGCGCCAGGCCAAGCTCTACTACCTGCGAGCGCTGTCCGGCCGCGCCGCGCGCATCAAGGAAAAGGTGTAGGGCGCGTCGCTGGTGCGACGCGATCGGGTTGCTGTGCAACCTGGACACTAGCCCGCATTTCTTACCAGGGGCCGTGATGATCGCGGAGGATTTTGGTCCTGTGCGCACGACGCTTGCGTCGCGCTCGCCGACCGAGAGCATAGCGGGGACTACGGTTGAGGGAGCACGTGCGCGCACGGGCCCGTGTGTACACGGGGCCAAAAGATCCGCGAGGGCGCGGCCAGCGCAGTGCGCAATCGGCACGATCATCGACATCGCGGTCAACTTCGTGAAACCCAAGAGCTTTTTGACGCCGACAAGCGGCCTGGTGAGAAATGCGGGCTAGGATGGCCGCGAGCGTTCCGGCTCCCGAGATCGACGCCTACGTCGACACGCTGTGGCTGCAGAAAGGTCTCGCTCCCAACACGCTGGCTGCCTATCGTCGTGACCTGACCGCGTTCCGCACGTGGCTCGACCGGGGGCTCGATTCCGCCCGGGCGTACGACATCCAGGGCTACCTTGGGGAGCGCCATGCGCGCGGCGCCTCCGCACGCTCGGCGGCACGGCTCCTGTCCTGTCTGCGGGGCTACTACCGCACGGCGGTGGACGCCGGGCGCATCGAGCGCGATCCCACGGCCGATGTGGCGCAGCCCCTGCTCGGCCGTCCGCTACCGAAATCCCTCGCCGAGAACGAGGTCGAGGCGCTGCTGGCGGCGCCCGATGCCGGGAACCCGCTCGCCAACCCGGCACCGTTCCGCGACCGGACCATGCTGGAAGTGCTGTACGCGACGGGGCTGCGTGTGTCGGAACTGGTGGGTCTGACCGTTTCCGCCCTCAACATGCGCCAGGGCGTCGTGCGCGTGACGGGCAAGGGCGGCAAGGAGCGCCTGGTACCGGTGGGCGAAGTGGCGCTTGACTGGGTTGGCCGGTATCTGGGCACGGCACGTCCCGCGCTGTTGCGGGGCCGCCCGAGCGATGCGCTGTTTCCAAGCAACCGCGGTACCGCCATGACCCGACAGACCTTCTGGCACGCCATCAAGCGGTACGCGCGCCACGCGGGAATCGCCCGCGAGATCTCACCGCATACCCTGCGCCACGCGTTCGCGACGCACCTCATCAACCACGGCGCGGACCTGCGCGCGGTGCAGGCGATGCTCGGTCACGCGGACCTCTCGACCACGCAGATCTACACCCACGTCGCGCGGGATCGGTTGAAGCGGTTACACTCGATACACCACCCGCGCGGGTGATCGACCATGCACCGCGTACTCTGCAGTCAACGCGCAGGAGAAGATTCCATGACGGTGGCGTACACCGGCAACGCAGCCAGACATGCCCGCCCGCTTTGGGTTCTGGCGCTTGCAGTCGCCTGGGTGGGGAACGCCGCCGCGGATGAGTCCGTCGTGCGGGCGCGCCTGGCCGAGCGCCTGCCGGCCATGCCCGTCACGAGCGTCGCCCCGACGCCGGTCCCGGGCATCTATCTCGTGGAAGTGCAGGACGGGTCGGTGCTGTACGCGGACGCCGCGGGAACGCACGTCATCGCCGGCGACATGTACGCGTTGACCGAGTCGGGTCCCGTGAACCTGGCGGAGGTCGGCCGTCGCGAGCGGCGCCGCGAGTTGCTCGCCGGTGTGGATATGACGGACATGATCGTCTTCGCTCCGAAGGAGACGAAGGCGGTGATCAACGTGTTCACGGATGTGGACTGCGGCTATTGCCGCAAGCTTCACCAGGAGCGGGCCGAGCTCGCGGAACACGGCATCGAGGTGCGCTACCTGGCCTATCCGCGCGCGGGCATCGAGTCGCAGACGTACGAGAACATGGTATCGGCCTGGTGTGCGGTGGACCGCCAGGACGCCCTGACCCGGCTCAAACAGGGCGACGCCGTAGCTGCGAAGACCTGCGAGAACCCGGTCGCGGAGCAGTACGAACTCGGCGCGCTCGTCGGGGTCGAGGGCACGCCGACGCTGGTCACTCCATCGGGGGAACTGATCCCCGGCTACCTGCCGGCGGCGGAACTCGCCCAGAAGCTCGGCGTCCTGTAGGCCTTGGCGGGCGGCATGACGGCGCCGATGCGAGTGGGGTTGGCGGGGCTCGGCACGGTCGGGCGGGCGGTCGTACGCGAACTCCTGTGCAATGCGGAGACCCTGGCGGCGCGCGCCGGGCGGCCGTTGGTCCTGACCCGGGTCGTGAGCCGCACGCCGCGGCCGGAGGTGGACCTGGGGGGAGCCCCGTTCTCGACGGACCTGGCGGCGCTGACGAATGCGGACGACGTGGACGTGATCGTCGAGACCATCGCCGGGCAGGATGCCGAGCGCGCGCTGTCGGCGGCGCGGGGCCTGTTCGAAGCGGCCGTAGCGACGGGGCGGCACGTCGTCACCGCGAACAAGGCGTTGATCGCGCTGCACGGCAACACGCTGCTGCCGGCGGCGGAACGCGCCGGGGTATGCGTGGGCTTCGAGGCCTCGGTCGCCGGCGGCATCCCCATCGTCAACGCACTGACGCGGGGGCTTGCGGCCAACCGCATCGACTGGCTCGCTGGCATCGTCAACGGGACGTCCAACTACATCCTCACGGCGATGTCGGAACGTCGGGGAGATTTCGCGGCCGCGCTCGGCGAGGCGCAGCGGCTCGGGTATGCCGAGGCGGATCCCTCCTTCGACGTCGACGGTATCGACGCGGCGTACAAGCTGGCCATCCTCGCGGGGCTCGCCTTCGACGTGCCGTTCGATTTCGACAACGTGTACACCGAGGGAATCGCCGAGGTCGATGTCGAAGACATCGAGTACGCGGCCGAACTCGGCTATCGCATCAAGCATCTCGGTATCGCCCGACGCGACGGGGAGCGGGTGGACGCGCGCGTACATCCCTGCCTGGTGCCCGATGACCTGCTCATCGCCAAGGTGGACGGCGTCATGAATGCCGTCCAGGTAAGCGGTCATGCGGTCGGCTCCACGCTGTATCTCGGGCCGGGCGCCGGCGGGGCCCCAACGGCCTCGGCCATCGTCGCGAACCTCCTCGAGATCGCCCGGGGCGCCTCGCCCACGCCACGCCCGCCGCCGGAAGAGCGTCCGCACGCGTCCATCGATGCGCTGCAATGCGCCCACTACCTGAAGATCCCGGCCGTGGACGAGCCTGGGGTCTTCGCCCATGTCGCCCAGGCGCTCGGCCGCTACGGCGTCTCGATCGAGGGCGCCATCCAACGGGCGCGCGCGGTGCGCTCGGAGGACGGGACGCACTGGGTCCCCATCGTGCTCCTCACCAACGTCGTTGCCGAAACGCGCATGCGTCAGGCGACGGCTGCCATCGAGGCGCTCGAAGGCGTCAGCGGCGCGATCCGACGGATCCGCGTCGCGGATTTCGGCGAGGCATCCTGATCGAAGTCGAACAGCGTTCCGTTCGGGAGGTGCCGCCAGACCTGGCCTCGCGGTTCCCGCCATTCCTCGCGCAGGCGCTCGCGGCGCGCGGCATCGACTCCCTCGCGAGCCTTGACCTGTCCCTGTCGGGGCTGCATCCGCCGAGTGGGCTGCAGGGCATCGACGGTGCCTCACAACGCCTCGCACGGGCTGTCACGGGCGACGAACCGATCCTCATCGTCGGCGACTTCGACGCGGATGGGGCCACGGGTACGGCACTCGCCGTGTCGCTGCTGCGCGCTTTCGGAGCGAAGCGTGTCGATTTCCTGGTCCCGAACCGATTCGACTTCGGCTATGGCCTGTCGCCGGAGCTCGCGCGCGTGGCGCTCACCCGCGACCCCGCGGTCGTGGTGACCGTCGACAACGGCATTGCGAGCATCGAAGGCGTCCGCCTGTGCCAGGCCGCCGGGGTGGACGTGGTGGTCACCGACCACCATCTGCCGGGGACCGACCTGCCGTTGGCGCACGCCATCGTGAACCCCAACGCACCGGGTTGCGGTTTTCCGAGCAAGGCCCTCGCGGGAGTGGGCGTCGTGTACTACGTGCTCAGCCAGGTGCGGGCGCGTCTCGATGCGGCGGGCTTCTTCGAGGCATCCGGCCGGCCGAGGCCCAACCTGGCGCACTGGCTGGATCTCGTGGCACTCGGCACGGTGGCGGACGTCGTGCCGCTGGACCGCAACAACCGGATCCTCATCCACCAGGGCCTGTTGCGTATCCGGGCGGGACGGGCACATCCGGGGTTCACCGCCCTTGCCGAAGCGGCCGGACGTTCCACCAGGCGCATGGTGGCGGCCGACCTCGGTTTCGCCATCGGACCGCGGCTGAACGCGGCGGGGCGCCTCGACGACATGACCGCCGGGATCGAGTGCCTGCTCGCCCCGGACCTCGAGACGGCGCGTCCGCTTGCACGCAGACTCGACGCACTCAACCGGGAACGCCGCGAGATCGAGCACGCGATGACGGCCGACGCAACCGCGCTGGTCGACGACACCGATGCGGGTCGCCACTCGGCCGTCTGCGTCTACGATCCGAGCTGGCATCAGGGCGTGGTCGGCATCGTGGCGGGCCGGGTACGGGAGCGCCTGCACCGACCGACCATCGCGTTCGCGGACGCAGGGGCCGCAGCACCGGAAGAGTTGAAGGGTTCTGCCCGTTCCATCCCGAACCTCCACGTGCGTGACGCCATCGCCGATGTCGCGGCGCGCTTCCCTGGCCTGGTGGTGCGCTTCGGCGGGCATGCGATGGCGGCCGGACTGACGATCCGGCGACGACAGCTGCAGCGGTTCGCGAAGGCGTTTCGCGAAGCGGTCGATGCCCGCGTTTCGGAGCGGGATTTGCGCGCCGTCCGCCTGACGGACGGCGAGTTGTCGGCGGCGGAACTCCGGCTCGACAACGCACGCCTCGTGGCCGACAACGGACCGTGGGGCGCCGGCTTCGAGGAACCGGCGTTTCACGGCAGGTTCGACATCGTCAACGAGCGCGTCGTCGGGGAACGCCATCTGAGGCTCGTGCTCCGCGATGGCGAACGGCTCGTGGACGCGATCGCCTTCGGCCAGCCTCCGCTGGGGGCATCGCGGGTGCGGGCGCTCTACCGACTGAGCGTCAACGACTATCGGGACACGGAGACACTTCAGCTGGTGGTCTCGGAGATCGAGGCTGCCGACGAGAGCGACGCCGGCTGACCGACATCGCGACCGACCCTTCCGTGACCGTGGAGGCGGGGATCCACTTGGGGAACCTCTGATCAAGCCCCTCGCCCCCTCCCTGGGCGTGATCAGGATCGCAAAACAAAAGCGCGGTTTTGTTTTGCTCACAAGTTCAATGGCTTACGCCAATGAACTTGGCGGCACATCCCTGGTAAGCGTTCGGTAGCCGTGTGATGCGGGAGGCTGGACACATCCGGCGGATTGGTGTATACCGGCGGCATGACTGTCGGGTTCGAATTGGCGCGTTTGGAAGGGTCGTTGCCGCGGGGCGGGGCGGCGGAGGAGCCGAGCGGCGGGTCGTGCGCGGGATGCGCGGCGTTGCGGGAGGAGTTGTCGAGGCTTCGGCGGGAAGGCATTGAAGCGCGTTGGGCGGCGAACTATTGGAGGTCGATGCACGGTCGGGCGCGGGCGCGGGAACGGCTGGCGCGGGCGGAATTGGAGCGGTCGCGGTCGGCCTCGACGGCGCGGGAGTTGGAGCGGACGGCGAGCGGCTTGCGCCACGCGTGCGCGAAGCTGCGGTCGCGGGTCGAGGAACTGGAGAACGGCAACGACCGCCTTCGGGCGCGCAACCGCCGGTTGACGAAGGAGCGCTACGGTCGGCGAAGCGAACGGCGGCGGGGGGCGCGCGGAAGCGTGCGCGGCGCGGCGTCGCGCACGGGACGGTCACGGGGTCGGCAAGCGGGCACGGCGTCGCACGGGCGCACGCCGCGCCCGGCGCTGGCGGCGGTGGAGGAGACGCTGGAGCCGTCGGAGCGGAGTTGTCCGCGCTGCGGTCGGGCGTATGTGGCGAACGGCACGACGACGACGGAGCTGATCGAGGTGGAGGTGCGCGCGCATGTGCGCCGCGTGCGTCGGGTTCGGCGGCGCGCGGCGTGCGCGTGTGCGCCGCGGCGCGAGACGTTGGGCCCGGCGGCGCCGCGGCTGTTCCCGAACACGCCGTACGGGGTGAGCGTCTGGGCGCTGTTCCTGCTGGAGAAGTACGCGCACCACCGGCCGTTGCGGGCGGTGTCGCGGATGCTGTCGGCGCACGGCCTCGACATCGCGCCCGGCACCTTGGCGGACAGCCTGCCCCGGTTCGCGCCGCTGTTCGCGCCGCTGTCGGTGGCGATCGCCGAGCGGCAGGCGGCGGCGCGGGTGGCGCACGGCGACGAGACGAGTTGGACGGTGCACGCGCGCGGCGAGCGCGGCGACAGTCCGCGCTGCTGGCTGTGGGTATGCCTGACGGCGGACGCGGTGCGCCTGCGCGTCGATCCGTCGCGCGGCGCGGCGGCGGCGCGGGAGTTGTTCGCCGGCCTCGGGGCCGAGGCGCCGGTGCACTTGGTCTGCGACCGCTACGCGGTCTACGCCAAGCTGGCGCGGGAGGAGCCGAAGCGGTTCGTGCGCGCCCTCTGCTGGGCGCACGCCCGGCGCGACTTCATCGACGCGAGCGTCGGCCGCCCGCGGCTCGAGAAGTGGTGCGCGCGCTGGCTGGAACGCATCGCGGCGCTGTACCGCCGCAACGCGGAGCGGGCGCGGCGCCGGGACCGCGCCGTGCCGATGGAGAAACAGAGCGTGGCCTTCGCGCGGGCGCAACGGCGCCTGCAGCGCGGCGCCGACGCCCTGTTCGAGCGGGCGCGGCGGGAACTCGCCACGCTGCCGGACGGCGCGCCGCAAGGCCAGCCGCTGCGCGCGCTGGAGCGCCACCGCGACGGCTTGACGGCGTTCTTGCGCGACCCGGCGGTGCCGATGGACAACAACGCCGCCGAGCGCGCCCTACGCGGCGCGGCGATCGGCCGCAAGCTGTCGTTCGGCTCGCACAGCGAAACCGGCGCGGAACTGGCCGGCCATCTCTACTCGGTGTTCGGCACGCTCGCGCTGGCCGGCCTGCGGCCCTATCCCTGGCTCATGGACTACCTGCGGGCGTGCGCCGCGTCGGGCGGCCGGCCGCCAGCGGACGCCCGCGCCTGGCTGCCCTGGGGAATGGACGACAGCGGCGCCCGCCGCTGGCGCGGCCGCCCCGCGCAAGGCCCGTGAGCGCCGGCGCGCCGTTGCGCTACTGCGGGCGCGACTTCTCCGCCGCCGAGATCGACTGGCTCCGCGCGCTGATCGCGCGACGCCCGGCGTTGCACCGCGACGGCCTGATCGCGCTGCCGCCGCCGCGCAACCGCCCGCGCGCGATGCGGCCCCCCGCGCCGTCGCCCGAAACCGAGCCGCCCTTGTTCCCGCCGCCGGCGCGCCTCGCCGAGGCGCTCCCGGCGCGCGTCGAACCCGTCGCCGGCGCCATCGAGAGCCGCCGCTGGAACGCCTTCGTCGAGCGCCACCACTATCTCGGCTACGCGCCGCTGCCCGGCGCCCAGCTGCGCTACTTCGCCCGCGCCGCCGACGGCCAACCCCTCGCCCTGTTCGGCTTCGGCGCCGCCGCCTGGAAGACCGCGCCCCGCGACCGCTTCGTCGGCTGGACCGACGAACACCGGCGCTGCAACCTGCCCCTCGTGGTCAACAACGCCCGCTTCCTCATCCTGCCCTGGATACGCATCCCCAACCTCGCCTCGCACCTCCTCGCCCAAGTCCAACGCCGGCTCCCCGACGACTGGCAGCGACGCTACGCCATACGCCCCGTGCTGCTGGAGACCTTCTGCGAAACCCCGCGCTTCGACGGCGCCGCCTACCGCAGCGCGAACTGGATCCTCGTCGGCAAAACCCAGGGCCGCGGCAAGCTCGACCGCCACCACGAGTTCGCCCGCCCGGTCAAGGACATCTACCTCAAGCCGCTTCGCCACGACTGGAAAACCGTCTTGAACCAATAGCATCACACGGCTACCGAACGCTTACCATCCCTGTGCCGCACGGCAAGCTCTGATAAATCAGAGCTTCCTTGGCGCTGCTCCCGTTCGGCGTACAATACCGCCCTTTTCTGGGCGGACTCTCGTGGCGGAAATCACTTCGATACGGGAGCGCATCAAGGCGCTCGGTGCACGCAGCGAAGCGCTTCGGGGGTATCTTTGACTATGCCGGGCGCAAGCAGCGCCTTGCGGAAATCGATCTGACGCTCGCCGAGGCGGACGTCTGGAACGATCGCGCGGCCGCCGAGTCCCTGACGCGGGAGCGGGCCGGCCTCGAGCGGTCCGTGACGGTCCTCGAGCGCCTCGCGGTTTCTCTCGCCGACGCGGACGAACTCGCTGAAATGGCGTCGGCCGAGAGCGATAGCGCAGCCCTCGATGACATTGGCCGCGATCTCGGCGGTTTCGAGGCCGACCTCGCCGCCCTCGAGTTCCAGCGCATGTTCGACGACGAGATGGACCCGTCGAACGCCTTTCTCGAGATCCAGGCGGGCTCCGGGGGAACGGAAGCCCAGGACTGGGCGGAGATGCTGTTGCGCATGTACCTGCGCTGGAGCGAAAAGCGCGGCTTCGGGACGGAACTCGTGGAGGTGTCCGCCGGCGACGTGGCCGGGATCAAGGGGGCGACGGTGCTCGTTTCGGGGGACTACGCCTACGGACGCCTGCGCACGGAGACCGGCGTACATCGTCTCGTGCGCAAATCGCCCTTCGACGCCGGCAACCGGCGGCACACGTCGTTCGCGTCGGTCTTCGTCTCGCCCGAGGTCGACGACGACATCGACATCGAGATCGACCGCGCCGACGTGCGCGTGGACACGTATCGCGCGAGCGGCGCCGGGGGGCAGCACGTCAACCGAACCGACTCCGCGGTGCGCCTGACGCACCTGTCGACGGGGGTCGTGGTGCAGTGCCAGAGCGAACGTTCACAGCATCAGAACCGGGACAAGGCGTACAAGCAGTTGCGCGCCAAGCTTTTCGAACTCGAGCAGCGCAAGCGGGCCGCGGAACGCCAGGCGCTGGAAGCGACCAAGGCCGACATCGGCTGGGGCAGCCAGATCCGGTCCTACGTGCTCGATCAGTCCCGGGTCAAGGACCTGCGTACCATGGTCGAACGCAGCGACCCGAACAACGTGCTCGACGGCGACCTCGACGAGTTCATCGAGGCGAGTCTGAAGGCGGGGCTCGCGAGCTGACCTGACGATGCCGGACACGAGAGACATCGATCCGCCCCGGCGTGAAAAGGCGCAGCGGCGCAAGAAGCTCGCCACGCTGCGGGAACGTGGGCTGGCCTATCCGAACGGTTTCGAGCGCACCGCCCTCGCGGCGGAGCTCCAGGAAACGCACGCGGACCACGACAAGGCAGCCCTGGAAGCCGAGTCGGTCCGCGTCGTGGTTGCCGGCCGCATCATGCTGCGCCGGGTCATGGGCAAGGCGAGTTTTCTCACGCTCCGCGACGGCAGCGGCGCGATCCAGTGCTACCTGCGACGCGACGGCCTCGGTGACGACGCGTACGAGGACGCGCGCAAGCTCTGGGACATCGGCGACATCGTGGGCGTGGGCGGGACGCTCATGCGCACGAACCGCGGCGAGCTGACGGTGCAGGCCGACGCTGTCCGGCTCCTGACCAAGTCGTTGCGCCCGCTGCCGGAGAAGTACCATGGCCTGTCCGATCGCGAGGCCCAATACCGACAGCGCTACGTCGACCTCATCATGAGCGAGGAGTCGCGGTCGCGGTTCCGCACCCGTACGCGGGTCGTTCGCGAGCTGCGACGTTTCCTCGACGACCGCGACTTCCTCGAGGTCGAGACGCCGATGATGCACCCCATCCCGGGGGGTGCGACGGCGCGGCCGTTCGTGACGCACCACAACGCCCTCGACATGGATCTCTACCTGCGCATCGCGCCGGAGCTGTATCTCAAACGCCTCGTCGTCGGCGGCTTCGAGCGCGTCTACGAGATCAACCGCAGTTTCCGCAACGAGGGCCTGTCCACGCGGCACAATCCCGAGTTCACGATGCTCGAGTTCTACCAGGCCTACAGCACGTTCGAGGACCTGATGGACCTCACGGAAGAGTTGATGCGCGAGGTCACCTCGGCGGTGGCGGGGACGCTGTCGGTCGACTACCAGGGCACGACCATCGACTTCGGAGCGCCGGCGACCCGCTGCAGCATGGCGGACGCGGTCGTCGCGCATAGCGAGCTGTCGGCGGACGAAGTGTTGGATTCGGCTCGTCTGGCTCAGGCCCTGCGCTCGATGAACCTCTCGCTCGAGGACGATTGGGGACCGGGCAGGATGCTCGTGGAGATCTTCGAGGCGCGCGTGGAACACCGGCTCGTACAGCCGACGTTCGTCACCGCTTACCCGACGGAAGTGTCGCCGCTCGCGCGTCGGAGCGAGGACAATCCGGAGGTGACGGACCGGTTCGAGTACTTCGTGGCCGGCCGCGAGTTCGCGAACGCATTTTCCGAGATCAACGATCCGGACGATCAGGCGGCGCGGTTCCGCGCCCAGGCCGCACGGGCAGCGAGCGGCGACCTCGAGGCCATGCACTACGACGCGGACTACGTCGCGGCCCTCGAATACGGTATGCCTCCGGCGGCTGGCGAGGGCATTGGCGTCGACCGACTCGTCATGCTGCTGACCGATGCACCGTCGATTCGGGACGTGCTGCTGTTCCCGCACCTGCGGCCGGCGGCCGATCCCGCTTAGGTGGCCGGTCTGCCCGCTTCGCTCGAGTCGAGACTTCCGGCATGACCGCGGCCGCGGATCGCATCGCGCTCGAGGCGTCCTGGAAGACGGCGCTGCTCACCGAGTTCGACAAGCCCTACATGCAGAAGCTGCGCGAGTTCCTGCTCGCCGAGAAGCGTGCGCGCAAGGTCGTCTACCCGCCGGGCGGCGAGATGTTCGCTGCCCTCGACCTGACGCCGATCGAGCGCGTGCGGGTCGTGATCATCGGACAGGATCCCTACCACGGCCCCGGGCAGGCGCACGGTCTTTCGTTCTCCGTACCGCCGCGCGTCGATCGTCCGCCGTCGCTCGTCAACATCTTTCGCGAGATCGACGACGACATGTCGGACGAGCTGGTGCCCGGAGGCCGGCCCGGCGCGCGCATCCCCGAGGGGCGGAGCTGTCTCAGGCCCTGGGCACGGCAGGGGGTACTGTTGCTGAATGCGGTCCTGAGCGTGGTGCGCGGCCGCGCGAACTCGCACCAGGGACACGGTTGGGAGACGTTCACGGACCGCATCGTCGAGGTGATCGACCGGGAGCGGGAGGGCGTCGTATTCATGCTCTGGGGGAGCTATGCTCAACGCAAGGGGGCGATGGTGGACGGGCGGCGTCACCTGGTCCTGCCGGCTCCGCACCCGTCTCCGCTGTCGGCGAACCGGGGCTTCTTCGGTTGTCGGCACTTCTCGAGCGCGAACCGCTACCTGGTGGATAGGGGCCACGACCCCATCGACTGGTTCGACGTGGAGTAGGGCGTCTTCCGAACGCCCAGGGCACGGGAGTTGAGGAGGGACAACGATGGAATTACCGATATTCGTCGACGGCGAGTTCGTGCCGAGCGCGGGCGAGCTGCTCGCGGTGACCGACCCGGCCACCCAGCAGGTGCTCGCGGAGGTGCCCTTCGCCACCGACGACGAGATCGACCGGGCCGTCGCGAGCGCCACGACGGCGTTCGAAACCTGGCGTGAGGTGCCGGCCCCGGAGCGGGCACGGCTGATGATGAGCTACCAGGCGCTGTTGAAACAGCACCAGGACGACATCGCCAGGACCCTCTCCGCCGAGACGGGCAAGACGTTTGCGGACGCGAAGGGCGACGTCTGGCGGGGCATCGAGGTGGTCGAGCACGCCTGCAACGTGTCGAGCCTGATGATGGGCGAGACCGTGGAGAACGTCGCCCGGAACATCGACACCTACAGCATCGTGCAGCCCCTCGGCGTGTGTGCGGGGATCACGCCGTTCAACTTCCCGGCGATGATTCCGCTGTGGATGTTCCCGATCGCCATCGCCTGCGGCAACACGTTCGTCCTGAAGCCCTCCGAACAGGACCCGATGACCCCGAACCGGCTCATCGAGCTCTTTGTCGAGGCGGGCGCGCCGCGCGGCATCGTGCAACTGGTGCATGGCGGCAAGGACCAGGTCGACGCGTTGCTGCGCCACCCGGACATCAAGGCGGTCTCCTTCGTCGGGTCCGTGCCCGTGGCGGAGCACGTTTTCCGGACAGGGACGCAGAACCTGAAACGGGTGCAGGCCATGGCCGGCGCCAAGAACCACATGGTCGTCATGCCCGACGCGGACAAGGACCAGGTCGTCTCCAACCTCGTGGGCGCATCCTGCGGTGCGGCCGGCCAGCGCTGCATGGCGATCAGCGTCGCGGTCTTCGTGGGCGAGAGCGCGGCGTGGCTGCCGGAAGTCCGCGATGCGATGGCGGCGGTGCGTCCGGGTGCCTGGGACGACGAGACCGCAGGGTACGGCCCCCAGATCACCCCGCAGGCCAGGCAACGGATTCTGGACTACATCCGCAAGGGTCGCGACGAGGGCGCAACGCTCCTGCTCGACGGATCCGACTGCACCGTGGCGGGCTTTCCGCAGGGGAACTGGGTCGGGCCGACCCTGTTTGCCGATGTCACCGCGGACATGGCCATCTACCGCGACGAGATCTTCGGGCCGGTGCTGGTGACGGCGTCGGTCGACACGCTCGACGAGGCAATCCGCTTCGTGAACGCCAATCCCTACGGCAACGGCACGTCGATCTTCACGGCGAGCGGCGCCGCGGCGCGGCGGTTCCAGCACGAGATCGATGTCGGGCAGGTCGGCATCAACGTGCCGATTCCGGTGCCGTTGCCGTTCTTCTCGTTCACCGGGTGGAAGCAGTCCTTCTTCGGCGATCAGCACGCGTACGGCAAGCAGGCGGTGAAGTTCTACACGGAGACCAAGACCGTGACCGCGCGCTGGTTCGAGGACGCGCCGTCGCGCGGCCCGAACATGACGATCCGGCTGCGCTGATGGATTTCGACCTCTCCGCCGAGCAGCGCGCCTTCCGCGACACGGCGCGGGACTTCAGCGATCGCGAGTTCGCCCCGCACGCGGCCCGCTGGGACACGGAACAGGTGTTCCCGCGGGACGCCATAGAGAAGGCCGGCGCGCTCGGTTTCTGCGCCCTCTACGCCCCGGGGGAGGTGGGCGGCCTGGGATTGCCCCGTCTCGATTCGAGCATCGTGCTCGAAGAACTCGCGCGCGGCTGCACGTCCACGACGGCCTACATCACGATCCACAACATGGCGCTGTGGATGATCGCCGCGTTCGGCGCGGAGGACGCGCGGAATGCCTTCTGTCCGGGCCTCGTGTCCGGCGAGCGGCTCGCGTCGTATTGTCTGACCGAGCCGAACGCAGGATCGGATGCCGCGTCCCTGCAGTCGGTGGCCGTGAAGGACGGTGACTGCTACCGGCTGACGGGAACCAAGTCCTTCGTATCGGGTGGCGGCGCGACGGACGTACTGGTGGTGATGGCGCGTCTGTCCGATCGCGCCGGCGTCCACGCCGGCGCCGACGGCATTTGCAGTTTCGCCGTGCCGGCCGACAGTCCCGGCGTGTCGTTCGGGCGCAAGGAAGCGAAGATGGGCTGGAACAGCCAGCCTACGCGCCAGATCGTCTTCGAGGATGTCGAGGTGCCGTCCGCGTACCGGCTCGGCGTGGAGGGCGAGGGCTTCAAGATCGCGATGCGGGGGCTCGACGGCGGACGCATCAATATCGCGACGTGCTCGGTGGGCACGGCCCAGGCCGCGCTCGATGCCGCGACCGGCTATCTGCGCGAGCGGCGGCAGTTCGGTCAACCGCTGTCCCGTTTCCAGGCCCTGCAGTTCAAGCTCGCGGACATGGCGACCGATCTCGTGGCGGCGCGCAACATGGTGCGGCTGGCGGCGTGGAAGCTCGACCGTGCCGATCCGGACGCGACGACGTACTGCGCGATGGCCAAGCGTTTCGCCACGGACGCCGGCTTCGAGATCTGCAACGAGGCGCTGCAGCTGCACGGTGGCTACGGCTATCTGAAGGAGTTCCCGCTCGAGCGGCACGTGCGCGACACGCGCGTGCACCAGATCCTCGAGGGGACGAACGAAGTGATGCGCGTGATCATCTCGCGCCGACTGCTGATGGAGCACGCGACCGAGCTGGTGTAGCGGGCCGGCGCATCGAACTGCATCGGACGCCGTACCGGCGGATGTCGGGGTGCCGGTCACCGTACAAGGGAGGCAAGGGGCGGTCATGACGATCGAATCCACATCGGACAAGCTGCGGGCGGAGGTGCGGGGGCGCACGGTGCTCGTGACCATCGACAACCCGCCGGCGAACACCTGGGACCGGGACAACCTCGCGGCGCTCACGGACCTCGTGGACCAATGCGAACGCGATGCCGACGTCTACGCCATCGTCGTCACCGGCGCGGGCACACGCTTCTTCTCGGCGGGCGCGGATCTCAAGGTCTTCGCCGAGGGGGGCAAGGCGGTCGCGGAGGAGATGGCGGCCGCCTTCGGGCGCGCGTTCGAACGCCTTGCGGACTATCGGGGTGTCACCATCGCTGCGATCAACGGCTACGCCATGGGCGGCGGACTGGAATGCGCCATGGCCTGCGACATCCGCATCGTCGAGAGCCAGGCCGCGATGGCGCTGCCGGAGGCGTCGGTAGGCCTGCTGCCGTGCGGCGGCGGCACTCAGAATCTCGCCTGGCTTGTCGGTGAGGGATGGGCCAAGCGCATGATTCTCTGCGGCGAGCGCGTTGCCGCGGACACCGCGGCGAGGATCGGACTGGTCGAGGAGGTGGTCGCCCAGGGCGGCGCGCTCGATGCCGCGCTGGCGCTCGCAGAGCGTGTGTCGGGCCAGGCCCCGCCGGCGGTTGCGTCCTGCAAGCGCCTCATCCAGCGGGGGCGTTCGTCCTCGATCGCAGGTTCCTACCAACCCGAGCGGGACGCGTTCGTTGACCTGTTCGATACGGCCGATCAGAAGGAGGGCGTGAATGCCTTCCTCGAGAAGCGTCCCCCGCGCTGGATCAACGGTTGATGGGCGATCCGACGGGGGCCGCGCAGGTCCGATTCGAGGAGGTCCCGCTGGGTTCGGGGCGGCGGCTGGCCGTCGCGACGCTCGACTCGGAAGAGACCCTGAACGCCCTCTCCCTAGCCATGGCGCGCGCGCTCGATCCGCAGCTTGGCGAGTGGGCCGACCGGGACGAGATAGCGTGTGTCCTCCTCAAGGGTGCGGGAGAGCGAGCTTTCTCCGCCGGCGGGGATATCCAGGACCTGTATCGGGCGATGGTGAAGAACCACGCTACCGGGAGGGAGGTGGACGACACGCCGGAGCGGTTCTTCGAGACGGAATACCGGCTGGACCACCGCATACACACGTTCGGAAAACCCATCGTCGCCTTCGGTCGAGGCTTCGTCATGGGGGGCGGACTGGGACTCTATTCCGCCTCGCACGTCCGCGTCGTCACCCCTTCCACCCGCATCGCCATGCCGGAAGTGACGATCGGCCTGTTCCCGGATGCCGGCGCCACGTGGCTATTGCGCAACCTGCCGATGCCGCTTGCACTGTTCCTGGCCGCGACCGGAGCCCGGATCGAGGCCTCGGATGCGCTCCATACCGGGCTCGGCACGCACTTCGCACTGGCCGACTGCGATCCCGTGGCCGCGTTGGTGGCGTCGGACGGCGATCCCGACGGGGCGTTCGACACGGCGGCGAGACTGGAGCCGGGTCCGCTGCGCCTGGCCGAGGCCGCGATCGCGGCGGCGGTACCCGAGACTCCACCGGACTCGGCCGCCGCGGTGGCCGCCCTCCAGGGCCTTGCAGGAACGGGCACCTGGGTGGACCGCGCGCTCGGCACGATGCGTACCGGCTGCCCGACGACCATTGGCATCATCTGTGAACAGTTGCGCCGGTCGCCGGAGTTGGACCTGGCGGACTGTTTCCGGCTCGAGATGGTCATCGCGAGCCGTTGCGCGCGCTTCGCGGACTTTGCCGAAGGCGTGCGCGCACTGATCGTCGACAAGGACGGCGCGCCGCGGTGGCGCAGCGACGGCGCCCACGACCACGTGCTGGCCCACTTCGAACCGCCCTGGGCGGTCAACCCGCTCGTCGATCTGGGGAGGAGTTGAGCATGAGAGTCGGATTCATCGGCGTCGGCAACATGGGCGGGCCCATGGCCAGGAATCTCGCGGCCGCCGGCCACGAGGTGTCGGTGTACGATCTGGTGGAAGGGCTGGTCGCGGACTGCGTGGCGGCCGGCGCGGCGGCCGCCGGGTCGGCGCGCGCCGCGGTAGCGGACGCCAGGATCGTCATCACGATGCTGCCGGCGAGCAAGCACGTCCGGGCGCTGTACATCGACGACGGTCTGCTCGACGCGATCGACCCGGCCGCCACGGTCATCGACTGCTCGACGATCGCACCCGCCGTCGCGCGCGAAGTGGCCGAGCGGGCGCGGGAGCGTGGCATCGACATGCTCGACGCCCCGGTGTCCGGCGGGACTGCCGGGGCCGAGAACGGCACGCTGACGTTCATGGTGGGCGGGGAGGCTGAGGTGGTCGAACGCGTACGTCCCCTGCTCGACCACATGGGTGCGAACATCTTTCACGCCGGCGATGCCGGCGCGGGTCAGACCGCCAAGGTGTGCAACAACATGCTCCTCGCGGTGCAGATGACGGCCACGGCCGAGGCGCTCGCGCTCGGGGCGGCCGAGGGGCTCGACCCCGAGACCCTGTCTGCCATCATGCAGCGGTCGTCCGGCGGCAACTGGCCGCTCAACGTCTACAACCCCTGGCCGGGGGTCATGGAAGGTGTGCCGGCGTCGCGCGGGTACGAGGGCGGGTTCCTCGTGGACCTCATGATCAAGGACCTCGAGCTCGCGCTCGATGCGGCCACGGGCAGTGGCACGCCCGTCGCCATGGGAGCCCTGGCACGCAACCTCTACCGGCTGCACCGCAGGGTCAACGACGCGGGCGGACTCGACTTCTCGAGTATTCAGTTGCTGGTGGAGCCGGACGCGGGGTAGGGCCTGTTAACAGGCCCGTTTCTGAATCTTCACGACATCGAGACGGGCGATGTAGGGGACGGGCTTGTCCCGTCCCGTTGCGAATTCACGCACGTCGCCGGGCGACCACAAGGGTCGCCCCTACAAATCCCGCCTCGAATCACGCACCAACGCCCGCCACGGCGTTGTAGCTGTCCCCGGTGCGGTGCACCGCGCTGTCGGGCAAGGAACGTGGGTGGGCATGACGCGCGCTAACGGCTCGCGGAGGCGCTTTTCGTGACCCAGTTAAATCAATGGCTTACGTTTATGTTCCATGCAAGTTTCCCCGTTTCCCCGTTTCCCCCCGGCGCGCCGGGGCACTGACGTGCAGGAAACAAGGGCGGCGGCCGCTGCCTGGGCACCTTGAGTTATGTTAAATGGCGTTCTGCCAACCCGTTGAATTAAAAGGAGTTCGGTTTTTGTTCCATGCGAGGCGGGGAAGACGAGACCGCTGGGCATCCCGACGCTGGAGGACAAGGTCTTGCAGCGCGCGGTGCTGATGGCGCTGGAGCCGATCTTCGAGCAGGACTTTGTGGACTGTTCGTACGGGTTCCGGCCCGGACGCGGCGCGCACCAGGCGCTGGAGGCGCTGTGGGGCGGGCTGATGTCGCTGGGCGGTGGTTGGGTGATCGATTTGGACATCCAGAGCTTCTTCGACGAGGTGGATCGGGACCATCTAAGGGACTTTCTGGGCCGACGGGTGCGCGACGGAGTGATCCGACGCGCGATCGGCAAGTGGTTGAAGGCCGGGGTCATGGAGGACGGCGCGGTGCACTACCCCGAGCGGGGTACGCCGCAAGGCGGGGTGATCTCGCCGCTGCTGAGCAATCTCTACCTGCACCATGTTCTGGACCTATGGTTCGAGCATGAGGTGAAGCCGCGCCTGCGCGGGCGTGCCCTTGCGGTGCGCTTCGCGGACGACGCGGTGTTAGCGTTCGAGCGGGAAGCGGATGCGCGGCGGGTGCTGGCGGTGCTCGGGCAGCGGTTCGGGAAATACGGACTGCGCCTGCACCCGGAGAAGACTCGGCTGGTGGACTTCCGCAGCCCGACCCGGCGAGGGCCGGGCGGCACGCAGCGCGAGCGGAGCTGTGCGCTGTTGGGGTTCACGCACCACTGGGGGCGCTCCCGCAAGGGGCGCTGGGTAGTGAAGCGCAAGACGGCGAAAGACCGGCTGATGCGTGCTGTGCGCAGCATCGGCGACTGGTGCCGCCTGCACCGCCACCTTCCGGTGGCGGTGCAGTGGGCGGCATTGCGGCGCAAGCTGCAGGGTCACTACGCCTACTACGGCCTCACCGGCAACCACCGGGCGCTTGCCCGGTTCCGCTGGTGGGTTGTCGCGCTGTGGCGCAAATGGCTGGTCCGCCGGTCACCGCGTAAGCGGCTGACCTGGGCCGGCTTCACGCGCCTGTCTCGACGCTACCCGCTCCCGCTGCCGCGTGTCGTGCAAAGCGTCTACCGCGCAGCTACACCATAGCCCGAGGAGCCGGATGCCCGAGTCGGGCACGTCCGGATCTGTGGGAGCCGGGGGTGGGAAACCACCCTCGGCCACCCGGCCCGTCCCGTTCCGAATTACCCGCGAAGCCCGACACGGGCGACGACTCTGGTGGCGCTACCCTCCCGGCGTGTCCATGTCCCCGGGGTCCGGCAGGAAGTGGGCGCGGTCGAGCGCCGCAAGCAGGGGGCGCATCCAGGCCGGCGAGTCTCCCGCCCCGGGGTGCACCAGCGCCCTGACCGTGAGCCCGCGCACGTAGCGGTCGTGGTCCGCACAGCCCGCCTCGGCGAATCGTTGCCGTTGTCGCTCGGACAGCCGTCCGTTGGCCGCGAGTTGCAGGAGCGCATACGCGACGCTCTCGCGCACCGTGGACCGGGCCATGCTGACGTTCGTCGAGTTGTCCGGTTCGACGGCGGGGTCGAGGCGGTCGATGAGACCGTCGATCACGCTGTCCGGCAGCGCGCGGCAGCGCGCGAGGTTGCCGAGCGCATAGGCAGCGTTGGAACGGACGAGATCGTCCGCGTCGGCAAGGCGGTCGACCAGCGCGTCGATCGCCCGGTCCCTGGTGGAGCGCGTCTCCCCGATGCCGAACACGGCGACACGGCGCACGCGCGCATCGGCGTGGCCAGTCGCTGCGCACAGGATGTCGAGCCCGCGCTCCCCGGCGGCGCCGAGTCCGTATCCGCTCGCGCGACGTACGCACTCGCGCTCATGGGTGAGACCCCGCGCGAGCGCGTCCAGCGCGTCGTCGTCCGCCGCGGCGCGGGCGCCCAGCGCATAGGCCGCTTCCATGCGGGTGTCTTCCGCCGGCGCGTTCGCGAGGGCCTCGTTGCGGAGCGAGGGCTGCGTGGCCGGTTCGAGGGTTGTGCCGCGCAGCCACGCCCAACTGCGTTCGACGATCGGGCGCGTCGAGGGGAACGGGAACGGTCCCGTCGGCCGGTCCGAGCGGTTCTCCCAGGTCGGGCGCGTGGGCTCCCGGGTACGCAGGAAGTAGAACTTGTACATGTAACGGCGCCCTTCGAAGTCCGGATGCTGCCGCACGCCGCGGTGCATGAGGTCGTAGTGGGCGAGCACGACGCTGCCGGCCGGAACGGGCAGACGCCGCGGAGTCAGGCCCTCGATGCCCAGGCTCGCGAGGGACTCGGCCAGGCGCCGGTCCCGATAGCCGAGGTCCCCGTGGTTCGAGACCTCCTCGTTGAAGGTGCGATCTACGCCGTCGCCCGGGTGCCATCGCTGGCCCCGCTCGAAGTCTCGAGTCCAGTATTGCGAGCCGGGCAGGACCTCGGTGGGGCCGTTCTCGAGCGTCACGTCCTGCGGGTAGTAGAAGAGCATGGCCCAGTTCGGCCGGTGCGAGCGGTAGTGGCCCCGCTCGTTCCACGGCAGGTTGCCGTCCTGGTGGTACCCCTGGTCACGGTGCGTCGCGGTGTGGACGAAGTGATGGGGATACAGCACGTAGCGCTCCCCAAGGATGCTGGTCAGGGCGCCGACCACCGTCGGAGACTCGAGCAGTCGGGCGAGGTGTGGCATCCGGGCGACGACGTTGTCGCCGAAGTACTGCAGGTGGACGGTGTCGCCTCCGACGCGTAGGCCTTCGTCGTACAGATCGCGGGCGGCCTCGAATATCCCCTGGTGAAAGTCGGGCGCCAGCTCCGGGGGCCGCAGCACCAGGTAGCCCTCGGCGAGGAAGCGGGACATCAGGTCATCGTCGAGCAGTCGCATGGGCACTCGGCGGGGTCAGAGGGAGGCGGACGATGTTACAGCAAGCTCGTGGCCCGCTATGATCGCGTCCTTGGACGTCGCCGGGCGCACCGGCGGCGGACCGGGGGGACGGACCCGGGGGGAACGGACCTGGGGGGAGATGGACTTGGGGGGAGAAAAAATGGCAGCGCTCGACGGTTTTCGCGTCCTGGACATGACGCAGTACGAGGCGGGTACCTCCTGTACCCAAGCCCTCGCCTGGCTCGGCGCCGACGTGGTGAAGGTCGAGTCGCCACGGGGCGACCCGGGTCGCGGTCCCACCGGGAGTGCCGAGTATTTCGTGGTATGGAACAGCAACAAGCGCAGCGTCGCGATCGACCTGCGCCAGCCGCGCGGGCGCCAGTTGCTGCTGGACATGCTGCCGAACTACGGCGCATTCGTGGAGAACTACGGGCCCGGCGTCATGGAGCGGCTCGACCTGGGCTACGACGTCATGAAGGCGGTCAACCCGGGCATCATCTACGCGCGCATCAAGGGATTCGGCCTCGAGGGCCCCTGGTCGGACTACAAGTGCTACGACATGGTCGCGCAGTCGGCGGCGGGCGCGTTCTCCATCACCGGCGAGCCGGACGGTCCGCCGATGCGCCCCGGTCCGACCACGGGCGATGCCGGCACCGGGGTGCAGATGGCGCTCGCGATCACCGCCGCATACACGCAGAAGCTCAGGACGGGCAAGGGGCAGCACATCGAACTGTCCATGCAGGAGGCGATGACCTATTACCTGCGCACGGCGACAGCGAGTACGCACTTCGGGGCGCGGCCGTCGGCGCGTTACGGCAACGGCGCTCGTCCGACGATGTCGCTCTACAAGAGCCAGGGGGACGGTCCGAACGACTACCTCTTCTTGATGGCCGTGACCGACCGCATGTGGGAAGCCCTGTGCACGGTGATGGACCGCCCCGACCTCCTCGAAGACCCGCGCTTCGCCGACCGTGCGGCCCGCCAGGAGCACCGCGAGGCGCTCGCGGCGGAAATCGCCGCGTGGGTGGTCGAGCGGGACAAGTACGAGGGGATGCGTCTGCTTTCGGAGGGCGGCGTCCCGGCGAGCGCGGTGCTGGACACGAAGGACCTGTACGAGAACCCGCATCTCGTCGCACGCGGCTTCGTGCGCGAGGTCGACCACCCCGTGCACGGGCGGATCAAGCTGCTCGGGTGGCCGGCGCGCATGTCCGAGAGCGACGTGCCGATGCAGCCGGCGCCGCTCCTCGGTCAGCACTCGCGCGAAGTCGTCGCCGCCGACCTCTCCCTGGGCGAGGACGAGATCGACGCGTTGGTACGGGCTGGAGTGGTAGCCGAAGCCTGATCCCGCATACCGGGCCGTCGGGCGGCCGGGGCACCTGACCGCAGGAGGACACGACACCTGAGCCAGATGCCGGATCCCTCGCCCATGGAAGCCGCGGCCGATCTCTACGGCGCATCCTTTTATTGCCGGCCGACGGTGCCGGCCGACCAGGTGTCGGAGCGGCTCGCGCCGAAGATCTCGGCACTGGGACTCGAGCACAACTGCCGCGAGTTGGTCGAGCAGGGCTACACCGTGGTGGAGGATGTCGCGCCGCCGGACTTCATCGCGCGCCTGCGCGAACGCGTGCTGGAACTCGGCCGTCCGCAGGACGACGATGCCATCGAGTACGGCGCCATGCTGCTCCTCGACAAGGATCCGTTGATCGCCGAAGCGGCGCTCAATGCCAAGCTGATGGCCATGGCGGAGTTCTCGGTGGGTGCCGGATTCCTGCTCAGCATCCTGGCGAGCAGCGTGCGGGGCAAGGGCGCACAGACCATACCGGTGCACGCGGACCAGACCTGGATACCGGCGCCGTTTCCCGAGCACAACCTGTTCCTGACCCGCTGCTGGGCGTGCGACGAGTTCAGCCGGGCCGGGGGCGCGACGATGGTCATCCCGGGCTCGAACCTGAAACGTCGGCACCCGACCGAGGAGGAGGTTCGGGCACTCGATGGCGCTATCGCCGTGGAGTGCCCGCCGGGGTCCGCGGTCCTGTGGGACGGCCGGACGTGGCACGGCAACTGGCCGCGCGAGATCGCAGGCGAGCGCGTGGTGCTGCACGTCTCCTACACGCGCCTGCTGATGCGCCAGATGGAGACCTACGAACCGGACGTGGCCGACGACCTGATCGCGCAATACGGGCAGGACATGGCCCAACTGCTCGGGCGCCGCGACTTTCTCGGCAAGCCGGCCGGCAAGTCCGACCTGGTGGGACTCTGGCGCGCCGTTGTGAACGGGCGTACCTGACGCCCGCCGGCCTCGACCTCAAGCGTCCGCTCGGGAGGCGCCGGCGGAACGGTTACAGCGGCGTCGTCGTCCCGGCCCCAGCCTGTGCCACGGCGGCGAGCGCGCCTTCGGCTTCCTGTCGCCACGGCACGTCGCGGTCCCGCCAACCCTCGACGAGGCGTGTGTAGATCGCCCGCGCCTCGGAGTCCTCGCCGAGCCCGGCGTGCGAGCGCGCGAGTCCGCGCAGCGACAGGGGCCGGTTCGGCGTGCGCAGCAGCGATGTCTCGAAAGCAGCCCGCGCCTGGGCCGGCTGCCCCGCGGCCAGCAGCGCCTCGCCGTACAGTTCGTGGACGGGCTTCAGCGGGTTTGGCGCGCCGTTGGGCGGACGCATGGACTCGGCGATGGCGACCCCCTCCGCAAGCGCGGCGAGCCCGCCTTCGGTGTCCCCGCGGGCGATGGCCAGCATGCCGGCGACTTCCTTCGCCATGACCTGCAGGGGTTTGCTGTTGCGTGCGTAGTAGGAGCGGTCGCCGTCCCCGGCGTTCGCTTCGTCGGCCGCGTCGGCGAGCTTATTCGCGGCGGCCTCGGCGAGCGCCAGGTCTCCCGTGCGCACGGCGCCGAGCCCCGTGGCCAGCAACTCGGTCTGGTGTGCGTCCTCGCTCGGCGGTTGCGGGTCCCAGGCCTCCCGCTCGATCGCCATGCGCGCGCGCACCTGGGGGAACATGCCCGCGAGGCGGGGCTGTTTCTCCGCTCGTTCGCGGATGCCTTCCGCACGTTCTATCCAGAGCGCCGCTCGGTCGTAGTCGCCGCGTTGGAGGTCTCCGTACTGGCCCCAGTCCAGTGCATGCAGCATGTCGCCCAGGCTGTCGCCGGGTTCCCACAGATCGACGGCCGCTTCGTAGGCCGACTGGTTCGAGGCGGACACCCGGTCCCACATGCCGCGCTGGATGAAGATGTGCGATGGCATGTGCCGGGCGTGGGAAACCTTCTCGGCGATGCCGGCGAAGACGTGCGCGGCCGGCAGGGCGAGTGGGGCGTGTATCGGATCGTCGAAGGCGTGGATGGCATAGTGCGCCGCCCCGGGATGGTTGGGGTTGCGGTCGAGCAGTTGCAGGGCGATCGCCCCGCCCAGGACGTTGCTCCGTTGCGCGTCGCCGGCCGGGCCGGCCGACATCAGCAAGGACAGCGCGTAGAAGGCGGCGACCTCCTCGTCCTCGGGATAGGCCTCGTGGAGGCCGCGCATCTGCGCCATGTACGCGCGGCGTCGCGTCAAAGTATCGCCGTCGCCGAAGAAGAGCGCTTCGACGGCCGCGAGAAAGCCTCTCTCTCGCTCGGTCGGCGCCTGCGCGAGACGTGCTTCCGGAGTGTCTCCGAGTCGGCGCAGGATCGCCTGTGGCGTCTCGCGGTCCCGCTCGCCGATCAGGGGGTGGTTGTAGCAGAGCGATTCGCCCCAGTAGGCCATGGCGAAGTCGGGGTCGAGTTCCTGCGCCGCCTGGAACTCGGTAAGCGCCTGCTTCCAGCCGAAGCTGTGCAGGATCGTGACGCCCTGCAGGAAGCGGTCCTGGGCCGGTCCGGTCGCGGAAGTGGGAAAGGTGATGGAGCCGAGGCCGGCGAGTTCCGCCGGAATGGCCGGTGCGGCGCCGAGCAACAGCGTCGCGAGCAGGACTGGAATGGAACGGTTCATGAGGGTCTCCTCCTCTTGCCGTGATCGCTACAGGAGGCCCGCTGCGCGAGCCCACCGGTACTTGGCGCCGAGCACGGCCACGGGCTTCTCGGCGGTGTAGGGGTACGCGAGGATGTCGCGGTCCATCAGGTAGTCGCAGGCTTCCTCGATCTCCACGTCGCCGACGAGCGACGCGACGACGGGCTTGTCGATGCCGTTTCCGCGGGCTGTCGCGACCGCCTCCCCGAGCAACTCGGCGAACACCATGGGCGGCGTGATGATCGTGTGCCAGTAGCCGAGCACCAGGGCGTGGATGCGGGCGTCCGACAGCGCCAGGTCGATGGTCGCCCGGTACGTGGTCGGCGGCTCGCCGCCGGTGATGTCGACCGGGTTCCCGGAAGCGCCGAACGGCGGGATGAACTCCTTGAAGGCCGCGTCGAGGTCCTCGGGCATCGCCATGAGAGACAGGCCGTGGTCGGCGCAGGCGTCGGACAGCAGCACCCCGGAACCGCCGGCGCCGGTCAGGATCAGAATGTTCTCGCCCCGCGGGTTGGGCAGCACCTGCAGGCCACGTGCGAACTCGAGCATGTCGTTCAACGTGGCGGCGCGGATCACGCCGCATTGGCGGAACACCGCGTCATAGACGCGATCGTCGCCGGCGAGGGCCCCCGTGTGCGAGTTGGCGGCCCGCGCGCCCATGGTCGTCCGGCCCGCCTTCAGCACCACCACGGGCTTTTTCGCGGAGACGCGCGTGGCCGCTTCGGCGAAGGCGCGGCCGTCCTTCAGGTCCTCGACGTGCATCGCGATGACCTCGGTGTTCGGGTCTTGCTCGAAGAAGGTCAGCAGGTCGTCCTCGTCGATGTCCGACTTGTTGCCGAGGCCGACGATGGCGGAGACGCCCATCTTCGCGGAGCGGCTGAAGCCGACGATGGCCATGCCGACGCCGCCGCTCTGGGAGGACAGCGCGACCTTGCCCTTCTCCGTGTAGGGCGTGCAGAACGTGGCGCAGAGGTTCTTGTGGGTGTAGTAGAACCCGTAGATGTTCGGGCCCATCAGGCGCACGCCGTGCTCGCGAGCGACGGCGACGATCTCGTCCTGCAGGGCATGCTCGCCGACCTCGGCGAAACCGGAGGGGATGAGTATGGCGCCGGGAATGCCCTTGCGTCCGCAGTCGGCGAGCGCCCTGGCGACCAGTGGCGCGGGAATGCAGAAGACGGCGATGTCGATGTCGCCGGGCACGTCGAGGACGCTCGCATAGCACCGGTGGTCGAGGATGACGTCCGCCTTCGGATGGATGGGGTAGAGAGCGCCCTCGTATCCGCCGTCGATGAGGTTCTTCATCACCGAGTTGCCGATCTTGCCCTCTCCCGCGGAGGCGCCGATGACGGCGACGGCGTCGGGCTGCATGATGCGGCGCATGGCAGTGAGGATCTCGTCCTGACCGGGCCGGTAGCGCGGCGCCGCCGGCTCCTTGAGCAGGATGCGCGCATCGACGGCGCAGGCGCCGTCGGCGGTCGCGAACACGGGATTCAGATCGAGTTCGTCGATCTCCGGAATCTCGCTGACCAGCCGGCCGACGGTGGTGATCAGCGATGCCAGCGCGGTACGGTCGACGCCGGCGGCGCCGCGCACGCCATCGAGCACGGCGGCTCCGGCGATCTCGTCGAGCATGGCCGCGGCCTGTTCCTCGGTCGCGGGCGCGAGCCGGAACGTCAGGTCCTTGAGCACCTCGACGAGCACGCCGCCGAGGCCGAATGCGACCAGCTTGCCGAACACCGGGTCCGTCACGGCGCCGACGATCACCTCGGTGGCGTCCCCGGGAGCGATCTGACGCTGGATCAGGACGCCGTCAATCGAGGCGTCGGGATGCCGGGCGCGAGTGCTCTCGACGACGATCTCGCAGGCCGCGCGGAGCGCCTCGTCGCTGTCGAGTCCGACGACGACCCCGCCGACGTCGGTCTTGTGCAGGACGTCGCGCGATTCGATCTTGGCGACGACCGGATAGCCGATCTCCGCCGCGATCGCGCAGGCTTCGTCGCGAGACTGCGCGATCCCCTGGGCCGGCATGGGGATGCCGTAAGCGTCGCAGACCTGCTTGGCCTCGGCCGCGGTGAGCGCGGCACGGCCCTCGCGCATGGCGGTCTCGACGATGTTCCGGACGCTCTGTTGCTCGGTCATGCGATCCTCTCGGCACCTGTTTCGGAAAGAGTAACCGACGCGGCATCGCCGCACGACAGGCGGGGCCCGCGGCGGTCCGACATGGCAGGGCGCGGCCGGCTCAATGCTGCGCGTCGACGTCTCGGAAGCCGATCAATGCCGCCTTGGCGGCGGTCGCGTGGCCGATCAGGAAGACACGTTCTCCGGCGCGCAGTCCGAGCAGTGCCTCGCGATCCCCGCTCAGGTTCGCCACTTCGGAGCATTGCAGGTGGGCTGCGGCGAACAACGCCAGCAGTTCGTTGCCGAGATCGTAGAGATGCATCGGTGACGTGGTGATGCCCGCCAGGTCGTGGTCGGCGCAGGTAGCGATGAATGCGCGGAAGTATGCGGGCAGGTCGCGCTCGCGGGGGGAGATGTCGAGGGCGCCGGCTTCGATGATGCCCGGTCCGACCTGCAGGGCGGACTCCAGCAGCCCGCGATGGTAGTCGCCGCGGCCGATGACCCCGAGGCGACCGTTGTGCACGCCGACGATGCGGGTGTATCCGTGTCTCGATACCGATGACACGATCGTGCCGTCGATCTGCAGCAGGCCGAGCGGCTCGAGGGACTGGAACTCCGAGACGAATCCGCTGCCGATGACGACGCGGATGCCTGTTTCGTGCAGCGCACTCTGGCCGGTCAGGCGGTGCGTGCCGCGGCGGTCGAGCACAGCGGGTACGAAACGCCGATGTTCCAAGGCGACTGCCAAGGCGTTCGAAGTGCGATGCAGCGTGGCCCCTTCGAGTCGCGCGACGACTTCAGCGGCGCTCCGCCCCCATGCTTCGTTGTCGACCGGACCGCCGTGCGGCGTGGCGGCCGGGAGGACGGTAGCCGGTGCATCGGACGGACGGGTGTCCTCGGCGGTGCCGCAGGCGGCCAACCCGCCGCAGCAAGCGGCGACGGCGACCCAGGTCAGGCATCGGGCTGACTTCATGCGGCGTCACGGTACCGAAAACCATTCTCGATCGCCAAGCGCACGGCGGGGGTCCGAATCACCGTCCGTCGACAGGCAGGGCGACCAGAGACCCCATGGTCTCCATTGACGCGTCCCCCATCGCCTCGCGTGCGTCCACGAGACGCCCGCCGCAGTCGAGGACCGCGTCCGCGAGCGCAACGATTCTCCTGTTCGGCCAGGCGTGGGGGGCCGCTGCCCGCAACGCGAGCGCCGAGGCGAGCGCATCGCCGCTCTGCAGGAAGTGCGCGATGAGCGCGACTGCGCTGGAGCGGCTGACGCCGGCGAGACAGTGCACCATCAGCGAGTCGTCGGCGCACCAGTCACGCAGGAAGGCCACGATCGTCTCGACGTGCCGACGCTCTGGCAGAATCGACTCGAAGGCGGGTTCCGAAACATCGTGGACGGGGACCCTCAGATGGCGCTGCGGTGCGACTCCGGCCGGCGTCGGGGGCTGGAGTTCCGGCTGGATGATTGATATGAGGCGGTCTGGCCGCACGGCGCGGGTATGCGTTTCGAGATCGGAGAGGTTGCTGACGTAGATGGTCATCGTGGCGCGAGAGGTACGGGTGCGGACTCGGTGCATTATGGCCCGGGACGCATCCGACTTGAGACGGGGCCGTCGGGCCAGGCGGCCTGACGGCGTGGCCGCGTAGGGGTGCGCTTCCATCCTCCGCTCGCGCGCGGCGTGCTGGTGCGCCGCTACAAGCGCTTCCTGGCCGACGTGGAGGTGCCGGGCCGGGGCGTGGTCACCATGCACTGCGCGAACACCGGCGCCATGCTCGGCTGCGACACACCGGGCAGTCCGGTGTGGTTCTCGACCTCCGCGAACCCGACGCGCAAGTACGCGCACAGTCTCGAACTGGTCGAGGTGCTGGACGGCGCCGCTCCCTGCACGGTGTGCGTGAACACCGCGCGGCCGAACGCGATCGTCGAGGAAGCGCTGGCCGACGGCAACATCGTGGAGCTGGCGGGAGCGCCGCTGCAGCGGGAGGTCGCCATCCCCGGGGAGTCGGGACGCTTCGACTTCGCGCTGCGAACGGATCCCGTGACGTATGTCGAGGTGAAGAGCGTCACGTTGTGCCGCGATGGCGTGGGCGCGTTCCCGGATGCGGTGAGTGTACGAGCCCGGCGCCATGCCGAGGCATTGGCCCGCTGTGTCGCCGCGGGTAGCCGAGCGGTGCTGCTCTTCTGCGTGCCGCACACGGGCATTCGTCGTGTGACGTTGGCGGATGAGATCGATCCGGAGTACGGCGCGGCCGTACGGCGGGCGGCGGCGGCCGGGGTCGAAGTGCTGGCCTATGGCTGTGTGGTGACCCCGGCGGAACTCGCCGTCGAGCGAGCGTTGCCGGTCGAACTCTGACGATGGCGGGCGCTCAGCCCGGGAAGGCGTCGCGCAAGGCGCGGTAGCTGGCCGGGTCCGGTAGCCGCGGACCTGCCTGGGCGACCAGTCGGGCCGCGGCGTAGTTGGCGAAGCGGGCTGCGTCCCCGGCAGGGCCCTCGCGGCACAACGCGTGCAGGCACGCTCCCGCGTAGATGTCGCCGGCGCCCGTGGTATCGACGGCGTCCACCTCGAATCCCGGCACCTCGCGTCGCCCGGTGGAAGAGACGACCAGGCTGCCGGCGCTGCCCAGGGTGATGAACACGTAAGGGGCGATGTCGGCCAGCTCGGTGGCCGCGATATCGACGCGGTCGGAGCCCGTCCAGCAGAGCGCTTCCTCCTCGTTGCAGAACAGTTGGTGCACGCCGTTGCCGAGCATCTGTGCCAGCTCGCCGCGGAACGCGTCGACCATGCTCGGGTCGGACAGGGTGAGGCTGGTCAGCACGCCCTCCTGTTCGGCGATTTCGCGGCTGCGCACGGCCGCCGCGCGGCCCGTGTCCGACGAGGCGAGGTACCCCTCGATGTAGAGGTAGCGCGAACGGGCCAGTGCCGACGGCTCGATATCGTCGGTGTCCAGGGCCTCGGACGCGCCGAGGAAGGTGTTCATCGAGCGCTCCGCATCGGGTGTCACCAGGACCAGGCAGTGACCCGATGTGCCGGGACGGTCGGGATCGTGGCTCCGGACGGCTGCGCCGGCGGCAGCGATTTCCGCCAGAAAGTAGGCCCCCGTGGCGTCCCCGGCGACGCTGCACGAGTAGTAGCAGGCCCCGCCGAACCCCTGTACGGCGTACACCGTGTTCGCCGCGGACCCGCCGCACATGCGTGTCGGCGTCAGTCCATCCAGGGCGTCGATCAGGTCGTGCAGCCGCGCCTCGTCGACGAGGGTCATGTGCCCCTTGGCAATGCCGTGGTGGTCGAGGAACCCGTCGTCCACGGAGTACTCCATGTCCACCAGCGCGGCGCCGATGCCGTAGACGTCGTAGCTCATGAACGCAGTGCCGAGAACGCTGTGTCGGCGGCCGCGAGGGTCTCTTCGATCTCGGTGTCCGTGTGCGCTCCGGAGACGAAGGCCGCCTCGAAGGCCGACGGCGCGAAATAGACCCCGGCGTCCAGGAGCGCGTGAAAGAAGCGGCTGTAGCGTTCGGTGTCGCAGCGCGCGACGTCCTCGAAGCTCCGCACCGCGGGGGCATCGGTGAAGAAGACGCTGAACATCCCGCAGGTCCGATTGATCCGAACCGGGATGTCATGCTTTGCGGCCAGGGCGGCGAGACCGTCGGTCAGTGCGATGGTCCGCGCTTCGAGGGTCGCGTAGAAGGCGGCATCGAGGGAGTTCAGCATGCCGAGACCGGCCGTGGTCGCCAGCGGGTTGCCGGACAGCGTGCCCGCTTGGTAGACGGCCCCGACAGGCGCCACGCAGTCCATGATGTCCGCCCGGCCGCCGAAGGCGCCCACCGGCAGCCCGCCGCCGATGACCTTGCCGAGGGTCGTGAGATCCGGCGTCACTCCGAAGCGCTCCTGGGCTCCTCCCCGGGCCACGCGAAACCCGGTCATCACCTCGTCGAAGATCAGAACGGCTCCGGCTTGCGCGGTGCGCGAGCGCAGCGCTTCGAGGAATCCCGGGGCGGGGGGAATACAGCCCATGTTGCCGGCGACGGGCTCCAGGATGACGCACGCGATGTCTGCCCCGTAGCGCTTGAAGGCGGCACGCGCCGCCGCGATGTCGTTGAACGGCAGGGTCAGCGTGTGCCGCGCGACGGACTCGGGGACGCCCGGTGAGTTTGGCAGGCCGAGTGTCAGCACGCCGCTGCCGGCCTTCACCAGCAACGCGTCGGAGTGACCGTGGTAGCAGCCGTCGAACTTGATGAGCAGGTCGCGCCCGGAGTATCCGCGCGCCAGTCGAATCGCCGACATGGTGGCTTCGGTGCCGGAATTGACGAGGCGCACCTTCTCGATACCGGGGACCGCCTCCACGATCTTCTCCGCCATGGCGATCTCGAGCCGGGTCGGCGCCCCGAAGCCGAGGCTTGCGGACGCTTGTGCACGTACTGCTTCGACGACGGGGGCGAACCCGTGTCCCTGGATCATGGGGCCCCAGGAGGCGACGTAGTCGATGTAGCGGTTGCCGTCCACGTCGACGAGATACGCGCCCTCGGCGGACTCGAAGAAGACCGGCGTGCCGCCGACGCCCTTGAACGCGCGCACCGGCGAGTTGACACCGCCGGGGATGACCCGTTCGGCGCGCCGCATGAGCCGCGCGGATGTGTTTCGTTCCACGGTCGAAGAACTCCCCTGCAACTGTCTCTCTAGCAGCTACTTCTCATGCAGCTGCTTCTCCTGCAACTGCTTCTCCTGCAACTGCTTCTCCTGCAACTGCTTCTCCTGCAACTACGGTTTGACGATCACGAGCACCACGATGGCGACGAGCAGCACCGTCGGGACCTCGTTGAACCAGCGGTAGAACCGCTCGCTGCGCGCATTCGCGTCGTTTGCGAATGCGCGCAGGAGGCGACCGCAATACCCGTGATACGCGTACAGGGCCAGCACCGCGACGATCTTCGCCCACATCCATCCGGCGCTCGCGTAGGCGTCCCAGGTGAGGACCAGGCTCCAGATGCCGAACACGGCCGTGAGCGCGGCGGACGGCGTCATGATGCCGCGATACAGCTTGCGCTCCATGATCTTGAAGCGCTCGATGCCGGTCTCGTCCGTGGCTGCCGCGTGATAGACGAAGAGCCTCGGCAGATAGAAGAGCGCTGCGAACCAGGTGACGATGAAGATGACATGGAACGCCTTGATCCAGAGGATCATCGGGTGCTCCACCTGGCGTCAGGCGGACTCATGGGGCGGACGTTCCGGTCATCGGTTGTTCGTTGGAGGCGCCCGGGGAGCGGCAGCGTCATCGTCGAGCGCAGCTCCTGCGGGCGGCGACGGGCGATGATACCCGCTACGACGGGGGCGATGGGCGCTCCCCTTCCATATAGGACGTCGAGCGCAGAGCGGACGGGGTCGCGAGGAAGACCGACGGCTGTCTGAACAGTCGTCCGGCCGTCAACGTCGCCAGGATCACGATCAGCATCGCTGGCAGGATGATGTGGGCATTGGAGGTCAGCTCGACGACCGTCATCAGGGCGGCGAGGGGCGCCTGCAGGGTGGCCGCCATCATGGCGGCCATGCCGAGCATCACGTAGAACCCCTGCGACGAGGCGTCCGTCGGCGAGATCAGGAGCCCGAAGTGTCCGAGCAGTCCGCCCGCGACCGCCCCGATGACCAGGGTGGGACCGATGACGCCCACGGGCATGCCGAGTCCGATGCAGGCGCTCGACGCCACGATCTTCGCGACGAGAATGACTCCGAGCAGCGACCAGGCCAGGGTACCGGCGAGCGTGGCGTCGACGGTGTCATACCCGACCCCCATGATGGCCGGGGAAACCAGCGCCGCGGCGGCCGTGATCGCCCCGGCAAGCACGGCCCGGAGCCAGTACGGGCGGCGGCTCATGCGGGTGAAGAACCGGACCGTCGCGGTAAAGGCGGCGCCGAGTGCGCCGATGGCAAGACCGGCGAACACGACAAAGGGCAGGTCCAGCAGTGAGTGCATCTCGATAATGCCGACGGCGAAGACCGGGTTGTCGCCGTAGAGATAGCGTGTGATCACGGTCGCCGTGACAGCCGCGAGACTCACGGGGATGAAGCTCATCGCCGCGTACTCCATCAGGACGACTTCCATCGCGAACACGACGCCGGCCATGGGCGTGTTGAAGGATCCGGCGATGGCTGCCGCGACGCCGCAGGCCACCAGTATGCGGATGCTCTCGGCCGGCAGTTTCAGGTTGCGGCCGAGGAGGCTCGATGCGGTGGCTCCGAGATGGATCGCCGGGCCCTCGCGGCCCCCGGAGAGGCCGCTGGCCAGCGCGGCCGTCCCGGCAAGGAACTGCACGATGGCGTTGGTTGGCGGGAGGTATCCGGCATGGTGCCGCACGCGCTCCAGGACATGGGCTACCCCGGTTCGCCGGCGTTCGTCCACCACCCGCGTCAGGACGAGGCCGATGACCAGGGCGCCGACGAGAGGCAGGACGACGGTCATTGCCGGAGACAGCGACTCGAAGTCCTCGCTGTTGCCCTCGAGCGCGGCGAGCGCGGCGAGATCGAGAGCCAGGCGGAACAGGGATACGACGACCCCGGTGACCGCGCCGGCCGCCACGCCGAGGAGGGCGAGCCGCTGTAGCGGATCGGCGTAGGCGAGTCGCGGGCGGAGCAGCCGCTGCGTGAGTCGACGGCGCAAACTCGAGGTATTCGTTCGAGTACTCACGGCGGACCGGCGCTCATGGGCGGACTTGCCCCGGGGAAACCAGGCGAGTATACCGCTTGGCAGGAAGTGCACCCGGAGTCAGAAGGCGTGGCAGGGCAGTGAAGCAGGCCGAGCGCATGGTCGTCGTTCCCGTGCGACCCGGGCGCAGGATCGCGTGGGGATTGACCGCGGCGTTTGCGGGGTTGCTGCTGATCGGTTCGGGGTTCCTGCTCCGGGACGTGGTTGCCGGCGAGGATGTCCCGGTCGAGGCCGTGGACGGCGAGACTCCCGAGCGGCTCGGCGGCATCGACCTGGCCGAGATTCGTCTCGCCACGGTCGTCGATGCGGGGGCCAACGAACGGCTGCGGCGCACCATCAAGGAACTCCGCGACCGGATCGGCGCCCTCGAGGAAGAAGCGCGCTTCTACAAACGCCTCGTCGCGCCCTCGGGGGCCGAGCGTGGCTTTCGGATCGAACGGCTGGCCATCTCGCGAACGCGGGAACCGACGCGCTACGACTACAGCCTGTTGCTGACGCAGATCGTGGACCGACACCGGTGGATCGAGGGCAGCGTGGCGGTGGACGTGGCCGGCGAGCGAGACGGCATACCCCAGACCTACACACTCGCGGACCTGACGCCGGAAGAGATTTTCGCGGGGGAGTTCAAATTCCTGTATTTTCAGGAGTTCTCCGGGCTGATCGTGGTCCCGGAGGGTTTCGTGCCGCGCACGCTGACTGTCACGGCGCAAGTGTCCGATGACGACGATAGGCGCCAGCGGCAGGTTTTCGACTGGACGGTCGAGGAGGGTTGAGCATGAAGGGCTTGCGGGACAAGAGCGGCAAGATGGCCAATGCGGTCAGTACGGCCAAGGACACCACGCTCATCGATGCGTCGGCCACCGTGCGGGGCACCATCGTGTTCGCCGGCCGACTCTATGTGAGCGGGTTGGTGGAAGGCCAGATCGAGGCGGAAGACGACAGCGGGGCGACCCTGGTCGTGAGCGAAGGTGGGCGCGTGCAGGGCGATGTGCGCGTACCGACGGTAGTCATTGCGGGTCGGGTCGAGGGCGACTTGCACTCGAGCACTCGCCTCGAGATGAGCGAGAAGGCGCAGGTGAGCGGGAAGGTCTTCTACAACCTGATCGAGATGCAGCCGGGTGCGGCGGTGGAGGGTGAATTGCATTGCGTGCGCGAAGGCCAGACGGGCGGCAACGTGCACCGGCTCGAAGCGTCCGCGGCGGGCCTCGACGACCCGGACCCCCGGTAATTTCGATTCGAGCTGCGCTCCGGCCGCGTCCTCGTGACTGGCGGCGACGGCGTATAATCCGCGCATGGACATTCAGTTTTCGGGCCGGGCCGCCGGCAAGGTTGCGTCGCTGATCGCCGACGAGGGGAACGATCTCCTGAAGTTGCGCGTATTCATCACCGGCGGGGGCTGCAGCGGTTTCTCCTACGGCTTCACGTTCGACGAGGATGTCGCGGAGGACGACGCGGTGGTCGAGCGGGACGGCGTCAAGATGCTCGTCGACGCGATGAGCTATCAGTATCTCGCGGGCGCGGAGATCGACTATCAGGAAGATCTGCAGGGCTCCCAGTTCGTGGTGACCAATCCGAACGCGTCGTCCACCTGCGGTTGCGGGAACTCCTTCGCTATCTGATCCGGCTGCCGGCCGGATGCGGGCCGCCCCCTGGCGTCCCGCGCGTAGTTCCGTCGCGTAGTTCCGGTCCTGCGGCGTTCAGACAGACGACGGGGCTCCGTGGCCGGTCTGGCCGGCAGCTCCATCGAGGCGGATGGGCAGGCGCTGCAGGGAACGGCTGAGCACGAGCGGGTCCCATTGGAATTCGTCGGTAGCGAGCGCCGCCCGCGGAAACCGTTCGAGGAATGCTCCGAGACCCAGGGCGCCCTCGAGCCGTGCGATGGTCGCGCCCAGGCAATAGTGGATCGAGTAGCCGAACCCGACGTGGCGGTTCGACGGACGTGCGATGTCGAAGGCGTCCGGATCCTCGAAACGCCGCGGGTCGCGGTTCGCCGATGCCTGCATGAGCAGCAGACGGTCGCCGGCTTGGATCCGTTGGCCGCCGTATTCGACTGTCTCCGTGGCCTGCCGCCACATGCCCTTCATGGGTCCGTCGAAGCGGAGAATCTCCTCGACGGCGTCGGGTGTCGCGGACGGGTCGGTAGCGAGTCTGGTTTGGGCGGACGGGCACTGCAGGATCGCCTTCAGGCCGTTCGTGAGGAGGTTGCGGGTGGTTTCGTGCCCCGCGAACAGCATCAGCACACAGGTCGCGACGATCTCCTCGTCGTCCAGCACGTCGCCGCGTTCCCTGGCAGCGACGAGGTCGCTGATCAGGTCCTCGCCGGGATGTGCGCGGCGGTCGGCGATCACGGTGTGCAGAAACTCCGAGAACTCGCGCATGCCGCGCTCGGCACGCTCGTGCCGGTCGGGGCTCTGCATCGCGCCGAACAGCAGCGTGAGGATGTCCTCGGACCAGCGTGTGAGATCGCGCCGGTTCTCGCGGGGGACACCGAACAGATCACAGATCACGGTGACGGGCAACGGGGCGGCGAAGCGTTCGATGAAGTCGATCTCGCCGCTGTCGCCCGCCTCGTCGACCAACTCGTCCACGAGCGCACCGATCCAGCCGCGCATCCGTTCTACCGCGCGTGGGCGGAAGGCGTAGTCGACAAGCTTGCGCAGCCGCGTGTGGCGCGGCGGGTCGGCGAAGACGATCCACCGCGTCAGGATCTCGAAGGTCGCCGGCGCTACGCGTGCCGCCGCGGGGCGCCGTGCGAAGTAAGGCGCCACGCGGTCGGAAGACAGGCGCTGGTCCCGGAAGGCGGTGCGCACGTCGTCGTAGCGGAGCACGAGCCAGGCCCCGAGACGATCGTCGCGGTGCAACGGCGCCGCTTCGCGCAGCCCGGCCAGGTAGGTATAGGGGTCGGCGACGGCGCGGTCGCTGAGCAGTTCCGTAGTCTGAGTCATGGCTGGGTTGACGCCGTCCCTGCAGGGCGCGCTCCCGCAAGGCGTGTGACAGACATGTGGATCTTGCGCGCCCGTTTCGCCCAAAGGGACGATGCTACGCAGACAGATGGGTCCATGCGAGGCCGTCGACGTGGTCGAAGTGCCCGTCGTAGGAGATGAGGTCGGCACCCGTCTCCATGGCATGGGCAGCGATCCAGATATCGTTCGACGGGATGGGCCGTCCTTTCGCCCTGAGCCTCGCGGCGACGCGCGCGTAACGGTCGGCGGTAGTGAGCGTGGTGGGCGGGACCGAGACAAAGGGGTTCTCGAGGAATTCCTGCAACTCCCCGGTATTTCGTTCCAGGCGAGAACCGTTCCTGAAGCCGTAGAGCAACTCGCCTATGACGACGATGGGCAAGAGAACCTCTTCGGACCCTCGCACGAGTCGCACCACGGGCTCATGCGCTCGCTTCAGGCTTGAGTACGCGTTGGAGTCGAGGAGGATTCTCATTCCCACATGGCCTCGTCGACACTGGAAAGGTCTGCGAGAGCGCGGTTCATCTGCTCGGCCTCCTCCTGGCTCCAGGTGCCGATCAGGTGGTCCAGGGAAGCACCGACGATGTCGACGCTATCGGGTGGATCTCCGAGTCCTGCCCCACGACGCAGCAGTCTCATCACGGCGCGATTCAGGGAGATGCCTTCCCGGGCCGCAAGTTGTCGGACTTTGCCTGCGAGTTCGTCATCGAAGCCCCTGATGGTCAGTTGATTCACTTCCTCGCCGTGACTCGCCTCATTGACTCAAAGTGAATCATATCAGGACTCCCCGGCGGTGTGGCGTCCGCCCGCCGCCACCGTCCCCAGGAGAACGGAAGTGCGGGATTGGTGGTTGAGTCCGGGGACATAGGGACCGTTACTCTCGGGTCCCGGAGAACGGCCGATCCCCTACCGGGGTACTGATGCTGCCGGACAGGGTGTCGCCGGAGACGGTGCCGCTGTAGGTGAGCTCGATGAGCCCCATCGGCGCGCGCATCATGAAGGTGAACGAGAAGCTGTCTCCGTCCACGGTGAGATCCGACACTTCGCGGGTCCCGCGGCGTCCGGTGATCGAGCCGGTGTAACCGTCCTCCGCTTGCTCGACGGTCAGGACACTGCGAGTGGTGCCCTGCCGTCCCTCCGAGGTCAGCGCCCACGTGCCGGCCAGTTCGGCATGCACGGCGACTCCGAGGGTGGTCAGGGCGGCGAGGGCGATGGGACGCAAGAGTTTCTTCATGTCGTTCGGCTCCGTGGCGTGCATTGCGGATGCCGCCTCTGATCGGCACCGGTGGCCCAATATTACGGAACCGGGCGGATCTTTGCGGAGCCCCGCCCCCAACGAGAACGGACCGATGGGCCGCCGCGGGTTGGGCGGACCGCGTCACGCCCGCCCGGACGCGAACACGTCCTCCGTCGCGCCGTTCTCGACCAGTTGGATCCGGGCGAAGTCCCGATACAGGCCGTTCTCGCGCAGCAGCGCCTCGTGGGTCCCCTCGGCGACAATCCCGCCCTCCGCGAGGACGACGATGCGATCCGCGTGCGCGACGGTCGACAGACGGTGGGCGACGATGACGATCGTGCAGCGGCCCTTCAGCTCGGCGATCGTCTGGCGAATGGCCTGCTCGCTCTGTGCATCGAGCGCGCTGGTCGCCTCGTCCATGAGCAGGATGCGAGGTTCGGGCAGGAGCGCCCGCGCGATGGCGAGGCGCTGGCGCTGTCCGCCGGAGAGTCCTTGCCCGTCTTCCCCGACGCGCGTGTCGAGCCCCGCTTCGAGAGTGTCCACGAAGTCCGTGGCGTGGGCGGCGCGCAACGCCGCCTGGACACGGGCATCGCTCGCGGAGGCATCACCGTAGCGCACGTTCTCCCGCACGGTGTCGGCGAAGAGCACGGGATTCTGCGGCACGAAGGCGATCTCCCCGCGCAGGGTCTCGAGGGCGAGTTCCCGTGCATCGACCCCCGCCACGGCCACGACACCGTCCGTGGGATCGTAGAAGCGCTGGATCAGGTCGAGGATCGTGCTCTTGCCGGCGCCGGAAGGCCCGACGAGGGCAACCGTTTCCCCAGGTTGCACCGCAAGGTCGATGTCGGTGAGGACGGCGGCGTTCGGCCGGGTAGGATAACGGAAGGAGACGCGCTCGAAAGCGACGGCGCCCGGTACTGTGGGCTGCCGGGGTTGGGTGGGCTCGGCCAGTGCCGGCCGCGCGTTCAGGAGTTCCATGAGGCGCTCGGTCGCGCCGGCCGCGCGCTGCAATTCGGCCCACACCTCGCTGATAGCGCCGACGGCGCCGGCCACGATGAACGCGTAGAAGATGAAGCCCGCCAGTTCGCCGGCGGTGGTCTGGCCGGCGAGTACGTCCTGGCCTCCGACGATGAGCATCACGGCGATGGCCGCGAGCACGAACACCATGACCGTCGCGACGAGCCAGGCACGCTGCCGGATGCGCCGGATGGCCACCGCGAAGGCGATGTCGACGCGGTCGGAGAAGGCTTCCAGATCCCGCGCCTCGTGATTGAACGCCTGCACGATCTTGATGTGCCGTAGCGATTCGCCGGCGTGGCTGCCGACATCGGCCAGCGTGTCCTGGCTCGACCGCGACAGGCGCCGCACGCGTCGCCCGAACAGGATGATCGGAGAAATCACCACGGGCGCGCTGACGATCACGATCGTCGCGAGCTTCGGGTTGGTAACGAACAGCAGCACGAGGCCGCCGAAGAACATGAAGACGTTGCGCAGGGCGATCGAGACGGAGGAACCGATGACGGTCTGCAGGAGCGTGGTGTCGGTGGTGATCCGCGACTGGATCTCCGTCGGCTGGTTCTCTTCGAAGAAGGCCGGGTGCATCCGCACGAGGTGGGCGTAGACGGCCAGGCGGATGTCCGCGCTCACGCGTTCGCCCACCCAGGAGACGAAGTAGAAACGCACGTACGTGCCGGCCGCGAGCAGCAGTATCAACGCCACGAACACGGCGATGCTCGACATCAGGAGATCCGGGCTGCCGGTCGCGAACCCCTCGTCGATCACCAGCTTGATGCCCTGGCCGACGGACAGGGTCACCGACGCGGTGACCAAGAGCGCGGCGAACGCCGCGGCCGCCTGCCGGACGTACGGCCGGACGAACCGCAACGCCGGCCGGAGGCTCGCGACGTTGCGTGTCTCGCGGTCGGCGGACGATCCGCCCGTCGTGGACGAGTGTTCGCCGTCGGCCGCGTAACCTCGATCGGCCGTGCGCTGTTCGGTGGCGGATGGTTCCATGGGGTCGACTGGGCGGCGGACCGGCATTGTACTCCCCGCCCCGCGCTGGAATACCGTGGGGAATTGGGCTGGCCCCGTTGTATTCTTGTGGGATGACGCTCGAACGTATTGAAATCGATCCGCCGCGAACGTCGGTGGGCACGGTCATCTGGTTGCATGGCCTCGGCGCGGACGGCCACGACTTCGAGCCGGTCGCCGCGGAGCTCGATCTGGACGCCGCGCTGCGTTTCGTCTTTCCCCACGCGCCGGTGCGTCCGGTCACGATCAATGGCGGCGCCGAGATGCGCGCCTGGTATGACATCGACCCGCGCGCGCCACTTGCGGGCGCGGCGGAGATCGAAGCGTCCGCCGAGATGGTGGCCGAACTCGTGGCGGAGGAGACCGCGCGGGGCATCCCGCATGAGCGGATCGTACTCGCCGGCTTCTCGCAGGGTGGGGTGGTCGCGTTGCAGCTCGGGCTTGCGAGCGCGGCGCGTTTCGCCGGGATCATGGCGCTTTCGACGTATGTACACGATCACGAGAACCTCGTGGAACGCGTGAGTTTCGCGAGCGTCGACGTGCCCATCTTCATGGCCCACGGCCTCGCGGACCCGATGATTCCGATCGCGCGGGCCGTCACGTCCCGCGAGGCCCTGATCGCCCTCAACTATGGCGTCGAGTGGCACGAGTACGGCATGGGCCACCAGGTCTGCCATCAGGAACTGCGCGACATCGCCGGTTGGCTGAACGCCCGTTTCGCGGGCTGATCGGGCCCCGCCGTGCCGGTGGGACAGGAGGCGCCGTGGAACTGCATGCAGCCACCGATACGCACTGGCTCGAAGCGGTGCTGGCGGACTTTCCGGCGTTCCTGCGTGACCACGCGTCCTGTGAGAAGAAGGCGTCCGGGATGGCGCTCGCCATGGCGGCCCACTATCCGGACCGTCCGGTGCTGCTGGCGGCGATGGCGGACCTGGCCGCGGAGGAACTCGGCCACTATCGGGAAGTGGTTCGGTTGTTGATTGCCCGGCGCCTGCAACCCGGTCCGGATGTCCGGGATGCCTATGTCAACGCCCTGAACGCGCAGGTGCGACGCGGTTCGACGGAGTACCTGCTCGACAGGCTGCTGGTTGGCGCCGTGGTGGAGCGCCGGGGTGCGGAGCGGTTCGCGCTGGTGGCACAGGCGGTGACGGACCCTGGGCTCAGCAGGTTCTACCGGGGCATTGCCGCGAGCGAAGCCCGCCACTGGAGGACGTTCGTCGACCTGGCCGCGGGTGAATGTCCGGCGGAGGATGTCGGGGCGCGGCTCGACGAGCTCCTCGTCCGGGAGGCGGAGATCGTCACGGCGCTGCCGCCGCGCGCGGCCTTGCATTGAAGGCGCATCGCCGGCTCTATCTTGCGCGGTACGCGGCGCCCGATACGGCCGGCGCGCCGAGTCTCGCGCGGAACTATCGCCTGGTGCTGTCCATCCCCGCCTTCGATGAGCCGGAGAACTTCCTCGAGAGTACGTTGCCGGCGGACGCAGGGGATCTGCTCGTGGTGCTGGTCGCCAACGTTCCGGATCGGGTCGACCCTCGGGACCCGGCGGCCGTGCGCACGCGCGATTTGCGGCGCCTGGCGGGGCGGTACGACGCCGCGCGCAACATCGACGTGGTCGTGATCGACCGGACGGAGCTGCCGATCCCTGCGCGGTTCGGGGTGGGCCTCGCGCGACGGATCGGTGCGGACGTCGCGCTACGCTACATCGAGGAGGACCGCATCGCGGTGCCCATCCTCTTCTGCACCGACGCGGACGTCGCGCTCCCGAGCGGCTACTTCGAAGCAGCCGCGGCGAGTGCCGCCACGGCAGCGAGCATCCCGTTATCCCCGGGGCGCGCCATGGCAGCCTGGGTCTATCCCTTCACGCACACCAGCCCGGATCCCGCACTGCAGCAGGCCGCCCTTGGCTACGAGCTGTCGCTCCGTTACTACGTGAACCGGCTCGCGTACGCCGGATCCCCCTATGCCTTCCACACGCTGGGCAGCTGTCTCGCGATCGATGCCACCGCCTACGCGATGGTGCGCGGCTTTCCGAAGCGCAACGCGGCGGAGGATTTTTACGTCCTGAACAAGCTCGCCAAGGTGGGTCGCATCCGCCGCCTGCAAGGACCGGTCATCGAACTCGAAGGACGCGCGTCGAACCGGGTCCCGTTCGGAACCGGTCCGGCACTGGCCGCGGCGCCCGCGGATGTGGCGTCGCGCATGGACTACGCGCCGGAGACGTTCGAGGCGCTCCGAACGCTGTACGACTGCGCCGCCGCGGGCGCCTGGGCGGCGTTGCCCGACCCGCTGCCGAGACTGCTCGGGGCGATCGGCCATGCGCGATTCCGTCCGTCGAAGCGCGACGCGCGGGCGTTTCACACCTGGTTCGATGCGTTCAGGACTGTCAAGTTCGTGCACGCTGCGCGTGCGCAGTTCCCCGACGTTCCACTGCTCGAGTCGCTTCGGGCTCTGTTCCCGGAGGCGGCGACGCCGGCCGCTCTGAACCGCGCATTGCGTGCGGACGAGACGCGGCAGCCGGATTTCCGCGGGGTCGCAGACGCAACCGGACCGTGACGACCCGGCAGGCTGCTAAAATGTAGCCATCTCCCCGATCCTTTCGCCGAATGCACAAGGTATTCATCGACGGACAGGCGGGCACTACGGGGCTCGAAATCCTGGCACGGCTGCAGTCGCGGCACGATGTCGACTTGCTGACGATCCCGGACACCGAGCGCAAGGACCCGGAATGCCGCAGGTCCTGCTACCGTGCCGCGGACGTGGTCATCCTCTGTCTTCCGGACGACGCCGCGCGGGAGGCGGCCGTCCTTTCGCCCGAGACCCGGCTGATCGACGCCAGTACCGCGCACCGGGTGGCGGACGATTGGGTCTATGGCATGCCGGAGCTCGATGCCGGGGCGCGGGACTCGATCCGCTGTGCGCAACGGGTCAGCAATCCGGGGTGTTACCCGACGGGGTTCATCCTCTCGGTGCGGCCGCTCATCGACGCCGGCCTCCTCTCCGCCGACACGCCCCTGCGGGTGAATGCGGTTTCGGGGTACTCCGGAGGTGGCAAGGCGCTGATCGCACAATACGAGGCGCATGATGGGCCGGAGTGGCGTGCACGTCCCTACGGATTGCACCTCGCGCACAAGCATGTCCCGGAGATGCGGCGTTACTCCGGCACGCGCGCGGCGCCGCTGTTCGCGCCGATGGTGGGGCATTTCTTCAAGGGCATCCTGACGCAGGTACCGCTGTTTCGAACGGAGTTGGGCGTGGGCACGTCGGTGCAGGACGTACATCGGACCCTCGCGACGCGCTACGCCGACGAACCCTTCGTGCGCGTGCTGCCTCTCGGGGCGCCGGATGCGCAGGTGGACGGCTTCCTGGCGCCGACGGCGTGCAATGACACGAACCGGGTGGAACTCATGGTATTCGGCACGCAGGAGCACATCCTCCTCTGCGCGCGCTACGACAACCTGGGCAAGGGGGCGTCCGGCGCCGCGGTACAGAACCTGAACCTCATGCTGGGAATCGAGGAAACGACGGGGCTTGCGGCATGACCGGCGAAGAGAAGCAGGCGGATGCGGAGGCAGCGGGTCGCGCGCTTCCCGATTGCGCGGCGGCGGAGCTTGCCGGCCGACAGGAGGAGCTCGAGCGTCGCTACCGGTCGCTGCGTTCGTCGAACCTCGACCTCGACCTGACGCGGGGCAAGCCGGCAGCCGACCAGCTGACTCTTTCGGACGCGCTGGACGGCATTCTCGGGGGCGACTACACGGCGTCCGACGGGACGGATGTGCGCAACTACGGAGGCCTGCGGGGCATTCCGGAGGCACGTACCCTCGGCGCCGAGATTCTTGGCGTGCTCCCCGAGCAGGTGATCGCCGCGGGCAACAGCAGCCTGACGCTCATGTATCTGGCCATGGACACCGCGCTCCACCATGGCCTGCGTGGCCCGGCGTGGCGGGAACACGGTCCCGTCAAGGCGCTATGTCCGGTGCCGGGTTACGACCGGCACTTCACGCTGACGGCGGCGCTCGGTGTGGAGACGGTCGCCGTACCGATGACGGCCGAGGGCCCGGACATGGACCGGGTCGAGGCGCTCGTCGAGTCGGACCCGGCGGTCAAGGCGCTCTGGTGTGTGCCCAAGTACTCCAACCCGAGTGGCTGCATCTACGGTGCCGAGACCGTCCGCCGCATCGCGCGGCTCGGGGCGCGTGCGGCCGACGGGTTCGTCACGATGTGGGACAACGCCTACGCCGTGCACGACTTCGACTTCCCGCCGCCGCCGCTGGAGAACGTTCTGGAGCACGCCTTCGAGTACGGTACCGAGGACAGCGTCGTCGTGTTCGGTTCGACTTCCAAGATCACCTTCGCCGGCGCCGGGGTCGGCTTCGTCGCGGGCAGTCCGAATACCCTCGACCGTCTCGAGGAGCGCATGTCAGTCATGACCGTCGGCCACGACAAGGTCAACCAGCTTCGGCATGCACACCTGCTCGGCGGGCGCGTCGAGGAACAGATGTGCGCCCATGCGGCGCTGGTGCGACCCAAGTTCGAGGCCATCGAACGCATCCTCTCCGAATCCCTCGACGGGCTTGGCATCGCCGCGTGGACCCGCCCGCGCGGAGGCTATTTCGTCACGGTAGACACCCTGCCCGGCGTGGCCACGGAAGTGGTTTCCCTGGCGCGGGAGGCGGGGGTCAAGCTGACCCCGGCGGGGGCGACGCATCCGGGTGGACACGATCCGGACGACCGGACCATCCGGCTCGCGCCGACCTTCGCGTCGACCGGCGAGGTCGAAGCGGCCGTGGGCATGCTGGCCCTGTGCATCGAACTGGCCAGCGTGCGCAAGCTTCGGAGGGTCCACTAGTGTCGGAGGTGGACCGCACGGAGGAAGAGACCTTCGACACGTTCAACAACTTTGGCTTGCCGGAGCCGCTGCTGCGCGCGATCGACGATCTCGGATTCGAGCGCTGCACGCCAATCCAGAGCAACGTGCTGCCGTATAGCCTCGCGGATTACGACATCACGGGCCAGGCCCAGACCGGTACGGGGAAGACGGCCGCGTTTCTCATCACGATCCTGGCCCGGCAGCACGAGTTCCCCCTGCCGCGGCCGAACCCGGTGGGCACGCCGCGGGCGTTGATCATGGCCCCGACGCGCGAACTCGCCCTGCAGATCGACGAGGACGCCCACGACCTGTCCAACTACCTCGACACGCGCGTCACCGCCGTGTACGGGGGCATCGACTACAACAAGCAGGAGCAGCGCCTGCGCGCCACGGATATCGACATCCTGGTCGCCACGCCCGGTCGCCTGCTCGACTACTGCCGGCGCCGCGTGGTCGATCTGTCGCGGGTCGAGGTGCTCGTGATCGACGAGGCGGACCGGATGCTGGACATCGGCTTCATCCCGGACATTCGCCGCATCGTCTACCAGACGCCGCGCAAGCGCTCGCGACAGACCCTGTTCTTCAGCGCGACGTTCAACGCGGACGTGATGAACCTGGCGAAGCAGTGGACCCTCGATCCGATACACGTGGCCATCGAGCCGGAGGCGGTGGCCGCCGAGGGGGTGGACCAGCGTTTCTGGATGCTGCCTTCGAAGGACAAGCGGGGCGCCATCGTCCGCTTCGTGAAGGAGCTCGAGCCGGGGCAGACGCTGGTCTTCGTGAACCGCCGCGACGAGGTGCATCGCCTGGTGCGCTACCTGCAGCAGCGCGGCATCGACTGCGAGGGGCTGTCGGGAGACATTCCGCAGCGCAAGCGGATGGCGACGCTCAGCCGGTTCAAGGAGGGCGAAGTCGACCTGGTGGTCGCAACGGACGTGGCGGGGCGCGGCATCCACGTGGAAGGGATCACCCACGTCATCAACTACGACCTGCCTGAGGATGCCGAAGACTACGTGCACCGCATCGGCCGCACGGGCCGCGCCGGCGCGACCGGTACGTCGATCAGCTTCGTCACGGAGAACGACGCGTTCAACCTGCCGGCGATCGAGAAGTTCCTCGGCCATCCGGTTTCCTGTACGCAACCGGACGTGTGAGCGCCCCCGGGGCCGGCCCCGCGCCGGACTACGTGGTGCGCTTCCGGGAAGGTTATGATCGCGCCCGCACCATCGGTTTCGGGTCAAGGATTCCATGACACTGCAGCAGATAGCCGATCTCAGGGCGGAGGGGGATGCGCTCCACGCCTTCCTCGAGACCGTTCCCGAGGACCAGTGGTCGCGGGAAACGCCCTTCAAGGACCGGACGATCGACTGGGTCGTTCAGCATCTGCATGACGCGGACCGGTGGACGGTGCACTCGGTCACGGACGCGGACGGATTCCGGGCGTGGCGCGAGGAGCGGCGTCGCGGCGCCGTCGAGGAGCCCGAAGTGCTGCAGGGGCGTGCGCTGCTGCAGCGCTGGCGTATGTATTTCGGCGAGTTGTGCGATGCGCTCGAAGCGGCGGACCCCGAGCTGCGGGCGCCCTGGTTCGGCCCCGACATGGGTATCCGCATGATGGCCACGGCCCGCCAGATGGAGACGTGGGCGCACGGGCAGGACATCTACGACCTCCTGCAGGTCAAGCGGGAGCCGACCGACCGCATCCGGAACATCTGTCACATCGGGGTGCGGACGTTCGGCTGGACCTTCGCGAACCGGAAGCTGCCCATGCCGGAACGGATTCCCTACGTTCGGCTCGACGCGCCCTCCGGCGCCGTGTGGGAGTGGAACGCGGCGTCCGAGGAGGAATTTGTCGCCGGGGCCGCGGTGGACTTCGCGCATGTGGTCACACAGGGTCGCAACATCGTCGACAGCAAGCTGACGGTGGTTGGCCCGGTCGCCAACTCCTGGATGGCCATCGCCCAGTGTTTCGCAGGGCCGCCGGAGACCCCGCCGCCGGCGGGGCACCGCGCGTGGTGACGGTGGCCGCGGGTCATCGGGTTGCCTGAGCCTGCGATGAGCGAGACGCCCTGCCAGGTCGCGGTCGTGCAGATGTGCGCCACCGCCGACGTGGAAGAGAACCTGCGCGCAACGGAGGCCCTCGTGGCCGCGGCTACCCGGGACGGTGCCGCCGCGGTGTTCGCGCCAGAGGCGTTCACCTTCATCGGATCGGGGCGCGTGCGCGCCGGCATGCTCGAGCCGCTGCCGGAAGGTGGCCCGGTATTGGAGCGCTGCCGGGCGATGGCGACGGATAATGGCGTGCACTTTGTCTTCGGCTTCCACGAGACCGCACCTGACGGACGTGCCTTCAATACCTGCGTGCACGTCGACCCCACCGGTGCGATCCGCGCGATGTACCGCAAGGTCCACCTGTTCGACGTGGACCTCGCCGACGGCACGCGCCTCCTGGAGTCGAAGAATACGGCGCCGGGAGACACACCGACGGTGACGGAACTGCCGTTCGGCACGCTTGGCATGACCGTCTGCTACGACGTGCGCTTTCCGGGCCTGTACCAGCGCCTGGTCGATCTCGGCGCCACGGCGCTCGCGGTGCCCTCCGCGTTCACGAGCACGACGGGCCCGGACCACTGGCATGTCCTGCTGCGGGCCCGCGCCATCGAGTGCCAGAGCTATGTCATCGCGGCTGCTCAGTACGGGGCGCACCGCCACGGCACCCGAACGTCCTACGGGCACGCGCTGATCGTCGACCCGTGGGGTGACGTGCTCGCGGAATGCCCCGGCGAGGGGGATGCGTTCGCTTCGGCCACCATCGATCCGGAGCGGGTGCGCCAGGTTCGGCGGGAACTGCCGAGCCTCGCCAATCGGAAGTTCTAGGCCGCCAGGGGCTGCCGGATGGACCGTACAGCGCCGACCAATGCCTTGCTGATCGCGGCCGCGTTCGTGGTCATCGTGGCCGGCCTGAAGGCGGCCGAAGATGTCGTCGTGCCGTTCCTGCTCGCGGTCTTCATCGCGACCACCGCCGCGACGCCGGTGTTCTGGCTGCACCGCCGCCGGGTGCCGATCGGGCTCGCCATCGCTGCCGTCGCGCTGACGCTGATCGTCGTGCTGGTCGGGGTGGGCGCGCTCGTCGCCGAGTCGGCACGGGCCTTCCTGGCGCAGTTGCCCTTCTATCAGGAGCGCATGCTCGAACTGGCCGGTGGCGTCTTCGATGCGGCGCGGTCGCTGGGCATCGACCTGTCTGGCGTTCCGCTGCTCGAGACGTTCGACCCGGCGGCCGTCTTCGCGATGGCCGGCAACACGCTGCTGGGTTTCGGCAGCGTCCTGTCGAACGGGTTCCTGATCCTGCTGACCGTGATCTTCATCCTGGCGGAGGCGTCGAGCTTCCCGAAGAAGCTCCGCGACGTCCTCTCGGATCCTGCCGACCTGCCGTATTTCGAGCGTGTGGCCGACAACGTCAATCGCTATTTTGCGATCAAGACCACGGTCAGCCTGGGGACGGGGGTGACGGTCGGGGCGTTCCTGGCGATCGTGGGGGTCGACTTCCCCATTCTCTGGGGACTGCTCGCCTTCATGCTGAACTACGTCCCGACCATCGGCAGCATCATCGCGGCGCTGCCGGCGGTGCTGCTGGTGCTGGTGCAACTCGGGCCGACCCATGCGGCGGTCGCCGTCGCGGGTTACGTCGTGGTAAACGTGTTCATTGGCAGCGTGATCGAACCGCGATTCATGGGACGGGGCCTCGGCCTCTCGACACTGGTGGTCTTCCTCTCGCTGGTGTTCTGGGGCTGGATGCTGGGCCCGGTCGGCATGCTGCTCTCGGTCCCGCTGACGATGACCGCGAAGATCGCGCTCGAAGCCAATCCCGGGACCGCCTGGGCCGCGCACCTCCTGGGTCCGGCGGACGAGGTCCTGGAGGAAGCGCCGGAACCGGTACCGCGCGGTAGTGACGAGACCGATGGACCTTGAGGCGCCGCAGCAGCGATGAGCTACGAACGCGACAACATCCGCCGGATGGCGGGATACAGCTACGGAGAGCAGCCGGATGACCCGCGGATCGTCAAGCTGAACACCAACGAGAATCCCTATCCGCCGAGTCCGCGTGTTGCCGAGGTGCTCGCGGCATTCGACATAGGCAGATTGCGCCGCTACCCGCCGCCGACGGCGGCCCCGTTTCGCGGCCTCGTCGCCGAGCGCCTGCGGCTGTCGCCGGACCAGGTGCTGGCGACCAACGGTGGCGACGAAGGGCTGCGGCTGGCGGTCACGACGTTCGTCGATCCCCGCGCGACGTTCGCGATGGCGGCCCCGAGTTACTCGCTCTACGAAGTGCTGGCCCGGGTGCAGGACTGTCGGGTCGAGTCGGTGCCGCTGGGGGAAGACTGGCTGCTTCCCGAGGACTTCGCGGACACCGTCAACGCCGCGGGTGCGCGCCTCACGTGCATCGTCAATCCCCACGCGCCGAGTGGATCCCTGCTGGGCGTGGCGGCGCTGGCGCGCCTCGCGGAGGCGATCGAAGGCGTGTTGCTGATCGATGAAGCGTACATCGACTTCGTCGACCCGGCGCTCGGTCACGACACCACGCCGCTGCTGCGAGACTTCGACAACGTGTTGTTGCTGCGCACGCTGAGCAAGGGCTATTCGCTCGCGGGCCTGCGCTTCGGCTTCGTCGCCGGCGACGCCGGGCTGATCGAGCCGATGGCCGCGAAGGTGCGCGACAGCTACAACCAGGACGTGCTCGCGCAGGAGGTGGCGGTCGCGGCCTTCTCCGATCGGGCGTACGCCGGGGAGACCTGGGAGCGCGTGCGCGGGGAACGGGAGCGCTTGCGCGCGGCGCTCCTCGACCGGGGCTTCGAGGTGCCGGCCTCGCAGGCGAACTTTCTGCTCGCCACGCCGCCCGGCCCCAACCAGGCGGCCGCCGCGGCCATGTTCGAGAACCTGAAGGCGCGCGGCATACTTGTGCGGTATCTGGACCACCCGCGCCTCGCGCGCGCGCTCCGCATCACGGTTGGCACGCCGGCGGAGAACGACGCGTTGCTGGCGGCGCTCGACGAAATGGGGAACACGCCATGTTGCTGAAGGCCCGCGACATCGCGGCGATGACGCCGACCCGGCGGCGCCACCAGTTCAACGCCAATGCCGTTCGCCTGACCCGGGCGCTGTCCGATGCGGCCGGCATGCAGCGCATCGGCGTGCATCTCGTCCGGCTCGAGCCGGGCCGCGAGAGCACGCAGTTCCACTACCACGATGCCGACGAGGAGTTCCTCTACGTGCTCGAGGGGCGCGGGATCGCGGAACTCGGAGAAGAGGAATTCGAGGTGGGACCGGGCGACTTCATGGGCTTCACGGCACCGTCGAAACCGCATGCCTTGCGCAACCCGTTCGATTCCGACCTGGTGTATCTCATGGGCGGCGAGCGCAACGCCAACGATGTCGTGCACTACCCGAGGATCCGACGCTCGATGATGAAGAGCGCCGGGCGGCGACTGTGGGCGGATTGGGACGACCTGCACGAAGTGTGAGGGCGGCGAACATCATTCCCTTGTAGCTTTCCACGGTGGGTCCACCGCGCAGACATGCAAGGAACATGGGTACATGGGTGGGGCGACGCGCGCCAGCGGCTCGTAGAGGCGCTTTTCGTGGCCCAGTTAAATCAATGGCTTACGTGATGTTCCATGTAAGTTTCCCCCCCGGCGCGCCGGGGCACTGACGTGCAGGAAACAAGGGCGGCGGCCGCCGCCTGGGCACCTTGAGTTATGTTAAATGGCGTTCTGCCAACCCGTTGAATTAAAAGGAGTTCGGTTTTTGTTCCATGCGAGCCCGGTTGCACGATCGGTAGGGGCGTCCACCCCGACCCGATCACCTAGCGGCACCTACGTGGTGCCGCTTGCGTGTCTAAGTACCCGTGGGTCATAAGTTCGGACACGTATTCTACGCGGCTGCGAGTAAGGGCTGTTCGCTGGCATGGGCGCGATCAATGCGATGCAGCAACGAGTCGAGGTCCTTACGGGTGAACTTCCACTGGAAGGGTTGGGCAATGGCTTCGTAGTAACGGGCGAAGCCCAGCAACCGCTCCTGGAGGGCTTCGAGGGAAGGGAAGTCGTTGGGTGTCAAGGCCTTGCGCTGAAGGATGGAGAAGTAGATCTCCACTTGATTCAGCCAACTGGCGTGCACGGGCGTGTGGACCGGAACGATGGTCGGCCATTGCTCCCTGATACGATCGATACAGGCTTGGCCGCGGTGGGAGGAGCCGTTATCCATGGTCCAGAACACCCGCCGAGCGGAGCGATAGGGTTCTTGCGTCATCACTTGTTGCAGGAGGCGGCCGAATGGTGCGATGCCGGTCTTGTGTTCGCAGATCCCATGGATTTTGGCCCGCCGCACATCCCAGGCGGCCAGGTAGGCCCATGCCCCCCGACGCACGTACTCATGTTCGGTGCGCATGGCTTGGCGGGGAGCGGTCGGCAGAGACCCGTGGGTACGCTGGCGAGCCTGGATACTGGTCTTCTCGTCTGTTGAGATGACGAACTCGTCGTCGCGCAGGGGGATTCCGTTCCAGTGCCCTTCGTAGAGATCCAGGATTCGCCCCGCCTTGACCCTGAAGTCCGGGTCACGCGGGAAGATCCAGCAGCGGTGCTGCCACGGCCGGATGGCGTCCTCGTGCAGCCAGCGCCAAACGGTCTTGTCGCTGATGCTGACGACGATACCGGCGCGGCGAACTTCGCGCGCCACATCCGCGATGCTCATGCGCGACAACGGAAGTCCCAGATTGGCTGGCAACTCACATGCCAGCGCCTTGACCTGCACGACCACCTCCGGGGGGAAAAGCCCGGGGGCGTCCGGGCCGGGGGCGCTCCTCAAGTCCTGGCAGACGTTCGTGGAAAAACCGTTTCCGCCACTGGCTGACGACCTCCCGCCGCGTGTTGAGCCGCGCGGCAATCTCATCGTTCTGCAGTCCTTGTGCGGCCAAGAGGATCATCTGGGCCCGTTGAACCTGGCAATATGGCAACGTATATTTTTGCGCCCGCCGCTTCAGGACTTGTGCTTCCTCGTCGGTAAGCGTGATCCCGAAAGGACTTTTTCTCGGCATGATTGTTCCCCGATACGCTTTCCGGGCAACCGTATCCGAAGATCCTTTCGGCTGTCAACAATACGTTGTCGTAATTACGTAGATGGGTACTTAGTGAGCAGACCTCCGGGCCGCCAGCGGCGCTCCTGCGCGATGTTCGGGGGGATTGACGATGGCCGGCGGCGGGGGAAAGACCACAGGCGAGGGGCCAGCCGCGCGGCGATTGATGCAAAAATGTAAATATGCAAAAATGAAAATAATGATTATCGCATTCGTGAGCCAGAAGGGGCGGCGTCGGCAAGACCACGCTGGCCACCTCACGTGTCAGCGGTAGAATGGCGCGCGGCGGTCGGGAAACGGCCGATTTCGTAATGTGGCGCGGACAAGGGGGGAGCGGCGGCGTGAAGGGGCGCGACGAACTCGGCTACGACCCGCGCCCGGACCGGATGGATTGGGGCGGGACGCCGATCCCGAGGGTGAGCGATCCGCTCCCGGCTACGCCGGAGTTGGTCCGTATCGCGCGGCGCATGTGGTGGAACGGCGACCCGTGGACGATCCTGCGCAACCGGGGAGAATTCCTGCGCCACGCCATGGATTGCGCGACGGTCGAGGATTTCGACTACCTGTGGGAGGAGATTGCGGAGGAGGACTGGATCGCGGCGCTGCGAGGAGCCAGGCCGGGCCTGGTTTCCGCGCGCTCGTGGAAGTTTTGCATGTGGCGACTGGGGCTCCTCGGCGAGGGGAATCGGCTCCCGCCCGAGTGGCACTGCTCGCGGCACATCAAAGATATCGTCTCGGACGGCCAGAAACCGAACTACATGTACCCGAACTTCAAGCGGGACGGGGAATGAACGAGCAAAGGCCGGTGCACGAGGGCTTCATGGACGCCGATATGAAGCGTTTGTGGGACCTCATGGATCCGCGCGATCTGCGGGACGGCGGGTTCATGCTTTACGGGGGCACGGCGCTCGCGCTGTATCTCGACCATCGCAAATCGATGGATTTCGATTTCTTTACCGCGGAGGCCGTCTCGCCCGACGCCATCAAGCGGATCGCTTGGTTCGGCAAGGGGCGCGAGATCGTCGGGCAGCGCGGCGCGGTGGACGTCAAGTGGCCGGGGGAGGACCGGAACGTGATGCTGAACTTCGTCGATGTGGAATTCTATTTCGGCATCGGTCCCGAGTTACCACCGTCGCACGCGCCGAACGGTGTGCCGGTCGCCAAGCCGACAGATATCATCGTCGGCAAACTTGGCGCGCTTAAGCAGCGCGGCGCGATGCGCGACTACCGCGATCTTGTCGCAGTGGCGCGCGCCATGCCCGACGAGCTGGATTACGCCGTCGACAGGTATCTCCGGCATGAGAAGCGCCTCGAGGATCGTAGGGACCTCGCGAAAACCGTCATGCGGTATTCCTTCAACGTGGAATACGAATTGTCGGCCGACGACCTGGCGACGATTGAGGAAGTCGCTGCGAAGCTCGATCCAGAGGGCGAGCGATCGCGGGATCGCGCGCGGCGCCGCCGCGACCCGACCTTGGAGCGCTAGCGAGGGCTCGGATCGCGAAAGGCGGCCGGGAACAAGCGCGTTTCAGCTCTTCAAGAGGCCAAAATTCGCTGTAGTCGTGCCCGGTGGTAGGGGATTCCATTCGCCCCATCCCTTGAGAAACCCCCTCAGGACAGACTCATCGCCGTGACGCTTCTCGTAGACGCAATTGCAGTACCAGCAATACCAAAGAGAGTCGGTCGCGTCCGTCACACCTGCGTTCTTCATCTCTTGGACTTGATCGGAATTCAACAGGCGCTGTCGGCCGTCGCCGCCACTGCAGTGCGGGTGGGGGCACGCTGAGCGTGTGAGTTTGCGTCTTGCCATGCGTTTTTCCGTGAGAGGCACTTTACTTCGGAACACATGTAATCACAGGCGAGGGCACCCGCGCGGCGATTGATGCAAAAATGAAAATATGCAAAAATGCAAATAATGATTATCGCATTCGTGAGCCAGAAGGGCGGCGTCGGCAAGACCACGCTGGCCGTCAACGTCGCGGCGGCCTTGGCCGGTCGCGGCGGCAAGGTGCTCCTGGTCGACGCGGACGCGCAAGGCTCGGCCACGGATTGGGCCGGCCTGCGCGAGGCCAACGCGTTCCGCGTGGTCGGTGCCGCGCGCGCCAACCTCGCGGCCGACGTCCTGGCGCTGTCGGAGGACTTCGACCACATCGTGATAGACGGCGCGCCGCGCGGCCAGGAGATCGCCCGCGCCTGCATCATCGCGGCCGACCTGGTGCTGGTGCCCGTCGAGCCGTCCGGGCTGTCCGCGTGGGCCGCCGATCTGACGGTCCGGCAGATCCGCGAGGCCCGGACCTACAGGCCGGACCTGGCCGCCGCGTTCGTCGTCTCGCGCAAGCTCGCCGGCACGGTGATCGGCCGCGACGCCCGAGGTCTGGCCGGCGAGGACCTCCCGATCGCGGATACCGAGATCGTCTCGCGGGTCGCATTCCCCGAGGCGCTGACCAAGGGCCAAACCATATTCGAGTGGGCGCCGGGCAGCCCGGCGGCCGCCGAGATCGACCGACTCGCAACGGAGATCTTGAGCTATGCCTAAGAAGTCTTTCGCGGCCGACCGGCGGCAACCTTCGCCGGCGGACCTCGCGGAGTTCATCCGCCACGGAGCGGGGACCGATACCGACCGACCGCCGGCGCGACGCGACGACACCCGGCGAGCTGAGGCCGCGAGCAAGCTACGCTTCACGTTCGAAATGCCCGAGGATCTGCACGCGCGGTACAAGGCCGCCTGCGCCCGCAACCGGCTGAAGATGGGGCCGGATATCCTGGCGCTGGTCCAGGCGCGGCTGCTGGAGCTGGAGCAATGAGCGCCGGTGACCGGGCTTCGATGCCCATAAAGCACGTTTTATGCACACGTCCGGCGAGCCGAGAGTGACCTGGTAGGGGAGTTGCCCCGGGCGGCGCGATTCCAGCGCACTCTCGGGCGCGATCCGGACGCGGGGCGGGCGGGATCGGAGCGACTTCGGCCCGGTTTGCGGCAAAAGGATGAGTTGCGGCACCCCGCCGAGGGCGCGGGTTCTGCAACGATGCGACGGCATGCGGGAGGGCGGCGGATGGCCGATCAACTAGATTCCCGGCCGGTGTTCACCATCGTGATGGGGTGCAACGGTGCCGGGAAGAGCGCTTGGAAGCGCGCCAACTACGACCGGTTGCCGGACCGATACTTTGACCAGGACTCCATTGCCGGGGGCATCGGTGACTGGAACAGCGAGGATGCGGGGGAGCGCTCCAGCCGATACGTAGCCGAGGAAGTCGGCGCAGCGATCCAGGCCCGCTTGAGCTTCGGCGTCGAGAGCACCTATTCCGGTCGCTCAGGCCGGCAGATGGTGGAGCGGTTGCGAGGAGCCGACTACCGCATCGAGGGCATCTACATCGGCACCGAATCGCCCGAAATCAACGTCGCGCGGATCGAGCGCCGGGTGCTGGAGAACACCGGCCACCGGATCGACCCGGCGCGGGTGCCGGAGCGATACCGCTTTTCGCTGTCGAATTTGCGGCGCACGGTCGACCAGTTCAATCAATTGGAAGTGCTCGACAACTCGCGCTCCGACTCCCTGGGGATTCCCCGGCCGGTCGAGCAGTGTGTGCTCGACCGGGGGGAGATCGTGTCACGGCTGCCGGCCGACGAAATGGCGGCGTGGTGCGGGACCTGGCTGCGAGGCGTCGAGCAGTCTCGCGCCGCGGCGTAGATCGCCGTCGTGGCGAGCGCAGCGTGGCCTTAGCCAGCGCTGCACCCGGCCGAGGGCGCGGGTTTCTGCAACGATGTAGAGTGGTTTGGAACGGCAAAGGGGTGGTGAAGGATGGGAAGAGTTGAGGGTCTTTTGCGGGAGACGCTGGATCCCGACCTGGTGGTGATCGGTGACATGCTGGCGGACGCGGAGTACGGGCCAGGCTGGCTCGACGCGGAGGACTGAGTGACGTGGCCGGGGAAGCGCACGGTGAGGTACTCGACGCTCTGATGATGGAGCGCGCTCGCCGGAATGCCATCACATTCGCAGCTGGATCCGATCGCAGCTGGTCGACGTCGACAGCGCGGGCGGAATGCCCTCACCCGCCCGGCACCCGGGATTTCCCGGGTGTGTGGTCGCCATCGAGGACCTGGTTGCTCGGCGCTCGGCTCCCACATTCTAGCGGCGATCGCCAGTTCCTCCTGGCCCAGGGCCTCGGCGTCGGTGGTCGAGGCACATGAGACGATTGCTCGGTTTGCTGTTGCTCTGCGCGTTTGCGAGCTGCCCGCAGATGGCCGCCGAGGAGGCGGCTGTGGAAGGATCGGCCGATCGCGAACCGAACCCATTGCTGTCGTCCGTATTGCAGTCGGCCCGGGATGGGAACGCCGAAGCACAATTCCGCCTTGGTGTGATGTACAAGGAGGGGACGGGCGTCGCCGAGGACGACGCCGAGGCGGTTCGCTGGTTCCGTCGCGCCGCCGAGCAGGGCGATGCCACGGGCCAATATAGCCTAGGTTGGATGTACGCGGCCGGCGAGGGCGTCGCCGAGGACCACGCCGAGGCGGTTCGCTGGTATCGTCGCGCCGCCGAGCAGGGCGACGCCGACGGCCAAACTAGCCTAGGTTGGATGTACGCGGCCGGCGAGGGCGTCGCCGAGGACGACGCCGAGGCGGTTCGCTGGTTCCGTCGCGCCGCCGAGCAAGGCGTCGCCGGGGGCCAGGCTAGCCTAGGTTGGATGTACGCAATCGGCGAGGGCGTCGCCGAGGACGACGCCCTGGCGGTGCGCTGGTATCGTCTCGCCGCCGAGCAGGGCCATGCCCGCGGCCAAACTAGCCTAGGTTGGATGTACGCGGCCGGCGAGGGCGTCGCCGAGGACGACGCCGAGGCGGTTCGCTGGTTCCGTCGCGCCGCCGAGCAAGGCGACGCCGGGGGCCAGGCTAGCCTAGGTTCGATGTACGAACACGGATTCGGCGTTCCCGAGAACTACGTCATGGCTTTCGCTTGGTACAACGTCGCCGCCGCGCAAGGCGATGAAACTGCCGTCGCAGGCAAACATCGGATCCGGCAAACCATGACGCGCGCGCAAATTCAGCAGGCGCAAGAGCTAAGCACTTCCCTCTTGCTCGACGCCGACAACTGATGCTTTTGGGGAAATCCCGGGAGTGGGGCTAGCTACGCCAACGGCGGCCGCCCGGTCGCGAAGCGGCCAGCGCCGTTCGGCACCTATTCCTCTGTTCTGGATCGCAAAACCGTATGCGGTCGTGTGGATACGTCCACTTGGTTGACTTCGTGGACCGTGAGGGACTCTGGCGCAACGCGCAAAGATGGTTCCCTGCGGTCCTCGTCGTCCGACCACGAGGGGTCTTCTTCATGGCGATACTGCGCGTGCGAGGGCCCGGACTCGGGGTGCGGGGAGTGCAGGATCTCTCTCACGTGGTAGTCGGGGTACCACCCGTTCTCCTCCCTGGAGGACGTTGTTGCGACGATGAAGACGTCTTCGGGTAGCTGGAGTTCTTCGACGCGGGCAGCCTTGTGGAACAGGACCACGTTGTAGCCGGCGCCGTCGATCTGGGTGGAAGGGTAGGCGATGCCGTCCAGTGGCGGATCCCTCTCAGTCGCGAGGAAGTCGGCGATGGCCTGTGTCAGGAGGTATTCGAGATCCTCGTCGTTGGGTACCACGGGCGCGCACAGCGTTTTGCTCAGCGACTGAAGGAACGCGGCCTGTTGGCAGAGGTCGGCGAAGGCTTCGTCGAAGATGCTGCCAGCGGCCGAGGCGGACGCCAGATTGCCGAGGTTCAGTATGCGCAGGGGACGGGTGATTTCGAATTTGGCGACGGCGACGCGGGTGCCGACGGGAGGACGGACCTCGGCGATGGCGACTTCGGGCTCGGTGGCGCCGTAGAAGACGGAGATTCCGCGCGCGTTCATGCGTCCCGTCCGGGCCTTGTGGCCGGGTGGCGGGCCGAGTTCGCGGTCGGGTCGGCACAGCGCAGCCCGTAGGGGTGCCTTTGATTGGAACATGCGTGCCCGGTAAAGGGCTGTGGAAGGGAAGCCGGGGCCAATGTCGATGACTAGCGGTCGGTGGCTAGCCGCCGAGAGGTGTTCGAGGTTCGAGAAGATGTTGGTGAGGAGCTCCTCGGCGTTGTGGCCGAAGAATCTGGTCTGCGTCTTGATCGCACGTTCGAAATCTAACCACTGTCGCCGCCAGTGATCGCCGTCCGCCCCCTGTTCTTCGTAGTGGGATTCGGAGTGGAACTCCGTCTCTTCGATATCGTCGTGGTCGGAGTAGCGTTCGTCGAGTTCCTGCTGGATGTCCGATGCGGCGGACTCCGGGATGTCGGCGGCGGCTACAATGGCGTCGGCGACGGGCTCGCCGTGTCGAGACCAATCGAAGTTGGATTCCCTGTCACTCAGGGCGAGCGATTCGTAGAAGTCGGGCTCGGTGGACGTCCGTCGGAAGTGCTGTTTGAACGCGGTCGCGACGTGCCTGGCGACCTCTTCGATACTGAACGCAATCGCGCGGTGGCCGCAGTAGGAGCACTCGGACTCGGTGCCGCAGCGGGAGATTTTGTCGCGAAGGAACGTCTCGCCGACGCAGCGGTAGCAGATGGTCTTGGAGTTGCTCATGGGTCAGTGTTGACGGTGAACATGGGCATTCAAGTCTAAGGACCCTGGACGGCTACGGTGGGTTAGCCTCGCAAAGGGCGTGGAAGCAGGCGTCGGGTGGGTTCAGGACATCCTCAACCTGCTCCGCCGTAGCTCTTTGAGCGCAGCCAGTACGAGATTGCCGCAGCCACGACCGGTATCGTCGTGGCGGCCTAGCTAAGTACCCGTGGGTCATAAGTTCGGACACGTATTCTACGCGGCTGCGAGTAAGGGCTGTTCGCTGGCATGGGCGCGATCAATGCGATGCAGCAACGAGTCGAGGTCCTTACGGGTGAACTTCCACTGGAAGGGTTGGGCAATGGCTTCGTAGTAACGGGCGAAGCGCAGCAACCGCTCCTGGAGGGCTTCGAGGGAAGGGAAGTCGTTGGGTGTCAAGGCCTTGCGCTGAAGGATGGAGAAGTAGATCTCCACTTGATTCAGCCAACTGGCGTGCACGGGCGTGTGGACCGGAACGATGGTCGGCCATTGCTCCCTGATACGATCGATACAGGCTTGGCCGCGGTGGGAGGAGCCGTTATCCATGGTCCAGAACACCCGCCGAGCGGAGCGATAGGGTTCTTGCGTCATCACTTGTTGCAGGAGGCGGCCGAATGGTGCGATGCCGGTCTTGTGTTCGCAGATCCCATGGATTTTGGCCCGCCGCACATCCCAGGCGGCCAGGTAGGCCCATGCCCCCCGACGCACGTACTCATGTTCGGTGCGCATGGCTTGGCGGGGAGCGGTCGGCAGAGACCCGTGGGTACGCTGGCGAGCCTGGATACTGGTCTTCTCGTCTGTTGAGATGACGAACTCGTCGTCGCGCAGGGGGATTCCGTTCCAGTGCCCTTCGTAGAGATCCAGGATTCGCCCCGCCTTGACCCTGAAGTCCGGGTCACGCGGGAAGATCCAGCAGCGGTGCTGCCACGGCCGGATGGCGTCCTCGTGCAGCCAGCGCCAAACGGTCTTGTCGCTGATGCTGACGACGATACCGGCGCGGCGAACTTCGCGCGCCACATCCGCGATGCTCATGCGCGACAACGGAAGTCCCAGATTGGCTGGCAACTCACATGCCAGCGCCTTGACCTGCACGACCACCTCCGGGGGGAAAAGCCCGGGGGCGTCCGGGCCGGGGGCGCTCCTCAAGTCCTGGCAGACGTTCGTGGAAAAACCGTTTCCGCCACTGGCTGACGACCTCCCGCCGCGTGTTGAGCCGCGCGGCAATCTCATCGTTCTGCAGTCCTTGTGCGGCCAAGAGGATCATCTGGGCCCGTTGAACCTGGCAATATGGCAACGTATATTTTTGCGCCCGCCGCTTCAGGACTTGTGCTTCCTCGTCGGTAAGCGTGATCCCGAAAGGACTTTTTCTCGGCATGATTGTTCCCCGATACGCTTTCCGGGCAACCGTATCCGAAGATCCTTTCGGCTGTCAACAATACGTTGTCGTAATTACGCAGACGGGTACTAAGCTAGGAGGGCGTCACAACGCCTCTGAGGGCTTTCGGCGGGGTTTGGGAGTTGTGTCGGGCCTCACACACCCACCGGGGACCGCTACGCGGCTCCTGGGCGCTCTGAGGGCGTTCCAGGGCCGGATTCGGGGTGGCGGGGACGGCGAATCGGGGCCGGCGCGGTTCGCCAACTGCGCGTAATTGGACGTTATGTCAAATGGTCAGATTGACCACCACCACCCCGCGCGGGGGTGTGTCAAAGCGGTACGCCGCCAGCCTGTCAGAAGCAGTCCCAACACACCAGCACCGTGCGGCCCGTCTCCTTGATGACGTACGGGAACAGCGTCGCGCCTGCCGCGGCCAGTGCGCCGCACGTTTCGCACTGCCCCTCGCGGAGCTGCCGCGGCTCCATGCCGAGCGCCTGGCGCTGCAAGTCGGCGTACAGCCGATCAGCCGCCCTCATGTTCGCCTGGCGCACCGCCAGCAGGCGTGCCTGATCGTGGTCAATCGGCACGCCGAACGCCATCGCTTCCTCGATGGCGCTCAGTTCCGCACCATGCTCCTTGAACACCTGCCGTGCCTCGTCGTTCGGCACTCCTTTGATGCGGTTCGCCAGCCGCTGATACGCCGCGGCCACGTCACCGTAGCGCTCCGGGTCCTGGACCTTGTCGATCAACTTCAGGGCAACGTCCATCGCCTCGATGCCGCGGTCCAGAAAGTCCGCCTGCTCCTGCGAGGTCACCCGATGCGCGCGCTCGTCCGCCATCAGTTCCCGCTCCGCGGCAACAATGGCGCGCACGTCGCCGCGGCGGCCGATCTTGCGTAGCGCCGCCCGGCGCTCCCCCTCGGCCTTCGCCGCCGCCTTGCCTTCGGGCGAGGCGGCCCACTTCGCCTGGGCCGCCGTCACCGCTTCCAGCGCCGCCTGCATCTCCTCCAGGGAACCCTCGCCGCGACCGGCCTTGCGAAGCTCCTCCGTCACCCGGTCTAGCTCATTCTTCATTTGAATCCTCCCGCTCGACTATCGGTCGTAAAGATCGTCGGCAATGCTGCGCTCACCTCGGTCCCCCCCGCGCAGTCGCTCAACCTCACGGCCGTGACTGCGCTCCGCGCGGCGCTGCGCTCCCGCTCTAGCCGCAGGTGCCGCTCGGCCCACACCAAGGCACCGAGCGGGACAGCAGGTCCCCAAGCGTTGGTGCGCTCATCCACTCTTCCCCAACTGCCCCTCACCCATGCCGTCAAGGACGCGTGTCAATGCCGATCTCCCGCATGAGCTGCTGTCGGTGCAGGTCGACGGCGGCAGTGAGTTCCGCGCCGCCTTCGAGCAGGACCTGCGAGGAACTCGACATCACCCTGTACGTCCTGCCACCACGCCGACCGCAGGCGAAGGGCTAGGCTTCATACTGCACCTCATCGGGACGTTGCGTGACAAGGTCTCGCGAAGGAAGTCGTTTCGTGAACTTCCGGCCCTGCTGCTTGACGGGCGGCCCGTTGTCGGGAGGCTCGTAGAGACACTCGTTCTTGTCGTTGTAGCGGTGGGCTTCGAGCAGGCCCCTCCTGCGCCATCTCTTGACGGTGTCGGTCGAGACGCCAAGCATGGCGGCGACTTCCGTGATGTTCAACAGGCCGCGGGCGCGCAGGCGCTCGTACCGGGAGGACAAGCCGTACTCCCTGCGTATGGCCTGTACGCGCCGCGGCCGGAAGACGACGCCGCGGCCGGTGCGCAGGCCGCTCTCGTTCAGCAAGGCCGCGATCTCCGCGTCGGTGCGGCTGTCGAGCAGGCTGTCGATCCGTGCGACGACGCGCTCGGGGGTCCGGTACCGTTGTCCCGCGGGAAGTTCGGGAGCCAGCCGCAACTCCCGCGTCGCCCCGCCGCGCAGGCGCACGCCAAGAGCGATCTCGGCGCCCCGCGTGAGGGTGACGTCGTCGATCAGCAGCCTCGCCATGCGCTTGCGCTCGCGGTCCGGGGTCGCCGGATCGTTCCACAGGCGCGGGAAGTCGGTGGCCAGGGACAGGATGCGTTGGCGCCGGGCGGCGTCGAGTTGTCCGGGGTCTTCGGCGCGCCGCTGCTCGAGTTCCCGGCGGGCGTCGTCCAGAGCGCGCAACCTGGCGTTCCACTCGGCCTCCAGGACATCGGCCACGAGCCGGTTGTCGGGATGGGCCCGCATGAAGCGCCGTCGCGCCAGTTCCGCCTCCTCGCGTGCCCTCTCGACGGCCTGGGCGCGCCAGACATCGGCCTCGTCGGCGCGCGCCGCCAGTTCGTCCTGGACCTTGAGCGCCACGGTCAGCGTGACCGGCGTCATCAGTTCCACCAGCAACGCGCCGATCGCGAGGTCGATGCCGGCGCCGGGGATGGACTGGCACTTTGCGCCCGCAGTCCGGATGCCGTCGCGCTGGCAGACGTAGTCCGGAACCTGCCGGCCGCGGCGGACGTGATAGCGGATCGTCATGCCCCGACCGCACACGCCGCACAACGCAAGACCCTGCAGCAGCGCGGGCCCCTCGCGGGGCGGCCCGCGGCGACGGTCCGCGCCGCGGGCCAGCGCGTTGTCGCGCAGACGCCGTTGATTGGCCTCGAAGCGATCCCATGCGATGTAGCCGGGGTGCGCGTCGCGCAGCAGGACCGTCCACTCGCCGATCGGCACCCGCCGCCACTCGACGACGCCGCCCGGCCGACGCCGCTGCCGGCTGCGCCCGAACGCGTAGGCCCCCGCGTAGCGCGGATTGTGCAGCACCGCGCAAGCTGCAGGGTCACTACGCCTACTACGGCCTCACCGGCAACCACCGGGCGCTTGCCCGGTTCCGCTGGTGGGTTGTCGCGCTGTGGCGCAAATGGCTGGTCCGCCGGTCACCGCGTAAGCGGCTGACCTGGGCCGGCTTCACGCGCCTGTCTCGACGCTACCCGCTCCCGCTGCCGCGTGTCGTGCAAAGCGTCTACCGCGCAGCTACACCATAGCCCGAGGAGCCGGATGCCCGAGTCGGGCACGTCCGGATCTGTGGGAGCCGGGGGTGGGAACCACCCTCGGCCACCCGGCCCGTCCCGTTCCGAATCACCCGCCAAGCCCAGCGCGGGCGACCACGAGGGTCGCCCCTACGAGTTCCGTGCCGAATCACTGGCGGCGGGGCCACCACCGCTCCGGAATCTGATAACTTGCCCGCTTCGCGCGCGGCCGAGCGCCCTGTGCAGGGATGGGGAGGACACATGACGCAGATGCCCGCGATGAGCCTCGCGGCGATACCGGGACGGCGCGCCCGGACGTTGGAACTGGCCGGAGAGATCGAGCGCCGGGGTTTCCCCGGCATCTATTGCCCGAGTCTTGCCGACGGGCTGGCGCTGTGCGAGGCGCTCGCATTCGCCACGCATGAGCTGACGTTCGGCACCTCCATCACACCGATCTACACGCGGCACGTGCAGGATTTCGCCAACGCCGCGTCGTTCATCCACGAGGTGTCGGGCGGACGGTTCCGGTTCGGCATCGGGGTGAGCCACGGTCCGGCGCTGGATCGCCTGGGCATCGAGCGGGGCAAGCCGCTCGGCGACATGCGCAAGTTCGTCGCGGACCTCAAGGCCGTACCGCGCGCCGGGCAGCTGCCGCCGCTGGTGCTCGCGACGCTCCGCAAGCGGATGATCGGGCTGGCGGAGGAGATCGGCGACGGCATGGTGTTCGCGAACGGTGCGCGCTCGCACATGGCCGAGTCCCTCGGCGTGCTGTCGGACGACGCCCGCGACGGTGACTTCTTCATCGGCAACATGATTCCGACGTGCATCAGCGACGACCGGGAAGCCGCCGCCGCCGTCAACCGGCGTACGCTCATGAGCTACGCGATGCTGCCGAACTACCGCAACTACTGGAAGGAAGCCGGCTACGAGGAAGAGATTGCCGGCGTCGAGGCGGCCATGGAAGCCGGCGACTACGACCGGGTTCCAGATGCACTTTCGGACCGGTGGCTCGCGGACACGACACTGTCCGGCACGGCTTCCGAGGTGCGCGAGGGAATCGAGGCCTGGTTCGACGCCGGCATCAAGACCCCTATCATCGTGCCGTCGTCGGCGAGCGGCGGGCAGTTCGTCGCATTCGAGGAGTTCTTCTCCATCTGGGAGTGAACCGTTGGCGGGGGAGGCAGTTGGCGGGGGAGGCAGTTGGCAGGCAACGTACTCTGGGTCGTCAGACACGCCAAGTCCGGGTATCCGCTGGGCGTTTCGGATTTCGGGCGGCCGCTCGCGCCCCGCGGCCGTCGCCAGGCGTCGAAGATGGTCGCGTGGCTGCGGGCCAGGGAAGCGCGTGCCGGGCTGGTCCTGACCAGTGCCGCGCGGCGAGCGGTGGAGACCGCCGATCACGTTCGCAGCGCCTTCGATCTGCCGCGGGACGCGATGCTGGAACGCCGCGGTCTCTATCTCGCGGATGCGACCGATCTGCTCGAGGCCCTGCGCGCGCTGCCGGCCGATGCCGGCAACGTCGCACTGGTCGGCCACAATCCGGGGATCACCGGATTCGTGAACCGGCTGGCGGGTTGGGCCGCCCTCGACAACCTGCCGACGTTCGGCATCGCGCAGTTCGTCCTGGAGGGATCGTGGAGCGACGTAGCGTTCGGGTCCGGTCGTCTGGACGCGGTCGTCACCCCGGCGACGGTTGAGAGCGCGTGACAGGGACTTGGCGCGTGCGAAAGACACTCATGCTGCTGTTCGGATTGCTCGCGCGCGCATGGACCGAACGCCTCCACTCGCATAGGCTTCGGAAGTCGCTTGTTCCACACTGGGGATTGCCATGACCTTTCTCATCCTGCTTGGCGTCATCGCCATCGCGTACTTCGCCTGGCGTATTTCGGACCAACTGCCGGACGTGATCTACCGGTTGGGCGAAGTCCAGCGCGACGTGGCCGAAATGCGGCGCGCGGCGGAGGCGGGGCAATCGTCCGAGCCAGAGGACGGGGCGGACGCGGCCAAGGGCGAAAGCGACTGATCTCGAGCATCGTGATCGATCCGCTGGTACGGTTTGCGGAGGATCGGGCGCGGGCCCGCGACCGCGAGGATCCGTTTGCCAACCTGTGCACCGTCGTCACCGTCACCGCTTCCGGCGAGCCGGCCGCGCGTGTGCTGGTGCTGCGGGAAGTCGAGGACCGCCTCGCGATCTTCGTCAACGCCACGTCGCCCAAGGTCGCCGAGTTCTCCGCTTCGTCGACGGTCGCGGTGCTGGCCTACCTGCCGAGCGTCACGGTGCAGTACCGGCTGCGGTGCGCGTTGCAGCAGATTCCGCCCGAGACCGTCCGTGCGGCGTGGCAGATGCGTCCGGACATCCCGAAACGCATGGACTGGCTGTACGAGACACATGCACAGAGTTCGCCGATCGACGGACGCCCCACGTTGATCGAGGCCCTGGCGGCCGTCCGATTGCCGGAGCCCCTCGCCGCTCCCGAGACGGCCGTTGGCTACGTCCTCGAAGCGGTGGAGGTCGAGCGGCTGGACCTGGCGGGTGCGGGGGGCGTGCACGACCGGCGCCGGTACACGAGGGCGTCGGGCGCCTGGCTGGAGACGGTTCTGGTGCCGTAGGGGAGGCGGACTGTTCTGCGGCGGATCAGGCTTCCCGGCGCCCGCCGTTGCGGGGCTCGGTGGCGGAGACGTCCGCATCCGCCGGAACGATACCGACCAGGCTCTCGAAACAGGTGGTCTTGGCCGTGCGTACGAAACTTGCGACAAAGGGCACGCTCCGCTCGTCGTCCCGCACGGCCGCGTACAGGTTGGGCCAGACACCCTCCTCGCCCAGCGACCGCGCCACCACGTAGCCGCGCTCCGTGTACTCGTGCAGCGCCCAGTTGGGCAGGCACGCCACGCCGCGCCCGGAGGCGACGAGCTGCACCATCATGGTGGTGAGTTCGGCGGTTCGGGTCCCCGCCGGCGCGATGTCCGCCGGGTCGAGGAAGCTCGTGAAGACGTCCATGCGGGAACGGTCCACGGGATAGACGATGAGCGTCTCGTCGGCGAGGTCTCCCGGTTCGATCCAGGCCCTCGCCGCGAGACGGTGCTGTACCGCGAGCGCCAGTTGGGCTTCGTAGCCGAACAGCGGCTCGTAGGCGAGGGTGTCGTCCTCGATGGGATCCGCGGTGATGACGAGGTCGAGGTCCCCGCGCCCCAGGGCTGGCAGGGGGTCAAAGTGGAAGCCGCTCGAGATGTCGAGTTCCACCTCCGGCCAGTCCTCGCGGAAGGCATTGATGGCGGGCAGGAGCCACTCGAAGCAGGAGTGGCACTCGATCGCCATGTACAACCGCCCGGACACCCCCTCGGCGTAGCGGGCCAGGTCCATTGAAGCCTCCCGCACCTGTGGCAGCACCTCGTCGGCCAACTCCAGCAAGCGCTGCCCGGAGGGCGTGAACCGCACCGGCCGCGTCTTGCGGATGAACAGGGCGCAGCCGATGCGGGTCTCGAGTTCCTTCAGTTGATGCGATAGCGCCGACTGCGTGAGATGAATCCGCTCGGCGGCCTCGACCAGGCTGCCGGCGTCGCGTAGGGCGACCAGTGTGCGGAGGTGGCGCAATTCGAAGTTGTTCATGAGCGGTCTGCATCCGTTGGGGATGGAACATGCAAGGTACTCATATTGTGGCCCTTTTTGGTGTTCGGGAGCCAATCACCTATGAAAACGCCCGCCGGCCAAAGGGGGCGTCTCTGCTTTGTGTTGACACCTCGCAACGCCCAACCGCCATGAACGCCGGGCCTCTCTGCACTAACGTGCAAACCCACTCGCAACGCCCAACCGCCATGACCACCGAAAGCGATCTGCGGCAGCGCATTCACAACGTCGAGCAGGGCGCCTTCACTTGAATCACCGCCTGGCGGAGCGGCTTCCCCTGATCCATCCGCCGTCGAAATCCTGGTACCGCTCCGTCGATCAACGCTTCCGGTACGAACCCCCGCCCGCCGCAGACGCCGCCACCCGTTTCAACCCCGGCGACCGCCCCGAGCTTCGGATCATGTACTTCGCTCCGAGCGAACTGCTCGCACGTGGTCGGCAAACCCCACGTTTCTGGGTACCGCCCACAAGCGAGCAACAGAGCCACAGTTCAGTGAGTATCGCCGACACAGTCCAACTGCGCGACGACGCCGTGGTCGCCGCCACGGAGGAGGAGACCAACGTCCCCGCCCACGACGAGCTTACCGCTGAGGGAGATCCCTTCCGAGCTCGATGTTGACGCTGTGCGGGACGGCGCCAACGCGGATGTAGCTCGTCCGCTCTTCGCCGTCGTTGCCTTCGAACCCCATCGAAGATGGACGTGCCGAATCTCGGTGGCAGATCGCCGCAAGATCTGCTCACCGGTGACGATCACGACCGCGAGTTTCTGGGCAACGTCATCGCCACGATCGAGCAGGGCGCCTCGCTTGAATCACCGCGCTGATCCGTGACGCTGCCGCCCTTCACGGACCGTCCTGGCGGAGGGCTTCCCCTGATCCATCCGCCGTCGAAATCCTGGTACCGCTCCGTCGATCAACGCTTCCGGTACGAACCCCCGCCCGCCGCAGCAACGCCGCCACCCGTTTCAACCCCGGCGACCGCCGCGAGCTTCGGATCATGTACTTCGCTCCGAGCGAACTGCTCGCACGTTTTGAGGCCCGCGATCTTCTCGGCTCCTGGTTCGACGACGCGGTACCGTCGCATCGCGCCCGGCATGTGGTTGTCGAGTATTGGACGTAGAGATGGGGCGCGCTTTCTCGAGGGAGGTCGCTGACCCGGACTGCGACCTCGTAGAGACCCTTAAATGGCGTGCATCGTCCGGATCGCTACAACTGCTCGATCACGAAGAACACGACGCCGAACAGCACGGGAAACGCGATGCCGACGTAGGCGAAGACGTTCAGGACTTCGTTCTGCTTCGGATCCTCCGAAAGACGCAGGCGTGGCCCGACCACGAACCAGACGAGCACGCCGGCGATGAAGGACAGGGTCAGCGACAGAACGGTAGCGGCCATCGGGCTGGTTTTCGCAGTGTTGTCCGTGTGCCGCTCGAGGGCGGACTAGGGCCGCATCGGAAACGTCGTCGGACCCTTGAGATCGTCGAGGATCGGTTGGATCCAGTCGATCCACTGGCAGAGCACGGGTCGGGTCTCGCGCGGGTCGATCAACTCGTGCACGGCGAAGGACTCGGCGCGAGGAAATGGCGAGCGCGACGCGCGCAGGCGCTCCTCAAGTTCCAGGCGCTTGGCCGCAGGATCCTCCGCCGCGTCGATTTCGCGGTGGAAGGCGACCGCCACGCCGCCTTCCAGTGGCAGTGCGCCGCTTTCCACCGAGGGCCAGGCGAGCACGTAGGCGTTCGGCCCATAGTGCGCCGCGGTGGCTACGCCGAAGCCCTTGTGGACCTGGATGGAAGCCCACGGGACGGTGGCCTGGGCGGCCGCGGAAACGGCGGCCATGCCATAGCGAATCGTGCCGTTGCGCTCCGCTTCGGGGCCGATCATGAAGCCCGGCTGGTCGACGAAGTTGACGATCGGCAGGTGGAAGGTATCGCACATTTCCACGAACCGCCGGTACTTCTGCCCGGCCTCCGCCGTCATCGCGCCGGCGTAGACGTTGCAGTCGTTGGCGAGGACACCGATCGGCTGGCCGTCGAGTCGCGCGAGTCCGGCGATCTGGCTCGGGCCGTAGGTCGGCGCGAGTTCGAAGAAGGAGTCGATGTCCATCACCATGCGCACGATCTCGCGCATGTCGAACCCCGCGTTCGAGTCGCGCGGCACGGCGGTCAGCAGGTCCTGCTCCATCCGCTCGGGGTCGTCCTCCGACGTAACGCGGGGTGCGCGCTGGTCGACGTTCGACGGCAGGTAGCCGAGGAAGCGACGCGTCTCGGCGAACGCGGCATATTCGTCCTCCACGATGTTGTCGACGATGCCGCTCGTGGCGTGCACGTGGGCGCCGCCGAGCTCGTCCTTGGTCAGGCGTACGCCGAGGGCGCGTTCCACCAGGGCGGGCCCGCCGATCAGGATCTGTGCCGTGTGCCGGGTCATGACGGAGAAGTGTGATGCCACCATGCGGCCGGCGGGAAAACCCGCGACCGCGCCAGCCGCGATGGAGACCACCGGGACGCGGCCCATGGCATCGGCGATGATGCGGAAGCGCGGCGCGCTGAAGACCGGCTCCCCGACGGTGCCGCCGCGGCGCCCGCCGCCTTTCACGCTGCCGCCGCCGCCTTCGAGCATGCGGACGAGGGGGACCTTGTACTGCATGGCGAGGTGCTCCGCGTACACGCTCTTGCGCAGGCCCGCGGCGTTCGGCGAACCGCCTTTCAGCGTGAAGTCCTCGCCGCCGACCACGACGCGACGGTCCTCGATCTTGCCGAAGCCGACGACGTAATTCGCGGGGACGTAGCCGGTCAGGCGGTCGTTGTCGTCATAGTCCGGGGTCGCGGTCGCCTTGCCGTGCTCCTGGAAGGTGTCGGGGTCGAGGAGGGCATCGATGCGCTCGCGAATCGTCAGCCGGCCACGGGCGTGCTGCTTCGCGATGCCGTCCTTGCCGCCTTGCTGCTTCGCGAGATGGCGTCGACGCTCGATCTCGCGGACTTCCTGTTCCCAGCTCATGGGTTGTGACGGGTCCTGGCGCTGCAGAGGGCCGGACTAGGTGTCCAACACCAGCACGACCTGATCTTCCTCGACCGTATCCTCCGGCTGCACCAGCAGTTCGGAGACCGTCCCGGGCGCGGGGCTCTCCACCGGAATCTCCATCTTCATGGACTCGAGGATGATCAACACGTCACCCTCCTCGACGCGGTCGCCGACTTCCACTTCTACCTTCCAGACGTTGCCGGTGACCTCGCTCTCGACTTCGACCCGCGCCATTCACGTCACCCCGCGCTTTCGCGCCAAAAGTCGAGCGTTATAGCAGATCGTCACGGAAACAGGTATGGAGCCGGCCGGCGCGTTGTCGCCCGGGCCGGGAAATCGGCACGGGACGTCGTAGGGGCGACGCTTGTCTTGCGCCAGGCGAAGCTTGGTGAAGGGGGAAGACATGCTGTGACATGACGGAAACCTTCTTTGCGACCCAGCAGGTGCGAGTCCTGACCGGCCAAGGTTGACCAGCCAGCCGGAACCGAGTGTTGCGTGGCCAGTGGTGACGCTGTCTGCGAAGCGTACACAGGAAGCCTTGCAGGCCGCGTGATTGAGCCACGAAATTCGTATACATCGCGGAAGCCGACGCTGTGACGAGAGCGGAAGGCAGCATCGCGGCGCCGAGATGGCCTGGCGCTGGCGGTTCCGCCGGGGTCCGAGAGCGGGGCATGCAGGCACGGGTCGCCCAGGAACCTGGGAGGTCTCGACGTCTCCACCGGAGCGCGCGGCGCGGACGGCCGCGATAGAAGTCAGTCCAGGCCCGCGGGTACGGCCCATGCTGCGGGAGCGAACAGGGCAACCGAGTGGTACCGCCAAGCGAAGGAAAACGAAGTGCGGCGGGACGGGCGTCGAGAAGTCGGAGTCCGCTGATAGTACTGGTGAAGTCGGGGAACTCGCCCCACGGGGACCCGGCGGAGGGAAGCGGCGGATCGGATCATGGACTGCCGGGCGGACAGACGCCTTGGCCACCGAGCCAGCTCAGCGTCTCAACGGAAGTGCGGCAGGTAGCGGGGAGCCGCCGGAAATGGCGGCTCGCGGGTGCGCGCGCTGCGCGTAGCGATACCACGGCTCGAGGAGCTGGATGCCCGAATTGGGCACGTCCGGATCTGCGGGAGCCGGGGGTGGGCAACCACCCTCGGCCACCCGGCGTCGCCCGTGTCGAGGCTGTGCAAGCCCTTGACGACGGGACGGGACAAGCCCATCCCCTACGGTCGCCCGTGTCGAGGCTGTGCAAGGTCTTGGGCGACGGGACGGGACAAGCCCATCCCCTACGGTCGCCCGTGTCGAGGCTGTGCAAGCCCTTGACGACGGGACGGGACAAGCCCGTCCCCTACGGTCCCAGCCGCACCAGCGCCTCGTCCGTGGAGATGGTGCGATAGCTCTCCACGGGGAGCCCTTCGACCTCGATCGACTTGCGCTGCTCGCGGATCGCCCGACAGGTCTCGAGCGAGACCTCGTTATGGCGCTCCTCGTAGTCCTCGAGTGCGACGCGCATGTCTCGCGCCATGGCCGCGGGAAGCCGCTCCGGCTGCTGCACGGCGTTGCGCAGTACCCGCCCGAGGGCGCGGGGATCCAGCGTCGCCGCCGTGTTCGCCGCCAGCGCGGCGTCAAGAGCACGGATCGTGAGGGTTGCGCCGTCGACCCGACCCTCCGGCGAATAGGCGAAGCAGCGGACGAGGCGGTCCCGGGCGGCGTTCGCCTCCTTGAAGAAGTGCTCGACCGACTCGTCGGCCTGTCCATCGGGAACGGCGAGATGGGTGATGCCGCGATCGTTGATCTCGGTCAGCACCCGGGCTCCGTCGCCGGAGACGAGCGGCTCCTTCTGGGCGGCCAGAAGTCGTAGTTGGTGTGCATCCCGCATCGCCCACCCACGTGGAAGAGATAGATCTCCGGATAGATCGGGTTGCCATCCCGGCGCTCGGGGCGCAGGTCGTAGAAGCGGGCGATGGCGAGCTGGATCAGGAGGCTCGCGCCGACTCCACCCAGGGCAGACGTGACGACGACCCCGAGCCGGTCGAGGCGGCCGTAGCCCCCCAGCGCCTGCGGCGCGTCGACCTTCTCTCCCTCGACCTCGAGGTCGAACATGCCGAGATTGAACTGGGTAGCTGTGTGCATGGCCCGAACAGTATATTCCTCCGGCGTGTTTCCGAACCGGAGGGCGACGGCCGGCGTTAGGACCGATGCCGATGCGGTAGCCGATGGAGGCGCCTACTGGTTGATCGAAGGGCGATCGTCGAGGAAACCGGTATGCAGCCGGCCGGCGATGAACGCCTCGCTGCCGAGCACGTCGCGCAGCATCGCGCGGTTGGTCTGGACACCCTGGATCTCGAAAGCCTTGAGGCCGATCAACGCGCGCCCGATGGCCTGTTCGCGCGTGGCGCCCGTGCCGATGACCTTTGCGAGCAGGGGGTCGTAGTACGGTGTGACGGTCTGTCCCTCCCGGTAGGCGACCTCGGTGCGAACTCCGGTCATGACCGGTGGGCGGAACGTGCGCAGGCGGCCGGCGGAGGGCAGCATCCGCACCGGATCCTCGGCGTAGACGCGCGCCTCGACGGCGAACCCGGACAGCGTCACGTCGCCCGGCACGACCTCCCGCAACGGCTCGCCCGCCGCGAGTCGGATCTGCGCCGCGACGAGATCGACGCCGGTCACCTCCTCGGTGACGCCATGCTCGACCTGCAGCCGCGTATTGGTTTCGAGGAAGCCGAAATCGCCGTCGGCGAGCAGCGTTTCCACGGTGCCGAGGTTGCTGTAACCGACGGCTTGCAGCGCCGCCGCGGCGCGCGCCGCGACCGCGTCGACGGCGGCACGGTCCACGTTCGGGGCCGGGGCTTCCTCGATAACTTTCTGGTGGCGCCGCTGCACGGAGCATTCACGTTCGAAGAGGACCCGGGCCCGCTCGCCGTCGCCGAGTACCTGGAACTCGATGTGACGCGGGTGGGCCAGGTACTTCTCGAGGTAGACGCTGCCGTCACCGAAGGTCCGCCTGGCGAGCGAGGTGGCAGTGTGGAAGGCGAGGGCGAGATCCGCCTCGGATTCGACCACGGTCATGCCGATGCCGCCGCCGCCGTTGGCGGGTTTCAGGATCACGGGGAAACCGATCTCGGCCGCGGCGGCCGCCACGGCTTCCTCGTCTTCAAGAACCGCGCTGCCGGCGTGGACGGGAAAGCCGTGTTCTCGCATCAGCGACCGGGCTCGGGTCTTGTGGCCCATCGTCTCGATCGTGTCGGGAGCCGGGCCGATGAACCGGATGCCGGCGTCTGCCACCGCGCGCGCAAAGGCGGCGTTCTCGGCCAGGAAGCCGTAGCCGGGATGCAGCGCGTCCGCCCCGGCGGCGCGTGCGGCCGTGACGATGGCTGCGGCATTGAGATAGGTGTCCTCCGGCAGGTAGCCGGGCAGGCGTGCGGTCGCCGTGGCTCCCCCGAGGTGGGGCGCCTCCGCGTCGATGTCCGAGTACGCGGCGACGGACTCGACGTGGAGGGCCGTGCAGGCGCGGACAATGCGTCCGGCCACGGCGCCTCGGTTTGCAATGAAGATGCGCTGGAACATGGCTTCCGAGCCGATCAGGGACGCCCGGTCAGGGACGCCCGGCGGCGCGGTACTCGCGCCACGCGGCGACGTACGCGTTCAGGCTGTGGCTTGGTGTGGGACCGCCGCGGCATCCGTCCGGTGGCGGATCCTCTGCCCCGCCGTGGTCGGCCGCCGCCCGTTGCACGGCTTCGAGGATTGCAGCGGCCGCCTCGTCGGCGACGTCGACCTCGAACATGTCGGTGGCCGGGCCGCCCCTGTGGCCAGGTGGCTTTGGCAGCGGCGGCGTGCGCATTGCCTCATGCAGGATCGCGGCGTTGGTGGGGTCGACCCACCGTGCGGTGCGCGTCAACATCCAGCGCGAGAGGACGCGCGGGTCGTCGCAGCGTGCCTGGTAGGCATTCCAGTCCAACAGGCTTCAGACCGCCTCGAAGTCGAGTGGCGCGCCGGTGAGGCGCTCGTAGGCCTCGAGGTAGCGGGCCATGGTGTGCTCGACGACCTCGTCGGGCAACTTCGGTCCTGGCGGCGTCTTGTCCCAGTCGCCGGCGGCTACGACGGTTTCCAGGTAGTTGCGCACCACCTGCTTGTCGAAACTCGGCTGCTCCCTGCCGGCCTCCCACGCATCGGCGGGCCAGAAGCGGGAACTGTCCGGAGTGAAGATCTCATCGATGAGCAGCGGTGTACCGTGCCCGTCGAGGCGACCGAACTCGAACTTGGTGTCGGCCAAGATGATGCCCCGGTCGAGGGCGTAGGCCCGGGCGTCTTCGTAGAGGCCGAGCGTCGTCTCGCCGAGCCAGCGCATGGTCTCCTCGCCAACGATGGCCGCGCCCTGTTCGAAGGAGATGTTCTCGTCGTGGAGCCCGACTTCGGCCTTGGTGGACGGCGTGAACAGCGCGCGTTCGAGGCGGTCGGAGTTCACCAGCCCCGCTGGCAGCGGGATACCGCACACCGCCCCGGTGGCCTGATAGTCCTTCCAGCCGCTGCCGGTGATATAGCCCCGCGCGATGCACTCGACGGGCAGCACCTCGGTGGCACGGCAGAGCATGATGCGTCCCCGCAGCGTGAGCCGTTCGGCGTCGGTGAGGCCGCGGACGTCCGCGACGTCCGTCGATACGAGATGATGCTCCACGCGATCCGCGAACCGCTCGAACCAGAAGCGCGAGATCTGGGTGAGCACCACGCCTTTTCCGGGCAGCCCGTTGGCCAGCACGACATCGAAGGCGCTGATGCGGTCCGTCGCGACGATCAGGAGCCCCGGGTCGCCCCCCGGCAGGGTGATGTCGTAGAGATCCCGTACCTTGCCGGAGCGCTTGTTCGGCAGTCCCAGATCAGTGCCCACGACCGGTTCCATCGTCGTCATGTCCCCTGTTGCTGATGTTATCGCGCCGGTGCCTCGCACCGACACTAGTGCGCTAGGAAAGCGCCTGCTCGAAGTCTCCCATGAGGTCCTCCACGTCCTCGATCCCCACCGAGATTCGGATCAGCGAGTCGGCGATACCCATGCTCGTCCGTCGCTCCGGCCCCATTTCGTAATAGATGGTGTGGGCGACCGGGATGGCCAGCGTCCGGTTGTCGCCGAGATTGCTCGACTTGACCACCACGCGCAGGCGGTTCAGGAAGTCGAACAGATCCACGTCGCCTGCGAGTTCGAAACTGAAGAGGGCCCCGGGTCGGCGGAACAACGCCGCCGCCAGCGCATGCTGCGGATGGTCGGGCAGCCCTGGATAGTGGACCTTGTCGATGCGTCCGTGTCCGTCGAGGTACTCGGTCAGGGCGCGCGCGTTCGCACATTGACGGTCGAGCCGCAGGGCCAGCGTTTCCGCGCCGATGGCGATGTGGTGAGCCGCCTCCGGCCCCAGCGACGCGCCGAAGTCGCGCAGGCCCTTCTTGCGGATCTGCTGGATGCCCCAGCGTTGCGGATCGCCCTTGCGGTAGGTCTCGTAGATGTTCTCGAACGTGCGCCAGTCGAAACGACCGGTCTCGGTGACGGCTCCGCCAAGCGCGTTCCCATGACCGCCGATGTACTTGGTCAGGCTGTTGACGATGAGGCTCGCATCGACACTGGCCGGCTGGAACAGCCAGGGCGAGGTCATGGTGTTGTCGACGACGTATACGAGGCCGCGTTCCCGGCACAGGCGACCGATGCGGGCGAGGTCGCTCACCTGCGTGCGCGGATTCGCGATGGTCTCGACGAACACGAGCCGGGTTTCGGGCCGCACGGCCTCCTCGACGGCTGCGACGTCGGTGGCGTCGACGAACGTGACGTCGACACCGTGCGCCGCGAAGCTGTGGAACAGGCTGTTGGTATTGCCGAACAGGAACGAACTCGAAACGAAGTGATCGCCCTCGCGTAGCAGGGCGAACAGCAGAGTACCGAGCGCCCCCATTCCGGTGCTGAAGCAGACGCTTGCGACACCGTTCTCCATCCGGTCGATCTTGCTCTCGAGCGCCGAGACGGTGGGGTTGACCTGACGTCCGTAGGAGTAGCCTCCCCGGGCGCCCTGAAAGACCGCGGCCAGGTCGTGCGCGTCCTCGTAACCGTATGCCACCGTGTTGTGGACCGGCTTGTGCAAGGACCCGTGTTCGATCGGGTCGAGGCGGTCGGAGTGGACGATGGACGTCGTGAATCCGGGGGATTCGTGCATCCGGAAACCTTGTGCCAGCGCGGGCTAGCCTTCCTGAACGGGCCGCGCACTATACGCGACGCGTGGGTCCGAGGGTAGCGGCTTCGGCGGGCGCGGATTGGGCGAGGTCGGGGGCTTGGCTCGGTCCCGATACGGGTCGGCCGCGAGCAGTGCGGCCATGGCGTCCGCGGTGATCGGTTCGTCGAAGACGAACCCCTGTCCTTCCCGGCAGCCGAGGGTGCGCAGGTAGGCGAGCTGGTCGTCGTTCTCGATGCCGTCGGCGAGGAGATCGAGGCCGAGGCCCTGGGCGATGCCCGCGATCGCGTCGAGGGCGCGCGTATCCCGGGGCGCGCCGCGGACTTCCTCGACGAATCCGCGGTCGATCTTCAGGGCGTCGATGGGCAGCCGGCGCAGGTGGTCCAGGGACGAGTAGCCCGTACCGAAGTTGTCGATGGCGACGCGTATGCCCCAGCGTCGCAGGTGCCTCAGCTTGGGGACGACGAGTTGCACGTCGTGCATCAGTGCGTTCTCGGTGATCTCCAGCGTGACGGCTTCGGGGGACAGTCCGGCGGCGTCGATGGCCTGGTGGAAGCGCCGTACGAATGCGGCTTGGTCGAGCTGCTGCGCGGACGCGTTGACGGACAGACGACAGTCGACGTGGCCGTTTGCTTGCCAACTGGCCACCCGGTCGAAGGCCTGCCGTTGTACCCACTCGTCAATCTCGGCGATGAGCCCCGCCTCCTCGGCGACTGGCAGGAACTCGTTCGCTTCGACGAGGCCCCGCTCCGGATGCCGCCAGCGGGCGAGCGCCTCGGCGCCCGAGATGGCGCCCGTACCGAGATCCACGCGCGGCTGGTAGTAGACCTCGATCTCGCCGGCGGCCAGGGCGCCGCGCAGGTCGCGCTCGGCCGCAAGACGTGCCGAGAACTTCAGGTTCATGCCGCCTGTGAAGAATTCGAAGCCGTCGCCACCCACGCCCTTCGCGTGGTACATGGCCATATCGGCATTCTGAATCAGCGCCGGGGCCGTGTTCCCCGCTCCCGGATACAGGGCGATGCCGGCACTGGCGGCAATGTCGAGTTCGTTGCCGTCCACGACGAACGGGACGCGCAGGCCCTCGAGCAGCCGACTGGCGACCGCGGCCGCCTGGCGTCGCGTGTGCACGGAGGGCAGGAGTGCCGCGAACTCGTCACCGCCGAAGCGGGACAGCGTATCGCCGCGATGGAGACACTCCTGCAGGCGCTTGGCGACCGCCTGCAGCAGCCGGTCTCCCATGGCGTGGCCGAACTTGTCGTTGACCAGCTTGAAGCGGTCGAGGTCGAGGAATACCAGTGTCGGGCCGCGTTTGCGGCCGGCCTGTTCGATGGCCACTTCGAGCCGGTCCTCGAGCAGGGCGCGGTTGGGCAGATGCGTCAGGATGTCGTGGTGGGCCTGGAAGTCCGCGGCCTGGCGGTTCTCCTTGTCCTCGGAGATGTCCCGCGCGATCGCGTACGCGCCGGCGAAGTCCCCGTCCGGGTCGCGCAGGCGCGTCACCGTCAGGTCGGCCCAGAGCGCGGTGGACTGCTGCGGCCGTGGCCCGGCGGCCTTGGCGTGTCGCTTGAGGCGCAGCTCGGCCCGGCGCACGTTGCCGGTCCCGGCGCGTTGCTCGTCGAACAGGTTGCGCGCGATCTCGAGGTCTTCGTCGTCGATCAGTTCGGCGTAGTGCTTACCGAGGAGCGTGTCGCTGTCGTATCCGAGCAGGGGCCGCACGGTGTCGTTGATGAAGCGGAAGCATCCGGTGCGGTCGAGAACGCAGACCAGGTCGGGAGCGTTGTCGACGAGGAGGCGGTGCAGATCCTGCCCCGCCCCGGTCGCAGCAGTGCCGCGCCCGCCGGCCGCCGCATCGTCGGTATCCCGCGCCATGCCGGGCACGATTTGCGCCAGGGCGTCGAGGGGTACGGTTGGAAGCTCGTTGTTACGCGTGTCGTCCATAGTCGCCTGACTGGGTCTCCGCAGACCGAATGCGGAGCTCGAAAGCCGGTGACACCTGGCTCATCTCCGTGTTGATCCTCCCCCGCGATCAAGGGAGCCGGCATGTCCTGGTCCCAACCTACCTGTCAGCGGTGCGGTTTTCCAGTTCCGATTTCGAAGAGGTCGTATACGCGTGAGAGCGCGGAGAGGGCGAGCACGTGACGCAGGCGCCCGTCGCGGATGGCGGTGCGGATCTCCTCGACCGTGGCGAGCTGGACGTCGATCGCCTCGCCGAGGCCCGGATCGGGGTCGCGGATGCGCTCGACATCTTCGGCCAGGAAGTGATGGCAGAGATGGGGATGGATGGCCGGGTTCGGTTCGACGGCTCCCAGGGAGCGCCACGTGCCGCCTCCGTACCCGGTTTCCTCCAGCAGTTCCCGTTGTGCGGCCTCGAGCGGCGTCTCGCCGGCGTCGACCATGCCGCCGGGCGTTTCCAGCGTGCAGGCGCCGAGGCCGAAGCGGAACTGCTCGACCATCACGGAGTGACCGGAGCGCGTCAGCGCCACGCAGTTGACCCAGTCGACGGACTCGAGTACGAGGCGTTTCAGCGTGCGCTCTCCCGAGGGGTGGCGCATCCAGTCGTAGCGCACCTGCAGGAGCCCCAGGTCCGGACCGGCCTCGGAGGAGACCCGCTTCCAGAGGAGGCCCTCGGGGTCGACGCCCCGTGCCGTCCGTTCGCCCGCCGGCGGATCGTCGTTCATCTGTACCCCGTCAGTTCCATGTAGCCCCGGCCGAGCGGACGGCCATCGGGTGCCTGCACGCGCACGAGGCCTTCCCAGTACCGTATCGAAGTGTCCATCACCTGATCCTCGATGGCAGCATCCACGATGAGCGTATCGCCGTCGAGTTGCAGTCGCCACTGGACCGGCCAGGCTACGCCGCGCCCGTCGCGCCACCGACGCTCGACGGTGAGCGTGAAGTCGCCCGCGGCGAGATGGCGCTGTCCGTGGGCGTCCGCGACCAGCCCCTGGTCGTAGTCGTCCGCGCGTCCGTCGCGGCGACGGAGCTGAAAGACCATCACATCGCGTCCGTCATCGAGGTGGAGCGCGAACCAGTCCCAGCCGGCGTATTCGTCGGCCAGCACGCTCGTGCTCCACTCGCGGTCCAGCCAGCCCCGCCCGGATACGGTGACGGTTTGATCCTCGCTGCGCACCGTGCCGGTCGCGCCGATGCGGGGTATGGAATAGTAGTAAGAGGCATTGTGCGGACCCTTTGCGGACAGGCCCCGGTCGCCCTGCAGTGCGGGCGAGCGGGCGTCGTCGAGCACGAGGTCCACGGCGAAGTGGTCCGTCGTCGCCTGCAGCCGCAACGGCAGGAAGGCCGCTCCCTCGGATGCCAGGCGCCAGCCTTCGATCCAGGCCGCGAATGGGGCGGTCTGCACACCCGCCAGGCGCGGGTGCCCCCGCGCGAGGCGTTCGGCCTCGACGTGCCGGACGCGCGACACGTCGGTCAGGGCGAGGTGACCCATGTAGACTTGGCCGGTACGCCATTCGTCCCCGCCCTCGACTCCGCCTCGCCGCAGCCCCTGCCGGAACAGCGTGAACTGCACGCCGTACTCCTCGCCGCCTGGTGCGCGCAGTGCCACGGTCAGGTACCACCACTCGCTACGGTATTCGGGGTGGGAACCATGGTCCGCGGGGAACGAGAATGGGAGGACCCGGTCGGCGCTGCGAAAGTCCTCCGGGGCATCTCCGCCAAGCACCTCGGCGAGGCGCAGTCCACTGGACGGCGGCTCGGGCGACGGGTCGCCGCAACCTGCAAGGGCGACCGCGACGATCGCGATGCCGCGCTCAAGCCAGTTCATCGCGGACGGCTCCGGTGAGAGCGCGCGTGGCCCTGCGCGTCGGCCCGAGACCGGCGAGCAGGGCCGCCGCGATGCCGAGCGCGACGGGGGGCACGAGGTTCCCCGCCTCCACGCGCCAGGAAATGGACCATCCGAAGGCACGGGGATTGACCTCCGCACACAGTACCCAGGCGATACCGAGGCCCAGCGGGATGGCGAGCACGGCGGCGGCGACGCCGATCAGGGCGTTCTGCTCGGTCGCGAGCAACGCGATGCGGCCGTGTCCGACGCCCAGGGTGTAGAGGAGACGGTTCTCGCCACGGCGCCGTGCCTGGAGTTCCGAGAGCGCGTTGTAGAGCCCCGCCACGGCGACCGCGAGTGCGATGAGCGTCAGGTACGAGGCGATCTCGAAGGAGCGGTCGAACACGGTAAGGGCGCGGTCCCTGATTTCGTGGTGATCGCGCAGGACCGCGTTCGGCAAGCGGGTCTCGAGCGCGGCCGCGAGATCGTCGTGGTCCCCGTCGCCCGTGAGGATCGAAACCCGGTCGTAGGTGACACCGTCGAGGACGCCGCGCAGTTGGGAGAACGCTCCCACCACCCTGGGTCCGGGCGCCCCGTAGTCGGTATAGACGTGCGCGACGGTGGTGTTCAGGCCGCCGTGGGGTCCGGTCACGCGGACCGGGTCGCCGGATTCGACGCCGAGTGTGCGCGCGCCGCTTTCGTTGACGAGCACGGCGTTCGCGAACTCCGCGTCGTGACCGTGGCGTCGGGCCTCCGCGAGATCGGCGCGCGTCAGGGTGACATCGACGACGACGCCGTCCACGGATGCCTCCGCGCGGGCATAGAGGCGCACGTCCGTCACGTTGGGGAACTCGCGTAGCCAGGCGAGGTCTGGCGGAACGGTGGAGATGCCCGCGTCGAGTTCGGCGTGCATGCCCTCCCAGAGCCGTTGGTCGAGCATGGCGACGAAATCGCGTCGGAAGCTCTCGACCATGGTGCCGATCCCGATGGCCGCCGCCACCGCGATGGACAATGCGCCCACGGCGATGTCGATCTCGGCGAGTTGACCGGCCACCGAGCGCAGGGCCAGCCGCCGTCGGATCGCGAGGCGTGCGCCACGGCGCTCGAAGATCCATCGGAGGCATCGGGCCGCGAGGGGGATCACCACCGCGAGCTGCAGGATGCACAGAGCCAGGACGATGCCGAAACTCGCCGCAAGGGTCGAGGACAGCAGGGATACGAGCAGGAGTACCACCGCACCGGCGACGGCGAGGTAACGCGCCCCGGAGCCTTGCGCGCGTCGCGATGCGGCGAGCGCTCCGAGCGCCGCGATGCCGATGCCGCTCGCCGCGCCCTTGGCCACCGCCACGCCCGAGAGTGTGATGCCGGACGCGCCCGCAAGCGAGGATGGAAGGAGCAGCGTGGCGAAGCCCCAGCCGCATGCGACGCCGAGCGCCGTTCCGCACAGTCCCAGCAGCGCGCCTTCGCCGACGAACAGCACGCGCAGGGTCGTTGCGGGCACGCCAAGAGCCCCCAGTTGCGCGGTGGCCGGGGCCCGGCGAGCGACGTTCGCGTGGCTCGACTGGTAGATCAGGAAGGCCGCGACGAACAGCGCCAGAAAGCCCAGCGCGCCGAGGTTGAACAGGAGCGCCAGTGCGAATCGGCGCGTCGGCTCGGCGTCGGACAGGGGCTGGGCGCGCATGCCGCCGCCGAGGTCGATCTCCTCGCCCTGGTCGAAGCCGGCCGTGCTGCCGGGGAACCAGCGTTCGAGGGGATGGCTTGCCTGTCCGACGCGAATCCAGACCGCGGTCGGATCGGGCCGGGCAAGGACCTTGCGAGCCGTGGCGATGTCTGCGAGGAACCAGTCCGCAGCGCCGCCGAATGTCCCGGCGACGGTGACTTCGGTGTCGTTCAGCCGGGTGACGTCGCCAGGAGCCAATCCGGTACCTGTGCCGGCCAACACGGTGTCACGGGTCAGGAGGTCCACGTTCGGAGCGAACGCGCCGGCGGCGCGGGTCCGGGCCGGCCGCCAGTCCGCCAACAGGTCGATGCCCACCAGACGGTGTGGGCGCCCGTTCGATCGGGCGTACCCCTCGACGAGCGGCACCATGGCTTCGACGCCGTCTGCGGCGCCGCTGCGCCAGCGCGTGCGTGCGTCGAAGTAGGCGTCCTCGGTGAGCTGCTCGCCCCGAACGATGTGTGTGTAGCCGGAGGGGAGCACGTTGGCGTCGAGGTCGGCCTTGATGCGCTCGCTGACGAGGTGGACGGCGACCACCGACGTCACCCCGAGCGCCGTGCCGAGCACCTGGGCTGCCGTCGCGGCCGGCGTTCTCGCCAGGTAGCGCAGTTGATGGCGTAGCAGGAGTCGTAGCCGTCCCCGCGCGATGCGCGTACGGCTAGCGCTACCCATGCCCCACAAGTAGTACTGGACTTTCGCAGATTGCGCACGTATCGTGCGTTTCATGCACGGGCAGCATCAGATCAAGCGCAGCCTGAGCGCGCCGGCGGCGGTGGATCGGATCGAGGCGCTGATGCGGGAGGATGTAGAGCTGCACCGCACGGGTCTGGCCGGACGGCTGTGCGAGGAGTTCGGTTTCTTCGACGCCCGCGGGCGGGCCCAGGTGGGCGGCTGTCTGGTGGCGTTGCGGGTTCTGGAGCGTGCCGGGCGGCTCCGGCTGCCGCTGGCACGGACGCGCGGCGGGAGCGGCACGCGGTGCGGGCCGGCGGTGGCAAGCGCGCCAGCGTCGGGGGTCCCCGACGCGGCGGGGCGGGTGCGCGGCCTGTCGCTCGTGCTGGTCGAGGACGCGGCGCAGCGGGAGATCTGGCACGGTCTGATGGCGTTGGAGCATCCGCGCGGCGCGGGGCCGCTGGTGGGCTGCCAGTTGCGCTACCTGGTGGGTTCCGAGCACGGCTGGCTGGGCGCGGCGGGGATCGCGGCGTCGGCGCTGCAGCTGGCGGCGCGGGACCGCTGGATCGGCTGGGACGCGGCGGGTCGGCGCGCGCACCTGCACCGGGTGGTGGGGCTGTCGCGGTTCCTGATCCGCCCGGGGGTTGCGTGCCGCAACCTGGCCTCGCACGTGCTCGGGCAGCTGCTGCGGCGCCTGCCGGCGGACTTCGAGGCGCGCTACGGCTACGCGCCGTATCTGGTGGAGACCTTCGTCGACGGCACGCATTCCGGTGCCAGCCTGCGGGCGGCCAACTGGCGGCTGCTGGGCGAGACGGCGGGCCGTGGCCGTCAGGATCGGGACAACGCGGCGGCGGCGGGGCGCAAGCGGGTGTATGTTTACGAACTGGCGGCCGACTGGCGGCGGCGGCTGGGTGTCGGCGCGGCGCCGGTCCTGCTGACCGATGCGCTGGCGCCCGCGGACGGTCTGGACGGCGCCGCCTGGGCGGCGAACGAGTTCGGCGGGGCGCCGCTGGGGGATGCCCGACTGAGCGCCCGGCTGGTCGCGACGGCCGCGCTGATGGGGGCGGATCCGATGGCGTCGCTGCCGGCCGCGGCCAAGGGGGAGCGGGCGAAGATCAAGGGCTACTACCGGTTCGTGGACCAGCCGGACGGCGCGGCGACGACGCCGGACAACATCCTGCGCCCGCACCGCGAGCGCACGTTGCGGCGCATGCGCTCGGAGCCGACGGTGCTGTGCGTGCAGGACGGTACGGACCTCAACTTCGCGACGCGACCGGGCTGCGACGGCCTGGGTGTGATCGGCACCAACCAGACCGGCGCGCAGAGCTTGGGGCTGCATCTGCATTCGACGCTGGCGGTGACCCCGGCCGGCTTGCCGCTGGGCGTGCTGAACGCCCGCTTCATCGCGCCGGCGCCGAAGGCGGCGGACCAGGACGATGCGGACAACAAGCCGCCGCAGGAGCGCAAGAGCGCGCGCTGGATCGAGGGCTTCCGGGACTGCGCCGACCTGGCCCGCGAACTCGGGCCCGGCCGGCTGGTGTGCGTGATGGACCGCGAGGCCGACGACTTCCGCCTGTTCGAGGAGCAGCGAGCGCGCCCGCAAGCCGACCTGCTGGTGCGGGTCAAGGGTCGCCGCCGCGTCGCCGGCGGGCGGTCGCTGCTCGACGCCCTGCGCGGCGCGCCGGTGCGCGCCCGCGCCGTGGTCGCCATCGACCGCCTGACCGCGCGCCCGAAGAGCAGTGGGCGCCAAGCGCGCCCCGGCCGCGCCCGCCGCAATGCCACCCTGGCGCTGCATACCGACAGCGTCGAACTCGCGCCCACCGGTCGCGAACACCGCGGCAAGCCGCCGATCCGCCTGCAGGGCGTGCTGGTCGAGGAGGAGCGCCCCCCTGAAGGCGTCGCCCCGATCCGCTGGCTGCTGCTCACCACCCTCGCTGCCGACACGCCCGCGGCCTGCCGACGCATCGTCGAATACTACGCCCGCCGCTGGCGCATCGAGGACTGGCACCGCATCCTCAAGTCCGGCTGCAAGGTCGAGGAACTCGCCAACCGCAGCGCCGACCGCCTCGCCCGCGCCGCCGCCATCAACCTCGTCGTCGCCTGGCGCATCTTCCTCATGACGCTGCTCGGCCGCGACCAGCCCGACCTGCCGCCCGACGTGCTGTTCTCCGAACTTGAGATCCAGGTGCTCAAGGCGTTCGCCGCCCAGCACGGCATCGACCCGCCCCAGACGCTCGCCGCGGCCGCCCTCCTGGTGGCCCGCATCGGCGGTCACATCCACCGCCCCCGCGGCCCGCCGCCCGGCACCAAGGTCATGTGGCGCGGCACCGCCACCCTCGCCGGAATGTGCCTCGGCTATCGCCTCGCAATGAAACATCAACAATGAACGACCTCGCCCAAAACCAAAGCCCCGTATACGTTGTGGGGCATGGGTAGCGCTAGGCCTACCCTGTACCCACAAATAGGACTGAACAAGTGGGTAATCGCCGTGTATTAACGCGGCATGATTATACAGAACCAGATTCTCGGGACGCTTCGGGCACCTGGATCGCAAGATCGCCTCGCCGGCATTCTCGCGGACGAGGTGCCGGCCGGCCGGTCGGCGATCGGTCGCCGGGTGTGCGCGGAGTTCGGCTTCGTCGATGCGCGCGGGACGGCGCAACTGGCGGGTTGCCTGAAGGCGCTGCGGGTGCTGGAGGCGTCGGGCCGGTTGGCGCTTCCGGCGCCGGGGCGCCGTGTTCGGGCGCCGTCGCCGCGCCGTCTGGAATCGCCCGTGGAGGCGGCCGGGGGGGTTCCGGGGGAGGTGGCCGATGTGGAGGGGTTGGCGCTGGAACTGGTCGAGGACGACCGGCGACGCCTGCTATGGAACACCTTGCTTCACTTCGAGCATCCGCACGGGACGGCGACGTTCGCCGGCTGCCAGATACGGTATCTGGTCGTCTCCGCGCACGGGGTGCTGGGGGCGATCGGTCTTTCGGCGTCGGCGCTGCATCTGCGCGCGCGCGACGAGTGGATGGGGTGGGGCGACGGGCAGCGACGGGATCATTTGCATCGGGTGGTGTGCCTGAGCCGGTTTTTGATTCGGCCCGGCGTGCGGTGCCGCAACCTGGCCAGTCATGTTCTGGGCCGGGCGCTGCGCCGGCTGGAGGCGGACTTCGAGTGCCGCTACCATTATCGCCCGTGGCTGGTCGAGACGTTCGTCGGGGTGGACCGGGACGGGGCGAGTTTCAAGGCAGCCAATTTCCAGTGCGTGGGGCGCACGGCGGGGCGCGGCCGCCAGGACCGGAGGAAGGAGCGGCAGCGGTCGGTCAAATCGGTGTACCTGTACGAGTTGGCCGGCGATTGGCGCGAGCGGCTGGGCGTTGGGTTCGTGGATGCGGCGCCGTCGCTGACGCCCGGCGAGGGGCTGGACGGCGATGTGTGGGCGGCGCACGAGTTTGGAGGAGCGGAATTGGGCGACAAGCGTTTGTCGACCCGCCTGGTGAGGAGCGCGGCGCTGCTGGCGTCCGTTCCGGGCCAGGCGGTCACCGGCAACCTGGGGCACGACCGAGCGGCGGTGAAGGGCTACTATCGGTTCATCGACCATGCGGCGGACTCGGCGGTCACGCCGGCGGCCATTCTGGCGCCGCACCGGGCGCGCACCGTCGGGCGGATGCGCGGCCAGGACACGGTGCTGTGCATCCAGGACGGGACGGACCTCAACTTCGCGACGCGCCCGAACTGCGAGGGCCTGGGCATTATCGGGCGCAACCAGACCGCGGCGGAGACCCTGGGTCTGCATCTGCATCTGACCTTGGCGGTGAACTGCGAGGGTCTGCCCCTGGGGGTGCTGCGCTGCGGTTTCGACGCGCCGCCCGCCGCCGGGGACGATGTCGCTGGCAAGACGCGGCGGTGGCTGGACGGCCTGGACGACATCGCCGGGGCCGCCGCCGAATTGAGCCGCAAGACGCGGGTGGTTGGCGTCATGGACCGGGAGGCGGATTGCTTCGAGTTGTTCGACCGGCGGCGCCAACTTGACCGGGTCGAGGTGCTGGTGCGCGCGAAGCACGACCGCCGTCTCGGCCCGGACGGGCCGAAGCTGTTCGTGGTGATGCGCGCGGGCGCGGTGGGCGGTCACGTCGAGATCGAGATCGACCGCCTGAGCGAGCGCAAGAAGTCGAGCCGCAAGCCGGCCCGCCCGAAACGCACCGGACGCCTGGCGCGCGCCGAGGTGCGCCACAAGAAGCTGGCGCTGCCGGCCACCGTGCCCGGCGCCGACCCGATGCCGGTATCGGCCGTGCATGTCGTCGAGACCTCGCCGCCGGAGGGCGAGAAGGCGGTCGAGTGGCTGCTACTGACCAGCCTCGAGGTCAACGACATCGATGCCGCCGTCGAGGTCGTCGGCTTCTACCTGCGGCGCTGGCGGGTCGAGGAACTGTTCCGCGTCCTCAAATCCGGTTGCCGCGCCGAGCATCTCGCCTTCCACACCGCCGACCGGCTGCAACGGGCCATCGCAATCAATACCGTGATCGCCTGGCGGCTGATGGCGATGACCCTGCTCGGGCGCGATATGCCCGAGTGCGATGCCGAACTCATGTTCACCGACATTGAACTGCGCTTTCTGCGCGACTGCCGACGACATCGGCCGGTCGCCGCCACCGAACCTTGGCGCCGCCGTGCTGCTCGTCGCCATCCTCGGCGGCTACCAGAACCGAAAGCACGATCCGCCGCCCGGCAACCAGCTCATGTGGCGGGGATACGAACGAATCTCCACCGCCACCCTCGGTTATCGCATGGCCGAGAGACGGCGCGAGCGATCCGGTGTTGTCCAGAACGAATAGTGGGTACAGGGTAGGGCTAGCCCGCATTTCTCACCAGGCCGCTTGTCGGCGTCAAAAAGCTCATGGGTTTCAAGAAGTTGACCGCGATGTCGATGATCGTGCCGAGTACGGACTGCGCTGGCCGCGCCCTCGCGGGTCTTTTGGCCCCGTGTACACACGGGCCCGTGCGCGCACATGCTCCCTCAACCGTAGTCCCCGCTATGCTTTCGGTCGGCGAGCGCGACGCAAGCGTCGTGCGCACAGGGCCAAAATCCTCCGCGATCATCACGGCCCCTGGTGAGAAGTGCGGGCTAGGGGACGAATCGGCCTGCGGTGCGGCGATGGTATTCGCCCTCGTCGGTCCGTGGCCTCGTCAGCGCAAGCGGACGAGTGCGTCGGCGCGCTCGGCGATGCGCGCGTTGTGGGTGGCGATGACCAGCGCGGCGCCGGCGTCCCGGACCTGCTCCCAGAGGCAGTCCGCAACGCGCTCGGCGTTCGCCTCGTCGAGGTTGCCGGTCGGTTCGTCGGCAAGCACCAGCGGGGGCGCGTGGGCCAGGGCGCGGGCGATGGCGACACGTTGCTGCTCGCCGCCGGAGAGCGTCGCGGGGAAGCGTGAGCGCTTGTCCGCGATGCCGAGTCGGGCGAGGCGGCCGAGGGCGACGGGCGCCAGTTCCGGTGTTCCGTTCAGTTCCAGTGGCAGGAGTACGTTCTCTTCCACCGTCAGGGTGGGCAGCAGGTTGAGGAACTGGAAGACGAAGCCGACATGTCGGCGCCGGTAGCGCACCCGCTCGGCTTCGGACAGCGCATGTACGCCCAGTTCGCGGTGGCCGCCCGTCCCGTTTGCGACCGTGACGCGGATCGTTCCCTCGTCCGGCGCGAGCAAGCCGCCGATCACGCTGAGCAGCGTGGACTTCCCGCTGCCGCTCGGCCCCCAGAGCGCCGCGACCTCGCCGGGACGGACGCCGAACGAGACGCCGTCGACGACCTTGCGTCGCGCGGCGCCATCGCCGCGGTACACGCTCAGATCCTCAACCTGCAACATCGGGCAGGAGGCGGGCGCGGTCGAGGCAGCAACGAACGATTTGTGTGGGCGGTACGAACCGGGACAAGATGTAGGCCGGGAACGAAAGGATGACAAGAATACCCGTCCACAGGTTCCTGGTGAGGTTGCCGGTCGATCTGCACGATCGCGTCTCGGAAGCGGCGGAACGTTACCGGAGGAGCATGAACTCGGAAATCGTAGCACGGCTGGAGCAGTCCATAGCGGGGATACCCGTCGAGTCCGCCGAAGCGCGCGTGGAGCCGCCGTTCTTTCGGCACATCGAGACCACGTTCCGACGCGATCTGTCCGAGGAGGAGAATGCGCTCATCCGGGCGTTCCGACGGCTGTCCGAACGACAGCGTGCAGCGTTGCTCGATTTGCTGACCGGGTAGCACGGCGCGGCCGCCGGGCCAGGGGCCCATCGACCGGAGGGTTCGCTCCGGGCGTCGCGCACCGCGGCGGGTGGACACGGATTGGAGGGACATGGGGATGCGAACGGGCTGGGTGGGGAAACGGGGACGAACAGTGACGGGACGTGCGAAGACCTGGGTCGGACACGCGACGTGGCCAGGACAGGCCCTGCTGCCGTCGCGGGTTCTTGAGACCCGTCGTCGCCGGCTGGCGGCGTGGGCGGGTGTGCTGGCGTGCGCGTGTGCTCCGCTCGCCACCGCTGACGAGCCGTCGGCTGACGATGCAGCGGCCGCGCAGGGCCGGCCATACGCCCCGGCCGTCGCGGATGATGTCCCGCGTGCCGTCTATTGGGGCGACACGCACGTACACACGGCGATTTCCGGCGACGCATTCAACGGCGGCACACGCCTCGGCCTCGACGACGCCTATCGCTTTGCCCGGGGCGAGGAGGTGTTGAGCAGTTCCGGGCAGCGTGTGCGGCTGCGGCGCCCGCTCGACTTCATCGTGGTGGCCGATCACGGCAACAACGCCGGCGCCGCGTATGCGCGCGATGCGTACGACAACGAACCGGCGTTTCGGCAGACGGAGCTCGGACGACTCTGGCTTAGTGCCTTCGAACGTCTGCGGGAAGACGCGGAGACGGACCTCGAAGCGGCCCGCGCCGGACCGCTGCTGCCGACCCACCGCCCGAACCAGGTCGCCGTTCGCCACGAGGCCTTCCGCGCCTCCATCTGGGAGATGGTCACCGCAGCGGCCGACCGCTACAACGATCCGGGCACTTTCACGACGTTCATCGGCTACGAGTGGACGCCGCTGCTCGGCGCCGTGCACCGGGTGGTGATCTTCGGCGACGGCGCCGAGCGGGCGAACCAGGTGGTGCCGCTCACCTCGTACGACACCGTGCACGTGGAGGTACTCTGGGACTATCTCGCGCGTTACGAGGAGCGCACCGGGGGCCGCGCGCTCGCAATCCCGCACAACAGCAATCTCACGTTCGGGTTGATGTTCTCGCTTGCGAACTCCTGGGGACGCCCGCTCACGGCTGCCTATGCACAGTCGCGATCGCGCTTCGAACCGGTGGTGGAAGTCACCCAGATCAAGGGCGACAGCGAGACCCACCCGTACCTGTCCCCGGACGACGCATTCGCCGACTTCGAGACCTGGAACGGATGGGGCGGCCGCACGGCGGGCCCGGACAAGCCGCCGGAACAGGTCACCTGGGAATACGCTCGGTCCGCCCTCAAACTCGGCCTGGCGCAGCAGGCGGGCAAGGGCCACAACCCGTTCAAGTTCGGAGTGATCGGGAGTTCGGATGCGCATACGGCCCTCGCGGCCGTCGCCGAAGACAACTTCTGGGGCAAGATGGGCGCCTCGGAGCCTCATCCGGGCCGGGTGCTGGACGACGCGACGTCCCACGGCTGGCAGGCGAGCGCCGCCGGCAGTGCCGCGGTGTGGGCACGCGAGAACACCCGCGAGGCCATCTTCGAGGCGTTGCGGCGCAAGGAGGTGTATGCGACCACGGGGCCGCGCATCGCGCTGCGCTTCTTCGGCGGGTGGTCATTCGAGGAGTCGGATGCCGCGCGCGCGAATCTGGCGATCCTGGGCTACCGCGGCGGCGTGACGATGGGCGGGGATCTGCCGGCCGGGCCGCCCGGCGCGGCGCCGACCTTTCTGATGCGGGCGTTGAAAGACCCGGACGGCGCGAACCTCGACCGCATCCAGGTGGTCAAGGGCTGGCGGACGGCCGGCGGGGAACTCGAGGAACGCGTGCACGATGTCGCGTGGTCGGGCGACCGGCTGCGCGACGGGGAAGGGCGGCTGTCCCCGGTGGGCAGCACCGTCGATGTGGACGACGCGAGCTACCTGAACACGATCGGCGCGGCGGAACTGTCCGCGACCTGGCGCGATCCGGACTTCCGGACCGGGGAACACGCTTTCTATTACGTGCGCGTGCTCGAGATCCCGACGCCGCGATGGACGGCGTATGAAGCGAAGTTCTTCGGCCTGGAGGATGTCCCGGAGCACATTCCCATGGTGACGCAGGAGCGGGCGTACTCGTCGCCGATCTGGTATACGCCGACGCAACCGGAGTGAATCCGCGTTTCCGCCGATGCGTCAGGCCGAACGCTTCATCAGCCGTTCCTGCTGCCGCTTCCAGTCCCGGTCCTTGACCGTCGCCCGTTTGTCGTGCTGGCGCTTGCCGCGGGCCAGCGCGATCCCGCACTTCACCCGACGGTTCTTCCAGTAGAGGGCGGTGGCGACGCACGTGTAGCCCTTCTGCTGGATGTGTTCGTGAAGGCGCGCGATCTCCTTCGCGTGCAGCAGCAGCTTGCGGCTGCGCACGGGATTGGCCTCGACGTGTGTGGATGCGCTCGCGAGCGGCGTGATGTGGGTGCTTTCGAGCCACGCCTCGCCGTCCTTCACGAGCACGTAGCTGTCGCGCAGTTGCACGGCGCCGGCGCGGATGCTCTTCAGCTCCCACCCCATCAGGGCAAGGCCGGCCTCGAAGGTTTCCTCGAGCTCGAACTCGAACCTTGCCCGCCGGTTGAGGGCGATCGTCCCGGGGGCTGCACGTTTCGCGGGCTTGGCCATGTCTTCCACGGAACTTACGGCAAAGGGAACGCAGTGACCAGCCGCGTATGTCCCGTGGCGGAACGGCGTGGCTGGGCCGAAGCCGGAGCGGGCGGGGAGCGAGTTGCGAGCGCGCGCCCGCACGGCCTTGGGGCGTCATTATAATCGGTGGCCCAATCCGGGGTCGGGGCGCTGTCATGGCCGATCGAGATGTCTCCAGGCACGGCATGTGGTCGAGCCGCTGGCTGTTCGTGCTGGCGGCGGCCGGTTCCGCGGTCGGTTTGGGGAACATCTGGAGGTTCCCCTACATCACCGGCGAGAACGGCGGCGGTGCCTTCGTCCTGGTCTACCTGGTGTGCATCGCGGCCATCGGCGTACCGATCATGATGGCGGAGGTCCTGCTCGGCCGCGAGGGGCGGCAGAGTCCGATCAACACGATGCGCGCGCTCGTCCGGAAGAGCGGCGCCCACCCCGCCTGGTCGCTGATCGCGTGGGTCGGCGTGCTCGGAGGCTTCCTCATCCTGTCCTACTACGCGGTGGTCGCGGGCTGGGCGGTGCATTACGTCTTCCAGATGGCAAGCGGCGCGTTCGAGGGTGCCGACGCCGCCTTCGCCAGCCAGACGTTCGCCGACTTCCTGGCCGATCCCTGGCAAGTCCTCGCGTATCAGACGGCGTTCATGGTGGCTACCGTCCTCATCGTGGCGCGTGGCGTGTCGGGTGGCCTGGAGCGCGCCATTCGCTGGTTCATGCCGCTGCTCTTCGTGTTGCTGGCGGTGCTCCTCGGTTACGCCGTGGCCTCCGGCGGCTTCGCGGCGGGCTTCGAGTTCATGTTCCGCATGGACTTTGCCGCGCTGTCCGTCGACGGCGTGCTCGAGGCGCTCGGACACGCGTTCTTCACGCTGAGCGTGGGCATGGGGACCATCATGGCCTACGGTGCCTACGTCCCGCGCGGAGTGTCCATCACGACGACGGTGGCGACGATCGCACTGCTCGACACGGCCGTGGCCATCGCGGCGGGCCTTGCCATCTTCCCGATCGTGTTCGCCAACGGGCTGGAGCCGGGCCAGGGTCCGGGCCTCCTGTTCGTGACGGTCCCGATTGCGTTCGGCCAGTTGCCGCTTGGGGCGGTGTTCGGCACCGCGTTCTTCGTCCTGGTGACCTTCGCGGCGATCACCTCGGCGATTTCGCTGACGGAACCCGCCCTGGCGTTCACGGTCGAGGAGTACAACGCCAGGCGCCCACGGGTGGCGGTGTCGCTCGGCGTCCTCTGCTGGGCGCTCGGTATCGGCACGGTGCTGTCCTTCAACGTCTGGGCGGAGTGGCACGTCGTCGGCGAACTCACGGTCTTCGACTTCCTGGACTATGTCACGCAGAAGATCATGCTGCCGCTGGGCGGGCTCTTCATTGCCGTATTCGCGGGATGGGTGTTGCCGAAGACCGTGGTGGGCGAACAACTCGGACTGCGCGACGGAGTTGCTTCGATCCTGTGGTCGGCGCTCATCAAGATCACGGCGCCGCTCGGCGTGCTGGCCGTCTTCGTCTACGCGATCTTCTTCAGTTGACCGTGCGCCGCCTGCAGCGCAGCGCTCTGCTTCCGCATCCCGCGGCGGCGGTCTGTGCGCTGGTGAACGACATCGAGAGGTATCCGGAATACCTCAAGTGGTGTCGGAAGGCGGAGATCCTGGAGTCGAGCGACGATGAGATCGTTGCCGCACTGGCGCTGTCCGGCGACGGTCTGCGGGAGTCGCTGGTGACTCGCAATCGGCTGGAGTCGGGGCCGCGCATCGTGATGACCCTGGTCGAGGGGCCGTTCCGGCACTTCGAAGGGATCTGGACGTTCACGCCGGTCGGGCACGGATGCCGCATTCACCTGGAACTCGCGTTCGATCTGAAGAGCGGACTCCTCGACCTGCTCGGGGCACCCCTGCTGAACCGCGTCGCCGATGGGCTGGTGGATGCCTTCTGCCGGCGCGCGCGGGAGCAGCTGGGAGGCGGCGGGTGACGATTCGCGTCGAAGTGGTTCAGGCCCTGCCGCGGGTGTGCCACCGGGTCGAACTGGAACTCGCGGACGGGGCCACGGCGGCCGAAGCGGTCCGCGCCGCGCTTGCGCGGGACGACTTCGGAGCATGCGATCCGGACGCGTCGAAGCTGGCGGTGTTCGGTCGTGTCGTGGAGCCGACGCGTGCGCTCCGTGACGGCGACCGCGTCGAGTGCCTGCGCGATCTCGTCGTTGATCCGAAGGAGCGGCGTCGCGACCGGGCCGGAGCCTGACCGCACGCCTGGACCCGCCCGAGCTCCTTTTGTGGAAGATGCGCCAAGGGAACGAAGTGACCGCCGGTGCGGCTTCCATGAAAGTTTCCCCCCCGGCGCGCCGGGGCGCTGACGCGCAGGGAACAAGGGCGGCGGCCGCCGCCTCGGCACCTTGAGTTATGTTAAATGGCGTTCTGCCAACCCGTTGAATTAAAAGGAGTTCGGTTTTTGTTCCATGCGAGGGCGGCGTGGCTGGGCCGGAGGCGCGCCGGTGCGTAGCGAGCTTGCGAGCGAGCGCCGGACCGGCTATGGGGCGCTACTGTCCGGCGGCCGCCGTCGTGGCCTCTGCCGCGGCGGTGGGGGCGAGGTCCCCGGTGATGAGTGTCAGCGCGTCGCTCTCGAAGAAGAGCGACACCAGCAGGTGCGACTCGAACGCGCCCGGCACGTCGATCGTGTAGACGTAGTCCCAGCGTGTGTCGTCGAACACGTTGCGCACCACGGGCTGGCCCATGACGAAGGCGACCTGCTCACGCGTCATGCCCGGCTTGAGCTGGTCCACCATCTCCTGGGTGATGACGTTCCCCTGCTGCACGGTCACCCGGTGGATGCTGGGCAGGGCGCAGGACGCTGTCAGGAGGACGGCCAGCAGCAGGCAGGCTCCGCGAAACACCGATACGGTACGGTTGGACAAGGGTGCTCTCGATCCGGAGTGAATGGTTCGGGATATTAGCGGGAGGGCGCATTGCCGTCGAGGCGCATCGCCATGGCGACGCGCCTCGAGTCGCCGATCAACGGGGAGACGCCGACCAGGACTCACGTGTCCGCGTCGGCGCCGCTCGGGGACTCGAGCAGCGTGCGCGCGTAGGCGCGTGTTCGGGACGTGATCCGGCGGCCCGCCAGCATGCGCGACAACTCCTCCACGCGTTCCTCGGCAGCGAGCGGGCTGATGACGGTGTCCTGCTCCGGGGTCTTCTCGACCAGGAGGTGGGTATCGCCCAGCGCGGCCACCTGCGGGGCGTGGGTGACACAGATGACCTGTGTGCTCCCCGCGAGGCGTCGCAACATGCGTCCGAGTACGTCGGCCGTCGTGCCACCGAGGCCGACATCGGCTTCGTCGAGCACCAGACAGGGCAAGGCGGAGCGTTGGGCGGCCACTACCTCGATGGCGAGGGAGATACGGGCCAACTCGCCGCCCGAGGCGATGGTGCCGAGCGGCGCGGCGGGATAGCGGGGGTTGGTCGCGACGAGATACTCCGCGGACTCGAGTCCCCGCTCGTTCTCGACGGGGCTGAAGGCGACCGTCAACGACGCGTCCTCGAGCCGCAATTCGGCCAGGACATCGGCCACGTCCCGGGCGAAACCGCCGGCCGCCGCGGTGCGCGCTGCGGACAACCGTTCGGCGACCTCGCGGTAGGCGGCCGCGGCCTCCCTCTGCGCCTCCTGAAGCGCATGGAGCTGATCCTCGTCGGCCGTCAGCGTGGCCAGTTCGGCCTCCAGGGAAGTCGCGTGACGCGCTAGGTCGACGGCGTTGACGCGGTGCTTGCGCGCGATGTCGTGAATCGCGTCGAGGCGCTGCTCCAATTCCGTGAGCGCGTGGGCATCGTCCGGTACCGCATCGAAGTAGTCGCGCATCTCGGCCAGCGCCTCCTCCGCTTCCACCTGCGCCGCGCGCATGCGTTCGCGGCTCGCGGCAAGGGCCGGGTGGGCGTCGTCGATGTCCTCGAGATCGGACGAGATACGTGCGAGACGCCCGATCAGGCCGTCCTCGAGGGCGTTGGAGTGGGCGCCGACGGTCGCTCGGATCTGGCCGGCCGCGGCGCTGCGTTTGTGCCGCACTTCGAGCGTTTGGACTTCGCCCTCGGCGAGGCCCAGGTCGCGCAGTTCCCGGACCTGGTAGCGCAGCAGTTCCCGACGTTGCTCGGCGTCGTGCGTCCGCCGTGTCGCCGCCTCGAGTTCCGCGCATCGCGTCCGCCACGCCCGAAAGGTGTCGCGGACCGCGGCCACGAGGTCCGGCGACGCGCCATAGTCGTCGAGCAGGGAGAGTTGTACCGAACGGTCGAGCAGGGAGCGGTGCGCGTGTTGTCCGTGCACCTCGACCAGGGGATTGCAGAGGGACTGCAGCGCCGCGAGGTTGACCGGCGTCCCGTTGATGAACGCCCGCGAACGGCCCGCGGCCGCGACCCGACGGACGAGACAGCGACCCGGCTCGGCGCCGTCGCCGAGCGCATGCCCGTCCAGGTATTCCCGCGCCGACGGGTGGCTCGCGATATCGAACTCGGCCGTGACCTCGCACGTTTGTGCGCCGGGGCGAATGGCGCTGCTCGTGGCTCGCGCGCCCAGCACGAGCTCGAGGGCATGCAGGAGAATGGACTTGCCGGCGCCGGACTCGCCGGTAATCACCGTCAACCCGGGTGCGAACGCGAGGTCGAGCGATTCGACCAGGGCGAAGTTTCGCACGGTGAGCTGTGTGAGCATGGCGGCCGCGTCGCTGTGTCGCTGGTCGCCGCAGACTGTTGCGGCGGTTTGGGGAAGCTCCTAGAGTATCCGAGGATGCGGATTGCATGCAGGGTGGGCGGTTCTGTGGGACCGCCCACGACCGTCAGGTCGCGCAGGAGCTTGTGTCGCAGGAGTTTCGAGTGAGCGAAACTCCCAACGCGCCCTGCGGGACGCCGAGCCGGGATCATGATACGGACCAGAATCGAAACGAGCCGCCGGACAGGCGAGGAAGCCTTCAGCGAACGCGCGCGGCTACTGCTGAAGATGCTCGTGGAGCAGTACCTGCGCGACGGCGCACCCGTTGCGTCGAAGATGCTCGCTTCGAGCGTGCACGTCAGTTCCGCGACGGTGCGCAACATCATGTCGGACCTCGAGGCGCAGGGCCTCGTCACCGCGCCCCATACTTCCGCCGGAAAGATCCCCACCAATCAGGGTCTGCGGTTTTTCGTCGACAGCCTCATCTCCGTGCAGCCGCTGGACGCCCGCAGCGTACGGCGCGTGCGCACCGAACTGAATCCGGACCGGGCGCCGAACCAGCTGGTCGCGGATGCTTCCCGCCTGCTGTCGCAGGTCACGCGGCTGGCAGGGGTGGTGACGCTCCCGAAGCCGGAACAGGTGGCCCTGCGCCAGGTGGAGTTCCTGCCGCTGTCCGGCAGCCGTGTGCTGGCGATCCTGGTCGTGAACGAACGGGAGGTGCAGAACCGCGTGGTGCACACGGATCGGGAGTACTCCGAGGCGGAACTGCACGGCGCGGCGAACTTCATCAACGCGCACTTCGCGGGCAGAACGCTACTCGAAATTCGCACGGACCTGCTCGATGAAATGCGTTCCGACAAGGAACGCCTGAACGAACTGATGCAAACCGCGATCGACGTTGCGTCGAAGGCCTTCGCCGACGACGGGCGGGACTCCGCGGGGTACGTTGTAAGCGGCGAATCGAACCTGGCGGACTCCTTCGCCGGAGCCGCGGCGCTGCGGGAACTCTTCGATGCGTTCGAGCACAAGGAGGCGATCGTGCACCTCCTCGACCGGTGCCTCGGCACCGACGGCATACATCTTTTCATCGGGGATGAATCCGGCTACGGGGTATTCGACGACTGTACGGTCGTCACCGCGCGATACGAGGTCGACGAGCAGGTCGCTGGGGTGCTGGGCGTCATTGGACCGACGCGCATGGCCTACGAGAAGATCATTCCCGTCGTGGACGTGACGGCCCGCGTGCTGGGCGCCGCCATGGCCGGCCGCCCGTCGGACGACGCCCCGGGACCTTTCCCCCGCTCGTCCTGAGCGGCTGTCGCGCGCTGGTGGCCGGCGCCGGCCGCCGCATCCGTACCCCTGATGACGATGGCGCGCCGTGCCGGCAGGGCCTGACATACTGAGGACGCGGGATGGCGGATGCTTGAATTCCCGTCCGGTGTACCCATATCTGCGGCCTGACATCTCCAAGTCTGATGACGAGCCGCCGTGCCTGAAGAAGCCCCCGAAGACACAGCAAATAACGCCGCCGAAGAGTCTGCCACGGGCACCCCGGAGCCCGGCGAGTCGGACGCGACCGAGGCGATACCTGCCGAGGACACGCTCGAGACGTTGCGCGAGGCGCTCGCCGCCGGCGAAGCGGAACTTGCCGAAGCAAAGGATCAGGCGCTACGCGCCCATGCGGAGGCCGAGAACACCCGCCGTCGGGCGAGTCGGGAGACCGAGAATGCACGCAGGTACGCGCTCGAGCGCTTCATCTCCGACCTTCTGCCGGCCATCGACAGTTTCGAACGTGGCGTCGAGGCCGCGTCCGCGGCCGAGGTCGAGCAGTCCGTCGTCGAGGGTATGGAGTTGTCGCTCAAGCTGCTCCTCGGCGCACTGGAGAACGCTGGCGTGCGCGTGGTCGACCCGGTCGGCGAACCGTTCGATCCCGAGTTCCACCAAGCCATGACCGTGGTGGCCGAGCCGGACCTCGAGCCGGGCTCGGTGGCGCGCGTGATACAGAAGGGTTACGTGTTGAACGATCGCCTCGTGCGGGCGGCCATGGTCATGGTGGCCCAGGCGCCACCCGCCCGGGATGGGGACACGGGCAGCGAGGCCGATGCAACCCAGGGTTGAATCGCGGGCTTGAAACGACCCGGTACGGGCCAAATATTGACGATAACGGTTGACGGAGGCCGCAACGGCCCACCCTCGGAGACGATCTGACAATGACGAAAATCATCGGCATCGACCTTGGCACGACGAACTCGTGCGTGGCGGTCATGGAAGGCAAGGACGTCAAGGTCATCGAGAACTCGGAGGGCGATCGCACCACGCCGTCGATCGTGGCCTATTCGGATGACGGCGAGATTCTCGTCGGCCAGAGCGCGAAGCGCCAGGCGGTGACGAATCCGACCAACACCCTGTTCGCCGTCAAGCGGCTGATCGGGCGCAGTTTCGCAGACGAGGTCGTGCGGCGCGACATGGGCATGGTGCCCTACGAGATCGTCAAGGCGCCGAACGGCGATGCCTGGATCGGCGCGAAGGGCGACAAGCTCGCTCCGCCGCAGATCTCCGCGGAAGTGCTGAAGAAGATGAAGAAGACGGCCGAGGACTACCTCGGCGGCGATGTCACCGAAGCCGTCATCACGGTCCCCGCGTACTTCAACGACTCGCAGCGCCAGGCGACCAAGGACGCCGGCCGCATTGCCGGCCTCGATGTCCGGCGCATCATCAACGAGCCCACCGCCGCGGCGCTCGCCTACGGCATGGACAAGCGGCGCGGCGACGCCAAGATCGCGGTCTACGACCTCGGTGGCGGCACGTTCGACATCTCCATCATCGAGATCGCGGACGTGGACGGCGAGCACCAGTTCGAGGTGCTCTCCACGAACGGCGACACCTTCCTCGGTGGCGAAGACTTCGATCTGCGCGTGATCGAGCACCTCGCGCAGGAGTTCAAGGACAGCAACGGCATCGATCTGCACAACGATCCGCTCGCCCTGCAGCGGCTCAAGGAAGCCGCGGAGAAGGCGAAGATCGAGCTGTCCTCGAGTCAGCAGACCGAGATCAACCTGCCCTACATCACGGCCGACCAGACCGGGCCGAAGCACCTCGTGGTGAAGCTCACGCGCGCCAGGCTCGAGGCGTTGGTGGAAGATCTGGTCGAACGCACGATCGGTCCGTGCCGCACGGCGATGGTCGACGCCGGCATCGCCGTCGGCGACATCGACGATGTCATCCTCGTCGGCGGCCAGACGCGCATGCCCCTCGTGCAGCAGAGGGTCAAGGACTTCTTCGGCCAGGAGGCGCGGCACGACGTCAACCCCGACGAGGCGGTGGCGATGGGCGCCGCCATCCAGGCGGCGGTGCTCTCCGGAGACGTGAAGGATGTGCTGCTGCTCGACGTGACGCCCCTGTCGCTCGGCATCGAGACCCTCGGCGGCGTCATGAGCGCGTTGATCGAGAAGAACACGACCATTCCGACGAAGAAGCAGCAGACCTTCTCGACGGCGGAGGACAACCAGACGGCCGTGACCATTCACGTGCTGCAGGGGGAACGCAAGCAGGCGGCGCAGAACAAGTCCCTCGGCCGCTTCGACCTGACCGACATCCCGCCCGCTCCGCGCGGCATGCCGCAGGTGGAGGTCAGCTTCGACATCGACGCGAACGGCATCCTGAACGTGTCGGCCAAGGACAGGGCGACCAGCAAGGAGCAGTCGATCGTCATCAAGGCGTCCAGCGGTCTCTCCGACGACGAGATCGAAACGATGGTGCGGGATGCCGAGGCGCACGAGGTCGAGGACCAGAAGTTCGAGGAACTCGTGAGCCTGCGCAACCAGGCGGACGGGCTCGTGCACGCCGCCCGGAAGATGGTGACGGAAGCCGGCGACAAGGCGACCGACGAGGAGAAGGAACAGATCGAATCTGCCGCCAAGGGCCTCGAGGAAGCCATCAAGGGTTCCGAGAAGGAGCCCATCGAAAGCGGCATCGCGGCGCTCTCGGAAGCGACCGGGAGTGTGGCGCAGAAGATGTATGCCGAGGCGGGGCCCGCGGCGGACGGCGGCGCAGGCCCGACGGACGGCGCCGCGGACGCGGGTTCGCGGGACGACGCGGTCGATGCCGAGTTCGAGGAAGTCAAGGACGACGACAAGCGGTGAGCGAATTGAATATGTGAGCAAAACGAAACCGCGCTGTTGGTTTTGCGCGGCTGAACAAGTTCAGGGATGAACTTGTTCAGAGGTTTCCTGGGTGTCGGCGTGAGCGCGCCTCCGTCGGCGACCCGGAACCCGGCGCGGGAAACCCGCCCGGCAAGAGCGCATAATCGGCGGTTGCGAAGGCGCCCGCCCGGGGACCATGGCCAAACGTGACTACTACGAGGTGCTCGGCCTCGACCAAGGCGCTTCTTCCGACGATGTGAAGCAGGCTTACCGGCGCCTGGCCATGAAGCATCACCCGGATCGCAATCCGGACGACGCCGAGTCCGAGGAGAAGTTCAAGGAGGCCTCCGAGGCCTACGGGGTGCTGAGCGACGACGAGAAGCGCTCGGCCTATGATCGTTTCGGACACGCCGGCCTCGAAGGCGCCGGCATGGGCGGCTTCAACGGCGGCTCCTTCAGCGACATCTTCAGCGACGTCTTCGGTGACATCGGCGACATTTTCGGCGGTGGTGGAGGGCGCCGGTCCGTGCGGCGCGGAGCAGACTTGCGCTACAGCCTGGGCCTCGACCTCGAGCAGGCCGTGCGCGGCGACACCGTGGAGATTCGTCCGCCCGTACTGGCCACCTGCGATGACTGCGACGGCACCGGCGCGCGCGCCGGCACGAGTGCTTCGACGTGTCCCGGTTGTGGCGGCGCCGGGCAGGTGCGGGTCGCGCAAGGATTCTTTTCACTGCGCCAGACCTGTCCGCGCTGTCGCGGCGCGGGCAAGGTCATCGCCGACCCCTGCCGGACCTGCAGGGGCGCTGGCCGCGTCGAGCGGCGCAAGACGCTATCCGTGAAAGTGCCTGCCGGGGTCGACGACGGCGACCGCATCCGGCTGACCGGAGAAGGCGAAGCCGGACCCAACAGCGGCCCGCCGGGCGACCTGTACGTGGAGATGTCGGTGCGCGAGCACCCGATCTTCCAACGGGACGGGATGAACCTCTTCTGCGAAGTGCCCATCTCCTTCGTCAAGGCCGCCCTCGGCGGGGACCTCGAGGTGCCGACCCTGGGCGGCCGGGTGAAGCTCACGGTGCCGTCGGAGACGCAGACCAACAAGCTGTTTCGCCTGCGCGGCAAGGGCGCGCCGTCGGTGCGCCGATCGGGCACTGGCGATCTGCTGTGCCGCGTCGTGGTGGAAACGCCGGTACGGTTGACAGAGCGGCAGAAGGCGTTGCTTGAGGAGTTTGACGCCACACTCGAAGAGGGGGACGGCGCCCACCACCCGAAGGGCACGTCCTGGTTCGAGTCCGTCAGGCACTTCTTCGACCGCGTCACGGGTTGACGACGCCATGATCCGGGTCGCGGTCAACGGCGCCGGCGGGCGCATGGGCAAGACCCTCGTGGAAGCGATTCGCGAGACCGACGGCCTCACGCTCACGGCCGCGTTCGAGCATCCGGACTCGCCGGCGGTGGGCACGGAAGTGGACGGCGTGCCGATCGGATCGGACGTTGCCGCGGACGCGGCGGCGTTCGACATCCTGATCGACTTCACCGAGCCGGACGCGACGCTCGCGGCACTACGGGCCTGCGAGGCGCACCGCAAGGGACTCGTCATCGGCACGACGGGTTTCGACGCCGCGGGCCTCGCGACCATTCGGGCCGCGGCGCGCAATGTGCCCATGCTGATGGCGCCGAACATGAGCGTCGGTGTCAACGTCGCCTTCCGGCTGATCGAAATGGCGGCGCGCGCCCTCGGCGACGATGTCGACGTCGAGGTGATCGAGGCGCATCACCGGAACAAGATCGATGCGCCGTCCGGCACCGCGGTGCGCATGGGCGAGATCCTCGCCGAGACCCTCGGCCGCGACATCGATGCGGACGCGGTCTACGGACGTGTCGGGTTCACCGGTGCACGGGAGACGCGCTCCATCGGCTTTCACTCGCTCCGTGGCGGGGACATCGTCGGCGAGCACACCGTGGTGTTCGCCGGGGCTGGCGAGCGCATCGAGATCACCCATCGCGCCCAGAGCCGCAAAAACTTCGCCATGGGGGCGCTCCGGGCCGTGCGTTTCGTGGCCGGACGCGAGCGGGGGTTGTTCGATATGGGGGATGTGCTCGGGGTGGCTGACGACCAGGCGAGTCTTGGGTAGCGCCTCCGGGAGTTTGCGCAGCAACCTGCTCGCTTCGCCGAAGGCGAAGCGCCTGGCAGCCTGTCGGACTCGGGTCTGGCACGCCGCCTGGAGGGCGCGTCAGGGTTTGGTGCCACGGGAGTTTCGCGTCAGCGAAACTCCCAACGCGAACGAAGTTCGCGCGCTAGGCCTTGCTGCCGAACAGGCCAATCCCCTTGAGGATCCAGCGGCTCTTCGTCTTGTCCAGCGATTTTCCCGCACCTTTGAAGCCCTGAAGCGAACCGAATGGTTTGAACCCGGCCACGGCCGACACTTCCTCATTGAACGCCACCGCGTAGTCCAGCACGTAGACTACGGCCTGCCTCTTGTCGTTGTCGCTGGCGGTTTTTCCGTGCACGATCCTGTCTCTTGTGGACTCCGCGCGCCTGATCTTTTCGATGGTCGTGGGGGTCAGCTTCTTGCCGAAGACGTCCGCATAGAAATCACTAAAGTCGGCCCGTGTCATATGGCGTTTCTCCATCGCTGTCGAGGCGAGTGAGGCGTCGACTTTTAGCAGCTTAACCACACCGCAGTAGATGCTCATGTTGTGGGCCATCTCGACGAGCGAGAACAGGTAGCCGATCGTGACATCCCACGGGAACTCCTTTGCGAGCGCCGGGAAGTGCTCGAAGTACCACTGGATTTCCGGCGGCTTTCGAACTTCCTGAGGATCGTGGGTTTTTTCGGGGCCGCCATCTGACTTCCTTGCTTGCGGATGTGCCAGCGGCGGATGTTACGGGCGACCCTGCCAGGGGGTGGTCGCGAGATGCCTGGTAGTGGCGTCCTCAGCCCGAGGCTACCGACAGCGACTCCTGACGCACCTGTGTGCGCAGCATCAACCGACGGCAGCTTGGATCGAACGCCGCACGCCGGTGCATGACGCTGCGGTTGTCCCAGACCACGACATCGCCCACGCGCCACTGCTGGGTCCAGGTGTCTTCCGGCAGCGCCACGCGGGACCAGATCTCGTCGAGCAGCGCCTCGCTCTCGGCGATTGTCAGGCCTTCGACATAGGCGTCCTGACGGCGTCCGAGGTACAGCGCCTCCCGGCCCGTCTCGGGATGTCGCAGCACCATCGGGTGCCAGGCGCCGGGCGCATCGCGCGGGTCGTCCACGTCGCGATGCCCGCGGCGCAGCTTGCCGATGCTGTCGTGCGCCGCGTCGTGCTTGACCCGGCACCTTCGGGCGCGCTCGGCGAGGTCCGGCGGCAGGGCGTTCAGGGCGCCGACCATGCTGCAGTAGTGGGTGTCTCCCTCGGCGGGCGGCACTTCGATGGCGTGCAGGATGCTCGCGGTCGGCGGCCGCTCGATGTAGGACATGTCGGTGTGCCACTTGGCCTCCGCGGCGCCCAGCCCGCCAATGGGACGCCCGTCCTGCACGATGTTGGAGATGACGGTCACGTAGGGATGCGCGATCTTCGCGAGTTCTTCCTGGGTGATCTTGCCGAACGGCGCGTATTCGAGCGGTCCGAACCGGCGGCTGAAGGTCTGCAGCGCCTCGTGGTCCAACTGCTGGTCGCGGAGTCGCAGCACGGCCCGGTCGAGCCAGGCGTCGTAGATCTCGGGGAAGTCCCCGTCGTCCAGGGCGGCGAGATCCACGTCGACGACATCGGCGCCGAAGGAGGCGTGCTCGAACGGAACGACGTGCATGGTCTTCTCCTCTTGAAGTGGGCGCGGTCAGTCGACGCCGGCGAACCGGGAGCGCGCCCGCCACAGGGCGACCGCCGGCACGGCCATGATCGCCGTAGCCACCGCCCCGGTCCAGGCACTACCGACCGGATACAGCAGCCCCCACACCCCCATGGCCACCGCGATCTGCGCGACATAGAGCGCGGCCCACGGCCACATCCACCGGCGCATCTTCCAGAACCCGTACGCGCCGGCGGCGTAGATCGCCCAATGCAGGGGTTCGGTGGCTTTCGCGGCCCACCCTTCCAGCATGAAGCCGAACCAGACTTCCCGATCTTCGGCGACCGGCTTGATGAAGAGATCGTAGGGCAGGTAGACGAACGTCATGTACAGGCAGAAGTACCACATGAGGTTCATCCACCACGGGCGGCGCCCCCATTGGGCGGTGAAGCGGTCCGCCAGGCCCATGCCGGAGGGCTGATCGTGGAGTTCAGGGTTGCTCAAGCTGCGTCCTCGGGGGGCCGGCTTCGTCAGGAGTATAGTCGGGCAAGTGGGTGCGGGCGTCCGACGCCCTGCGGCACGCCAGCTGGTTGACAGGGGAGGGGCGCGTCGTCGACTACCGGGACACGGCCTCATGCATGGAGAGCACTTGGTACGCGGCACCCGCGTTGCCCGCTCGTTCGAGCTTGCGCCGCAGGCGCATGTCCGCCGTCACGAACGGCCAGTCGCTCTCCAGGGCCAATGCGAGGTAGAAGCAGTCATAGGCGGCGTGGTCGAGGTCGAGGGCGAGGCGGGTGGCTGATTCCAGCAAGTGCTGGGTCGGCAGCAACTCCACATCGGTACCCTGCAGCGCCCGGGCGGCGAGGAGCGCGTGGGCGCTGTCGAGCTCGCCTCGTCGGACCTTCTTCCAGAGGATGTTCGAGCACTCGGCGACAAGCAGGTCCGGCGCGGACAGCGGGCAATGTTCCAGAACGGCCACCGCGGCGGTACTGTCCTCTTCAAGCACGACCCACTTGATCGCCACGCTGGCATCGATGACGAACCTCGTCACCGTTCATCGCGTCCTTCGCGCTGCAGCACTTCGGATGGCGTCTGGGAGCGGTGTCGGGTGAGTTCTCGCAACTCGGACGCCAGCTCGGCGAACGTCGGCTCGACCTCCGCAGAAAGCGCCCGGCGCAGGATCTCGCGATGTTCGGCCTCGGTCGAGCGCCCGTGGCGTGCGGCACGCCGCTTCAGTCGGACAACCAGCTCATCATCCAGATTTCGGACCTGAAGATGCTTGGGCATGCTCTTGTCTCCCAATGGCGCAGTGCATTATTTGCGGTCATTTAATGCAACTTGTCAACTTGTAGTGGGCGGTTCCCTGTCGAAGGCGCAAAGACCCTACGCTCTCTCCCACGCCGCAACAGCTCCAGCGATGATGCGGATCATCGGATGCGGTTCCGGAGAGTTCTTGGAGGCGAGTGCCTGGTGGACGCCTCGCCGGTAACCGGAGACACGACCGGACTTCTTGCCGTGGCCGAGGCTCTTTTCGTAAACTTGACGCCAGCCGTCGAGCGTGGCCGACGGCTTTTTTATACAGGGAAGCCTGATTGACCGCGATACTCGCGCTGGAAGACGGTAGCGTATTTCGCGGCAGCTCCATCGGTACGCCCGGAGTTGCCGTCGGCGAGGTCGTTTTCAATACGGCCATGACCGGTTATCAGGAAATCCTCACCGATCCCTCCTACGCCCGCCAGATCGTCGCGCTCACCTATCCGCACATCGGCAACACGGGCGCGAATCCGGAGGATGTCGAGTCGGACTCGGTGTGGGCGGAGGGTCTCGTGATTCGCGACCTGCCGCTCAGGACGAGCAGTTGGCGGGCGGCCCAGACGCTGTCCGAGTTCCTGCGGGACCGGGAGGTCGTCGCGATCGCCGACATCGACACGCGACGGCTGACGCGGATCATTCGGGAGAAAGGCGCACTGGGCGGCTGCATCATGGCGGGGGTCGACGCTTCCGGGGAGGAGGCGGTCGAGCGTGCCAGAGCGTTTCCCGGGCTCGCCGGCATGGACCTCGCCCAGGTCGTCAGCCGCGCGGACCGCATCCTCTGGAACGGGGGCTCCTGGCGCGACGATGTCGGCTATACAACACCGCCGCCGGCGCGTTACAGCGTGGTCGCGTACGACTTCGGGGTGAAGCGCAATATCCTGCGCCTGCTGGCGGACCGCGGCTGCGGGGTGACGCTGGTGCCGGCGCGTACGTCGGCGGCAGAGGCGCTCGCCCTGGAACCCGACGGCGTGTTCCTTTCCAACGGCCCCGGGGATCCCGATCCCTGCGACTACGCCATCGCCGCCATCCGCGACATCGTCGATGCGCGCGTGCCGGTCTTTGGCATCTGCCTGGGACACCAGTTGCTGGCGCTCGCGAGCGGCGCGCGCACGGTGAAGATGCCGCACGGCCACCACGGCGCCAATCATCCGGTACGGGACCTCGGTACCGGGCGGGTCGTCATCACGAGCCAGAACCACGGTTTCGCCGTGGACGAAGCAAGTCTGCCGGAACACCTCGTGGCCACACACGCCTCCCTGTTCGACGGCACGCTGCAGGGGATCCGCCGCACCGACCGACCGGCCTTCGGCTTCCAGGGACATCCGGAGGCGAGCCCGGGTCCCCAGGACTGTCGCTACCTCTTCGATGCGTTCGTCGCATCCATGGACGAACGCCGCCGGACGCGGAACGACAGCGATGCCCCGGCGTAACGACCTCGAGTCCATCCTGATCCTCGGCGCCGGCCCCATCGTCATCGGGCAGGCCTGCGAGTTCGACTATTCCGGCGCGCAGGCGTGCAAGGCCCTCGGCGACGAGGGGTATCGCGTCGTGCTGGTGAACTCGAACCCGGCGACGATCATGACGGACCCGTCGATGGCGGATTCGACCTACATCGAGCCGGTCGAATGGCGCACCGTCGCGCGCATCATCGAAGCCGAGAAGCCGAACGCGCTGCTGCCGACGATGGGTGGGCAGACGGCGCTCAACTGCGCGCTGGACCTGGTTCGCGAGGGTGTGCTCGAAGCGCACGGCGTCGAACTCATCGGCGCGAGCCAGGACGCCATCGACAAGGCGGAGGACCGCGAACGCTTCATCGCGGCGATGCGGCGCATCGGGCTCGCGACCCCGCGCTCGGCCATCGCGCACAGCATCGAGGAAGCGCAGCAGGTGCAGAGCCGCCTCGGCTATCCCTGCATCATCCGCCCGTCGTTCACACTCGGTGGGAGCGGCGGCGGCGTCGCCTACAACCGGGAAGAGTTTGTCGAGATCTGCAGCCGCGGGCTGGACCTGTCGCCGACGAGCGAGTTGCTGATCGACGAATCCCTGCTCGGCTGGAAGGAATTCGAGATGGAGGTCGTGCGGGACAAGCGCGACAACTGCATCATTGTCTGCTCCATCGAGAACGTCGATCCCATGGGGGTGCACACCGGCGACTCCATCACGGTGGCGCCGGCACAGACGCTCACCGACAAGGAGTACCAGCGGCTGCGCAACGCATCGATCGCGGTGCTGCGCGAGATCGGCGTCGAGACCGGCGGCTCCAACGTCCAGTTTGCCGTGCATCCGGAAACGGGCCGCATGGTCGTCATCGAAATGAACCCGCGCGTGTCACGCTCGTCCGCGCTGGCATCGAAGGCGACCGGATTCCCCATCGCGAAGGTGGCGGCGAAGCTGGCGGTGGGCTACACGCTCGACGAACTCACCAACGACATCACTGGCGTGACGCCGGCGTCGTTCGAACCGGCCATCGATTACGTGGTCACCAAGGTGCCGCGCTTCACGTTCGAGAAGTTCAGCCAGGTCTCGGACCGGATCACCACGCAGATGAAATCGGTCGGCGAGGTGATGGCCATCGGGCGGACGTTCAAGGAGTCGTTCCAGAAGGCGCTCCGCAGCCTGGAAACGGGTATGACCGGGCTCAATCCGGTGCTCGAGGGCGACACGCAGGAGGCCCGCGACCGTCGGCTCGTGCGCGAACTCTCGCGGCCCGGCGGGGACCGCATCTGGTATGTCGCCGATGCGTTCCGCGGCGGCGCGACGGTCGAGGAAGTGTTCGAGGCCACGGACATCGATCCCTGGTTTCTCGCCCAGATCGAGGATCTCGTGGCAAGCGAGGCGGCCCTGACCGGGCTCGAAGACCTCACGGAAGAGAACCTGTGGCGCCTGAAGCGCGACGGGTTCTCCGACGAGCGTCTGGCGGAACTCACCGGGTCCGACGAAGACACGGTGCGCGCGCTGCGGCTCCGCCTCGGCGTCAAGCCGGCGTTCAAGCGGGTCGACACTTGCGCGGCGGAGTTCCCGGCGAGCACGGCCTATCTGTATTCGACCTACGAGGAAGAGTGCGAGGCGGCGCCCACCGACGCCCGCAAGATCATGGTGCTCGGCGGGGGACCGAATCGCATCGGGCAGGGGATCGAGTTCGACTACTGCTGCGTGCACGCGGCGCTCGCGATGCGCGAGGACGGCGTCGAGACCATCATGGTCAACTGCAATCCCGAGACCGTGTCGACGGACTACGACACGTCGGACCGCCTCTATTTCGAACCCGTCACCCTGGAAGACGTGCTGGCCATCGTGGACGTGGAGCAACCGGACGGGCTCATCGTGCAGTTCGGCGGGCAGACCCCCCTCAAACTCGTCGACCGGCTCCACGCGGCGGGGGTGCCCATCATCGGCACGTCGTCGGACGCCATCGACCGCGCGGAGGACCGGCAGCGGTTCCAGGCGGTGGTCGAGAAGGTGGGTCTCAAGCAGCCCTCGAACCGTACGGTGCGAAGCCAGGCGGAGGGGCAGACCGCGGCACGCGAGATCGGCTTCCCCATCGTCGTGCGGCCGTCCTACGTACTCGGCGGGCGGGCGATGGAGATCGTCTACTCGGAAGCGGAGTTGCGGCGCTATCTGGGCGACGCGTTCGCCGTCTCCAACTCCGCCCCGGTGCTGCTCGACCGCTTTCTCGACCAGGCCGTGGAAGTCGACGTCGACGCCGTATGCGACGGGGAGCGCGTCGTCATCGGCTCGATCATGCAGCATATCGAGCAGGCGGGCGTGCACTCCGGTGATTCGGCGTGCTCGCTGCCGCCGTTTCGGCTGGCGGACGAGGTCCAGGACGTGATCCGCCGCCAGGTGAAGGCGATCGCGCTGGAACTTGGCGTGATCGGTCTCATGAACGTGCAGCTCGCGGTCCAGGACGGCGAGGTCTATCTGCTGGAGGTGAACCCGCGCGCATCGCGCACCGTGCCGTTCGTCTCGAAGTGCATCGGCGTCTCCTTCGCCAAGATCGCCGCGCGTTGCATGGCCGGCGTCACGCTCGAGGAGCAGGGGTTCACGGAGGAGATCATTCCCTCCTGGTTCGGCGTCAAGGAGTCCGTGTTTCCGTTCGCCAAGTTCCCGGGCGTCGACCCGATCCTCGGTCCGGAGATGAAATCCACCGGCGAGGTCATGGGCATCGGCGAGACCTTCGCCGAGGCGTTCGCCAAGGCATTGCTGGCGGCCGGTGAGACGCTGCCGAAAGGCGGCCAGGCCTTCGTCAGCGTCAAGACCTCGGATCGCCCCTTCGTCGGGGCCATCGGACGCGAACTCAGGGACCTTGGCTTCGAGATATCGGCGACCCGGGGCACGGCGCGAACGTTGCGCGAGGCGGGTGTCACCTGTCGCGTCGTCAACAAGGTGACCGAAGGCCGCCCGGACGTCACGGACATGATGAAAAACGAGAAGATCGACCTGATCGTGAACACCACCGAAGGGCGCCAGTCGATCGCGGACTCGTCGGTCATCAGGAAGCTCGCGTTGCTCCATAAGGTGTGTTACACGACTACGCTTGCGGGGGGCGAAGCGTTCTGTATCGCGATGCGGCATGGCGAGGTGAACCGGGTTCGGAGACTGCAGGATCTGCACGCCGCGACGGTGCGTGGGGCGCAAGGCGCGCCGTCATGACCACGCCCATGACCGTGGAGGGCGAGCGCCGGCTGCGCGAGGAACTTGCCGAACTCAAGAACGTCGCGCGCCCCGGCATCGTGCAGGAGATCGCCGCCGCCCGGGCGCACGGGGACCTGCGTGAGAACGCCGAATACCACGCGGCCAAGGAGCAGCAGGGCTTCATCGAAGGCCGCATCCGTGACATCGAAGGAAAACTTGCCGACGCGCAGGTGATCGACATCACACGGATCGGCCTCACGGGAAAGGTCATGTTCGGCACGACCGTGACGCTCGAGGATTGCGATAGCGGCGAGACCGTCCGCTACAAGATCGTCGGAGAGGACGAGTCGGACCTTGGCGTCGGCAAGATCTCGATCATGTCACCCGTCGCCCGGGCCATGATCGGCAAGTCCGAGGACGATGCCGTGGTGGTGTCGTCGCCGAACGGCACGCGCGAATACGTCATCGACCGCGTCGAGCACTTGTAGGGAAGTGCGGCGTTGATATTTCTCCTCGCGATATGCCGGGAGCGGCGTAGAGGCCACCCGTGAGCCGACGCTCGAAGTCCAGTGGGGCGTGGCTCGCGCGACAACGTCGGGACCCCTACGTGGGCCGCGCGGTATCGCGCGCATACTTCAAGCTCGAACAGCTCGACGCGCGTTTCCGACTGACCGGTTCCGGGCGGACCGTGCTCGAACTCGGCGCGGCGCCGGGCGGATGGACCGAGTACCTCGCGCCGCGTTGTCGACTCGTAGTGGCCTGCGACCTCGCGCCCCTGGGCCACGCGCCAGCCGGTGTGCGCCCGGTGGTGGGCGACGCACGCGACCCGTCGGTGCAGGCCAGCATCCTTGCGACCGTGGGGGAGCAGCGCGCCCGACCGTTCCACGTTGTATTGTCGGACATGGCCCCCAATATGAGTGGTAACAGGCTCCGCGACCAGGCATCCAGTCTCGAGCTGGTGCAGTGCGCGGTGGGTCTCGCCGAGCGGTGGCTCGGCGACGGTGGCCGGCTGCTGGTGAAGATGTTCCAGGGCCCGGACTTCGAGGCGGCCGTGGCGGACATGCGCGAACGTCTGGGCGGCGTGACGCTGGCCAAGCCGCGGGCCTCCCGGGAGGGCTCGCGAGAGGTCTACGCGATCGCGGGTAATGGAGTAGAATGACCTGTTCCAGCGGACCCGCGGGTTGAGGGTAAGCTTTTGAATGACATGGGAAAAAACCTGCTTCTTTGGTTGATCGTCGCGGCCGTGTTGCTGACGGTGTTCCAGAACTTCAACGGCAAGGAAGATCCGGCGGAGATCAGCTACTCCGAGTTCCTCCAGGACGTGCGCCTGGATCAGGTCGCTGCCGTGGTCATGGAGCGCACCCGGATTTTCGGCACGAGAAAGAACGGCGACCAATTCACGGTAATCCGTCCCCCGATGTCGGATCCGAAACTCGCTGACGATCTCTACAACCACGGCGTCACGATCACGGGCCAGGAGGAAGAAGAGCCGAGCATCTGGTCGCAGTTGTTGATCGCGAGCTTTCCCATCCTGATCATCATCGCGGTATTCATGCTCTTCATGCGGCAGATGCAGGGCGGCGCCGGTGGCCGGGGCGGTCCGATGGCGTTCGCGAAGAGCAAGGCGCGACTCCTCTCCGAGGATCAGATCAAGACGACGTTCGCGGATGTCGCGGGTGTCGACGAGGCCAAGGAAGAGGTGAGCGAACTCGTCGAGTTCCTGCGCGATCCCGGCAAGTTCCAGCGTCTCGGCGGACGCATTCCACGCGGCATCCTGATGGTGGGGTCTCCGGGCACGGGCAAGACGCTTCTGGCCAGGGCCATCGCCGGCGAGGCGAAGGTGCCGTTCTTCTCCATCTCGGGTTCGGATTTCGTCGAGATGTTCGTCGGCGTCGGCGCCTCCCGCGTGCGCGACATGTTCGAGCAGGCGAAGAAGCAGGCGCCCTGCATCGTATTCATCGACGAGATCGACGCCGTGGGCCGCCATCGGGGCGCGGGACTCGGCGGCGGTCACGACGAGCGCGAGCAGACGCTCAACCAGTTGCTCGTCGAGATGGACGGCTTCGAGCCGAACGCCGGCATCATCATCATCGCCGCGACCAACCGGCCGGATGTGCTCGACAAGGCGCTGTTGCGCCCGGGACGGTTCGACCGACAGGTGGTCGTGCCGTTGCCCGACATTCGCGGACGGGCGCAGATCCTGAAGGTGCACATGCGCCGGGTGCCGCTCGCGGACGACGTGGACGCGGAGATCATCGCGCGAGGCACGCCGGGATTCTCCGGTGCCGACCTTGAGAACATCGTCAACGAGGCGGCGCTCTTCGCGGCGCGGGGCGGCAAGCGTCTCGTCATGATGGACGAGTTCGAGAAGGCCAAGGACAAGATCATGATGGGCGCCGAGCGCAGGAGCATGGTCATGTCCGAGAAGGAGAAGCGCAATACCGCGTACCACGAGGCGGGGCACGCCATCGTGGGCCGCTCGCTGCCCGAGCACGACGCGCTCTACAAGGTGACGATCGTGCCGCGGGGCCGTGCGCTCGGCGTGACGATGTTCCTCCCGGAAGAAGACCGCTACAGCCTGAGCCGCGAGAGCGTCCTGAGCCAGATCACGAGCCTGTTCGGCGGGCGCATCGCCGAGGAGATGGTGAACGGCAAGGACGGCGTGACCACCGGGGCGGCGAACGACATCGAACGGGCGACGCTGCTCGCGCGCAACATGGTGACGAAGTGGGGGTTGTCCGAGCAACTCGGCCCGATCATGTACGACGAGGACGACGGCGAGGTGTTCCTCGGCATGTCCGCCGGCCTGAAGGCGAAACCCATCTCGGGCGCCACGGCCGAGGCCATCGACGCGGAAGTGCGGCGCATCGTCGACCAGTGCTACGAGCGCGGCAGGTCGATCCTGAACGAGCATCGGGACAAGCTGCACAGCATGGCCCAGGCGCTGATGGACTACGAGACCCTCGCGCCCGACCAGATCGACGACATCATGGCCGGTGCGAAGCCCCGTGCGCCCCGCGTGGAGCAACCCGCGCCCAGGGACGCCGATGGCGAGGAACCCGATCCGATCGGCGATCCGGCGCAAGAGACCTGACCCCTCCCGCGCCCCGCATGCCAGCCGAGCAAGCCCGAGGCGGGTTGCCGCGGGCAGGTGCACATGCACTGGTATGCGGGACCCGCACCCTCGACCTCACCCGTCCACACGTCATGGGCGTCATCAACGTGACTCCGGACTCGTTCTCGGACGGAGGTCGGTTCGCCCATGCCGCGGCGGCGGCGGATGCCGGTGCGGCCATGGTCGATGCCGGGGCGAGCGTGGTGGATATCGGTGGTGAGAGCACGCGGCCGGGGGCATCGCCGGTCTCTGCCGCCGAGGAGATCGACCGCGTTCTTCCTGTCGTCGAGGCCCTGCGGAACGTGGGTGCGGTACTGAGCATCGATACCGGCAAGGCGGCGGTCGCGGCGGCGGCGATCCGCTCGGGGGCCGGCATGGTCAACGACGTGCGGGCCGCGCGCGGCGAGGGCATGCTCGACGTGATCGCCCGTTCGCGGGTGGCGGTCTGCCTCATGCACATGCGGGGCCGGCCGCGGACCATGCAGCGTGCGCCGACCTACACCGATGTCGTCCGCGAGGTGGCGTCCTTCCTTGCGGCGCGTGTCGCGGCCTGCCGCGCAGCGGGCGTCGGGGATCGGAGTATGCTTCTCGACCCGGGCATCGGTTTTGGCAAGACGGTGGCGCACAATCTGGTCCTGCTGCGTAATCTCGCCGCCCTCTCTCCGGAGGGCTTGCCGATCCTGGTGGGGATGTCGCGCAAGAGCACCCTGGGACACCTCACGGGCAAATCCACCGATGGGCGTCTGGCCGGTAGTATTGCGGCGGCGGTCCTTGCGGTGATGTATGGGGCCGCAATGGTGCGGGCCCATGACGTGGACGAGACGGTCGATGCGCTGAAGATCGCGAGCGCCGTCGCGGGGGTCGCGGAGGAAGCCGCGCCATGTCCGTAGTAGCGGGAGACAAGTCGATGAACAACAACGGCCGGAAGTACTTCGGAACGGACGGCATCCGGGGCCGGGTCGGCGAGCACCCGATCACCGCGGAGTTCTGTCTGCGGCTCGGCTGGGCGGTCGGCAAGGTGTTCGCGTCGGACGGCTCGAGGCTGGTGCTGATCGGCAAGGACACGCGCATCTCCGGCTACATGATCGAGTCCGTGTTGGAAGCCGGCCTGGTTTCCGCCGGGGTCGACGTCCGGTTGCTGACGCCGATTCCCACGCCGGCGGTCGCATACCTGACCCGGACGTTCCGGGCCGACGCCGGCATCGTCATCAGCGCGTCCCACAACCGCTACGACGACAACGGCATCAAGTTTTTCGACTCGGGCGGCAACAAGTTGCCCGACGAGATGGAGTTGGCCATCGAGCAGCAGATGGAGGCCCCCCTGAATACCGTCCGATCGAGCGAACTCGGCAAGGTGGAACGCCTCGAAGATGCCCGGGGACGGTACATCGAGTTCTGCAAGGGCACGGTGGATCGGCGCTTCCGGCTGCGCGGCCTGAAGGTGGTGGTCGACTGTGCGCACGGCTCTACTTATGCCGTCGCGCCACGGGTCTTTTCCGAACTCGGCGCGGACGTGACGGTCATCGGTGCGGAGCCGAACGGCATCAACATCAACGAGGGATGCGGTTCCACACATCCGGAGGCCATGGCCGAGAAGGTCGTCTCCGAGGGCGCGGATGTCGGGATCGCGCTCGACGGGGATGGCGACCGGGTCATCATGGCCGATGGCAACGGCGAGATCGTCGACGGCGATGATCTGCTCTACATCATCGCGAGCCACTCGGCGCGGACGGGGCGGCTGAGCGGCGGTGTCGTCGGCACGATCATGACGAACCTCGGCCTCGAGCTCGCGCTGCGGCGAGCGCGCATTCCATTCGTCCGCGCGGATGTGGGCGACCGACATGTACTGGAGGCGATGCGCGACCGAAACTGGCCGCTCGGCGGGGAGTCCTCGGGCCACATCGTCTGCTCGAATCTCACCACGACCGGAGATGGCATCGTCTCCGCGTTGCAGGCTCTGGTGCCGATGGTGGAGACGGGCAAGCCACTTGCGGATCTCAAGGCGGGTCTGAAGAAGTATCCGCAGTCGATGGTGAGCGTGGCGGCGAAGGATCCCGACGCCGTGACCGCTTGTACCGAGGTGGCCAAGGCGCGCGGTGACATCGAGTCTCAGCTCGACGGACGCGGCCGGGTGGTGGTCCGACCATCCGGAACGGAGCCCGTGGTCCGGGTCATGGTGGAAGGCGAGGATCCGGAAATCGTCTCGGGGCACGCGAATGCCCTGGCCGAGGTAGTCCGGGCTTCGGGACAGCCCGCGGACGGAGCCGGTAGCGCCGTGCCGTGACATCGTGCCGTGCCCGGCGCACGGTAGCGCCCTTGTCGTGCACGCCGCGCCAGCCCGCATTTCTCACCAGGGGCCGTGATGATCGCGGAGGATTTTGGCCCTGTGCGCGTGCTCGGGACCGAAAGCATAGCGGGGACTACGGTTGAGGGAGCACGTGCGCGCACGGGGCCAAAAGACCCGCGAGGGCGCGGCCAGCGCAGTCCGTACTCGGCACGATCATCGGCAATCGCGGTCAACTTCTTGAAACCCAAAAGCCTTTTGACGCCGACAAGCGGCCTGGTGAGAAATGCGGGCCAGACGCCGGGTTTGCACTCGCGCGACGGCCGGCCGGGTGAGCGAGGCTTGCAACTGATCCGTACGGCTATACCATTGCGCGGCTGTCGCCGCCGCGGGACCATTGCGCGGCTGTCGTCGCCGCGGGCGGGAAGGACATGCGCCGACCGATCGTCGCCGGAAACTGGAAGATGCATGGTTCGCGCGCCTTGATCGACGCGTTCGCCGCGTTGGAGTTCGCGGCCGAAGTGGAGACCGTCGTATTTCCACCGGCGGTGTACCTCGGCTATGCGGTGGCTCGGTTGTCGGGCGTCCGGGTAGGCATACAGGACGTCCATGCGCAGACGGATGGGGCGTATACCGGCGAAGTGGCGGCCGAGATGGCCGCGGAGATGGGCGGGAGTCATGCGATCGTCGGACACTCGGAGCGCCGCCGACTGTTCGGTGAGGACGACCGCACGGTCGCGGGCAAATATGCAGCCGCGCTGCGCGCGGGCCTGGTACCGATACTGTGCGTGGGAGAGACGCTTGATGAGAGGCGCGCCGGACGGGAGGAGGCGGTAGTGCTCGGCCAGCTCGGTGCCGTGTTCGACACGGTGTCTGCGGCGGGCGCCGTGATCGCCTACGAGCCGGTCTGGGCGATCGGCACGGGTGAAACCGCGACGCCGGCGCAGGCGCAGGCGATGCATGCGGTCATACGCGGGGCCCTGCAGGACCCGTCTGCGCGCATTCTCTACGGTGGCAGCGTCAAGCCGGAGAATGTCGCGGGGCTGTTCGAAGAGGATGACATCGACGGCGGCCTCGTGGGAGGCGCCGCGCTGGACCCGGTAGCGTTCGGCACGATCGTCAACGCGACGCTACGAGGGAAGAAAGGCACGCAGAAGGGCACGGAGTAAGGGCACGGAAAAAATGGGAACGCTGGAAACGGTACTGCTGATTCTCCTGGTAGCGGACGCGATAGCACTCGCCGCGCTCATCCTTGTCCAGCAGGGCAAGGGCGCGGACATCGGCGCCGCGTTCGGTTCCGGGGGTTCGAACACGGTGTTCGGCGCGGCCGGCGGAGCGTCGTTCCTGATGAAGCTGACGACCTGGCTCTCCATCGGCTTCTTCATGATCACCTTCGGCCTGGCCTATACCGCGAACGAGCACGCCGCGGGCATGCGGGGCGTCGGCATCCCCTCGGCGCCCGCGGCATTGGACGTGTTCGAGGTACCGGCCGACACCGGGGAGCCGGACATGCCGGAGTTGACAGGGGAGCAGGAACCGGTAGATTCCGACATCCCCGACGTGTGACCCGGTGCATCCGGATCGCACGCGGGGTGTCAAGCCGCATACGCCGAAGTGGTGAAATTGGTAGACACGCTACCTTGAGGGGGTAGTGGGCTGACGCCCGTGGAGGTTCGAGTCCTCTCTTCGGCACCAAACACCTGACATGTTCCATGTTGGCGAACCGGGCCCGATAGCGCCCTCGCCACGCCTTGCCCTAACCGATTTGTGGGCTATAATTCCGCCCTTGCTGATGCGGGGTGGAGCAGTCTGGTAGCTCGTCGGGCTCATAACCCGAAGGTCGTGGGTTCAAATCCTGCCCCCGCTACCAAAGATGGAAAAGGCCCCTGGTTGGGGCCTTTTGACAACATCGGGTAGGCCGGCCGCTTTTGGTTTGCGAGGGACAAGCCCCTCGCACTCCCCGGCCGGGCCGCAGGTGCCGCGTCAGTGGACGATGGGCTTGCCCGACCGTCGGCGTACCGGTGTCGTCGACGGAAGCGATGGAAATGGGCGGCTTCGCCCATTTTTTGTATGTGCCGGAAGAAGGTCGCGGTACGACCGAGTGAACAGGAGAGAACGGCAACTTGAGCAACTGCTTGCTCCGACCGTACAGGGACTCGGCTGCGAAATGTGGGGCGTCGAGTACTTCCCCGCGGGTCGTCAGGCGATGTTGCGGATTTACATCGACGCGCCGGATGGCGTGACGGTAGAGGACTGCGAGCGCGTGAGCCACCAGTTGAGCGGAGTCCTGGACGTGGAGGAACCGATTCGCCACGACTACACCCTCGAGGTGTCCTCGCCGGGACTCGATCGCGTGCTGTTCAAGCCGGAACAGTACTTCACCTATCTCGGCGCGGACGTCGATGTGCGTCTGAAGTTCCCGTTGGAGGGCCTGCGCAAGGTCGTGGGGCGGCTGGTCGCGGCATCCGAGAGCGAAGTGGTCATCGAAGCGGAGGATGCCGCCGTCACGGTCCCGACAGAACAGATTCGGCGCACGCGGTTGGTGCCGCGGCTTGACTAGCGATTCGGATGGGTGAGTCCATGAGCAAGGAAATCCTCGTTGTCGTCGAGTCGCTTTCGCACGAGAAGGGCGTTTCGAAGGATGTGATCTTCGATGCGCTGGAGTTGGCACTGGCCACCGCGACGAAGAAGCGGTACCAGGAGGACGCGGAGTTCCGGGTGGCGATCGACCGGGAAAGCGGGAACTTCGAGACGTTTCGGCGCTGGGAGGTGATCGACCCGGAGCGTGAGTTCGAGGAAGGAGAGAGCGCCAATCCCGATGCGGAGCTGACGCCCGAGGAAGTGCAGGAGCGGGATCTGTCCCTGGCCATCGGCGACTTCCACGAGACCGCGGTGGGGTCCGTCGAATTCGGCCGCATCGCTGCCCAGGCCGCGCGACAGGTGCTGACCCAGAAAGTCCGCGAGGCGGAACGGGCCCAGGTGCTCGAAAAATACCTCCCGCGCGTGAGCGAACTCGTGGGCGGGACCGTCAAGAAGGTGACGCGTGAAGCCGTGATCGTCGATCTCGGCAGCAACGCGGAGGCCATCCTGATGCGCGGCAGCATGATCCCCCGCGAGACCTTTCGGGTGGGCGACCGGCTGCGCGCGCTGCTGGTGGAGGTGCGACCCGAGGCGCGGGGTCCGCAACTCATCCTCACCCGCACCAGCCCGGATATGCTGATCGAGCTCTTCAAGGTGGAAGTGCCCGAAATCGCCGAGGACGTGATCGAGATACGCGCAGCCGCGCGCAACCCGGGATCGCGGGCCAAGATCGCCGTCTATACGAACGACGGGCGGATAGACCCCGTTGGAGCCTGCGTGGGCATGCGCGGTTCGCGCGTGCAGGCGGTCTCCGGAGAGCTGGCCGGCGAGCGCGTGGACATCGTGCCGTGGAACGAGAACCCGGCGCAGTTGGCCATCAACGCCATGCAGCCGGCGGAGGTGGCGGCGATCGTGCTCGACGAGGATACGCACACCATGGACATCGCGGTCGCCGAGGACAACCTCGCGCAGGCGATCGGCCAGAAGGGCGAGAACGTGCGGCTCGCCAGCCAGCTTACGGGCTGGGAACTCAACATCATGACGGAGGAGGATGCCGCCCAGCAGCAGGAGGAGGAGGCGCTCTCCTACATGGAGGAGTTCATGGAGTCGCTGTCCGTCGACGAGAACGTGGCGGCGGTACTCGCGGAAGAGGGTTTCACGAGTGTCGAGGAGGTGGCCTACGTTCCCATCGAGGAGCTGCGCGCGATCGACGGCTTTGACGAGGAGATCGTGGAGGAACTGCGGCAGCGGGCCAAGGATGTCCTGTTGACAAAGGCCATCGCGTCCGAGGGCCTGCTGGCCGAAGGCGAGCCGGCGCCCGACCTCCTGAACATGGAGGGCATGGACCGCGACCTCGCCTACACGCTGGCCGCCAACGCCATCGTCACCATGGAAGACCTGGCCGAACTCGCCACGCCGGATCTCCTGGATATCGAAGCGAGCATTGGCGAAGAGCGCGCCAGCGCACTGATCATGACCGCCCGGGCACCGTGGTTCGAGGACGAGGACGAGACGCCCGCGTCGGGGGCCGAGGTGGCAGCGACGGGACCGGGGGCCTGACGGCGGACGATGATGCACGGAGAGGGAACTGACGCCGCATGAGCGACGTAACGGTCAAGCAGCTTGCGGAGACCGTCGGGGCGCCGCCCGACCGCCTGCTGCAACAGATGCACGAGGCAGGCCTTCCGCAGCAGCAGGTGGACGAGTCGGTCACGGACGAGCAGAAGGAGGTCTTCCTGACCTTCCTGAAGCGCCGCCGGGGCGCGGCCGGGGCCGCCCCGAGCCGTATCACGTTAAGGCGCACGTCGGTCTCGACCCTGAAGATGGGGCAGGGCCGGGGCGGACGCACCGTCCAGGTGCAGAGCAAGCGGCGCCGAACCTATGTCAAGGCTACGCCGGTCGCCCCGGATGCCGGGGTACCGGACGTGGCGGCCGTCCCGGCGGTCTCGAGCCAGTTGGAGGCCGAGGCCGAGCGGATCCGCCAGCAGGAGCTCGCGCGCAAGACAGCCGAAGAGGACGTGCGGCGCGAGGCCGCGCAGAAGGCCGAGGAACAACGCGAGCGGGAACGGGCCCGCGAGGAAGAAGAAGAAACCAAGCGTCGCGAGGAAGAGGCCAGGAAACAGGCCGAGGAGCAGCGGGGGGCCGAGCAGGTCAAGGCGCCGGAGCAGTCCATTACGGAAGCCGCCGCCCGCGCGCAGGCCGAGGTCCAGGCGCAGGAGCGCGGCGGCAAACGGACCAAGGATCGCACCAAGGAGCGGGAACGCGGGAAGGACCACGAGTTCGGCGCGCGCCGTCGCCGCGAACTGTCGATGAAGCGCGACTCGCAACGTGTGCGCCGCCGCGCGTCCGCCCGCATGTCCGTCGAGACGCGCGGCGGCGAATTCGAACGGCCCCAGGACGCCATTCAGCGCGAGGTCGAGCTGAGTGAGGCGATCCAGGTCGCCGAGCTGGCGCGACGCATGAGTGTCAAGGCCGGCGAAGTGATCAAGGCCCTCATGGACCTCGGCGTGATGGCCACCATCAACCAGGTGCTCGACCAGGACACGGCGTCGCTTCTGGTCGAAGAAATGGGCCACAAGGTCAAGCTGGTCGTGGCGGACGAACTCGAACACGAGCACGAGGAATCCCTCAGGTTCGAGGGCCACATGGAGCCACGCTCGCCGGTGGTCACCGTCATGGGGCATGTGGACCATGGCAAGACATCGCTGCTCGACTACATCCGCAACACCCGCGTCGTCGCCGGCGAGGCTGGCGGCATCACCCAGCACATCGGCGCCTACCGTGTGGCGACCGAGCATGGCGATGTCAGTTTCCTCGACACGCCGGGTCACGCAGCGTTCACCTCCATGCGCGCCCGCGGGGCGAGGTCGACCGACATCGTCGTGCTGGTCGTGGCCGCCGAGGACGGCGTCATGCCCCAGACGGAAGAGGCGGTGCAACATGCCAAGGCCGCCGGCGTCCCGATCATCGTCGCGATCAACAAGATGGACCTCGAAGGGGCGGACCCGGCACGCATCAGGAACGAACTCACCGCCCTCGAGGTGATTCCCGAGGAGCTCGGCGGCGACACGCAGTTCATCGAGGTGTCCGCCGAGACGGGCCAGGGAATCGGCCAGCTGCTGGAAGGCATCAACCTGCAGGCGGAGCTTCTGGAACTGCGCGCGGCCCGGGACGCGCCCGGACGCGGCAGCGTCGTGGAGTCGCGTCTCGACAAGGGGCGCGGTCCGGTCACCACCCTGCTGGTTCAGAACGGAACCCTGCGCCGCGGCGATATCGTCATCGCGGGCGAACGTTTTGGCCGGGTACGCCTGATGCTGAACGAACGCGGCGAACAGGTGGCCGAAGCCGGACCATCCGTGCCGGTGGAGATGCTCGGGTTGAACGCCACGCCGGAAGCCGGCGACGACTTCTCGGTGGTCGCCGATGAGCGGCGTGCACGCGAGCTGGCCGAGTTTCGTAGCACCCGAAGCCAGGAGCAACGCCTTGCGAAGCAGCAGGCGGCGAAGATCGAGAACGTCTTCGCCAACCTCAGGCAGGGCGAGAAACGCGTGCTGAAGCTCGTGCTCAAGGCGGACGTCCGCGGTTCGCTGGAGGCGATCACGCAGGCCTGCGCCGACATCGGGAACGACGAGGTGGCGGTCAATCTGCTGGGCTCCGGCGTCGGCGGCATCACGGAGTCCGATGCGACGCTGGCCATGACGTATGGCGCGGCCATATTCGGCTTCAACGTGCGCGCGGACAGCCGGGCCAAGACCATCATCGAGCGCGAAGAAATCGACCTGCGCTACTACAGCGTCATCTACGAGCTGCTCGATGACGTCAGGATGATCCTGCAGGACATGCTGGCTCCGGAGATTCGCGAGGAAATCGTCGGCACCGCAGAGGTACGGGACGTGTTCCGTTCGCCGCGGTTCGGCCAGGTCGCCGGATGCATGGTGGTCGACGGTACGGTGGCGCGCAACAAGAGGATCCGGGTCCTGCGGGAGAACGTGGTCATCTTCGAGGGCGAGCTCGAGTCCCTGCGCCGTTTCAAGGACGACGTGGGCGCAGTACGCAACGGCCTCGAGTGCGGCATCGGCGTGCGCAACTACAACGACGTGCGCGCCGGCGACCGGATCGAGGTGTTCGAGTCCAGGGAAGTGGCGCGGGCACTATAGATGGCCGTCCGGGTGCGAGACAGCGAACGCGATCTGCGGTTGGGCGACTTCATCCGCGACGAACTCTCGCGCATCCTGGTCAGCGACATGCGCGATCCCCGGATCGGGATGACGAGCGTGACCGAGGTACGCGTAAACCGGGACATGAGTTGCGCGGACGTCTACGTCAGTTCCCTCTCGGCCGGCACGCAAGCCGAGCGGGCCGAACTGGTCGCTGGCCTCGAGCACGCCGCCGGCTTCCTGCGTTCGAAGATCGCGCGCCGGCACAACCTGCGAACGACCCCCCGCCTGCGCTTCTACTACGACGACCTCATCGAGTCGGGCCCGCGCCTGGAAGCACTCATCGACCATGCGGTCGCACGCGACCGGATGCCGGGGCGGGACGGCGACTGATGGCACGCAGAAGGGCCGCCCAGGGCCGCGACATCTCGGGCGTCGTCGTGTTGGACAAGCCGAAGGGCATGAGTTCCAACGCAGCGGTACAGGCGGCGAAGCGGCTCTTCCACGCACGCAAGGTGGGGCACACCGGCGCCCTGGATCCCCTTGCGACCGGTGTGCTGCCGCTCTGTTTCGGGGCGGCCACGCGTTTCTCGCAGTTCCTGCTGGACTCGGACAAGAAGTATGTCGCACAGGTCGCGCTGGGTGTCAGCACCGACAGCGGCGACGCCGATGGCAAGATCCTCGAGGAGCGTCCCGTGGGCCGGGTCACGCCCCGCGCCGTGGAGAACGCGCTCGATGCCTTCCGCGGGGACATAGAGCAGGTCCCTTCGATGTTCTCGGCCATCAAGCACCAGGGCCAGCCGCTCTACAAGCTGGCGCGCCAGGGTATCGAAGTCGAGCGCAAGGCGCGACCGATCACGGTATTTTCCAACGAGATCGTCGCGTTGGACAACGATGTGCTGACACTCGCGGTGCACTGCAGCAAGGGCACGTATGTCCGGTCCATCGTGCATGAACTCGGCGAGGCGCTCGGCTGCGGCGCGCATGTGACCCAACTGCGCCGCACCATGGCGGGACCGTTTGACGAGGACGATCTGGTGACCTTCGAGGCGCTCCGGGAGGCGGATGCGGCGCGGCGTATCGACAGCTTGCTGCAGCCGATATCGAGCGCGGTACGACAATTGCCGGCGGTCGTCCTGACCGACCATACCGCGTACTACCTGCGACAGGGCCAACCGGTGATCGTGCCCCACGCGCCCACGACCGGCTGGGTCCGCTTGTGGGAAAATTGCGCCTCGGCCAGCACGCCCGAACGCCATGCACCGTGCATGGAAGCGCCTGTGGCCGAAGAAACGCCTGTGGCCGAAGAAACGCCTGTGGCCGAAGAAGCGGCTGCGGCCCATGAAACGGTGCCCGAACCCCTTCCGCGGCCAGGCCACGGCGAGGAACAGTCGCCGCGACGACGCTTTCTCGGCGTCGGGGAGATTCTCGACGATGGACGGGTCGCGCCCAGGCGTTTGATTCCCGACCGGTAACGGACATGCAAGGGCCTGCTGGACAATGCAGGCACAGCGATTGGAGACGGAGACACAGGACATGGCGCTGACGGCCGACACAAAGAAGACGATCGTCGAGGAACATCGGCGAAGCGAGAACGACACGGGCTCGCCCGAGGTACAGGTGGCGCTCCTGACGCACAACATCAACTCGCTGCAGGAGCATTTTCGGGACCATGGCAAGGATCATCACTCGCGCCGTGGCCTCATTCGCATGGTGGGCCAGCGGCGCAAGCTGCTCGACTACCTGCGCAGCAAGGACAATGGCCGGTACACGGCATTGATTCAGCGACTCGGTTTGAGACGCTGATAGCACATTGGCAAAGCGGAGCCGCCGCGGGAACGCGAACACCGCCGCGCGAGGGCGCGGCGCAGGCTGTTCGGAACAACCGTAGCGGGTACCTCCGCAACAGGAGAAGACGTTGAATTCAGTCAGAAAGGAATTTCGGTACGGCGACCATACGGTCGTCCTGGAAGCGAACCGGGTAGCCAGGCAGGCGACCGGCAGTGTGTTGGCATCGATGGGCGACACGGTGGTGCTGTGCACCGCCGTCGTGGTCGCCGAGCCACGCCCGGATCAGGGGTTCTTTCCCCTGACCGTCAACTACGAGGAAAAGATGTATGCCATCGGCAAGATCCCGGGCGGCTTCCCGCGCCGCGAGGGGCGCCCGACGGAAAAGGAGACGCTGACCTGTCGTCTCATCGACCGCCCCATCCGACCCCTGTTCCCCAAGGGCTTCATGAACGAAGTGCAGTTGATCTGCACGGTGATGTCCGTCGAGCGGGACATGGACCCCGATATCGTTGCCATGATCGGCGCCTCGGCCGCGCTCTCCCTTTCCGGCGCGCCGTTCGGCGGCCCGATCGGGGCGGCGCGCGTGGGTTACATCGAAGGCGCCTATGTGCTGAATCCGGGCGTCGAATCGCTTGCGACGTCGGCGCTCAACATGGTCGTCGCCGGGACCGCTGCGGCGGTCCTGATGGTGGAATCCGAGGCGGACGAACTGTCCGAGGACCAGATGCTCGGTGGCGTGCTCTTCGCCCAACAGGAGATGCAGGTCGCCATCCAGGCCATCGAGGAATTGACTGCGGAGACCGGCAAGCCGAAGTGGGACTGGCAGCCTCCCGCGCCCAACACGGCACTGGCGCAGCGCGTGGAGGACTGCGTGGGCGAGGCGCTCGGCGAGGCCTACCGGGTCACCGACAAGCAGGTTCGGCAGAGCCAGGTAGGTGCGTTGCGTGACCAGGCGGTAGCGGAGATTGTCACGGGTGACGACGACGCATCGGCCGTGCGCGAAGAGTTCGCGCGACTGGAAAAGGGCATCGTGCGCAACCGCGTCATCGAGGGGGAACCGCGCATCGACGGCAGGGACCAGACCACGGTACGTCCGATCACGGTCGACGTCGGGCTGCTGCCGAGGACCCATGGCTCCGCCATGTTCACGCGAGGCGAGACCCAGGCCATCGTGACGGCGACGCTCGGGACCCTGCGCGACGCAGCGCTGATGGAGACCCTGCATGGGACCTACAAGGACCAGTTCATGCTGCACTACAACTTCCCGCCGTACAGCGTGGGCGAGACGGCATTCCTGGGAGGGCCGAAACGCAGGGAGATCGGACACGGGCGACTGGCCCGGCGGGGCGTCGCCGCCCTGTTGCCGGACCCGGAGACCTTTCCCTACACACTGCGGGTGGTCTCGGAGATCACGGAAAGCAATGGATCGAGTTCCATGGCGAGTGTGTGCGGTGCGTCGCTGGCACTGATGGATGCCGGCGTGCCGATACGCGCCGCCGTGGCCGGTGTGGCCATGGGCCTGGTCAAGGACGGTGATCGCTTTGCGGTGCTGACGGACATCCTCGGGGACGAGGACCATCTCGGCGACATGGATTTCAAGGTCGCCGGCACGGCTGACGGCATCACGGCCCTGCAGATGGACATCAAGATCGACGGCATCACCGAAGAGATCATGGAGGTTGCGCTTGGCCAGGCTCTCGGGGCGCGCATGCACATCCTTGGCGAGATGAACCAGGTCATCGCGGTACCCAGGGCGAGCCTCGCGGACAACGCGCCGTCACTGGTCATACTCAAGGTTCATCCGGACAAGATCCGGGACATCATCGGCAAGGGCGGCGCCATGATCCGCTCGATCGTCGACGAGACCGGCGCGGAGGTGGACGTCGAGGACGACGGCACCGTCCGTATCTACGGGGAGGACCAGGCTTCGAAGGACGCGGCAGTGGCCCGCATCGAGGAGATCACGGCGGAGGCCGAGGTCGGCCGCATCTACAACGGCAAGGTGGCGCGGATCGTCGATTACGGCGCGTTCGTGAACATCCTGCCGGGCAAGGACGGCCTGCTGCACATCTCCGAGGTCGCCAAGGAGCGCGTCGAGAAGGTGACGGACTACCTCGAAGAGGGTCAGGACGTGGACGTGGTCGTCCTCGATGTCGACCAGCGCGGCCGGATCAAGCTCTCGATCAAGGAAGTCCCGAACTACGCCGCCTCTGCGTAACCGCAGGCGCTGATTCGGCACGGGACTGTAGGGGCGACCCTTGTGGTCGCCCGTCTCGATCCTTGTAGGGGCGACGCTTGTCGTCGCCCGTCCTGACGCTGTGCAAGCGTTGGACGACGGGACGGGACAAGCCCGTCCCCTACATCGCCCGTGGCGATCCTGTGCAAGCCCGTGACGACGGGACGTTGTAGGGGCGACCCTTGTGGTCGCCCGTCTTGACGCTGTGCAAGCCCTTGACGACGGGACGGGACAATCCCGTCCCCTACGCCGCGTCGGGAGGACGGGCCGCGTCAGGTCGCGTTCGCCCCAGCGCGATTGGCCACGAGATCGTCGATCACGGACGGGTCGGCGAGCGTGGTCGTGTCGCCGAGGTCGTCGAGCTGACTGCCGGCGATCTTGCGCAGGATGCGTCGCATGATCTTGCCCGAGCGCGTCTTCGGCAGTCCCGGCGCGAACTGGATCACGTCCGGGCGCGCGAACGGGCCGATCTCCGAGCGCACGAGTTGAATCAGCTCCCCGCGCAATGATTCGGGATCCCCGTCCGCATGGGCCATCAGGGTGACGTAGGCGTAGATGCCCTCACCCTTGATCTCGTGGGGAAAGCCGACGACCGCCGCTTCGGCGACCGCTTCGTGTTCCACCAGGGCCGACTCGACCTCGGCGGTGCCGAGCCGGTGGCCGGAGACGTTCATGACGTCGTCGGTGCGTCCGGTAATCCAGTAGTAGCCGTCGGCGTCCCGCCGGGCGGCGTCACCGGTGAGATAAAAGCCGGGGCAGGCGGCGTAGTAGGTGTCGATGACCCGCTGGTGGTCGCCGTACACGGTACGGATCTGGCCGGGCCAGGATGCCGTCATGACGAGACTGCCGGACGCCTCGGTCTCCTCGATGATCCGTCCGTCGGCGTCCAGCAGGGCCGGTTGCACGCCCAGGAAAGGCAGCGTGACCGAACCGGGCTTCAGGTCGGTGGCGCCCGGGAGCGGCGAGATCATGATGCCGCCGGTCTCCGTCTGCCACCAGGTGTCGACGATCGGGCAGCGCCGTTCTCCGACCACCTCGTGGTACCACTCCCACGCCTCGGGATTGATCGGTTCGCCGACGCTGCCGAGCAGCCGCAGCGTCGCGCGGGAGGTCGACTGCACATACTCGTCTCCCTGGCCCATGAGCTGACGGATGGCGGTCGGTGCCGTGTAGAAGATGCTGACGCCGTGCTTGTCGACGATCTGCCAGGCCCGCGAGGCGTCCGGCCAGGTGGGCACGCCCTCGAACATGAGCGTGGTGGCGCCGTTGGCGAGCGGACCGTAGACGATATACGAGTGGCCGGTGATCCAGCCCACGTCGGCCGTGCACCAGTAGATGTCGCCGTCGTGGTAGTCGAAGATCAGCTCGTGGCTGATCGCCGCGTGCAACAGGTAACCGCCCGTACTGTGCTGGACACCCTTGGGCTTGCCCGTGCTGCCGGACGTATAGAGGATGAATAGCGGATCTTCCGTATCCATCGGTTCGGGTTCGCACGTCGTCGGCTGGTCGGCAACCGCGTCGTGGTACCAGACGTCACGCCCCTCCGTCCACGCGATCTTGCCACCGGTACGCCGCACGACGAGCACCGTGCGGACGTTCGGACAGTTAGCGAGCGCCCGGTCGGTGTTGTCCTTGAGCGGAATCCTCTGGCCGCCGCGCAGGCCCTCGTCGGCGGTGATGACGATGCGGCAGTCGGAGTCGAGAATGCGGTCCTTGAGCGACTGCGGGGAGAAGCCGCCGAACACCACGGAGTGCGTCGCGCCGATCCGGGCGCACGCCAGCATGGCGTAGGCGGCCTCGGGAATCATGGGCATGTAGATGCATACCCGGTCGCCCTTGCGGACGCCATCGCTTCTGAGGGCGTTGGCGAGCCGGCACACGGCTTCGTGCAGGTCGCGGTACGTGATGGTCAGGTCCTCGGCCGGGTCGTCTCCCTCCCACACGATCGCCGGCTGGTCGGCCCGCGTCGGCAGATGGCGGTCGATGCAGTTGCTGCACGCGTTCAGGGTCGCCCCCTTGAACCACGCCACGTTGCCGCGCGGGAAGTCCCATTCCGACACGACGCTCCATCCCGACAGCCAGTCGAGCCGCTTGCGGGCCTCTCCCGCCCAGAATGCGTCGGGGTCCTCTATCGATCGACGATAGAGATCCTCGTAGGCAGTCCTGTCGAGGTGCGCTCGGCCCTGCAGGGACTCCGGGACGGGGTAGACGATCGCCATGTGCGTGCCTCGTGCAGTGGTCGCCGGGAACTTGAGGCAAATAGCTTTGCCGAAACGGAGTTGCGCGGCAACTCCAACGCGTCGTGGGTCAACGCGTCGTGGGTGTGCCGCCTGACGCGCGCGCCATCGGTCAGGCCTTGCGCAGCTCCTCGAGGAGTCCGGCGGTCGAGGAATCGAAACCGGTCAGCGCGCCGCCGTCCAGGGCGGTGAACAGGTCGTTGGCAAGCTCCTTGCCGAACTCCACCCCCCATTGGTCGAACGGGTTGATGCCCCATACGGTGGCCTGGCAGAAGACCTTGTGTTCATACAGGGCGAGCAACGCGCCGAGGCTCTCGGGCGTCAGGGCGTCGAGCAGGATCGTGGTCGTCGCTCTGTTGCCGGGCAAGGCGCGGTGCGCGGCGAGCGGGTCGCCGGCATCCTCGGTCGCCGGGCGCCCGCGCAGCATGGCGTGGCTTTGCCCCAGGGAGTTCGCAAGCAGCCAGCGGTGGTGTTCGGAAAGGTCGTGGCCGGGCTTGGCAACGGTGACGAAGTCGGCGCTGAACGCGCGCGTGCCCTGGTGCAACAGCTGGTGGAAGGCATGCTGACCGTTGGTCTCCTCGCCGCCCCAGACCACGGGCGCGGTGTGCGCATCCGACCGGTCGCCGTCGATGCGTACCGACTTGCCGTTGCTCTCCATCTCCAGTTGCTGCAGGTAGCCCGGGAGTCCGGCGAGGCGTCGGTCGTAGGGCAGGATCGCGTGTGTCGAGGCGCCGAGAAAGTTGCTGTTCCAGATGCCGAGCAACGCCAGCAGAACGGGCGCGTTCCTTTCGACACGCGCGCTTCGGAAGTGCCGATCCATCCTGGCGGCGCCTTCGAGGAGCCGTTCGAAGCTCCGAGCCCCGAGTGCCAGTGCGACGGACAGACCCACCGACGACCAGAGTGAATAACGTCCCCCGACCCAATCCCACGTGGGCAGGCAGTGCTCGGCCGGGATACCGAATGCACGGGCCGCCTCGATGTTCGCGGTCACGGCGATGCAGTGCCGCTCGACGGCCTCTGTCCTGCCCGTGCGTTCGAGCAGCCAACTGCGGGCATAACGGGCATTGGCCAGCGTTTCCAGCGTGTCGAACGACTTGGAGACCACGATGACCAGTGTCTCTTCCGGATCCAGGTCCGCGAACGTGTCGACCGCGGCCGCACCGTCGATGTTTGCGAGGAAGCGGACATCGATCTGTCTGGCCTGCGGAGCGCGCAATGCTGCGACGGCCAGTTCCGGCCCGAGGTGTGAACCGCCGATGCCGATGTGCACGACGTTGCGTATCGGTTTGCCGGAAATTCCCCGCCATTGCCCGTGGCGTACGCGCTCGGCGATGTCGAGCGTGCGCTTGCGGGTCTCCTCGATGATGGCGGCGACGCCGGGAGGTCGTTCGCCGAGCGGCGCGCGGAGCGCCGTATGCAGGGCCGCGCGGCCTTCGGTCGGGTTGACGTTGGCCCCCTCGAACATCCAATCGATCGCCTCGGGCAGTCCGCAGTCCCGTGCCAGGGCCGCCAGCGCGGACACGACCTCGCCGCTGGTCCGCTGTTTGGAGAAGTCGACCAGCAGCGGTCCGACCCGAAGACTCATGGATGCGAACCGGTCGGGTGCGCCGGCGAGGTCGCGCAGGTGCGTCTGCACGGTCTCGGTCGCGAGGGCGCCGAGACGCTGCCAGGATTCGCGCAGGTCGGGGCGAACGCTCACGCTTCGTCTACGCCCAGGTTGTCGATCAGGCGCGCGGGTCCGAGCCTCGCGGCCGCCAGGATGCGCAACGCGCACGCCGCGTTCCGGGGGGCCTCGAGCGTCCGGGCATCCCGCACCGCGACGTAGTCCACATCGAAGCCTGCCGCCGACAGCCGCCCCCGTCCCCGCTCTTCCAGGGCATCGAAGTCCCGCTCGCCGCTCGCGATCGACTCGCGCAGATCGATCAAGGTCCGGTGCAGGAGCGGGGCGACTTCCCGCTCGGCTGTCGACAGGTACTGGTTGCGACTCGAGAGGGCCAGGCCGTCGGGCGCGCGCACGGTGGGCACGCCGACGATCACCACCGGCAGGTCGAGGCCCTGCACCATCGTCTCGATGAGCATGAGTTGCTGCCAGTCCTTCTCGCCGAAGTACGCGCGGTCCGGACCGACCATGTTCAGGAGCTTGGCCACCACCGTGGCGACTCCGTCGAAGTGTCCGGGGCGGTTCTCTCCGCAGAGGATCCGGGACAGTGCCGGCACGGTGACGACCACCGTGTCGTCGCGGCCCCCCGGGTAGACCTCGTCGACGGTCGGAGCGAACAGGATGTCGACGCCGGCGGCCGCGAGTTGTTCCGCGTCCGCCTCGAAGGTGCGCGGGTAGTCTTCGAGATCCTCCCCGGCGCCGAATTGCAGGGGATTGACGAAGATGGAGGCGACGGTGGTATGACACGTCTCGGCGCCGGCGGTCACGAGCGTCAGGTGCCCGGCGTGCAGGTTGCCCATGGTCGGGACGAGGCCGATGGGGCCGGCGCCGCGCCGGTCCTTCAGCGTTGCACGCAGGACATGGACGGTGTGTGCGACTAGCACCCGGAGGATTCCGCTCGTTGCATGGCAGCGTCAGTGGAAGCAGTGCTCCGGCGCGGGAAAGCGGCCTGCCTTGACCGCGGACGCGTACGCTTCGAAGGCGCCCGCGATGCCGGCCGTGCTCTCGGTCAGGAAGTCCTTGACGAACTTGGGTGCCTTCATGGAAGACGGCGTGAGGCCGAGCAGGTCGTGCATCACCATGATCTGGCCGTCCGTGTCGGGGCCGGCGCCGATGCCGATCACGGGTACCTGCAGGCGCTCCGTGATGGTCTTGCCGAGGTCCACCGGGACACACTCGAGCAGCAGTATCGAGGCGCCGGAATCCTCGAGGATCACCGCCTCGTCGATGATCGCATTGGCCATTTCCGTATTCCGGCCCTGCACCCGATAACCGCCGAGCCGGTTGATCGACTGCGGCGTCAGGCCCATGTGGGCGCAGACGGGGATGCCGCGCTCGCTCAGAAGTCGCGTCGACTCGGCGAGCCAGGCGCCCCCTTCGAGCTTGACCATGTGCGCGCCCGCGCGCATCAGGGCGGCAGCGCTCTCCAGGGATTGGGACTCGGACGCGTAGGTCATGAACGGCAGATCCGCCATGATCAGGCTGCCCTGGTTGCCCGCCTTCACGCACTGCATGTGGTAGATCACGTCGTCGAGCGTCACCGGCAGGGTGCTGTCGTGACCCTGCAGGACCATGCCCAGCGAGTCCCCGACCAGAAGCACGTCCACGCCGGCACTGCTGATCAGTTCCGCGAACATCGCGTCGTACGCGGTGAGCGCCGCGAACTTGTCGCCACGGCGCTTCATGGCGTTCAACGTCGTGATGGAAACCGGTCTCGAACGGCCCTGGCTACTCATGTCGCGGCGCCTCCTTCTGCGTTCCGCCGTGCGCGTCGGACCGCTCTACAGCAGTGTCGGGTTCGGGTTGAAATACTTGCGGACTCCGTCGAACTCCTGCAACTCGGCGAACAGCGCTTCGAAGTGTCGGTCGTCGTTCGCGAAATCGATCTGCGCCGCGTTCACGATCAGCAACGGCGCCTCGCTATAGTAGTGGAAGAAGCGCGTGTAGGCGGCGCAGAGATGCCTCAGGTAGTCGTCGTCGATGCGTTGCTCGAAATCGATGCCGCGGCGGCGAATCCGTTCGATCAGCACGGGCGGCGGCGCCTGCAGGTAGATGACGAGATCGGGTATCGCGGGGTGGATGTCCAGGCTGCGCCAGATCTGCTCGTAGATCTCGAGTTCGTGTTCGTCGAGTGTAAGCTCCGCGAACAGCCGGTCCTTCTCCATCAGGAAGTCCGCGACCACCACCGACCCGAAGAGGTCGTTATCGAGGGTCGCAACCTGCCGTGCGCGGTGCAGCAGGAAGAAGAGCTGTGTCGGCAGGGCGTGCCGACGGCCCTCGCGGTAGAACCGGTCCAGGAACGGGTTCTCCGTGGTCGGTTCGAGCAGGAGCGAATACTGCAGGGACTCCGCCAGTCGTCGCGCCAGCGTCGTCTTGCCGACCCCGATGGGACCCTCCACGGCGATGTGGCGGGGCGGGTTCTGCGCCTTTCTGGCGGCCGCCGGCAGCGGCGAACCGGTCACAGGGAGGGCCGTGCCCCGCGTGGACAGGGCCCGACCTCCCGGTGCACGGGCCCGTTGCGCGCGGCCCGGAGCGCCCCGCGCGTCACGCAGCCCCCTCGGCGCTGGCGCGCCCACGGCCGCGTCGGCGTCGGCGTCGCTTCTCCCCGGGACGCACGGCGTTGACCATGGAACCGCGGTGCTCGTCCGACGCGTCCTGGATGTCGGTCCACCACTGGGCGAGTTCCGGATCCGCTTCGCCGGTCTCCGACCGCAGCACCAGGAAGTCGTATGCGGCGCGGAAGCGCGGATGGGCCAGCGTCCGCGACAGGTTGCGGGGCGCGCGCCGTTCCAGACTGCTCTGCAGGCGCCACACGTCGCGTATGAACATCGACAGGCGTCGCGGGAAGGCGATCGTCAGCTGCTGCTCGTCGATGACGCCTTGCGCTGCCTTCAGGCGTTCGTCGGCGGCGTTGCTGGCCGTGACGGACAGTTCCGTGCGGCGCAGGAATTCCGGCCAGCACATTGCGGCGAGCAGGAAACCGGGCGTCACGGGCTTGTCCTCGGCGACGCGTTGATCCGTGCTGTCGAGCGCAGCCTGCACGAGCGCATCGTCTTCTTCCGACAGGGGGAAGAGGATCTCGGGCAGTCCGAAGCGCCACATGAGCGACCAGGCGGACAGGGCATGGCCGTTCATGAAGAGCTTGTTGAACTCGTCGAACAGGCGCGCCGGTGGGATGGCCGTCAACAACTCGGACATGGGCGTGATCGCGGCGTCCGTCCCCGGATCGAGCCGAAACCCCAGTTTCGCGGCGAAACGCATCGCGCGCAGGATCCGTACGGGATCTTCCCGCAGCCGCTCGGCCGGCTCGCCGATGATGCGCAACGTGCGCGTGTCGATGTCCTCGAGGCCGCCGGTGTAGTCCAGCACCGTGTCCTCGATCGGGTCGTAGTACAACGCGTTGACGGTGAAGTCGCGCCGGAAGGCGTCCTCCTCGAGGGTCCCGTAGACGTTGTCGCTGAGCAGGACGCCATCGGCGGACAGGTGGCTGGCGTCGTACTCGGCGTCCTGCTCGTCGAGATTGCGTCGCCGGAACGTCGATACCTCGATGAACTCGCGGCGAAAGCGCACGTGTGCGATCCGGAAGCGGCGTCCGATCAGCCGGGCCCGGGGAAAGACGGCCTTGACCTGTTGCGGCGTCGCGGCGGTGGCGACGTCGAAGTCCTTGGGCGTACTGCCCAACAGCAGGTCGCGTACGCAACCCCCGACCAGGTAGGCGTCGTAACCGGCGTCTCGCAAGGTCCTGACGACAGTAACGGCGTTGGCCGAGACCGTGGCTTCGCTGAGGTTGGGATGTGCGACCCGGACGGGTTTGTGTTCGCTCAACAAGCTGCGTTCAAGCTGTATTGCGGTCGAGAGATGGAAGGCGATGTTAGGGCGCTACGACGCAAAAGACAAAAGCGTCGCCGCCAAGGGTCGGTCAACCGGGGTCGCGGCGCGGCCCGCGCTTGCGGGTGCGGCGGCGCGGAATGCCATGTCGCTTGCGGCGCTCCCACAGGTTCTTGCGACTGATGCCGAGCTTGCTGGCAAGTTCGGTCTCGGTGAACTGGTCCTGGTTCTCGGTGACGAAGCGGACGAAATACTCCTCGAGGGACACGCCGTCGTCCGCGTTCTGCGCGCCCGGTCTGTCTGTGTCGTCACGACTTTCCGTCTCGATCGCGAGCAACTCGGCGTGGATCTCACCCCCGTCGGAGAGGATCGTTGCGCGTTCGACCGCGTTCTCGAGTTCGCGTACGTTGCCGGGCCATGGATATGCCCCGATGGCGGCCAGCGCGGCCGACGAAAACCGCGGCTCGGGCTTGTTCATCCTGGCGGCCGCGCGACGGGCAAGAATCCTCGCCAGCGCCACGATGTCGTCCCCGCGTTCCCGTAGCGGCGGGACCGTCAGCGTCACCGCGGCGAGGTAGCCGAGCAGGTCTGCGCGGAACTGCCCATTCCTGGCGAGCTGGTCGAGGTTGCGATGCGTGGCGGCGATCACCCGGACATCGGTCGGAGCGCTCGTCCCGGTGGTTGGCTCGCGCAACACGGCCACGAGTCGCGCCTGCACCTCGAGGGGCAAGTCGCCGACCTCGTTCAGGAACAGCGTGCCGGCCCCTGCCGCTGCGACGAGCCCCGCCGTCGGCGCGTTCGGGTGCGCGTGGCCGAATAACTCCGCTTCGATGAGCGTCTCCGGAATCGCGGCGCAGTTCAACGCCATCATCGGGGCATGGCGACGGGACCCGCGTGCGTGCAGGGCGCGCGCCACGAGTTCCTTGCCGGTACCGGCCTCGCCCCGTACGAGGACCGCGGCGTCGGTTCGGGCAGCCGCCCGGATCCGCTCGAAGAGCTCCAGCATCGGCGGACACGCGCCGAATATCGGCCACTCCTCGCCGGTGTCGGCGGTGGTATCCGCGGCAGTTTGGGGGTCGGCGGAGGCGCGTTCGAGCGCCGCGATCAGGGCTCCCGGAGAGACTGGCCATGGCAGGTAGTCGGCCGCGCCTTCCCGGACGGCCGCGACGGCGGCCGGGATGTTTGCGTCCTCCGCAAGCAGCAGCACCGGCGCCGGTCTCGCAAGTGGCACGAGGGCGATCCCGTCCCCGGAGGGGAGTCGGGCATTGGCGACGACTGCCGCGATGTGTGCGGCGCCGAGACCGCGCGGCCCCGGCAGATCGTCGGCCTCGACGACGCCGAAGCCGGAGCGCTCAAGGTAGCCGCGCAGCTGTGCGCGGCGTTGCGCGGCGGGATCGACAACCAGGATGTTCGTCATAAACCGGTCGATATTAGCAGAGCGCCGGCGGGCAGGAGCCGAGCCCGGCCGTCGTCACCGCTGCGTGTGCGGCGGCCGAGCGGAACCGGGTCCACGGTTCGCACCCGCCCGGTCACAGGCTCGTCCACGTGCGCAGGATCCGCCCGCGGGGCAGGACGGCGTCGTCCCAGCGGGACGTCGCCCAGGTCAACAGCTCTGCCGGCGTTGACAGTTTCGGCGGGTCCAGTCCGAGCAGATTCAGCACCCAGCGCATGTTTCGCACCGCGAAGGTCGCTGGACGGATCGCCGTGACGGCGGTGCGTTTGGAGAGCTTGGCGCCGGTGCGGTCGGCGATCACGGGCAGGTGCAGGTAGCGGGGTGGCGTCATGTCCAGGCGATCCATCAGGAACAGCTGCCGGGGCGTGGCGTCCAGCAGATCGGCGCCACGCACGATATCTGTCACGCCCATCGCCGCGTCGTCCACGACGACGGCAAGCGCGTATGCGGCGTACCCGTCCCGACGGGCGACGAGGAAGTCACCGGTGGCGTCGGCGAGGTGTTCGCCGCAGCGGCCCTGCAAGCGGTCCAGGAAGGCGTATTCGGTGTGTGGGGCGCGTACCCGGATTGCGGCTTCGGCGGTCGCGGGAGGCTCGCGGCGGCGACAGGTGCCGGGATAAACCCTATGGCCGCGGAGATCCTTGCGCGAGCACGTGCAGCGGAAACAGAGTGCTTGCTCCCGGAGCGCGTCGAGGGCTGCGCGATAGTGTTTGACGTGGTCGCTCTGACAGGCCACCGGACCGTCCCAGTGCAGCGCGTGGGCCTCCAGGGCACGCAGGATGTCGTCCGTGGCGCCGGGAACACTCCGCGGGGCGTCGAGATCGTCGATGCGCAGTCGCCACGCGCCTTGTCGGGCACGGGCGTCCAGGAAGCTCGCGACGGCGCTGAGCAGCGAGCCGAAGTGCAGCGGCCCGGACGGCGTCGGGGCGAAGCGGCCGACATAGCCGCCCATTCGACACTAGGCGTGGAGCTGCTTTTCGCGCAGTTCCGCCAGCGCCTTGCAGTCCACGCATTGGGAAGCGGTGGGTCGTGCTTCGAGACGCCGCAGGCCGATCTCGACGCCGCAGGTGTTGCAGTAGCCGTAGTCTTCCTGGTCGATGCGCTCGAGGGTCTCGGCGATCTTCTTGATGAGCTTGCGCTCCCGGTCCCGCGTCTTCAGTTCGATGCTGAACTCTTCCTCCTGCGTCGCCCGGTCGGCGGGATCGGGGAAATTGGCGGCCTCGTCCTGCATGTGGTTGACGGTTCGGTCGACCTCTTCCATGAGCTGGTGACGCCACTTCAGCAGGATGTCGCGGAAGTGCTCAAGCTGCGCCGGCCCCATGTACGGTTCGTCCTCCGCCGGCTCATAGGGCGTGAAGCTGCGGAACGGGGAGTCTAGCTGCGGTGCCTTCATCGACGCCTGCCCTCCGGGTTGGGTGCCTGGACCATCCGCATGCGAACTGCCGGATGCGCTCGACGAAGCGGATTGGGGCGTGGTTGGGGTGTCGTCTGCCGACATGGTGCCTCGATCATGGAAGCTCTGCGCATGCTGCGTGTTCGCGAGGGCGCGTAACCTACCAAAAGCGGATTCGATTGACCATGCCGTCGGTTTTCTCCGGGAAAGGCGCTCGCGGCCAGGTCCGCCGTGTCTGGATCGCTTCGGTCCGGGCGCGACGGACGGCGGGTGTTTGCGTGGGATCAGGCACGCGCGGCATTGGACTTGCGTGGTCCCGCACGATACCGTTGCGGTTTTTTTCCACCGACGGTTTGGGAGGGATGCATGGCCACGGTTGATGGCGCGACCCTGATGGCGCGAAGTCTCAAGGCGCAGGGCGTCGATTACATGTTCGGTATCGTGGGCTTTCCGGTGCAGGGCGTAGCGGCGGCGGCGCAAAAGGAAGGCATCACGTTCATCGGTATGCGCAACGAGCAGTCGGCGAGCTACGCGGCGCAGGCGGCGAGCTATCTCACCGGCCGCACGCAGGCGTGCCTCGTGGTGTCCGGGCCCGGCGTGATCCACGCCTTCGCCGGTCTCGCGAACGCCCGTGAGAACTGCTGGCCCATGCTCCTGATCGGCGGAGCGTCGCCGACCTACCAGAACGGCATGGGTGCGTTCCAGGAGGAGCGGCAGACGGAACTGGCGTCGCCGTACTGCAAGTACGCGCAGGAGATCGATGGGGTCGAGCGCATCCCGTATTACGTCGAGCAGTCGATCCGCACCTCGCAGAACGGGCGTCCGGGACCGGTCTACCTGAACTTTCCCGACGACATCATCCGGGGCCAGGCCGAGGAAGAGAAAGTCGTGGTTGCGGCGCCGCCGGCCGAACTGGCGCGACCGCAGGCGGACCCCGGCGCCGTGGAGCGCGCGCTCGACGCGCTCGAGTCCGCGGAGCGGCCGCTGGTCGTCCTGGGCAAGGGGATGGCGTGGTCGCGGGCCGAGGACGAAGTACGCGAGTTCATCGACCGCACGCAGTTGCCGTTCCTCGCCTCGCCCATGGGCAAGGGCATCATGCCGGATGCGCATCCGCTGTCCGTGGGAGCGGCGCGCAGCACCGCGCTGCGGGAGGCGGACGTCGTGTTCCTGATGGGCGCGCGGCTGAACTGGATCATGCACTTCGGCCTGCCGCCGCGCTTCAAGCCGGGGGTGCGCGTCATCCAGCTCGATATCGAGCAGGAAGAGATCGGCCGCAACGTGCCGGCGGAAGTGGCCCTGGTCGGCGACGGCAAGGCCGTGGCCGGGCAGTTGAACACCGCGCTCTCCAACCGGCAGTGGTTCTATCCCGCCGAGACGGACTGGCGCGCCACGCTGCAGGAAAAGGCCGAGGCGAACGCCGAGGCGATTCGCCCGATGGTCGAAGACGAATCCTCGCCGATCAACTATTACCGCGCTTATCGGGACATCGTCGAGTGGCTGCCGGACGACGCCATCATCATCGGCGAGGGCGCCAACACGATGGACATCGGCAGGACGCAGATGCCGAACCGCGCGCCGCGGCACCGGCTGGACGCGGGCACGTACGGCACGATGGGCATCGGCCTCGGCTTCGCGGTCGCGGCAGCCGTCACCAACCCGGACAAGCCGGTGGTGTCCGTGCAGGGCGACAGCGCCTTCGGTTTCTCCGGCATGGAGATCGAGACGATGCTGCGCTACAAGCTGCCGGTCAAGCTGATCGTCCTCAACAACGGTGGCATCGGCGGGGGCATCGGACCCCTCGAGGAAGGCCAGACGCCGCCGCCGTTCTACCTGACCTACGGCGCGCGCTACGAGGGCATGATGGAAGCGCTGGGCGGCAGGGGTTTCTACGTCGAGAACACCGAGGACCTGCGCGGCGCCCTCGACGAGGCCATGGCCTTCGACGGCCCGGCGCTGGTCAATGTGGCCCTCAACCCGAAGGCGGGACGCAAACCGCAGCAGTTCGGCTGGCTGACGACCTGACGGAGAGCCTTTTCTTCCGGGGGCGCGTGCCGGCCCGAAGCACCATTCGGGCCGGCATATTGCGTTAGTTGACAACACGCGGTGTCCCGGCTCCTATAGGGGAGCCTGACATTCGGGCGGGGCGGTCGGAGTGGCCCATGATCCTGGAAGAGAAAGCGATAGAGTTGCTGCTGCGTTCCCCGCACCTGGAGGCTGGCAGGATCCTCGATCTGCTTGATGTCGGCGACCGTGAGTTCCGCGAGATGGCGCAGCGCAATCGCACCATCGCGAAACTGCTCGAGGCCCGGCGCGCCGGGGTACTCAAGGCACCGAAGTCGGAGCCCGTAGAGTGTCAGGTCTGCTCGGAGTGGTTCGTGCCGTACGGCTCGTCCCGCTTCTGTTCGGACACCTGCAGGACGGCGGGGCTGATCCGGGACCAGGGGGGGCGCGCGCGGATGCGGCGTCGCAACCTCGATTGCTCGCACGTCTCCGACGGGGATGGGGACGAAGCGGGACCCACGTCCGCCGCCGGCGTGCCGTCCAGCACGAAATTGAAGGAGTGAACACCATGCGTCAGGTCATGCTGGCCGTCTTGCTGGCTTGCGCCGCCGTGTCGGCGGGCGCACAACGAAACGTCTACTTCGGGGACCTGCACATCCACACCAGGTACTCGTTCGACGCCTTCCTGTTCGGGACGCGCACGAACCCGGACGATGCCTACGCCTTCGCCCGCGGCGAACCCCTTCGGCATCCGTCGGGCTTCGACATGCAGCTCGACCGGCCGCTCGACTTCTACGCCGTGACGGACCACGGCTTCTACCTCGGGATGTGGTCGGCGATGACGGATCCGGCGCACCCGCTGCACGACGATCCCCAGGCGCGGGTCTTCCTCGACGCGAAGACTACGACCGAACGCCGCCGGGCGTTCCGCACGGCGGGCCAGTTCCTCACGGAGCACTTCAACGAAGGCGACGTGAAAAGCGCCTGGGCAGACATCATCGCGTCCGCCAACCGCAATAACGCGCCAGGCGAGTTCACGACCTTCATCGCCTACGAATACACTTCGTCGTACCCGACCGACCGCGGCAACCTGCACCGCAACGTCGTCTTCCGCGGTGACATGGCCCCGGACATCCCGTTCTCGCGGCTCGACTCGCTGAACCCGGAGGAACTCTGGGCGTGGATGGACGTGCAGCGGCAACGGGGTATGGACGCGATCGCGATTCCTCACAATTCCAACGGTTCGAACGGCCACATGTTCGAACTCACCCAGACCGATGGCAGCGCGATCGACGCGGACTACGTATCGACGCGGATGCGCAACGAACCGCTGATCGAGAACACGCAGGTCAAGGGCACGTCGGACACGCACCCGTTCCTGTCGCCCAACGACGAGTGGGCGGACTTCGAGATCATGCCCTACCGCGTCGCGACGCAACTCCGGAGCCGCCCGCAGGGGAGCTACGCGCGCGAGGCGTGGCTCAACGGCCTGTCGATGCAGGAGGCGGATGGCCTCAATCCCTATCGCTTCGGCGTGGTCGGGGCGAGCGACACCCATAACAGCGGCGAGGTGTTCGACGAAGACCGCTTTGTCAGCAAGGTGGGCACGATCGACAGCGATGCGGTGGGCAGGGGATCGGTGCCCGTCAATCCGGGTGACGAGATTCCCGGCTATCGGGAGTCAGCGGGCATCTACTACGGCGCATCGGGCATCGCCGCGGTGTGGGCGGAAGAGAACACCCGGGGTTCCATTTTCGACGCGTTCCGGCGCAAGGAGACGTATTCCACGACCGGCACGTGGGTCCGGTTGCGCTTCTTTGGCGGCTACGGCCTGTCGGAGGACATGCTGGATGCCGACAACGTCGCCCGGGCCTATGCCTCGGGAGTTCCCATGGGCGGTGATCTCCTTCGCCAGGAGTCCGGCGCCCCGGGTTTCCTCGTCTGGGCAGCCCAGGATCCGCAAGCCGCCAAGTTGCAGCGCCTGCAGATCGTCAAGGGCTGGGTCGCGGACGGCCGCGCGCAGGAGCGGGTGTACGACGTGGCCTGCTCGGACGGTCTCGCCGTCGATCCCGAAACGCACCGCTGCCCGGACAACGGCGCGACGGTGGACATCTCCGACTGCAGCATCACGGCAGGGGTCGGGGCGTCGGAACTCGCCACGCTGTGGAGCGATCCGGACTTCGATCCGGAGGAGCGCGCGTTCTATTACGTGCGTGTGCTGGAAAACCCGACGTGCCGGTGGTCGACCTGGGACGCGATTCGCGCGGGAACCGCTCCGCGCGGGAGTATTGCGACCACGATACAGGAGCGGGCGTTCTCGTCGCCGATCTGGTACCAGCCGGCCGGGTAGGGAGAGGCCGCTACGCGCCGGCGGTCGCGCAAGTAGCGTGGCCGGCGATCAGGCGGGGGGCCCCAGCAACGTCACGCCGAGCCCGGGCGTGTCGGGGATGGCCAGGCGGCCGCCTTCGAAGCGCTCGGGAGGCTCGACCAGGTCCGGCCGCCAGGGTACCTCTCCCCACTGGAGCTCCAGGCTCTCGATCCCCGGCGCGACGGCACAGAGCTGCAACCCCGCGGCCGTGGACACGGGCCCGCACGCGTTGTGCGGAGAGACCGCGATGCCGGCGTCGTGGGCGGCGCGGGCGATGGCCAGCCCCTCTGCCAGACCGCCGCAGTGCATCGTGTCGGGCATGACGACGTCGACCGCTCGCTCGTCGAGGAGCGGGGCGAAACCCTCCACGCCGAACATGAGTTCGCCGCCGGCGAGGCGTTGCTGAACCGCGTCGCGGATACGACGCGTCGCCGCCGCGTCTGCGGCCGGAACCGGTTCCTCGTACCAGTCGAGACCGACCGGTTCGAGCCGCTCGGCGATCCGGACGGCTTCCGCTTCGGTGAAGTGGCTGTGGCAGTCCACCTTGAGAGCGATGTCCGGTCCGACCGCCGCGCGGATCGACTCGAGACAGCGGATGCCGAGGTCTATGGCTGCGCGGATGGCATCCGGGTCCGAGCGGGGCGGAAAGCCATCGAACGGGGCGGCCTTGAGCGCACGGAAGCCCGCCGACAGCGCCCGCTCCGCGCTCGCGGCGAAACCGTCGGGCGTACGCTCGGACGTCATGCGGTTGATATTTGCGTAGAGGAGCACATCCTCGCGGAGCCGGCTGCCGAGCAGTGCATGTGCGGGCACGCCCTCGGCCTTGCCCGCGAGGTCCCAGAGGGCATGCTCGATGGCGCTGAAGGCGGTCGCTGCGGGCAGTCCGCCGCGAGCCGCTATCGATCGGCCGCGGCGGCGGTAAGTTCCCACGTCAGGAACTGGCCGATCCTTGACGAGTGCGAAGAACCGTTCGAGTTCAGGCATTTCCCGGCGGTTGCCCAAGGATGCCTCGGCAACTCCGATCAGCCCGAGATTGGTGTGCAGCATGATATGGAGCCAGGTCGTGCGTGCGCTGACCTGCACCGGAACGATCTCGAACCTGTCGATGTGCATGGGCCGGGCACTATAGCAACTGTAACAGGGCCCGATGCCTGAGCCGAGGACCGTAGGGGAGCGCATGCGAGGTGCCGGACCGGCTCTGGGGCGCTTGTGGCGTCCCGTTCCGAACGCACGCACGGCCCGGGGCTCCGGTGCGCGGACGCGCAGGGAACAGATTCCGTCCCGTGCCGAATTTGTGCACGGTCCCGGCGCGGGCATTGTAGCTGTCCACGGTGGGGTTCACCGCGCTGTCGCGCAAGGAACATGGATAGGTGCGCGACCGCTGGCTGACGGCTCGGTTATAAAGGTCGCGCCCGGTGCGAGGCCGATGCCCCATTGGCGTGCTCAAGCAGCCCGAATTGTAGCGTGGCCCGGACCATGATCGGCGTGGAGACGCTGACGGCGCGGCGTTGCCGCGACCTCGTATGAAAGAGTGAATCTCCTGCCGCGGTCTCACCGGGCGCGACCAAGGGTATTGTGGGAGACGAGCGGATGGGAGACAAGCGTGGGCGTCAGCGGGCGATGCAGGTGGTGCACCCGAACTGCGCGGGGATCGACGTCGGGAAGGCGATGCACTACGTGGCGGTGGACGCGTCGGTGGCGGAGCGTCCGGTGCAGAAGTTTGGCAGCTTCACGGATGATCTGGAGGCGATGGCGGCATGGCTGTTGTCCTGCGGCGTGGAGCTCGTCGCACTGGAGTCGACCGGTGTGTACTGGATCCCGGTGTTTGAGGTTCTGGACCGGTCGGGTCTGGAGGTGCATCTGGTCGATGCACGGGCGACGAAGCAGGTCAGCGGTCGCAAGAGCGACGTTCTGGACTGCCAGTGGATCCGCCAGTTGATGAGTTACGGCCTGCTCAAGGGCGCGTTCCGGCCGGCGGACCGTATCTGCGAGTTGCGCGCCTACGTACGCCAGCGGGCGCGTGCGACCCGCGACCGCAGCCGCTGCGTGCAACACATGCAGAAAGCGCTGACGGAGATGAACGTGCAGCTCGACAATGTGCTGAGCGACATCATGGGCGTGACCGGCCAGCGGATCGTGCGCGCGATGGTGGCTGGCGAACGGGACGGCACGGTGCTGGCGCAGTTGCGCGATCCGCGCGTCAAGGCGGACGCGGCGAGCATCGCGCGCAGCCTGCGCGGCACGTGGCGCGACGAGCACCTGTTCGCCCTGGAGCAGGCGCTGGAGTGCTACGACCTGCTGAACCGGCAGATCAAGGGGGCCGAGACCCGCATCGACGCCCTGGTCGAGACGCTCGCAGACACGGTGGACGAGTCGGCGGTGGAGCTGCTGGCGCAGCCGGCGCGCACAGCACCCGAACGGCGTCGCCAACTGGCGCTGCGGGCGATGCTCGGGGTCGACCTGACCGCCATCCCGACCATCGGCATCGAGACTGCGCTGACGATCGCATCGGAGGTCGGCCCGGACCTGTCCCGCTTCCCGAGCGCGGCGCACTTCTGCTCCTGGCTGACGCTCGCGCCCGGCACCCGCATCAGCGGCGGCAAACAGCTTCGGGGGCAGCAGCCGAAGCGTCGCAACCGCGCGGGTCAGGCACTACGCATGGCGGCCAGCACCGCACGCCACAACAAGACCTACATCGGTGCCTGCCACCGCACCCGGCTGCGGCGGCTCGACGACCCCGGGCGCGCCAACAAGGCGACTGCCCACCAGCTCGCCAGGCTGGTCTACGCGATGCTCACGCGCGGCGAGGAGTACGTCGCGCGGGAAGTCGCCGACTTCGAGGCCGAGCGCCGCGAGCGCCAGGTCAGACACCTCCAGCGTCAGGCCAAGCGCTACAACCTCACGCTCGTCGAGATCGCCGCCGCATGACCCCTAAATCAATGGCTTACGTGATGTTCCATGCAAGGGGACGGGCGTTTCCCCCCCGGCGCGCCGGGGCACTGACGTGCAGGAAACAAGGGCGGCGGCCGCCGCCTGGGCACCTTGAGTTATGTTAAATGGCGTTTTGCCAACCCGTTGAATTAAAAGGAGTTCGGTTTTTGTTCCATGCGAAGGGACGGGCTCGTCCCGTCCCGTGCCGAATTCATGCACGGCCCCGGGACGGGCGACCACAAGGGTCGCCCCTACAAAGTCCCCGTCATGAATTCGTGTACGGCCATGGCGGGGCATTGTAGCCGGGAACCCGCTCCGCCCCCGCGCCGCTCCGTGGACGGGTCGAACGGCTGTTCAACGCAGGCGACTGCCTACCTTCGAGCCACGCCCCCTCCGCGGCGCGGGAACTCCGCTACAACTGACGAAACAACCCGTGCTCTCCCGCTTTGCTTCATCGCATCGGCTCGATCGACGGTGAGTCAATGTGGGAAATGATCCTGGGTTTCTAACAAGCCAATGTGGGAAACAACAGCTGGTCTACGCGATGCTCACGCGCGGCGAGGAGTACGTCGCGCGGGAAGTCGCCGACTTCGAGGCCGAGCGCCGCGAGCGCGAGGTCAGACACCTCCAGCGTCAGGCCAAGCGCTACAACCTCACGCTCGTCGAGATCGCCGCCGCATGACCCCTAAATCAATGGCTTACGTGATATTCCATGCAAGGGGACGGGCTTGTCTTGCGCCAGGCGAAGCTTGGTGAAGGGGGAAGGCATGTTGTGACATGACAGAAACCTTCTATGCGACCCAGCAGGTGAGAGTCCTGACCGGCCAAGGTTGACCGACCAGCCGGAACCGAGTGTTGCGTGGACCGGGGGCGACCCCTTCTGCGAAGCGTACACAGGGAGCCTTGCAGGCTGCGTGATTGAGCCACGAAATCCGTAAACATCGCGGAAGCCGACGCTGTGACAAGAGCGGAAGGCAGCATCGCGGCGCCGAGATGGTCTGGCGCATGCGGTTCCGCCGGGGTCGGAGAGCGGGGCATGCAGGCAGGGGTCGCCCAGGAACCTGGGAGGTCTCGACGTCTCCACCGGAGATGCGGCACGGACGGCCGCGATAAACAGCAGTCCCGGCCCGGGGAGCGGCCCACTGCCGCGGGAGCGAACAGGGCAGCCGCGTGGTACCGCCAAGCGAAGGAAGACGAAGTGCGGCGGGACGGGCGTCGAGAAGTCGGAGTCCGCTGATAGTACCGATGAAGTCGGGGAACTCGCCCCACGGGGACCCGGCGGAGGGAAGCGGCGGATCGGGCTATGGGGCTTTCGGAGGGACAGATGACCGGAACATCGGGACTGGAACTCATCTCAACACGACAACGGAAGCTGGCGGAGCTGGCACAGCAAGACCCGCAGCTGGAACTGACGACGATCGCGCACCACATCGACTCGGTGTGGCTGCGCGAGGCCTACCGGCGTACGCGCAAGGACGGCGCGGCGGGAGTGGACGGCGTGACGGCGGCACAGTACGAGGCGGACCTGGAGGCGAACCTGTCGAGCTTGCTCGAACGGTTCAAGTCGGGTCTGTATCGAGCGCCGCCGGTGCGTCGGGTACACATCCCGAAGCCGGGCAAGGCGGGGAAGACGAGACCGCTGGGCATCCCGACGCTGGAGGACAAGGTCTTGCAGCGCGCGGTGCTGATGGCGCTGGAGCCGATCTTCGAGCAGGACTTTGTGGACTGTTCGTACGGGTTCCGGCCCGGACGCGGCGCGCACCAGGCGCTGGAGGCGCTGTGGGGCGGGCTGATGTCGCTGGGCGGTGGTTGGGTGATCGATCTGGACATCCAGAGCTTCTTCGACGAGGTGGATCGGGGCCATCTAAGGGACTTTCTGGGCCGACGGGTGCGCGACGGAGTGATCCGACGCGCGATCGGCAAGTGGTTGAAGGCCGGGGTCATGGAGGACGGCGCGGTGCACTACCCCGAGCGGGGTACGCCGCAAGGCGGGGTGATCTCGCCGCTGCTGAGCAATCTCTACCTGCACCATGTTCTGGACCTGTGGTTCGAGCATGAGGTGAAGCCGCGCCTGCGCGGGCGTGCCCTTGCGGTGCGTTTCGCGGACGACGCGGTGTTAGCGTTCGAGCGGGAAGCGGATGCGCGGCGGGTGCTGGCGGTGCTCGGGCAGCGGTTCGGGAAATACGGACTGCGCCTGCACCCGGCGAAGACTCGGCTGGTGGACTTCCGCAGCCCGACCCGGCGAGGGCCGGGCGGCACGCAGCGCGAGCGGAGCTGTGCGCTGTTGGGGTTCACGCACCACTGGGGGCGCTCCCGCAAGGGGCGCTGGGTAGTGAAGCGCAAGACGGCGAAAGACCGGCTGATGCGTGCTGTGCGCAGCATCGGCGACTGGTGCCGCCTGCACCGCCACCTTCCGGTGGCGGTGCAGTGGGCGGCATTGCGGCGCAAGCTGCAGGGTCACTACGCCTACTACGGCCTCACCGGCAACCACCGGGCGCTTGCCCGGTTCCGCTGGTGGGTTGTCGCGCTGTGGCGCAAATGGCTGGTCCGCCGGTCACCGCGTAAGCGGCTGACCTGGGCCGGCTTCACGCGCCTGTCTCGACGCTACCCGCTCCCGCTGCCGCGTGTCGTGCAAAGCGTCTACCGCGCAGCTACACCATAGCCCGAGGAGCCGGATGCCCGAGTCGGGCACGTCCGGATCTGTGGGAGCCGGGGGTGGGAAACCACCCTCGGCCACCCGGCCCGTCCCGTTCCGAATCACCCGCGAAGCCCAGCGCGGGCGACCGTAGGGGACGGGCTTGTCCCGTCCCGTTCCGAATTCATGTACGGGCTCGACACGGGCGACGACAAGCGTCGCCCCTACACGTCCCGTTGCCAGGGGCATGCAACGTCCGAGGTGTTTGCGAGCGGCCGGCGACAGTCAGTCAGGTAGGCTGAACGCGGCGTAGGTGGACCCGGACGGAGGTCCCAGCAGCCCCCCGCCAGCCGCGATCACGACGTACTGCCTGCCTCCTGCGCTGTACGTGATCGGGGTGGCATAGCCCGCCGCATCCAGGTCGGCCTGCCAGAGGAGCGTCCCGTCGCCGACGTCGCAGGCGCTGAACTTGCCATCCGGCGTCGCCGCGACGAACAGCAGTCCCGACGCGGTCAGCAGCGGGCCGCCGGCGTTCTTCGCACCGAACCCCAGCTCGGAGTGTCCCGGGTAGTTGCCGAGCGGCACCCGCCAGTCGAACTCTCCGCTGTCCAGGTCGAGCGCGAGCAGGGAACCCCACGGCGGGGCGTTGCCGGGCAGTCCCTGTCCGTCGCGGACCGTGATGGGATCGGACGCCACGTAGGCCGTTGCCGCGGTGCGGCCGTCGTAGGCGAGGTAGTCGGGCTCGGAGACCAGGTATTCGACGATCGCCGTCCGATGCAGTTCACCGACTTCGGGGAGCGGCTGCATGGAGCCGCGTCCCTTGACGATCGTGGCCTCGATTTCCCGCTCCGTGAATCGCTTGCCGATGCCAACGAGGCTCGGACCCCCCGCGCCGTAACGTTCCGGCCGGTTGACGTAGAGCCCCTTGCGGTCGACGCCGTGGCAGCGGGCGCAATGGGTCAGGTAGGCGTCCTGCGCGCTGAAACCCGCGGGAATCTCGATGACACGCAGGATCGAGGCAGTCTCCTGCACGTTCGTGATGAGCTTGCGCCCGACCGGGTCGTAGGCCGTACCGCCCCAGCCGACGCCGCTTCCGAAACCGGGGAACAGCAGGGTTCCATCGATCGAAGGCGGCGCGAACGGCTCGCGCCGGAGGCCGACGATGTCCAACTCGACGCGCTCGGCGGCCGCCTCATCCCGACTCGTGACGGCAAACGCCGGACGCGTCAGGCTGACGGCCGAAACGGTGTGCACCGGTGTGGCTCGCTCCCCTGGAATCGTGCCTGGTGGCGCGGCGACGTCCCGGGTCTCGAACAGGGACCGGCCGGTATCGCGGTCGAAGAGGTACAGGGACCCCGACCGGCTCGGCAAGGCCACGGCATCGACCGTCGTGCCGGCCCACGGTATCTGGACGAGGGTGGGCGGTGCAGTGAGCTCCCGGCCCCGGAGACCGTCCCGGACGGCTTGACGGTGCCAGCGCAGTTCCCCGGTGCGGGCGTCGAGGGCCAGCAACGTGTCCGACAGAAGGCCGCCGGCAGGGCGGTCCTGCCCGAGATGCTCCGGGATCGGGGGTCCCGTGGGTACGAACAGGAGCGTGCGCTCGCGGTCGAGTGCCATGCCAATGCCGGCGGACGTGCCGGTGGGGAACTGCCAGACGAGGCTCCCCGTTCCGGCATCGACGGCCACCACGGAGCCTCCCTCCGGCCGTTCCGCGAACTCCAGGCCGAGCACGAGCAGTTGCTCGAAGGGGACGGCTGGCGACGGCGCGCTCACCTCGACCCCGCCCGTGAACATACGCAGATCGAGTCTCCCTCCGATGCCGAAACCGGAGACGGGTCGGCCGCTGGCCGGATCGAGGGCAACCAGCGAGGGCCCGGCGCTGTAGAACAGCCGGGCGCCTGCGCTGTCTTCCCACCAGGTCAGCCCGCGCTGTATGCCGCCCGCCGCGTGTCCGTCTCGAAGCGCCAGAGCGCCTTGCCCCGGTCGTGGCGTCGAGGGCGAAGGCGTTCAGCCGTGGCGTCAGCCCGTAGAGCACGCCGTCGACCACCAGCGGGCTCGTGTACATCGTCGAGACGCCGTCGGCGAGCTCGTCGGTGTCGTAGACCCAGGCCGGTTGGAGCGAGGCGACGTTGTCCCGGTCGATCTGTGTGAGCGGCGAGTAGTGGCGTCGCCCGGGATCGCCCAGGTAGAACGCGGCATCCGAGTCGGGCAACGGCTGGCCACACCCGACCAGGAGCCACGCGGCCCAGGCGAGCGGAAGGGCGCGCGCTCCGGGCAAGGGTCCGCTACTGGGCGGGCAGGGCGAAACCGAGCAGTTCCCGGGGCTCGCCGTCGCCGCCGCCGGCGATGGCGATGTACTGCCGTCCCTCGTGCATGTACGTCATGGGAGAGCCCTGGAGGCTGCGATCCACCTCGATCCGGGCGAGGACCGCGCCCGTCGCCTTGTCCTGCGCGCGCAGATACGCGCCCGCCGGGAAGCTGTCGGCCCCGTACGGCCGGTCCTTGGCCACGAACCCCAGGAGCATCGTCTTCGTGACCACGATGCCGCCCGCGGAAACTCCCCGATAGGCGGTACCGAGGGGTCCGAGGTCCAGACCCGCGAGCGCCGGATGGTCGGTCGGGCCCTGGCCCTGCGGAACCTGGAAGACGTGCTCACCGGTCTGCATGTCGATCGCGGTCAGCCGGCGATAGGGGGGCTTCAGGAGCGGCAGTCCCCGCGGCCCGTCGGTCGTGTGGTACTTGATCTCGTAGGCGAAATCGGACTTGCCGGACTCGGGCAGACCGAAGGTGCTCGATTCTCCGGTCTCCGGCTTGACGAGCGTCATGGTGGTAGGCCGCGTCTTCGACTCCACGTAGAGCAACCCCGTCTCGGGATCCCAGGAGGCGCCGGGGTACGAGGCGCCCCCGCCCGCGCCGGGGACCACGAAGGTCGCGAGCTTCCCGTCATCGCCTTCGACGATCAGCGGCGTGAAGATCGGGCCGAGCCGGAACTGGGCCGCGATCTCGAGGGCCTCGGCCCTGAGTTCCGGGGTGAAGTCGATGAGGTCGTCCTCGCTGATGCCCTGCCGATCGAAGGGCGCCGGCTTCGTGGGGAACGGCTGCGTCGGTGCGGTCTGCTCGCCGGGGGCCGTGCTCTGCGCCACGGGACGTTCCTCGATCGGCCAGATGGGCTCACCCGTCACACGGTCGAACACGTAGGCGAAGGCCGTCTTCGACATCTGCGCCACGACCTTCCTCGGCTGGCCGTCGATCTCGACGTCGATGAGGTTCGCCGCCGAGGCGATGTCGTAGTCCCAGATGCCGTGGTGCACGGTCTGGAAGTGCCAGACCCGTTCGCCCGTGTCCACGTCCACGGCGACGAGACTTTCTGCGAACAGGTTGTCGCCGTGCCGCTCTCCGCCGTAGTAGTCGTTGGTCGGAGTGGACGTCGGCAGGTACACGTAACCGAGTTCTTCGTCGGCGGACAGGTAGGTCCAGACGTTCGTGTTGCCCTGTTTCTCGATCGTCTCTTCCGGCCAGGTCTCCGAGAACGGCTCGCCCTTTCTCGGGATCACCTCGAAGCGCCACTTGAAGGCGCCGGTGCGTGCGTCGTAGGCGCGCACGTGCCCCGGCGGGTTGCGCAGTTCGGAGACGTAGTCGTGCACGCCCGAGCCGACGACGACGGTGTCGCGCACGACGATGGGGGGTGCGCGGTGGGCGATGTGGGCCGTGACCCAGTCGCCGTCCCCGCCGAGGTCGTTTTTCAGGTCCACGACGCCGTTGTCGCCGAAGGCCGGGTCCGGAATTCCGGTCGCGGCATCGATGGACACGAGCTGCTTGCCCAGGGTGGCTACGAAGATGCGTTCGACCTCGCCGTCCGTCCAGTATTCGACACCCCGCGTATGGCGGGGCAGCTGGGTCGGCATCTCTTCCGCCCAGCTGCGCGGATCGTGCAGCCAGAGCTGTTCCCCGGTGCCGGGGTCGAGCGCCACGACCTGGCCGTGGGACGTTGCCGTGTAGAGGCGGTCACCGACCTTCAGTGGCGTCGCCACGTACGTGCCCGTGTCATACACCTCACCGAGGCGCCGGTCCGCGGACTCCCAACGCCAGGCGATTTCGAGTTGCTCGAAGTTCTCCGGCGTGATCTGGTCGAGCGGCACGTACTTGGACGCCGCAAGGTCGCCCTGGTGATGCGGCCAGTCGCCGTATCCGGGGGGCAGTTCCGGCGCCCGCTCGCAGCCGGGCAGAAGAAACAGGCTCGCGAACGGTATCAGGAACAGGGAGAGTTTCGAGGTCATGGCGTTGTGACTCCTTGTACTCGGCGGGCGTCAGTCGGAGGCGCCCAGCCATCTGCCCGCCTGCATGACGCGTTCGATGCTGCGGGAATGGGTGATGTCGGCGGTGGGGTCTGCGCGCAGGAGGATCAGGTCCGCAGCCTTGCCCGGCGTGATCGTGCCGAAGTCCGCATCGTCCCCGTCAAGCACCCGGGCGCCGTTGCCGGTGCCGGCCCGGATCGCCTGTATCGGGGTGAGCCCGGCTTCGACCAACGCCTCGAGTTCATGGTGCGTCCCCCAGCCGAAGGGCAGTAGCGACGTGCCGCTGTCCGAGCCGAGCGCCACGGTGACGCCGCCGTCCTGCATCTGCGTGACGAACCGCTGCATGCGCCCGAACACGGTGCGAAGCTGCGCGGCCTGGGGGTGTGTCCGCATCTCGTCGAAGGTTTCCGGGGCACGCAGACGCGCGAGCCGTTCTGCGCCGAAGGCCTTTGCGAACCCGGGATCGTCCAGCGTCTCGGGGTGTTCCGGGAGGTACCAGAGGTCCTGCGCCTTGCTCAATGCCGGTGCGAACGACAGGCCCTCGCCGCGCGCCCACGCGACGAAGGCGTCGTCGACCGGGGCGCTGCGCGCGGTGTGGACGAAGTCCCGGACCCCCACCGAGTGCAGCTGGCGCACGTCCTCCTCCTCGAAGACGTGCGCGACGGCGGGGATACCGTGCCGGGCGGCCTCTTCGACCAGGGCGGTACGGATCTCCGCGCTGATCTTCGGGATCGGCGCCTTGCCGCCGTTCCACTCGAGCCGGCCGTCCATGGTCGGGTCCATCCACATCTTGATGAAGTCGACATCCGCGGCGGCGAGCTGGCGCACCATGGCCTGCGCTTCGGCGACCGTCGTCGGGCGGTTGATGACCGCGCCGGGCGGCATGCCCCCGGGATGCGAGAACCCGGCGCCGGCGGTGTAAATGCGTGGCGCCGGGAACTCTCCCGCCCGGGCATCCGCGATGACGGCGAGATTCTCCGGCGGATCGGCGCCGAGGCTGCGGACGGTCGTGACGCCGAACTCCAGTTGCAGGGCCCATGCGCGCCGCATGCCGTCCGCGCCGCCGCCGTAGTGGTTGTGCAGGTCGACGAGGCCCGGCATGAGGAACTTGCCGGCGGCCTCGACGACGGTGGCGTCGGCCGGTACGCCGATGTCGGCATGCGGGCCGGCCGCCAGGATGCGCTCATTCCGCACGACGACGATGGAATCCTCGACGGGTGGTGCACCGCTGCCGTCGATCAGCGTGGCGCCGACGATCGCCGTAGCCGGTCCTTCGGAGGCAGTCGCCGCGAAAGCGAGCAGGGCACAGAAGACGGTTGCCGAGGGCCAGAGTGCGTATTTCGTCATGCCGCCCTCACTCCTCCGCGGCTTCAGGTGGCCCGTGCTGCGTGATCCACTTGCGTTCGAGCGCGCGGGCGCCGCGCAGGGTGTTCGCGAGCGAATAGTTGCCCTCGTGGCAGGCGTACTCGTACAGACGCTTGTCACTCTTCCCCCACGGGAACTCACCCGTGTACGGCGCCTCGTAGTCCGGATCGTGCACGGTGAAGTTGTAGAGCAGGCTCCCCTCGTCGATCGGGTTGAAGCGCTCGACGACGCGCAGGCCTTCGCGTGGTGCGTGCGGCGACATGAAGTCCTGGAAGTTGGTGGTCTCGACGACGAGCGTGTCGCCCTCCCACCGGCCGATGGAATCGCCGCCGAACGACACCATGTCCGCCGGCAGATGCTCCGAGTCCAGCCGGATGACCCGCGGCCAGTGCATCCACTCGGTCAGGATCAGGATGCGATCGTTCGACTGCACGATCGTCTTCATGTTGTTGTAGGCGGACGGCCGCACGGGCACGGTGAGCGACATGTACAGGCAGCGGTCGCCGACCGACATGCTCTCCGGGTTGTCGTAGGGGTCGCCTCCATCCGCCAGCCACCAGGCTTCACCGGGGTACTTCGCCTTGTAGTAGGGGCGTAGCGTCGCCTGCCGCGCCGCGCCGGCTTCGGAGATGGCGGGCAGTTGCCCGTCCGGCGGATCGATGACGATCGAGGTGCGCCAGGCGCCGTCGACCTGGTACAGATCGCAGTACTGGCCCCCGCAGTCGAACCAGTAGTAGTCGTGACTCCCGGGGGTATAGCTGCCCGACCGGTCCACCCCGCGTTCACGCGCGTCGCCCTGCAGCGGCTGCAAGGCGCCCCGCTCGGGGTCGATCGGCGCGAGCGCCGCGTCCACGCGCTCGCGCGCCGTAGCCTTGAGTTCGTCCACCTCCTGCTGCGTGAACTCCCTCTTCTCGCCGAGGTCCGGATCGCGCGTGAACGGCGTGAGACTGCTGACGTCGTAGGTGCCGGAGAAATCCGGCCGGTCGTCGTCCGTGCGCGGGATCTCGGCCGCCGCGGCGACGCTGAACAGGGCGGCGCCGGCCCACATGATGAGTGAAAACCTAGGGTCTGTCCGCATCCACCTCCTCCTTCCAGGCATCGAGTGCCGCGACCATGCGTTGCACCCGTTCCGGGTCCGCGGCAGCGAGGTCGTTGCTTTCGCCGATGTCCTGGCCGAGATCGAAGAGCTGCGGCGTGCCGTCGGCACCGCCGGACACATCGATCATGAGCTTGTAGTTCCCGTCGCGCATGGCGGAGCCGTGCCAGAACGTGCCGTCGCCGCCCCAGAAGAGCTGGCGGTGAGGCAACTCTCCACCGGCGATGACGGGACCGAGGTCCACGCCGTCCCGGTCGCCCCCGTAGTCGATGCGGGTCCAGTTGAGCACCGTCGGCATCACGTCGATGGTCGAGCTCAACGCGTCCGTCCTGCCGGGCTCGATGGTGCCCTGCCAGCGCACTATCGACGGCACGCGGTGGCCGCCTTCCCAGTCCGTGGCCTTGCGGCCGCGCAGCGGCTCGTTGGAGCCCCACTCCGCGGCGCCGTTGTCCGAGAAGAACCAGACGATGGTGTCGTTCGCGAGGCCCAGGCGCTCGAGCGTCGCGACGACCCGGCCCACGCCGTCGTCCACGGCCTGCACCATCTCGCGGTACGCGCGCTCGGTGTCCTTTGCGGAGCCGAGCTGGTCGAACTCGCCGCCGACGGTGCGGTCCGCGGGGTCGTCCCGGCCCTGGAACGGATAGTGCGGCGCGTGATGGGGCAGATAGAGGAAGAACGGCTCCTCGGCGTGCGCCTCGATGAAGCGTACGGCATGCTCGGTGACGAGATCGGTCAGGTAGCCCTCTTCGGCCTCGAGCTCCGCGTCGCGCCACCAGTCCGCGCGCCCCATCATGTCGATGTGCGAGTGGTAGTCGAGGTTGCCGCTCACGAAGCCGCGGAACGTGTCGAAGCCGTGCAGGGTGGGGTTGAACTCGGCGCGATACCCCAGGTGCCACTTGCCGAAGATGGCGGTGGCGTAACCGCTCGCCCGCATCACCTCGGCGATCGTCGTGTACCGGGCGGCGATGCCTTCGTAGTGCTCCGGGCGCGCCGGGTCGGCGAACAGCACGCCCGGAATCCCCAGCCGCTGCTGGTACAGCCCCGTCATCAATCCGGCGCGCGTCGGCGAACACACGTTGCCGCTCGAGTGGAAATCGGTGAAGCGTACGCCGCCCCGGGCAAGCTGCTCGAGGTGCGGCGTCTCGATCCAACCCCCGTACGGACTGATGTCGCCGTAGCCGAGATCGTCGGCCATGATGAGCACGACGTTCGGGGGTGCGGCGGCCTCGGGCTCGCTGACGTCGCCAGTCGATGCAGTCGGCTCACCGCACGCGGCCAAAGTCAGGCAGGCCGCGAGCGCCATGCTTCGCGCACAGCTCATGGGTTTCACCGGGATCGGCAATGCGCGCTCCGTCACGGCCCGGCCATCTCGAGCGTAGCGGGCGTTTCCTCGACCACCTGGATCAGGGCGCCGAAGGTGTCCTGCGGATGCAGGTAGAAGTACCGGGAGTCTCCTCCGAGGACCCTCAGCCCATGGAACTCGACGTACTCGCGGGCTGCCGAGATGTCCTCCACCGTGCAGCAGATGTGGTGAAAGCCCTCTCCGTGCTTCGCGAGGTACTTGCCGACGCCGCCCTCGCCGAGCGCGCGGGGCGTCACGAGTTCCACCTTCCTGCCCCCGAGCATGAACGACATCCAGTCGAAGTCTCCCGCCTCGCCCGCGTCGGGCAGGGGCTCGCCGCCCAGAACCTCGCAGAACAGTCGACGCGCCCTGTCCATGTCGTGAACACCGATCGACACGTGGTCGAGCCTTGTGAACATGCGCTTCCCTTCGGTCGCCTTCCGTAGAAGGGCCGCACTCTACAGGACATCGTGGTCGCCTGAAGGGTCGCACGAGACTCCAGGTGCGCTTACCGGTGCGCATAGCCGCCCACCCAGACGGGGCTCGACCAGGCCGCCGCGTCGTTGGCCTGGCGCACGCGCACGTAGTAGTAGTCGCCATGACGCGGCTCCGAATCGTCCGTGAACGTGAACTCGGCATGCTTCTCTCCTTCTCGTGCAATGCGGCGCAACGCGATGCCGTCCGCGTAGCCCGGAATCGGCGTCGGCATCGACAGCCGACCTTGCTTCATGTCGTCCAGGGCCAGGCGAACGACGCTGCCCGGGATCGTCGCCGGCGGACGCCAGGTGGGGGGACCGGAGCCCTGTTCGATCGTCTCCTCAAGCTCGAGGATCAGGGTGGCGCCGGCTTGCAGCGCGTCCACTTCGAGGGCGATGCGGCTGACGTCGCCCCGCGTCAGCGTCGCGAAGCGCCAGGCTTCGCCGTCGTCCTCGAGCCTGTGGACGAAGCGGTTGTCGAAGTCGAGGCCGCGCGCGGACACGATGCGCCCGCCGTCGAGGGTCAACCTGCCGCGCCACGCCCGCCAGCCGCGCGGCGTGTCACCCCAGTGGCCGGGCGTCGCGTCCGACTGGAAGGAGAGCTCGAGTAGCGCGGGGCCGTTCAGGGCGCTGTCGCTCGTGTCGGTCAGGTAATCGCGTGACCAGACCGGCTCGTCGTTCCTGAAGACGGTCACCGTGTCGATCGGCGCGGTGCCGATCACCCGTCCCTCGATGCGTCGTTCTTCGGCGTAAGCGGCGCGTTGGCCCATGCCGACGCCGTTCAACGAGGTCTCGAGAATGATGCGGTCCCCGGTAGTCGCGTACGTGCGGCGCGCCCGCATGGCGTCGAACAGCGCATCGCGGGAGCGCTCGGCCGCGAATACCGCGCCGAGGCCGCCGCGCTGGGCGAGTCCGCGTGCGCGCGGCGCGCTGTAACCCGGATGGGACGAGTGGTCGTCCGAGGCGGCGACGAAGCCTACCTGGTGCCCGCGCGAGAGATAGCTGCGCGCAAACCACTCGAACGTGCCGTGCATCGACAGGATCTCGATGAGGGGCTCCAGCAGCGGGTCCGAGTGACGGGCGTCGCCGGCCTGATGCGCGTGCGGGATCGTCAGCACCTCGCGCGCCGGATAGCGCTCGCGCAGTGCCTGGTAGAGAAGCGACAGCGTCGGGTACTCGAGGGCGGAGACGCGCTCGCGGCCGGCGATGTTGCGGAACAGGACATTGTGATGCCCGCCGTTCGTCGCCCGCATCGACCACTCGTAGCCGAGGTAGGGGATGAACACGCCGGGATCGTCGTACTCGGCGGTGGTCGCGCGCATGAGGCGCCACTCGCCGTCGTCGAGCGCCGTGTCGTGCTCGGAATGCGTGACGAAGTCGAGGCGGGCGTCGTCGCGGGCGAAGCGCATGAAGTGATCGACCGTGCCGATGCCTTCCGCGTAGCCGGAGTGGCCGTGGGTGTCCCCCCAGAAGATGCGCCGCGCCGGTTGCTCCTCCACCAGCACGGGGTTGGCGATCCCGCTGATCCGCCGGTCCTTCGAGCGCAACGCGATCCAGTGCGGGCCCGGCTCCTCGATGCTGAGCGCGACGGGCTGAATGGCCGGGCCGCCCGCCGCCGTCGTTGCCCGCAACTCGTCGTCGACGAGCACGTCGAAGGCCGGGATCGGCCCGGTGGCGCGGTTGTAGTGGTAGTCCTCGGCACGCACGGACAGCTCGAAACGCTCTCCCGGAGCCACGATGCTCGGCGCGAAGCCGTGCACGCCGGCGACCCCCGATCCCTCGATGACGAACGGTTGGCTCGGCAGCGGGAGGGCGAGGCCCGATCCGTCAACGTCGACGCGCAGACGCAAGGGGATGTTCTCTCCGGACACGGTGCCGACGCGCAGGCCGGGACTGCCCCCTCCGGCGTCCCCGTAGGTGATCGTGATCGTTGCGCCGGGATCCAGGAGGCCGTCGACCAGACCGAAACCGAGAGCGCCGTCGACCCATTGCGCGGCGAATACGGCATCGCTGTCGTCCGTTGCGGCGGAGACGTAGCCTTCGCCCGCCGTATCCTCCGTCTGGTAGGGGCCGAACCCCGAAGCGAAGTGACGGTCCACCCGGATCCTGCCGCCGGCGCGCATGCCGTGGCTGCCCGCGGTCCAGGTCTGGCGGATCGTCGCGAGCCCGCCGGCCTCGAAGGGGCCGAGGTCGTCGGCCTCCAGCGTGCCGAGCGCCTCCGGTTCCTCGTCCCGCAGCCGGTAGGCGCGCACGAGCGCATCGATCTCGGCGCTCCGGCGCGCCAGCGTCGCCGCGTCCGGCGGGTCGCCGGCGTACTGGTTGGGGATGGAGTGGTGCGTTCCCCATCGTGCGGCGCGGATGTAGGAGCGTACGTGGGGTCCGGTCACGGTAAGCAGGTCGGGATCGCCGGTCAGCGCAACGGCATCGATCCAGTCCGCGAGCACGCGTGCGCGCTCGATGATCGTGTCCGCGTTCGTTGGCTCGAGTTCGACCGTGCGCTTGAGCGTCTCGACCTCGGCGCGCAGCGCTGGCGCGAGATAGTCCGGGCCGTCCCGCGCGGCGGCAACGCCGCTCGCGCAGAGGAACACGCACAGGATCGCCGCGGAGCGCATGATCGTCGATGCGTGACATTGGGGCCTCGCGCCCCAATGTCACATCTCCCCCTTCTGCTAGAACTGCACCCGGACGCCGGCGAAGATGCGGCGGCCGGTGTTCTGCTCGGCGTTGAACCACTCCTGGCTGCCTGTGCCGAGGACGTGATAGAGCGTCACGTTCTCGTCGGTCAGGTTGATCGCCTCGAGGCTGAACGTCACCTTGTCGTTCAGGTGGTACTTGAGGGAGGCGTCCCACTGCTCGTAGGCGTCCACGAACTGCGGGTGGCCGCGCGTGTCGGTCAGGTCTTCGAGGAACTCGTCGCGGTGGTTGTACGCGACGCGCGCGCTGAAACGCCCCTTCTCGTAGAAGACGCTCACGTTGTACGTGTTCTCGGACAAGCCCAATACGCCGAACTTGGTCCCCGTCAACTGGTTGAGGAAGTCGTCCGCCGAGTCGATGAACGTGTAGTTCAACAGCACGCCGAGCCCGTCGAACGGCTCCGGCAATCGGGCGAACGTCTGCTGGTAGGCGAGCTCGAAGCCCTGGATCGTGGTGTCGGGACCGTTCAACGGTTGATTCACGCGCAATACGACGGGCTCATCGGTCTGGGGGTCGATCACGTCGGACAGCGTGCGGAACTTTGTCCCGGTTTCGACGAAGCCCTCCGCCGTCTTGTAGAACGCCCCTGCCGACGCGATCGCGTAGTCCGCGAAATACCACTCGAGCGCGAGGTCGAACTGGTCCGCGGTGATGGGCTCGAGGTCCGGGTTGCCCGACGTGATCAGGCGCAGCACGGCGGATCCGCCCTGTCCCGGGTTCAGGACGCCGAACGCCGGGCGACTCATCACGCTCGCCGCCGCGGCGCGCAGGATCAGGTCGTCGCGGAGTTCGAAGCGCAGGTTGAGTGACGGCAACACCTCCGTGTAGGAGTTCGTCGAGCCGCGCAGGAACGGATCGGAGAAGATGAGGTTCGCGAGGGTCGGCGAAATGACCACGAAGCCGGTGACGTCCTGCACCAGGCCGGTCGCTTCGGTCTCCGTATCGACATAGCGGATGCCGAAGTTGCCGGAGAAGGGCGTGTCGCCGATCTGGCCGCTGAAGTTGGCCATGACGTACGCGGCCGTGATCTGTTCGTCGTAGAGGATGTCCGACGCGGTCCGTTCGGTGAGGCCGCGGAAGCTCCCCTCCGGAATCTCGTTGCGGCGATCCACGAGGTAGTGCTGGACGGCGCCGTGTATGTCCGGATTGAGCCACTCCTTCGGGAAGTTGGTGCTGATCCCGGTCAGGAAGTCGCTCACCGGAACCCCTCGACCCCGATGACTGGCTCGCCGAAGAAGGCCGTCGTGAAGATGCCCCGGCCGAAGTCGTTGCGTTCGCGGTCGCGATAGGAAACCCCGACCTCGATGGACTCGAGGAAGTCGCTATCGGGGAAGGTGTATTCGGCGTCGGCGCGAAACTGTATTTCGTCGTCTTTCAGGACCTGGTTCCGATCGCCCACCCCGACGGTGATGAAATCCGCCGGATTGCTCAGGTCGCGGCCGATCGTGACGGCCGGCGCGTCCTTGCCCGTCATCTCCGTGCGCACCCGCACGCGTCCGGCCACCTCCGTCAGGTAGAGAAGCTCCCTGCCGTCGTTCTCCGCCTGGGAGAGTGCAACGTCGACGCTCACGTTGAGCCGGTCGTTGACGGCGAAGTCGAGATTGATCCCCGTCGAGATCGATTCGACCTCGTTGTCCGCCTGGAACGGAAACGGACGCGGCACCGCGTTGACCGTCTCGAAGGTCGCCAGGACGTTCGTGCCGTTGTCGTTGACCTGCACGGCGTCCACCATGCCCGAGTTGATGCTCGCGTTGGTGCGCAATGGCAACCGCAGCAAGAAGGTCTCTCGATTGAACTCCGAATAGAGGAGATCCCATGTGACGTCGATGCGCTCCGTCGGGCGCCACTGCAGGGCCGCGGAGATGTTCAGCCGCTCGCGCTCCTGCCCGGTGTAGACCGCGCGGACGTTCTCGGGATTGAAGCCCATGACGTCGTCCGTGCCATCGCGGTCCAGGTCGTACCCGCGTTCGACGGGGGTGAAGCTCGTGATGTCCACCTCGTCCTCGCGCAGCGTGCGGTCGTCCCACTGGGCGGAGATCATGAAGCCGAGCGTGTCGTCGGCGAACTTGTCGCTGAACAGGGCGAACACGGCGGGGTCCGTCTCGCCGGACAGTTCCCCGTGTATCGCGCGCGCGCTCAGGCTGACCACCCGTCGCCCGATGTCGATGGGCCGGCGCGTCTGCACCTCTACGACGCCGCCGAGGCCTCCTTCGTAGTGGTTCGCCTGCGGTGACTTGTAGACCTCGACCGCCTGGACCAGCCCGGACTGGTATTGATCGAACCCGACGATGCGCGAGCCGTTGTTGTTGGAGTTGCGGGCATCGCCGGAGCTCTGCGTCTGCACGTTGGAGACCTGCGCCCGGCCGTTCGTCGTCACCTGCACGAAGTCGGGTCCCAGCCCGCGCACGGTGAGGAACGCGCCCTCACCCTTCTGCCGGTCGATGCCGACGCCGGTCATGCGCTGCAGCGACTCGGCCAGGTTCTGGTCGGGGAAGGCGCCGATGTCCTCGGCGGTGATCGCGTCGACGAAGTTGTCGGCGTTGCGCTTGCGGTCGAGCGACTGCCGCAGGCTGCCGCGGATGCCGACCACGACGACCTCCTCGTCGTACTCCTGGTCGCCGGCAGAGCCGGCTTCCTCGGCGAGGCCCGGGGCGGCCAGCAGTGCCGCGCCGAGTACGGCTGTGATCAGAACCGGGCGAGAGCGCCCGTTACGTGTGGATCTGGACATGGCTTTCGCTCCTCAGGACTGCCGTATTTCGGTATCTTTCGCGGGGGCGGGAGGAACAGGGGGCAGAATGCCGCATGGTGCTGCCTCGGGACGATTTGCCATCGAGCCCAGGTCCAATCATGCGACAAGGTCACCGCATGGCCCCTCCTCCTGACGGCGACACCGACCGATAACGCTACGCCGATTGGCGGTATGTGTCTATATCAGGTTGGGAGCACGACACCAATGGCATGCGTCGGCCAGCACGGGCGGGGACAAGCCTTGCCCCTACGGGGGGGCGCGACGCGTCGGTCGGGACGGGCGGGGACGAGCCCCGCGCCTACTGGATTGCTTCGGTGGGGTCGGTGCCGTCGCGCGGCGCGCCGGTGCCGCTCGATCCCATGAACAGCGTCTCGCCGTTGGTCATCGTCATGCGCCGGCCGTTGGCGCGCAGGGACTCGTCCTTCGCCTGGAAGCCGTCGATGATCACCTCGGTGCCGAGCGGCACGGTGTTGCGCGTGATGCCGCGCCGGAACAGGGTGTTCGGCGTGCCGGCCTCCACCATCCACACGGTCGCGCTGCCGTCTGCATTCGCGTGCTCGACGTGGAACCAGGCGTGCGGGTTCACCCACTCGATGCGCTTGAGGGGTCCGCGCAACTGCACGGGCAGGTTCGGGTCGAACTCCGCCCCGAAGGCATGGTGCGCGGCCGCCCCGGGAGCGAGCAGCGCCAGGAGCGCAGCGGACAGGATGGCTATCGATTTCATCTTCTCAAAGCTCCGAGCGTGTCAGCGGGGCAGCGGGTGCCGCCGCAACTCGCCATACATGAGTTCCTCGACGAACGCGACGCACTTGAAGTCGAGCAGCATCGCGTCGGGCTCCATGCGCCGATACAGGGGCATGCGGATCGTCCACGGTTCGGTGAACGTCTCCGGGTCGTCGATCGTCGCCTCGTACGCCAAGTGGTTCGGACCCATCGGCGTGAACCGCTCCACTACCGTCATCGCGGCGCTGTGGTGATTGCCGGCGCGGTCGAACCAGGTCTGGTCGTGCAGCGACGTCACCTCGATGACCAGCGTGTCGCCTTCCCAGTGCGCCACCGACTGGCCCATCCAGGAGTCCGCCGGCGCCGGCCCCGGATCCTCCATGAGGATGTTCCGGTTGGCGCTCGCGAACTGGTAGACGAACTCGATCCGGTTCGGGGACTGGAAGATCTGGAACGGCTGCGGCAGGTAGTTGGCGCGCGGAATGCCCGGCAGGAAACACTTCACTTCCGGATCCAGGGCGCTCCAGTTCGCGCGGTTGGCGTCACGTTTGGCGAGCGCCTCCGGCGTGTAAGGCAGCTTGCCGCCGACGACCACACCGAGGCTGGGCGGTACCGAGGCCGTCGCGCCCATGTACAGGGTCGGGATGCTCGCTACGGGACGCATCGGACCCTCTCGCAACTGCACGGACGCGCGCGCCATGTGGCGCTCGATGTCCCAGTTGGCTTCGTTCAGGGCCTGCCACACGCCGTTGAGGTCCGGATGCACGCCGCCGGGCCCGCGCGGTGCCTGCCACTCGCCGGTTTGCTCCGCTGCCGGTGCGCAGCCGAGGCAGAACAGGAACAGGAGCCCGCCGATGCGCGTCGTCATGCCGCGTGCCGGCATCACTCCGCCCCCTCGGGCTGGCCGTGCTTCTCGATCCACTTGCGCTCCAGCGTGCGTGCGCCGCTTAGCGTGTTGGCCATGGAGTAGTTGCCTTCGTGGCATGCGTACTCGTAGTTGGGATGTTCGCTCCTGTCCCACGGGTATTCGCCCGAGTAGGGCGCCTCGTAGTCCGGGTCGTGGACGGTGAAGCCGTACAGGAGGCTGTCCCCGTCGATGGGGCTGAAGCGCTCGATGACCTTGAGGCCCTCGCGCGGCGGATGCGGCGCGTTGTAGTCGATGAAGTTCGTGGTCTCGACGACGAGGGTGTCGCCTTCCCACCAGCCGATGGCGTCGCCGCTGAAGGAACGCATGTCCTCGGGGAGGTGCTCCGAGTCCAGCCGCACGATCCGCGGCCAGTGCATCCACTCCGTCAGGATCAGGACGCGGTCGTTCGACTGCACGATCATTTTGGTGTTGTTGTAGACGACGGGCTGCGACGGAACGGTGAACGCCATGTAGAGGCAGCGGTCCCCCACGGACTGGGCCTCGGGGTCGTCGTAGGGGGCACTGCCGTCTGCCAGCCACCACGCCTCGCCGGGATACTTGGGCTTGGAGTAGGGCAGCAGCGTGGCGCGGCGCGCCTTGCCGGCCTCGGAAACCTCCGGCATCCGTCCGTTCGGCGGGTCGACGATCACCGAGGAGCGGTGCTGTCCGTCGATCCGGTAGAGGTCGCATTGCTTCCCGCCGCAGTCGAACCAGTGGAAGTCGTAGCTGCCGGGCGTGAAGTCGCCGGAGCGGTCGACCCCGCGGTCGCGCGCCTCGCCGACAGGGGCCTCGAGGGCGGCGCGATCCGGGTCGAGGGGCGCGGCGGCCTGCTCCACGCGGCTGTACGACGTGTTCTTGATCTCGTCCACTTCCTCCGGGGTGAAGTGCATTCGCTCGCCGAGCTCCGGATTGCGCTGCCAGGGCGTGAGGGTGGTGATGTCGTAGGTCCCGGAGAAATCGGGCTTGCCGCCGTCCGTGCGCGGTACCTCGGCGCCGGCGCCGAGCGCCAGGGCGCCGAGTGCGACACCGGCCAGCGCCGGGGTGAGGCATCGTATCTGCATGATTCCTGCCCGTTCCTGTGCTTTCTGTGGCTTATCGGACGAAGCTACGCCAGCGCACCAGTGTAGTCAACGCAGCCCTTAGGGGGTCTCAGCGTTCGTAGTACACTCGGGCGACGATGACCCTCGAGGGAGAGGCAAAATGACGACTTCCTCCGCGCAGATCCGAGCGAAGCTCGATCATCCGCTGATCGATGGCGACTCGCACATCGTCGAATACACGCCGGTGCTGATGGACTTCATCAAGGCGACAGGCGGTGAGGACGCCGTCACCGATTTTGCTGCAAACATGCGCGGGCGCATGGGGCAGGGTTGGTACCAGATGAATTGGGAAGAACGCAGGGACACCAGGGCGATCAGGGCACCCTGGTGGATATTACCGACCAGGAACACCCTCGACCGGTGCACCGCGATGCTGCCGAAGCTCTACCACGAGCGCATGGATGATTTCGGGCTGGACTACGCGGTCCTGTATCCGACGGCAGGCCTGGCATTCAACAGCACACCGAACGACGAATTCCGGCAAATGGTCTGCCATGCGTACAACGAGTATGCGGCGGCGACGTACGGCGAATTTGGCGATCGCATGACGGTGGCGGCGGCGATTCCGCTGCACACGCCCGAAGAGGGTATCCGCGAACTGGAACATGCCCATGCGCTGGGTCTCAAGGTGGCGATGATCCCGTCCTACGTTCGACGGCCGGTTCCAAGAATTGCCCGGGAATACCCGGAGTTGGCGAACGAGGTCTTTTGGCTCGACGACCTGTCGGTCGACACCGAGCACGACTACGATCCGTTCTGGGCCAGGTGCCTCGAGCTCGGATTCCCGGTAGCCTCGCATACCGGTGGCATGGGACTGCATGACCGGAGTTCCATTTCGAACTACATGCACAACCACATGGGGCACTTTGCCGCGGCGGGCGAAGTGCTGGCCAAGAGCCTCCTGATGGGTGGCGTCACCTACCGCTTCCCCGAGCTTCGGGTGGCCATGCTCGAAGGCGGCGTGGTCAACGGCACGCGCCTCTATGCGGACATCGTCGGCCGCTGGAAGAAGCGCAACGTGGAGCGCCTCGAGAACCTGAATCCCGCCAATATCGATCTGGCTCAGGCGCAGGGGCTGTTCGAGCGATACGGAGACGAGGGCACGCTGGCGAACATCGAACAGTTGCCACGCACCCTCGGCGTGGGTGGCCACGACATCCCGCCGGACGTGCGGGACGACTTCAAGGCCATGGGTGTCTCGAAGGCGGAAGACATACCCGAGCGCTTCATCCCGAATTTCTATTTCGGATGCGAATCCGACGATCCCCACGCGTGCATCGCGTTCAACCGCAAGGCCAATCCGTTCGGCGAGCAGGTGCGGGCGATCATGAGTTTCGACCTCGGGCACTGGGACGTGACGGATATGGGGCATGCCGCCGCGGAAGCGTACGAGCAGCTCGAGTACGACCTGATCAGCGAGGAGGACTTCCGCAACTTCGCGTTTGCCCACTCGGTACAGTTGTACGCGGGACCGAACTCGGACTTCTTCAAGGGCACGCGTATCGAGGACGAGGCCAGGGTCCAGTTGGCGGCGTAGCGACGCGTAGTTCGGGCGGCGGTCGGCCCCGGAGCATTTGTTCTCGACATTGAAACCCGGGGATCTGTGGAGACCCGCTTCATGACGACCGAACGACCCACGTTGATCATCGAGAACGGGCGGATCGTCGACGGACTGGGAAACGAGCCCCGGGTGGGTGACGTGGCCGTGGCCGGCGAGAGAATCGTTGCCGTCGGCAGGGGCGAGGTCCCGGAAGCGGACGGCGTCGAACGTATCGATGCCACCGGCATGACCGTGATGCCGGGACTGATCGATGCGCACTGTCACATCAGCTTCGACGAGCCGAGCTCCAACGACGAGCTGTTCTTTCACCGCCGGGAGGGGCTCGCGGCGATCATCGCGGCGCGTAACCTGCAGAAGGTCTATCGCGCCGGCGTCACCGGCATTCTCGATCCGGACAGCCTCTACGAGACCAGCATCGACCTGCGCGATGCGGTGGAGGCGGGCATCGTCCACGGTCCGCGGATGGCGGTGGGCGGCAATGCGCTCCTGACCTCGGTGGGCGGTACCGCGGGCCGGCTGCTGCCGGACGAGGGACGGCGCGGCTACGGCATGGTGGTGCGCGGGCGGGACGAGATCGTTGCCGAGGTCCGCCGGCAGATCAAGAACGGCGTCGACTGGATCAAGGTACACGTCACCGGCCTCACGCCGCGCCAGCAAGTCACCGGCGAACTGCAGGTGTGGAACTTCGATGAGCTGCGCCTGGTGGCGGACACCGCCCACGAACTCGACACGTCCGTCGTGGGTCATTGCCGGGGCGCGACGAGCATTCGCGACTCGGCCCGGGCCGGCTTCGACCTGATCCTGCACGCGACCTACATGGACGAGGAGGCGCTCGAAGCGGTCATCGAAGCGCAATCGCCCATCGTCCCGACCTTCACGTTCCAGGCGAATCTCGCCGACCATGGCGAGGCGGTGAACTCATCGCCGGGCCTGCGGGAGACCTTCCGCCGGGAGATCGCGGACAGTGCGGCGATGCTGAAGCGCGCCTACGCGGAAGGCGTGCCGCTGCTGTGCGGAACGGAGAGCGGGTTCTCGCTCACCCCCTACGGCGAGTGGCACTACCGCGAATTGGAGATCTTCGTGAAGGACCTCGACTTCACGCCGTTGGAGGCCATCCGGGCCGGTACGAGCGCCTGCGCCCGGGCGTTGCGCCTCGACGGCGAGACCGGGGCGATCGAGGCAGGCCGGCTGGCGGACGTGTTGATCGTCGACGGGGACCCGTCCGAGGACGTGACCGTTCTCGCCGACAGGACACGGATCCGGGAAGTCATGATCGGTGGCCGCCGCATGCCCCTCGGCCCGATCGAGCCGGAACGCGGCGATCCGCCGGGCTGGCGGGTCAGCACGCACAGCGATCGGATCCTGAACTACGATTTCGTCAACCGCGGTTGATGCTACGCAAGCGCAACAGGAGGACGCGATGGCATCAAATCAAGACGAGCGCGCAACCTCTCCCGCCAGCATCGTCGCTGCCGGCGAGCTCGCCGAGACCAGCCGGGGCCCCGTCGAGTTCGCGCGCATTGGAGAGCCCCCGTACTCGAGCCCAGCACTCTCCTTGACAACACCACGGAAGTGGTCGACGCTCCGCGCGAGTGCGGAGTTGTTGCCGGGCACGGCAGAGCATTTTCTTCTCAGGGTGGTGCACATGTCGAACGAGCGGGTCGTAGCGATCGAGGTCCAGCGCCTCAAGGAAGGCTGTTTCCTTGCCACGAGCCCAGACATTCCCGGCATGGTCGTGGAAGCCGACACCGTCGAAATCCTCATCCTGGAGATCTGCTCCGTTGCGGGAACGATGCTGGAGATGACAGAGCCGGACGCGCTGCTCCAGCGCATCGTGTACGACCTTCAGGAGGTCGGCAACGCGGCAGCCGGCGCGCGACAACCGCGCGTTGTGGCTCCGGCCTCGATGTTCGCCGCCGCCTGATCTTTGTCAGCCAATTTCGCGAAGGACGTCAAGCGTCTCTTGCGGGCACAGGGATGGGCGCTTTCACGTCAAACCCCCGGCAGTCACGAGATCTGGCAGGGCCCGACGGCCGACTGTCCGGTGTCGATACCGAGCAAGATCAAGAGCCGTCACACTGCGAACGAGATCCTGAAAAGGGCCAACATCGACCAGAAGATCTAGTGCGCTGGGTCAAAAATACCTTCACGTTTGCGCTGCGCCTTTTCGCCGCTGGCGGCGTTGCGTAGCTCGCCACGAGACCGTGCGCCCGGTCCGGGTTGGGCCAGATGGGACACCCACCCGAGTAGCGCCACAGATGGGACCGACAAGAGTGGGTGTCCTATCAAGTTTGGGCGATTTTCTGAAGTGGTTTATGCTTTTCAAGGTACCCGGAACGATTGGACTGGAGTTGGCATGGCAGCGATGATCGAGCCGACCGAGTCCGCGAAATTGAAGCTCCGTCGCTTTGTCACCAGCGGCCTTCTCCTGTTGGCGTGTACGTCGCTGATGCACGCGGCGGCAGCCCAACAGGCCGGCAGCGAGGAGGCCGGCACCGGCGCCGGCGCCTTGCCCGAAGGCATCGTGAGCGACCGCAACGGCGACGGCGTGCTGACGGAAGACGAAGTGATGCCGGGCATGTTCTCGTTGCTGGATGTCAACCGGGACGGCCGCGCAGAGATGAGCGAGGTGCGGGGGTTCCTGGCGCGGTTTTTGGGGCGCGCCTTCAGTTGGGTCAATCCGCCTTCCGCGGATCAAGCCCTGCCGGGATTGACGCACGCGACGTTTCAGAGTCCGTCGATGGGCGTTCCGGTGGGCTACAACATCTACCTCCCGCCCGGCTACGAAGATGCAGCGAACCGTGACACCCGCTACCCCGTGATCTACTACCTGCACGGCGGACGGCCTGGCAACGAATCGTTGACCATCGGCCTGGCGGAGCACGTGCACGCGGCCATCACGTCCGGCAGCGTACGTCCGGTGATCGTGGTCTGGCCCAACGGCGGTCGGGTGAGCTGGTATGACTATGAGGATTCCAGGGGTGAGTCGGTCTTCGTACGCGAGTTGATTCCCTACGTCGACCGCACCTATCGAACCGTCGCGCACCGCGCCGGGCGCGCCCTGCAGGGGTTTTCCCAGGGCGGACGAGGCACCACGCGGATCATGTTCAGGTATCCGGAACTGTTCGTCTCCGCAGCCCCCGGCGGCCCCGGCTATGCCGTGGAAAAACTGGTCTTCGAGAACGACGGCGTCGAAAGGGATCGACGCGTGGCGGCGGGTGGCGAGGTCAACGCATTGGACTTCGGCAAGGGCAACGACGCGTACAGCCTGGCCCGGCACTACGCCGAACACGCGACGCAACCGCCCCTCAACATCATGATCTGGGTGGGCACCAAGGGGTTCAACTACGAGGCCACGCTGGAGTACCTGGGCTTTCTGGACGGTGTGGGTGTTCCCGCGGAACGGTTGATCGCACCGGGCGTGGACCACAACCCGTCGTGGTTCTACGAGACGCTCGGCGTGGAGCTATTGCGGTTCCACGACCGGCACTGGGGCGAGGTCGAGTAGCAAGCCCGGGCGTCCGCCCGGGCTTGGGCAAGAGTATCCCTTACTCCGTGTCAAAGCTGACTGCCAAACCGATCTTCCGCGGGTAGGGCAAGTTCATGTAAGTCGAAACGGGCCAAAGCATGATGTCGTCCTGATTCAAGAGGTTCTCAGAGTACAAATAAACACTCCATTGATCCCCTTGCACACCCAATCTGAGCGTCATGTCACGCCGAGGCGAACCCTTCTGTAACGTATAGTTGATGGCCGACGACCGAAAGGAGTACCCCAAGTGAGCATAGGCGTTGAGACCCTTGCCACCTATTGGCCTGGAGTAGGTAGCGAAAACGTTGGCAGTCCACTTCGGCGTAAAAGGAACGTCGTTACCTTCCTCTGCCTGGGGTATTCCCGCCGACGTCACAGGATCAAGATCTGCGAACTCACTCTGGGTGAAAGCGCCATTCATACCCAGGAGCAAGCTGTCCGTTGCTCGCCATAACAAATCCCACTCGACTCCAAAGATATCGATATCGCCAAGTTGTACCACGGAGTTAATGCCTGTCACCGTCGTAAACAAGGATTGCAGATCCTCCCAGTCAGAGAGATAGACCGCTCCCTGCAAGACCAGCGACCCGTCTGCAAACTCCCTCTTTGCACCTAACTCGTAAGTCCAGACTTCGTCCGGATCAATCAACTGCTTCGCACCTCCGACTCCGGACAGGGTAAGCCCCGCGACCTGCGATAGGAGCTGCTGCGTGCCGCTACGAAATCCCTTCGCGGCGTTGACGTACAATGTAGTAGCGTCATCCGGGTAGTAGGACAGATTGAACCGAGGGCTAACGTTATCAAAAGTTCTGGTGCTACCCACGGGGTAGTCGACCAGGGGTCCCAATGTCGCATCAACACCTGTGAACCTTTCCAGGGTAGAGCGGTCATCTTCAAAGTACCGCGCACCCAGGAGTGGGACAAGCTTGCCATCCAGGAGATCGATGGAAATCTCTCCAAAAAATGCAAGGGCCTTACTGTCGATGCCGACTTTCGAATCACTCTCGATACCCGCAAAGGCGCCTAACAGCCACGCAGGGTTTGCTGGATCGGCACGATCCAGATCGAGGTCGATTACGACTATGTTATTTTGGTCCGAATCCGTAAAAAAACCACCAACAATCCAATCAACAGGCCCCTCCGAACTGGACACAAGTCGGAGTTCCTGAGTAAAGACACCGCTTTCTGATTCCCATATCTGCTTGAACGGCAATACTCCGACGCCGATTCCCGGAGCTATTCCAGCCAGATCGAGTCCGCCGGCAATTGAAAGAGTGTACGAGGTGTCGTACGTTGAGGACGAGCTTATCAAACTGGCGAATCCCAAGTCCCAATCGAACACTAGTGAATAGATGTCCGTATCATGCCCATTATCAGGAACAAACCCCGCGCTAACGCCTAGTGAGGGTGGTTTGTGGCTGGAGAAAAAATTCAGAAATTCCTGGTTTGCACCATAGTTCAAGATGCTAAAGGTGATGTCGAGATTCTCTGATGCTCGCAGCAAGCCGGTCAAGCGCACCACGGAGGAATCGTGACCCTCGTCACCATCGGCATCCGGTACGATGCCAAAGCCACCTTCTTCGTCATATCCCACTAACAGGCGTAAGCCAAATTTGTCTTTGACAACAGGCATGTTGACCACGGCATCGACTCGATAATTTGCATCGCCCCCATCGGTATTGGAAGCATTGGCTTGCGCCTTGAAGGTAAAGCGCTCCAAATCGGGCTTGCGACTGACGTATTTGATCGTGCCGCCCATTGACCCCTGCCCATATAGAGTGCCCTGCGGCCCTCGCAATACCTCCACTCGCTCAAGATCATAGAGCAGGTTGACAGGTGGGGCTAACTGGATGTTGGGCACGCTGAAGGCGGTTTCATCGACATAGTAGCCGATGGTGCTTTCACCGGTAACGCTGCTGCCACCACTCCCACGCATATGGACGGCTACAGTCCCAGTATTGAAGGCACCAATACTTATGCCCCCTGGAATCTGCCTGATGATATCATCAAGTGTAAAGATCCCTTGCTCCTCTATCGTTGCACCGCCGAAAGTCTGAACTGACAAGGGAACGTCCAGTTGACTCTGCTCTCGCTTCGACGCGGTAACGATCACTTCCTCCATGAGGCCCTGTTCCCCCCGGGCGGGGGTGGCGGTCAGAATCAGTGCCAGAATACCAAACGGGACAGATCCCCTGATCAAAAGCTTGGACATGCGTTTTTCCTTAGGTTCGTTGATGCAGTCATCGCTAGCCCGCGGTCTCCCCGGTCCGGTAGCGGCGCTCGAAGTCCTGCCAGGCCGGCAGATCTTCGGGATAGTCCGCCTGGAACCAGGCACCCTCGAAGCAGACCCGTTCCTTGCCTTTCAGTGCCTGCAGATAGCGCTCAGCCGGTACGTAATACAGAAACCGAATGCTGCGTCGGGCAAAGAGCCACTGCCCTGCCACGCGCCGGTACTCGTCGTCGTATTTCATCGCGGCGAGGCTGGCGACCCCGTTGACGTGAGTCTCCGCGTGGCTCGCCACGAGGCCGTGCGCGCGGTCCGGGTTGTCGTCGTCGAAGGCGACGGTCAGGTCGTGCGTCCAGTGATACCCGGGGCCGCGCACGCGGAACGCGCCGACGAACATCTCGGCGATCGCGTCCCGCCCCACGGACCGGAGCACCCCACTCGGCGAGTCGAAGACCGCGTCCTCGGTGAACAGCGCTCCGAGCCGCGGGATGTCGTGCTCGTCACAGGCTTCGCAGTACGCGGTGACCAATTCCTGGATGGCGAAACGCGACTCGACCCGGTCGAGGCGGCGTTCCAGCGAAGCCGTGTCGCTCATGAGGGTTCTCCGATGGATCCGAGTTGCGCGCTATCGCCGTCCATCATACGGGTAACGGTGCGGTGATAGTGCTGAACGCCAGGCTCGTTGCGTCCGATGAGGAATTCGCGATTGGCGCCGGCGGGTAACGCCGCCTGAATCGTCGCGACGACGGCATAGTCCTCGTCGCGCACCGCCTGCAGGGTCATCTGGCTGAAGGTGCGGGCGGCCTCGTGCCACGCGTCCGTCTGGTCGGCGGTGGAACAGAGCATGGTCTGACGCGTGACGGTGGTCTCGTGGGTCGGCCCGGGGAAGATCTGGCTGACCAGGCAATGTCCGCCCACGATCCCGGAAATGGACAGGTTCGGAAAGACGGAGTGGATGATGCGGATGTAGTTGTCCGCATCCCACTCGGACTCGGGCAGGGAATCCAGTTCCGGCAGGTTTCTGCGCCCGAACGTCAGACGCTGGTGCGGGCCGAAGACGTCGTGTACGAGCAGGTTGCCGATGGTGTACTGGCCGACGGTCGAACGATGCACCGAGTTGTGGTGATAGACCTCCAGGTAGCCGTCCAGGGTCGCCTTCCAGCCCGGTCCGTCCAACTCGCGCTGCTCGTAGACGACCCAGTCGTCGAGGCGTAGCGAGTCGAGTTTCGCGGCGAAGTCGCCGAGCCAGGCGTCGATGTCGAACGCGATCCCCGGTGTCAGGCAGGCCCAGATCAGTCCGGAGCGCTCCAGGCAGGCCAGTTCCGTCAGGGGTCGCGCTTCCCGGTCCACGTCGCCGAAGGTCTCGACGGCATACACGGCGACCAGCTTCCCCCGGAGATCGTAGGTCCAGGCATGGTATGGGCAGGAAAAACGCGCCCGCTTGCCGCTGCCGGCGGGACAGACGATCGCGCCCCGGTGCCGGCAGACGTTCAGGAAGGCGTGGGCCGTGCCGCTCTCGTCCCGGGTGAGCAATAGCGGAATGCCCATGAGGGTCTCGGCCTTGTAGCTGCCGGGTTCGGGCAGTTCCAGCGACAGGGCGACGGCGATCGGGGATTCCCGGAAGATGCGCTGCACCTCCCGTGCATAGCGCTCCGGGTCGGTATAGGAATCGACCGGGAGCGGCATCTGGGCGGGAGCGCGGTCGGTCGTCCTGTTCTGGAAATGAGCGAGCGCGCGCCTGGCGAGTTCGGTCGCTTCGTCGTTCCCTCTCATGTCCATGGAGTCGTTCGAACTGGGGTTTGAAGAGTACTACACCGATGTGCAACGATTTGCCGCGACCAGACGGTCCGACAAACAGGGTGGTTAGAAAAATGTCTGAAGGTTTCAATCCGGAATTCGACCCCACGGGTATCGAGGGTGGTGTCGACACGAACGTGCTGCCCTGGATGGCGGTTCCCGGCGCGGAGGGAGTGCACCTGAAGCCCCTGCGCGCGAGCAGCGAAACCGGCATGTTCAGCGCCGTGCTCAAGATCGAAGCGGGCGCCGCCCTGCCGGTTGCGAGCTGTCTGGGCGGGATGGACCTGTTCGTCCTGTCGGGGGAGATCCGCTACGAGGAGGGGGGCGCGGAGAGTACGCTGGAGCCCGGTATCTGGGGCCATATTCCGGCGAATACCCGAATTGCGTCGATGGCGGGGGATGGCGCTGCCGAGTTCCTGCTCAATTCCTATGGCGCGCTGGCCTTCCTGAATCCGGACGACTCCGTCAGTTCCGTGTTGACCAGTGCGGACGTCGGGCGCCTGGCGCAGCAGCACGGCATCACGCTGGTGCCGAACACCCTCGCCGAGTGCATGCAGGAGCGGCCCGACCCGTTCTCCGGTAACGGAGAACCGCTGGCCATCGCGTCGGGGGATGCCAGCCGGCTCGTTGTCGGGGAGAAAGCACGGTCGAACAGCGATTCGCGTCTCCGGCATCCGCATTTCGTCGACACCCGGGAGGTGCCCTGGGTGATCAATCCCGGCCTGCCCGACATCGCGCTCAAGATTCTCCGCGTCAGCGAGGAGACCGGCGTCGTCTCGCTGGTCGTGCGCCACAACGGCGTGGCGGATCCGCACAACCACCTCGGTGCGAGCGATTTCCTGGTGCTCAGCGGGCGCATCGGCTATCGCGCCGGACCGCCCGAGGGATACGGGCCGGGCGTCTGGTTCTTCGAACCCGCCGGGGCGCGCCACGATGAAACGCGGCGACTGACGGATGAAGACCTGATTTACCTGGCGAACGTCTACGGCCCGCTGACGTTCGACTCCGGGCGGGGGACGCCAGTCGCGGCCGTGCTTTCGTGGATGGAATACGACGCCTTGGCGAAGGCGGGGGCAGGGGCGTAGTCCCTGGGATCCATCCCCATGCCTACCGCGTTGATCACCGGAGCTGCCCACGGTCTCGGCGCCTGCATGGCGGAGCACGCCGCGCGGCGCGGGTACCGGGTCGGCGTGCTGGACCTGGACCTTGAGGAAGCGCGGGCGGTGGCCGACCCGATCGGTGGCATCGCGCTCGCGGCGGACGTGACGGACCCGGGTCAGGTCGAGAACGCGGTGGACCGGCTCGGCGAGACGCCGGCGCTGCTGATCAACAACGCCGGCATCCTGCGAACCGGGCCCCTGATGGAGCACGCGGTGGAGGACTTCCGTCGCGTCATACAGGTGAATCTCGTCAGCGTGTTCATCGTCTCGCAGATCGTCGCGCGACGGATGCAGGACAGCGGCGGTGGCGCCATCGTCAATCTCGCCTCCATCAACGCGATCAACCCGTCGACCGAGTGCGGCGCCTATGCGGCCGCGAAGGCGGGGGTCGTCTGCCTGACGCAGCAGATGTCGCTGGAGTGGGGCGAGTACGGCATCCGGGTCAACTCGATGGCGCCCGGGTTCATCGACTCGGGGATGGCCGCGCCGTTCTACCGGAATCCCGCGATACGGGAACTGCGCGGCAGTGCCGTGCCCCTCGGCCGGATCGGCACGGCGGACGACGTGGCCGAATGCGCCATGTTCCTGGCATCGGATGCGGCGGGTTACATCACCGGCCAGAACATCGCGATCGACGGCGGCGTGATCAACAGCGTGTTGATGCAGTTGCCGCGGGAGTGACCGAGGATGGTGAGACGGAAGCTCCGGGTCGTGCGCGAGTGCCAGGGCAGCTTGCTGCACTCGTGATCTCGCAGCGCGAAAAAGACACCGTCGCGGGGATTCGTGAGAAAATCGCGAGCGGGCGCTTCGAATTTTCGCAGCATGCGACGGACCAGACCATCCTTCGGGCTATCGCGGTACAGGAAGTTCGCGATGCCATCGCAACATGTGAGCTGGTGGAGGACTATCCCGATGACAAGTATGGTCCGAGTTGTCTGCTCCTCGGCTTCACCGCGTCAAACAGACCCTTGCACATCCACTGCAGCTATCCGTCGAGGCACGTCATCAAGGTCATCACGCTGTATGAACCGGATCCGTTGAGATGGATCGACTTCAGAACGAGGAGGTAGGGCATGGCCATTAGCACGGACTGGAGCGAGACCTTGGTAGACAGGAAGGTCACCTATCACATCGAGTTGCGGGGGCGGCTCTTCGTCATCGAAAAGGTTCCGGCGCGCGTCAACGTTGAGACCGGTGAGAACCACTTCTCGCCGGACACCGTGGAACGACTGCACGAGATCATCAGGGAACGGCGCAGTCCGGTGCGCATGATCGAGACCCCCGTCTACGAGTTCGCCTGATGGTCACGTGTTGCTCGATCTCCAATGGTTCGGGCTCTCGGTGTGACCAAGCCCTGATTTGACGGTCGGGCGGGAGGGCTCAGCACCCGCCAAGCCGCAGGAGCTTCTCCGCGTTCGGCGTCAGGCTCGCATCGAACGCCGAGGTGCGCGTCGGCGTGTCCCAGCCGCCGAAGTTGGTGCCGTAGACCAGGCGGTCGCGCCCGACCGCGTCGATCAGCAGATCGAGCGCGGCCTGGCCTTCCACGTGCGCATCGAACCAGAGCTTGCGCACCTCGTGGCGGAAGCCGTTCTCCATGACGGATTGCGGCGCCCAGCCCCGCGTCCGGCCGATCCCCTCGTAACGCCCGATCAGGAACGGCAGGGCGCCGCCGCCGTGGGAGATGCAGATGTCGAGGTCCGGATGCCGTTCGAGCACGCCGCCGTAGACCAGCGAGGCGACCGCGAGCGACTCGTCGTACGCGTAGCCGACGATCAGCTCCAGATCGAAGCGACGGAGCCTCGGATCCGCCAGCGGTCCCGCACCGCCGGTGGAAGACGGATGCAGGAACAGGGGCACGTCGAGGGCCACGAAGGCACGGTAGAGATCGTCCATGCAGGGATCGTCCAGCGGGAACGGGTAGTCCGTACCGACGTAGGCGGCGACCAGGCCCAGTTCGCGGACGGCCCGCTCAAGCTCCCGGGCGGCCGCGTCCGGGTCCTGCATGGGCAGTGCCGCCGATCCGAGCAGCCTCCCCGGATGGCGGGCCACCAGTTCGGCCATGGCGTCGTTGTGCACCCGGCAGAACCGGAGGGCGAGATCCGGTTCGATGCCGTGGAAGAAGGTCAGCGGATTGGGTGACAGCAGCTGCAGGTCGATGCCGAGGCTGTCCATCAACTCGAGACGCTTGCCCACGTCCATGAATGGCGTGCCCCGATAGACGATGGGCATACGGAATTCGCCGATACGGAAGAACGAGACTCCAGCGCCGTCTACGCCGAGTTCCGGCCCGTGCCGGCCGGCCACACCGAACCCGGCTTCGAGGACGGCGTGGGCGTGTACGTCGATGACCCGGCGTGGCGTTGCCATGTTTGGGCTCGTGAGGTGGCCTGCAACGGGCAAGGCTACCCGAAGCGGGGCACGCGAGCGTCAGGTCTGGCGTGCCGACCCCTGGCTGACGTACGCTCGCGGATTCGTCGGTTCCATCTGACACCACACTGCGGAGTGAGAAACATGCCCCGATACGTGATCGAAAGAGACATCCCCGAGATCGGTTCCGCCGACCGTGATGCGTTGCGGGAAGCATCGCAGAAGTCGAACGGCGTGCTGGCCGAAATGAAGGCCGAGAACAAGAACATCCAGTGGGAGCACTCCTACGTCGCGGGCGACAAGACCTTCTGCATCTACATCGCCGACAACCCCGCACTCATCGACGAGCATGCCGAGCGAAGCGGCTTCCCGGCCAGCGAGGTCACCATGGTCAAGCGCATGATCGACCCGGTGACGGCCGAGGATTCGTAGGGGCGACCCTTGTGGTCGCCCGCGCTGGGACCGTGCATGAATTCGGCACGGGACGGGACAAGCCCGTCCCCTACAACCCCCGCCAGGGATTGCGGCTGATTCGGGACGGGACGTCGTAGGGGCGACGCTTGTGGTCGCCCGCGCTGGGACCGTGCATGAATTCGGCACGGGACGAGACAAGCCCGTCCCCTACAACCCCCGCCAGGGATTGCGGCTGATTCGGGACGGGACGTCGTAGGGGCGACGCTTGTGGTCGCCCGCGCTGGGACCGTGCATGAATTCGGCACGGGACGGGACAAGCCCGTCCCCTACGACCCCCGCCAGGGATTGCGGCTGATTCGGGACGGGACGTCGTAGGGGCGACCCTTGTGGTCGCCCGCGCTGGGACCGTGCATGAATTCGGCACGGGACGGGACAAGCCCGTCCCCTACAACCCCCGCCAGGGATTGCGGCTGATTCGGCACGGGACGTCGTAGGGGCGACGCTTGTGGTCGCCCGCGCTGGGACCGTGCATGAATTCGGCACGGGACGGGACAAGCCCGTCCCCTACAACCCCCGCCAGGGATTGCGGCTGATTCGGGACGGGACGTCGTAGGGGCGACGCTTGTGGTCGCCCGCGCTGGGACCGTGCATGAATTCGGCACGGGACGAGACAAGCCCGTCCCCTACAACCCCCGCCAGGGATTGCGGCTGATTCGGGACGGGATGTCGTAGGGGCGACCCTTGTGGTCGCCCGCGCTGGGACCGTGCATGAATTCGGCACGGGACGGGACAAGCCCGTCCCCTACGGTCTTCCGTTCCCTGCGCGTCAGCGCTGCGAGAAATGTCAGCCTTCGTGTTTCTTCAGAGATTCCTTCAGCGCGGCCGTCAGGTCATCCGCACCTTCGTCCTTGTCCGGGACACTTCGGCGTCTTCGGCGCGGCGCTTCAGCGGTCGCTCGGTCCGCCTGCGACGGCGTTGGCCTGGCTGATGTCGGAGAGGCATCGCTGCGCGCCAGACACTGGGTCAAGTCCACAAAGCGCTGCGGACCGTCGACCCGGTAGTCGGCCGGGTGGCAGGTGAGCACGACGACCTGTATGCGCTGGGCCGCTTCGGTGAGCAGATCCCGCATCCAGGTCATCCGGCCCGGGTCCGATTGCGTGAGTTGATCGTCGAGAATCACGAAGCTCCCCAAGGCCTCTCCGATTGCAACGCGCAGCAGCAGCGCGATCTGCTCCTGCGTGCCGACCGACAACGTGCGGAACTGGCGTTCCCCGCCGGCGAGTTCGATGCCGGTGGCATCAAGGTGCGGGCCGATCGCGATGTCGCCGTAGCGCCCGCCGGTGAGCGCGCCCATGCGTCGGCTCACTGGTTCGACAAGGGCGTTACCGAGATGCGCGGCCCCGGCTTGCTCGGCCTCGCTCAGGGTTTCGCGCAGCAGTTGCCACCCGCCGTAGTCCAGTTCCAGCTCGTGTTCGCGGCTCTCCAGTGCTTGCAGCGCTTCCTCCACTTGCTGACGCTGTTCATCGAGGTACTGGCCGCCGATTTGCTCCAGCGCACCCTCTGCCTTGCGGAGGTCCGACTCGAGGTCGTGTACGAGACGGGCGGCCCTGGCGGCGTCGCCTTCCATGGCGGCGACGTCGACGTCATCGTCGATCGGCGGGATCGCGGACACGGCGTCGCGAGCGGAATCGTGGGCGGCTTTGGCGGCTTCAGGATCCTGACCCTCGACATTGGCGCGCAGGGGGCCGGTCTCACCTTCGAGACGCGCCAGTTCCGTACGCGCTCCGTCGAGCAGGCCGGATCGCTCCCGGGCTGCCTGGAGCGCGCTCGCGTGGCGCCCGAGCAACGCCTCAAGCTCCTGATGACCGGTATCTACCTCGGCCGTTGCCGCACTGCGGATTGCCTGCATTTCGGAGGCGATGGCGGCGAGTGCATCGTTGAGGCGCTTGCCCTCCTCGTCGGCACGCGCAAGCAACTCGGGCCGATCTCCCATCTTTTCGGCCGCGGCGGCGAAAGCGACCTGAGATGCGGCGAGGTCTGCCTGGCCTCGCCCGAGTTCGCGGCCGTCGGTCGCGATGACGTTGTCCATGCCGTCGCAGAGCCTCTCGCGTTTTCGGATCTGTTGTTGCAGTGCATCGATCTTCCGGCCGATGGCGTGTTCGTCGTTGCGGAGTTCGCCAAGGCCCGTTATGAGTTGCTCGACGGTCTCGCCGGCGTTGAGAAACTCGGCGACGGCCTCGCGAGCCTGTCCAAGTGACGCTCGTTCGGTCACGAGGCGTTGTTCGAGTTGGTCCAGGGCTTCCCCATGCCGTCGAGCATCGTCCGCCTGCCGACAGAGATCGGCCGAGTCCTCGAGCAACCCGACCGCCTGCTTGCGTCGCGCAGCCAACGCGTCAATGGTCGAGCAGCCGGCTCGACCGAAAACGGGGCCGGATGCGGCTTGCCACCGCTCTTCGGCTGCCTGTGCTGCGGCCAACAGGCCGCGTCGGCCGCCGCGAATGCGGATCCTGGCGACGTCCGCTATGTCCAGCTTGAGCTCCTCGTCGGCCTCCAGCTCGACCCGCTCGCCGGATGGCAGGACCAGCGTTTGTGGCTCACCGTCGACTTCAGCCGCTGCATCCGCAGACTTGACCAGGGTCACTTCGGCGAGAAAGCCGACGGACAGCTTCGCGCGGGCCAGACGCCACTCCGTTTCGGCAGTTCGCAGGCGTCCGATCTCCGCATCGTCGGGCGCGTTCAGCGACTCGGCTTCGGCGCGTAGCGTGGCGGCCCGGCGGTCCAATTCGGCGGCCCGTTCGATCAGTCCGCGCGTCGTGTCGCGTTGTTCCTCAGCCGCTTGAGTGGCCGCTTGAGCGGCGAGATACCGCGAGACGCAACGTTCCAGCTCGAGCTCCTCGAGCTGGTCCTGATCCGATGCGGTGGATTCTCGAGCCCGCTTGAGAAGCTCGCGCTTTTCACTGAGCGCGGTTTCGAGCGACTCGATGCCTGCTGCGTCGGTCTGGATCCGCTTCTCGAGAGCGGCGATGTCCCCGGCCTCGGACACGCGGCGGTCATGCGCTGTCTTTTCCTGCGCCAGATTGAGGTGCCGATTTTCCGCCGCCTGCTCGCGCAGTTGACGGTGCTGTTCGTCGGCTCCGGACTCCAGTTCCCGCACGCGTTCGCGGGCCGCCTCAACCTGCGCCGTCAGGGCAGCCAGCGCCTGCTGGTGGGCATCGTGTTCGGCTTCGAGTTGCTGGATGCGCTGGTTCCCGGCCGCCACGGAGCGTTCGTTGTCGGCCAACTGCCGGAATGCCGACTCCGCTCGCACGAGCACCGCCTGTGCCGCCTCGAGCTCCTGTTCGGCCGCCTTGCGTTGCCGATGGTGCGACAGGGCAGCCGTCAGTCTCTCGGCCTCGGCGCCGGCCGCGAGCAACTGCTCGCCGAGGTTCTCCACGTTGGTCCGCACCCCGGCGCTCTCGTCGACCTGTTGGCGGATCTCGCGCTCGCGCGCCGCGGTGTTCTCGCGTTGTTCGCGCAGACTCGCCCAGGGTGACCCGCGCCCGGTGCGTTTCCGCCCAGTGGTTGTGAAGGCCTCATCGACCTTCGTCTGCACCGTGGCGACCACCTGCTTGAATCGCGGATCCTCGGCGAGCGCCTGCAAAGCCTCGGTGAGGCGTTCGCGGCCGGAGGTGTTCGGGTCGTCGTCCAGGTTCTGCTCCAGGATGGCCGCGACGTCGCTCTGGTCTCCCAGCAGCGCCGTGGTGATGAGCGACGACGGCATGCCGCGCCTGCCACCGCGCCCGCCGGGTGCCTCGATGCCCCAACGGAGGATGTTCTGCAGTGCACCGTCCACCTCACGGCCTTTGCCTTCGGCCGAGAACTCGATGCCGTCCCTGGAGAAATCGAGGTACGCGTGGCCGCCGCCTCCAAACGTCTTGCGCACGCGCCAGATGCGACCGGGCTCCTGCTCGAAGGTCAGGCTTACGGTGGGCGGCTCGACGGAGTTCCAGTCCCGCACGGCTGCCGCGGCCGTGGCCGAGGACTGCAGCAGGAGTGCGGCCCGGATCGCCGCCACCAAGCTCGATTTGCCCAGTTCGTTCGGGCCGTGCAGGACGTTGAGAGCGGGCTCGAAGTCAATGCCTGCGGCCGCGATGCCGGCCCAATGGGATACTTCGAGGCGCCGAATCCACATGGCTTCAGGCTGTGTCCTTGACCAGACGGTACAGGTGATGCAGCGCGCGGCCAGCGAGCTCGGGCTCGGTTTCCGCCCGCAAGCGGAGTCGCTCCGCGGTGGCCTTGAGGACATCCGGCAAGCTGCCATCGAACTCGATCGGGGCGCCCGTCGCCAGCAGCAGGCCCTCGCGGTGTACGTCCAGCACGCCGACCCGGGGCGTTGCCGCAAGAGATCCCGCGAGTTCGGCGAGGATGCGCTCGGCCTCGTCGTATTCCGCCATCGGCAATTCCATGTCCAACGTCAGACGTAACACCGTGCGCCGCAGATTCGGGTCCGTGCGCACGGCACGGAGTGCCGAGATCGAGGTGCACGTCTGTTCGCGCCATGTCCAATGCGCAACAGCCTCGGTCCTGACGATGGCGCGGCGGCGTCGGTCGAGCGGAAAGAACACCAGGGCGACGTTGCCTGTGTCGCGTTCCCCGAAGTTGGTGGCCTCGGGCGCGCCGGGATAGACGGTGGGCGAGGGCGCGTCCGGCTCCACGTCACGAAACGCGTGTGTGTCGCCGATGGCCAGGTAGTCGAGGCCGCGCTCGGCGGCCGTGCCGCGCGCAATGGGGAAGTTGGTCTGGTATCCCTCTATATCGAAGGTCTGGCCATGTACCAACCCGATGCGGATGCGGTGGTCGTGCGCCTGGCGAGGCGGCAACGACGCCGCCAGATCGGTCTGGCCCGCGTGCGAGGTGCAAGGCGAACCCACGACCACCGCGTTGTCACCGAGGGGCAGCTCCCAGCCCTTTGTGTCCACAACATGGACGTAGTTGGGGAGACGTGCGCGAAACGGGTGCATCGGGTGGTACAACGAGTTCGGGGTCAGCGGATCGTGATTGCCCGGCAGCAGCACCAGCGGGCGCTGCCAGGCGCGGCGCTGGAACTCCTGCAGCACGCCGCCCCACCACTCTTCGGGAGGGCTTGGCTGGTCGAACAGGTCGCCGGCGCAGAGCACCGCGCCGACGTTGCGGCTTTCGGCGAGATCCAGAATACGGCCTACCACTTCGAGTCGAGCGCGGGTCAAGCGCGACTCCTGGTCCCGCCCGAAAGCGGGAAAGCGTCGGCCCAGGTGCCAGTCGGCGGTGTGCAGCAGCGTCAGCGCCACGTCGTCCTCCTCTGCATGTGCATCGGCATGCTCGTTCACGCGATCTCGAACTCCGCGGTCAACAGCCGTTCCGCCTCCGGTGCGGCGTATCGACGGTCGTGGGCGTGCGCCTTGCAGCGCAGGTAGGTGTGATCGTTGCGGGCCGCGAGATCCTTGATCTGCCCGTCGACGCGTTCCAGCTCGGTTTCCGCATGACGCACGTTCGCGTTGGCCTTGGCGCGGCTGTCCGCGCCGAGAGCCGTGTCGCGGGCTCGCTCCGCGTTGGCGAGCCGCCGAAGGTGCTGTTCGCGTGCCCGACGCAGCACCAGGGTCCGATCGGCCAGGTACTGATCGAGTTGCTCCATGGTGGCCTCGAAGCTCGCCTGATCCGCTGCCGCAACTTCGCAATGGTCGAAGAACATCTCTTCGTCGACTACTTCGTCGAGGTGCTCGACGGTCACCGTGAGCGGCGGATGGAACGGTCCGACGTCCGTACAGGGCTGACGAACGAGTTCCAGCGCGGCCGCCGCCGGCTTCAGGACTGCAGCGTCCTCGAACACGACGGTCACGCACAGCCGGTCTTCGCGCTCGAAACCGCGATGTGCGATCCGCGTGAGCGCCAGCCGGCCACGGTTCCCGCGGCGATCCTGCAGCGGCCCCGGCGCATCGGGGCCGAGCTTGAAGCGCACACGAAATGCCGCGGCACCGGCTTCCCGCGCCTCGGCGACCGCTGCCTTGATGAGGGGATGCGCGAGATGCAACCGATCCATGCCGCTCGGCGGGGACTGGCCACCCAGGGCAACGGAGACGCCCTCGGAAAGTGGCGCCGGCAGGCGCCGCGAAGCGCCGATATGCAGCAGTCGCTGGCCGTCTCGTTCGGCGCGGCCCCACGGCACGCCGGCGGCATCGAGGTATGCGGTCAGCACGCCTTCGAGTTCGGCGTCGAATCTCGCGAGCGCGTCCGGCAGGTCGTCCTCGATACGGCGGAATACCTCGCGCACCGAGTCGTCGAGACCGGACTCGATCAGGCCCGCTGTACGTGTACGCACGCGCTCGAGTTCCTGTCGGCGCTCCTCCATCGATTCGCGCAAGCGGCGCAATTCGTGTTCGACTTCGCGCACCGACCGCGCCCGCTCCCAGATGCGCCGCAGCTGGTTCTCGAAGTCGGGACCGAGCGCGGAGACGAGCTCCTCGGAAGCGTTCGAGCGGGGCGTCTGCAGCACCACGTCGGACATGTCGAGTACGTCCCCGAACAGATCGAGCTTGGTGCTCAGGATGTCGAACGTCAGTCGCTGGGCCTCGTTGTCCCTGGCGAGGAAATTGATCACCGTGACACCGCGCTGCTGGCCATAGCGATGGCAACGCCCGATACGCTGCTCGATGCGCTGCGGGTTCCACGGCAGGTCGTAGTTCACGACCGTATCGCAGAACTGCAGGTTGAGGCCCTTGGCGCCGGCCTCGGAGGAGATCATCACGGTCGAGCGGGTGCGGAACTCATGGACCAGCGCCAGGCGCACGGCAACGGATGGACTCGGGTTGCGAGTGCCTTGATCGTTGTCTTCGCGCCACATGCGCAGGGCCGCCATTGCGCGCGGCGAATCGTTGCTGCCGCGAAACAGCGTGATGTCCTCGTCGCGCAGTTCGGTCTGTGCGATCAGCAGGCGACGCAGGTAGTCCTGTGTGACCAACGACTCGGTGAAGATCACTACCTTCCGACGGTCCGGGGGGCGGTCCATCACCAGTCGTACCGCCTTGACGAGACTCGCCGCCTTGCTGTCGTGGGGCAGCGAACGAGCGCGTTGTACATAGTCCTCAACACGAGCCAGCTCGTGGCGGATCGCGTCGGCCTCGGCAGAGACATCGGCCGGTGATGGCTCCTGCTCCACCGTGCCGTTGCTCTCCTCGTCTTCCTCGAGATCGCGTGCGAAATCCGCCGCCGCGTCGCTGTCCCCGTCGCCGAGGAGGCCGCGGAGTCTTGAGGCCACGCGCTGGAGGCTCTCGGCAAGCGCGGCAGTGGACGAGGCCATGCGACGATGGAAACCGAGCAGCAACAGTTGCCGGACGTTGCCGTGAAAGGCGTAGAGGCGCGGCGACAGCAGATATTCGGTGACGTCGTCGTACAGGGCCCGTTCGGCGGGACTCATGCTGTAGTCGAACAGTTGGGCACGCCGGCCGACGAACGGCTTGTCAAGGAACTCCTGGGCCTGTCGACGGAGCGTGCGCTTGACCACCGAGCGCAGGCGCCGTTTCAGCTCTTCGGACTGTTCGGCAGCGACGCCCTGGCCGTCGTCGGCGCAGAAGACATCCTCGAACACCGGCTTGTCGCCGAGCAAGGTGCCGGTCGGGTCCACGTACTGAACCAGTCCCCAAATCTCACTCAGCGAGTTCTGAATCGGCGTTGCCGTGAGCAGCAGCACCGGCGATGCTCCGATGATCTGCCGGACCCGATGGGCGGTGCGAGCGTAGCGGCTGTCCTCGTTGTAGATGCCGCCGCGGTCGAAGCGGCGGTGGATGCCGGCGAACACCTCGTGCGCCTCGTCGATCAGGCACAGGTCGAACGGCGGCGCGTCGCTCAACCGGCGCAAGCCTGCCTCGCCGCCGGCGTACTCGCGCCCGGCGAGGAAGACACCGTCGGCTGCGATGTCCACCGCCGGATCAGCGGCCTCCTCGGCGGTAATGCCGAACAAATCGTAAAGCTCGTTCTGCCACTGACCCAGAAGCGGTCGCGGCAGGACGATGAGCACCCGTGCGGCGCCTTCGGCGAGCAGCTGCGCGATGACCAATCCGGCTTCGATGGTCTTGCCCAAGCCTACCTCGTCGGCCAGGATGCAGCCGCCTTGCGGGATGCGACGCAGAGCGAACATCACCGCATCGATCTGATGGGGATTCGGGTCCACCTGCCCGCTACGTTGCGATGCAACCTGTCGCCGCCGCTCGCCGGCGCGGCGCAGACGCACGAGAGCCTCGGCGTAGTAGCGTCTATGGATGGGATGCATTGGCATGGGTCGTCCAGAGTATATCGGCACACGTCGGTCCGCGGTCAAAGTGACCTGGTGACTAACACGGGAAGGACAGGATGTTCCCTTGTCGAAGACGAGGCAGCAGGGGTAGTGGAGTGTGGCAACGGGCGAAAAACGCGTCAGCGGCGGGATCGGCCCGCCGTTCGCCGATGGCGCGTAGAATCCGGCCCCGCCGATGCATCCAGCGAGGAGAAACCATGCCCGAGTTCACCCAGATTCTCTACGAGACCCCGGCGGCGGGTATCGCCCGCATCGTCCTGAATCGGCCCCGGGCGCGCAACGCCCAGGACACCCGCATGCTCTACGAGCTCAACGACGCGCTGGACATCGCTGCACAGGATGACGCCGTCAAGGTGATCATCGTCGCGGCGAACGGACCGCACTTCTCATCGGGCCATGACCTGCGCGAGAGGGACGCGCTGCAAGCCCAGCGGGAGTTCAAGACCGTCACGACCTGGGGCGGATTCGAGCGCGAGGGCGCGGAAGGCCAGTTTGCTCGGGAGCAGGAGATCTATCTCGGCTTCTGCGAGCGCTGGCGCAATCTGCCGAAACCCACGATGGTCGAAGTGCACGGGAAGGTCATCGCCGGGGGCGTGATGCTCGTGTGGCCGTTCGACATCGTCATCGCGTCGGAGGATGCGACCTTCCAGGACAACACGGTGGCGATGGGGATCTGCGGTGCGGAGTTCTTCAACCACCCCTACGAACTGGGCGTGCGCAAGGCCAAGGAGATGCTGTTCACCTCGGACGAGGTCAGCGCGGCCGATGCGCTGCGTCTCGGGGCCGTGAACCATGTCGTGCCGCGGGAGGAGCTTTCGTCCTTCACCCTGGCGATGGCGCGCCGGATCGCCGCGAAGAATCTGTTCACCTGAAGCTCACCAAGATGGCGGTGAATGCGGCGCAGGACAACGCCGGCCGTACCGGGACCAATCAGACGGCATTCGCGTTGCACCACCTGCTCCACACCCACTTCAAGCTGACCTCGGGCATGGCGATCGATCCGGAGTTCATGGCGAACTTCGCGCGCAAGTAGGAGCCACGTTGTCGTCGGCCGGGCCACGCAGAGACGAGCACGTTGCCGGTGACGGGAGTGGTGCTGGTCGGACAGATTGCGGCTCCGCTCGGCACGCCCGAGACCGGCAGCGGCTGCCCGGTCCGGGAGCTTGGCCGTTGGCTCTCCCCGGAACAGCTCTCTTGAGCCCAAGGACCTGATGAATGTCGAACCCTGGCGACGACTGGTTGGATGACATAGCAGCGCGCCTGCAACGTGAAGCGAAGGCGGGCGCCGTGCCGCGCCACGAAGTACCGTTACGCGAGGTGTTGCGGCGTTTCGGGTTCCAGAAGCGAGGGTCTTGGATCAACAGCAGGATCGAGGATGCGCTGCAGGCTCGTGGGCTGACCATGTCTCCGCCGATCGGGGAGCCTTGGTACGTAGATGAGACCGTCTCGATAACGCGTGGGGGCGACACGGAGGCACGCGAAGGCGACGGACCGGAAGATCCCACGGTTAGGGTGGAGATCCTGGACGCCGCCGATCAGCCTCTCGTGGCGGTGACGCCAGACGCAAGTCTGGAGAGCGCTATGACCCTGATGCAGATGCATGACTACTCCCAGCTTCCGGTGTGGTCTACGCCGAGTTCGGTCAAGGGCATGGTGAGTTGGAAATCGATTGGTCGAGTGCATGCTCATGGGGCAGCGCCATCGAGGGTGGGGGAGTGCATGGACCGCGCCCACGTTATCCCGGTGCACACATCACTGATGGAAGCCGTCGACACCATTTATAAGCATGATCCCCTGCCGAACACCGTGATCCACGCGGCATCCGCACGGAGGGTGGAGACACTTCCACGGCCATCTGGCCATTGGCGCAATATCGCACACTACATCGTTGGTGGCGACCCTGCGCCGGCGTGTAGCGCGCCGACGTCCAAGGTCCGCGGCGCCCGCGAGCAGGATCTTCGGGTCGTCGATGAGGTCGAGGAACGGCTTGCCCGGAGCGTGACGCCCTCCACCCGCCGGTACGGACCGTCATCGGGCGCTCGGGGCCAGGAGCGGTCGCCTCGGGGGGGGCGACCGCAACCGTGCGGCCCGATGCTCCGTGGAGGACCCCGTGACGCCGGACGTGGGTTGCTCGGAGCTTGCGCCGTAGAAGTTTCGCGCAGCGAAACTTCCAACGCGACCGTCAGGTCGCGCTAGGAGCTTGCGCCGTAGAAGTTTCGCGCCAGCGAAACTTCCAACGCGACCGCCAGGTCGCGCTAGGAGCTTGCGCCGTAGAAGTTTCGCGCCAGCGAAACTTCCAACGCGACCGCCAGGTCGCGCTAGGAGCTTGCGCCGTAGAAGTTTCGCGCCAGCGAAACTTCCAACGCGACCGCCAGGTCGCGCTCGGAGCTTGCGCCGTAGAAGTTTCGCGCCAGCGAAACTTCCAACGCGACCGCCAGGTCGCGCTCGGAGCTTGCGCCGTAGAAGTTTCGCGCCAGCGAAACTTCCAACGCGACCGCCAGGTCGCGCTCGGAGCTTGCGCCGTAGAAGTTTCGCGCCAGCGAAACTTCCAACGCGACCGCCAGGTCGCGCTCGGTCCGCGTCAGAAGTTCCGCTGGACCTCGACGCCCATGACCCGCGGATTGCCCCACGCGCCGAACTTCCCGCCGTTGAACGCGCCGGAGTTGTAACCCGAGACGTAGTCCTCGTCGGTCAGGTTCTTGACGAAGAATCGGGAACGCCAGGCGCCACCGACGCTCTCCCAGACCACGTTCAGGTCCACGACCGTATAGGCATCCTGAACGTACCCGCCCTTGTCCTCGTCGAACTCGCTGAAGCTGGTGTCGTCACGGTACGCCACGTCGAGCCGGTAGCTGAGCGCGTGCCCGGACGCGAGCGTGAGTGCGTATCGGATGCCGAGGTTCAGACTCACCTCGGGGACGTTGTTCAGCGGATTCCCCTTCGCCTGCTGAAAGCCGAACTGTGGCGCCACGCCGCTGAAATTCACGAAGTCCTTGTACTGCGAGTCGATGTAGCTGAACCCGGTCGAGAGCGACAGCCGGTCGCTGATCTCCGTGACGGACTCCACCTCGACACCGGTCAACTCCGCGCCGCCCGCGTTCGTGATGATCGCCCGGACACCGATGACCTGGAGGAGTTGGAAGTCCGTGTAGTCGTACTGGAACACGGCGGCGTTGACGGACGTTCGCTCGCCCAGCAGGCCCTTGAAGCCGATCTCCACCGACTCTACTTCTTCGGGATTGTAAGGAGCATCACAAGCAACAAACGAGAGCCCTCCGGCCTTGTAACCGTCGGAGTACGTGGCGTAGACCCTGTTACCGTTGTCGAAGCTGTACTGATAGCTCGCTCTGGCCGTCGTAGACGAATACTCTCTTTCCACCTCTCGAACACAGGTGCCCGGCCCACCGCCGATGGCGTACAGGAAGAGACGGTTGTTCTGCCTGACTGTCCACTCGTCCTCCGTCTGCCTGACGCCCAGGCTTATCTTCGAACGCCCTCCGAAGTCGAAAGTGACGTCGGCGAAAATCGCCCTGGACACGGTTTCGGCGCCGGGCATGCGGAATTCCAATCGGGCCTCACCCGGGAAGACGGGGACTACGGGGTCGAAGTGAAAGAGGCTCTCGTTGACATGACGGTCGTCCCAGTAGAAAGCGCCGGCGATCAGGTTCATGCGCTCGTTTGCGATGTTGAGGCTCAGCTCCTGGGTAAAGGTCTTGGTGTTGTTTGCGCCGGTCTGGCTGGCGTAGTCGAACTCGAGGGCGTCCCGGTCCTGCCTTGCCTCGAGATCGTATTCCTGGTGGGCCGTGACGCTCTTGATGGTTCCAAGAGGTGTTTCCAGGTTCAGCGTCAGCGCGGCGACGTGGTACTCCTGCTCGATCTGGCTGCGCCCGAAGTATTGATCCACCGTCTGGTAGACCTTGCGGGGGTGAGTGGTGAGGGGATCGTCGTGGTTCGGGATGACGCTGACCTGGCGGACGTCCTCCAACCACACGTATGGTGCTGGAACCCCGTCGGTAGTAGTCGTGGCGAGCATGAGGCCGGCATTGAGCGCATCGTGCAGGTCGGAGTCCACCTTGAGCCGGAAGGCTTGGCGTTCGCCCACGCCGAGCTCGTAGGCTCCGGCGCTGAGATTCCTGGTGAACCCTTCCCCCTTGTCCGCAACGCTGAAGGCGGCCCGGAAGCGCGTGTTGGCGGAGATGGGGGCGCCATAAGCGCCCTCCATGGTCCACTCCTCGTACTCGGAGAGCCCGAGTCGCACGTGGCCGTTCGGGTCCTGCGAGGGGGCCGCCGTGATGTAGTTGACGACGCCGCCAACGGAGTTCCGGCCGTAGAGGGTTCCCTGGGGTCCCCTGAGGACTTCGATTCTCGCCAGATCCAGGGTGGACAATTGGGCCGACGAGTCGCGCGACTGATAAATCCCGTCGGTGGTCAGGGCAACGCCCGGTTGGCCGTTGAAGGCGCCGATGCCCCTGATGGAGATGTTCGCGCCGTAGAAAAGCGGTGTGAAGTTCATGCTGGGTACGGCGAACTTGAGATCGTCGGGACTGACGATGCCTCGGTCCTGCAGCTCGCCGGCGCCGATTGCGGAGATCGCCGCCGGCGCCTCCTGGACGGTCGACTCGCGCCGCAGGCCCGTGACGACGATCTCTTCGATCACGTCGACGGTGTCCGTCTGATCGTGGGCCTCGGCCAGGGCCGGCGTACCCCCCGCCGCAACCACCGCGGCAAGCGCCCGAACCGACCAGCGGACCAACGCCGCAAGCGGTGACCGCCCGTCCGACTGTCCGCGGCCCTCATCGTCCGGCGCCGCGTCCGACGCCACGTGCACTTCCGCCACGCGTCGCGAGATGACGACGGCGGGCCCCTCCATCCAGTGTTCGAGCCCCGTGCCCTCGAGCAGGCGCTCGAGGGCTTCGGCGATCGGGAAGGTGCCGATGAGCCCGGTGGTCGAGGCGTCGCGTGCATCCTGGCTGATGAGTACGGAGAGCTCCGCCTGCTCGCCGAACGCGATCAGCGCCGTCGTCGTGTCCGTGTCCGCGATATGGAAATCGACAAGCCTCGCAAGGACCGCTTCAGTTGCGTTCGTGGTCTGCTGGTGCATGTTGCCCCCTCCCGATTCGCTGCTACCTTCGGCGTACACCGGATTGGCCGTCGCAACGAGGACGGTCAGTGCGTACGACAGGAACGACACGCGACAGGCGGAACACCCTAACGCCACCAAAGCCGTCGCCCCGAGGGCGCCGCCTTTGGCCCCAGCCCGGAGCGCTCCGCATCCGTCGCCTTCGGCTCCGCTCGCGGCGCGGGTGTGTAGGGTTGTTCGCCGCGGTGGGAGGCGCACGGTCCGGCGTCGGTCAGGACGCGTCGTAGAGGATCGTCAGGTCGGCGGATTCGGCGACGGCTCGTACAGGGACGACTCTGGACAACAGGCCCACCATGCTTCCTGCACTGCGGATCTGGATGATGCCGGTGACGGGGTGGTCCGGAACGCCCGACGCGACGCGGATCTCGCCTGGCGTGTACCGCGACACCTCGCGCACGACCTCGCGCAACGGCGTGTTGTCGAACACGAGCTTGCCGGTCTGCCACGCGGTCACGTTCTCGGCATCGACCACCTCGACCGCGAGGATACTGCCGTCGGTGCCTAGTCGGGCCTGTCGATCGGTTGAGAGGAACACGCGGCCCGGGGCCGTCCCGGCGCCGGCCGCCTCCGCGGCGTCGCTGCCCGCGGGAACGCCATCGAGGGCCACAACGGACGGCGCGACCGCCACCTGACCCTCGAGCACGGTGACGGTCAGGCCGTCCGTGCCGTCAAGCAGCACGGCAAAGCGCGTGCCGACGGCTATGACGCTGCTGCCACTCGCGCGGACGATGAACGGACGGCGGGGGTCATAGCCGACGTCGAACAACCCCTCGCCCCTGTGCAGGGTGACCTCCCGGGTGGATGCCGTGAATCGCACGTCGATCACCGAGTCCGTGTTGAGATGGACCCGCGAGCCGTCCTGCAGGGCGATCTGGCGCTGCTCGGCCTTGACGGTTTCGAACCGCTGCACAGAGGGTTGCGCGGCCCTCTCGAAGATCACGGCAAACACGAGCAGGGCGGCGGCCGCAACGCCGCCGACCCCCCAGGCGCGATGCCGTTGCCGGCGGGCGCCTCTCAGATTGAGCTGCGCCAGTCTGGACCGCGCCCGGCCCTCGAGGCCGTGCAGTTCTTGCCAGTCCCGTTCGACCGACGCGTAGACGCGGGCGTGCTCTGTCTCCGCCGCGAGCCACTCCGCGTGCGCATGCCGATCCGCAGTGGAGACCGATCCGGCCCGCAACCGGACGAACCAGTCCACGGCCTGTTCCAGTACGTCAGACTTCTCGGTCCTGTTCATTCGTACCCGCCTGTTGAACCGTGCAGCGCGAGCGAGATGCTGCGCAGAGCGCGCCCCATATGGTATTCGACCGCCTTTTGCGACAGTCCCACCTGGTCGGCGATCTCGCGATAAGTGAGTCCCTCGAAGCGATGCAGCAGGAACACGTGGCAGGTCTTCTCGGGCAGTCGCGCTATCGCATGCCAGGCACGGTCCAATCGCTCCCGATCATCGACGATCCTGCTCGGGTCCGCCGCGGCATCCGTGTGCTCGCGCTGCGACGCTTGGCGGTCGCCCTGAACGCGGCGGTCCCGCATGTGGTTGAGTGCCAGTCGGTACGCAGTCACAAACAGCAGGCCGCGGGGGTTCGCGATGTCTTCCGTGTCGGCTACGCGGCAGAACCGCTCGAAAGCGTCCTGGGCGACATCCTCCGCGTCCGGGCGATTTCCGAGTTTGCGCGTGAGGAAGCTCAAGAGCTCCGGCAACACGTCGCGGTACAGTTCGGCGATGTCCGTCCCGGGCTGGCCGGCCGGCGGTCCGTCGCTCGAACCGATCAGGCGCAACGTTCTCGCGCCTGCGTCCTTCCCCTGCATTCCATCCGTTCGTCGGCGTCCTGGCGGCATGTTCAAACGACACCGCGAAGGCCGATCACCCTAAGGACGCCTGCGACAGCACCCGGGGATGGTCCTCCACCGAAGGCGGGGCCGTGAGCCGCCGCTGTCGCTCGGTGGCCTGCGGATACGCGTCGATGTCGTAGGGCTCCTTCCTCCACGTCGAGTGCGGCGGGCTGTACTTGTAGAGCAGCGCGCGGCGTTCGTGCCCGACGCGCCAGGGCGCGCTGCCGTGAATCAGCGCCTCCGTGAAGATCAGCACGTCGCCCGCCCGGACGGGTGGTTGGCGGACGTAGTCGGGCAGGCGCTCCAGCCGGCGCACGTCGTCCGGCAGGTCGGGGAGGAAGTTCGTCTTGTGGCTCCCGGGAATGCAGACGAAGCCGCCGTCGCCGGGACCCACGTCCGTGAGCGCCCAGGTCGCCACGGTGAGGCCGTTGCGCATGATGCCGTCGCTGTAGTAGTACCAGTGGTCCGTCTCGTAGCGCCGGGGCCCGCCGTGCAGTGGACGTGGATCCGTGCCCTTCCGCGTGAAGATCGAATAGTCGTGGTCGGCGCGCACGCGCGACCCGAGGAGTTCGATCAGGTAAGGCAGGATCCTGGGGTGGTCGATGAGGTCGAGGAAGGGCTTGCCCCAGCGCGAGACCCCCTCCATGCCCCGGTACGGACCGTCCTCGGCCGTTCTGGGCCAGGCCGCATCGGCGAGTTCGGACAGCTGTGCGCATTCGTCCGGGCTCAGGACGCCCGGGACGACGAGGTAGCCCTGCAGGTCGAAGCGAAACCGCTCCTCGTTCGTCATGGATAAACTGCGTACGCCAGTTGACGTCCCTCAAGTGTTCTCGGTCACTAGCAGGTGCATTGGCTCACTCGGCGTCGACAACGGTGACGACATGTTCGGCCGCGTGCTGACCATTCAGCAGGATCTCGAATCTAAGGTCCCCAGGGGTCGTGAGCGGTCATCCGACAATCGTCGTGTATATCCTGTGCCGCGCGCTACTAAGCGAAAAGTTGGTTGCAAATTCCGACGTGTCTTCACCGGGTCGAAATATCCTTAGGATCATCTGGAAATCCAGACCTTCATCACCGTCCTCCGATCTCCATAAGGAGACTGCCACACACTTTGGGATCACGTTGGCGCCCGACTGCGAGTTGAAAGGCACGCTCTCCAAGATCTCGAACAGACTCACCTTGTTCGTGTTCAGGTCGACCGATACGGACTCGGCAACCGCGAAAAACTCTAGCTTAGCCATACTATGCGGCCCGAAGCTCCCAGTCGACGACGGGTTTAGTGGCATCGATTATAAATCGCGCACCGACGGAATCCTGCACCCGCTCGCTAGAGGTCCCTCTCCTGTATTCGGTATCATGTGACCATGAGACGCGTGTGTCGTGCGCCATAGTAACAACCGGGTATATCCTCGGCTCATTCGACATAGTGGTCGAAACCAAACGTCGTCTTTGCTGAAGGATCAACCGCGCAACGCGAGGCGCGAGAGGGATCTCGCTACAATGCAGGGTCGACAGATCATCCAGATAACGACATGCGAAACGCCCTGGCCTATGCCTTACGAGGTGGGCGACTAGTCCGAGAACTTTATCACCTTGGAATTGCCGGCCCGGCTCAAAGGTTGAAAGCAGTTCTTGAACGAACTTCTCCATGACGTCATCTGTCAGTCCCCCGGAGGAAATCCGGTCGGCAAGTTCCCGGGACGTCGCGCTCGTCGCAGCGAAGGCAAGAAAGGACTCCGCCGTACCAAGCATGACTGCGTCGTCGAGGAACTGCAGGACTTCGGACTCGCTTAACATGTCATACTCGCGTAATAAATCACTTTCGGTCAGTCCAGAATTGGATTTGGTGGGAAATGGGGCGTGGACATCCTTGAAGGGATGAAACACTTTCGCCATTCCATCGTTGAGCTTGCTTAGGACCCAAGGAATCGCGGTGTCATTGCCCAGAAGAATCCTCATTTCGACAATTCCTGCATGCCAAATATCCTTCCCATTATCGCGCAAGTACAAGGCTATATCACCCGATCTCACGTCTACCTCCAGGATCTTTCTGTACTCATCTTCCTCTAAGATCTTTCGTATTTCGTTGGCATCATAGATGCAGGTTCTCCGGCTTGCCCAAACGTGCCCAAAGCAGTTGTACATGCCGCAACACTGCTTCCGCACTTGCCAGTACGCATGCTGCTGAAGAATTCGATTGAATTCGGATATGATGTTTTCGCTTGGGGGTAGTGACTGCTCGTTGTCGATGCTCGTACCAAGGCGAGTGTCCAATCGGATCGACTGGCGAGGTGATCCAAGCATTCGTGCTAGTTCAAACATCTGGGGCGCTGTGACCGCGATAGCTCTTGATGGGATTGCGATCCGCACGATACGGTAGTTGACGCCGCTCCGCAATTGGCGAAATGAGGTGGTAACGCTTGAGGTTACCTCGGATCCATTATCGTGACGGTCCCCTGCGCCATGGCGCACAGGCGCCCCAAGTTGTGCACGTCGATGCGCACCACGGCCTGGGTGCGGCCCATGTTGACGATCGTCGCGTAGCCGTCCACCTCGCCCTGGGTGACGGGCCGCGTGAGGTTGATCTTGAACTCCGTGGTGGCGGCCCATTGGCCGTCCTTCATGACGGGGTAGCACACGGTGCCCAGCAGGTGATCGCAGAACGCGGAAAGGACGCCGCCGTGCATGTTGCCGAAGGGCGTGAGGAACTCGTCCCGGATCGGGAAGCGCCCGTGCATGGTGCCGGGGCCGACGTCAACGGTCGTGAACCCGAGGAATTCGTGCAGTCCGCCGGACTTCCTGCGATTGGTGAGGAAGCCCTCGGCAACCTTGGCATTGAAGTCGAACTTCGGGGCGATTTCGGGTGCGCTCATCGGACGGCCCTCCTTGCGAGGGCGCGTATTCTAGCGCGTCGGTCCCGGGATGGACCGTACCGGAGTCAAAGGCCGGCGAGCTTGAAGTTGTCCCAGGTCACCTGCTTGTCGGGCACGAAGACCATCCACCGCGCGTTCCTGCCGCGCGCCGTCGCGTGGTTGGGCGGTGGGTCGTCCACGGCCGGCTGGCCGTGCCCGCCGTTGTACTTGCGCCCGAACTGCGCTCGGGCTTCATCCAGACAAGGGTCCGCGGCCTCGGCTTCTGCATCCTCGAGCACGTTGGCCGTGCCCTGCATCGTGACGGCCTGCAGTTCCGGGAAGCGCTCGTTGCGGTCCACGACGATCGAACAGGCCGGGTTGCGCCGCAGGTTCACCACCTTCTGGCCGCGCCCGTAGATGTAGACGCGCCCGCCAGCCCAGGCGAACCACATGGGCGTGAGGTTGATGCGGTCGCCGGGACCGAGGGTGGCGATGCGACAGTTCCAGGTCGTGGTCATGAGCTCTTCAACCTGGGTGTCGTCGAGCGCCAGCTTGCGTGAGATCGGCATCGGGGTCCTCCTCTTTTCTCAGGCCGTGATTCTCAGGCCGCGGGCATCGGGATGGAGGGCTTGCCGTAGAGACTCATGCGATGCAGGACCCGCGTGTCCTCCGGGCCCGTGGCAGGGCCGATCGGTGTGGCGCTGTGCATCGTCGTCGGGTTGTCCCAGATCATCAGGTCGTGCACGCGGTGGCGGTAACTGGTCAGGAACGGCGGCCGGAACGTGTGGTCGCACAAGGCGTTCAGGAGCCTGGCAGCACGGGACGGATCCATGCCCTGGATCCCCTGGCTGGTGCCGGTGATCGCGTAGAGCGTCTTGCGCCCGGAGACCGGGTGGCGCCGCACCAGCGGATGAAACACGGTCGTGCGCTCGTCCCATCCCTCCGGGGCAATCGGCGTGTGGTCCGCGGGTCGCGCACTGACGGAAACGCCGTGCCGGTGCTCCACCGTCAGGTCCTCGATCTCCCGCTGCATCGACTCCGAAAGCGCCTCGTAGGCCGCCGCCATGTTGCAGAACCGCGTCTCGCCGCCTTCGCTGGGCGCGGCCACCGAGTACAGCATCGTGAACGACGCCTTGACGGGCGTGAACGACAGGTCGGTGTGCCAGTGCGCGGCGCCCCGTGCGTAGCTGACAGTGTCAACGCCCTCGTTCGAGACGTGGAGGATCTCCGGGCAGTCGGCGGTCTCGTCGAAACGCACCGGGGTGCCACACCGATAGCCGAAGCGCACGAGGTCCGGATCGTTCATACCGCCCGTGCGGATGATCGCGAACCGTTCGTCGTAGATGGCCCGGAGAATCGCGGACAGCTCGTCGTCCGAACATGTCGCGAGGTCGATGTCCGAGACCTCGGCGCCGAACGGGCCTTGCAGGCGCTCGATTTTCATCCGGGTTCGCCGCCCTGCGTACCCGGGGAACGCAGCAGGTTGTCGGGATCCCGGTCCGTCACCCAGCCGAGCGCCGGGCTCGCACGGTAGCCGATCAGTTGCTGCGCACGCTCGGGCAGGCCGCGGGCGACCTCCGGCGGTATCGCGAAGAACTGGTTCTCTTCCGTCGTCAGCCAGTTCACCAGGAAGGTGAAGGTCACCGAGGTGCGCGATTCGTCCAGGCTGGCGGCCAGCCCGTGCAAGGTCTTGCCGGTCCACAGCGCCGCCGAGCCCTTGGACATCACCGCCCGCGCCACCTCGTGCTCCTCCGCCACCCGCTCCCGGGGCCAGCGGTGGCTGCCGGGCACGAGGCGCGTGGCGCCGTTCTCGAGGGTGAAGCCGGTCATGGCCCAGGCGACCGCCAGGACCCGCTCGGGTGCGTCGGGGTCATGCTCCAGGAAGGGGCGAAAGGTGTCCATCTCCCGGTGCAGGAATTGGTGTTCCTGTCCCGGGCAGACCTGCCTGGCGCCAGAAATGTTGAGCCGGTAGTGATGGCAGTTCGGTCCGAGCACCGGGTCGCGGGGCTTCAGGTCCATGTAGTCGTCGAGTGCCGCGTCGAGACCTTCTTCCCACGTCGCCGAGGGACGGGACTGTGCGGCGGAACCCGCTATCGGAACCTGGGGCAGCAGGATCGCGTCCGCCACCTCGAGAAACGTCTCGTTCAGCAACAGGTGATCGGCGGCCTCGGGAACGTGGACGAAGAGATTGCCGAGCCCCCGGGTCGGGCTGCCGAAGAAGCTCTCGCCGCCGGCTTCCTGCGCACGCAGGGCGGGGACGAAACGTTCGGCCATGGCGTCGACGATCTCCGGCGCGACGAGCTCGCGCACGACGGCGGCGCCGTCACGTCGCAGGGCTGCGGCGATGTCGGAAGGCTTGTCCGTAGAGCGAAACGTCTCCATGGTACGACTCATGATGGCTCCCACAATTTGAGATGCAAGGTGGGTGTGGCTGGGCCGGAGGCGGCGCGACGCAAGCGGCGCGTCCCGGCGTGCAGCGGCAGCGAAACACCGGACCGGCTCTGGGGCGCTCACATCTGGCTGCGCAGTCAATCACTCTCGTTACTCAGATGACTGGCGCGACTCGTTGGCGCGCCGCATGAAGGTGCGCGCACCCGCGTAGATCCACGGCGTGGTGATCGTGAGAAAGAACCGCACACCCATGCGCACGTACCGGCCCACCGTGTCGGTCATCGCCAGCGTCCCGGCGTGGCGCCCCGCGGCCACGATCCGGTTCAGGGCGTCGTCCAGCTTGCTCTGCACCTCCGGGTGGCCGACGTTGCCAAGCTGTCCCATGGAAGCCGCGAAGTCGGCCGGCGCGACGAAGTAGACCCCGATGCCATCGACCGCCAGGATGTCGTCCAGGTTCTCCCACCCCTCGATGTCCTCGATCAGCGCGATCAGCAGCGTCTCGTCGTTGGCCCGCTCCAGGTAGTCCCTCACGCCGTAGCCCTGGCGGCTGAGGTACATCCCGCGCCGGCCGAGGGGCGGAAACTTGCCACCGTCAACGAGGTTGCGCGCCTTTTCCGCGGAGTCCACATGGGGTACGACGATCGCCTGGGCGCCCCGGTCCAGCGTTCGGTAGATGAGCGCCTGATCGTTCCGGTTGACGCGCACTACGGACGTCATGCCCCAGAGGTCACAGGCCCGGGTGAGGTTCCCCAGGTCCGCCGCGTCGACGCCGCCGTGCTCCCCCTCCAGCCAGATGCCGTCGAACCCCGCGGGTCCGAACGCGTCGATGTCGTCCGCATGGGTGAAACCGCTGGCCACGAATGCCGTTTCGCCAGCGTCCAGCTTGCGCAGGATTCTGTTTGCCCTCAACTGCACGTACCGTTACTCCGAGCAACCCGCTTGAGGCAATATGGTACACAACTCGCTCTGGGTCATCCTGTCTCACTACGACGGGTCCGGGTTGGCCGGCGCGTGCTAAGCTCGCCGCCGTGGCGCATCCGAAGGCGGCAGGACGAAGACTGGACGCGCGCGTATCGCGTACGCGCGCCGCGGTGCTCGACGCGGGGGCGCGTATCCTGTTTACCGACGGCTGGAATCAGGTGACGCACGTTCGTGTCGCCGAACGATCCGGTGTCGCGAGGGCGACGATCTATCGGCACTGGCCCACCGTGGAAGACCTGCTGGTCGACGTCATCCTGAGCTATCCGTCTCCGAACCCGGTCGGCAAGCTCACGGGCGACACCAGAACCGATCTCGTCAGCGAAACCGGCCGATTCGTGAGAAACCTGCAGCGCAGCAAGCTGCACGAGATCATCGTCACCGCCATGGAGCGTGCCTCTACCGGCAGCAGGCAGATGCAGGAAATGCACTCGGCCATCACCAGAATCAGCCGCGGGCCGGTCTGGGCAGTCGTGTCCGCGGCCATCGAAGCTGGCGAGTTGGACCCGAGACTCAGTGAAGAAACCGCCGCGGCGCACGCCCTCGGACCGCTGCTCTACCTGCGCCTGTTCAACGGTGACCGTGTCGGTCGACGACAGGTCGAATCGACGGTGGATGCCTTTCTCACGGCGTTCTCCGTCTAGGCCCGTCCCGTGCCGAGTTACTCCCCAAAACCGGCGTGGGCGATGTAGGGGACGGGCTTGTCCCGTCCCGTCGTCAAGGGCTTGCACAGGCTCGACACGGGCGACGACAAGCGTCGCCCCGACGACGTCCCGTGCCGGCGGTAGCACGATCCTTCGAGTCGTTGGAGATCGCCGGCCTTGGTGTGGCTACTCGGTGGATGTCATGTGCTCGAACGATGACGCGATCAACTGCCTCAGCACTTCAGGATCCACGTCGGCGAGCTTGTTGATGTAGAGACAAGACTTGCCGCGCTTGTGTTTGCCAAGCCGGGACGTCAACTCCTCGTAGCGCCCGAACCCGGGCATGATGTAGACGACCGAATTCTGCTTGCGAGGCGAAAAGCCGACGGCGAACCACGTTCCGGAATGCCCGCTCTGGTACGTGTAGTCATAGCTGCCGAAACCGATCAGGCTGTCACCCCACATGGATCCCGCATCCGACGTCACGTCACGCATGATCTCCAGCAGCCGCTCAGCGTCGGCTCTGCGCGTGTTGTTCTCGACGGAGGCGATGAAGGACTCCACGTCACCGTCGTGTCTCCTGGTCTTCAATTCGGCCATGCATCAGGTTCCTTTGCCGGGGCTCGAGGTGGCGCTGGCGATCTCGAGGCGCGTCTTGCCTGCCCTCAGGCAGCGCATTCTCACCCACCTTCGTGTCAGGTCGCTACGGGCGATGCGGCGGTGGCCCATGGCATAGTCGTACACTTCGCCTTGCGAGATTGACGACGGTGCCTGGCATGGACCTGTACGACGCAATGCGAACGACCTTCGCGGCCCGGGACTTCACCGACGAGCCGGTCCCCGACGAGGTGCTGCACCGCATCCTGGACCACGCGCGTTTCGCGCCCAGCGGTGGCAATCGGCAGGGGTGGCATGTGATCGTGGTGCGGGACCAGGCGAAACGAACGGCCCTCGGGCCCTTGATCGAACCCACGTTCAGACGCTACCTCGCGGAGATGCGGGCCGGCGCCAACCCCTGGAACACCGTCGAGCCGGCCAACCTCGAGCAGTCGGCCATCGACGCAACGCGGATTCCGCCGGGCTTCATCGATCGTCTGGTGCATGCCCCGGTATTGCTCCTCGTCACCGTTGACCTGGCGGTGGTGGCCGCCATGGACCAGGACCTGCCACGCATCGGTGTGGTCCCCGGTGCCTCCATCTATCCGTTCGTATGGAACATCCTGCTTGCGGCCCGCAACGAGGGCCTCGGTGGCACGTTGACTACTTTCCTGGTCGGGGAAGAGCCGCGGGTGAAGGCGCTGTTCGGCATCCCGGACAGCCATGCCCTGGCGGCGATGGTGCCGATCGGCAAACCCGTCCAACAACTGACGCGGCTCACGCGCAAGCCGGTAGCGGCCTTCGCCACCGTGGATGGCTTCGGCGGAGCGGCCTTCACGGCTGGCGGACCGGGTCCATGAAGTCGCACGAAGGGGTCCTGACCGGCTGGTACGTTTCGAACGGCGAGCCGTACGCATCACCAATGGGGCGCGCATCGCCCGTCCAGCCAAGGAGAGACCATGCCTGAGCGAACCGGCTCGATGACCGCAGGCCCCGAAGCGGCCGAACGAGAGGAGTTCCGGGCCTACTGCCGGGAGTGGCTGGCCAACAACCATCCGGGTCGCCCGCCGGTACCGCTCCCTCTTTCGCAGCTCCTGATCGTCGATCCGAAGGCCGTCGATTGGCTCAAGGGCTGGCAGAAGGCCGCCTACGAGGCGGGCCTCGTCGGCTGCGACTACCCGGCCGAGTACGGCGGCGGGGGCCGGACGGACTGCCAGGCCATCGCCAACGAGGAGATGCACGCGGCGAGGACCCCTTATCTGGTCAACGTGGTCGGGATGGGGATGTCCGGCCCCACGATCCTCTTCCATGGCAACGAGGACGTGAAGCGGGAACTGCTGCCGGGGCTGCTCTCGGGCGACGACATCTGGTGCCAGGGGTTCAGCGAGCCGGGGGCGGGGTCGGATCTCGCGAACGCGCAGACGTTCGGGCGGCGGGACGGCGACGACTGGATCATCAACGGGCACAAGGTCTGGACGTCGCTCGCCCATTTCGCGGATTGGATGATCCTGCTCTGCCGCACGGACAAGGGGGACAAGTACGGGGGGCTTTCGTACTTCGTGGTGCCCATCAAGGCGGCCCGGGGCAATGGCGTGACCGTGCGGCCGCTGATCAAGATGACCGGCGAGACCGGGTTCAACGAAGTGCTCTTCGACGATCTCGTGGTCTCGGATCGCTATCGCCTCGGGGAAGTCGGCGCGGGATGGAAGGTGGCGATGACCACGCTCACCCATGAGCGTGGCGCCGCGGCGCTGGTCAACCCGTCGTCCGGCGGGATGCCGGTGGGGGAGGAGAGCAGCGTGACGACATCGAGCGTCTCCTCGCTGATCGATCTGGCCAGGAATCAGCCGCGCGGCGCCGGCGCGGCGGCCGACGACGCGACGATCCGTGACGAGCTGATGCAGTTGCTCGTTCGCGAAGAGGCGCAGAAGCAGAACGTCCGCCGCAACCGGGTGTTGGCTTTGAGCGATCATCCCACCCGGTTGCCGCTGCAGACGAAGCTCGTGAACAGCGAGCTGAGCCAGGACATCGGGGAGTTGTCCTACCAGATCGAGGGCATGCAGAGCACCTTGCACGTGACCGACGAGCGCGCGCCCGCCGGCGGTCTCTATCCGCTGGCGTACATGAACAGCTTCGGTGGCACGATCGCGGCCGGCACGAGTGAGATCCAGCGCAACATCCTGGGCGAACGCGTGCTCGGGTTGCCGAAGTCGAAGTGAGGCGAGGTCAGGACGCGGCGATGTCGGAACAACCCGAGAACTTCGGATTTGGCGAAGACGAGACGATGCTCCGCGATGCGGCGCGCAGGTTCTTTGACGACCACTACAGCCCGGACAAGCTGCACGCGCTCGTGGCCCACGACAGCGCCGTCGACCGACCCAACGAGGTGGCCTGGAACCGGGACCACTGGGCCCAGGTCGTGGAGCTCGGCTGGCCGGCGGTGTGTGTTCCGGAAGCCGAGGGCGGAGTCGGGATGCCGCTGGTGGCGGCGGTGGCTCTCGCGGAAGAAACGGGCAGGGCCGGTTTTCCCTCGCCGCTCCTTGGGACCCTGCAGGCCACCTGCCTCCTGCGGTCCTGCGGCACCGATGCGGCGCGTCAGGCGTTGCGCGCCATTGCCGGCGGTACGGCCACGGGCGTCGCGATCCACGATCGCCACGGCGACTTCGGGAACGGCCGCACGGACGTGACGTGTGTCGACGGGCGTCTCGGCGGCCAGGCGTCCTTTGTGCAGGATGCCCGGAAGGCAGATCGGTTCGTGGTGCGAGCGCGGAACGCGGGCGGCTGCGGACTGTATCTCGTGGAGGCCGACGCCGACGGTCTGACGATCCTTCCCGATGCGATCATCGACCTGACGCGCGACCAGGCGACGCTGTCCTTCGAAGCGGTCGATGCCGTGGAGGTCGCGGCCCCCGGGGAGGGTGACGCGGCGGTAGCGCGGGCGCTGCCCGCCATGCTGTGCATCGTCTGCGCAGACATGGTGGGTTCCGGCGAGTGGCTTCTGCAGACCACCGTGGAATACGCGACGACGCGCACCCAGTTCGACCGGCCGCTGGGCTTCTTCCAGGCCATCAAGCATCCGTTGGTGAACCTCATGGTAGCCATCGACGGCGCAAAGTCGCTCACCTACAACGCCGCCTGCGCGGTGGACCACGACCCCGACGGGGCGCTGCGGTTCGCGCGGATGGCCAAGTCCGCCGCCAGCGACATGGCCGTGCGGGGGGCGAGCCGTGCGGTCCAGTTCCACGGCGGCATCGGGTTTACCTGGGAGTGCTACGTGCACCTCTTCTTCAAGCGACAGATGCACAACCACGTGCTGCTCGGGGATGCGAGGCACCATCGGGCGCTGCTGGCGGATGAGGCGATCGGCGCCTTGCGTCCAGAGGCCGCGGCGCGGGCGTAACCGAGCGCCTTGTCGCACGAGATGCGTAGTGATCCCGCAGAGGACAACCATGCCCTCGACGGCGCAGTTGTTCCCACGTTCTTCAGGTACCTGATTCCCTCTCTGCTGGGTCTCATTGCCATGACTTCCGCCTCACTGGTAGACGGGGTCTTTATCGGCAACTACGTCGGTGTCACCGCCCTCGCAGCGGTCAATCTCATCATTCCGATCACGACGCTCCTGTTCGGCGTCGGCATGATGCTGTCCATTGGTGGTTCCGTACGTGGCGGCAAGTACCTGGGGGAGCGGAATACGGCGGCCGCATCGGCCATTTTCAGCAAGACGCTCCTGTCCGTGGCGCTGTATGGCGTGGGCGTGACCGTGCTGGGACTGGCGTTGGAGGAATGGCTGTTTGCGGCGCTTGGCGCTACCGAGGAACTCTTCCCGGTCATGAGTGAGTATTACCGCATCATCATGCCGTTTCTGTTTACGCAGCTTGTCGTCGTCGTGCTCTACTATTTCATACGCCTGGACGGCTTTCCGGAACTGGTCGCCGCGGCACTCGCTATCGGCGCGGTGGTCAATATCGCCTTGGACTATCTATTCATTGTGGTATATGGCTGGGGCCTGGCCGGCGCCGCATTCGCTACAGGGCTGTCACAGGCGCTGCCGATGCTGGTGATGATGAGCTACTTCCTGAGGTCCGGGCGGAGGATGCATTTCAGCTTCCGCCAAGACAACTGGAAGGAAGTCTTTCAGGCGGCCTACAACGGCGTCTCGGAATTTGTCAATGAGGTGTCCGGGGGTATCCTGGCCCTGATCTTCAACTGGATGCTGATTCAGCGGGCAGGGGTGAATGGTGTAGCCGCCATTACCGTAGTGAACTACGTGATGCTGCTGGGCTTCATGGTGTTCTTCGCTATCTCGGACACCGTTCAGGTGATGATTTCGCAGAATTTTGGCGCTCGGAATGCCGAACGCATCGGTGCATTCCTGAAAACGGCTGGCAGCAATATCGCGGTGCTGAGTCTCGTCTTTGTTGCCGTACTGTTGACAGCCAGCGAGCCGATGATCCTGATCTTCGTCGATGATCGAAGCAGCACCGAAATGGTGGCAATGGCTACGGATTTTGTCACCTACGTCTGGCCCCTGTTTCTGTTTGCCGGCGCCAACATGCTGATATCCGGTTATCTGACGGCTATCCATCGACCCTTACAGTCGGGAATCGTTGCGCTGTGCCATGGTCTGATCTTGCCGGCGGGTTTTCTGGTGCTGTTCTATCTCCTGCTATCCGATTACCGCTTCGTGGTAGCTCTACCTGTTGCGGAAGGTGTTACCTTCGTGTTGGCGCTTGTACTGTTTCTCCGGCATAGTCCCGTCAAGGCAGTCTCAGGCGACCGTGCGTCAACCGGCGTATGATTCTCCGGAGAGGAGGCCAATTCCATGAATCGACGGGATCTCGTCCGATCGGCGGTGGCGGCGGGCGTCGTGACGGGCGCGGCGCCCCTCGCCATCGCCGGACAGCGTCCGAAGACGCCGCGCGACTACACCGGGCCCTTCTACCCCCGTGGCCCGCGCAACCGCACCCATGACCTGATCGTCGGCACGCCGCGCACGGATGTCCTGCACCTGGGCGGCCGCGTGGTCGCGCCGGACGGCGCGCCGCATGTCGGGGTGGTGGTGGATATCTGGCACACCGACCCGGAAGGGCGGTACAAGCATCCCCGCGACGACGGCCAGGATCGCCTCATGGAAGAGTTCCTATACTGCGGCGAGGCGGTGACGGATGGCGCCGGCAACTTCCGGTTCCGTACGTACGTCCCGGGCCGCTACGCGAGGAGACCGGCGCGGCACGTCCACTACAAGGTCTGGGCGGACGGCGAGGAGCTGCTCACCAGTCAGATCTACTTCGCCGAACTCGGCGGCCCCGGCCGCCAGGCGCGATCCAGTGAGGCGGCCACGCTACAGACCGCAAACCTGATCCGGGCGGGGGACGGCAGGATCAACGCCGACATCGATATCGTAATGTAGGGGCGACCCTTGCGGTCGCCCGCGTCGGGATCGTGCACGAATTCACGACGGGACGTTGTAGGGGCGACCCTTGCGGTCGCCCGCGTCGGGATCGTGCACGAATTCACGACGGGACGTTGTAGGGGCGACCCTTGTGGTCGCCCGCGTTGGGATCGTGCACGAATTCACGACGGGACGTTGTAGGGGCGACCCTTGTGGTCGCCCGCGTTGGGGCCGTGCACGCATTCGCGACGGGACGGGACAAGCCCGTCCCCTACATTGGCGGTATCAGGCACGAGTGGATGGACTCGTCGCCTTCGATCTCGCGGGCCAGGGTGCGGATCGCGAGCGTTGCGTCCTCGAGCGCGAAGTCGTGGGTGTGCATGTCCGCGACCGGGACCGTTCCCGATTCGATCAGGCGAATCGCGGCTCGGTAGCCCGACGAGGTGACGCCGATGGCGCCGCGGATGGTGATCTCCTTCATCACGATCAGGTCGGAGACGAAGTCGTCGACCGGCTTGAAGCCCTTCATGCCGGCCAGGACCACGGTCCCGCCGGGACGCACCATGCTGAGGGCGTCGGCGACGGGCTTCGTGGCGTAGGCGCTCACATCGACTACCACGTCGGCGCCGCGCCCGTCGGTAATCTCCTTGACCCGTCTCACGGCGTTCTCGTTGTCGACGTCGATCGTGTGGTCGGCGCCGAACGCGCGCGCGAGGGCGAGCTTTCTCTCATCGGCCTCGATTCCGGTCACGATGATCGTCCCGGCGCCCACGGCGCGGCAGGCGATGACGCTCGCGAGGCCGCGCTGGCCGGGCCCGAGAATGACCACCGTATCGCCCGGCTGCGTGTTCGGCATCTCCACGGCCCAGCGGAACCCTGCGCCGAGCGGGTTGAAGATGACACCGATCTCCGGCGGCAGTGCGGGGTCTACGCGGTGCACGACGGAGTTGGGGTGCAGGTACATGTACTGCGAATACCCGCCCCAGAGACCGGGGGCCTCGGTCAGCGGGATGTACGAGTAGATGCGGCGCGTGTCGCACAGGTGGTAGCTCCCCGAGAGGCACGGTTCGCAGTGGCGGCAGGACAGCATGGTTTCCACCGCGATGCGGTCGCCGACATCGACGCCCCAGCGGGCGGCGGCGCGGTCGCCGATCTTCGCGATGCGGCCGAGCGGCTCGTGTCCGGGAATCACTGGCATCGGGGTGCGTAGCACGCCCTCGAACTGTTCGTAGTCGCTGCCGCAGATCCCGCAGGCTTCCAGGCGCAGGATGGCGCCGTCGTCGTCGATGTCGGGAATCGGGATGTCCCGGGGCTCGAGGACGCGGGGCGCCGTCTGCACCATGGCGAAGGAAGTCCTGGGCAGCGTCATGGAGGGCCTGGCGGCCTTGCGCGTTGGCTGTGCGCTTTTCGGCTGCAGCCCGGGGGCGTCGAAGTCGTTGGAGTCTGGCATGGTCGGGTCGGGCCTCTTTGTCGGGCAACAGTGTTCTTTCGTGCGTGGACTCTATTCCATGCGAGGGGCAAGCCCCTCGCGCTCCCCAGCTGAGGGCTCTTGTGGGATCGTGCATGAACAAGAAGCGCCGTTGCGCGGGTGGCGAACGGTAGCGATTGTGCCATGCGCGGTTCTCGGGCGGGCCGCGAGCGCGTTCGGGGCGGCGGTGCGTCCGCACGGCGAGCGGCGTCGGACCACGCCCGCGGCGCTGTTCAGCGGCGCCTGCCGCCGTGACATTGTGCGCTGCTACACTGGTCGGGCGTCAAGGATCGGGGAAGGTCATGGACATCTGCGCCGGAACAAGCAAGGGGGTATTCGCGCTCGGGGACGGCAAGGCGGTGCACGTACTCGGGAGCCGCGGCGTGCGCGAACTCGTCCGCATCGGCGGGCGCTGCTTCGCCGGCACGGGCGACGGTCTGTACGTGTCGGACGACTGTGGGCGCACATGGCGCCCGTCGGGTCTCGAAGGCAGGGAGGTATGGCAGGTCCGTGGTGACGGCAACGGTCTGCTCTACGCCGGGACGGCGCCGACGGGGCTGTACCGGAGCGAGGATCACGGCGACACCTGGGCCGAGCTTGCCGGGCTCGCGGAGTTGGCGGACGCCGGCGGCTGGTGCCTTCCGCTCGATCCACCGATCCAGGCGCGGGCGCGCGCCCTGGTCGTCTCGGGCGAACGGATCTGGGCCGGCGTCGAGGTGGGGGGTATCGCCGTCTCCGAGGATGCCGGCGAGACCTGGTCCACAGTTCTGCCCGGCGACAACCCCGACCTGCACATGCTGTTCGCCCATCCCGCGGAGCCGGACACCCTGTACGCGTCCACCGGCTACGGCCGCCTCGACGGCGTGGCGGAGATGGTGGAGGGCAACGCGGGCGTGTTTCGCTCGGATGACGGTGGCGGCACCTGGAGCTACGCCTGGAAGGGCATCACGCCCCGCTACTCCCGCCCGATGTGCATTGACCATCGCGCGCCCTATGGTCTTACGGTGGCGAGCGCGCCCCACGCCTTCTCCAGCTACCGGGAGGAGCACGGTGCACAGGCGATGCTGTTCCGTTCGCAGGACGGCGGTGAGTCCTGGAGCTCGCTCTGCGACGCAGCGCATTCGCCGAGTGCAGCCAACTTCCACGGCCTGACGGTAGACCCGGAAGCGCCGGGTGGCGTGCTGATCGGCACGGACACCGGGGAAGTGTGGCGCGTCAGCGACGGTGCCGCGTGGGAGCTTCTGGGCGAGGGGATGCCGGCAGTCCTGTCGCTCGCGGCCGTTGCCTGACCGCCAGGCGCAAGGCGCCGTGACCTCGACACGCGTCGATCCCGATGGCTGACGTTCGCCTCGAGCGCAAGGTCGGCCTCGGCGGAGCGGTGTTCCTGCTCGTCGGGCTCATCATCGGTGCGTCCATCTTCATCCTCCCGGCCGAGCTGGCGGCCGCTGCCGGACCGGCGGTCGTCTTCGCATACTTCATCGCCGGCGGGCTGGCCATCGTCAACTGTCTGATCGCGGCGCAGGTTGGCACCATTCTGCCGGTCAGCGCCGGCGACTACGTCTTCACGAGTATCGTGCTCCACCCGGTCATCGGGTTCCTCAAGGTGTGGGCGGGGATGATCGGGCTCGCTGTCGGGGTGCCCATCCTCGCGTTCGGCTTCGCCGACTACCTGCGCTTCTTCCTGCCCGAATGGGATCGTTTGACCATCGCGATCGGCATCACGCTGGTGCTCCTCGGGCTCAATCTGCTGGGTCTGCGCACGAGCGTGCGCACGCAGATGATCATGGTGTCGATCTTCGTGAGTTCGCTGCTGGTCTTCGGGGTCGGGGGCATCTTCTACATCGATTCTGCGAACTATGCGCCGATGGTGCCGAACGGTCTCGATTCCGTGTTGAGCGCGGCAGTGCCGGCGTTCTACTCGTACTCCGGCTTCCTGACGGTGGTCGTCGTCGGCGAGGAGATTCGCAACCCCGGACGGAACATTCCGCTCGCACTGCTGCTCAGCTTCGTCGTCGTGGCCGTGATCTACACCCTCGTGACCATCGTGCTGCCGGGGTTGGTGCCCTGGCAGGAACTCGGGGCGATCGTCGCGCCGATGAGCTACGCATCCTCCCTGTTCCTGCCCGAGTGGTTCGCGGTGGCGATCACGATCAGCGCGCTGCTTGCCGCGGCAACGTCCATCAACGTCGCCGTTCTCGCCATGTCGCGGAGCTTCTTCGCCCTGGCACGCAGCCGCATCTACCCGCAGGTGCTGAGCCGGGTGAGCAAGCGCACACGCGAGCCCAATGCCGCCATGATCTTCGTGGTGCTGTGGGTGCTCGTGGGGATCGCGGCGCAGGGCACGGCCGTCCAGTACGCGTCCGTAACGGTGATCGGCGTCATGATCTACGGGATCATCTGGGCGATCGCGTTGCTGCGATTGCCGGCGGCCATGCCGGAGCACTATGCGAAGGCCGCATTCAAGCTGAAAGGGAACGCGTTGCGCACGGTCGCTGCCATCAAGATCGTGGTCTCGGTGACGTTTCTCTACGTCGGCGTGCGCGACAACCTGTTGCCGGGTTTCTTCTACATCGGCCTGCTCGCGCTCGGCGTCGTGTACTACTTCTTTCGCCAACGTCATCTCGCCCGAATCGGGATCTCGTTGCGCGACCTGCTGCGCCACGAGGCGACGGAAGCGGCTGCGGCCACGCGAGGCGGGTAGGGGGCGAAGCGGGCCATGAGGCATCGCGTGGTGTCCACGACCGGAGGCAAGCTGCGCGGTCGGGTGCAGGAGGGTCTCGCCGCGTTCGGGCGCAACGCGGATCGCGTTGAACGCCGGGCCGCGTCAAGGGAACGGGTGTCGACGGTGGCGCCGCCGTGGGACCGATGAGAACGCAGGAGTCCCGCGCTCAAGCCGCCAGGGTGCGTACCCCGTAGAGCGGCATGCGGGCGTCTCGACTGACGAGGGTGAGCCCCTCCGCCTGCGCTTGAGCGACGAGCATGCGGTCGAACGGGTCCGCGTGATGCCGCGGCAGGGCGCCCGCCACCTCCGCATGATGGAACGTGATGTGCAGGGGCGAGAAGCCCTGGCTGACGATCCCGGTTTCCAGATCGTCCGGCGCCGACAGCTTTCCGAGCGCGCGCTTGATGGCGATCTCCCAGGCGCTGACCGCGCTCACGAAGACGTCGTTGCGCTCGTCTTCCAAGGCGTCAAATGCCTCGCCGGTCAGTTTCCCGGGCTCGCCGAGAGCCCAGAGCAGCGCGTGCGTGTCGAGCAACAGGCGCATCATCGCGCGTCCTCACCCGGAAACAGCTTCGAGCCATGGAATGCATCGATGACTTCCTCGGGGGTCTCGTCAAAGTCCGGGGCCATCCGGATCTGGCCCGACAATGCTCCGAGAACGCGTTTGCCCCGCGGCTGGCGGTACGGCTCCAGCCGCAGGTAGGGTTCACCGGCTTTCGCGATGACGATCTCCTCGCCGTCCCAGGCCAACCTGCCCAGGCGCGAGAGCTGCGACTTTGCTTCGTGCATGTTGACCTTCACTCCACGCTCCTATTAGCTAAGCCGGGCTAAGTCTTGCGGGTCCGCGATGCCGTGTCAAGGTCCGGAGTGCCACGGCACTACCGTCCGGCGACTTCCTTGATGAAGCGGTCGAGCGTCTCGATCTTCTCAGGGCGTTGCCCGGGATTGAAGGAGCTTGATCAGGGTTCCCGACAGATGCGGTATCGCCGTCGGGTCAGGACTGTGGCTCAATGACACGCACGCAGTGCAAATCGAGGGTGTGACGAATGTCCAACCGACGGGATGGCCCGGTGCTCGAGCGGCAGCGCCATCCCCGGGTCGGCGTATCGCGGCGGACGGTCGTCAAGTCCGCCCTGATCCCGGCGATCGCGTTGGCAACCCATCAGACCCATTCCAAGACAAGCGAGTCCACGACCATGGCCATTCCGGATGACGAACTTCCCTATCTCTCGACCACCGCCCAGGCCGCGCTGATCCGTAACGGGCAACTCTCGAGCGAGGAACTGGTCGCGCGTTACCTCGAGCGCATCGAGCTGTTCAATCCGGCGCTGAACGCGGTGGTTGCCCTGGCGGGGGATGCGCGGCAACGGGCGCAAGAAGCCGATGCGGCGCTCGCGGAGGGTCGCTCGCCGGGTCCGCTGCACGGTGTGCCCATGACCATCAAGGACTGCTTCGACACGGCCGGGGTCGTTTCCACGTGGGGCACGCTCGGACGCAGGGACTTCGTGCCCGCGGCGGATGCAACGGTGGTCGGGCGGCTCAAGGCCGCGGGCGCGATCCTGTTGGGAAAGACGAACACGCCCGAGTTCACGCTCTCCTTCGAGACCCACAACAACATCCACGGTTTCACGAACAATCCCTACGACCTCGCCCGCTCGCCGGGAGGAAGCAGCGGCGGGGCGGCCGCCGCAATCGCCGCCGGGTTGACGTCGTTCGACATCGGCACGGACTACGGCGGCAGCATCCGTGTGCCGTCGCATTCCTGCGGCATCGTCGGCATCAAGCCGACCAGTGGCAGTGTGCCGCGCACGGGGCTCTGTCTGCCTCCGGGGATGCTGACCGATTCCATCAGCCACGCCGGTCCGATGGCGAGAACCGTGGCGGATCTGGAGTTGATCCTCTCCGTGATCCGGGGACCGGATGGGCTGGATACGCGCATACAGCCGGTTCCGCTCGCCGCATCCAGCGGGGTGACCTTGGCCGGGCTCCGTTGTGCGGTGATGCTGGACAACGGGGTGGCCGCCCCGGACGAGGAGACCGTTGCCGTGGTCGAGGGCGCCGAAGCGCTGCTGGCACGGGCCGGTCTGCAGATGCGGCGGGACCGTCTCGACGGCGTCAGCGAGACCAGTTCGGTTGGTGGCGGTTTCTGGGCGGTGGGCGCCCATGCGGGCGTGCGGGCACTGCTGGAAGAAGCAGGCACGGAGATCAAGGACTATGCCAACAACTGGTTCAGGCAGTTTGCGGAAGCGTCCGATGCGGGCGAGATTCCGTCAGCGGGGTTGAATGCCCAGCTCAGGCGGTTCGAGGACTATCGCCGGCGAATGCAGCGGCACATGGCGCAGTACGACGTACTCATATCACCGGTCAACGCCCACCCGGCGCCACCGCATCCGGCGCCCGGCGATGCGCCCTTCCCGGCCACCGATGCGAGCTACACCGAGGCGTACGACCTCACCGGATGGCCGGCGGGTGTGGTGCGTGGCGGGACGTCGTCCACCGGCGTCCCGATCGGCGTGCAGGTCGTCGCCAATCCCTGGTGCGAGGACATCGTGCTGGCCGTGATGCAACACCTCGAGGATACGCTGCCGCCGTTTGACAGGCCGGACGAAGCAGGCTGGCGGTCTTCGGAAGACGTCTGAGGAAACCTGTCAGAGCCTTCCTAACGCCCGCAGACTTCCGTGATGAACCGGTCGAGCGTCTCGACTTTCTCGCTGTGCCCGCCGAGAGTGAAGTCCGGCACGATGAACTCGTCCACCCCGATGGACTCGTAGGCGTCGAGTGTTTCCCGGACTTCCTCGGGGGTGCCGATGACCGTCGGCATGCCTATGTCGGTCTTGCGCATCCGCTCGAGATAAGTCTCGTCTTCGCTCATGAACAGCATGGCGACGGCGGTGCGTCGGATGGCCGCGGGATCCCGACCGAGGTCCGCACAGTGGCCGTCGAGGATTTCCATCTTGTGCCGCAGCGTCGCGACGTCGCCCCACACGTTCCACGCATCGGCATAACGCGCAGTGATGCGAAGGGTGCGCTGCTCGCCGCCGCCGCCGATCAGCAGGGGCAGCGGCTGTTGCACCGGCTTGGGCTCGAGGGAGGCGTCCTTGAGTTGGTAGAAGCGACCCTCGAAGTTGGCGCTGGACTCGGTGAACAGTGCCTTGATGACGGCGCAGGCTTCGTCGAGCCGCTGCAGGCGCTCCTTGACCGTGTAAAACGGAATGCCGTACTGGTGGTGTTCGTTCTCCTGCCAACCGCTGCCGAGACCGAGGACGACCCGGCCCTCGGTCATGTGGTCGAGCGTTGCCGCCATCTTGGCCAGCACCGCCGGATGGCGGTACGTGTTGCCGGTCACCAGCGTGCCGAGGCGAATCCTCGGCACCTGGGCGCCAACCCCCGCCAGGGTCATCCAGGCCTCCGGCCAGGGAGCGCTGGTGTCCTCAGCGTTCGGCATGAAGTGATCGGCGTACCACAAACCGTCCCAGCCGGTCGCCTCGGCGTGCCTGGCAAGGGAAAGGACTTCGTGGAACGGCAGTGTCGGACTTGGCCAGAGGCTGACTTGCATGGGGCACTCACTATTGTTGTTGCGTGTTCAGGATGTTGGCTTATGGGGCGAGTCCGGGCAAGGCGCCATGCCGGCCGGACTGGCCCGGCAACGCGGCAACGTCTCGTACGGTATCGTGGGGTGGAGTGAATGACCCTCCCACCTCCAGGACCGACACGCGCCAGGGCAAGGGAGTCCGTGTCGCCGCGTGGCTGTGCCTGACTGTCGCCCTCGCCGTGGGCATCACCCTGCGAAATCCCGCGATTGCCCTCCTGGGTGGGCTGACCATCCGCGTGGGTCTGGGCGTCAATCCCGTCAAGCGGAGCAGCAGGCTCAGTAGCATCAGCCTGCAGACGGCCATCGTGCTGCTCGGGTTTACCCTGAGGTTCGACCGCATGGTGACCGTGTCGGCGATGAGGCCGCCGCGGTGGCAACGACGGTCAAACTCGGGCGGACGCTGTGGCTGATACCGCTCGCTTTCGCAGCGAGTCTGGTCTACGGCAGGCGCGAGGCACGGTTGCGGGTTCCGATCTTCATCCTGTTGTTCGTGGGCGCGGCGGCACTCGGCGCCCTTGTCGAGTTCAACGCCGCCCTGGTGCAGGGCATCGGTTTCGCCAGCAAGGCGCTCCTGGTGGTTGCCCTCGGCCTGATCGGGCTGGAACTTGACCGGCAGAGCTTGCGGGAACTGTCGCCGTCCAGCGTTGCCCTGGGCGTGTGCCTCTGGTTGATCGTCGCCCCGGTGGCGCTGTTGCTCGTGCTGCTGGTCTGAGCCTGCGGCCTCGAAGGGAGGGTTGGCATCGAGGCGGACCGTCGTCCGCGGTCTGTCAGTTCCAGCCCCCCGTAACCATATGGCGTATTCGTCTTACCCAAATCCACTTTTCGGCGCTATGGTCCGCGGCATGACCGTTTTGACCACCCGTTTCGACCGCGCCAGCCTGCTGGCTCTGGTGATTTTCCTGGCCTATCTGCTGATTCCCGCATACGTGGGTTGACACCACCGAAGCCATCGCCCTGACGGGCGTTGCCTCAGTTCCAGGCTTTTACAGCTCGCCGAAGGGCAGCGCCGTCACGGCCGGGCCGAGCGGCAGACGGACATCGCCGGGATGCACCACGTATCCGGGCAGACCCGCGCTCTTCATGTCCCGTTGCAGTCCCCTGATGGTCGAGGCCATGGCCGGCCGAGGCGTCGCGGACAGCTTGACCTCGATGGGAACCACGCCGGCGGTAGTCTCGACCACAAAGTCCACTTCCGTCCCCGCCCGTGTCCGCCAGAAACAGACGCGCGGGTTCTCGCCCCTGTGGGTCACGGTTCGGAAGATCTCCGACAGTACCGCAGTCTCCATGATCGCTTCTCCCATCGGACCGGAGGCAGCATGTTCCGGGTCCTTGAGCCCTGCGAGATGACACAGGGTACCCACGTCGGCGAAGTAGACCTTGGGTGTTTTCACCAGCCGCTTGCCGATGTTGGCGAAATAGGGCCGCACCACGATGACCTGCATTTGGAATGCATAATTGCCACCCATCCGGGGAGGACCTCCGAGGAGACGAGACGATGCGGGAAGGCAGGGAACGTGGGGGACCTACGGTGCCGGCGCTTCGTTCACATTCCACCGTGCGGATCAGGAGATCGCTTCCGAAGAATTCAAGACTCCCGCATGTCGGCGAATGGGTTGATGACGCGCAATCCGTCGTAGTCCTGCGTGTCGCTCATGTCTTCGGAGTACACGGCATCGCACTCGGCGGCCCGGGCGGCCGCAAGAATGGCTCCGTCCCAGTAGGACAGGCCGAAGCGGCGACGGAACTGGACTGCAAGCTTGAACACATCGAGCGTGACCGCCTCCACCCGCATGGACAGGATGGGCTCGAGAAACTGCAACGCATCTTCGTGCGAGAGCCTTCCGGGTCGTGTAGGGCGCGTCGCCTGATGGTAGAACTCCTGGAGCACCTGCACGGATACCGCGAGTTCAGGACCCTTGAGCAACTCCCGGGCACGATGACGCTTCTCCGCATCTGACGGGACGAGGCTTGCCGCGTACAGTAGTATGTTGGTGTCGACGAAGCGCACCCCGTTCAGTCGGTCCGCCGTGTGCGTTGGGCATGCGCTGTCGCCTCGGCTCGCGCCGTAGCGCGGTCGTACAACTCGTCCCTGGAGAGGTTGTCGGCCATCTGAAGGCCAACGCCGCGCGCGTCGAAGTCCGCCAGCACATCGTCCAACAGTCTGCGTCTGCGCTCATCCGCCGTCTCGACGCGTCGCGACTCCGTCTTGTCTCGACTGGCGAGGCTTCTCAGGTACTCCCGCACGAGCGCGGATACGGAGGTGTCCAGTTCGGCTGCCCGAATGCGAGCGAGGCGGTGGGTTTCCTCGTCAACCGACACGGTGATGTTCCTCATGGGCCCGGCTCACAATTTCTGTGGCCCACAGGATAGATGCTTGTCGAAGGCCAGGCAAATTCCCGGGGCGTCGAGAGGGATCTGTGCGGCGAAGGATCGCGCTCACGAGGGGTTGGTGGCGTGGGACAACCACCCGAGCAGCGCCAGATGGGACCCACAAGAGTGGGTGTCCCATGAGCGTCGCCGGAGCTGCCCCGCCACTTCCAGGCCAGCGTCGCCCGGAAGCTCTGATGGCACGAGAGCCGGTGGGGCGACTCACGTTCGAAAGCCAAGGTATGCAAGACTTACGTCCGGACACCACGGCAATCGAGGAGGCCGCGATGCATCGAAAGAAACTGGGTGGCGTGCCGCTTATGCTCGATCCGGACCTGCTCGCGGGGAGCGGGCTGGAGGAATCGCCGCCCCAGGTGGGGAAGAAGGTGGGGAACCCGCGCCGCATCCTGGTGGCTCCCGAGCACGGTCCCAGGACGAAGGTACTGTTCTTCGGCGACGTTCTCATCGTGGTGTACGAGAGCGGGCCGGGCATCCTCGAACTCGAGAACACGCTCTACGACGAGTATGTCCACGTACTCGCGGGGAAGCTGATCCTCACGGATCGGCAGGGGAATGTTCGGGAGGCCGACACCGGGGACCACGTCGTCGTGCCGAAAGGGTACAGCGGCACGTGGGAGATGGTCGGCGACGTCTATCGGGAGCTGGTCGTTGCCGAGACGAACACCCTCCTGGAGGACGCGAACGCGGCGTAGGCACCAGGGTACACGGCGACGAAGCGTTCCCTGGGTGGCGCTGCTCCCGTGACTGCGCGGCGCAGACTTGCGACACCTCGACATTTGGCCCACGACCACTCGACAGGGGGCAGAAGAACCAAGCGGGTAACGTGGCGGGTCGCCGGCAGGCACCCCGAATTGCAGGACGTGGACGATGAAGATCCTGCGAGGAGGTGGTCAGGGAGGTGGAGGAGTTTCGCGCGAACGCGAGGACGCCGAGCCTCCTCGAGATGCAGCAGGCCCTGGGCCAGATGCCGGGCAACCGGGCTACCAAGTTCGCCTACTGGCAGAAGTTCTGCTGGGAAACGGAAGACATGCCCATCGGGCATGATGTCCATGACGATGGAAAAGCGTGATGTAGCGCATGAAGAAACTGCTGATCGGGCTCGTGGCCCTCGCCGTCGTGGGCGGCTGGCTGTTCTCCCGGTACTGGTACTACCTGCCGGGCATCGTCTCCGGCATCGTCAACCCGGTCGGCGACAATCGTCCGGTGACCTGGCAGATGGGTCCCGCGGAGCCTGCCGGCGAGCCCCGGCCGCCCAACATCGTGCTGATCGTGGCCGACGATCTCGGTTTCAACGACATCACGTTCTACGGGGGCGGCATCGCCAACGGCAGCGTAGCGACCCCGAGCATCGATGCCATCGCGAGCGAGGGCATCCACTTCACCAATGGCTACGCCGGCAACGGCACCTGTGCACCCTCCCGGGCCGCACTGCTGACGGGCCGTTTCGCCACCAGGTCGGGTTTCGAGTTCACCCCCGCCTCGCCGCAGTTCGCGGAACTGGTCGCCGGCGACGGATTCATCGAAGAGAACGCGGAAGACTATCCCCCGTCCGAGGAGCTGGGACTGCCGGACTCGGAGGTGACGTTACCCGAACTGCTCGAGCAGAAGGGCTATCACTCCGTGGCGCTCGGGAAATGGCATCTCGGGGGCAGCGAGGGCATGACGCCCACCGCACAGGGGTTTGACGAGTTCCTGGGTTTCCTTCCCGGAGCGGCCCTGTTCATGGAGGAGGACGATCCCGATGTCGTCAACTCGAAGCAGGACTTCGATCCGATCGACAAGTTCCTCTGGGCCAATCTTAAGTACGCCGTGCGGTACAACGACACAGAGCGTTTCGCGCCGGACTCGCACATGACCGACTACTTCAGTCGACAGCCGTGCGCGTCATCGAGGCGAATCGGCACCGGCCGTTCTTCCTCTACCTGGCCTACAACGCGCCGCACACGCCGCTGCAGGCGGAACAGGCGGACTACGCAGCGCTCGCTCACATCGACGACCACACCGAGCGTACTTACGCCGCGATGCTGCGCGGCCTGGACCGCGGTGTCGGGCAGGTGCTCGACGCCCTGGACGACAACGGCGTCGCGGACAACACCGTCGTCATCTTCACCAGCGACAACGGCGGCGCAGGCTACGTCGGCCTACCGGACCTCAACAAGCCGTATCGCGGCTGGAAGATCACGTTCTTCGAGGGTGGCATTCACACACCCTACTTCATGCGCTGGCCGGCGAAGATCGCCGCCGGAAGCCGTTACGACTCGGCGGTCGCGCACGTCGACATCTTCTCCACCGCACTGGCAGCGGCCGGAGTGGCGCCGCCGCAAGACCGGGTCATCGACGGGGTCGACGTGCTGGGCTACGCGCTGCAGAATCCGCAGCCGCCGCTCAGCCGGCCGCTCTTCTGGAGAACCGGTGGCTACAAGGTCGTGATGCGCGATGGCTGGAAGCTGCAGTGGCAGGAGCAGACCGGTCAGACGTGGCTCTTCAACCTGAACGAAGATCCCACCGAGCAGGTCAACCTGAGCCTCGACGAGGCACACTCGGAGGAGCTCCGGACCCTGCGCGCCACGCTCGACGACCTGGACAGTCAGATGGCTGAACCGCTGTGGTCCGCGCTGATAGAAACCCCGATCGCCGTGGACTACACCGTCGACAGGCTGCCGGACACCGACTACGAGACCATACTGTGGTCCAATTAGAAGTGGACAGGGGGAACATCGGATGCAGGTCAACAACAGCGTCGCCCCGAACGAGGCGCAGATCCAGGGGTTCAGCGAGCCCGGGCCCGCAGGTCCGATCTACATGGTCAACCTGCTCAAGTTCAGGGCGCGTGCCGAATACGCGGACGGGCGCGACTCCGATCTGACCGGCGAGCAGGCCTACGGGATCTATGCCCGGGGCGTGACGGAGCTGCTGAAAGAGCATGGCGGAGCGCTGACTTTTGCGGCGGATGTGGAGCGCCTGATGCTCGGCGAGGTCGAGGACCTGTGGGACAAGGTGGCCATCGCCAGGTACCCGTCCCGAGCGGCCATGAGGGAGATGATGCAGTCGCCGAGGATGCAGGAGATCGGCGTGCATCGAGCCGCGGGGCTCGCGGGGCAACTGAATATCGAGACCGCCGGGGCCATCGGTTCCTGGCTTGCACCATCGGACCAGTAAGGAGAAGCGCAGCATGGCGGAAGCAACCTACACCCCACCCAAGGTCTGGACATGGGACAAGGAGAGCGGCGGGCGATTCGCGAGTATCAACCGGCCCATCGCCGGCGCGACCCACGAAGCGGAACTGCCGGTGGGCGAGCACCCACTGCAGCTCCATTCGCTGGCCACCCCGAACGGGGTCAAGGTGACGATGCTGCTCGAGGAACTGCTCGAAGCGGGTGCGGATGCGGAATACGATGCCTACCTGATCAACATCGGCGACGGCTCCCAGTTCGGCAGCGGGTTCGTGGCGGTCAATCCGAACTCCAAGATCCCCGCCCTGCTGGACCGGAGCACGCCCACGCCGACCCGCGTGTTCGAGTCCGGCGCCATCCTGATGTACCTCGCCGAGAAGTTCGGCATGTTCCTGCCGACGGATCCCTCCCTGCGCGCCGAGTGCTTGTCGTGGCTCTTCTGGCAGATGGGCAGCGCACCGTACCTGGGCGGGGGCTTCGGACACTTCTACGCGTACGCACCGGAGAAGATGCAATACCCCATCGACCGCTACGCCATGGAAGTGAAGCGGCAGACGGATGTCCTCAACCGGCGGCTGGACGACAACGCGTTCCTCTGCGGCGACGAGTACACGATCGCGGACATGGCCAACTACGCCTGGTACGGGGCGCTGGTGCTGCACAACATCTATGACGCGGCGGAGTTCCTCGACGTAGCTTCGTACGGCAACGTGGTCCGGTGGGCGGAGTCGATCGAGTCGCGGCCGGCCGTGCAGCGCGGCCGGCGGGTCAATCGGCCCTGGGGGCGCGAAGAAACCCGGGTCGTCGAGCGTCACGGCGCCAGCGACTTCGATCACTGATCAACGCGAGGAAACTGTCATGGCCGACCTGGTTGTCTACGGGTCCCCCGTATCGCCCTTCGTACGCAAGGTGGAAGTCGTCCTGAGGGATCAGGGCGTCGACTACGACTTCGAGAACGTCAACATCATGGACATGCCGGACTGGTTCAAGGAGATCAGCCCGGCAAGGCGCATTCCCGTGCTCCGGGACAGGACCGTCGGTACGGAAGGCGTGCCGGGGACGATCGCGGACTCGTCCGCTATCTGCGCCTATCTCGACAGGAAGCTCGAGGCCGGTCTCTATGCTGCATCCGCGTTCGACACCGGACGCGTTGTCTGGCTCGAGGAGTACGCCGATACGGAGCTGGCTCAGCCAATGGGCATGCAGTTGTTCAGGCCCATCCTGTTCCCGCGCATGGCGGGGAAGGAATCGGACCTCGACACCGCGAGGAAGACCTGGAACGAGATCTTGCCCAGGCACTTCGACTACCTGGAGGGCGTCCTGGACGGCAACGAGTATTTCGTTGGGGGTGCGTTCTCGATTGCGGACATCGCGGTCGGCGCCCAGATGACCCAGCTGGACCTGGTGGCCGGTACGCCCGATGCAGGTCGCTGGCCGGGCCTGGTCAGGCACACGCAGGCGATGAAAGCACGCACCGGATTCGTCGAAAACCTGGCCGTCTGTCAGAAGATGCTGGGCAGGATGCTCCCGGAAAAGGTGGATCTCTCCAGACCGTAGGGGCGACCCTTGCGGTCGCCCGTCCTGGGGCCCTGCATGAATTCGAGACGGGACGTTGTAGGGGCGACCCTTGTGGTCGCCCGTGCCCAAATCGCGTATGCCGTCGGGAGCTGGCTCTCAGCCGAGCCGACGCGTCGCGAACGCCCAGGTCAGGTCGAGACCGCGTTGCCGGTCCTCGTTGGCTTTCTGCCAGGTCTTGCTGGTGACCATGTCGCGCAGCGAGTCGAGACTCGGATACCGCACCAGGTACAGGTCCTCCCAGGTCTCCTCCGAGACCAGCGGCAACTGCGCCTGGAGCACCAGCGCCGGGCTGCCGCCGCGCTCGTGGATCATCGGCACGACCACCCGCCCGTACTTCTGGTACTCCTCGCGGCCGCCGTCCGCCTTGAAGCGCAGCAGGTTGAACACGAATATCTCGTCGTCCCCAGCGCCGGTCACCGCGTCGAGCGGGGGCGCGCCGGGAGCCTTCCCCTGCGTGAACGCATAGAGCACCGTGCGTTTCAGGCCCGCGGTACGGTACGGCAACCCTGCCTGGTAGTCCGGATCCGCCATCATGTCGAGGAACGCCGCCCTGCTCGGGTAGTAGGCGAGGGCCACCCGGTCCCAATGCCCCGCCGCGGCGTTGTCGAAGAGGGGCGCGCCGTTGTAGAGGATCTGCCCGCCGCGCTTCTGGATGTGGGGCAGCACCACCCGCCCGTACTTCCCGTAGGACTCCCCGCCGTCGCCCGGAAACTCCAGCAGGTTCAGGATGACCACCGGCTCGTCGTCGGGGAGGTTGCCCAGCGCGGCGAAGGTCGCCTCGTCGGGGAGGAAATTGTCGGTGCTCAAAGGGGTCTCTCCATTCCTTGTCGCCCGTGGGACTCGGGGACTCGCGCCCGAGTATACGAGACCCGAGATACCGTAGGCTTCCAGGCTGGTGGTTGGTGAAGGAACGGTCATGAAGCTTGCAAATCGAGTCTGTGTCGTCGTCGGCGCCGGACAGACGCCGGGGGAGACCATCGGCAACGGCCGCGCCGCCGCGATCACCTACGCGCGCGAGGGCGCGAAGCTGCTGCTGGTGGATCACATCGAGGAGCGCGTTGCCGAAACGCAGGCGATGATTGCCGAGGAGGGGTTCGAGGCGCTCACCCTGGTTGCGGACGTCACCGAAGAAGCGGGATGCAAATCGATCGGCGACGAGGCCAATGAGCGATTCGGGCGCATCGACGTGCTCCACTACAACGTCGGCAAGAGCCTGGGCGACGGCGAGGTGGCCGAACTCTCACTCGAGCACTGGTCCGACATCATGACGCTCAACCTCACCGGGTACTACATGACCTGCAAGCACGTGCTGCCGGCCATGCGCGCGCAGCAGTCCGGCGTCATCATCGGTATCTCGTCCATGGCTGCGCACGGGGCGCACATGAACATGACCTACGGCGTCTCGAAGGCCGGAATGAACTCACTGACGAAATCGATGGCCATCCACAACGCGCCGCACGGCATCCGCGTCAACGCGATCATGCCCGGCTTGATGGACACGCCGATGGCCATCGAGCGCCGCGCGCGAGAGCAGAGCCGGTCTCGCGACGACGTCCGCGCCGAGCGCGCGCGTCAGGTGCCGCTGCTCAAACGGCAAGGCACCGGGTGGGACGTCGCCAACGCCGCGCTGTTCCTCGCATCCGACGACGCCACGTACATCACGGGGATCTGCCTGCCGGTGGACGGAGGGTTGTCGGCGCGGGGATGAGTTGTCGGGGGTCTCGCGGGCGCCATCCGCAAGGTCGCCTCGCGACGGCTACGCTGCTGGCTGCTCGTCCTCCCACGGGTCGTGGCTTCCGAAGTTCCACAGGTTGCCTTCCGGGTCGCGACACGCGTACAGACGCCCGCCGAAGGGGAAATCGTGGGGCTCCACGGCCACGTTCGCGCCCGCCGCCACGGCTTTGGCGTGGTGGGCGTCCACGTCCGCAACCCGCACGAGCAGCTGAACGGGCCCAAACTCGTCGTCGCGGGCCGTGGCCAGCATGACCATGCCGTTGTCGAAGGTCAGACGGGCATGTGCAATGCCGCCGTCCCCGTCCGGCACCACGAAGCGCGATTCGAAACCGAACGCGGCGCACAGCCAGTCTATCGCCGCCGGCGCGTCGCGGTAGCGGAGCGAGGGAACGATGGGCGCGCGTGCCTCGTCGTCCATCAGCTGAAGGAGACGCCCTCGTAGTCGTCGTCCACCACCTGGCTCAGGCGCCTGGCGTACTTCGGGCCGCCGCCGTTGTAGATGTTGTAGCGCGTCTTGCCGTACTCGTGGCCTTCGAGGTTCGAGTTGTACCCCGTGATCCAGCTCTTCGCCTTGCGCAGGAGGAGCCCTGCGTACATCTCCTTGACGTGCTCGACCCACGCCGCTTCGGCGTCCTCGTCCACATCGAATCGGCGGTAACCGTGCGCCCACATGTATTCCAGCAGCGGCGTTATCCAGTCGACGGCGAGCTCGAGGCCGCGGGGGAAGTTCGTTGCGGCGCTCTGCGGTCCGCCCAGCATGACCATGTTGGGGAAGCCGCTGACCATGAGGCCGAGATAGGTGACGGGGCCGTCCGCCCACTTGTCGCGCAGGCGGCGTCCGCCCGGTCCCCGGATATCGATGCGGTCCAACGCACCGGTGAACGCATCGAAGCCGGTGGAGTAGACGATGACGTCGAACTCGAACGATCGGTCCGTCGTCTCGAGCCCGGTGGGCGTGATGCGCACGATCGGCGTTTCCGTCCCGTCGACGAGCTCGACGTTGTCGCGGTTGTACGCCTCGAAATAGCCGGTCTCGAGCGGCACCCGCTGGATGCCGAACCCGTGGTCCTTCGGGATCAGCTTCTCCGCGATGACCGGGTCGTGCACCCGCTGTCGGATACGCTCCGCGATGTACTCCGAAAACTCCGCGTTGGCGTCCTCGTCCATGAATATCTCGACGAAGTTCCGCAGCCAGATGCCGAAGCCGGGCTCGTCGTAGAGCCGGTCCCACAGTGCGCGCCGCTCTTCGGGCGCCACGTTGTAGAAACCTCGCCGGTCGGGCTCATGCTCGAAACCGCCGGGCGTGCGGGCGCAGGTGGTGAAGATCTCGTCGTAGCGTGCACGGATCTCCGCCATCTCGGACTCGGAGATCGGCGCGTTGTTCAGGGGCGCCGCCCAGTTCGGGCGCCGTTGGAACACCGTCAGCGTCTTCGCCGCCTTGGCGACCTCCGGAATGAGCTGGATCGCCGTCGCGCCCGTGCCGATCACCGCGACGTGCTTGTCCGAGAGATCCAGGGGTTCGTGCGGCCAGAGGAAGGAGTGAAACGAGCGTCCTTCGAAACTGTCGACGTCTTTGATCCTGGGCATTGTCGGAGTCGACAACACTCCGACGGCGGTAGCCACGAAACGCGTCGTGATCGCACGGCCGTCCCGGAGCTTCAGCGTCCAGGTGTCCGTCTCATCATCGAACACCATCGCATCGACCCGGCAGCCGAACTGCATGTGTTCGCGCAGCCCGAACCGGTCCGTCACATGCTCCAGGTAGCGCAGCGTCTCCGGCTGTGGCGAGAACTGCTCCGTCCAGTGCCACTCGTCGAGCAGCTCGCGCGAGAACGAATAGCCGTAGGTGAAGCTCTCCGAGTCGAAGCGCGCCCCCGGATAGCGGTTGTGGTACCAGGTGCCGCCGAGATCGGGATTGGCTTCGAGGACGGTCGCCCGGACGCCCAGGTCCTGCAGGCGTTTGATCTGATAGATGCCCGCGACCCCCGCACCGATCACGACGACCTCGTAATCCGGCGCTGGCTGGAACTCTTCTCCGGGATGGACCCGCTCGGCGGTCTGTTCGGCCATGCTTCCTCCTTTCACGCGGTGGGACGGCTTCTACTCGCTGCCCGCTACCGCCAGCTTCTCCTGCATGCGTGCGCCCGAGAGTATGTTGCGCAACCCGTAGTTGCCCTCGTGGCACGCGTACTCGTAGATCTGGCCGTCGCTCTTGCTCATCAGCAGCGCGGCCGTGAACGGACGTGTGTAGGTCGCAGGATCGTCCACCGTGTACTCATAGCGCAAGGTGCCGTCGTCGACGAGACGGAAGCGCTCGGTGAGCCGCATGTGCTCGGCCGTGCCGACGGACTCGAACGGGGTCGGCGCGAAGCTCGAGCGTTTCTCGGGGAAGTTCGTCGTCTCGACGACCAGCGTGTCACCCTCCCAACGGCCGAGCGACGAGCCGGTCCAGGGACGGATCTCGATCGGCATGCGGCCGCGGCCGTCGATGGGGATGATGCGGGCCTCGTGGACCATCTCCATGAGCACCACCACGTAGCCGGGCGACTGGATAATCTTGAGGTTCTGGTTGTAGCCGCCCGGCCAGACCGGCGGGCCGGCGTTGAATCCGACGATGCACCGTTCGGCGAGCCCCCGGCTCTCGGGGTCGGCCGTGCCGACACCGCCCACGAGTAGTCTGACCGGCGAATCCGGCGGCTGATCGTCCCCCATCGCCTGTCGTTGGACTCCGGGCTGCGTCGGCGGCAACCGCCCGTCCGGCGGATCGATCAACAGCGACGTGCGCCGATCTTCGCTGACGCGCGCCCCGTGATCGAACCAGAACGCGTTGTACGGCGTCGCATCGCCCTCCGGCGGAGGCGGCCGCCGGGGATCGCTCGGTGCATGCAGCGCACGCGACTCGGCGTCCACCTTCGCTTCGATTGCGTGGGCTTCCTCAGGGCTCAGGAATGCCCGTTCCGCCTGGTGCTCCGGCCGCTCCAGGGGCGTCAACGTGCGGAAGTCCCACACCCCCGACAAGTCGGGATGACCTTCGCTCGTGCGCGGCGGACTGTAGTCCCCGGCGTTTGTGTGCACGGTGCCGAGGGCCGCAACCAGGAGGCTCGCGACCGTCAGACAGCCAGAGTGAATTCTGCCAGGGTTTCTGCACATGCCGGGTGTCCCCGCGATGGATCGTGCTTTGTCCTGCATGATCTTAACCCGAGCGCGGCGCGATCCCTGAGAAGCGGATTGGACGGTCGGTCGGCGCCGTGGCCTCCCGGCCTGACCGCCAGATTGGGGAACTTGCGCTCAAGAGCTGCCAGGACGGTCGAGATGCAAGGGGCCCGGGTCCAGGCCAGAGGGGGAGAATCGGGGCCGGTTGGTGCAACCCCTTGATTTGATTGGCTCCCCTCGTGCAACCCTCTTCATAACCACTCACCGTCAGGTTATGGAGGATAAGCCCATATAGTAGAGCTATGGTCGAATCTGGTGTACGGATGAGTTGAGCTTGCGGCGTGTCTCTGCTGAAATCGAGTTTGCGATTTCACGGTTTCGGCAAGAGGAGCACACCGCACATGAGCAACGATAATGTGGTTTCGCTGGCGGCGCCAGCATCGGTTTCCGATCCGCTCACGGATCTTCTTCGCGTCGGCGCGCGGCGGCTGATCGAGGCGGCGGTGTCGGTGGAGTTCGGGGAGTATCTGTCGGCGTTCGAGGAAGAGAAGTTGCCAGACGGTCGGCGCCGGGTGGTGCGCAACGGTCATCTTCCGGAACGGCAGATTCTGACGGGGATCGGCGCGGTGGACGTTCGGGTGCCGAAGGCGCGCAGCCGGTCGGGATCGCAGGAGCCGTTCCGCTCATCGCTGGTGCCGCCGTACGTGCGCCGCAGCGCAAGCGTCGATGCGGCGATTCCGTGGCTGTACCTGCACGGGGTATCGACGGGTCAGATGCGCGCGGCGGTGTCGGCGCTGGTGGGCGAGGAAGCGGCTCGCGGGTTGTCGGCGAACGTGGTGAGCCGACTCAAGCGGGTGTGGGACGAGGAGTATCGGGAGTGGTGCCGGCGCGATCTTGCCGACGACTGGGTGTACGTCTGGGCGGACGGTATCCACAGTGGCCAGCGCGGTGACGACGGGCGCCTGTGCGTGCTGGTGGTGATCGGCGTAAACGCCCGTGGCGACAAGCACTTTCTGGCCATCGAGGACGGGGTTCGGGAGTCCACGCAGAGCTGGCGCGAGGTTCTCCTGGGGATGCAGCAGCGTGGCTTCACGCGGCCGGCGAAGCTGGCGGTGGGTGACGGTGCGCTGGGCTTCTGGTCGGCGCTGTCGGAGGTCTATCCGCAGACCCGCAGCCAGCGCTGCTGGATGCACAAGACCGGCAACGTCCTCAACTACCTGCCGAATGTCCAGGCGCATCGCTGGCGCGATGCGTTGGCGAAGGCGAAGCAGGGCCTGCAGGAGATCTGGATGGCCGAGACCCGGGCCCAGGCCGAGCGCGCATTCGACGACTGGATCGAACGCTACGAAGACAAGTACCCCAAGGCCACCGCGTGCCTGGCGCGTGATCGCGAGCTGCTGCTGGCTTTCTACGACTTCCCCGCCGCGCACTGGACGCATCTGCGCACGACCAACGTGATCGAGTCGGCGTTCGCCACCATCCGCCATCGGAGCTCGCGGGCGAAGGGCTGCGTCACGCGCCGGACGATGCTCTCGATGATCTACAAAATGGGCATGAGCGCCGAGAAGTCCTGGCGACGACTACGCGGCTTCCGTCAGCTCGGCAAGGTGATCGAGGGCGTGAAGTTCCACGACGGTATCGAGGTCACCGAGGACAGCAGGGCGGTCGCATGACCAACCCTCCGTACACCAGATTTGACAATAGCTCCATATAGTACAAGTACTTATGGAATTCGGGCCGTGCCGAAAAAACGGAAGCGCGGTTGTCGTCGATTTCCTTTTTTCCGATCCAGAAAACTCGAGGTCGGAAGCGTTGTCAAGCACATTTCCGCCCCTCCGGTCAGCATGGTCCATTCTCCGGCATCGCAACCAGGATATCCGGGTCGTCGTTCACCCTGGCGCTGAGGGCGCGCCGCTCGTAGGGACCGGCAGGGGTTCACCCACTGCCCGGGGTCAGCTCCTCAGAAGGGGATCGACATTCGCACCAGCACCGCTAGATCAGCCGTACCCGTTCTGTTCTCCCGCCTCTTGGCTTCCATTTCCAACATTGATGGCAGCGCCAGCTTCGAGCGTGGGGGCAGGCTCCACTGGGCGCCTATGGCCAGCTCCCGTCCATATCCCGTCCACCTTAACCGGCTGTAGGGCGTCAGTGGACTCCGTAAGCCCAGCACCCTCAGGCCGCCGTAGGCCACCTCGCTTTCCATTCGGCTCTGGGAGCTCATTCCCATTGCTCCCATCCCCAGCGGGGGCGTGACCGTATTGGCGTTGTTCCATAGCGTCGTTTGGCCGCCTCCATCTTGGCCCCGCGTGGAGGTCACCGACACCCGGAACCCGCGCTGCTTCTCGCCCGGGTCCCAGCTCGCCTGTACCCCCAATCCCCAGTCCCGGTAGTCGCTTTCATGCACCACCAGCACCCGGCCGTGCAGCGCCACGTCCAGTCCATGGTTCGCGTCCAGGTACCCCAGACGGAAACCGGTTTCCACGCCGGCACCGCGATCCGCATCGCCCCCGTCCCAGCGTCCGCCGCCCTCCAGCTTCAGACTCAGCGATCGCCCCGCTGACAGCGGCCTGTCGTACACCCACTCCAGCATCAACCGCGCCCGGTGGGCCTCGCCTCGCACCTTCGCAATGTCTTCGGAGGCCTCGGTCTCCAGTTGCGCCGTGAAGACGTCGGCACGCAGGGCCAACTCATTGCAGGGCCGGCTGCACAGCATCGCCCTCACGCCTCCGGCGAGCATCCGAAAGTCGGCATCGAAGTCGTGCGTCCGACCCGGCTCTTTGACACCCACTTGCCCTTGTCCCAAGCCGCCAATGCCCCACATGCTCACCCGTTCGTTCGGCTGCCAGTACAGATAGGGATGAAAGGTGTTCAGATCACTTTCCAACACCCCATCGACCCCATCGTCGGTGTAATCCATGTCCCCCCAGCTGCGCATCAACGACAGCCCGGCCAGCATCTTGTCGTTGGCATAGAGATCCAGCCCCACGTGCGCGGCGTCGAGGCGGCCGCGATAGTTCATTCCGAGCCGATCCAGGTCTCCGTTGAAGTGCTGCAGGTCCCCCTGACCCCACAACACCGGCACCCAACTCGTGCCCCTCCCCTGCTCCTGCTTGCCCAGAGGCATCTCGAAGGAGGTTCCTGCGAGGCTGAACCCCTGATCCCTCACCCCCGAATATTCGGTCAGTCCCGATCTCAGCGACGAGTTCCCGGTCCGCGAACCCTGGAACCGATCCTGACCGTAACCTGACTGCCCTCCCAACCCCACCATCGGGCCGGTCCCACTCGGCCCCACGCCGGAGCCGGTCGAGACGCCCGTATAGCCCTGGCCGTAGCCGAACAGGCCCGCTAATCCACCCACCGAGACGTTCTGCAGCCACGCTCCCTGCACGCCACTTTCCCGATCTCCCGACTCCCCACTCGATCCCATCGCTACGCGGGCTCCGGCCGCGCCCTCAGCGCTTGGCACCACCGGGCCTTCGGCGTTTCTCCTGCCGGCACCCTCGAGGCTCTCGCTGCCTATCCGCTGCGATTCTCCCTGACCCAGACCCGTGACGCTATGGTCGCTTCCCGGCTGCACTGTCGGCACCGCTCCTCCGGCTGCCCCCAGCCGACTCCATTGCCGATGCCGCTCAAAGCGACCCTCAATGGCCGTCAGTGCACTCTCCCCCATCGAACGCGCCATCACCGCCAGTGCCACCTCCAGCGTTTGCGAGAACTGCCCCGCCGTCCGCTGCTGCCTGAAGTTCACTGTTGTCTGCCAGATCTCTCCTCCACTCGCCGCCTCCGGCAACTCTCCAAAGCTCAGCACAATCCCCTCCCCAGGATCGTTCACTTCATCCGCCAGAACCTCGACGGAAATCGTCCCCTCACTCTCGCCTTCCTCAAACACCACCGACGCCGGCACGCCGCTATAGTCCTCGGGCGCCGTCCCGCCTTGGAGCGCCACTACCAGCGGCACTTCCACCCGCCGGTCCGCCGTCGGCGACATCTTCACCTCGATGTCGGCCTGCTGGCCTTCCCTGATCCGGTACTCTGCCTGCCCAAAGCTCACCTCGAGCTCCACCAGTCCTTTGTCCTCGAGCGTCACTGTCGCCACGGCCGGCTCCCCTGCCAGTACTATCTCCGGCAGTTCCCCAAATCCCAGCTCCACCGTCTCGTCGTCCCCGTCCCCGTCATGGTTGGCCTCTATCGTGAACGTCTGTTCCGTTTCCTCGGCTGGGAAGGTCAGCCTGCCGGTGCCCTCCTGGGCATCCCACTCCTCCAAACCATCTAGGGCATAGTCGGTGACTTCCGTCGTCTCCGGCCGCGTCACCCGGATCGGGATCGCCAGTTCCCCGTCCCAGCCCTGGATCAGCTTCACCGTCACCGTCACCGCTCCCCCCCCTTCGGTTGCCGTGTAGTCCTCCTCCTGGTAGCTCACCACCAGCTTGGCTTCTACTTCGAAAGGCTCCGCCGCCCGGTTGCCGTTGCCGGCCCCGTCCTCGGCCATGTCCTCGGGGACCTCCACCACGACGACCTGCCCCGCCTCAGCCGGCTTGATCGTGGCTCGATACTCACTCGATGACACCTCGGTGAAGTCCGCCACCATCCCGTTGCTGACCTGGATATCTTCCGGCTCAAAGCCTTCCACCGGCTCCGAGAAGGTGATCGTCACTTCGAACGCCGCCATTCCCACCGGCTCCGCCGGTCCTTCGATCGTTACCTCCGGCCGCTCCAGATCCCCCTCGATCACCAGAGGCTCCGCCGCCCGGTTGCCGTTGCCGGCCCCGTCCTCAGCGACGTCCGCCGCAACCTCCACGGTCACCGCACCGCTCGCAGAGGGGGTGATCTCGGCTGTGTAGCTCGTCCCCGACCCGTTGAAGCTGCTTACCGTCCCATTCGTCACCGTGATCTCGCTCTGTTCGAAACCCGTCACCGCCTCGCTAAAGGTGATCGTCACTTCGAACGCGCCGCCCACGGGCCCGGGGGCATCGCTGGTGATCTCCACTTCCGGTCCCGTAAGGTCCGCCTCGATCACCAGAGGCTCCGCCGCTCGGTTGCGGTTGCCGGCTCCGTCCCGGGCCACGTTCGATCCCACCTCCACCCTGACCTCACCGGTTGCTTCCGGAGTGATCGTCACCGTGTAAGTCCGTGAGGACACTCTGTTGAAATTCGACGCCGTCCCGTTGCTCACACCAATATCCGTGAGGGTGAAGCCAAGCACGCCCTCGGAAAAGCGGATCGTCACCTCGAAGGCACCGCCCACCGGGGCCGACACCTCCGTCTGAATCTCTACCCTCGGTCTAATCACGTCCTTGTCGTTGTCGGCCTCGATCGCCGTGACTGGATCGATATAAAATGAGTCTGACTCATAGTCCGAGTCGTTGCTAACCGTGACGTGGCTGAAGATCGCGACGCCATCCACGTCGTCGGCGTCCTCGGCCGCCGAGACCGTCACCGTCTGCTCCCTATCCCAGTTCGAGTTCGTGAAGGCCAACGTAACCGAATTCGTAGCCGAATCCGTATCCGTATCCGTATCCGAGCTCACCGTCAGGTCTTCGTCCGTCAGGACGCCGTTACTCAATTGGTCCCGGCTCGCCTCGACCGTGACATTTTGCTGTGGCTCGGTGCCAAGCCTCACCGTGTAGGTCGCCGAGCCGCCTTCCGGCACCGACAGTGTCGTCCGCGAGACCTTCACCCCGATCGAGTCGTTGTCGCCCTCAGTTGTGTTGACGCCGGGGGTGTCAATGCCGTCATATAACGGGTCGTCGCTGACCGCGTTGTGTGCAAAATTGGAGATGCCGTCGTTGCCGTCGTTGTCCTCGACCGCCGAGAGTGTCACCGTCTGCTTCTCATACCAGTTTCCGGTTGTGAAGGTCAACATGGTCGGAGCCGCCGTCACACTATCGTCGCCAGACGCCCGGCGCACGTGGATCACGACCTCGTGCGTCGGCTCGGTGTCGAGCACCAGCGTGTATTGCACCGAGTCGCCCTCCGGCACTGGCAGGCCGCCCGGCATCGCCGGCGGGTCGACCGTCACACCGGGTTCGGGCCCCACCACCAGCGGGAAGACGATCGTCGCCATGCCGGGGTTGCCGGCGTCGTCGGTGGCCTGCACCACCACCGTCTGCGTGTTGGGGTTGCCCGTCGTCGGCACGCCGCTGATTACGCCTGTCGCGCCATTCAACGACAATCCCCGCAGCAGGGAATTGCCGGGGGGATCGTCGCTAATCGCATAGGAATCAGTGTCCGCGCTCGCGGTCGGAGCCATAGCGATGATCTCAGTGCCCACGGTGAGACTCAGGGGCGCCGTGTAACTCACCGTCGGCTTCATCAAATCCACCGTCAGCGACCCGCTGAACGGCGCCGCGTCGGTCTCCCCGGTCTTGATGGCCGTCACCCCAAGCGACACGCTCGTTCCCGTGATGTAGCTCGCAGCGGGCGGCACGGTCACCGACCAAACCCCCGCGACCGAGGTCGTGCTCAGCACCCCACTGCCGATGGTCACCTCGACAGTCACGCCGCTTTCCGTACCCGTGTTGCCGCTGATGGGGAAGCCGGCCGCCTTCTCCGCAATATTGATCGTGCCGTCGCCCGCGATGTCGTCGTCCACAATCAGCGTCAGCTGCGCGAAGGCCGCAGTCGGCCAGGCGAGCCAGCCGACGACGGCGAAAACGCCCGCACGCCCCCAGCCGCCACGGCGGCGCTTGGGGGGATGGTCTTCGGCAACCAGCCCCGCCGATGGATTGGTAGCGAGAGAATCGTCTCTGTGCGCTGCTGCAGGGGGCTGCGCCCCTTCGACTGCGCCGGCTCGACATGGCGCCCAGCATTTGGAGCTTTGGATGTCATTGGCGCGGAACGCGCCGTCGTGGGACGTGCCGTCAATCATGGTCGTCTCTCTTCCAAATTCAGGCGACTGCTCGCCCGAACACCCGTGTCAGCGGCCTTCGGCGCGAGCCAGCGTAAGCTTTTACTACAGTTGGCATCCTTTCGTCACTCCACGTGCCGAACCTGCTCGATCCGGCGATAGGGAGATTTCGTCGGGGGGGGGGCGTGACCATCGCTCTTCCCCCGCGAGACACCGATCTGCCAGACTCTCGGACCCTGATGACTCCATTAGCTGCCGGTCAGAAATGGTACTTCATGTTGAGGCTGATTCCCCAGAACTGAATGTCATCCGTCTTGACATAGTAGGTAACGGGGACCGAACTTGAGCTTGACGGTGGCCGGATCGCTGACCTGACAATCCCAGGCCCGCCACCGCGTCGTAGCCGAGCAGCAGATCCGACAATTTCGCTCTGTCCGCGGTGATCGTGCCAGCAATTTCCCGGTTTAACGCCTCGGCCTTCGCCAGTTCGTCACCAATCACCCCCTCAGTATCGAATACCGTGATGTGCCGGGGTCATTCGTCCGGCGCCAGAAGGTCCGGTACGCAAGCGAGACTTTCGGGCTTATGCACTTGACACAACCTGGAACGTATCCACGCGCTCGACCGAGCGGCCGGCCTCGTCCTCGAAGCGGTCGTTGAGGGAAAGGGGCAGCGCCGGTAGTCCCGGATGCCGGCCTTCCGCGCCTCGATGAGGGTGGCGATCTTGTGCTCGACCACCCGGGCGATGAACGTATTGAGCTGCGCTCGCCTGGGGTTGTATTTCGGAGTCGGCGCAGCAGATCGAGGATCAGCTCCTGCTCCAGATCGTGAAAGGTCGCTCGCAGGATGGGTGCCGTGGCTGGAAGGCTTCGCCCCCTTCCTTCCAGCGCGGGGAAGATGTCGTTCGCCTTGCGGCTTTCGATCTCCCGCTCGGCGCCGCCCCACGAGTATTGGATTTCTTTGAGCCGCACCCACTCCATGCCGTTGACGTCCGTGCAGACGAAGCCGCTTGACCGTGGCCTCCTGATCGAGCAGCGCGACCACGATGTCCCCGCTTTCCGCCACGGGCTGTTCCCGAACCACGACCAGGTCCTGATCCCGGATGCCGGCGCCGATCATGCTGTCGCCGTGAACTTCCAGCGCGAAGCAGCGGCCGGAACGGACGACCCGGCTATCGACGAGGACTTCACCGACGATGTTCTCCTCGGCCAGGATCGGTTGGCCGGCCGCGACTCTGCCCACGATGGGAACGGCCATCAGATGGAGGACCTCGTCTGCCGGCGCGCGCACGACAGTCAGGCCGCGTGCCTTTCTTGATTCCCGCTTCACAAAGCCTTTGCGGACGAGTTGGCCTACCTGGTCATGCGCGCTCGGGGCGGATATGCCGAGACTGTCGGCGAGTTCCTTGATGGTCGGGGGGAACCCCCGGTGGTCGATGAAGCGGCGCAGCGCGCGCAGTGTGCGCCGCTGTGGGTCGGTAATCTCCACGGCGGGTCGTCTGCCTCTCGGTTGACCATTCATGTCAAGTCCTCTCGGATGGAGACTGCGGTTGATTCCCTCCCACGGGCGGAGGTCGGAGGCCTCGAGCAGATCCGCCGAACCTGAATGTCCAGTTGATCGTGATTGCTCGCCCCGCCCATAGGGCGAATAGACATTATATATGGCCTAACAGATATTAGGGCAATAGCAAGACGAGGAAGGCGGGAAGAAGCCGGAGCGATTTTGGCAAGCGGGGACCGGGACGATGTCCCGCCCGGTACCGAAGGGGGCTGCTACTTCCCCTGCCGAGCGACGAGCTGCGCCCACATCGCGCGCTGGCGGCTCCAGTGCGGGACACCGGCGATGGGGCGGATGTCTTTCTCGCGGATGGGATCGCGGCCCTTGAGCGTGCACGGCAGGAAGAGCAACGCTTCCTGGATGTCGGGCGCGAGGCCAGGGCCTGGGACAATTCGCCTTCGCCTACGGCCTCCCGCTCCAGCGCGATGACCTCCTCGCGGTGGCGGTGACCCGCTGCTCCGTTCTGCGGATGCGATCCTGCAGGTCGGCCAGCAGATCGGTCGTGGACCTACCGTTGGAACTGTCCGAGTCGGATGAGCGAACCAGCGTCTCAAGACTGGAGTAGAGCTGCTTGAGCTCTCGCTCCCGGCCGAGTCGTTCGACTTCCAGCTCCGCCATCCGCCGGTCACTCTGCTCGCGCACCTTCTCCACCGTCGCCTGGACGATGGCGTCGTTGCACCCGATGCCGCGGATGTGTTCCACCACGGCGGTCTCGATGTCGTGGGCGCCCGGCGACTTGCTCAGACAGCGCGACCAGCCCCGCTGTTGGGCGTTGTGGCACACGTAGTAGCGGTAGCGCTTTCGTCCCTTGCGGGTGTAGGTGTGCACCATGCCCGACTCGCAGGGCGCGCAGTAAAGCAGGCCCCTGAGCAGCGCCCCGTACTTGTTGCGGACCCCGCGTCCGCCCGCGAGACCGTTCCGGCGGAGCGTCTCCTGGACGCGTTGCCACACCTCGGCGTCGACGATGGCGTCGTGTTCGCCCTCGTAGAGCGTGCCCTCGTAGCGCACCTTTCCGGTGTAGTGGACATTCGTCAGGAGCCGGTACAGCGCGTTCTTGGTGAAGGGCTTACCGCCGGTCTCTCGTCCCTTCTTCGTTGTCCAGCGTTTGGTGACCCACCCCCGGCCAGCGAGTTCCTGGACGACCGGGATCGCGGCCTGGTGTTCGAGATAGAGGTCGTAGATCGCGCGCACCTGAGACGCTTCGTCGGAGTTGACGACCAACCGCGCCCGTTTCGGGTCGATGTCGTATCCCAGGACCGGCTGGCCGCCGACCCACTTACCCTTGCGCCGCGCCGCCGCCATCTTGTCCTTGGTGCGCTCCGAGATGATCTCCCGCTCGAACTGGGCGAAAGAGAGCAGGATGTTCAGAGTGAGCCGCCCCATGGAGCTGGTCGTGTTGAACTGCTGTGTGACCGAGACGAAGCTCACCTTGTGGCTGTCGAAACTCTCCATGATGCGGGCGAAGTCGAGGAGCGAGCGTGAGACGGTCCACCTTGTAGACCACCACGCAGTCGATCCGGCCGGCTTCGATGTCCGCGCACAGGCGCTCGAGGGCGGGGCGCCGCCCGACAGGAACGTCTGCCAAGCCAGCGGGTTGCTCAGGCGCCCCAGGCCGAAATGGACGAAGATGTCGATCACGTCGTCAGCGTCGAGCCCGAGGATGTACGGGTCGTGGTCCTGGGCCTGGATCAGGTACACAAGGAGGCTGCCTTTGATCACCACGGTGACGTTGGGATCGCTGTCCGTCTCGCTGTCCCGAGCTCGACGGCGGCCACGGTGTAGCCACGCTCCTCGCACGGCCGGCATAGCGGGTTCGCCCGCAGGAACGCCCGACGCATGACGCGGTAGCGGTGTGATGCGCGCGCGCGGCGAATCTCGGACGGGGTCATCTCAGCGCGCGAAGGGCTTGACCATCTGTATCAAGTTTGATACAGTGCGGCCTATGAAGAGAGCGGTGTTCGTAGGCAGTTCCCTTGACGATCTCCGCTCCTTTCCGAAGAGCGTACAGCAGAGAGCGGGCTATCAGGTCGACCGCGTTCAGCAAGGACTGGACCCCACGGACTGGAAGCCCATGCCGAACGTTGGCGGCGGCGTGCGCGAGATTCGTATACGCGATGCTGGTAATGCGTACCGCTGCCTGTATGTCGCCAACATTGGCGATGCGGTGTACGTGCTTCACGTCTTTCAGAAGACGACGCAACAGACCGCGAAGGGAGATGTCGAGTTGGCGAGGTCGCGACTTCGCGACCTGCAACGAAGAGACCGGAGATAGGCGACGATGAAAACACAGAGCTTCGACAGCGTATGGCAGGCCATTGCGGACGGCCCCGAAGAGGCCGAGAACCTCAAGCTCCGCGCTCAGCTGATGGTGGCGCTCGAGCAGTACATTGTCCGCGAGGGGATCACCCAGCAGGAAGCGTCCGAGCGTTTCGGCATAACCCGGCCGCGCGTGAGCGACCTGGTGCGGGGCAAGATCGACAAGTTCACCATCGACAAGCTGGTCAACATGGCTGCCCGGGTTGGCCTCACCGCAAGGCTCAAGATCACGCGAGCGCGCAAGCGCGCGGCCGCCTGACATCACACCACCTCCGCGAGCAGCGGCGCGTCGCCGGTGATGCGCTCACGCGCCATCTCGGCGTAGGCGGGATTCAGCTCGATCAGGATCGCGTCGCGCCCCACGCGGTCGGCGACCAGCCCGGTAGTGCCAGCGCCCGCAAACGGATCCAGGACCGTTTCGCCGGAACGTGTCGACGAGACGACACACCGGCGTGCGAGCTCCTCCGGCATCATGGCCGCATGGTCGATCGGGCGGGGCCGTGGTCTGATCTTCCAGACCGAAGTGAGGAACCATGGTTCCCCGGGATTGACCGTCCGGGGATGCTCTCCGTTCGAGAACTGGAACACGTACTCGTGGGAGAGACTGGGGCGGTCCTTACGCGGAGGCTCCGTGGCCACAGTCTTGTCCCAGATCACTGCCTGCCGAAGCCACCAGCCATCGGCACGCGGGGCGAGGGCGACCATCCACGGCGCTCCTACCATGTCCTTGTTCTTGTACCCGGGCGGGGGCGTCCGCCAGCGCCGGGCGATGCGGGCGTGCTCCCAGGCCGTGTCCCGTCGTCTCGCCATGCAGGAGCCGCCGCCTCCGTTCCCGCCTGCAGCCTATTTCTCCCCGAGATTGATCCAGACGGTAACGTTGGGGACCAGTGTCCGGCGCACGTCACTGAAGGCCGATACCAGCGCTGACACGTACTCCTCGGGGCTCTCCTCCATGCCGATCTGCCGCCCGTGCTCATAGTCCCGCTGGCGCCAATACGGCGGGCTTGTCACCACGCAGTGCACGGACGCGTCCGGCAGCGACGGTAGGATCTCGATGCAGTCGCCCTCGAGGATGCGGACCGTCACGCGACATCCTCAGCGCATTGGCCGTCAAACAGATCTCCGAGCGCCTTGCCCTGGCGACGTGAGGCGTAAGCGGACTGCAGATGGAGCTCATGATCGTAGGCCAGGTGGCAACGCTGGCACATGGCGCGCAGGTTGTGCTCATCGCAGTTCGCGGGATTGTGGTCTAGATGCGCGACGGTCAGCACGACGCGACTGCCAGTGACCGGATGCGGCTCGCCATCCTGCGCCAGACAGTCATCCCGGTGGCGGCCGCACTCCCCGCGACACTGGCAGACCCAGTCCGCGTCCTCCCGCACGTCGATCGAGATCTCGTCCCAATCCTCCGGGTAACGGCCGGCCGCGCGTGCGCGAGCGTATGCTGCGCTCATATCACGCCCACCAGCCGTACACGCACCACCGGCGCCACACCTCGTGGTTGCGGATCTCCGTGACGGTCGCCGTGCCGTCCGGGCAGGGCCGCGTCGTGGCCGGCAGCGGCGGCGCGCTGGTGGCGCAGCCGGCGACCAGCAGCAGGAGGCATGCCAGCCAACGGCTCACTGCGCGTCCAGCAGCGCCGTAGCGTCCGCCACGGACCGACATGTACCGGCGATGCCGCCCAGGTCGACCATGCGCTCGAGGAAGGCCGTCTCTTGGTGCGCGAAGGACGGTTTCGGGCGCCGGCACGACAGGTGAAGCAGCGGCCGTCCGTGAGCTGTCCGATCACGTACCGGAGCGCCGTGTAGGCGTGGCGCACGTCGGGGCGCGACCGGAGGTACGCCAGCACGTCGTGCTGCGTCCGCTCCGCGGTGGCCGCGGCCAACCGCTCGTGGAAGTGCGCCTCAGTCGGCCTCATGGGCGAGCTCCCGTGCTGGTTCCGCCGCCGCGTGCGGTGGTTGCGGTAGCCGCTCGACGGGCAGCTGGGGCAGGTGCAGCAGCGCGTCGTCGCGGGACAGCAGCCCGGTCTGCACCGCCTCGATGATGGCGTTGTCGCGGCCCTCGGGGTCCCAGCCGAGGCTCACGGCCATCTCGCCTGCGAAGCGTTCGACGTTCCTCGTATAGGCCTCGCGGAACGCCATGCGAGCCGCGACACGGTCCGGCCAGAGCGCGAACGGGAAGGACGCCAGGATGGCGCGCGGCAGGACGACCGTAGCTCCCTCCTCCCACGGCCTGGCGGCAACCACGAGCTCCCACGCCTCCTCGGGACCGGGCGGTCGGTTCGGCAGGCGGTCCAGCACGTCCGCCAGCGTGAGGCGGTGACGGCACTCGCGGCGGCAGCGGTCGAGCGCCGTGAGTACGTCGCCGGTGGGGTGTACCGCCAGGTCCTCGACCATGACGCGCATCGCCGCCTGGCTGAGTTCGGTCCCGGTGAGTTCGGCGACTACGGCGAGCGCCTCGACGAACTGGTCTTTCACTTATCTGCCTCCCGGCGGTATTCGTCGATGAGTTCCCGGGCAGCGGCGTGGGTCGTTGCCGACCGGTCGATCTGCCGGGCCCGTGTCGAGGTCACCACGGACCCGGTGCGCCACTCGGTGCGGAGCTTCTCGCAGTCCTTCAGCAGGCACTCGGCGGCGTGGCCCTTGGTGACGTACCAGCGGTCGTTGTGGCCGACGAAGAACCGGGCCACCTTGGGGGCCTCCTCGGCGCCGAGGCGCTTGACGACCTGGGCGAGCTGGCCGTTGACCCGGGCGTTGCGGACCGGCTCGACGCCGTATCGCGATCGGTAGGCCTCGGCGCCAGCGCCGCGCGACGCCGCCACGCCGACCACCTACACGGTGTCCGTGGACGAGAAGCCCGGCGTACAGGCTATCGGCACCACCGCCCCGGACCTGCCGCCGGTAGCGGGGGCAACAGGCGACGCTGTCGCGCGACTATGAGTACGTGCGCCACGGCACGTTGTCGATTCTCGCCGCGCTGGATTTGCACAGCGGCGAAATCATCGCCGATGTCGAGCCGAGACATCGTAGCCGCGAGTTCGTCGCCTTGTTGGAGCGCTTGCATCGTCACTATCCGCCCGACGCCGTCATCCGCGTCGTCCTCGACAATCACTCCGCGCACATTTCCCGCGAGACCATGGCGTACCTGCGACGCGACCCGGACGCTTCGAATACGTGCATACCCCGAAACACGGCTCCTGGCTGAACCTGATCGAGTGCGCCTTCTCCAAAAGGGCGCGCACGTTCCTGCGCCACATCCGTGTCGCCTCCACCGCGGAACTGAAATCCCGCATCCTCCAAGGCATTGCGGAAATGAACGAAGCGCCCGTGCAGTTCCGTTGGCGCAACTTCGACCTGGACATCGCATGAAACGTCAACGCTTTAGTGGAACGAACTACTAGTGCGGTCAGAAATGTCACTAGCAGTTCGTTTCTTAAATTAGTTTACAAACTGGCGATGCCGATGCATGATGCTGGCCCGATCCAATCAGGGAGCGGGACATGGCCAGACGAACAGAGCGCGCGGCGTTGGAGTTGTCGGAGTCGGATCGCGAGATGCTGACGACGTTGAGCCGCTCGGCGACGGCGCCGGCGCGCGAGGTAACACGAGCGAAGGTGCTGCTGAGGTACGCGGCGGGGTTGTCGATCTCGCAGATACAGCGGGAAGTCGGCGTGTCGCGCCCAACCATCTACAAATGTGTCGACAAGGCGTTGGCGGCGGGCGTGCGCACCGGCTTGAGAGATCGTTACCACCGCCCGCGGGAGCCCGAGATTCTGCCGGACGCAAAAGCCTGGGTGGTCAGCGTGGCATGTCAGCAACCCAAGGCGCTGGGTCTGGCGGCGGAGTTGTGGACGTTGTCGGCATTGGCCGCCCACCTGCAACGCGAAGCCGCGGCGGCCGGGTTTCCGCGCTTGTCGCGCATTAGCAGGAGCAGCGTCTGGCGTATCCTGCAGGAGCACGATCTGAAGCCGCATCGGGTGCGATACTACCTGGAACGTCGCGACCCGGAGTTCGACCGCAAGATGCGGGAAGTCCTGATGGTCTATCGCGAGGTGTTCCTGACGCCAGCGCCGCGCGACGCCGCCACGCCGACCACCTACACGGTGTCCGTGGACGAGAAGCCTGGCGTACAGGCTATCGGCACCACCGCCCCGGACCTGCCGCCGGTGGCGGGGCAACAGGCGACGCTGTCGCGCGACTACGAATACGTGCGCCACGGCACGTTGTCGATTCTCGCCGCGCTGGATTTGCACAGCGGCGAAATCATCGCCGATGTCGAGCCGAGACATCGTAGCCGCGAGTTCGTCGCCTTGCTGGAGCGCTTGCATCGTCACTATCCGCCCGACGCCGTCATCCGCGTTGTCCTCGACAATCACTCCGCGCACATTTCCCGCGAGACCATGGCGTACCTGGCGACGCGACCTGGGCGCTTCGAATACGTTCATACCCCGAAACACGGCTCCTGGCTGAACCTGATCGAGTGCGCCTTCTCCAAAATGGCGCGCACGTTCCTGCGCCACATCCGCGTCGCGTCCACCGCGGAACTGAAATCCCGCATCCTCCAAGGCATTGCGGAAATGAACGAAGCTCCCGTGCAGTTCCGTTGGCGCAACTTCGACTTGGACATCGCATGGAACGTCAATGTTTTAATGGAACGAACTACTAGATTCCTTGAGGGACCCAGACCTTACCATTTGAGCCAAGTTTTCATGCGGCGAGTTTGTCGCCTTCCCACAGGCGCTGGATGTGGAGGTCGAAGCGCTCGACGAGTCGGCCGAGGGCTGGAGGCTGGTCCTCGTCGAGGACCGCGGACAGCGCTGGGCAGAGCGCGCGACGCTGCACACGTTGGTAGCACAGGGCGATACGCAGACCTTGCTCGGTGACGCGATACCGGTGCGAGCGCGGGATGCGCTCGATCAAGCCGCGCAGGCGCAGGCGTCTGAGATCGTAGGTGGCGCGCGCCGGGCCGTAGGCGTCGAGGGACAGGCCGAGTAGCGGTGCGGCGTACTCACGCAGTTGGCGATTGGCGAAGCCCACCGGCAGCAGACGGAAGGCCAGCAGGGTGGCCAGCAGCGCCTGCACGCGGGGGTCGCCGAAGCGCAGGGTAGAGACGCGTCGATCGTCGACCACGGCGGGCCGGTGCAGCCCGTCGAAGACTTCGGTACCCAGTTGGCAGCGGTGGCTGATGCGTTGGACGCCGAGCAGGCGTCGGTTGGCGGCGAAGCCGATCTTCTGTAGATCATCGAGGTTGCACAGCCGTCTGCCGACCTGGAAGGTCATTGCCTGTCCTTCGGACAGGTGGTCGTTGATCACGGTCTCGGTACGCAGGGCGCGTCCTTCCTTGTGATACTGCTTGATGCGCGAGTGCTTGTAGTCCACATGCAGCGACGGGATGACCCCGTCGGTTATGACGCGGGTTCGATACCGCGAGGGGGTGCGCTTGGTGACGCGCCTGTCGAAGATCAACTGCACATGGTCGGGACGGCCCAGGTCGAGGTTCTCGCGCATCACCTCCTCGAAGAACACCCGCCCCTGCACGGGCCGGCCGAACCCCTGGGTCAGGGCGAACTCCGCTTGCAGCACGGAGACGTCGTAGCGGATGCCGGCGGCGCGGTCGTCGACGCTGAACGGATGCGGCAGTCGCGCCAACCACTTGCGCAGCACGGCGTCGATACGCTGCGCCGTCACCTCGTGCGCAATGGCCTGCATGGCGGCAGGGTCGTCGCAGCGCAGGATACCGTTGTCCAGCGCCTCGAAGCCGATGCCGCGCTTGGCCAACTGTCGCTTGACGAACTCGTGCCCGTTCAGACACAGCTTGGCGTTGTAGGGAAAGTACGAGCAGAACTTGATGAACAGCGGGCCGAAGTCCGAGCTATTGTCAAATCTGGTGTACGGAGGGTTGGTCATGCGACGGCCCTGCTGTCCTCGATGACCTCGATACCGTCGTTGAACTTGACCCCCTCGATCACTTTGCCGAGCTGCCGGAAGCCGCGTAGTCGTCGCCAGGACTTCTCGGCGCTCATGCCCATCTTGTAGATCATCGAGAGCATCGTCCGGCGCGTGACGCAGCCCTTCGCCCGCGAGCTCCGATGGCGGATGGTGGCGAACGCCGACTCGATCACGTTGGTCGTGCGCAGATGCGTCCAGTGCGCGGCGGGGAAGTCGTAGAAGGCCAGCAGCTGCTCGCGATCACGCGCCAGGCACGCGGTGGCCTTGGGGTACTTGTCTTCGTAGCGTTCGATCCAGTCGTCGAACGCGCGCTCGGCCTGGGCGCGGGTCTCGGCCATCCAGATCTCCTGCAGTCCCTGCTTCGCCTTCGGCTGCCCCGACTTGGGGAAGTAGTTGAGGACGTTACCGGACTTGTGCATCCAGCAGCGCTGGCTGCGGGTCTGCGGATAGACCTCCGACAGCGCCGACCAGAAGCCCAGCGCGCCGTCGCCCACCGCCAGCTTCGCCGGCCGCGTGAAGCCGCGCTGCTGCATGCCCAGCAGCACTTCCCGCCAGCTCTGCGTGGACTCCCGAACCCCGTCCTCGATGGCCAGGAAGTGCTTGTCGCCACGGGCGTTTACGCCGATCACCACCAGCACGCACAGGCGCCCATCGTCACCGCGCAGGCCACTGTGGATACCGTCCGCCCAGACGTACACCCAGTCGTCGGCAAGATCGCGCCGGCACCACTCCCGATACTCCTCGTCCCACACCCGCTTGAGGCGGCTCACCACGTTCGCCGACAACCCGCGGGCCGCTTCCTCACCCACCAGCGCCGACACCGCCGCGCGCATCTGACCCGTCGATACGCCGTGCAGGTACAGCCACGGAACCGCCGCATCGACGCTCGCGCTACGGCGCACGTACGGCGGCACCAGCGATGAGCGGAACGGCTCCTGCGATCCCGACCGGCTGCGCGCCTTCGGCACCCGAACGTCCACTGCGCCGATCCCCGTCAGAATCTGCCGTTCCGGAAGATGACCGTTGCGCACCATCCGCCGCCGACCGTCTGGCAACTTCTCTTCCTCGAACGCCGACAGATACTCCCCGAACTCCGCCGACACCGCCGCCTCGATCAGCCGCCGCGCGCCAGCGCGAAGAAGATCCGTGAGCGGATCGGAAACCGATGCTGGCGCCGCCAGCGAAACCACTTTATCGTTGCCCATGTGCGGTGTGCTCCTCTTGCTGAAACCGTGAATTCGCAACTCCGATTTCAGCAGAGACACGCCGCACGACTCAACTCATCCGTACACCACTTTCGACCATAGCTCCCGAAGTCCGCGTCCACCAGGTACACGTAGTAGTGGTTGACCATCGCCGTGCTCGACACCAACCACGGATAGCTGGCGCCGCCCACCGGATCGTGGCGCCGTTCGGTGCGTACCACGCGCGCCCGTTCCTGCGCCTTGCCGATGTACAGCACGCCTTCGCCGCCGTGCCAGTGCCGCAGATACGCCTGCGTGCGCGCATCCTTGCGCTCGCCGCGTTCGAAACGGATCAGGTCGACACCCTCGCGCTGTGCGTAGCGCTCCAGAGCGCTGACAAAGCGCCGCGTCATGGGCGCCATCAACGCTGGACGACGGTACCGGGTTGCCGCGAATCTTGCGGAAGAAGTACGCCGTGCCCGCGCCGCTTTGCAGCATCGGAACGTACGCGTTCAGGTACAGCCGGTCGATGCATTCCAGTTCCAGCGTCGTGTGTTCCGACAACACCTCCGCCACATTCCGTGCTACGTTCATCCGCAGGACTCCGGTCGATGCGTTCCCCACTTGGCCAACATACGGCCACCGACGCCTTCGTGCGACTATGAACGCGGACCCTGTCCGCAGAGGGAACAGCGACCGGAGTCCGCCTCAAATCCAACTCGGGCAAGCACCACATGCCTTGTCGGTCTGAGGCGTAGCCTCGTTAGCACTGGTGACATCCGCGTCACTAGTCGGACGCTCGTCGAGGACGATCCGGTAGATCGTCGACGCGCGCCGGCCGGTGCCGATCCGGACCAGCTCGCCGAGTTCGACGAGCCTGTTCACGGCCCGGATGGCGGACCGGCGGTCGACGTTCGCGTACTGCGCCAGACGCGTCAGGGACGGGTATGCGACCAGGTCTTCGTCGGCATGGTCGGCCAGCGCGAGCATGACCACGCGGGCCGTTCCCCGGGACCGGGAACGCTCGAAAACGGTCTGCATGGCGGAGATGCTCATGGGCGCTGAAAGGTCCGCTGGGCTACCGGTTGCGGGTTGGATACATGCGGGTTATGTTCGAGCCCGACAACGGGCGGAGCCACATCTCCGTGCTCCGAATCGTCCCGCGCGGACAGGTCTACAGAGAGCAGGAGATGATCGTGATCAAGCCGCAGATAATTCGAGACGATGCCGGACAGCCGGCTTTCGCCGTCCTCCCCTGGCGCGAATTCGAGCGCCTCGCGGGCGCCGGCGGAGCGGAGGCGGCGTTGACCGATGAGGAGCTGTACGACCTCGCCAAAGCATCCGACGAGGAGTCGTTCCCGGTGGAGGTCGTGAAAGCTCTTGTGGACGGCGAACACCCGATCGCGGTGTTCTGCAGGCACCGCGGCATGAGGCAATACCAGGTCGCCGAGCATGTCGGCATCAAGGTCGACGACCTCTACCAGATCGTGAAAGGAACGCAAACCGGCTCGACCGAAACGATGTCGGCCATCGCCCGGGTGTTGAACGTCGACCTCGACGACCTGGTGCCGCACGAAACCTGAGTGTTCGCCGGCTGCCGGCGATGCGGTCGGTCTCACGGCCCCGCCTCCAGCCCGGTCACGAGGATCTCGAGCCGCGGCGTGGTGGCATACTCCTTGCGCGCGAACAGGCTTACGATCTGGCGATCGTCGACGTACGCGATGCCGTTGCAGGCGTCCGTCGCAGCCTTAGGTCCAGCGGCGCCGCAGCGGCATCGAGGCGCGGGCCGTACAGCGCAGGGGACCGCGGCCGAACCTGTCTGTTGTATCGTAGGGACGCTGATGGCAGGCGGAGGGGTGATGGCGGAGAAGCGAGTCGTCGCCGGCATCGACGACATCCACGCCGTACGTTTCGAGTGTGCGAACGAGCGGTGCGCCGCGGTCGTGGTGCTGAAACCGGCCACGAACTGCCGCCATCAGGCACCGTCGGCGTGTCCGATCTGCGGGCATGACTGGGAGGTCGCAAAGGACCAGAGCGGGCAGACCACGGTGAACCGATTGTGGCATGCGCTGTGCGACCTGGCGGCCTCGCAGGAGCGCGACCCCGTCAGGATTCGGATCGAGCTGGGCGCGCCGGATGCGTGAGCGTCGCGATCCATTCGGCAACGCGCTGCCGACCCGGATGCATTATTCGGCCGGCAGCTACTACCGCGTCGTTCGGCGGAACGGCCGCGTTCGTTGGAAACGTCTGAGCCGCGACTACGCCGAGGCTCTGCGCGAGTGGGCGCGACTGGAAGGCGCGGGACAGCACGCCCGCACCGTTGCCCAGGCGATCGAGGCGTATCTGGTCGACCGCGGCCCCGACCTCGCGCCGAAGACGCGCGAGGGATACCAGTCCAGCGCGCGGGGTATTGTGGAGTGGGCGGGAGGGGTGTATCTCGAGGAATTGGAGCGCCGCGACGTGCGCCAGTGGCTCCACGCGCGCGCGGCTCCGGTGAGCGCGAACCGGGATCTGGCACTTCTGCGCGCCGTGTATGCGCACGCCATCGAGCGTGGCTGGTGCGAGTCCAATCCGGCATCGAGCGTGCGCCGACGCACGGAGCGGCCGCGGCGGCGTATCGCGACGCCCGCGGAACTGCGCACGCTCGTAGAGCAAGCCACCCCCATGTGGCGCGCGATCCTGGCGGTCGCCGTGCTGACGGGCATGCGCGAGGGCGAGTTGCGCCTGCTCCGGCGTGACGCGCTTACCGAGGACGGCGTCCTCCTGGCGCGGCCGAAGACCGGGGCGGAGAGCCTGATAACCTGGACGGCCGCGCTTCGGGACGCGATCGCAGCGGCGCTGGAAGCGCAGCGGGTCGAGAGCCTCTACGTGTTCCCGTCGCGGAAAGGCGGTCCGTACACCGAGTACGGATTCCGAACCACTTGGCGGCGCCTATGCGATCGCGCCCGCGTTGATGGGTTACAATTTCGGGATCTCCGCCGAACAGCGGCGACGGCGGCAGCCACGCTGGAGGACGCCCGCGACCTCCTCGGGCACACGTCGACCGCCATCACGCGGCGCGTCTACCGTACGAGGAATCGAGTGAAGCCCACGCGGTAAGTTAGGGGGGCCAAGTGCGCAACATCAAGTTAATACTCGCTTTCCTCCTCATCCAGGGAGTGACCCTAAGAGTTGGTGGAGTAGAAATCGAAGTTGGTAATCGCCTGATCGACCTACCTCTGCCTGATGGATTTGTCGAGCTGACACCAAACATGCCTCCGCACTACGAATCTATGCGGCTCTTTGTCGCGCCGAGCAACCTCCTCTACCTTACTCTGATTCCTGCAAACAATGCGGAAGCGCTGCTTCGCGGTGAATTCGTTAACTTCGACCGGTATATTAATGTCGAGTCGAACAAGGGTGTTAGTAATGATTCCGTTTCTTCGACTCAATTTGCCCAACTCCGTAGTGAACGAAATCAGATGGTCGATACATACAATGATTTGATCGACGATCAGTGGCCCGGGATCATTGACCACGCAAACGCCACACTTAGCGAGGATTTTGATGTTTCAATCGCTATGGAATTGGGCGGATTCGTGCCACTACCCGTTCATCTTGATACTGACATTGCGATAGCACATTCCATCTTCGCAACAGCCAATGGTGCCGTGGATGGCGAGTCTGTTAGTATTGTTGTAGTCGCAACTATCTTGACATTGCATGTGAAAGACAAGGTGCTTCATTTACACGTCAACGGCCGGGAAGCCGACCTTGACTGGACCAGAGAGACCGCTGCAAGCTGGGCCGCGGATATCGTTGCTGCGAATACATCGACCAATTTCAATATTGAGAAAGGAATCCAAGTGGCGTTAGTCGGCGGAGTTATTGCTCTTTTTGTTGTCTTCCTGAACAGGAGACGAAGAAAAGAGTAGCGTATGTCTACTTTTAGCCGTGGTAGCTGAACGACGGCGCCGGCGACCGCCACGCTGGAGGAACCCCCGCGACCTGCTCGGGCACGCCTGGACCGCCATACCACGCAGCGCGTCTATCGCACCGCAATCGCGTGAACCCAGGACCCTGCGGGAAGGAAAAACGCCAAGAGTCAGAGATTCACGTTCGCGGGCCCATTCGGCGATTCCTCGTCCCCGCAGGCGGCTCGGCCAAATCCAACGCGAAAACACCGGCCTTCGAGGGTCGGTCGCTCGATCCCGCCTTCCGCCTGAACTCCTTGCCGCCGAATTTCGAGCAACCCTGGCAGATCGTCCAAATCGTGAGTCTCCCCACCCCTTGCGCCTCGTCATGATTGACATCCGTTTCTAGTTCTTCTCGAAGAACAGGGACGACAAGGCGCGGCGACTGATCTGCCAAGGCTCCACCGGCTCATCGCCAATATGGAGACGCATTCTGCCGTTGTGTCGCACCACTTCTGAGTGACGTTGAACTTTGCTTCGCTGCGCGGGCAAATGGAAACTCCATTATCGGCCCATCGGGCGAATGTTTGTTCGTTGGCATGCGCCCCACCAGGAGCGGATAGTCGGTCCAACGAGGGCAGGCCGAGACGGCAATTTTTCCTGCCGAGTTAGGGAAAACGCCGAGAGTTAGGGATTCGGGTTTTCAGGTTTGTCGTCGACATCACGCAATTCATTGAAAACAATGAGGAATTTGGCTCCGCCTGCTGGGCTCGAACCAGCGACCCGCTGATTAACAGTCAGCTGCTCTACCAACTGAGCTAAGGCGGAAAAGGCGCGCTAGTCTACCACCGATTGGCCGAGCGACAAGGGCGCCTGCTGGCAAGGCGGGTAGCCCGGGCCTGCGGTTCCGAGCGGGGCACATGGGGCGGTTCCCGGTCCTACGCCAAGCATCCAAGCATCGCCTCGAGATCGCAGACGGTCTGACTGCCGCTCTGCACGAAATCACTCCTGCGGCAGACGAGAAACCGCCTGTCGGCCTCGATCAGGTCTGCGTTGCGGTTGAGCGATGCCAGGTCGTCGCGGCCGGGCCGGCTCGTCAGTTTGACCTCGATGGCCCAGCGTTGGCCGCCGAGTTCGAGAATCAGGTCGATCTCGCGCTGATCGCTGGTGCGCAGATAGAACGCGTTGTGCGCTGCGCCCCTGGCTTCGAGAGCGCTGAGGAGCTGTTGAATGACGTACCCTTCCCAGCTCGCGCCGACCCAGGGCTGGCCAAGCAGTGCGTCGGCGTTCTCGACGTTGAGTATCGAGTGCAGCAACCCCGTGTCCCGCCAATAGATCTTGGGCCGCTTCACCAGGCGCTTCCCGATGTTCGCGTGCCAGGCCTCGAGCCGGCGGAAGAGGAAGGCCTCCACCAGGTAGTCGAGATAGGAGTTTACGGTGTGATAGGAGAGTCCAAGGCTCTTGCCGATCTGGCTGGCGTTCCACTCCTGTCCATGCGCGAACGCCAACATCCGTAGGAGACGCAACGTCGTCTGTGGCGCGGCCGGGAGGCCCCAGTTGGGGAGGTCGCGCTGTCTCAGCAGGTCCAGGTAGTCTCGCTGCCAGGTCGGGAACGTTCTCCCGTTCAGTACGCCCCCATCGGGAAATCCTCCCATCAGCCAGTGGCGGGGCCATGCACGGAATCCAACGCGGGCCGCCACAAGGGCGGCCCCTACAGGCCTGTCGGGCTGTACGTGAGATCGAGAAACGGGACGCCGCGAGGGCGTCCCGTTCAGGGTTGGCAGGGTTCCGGCCCGTGGGACGCAACCCCGCGTCAGGTGGAGGCTACAACCGGATGCGGATACCCGCCTGCATGCGCCGTCCGCTGTTCGAGATGAAGTAGAGCTGCTTCAACTGCGACACGGGGCCGACGATGTTGTACCGGTCGACGTTCTCGTCGGTCAGGTTGATGGCCTCGAACACCAGCGAGATCTTGTCCGTCACCTGGTATCCGAATCCGGCGTCGAGTTGCCAGTAGGGGCTCGTGAACTCCGGGTTGGAGCGCGTGCTCGCCACGCGGGTCAGGAACCCGTCCCTCCGGTTCCAGGCGACCCGGCCGCTGAACTTGTACTTCTCGTAGAAGACCACCGCGTTGGTCGTGTGCTCGGACAGGCCGGGCACGTCGAACGCGGCGCCGCTGTTCGGGTTCACGAACTCGGCGTCGGTGTCGACCCAGGTGTGGTTGAACTGCACGCCGAAGCCGTCCCAGGGGGAGGGCATATCGGTGAAGACGTACTGGGCGGCGAACTCGAGACCGCCGATGAAGGCGCCCTCCTCGTTGCGCGGGCCCTGGTACTGGAGCCGTACGTTGCCACCGCTTTCCGGGTCCGGAATTGGTGCGTTCGTGTTGGGATCGATGAACTCTATGAGTTCGGTGACCGTGATGATGAACGAGTCGACCTGCTTGCCGAACGCGTTCAGGGCGATGATCGAGTCGTCGGTCGGGTACCACTCGAGGCCAATGTCGAGTTGCTCGGCGACGTACGGTTCGAGGTAGGGGTTGCCCTCATTGACCCGACGGGTGGAAGCGAGCTTGTAGCCCCCCGGGTTCAGGTCCGCGAACGACGGCTGCGTCATCACCTTGCCCCAGGCGAACCGTCCCACCAGGTCTTCGCGCAGTTCGAATTTCAGGTTGAGGGCCGGGAGCACCTCGGTGAACGAGTTGTCGTAGGTCTGAAACTCGGCCGGCAGGAGATCGAACACGAATATCCCCGCCGCCTCCGAGAAGACGACGTTGTCGATCGGCTGCACGTTCCCGGTCGAGCCGCGCTCGACACGCACCCAGCGGGCGCCGACGTTGCCGGACCAGGGAATGTTCCCGAGGCTGCCGGCCATCTCCAGCATGAAGTACGCGGCCAGCGTGTCCTCTTCGATGGTGTGGTCCTCGGAGTTTGCCGCGTTGGCGTCGTCGAAACGTACTGCCGGAATCTCGTCGCGACGGTCGATCAGGTACGTCTGGCGCACCGACTGGGGATCGGCCGACAGCCACTGCTTGGGCCAGGAACTGGAGCCGTCGATGCCCGAGAAGGCGTCGTCGACGGGCAGCTCGTGGTAGCGGACGTTGCTCAGCGGTTCGCCGCGGAGATAGGCGTCGCGGGAGATGTTCAGTGAGAAGATCCGTCTCGAGTACGAGCGCTCGCGTTGCCGGAAGCTCACGCCGGCGTGAAACGCCGCGCCGTCCTCGAAGTGGTAGGTCGCGTCGGCGCGGAACTGCGTCTCCTCGTCGGTGGAGACGCTGAACTGCTCATCGAAGCGCGAGAACGTGTAGGCGTCGGGGTCCGACAGATCGGCGTCCACGGTGATGCTCGGGACGTAGCCTTGCTCGATGCTGTAGGTCGCGGGCACGCCGCCGGCGATGTCGTAGAACGTGGTCGTCTGATATTCGTCCACGTCTCCGGTCGCGTGTGAGATGTCGACGTTGAACTCGAGCTGCTCCGTCGGCGTGAACTTCAGATTGGCGGCGAACTGCTGCTGCTCCGCTTCGGTGTCGAAGTCGCGCGGAAACGGCCGCGGGCGTGCCCCGGTCGTCGCGAAATACGTGGTGATGTCGTTGGCGTTCAGGTGTACCTCGGTGGCGCGGCCGGCGAGCCCCGCCTGGGTGCGCAGCGGGTTCTGGTAGTCGGTGTACGCGCGCTGCAGCTCCGAGTGCAGCAGGTCGACCGTGAGCTCGAGGTCGTCGTTGAGGCGCCACTGGAGCGCGGAGGTGAGGTTGAGGCGCTGCTTGTCCTCGATCACGATGCCCATGCGTACGTTGCCGCCCGTGTAGCCGCAACCGATATTGGGGTTCGCGACGCGGGGCAGCTCGCACGGCGGCAGCCGACCGCCGTTCTCGTCGACGGCTCTGTTGAAGATCTTCGGTTCGTAGTCCGGGATGCCGAACCAGTCCTCGCGCGTCGTCCGGTCGTCGGCCGCGACGCTCACGAGGACGCCGAAGGTATTCTCGGCGAACGTGTCGCTCCAGACGCCAGCGGCGGCCCGGTACCCGTTGTCCCGGTACCCGTTGTCGTCGGCCAGATCGTCATCGGTCACGTAAACGTTGCCAGCGACGATTCGCCGTCCGCCGTTGTCGAACGGCCGGCGGGTGCGGATGTTGATCGTGCCGCCCATACCGCCCGCGAGGAGATTGGCCTGAGCGGACTTGTAGACCTCGACCGCCTGCACGAGTTCGGCCTGCATGGCCTCGAAACGGAACGTGCGGTCGCTGGTCAGGCCGCCGACCGCGCCGGCGAACGAGCCGCCCGCACCCGACAAGGCGCTGCGCCCGTTGACCTGCACCCGCGTGAACTGGGGGCCGAGCCCTCGGATCGAGACCTGCGAGCCCTCGCCGCGTACGCGGTCGATTGCGACGCCGGAGATGCGCTGCAGCGACTCGGCGAGGTTCTGGTCGGGGAACTTGCCGATGTCCTCGGCGACGAGGGCGTCGACGATGTTGTCGGCGTCGCGCTTCATGTCGATCGACTGGCGCATGCTGCCGCGGATGCCGGTGACGACGATTTCTTCGATGATGCTGTCGTCTTCGGATTGCGCCAGGGCCACTTGTGCGCTCGGCAGGATGCAGGCGCACACAGCTACAAATGCCACCGCGCGACCGCGCGTGGGTCGGTAATCAAGCTTCATGGATAGACTCCTCTCTCCAGCGCGCAATGAAACACGAGGAGTTGCCCGGGGTCAACGTTCGATTCGCGGACGGGATGTGCGGCTGCGAGGATGGGCGGGTGCAAGGCTGGCGGGGCCGTTGGGGCGCCTGCCCGTTGCCTGGGCCATGGCGCACCCGAAAAAAAGGGACGCCACGAGGGCGTCCCTTGCGTGTCGCCCCGTGCCGGGGCTGCGCGCCCGGACACGGGACGGAACAAGCCCGTCCCCTACAACCGGACGCGTACGCCGGCCTGCATGCGCCGCCCGCTGTTCGAGATGTAGTACATCTGCTCCAGCCGCGAGACCGGGCCGACGATGTTGTACTGGTCGACGTTCTCGTCCGTGATGTTGATGGCCTCGAAGACGATCGAGATCTTCTCCGTCACCTGGTAACCGAAGCCGGCGTCGAGCTGCCAGTAGTCGCTCGTGAACAGCGGGTTGCCCCGGCCGCCCGAGATCGAGTTCAGGAAGCTCTCGCGCTGGTTCCACGCGACGCGGGCGCTGATCTTGTACTTCTCGTAGAAGATCACCGCGTTGGTGGTGTTCCGCGACAGCCCCGGCACGTCGAACGCGACGCCGCTGTTCGGGTTGATGAACTCGGCGTCGGTGTCGACCCAGGTGTGGTTGAAGATCACGCCGAAACCGTCCCAGGGCGAGGGCAGTTGCGTGAAGGCGTACTGCACGGCGAACTCGATGCCGCCGATGAACGCCCCGTCCCCGTTGCTCGGACCCCGGTACAGCAGCCGGACGTTGCCGCCGGACTCCGGGTCGAACAGCGTGCTGCCGTCGGGTTCGAACCAGGTCCGCCGTTCGGTGATCTGGATGATGAACGAATCCACCTGCTTGCCGAACGCCTGCAGGGCGATGATCGCGTCGTCCGTCGGGTACCACTCGATACCGATGTCCAGTTGCTCGGCGATGTAGGGCTCGAGTTGCGGGTCGCCCTCATTCACTTGGCGCGAGGAGACGTGCTTGGTGCCGCCGGGGTTCAGGTCGGCGAACGAGGGCTGGGTCATGACCTTGCCCCAGGCGAAACGCGCGATCAGGTCCTCGCGCAGTTCGAACTTCAGGTTCAGCGCCGGCAGCACCTCCGCGAACCGGTTATCGTGCTTCTGGAACTCGGCGGGCCCGAGGTCGAACTCCCACGCGCCCGCCGTCTCGTAGAAGACCATCTGCTCGACGGGCTGCACGTTGCCGGTGGAGGCCCGGTCGATCTGGATCCAGCGCGCGCCGACGTTGCCGGACCAGGGGAAGTCGCCGATCGTGCCGGACATCTCGACCATGAAGTACAGGGCGAGGGTATCCTCGTCGATGAAGAACTCCTCCGCATGCGCGGTGTTCACCTCCTCGAAGCGACTCGGGTCGATTTCGTCGCGGCGCCCGATGAGGTACTTGTCTCGCACGTCTTCCTGATCCTGTATGAGCCAGGGTTGGGGCCAGTCGGCGCCGCTGATGCCGGAGAAGGCATTGTCCGGGTTGGGCCCGTGCCGGACCTCCGTCAACTTGGTGGCTCCTGCGGCGAAATCGCCGTAGCGGGGACCCATCCTGAAACCCCTCCGCCGCCAGGTGCGCTCCCGGTCGCGGAAGCTCAGGCCCGCGTGGAAGGCCGTGCCGTCGTCGAAGTGGTAGGTGGCGTCGAAGCGGTACTGGGTTTCCTGGTCCCTGGACGTGCGCGTCTGGGTCGAGAAGACCTGGAGGTTGTAGTCGTTCGGGTCGAGCAGGTCCTTGTAGACGGCGATCTTCGGGATATAGCTGTCGCGGATGTCGTAAGTCAGGGGCACGGCCGGGATGTCGTAGTAGCTCTCGTGGTAGGGCGAGATGCGGTCCCCGGACGAGTGCGAGACGTCGAAGTTGAGCGTCCAGTTCTCCGTCGGCGTGTACTTCGCGTTCACGGCGAACTGGTCGGTCGTACTGTCTTCGGAACGGGGACGATTTCTCGGTCGTGGCCGCGCCCTCTCCGTGCGGATGTACGTCACGATCTGGTTCTCGTTGAGCAGCACCTCGCTCGCGCCGTTCGCGAGCCCCGCCTGGTAGCGCCACGGAATCTGCCAGTCGTCGTAGTCGCGGTCCATCTGCGAATACAGGATGTCGGCGGTGACGTCCCACTGCTCGTTCGGGCGCCACTGCAGCGCGGCGCTGGCGTTGATGCGCTGGACGTCCTCGATGAGGATGCCCTGGCGGAGGTTGCCCGGCGCGTAACCGCAACCGACGTCGGGGTTCGCGACGCCGGGCAGGTCGCAGCCGCGCAGCAACTCGCCGGTCGCCAGGTTGATGGCGTTGTTGAAGACCTTCGGCTCGGAGTCGGAAACGGCGAACCAGTCCTCGCGGGTGACGCGGTCGTCGCCCGCGACGCTGACCAGGAAACCGAGCGTGTTGTCAGCGAACGAGTCGCTGTAGACCCCCGCGAAACGGTACCCGTTGTCTTCCGCCAGGTCATCGTCGGTGACGAAGGCGTTGCCGGCGAGAATCCGGCGTCCGCCGTTGTCGAACGGCCGCCGGGTGCGGATGTTGAGCGTGCCGCCCATGCCGCCCTCGAGCACGTTGGCCTGGGCGGATTTGTAGACCTCCACCGCCTGAACGAGTTCGGCCTGCATGGACTCGAAGCGGAAGGTCCGCTGCTGGCTGTGGTCGCCGATGCCGCCGGCGAACGCCTGGGTGCCGCCGGACAGCGCGCCGCGGCCGTTGACCAGCACGCGCGTGAACTGCGGACCGAGACCGCGGATCGAGACCTGCGCGCCCTCGCCCCGCATGCGGTCGATGGCGACGCCGGAGACGCGCTGCAGCGACTCGGCGAGGTTCTGGTCCGGGAACTTGCCGATGTCCTCGGCGACGAGCGCGTCCATGATGTTGTCGGCGTCGCGCTTCATGTCGAGGGACTGGCGCAGACTGCCGCGGATGCCGGTGACGACGATCTCCTCGATGAGCTGTTCGTCGTCCTCCTCTGCGAACGCCACTTGTACGCCGGGAAGGGCGCTTGGCAGGGCCAGGGCGAAAGCGGCCGCGAATACTGCTGCGCGCCCCGTAAAGTGGCCATAAAGGTCCATGAGTATCCCCCCCCCTTTCTCTTCGACGCCTATTGAGACACGACTACACTAAAGCGTCAAGCTCGAATCGATGTGGTCGTGGTCGGGTGGGTTGCGACCGTGCATGAATGGGGAAACGGGGTGTAGGGGCGACCCTTGTGGTCGCCCGGGGAGGTGTGCGAATTCGAGAACGGGACGCCACGAGGGCGTCCCCTACAAGTGAAAGGGACGCCACGAGGGCGCGTCCCTTGCGTGTCGCCCCGTGCCGGGGCTGCGCGCCCGGACACGGGACGGGACAAGCCCGTCCCCTACAACCGGACGCGTACGCCGGCCTGCATGCGCCGCCCGCTGTTCGAGATGTAGAACATCTGCTCAAGCTTCGAGACCGGGCCGACGATGTTGTACTGGTCGACGTTCTCGTCCGTGATGTTGATGGCCTCGAACACGACCGAGATCTTCTCCGTCACCTGGTACCCGAACCCCGCGTCGAGCTGCCAGTAGTCGCTCGTGAACTGCGGGTTGCCCCGGAAGCTCGTGATCGAGGTCAGGAAGCTCTCGCGCTTGTTCCACGCGACGCGGGCGCTGACTTTGTACTTCTCGTAGAAGATCACGGCGTTGGTCGTATTCCTCGAGAGGCCCGGCACGTCGAACGCGACGCCGCTGCTCGGGTTGATGAACTCGGCGTCCGTGTCGACCCAGGTGTGGTTGAAGATCACGCCGAGACCGTCGAACGGCGAAGGCAGTTGCGTGAAGGCGTACTGCGCCGCGAACTCGATGCCGCCGATGAACGCCCCGTCCCCGTTGCTCGGACCCTGGTACAGCAAGAAGAGGTTGCCGCCGGACTCCGGGTCGTACAGCGTGCTGCCGTCCGGTTCGATCCAGTCCCGCTGTTCGCTGATCTGGGTGATGAACGACTCCACCTGCTTGCCGAACGCCTGCAGCGCGATGATCGCATCGTCCGTCGGATACCACTCGATGCCGATGTCCAACTGCTCCGCGACGTAAGGCTCGAGCTGCGGGTCGCCTTCCTGCACGCGGCGCGTCGACGCGTGCTTGGTGCCGCCGGGGTTCAGGTCGGCGAACGCGGGCTGGGTCATTACCTTGCCCCACGCGAACCGGGCGATCAGGTCTTCGCGCAGTTCGAACTTCAGGTTCAGCGACGGCAACACCTCGGCGAACCGGTTGCCGTGCGTCTGGAACTCGGCGCCTCCGAGCTCGAACTCCCACACGCCCGCCGCGTCCAGGAAGACCATGTTTTCGACGGGCTGCACGTTGCCGGTGGAGGCGCGGTCCACCTCGATCCAGCGGGCGCCGACGTTGCCGGACCAGGGGAAGTCGCCGATCGTGCCGGACATCTCGACCATGAAGTACAGGGCGAGGGTATCCTCCTCGATGAAGAACTCCTCCGCATGCGCGGTGTTCACCGCCTCGAAGCGCACCGGGTCGATTTCGTCGCGGCGCCCGATGAGGTAGGTGTCCCGGACGTCATCGTGATCGGGCAGGAGCCAGGACTTGGGCCACGTGCCGGTGCCACTGATGCCGAAGAAGGGATCGTCGACCGGCAGGGCGTAGTGGTTGACATCCGTCAGCTTTTCGCCGGGGAAGTCGCCGTACCGGGGACCGAACGCAATGCTCCTCCGCTCCCAGAAGCGCTCCCGGTCGCGGTAGCTCAAGCCCGCATGGAAGGCGGTGCCGTCGTCGAAGTGATAGGTGGCGTCGAAGCGGAACTGGGTCTCCGTGTCCTCGGACACGTCCAGGCCCTCCCGGAAGAAGATGAAGTCGTAGACGTTCGGGTCCAGCAGGTTCTCTTCGACGGAGATCTTCGGAAGGTAGCCGTCCCGGATGTCGTAGATCAGGGGCACGGCCGGGATGTCGTAGTAGCTTTCGTGCCAGGGCCGGTCCCGGTCCCCCGTCGAGTGCGAGACGTCGAAATTGAGGGTCCAGTTCTCCGTCGGCGTGTACTTCGCGTTCACGGCGAACTGCTGGGTCTCGATGTCTTCGGCACGGGGGCGCTGGAACGGACGTGGCCGCGCGGTCTCCGTGCGGATGTACGTCACGATCTGGTTCTCGTCGAGCAGCACCTCGCTCGCGCCGTTCGCGAGCCCCGCCTGGTAGCGCCACGGCATCTGGAAGTCGTCGTAGGCGCGGTCCATCTGTGAGTACAGGATGTCACCGGTGACGTCCCACTGCTCGTTCGGGCGCCACTGCAGCGCGGCGCTGGCGTTGATGCGCTGGATGTCCTCGACGAGGACGCCCTGGCGGATGTTGCCGGGCGCGTAGCCGCAACCGACGTCGGGGTTCGCGATACCGGGCAGGTCGCAGCCGCGCAGCAACTCGCCGGTCGCCAGGTTGATGGCGTTGTTGAAGACCTTCGGCTCGTAGTCGGGAACGTTGAACCAGTCCTCGCGCGTGGTCCGGTCGTCGCCCGCCACGCCGACCAGGAAGCCGAGGGTGTTGTCGGCGAACGAGTCGCTGTAGACGCCCGCGAAGCGGTAGCCGTTGTCGTCGGCCAGGGCGTCGTCGGTCATGAACGCGTTGCCGGCGATGATCCGCCGTCCGCCGTTGTCGAACGGCCGCCGGGTGCGGATGTTGATGGTGCCGCCCATGCCGCCCTCGAGCAGGTTGGACTGCACCGACTTGTACACCTCGACCGCCTGCACGAGTTCGGCCTGCATGGACTCGAACCGGAAGGTCCGTTGCTGGCTGTGGTCGCCGATGTTGCCGGCGAACGCCTGGTGCCGCCGGACAGCGCGCCGCGGCCGTTGACCAGCACGCGGGTGAACTGTGGACCGAGGCCGCGGATCGAGACCGCCGCGCCCTCGCCCCGCATCCGGTCGATGGCGACGCCGGAGACGCGCTGCAGCGATTCGGCGAGGTTCTGGTCCGGGAACTTGCCGATGTCCTCGGCGACGAGCGCGTCCATGATGTTGTCGGCGTCGCGCTTCATGTCGAGGGACTGGCGCAGACTGCCGCGGATGCCGGTGACGACGACTTCCTCGATGATTTGGTCGTCGTCCTCCTCGGCGAAGGCGACTTGTACGCCGGGAAGGGCGCCCGGCAGGACGCAGGCGAAGGCGGCCGCGAATACTACTGCGCGGCACCGCGTAGAGCGATGGTCGGGAACGGGACGCCACGAGGGTGTTCCCCTACGAAAAAAAGGGACGCCACAAGGGCGTCCCCTACAGGTCGAGGGTTCCGCCTCGGCGGAACCCTACGTCAGGCCTTACAACCGGACGCGTACGCCGGCCTGCATGCGGCGCCCGCTGTTCGAGATGACGTACAGCTGCTCGAGCCGGGAAACCGGGCCGACGAGGTTGAACTGGTCGACGTTCTCGTCCGTGATGTTGATGGCCTCGAAGACGATCGAGATCTTGTCCGTCACCTGGTAGCCGAAGCCGGCGTCGAGTTGCCAGTAGTCACTCGTGAACTGCGGGTTGCCCCGGAGGCTCGTGATCGAGGTCAGGAAGCTCTCGCGCTTGTTCCACGCGACGCGGGCGCTGACCTTGTACTTCTCGTAGAAGATCACGGCGTTCGTCGTGTTCCTCGAGAGGCCCGGCACGTCGAACGCGACCCCGCTGCCCGGGTTGATGAACTCGGCGTCGGTGTCGACCCAGGTGTGGTTGAAGATCACGCCGAGACCGTCGAACGGCGAGGGCAGTTGCGTGAACGCGTACTGCGCGGCGAATTCGACGCCGCCGATGAACGCGCCCTCCTCGTTGGCCGGACCCTGGTACTGCAGCCGCACGTTGCCGCCGGACTCCGGGTCATACAGGGTGCTGCCGTCCGGTTCGACCCAGTCGCGGAGTTCGGTGATCTGGATGATGAACGAGTCCACCTGCTTGCCGAACGCCTGCAGCGCGATGATGGCATCGTCCGTCGGGTACCACTCGAGGCCGATGTCCAGCTGCTCCGCGATGTAGGGCTCGAGGTTCGGGTCGCCTTCCTGGACGCGGCGCGTGGACGCGTGCTTGGTGCCGCCGGGGTTCAGGTCGACGAATGACGGCTGGGTCATGACCTTGCCCCAGGCGAAGCGCGCTATGAGGTCCTCGCGCAGTTCGAACTTCAGGTTCAGCGCCGGCAGCACCTCCGCGAACCGGTTGGGGTGCTGCTGGAACTCGGCGGGCCCGAGGTCGAACTCCCAGATTCCGGCGGCTTCCAGGAAGACCATGGTTTCGACGGGCTGCACGTTGCCGGTCGAGGAGCGGTCGATCTGCACCCAGCGGGCGCCGACGTTGCCGGACCAGGGGAAGTCGCCGATCGTGCCGGACATCTCGACCATGAAGTACACGGCCAGGGTGTCCTCCGTGATCGTGAAGTCCTCCGCGTGCGCAGTGTTCGCCGCTTCGAAACGCACCGGGTTGATCTCGTCGCGGCGCCCGATGAGGTACTTGTCCCGAACGTCATCGTGATCCGGCAGGAGCCAGTCGCTGGGCCATTCGGCGCCGCTGATGCCGTCGAAGGGATTGTCGACCGGCAGGTTGTAGTGGTTGACGTCGGTCAGCTTCTCGCCGGGGAAGTCGCCGTAGCGGGGACCGAACGCAAAGCTCCTCCGCACCCAGAAGCGCTCCCGGTCGCGATAGCTCAACCCGGCGTGGAAGGCGGTGCCGTCGTCGAAGTGGTAGGTGGCGTCGAAGCGGAACTGGGTCTCCGTGTCCTCGGACACGTCCAGGCCTTCCCGGTAGAAGATGAAGTCGTAGACGTTCGGGTCCAGCAGGTTCTCCTCGACCGTGATCTTCGGGATATAGCCGTCCCGGATGTCGTAAATCAGGGGCACGGCCGGGATGTCGTAATAGTTGTCGGGCCGGAATCGATCCCGGGTCCCCGTGGCGTGCGAGATGTCGAAGTTGAGCGTCCACTTCTCGGTCGGCGTGTATTTCGCGTTCACGGCGAACTGCTGGTTCTGGATATCCTCGGTTCGCGGGCGCTGGAAGGGACGCGGCCGGGAAGTCTCCGTGCGGATGTACGTGACGATCTGGTTCTCGTCGAGCAGCACCTCGCTCGCACCGTTCGCAAGCCCCGCCTGGTAGCGCCACGGCATCTGGAAGTCGTCGTAGTCGCGGTCCATCTGCGAGTACAGGACGTCGAAGGTGACGTCCCACTGCTCGTTCGGGCGCCATTGCAGCGCGGCGCTGGCGTTGATCCGCTGGATGTCCTCGACGAGGACGCCCTGGCGGATGTTACCGGGGGCGTAACCGCAGCCGACGTTGGGGTTCGCGATACCAGGCAGGTCGCAGCCGCGCAGCAGTTCGCCGGTCGCCAGGTTGATGGCGTTGTTGAAGACCTTCGGCTCGTAGTCGGGAATGTTGAACCAGTCCTCGCGCGTGATGCGGTCGTCGCCCGCGACGCTGACCAGGAAGCCGAGGGTATTGTCGGCGAACGAGTCGCTGTAGACCCCCGCGAAGCGGTAGCCGTTGTCGTCGGCCAGGGCGTCGTCGGTCATGAAGACGTTGCCCGCCACGATCCGCCGTCCGCCGTTGTCGAACGGTCGCCGGGTGCGGATGTTGATGGTGCCGCCCATCCCGCCCTCGAGCAGGTTGGCCTGCACCGACTTGTACACCTCCACCCGCTGCACGAGTTCGGCCTGCATGGACTCGAAGCGGAAGGTCCGTGTCTGGGTGTGGTCGCCGATGTTGCCGGCGAACGCCTGCGTGCCGCCGGACAGCGCGCCGCGGCCGTTGACCAGCACGCGCGTGAACTGTGGACCGAGGCCGCGGATCGAGACCTGCGCGCCCTCGCCCCGCATGCGGTCGATGGCGACGCCGGAGATGCGCTGCAGCGACTCGGCGAGGTTCTGGTCCGGGAACTTGCCGATGTCCTCGGCGACGAGCGCGTCCATGACGTTGTCGGCGTCGCGCTTCAGGTCAAGGGACTGGCGCAGACTGCCGCGGATGCCGGTGACGACGACCTCTTCGATGATTTGGTCGTCGTCCTCCTCGGCGAAGGCCACTTGTACGCCGGGAAGGGCGCCCGGCAGGGCCAGGGCGAAAGCGGCCGCGAATATTGCTGCGCGCCGCGTGAAGCGGTGATTCAAATCCATGGATAGTTTCCCCTTTCTCTCCGACCCGCAATTGAGACACGACTACGCTGAAGGGTCAAGCTCCATCGAAACAAACGGCACTCGCGTGTAGGGGCGGCCCTCGTGGCCGCCCGTCCCCGAATCCGCGGAATGTCGTCGCCAACGAGCAGTTTCGCGTTAGCGAAACTGCAACGCGACCGCCAGGTCACGCCGGGACGGGACGGGCCCGTCGGGGGACGGGACAAGCCCAGGGACAAGCCCGTCCTACAAGCGGACCCGGACCCCCGCCTGCATGCGCCGCCCGCTGTTCGAGCGCTCGGGCAAGCGGACGAGATCGACCGCGACCGCGCGCTATGGACCGTGCCGAACGCATGAAGAACGTGTCGGGCACGCCCTCGACGTGCAGTGGTGCCAGGCGCACGGCCACGTCAGCACCAACGCGGCGGGGGAGGCCATCGACGGGGCGCTGCCCGCCATGCCGGCGGTGAAGGCGCACTACCGCGCACTGCCTTGGTCCGAGGTGGGCACGGCCCTCGACGCCGTCCGCAACGCGTCCGGCATATCGGAAAGCTCGCGGCTCTGCCTCGAATTCCTCGTGCTGACCGCCGCGAGGAGCGGTGAGGCGCTGGGCGCCGCCTGGGACGAGATCGACCTCGCAGCCCGTGAGTGGCGCATTCCGACGGAGCGCATGAAGACTAGCGCGCCGCACGCGGTGCCGCTCGGCGATGCCGCCCTGCGGACGCTCGAGGCGGCCCGCGTTCTCGGCGGCAAGCGCTTCGTGTTCCCGTCGCCCGTCCGGCGCAACAGCCCGCTCGGAGAGTCCTCGCTGCTGCACATCCTGCGCAAGACCGGCCTCGCCGGGCGCACTACCGTGCATGGCTTCCGCAGTTCGTTCCGCAGCTGGGCGGGCGAGTGCACCGACGCCGACCACGCGGTCATGGAACTCTGCCTCGCCCACACCGTGGGCAGCGCCGTCGAGCGCGCGTACGCCCGCAGCGACCTCATGGACAAGCGCCGCGCCCTCCTGGCGGCGTGGGCCGAGGCGATCGGGGCAACTTAGCGCCAACGGCCCCGGGACTTCGAGCGCCTCCTTTCGCTGCCGCATGCGTTCATCTTCCAGCGCGACTTCTTCGAGCATGGTGAGGGGAAACCCGTCCTCGATGACTACCAGGCGATTCTCCGTCGCACTTCGCCCGCCCAGCGGGACGAACTCAACCGTCTGCTCAGCCACACGCTCCTCGCGCGGCCACGCCGCGAGGCGTTCGCAAGGGTCGTTGCCGACAACTCGATCAATCGCACGATCCGCGAATTGGCACGCTTCCACGCGATCGACACTAAGACGGCAAAGGTCACCGACATCGCCCAGGTGCTTCCAGAACTCACGCCGGACCACATGCTCCCGGAGCCGGACGCCTTGGTTGAAGATGCCGGACTATACGAGCCCGTCGATGGCTCGCTGTCCCAGGATCTCATTCCCCTGCGGCAGGCTGACGATCGCAGCACCTGATGGCAGTTTCCCCGACCGTCGGTGGCGACCTGCTCCGCCTCCTCACAGCCGGCATGTACGACAACCCACTCGTTGTCTACCGCGAGTACGTTCAGAACGCGGCTGACGCGATCGCCGACCAAGGAACCAGCGGTTGCATCCACATCCGCATCGGTCGGGCCGTGTCACGCATTACCGTTCGAGACAACGGCACTGGGCTTTCGCCCGTCGAGGCGGCTCGCAGACTCGTTGATGTCGGCCGCAGCACCAAAGACCCCGCGACCGACCGCGGCTTTCGGGGCATTGGCCGCCTTGCCGGCCTCGAATCGGTAATGACCCCATCTTCGAGCACCTTTTCCTGGAACCGAGATTCAATGGATGGTGCGTCGGAGAGTTCCACATCTTGGATATCCGAATCGTCCCCAATGGCCGACGGGACTATTTCGAAGCCGGGCCGCATCTGCGCAACCTTGAGAACCACATCGGTGCCATCGCGCAGGAGATAAGCGTCCGTTGTCGCTCGGCGTCATCCCAACGGAACAAACTCCGCAACCTCGACGCGGCCATTCGGCGGACAAAAGCCGCTGCCAACCTCGCCCGTTCCGGTTACCTCCGCACGCCCGATGCTAGTTCGCTACTTTCTCGTGAACTCGCGCGGCTCCCTGGCCTTCGGCAAACTCTCGCTCAGGTCCAGGCTACAGACCCGGACACATTCGGACGCGACCTGGCACTTTGCGAGCGTCAACTCGATGAGCTCCCAGCGAATCCCAACCCCCATCTTGACGCCGTTCCTCGCCGACTCCTTGCCCCCCTGCAAACTGTTTTCGCAACCATCGCCGAAACGATGCCGCCAGATTCGGCGCTGACCATGATCGAGACGATTCTGCAACATCTGGTCGACGAGTCGCCCGGCTGATCCGCGACAACGGAACAGCGTCAACCGCCAAATCGTTTGCGCGGCGAACGGTGATACCGTACGCTTGGGCGAATGGTCATTCGCTCCGTCCGGCACCGAGGACTACGAGAATTGCTGGAGCACGACAACCCCCGGTTCCTGCGGGCAGACCTTGCCAGTCGTGTGCGAAACGTCCTGACGGTGCTCGCCCTTGCCGACGATCTGGACGCGTTCCTCGCTGACGCTCCTCGCGGCTGGCGCGTCCACCGGCTCTCGGGTGACCGGCAGCAGGAGTGGAGCATTGCGGTTTCCCGCAACTGGCGCATCACCTTTGAAGAAGACGACGGCCGTATCGACGGCCTGAACCTGGAGGACTACCACTGATGGCTACCGACAACGACGTCAGGCTGGGCATGACACCGTCGCACCCCGGTGACTTCGTCCGTGTCGAGGTAATCGACGAACTCGGCCTCAACATCACCAAGGCTGCCGAGATTCTGGGTGTGCGCAGGGCGACACTCTCCGCCTTGCTCAATGGCCGCGCGGGCATTTCGGCCGAGATGGCACTGCGTGTCGAGAAGGCATTCGGCGTCAGCATGGACATGCTCTTGCGGATGCAAGCCTGGCACGACGCCTCCCAGATGCGGGCTCGTGCACGCGAGATCGCTGTGGAACCGTATCAACCTGCATGACCAGCGCCTCCCCCCTCGGCGGCGTCGCGGCCCGGCAACCGCGGCCTGACTGGGCCTCGGAGTACGCCGAACGCCGGCCTTGAGAAGCGACTCCCGACTTCCCGATTCCCGGCAAGCAGCCCGTCGTTGCGACAACGGCGAACAGCAGGACCGATGCACGCCCGCACGATACCCTCGGTACCGCAATTTTTCCAAGTCTCCACAATTCGCCAGTTCCAGGTTGGGAAGTTCGTGGGGGAAGGTCCCGACCGAAGCAGGCCAATATCCTTTTATATTAGATAGTTAAGTTGCTTGTCCCGGGTCTCGGTCGAGCTTCCGTGACTGGGCGGCGGAGTGCACGGACGCACCCCGCGAGGTCTGCGAGCTCGCCCTGGCGCACTTCAACGGCGATCGCGTCGAGGCCGCCTCCCGGCGCAGCGACCTGTTCGACCGGCGTCGCGCGCTCATGGCGGACTGGGCGGCCTACGTTGCCTGAGCGGGGCCGGCGCAGCCGCATCGCGGCCATGCCGCCGCGGAGAGTGCCCTGGTCGACCAGAGTTCCCGCCGCGAACACGACTCCAGGCCACTCTCCGCGCCATTCCGCGGCGAGATCGTGCCGGATAGGACCCATTTTCGGCCAGGATCGGCCTCGTAGACGAGTGCGCCCCGTCCGCGATCGGCTGCAGGCTCTGGCCGAGGGCGACCTGGGGCGCGCGAGGGGCGCGCGGCGCCCAGGGCGGCTGCCGGCGCTGCGCGTACCGCAAGCGTCTCGACGGCGACTTCCTCTGCCAGCGGTGCCGCGACGAGCGCGACGGGGAGCGCGCCGCTTCTCGCCCTTCAGTCGCTCCCGCGGCGGCCCCAGCGCACGACGCTGTGCCGAACTGCGGACCAGTGCTGTGACGTCCGCGACCCAAAGAAGGGCTCGTGCGTGCATGCGGGATGGGACACCACCAGGGCGTCCCTTACGGGCGGATCCGCAAAGAAAAAAGGGACGCCACGAGGGCGTCCCCTACAGGTCCTTGGGGGGTTCCGCGGCTCGGGCGGAACCTCCCGCAGGGGTCGTTACAGGCGGACCCGGATACCGGCCTGCATGCGCCGCCCGCTGTTCGAGATGTAGTAGATCTGCTCGAGCTGGGAAACCGGGCCGACGATGTTGTACTGGTCGACGTTCTCGTCCGTGATGTTGATGGCCTCGAAGACGACCGAGATCTTGTCCGTCACCTGGTAGCCGAAGCCCGCGTCGAGCTGCCAGTAGTCACTGGTGAACTGCGGGTTGCCCCGGACGCTCGCAATCTGGGTCAGGAAGCTCTCGCGCTTGTTCCACGCGACGCGGGCGCTGACCTTGTACTTCTCGTAGAAGATCACCGCGTTGGTGGTGTTGCGCGACAGGCCCGGCACGTCGAACGCGACCCCGCTGCTCGGGTTGATGAACTCGGCGTCGGTGTCGACCCAGGTGTGGTTGAAGATCACGCCGAAACCGTCGAACGGCGAGGGCAGTTGCGTGAATGCATACTGCGCCGCGAACTCGATGCCGCCGATGAACGCCCCGTCCTCGTTGCTCGGACCCTGGTACAGCAGGAAAAGGTTGCCGCCGGACTCCGGGTCGTACAGCGTGCTGCCGTCGGGCTCCAACCAGTCCCGCTGCTCGGTGATCTGGATGACGAACGACTCCACCTGCTTGCCGAACGCCTGCAGCGCGATGATCGCGTCGTCCGTCGGGTACCACTCGATGCCGATGTCCAACTGCTCCGCGACGTAAGGCTCGAGGTTCGGGTCGCCTTCCTGGACGCGGCGCGTACCGGGGTGCTTGGTGCCCCCGGGGTTCAGGTCGGCGAATGACGGCTGGGTCATCACCTTCCCCCAGGCGAAGCGCGCGATCAGGTCCTCGCGCAGTTCGAACTTGAGGTTCAGCGCCGGCAACACCTCGGCGAACCGGTTGCCGTGCGTCTGGAACTCGGCCGGTCCGAGGTCGATCTCCCAGATGCCGGCGGTTTCCAGGTAGAGCATGTTTTCGATGGGCTGCACGTTTCCGGTCGAGGCGCGGTCCACCTGGACCCAGCGCGCGCCGACGTTGCCGGACCAGGGGAAGTCGCCGATGGTGCCGGACATCTCGACCATGAAGTACAGGGCCAGGGTGTCTTCCGTGATCGTGAAGTCCTCCTGGTGCGCGGTGGCCGCGCGGGTGAATCGCGCGGCCGGGATCTCGTCACGGCGCCCGACGAAGTAGGTGGCCCGGACATCCTCAATGTCGGGCAGGAGCCAGGACTTGGGCCACGTGCCGGTGCCGCCGATGCCGGAAAAGGCATCGTCGACCGGCACGGGGTAGTGGTTGACGTCGGTCAGCCTGTCGCCCGCGAACTCACCCCAGCGCGGACCGAAGCTCAGGTTTCTCCGCTCCCAGAAGCGCTCCCGGTCGCGGAAGCTCAGGCCCGCGTGGAAGGCGGTGCCGTCGTCGAAGTGGTACGTGGCGTCGAAGCGGTACTGCGTTTCCGTGTCCTCGGCAACGTTCTTGCCCTCCGCGAAGTAGATGAACTGGTAGACGGCCGGGTCGAGCAGGTTCTCTTCGATGGTGATCTTCGGGATATAGCTGTCGCGGATGTCGTACGTGAGGGGGACGGCCGGAATGTCGTAGTAGGTGTCGCCGCTGAAGGAATCCCGGTTCCCGGTGGTGTGCGAGACATCGAAGCTGAGCGTCCATTTCTCCGTCGGCGTGTACTCCGCGTTCACGGCGAACTGCTGGCTCTCGATGTCTTCGACGCGGGGGCGCTGGAACGGACGCGGGCGTGCGGTCTCCGTGCGCATGTACGTCACGATCTGGTTCTCGTTGAGCAGCACCTCGCTCGCGCCGTTGCCGAGTCCCGCCTGGGAGCGCCACGGCACCTGGAAGTCGTGGTAGTCGCGGTCCATCTGCGAGTGCAGGACATCGACCGTGACGTCCCACTGCTCGTTCGGGCGCCACTGCAGTGCGGCACTGGCGTTGATGCGTTCGATGTCCTCGAAGACGACGCCCTGGCGGATGTTGCCGGGCACGTAGCCGCAACCGCGGTCGGGGTTTGCGATACCGGGCAGGCTGCACCCCTTGAGCGGCTCGCCGGTGGCCAGGTCGGTGGCCCTGTTGAAGACCTGCGGCCGGTAGCCGACGATGTTGAACCAGTCCTCGCGCGTGGTCCGGTCGTCGCCCGCCACGCTGACCAGGAAGCCGAGCGTGTTGTCGGCGAACGAGTCGCTGTAGACGCCCGCGAAGCGGTAGCCGTTGTCGTCGGCCAGGGCGTCGTCGGTCATGAACGCGTTGCCGGCGATGATCCGCCGTCCGCCGTTGTCGAAGGGCCGCCGTGTGCGGATGTTGATGGTGCCGCCCATCCCGCCCTCCATGAGGTTGGCCTGCGCCGACTTGTACACCTCGACCGCCTGCACGAGTTCGGCCTGCATGGACTCGAACCGGAAGGTCCGTTGCTGGCTGTGGTCGCCGATGTTGCCGGCGAACGCCTGGGTGCCGCCCGACAGTGCGCCGCGGCCATTGACCAGCACGCGCGTGAACTGCGGACCGAGACCCCGGATCGAGACCTGCCGCGCCCTCGCCGCGCATGCGGTCGATGGCGACGCCGGAGATGCGCTGCAGCGACTCGGCGAGGTTCTGGTCCGGGAACTTGCCGATGTCCTCGGCGACGAGCGCGTCCATGATGTTGTCCGCGTCGCGCTTCATGTCGAGGGACTGGCGCAGACTGCCGCGGATGCCGGTGACGACGACTTCCTCGATGATTTGGTCGTCGTCGTCCTCTGCGAACGCGACTTGGGCGCCCGGAAGAATGAAAACGCAGACAGCCGCGACCGCGATCGGCTGGGTTTCATGGATCGTCTCCCTCTCTCCATCGAGATGTAGTTCTCTCTCTCAGTAGAGGAATGAAACACAAGGAAACGCATTGGTCAAGCTCGTGACAGTTGTGTCTAACATTATCGCGAGCTTGCGGGAGTGTGACGCGCAGTGTTCTCCGGACTGGGGCCGGGAATGAGCCGCCTTTTGCTTCGGTGGCGCTGGCCCGCCTACGGCTCGTACCAGATGGGCGAACTCCAGGCGCGCTCCTGGTGGGTCGCGTGCAGGTCGGGATTGGGCGCGATGCCGAGACGGATGGCGTCCCAGGTGGACCACCGGCAACTCGGATTCTCGAGTACGCGCGCGTAGTAGAACGCCTGTTGGCCCGGGTCGAAATCCGGATCGCGCCAGAAGGTGGAAAGCTCCACATCGCCCTTGTCCCGGGTGATGCTGCAGTCTGCGAGGTTCACCCGCGCGCCGTTGCCGGGGCAGCGGTGGGTCGTCGGGTCGGGGGCCAGGCCGTCCGAGCAGGCGACGTCATACACCTGTTCTCGCGCTTGCCCCTCCTCGACCCACCCCTTGATGATCTGCATGCGCTGCAGCCAGCCCTCGTTGGGGTCGCGGGCAGCCCAGATCAGGAAGCTCGGCGCGCCTTCGGCGGCGTCCGGCAGCATGCCGCCCATCGGCACGCCGTGGGCGTAGGCCTGCTGCAGCCAGTCCGAAGTCTCCGCGATGCCGTCGGGCAGGTCGAAGCCGCCGAACAGGCGCACGCGGATGCGCGGGCCGGACGTCGCGAAGGTCTCCCGCCGGCGCATGGCGTCGTAGATGGACGCGCGGGTATTCTCTTGCGCCCACACGCCCGCGAGCCCGCCGGTGCCATGGGTCGCCTGGCGAGGTGTCCAGAAACCCTCCCAACTCGCGTTCGGATCCGCGTGATCGGTGTATGCCGAGCCCCTCGAGACGGGCGTGTTGGGGTTGCCGCTGAAGTGGTTCTCCTCTTCGAAGGGTCCCGCGGAGACGTGGGTGTCGGAAGCGCCGATGGCGCCGAGCTGGTAGGGGTTGAAGCCACCGTTCGCCTGCATCTTCAGGCCGGTCAGCAGCGCATCCCGCCAGTAGCCGCCCTTGAACACCGAGATCGGGTTCGTGTTCTCGCGCCGGTTCAGGTAGTACTGCACGATCTGGAAGTCGGCCCACTCGTCGTTGGGGGAGAGCGACGGGTGCGTCTCCGAGGTGCCCTTCTGCTGGGTGATCTCGGCGATGGGCTCGTTGCGCATGCGTTTCTCGGCCCACGCGGCGTCGATGGGGATGCCCTTCCAGGTGGTCTCCATGAAGGCCAGGCCGTCGCTCTGGTTCATGTTGTGGGGGATCGCGAGGGCCTCTATCCCGTCGTCGCGCAGTCCGTCGAGCCAGGTCCAGAGGTCCTCCGGGTCGCCGGAGTCCCGCGAGCCGAAAGGCAGTTCTGGCGCGGCGCCGCGGAAGACCACGTTGCGGTGCAGGTGGCGGTTGCCGGGGGTCGGCGTGTACTCGTAGCCGATGAAGGTGGTGAACGTGCCCGGGTCGTTGTGACGCTCGGCCGCTTCGATGCTCTTCGCCCAGGCATGGGCGATGACCGCGGGACCCACGAGCTCGTGGTCCTCGTCGCCCAGCGCGAACAGCGCCGCGACGACATCGGCCAGCGCGTTGGACGCCGACGAGAGCCGGTCGGCTTCGGGATGGCCGTAGGTGGGGCTCGCCGGGTCGAGCAGCGCCTCGTTCGCGCCGAGATACGCCGCGTGGTCGCTCACCATGAGGAAGTCGAGGGGCGCGCCGGAGATCCGGAGCATCGTGCCGTCCGGGTGGGGGATCGCCCCGCCCTTGGCGTAGTCGTAGGCGTGGTCGGGAGTGGTCCTCACGGCGCCGGCCATGAAGGCATCCATCGAGTACACGGTATGGATGTGCGTGTCCCCGAAGTAGGCGTTCCGTTCGGGGCCTTCGGCGGCAAGGCTGGCCGTCGTCAACAAGGACGCGAGCAGGGCGATCGTTGTGTGGTTCATCTGTCTCGACTCAGGTCGTCGGTGGGGGGAGCGCGCCGCGCCAGCAAGCTCGCGATAGTTGTGTCTAACATTATCGCGAGATTGCGCGAGTGTGACGGGCAGTGTTTTCCGGACTGGGGCCGGGAATGAGCCGCCTTTTGCTTCGGTGGCGCTGGCCCGCCTACGGCTCGTACCAGATGGGCGAACTCCAGGCGCGCTCCTGGTGGGTCGCGTGCAGGTCGGGATTGGGCGCGATGCCGAGACGGATGGCGTCCCACGTCGACCACCGGCAACTCGGGTTCTCGAGCACGCGCCCGTAGTAGAACGCTTGCTGGTCGGGGTCGAACTCGGGGTCGCGCCAGACAGTCGTCAACTCGACGGCGCCCTTGTTCCGGGTGATGCTGCAGTCTGCGAGGTTCACCCGCGCGCCGTTGCCGGGGCAGCGGTGGGTCGTCGGGTCGGGGGCCAGGCCGTCCGAGCAGGCGACGTCATACACCTGTTCTCGCGCTTGCCCCTCCTCGACCCACCCCTTGATGATCTGCATGCGCTGCAGCCAGCCCTCGTTGGGGTCGCGGGCAGCCCAGATCAGGAAGCTCGGCGCGCCTTCGGCGGCGTCCGGCAGCATGCCGCCCATCGGCACGCCGTGGGCGTAGGCCTGCTGCAGCCAGTCCGAAGTCTCCGCGATGCCGTCGGGCAGGTCGAAGCCGCCGAACAGGCGCACGCGGATGCGCGGGCCGGACGTCGCGAAGGTCTCCCGCCGCCGCATCGCGTCGTAGAGCGCGGCGCGCGTGTTCTCCTCAGCCCAGACTCCGGCCAGCCCGCCGGTGCCATGGGTGGCCTGGCGAGGTGTCCAGAAACCCTCCCAACTCGCGTTCGGATCCGCGTGGTCCGGGTACGCCGAGCCCCTCGAGACCGCGTCGTTCCTACCGTTGCTGAAACGCCGGTCCTCCTCGAACGGCCCGGCGGAGGCGTGGGTGTCGGAGGCGCCGATGGCGCCGAGCTGGTACGGGTTGAAGCCGCCATTCGCCTGCATCGTGAGGCCGGTCAGCAGGGCATCGCGGTAGTAGCCGCCCTTGAAGACGGAGATGGGGTCCGTGTTCTCGCGCCGGTTCAGGTAGTACTGCACGATCTGGAAGTCGGCCCACTCGTCGTTGGGTGACAGCGACGGGTGCGTCTCCGAGGTGCCCTTCTGCTGGGTGATCTCGGCGATGGGCTCGTTGCGCATGCGCTTCTCGGCCCAGGCGGCGTCGATGGGGCCTTCCTTCCAGGTCGTCTCCATGAAGGCGAGGCCGTCGCTCTGGTTCATGTTGTGCGGGATGGCGAGAGCCTCGATGCCTTCCTCCCGGAGGCCGTCGAGCCAGGTCCACAGGTCTTCCGGGTCGCCGGAGTCGCGGGCGCTGAAGGGGCGCTCCGGCGCGGCGCTGCCGCGGAACATCACGTTGCGGTGCAGGTGGCGACCGCCCACCGAGGGCGTGTACTCGTAGCCGATGAAGGCGGTGAACGTGCCCGGATCGTCGTGGCGTTCCGCCGCGGCGACGATCTTGCTCCATGCATCCGCGATGACCGCGGGCCCCACGAGTTCGTGGTCCGTCTGCCCCATACGCCTGATGCTCTCGAGGACATCGGCGAGCGAGGAGGATGCGGGCGTGAGCAGATCCGCGTCCGGATGGCCGTAGGTCGGGCTTGTCGGATCCAGAAGCGCCCGGTGCACGCCCAGGTAGCCGGCGTGGTCGCTGACCATCAGGAAGTCGAGCGGCGGGCCGGAAATCCGCAGCATCGTCCCGTCGGTGTGCGGGATCGCCTTGCCCTTGGCGTAGTCATAGGCGTCGTCGGGTGTGGTACGCACGCCCATGGCCATGAACGCGTCCATCGAGAACGCCGTGTGGATGTGGGTGTCTCCGAAGTAGGCGTTCCGTTCGGGGCCTTCGCCGGCAAGGGTGGCCGTCGTCAGCGCGGTTGCAAGCAGGGCGATCGTTTTGTTGTTCATCTGCCTCGATTCAGGTCGTGGGTTGGGGGAGCGCGCCGCGCCACCCGGCCCGGAGCCGGGCGGCGGCGGCATTGACTGCGGCTGCGTTGGCCGGGTCCCGCGCGAGGTTGTCGAACTCGCCGGGATCGGCCTGCATGTCGTAGAACTCGCGCTCGACGGAATCTGCATCGTCGAGCCGCGACCATTCGGTGTACCGGTAGTCTGCCGTGCGGATCGTGCGCCCGTGATAGCCCTCGCGTCTGGACTCCGAGAAAGCCGCGGTCTTCCAGGGGCGTCCGGGGGCTTCGAGCACGGGCCGGAAGCTCGTGCCCTGCAGGGCGTGTTCGGGCGCCGGGAGACCGCAGAGGTCGAGTAGCGTGGGATAGAGGTCCACGAGTTCGACGAAGCCGGCCGCCACCTGTCCCCCGTGCGGTGTGCCAGGCAGGCGAACGATCAGCGGGACCCGCGTCGACTCCTCGAACTGCTGCGTCTTGCGCCAGAGCCCGAGGTGCTCGTTCAACAGGAAACCGTGATCGCTCGTGAAGACGACGATCGTCGAGTCTTCGAGCTCGAGTTCGGCCAGCGCTTCGAGCACCTGGCCGACGTACGAGTCGATCATGGTCACCATGGCGTGATAGGCGGCGATCGCCTGCCGCCGTTGGCGGTCGTCGTGGGCCGCGTCGTCCGGTCGGATTTCCCAACCCGCCGCGGGGACGTCGTCGAGGTCCCCGGCCCGCGCCGGCGGCAACTCGATCTCGTCGACGGGATGCTGCTCGAAGAACTCGACGGGCCCGACCCACGGCTGGTGCGGCTTGTGGAAGCCGGCGGCGATGAAGAACGGCTCGTCGCGTTGGTCGGCCAGGAGTTCGATGATCCGCGTGGCCGTCGTTCCGTCAGGGGTCATCCTCGGCGACTCGTGGGTGGCGCGCCAGGAGAGCGGCAGGCCGGTGGGCCGCCCCAGCGGCGCGAGCACCTCGGCGCGCGACATGCCGTGCTCGGAGCGCTCGGTCCAGGTGTTGTCGCGCACGCTGGAGAGATCGACGCCCGGCAGGTACCCCGGCCCGTGATGGCGCCTTGCGGGCTCGCGCGACAGGGCGTAGCGGGAAACGTCCCAACTCACCGCGTGCTCGAATCTGTTGTGGGCGATCTTGCCCACCCGGGCGGTGAAGTAGCCGTGGGCATCGAAGTGCTCGGGCAGCATCGCGATGTCGCCGATCCTGTGGCGCGGCCAGGTCTGGCCGTCGTGGACGTCCGTGGAGGCGGGGCGCAGTCCGCTCAGGAAGGACGTACGCGACGGATTGCACAGGGGGTTCTGGACGTAGGCGCGATCGAACCGGACGCCCTCGGCGGCGAGCCGGTCGAGGTTGGGGGTCTTCGCCGTCGCGTAGTTGCGGCGCGGCGTGGAGCCGGCGTAGGCGCCAAGCGCGACGTTCAGATCGTCGGCGATGATGAACAGGACGTTGCGGGGTTCGCCCTGCGCCGCGGCGCCCGGGCCGGCGAGCACAGCGGCGAGGACGATCGCGGGAAGCCGGTAAGTTGCCATGGTTCGGGCCGCGATCAGGGCGCGGCAGCGGACGCGTCCGCTCGTCATGTTTCGCTCCTGTGCTCCGTCTGATCGGAGTCCGTAGGGGCGACCCTCGTGGTCGCCCGTGTCGAGACTGTGCAAGCCGCTGGCAACGGGACGGGACAAGCCCGTCCCCCACCGGTGGTATCAGAGTATAGGACACTCCCGACAGTCTTGAAGGAGGAATGGACATGGCCGAACCCGCAACCCTTGCCGTTCCCGACGACGCCCCGAACCCGCTCGACGCGGCGTTCGCACCCATTCGCGACCTCGGGCTCGAGCGCTACGTCGCCGAACTCGATCACTATGGCTATACCGTCATCCCGCCCGAGCGGGTCGCGCCGCCCGAGTTCGTCGAACGGGTGCGAGACGTCGTCCTGCGCGTCGCCCACGAGCGCACCGGCGTCGAACACGGCCTGGACCGCTCGGGGGACGTGGGCACCTACAAGACCTACCCGACGCAGTCCGATCGGTAACTGCTCTACTACATGCTCTTCGAGGACGAGGTCTTCGAGGAGTGGCTCGAGAACCCCGTGCTCGGCGCGGTCATCGACTACATCATGCGCGGCCACGCCCAGTTGTCGAGCCTGATGTCGTTCGTCAAGTGGCGGGATCGGAGCGCGCAGCCCGGCGACCCGGCCACCTACCTGCACAGCGACTCGCCCGGGTCTCCCGAGGGCGTGCTGCCGTTCTCGCACAGCCTGGTCTGCAACGTTGCGCTATGCCTGACCGACTACACCCGGGAAGACGGCTGCATCGCCATGGTCCCGGGCAGCCACCGCCTCGGTCGTGTTCCCGCCGCCGGCGAGGGGGAGGAGCGGGCGGTTCCCGTGGAGGGGCCCGCGGGTTCCTTGATCGCGTGGTACGGCAATACGTGGCACGGGGCATTCCCGAAGCTCACGGAGGGCCTGCGCCTCAACCTGACTAGCTACCACTGCCACCCGGCCCTGAAGACCCAGGAGCGCTACCAGCGGGCCGTGCCGCCCGAGATGCTGGCGCGCCGCGGCGAGCGCTTCCGCCGCCTGCTCGGCGCCTACGACCCGATGGGCTGGACCGTCAACGGTCCCGACGAAGAGCTGATGATCAAGCAGATGGCCCGGCAGACCGGGTACGACGAGGACGCCATACGCGCGGCCGCAGGGTGACATCGCTCGAGAATCCGGTCCTCGGCGCCGTGATCGACTACATCATGCGTGGTCAGGCCCAGCTGTCGAGCCTGGTGTCGTTCGTCAAGTGGCGGGATCGGAGCGCGCAGCCCGGCGACCCGGCCACCTACCTGCACAGCGACTCGCCCGGGTCTCCCGAGGGCGTGCTGCCGTTCTCGCACAGCCTGGTCTGCAACGCTGCGCTATGCCTGACCGACTACACCCGGGAAGACGGCTGCATCGCCATGGTCCCGGGCAGTCACCGCCTCGGTCGCGTTCCCGGGCCGGGCGAGGGCGAGGATCGGGCGGTTCCCGTGGAGGGGCCCGCGGGGTCCCTGATCGTGTGGCACGGCAACACCTGGCACGGAGCGTTCCCGAAGCTCACCGAGGGCTTGCGCCTGAACGTCACGAGCTACCACTGTCACCCGGCCCTGAAGATCCGGGAGCGCTACCAGCGGGCGGTGCCCGCCGAGATGCTGGCGCGCCGCAGCGAGCGCTTCCGGCGACTGCTCGGCGTCGACGACCCGATGGGCTGGACGGCGAACGGTCCCGACGCGGAACAGATGATCAAGCTGGTGGCGCGGCAGACACTGAAGGACGAGGACACGCTGCGCGAACACTCCGTTCGGTGACCTCCGGCGCCCGGCGTCGCCCCTGTCGAGATCGTGTGAGGCACTGGCAACGGGACGGGACAAGCCCGTCCCCTACGCGTCACCCGCCCGAGCCGGCGCCCCCCGTCGCGGGTTGGCCGAGGTGCTCCTTCAGAAACTCCATCTGTAGGCGGTGCATCTCTTCGGCCCCCTCGGAGAGCCACACGACGTGTCCGCCGTTCTCCAGGGTGTGCAGTCGCGAGTTCGGGATCAGGCGGTGCGCCGTCTCGGCGTGGTCGTATCCGACGTCGCCGTCGCGGCGTCCATGACAGATCAGCGTGGGGCACTGGATCTTCGCAAGCGGCAGCGGGCCGTCGATCAGCTCGAACTGGTCCAGGTCGTTCTCGAGTCCCGCACGGCGCACGCCTCCGGGCGCCTGGCTGTACTGGAGCCCCCGTGCGAATGCGTAGCGAGCCGGATCGCTCATGATGCGTGCGGCTTCCAACTCCCGTTCCCGCACATCGAAGGTGCTCGATTGCGTGAGCATCATCTTGATCATGGGCCGGGGAAGGTGATCGAACAGCCAGGTCTGAAGTTGCGAGCCGCGATCGGAAAAGACCGTGGCCCTGACCCAGGCGGGAACGTGGACCGGGTAGACCGTCGTCACCGCACAGGTAAGCAGGAGAGCGACGATCCGGTCCGGGTGGCGCGCGGCGAAGTGAATGGCCGGCGGCCCGCCTGCGGACGCGCCGGAGACCGCCACCCTGTCGATCCCGAGGGCATCGAGCAGCGCCGCCATGGCATCGGCCTGTTCCTCGAACGTGCGGCCGGTCGAGAGGGGCGTGCGCAGGTATCCGGGGCGCGAGACGGATAGCGTTCCGTAGGCGCCCTTCAGCTTGCCGGCGAGCAGCAGCCCCTGGTCGTACCCGCCGGGCCCGCCATGGCCATACAGCACGAACGGGCTGGAACCCTGCTTGGAGTACTCCATCGGGCCTTTGGCCGTTTCCATGACCTCCGAGCCCTGGTTCAGTTCCGCGATCAGGTCGTCGCGCCACTTCTCGAATCCGAACATCAGCTACCTCCGCGCATCGAACACGGGACGGGACAAGCCCGTCCCCTGCAAGCCCGCGCCAAGACCGTGCATGCATTCGCCACGGGACCTTGTAGCGCCCCATAGCCGGTCCGGCACTCGCTCGCGAGCTCGCTACGCGCCGGCGCGCCTCCGGCCCAGCCACGCCGTCCTCGCATAGAAGTTGCACCGGCGGTCACTTCGTTCCCTTGGCGCGACTTCCATGTAAGGGGCGACGCTTGTCGTCGCCCGTCCTGGGACCGTGCACGAATTCGAAACGGGACGGGACAAGCCCGTCCCCAACACACCCGCGCCGGGCTCGCGCGGGCGCCTATGTCTTGGCCCAGTCCATGGCGCGCGGCAGCTTGATGCCATGCGCGAAGCCGCCTTCGGGCGTGTTCAGGAAATCTTCGCGGCCCAACATCACGCGCATCTCGTAAGGCTTGCCCTCGAGCCAGTCTTCGCCGAGAAAGTCGTAGCTCTCGACGGGGCGCAGCGCCAGGCGACTGTACGTGACGTGCAGGACCACCCGTTCTCCGTCAATGGTTCTGGGCGCACCGCCGCTGTGCCAGGTGGACCCGTCCCAGAACACGATCGAACCGGCCGGACACGCCGTGGCCACCACACCGGGTTCCTCGGCCGTCTCCTGTGCATTGGGGTGTCGGCGCTCCAGATGGGAGCGAGGCACCACCCTGGTCGACCCGGCCGCTTCGGTAAATTCGTCGCACGCCCAGCAGAAGGTGACCAGCTGGTTGTGCACGGGGAAGGGCGCCGGCGTCCAGTTCTGGTCGGCGTGCAGACCGCCCTTGCCGTCGCCGGGTTCGGTCGCCTTCGGTTTCATGCTTGCCGCCATCTGCGAAAGCATGGCGCCCTTGCCGCACAGGATCTCGGCGATCGTCAGGAGCTTGGGATTGAGCACCACTTCTTCGAAGATGGGATCCTTCGGGAGCAGCATGTTCGCTCCGCGGCCCTCCAGCCCGTTTCCGCCGGCGCCTTCCCCGATGATCCGGACGATGGTCTCGCGCAAACGCTCGACGAACTCGGGCGGCGCGGCATCGTGAACGTAGCCGTAACCGTTCGCCTTGACGTGTTCTACCGTGTCGCCGAGGTCGAGTTCCCGCACACGTGCCTCGAGCTCGTCCGACAGGTCGAACGGTTGGCGGGTCTCGAAGATCCGCTCCGGCATCGCCTCTACCGACTCCTCTACCAGCGATTCTGCTTCGCTCATGTGATCGTCTCCGTCTCTTGGTCGTTGCCCGCAAGCGACAAACGCATCCACTTCGCGCGGATCACGATTATTCGTCGCCGCCCGATCCGCGTCAAACGGCGCTCTCCATGGTGACGTTGCGTCGCGTCGCGACGCAAGTGTACGGTACGGGTTGGTTCAGTTTCCCCAGGGAGGGAGCACGATGCCCCGGTACGATCTGCTTCTGAAGGGCGGGGTCATTCTCGATGGAGCGCGCACGCCGCGTTTCACCGGCGACATCGCCATCGCCGACGGACGCATCGCCGGCATTGGACGCATTGCGGAGCGCGAGGCGGCGCGGGTATTCGACGCCCGCGAGTTGATCGTCGCGCCCGGCTTCGTCGATCTGCACACGCATTACGACTCCCAGGTCTTCTGGGATCCTTATTGCACCCTGTCCGGCTGGCACGGCGTCACCTCGGTGGTGATCGGCAACTGCGGCTTCGGCTTCGCCCCCGTGAAGCCGGAGCACCGCGAGCGCGCGATGCTCACCATGGAGCGCAACGAGGCAGTCCGCGCCAGCACGATGGCCGCCGGCATGCCGTGGGACTGGGAGACCTATCCGGAGTTTCTCGACAGCATCGAGCGGACTCCCAAGGGCCTGAACATGCTGTCCTACGTCGGCCTGAACCCCCTCATGTCCTACGTCATGGGCCAGGAGGCCGCCAAGGAGCGCCCGGCCACGGACGCGGAACGCGCCGAGATGTGCTGGCTCCTGGGCGAGGCGCTCGACGCCGGCGGCTGCGGTTTCTCCGCCCAGCGCCTGGGCCTCAAGACCGTCCAGCGCGACTACGACGGCACGGCCATGATTACCGACACCATGTCGCCGGACGATCTCCTGGCCTTCGCGGGCGTGTTGCGCGACAAGGGCCGCGGCATCATCCAGTTGCTGGGCGAGGAACCCGAACTCACCGAACAGCTCTGCGAAGTGAGCGGCCGGCCGGTGATCTGGAACGCGGTGGTGCTGACGGCGGACCAGCACGGCATCACCCACGGCCGCTACAAGGACCTGCTCAAGTGGTTCGACGAGGCCAACCGGCGCGGCAACCGCATCTTCGCGCAGACCGTCACGGCGCAGAACAACTACGAGTTCTCGCTCGACCACTGGAACCTGTTCGACACGATCTCGGCCTGGCGCAACATGACCATGGGCACGCCCGAGGAGCGTATGCGCAAGATGCGCGATCCGGACCTGCGCAAGGCCCTCCGGGACGGCTACCGGCCCGGCCCCCTGGGCTCGCTCACCAATGCCATTCCCGACCTGACGATCGGCGAGAGTTTCTCGGAGGAGACGCGCGGCCTCGAAGGGCTGACCGTCGGCGAAGTGGCCGAGTCGCAGAACAAGCACGTCATCGACGTCATGCTCGACACGGCCCTGGCGGGCGACCTGCGCACGCAGTTCATCACCCCGCCCCAGCAGATTGACATGGAAGCCATGCGCGAGCTGGCGAACTCGCCTTTCTGCCTGCCGGGCATCTCGGACGGCGGCGCACACATGAAGTTCATGACCACGGGACGCTATCCGACCGAGTTCCTCACGTACCTGGTGCGCGAGAACGGCATCATGGATCTGGAGCAGGCGCATTGGCGGCTCTCCGGTTATCCCGCCATGGCCGCCGGTTTCACCGATCGTGGTGTGCTGCGGGAAGGGGCGCCCGCCGATCTGATCGTCTATGACTATGACGGCCTGAATCTGCTGCCCACCGAGCGGCTGCACGATTTCCCGGCCGGGGACTGGCGCCTGTCGCAGAAGGCCGACGGCTACCGGCTCACCGTGGTCAACGGCGAGATCACCTTCGAAGACGGGGAATGCACCGGCGCCACCCCCGGCTTGCTGCTGCGCCACGGGCGCACCGCCTGATCGACTGGCTCGTACACGAATTCCGATGACGGAACCGTCAGGGCGGGGCTTTCCCCCGCCCGCGTCCGGTTCGTGCACGACATCGAGACGGGACGCCACAAGGGCGTCCCCTACATCGCCCGTGTCGGGCCTTGGCGGGTAATTCGGGACGGGACAAGCCCGTCCCCTACGGTCTCCCGCTCCCTGCGCGTCCGCGCACCGGAGCCCCGGGGTGGAAACTCGCATCATGCATCGCGCGCGAGAGCCCCGCGGATCCGATCGACCACTGCGCACACATCGTCAGGCATGCTGTCGGCGCGCCAGGCGATGAACAGCTCGGGATCTTCTCCGTGCATCGAGTGTCCCATGCCGGGAAACGAGAGGTACTCGACCGATTGCCCGGCCGCGCGGATCAGTTCGCATGCGCAATTCGCCTGTACGTCGGAAAGGGCACCGAGCAGCGCACCGCTCCGGTCGTCGACGGCCCGGAAATGATGCGTCAACAGGACGGGCACGCGCACGTGCTGCAGCATGCGGGCGTGATCGCAACTCGCGGCGACCGTTCCCGAAACGAAAGCGCGACCCCACTCCGGATCGTATTCCCGGAGATTCTGCGGCGGCTGGTCGCCGGGGATCAGTAGCGTTTCACGTCTGTCTCCCGGTCTCGGCCGTCGCAGAGACCCCATTGGCGTCAGGCAGACTCGGGCAGCGCCGCTTGCCAGCCGGCGCGAAGGCGCTCGGACAGTTCGTCGACGAGGGCGCGGCGGGCCGGGTCGGATGCCAGGTTCTCGTATTCGAACGGATCGTCCTCGTGGTCGTAGAGTTCGCGCTGCGGTGCGTCGTCGGGCGCCGTCAGCGACATCCACTCCGTGTACCGGTAGCGGGGCGTTCGCAGAGTGCGGCCGTGGAAGCCCTCGAGGATGGACTCCGAGAAGGCCGCCGATTTCCACCGCAGGTCCGGATCGTCGAGCAGCGGCCGGAAGCTGGTGCCTTCCAGCGCATGCGCCGGTTGCGGCAGGTTGGACAGTTCGACGAGTGTCGGGTACAGATCGACCAGCTCCACGAGTTCGGCCGCGACCTCCCCCGCCTGCCGGCCGTCCGGGAGCCGGACGATGAGGGGCACGCGCGTCGATTCCTCGAACTGATATCTCTTGCGCCACAGCCCGCCGTGCTCGTTCAACTGAAAGCCGTGGTCGCTGGTGAACACGACGATGGTGGACTCGGCGAGATCGAGGAGCGCGAGGGCCGCCAGCAGTTGGCCTACGTAGAAGTCGGTCATGGTGACCATCGAGTGATACGCAGCGACGGCCTGCTTGAGCTGTCTCTCGCTGTGGGCGAGGTCGTCCGCCAACGGCTCGAACGCCGCGGCGGGCAGGTCGTCGGTGTCGTCCGGAGGCGTTTGCGGCAGTTGCACCTCGTCGGCCGGGTGCTGGTCGAAGAACTCGGCGGGGCCGACCCATGGCTGGTGCGGCTTGTGGAAGCCGGCGGCGATGAAGAACGGCTTGTCCCGGTTCTGGGCCATGAGCTGGACGATGCGCGTGGCCGTGGTCCCGTCCGGGGTCATGCGCGGTGACTCGGTCGTCGCGCGCCATGACAGGGGCAGGCCGCCCGACCGCCCGAGCGGCGCGAGCACCTCGGTGCGCGACATGCCGTGCTCGGAACCCTCCGTCCAGGTGTTGTCGCGCTGCCCCGACAGGTCGACGCCCGGCAGGTATCCCGGCAGGTGAAAGCGCACCGCCGGCTGCCGCGACAGCGCGAAGTTCGACACGTCCCATGTCACCACATGTTCGTGGCTGTTGTGTCCGATCTTGCCCACCCGTGCCGTGAAATAGCCGTGGTCGTTGAAGTGCTCGGGCAGCAGGCGCAGGGCGTCTCCGATCTGGTCACGGGGGGGCGTCGAGTTTTCGTAGATGCCCGTCGTGGGCGGCCGCAGTCCGCTGAGGAGCGATATCCGCGACGGGCTGCAGAGCGGGTTCTGCACGTAGGCGCGGTCGAAACGGACACCCTCGGCCGCAAGCCGGTCGAGGTTCGGGGTCTTCACGCCGGCGTAATGCGGAGCGGGTGTCGACTCGAGGTAGGAGCCGAGCGCGACGTTCAGATCGTCCGCCATGATGAGCAGGACGTTCGGACGCTCGTCGAGGCCGGCTTCCCGCATCGGCGCGGCGGCCGACAGCAGGAACGGATCGGTCGGATCGGCGGGCTGGGCCATGGCGGGGGCGCAGAGCAAGGCGGCGAGAAACGGGAGTGTGGGTCGAAGTCTCATCAAACGGCTATTCCTGGACATACGGCCCCCAGACGCTCCGGATCCGACCGGGTTTCAAGTCTAGCAGCACGAGGCCTTCGGCCTTCGACCAGGCTTCGATGGTCGCTTTCGCTCGCTCGGGCTCGTAATACCGTTCGGCCAGTCGACAGGCGAAATCCCGGGTCCGCTGGAGGTCGTCGATGCACTCGACGGTGCCTTCCACGCTGACCCAGGCTTCCATGACGCCAACCCCTTCGGCAATGCACAGGGCCGCTCTCGGATCGCGGCGCAAGCGCCTGATCTTGGCCGTGTCGGCTGCGGAGAACATGAGAATCCTCTGTCCGTCCCATTCGTACCAGAGCGGCATGGTGTTGGGTGAACCGTCCCGATTCAGCGTGCTCAGGAAACCGATCATGGTCTGCTTGAGGAGGTTGTCGATCCTGCTGTTCGTCTCGCTCATCCGTGTCTCCGTGCGTGTCCTGGCAGTGCATCATGCCGGAAGTTGCGTCAGCTTCTCGACCTCGTCAGCGTAGAGGTGCTCGAGTCCGTCGGCAAACAATGGCGGTATCACGTTGAAGTGATCGCGGTCCGTGTAGAGCTGGCTCTTCAGTACCAGGGACGGGTACTGGCGCATCCGCAGGTTCTCCACCAGCGTGGTCGTGCGGCTGACGATGCGCGCCGCCGACATGGCCAGGTTCAGCTCGCCGTTGCCGGCGCCGACGAAGACGCGCGCCGGCAGGTCCTCGTGGGAGGCGGCGTATTCCTCTTCCAGCTGCATGGTCTCCCTGCTGGTGCCGCTGCTGATGATGTAGCCCGAGAAGTCTCCGGGCCGGGCGAGCAGGGCATAGCCCGTGAAGTAGCCTCCGGACGAGTGGCCCATCAGCGCGTGATCGCCGTTCATGCGGTATCGCTCGGCCATGGCGGGCCGTAATTCGTCGACCAGGAAATCCAGGAAGCGGTCGCCCCGGAGGCGTGGCTCGAGGTCCTTGAAGAAGGGGCCGTTCAACTGGGTGGTCGTGCGCTCGGCCAGCGCGTCGTCGCCGAACCACGAACCGGGCGGGTTCAGGTCGAACTCCCGCTTCAGGAAGCCCGGCATGCCCTGCGCGCTCGAGTGACCGACGCTGACGACGATGATCTCCGGCAGGCGCCTGCCGAACGCGTACATGTTGACGATGCCGGCGACCAGCATGTGTTGCAGCACGCCGTCCATGGCCCAGAGCACGGGGTACGACCTGTCGGGGGCCACCGGGTAGGAGGCCGGCAGCGTCACCAGCACCTCGTGGTCGTAGTCGTAACCCTCGCCGCGAAACGACAGCGGCGGCTCGCTGGCCATCGCGTAGGGGACGCTGTCGTCCTGTACGAATGATTCCATGTCGATCTGGTCGCTCATCGGAAATCCTCACGCTCGGCTTGGGAACGGCAGTGTAGGGGACACCCTTGTGGTGTCCCGTCTCGAATTCATGCACGGTCCCGGCGCGACCTGCGGTCGCGTTGCAGTTTCGCTGGCGCGAAACTGCGCGTTGACGACGAGGTTCCGCAACTTCGGGGACGGGCGACCACAAGGGTCGCCCCTACAGTTTGTAGATGCGTTTTACGTTGCCGCCGAGCACCTTCTCCCGCGTCGTCTCGGGCAGCTTGTTCGCGTAGGCGATCAGGTCGTCCACCCAGGTGTGTCGATGGTCGGGATGCGGGTAGTCGGTGGCCCACATGAAGCAGTCGTCGCCGACGTGCTCGATCGTGAACGGTGCGATGGTTTCGTCGGGGTCGCCGGAGATGAAGCACTGGCGGCGGAACAGTTCGGCGGCGCTGAAGCGGTTGACGTTCATGGATTCGCCGTAGGCGTCGAGTCGGTCGAGCATGGGGCCCGCCCAGCCTGAGCCGGCCTCGAGCACACCGAGGCGCAACTCCGGGAAGCGTTCGAGGGTACCGAGGCTGAAGAAGGAAATGAGGGCCTGCTGCACGATTGAGCGCAGCCAGATCATCTCCCCCCAGCCACGCCCTTCCGTGGGCCAGTCGAAGATGCCCTCGGCCGCGCGGTGCGGGGTGAGCGTGGGATGGATCGCGAAGGGAACGTCCAGTTCGCAACACTTCGCGAACAGGGGATCGTGCAGAGGGCTGCCGTGGATCACGCGGTTGTGGTTGAACGGGTTGACCCAGGCGCCCTTGCAGCCGTCCTTCACGGCCCGCTCGAGTTCCGCGACGGACCCCTCCACGTCCAGGAGCGTGAGCTGGGCGATCGGGATCAGCTTGCCGCCGCTGTCGCGGCAGAAGTCCGCGATCCAGCGGTTGTAGGCCCGACAGTAGGCGAGGCTGAGTTCCGGGTCCGTGAGCTCCGTCTCCCAGAGCAGCCCGATGGTGGGGTAGAGCAGGGAGTACTCGAGGTTCTCGCGTTCCATCAACTGCAGGCGTTCGGCGGCGTTGCAGGAGCCGAAGGGCATGTTGTCGGCGTAGCGGCGTTCGGGACTCGGCCGCATGTCTTCCGAGCCCATCGCGCCCATGATGCCGAGCGAGCCCCGGTTCGTGCGTACCGAGGGCTTGCGGTCGATTTCCAGGTATTCGAAGCCGGCGTCGTCCACACCGATGCGCAGGGCCCGCGGCTTGTATCGCGCTTCGAGGTAGTTCTCCCAGAGGTCGGGTGGCTCCAGGATGTGGCCGTCCGCGTCCACGGTGCCGTCGTACGGAAAACGCTTGATCTCGTAGGCCACCTGACACTCCCTCCCCCAACTTCGACTGCATTATGCGAAGGGCGCGCTCCCGCGGCAACGAGCGTGTAAGCTCGGGCGCATCGGAGGACGTTTCGATCGGGGGGAGGAAGCAATGGCCGAACAGGCTCTGGAGGAGGTCTCCCGGGCAACGCCGGCAGACGAATTGCGTGGCGCGCCCATGGAGTCGGGAAAGGCGCAGGCGGATTTCGCGCGCGCCTGGGAAGGGATCCAGCGGCTGGGACTCGAAAAGCACGTTGCCGAACTCGAAGCGGTCGGCTACACCGTCATTCCGCCGGAGAAGGTCGCGGCGCCGGCGTTCCTCGAGCGGTTGCGGGACGCGTTTTGCGCGACGGTGGAACGGCGGACGGGCACCGCGCTCGACCTCGCACGCACGGGGGCCCTGGACGGTCAGGGGGCAGGCGCATGGGCGCCGTTCACGTTCCTGCTGTTCGAGGATCCCGTATTCCAGGAAGCCATCCTCAATCCGGTGCCGCTTGCGCTCGCGGACTACACCGTCGGCCGCAGCTGCATGTTCTCCACCTGCATCGGGCTGGTGAAGGGTCCGGGAGACGCGCCACTCGGGCTGCACACCGACAATGGCGCCCTCGCGGTCCCGGCGCCTTATCCGGCGTATCCGCTGCTGCTGAACTGCACCTGGGTCTTGACGGACTACACGAAGTCGGGCGGAGCGCTCTGTCTCGTGCCGGGCAGCCACTCGCTGGGACACGGCCCGCGGGGCGACGAGGTCGCGCAGCCGACCGCCATCGAGGCGCCGGCGGGTTCGCTGGTGGTTTGGAGCGGCAGCGTCTGGCACGGATCGTATCCGCGCACGGATCCGGGGCTCAGGCTCACGCTGGTGACGATCTACACGCGGCCCTTCATCGTTCCGCAGGAGCGCTACCGCGAAGAAGTCACGCCGGAGATCCTCGCAAGCAACCCGCCCCGCTTCGCGGAGTTGATGGGCAAGAACATCTACCAGTACTCGTTCAAGGAGGAAGGGTACGATCTGGCCAAGGTGGCGCTGACGCCCGGCAAGTCCTGGTGGGACTGAGCGCGAACCTGCGGTTCGCGTTCGAGTTGCAGCGCAACTCGGCGCGTCCCTGACGTAGAGGCGAAGAGCGATGCAGTTCGGGCTCTGCGTCGCCACGCACATCGACAACATCGAGCTGATCGAGCACGCCGAGCGGCTCGGTTTCGACCGGGCCTGGGTGCCGGACTCGCAGATGATCTGGTCCGACTGCTATGCGACGCTTGCCCTCGCCGCGCAACGGACCTCGCGGATCCAGCTCGGCACCGGCGTCGCGATCGTCGGCACGCGGATCGCACCGGTCACGGCACACTCCATCGCGACGGTGAACCGGATCGCTCCGGGGCGGACGTTCCTCGGGATCGGCACGGGCCACACGGCGATGCGTGTCATGGGATTCGACCCGATCAAGGCGCCGGTGTTCCGCGAGTACGTGCGGGTCGTGCGGGAACTGCTCGGCGGCGAAGAGGTGGAGTACACCCTGAACGGCGCGACCCGTCTGATCCGGTTCCTGCACCGGGACCTTCGGTTCATCGACATCGACAGCCCGATTCCGATCTACGTGGCGGCGAACGGCCCTCTCGCGCTACGCGTGGCTGGCGCCTACGGAGACGGTCGGGTGGCGGGGCTCGAAGCGCCCGCGGCGTTCCGCAGCAACATCGCACGTGTCGAAAACGGCGCTGCCGCGGTCGGTCGCACCCTGGACCGGGAGACGTTCCACACGGCGGCACTGACCGGTGTGTGTGTTCTGAAACCCGGCGAGCGTCTGGACTCGGAACGCGTGGTGGACCGCTGCGGCTCGATGGTCGGAACCGCGCTGCACGGTCTGTGGGAGGCGGTGCAACTGGCCGGTACCGAGGACCTGGTGCGCGACGACATGCGCCCGACCTGGGAGGCCTATCGGGACTTCATCGCCGCGAAGCACCTGCCGCGCGAACGCGCCGGCCAGGTGGTGCATCTCGGGCACTGTACCTTTCTCGTCGAGGAGGAGCGGCAGTTCGTGACGCCCGAGGCGATTCGCGCAAGCGGCGGGCTCGTGGGAGAGCCCGACGAGATCATCGAGATGCTGCGCGAACGCGAGCGAGCCGGACTGAAAGAGGTCTTCCTGCTGCCGCCCATGGAGTTCGCCGAAGAGATGCTGACGGATTTCGCCAGGCAGGTGATGGCGCGCTATTGAGGCGCCTGTTGCGGCGCCGATATCGCTGTGGGGGCCGCCCTTGTGGGGGCCCGTATTCGAATTCGTCCACAGTCCCGGGGCGGGCGACCACAAGGGTCGCCCCACAGCGTCAGTCGTACCGTCCCAACGCCAGCCTTGCCTTGGCGAAATCGGGGCCCTCGCGCCCGAAGCCGAGGAAGTTGTTGACGCCGAGCAGGTCCGCGAACTCGGGCGGGTTGCGGTCGAGCATCTCCCGGGTCACGCCTTCCCGAATGAGTTCCTGGGTGCGGATGTAGGAGCGGCAGTAGACGACCGCGGCATTGACCCGGAGTCCCGGCACCTTTCGGTCGTAAGCCGCGTGCCACGTGTTGCCGGCGCAGACCACCACCGAGCCGGCCTTCATCTCGAGGGGGATGCAGTCCGGGTTCGTGTAGACGTTGCTCTCTTCCTCGGACACTGGCCGGCGCAGCAACTGGTTGCTTCCCGGGACCACGGCGAAGGCGCCGAGGTCGCGCTCGTAGTCGACCAGGGCGTAGTTGGCCACCGCGACCGACACCGGATTCGAGAGCTGCAGCGTCCACTGGTCGGTGTGCAAACGCGGGGTCGGTCCCCCTTTCGTGCGCACATGGGAATAGATTGTCGAGAGCACCATGCTCCGGCCGAGCAGGTATCGCATCAGCGCGACCGTGTACGCGTTCTGCGCCAGCTTCTCGAAGACGGGGTCCTCGTAGAGCAGGTAGCAGCCCTCCCGCACCTTGCCGCCGTCCCAGGTGTGGAGATCGAGCTGCTTGCCCGTCTTGTCGCTGACCTGGGCGACGATCACGTCGCGCATGTGCCTGACCATGTCCATCGGCACGGCGTCCGGAACGACCGTGTAGCCCTGCGCCTCGAGTTCGAAGACGTTCTGCTCGAGCCCGAGCCGGCGGATCTCGCCGAATACGATCTCGCGCGAGGTCGGTTCGCGTTCCGGTGCGAGGTTCTCTGCTGCTTCGCTCACGGGGCAGGCACCTCCAGGGGCTTCAGTCGTACCGTCCCAGTGTCAGCCTGGCCTTGCTGAAGTCCGGTCCCTCGCGCCCGAAGCCGAGGAAGTTGTTGACGCCGAGCAGATCCGCGAACTCGGGTGGGTTGCGGTCGAGCATCTCCTGGGTCACACCTTCCCGGATGAGTTCCTGGGTGCGAATGTAGGAGCGGCAGTAGGCCACGGCTGCGTTGACGCGCAGTCCCGGCACCTTGCGCTCGTAGGCGCCGTGCCAGGTGCACCCGGCGGTCACGACGACCGAGCCGGCCTTCATCTCCAGAGGGATGCAGTCCGGGTTCTTGTAGACGTTCATCTCGTCTTCGGACACCGGGCGGCGCAGCAGCTGGTTGCTGCCGGGCACCACGGCGAAGGCGCCGATGTCGCGCGCGTAGTCGACCAGCGCGTAGTTGGCAACGGCGATCGAGACGGGGTTCGAGAGCTGCAGCGTCCACTGGTCGGTGTGCAGCGGAAGCGGCGGATCGCCCTTGGCGCGTACGTGGGAATAGATGGTCGAGAGCACCATGCTGCGGCCGAGCAGGTATCGCATCAGCGCGACCGTGTACTCGTTCTGCGCGAGCTTCTCGAAGACCGGGTCTTCGTACAGGAGGTAGCAGCCTTCCCGGAGCGTACCGCCGTCCCAGTTGTGCAGGTCCGGCTTCTTTCCGGTCTTGTCGGCGACCTGGGCGAGGATCACCTCGCGCATGCGCTCGACCTGGTCCATGGGGACGGCGTTCTCGACGATGGAGAACCCCTGTTCCTCGATCTCGACGACGTGCTTCTCGAGTCCGAGCCTGCGGATCTCCGCGAACACGATCTCGCGCGACGTCGGTTCGCGCTCCTGCATCAGGTCCACTGCCGCTTCGCTCATCGCGTAAAACACCTCCAAGGGGTCGGTCGGGTCGGGAGCGCTTGATGCTAGCCGACTCGCTGGAACGGGACAACCGCGGGAGGTTGAAGAGCCGCGTTTCCCGATCGACGACCGTTCCGGCGAGCGGCGGTCGCGAGGGGTGGTCCGAGCGCGTCGTGCCGCGTGCGTGATAACTTTGCGCGCACGGTGGGTGGGGAGGACATTCGATGCAAGCGCGATCAACTCTGGTGCTGGGACTGGTTCTGGGTCTGGCGGGCTGCACGGACGACGCGGTGCGTGTCGAGGACCATGGGGTCGAGCCGCCGGTCGAGCGCGGACTGACGGCCGGGTACAACGCGCAGCGCAACGTGTACTTCGGCGACCTGCACGTCCACAGCCGCCACTCCATGGATGCGTACAGTTTCGGTACGCTGGTGTCGCCGGACGAGAGCTATCGCTACGCCCGGGGCGAGACCCTGACCAGTCCCTTCGGTCACGAGATGCGGCTGCGCGAGCCTCTCGACTTCCTCGGAGTCACCGACCACGGCATCTTCCTGGGTGTCGTGGCCGAGTGGGCGGACCCGCAGAGCAGGACCGGTCAGTTGCCGGGCGCCGAGGCCTTCCACGACATCAACCGGCCGGAGAACCTCGAGTACTGGTCCCTGCAGTCCCGCAACATGGCGTTCCGCGGGACCGCGGGACGCATCAGGTCGCTTCCCGCGAGTGCCTGGGAGCGGTTCCAGGCGTGGCGCACGAACCATCCGGCGCGCGAACTCGCCGCCTTCGACGATGACGCGCACCGCTCGGCCTGGGCAGACATCGTCGCGGCTGCGCAACGCCACAACGACCCGGGCAACTTCACGGCGTTCATCGCCTACGAGTGGACCGCATCGACGCCCCAGCCGGAATCCGCGGCGTACCACCGCAACGTGGTATTCGCCTCCTCCCGCGCCCCGGCGCGGCCGTTCACGGCGATCGACTCCCATGAGCCGGAAGACCTCTGGAAGTGGATGGACCGGCTGCGCGCCCAGGGCGTCGAGAGCCTCGCCATTCCGCACAACTCCAACGGGTCGAACGGCCAGGCGTTCCGCCTGCGCTACTCCGACGGGCGGGCGATCGACACCGACTTCTCGGCGCTGCGGATGCGCAACGAACCGCTCGTCGAGATCACGCAGGTGAAGGGCACGTCCGAGACGCATCCACGCCTTTCGCCCGACGACGAGTGGGCGGACTTCGAAATACTGAACTCGCGCAAGGGCAAGACGACGCAGTGGAGCGAGCCCCGGGGCAGCTACGTGCGCGACGCGCTCAGAAACGGCATCGCACTGGCGCAGGAGGGCCGGGGCAATCCCTTCCAGTTCGGGTTCATCGGTTCGAGCGACACGCACAACGGCGCATCGTCGTTCGACGAGTCGGCCTACTTCGCATCGTCGCCGTTCTTCGGGACGGCGGAAAACCGGTCGTCCGTTCCGGTCTCCCGCGAGCGTCTCGACTACCTGGCGACCCTGCCGCCGGAGGTCCAGCCGTGGGTGAACACCTCTGACGAGGAACAGGGCACGTACTTCGGTATGCGGGACGCGCAGCGGGGAGCGTCCGGACTCGCGGCGGCGTGGGCGGAGGAGAACACCCGGGAGTCGATCTTCGCGGCGTTCCGGCGCAAGGAGACCTACGGCACGTCGGGCAACCGCATCCGGCTCCGGTTCTTCGGCGGGTTCGATTACGGGGCGCTCGACATCGAGGGGGAGGACCTCCTCGAGGCGGCGTACGCGGGTGGCGTGGCCATGGGCGGCGACCTCGTCGCGACCGACGGGTCCGCCCCGGGGTTCCTGGTATGGGCTCAGCGCGATGTCCATGGCGCCCCCTTGCAGCGCGTGCAGATCGTCAAGGGCTGGTATGACACCGGGTTCCGCAAGCAGACCAACGAGCGGGTCTACGACGTCGCCTGCTCCGACGGCCTCGCCGTCGATCCCGAGACGCACCGCTGCCCGGACAACGGAGCGCGCGTGGACCTCGCGGACTGCTCCATTCCGGAAGACCTCGGTGCGACGGAACTGAAAGCCCTGTGGACGGACCCCGACTTCGATCCTGCCGATGGCGATGCCTTCTACTACGTCCGGGTCCTGGAGAACCCGACCTGCCGGTGGAGCACGTGGGACGCGGTGCGCAACGGCGTACAGCCGCGGTCTGGCCTGGCCGTCACGATCCAGGAACGCGCGTGGTCCTCACCGATCTGGTACGCCGCCCCGTAGCGCCCCAGGGCCGGTCCACGTTCAGCCGTCGCCCAGCAGGTCCCCGCCGTAGCGATCGTACGCCTCGTTCGACGCCACGAGATGTTGCGCGGAGCCGTGCACGTCCCGGAAGCAGCGTTGCAGGATGCTGTCGTCGAAGATCGCCGTGGCGCCGAGGAAGTGGAAGAGGTGCGAGACCACTTCGGCACAGAGGCTCGTACCGTAAGCGGTCGTGGCCGTAACCTTGTTCTCCTGCGACGCGGTGAGTTGGCCGTTCGCCTGGCACAGCTCCCAGGCTTCTTCCAGCGTCGCGATGCCGAGCGCGCGCACGCTCGCCAACTGGGTCTGCGCCTTGCCGATCTCGTAGGCGAACGCCTCGCGCCTGCTCAGCGTGCTGCTGAAACCGCGGGATTTCGTGCGCGCGTGGGCCCTGGCCTCGGCGAGAAACCGCTCCGCGACGCCCAGGGTGAAGCCGAGGTTCTCTCCGGCCACGTAGACGAAAAAACTCAGGCCGAACTCCGGACCGCCGCGCAACGGCGGCTGCATGGGATTGATCACGCGGTCGGCGGGCACGTGCACGTCTTCGCACGCGAGGTCGATGCTGGCGGTGCCCTTGAGCGCCATCACGTTCCACTCGCCCTGCCGGCGGATGTCGCGCATGGGTATGACCACCGGGCGGAGGCCGGGCGAGTCCTCCTCGCCGACGGCGGTGACCAGCGCCCAGTCCGCGTGCATGCAGCCGCTCGCAAACTTCCAGACGCCGTTCACGACGAGCCCGCCGGCCGTGTTGCGGAAGCGACCGGTGGGAGCCGATACCGCGGCGAAGAACGGGGCGGGGTTCGCGGCGAACACTTCCCGGAACCCGGCCTCGGGCAGCTTGGCGGCCGCGATGCTCGCGGCCCCCGCATGGTTGAAGCCGGTCCAGCCGGCGGTGGCGTTCTCGTAGGCGAGCGCGGCGAAGTAGCGCAACTGCTCTGCGAGGGTCAGGCCGTCCCCGCCGGCGTCAACGGGCGCCTTCACCATGGGCACGCGGAGTTCGCGCATGAGAGCCACCAGTGCGTCCGGCGCTGTGCCGAGGCGGTCCGCTTCGGCCGCGGTCGCATCCAGTATCTCGTGGTGGTCGTGGATTTCCGCGATCAGCGTGTCGATCGTTCGGCTCATCGGTTCAGTGCGCCCGGTTCCAGCCCTCGATGACGGCCTCCATGTCGACCGGACGGAAGAACACTTCCGGCTGCTGCTTCTCGCCCCAGACGGACCAGGAGTCCATGGGATTCCAGTCCTCCCTGATCGTCCAGGCGTCGTCGTCCGCAATCTGGTCCATGTCCGCGAAGAACTCGAAGAACGTGCCGCTCGGGTCCCGCAGGTACCAGAAGATGTTGCCGCCGATCTGGTGCCGGCCAGGCCCGGCGATCTGGTTCTCCTGACCGTTGTCGAGCAGGTATCGGGTCGCCGCGCGGAACACGGAGTCGAAGTCGTCGTGTTCTATCGCGTAGTGGTTCAGGTAGGGCACCGGTCCGGGCGTCACCAGGAAGTTGTGGTGATCGTGCGAGCAGCGCAGGAACGTGGCGAAACCGCCCCCGATCCTGTCGGACACGCGAAAGCCGATGGCCTCGCAGAGCGCGGCGGTCTTGTGCGGTTCGGGCGAACCGACCACCACGTGACCGAGGCGGCGCGGCACGCGGGGTTTCTCCTCGAGGATCACTTCGGCGCGCTTGCCAAGACGGTTGCGCTCGCCCGGGAAGTTCATGACGCGTTTCGGCTGCAGCGGCACGTCGGCCACCGCGCCGGGTTCCACGACGTAGGTCCACTCGTTGACCGGATCCCGGACGGTCAATTGCCCGTTCCGAAGGTCGTAGGCGACGCCGAGCCCGTCGAGGCGGGCCGCCGCGCCCGCGAGGTCGGCTTCGTCTTCACACAGGATGCGCAGCGCGCGCAGTTGCCGGTAGGGAGCCTCGCTCAATCGGATCTGGTCGGGCCGGTCGGCGGTCCCCCAACGGCGATTCCCGCCGACGAGGCCGATCTCGCGGTAGAAGTCGTCGAGTTGCGCCGGGTCGGGCGCTCCCACGGACATTTCCTGCAGCCGGTGTAGTGCCAAGGGGGTCTCCTGCCTCGTGGGGACGAAACGTAAAGGCGCAACGGACCCATGTTAGCGATGTTCTTCCGTCCGGTGCGAACAGGGACGTCCGGGCAGTTGCCAATGCCGGTGCGCCCCCGTGCCGTTTGCCTGGCGACCTGTCCGTAGTGTGCTGGTTACGAGGGTCGACAGACGCGTGTTACCTTTGAGCGACACGAGAGTGCGCTATCGGAGGGGATTGCGATGCGACTGCGATGGATGGGGTTGCCGGGGCTGCTGTGGATTCTTGCCGGGTGTTCGGACGACTCGGTGCAGCTCCAGGAATTTGGCGCGGAGCCGACGGACAGCGCTCCGACGCCGGGCTACAACGCGGAGCGCAATGTCTATTTCGGTGACCTCCACGTGCACACGCGCTACTCCATGGATGCGTATCTGCTCGGTACGGAGGTGTCGCCGGACGAGAGCTACCGGTACGCGAAGGGCGAGACGCTCACCAACTCCTTCGGCGTCGAGATGGCGCTGCGGGAGCCCCTCGACTTCTACGCGGTCACCGACCATGGCGTCTTCCTGGGCGTCATCGCCGAGTGGGCGGACCCGACGACCGGGGTGGGGCAGCTGCCCGGCGCGGCCCCGTTTCACAACGTCAACGCGTTGCCGGAGAACAACCGGCACTGGGCGGCCCAGGAGCGTTCGGTGCTCTTCCGGGAGAACATGGGCGCCTTCCGTGCTGCGCCGGCCGATGCGCTCGTGCGGTTCAATGCGTGGCGCACCAACAACCCTGCGATGGCGCTTGCGGCGTTCGACTACGACGCGCACCGGGACGCTTGGCACGACTCCGTCATGGCGGCCGAACGACACAACGACCCGGGCAACTTCACGGCCTTCATTGCCTACGAATGGACCGCGTCCACCGACCGGCCGGAGTCCTCGGCCTATCACCGCAACGTCATTTTCGAGTCGTCCAGGGCGCCGATCAGGCCGTTCTCCCTGATCGACTCGAACGATCCTGAGAAGTTGTGGGGGTGGATGGACCGGCTGCGTGCCCAGGGCGTCGACAGCCTGGCCATTCCGCACAACACGAACCAGTCCAACGGACAGGTGTTTCGCCTGAAGTACACCGACGGTCGGGCGGTCGATACGGAGTTCGCGGCGATGCGGATGCGCAACGAACCGCTGGTCGAGATCACGCAGGTGAAGGGCACATCCGAGACGCATCCGCGCCTGTCGCCGGACGACGAATGGGCCGACTTCGAGATCCTCAACACGCGCAAGGGCAAGATCTCGCAGTGGAGCGACCCGCACGGCAGCTACGTGCGCGAGGCGCTCGCGAACGGCATCGCGCTCGAACAGGAAGGACGCGGTAACCCGTTCAAGATGGGTTTCGTCGCGGCGACCGATACGCACAACGGCGCCCCGTCCTTCGACGAGTCGAACTACTTTGGCTCGGCTCCCACTTCCGGTACGCCCGAGAACCGCGCCGCCGTGCCCGCGTCCGGGGAACGCCTCGACTACATCGCCGGGCTCTCCCCGCAGGCGCAGGAGTGGGCCGGCCTGCTCGACGAGGAACAGGGCACCTATCTGGGGATACGCGGTGCACAGTTCAGCGCGTCGGGAATGGCCGCGGTCTGGGCCGAGGAGAACACGCGCGAAGCGATCTTCGCCGCCTTCCGCCGCAAGGAAACGTATGGCACGTCCGGCAACCGGATACGCGTGCGGTTCTTCGGCGGGTTCGACCTTGCCGAACTCGACCTCGATGCGGCGGACCTGACCGCGCAGGCTTACGTTCGCGGCGTTCCCATGGGCGGCGATCTCGTTGCCGGCGACGCCTCCCCGCCGCAGTTCCTGGTGTGGGCGCAGCGCGATGTGCACGGGGCTCCCTTGCAGCGCGTCCAGATCGTGAAGGCGTGGTATGACGCGGGCTATCGCAAGCAGACGAACGAGCGCGTCTACGATGTCGCCTGCTCGGACGACCTGGCGGTAGACCCCGAGACACACCGCTGTCCGGACAATGGCGCGACGGTGGACCTGAGCGACTGTTCCATTCCGGAGGATGTCGGCGCGACCGAGCTGAAGACCGTGTGGGTGGACCCGGACTTCGACCCGGACGACGGCGACGCGGCGTACTACGTGCGCGTGCTGGAGAATCCCACCTGCCGATGGACCACGTGGCAGGCGGTACAGGAGGGGTTCCAGCCACGGCCCGGGATCGCGGCAACGATCCAGGAGCGCGCCTGGTCGTCGCCGATCTGGTACGGGGCGCCGGCACATGGCGGTTGACGCGGCCAGGCGGGGACGCAGGCACTATCCGCCGCCGCGGTGGTCTGGCAAGACAGGTCGGCAGTGGTTGTGCGCGCCCGCAGGGTTCACCCTCTGAGGCAGCGCCGATCGGGCATTCCGGCTAGCGCGCGAACTTTGTTCGCGTTGGGAGTTTCGCTGGCGCGAAACTCCCGTGGGACCAAATGCTGGTGCGTCGTCCAAGCGGTGCGGAGGACCCAAAGTCCGACACGCTGTTAGCGCCCTGGTCCGGACGGACGGGCCTGGCCGAACAGTCAATCCGACTGCGCCGCCTTCTCCGTGCCGAAGTAATAGCCGAGGACCAGCGTTACGACTGGGAGGAGAACGGACCCCAGCGTAGTGGCCAGGAACTCGGCCTTGTCCTGCCAATGGTCCGCGACCAAGACGTGTGCGAAAAGGGCCCCTATCGCAAACAGGAAGGCCAGGACGACCGATATCCCGATGATGGAGCGGTCGTAGGTCTGGCGGAGGCGCGTCTTGTCACGTGTGGTTTTGTTCGCTTGCTGTATTTTGGCGAGGACTTCCGCTCGGTTGGCGTCCTTTGGTACGGGCGACGAGGTCACTGCTGGGCGAATTCCAGCGCCACAGAGGCCAACTCATCCGCGGTCAACCTGTATACCCGCGCTTCTGTCAGGAGTTCTTGCTGTCGCTGTGGGTCGTCAGAGGCGACCCGCGCTGCCTCCTTTTCGCACTCTTCTGCCTCGTCCAGTACTTCGCGAGCTCTTTTCGTAAGGGTGACGATCTCAACCTTCCGCACAGGGAACTCCAGGGCATTTGGCCCGAAACCGCACGTGAGCCACGATGCTCGTGGCCACAGTGATTCTTGTCAAGGGCATCTCCATCGTCGTCACAAAGTCGAAATGCCCCCTTCTCTCCAATTCAGAAATGTCCCCTCCGTAGTCCGGCCGGGAATTGGAGGTTTCGAGGCAAGTCCGACCGAGCGCGCCGGCGTTCCTGCAGAGGAGCGGCCATGGATCACCGTCGGTCGAACACCCGCACGGCGTTGACGTCCCGGCCGCCGGTCTCGACGGCCACCACGACGCGCAGGCGCCGGCCGCCGCGTTCGAGGCGCATCGTTTCGCGGCCGCGCGTCAGGTTGCGGCGCGAGTCGATGATGAGGGCGCCTTCGTGCCAGCCGGCGCGAATCACCCAGAAGCCGCGTTCGCGCTCGCCCCAGGAAACGTCGCGGTAGGTGCCGTTGGCGTACTGGATGCCCATGGAGTGGGCGTCCTGCTCGATCGTCATGCGTGACGTGTCGAGCACGGGAAAGTCCTCGGTCACGAAGATACTCGATGCCTCCGCGTCCCGTTGCCGGCCACGCAGGACGTCGCGGTCCTCGAGGCGGCGGATTTCCTCGAGATCCGGGGCGGCGTCGCTTTCGTCGGTGTTGAGTTGCCAGACCCCGGAGAGGTCAAACGACACGGGCGGCGGTTCCTCGAGCGTCGTCTGACATCCCGCGGCCGCGAGCAACGCGATCGGGACCAGTGTGACCCGGCACACCAGGGAACGGAACATCAGAGCAGCGTGCGCACCGCCGCAAGGAACGCGTCGGGCTTGTCGAGGGGTACGGAGTGTCCGGACCCCGGCACTTCCACGAATCGACAGTCGGGGATGTCGCGGACCATGCGATCGGCCACCTCGCGGTCCAGGATGTTGCTGTCCTCGCCCCGGATCAACAGGGTCGGTACGTCGATGGCGGCGACGGAGCGCCAGCCTTCCTCGACCGAGGGACGCGGTCGGGCGTTGTCGGGATCGCGCAACGCCCGGTCGTAACGGTACGTCCAGCGGCCGTCCCCGGTGCGCATCAGCGAGTTCCGGACGCGGTGGAAGTGATGCGCCTCGGGCGGTATGGGGTTGTCTTCCCGGGCCCGGGCGAAGGCCTCTTCGACGGAACAGAACACGTCGCTGCGCGCGACGCTCTGGCCGATGTTGCGCATACCTGCCGTGGCGATCTCGGGGGCGATGTCGACGACGACCAGGCGTTCCAGAGCGGAGGGGCGCCGGCCCGCGTACTCGATGGCGACGATGCCGCCCATGGAGAGGCCGAGGAGGACGAAGCGATCGAGCCCAAGTGCGGCGACGAACGCATCGAGGTCCGCGACCATCTCGAACGTGCCGTACCGGTCTGGCGCCGCCCACCCCGTCTCGCCGTGACCGCGCTGGTCGAGGGCGAGCACGCGGTAGTCGGAAGACATGGCTTCGGCGAAGGCGTCCCACGAGCGGACGTGGCCCGTGTAGCCGTGGAGCAGGACCAGATCCTGTGCGTCGGAGCGCGCGGGTGTCCAATCGCGGAAGTGGAAGCGCAGATCGCGCAGTTCGATCAGTTCGTCGGTGACGGCTGCCATGCTCACTCCGTGCGCAACGCCTCGATGGGGTCCTTCGCGGCGGCCTTTCGGGCCGGATAGAACCCGAAGAAGATGCCGATCGCGCCCGAGAAACCGAGCGCCATGACGACGACGGGCCACTGCAGCAGCATGGGCCACTCCGCGATCCAGCCGATGCCGAACGTTAGCACGAGGGCGATCAGGATGCCGAGGAAGCCGCCGGCCAGGCACAGGGCCACGGCTTCCACCAGGAACTGCAGCAGGATGTCGCGCCCCTTGGCCCCGACGGCCATGCGCAGGCCGATCTCCCGCGTCCGCTCGGTCACGGAGACGAGCATGATGTTCATGATGCCGATGCCGCCGACCACCAGCGACACCGAGGCGACGGCCGCGAGGAGCAAGTTGAAGACCTGCCGCGCCTCGGCCCGGGTCTCCACGATTTCCGACATGTTGCGGATGGTGAAGCTGTCCTCCTTGTCGCCGGTGACGCGGTGTCGCTGGCGCATCACCGAGCCGATCTGGGCCTCGACGTCGTCCATCATCCAGGCTTCGGCGACGGAGACGAAGATCACCGAGACGCTGTCGGAGCGGTGACCGAGCCGGCCTAGCACGCGCCCGCGCGCCGCCTGCAGGGGCATCATGACGATGTCGTCCTGGTCCGATCCCATGCTGCTCTGTCCCTTCGCGACCAGGGTGCCGACCACCTCGAACGGCACGTTCTTGACCCGCACGGTCTGGCCGATCGCATTGCCTGCGCCGAAGAGCTCCGTCGCGACGGTCGCACCGAGGATGGCGACCTTGGCGCCCGTACGGATTTCCTGCGCCTCCAGGTCCCGGCCTTCTTCGATTTGCCAGCCCCGCGCCACGAGGTACTCGTTGTCGACGCCCTGCACCGTGGTCGACCAGTTGGTATTGCCCACGACCACCTGTGCTCCGCCGCGCATGGTGGGCGCCGCGGCGACGATTTCGGGAATCTCTGCCTTCATTGCCCGTGCGTCGGCCTCGGTGAGCGTCAGCTCGGCGCCGGTGGCCGAACGCACGCCCCCGCGGCGGCGGGCGCCCGACATCACAATGAACAGGTTGCTGCCGAGAGAACTGATCTGCCGGTCGACCTCGGCCTGGGCGCCGGCGCCCACGGTGACCATGGCGATCACCGCGGCCACGCCGATGATGATGCCGAGCATGGTGAGGATGCTCCGCATCAGGTTGACGCGCAGCGCCTCGAACGCGACGCGAAACAGTTCGAGGAGCGGCATGGTTACGCCGTCATCCGGGTGGATGGGGTTTCGTCCGCGACCACGTGACCGTCGCGAAAGCGTAGAACGCGCCGCGCGTAAGCGGCCACCTCGGCTTCGTGGGTGACCACGAGGACGGTGATGCCGGCCTCGTTCAGTTCCTGGAAGAGTTCCATGATCTCGACGCCGGTGGCACTGTCGAGGGCGCCGGTCGGTTCGTCGGCCAGCAGCACCACCGGAGCGTTGACCAGCGCGCGGGCGATGGCGACGCGCTGCTGCTGCCCGCCGGAGAGTTGCGCCGGCACGTGTCCCATGCGGTCGGCGAGGCCGACGCGGTCGAGCGCGGCTGCGGCCCGTGCCCGGCGTTCGGGACGGGCGACGCCGGCATAGAGCAGCGGCAGCGCGACGTTGTCGAGGGCGGTGGTGCGGCCGAGCAGGTTGAACTGCTGGAACACGAAGCCGATCTTGCGGTTGCGCACTTCGGCGAGTGCGTCGCGACTCATTTCGGAAACCGGCTCGCCGTCGACGAAGATGCGGCCGCCGGTCGGCGTGTCGAGGCAGCCGACCATGTTCATGAAGGTGGACTTGCCGGACCCCGAGGGACCCATGACAGAGACGAACTCGCCGCGCTCGATGCGCACCGAGATGCCGTCCAGCGCGCAGACGATCTCGTTGCCGATCACGTAGTCCTTGTGCAGGTTCTCGCAGGCGAGCATGGCCGTCACCCGGGCCGGCGGGTGGCGCGCACGATGACCCGCTCTCCCTCGCGCAGGCCCTCGATCACTTCGGTGGCCGCGTCGTCCGCGAGGCCGACCACAACGCGTCGCGAGGCCGGTTCACCGTCGTCGTCGAGCATCCACACCGTGGCGCGCCGCCGCTCGGCCCGCCCTGACTGCAGGGCGTCGAATGCGCGCAACTGGCCCGGCGCCAGGACCGAGGCGAGTTCGTCGCGCAGTCCGGCGCGCACCGACTGCATGCGCGCGCGCATGACTTCGCGCTCCCCGTCGGCCCCCTGGAACGCATCGCGCATCGCGGCGCGCTGGTGGTCCGCGATCTCGTCGAGACGCGCAGACTGCCCGGGCGTCAGGTCGAACTGTTCCCGCACGGCCGCAAGCGTGCCGCCGCCGCGTCCGCCGGGACCGAAGCCGCCCGGTCCGGGACCAGTCCCCCCGGGCCGAAAACCGCCGCCTGGCATCGGAACACCGGCTGTCTGGCCGGCCGCGGACTCTTCGGCGCGCGTACCCCGGGGGGCGAAGCGGAGCGCCGCGTTGGGCACCTTGAGCACGTCGGACTTGCTGCCGAGGATCATCTCGACGTTGGCCGTCATGCCGGGGAGGAGCGCGAGGTCGTCGTTGTCCGCGGTGACGATGACCTTGTAGGTCACGACGTTCTGCAGCAGGTCGGGCGCCTTCCTGACCTGCTCGATGCGGCCGAGGAACTGCCGGTCGGGATAGGCGTCCACGGTGAAACGACAGGGCATGCCCTCGCGGATGCGCCCGATGTCCGCTTCGTCCACGCTCGCTTCCACCTGCATCCGGTGCAGGTCCTGGCCGATCTCGAACAGGACGGGCGCCGCGAACGTGGCAGCGACCGTCTGGCCGATCTCGATCTGGCGATTGATCACGGTACCTGACACGGGAGAGCGGATGTAGGTGCGTTCGAGGTCGAGTTCCGCCTGCGCGAGGGCCGCCTTGCGCTGTTCGAGATTGGCGTCGGCGTTCGTGATGGCGGCGCGCGCGATGGCCACCTGGGCCCCGGAGGTCTCGACGAGCGTCACGTCGCGGTCGAGTTCGGAGGCGGATACGTGTCCGTTCGCCATCAATGTCCTGCGCCGTTCGAGTTCGCGCCGGGCCTGGCCGAGCGTCGCCCCGGCGCGCACGAGTTCGGCCCTGCGGCTCTCGATGTTGGCCATGCCCATCGCGACGTCTGCACGGTTCTGCTGGACGCGCGCCTGGAACGTACGCGGGTCGATGCGCGCGATGAGATCGCCGGCCGTCACGCTGTCGTTGAAGTCCGCATGCAGTTCGGCGACCTGCCCGGAAAGCTGCGAGCCGACGATGACGGTGTTGAGGGCGCGCAGCGTGCCGGAGGACGCCACGACGCTCTCGATGTCGCCGGACTCGACGGTACCGAAGCGGTATTCCAGGCGTTCTTCGGCCGGCGCGAGGGCGTACAGGGACAGCCCACCCAGTACCGCCAGGACGATGACGCAGACGAGGACAAGCCGGGCCTTCATGACGGTCGAGTATACGCACCGCGCCGGTGTTTCCGTCGCCGTCGGGGCGCCGGGAGCCCTCGCGCCGCTGTGCAGACTGCACCGCTTCGTGGACAATGGGATCGCTCGGCGGCTTGGCGAAGGAGGCCAGGGTATGAACGGCATCGACTACATCACGAGTATTCTCAAGCAGGAAGGCGTCGAGTCGATGACGTGTTTCCCGACCAACCCGTTGATCGAGACCGCGGCGAAGGCGGGGATTCGCCCGATCATGTTCCGCCACGAGCGCGGCGCCGTCATGGCCGCCGACGGCTTCAGCCGGACGAGCGACCGGCAGCGGTTTGGCGTGGTCGCGGTGCAGTCCCAGGCCGGCGCCGAGAACGCCATGGGCGGCATTGCGCAGGCGTACGCGGACAACATCCCGATCCTCGTGCTCCCCGGTGGCGTGCGGCGCAACCAGATCTCCGTGCGGCCCAACTTCTCGGCGGCGGCCAACTACGGCGGGATCGCCAAACACGTCGAAGCGATCTACGAACCCGGCCAGGTGGGCGACGTGATGCGCCGTGCGTTCCACGCGTTGAAGAACGGGGCGCCGGGTCCCGTGGTCGTCGAGCTGATCGCGGACGTGTGCAACGAGGAAGTGCCGGAGCGGGGCCTTACCTACGTGTCGCCGAAGCCGGTGGTGCAGAGGCCGGCGGCGGGCGACCTGGCCGATGCCGCCGCACTGCTCCTCGGCGCGAAGAAGCCGCTCATCTGGGGTGGGGCGGGCGTGCTCGCCGCGGGGGCGACGGACGAGCTCCGAACGCTGGCGGAACTCACCGGCGTGCCGGTGTTCTGCACGATGCCGGGCAAGTCCGCCATGAACGAAACGCACCCGCTGGCGCTCGGGGCGGGCAGCGGGATGACGACGCTTGCCGCGTATCGCTGGCTGTCCGAGTGCGACGTCATGCTGTGCCTCGGGACCAGCCTCACGCGGACCCCGTATGGACAGCGCATCCGGCCGGACAAGACGCTCATCCAGAACACCAACAATCCGGACGAGATCAACAAGAACGAGTCCGTGGACCTCGCCTTGCCGGGCGATGCGAAACTCACGATCGCTGCGCTGATCGAGGAGGTGAAGGCGCGCGTCGGGGAAGGTGGCGTGGGCGACGCCGCGCAGGTCAAGGCGGAGATCGCGGCGCTCCGCACCGAGTGGCTCGAGACGTGGAACCCGCTCCTGCACTCCAACGAGACGCCCCTCAACACTTACCGGGTGATCCACGAGATCGACACCGTGCTCGACCGGGAGAACAGCATGGTCACGCACGATGCCGGCGCGCCACGGGACTCCATGGTGCCGTTCTACACGGCGACGACGCCGCACAGCTACATCGGCTGGGGCAAGACCACGCACCTGGGCTTCGGCATTCCGCTCATGATCGGCGCCAAGCTCGCGCACCCGGAACGTTTCTGCCTGAACCTGATGGGCGACGGCGCCTTCGGCATGTCGGGCCTCGACATCGAGACGTCGGCGCGCGCCGGCCTGCCCATCACGACCGTGCTGCTGCACAACGAGGGCATGGCGACCTATCCGGACGGGTTCTTCCCGACCGCCCGCGAGGAATACGGCGTCTCGAAGATGCAGGGCGATTACGCGAAGCTCGCCGAAGGCCTGGGCGCGGTCGGCATCACGGTCACCGAGGTGGACGAGATGGCGCCGGCGCTCCGGTCCGCACAGCGGCTCAACGCCGAGGGAGAGACGGTGTTGATCGATGTGCATTCGAACATGGAAGGGCGAAGGTCGGCGTTTCGGTAGCAGCCAATGCGATTCGCCTGGTGACGGCCGCACGTCCCGCGGCGGGACCATGCTCGCTTTCCGAGCGGGTGGCCGAGGTCCTGGACAAACAGCCGGTTGGCTGCGACTTGGGATCACGACATCGCTTGCACGGCCTCCGAAAGAAGGACATTGGGATGCTAATTCAACGAAAATACGTTGATTTTGTGTTCTAATTGCGCCCTGTCTTATTTGGGAACGGCAAGTGGTCATGATCTACAAGATCGAGATCGAGAACTTCTACTCGATTCGTGACCGGCAGATTCTCGATCTCAGGGCTCCTGCAAACGCGCCGCGAGGCAGCGACCGCCTGGCCAACTGTTGGCGCGGATCGGCGGAGCGCGCCCCCAAGGTTGTCGCGGTCTTTGGTGCAAACGGTTCGGGCAAGTCGAATCTCTTGCGCGCGCTGTCGTTTGCGGCCTGGTTCGTCAAATGGAGTTTCTTTGGACCGCCTGGCGGGCGAATTCCCTATGAACCCTTCAACGACACCGCCTCATTCAAGAGGCCGACCCGACTGAAGTTCTGGTTGTCCGGGCCGGAGAATTTGGGCTCAACCGACCAGGACGGCTCCGTCGAGTGCCCGTACTGCTATGAGCTGGTCATCGGCAATGGCGACAGCCGAAACGTGATCGGCGAAGCCGTTCTCTTCTGGCCGAACGCCACCGGAAGGAAGACGCGTCTGATCGAGCGGTTCGAGGATGGGAGGGTGAAGGCCTCGAAGCTGTTTGGCTTGACGGGCTACAAAGGGGCGTTGGACAAGGTGCTGCGACCGAACGCCAGTGTGATTTCGACGCTCGCTCAACTCAATCATCCGATTGCCGCTGCTATCGCGGTGTGGGCTGAGGGTATTCCCACAAACATCTTCATCGAGAAGGTCGAGATCGCGGACGAGATCGTGCTGCGCCGCTACCTGGACGATCCGGATCTGGTCAAACGGTTCAATCGGGAAATCGGCCGGATCGATGTCGGGGTCCGCGCCCTTGAGATAAGCCGTGGCAGCGATGGGCCAGAGATGTTGTTCCGGCATGAGGAACTGGTCTTCCCGATGTCGCCCATCTACGAAAGTCATGGGACCCGCCAGTTCTTGAAGCTGTTTCCCCTGATATCGAATGCTCTTGCGACGGGAGCCATCGCCATCGTCGATGAGCTGGATGCGGCCATTCACTCGATGATCCTGCCCGAAATCATCGGCTGGTTTCACGATCCCGCTCGCAATCCCCACAATGCGCAGCTTTGGATGACTTGCCACAACGTGTCGCTCCTTGAAGATCTGTCGAAGGATGAAGTCGTGTTTTGCCAGAAAGACCGACGCGGCAGGACCGAGACCTATGGCCTCAACGACGTCAGAGGCGTTCGGCGGGACGACAACTACTACCGCAAGTACCTTGGTGGGACCTTCGGCGCCGTGCCGCGAATCGGCTAGTGCCGCGACGATATGGCCATCGCCCGCAACGCAGGCGAATCTTTGTGGGCTGCGAGGGTGAAAGCGAAGTCGGGTACGCGGCGTTCATTGGCCTCCTTGCCGAGGAAGCCGATATTGCGGTGCATCTGGACATCCGCAGGTGCCGGGGCGGTGATCCGTTGGCGATCGTTGAAGCGGCCCTCAGGGGGGAACGGATGCTCGCCGACGGTTGCGCTCGCGGTGAAATAGTCATATATCTGGTCAGGAGCGAGAAGGAGTGTCGGAATGACCGGAATCTGGCAGGTTCAGGAGGCGAAGGCGCGCTTCAGCGAGTTTCTGTCGGCGAGTCTGACGGAAGGTCCGCAGGTGGTGACGCGGCGGGGTGTCGAAACAGCGGTTCTCGTGCCGATAGGGGAGTGGCGGAGACTCAGGGAGTCCGCGCCGCCTGGACTCAAGGACGTACTGCTGATGCCCGGGGCCAGGACGGAGGAACTGACACCGCCCCGCGGATCAGAGCGCTCACGGCCGGCGCCGACCTTCGACTGACGGTGTATCTGCTTGACACCAACGTCGTGTCGGAACTCCGTCGACCGCGGCCTCATCCTGCGGTTCTGCAATGGGTAAGCAGCATTCCGGCCCGTGAGACCTTTGTGTCCGCCGTTACGGTGGGGGAGATACAGGCGGGTATCGAGAGAACCAGGGAGCACAACCTCGACAAGGCCGATGAACTGGAGGCGTGGCTTGCGCAATTGGTAGCCAGCCATGAGATCTTGCCGATGGATGTCGATGCGTTCCGGGCGTGGGGGCGTATCAAACACCGACGATCCGACACGCTGCTCGTTGACGCCATGATTGCGGCCACGGCCCAGGTTCGCGGGTTGACGGTGGCGACCAGGAATCTGGCCGACTTCCGGACCCTGGGTGTCGACGTATTCGATCCGTACACCGGAGGGTCGGGTCGGGAGGTGTAACCCTGACTCGATCAGTCTTGGCCGACGCACTTCTCCGCGGCGTTCAGTTCGCTCCCTGCCGCGGCAGCCGCGCCGCCTTCTCCGCGTCATACCACCACGCGTCGGGAAAGCTCGTGCGGAACTCGGCGTCGAAGGGCGGCATGCCGAACTTGTCCCAGTAGACGACGCGGGGTCCTTCCACGCCGATGAGCGGGATCATGTAGAAGTGCCACAGGAGAACGCGGTCGAGAGCCCGCTGCGCGGCGGTGAGTTCCTCGCGGGTCCGGGCGTTCAGTACGCGCATCACCAGGTCGTCCACGGCCGGCAGGTCGATGCCGGGTCGATTCGCCGTGAGGGGCCTGTCGACCGAGCCGGAGTGGAAATACGAGATCACCTCCGCCGTCGGCGGTTGCGCCGTTCCGAAGACGTGCACGCTGATGTCGAAGTCGAATTCGTTCATCAGGTTGACGTACTGCGTCGTCTCCACCATGCGGATCGTCGGCTGGAAGCCGAGCCGGCGCAGCTGGTCGACGTAGTGCGTCAGCAGCCGCACCTCCCCGGCGGAACGGGCGAGCAGGCTCAGCTCGAAGGGTTCGCCGGCGGCGTTTCTCAGGAGCCCGTCGCGCACGTTCCAGCCCGCTTCGCCGAGGAGTTGCCGCGCCTTCAGGAGCGCTTCGCGGTTGCGCCCGAAGCCGTTGCCGCGTGGCAGCTCGAACGCGTCGGTGAAGACCCGTTCGGGCAACGTCGCCCGGTACGGTTCGAGCAGGGCGAGTTCGGCCCGGCTCGGCAAACCGGTGGCGGCGAAACTGCTGTGCGGGAAGTAGCTCTCGGTGCGGGCGTTGAAGTGGTCGTTCAACACGCGGTTGAACCAGTCGAAGTCGTAGGCGAGCGTCAGGGCTTCCCGAACGCGCAGGTCGGACAGCTTCTCGCGGCGGGTATTGATGGCGAGCCCGCGCAGGATGCCGACGTACATGGCGAAGTTCTGACGGTTCATGACGATCCAGCCCTTGTGCCGCGCCGGGATGTCGTAGCCGTGCTTCCAATAGCGGGGGTCGCTCTCGATACGGAAGTCGACCAGGCCCTTGCGCAGGGCCTCTCGCGCCACCGTCGCGTCGCGATAGTAGTCGTAACGGATCTGGTCGAAGTTGTGGCGCCCGCGATGAATGCCGAGGCGCCGGCCCCAGTAGTCGGGTACCCGTTCGTAGCGCAGGAAGCGCGCCTGCTCGGCCCGGGCGACGCGGTAGGGGCCGTTGCCCGGCGGCGGGGTCAGGGTGGTCTGGGTGATGTCGCGGTCGCGCCAGTAGTGCTCCGGCAGGATCGGCACCTTGCCGAGGCTGATGACGACCCCGGCGTTCAGCCCGCCGGTGTCGTGGAAGTGGAACGTCACCTCGCGGGCATTGTGGATCTCGGTCGACGCCACCATGCTGAAAGCGGCGCGCACGCCGGCCCAGGAGTTGTCGCGGATGTGATCGAAAGTGAACGCCACGTCCCGGGTGGTCACGGGCACACCGTCGTGAAAGTGCGCCTCGGGACGCAGCCGAAATCGAGCCCACTTGAAGTCCTCCGGGACCATCACCGCCTCGGCCAGATTCCCGTAATACGTACCGAGTTCGTCGTCGCTGCTCATCAGCAGCCCGTCATAGAGGATCGACTCGTGGATGACGGATATGCCGGGTGTCGGGATGCCCTTGCCGAGCAGGGGCGTGAAGCTGTTCCAGTTGGTTTGGCTCGCGCGGACGAGCGTCCCGCCCTTGGGAGCGTGCGGATTGACGTAGTCGAAATGCGCGAGGTCCGGCGGGTACTTGAACGAGCCGAAGAACGACACGCCGTGCTCGAAAGCAGGTTCGGCGGCCGAGAGGATGGCAGCGAACGTGATCAGGGCGGCGAGCTGTCGGATGGGCACGGTCCTTGAGCGTGGCCGCCGGATCATACAACCGATGGGGCGGAACGCCGGGCGTCCTTCGGCCATAATGCCGGGCTTTGCGACACTGTCTGGACTGCTCCATGAAAATAGGAATGATCCCCGTCAACATCGGCGTCAGCACCGCCGAGGAAGTCGTTGGACTCGCGCGCCTCGCGGAGGACTCGGGCTTCGAATCCGTGTGGACCTTCGAGCACGTCGTGGTCCCTCTCGAGTACGAGTCGAAGTATCCCTACGATGCCTCCGGCAAGATGGGCGCCACGCCGGAGACGCCCCTCTTCGATCCGCTGATCGCGCTGACGGCGGCGGCAGCCGGCACGAAGACCATTCGCCTCGGCACGGGCGTCAATATCCTGCCGCAGTCCAATCCCCTGTTCCTCGCGAAGCAGGCCGCGAGCCTCGACGCGCTCTCCGGAGGGCGCCTGCTGCTCGGCCTCGGCATCGGCTGGCTGCGCGAGGAGTTCGACGCCATGGGCGTCCCCTTCGAGCGCCGCGGAGCGCGCTTCGACGACTACGTGGCAGCGATGCGCAAGGTCTGGTCGGGCGAGGTGGTGGAGCACGAGAGCGACTTCATCGAGTGGTCCGGCTTCAAGAGCTATCCCCTGCCCGTGCAGGACCCCTTGCCGATCATCATCGGCGGTTCCAAGGGCAAGGTCTACGAACGCATCGCGCGCCACGGCGATGGCTGGTACGTGCCGGGGACGGGGGTGGAGCAAGTCGCCGATCTGCTCGCACCGCTCAAGGAGACCTGTGCCCGGGTCGGCCGCGACTACGCGGAGATCGAGATCACCTCCATGTGGTCCGGCCAGGGTGGACCGGATGCCGTGCGCGCCTTCGAGGACATCGGCGTGCACCGGCTCGTGGTGCCGCTGTTCGCGCTCGGCGGCGATCCGGCGAGCGTGCTGCCGCGCTTCGGCGAGGAACTGATCGCGCAGGTCGCCTGATGGGCTACGCGGCGCTCGCGCTGGATCTCGACGGGACGCTGCTCGTCGGCGAGGAGATTCCGGCGGAGAACGTGCGGGCGTTGCGGGCAGCGCGGGACGCCGGGTACCGGGTGCTGATCGCCACGGCCCGCTGGCGGCAGATGGCGCTCCGGATCGCGGAGGAGATTGGCGTCACCGATCCGGTGATCGCCTGCTCAGGCGCGGAAGTCTACGACCCCGCGACGGGAGAGGACGTATTCGACGAGCGCCTGCCGGCGGACTTCGTGGCGGAGCTCTTTGCCCTGTGCGATGCCAGCCGGTGTATAGCGACCGTCACGTTCTCGGACCGGGTCCTGGTGAAGCTGGATGGCGGGCCAGGCACGCTCGACTTGCCGGATCTCGAATGGACGCCGGCGCTGGCCGGGGCCGAGCCGTCGCTACCGCGCGTTGCGGCCATCCAGGGCAGTGCGGTCAACCGCGTGATACGGGGCGAGCTGGAGCCGAAGTACGCGGGTCAGGTACACATCGCGGATTCCATCGGCCCCAACGGCAAGATCATCCTGACAGCCACGGGCGCGAACGCCAGCAAGGGCCATGCGCTGCGGGCCGCGTGCCGCCACATGGGCATCGGTCCCGAGCAGGTGGTGGCATTCGGGGACGCGGAGAACGACATCGAGATGTTCGGACGAAGCGACCAAACGCGCGGCGACGTTCGTGAGCAGCCGAAATACCGAGGCGGGGGTTGCGCGGGCGGTGGATCGGCTTTTGGGGGAGGGTGCGCTTTGAGGTCCGCCGAAGCTCCTTGCGATTCGATGGGGCAAGACGATAACCTACCGCCATGAAAACGACGCTTTCGTCCAAAGGACAGATGGTGCTCCCCGCGGGGTTGCGGGACCGGGATGGCATTGGGCCAGGCCAGGAGTTCGAGATCGAACGACTTGACAGGGGGGTGTACCGCCTCACGGCGACGCGGCCCCCGAAAAATCAGGGCCTTGTGGATCTGTTGCTGGCCTGTCCGGAGAAGGACTGGTTCGTCGCCCTTGAGTCCGAGCCCATCAGCCAGATCGACGCGCCGGACCTGTAATCGGTTGGGGCTTTGGCGGTGGCGCGTTTCCTGGTGGATGCGAACGTGCTGTGCGAACCCACGAAGACGGCACCGGAGTCGCGTGTCGTGGGCTGGCTGGGGCGGAACGAGCGCCTCGTCGCCATCGATGCCGTGATTCTCGGGGAGATCCGCTACGGGATTCTGTTGCTCGAAGGTCGACGGCGTAGCGGGCTGGAAGCGTGGTTCAGCCAGGTCGTTCAACGCGTGGAGTGTCTGCCGTGGGACGTGGCGACGGGACTGTGTTGGGCGGAGCTGCTGGCTCGCGTGCGGGGTCTCGGCAGGACCATGACCGTCAAGGACAGCCTGATTGCCGCTACGGCGCTGAGGAACGGGCTGACGCTGGCGACCCGCAACGAGCGGGACTTCGCCCCTGGCGGCGTCGACATCGTCAATCCCTTTGCGTAGTAGCGCTGGCTGCACTCGCGTTGGTGTGGCGTGGGATGAGGAGTCGATGAAGCGAAGCACATCGGCAACAGGACCGGTCGGACGCTCGCCGCGCTGGCGGCGGTCACGGTCTGGACCTTGTGGGCTGACTCGCCGGCTGCGGCCGCCGATGCCCCGACTTTCGTGCCCGTGACCGACGCCATGCTCGAGGACCCGGACCCGGCGGACTGGCTGAGCTGGCGGCGCACCACGAACGGCCACGGCTACAGTCCGCTGGACCAGATCACGGCCGCGAACGTCGGAACAATGCGGCTCGTGTGGACGCGCGCGCTGCGCGAAGGCCCCCAATCGACGGGGCCACGGGCGTGGTGTCCGAGAACGAGGATTTCGTCTTCACGGCGCTCGGACAGATGCACCTGATCTGTCCCGGCGCGATCGGCGGCAGGAATTGGGAGGCGGGGGCCTACAGTCCGTTGACGAACGCCATGTACTTTCCGATGCGCAACGTCTAGGAGGAGGTAGTGCGGAGCAGCGAGGAGCGGACGCGCTCGGGCGGGTTGATGGCGACGAAGCTGCTCGCGGGGAACAGGTAGTCCTCGCCGCTCTCGTCGACTACGCGCAGGTCCCCCGTCGCGGCGGCATCGTCGTCGGCGACCGTTCTGTAGATCTTGTGTAGCTCCAGCGATGCCGGGTAGTCGGCGTTGTCGACGCAGACGACGTAATCGGTAGAGGATCTTGGCCTGCTCATTGTCAATCCAGGTAGCGTTTTCGTTTGAACTCGCGGCGGCCGATGCCGTGTGCCTCGTACCAGTGAAGCTCGGCCAAGCGGATGCCGCCGCTCTGCAATCGAACGCGGGCAACGCCTTTTCGTTGCGCCAGTTTCCGGGGCCGTACGCCCGTCTCAAGCGCGACAGTTCGCGGATGCCCGCGCCTTGCGCGATCGTTTCGGAGTGCTCGATGCGACCGATGATGCGGAAGTCCACGGGTCGTCACGCACGCCGGTTCGGTTCGTCCGGGAGGCTGGCAGAAGGCGACCCGGCGGTCAACGTCGCGGTGACCGGACTCGCCGACGGGTCCGGCGGATCAGAACTCCGCCTCGATGACGATCTCCCGGATGACGTCCGCCTCGGGGGGAAGCTCCGCGTCCCCGGCCGGGTAGCCGTTCCGCGCCAGGATGAAGGCGACCAGGTCGGCGTAGATGTCCGCACTCAGGCCGCCGGGAGCGCTCTGGGGCAGCCCTTGTGGACCGATGTCCGGCCCGATGGTGGACGGCGCGGGCTGGCGGGGTCAACCGGGCGCTCCGGCACGCTGTCGGGACCTGCCGGCGGGGGTTGATTGCGTCCGGGTGTACCTGTACGGTATTCCTGTACTTATGCGGGCAGGCCCGATGATCCACGAAACGACTTACACGCAGGCCAGACAACGCCTGGCTGCGCTGATGGATCAGGTCACGGACACGCGCGAACCGGTGCTGATCCGGCGCAGGGGCCGGGAAGGGGTAGCCCTCATCGCGGCGGACGAGCTCACCGGCTGGCTGGAGACGGCCCATCTCCTGCGCTCGCCGAACAATGCCCGCCGACTGCTCGAGGCGAGCGAACGGGCGGCTCGTGGCGAGAGCGAGACCATCGACGTCCAGGAGCTCAGGCAACTTCTCGGCCTGGCCGACGAGTGACCGGTAGCCGGCCGCGACAAGCGGTCATGGATCGGAATTTCCTTGCCGATCTCGAGCATTGGACCCCGCCCGACCGGCGTCGTGCGTTGCGCACACTCCGGCTCGTCGAAGATGTGCTGCGCGACCCCTTCGCGGGCTCGGGAAAGCCCGAGCGCCTGCGGGGCGCGCTGGCCGGCAAGTGGTCGCGCCGCATCGATCAGGAACACCGGCTCGTCTACCAGGTCGACGGCGACCGGGTGACGTTCCTCGCGGCCCGCCATCACTACTGAACGCTACGCGATCAAAGGCCCAGTGCTCGCGATGCTGGGAGGTCTGGCCGCGGCGAAGTAGTTTGAGGAGCACGTCAACGGCGCCCCGGTCCGGTCAACGAGCCGCTTATGATGGTCCTACGCATCGCAGGACAGAAGTGCATGAGCGAAAGAGGACCGAACACCCTGGCGGTACACGCCGGCGAGGCGCCCGACCCGGCCACCGGCGCGTCCGCCCCGAACCTCGTCATGTCGACGACCTTCGCCCTGGAGGAACCGGCCGGCTTCTCCATCAACGCTTTCGAGGGCGAACTGCCGTACATCTACAGCCGCTGGGGCAACCCGACGGTCAAGATGCTGGAGGACAAGCTCGCGGCGCTCGAGGGGGCGGAGGACTGCGTGGTCTTCGGCTCCGGGATGGCGGCGACCTCGGCTGTGCTGCTCTCAGGCCTCAAGGCGGGCGACCACCTGGTGATGAGCGACGTCAACTACGCTGGAACGGCGGAACTGGCGCGGAACACGTTGCCGGACTACGGCATCGAGACGACCACGGTCGATACGAGCGATCTCCCGGCGGTGGAGGCGGCGATGCGGCCCGAGACCCGGATGCTCTGGATCGAGACGCCGGCGAATCCCATCCTGCGGTTGACCGACATTGCCGCCGTTGCCGTGATCGCGGGGAGCCGGGGAGTGCCCCTGGTCGTGGACTCGACCTTCGCCACCCCCATTGCCACGCAGCCGTTGGCGCTGGGCGCGGACTTCGTGGTGCATTCGCTGACCAAGTACATCGGCGGCCACGGCGATGCCCTGGGCGGGGCCGTGTTGGGTAGCCGGGAACGTATCGAACCGTTGCGAACCCACGCCCTCGTGCACTTCGGCGGGGTGCTGAGCCCGTTCAACGCATGGCTGATCGCCCGGGGTGCGGCCACCCTGCCGATCCGGATGCGCGCCCACGAGGAAGGCGCCCAGCGGCTGGCGGAGTTTCTCGAAGGTCATCCGGCCGTCGGGCGCGTCAACTACCCGGGGCTCGCCTCCCACCCGCAACGCGCGCTGGCGGAGCGACAGATGGCCAACTGTTCCGGCACGCTGTCGTTCCAGGTGCGTAGCGATGGGGCTGCGCTGGCGCGACGCATGGCGAAGGAGCTGGAGATCGTCCACTTCGCCGTGTCGCTCGGGCATCACCGGAGCCTGATCTACTGGATCGATACGGCCGCGATGATGGCGTCGACGTTCCAGCTCGAGGGCGGGCAGCTCGCCGGATACCGGGAGTTCGCCGGGGACGGGGTCTTCCGGCTCTCGGTGGGGCTCGAGGACGCGGAGGACCTGTGCAGGGATCTGGATCGGGTGCTGTCGTGACGGCCTGGTACTGGCGTCTCTGCGCGCCGTTCAATAGGCTTGCGCACTCACCGCTGTGTGCCGGCGACAGCGTGCTGCCAAGGGAATGGAACGATGAGACTCAGCCCCATGGATGCCTCATTTCTGTATGCGGAATCCGTCAGTGGGCCGATGCACATCTCTTCGATCTATGTCCTGGAAGGGGCGTTGAGTCATGCCCGCGTACGCGAGCACTTCGCGGAGCGCATCCATCTCATTCCGAGCTATCGCCGCAAGATTGCTCACGTTCCACTCAACCTTGGTCACCCCAAGTGGGTGGACGATTTCAACTTCGATCTGGGCTATCACATCCGGCATCACGAGTTGCCGCCGGACGCGACCTTGCAGGATGGCATCGACGCCGCGGCGAAGCTCAACCAACCCATGTTGGATCGCAGTCGTCCGCTGTGGCTGGTGCATGTCGTCACCGGCATTCCCGACCGCACGCTGATCCTGCAGATGACCCATCATGCAATGATCGACGGCGCCTCCGGAGTAGAGCTCACCACGGTGATCTACGACTTCCAGCCGACGCCTCGGGAGATCGAGCCACCGCACGCCGAGTGGCGACCCGCCGCGGCGCAGACAAGCATGGATCTGTTCGGCGAGGCTCTGCAGGACAATCTCGCGAAGCTGCGCGATGCGAATCCTCGAGATCTGTTTCCGAACACCGAAAAGCAGCGCGAGTTGGCGGGCCGCGCGGCGCAGGTTTTCGGCAACTTTCTGATGCGTCCGGCGATTACCGCCCCGTTCAATGCGACCGCCGTGGGTCCGCGGCGACGCGTGCTCTACCTGAAGAAACCGTTTGGCGAGATACGGGAGATTCGACGTGCCCTCGGCGGGACGATCAACGATGTGGTCCTGACCGTCGTATCGGAAGCCGTTGCCCGCTATCTGCGTGCGCACGACGAGCGGGTCGACAATCAGTACATGCGAATCCTGTGTCCGGTGAACGTCCGCACGGAGGATCAGGGCGGGGCGCTCGGCAACCAGGTTTCCGCGGTATTTCCGATGCTTCCGGCCTGGCCCATGCAGGGTCGCCGCCGTCTTGCGGTGGTGTGTGCCGAGATGGAGCGCATCAAGGACCGCGAGGAGGCGCAGGCGCTGACCCTCGCATCGGAAGCGACCGCGAACGTCTGGCCGCTCGCGATGGCGCCCACGCAGCTGGTCGGCACGCCGTTCGATCCGACCGCGCTTGCGGCACGGATGCCCGCGCCCATGCCCGCCAACATGGGATGGCGACCACCGAACCTGGGGGTCAACTTCGTTTGTACGAACGTGCCCGGTGTGCAGGTACCCCAATACCTGGCCGGTCACAAGGTACTCGATACCATCGGGCTCCTGGTGCTGACGGGCAACATCGGCTTCAGCATCACGATCCTGAGTTATAACAAGGAACTGTTCTTTGGGTTCATATGCGAACCGCGGCTGCTTCCCGATCTGGAATTGATCGTCGAAGGCGTGAACAGCACGTTCGAGGAGCTGCTTGACGAAGCCCGTCAGGAAGCCGGGCAGGCTACCAACCACGACTAGAGAGGCGGCGGCATTGGCAAAGGCAACGAACAACGAATTCGATACCAGCAGTCTGGCTGGCCAGTATCCGCGGGCGTTTCAGCTTGCCGATGGCGCGTCGGTGGAGCTACGGGTGATGTCGTCGGACGATCGGGATGCGATTCTCGGGTTCGCGAGGGGGCTGCCCGAGGAGGATCTCCTGTTCCTGCGCGTCGATCTGACCGAGGCCGACGTCGTGGACGACTGGGTAGGCAACATCAGCAGGGGTCGCATGGCGGCGCTTGTCGCGTACCGGGACGGCATCTTTCTGGGCTACGCCGCCGTGCATCGAAATCCCGCGCCGTGGATGCGCCACATCGGCGAGGTCCGCGTCAACGTGGCGCCGGCCGTGCGCGCGCAGGGGCTGGGCCGGCTGCTGGTTTCGCACGTCTTCGACATGGCGAGGGCGTTCACGCTCCAAAAACTCGTGGCGCAGATGACCGCGGACCAACCGGGAGCGCAGGCGGCGTTTCGCAGGCTTGGATTCGTGCCGGAAGCGCTGTTGGCGGACTTCGTGGTAGACCGGAACGGCAGGTCCCGGGACCTTGTCATGATGACGTTTGACGTCGAAGGATTGACCGACCAGGCGGGCGCGCCGGTACGGATCTGAGGCTCGTCAACGGGCGCCGGTGGGACGTCGGTCGGCGGCGCGGCCCCGCGCTCGCCTGGTGCGTTCAAGCAACTCCGCCGGCGTGGTCCGCTCGACGATGGCCGCGAGTATCTCGTCGAACGCTCCCTGATCGGAGACATCGTCGAGCAACGCGCGAAGCCGTTCGACCGTGCCGGCGTCGAAATGCCGCGCCGCCTGACGGCATAGCAGGTCCCTCTCCGCGGCAAGACGCTGTTCGATGCCTTGCTCGACGCCTTGTTCGATGCCTTGTGCCCGGCCCTCGGCGCGGTACTGGTTCCGTCACACCTCGACCCGTGCTGCGAAGAACGCTTCGACGTCGTCCGATTCGCGCATTCGGTCAACTTCCACCGTATCCTGCATCCTCAAGTCCAGATTGATGCGCCGCTTTGCCACTTGCTGCGCGCCGGGCGTCACGAGGTCGATGACCCGCGGTGCGGCGCTCCACGGCGAAGTCCCGGTGTAGATGACCAGGGGCGCTTTCGCGACCGCGACGACGACTGGCTCTACCTGATCCTGATGCTGGAGTTCCAGGCCGATGCAGGTCGCCGGCGTCTCCGGTGACGGACTGTTCCTGGACGCGCATCAGCGTGGAGCAGTCCAACTGCTCGACGAGTTCGTGTCCACCGTGGAGGTACGCGACCAACCAGTGCAGGAGCTCCTCGACCATGAATGCGTAGCCGAAGATGTCCTTGTAGCGCCCCATAGCCGGTCCGGCACTCGCTCGCAAGCGCGCTACGCACCGGCGCGCCTCCGGCCCAGCCACGCCGTCCTTGCATGGAAGCTGCACCGGCGGTCACTTCGTTCCCTTGGCTCAGTCGTTGTCAGTGGATGCGCGTGAACGGTCCTGGGGACGGGCACGTGGGGCCCCGTTGAGGTGGCCGCTCTCGAATCCAAGGCCGATGGGGACATTCGGCCTGGCCCGCCGAGGGACCGGCGACGACTGGATGCGCGCCGTGTTTCATCGGTTCTCGCCGGCATTGACGTTTGGCGTTATTATCTCAGCGCGTCATGTCGTAGCATCGCTTCGTGAGCCGGTTCAGGGACAAGGATACCGAAGGCGTCTTTCGTGGCGCGCCCGTTCGGCGCCTCCCGCTCGACATCCAGCGACGCGCGCGCATGCGGCTTCAACGCGTGGTCACGGCGGCTGCGTTGACGGACCTCAACCTGCCTCCGTCGCATCGGCTTGAAGCGCTCCGCGGTGGCCGCAAGGGGCAATACAGCATCCGCATGAACGACCAATGGCGGGTGTGCTTTCGCTGGACGGCACAAGGTGCGACGGACGTTGAAATCGTGGATTACCACTGACTGTCACGGGAGAAAACCATGACGGAAATAGACCCCATCCATCCCGGAGAGCATCTGGCGGAGATTCTGGACGAATTGGGTATCAGCCAGTACCGGTTGGCCAAAGCGATCGGCACCTCGGCAAGACGCATCAACGAGATCGTCCACGGGCGTCGGGCTATCACGGCAGACACCGCATTGCGCATTGGCTGCGCACTTGGGATGACCCCCGAGTCCTGGTTGAACCTGCAGGCGTTGTACGACCTCGACATCGCCCGTGCTTCGGTGGATTCCGGCACTATCGAGACGCTCGCGGTGGTTCGCTGAAACCGTTTTCAAACGCGCACCCGCACTCCCGATGCTTCGAGTCGGCACGCGGCGCGGTCCGAAATGCGCCCTGCCCGGGAAGCTCGGTGCCTCGGCAACTCGGTCAGCGCACGAGTTCGAGGCCTTCGGCGCGTGCGGCTTCCGCGAGCGCGCGATCCAGCGTTGCTATCGGCGCGCGGTAGCGTATCGCCAGGTCGAGATAGGTGGCGTCGTAGGCGGTCAGACCGTGCCGACGCGCCAGTGCCATCACCTGGCGCCCGCCGGACTCTGCCTCGATGCGGATCGGCAGGCGTCCCACGTCATCGAGGAACGCGTCCGCGTCCTGCGGCGCGATGCGTCCACGCCGCTCGTTGACGACCAGGATGTTGCGTATCTCCACCCACCAGAGCGCGGGGGCGATCGCTTCGTCCTCTCGCAGCCGGTCCATGGCGACGTTGGCCGATGGGTCCTGTTCGTCTTCGAAGCACCAGGATGCCGTGACCGAGGCGTCGATCACGAAGGGCATCAGTCTCGTCGTCCCTCGTCCCGGGCCGCCATGATTTCACTGGCCGAAACCGAGGCACGACGGGAGCGGGCCGCCTGCATACGGTCGATGATCGCCCCGACGTGTTCGTTGGCCCGGTCATCGATTCCGACGATCCGGGCAATGGGCACGCCCCGCCGCGTGATCGTGACGGTCTCTCCCTGCTCGACGGAGCGTAGCAACTCGGGCAACCGGGTCTTCGCCTCGTAGGAACCGACGGTCGACATGTTGCACCATGGGAATAGACCAGTTGCCCTAGTCTATTGGCGCGGGTCGGTAACGGCAACGGTTGGCCCGTTGGCGGCGTGGGTGTTGCGGCCCCACCTGCCGGTTCCGGGGCGAGGATGCGTCGTCGCGCAGAGTCAATCTGCGCCCAAGCGCAGGGGCCCTTCCAGCTGGCTCGTGGAACGCCCTTGTTGACTCGCGGCGGCTGGAATAGGGTCTTCAGTTCGGCCAAGCGCAGGAGTGATCCTGATGGGACGAGGACTCAGGATGTTGAAGGCGAAGTGCCGACGTCTTGGCGACGAGGTGGTCTCTGCGGACCAAGTGCTGGAAGCGGACAGGGGATCCTTGAACTGCCGGTACTGTTTCGCCCCCGTCACCTTTGTGCGCGAGCACGCGCGGAATGCGTCCAAGATCGTGGATGCGCCACATCGGCGAGGTCCGCGTCAACGTGGCGCCGGCCGTGCGTGCGCAAGGGCTGGGCAGGCTGCTGATTTCGCACGTTTTCGACATGGCGAGGGCATTTACGCTGCAGAAGCTCGTGGCGCAGATGACCGCGGACCAACCAGGGGCGCAGGCGGCGTTTCGCAGGCTTGGATTCGTGCCGGAAGCGCTGTTGGCGGACTTCGTGGTAGACCGGAACGGCAGGTCCCGGGACCTTGTCATGATGACGTTTGACGTCGAAGGATTGACCGACCAGGCGGGTGCGCCGGTACAGATCTGAAGCTCGTCAACCCCTGCCGGCGGGACTTCGGTCGGCGTCGCGGCGTCGCGCTTGCATGGTGCGTGCAAGCAATTCCGCTGGCGTGGTCCGCTCGAAGATGGCCGCGAGTATCTCGTCGAACGCTTCCTGATCGGAGACATCGTCGAGCAACGCGCGAAGCCGTTCGACCGTGCCGGCGTCGAAATGCCGCGCCGCCTGACGGCATAGCAGGTCCCTCTCCGCGGCAAGACGCTGTTCGATGCCTTGCTCGACGCCTTGTTCGATGCCTTGTGCCCAGCCCTCGCCGCGGTACTGGTTCCGCCACACCTCGACCCGTGCTGCGAAGAACGCTTCGACGTCGTCCGATTCGCGCATTCGGTCAACTTCCACCGTATCCTGCATCCTCAAGTCCAGATTGATGCGCCGCTTTGCCACTTGCTGCGCCCACAGCAGCATGACTTCTCTGAGCGGACGCAACTCCGGCGGATTCATCCGTCTGTGCAGCGACGCCAGGCGCGTCGCTACGGTGTCCGGCGACGGGTTCTCCAAACCGGCCAGCAGCGACGCCGCGTTGTCGAGATTCAAATCCTCGGTCGCCACCCGCAGGGTGTCACGCGTCAGGTAGCCGTCGCCCGCGAACAACGGGTCGGCGCGCGATGCGACGCCTGCATCGCGAAGCCCGATAGGCGACGCGCCGGGCGTCACGAGGTCGATGACCCGCGGTGCGGCGCTCCACGGCGAAGTCCCGGTGTAGATGACCAGGGGCAGCACCGGCAGCAGACGGTCGGTGGAGCGGAACCGCCGGCCGCGCCACTGTTCCATGTGCAGGTTGTCCGGGCATACCGTGGCGTCCATGGAACCCTTGGACCCGGTCATCGATTCCGACGATTCGGGCAATGGGCACGCCCCGCCGCGTGATCGTGACGGTCTCTCCACGCTCGACGGAACGTAGCAGCTCGGGCAGCCGCGTCTTCGCCTCGTAGGAACCGACGGTCGACATGTTGCACCCGAGGAATAGACCAGTTCGCCTAGTCTATTGGTGCGGGTCGGTCACGGCGACGGTTGGCCCGCTCCTGTCAACGCAAAGCAGAAATGTCCCTTTTGGCCGGGGCGGGGTGTTTGCATAGGCGATGGCTTCCGACACCGTCGATCGTGTCGGACCGGACTTGGCGAAGGGAGCGTAAGCGACCGCAGCCTGAGTCCGGCGCTGGCGCGCGGCCTCATCCCGCGGCGTCGCAGAAGCCATTGATGCCACGTGCTGTCGGGCTTGCTATCCCGTGGTGGGATGCCTATGCTCCCGTCATGCGCATCATCGCCAAGCGGACGTTGCGCGCGTTCTGGGAGAAGGAGACCCGCGCCGAACAGCCGCTCAAGGCATGGTACGCGATAGCTGCGAAGGCCGATTGGCCTTCGCCCTCGGAGGTCAAGGCCGTGTACAGAAACGCGAGTATCGTCGGCGGCGATCGGGTGGTCTTCAACATCGGAGGGAACCGGTACCGATTGGTGGTCCGCTTTGACTATCCGCGTCGCCTCGGATTCGTTCGGTTCGTCGGGACGCATGCCGAGTACGACAGGATCGACGCATCCGATGTCTAGCCGCCCTGCCCGCCGGCCCCTCAAGCCCATCGGGAACGAGAGCGAGTACGACGTGGCGCTGGCCGAGGTCGATGCGCTGATGGGCGCAGTGCCTGACACTCCGGAGAGCGACCGGCTCGAAGTCCTGGCCGTGCTGATCGAGGTCTATGAAGCGGATCGCTGGCCCATGGCGGCACCGGATCCTGTCGCGGTGATCGAACATGTCATGGAGGCGCGCGGCTACAGGCAGAAGGACCTCGCCCGGTTGCTTGGATCGCAGCCCCGCGCGTCCGAAGTGCTGCGTCGTCGCCGAGCGCTGACGTTGCCGATGATCCGAGTCCTGTCGGTCGAGTGGAGTGTGCCGGCGGACTTGCTTGTGCAGGAATACGACTTGGCGAACGTGGCGAGCAGGTAGGCCCCACTGGTGGATCTGGTGGATCGCGTCAATTGACACGCGCGAGCGGGTGGTGACCCGGCGCGCGGGACGGGAGGCGGTTCTCGCCGACTCAAAGCAACTGCGAAAGCAGGGTCCGCGCGGGGACGACCCGCGGCCTGCCCGGTTCGACGAAGCAATCCGCATCGACGTATTCGGCATCGAGCGTCACCTGGAATGCGAATGGCACGTCGAGCCGATCCTGGTAGTAGGGAAGGTGAGAACTCATCGACTCGTCGCGATACTTGACCTCGGCAAGAAACCACGGCTTGCCGCTCCGTGTCACCACGAAGTCGACTTCTCTCCTCTCCTTGTCCCGGATGTAGCCGAGTTCGAACGCGTCCAGTCCGAGATCGTTCCATCCGTCGACCGCCCTGGCCAGGTGACAGGCGACGAACGTCTCTGCGCGTGGTCCCGGGTCGGCGACGCTCGCCCAGTCGCGGAGGTACCACTTCGGCTCCTTGCGCAGCGAGCGGGACACGTTGCTGAATCACGGACGGACGAGAAAACCGAGGTGCAGGTCGCACAACGCCGCGAGCCATCGGCGAACGGTGTCGGCGGACACCCTCAATTGCTTTGCCAGGCCGTCGTAGACGACCGGTTCGCCGGAGCGTGCGGCGAGCAGACGGACCATGACTTCCAGCTGGTCGAGTTGCTGGATCCGGGTCAGGTCGCGAATCTCCTCGCGGACCAGTTGCACGAGACGCAGGGATTGCCAACGCCGGATAAAGCGGGCATCGCGCTTGAGATACGGCTCGGGAAAGCCGCCGTGCTGCCAGAGGGCCGCGAAGTCCGCATCCTCGATCGGGGTGGGGGGCGAGATGGGGCCAGACGCGACAGGAAGTGTTGGGGAGATTCGCTCGGCCACCGAGAACGGATGCATCCGGTATGAGAGATAGCGCCCCATCAGGCTATCCCCGCCGCTGTATGTCGTGGAATGGTCAAGACCATTCCACGACGGAGACGTTTTTGGTCGGCCTGCGAAGGAGGCGAAAAGAAGCGGCCCGCGCGATGCGCGGGCCGCTGGTCCGGATGGAAGGAAGGCCGCAGCCTTACAGGCTGTAGTTGATCTGCACCCCGAAGGTGCGCGGCCGCCCGAAGCGGTAGCCGACCTGGTTCAACTCATAGACGACCCTCTCGTCGGTGAAGTTGCGGACGTACAGGCCGATCTGCCAGTCGCTTCGCCCGAGCAGCAGCTTGACGTCGCCGGTCTGGTAGGCGGGTGCCGGACGTTCGTTGTTCGCCGTGTTCCACGACTCGCCAACCCAGTAGGCGTCGACCCTGGCCGTGGCGTTGAAGTTCCCGAGCGGGAAGTCATAGGCGACGGCCAGGTACTGGCTGAATTTCGGCGCGTTGGCCAAGCGGTTGCCGGGCTGGATGTCCACGCCGAGATAGCGGCCCGCGGCGGCTGCCTCGATAGCCGCCGTCCAGTTCCAGTCGCCGCCGAAATTGACGCTCAGGTTCTCCATGGGGACCATGCGAATCTCATACTCGAGCCCCTGGCTCTCGGCGGAGCCCTCGTTCCGGTTGAAGCTGAAGCCGAGCGGACTGACATCGGGAATGTCCGGAATCTCGTCGTTGAACGCCACGATCGTGTCTTTCCAGTCGATCTGATAGAGCGACGCCGTAAAGCTGAAGCGGCCCTCGGCAAGGGTCGCCTTCAGGCCCAGTTCGATGTTGATGGCTTCGTCGCCATCGACGGTCTGCACCCCGACGAACCGGTCGTAGTACTCCTGTGCCCGTGGGTTCGTGCCCCGGATGGCGTCGAGTTCGGCGACCTTGGTGGCGACACCGGTGTTGACGATGCCGGGCCGGTAACCCTGGGAGTACGTCAGGTACATCATGACGTCCGTCATGGGGCGCCACGTCAGGGTGACCTTGGGCGAGGAGATGCGAGTGGTGATGCCGAGGTCGTTCACCGGGTTGGATCGGCTGTCGACCCCGGCTGGCGCAACGATGAGGTCAAACGAGACGTCGGCGTAACGGGCACCCACAAGGATGTCCCACTGCTCGTTGATGCTGTAGCTCACTTCGCCGAAGATCGCCTGTTCCCCGAAGTCACGGTAGCTCGTGTTGCCGGCAACGACGAAGTCGTTGAGGAAGCCAATGATCGCCTGCTGCGTGGCAACGGGAACCTCGGGGTAGAAGTTGTATTGCAGCCAGCAGTGGGTGTCCAGACCGTCGTAGGCCGGCGGACCGCCGTTGTGGCACTCATCGTGTGCCCCGCCCTGGGACTCGTCGTCCTTGTAGTAGGCGCCGACCGTCCATTGCCACCGGCTGTCCGTGTTGGACACGAGGCGCAGCTCCTGCACGAAACGCTCCGATGCGCGGAAGAATGCGCCGTCGCCGCCGAGCCCGGTCATCAGATCGGGAGCGAAGATGCCATTGACGGCGTTGATCAGGCCGATCGAAAAGCGTGGGCTGGTTTCTTCCGAGTAGGCCGTCTCGCGTTCGAAGTAGGAAGTGCTCGCGGTGAGGTGGGCGAAAGGCAACTCCCAATCGATGCTGAAGTTGTACATCGCCTGGTCGTCGTAGCCGCCGCTCTGGTGGTTCCAGTGGCCGAGGTGCGTCACGTAGGGATCGCGGCGGTTGAACTGGTCGAACTGGCCTTCGCAGTCGGTGCCGGGCAGGTCGTAGACGTGCACCTGGCCGCCCGGGTCCGAGGGCGTTGACTCGGAGAAACAGTGGAAGGCGAGTCCCGGACCGCCGTAGTCGCCGTCGACGACGTTGACCATCGCGGAGAGTTCCAGGGCATCACTGACGTACCACGCGAGGCGGATCCTGCCGCCGTTCTCGACAAATGTATCGACGTCCTCCTCGCTGCGCGGTGCGACCTGGTCGAGAATACCCACGCGGTCGCGTCGATAGCCCACAATGCGGGCCGCGAAGTTGTCGCCGAGTGGGATATTGACCATCCCGTCAGTGCGATATGACAACCCGTCCGATTCGCCGATGTCCTCGATATTGGCCTGGAACGAGTAGTCGAAGCCGCTCGGATCCGGCTTCTTCGTGATGTAGCGGATCGAGCCACCCAAGGCGCCCTCGCCATAGAGCGTGCCCTGGGGACCCTTCAGCACTTCGACCCGCTCGAGGTCGAACAGCGGCCCGAGCGTCTGCGCCAGGCCGCCGGAGTTGGCGTCCGTGATCGGCATGTTGTCGAAGTAGACGCCGACCGTGGCGCCGCCGCCGGCCGCCGGTGGAGTGATCCCCCGCACCGACAGCGTGTTGTAGGTCTGCGAGTTGCTCCGATAGGCGAGTCCCGGGATGGACTGGTAGAGGGTCTGGATGTCCTCGATGCCCTTGCTGATGATGTCGTGGTCGGTGACCGCGGAGATCGTCAGCGGGGTGTCCATGAGGCGGGTGTCGCGATACGTGGCCGAGACCACGATCTCCTCGACGACGCCGGATGCCCGTTCGTCGTCGTCCTCCTCGGCCAGCGCGGGAGGCGCGGCCAGGGCGATGGCGGCTCCCGCCGCCAGAATCTTAAGCGCGTAGGCGCTCGATGCTCTCCTCATCTTGATGCTCTCCCTCGATGGCGAATACTGCACCTCCGGCAAGTCCACAAGCGGACCCCCGCAGCGGACGTCGATGTAGTCGGCAGGCGCGACCCGCTATGGTCCACTTATTGCGGGCCTTGTCAATGCGACGTGCGGGTCCCCCACGGGTCCCCCTCAGGCGACGATCGCCCGTACCCTGGCGAGCGCGTCCTGAACGATGGTGTCCGGCGCGTCTTCAACGTAGCGTATGCCGCGTGCCCGATAGTCCATCGTCTTGACTTGGTGGCAGAGCACCACCCCGTGCGTCCGCGCGCCGACCAGTTCCACTTCAAATCCGTGTCCCCGTACGCGGCTGGTGATCGGCGCCGCCAGCACAAGCCCGACCTTGCGATTGAAGGCGATGGGCGAAAGCACCAGGGCAGGACGTTGCAGCGCCTGTTCCCGCCCGGCGGCGGGATCGAAATCCGTGCACACGATGTGACCTCGGCTCGGCACATAGCGCTGCGCCACTACCAGATTTCCCGTCCCGCGGGTTCCGAGTCCAACCACTGCCTGTCTTCGTCCGCCAGCGTCATCTTCGTCGCAGGACACGTTTCGAGAAGCTGGTCGAGCGTGTACCGGGGAGTCGTCACCGCGGACACCACTATCTTCCCCTCCACGGCGTGGATTTCCACGGGACTATTCACCGCCAGGCCCGCTTTCGCGAGAGCCGCTGCCGGGAGCCGGAGGGCGGCGCTGTTTCCCCACTTCTTGATTTCCGTTCGCATCCCGGACTCCGGAGTGTCAGGCGTGTCTACATATGTAGACACTAGCGAGGTTTCGCCGGGTGTCAAGGCTGACGGCTCGGCGGGGACCCCGTGCGAGTTCCCACTGGCCGGAGGTCCGGCTGTCAGGAGTGCCAGCCGACGGATTTCAGCGTGAGTTCCTCGCGCGAACTGTTCTCCTTCGCGTCTCGTGGCCGGCGTCCGTAGCGCGTTGTTGGCGTCGTCCCGGAAATCGTCGACCTGTCCGGACTCCGGCTTACGCGGTGTCGGACGTCAGGCAGGTTGAGCGACGTTGTCGAAGAACCGCTTTGCCCATCATGGTCGGCGAGGAGTGGGCGCGCGACTCGGGCCTTGCGTCACCGGTGGTCCATGTCGAAAAGTGTCGTTGGGCTCCAAAGTGCGACCCCGGTCAGGCGATGGTCGGCTGAGGTTGGGTGGTGAGCGGAGTCAGGAAAGGCGGCGTCCCCAGCCGAGAACGGTCTCGTTGGCGGACTTCCCATGGGTGGACTCTGGGCCCGCGGACAACGCCGCAGCCGCCCTCATGCTGTCACGTGCCTGAGTCTCCGCCGGCTGTGCCTCTTATGGCGTCGCGAGGTTCTACCCGAGCAACTCCCCGCTCCACAGACGCTCGCAGAAGGCCCTGACCGGCAATATCTCGATGCCGTCGTCCGTCTTTCGCGCATAGGGCTCGCGGCAAACCAGCAGCCGCCTGCGGGGCCTGATTTCTTCGGCCAGCGCGCGCAGCGACCGGAGGTCTCTTGAAGATACGCGGCTGGTCGCCTTGACCTCCACCCCGGTGTGGTCGTCGAGCAGGAAGTCCACCTCGAGTCCCGTGCGGGTGCGCCAATAGGTGAGGTCGGTGTCGAGGCGCCGGTAGTCCACGGCGGCTCGAAGTTCGAGGAACACGAGCTGCTCGAGCGCCAGGCCGTACTCGGGGGAACCGGACTGCAGCGTGCGGCGTCCGGCGAGTGCATGGGCGACGCCGATGTCGAAAAAGTACACCTTGTCCGTTGCTGCGAGCTTCCTCCTGTTGGCGTGCCGGAACGGTGGCAGTACGTGCAGGATAAGGGTGTCTCGAAGGAGCCCGACGTAATCCTTGATGGTGCGGGGCGACACCTCGGCGTCGCTGCCGATCTTCGTGTAGTTGATCTGCTGGCCGTTGAAGTGGGCCGCCACGTCGAGAAATCTCGAGAAGTTCTCGATGGAGCGGGTCAGGGCCCTCGGCCTGGATTTCCTCGCGCAGACAGGCGCCGGCGTAGGCTCGCAGCGCTTCCCAATGTATGGGCGAGTCCACGATGCCGGGCAGCCCACCGCGCTCGAGCAGGACTTCTGTCCGGTCGAAGCCGATCTCGGCGCTGGTCAAGGGATGCAGCGCAAAGAACAACGCCCGGCCGCCGCGAACCGCCGGAAGGCTTCGTCGTCCAGGAGATCGATGTAGAGGGCCTCCGGAAATGCGTTCTTGAGCAGCGTGGACTTCCCGGTCTGCCGAGGGCCGAGGAGGAACAGCGACCTGTGCTGAGCGAAGGGACGGAGGTCTACCTGACGCTCATACATTCCGTGGCTTCTCCACTGATTTGATTTGAAATTCCGTGGCGAAGTCCCGACCGTATCACGGGTGAGACGCCTGCGGCGGGCGGCGGAGCCGATGGGGATGGCTGCCAAAGCAAACGGCCCGCGCGATGCGCGGGACGGGACAAGCCCGTTTCCCGCCATGCTTGAATTCGAAACGGGACGGGACAAGCCCGTCCCCTTTTGTGGAAGACGCGCCAAGGGAACGAAGTGACCGCCGGTGCGGCTTCCATGAAAGGACGGCGTGGCTGGGCCGGAGGCGCGCCGGTGCCTAGCGAGCTTGCGAGCGAGTGCCGGACCGGCTATGGGGCGCTACAGGTTGTAGCTGAACTGCAGCCCCAGCGTCCGCGGCCGCCCGAACCGGAAGCCGACCGGGTTGAGTTCGTACACGATCGTCTCGTTCGCCACGTTGCGGACGTACGCGCCGACCTGCCAGTTGTCCCGTCCGAACACGACCTTGAGGTCCACCGTCTCGTAGCCGGGCGTCTGCGCCTCGTTGTTGGCGGTATCCCAGAAGTCGTCGATGGAGTAGGCGTCGAGGCGGGCATTGGCGTCGAACCCGGCAAGCCGGAAGTCGTACGCGAGGGAGAGGTACGCGCTGTACTTCGGAGCGCTCGCGAGGCGATTGCCGGGTACGATGTCGACGCCCACGCCGTAGCGTCCCCCGGCGGCGGAGTGAATCTCAGCCGTCCAGTTCCAGTCGCCCCCGATGGCGAGGCTCAGGTTCTCGGTGAGCGCGGCGCGCACCTCGAGTTCCAGCCCCTGGCTTTCCGCCGAGCCCTCGTTGTTGTTGAACAGGAAGGGAGTCGGAGCCACTCCGACGACATCGCCGATCGTGGAGCTGAAGGAGACGATCGTGTCGTTCCAGTCGATCTGGTAGAGGGACCCAGTGAAACTGACGCGCCCGCCGGCGACGGTCGCCTTGATGCCGAACTCGTAATTGACCACCTCGTCGCCATCGGCCGTCTGCAGGCCCACATAGGTGTCGTAGTACGCCTGGGCGCGGGGATCCGTCCCGAGGACCGGTGTGAGTTCCGCGATCTTGCTGGCCACGCTGGTGTTCACGATCCCGGGGCGGAACCCCTGGGAATAGGTGAAGTAGAGCATCCAGTCGGTCTTCGGGCGCCAGGTGAGGGTTACCTTGGGCGAGTTGATCCGCGTCGTCACGTCCAGGTCGTTGACGGGATTGCTCTTGCTGTCCACGCCCGCCGGGGCCACGAGCAGCTCGTTGGTGACTTCGGCGTAACGGGCGCCGACCAGAAGCTCCCAGGCGTCGTTGAAGGCGTAGCTCACTTCGCCGAAGACGGCCTGCTCGCTGCCCGCCAGATAGTTGGTGTTGCCGGCGAGAATGCCGTTCAGAAACAGGACCATTCCGGCCTGTTCGGCGATGGGCACGTCGGGGAAGAAGCCCAACTGGAACCAGCAGTGCGTGTCGATGGTGTCATAGACCGCCGGGCCGCCGTTGTAGCATCCGGTGTGCCGGCCTGTCTGGGACTCGTCGTCCCTGTAGTACCCGCCGAGGGTCCACTGCCAGGGGCTGTCCTGGTTGGACACGAGGCGCAGTTCCTGGACGAAGCGCTCGCTCGAGCGGTAGAAGACGCCATCACCGCCGACGGCGGCGAACTTGCCGGGACCGCAACCCGGTATCACCCCGAAGCAGTAGTAGACGTCGGTCAGGACGCTGAACAGGCTGAAGAAACGGGGGGACACCTCCGAGGCCCAGTCGGCCTCGCGCTTGAACCAGGACGTGCTGGAGTGGAAATTCGCGAACGGGAGCTCCCAGTCAATGCTGAAGTTGTACATCTGCAGGTCGTCGAAGCCGCCGGACTGCCAGGTCCCGTGCCCGATGTGCGTCACGTAGGGATCGCGGTCGAACTGGTCCCAGAAACCGGCGCAGCGTGTGCCGGGAACGAGGTAGACCGGAACCTGCCCGAGCGGTGTCTCGCGGGTCGACTCGGTGTAACAGTGAAATCCCAGTCCGGGGCCGCCGTAATCGCCGTCGACCACGTTGACGAGGGCGGATATCTCGACCGCGTCGCTCGGATACCAGGAAAGGCGTATCCGCCCGCCCGTCTCTTCGACGTAGTCCACGTCCTCCTCGCCGCGCGGAGCCACGTGGTCCAGCAGGCCGACCCGGTCCCGGCGGTAGCCGACGATGCGCGCCGCGAACCGGTCCCCCAGGGGGATGTTCACCATCGCATCCACGCGGTAAGAGAGGCCGCTGGTCTCGGCGATGTCCTCGACGGTCGCGTGTGCCGAATAGTCGAAGCCGCTCGGGTCCGGTCGCTTCGTGATGTAGCGGATCGAGCCGCCCATGGCGCCCTCGCCGTAGAGCGTGCCCTGGGGACCCTTCAGCACCTCGAGGCGCTCGAGGTCGAACAGGGGCCGAGGACCTGGGACAGGCCGCCGTGGGTGGCGTCCGTGATCGGCATGCTGTCGAAGTAGACGCCCACCGTGGCGCCGCCGCCGGCCGCGGGCGGGGTCAAGCCGCGCACGGACAACGTGTTCCACGTCCCGGAGTTGCTGCGGTAGGACAGCCCCGGTATGGACTGGTAGAGCGTCTGGAGGTCCTCGATGCCCTTGTTGACGATGTCGACGTCGGTGACCGCCGAGATTGCGAGCGGCGTGTCCATCAGCCGCGTGTCGCGGTACGTGGCGGAGACGACGATTTCCTCGATGGGGCCGGTGTCCGCTACGTCGTCTTCGGCGAGCGCCATCGGTGCTGTCAGGGCGATGGCGGCACTCGCCACCAGCGTCCGGAGCGTGCGGACGCCTGGAACTGTACTCGACATGGTTCTCTCCCCCTTGGCCGAACCTCCGGCTGCCTGAAGGCGGTCGGATAGCGGGTACACGCACTGTAGACCCGCGAGGAGGGGGGATCATGCTGCTGCGGCGCCGCGCAGGCCGAACCAGTCGGCCTGGAACCCGCCGCGTCACGCCGATTGCAGCTCCTGCAGCCTGCCCAATGCCGCGTCCGGGTCCGGCAGCGTGCGCGTGTGCTCCTCCGTGTAACGCACCACGCCGTCCGGATCGACGATCATCAGCGTGCGGTTGGCGAAGCCGAACGAGTCGTTGAAGATCCCGAGCTGCCTCGCGGCCGCGCCGTGCGGCCAGAAATCCGCCAGCAGGGGGTGACCGATCCCGCCCATGGCGGTCGACCATGCGCCCAGCGCGAACGTGGAATCGACGCTGAGGCCAATGAGGGCGGCGCCGGCTTCTTCGAATTGCTTCAACGCACGGTTGAAGTTCGCGGTCTGGTTGCTTCAGCCACCGGTGAAGGCGAGGGGGAAGGTGTGCAGCACGAGCCACTTGTCGCCTTGGAATCCGGCGAGGCTGACGTTTTCGTTCTGGTGGCTGCGCAGCGTGATGTCGGGGACGGCGTCTCCGATCGCGAGCATGAATCTCTCCCGTGGTCCTTGAGTCTCGGCGAGAGCATACACTGCCAGACTGCGGGGTTGCTTCGACCGACACGACCGGTCGCCGGGTCATGGGTTTCGACTCCGGGCCAGGATCAGGAGGCAACCTGCAAGCCCGTGTGGCGGGCCAGCACGTCGAAGTCGGCGTCCTGGTGCAGGATGGGCACGCCAGCGTCGATCGCGATGGCGCCGATCAGGCAGTCGATCAGCTTGCGCACGGTCTCACCGTGGCGTCGGCACGTGCGAAACAGCATCGCTGCGTCATCGTAGTGTCCCGGTTCGGTCGGCAGGACGGTAGCGCGTGCGAGCAGTCGGCGGAGGTCGCGCGAGTGCCGTTCGTTACGGGCGCCCGCCAGAATCTCCATGCGAACGGGATCGCACGTTGCGATGTCCGCATCGAGCAGCTCATCGACACGACTGCAAGCGGGTGATGCGGTGTTGCGCAGGAACTCCACCCACGCGGAAGAGTCGATCAGGATCACTGCGCGCGAGCGGCCCGCATTTCCTCAAGGTCGCCGTCCCAACCAGACCCGCGCAGGCGCCGAGCGGCGTCTACGTCGAGGGGTTCCGCGGCGAGCGCGCGCAAGGCGAAATTGACGGCATCGCGCTTGGTGGTCAACCGGTAGCGGCGCATTACCTCGGCGCACGCCTTGTCGTCAATGTTCATGTTGGTGCGTGACATACACCTATCGTACACCACCACCCTGTACTCGTGGGCCACTCGGTTCGAAACCGCAGGTCAGGACGCCGCCGCTTCGTCCCCGTGTTCCAGCACCCGTTCGTGTACCGCGTGCATCGCGTCGTGCATCCGCTGCGTCGCTTCCGGCACGGTGACGCCGGGCTCGAAGACGATCGGGTCCAGGATGTGCGCCCCCGCGGGGCCGGGTTGAATGGTGCGCGTTCCGACCGGGCGCATCTTCTTCAGGCCGGCCAGGTAGACGGGGACCACCGGAACGTTGTGCTCCAGCGCCAGGATGGACACGCCGTGTCGAAAGCGTGAGAGGCCACGGCCGCGCGCGCGGGTGCCCTCGGGGAAGATCATGATGTTGCAGCCCTGCTCGAGCAGCCACCTCGGATAGTCGAGCGCGGCCGACCCGCCGCCCCGTCGTATGGGATAGGAACCGTTGACGAGGGACTGGTACCAGGGCTGCAGCGTGACTTCCTTGCGCCCCTTCAGGAACCAGCGGTCGGCGGCCGCTCCGAAGTAGATGTTCCACTTGATCCACTCGGGCAGGGCGTGGAACAGGACGAAGTGGTCCATGTGGCTCGAGTGATTACCGATCACGATGCAGGGGCCGCCCCTGGTGTCGCGCAGTTTCTCGCGGCCGGTGATGGTCAGGGGCCTGCAGTAGCGCCTCACCCACCGTGTGAAGGCGTAGTAGCGCATCGTGCGGCGCGCGGTAGACACCAAAATTGTCTGGCTCCTCGACGATGGCGCACTGGCGCGAGAAGGCGGCGCGTTGGAACGGGCAGGCGGCGCGATGGAACGGGAAGCGGCCAAGCGGCCCTAGAATTCGGGCAACTCGGAGTCCGAGGCTGTCGCCTCACTGGCTCTGCCCACTTCCGAGCTTTGCCGATCGCGGTGGCGCGCGATGCTCTCCAAGGCTTGGTTCAGAGCGTCAAGTTTGCGCTCGAACGCAATGTCGCGACCGGCCGCGGCTGGGACGTTGTGCTCGAGGGCAAGGATGCGCACCCGCTCGAGGCGCGGTTAACTGTCCCAGGGCTCCTCTACGGCAGCGACGGCATTTCCTGCGCGTCAGTTCGAGCTGAGAGCGATATTGGCGATGTCGTCGAGCCGGATCGGTCGCCGGTCGTCGGGCCAATCCATCTCCTCTGCGTTGAAGACGAGCACGTCGGTGACCGTGCGCCCATCGTGGAGGAGCACGTCGACACATTGGTAGCCCATTCCGGATTCCGGAAGATTGCAGAGGGCGCGTGACCACTGGTCGTTCAGGCGTAGCCGCAAATGAGTCACCTCTCTGGAATTTTGGCTGGTCCGCTAGTAGACCCGGCGGGCGATCCTGCGGTGAAGAGTATCTCGACCCCACCCCCCGCCTGCCCAAACTTGGGAGCCGAAGTGCCACAGCGTATGACGGTGCCGATTGGCGCGTTCAAAGTGTATTTGTACACGGCCGGCGAAGGGTTTGGCAGTGCGTAGCGTCCGAGGGCTGCGAGGCCCGAGGGTACCAGTGGGACGTCGTTGCGTGTGGTCGCGTAGGTGCCCGGCAAGACGCTTCCGTCGGACAATAGGCGTCGGTCCGGGAAGAAAGCGGAGTAGCGCACAAACACTTCCTTTGCGCGCGTGGTCGACAGGTAGCTGCCATGTGCCTGAGCGGTGAGGTCACCATCGTATGGGGACAAATCGGCGATGAGTCCGCGGCGCACGTCCTCGGGAAGAGAAATGATCTTGACGACCCACTCCAGATGGCTGGCCGAATCAGCGAGCGGAAGAACGATCTCCGCGTTCAGCACAACGATGGTGTCGTCAGCCTGGAGAATCTGATAGCCCATCCCGGACTCAGGCTGCTTGAGCAACTCTTGTCGTCTTTGCTCGTCGATGCGAAGCGGCATTGGGCCGTAGCCTCCTCTCGCAGACATGAATAATAGCAGGCGCCCAGGTGCTCGAGCGGCTGCGGGCACGGGGACGAAGGCACGACCCCGCGGGGTGGCGCGAGAGTCTTGGGCAACGCGAACCCCACCATGCAGGCGAGATCGTCACGGTACCGCCGCGCCGTCTCCGTGCTCCAGCACCCGCTGATGTACGGCGTCCATGGCATCGTGCAGGCGTTGAGTCGCCTCCGGGACCGTGACGCCGGGCTCGAAGACGATCGGGTCCAGGATGTGCGCCCCCGCGGGGCCGGGTTGAATGGTGCGCGTTCCGACCGGGCGCATCTTCTTCAGGCCGGCCAGGTAGACGGGGACCACCGGAACGTTGTGCTCCAGCGCCAGGATGGACACGCCGTGTCGAAAGCGCGAGAGGCCACGGCCGCGCGCGCGGGTGCCCTCGGGGAAGATCATGATGTTGCAGCCCTGCTCGAGCAGCCACCCGGGATAGTCGAGCGCGGCCGACCCGCCGCCCCGTCGTATGGGATAGGAACCGTTGACGAGGGACTGGTACCAGGGCTGCAGCGTGACTTCCTTGCGCCCTTTCAGGAACCAGCGGTCGGCGGCCGCTCCGAAGTAGATGTTCCACTTGATCCACTCGGGCAGGGCGTGGAACAGGACGAAGTGGTCCATGTGGCTCGAGTGATTACCGATCACGATGCAGGGGCCGCCCCTGGTGTCGCGGAGTTTCTCGCGGCCGGTGATGGTCAGGGGCCTGCAGTAGCGCTTCACCCACCGTGTGAAGGCGTAGTAGCGCATCGTGCGGCGCGCAAGTTTCGCCCACAGGTGGATCTGCCAGGCGTGCGGACCGCCGATCCTGGCGTCCTGCGAGATGAGTCGCTGGAACAGCGGAAGGTCGATGGCCGGCAGGATGTCGATGTCCGCCGTAGCGCTGATCTCGTGGGCGATGGAGGCCCGGTAGACCTTGAAGTTGTCCGGGGCTTCGACGATCGCACACTGGTCCCATTCGCCGAGCAGATGGAAGCAGTGCAGGATCTTCGCTTCCCAGCGCTCGAGGGCCTCGTTCGCGGCGAGGAGTACGCCCGGGTTCTCCCGCACCGCCTTGACGCCGTGCGACCGGTAGCGCATCAGCATCACGTAGTGCGGCACGGTGCGATCAGTTCGACGGCGGCGCGGCGGCCTGCAGCATCTCGACGAAGGCGTCGATGGGCAGCGCCGGGAGCGTCATTACCTTGATGGTGCCGCGCGAACCGAGCTCCATGGCGACGCACGCCATGACCTCGTTGCTCGGCGCCTCGATGACGTTGACGAAGTCGTAGCCGCCGAGTACCGCGTACTGCGCGATCACCCGCGCGCCCATGCTCTCGACTTCCTTGTTGACGGCCTGCAGGCGTTCCGGTCGTTCCTTGAGCGTCTTGCGGCCCTCGTCCGTCAGGGTGCTCAGCATGATGTATGAGGCCATCTTCTACGTCCTCACGTATTGCCCCGGCGCCGCTTCCAGGACCGGGTAGTTGTCGTTGCCGAGTGTGTCGCAGGCGACCCGCGTGTCGTTCGCGCCGTGGGCCAGCCAGTCGATCCAGTCCGCGATCCAGCTGCCCGGATGCTCCGTGGCGCCTGCGGCCCAGGTGTCGGAATCCTCCGGCAGCTCATCGCCGACCCAGTATCTCAGGTGCCGATTGTCCGCGCGGGCGGAAATCGTCTGGGTGTGGTTCTGGTTCGTGAGCACGAACCGCACGTCGCCGCCGAACAGCTGCGTGCTGCGGTAGCAGCCCTTCCAGGGGGTGATGTGGTCCGTGCTGCCGGCCATCACATAGACCGGATAGTCGATCTTCGTGAGGTCGATCCGTTCGCCGAGGATCACGACTTCGCCCCGCGGCAGTGCGTTGCCGTAGGAGAGATCCAGGAAATCGCACTGCATCTCGCCCGGTACGCGCGTGTAGTCCATCGACCAGAACAGCAGCGGGTGTTTCGGCGGCGGTTCGCCGAGGAGATAGTTGCTGCGCAGGAAGCTCATGACGCTCTCTTCGATGCGCAGCATCGCGAACATCTCGAAGACGTCCTTCTCGCCGAAGAGACCCTTCGCGCGTACCAGCGCCTTCTGCGCGTGCACCGAGCGCTCGGAGACGAACAGGCCAAAGTCGCTGTCGCCGGGGCGGCTGTCGAGGATGTTGACGCAGAGCGACAGGGACGCGACGGTGTTCTTCCCGCGCGCCGCCAGTACGCCCGCCGCAGCGGCCGCCACCAGTCCGCCGGCGCACAGGCCCATCACGTCCACCTGTTCGCTGCCGGAGAGGTCCCGGATGACGTCGATCGCCTCGATGGCTGCCCCCGCGTAGGTGCCGAGGTTCCAGTGCCGGTGCTCGGGCTCCGGGTTGCGCCAGCTGATCGCATACACGGGAACGCCCGCGTCGAGCAGGCGGCGGAACAGGCTGCGATCCGGGGTCAGGTCGCCGAGGTAGAAGCGGTTGACCTGGCTGAAGATGTAGAGGAACGGCGTGGGACGGACGCGCTCGGTGGTCGGTGTGTACTGCAGGAGCTCGAAGACTTCGTTGCGGAACACCACGGCGCCCGGGGTCGCGGCAACATCGCGGCCGAGTTCGAATGCTTTTCGGTCGGCGACGGCCGGATAGCCGTGATTGTGGCGCACGTCGTCGAGGAAGTTCCGAAAGCCCTTCATGAGGCTGCCGCCGCGCGTCTCCAGCGCCCTGGACAAGGCCTCCGGATTGCCCGCGAAGGTGTTCATCGGGGCGAGGAGATCCTTGGCGGCGTCGAGCAGGAAGCGCGCCCGCTCCCGGTCCATGCCGATGAGTCCCGACTGCGCGAGCCAGGTGTCGAGTGCCCTGGTCCATGCCAGGTAGGACTGCCCGATGCGTCGGTACACGGGATGCTCGGACCAGGCGGCATCCTGGAAGCGATCGTCGGCGGCATCCGGGGCGATGTCGCTGCTGCCGAACAAGATCTGCGCGCAGTCCCGCCAGAAACCCGTGTACGCCTGGAACAGCGCCTGGGGTTGGCGCGCGGCAGTGCCGGCGACCATGGCCCAGGCGTCGGTGAGGGCCTTGGCGTCGACACCGAGGGCCGCGGAGAGCGCAACCCCCTCTCGCGTGTCGCCCGGTCCGGGACGCTCGTTCGAGGCTGCCGTATCGCTCACGTTCCCGCTTCCCTGTGTGCTGGGTCACAAATAGCTTTGTCTTTGCGGTAGCGCATTTTTGTCGCTAGCAAGGCGCGTCCGACGAGCAGTGGTAGGCCCCACGGGAGGAGGCGCAACGCCGCCAGCGGCGAAAAGGCGCAGCGCAAACGTGAAGATATTTGTGACCCAGCACACTAGGCTGCTGTCGCGTCCTTCTCGACCGTGCCCGCGGTCGCAGCGACTGCGGCGCGGCCGGCGACGCCGGAGAGGAACCGCCTGAGCCAGCGCGGCTGATACTGGAGCCAGGTCACCAGCGCCTGGTTCGCGACTCCGGGTACGCGGATCACTTCTCCCGCCATGCAGGCCCGGTAGCCTTCCCGGGCGACTTCGGAGGCGCTCGCCATCATGAAGTCCGGGGCGGCCGCCAGGTCGTCGATCATCTCGGTGCGGGTCAGTCCGGGGCACAGTGCGGTCACGGTGACTCCCGTGGTGGCCAGTTCCTCGGACAGGGCCTCGGTGAAGGAGAGCACGAACGCCTTCGTCGCGGCGTAGACGGACATGCCCGGGAGCGCCTGAAACGATGCTACCGAGGCGACGTTGAGGATGCGGCCGCGACCGCGTTCGATCATTCCCGGCAGCACCAGGTGGGTCAGTTCCGTCAGGGCACGGACGTTCAGGTCGATCAGGGAGAGCGACTTCGTTGCTGCCATGGCGGCGAACTCGCCCGAGGCTCCCGCGCCGGCGCTGTTGACCAGGACATCGATGCCGAGATCCCGCTCACGCAGCTCCTTCCTGAGCGTGGCCATGCCGTTGCGCGTGGCAAGGTTGGCCGGAATGGTCACGACGCGAACCCGTTCCCCGAGTTCGGTCGCGAGGTCCGCCAGCCGGTCGCGCCGGCGGGCGGTGATCACCAGGTCGTAGCCGTTCTCCGCGAACACACGCGCGAGTTCGCGGCCGATGCCGGAGGATGCTCCGGTAACGAGTGCGGTGGGTCGTTCTGTCACTGTCGGTCTCCGCTAGTGGCTCTTGCCGGTTGGGGGCCTGCGGCCTCCGTCGGTGCTTGGGTGGTCGGTTGGGAGGGCGTTTGACGCCTTCTCGATACGATGCCCTCGTGATGCCGTGCGCCGGACCGCGGCCCGGGGCGTCGGCCATTTTACATGTCCCCCCGCACGCCTTTTTGCAGGAAGACGCAGGAAGACGCCGCAGGGGGGCGCCGCAAAAGTGCAACGCGCGGGCGATCGAGGAGGGGTAGAGGGGGAACGCCCGCGCGCTGCTTCTTAAACCATGTGTCAACCGTGTGCCTGAGCCTCGAACTTTAGGACAACGCTCAGGCGTACTGTCGTCCTTGAGTCAGGCCGCCGCCTGCTCCGTGGTTTCCGCAGTGGACTGGTCGAATGCACCGCGGAACAGCTCGCCGGCCTTGCCGATGCTGTCGCGCATGATCTCGCCGCGCGCCTTCATCGAGCTCTGGGCGCCGTTCCAGACGGTTTCGCCGTACTCGCGCTGCAGGGTGACCAGGCTCGGCAGATCCTTGACTTCCGGCAGCCGCGAGAAGAAGGACTGGTTGGTCTCGACGAACGTACGGAAGGAGTCCGCGTCGAGTTCCACCATGCGCCGCCAGGCGGTGGCGTTCAACTCGAACAACTCGCGACCTATCTGAAGCTGCTTCTCAAAGGGATTCATCGTGTGGCTCTTTGGTTCATTCGTTGGGTGCTGCACTGCACAACGAGGCGTATTGTGCAGTGCGCAAAAACGGCTGTCAATACCCAATCGTCCGCTGGCGTACGGAAGGCTCCACCAGGCGGCCCGGGCGGCCGGAACGTCCGCCGTCCGTGGGGTGGCGACCGGCAGTGGCGTCGGCTCGACGGGCACCGGCGCGGCTTCTTCCGGGAGGAATGCGCTGCACAACGCCTCGTACTCCTCCACGATATCGTCGCGCAGTGCGCCCGCATCGGGCACCGCTCTTGCGCACGCGGTGATCCCGATGAAGAGCTTGTCCGTGTAGCTCTGCACGGTGATGTTCACGCCGAGCCCGTGTGCCGGGATCGACACGGGGTAGTGCGTCAGCATGCGCGCCCCGTTGGAGTACAGCGTCTGCCGCGGCCCGGGGACGTTCGATATCACGACGTTGAACGGCGGGACGGCCACGTCGGCCGTGCGCGCTACCTCCATCACGCTGGTCGCGGTGCGCATGGCCAGCGGCATCCCCCAGCCCGCGGGGTCGCTCTCGAAGGCGGCCGCAAGATCGGCCGTGACGCCTTTCGCAATCGCGGCAGACTCGCGGATCGCCGCGATGCGCATGGCGGCGTTCGCCTCGTCCGTGGCGAGGCTCACCTGCATCATGGTCACCTGGTTGTTCATCGACGTGTCGTCGAGCTTGCGCAGGGACACCGGGCAACCGGCAATCATCGGCTTCTCGGGCAGTTCCCCGGTCCGCTCGAAGTACCGACGCAGTCCGCCGCCGCAGATGGCGAGGAAGACGTCGTTCAACGTGCCGCCGTTCGCCTTGGCTGCGAGCTTCACGGCCGCGAGGTCCATTGCGCCGACGGCATAGCTGCGCGCGCCCTCGATGGCTGCGTTGAAGCGGGTGCGCGGCGCCTCCTCGGCCATCGCGCCGAGGCCGCCGTGCGTATCGAACGCGTTCGTGTCGAGCAACCGGCGTTGCAACCGGATACCGGTCTCGACGGCGTCGAGCAGACCGGTCGCCTGGCGGATCTGGAACTGGATGATGTTCTCCCACGCCGCGACGACGAGGTCTGCCATGGACGGCTGCTTCGCGGCGAGGAAGTCCTTCGGCGCGGGGGACACTTCGCGGGGTTCCACGGTGGTGTCCATCAGTGTCGTGGTGGCGGCCTGGCCCGCCATGCCGTCGAGGCAGGCGTGGTGCGCACCGGAGTAGTAGGCAATCCGCCCCTCTTCGAGACCGCACAGGACGACCGTCCTCCACAGCGGCCGGCCGCGGTCGAGGCGTGCTTCATGGAGCGTGGCGACGGCGGCCTCGAGTTCGGCGCGACCGCCGGGGGCCGCGAGGTCCATGCGGAAGATGTGGTGGTCGATGTCGAAGTCGGCATCGGGCACCCACACCGGGTGGTCGATCATGAACGGCGTTTCGAGAAGCTTGTTGATCAGGTAAGGCACGAGGTGCAGCCGGCTCCTGAACATTTCCTTCAGGCCTTCGATGAAGGTGTCTTCGTCGACGCCTTCCGGAAGTTCCATCACCTGCACCGAGGACACATGCTGCGGGCACCGTTCCGTCTCGTTGTAAAGGAATCCGGCGTCGAGTCCGCTCAACTTGTACATGTCCAGGCTCTCCTCCCTCTTCGGACAAACACCATCCCCGCCGTCTGGCAGGCTTCGGACAATGGCAATGCATGAGGCGTGCCGGCGTGCCACTCCCCGTTGGATACTTCAACCTTTTGATTTACAAGGAAGTAAAATCCTTGCCGCGGATAGATCCGGCGGCACCGATTCCTGTCGAGAGACCCTATTTGGTGTCGCTCACGCACAAATCCGGTGCATCGGCCTGTCCTGCGGGCGCATTGTAGGCAGGAAATGTGACGCGTCAATGAAAAGATGCGGCGCAACGTCGCGACTGCGGCCGTTGCGGTGTCCACGCGTGGCGCCTCCTCGACGACGGGGGGTGCAACGAATATTGCAATGCAACAAATCCTTGACGGTTCGGCGGAACGTGGGCGACACTCGCGATAAGGGTGCGACGACGACCCGGGGGAAGCATGTACGAGTCGGTGGACATTGGAGCGCATCGGCAGGGGGCGCCGTCGGCATTGCTGTCGATGGCGGAGTTGCCGCGCACGCTGTGCGAAGCCGCCGTCTTCACGCAGTGGTGGCCGTTGCTGGCGCAGGCGCCGCGGGGCGACGGACATCCGGTGCTTCTCCTCCCGGGGTTTACCGCGGGCGACGCGTCCACGCTGCCGTTGCGCCGGTTTCTCGACCGGCTGGGGTACGAGACGCTGCCGTGGCTGGTCGGACCCAATACCGGGAGCCTGGAAGTGCAGTCGCGGATGGTGTTGCGCTTCTATCGGCTGGTGCGCAGCTATCGGCAACCGCTCACGCTGATCGGGCAGAGCCTGGGCGGGGTGTTCGCCCGCGAGATCGCGCGGCGCTTCCCGAACCACGTGCGTTCTGTCATCACCCTCGGCAGCCCGTTCGGCGCCACCGACGGGCACGGCGCCAATCCCGTCGTGCGCAGATTGTTCGAGCAGCTGTCGGGGCTCACCGTGCAGGAGATGCGCGATCGTGTGCGCGGAGACCGCGACACCGGCGCGCCCGTTCCGGTGCCCTCCACCGCGATCTACAGCCGCACCGACGGTGTGGTCTCCTGGCGGTCTTGCCTGGAGCGGGATACGCCGTTGAGCGAGAACGTGGAGATCGTCGGCAGCCACTCGGGCATGACGATGAATCCCGTGGCGGTGCACGTCATCGCCGACCGCCTGGCGCAGCCGGCGGACGCGTGGCAGCGCTTCGACCGCAACCTTGGCTGCCGGGCCCTGGTGTACCCGGAGCCGTCGTACGCGCCGGGCTGATGCGGCGCTACAAGAAGTATCCGAACCGTCGCCTGTACGATCAGGACAACAGCACGTACGTCACGGTGGAAGACGTGCGCCGGGAAATCGTTCGCGGGGAGAGCATCCAGGTACGGGACAGCCGCGAGGACCGTGACATCACGCGCACGGTGCTGCTGCAGATCCTCTCCGAGCAGGAAGAGCAGGGCCACGAGCCGATACTCACCAATCGGGCGATCGAGCAGATCATTCGCTTCTATGGGGATCGCTACGGCGGGGTGGTGGCGAGCTATATCGAGCAGGGGATTCTCACGTTCCTGGAGCATCAGGACCAGTACCGGGAGCGCCTGCGCAAGATGGCGGAGGTCAATCCACTGGAGGTGATGCGACAGGCGATGGGCTTCGTCGATCCCGCCGCTCGCCCGCGCCCGGGAAGCGACCAGGAGCGCGACCCGGGAGAGCGCTGATGAGATCCGCGTGAGCGCGGATCGGCAGGGGGGAGACATGCAATACGAGATCATTTCCGCGGACTGTCACATCGACCTGCCGTGGCTGCCGGAGAACCTGTTTCGCGAAGAAGCGCGGGCCGGTCTGAAGGAGCGCATGCCCTATGTGGCCCAGACCGAGAAGGGCCGCTACTGGGTGAGTCGGGGCGGCGCGCAGTTCGGCCTGCAGAACGGCATGGGTTCGGCGGGACGTGTCTACGTCCCGGGGGAGATACACCGGTCGGATCGCATGGCGGAACAGGGTCTGTACCGCGACGGCGCGGCCGGGATCCCGCGGCTGACCGACCCCGAACTTCGCGTCGGCGACCAGGATCTCGACGGCGTCCAGGCGGAAGTGATCTACGGCATTCTCGGCGCGGCGACGCGGCTCCGGGACGACGCAGCGGCCGACGAGGTGATGCGCATCTACAACACGTGGCTGGCGGACTTCTGCGCGGCGCGCCCGGAGCGGTTCGCGGGGCTCGCGAGCATCCCGAGCCACGACGTGGACGCGGCCTGCGAAGAGGTGCGCCGCGTTGCCGAGCGCGGCGTGCTGCGCGGCATCGAGGTGTCCAACACTCACGAGATGGCGCCGTTGTTCGATCCCTCCTGGGAGCCGCTGTGGGCGCTCGCCGAGGAAGCGGGGTTGCCGCTGCACTACCACACCATCGGGCCGCGCGTGGATTACGACTTCGCCGGACTCGGCCCCCTGCAGCGCCGCCAGGCGTTCGCTGTGCACATCACGAGCTTCCAGCTCGCGATGTCGAAGATCATCATGGAGACCATCTACGGCGGCGTGCTGGAGGCGCATCCGGGGCTCAAGCTCGTCATCGGCGAGAGTGGCATCGGCTGGATCCCCTACGTGCTCGATCACATGGATCTCGAGTGGGAAGACCAGTTCAAGGACCTGACGCTGTCGATGAAGCCGTCCGAGTACTGGCGGCGCCAGTGCTTCGCCACCTATCAGTCCGACCCGATCGGCATTCGGCTGCTCGACATCCTCGGTGAGGACAACGTCATGTGGGGCAGCGACTTTCCGCATCCGGACGGCGTCTGGCCGGACTCGCGCGAATTCATCGAGCGCGAACTCGCCGATGTTGCGGACGACATCCGGCGCAAGATCGTCTGTGAGAACGCCGGCCGGCTCTACGGTTTCCTTCGGTAGCAGCGCGCGAGCCGACGCGATGAGAGTACGCAGCATCGAGACGCGCCATGGCGACGCCGGCTGGCGCAACTATCACTTCGTGAAGCTGACCACCGAGGACGGCGTGGTCGGCTGGAGCGAGTACGACGAGCACCAGGGCGCGATCGGCATCACGGAGGTCATCGAAAAGCTTGCCCCTCTCGTCGTGGGCCAGCGCGTGCACGATACCGAGCGTATCTACGCCATCCTCCATGCGCGGGCGCGGCAGTCGATGTCCGGGGTCATGGCCATGGGCATCGGCGCCATCGAGAATGCGCTGCTGGACGCCAAGGCCAGGACACTCGGAGTGCCGTGCTGCGACCTGCTCGGCGGGCGGGTACGCGACTCGATTCGCGTGTATTGGTCGCATTGCGGCACGTGGCGGATCGCTCGTCCCGACTACTACCCCCCGGCGATCACGGATGCCGCCGGCGTGCGCGCCCTCGGTGAGGAAGTGCGCGAACGCGGCTTCACCGCCCTCAAGACCAACATCTTCGACCACACCGGCGAGCGCACGCGCGGGTGGAGTCCCGGGTTCGGCCGCCCGCACGCGCCAGACCTGAACGTGGACCGTCGGGTGATCGCGGGATTGCGGGGACACCTCGAGGCCTTCCGCGATGGCGCCGGACCGGACATGGATATCCTGCTCGATCTCAACTACAACGCGCGCCCGGAAGGCTACCGCCGCATCCTGCGCGCGCTGGCCGACTTCGATCTCTTCTGGGCGGAGATCGATTCGGAGCATCCGGAGGCGCTTGCCGACGTGCGCGCCGCCAGCCCGCACCCGATCAGCTCGTGCGAGTCGCTCATCACGCTGCCGGCGTACCTGCCGTACTTCCGCCTGCGCGCCATGGACGTGGCCATCATCGACGTGCCGTGGAACGGCGCCTGGCAGTCCATGAAGATCGCGGCGACCGCCGAGGCGCACCAGGTGAACGTGGCGCCGCACAACTACTACGGGCACCTGGCGACGATGATGAGCGCGCACTTCTCGGCTGCGGTGCCAAATCTGCGCATCATGGAGACGGACATCGACCGCCTGCCGTGGGATGCGGAGATCTTTACCGTCGAACCCGATATCCGCGACGGCTACCTGCACCTGCCGGACACGCCCGGATGGGGGACCGAGCCGGATGAGGCGGCGCTGCAGAGGTATCCGGCGACGTAGGGCGACGCTTGCCGTCGCCCGTGTCGGGCCTGCGCAAGCCCTGGCGACGGGTTCGGTTACCTTGCGGTCGCCCGCACCGGGGCCGTGCACGCATTCGGGACGGGACGCCACGAGGGCGTCCCCCACATCGCCCGTGTCGAGGTGCGGGGGTCATTCGGCACGGGACGGGACAAGCCCGTCCCCTGCCGGCCGCGGCGGGTTTGGCGAGTGATTCGGCACGGATTGTAGCTTTCCACGGTGGGTCCACCGCGCAGACATGCAAGGAACATGGGTGGGGCGACGCGCGCCAGCGGCTCGTAGAGGCGCTTTTCGTAGCCCAGTTAAATCAATGGCTTACGTTTATGTTCCATGAAAGTTTCCCCCCCGGCGCGCCGGGGCACTGACGTGCAGGAAACAAGGGCGGCGGCCGCCGCCTGGGCACCTTGAGTTATGTTAAATGGCGTTCTGCCAACCCGTTGAATTAAAAGGAGTTCGGTTTTTGTTCCATGCGAGGGGCGACCCTTGCGGTCGCCCGCGCCGGGGCCGTGCACGCACTCGGGACGGGACGCCACAAGGGCGTCCCCTACATCGCCCGTGTCGAGGTGCGGGGGTCATTCGGCACGGGACGGGACAAGCCCGTCCCCTACAGGCCGCGGCGAGTTTGGCGAGTGATTCGGCACGGATTGTAGCTGTCCACGGTGGGTCCACCGCGCAGACATGCAAGGAACATGGGTGGGGCGACGCGCGCCAGCGGCTCGCGGAGGCGCTTTTCGTGACCCAGTTAAATCAATGGCTTACGTTTATGTTCCATGAAAGTTTCCCCGTAAGCGTTCGGTAGCCGTGTGATGCGGGAGGCTGGACACATCCGGCGGATTGGTGTATACCGGCGGCATGACTGTCGGGTTCGAATTGGCGCGTTTGGAAGGGTCGTTGCCGCGGGGCGGGGCGGCGGAGGAGCCGAGCGGCGGGTCGTGCGCGGGATGCGCGGCGTTGCGGGAGGAGTTGTCGAGGCTTCGGCGGGAAGGCATTGAAGCGCGTTGGGCGGCGAACTATTGGAGGTCGATGCACGGTCGGGCGCGGGCGCGGGAACGGCTGGCGCGGGCGGAATTGGAGCGGTCGCGGTCGGCCTCGACGGCGCGGGAGTTGGAGCGGACGGCGAGCGGCTTGCGCCACGCGTGCGCGAAGCTGCGGTCGCGGGTCGAGGAACTGGAGAACGGCAACGACCGCCTTCGGGCGCGCAACCGCCGGTTGACGAAGGAGCGCTACGGTCGGCGAAGCGAACGGCGGCGGGGGGCGCGCGGAAGCGTGCGCGGCGCGGCGTCGCGCACGGGACGGTCACGGGGTCGGCAAGCGGGCACGGCGTCGCACGGGCGCACGCCGCGCGCGGCGCTGGCGGCGGTGGAGGAGACGCTGGAGCCGTCGGAGCGGAGTTGTCCGCGCTGCGGTCGGGCGTATGTGGCGAACGGCACGACGACGACGGAGCTGATCGAGGTGGAGGTGCGCGCGCATGTGCGCCGCGTGCGTCGGGTTCGGCGGCGCGCGGCGTGCGCGTGTGCGCCGCGGCGCGAGACGTTGGGCCCGGCGGCGCCGCGGCTGTTCCCGAACACGCCGTACGGGGTGAGCGTCTGGGCGCTGTTCCTGCTGGAGAAGTACGCGCACCACCGGCCGTTGCGGGCGGTGTCGCGGATGCTGTCGGCGCACGGCCTCGACATCGCGCCCGGCACCTTGGCGGACAGCCTGCCCCGGTTCGCGCCGCTGTTCGCGCCGCTGTCGGTGGCGATCGCCGAGCGGCAGGCGGCGGCGCGGGTGGCGCACGGCGACGAGACGAGTTGGACGGTGCACGCGCGCGGCGAGCGCGGCGACAGTCCGCGCTGCTGGCTGTGGGTATGCCTGACGGCGGACGCGGTGCGCCTGCGCGTCGATCCGTCGCGCGGCGCGGCGGCGGCGCGGGAGTTGTTCGCCGGCCTCGGGGCCGAGGCGCCGGTGCACTTGGTCTGCGACCGCTACGCGGTCTACGCCAAGCTGGCGCGGGAGGAGCCGAAGCGGTTCGTGCGCGCCCTCTGCTGGGCGCACGCCCGGCGCGACTTCATCGACGCGAGCGTCGGCCGCCCGCGGCTCGAGAAGTGGTGCGCGCGCTGGCTGGAACGCATCGCGGCGCTGTACCGCCGCAACGCGGAGCGGGCGCGGCGCCGGGACCGCGCCGTGCCGATGGAGAAACAGAGCGTGGCCTTCGCGCGGGCGCAACGGCGCCTGCAGCGCGGCGCCGACGCCCTGTTCGAGCGGGCGCGGCGGGAACTCGCCACGCTGCCGGACGGCGCGCCGCAAGGCCAGCCGCTGCGCGCGCTGGAGCGCCACCGCGACGGCTTGACGGCGTTCTTGCGCGACCCGGCGGTGCCGATGGACAACAACGCCGCCGAGCGCGCCCTACGCGGCGCGGCGATCGGCCGCAAGCTGTCGTTCGGCTCGCACAGCGAAACCGGCGCGGAACTGGCCGGCCATCTCTACTCGGTGTTCGGCACGCTCGCGCTGGCCGGCCTGCGGCCCTATCCCTGGCTCATGGACTACCTGCGGGCGTGCGCCGCGTCGGGCGGCCGGCCGCCAGCGGACGCCCGCGCCTGGCTGCCCTGGGGAATGGACGACAGCGGCGCCCGCCGCTGGCGCGGCCGCCCCGCGCAAGGCCCGTGAGCGCCGGCGCGCCGTTGCGCTACTGCGGGCGCGACTTCTCCGCCGCCGAGATCGACTGGCTCCGCGCGCTGATCGCGCGACGCCCGGCGTTGCACCGCGACGGCCTGATCGCGCTGCCGCCGCCGCGCAACCGCCCGCGCGCGATGCGGCCCCCCGCGCCGTCGCCCGAAACCGAGCCGCCCTTGTTCCCGCCGCCGGCGCGCCTCGCCGAGGCGCTCCCGGCGCGCGTCGAACCCGTCGCCGGCGCCATCGAGAGCCGCCGCTGGAACGCCTTCGTCGAGCGCCACCACTATCTCGGCTACGCGCCGCTGCCCGGCGCCCAGCTGCGCTACTTCGCCCGCGCCGCCGACGGCCAACCCCTCGCCCTGTTCGGCTTCGGCGCCGCCGCCTGGAAGACCGCGCCCCGCGACCGCTTCGTCGGCTGGACCGACGAACACCGGCGCTGCAACCTGCCCCTCGTGGTCAACAACGCCCGCTTCCTCATCCTGCCCTGGATACGCATCCCCAACCTCGCCTCGCACCTCCTCGCCCAAGTCCAACGCCGGCTCCCCGACGACTGGCAGCGACGCTACGCCATACGCCCCGTGCTGCTGGAGACCTTCTGCGAAACCCCGCGCTTCGACGGCGCCGCCTACCGCAGCGCGAACTGGATCCTCGTCGGCAAAACCCAGGGCCGCGGCAAGCTCGACCGCCACCACGAGTTCGCCCGCCCGGTCAAGGACATCTACCTCAAGCCGCTTCGCCACGACTGGAAAACCGTCTTGAACCAATAGCATCACACGGCTACCGAACGCTTACGTTTCCCCCCCGGCGCGCCGGGGCACTGACGTGCAGGAAACAAGGGCGGCGGCCGCCGCCTGGGCACCTTGAGTTATGTTAAATGGTGTTCTGCCAACCCGTTGAATTAAAAGGAGTTCGGTTTTTGTTCCATGCGAGGGGCGACCCTTGCGGTCGCCCGTGTTGGGGTCGTGCACGCATTCGGGACGGGACGGGACAAGGGCGTCCCCTACATCGCCCGTGTCGAGGTGCGGGGGTCATTCGGCACGGGACGGGACAAGCCCGTCCCCTACGGTTCTCTGTTCCCTGCACGTCCACGCCCCGGATTCGGGGTGCATCTTGCTCTGCGCGCTGGTAACGTTCGCGTCCCCCGCGCCCGTAGCTCAGTTGGATAGAGCGTTGGCCTCCGAAGCCAAAGGCCACAGGTTCGAATCCTGTCGGGCGCGCCAGCTTCTTCTCCGGACGGCATCCGAAGCGTATCGCCCCGGCGCCGGGGCCCTCAGAGCGTCGTTACCCTGTTCCGCTCGATCAGGTCGAAGTCGATCGCAGCCCCGAGACCGGGTCCGTCGAAGGCGTGCACGAGCCCGTCCCCATCCACGATGATGTCCTCCACGAGCCCATGCTTTTGCGCACCGTCGGGCAGCAGCACTTCGAAGTATTCGCAGTTCGGGATCGCCATGATGAGGTGGAGGTTCGCCACGTTGTTCAGGGAGTTGCCGCCGTGGTGGACCTCGTAGTTCATGCGGAACGCCTCGGCGAGGTGGGCGGTCTTGAGGCATGAGGTGATCCCGCCCTTGACCGCGACATCGCCCCGCAGGAAGTCGGTGGCTCTCTCCATCACCCACGGCGCGTACGAGGTGGGCCCCGCCGCCGGCAGTTCCGTGGCCATGATCGGGATGTGCAGGCGTTCCTTGAGCTTGACGTAGTTGTAGAGGTCATCGTCCGCCAGGGGGTCTTCGTACCAGTAGAAGCCGAGTTCCTCGACGGCCCGGCCCACCCGTAACGCTTCGGGGTAGTCGTAGGACCAGGTCGAGTCGAGCATGAGGCGGAAATCGTCGCCCACCGCCGCGCGCACCGCCTGGCAGATGCGGATGTCCTCGTCGGGAATCGCAGGGGGGTGGATCTTGTAGGCCGTCCATCCCGCTTCCTGATGGCGCACGGCCTCTTCGGCGTAGGCCTCCGGAGAGGGCAGGACGGCGGAACTGGCGTACGCGGGCACGCTTGAACGGTAGGAACCGATCAGCCGATGGACCGGGACGCCGGCGGCCCGCCCGGCCAGGTCCCAGAGCGCCACGTCGACGGCGCCGACGGCGCGCAGCATCTGGCCGCGCGCGCGGCGCATCATGCCTTGCCAGAGGCGTTCGCGAGCCAGTGGATCCTCGCCGACGAGGAGCCGTTTCAGGAAGCCGGTGATGAGCGCCGCATCGGTCTCCGCCGAACCGTACGCCGAACCGACGAACGAGTGGCCTGCGACACCGCCGTCGGTCTCGATGCGGACCAGGCCCATGCGCGTGCTGCGGCTGCCGGCGCTCGAAACGGTGCGGGTGTAGCGGGTAGGGGGAATGTTCTTCCACTCCCAAAGAGTGACGGTCACGTCGGTGATGCGCATGGTTCCCTCAGCGGCGGCGGTTGGCGACGACTCGGATGCTACGCTATTGCCGCGGATGGGAGTCGCCCTCCGCGCCTGATGAACCTCTCGGGGGAACAGACCATGCGACGTGTCGGGATCGTAGTGCTTGCCGTGGTAGCTATCGGCCTCGCGTGGTGGTGGACGAGTCGAAGCGACGCGCCGCCGGCGCCGGTTGCGGATGCGGCGACGACGGTGGATATCGGCCAAGGCCGCGTGACGGGCTTTGTCGACGCGGTCGGCAGCCACGCCTGGCTCGGCATTCCGTTCGCGCGGCCGCCAGTCGGCGAACTGCGATGGCGGGCGCCACAAGTGCCCGTGTCGCTGCCGGAGCCGCTCGAGACCCTCGCGTCCGCAAGCGCCTGCGTGCAGTTCACCAATCCACTCGCGGACTTCCCGGATCACGACGGCGACAACGTCATCGGTAGCGAGGACTGCCTGTACCTGAACGTCCACGCTCCGGCCGGGGCGGCCGTGGATGGACGCCGCCTCCCGGTGATGTACTGGATTCACGGTGGCGGCAACAGCATCGGCCACGCGGGACCGTACAACGGGGGCGTCCTCGCGGCACGCCATGAGGTCGTCCTGGTGGCCGTGAACTACCGCCTCGGACCGTTCGGCTGGTTCAGCCACCCGGCGCTCGGAAGCGATGGCGGCACGGTAGAGGGTTCGGGCAACTACGGCACACTGGACATCGTTCGCGGCCTCGAATGGGTGCGCGACAACATCGCCTCTTTCGGCGGGGATTCCGACAACGTGACGATATTCGGCGAGTCGGCGGGCGGCGCGAACGTCCTCAGCATGATGGCCTCACCGAGGGCGGCGGGGCTCTTTCATCGCGCGGTGGTGCAGAGCGGCGGCCTGTTCATGGCCACGCGCGAGGCGGCCGAGAACTTCGTCGACGATGTCGTACCCGGGGATGTGCGCAGCTCGAACGAGGTGATCGCGTCGCTCCTGGTCGCACGCGGTGCGGCGGCCGACGCGACGGACGCGCGCACCCGGGTCCGTGCCATGGACGGTGACGCGATCCGGACCCTCCTCTACGATGCTGCGGCGCCCGAGTTGATGACGCTCTACGAAAGCGGCGGGATGGGGATGATTGGGGCGCCCGCGGTGTTCGGGGACGGGGTGGTTCTGCCGGCGGTCACGGCGGCAGAGCTCTTCGCGAGCCCCGCAACCTATAACGTCGTACCGGTGATCCTCGGCGCCAATCGGGACGAGGCGAAACTCTTCATGGCGCAGAGCGCGGAGTGGGTCGACTACCAGTTCGGATTCCTGCCGCGGCTGAAGGACCCGCAAGCGTACGATCGCGCCGCGTCCTACGCCTCGGAGGGCTGGCGCTACGGGGGTGTCGACAGCCTCGCTCGCGTGCTGCACGTGGCCCAGGGCGACACGGTCTTCGCCTACCGTTTCGACTGGGACGAGGAGGACACCATCCTCGGCTACGACCTCTCGCAGGCGCTCGGGGCGGCACATGGACTGGAGATCGGGTTCGTCTTCGGCGGCTTTGGCGGCACCGCTTCGGCGCTCGGAAACATCTACGACGAGGACCGGTTGCCGCAGCGCGACGCGCTCTCCGCCAGCATGATGTCGTACTGGACCGAGTTCGCTTACTCGGGTGATCCCGGCCGGGGACGCGACGGTGCGGAAGTCGAGTGGACACCCTGGACGAACGCGGCGGACGCGCCTCGGACCATCGTGTTCGATACGCCACGCGACGGCGGCGTTCGCATGACTTCCGAAGAGGTCACCCTGGCCGGCATGAAGGCCCGGCTGCTTGCGGATGCGTCCTTCGACGAACAGCGCGAACTGTGTCGCACCTACGTCAGCCTCTTCCGACGCGGGGCAGCCTGGGACGAGGCAGAGTACCTGTCGCTGGGCCACGGCGGCTGCGGGGACTATCCGCCGGAGGGATTCCCGCTGTAGGGGCGACCCTTGCGGTCGCCCGGGGCTGTGCATGAATGCGAAAACGGGACGGGACGAGCCCGTCCCCTACGGCCGTGGCGGGCGTTGGTGGGTGATTCGAGGCGGGTTTGTAGGGGCGACCCTTGCGGTCGCCCGGGGCTGTGCATGAATGCGAAAACGGGACGGGACGAGCCCGTCCCCTACAGCCGTGGCGGGCGTTGGTGGGTGATTCGAGGCGGGTTTGTAGGGGCGACCCTTGTGGTCGCCCGGGGCTGTTCGTGAATTCGGAACGGGACGGGACGAGCCCGTCCCCTACAGCCGTGGCGGGCGACCCTTCCGGTCGCCCGGGGCTGTGCATGAATTCGGAACGGGACGGGACAAGCCCGTCCCCTACATGGGCCGGTACCAGATCGGCGAACTCCAGGCCCGATCCTGGATCGTCGCGTGCATGTCGGGCCGCGGCGCGACACCGGCGCGGATCGCGTCCCAGGTCGACCAGCGGCACTTCGGGTTCTCGAGGACGCGCACGTAGTAGAAGGCATGCTGTGCGAGATCGAAGTTGGGGTCCTGCCAGACCGCGGCGAGCTCCCCGGCGCCCTTGTCCGGGGTCACATCGCAGGTGGCGAGATCCACCGTGGCGCCGTTGTCGGGGCAACGCTGCGTCTCGGGATCCACCGTGCCGCCATCGGAGCAGGCGATGTCGATCACCGCTTCCTGCCGTTCGCCGTCCTCGACCCAGCCCTTGACGATCTGCAGACGCTGCAGCCCGACGGTATGCGGGTCGCGCGCGGCCCATGCGTAGAAGGCCGGCGCGCTTTCGCCGCCGGCAGCGAGGTCGGCTCCCATGGGCACGCCCTGCGCATAGGCCTGAGCGATGCTGTCGGCCGCCTCGGCCGTCTCACTGTCGATGTCGTAGCCGGCGAAGAAGCGCACCTTGATGCGCGGACCGCTCGTGCTGAAGGTCTCCTTGCGGCGCATGGCGTCGAAGATGGCTGCGCGCGTGTTCGACTCCGCCCACACCCCGGCAAGCCCCGAAGCGCCCCAGAACTGCGACGCGCCGTCGGCGTATTCCGGAGCATCCGGCGGCGAGTCGGGCAGCGGCACCGAGCCGCGCATGTAGGGTTCGATGTCCGTCAGACCGGTCTTGCTCCAGTAGTCGTCCTCGTAGAAGGAGCCGGCGGCGTTGTGGGTGTCCGATGAGCCGATCACGCCGAACCGGTACGGATTGAAGCCTGAGGTCGCCTCCATCGCGAGCCCCGTCAGATAGGCGTCGCGCACGTAGCTGCCCGGCGGGCGAGACGCCTGGTCGCTTGCCACCTTGAACTCCATGAGCTCGAAGTCGGCCCACTCGTCGTTCGGCGACAACAGCGGATGGGTATCCGAGGTGCCCTTCACCTGGGTGTTTTCGACGAGCGGTTCGTTGCGCATGCGGAGGTCCGCATAGGCCGCATCGATGGGCTCCTCCGCCCAGTTCACCTCGCGGAACATCCAGCCATCGGATCCGTTCGAGTTGTGCGGTATGGCGATGGCGTCCATGCCCTCGGACCGGTGGCCGTCCATCCACGCCCAGAGATCCTCGGGGTTCAGCGAGTCGAGGCGGCTGAAGGGCTGCAGCGGCACCTCGCTGCCGCGGAAGATCACGTTGCGGTGGAGGTTCTGGCCCGCGGGCCCGGAGGACGTGTACTCGTAGCCGACGAATGTCGTGAAGTTGCCGGGGTCGTTATTGCGCTCGGCGGACTCGACGATCTCCTGCCAGGCGGAGCGGGCCACGTTCCGGTCGTCGAGGTCGTCCTCGCGGTCGGGGTTCGACAGGCCTTCCCGAAGGTGTCCGACCACGGCCTGAAAGCCGGCGCTGGATCCTGCGGCATCCGTTGCCCCGCGTACGGCGTCGGACAGCACGTGATCGCCGTACGCGGAGTCCTCATCCACGAGTTCCCGCATCATGCCGAGATAGAAGGCATGATCCGACACGGCGAGGAAGTCGAGCGGTGCATGCAACTGCATCATGCGGCCCGCCGCGTGCTGGATGGCCTCCCCCCTGGCGAACGCGTAGGACTCGTCGGGCGTGCGCCGCGTTCCCATGAGGTAGGCATCGAAGGAGAGGATCGTGTGTATGTGGGTATCGCCGAAGTAGGCGTTCCTGAGCGGATTCGATGCGACTTCGGGCGTCTGCGGGGTTGCGGCCTCGCTCGCATCGGGCGTCGCGTCCCCGGGCTCGGTCTGCTCCTGTTCGCAGCCGGCCGCCATTGTCAGCAATGCCAACGCGATAATGGTATTCCTCATGTCCTCTTCTCCTCGCTAAGTCGCTGGAATTGCACGTCGGTTCAGCGTCGCCGCCAGGGGGGTACGGCGTTCCAGTCGAACGGTTCGATCCCATCGTCGTTCAGCAGCCACACGCTGGCCTCGGCCTTGCCGTCGTCCAGCTCCAGGAAGCCGATCGTCCCGTACTGCGTGTCGTAATTGTGCGGATAGGTCGGCGAGCCGGGGTTCACGCACAGGATGCCGTCCACCTCGTTGATGAGTTCGGTGTGCGTGTCCCCGTAGACGATGACGTCCGGGGTCTTGTCCGGAAAGAAGCGCTCTACCCAGCGCGCCACCGTGAAGTCCGGCGGCCGCTCGGTCGCGGGAATGAAGTGGGTGAGGCCGACGGTCAGGTTTTCCATCGGCAGGCTCCAGGCGTAGCGGACGCGCGGGTCGTCCGGCTGAATGTCCCGGCCACCGGAGCCGTCCTCGCCGTTGCCGCGGGCGGCGTAGACCGGCGCGATCTCCTCGAGCGTGTCGAGCACCCACAACTCGTGGATGTCGCCAGCGTGGAAGATGCAGTCGACGCCGGCGAACGCGTCGTAGACCTGCGGCCACAACGTCGCCCGTGCTTCGGGGATGTGTGTGTCCGAGATGAGACCGATGTTGAGGGCCATGGAGCGGTCTTGCCAAACGGGAATCGGATACCCTACGCGAGCATCGGGGGTACGACAAGGGAACCGAAGGGCATGCTGGATTGGGACGAAGTGCGTCGGCGCGCCAACGAGGACGGCGAGTTCCGCATGCACGCGCGCTTCTGGTCGAGCCGCATCCGGCTCGACATCGGCGCCGCGAAGCACAAGCTGACCGTCGCGGCAGGGGAGGTCACCGGCGTCGAGCCGTGGTTCGGCGCCGTGGCGGCGAACCTGTCGATCGCGGCTCCGGCGGAGGATTGGGACGCGCTGCTCGAAGCGGTACCGCGGCCGTTCTACCAGGATCTGTATCCGGCGACGCTGCATCACGGCTTCGAGGTGACGGGCGATACGGCCCACTACTGTGCCTACTATCCGGCGATCCGACGGCTGGTCGAGATCATGCGGGAGGTGAACAATGCCCAGCGCCCCACAACCGTCGCCGTCGGCTCCGCTTGTGGCCCAGCCCCACCGGCCTGAGAGCCCGCGCCGTCCTGCGGCGCGGCCTCCCAGGTTTGACGCGGCCGTGGGCCGCTACGTGTATCTCGAACTCGAAGGCGTCGAGCACCGCGTGTACTTCGAGGAGGCGGGCGAGGGCGTCCCGATCCTCATGCAGCACACGGCCGGCGCGGACGGGCGCCAGTGGCGGCATGTGCTGGAAGACCCGGAGTTGCAGTCGCGGTACCGGCTGATCGCCTACGACCTGCCCTATCACGGCAAGTCCGTGCCGCCGACGGGCAAGGCGTGGTGGAGCGAGCCGTACAAGCTCACCAAGGACTTCCTGATGAGCGTCCCGGTCGGTCTGGCCGATGCGCTGGAACTCGCGGAGCCGCTCTACATGGGCAGTTCCATCGGAGGCCACCTGGCGGTGGACCTGGCGATCCATCATCCCGAGCGATTCCGCGCCACGGTCGGCCTGGAGGCGTCCGCGTACACGCCGGGCGGCTTCATCGACGAGTTCTATCACCCGGAGATCGGCAACGACTTCAAGGCGCACGTCATGTACGGGATGATGGCGCCGACCAGCCCGGAGGCCTTTCGCCGCGAGACCACCTGGGTGTACAGCCAAGGCGCTCCGGCGGTGTTCAAGGGCGACCTCTACTACTACTCCATCGATCACGATGTCCGCAACAGTGCGCGCGGCATCGATACGGAGGTCTGTCCGGTCTACATCCTGAACGGGGAGTACGACTGGAGCGGCACGCCGGAAGCGGGCGAGGAACTGGCCTCCATGATCCCGGGTGCGCGGTACAGGACCATGCAAGGGCTCGGACACTTCCCGATGTGCGAGCACCCGGAGCGGTTTCTGCGGGAGATTCGGCCCGTGCTCGACGAGTTGACGATCGCCCCGGCGACCGCGTGAGCGTCCGGGCACGCCCCTGACGGCCCGGTGCGCGACCCCGCTACCGCGTCGCGCCCACGGCGACTACCGGCCGGCCGACCCGCCGCACCGCCGGCGACAGCCACTTCAGCGCCGCCACCACCGCGGCGAACAGGACTCCGCTGACCGCGAGCGCGCTGGCCACCCCGAACGTGTCGGCGATCCATCCGATCGGGATCATCCCGAGCGGCATCAGCCCGTGCGACATCATGTCGATGCTCATCACGCGTCCGCGCATGCGCATCTCGACCTGCGTCTGGATCAGGCCGCGGTTCAGCGCCAGGTTCCAGGCCGACATCCAGCCGAACACGGCGACGACGAGCATCGCGATGGGAAGATCGGTAGCCAGGGCAAGCGCGGCCGTGGCGACAGCCCAGCCGAAGCAGGTGCCGATCATCCAACGTTGCTTGCGCTTCAGTTCGCCGGCGGAAGCGAGCATCAGCGATCCGGCGATGGCGCCGAGGCCCATGCACGACATGAGGAGCCCGAGATCGTCCGAGCCGCCGCCGAGGATGTCCGCGTTGAAGGCCGGCAGGAGCGTGTTGAGCGGCATGCCGAACAGGAAGGCCGCCACGGACAGCATGATGAGCCCGAACACCGGCGGGTTCGCGCGGACGTATGCGAGACCCTCGAGCATGTCCTGCAGGGGGCTCGTGCTTTCGCGCGGGTGGGGGGCGCCCGGCTTCTCGACGAACATCATCGTCACCGACGCCACGAAGTAGAGGACCGCGATGACGTAGTAGACGACCCCGACGCCCAACCGGCTGGACGTGTCGCCGCTCGCCACCCAGGCGATCAGGAATCCGGCGATGGCCGGGCCGAGAATCCGGGCGAAGTTCATCCCCGTCGTGTGCAGCGCCATCGCCGTGAAGATGAGCCGTCGCGGGACGAGTTCCGGTACGAACGCGTGTCGGGCCGGGATCGAGAAGGCCAGCACCGTGCCGTTGAACATGCCGAGCCAGATGAAGTCCCAGAACGTGACCCGCTCGGTGATGATGATCGTCGCCATGAAGATCGTCGCGACGCAGTTCAGCATCTGCGCGCCGACCAGGATGCGGCGCTTGTAGAAGCGGTCCGCCAGCACGCCGCCCCAGAGCGAGAAGAAGACCTGCGGCACCATGAAGGACAGCGTCACCCAGGCGAGGTCCAGGGCCGACGAGGTCATGGTGTAGACGAGCCACCCGCGCGCGATGATCTGCATGTTCATCGCGAAGGAAGCGCCGAGACTGCCGCTCCAGAGGCAGACGAAGTCGCGGCGCTTGCACGCGTTGACGATGTGGCGGGAAGACAAGAGCGGGCCGGGGGAAACACGGAAGTCTAGCACGCGTGTAGGGGCGACCCTTGTGGTCGCCCGTGTCGGCATCGTGCAAGCGGCTGGGACGGGACAAGCCCGTCCCCTACACGCCCGCGCTGGCGCCGTGCACGAATTCGGAGCGGGACGCCACAAGGGCGTCCCCTACACGTCCAGCCGAAAAGCGTCCCCGTCGCGTACTACGCGCCCGGCGCTCGGGCCCGCGAAGTGAGTGCCGATGACAAGCACCGGTCGGTCGGCGTAGCGCTCGAGTAGTCCGCGCCGCGTCACCGCACTGGCTGCCTGATCCGTGTCGGCGGTACTGGACCACTCGGGATGTGCGATCTGGCAAGGATGGTGGATCGCGTCCCCCGTGATGACGGCTTCCTCGCCGCGGGACGTGATGTGCACGCTGACATGGCCTGGCGTGTGTCCGGGCGTCGGCTCGAGGCGCACCTCGTCGCTGACCTGGTGGTCCCCGTCGACGAGGTCCGCGAGTCCCGCGTCGAATATCGGTTGTACGGAGTCCTCGATGACCGGTCCGTATTCCTCGCTCTGGTCGGTTTCGCGCCAGTGTGCCCATTCGTCGCGGGCGTACAGGTAGCGCGCTGCGGTGAACGTAGGCTGCCACTGGCCGTCCACGAGCCTGGTGTTCCAGCCGACGTGGTCGACGTGCATGTGCGTGCAGAGCACCGCATCGACCGCGTCGACCGCGAACCCGGCATCGGCGAAATCCCCCAGGAAGCTCGACTGCATGCGGTTCCAGCGGGGATAGTTGCGGACCTTGTCGTTGCCGATGCACGTATCGACCACGAACGTCTCGTCGCGACACTGGACGACCAGGCTGTGGAAGGACATGACGAGCTTCCGATCGGCGTTGGTGAACGGTGCCAGCCAGGGCAGGGAATCCACGAGCTCGGGCCGCGCCTGCGGCAGGATGTAGTTGCCGATGCTGGCCGACGTGAGTTCCACCACGCGAGTCACCGTCACGTCTCCGATGCGCCAGCGCAGGAAATCTCCCACGTCCATCGTTCCCCCCATTGTCTCCCCCGTCGTCTCGCCCATCTGTCTCCCGCTCCTCCCCGTCCTCCCCCTCCTCCCACTCCTCCCCCGTTTTCGGGCACTATAGCAGCCACTTTTGTGGACGGTTGAACGGGAGGATCCAGGTGAGGTACGGCGATATCGAGGTGCGGCGCGAGGGCAACGTGGCGACGCTGGAGATCCAGCGGCCGCCCAACAACTTCTTCGACGTCGACCTCATCAACGACCTCGGGGACGCGTTCGACGCGCTCGACGAAGACATCGAAACCCGGACCCTCGTCCTCTGCTCGCAGGGGAAACACTTCTGCGCCGGCAACAATTTTGCGGACAGCGCGCGCAACGCCGTACGGGAGCGTCCGCAAGGCGAGGGTAACCCGCTCTACACGGCGGCCGTGCGGCTCTTCTCCGCCAGGAAGCCCGTCATCGCGGCCGTCCAGGGCGCGGCGGTCGGCGGCGGGTTCGGGCTGGCGGTCATGGCCGACTACCGGGTCGTCTCGCCGGCGGCGCGCTTCACGGCGAACTTCGCGAAGCTCGGTTTTCACCCGGGGTTCGGCCTCACCCACACCTTGCCGAGGATCATCGGCCAACAGAAGGCCAACCTGCTGTTCCAGACCGGGCGCCGGATCAACGGTGAGACGGCCTACGAGTGGGGCCTCGCGGACATCCTGACGGACGCCGACGAGTTGCGTTCGGCGGCGCAGAACCTCGCCGCGGAGATTGCCGAGGGCGCTCCGCTGGCCGTGCAGTCGGTGCGGGCCACCATGCGCGAAGGGTTGCCGGAAGCCGTCAAGGTGGCGACAGACTGGGAGAACGCGGAACAGGCCCGTCTGCAGAAGACCGAGGACCACAAGGAAGGCGTCCGCGCTGTCGCGGAGCGTCGTCCGGGCAACTTCGTCGGACGATGATCCCGCGCGCCGGCGGCGGCGCGTCTCAGGCGGTCCTTAGATCGAGTTGCGCGCGGATCTCCGCGTGGGCCTGCTCGTCGAGCTTGAAGCGGCTGAAGAGCACCGCGCCGACCGCGTAGCAGACGAGCGGGAACAGACCGTATAGCGAGACCATGGCCACCTGTACGGTCATGGTCTGTTCCTCGTTGGGCACGAAGCCGGAGGCCTGCAGCACGAAGCCGGTCAGCGCCAGCATGACGCCCATGGCGCTCTTGTAGACGAAGTTCCAGGCGGCGAAGTAGGAACCCTCCTTGCGCTCGCCGGTGAGGTGCTCGTCGTAGTCGATGACGTCGCCCTGTACCGAGGGCCCGATGGTGCCGCCGGCCCCGGCGGCGAGCCCCGCGAAGAAAGCGAGCACGAAGATCGTCACCAGCCGTGCCTCGACGGTGTCGAGGAACGGCAGGACGAACATGCCGCCGAAGGAGAGGCCCGTCAGCACCATGGAGAACATCCACAGGCGCACCTTGCCGAAGCGCCGTGACAGGGGCAGCCACAGGGGGACCGATGCCGCGGAGGGCACCATGTAGGAGAGGATGACGAGCGCCGACCACGAGGGGGCGCCGACCACGTACTGCATCACGTAGAGGGTCAGCACGCCAATGGCGGCGGACCCGATGTTCTCGATGAACGTCACGACGATGAGCAGTCTGGCGTGGACGTTGCGCCATACGTCCGCGAACGCCCGGAACGGGTTCTCCGTGACCCGTCCCTGGAAGTCCGGGCGCTCCTGCAACGCGGGGACCGAGCAGAGCAGTGCCGCGGTCATGACGGCCGAGGCGATTACGGCCAACGCGAAGGTGACCTCGCGCACCGCGGCCTCGCCCTCCTGCTCCGCGACGATGAGCGCCTGCATGCTCCCGAGCGCCAGGATCGAGCCGATGGTGAAGGCGGCGTGGCGCATGCCGAACAGGCGGCTGCGTTCGTGGTAGTCCTCCGACAGCTCCGCGCCGAGGGACAGGTGCGGTACCAGGAACACCGTCATCGCGGAGTAGAAGCCGATGATGGCCGTTGCCATCCAGGCGATGCGGCCCGCCTCGCCGAGGGACTCCGGGGGCGCGAACACCATCACGAATACGGCGCCGATGGGAACGACCGAAGCGAGGATCCAGGTGCGCCGCCGACCGAAGCGGCTCCGGGTGCGGTCGCTCAGGTAGCCGACCACGGGATCCGAGATGGCGTCCCAGACGCGTGACACCGAGAAGATGATGCCCATCACCGCCGGCGCGATGAGCAGCACGTCGGTGGAGAACTTCATCACGTAGAGGTTGACGAGCAGGTACATGTACCCGGCCCCGACGCCCGGGGCGCCGTAGGCGAGAACGACCGGCCAGCGCACTCGCCCGGAACGGATTGGGGCCCCGGGCACCGGCGTGGCATCCGCGGTCATGCGTTCTTGATCGTCAATCCGCCGTCCACCGGCAGCGCGACGCCGGTGATGAACGATGCCGCCGGCAGGACCAGGCTTAGTGTCCCGTGGGCGACCTCCTCGGGTTCCGCGTAACGCTTCAGCGCGACGCGCCGGCGTGCGTACTCGCGCTTGCTCTCTTCGGGAATGCCGGCGGTCATGCCGGTGCGGATCGGCCCGGGACAGATGCAGTTGACCGTGATGCCCTCGGTGCCGAACTCCACCGCCAGCGCGCGGGTCAGCCCGATCACGCCGGTCTTGGCGGCGGTATAGGCACTGCCGTACTTGGTGGCGCCCAGGCCCTCGGTCGATGCGATGTTGACGATCCGACCGCCTTCGGAGCGGCGCAGGTGCGGCAGTGCCGCGCGGATCATGCGCATGTGCGCGGTCAGGAGGACGTCGAACCCCCGCGTCCAGGTCGCTTCGTAGTCGTCGCCGTCGAACGGGCCGCTGGCGCCGATGCCGGCGTTGTTGATGAGGATGTCGATGCCGCCGAAGGTCTCCGCCACTTCGTTGACCACGCGCTCCACCGCGTCGCGGTCCGAGACGTCGAGTTGCCAGCCCTCGACCGGGTAGCCGGCCGCTGCGATCTCCGCGACCACCTCGTCGAGCGGTTCCTGCTGGATGTCCATCGCCGCGACCTTCGCGCCTTCGTCGGCGAACAGATGCGCGGTGGCGCGGCCCATGCCGCTCGCGGCGCCGGTCACGATCGCCACCTTGCCCTCGATGGAGCGGCTGAGCTTCGACAGTCTCATGGGTTTCTCACCTGCAACAAACGCGGTTGGGAGCATAGCGACCGGCGGCGGTCGTTGCATGCGAGTAGAGAACCCGGCGAGGCGGCGGAGCGCATCCAGGAGCTGTACCTCGCCAGGCGCAAGGACGAGGCAGCGGCGGCGGTACCGGACGAATGCATCGACGAGTGCCCACCGTCAGCCCGGTGAACCCCGCGTTGCGCTCCTTCGGGCCGTACAGGGCCGCCACGGATCAGGAGGAAGCGGTGCGGTTCATGGCGGAACTGGCAGGGCTGAATCGGAGAGTGTAGGGGACGCCCTTGTGGCGTCCCGTTTCGAATTTCATGCACGGCCCCGACACGGGCGACGACTACCGTCGCCCCTACCAATGTGTTCCACACGAGCCAGGGACCCGGCGAACCGGTCTTGTTGGCATGCGGACGCGCCCCTTGCATGGAAGTCGCGCCAAGGGAACGCAGTGACCGCCGGTGCAACTTCCACGCAAGGACGGCGTGGCTGGGCCGGAGGCGCGCCGGTGCGTAGCGAGCTCGCGAGCGAGTGCCGGACCGGCTATGGGGCGCTACAATGCACGCCCTCGCGCGGGTCGTTAGCTCAGTTGGTAGAGCACCGGGCTTTTAACTCGTTGGTCCTGGGTTCGAGTCCCAGACGGCCCACCACACACCTCGCGAAATACAGCGCACTCGAGAGGAGCCGATAGCGGTCCTTGGCAGTCTGGCCCGGCCTCAGCAGCGGATGCGTCTGTTTCGGGGATCGTACATCGGCCTTGACGAAGCCTCCGCCGGAATGCGGTCCCCGGCCACCTCGATGCTGAAGCCCCCTTCTGGCGGGTCCGGCACGCTGGCAGTATCGACGTAGCCGAGGCCGATGGCGCCGCCGAGGGTGTGGCCGTAGGCGCCGGACGTGACGTAACCGACCAGGGCGTCCTCGTGCCAGATGGGTTCGTTGTGGTAGAGCAACGGCTGTGGGTCCAGCAGCCGGAACTGCAGCAGGCGCTTGGCCGGCCCCGCCTGCCTGTCTTTCAGCAGCGCCTCCCGTCCGATGAACCCACCCGGCTTGTCGAACTTCACGGCAAAATCCAGGCCCGCTTCCAGCGCCGTGTCCTCGTCGGTAATGTCGTGGCCCCAGTGACGATAGGCTTTTTCGATGCGCAGCGAATCCAGCGCGTGATAGCCGGCGTGGGCCAGGCCGAAGGGCGCGCCCGCGGCGACGATGGTGTCGTAGACGCCGGCCGTGAATTCGGTGGGGATGTAGAGTTCCCAGCCGAGTTCGCCGACGTAGGTGATCCGGGAGGCGCGCACCAGCGCGTAGCCGAGCTCGATTTCCCGGCTGTGCGCGAAGCGGAAGGCCTCGTGCGAGAGATCGTTCGGGCTCAGCGATTGCAGCAGCGCCCGCGCGTTCGGCCCCATGATCGAAATCACGCCCATGGCCGACGTCACATTGGTCAGCACACAATGGGCGTCGGCCGGAATGTGCCGTCGCAGCCAGTCGAAGTCCCGCACTTCCGTGGCCGCGGCGGTCACGATCAGATAGTCGGCTTCGGCCAGCCGGGTGACGGTGAGATCCGCTTCGATGCCGCCCCGGGCGTTCAGCCACTGGGTGTAGACGATGCGGCCCGGGCGCACGTCCACATCGTTGGCGCAGATGGTGTTCAGCGCCCGGGTGGCGCCAGGGCCCTGGAGCCGGAACTTGGCGAAAGAGGACAGGTCGAACAGCCCCACCCGCTCGCGCACCGCCCGGTGTTCCTGGGCGGAATGCTCGAACCAGTTCTGTCGTCCGTAACTGTACTCGTAGCCGGCCAGGCCCGGTTCCGACGCGTACCAGTTGGGCCGCTCCCAACCCGCGACCTCGCCGTGGCACGCCCCGATGGATTGCAGCCGATCATGGAGCGGCGATCTGCGGACTCCCCGGGCGGTGTCGTATTGACGATAGGGATAGTGCGTGGCGTACAGCAGGCCGAGGCTCTCCGAGACCCGTTCGCGCAGGTACTTCCGGTTGCGCTGGAAGGGCTGATTGCGGCGCACGTCCACTTCCCACAGATCCGACGGCGGGTGTCCGAGGCGAATCCACTCCGTGATCACCCTGCCGATGCCGCCGGCGGATTGCAGGCCGATCGAATTCAGCCCCGCCGCCACGAAACAGTTGTCGAGTTCGGGCGCCTGGCCGATGTGATAGCGCACATCCGGCGTGAAACTCTCCGGCCCGCAGAAGAACGTCGCCAGGCCGGCGGATTCCAGCGCCGGGACGCGCACCATGGCTTGCTCGAGGATGGGTTCGAAATGCTCGAGACTGCCGGCGATCTCGTCGAAACAGAAGTCCTCGGGGATGCCCTCCATGCCCCAGGGGCGGGCGTGGGGTTCGAAGGCGCCGAGGAGGAGCCTGCCCGCGTCGTGTTTGTAGTAGGTGCAGGCGTCGTAGTCGCGCACCACCGGGAAGTCCGCATCCAGCCCCGCGACGGATTCGAACAGGGCGTAGTAGTGCTCGCAGGCATGCAGGGGCACGTTCACGCCGACCGTCGCCGCCAGCTCCCGGGTCCACATGCCGGTGCACAACACCACGCAGTCCGCGTCGATATCGCCGTGTTCCGTGGTCACGCCGGTTACGCTGCCCCGTGCGGTACGGATGGCCGTGACCGCCAGGTTCTGAAAGATGCGCGCACCGGCGGCGCGGGCGCCCCTGGCCAGCGCGTTGGTGACGTCCACCGCGTTGGCGTAGCCGTCGGAAGGAATGTGAATGCCGCCGAGCACGTCTTCCGTATGCAGCAGCGGAACCCGGGCCTTGATGGCTGCGGGCGTGACCACCTTCACCTCCAGCCCGAACACCTTGGCCATCGAGGCGCTGCGCCGCAGTTCCTCGAAACGCTCCTCGTTGGTGGCGATGGAGATGGAACCGCAGCGCCGGTAGCCGGTGGCCTGACCGGTTTCAGCCTCCAGGCGCAGGTAGAGCTCGCTGGTATAGCGCGCCAGCTCGGTCATGTTGATGGACGTGCGCAGCTGCCCCACCAATCCCGCCGCATGCCAGGTGGTACCCGAGGTGAGTTGCCTGCGTTCCAGCAGCGTCACGTCGGAAACCCCGGCTCGCGCCAGGTGATAGGCGACCGAGCAGCCGATCACGCCGCCGCCGATCACGATCACGCTGGCGCGGCGCGGCAGGTCGTCAGGGCGCTCGGGCCGGGTCGCCATGGTCGTCAGGCGCGCAATCGGAGGTTGGCGGGGTCGTAGACCGGGTCTTCGTGCAACGTCACTTGCCGCCGTTGGCCGAGCACGTCCACCGTCAACCCTGTGCGCGGGGCGGCCATCGACGGCGGAACGTAGCCGAAGCCGAGACTCTGACCCACAGCGTGGCCATAACCGCCGGTAGTGGTCACCCCCACGCAGCGGTCGCCGGCGAAAATCGGCTCTCCACCCTGAACATCCGCATCGCCCCCGTCGAGGCTGAAGTAGATCAGTTGCAGCGTGCGGTCCTCCTTTTGCAGGGAGTGCAGGGTCGCTTCGCGGCCGATGAAGTCACCCTTGTCGAACTTGATGAAGCGCTCCATGGCGGCGTCGATCATGGTAACTTCGTTGGTCAGTTCCGCGCCCCAACTGCGATAGGCCTTTTCCAGCCTCATGCTGTTGACCGCGTAGAGGCCGAAATTCCGGATACCGAATTCCGCCCCGGCCTTCGTCAGCGCGTCATACAGCGCCTCCATGGTTTCCATGGCCGGGTGCAGTTCCCAGCCCAGTTCGCCCACATAGTTCACCCGCAGCGCCCGCACCGGCATTCCGGCGATGTCGATTTCCTTGGCCGTCAGCCAGCGAAAGGCGCTGTTGTCCAGGGGCGCATCCGTGAGCCGGGCCAGCACTTCCCGGGCCCGCGGCCCGGCCAGCACCAGCACGCCGCGCCGGTCTGTCACGTTGTCGATACGCACCTCTTCGCCCGCGCGCCGGCCGTGCTGCAGGTGGTCCAGGTCGCGCATTTCGGCGCCGGCGGCGGAAAGCACGTAGAAGGCGTCGTCGTCGAGGCGGGTAATGGTCACTTCCGCGGCGATGCGCCCCCCTTCGGAAAGCAGATGGGTGAGCCCGATCCCATTGCGCTTCGGTACGCGGTTGGCGCACAGCCGATTCAGCATCGTCCGCGCATCGCGGCCCGTCACGTCGTATTTTGCAAATCCGGAGAGATCCAGGATACCGACCCGCTCGCGCACGGCCAGGCACTCTTCGCGCACCAGCTCGAATACGTTGTTGTGGCGAAAGCCGTACTGTTCCTCACGGCCATCCACCGAGAACCACTTGGGGCGCTCCCAGCCAAAGGTCTCGGTATAGACGCAGCCCCGGGCCTTGAGCCTGTCGTACAGCGGGCTGGTCCGGCACCGGCGGGCCGCCGGCAGTTCCTCGCCCGGCAATGCCGTGGCGTAGGTCCTGGCGTAGTCCTGGCGACCCCGGGCGCCCATGTAGCCGGCGTCGGCGAACACGCCGAAGCGCCGGGGATCGAAGCCGGTCATGTTGATTTCGGAGTCGCCGTGCAGCATCCACTGGGCCAGGTATTTGCCGCTGCCGGCGCCCTGGGCAATGCCGAAGGACGAGCCGCAGCAGAGCCAGAAATTGTTGAGCCCGGCCACGGGGCCGAGCAGTGGCAGTCCGTCGGGGCTGTGGGAGATCGCCCCGTTGACGATGCGCCTGATACCTGCCGGTTCGAAGATCGGCATGCGCTCCATGGCGCGGCCGAGCCAGGGCATCAGGCGCTCGAGATCGTCGGAAAACAGTTCGCTGTCGGAATGCCAGGGAGGCAGTCCGCCCGGCGGCCACGCTTCGGCGAGCCCATCGGCCTCGTAGATGCCGATCAGGCCGGACTGCTGCTCCTGGCGCAGGTAGGCGGAGGCGTAGGGGTCGCGGGTCACCGGGAGTTCGTCGCTTCTCCCGGCCAGCTCCGGCACCGGTCCGGAGACCAGATAGTGATGCTGAATGTTGCAGATCGGAAGGTCCGTGCCCACCATCTGCGCCACCTGCCGAGCGTAGCAGCCGGCGGCGTTGACCACGGTCTCGGCGATGACGCGGCCCTGTTGCGTGATCAGCTCCCATTCGCCGCCCGGCAGCGCATTGATGGCGGTCACCCGGTTGTGCCGCACGATCCTGGCGCCCAGTTCGCGCGCGCCCCGGGCCATTGCGTTGCAGAGCCCGGACGGGTCGGCGTGACCGTCGTCTCGGGTCCAGGCGCCGGCCAGCACGCCTTCGGTCGAGATGAAGGGATTCAGCTTCGCGATCTGCTCGACGTCGACGATCTCCATGTGGTAGCCGACGTTGGCGGCGATTCCGCGCAGGTAGCGGAACCAGTCCAGATCCCGCTCGGTGAGGGCGAAGCGGACGCTGCCGCAGCCATGCCAACCGACCGCCTGACCGGTCAGCCGCTCCAGTTTGCGGTACAGGGAGACGCTGTATTCGTGAATCTTGGCGAGGTTGTAGTTGCCGACCAGATTGGGGCATTGACCGGCCGCGTGCCAGGTCGAGCCGGACGTCAACTCGCCCTTCTCGATCAGCAGGACATCGTCGCACCCCTCTGCGGCCAGGTGGTACAGCAGGCCGACGCCCATGATGCCGCCGCCGACAATGACAATGCGGGCCTGATTCTCCATACCATACTCCGGCCGTGGATGGCCACCGACCGAATTCTCATGGCATTTGGGGTCGACTGGCAATATGGATTACGGACGCCAGGGTGTCCGGATTCGTGACTGCCAATATGCCGCGCCACGAGGCCGCTGGATTGGCCGTGAGACGGGCACCGGGTCAACGGCGCGCAGGGGGTGTTGGGCGTGTCGCGAAATCGCTCGCCACAAGCGTCTGCCTGCTCTATGCTCGCGGCCCAACCGGGTTGCCGGCCAGGGATTACCGAGCTTTCGCATCAGGAAAGCTGGTCGTTGGAGGCGGTTTGCATGAGCGACGGCAAAGACGCGGCCGGAGAGCAGGAAGACGATCTCGTCCTCTCCGAACTCGACGACGAAGAACTGGTCGAGCAGATGCACGATGATCTGTACGACGGCCTCAGGGATGAAATTGTCGAAGGCACAGAGATTCTGCTGCAGCGGGGCTGGGCGGCGGACAAGGTACTGAACGACGCCCTGGTAGGCGGCATGCAGATCGTCGGCGTCGACTTTCGCGACGGCATCCTGTTCGTGCCCGAGGTGCTGCTGGCCGCCAACGCCATGAAGGGCGGCATGGCCATACTGCGGCCGTTGCTGGCGGAGACGGGCGCCAAGCCGGTGGGCAAGATGGTGATCGGTACGGTCAAGGGCGACATTCACGACATCGGCAAGAACCTGGTCGGAATGATGATGGAAGGCGCCGGTTTCGACGTCGTCGATATCGGCGTCAACAACAGCGTTGAAGACTTTCTGGAGGCGCTGCAAGAGCACCGGCCGGACATTCTCGGCATGTCGGCCCTGCTGACCACCACCATGCCGTACATGAAAGTGGTCATCGACAAACTGGTGGCCCAATCCATCCGCGACGACTACATTGTGCTGGTCGGCGGTGCGCCGCTGAACGAGGAATTCGGCAGGGCGGTGGGCGCGGACGCCTATTGCCGGGATGCCGCCACCGCGGTGGAGACCGCCTCCGACCTGATGCGCAAGAGGCACAACTACCCATGATGGCGCCAGCCGGGCACCCGACTCCGGACCGCCGAGGCGATGCGGACGAGGCGGCACTGCCGATGGAGCGGGAGCCCGTGCTCGTGATCGGCTGCGGCGCTCTCGCCCGGGAGCTGCACGCGATTCGGTGCGCCAACGGCTGGGACCACCTGCACATCCGTTGCCTGGATCCGGCACTGCACCTGCGCCCGGAGCAGATCGCGCCCCGGCTGCGGGCCGAGCTCGAGCGCGCGCGCGGCGCGGCGGGCGGGCGCGGCGGACATGACTCGGGGGGCGGGCGCGGCGGGCATACAACCTACCGCCGCATCTTCATCGGCTATGCCGATTGCGGCAGCTACGGCGGGATCGACCGGGTGCTCGCGGACTTTCCCGGCGTGGAGCGTCTCCCGGGGCTGCATTGCTATGACTTCTTCGCCGGCGCCGAGCGCTTCGAACGCCTGGCCGACGGCGAGCCGGGCACGTTCTACCTCACCGATTTCCTGGTGCGCTTCTTCGATCGCCTCGTCGTGGAGACCCTGGGACTCGACCGCCATCCGGAACTGCTGGACGCCTTCTTCGGCAACTACCGGCGCCTGACCTACCTGTCGCAGACCCGGGACCCCGAGCTCCTCGCCGGGGCGAGAGCCGCCGCGGCCCGGCTGGGCCTCGAATTTGCCCACGTTCATACCGGCTACGGCGCATTGGAAACCCGCGTCGCCCGGATAGCCGAGGGGTGACACGTGGACGCTATCCTGATGAGATGGCGCGATATTCCTTCGCAGATCATCGTCAAGCAGGGTAGAAGGCGCGCCAAGGTGGTGTTGAGCGCGCGCTTTCAGAACGCGATTGACCGCGCCGCCATGCGGGCGAAGAAGCGTAGCGCCGATGCCTACATCAACGAATGGGCGCGCGACCCGATCACGCCGGAGGCGGACGTCGTGGCGACGGATCTGCAGGCGGTCGCCGACCGGCTGGCGGACCGGATCGAAACGGGCTATTCCGACGCACGGCTGTTGGCGCTCATCCGCAATCACGGTTTGCAGGAGGGTTGAAGGGATGTGCCGGATGCGACAGTGGCCGGTACGCGGAGCCGTTGCCGAGCGCCAGCGAGGCGGCGGGCCGGCCATGGGGCGCTACGGGCTCTGGACCAAGACATGACGGACACGGTTATCGCTTCCGCGAGCCGGGAGGTGGTGATCGGTTTCGAACGGCCCTTTGTGGTCATCGGCGAGCGCATCAACCCCACCGGGCGCAAGATTCTGGCGGCGGAAATGAAGGCGGGAGACTACCACCGCGTGGTCGCCGACGCGCTCGCGCAGGTTGCGGCCGGCGCTCACATGCTGGACGTCAACGCCGGCATCCCGCTGGCGGACGAACCCGCCATTCTGGCCGAGGCCATCAAACTGGTGCAGTCGGTAACCGCCGTGCCCCTGTCCATCGATTCCTCCATCGTCGCCGCGCTGGAGTCCGGCTTGGCGGCCTATCGTGGCAAGGCGCTGGTCAACTCGGTCACCGGCGAAGAGGACAGGCTGGAATCGGTGCTGCCGCTGGTAGCCCGGCATGGCGCCGCGGTGGTGGCTATTTCCAACGACGAGACCGGCATCTCCGAGGATCCGGACGTGCGTTTCGAGGTGGCCAGGAAGATCGTCGAACGGGCGCAGGACCACGGCATTTCCCACAGCGACGTGGTGGTCGATCCGTTGGTGATGCCAATCGGCGCGATCAACTCCGCTGGCCGGCAGGTCATGCACCTGGTCAGCCGCTTGCGCAGGGAATTGAAGGTCAATACCACCTGCGGCGCGTCCAACGTGAGTTTCGGGCTGCCCAATCGAAACGGTATCAACAACGCCTTTCTCACCATGGCGATCGGCGCCGGCATGACGTCCGCGATCACCAACCCGCTGCATGACGAGGTCATGCAGGCGATTCTTGGCTCCGACGTCATGATGGGCAAGGATCCCAATTGCGTGCGCTGGATCGGCAAGTACCGCGAACCCGGCGCGCTGGCGGGGACGCGAGGGAGCCGGCGGGACCGCTCCCGGCGTCGCCGGCGCGGCTGATTCCAGGGCTTGCAGAGGGCATGGAAGTGGAAACCGAACGCCATGCCTGGGTAGTTTTCACGCCGTCCGGCCGGCGTGGCCAGTTTCCGCTCGGCACACCGGTGCTGCAAGCGGCGTGGGAACTCGGCGTGGACATCGCCTCCATCTGCGGTGGCCGCGGGCTCTGCGGGCGTTGCCGCGTCGTTTGCAGCGAAGGCGCCTTTCCCAAGCACGGCATCGTTTCCAAGCCGGAGCACCTGTCGCCAGCCGGCGCCGTCGAGACCCGCTATGGGGAGCGCGGCCGGCCGCTGGCGCCGGGCCACCGCCTGAGTTGCCAAGCCGTCATTCAAGGCGATCTCCTGATCGACGTGCCGCCGGAAAGCCAGGTTCACCGCCAGGTCGTGCGCAAGGCCGCCGACTCGCGGCCTATCCGCCTGGATCCAGTGGTTCGTCTCTACCTGGTGGAAGTGGCGTCTGCGGATCTCAAGGGCTCGGGCAGCGACCTGACGCGCCTGCTCGACGCATTGCAGACGCAATGGGGTCTGCGCCCGGCGTTTCCGGCTGCGTTGCTCCCCGACCTGCAAGGCCTATTGCGGGCCGGCGGGTGGTCGGTCACGGTCGCCGTCCATCAGGATGCGGAAATCCTCGCCATCTGGCCAGGCTTCAAGCAGACCATTTACGGTCTGGCGATAGACGTCGGTTCAACCACCATTGCCGCCCATCTTTGCGACCTCGGCAGTGGCGACGTGCTCTGTTCGAACGGCATGATGAATCCTCAGATCCGCTTTGGCGAGGACCTGATGAGCCGGGTCTCCTATGTCATGATGCACCCTGAGGGCAGCGATGAACTGACCCGGGAGGTGCGCAGAGCCGTCAACGAGCTCGTGGCCGAAACCGCAGCGGACGCCGGCGTCGACCCGCAGGACATCCTTGACCTGACGCTCGTGTGCAACCCGATCATGCATCATCTGCTACTCGGCATCAGCCCGGTGGAGCTGGGCGGGGCGCCCTTCGCGCTGGCGGTGGAGGAGTCTGTCCACCTGGCGGCCCGGGACCTTGGCGTTGAAGTCAATCCGGGCGCCGTAGCCTATGCGCTGCCCTGTATCGCCGGTCATGTCGGCGCCGATACCGCCGGGGTGGTGCTTTGCGAGCAACCGCACGGGAGCGGGGCGGTGAGCCTGCTGGTCGACATCGGGACCAATGCGGAAATCGTGCTCGGCAACGACCAGCGGTTGCTGGCCTGCTCCAGTCCGACCGGCCCGGCCTTTGAAGGCGCCCAGGTCAGCGCCGGCCAGCGCGCTGCGCCCGGCGCCATAGAGCGGGTACGGATCGACCCGGTCACCCTGGAGACCCGGATTCGCGTGATCGGCTCGGACCTCTGGTCCGACCAGCCGGGATTCAGGGACGCACTGCCGGCGCAGGGCGTCACCGGCATTTGCGGTTCGGGAATCATCGAGGCGGTGGTGGAGATGTGGCTGGCGGGCATCCTCACCAGCGACGGGGTGATCGACGGCGGCCAGGCGAGCCGCACGCCTCGCCTGGTTCGCAATGGCCGCACCTACTCCTTCGCCATCCATGGCAAACAGGTCACGGTCACACAGACCGATGTGCGTCAGATTCAACTCGCCAAGGCGGCCCTGTATGCCGGTATCAGGCTGCTGATGGACCGACTTGAAGTGGCCTCGGTGGATCGGATACGCCTGGCCGGCGCCTTCGGCAGCCACATCGATGTGCGCTACGCGATGGTCCTCGGCATGATTCCGGACTGCCCGCTGGATGCGGTTTCAGCGGCTGGCAACGCGGCCGGCCACGGAGCCAGAATCGCCCTGTTGAACCAGGCCTCCCGGCGCGAGATCGAGTCGGTGGTCAAGAGCGTGGAGAAAGTGGAGACGGCCATCGAGCCGAAATTCCAGGCGTACTTTGTCGATGCCATGGCGATACCGCATGGGGCGGACGCATTCGCTCGCCTGGGCGACATCTTCCCCGACCGGGCCAGGTGCCCCGCTGCGTCCGGCCAGGACCAGCCGGCCCGAGCGCGGGGGCGGCGCTCAAGAACGAGGATATCGCCCCCAGGACAATCGAATTCAAGTTAAGCTGCCGAGCCGAGCGCCCGACCCGGGATTCGGGCGCCAGAGGAAGGAGGAGGCTATCGCTGTCCACGATGCCATTGCGTGGACCTCCGGTTCAAGATTTCTCTGAGGAGAGCTGCCATGCCTCGACGATCAGGCGGTAGACGGGCGCGCAAGGCCGAGCGCGCCGCGCCCTTGGCCGAAGCGGTCAAGCCGGTTCGACCGGGGCAGACCGGCGGACAATTCCAGCCCTTGTCCGCTGCCGGCGTTGAAGCCATCGTGGACAACGCCTTCAGGATTCTCGACCGGGTGGGTTTCGCCGACGCCACACCTCACTGCATCGAAACCTGCACTGCGGTTGGCGCCGTGCTCGGCGACGACGGGCGTTTGCGCATGCCGCGAAGTCTGGTCGAACGGACGTTGCAGCAAGCCCGGCGGAATCTGGTGCTGCACGGTCAAGACCCGAGGTGGGACCTGGACTTGAGCGGCGCCAGGGTGCACTTCTCCACCGCCGGCGCCGCAGTCATGGTAGCCGACTCGGAGAACGGCGTTTACCGGGATTCCGAGGCGCGGGATCTCTACGACATGGCGCGCATCGTCGACACCTGCGAGCACATTCACCTGTTTCAGCGGACCTGCGTCCCGCGGGACATTCCCGACAACTATGCACTGGACATCAATACCCTCTACTGCTCGGTGATGGGCACCAGCAAGCACGTCGGTTCCAGTTGGTCGGTATATCAGCACGTCGAGAAGAGCCTTGAGATGCTGCACATGATCGCCGGCGGCGAGGCCGAGTGGCGGGCGCGCCCCTTCGTCAGTCAGTCCAACTGCTTTGTGGTTCCGCCGTTGAAGTTCGCCACCGATGCCCTCGAATGCTTGCGGGTAGCGGTGCAGGGCGGCATGCCCGTATTGCTGTTGTCGGCCGGCCAGGCCGGTGCGACCGCGCCTGCCTATCTGGCCGGGACGGTTTCTCAAGCCTGGGCGGAGTGCCTCGGCGGGTTGGTCTATGTGAACGCGATCAAGCCCGGCGCACCGGCAATTCTCGGCACCTGGCCGTTCGTTTCGGACCTGCGTACCGGGGCGATGAGCGGCGGCTCTCCGGAGCAGGGCCTGCTGTCCGCCGCCTGCGCCCAGGTCGGCAACCGTTTCGACCTGCCCTTCGGCACCGCTTGCGGCATGAGCGACGCCAAGTTTCCGGACTTTCAAGCGGGCGCGGAACGTGCTGCAACGGTGCTGTCAGCCGCCTTGTCCGGGGCGAACATCGTTTATGAATCCGCCGGCATGTACGCCAGTCTATTGGGCACGTGCCCGGAGAGCCTGTTGCTGGACAACGACATCCTCGGCGCCGTCGGGCGCGTTGCCCGCGGGATCGAAGTCGACTCGGATACGCTGAGCTTCGCTGAAATCGAACAGATCTGCAGCAGCGGGGAAGGTCATTATCTGGGTTCCGGGAACACCTTGCAGGTGATGCAAAGCGAGTACATTTATCCGGACTTCAGCGACCGCACCAGCCCGACCGTCTGGGAGGAACAAGGCAAGCCGGTTCTGCTGCATCAGGCCATCCACAAGAAACGGGATATTCTCGCCCATCATGTACCGCGCCACGTCAGCGACGAAATCGACGAACGCGTGCGGGCCGAGTTTCCGATCTTTCTCTCCCGGGCAGCGATGGGGCGATGACCGGCGCCGGAATCGGTTCATCTTGACGGTCGGCACGGGCTGGAACGGTTCGCTGAGCTCCATCACCATCCGCACGGGCCGATGGTTCGGTTTTTCCGACCACGAGCGTTCCCCGCATCTTGTCCGTCATCTTCCGATCGGACTCATCGTCGGTGTCGCCCTGCGGCTTGAACGCGATAGGTGAACGATTCCTCCTCGTCATACGTGAGTATCGCCACGTAGCGATCCAGGTCCGGTGTTCCCGCATTTGAGATTCAGGCCGCCATGCCGGTAGGACGTCGCGACCTTTGAAAGTACATCTGGTTGTCGACAGTTTGCGCGGTTTGGCGGTTGCGCCCGGTCCGCGCCGGGGGGGAGGTGTAGTCCTGGTCGCTATAGGTGTACACGTCGCGGTCCCGGTAGTTGTTGACGGACGAGAAAGTACCGCCTCCCAACTCCACATCGACCAGGAGGTTGTGGTTCTGGACGTCGTTCTCCACGAAGTGCGCGGTGTCGATGAACGTATCGAACACCGAGCCGAGGGCCTCCCGCTGCGTTGGGACGATCATGACGGTATCGGTGAGCTCCTGCTCCATCTGATCGTAGAAATAGGCCACATCCCACGCTTCGGCCGGTTTCCAGCGCAACCCGAGACGGAAGGCTGGTAGGCGTCCACATCCACGAAGGGCGGCGTGGCTGGGTCGGGGGCGGAGCCGTTGCCGAGCGCGAGCGAGGCGGCGGGCCGGCCATGGGGCGCTTGTGGCGTCCCGTATTCGCATTCATGCACGATCCCGACACGGGCGACCACAACGGTGGGGACGGGCGACCACGAGGGTCGCCCCTACGAGTAGCCGATGGAGAGCAGGTTCTCGACCGGCTGGTACAGCTCCTCGAGGTACATCACGTCGTCGGCCGCCAGCTCGATGTCGGCGGCATCGACCAGTTGTTCGAGTTGCTCGATGCGCGAGACGCCCACCACCGGTGCGTAGACTTCGGGCTTGTTGAGGAGCCACGCGACGGAGATCTGCGCCGGCGCCTTGCCGTACTTCCGGGCCAACTCGAAGTAGAAGAGGCCCTGGTCGAGGGCCGCCTTGAAGATCGGGCGGGCGGCGTCGGGACCGAGCGTCCAGTCGCCCTGGTGACCCCTCCCCGGCTGGCCGAAGTTCATCGTGCCGAGACACAGTTCCGAGACGCGCGGGCCGCTGTTACTGCCGAGCTGGATGGCGTCGGCGACCGCCGCGCACAGCGCCTTGTATCCCGATCCGTTGGCCATCTCCGGATCCGAAACTCCAGCGAGCCGATGCGCGAAAGTCGAGAGTAGGGTCGGGGTCCGAGGCTGGCGCGCCCGGGAGACCCTAGCCGGGCACCCCTATCCGCTACCGCCCTTTTCGCGCTTTCTCGACCATCTTCTCCATGGCTTCCCGCCGCTCGTCGTGCGTTTCGAGGTCGAACGCGTGATAGTCGTAGTCGGGACGCAGCGAGACCCGGTCTCCCGCCGGCTCCCTGTCGAACAGGCTGAGATACGGCGACGCGTCCAGGACTCCGTTGCTCACGGCGCTCCCTTTGTTCTCGAGCAGGTCGAGTTCGGCGAGTTCCCGGTAGAGCTTCGCCTGGTTCGGACAGGATGCCCAGTCCTTGATCCGCATTTCGGTCTCCGTTGGCTGATCGTCATCGCGGCGCCATGACGCAGAGGTCGGTCCGCGACGGTCGGAAAGGTGATCGGGTGTCTTAGCGCCGATCAGGGCACGAGTCAAGCTGGCGGAGCGTCCTTCCGAGCGACTCCGACGGCACTTCCCGCGCCCGCGCGCCAAGCGCGGCCGGAGCCTCCGCCTGCAGGTTGTCTTTACGCGCCGGTGGACCCGGGTCTGCCGCACACGAAGCCTGTTGACATCCTCATCAACCAGTCCAACCGGTACTCAACGAAGACGCCAGGAAAACGCCAACGAATAGTACGCCGGATCCACACGGCGATACGTGCTGGCCCGCACTGTTGGGGTCGTGCCGAGCGAAAAGGTCTGGTAATCGGCGTCGAGGATGTTGCTGCCGCGCACGAGGAGCGCCCATTGATCGGTCTCGACTCCGAGCTGTGCATCCAACCGCTGGACGTCATCCTGGAACCAGGGGATCTGTCCGGGCCGGGGCAGGCTGCGCACCCCGCCGTTTTCGATCGTGAGGTTGACGGTGGCGAGTAGCGTCGCGCCGCTCAGGAAGGTCCCCGTCCCGGAGAGCCCGGGTAGCGGTAGCCGATACACGACGGAGGCCTTGTACTCTTCCGGCCGCATGTAGGGCAGACGCTTGCCTTTGGCGAACTGGGACGCCGGTGAGACCCCGGAGGCGATTTCCGTGACCTCGCCCACCTGCCGCGACCAACCGGCGCGGAGATTCAGCAGAGCGCCATTGTCGAAGGCCCTGCGCCATAGGAACTCCGCTTCGAGACCCCAGGCTTCCGCTTCGCCGATATTGTCGATGAACCACGCCCTCGGCAGTTCCTCGCCCGGGTTGCCGTGCGCATCGAACTCGACGCGCGTACCGTCCGCATGGAACCCAAGGGGCGCACTGTCGTCAGGCTCCAGGAGCGTGCACAGCTCCGGACACCCGTTGTTGGTGGTATTCAGGAACTCCTCATACACGGTGAAGAAGGCCGCGACGTTGAGGGTGAGCCCGCCCGCAAAGGTGGATTTCCAGCCAAGCTCGTAGGTGAACGAATCCTCCTCGTCATACGTGAGTATCGCCACGTAGCGATCCAGGTCCGGTGTTCCCGCATTGAGATTCAGGCCGCCATGGCGGTAGGACGTGGCGACCTTCGCATAGGCCAGGACTTCCTCGAAGAGATCACCGATCCCGTCCGGGAACTTGTAAGAGACGGTGACGCCCCACGGCAGGTTCCTGAAGGTCTTCGGTGGCTCCGTGAAGTCGGTTTGCGGGTCGGCCAGGCGCCTGCGCCGCTGCAGCACGCTGCCGCCGACCTCATCCTCCGCGTAACGCAGCTCCGCGGAGATGGAAACCGGCACGTCGGCGAACCTGTACTCGACATTGCCATACAGTGCCCAGGCCTCCATCTCCACGCCCACCCGGCGGGTCTGCGCATTACCCCACAGGCCGACGTCCGCGGGTAGCCCCAGAATTCCCGGCCACTGGCTGGTGAGCTCGATATGGTCGTTCTTCAAATAGTCGCCACCGATCATCCAATGGAATTGGTCCGTGCCGTCCGCGACGTAACGCAACTCCTGAAAGTAACTCTGGTTGTCGACAGCTTGCGCGCTTTGGCGGTTGAGCCCGGTCCGCCCCGGGGGGAAGGTGTAGTCCTGGTCGCTACGGCTGTACACGTCGCGGTCCCGGTAGTTGCTGACGGACGAGAACGTACCGCCTGCCAATTCCACGTCGATCAAGAGGTTGTGGTTCTGGACGTCGTTGTCAACGGTGTGCGCGCTGTCGATGAACGTATCGAACTGCGAGCGGAGGGCCTCCTGCTGCGCCGGCCGGATAAAGACGGCATCGGTGAGGTCCTGCTCCATTTGATCGTAGAAGTAGGCCACATCCCACGCTTCGGCCGGTTTCCAGCGCAACCCGAGACGGAAGGCCTGGTAGGCGTCCACATCCACGGGGTCGCCGCGAACGTCCTTGTAAAAGCCGTCGTCGCGATCCTCGTTCACATAGCCGACGCGGGCGGCAAACGTCTCCGAAACCGGGATGTTCACCACCATGTCGCCGCCAAAGAGGTCCAGTTCGCCCGCTTTCAGGCGGAACTGCACATCGAACTCCTCGAAGTCCGGCTTCTTCGAGATGACGTTCATCGCTCCGCCCAGCGCGTTGCGCCCGTACAGCGCACCCTGTGGACCGCGCAGCACCTCCACGCGATCGACATCGAACGTATCGAAGCGCGTGAAATTCTTCTAGACGTTTGGGATTTGCGGACTTTATTCTGAATCACCCCATAGTTTCAATGCGTTAGCAGTATTTTATCTTGGCGGTTTCGCCGAGTTTTCGGTAGTCTGTTCAGGTCCTTTGAGGGGGCGGCTGTCCGCCGAAAATGCTCCCATTGAGGGGTACCGAAACCACGTATCGCCGCGACCGCGCAGGAGGGTTGTGCCACGATGGAAGCGCGTCCCCGCGTCCCCCTGCCTGCCACGTCCGACCTGATCGGCGAGGAGCGGACGATCCAGGTCAACCACTGCAGGATGCCCGCGTGCGCGAACTTCGGCGTGCCTGCCCGGCACGAGCCCCAGAAGCCGGGGCCGTCGCCCGACCGCGATCCCGCCTACAAGCTCCACAGCACGTCGAAGGGGCAGATCCCGTCCCTGCGGTGCAAGGCGTGCGGCGACAACCCGCCTGTCAAGTCGAACGCCTCGGTCGGCGACGAGATCCAGCGGCTGGTCGAGTCGGGTGGACTATGGGCCGCAGAGGAACGCGCCACATGCCCCGATACCGACTGCCGCAACCACGGCCTCCTGATCGCGGAGGGCGGCAAGGCGGCCTACAGAAAACGCGGTCGCGCGCGCTCGCACGGGGGACAGCGCTACCAGTGCAAGGCGTGCGGGCGGCGATTCGAGGTGACTGCCCCCGTCCGGCTGCACGATCGGAACAAGCGGCTGGCTGCGGACGTGCTGAGTCGGATCGCCAACAAGGGGCCTGCCCGCGGCTCGATCCGCGGCTCGGGGGTCCGGTCCACACAGTCGTACTACACGATCCTGCGGTTCATCCACGACCGATGTCGGGCGCTCTCCGGCTCCATCGACCGCGCGCTCATCGACGGGCGCCTGACCCTGCCGGAGGACTTCGTGACCGAGACGGATGCCCAGGAGTACACGCTCAACTGGGTGAGCCGCATGGACCGGCGCAACGTCGTCCTGTCCGGGTACGCCACCATTGATGCGGACAGCCGCTTCGTCCTCGGCATGCACGTCAACTTCGATGGTCGCGTCGACCCGTTCGAGGTGAACCGGGACGCCGCCCAGATCGGTGACTTCGACGTCGCCGAGGCGTTTCGCAAGTACGCCCACTACTGGCTGGCCGGTGACGAACTGACCGCTGGGCGTGCGCTGTCCAGGAAGATCAAGAAGCACGAGCGTGTCGCGCTCATCAGGCAGATTCAGAGGCTGTACGCCAATGCGCAGAGTCGGCACGACGTAGAGGACATCGAACTGGACCACCACGATCCGGGCTGCAGGCAGTTGCCGCCGCTGAGCACCGGGATGCAGACCCACGAGCCGTACACGGCCTACGCGCACTGGATGCTGATGCACCGGATGCTCACCGGGGCAGGCGTCAGGCACGTGCAGGCGAACATGGACCAGAGTTCCATGTCGCGGGCCGCGTTCCTATGCGCGTTCCTGGACGAAGTTCGCCGGGGTGACGCCGACGCGTTCTTCGTCCGCTACACCAAGTTCCAGACCATTGATGAGCGCGAGAGCATCCTGTGGGAGGCAAAGCGGGAGCGCGCGAGATTTCGTGAAGCGCTGCCACCGGAGATCCGCGACGACCGGCGGGAGGTCGCACGTCTGATGATGAAGGAGCGAATCGCCGCCGGGCAAACCTACCTACGGCAAGTGGAACGACGTCTGGATCGAGCACCCCGAGCCGACCATCAACGAGCCGCACAAGGCCATGGCGTGGCTCACGGCCAGGGAGTCGCTCGACGAGGACCGCAAGGCCGACATGTTTCTGAGTGCCGGGCTCGCGCGCATCGACAACCTGTTTATGAAGAGCAGGCGCCTCTTCAGCGCCCTCGAGCGCCCGGTCGGGACCTCGAGCGGCCACAACACGGTCTGGCACGGCTACGCCCCTTACATCCCGCACATGCTCGAGACCTATCTGACGATCTTCCGTGCCGTCAACAACTTCGTCTTCGTCGGTGAGGACGGGGCGACGCCGGCGATGCGGCTCGGTTTCTCCCGCGAACCGCTCCGGTACGAGGACATCCTGTGGCCCGGGCAGGCGGTGCCGCGGCCGAAGCGGGAGCGCCGGAGGGGGCGTGTGGTGGGCGTGGCTATGCAAGCTCGCGAGTGAGACGCTCGTCTGCCGCTCGGATTCCGCAGCCGAGACGGGCTCACGGCCACCCCGCCGCGCGGGGCGACCGACAGGTACAATCGCTCGCCCGCGCGTTCGTCAAGGAGATCGAGGTGCTACCGAAGGAGGAGATTGCGCCCCTGATCGGCGGCGGCAACGGGGTGGACGTGATCCACGGTCCTGAGCGCTACCACGGCGCGTACTCTCTTGCGGTGCACGCGCTGCTCGATGGCGCGCATGTGGTATGGGCCTACACCAAGGAGCACTTTCGCCTTGAGACGCTGGTGGAGTCACCAGACGTCGACCTAGGCGAGCTTCGTGGGCGCTACCACCTGTTCGAGTTCCCGACGGGGAAAGACGGCGGCAGGCACATTCCTCGGACCGAGTTGCGCGCCTGCCTGAAGCGTCTGAGACGGGTCGTAACGAGCATCAAGGCTGACCGCATCGTCTGCGTCGTCCACTCCGTTTCGGATCTGACCGGCCTACGGGCAGGCCGGGAGGATGAGCAGCGCGTCTGGCTCGTGATGGCCGCCCTCGAGAAGATCGCTGACCGCGCCCAGGTCGTGGTGACGCACGAGGCGACGCGGTTCGACGATACCGCGCACTAGGTACTCTTCGGGGTTTTGTGTTCCAGCGACAGGGGGCACCACGCGGAGGCGGCGGCAACGGGCCTCGGGTGGGTTGGGTGCAACATGACGGAAGAGGCAGAGCGTATGACTGACGAGCACGAGACCTCAGCCGGCTGAAGCGGCTCGGGGAAGCGTTGGTTGAAATCGAGGGAACGTCCCCTCAGGCAACCGAGGGCAAGTGGCTTGAACGGCTGACGGCCGACTGCGCCCCCCTCATCGCCGAATGGGATGTTCGCAGTGCGTGGACGTGGGACGAATGGCCCGGGAACGACCACCCGGAGAGCGGCATCGATGTGATCGCCGAGAGGACCGACGGCCAGTTCATAGCGATTCAGTGCAAGTCAAGGCAACTCGATGACCGACAGCAGTTCTCATTTTGCCGCATCGGTGCGGTGGGACGACGGATCGGCGGTTTTGAAGGAGGCTTGACAACATAGGGCGGCGCGCCTATGGTGCGGGCCATGGGACACCCCTGGTTCGGATCGAAGGCGACGTCGGGGCTGTGCCAGGCGCTGATTGCGCTGATGCCGCCGCACGCGGTGTACATCGAGACGCACCTGGGCGGCGGCGCGGTGATGAGGCGCAAGCCGGCGGCGCTGCGCAACATCGGGATCGACCTGGACGGCCGGGCGCTGTCGCGGTTCGAGTGCGGCTATCCGGTGGAGCTGGTCAACGCAGACTGCCACGGCTTTCTGGCCGACTTCGCGTTCGACGGATCGGAGCTGGTGTACAGCGATCCGCCGTACCTGCGCGGCGCGCGCAAGTCGTCGCGCCGCTACCGGCACGACTACGAGGACGCCGACCACGCGGCGCTGCTCGGGCTGCTCGCGGGGCTGCCCTGCGCGGTGATGGTGTCGGGGTATCCGTCGGCGCTCTACGACGGGTTGCTGCGCGGCTGGCGCAGCGTGTCGCTGCAGGTGATGAACCGGGCGGGGGTGGTCACCGAGAAGGTGTGGTTCAACTTCGCGCCGGACCGGGTGCACTGGGCGCGCTGCGCCGGGCGCGACTTCACGCACCGGCAGACGGTCAAGCGCAAGGCGGCGAGCTGGGGCCGACGCTACCGGGCGATGCCGCCAGCGGAGCGCCTGGCGGTGCTGGCCGCGATCATGGCGGTGGAGACGCGGCCGCCGCCGTGAAGCACCTCGCGCGCCAACTCGACCGGCTGCGGGCCGGCTTCGCCGGGATGCCGGACCCGCGCCGCGGACGCAACCGGCGCTACGCCATGGCCGACATCGGCATGGCGGCGCTGTCGGTGTTCCTCATGCAGTCGCCGTCGTTCCTGGCGCACCAGCGCGCGCTGGCCGAGGGCCGCACGCGGTCCAACGCGCACACCCTGTTCGGGCTGGCCCGCATCCCCTGCGACAACCACATCCGGCAGCTGCTCGACGGCGTGCCGACGACGCACTTCGACGACGCGTTCCACGCGCTCGTCGAGGACCTCGACGCGTGCGGCGGCCTCGCGCCCATGCGCCGCCTCGACGGCCGCACGCTGGTCGCCCTGGACGGCACCGAGTTCTTCCGCTCGCGCAAGCTGCGCTGCGACCACTGCTCGACCCGCAAGCGCGCCGACGGCGGCACCGAGCACTTCCACCAGATGCTGGCCGCCAACGTCGTGGCACCGGGCCGGGCGCAGTCGCTGCCGCTGCCGCCGGAGTTCGTGCGGCCCCAGGACGGCGCCGTCAAGCAGGACTGCGAACGGCAGGCCGTCAAGCGCTGGCTGGCGCGCCACGGCCCGCGCTGCGCCGCCCTGCGGCCGGTCTACCTCGGCGACGACCTGTACGCCTGCCAGCCCGTCTGCCGGGCCATGCTCGACGCCGGCGGCGACTTCCTGCTCACCGCCAAGCCGGCCAGCCACAAGACCCTCTACGAGTACCTCGACGGCATCCGCCCGCCCACGCGCCGCCGCACCGCGGGACGCGGCGCGAAGCGCCGCATCCACCGCTACCGCTGGATGACCGACCTGCCCATCCGCGACGGCGACGACGCCCTGCGCGTCAACTGGCTGGAGATCACCAGCGCCCGACCCGACGGCACCGTCACCTACCGCGGCGCCTTCGTCACCAGCCTCGACGTCGACCGCGGCAACGTCGCCGAACTCGCCGACTGCGCCCGCGCCCGCTGGAAGATCGAGAACGAGACCTTCAACGTCCTCAAGCAGCACGGCTATCACCTCGAACACAACTTCGGCCACGGCAAGAACACCCTCGCCGCCGTGCTCGTCGTCCTCAACCTGCTCGCCTTCACCCTGCACACCGCCTGCGAACTCGTCGAAGCCCAATGGCAGCGGGCCCGGCAACGCCTCGGCACCCGGCGCCGCCTGTTCGAGCACCTGCGCACCGTCACCGAATACCAGGTGTTCCCCTCCTGGAACGCCCTCATGGTCCTGCTGGCCACCGGCGGCCCCGCCGCGCAACCACCCTGACGCCCCCGCAGGCCCACACCAACCGCCGAATCACAAACCCCGGAGAATCCCGAAACCAAAATGAGTCAATCGCTAAAATGAGAACTGCTGGCGTAAAATGCCGCCACTTCGTCATCGTCCGGCAGGGACTCGTGCAGCTCACGCGCGGCTTGCATGTAAGCCACGCGCCGGGCCTTGATGTCATCATCCCCGAAGAAGAGCTTTAGAAGATCCCAAGCCCCGTGTCAGTGTGACTTCCGTCGTCCTGTCCGCACGGCCACGTTGCCGCGGAAAGTGTCGTATCGAACTTACCTTCCGGTCAGGTCCGCCATGCCTAGGCGGACGCGCTCGGCTTTCACTTCGTCCCACCACCAGGTGTCGAACCAGAGCTGGAGCAAAGGCTTGTCGTAATCCGGGATGCCGAACTTGTCCCAATGCACTAGCCGGTCTCCCGGTGAGCCCGAGCCCGGAATCCGATAGAAATTCCACAAGAGGATCCGATCCAAGGCATGAATCGCCGCGAAAAAGTCTTCCGCCGTCCGCGCCGCCATCACGTGCTCGATCATCGCGTCAACGGCGGGATCTTGAACCCGGCCGAAATTCTGGCTGCCGGTCGAACGCGCCGCGGCCGAGCCGAAATGATTGCGCAGCTGTATCCCCGGCATATTGGGCGGGAAGAACGCCAGAGCTGTACCGTCGAATACTGCGTTGCGCACGCGGTAGACCCAATTGGAGAACTCCAGAGCACGCGCCGTCGTCTCGATACCAATCATGTTGAGCATACCCATTAGCGGCGTTTCTTGACGCAACACGCTCGGGAAATGGAAGACGAACTCGATCGTAAAGGGTTCGCCGGTCCTTCCTGTTCGCCGCCCAGCCGCAGGTATTAAGCCAGGTCCTCGGCGTCGTCTACCGTGCGATCTCGACTTACCTCATCAAGAACACCGGATTCACCGTCGCCTCCGGCGCCAAGACCGGGGCGGTGACACTCATCCAGCGTTTCGGCTCCGCGCTCAACTTGAACATCCACTTCCATATGCTGTTCCTCGACGGCGTGTATTCATTCGATCGTGCACGACCGAAGTTTCACCGCGCGCCGCGGCCGACCCCGGCCGAGCTCGTTCGGCTGTTACACACCATCAGCACACGCGTCGCCCGGTTGCTCGAACAACAGGGGTTGCTCGTGCGCGACGCTGAGAGCGACTACCTCGATTTCGAACCCGAAGCGTTCGAGCAACTGATCGGCGCGTCCATCCATTACCGCATCGCCATCGGACCCAATTCCGGCAAGAAGGCACTAACGCTGCGTACCATCCCGGCACAGCCCGAACCCTTCGCATCGACCTTGCTGGCCAGACAGCCTGGCTTCTCACTCCATTCAGCCACCGTCTGTGAGGCCAATCAACGCGACAAGCTTGAGAAGCTCTGCCGTTACATCACCCGACCCGCCATCGCCAACGAGCGCCTCTCCACCAATGCGCGTGGCCAAGTCGTCTACAAATTCAAACAGCCGTTTCGTGACGGCACCACCCATGTCGTCCTCGACCCACTCGACTTTATTGCCCGCCTAGCCGCGCTGGTGCCGCGTCCGCGTCTGAACCTCACGCGATTTCACGGTGTGTTCGCCCCAAACAGCAAACAGCGTGAACACATCGTGCCCAGGCGCCAACCCGAGGCGCAAGCACCCGATAAACCAACCGCACCCATGACGTGGATGCAGCGCTTGAAGAGAGTCTTCGCCATCGACATCGAAACCTGCCCCAAATGCGGCGGCAAGCTCAGAGTGATTGCCTGCATCGAAGACCCTGATGTCATCGCCACCATCCTCGAGCACATTCGGGCACGCGACGAAGCCCAACCGTCACAACCGCGGGCACCGCCACGGCGCACCCAGCACCCCGACATCCCTAACCAGGACAGGCGCTTCTAGTCACGACCGCCTGACGCTCGCCTGCGTCCTGCGCACGCCGGGTCGCCTGGATTCCCGTTCTCAAGCCCATCTCCCGCCAACTTGCGGCCAGCAACTCTGGCTTAGGCGGGTTCAGCAGCGCCGGATCCATCTCAACTCGCGAACACCACGCATTTCGATACTCGCCCATCCACACGAAAAGACCGTTTGTTTGTCCTATCCGCTAGAGATTGGCGAAGTTGGGCATCTCCGCATCCCGCAGAAGCAAGATGGTGTCCTCTCAGTCGAGGTAGTACAGGCTGGAAGTCAGATTCAGCCGCCCGTCCAGCAGCTGAGTCTTGAGCCCGAGCTCGTAGTTGACGACGCTGTCGCCGTCGTAGGCCAAGAGCGCCAGGGCCCGCGCGGCGCCCTGGTTGCCCGTGAGCATCAGGGGGTTGGCTGCGAGTGGCGTCGCCGGAACCACCTGATCGCCGAACCCCTCAAAGACCCGGGCGTTGAAGTCCATCGCCAGGTTGAGATTGCCGGGCCGGAAGCCGGTGGTGATGTTGAAGTAGGTCAGCGTGTCCTCCGCCGGCCGCCAGGCGATGCCCAGCTTGGCCGAGACCACGGTGTCGTTGGTCTTCGCCCGGGAGTTGTCGATGGACTGCTCCATGTCGGTCACCCGGGCCCCGAGCGTCAGCTCCAGGCGCTCGGAAAAGTCGTACGCCAGCTCGCCGTACACGCTCATCTCATCCAGCGTGTCCTGGTGATGGTTGGCGGGTTCCTTTAAGAGGCTGTCGAACGCCGCAAACGTGACCGGCGCGGTTTCCTGGGTGAGCGGCAGCCGCAGCAGATAGGGCTGCCGGTTCCGGCGAAAGTCGTCGCTGTCCTTCACGAACAGGCCCGCCGTCCAGCGCCAGTCGCCTTCACCCAAGGACAGGAACCGCAGCTCCAGCGCCTTGCGTTTGGATGCGGTTCTGTTGTCCTGGTTGAATCCCAGCATGTTGGTCGGCAACGTGGGATCGAAGATCGTGAAATTCATGCCTTCGGCCATCACCGGGGGTCGTTCTGTAGGAAGCGGATGGCGCTTGACAGGCCACATCCCGCGCCGTTGACATCCTTGTCAACGGTGCAATCAGACGTTCAACGCAGACGCCAGGAAAACTCCAGTGAATAATATCGCGGGTCTATACGCCGATAGATCAGGCCTCGGTCCGTCGGGGTCGTGCGGAACGTCCAGGTCTCGTAATCGGCATCGCGGATATTGTTGCCCCTCAGCGTGAGCGCCCATTGATCGGTCTCGAGTCCGAGCCGGGCGTCCACGCGCCGCACGGAATCCAGGAACCAGGGTAAGGCTCCGGGACGGGGTAGGCTGCGCTCGCCGCCCCTCTCGGTCGTGAAGTTGGCGGCCGCCAGAAGCGTCGCTCCGCTCATGATGCTCCCCGCACCTTCGAGTCCGGGCAGCGGGAGCCGATAGACGGCGGTGCCCTTGTATTCTTCCGGACGCATGTACGGCAGGCGATGGCCCAAGACGAACTGGGATGCCGGCGCAGCTCCGGCGCCGATCTTCGTCACCTCGCCGAGCTGACGCGCCCAGCCGGCGCGGAGGAACAGGGAACTGCCGTTGTCGAAGTTCTTGCGCCAGGCAAACTCCGCTTCGAGCCCCCAGGCTTCCGCCTCGCCGATGTTGTCGATGAAAAACTGGCCCGGCAGCTCCTCGCCCATGTTGCCGTCCGCGTCGAACTCGACGCGGGTGCCGTCCGGGTTGAAGCCCAATGGCGTGCTGTCGTCCGGATCCAACAGCGTGCACAGATCCGGGCACCCGTTGTTGGTGGTGTTCAGCAAATCTTCATAGACCGTTAAGAAGCCGGCCACGTTGAACGTGAGCCCGCCCCTGAAGGTGGACTTCCAACCGAGCTCGTAGGTGAAAGAGTCCTCCTCCGCATAGGTCAGCACCACGACGTAAGCGTCGAGATCCGGCGTACCCGTGCCGAGGTTCAGCCCACCGTGCCGGTAGGAGGTCGCCACCTTGGCATAAGCCATGGCTTCCTCGAAGAGATTGCCGATCCCGTCGCTGAACCGGTAAGACACGGTGACGCCCCAAGGCAGGTTGGTGAACGTCTTCGGCGGCTCGGTGAAATCGGTTTGCGGCTCGGGTTCAAGCCGCGTGCGCCGCTGCAGCACGTCCCCGCCGAGCTCATCCTCCGCATAACGCACCTCGCCCGCAATGGAAACCGGCACGTCGGCAAACGTGTATTCCGCGGCGCCGAATACGGCCCAGGATGTGTTGTCCATGTTTACCGTTTGGTCGGAGGCGTTACCCCACGTGGCGGCGTCCAACGGGAGCCCGAGAACCCCGGGCCAGCTGCTGCTGCGTGCGAGATTGTCGTGCTTGAAGAAGTCGCCGCCGATCATCCAGTTGAACTGATCGGTGCCGTCGGCGACGTAGCGCAATTCCTGAAAGAAGATCTGGTTGTCGACGGATTGGGCGCCCATACGGTTTCTCGCCGGGTTCCCTGAGGTGTAGTCGCCGTCGGTCCGGACATACACGTAGCGGTCGCGGTAGTTGCTCACGGACGAAAGCGTGCCGCCTTCGAGCTCCACGTCGATCAAAAGATTGTGGTTGAATACGTCGTTCGTCGAGAAGTGTGCGCTGTCGATGAAGGTGTTGAACTCGGAGCCAAGGGTCGGCACCCTCGATCTGAAGATGAAAATGGCATCAAACGGCTCATCCTCCATTTCGTCATAGAAGTAGGTCACGTCCCATCGCTCCGCGGGTTGCCAACGCAGCCCCACGCGGACCGCCTCGTAGGCTACGTTGTCAACGGCATCGCCGTTGACGTCCTCGTAGAAGCCATCGTCCCGGCTCTCGTTCACATAGCCGAAGCGGGCCGCGAACGTCTCGGAGATCGGGATGTTGACCACGACGTCGCCGCCGAATAAGTCTAGTTCGCCGGCTTTCAGCCCGATCTCAACGTCGAATTCCTCGAACTCGGGTTTCTTCGAGATGACGTTGATCGCACCCCCGAGGGCGTTCCGTCCGTAAAGCGCTCCCTGTGGCCCGCGCAGCACTTCGATGCGCTCGACATCGAACGTGTCGAACCGAGCGAAATTCTTGCCCCTGAGACTGTTGGTCGCGAAATAGGCGCCGTTGCGATAAAGCCCGGTAGCCGACACCGACGCGCGGTTGCGCGCTTGGCCCGCGCCACGAATTGATGGTTCGGAAAGCCCCCCCGACTGCGTTTCGTTGATGGTCATGCCGGTGATCTGGTCGGTCAGGTCGCGCAGGTTCTCTAAACCACCGATGTCCTCGATGTAGTCCGAGGTCAAGGCGGCCGCAGAACCCGGCAGGTCCTGCAGTCGTTCCTCCCGCTTCCGTGCGGTGACCATCACTTCCTCGACGTAGGCATCCGCGCGCGTCGCCGCCTCCTCGGCGGCGCTGGATTCGCTCGTTGCCAGCACGCCAATGGCAGCGGCAACGAGAACCAGTAGTCTGATACTCATCATTCTCTCCTAGGCTCGCTGAATATCGGCAACATAGCCCATACACCTTTTATGCGCCCCTGTCAAGAGACAAGGCGTAAAATCAGCAGTTCTCATTTTGCCGCATCGGTGCGGTGGGACGACGGATCGGCGGTTTTGAAGGAGGCTTGACAACATAGGGCGGCGCGCCTATGGTGCGGGCCATGGGACACCCCTGGTTCGGATCGAAGGCGACGTCGGGGCTGTGCCAGGCGCTGATTGCGCTGATGCCGCCGCACGCGGTGTACATCGAGACGCACCTGGGCGGCGGCGCGGTGATGAGGCGCAAGCCGGCGGCGCTGCGCAACATCGGGATCGACCTGGACGGCCGGGCGCTGTCGCGGTTCGAGTGCGGCTATCCGGTGGAGCTGGTCAACGCAGACTGCCACGGCTTTCTGGCCGACTTCGCGTTCGACGGATCGGAGCTGGTGTACAGCGATCCGCCGTACCTGCGCGGCGCGCGCAAGTCGTCGCGCCGCTACCGGCACGACTACGAGGACGCCGACCACGCGGCGCTGCTCGGGCTGCTCGCGGGGCTGCCCTGCGCGGTGATGGTGTCGGGGTATCCGTCGGCGCTCTACGACGGGTTGCTGCGCGGCTGGCGCAGCGTGTCGCTGCAGGTGATGAACCGGGCGGGGGTGGTCACCGAGAAGGTGTGGTTCAACTTCGCGCCGGACCGGGTGCACTGGGCGCGCTGCGCCGGGCGCGACTTCACGCACCGGCAGACGGTCAAGCGCAAGGCGGCGAGCTGGGGCCGACGCTACCGGGCGATGCCGCCAGCGGAGCGCCTGGCGGTGCTGGCCGCGATCATGGCGGTGGAGACGCGGCCGCCGCCGTGAAGCACCTCGCGCGCCAACTCGACCGGCTGCGGGCCGGCTTCGCCGGGATGCCGGACCCGCGCCGCGGACGCAACCGGCGCTACGCCATGGCCGACATCGGCATGGCGGCGCTGTCGGTGTTCCTCATGCAGTCGCCGTCGTTCCTGGCGCACCAGCGCGCGCTGGCCGAGGGCCGCACGCGGTCCAACGCGCACACCCTGTTCGGGCTGGCCCGCATCCCCTGCGACAACCACATCCGGCAGCTGCTCGACGGCGTGCCGACGACGCACTTCGACGACGCGTTCCACGCGCTCGTCGAGGACCTCGACGCGTGCGGCGGCCTCGCGCCCATGCGCCGCCTCGACGGCCGCACGCTGGTCGCCCTGGACGGCACCGAGTTCTTCCGCTCGCGCAAGCTGCGCTGCGACCACTGCTCGACCCGCAAGCGCGCCGACGGCGGCACCGAGCACTTCCACCAGATGCTGGCCGCCAACGTCGTGGCACCGGGCCGGGCGCAGTCGCTGCCGCTGCCGCCGGAGTTCGTGCGGCCCCAGGACGGCGCCGTCAAGCAGGACTGCGAACGGCAGGCCGTCAAGCGCTGGCTGGCGCGCCACGGCCCGCGCTGCGCCGCCCTGCGGCCGGTCTACCTCGGCGACGACCTGTACGCCTGCCAGCCCGTCTGCCGGGCCATGCTCGACGCCGGCGGCGACTTCCTGCTCACCGCCAAGCCGGCCAGCCACAAGACCCTCTACGAGTACCTCGACGGCATCCGCCCGCCCACGCGCCGCCGCACCGCGGGACGCGGCGCGGAGCGCCGCATCCACCGCTACCGCTGGATGACCGACCTGCCCATCCGCGACGGCGACGACGCCCTGCGCGTCAACTGGCTGGAGATCACCAGCGCCCGACCCGACGGCACCGTCACCTACCGCGGCGCCTTCGTCACCAGCCTCGACGTCGACCGCGGCAACGTCGCCGAACTCGCCGACTGCGCCCGCGCCCGCTGGAAGATCGAGAACGAGACCTTCAACGTCCTCAAGCAGCACGGCTATCACCTCGAACACAACTTCGGCCACGGCAAGAACACCCTCGCCGCCGTGCTCGTCGTCCTCAACCTGCTCGCCTTCACCCTGCACACCGCCTGCGAACTCGTCGAAGCCCAATGGCAGCGGGCCCGGCAACGCCTCGGCACCCGGCGCCGCCTGTTCGAGCACCTGCGCACCGTCACCGAATACCAGGTGTTCCCCTCCTGGAACGCCCTCATGGTCCTGCTGGCCACCGGCGGCCCCGCCGCGCAACCACCCTGACGCCCCCGCAGGCCCACACCAACCGCCGAATCACAAACCCCGGAGAATCCCGAAACCAAAATGAGTCAATCGCTAAAATGAGAACTGCTGGATGACCGAGGCTCGGGGACGCCCATCAACAAGGCCGAGATCGATAGCTTCATCGCCGAATCATCCGCTGTGCAGGTCTCTTTTGCCGAGCTTTGGCTGGTCGTCAACGGCGGCGTCGACGTCAACGCGAATGCGAAACGGATCATGGAGGGGAACGGGGTTTCGCACGTCAATCTCTATGCGGACATCAAGGAGCAACACGATGGCGCGCGCGACGACCCTGAGGAAGACTGCCCCCACTGCCATCCCGACGCCGACGCCGACGCTAAGCAGACGCGGAATTGCATGCAGCGGGAAGCTGTGCGGGTCTCCGTTGCCGCCCTGAAAGAGCACGCCCAAGGCGGCACGGGAGCGGCCAGAGGGCGGATCATCCTGCCATGCGGCACAGGCAAGTCGCGCATAGCGCTCCGGGTGATCGAGGAACTGACCGAGCCGGGGCAGGTCTCCGCGATCCTCTGCCCGTCGATCGCGCTGGTTGCGCAGTTGCGCCGTGAGTTTCTCATCCACGGCAGCAATCCGTTCGTGGCGCTCGCCGTGTGCTCCGACCAAACTGCCGCGCGCGGAAGCGATCTGTCGCAGGACCAGGCGGCGGACTTGAGCCGGGCCAGCGCCCGCGATGTGAAGGGGCGCGTGACCACGGAAACCACCGAGATTGCAGAGTGGATGGCGACCCTGCCCGAAGGCCACATGGGCGTGATTTTCGGCACGTACCAGTCGAGCCACAAGATCGCCGATGCTCTGACTTCAAGTCGCGCGACGCTTGCGGTGCTGGTCGCCGATGAAGCGCATCGGACGGCGGGTATCCGTCGGGTCAACGGGGACAATGCTCGGTTGCGCGACTTCACCGTATGTCACCTCGAGCAACGCTTTCCCGCGACTTACCGCGTCTATCAGACGGCCACCCCGAAGATCTACAAGACCCCCAAGGAGCGCAACGCCGAGAGGCGGACGAAGAAACGGGACTGGATCGTTCGCAGCATGGACGACGAACACGTCTTCGGTCCGGAGCTTTACCGCAAATCCTACCGCGACGCCGTCGAGAGCGGATGGCTTTCCGACTACCGGATCATCGCGCTCGGGGTGAATGACTCCGAGGCATACGAGACCGCGAACGAACTGGCCGCACAGAAGGGCAGCAGCCTGTCCACGGTTCAGTTTCTGCGCGGGTTGGCTTTGGCCCTGGTCATGGGGGGCGCCACCCGCGAAGCGGACGGGAGGCAGGTCATCCGCTCTTCCATCAACTTTTTGAACACCATCAAGAAGTCAAAGGAAATGACCAAAGCGCTGGAGTCGAAGACCGTGCGCGAATGGGTGGCAAACCGGCTCGCAATCTATGGTGTGAAGGAGGAACCCGCCGTCTATCGCCTGCAGCACCTTGATGCGAAGAGCAATGTGGCCCAGCGCGAGCAGGCGAAGGCGCAACTCGCCGCGGCGACAGATGGCGAGCCGCGCGGCATCCTCAATGTGGGGATATTTGGTGAGGGGACAGATGCCCCCTCGCTCTCGGCGGTCGGTTTCCTGGAGCCGCGCAAGTCGCCGGTGGACGTGATTCAGGCCGTGGGACGTGTGATGCGCCGCTCCGAGGAGAAGGACACGGGCTACATCCTCTGCCCGATTGTCATTCCACCGAACCAGGACGCCGAGAATTGGCTTGCAACCACGAACAACCCCGACGACGGCTGGCAGGCGTTGGGCCAAATCCTGATGGCGCTACGCGCCCATGATGATCGCATTGAGGAGAGGCTTGGGGATCTGATGAGCGTCTACCTCCCTCCCGCCCCCTCGGAGGACGAGGAAGTGTCCACCGTGGTGGCCGTAGGTTCCGATACGGGGCGCGCCACGTACTACCTGCACGAAGGCAAGCAGGGCGGTGCCGAGAGTGCCGTCGAGGGTGTCTTGAAGGGGGACGCGCCGGGCGGGGGAGAGTTGCGCCCTCTCAGCGCGGCGATTCCGGAAGACAGGGGAGGCAGAGCGGGGGCGGATGCTCTCGAACACCCACCAAGAAATGAACCCCACCGGATCGTGACCGGGAAGCTGAACCGGGACGGCAGCGTTGAGATGCGCGAGCAAGGGGTTGAACGGGACAAGCCCAAATCGGACGGCACACCCGGCCCCGTCAATGTGAAAAAGACCAGGGCGACCGCCCGGAAGATGCTCAACGGTGAATCGGGACGCAAGATCCCCCCACGAAAACGCAAAACCCCGGAGGAGCGGGATGAACTCAGAGAACAACAAACCCTGAATCTCCTCACGGCTTCTAAAGCCGACGACATGGGGATTTTCGTCAACCTGCTGGAGAAATCAGGGCTTTGCCGGAACAAGGCGCAGCGCAGCGTCAACACCCTCGAGGAGGCCATTGCGGAGGCGAAGCGGCGCCTCGAGGAGGATGAGCTTGCAGGCCCACTCGACGTGCACTTCGGCTTGGACAAGCAATCCGGCGCGAAGGACGAGAAGCGAGCGGACGGCTGCACCATCGCGTCGTTGCTGCTGATGAACGCCGCGATGCTGCACCAGCGGATCGCCGCAGGCGCATGGCTGCCCGGGATCGTGGGGCTGGACGTCATCAAGGTTGCGCTGAACGCCGCCCAGCTCGCGTTGCGACATTGGAACGCGATCACCCGCCACGACTTTCGCCCGGTGCTCGAGCCCGCCATTGAGGTGATCGAGTGCGTGCAGGATACCGGACGGGAATCGGGGTTGGACCAAGCGATGAGGCACATCGCCGCCGAAGCCGAACGACTTGCTGAGGGCTACGCGGATCTCGGTGCCGACTACGCGGGCGAATTGTTCAACAAGGTCATGGGCAACCAGGCATCGGACGGCGCGTACTTCACGCGCCCAGCAGCCGCCTCACTGCTGGCCCGGCTTGCGCTCGATGCGGCCGCCCCCGATGCGGACTGGGGCCGATGCCAAATGCTGGGAGGGCAACCGGGTAGTTGATTTGGCGTGTGGGTCGGGGACGCTGCTTGCCGCGTCGCTCACCGAGATGAAGCGTCGGGCGCGGGCACGGGGGGTAGGCGAAAAAAAGCTCGCCGAACTGCAGAAGCTCGCGGTGGAGAAAACCATCGTCGGGCTGGACTTCAACCCGGTCTCTCTGCAATTGGCCGCCGCCCAACTCACGTCGGGCAACGTCGACGTGACCTACAAGAACATGGGCTTGCACCGAATGCCCTACGGGGCAAGGGGCGACCATGTGAAGGCCGTGGGGGCCGGGTCTCTTGAATTGCTTGGGCAGCGCAGGGTCATCGGCATGGGCGGTGAATTGGATCTGGGCGAGCAGGATGTGGGCTCGGAGCGGCTGCAAATGACGCCGGACGATCCGACTCTTGAAGACGCGGTCGACGCCGTGTTGGGGGCACAGTTGGTGATTATGAACCCGCCATTCACGAGCAGGGGGAAGATGGGGGAGAAGTTCTCGGATGGGATCAGGAGGCGCCTGAGAGAGAGGGTCGATGGGCTGGAGAGAGCGTTGGTCCAAAACGATCCCGAACTGGACGGCTTTGTGAGCATCACCACAATTGGGCCGCTATTCGAGGCGCTTGCCGACAAGTGCGCGGATGCGGCAAATGGCGTGGTGGCGATGGTGCGGCCGACCGTTGTGTTTGCAGGGCCTGCGTCGTTGCACATGCGCAAAGTCTTCGCGAGTCGATTCCACATCCACACGCTGCTCACCTGCCATCAGCCGGGCGAAATCAACCTGAGTCAACACACGTACATCAACGAGAGTCTATTGGTTGCCCGGCGATACGGGCCGAGAGAGGGGGCCAAGCCCCCCACGCGAATCATCAGCTTAGACAGAATGCCGACCGACGATCAGGCGGTGGCCGAACTGCACGACCTCCTCGTCCGATCCGAGACGGGCCTGCTGTCCGACGGCTGGGGTGAGGTCTCCGAGTGGTCTGCCGAGCGCATCGAGTCCGGTGACTGGACGGCAGGGGTGTTTCGAGCACCTGAACTGGCCAATGCGGCTTTCGAGCTCGCCACGGACAAGTCGCTTATTCGGATGGGGGACCAGCACATGGTCCCATCCGCAGTGTTAAGTGGGGGGGCGCAACTGCTCGAGTTCGGGGAGGCAGACGCTGATGCGCCGGGCGCTTTTCCGGTGCTGTATCACAAGGCCACCGACGCACAGCTAACCATTCGAGGTGTGCCAGATCAGCACCGGGCACCCACAAGGTCTGTTCCGCGGCGCGAATGGATCGAAACGCCCGGCACTGCTGGGGCGCAGCATCCTGACACCGCCCGTCGGATTGTGGGCCAAACTGCGCACCTGTTGGTGACGGCCGGGCAGGACACCGGCACAGGCCGTCTCACGGCGGTGGCACAGGAGGATCGGTATGTCGGCGTCGGCTGGCTGCCGGTGCCGGGGGTCACGCTGAAGAAGGCGAAGGCTGTCGCCGTTTTTCTCAACTCGACTTTGGGGCGACTGCAACTGCTGCGCAATCCCGGAAGGAAGCTGGCATTTCCACAATACAGACCTGCGGGGCTGAAAACGATCCGCTTGCCCGATCTCTCCGACAGCGGCCTCGTCGACGGACTGGCTCGGTGTTGGGAGGCCACGGCGGAGACGGAAGTGTCGCAATACCGCGACGGTGAGTGCGCACCGCGACGGTGAGTGCGAAGTGCGGCGCATTTGGGACGATGCCGTGGCCGAGGCATTGGGATGGGACAAGGCTTGGCTGGCCGGGATGCGGCATCTGCTGCACCAAGAGCCCCATGTCCGGGGGCTTGGCTACGGCCAATTTGGATAAGACAAGGGACGGCGCTGGGGCTGGCTGCGCAGGTCCGAGGGTCGAAGGCGGTGCTTGCACCGCCGCTAAGCGGCTAGTGCCCTTGCGGGGCCGGGCGTCCCCGGCGCATCGCTTGTTGCTCATCGAGAAGCTGCGCCACCCGTTGCGGCCTGCTGATTTGTGACTCCACGATCATGTTGACTAGCGCAAACAGGGCCTCATAGCCCTCCGCGTCCTCCTCCGAGATCTCCCCCGTCGCGTGCGCCGCGTGGTTGCCCTTCCTTCGCACCACCTCTAGGACTGCGAGGTCTGTCTCGCTCAAGCCCCCCGACTCCCGTAGCCGCTCAACGCGCTGCGCCAGGTTCAGATTCGGGCTGCTGTCGGGACGCAGGTGCTTGCACAGCTTTTCGATGGCGAGCCGCAATAGGGCGGCGGCCGCCCGAGGAGACGTTGCGATGATGGCCGCCGCCTCGTTGTAGTCGTCGACCATGTCCTTCGGCATGTCAGGATGAGGTGGCTCCGCCAGGCGCTTCGTGGGCCAGATCATCCTCGGGGGCGCATCATCTTGGGTATTCCAGAGTGATATGTCGTGACAATGCGTGCACATGGCCGCGAACAGCGGCGGCGCGGGCACGCCCACGTTCAAACCCCCGTACTGAAAGGCCAACATCGACTCCTGATGACTCAATCTCAGGAATTGCTTCAGCGTCAACGGCATGTTTGGCTTGGGGGGGCGGCCGCTTTTCGGGAGTTCGCTGAGCGTCATGCGCCCCCACCTCTGCTCGGCGAACGCGCCACAGTGCGGACAATCGAAGGCTCCTGCGTCCGGGTCTGGCGGGTGCGCCCCTAGTGTGTATGGCATGTCTAGGACCTTCCTTCCTTACGTCCGCGCCGAATCACCCTCGCTCGCAAAGCACCATGCGGCGCAGCGCTGGGGTCTCTTGCATCCTGCGAACACCCCAACGCGATTGTCGATGCCTCACACGGGCCGCGAGCACGCAGACGCAGCAAGAGGCAGACGGTGACCGAGGCGACGAGGGCGGACGGCGAAGTCTACAGCGTGGGCGCCCATGGCGCCCCCTCATCTGCCCCAGATCGACAACTTGTGCACGGAGACAGCGACTCTCACCTTCGGACCAAGCACGACACTCCCGGTGCCAGGGTCCTTTGCTGAAGCAATCCGCAGTACCCCACCAGCCGCACAAGTGCCAGTTCCTCGCCGAACGAGAGTGGCACGCGCCCCCCGAGGGTGGCGTGACTGGTGTAGAACTCCATCACCCGGTCGAAGTGCCGCTCTAGGTTCGCCCCCATCGGCAAGCCCGGGGCCGGGGGGCCGACGAGGTGCATCGCGACGTCACGGTTGATCTCGATATCCCCGACAAGGTCCTGCGCCCTCTGCGCGTCGACGCACGCCCAGTAGACGATCGCTCCGACCTCCACGGGGACCAATCCAGGGCACACCCGCACCCACAGGTTCCTCGACGTAGCGAGGGACTGTGCGGCTTGGCGCAGCAGCGGGATGATCGGCAAGTCATTCTGCCCGCGCAGTGCGGCCTCAACCCCTTGCGCGAGCACCGGTGCTAGCCCGAATATCTCACCGAAGGGGTGGAAGAAGGCTGCTTCCTATGGCATAAAGGTTGTGCAATCAATCGTTTACGCCTAGCGAAGAGGAAGCAGCCTTGGATACAGAGTGTAGCGGCGAACAGCTCCAGTTTCACGCCTTGGGAAGACGCTTGGTGACGGGGCGATTCGACGGTGGTCGGATGAGTTCCGACGGCGGGGGGTTGTTGCTTCGGGAGGTAGACCAGCGCATCGGTCTGACGGAGCGGTTAGCCAGTTGTTTCGTCGATCACCGTAATCCGTTGAGCGTGGAGCACGACGTGCGGACGCTGTTGGCGCAGCGCGTGTACGCGATGGCGCTGGGCTACGAAGATCTGAACGATCACGACGAACTGCGCCGCGACGCGCTGCTGTCGCTGCTGGCGGGCAAGACGGACCCGACCGGCGCGGATCGGGTGCGGGATCGCGACCGGGGCGCGGCGCTGGCGAGTTCGAGCACGCTGAACCGTCTGGAGCTGGGCGTTCCCGAGCAGGCGGCGGCGCATCGCTACAAGCGCATCGTGTCGCAGCCGGAGGCGCTCGACGACCTGTTGGTAGGGTTGTTCATGGAGTCGCACGCCAAGGCGCCGCGGGAGATCTGGCTGGACCTGGACGCGACGGACGATCCACTGCATGGCGACCAGGAGGGTCGGTTCTTCCACGGTTACTACCGGTGCTACTGCTACCTGCCGCTGTACATCTTCTGCGGCGGACATCTGCTGTGCGCGCGGCTGCGGCCGTCGGACCGGGACGCGGCGGCGGGTGCGGTCGATGAGCTGCAGCCGATCGTCAGCCAGTTGCGCCGGCACTGGCCGAAGACGCGCATCGTCATCCGCGGCGACGCGGGCTTCTGCCGCGACGCGATCATGAGTTGGTGCGAGGAGCACGACGTGGACTACGTGCTCGGACTGGCCCGCAACGCCCGCCTGGTGCGCGCCTTGGGCTGCGCGTTGCACGAGGCTCGTACGGTGCATGGGCGCACCGGCAAGCCGGCGCGGCGCTACCGGGACTTCGACTATCGCACGCGCAAGTCGTGGAGCCGTACGCGGCGCGTAGTGGGCAAGGCGGAGCATCTGTCGAAGGGGGCGAACCCGCGCTTCGTGGTGACCAGTCTGGCGCGCCGCAAGGCGTCCGCCAAGCGTCTGTATGAGAAGCTCTACTGCGTGCGCGGAGACATGGAGAACCGGATCAAGGAGCAGCAACTCGACCTGTTCGCCGACCGCACCAGCGCGCACCAGATGCGGGCCAACCAACTACGCCTGTACTTCTCGTCGTTCGCCTACGTGTTGCTGCATGCGCTACGGCGCCTCGGTGCCCGCGGCACCGAACTGGCCCGCGCCCAGTGCGGCACGCTGCGGCTGAAGCTGCTGAAGGTCGCGGTGCGGATCCGGATCACGGCGCGACGCGTGTGGCTGTCGTTCCCGAACGCCCATCCGTACGCCGAGGTGCTCGCCAGGGTGCTCGCTAACCTGCGTCGAGAACCGTTGTGGCATCATCGTGACGGCCCCGATCGCGCTCCTCATCGCGACCCCGTAGTGATCGGCACGACGCCGAGGGCAACGCTCGCCTCGACGACCCCGATCGCGCTCATACGAACTCGAACACGGCTCCGTGGCGCCTTCAAACAGCCACGACGGCGAACAAAACACATCGATCCATGCCCCAATGTAATCGTTATCCGGGAACCCCTTCCAAAGTGTCACTAGTGTGTCCCAAGATAGTAAATCGGTGAGCGATCCGGGCTAGGGCGTCGCGGCGGCGCGACGAGTCCAGCGCCGCGAACGCGGCAGCCCTGCGGCCAGCGACAGTCAGATCCCCCGCGACCGTGAACCCCAGCCGCTCGGCAAATCGCCATGCGCCCTCCGCCGCGAGCGTGGAGGGAGGCTGCGGAATAGGTGACTCATGCGGATCGATCGCCCGCCCATCGAATCCAGCGGCTTCCAGGAACGCGGCCCATCGGGCGATGGCCTCGCTCCTCTCGCCGGGGCGCTGGCCGAGGTCGGCAAGCAGATCGGGCAGCAGGTCGAAGTCGACGAACACCCCCGAGAGCCCGCCGCGCAGGGCCAATGTCGGCATGGAAGGTGTCTCCTCGGCGTTCGGTGTGGGCTTTCCGCTGCCCTTGGGCATGCGCTGTCCGTGCTGGGGATGTTCCCGCTGTGCGGATGTTCGTGGCCGCCGGGGCGGCGGTCAAGGGCAGGCTAGGGCTTCGGTCCCTCGGCCTTCTTCTTCTTTTTTCGCCGCGGTTTCGGCTTCGGAAGCTCCGTTCCGGTCACGACGTCGGACCACGTTCTGCGCCCGGCGTCGGGATCAGGTTTATCCTTCGGGGAATCGCCCTGCTCCTCATCCTCCCCCTGACCCTGATGTGCCACAAAGGCCCCGGCCGTCAGCTTCGAGAACACGTCGACCAACGTCGACGGGTCAAACCGTAGGCCGTCCGCCGGCAGCGTTTCGACGAGGTCCCGCACGCCCAGTGCGAATGCCGTTGCATTCATGGGCACCAGTGTCACCCCCTTGCCGCCGCTCCGCATCCTGGATTCCTCCTTGTAGCGAAAGACCGCATGGAGACGCTTGTCCTGCAGCACGTCACCACCGTTGAGCACCAGCGCGTACACGGGCACTTTCTCCACCTTGGCCGCCGCGTCGCCGTTGTCATACGCCTGCCCGACCTGCTCGCCGTAGAACTCCCGGGTGACGCTACGCTTGGCGCTTGCCGCAACAACCACGTGGAAGCCCGGCGGTGGCGTGTCGTAACGCGCCTCGACGTCGGGGAGCCCCCCGCCGGCAAACCTGTGCGGTACCCCGTTCTGCGTCTCGCAGTAGGAGCGCACGTAGCGGGCACTGTCCAGCCGCGACAACAGCACGCTGGTCAGGAGTTCCATCGCGAGCCCCTTGTTGATGAGCCGGTGATTCGAGATGTCCCGCGGGTCACCCCCGAACCGGGACTGCGCTCTCTCGCGAGACTCCCGATCAAGGTGAAGTGTCGGGAACATGATCTTGTCGTTGACGTCCGTCTCGTCGTTCATCAGGTACTGCATCAACGTGGCGACGTGAACGGCCGAGTACCCCGGGTCCCAGGATGAGCCATCGTTGAGCAGTATGGGCGCAGGCACATCGGGCCGGGCAGGCGGGATGCCGGGGGGCAGCCGATCCGCGCCGAGGCAGTTGACCGGCTCGAGCGTGTCGAGGTGCAGGAGCAGGTTCGCATGCGTCAGGAGGATGGCCGTCGCGACCGCCTCCGTCCTCGTGATCGACGGCATGCCGCGACGCTCGAGGCGTCTGATCGCTCTTAGGTGAAACGCGTTGACCGCGTCCGCGTAGAGGACCAGATTCTCACTCCGCGTCAACTTGTCATCGGGCCCCCTCCTGTCTACGGCCGCGGCCACGCGCTGGCGCGTGCTGACCAGCCTTTCCACGAGGCGCTGCGCCACGCGCCTGTCGACGTGGGCCAAGGTTACCAAGTGCCTCATCTCGGCGAGCAGCAGCCCCGGACAATAGCCCGCCCATCCGCCGGGAACGCGTGCCACGAGGCGCGCGGCGTTCTGCAGGAGCGTGGTCACGTCGAGTCCGTCATGGCCTCGGTAGTGCGCCTTGATCCGCCCGGCCAGTGTTTCCTGCACTGCCTTGGTGTGGTCCTCCGTGCGCGACGCGTACGGTAGCTCCCCGATCGTCCCGAGCGCATGCCCGGCTTCGGTTGGCGTGTCGGCGTGCAGCCCGACGCGGCGCGCGAACGCCTCAACGTCGGCGGCCATCCGCTCGTAGAGGTCGCCATCGTCGGCGTCGGAATCTTCAATGTGATCCTGGTTCGCCCGCGCCGCGCGCAGGTACCCGGCCCAATCATCGACGGGGGCGGCCAGCAAGTCCGGCAACAGTGAGACGTCCGTAAACAGACGAGTCAGGCCGTACGAGTAGAAGCCTACCTCTTCAGCCATCGGCTCATCCGTGTGGCCTCGCTGAAGCCCAGCCGGAAGTTCCACGCTATCGTGGCCAGGTCAGGCTTTTGGGGCTCATTCGACTGCGCCAGCCCCATGGTCGCGGCTGGCACCAGCCGAGGCTTCTCCCCCTTCTTGAGCTTGTGCCGCGGGGGTCTTCGCGGGCCATAGTTGCGCCAGAAGAGCGCGATCCAGAGTTCGGCCATCAGGTTGAAGGGATTGCGCGGGGAGTTCTTGAAGCTGCGCCCGGGCTCGGCCTTGAAAGTGGCCCGTTCCAGCGCCCTCACGTCGTCGCGGAGGTGGGAGTGTGCGGCGTCCACCCGCAGGACGTTGGCGCTCCACAGCAGTTCCCGCCCCACGTCCTCGTACGTGTCGTCAGGGCGTTGCGTCAGCCACAGCGAGTACCCGCCCTTGTAACGCGGCCCGGGTGGCGGGAACTGCAGCCATGCCCATCCACCGACATCCTTCGCCCCCTTGCGGGCATCGCTGAACTGGGAGGCGCGATACTGCTCCTCGGGCATGGGGTTGGCAGGTGCCTGCCCGCCCTTGCCTTCCCCCCCTTGGACAGGCCACCGCCCCTCGCGCATCTCCCATTGTCGATCGGCGCGCTCTTTGAACCACGCTTCGACTTCCTCGCGGGACGCGCTGGGCCGCGGCTCGCGCGACTCGGCTTCGGAGGGCTCGTCGGTGCGCTTCTGACACAAAGCGATTTCGCAGCGTCCGGCGCGAATGTCGCCGGCGAGTGCCGTCAGCGTGGCCTCCGACTGCGCGCGGTGTGCGTCCATGTAGTAGTACACCAATGGGAAACGGGCCAGCATCTTTCGAACGGTCAGGAAGTGGGCGAGCTCGGTGTACGGGGACCGCGTGTACCAGCCACCTTGGCCGATTTGCGGGAGGGAGGCCTTTGCGCTTTCGAGGTCCCGTTGCTCTGGACGGTAGTACGGGTGGAATGTGCAGGCCCAGGGCGACAGGTGCTCTGGAACGTCCACGTCCCTGTAAAGCTGCTCGAGGTCCATCTGGCAGAACTCCTCGGGCAGAAATCCCGGATGTGCCGCGAGGATGTAGTACGTGGTGTCGTCGGGGAGGTCCACGACGGAAACGGGGATGTCCAGATGCACGTACCCGGGAGTGTCCTTTCCGAAGCGTGCCAGCGAGGCCCTGAGCGTGTCCGTGTAGACGCGCACCGGAGTGTCCTGTCGTGCGAACCGCGGGTGCAGGAGCCGCGCGTTGCGCCACGCGTGGTAGTGCCGGATGCGATTCCCGGCCCGGCGCAGCCGCACGTAGTACGTGTCCGCGTCGAAGCCGAAGTCTTCCAGGATCATCCCGATGCTGCGGTAGTACATCGCGCCCCTGATGACCTGGCGCAGCGTCTTGAACCCCCGCCGTTTCTTGTCCCGCACCTCCTGGGGGGTTGCTCCCTCCGGCGATCGATCGAGAAACCACGGCACCCCCACCGAGAAACCCTTCTTCGTCTTGCCGGGGCATTTTTGGCAGCGCACCCGGTGCTTGTCCTTCTCCTTCTTGCCCTTGCGACGGTATCGGCGGTCACGCCCCCAGCGCTCTGTGTAGTGCTCGAAGAAGTTGTAGCCGTAGTTCTCGCACCCGCTGTCGGGGCAAGTCGCGAAAGGGAGGGAAAGGGACAGGAAATGCCGTGCGAGGACGCGGATCGCCCGGTTCGAGAGCAGGTCGAACGAGTTACCGCAGTAGCCGCACTTGAACTTGCCGGTGTTTGGATTGATCTCGTAGCGCCCGTCGCTCAGCCACGTTTCGTCGGTGTGCGCAGGTCCGGCGTACTGGATGCCGAAATTTTTGCACATGGTGTTGCGGCACATCGCCCATCCGACGGACACGTCGAATTCCGGCAGGTACACCGGCAGGTACGGGTTGTCGCTGTCCACCGTCTCGGACATGCGGTGCCGCCTCGGCGCTGGGATAGTGCAGAGGGGCGGGGCGGCTTGCGCCATCCCGGATACCTGGCCGAAAGTCCCGTTGATGGACGGGCGGCATCCGATGCCCTAGACTGCTTTCCCAGCGCGCACTTTCAGAAAAGTCCGCAAATTCCAAACGTCTCTGAAATTCTTGCCCCCGAGACTCTGCGACGCAAAATACGCGCCGTTGCGATACAGCCCGGTTGCCGAGACCGCCGCGCGATTGCGCGACTGACCGGCACCCCGCAGCGACGGTTCGGAGAGCATCCTGGATTGGGTTTCGTTGATCGTGATGCCGACGATCTGGTCGGTCAGGTCGCGCAGATTCTCGATGCCGCCGATGTCCTCGATGAAGTCCGAGGTGAGCACCGCGGCGGATCCGGGCAGGTCCTGCAATCGTTCCTCGCGCTTGCGCGCGCTGACGATCACTTCTTCGATGGTGGCATCAGCGCGGGCAGTCGCTTCCCCGTCACTGGATTCACCGGATGCCGACAGGCCGACGCAGATGACGACGGCCAGCAGTGCCCTAACAACCATTTGTGCTCTCCCCCAGATGCCCGCAAGACAGCTCCTCAAGGAGACCACATTGACATTGACGCTGGCCCAGACGAAACGGCTTGTCCGACGCGTTGGGCAGCCGGCCGGTCTCGCTGCGCCTATGCCGCCGAAGATTCCCCCTGGCCGCCGGCTCGGGCCTTGCGCACCGCATCCCACGCCGCCTTGATCTGCTGTGTGCGCTCGGTGGCGGCACGCATCATCTCCTCGGGCAGCCCCTGCGAGGCGAGCTTGTCCGGATGGTGGCGGGACATCAGGCGCCGGTAGTGGCGCTTGACCTCGGCCTCGGACGCTTCGGGCGACACGCCAAGCGTCGCATAGGCATCTTCGAGCGGCATCCCGGTGTCCCGAACGGCGCGCGCGTGGACGCCTGCGGTGATCAGACGTTCGAGTTCCAGGTAGTCGGCGCGGGAGAGGCCGAGCCGGGCCGCGATGTGCAGGAGGACGCGGGCTTCCTCGCCGTGTACGGTTCCGTCCGCGCCGGCCGCCTGGATCTGGATCTCCAGGAACATGCGCACGAGGTTGACGGCGCGTCCGCACTCCCTGCGGAACTGGGTGAGCACGGCGTTGAGGGCGAAGTCCGGCTCCCTGCCCGCGTTGAACAGGGCCCGCGCCGCCTCCCGCTGGGCCGCATCGAGGCCGAGCTGGTCCATCACCTGGTTGGCGAGGCGAATCTCTACCCAGGGGCCGTGATGATCGCGGAGGATTTTGGTCCTGTGCGCACGACGCTCGCGTCGCGCTCGCCGACCGAGAGCATAGCGGGGACTACGGTTGAGGGAGCACGTGCGCGCACAGGGCCAAAAGACCCGCGAGGGCACGGCCAGCGCAGTCCGTACTCGGCACGTAAGCGTTCGGTAGCCGTGTGATGCGGGAGGCTGGACACATCCGGCGGATTGGTGTATACCGGCGGCATGACTGTCGGGTTCGAATTGGCGCGTTTGGAAGGGTCGTTGCCGCGGGGCGGGGCGGCGGAGGAGCCGAGCGGCGGGTCGTGCGCGGGATGCGCGGCGTTGCGGGAGGAGTTGTCGAGGCTTCGGCGGGAAGGCATTGAAGCGCGTTGGGCGGCGAACTATTGGAGGTCGATGCACGGTCGGGCGCGGGCACGGGAACGGCTGGCGCGGGCGGAATTGGAGCGGTCGCGGTCGGCCTCGACGGCGCGGGAGTTGGAGCGGACGGCGAGCGGCTTGCGGCACGCGTGCGCGAAGCTGCGGTCGCGGGTCGAGGAACTGGAGAACGGCAACGACCGCCTTCGGGCGCGCAACCGCCGGTTGACGAAGGAGCGCTACGGTCGGCGAAGCGAACGGCGGCGGGGGGCGCGCGGAAGCGTGCGCGGCGCGGCGTCGCGCACGGGACGGTCACGGGGTCGGCAAGCGGGCACGGCGTCGCACGGGCGCACGCCGCGCCCGGCGCTGGCGGCGGTGGAGGAGACGCTGGAGCCGTCGGAGCGGAGTTGTCCGCGCTGCGGTCGGGCGTATGTGGCGAACGGCACGACGACGACGGAACTGATCGAGGTGGAGGTGCGCGCGCATGTGCGCCGCGTGCGTCGGGTTCGGCGGCGCGCGGCGTGCGCGTGTGCGCCGGGGCGCGAGACGTTGGGCCCGGCGGCGCCGCGGCTGTTCCCGAACACGCCGTACGGGGTGAGCGTCTGGGCGCTGTTCCTGCTGGAGAAGTACGCGCACCACCGGCCGTTGCGGGCGGTGTCGCGGATGCTGTCGGCGCACGGCCTCGACATCGCGCCCGGCACCTTGGCGGACAGCCTGCCCCGGTTCGCGCCGCTGTTCGCGCCGCTGTCGGTGGCGATCGCCGAGCGGCAGGCGGCGGCGCGGGTGGCGCACGGCGACGAGACGAGTTGGACGGTGCACGCGCGCGGCGAGCGCGGCGACAGTCCGCGCTGCTGGCTGTGGGTATGCCTGACGGCGGACGCGGTGCGCCTGCGCGTCGATCCGTCGCGCGGCGCGGCGGCGGCGCGGGAGTTGTTCGCCGGCCTCGGGGCCGAGGCGCCGGTGCACTTGGTCTGCGACCGCTACGCGGTCTACGCCAAGCTGGCGCGGGAGGAGCCGAAGCGGTTCGTGCGCGCCCTCTGCTGGGCGCACGCCCGGCGCGACTTCATCGACGCGAGCGTCGGCCGCCCGCGGCTCGAGAAGTGGTGCGCGCGCTGGCTGGAACGCATCGCGGCGCTGTACCGCCGCAACGCGGAGCGGGCGCGGCGCCGGGACCGCGCCGTGCCGATCGAGAAACAGAGCGTGGCCTTCGCGCGGGCGCAACGGCGCCTGCAGCGCGGCGCCGACGCCCTGTTCGAGCGGGCGCGGCGGGAACTCGCCACGCTGCCGGACGGCGCGCCGCAAGGCCAGCCGCTGCGCGCGCTGGAGCGCCACCGCGACGGCTTGACGGCGTTCTTGCGCGACCCGGCGGTGCCGATGGACAACAACGCCGCCGAGCGCGCCCTACGCGGCGCGGCGATCGGCCGCAAGCTGTCGTTCGGCTCGCACAGCGAAACCGGCGCGGAACTGGCCGGCCATCTCTACTCGGTGTTCGGCACGCTCGCGCTGGCCGGCCTGCGGCCCTATCCCTGGCTCATGGACTACCTGCGGGCGTGCGCCGCGTCGGGCGGCCGGCCGCCAGCGGACGCCGGCGCCTGGCTGCCCTGGGGAATGGACGACAGCGGCGCCCGCCGCTGGCGCGGCCGCCCCGCGCAAGGCCCGTGAGCGCCGGCGCGCCGTTGCGCTACTGCGGGCGCGACTTCTCCGCCGCCGAGATCGACTGGCTCCGCGCGCTGATCGCGCGACGCCCGGCGTTGCGCCGCGCGGCCCTGTCGCGCGCCCTGTGCGAACGCCTCGGCTGGCGCAAGCCCGACGGCGGCCTGAAGGACATGAGCGCCCGCGTCGCCATGCTGCGCATGCACCGCGACGGCCTGATCGCGCTGCCGCCGCCGCGCAACCGCCCGCGCGCGATGCGGCCCCCCGCGCCGTCGCCCGAAACCGAGCCGCCCTTGTTCCCGCCGCCGGCGCGCCTCGCCGAGGCGCTCCCGGCGCGCGTCGAACCCGTCGCCGGCGCCATCGAGAGCCGCCGCTGGAACGCCTTCGTCGAGCGCCACCACTATCTCGGCTACGCGCCGCTGCCCGGCGCCCAGCTGCGCTACTTCGCCCGCGCCGCCGACGGCCAACCCCTCGCCCTGTTCGGCTTCGGCGCCGCCGCCTGGAAGACCGCGCCCCGCGACCGCTTCGTCGGCTGGACCGACGAACACCGGCGCTGCAACCTGCCCCTCGTGGTCAACAACGCCCGCTTCCTCATCCTGCCCTGGATACGCATCCCCAACCTCGCCTCGCACCTCCTCGCCCAAGTCCAACGCCGGCTCCCCGACGACTGGCAGCGACGCTACGCCATACGCCCCGTGCTGCTGGAGACCTTCTGCGAAACCCCGCGCTTCGACGGCGCCGCCTACCGCAGCGCGAACTGGATCCTCGTCGGCAAAACCCAGGGCCGCGGCAAGCTCGACCGCCACCACCAGTTCGCCCGCCCGGTCAAGGACATCTACCTCAAGCCGCTTCGCCACGACTGGAAAACCGTCTTGAACCAATAGCATCACACGGCTACCGAACGCTTACCTCGGCACGATCATCGGCAATCGCGATCAACCTCTTGAAACCCAAAAGCAATTTGCCGCCGACGAGCGGCCTGGTGAGAAATGCGGGCTAGCGGCGGGCGTGACCGGCGCCGCCGAGGCCGGGGACTCCGGGATCGTACCCCTGCCGTCACCCCCGGCGACCCATGGCGCCCCCGGCGGCGCTGCCGCCGTACGCACCGCAGACGCCTTCCTCCGGACGCTGCGCGGCGGCCAGAGGGCCGCCGCCGTGCTGCCCTTCGACAGCCCGCTGCGGGCGAACTGGTCGAACCTGCCTGAGACCGTCACGCGCTTCGACCGCAACGGCCTGCGGCTGGGCGATCTCGAGCCCGACCAGCTCGCCGCGGCATTCGCCTTTCTCGGGGCCGCCCTCAGCCCCCACGGATACGAGACCGTAGCAGTCTGTCGGACTTGGGGGTGTTCGCAGTCAATCATGGCGACTGTTTTGGCCCCGAGGGTACCGACGGCGGAGGTGGGCGTCGACGCCTGCAAGGCTCTGGATCCGGCAGGTGTCGTTCTGAACGCTCCGGAGCCCGTCAAGCGGCACGTGAGAGGTCCGAAACGGCGACGAGACACGCCTTCATGATCCATTCACGCCCGCATCATGTTGTTCAGGCGCTTGCAGTTGTAAGCCAGCGTCACCAGTGCCCACTCACCCTCGACCTGGTCCAGACCCCTGACTGCTTGTTCTTGCGCATCAGCGTGCTGTCGGCGTCCGTCGTGTTGATCTGCTCCGCCGCGCGCGGCTCCTCCCGCGGGGGCTTGATCTGCTTGCCCTTGCGTCGGCCGCTGCGCTGCTCCCGCGCCGCAACCTTGCGCTCGTACGCGGCGCGCTCGTGCTCCGCGCGCGCCTTCGCCCGCCGCTTCAGTTGGCGAGGGCGCGGACCACCTTGAGGTCGTGACTCACGAAGAGGTAGCCGAGATCGTGCGCCTTCTGCAGGTCCCGCAGCAGGTCGACGATCTGCGCCTGGACGGACATGTCGAGTGCCGAGGTCGGTTCGTCGAGCACGAGGAAGCGCGGTTTCAGGACCATCGCCCGCGCGATCGAGACCCGCTGTCGCTGTCCGCCCGAGAACTCGTGGGGATAGCGGTCCATGTGCGCCGGGTCGAGACCGACCTCCGTCATGACCTCCGCTACACGCGTACGGCGGTCCGCGGCCGAGACCTCCGGATGGTGCACGCGCAACCCCTCCTCCACGATGTGCTGCACCGTCATGCGTGGCGAGAGCGAGCCATAGGGGTCCTGGAACACGATCTGCATGTCCCTGCGCAGGCCGGTCAGCGCGCGACGCTTCATGGCGCCGATGTCGCGCCCGTCGAAGTGAACGCTGCCCTCCCCTGCCATGAGCCGCAGCATCGCAAGCCCGAGGGTGGTCTTGCCGGAACCCGACTCACCGACCACGCCCACGGTCTGCCCGGCGCGCACGGTCACCGCGACATCGCGCACCGCCGTGAAGTAGCGCTTGCCGCCGAACCAGCCCTTGCCGATGGCGTAGCGCACGGTGAGCCCGTCGGCGGCCGCGACGACCGGGGCGGTGGCGTCGTCGTGGGCCGGCTCGCCCTTCGGCTCCGCCGCCAGCAGGTGCCTGGTGTACGGATGCGTGGGGGTGCGGAAGATCCGCTCCGTCCGCCCCGTCTCGACGATCTCCCCGTCCGTCATGACGCACACGGTCGCAGCATGGCGTCAGGCGGTCGTTTTCTACGGGAGCCGGTCCTGGTATCGCGCGGCGGGGTGCTCTGTGTTGAGCGGAGGTGCTCTCGGATTGGCGGTTGTGGCTGCCTCGCGTACACGAATGTGCTCGAGGATCGTGGCGATGACATCGGGATTTTCGATGCAGGCGATGACGCGCAGCGTGCCACCGCACTTACGCCTGCCGGAACGCGCTACCGGACGTCGAGCCCGCCGCCGCCGGCGACCTCGCGGATGCGGGCCGCCTGGCCCGGATTGGCCGCGATGATCTCGCGCACGCGGCGGCCGATCTGCGCCTGATCCGAGTCCGACATCGAGGCGGCGGCCGAGGCCGCGCTCTCCACCGCGGCGAGACAGTCGGCCTCGTAGGTGATGGAGCCGCACTCGGCGGTCAGGTTGGCGAGGACCGCGCCCGCCTCGGACGGCGTCCGCCCCGCGCCGCCGCCGCCGGTGCTCGCGTAGCGCTCCGCGGCCTGCTGGAGCTCGGCCGCGGCCCCGCGGCGGATGTTCGCTGCTTCCGTGCCCGCCTGGAAGCAGGTGAAGTCGGGCCGGTCGGCCCACCGCAGCGGGGCGCAGGCGTGGATGCCGGCCTCCTTCGCCGCCGTCGCCACCTCCGTGATCAGCGCCTCGTACGCGGGGTCGCCCTGGCCGAATCCGGAGAAGTTGCCGAGGTCGCCGCTCGCCGCGAACAGCCCCGTGACACCCGGGATGCGGGCGATCTCCCGCGCGTTCTCGACCCCCTCGAGCGTCTCGATCATCAGGATCAGCACGACGTTGTCGTTCCACGTCTGCCGGTAGCCGCCGGGCACGTCGTTCCAGATCTCGCTCGCGCCCTGTCCGCCGCCGGCGCTGCGGCGCCCGAGCGGCGGGAAGTAGGTCCAGTTGACCGCCTCCTGGGCCTCCTCGACCGAGTCGACGGTCGGCACGACGATGACCGCCGCCCCCATGTCGGTCGCGTGCTGGATCTCACGCTCGTCGGCGTACGCGACGCGGGCGCCGGGCGCGGCCGGGCCGGGGCAGGTGCGCCAGAACCGCGCCACCTGCTCCCACGAGATCGCCTCGTGCTGCATCTCCACCCAGACGAAGTCGTAGCCGGCGGCCGCCATCGCACAGTAGGTGCGGGGGTCGGTGGCCCGCACGGTGCCGCCGACCATCGGCCCGCCCTCGAGGAGCTTCCGCTTGGCCGGGTTCCAGATCTCCGGCTGCTGCCCGTCGGGGAGCCGGAAGCGGTCGCCGTACTCGAAGTCGGCCGCGCGGAAGGCAGTGTCCTCCGCCTGCTGGGCCTGCGCGGGCACGGCGAGGGCGCCCAGCAAGAAGCCGATCGTCACCGCAACGAACGTGAGCTGCTTCGTGGTCATCGGGATGTCCTTCTCGTGTCGTCGGTGTGCTGCAAGGTGGAACGGTCCCTCTTGTCCCGTCAGAGTGTAGTGCCTGAGCCCTGCCTTGCGAAGACCGAGGCGCCAAGCCTGGCAAGCTGCCGCTCATCGCAACCCGGCGAACGCGACGCGGGCTTCGCGAGCAGGGACCGCTGCCGCCGGCGCCGGGCTCTGCGGATCCCTTCAGCGCTGCGCCGAAGGCGCCCACGCGGTGGTGCGCCCGCCGATCGTCAGGTGCTCGATCCGCTCGCCGCGGGCGGTGCGGGCGTCGCACTGTTTCCCCCATCGCCGGTGAAAGAGCCAGGTACGGGGATAGCGCGAGCTGTCGGCGTTCGCCGCCACCGCGCGCTTGACGATGGCCGCCAGCCGGGTCCGCAGGCGCCGCGCCTCCTCGTCGGTCAGCGAGGATGCTCTCCGGCGGGGGTCGATGCCGGCCTGATAGAGCACCTCGTCCGCGATCCAGTTGCCCACGCCGGCCGCGAACGACTGGTCGAGGAGGAGCGATTTCACGATGCCGCGACGCGCGCGCAGCATCTCCGAGAAACGCGCCGGCCCCGGCATCGCGAGCAGCGGATCGAAGCCGAGCTTCGAGACGGGCGGTTCCTGCTCGGGCGCGTCGCGCAGCAGGGCGCGCCCCAGCCGCCGCGCGTCCGTCATCGCCAGCTCCCCGCCGTCGTCGAGCCGCAGCCGCACCTTCAGGTATCGCGGCGGCCAGACGGTCGCGTCTTCCCGGGGACCGGACTTGAGCTGGATGGGAGTTGCGTCCGGAGTCTTCAAGGCGCCGGACATCCCGAAGTGAAACAACGGATGGGGCGGCGCATCGAGCTCCAGCCAGAGCTGCTTGCCCCACCGCCGCGCCGCCTGCACCCGCTTGCCCTCGAGCGCCCTGCGCCAGCGCCGCGGCCCCACCGCGTCGAACACGATCCGGTCGTCCCGGCACCAGACCCGCTCGATGCGCCGCCCGACCGCGACCGCCTCCGCCAGCCTCCGTCCCCGCTCGACCTCCGGCAGCTCCGGCACGGGTCACTGCCTCCCGGCTCGCGCGTCGCCGGCGCGGTGCCCGCGGCGGGCGTCGAACCGGTTCTCCGGACTGTGTGTCACGGTGCGATCGAGAGTCATCCGAACGGTTCTCAGCGGACTCACGACTCCCACTATTCCCGCCCGGTGGCTTGACTGCCCGACGGCGTCGAGTCGTCCGGCTCGGGCGTGGCCTCGTCGTGCGGGAGCCGGAGCCGGGGCGACCTGAGGTCGGCGCGCTTCTGCCGCCGTTCCTCGGCCTCCTTCCGCCGCCCGTAGACGAAGATGGCCACGACGCTCGCGAGAGCGCCGATGATCGCAGTGAGTCCGCCGGTGTCCTTGTCGAACGCAATCAGTCCGCCGCCGACAACCAGCGCGGCGAAGACGAGGGCGAAGGCGAGCTTCTGCCCGGTGCGCTCCGCCGCCAGCCTTCCGTCGACGACGCGCGATTCGAGCGCGTGGCGGTGCGTGAGCTGCTGCTCGGTCATCGTCACGATGCGCTCCGCGCAGCCGGGGAACGCTTCGTTGTACTTCGCGAGCAGGCCCGGAGGTGGTAGGGGGCCCTCCGAAGCCTGCGCGGCGGCTTCGGCTGACCGACTCGCCGGCTGTGCGGGTTCAGTGTCGGCTGGCTTCGCAGGCAGCGGCTGCGGTTGGCGGCTGGGACGTCGTCGGCTCACGTTCCACCCTCATCATGGCGTCAGCGAGATCCTGGCCGACGATATGCCAGTCGCTGTGGATCGCCCGTGCATCGGCCAGAGCATCGCTGGGGCTGTCGTTGTAGGTGTCGAACACGCAGAAGAGATCCAGCACGCGAGCGGCCCCCGACCAGAAGGACGGCAGCGCGAAAAGGTGATCGGTTTTCATGGGTCACCTACAGCTATACAACATGCTCGACTGTCTTGCACCACAAGGGCTGCCCAATCGATCACGCGGCGTCCTTGACCGCCGCGATCAGGTCGAGCACCGCCTGCTTTCCGTCGCCGAAGAACATCAGCGTGTTGTCGGCCGCGAAGAGGGGGTTGGGGACGCCGGCGAAGCCGGGCGAGAGACTGCGCTTGATGACGACGACGGTCCGGGACTGGTCGACGTTCAGGATCGGCATGCCGGCGATCGGGCTTGCCGGGTCGGTGCGGGCGTCGGGGTTCACGATGTCGTTGGCGCCGATGACGAGGCTCACGTCGGTCTGCTCGAACGACGGGTTGACGGCATCCATCTCCTTGAGCTTGTCGTAGTCGACGTCGGCCTCGGCCAGCAGGACGTTCATGTGTCCCGGCATCCGGCCCGCGACCGGGTGGATGGCGTACTCCACCTCGACCCCGCGCGACTCGAGCAGGTTCGCCAGATCCCGCACCTGGTGCTGCGCCTGCGAGACCGCGAGGCCGTAGCCGGGCACGATGACCGCGCGGCGCGCCCCGTCGAAGAGCATCGCCACCTCTTCGGCCGAGGTGCTCTTGACGCGCCCCGCGTACACCGCGTCGGCGTCGGACTTCGAGCCGCCGCCCTCGGCGATCGCCCCGACCAGCACGTTGATCAGCGAGCGGTTCATCGCCTTGCACATGATGCGGGTCAGGATGATGCCGGACGCCCCGACCAGCGAGCCGGTGATGATCAGGATGTTGTTGCTCAGGACGAAGCCGGTCGATGCCGCGGCGAGCCCCGAGTACGAGTTGAGCAGCGCGATGGCGACCGGCATGTCGGCCCCGCCGATCGGGATCGTCAGCAGCACGCCGAGGACCGACGCGACGGCGATGAGTCCCGCATAGAAGGTGAGGGTGCCGGGGTCGCTGACGACCATCACGCCGAGGCCGAGGGCGGCCAGCGCGATGGCGCCGTTGACCAACTGCTGCCCGGGGAAGAGGACCGGCCTGTCGGGCAGCAGCAGCCCGCGCAGCTTGTCGAACGCCACGAGGCTGGGCCGCGGTCGAGCGGCTGATCGGCGAGTTCTTCACGGACAAGCTGGGCATGGAACTGGTCGCGCTCTACTGGATGCACGGGGTCGCGAACACGTGGCACGGTTTCCTGCGCCTGAACGACGAAAGCTCGATCGCCTTCGTCTGCAACCCGGACATCGAGGGGATCCCGGTGCGCCTCGGGGAGACCCACGCGGGGAATCCGGGCGCGAACTGCGCGAAGGGCGCGATGCAGCACGTGGCGCTCCGGGTGTCCGACCATGCCGAACTGTTGGCCATGCGGGACCGGTTGCGGGCCAAGGGCGTGCCGGTCATGGGGCCGATGGACCACGGGTTCTGCGCGTCGATCTACTTCGCGGGACCGGAGAACCTGTCGCTCGAGCTGTCCTACTCGAAGGAACCGATCGACCAGGAGGCTTGGATCGACCCGGAGGTGACCGCGCTGGCGGGCATCTCGGCGGAAGAGCTTGCGCGGTACAAGCGCCCCGCCGACTTCGAGGACGCGGGCGGTGCGGTATCGCAGCCGCCGCTCGACGGACCGGGGCCCCACATGACGAACTATCCCCCGGGCCTCTACGAACGAGTCCTGGGCAGGCCCGACGCAGAGGTCTGGAACAGCGTGGACAACCAGCCTCCCGTCAAGCCCGGGGTCGCAGCCGGGTAGGAGCCTGCTGCGCGCGTTAGCCGCGACCGTGCCGGAGGTCCGCCATCACGGCGTTGTAGAGGACCGGTCGACCGGACACGCCGGCCAGCTTCTCGATGAACGCGAGGTCCGCGGCCGGGTCGCCCGCCATGGCTCCGGCGACCTGGACGATCTGGATGAAGCCTTCCCGGCGCTCGCCGAGCACACGGGCGAGGTTCAGGATGTCCGCGTCCGTCATGATGTCGGTGACCATGGGCGTGCCGTCGTAGTCGGGCTGGCTGGAGCTCGGTCCCATGCGCTGTATCGAGAAGCCGCAGAGACCGGCGTCCATGCCCTCGTGCAGGAGGGTCATTGATCGCGTCCCATGGCCAGCCTTGGAACCGGCATCATCTGCTGCTTGTACGGGAACACGTCATCGATGCCAAGCATTTCCCGCAGGCGGGCCGGCTCCGCGCAGTCCTCCCACATCCCGTCGGGGATGGTCATCTGGAGGTTCTCCTGCGGGCTGAGCGAGAAGTGGCGGTAGAAGCCGATCGCGTTCAGGCGCAGCCCCGGGGTCAGCTTGGGGAAGCTGCCGTGCCAGGTCGCGCCCTGCCAGAGGATCACCGACCCACGCGGTCCTTCCGCCGGGACCGCGCGGGCGTCCGCGTCGGGCCCCGGATATCCGGCGGCGAGGTGGGAGCGGGGGACGTACGCCAGGCACCCGTCCTCCTTCGAGTACGGGGTGAGCATCCAGGTGGCGTTGACGTGCAGCGCGCTCGTGCCCCACGGCATCGGGCAGCCGCGATCGTCGGGGTGCAGGGCGATCGAGCCGGGTCTCGAGAACCCCGCCTGGCCCTCGGCCGGGGGCGTGCTCCGCCACTTCAGGTAGGACGTCGAGTTGTCGAACCGCCGCATGCGGAAGGGGAACTCGACGGGGAAGCCGCCCTGGATCAGGTGGCTGACCAGCGCGTCGACCGGGGGGTTCGTGAACAGGTCGCGAAAGCAGCGGTCGCGCTGGAGCAGTTGCTGCATCAGCATCACGCTGGGCTGCGGCTCGGGCGGCAGGCCCACGCTCGCCATGATGCGGTCCGTGCCGGCGGGCCATTCCAGGTCTCCCTCGGGACCGTTCTCGAGGCTGATCGGGCAACCGGTCATCCGGGTGAACTCGGCGAGCAGCACTTCGGTGCAGCGGTCGAGAACTGCGTCGGTCACCCCCGTGACCTCCGGCGGGACGATCGCGAGTCCGTTCGACCGCAGTTCGAGGAGGTACGGTTCTAGCCCGTACCGTGCGATTTCGTCCCGGATCTGCTCCGCAACGCTGGTCATGCTCCGCTCCAGATGCGTTCCACTTCGGGTATAGTATCGGAATGTAGGGCACTCCCGACAAGTGGAGGAGGATTCGACATGGCCGAACCCGCGACCGCCGTTGTCTCCAGCCCCCCGCCGGACCCGATCGAGGCGGTGTTGACGCCGATCCGGGAACTCGGGCTCGAGCGGTACGTCACCGCGCTCGACCACCACGGTTACACGGTCATCCCGCCCGAGCGGGTTGCCCCGCCCGCGTTCGTCGAGCGCATGCGCGACGCCGTGCTGCGCGTCGCCCACGAGCGCACCGGCGTGGAACACGACCTGGACCGCTCCGGGGACGCGGGGCGCTACGAGACCTACCCGATTCAGTCCGACCGCTACCTGCTGTACTACCTGCTGTTCGAGGACGAGGTCTTCGAGGAGTGGCTCGAGAACCCGGCGTTGTGCGCCATGATCGACTACGTCATGCGCGGCCAGACCCAGCTCTCGAGCATGGTGTCGTTCGTCAAGTGGCGGGACCGGAACGCAAAACCCGGCGACCCGGCCACTGGACTGCACAGCGACTCGCCGGGATCTCCCGAGGGCCTGCTCCCGTTGTCGCACAGCCTCGTGTGCAACGCCGCGCTGTATCTTACCGAATACACCCGGGAGGACGGCTGCATCGCGATGGTCCCCGGCAGCCACCGCCTCGCTCGGGTTCCCGCACAGGGCGAGGGCGTGGACCGGGCAGTCCCGGCCGAAGGGCCCACGGGCTCGCTGATCGTGTGGCTCGGCAACACCTGGCACGGGGCGTTCCCGAAGCTCACCGAGGGCCTGCGGCTGAACGTGACGAGCTACCATTGTCACCCGGTGCTGAAGACGCAGGAGCACTACCAGGAGGCCGTGCCCCCCGAGATGCTCGCGCGCCGCAGCGAGCGCTTCCGGCATCTCGTCGGCGCCTACGAGCCAATGGGGTGGACGGTCAACGGCCCCGACAAGGAGCGCATGATCAAGCGGATGGCGCGGATAACGGGGCTCGACGAGGACATCATCCGCGCCGGCGCCCAGTAACGCCCCGGGCGTGTAAGCGCGCAAAGCAGGAGGATTCGACATGGCTGAAGCTGCGACCGTCACCGAAGGCAGCGACGTGCCGAACGCGCTCGACCCCGCGTTCGCGCCCATCCGCGAACTCGGCCTCGAGCCGTACGTCGCCGAGCTCGAACACTACGGCTACACGATCATTCCGCCGGAGCGCGTCGCCTCGCCCGAGTTCGTCACGCGGATGCGGGACATCGTCCTGCGCGTCGCCCACGAGCGCACCGGGGTCGAGCACGCGCTGGACAGGAACGGTGACGTGGGCGCCTACGAGACCTTCCCGATCCAGCCGGACCGCTACCTGCTCTACTACATGCTCTTCGAGGACGAGGTCTTCGAGGAGTGGCTCGAGAACCCGGCGCTCGCCGCGGTGATCGACTACATCCTGCGCGGCCAGGCCCACCTCTCGAGCCTGCTATCGTTCGTGAAGTGGCGGGACGGGAACGCGAAGCCCGGCGACCCGGCCACGTTCCTGCACTCCGATGCGCCCGGATCCCCGGACGGCGTGCTGCCGGCGACGCACAGCCTCGTGTGCAATGCCGCGCTCTGCCTTACCGATTACACGCTCGCGGACGGCTGCATCGCGATGGTGCCGGGCAGCCACCGTCTCTGCCGCGTTCCCGGGCCGGGCGAGGGAGAGGACCGGGCGGTACCGGTGGAGGGACCCGCGGGTTCGCTGGTCGTGTGGCTCGGCAACACCTGGCACGGGGCGTTCCCGAAGCTTACGGATGGCCTGCGGCTGAACGTCACGAGCTACCACTGTCACCCGGCGCTCAAGACGCAGGAACGCTACAAGGAGGCCGTGCCGCCCGAGATGCTCGCCCGCCGCAGCGCGCGTTTCCGCAGCCTGATGGGGGTCGACGACCCGATGGGCTGGAAGGAGAACGGCCCGGACGGGGAGCTGTTCATCAAGCTGGCGGCCCGGCAGACTTTGGCCGACGAGGACGCCCTGCGCGAGGGATCCACGCGCTGACGCCCTCCGGCGGTCGACGCCGCCGGCGACCGGTCACGAGGCCGCGACGCCGGCTTCCGCAATCGCCAGGTCTTCCTCGTCGGTGGCGCCCGCCACGCCGACCGCTCCGATCAGCGTGCGGTCCTTCACGAGCGGCAGCGAGCCGTCCGCCACCATCATGCGGCCGCCGCGCATGGTGCTCGCCGCCTGGAACCAGGCTTCGTCCTTGACCGGCGCGAGCTGGGCGCCGGTGGCGCCGCCCCAGATCGTACAGGTGTAGGCGAGACCGTACGCGATGTCGATCCAGACGCCCGGAGCGCGGTCCATGCGGCCCACCGCCGCGACGTCTCCGGCCCGGTCGACCACGACGACGGTCACGAATTTACCGAAGTCCCGGGCCTTGGCCACGGCGGCGTCGACGACGTTCTGTGCCTCTGCGGCGGTCAGGGTCATGATGCGATCCTCCTGTGAACTCGCGCTCACGGATGATAGCCGCGCCCGAGCCCCTGCCGGGCGACGGGGGGATCCGCCGAGCGTGTCGCCGACCAAGTCCGTGACCCGCCCGGGCCGGGCTCCGAGGCGCCGGCACGATACTCCTCCACGGGCTGCGACGCCTCGCCGGTCGATCACCGGTATGCTGTGACGCAACGGGTTGGGGAGAGGACGGCAAGTGCACCGCGGCATGGCGCTGGCGTCCATGGTCCTGGTGGTGGCGTTCGTGGCCTTCACCGTGGCCGACGTCGACGCGGCGGGCATGGTGTACGCGGACGTTCGATCCTGGATCGACGCCACCTTCGGCGGCTACTACGTGCTCGTCCTCTGCGTGACGCTGGTCGCGAGCGTCTACCTCATGTTGGGGCGGCACGGCCGGATCCGCCTCGGTGACGACGACGCGCGTCCCGAGTTCAGGACGTTTTCCTGGCTTGCCATGCTCTTCTCGGCCGGCCTCGGCATCGGCCTGTTGTTCTTCTCCATCGCCGAGCCGATGGGGTACTTCGATTACTCCGAGTCCCAGGCCTACCCGACGAATCCGCACGCGGACCAGGTCGGCGCGCGGGCGATGGACGAGTCGCGCGCCGTGCACGCGCTGCGCGTCACGTACTTCCACTGGGGCCTGCACGCCTGGTCCCTGTACGTGGTGACGGGCCTCTGCCTCGCCTACTTCGGATTCCGCAAGAAGCTGCCGCTGACGCTGCGCTCGGCGCTGCACCCGCTGATCGGCGAGCGGATCCATGGACCGATCGGACACGGCGTGGACCTGCTCGCGGTGTTCGGGGCGGTGTTCGGCGTGGCCACCTCGCTGGGACTCGGGGTGAGACAGATGACGGTGGGGCTCGGCGTCCTGTTCGGCATCGAGCCGCTGCTCGTCACCCAGATCGTGCTGATCGCCCTCATCTCGGCGGTGGCCACCCTCTCCGCCGTGACCGGCGTCGCGCGGGGGATCCGGGTCATCTCGGAGTGGAACATCTACCTCAGCATGGTGCTGCTCGGCCTGTTCCTGCTCCTCGGTCCGTCGGCATGGCTGGCGGAGCTCCTCGGGAGAAGCGTCGGAACCTACCTCTGGCACGTCCTGCCGATGGGACTGTGGGTCGCCGATGCGCCGGGCGAGACGGCGTGGCAGAGCGACTGGACCATCTTCTACTGGGGCTGGTGGATCGCCTGGGCGCCGTTCGTGGGGCTCTTCATCGCGCGCATCTCCCGCGGGCGGACGATCCGCGAGTTCACGCTGGGCACGCTCTTCGTGCCCACCGCGGCGGGGATGGTATGGATCTGCCTCCGGTTCGGGATTTCTCTGAGGTAAAGCTGCCATGCCTCGACGATCAGGCGGTAGACGGGCGCGCAAGGCCGAGCGCGCCGCGCCCTTGGCCGAAGCGGTCAAGCCGGTTCGACCGGGGCAGACCGGCGGACAATTCCAGCCCTTGTCCGCTGCCGGCGTTGAAGCCATCGTGGACAACGCCTTCATGATTCTCGACCGGGTGGGTTTCGCCGACGCCACACCTCACTGCATCGAAACCTGCACTGCGGTTGGCGCCGTGCTCGGCGACGACGGGCGTTTGCGCATGCCGCGAAGTCTGGTCGAACGGACGTTGCAGCAAGCCCGGCGGAATCTGGTGCTGCACGGTCAAGACCCGAGGTGGGACCTGGACTTGAGCGGCGCCAGGGTGCACTTCTCCACCGCCGGCGCCGCAGTCATGGTAGCCGACTCGGAGAACGGCGTTTACCGGGATTCCGAGGCGCGGGATCTCTACGACATGGCGCGCATCGTCGACACCTGCGAGCACATTCACCTGTTTCAGCGGACCTGCGTCCCGCGGGACATTCCCGACAACTATGCACTGGACATCAATACCCTCTACTGCTCGGTGATGGGCACCAGCAAGCACGTCGGTTCCAGTTGGTCGGTATATCAGCACGTCGAGAAGAGCCTTGAGATGCTGCACATGATCGCCGGCGGCGAGGCCGAGTGGCGGGCGCGCCGGCACCTCGGAGACCTGCCCGGGCGGTACGGTCTCATGGGTGATGCCGCCCCCGGCGTATCTATCGACGATCACATCCAGGTCTTCGGTCGTTTCGTGGCTGTTCATTGATGCCGCTCCATAGTCAGGTAGATTTCCTCAAGTAGGCTCGTCAGCCCGCGTACACGGTGGGATCGGCGACCCCCGCTTCGACGAATCCGGCGCGCCGAATCCGGCAGCTGTCGCACCTGCCGCAGGCACGGCCGTCGGGATCCGGCTGGTAGCAGGAGATGGTCTGCGCATAGTCGATGCCAAGCGCGATGCCGCGCGCGATGATTTCGGCCTTCGTCAGTGCGATGAGCGGGGTGTGGACCGTGAACCCCGCGCCCTCGGTGGCGGCGCGGGTGGCGAGATTCGCCAACGTCTCGAAAGCCTGGATGAACGCAGGGCGGCAGTCCGGGTACCCGGAGTAGTCGACGGCGTTCACACCGATGAAGATGTCGCGAGCGTCGAGGGTCTCGGCCCAGGCCAGTGCCAGCGACAGGAACACCGTATTCCGTGCCGGCACGTAGGTGACCGGTATACCCTCGGTCGGTGTCTCCGGGACATCGATGTCGGGGTCGGTGAGCGCCGAGCCGCCGAACGCGGACAGGTCGATGGACACGACACGATGAGCTTGGGCGCCGATCGCATCGACCACGCGCCGGGCCGCCTCGAGTTCGATCCGGTGGCGCTGACCGTAGGCCAGGGACAGGGCGTAGCACGCGAATCCGTCGGCGCGGGCGATGGCCAGGGTGGTCGCGGAGTCGAGGCCGCCGGAGACGAGGACCACGGCGCGTTTCATGGGCAGTCCTCCGCGGCGCTCGCCCGGGCTGGCGGTCTCGCGTTACCGGCCGGGCACGTCACCCCACAGCACCTTGTGCAACTGGACCTGGAAGCGCACGTCGAGTCCGTCGCGCAGGATCCACTGGGCGAGTCGCGCGGGCGACATCTCGGAAGCGGATGGCGAGAACAGCACTTCACCGACGCGCTCGATCAGGCCCCAGGCCACGCACTGCTCCTTCGCCCATGCGTAGTCGACTTCGTCGCAGATGACGAACTTCACCTGATCCTTGCTCGCCAGGTGTTCGATGTTGGCGTAGCGGTTGCTGCCGCACTCACCCGAGCCAGGGGTCTTCAGGTCCATGACGATGGACACGCGCGGGTCGACGTCGGTGACGTCGAGGGCCCCTCCCGTCTCGAGAGATACGGTGTAGCCGCGGTCCGAGAGTGCCGCCATCAGCGCACGTACCGCGGGCTGTGCCAGCGGCTCCCCGCCGGTCACCGTCACCAGTCTCGCCGGCTGCTGCGCCACCCGCTCGACCACATCGGCGACGGGCATCACCGTACCGCCCGTGAACGCGTAGGCCGTGTCGCAGTACTGGCAGCGAAGCGGACAGCCCGTCAGGCGCACGAACGTCGTCGGTCTCCCGACCGTGCGGGACTCCCCCTGCAGGGAGTGGAATATCTCGGTGATGCGTAGCGAGTCCATGGGTCCTGGTCTGGCCTGGGGTCGTGGCCGGGCTGGAAGCCGCCGGTTCCGCCGTGGCGCCTCCTACGGCAGGTTCGCGACGTAGGTCTTGGCGAGTCCCGCCGCCGTCGAGTCCGGATGCTGCCGGACGACGCGGCCGAGATACGTGCGCGCCCGCGCCGAGTCGCCCAGTTCGGCATAGACCACGCCGAGGTTGTAGAGGGCATCCGGGGTCTTGTTGTGGTCCGGGTAAAGGGTGATGACCTGCACGAGGGACTGTCGGGCCTGTTCGAGTTCGCCCGCCTTGCGATGCAGTTGGCCGAGCCAGTAGAAGGCGTTCGGCGTGTACTGACCGTTGGGAAACTCCTCGATCAGCGCCTCCAGGGCAGTCGTCGCCGCATCGAACTCGCTACGCTCGATCATTGCGTAGGCGTTGCGATACGCGTCGGCCTCCGTGGCGCCCGTACGCGGGAGCGGGTGGGCCGGGTCCAGTGGGCTGACGACCGGTCGTGGCGGCGGTGCGACCGTCGGTGCCCCGCTGCGCAGGGCGGAGATCTGCCGGTCTATCCCGAGATAGCGTTCCTGCTGCTCCCGGGCGAGGAGATCGACCCGGTGCTTCTGCTCCTCGACGGCGCCGCGCAGGGCAGCCACCTCTGCGGAGAGCAGTTGCAACTCGTGGAACATCCGGGCCAGTTGGCTCGGTTGTACGGCGTCCGGGACCTCTTCGTCCGCGAGGACGTCGGGCATCGGTGGAGGGACCGCGTTTGGCGAAGGACGGGCCTGGGCGATGGATTCCTCGACCGGGGCGGCGGCGTGGACGGTCCAGACGAAACAGGCCAGCGCAGCCCAGGCGGCCGCGCTGGCGCACGCCTTGGGGCGGCGTGTTCGTCCGGTCATCTCACCGATAGATCAACTCGGCCCGGCGGTTCTTGCTCCAGGCCGACTCGTCGTGGCCCACGTCCACGGGACGTTCCTCGCCGTAGCTGACCGTCTCGATCTGCCCGTCCCGTACGCCGTCGGACATCAGGAAGCTTCGCACCGCATTGGAGCGCCGCTCGCCGAGGGCCAGGTTGTACTCGCGGGTGCCGCGTTCGTCGCAGTGTCCCTCCACCATGATGGAGCGGTTGCGGTTGGCGCGCAGGAAGTCGGCGTGACGTTCCAGGGTGCGCAGGTCGCGGGGCTTCAGCACGGCCTGGTCGAAGTCGAAATAGAGCGTGCGCGAGAGGGGGCGGCCGTCCGGGTCGAGCCAGACACCGTCGACGTCTGTCGGCGGGCCTGCCGGCTCTGGTTCTGGCGTGGGTTCCACCTCCGGCGGAGCGCTGGTCTCGGGAATCGGGACCGGTTCCGGCGCGGGCGTCGTGCAGCCTGCACAACCTGCCAGGATTCCCCCGGCGAAAAGCACGACAAACAGGGAAAACTGCGGCCGGGACCCTTGCCTGAAACTCGCTTGTGTCATTTCTATCTCCTGTTCTGCCCTATTGGCCATTCGACGGGGACAAGGCATCGATGAATGGTGACCAAGCCGGCTCCCGCACGTCGCCTTCCGCGGACGGCAACCGATACCTCACGCGGCCGTCGATTGACACAACGGCAAGTATACCCCTCCCCCGATCCTGCGTCGCGTAGATCAGCATGGTGCCGTTCGGGGCGATGGAGGGCGATTCGTCGAGGGAGGTTTCGGTCAGGACGCGCACGTCGTCGCGTTCGAGATCCTGCCAGGCGATGTGGTACGTGCCGTTGCGGCGATGCACGTAGATCAGGTGCGTGCCGTCGGGGAGCAGCCTTGCCCGGGCGTTGTAGTCACCCTGAAAGGTCAACCGTTCCACCATCGAGTTGGTCAGGTCCATCTGGTAGATCTGCGGGTGCCCGCCACGGTCGGACGTGAAGATCAGTCCGTTGCCGTCCGCCGTCCAGCTCGGCTCGGTGTCGATGGCGGACGGGTAGCGGGTAATGCGGCGCAGCGCGCCGCTGACCAGATCCTTGATGTAGATCTCCGGATTGCCGTCCCGCGACAGCACGAGCGCCAGCCGGTTGCCATCGGGCGAGAACACCGGGGCGCCGTTCAGCCCCTTGTACTCGGCGATGCTCGAACGGGCTCCGCTCGCGATGTCCTGAATGACGATCGCCTGCCGACCGCTTTCGAAAGAGACGTAGGCCACACGACGCCCGTCGGGGGACCAGCTTGCGGACAACAGGGGTTCGGTGGAGTCGAAGAGCGTGCGTGCTCGTTCGCCGTCGGAGTCCGCCAGCTCGAGCCGGTAGCGGGCGTATGAGGTACCGGCATCGAGGGCGAGCACGTAGATGATCCTGGTGGAGAATGCCCCGGGAATGCCGGTGATCTGCTCGAATACGTCGTCCGAGATGCGGTGGGCGATGTCCCTGCGCTTGTCCGCCGGCGCCGCCAGACGGCCGGTCAGAAGTTCGCGTTCGTTGAAGACGTCGAGCAGGTGGTAGACCGTCGCGAGTTGGCCGTTGCCGACCTCCCAGATCCGGCCGATGACGACGTACTCGATGCCGAGCACACGCCAGTCCCGGAAGAACACCTGCTCGGGGCGGGTCGGCAGGGACAGCATGTTCTCGGTGGGCAGCGGGTCGAACTGGCCGCTGCGAGCGAGGTCGAAGGACACGATGGGTGCGATACCCGCATCATCCGGCCCGGTGCTGTCGAACGGCACCACGGCGATTCGGGTCTGGTTGTCGTACCCCTGGTCGATGATGATCTTCTCGCCGGCGCCGAGCGCCGGCGAGGCGACGGTCAACGCCGCGACCGCGGCAGCGGTACGCCACAGGTTGCGCATGTTCAACGTAGCAGGTCCTCCGGTTTGAAGAGCAGGGTGAACTGGCGGAAGCGGGCCTCGAACAGGCCGATATCGGTCGGCACCTGGAAGCGACGAGCCTTTCGTACGGCCGCTTCCGCCGAGCGGTCGAACGCGGTGCTGCCGCTCGACGCGACGAGGGTGACCGAGACCACCTCGCCGGTGGGAATCAGTTCGACGAGCAGTTCCGCCTGCATGTCGTTGCGCGCGGAAGGCGGTCGCGACCAGTTGCGCACGACGGCCTGGTAGATGCCGTCGATGTAGGTCGATGCGGCGTCGGAGTGCGTGTCCTCGGCGAGGTCGATCCGCTCCTTGGCGAGAGCGTCCTTGAAGGCGGTTTCGGCGAGCCTGGCGAGGCGCTCCTGACGCGCGGCTTCCTCGCGCGCCCGCTCGGCCTCCCGTTTCTGGCGCTCCCGTTCGGCGCGGTCGACCTGCGGCGGGGGTGGCTTGGGCGCGGCCTGCTGGTCCGGTGGCGGTGCGGCCGGCGTCGTCGTGACCGGGGGCGCGGTGCGCGTCGTCCTGGGTTTCGCGCGCTCGAGCACGATGAGGCGGGCGCTCACGATCTCGGGTCTGATGACGCGGGCTTCCGTGTCCTCGGGATTCCAGCCGCGCACCAGGGCGAGGGCGGCCCCGGCGTGGCAGAGCAGTGCCAGCAGGAGCGGCAGACTGTAGTCGCGCAGCGTGTGCACCGGTTCAGCCCGAGAGGTCCGGCGGGTCGGTGATGAGTCCGACGCTCTCGGCGCCGGCCTTCTGCAGTACGGTCATGATCTCCACCACCTTGCCGTACTCCAGTTTCGTGTCGGCACGAACGTAGACAGGCACATTGGGACGTGCGCCAATCACCTTCGAGGCCTGGTCCTCGAGCGAGAAGATCGTGACTCGCCGGCCCTCTTCATCGTCGCGGCGCATGCCGATGTTGATGAAGATCGCGCCGTCCTGCTTGACGCTGACGACGAGTGGGTCGTCGTCGTCGTTCGGCAGCGGCTCGGAGGGCGCCTGCGGGAGATCGACCTCGACCCCCTGGGTGAAGAGGGGCGCGGTGGCCATGAAGATCACAAGCAGCACCAGCATGACGTCGATATACGGTACGACGTTGATCTCGGACATCGGTTTGCGTCGAGGGGCCATGTCTGTCCAGTTGTTGGTGTGTTGCTCAGCTCTTGTGCGAGGCCCGGTAGAGGATACTGGTGAGTTCGTCGGCGAATGCCTCGTACCGCTTCATCAGCACTTCGACGCGCGCCGAGAAGCGGTTGTAGCCGATGACGGCCGGTATCGCGGCGAACAGTCCCATCGCCGTCGCGATCAGGGCCTCCGAGATCCCGGGAGCCACGGACGCCAGGGTCGCCTGGCTCATGTTGGCCAGGTTGCGGAAGGCATTCATGATGCCCCAGACGGTGCCGAAGAGCCCCACGTACGGGCTGGTCGAGCCGACCGTCGCGAGGAAGGCCAGGTGGCGCTCGAGGGACTCCTCCTCGCGGCTGACCGCCACCCGCATGGCTCGCTGGACGCCCTGCATCACTGCGTCCGTGTCCGCGCCGGCCTGCTCGGAGAGCCGCAGGAATTCGCGAAAGCCGGCCAGGAACACCGTCTCGCTGCCGGTCAGGTTGTCCGGCTCGGTTTCCAGTTCGCCGTAGAGTTCGCGCAGGTCGACCCCCGACCAGAACTCCTCCTCGAAGTCGTCCATCTGGCGCCGCACGCGGTTCAGGGCGAACCAGCGCTGGAAGATCATCATCCACGAGGCGACGGACGCCAGCGCCAGGACGACCATCACGAACTGCACGAGGGGGCTCGCGTTGAGGACGATCTCGAAGATGGAAAGCTGTTCTGGCATCGTCAACTCAGGTTGAGGGCGCTTTGGGTGCCGTCGCCGGGCTTCTTGAGACCGAAGTGATGGTATGCCCTCTCGGTCGCGATGCGACCGCGCGGCGTGCGGACCAGGAAGCCCTGCTGAATCAGGTACGGCTCGAGCACGTCCTCGATGGTGTCGCGCTCCTCGCTCACGGCCGCGGCCAGGGAGTCCAGACCGACGGGGCCGCCCTGGAAGTGGTCGATGACCGTGCGCAGGAGCTTGCGGTCCATGCTGTCGAATCCGCGGTCGTCCACCGCCAGCATGTCGAGGCCCTGCCCGGCGGAGACCGCCGTGATCGTGCCGTCGCCCTGTACCTCGACGTAGTCGCGCACGCGGCGCAGGAGTCGATTCGCGATGCGCGGCGTCCCGCGGGAACGGCGCGCGATCTCCAATGCCCCATCGGCATCGACGGCGACCCGGAGCTTGCCAGCCGCTGCGGTGACGATCTCGGTCAGTTCCGGGACGGTGTAGAACTCGAGCCGCTGCACGATGCCGAACCGGTCGCGCAGCGGAGACGTCAGCAGGCCCGCGCGGGTGGTCGCGCCGACCAGGGTGAAATGCGGCAACGGGAACTTGATGGACTGGGCCGCCGGGCCCTCGCCGATCAGGATGTCTATCTCGGAGTCCTCCATCGCGGGATAGAGGATCTCCTCGACCACCGGCGAGAGGCGGTGGATCTCGTCGACGAACAGCACGTCGCCGGCCTCGAGGTTGGTGATCATCGCCGCCAGATCGCCCGGCTTTTCGATGACGGGACCCGACGTCCCCTTGATCTGTACGCCCATCTCGTGGGCGACGATGTGCGCGAGGGTCGTCTTGCCGAGGCCGGGCGGTCCGTAGAAGAGCGTGTGGTCGAGGGCTTCGCCGCGCTGTCGCGCGGCGCGGATGGCGATGGCCAGCTGTTCCTTGACCGCGGCCTGGCCGACGTAGTCCGCCAGCCGGGCGGGACGCAGGGACCGATCCGGAGAGCGGTCCGGTGGGGTTGCTTCGCCGGCCGTGATGCGGTCGCGTTCGATCGTCATGGCTTCATGGGAGCGCCCCAAAGCCGGTCCGGTGCCTCGCACCGCGAACGCAGTTCGCGCGCGCTCGGCATCGGCGCCGCCTCCGGCCCAGCCACACCGACCTCGCATGGACCAACCGTCGCCGGTCGCTCCGCTCCCGTCGCCGTTTGTTCCATGCAAGGGTCAGGCCCCTCAACGTCCGTCACCCGCAGAGTCTCCTCTCTCGTGGCCTGCCATGCGCTTGAGTGCGGCGCGAATGAGACCCTCCGTGGATTCGCCGTCGACGTGCACGGATTCGACCACCCTGCGCGCTTCCCCCGGCCGCCAGCCGAGAGCGACCAGGGCGCTCACCGCGTCTTCCGACTCCCGATCGACGGGCCGAGGCGGCCCGCCCGCCGCGACCGGCAGATCGTCGAGGCGGTCCTTGAGCTCCATGACGATCCGCTCCGCCGTCTTCCTGCCGATGCCGGGAATGCGCGTCAGGAGGCCTGTATCGCTCTGCGCGACACTGCGCGCGAGGTCTGGAGGCGCAAGCGAGCCGAGGAGGGTCATCGCGAGCTTCGGACCGACGCCGTTCACCTTGACCAGTACCCGGAAGAGGCTGCGCTCCGGGAGCGACCGGAAGCCAAACAGTGTCATGGCGTCGTCCCGTGCGACCAGGTGGGTGAAGAGTTCCACCGTCGCATCGCCCTGGCCGGCCGCCGCAACGGTCGTCGTGGTCACTTGAACTTCGTAACCCACGCCCTGCACGTCGACCAGCAGGACGTTCCCGTCCCGCGCGGCAATGCGGCCGCTGAGGCGTCCGATCATCCGTGTGCGCTCCCCCTCCTGCTCGATTGTGCGTGACAGAGCGCCACGGCGAGGGCGTCCGCCGCGTCTTGCGCGGGAGCCTCGCTGAGGGCCAGCGTCGCCTTGACCATGTGTTGTACCTGCTGCTTGGTGGCCCGTCCGGTGCCGACCACGGCCTGCTTCACGCGGCGCGCGGCGTAGCCCGTGACCGGCATGTCGTGAGCGATCGCGGCGGCGATGGCGGCGCCCCGCGCCTGGCCGAGCTTCAGGGCCGAACTGGGGTTGCGGGCAACGAACACCTCCTCGACTGCGACTTCCGCGGGACCGTAGTCGTCGATCACCGTTTCGATCCCGCGGTAGATCTGCGCGAGTCTGGCGTGGAAGTCCGAACCCTCGGTCCGGATGCAGCCACTCGCGACGTAGGACATGCGATTGCCGTCGCGATCGATCAGACCGTAACCTGTCGTTCTTGATCCGGGGTCGATGCCAAGCACGCGCGCGGGCGTCATGCGCCGTCGCCGAAGACGCTCGCCGGAAACTCCCCGTTCGTAAACACGTTCTGCACGTCGTCGAGGTCCTCGAGCGCGTCGATCAGCCGCAGAACCTTCGCGGCGCCATCCTCGTCGCAGGGGCAGACATTCGCCGGCACCATGGTCACTTCGGCATGGTCGGGCGGTAGCGCGGCGTCCCTCAGCGCGTCCACGATGGCGCCGAAGCTCTCCGGCGGCGCGGTGACGGCGACGCCGCCGTCCACGTCGCTGTCGACATCCTCCGCACCCACGTCGAGCACCACGTCGAAGATCGATTCTTCGTCCGCGCCCGGGGCGAAGGCGATGACGCCCTTCTTCTCGAACAGATACGCGACGGAGCCGTCCGTGCCGAGGTTCCCGCCGTGTTTGCTGAAGGCGTGTCGGATCTCCGCCACGGCGCGGTTGCGGTTGTCGGTCATCACCTCGACCAGGACGGCGACGCCGCCCGGTGCGTAGCCTTCGTAGGTGAGTTCCTCGACGTCTGCCCCGTCCTGACCCCCGGCGCCGCGCTGCACGGCCCGCTCGATCGTGTCCTTCGGCATGTTGGCGGCCAGCGCGGTGTCCACGGCCGCGCGCAGGCGCGTGTTGTCGGTCGTCGAGCCGCCACCCATGCGCGCGGCGACCGTCACTTCACGGATGAGCTTCGACCACAGCTTGCCGCGCCGGGCATCCTGTGCGGCCTTGCGGTGCTTGATGTTGGCCCACTTGGAGTGCCCCGCCACGACTACTCGTCCTTGCGCACGCGGATGTGCAAATCGCGCAGCTGACTGTCGTCCACAGGGGCGGGCGCGGCGGTCAGCTGACAGAACGCCGTCTGCGTCTTCGGGAAGGCGATGACATCGCGAATGGCGTCGGTACTCGTCATCAGCATCGCGAGCCGGTCGAGACCGAGGGCGATGCCCCCGTGCGGCGGGCAGCCCAACTCCAGGGCGTCCAGCAGATGGCCGAACTTGACCTCGGCTTCCTGGCCGATATTCAGGACCTCGAACACTTTGCGTTGCGTGGTGCCGTCGTGGATCCGGATGGACCCGCCGCCCAGTTCGCGACCATTCAACACCACATCGTAGGCCTTCGCCAGTGCGCCGGCCGGCTCCGCCACCAGTTCTTCCAGGGAACTCGGCATGGTGAAGGGGTGGTGTGCAGGCGTCAGGGATCCGTCGGTGGCCGTTTCGAACATGGGCCATTCCGTGACCCAGAGCGGAGCCCAGCGGTCTTCGACCAGATCGAGGTCCGCGCCGAGGCGCAGACGCAGGTTGCCGAGCGCGTCGTTGACCACGTTCGCACGGTCGGCGCCGAAGAACACGATGTCCCCGTCCTGCGCGCCCACGCGGTCGAGGATCCGCACCACGACCCGGGGATCGAGAAACTTGAGTATCGGCGACTGCAGGCCGTCCATGCCCGCCTTGCGGTCGTTCACCTTGATGTAGGCGAGTCCGCGGGCGCCGAACTGGGCGACGAATCCCTGGTAGTCGTCGAGCGCCTTGCGGGACAGTGCGGCCGCGCCCGGAGCCTTGAGCGCGGCAACACGTCCGCCGGGGTCGTTCGCCGGTCCCCGAAAGACCTGGAACTCGGTTTCGCGCATGAGATCGGCGACGTCGACCAGTTCCAGCGGGTTGCGCAGGTCCGGCTTGTCGCTGCCGAAACGGCGCGTGGCCTCGGCCCATGTCAGCATGGGGAACTCCGGCAGCGAGACCCCGAGCACACTCCGGAAGACCGAGCGCAGCATGTCCTCGGTGAGGCGCATGATGTCGGACTCGTCGACGAAGGACGCCTCGATGTCGATCTGCGTGAACTCGGGCTGCCGGTCGGCGCGCAGGTCCTCGTCGCGGTAGCAACGGGCGATCTGGTAGTAGCGGTCGAACCCGGACACCATCAGCAGTTGCTTGAAGATCTGCGGCGACTGCGGGAGTGCGAAGAAACTGCCGGGATGGGTGCGGCTCGGCACCAGGTAGTCGCGGGCGCCTTCGGGGGTGGCGCGGGTCAGGGTCGGCGTCTCGATCTCGAGATAGCCGGCGTCCTCCAGGAAGCGTCGCACATGGCTCGCGATGCGGGCGCGCACGCGCAGCCGTTCCTGCATCTCGGGGCGGCGCAGGTCGAGGTAGCGGTATCGCAGGCGCACGTCTTCGCCGGCCTTGGAGTATTCATCGAGCTGGAACGGCGGTGTGCGGGCGGCGTTGAGGATCTCCAGCGACGCGCCGAGAACTTCGATCTCGCCGGTGGGGAGTTCGGGGTTGACCATACCCTCGGGACGGCGTCGCACCCGCCCGGTCGCGCGCAGCACGAACTCGTTACGCACCCGGTCGGCGGTCGCGAAGCTCTGCGCCGTGTCGGGGTCGTAGACCACCTGCACGATGCCCGTGCGGTCCCGCAGGTCCAGAAAGATGACGCCGCCGTGGTCGCGGCGGCGATGGACCCAACCGGTGAGTTCCACACGCTCCTCGACGTTCGTCGCGTCTAGCGCGGCACAGTAGTGGGTGCGCATGGCTCCTGTAGTGCTCCGTCACATTGACTTGGACAGGTGGTCGAGTCGCCGCAGCGACCGCCTAGGCGGGTGACTTCGATCCGCTGGTGCCCGCGCCGGAACTCTTGCCGTTGGGCGTCGACGCGTCCCGGCTGCTCTTCGCGGCCGGCTTGGCGGTATCGGAGGCCGCGCTCTTCGCGCCCTCGGCAGTGCTCGAAGACGCGTTGCCCGACGGGGCATCGCTGCCGCCGGACGAACCCTTGTCGGCGGAACGCTCGCCGGCCAGGTTCTTCTTGTCCCCCGACTTGAAGTCCGTCTCGTACCAGCCGCCGCCCTTCAAACGGAAGGCGGCCACGGAGACCTTCTTGCGGAGTTCCGCCGCACCGCACTGCGGGCAGTCGACCAGCGGTGCATCGCGGACCCTCTGCAACGTTTCGAATTCGTGCTCGCAGGCCTTGCAGGAGTATTCGTAGATCGGCACGGCGCGCTGGGATGCCCGGAAAAAACAGGTGCGCAAGGATAATCAAAACCGGCTTCGAATACATCCCGAAGGCGCGTTTGAGCGACCTGAAGGGCCTGCCGCAAGGGCGTTGGCCCGCGATGGAGGTGATCTGTCGGCGGCGGGCGGTGCGCGTGCCCCGGGGCGCGATAAAATGCCTGGCGGATACGCCGAGCCGCGGAGGCTCCCGGCACCGTGCCACCGACCCCGTAACCGACTCGAGAGACCATGCGCGCGAGCGAAATCCTGATACCCACGCTGAAGGAAACCCCCGCGGACGCGGAGATCGCGAGCCACGTGCTGCTGTTGCGGGCCGGCTGCATCCGTCAACTGGCCAGCGGCCTCTATACGTGGCTGCCGCTCGGCCTGCGCGTGCTGCGCAAGGTCGAGGCGATCATCCGGGAGGAGCTCGAACGCCGCGGCGCCCGCGAGGTGCAGATGCCGGTGGTGCAGCCGGCGGAATTGTGGCGCGAGAGCGGGCGCTGGGATGTGATGGGGCCGGAATTGCTGCGCATGCAGGATCGCCACCAACGCGATTACGCGATGAGTCCGACGCATGAGGAGGTCGTGACGGACCTCGTCAGGCGCGTCGTCGACAGCTACCAGCAGGTGCCGCTCAACCTCTACCAGATCCAGACCAAGTTCCGCGACGAGATCCGGCCGCGCTTCGGGCTGCTGCGGGCCCGCGAATTCCTGATGAAGGACGGTTACTCCTTCCACCTGACCGACGCGTCCTTCGAAGAGACTTACCGCGACATGTACGAGGCCTATACGGCGATACTGCGCCGTATCGGGCTCGACTTCCGCGCGGTGGAAGCGGACGCGGGCAATATCGGCGACAGCGAGTCGCATGAGTTCCAGGTGTTGACGGCTGCCGGCGAGGATGTGATCGCCTACTGCCCCGACAGCGACTATGCGGCCAACATCGAGAAGGCGCGGGCGGGAACTCCGGCGCCGGACACGAGCCCGCCGGACGCGATCACCCGGGTGGCGACGCCGGGCTGCCGGACCATCGCGGACGTGGCGTCCTTCCTCGACGTCGAACCCAAGCGGTGCGTCAAGACGCTCATCGTGCGGGGCACGGAGCAGCCGTTGGCCGCCCTGGTGCTGCGCGGCGACCACGAACTGAACGAAACGAAGGCCGGGCGACTGTCTGGCGTGGCCTCGCCGGTCACGTTTGCCACCGATGCCGAGATCGAGTCCGCGCTCGGCTGCCCGGTGGGCTCGATCGGACCGGTGGGGCTCCCGTTGGCGGTATACGCGGACGAATCCGCGGCGGCGGTCGCGAACTTCGTCTGCGGCGCCAACGAGGACGGGATGCACCTGACGGGCGTGAACTGGGAGCGCGACGTCGCAGCACACGTCGTCGATCTGCGCAACGTTGTGGAGGGAGACCCGTCTCCGGACGGCAAGGGGGCCCTGGCCTTTGCACGCGGGATCGAGGTCGGCCACATCTTCAAGCTCGGCACGAAATACTCGGCGGCCATGCAGCTCGCGCTGCAGGACGGATCCGGCGCTGACGTCAGTCTCATCATGGGCTGCTACGGTATGGGCGTGTCGCGGCTGGTGGCGGCCATCGTGGAGCAATGTCACGACGACGCCGGGATCGTGTGGCCGGCGGCGGTAGCGCCGTTCGGCCTGCACGTCATTGCCCTGGATTACGGTCGTTCCGCCGAGGTTCGGGAGGTGGCCGACGGGTTGTACGAGGCCGCTGGTGCGGCCGGCATCGAGGTGCTGCTCGACGATCGGGACGAGCGCCCCGGCGTCAAGTTCGCCGACGCAGACCTCATCGGTATCCCCCACCGGGTGACGGTCGGTGCGCGGGGGCTGCGGGAAGGCGTGGTCGAGTTGCGGCGTCGGGCGGCCGCCGACATCGCGCGGATCGGGGTCGACGAGGCGCGCCGGCGTATCTCCTCGGGCGCGTTGGCGTAGGGAAGCTCTGATTTATCAGGGCTTCCCGTGCGGTACAGGGATGTATCGCCATATTCAATGGCGTAAGCCGTTTAATATGTGAGCAAAACGAAACCGCGCTTTTGTTTTGCGCGGCTGAACAAGTTCAGGGATGAACTTGTTCAGAGGTTTCTTAGGGAGGCGCGTAGCGCCGGCGTCGCGGCTGAGCGCCGTCGCTCCACCTGCTCCCCGTACCGGCGCACCACGGAGTCCGGGTCCGTCTCCGCGTGCGCCTGTCCACCCAACGCATCGAGGATGCTCTCGCGCGTCTGCGGCCCGACCAGGATCTTGCGCACCTCCCCGTCGGGCGCGACGATCACCGTGGTCGGGAGCACGTCCGGACGGGCATAACCCCACCGGTCCATGGGATCGTGGACAAGTACGGGAAACTCGATGTCCATCCGCTCGACGAGTTCCGCCAGGCGCCCGCCGGCGATGCCGTCGTAGTTGACGCCCAGCACCACCGCCCCGGTCTGCGTGCGCTGACGGTGCAGGGCATTGAGTTCCGGGATCTCGTGGCGGCACGGCGCGCACCACTCCGCCCAGTAGTTCAGGACGATCGGACGATCACGCCAGTGCGACCAGTTGGCGGTGCTGCCGTCCGCAAGCGCGGTCGTGTCGGCGGAACAGCCGGCGAGAAGCAGGGCCAGCCCAAGCAGCGGCGCCGCGGCCGCCATGCCGCGCCAACGCGCCGGCGGTACGTCAATCCGACTCGGCAAGAACACGGTCGAGGCTCACGTCGAGTTCGTGGGCGCCCAGTTCGGCGAATGTCCTGAGGCGTCGGGCCACCGCACCCCCGGCACGCTCGAGCGTGTCGACGTCGAGGGCCTCGGGCATCTGCCGATACAGTTCCCACAGTGTCACGGTCTCAAGACTCCGCCCGAGCGTGAGCAATCCCTCCTGCGTGCGTTGCAGCAGTCGCTCCCGGGTCAGGATCTCGAAGATCCGGGCGCGGTCACCGGGATCGAAGCGCACGGTTTCGGAAATGGCGTCGACGCTCACCGAGGAGCCTTGCCGGTGCGCCTGGTTCAGCAATGCCAGCACGCGCGCGCACTGCAGGATGGCGGGTTCGCGACGGTCCGCGGGGTGCTCCCGGGACAGGGATAGCGTGCGCACGAAGACAGCCCCGGCGAGCACCATCGTCCACACCAGGTAGAGCCAGATGAGGAAGAACGGCACGGCGGCAAACGTGCCGTAGACCACGGCGGCCACGGACTGCACGACGAACTCCGCGAACAGCCACCGGGCCGCCTCGAAGAGGAGCATGGTGAGCAGGCCGCCGAGCAGGGCGTGCAGGAAACGGACCGGCGTGTTCGGCACGGCGAAGTAGAGGATGGTGAAGGTCGCGGTGATCGCAAGGGTCGGCAGCATCGTGATGAGGAGCTCGCGCACCCCCAGGGTGTCCAGGTCCGTGACGAGCGGCAGCGCGTACAGGTACGACGTCGCGAGCAGCGCGCCGATCAGGAGCGGCGGACCGATACTCAGCACGCCCCAGTACACGAGAAGTCGCTGCAGTCCGGTGCGAGGCGCCGGCGCGCGCCAGATCACGTTGAAGACCTCCTCGATGTTGACCAGCGCGAGGATCGCCGTCAGCAGCACCATCGCGAAGCTCACGACGCCGAGTTGGGCCGCCTGGGCCGAGAACTCGGACAGTTTCCCCGTCAGCGCCGCACTCGCGTCGGGCACGAAGTTCTCGAACACGAAGGCTTCCACCGTCTTGCCGAGCACCGAGAGCTCGGGAAAGGCGGACAGGAACACGTAAGTGACGGTCATGACCGGGACGAGCGCGAGCAGCGTGGTGAACGTCAGGGCCGCCGCGCTGTGCATGCAGCGATACTCGAAGAACTGGCGCACCAGTGTCTCGGCGAACCAACGGAGGTAGTCGAACGATCGCTGCAACATGTCCACGCCCGTACGTTCCGATCGGTGGATCATACCTGCAGGGAATCGCCCCTCCCGCTCAGTGCCGCTTGCACGCCTCGTCGATGCAGCGGTAGCGCGTCGAGCCCACGACGAGATCGGTGCCCTCGAGCAGGATCTGCCGTGCCGTCCGGGACCCGGAGACGCCATCTTGGCCGCAGTCCCGGCTGACGACGACTTGACCCCGTTTGCGTCTGCCGCGCGTTTACTACCCGTGAAGAGATCAGGAAGCGGGAGGTGGAACGTGTTTGAACGCATCGCAGGGCTGGGACGAAGTGGCGTCGTGCGTTACCTGATTGGCGTCTCCGTGGGGCTGGTTGTGACAATGCTGCTCTTCCTGCTCATGCAGACGTTGATCGAGAGCGACCGCAGCCCGTTTTCCGAGCAGGCGAAGGGCCAGGTGCTCGAGTTCGTGCGCCTGCCGGAAGAGCGGGAGCTCGTCACGAAGGAGCCTCCTGTGAAGCCGGACCCGCCAGAGCCGCCACCGGAGTGGGATCCCCCGGTATTGCCTCCGCCTCTCTGCGAAGATTCCAGGTGCGAGGGTCTTGTGCTCGATCCCCCGGAGGAAGATCCACCGTCGCCGAAGGTCGAGCGGTTCCGGACGGACGGCGAGTACCTTCCCATTGTCAAGGTGGCGCCTGTCTACCCGCGCCGTGCGGTAACGCGCGGGATCCAGGGATACGTCCTGCTCGAATTCACGGTGACGGCAGCCGGCCGCGTTCGCGATCCTGTCGTCGTTGAAGCGAGTCCCCTCGGCGTGTTCGACCGGGCGGCGACAGATGCGGCGCTGAAGTTCAAGTACAAGCCGAAAGTCCTGAACGGACATCCGATGGACGTGCGGGGCGTGCGCAACCTCATCCGGTTCGAACTGGAAAACGGCTAGGAGTTCTCGCCCCGGCAACCGGCGCGCTGACGCGCAGGGAACACAGGACCGTAGGGGACACGGGCTTGTCCCGTCCCGCGCCAAGGCCTTGCACGACTTCGACACGGGCGACGACAAGCGTCGCCCCTACGACGCCCCGTCCCGAATCACCCGCCAAACCCGGAGCGGGCGACCACAGGGCGTTTGTTCCATGGAAGCTTGCGCCGTAGAAGTTTCGCGCCAGCGAAACTTCCAACGCGACCGCAAGGTCGCGCTAGGGGTTCGATATCCCCATTACGCCCGCGTCCACCAATACGTCCTCGATCTCCGTCAGGATGGCCGGATCGTCGATGGTCGACGGCGTCGTATAGGGGTCGCCGTCGATCATCTTGCGCAGCACCTGGCGGAGGATCTTGCCGGAGCGCGTCTTCGGCAGGCGCGGCACGACGAGGGCGCGCTTGAAGTTGGCGAATGCGCCGACGCCCCGGCGCACCATCTGCACGAGCTCGCGTTCCAGTGTTCCGGCGTCCAGGTTCACCCCGTCCTTGAGCAGCACGAGCCCGAGGGGGATCTGGCCCTTCTCCTCGTCGCGGATGCCCACCACCGCGCACTCGGCGACGGCCGGGTGGTCGGCGACGACTTCCTCCATCTGGCCCGTCGACAGGCGGTGGCCGGCCACGTTCATGACGTCGTCCACGCGGCCCATGATGTAGACGTAGCCGTCCGCGTCGCGGAAACCGCCGTCGCCGGTCAGGTAGTAGCCCGGATAATCCCGAAAGTAGGCCTCGAGGAAGCGTTCGTGGTCACCCCAGACGGTCGGGAAGCATCCCGGCGGCAACGGTTCCCGTAATACGACCAGACCTTCCTCTTCTGGTCCGAGTTCCCGCCCGTCGTCATCGAGGACGCGCAGGTCGTAACCGGGCACCGGGAAGCTCGGGCTGCCGGCGCGGGTCTCGTGCAGGTCGTAACCGGCCATGTTCGCGCAGATGGCCCAAGCGGTCTCGGTCTGCCACCAGTGGTCGATTACCGGGATGTCTGGAAGCGTTTCCTTCAGCCAGTGATAGGTGGGCGGGTCGAGCCGCTCGCCGGCGACGAACAAATACTCCAGGCAACTCGTGTCGTATGCCGCCTTGAGCTGCGCTTCCGGGTCCTCCTTCTTGATCGCGCGGAACGCCGTGGGTGCGACGAAGAAGCACTTCACCCGGTGTTCGGCGATGACGCGCCAGAAAGCGCCGGCATCCGGCGTCCGTACGGGTTTGCCCTCGTAGAGGATGCTGGTGCAGCCCTTGATGAGCGGCGCGTACGCGATGTAGGAGTGGCCCACCACCCAGCCTACGTCGGAAGCGGCCCAGAAGACGTCGCCGGCATCGACGCCGTAGACCGCGTGCATGCTGTAGTTGAGGGCGACCGCGTGACCGCCGTTGTCGCGCAGGACGCCCTTCGGCTTGCCGGTCGTGCCGGAGGTATAGAGGATGTAGAGCGGGTCGGTGGCGTCGACCGGGACCGCTTCGACTGCGGCACTCGCGGCTTCCCACTCTCGCCAGTCGAGGTCGCGGCCCGTGACGAGGGGTGCGATCTGCTGAGGGCGCTGCAGGATGACGCTGCGCTCCGGCTTGAAGCGGGCAAGCTCCAGGGCTTCGTCGAGCAGCGGCTTGTAGGGGATGACGCGATCGAACTCGATCCCGCACGATGCCGACAGTACGACCCTCGGTTGGGCGTCGTCGATGCGCACCGCGAGTTCCGGCGCCGCGAACCCCCCGAACACCACGGAGTGCACCGCGCCGAGGCGCGCGCAGGCGAGCATGGCGATGACGGCCTCGGGCACCATCGGCATGTAGACGATCACACGGTCGCCCTTGCCGACCCCGAGATCGGCGAGGCCACCGGCGACGCGCGCCACGCGGTCCGTCAGTTCCCGATAGGTGAACTTCTGTACCTGGCCGGTCGCGGGGGAGTCGTAGATCAGGGCGATCGCGTCCCCGCGGCCGGCGGCGACATGGCGGTCGAGGGCGAGCCAGGCCGTGTTGAGCTTGCCGCCGTGAAACCAGCGCCACGCGCCGTTGGCGTCGCGGTCGAGGATGGTCGTCGGGAACTCGAACCAGTCGATGTCCTCGGCCTGCTCACGCCAGAACGCTTCCGGGGCATCGAGAGAGCGGCGGTATTCCTCCGCGTAGCGTTTCATGCCTGCTGGACTAGGGCGCGCGCAGGGGCGGGCGCGGCCCGGCCCGGGCCAACGCGGACGGCTTCGGTTCGAGCGTGCGTCGCGTACGGAGGGGTCCATACCGCTCGGCAAGCTGCGCCGGCGCGGGCTTGCGGTCGAGCAGCATCCGATAGGTGGACGAGCCCCGTGGGATCTCCTTGTGGCGTGCGTAGAAGTCGACGGCGCGGCGCCAGGCCTCCTCCAGGCCGTGCAACTTGATCGACACGGTGGTGTTGACGAGACGGTCTTCGAGGGTCGACAGGATGCCGATCTGCAGGACCGGCGTGATCCTGCCGTTCTTCTCCTTCTTGCGCCGGAAGAGGATGCCGCGTACGCGGCCCCGGTCGTCGAGATGGACGGCATGCGCCGCCCGTTCGCGCGCATGGCGTTGCGACGATGCGAGTTCGGCGTCCCGGTTCTCGGCTTCCCGCCGCACTCTTGCGCGCGCGGCACCGTGCATGCGACGGCCGCCTTCCTTGAGTGAGAAATACTCCTGGTAGGTCTTGTTGTCTATCTGCCGGCGTACCCGGAAACCGTGGAAGCCGGGTGTATCCAGGTATTCCACGCTCATGGCGTCCTCCCTTGCTCAGGGTCGCGATGCGCCCCGAACGCCTCGCCGCAAGGCGAGGGACCTCGTCTCTCCCCTGTCGCCTCCTTCCCAGGCGCGGGGATGTTTGTTCTTGCCCCGGGTGCGACGAGCGGAACCCGGGGGCGTGCGACCTACGCTGCGGGTATTACGCTCTTGTCCTGCAAGGCTTCGATATCCTCCTGGCTGAAGCCGGCGTCCGCGAGCACGGCGGCGGAATCCTCTCCGGGAACGCGCGCGCCGTGCGAGATTTCGGGAGCCGTCCGGCTGAAACGGGGCGCCGGTGCCGGCTGCACCACGCCGTCGACCTCGACGAACGTGTCCCGATGCTTGTTGTGCGGATGCTCCGGCGCCTCGTAGATCGACAGTACCGGCGCGAAGCAGACATCGGTCCCTTCCATGATCTCGCACCACTCGTCGCGGGTGCGGGTCTTGAAGACTTCGACCAGTTCCTCCTTGAAGCCGTCCCACTGCCCGGTGTCCATCTGCGGGCCGAACCGGTTCGCGTCCACGCCGGACTTTTCGACGAGCAACTGGTAGAACTGCGGCTCGATCGACCCGACGCAGACGTGCTGTCCGTCCTTCGTTTCGTAGGTGTTGTAGAAGTGCGCGCCGGTGTCGAGCAGGTTGGTGCCGCGGCGGTCGCTGAAGCGGTCGCCCATGGAGAAGAACATGGCCATCAGGGCCGCGGCGCCGTCCACCATGGCCGCGTCGATGACCTGGCCCTTGCCGGACCGCTCGGCTTCCAGCAGGCCGCACACCATGCCGAAGGCCAGCAGCATGCCGCCGCCGCCGAAGTCGCCCACCAGGTTGAGCGGTGGAACGGGCTTCTGGCCCCGTTCACCGATCGCGTGCAACGCGCCGGCGAGGCCGATGTAGTTGATGTCGTGGCCGGCCGCCTGGGCGAGAGGGCCTTCCTGGCCCCACCCGGTCATGCGTCCGTAGACCAGGCGTTCGTTGCGGGCCATGCATGCTTCGGGCCCGATGCCGAGTCGCTCGGTGACGCCGGGCCGGAAGCCCTCGAAGAGCCCGTCGGCGGTTTCGCAGAGCTTGAGGACGACTTCGACGCCCTCGGGTGTCTTCAGGTCCACGGCGACCGAGCGTCGGTTGCGTGCCAACACGTCCCGTGGCGGGGTCGTGGCGCGGCTGATCCGATCCACCCGGATCACCTCGGCGCCCATGTCGGAGAGCATCATGCCGCAGAACGGGCCGGGCCCGATGCCGGCCAACTCGATCACGCGCAATCCGTTCAAAGGTCCCATGATGGCTTCCCCCAAAGCGCTCGGAGACGGGCGGGCAAGTGTAAGGAGGTTGGCGTACGGTTGTCTAACCGGTGCCGACCGCGCCCGAGCGACGACTCGGGAGTCCGATTGGCCCAGCCCAACGACGGTCTACGCAACCCGGATTTTCTCCGACTATCGGAGGCCGAACGCTGCGGGTGTATCGTTCGTGGCGGCCGGCGGCTGGGGTTCCACAGCGCGCGCCGTTTTCACGTCATCGGCCGATGTCGCGATGTTCCACCAGTGCGGAGCGACCGACGATGTCGATGATGCGGACTGCCAGGTCCCGCCCATCGGCGTCCATGAGCTGCATCTCCTCTCCGGGGCGAAAGTGCACCGGCTGGGCTTGGCCCTGGTTGATCGAGATGTTGGAGGCGTAGAGGTACGTTCGGTCGAGCTGGTCTCGTACCGGGTTGAGTCGCCCTTGCAATCCCGGGAGCTGGCCCGTTGCTTCGGGGAAGACCACTGCGCCACCTCGGGGATGCGGACGAAGCTCCACCGCGAGACCCCCAGTTGCCGGCACCCAGCCGCGCTCGAGATGGGCGCGAAAGCCCGCGGCAGCGACGAACACCGTCATGGGCAGGATCGTCGCGTGCAACTCCAGTGCCACCTCTCCATGTTTGTCGGTCGACCCCGCCCTATGGGTATTGTTTGGGAACAGGGCCAGCACCTGCGCACCGGAGACCGGCTGGCTCGCGTGATGCACTGTGACGATGACCTTGGCTGGTGAGGCAACGGTACTTGCGGCCGGAATGGTGAGAAACAAGTCGGACTCGTCCAGCAGGACGTAGCTCGGCCGCCTTCCGCAAAGGGCTTCCGTTTCGCGGAGGATGATAGGAACGCCGTCCCCGCGCCGCTCCATGAAGAACTGACGACGGACGGAACCCGGAATGTCTCCGACAGGCACACGCCCGAGCACCGACGTGATCGCTTCGTTCCGAGTCGCCTGGCGTGCGGCCATACCGTCGATGGTCAGGTTGTTCGGGAGGTTGCCCGGCGAGTTGATCTCCACGCGGTCGGCGAACATCGACAGGCGAGTCCGGCTGCCCTGGATGGAGTAGTCGCGATGGGCGACCGCGTTGACCAGGGCCTCGAAGAGTGCCTCCTGACTATACTGTGGGAGATCCGTGCGTGCCGGATCCTTGTAGGCGCCCACGCGCATGTTGCGGAGGACGAAGTTCGTTCCGTCCGCCACCTGACGCGGCAGCGGACCAGTGATGGTCTGCGCATCCAGCTGCCCGGACGCACGGTCATTCCCGGCGTAGAGCGTCGCGGTGATACAGGCGTTGGGCAGCCAGTCGTGCGGATTGGAGGTGCAAAGCAACACGCCTGCGACTGTCGCTCTCGGGACGCCGCTCTCGTCGAGGGTCAGCAGGGCGAGCTTCTCCAGGGCCGTTTCCGGGTCTGCCCGACCCTCGGCGCTAAGAAGCGGTTTCCACAGGATTTCGTCCAAGGTGTGGAACCCGGTATTGGGTACGGGTTGCTTGTCGAACCAGAGAAAGCGCGCCTGGGCGCGCCGCTCCGACAGGCGCAGCCGCTCGTCGCTGGTCAGCGGGCGTTTGGAACTGCCTACGCGCCGAAAGCTACCGCCAGGGCTGTCGTGCAATGCGTGACCTCGCTCCACCTGAACCGCGAGGAGCGCCTTTCCTTCGACTTCCAGGCGGTAGGTCGAGACTTCTATCGGTGGTTTGATCGAGTCCGTGGCGATGTCCACGATGACGCGCTCCAGGACATCAAGCCGGGGCCGAGAAAGACCCTCCACCTCCCCTGCGTCGGTGACCCCGCACAGCATCGTGCCGCCGTTGGCGTTGGCGAATGCGGCCAACTCGTCAGCCAGAGCGTCCCTGCGGGGACGCGTCGGACGGTCTCCTCTGAAGACGATCTGCTTGAATTCCCATCGGCTGTCTTCGCCAAGGCGCAACTGACGGGCGATGTCCGACGTTTCAACCATCGTTGCGTTCCCCGAATTCGGGCAACCTCTGGGCTCCTGATGATGTTGCTTGGGACGGATTCCTCATCCGCGGTCCTGGCCTGTTGCGATCCTATCACCGGGCGGGCCACGACTTGCGTGCCGCTCCGCGACGTTTGACAACCCCCAGGCACCCCAGTAGCGTCATTTCAGCCATTTCGGGGAGAGGGGGCTACATGCATCGGGCAGTTTGGGCGGTTCTGTGGGCCTGCGGCGTGGCGTGCGTCGGAGCGGCGGAGACCCGCGCCATCGACGACGCGGCGATCGCCGACGTCGGCAACACCGCCGAGTGGCTGACCTACGGGCGCAATCACAACGAGTAGCGTTTCAGCCCGCTCGACCAGGTCAACAGCGAGAACGTCGCGCAGCTGAGGCTCGACTGGTACCTGGACGTACCGGACGCCGTAGGTCTGGTTTCGACGCCGCTGGTGGCGGATGGCGTCATGTACTTCGTCGGCTCGCGCAACATTGCCCGCGCCGTGGACGCGGTCACTGGCGAAGTCCTGTGGTCGCCCGTCCCGAAGCCGTGCATGAATTCAAGACGGGACGTTGTAGGGGCGACCCTTGTGGTCGCCCGTCCCTCCGACCCTTGCGGTCGCCCGCGTCGGCGCCGTGCGTGAATTCAGGACGGGACGGGACAAGCCCGTCTCCTACAGTCCCCCGGGGCCGCAATCGTTGGCCAGGTAGTCCTCCAGCGACGAGAACATCGCGAGGTGGTGCTGGGGCCACCAGGGCAGGCTGTGCCAGAGGTCCACGATCTCGGTGTACTTGACGTCCTTGCCGGCGCGCTGCAAGGCGTTCGCGAACTTGCGCGACTGCTCGATGGGCACGCGTTGGTCGCGGTCACCGTGGAAGATGTAGATGGGGATCGTCGCCTCTTTCGCGTGGTCGAAGGGTGACAAGCCGCCGATGGTGGGGTTCTGGTACTCACGGTTGAAGGGCGACCGGAACGTGATCTTGTCGAAGGTCCTGAGTTCCGAGAGCCCGGCGCCGGCAATGGCGCACTGGTAGGGCGAGTCGGGCCGAACGCTTGCGGCCATGGCCGCATAACCGCCGTAGGAGTAGCCGAAGATGGCGATGCGGTCGGGCGCGACGATGCCTTCGGCGACGAGCCAGCGCGCGCCGTCGTCCTTGTCGTCCTGCATCTTCTGACCCCATTCCCGGTCGCCGGCGCGCCAGAGTGCCTGTCCGAAGCCTTCGGAACCGCGGTACTGCGGTTGCAGCACGACGTAACCGCGGTTGGCGAGGAACTGGGCCCAGCGGTCCCAGCCAAGGAAGTCCCGGGCCCACGGGCCGCCATGGGGCAGGACGACGGCGGGAAACGGCCGCTTGCCGTCCTGGGGCACGGTGAGGAAGGCGGGAATCTCCAGCCCGTCGCGCGCCTTGTAGGTCACGAACGTCATGTCCGAGAGCTTTTCCGGAACGAGGTGCGGGAAGCTCCGACCGAGGGGCACCAGTTGGCGGCCGTTGACCAGCAGGTGGTAGAGCCCCGCTTCGCGAGGGCCCGACGAGCGCACGACGATGACGGTCAGGTCGTCGGACATCGACACCCACCGGTGATCCATGCCAGCTGGCAGCACTTGAGCGAGGCGCTCCTGGAGCGACTTGCGCTTGGACTCGGTGTACTCGTACCGGACCCCCTCGTCATAGCCCAGGAAGCCGACGACGGAGCCGAAGTCGTCGGGATTGGTCGCCGTCAGGATGGTCACGGCCTCTACATCGCCACCACCGAAGAGTGGCTCGCCGAGTTCGCGGGTGACGAGGTCGTAACCGCGGATGACGGACCGGTCGCGGCCCGTGTCGTCGCGCATGTAGACCCTGCGTCCGTCGCGGTCGAATGCGACCGGCTGCATCCCCTCGCGCTGCGCGGCGTAGAGGCGGTGGTGTTCTTCCCACTTGCCCGTCTCGGGATGCCGATAGGAGAAGCGGATATGGATGTCGTCGCCGTTTCCTTCGATCTTCTGCTTGCCGCGCACCTCACCGTAGATGTCGCCGAAGATGCCCTCGTTGGTGGCCCCGCGGTAGACGCGCTTCGAGTTGTAGCTCTCGAGGTCGAGTTCGTAGATGTCGGAGGCGAACTCCCAGTTGGTCACGTCGATGAGGACCTTGTCCTTGTCCTGGGGAAGCACGTTGAACAGGCGGACGCCGAGAACGTTCTTCGTACGGAAGAGCTGGGTCTCTCCCTTGCCCTGCCCGTCGTAGAGGTAGACCTTCTCGCGGAACCAGCGGGTCGGGCGCCCGCCGGCGCGGATGTCGAACTTCTGTCGGCCGATGACCAGCAGGCGGTCGTCGTTCAGCCAGAAGACCGCGCGCGCCTTGACGTCGGGCGGCCTGAAACGGACCGGTTGCGCTGCGAGGTCCGCGGTCTGCCACACGGTTACGTCGGGCGGGGCGTTGACGTCCGAAAGCGTCAGCGCGACCAGCCGTTTGCCGTCCGGGCTGACGTCCACGCTGTCGATCACGGGGTCGTGGATCCAGGCGCTCATGGGGATGAGCTCGCCCGCGGTCGGAAGCCCGGCCGCGAGGCACAGCAGGGCCGCCGCGGCGCCCGTCGCAATCGAGCGTTTCATGTCAGATACGCCGCGAAACCTGAACGACGAAAGTCCTGCCGAACAGGGGATAGCCGACTCCCGGAAGCGTGTTGAAGATGCGGCTGGTCGCCTGCCTCGGTACGCCGTCGCCGACCCCTGGCGGGGCCTTGTCGAAGACGTTGCGCACGGTGCCGATGACGTCCCAGTCGGTGTTGCGCCAGCGGGCCGAGACCGTGTGGTAGAACTTGTCCTTGGTCTTGTGGACGCGGTCGACGTCGGTCGTGCCCGGGTCGAAGACCGGGTCCTCCGCCGTATCGCCGATGAAGCTGGTGCGCCAGAAGAACGTCCAGGTGCGGTAGTCGACGCGGATGTCGAACTCCCCGGACCACTCCGGGTAGCCCCAGTGGCCGACGTTGTCCCAGACCTCGTCGAAGAGCTCGACGCGATGCTCCTTGAGTCGGGTGACGGTGCCGTCGATCGTCAGGTCGAACGTTGGGAACTCCTTCTCGTAGAGGAAGTCGATGTCGAAACCCCGGCTGGCGCGCTGCCCGATGTTCACCAGGGACGCGTCGACCTCGCTCAGGAATCCCATCCCGTCACGTGCCCCTATCCGGTCGCACCAGGCGCTCGACCGGCCGGCGGACGTGTAGCAGGTGCCGAGGACGTAGCCGACCGATGGGTCCGAGACGGTGTCCGAGATCTCGATGTCGAACCAGCTGAACGCGAGCGACATGCCGATGCTCTCCGGCTGGAAGATCATGCCGGCCGTCCAGGACTTCGACGTCTCCGCCAGCAGGTTCGCATTGCCGCCGATGATGCTCTCGATGCTGGGGACGCCCTGGTTGCCGAGGTCCGGGGGGAGCCCCTCGCTCGCGCAGTTGTCGTAGACGACGTCGCCCGGCTCGTAGAGCTCGCCGTAGTTGACGCACGGGTCCGCGAGTCCGGAATTGAAGCCCCGCTGGTTGGCGAGGAACTGCTCGTAGAGGTCCGGTGCACGGAACGAGGTACCGCGGGTACCGCGCAGGCGGATGGCGGGGATGACCTGGTAGTCCACGGCCAGGCGGTAGGTGGTGTCGTCGCCGTAGGAGTCGTAGTCCGTCCAGCGCCCGGACGCGTTCACGATGAGTTCCTCGATCATCGGGACACCCTTCAGCAGCGGAATCTCTATCTCCGTGAAGAGTTCGGTGACGGTGTCGTCCCCGCTGGTGATCCCGGCGGAGGTGAATCCCCAGAAGTTGTTGCGCTGGGCCTCCGGGTCCGGGACGTCGTGGATGTCCTCGTTGCGGTACTCGAAACCGAACACGGCGCTGACGGGCTCGTTGTGCGGCATCTGGAACAGCGTGCCCGTCACGTAACCGGCGAACTGGTAGCTCTTGTAGGTGGTTTCGCCCCGGGTGTCCTTGCGCAGGAAGTTCAGCACGTCCGCCGGTAGCCGCCCGCGCAGGAGGGCGTCCTCGGTGAACAGGTTCGCCGGCACGCACCCGGGAATGGAGTTATCCGCGCAGACCAGGTTGCCGTTCGCGTCCAGCGTCGCGTTGAGCGATGCCTGCACCCGGTCGTCCAGGAACTGCTGGCTCTCGTAGGTACCTTCGGACCAACTGTAGCCGATGTGGGCGTCGTAGCTCCACGACTCGGTGAGGTCGCCGGTAAGGCCGACGAACAGGTTGATGCGGTCTACGTCCACCCGCTGTATGGATCGACCAACTGATAGCTCGGCAGGACGGGCAAGACCGAGAACCCGCCGAAGGCGGCGAACGGCCCGTACACGCCGAACGGGTTGGTGGGGTTGGTCCTCGGCACGGACGGGAAGAACTGGCGGTAGCCGAACGAACTGTCGAACGAGCGGTGGTTGTAGAAAAACTCGTAGTAGACGTTGGCGCTTCGGTCGGCGATGTCGAAGTCCCGGTCTGCGAACGAGGTGACCGAGTAGAGTTCGATGTCCGGCACGACCTGGTAGACGCCGGGGTCGCGTTCATCGCGGTAGAAGGCGCCTTCGTTGTCGAACAGGGGGTCGCCGTCCGCGTTGAGCCCATGGACGGGAATGGTCGTGTAGTGGGGGATGCCGTAGGCGTTGGGTCCGGTCGGATCGAAGTACGGATTACCAGGGTCGAGCCTGGCGAGAGTCGGTTCGTAGCGCACCCAGCCGAACGGCGAGACGACGAACCCGTGCACGAAGCCGAAACACAGCTGCTCGCCCGTTTCCGGGTGGGTGTTGTCGATCACACCGTCGCCGTTCTGGTCGGTACGGCGCGGCCGCATGTCGCAGCGGGACCAGTCGCGGTCGTTCGTCGTCATTTCCCGGGTCCTGGAGTAGTTCGCCGAGACGTTGAAGGACCAGGTATCGCGGACCGTGCCCCAGGTGGCGTCGATGCCGACATCTTCCGGGGAGCCGCGGCGGGGCGCCGCGCCCTGGAGGTTGACCTGGAATCCTTCGATGCGTTGTCGGGTGATGACGTTGACCACCCCGGCGATGGCGTCGGCGCCGTAGATCGAGGACGCGCCGTCCTTCAGGATTTCGTAGCGGCCGACCACGGAGCTCGGCACGGCAGTCAGGTCGACGGAGTTGGTCGTGCCGCGTACGCCGGAGGGACCCCAGCGCTTGCCGTTCACGAGTACCAGGGTGCGCTGTGCGCCGAGACCGCGCAGGGAGATGGACCGGGCGCCAGGGCCGCCATCGGTGACGAACCCCGAGAAGGAGTTGTCGATCTGCTGGCCCGCGGCGACCGTGGAGGTCTGCAGGATGTCCGCCGTATTGAGCAGCCCCGCGAGGGCGGAGGTCTCACTCGTGATCACGGTGATGGGCGAGGCGCTCGAGAACTCGTCGCGGCGGATGCGGGATCCGGTGACGAGGATTTCTTCTACGGGCCCCGCTTCCGAGGGGGAGTCTGCCGCGGGCTCTGCGACCGTGGCATTGGCTGTTTCTTGCGGTGTTGGATCGGGGTCCTCTGCCTGCTGCGCGTACCCGACGTCCGTGTACGCTACGCAGAACCCTGCCAGCACAACCGGAAATGTCGCTTTGAACTGCATGGACAATTCCTCGATTGCTCTGTGGAAAACGCCAATGGCCTCTATGGCTCACAAGGACGAGTGACAATGACTGCTGACGATACTGCGCGGTGAGCGCCGACCCCATCCCCCCTGTCAATGGGGACCGGGGGTTTGACTGTCCTTCGTCCGCTGCTTAACCTCGGTCCCTTCCCACGTAGCAGTTCGGCGATGGCCCGCGACTTTCCCGCCCCCCTCCCGCATGGACCCATAGAGGCGCTGACCGACCGGGTGTACGCCGTGCGCGGCGGGGTACGAATCAAGCGGGTCCTGCGGATCAGCCGCAACATGGCCATCGTGCGCGACGGCGCCGAACTGACGCTCGTCAATCCGGTGCGCCTCGATGCGGACGGCGAGGCCGCGCTCGAAGAACTTGGCGCCGTGAAACGCATCCTGCGGCTGGGGGCGATGCACGGTCAGGACGACGCGTACTACAAGCATCGGTTCGGGGCGGAGTTCTGGAGCCAGCCGGGCGGCACGGTGTACCCCGGACCATCGATCGACTGCCGGCTCGCGGCGGATGGCGGGCTCCCCATGGCCGGCGTGGAGTTATTCTGTTTCACGGGTACACGGGAGCCGGAAGCGGCACTTCTGGTGCACGACGGTCCCGGTGTGTTGCTGACTTGCGATGCCATCCAGCACTACGACGACTACAGCAATCACAACCTCGTGGCGCGGTTGTCGATGCCCCTGATCGGCTTCTCGAAGACGACGCTGCTGGGGCCGATCTGGCTGAGGGCCATGACGCCGGAGGGTGGCTCCCTGCGCAACGACTTCGAGCGTCTGCTGGCACTGGAATTCGATGCGCTGTTTGCCGCGCATGGCACCTGGCTCGCCACGGGCGCGAAGGAAGGCGTGCGGCGCGCCGTCGAGCGCGCCTTCCCCGATGGTGCGAGCGCCTGATGCCGTTCCACCACCGTGCCTTGGATCACGACACGTTGCCGGACGCATGACCGGTCGCTTACGCTCCGTACGCCGCCTGTTCCAGGAAGGAATGCCATGCCCGCACCCAGCAACGATCCCGTCGATGTCCTGATCATCGGCGCCGGCGCCTCGGGGGCGGCGGTGGCCTACAGCCTCGCCGAGACGCGCATGCGCATCGTGTGCATGGAGCAGGGCGACTGGACCAATCCATCGGACTATCCGACGAACTTCCCGGACTGGGAACAGCGCCTGTCCGGTGCAGACAGCATCGATCCGAACGTGCGAGGCCGGCCGACCGACTACCCGATCAACAATGACGAGTCGCCGATCTCGGTGGTGAACTTCAACGGGGTCGGCGGCAGCACCATCCTCTATGCCGCGCATTTTCCCCGGCTGCACCCCTCGGACTTCCGGGTCAGAACCCTGGATGGCGTGGCGGACGACTGGCCTGTGAGCTACGACCGGCTGGAGCCGTACTTCGCCGAGAACGACCGCATGATGGGCGTGTCCGGGCTGGCCGGCGATCCCTCGTATCCACCCAAGCAGCTGCCGCTGCCGCCCTTGCCGCTGGGGCTGATCGGCGAGACCGTCGCGCGCGGTTTCAACGCGTTGGGCTGGCACTGGTGGCCGGCCGACAGCGCCATCATCTCGCGGCCCTACGAGGGACGGGATCAGTGCAAGAACCTGGGGCCCTGCACCTCCGGATGCGCCCAGGGCGCGAAGTCGAGCACGGACATCACCTACTGGCCGGTGGCGCTGCGCAGCGGCGTGGAGTTGTGGACCCGCTGCCGCGTACGGGAGATCACGGTGAATGGCGACGGCATGGCCGATGGCGTCATCTATTACGACGCGGACGGCGAGGAGCGGCGCCAGCGCGCGGAAGTGGTGGTACTCGCCTGCAACGGCGTCGGCACGCCGCGCATCCTGCTGAACTCCACGTCGTCGCAGTTCCCCGACGGGCTGGCCAACCGCAGCGGACAGGTGGGTCGGAACCTGATGTTCCACCCCATGGGCTTCGTGCGGGGGCTCTTCGAGGAGCGCCTGGACAGCCACAAGGGCCCGCAGGGCTGCTGTCTGTTGAGCAACCAGTTCTACGAGACGGACCCGGAGCGCGACTTCGTGCGTGGCTACATGATGCAGATCGTCCGCGGCGGCATCTGGCCCTGGACCACGGCAATGCGGGGCACCTCCTCCGGGGAGATCCCCTGGGGGCCGGGGCACCACGAGGGGTTCCGGCGGCGCTTCGATCACACGGCCAACATCGGAGTACTGTGCGAGGATCTGCCGGAAGCACACAACACCGTGACGCTCGACCCGGACCTCGTGGATTCGGACGGCATTCCGGCGCCGAAGATCAACTACACGCTGAGCGAAAACAGCCGCAGGATGCTGGATCACGGCGTCGCGCGCGCAACGGAGGTCATGGAGGCGGCGGGGGCGATCGACGTCGTGGGCGGCGGCCCCATCCGGGTCGGGGGGTGGCATCTGCTCGGCACCGCCCGGATGGGCGACGATCCCGAGACCTCGGTCGTCAATTCCCGGGGCCGCAGCCACGACGTGAAAAACCTCTTCATCGTCGACGGCAGCATCTTCGTCACGTCGGGCGGCGTGAATCCCACGAGCACGATCCAGGCGCTGGCGCTCTACATCGCCGACACGATGAAGAAGAACCTCGCCACTTTATTTGACTGAAAAGGTTTGACTGAAGGCCCGCTGCGATGAACGACCAACTGATCGCCTCCGACGCACCGCTCACGACGGAGCAGCGGGACATCCTGAACGCGCTGGCCGACACCATCGTGCCCGCGAGCGACGACGGCCTCATGCCGAGCGCCGGCGCACTGGATTTCGTCGGGTACCTCGAGCGCAGCGCGAGCGACTTCCTGCCGGAACTGGCGGACATCCTCGCCCGCTTCGACACCGGGTTCGCGACGCAGGACGCGGCGCTGCGTTACGAACGGGTGAAGACGTTCAGCGAAGAAGCGCCGGCGTCGTTCCAGGGGTTGCTGGCGCAGGTCTACGGCTGCTACTACCAGAACGACCGGGTGCTCGAAGCCATCGGCGTCGGCGTCGGCCCGCCCTTCCCGCGGGGCAACACGGTCGAGCAGGGCGATCTGTCGCTGCTCGATCCGGTGCTCGCGGGTTCGACCAACTGGCGGCGCGCCGTGCCGTGACGGGCGCGTTCGGATGGCCGCCCAGCCGTCGCTCGCGGCCCCGGACCCATGATCGTTCGGTCGGCCCCCGGGACAGGTCGATCCGCGGCAGCGGCCCGACTTCCTTGATGATGCTCCGGCAGCTTGGACTCCGACCGGAGGATCTGGGATCGCGGTAGGGGAGGAAGAAGGCGTGACGCAAAGGCTGACGTGGCCGGTCGAACTCGAACGACAGGACGACGGTTCGATCCTCGTTTCCTTTCCGGACATTCCGGAAGCCCTGACCGAAGGGGAGATAGACGGGGAGGCACTGGTGCAGGCCCAGGATTGCCTGGTCGCCGCGCTCGGCGGCTATGTCGGCGAGCGGCGCGCTATCCCGTGGCCGTCCCCGGCGCGTGGGCGGGTCACGGTCGCCCTGCTGGCGCTTGCCGCCGCGAAAATCGCGCTCTACGGCGCCATGCGCGCCGAGGGCGTTGGCAACACCACGCTTGCTGGACGGCTGGGTCTCTCCGAGGGTGCGGTTCGCCGGCTAATCGACCTGGACCACCGTTCACACATCGGGCAGATCGAAACGGCATTGCATTCGCTGGGGCGGCGGCTGACGGTCGCGACGCAGGCAGCGTAGGCCCAGTCGGGGGTTGCGACCTGCGTGGCCGCTCGGCGCCTTGCCCGGATTTTCGACGAGCGACGACCCAGGGGCTCATGATCGTTCGGTCGGCCCGGGGGACAGGTCGATCCGCAGCAGCGGCCCGACTTCCTCGAGTAACTCGGGACTGCACCGTTCCAGGAGAAATGCCATCAGGTCGTCCTGCCGCGGCTGCCCGAACACCATCCGGTAGACGGCAAGGGAACGCTTCAGGGCTTCGAGTTGAGACGCATCCCGGCTCAGGGGAAGCGCCGGCACGTGCTGCTCGATGTGCGCGCCGTCCTCGAGCGGGAAGAGCCAGTACGGCACCAGCCCGCATTTCTCACCAGGGGCCGTGATGATCGCGGAGGATTTTGGCCCTGTGCGCACGACGCTTGCGTCGCGCTCGCCGACCGAAAGCATAGCGGGGACTACGGTTGAGGGAGCACGTGCGCGAGCACGGGCCCGTGTGTACACGGGGCCAAAAGACCCGCGAGGGCGCGGCCAGCGCAGTCCCCAATCGGCACGGTCATCGACATCGCGGTCAACGTCCTGAAACCCGAGAGCTTTTTGACGCCGACAAGCGGCCTGGTGAGAAATGCGGGCTAGCCCGCCCCGGGCTGACGAGTGCTTCCGGGCCGCCTCGAACAGGGCGCGCCATGCATCTTCCGAGCCGTCTCGGAGCACCACGGCCCCGTGCTTCGCCGCGACGTTCTTGCGCACGGCGTGCCCCTTGTAGCGGTGTACGCGGCCTTCGCGCTGCTCGAGGTCGACGGGGTTGGAAGACAGGTTCCAGTGCATGATCGAGTGGCAGTAGGCGTGGCAGTCCAGCCCTTCCTGTCCTACGGACGTGGATGCGAGGACGAAGGGCCAGAAGGGCGAGTTGAAGGCCTGTCGCACCTGCCCTTCGTGCGCGCCTACCCTACCGTCGTCGCTCTCCTGGGTACCGAAGCGGACGGCGAAATGGTTGCGCATCCGACGACGCTCGATGCCGACGGTCCCATTGGCGTGCCGGAGCTCGTCGACGCGCGGGATGCCGGTGCGCAGTGACAGTGCCGCAGACACCGCGATCGCCAGGCTTTCCCAGGCGTCCTCGTCGCCGGCTGCGAACAAGCCCTCCAGATCGCGCAGCGTGTGGACGTACTCGTCCAGTACGGCCTGCAAGTTGCTTGCGGCGCAGTAGTCCAGGATCTGTCGCCAGTAGGGCGTGTGCTCGTCCGCGGGCCGCTCCCCGCGGATGAGCGCCATCGCTTCGGGAAGGTTGAACAGCTTGCGGAAACTCCAGGCGATCCGCGCCGCGGCGTCACGGGCGCCGGTCGCGGCCGGCGCCTCCGGACCCGACGCCCGCGTCAGTGCCCGCAGTGCGCTCGTGGCCGGCCCGGCGACCGATCTCATGGCCAGCGCCTCGGCGAGATCCGCGGGGGGTCGTCCGAAAGCCAGGGCGCCCTGCAATGCTGCGTCGATCCCTGCGTCGACGAGCTTCTTCGTCTCCTCGACGTGTTCGGCCCACCGCGAGCCCTCGTCGTCGTCCTCCTCCGCGCCGGTCCACTTGCTCGCAAGGTCCGGGTGGCCGAACCAGCCTCTGGTCGACTCTCCGTGGCTCTCGAGATCGAGCAGGATCGGGGCGGCCCAGTACCAGCTCTCGTCCTCGCGCGGGGCGTCGAGATACGGCTTCGTGAATCTGGCGAGAGCGGCTTCGAGTCCTGCCCGAGCGCGGGCCACGGCGACCTGCAGCGTACCCGCGCCCTGCGGAGCGAGCGCGGGGTCTCCCACACCGGCGAGGCTCGGACTCGGGTACAGGATCCCGAGCACCGGCATCCCGGTGAGCCGGTCGTTCGCGTACGCGAACCGCAGCAGCGGCCGCCGCCTCCGGCGCTCCTCGGGCGTGTTCCGAATCGAGAGGTCGAAGCGCGGGAAGATGCGGCGCTCCACGTCGTAGCTGACCACGGTGGCGACCGCCTTGGGCACCACAGCCCGAGCTCGTCGACCGTGCCTGTCTCCCGGAACAGGTCGATGACGTCCAGCGCGCGCCGCCGGTCGCGTTCCGCGTAGTCGAGCCAGGTCAGTGTCAATGCCATCAGGGGTTCGCTTCGTCCGCCGGCGCGGCGACCGCCGGAATCGTCCGAGCCCGTACTACCGGGACCGATGCCACAATACCTGTCGGCAGGGACGGCGAATCTGGCTTCCGTCGGCCGGAAGGAGGGCGAAGAGCCGTGGAGAACCTCAGGATCGTCAAGTTGATCGAGCACGCGCCGTGGCGGGAAGCGGTCACCTACCGGAACACCTGGCCCCACGAGTACGTCCTCAGCCGCAAGGACGACCAGCGCGAGTTGATCGAACTGGTCTGTGCACGTTTCCGCGCGGGGGAGGGCGTTGAGTGCAGGTTCTTTGCCATGCGCAACACCTACCTGTTCCTCGGCGACCACAAGTACTGGCTCATGACGCACTGGGACGCGATTGATCTCGACGATGGGCAGGACTACGTTCTGAACCGGGCGCGCCTATATCGCGACCGGCGCGACTTCGTCATTCAGCCCGGCGATACAGGCATGCGCGAGCACTACCCGGACAAGCCCGCCGCTTCCCGCTGAAGTGCACCTGGCGCTGTCCGCCGCCGGACACAAGCTCATCGCCCTGGCGATGCCCATGGCTCGCGAAGGGAACCCGAAAAGTTCGACGGCCTACATCGGCAAGAGCCTGGCGGCGCTCGCCACGACGGGACCATCGGGAAAGCGTGGCGGCGTTCCTGGAGAAGCCAACGGCAGGGGCGACCGTTGTGGTCGCCAAGCCCGACGTTTGCCGTCGATCCGCGTTTCAGTCCCCCGGCGGATCGGCCGCCGTCAGCGCATCGTAGCCGTACAGGCGAGCCATGGACCGCGCACCGGCCCGTCCGGCGGCGCGATTGCGCAGCCAGGCCTTGAGCCCGCGCATGTGGAAGACCCTGGCGTTGCGGCGCGAACCGATCTGCACGCCAGCGGTGCGCTCCCGGCGGAGTGCCTGGTAGCGCTGCAGGGCCGTGACCGCGTCGGCCGATGAGGACAGACAGGCTGTGAGGACGGCCCCGTCCTCGATGGCCATGGCGGCACCCTGCGCCATGAACGGCAGGGTCGGATGACAGGCGTCGCCCAGTAACGTGACGGCTCCTTCCCCCCAGCGGTCCATCGGCGGTCGATCGAACAGCGCCCATTTGTAGAGCGCGTCGCGGTCGGCGTTGTCGATCAGGGTCTGTACGGTGCCGTTCCAGCCGGCGAAGTCGCCCTTCAGCTCCTCCCAGGCGCCGCGCTCGGTCCAGGACTCGACCTCCCAGCCTTCCTTCTCCAGGACGCAGACGCAGTTGACGAGACTGCCGTCGCGCACGTAGTAGCAGACGAAGTGCCGTCCCGGCCCCCACCACACGGTCGCCGCCGGCGGGATCAATCCCCGGGGCAGACGCGACACGGGGACGAGGGTGCGCCAGGCCACGTTACCCGTGAAGGTGGGCGCCTCGGCGCCGAACAGGGCGGCCCGTACCGTGGAGTGGATTCCGTCCGCGCCGATCAGCAGGTCCCCGCAACGGTCCTTGCCGGACACCGTCACGCGCACGCCGTCGGCACCCTGCACGAATCGCTCCACCCGGGTGGACGTGTGGAGCGCGATGGAGTCGACCTCCCGGGCGGCGTCCACGAGGACCGCGAGCAGGTCGCCGCGATGGACGTGGTAGTAGGGAAAGCCGTAGCTTGCCCGCACCGTGTCACCGAGCGGATTGGTGCTGAGCAGCCTGTTCGTCTTCCATGATCGGAACTCGGTCCGCTCCGGCAGGAAGGCGCACGACTCGAGCCTCGGCGCCAGGTCGAGGTGGTGGAGCACCCGCGTGGCATTCGGGCTCAACTGAATGCCGGCGCCGATTTCGCCGAACTCGGACGCCTGCTCGAAGACGTCGACTTCGAACCCGGCCTGCGCCAGGGACAGCGCGGCGGAGAGACCGCCGATGCCGCCGCCGGCGATGAGCACGTGCATTACTTCTTCCGGGAGGTCAGGGGGGTGACTCGATTGAGATGTCCCCGGCAAAAGGCGCGAAGTTGCGAACGTTCCAGGTGAGTATCGCGGATGCTCCGGCCTTGAGCGCCGAACTGGCGATGAGGGCATCGTACATCTGTCCGCCCCTCACGCCGCGCCGCTGGGCGCTGCGCACGGCATCCCAGGTTTCTCGCGCCGTAAGGTGCACGGTGGGGGTATCCGACCAGTTGCCCTCGATGAGAGTGATGGCGTCCTCGCCCCGAAATCGGCGCGGCCAGGGCATTCGGGTCAGGACGGAGTAGATTTCGGCCAACGAGTGAGCGGCCAGCACGAGCTCTTCCCGGGCGCGGGCGCGGCGTTGCATCTCCGTGTGCGTTCGGGCGTGTTGTTCGTGCCAGTCGCAGGCGGACGCGATCAAGCCGTTGGTGTCGCAGAGATAGCGCGTCACTCGGGAAGTCGGTCCGACACGCTCTCGGAGCGCGACTGGGCCAGGGTCCGCTCTACCTCCGCCGTCGTCAGTGTCTCGCCATCCGTGGTCGCGACCGCAATCAGCGAAGTACCCGAACGCTTGAACGTGACCGCCAGCGGGACGGGTTCGATCTCCACTCGGCCTTCGAGCACGCGAAATCGGACCCTGGTCCCCGGGTGCAGTTGTGCCGCCTCGCGGATGGGCTTGGGTACAACAAGACGCCCGGCACTGTCGATGGTTGCATCCATGGGGAAAGTTCTACCACTTTCCTTGCCACTATTCCACCCATTGCTCCCGAACGATCCGCTTCAGCGGGAGGCAAGAGTCGTCAGGATCCGCCGCTACGGCCTTGCTCCCCATAGTCCCCCCACGGGCTAGCTAGCGCGACCTATCGGTCGCGTTGGAAGTTTCGCTGCGCGAAACTTCTACGGCGCAAGCTCCTAGTGTGCTGGCGATCCGGCGGTCCGATCCATCCGCCGCCCCCGCTAATTTGCTATGGTCGCCCGCACCGAAAAACGGCGACTTGAAGGATGCCATGGGATTCACGCTGACACCGGAACTCAAGAGGGCGTTGGAGGAGGACGGTGTGATCAAGGCCGAGGGCCTGCTCGTATTGCGTTTCTTCGGCGACAAGACGACCTATCGGCCCATCCCGGAAGGGGACGGGCTGTTCACCGTGGAGCAGCGCGAGAAGGCGGGCGCCAATGTCGAAGACGCCATGAAGGAGGGCGACCTCTTCCGCCATCCCGGCTTCCTGCAGCTCCGTTAGCGACGTACGTCCAGGCACTGGAGAGTGCGGCCAGGAGCTTGCGCCACAGAAGTTTCGCGCCAGCGAAACTTCCAACGCGACCGTCAGGTCGCGCGCGCGGGCACGAAAAAGACGGGGCAACGGGCCTCGGCCAGCTCCCCGAGCCGCCGTGGCTGGGCCGGAACTCCTGTGACACGGGGTTGCGTCCGGGGGGTGGCGCGGCTCGTGCTCACCTACGCGAGCGCCGTCGCGTTCGCCGGTGACCCGGGAGCGCCCGATTGGCCGCGGGAGTGGTTCGAAGCGCCGAAGACCGCCAGCGAAGTCGGGATCACGCACTTCTCCCAGAGTCCCTTCCTGGAGGGCCGGGACCTTCCGCCGGTGCAGGAGCGCCTGCCGGACGACCCCGTGGTCATCCAGCCCTACCGAAGCATCGGGAAGTACGGCGGCAAGGCGCGCATCACCCTGTGGGACAGCTGGCAGTTCTTCAACTGGGAGCATGCACTCACGATCTCGGCGGACATGCGCAACGTCCTGCCGAACCTGGCGGAGTCCTGGAGCGTCTCCGAGGACGGCCGGGTGACGACGGTGAAGCTGCGCGCCGGGCTCAGGTGGTCCGACGGCGCGCCGCTCACGTCGGACGATTTCATGTTCCGCCTCAATCACGTCCACCTGGACCCGGATTTCTCGCCGGTCACCTACCGCCTGCTGCAGGGCTGCGAGTTCGTGAAGATCGACGACCTGACGTTCCAGTACGTCTTTCCGGAGCCGAACCCGATGTTCGCCAACTTCTTCGCGCAGTACGGCAGCCACATGCTGGACCCGATGCACTTCTTCAGGCAGTACCACCCGGCCTACCGGGACAAGGAGGAGCTCGATGCGCTGGTGAAGGAAGAGGGGTTCGTGTCCTGGATGGTCATGTACCGCGCCCTGCGCGATTGGGGGAACGAGGACGCGCGCAAGGTGCCGACCGTGCGGGCCTACAAGGTGGTGGAGCGCACTCCGACCAAGCTGCGCCTGGAGCGCAACCCCTATTACTTCAAGATCGACCCGGCCGGACAGCAGTTGCCGTACATCGACGAGGTGGACGCGATCATCCTGCTCGAGAACTCGCAGATGATTGCGTTCCAGGCCGCCACCGGCCAGCTCGACTTCGCGGCCTTCGCGCTGAAGACGCAGGACATTCCGCTGCTGAAGCTCGGCGAGGTGAAGGGCGTCAACAAGGTGTACATCTGGCGCCGCCTGCACATCAGCGACGTCGCCATCCAGCCGAACTACAACTTCGACGACCCGAAGTATCGGGAACTCCTGTGGGGCACCGGCGAGCGGCGCTTCATCCGCGCGCTCTCCCACGCCATCGACCGGGAGCAGATGAACGACATCATCTATTTCGGTCGGGGCGTGCCGAGCCAGGTCACCGCGCACCCCTCGAGCCGTTGGCATGAGCGGCGCTTCATGGAGGCCCACGCGCGGTACGACCCGGATTACTCCCGGCAACTCCTCGACGAACTCGGACTCGACGATGTGGACGGGGACGGACTGCGCGAGTACCCGGACGGGTCAAAGCTGACCATCACCTTGGAGTTCCTCGACTTCGAGACGCCGAAAGGCATCTCGATGGAACTGGTGCGGGATTACTGGCGGGAGGTGGGCATCGACCTGCGCCTCAAGTCCGTGGAGCGCCGCCTGCAGTCGGAGCGGGCGCAGGCCAACAAGATGCAGATGACGCTGTGGCACGCGGACAAGATCACCGACATCCTCTTTCCCCTCGTACCTGACTGGTTCTACCCGCACCGCACCGGGTGGGACATCGCGATGTGGAACCACTGGGCGCGCTACTACCAGACGGGCGGGAGACTCGGCGAGCGTCCGCCGGAGCTCTTGCGCGAGCTGCAGGGCTGGGGAGATGCGCTGCGCATGGCCACCACGGAGGAAGACCGCACGCGGGCGGCCAAGACCCTGCTCGAAGCGGCGGCAGAGAATCTCTGGACCATCGGCACGGTGGGTCAGGCCCCGCATCCGGTCGTGGTGTCCCGGCGCCTGAAGAACGTGGCGCCGACGGGCATCTGGGGCTGGGACAACCGCTGGACCCTCTCCTACCACCCCGCGACCTGGTACCTGGACGAGTCGGACGGGGCGCCGGAGGGATCGGAGTAGCGCCCGATGCGCTCCTACCTCGTCTCCCGCGTGCTGGGGATGATCCCGACCCTCGCGGTCATCTCGGTCATCATCTTCACGGTCATCCAGTTGCCCGAAGGGGACATCGTCTCCTCCACGCTCGATCGCCTGCAGGCACAGGGGGTCGACGTCACGGAGGAATACGTCCAGAACCTGCGCGCCCAGTACAACCTCGACAAGCCCCTGGTGCTGCAGTACTTCTACTGGGCCGGGAACTTCCTCACCGGCGACATGGGGTATTCCTACCTGTTCTCGCGGCCGGTCAACCAACTGGTGTGGGAACGGCTGGGCTACACGCTGTCGATCACGGTGTCGGCGTTGCTGTTCACGTGGATCGTCGCACTGCCCATCGGCATCTATTCGGCCGTGCGCCAATACTCCATCGGCGACTACATCATGACGACGTTCGCCCTGGTGGGGCTTGCGACGCCGCCGTTCCTGCTGGCGCTCATCTTCATGCATGTCGGTTTCGAGTGGTTCGGCGTCAGCACCGGCGGTCTGTTCTCGCCGGAGTTCGAGGACGCTGCCTGGAGCTTGGCGCGCGTGGTGGATCTGCTGTCGCACATGTGGTTGCCGATGGTCATCGTGGGCCTCGGCTCCGCTGCGTTCACCATGCGCATCCTGCGGGCCAACCTGCTCGACGAACTGAACAAGCCCTACGTGGTCACCGCCCGGGCAAAGGGCGTGCGAAGTTGGAAACTGGTGCTGAAGTACCCGGTGCGCATCGCCATCAACCCCTTCATCAGCAACATCGGTTTGATGCTGCCGGGCCTGGTGTCGGGCGAGGCGCTGGTGTCGCTCGTGATGGGCCTGCCGACGATCGGCCCGCTCCTGCTGCAGGCGCTGCTGAACCAGGACATGTTCCTGGCCGGCAGCCTCCTGATGTGGCTCGCGATCCTGACGGTGGTGGGCATCCTGCTGTCGGACCTGCTGCTCGCCTGGGTGGACCCGAGGATTCGCTTTGAGTGAAGCCGTTCTCGATACGGGCGCGCCGGCGGCGGGAGTGTTGGAACGCACGGTCGGCGCCGCCATTTCGCCGCGCCGGCTCATGTGGCTGCGCTTCCGTCGTCACCGCCTGGCCCTCGCCAGCGGCGCATTCCTGATCGTGCTCTACCTGTTCGCGGCCTTCTGCGAGTTCGTGTCGCCGTACGGCACCACGACGCGCAACGACGACGCCATCAACGCGCCGCCCATGCGTGTGCACTTCTTCGACGCCGAGGGCGCGTTCCACTTGCGGCCGTTCGTCTACGCCTACCGCATGGAGGTCAATCCGGATACGTGGATGCGGGAGTACACGGAGGACACGACCCGGAGGTTTCCGATCCGCTTCCTCGCCCGCGGCGAGCCGTACGAGATGTGGAACCTGTTCCGCATGGAGCGCCACCTCTTCACCACGGACGAGGGGGGCTACATACACCTGTTCGGCACGGATCCGCTCGGACGGGACATGTTCTCGCGCATCCTCTACGGCGGGCGGATTTCGCTCTCCATAGGCATCATCGGGGTCGTGCTGACCATCGTGCTCGGCATTCTGCTCGGTGGCTTCGCGGGCTATCTCGGCGGCCTCCCGGACCGGGTCGTGAACAAGTCGATCGAGGTGCTGCAGTGCCTGCCATCCCTGCCGCTGTGGATGGCGCTCTCCGCCGCCCTGCCGGTGCACTGGTCGCCGCTGCTGGTGTACTTCGGCATCACGATCATCCTGTCGCTGTTCGGCTGGACCGCACTGGCGCGGCAGGTGCGGGGACGTTTCCTGGCGCTGCGCGAGGAAGAGTTCGTGATGGCGGCGCGACTCATGGGCGCCGACCCATCGCGCGTCATCCGCAAGCACATGCTGCCGAGCTTCTCGAGCCACATCATCGCCACGGCGACGCTCGCGGTGCCGGGCATGATCCTTGGCGAGACCGCCCTGTCCTTCCTCGGCATCGGGCTGCGGCCCCCGGTCGTGAGTTGGGGTGTGCTGATGTTCCAGGCGCAGAACCCGCTCGTCATCGAAATGACCCCCTGGCAGCTGTTGCCGGGTCTTTTCGTGGTGCTGACGGTGATGGCCTTCAACCTGCTTGGAGACGGCCTGCGGGATGCGGCGGATCCCTATAACACCGGCGGGGCGGAGTAGATGGATGACGTGCTGAAGATCCGCGACCTGGCTGTCAACTTCAAGACCGACACCGGCCTGACGCGCGCCCTGGTCGACGTGGGTTTCGACGTGCCGCGGGGCCAGGTGACCGCCATCGTCGGCGAATCCGGTTCCGGCAAGTCCGTCACCGCGAACTGCATCATGCGGTTGATCCAACCCCCCGGCAGGATCGTGGGCGGCTCCATCGACTTCGCTCCCGAGAGCGCACCTGCATTCGAGATCGTGTCGCTGTCGAAGAAGGACCCGCGACTGCTGGAGCTGCACGGCGGGTTGATCAGCATGGTCTTTCAGGAGCCGATGACGGCCCTGTCGCCCGTGTACACGGTCGGCAACCAGGTGTCCGAGGCCATCCTGTGCCACCGCAAGGTCACGCGTCGCGAGGCCTGGCGGGAGTCGGCGGAGATGCTGGAGCGCGTGGGGCTCGACGATATCGACCGTCGCATGCGCCAGTATCCCTTCGAGTTCTCCGGCGGGATGCGCCAGCGGGTCGTTATCGCGATGGCACTGGTGTGTCATCCGGAGGTGCTGATCTGTGACGAGCCGACGACGGCGCTCGACGTGACGATCCAGGCGGAGATCCTGACGTTGATCAAGGATCTGCAGAGCGAACTCGGCAACTCGGTCATCTTCATCACACACGATCTCGGCGTGGTGGCACAGATCGCGGACCAGGTGGTGGTCATGTACCAGGGCCGCGTGCTGGAGATCGGTACGGTCCGCCAGGTCCTCAAGGATCCGGTGCATCCGTATACCAGGGGGCTCCTCGCCGCCATCCCGGGCCTGGCCCCGAAGGGGCAGCCGCTCGCGACCATCGCGAGCGTCGTGGGCGACGTGGACATCGAAACGCCGTATCCCTTGCGGCGGCTGGGCGATGGACGTCAGGTGAGCCTGCCGGAGTCGTCGGGAGCGGCCTCATGACCGTGCGCGACGAAGGCAACACGCTCCTGCGGGTGGAGGGCCTGTCGAAGTACTTCGACGGCGTGCCGGCCGTGCAGGACGTGTCGTTCGACGTCCGTCGCTCCGAGACCCTCGGCATCGTCGGCGAGTCGGGCTCGGGCAAGACGACGCTGGCGCGCTGCATCCTGCGGGCGATCGATCCGGACGAGGGCATCGTGCGCTTCAACAGCACCAGCGGCTGGGTCGAGTTGCAGGATCTGTCCGCGAAGGCACTCATCCCGCTCCGGCGCGAGATGCAGATGATCTTCCAGGACCCGTTCGCGTCGCTCAACCCGCGCATGACGGTACGCGAGATCCTCGAGGAGCCGCTGGTGATCCATCGCGTTGGCGCCCGGGGCGAGCGACTGCAACAGGTGCTCGACATGCTCGATCACGTGCAACTCGAGCGCGACTCGCTCACGCGTTATCCGCATGCGTTCTCCGGCGGCCAGCGCCAGCGTATCGGCATCGCGCGCGCGCTGATCCTGCGCCCCAACCTCGTCGTCTGCGACGAGTCGGTTTCCGCGCTCGACGTGTCGGTGCAGGCACAGATCATCAACCTGCTGGAGGACCTGCAGCGCGAACTGGGCCTGACTTACCTGTTCGTGGCCCACGACCTCTCGGTCGTGCAGCACATCTGCGACCGGGTACTGGTGATGCACCGGGGGCGCGTGGTGGAGAGCGGCGCGGTGGACGAGTTGTTCGCCAATCCGCGCGAGGACTACACGCGGCTCCTGCTGTCGGCCATTCCCTCGCCGGATCCGGACGTCCCCCTGCAGCCGCTCGATCGGCGCACGCTCGGTCTTTAGTGGCACCCTCCGGCGTCCGCGTGGCATTCGGACTGGACACGACCGCCTGGCGCCGCGCCTTGGTGCGATTGCTGTTGCCGACGATGGCCACGACAGTCGTCCTGGTGCTGGTCGGCGACCCGACCTACCGCCTCCCACTGCTGGCGTTGCTGCTGCCGCTGCACGTGCGTGGCGCGGCCGCGGCGCTCGGGGTCGAGGCGCGCGGATCGAAGACGCGCCGGTTCTTCGAGGCGATCGGTTTCGCGGGATTCGTGGCGGGCTGGCTGCTCGCGTTCGCGGCCGTGGCCTTCGGGGTGGCGGTGGCGTTCTTCTCCGTGCCCGTGACCACAGCGTTGCTCAAGCAGACCCTGCTCGTCGGGGCTGCCGGACTCGTGCTCGGTGCGTGGTTCTGGTGGCCGTGGTACGTCGGGGACGCGCTGGCGGCATGGCCACGCCACGGCGTCCGCATCGCCACGGCGTCCGGCAATCGCTGGGACCGGCTGTTCCTCTCCTGGCGCCTGCAACGGATGGCCGCATCGGGGAGCCTCCGTTGGCGCGGTTTCGGCGCGACGGGCCTGGTGATCGGCGTCGTGGTCCTGGCGAGTGCCACGGGGGCCTACGAAGGATGGCCCGCGCGCGGCCTCGAGGGAATCTGCATCCTGGTCTTGCCGGTGCTGCACCTTGGTGCGGTTGCCGCGGCGCAGGCGCTCTGCGTCGTGTGGTCGGAGCGGGATCGCATGGGCTGACGGCCGGCGAATTGCGATGGTCCACGGTGCCGCGGGCACATCCCCGCGCGGTGGCCGGTGGGGGTCGCCCGGGAGGACTGAGGCGGGGAGGTCGTGGCGCCGGCCGGATCGCCGGCGCCACGTCGACCGGAGTCTCGCAGGGTCTACTTCAACTGGGCGATGGCACGCATCTGCATGTGCGCCGTCGAGCCCCGTGGCGCGACGACGGCAAGCGCAACGAGTACGTCCTGGCCGCGGCCCAATAGCGGGTCGACCGGGACTCGACTGCGGTGCCGCGGCTGGCACCGGCCCTCAGCCGACGACCGTCACCTCGACGACGACCAGCGATCTCGAGAACACGAACCACAACGGTCCGGCAACGAGCTTCCCGAGTCGCTTGCGCTTCCCGGGGTCGTCGAGAATGGGCTCTGCGCGCGCCCGCAGGGTCTCGCCGGCCACCAGGACCGTCACGTCCGCACCGCCCTCGAGATTGCGCCACCAGTCTCCTACGATGCCGAGCACCAGGGTCTCTTCCGGCGTGCGCCGATAGTTCACGGGGATGGTGTACTGCTTGCCGGACTTGCGGCCGGTCACGGTGATCAGCAGATCGCGGTGGCTGTACGCGGCGTGGTCCGGCGATCGCAGGCGCTCGATGACCCGATCGTTGTATCTGCTGCCGTACCAGCGGGCTACGGTCTTGAATGCCATGGGCTGCTCCTTTCCGCTTTGCCTGTGGGGCCGCCATTGTCCGCTAGCGCGGGCGGTTCGCCAGGCGCGCTCGCCTGCTGCGCTCAGCCGACCCCTGCGGGGTAGAGCGCGCCGAGTACCCGCGGTCCAGCGGCTCCGGTAACCGCGGGCGCGTTGCCCGGGCGGCGTTCGACGAACCGGTGGGCGAGCCATGCAAAGGCGGCTGCTTCGACCGCGTCTCCGTCGATTCCCAGGGCGTCGGTGGTGGTCACGAGAGCGGGGGCCAGCCGCTCGCGCAAGCGTTGCATGAGGTCCACGTTCCAGCGGCCGCCGCCGCACACGACGACCTCTTCCGTGCCGCGGCCCCAGGCACGGACCGCCTCGGCGACGCTCGCTGCCGTGAACTCCGCAAGTGTCGCCTGCACGTCAGCGTCCTGCTCCGATCCGTCAACATGGCGGTGCACGTAGTCAAGGTTGTAGCGTTCCTTCCCCGTGCTCTTCGGAGGTCGCTCGGCCAGGTAGGTGTCCCGCTCAAGCCGTTCGAGCAGCGCGGCGATGGCGTGTCCTGCCGCCGACCATGCGCCGTCTCGGTCGAATAGCAGGCCTCTGCGCTCCCGTACCCACGCATCGAGCAGGGCGTTGCCCGGACCCGTGTCGAAGCCGGTCACGGCTGCGTCGGCCAGCACCGTGACGTTTGCGATTCCGCCGATGTTCAGAACGACGCGTCGCCGCTGGGGAACGCGGAACAGCGCGGCATGGAAAGGTGGTACCAATGGCGCGCCTTCCCCGCCGGCAGCCATGTCGCGGCGCCGGAAGTCGGCGACGGTGTCGATGCCGCTGACTTCCGCGATGCGGTTCGGATCGCCGATCTGAACGGTGTAGGCGGGCTGGCCCCGGGGACCGTGGCGAATGGTCTGTCCATGACTTCCGACGGCGGCGATCCGGCGATCGCCGGCGAAATCGCGCACCGCCCGGCCGATGAAGTCGCCAAGCTGCGCGTCTGCGCGGGCCACGCGCTCGACGCCGTCTTCGCCGGGCGCAGCCAGTGCCCGGAGCTCGCTGGCGAGCCCGCTCGGAAGGGCTTCCACCGAAGCCTCGACGATTCTCGGGATGTCGCCCGAAGTGTCGAGTAGCGCGAGGTCGAGTCCGTCGACGCTGGTTCCGGAGATCGCCCCGATGTAGAGGGCGGTCAAGGTCTTGGCTCCAAGCGTCTCAGTGGCGTGCGAGGACGACTACGCGGGAGGGTGGGCTGGGTGCCGAGCGGGCCCAAGAGCGGCCGCTAGAGCGCCGCGATGCGGGGCTCGTCGCGGTTGAGCAGTGCAAGCAGGGGGGCAGTGCGCCGCCCGAACCGCTCACGCTCCGAGGCGAGGATGGGTTTCGCCTTGGGCATCTTGACGGTCCGCGGATTCCGATGGACCCCGTTGACCAGGAATTCGTAGTGGAGATGGGGCCCGGTGGCATAACCGGTGGCACCGACGTAGCCGATGATATCGCCCTGCGTGACGGCACGTCCGCGCCGGATGCTGTGCGGGAAGCGGGACAGATGGAGGTACTTGGTACTGAACTCCGCAGCGTGCTGCAGGACGACGTAGTTGCCGTTGGGACGCGTACGGCCAGCCACGTTGACGACCCCCTCTCCCGCGGCGAGCACCGCCGTGCCGACGGGGGCGGCGTAGTCGATTCCGCGGTGGGGCATGGTGCGCTTGAAGAGGGGATGACGGCGCTTCAGGTTGAAGTTGGAACTGACGCGCGTGAACGCCACCGGTGCACGCAGAAATCGCTTGCGCAGACTCTCACCATCCGGGCTGTAGAAGCCGTCCAGACCGTGGCTGTCGACGTAACGCACGGCGCGGTATCGGTTCCCCTGGTTGACGAACTCCGCGGCGAGAATCCGACCGCGATCGACTGCCTCGCCGTTGTGACGGCGTTCCTCGTAGACCACGTGGAACCGGTCGCCCGACCGGATATCCAGCACGAAGTCGATATCCCACTGAAAGATCTGCGCGAGCCGGAGCGTGAGGCTGTCGTCCAGGCCGATGCGCTGACCTGCATCGAACAGCGAGTGGTCGATCACGGCCTCGCGATGCACGCGGACCGTGTCCGTCTCTTCGACCACCTCGCGCCCCATGAAAGCGTCGCCGACGCGTTCGAACTCCAGGCGCTCGAAGCTGCTCGGCGCATAGGCGAAGCGCTGCAGGACGCCGTCGGGGTCCCGCACGAAGATGAGCCGGTCGCCGGGATCGAGGCGCCGCAGGCGCTGGGCGAGGGGTCCGCTGTCGAGGATGCGCTGCAGTTCGCGCGCCGGGAGTTGGCGGCGCTGGAAGACGATCGAGAGGTTGTCTCCGGGGCCGACGCGCTCCACATGGCTGGAACTGCGGTTGTCATGGGCCGGGGTCGGCGACGCTCCGGGTTCCGCCGGCGCGGCGCGATACAGGACGGATATCTCGGCGGCAACCCCGTCGAGGATTCCGTCCGTCGTGACGCGATCGCTACTCTCAGGAACTCCCCGGTTTACAACCGCCGCAGCGACAAGAACGAGGGTGAGCAGGCCCGAGAGGTAAGCGTGCGATGCTGGGAACTGTCTGATCTTCAAACCCGAAGCCCCGCTTGCGCGGGAACCTGCACCGGATCCTTGCAACGCGTGCGAAGCCCCGATTATAGGAGATTTGCCGCGTTTGGGAAGTTCCTGATACGTTGTTCCGATGGCATCGGTTCTGCGAGAGTTGCTCGAGCGCGGGTTGGTGGCCCAGTTGTCCGACGAGGACGGACTGGCGACGCACCTCTCGACCGGGCGGCGCACGGTGTATTGCGGCTTTGACCCAACGGCGGCAAGCCTCCACGTCGGCAACCTGGTCCCGCTGCTGGGGCTGCGACGTTTCCAGCGCTCGGGCCACCGGCCTGTCCTGCTGATCGGCGGCGCCACCGGACTGATCGGGGACCCCGGGGGCAAGTCCGAGGAACGCGTCCTCAACAGCCGCGAGACCGTGCGCGGATGGGCTGGCAGCATTCGAGCCCAGGCGTCCGGCTTCCTCGAGTTTTCCGGAGCAGACGCGGCCGTCGTGGCGAACAACCTCGACTGGACCGCCGACCTCGATGTCATTGCCTTCCTGCGCGACATCGGCAAGCACTTCTCCGTGAACGCCATGGTGCGCCGCGACAGCGTGCAGTCCCGGCTGACCCGGGAAGGGGCGGGCCTCTCCTACACCGAGTTCAGCTACATGGTCCTGCAGGCGATGGACTTCCTGGAGCTCGCGAGACGCCACGACTGCAGTGTGCAGATCGGCGGCAGCGACCAATGGGGCAATATCGTGGGCGGCGTGGAGCTCATCCGCCGGGCCCTTGGACGCGAGGCGTACGCGCTCACGACACCGCTCGTCACGAAGGCGGACGGGAAGAAATTCGGCAAGTCGGAGACCGGCACGGTGTGGCTCGACCCGGCGCTGACGTCGCCGTACGCCTTCTACCAGTTCTGGATCAACGCTGCCGATGCGGACATGCCGGGGTGGCTGCGCTACTTCACCTTCCTTGATGTCGTCGAGATCGATGCTGCGGTGGCCGCCGCCGAGGCGGATCCCGGGAGCCGCGGCGGCCAGCGGCTGCTTGCGCTCGAGGTCACGCGCCTGGTGCATGGGGAAGCCGCGCTCGGTGCCGCGGAACGCATCACGGAGGCGCTCTTCAGCGGGCGGGTCGGTGCGCTTGGCGCCGCCGACCTGGAGCAGTTGCGGCTCGACGGGGTGGGTTGCACCGAGGTTCCGGCCGGCGCCCGGTTGACGTCCGTGCTGGCGGACGGCGGGTTGGCCGCCTCGCGCGGCGCGGCGCGGCGGCTGATCGAGAGCGGCGGCGTGTCCGTGAACGGCAGTCCGGCGCAGGACGTGGATCACGTCCTCGGCTCGGAAGACGCGTTGCACGGGCGATACCACCTGATTCGGCGCGGCAGAAAGGCCTGGCACCTCGCCGTGCATGTTGCTTCCTGACGGCGCCCGGGGGCCTTTCGCGGGAGCAAGCTCTGCCGGGACATCACGTGCCGGTCACCGGAGTCCCGGCGCCGACCGCGGAAAAAAGTTCAATCTGCCGCTTGCGGTCGCATTTCGGGGGCGTATAATCCGCTCCCCTTGGCCGCCGGGAACCTCTCGACGGCCCGCTCTTTCAAAATCGGAACAAGCCATTCGTGTGGGCGCTCGTAAACGTGGAGCCTTGGCAAACCTTTAGGTCCGTGGCGGAAGGATCGGCGCAAGCCGGTACGGAAGCTCTGGACCGGAAATCTTCAAATGAAGAGTTTGATCATGGCTCAGATTGAACGTTGGCGGCAGGCCTCATACATGCAAGTCGAACGAGAAAGCCCCTTCGGGGGCGAGTAAAGTGGCGGACGGGTGAGTAACGCGTAGGAATCTACCCGATAGTGGGGGACAACCCGAGGAAACTCGGGCTAATACCGCATACTATCCACGGATGAAAGCGGGGGATCTCAACGCGCCGGCGCAAGCCGACGCGCGACCTCGCGCTATCGGAGGAGCCTGCGTTGGATTAGCTAGTTGGTGAGGTAATGGCTCACCAAGGCTACGATCCATAGCTGGTCTGAGAGGACGATCAGCCACACTGGAACTGAGACACGGTCCAGACTCCTACGGGAGGCAGCAGTAGGGAATATTGTGCAATGGGCGAAAGCCTGACACAGCCATGCCGCGTGTGTGAAGAAGGCCCTAGGGTTGTAAAGCACTTTCAGTGGCGAAGAAAAGTACCGTGCTAATAACATGGTGCCTTGACGTTAACCACAGAAGAAGTACCGGCTAACTCCGTGCCAGCAGCCGCGGTAATACGGAGGGTACAAACGTTAATCGGAATTACTGGGCGTAAAGCGCGCGTAGGCGGTTCGCTAAGTGAGGTGTGAAAGCCCCGGGCTCAACCTGGGAACTGCACTTCAAACTGGCGGACTAGAGTGTAGTAGAGGGAGGCGGAATTTCCTGTGTAGCGGTGAAATGCGTAGATATAGGAAGGAACACCAGTGGCGAAGGCGGCCTCCTGGACTAACACTGACGCTGAGGCGCGAAAGCGTGGGGAGCAAACAGGATTAGATACCCTGGTAGTCCACGCCGTAAACGATGAGAACTAGCCGTTGGGCCCCTTGAGGGTTTAGTGGCGAAGCTAACGCGATAAGTTCTCCGCCTGGGGAGTACGGCCGCAAGGTTAAAACTCAAATGAATTGACGGGGGCCCGCACAAGCGGTGGAGCATGTTGTTTAATTCGATGCAACGCGAAGAACCTTACCACCCCTTGACATCCACGGAACTTTCCAGAGATGGATCGGTGCCTTCGGGAACCGTGTGACAGGTGCTGCATGGCTGTCGTCAGCTCGTGTCGTGAGATGTTGGGTTAAGTCCCGTAACGAGCGCAACCCTTATCCTTATTTGCCAGCGGGTCATGCCGGGAACTCTAAGGAGACTGCCGGTGACAAACCGGAGGAAGGCGGGGACGAGGTCAAGTCATCATGGCCCTTACGGGGTGGGCTACAAACGTGCTACAATGGGAGGTACAGAGGGCTGCGACCCCGCAAGGGTAAGCGAATCCCAAAAAACCTCTCGTAGTCCGGATAGGAGTCTGCAACTCGACTCCTTGAAGTTGGAATCGCTAGTAATCGCGAATCAGAATGTCGCGGTGAATACGTTCCCGGGCCTTGTACACACCGCCCGTCACGTCATGGAAGTGGGTTGCACCAGAAGTAGCTAGTCTAACCTTCGGGAGGGCGGTTACCACGGTGTGATTCATGACTGGGACGAAGTCGTAACAAGGTAGCCGTAGGGGAACCTGCGGCTGGATCACCTCCTTAAACCTGGATGTCCCGCTGGCCTCCGGCACTTGTGCTGGAGCGTCGGAGAGGGACCAGCCAGAGCACCACGCAGACATCGGTTGTCGACCGAGGCGGCGCAAGTCGCACCGGGAACGGCCGGTGGCCCTTCTCGAAGGGCGCGCCCACACGAATGGTTTGCTTCCAAATGTGCCCGCCTGAATGCCGCGCGTCGTAAGTCGCGGCGGCGTTCGACATCCGACCGGGTCTGTAGCTCAGTTGGTTAGAGCGCGCCCCTGATAAGGGTGAGGTCGGTGGTTCAAATCCACCCAGACCCACCACCCATACTCTCTGAAGCGCCCTATGAAACGGCCCTCTACCCACGTGGTAGGGAGCCCGCCAGGACCTCGGTGGCTGCGCTGACAGGCACAGCGACGCCGAACCAGGACGAGCCGACCGCCCCGCTTGCGCGGGAACGCCGGACCTGCCCTGGAAGGGTCGTACGCCCATAGGCGCTGACCGGAAGGGGGTGGTCCGATGCAGGGGCCGTAGCTCAGCTGGGAGAGCGCCTGCTTTGCAAGCAGGAGGTCAGGAGTTCGATCCTCCTCGGCTCCACCAGCCACAGGCGGGTAACCGCGGGAACACGTTCTTTAAGAATTCGCACGATGAAAGTTCGCACGTCATGCCGAGTCGCATGGCGTGCACGTTGATGGCCGGATCTAGCGCCGGCCGTCGACATCCGATATGTGTCTTGGTATCGGCCGCGGCGCTCAGGCGCCTGGGCCGTTACAAACCGGCGATATGTTTGCGACCGACCTGATGCTCGCGCGTTGGGTTATATGGTCAAGTGAACAAGCGCGTTCGGTGGATGCCTAGGCAGTTGAAGGCGATGAAGGACGTAGTAGCTTGCGATAAGCCTCGGGGAGCCGGCAAACGGGCTCTGATCCGGGGATTTCCGAATGGGGAAACCCAACCCGCTTGCGGGTTATCGTCGACTGAATACATAGGTCGGCGAGGCGAACCCGGGGAACTGAAATATCTAAGTACCCGGAGGAAAAGAAATCAACCGAGATTCCCTTAGTAGCGACGAGCGAAAGGGGACCAGCCCTTAAGCACCTGGATTGTTAGCGGAAGCATCTGGAAATTTGCGCCACAGCGGGTGACAGCCCCGTACGCGAAAACGATCTTTGTGTGAAATCGAGTAGGGCGGGGCACGTGAAACCCTGTCTGAACATGGGGGGACCATCCTCCAAGGCTAAATACTCTCAACTGACCGATAGTGAACCAGTACCGTGAGGGAAAGGCGAAAAGAACCCCTGTGAGGGGAGTGAAATAGATCCTGAAACCGGACGCGTACAAGCAGTGGGAGCCACGATTCTGTGACGGCTCCGCTTCGGCGGAATCGAAGCAGTGTCAGGTGACCGCGTACCTTTTGTATAATGGGTCAGCGACTTACTTTTACTGGCAAGGTTAACCGTTTAGGGGAGCCATAGGGAAACCGAGTCTTAATAGGGCGTTTAGTCGGTAGGAGTAGACCCGAAACCGGGCGATCTAGCCATGGGCAGGGTGAAGGTCAGGTAACACTGACTGGAGGCCCGAACCCACCAATGGTAAAAAATTGGGGGATGACCTGTGGCTCGGAGTGAAAGGCTAATCAAGCCCGGAGATAGCTGGTTCTCCTCGAAAGCTATTTAGGTAGCGCCTCTCGTATCACCATCGGGGGTAGAGCACTGCTTGGGCTAGGGGGTCATCTCGACTTACCAAACCCATGCAAACTCCGAATACCGATGAGTGCAGCGAGGGAGACAGACGGCGGGTGCTAACGTCCGTCGTCGAAAGGGAAACAACCCAGACCGCCAGCTAAGGTCCCCAAATCATGGTTAAGTGGGAAACGATGTGGGAAGGCCCAGACAACCAGGAGGTTGGCTTAGAAGCAGCCACCCTTTAAAGAAAGCGTAATAGCTCACTGGTCGAGTCGGCCTGCGCGGAAGATGTAACGGGGCTCAAACCATGTACCGAAGCTGCGGGCGCGCGTAAGCGCGCGGTAGAGGAGCGTTCTGTAGGCCTGTGAAGGTGTGCCGTGAGGCGCGCTGGAGGTATCAGAAGTGAGAATGCTGACATGAGTAACGATAAAGGAGGTGAAAATCCTCCTCGCCGAAAGACCAAGGGTTCCTGCGCAACGCTCATCGGCGCAGGGTGAGTCGGCTCCTAAGGCGAGGCCGAAAGGCGTAGTCGATGGGAAGCTGGTTAATATTCCAGTACCACTTCTTGCTGCGATGGGGTAACGGAGAAGGCTAGGCGGGCCTGGCGATGGTTGTCCAGGTTTAAGCAGGTAGGCTGGGATCCCAGGCAAATCCGGGATTCCTCAAGGCCGAGATGTGATGACGAACCGATCTTATACGGTCGGGAAGCCGTTGATGCCACGCTTCCAAGAAAAACCTCTAAGCTTCAGGCAGGAATGTGACCGTACCTCAAACCGACACAGGTGGTCGGGTAGAGAATACCAAGGCGCTTGAGAGAACTCGGGTGAAGGAACTAGGCAAAATAGCACCGTAACTTCGGGAGAAGGTGCGCCGCAGATGGTGACGGGACTTGCTCTCCGAGCTGTCGGCGGTCGAAGATACCAGGTGGCTGCGACTGTTTACTAAAAACACAGCACTCTGCAAACTCGTAAGAGGACGTATAGGGTGTGACGCCTGCCCGGTGCCGGAAGGTTAATTGATCAGGTTAGGCTTCGGCCGAAGCTTGTGATCGAAGCCCCGGTAAACGGCGGCCGTAACTATAACGGTCCTAAGGTAGCGAAATTCCTTGTCGGGTAAGTTCCGACCTGCACGAATGGCGTAACGATGGCCACACTGTCTCCACCCGAGACTCAGTGAAATTGAAATCGCGGTGAAGATGCCGTGTACCCGCGGCTAGACGGAAAGACCCCGTGAACCTTTACTATAGCTTCACACTGGACTTTGACTTAGTTTGTGTAGGATAGGTGGGAGACTTTGAACCGGAGGCGCTAGCCTTCGTGGAGTCGTCCTTGAAATACCACCCTGGCTACGTTGGTGTTCTAACTCAGACCCATTAGCTGGGTCGAGGACAGTGTGTGGTGGGTAGTTTGACTGGGGCGGTCTCCTCCCAAAGAGTAACGGAGGAGCACGAAGGTGCACTCAGCATGGTCGGGAATCATGCGTTGCGCGTAAAGGCAGAAGTGCGCTTGACTGCGAGACTGACGAGTCGAGCAGGGTCGAAAGACGGTCTTAGTGATCAGGTGGTTCTGTATGGAAGGGCCATCGCTCAACGGATAAAAGGTACTCCGGGGATAACAGGCTGATACCGCCCAAGAGTTCACATCGACGGCGGTGTTTGGCACCTCGATGTCGGCTCAACACATCCTGGGGCCGAAGCAGGTCCCAAGGGTATGGCTGTTCGCCATTTAAAGTGTTACGCGAGCTGGGTTTAGAACGTCGTGAGACAGTTCGGTCCCTATCTGCCGTGGGCGTTTGAGATTTGAGAGGAGCTGCTCCTAGTACGAGAGGACCGGAGTGGACGAACCTCTGGTGTTCCGGTTGTCACGCCAGTGGCATCGCCGGGTAGCTATGTTCGGAAGGGATAACCGCTGAAAGCATCTAAGCGGGAAGCCCACCTCGAGATGAGATCTCACCAAATCGTAAGGTTTCTGAAGGGCCCTCGAAGACTACGAGGATGATAGGCGGGATGTGTAAGCGCTGCGAGGCGTTGAGCTAACCCGTACTAATTGCCCGTGAGGCTTGACCATATAACCGAGCGTGCGACGCAATGGTCGATCGCAGGCACGGCCGGGAGGACACGTATCGGAGAACTTTCATCGAGCGGATTTGAAGGCCGGTCGGGGCGAAGGCCTCGGGCGGTCGACCGGTTTGCCTGACGACCATAGCGAGTCTGAACCACCTGAACCCATCCCGAACTCAGAAGTGAAGCGGCTCCGCGCCGATGGTAGTGTGGGGTTTCCCCATGTGAGAGTAGGTCATCGTCGGGCATCAAACGAAAACCCCGGCCCTGCAAAGGGCCGGGGTTTTTTTGCATGGGGAACCGAGACCGGCGTGGCGTGGCACGGTGTCACGCGTTGCCAAAGATCTCCTCGACATGCGCTTCGGGCAGCGGCTGCGTGGCTTTGGACACTCCGAAGGTGATGGCCACGGAGACGGCCTCGCCGATCGCGGCGCAGGAGAACGGGTTGGGGCCTTCGCCGTAAAGCCACGCGACGACGTCGTGCACGGCGCCGGTGGCGAACCAGTTGGGGTCGAGCAGCTGCGTGTGCAGCACGACGAAGGTCAGGAACCCGCTGATCAAACCGGCGTAGGCGCCGCTTCTCGTGACGCCGCGCCATAGCGCGCCGACCACCAGCGGTCCGGCGAACGCGGCCATCATCCCACCGGTCCCGAGCCAGACGATGAGCGCGATATTGACGTCGATGAGCGCCCATGCCAGGCCCATGCAGATCAACAGCACGAATACCGTGCTGATGCGGCTGATGCGGAGTACCTGCCGGTCCAGGGTCGCCTCGTCGGGCACCTTCGTCAGGCGAGGCGCGATGCTGCGCCGGTACAGGTCGTTGGCGATGATCTGCGAAGAGGACACCACCAGGCCGTCGGCGGTGGACATGATCGCGGCGAGAATGCCGATGCCGATCAGGGCGGCGAGCCAGGTCGGGAACAGCTCGATGAACAGCAACGGCAATGCCGCGTTGGGGCTGCTCCCTTCCGCGTAGAGCGCGTCTCCCAGCAGCGCGCGCGCCAGCAGGCCGCCGAGTCCCATCATTCCGAGCGTCAGCCCGAAGACGAACGCGAGCTTGATGAAGGTTTTCTGTTGGGAGGTGTCGCGCAGGGCCCACAGCTTGTTGCCGAGGTGGGGCAGCAGACCGAGGGGGATGTGGGCGAAGAGCACCGCGATGATGGCCCACCAGGAGTGGTAGAGCGCGGTGTCCGGATTGAGGGGTCCGACGAGGTTTGCGTCCTGCTCGCCCAGGCGGTCGACAATCCCGGTCAGGCCGCCGTCGAGGCCGACGCCGAACAGAAACAGCAGGATCACGACGACGGCGAGCCCGAGCATCATGAAACCCTGCACGCCGTCGGTCAGGATGTCGGCATGCGCGCCGCCGAGGGACACGTAGATGAGCAGCACCGTGGTGGTGATGATGAGCGCCCAGATGGGCGGCAGCCCCAGCATGGTCTCGAACATGACGAGTCCGGAAACCAGTTGCCCCGCCAGGTAGAAGAAGAGGACGAGGGAGAAGATCGAAACCAGGACACGTATCCCCTCTGACCCGTATCGATCGCCGAGGTACTCGGGAATGGAGCGGTTGCCGAAGCGGTTGCCGGCCGTGGCGATGAGCCGCATCGAGATGAGCACCCCGAAGTACACCCCGATGGGATAGAGGAAGTTGCCCCACACGGAAGGCAATCCCCACTCATAGGCGAGCCCCGGACCGCCGAGGAAGGTCGCTCCGCTTGCGGTCGTCGCAGCGAAGGCGAGGGCCAGGAAGACGGGCCCATAGGAGCCGCCACTCATAGGCGAGCCCCGGACCGCCGAGGAAGGTCGCTCCGCTTGCGGTCGTCGCAGCGAAGGCGAGGGCCAGGAAGACGGGCCCATAGGAGCCGCGGGCCGTTGCGAAATCGTCCGCATGCTTGATGCGGCGTTGGCCAACCACCCCGAGTGCGAGCATGCCGCCGATGTAGATGACAAGAAACAACCATGACCAGGCGATGAGCGACATCTGGGACTTTCCCTTGCTTTTTCTTTAGCCTACGCGATGGCGAGCGGGCGTGCCAAAACGGGGGCGGCACGGACGGCAGTGTCGGGTCTGGTGGTGCCGGGCGTGTGTGACGGACGGGCCGTTTCGCTGGCACGAGACTGCGACGGCGCAAGCCCCCCTGGCGACCGATGTCGGCGCGTCCGGCGGGAGGTGACGCCACGCACCCATTGTGGCGATGATGGAACGATGGATCTCGGGACGGTTTTCGACGAACTTGCCCTCCGGCGCGAAGCGGATGTCCACTTGCTGGATGCGGCCGCGCATCGGCAGTTGGCAACCCTCGGCGTCCGGGTTCACGCGGGCCGGGCGACCCTCGACGCCGCCGTCGAGTTACTCGCCGCCCGACGCATCCGCGAGCACCTCGGCGCGGGCACGAACGCGTGGCTCGGCGACCTCGGCGTCCGGGCGCACATCGACTCCACCAATTCGGAACTCGTGCGCCGCGCGCTGACGGCTTCCGTCGACGGGACGGTGCTGATCGCCGAGGTGCAGACAGCGGGACGAGGACGCCGCGGACGGGACTGGAGGAGTCCGTTCGCCCGCAACCTGGCGCTCTCGATCGGGATTCGCATCGACGGGAGCCTCAAGGAGATCGGCGCGGTGAGCCTGGCGACGGGCGTCGCGGTCGCCAACGCCCTGGAGGCCGCCGGCGTGGCCGGGGTTGCCCTCAAGTGGCCGAATGACGTGTTGCTTGCCGGCCGCAAGCTGTGCGGCATTCTCATCGAACTGCCGCGGGCCGCCGAACCGCCGGAAGTCGTCATCGGCATAGGCGTCAACGTAGGCGGGGGCGCGACGGTAGCGGCGTTGGTGGATCAGGATGTGGCCGATGTGACGGAACAGGTCCCGGGCGTGTCGCGCAATGCTCTCGCGGGACGGGTGATCGACGCGGTGTTCGAGATCTGCAGACGCTTCGAACGGGACGGATTCGAGGCCATCAAGCCGCGATACGATGCGTTGCACCGCTTCCACGGCAAGCCGGTGCGGGTCCTCGCGGGCTCGGAATCGGTCACGGGGGTCGTGGCGGGCGTCGGGTTCGACGGGGCGTTGCGGCTGGACACGCCGTCCGGGGTGCGCGAGTTCAACGGGGGTGAGGTATCGCTGCGGGGGTGACACGATCGCCGGATTCCGACGTGCTCGATGTCGATATCGGCAACACGCGTACGAAGTGGCGTTTGGGTGCCGCGCAAGGAGCTTCGGCGGGGATCGATACGCCGGCCCTGCCGGTGTGTCCGCGGCGGGTCCGCATCGCGTGCGTGGCGGGCGGTCGTCGGGAGGTCGCCGAGCGCTTTGAGACGGCCTATGGCGTTCCCGTCGAATTCGCCGCGACGGCAGCTCTGCTGGCAGGCGTCACCTGCGGCTACGACACTCCGTCGCTGCTCGGCGTCGATCGCTGGCTGGCCCTCGTTGCCGCGTGGGACGCCGTGCGGCAGCCCGTCGCCGTGGTGGATCTTGGCACGGCTGCGACCCTGGATTTCGTCACCGCGGATGGACACCACCTCGGTGGCTACATCGTGCCGGGCCTCGGTTTGATGGCCGCGGCCCTGGCGCGCGACACGGCTGGGGTGCGCGTGGCAGGGGACCTGGCCCCGGAACTGCCGCCCGGGCGTAACACGGCCCAGGCGGTGCGTCGCGGCGCAACCGCGATGCTCCTGGATTTTCTCGAGGCGTCCGTTGCCCGTTTCGCGCGCGACTGCGCCAGCCCGCCGCAGGTCTTTCTCACCGGCGGCGATGCCGAACTCGTTGCCGGGCGGCTCTCCTTCGCACCGCGCGTCGAGCCGGATCTCGTGCTCGATGGCCTCGGCTTGGCATTGCCCTGAAGCTGGTGGAGCACCATTCGTTGCCGACCGAGCGGATGTTCGGGTACGTCTGCTGGGCGTTGCTGGCGGCGAACCTCGCGGCGTGCGCGGGCTTGATGGCGCGGGGGGTACCGGCGCCGGCCGTGGTCCGTCTGCCGGCCCTCGACGTCCCGACGATCCCGCTGCCCGGCGAGGCGTCGGTCACGGCCGCTCGCCCCGGGACCGTGCCGGCGCGGACGGGGTCGCCGCACCCGGCTGGCGGATGGGGCGAATGCATGGTGGCCGGCCCCGTCGATGGGTTGCGTGACGCCCTGGCTCTCGCGGCGCGCGTGGAAGCGACGGGCGAGCGGGCGGAGGTCCGCGAAGGGCGTGTGCAGGGCCGGCCGGACTACATGGTTCATATAGAAGCAGCAGCTTCGCGGGATGCGGCCCGCCGCACCCTGCGCGAACTGCAGGGCCAGTCCATCGACGGCTACGTGGTGGCCGAAGGCGCCCTGGAGAACGCGGTGACGGTAGGGGTGTTCTCCGAGCCGGAGCCCGCGGGGGCGTTGCTGGCACGGGTCGTCGAACTCGGCTACCCGGCCCGGCAGAAGACGCTCGAACGGGCACACTCCGTCTACGTGATCCTCTCGGACGGGGGCGCGCTCGGTGGAGTCACCGGTTTTCCTCGATCCCCCTGCGACGTCGCGCTGCGCGTGCAGGGAGCCGGCCCGGCAGCGCCGCTGCGGTTCGACGCGGCCAGTCGCTGACCCGCCGGGCGGGACCCCGCGAACGGCCGCTACCGTGCGCGGGTGGAAGGGCCTGCCGGAAGGGAACAGGTTTGCCGCCACGGGCGCTATCCACTAGAATCGGCCCATCTTCGAGCGGGCTTGAGAAGTCGTGCGGCCGCCGTAGCTCAGTCGGTAGAGCAGCTCACTTGTAATGAGAAGGTCCAGGGTTCGATTCCTTGTGGCGGCACCAGAAGCGCTCCGAGGCTGGCGGGTGCAGCTTGATCGGGTCGGCGCAGCAGGTCGTTTCCCGTTCCGTTTGCGCACGCTGCCAGCGGGCGGCAGAGGCGCCTGGGCGGCAGGGTCGCGAGGCTGTATGTCGTTGACACGCGGCCTGCGGAAGCGCACAATTTCGCGCCTTTTGTGTTGGATTCCCGGAGGGGTTCCCGAGTGGCCAAAGGGACCAGACTGTAAATCTGATGGCTCAGCCTTCGTAGGTTCGAATCCTACCCCCTCCACCACCGCCCGTTCGCGCGGGCCGAGCGGCTGTTTCGGGACAGGGTTCGAACGGGGCGTTTTCGAGCCACGCGGGCGAACCCGTGCCCACGGCCAGGGCGTGACGAGGCGGGTTGCCGTCGAACCGGCGGGTGAACCGGCGGGTATAGTTCAGTGGTAGAACCTCAGCCTTCCAAGCTGATGGCGCGGGTTCAATCCCCGCTACCCGCTCCATGCGATACCGGGGAGCCGACGCGAATGGACGCGAATGGAAGAACCTCGTATCGGGGTGCACGAGGGGCAGCCCCCTCGCATGAGGAATGCAAACGAACGCTCACATAGCTCAGTCGGCAGAGCGCGTCCTTGGTAAGGACGAGGTCATCGGTTCGAACCCGATTGTGAGCACCAAGTGTGAGCAAGACCGCGGGAAACCCTCCCGCGCGCAACCGGGCCGGGATTCGGCGTTGCGGAACGACCGCTGACGGCGACGACGCACTTGAGACGCTAACGACACCGAGTAAGGAGAGGCAGCAGGTGGCCAAGGAGAAATTCGAGCGTACGAAGCCGCACGTGAACGTTGGGACGATCGGACACGTTGACCATGGCAAGACGACGTTGACGGCGGCGTTGACGAAGGTTTGCGCGGCGGCGCGCGGAGGAGAGATCCGGGAGTTTGACCAGATCGACAATGCACCGGAGGAGCGCGCGCGCGGGATCACGATCGCGACGGCGCACGTGGAGTACGAGTCGGATGTTCGGCATTACGCGCATGTGGACTGTCCGGGACACGCGGACTACGTGAAGAACATGATCACGGGTGCGGCGCAGATGGACGGAGCGATTCTGGTGGTGTCGGCGGCGGACGGTCCGATGCCGCAGACGCGGGAGCACATTCTGCTGTCGCGGCAGGTGGGTGTACCGCGGATCGTGGTGTACATGAACAAGTCGGACATGGTGGACGACGAGGAGTTGCTGGAGCTGGTGGAGATGGAGGTCCGGGAGTTGCTGGACGACAACGGCTTTCCGGGCGACGACACGCCGGTGATTACGGGGAGTGCGTTGAAGGCACTGGAGGGAGAGGCATCGGAGCAGGGCACGGGCAGCATCGAGCGGTTGCTGGCGGCGCTGGACGACTACATACCGGAGCCGGAGCGTGCGATGGACCAGCCGTTTCTGATGCCGATCGAGGATGTATTTTCGATCTCCGGACGTGGCACGGTGGTGACGGGTCGTGTGGACCGAGGCGTGGTGCGAGTCGGGGAAGAGGTGGAGATAGTGGGCATCCGGGAGACGACCAAGACGACGTGCACGGGCGTGGAGATGTTCCGCAAGCTGCTGGACGAAGGTCGGGCAGGGGAGAACATTGGCGTGTTGCTGCGCGGCACGAAGCGTGACGGAGTGGAGCGTGGTCAGGTGCTGTCGGCGCCTGGGGCGATCACGCCGCACACGCGTTTCGAGGCGGAGGTGTACGTACTGAGCAAGGACGAGGGTGGACGCCACACGCCGTTCTTCCAAGGGTACCGGCCGCAGTTTTATTTTCGCACGACCGACGTGACGGGGAACGTGCAGTTGCCGGCGGGTGTGGAGATGGTGATGCCGGGCGACAACGTGAACATGGACGTGACGCTGATCAGTCCGATTGCGATGGACGAGGGCTTGCGTTTCGCGATTCGGGAAGGCGGTCGCACCGTCGGCGCGGGTGTCGTTACCCGTATCGACGCATAGCGGCGGCATCCGGACGCGAGATCGCTTTTTCGACAGGGACACAGGCCAGTAGCTCAATTTGGCAGAGCAGTGGTCTCCAAAACCACAGGTTGGGGGTTCGATTCCCTCCTGGCCTGCCAGCCCCGGCTTCGCCGGTGGCGTAACAGATGCGTGCCGTGGACTTCGGCAGGCCCGCATCGGGCGGGAACATTGCACAAACGCGGCGACGGATACGGACCTTGAACACGCGCGTCGACACGAAAACGGGTGGCAGTCAACCGCACCCGGCACTCGATCACCTGAAATGGCTGGTCGTGTTCGCGTTGGTCGGGGCGGGCGTTTTCGGGAATTGGTACTTCCAGGAGCAGTCGCTGCTCAGCCGCGTGCTGGCGCTCGTCGTCCTCGCGGGCGTCGCGGGCTTCGTTGCCCTGCAGACGGAGCGGGGGCAGGCGTTGTGGGATCTGGCCAGGGAGGCGCGTCGCGAAATCCGGCGCGTGGTCTGGCCGACACGGCAGGTCACCACGCAGACCACGTTCATCGTGGTAGCGCTGGTGCTCGTGTTCGCGTTGATCCTGTGGGGACTGGACTCGCTGCTGAGTTGGCTGGTTTCGTCCGTCATTGGCTGACCCGTGATCGGGGCTGACGGCAAAGTGGAGCGGAGACAGGCATGAGCGATACGGTGGACGCTACGCAGGCGGTGTTGGACAGCAAGCGCTGGTACGTCGTGCACGCCTACTCGGGCTTCGAGAAGAACGTGGCCCGGGCGTTGCGCGAGCGCATCGATCTCTCCGATCATGGCGACGCCTTCGGAGAGGTGCTCGTGCCGACCGAAGAGGTCGTGGAAATGCGGGCCGGTCAAAAACGGCGCAGCGAGCGCAAGTTCTTCCCCGGCTACGTGCTGGTGCAGATGCACCTCAACGACGACACTTGGCATCTGGTCAAGCAGACGCCGCGCGTCATGGGCTTCATCGGCGGCAAGGCCGACCACCCGGCGCCCCTGTCCGACGCGGAGGCCAACGCCATCCTCGATCGCGTGCGTTCGGGGAGCGAAACGGCGACACCGAAGACGCTGTTCGAAGCCGGTGAGGTCGTACGGGTCGTCGACGGCCCGTTCAACGACTTCAGCGGCGAGGTCGAGGAAGTGAACTACGAGAAGAGCCGCCTCGTCGTGGCCGTGACCATCTTCGGTAGATCGACACCCGTGGAACTCGATTTCTCCCAGGTGGAAAAAGGCTAGGGGCTTGCGTCGTAGAACGGAACGGTAGTGACGTTTTTCGACGCAAGGCCATAGGGAGGTGGGGGTTGGGGCCAGACACCGAGCGCAAGCGAGGAGTTTGGCGGCGCCAGGAGCTTGCTCTGACGGACGCCGACGGAACGGCACCGCGGGCCGGCAGAGCAGGCACCCGGGCAGGCAGTTAGGTCAGGGCAGGTAGGCGGGCAAGGCAGGTAGGCAGGTAGGACAGGTAGGACAGGTAGGACAGGTAATAAACAGTGGCGAAGAAAGTCGAAGCGTTCGTCAAGCTGCAGGTCCCCGCGGGCCAGGCGAACCCGAGTCCTCCGGTGGGGCCGGCGCTCGGCCAGCACGGCGTGAACATCATGGACTTCTGCAAGGCGTTCAATGCGCAGACGCAGGGCGACGAACCGGGCATTCCGATCCCGGTGGTGATCACGGTCTACGCGGATCGGACCTTCTCGTTCGTCACCAAGACGCCGCCGGCCTCGGTCCTGCTGCGCAAGGCCGCGGCGGTGCCGAAAGGCAGTGCCACGCCGAATACCGTCAAGGTGGGGAGCCGGGTGACCCGGGCGCAACTCGAGGAGATCGCGAAGATGAAGGATCCGGACCTGACGGCGGCCGACATGGACGCCGCCGTGCGCACGATAGCCGGAAGCGCCCGCAGCGCGGGCATCGAAGTGGATGGGGTAGTGTGATGACCGCCAAGAGCAAGCGCATGCGTGCAATCGCGGAGAAGGTCGAACCGCACAAGGTCTATGCGGTCGAGGAAGCGGTCGGCATCCTCGCGGATGTGTCGAAGACAAAGTTCGGCGAGGCCGTGGACGTGTCCGTGAACCTCGGCGTGGACCCGCGCAAATCCGACCAGGTGGTGCGTGGGGCGACCACTCTGCCGCATGGGTCCGGCAAGGAAGTGCGGGTCGCCGTATTCGCACAGGGCGAGAACGCCGAGAAGGCGTCGGGCGCCGGTGCGGACGTGGTGGGTTTCGAGGATCTCGCCGAGCAGGTCAAGGCGGGCGAACTGAACTTCGATGTCGTCATCGCAACGCCGGACGCCATGCGGGTCGTCGGCCCGCTCGGCAGAATCCTGGGCCCTCGGGGCATGATGCCGAATCCCAAGACCGGGACCGTGACGGCCGACGTCGAGTCCGCGGTGCGCGATGCGAAGGCGGGGCAGGTGCAGTTTCGGACCGACCGGGCCGGCATCATCCATGGGCGCGTCGGCAAGGTCGGGTTCGAGCCACGGCAGATCCGGGAAAACGTCGAAGCGTTGCTCGCCGACCTGAATAAGGCGAAGCCCGCGTCGGCCAAGGGCCACTATCTGAAAAAGGTCACCCTGTCCACGACCATGGGGCCGGGGATTCCGATCGACCAGACGTCCCTGGAGGTGTGACGGCATGGCGCTGCGACTTGAGCGGAAACAGGAGATCGTCGCCGAGGTCAACGAAGCGGCGAATGCCGCCTTCGCAGCGGTTGCCGCAGACTATCGTGGCCTCACGGTGGCCCAGATGACCGGATTGCGCGCTGCGGCGCGCGCGAACGGCGTCCAGTTGCGCGTCGTCAGGAACACGCTGGCGCGCCGGGCGCTGGTGGGCACGGAGCACGAACGCCTCGGCGAGACCTTCGTCGGGCCGACGATCCTGGCCTTTTCCGACGCGTCGGAGGATCCGGGCCTCGCGGCGCGGCTCATGCGGCAGTACGTTGCGGAGTACGACGCGCTCGAGGTGAAGGCGCTCAGCCTGGGCGGCAAGCTCCTTGAGCCGGACGCGCTGGCGCAGGTGGCGGCGCTGCCGACGCTCGACGAGGCACGCGCGCTGTTGATGAGCGTGATGACCGCTCCGGTGGGCAAGCTCGTACGCACGCTCTCCGAGGTGCCTGCCAAGCTGGTTCGAACCCTGGCGGCCGTGCGCGACGCCAGGCAGACGGGTCCGGACGAGGACGAGGACGGGGACTAGTGCGCTGACCCGCACACGGGAGTCCCGAAACGGTGCTGGACGACGCGTCGCGGCGCTCTGGTTTCGACATGATTGAGGTCGCTCGCGACCGCAAGGGAGAAGGAAGGAAATGGCTTTATCGCAAGATGACATTCTGAACGCCATCGCGGAGATGAGCGTGATGGAAGTGGTCGACCTCGTTTCGGCGATGGAAGAGAAGTTCGGTGTCTCGGCTGCGGCCGCGGTCGCCGTGGCTCCGGTGGCCGCTGACAACGGCGGTGCCGCGGCGGTGGAGGAGCAGACCGAGTTCGACGTCATTCTCGCCAGCTTCGGGGAGAAGAAGGTGGGCGTCATCAAGGCGGTGCGTGCCATCACGGGCCTCGGCCTGAAGGAGGCGAAGGCGCTCGTCGACGAGGCCCCGAACCCTGTCAAGAAGGGCGTCGGCAAGGATGAAGCGGAGGACATCAAGACGCAGTTGGAAGACGCTGGCGCAACCGTGGAAGTGAAGTGACGGCGTCACGCGCGACGACATCGCGTGTGTGCAACCGTGTGTGCAAGATAGCGTCGCCCCTGACGAGGTGGGCGGCGGTTCCCGAGGCGGCGCCGGCGCAAGCGATATCGCGTAACCGCGGCTCTATGGGCCGTGTTCCCGCGCGTGCGGGACGCCCCCTCGCGGACGCGAGCTGAAGACGCCTTGGCTCGCCCCAGACCCCTGATTGCCCCGCCCGGCTCCAGCAAGCCGGGCGCGGGCGTTCTGTCGCCGCAATAAATGGAGACTCGAATGGCCTACAGCTTCACTGAGAAGAAGCGGATCCGAAAGGACTTCGGTCGGTTGTCGGAGATCATGGAACTCCCACACCTTCTCTCCATCCAGTTGGAGTCCTACGGCAAGTTCCTGCAACTCGACTTGAAGGCCCGCAAGCGGCGCGACGCCGGACTGCACGCGGCCTTTCGGTCGGTCTTCCCCATCGTGAGTTATTCGGGGAACGCCGCGCTCGAGTACGTGGACTACCGGCTCGGCGAAGCGCCCTTCGATGTCAAGGAGAGCGTCTCTCGCGGCGTGAACTACGCCGCCCCCCTGCGCGTCAAGGTACGACTGATCATCTACGACCGGGAGTCGTCCAGCAAAGCCGTCAAGGACGTGAAGGAACAGGAAGTCTACATGGGCGAGATACCGCTCATGACCGACAACGGCACGTTCGTCGTCAACGGTACCGAACGCGTGGTGGTCTCGCAGCTCCACCGTTCGCCGGGCGTCTTCTTCGACCACGACAAGGGCAAGACGCACTCCTCCGGCAAGCTGCTCTATTCGGCCCGGGTCATTCCCTACCGGGGCTCGTGGCTCGACTTCGAGTTCGACCCGAAGGATCTCGTGTACGTGCGGATCGACCGGCGGCGCAAGTTGCCGGCGACCGTCATGCTGCGCGCGCTCGACTACAGCGCCGAGGAGATCCTCGACCTGTTCTTCGACAAGAACGTCTTCCACGTCAAGAAGGACGGCCTGTCGATGGACCTGGTGCCGGAACGCATGCGCGGTGAGTCCGCCACGTTCGACATCGTCGACCGCAGCCGCAATGTCATCGTCGAAGCGGGCCGACGTATCACCGCGCGCCATGTGCGCATGCTCGAGCGGTCGAGGCTCAAGCGCCTCGATGTGCCGCGGGAGTACGTGGTCGGGCGTGTGGTAGCCCGGGAAATGGTCGACCCGCAAACCGGCGAGATCATCGTGTCGTGCAATTCGAAGATCACCGACGAAGTCCTCGACCAGCTCCTCGAGGCAGGGGTCAAGGTCATCGAGACGATCTACACCAACGATCTCGACTGCGGCCCCTACCTGGCGGACACGCTCGACAGCGACATCACGCGCAACCGTCTCGAGGCGCTCGTGGAGATCTACCGGATGATGCGACCGGGGGAACCGCCGACGAAGGAAGCGGCCGAGAACCTGTTCAACAACCTCTTCTTCTCGGCGGAACGCTACGACCTGTCGGTGGTGGGGCGGATGAAATTCAACCGCCGTCTCGGACGCGACAAGATCGAGGGCAGCGGAACACTTGCGGACGAGGACATCATCGACGTGCTGCGCACGCTGATCGAGATCCGCAATGGCAAGGGGTCCGTCGACGACATCGACCACCTTGGCAACCGGCGCGTCCGTTCCGTGGGCGAGATGGCGGAGAACGCCTTCCGTGTCGGCCTCATCCGGGTGGAGCGGGCGGTCAAGGAACGGCTGTCCCTGGCCGAGTCGGAAGGGCTGATGCCGCAGGACATGATCAACGCGAAGCCCGTCGCGGCGGCGATCAAGGAGTTCTTCGGCTCCAGTCAGCTGTCGCAGTTCATGGATCAGCACAATCCGCTCTCCGAGGTCACCAACAAGCGCACCGTTTCCGCGCTGGGCCCGGGCGGACTGACCCGCGAGCGCGCGGGATTCGAGGTGCGGGACGTGCACCCGACCCACTATGGACGGGTCTGTCCCGTGGAAACGCCGGAAGGTCCGAATATCGGCCTGATCAATCGCCTGGCGACCTATGCGCGCACCAACGACTACGGCTTCCTGGAAACGCCCTACCGGCGGGTTCAGGACGGGCAGGTGACCGACGAGATCGAGTATCTGTCGGCGATCGACGAGGCGGAGTACGTGATCGCGCAGGCGAACTCGCGGGTCAGCGACGACGGACGCCTCGAGGGTGAGCTGGTCGATGTGCGACATCAGAACGAGTTCACCAAGACGACCGCGGCGAACGTCTCTTACATGGACGTGTCGCCCAAGCAGGTCGTGTCGGTGTCCGCCGCGCTGATTCCCTTCCTCGAGCACGACGACGCCAACCGGGCTCTGATGGGCTCGAACATGCAGCGCCAGGCCGTGCCGACGATCCGGGCAGAGAAACCGTTGGTGGGCACGGGCATGGAAGCGCACGTCGCGCGCGACTCCGGGGTCTGCGTGATCGCGGAGCGGGGCGGCGTCGTCGACAGCGTCGATGCCGGCCGCATCATCGTTCGGGTGGCGGACGACGAGACGGAACTCGGCGAGGCGGGCGTCGACATCTACAACCTGACGAAGTTCACGCGCTCCAATCAGAACACCTGCATCAACCAGACGCCGCTCGTGCGCAAGGGCGATACGGTCGGTCAGGGCGACATCCTCGCGGACGGCCCCTCGATCGACATGGGTGAGCTGGCCCTCGGCCAGAACATGCGCATCGCGTTCATGCCCTGGAACGGCTACAACTTCGAGGACTCCATCCTGATCTCGGAGCGCGTGGTGGCGGAAGACCGCTTCACGAGCATCCACATCCAGGAGCTGACCTGCATCGCCCGCGATACGAAGCTCGGGCCGGAGGAGATCACCTGCGACATCCCGAATGTCGGCGAGTCCGCCCTCGGCAAGCTCGACGAGTCCGGGATCGTCTACATCGGCGCGGAAGTCGTCACCGGCGACATTCTCGTCGGCAAGGTGACGCCCAAGGGCGAAACGCAGCTGACGCCGGAGGAGAAGCTCCTGCGGGCCATCTTCGGCGAGAAGGCGTCGGACGTGAAGGACACGTCCCTGCGCGTGCCGACCGGCGTCAAGGGTACGATCATCGACGTACGGGTGTTCACCCGGGACGGAGTCGAGAAGGACCAACGCGCCACGGACCTGGAAACGGCAGAACTCGCCGGCATCCGCAAGGACCTCGACGACGAGTACCGCATCGTCGAGGCCGCCATGTTCGAGCGTCTGGCCAGCGCCCTCACGGGCAAGATGGCCTCGCGGGCGCCGGGCAAGTCGGACGGCGGCATGCTCGAAGCGGCGTACCTGGCGAGCCTGCGGAAGGATGACTGGTTCGGCATCCGCATGGCGGACGAGACGCTCAACGAGCAGCTCGAAAAGGCCGAGGCGCTGCTCCGCAAGGGCAAGGAAGACCTTGAGGCCAAGTATCTGGACAAGCACGACAAGATCAAGTCCGGAGACGAGATGGCCCCGGGCGTCCTGAAGATCGTCAAGGTCTACCTGGCGATCAAGCGGCGTATTCAGCCGGGCGACAAGATGGCCGGACGGCACGGCAACAAGGGCGTGATCTCCGTGATCATGCCGGTCGAGGACATGCCGTTCGACGACGATGGCGAGCCGATCGATATCGTGCTGAACCCGCTCGGGGTGCCGTCCCGGATGAACGTCGGGCAGGTTCTCGAGACGCACCTCGGATGGGCCGCGAAGGGTATCGGCGTGAAGATCGGCCGATTGCTCGAGGCGCAGACCGCGGTCGCGGATCTGCGCGCGTATCTCGACGGTATCTACAACGGTCTCGACGGCAGGAGCGTGGACTTCGACACCCTCGACGACCGCGAGGTGCGCGAACTGGCGGGCAACCTCGTCGAGGGCCTGCCCATCGCGACCCCGGTGTTCGACGGTGCGAAAGAGGAGGACATCAAGCGACTCCTCACGCTCGCCGACCTGCCCGAGAGCGGCCAGAGCGTGTTGTACGACGGGCGTTCGGGCGAGCAGTTCGATCGGCCCGTGACCGTCGGCTACATGTACATGCTGAAACTCAACCACCTTGTGGACGACAAGATGCATGCCCGCTCCACGGGCTCGTACAGCCTCGTCACCCAGCAACCGCTGGGCGGCAAGGCCCAGTTCGGCGGCCAGCGCTTCGGCGAGATGGAGGTCTGGGCCCTCGAGGCGTACGGCGCGGCGTACACGCTGCAGGAGATGCTGACGGTCAAGTCCGACGACGTGGGAGGAAGGACCAAGATGTACAAGAACATCGTGGACGGTAACTTCCTCATGGAGCCCGGCATGCCGGAGTCCTTCAACGTGCTGGTGAAGGAGATCCGCTCGCTCGGCATCGACATTGAGTTGGAGAGCGACTGAGCGTGCGCGCGTCGCCTTTGGCGACGCGTTCGAGTTGCTGCGCAACTCGGCGCGATTGACCGAGGTGGCTGACGGACGGCGAACGGACGACGCAAAGAGACACTAAAGACGGGCCAGGTAGAGAAGAGATAACGAGATGAGAGACCTGTTGAACCTGATGAAGGCGCAGAGCGAGATCGAGGAGTTCGATGCCCTGCGCATAGGTCTGGCGGCACCGGAGAAGATCCGCTCCTGGTCGTTTGGCGAGGTGAAGAAACCCGAGACGATCAACTACCGGACCTTCAAGCCGGAGCGCGACGGCCTGTTCTGCGCGCGCATCTTCGGTCCCATCAAGGACTACGAATGCCTGTGCGGCAAGTACAAGCGGCTCAAGCACCGGGGTGTCATCTGCGAGAAGTGCGGCGTCGAGGTGACGCTTGCCAAGGTGCGTCGGGAGCGCATGGGGCACATAGAGCTCGCGAGTCCGACGGCGCACATCTGGTTTCTGAAGTCGCTGCCTTCCCGCATCGGCCTGCTCCTCGACATGACGTTGCGGGAGATCGAGCGGGTGCTGTACTTCGAGTCGTACGTCGTCATCGATCCCGGACTGACGGACCTCGAAGCGGGTCAGCTGCTGACGGACGAGGAGTACTACGGCAAGCTCGAGGAGCACGGCGACGAGTTCACCGCGAAGATGGGTGCGGAAGCCGTCCAGCAACTGCTGATCAATCTCGACCTGCAGGGCGAGATCGCCGTTCTGCGTGAGGCGATTCCGGCGACGAATTCCGAAACGAAGATCAAGAAGCTGTCGCGCCGGCTGAAGCTCATGGAGGCGTTCGTCAACTCCGGCAACCGCCCGGAGTGGATGGTGCTGACGGTGCTGCCGGTGCTGCCGCCCGATCTGCGGCCGCTCGTGCCGCTCGACGGGGGCCGCTTCGCCACCTCGGACCTGAATGACCTGTACCGCCGCGTCATCAACCGGAACAACCGCCTGAAGCGCCTGCTGGACCTCAGCGCGCCCGACATCATCGTGCGCAACGAGAAACGCATGCTGCAGGAGTCGGTGGATGCGCTGCTCGACAACGGCCGCCGAGGACGCGCCATCACGGGCTCCAACCGGCGCCCCCTGAAGTCGCTCGCGGACATGATCAAGGGCAAGCAGGGGCGTTTCCGCCAGAATCTCCTCGGCAAGCGCGTGGACTACTCCGGTCGCTCCGTGATCGTGGTCGGCCCGACGCTGCGGCTGCACGAATGCGGGTTGCCGAAGAAGATGGCGCTGGAACTCTTCAAGCCCTTCATCTTCGGCAAGCTCGAGGCGCGGGGTCTGGCAACGACCATCAAGGCCGCCAAGAAGATGGTGGAGCGCGAGACGCCGGAGGTCTGGGACATCCTCGCGGAGGTCATTCGCGAGCATCCGGTGCTCCTCAACCGCGCCCCGACGCTCCATCGCCTGGGTATCCAGGCGTTCGAGCCCGTGCTCATCGAGGGCAAGGCCATCCAGCTGCACCCCCTCGTTTGCGCCGCATACAACGCGGACTTCGACGGCGACCAGATGGCCGTGCACGTGCCCCTCACGCTCGAGGCGCAACTCGAGTCGCGGGCGTTGATGATGTCGACGAACAACATCCTCTCGCCGGCGAGCGGGGAGCCGATCATCGTGCCGTCCCAGGACGTCGTCCTCGGCCTCTACTACATGACCCGCGAGCGGGTGAATGCCAAGGGCGAGGGAATGCGGTTCGCCAATCTCGCCGAGGTTCACCGCGCGTTCGGCACGAAGTCCGTCGATCTGCATGCGAAGGTTCGCGTGCGCGTCACGGACATCGACGGAACGTGCATGGTGGAGACCACGGTGGGCCGCGCGATCCTCTATGAGGTCGTGCCGCCGGAACTGCCGTTCGGCCTCGTCAACCGGCCGATGAACAAGAAGGCGATCTCGGGCCTCATCAACGCCTGCTACCGTCGGGTGGGTCTGAAGGAGACGGTGGTCTTCGCGGACCAACTCATGTACACGGGCTTTCACTATTCCACGGCGTCGGGCGCCTCGATCGGCGTGGACGACTTCGTGATCCCCGAGAACAAGGTGCGCATCATCGCCGACGCCGAACTCGAGGTGACGGAGATCGAGTCCCAGTACGCCTCCGGTCTTGTGACCCAGGGCGAGAAGTACAACAAGGTGGTCGACATCTGGTCGCGGGCCAACGAACTGGTCGCGCGTTCGATGATGGAAGGCATTTCGAAGGAAAGCGTCCTCAGCCGCGAGGGCGTGCTGGTGGAGCAGGCCTCGTTCAACTCCGTCTACATCTATTCGGACTCCGGGGCGCGGGGTTCTCCGGCGCAGATCAGGCAACTCGCCGGCATGCGCGGACTGATGACGCGTCCGGACGGCAGCATCATCGAGACGCCCATCATCGCGAACTTCCGCGAGGGACTGACGGTAAACGAGTACTTCATCTCCACGCACGGCGCGCGCAAGGGTCTGGCGGACACGGCGCTGAAGACGGCCACCTCGGGTTACCTGACGCGGCGTCTCGTGGACGTGGCACAGGACCTCGTCGTCACCGACCGGGACTGCGGAACCGAGGCAGGCCTGCTGATGAGCGCCATGATCGAAGGTGGTGACGTGGTCGAACCGCTCGCCGCGCGCGTGCTCGGACGCGTGGCGGCGCGCGACGTGCTGGACGCCGACGGGACCGAAACGCTCATTCCCGGGGGCACGATGCTCGACGAGGACTGGGTGGAGCGGCTCGACAGCCTGGGCGTGGACGAACTCCATGTGCGTTCGCCCATCACGTGTGCGACGCGTCACGGCGTGTGCGCGAAGTGCTACGGTCGGGATCTGGCCCGCGGACACGAGGTGAATGTCGGCGAAGCGGTCGGGGTCATGGCCGCTCAATCGATCGGCGAGCCGGGCACGCAGTTGACCATGCAGACGTTCCACATCGGTGGGGCGGCGTCCCGGGCGACGGCCATCGACAACATCCAGGTCAAGCACGGCGGCGAGGTGCGTCTGCACAACCTGAAGACGGTACAGCGCACGTCCGGCGAACTGATCGCTGTCTCGCGTTCCGGCGAGATCGCCATCGCCGATGAGCACGGTCGCGAACGCGAGCGCTACAAGCTGCCCTACGGCGCCGTGATCCTGGTGAGCGAAGGCGTCAATGTGGACGCGGGACGCATGATTGCGCAGTGGGATCCGCACACCCACCCGATCATCACCGAAGTGGCCGGCAAGGTCGTCTTCGAGCAGATGGAAGACGGTGTCTCCATTCACCGGCAGACCGACGAGCTGACGGGTCTGACGAACATCAGCGTGCTCGATGTCAACGACCGCCCGCCGGCGGGCAAGGAGCTCAGGGCGGAGCTGAGGCTGGTGGACGCGGACGAAAACGACGTGCACCTGGCCGGCACCGAGATGCCGGCCCGCTATCCGCTGCCGGGGGGCGCGGTGCTGAGCATCGAGGACAACGACAAGATCGGTGTGGGCGACATCATCGCGCGTATCCCCCAGGAAGGCTCGAAGACCCGCGACATCACGGGCGGCATGCCGCGCGTGGCGGATCTCTTCGAGGCGCGCAAGCCGAAGGAGCCGGCGATCCTGGCGGAGGCGACCGGCACGGTCAGTTTCGGCAAGGAGACCAAGGGCAAGCGGCGCCTGGTGATCACGCCCGGCGACGGCGACCCGGTCGAAACGCTGATTCCGAAGTGGCGGCAGATCTCCGTGTTCGACGGCGAGCACGTCGAGCGGGGGGAGGTGGTTTCGGAAGGTCCGCCGAGCCCCCACGACATCCTGCGTCTGAAGGGCGTGGCCGAACTCGCGAAGTTCATCATCAACGAGATCCAGGAGGTCTACCGCCTGCAGGGCGTGACGATCAACGACAAGCACATCGAGGTCATCGTGCGGCAGATGCTGCGCAAGGCGGAGGTGAAGCGCCCCGGCGGGTCCAGCTTCATCCGCGGCGAGCAGGTGCAGTACGTGGCGGTCAGGGAGGAGAACGAGCGGCTGGTCGAGGAGGGCCTTGCCCCCGTCGAGTTCGAGCGGCTGCTGCTGGGCATCACCAAGGCGGCGCTGGCGACCGAATCCTTCATCTCGGCGGCATCGTTCCAGGAGACGACGCGCGTGTTGACGGAGGCCGCGGTGACCGGCAAGCGGGATGTGCTGCACGGGCTGAAGGAGAACGTGGTCGTCGGGCGGTTGATTCCGGCTGGCACCGGGCTCACCTACCACGAGGATCGCAAGCGTCGGCGCGACGAGGAGACGCTGGCGGACCAGGGTCCGACGGCGGACGAAGTGGAACAGGCGCTGTCGGAGGCACTGTCGGCGAGCGGTAACGCCTGACCTGACGCTGCACGATGGTTGATGCCCCCCGCGGGGGGCTATAGAATCTCGCGCCCCTTCACGGGCGGGACAAACCGCTGCCGTACCCCGGGACGGGGCGCTGCCGCACGAAGCTGGAGAACGCATGGCTACGATCAGCCAATTGGTACGCAAGCCGCGCAAACGGCGGGTCACGAAGAACATCGTGCCGGCGTTGCAGAAGTCGCCGCAGAAGCGCGGCGTGTGCACGCGTGTCTACACCACCACGCCGAAGAAGCCGAACTCGGCCCTGCGCAAAGTGTGCCGTGTACGTCTCACCAACGGCTACGAGGTGAACTCCTACATCGGCGGCGAGGGCCATAACCTGCAGGAGCACTCGGTGGTGCTCATCCGGGGTGGCCGCGTGCGGGACCTGCCCGGGGTTCGTTACCACACGATACGGGGCACACTCGACGCGTCGGGCGTGTCCGACCGTCGCGGTGCGCGCTCGAAGTACGGGGCCAAGAAGCCGAAGTAGTACAACGGCGTGGCGTCCTGGCCGCGACCGACCCGTGGGATGCGGGGTGGCCGGAACAGGGCGAGCGTCAAGGGAATCCCGCGGAACTGCGTCACGCGGTGGAGTTTCGAGTAAGGCTGCCCGGGTGTGGCAGGTGAACCTGAAGGAGAGCAGACGGAATGCCAAGGCGAAGAGTCGTCGCGAAACGGGAGATCCTCCCGGATCCGAAATATCACAACCAGACGGTGGCGAAGTTCATCAACCACGTCATGGTCAGTGGCAAGAAGGCCGTCGCGGAGCGGATCGTGTATGGGGCGCTGACGCGGATCGAGCAGCGGGGCGATGCCGTCGCGACGTTCGAAAAGGCTCTTGATGCCGTCGCGCCGTTCGTCGAAGTGAAGTCCCGCCGGGTCGGTGGCGCTACCTATCAGGTTCCGGTAGAGGTGCGGACCTCCCGTCGGCAGGCGCTGGCGATGCGCTGGCTGGTGGACAGTGCCCGCGGCCGGGGCGAGAAGTCGATGGCCGCCCGGTTGGCGGGCGAGTTGAGCGACGCCGCCGAGGGCCGCGGTACGGCCGTACGCAAACGCGAGGACACTCACCGTATGGCGGAGGCGAACAGGGCGTTTTCGCACTACAGGTTCTAAGCGAGCGCTGCGCCCCGGCGCGGCGCTCTCATGGGGCGGCCAACAGGGCGACCGGCTGGGTGGCTCTGGGCCCGGACTCGAGACGGCCTCCACCGTCGCTGAATTTCCCCGAGCCCGATGGGTGGCCGTCGACACATGCGGCGGCAGCCCGGTGTCGGGGGCGTCGGGCGAGCGGGAGCGCCGGGCGAGCGGGAGCGCCGGGATTGGAAGGAAGGCAGGCAGGCCGGCTTGCGCGCAAACGCGGGCGCGCCGGACAAGTCGCCCGGGACGAGGGTCCCGGGCGGGACAGGGAATACGACGCACCACGGCGCCAGAGGCGGCGGGGAGCGTGCTGGAAGGAGCGTAACGATGGTCCGTAGTACCCCTATCGGACGGTATCGCAACATAGGGATCATCGCCCATGTGGACGCGGGCAAGACGACGACCACCGAGCGCGTGCTGTTCTATACGGGTTTGTCCCACAAGCTGGGCGAAGTCCACGACGGCGCGGCCGTGATGGACTGGATGGAACAGGAGCAGGAGCGCGGGATCACGATCACGTCTGCCGCGACCACCTGTTTCTGGCGCGGCATGAGCAACCAGTTCGAAGAGCACCGCATCAACATCATCGACACGCCTGGTCACGTCGACTTCACCATCGAGGTGGAGCGGTCGCTGCGGGTGCTGGACGGTGCTGTGGTCGTCTTCTGCGGCACGTCCGGGGTCGAGCCACAGTCGGAGACCGTGTGGCGCCAGGCGAATCGGTACGCGGTGCCCCGCGTCGTGTTCATCAACAAGATGGACCGGGTCGGGGCGGATTTCCTCCGCGTGGTCGGCCAGATTCGCGAACGTCTCGGCTCTCATCCGGTTCCGGTACAACTCCCGATCGGCGCGGAAGACGGGTTCAGCGGCGTGATCGATCTCATTTCCATGAAGGCGATCACCTGGAGCGACGAGGATCTCGGGACCACGTTCGTCGAGGGCGACATCCCGCCGGAGCTGCGCGCGGAGGCGGAGTCCTTTCGGGAGCAGATGGTGGAGGCCGCCGCGGAGTCGTCGGAGGACTTGTTGAACCGCTACCTCGAAGAGGGCCACCTCTCGCCGGAGGACATCCGGCGCGGCCTGCGCCGGCGCACGCTCGACAACGAGATCGTTCCGGCCCTGTGCGGGTCGGCGTTCCGCAACAAGGGCGTGCAGACGATGCTGGACGCGGTGGTGGACTTCCTGCCGGCGCCCACGGAGGTCAAGGCGATCGAGGGTACCCTCGAGGACCACAGCGTCGCGACGCGCGCTTCCGACGACAACGAGCCGTTCGCGGCGCTCGCCTTCAAGATCGCCACCGACCCGTTCGTGGGCACGCTGACGTTCTTCCGGGTGTACTCGGGCGTGCTTGCATCCGGCGACCAGATCTACAACTCCGTCAGGGGCCGGCGGGAACGGGTCGGGCGCATGGTGCAGATGCATTCGAGCAGCCGCAATGAAATCAAGGAAGTCCGGGCGGGGGACATCGCGGCCGCCATCGGGCTGAAGGACGTGACCACGGGCGACACGCTGTGTGACACGGACCATCTCATTACCCTCGAGCGGATGGATTTCCCGGAGCCCGTCATCGCCGTGGCGGTCGAACCCCGTTCCGTCGCGGACCAGGACAGGATGTCCGTGGCGCTCGGCAAGCTGGCCCAGGAAGACCCGTCGTTCCGCGTCACATTGGACGCCGAGTCGAGGCAGACGATCATCGCCGGGATGGGCGAGTTGCACCTCGACATCATCGTCGACCGGATGAAGCGCGAGTTCGGTGTCGAGGCCAACGTGGGCAGGCCACAGGTCGCCTATCGCGAGACCATTCGCGACAGCATCGAAGTGGAAGGGAAGTTCGTCCGGCAGACCGGCGGACGCGGCCAGTACGGGCACGTCTGGCTGCGCCTCGAGCCGCTGTTCGGGGAGTCCGGCGAGGCGGCGGGCTTCGAATTCGTCGACGCGGTCGCCGGTGGCGCCGTGCCGCGGGAGTACATCGGCGCCGTGCGACGGGGTATCGAGGAACAGATGTCGAATGGCGTGGTCGCCGGTTATCCGCTGATCGGCGTCAAAGCGACCCTCTACGACGGTTCCTACCACGAGGTCGACTCCTCGGAGGTGGCCTTCCGGGTGGCCGCGTCCCACGCGCTCCGGGACGGCGCGTTGCGCGCGCGGCCGGTGCTCCTCGAGCCGGTGTTCGCGGTCGAGGCGGTGACGCCTGGCGACTACATGGGCCAGGTCGTCGGCGACCTGAACCGGCGTCGGGGCATGATCGACGGCCTCGACCAGAACCCGGCCGGCAAGATCGTGCGCGCGTACGTTCCCCTGGGGGAGATGTTCGGCTACGCGACGGATCTGCGCTCGGCGACACAGGGCCGCGCGACGTTCACGATGGAGTTCGCGCGGTACGCCGAAGTGCCCCGCAACATCGCCGAGGGGATCGTCAGCCGGTAGAGGACGGGTCCCGTCCGCCGAGGCGGCGGGGCTCTCGGTTCGTTCGTTCCGCGAGCCGCGGGACACAACACAGGCATTGGACCCCGCCGGGTGGCGTTTGCCACCCCGGCGGCAGAGCAACACGAGCAGGAGATTCGCGGACATGGCCAAGGAGAAATTCGAGCGTACGAAGCCGCACGTGAACGTTGGGACGATCGGACACGTTGACCATGGCAAGACGACGTTGACGGCGGCGTTGACGAAGGTTTGCGCGGCGGCGCGCGGAGGAGAGATCCGGGAGTTTGACCAGATCGACAATGCACCGGAGGAGCGCGCGCGCGGGATCACGATCGCGACGGCGCACGTGGAGTACGAGTCGGATGTTCGGCATTACGCGCATGTGGACTGTCCGGGACACGCGGACTACGTGAAGAACATGATCACGGGTGCGGCGCAGATGGACGGAGCGATTCTGGTGGTGTCGGCGGCGGACGGTCCGATGCCGCAGACGCGGGAGCACATTCTGCTGTCGCGGCAGGTGGGTGTACCGCGGATCGTGGTGTACATGAACAAGTCGGACATGGTGGACGACGAGGAGTTGCTGGAGCTGGTGGAGATGGAGGTCCGGGAGTTGCTGGACGACAACGGCTTTCCGGGCGACGACACGCCGGTGATTACGGGGAGTGCGTTGAAGGCACTGGAGGGAGAGGCATCGGAGCAGGGCACGGGCAGCATCGAGCGGTTGCTGGCGGCGCTGGACGACTACATACCGGAGCCGGAGCGTGCGATGGACCAGCCGTTTCTGATGCCGATCGAGGATGTATTTTCGATCTCCGGACGTGGCACGGTGGTGACGGGTCGTGTGGACCGAGGCGTGGTGCGAGTCGGGGAAGAGGTGGAGATAGTGGGCATCCGGGAGACGACCAAGACGACGTGCACGGGCGTGGAGATGTTCCGCAAGCTGCTGGACGAAGGTCGGGCAGGGGAGAACATTGGCGTGTTGCTGCGCGGCACGAAGCGTGACGGAGTGGAGCGTGGTCAGGTGCTGTCGGCGCCTGGGGCGATCACGCCGCACACGCGTTTCGAGGCGGAGGTGTACGTACTGAGCAAGGACGAGGGTGGACGCCACACGCCGTTCTTCCAAGGGTACCGGCCGCAGTTTTATTTTCGCACGACCGACGTGACGGGGAACGTGCAGTTGCCGGCGGGTGTGGAGATGGTGATGCCGGGCGACAACGTGAACATGGACGTGACGCTGATCAGTCCGATTGCGATGGACGAGGGCTTGCGTTTCGCGATTCGGGAAGGCGGTCGCACCGTCGGCGCGGGTGTCGTTACCCGTATCGACGCATAGGCGTTTTGGAGCGCGGGATGTGCTCCGAAAAGAGCCGCTACGGTCGTTGCGTAATGGTGACGGCGAACGTAGAATGCGCGATCCCTTGTCCCGGGGGTGACGGGTGCGTGCTCGCGAAATCAGCGAGCGAAAGTACCGCCAAAACAGGCAATTGGGTAGGTTTGAGGTAGTTCGTGGTCCAGAGCCAGCGTATTCGTATACGCCTGAAAGCGTTCGATCATCGGTTGATCGACGTATCGACGGAGGAGATCGTCGATACGGCGAAGCGTACCGGTGCGCAGGTCCTTGGGCCGATACCGTTGCCGACCCGCAAGGAACGCTTCACCGTGCTGATCTCCCCGCACGTCGACAAGGATGCGCGCGACCAGTACGAGATTCGCACGCATAAGCGGCTGCTCGACATCATCGAGCCGACGGAGAAGACCGTCGATGCCTTGATGAAGCTCGATCTCGCAGCGGGTGTAGAGGTACAGATCAGTTTGAATTAGGGGAATGCGCCGGCCGTTTTCGAGCCGGCGTTTTCTTGACCATTGCTTTCCGCTGCCCGGAAGGCCCGTCGTTGCGAGGCGAGGGACGGCGGGCAGGGTCTGGAAGGCAGGGATGCAGGGCGCGGCACGCGGGGCGTGTCGGCCGGGAAGTGACGGATAACGAGATGGCCATCGGGGTCGTGGGAAAGAAGAGCGGCATGACGCGGGTATTCACCGAGGAAGGTGTGTCGATTCCGGTGACCGTCATCGCCGTGGAGCCCAATCGGGTGACCCAGGTCAAGACGGTCGCATCCGACGGCTACGACGCCATCCAGGTGACGGCGGGCGCCGCGCGGGCGAGCCGGGTTTCCAAACCCATGGCCGGTCACTTCGCCAAGGCGGGGACGGTCGCCGGTAGAGGCCTGTGGGAATTCCGCCTGTCCGGGACACCGTCGGAGCCCCTCGAAGCCGGCGCGGAACTCGGTGCCGAGCAGTTCGTGGAAGGTCAGAAAGTCGACGTGACCGGAGTGTCCAAGGGCAAGGGCTTCGCGGGCCACATCAAGCGCTGGAACTTCGGCGCCCAGGGCTGGAGCCACGGCAACTCCCAGGCGCACCGTGCGCCGGGCTCGATCGGGCAGTGCCAGACTCCGGGCCGGGTCTTCAAGGGCAAGAAGATGGCCGGTCACATGGGTGACGAGCGCGTCACGACCCAGAACCTCACGATAGTGCGTGTCGACGGGGAACGGAACCTGCTGCTCATCAAGGGCGCGGTGCCGGGACCGACCGGCGCCGATGTCACGATTCGTCCCGCGGTCAAGGCCCCCGGCACGGACGCGCCGGCCTGACGGCCGGAGCGCGGCAGCGGGCAAACAGCAGCGTAGCGAGCGACGAGAAAAGCAGCGAGCAGCGAGAAAGAGCAGAGCAGCGAGAAAGAGCAGAGCAGCGAGAAAGAGCAGAGCAGCGAGAAAGAGCAGAGCAGCGAGAAAGAGCAGAGCAGCGAGAAAGAGCAGAGCAGCGAGAAAAGAGCAGAGCAGGCAAGTGCAACTCTCCCTGGAAAACGGCGACGGAAGCGTCGAGTTGGCGGATGCCACCTTTGGGCGTGCGTTCAACGAGGCGCTCGTGCACCAGGTCGTGGTCGCCTACATGGCGGCCGGCCGCAGTGGTACGCACGCGCAGAAGACGCGCGCGGAGGTGCGTGGCGGTGGCCGCAAGCCGTATCGGCAGAAGGGCACGGGCCGGTCGCGCGCCGGCTCCATCCGCAGTCCCTTGCGACGCGGCGGCGGGCGCGCCTTTCCGGCGAAGCCGCGCGACCGGTCGCAGAAGGTCAACCGCAAGATGTACCGCGGCGCGTTGCGCTGCATCTTCTCGGAACTCGTTCGCCAGAACCGCCTGCTCGTCACCTCCGACTTCTCCGTCGACTCCCCCAAGACCCAGACCCTCGCCGCACAACTCGCCGCCCGCGGCATTGAAGACGTGCTGATCGTCGCTACGGCGATCGACGAAAACCTCTACCTGGCCGCGCGCAACCTGCGGCACGTGGACGTCCGTGACGTGCCGGCGATCGATCCGGTGAGCCTGCTCAACCACGACAAGGTACTGCTCACCGTCGACGCGGTTCGGGCGATCGAGGAGCAGCTCAAGTGAACCCGGAACGACGGTACATGGTTCTCGTCGAGCCGCATGTCTCGGAGAAGGTCTCGAATCTCGGCGATGCCAACAATCAATATGCCTTCAAGGTGACGAAGGACGCGACGAAGGCCGAGATCAAGGAGGCGGTGGAGTCCATCTTCGAGGTCTCCGTGCTGCGCGTCGCCACGCTCAACCAGAAGGGCAAGGCGAAGCGGGGCGCCCGCGGCGTGTCGCGCAAGAAGGACTGGAAGAAGGCCTACGTCCGGCTGGCCGAAGGCCAGGACATAGACTTCGTCGCGGAGCGCTAGACGATGCCTGCCGTCAAGACCCGACCCACTTCCCCCGGACGCCGTTTCGTGGTCAAGGTCGTCGATCCGACGCTGCATCGCGGCGAACCGTACAAGCCGCTGCTCGAGCCGAATCCGAAGACCGGCGGCCGCAACGCACACGGGCGGATCACCACGCGCCACCGGGGCGGCGGTCACAAGCGGCACTATCGGAAGATCGACTTCCGACGCAACAAGGACAGCATCAAGGCGGTGGTCGAACGGCTCGAGTACGATCCCAACCGCAGCGCCAACGTGGCGCTCCTGAAATATCTCGACGGCGAACGTCGCTACATCGTGGCGCCGCGCGGCGTCGCCGTGGGCGACGAGTTGATGTCGGGCAGCAGTGCGCCGATCCGCCCGGGCAACGCGCTCGCGCTGCGCAACGTGCCGCTCGGCAGCGTCATTCACTGCATCGAACTGAAGCCCGGCAAGGGCGCCCAGCTCGCACGCAGCGCCGGAGCGTCGGCGCAGCTCGTGGCGCGAGAAGGATCCTACGCGACGTTGCGGCTGCGCTCCGGCGAGATGCGCCGCGTGCTGGTGGACTGCCGCGCGACATTGGGCGAGGTCGGCAACAGCGAGCACAACCTGCGCTCGCTCGGCAAGGCCGGCGCGGCGCGCTGGCGCGGCCGACGCCCGACCGTTCGCGGCGTCGCCATGAACCCCGTCGACCACCCGCACGGTGGCGGTGAGGGCAAGTCGTCCGGCGGGCGCCATCCGGTCACGCCGTGGGGCGTGCCGACGAAGGGACACAAGACCCGCACGAACAAGCGCACGGACGCCCTCATCGTGCGACCGCGCACGCGGAAGTCGCGTTGAGGCCGCCGCCGATGGAATCGTTCCGACAGCCTGGTGTGCTAGCGTCACGACGCCTCACTCCGGTGCGGCGGCCGATTCCCCACGGCGTTCGTTCCATATGAGCCGGGAGGCGGTCAAGCATGCCTAGATCGTTGCACAAGGGGCCGTTCGTGGATCTGCACCTTGCGAAGAAGGTGACGGCCGCCCAGGAGCGCGGTGACAAGCGACCGATCCGGACCTGGTCGCGCCGGTCGATGATCTCGCCCGACATGGTGGGTCTGACCATTGCCGTGCACAACGGTCGGCAGCATGTGCCGGTGTTCGTGACGGAAGACATGGTCGGTCACAAGCTCGGCGAGTTCGCCCCGACCCGGACGTATCGGGGGCACGCCGCCGACCGCAAGGCGAGGCGCTAGAGGCAGCAGGAATGCGAGTTGTTGCGAAAGCGAAGATGCTGCGGATCTCACCGTACAAGGCGCGCCTGGTCGCGGACATGGTGCGTGGCAAGCCGGTGGAGGAGGCGCAGGACATCCTGTCGTTCAGCCCGCAGAAGGCGGCCGGACTCGTGTCCAAGGTCCTGGAGTCGGCCATCGCGAATGCGGAAGAGAACGAGGGCGCGGACGTGGACGAACTCCGGGTCGGCGAAATCTTCGTCGACGAGGGCGTCACGATGAAGCGTATTCGCCCGCGCGCCCGTGGACGGGCCGACCGCATCTTCAAACGAAACAGTCACGTCACCGTCGCGGTGACGGACGATCAGGCGTAAGGGTCACCCATGGGTCAGAAGGTCAATCCGACGGGACTGCGGCTCGGCATCGTGGCCAACCATCGCTCGGTCTGGTACGCCGAGCGGGAGATGTACGCAGACTATCTCCTGAACGACCTCAAGGTCCGCGACTACCTGCGCAAGCGCCTTGCCCAGGCGTCGGTCAGTCGCATCGAGATCGAGCGCCCGGCGCAAACGGCGCGGGTCACCATCTATACGGCGCGGCCGGGCATCGTGATCGGCAAGAAGGGCGAGGATGTCGAACGCCTGCGCGCGGAACTGTACGGGATCATGCGCGTCCCGGTGCATATCAACGTCGAGGAAGTGCGCAAGCCCGAGATCGACGCGTTGCTGGTCGCGCAGAATGTCGCGCAGCAACTCGAACGCCGGGTCCAGTTTCGCCGCGCGATGCGCCGCGTCATCCAGAACGCCATGCGGCTCGGCGCCAAGGGCATCAAGGTGCGCGTCGCCGGTCGCCTCGGCGGCGCGGAGATCGCGCGGGCCGAGGTCTACCACCAGGGGCGCGTACCGCTGCACACGTTGCGTGCGGACATCGACTACGCGATCGCCGAGGCCAAGACCACCTACGGGATCATCGGCGTCAAGGTGTGGATCTTCAAGGGCGAGGTCATCGCCGGGGAAGAATCCGCGGACGAGACGCATAGACGCTAGCGCGCCGGGATACGGACGAGGACGCGAGGGATGTTGCAGCCGAAGAGGACGCGGTTCAGGAAGCAGCAGAAAGGCCGCAACCGCGGCTTGGCGCAACGCGGCAACAAGGTCAGCTTCGGCGAGTACGGCCTGAAGGCTACCGGTCGCGGACGGCTGACGGCGCGGCAGATCGAGGCGGCGCGGCGGGCCATGACGCGGCACGCGCGGCGCGGCGGCAAGGTGTGGATACGGGTGTTTCCGGACAAGCCGATCACGAAGAAGCCGCTCGAGGTGCGACAGGGCAAGGGCAAGGGCGCCGTGGAGTATTGGGTCGCCCAGATCAAGCCCGGACGCGTGCTCTACGAGATGGAAGGGGTGCCGGAGGACGTCGCGCGGCGGGCGTTCGAACTGGCATCCGCGAAGCTGCCGTTTTCGACGGCGATGGTCACCCGCTCGGCGATGTGAGCCGGGGATGTGGAAGGCGCCAGGCGGAAACGGAAGGGCGGAAGCCGAAGACCGGAGCACGGGCGACCGGTGAGGCAAAGGACGGGAACTGCGCGAAATGAAGGCATCGGAACTGAAGGGCATGGAGCGCGAGCAGCTGCAGGAAGAGCTTGTCCGCCTGCGGCGGGAGCAGTTCAACCTGCGCATGCAGCGCGGCAGCGAGCATCTGCCGCAGACCCATCTGCTCAAGGAAACGCGCCGGGATATCGCCCGGGTCAAGACGGCAATGCGGGAGAAGGCAGGTGAGTGACTCGGCCGCGCACAAGACTTCCCGTCCGGGTGCCCGCTCGCTGTCGGGCGCGGTGGTCTCCGACCGGATGGACAAGACGATCACGGTGCTCGTCGAACGCAGCGTGAAGCACCCGGTCTACGGCAAGATCCTGCGTCGCCGTTCCAGGATCCATGCGCACGACGAACAGAACGAGTGCCGGATCGGCGACCTCGTGACGATTGTGGAATCGAGGCCGATCTCGAAGAACAAATCATGGCGGCTGCGGAGCGTGGACCGCAGGAATACGGACGGCGCCGGCGCGCCAGCTCACGCCGGCGCGCCAGCTCACGCAGGCGTCCCGGCACAGGAGAGCGGCAAGTGATCCAGTCCGAAACGATGCTCGACATCGCCGATAACAGCGGTGCGCGGCGCGTACAGTGCATCAAGGTCCTCGGTGGTTCCAGGCGCCGCTACGCGGGCATCGGGGATGTGATCAAGGTGGCGATCAAGGAGGCCATCCCGCGGGGCCGCGTACGCAAGGGGCAGGTGATGGACGCGGTGGTCGTGCGAACGCGCAAGGGCGTACGGCGGTCGGACGGTTCCGTGATCCGGTTCGACCGGAATGCGGCGGTGCTGCTGACGCCACAGCTGCAGCCGGTGGGAACCCGTATCTTCGGGCCGGTGACCAGGGAACTCCGCACGGAAAACTTCATGCGGATCATCTCCCTGGCTCCCGAGGTGCTGTGAGGCGCGGTCATGCGAAAGATCAGGCGGGAAGACCAGGTAATCGTGATCGCCGGGCGCGACCGGGGCAAGCGCGGCGAGGTGCTGGGCGTGCTCGACAACGGCAGATTGGTCGTTGGCGGCGTGAACATGGTGAAGAAGCACAAGCGCGCCAACCCACAGTTGAATCAACCGGGTGGCATCGTGGATCAGGAGGCTCCGATACACGTGTCGAACGTGGCGATCTACAATGAGGAGAGCGACCGGCGGGACCGGGTAGGCGTGCGCATGGAGGAAGGACGGCGCGTCCGGTACTTCAAGTCGGACGGTGCCCTCATCGACGACGAGTGATGCACGAATGACGGATCTCAGCGCAAAGTACCGGGAAGAGATTCAACCGGCATTGATACAGCAGTTCTCGTACGGGACGCCCATGCAGGCGCCCCGACTGATGAAGGTGACCCTCAACATGGGTGTGGGCGAGGCGGTGGCCGATCGAAAGATCATGGACAACGCCGTTTCGGACCTGACCCTGATCGCCGGGCAGAAGGCGATCGTGACGCTCGCGAGGAAATCCGAGGCGGCCTTCAAGATCCGTGCCGGCTGGCCGGTGGGGTGCAAGGTGACGCTGCGGCGGGAGCGGATGTACGAGTTCATCGACCGGCTGATCGGCATCGCGATTCCGCGCATGCGGGATTTCCGAGGCCTCAATCCGCGCTCGTTCGATGGGCGGGGCAATTATTCGATGGGCGTTGCCGAGCAGATCATCTTCCCGGAGATCGACTACGACAAGATCGATACGGTGCGGGGGCTCGACATCGCCATCACGACGTCGGCGCGCTCCGACGAAGAGGGCCTCGCGCTCTTGCGCGCCTTCAACTTCCCATTCAGGAACTAGATATGGCCAAGGTATCCATGCGCGAGCGCGAGAAAAAGCGCGAGAAGACCGTCGCGCGATATGCCGCGAAGCGTGATGCTCTGAAGGAGATCATTGCCGATCGCAATGCCTCCGACGACGATCGCTGGGACGCGCAGATCAAGCTGCAGAAGCTGCCGCGCAACGCGAGTCCGGTGCGGCTGCAGCGGCGCTGTGGACAGACGGGACGTCCGCGTGGCGTGTACCGGAAGTTCGGACTCGGACGCAACAAGCTGCGCGAGGCGGCCATGCGCGGTGACGTGCCGGGCCTCCTGAAGGCAAGCTGGTAGGCGAGGCTGCACGATGAGCATGCAAGACCCGCTGGCAGATCTTCTGACGCGCATCCGCAACGGTCAGGCGGCGCAGCATCGCAGCATCACGTTGCCGAGTTCGAAGGTCAAGCTATCCGTGTGCCACGTCCTGCGCGACGAAGGCTACATCGGGGACTTCTCGGTCAGCGAGGGCCCGAAGCCCCAACTCACGGTCGCATTGAAGTATCACAACGGCGCCCCGGTGATCGAGGAACTGAAGCGTGTGAGCCGCCCGGGGCTGCGGGTCTATCGTCGCCCGGGCGACATTCCGAACGTGCGTGGTGGCCTGGGCGTGGCGGTGGTGAGTACCGCGCGCGGCGTGATGACGGATCGGGCCGCGCGAGGGTCCGGTATCGGCGGCGAGGTGCTCTGCACGGTCTTCTGACCGGCGCGGAGAAGACGAAGCGAAGGCGCAGAGGAATCTTGCATGTCTCGGGTAGCGAACAACCCGGTCGAGGTACCGAACGACGTCGAGGTCGACGTGGCGCCGAACGAGATCGTCGTCAAGGGAACCCGGGGGAGCCTGCAGCTCGCCCTGACCGGACAGGTGACGGTGGAACGCACGAACGGCGTATTGCGGTTCGCGGCGGCGCACGGAGATCGGAAGTCCCGTGCCATGGCGGGGACCGTGCGCTCGCTGGTGAACAACATGATCCTCGGTGTCAGCCAGGGTTTCGAGCGACGGCTGCAACTGGTCGGTGTCGGTTATCGGGCGCAGGCGAAGGACCGCACGCTCACGCTGCAGCTCGGCTTCTCCCACCCGGTGGAGTATGCGCTGCCGGCAGGAGTCGACGCGGAAACGCCGACGCAGACGGAGATCGTCGTGCGCGGCGTGGACAAGCAGGCGGTCGGTCAGGCCGCCGCGGAGATACGGGCCTTCCGTCCGCCGGAACCCTACAAGGGCAAGGGCGTGCGTTACGCACTCGAACGGGTGCGGCGCAAGGAAGCGAAGAAGAAATAGGACGTTGAGCAGGACGTTGAGCAGGACGTTGAGCAGGACGTAGAAAGAGCGGCGCGAACGGTCATGAGCGACAAGAAGACTCCCCGCCTCCGGCGCGCGAAACGCGCGCGCAGGAAGATGCGTGAACTCGATGCGACCCGGCTGACGGTGTACCGGTCCGCCCGGCACATCTATGCCCAGGTGATCTCGGGTGACGGCAGACGTGTGCTCGCCCAGGCGTCGACGCTCGACGCGGTCCTGCGGTCGGGGACCACGGGCAATGCCGATGCCGCGCGCAAGGTCGGTGCGCTGATCGCGGACCGCGCGCAGGGCGCCGGCGTCACCCGCGTGGCGTTCGACCGATCGGGATACAAGTACCACGGGCGCGTGAAGGCGCTCGCGGACGCCGCCCGCGAAGGCGGATTGGAGTTCTAAACGACATGGCGTATAGCGAACAGATCAAGGAAGAGGGCCTCGTAGAGAAGCTCGTCGATGTCAACCGGGTCGCCAAGGTGGTCAAGGGCGGGCGCATCTTCGGCTTCACCGCCCTGACGGTCGTCGGCGACGGCAACGGTCGGGTCGGCTTTGGCCGGGGCAAGGCGCGCGAGGTGCCCGTTGCGATCCAGAAGGCGATGGAAGCGGCGCGTCGGGGCATGGTGGATGTCGAGCTGAACGGCACGACGATCTGGTATCCCGTGCGTGAACGCCACGGTGCCTCGATGGTCTACATGCAACCGGCGTCCGAAGGCACGGGCGTCATCGCGGGCGGCCCGATGCGTGCCGTGCTCGAGGCGGCCGGCATCCACAACGTGCTGGCCAAGTGCTACGGCTCCACCAACCGGGTGAACGTCGTGCGCGCCACGTTCAAGGCGCTCTCGAACATGCGTTCGCCGGAAATGGTGGCGCGGCGGCGCGGCAAGACCGTCGAGGAGATCAGGGCCTGACGCCGGCTCGGCTGGAGCGGCTTGAAAGGAACGATGCGATGGACGGCGAAAGCACAAGGAAGACGTTGACGGTCCGGCAGGTGAAGAGTGCCTACGGACGGTTGAAGCGGCACAAGGCCTGCCTGGTGGGCCTGGGCCTGCGTCGCATCGGCCATGTGGTCGAAGTCGAGGATACGCCGGCGGTGCGGGGCATGGTCGCCCGGGTCCGATATCTCCTGGAAGTCCAGGAGACGGACGCATCGAACGGGACCGGCGCCGCGGCAGACGGACGCACGGCAGCGGCGGGCAGCGGCGGAGCGACAGGATGACGATGGAACTCAATTCGATGCGTCCGCCGGCTGGCGCGAAGCGCTCCAGGAAACGCGTCGGTCGTGGTATCGGCTCGGGGACGGGCAAGACCTGCGGGCGCGGCCAGAAGGGCCAGAAGTCGCGGTCCGGCGGCAGCGTGAAACCGTGGTTCGAAGGTGGACAACTCCCGCTGCAGATGCGCGTGCCGAAGTTCGGATTCCGCTCGCGCATCGGCATGACGACGGCGGAGGTGCGCCTCGGCGAGCTTGGCAAGGTCGAGGGCGACGTGGCGGATCTCGCGTCGCTCAAGGCGGCCAACGTCGTGTCGCGCAACATCAGGCGCGCACGCGTCATGCTCTCGGGCAGCATTGATCGGCCGGTGACCGTTCGGGGTCTCAAGGTCACCCCCGCCGCGCGGGCGGCTGTCGAGGCGGCCGGAGGCAAGGTCGAATGACGATGTCCACTACGCGACAGGGTCTGGCAGGCGCGCAAGCTGCGCGACCGGGTCTGGCAGGCGCGCAAGCGGGGCTCACCGAGCTGCGCGCCCGGCTGCTCTTTGTCCTGTTCGCGCTGCTGGTGTACCGGGTTGGCACGCACATCCCGGTGCCCGGTATCAATCCGGACGCGCTGCGCAACCTGTTCGAACAGAACCAGGGCGGCATCCTGGAACTCGTGAACATGTTTGGCGGCGGTGCGCTCGAACGGATGAGCATCCTGGCGCTCGGAGTGATGCCCTACATCACGTCGAGCATCGTGATGAACCTCATGACGATGATGTACCCCTCGCTGCAGCAGTTGCGCAAGGAAGGGGAATCGGGACGCCGCAAGATCACCCGTTACACGCGTTATGGCACGTTGCTCGTGGCCATCATCCAGGGCGCCGCGTTGACCGGCACGCTGATGACGCAGGGCCTGGCCTTCAACCCGGGGTTCGGCTTCTACGCGGTCGCTCTGATCACGCTCGTCACGGGCGCCCTGTTCCTGATGTGGCTCGGCGAACAGATCACCGAACGCGGCGTGGGCAACGGGATTTCGCTGCTGATCTTCTCGGGTATCGTGTCGGGATTTCCGGCGGCCGTTGGCCAGTCCTTCGAGGCGGCGCGGCAGGGCGACATCAACATCATCGCGCTGCTCGCGATCGGCGTGTTCGCCCTCCTCATCGTCGGCTTCGTGGTGTTCATCGAACGCGGCGAACGGCGGATCACCGTGAACTACGCCAAGCGCCAGCAGGGGCGACGGGTCTACCAGGCGCAGTCGAGCGCGCTGCCGCTCAAGGTCAACATGGCCGGGGTCATTCCGGCCATCTTCGCCTCGAGCCTGCTGCTCGCGCCGGCGTCGATGGCCACGTGGTTCGGCCAGTCGCCGGGCATGTCCTGGCTGCAGGAGGTGGCGCTCGTCCTGTCGCCGGGCCAGCCGCTGTACATCATGATGTTCGCGGCGGGAATCATCTTCTTCAGCTTCTTCTACACCGCCATCGTCTTCGATCCGAAGGACATGGCGGACAACCTGAAGCGGCAGGGCGCCTACGTGCCGGGGATTCGGCCGGGAGCCCAGACAGCCCGCCACATCGACGATGTCATCACGCGACTGACTCTGTTTGGCGGGCTGTACGTGACGCTGGTCTGCCTGTTGCCCGAGTTCATGATCGTGTTGTTCGACCTTACGTTTCAGTTGGGCGGTACGGCGCTCCTCATCGTGGTGGTCGTGGCCATGGACTTCATGACGCAGGTGCAGGCCCATCTCATGTCGAGCCAGTACGCGAAGCTGATGGAGAAATCGAACCTGCAGAACTACGGGCGTCGGCGTTAGCCGCGGTCTTGCTGGGCAGGATGGAAGACGGCGCGGGAGTCACCGCGAAGGAAGCGGGGGAAGCAATATGAAGGTGCGAGCTTCGGTCAAGAAAATGTGCCGCAACTGCAGGATCGTCAAGCGTCACGGCGTGGTGCGTGTCGTCTGCACTGCAGAGCCCCGGCACAAGCAGCGGCAAGGTTAGAAGGATAGGCGGAGGCTGCCTCGATGGCGCGGATAGCAGGAATCAACGTTCCGGACAACAAGCACGCCAGCATCTCGCTGACGTACATCTTCGGCATCGGCCGGTCGCGCGCGCTCGAGGTGTGCGCGGAAGCCGGGGTCGAGCCGGCGCGCAACGTCGGCGAACTCTCGGAGGAGGATCTCGACGCGATCCGTAACGTCGTCGGGGGGTTGACCGTGGAAGGTGACCTGCGGCGCGAGAATTCGATGAACGTGAAGCGCCTGATGGACCTCGGCGCCTATCGAGGCATCCGCCACCGCCGCGGCCTGCCGGTGCGTGGGCAACGTACCCGCACGAACGCGCGCACGCGCAAGGGTCCGCCGCGGCCGATCAAGCGGTAGACGGTCAGTCAGTCGCAAGGAACAATCGGGAAGCAGACAATGGCAGAGCCGACTCACAAGAAGGGCAAGCGCGTGGTGGTCGACGGCGTCGCACACGTACATGCGTCCTTCAACAACACGATCATTACCATCGCCGACCGGCAGGGCAACGCCCTCGGTTGGGCGACGGCCGGTGGTTCGGGTTTTCGGGGTTCGCGCAAGAGCACACCGTTCGCCGCGCAGATCGCGGCGGAACGGGTGGCAACCGACATGGTGGACAATCACGGGATGAAGAGCGTGGACGTGTTCGTGAAAGGGCCGGGGCCGGGCCGTGAGTCCGCGGTGCGGGCCATGAACGGGGCCGGCCTCAAGATCAACACCATTGCGGACGTGACACCGATCCCGCACAACGGGTGCCGGCCACCCAAGCGGCGGCGGGTCTGATCATGGCGCGTTACACGGGGCCCAGGCTCAAGCTCTCTCGACGGGAGGGCACGGATCTATTCCTGAAGAGCGGCATCACGCCGATCGATTCGAAGTGCAAGCTCGATACGCCGCCCGGCCAGCATGGCACGCGCCGCACGCGACTGTCCGACTATGCCGTCCAGTTGCGCGAGAAGCAGAAGGTGCGGCGCCTGTACGGGGTGCTCGAAAAGCAGTTCCGCAACTACTACAAGAAGGCGGACCGCCAGCGCGGTGCGACGGGCGAGAACCTGCTGCGACTGCTCGAATGCCGTCTCGACAACGTCGTCTACCGGATGGGCTTCGGCTCGACCCGGGCCGAGTCGCGACAGCTGGTTTCCCACAAGGGGGTGCAGGTGAACGGGCAGACGGTCAACATCGCGTCCTACCAGGTGAGTCAGGACGATGTGGTCGGCGTCCGGGACAAGGCGAAGGGCCAGCTGCGGATCAAGGCCGCCCTGAACCTCGCGGCGCAGCGTGGCATGGTGGAGTGGGTCGAAGTGGACCCGGAGAAGCTGGAGGGAACCTTCAGGCGCCCGCCAGACCGTGGCGAACTCCCTGCCGAGATCAACGAGAACCTGATCGTCGAGCTCTACTCGAAGTAGGACTCGACCGCTTCAGCAGAATCAACCGGGAAGTCCGAGTGATCGGAGGACGAAGGAATATATGGCACAGTCGGTAAACGAACTGCTTACGCCGAGACAGATTCGCGTACAGGAAATCAGTCCGACGCGGGCGCGAGTGACCCTGGAGCCGCTCGAGCGCGGCTTTGGGCACACCCTCGGCAACACCCTGCGACGCATTCTGCTCTCGTCGATGCGCGGCGCTGCCATTACCGAGGTGCAGATCGAGGGCGTACTGCACGAGTACAGCACCATGGAGGGCGTGCAGGAAGACGTCATCGACATCCTCCTGAACATGAAGGACATCGCGGTGCGGCTGCACCAGGGCGACTCGGCGACGGTCACGCTGTCCCGGGAAGGTCCGGGCGAGGTCACCGCGGGGGACTTCCAGCTGTCCCAGGACGTCGAGATCGTCAACCCGGGACACCTGGTCTGCACGCTGAACGAGAATGGCGCCATCCGTCTGGAAGCCAAGGTCACGTGGGGGCGGGGTTACGTCGCCGTCGAGTACACGGGCGACGAGGAGGATGAGACACGCTCGATCGGCGTGCTCCGTCTCGATGCGAGCTACAGCCCGATGCGCCGTGTGGCGTACGAGGTGGAGAACGCCCGCGTCGAGCAACGCACGGACCTTGACAAGCTCGTTCTCGACATCGAATCCAACGGGACCATCGACCCGGAGGAGGCGGTGCGGCAGGCGGCGACGATCCTGCAGCGCCAGCTGGACCCCTTCGTCAACCTCGAGGGCGAGGGCGAACCGGTGATCGAGGAACGTCACGAGGAGGTGGCGCCCATCCTGCTGCGTCCTGTGGACGACCTGGAACTGACGGTGCGCTCGGCCAACTGCCTGAAGGCGGAGAACATCTACTTTATCGGGGATCTCATCCAGCGTAGCGAGGTCGAGTTGCTGAAGACACCGAACCTCGGCAAGAAGTCGCTGACGGAGATCAAGGAAGTGCTGGGATCCCGGGGCCTGTCCCTCGGCATGCGCCTGGAGAACTGGCCACCGGCAAGCCTCCGGGGTGACGACCGGGTCGCCTGAAGCCTCGACAAGAGCAGACCATGAGACACAGAAAGAGCGGCCGCCACCTGAATCGGACCAGTTCCCATCGCAAGGCGATGTTTCGGAACATGGCGGTGTCGTTGATCGAGCACGAGATCATCAAGACCACCGTGCCGAAGGCGAAGGAGTTGCGCCGCGTCGCGGAGCCGCTGATCACGCTGGCGAAAGAGGATACGGTGGCCAACCGGCGCCTCGCGTTCGACCGGACGCGCAGCAAGGCGGCCGTGGGCAAGCTGTTCACGGAACTCGGTCCGAGGTACCGGGAACGGCCCGGCGGCTATACGCGCATCCTGAAGATCGGGTTCCGTGCCGGCGATTCCGCGCCAGTGGCGTATATCGAACTCGTCGATCGTCCGGGCGTCGAGGACGACGACGGACTGCTCGAAGACGAAACGGCGGCCGAGGAAGAGGTCGAAGCCGCCGAACAATCGGCCTGACGGCACGGTCAGACGTCGGGGTGTCCGGCCCCGCTTCCCTGGAACAAATCGTAGGGGCGACGCTTGTCGTCGCCCGTTTCGAAGTCGTGCAAGGCCTTGACAACGGGCCGGGACAAGCCCGTCCCCTACGGTCGCCCGTGTCGAGCCTGTGCAGGCCCTTGGCGACGGGCCGGGACCAGCCCGTCCCCTACGGTCGCCCGCGTCGGGCCTGCACAAGCCGTTGGCGACGGGACGGGACAAGCCCGTCCCCTACCCCGACCGATCAATACCCGGGGGGCGGCGTGAACGCGAAGCCCTCGGCTTCCAGGCGTTGCGCGAGACCGATGGTCCGGAGATCTCCATACTCCGGCCCGATGATCTGCACGCCGATCGGCAGACCGTCCGCACCCGGACCGGTGGGAATGACGGTGGACGGCAGGTAGCTGCACACCGCCAGGCCCGCCCAGAACACCTGCTCGAAATAGGGCCGCTCGGCGTTGTCCACCATCAGGGTGCGTTCGCCCTGCGGACGGTGGTCGTGCGGGAAGGCCGGCGTGGCCATGATGGGTGCCACCAGGGCGTCGTACCGCTCGAAGAAAGCGTGCCACGCCCAGCGCATGTGGGTGCGCGCCTCGTTTGCGAGGGCGTAGTCCCGGTAACTCGCCACCTGTCGCCGGACCGTGCGCGCGCGTTCGCTGTCGTCGTCGGGCGCGAACTCCCGGGCCTGCCGCTCGAGGCTCCGATACACGTCCTCCGGCTGGCGGGACATCATCACCGACTGCAGCAACGTCTGGTAGGTGGCTATTCCATCGACCGTATCGAACGCCGGTCGGGCATCGAAATCGACCTGGCCGCCGGCGGAGGAAACCGCTTCGCCGACCGCGGTCACCCGCTGCTGCGTTTCGCGTGTGACGGGCGCCGCCTCGTCGTTGGTCCAGCAGGCGATGCGGTACTCGGACAGGTCGCGCTTGTCCGGACCGCGCAGGCGCAACTCGTAGCCGGCACCCTGAATCTGGTCCGGGCCGGCCATGGCATGCACGCCCAGCGCGAGGTCGTCCGCGCCTCGGCCCAGCGGACCGATGACGGACAGGTCGGACTGCGACAGCGCGCCGGTCAGCGAATGGCCACGTGGTGGCAACAGACCCCAGGTCGGCTTGTGTCCGAACACGCCGCAGAAGTGAGCGGGGTTGCGGATGGAACCGCCGATGTCCGAACCGCTCTCGAAGCCGGTCATGCCGGACGCCAGTGCGGCGGCGGAACCCCCCGAGGATCCGCCCGGGATCCGTTTCGGGTCCCAGGGATTGTTCGTCGTTCCGTAGATGGCGTTGTAGCTCTGGAAGTCCGCCAGGCCGAGGGGCACGTTGGTCTTGCCAAAGAGCACCACGCCGGCGGCCTTGAGGCGTTGTACCGAGAGGGCGTCTTCGTCCGCGATGTTGTTCTCCATCCCGGGGTCGCCCCAGGTCGTCGGGGTGCCGGCGACGTTGTAGGACTCCTTGATCGTCATCGGAACGCCGTGCAACGGCCCCCAGCGCTCGCCGTGCGCGAGCGCGGAGTCCGCTTCGCGCGCCCGTTCGCGGCCGCGTTCGGCATCCAGGACGATGATGGCGTTGAGCGTCGGATTGAACCGGTCCACGCGCTTGAGATAGAGGTCGAGCAACTCCTCGCAGCCGATGTCCCGGCGCTCGATCATGTCGGCGAGTTGCGATGCGGTCTTGAATGCGATGTCGCTCACGGGTCCCTCCGGCCGGTGCTGCAAGATCGAGCGCGCACCGGCGAGTCTACATCGCCACGGTTGCGCGGTGCACGGCACGTCCGGTCGGAGCGAGCGGGACGCCCCCTGTGCCGGGCATCCGAATGTGCTGTCGCGTTGCCGTGACTCGAGGACGGTGACCGATGCGGCAGGCTCCCCGGCGGGAACCTCGTCGCCCCGGGGCGGGGCGGGTACGCGCCGGCGGGTCGTGGATCAGGAGCCGCTGTTCTTCGGCATGGGCATCGGGAATGGCGTGATGTTCTGTCCGCTCGAGTCCGTGACCTTGGCGGTGCCTTCCTTCTCCACCTCGTCGATGCGAATGATTGCGTGCATCGGCACGAAGCTCCGTTGCACGCCGGCGAACTCGTTGCGCAGCTTGTCTTCGCCCGGATCGATCACGACCTGCGCCTTCTTGCCGAAGATGTAGTCCTCGATCTCGACGAAACCGTACAGATCGCTCTGATAGATCGCGTGAGCATAGACCTCGTAGATCTGCCCCTGACTGTGGAAGTAGATTCGGTAGATGTGCTGCTGACTGTCTGCCATAGCGGCCTTATATATGTGCAGGTCCGTCCATTACAAGGTCTGTCGCTTGCCGACGCTCGACGGCCGGGCGCCGCGTCGGCGTATGCGGCACGACCCCGTACGTGGTTCAATTGGCGCCCCCCGGGAATTCAGGGCACCGCACTTGGCCGCCGTCAAGCTCTACGTCAGGACGCAGGGCTGTCAGATGAACGAGTACGACTCGTCGCGCATGACCGATCTCCTGCGCGAGAGCGAGGGAGCCGTGCTCGTCGATGAGCCGGAGGAGGCGGACGTCCTGCTCCTGAACACCTGCTCGATCCGGGAAAAAGCCCAGGAAAAGGTCTTCCATCAGCTCGGCCGCTGGAAGCGGATCAAGGCGGCACGCCCGGACGTCCTGATCGGCGTCGGCGGCTGCGTCGCGAGCCAGGAAGGGGAAGCGATTCACGAACGCGCCCCGTACGTGGATGTCGTCTTCGGTCCGCAGACCCTGCATCGTCTTCCGGACCTTCTCGCGCGCGCCCGACGATCGGGGAGCGCGGTGGTGGACATCAGCTTCCCCGAGATCGAGAAGTTCGACGCCCTGCCGGAGCCCAGGGCCGAGGGCCCCACGGCCTACGTGTCGGTGATGGAGGGGTGCAGCCGGTACTGCACCTTCTGCGTAGTGCCGTATACGCGGGGCGAGGAAGTGAGCCGGCCGGTCGCGGGCGTCATGCGCGAGGTGATCGCCCTGGCGGAGCAGGGCGTCCGGGAGATCAACTTCCTCGGCCAGAACGTGAACGCCTATCGCGGGGCGATCGATGGCGGCCGCGCGGACCTCGCGGAACTCATCCACTACGCGGCCGAGATAGACGGCATCGACCGCATCCGCTTCACCACGTCGCACCCGGTCGAGTTCACCGATACGCTCGTCGAGGCCTTTCGGGACGTGCCCCAACTCGTGAGCCACCTGCATCTGCCGGTGCAGTCCGGCTCGGACCGCGTACTCGCCGCAATGAAGCGCGGGCATACCGTACTCGAGTACAAGCAGAAGATCCGCCGCCTGCGCGAAGTGCGCCCCGAGGTGGCCCTGTCGTCGGACTTCATCGTGGGATTCCCGGGCGAGACCGACCGGGACTTCGAAGACACCCTGGCGCTGGTGCGCGAGCTCGACTACGACCTCTCGTTCAGCTTCATCTACAGTGCCCGGCCCGGCACGCCGGCGGCGAGCCTGCCCGACGACACGCCGCTCGCGGCGAAGCGTCACCGCCTCGCCATCCTGCAGGACCAATTGCGCGCGCAGGCTGCCACGCACGCCGAAGCGATGCTGGGCGGCATCGAGCGCGTGCTCGTCACCGGCCGGTCGCGGCGCGATCCGGGTCAGCTGCAGGGTCGCACCGAGAACAATCGAGTCGTGAACTTCCGTGCGGACGACGACGCGCTGATCGGGACGTTCGTGGACCTCGGCATCGCCGAGGCGTTGCCGAACTCGCTGCGCGGCATGCCGCCTGGCGACAGCACCCTTGTGGACCCCGTTGACAGCACCGGGATGCCCGATATGCTACGAGCCCGGGCAAGGAATTGAACGACACTTGAGCGAAGACTCATCGCGGGTGGTGGCACTCACCGCCAGCGTCCATCTGGAACCCAACGACACCCGCCGCCTGGCCGCCTTGTGCGGTCCGCTCGACCAGAACCTGAAGCAGCTCGAGCGCCGTCTCGGTATCCGCATCACCAACCGGGGGAACGTGTTTCAGGCCAGCGGTCCGGAGACCCGTGTGCAGGTCGCACATGCGCTTCTGTCGAGGCTCTATGTGGAGACGGAGGACGCCGACGCGATCGCGCCGGATACCGTCCATCTGTACCTGCAGGAGTCGGGTATCGAGGAGTTGCTGTCTGGCAGCGGTGCAGCGGATGTCGTCATACGGAGCCGTCGCAAGACCATCAAGTTGCGCGGCCGTAATCAGGTCGGATACGTGGACGCCATCCGGACGAGCGACATCTGTTTCGGCGTCGGGCCGGCGGGGACGGGCAAGACCTATCTGGCGGTGGCCTGTGCCGTCGAGGCTCTCGAGAACAGCGAAGTGGCCCGCATTCTGCTGGTGCGGCCGGCCGTGGAGGCGGGCGAAAAGCTGGGCTTCCTGCCGGGGGATCTCTCGCAGAAGATCGACCCGTACCTGCGGCCGCTGTACGACGCGCTCTACGAGATGCTGGGTGTCGAGCGCGTCAACAAGTACATCGAGCGCAATGTCATCGAAGTGGCGCCGCTCGCCTTCATGCGGGGGCGCACGCTGAACGGATCCTTCATCATCCTCGACGAGGGCCAGAACACGACCGTCGAGCAGATGAAGATGTTCCTGACGCGCATCGGCTTCGGCTCGACCGCCGTCATCACCGGGGACATCACGCAGATCGACCTGCCCGGCGGACAGCGCTCGGGACTGATTCACGTACTGAATGTGCTGAAGGAGGTCGAGGGACTGAGTTTCACCCGCTTCGGTTCGAAGGATGTCGTGCGCCACCCGCTGGTCCAGCGCATCGTCGAGGCGTATGCCCGCGAGGACTCCGGTCGACCCGACGGCGAACGCGCGCACGGCGACGGGGGTTCGGCATGAGCACCGCGGCGCCGGCAAGCGCCCGGTGTACGGCCGTGGACGAGGTGCCCGAGTTGGACGAACCGGGTGGCGCGGCTCCTGCCGATGGCACGCGGATCGACGTGCAGATTGCCGCCTCCCTGGCCCCGGAGCCCGAAGCGGTCTGCGCGTGGGCGAACGCGGCGCTCGGCGAGGATCGCCGCCGCCTGTGCATTCGGGTCGTGGACGAGGCGGAGGGCGGGGCCCTGAACGCCCGATTCCGCGCCCGCTCCGGGGCGACCAACGTGCTCTCCTTTGCGACCGACGAGACGGACATGCTCGGCGACATCGCGGTGTGCGCCGCGGTCGTTGCCCGCGAAGCGCGCACGCAGGGCAAATCCCTCGAGGCGCACTTCGCGCACATGATCGTCCACGGCGTGTTGCACCTGCGAGGCATCGACCACGACGACGACGTCGCGGCGCAGCGCATGGAAGCCCGCGAGACCGAGCTCCTGCGCATGCTCGGCTTCCAGGACCCCTACGCGCCGACATGAGCGAACCGAGACAGGAGCAGAGGCGTACCTGGCGCGACTGGGTGACGGATCTGTTCTCCGGCGAGCCCACCGACCGGGGCGAGCTCCTCGAGGTGTTACGGGACGCCGCGGATCGGGCCATCCTGGATGGCGAGGCCCTCAACATCATCTTCGGAGCGTTGCAGGTCTCCGACATGCACGCCCGGGACATCATGATTCCGCGTTCGCAGCTCGTCTCCGTGCGTTCCGACGCGCCCCTGCAGACCCTTCTGGAGCACATCATCGAGGCCCGGCACTCGCGCTTCCCCGTGATCGGCGACGACCTGGACGACATCAAGGGCATCCTGCACGCGAAGGATCTGCTGCCGCTCCTGCTGCAGGACGACTGGGACGGCTTCGACCTGAAGGATTGCATCCGTCCGGCCGCCATCATTCCCGAGAGCAAGCGCCTGAACATCCTGCTGCAGGAGTTCCGGCAGACGCGCAACCACATGGCGGTGGTCATCGACGAGTACGGGCACGTGTCCGGCGTGGTCACCATCGAGGATGTCCTCGAGCAGATCGTCGGCGAGATCGAGGACGAGTACGACGTCGACGACGACAGCTTCATCAAGAAACTCGATCCGGACAGCTACACCGTCAAGGCGGTCACGACGGTCGAGGACTTCAACGAGTACTTCCAGGCCAACTTCGACGAGGATGCGAGCGACACCATCGGCGGAGTGGTGCTGCGGAAGTTCGGCCGGCTGCCGAAACGGGGCGAGTGCGTGTCCGTCGACCGCTTCGACTTCCAGGTGTTGCACACCGACAGCCGCCGCATCCGGTTGCTGCAGCTGCACTGTCGTTGACCCCGCAGCGTCGCGAGTCCCGGATCCGGTCCGTGCCGCGACGCTTCGCACTGTCGGCGCTCGCGCTCGGAGCCGGCGCCGTCTTCCCGCTCGGCCTCGCCCCCTTCGACCTCTGGCCGTGCACCCTGGTGGCGGCGGGAGCGCTCTTCTGGACGCTCTCGCGCGCGCACGGCCGACCGCTCCTGCTCGGCTGGCTCTTCGGCATCGGCAAGTATGCGGTCGGCAGCTCCTGGATATACGTCAGCATTCACGTCCACGGTGCCGCCTCGCCGTTGCTCGCCGGGTTTCTGGTGGGGCTCTTCGTGGCCGGCATGGCGCTGTTCCATGCCGCTGCGGCGTGGCTGTTCGTGCGTCTGCGTCCGCGGGAACCGGCCTTCGCGGCCGTCTGGTTCGCGGCGGTCTGGGTGCTCACGGAATGGTGGCTCACCTGGTTCCTGACGGGGTTCCCGTGGCTCTTTGCCGGGTACGCCATGCTCGACACGCCGCTTGCGTCCCTGGCGCCGGTGGGAGGCGTGCTGCTGGTCTCGTTCGCAGCCGTGCTGACGGCGGCCGGCCTGGTCGGTTGGCGCTCGCGGGCGTCGCTCGTCACGGCGGCGTTGCCCTGGCTCGCCTGCTGGTCGGTCGCCGCTGTCGACTGGACCACGCCGGCGGGAATCCATCGCGTCGCCCTGGTGCAGGGCAACATCGACCAGTCCGGGAAGTGGGACCGGGCCAGCGCGGACGCGATACTCGATCGCTACGCGACGTTGTCGGACCCGGTCTGGGACCGCGACATCGTGATCTGGCCGGAGGCCGCGATCACGCTGCCGCTCCATGTGGCCGAACCGTTCCTTTCGGACATGGCGGAGCGCGCGCAGGGCGCCCTCGTGCTCGGCATCGTCATCGGCGAGTGGTCCCCGGACCGCGCGCGCTGGTACAACGGTGCGGTCGCGGTCGGCGACGGGTCCGGGCAATATCGCAAACGCCGCCTCGTGCCGTTCGGCGACTACGTGCCGTTCGAGTCGCTGCTGCGCGGCGCCATCGCGTTCTTCGATCTGCCCATGTCCGGTCTCGTGCCCGGAGACTTCGACCAGCCGCTGCTGCGCGCGGGAAAGGCCCGGCTCGCGATGTCCATCTGCTACGAGATCGCCTATCCCGACCTCGTGGCCGCCTCCGCCGGCGAAGCCGACGCGCTGGCCACCATCAGCAACGACACCTGGTTCGGCGCCTCCATCGGCCCCTGGCAGCACATGCAGATCGCCCGCATGCGCGCCCTCGAGAACGGGCGTTACGTGCTGCGGGCAACGAACAACGGCGTGACGGCGATCGTCGACCCATACGGGCGCGTCGTCGAGGACCTGCCGCAGTTCGAAGCCGGGGTGCTGACGGGGGAGTTCGTCGGAATGCAGGGTATGACACCCTTTGGGCGATGGGGCTCGGCGATCGTGATCGTGCCGTTGCTTCTTCTGCTGCTGGCAGCGATGGGGACTCGTTGGCACGCAGGGAGGGTGCCGCGTTCACGAAGCTGACCCTGCGCCGACTTCGGTGATCGGCGTGGCGAGCGTTTTCCAATGAGAAGATGAGCCTGAACAGGCCGAGCCCTCGCATTGAACTCGGATGCCGGTTCGGACGTGGTGTTGCAGGCATCGTAGGTCCCGCGACGAGCGAGGGCAACGCCCGTTGTCCAGAAGCGCTCGTGAGCAGAGGACGTTGGTTGCCACGACGGGCGTTGGCGGCGGGTCAAGGGCGATCGCGACGCTGGTACGGCGGTGGGGCTGGCAGGTCGTAGTTGCCGGGGACGGCGGCGGGCGGAGGCACGGTATCGAGGCGTCGCGATCGGCGTAGCGGACCCTTGACGCGCCTGCGGCGAGAGTACCCTTTTGGCAGGGATCGGCGGTCACCGCGTTCTTGGGACGAGGAGAGGCCGGCAGTTCCCGCACGCGTTGTCGGAGTGGCATTCCAGACCGCCGATCCCTGCCTCCCGGCGAGGGCGGGGGTCCGGGGGCTGGCCCCCGGCGTGCGGTTCAGGTACGGCGCCAGGCGCGGCTCACGCCGCAGTGGCAACGGCGCGGCCGATGGTCCGGAACAGCTCGTCCCGGGCGCGGTTCGCGCGGCGGTTCGCCTCGAGGTCGGACATCGCGTAGGCGACCGCGTCGAGATCGGCGAAGGTCACGCCGGGCTTGAGGAAGCGCTCGGCGTCCGGCAGCGACTTGAGCTTGTCGTAGGGCGTCGCCACGTCTTGGCGCCGGTAGCGGCGGCGCACCTTACCCTTGCCGTCGCGGACCTCCGTGGCGAATAGGCAGGGATGGTGGTAGTTCAGGTACGGCGTGAGCACGCCCTGGGCGAAGGCGTTGACCTCTGGCGCGAAGCGCTGCGGGATGTGGTCGTGGCCGAGCCACTTGCGCACCACGCTGGCGTTCTTGCAACCCGCCGGGACGGCGGGCATCGACCAGGGCGTTGTCGTTGGAGCGCCGCGCGCGCGACTTCGTGAAGTCCGGCACATGCAGCTTGTTGAGCATTGCGGCAACCTGGCGGTTGATGTACTCGGAACCGTTGTCGGCATGGAACCCGACGACGACGAACGGCAGCGTGACGAGCATCTCCTCCAGCACCGGGACGAGGAACGTCTCGGCGATCCCGGCCACGGCGCCGACATGCTCGAACTGGGTGACTTCGTCGATCAGGTTGATGTCGTAGACGCCCTTCACGCCGTTCCGGTCACCCTGATGCACCGTGTCCACGCGCACGTAGCCGGGCTTGCCGGCGGGGTCCGGCCGCCGACGCTCGCCGATGCGCACCGTGGTCGGCCGCGTGTGGTCGACGGTCGTCCGCCGCGCGCGGTAAGTCTTCGACCGGCGCAGGTTGTACAGGTGGGACGGGGACAGCCGCGACAACCGCTCGAAGCGCGCATCGCCGAACACCTCGTACTGGCGGCGCAGCACCTCGCAGGCCGCGGGACCGCAGAGCTGGCCGCCGATCTCGTCGGCCTCGGCCAGCAGGCGGATGTCCGCCGCCGTGTACACCCGTTCGAACGACCGGCCGCTGTTCGCCGCGCGGCGGTCCTCGACCCGTCCGGTCGCCCGGTACTGCCCGATCAGGCGCGTGACCTGGGCGCGCGACAGCCCCGTCGCCTTGCCAAGGAACTCACGTACCGTGCCCTTGCCCGCGCGGGCCAGCGCATCGTAATCCAGACGCACCAGAGTCCGACGCACGAACCCGTAGGCCTCGTCCCGGTCCAGCGGCGCGAAACCCACTTCCCCGTTGCCGTCGAGAAAGCCCCTGATCTGCTCCACCGTGCGGAGCCGTTCGGTCTGCAGCGTCACGATCATCCTCCGAATGATCGTCCAAACCGAACGCTTCAGGCTCACTTAGCGTTGGAAACGCACTACCCCTTCAGGCTCACATAGCGTTGGACAACTCTGGGCGTTGACGCAGCGACGCACGGCGAAGATACTTGCAGATTAGTTGCATATTGCAAAACCACCATGGCGTCCATCACGATCAGAAACCTCCCGCCTACGCTCCACGAGCGGTTGAAGTGCATCGCGCGATGCCACCACCGGAGCCTGCAGAACGAAATCGTCGCTTGCCTGACCCGTTACGTGGACTCCCTCCCGCGGTCGAAGGCGGAGTTGATGAAGGAAGCGGCGGAGTTGCGGGGCCGGCTGCCGCAGGTTGATCACGCCCTGATTGACGAATACAAGCGTGCGGGCAGGCGGTGAACGTTGTGGTCGACACGAACGTCGTCGCCTACTACTGGCTGCCGGGACCCTTCACGGAGGATGCCGTGGCCCTTCGCGAGCGGACGGACGAGTGGTGGGTTCCGAATCTGTGGCGCTCGGAGTTTCGGAGCGTTCTCGCCGGACTCCTGCGTGCCGGAGAGCTCGAACCGAACCACGCCAAGGCGGTGGCGCTGGCTGCGCAGGCGGATCTGGTCGATTGCGAACGGGAGGTGGATGCGTCTGACGTCATTGATCTGCTCGTCTTGTCGAGACTTTCGGCCTACGACTGCCAGTTCGTCGCATTGGCCAGGTCCCTGCGTCTGCCGCTGGTCACGGAGGACGTCGGGATCGCTCGGAACTTTCCCGATGTGGCGGTCTCGATGAAGCAGTTCCTGGAGCGTTCGCCCCGGTAAACCGGCTACAATCGCCCGCTTTGCGGCAGCTCCCGGAGTCGGACAAGATGCGCAGCGAAGAACGCCAACGCCTGCTCACCATCCTGAAGCACGGTCTGGATAACGGCGGTGGCGAAGTGCACGGCGAGGGCATCGTCAAGAGCCCGCTCGAGGACTTCACCTGCCCGGACCTTCTCGCCGAGGAACAGCGCATCTTCTTCCGCGAAACGCCCTTGTTCATGGGCCTGTCGGCGGACCTGCCGACGAACGGCAGCTACTGGGTGGACAGCCAGACCGGCTCGGCCATCCTCATGACGCGCGACGCGGCGGGGCACTTCCACGCGTTCGCGAACTCGTGCCGCCACCGGGGCGCGCAGGTCGTTCCGGACGGGCGCGGCACGCGGTTGCGCTTCCGTTGCCCGTTCCATGCCTGGACCTACGGCAACCGGGGCGAGCTGATCGCCATCAACCGTGCGGAGCGCTTCGGCGAGATCGACAAGGCGAGTCACGGCCTCGTCGAACTGCCGTGCGCCGAACGCTGCGGCATGCTGTGGGTCAAGCCCACGCCGGGGGGCGAGATCGATGTCGATCGGTGCCTCGGTGGGCTCGAGAGCGACATGGCCCATTGGGACCTGCCGAACCACGTGTACGGGGGGTCGCAGGTGCTCGATGCGCGCGTCAACTGGAAGCTTGCCATCGACACCTTCGGCGAGAACTACCACTTCGACGTCCTGCACCGGGAGACCCTCGCAGCGGACATCCGCGGCAACCTCCAGACCCACGACATCTTCGACTCCAACTACCGCATGGTGTTCGCGCGCACCCAGGGCTTCGAGGAGATCGACATGGAGGTCGTCGCTCCCGAGGACTGGCCGTTCCGCTTCATGACGCTCTCGGTCTACTTCATCTATCCGAACGCCATCTTGCTGGTGGGTCCGGAAGCGGTAGACGTGATCCGCATGTTCCCCGAGGGCAACAGTCCGGGCAGATCCCGCACGGCCCACAGCCAGTATCCACTGCCCGAGATGAAGGCGCGCTACGACGATCCGGCACAACCGGAGTGGAGCGCGGAAGAGCGCTTCCGCGGCTTCAACGGCGTCGTCCTCGAGGAGGACTACAGGACGGGGGAAGCCATCCAGCGCACTGCCGAGGCCGGCATCGTGACCCAGGTGCTGTTCGGTCGCAACGAGCCCGCGTTGCCGCACTACCACAACGCGCACAGGCGTGCGCTGGGGCGGCCGTTGCTGGAGACCGCCGTCCCGGGCGGGTAGGAACAGATGAGCGCCGGCACCGACCCGTCTCCGACCGCCTTGCGCTCCCCGGCCGAGGCTCGCTACGACGCCGAAGCCATCGAGCGCAAGTGGCAGGAGGAATGGGATCGGCGGGGCACGAACCTCTTCACCGACGAGGAGTTGCGTAACGCCGAGAATCCGTACTACAACCTGATGATGTTCCCCTATCCGTCCGCGGAGGGGCTGCACATCGGCAACGTCTACGCGTATGTCGGAGCGGACGCGAACGGACGCTACTGGCGCCTGCGGGGCAAGGACGTGTTCGAGCCGATGGGGTTCGACGCGTTCGGCATCCATGCGGAGAACTACGCGCTCAAGGTCGGCACCAACCCCAACGAACTCATTCCGCGGAACATCGCCAACTTCACGCGGCAACTGAAGCGGTTCGGCGGCATGTACGACTGGAACCACACGGTCGACACCACGGACCCGTCCTACTACCGCTGGACGCAGTGGGTATTCCTGAAGCTCTACGAGGGGGGTCTGGTCGAGCGCCGCGAGGCGCCGGTGAACTGGTGCCCGTCGTGCCTGACGGTCCTCGCCAACGAGCAGGTGATCGGGGGCTTGTGCGAACGCTGCGAGACGACCGTCGAACAGCGGCGGATGCCGCAGTGGTTCTTCCGGATCACGCAGTACGCCGAGCGGCTGCTCGGCAACCTCGCGGAGATCGACTGGTCCGACATCACGAAGAAGGCCCAGACCAACTGGATCGGGCGCAGCGAGGGCGCCGAAGTGGCCTTCGCCGTGGACGGTGGCGTAATCGAGGTGTTCACGACGCGTCCCGACACGCTGTTCGGCGCGACCTACATGGTCCTCGCGCCGGAGCATCCCGATGTCGATCGCCTGACCGCGCCGGAACAGCGGGCGGCGGTCGATGCATACCGTGTGGAAGTCGCCGGGCGCGACCTCGTCGAGCGCCAGAAGGAGCGCAAGGACAAGACCGGCGTGTTTACCGGCAGCTTCGCGATCAACCCGACCACGGGCCGGGAGATTCCGGTCTGGATCGCGGACTATGTGCTGATGGGATACGGATCGGGGGCGATCATGGCGGTGCCGGGCCACGATCAGCGGGACTTCGACTTCGCGACCGCCTTCGATCTGCCCATCGTCCGGGTGATCGCCGGCCCCGGCGACGACGCCTCGACCGCCCTGACCGAAGCCTACGCCGGCGACGGCGTGATGGTGAACTCGGGGCGTTTCGACGGACTGACAGTGGCCGCCGGCAAGCGCGCGGTGGTCGACTGGCTGGCAAGCGAGAAAGGGGCCGCCCGTGCCCAGGTGAACTACCGCCTGCACGACTGGTGCGTCTCGCGGCAGCGTTATTGGGGTCCGCCCATCCCGATCGTGCACTGCGACGCCTGCGGCCCGGTACCGGTACCCGAGTCGGATCTCCCGGTCGAGCACCCGCATCTCGACGACTTCCGGCCGGACGACTCCGGCATCAGCCCGCTGCAGCGCGCCACCGAGTGGTACGAGACGCCGTGCCCGCAATGCGGTCGCGATGCGCACCGGGAGACGGACGTCACCGATAATTTCCTCTGCAGCGGCTGGTACTTCCTGCGCTATCCGAGCGCGCTGCGAGGCGACATGCCGCTCGATCCGGAGCTCACACGGAAGTGGCTGCCGGTCGACAGCTACATCGGCGGCAACGAGCACGCGGTACTGCATCTGATGTATGCGCGCTTCCTGACCATGGCGTTGCACGATCTCGGGATTCTCGATTTCGACGAGCCGTTCGAGCGGTTCCGGGCGCACGGACTGCTGATCAGCGACGGTCGCAAGATGTCGAAGAGCAAGGGTAACGTCGTGCTGCCCGACGACATCGTGGCCCGCTTCGGTGCGGACACCATGCGCCTGTACCTCCTCTTTCTCGGCCCCTACGAGCACGGCGGCGACTGGCAGGACAAGGGCATCCAGGGTCCCTGGAACTTCCTCAACCGGCTCTGGCAGAGCGCCCGGGACGCGGCCGACGGCGCGCCGCAGCCGGACGTCGAACGCGCGCTGCACCGGACCGTCAAGCAGGTGACCGAGCAGGTCCCGGCGCTGCAGTACAACACCGCGATCGCTGCGATGATGGAATACCTGAACGTGGTGCGCGCCAACGGGCGCACGCCGCGCCGCTCGGAGATCGAGCCGTTGCTGGTGATGCTGGCGCCGTTCGTGCCGCACATCGCGGAAGAGCTGCATGCGCGGTTCGGGCACGACGAGAGCATCTTCGAGCGCGCCGAGTGGCCGACCTGGGACGCAGACAAGCTGGTGGAGGAGACCGTGGAGATCGCCGTTCAGGTGAACGGCCGGCTCCGGGGCCGGATCTCCCTCGCGGTCGGTGCGGACCAGGACACGGCCGTCGCGGCGGCTGCCGCAAACGAGAACGTCGCCCGCCACCTGGCCGGGAAAACCCTGCGCAAGACCGTCTTCGTGCCCGACAAGCTGGTCAGTCTGGTCGTGGGATGACCGCGCGGCGCGGCTTGTGCCCGGACCGGCGCGGAGCCGCGTCGACCTGGTGCGTGCTGGCCGTGCTCCTGCTCGCCTCCGGTTGCGGTTTCCACCTGCGCACCTGGGATCTCGACGGCCTGGCCCGCGTCTACATCGCCGCCGACGCCTCCGTGTCGCTGTCGCGCGACCTGACCCGGGCACTCGAAGGGTCCGGCGTGATCGTGGTCCGGGACCGCGCCGATGCGGAGGTCGTGGTGCGCCTCTCCGGCGAGCGTGAGTTGCGCAGGGGTGCGTCGGTGACGGGTGGCGCGCGCGTCGCGGAGTACGAGATGGGGCTCGTGGTGTCCTTCGGCGCCGAGGACGGGGAGGGCGAAGTGCTGGTTCCCACCCGGACCATGCGTGCGCAGCGGACCTATCGCCTGGACGTCGACAACCTCATCGGCAGTCGCGAGGAAGAGACCCTGATCGTGCGCGAACTGCGCGCCGACCTCGTGCAACGCGTCGTCAGGAGCCTCGGACGCGTCGCCGCACGCGCGCACGGCGCATAGGACCGCTGCCATGCAGGTACGCACCGACGATCTCGACGGCCACCTCGCCAAGGGTCTCGCGCCGGTCTACCTGGTCTCTGGCGACGAGACGCTGCTCGTGCAGGAAGCCTGCGACGCGATCGTCGAGGCCGCAAGGGGGCGTGGGCACGCCGAGCGCAACGTGGTCGACGGCGCGGGGGGCATGGACTGGAACGCCGTGTTTGCCTCCGCCAGCAATCTCTCGCTGCTGGCAGAGCGCCGCATCCTGGACGTGCGGCTGCCGCCGAAGGGTTTCGACCGCAAGGCGTCGGACGCGTTGCGCGGCTACCTCGCCGCACCGTTCGACGACACGTTGTTTCTCATTCGCACGACCCGTCTGGAGGCCCGCCAGCGCTCGAGCGCCTGGTTCAAGGCGATCGACAAGGCGGGCGTGACGGTACTCGTCTGGCCCCTCGGGGCACGCGAGTTGCCGCGCTGGCTCGGGCGCCGCTGCAAGGCGGCCGGGCTCGAACTCTCGCGAGACGCCCTCGCGCTCCTGGTCGACCGGGTCGAGGGCAACCTGCTGGCCGCCGTCCAGGAGATCGAGAAGCTGAAACTCGCCGGTGTCCGCTCGCCGGTGGATGTCGACGCGCTGTCCGAGGCGGTCGGCGACTCGTCGCATTTCGACACGTTCGAACTCATGGATGCCGCCTGTGCGGGCGAGGCGGCGCGGACCCGCAAGGTGATCCGGGTGCTGCGTCAGGAGGGCGTTCCGGTGTTCCTGATCCTGGGCGCGGTCGCGAGTCAGCTGCGCCACGCGTTGCGCATCGCCCAGGGCAAACGCCCCCGCCTCCCGCCCCAGCGCGTGCGTGCGCTCGAGCGCCTCGCGAAGCGGCTGCGTACGCGGGGCCTCGAAGCTGCCGTCGCCGAATGCGCCCTCCTCGATCTGCAGGCCAAGGGCATGCTGCGCGGCGATGCCTGGCGATCCCTGGAACGGCTCGCGCTGTTCCTCGCCGGTGGTGCGCGGGCGCCGGGGTTGGGAACGGAACTCGACTATCTGCGCCATCCCTGAGCGTCGGCCGCTCCTTGCGGATGCCGCCTTCCTGCGCCTGTGGCTCGCCGGCGCCTTCGCCGCCACGGCGCGTTGGCTGGAGATGCTCGCGGTAGGCATCTTCGTGTTCGAGGAGACCGGGTCGCCGCTCCTGGTCGCGGCCATGTTGATGCTGCGCATGCTGCCGCTCGCGCTGTTCGGCGTATTCGGCGGCGAAGTCGCCAGTCGCCTCGACCGCCGCCGCGTGTTGCTGGCGACGTTGGCCATGTTGACCGTGCTCGCCGTGGCGCTGGCGGGCCTCGCGTTCCTCGGCCGGCTGGCGGTCTGGCACGTCGGCGTGGGGGCGTTCGTCACGGGCATCGCCTGGGCGACGGACTTTCCGGTACGGCGCACGCTCCTCGCGGATGCCGCCGGCAGCGCCCGGGTCGGCGCCGCCATGAGTCTCGATACCGTCGCGAGTTCCGGAACCCGCATGCTCGGGCCGATCCTCGGCGGCGCGCTGTATGCCCTCGCGGGGATGGAAGGGGCGTTCGCGCTGGCAGCGGGGGCATACGGCATCGCCTTCGCCATCCTCATCGGCCTGCCCCGTACGGTGCGGCACGCGGCGCGGGCGGCGGGCACGGTCACGGGCCGGATCCGGGGCGCCGTCGCGCAACTCGGCCGGCTGCCCGTCGTGCAGGGCATTCTGGCGGTGACGGTGGTGTTCAACGTCTGGGGTTTCCCGGTCATCTCGATGGTGCCGGTGCTCGGCGCCGAGAAGCTGCACCTGGCGCCGTTCGAGATCGGTGTGCTGGCGAGCATGGAAGGGCTCGGTTCGCTGCTCGGCGCGCTCGGCATGGCGGCGTTCGCCCGGCATCGGCGCTTCCGTCAGCTCTTCGTCCTGGGCGTGCTCGTCTACCTGGTGGCGGCGACGGCGTTCGCGAACTCCACCCACGCCATCCTCTCGGGTGCGTTGCTGCTCGCGCTGGGCCTGGCGCTGGCGGCATTTGCCGCCATGCAGAGCGCCCTCGTCATGCTGAACACGCCGGAGGAGAGCCGTCAGCGCATGATGGGGCTGTTGTCCGTGTGCATCGGCAGCGGCCCGATCGGGTTCGCGCACCTGGGCGTCCTGGCGTCGTGGCTCGGCGCCGACACCGCCTGCTGGATCATCGCCGTCGAGGGACTGGTCGCCCTTGCGTTCGCGGCCGTCCGCTGGCCGGAAGTGCTCGCGCGGCAGGAGGACCCGGCCCTGCGCCCTGCGCAAAGCCGCTCCCGCACGGGGTAGGGCGCGACGCTCAGTTCACATGCGTTCCGGCTTCGCGTCCGAGTTCGATCAGCGACAGCCGCCCGTCGTCCACGCCGATCTTCGTCACGGAACCGTTGTCCGGGCGAAACGTGATCATCTCGTCCGCTCCGGTGGCGGCGCCGACGATCACGTTGATGGCGATGAAGTGGCAGAAGACGACGCAGTCCTCGCTGTAACCCGTCACGCAGTCGATCATGTCGCGCCGCCAGGCATGCAGTGCCTCCGGGAGGTTCGTCCAGCGCTCGCCCATCACGCCCCCCAGCCAACGTGCGCGGTCGCGCAGGTCGTCCGTCGGCGAGGGGATCTCGGCGACCCGGGGCTCGATGGCCGGTGTCACGCTCCACCGCCTGGCGAGGGGTGCCGCGGTCTCGCGAGCGCGCGCCAGCGGACTCGAATGGACGGGCAGCGGCCCGCGGGGAGCGAGTGCCGCGGCGGTGGCCTCGGCCTGCTCCCGGCCGAGGGCATCCAGGCCCGGATCGATGTGTCCGTCGAAGCCGGCGGCGGCCTTGCCGTGGCGGACCATGTAGACGATGACCAAGGTTCCGTGTCCTGCTTGTGGGGCGGATTAGTGGTTAAATACGCCGCTTGTTTTTCGGAAGCGGCACACGCGATGAATGTGCACGAATCCGGCCTGTCGCCGGACATGATGCCCGACACCACGGTCAGTGTGAGAGAAACGTTCGGCCTCGATCAAGACCTCAAGGTCCCCGCGTTCAGCGCGCGGACGGACTACGTTCCGGACATCGACAACGACTACCAGTTCGATCACGACACGACCCTCTCGATCCTCGCCGGCTTCGCGCACAACCGGCGCGTGATGATCCAGGGTTACCACGGCACCGGCAAATCCACCCATGTCGAGCAGGTCGCGGCGCGCCTCAACTGGCCGTGCATCCGGGTCAACCTCGACAGCCACATCAGCCGCATCGACCTGGTGGGCAAGGACGCCATCGTCATCGAGGACGGACAGCAGGTCACGAGCTTCAAGGAAGGCATCCTGCCGTGGGCGCTGCAGCATCCGACGGCGCTGTGCTTCGACGAGTACGACGCCGGCCGCCCGGACGTCATGTTCGTGATCCAGCGCGTTCTGGAGGTCGAGGGCAAGCTCACGCTGCTCGACCAGAACCGCGTCGTGCGCCCGCACCCCGCGTTCCGGCTCTTCTCCACGACCAACACCATCGGTCTCGGGGATACGACCGGCCTCTATCACGGCACGCAGCAGATCAACCAGGGTCAGATGGACCGCTGGAACATCGTGACGACACTCAACTACCTGGCGCACGACCAGGAAGTCGAGATCGTCTACGGCAAGGCCAAGGCGTGGCAGGAAACCGACGAGGGACGCCGGATCATCTCCAACATGGTCTCGGTGGCGGACCTGACGCGCAAGGGATTCGTCAACGGCGACATCTCCGTGGTCATGTCCCCGCGCACCGTGCTGACGTGGGCCGAGAATGCGGACATTTTCGATGACCTCGCGTTCGGTTTCCGCGTATCGTTCCTGAACAAGTGCGACGAACTCGAGCGGCCGGTGGTCGCCGAGTACTACCAACGCTGCATGGGCGAGGACCTCGGCGACGCCACGCGCGGCATCACGTTGCGTTCGTAGCACGCGACCATCTTTTGCGGCGCACGCGCTGCCGGGGCGTGCGACACGGGTCATGAACAAGGAAGAGAGCCCCCTCGAGCCTTTCAAGCGCGCGACGACCGCAACCATGCGCGCGATCGCCGAGGACGACGAACTCGACGTCACCTTCGGCAAGGGCAATCCGTTCCTGCGCGGCAACGCCGCACACGTACCGTTGCCCAACATCGGCTGCAGCCAGGCGGAACTCAACGCGGTGCGGGGTGTGGGCGACGAGTTCGCCCTCAGGCGCCGCTACCACAACGATGCCGTGCACCGCGCCCATGCGCCGAGCGCCGGCCCGGCCCAGGAGCTGTTCCAGTGGGTTGAGGACGCGCGCATCGCGTCGATCGGCACGCTGCGCATGGAAGGCGTGGCGCGCAACCTCGATGCCGCGCTGGAGGCGGTGTGTCGCCAGGCCGCGTTCGACACGGTCACGGCCGAGACGGAAGCCCCGCTCAGCGTGGCGGTGGGCCTGATCGTGCGGCAACACCTCACCGGCCGAGCCCTGCCGCCGTCGGCGGAAAACGTCGTGCGCTTCTGGCGCGATTACGTCGAAGAACGCGCGGGTGAGCACATAGAGCAACTGCGGGAGGTCATCCAGGACCAGGCGACGTTCGCCCGTCAGTGCCGCTCGATCATGGCCGATCTCGGTCTCGCCGCGGAGTTCGACGACCCGCCCGGGGAAGACAGCGAGCAGGACTCCGAATCCCTCGACGAGGGGCAGGACCCGGAGTCGGAACTCTCTCCGGAAGACGTGGTACTCGACGAGGACTCGCTCGGCGAGGAGGACGCGGACGGCGAGACGACCGTCGTCGAGATGGACGCGGACATGGACCTGTCGGAACTCGCCGCGCAGGCGGAGGACGACGAAGCGCCGAACACCACGTCGGACGACTCCGGTCGCATTCGCGTCGACTTCAACTACCGCCCGTACACCGTCGAGTTCGACGAGGTGGTGAAGGCGGAAGAACTTTGCGCAGCGGACGAGCTGTCGCGCCTGCGGCAACTTCTCGACCAGCAACTCATCTCCCTGCAGCACGCGACCTCGAAACTCGCCAACCGCCTGCAGCGGCGGCTTCTGGCCAAGCAGACCCGCGCTTGGGAGTTCGACCTCGACGAAGGCATCCTCGACACGTCGCGGTTGACGCAGGTGATCGTCGATCCGATGAACGCGCTGGCCTACAAGCAGGAGAAGGAAACCAACTTCCGCGACACGGTCGTGACGATGCTGATCGACAGTTCCGGCTCCATGCGCGGGCGCTCGATCACGATCGCCGCGGTGTGCGCCGACATTCTCGGGCGTACCCTCGAGCGTTGCTCCGTGCGCGTCGAGATCCTCGGCTTCACGACCCGCGCGTGGCGCGGCGGGCAGTCACGGGAGGAGTGGATCAATGCCGGCAAGCCGGCGAGCCCGGGCCGACTGAACGACCTGCGCCACATCGTGTACAAGGCCGCGGACGACCCCTGGCGCCGTACGCGGCGCAACCTCGGCCTCATGATGCGCGAGGAGTTATTGAAGGAGAACATCGACGGCGAAGCGCTCATCTGGGCGCATAACCGTCTCGTGATGCGCCAGGAACAGCGCCGCGTCCTCATGGTCATCTCCGACGGTCTGCCGGTCGACAACTCGACGCTCCTGGTGAACCCGAACAACTACCTCGAGCAGCACCTGAAGTACGCCATCGATCAGATCGAGAACCACTCCGAGGTCGAACTCATCGCCATCGGCATCGGTCACGACGTGACGCACCACTACCGACGCGCCGTGACGATCACGGACCCCGAGCAACTGGGCGGGGCGATGACGGAGCAACTGGCGGAGCTGTTCGAGTTGCGGCAGTAGCGCCCCATAGCCGGTCCGGTACTCGCTCGCAAGCTCGCTACGCACCGGAACGCGACGCTTGCGTCGCGCCGCCTCCGGCCCAGCCACGCCGTCCTTTCATGGAAGCTGCACCGGCGGTCACTTCGTTCCCTTGGCGCGTCTTCCACAAAAGGGGCGACCCTCGTGGTCGCCCGGGGATGTGCGTGTGTTCGAAAACGGGACGCCACAAGGGCGTCCCCTACAGGCCGTGCGAGAATTGTAGCTGTCCACGGTGGGTCCACCGCGCAGACATGCAAGGAACATGTAAGCGTTCGGTCGAGTCGTGACGGGTAGCTTCAGGGACTGGTAACACGGTTCGCGTTCCGCTATGGTCGCCAGCATGGCGTATCGCGATACGGAAGTGGCCGCGGTCCCCGACGTTGCCGAGGGGGCTTTGGTGCGCACGCCGCCGGACTGGCGGCGGCTGTACGAGCAGACCCTGGAGCGGGCGGAAGCGGCCGAAGCGCGCGCGGAGGAGTTGAAGTGGGCGGAGGTGGTCGCCCGTAGCACGGCGGAGTCGTTGAAGTGGCAGTTCAAGGAGGCGCGCCGCAAGCGGCTGGCGGCGGTCGAAGACGCGAACGCGGCCCGCCGCGCGGCGAAGAACGCGCTGTTTCTCGAAGCCGAGGTGGCACGCCTGACGCGGCTGCTCGGGGAAGCGGGCGTCGACCCGCACCCGCGCGGTACGGAGATATCGCTGCGCAGGGAGGTCGCCCGGCTGCGCAAGGCGGCGGCGGGGGCGAAGGTCCAGGCGGACGCCGAGTTACGCAAGGCTCTGCGCCGGTCGCGGCGCCAGAAGACCGCGCTCAACGCGTTGACGAAGGAGAACGCCCGGCTGCGGCGGACCGCGAAGGCGTCGCAGGGCCGGGTCGGGACGCTGGAAGCGGAGCTGTCGAAGCTGCGCGCGACCGCGGCGGTGCTGTCCGGGACGCTGTACGGGCGCCGGAGCGAGAAGCAGGAGACGCCGCGCTGCGGACGCCGTCGAGGCCAGCGCTCCGGCGCGCCCGGCCACGGACGCACGCCGCGTCCCGGCATCGAGGAGCGGGTGGAGGTGCACGCCCCGCCGGTCGAAGCGCGCGTCTGCGCGGCGTGCGGGAAGGCCTACGCAGCGAACGGCGCCGACGAGTCGTCGCTTCTCGAGATCGAGGTGCGCGCCCACCGGCGGGTGATCCGGCGCGGGCGCTGGCGGCGGAGGTGCGGCTGCGCATCGTCGCCAGCGGAACTCACGGCACCGCCGGTGCCGCGGCTGTTCCCCAGCACGCCGTACGGCACGAGCGTATGGTCACGCTTCCTGTTCGAGCACTACGCGTGCCTGCGCCCGCTGCACCGGGTCGCCGCGTGGCTGGGGGACCAGGGGCTGCCGGTCGCGCCCGGCACGCTGGCCGACAGCGCGCCGCGCTTCGTGCCCCTGTTCGAGCCGCTCGCCGAGGCGATCCGCGCGCACCAGAACGCATCCGCGCTGCGCCACGCCGACGAGACCACCTGGCGGGTACAGGCGCTGCGCGTTGAGGGCCGTTCGGCGCGCGCCTGGCTGTGGACCTCGGTCGGCAACAACGCGGTCTACTTCCACATCGACCCGAGCCGCAGCGCCGAGGCGGCGGCGACGCTGTTCGGGGAACTCCGGTCCGGCACGGTGATCGTCTGCGATCGCTACAGCGCCTACAAGAAGCTGGCGCGGCTGCTCGGCGGCATGGTGACCCTGCAGTTCTGCTGGGCGCACATGCGCCGCGACTTCATCCAGTGCGCCGCTGCGCAGGTCGACCTCACCGGCTGGTGCCAGGCATGGCTCGCCCGGATCGCCGCCATCTACCGCCTGAACGAGGCGCGGCTGGCCCGCTACGACCCGACCGTGGAGCGCCAGAGCGCCGTGTTCGACGCGGCGCAGGATGCGCTGCAGGCGGCCCTCGACGGCCTGTTCGCGCGCGCCGGGCGGGAACTCGACCGCTTGCAGGAGCACGCCCGCGAGGGCAAGGCGCTACGCTCGCTCGTCAACCACCGCGAGGGGCTGAGCGTGTTCGTCGCCCGGCCGCGCACCCCGATGGACAATAACTTTGCTGAGCGCGTGCTCAGAGGGCCGGTGATCGGACGCCGCCTGTCGTTCGGCTCCGACAGTGAAACCGGTGCCCGGTTCACGGCGCTGATGTACTCCGTGGTCGGCACCCTGACGCTGAACCGGATCGATGTCCTGCGCTGGCTCGAAGCCTGGCTGGCGGCGTGCGCCGAGAACGGCGGCCGGCCACCGGCCGATCTGTCGCCCTGGCTGCCCTGGTCGATGGACGATGCACGCCAGCGCGAACTGGCGGCGCCGACATGACGGGTAGCGTCGAGTGCCGCTACCACGGGCGCGACTTCAGCGCCGACGAGATGGCGCTCTTGCGCGCGCTGATCGCCAGCCCGCCGGCGCTCAACCGCCACGCCCTGTCCAAGGAGTTCTGCCGCCGCATCGGCTGGTTCAAGGCCGACGGCGGGCTCAAGGACATGATGGCCCGTGTCGTCATGCTGGCCATGCACAAAGACGGGCGGATCGAACTGCCGCCGCCGAAATGGCCGCGCCCACCGCGCCGCCCCGCAACCTTCGGACCGGACACCGAACCGCCGCTGCTGCCGCCGCCCGACACGCTGCCGGCGGTCCGCCCGCTCAGCCTGCGACCGATCGTCGGCTACGGCCGCGAGGGCAAGCTCTGGAACGAGTTCGTCGCCCGCTACCACTACCTCGGTTACACCACCCTGGTCGGCGCCCAGATGCGCTACGCCGTGCACGCCCACGACGGCACGCCGCTGGCCATGCTCGGCTTCTCCACCGCCGCCTGGACCCTCGCCCCGCGCGACCGCTTCATCGGCTGGTCGCGGCAGATGCGCGAGAAGAACCTGCCGCTCGTCGTCGACAACCCGCGCTTCCTGATCCTGCCCTGGATCCACATCCCCAACCTCGGCTCGCACATCCTCGCCCGCGTCCGCCAGCGCCTGCCCGGCGACTGGACGGCGCGCTACGGCAACAACCCGGTGCTGATCGAGACCTTCGTCGAAACGCCACGCTACACCGGTGCCGTTTACCGCGCCTCCGGCTGGATCCGCGTCGGCCCGACCCAAGGGCGCGGGCGCTACGACACCAACAACCGCTACGACAAGCCAAAAAAGGACATCTGGCTCCGACCCCTGCGCAAGGACTGGAAGCGCATCCTCAATCGGTAGAATCTGCAACCGTCACGACTCGACCGAACGCTTACAGGAACATGGGTGGGGCGACGCGCGCCAGCGGCTCGCGGAGGCTTTTCGTGACCCAGTTAAATCAATGGCTTACGTTTATGTTCCATGAAAGGGGCGACCCTTGTGGTCGCCCGGGATGTGCGTGTGTTCGACATCGCCCCGCTCCGGCCGGAGAGCCGGACGCCCTTGCCAAGGCGGTCGCGGGGGCCTACCCGACCACTTCGAACCGCTTGATGTCCGGCCGTCCCGCCATCAGGCCGGCGAACTTGGGCCCGGCGGCCTTGAAGTGATCGCTGGCGCCATGAGCCGCGAGTGCGGCCTCGTCGGTGTACAGCTCCATCACCGCGTAGCCTTCGTCGTCCTTGACGAGCGTGTAGAGCTGGTTGCCCGGCTCGTTCGCTCGCACCTGTGCCGCGAGCCCGAGCATGACGGTCTCGAACTCTTCTTCTTTCCCCGACGCCACGTTCAGGCGCGCCAACAGTGCGATCATCGGATATGGTCCTCGTCCGTGTCCGCCGCGCAGAATAGCAAGGCGCGGAGCCGGAAGCGAAGCCCAGCGGCATGAAGGGTGGCATGAAGGGTGGCATGGGGGGTGGCATGGGGGGCGGCATGAGGGGGGCATGACGGCATTGCTCCACGACCTGATCGATACGTACCGTCGGCGCTATCCGGACGAGGCCGATGCGGCCCGGCTGCAGCGCTTCCTGCTGCGCCAGCCCCGCTGTTTCGAGCGCGACTGTTTCGACGACGGCCACGTCACCGGCTCTGCCTGGGTGGTGGACGAGAGCGCGGTGCGCGTCCTGCTTACGCACCACCGCAAACTCGGCAGATGGCTGCAGCTCGGCGGTCACAGCGACGGCGACACGGACACCCTGGCCGTGGCCCATCGGGAAGCGGAAGAGGAGTCGGGCCTCACCGTCCGACCGCTGGACGGCGCGGTGCTCGATGTCGACATCCACACCTTTCCGTCCCGTGGCGCGGACCCGGCGCACCTGCACTACGACGTACGCTTTGCCTTCCAGGCCGTCGGATCGGACCGCTTCCGGGTCGGCCCGGAGTCCGTGGATCTCGCGTGGATCGACATCGACGAACTGTCGCACGTCACGCCGGAAGAGTCCGTCCTGCGCATGGCGCGCAAGTTCATGCGGCGCTACGCCGGTGCGTCTCCGGCGCCAGGAGCGCGAACAGGACGGCGATCGCAATGAGTCCGAAGGCGGACGTCCAGAGCGGCGCGTCGAGTCCCTGCCAGTCGCCGAGCCAGCCGAGCAGGATGGGCCCGACGACGTAGCCGATGTCGCTCAGCGTGCGGTAGGAACTCATGGCCGCCGCGTTCGCGCCCGGCGGCGCGGAATCCGCCGCATAGGCCGCCGGCGCGGCACCGCCGGCGGCGCTGGCGCCGCCCCAGACGGTGCAGGCGAGCAGGAACCAGGCGTAGTCCGACGCGATGCTGAAGGACAGCATGGAGATGCCGGTCAGTACGGTCGCCGGCACGATGACGGCCTTGCGTCCGAAGCGATCCGCCACCGCACCCGACGGGTAGGCGAAGGCCAGCCCGACGATGCTGCCGAGTGCGAAACCCAGGCCAATGCTCGTGGCCGACAGCGCCAGGCGCTCCCGGGCCAGCACCGGAACGATGCTGAAGAGCGCACCGGTGCGCGCCGCGGCTCCGACCAGGCTGGTGAGGCATGCGAGCAGAAACCCGGTATTGCGCGCAAGCGCGCGCAGCTGGTCGCGTAGCGGAGCGATCGTGGCCTGCGCCCCACGCTCGGCGGCGCCGATGTGGCGCGTCTCGGCAACGCCGAACCACGCGATGGCGGTTACTACGGTGCTCGCGATGCCGTACACCAGGAAGGGAACGTCCAGCCCGAACCGCTCCGCCAGGTAGCCGCCGGGGAGCGGCCCGATGCCGACCGCGAACAGGAACACGCCCTGGTAGATCGCCATGGTGCGCCCGCGGGTCGCGGCCCGCGTGATGTCCGCGAGCACGATCATGCCGGCGGTCAGCACGATGCCGGCACCGGCGCCGGCGACGAACCGCGCGAGCACCAGTTCGGCGTAGCTCGCGGCGACCGCGCACCACAGGTTGCCGATGGCGGAAACGCCTCCGCCGATGGCCAGCGCGCTACGCCGACCGAGCCAATCGGCGACGCGCCCCGTCGGCACGCTGAGCAGCACGCGCGCCAACCCGTAGACGGCGACGGTCGCGCCGATGGCGGCCTGGGAGACGCCGAAGGATTGCGCGTACAGCGGCAGCACGGGAATCACGGCGCCGAAACCGAGTTGGTTGACGGCGATGAGTACGCACATCCACACGAGAACGCGGCGTACGTCGGGGTCGGCGTGCGCGCTCATGCGCGGCCGTGGGCCCCGGCGCGATTGACATCAATACGCCCTGCACGCACCGTAGTCGACCCCACGCAACCAACCCGGGGAAGCTCATGAGCGACGAAGTTGAACTCTCGAAGCTGATGGAGGGCAGCGACGTGCCGTACGCGATGTCCAGCGAACCGCCGCTGTCGTTCCGCGCCGAGGGCTATGACTACGACCACGAGGTACTGGTGACGTTGCCACCGTCCCACTCCGTGTCTCCGGAGCGCTCGTATCCGGTGCTCTGGGCCATGGACGGCATCATGATGCACAGGCTGGTCGCCGGTATCGTCGACATCTACAACCTCGGCCAGCGGATGCCCGAGATGATCGTCGTCAGCGTCGGTCACTCCGCCGACCAGGGCATGGCGGGCTTCGCCAAGCGGGAATACGACCTGCACCCCGCCGGGTCCATTTTCGGGGACGACGAGTTGGCCGAGAGCATCCTCGCCGCGGGCGCCGGCAGTGGCTTCACCGAAATGTCCGCGGACTTCAAGGGCGACAGATTCCTGGACTTCCTCATCGAACAGTTGCGTCCCGAGCTGACGGAGCGCTACCGCATGAACGGCGATCACGCGTTGATGGGTCATTCGTCGGGCGGCTACTTTACAGGGTACGCGCTGTTTGCCCGCCCGGGCGGCTTCGCGCGCTATCTTATCGGCAGCGGCACGCACCCGCAGACGCTGGAAATGGAGGCGGAGTACGCCGCATCCCACGACGACCTGCCGGCGCGCGTGTTCGTCGGAGCCGGCGCCGGCGAGGTGAACAACTTCGAGATGGCCGCGTCGCGCCTCGTCAGCCGTTCGGTGTTCCTGGCGGAGAACCTGCGGCTGCGCCGGTACCCGTCGTTGGCGCTCAAGACCCAGCTCTACGCGGACCGCGACCACTTCACCGTGATTGCGCCGATGTTTGCCGACGGACTGCAGTTCCTCTATGCAGACGCGGCGGAGAAGATGACGCCGCTCCTCGCCTGACGCACTGCAGTACGTCATTGCGGATGAGGCCGAGAAGCTGGCGCAGTTCCCCGCGTGATGCGAATCCGTAACGCGCTCGGGGGCGTCCGCTGAGCTCCCCGGCGCAGCCTCCGTCCGGCCTCCAGGACGGGCCGCCGGCCCGCGGTAGCGCGCCCCGGCCCCACGGCATGTTCGCCCCGCTGGCGCTGCGCGACTTCCGCCTGCTGTTCCTCGGGCTCCTGATCGGACAGGCGTTGAGCCCCTTCCAGTTCCTGGCCCAGATCATCTGGATCCAGCTGAGCGCCGAAGAGGACGTGCGCATTCTCCTGATTGGCCTGATCGCGGCGGTGCGCGGCGCGGGCATGCTGGTGTTTGGCCTCTACGGCGGCGCGCTCGCCGACCGCTTCGACCGGCGGCGACTGCTCATCGCGACGCAACTCGGCGCCCTGGCGGTCAATGTGGCGACCGGCGTGCTGATGATCGTCGGCAGCGCGGACGGCGCGGAGCTCACACTGTTCTACGCGTTGCTGTTCTGCTCATCGGCCCTGATGTCGATCGACATGCCGACGCGACAGGCCATCGTCCCGGACCTCGTCGGACGTCAGTTGACGACGGCCGGCATCGCGCTCAATGCCGCCGGCGGGCAGATTGCGTTGCCGGTCGCGATCATCGCCACCGGCTACGTGGTCGATGCGTTCGGGCCCGGTGTGGGGTACCTCGTCGGTTCCTGTGGGCACATCGCGCTGGTGGCCAGCCTCGCGCTCATGCGCCATCGCACGCCGCGGGTCTCCGTGGCGGCCCTCGGTATGCGGGTCGCGTTGCGGGACGTTTGGGCGGGGCTGGTCTATACGCGCCGCGAGCCCGTCATCCTGTGGGTGGTGGTGCTGCTGATCGCGATGACGGGGCTCGGCTTTCCGGCGGTCGCGAATCTCGGGCCGACGTGGATCACCACCGTGGTCGGCGTGCCCGTGCGGGAATTCGGGCTGGTCGCTGCGACGTGGGGTCTGGGCGCGCTGCTGGCGTCCGGGTTGCTGGCCCGGTTCTCCCGCTACGAGCGCAAGGGCCTGATCGTGGGCGTCTCGGCCGTCGGCTTCGGACTCTCGTTTCTCGTCTTTGGCGGGGGCCATACGGTGGCGAACGCCGTGATCGGCAACTTCGGCCTCGGCGTCGCGATGGTGGGCGCGCAGGTGGCCGGCACCGCGTTGATCCAGTTGATCGCCGCCGGCGAGTTTCGCGGGCGGGTGATGAGCGTGCTCAATCTCAACATGGGCCTGGCGCAGATCGTCACGCTGCCGCTGGCGGCGCTCGGGCAGTGGATCACGCTCGAAGTGCTGTTCCCCGCGCTCGCGCTGGTGCTGCTGGCGGTGACGGTGCTGATCCTGGTCACCCGCCCGGTGGTGTGGCGCATCCGGGTGTAGGGGACGCCCTTGTGGCGTCCCGTTCCCGAATTCAGCTACATCCCCGGGCGACCGCATATATGGTCCGAAGGGTCGCCCCTACGGGGTCCCGCAGGAGGCGCCCTCGTAGAGCCCGATGTCGTCGATCCACACGTCCAGTGCGCTCTGGGCGAAGTCGAACGCCACGCGCGCCTTGAGGTCTGTCTCCCCGCTGGTGAACGTATGGCTGAACGACTGCCAGGACAGCGACAGGTTCGCGCGATGCTGACCGCTGCTGAGGTTACGGTAGTCGTCGAGGTTGGTGTCCACGTAGGCGGTGATGAAGCGCGCACTGCCCTGCGAGCGCGCCCGGTAGCAGAGGGTGTACTGCTGGTCGGCGAGGACCAGCACCGGGTGGCTGATCTGGGCTCTCCAGGGATCGTCGTGCGGGTTGTCGACGGCCACGTACACCGCACCGTCCCGCTCGCCGATGGAACTCGTGACCAGTTCGACGGTGTTCCAGTTGTTGTCGAACTGCCCGGCCGTGAACGCCCCGCCGCTGGCGATCAGGTTGCCGGACCGCGCCGGATGCGTGGTCTGCTCGGAGAAAAACATCATGTCGTTGCTGAAGAGCCCGAGCGGGTTCTGCAGCTGCAGGAAGTGAAGGCCGCCGGACTCCGGGTTGTCGGTCAGCTCCGCCAGGAAGATCTCGTCGTCGCAGTCCGGCAGGGTGCCGACCTCGCAGCTGAGCGTGCCGTCGACCTTGCTGCCGTCGACGAAGATGGAGGCATCCGCGTCGATATGTCTTGCGTTGAAGCGTAGCGAGGACGTGTCGGAGAGGAAGGGGATGTCCACGTTGCGGGTCTGCGCCTCGATGGCCGCGACGGGCCACAGCGCGGGCTGCTCGTGGTCGACGCCGACGCCCGCCCCGGCGTGCGCCGTGAGGGTGACGACCATCTCGCCGGCTCCGGCGCGTTGCCGCAGCTTGTGGCTGCCCCAGACGCCGCTGCCCGTGAGCGCTTCGTAGCGGCCGTTGCGATACGCCATGGAAACCGGCTTGACGGTACTTGCCTCGTCCGCCGGCGCGCCTTCCCTGCGTAACACCGCGCCTGCCCCGCGCAGCACGATCGCGCCGTCGGTCGCCGCGCGCTGCAGCGCGTTCTGCATCTTCACGGTTTTGGATGCCTGGGCGGTGTCGGAATTCAGGGTGAGTTGCCGGGCGAAACTGCCATGAAACCCCGTGCTGCCCTGGCGCACCATCTGCCAGATGTCGGAGGACGCCCCCGCCAGGATCCACATGTCCCGCTCGGGGAAGGTGTCGTCCATCCGCACGATGGTCATCAGGTCGATGATGTTGAGACGGCCCTGGGGGAGCATCATCCAGCGGTCGTAGGCGCCGCGCCAGGTCGGGGCGTCCATGCCGGTGCCGGGCGTGTTGGTGCTCACCAGGAACGGTGGCAGGTGGCAGGAGCCGCAGGTCTGGGCGCCGGTCGTCTTGCCGCTGTCGTTGATGAAGCTGAACTCGAAGAAGCCGTCCCTCGCCGCGGCCGTCAGCACGTTGTCGACCGGACGTTCGGGCGCCGGCGGGTAGGGCACGCTGAGGAGGAAACGCGCCAGCGCGTCGCGGTCCTCGGCGTCGAGCAGCCCCGCCTTGTCCTCGTCGTTGGTGGCGCAGTCGCCCTGGTCGCACATCGTCGTCGCCATGCTGCCGTCCACCAGGTGCCTGGTGCAGCTCAGGGGATCGTCGATGCTGCAGTTCGGCTCGACATCGGCGTTGATGGACGAAGTGTTGCGCCCCCCGTAGGGATCGCCGGGGATGCCGTCCCAGTGGTAGGGCGCCGTGTTGCGCAGGCCGCGGACCGGCATCGTCAGCCGGGGCGGAATCTGGGTGCACCCCGCCACGTCGCAGACGGGCGTCGCGAGGACCCAGGTGAGTTGATCGGTGTGCCCGTCCGGGTGGCAGCTCTCGCAGGAGAACGTGCCCGTCGAGGACGCGTCGGCATCGTTGAAGGCGATGCGTCCCTGCCTGATCCCGGCGTCCGTGGGATCCTCCAGGGTGATCGTGGCCGTCAGGCTCGGGCGGTCGGTCGAGGACACGTCCACCAGCGATACCGTGTTGGCCACGGCGTTCAGCACCCAGGCTTCGCTCGGAGCGCCGTCGGAATCCGAAACCAGGGCGACGCCGCGCGGGACGGCGTCCACGGACACCCGGCCGAGGACAGCCCCGGTGTCGGCATCGACGGTGAACACCTGGTCGGACCCCGCGGCGGTGACCACCAGTGTCGAGTCGTCGTCGCTGATCCGGATCCCGAACGGCGTGGCCAGCGCCATGCCCTCCTCCGGGTGCTCGGGTGGCAACGGTTCGAGATCGAAGTACTCCGGGTCCGAGCAGCCGCTGGACGAGCACGCCACGCGGGTGATCTGGTTGAGGAACGCCCGGTTCTCCATCTCGTCCAGGCCGTGGCCTTCCGTGCCGGCGCGGCCGTTCTCTGCGTTGCGGGCGTCAGTCTGCGCGACGAACACGTTGCCCTCGCTGTCGACGGTCAGGCCGTAGAGCAGCGTGCCGACCCCGGTGACGGTATCCACGGATTCGTCGGTGGACGTGTCGAAGACGAACAGGTCGCGGTCGGGTAGCCGGGAGTTCTTGACGATGTCCGCGTCGTAGCCGGCGGACAGGACGTTGTTGTTCGTGAAGACGTGCTGCACCGCATCGAACGTACAGGTGTCGCCGTCGATGCCGGTCGCGAGGCAGCCGGACAGCTGACTCTGGTTGTTGGACTCGAAGACGGTGACGTAGAGCCGGTCGCCGCGCACGGCGATCGCGCGGGGATCCTGGGCGCGGATGTCGAGATGGCCGGTCACGGCCCGGGTCGCCACGTCGACGATCGCGATCCGGTTCGAGGGGGACAGGGCGACGTAGGCTTTCGCGTCACTCGCGAAGGCGATGCCGACGGGTTCGTCGAAGTCGGTCGCCAACGTGTCGGAGTCCACGTCCTGAACGGTCGCGATCACCTGGCGATAGGTGGCGTTGTCCGAGTTCGTGTCGATGACGCTGACCGAGTCCGAGATGTGGTTGGCGACCCAGACCTCGCTGCCGTCCGGGCGCACCGCGACGCTGACCGGATCGATGCCGACCGGGATACGGGCCACGACCGTGTGGCTGGCCGTGTCGATCACGTCGACCGTGTTGGCCGGCGTATTCGCGACGTAGAGGAAGGGGCCGTGGATGGCCAGCGGGCGCGCGTGGGGGCTCAGGAACGTGGGGTGTCCGACGTCTGTCGTGGACGTGGACTCGTCCGTGTCGGTCTCCGCCTCGGCGGCCACTGCGCCGGCGACCGCGCAGAGCGCGAGCGCCGCAGGGGCGGTCGACCACAGGCATCGCACGCGCGGAATCCACCGGTGGGCTGCCGCGGGATGGGCCGATGCTGTCCGGCGAGATCTGGTGACTCCCCCCATCGTCGGTATCTTCACGGCGCTCGGCCGCAGGACGGTTGCGCCCGTCGGCAACGTCCAAGTATAGCGCCCGCCAAAAGAAACAGAGCCTGTCGGCGCCGCCGCCGAATCAGAACAGGCGATCGAACAGGGGACCCAGGACGCCCGAGCGGCCGTTGCCCCGGAGTTCCTTGCGGTCGGCCAGTTCACCGAGTGCGAACGTGGCCTTGCTGCCCAGCCAGCGGAACGGTTCCACGGGCCACTTCGGTGGCAGGTCGTCGACCCAGGCGAGCCGAACGAGGGGCGTCTCGCGCTCGAGTACGAGGTCCGCCAGGATGCGCGCGGCCAGGTTGGAGGCGCCGACGCCTTCGCCGGTGTAGCCCCCGGCCGCGCCGAGGCCCGTGCCCCGGTCGAACGTCACGAACGGCCGACCGTGGCGCGGTACGCCCATCACGCCGCCCCAACCGTGGGTCACCCGGGCGTCGCCGAGTGCCGGCAACATCGCGCGCATGGAAGCCTCGACGCTGGCGACGGCGGGATCGCCGGGCTCGATACGGGGACGTATTCGGGACGCGAACTGGTAGCCGATACGGCCCCCGAAGGCGAGACGCCCGTCGAGCGTGCGCTGACCGTAGATCGTGATGCGGCGACCGTCGTCGAAGGTCTCGCGCTGCGCGAGGCCGAGTTCGCGCCACGTCGCGTCCGACAGCGGCTCGGTGGCGACCATCATGGTGTAGAGCGGCAGCAGGTGGCGTGGGTAGCCGCGAATGCTGCGCGTGTAGCCCTCGGTGGCGCGCAGGACGACGGGCGCGCGCACCTCGCCCCGGGGCGTCTCGATGCGCCCTGCGGTCAGCGTGCGCACGGGCGTACGTTCGTGGATGGCGACACCCCTGCCGCGCAGCAGCTCGCCGAGGCCCCGCACCAGGCGCGCCGGATGAATCGCGGCACAGTGGCTCGTGTAGGCGGCGCCGAAGTTGGGCTGCACGCCGATGCGGCGGGCGGACTCCTCCGCCGGCAGCCAGGTGAAGTCGCGATCCGTGAAGCCGAGTGCGTGCTTGTGGGCGACGTGCCGGCGGAACGTTTCCGCCTGCCGCTGCGTGGTCGCGACACTCAACGTGCCGCCCTTGGCGAAGTGGCAGTCGATGTTCTCCGCCTGGCAGACGCGTCCGATCTCGTCCACCGTCTCCTGCATGGCGTGCAGCAGCGCGAGCCCCTCGGCCTGCTCCGGCCCATGCAGGCGTTCCTCGATGCCCATGGCCATGCCCATGCACCAGCCGCCGTTCCGGCCGCTCGCGCCGAAGCCGACCGTCTCGGCCTCGAACACGGCGATGCCGAGGTCGGGGTTGTGGCGGTGCAGGTAGTACGCGGTCCAGAGACCGGTGAAGCCGCCGCCGACGATGGCCACGTCCACCTGCTCCGGCAGCGCCTCGGGCGGCCTGGGCTCCCGCAGGTCATCCAGCGAGTGGAACCAGAAGCTGCCGTTGTGATGGGAGGGTAGCGACACGGGAACTCCCGGGCCAGGAACGGGACAGCATTGTGGCGCAGACGAGGGATGGTTCGAAAGCGTCGTTTTGCGACCTGATCAAGCCCATGGACGGGCTTGATCAGAGGTTTCCTAGCTAGTGCGCTGGGTCACAAATACCTTCACGTTTGCGCTGCGCCTTTTCGCCGCTGGCGGCGTTGCGCCTCCTCCCGTGGGGCCTACCACTGCTCGTCGGACGCGCCTTGCCAGCGACGAAAATGCGCTACCGCAAAGACAAAGCTATTTGCGACCCAGCACACTAGCGGCCCCAGACGCCATTGACGCCGGCGCCATTGGCGCATACGCTGCCCGGATGAGTCAACGCCTGCGTACGGTGGTTGAGACGCCGGCGTACCTGGCGGCGGCACGGGGAACACGGTCTGAAATAGAGCGGGCCGACATCGTTGAGATGGTAGCGGGCAACCCACGGGTCGGAGTTGCACTAGGCGGCGGTCTGCGCAAGGCCAGAGTTGGCCGCTCGGGCAGAGGAAAAAGGGGGGGTGCCCGCGTGGTGTTCCTCGTTGCCGGAGACGACCTCCCGATATTCCTCCTCACTGCCTTCGCCAAGAACGAGAAAGCGAACCTCAGCACTAAGGAACGGGCCATGCTGGTCGGAACCGCGCGGCAGATGATCGAAGACTACAGGAGTCGAGAGTGAGTGGAGCATTCGACAGGATCATGGATGGGCTCGGCGACGCCCGCGACTATCTGAGTGGCAAGCGCGACGGTTTCGGGGTCCATCCCGTGGAGATTCCGGAGCCTGACGTCGCGTCGACGCGAACCAGGACGGGCCTGTCTCAACCCGAGTTTGCGAAGAGCATTGGGGTCGCGCTGGGTACGCTAAAAAACTGGGAACAGGGTCGCAGGCGCCCGGAGGGGCCCGCTCGGGTCCTCCTGGCACTGATCGAAAAGCGGCCGTCCATCGTCCAGGAGGAGCTCGTGTCGCGAGGGCCCGAGGCAAGCGACATTGGACGAGGGGAGCGTGCCCGGTGAACGTTGGCGGCGCTTGAACACGTCGGTCGTCAAGGCCAGGGGCTTGCGCCGTAGAAGTTTCGCGTCAGCGAAACTTCCAACGCGACCGTAAGGTCGCGCCAGGTTCCCCTTCACGCCATTCCCCCGTGGCTGGTTCTTCTTCGACCTCGCCGGGAACATGCCGCCAGGCAAGCTCGTCGCCCGGCAATGGATGGGCCAGGAGGTCGTCGGATGGCGTGACGACACGGGCCGTATCTGCGTGGCGAACGCGTTCTGCCCGCACCTCGGGGCCAAGCTTGCGCCCGAGACCGGCGGCACGGTGCGCGACGGCCGGCTCGTCTGTCCCTTCCACGGCTTCACCTACGACACCACGGGGCCTGCGTGGCAACCCCCTCCGGGTCCCCGCGGTTCTATCCGGACGACGCGGACGCACATCCCGGCGAGACGGGGCGGGTGTCTGGAGGCCGGGCAGTACGGTAGGGCGGACGCCCGTAGCGACCTACCACCGCCGGGTCTGCTAGATTGTCAACCCGATGGCATCGCTGGGGACCAACGTCATGCTGAAGATCTACCACGTCAAGCGCACCAGGGGCGCTCGCCCCATCTGGCTCTGCGAAGAACTCGGGTTGCCTTACGAGATCGAAGTGATCGACTTCGGGGCCGAGTTCCGCGCGAGCGCGGAGTGGCGGGCGCTCAGCCCGACGGGGAAGGTGCCGGTGATGACCGACGGCGACCTCGTCATGTACGAGTCCGGGGCCATGGTCGACTACATCCTGGAACGCTACGGCGAGGGCCGCCTGCAGCCGGCGCCCGGCACGGCCGACAGCGCGCTCTACCGGCAATGGTGCTGGTTCGGCGAAGCGACGTTCGCCCGCCCGCTCGGCGAGATCGTCAATCACCGCCGCGTGGCGCCCGGCGGCGAGACCGTGGAGTTCGTGATCGAGGACTGCAAGGACCGGGCGCGTCTGTGTCTCGACGCCCTCGAGGGTGCGCTGGCCGATGTCGACTACCTGGTCGCCAACGCGTTCGGGGCCGCCGACATCATGAACGGCTACACGCTGAACGTCGCGGCGAACTTCGGAGTGCTGACCGACGATCACCCGAATACCCTGGCGTACTTCGAGCGCCTCGCCGGGCGGCCCGGGTACCAGGTCGCGCAGGACGCCGGCTGACGCCACTGCCACCGGGCGCCGCTTGAACTTCGCACAAAACGTGCAACCCTGTACTGAACCGCCATGGCTAGCATCACCATCCGGAACCTTGACGAAGGACTGAAGCGTCGCCTGCGCGTGCGTGCCGCCGAGAACGGCCGCTCGATGGAGGAGGAAGCCAGGGAAATTCTGCGGCGCATGGTCGGTGATCCACCGCCGCCGAAGGACCTCGGCCGCGCCATCCACGCGCGCTTCGCCGCCCTTGGCGGTGTGCAACTCGATCTGCCCGAACGCGGCCCGATGCGTTCCCCGCCGGACTTCCGGTAAGCGCCGCTCGTGATTGTCGTGGATACCAGCGTGGTCTCCGAACTCATGCGGCGGGAGCCGGCGCCAGCGGTCATGACATGGTTCTCGACCCAGGACCCTGCTGCGCTGTACCTGACCGCGATCAGCGAGGCGGAGCTGCGAGCAGGCGCGGCCATCCTGCCGGCGGGACGGCGTCGCGATCGCCTCGTGGCGGAAGTCAACGCCGTGGTGGTTGAGGACTTCGCGGGCAATTCGAGACGGGACGGGACAAGCCCGTCCCCTACGACGGCTCGGCTCAGATCGGGGTAGTGCGCGCCGTACCCGCGGACGATGCTCGGGCCAAGGCGTCCCAGGGGCCGGTGATGGCGAACGTGATGCCGGGAGTCTGGATGTTGACGAACAGGGTAGAGCCATCGGGCGAGAACGTAGCGCCCGCCCATTCGGAGTTGCGATAGTCCGCGGGTTTGATCGCTGGCCTGTTCGGGACGGGCGCATCGAACAGGATGTTGTTCTCCCCGACCTCGATCGTTTCGCCGTCTTCGCCGAGAGCAAGAAGCCGCGTCCCACGGAGGAGTTTGCCCGACTCGTCCACCAGTCCTGCCCCGTCTTCGCACGCCAGCACCAGGCCGTTCGGGTGCACGGTGATGTTGTCGGGTGCGTCGGCGACCGCTTCGGCGGGTGAGACGTAAAACGCCCGCAGCCTGGACTTCGCGGGCTCGAAAACCCAGACGACGCCAGCACCGGCCGCACCGCCCGCGGTGTCCACCCAGTAGATCGCGCCGCGGTGGAACCAGGCGCCTTCGCCGCGGGCGAAGCGGGCGGCGCCGGCCGGCTCGCCCTGCAGGTACGGGCCCGACTTCCCGACGCCCATCATGATGTCGCCCCCGAAGGGGTCTGGCTCGAAGCGTTCCGGGTCGTGGTCAGGTTCGGCGATGGGCACCCACTCGACGGCATGCGTATCGCCGGTCGCCGGGGCACGCAGGTCGGCGTTCGTCGCGCCGCGGACGCGCAGCATCTCGAGGCGACCGCCTTCTTCGAGGGCTCCGCTCTTCGGTTGCAGATTCCGCGGCAGGAAACGGTAAAACCCCGAGTGCGGCGGATTGTCCTCAGTCAGGTAGACGATGCCGGTCGTCGGATCCAGGGCCGCGGCCTCGTGCCGGAAAAGGCCCATGTCGACAATCGGGCGAGCGCTCGCGCGCCCGTCGGCCGGAACTTCGAAGACATACCCATGATCCTTGCCGCCGATCCGGCTCGTGCGAAGGATGATCTCCTCGCAGGTCAGCCAGGATCTCCAGGCAGTCGGTCCGCCCGCGCAGTTCACGGTGGTTCCGGCAAGCAGGGACACCGTCCTGGGCGCGCGATCGGGAGCGTAGGAGACTCCGGTGACGCCGCCGCTGAAACCCGGAAAACCGTCCGGGGCTCCGTCCGTGCCCGGTGGAATGTCCAGGTCGTCGTAGGTGGGTACTCCCGCCCCTCCGATGCGTGCCCCGATGATCTCTTCGTGGTTGCGCAGCAGCATGACGCCGCCGCCTCTGCTCGAGAAGGCTGCCATGCCGTCGTGTCTGGCCGGTGTCGCGCCGCCGCCCGCCATGGCATCGCCCGTCCAGGAGAAGGACCGGTAGCTGAATCCCTCGAGCAACTTGAGCAGCGGCAGTCCCGTGTCGGCGTCGGCAACGGGCGCCAGCGTGTCCGCCACGGGGGACTCCCGGGCCCAGAGTCGGCCGAAGGACGATACGGCGATCGCTGCCGCGCCTGTCCGAAGCACCCGTCGCCGGTTCAGTCCAGCCATGTTCGAGACGTTCCCGTGCGACAAACTGCAGCGCCTGATGATAGCAATCGACCGACTGTTCCGAATTGCAGGAGCGTGGGCTGGCCGCCCTGCCGCGTGGCGCCTGATTCGGCACGGGACGTTGTAGCGCCCCATAGCCGGTCCGGCACTCGCTCGCGAGCTCGCTACGCACCGGCGCGCCTCCGGCCCAGCCACGCCGCCGTCCTTGCATGGAAGTTGCACCGGCGGTCACTGCGTTCCCTTGGCGCGACTTCCATGCAAGGGGCGACGCTGCTTGTCGTCGCCCGTGTCGAGCCTGTGCAAGCCCCTGGCGAAGGGACGGGAAAAGCCCGTCCCATACGGTCGCTTGTCCGGATCGGCTGTGGGGCGCTCTTGCCGGTCGAGCGGATCCCGCCGGCGACGAGACACCTTCCTCACGCATCCAGCCCGTACGGAACCCGCCCAGCCGCCCGGAACGCCGCGTCGATGAACTCCATCTGCTGCACGGCGTCTTCGGCGTCGGTGGCGAGCGGCGTGCCGTTGCGTACCGCGTCCTTGAACACGTCGAGCTGGTAGCGGTAGCTCGACCGCATGTCCGCCTCTTCCTTCTGCGTGCCGTCGGCGGTCGTCACCTCGATGCTGTGCCCGGCCTGGGGCGCCAGGGGGTTGACCGCATGCAGCCGCCCTTTGCTGCCGGTGACCGTCAGGGACATGTCCACGGCGTCGGCGCCGAGCCAGCCGCGGAAATGCCCGGTGGCGCCGCTCGGGTAGCGCACCTCGCCTTCCAGTCGCGCGTCGGCGCCGAACCTGTTTGGCTCGAACTCGGCGCTCGTCACTTCCGGCTCCTCGTCGAGGATGTGCCGCAGCCAGGACACGGGGTAGCAGCCGAGGTGCATCATGGAGCCGCCGCCGACCTCGGGGTTCTTGTAGGTTTCCCACCCCTCGTCAGGAAGGTCGAAATTGTCGAATGCGCCCTCCACGCGCTCGATCTCGCCCAGGATGCCGCTGCCGACGATCTCGAGCAGGCGCGCCCACATCGGGTGATAACGGTAATGGAACGCCTCGATGCAGACGCGGTTCGCGGTGCGCGCGGCGTCGGCCATGCGCCGCGCCTCGATGGCGTTCGCGCAGAAGGCCTTTTCGGTGAGGACGTGCTTGCCCGCTTCGAGCGCCCTGATCGTCCACTCGCAGTGATGGGTCACCGGTAGCGGTACGTAGACCGCTTCGATCTCTGCATCCCCGAGAACGGCTTCGTAGCTGGACGCGACCCGGCCGATGCCGTGCCTGGCCGCAAACTCCTCCCCGCGAGCCCGGTCCCGTGCCGCGACCACCGTGATCTCGACCTCCGGGTCCGCCGAGACCGGGTCCACGAGTACGGTCGGCGTGATGCGGGCGGCGCCGAGCGTGCCGAACTTGAGTTGCGCCATGGTGTCTGTCCCCTCGCGTGCGTTGGTCGATGCGGACCTGGCTGATCCGTGCCCCTTGCAGTATCGGCCAGTGACTCGCCGGGCGTCCAGTTCGGCCACGGTGGCGTGCTCCTAGCCCCATCCCGATCCCGGGCGTCGATGCCCACGATCATCCCCGCGCGATGCGCCGGACACCGGTGTCACCCGCACCTCGCGCTGGAATCGCCCCGTCGTTCCCTGACTTCCCGTTAGACAGTTCGTCGGGTTCTGAAACGAACCATTCGGGAGTACAATACTGATTGGTGTCATCAATACGGAACGTATGGCGGATGAGTTATACTCGAAGGCTGGTCCTGGACTTGCCCGCCGGACAGTCGGCGTTTCTCTGGGGAGCGCGGCAGACCGGCAAGTCCACCTTTCTGCGCGAGCGGTTTGCCGCCAGCGTCCATATCGACCTGCTCGACTTCGACGCGATGCTTCGTCTGCGGGCGCGTCCATCCCGTCTGGGCGAGGAATTGGCCGCTCTCCCGGCGGAGTCATTGGCGCAGCCAGTCGTCATTGATGAGATTCAGAAGGTGCCCGGACTGCTCGACGAGGTGCATCGCCTGATCGAGTCCCGTCGCCTGACGTTCGTGCTGTGCGGCTCAAGCGCACGTGCGTTGAAGCGCAGCGGCGTGAACCTGCTCGGCGGTCGCGCCTGGCGCTTCGAGATGTTCCCGCTCACGTGGGCGGAAGTTCCCGACTTCGACCTGTTGCAGGCCCTGAATCGGGGCCTCCTTCCCGGCGTGTACCCGCAGACGCACTCCCGCCGTTCCCTCGCTGCCTACGTGCGCGACTACCTGGCCCAGGAAGTGTTCGCGGAAGCGCTTGCTCGAGATGCCGCCGCGTTCTCGCGTTTCTTCGAGGCGCTTCGCTTCTGTCATGGCGAACTACTCAACTTTGCGTCCATCGGACGGGATTGCGGCGTTGACGCCAAGACCGTCCGCACATACTTCGAAATCCTGGAGGACACACTCGTCGGGTACCTGATTCGTCCGTTCCACCGGCGCTCCCGCCGCCAGAGCATCTCCGCGGCACCGAAGTTCTACCTCTTCGATGTCGGCGTTGCCGGGCATGTGTGCGGCCGGCACCTGCACGATTTGGCGGGCAGCGACTTTGGGCGGGCTTTCGAGCACTTCCTGCTGCTTGAGATCATCGCGGCACGCGCGTATCAGGAGAAGGACTATGCGATCGAGTTCTGGCGGACGAAGACGGGCCTGGAAGTCGATTTCGTGTTGGGTCGAGGAGAAGTGGCAGTCGAAGCAAAGTCCCGCGTTCGCAGCGGCGACCTGCGGCCCATGAGCGCTTTTGTCGACGAGTTCTCGCCTCGGCGAGCCATCGTGGTCACCGCGGAAACGGACCGGCGCCGCGTGGACGCCATCGAGATCGTCCCCTATGGCGAGTTTCTGGCCATGCTGCATGCAAGCGAGTTGCTTTAGTGTGCTGGGCCCGAAGGCGGCGTCCGTTAGGCGTCGGCTTCGGTGGCGCTAGGCGAAACTGACTGATCCGTACTCCTTGCCGTATCAGCCGCCCGCTCGCCGCGCGTTCAGTTCGTCCACGATGGCGCGGTGTTTGTCCCGGTCGAGGCGGTAGTGCATGAAGCACCATACCGCGGGGATGAAGCCGAGCGCGAGGCCGGGGCCCGCCACCATTGCGAGCGCGAACAGGGCGTCCGGGGGGATGTCCGCGGCGGACTGGACGTGCTCGCCCCGGGGCCAGTCGATCAGGTCCAGGATGAAGCCGCTGACGGCGCTGCCGATCCCGCCGGTCGCCTTGTTGACGAACGCATAGGCGCCGTAGAACACGCCTTCCTGGCGCTTGCCGTTGACGAGTTCCTGCTCGTCGGACACGTCCCCGAGTATCGAACCGACGGCCACGCCGACCTGCGAGACGATGAGCCCCGCGAGGAAGGCGCACGCCGAGAGACCCACCACCACGCCGATAGTCCCGGGCGCCGGGAAGAAGCCTGCGTAGTGCAGGCACACGGGCGCGACCGCGAACACCGCCCATCCCAGCGCGCCCAGGATCAGGGACGCGCGTTTCTCCAGATAGCGCGCCAGCAGGGGCGCGAACAGGTAGCCGATCGCCGTGCCGACCGGCGTGGCGAGCAGGATGTAGGCCATCCCGTCCGGGGGAACATCCCAGAAGAACGTGTTCATGTACAGCGCGAAGGCCATGCCGGTCCCTACAGGCCCGGCCACCACGATGAAGCCGAGTGCAATCCAGCGAAACGACCGGTTCTTCAGCGCCTCGCCGGTATCGGCGAGCAGTTGCCTGACCGGATGGGCCTTTGGCTTCGCCGGTCGTTGGAGGCGGGGAATGAGGTGATGGGTGCCGGCCGCCGAATAGATGATCGAGACGATCATGATCGCGCCCATCAGGAACGCGAAGGGCGGATAGGCCTCCGCGTTCAACTGGCCGCTGGCGAACTTGTCGCTCGCGGCGAAGAAAACGGCGAAACCAAAGAAGTAGACGAGGAACTGTCCGAGATAGCCGAAGAGCGAACGCCCGGCGACCACGACGGTACGTTCCTCGTAGTCGTTGGTCATCTCGGCGCCGAGGGCCATGTGCGGGACGGAGTACAGCGTCATCAGCATGCGCGAGGCGATGCTGAAGACGAGCAGCCAGACGAACAGGCCCGCCTGCGAATCGACCATGGGATCGAAGGTGAAGTAGACGGCGACGGCCATGGGGACGGCAGCCCCGTACATGAAGGGGTGGCGCCGGCCCCAGCGCGAGCGCCAGCGGTCGGTGATCGAACCCATGAGCGGGTCGGTGACCGCGTCCACCGCCATCGCGATCATCAGGGCGATGCCGCAGAGGCTGCCGGACAGGCCGAGCACCTGGTTGTAGTAGAAGAGGAGGAACAGGGCGAAGATCGCGCCCTTCTGGCCCTCGGCGACCTGGCCGACCCAGTAGGCGAACTTGGTGTGCAGGCTCAGGTCCTTCGTGGTCGCCATGGGTTATTGCGTCGCCTGGCCTGGGGGTCCGCCGATCGGCCGTTCAGGCCTGCCCGAAGACCTCCTTCACATGGGCCTCCGGCAGCGGCTGCGTCGCCTTGGACACGGTGTAGGTGACGGCCACGGACACCGCCTCGCCGATCGCGGCGCAGGAGAACGGGTTGGGGCCCTCGGCGTACAGCCAGGCGACCGCCTCGTGCACGACGCCCGTGCCGAACCAGGCCGGGTCCAGCCATTGCATGTGCAGCACCATGAACGTGAAAAAGCCGCTGGTCAGCCCCGCGTAAGCGCCGTTTCGGGTGACGCCGCGCCAGAGCGCGCCGACGACGAGGGGGCCGGCGAACGCCGCCATCATCCCGCCGTTGCCGATCCAGACGATGAGCGCGATGTTGACGTCGATCAGGGCCCACGCCATCCCCATGCAGATCAGGAGCACGACGACCGTGCTGAGGCGGCTGATGCGCAGCACCTGCCGGTCGAGGGTGGCCTCGTCCGGCACCTTGCGCAGGCGCGGCGCGATGCTGCGCCGGTAGAGGTCGTTCGCGATGATCTGCGAGGAGGATACGACCAGCCCGTCGGCCGTCGACATGATCGCCGCCAGGATGCCCACGCCGATGAGTGCTGCGAGCCAGGTGGGGAACAGTTCGATGAAGAGCATCGGCAGCGCGGCGTTGGGCGTCGCTCCGTCGGCGTACAGGGCATCGCCCATCATGGCCCGCGCCAGCAGTCCCGCGAGCCCCATCATGGCGAGCGTGAGACCGAACGTGAACGCCAGCTTGATGAACGTCTTCTGCTGGGAGGTGTCCTTCAGCGCCCAGAGCTTGTTGCCGAGGTGCGGCAGCAGGCCGAGTGGAATGTGGGCGAACAGGACCGCGATGATCGCCCACCACGAATGGTAGAGCGGCGTGTCGGTGTTCAGGAGTCCGACGAGGTTCTCGTTCTGTGCCTTCAGGTTGCTGATGACACCGGGGAGCCCGCCTTCGGCGCCCACGCCGAACAGGAACAGCACGATCACCACGACCGCGAGAGTGAGCATCATGATCCCCTGCGCGCCGTCCGTCAGGATGTCGGCGTGCGCGCCGCCGAGCACGACGTAGAGCAGGAGCACGGCCGTCGTGATGCCGAGCGCCCAGGGCGCCGGCAGGCCGAGCATGGTCTCGAACATCACCAGCCCGGAGACGAGCTGACCGGCGAGGTAGAAAAACAGGACCAGGGAGAACACCGACACCAGGATACGGATCCCCTCGGAACCGTAACGGTCGCCGAGGTACTCGGGAATCGAGCGACTGCCGAACCGGTTGCCGGCCGTCGCGATGAGACGCATCGAGATGAGCACCCCGAAGTAGACGCCCATCGGATACAGGAACTTGCTCCAGACGCTGGCGAGCCCCCACTCGTAGGCGAGGCCCGGCCCGCCGAGAAAGGTGGCGCCGCTCGCCGTGGTCGCCGCGAACGCCAGGGCGAGGAACAGCGGCCCGTAGGAGCCCCGCGCGGTCGCGAAGTCGTCCGCATGCTTGATGCGACGCTGGCCGACCACGCCCAGGGCGAGCATGCCGCAGATATAGAGGACCAGGAACAGCCAGGACCAGGCGATCAGGGACATGGGGAGGTTTCCGGGGTTTTCTCTAGCCTACGCGAGATTGCGGATGGAACAACAGTGTCCGCTCGCTTAAGCTCGCGCCAAGGGTTGTTCGATATCGAGGGAGGGTGACGGATGAAAGCCATCAAGATCGTCGGGATTCTGCTGCTCGTCTACGTGCTGATCGTCACCGCGTTCGAGTCGCTGCTCGGCTACTTCCAGCCGGAGGCCGGGGGCAGCACCGTGGTCATCACCACGTTCGACGCGGACGGAACGAGCCACGACCGAGTGCTCTCGGGCCTGGACAGCGGCGGGCAGTTCTACGTGGCGGTGAACCACTGGCCGCGCGCCTGGTACCGCAGGGCGCTTGCGAATCCCGCCGTGCGGGTCACCCGGGGGGACCAGGCGCAGGACTACACGGCGGTTCCGGTGATGGACGATGAGCACGACCGCGTGCAGGAGGACCATCCGGTCCCGACGACGATGCGCATCCTGATGGGCTTCGCACCGCGTTACTTCCTGCGGCTGGATCCCGCGACTGGATGAGGACAGGAGTCGCGGAGCCCGCGCACCGGGTTTGGCGGTTGATTCAACGCGGGCGTTGTACCGCCCCATAGCCGGTCCGGCACTCGCTCGCGAGCTCGCTACGCACCGGAACGCGACGCTTGCGTCGCGCCGCCTCCGGCCCAGCCACGCCGTCCTTGCGTGGAAGTTGCACCGGTGGTCACTGCGTTCCCTTGGCGCGACTTCCATGCAAGGGGCGACGCTTGTCGCCGCCCGTTTCGAAGTCGTGCAAGCCCTTGACAACGGGCTCTGGCGGGTAATTCGGGACGGGACGGGACAAGCCCGTCCCATACGGTCTTCTGTTCGCGTGTGTCAGGCCGACTCGACCGGCTCACCCGTGTAGAAAGCGGTCGTGTTTCTTGCTGCCGCAGCCGCGGCGGCGGGGTCCGTTCCGGCCGCGACCGCCGCCTGTCCCCAACCCTCGCTGCTGCCCGTGATGAGCGCCTTACCCCCCGCTGAAGCGGCGAAAGCGTTCTCGTCCGCCTTCGGCGCCGTCGGATCCGCGAGATGCAGGGCGAGCCCCATGAGACCCATCTCCCAGCCGACGCCGGTGGCCCCCGGCCCGTACTCGTCCCATTGGTCCGCATGGTGCGCGGTGTGCGTGAGCGTGAGCCGCGCGCGGCCGGCCCCGTCGTCCGAGACATGGACCTCCACCCAACTGACGTCGCCGCCGAACTCCCAGGTGACGCCGAGACGCGACGGCGCCTCGCACACCGTGATCACGCCGCCGGCGTTGCCCTCGAACTGATAGCGGCCGCCCGGTTCGAGCCGGCCGCTGATCGGCAGGAACCAGCGCGGAATGCGCTCGCCGCTCGTCACGGCGTCCCACAGGTCCTCGATCGTCGTCGCATAGCCGCGGGAGAGCGTGACCGCGCGGGCGGACTGTCCATCCCGGACCAGTGAGGACACGGAGCGCTCTACGGCGCTGAGGTGTTCGTTGGCATTGAAGTCCATGGTGTGCTCCGGAGACACCTGATACCACCTGATACCCGTGAAGCGTAGCGCCCGGCGCTTCCGTGATGTAGGGGCGACGCTTGTCGTCGCCCGTGTCGAGCCTGTGCAAGCACCTGGCGACGGGCTCTGGCGGGTGATTCGGGACGGGACGGGACAAGCCCGTCCCCTACGGTCATCTGCTCCTTGCGCGTCCGTCCGGTGCGGCCTGGGATCCCCGAATCAGGCGCCCGGGCAGGGCGCCGGTGGCTTCGCCGTTCTCGAACGTCGCCTCGCCCGCGTTGATCGTCAGCCGATAGCCTTGCGCCCTCTGCACCAGGCGCTTACCGCCGGCGGGGAGGTCGTAGACCATCTCGGGCGGCTCCAGCTTCAGCGCATCGTAGTCGATCAGGTTGAAGTCAGCCTTGTAGCCCGGTGCGATCACCCCGCGGTCTCTCAGGCCATAGACACTGGCCGAATCCTGCGTGAGCTTGTGCACCACGAATTCGAGCGGCAGCCGCGGACCGCGTTGCCGGTCGCGGGTGAAGTAGCAGAGCATGTAGGTAGGCACGCTGGCGTCCACCAGCACGCCGCAGTGGGCGCCGCCATCGGACAGGCCGAACACGCTCTGCGGATGCTCGATCACCGCCCGCTGACCTTCCAGATCGCCTTCGTAGCGGCCGAACAGCACCAGCAGCGGGATGCCGGCGGCCAGCGTATCCATCATCACTTCGCGCGGATCGACGCCCTGCGCCCGCGCCACGGCCGCCACGCTGTCTTCGGGGCCCGGCTCGTAGGTGAGCGCCGCGTCCATGACGTACATCCCCTCGTGGTCGGTGAGGAAACGCACGGCATCGGCATTGCGCGGCAGGACAGCCTCTTCGCTCAGCACCCGCCGGCGGAACTCCGGGTCCTTCAGGCGAGCCTGGCGCTCGGCGAGGGGCAGCCCATGAATCTCGCGGTAAGCGGGGAACTGCCGCATGGGGTTGATGGTGCCGTCCAGCGTCATCAGGATCGATGCCGGCCGCGCGCCGACCTGGGGCCGCAGGTGGAAGCCGTCCGCGTGCAGCTTCTCCGCGAGATCCCACAACGGCGCCGGACCCGCGGTGGTCAGGGGCGTGACGGTGCAGCCCGTCGTGCGGGTGATGTGCTCGATCCAGGCCAGCTCTTCGGGCTGATTGAGACTGTCGGAGACGAACTCCATGGTGCCGAAGCCGAGCCCCGTGAAGGCGCTGGCGATGGTTGTCATCTCTTCCGCCGATGCCCGCGTGCCCGGCACCAGGTTGCCGGCCTTGTCGACGTGCCCGTAGAAGCGCGAGGTGGAAAACCCCAATGCGCCGGCTTCGAGTCCCGTGCGGGTCAGCTGGCGCATCTCGGCCATGTCTGCGGGCGTCGCATCGTCGTAGCAGCGCTCGCCCATGACGTAGTGGCGCATGGCCACGTGCGGTACCTGGGTCCCCACGTCCACGGTGTAAGGGGTGTCGATGCTGTCGAGATATTCGGCGAACGACTCCCAGCCCCAGGGAATGCCGTCATGGAGCGCGGTGCCGGGAATGTCCTCCACGCTTTCCATGAGCTCCACCAGCTTGTCCTCGGTGCCGGGCCGCACCGGCGCGAAACCGACGCCGCAATTGCCCATGACGATCGAGGTGACGCCGTGCCAGCTGCTCGGGGTGACTTGCTTGTCCCAGCAGACCTGGCCGTCGTAGTGGGTGTGGATGTCGACGAAACCCGGGGTCAGCAGCTCGCCCCGGGCATCGACGATGCGCCGGGCCTTCGCCGGGCCGCCGCCCGCGGACGCAACCTCGGTGATCTTGCCGTTGTCGACGACGACATCCCCGCTCCTTGCCGGGCCGCCGGTGCCGTCAACGATAGTCGCGTTCTTGATGACCAGGTCGTGCATTCCAAGGCTCCCCGACAGGCGTCCACACCGTGACCGGACATGATAACCAAGCTGATCGCGCGCGCAGGGCAAGTCGCGCCTGGGGAAGAGAAGTACGCCGTCTTCGACGGGCGCGACTGCGCGCGGCTACGTCAGGCTCGCGCAACCACCTCACGGGCCTGGCGAAGCGCTGCGTGCAGTGCGACCGCGACGCGGCGACCCACGGGCCGCAGCGCCCTGTCGATGCGATCCAGTGACGCCGTGACGCGGCCGGTCCATTGGGCGGACTGCCTCACGGGTGCGACTTCGCGGTGCGCCGCCGGCCTCCGCTCCGTGACCGCCGATTGGAAACCGTCGTCGTCATAGAACTGCTGGAACCACCTGCGGTACTTGGCGATCGGGCCGTCGCTGTCGCACAGCATCGGGCGCTCGTGATAGGTCTTGTTCTCCCAGATGGGGATGTCCTGCTGCACCTGCCGCACGATCTCGGCGATCAGCGCGTTGGTCAGCATGTCCTGCTGCGGCGTGACGTTCGCCGGTTTGGTGAAGGCGAATCGCAGCTTCATGCGCCGCGCCGTGATGGGCGTGGCCGTGCCGAGCATGACCGAGCGGGCACCGTGTTCGAACGACTGCACACTCATGCCGGGGCCACAGGAGCGCGTCACGAACTCGAACGGTTCGGTCCGTGTCAGGTCGATCGTGCCGTCCGCATTGATCGCCGGCGCAGGGCAGGTGAACCGGGTGTCGCGACGGTGTCCGACGAGGGTGATCTTCGCCTTCGGCAGCTCGGCGGCGCCGTGCACCGTGACGAAATGCGCCACGTCGACCGCGTTCTCGCCCGCTTCCTGGACGGGCGTCTCCACCTCCCACTCGTAGCGGTCGGGCTCGCTCCAGTGCGGGTCTTCGAGTTCGGGGACGATGTCGAGATCGAATAGCGGCGGCACTCGCTTCGGGTGGTACCAGGCCCAGATCATGCCGTTGCGCTCGAGGACGGGATAGCTCCTCAGGCAGGCGCCCACGGTGGCGCGCGGCGGCATGGCACGCGCATAGGGTACGCCGACGCAGTGGCCCGAGCCGTCGAAGCGCCAGCCGTGGAAGGGACACACCAGCGCGTTCCCCTCGATGGTGCCGCCGTGGCCGAGATGCGCGCCGAGATGGGGACAGAAGGCGCCGCTGACGTGGGCTTCGCCGTCCTCGGTGCGGAACAGCACGAGGTGTTCGTCGAAGAAGGAGAGCGGCCGCACGTCGCCGGGGGCGAGGTCCGCGGCGTTGGCCAACGCAAACCAGCCGAAGGGGATCGGCAGGTCCGCGCGCTCCCTCACGAACTCGGCCCGCGGCGCGTGCGCGGATCCTGTTGAGGTAACTGGAACGCCCATGCCCGTGTGTCTCCCTGGAATCTCACGTCGCCGCTGGCGGCGCCATTTACGGAACATGTTATGAGTATATGTCCCGATTGCAAGCCATAAATGGAATAAATACTCGTTTTTTGTCCCCAATTTCTGCCGCATAGGACAGAGAAGGCCTGCGAACGGCGAGTGCCGGGGCGCGATCGACCGCGCGGACGGCGGGGCGGCATCGCCTGGGCACCAAGGGGATGCGTGCCGATAGCGCCGTGCGCGCCGTGCGGTCTGTGGTAGGTTTGTCGCCATGCCCGACAGCCAGCAAACCGGGCGTCTGCAGGCGCGCGCGGAAGACACCCGCCGGATGATCCTCGATACGGCGGTAGCCCTGTACCTCGACCACGGCCCGGAGAACACCACGGTCAGCGCCATCATCAAGCGGGCTCATCTCGGCCGTACCACGTTCTACCGCTACTTCAAGGACGCCGACGACGTCCTCAGTCAGGCGGTGACCCGCGACTTCGACGCCGTGATGGCCGACTTCGACACCCAGCGCTACGAACACGCCGATCTCGAAGAGCAGATCGTCGAGGATGTCGTCTGGTTCATCCGCCAGTTGCGCCGCCGCCCGGCCATGCGCGTGCTGTTCGCCAACAACAGCGCCCAGCTCTACGAGCGCATCGACGAAACCTTGGCCGTCTGCTTCAACGCGGCACTCGCGTGCTCACGCCCGTCCTTCGAGCGCGCCCGCCGCAGCGGCCGCCTCCGCGAGGGCGTCACCCTGGACAAGTACGTCGAGTGGTGCATGTTCATCGTCATGTCCCTGCAGACCGTCAACTTCCCGTTCGCCCGCAACGAATTCCGCCTGCGCCAGATGCTGAAGGACTTCGTAATGCCGTCGCTCATCGTCGCCAAGGACGAAGCGGAGCCGGAAGGACAGCCGCCCGGGGACGTTCGTACCTGACCGGCTCGGAGCGGGGTTCGCCGCAGCGGCAGGCAAACAGCCAAAGAGGCAAGAGAGCGGTATGGCTGCAGCGGTCCTGAGAGTGTTCTCGTACCTGCCCAATCCCAGGGTCTGGAAGGCGCTCATCGCCGCCGAGCTCTGCGGCGTCGAGGTGGAGGTAAGCGGTGACAGGCCGGCGAACCTCGCAGCCTTGCTGTGGGACTACGACGCGCGGCCCCTGCCGGAGGACGAACGCACCGACGACAGTCCGTACGCGCGGGTGGGTCGCAGGGGTTTCTCCGGCACGCTGTTCAAGACCGACGCGTTCCTGCAGGCCCATCCGTTCGGCACCGTGCCCGCGGCATTCAGCCCCGGTGGCCAGGTCGGGATATTCGAGTCGAACAGCATTCTGCGCGCCGTGGCACGGGCCGGCGCACACGCACGCCGGCTGTACGGGCGCGACGACTACGAGGCTTCCCGGATCGACAGCTTTCTCGACGCCGATCTCGTCTTCGCCCGGGAAGCGCAGGTGTACCTGTTGGGGCTGAACAACCCGGTGGCCGCGGTGCATGCGCGCATGGCAGCCGCCTACGAGTTCTATCTCGCGGGCGTCGAACACGCGCTTGGACAATCCGACTACCTGGCCGGTGACGCCCTGAGCATCGCGGACATCTCGTTCGTGTGTGATTTCGCCCAGTTCCTGCGCGAGGGCCACTACGAGGAAGCACTGGCCGAAGCCGGGCTGGGCCTGGTCAGCCAGAACGGAGCGGACGAGTATCCCCACGCCTACGATCACACGCTGCGGCTCAGCGAAACGGACGTGTTCGCCAATCACATGGGGTCCTATCTGGACTGGTACCGCAGGAAGAGGGCAACGCAGGACGCCTGACCCTCCCAGGCGCTCGATCTCGAGGGCTCGTTCAACGCTCCGGGTCAGGGATCCGGTCGGCGACTGCCCGGTACTCGGCCAGTACCGGCGCGTAGTCGTCGATCGTGACCGGCATGACACCTCGTATCAGGAGCGCTTGACGCGCGGGCAGTGTCGAGGGCTCCTGCATTGCTGCCGTGATGAGCGGCGCCAGCGCATTCCGCCGTCCCGCCCTGCGCACGACATAAGGGGGCGCGGGCGCCGCGGGGGTACGTTCCAGCACGTCCAGGCCACGTACGCTGGAAGGCACATCACGTTCGAGAATGTGCCAGGTCACGGCGTCGATGGACGCCATGTTGGACGAACCTTCGCGCACGGCGGCAAGGCTCGCCGCGTGGGAACCGGTCACGATCAGCGACCTCGGCTCGCAGACGGTCAACAGCGCCGACAGCCCGGAACGGGAGGACAGCGAGTTGACCGCGGCAATGCCCTCCCGGGCTCCTACCAGGTAGCTGTAGTAACAGCCCTCCTCGCAGTCCAGGTCGAACACCGGTGCGAGCACCGGCTCTATCGGCGCATCGGCCAGGAACAGATCCAGGCCGCAAGCCTGCGATACGACCAGGTCTTCAGCCCGCCACTGGGTCTCCACCGGCGTGGCACGATCCAGCGCGCCGTTGAGACCCATCGCCTGCCACAACGCGTCGTTGGCCCAACGCACGGAGGGCAGGTCGTACCAGGGGAAGGAAGCGGTCATGGTCAAGCTGAGGCCTCGGTTCGCTGTACCCTAACCCTGATGACTGCGGAAACGACATTCGAAGACGCCAACGCGAACGGCCATTGCGTTGCGCGCCGCCAAAAGAGCGGGTTCCGTACCGTCGAGGAGTTGACGGGGCTGCCGTTCAGCCCTGGTGACGGGCTGCGCGCCACGTAGTGGCTTGCGTGCAACTCGAGGGACCCACCAGCGCCGGCTTCCTGTACTCCGATACCGGCGGCAACGGCCCTGTCGTCGTGCTGCTCCACGGAGTGCTCATGAACGGCAGCGTATGGAACGAGGTCGTCGATGGCCTGCGCGACCGCTATCGCTGCGTCGTCCCGGGATTGCCGTTCGGAGCGCACGGCAGGCCCATGCCCGATAGCGCGGATCTCACGCTGCCATCCCTTGCGCGCATGGTCGCCGAGTTCCTCGTGGAACTGGACCTGCGCGATGTCACCCTCGTATGCAACGACTGGGGGGGTGCGCAACTCGTCATCAGTCGCGGGGGTTCCGAGCGCGTGGCCAACCTCGTCCTCGTCTCCTGCGAAGCGTTCGACAACTATCCGCCCGGCTTGCCCGGTCGGCTGCTCTGCCTGAGTGCATCCCTGCCGGGAGGGTTGTTCATGGTGGCCCAGATGTTGCGGCCGCGCTGGCTTCGGCACGCTCCCCTGACCTTCGGCAGCCTGTCGAAGAAGCGCGTTGCCAACGAACTCTTCCTGAGCTGGCTCGATCCGCTCCGCCATGATCGAGACATTCGGCGCGATCTGAGGAAGTACCTGCGCAACGTGCCGTCCAGACAGCAGTTGCTCGAGTGGGCCGAGCAACAGCGCTCGTTTCGGGGGCCGGTCCTGATCGTCTGGGCCCGCGACGACAAGCTGATGCCACCTGCCCATGCGGAAACCCTGGCGACGCACTTCGAGAACGCCCGGTTGGTGTGGGTGGACGATAGCCGTACCCTGATACCGATCGACCAGCCGCAAGTCCTGACGCACCATCTTCGCGCGTTTCTCGCAACCCATGCCGCCTGACCACCGCGTAGACCGAGCGCCGTCCGAAGCCATCTGAAGCCTTCGCGCGCCACTTCGGGGAGGATCACGGGGTCGAGTTTGCCTTGCTCGTGGCAGGGATGCTGCTGGCAACCTCGCTCTCCGCCGCGGCCGCCGATTGGCAGGTGACGGACGGGGAGGTGGCGCACGCGGTCGGGATCGAGTCGAGCGACGGCGCACCCGCCGCCGTGGAGGTGTGCTGCCAACCGGAACCGGAGACAAGGGTCATCCATCCCGCGTTGGCGAGGGTGCCGACCGACGACACGGACCAGCGGCTGGGCTGGCGGCGAACCGTCCCCCTGCTCATGGGCTGGGGCCTGGACCTGACGCGGCCCGATCACCAGGGCTGGCTGGGCGCGTGGGTACGCTGCAGCGATCGCCGGGACTGCCTGACGCCACGCGAGGCCGATGTCGACCACGTCTTTCGCTCCCTCAAGTCGGACTGGTCGGTGTTCCTCCGGATCGAGCCGCCGGGCGAAGAGCCGGTCGACCTGCGGGTCTCGCTCGTGGGCTCCGCGAAGGCGATCGAGGCGGTGTGTCCGGCCTCGGAGTCGGAGGGGGTTGACGGGACGGAGGGACGGCGAGCGGAAGCGGGCACCTGACCCGCGAAGGGAGGTCGACTGCGGGAGCAGGTCAGCCGGCCGCCCGTGTGCGGAAGTCAGGCAGGGATCAGGTCGTCGACGGCGACCCGAAGGATGTCGGCCAGCTTGCGCAGGGTCTGAACAGAGCCGCTTCCGCGTCCCGCCTCGATGTCGACGATCTGGATGCGGTTGGTTCCCGACGCCCGGGCAAGAGCGGCCTGTGACAAGCCGCGGTACTCGCGCCAAACGCGCAACGGCGGCTCGCCGTCGATGAGCCTGTCGGCGATGCGGGCGGGAACCAGCTCTTCCGCCCCGGCGTCGATCCTCGCCTGCATGGCCAGCGCGGCCTGAATGTCGGCCAAATCCTCCTCCACGGCGCACAGGCGCTCGTACTCGGCCTTGGCAATCGTCACGGTGTCGCTCATGCATTCACTCCCTGATAGACGCTGCCCCGGCTGGCGACGTGCAGAACCTCGAGCACGTCGCTATCGCGCATGACGACTCGCCAGTCAGCGACCCGAAGCCGGAGCAGCCCATCCTGACCCTGCGGGCGGGGTTAGGGGGTTAGGGACACCCACCAACTCCGCACTACGACCGTTGCCGCGGAGTGGGTGTCCCTGCCCACCCCCCGGCGGTCAAGCTATCTGCCCACCCGCAGGTTGCCAAGCGCGCCTACTCCACCGTCGTCTCGTAACGCACGCCGTCCGGCACCGGTACCGCCTGGTGCACCGTGACGCCATGCCCTCCCTCCGTGCGCATGGAGGAGTCCACCGCGACGAAGGACGTATAGCTGGATACCAGCTGGTGCCGTAATGCGATGCGCCGAATCGCATCGCGGAGCTCCCCGTGGGGGTCGCCGGCGGTCGCCTGTCGATCCGCCAGGTCGGCGATGTTCAGCCGGGCCCAGACCTTGGCGATGTACGGTCCGGCGCTGCTGCGGTCGTTCGCCGGCACGGCGAGGGCGCGGCGCGCGTCGCCGGCGGTGCCGGAGAGGGTCACGGCGGTGGGCTCCCCGTCGTACCTGCCCGCCACGACCAGGGGCCGGCCGACAAAGAGGTCGGGGAGTTCGGCCGGGTAGGTGTCCCGTACGGTCATCCCACCCCAGTCGAGCTCGACGTCGGTGAGCGCGGGGCGACTGACGCGATCGAAGAAGTTCCCCATCACCTGTTCCGCGGAATCGTGGAGGCCGAGATAGGCGGCCACTCCGCGCCCTTCCTTCGCCATCCGCTCCAGCAGATGGCGATTGACGGAACTTCCAACGCCGAAGCTGAAGATGCGGGCGGCGCCGATGTGCCGGTGCACCGCGGCGAGGATATCGGTCTCGTTGCCGATGTAGCCGTCGGTCATGAACGAGACGAACCGCAGGTGTGACGGGCTGTGGGGGAAGTCGAGGGCCGCCCGGATCCCGCGCAGCATCTCGGTGCCCCCGTCGCTGTCGAGTGCGGCGAGATAACGGCGCGCGGCTGCCAGGTTGGCCTCCGTGGCCGGCACCGGTTCCGTGCCGAACTGCGAGGCCCGGTCGGAGAAACGGACGATCTGGAAGGTATCGTGCGGCTCAAGCCGGGCGAGCGCCGTGGCGACGGCTTCCCTGGCCTGTTCCAGCGGGCGGCCGCTCATGGAGCCGGAGCAGTCGATGACGAACACCATCTCCATCGGCCGGCGCGCGATCGCGGCGGCGTCGCGGGGCGGTATGACCATCAGCGTGAAGTACCCGTCGCCCGTTTCGGGATCCCGGTACGTCAGCAGATTCGATTTGACCGTCTCGCCGGCCACCCGGAAGTCGAGCACGAAGTCGCGGTTCGGAATGGTCGTCTCGTTGGCCAGTCGTACGGTCGTGGACCCCGACTCCTCCCGATCGACGACGATTTCGTGTGTCGACTTCAGTTCCTCGATGTCCACGCCGGCATCGAGGCGCACCGTGATGCCGAGGTCGTGGCCGGTGCGCTCCGTCGGTGCCAGGTATTCGACCGCCCCGGTCACTTCCGGAGACGCCGTCTTGCCGCCTCGCGGCAGCGCGGCGATCGGGTCCGTGTGTCCCGGCGGGTTGTAGCGCGGGCCGACGACGGTGGGAAAGACGAAGGAGTACCAGCCGTCCTGGTACGCCAGCGTGTGGAAATACGTGATGTCGACCTCGATCGCGTTGCCGGGCTCGATGTTGGCGACCTTCTGCTCGAAGATGTTCGGCCGCCGCTGCACCAGCAGGCTCGCCCGGTAGCCCTGCGCCCGCGCCTGGCGGTAGATGGCTTCCGCTTCCTCCTTCTCCCGCAGGATGCCGCGAATGGTGCGGTCGCCGATTATCATCAGGAATTCGCTGACCGCGGCTTTTTCCGGAAGGGGGAAGAGGTACACGGCTTCGATCTTCGTATCGAACGGATTCGCGAAGCGCTGGTTGACCTGAACCGTGCCGATGTAACCGGCGATGGCGGCATCCACGGCGGTGTGCTCGAGGGGCAGCGGCACCAACACCGTGCCCGCGGCCGGGTCGTCGCCCGGCCGATTTGCCATCATCGACCCGGTGCCCGGATCCGAAGACGGGACGTGACCCGCGGATGCCTCCTCCGAGGCCTTCGCGACGATCCAGAGCTCATCGGCGGCCAACTCGCGCGTCCTCCCGCGGAACGGGCCGTCGGCCGCTTCGAAAGCCCCGGGGGCGGCTTCGACGGCGCGATGTTGGGCTGTCACGATGATCTCTTCGAACGACTCCGCCGGCGGCGCAGGCGCGGGGAGCTGCGCCGGCTCCGGCGCGGGTTCGGGGGGAGGCAACGGCGGCGGGGCCGGGTCCAGCGCGCACGAAGTGAGCCAGGCAACGCCGAGGAGGAGCGTTGCGGCGAGCAGTGCGAAGCGGGTCTGTTCAGTCATGGTGTTCTCTCTTCTGGATCTCCGCGGGAATCCCCGACGATGATGGATGCTGTGATCGGCTTGCCCCCGGACGTGGTCGCAGTGACCAGGCGCAGTTCGAAGTCGGGATCGCCTTCGAGCATGAGGTGCACGGTGGCGAGGTGGACGCGGCCGCGGGGCAGGGCGCCCTCGTCGGCCAGGGAGTAGTCCGCGACGACGATGCGGGACACATCGTCCCGGGCGAGCGCCTCGCGGTCGTAGTACGGCGCACCCGGGAAAGCCTCGTGGCCGCCGCCCTCGATGCCCACCACCTGCATCGCCCCGGCGCGGTCGGCGAGTTCGAACTGCCACGCGGCGACCGGTTCCGGGCTCTCGAGGTAGATCTCGACGGGGACGAAGCGGGGGCTCACAGCTTCGTTCGGGCCCGCAGCGCCTCCGATCGCAAACACCACCGCGAGGGGCGCGAGCCACGGCCGGACAACCGGGTTGCTGGATCGGACCTTCATCGTCCGCCGTCCCGGTCCAGCGCGACGATGCGGAGGGCGAAGGCATCGAGTTCGGCCCGCGGAACGCCCTCCCGGGCCAGGGCGAGAACATCGGCGATGTCGATCCGCCCGGAACCGTCGACATCCCGGTAGATGGGGGCACCGCCCCGTTCCGAGAGATAGCTCGTCGACAGCCCCACGGCCAGCACCGCGCAAGCTGCCGCGGCGGCCCAGGCGCCGGGGTGCTGCCAGCGCGGCGCCGGCGGCACTCCGAAGTGTGCGCGCAGGGCAACGGCCACGGATCGGTCCACCCGCGACGTGATCACGTCCGGAGCCCGGTCGCGACGCTTCAGCTCGCCGATCAGGGCTTCCGGCAGCTGGTCGTCTGGTGTGTTCGTGTCGGTCATGTCGCGCGTCCTCTGTTCCTGTAACGCGCCACGACCGGAAAAGGTTCACTCGATCGAGAAATATTCCTGCAGTGCCGGCGAGGAACGCAGGCGCGCGATCCCGAGGTGCAGGCGCGACTTGACCGTTCCCAGGGGAATGTCGAGCGCTTGCGCGATCTCGTCGAGCGACAGCCCGTCGACGAAGCGCAGTGAGAGCGCTTCGCGCTGGTGGGCGGGCAGGACGGCGAGGAGCTTGCCGAGTTCGCCCGCCGGCGCGGCGACCGGTGCCGCGACATCGTCAGGCGTCACGCTGGCGTCGGTGGGAAACCGGGCGGCCCTGCGCGTTGCGTCGATCGCGGCGTTGCGCGCCATCGGATAGAGGAGCGTCGTCAGCCTGGCGGTCAGCTCGATCCCTTCGCCGCTCGGCGGGAACCTGCGCAGCAGTTGCAGGAAGGTCTCCTGCAGCACGTCGAGGGCCGTCTCGATGTCCGGGCCGAAGCGCAGGGCGACCCGCAACACGTAGTCCTTGTGCCGCCGGTACAGGACGTCGAATGCGGCCGCGGCGGCGGCGGGGTCGCCGCGATTGCAGATCTCCACCAGCGCTGCGTCGCTGCGCGGATCCCGGCTGCGGTTCCTGGCGATGGTCGGTCCCCGTGAGGGAGTACGGTTATGGTCGCTCTACGGAGCGTATGGAACAAACGCGTTCCAGGCTCGCCGTCGTGCCTGCTTCGAGCCTGCTTCGAGACGGGACGGGACAAGCCCGTCCCCTACCGGCGTGACCGGGTCAGCCACACGCCCGGCGTGATCCGCTCGCCGGGGTTGCGCTTGACAGCGCACGCGGGCTCGGTTGGGGACACCCACCAACTCCGCACCACGACGGTTGCCCTCGCGGAGTGGGTGTTCCTCGCCGCACCACGACGGTTGCGCCCGCGGAGTGGGTGTCCCTCGCCGCACCACGACGGTTGCGCCCGCGGAGTGGGTGTCCCTCGCCGAGCCACCTCGCCGCACCACGACGGTTGCGCCCGCGGAGTGGGTGTCCCTCGCCGAGCCAGCGGCCGCCGATCGCCGTCGAGGTGCCGAAGCGGGAACTCCTTGTGGGATCTGGCACCCAACACATCGACAACTGCCCTGATGCCTTCGATCCGGTCTTGGGTAGCGCTGGAAGATGCCACTCGGATTCGCGCGGCGATACCCGGACGATAGCCGTTGCAGATGCCTTGGCGCCGCCGCGAGTATCCGAAACATGCGAAGACCCGGTAGTCGCCATGAACACACCTTCCGCCTCCACGAGCACCCGACGACCGGCGTTGCGTCACCTGCTGCCCATCGCGGCGCTCGCCTGTTGTCCCCCGGCAACGGCCGCACTGGACGAGCGAGCGTGCGCCGCCTTGCTCGTCGACGCCCGCGAGGCGGTGGATCTGCCTGGTTTGCGCGCGACGGTACTGCCAGACGGACCCTCGGCGCGGGCGGATCACGCGGAGAAACAAGGCGCGTCGGAGTCGGCAGAGGAGGTGGAAGCGATGGCAGAGAGTATAGAGGGCGATGGCCCGAACCCAGGCCGCATCCCCGGCACACGCTTTCGGGATTGTCCCGCGTGTCCCGAAATGATCGTCTTGCCGCCGGGAACCTTCACGATGGGGTCGCTGGAGACCGAAGCGGGGCGGCAACGGAACGAGGGCCCGGCACACCCGGTGACGATCGGCTACCCGTTCGCGATGGGCGTCTACGAGGTGACGTTCGCCGAGTGGGACGCCTGCGTCGCGTCCGGCGGCTGCAGCGGCTATCGACCGAAGCGGCGGTTCTTCGGACGCAACTGGGGCGATCCGCGGCATCCCGTGATGCGCGTCGGCTGGGACGACGTGCCCGCCTACCTGGCTTGGCTCTCGCAAGAGACCGGCAAGCGGTACCGTTTGCCGAGCGAGTCCGAGTGGGAGTACGCGGCGCGGGGCGGCACGACGACGCCCTACTACACCGGCGACACCGTGTCCCGGGAAGAGGCCAACTACGGACGGTACTTCGTCGGCAGGCCGGTGCCGGTGGGCAGCTATGCGCCCAATCCGTTCGGGCTCCACGACATGCTCGGCAACGTGGCCGAATGGTGCGAGGACTGCTGGAACGCGAACTATGTGGGAGCGCCGGCGGACGGCAGCGCCTGGCTGTCCGGCGACTGCGACCGACGCGTCCTGCGCGGCGGCCATTGGGCCAGCGACGCGGAGGGCTTCCGGACGGGCATCGTGCCGCGTGCCGTGCGCGCAGCGAGCCGTTGGGTCGGGCCGCCCCCGACCAACAGGATTCGACGGTTGTTGAAAGAGGGTTCGCGCGACGTCGTGATCGGTTTCCGCGTCGCGCGGGATCTCTGAGCAACACGTTACTGGACGCTGCTCAGTTCGAAGCGTGCGTACCGTAGTAGAACCTCAAACGCCCGCCTGTCAGGCTGCCGGTGTCCTGTGCGGCGAGATCCGCCACGTGGATGGCCCAAGTGCCGTTGGGGTTCTCGCCGTAGAACGCATTGGTCAGCAGATGCCAGTTCCGTAATCCGGGAGCACCGTACAGCGACGCGTTGAATGGCGGATTGACGACGCTCGCCGTGCCCGCCGGCGAGCGCAGCGCGACGCCGAGATCGAAGGCGTTTGTGTGATCGACCCCGATCTCCAGAACCACGGCCTCGATGTTGGCGGCGTCGAGCAGGCCCGTCACGTCCACGGTCACGTCGATCCCGATGCCGTCTGCATCCGGGATGGCCAACGGTGGCTCTGCCGCAGCGTCCGCCGCGAACCACTCCGACTCGACGAAGGTTCCGAGGCGGTCGGGCGCATAGCCTTCCGCCATCGCCACGGCGGCGTCGACCTCGACCGCGCCGAAACCGTACCAGTTGTGAAAGGCGTAGCCGGCGGCATTGGTCTGCCATGCCGGCTGCGCGACGTAAGGCGTTCCCTGGAAGGCCGCGCGTACTTCCGCGATGTCCGGGTCGATCATCCGCGCCGTGTTCGCCAGGACGTGTTTCACGTCGCGCCAGGTGAGGTCCGGGTTGACGCCCAGCAGGACCGCGATCGAGCCGGCCACGGCGGGTGCCGCGGAAGAGGTACCGCCGAAACCGCTGATGTAGTCGCCGTGGCGATTCAGCGGATGCGCGCTCGTCAGCCGATTCATGGGATATTCGCTGAATCCCCCATGCGCGCCGGCCTGGTCGGTGGTGATCATGGCGGGCGCCGCGATGCCGTCCTCGCCCGACGGACCAACCACCCACAGGCTCGCCCCCGCGTTGGAATAGGACGATTTGAGGTCGTCGGCGTTGAAACCGCCCACCACGATCAGCCACGGCAGGTTGTGATCCGGATCCACGTTGGCGGCGATGCAGCCGACTTCCCGATGGAAAGGGTGTGTCCGGTCGCACAGCTCGAATTCGTTGCCTGCTGCCTTCACGTACAGCGCGCCACGGCCCGATCTGAGCTCGGTCGTGGCCATCTTGACCAATCGCACGAACTCCTCACGCGAGTTCTCCGCTGGCGCGTGGACACCGAAGCTCATGTTGAAGATGTCGACGCTGGCGGAATCGGGAGAAGAACTGCTCCCGCCGAGGCTGAGCAGTAGCGCGGTTTCGAACCCCGCTGCCGGATCCTCGTCGGCGGCGCCCCCTGCTTCAGCCGGGTTGAACCCTACGACCGTGACGTCCGACGCAACGCCCCGCCCGCCGAGACCGTGGTTCGCCGCCGCCGCGGCGATGCCGGCCACGCTGGTGCCGTGGTCGCCCAGAACGCCGAAACGGAAGGGTTCAGTCGGGGAAGCGCCGGCACCGGCCATGCGCAGGTAGCCGAAGTTGAACGACCCGCGGCCGGCGGCGTTGGCGGCGAGGTCGGGATGGCAGGTCTCGAGCCCCGTGTCGACGATCGCCAGCTTGACGCCGGCGCCATTTTGGCCGGCGCTGATGGCGCCGGTCATGTGGAGATCGGCGCGGGCCACGCCGCCGCGGTCCGAGAACGCCGTCTGGACGGTGTTGTCGAGGTGCCATTGCTCTGCGAACAGCGGGTCGCCGCTGCGTGCGGGCGTTCGGCGGGGGGCCTCGCACGAGACGACCACCCGGCCCTCGGCATTGGTCGCGAATCCGTCGAAGAACGCGCTGCGGGAGCCGGGGCCGAACGTGTCCGCGGACGGCTCCTCGCCCAGGTACGCTCGGATGTAGTAGACCTCGTTGCGCGCCAATTCCGACATCGGCACGCTGAACAGGTGCAGGTTGCCCAGGAACAGGTCGAACGGATCGTCGGAAGACTCGACGTCGAAGGCGCCGAGCAACCGCACGTCGGTCCGGAAGCGGAAGTCCGTGGACCACTCGGCTACAAGCCGCAGCGTTGCGCCGGCGGGAAGGGGGTTCAAGGCGGCCACCGCCAGGAGGACGGCATCTTCGGTCACCGTGTACGCCAGCGGCAGCAGCCCGGGCTCAAACCCCTCCCCGCCGCCATGGCCAGGCGTCTTGTCGATAGTTGCCGCTTCGCCGTCGTGAATGGTGAGCGTCAGCGATGACTCCTCGCCCGCCCGTGCGTTGCCTGTGATCGTGCCGAGGCTGACCTCGATGGTCTCGTCCCCTTCCTCGTCGAAGTCCCGGAAGACGTCGATCTCGGCGGTCGCGAAAGCACCGCTCGCCGGTACCGTGACCGCCGCGGTGCTGACCGCGTAGTCACTGCCGGCCGTCGCCGATCCGACGAAGTTCAACTCCACCGCAACGGCCCGGTGAGCCAACCTGTCAAGGTCGACCCGCACCTGGACCTTCGGATTGGCCGCCTCCTCAAGGCCAGTACTGCCGAGGACGGTGAGCGAAACCATCGCCGGGGGCGCGGCGGACGGATCGTCATGCGGCGCATCGCCGCCGCACCCCGACAGACTGACAAGCACCAGAGAGAGCCATGCGCAGGCGCCGAGGCGACGCGCCGACGTCACTTCCATTCGATCAGGGGGCCGCGCAGCCGCACCGCGGCTTCGGGTTGGCCGGGCAGGTTTCGCACCCGCGCGACCGCGTCGGCCGGATGGAGATCCTCGGGCAGATCGACGATGGCGAAACCGAGCGACTCGAAGACGGTGACGCCCACCGCGTCAAGCGCTTCCGCGACGGCGTCGGGTTGCAGTCCGCGTTTCAGTTCGATGCGGATACTCGGCAACAGCGACGCAAAGCCGCGCCGGACGGGATCGAAGACGATCCTGGACCGAGGGCCTTCGAGGGGTGCTGCGGCCCGGTAGGTTCTCCCGCCGAAGTCCACGACATGGATCCACTGCGAGTCGGTGGCGTACGACCGGGCGGAAAAACCGTCGGCTGCCGGTTGCGCCGACAGCGCGGGCTGCACGCCGTCCGAACCGCTCGCTTGCGGACCCAGCACCACGAACTGACGACCTTCCGCGACCGCTACGCGAGGCCAGTCCGGCGACAGGGTCCGATCTGCCTGGGCGGACGCGGGCAAGGCCAGCAGAAGCATGGCGAGCCGAGCTACGGCGAAAGCGTGGCGTCCATCAGGCCTATCAAGCACAGAGATATCCCATTCCCGGACACTACCATGTCCGGATCTGAGTGCCGTCGTTGTGCCAAGGGTGTTTGGCAGCCCGCAAATGCCGGATTCGCCTTGGCGGCGCCGCGCAAGCTTGCATGGGCGGCCCTATCGGCCACGAAAATTCGGGCAGCCCCAGGTCGTGCGGCTCGGTCAGTCGTACCAACCCGTCGGGGTTTGCAGCATCTTGCTGCCATCAGGTCCTTCGTGCGCCCATCCGTAGGGGTGGTTGAGGCCCAGCAGACGCTGGAACCGCGCATCGTCGGCGTGACGATCCAGCACTTCCTGGGGCACTTCACCCCTGTGACGCTCCTGCACCGTGACATGATGCCGCGCGAAATAGTGGGCCAGGTTCATCCGAATGCCCGGGATCTGCCGTTCGTACGACCCGTGCCAGGTGTGACCGTGCCACACCGCGCAGTCACCGGGCGCCATGTCCAGGGGCATGGCCTCGGCGTTGGCCTGATCCCCGCTCAAAGCCATCTCCGAGAGCGTTGGCTGGCGTGCACGCTTGTGGCTACCCGGCACGATCGCGGTCGCACCCGCTTCGCGGCTGTAAGGGGTGAGTGCGTAATTGATGTTGGCGGTCTGGGCGTAGGTGGGAAACGGCTGGGGTCCCAGCGTATCGGCGTGCAATGGCAGCACACCCGTCGGGCCCGGCCCCTTGAAAAAGCAACTGATGCTGGAGACCAGGCAGCTCTCTCCGACGATGTAGCTGACCATGGCCAGCGGCCTTTCGGCCATCAGGATCTCCTCGAACACTTCACCGTCGTACAGCATGTAACCGACGTGGTCGAGGCTCGTGCCCATGGGGCTCTGAAAATCTTCACTGGTCGCGGTGTCGGGATCGACGCGTTTTCCGATACGTGCTTCGACGCGTCTTAGAATGGCGTCCTTGGCACGCTCGACCTGGTCCTCGGACAACACACCCTGAATGATTGTGTACCCTTGTGTATCCAATTCGATCAGATTGTCGTTCAACCCCAGCCGGTCGATGGCGGCCAGCGTGCGTGCCAGCGCTTGTTGGTCGGGTGTCTGGATCGTTTGTGCAGACATATTGCTATTCTCCTTCGACGGTCAATGTCCACGCCCATGGGATGTTCATGCCCTGCAAGACGCTGCCGCCCGCCATCGGGCCATCGGCTTCGACCCGCTCAAGCGCTCATGATAGGATCGAGCTATAGCGATATCAACAGCCCAGGTAGCGCGAGTCGCTCAAGCTTTTCGGCATTGAGCTTCATCTACTTCATCGAAGGAGGGCACGAGTCGTGGCCGAACCGGAAACATCCACGTCCGCTCCGCAAGCGGAGACTGAACCGGACCATTTCATGGCGACCCTGCCTCCCTATCAGGTGTCGGAGTCGCTCAAGCCGCGCATCGACGAGCTCGACCTGTGGGGCTGCATCGAAGACCTGCGCGACCGCGGCTACACCGTGGTCAAGGACGTCGCGCCGCCGGCGCTGCTGGATGAATTGCGCGAGGTCATTCATACGTTTGCGGACCAGTCCGAGGGTGCGGCCAAGGGCGTCGCCGCCGCGCTGCTCCTGGGGCGTCATCCTGTGGTGGACCAGGTCGTGACGTCACCGAAGCTTCTCGCGGTCGCCGAAGCCAGTGTCGGCATGGGCTTCCGCGCCGGTCAAATCAAGGGTTCCATCAAACGCCAGGGCGACCCGGGGTTGTTCATGCACGCCGACCAGAGCTGGATCCCGGCCCCGTTTCCCGAGCACAACGTGTTCTTGACGTTCTGCATTCCCTGCGAAGGCATGACCGAAGCGGGAGGAGCGACCCGCGTGGTACCGGGTTCGCAGAGCCTGCGCCGGCATCCACGTCGCGATGAGATCAAGGATCCCGTGACCATTCCAATCGAGGCCGAGCAGGGTTCCGTCGTCGCCTGGGACGGATCCGTCTGGCACGGTAACGGACCGCGTACGATTCCGGGTATACGCACCGTATTGCACGCCACTCTCCAGCGGCTTTACTCGCAACCGATCGATGATTACACCTACCTTCTCGAGGACGAAGAGTACGTAGCGTCTGCCTCGGAAGCGCTGCTGCGCCTGATTGGCGCGGAGGTCTTCTTCGGCACGGCGACGGCGGTCAGCGGCGGCGTCGATATGAAGAAAATTGTGCAGTGCTCGCTCATGTCCAAGCAATAGCGGCGATCCCGGGGAAAGGGCGAACACAACCAGCAGCAAGTCCAGGGGCAACGGATGCCGAGCGTCCATAACCAGCTCGATGAGCCGCATCCGTCGCCAGGGGACGCCGTGATCGGGCGTAACAACAAGGTAACGCCAAAAACCAAGATTGCCTTCTCGACGGGGGCACTGGAGGAGGCCGCCGTCGGCGCCGCGAGCATCGCGACGATGCTGTTCTACAATCAGGTACTCGGCGTGAGCGCTTATTTGTGCGGTGTCGTGTTCTTGATCGCGAGCATCGTCGATGCGGTCACCGACCCGTTAGTCGGGGCGCTGTCCGACAACTTCCGCTCCCGCTGGGGCCGGCGCCACCCGTTCATGCTCGCCTCCGTGCTGCCCCTGGGGTTGGGCTTCTACCTCCTGTACGCGCCCCCGGGCGAGATGTCCGAGACGTTCTACTTCTGGTGGTTCCTCGGCACGATGGCGCTGCTGCGTATCGGCAAGACGTTCTTCGCGGTGCCGCACGATGCGCTCGGTGCGGAATTGACGGACGACTATCACGACCGCACTTCCATCTTCGGCTTGAATTCGGTGGTGGGCATGATCGCGGGCGTACTGCTTGTCGCATTCGTGCTCGTAGTACTCTTCCCGACCACCGATGGGTACGAGCACGGGTTGCTCAATCCCGACGGTTATCCCGCCATGGCACTCATAGGATCGGCGTTCATCTGCGTGACGCTCCTGATCTGCGTGGCCGGAACCCGCGACCAGATTCCGCATCTGCACAACGTGCAGCATCAACGCATCAAGCTGCGCGACAACCTCGTCGACTTCGTCTCGCTCCTGAAGACCCGGTCGTATGTCTCCATCTGCATGGCGTGGCTCGTCATGCTGGTGTCCTTCGGCATACTCGGCGTGGTGGGCACGTACACGTTCCTCTACGGATTCGACCTTTCGACCGAGGAGATGTCCATCCAGCGTTTCTTCATGATTCCGGGCATGTTCGTGGCGCTGCCGCTGGCCGCCTGGTTGACGCGCAAACTCGACAAGAAACGCACCGTCATCTACTCCTCCATCGTCGGCGCCACGCTGATCGGGCTCCCGCACGCGCTGAAGATGATCGGGTTCTTTCCGGCGAACGACTCGATCTGGATGTTGCCGGGCCTGTTCGGCAGTCTGTTTCTCGGGTTCCTCATCCTGCCGGTGTCCACCATCGTCTTCGACTCACAACTTGCCGACGTAGCCGACGAGCACGAGTACAGAACCGGCCGCCGCGCGGAAGGCCTGGTCTTTTCGATACGCACATTCGCGCTGAAAGCGACCGGCGGACTCGGAGGTCTGATCGGAGGCTTCGGGCTCGAGATCATCGGTTTTCCCGAGAACGCCACGAAGGAAATGCTCACCCCAGAGATGCTGAACGGTCTGTTCTTCATGACTGGACCCCTGTACTGGATCATCGTCGTGGCCGGCATGGCGTTCATGGGCATGTACAACCTGAACGAGAAACGTCATGGCGGGATGATGGAGGAGCTCCAGGTGAGGCGCGCGGCCACCTATAGCACGTCATGGCCACTGTAGGGGCGACCCTTGTGGTCGCCCGTCCCCGACCCTTGTGGTCGCCAGGCGATGTGCGTGAATTCTCAACGGGACGGGACAAGCCCGTCCCCTACAGCCGTGGTGGGCGTTTGGTGGGTGATTCGGGGCGGGTTTGTAGGGGCGACCCTTGTGGTCGCCCGGCGATGTCCATGCATTCGGAAGGCTCGCTTAGGGACACCCACCACCTCTGCACCATGGCGGTTGCCCTCGCAGGGTGGGTGTCCCTGCTGAGCGCTACTCGCCCGGATCCGCGACCAGTTCGAGCAGGGTTGCGCCGGCGTCGCAGTCGATGATCCAGTCCCCCACCAACGCGAGACGCACGGAATCCGTCACGACCGGGAGGCGGCGAGTCAGTTCCTCCGCGACCTCGGGTCCGAACTTGCGCTCTGCCTGGCGACGCAGCAACGCGCGCTGGTCTTCCATGCCGCGTTCGATGCCGCGTTCGATGCCGCGCTCCATGCCCTGGCGCAGCCACTCGGCCTCGCACTCCTTCGCGCGACGCGCTAGCCTTGTCATGCCGTCCTCCCTGTTCCGCAACTCGTCCCGAAGGGCAGCGACCGCAGCCGGGCCGCTCGCCGGAAACATCTTCGGCAGCGCGATCCCGAGCCAATCGAGAAGCGCCCCCAGGACCGTATCCTGCTCCGTCGCGCCCATGGCCGTCGACAGGTTGCCCGCCAGCGCTCGGAAGCACTCGATGGCGGCATCGGTGGACGGCGCGTTGTCCAGGTGGAACACCGCCGCGACGATGTTGTCCGTCGGGAGATCGTCTGGCGTGCCGCGTCTGCTGTCAAGCAGCAGGTAGGGCTGCGCGCGCAGCATCTCGCCGTCGCGGTCGACCGTCGCGCGGGCTGCGCTGCCCGGCGCCGTCCAGCGCGCCGTTCCGGAATACACGACCACGCTTACGGCGGCGCCGGCGGCCGGGGAAGCGGCGCATCCCGCAATGCCGTTTGCGACATTGGCCTCGGCAGGCGTGCGCCGATGCCTGCAACCGATCGCGGCTGGCGTGGTTGTCCGACACCGCGACATCGACGTCTCCGCCGGAAACGGACGGCCGCGTCGAACAGGAGTTCCGGCCCCGGGAGCGGCCCACTCTCGCGGGAGCGCACAGGCAGCCGCTCGCCCGGTCAGTCGGCCGGTCGCGGGATGCCCGGGTGCCGGAAAGCCCGCGGGGCAGTGGGCGTTGCGCTCGATCGTGGTGATAGTGTTGTACGCTCACGGCAGGCGGTGTGGCTCAGGGCCGATCCACTGGAACGCGCGTGCACCGGGCACCAGGAGCCCACCGGACGCAACCGGGAACGAGGCAGGCAACATGAACACGAGGTCACGCCGATGACAGCTGAAGCCGCGAGTGGCGCAATCAGAGAGACCGCCGCCGACACGGACGACGCAGCGGTCGCCGACACGGTCGGAAAAGCCGCCGCGGGAGCGAGCGGTAGCTGGGACGTCGAGATCGATTCCTCCTACGGAAACCTGCCGGCTGTCTTTCACGTCACGCAGACCGGCAGCTCGATCACCGGAACGGTCGAAGGAAGCATGTTCGAGACGATGCAAATCGAAGGCGGCTCGACCGACGGGAACCGGGCCGAGTGGCAGGTGAGCGCGACTCAGCCGATGCCCATGACACTCGAGTTCGCGGTCACGTTCGAGGGCGACTCGGTGAGCGGTGCAGCGAAGTTCGGGGAGTTCGGCGCCGGTACGGTCTCCGGTACGCGCCGTACCCGCACGGATGGCGGCGCAGTGGAGAGCCCCGACTCGATGGCCGGGAGTATCCCTGTCGAGGCGCGGCGCACCACAACCGTGCCACCCCACGAGATCACGCCGGAACTGCGCCCGGTGGTAGAGGAACTGGGACTCGTCGAGAACTGCCGACAGCTCGCCGAAGACGGCTGGACGATCGTCGAGAACGCGGCCGATCCGGCGTTCGTCGCGCGCCTTCGGCAGACGATCCTCGAGACCACCGCTCTCGACGACGCCGGCAATGGCAACGCCTATAGCGTGCTCGCCAGGGACCCGGCCTACGCCGAAGCGGTCCTGAACCCGAAGGTGATGGCTTTGTGCGAGTTTTCCGTCGGCCGCGGATTCCTGCTCGGCAGCCTGGTGACCACCGTCCGCGCCGGCGGAAGTCCCGCCCTGCCCGTGCACGTCGATGAGGACATGTTTCCGGCCCCCCTTCCCGAGCACAACATGATGCTGACGGCGTGCTGGGCCTGTGACGAGTTCACGAAGGAAGGCGGCGCCACGCTCGTGGTCCCCGGCACGCTTCCCCTGATGCGCCACCCCACCGGCGAGGAGTCCGCGGCGGCCGTCGAGGGGGCGATCGCGATGGAATGTCCGGCCGGCTCGGTCGTCGTCTGGGATGGCCGTGTCTGGCACGGCAACTGGCCGCGCACCATCGACGGACAGCGGGTCGTCCTGCACGCCAGCTACTACCGCGTCCTGCTGAGGCAGGGTGACAACTACTCGGATGTGGCGGAGGAACTCATCGAGCGGTACGGCACGCCGATGTCGCAGCTCCTCGGCGAGGAGGACTACTTCTACAAGAAGGACTTCGACTACGTGAAGGATTACGCGAAGTTCGTGCGCACGCTGAACAACGCCAAGAGCTGAGCGGCCACCTGGAATCGACCGGGAAGGGAGCGGAAGGATGACCGACAACGAGAAGTTCCTGTTGGCCGGGCCGGAGTGGATCGAGCTGGCGGGCCGGATCGTCGCCGATGTGGCGCGGGAGTACGGAGAAGCGGGTATCGCCTTCAGTGTCTGCGAGGTGTTCGTCGACGCGCCCGACGAGATCGCCGACGAGGACGGCTCTTCGTGCTGGTGTTTCTACGTGGACGGCAAGACCGCGCGCTCCCATCCGGGACGATCGCATGACGTCGACCTGTTCATGCAGGCCACCTGGGAGCTGGAACTTCCGGGCGCGCGGCAGGTCTACACTCCGGAGTGGCTGGCGGAGCAGGAGAAGAATCCGACGCCCCGGCCAGAGGACCCCAACATGCTGATCGAGGGAGACCCCGCCATACTCCCGGCCTGGATCATGGAGTTCCACAATCGGCTGGCGGTGCGGACGGCGTAGCCAAAGCGATCCTCCATCTCGAGTGCCACCAGGCGGTCCGCCCCGGGGTGCGGGTCGTGGATCCGAGTCAATGAGAGACCGCTGGGGCGGCAATGTGGGATGGTCGGGTGAACGTCACATGTTCGTCCTTTGGACCTCGTGACCGACTTGGCCAGATGTGGCTGACTGCGCGAAGGCCGACTCATGCATGGGCCCGCTTGGCTTCTGCAACCTCTGTCTCAAGACCGGCAACCTGAAGGAGAGCGTGGCCTTCTACGGGGAGCTCGGTTTCGAGCCGGCCGGCGAAGATGCCCCAGGACTCCGGGTTTCGCTGGCGAACGGGCCGGATGTGTTGACGTTCATGACGTTCCTCGAGACCGACGTGATCAACTTCCGGGGCGCGCACATCCACGCCTTGATGACGGAACCGGACGCTGCCGGACTGCGTGTCGAGGGATACAACGAACGTGCCGACCAGCAGCCGCTGATGGTGGACGAAGAGGGTGTGCCACTCCTGGAGAACGAGTGCGGGCACTTCACCGTGCGTGATCCGGACGGGCACGAGTTGTTCTTCAACACGCACCCATGGGAAAGAGCGCCGTTCGAAGCGGCCCTGCACGGTGGACCAGCGTGGGAAGGGCGGGACAGCGCCCCGCCCGCCCGCGTGATCTACTGCCTTGTCGTTGCCGATCTGCCTGCGAGCCAGTCCTTCTACGAGACCCTGGGCCGGCGAGTCCAACCGGCTCCGGACGGTGCCTGGGTCACGCCGCACCCCCGCGACAGGGCGTTCCACTTCACTCTGCGCCTGCGCGTTGGGGACGTCGCTGGCCCAGCGTTCGTGCTCTCGTGCGAGTTGGGCGATGGCGCCACGCCGGGCGCGTGGGGATTCGTGCAGCACGGCGCCGGGTGGATCGGAAAGGATCCCGACGGTCGTGTTCTGGAGCTTGCTCCGACCGTCGGCCGCGCTGATACCGAGTGACTCCGCAGGGGCCCTCCGGAGTGGGTGTCCCTCGCCAGAAGGAAATGGCGCAGCATAGGCTCGCTGTTCCTCGGCAGGACTGGTCAGGGACACCCACCCGCCCCGCACTACAACGGTTGCCCCCCGCGGAGTGGGTGTCCCTCGCCGAGCCTCATCAATCGATCCCCGCGATCCACGTCCCGCCCGCGAGGATGACCGCGTAGTAGAAGACGGTCCACAGCCAGACGCCGGCGATCATCCAGAAGGCCAGCTTGCGGGTCGGCGCGCCCAGCACGACGGCGCCAACCGCGGTGAGGGCATGTCCCAGGATCATGGGCGCCAGCAGCCCCACCCCGGCGGCCCCGTACTGGACCATGAACCGCTCGGTGCGCGTGAAGACGACGCTGTCCATGCCCCATCGCCGCACGACCCAACGCCGTATGGGCTGCGAAAGATAGACGAAGAACAGAGTGCCTAGGCTTCCCGAGACGCCGATGACCGCAAACGCCGGTTCGATAGGCCCATCCATCACGATGACAATGGGCAGCGGCAAGCTGATCTCCAGGAATCCGAGCAGGAAGATGGTGATCAGGACGATGATTGCCCTCGCCGCAGCACAACGGGCCGCGTTCGAGCCCGGCGGCGTCAGGGTATCAGCCTGGGGGCTGTGGATCAGTCGACGCGCGTTGTAGGGGCGACCCTTGTGGTCGCCCGTGCCAGAGTCGTGCAAGCCGCAGGAACGGGACGGGACAAGCCGGTCTCGGCCCTACATGAATTCGACACGGGCCGAATCCGTTCCCTCGCGTCCGTGCCCCGGCCCCGGGGCGGAAACTCCTACGACTGACGGAAGTACTCTCGCCTGACGACGAACAAGCCCACAATCGGGGGAAGGGCCATCGCTGCATGCCAAACTTCAGTGCCCAGGCTCGGCGCGGCGAGTTCGGCCATGAAGGGTGTGCCGACCCAGAACGGCGCATAGAACGCCAGCAGCAGTACCAGCATCGTCCACCAGGTCGCCGGCCCCCGGTACCGCGCGGGCGCCCACAGCAGGATGCAGACGCCGATCATGGCGCCGAAGTCGCCGAAGGCTTCGCGGAAGAAATGATGCCAGCTATGGGTTTGCACGAGGGGCGACTCGGGGGTCAGCAGGAACCGGTCGCTGCCCATGTGGCTCACCGTGAACATCACGCTGCGAAGGCCTATCGCAAAGCCAAGAAGGGTCAGGGCCCTGCCGAGATTCATGCGGTTCATGTAGTCCCCAGCTCGCCTCAGGCCCGACGGAGTGTACCAACTACACAGAAAAGGGGGCTCGGCAGGGACCGACACCGACAGACAGCTACCGCTGCCCCTACTGCGACGCTCAGAACTCGCCCGCGGCCCGCCTGCGGGCGACGTCGGCCCAGGGTTCCCGGTCTTCGCCCCCGCCGAACGTGTCCGGGTCCAGCAGGATGCGCCACCCCTCGGTCTGGGGCAACCCCCCGCGCGGCCAGGCGTCGGCGGCGGCCTTCAGCTCCCGCACGATATCCGGATGTTCCGCCGCCCGGTCGTGCTGCTCCAGGGGGTCCTCCATGATCTGGTAGAGGCGTGGCGGATCGGTATCGACCAGCTTCCAGGGGGCGCGATAGAGCGCCAGTGAGCCACCGAGTCCAACGGCCACGTAGTCCGGAGTGACGCCGCCGTCCCCGCTGCCGGTCAGCGTCGCCCATTGACTGCGGCCGTCGAACCCGTCCGAGACGGACGCGGCCCCGCCGACCGCCTCGAGCAGGGTGGGCAACACGTCCGAAACGGTCATGAAGCGGTCGGACCTGTGCGGCCGCAGCCTGTCCGGCCACCAGAGCGCCGCGGGCACCCGCACGCCGCCTTCGGCACTCGCGCCCTTGCCCCCCGCAAGCGGCCGGTTGGGACCGTGCCCGAACTCGATATGGGACGGAATCTGTTCCCTGCGCGCGTCGCGAGCGCGCATGCTACGCTTGATATCCAAATGAACTCGAGCACGCAATAGGGGGTTGGGTTTGCGAGGGACAATCACGTTAAGAATAACGGCAGCACTCATAGGTTTGTTCGGGTTGGCTGTGCTTTGGCAGGGCGTCGAACTGGCGCTTGTCGGCGGGACCCCTTACTACACTATCGCTGCTCTCTTGATGACCGCCAGCGCTTTTCAGCTGCTGCGCCTGAAGCGAAGTGGTTTTTATCTATTCGCAACGACGCTGCTTGTCACACTGGGTTGGGCGACTTACGAAGCAGGTACCGAGTTTTGGCTGGTCGGCTCACGAATCTGGATTGTGGGCCTCATCTCGTTGTGGCTCTGTCTACCGATCAACCGGCGTCCACTGTGGCAGGACGGGATCACGCCGCTGCTCAAGGACCGACTGGTTCAGGTTTGCGCACTAGCCAGCGTCGGGGTACTCGTCGCCATGGCCGTCAACCTGCTCGACGATCCGATCCTCGATGTTCCCGACCGATCATATGGCTCGCCGCAGAACGAAGATACGTGGTCCGCTTACGGCGGTAACACCGCCGGTACGCGCTATGCACCGCAGGACCAAATCAACTTGAGCAACGTCAATCAGCTCGAAAAAGCCTGGCAGGCAGACACGGGCCGGGTCGGCCAATTCAGTGCTACGCCGATCCAGATTGACGATGCCCTATATCTCTGCACGTCGCAAAACGTAGTTCTCGCCCTGGATGCCGACACAGGAGAAGAACGTTGGCGCTTCGACCCGGAGAACGATACACCGCCGTGGGGGATCTTGGGCAACTGCCGCGGGGTGACCTACTACCACATCCCTGAGCGGGAAAAGGACGAACTCTGCGCTGAGCGCATCTTTACCGCGACAACCGACTCCCGCCTGATCGCCATCGACAAGACGACCGGCCAGGCCTGCTCCGAATTTGGCGGCGAAGGTCAGATCTCGTTGCTGGCTGGCATGGGCGAAGTCATGGAGTTCCATTATCTTGTGACTTCACCACCCACGATGGCAAGCGGTGCCCTGGTCGTCGGCGGCCTCGTGCTGGATAATCAACAAACCGAAGACGCTTCCGGAGTGGTCCGTGGCTACGATCCGCGCACCGGCTCCCTGCTCTGGGCGTGGGACATTGGTCGCGAAGGCCAGACCGAAGTTCTACCAGAGGGTGGGCACTACACCCGTGGCACCCCGAACGTCTGGAGTCTGACCTCTGCCGATGACGACCTTGGTTTGGTTTATGTGCCGACCGGCAACGCCACACCGGACTACTTCGGTGGTCACCGAACTGAAGTCATGGACAAGTTCGCCAGTTCAATCGTCGCAATTGACGCCAGGACAGGCCTGACAAGATGGCACTTCCAGACCGCTCACCACGATATCTGGGATTACGACGTGCCTTCTCAACCCACGCTCGTCGATTTGACGATAGACGGCGCCCGTCGCAAGGCGGTCATCGTGCCGACCAAGCGAGCGGAAGTCTTCGTCCTGGATCGAGAAACCGGCGAACCCATTTTCGAGGTGACGGAACGCTCCGTAGCGCAATCGAATCTGGATAACGAACGGTCGAGCCCCACCCAGCCGTTCTCGACGGGTATGCCTTCGTTTGCATACCCCACGATCGGTGAACGGGATATGTTTGGTATCACGCCATTCGACCAGATGGCTTGCCGGATTGCCTTCAAGGGATTGCGCTGGGAAGGCACAATGACCCCGCCGGCCGTCGAAGGCGCCCTTCTCTATCCGGGACCGGCGGGCGGCATGAACTGGGGTAGTGTCGCTGTCGATGAGGAACGCCAGCTCATGGTCGTTAACAGCATGCACCTGGCATATACCGTTCATATGATCCCAAGAGAAGAAGATCGCCCAACTTCCGAGGACGGCGGCTTTGCTGGCGGTTACGGCATTGGCGGTCCGCAACGCGGCACTCCGTATGCTGCACGGGTGAACATGTTCGTCTCTCCTGCCAACGTCCCCTGTCTGCGACCCCCCTATGGCGAGATTGCGGTTGTGGATCTCACAACCCGGCAAATCGTCTGGCGCCGAGGCGCCGGCTTCTGGAACCTGGGGTTTCCCCACACAGGCGGTTCCGTTATCACCAAGGGTGGTCTCATATTCAATGCCGGTATCGCAGATGGTGCTTTCCGCGCCATCGATGCCTTGACGGGACAGGTCGTCTGGGAAGAATCGCTGCAGGTGCCGTCGCAAGCGACACCAATGACCTACACCAGCCCAACCACCGGGCGACAGTATGTGCTCATGACTGTACCAAGTACTGAACAACCTTCGGCGTCACCAGACAACTTCCACGACCTAGCCACTTCAGGCAAAACAGACGGCCCCGGCGGCACCGTCATCGCCTATGCTGTACCGGAATAATGACAGTCGCGACTGACGTCGGCGTTTCGCGAAATCCAGCACGGCTGCGAGCCGATAGGCCACATCCGCGGCTGCGGCCTGCTCATCGGCCTCGACTGGGTGAGGGACCCGGCGAGATGCATGGATAAGGCGCACCTCAAGAAAGTCTACACGCCTGTGGCGCGGCGAGTGCTCGAGGAGTGGCAGCTCGCCCCCGCCGAGGTCGAGTTCGTCCATGCCGTGGAGAACGTCACGTTCCGGGCGGAGCGCGGCGGGGAGAAGTACGTGCTCCGGTTCCACCGGCCGGGCTACAACACGCGCGAGGAGATGGTCTCGGAGCGACTTTGGCTGCGCGCCCTGGCTGCATCGGGGCAGAACGTTCCGCAGGGTGTCCCGACACCGGATGGCCGCGACTTCGTGGCGACCGAGGTCGACGGAGAGGAGCGGCTGGTCGGCCTGGCCCACTGGGTCGAGGGGCGGCCGCTCGACCGGGTTCTGGCCAGGATCGACGACGTCGAGCGGATCGATGGGTATTTCGAGGCGATCGGACGCCTCGCGGCCGGGATTCACAACGAGGCCTCGAGATGGACGCCGCCGCCGGAGTTCACACGGCGCGCCTGGGACGCCGACGGCCTCGTCGGGGAGTCGCCGCTCTGGGGGCGTTTCTGGGAGGTGCCGGACTTCTCCGCCGAGGAGTGCCGGATTCTGGGGCGAGCGCGAGCGGGAATTCATGAGCGGCTCCTCGAGTACGGAGCCGATCGCTCGACCTACGGGCTCATTCATGCCGATCTGCATCCCGGCAACGTGCTCGTCGACGGCGAGCAGACCCGGCTCATCGACTTCGACGACGCGGGATTCGGCTGGCACGTGCACGAGCTGGCGGTCGCGCTCTTCCACAGCCCGACCTCGCCCCACTTCGGGGGTATGCAAGAGGCGCTGATTCGCGGCTACCGCAGCCGGCGCGAGCTCGCCGACGAGGACCTGGCGCTGTTGCCGCTCTTCCTGCTGATTCGGAACCTGATGGTGATCGGTTGGGTCGAGCAGCGCCCGGAGCTGGGTGCCGCATTGCGTCAGTTCCGCGACGGGCTGAAGGCGCGAGCTCTGGTACGGATCGAAGCCCTTGGCCTGCGCTGACCACAATCGCGGGCGACGCCGGGATCGACGCTGCCGGGACCTGATCTCGGCCGCCATCGCGACCCGGGCTCGCCGCCGCGTGATCCCGCTGTCGTCGCCCTGTCCTGTCCTTTCACGATGTCGAAACGTTGGGTACACTATGGCGGATCATTCGCTTGAACGAGTTGAAATGAAACAGTTTGGAACGAAATGAAACGAGGGATCAGGCCATGTCTGAGCAAATGACTGAATCAACGGACCAACCGGAAGCGCTGTCGCGCCTGTTAGTCGACGGACTGGACAAACAAGCGCTGGCGCGTACGTTGGCCACCATCAACCGACTGGGCCTGAGCGACAATCTGGTCGAGCTCGATACGCAAGGGTACACAACCATTCGGGGAGTGTTGTCGCAGGATCAGGTCGAGCGTGCCAAACAGGCGTTGTTGAACCGGGTCGAGGAGAATAGCGGTCAGCGAGTCGATATTGAAAGGGCCACCGGTGAAGGTTTCAAGAGCGGCATGGGTGGCAGCATGGATTACCTGCACTACATGCTGTACGAGGATTCGGTGTTCGAAGAAATCCTGATGGCCGAAAAACCCCTTGCCATCATCAGTTACCTGGTGGGCGAGAGCTGCGTGCTGTCCAGCCTCGGCTGCCATTTCAAGGCGCCGGGCCCGACCGGCGTGATCCCATTGCACGCGGACACCCGGGGACCCCAGCCGTTCGCGACCCACGCCCAAACCGCCAACGTGAACTACGCGCTGACACCTTACAGCCGCGAAGCGGGTGCGACCGCCCTGGTGCCGGGTAGCCACAAGTACGCGCGCCAGCCGACACCGGCGGAGTCGGCATTGTCCAGTGAGCAATGCAATCCCGCGGCAGTGCATGCTGATTTGGCGCCTGGTGATTGCGTGGTGTGGCACGGGCACACCTGGCATGGGTCATTCGAACGGCAGATCCCGGGTATTCGGATGAACCTGGCGGTCTATTTCGCGCGGAATCACGTCGTAACCCAGGAACGCCACAAGGAGGTGGTGCCCCAGGAAGTACTGAATCGCCACGCCAACGATGAGCGATTCAAGCGTTTGCTGGCCGTCGGCCAGGCGTATGGGTGGCAGCGAGAAGGACCCGATTTCACCCAAATGGCGCAACTGCCGACGGGTTGGTACGACTGAGGGAGACAGCAACGGCGTCACGCCCCCGGAAATGCCCGGGGGCGGTCAGCTACACGATGTGTTAGCAAAGCATACGTTATAACAGGAGGTCCTACTCCGGCGCTTTACTCCGCGCTCTACTCCGACCCCAATCGTCCGGCGGTCGTTGAAACCCGCCGATTTCCTCTGCCAATAATCGCGTAAAGTCGATGGTCTGGTAGTCCTGGTAGGCGCCGCCAACGGCTTGCAGACCGATGGGCAGCCCCTGTCCGGAAAGTCCGGTGGGAAACACCGTGCTCGGCAAGTAAGGCGCGGTGACGAGACCAGACCAGAACGCCTGTTTCCAGTAATCCTGGGGTTCGCCGTTGACCAGAACAGTTCGCTGCGCAATGGGCGTGGTGTGGTCGTGCTCGAATGCGGGCACCGCCATTTGCGGGCAAATCAGGATGTCCCAGTCCTGAAAAAACTCCGCCCAACGCAGACGTAGCCGGCTGCGCCGCGCGTCCGCCCGTATCCAATCCGCGTGGCTCAACACCATCGATCGAGCACTCACCGCGCGATCGGACCTGTCATTCGAGGCGTAGCGCTCGGCATCGCGCTTGTTGCGCTCGTACTGCTCCGGCGGGACGGAGGCGTTCACCACGGAATACGCCAGGTTCAGATAGGTTTCGTGGCTGTGTTGCAGGTCGATGTCCGGGCGCGCCACCTCTGACACCCTGGCGCCCGCGGCTCGCAGCGCCCGGGCCACCATGCGGGCGCGGTCGGCAATCTCGTCATCGACTGGCGCCATGTCGTCGGACGGCCAAACGGCAACGCGAAACTCGTCCAGCCTGGTCTTCGTCGGCGCCGGCAGGTGCAGCCGCCAACCGCTGTTCCAAATGGACTGCCCGGCGACGATGCCGAGAGCCAGCGCCAGGTCCTCCGGCGTCCGGGCGAGCGGGCCGCACACGACCAGGTCCATATCCGGTGTCGGCTTCTTCAGTACGGCCGTATGGCCTCGCTGGGACACGATACCCCAGGTTGGCTTGTGGCCATAAACCCCACAGAAGTGGGCAGGGTTGCGGATCGAGCCGGCGATGTCGGAGCCTGCCTCGAGAGGCGTGAGACCGGCCGCAAGCGCGGCAGCCGACCCCCCGGAGGAGCCGCCCGGACTGCGAGCGAGATCCCAGGGATTGTTCGTGGTGCCGTAAACATCGTTATAGGTTTGAAAATCCGCACCGCCGAGCGGCAGATTGGTCTTCCCGGTGAGCACGGCGCCGGCCGCTTGCAGTGCGGCTGCCATGTCGGAGTCCCAGGTGGGTATATTGTGGACGAGTTCCGGATAGCCGAAGGTGGTCGGCAAGCCTGTACGGTGATACGCCTCCTTGATGGTCATCGGCAGGCCGTGTAATGGCCCCACGCTGTCGCCTTTGGCGAGTTGCCGATCGCGCTCCCTGGCATCGTCCCGAGCGCGGTCGAAGTCGCGTACTACGACAGCGTTGATGTCGGCGTCCTTCGCTTCGATGCGTCCGATGAAAAGATCGGTCGCCTCCAGGCTGCTCAGCTGCCTTGTACGAATCCGTTCGGATAATTGACAGGCGGGCAGGTAGGCGATATCAGCGTCAGACATGTTTGTCTCCATTGGTCGTACTGCTCGCGGCTGATTCGGCACCGTTGTAGGGGCGACCCTTGTGGTCGCCCGTCCCGGAGTCGTGCAAGCTGCAAGAACGGGACGGGACAAGCCCGTCCCCTACAACGCCCGCGCCGGGGTCGTGCGCGAATTCGGCACGGGACGGGACAAGCCCGTCCCCTACAGCGCCCGCGCCGGGACCGTGCGCGAATTCGCGCTGCGAGATCTTCGTGCGGACGCCGCCGGCCACGGACGGCACTATCCCGGGCCGCCCTTCCACTCGGGGAGCGGGGGCTGCGGTGCGCCGGACAGACGCGCGCGCAGCCGGCCTCCGATGTTGCGGGCCGCGACCTTCGCCATTCTCACCTTCTGCGCCACGGGCATCTCGTGCCCCCAGTTGCTCATCCCCTCCCAGTAGCCGACGGGCCGGTCGTCCTCCAGCAGCAGACCCTCGGCGCCGAGTTCCGCCTGGAAGCCTGACGGCGAAACCACGTAGAACGTGTACAGCTCGTCATTCGGATGCTGGCCGATACGGTGCGCGACGGGAATGCCGGCGCGGGTGACGCGGTCGTACGCTGCGTCGACGGTGGCTCGATCAGGCACCTCCAGGAAGAAGTGCTGCAGCCGGCGACCCGGTGTCTCCATCGTGGCGCAGGCCACGGTATGGTGCCGGCGGTTCGCGCGGTAGAAGCCGACGCGCACGGAGAGCCCCGCCGCCAGGTCGACGTTGTTGTAGTCGGTGATCAGGAGCCCCAGCCCCTCCGTGTGGAAACGCTCGAACGCCATCAGGTCCCGCGAGCCGAAGGTCAGGTGGCCGACGCCGAGGTCGCCGGTGACATACCGCTGACCGTGGTCAGCCGGTTCGAAAGCGTTGCAGGAAGCCGTTCGATCCAGGATGTCGACCGCGAGGCCCGTCGGATCTTCGGTCTGCAGGACGCGTCCGGCTCCGCGCCTCGCCACGTACTCCGGGTCCATCCACGCGACCTTCGCCCCGAAGGTCGTGAGTCGCTCGAGCATCCCGTCCAGGTCGTCGGCCAGCCAGCCGACCGCCACCAGGTCTTCGGCAGGTCCCTCGCGAAACAGCAGTCGGGACCCGGCGGCATCGACCACCGCTTCGTGTTCGGGGGTTTCGGGTACGGGGCGGAGTTCCAATCCGTACAGGGTTGCCATGAACTCGCGCCACTTCTCGAGGTTGGCGACCTCGAAGAGCTTGTATGCCAGTCGGCTTACCTTGGCCATGCGTCAGTTCCTCCCGGGGGGCTCATCACCTCGACGGTTCATTGTAGGCCCGTGTTGGGCTCAGGGGCGGTGTTCTCGACGAGGGCTGGGTCAGGGACAGTCACCAGCTCTTACGGCTGCGCTCCCTGGTTGGTCTTCGCCGGACTGTCACCACAAGCTGGTGCAGCCGAAGTTCCGCGTGCCTACCCCGCTCAAGCAGCCCCTTTGGATCAACTGCTCGACGCTCCTCGACATCCCAGACGGAGGCTGTCCGGTCCAAACCGGATCGCTACCATTGTGGTAACGTGACGGTTACCATTGATCGTGCTGCTCGGGGGCGGCACAAAGACAGGGCAGCAGAGAGACATCGAGGCCGCCAGGCGGCTTTGGCGGGACTACCGGCGTAGACGGCAGGAGGAGTGAGACGATGGCATTGACGCGAGACTTCAAGGTGACTGTGCGGGAACGGCTCCAGCGCGACCCGTCCTTTCGCGAGGCGCTTCTCGAGGAGGCGGTCGACTGCCTGCTGTCCAGCGACGTGGAGACGGGCAAATCGTTGCTGCGCGACTACGTCAATGCGACCATCGGATTCGGCGAACTCGGAGGGTTGACGGAAAAGTCGCCCAAGAGCCTGATGCGCATGCTCAGTCAGAGCGGCAATCCACAGGCGCGCAACCTGTTCGAGATCATTGGCTGTCTGCAGGAGCGCGAGGGTGTCCACCTCAAGGTCCATGCGGTCAAGGCGACCGGCCACGTCGCGTGAACGGCCGGCAGACTACGATGAACTTCGGAGGAAAGCTGGCCCACTGACGGCGCTGGGCATCTCAGTCGTCGGCAACCCGTCCGCGCATGGTCACGTGCCTTCCATCTGGTGCCGGGCCGCGGTCACCCAGGAAGACCGGGGACAGCCCGGGCGCATGATGCTCACGGATGCGGCGTGGGACAATCTGGAGCTTGCAGCGGACTTGGTCTGGAGCGTTGGTGAACGGCGGGAGAGTGGTTTTGAGGGAGCGGCCCAGCGGGCTGCACGACGTCGCGAGGGTGTGGTTGGCGATGGTCACGGCGGGGGACGCCTAGCGAATGGCCCGCAGGAAGGGCGAACTGGACCTGCTGCTGGATGAGCTTGCCCGTGCTCCGTGGTGGGTTGGCGTTGTCGTGGCGGTCGTGGTCTACATCGGTCTGGGCATGGTGTTGCCGTCTTTGGCTGGCGGTGCCGTCGTGGACGCGGTCTCCGGCCTGGCGGTGTGGGTCGCCGCGATCTTCCTGTTACCTGCTGCGGTTTCGGCCTTCCGTGTCTGGCGAGGAAGGCGAATGCTCGCGGCCAACCGGACCAAGGAAGCGATCCGGTCGCTGGGCTGGGAGGAGTTCGAGGAACTGATCGAGGCCCACTATCGGCGTCTTGGATTCCGCGTCCGCCGCGAGGCCGGGGCCGGTCCGGACGGCGGCGTGGACGTTCGAGTCAGCAAATCGGGCGGCGAGACATACCTGGTGCAGTGCAAGCAGTGGCGGACGCGGCGCGTTGGGGTCAAGGTCGTCAGGGAGTTGTTCGGAGTCGTTGCCGCAGAGGACGCGACGGGGGGCATTGTTGTCACGGCTGGGACGTTCACGCGTGAGGCGGTCGAGTTCGCGGAGCGCGTGGCGGTGGCACTGATCGACGGCGACCGGCTACAGGACATGATGCGCGATCTGCCCGCGCAGCGGGCCGACGGTGCCGACGGCAGCGACGATAAGGCGGTGGAAACGACCCTGTGCCCACGATGCGGCTCGGACCTGGTTCTGCGAACGGCACGGCGGGGGCCGAAGCGGGGTTCCCGGTTCTACGGGTACTCGTCGTACCCGCAGTGCCGGTTCACGCGGGCAGCGTCGGATGACCGAACTGGCTGAGACGGTGAGACGATTGCCAGACAGGCGGCAGTAGCCAGGATGCATGACGGCGTCCGGCGTGCTTTGGAGGAGCCAACAGTCTTCCGAGGCGATGAGATGACCGGGTGGCCTCAGAGGGGAACGTGGTGTTTGCGGATGTGTTGGGCTCAATCCTCGCGGACTTCACTGCTCAAGCGACGCGTTTCGGCGCAGCCTTCGCCCCCGGAATCAGCCGCCCGGGCATGGCGCCCGTCGCTTCGCCGTTCTCGAAGGTCACCTCTCCGGAGTTGATCGTCATCCGGTCACCCTGCGCCTCCTGCACCAGGCGCTTGCCCCCGGCCGGGAGGTCGTAGGACATCTCGGGAGGCTGCAGCCGCACGCCGTCGTAGTCGATGAGGTTGAAGTCCGCCTTGTAGCCGGGTGCGATCACCCCGCGGTCCTTCAGGCCGTAGACGGCGGCCGAATCCTGGATGAGCTTGTGCACCACGAACTCCAGCGGCATGCGCGGACCGCGGCGCCGGTCGCGGGTGAAGTAGCTCAGCATGTACGAAACGCCGAAGCCCAAGGCTCTCCGGGCGTCATCCGATGCTCCGTTCGAGCCATCTCTATCCGACCCTATCCGCAATGAGGTCGGATGCGGATGCAATGCCCTCGTTCGTCGCCGTCGAACTCGCCTCAAGATCCTTCAGGATGGCGCCGGCCTTGGCGTATTTGTCCGGCGCGAAGTTCGCGGTCTCGATTTCGTATGCCACCACGCCGAGTCCTCCCGCGACCGCGACCACCAGCACCACCGCGAGCTTCCTCGCCGTCAACGGACCCCGGGTCAGAAAGTCGACCATTGCCTGTAGCAGCTTTTCAATCATCTTTTCGTCGCGGTTTCCCGTCCCTCCGCGCGCAGCGGGGCCTCCGTCCAGGGGTCGTCTGGCGCGTTCCCCGCTTTCGGTGCCACCGGCGCGGGTGAGGGTCCGCGTCCCCGCGCGGTGCCAGGCTCCGCCGGGGAGTCAGAGCCAGCGGTCGCGTATAACCCCGTACTGCCCGGACTCGCGCAGCCGCAGCAGCGCCCGGTTCACGTCCTCGCGCAGTGGGGATCCCTGCCGCACGGCGAACGCCAGATCATGTCGGGCCAGGACGGGGCCCGCGTCCGTCAGGTCGCCCCTTGTCTGCAGCGCATGCCGCATCGCGACCGCATCATGGATGGCAATGTCGGCCACACCACGCTCGACCGCGTCGACCGCATCCGCCACGGTGGGGAATGCCTCCGTAAGCACGCCCTCCCGCGCAAGAATCTCGCCGGTTGCCGTGTTCTCCTTGGTGGCCACGCGGTAGCGGCGCAGGTCGGCCAGTCGCTCGACCGGGTGCAGCGCGACAGAACGTGTGGCGTCGGCCGCGAACTGCCCGAAGATGACCCCAAAGGCCGTCACGCCGAGCAGGATCAGCAGGGAGGCGGTGATGCGCCCGATCCAGCGCTGCGGCGTGACGTCGCCGTAGCCGACCGTGGACATGGTGACCAGCGAGAACCAGAGTGCCTGGAATACGCCGGGCAGGTACTGGTCACTGATCGCATCGCGGCCGCGTTCGGACCACCAGATCAGGTTCGCGAAGCAGAGCAGGATGCCGAACAGGATCAGCAGCATGGTCTCGCTGCGATCGCTGAAGTGCGGTACCAAGTTGCCGGAACGGCGGCTGACAGGTAGCAACCCGCCTGGGGCGACCGGGTGCGTAAAGTCGGCCAGCGCCTCACGTCCGGCGTTCACGCTGACGCAGCCGATCACGACATCGGCCTGCCCGTCCGCCAGGCGCTGCATGGCCATCTCTACGGGGTGCGCGTCGATGTCCCACGTGACGTCCATTGCGTCGGCCAGCGCCGCCCACAGGTCGACCGCGAAACCCGCCATCTGCCCGTCCGCCCCGTCGATGACGCATGGCGCCAGCGGTGCCGCGGCGACGCGCAACGGCTGCTGGGTTTGCTGGGCGAACGCGCCGTGGCTCACGCCAAGCAGCGCGATGGCGACAAGACACGTCCGGAGGTGCCTCATTGCAGCCGACGCCTGCGGCGCAGGAAATAGACGATGGCCGTGACGATCGCGAGTGGCACCAGCAAGTAGAGCACCCACGTCAGCAGCCAGTAGACGATGAGAAGGGTCGCGAGGGCCAGCGCCCCGGTGATGAGGATCGTACCGAATCCCCACCGCGTGCCGTCGCGGCCAAGAAGGTGCCGGATCATCGGGTTTGCCGCATCGCGGGCGGGGGTGCGGGGACCGGTAGGGGCTTCGCGCTTCGCACTCCATCGGAGTCGGACGCGGCGCGCCTGAAATCGTAGTTCTTGCCGGTACCGTCGCCGGAGATCACGAAGCTGCACTCATAGGCCTCGGAATCGGCATCCGGACACCGGTTCCACCCGCGTTCGAGACCGTGAATCCTGAAATTCGCCAGTTCGACGATGCCGGCGAACTGCACCGTTCCGGTCGAGTGGCCGGGGTTGGTATTCGCCATCAACGTGACGGGGCAACGGAATAGGCAGCCGTCGTCGAAATCACCGCACTCCCATCGCTCGAGACCCCCTGCACTATGGTCCCCCGTACCGGGCATGCCCGCGCAGCCGGCCACGAGCGCCAGCGCCAGCAACGATGCCGACCGAAGCCGACGAATCGATAGTCCAGTCATGCCCATCGCTCTCTTTCCGTGCACGCTCGCTCGAATCGCGGAACGATCCTACCCCAGACGCTGGGCCGGGCGCGCGCCACACTCCCAAATCCGCTTCGCAAGCCGCAGAGACGCCCTCAGCGCCCGCCGAGCCGCCGCCGGCGCACGGTCCTTGCCCGGCCACCCGGGAAATCGGCTCCGGCGCGCTCCCAAGCGGTCCCTGCGTCCGGATCCGGTCCGGCCAGGTCTCCGGCCCGGGTGGTTTCGGGCGGTTTTTGGTCCCTGATCGGGGAGCTCGCGGCCCAGCACGCGCACGAGAGTGACGACGAGGCCGAACGCATCCTTGCGGAGCTTGCAGGTTCGATGGCCGCAACGCCTTGCGTCGGCGTGCTGGACGTGCACCGTCAGGGCCTGCGCCTGGCCACGGATGCGCCGATGGATCTGGACGACGACTTGCCGGAGGCGCTGAAGGTTGCAGCGGAACAGCTACGTTTGCGGGCGAAGACCGATCCGGAAGTAGCCGGCCGCGCCCTCCACCACCTGTATCGCCTCGTCAGGGAAAAGCCTCCCCCACTGGGGGGAACGCCGGCCGGGCAGTCCATGGCGCACACGCCAAGTGATCGATGTACACTCGCCAAATGACGAGTCTGCCCAGAGAGGAATGCCAATGAATCTCCAAGCCTATGCCGATCCCGGGCGCTTGCCGTCGGGTCAGTCCGCTCGTGTGGCCAGGCTTCTTGCGATCCAGGACCCGGACACGGTCGGTGATCTGCAGCTTGCGAAACGCGTTTCCGAAGGCCTGGATCCGGGAGCGGTCTTCGCCTTGGGCGACGTGCTTGGCAGGAAACAGGTGATCGGTCCCATCATTCCGGAAGCTACGCTGCGGAGGGCTCGCAAGGCCGGAAGACCCCTGTCAAGGGATCTGAGCGAGCGACTCTATGAGATCGGGCGCGTTGTCGATGCCGTCAGCCTTGTCTACCACGGTGACCGACAAGGCATCGAGACTTTTCTCAACCGACCGCACCCGTTGCTGGGCGGAGAAACTCCCTTGGATATGGCGAGGTCCAGTTCGGCGGGCACGGAAGCGGTCTTGAACCTCATGCGCCGCCTCGAGGCCAGCGTGGTTGTTTGATGACCCCGCGGGTCCTGCCGGATGCGATTCGGGCCTATCGCATAGGCGACCGCGATGGCCGGTTTCCTGTCTGGAGCGCTGAAGGGGCGAGACAGGTTGCCGGGAGATGGCACGGCGTTGGTGACGAGGTCATCTACGGTTCAGAACACTACTCCACCGCCTTGCTCGAAAAACTCGTTTACGGCAATGGGGTGCTTCCTCCGAATCAGCACTTCGTCGAGGTCGCCATACCGCAAGGCGTGAGCTACGAGGTCGTCACAAAGGACTCGCTCCCGGATTGGTTCGACCCCGACGGTGCATCCGGCCGCGCCTTTGGAAGCAAATGGTACCGTGAGCTTCGAAGCGCGATGCTGTTCGTGCCCTCCGTGGTTGCGCGTATGGAGCGCAATATCGTCATCAACGCGAGACACCCGGACTTCGGGCGCATCGACAAGGGGCTTGAAGCACCCGTGCCTTGGGATCAACGGCTGTTTCTCAATCCGTCGCAGGCTTCTCCCCTGTAGAGCGAGTGCGCGCGTGCGTCCGCTCAGTCTCGAGTCGCGGGTCGCGCGCTTGCCCGTATCGACCGGTGGAGAATCGGGTAGCACGACGTGCGACACGCGAGCAAGCTACTTGCACCGTCGGACACTCCTGTCCGAAAATGCCTACGTGAGGGGCAGGGACTTCATCCAACGTGTCACCGAGTTGGGGCGCGAGCGGAAGGTTCAGGTACGAGTCGACGCCAAGCGCGGGAAGGGCAGCCACGTCACCTTGTACTACGGAGATCGGAAGACAGTAGTCAAGAACAGGCGCAAGGAAGTCGGACCGGGGCTGCAGTCCGCGATGATCCGCCAACTCGGCCTGGAACCAAGTGACTTGCGATAGCCCTTCGAGGAGAAGCGCATGCAGTTCATCTATCCGGCCAATCTCTCTGTCGCCGCGCCCGACGAAGTCGTCGTGTCGTTTCGCGACCTGCCTGAGTGCCTCACGTCAGGCGCTGACACCGAGGATGCGCTTTCCGCCGCCGCCGACGCACTCGAAGAGGCGCTGGCGGGACGCATTGACGACGGTGAGCCAATCCCGACACCGAGCGTGGCCGAACCCGGTGACTACAGCGTCGCGGTACCGCCAGGGATGGCGGCAAAGGCCGCACTCGTGATCGCCTTCCGGGAGAGCGGCTTGACCGGCGTTGCCTTCGCCGCCGTACTCGGCATCGACGAGAAAGCGGTCCGCCGAATGCTCGACCCGCGTCATGGCACGTCACTGGATCGTATCGACAGGGCGCTCCGGTCCCTGGGGCGGCGCATAGCCATCGAAGTGCACGCGGCCTGAGTGGCCGTGAGCCCGACACCACCGCCAAGGTGGAGTGGTCGCCGACTATCGCGTGCTTGCGAGCAGGACCGGCCCCCGAAACGACCAACCCAGTCATTGCATACGAGACAATACTCCTCTGACGTCAGGGCGCGCTTCCCGTCAGGTTGAGATCAAGATCGCACCGCGGGCGCCAGCTTCGCGCACGTCGCCCTGCAGCGAGCGGTCGACTTTTCCGTCTCTGGTACTGACCACTTCGACATCGATTGGCACAACGCGATCGCCGAAGAACAGCACAGCGTCGTCCGGGTCGCACTGGTTCGATGTCCACAGCAGGCCCTCAACGTTCTCGAAGCGATCGTGAATAGCTTTCGCCCAAGACGCTGTCTGAACGTGTCTGGTCGGCAGGCTACCGATCAGCGCGGAGCGTGTGATGCCCCATCTGCGGAGATCCGGCGCCCTCAGGCTGGCCAGCCGAATCTCGCGCTGGAGGGACAAAACACTGTGCATCCGCCCCTCCACCTGCGTCAGCGGCACGGTCCTGAGCGTGGCCCCAGCTACGGGAATGTCGTGGAAAATGGTCTCGTAGATTGCTGACTCAAGTGTGCTGCCGGCGTAGAGCGACCCCACGCACTGATCGCGACGATCCCGGATCGGAGCGAACCGTGTAGGGCCGCCCTGGCAGGGGTTGAAGGAGTCGCCGCCGAAACGCCGATCGTGAATACGGTGCAGCACCGTGCCAGCTGCGAGCGTGACGGCGTTGGGTGGCTCAAGGTCAGCTGGAGGCGCCGGAACGGGCTCGCCGTCGGTGCCGTCAGCCACGCGCCGGTTCCGCGAGCCTCCTGGCCGCCGTGAGCACCTCTTCGTAGTCCTCCAACCGGTCCTGTGGTGCGTCGCCGCCCAGCCAGCCGTTCCCGGATACGAACCAAAGGGCCTTTTGCCAGTCTGTGAGTTCTGCTGGCAATACCGCCAGGATTCTTCTCATCGCCGGGTGCGGTACGCCGTCGCGAAACTGAAAGGCGGGATAGAGGTCGCTTCTTCCCTGGCGGACGGCGAAGATCTTTTGCTCTTTCTTCCACCGCGACGCCGGCTCGCTCGGATTGCCTGACGTCCGACCCGACCAGCGGTGCACATCCGACGCTGACAGCGTCGGGGTGTCCCGCAGGTAGTCCGTCCGAAGTTGAAGGTTGTCGATCCACAGGTCGGCGTCTACCTGGACTTGCGGCATGCGTTCCAACAGCAGTTCGAGCAGTTGATCAAGGTCCTTCCCGCGGTCCTCGCGGCTTGTCGAGAGCATGGCGACCAGACGCATCGCACGATCGACGCTCTTGCCAAGTTCGCGGTCGCCAACGCGGAGCATTATCCACTCGGCCTCCTTTTCGGAGCCGCCAAGTGGTGCCTTGACGCGCGCCGGCAGTGCATCCACCTCCTCCGCGAGGAGATGGCGCCAGACGAGTGCCTCGGATTGCATCAGTACGAAGGATGTTGCATGAGAATCATGATCAAGGGTATCTGAAGGTGGTTCTCTATGTCTACCGAAGAGTGTGTGGTGGTGCTGCCACCACGTGCAGCGTCCCGGGCAGAAGGAGATCGCCGGTGTGATCGGCATACCGGCGACGACGCTCGGCCGACGGCGACAGAGCGGACGCCTCACGCCCATGGAGTCGGATCACGTGGTGCGTGTTGCGCGACTGGTTGCGATGGCTCGCAGCCTGCTGGCGGACGACACCGAGGCTGCACGGCGCTGGTTGACGACGCCGCACCGGCTATTGGGCGACGAAACTACGGCGCGTAGTGCGCGAGGAACTCCGCAACGCCGGCTAGCCGTGCGCCCGCGTTGGTCGAGCACGGGGTGCCGACCGTGGTAAGATGACATGTCAACAGCACGGTCATGCCCGGAGCCGCCCATGGGACGTTCTGCCACTGCCGCGAAGCACTCTGACCGCAGGGAGCAACTGCGGCTCGCGAAGCGGCGGCAGCGCGAGCGCGAACGGCAGCGTGGCATGGAGACGTACCAGTTGCGCCTGCCGCGCCAGCTTGCCGGGAAGCTGAAAGAGGGGCTGCGGCAGCCGTCGTTCAGGGACGCGCTTTACGCGTTCATCGACCACCGCATCGTGCATGCCGGGGATTACGCGAACCTGCGCCTGCTCACGTGGAACCGCACGACGCCGTTGATGGCACGCGCGGAGGCATTCGCCCTGTATGAGAGCAACTGGCGCCATGTGGACGCCAATGCGATGAGCGAGGCGGAACGGGACCTGGTGAGGGGCCTGGTGGAGGAATTCGGCAATGGCGTCCTCCATGCCTGAGTTCAGGCGCGAATGCCATCGGCGCGCCGCGCGCGTGCTGCATGCACTGAACGCCGACCTCCTGACCCGGGCGGCATGCTATTTCGCCGGCGGCACCCGGATCGCCATGGCGCTCGGCGAGTACCGGGAGTCGGCCGACATTGATTTCCTGTGCGCCGACATGTCCGGCTACCGGCTGCTGCGCAACACGATACGGCAGAACACCCTCGGCTCCATACTGCGGGAGCCGCTGCCGTTATTGCGCGAGGTGCGTGCGGACCGCTATGGCATCAGGACGTTTCTGGACATTGACGGTCAGCCGCTCAAGTTCGAGATCGTCGCGGAGGGTCGCATCCCCCTTGCTGCGGCTGCGGACTCCGCCACTCGCGTCCCCGAACTGGACGAGGTCTCCTGCTTCGCGGAGAAATTCCTTGCCAACGCGGACCGGTGGGCGGACCCGGCGATCCACGGGCGCGACCTCGTCGACCTGGCCTTCATGGCGAAGGGGTGGGGCTACGAGACCGCACAGTCTGGCCTTGTCCTCGCGCACCACGCCTATGGCGACGTGGCGCTTGACGCCCTGGCCGGGGCAGCGCGAAAAATGGAGGACGACCCGGAACACCGCCGGCGGTGCACACGCGCGCTCGGGGTGAGTGACGGTCGCACGCTCCGCGAGGGACTGCGCACTCTCCACAGGCTGTGGTCCGACTACCGTGAAAGCGTGCAGAGGGAGCCCCCCCAGGGCGACAGGGGGACAGAACCGCGTCCGCCATGATCGCTCCGGAACAATGCACCGCCCCGCCGCCTGACGCCGAAGCGAGTGCGACCTTGACGTTCGCCGCGGCACGCGGCCATCGACGACGGCCACGTGAAGGCGGACGCGGGAGCCCCCGTAGGGCGCGCTCAGCGACTTCGATCATGGGCTCGGAGATGTCGACCCCAACGTCGGGGTACGGGAATGGAGGCAACATGAGCGAGAGGGATCGGGGGCCGGTGCGCACGAGCGAGACGAGCCCGCTGTGGATCAACGAGCTACCCCTGGGCGGGGGGTTGGTGGACATGACGATCTGCCCGGGGAAGACGTGCAGCGCTCCGCCTCATCAAGGATCCGCAACCGATACTCTGCGCTGAACTGGCGCCGCTTCGGCTTGGCCACGACCTCCGGGTCCGGGGTCGGTCTGGCGCGGCCGTATAGGAAACCTCATTCAATGTCATCGAGTCTCTCTCTGCGGTCATCGGTCTTCACCTCCACCGCCCTACCGTAATTCCAAAGGTTGCTGGTGTCTCAGTCATGTTGGCAGAGAGGGGTTTCCGACCCGCTCGGGGAGCTTCTGCGCAGCGGCTGATCGAGGCGGCGGTGTCGGCGGAGTTCGAGGAGTTTCTGTCGGCGTTCGAGGAAGAGAAGTCGTCGGACGGTCGGCGACGGGTGGTACGCAACGGTCATCTTGCCGAACGGCAGATTCTGACCGGGATCGGCCCGGTGGAGGCTCGGGTGCCGAAGGCGCGCAGCCGCTCGGGAGCGATGGAGCCCTTCCGGTCCTCGTTGGTGCCGCCCTACGTGCCGCCGAAGCGCGCGAGTCCGACGAAGGTGGCGAATGGGCCGCGACGATCTTGTCGTTGCTTGGCACCGCGAAGCTGAATGGTCTCGACCCGGAAGCGTATCTGCACCACGTTCTCGAACGGATCGCCGTGCATCCCGTCCACCGCATCGACGAACTGCTCACGGGGAACGTTGACGGTGACCTGCCGCAGCCGCAGGATATTGCCGTATGAGCAGCCGTTGGCCCAACCTGCAGAGTGGATGCCCTTGGCCTGCGAACGGCTTGAAAAACAACTCAACGCCACTAGAGTGGCCCTGACGCCGTTGTGTGAGTTTCGATCTCATGGATGCGTCTGTTGAGTATGCGGGCTTCTGGGTGCGGGCTGGTGCCACCCTGATCGATTCCCTGCTGATCGCGCTGTGCACGATGCCGTTCCTGTATTGGATCCATGGCGATGCGTACTTCACCCCTGACGCCATGTTCCGAGGCCCGATGGACTTCCTGCTGTCCTGGGTGGCCCCTGCCGTAGCAATTGTCCTGTTCTGGGTCATTCGGTCCGCAACGCCCGGCAAGATGGTTTTTCGCGCCGTCATCGTCGATGCCCAAAGCGGTGGCAAGCCGAGCCGAGGGCAATGCGTTGGCCGATACTTCGGCTACTTCGTGTCCTGCCTGCCGTTTTTCCTCGGCATCCTCTGGGTGGCATTCGACAAGCGCAAGCAGGGCTGGCACGACAAGCTCGCCGGTACCGTCGTGATCCGCAAACCCAAAGCGCCGGTCGTTTTCAATGGCCAGCCCGATGGATGAAGGTCTGGCGCCTGGGTCCGGAGGGGGGGAAGTGCGCCGGTCGGAGCGGAGAGTAGTCCTGCCTCGTCTTCGGCAGGCAGATGCACGCCTCGAGCTCGCCCACGTCCGCGCCGCGGGCCTCCGGGTCTGCTGCGGCGGCATCGTTGGCACGGGCGAGAGCCGGAAAGACCGGGCGGGCCTGCTCGTGCAGTTGGCCAATCTGCCGGAACACCCCGAATCGGTACCCATCAACAATCTGATGCGGGTGGCGGGAACGCCGATGCAGGACGCCGAAGTGCTCTCACCGCTTGAGCTGGCGCGCTGCATCGCGGTTGCGCGCACACTCATGCCGCGCGCGGTGGTGCGCCCGGCGGCGGGCCGCACGACCCTCAGCGAGGCGGCCCAGGCGCTCTGCTTCATGGCCGGAGCGGGGTCGATCTTCTGCGGCGAACAGGTACTCACCATGCCCAATCCGAGCTTCGGCGCCGACACGGAGATGTTCAGGAACCCGGGGCTTGCCGCCCAGACCGGTCTAATCGTTCTGTTGGCCGGTGCGCCCGGCGACAGGCAAACAGGGTGCGAATCGGTGGCGTTCCCGGCGGCCGTTCCTCCGCCGCGGCTCCGGGGTCTGGCGGAGTGCCGCTTGCCATCCCGCAACGGCCGCTGGCAGCCCGCCGTGGCCAAGCTACCAGCCGCGTTGAGCCCCCGTTGGATATCCCGCTGCAATCACCCGACAACGGTATCTTCGGCCCCCGACCGCACACCTTGCCGCCCAAGTCGCGGGCCATTGCCTATTCCTCGACCCGCCCAAGCGCGGGACGGCCCGTGCCTTGGTCTCGATGCGGTGCTCGGCGTCGAGCCCCTTCTCCAGGTTCGCGAGCGACCAGCGCGAATCGAACCTGAGCCAGACCTCTCGTAGCGTATCGACGAGCGCAGGCCGTCCAGCACCTCGTCGCCCAGGCCCCGGTCGAGCATGACCTGCTCGAACGCGATCAGCCGGGCGGGTGCCCCTCCATGTGCCGGGGCAGAACAGGGACCAACCTTCAGCAACCCTCGTGTCGTTGCCCATTGCCCACGACGCCTCCAACCACCCCGCTGGTGTCGGCTCAATCCGGGAAATCCCGCAATGGCCCGTCAGGAATAGACCGGGAAACGCGTCGTGGATCTAGGCGAGAGACAACACCAGTACGCTAGCCCGCATTTCTCACCAGGCCGCTTGTCGGCGTCAAAAAGCTCTTGGGTTCCATGAAGTTGACCGCGATTGCCGATGATCGTGCCGATTGCGGCAAGGCCATCATCAGCGGTCACCGTGACCACCAAATCCCACAGCACAAGCCTTCCCGCCGGGCACGCGACCGCCGTTTGCGCGTCCGCTACCCGCCGTACTTCACAACGGATCCCGGCTTCGGTTGACGCGCGAACTTGCGCACCTGGTCGGCGTCGATGCCCGGAGCGGCCAATCAGGTCGCGCAGCAAGCCAAAGGCCGCGGCGGATAACCGCGCGCCGTGGATGGAGCCGCCGGCCCCTGCACACGCAAGCAGCTCGGTGGCGGCCACGTCGCGCGACACGCGCTCGCGCAAGCGGCGCTGCTCCAGGTACCTGCGCTCCTTGCCTCTGTCTCGGATCGGCGTTGCACTGCCCCGTTGATTGGTCTCGCCGCGTTCCCGAAGCGCCATGGGCACCACGGCGCGCGGTGCGTCCTGCCACGGTGTAATCGTGGCAACGGGATCGTCGGCGTCGGACGATAACGTCCCGACGTGGCGACAGGATCCCAGACCGAATGCTGCGGCCGCGATCCGATGCGTCTCGTCGTCGGTGGCCGCTCGGTTGAAGAAGCCAGCCAGACGCACAAAGTCCGCGCGCCGAGACACAGCCCCGAGGCCGAGGCGCGACAGGCGGCTCACGTTCGCCGTTAGCGTGCGCACAGCCGCCAGGGCTTGGCGCGCGAGATGATCGAGACGTGCGGCGCGGCCGTCCGACGCGACGTACCAGACCGCGAGATGCTCCCAATGGGCAAGTTCGGTACCCGGTGCCCGACGCACGGCGACATGCTCCTTGAGGCCCGCTTCTTCGAGGCGCGTAGCGAGGCCCGACCGTAACGCCGGCAGCAAGTCACCGATGTGCGGGCGGAGGCGCTCCAAGGCGCGGGCGACCGGTCGGATCATGCGTTCGATTTCTGTCAGTTGCTCGCTCACATAGTCCACCAGTACGCTCGCGAAAAACTGGATCTCGTCCTCCTCGAGGTCGTAGCGGCTCTGCCATTGATTCAGCTGCGCGAAAAATCGCGTCAGCTCGCTGGCGAACGGCTCGTGCAGATCGAAAATGCTGCGCACTGCAGCCGCGAGGTCGTCACCGGAAGCGTGATCGAATCCAGCTTCGGCAAGCTCGGCCAACTCCGTCAGGGCACGGTGCAACTGCCGCAGGCGACCGGCCTGTACGTCGCCAATCTCATCGGAACGCTCAAGCACGCCCTCGACGAGATCGAATACCTCCTGTCCCGCACGGGTGATGAGGTAGCGGTTGCGCCGACGGTAGTAATCCTCAAGGCTTGACGGGTTGCCTACCGATGAAGACACGGCCAGATTGCCCCAACGGCGCAGGCTTTCGAGCGGATCCTCGACCACGTCTTGGGCAATTCCGTCTGCGGCGACCTCTGCCGCGACTTCATGCGGCGTGAATTCCGCAAAGGAGGTTCCGAAGAAAACTCTCAGGATTGCCCGGTATTCGCGCCATTCCTCGCCCGCCAGGTAGCGGAACAACTGCCTCGAGCGATCCCGGTCATCGCCGAACATGGCTTCGCGGCCTCCCGCTTCGGCGCTCATGCCGCGGCCACGCGTTCCAGCGTCGCTCCGTCCCATCGATAGTGTTCGAGGAGGATGGCGCCGAGCGTGACGTCGCGAACAACCTCCGTGATGGCGAGCGCGGGCACGCTGCCGTGCATGCCCCACAGCCGTTCGCTTGTAGCGATCAGGTCGAGATCGAGTTCCACGAGCAGGCCAAACAACTGCTCGTGATTGTCCTCGGATACCTTGGCGAACGCATCGTCGAGCAGAACAAAGCGGGCGATGCCGGGCGTCTCGCCATCGCGCAGTGTGTGCTGCTGTTCGGCCAGCGCATCGGTCGACGCGGCCACGGCAGCAAACAGCGGCAGATAGGTGACGAGCTTCTTCTCGCCTTCCGACAGCGGCGTGCGACGACTGAGCTTCGTTTGCTTGCCGTCGCGGTTCAGAATCACCGCCATTTCGTACCACTGCTTGTAGTCCAGCGTCTCCGCGATGAGCGTCCGGTACGGCGCGTCCGGCTGCTCCGCGCGCGCCAAGTCGAGTCGCTGGGACAGCGCCTGCCGCAGTTCGCGCTCGTCATCCGGCTGGGTGGGCAAGGCGTCGTTTCATCTGATGCCGGTGGTGGACCGGCTGGCCTGGCACCTGAAGCAGTCCGGGCATCTGTTCATGGACGAGACCCGGGCGCCGGTGCTGGATCCGGGCCGGGGCAAGACCAAGACGGGGTATCTGTGGGCGCTGGCCCGCGATGAGCGTCCCTGGGCCGGTCCGGACCCGCCGGGGGTGGTGTTCTTCTACGCGCCCGGTCGCGGTGGACGCCACGCCGAGGGTTTTCTCAGAGGATTCGAAGGGAAGCTGCACGTCGACGGCTATGCCGGCTACAACGTGGTGGCGGTGCCCGGCAAGGGGGTGGTCCGTTGTTTCTGTTGGGCCCACGCCCGGCGCAAGCTGTGCGAGATCCAGGACAGTCACCGCTCGGCGGTCGCCGCCGAAGGGCTGCGGCGCATCGCGGCGATGTACGTCATCGAGAAGGAGATCCGGGGTGAACCCGCCGAAGTCCGGCTCGCCGTGCGCCAGGCGCGTACCGCGCCGCTGGTCGAGGACTTCGGAGTGTGGCTGCGCCAGCAACGCGCCCGGGTCTCGCCCAAGTCGCGCCTGGGCGAGAAGCTGGCCTATATCGGCAACCATTGGGACGGGCTGCAGGTGTTCCTCACCGACGGCCGGGTGGAGATGGACAACAACGTCGTGGAGAACGCCATCCGACCGCTGGCGCTGAATCGCAAGAACGCGCTGTTCGCCGGCCATGACGAAGGCGCCGCGGCCTGGGGCCGCATCGCTTCACTCGTGGAAACGGCGAAAATGAATCGGGTCAACCCCCACGCCTACCTCAAGGCCACGCTCGAAGCCATCGCCAATGGCCATCCGGCCTCGGAGATCGATCAACTGCTACCTTGGGCCTTTACGCCAATCTCAAACTGAAAGCCAGGTGGTGCCGACGCTCCGCTTACGGCGATCTGGCAGTCGGCCTCGCCGATGGGCCGACCCGCTTGGCGGCGGTCCGCCGCGATCTCTGCATAGGCGCGGGCGCGGCGCTGTCGAACGGCAGAATCCGGTTGGCGAAGCCAAGGTCGAGCCACCGGCGCATGGCCGCATCCAGCGCATCCCGTCGTTTGCCCGCCGGCAGGATCGCAACGCCGAACCGCAACTCCGCCTCACTGACCGCTGTCAGATACATCTCCGCCGCGTCGCGCTCGGCAATCCATGCAGCGACGCTGGGAGTCGGCACAGGCCGCATCAGTTCCGACGCGACATTGGTATCGATGACAAGCATGCGGGCCGCTCAGGAGAAGTCCGCAGGCGCGCGCATCGGGCCGCGCGGGGGAAGTTCGAGCTCGACGCCGCCCAGGGACGCGAAGCACTCGCGGGTGAACCTCGCGAGGTTCCGAGGACCGGCGCGACCACTGTTCACCGCATCGCGCAGGATGATGCGTACCTCTTCCTCCATCGAACGGTGATGCTCGGCGGCGCGCACGCGCAGGCGCGTCTTCACATCGTCGTCGAGATTGCGGATCGTGATGCTCGCCATTGGCCGTCCCTCCTCAGCGAACGGGACCTGTTGAACGTACGGGATGCTTGCATTGCAAGCAAGTCTACATGAGCCTGCCGGACGCTGCGCCGTCGGGGTGACGTCGCGTCCGGAGGACGGGCCTGCCCTCGATGTCGGCAAGGTCGTGGCCCGCGGCGCAGAGGCGGTCGCAATGGGCATTGTGGTAAGGCGGTGCGGTCGCGATGTGCTCATTTCCTGTGGACGCCGCCGCTGAATCGCGTGCAGGATCTGGAGGCCGTGGGCGTCGCGCATGACGATGCGCCAGTCCCGGACTCGGCACTGCAGCAGGTCGTGCACGTGCATGTGACGAACTCCCATCTTGTACGTTTTGTGGGCATCCGACACCCGGATCAGGTGGGTGGAACGTGACGCTCCGAGCGCTGACGATCAGGCGCTCGCGGGCCTCTCGCACACGAGTGCCAGCGCTCGTTGTGGCTGTCCGATGACGGCCGCATCACCCCGGCTGTAAACAGGAGACGACGATCAAGGCGCGCTGCAGGAAACCCAGCGGTACGCCTCGATCCGCAGCAAACCCCGGCTGACCAAATCGGGAGGCGTCCGAAGGCGCTGCAGACCGTTCCACTGCACTGAAAAGCGGAACCGCCGCCCGCGACAGGGAAAGCGGGAGATCAGTGCCTCCACGACGGGCTGTCGTTAACAGATTGATTTAAAATATTTTTTGGCCTCGTTTCCAGAGCGCGTACTGGCCTTGTTACTCGCTCGGCGATCTCACGGTTTGTCAGGGGTGTCGAAAAATCGGTAAAATACCTAACAAACCATGTAGATCAGTGCCTTAGAGAAAAACCCAAAAATCCCGACCGACTTGAGCCCGGCCGTCTCTTCATGGCACCCCGACCGAGCGTCAGCGGCGGAAAGCGGATGCCTCGAACGTATCCTCGGACACCGGGTCGCGTCCTTCGACGCGACTAACGACCACGATGGCGACGCCGGCCGCCGCGAACGCCGGCAGCAGCTCGTAGAGGTCGAAGACCCCTCCCTCCAGCGCGCGCCATCCCACCACGGCGAAAGCGCCGGTCAGCATGCCGGCAATGAGTCCGGGCGTGGTGGTGCGCCGCCAGAACAGCGTGAACAGGACTGCCGGGCCGAAACTCGCGCCGAGGCCCGCCCACGCATAGGCAACCAGACCCAATACCTGACTGTCGGGGTCGGTCGCGATGCCTCCGGCCAGCGCGGCTACCGCAACGACGGTCAGCCGGCTCGCGACCAGGGACTGCCGCTCGGAGAGTCGGCGTCGCCTAGGCCGGGGGAGATCGTCGACAAGGGCCGTGGCGGTCACGAGCAGTTGCGAGTCCACCGTACTCATGACGGCGGCGAGGATCGCGGCGATCGCAATGCCGGCGACGGCCGGATGGAGCAGCGCCTGGCAGAGTGCGATGAATACCGTCTCGGCATCTGCGAGCGATCCGCCCGTTGCGGCGAAATAGGGCGCTCCCAGCGCACCGATCGCGAGTGCGCCGGCACTCGATACGACCATCCATGCCATGCAGATGCGCCGCGCCCGCGGTACCGCCGCCACCGACTCGATCGCCATGAAGCGCACGAGCACGTGTGGCTGCCCAAAATAGCCGAGGCCCCAGGCGGCCAGCGACACGGCTCCGATCGGGCCCATGACACCCATCGCGATGTCGGGTGCGCCGTCGGGCAACTCGGCGAACGCGAGGACGGCGACGACCGTCAGGGCGCCCATCATGAGGAGCGCCTGAAAGAAGTCCGTCCAGCAGACCGCCAGGAAGCCACCCACGGCCGTATAGAGCATGATCGCGGCGACGCCGAGCCACAGAGCGGTCCCGTAGTCGATCTCGAGCGTGCTCGCGAACAGCTTGGCGCCGGCGACGAAGCCGGCGGCCGTGTACAGCGTGAAGAAGCCGAGCACGATGCACGTCGTCACCACACTCAGGGCGCGTCGGTCTCCGCCCATGCGTCGCGCAAAGAGCTGCGGCAGGGAGCGGGCGCCGTCGAGGGCTTCGCTGGCCTGTCGCAGCCGTGGCGCCACCCATCTCCAGTTGCACCAGGCGCCGGCCACGAGGCCGAGGACGATCCAGGACTGTGCGAGGCCAAGGGCAAACACGGCGCCCGGCAGACCGAGCAGCAACCAGCCGCTCATGTCGGAGGCGCCGGCCGAGAGCGCCGCGACGGGCGCGGAGAGCGACCGCCCGCCAATGGCGTAATCGTCCAGGCCGCGAGTCCGTTTGAGCGAGGCGTAGCCGATGCCCGCGATAACGATGAAGTAGGCAACGAATGCAGCCGCGGTCGCATGCGACATCAGTGGCTCCGGGGGCGGTGGGGTGCGCCGGTTTCACGCCGGAGTATAGCGGCGCCTCGGCGACGGCCTAGCCTGCCTAGCCCGCATTTCTCACCAGGGGCCGTGATGATCGCGGAGGATTTTGGTCCTGTGCGCACGACGCTTGCGTCGCGCTCGCCGACCGAAAGCATAGCGGGGACTACGGTTGAGGGAGCACGTGCGCAAGCACGGGCCCGTGTGTACACGGGGCCAAAAGACCCGCGAGGGCGCGGCCAGCGCAGTCCGCAATCGGCACGATCATCGGCATCGCGGTCAACTTCCTGAAACCCACGAGCTTTTTGACACCGACAAGCGGCCTGGTGAGAAATGCGGGCTAGGGCCCTGCGCGTACCGCGTGGAGCTATTGTCAAATCTGGTGTACGGAGGGTTGGTCATGCGACGGCCCTGCTGTCCTCGGTGACCTCGATACCGTCGTGGAACTTCACGCCCTTGATCACCTTGCCGAGCTGACGGAAGCCGCGTAGTCGCCGCCAGGACGTCTCCGCACTCATGCCCATCTTGTAGATCATCGAGAGCATCGTGCGGCGGGTGACGCAGCCCTTCGCCCGCGAGCTCCGATGGCGGATGGTGGCGAACGCCGACTCGATCACGTTGGTCGTGCGCAGATGCGTCCAGTGCGCGGCGGGGAAGTCGTAGAAGGCCAGCAGCTGCTCGCGATCACGCGCCAGGCACGCGGTGGCCTTGGGGTACTTGTCTTCGTAGCGTTCGATCCAGTCGTCGAACGCGCGCTCGGCCTGGGCGCGGGTCTCGGCCATCCAGATCTCCTGCAGGCCCTGCTTCGCCTTCGCCAACGCATCGCGCCAGCGATGCGCCTGGACATTCGGCAGGTAGTTGAGGACGTTGCCGGTCTTGTGCATCCAGCAGCGCTGGCTGCGGGTCTGCGGATAGACCTCCGACAGCGCCGACCAGAAGCCCAGCGCACCGTCACCCACCGCCAGCTTCGGCGGCCGCGTGAAGCCACGCTGCTGCATCCCCAGGAGAACCTCGCGCCAGCTCTGCGTGGACTCCCGAACCCCGTCCTCGATGGCCAGGAAGTGCTTGTCGCCACGGGCGTTTACGCCGATCACCACCAGCACGCACAGGCGCCCGTCGTCACCGCGCTGGCCACTGTGGATACCGTCCGCCCAGACGTACACCCAGTCGTCGGCAAGATCGCGCCGGCACCACTCCCGATACTCCTCGTCCCACTCCTCATCCCACACCCGCTTGAGTCGGCTCACCACGTTCGCCGACAACCCGCGGGCCGCTTCCTCACCCACCAGCGCCGACACCGCCGCGCGCATCTGACCCGTCGATACCCCGTGCAGGTACAGCCACGGAATCGCCGCATCGACGCTTGCGCTACGGCGCACGTACGGCGGCACCAGCGATGAGCGGAACGGCTCCTGCGATCCCGACCGGCTGCGCGCCTTCGGCACCCGAACGTCCACTGCGCCGATCCCCGTCAGAATCTGCCGTTCCGGAAGATGACCGTTGCGCACCACCCGGCGCCGACCGTCTGGCAACTTCTCTTCCTCGAACGCCGACAGATACTCCCCGAACTCCGCCGACACCGCCGCCTCGATCAGCTGCCGCGCGCCGACGCGAAGAAGATCCGTGAGCGGATCGGAAACCGATGCTGGCGCCGCCAGCGAAACCACATTATCGTTGCTCATGTGCGGTGTGCTCCTCTTGCCAAAATCGTTTTCTCGCAAACTCGATTTCAGCAGAGACACGCCGCACGCTCAACTCATCCGTACACCAGATTCGACCATAGCTCCCCGCGTGCCCGTCACGGGCGCGGGTACAATGCCGCGGTGTTTCAGTCGGCTCCGGGATGGGGGTCCACGACAGCATGAAGGAAGGCATGGCAGACCTCGTTGCGAGCGGCCTCGCGCTGGTGCGCAGGGTCTCCGACCTGTTGCCGGCGCCCGCTCGCGTCGACTGGTCGGGGACCCGTGCGGCGGCGTGGCGCCAGGATTTCGGGGGGCGCTTCGTGCCCCTTGCGCACGTCGACGACATCGAACTCGACGATCTGCTGCAGATCGACCGCCAGAAGCGGCAACTGGAGACCAATACCGCACAGTTCGTCGCCGGACACCCGGCGAACAACGCCCTCCTGTGGGGAGCGCGGGGGACCGGCAAGTCCTCCCTCATTCACGCGCTGCTGAACCGCTATGCGGACAGCGGCCTGCGGCTGGTCGAAACGGACAAGCGCGCCCTGGCAAGTATCGGCGACATCGCGGCTCGCCTGCGCGAGGAGCCCTATCGCTTCGTCATCGTCTGCGACGACCTGTCGTTCGAGGCGGACGACGCGTCCTTCAAGGAGCTCAAGAGTGCGCTCGAGGGGTCCGTCTTCGCCCGCAGCGAGAACGTCGTGATCTACGCGACATCGAACCGCCGTCACCTGATCCCGGAGTACATGTCGGACAATCTCGAGGCAGGTCATCGCGGCGGCGAGATCCACGACGGGGAGGCGGTGGAAGAGAAGATCTCCCTCTCCGATCGCTTCGGCCTCTGGCTGTCGTTCTATCCTTTCCGGCAGGAAGAGTACCTCGACGTGGTCCAGCACTGGCTGGGACGGCTCGCACACAGGCACGGCACGGCGTGTCCCTGGACGGAAGACGTGCGCCGGGCGGCTTTGCAGTGGGCGCTGGCGCGGGGGGTCCGCAGTGGGCGTACCGCACAGTACTTCGCCCGGCACTGGGTGGGCAAATCGCTGCTGGACGGGGCGGAGTCGTCCCGATGAAGGATGCGGAGGGGGAGCCGAACGGGTTCATTGGCCGGCATGGCAGGTCGTTGTGGCACGATTTCAGTCTGGCAGGACGGCTCGTTGGGCAGGCGGTGCGGGTCGCGTTCCTCGGGACGCTCGCGGGGTTGGCAGGCTGGGTATCCGCGGACGTCCTCGTGATGCACAACGGCGACCGCCTGACCGGCCAACTCGTGGGCATGATCGGGGAGCGCTTCACCTTCGAAACCGAATACGCGGGCAGCCTCGTCGTGGACCGGAACGCCGTGGCCCATGTCGAGACCGACGACGAGTTCGAGATCGTCGACGAGACCGGCGCGCGGCGCATGGCGGTCCTGACCGACGCGGTTTCTCTGGAAACCGTCGCCGTGATTCGACGCAACCGCCGGCGCGCGCTGTCCCTGGTCGATGCCTGGCAGACCCGTGTGGACCTGTCCGCTTCGGCGGCCACCGGCAGCCGGGATGCGCGAGACTTCCGCGTGCTGGCCGAGAGCGTGCTGCGCCGCGGGCGGATGGAGCACCAGTTGCGCGTGGACCTGCTCGGTGAGGAAGTCGACGGGGCGACGACCGGGGATGTCCTCGATGTCGACTATGGCCTGAAGCTGTCGATGGGGCCCGCCTGGTATCTGGCAACCAACGCGCAGTACTATCAGGACCGCCTGAAGGGAATCGGCCAGCGGGTAGCGTTGGGCGGCAGCGTCGGCCGTCGCCTGCGCGATACCTCGTTCGAGCGCTGGTCGGTGGAACTCGGGGTCAGCCAGGTGCTGGAGGAACGAGGCGGCGACGACTCGAGCGGTCCTGCCCTCCGCTGGGGATTCGACTACGGCCGGTTCCTGCGGGGCCGTCGCCTCGAGGTCTTCCACAATCATGGCATCCTGGTACGCGCGGAGTCTGAGCGCGGTCTGAGCATCGATGCTTCGACAGGCGTCCGCTATCACCTCGGCGATTGGTGGAACGCCAACGCACGCGTGGACGTGCGGCACGAGACGAAGCCGCCGGAGGGGAGCGCGGGGTCGGATGTCACCTACGCCATCGGCCTTGGAGTGCGGTTCTGACGCCTCGGCTCACGTCTGCCACGCCAGGACTTCGCCTTCGCCGGTCAGCATCGCCGTCCCCGGCATCACCCGCAACCGCCAGGGCGTGAGGCGCAACACGGCGAAGGCCGCGCTGTCCGGGCCCTCCCAGAAGGGGATGATCGCCGGATCGTAGCCGACCGGCCCCGGCGCGGACCTGAAAGCCGCAGACTGCGTGAACGCACGATGGTAGCCGCCTCGCGATCTTCTTGCCGCCGTCCTGTCCCGCGTCTGGCAAGTGGTACACGTAGTAGTGGTTGATCATCGCCGTGCTCGACGCCAACCACGGATAGCCCGCGCCGCTGACCGGATCGTGGCGCCGCTCGGTGCGCAACACGCGCGCCCGTTCCTGCCCCTTGCCGATGTACAGCACGCCTTCGCCGCCGTGCCAATGCCGGAGATACGCCTGTCTGCGCGTCCTCGCGCTCGCACTGCGACCGGAGTCCGCCTCCTACCCAACTCGGGCAAGCACTATATGTCTTGTTGGTCTGAGGCATAGCCTCGTTAGTGATAGTAGTAAGCCAAGTTTTAATAGTCTGTTGGAAGAGGAGACTAGCAACCTGTCGGACTTGGGCCTGATAGTGAAACTCCCAACGCGACCGAAGGTCGCGCGCCAGCGCTGTTTGTTTGTTCCTGATTGGCCACGTAAAGACAACACGTTTCCTTCCTGCGACTACGGACTCGAACGCAACTGGGCCGGGCCAGTTTGGTAAGTGTATCGTTCGGGGCGTAAGACGCGCGGTCTGTGGTCTTGTATGGTGCTGCGACTTGCCCTGATACTGTTTGCCTTCTATGGATGACCGATCTGACATGCGACTTCGACCAGCTCGTTTCTGGCGTAACAGGGACGGTGGCGGTATGGAACGGAAACCGGGTGGGAGCATTACTCAGATCAGCAACGAGCGTCGAAGCGCAGTAGTTGTTTGGTGGACACTCCTCGCACCCTTTTATCCTGATCCGACTGTTGGTAGTCGGGAGCGGGTACGCCACGGCAAGGAAGCGTATGGCCAGCGATTCTCCTGAAGACCCACCGGGTGCCGATGCCCGAGCCGGAGAGGCGGGGGATCGGGCCTCGCTGCAAGCCGCCAGTGGCGATGCCCCCCGCTCGCCGTTGGGTCAGAGGGTTACCGTCCCTGAGCCGGTGGTCGGGTATTTCCATCGCAGCGAGTTGATGGCGGAGTGCCTTCCCACGAACCGCCGTGTGACCTTGCTGAAGGCGCCCGGCGGATTCGGGAAGACCACGCTCCTCGCCGAGTGCTGCCGGACGCTGCTCCGGCAGGGTGTGGTCACCGCGTGGCTGTCCGTGGACGAGCAGGACGACCTGGAGATGCTCGATACCTATCTTGCGTTCGCCTTCCAGCGCGCGGGTCTGGACATCCTGCATCCGCCGGGGGCGTACGACCGCGAAGCCGGTGTGGTCGCGCCGCGGACGCGCCAGTTGCTCCTGGCGATCGAAGCCCGGGGGAGGCCCGTCGTGCTTGCGCTCGACGAAGTGGAGCGGCTACCGGGGCCCGCTTCGGTGGCGATCCTCAACCTGCTTCTCGAGCGGGGTCCCTCCAACCTCCACCTGGCGATCGCGTGTCGAGAACTGCCGGTCGGACTCCAGGTCGCGACGTCCGTGCTCGAGGGCGAGGCTGCAATCCTGACTGCCGATGATCTGCGCTTTTCGAGATCGGAGATCGCGGGCTTTTTCGAAGCAGCTTTGACGCGGCGCGAACTTGTCGACTTGACGGCCGATTCGGCGGGCTGGCCGATCGCGTTGCGCATTTACCAGAACGAGCGACAAAGTGGCAGTCGCGGGGGAACGAACCGGATGACGGACCTGGCCGAGAACTGGGTGGAGTCACGGCTGTGGCGGGGCATGTCCCAGGAGGAGCGGGAACTGGTGCTGGACGTTGGCCTCTTTGAGTGGATGGATGCGGAGTTGCTGGACGAGGTCCTTGAAGGGCGTGACCTGTGGGCTCGGCTCGAAGCCAAGCCGGCGCTTGCCGGGCTCCTGCAAACGGTTCAGGGTCAAGGAGCGGATGCGCGGCGCCTCCATCCGTTGCTCAGGGACTACTGCGTCGGGTGGCGCCGTCGGGAAACCCCCGAGCGCTTTCAGATGGTTCATCTTCGGATCGCCACGGTGCTGGCAGGACGAGGGTCCGTCGTGACCGCCATGCGTCACGCCACCGATGGCCGGGATCCGGTGCTGGTCGGCGCGATCCTGTTGGAGGCCGGCGGCGTGCGGGTGGGCCTCAGGGACGGCGTGGCCCGTCTGCGGGCGGCGGACCGGTTCCTTACGCCCGCGATACTCGAGCAGTACCCGAGACTGGCGTTTGCGCACTGTTTCGTGCTGATCACCGCAGGAAAACTGGAAGAGGCCCGCGGGGTCTACGAGAGCACGGCGCGGCGCACGCGTGACTTCACGGGGGGTCACGGGGGGTACGGGGATCGGAACCTGTACCTTGAACACGCTCAGCTGCTTGGACTCACCGCCCTGTACGGCTGTGCACTGGTCGGTTCGGACCAGATGGTCGCCGCGGTGGAGCGCCTGGCGATCATCCTGGAGCAACCTGACCTCGATCCCCTGTTCCGAAGCTCGTTCGAGGTGGGATTGTGTATCGCCCACAGCATGAGGGCGGAGTTCGATGTCGCGTTGGAGCGGGCGCGGCGGGCGCGGGCGGCGGCGCGCGACAGGTCCACCTATCTTGCGGTGCACATCGACTACCAGGTGGGTCAGATGGCGATGGCCCAAGGGCGGGTCCGGAAGGCGGCGGATTGCTATGCCAGGGGGCGGCGGCTCGCGCAGGCCGGCACTCTGGGCGACCCGGAAGCCACGAGCATCGGCGACGTGCTGATGCGGGAACTCGAACTCGAGCGGGACCGGTTGCCGAGTCCCCGCGGACCAATCCGCATGCCGGCGGCGTTCCACGAGCACAGTACGCCGCTGCAGGTCTACGCGGCGGCAAGCGGTACGGTCGTGGACCTTACGCTGCAGCAAGTTGGGCCGGATGGCGCCCTGGCCGCGGTCGAGGGGATGCTGGAATACACCAACCGTGCCGGCTTGCCAGCGGCAACCCGATACCTGTCGGCCCTGCGCGTGTCCACACTTGCGGCCGCCGGTCGCGTCGAAGGGGCTGAGCGGGCATGGCGGCGCGCGGCGCTCCCTGGGGACGCCGATGGATGTCTGGACCTCGGAACCCTGAGCTGGCGAGAGATGGAGGCCATCGCCTGTGCGCGTCTCCGTCTGCTGCATGCTCGCGCGGACGTCGACGAGGCGCGGCGCTTCGGAACCGCCCTGGTCTCCGTCTGCCAGAGGCGTGGATTGCGCCGAACCTGGATGCGCTGTCTCGCGCACTCACTGGCCATGGAGTCCGTCTGCGGGGACGGGGCGGCTGCCACCCGCCATCTGGTAGAGTTCCTGTGTCTGTTCGAGGAGACGGACTACGCGAGACCTCTCGTCCGGGAAGGTCAGTCAAGTCTCGGGCTGCTGGAGAGCTACCTGGAGACGGATCATCCGGAACCGGCGACCAGGGCGACGGCCATCACCCTGCTGCAGCATCTGCGGAAGGCTCCCGTGGGCCGGTCCGGGAACCCCGAACTGAGCGCCCGCGAAGCGCAGATCCTGGAGCGCCTCGAGCATCGGTCCGATAACGAGATCGCGCTTGGCCTGAGCCACGCCGGCGTCCGCTATCACATCCACAAGATCTTTTCCAAACTGGGTGCCCGCAGCCGGCTGGACGCGGTGCATCGCGCACGTCGCCGGGGACTTCTGCCGGCAGCGTGACGCCGGTCGGACAGGGACGCACCGAAGGAGTGAGCATGTGCAAGACCGGGATCATCTTCGAAGTGAGTGAGGACGAGGCGGGTGGTGGATACTCGGCAAGCGCACTTGTCTCCCTCTGCCAGAGGCGTGGATTGCGCCGAACCTGGATACGCTGTCTCGCGCACTCCCCGCGCCGTTGTTCTTGCGGGAGCGGACCAGATGATGTGGCGTCCCCTAGGGGAGTCGAACCCCTGTTACTGGGATGAAAACCCAGTGTCCTAGGCCTCTAGACGAAGGGGACGCGCGGGAAGGCGCGGATTCTAAGGCCCGGTCGATACGGATTCAACCGACGTGAGCCGGCTCCGGGCCGCGGCCGCGCAGGGAACGGGGACCGTACAGGGGACGGGCTTGTCTTGCGCCAGGCGAAGCTTGGTGAAGGGGGAAGTTATGTGAAGTGACGGAAACCTTCTTAGCGACCCAGCAGGTGCGAGTCCTGACCGGCCAAGGTTGACCAGCCAGCCGGAACCGAGTGTTGCGTGGGCAGTGGTGACGCTGTCTGCGAAGGGTACACAGGAAGCCTTGCAGGCCGCGTGATTGAGCCACGAAATCGTTCTCATCGCGGAAGCCGACGCTGTGACAAGAGTGGAAGGCACCATCGGCGCGCCGAGATGGTCTGGCGCGACCGGTTCCGCCGGGGTCGGAGAGCGGGGCATGCAGGCACGGGTCGCCCAGGAACCTGGGAGGTCTCGACGTCTCCGACGGAGTCCGCGGTGCGGGCACCGCGCTACAAGCAGCCCAGGCCCGCGGGTACGGCCCATGCTGCGGGAGCGAACAGGGCAACCGGAGGTACCGCCAAGCGAAGGAAGACGAAGTGCGGCGGGACGGGCGTCGAGAAGTCGGAGTCCGCTGATAGTACTGTTGAAGTCGGGGAACTCGCCCCACGGGGACCCGGCGGAGGGAAGCGGCGGATCGGATCATGGACTGCCGTGCGGACAGACGCCTTGGCCACCGAGCCAGCTCAGCGTCTCAACGGAAGTGCGGCAGGTAGCGGGGAGCCGTTGGAAATGGCGGCTCATGGGTGCGCGCGCTGCGCGTAGCGATACCACGGTTCGAGGAGCCGGATGCCCAACATAAGATGCCCGAGTCGGGCACGTCCGGATCTGCGGGAGCCGGGGGTGGGAAACCACCCTCGGCCACCCGGCCCGTCCCGGCGCGACCTGCGGTCGCGTTGCAGTTTCGCTGGCGCGAAACTGCGCGTTGACGACGAGGTTCCGCGACGTCGGGGACGGGCGACGACAAGCGTCGCCCCTACGAGTCCCGTGCCGGACCGGCGATGGGGCGCTACAGTATGGGTTTGGCCCCGGAGGGATCGCGGCGTGCGACCCCTGCACTTCTACCTGGTCGCGAACAGTGGCTGGTTCGTCTACCAGGGCATTCAGAGCGTCATGTTCGCGTGGCTCGTGACCATTGTGCTGCACGAAACGCCGAGCATGGTCGGCGTCGCGCAGACCGCGATGCTCGTGCCGGCCATGCTGCTGATGCTCGTCGGCGGAAGTGTGGCGGACCGGTACGGCGGGCGCCGCGTCGCGGTCGTCGCGCAGACCGCGGCGCTCCTGCCGGGGCTCGCCCTGTGGTGGGTGTTGCACAGCGAAGGCCTCACGTTCGGGTTCATGATCGCTTACGCGGTGGCGATGGGCTGTGCGCAGGCGTTCGTCACGCCGGCGCGGGACGGATTGTTGAACCAGGTTGCCGGCCACCACGTCCAGAGGACGGTCGCCCTCGTGACGCTGGTGCAGTTTGGCGTGCAGATCATCGCGTTCCTGGTGGCGGGGCAGGCGGACCGCTACGGGGCGGAGCCCGTGATCCTGGTACAACTGGTCGCCCTCGCCATCGGCGCGGCAGCGTTCGGGCGGGTGATCGCGGCCCCGGAGCAGGCGACCCGGAGTGGCAGCGGAGCCGGGGTGGGGGCACGGCCGGCCCTCGCGTCGGAACCGATGCTGCGGGAGTTGGGCCGATCCATTGCCGACGGGTGCCGCACGGTCATGCGCTCGCGGGCGATGCGGATGGTCGCGGTGCAGAACTTCGGCCTGGGGCTCTTCTTCATGGGTCCCTACATGGTCGCGATTCCCCTCATGGTGCGCGAGACCTACGACGGGACCGCGGGCGATCTCGCCTGGCTGAGCGGGGCCAACGCCGTGGGCATGGTGGTGGCGATCTGCGTGCTCCTGATGTGCGGGGAGGTGCGCCGCCAGGGTCGGCTGTTGCTGCTGTCGCTCGGCGCGGGATCGGTGGTCCTGGCCGTGGCGGCGGCCGGTCTGGAGTTTCCGGCCTTCGTGGCCTGTCTCGGGGTGTGGGGTGCCGGCGCCGGCCTCTCGATGAGCATGGCGCGGACGATCATGCAGGAAGAGGCGCCTGCGGATCAGCGTGGGCGGGTCATGGCGTTCTTTTCGTTCTCGTTCATGGCGGCGGGCCCGCTTGGGGCGTTGCTGTCCGGGGGCATGGTGGAGTGGTGGGGGGCCGAACGTGCGCTCGTCGCATCGGCTGCGGCGATGCTGGTCGCGACGGTGGTCGTGGGCCTCACCTCGAGCCTGTGGAAATTCGACGCCCGCGACGCCCACATGGCGCGGGTAGCGCTTTCCGGCTGACCAGGCGGGAGTCGAGACGGTATCATTGCCGTTTTCTACCGCAGGATGCATGAGGAAGTATGTTGGCAGGACAATCCACACTCAGCCGCCGCCGTTTCATTGCCGCGACGTCCGCAGGACTCGCGCTCATACCGGCATTGAATCTGCTCGCCGGCGAAGGTGGTGCGCCGAAGCTCGAGGAAAGCGACCCCATCGCCGTCGCGTTCGGCTACAGCCACGACGCGAACGCGGTCGACACGGTCAGGTTTCCCAAGCGCGCGACGGACGAGGGCAAGACACAGTTCTGCGACAACTGCCTGCACTACGCGAATGCGGAGGAGCAGGACGGCTGGGGGCCGTGCGCGCTCTTTCCGGGCAAGGTGGTGGCCACGAAGGGCTGGTGCAATGTCTGGGTGGTGCAGCAGTAGCGGAGATCCTCCCTCGGCATCCCGCGTCGGCGGGTGGCGCGGGACAGCCCCGCAGGCAACGCAGTGATTCCCGCCGGGCGGTAAAGGCACGGCGCCCGATATCGACGAACGGACAAAGGAGACTGCCATGAGCCTGGACATCTACACCGGAGCCACGCCCAACGGCTGGAAAGTCACCGTCATGATCGAGGAACTCCGGGAGGCGGGAGTCGATCTGCCGGAGGTCAATTTCCATGCCGTGAGCCTCGGTGGAGACCAGTTCTCCGAGGCCTTCACGACCATCAATCCGAATCAGAAGATTCCGGCGCTGGTGCACGACGGCCGCTCCGTCATCGAGAGCTGCGCCATCCTGCAGTACCTGGGTGAGTGCTTTCCTTCCAGCCTGTTCCCGATGGACGAGCGGCGCTGGGACGTCATTCCCTGGCTGTACTGGCAAGCCGCCAACATCGGCCCCATCTTCGGCAACAAGCTCTCCTACACGCGCTACATCAACGACGCGACCGACGAACAGAGAGCCCACCCGCTGGAACGCTTCGGCAAGGAAGCGCTGCGGCTGGTGTCGGTCCTGGACTACCAGCTCGCCAGGCACCCCTACCTCGCGGGCGATCGGTTCACGGTGGCGGACATCGCCACCTGGTGCTGGGTGCGTTCGTACAAGTGGGCGAAGGTGGACATCACCACCAAGCCCCGGGTCGTCGACTGGGTGCATCGCGTGCGCGCCCGTCCGGGCGTCGAGCGGGGCATCGCGTTCGGCGTGCCCAAGGACGAGATCGACAAGTTCAGCAAGGAGCGCCGGGAGCAGTACAAGCGCGGCGGGGGCGGCATCGCGTCCAACACGGCGCTCAAGTCGGATCTCTAGCCCGCATTTCTCACCAAGGGGGTTGAACAAAGGCCGCGTTCTGGGCGTAAATGTATGTTGGAACAAGCATTTACGGACACCGGAGACGCGGCCTTATGGGAACGGAGTGTAGCGCATCGCAACTGAAGTTTGGAGGTCTTGGAAAGCGCGCGGTGGTGGGTGTTTTCGATGGCGGCGAGATTGCGACGGACGGCGGCGGGCTGGCGTTGCGGGAGTTGGAGGAACGGGTCGGGATACTGAAGCGTCTGGGTGAGTGTTTTTCGGACCACCGCGATCCACGGCGCATCGAGCATCGCGTGGAGACGTTGGTGAAGCAGCGCGTGCTGGGCATCTGTCTGGGGTACGAGGATCTGAACGATCACGACGAGTTGTGCCGAGACCGGCTGCTGGCGCTGCTGTGCGATTGCGAGGATGTGGTGGGCGCACGTCGCCAGCGGGAGACGGACCGCGGCAAGCCGCTGGCTGGCAAGAGCACGCTGAACCGGTTGGAACTGACGCTGGCGGCGGACGCCGCGGCGCATCGCTACAAGAAGATCGTGGCGGACATGGCGGCGATGGACGGGTTGCTGGTGGAGACGTTCCTGGAGGCGCACGAGACGCCGCCGGCGCGCATTGTGCTGGATGTCGACGCCACCGACGACACCTTGCACGGTATGCAGGAAGGGCGCCATTTCCACGGTCATTACGACAGCTACTGCTACCTGCCGCTCTATGTCTTCTGCGGCGAGCACCTGCTGTGCGCGCGGCTGCGCTCGGCGTCGGTCGACGGCGCGGCGGGCACGGTTGCGGAACTCGACCGGATCGTCGCGTCGATCCGCGCGCGCTGGCCGGCGACGCGCGTCGTGGTGCGCGGCGACGGCGGCTTTTGCCGCGAGGACCTCATGGCGTGGTGCGAGGCGTGCGGCGTGGATTACGTACTCGGGCTGCCGGTCAACCCGCGCTTGACGGGCATGGTCGCGGCGACGCTGTACGAGACGCGCGTCATGGCCGAAATGACGGGCGAGACGACGCGGCGCTTCGACGCGCTGCGCTACGCGGCGCGCAGTTGGTCGCGGTCGCGGCGCGTGGTGGCGCGCGTGGAGCACTCCGCGCTCGGCCCCAACCCGCGCTTCGTGGTGACCAACATCGCGACCGAGGCGATGGACGAACAGACCCTGTACGAGAAGCTCTACTGTGCGCGCGGCGACATGGAGAACCGCATCAAGGAACAGCAACTCGACCTGTTCGCCGACCGTACCAGCACGGCCACGATGCACGCCAACCAACTGCGCCTGTACTTCGCCTCGTTCGCCTATGTGCTGATGCAGACGCTGCGTCGCGTCGGACTCGCCGGAACGCGGCTGGCCAAGGCGCAGTGCGGCACGATTCGCGACAAGCTGCTCAAGGTCGGCGTGCGGGTGCGCGTCAGCGTGCGCCGCATCAAGTTGTCCTTCTCCGAGTCCTGGCCGCGCGCCGCACTGTTCCGACAGATTCTGTACAACCTCCAGGCCATGCCATTGCGTAAGCGGTCCGCCGACCCCACCTTTCCCTGGATATCGCGTTTGAAGTTGGATACCCGTCTGGTCGACCGGAGGGTTTGTGGATGTCGGATGGTGATTCGAAGGGTGCTGGCGGCACGGGCGTCGGCGCTGGCAGGGTGCTACGGCGGCGAACGGTGGAAGAGTGGGAGCGGATTGTGGAGGAGAGTTTCACGTCGCCACTGGCGGTGCGCGAGGTGGCGCGGCGCCACGGGGTTTCGGCCAGCCAGTTGTCGAGGAGACGCAGCCGGGCGCGGCGCGACGATCTGAGGTCGGCGGAGGCTGCATACGTTCCGGTGTCGGTGCAGGAGTCGGGCGGGCGGGCCGACGCGACGATCGAAGGGCGTGGCGTGACGGTTCGGCTGGAGGGGGAGATCGACGCGGCGGGGATCGCGGCGATCGCGGTGGCGCTGGCGGGGGCGCGGTGATGGTGTCGTTGCCGGGCGCGCGGGTCGTGGTGGCGACGCGGGCGGTGGACTTCCGCAAGGGGCACGACAGTCTGGCTGCAGTGGTGCAGAACGATCTGGGACTGGATCCGTATTCCGGGGTGGCGTTCGTGTTTCGATCCAGGCGCGGCGACCGGCTCAAGGTGCTGTGGTGGGACGGTACGGGCCTGGTGCTGGCGTACAAGCGTCTGGAGCAGGGCCGCTTTGCGTGGCCGGGCATTCACGATGGGGTGATGCGCCTGTCGCGAGCGCAGTTCGAGGCGTTGTTCGAGGGTCTGGACTGGCGTCGGACGTGGGCAGCGAAGGTGCGTCGGCCGCGCACCGCGGCGTAGCATCCGAGCCGGTCATCAGGGCTCTTTCCGAGGTCTAAGCGACTGATTCCATGGTATTATTGCGCCATGGAGACGCGCGCCGAACCGGTCGATCTCAGCCCCCTGCCAGGGGCCTACCGGGCGGCATTCGTGGAGCAGCTGGCGGCCAACGACGCGCTGCGCGCCAGGGTCGAGTCGCTCACCGAGAGCAACCGGCGCATGGAGCACCTGATCAGCGAGTTGCGGCGCTTCATCTACGGCAGGAAGTCCGAGAAGCTGGGTGTCGACGAACGCCAGCTGGCGTTCGAGGATCTGGAAGGGGCGGTAGGCGAGGTCCAGGCCGCCACCGAGCCGAGCGCGCCGCCGAGCCCGCCCACGGGCAAGCGCCGCGCCCGACGCAATATCGGGCAGCTGCCGGAGCACCTTGAGCGCATCGAGCGGGTCATCGAGCCAGACAGCACCGAGTGTCCCTGCGGGTGCCGGCAGATGGTGCGCATCGGAGAGGACCGCAGCGAGCGGCTGGACATTGTGCCGGCGACGCTTCGCGTCATCGTCACCGTGCGCCCGAAGTATGCCTGCCGGACCTGCGAGCAGGGTGTCGTCCAGGCGGCCGCGCCGGCACACCTCATCGAGGGTGGGCTGCCGACCGAGGCGATGCTGGCCCAGGTGCTCATTTCCAAGTACGCGGACCATTTGCCGCTCTACCGTCAATCGCAGCTCTACGCCCGCTCAGGCGTGGACCTGCACCGCTCCACGCTCGCCGGCTGGGTGGGCAAGGCGTCGTTTCATCTGATGCCGGTGGTGGACCGGCTGGCCTGGCACCTGAAGCAGTCCGGGCATCTGTTCATGGACGAGACCCGGGCGCCGGTGCTGGATCCGGGCCGGGGCAAGACCAAGACGGGGTATCTGTGGGCGCTGGCCCGCGATGAGCGTCCCTGGGCCGGTCCGGACCCGCCGGGGGTGGTGTTCTTCTACGCGCCCGGTCGCGGTGGACGCCACGCCGAGGGTTTTCTCAGAGGATTCGAAGGGAAGCTGCACGTCGACGGCTATGCCGGCTACAACGTGGTGGCGGTGCCCGGCAAGGGGGTGGTCCGTTGTTTCTGTTGGGCCCACGCCCGGCGCAAGCTGTGCGAGATCCAGGACAGTCACCGCTCGGCGGTCGCCGCCGAAGGGCTGCGGCGCATCGCGGCGATGTACGTCATCGAGAAGGAGATCCGGGGTGAACCCGCCGAAGTCCGGCTCGCCGTGCGCCAGGCGCGTACCGCGCCGCTGGTCGAGGACTTCGGAGTGTGGCTGCGCCAGCAACGCGCCCGGGTCTCGCCCAAGTCGCGCCTGGGCGAGAAGCTGGCCTATATCGGCAACCATTGGGACGGGCTGCAGGTGTTCCTCACCGACGGCCGGGTGGAGATGGACAACAACGTCGTGGAGAACGCCATCCGACCGCTGGCGCTGAATCGCAAGAACGCGCTGTTCGCCGGCCATGACGAAGGCGCCGCGGCCTGGGGCCGCATCGCTTCACTCGTGGAAACGGCGAAAATGAATCGGGTCAACCCCCACGCCTACCTCAAGGCCACGCTCGAAGCCATCGCCAATGGCCATCCGGCCTCGGAGATCGATCAACTGCTACCTTGGGCCTTTACGCCAATCTCAAACTGAAAGCCAGGTGGTGCCGACGCTCCGCTTACGCCATTGCGTTGTTGACGCAACGCTCGGTTCTCCGACTTTTCGCCGCCACTGGCATCTCGCCAGCGGTTGTACCTGTCCGGCAACCTTGGCGGCGCCCAGGTCAGCACCCCAATGACCCTTGGCGCCACCCGAATTCCCCTTTTTTCGCCCCTTTGCACGCCAACCCACCGGCTGTGAACGCAATATCACGAATTCCCCATACATTCGCCGTCCGTTCCGGCGTCGTTCGGGCATCATTCGTCGCATTGGTGAGAAATGCGGGCTAGGGGCGTCGAAGGGCTGGCAGTCAGTCCTCGCTCGCCGGCTTGGCCCGCTCCCAGAGGCCCTCTTCCGCGAAGCGTTCCCACACCCAGGGCAGCCAGCGGATGAGCGCGAAACTCAGCCATAGCGCCCAGGCCAGGATCAGCCCCTTGTAGACCCAGAGAGGCACCGAGTAGACGGAAGCTCTCGGTATCGCGCTATCCGTTCGATCCGCGAACCAGCGTAGCTCGCTGGCCGGCTCGTATCCCACGATGTGCATGTCCGGGTTGCCCAGCAGACCGACACCGAGGCCGGCCACGATGGCCGCGAAGGCCGCCAGGGTCAGGATGCCGAGACCGACTTGTGTGAGGCCATGGGCCGACGCGGAGATCTTCGCGCTCCAGGACCGACGGGAACCATGTAACAGGAGCCAGAGGACCACCACGCTCATGGCCAGCCAGGACGACGTGCTGAAGCCGAGACCCAGCAGCAGCCAGTGGTGGGCCCGCAACGGCGTCCACCTGAGGCGTCCGAGGATGAGGCTCGCCACGATCAGCGCCACCAGCTCGGACCAGTAGAGCACGGCCGGCCCCAGGTCCGGACCGCGCGCGAACAGCAGCCAGCGGTTCGACGGCATCGCCAGCTCGCTCACCAGGTTGCTGGATGGCGCACCGAGTTCGATGGCGGGCGTTTGTACCAAGAGGCCCGGCGACGTCGCTTCGTTCCAGGCAATCTCCAGGGCATGTTCCCCGGGCAGGATCGGCACCGTGATTGCGCCGTCCACCGCGACGATCGGCTCGTGCCGGTCATCGCTCCTCAACCCTTCCACCCGAGCTCCTGCCGGCAGGCGAATGACGTGGCCGGTTCCCCGCGTGCTCCGATAGTCGATCGCCATCACCGACCGCCGCTGATGGCCCCCCACGACGGTCTGGACGTTGATCTGGTCGAACGCCAGCGTGTTCCCGGCGACCGCGGCGGGCCGCGAAACGGAGACCGCAAGACGCTCGCCCGGGCGCGGGTGGAATACCGCGACGCGCCCGGTCCCGCGCTCGTCGGGCAGGCTCTCCGGGACGCCGTCGAACTCCACGTTCCACTCGCTGCCGACATCGAACATCCAGACCTCGTGCCAAGGCTGGTCCGTGGGCGCCCGCAATGTCATCGACGACTGCCGCTGCAGCGACGAGTGCCAGACGAATTCAGTGTCCGTGGACTCCATCGAGACCGCCACGCCACCCGGGCCCACGACAACGTCCTCGTCGAGGACGGCCTCCTCCGTCAGCAGGGGCACCTCGACGTTCAGGGCTCCAGTCTCCGGTGACAGTCGACTCGCGACGTTGACGATCCTCCAGTCGAGGCCAACCTGGATCAGCCTCTCGACGCGCAGGAAAAGGGGTAGTCGGCTCGGGTCCCGGGACGCGGCCGTTACGGCTTCGGACTCCCGCCGCAGACGAGTCAGGTTCAGTGCACCTGCCGGCAGGATCCGATTCTGGATGCCGGCCACGAGCCAGTGCTCGGAGCGCGCCGTGATGGCGCGCGGCCGGGCCGGAAAGGGAATCTCCAGCGCGTCGCCCGGCGGCAACGGGCCTGCCAGCACCAGGTTGTGACGACCCGCCGGCAGATGGACCCAGAGCATGCGCTCGACATCGCGGAAGGCCGGCAAGGCCGACTCGCCCGAGACGATGCGCTGCGGGCGCCAGCCCTCGGGCGCTCCCGGCATGGGGACGGCGACATCTGCCATGGCATGGACCGTGAGGCGGATGGTCATGGTCTCCTCGGCCACCTCGACCTCGGCCTCGACGATCTCCGCGCAGCGCGGCGCGCAGGCAGGCGCCGCCAGCAGGCGTTTCTTCAGTTCGTTCAGGACCTGGGAGGACGGCGGGTCGGCGGACGCCTGTGCAGCGGCAACGAGAACGCTTGCGAGGAGCATGGCGGACGTCGTGCCGGTCAGGCTCTTCCCGGTCGGCAAGCGCCATTGCCAACGCCGGCTCGCAATGTCGAAGGCGAACAACGCAGCGAAGAGGCCCAGCGCGACGATCGTGACGATGCGCAACGCACTGACCAGCCAGTCGGACAGGATCACCAACCGCATGTTCCGATCCGTGCCGACCGGCCCGCTCCACGACAGGGAGTAGGCCCGCCAGTTCCAGTCCGGCTTGCCGGGGCCCGTCTGCAGAAGCGCGCCGTCGTCGTCGCGGGAGAGCGGTTCTGCCGAATCCGGGGCCGCTCGGGACCTCGCGAACGAGACCTCCACCGGAACGTCTTCGCTTTGCGCCCGGACGGGCAGCTCCGGGGCCGGCCGGCCGGCAAGCACCTCGAACAGTCCCCACGTCCGGGCATGTTCATGGCGGTGCAGTGGCGACTCCAGTTGGGGAAAGACGGCAATGCGGATCTGGCCCACCGAGAAGGGCACCAGGAACAGCAGCAGCGCCACGAAGGAAGTGACTCGATAGCCCTTGGCGACGCCCAGTAGCCGCCCGGGCGGGGCGACCCGCACCAGGGCCACGGCCGCAAGCAGGTTCAGCCACGTCCACAGCGGCGCGAACGGTTCGTGGAAGCTGAGCGCTATCGCGACCCCCGCCACGACTCCGGCGATCCGACCGAACAGCCTTGCGGCAGCCAGGGTGATGATGAGCAGCAGGAAGAAGTGCAGCAACTGCCAGCGTCCGAACCAACTCGACGGCGCATTGTCGACCCCCACCGCGGCGAGCAGCCGATGTCCCGGGGGAACGTTCAGGGTCGCGCGCACGGCATTCAGGTCCGTTTGCCAGCCGGCGACGGGGATTTCCGCGCGCGTTTCGATGCGTCCGAGGGCTTCGAGGTCCAGGTTGGCGTTGCGGACCTCGACGCCATCGAGCGCGTCCCTGCGGGTGACGAGGAGCGTGTTGCCCCGCTCCCGGGCGTGCATGAGCGAGTACGGTGCCGCCATGTCCAGACGCCAGCCGTGCCGCATGGTTCCGGAGAGGGAGTCGGCGAACACGAAACCGCCTCCGTCGAAGTCCAGCCACAAGTCGCGATGGAGGAGCAAAGCGTTGCCCGCGTCCTCGAGCCCCCGACTTCGTTCCACCACCAGCAGCGACTCCCCGGGCTCGATGCGGAAGGCCGGCAGGCCGGGCCACGGCGAACCCACCTGGCTCGGATCGACCGCCCGCGACGCTTCCGGGAGGGTCGCGCGCAATCGCGGATTGTCCTGGTAACTCCAGATCTCGGTGTCGGGCAGGTTGCTCACGCCCTGGGGCAGCGTGACGCTGTCCGCCACGCCCGATGCCCGGGCCTTGAGCGTGACCCGCCAGGTGCCAGGGCGCACCTGGATCTGCAGATCGCCGTCGGGCGACAGCCGCAGGGGAAGTTCGCCTTGCAGGGAAAGCGGTACGAAACCCTCGGGCAGGGCGGGTGCGATCAATTCCTCCCGCACCGTACCCGCGACGGTGATCTCGAACACGGTTTCGAGCCGCGTGGGCACATCGTCGGCGATGCGTCGAAACGCTTTTGTCGACAGCTCGTCCGGGACCGCTTCCGGCACTTTGCCTTCGCCCAGCCAGAGCCCCTGGTCCGTCCGCACCGGCAACGCGACGCGCTGACCATCCACCGTGAGCGCCAGCAGGCCGCTCATGCCCGGCACCTCGAGCGTCGCCGGTCGTTCGTCCCAGGCGAAGGTGCCGCGCACCGCGTGTCTGCCCGGCTGCAACCGGATCGATGGCACGCCGTCACGCAGTAGCACCTCGACGTCCCTGCGTGCCGCCGTCACGTCCCGCGGCCACACCTTGCCGCTCCCGGGCAACGGCACCCATTGCTCGTCGCCATGTACCGACCAGGCCTGCTCGAACCGGCCGCCGACCGCGGTCACAGACAGGTCAAGCTGCCCTGGCCAGGCGCAAACGAACTCGCCCCGTGTCGTGGCGGCACTGTTGTAGAGGAACGGGCAGCGCCGGTGTTCTTCCCCGTGCAGGACCCAGTCCTGCCAATCCTGCAGGTCCTCGGGGACATGGATGGCGCGATCCTGGCCGTGGCCCGCGATGCATGCCAGGACGGCACAGATGGAAACAGCTGCTCGAGCGTCCACGGATTCCTCCCGAAGACTGTTGACGACACCTCGTGGTCCGTCTTAGCCGACCGCCGGGCGGCGCGCAACAGCCGACGCGCAAGTCTCGAAGGGCGATACCGGACGGGGTCACGATGCGGCGCTCCGGGCGACGCCGTGACGACTCTCCGCCAGCGCTACGCCGTCGACGTGGCGGACCTTGCCGGCACGAGCGAGGCGGCCGGGGAGCCCAGGCCTGTGCCGGCGCGCGATCGGCCGGCGCCCAATCCGGGAGGGGGCCGGGTCGGGCGCGCCGCAAAAGCGGCCTGACCCGGTACGAGGTCAGTGGGACGGCGGGGGCAGCGGCAGGGGCGCGGGGTCCGCGCCGAAGTGGACGACCCGCGTCAGCCACGTGTAGTCCGATTCCATCGCCATCAGGCTCACCAGCACGAGGAGCGCTCCCGGCGGCACCAGGATCGCCGTGATCAGGGCCACGCGCTCCCAGCGCATGTGCATGAAGATCGCGACGATGAAGCCCGCCTTCAGCATCATGAAGATGAGGATGAGCGACCAGCGCGTGTACCCCTGGAAGCCGACGTAATCGACCATGTAGGAGGCCGCGCTCAGCACGAAGAGCAACGCCCAGATCGCGAAGTAGATCGAGATGGGGTGTTGTTGACCGGATTCCGCCATGACTGCCCTCAACCTGAAATGCCCTATCGGATTGCGTCCACCGAGGTAGATGCGCCTGCCAGAGCGCCTCTACCAGAGCGCCTCCTACCAGAGGTAGAAAAACGCGAAGATGAAAACCCAGACGAGATCGACGAAGTGCCAGTAGAGGCCCGTGATCTCGATGATGTCGTAGCCCTTTTCCTTGTAGCGGCCGCGCCAGACGCGCCAGGCGACGATCCCGAGATAGACCACGCCGGCCGACACGTGCAGCCCGTGGAAGCCCGTGATCATGAAGAAGCACGATCCGAACTGGGCCGCGCCCATGGGGTTGCCCCAGGGACGCACGCCTTCGTCCAGGATCAGCTTGGTCCATTCGAATGCCTGCATGCCGACGAACGAAGCACCGAACAACGCCGTAACGACCATCAGCAGCGCGGCGGGCCCCGGCCTGCGCCGATAGCCCATGTTCACGGCCATCGCCATCGTTCCGCTGGAGCTGATCAGGATGAAGGTCATGATCGCGATCAGCAGCAGCGGTACGGGGGTGCCCATCACCTCGAGGGCGAAGACCTCGCTCGGATTCGGCCAGGGCTCCGCGGTCGTCATCCGCACCGTCATGTAGGAGGTGAGGAAGCAGGTAAAGATGAATGTGTCGGAGAGAAGGAAGATCCACATCATCGCCTTGCCCCAGGGAACGCCCCTGAAGACGGCGACGTCGGCCCCCCAGTCGTCGACGAGTTGCAGATTGCGCAATCCGGTTGCTTCGGCCATCCGGTCGTTGGCTCCTTTCTGGTTTCGCCCTCCGCGGTCGCGGAGGGCGCGGTGGAAATCCGTTGCCCTGTAAGGCCCGCCCTACTATGCCCGCCCTATGCCACCTGTTCCCCGGCCGCCCGCGGCTCTGTCTGCGGCACGAAGTCGTCCTCCACACCCGGAACGCTGTAGTCGTACGCCCAGCGGTGGACGGTCGGCAGCTTCTCGGCCCAATTACCGTGACGGGGAGGCGTCTCCGGGGTTTGCCACTCGAGGCTCGTCGCCTGCCACGGGTTGTGGCCGGAGTCCCTGCCCTTGAAGTAGCTGTAGAACAGGTTCCAGATGAACACGAACTGGAAGACGCCGACGATCAGTGCGGCGATCGTGATGCTCTGGTTCAGCATGATGACCGATTCGTCGATGATCGCCATGTCGCCGTTGGCGAAGTAGCGCCGCGGCACGCCCACGAAACCGAGGTAGTGCATCGGGTAGTAGATCATGTAGGTGCCGAGGAACGTCACCCAGAAGTGGATGTGTCCGAGCGTGTCGTTCAGCATCTTGCCGGTCATCTTCGGATACCAGTGATAGATCGCCCCGAAGATGACGAGGATCGGCGAGACGCCCATGACCATGTGGAAGTGGGCCACCACGAAGTACGTATCCGAGAGCGGCACGTCCACGATCACGTTGCCGAGGAAGAGCCCGGTGATCCCGCCCATCACGAACGTGATCACGAAGGCGATGGCGAACAGCATCGGTACTGTCAGGTGGATGTTCGCCCGCCACAGGGTGAGGGTCCAGTTGTAGACCTTGATCGCGGTGGGCACGGCGATGATGAGCGTCGTCGTCGCGAAGAAGAACCCGAACCACGGATGCATCCCGCTGACGTACATGTGGTGTGCCCACACGACGAAGCTCAGCACGCCGATGGCCACGATCGCCCAGACCATCATGCGGTAGCCGAAGATGTTCTTGCGGGCGTGCGTGCTGATCAGGTCGGAGACGATGCCGAACGCGGGCAGCGCCACGATGTAGACCTCGGGGTGCCCGAAGAACCAGAACAGGTGCTGAAACAGCAGCGGGCTGCCGCCGCTGTGATCGAGCGAGTCACCGATCGAGACGACCGCCGGCATGAAGAAGCTGGTGCCGATCGTCTTGTCGAGGATCATCATGATGGCGCTTACGAAAAGCGCCGGGAACGCCAGCAGGCCGAGCACGGTGGCCATGAAGATGCCCCAGATCGACAGCGGCATGCGCATCAGGGACATGCCGCGCGTGCGGCCCTGCAGAATCGTCGTGACGTAATTCAGCCCGCCCATCGTGAACGCCACGATGAACACCGCCAGGGACGCCAGCATCAGGAGGATGCCCCAGTCCACGCCGGGGGTTCCGGTCAGGATCGCCTGCGGCGGATAGAGCGTCCATCCCGCCCCGGTCGGCCCGCCGGGCACGAAGTAGCTCGCCAGCAGGATGATGACGGACACGAAATAGACGTGGTAGCTGATCATGTTGACGAACGGGAACACCATGTCGCGCGCGCCGAGCATCAGCGGGACCAGGTAGTTGCCGAATCCTCCGAGCAGGAGGGCCGTCAGCAGGTAGATCACCATGATCATGCCGTGCATGGTGATGAACTGGTAATAGGCCTGCGGGTCGATGAAGTCGAACGCGTCGGGGAAGCCGAGCTGCAGACGCATCAGGGCGGACAGGGCCAGGGCGATGAGCCCCACGCCGATGGCCGTGATCCCGTACTGGATCGCGATCACCTTGTGGTCCTGGCTGAACCAGTACTTCGTGATCCAGCTATGCGGGTGGTGAACGTCGATCGCCTCTTGGTAGGGGATCTGTGCTTCAACCGCCATCGATGTTACCTCCATCCTCGAGCGCCCGTCCTGCCGGGCGCGGCCGATGCTCTCCGGACAGTCGCATGCGCGCGCCTGTCATCGCGGGGTGTTCGTATAGGCCAGGGCGTCGCTCACATCGGCCGGGGCGTGCGTCTGGCGTGACGCGAGGTCCGCCTGCTGGCCCAGGGTGTTGATGTAGGCGACGACGTCGTTGATGGCCTCCTGCCCGTGCAGCTGCTTGGACATGAAGCCCATCTGCCGTGCCACGGTGTCGGTGCGGTCGTGGCCGCGAATGGCCTGCTGGAAGTTGACCAGTTGCCGGGCCATGTACCAGTCGGTCATGCCGGCGACACGCGGCGCCGCCGTCCCGTAGCTCCCGCTGCCGTCCGCACGGTGGCATACGGCGCATCCCTCGTAGAGGTCGGCGCCGTGTTCGACATCGCCCTCGATGGTCATCGGCGCCGGCACGTCCGGCAACGAGTGGATATAGGCGATCACGTTCTCCACCGCCGCGTCGTTGAACAGCGTTGCCACCATGGGCGCCATCTGCCGGCCGAACTCGTCGGCCTGATGCGTACCGCGCAGGCCGCGCCTGTAGGCGGCGATCTGGCTGCGCAGGTACCAGGCGGACTGGCCGGTGAGCTTCGGTGCGTTGAGCGCGACCATGCCTTCCGCCTGCGGACCGTGACAGGCCGCGCAGACGACGTAGGAGGTCTGACCGGCCACGGCGTCCCCGACCGGTCGTGCGAGCCGGTCGGAGTAGGTCGGGCTGGACGCCAACCAGGCGTTGTAGCCGTTCTGCTCGTCGACGATCACCGTCCCGCGCATGGTGTGGTGACCGATGCCGCAGAGCTCCGCGCAGAGCACCTCGTAGATGCCCGGTTTCGTGGGCGTGAACCACATGTAGGTGACCATGCCGGGCACGGCGTCCATCTTGGCCCGGAACTCGGGCACGTAGAAATCGTGCAGCACGTCCTTGGAGCGCAGCAGGACCTTCACCGGCTGATCCTTCAGAAGGTGCAGCGGCGCGCGCTCGACGAGCACGTCGTCGCGCCCGAACTCGTCGTCCGGATCCATGCCGAAGGGGTTGTCGACCGAGATGAAGCGTGCATCGACGGTGCCGAGGCGTCCGTCAGCGCCGGGCAACCGGTAGCTCCAGGCCCACTGCTGGCCGGTGATCTCGATCTCCCGGGCATCATCCGGGACGTTGACGTATTCCTCCCAGACCGCGAGCCCCGGCGCGAGCATGCCGACCACGCCGACGGTGGTGACGATGGTCAGGATCCACTCGAGCTTCTTGTTTTCGGGCTCGTAGGCGGCCCGCTGGCCTTCCCGGTAACGGTATTTCCACACCGCGTAGACCATGAAGAGGCCCACCAGGATGAAGGCGACGCCGCAGATCCAGAAGGTCACGAAGACCGCGAAGTCGATGTTGCCCCAGTTCGACGCGATGTCGGTGAACCACCATGGGCTCAACGTATTGAACACGACCGACCCGAGGACGACCACCAGTAGAACGATGGCCGCAATCATGGCGATGCGGCCCCTGGCCCGGCGGTGTGTCCGCGGGGCGATTCCATTGCACTCAACGTCACGGCTGTCCTTCTTCCGGTCGTCGCATGGGTTCGATCAAGGCCGAGATGCTCGACTCGAACGGGTTGATGTTCCTGGCTGCTGCGCCCCGCTGAACATGGCGCACGAACGCCGTCGGCAGCGTCTCGACGCCGCATATTCTCGCAGATTCGGCGGGCGGATCGCCAGCCTTCGGGTAGGGCAGGTCCAGAGCGGCGAGCAGGCGGCGGCCTCCACGGCCGCCACCGTAGCCCCAAACCCCGATGACAGGCACAAAATCAGTCACGCACGCAATCCCAAGCCTCCCAAGTGCGTATGGGCGAGCGCCCCAAAAGCCGGTCCGCCGTCGCTCGCCGGGCCGCGCCGCTTGCGCCGCGCCGCCTCCGGCCCAGCCACACCGACCTCGTTGGACCAATCGCCGCCGGTCGCTACGCTCCTTCTGGCATTTGTTCCATGGAAGCGCCCCAAAGCCGGTCCGGCGTTTCGCTGCCGCTGCACGCCGCCTCCGCCTCCGGCCCAGCCACACCGACCTTCCATGGACCAATCGCCGCCGGTCGTTGCGCTCCCTCTGGCATTTGTTCCATGGAAGCGCCCCAAAGCCGGTCCGGCGTTTCGCTGCCGCTGCACGCCGCCTCCGCCTCCGGCCCAGCCACACCGACCTTCCATGGACCAATCGCCGCCGGTCGTTGCGCTCCCTCTGGCATTTGTTCCATGGAAGCGCCCCAAAGCCGGTCCGGCGTTTCGCTGCCGCTGCACGCCGCCTCCGCCTCCGGCCCAGCCACACCGACCTCGTTGGACCAATCGCCGCCGGTCGCTACGCTCCTTCTGGCATTTGTTCCATGGAAGCGCCCCAAAGCCGGTCCGGCGTTTCGCTGCCGCTGCACGCCGCCTCCGCCTCCGGCCCAGCCACACCGACCTTCCATGGACCAATCGCCGCCGGTCGTTGCGCTCCCTCTGGCATTTGTTCCATGGAAGCGCCCCAAAGCCGGTCCGGCGTTTCGCTGCCGCTGCACGCCGCCTCCGCCTCCGGCCCAGCCACACCGACCTTCCATGGACCAACCGCCGCCGGTCGCTGCGCTCCCGTCATCGGTTGTTCCATGGAAGAGCGAACTCAAGGGTGAAGGCGGCAATGATGCGCGAACTCCGGGAATCGCGCAACGCGCCGCGCGGCCGTTGACGCTCCCCCTGGGCACGGGACGGCGGGCGATCGGCTCGAACGGGTCGTAGGCGTCGCGGCGCGCCGTGGTTGCCCGGGGACGGTCGGCGGCGGCGCCGTCCTGTTGCTCGCCCGGCGGTGTGCGGACAAGGTTCGGTTACCTGGTGCCCGCATTTCTCACCAGGGGCCGTGATGATCGCGGAGGATTTTGGCTCTGTGCGCACGACGCTTGCGTCGCGCTCGCCGACCGAAAGCATAGCGGGACTCCAATCTTGCGAGGGGCAGGCCCCTCGGGCTCCCCGGCTGAAGGCTCCGCTTGAGGGAGCACGTGCGCAAGCACGGGCCCGTGTGTACACGGGGCCAAAAGACCCGCGAGGGCGCGGCCAGCGCAGTCCGCAATCGGCACGATCGTCGGCATCGCGGTCAACTTCGTGAAACCCAAGAGCTTTCTGACGCCGACAAGCGGCCTGGTGAGAAATGCGGGCTAGTGCCCGGGACATAACGCGATTGTGCTTGTTCGCTTGCGAGTGGTCCCGTCGCCGTTTTGTTGCCGCGGCCGCTCCAACGCCGTGCCAAATGAAGCCGTCAACGTCGCCATGCGCCGAAAGAAGCGGCAGGTGGCGCCGGAGGGTGGCGCATGGGAACGGGTCGAGTACGTTAACCTGGAGGCACGATCGCGTTGCCTTTGGCTACACATTCTGGGATGATTTCACATACCAGCTTTCGTTTGGAATACAGATCTGCCATGGACTTCACGACATATGTAGCGCAGGAGAAGAAACGTCTGACGCAGCAACGGAGGGACGTGCAAAAGCGAGTTAGTGCCCTCGAGGCGGAGCTGCAGACGCTCGGTGGGGACTTGAAGAACATCGACAACGAGATGGAGGCGATCCAGGCGTACGAAACCGCCAAGGCTTCCGTGCCCGCTCCGGCCCGGCGGCGGACGCGCAAGGCGGATGCGGGAGCGTCGGCTCCGGCGAAGAAAACGCGAAGGCGTCGCCAGGTATCACGCCGTGCCGAGATCGTTGCGGCCATCGCCTCGTTCGGTGGGGCCGGGGCCGGTCGCGCGGACCTCATCCAGGCGCTGAACGTCAAGGGGGACAAGTCCGCCGAGCAATCGGTAAGCAACGCTCTCGCGGCATTGAAGAAAGCCGGAGACGTAGCGCACCAGGACGGCAAGTATGTTGCGCAGGCGGCAGAGAGCTCGGTGCCGGGGCCGGATGCCACGGTAGAAACAGCTGTCGCGCCAGAAGCCGAGGCGAAGCCCCGGAAAACACGCCGACGCCGGGGTCCTTCACGACGCGCTGCGATCGTCTCGATGATTGAGACAGCCGGCAGCGAAGGTATCGGCCGTGCCGACATCATCGCGCAGCTGAACGTGAAGGGCGACAAGTCTGCGGAGCAGTCCGTCAGCAACGCCCTCGCGGCACTGAAGAAGGCCGGCACCGTCGATCACAAGGACGGCAAGTACGGCGCTCCCGCCGCGTCGTAGGCGACAGCCGCCGGGACCCGTGCGCATGCGCTTGGGTGCGGTGGCTGCGGTGGCTGCAGACCGTCATGCGCGCCGCGCGGCTGCCGGCAGTGAAGACGCCCGCGCAGTTCGACTTCGCCATCCAGCCGAGCGTCAGGCGCGAACAGATCGGGAGCCTGTACGAATTCGACGCTGACGGTTGTCGACGAGATCGCTTACCTGCCCATCACCCGGGAGAGAGCGTGCCGTTTGGTCCCTCCAATTGGTCAATCCCGGGCGCGCACACGCGCGTCGACCGTGACGTCCAACGAGAGCTTGTTCGCCACTTTGGCTAACAGCCTGTCGGACTTTGCGTCTGGCACGCCACTTGGAGGGCGCGTCAGGGTTTGGTTCCACGGGAGTTTCGCGCCAGCGAAACTCCCAACGCGAACGAAGTTCGCGCGCTAGCTCAGCCAGGGTGCCTCGCTTGTTCAGGCGGTCTTCCTGGCCCAGCATGACGCGCGTCTGACATTGGGACCGCGTTACTCCGCGAGTGCTCTACGCGCTCTGAGTTCAGTGAGAATCTCCGCATGCCGGCTTTCGGTCAGTTGATACATGGCCATGAAACCCATGCCAGCGGCGACGATCATCCAATAGAGCGGACCGGACATGAATAACAGGCCATTGAGCGCCGGTGCGGCCACTTCGCCCACCACGGCGTTTTTCGGAAAGGCGATCAGGTCAAGGCCGAAGCCACCGATCAGGCCCCCGATACCCGACGTGGCCTTCATCGCGAACGTGCGTATCGAAAAATACAACCCCCTCGGATCGATGCCCGGTTCGATACTCATGGTCATCGGTGATATCGACGAGCTGAGAGTCGATCACGATCGGCAATAGCGGCCCTGCAAGGTAGCCGAGAACGAGCGGACCGAACAGTGCCACCAACAACCACGGCGAGTCGTTGGCCGGAAAGAAGTCGATCATGCGCAGGAAATGCGGCAGTCCAATCAGCAGGGCGGAGACACTGCAGGCATAGCCATCCTCCGGATCACCGTTCCGTTTCCGTCCTCCACCCACCAGCGGAGGATCAGCGCATCCTGGACGCACCGTGGATCGGCCTTCCGGACTTGGCCTGCTACCCCGGGATCGACCTCACCTTCGGACCGGCCTTCTAGGGGCTCTTGCCGGGCCTCCTGATCGTCACGCTGGTCGGCGCGATGGATACGCTCGGCGACGCGATCGCGGTCCAGCGAGCATGCTGGCGCAAGCCCCGCGCGATCGATTTCCGCTCGATACAGGGGGCGATCAACGCGGACGGCCTCGGCAATCTCCTCTCCGGAATCCACGGGACCGTTCCTAAGCGGGTCCGGCGGATCACCATCGATCTGGATCCAACGGACGATCCCACCCAAGGCGGCCAGCAGTTGACGTTTTTCAACCGGTTTTACGACACCTGGTGTTATCTGCCTTTGGCCGGTTTCCTGACGTTCGACGAGGAGGTGGAGCAGTATCTGTTCTGCTATGTCCTGCGCCCCGGCAACGCGGCCGCCAAGCACGGCTGCATCGGTATTTTGAAGCGACTGCTGCCGCGCTTGCGCCGGGCGTTTCCCGGGGCGCGGTTGCGGATCCGATTGGACGGGGGCTTTTCGGGTCCGGAGTTGTATGAGTTTTTCGAGGCGGAGAAGCTCGACTACGTGGTGGGCATGGCCCAAAACCCGGTGCTTTTGAGTCTCGCCGAGCCGTTGATGGCCGAGGTGCGGGCTGACTTCGAAGCGTTGCGACAGACCACCCACCGCTATACCGATTGCGCCTATCGGGCCAGGAACTGGCCGCACGAGCGCCGGGTCGTCATCAAGGCGGAAGTGGCCGCCCATTTCGGCCGCAAACCGAAGGACAATCCAAGGTCTGTGGTCACCAACCTGAAGGCCACCCCGCGGCACATCTACGAGGCCGTGTACTGCGCTCGGGACGATGCCGAGAACCGGCTCAAGGAAGTCGGGCTAAAGGTCTAAGCTTTGAGCAGTTCGTCAACTGTCATCCCGTGGTGTCGAGCCACGCTCTTCAATGTTCCTGACAACGCCTTTGCCCGAATCGGACTGTGTAACGGGATCACCTCATGATGTGTGCCGCTCGTATGGGTCGTGATTCGGACGTGGGAGCCGCGTTGCCGAACCCTCACATAGCCCAGGCGCCGGAGGGCCCGTTGGAGTTGGGCGCCGCTGACATCGCGCGGCAGCCTCACGCCACCAAGATCTCATCCCGTACGAAGTGGAGGCGAATCAACCCCGGCCGATCCATGGTCTCGTCGAAGTAGCAGTCGACGGCTTCAAGGACATTGCGGCGAACCTCTTCAACACAGTCCCCTTGGGTGTGGATGCCGTAGCCAAGCGCGCTCGCTGAGTACCCGCCGTCCACCTCGTCCTCGATCACTTCGAAGATGATCTCAGTCTTGGACATCGTTCACTCCCTCCTCGCGGACATCTTCCCGCGCTTTTCGGTGTGCCGCGCGCCCCATGCCACCTCAGGTGCACAGGCCACACTCCAAGCGCTAGTCTATATGTGCTAGAAGTGGGGCGCGACCGGAAAGGTCCTCAGGAGCGTGCCATCGAGCCCTTGGGCCTCGTATTCAGGCTCTTCTTGGCAGTTCGACGACGGCGTTCACCGGCCTGTCGCCGATCCGGGGCAGCACGTAGCGGGTCAGGGTGGCGCGCCAGTGCTCCTCGTTCCTTCCGTCTTCGCGCCAGTTCTCGGCGTGGATCGCGATCACGGTCTCGCACACTCTGGCGAAGGTCGGCACGCCCTGCCCGCCGCGGCGGCGCGGAACGCGGATTCCCTCGCAACACCAGCCGCCGGCTGACTGGTCGAAGTCGAAGAGCGTTCGTGTTGAGGGACGAGAGTGTGGCGGGAAAGGGCGGCGGGTGGTCAGTGAGGCCGGAGAGTCGAAGACGGTCGGGTTGGGAGTCAGGTGTCCCAAAAGCGCACTGGACCCGTGGGACGACCACGGCGAGCCGGCCGTGATCGAGGCGCTGCTGGCGGCGGGCGCCGACCCGAATGTCCGGGACAGCAACGACTTCACGCCCCTGCACGACGCGGCGTACGAAGCCGAGGATGCGCATTCTCAAGGCGCTGATCGCGTCGGGCGCCGAACTGGAAGCTCGAGCGGGCAGGAACCCACACTATCTGGGGGGCGAGACGCCGCTTCACATCGCCGTCCGCCATGACGCGGCTCCGGCGGTCGTCAGGCCCTGCTGGCGGCTGGTGCGGACGTGTCCACCCTGGACGGGGCCGGTCACACGCCGATGCTTCGGGCAAACGAAGCGGTCGCCGAGCTTCTGCTCGATGCCGGAGTCGACGTGGACTCCCGGGACCGGTCCGGACAAACGCTGCTCGATGCCCTGGCCGGTGCGGGGCCCGGCGTGATCGAGCGCCTACTGGCGGCCGGTGCGGATGTCCACGCACGCGACGAACTCGACGCAACGCCGCTCCACCACGTCGCGGGGGCGAGCGATGATCCTGCCGAGATGGCGTCGTTGCTGGCGGTCGGTGCGCACGTGCATGCGCAGACCGAGGCGGGTGCCACTCCTCTCCACTACGTGGCCGGTCTCGGCGGCGGTGCAGCCGGAGTCGGGTTGCTGCTCGCGGCGGGAGCGGACGCGATGGCTCGCGACGGCGCTGGGGAAACTCCGCTACACCGTGCGGCGCAGGGAGACGGCGAACCGGATCTGTTCCGGGCTTTGGTCGAAGCCGGGGCGCGCGTGGATGCACGGGACACCGACGGTCAGACTGCGCTGCATCACGCCGCGACGAACCTCGCGAACCCGGGGGCCTTACAGACGCTGCTTGCGCTCGGTGGGGATGTCCGCGCGCGTGACGACAATGGCTCGATTCTCCTTCATGCTGCGGCGAGCGGGGACAATCCCATCGTCCTCGTGGTGCTGCTCGGCGCCGGGGCGGAAGTGAACGCGAAGGACGCACTCGGGATGACGCCGCTGCATGACGCCGGAGCATTCAGTGGCTGGGACTACGGACCGCGTCTTGGTCCGCGACATGGCGACACGTCGGTGGTCGAGGCGCTGCTCGCCGCGGGCGCGGATGTGAACGCGCGGAATCATCGCGGCCGGACACCGCTGCATTGGGCCGCGGGGCTGAGTCAAAATCCCAAGGTGCTCGAGTTGTTGTTGGCGGCCGGCGCGGACGTCAATGGTCGGGACGATGCCGGCGAAAGGTCCCTGGACAAGACGAGTCACCGTCCTGAGATCAGAGAGTTCCTTCGGACCCATCATGCACGGCCGGTGCCAACTCCGGAGCCACGCTAGCCACCTACTCTCCCTGCGCGATCGAGTTGTTGGCCACGAAGCCGATCCTCGCGTCCCCGACGGCAACGTACTCCCCGGCCTTGATGTACTAGTAGTTCGTTTCTTAAATTAGTTTACAAACTGGCGATGCCGATGCATGATGCTGGCCCGATCCAATCAGGGAGCGGGACATGGCCAGACGAACAGAGCGCGCGGCGTTGGAGTTGTCGGAGTCGGATCGCGAGATGCTGACGACGTTGAGCCGCTCGGCGACGGCGCCGGCGCGCGAGGTAACACGAGCGAAGGTGCTGCTGAGGTACGCGGCGGGGTTGTCGATCTCGCAGATACAGCGGGAAGTCGGCGTGTCGCGCCCAACCATCTACAAATGTGTCGACAAGGCGTTGGCGGCGGGCGTGCGCACCGGCTTGAGAGATCGTTACCACCGCCCGCGGGAGCCCGAGATTCTGCCGGACGCAAAAGCCTGGGTGGTCAGCGTGGCATGTCAGCAACCCAAGGCGCTGGGTCTGGCGGCGGAGTTGTGGACGTTGTCGGCATTGGCCGCCCACCTGCAACGCGAAGCCGAGGCGGCCGGGTTTCCGCGCTTGTCGCGCATTAGCAGGAGCAGCGTCTGGCGTATCCTGCAGGAGCACGATCTGAAGCCGCATCGGGTGCGATACTACCTGGAACGTCGCGACCCGGAGTTCGACCGCAAGATGCGCGAAGTCCTGATGGTCTATCGCGAGGTGTTCCTGACGCCAGCGCCGCGCGACGCCGCCACGCCGACCACCTACACGGTGTCCGTGGACGAGAAGCCCGGCGTACAGGCTATCGGCACCACCGCCCCGGACCTGCCGCCGGTAGCGGGGCAACAGGCGACGCTGTCGCGCGACTATGAGTACGTGCGCCACGGCACGTTGTCGATTCTCGCCGCGCTGGATTTGCACAGCGGCGAAATCATCGCCGATGTCGAGCCGAGACATCGTAGCCGCGAGTTCGTCGCCTTGCTGGAGCGCTTGCATCGTCACTATCCGCCCGACGCCGTCATCCGCGTTGTCCTCGACAATCACTCCGCGCACATTTCCCGCGAGACCATGGCGTACCTGGCGACGCGACCTGGGCGCTTCGAATACGTGCATACCCCGAAACACGGCTCCTGGCTGAACCTGATCGAGTGCGCCTTCTCCAAAATGGCGCGCACGTTCCTGCGCCACATCCGCGTCGCGTCCACCGCGGAACTGAAATCCCGCATCCTCCAAGGCATTGCGGAAATGAACGAAGCGCCCGTGCAGTTGCGTTGGCGCAACTTCGACCTGGACATCGCATGAAACGTCAACGTTTTAATGGAACTAACTACTAGGCCGTCATGGAGTCGAGCGTGCCCGGCAGCCGGGCCGCCAGACAGTCCGGCAGCAGGCTGAACGTGGTGTGGCTCTCGGGACAGTACCAGCGGGCGATGCGCGTACCGGGCGGCGTCTTGCGTGCGTAGGTGCCGTGCCGCGCGAGTGAGCAGCCGCCGCTCGGATGATGCGGACAGCGCGGCAGGGTTGCATCACGCCAGCCTTGGGCCGTAACGTATTGCTCGCCGGTAAGCCCCGTCCGAAAACGAAGCTGCACCCGGCCGTGGCCCGGCGGAGTTACCGTCCGCGCGGGCCAACTTCTCCTTTTCTAAAACGGGGTCAGCTTACCGGGCCGGCGAGTCGCCATGAACCCGCTCCGCCCCCGCGCCGCTCCGTGGACGGGTCGAACGGCTGTTCAACGCAGGCGACTGCCTACCTTCGAGCCACGCCCCCTCCGCGGCGCGGGAACTCCGCTACACCTGCGAACACAACCCGCGCTTTCCCGCTTTGCTTCATCGCATCGGCTCGATCGACGGTGAGTCAATGTGGGAAATGATCCTGGCTTCCTAACAAGTCAATGTGGGAAACAACACGGACCATGAGGGCTTTCGACGAGATGTGCCTGACGCCAGTCGAGGACATGGCGCCGGAGAGGATCCGGGAGATCCGGCTGCGGGAGAATGCGAGTCAGGCGGTGTTCGCTCGCTACCTCAACGTGACGACCAGCTTGGTGAGCCAGTGGGAACGCGGCGAGAAGCGGCCCCGCGGTGCGTCGCTGAAGCTGCTGACGCTGGTCGCGAAGAACGGTCTCGAAGCGGTGGCGTGACGGACGTCGCGGCCAGCCGTGGTCACGTTTTGGTCACGCCGAGTCTTCGGGTAGACTGCGAATCGGCGTAACTCATTGATTTATTGGAGCGGGAAACGGGACTTGAACCCGCGACCCCAACCTTGGCAAGGTTGTGCTCTACCACTGAGCTATTCCCGCTCGGACGCGGAATTCTGCACCAAACACCCGCGGAAGACAAAAGAGCCCCGTGAGACTACCGCGCACCCCGCACCGCTGGCACGTTTCGTCGCGGCGTGCGATCGAGATCCAGAAGCGGCTTGCCGAACGGGTCTCGCTGGCATCCGCGCCGCCCATACGGCGCGTGCTCGGTCTCGACTGTGCCTTCACGGATGAAGCCGTCTTCGCCGTCGGAGTGGTCTGGGACGTGGCCGCGCGGCGAGTGCTCGAGGCGCGTGGCGCGACGGCGCCGCTCACCTTCCCCTATGTCCCCGGCATGCTGTCGTTTCGCGAGGCTCCCGGCCTGCTGCGGGTCATGCGCCGGACGCGCCATGCCGTCGATGCGCTCATGTGCGACGGCCAGGGCATCGCGCACCCGCGCCGTTTCGGCCTCGCCTCGCATCTCGGCGTGATCGCGCAGATGCCCGCCTGCGGAGTGGCGAAGTCCATTCTCGTCGGCGAGCACGCTCCGCTCGGTACGGAGTACGGAGCCTCTGCGCCGCTGGTGTACCACGGCGAGCGGCTTGGCACGGCCCTGCGCACGCGCGCCGGAGTGAAACCCGTGTATGCGAGTCCGGGCCACCGCATGACCTGCATGCAGGCTGCCGAGTTGGCCCTCGCCTGTGCGAACGGATACCGGATGCCGGAGCCGACGCGACTGGCCGACCGATGGGTCGCCATGCTGAAGAGAGGCGAAATCTCGATGCGCGGCCTGAATACCCCGGCGTTTCTCTGCACGGCCCGCGGGAGGCGTTCATGACCGATCGGGTTCCGGGCAGGAAGGCAGGGCCGGAGGAAGGCTACGCGCCCGGACTCCTGCAGCCGATTGCACGCGGCGCCCAGCGGCGGGCGGCGGGCCTCGGCGCAGACTGGTCGTTTGCCGGGGAGGATGTCTGGCACTGCTATGAGATGACCTGGCTGATGCCCAATGGACGCCCGGAGGTCTGCCCGCTGCGCATACGCATACCGTGCGACTCGCCCGCGACGGTAGAGAGCAAGTCGCTGAAGCTGTATCTGAACGGGTTTGCACAGACCCGGTGTGCGGATCGGGGGGACGTGCTCCGGACCCTGGCAAGGGACCTCGGGAAGGTATGCGGTGTCCCGGTCGCGGTCGCCCCGCTGGCCTTCGATGCGTCCGCCGTCTTTCGGGATGACACGGGCGGCTCGTGCCTCGATGCGCTGGACGTGGGCATCGACGTCCAGGAACGGAATCCCGCTCTCCTTGCCGCAGGGGGTCCGGCGGTGGCGGAGAGGCTGTATTCCCATCTTTTCGCGTCTGTGTGTCCGGTGACCGGGCAACCCGATTGGGCGTCCATGTTCATTGACTACTCCGGCCCGCGCATCGATCCGCGCAGCCTGTTGCGCTACCTCGTGTCCTATCGCCGTCACGGAGCGTTTCACGAGACCATCGTGGAACAGGTGTTCAGCGATCTCCTGCAACGCTGTGAGTGCGAGCGGTTGACGGTACATGGGTGTTTCCTGCGACGCGGCGGGATCGATATCAATCCATTCCGCTCGACGCACAAAACGGCCGCGCCGCTGCTGCGCCTGGCTCGGCAGTAGGGGCGACCATGGGTCGCCGCTGCGATGTCCGTGTGGACCGCGAGGCTCCTCTCCCGTAGTCTCGCGGGCTTCGCTGTCCGTTGGAGGGGATCGTGTCAGGTCCGTTGCAGGGTATCCGCGTACTCGATGTCGGTCTGCTGGTGCAGGGTCCCCAGGCGGCCGCGCTGCTGTCCGACATGGGCGCGGACGTCATCAAGGTGGAGTTGCCGGGCTTCGGCGACCAGGCGCGTTTCATCCCGCTGTCCTTCCAGGACTTCCGCAGCGCCTTCTTCACTGCCTGCAATCGCGGCAAGAGGAGCCTGACGCTGGACCTGCGTACGGAGCAGGGTGCCGAGGTCTTCCGCCGTCTGGCGGAGACCGCCGACGTCGTGGTGAGTAACTTCAAGCCGGGCACGATGGACGCCTGGGGCCTCGGCTTCGAGGATCTTGCGGCGCGCAATCCGGGGATCGTCTGGGCCGCCGGCAGCACCTTCGGACCGACCGGGCCGGACGCGCAACGGGAAGGCGCCGACCTCGCCGGACAGGCCGCCGGGGGCCTCATCAGCACAACCGGGCGGGATGGCGACCCGCCGACCCCGGTGGGGGTCACGATCGCCGACCATATCGGCTCGCTGAACATGGCGTCGGGCATACTCGCGGCGCTGTTCTCAAGGCAGAGTACCGGTCGCGGGCAGCGCGTCGAGGTGTCGCTCCTCGGCGGTCAGATCTGGGCCCAGGCCGCGGAATACTCCCACTTCCTGCTCTCCGACGAGGTGCCGGGACGGGCCAACTACGGGCATCCCCTGATCCCCGCTGCCTATCGCATCTTCGAAACGGCCGACGGTTGGCTCGGCATCATCGGCGTGCCCCCGGAGTCGAAGGATGGCTTCCTGGTCGCCCTCGGTCGTCCCGAACTCGCGGTGGACGAACGGCTGCAGTCGCCGATCATGTCCCCGGAGGATCTGGCCTGGTTCATCGGAGAACTCGAGCCGGCGTTCCGCACCCGGACCACTGCCGAGTGGTGCCGCGTGCTGCGCGAGGTCGGCGTCCGCTATGCCCCGGTGCGCAACTACCGTGAGGTGGTCGAGGATCCGGGCGCCTGGGAGAACGGTTACTTCGCGCGGGTCGACGACGGCGACGGCGACGGCACGGAGCATCGCGTGGTCGGGACGCCCATCCGCATGAGCGACACCCCACTCGCACCGGCCGCCCTGGCGCCTGCCCTCGGCGAACACACGGACGAAGTCCTGCGCGAGGCCGGGTATTCGGCGGGGGAGATCGCGGCGCTTCGCGATGCAGGGGCCCTGTAGGTGTGCCCCGGCGGTGCCAGGGTCAGGCGTCCCAACGCCCGTTCCCGGGGGGGGGTAGAATGAGAACGAATCGCATTTGCGAAGTGACCGTGACGCGAACGAAGGGAGAGTGAAGGGTGAATACACGCAAGGCGTTGCTCGCGGTCGTCACGTTGGTCGGTTGCGCGACCGCGTGGGGCCAGGCAGGAAATCGAGGCGACCTGCTGCTGGATCCGAACCTGGCCGAAGCCGAGGATCTGATGTCCCTGCCGCACATGGACGACGCCCTGGCCGGGGCGGTCGTGGCGGGTCGTCCCTACCTTTCGGCTGCCGCCCTGGACGCGGTACTCGGGCAGGCTCTGGACCGCGCCGAGCGCGAGGCGGTCTACGCCCGCATGTTCCGCCAGGTCGATCTCAATCGGGCCAGTGATGCGGAGATCATGATCATTCCGGGCATGTCGAAGCGCATGGCCCACGAGTTCGAGGAGTACCGTCCGTACACCTCCCTGGAGCAGTTCCGCCGCGAGATCGGCAAGTACGTGGATGCCGAGGAAGTCGCGCGACTCGAGCGCCACGTGTTCATTCCCCTGAACCTGAACACGGCCTCGGAAGCGGATCTGATGACCATCCCGGGCATGTCGGGCCGCATGGTGCACGAGTTCGAGGAATACCGTCCCTACACATCTCTCGAGCAGTTTCGCCGCGAGATCGGAAAATATGTCGATGCCGGGGAAGTGGCCCGCCTGGAGAGCTACATCATCCTCGAATAGCCGCCCGGGCGGACAACAGGCCGCCAGGCCGGACACGCACGAGGGCCGGCGCGATGCGTATCGCCTCCCGCTGGCTGCTATGGCTCGTGCTGGCCGGCCCGGTCGCGGTGCAGACGGTCCGCTACCTGGCGGAGGCGATCTACTACGGGGAGTACCTGCACTGGACCGGCGTCCAGGCGACGCGGCTCCTGATCCTCACGCTGGCCGTGACGCCGCTGCGGCTCATCCTGCCGCGGAGCCGCTGGATGCAGTGGCTCGTCGCCAGGCGGCGCGACCTGGGCCTCGCCACGTTCCTGTACGCGGCGCTGCATGCGCTGGCCTACCTCCTGAAAAAGGCCGATGCGGGAGCGATCCTCGAAGAGGCGCTGCAAGCCGGCATGCTGGTGGGCTGGATCGGCCTGCTGCTGCTTCTGGCGCTCGCGGCGACCAGCAACGACTACAGCGTGCGTGCCCTCCGCGGCCGGTGGAAGATCCTGCACCGGTGCATCTACGCAGCCGCGCTTCTGACGTTCGCCCACTGGATTCTGACGGCGTTCGATCCGGGCAGCGGCTATCTGCATCTCGCCGTGGTGGTTGCGTTGCTCGCCGTGCGCGCGTGGCCGCTCCGGGCAGGTCGGCGCAAAGCCGGTTCGTCCGGGTCCGGTAACGCGCCCTGAGCATGGCCGGCGGGCGACCGCGCCTACAGGGCCCGCAAATGGATGGAACCGCCCGAGGTCCGCAACTTGAGCAGCGGACCGCCCCCGGCGACCGTGGCGCGCAGGCTCGAGTTGTCGAGCTTGTCCCCAAACGACACCGGCAGGTCGGTCACGACGCGGCCCCCGGATGTCTCGGCGTCGACCTCGAGCCCGATACCGTCCGCCAGACCCACTTCGATGTCGCCGCCCGAGGTGCGCAGGGTGGAGCCGCGCGTGGGTTGCGCCGCGAGTTCCGCACGGATGGAGCCACCGGAGGTGCGTGCCTCGATGTGCCCGAGTACGTCGTCGAGGTGAATGGAACCGCCGGAGGTGCGAGCCGACACGCCGCCCGCTGCGCCGCCAATGTGGATCGCTCCGCCGGAGGTTCGCGCTTCCACCGGACCTCCCGCGCGGCCAAGCTCGATGGACCCGCCGCTAGTCCTTGCGGTGATCGATCCGCCGGCGGCCGCGATGCGAATCGAGCCGCCCGAGGTCTTCGCTGCCACCGTGCCCGTGATCGCGCCGATGGCCAGGTTGCCGCCGGACGTGCCAGCCGTCAGCTCTCCTTCCAGGTCGCCCACTTCGATGTCTCCGCCGCGCGTCGTGAGGGCCAGGTCGTGCCGCCGGGGCACCGTCAGGCGGAACTGCGGCCCGCCTTCCCAGTCGCGAAGCCACCCGAGCAGTCCCCAGTCGAGGAGGCCCCGGCTCGGCCGTTCGCCGCGGATGGTCAGCGTGTCGTCTTCCTGGACGTAATTGAGGTCGAGCCTTTCCGCGTTCTCCACGACCAGTTCGACGATCTCGCCGTCGCCGGTCGTCACGACCACGCTGCCCCAGTCGGCTTCCAGCACGAGCCGGTCGCCGGGCGAGACGGCGAAGGACCTGCGCTCGGTCTCGGCGTGCGCGCAGGCTGCAACGAACAGGGTGGCACACAGGGCCGCGATGGCAGGGAAAAGGCGCAGGGTGTCGGAGAGCTGTCGCATGGGAGTTCCCGTCGGGTGTTGCCTGTGGGAAAGGCTCTAACAAGAACCGTGCCAGCCTGTGAAAGCCCCGTGAATGCCCGCATCCTGGTGGGTATTCGATCTGCCCGTGCCCTGGGATGCGGCAGTTTCAGCCAGAAGATGGCGGAATTGACCGGACACGGATCCGCGCGAGACGCGTCGCCGTCGCCCTCGCTCCGCAGGTGCTGGCGCGACCTTACGGTCGCGTTGGAAGTTTCGCTGGCGCGAAACTTCTACGGCGCAAACGCCTGGCGCCGGTATATCGAGGGCAGGTGCAAGCCGGTCGCACTTGCCCGGACAGACCGCTAAGGTGCCGGCCCGGAACCACAGGATCCTCATGCGCGAATCCCGCCCCAACATCGTCATTTTCAATCCCGACCAGTGGCGCGGTGACGGCATGTACCACCTCGGCAACCCGGCGGCGGTCACGCCGAACCTGGATGCGCTCGCGGCGACGGAGGGCGTCTCGTTCCGCAACGCGTTCGCCCAGGCGACCGTGTGCACGCCGAGCCGAGGCACGGTGAACCGAACTGCGCGCGACCTACTACGGCATGTGCGCGCGGGTGGACCACCAGTACGGCATGCTCCGCGATGCGCTGCAGCGTCACGGCCACTACGACAACTCGGCGGTGTTCGTGTTCTCCGACCATGGCGACTTCACGGGCGACTACGGCCTGGTGGAGAAGACCCAGAACACCCTGGAGGACTGTCTCGCGCACGTGCCCCCGCTCATCAAGCCGCCGGCGGGCAGGGCGGTGGCGCCCGGGATGCGCGACCAGCTCACGGAACTGATCGACTTCACCGCCACGGTCTTCGAACTGGCGGAGATCGATCCGGGCTACTGGCACTTCGGACGTTCCCTGACGCCGCTGTTCGCGGACGCCGCGGCCGGGCACCGCGACGCCGTCTTCTGCGAAGGCGGACGCCTCGCCAACGAGGGGCAGGCTTCGGAACGAGAGAGCGACGCGACCGCTGCCGGCCTGTATTCGCCCCGGCTGCAGCTGCAACTGAGCGAGCGCGCGCCGCTGCCGCACTCCAAGGCGGCGTTCTGCCGCACCGCCACGCACAAGTACGTGAAGCGCTGTTACGAACGGGATGCGCTGTATGACCTGGTGGCCGACCCCATGGAGACCCGCAATCGTATCGACGATCCCGAGGCCCGCGACGTGCTTCTCGAACTCAAGGAACGCATGCTGGACTGGTACATGTCCACGTGCGACATCGTGCCCATGGACCCGGACAGCCGCTGGCTGATCCGCGCGCACTGACCAACACAGGTACCCCGATCCGATGAACGCACCGAACGACAACCGCCCCAACATCCTGCTCTTCATGACCGACGAACAACGCGGCGACTGCCTCGGCATCGACGGTCATCCGGTTCTGCAGACGCCGTACCTCGACGAACTCGCGACAAGCGGCGTCCGTTTTCGCCGGGCGTACTCGGCGTGTCCGGTGTGTGTCCCCGCCCGGCGTACGCTGATGACCGGCAGGAAGCCGGCCTCGCATGGCGTGCTGATGAACGAGGTCGGATGGCTGGACGGCCCGACGCTTCCGGGCGAACTCTCGCGCGCCGGTTACCAGACCCATCTCGTCGGCAAGCTGCACCTCTTCCCGCGGCGCAAGCTGTACGGGTTCGACAGTGCCGACTGGGCGGACAGTCCGCGCGGTACCCCGGCTGCGGACGACTATCAGCTCTTTCTCGCCCGCGAGGGCGTGCGTGGCTGGAACCCGGGCCTCGCGCACGGCGCCCACCAGAACGGCTGGGTGGCACGGCCCTGGCACCTGTCGGAGCACCTGCACTTCACCAACTGGTGCGCCGACCAGGCGCTCGAGTTCCTGCACCGGCGCGATCCCACGGTGCCGTTCTTCCTGAAGGTCAGCTTCTACCCGCCGCACCAGCCCTGCACGCCGCCGCAGCCGTACTGGGACCGGTACATGGCGATGGACCTGCCGGAACCGGTGGTGGGCGATTGGGCGCGGGTATTCGACGGGCCGGTACGTGGCCTGTCCGTGACGTCCTGGCGCACGGCCCTGGAACCCGAGTTGATCAGGCAGTACCGCGCCGGCTACTACGGTTCGATCAACCACATCGACGACCAGATCGGGCGCGTGCTCGCTGCGCTGCCGCCAGACACGGTGATCGTGTTCGTCTCCGACCACGGCGAGATGCTGGGAGACCACCAGTGGATTCGCAAGCGCAACGGCTTCGAAGGCTCCGCCCGCATTCCCTTTCTGCTGCGCCTGCCCCCCGACCCGCGCTGGCCGTCCACACGCGGACAGGTGCGTGAGGAACTCGTGGAACTCATGGACCTGATGCCGACGCTGCTGGATGTCGCGGGTGTGGAGATCCCCGACAGCGTCGAAGGCCGGAGCGTCCTGCCGCTCGTCACGGGCGCCGACCCCGCCTGGCGGTCCGTTCTGCACGGAGAATGCGCCGTCATCCCGACCCTCGACAGCGGCATGCAATACATGACCGACGGCAAGCGCAAGTACATCTGGTATCCCGGTACCGGCCAGGCGCACTACTTCGACATCGAGAACGATCCCGACGAGATGCGGAACCTGGCGGCGAGTCCGTCGCACCGCGCCGAGATCGAGACCTGGCAGGGCCTCCTGACCGAGGAGCTGACCGGGCGTCCGGAGGGTTTCGTCGAGAACGGTCGGCTGCGTGTCACCGGTGGCCCGGCGGCGCCGGTCATGGATTGGGTGCGGCCGGTCGACGAGGTGTTCGGCACCGTGGAGATGACGCCGACCGTGTCCTGACGCGTCCCGGCCCCGGGGGCGCTCAGTCGACGCAGGGCTCGTCGCCCACCAGCGCCTGCAGCCGTGCCAACTCGTCGGTCAGGGCAGCCTGGACGTTGGCGTACTCCGACCTCCCGTTTACCGAGTGCATTTCATATGGGTCCGCCTCGAGGTCAGGGCATGGGCGGCATGATCGTCCGTCATGATGCAGAGGACGTTCGGGCGACGGTCGGGCACGTGATGCCTCCGGCCAAAAGCGGCGCAACTTGCCACTCGTCGGTGCGAATGTCCACACCCGGGTTCGTATCCGGCGGTGTGCAGGATCCTCGGTGGCGAGGACAGGGCGCGCTTCAGCGAGTTCAACTTTCGCGAAGCGCCGGAGAACGGGGGTCTCGGCGGCCAGAACTTCCACCACGACGCCACGTTGCCGGACCGTTTCGTGCGCCAGCCCTACATGCCGGTGGACTGGCTGTGCGCCATTCACTACCTCACCGACGTGGGGAGCGGCGCGCCGGCCTTTGCGGTGGTGCCGAAGAGCAACCGGTTCGAGACGCTGCGCGACGCCTACGAGTCCCTCGGGGACGCATACCTGGAAACGCCGATCTTCGGCCCGGCGGGTACCTGCATCCTCTACGACACGGCCACCTGGCACTGCCGCTTCGACGGTGACGGCAAGCAGCGGCGCCGCACCTCGCACCAGTACTACGCGCGCGGTGGCTGGCTCCGGAGTTCGCTGCCGAACACGGACCGCTACCTGCGCCCGCCGACGCGGTGCCTGACGGACTGGAACCTCTTTCCGGAACGCCTGGCGCTGCACCGGGACCCGAAGAAACGCCTCTTTTTCTCCCACTGGAACACCGCGCAGTGCGAATGGGTGGCCTCCGGGTTTTCCGACGACGTGCGGGCGAGCATGCCGAGGGGATATCAGTAGGGCACGACTGCGCCGCGCCTGGGGAGTTGCGTGTTTGTCGGCACGAGGTTTACTATCGTATGCCTCTACTCGTGAATCTCGCGATCTGCCACCCGATGACCATGCAAGGCGGGCCAATCTCCTGGCAGCCGCTTCGTGCGGACGAAGTCGAGCGGCTCCCGTCGCGCTTGAAGTCCATTTTGGGGGACACCATCGAGGCAGGAGACGAGTGGGTCGTGCTGCGCGTACACGGTCGGGAGATTGGTGGCGTGGTGGAATACATGAATCGCCTGTACACGATGTGGCATGTGCCGCGCGTCCGAGGGCGGGAAGCGCAGCACCTGGACCGGCTGCTGGAACTCCTGCTCGGAGAGGACGTGTTGGCACTCTCCCGGGCGGACGCAGGGCTCGCCGTCGACAATCTCGAACTGCGGATGGCGTACCTGCGTGACGTACCGACGCTGTCGGCCGCGCAGGTGCACGAAGCGTCGGGTCGACGGTCCCGCAACGTCAGCGAGCCGGCGTCACGGTGGAAGAGAGAGGGCAGAGTCTTTGCGGTGCGCGTTGGCAGGGGCGACCGCTATCCGACGTTCCAGTTTCAGGATGGGTCGCCTCGCCACGCCATGAAGCAGATCCTCGCGGCCTTGCCCGAAGGCTTGACCGATTGGCAAAAGGCGCTCTGGTTCGCGTCCGGGAACGGATGGCTCGACGGCGACGAGCCGCAACGACGATTGAATGATGCCGCAGCGGTGGTGCAGGCGGCTCGACGACTCGCGGAACCCGCGAGTGGATGAGGACGTCGCGGCGGAACGCATTCCGGCGCCATCATCGGACCTTGCGGAACCGAATGTCGTCGATGTGGCGCTGGGCCGGGTGCTGCATCGCGTTCACCGTCGGCGGTTCGCCGGGAACGCTTTCAATCCTTGTGAGGGCAGTCCGACGCGGTTTGCGCCGATCGCGGCTCGGAGTGGCGAGTGCGTTCCTTCGCTGTACGCCGGCGGCACGGTAGCGGCGGCGATCTACGAGACGGTCTTGCACGACGTTCCCGTGGCAGCGAAGCTCAAGTCCGTGCCGGTTGGGCTGGTCAGGCAGCGGCTGCACAGTACGCTGGTCGTGAGGCGTGCCTTGCGCCTTGTCAGTCTGCGCGAGCCCGACCTGAAGAAGTGGAGCATCGACCGCCGGACACTGATCGGCAGCCTGCCGACGCGGTACGCGGGAACCGCTCGATGGGCGCAGGCAATCCACAGTCAGTTCCCGGATGTTGATGGGTTGGTCTGGACCTCGAACCAGTGTGATCCGGACGATGCGGTGCTTTTCTTTGCCGATCGGATGACGCCGACGGACCTCGAGGTCGTGAGCGTGCGCGACGGGCTGAGCGACGGATCCTTCCTGGACGATGTGCGCGAAGCGGGCGCGCGTGCTGGAATTCGGATCACGTTGTGACCGCTCCTGCATGCGGGTCCGGTCCGTCCGGAAGTTTCCGGCTCCGGCTTGCCGGGGATCGGCCGCCTCGCAGGCCGTCGGGAACGTGCTTTTCGCCGACGCGTCATCGAAGCGGTGAGAGCTCGTGCTCGTGTCCACTGGTCTGTCAGCCTCGCCCGGCCGCTGCGGCCTCGACCGGTGCCCGAAGGCTGTCTCGGTGCACTCACGACGCCGGCCACGACGTGATTCGGTGGATGGAGAGCGCGAGGAGTGCATCCCCGCGAGGCCTGCGCCTCGCCGCCGTGGCGGCTCGCTTGCCTCGGCGCAGGATCGTCACCTCCCCGCGCTTGTCCTCGCGCCAGGTGAAGCCAATGTTGCCCGGTCCGGAAATCGTCATGGCGGCGACGCGAATTGGTTCAGAAAGCGGATCAGGGGGATGTTGGTGACGTCCAACTCGCGGACCCGCCGGGCCATGCGGTCTACCGGCACCTGGCAGAGCACAACGATGTGTCTGGCGTCAGCTGCCGAACAGCCGTTCAGCAGCGAACGTGTGGTCCGTTCGATGTCGGGAGTTCCCTCCCGTTGGCCGAGCAGGTAACCGAGGGCATTTTCCCCGCTTGCGCGGGCCGCCATTCCTGCACAGTGCCGCCCGACCAAAAGGGAAACGACAGCTGCGGGCTTGTCGCTCGCGAACTGCGGGGGCGGCGGTTTTGCTGAAGCAAAATGAGATTCGCTCGCCAGAGGCGTGGCCGGGAGGCGACGATGTGCAAGCGCGGCGGCACTCATGGCTCCAACCGCCGCTTGCCCGGGCGGCCGGGTGTCGGTCCCGCAAACCGACCCAGCAGGTCAACCACGGCAATCGGGTCAACGTCTCGGCGTTCGCCCGAGACCGAGAGAACCTGTTTCTCCGAAATCGACGCCCATTTTCTCGGGAGCATGAGAAGCATCGCGGAAATCTCGGCCAGCTGGTTGCGGGTGAGCAGGCCCGCGGCCTGGCCCAGGGCGTCGGGTTCGTGGCGCTCTGCGACGAGCAGGTCGAAAAGATCCCTCGGCTCGACAACGGCAGCCCCGCCAAGGCGGTGGACGAGCTTGCCGGCGAGAATGTCCGCGCTCGAACCGGCCGGAAAAAAACGCTCGACGCGCCCTGCGAACCGGGCGACCACGGCCGCGATGGCGTGAGGAATGCCGCTCTCTTCTGTCAGGGCGTTCATGGCGCTCTCTTCGGTCGCATCAAGTTAGCGCGGGCGGAGCGCTGTGGCGAGGCCGACATTGTAAGAGTTTGACCTCCTCAGAGGTTCAGGTGTCCCGGTCGCTTCAGCGTTGCGCGGCAAGCGGGTCCCCGCGAGATGCTCATGGCCTGGGTCCAGCGAACTCGCGCGGTAGCTGCCCTGCTACCGATGCCCGTCCGTATCCGGACAGACTTCCCCGCCGGTGGTGCCAAGGGGCAGACGCGCCTTCCAGAGCTCCAGGGACGAACACGTTGGAACCTCCGGAGCCTCCGCGAAGCCGATGGGTTCCGCCGCTCGCGGTTCGATCAGTTCCTGGTTGGGACGGTTCGGTGTGCGCAGTCGTCCGAGGAACGTGAGCAACTGTTCCTGCTCGTGAATGGAGAGGGCGAGGAAAGCATCCCGCGACGCCTGCGCCTCGCCGCCGTGGGCGACGATGGCCTGGGAGAGGGTAGTGGCGCGGCCGTCGTGCAGGTACGGAGCGGTGTCGGCGACCCCCCACAGGCGGGCGGTGGTGAACTCGCGATTGGAGATGTCGGCCAGCTCGAAGTCCTCCGCCAGACCGTCGCCCATGTCGTGCCGCTTCAGGTCTGCGAACAGCGGCACGAGGACGCCGTGCTCCGCCGGGACGGGCTGAAAGCCGACTTCGACGAGGTCGATCCGCGTGTAGACGTTCGTGGCAGGATCCGCCAGCACCTCGGGGTGGCTCAGCGGGAGATGTCGGGAGCGCGTCTTCAGCACGGGAACGTGGCACGTGGCACAGCCCGTCGCCAGGAAGGCGCCGAAGCCGTCCTGCGCTGCGAGATCGAGCCGCTCGACGAACGGAACGGGATTGGTCACGTCGAAGACGTGCAGCACGCTCATCTCGGCGATCGTCGCCTCGTTCACCACGCCGTCGCCGTCGCCATCGACGTGCTCGCCTACCACCTCCACCGGCTGCAGCCCGAAGTGGAACTGCATGGCAATGCGGTCGAAATCCCGCATCGAGAAGTTCTCGCCCTTGCGACCGAAGGGCCGGACGACGAGCACCTCCTCCGGGGGCCGCCCGTCGTTGTCCTGGAAACCGATTCCCTCGACGTGCAGTTCGACCTGGCCTGCGGACAGGGTCTCGATGGTTCCGAAGTCCACGCCATGCGTGCGCAGGTCGGTGATCGTGCCCGCGGGGGAAGCCCGGGCAACGACCAGTGCCTGCTGGAGGTCCGCGGTCATCTCCTTGGCCAGCAGTTCGACTCCTCCTCCGCCGAACAGGAAGGGCGGATTGGCAAAGCGGCCGTTGAAGTCCGCCGTGCCGTCGAGACGTATCGCAAGATCCGGATATTGGCTTGCGGAGTAGTACACCCGGTCGTCGGAGGAGTCGGCCACGTCGATGAGGCTCGGAAAGATCATGGCATTCTGGGCGATCCCCCCCACGCCGCCGATGCCCAGGGTCGGAGGCCGCGTGGCCTGGCTGACGAACGAGTGGCACTCGTTGCAGGACTGGGCATCGAGGCCGTTCACCCGAAGCGAAAGGCCGTTGCCCTGCAGGGTGGGGCGGTGACCGAGGTGGTTGCTTGGGGATTCGTTGTCGAAAGAGCCGTCTCCATAGCCGTCAAAAGTGTTAAACGGCGTGGTGAAGACGATTAATCCCATTCTTCGCAGCTGCTGCAGTGTAATGCTGCCGTTGGACAAACCGTCGACCAGCTCATCCATGCCGAACTCTTCGTCCGGCAACGCCGGACCGTCGTACTGCGCCAGGTGCTCCGATAGGCATACAAGTGCGAGCAGCAAGAGAGTGCCGCCGCGCAATGCCCGAAACTGCATCGGCATGCCCGCCCGATCTGACATTTCCAACTAGCCTATCAAAGGTGATGGCGGTGGTGGAAGAGGAAATGGTAGTTGAACACGACGAGAGAATGCTGTATGGGCTCGGTTGTTGCCGTCTCATCTATAACGGTGTACGTTACTATTTCTTCTGCGCTTACGCCCCATGCTGGGGATTGCACGCATGAGCTATTGTCAAATCTGGTGTACGGCGGGTTGGTCATGCGACGGCCCTGCTGTCCTCGGTGACCTCGATGCCGTCGTGGAACTTCACGCCCTCGATTACTTTGCCGAGCTGCCGGAAGCCGCGTAGTCGTCGCCAGGACTTCTCGGCGCTCATGCCCATCTTGTAGATCATCGAGAGCATCGTCCGGCGCGTGACGCAGCCCTTCGCCCGCGAGCTCCGATGGCGGATGGTGGCGAACGCCGACTCGATCACGTTGGTCGTGCGCAGATGCGTCCAATGCGCGGCGGGGAAGTCGTAGAAGGCCAGCAGCTGCTCGCGATCACGCGCCAGGCACGCGGTGGCCTTGGGGTACTTGTCTTCGTAGCGTTCGATCCAGTCGTCGAACGCGCGCTCGGCCTGGGCGCGGGTCTCGGCCATCCAGATCTCCTGCAGGCCCTGCTTCGCCTTCGCCAACGCATCGCGCCAGCGATGCGCCTGGACATTCGGCAGGTAGTTGAGGACGTTACCGGACTTGTGCATCCAGCAGCGCTGGCTGCGGGTCTGCGGATAGACCTCCGACAGCGCCGACCAGAAGCCCAGCGCACCGTCACCCACCGCCAGCTTCGCCGGCCGCGTGAAGCCGCGCTGCTGCATGCCCAGCAGGACTTCCCGCCAGCTCTGCGTAGACTCCCGAACCCCGTCCTCGATGGCCAGGAAATGCTTGTCGCCACGGGCGTTTACGCCGATCACCACCAGCACGCACAGGCGCCCGTCGTCACCGCGCAGGCCACTGTGGATACCGTCCGCCCAGACGTACACCCAGTCGTCGGCAAGATCGCGCCGGCACCACTCCCGATACTCCTCGTCCCACACCCGCTTGAGGCGGCTCACCACGTTCGCCGACAACCCGCGCGCCGCTTCCTCGCCCACCAGCGCCGACACCGCCGCGCGCATCTGACCCGTCGACACCCCGTGCAGGTACAGCCACGGAACCGCCGCATCGACGCTCGCGCTACGGCGCACGTACGGCGGCACCAACGAGGATCGGAACGGCTCCTGCCGCTCCCGAGCGGCTGCGCGCCTTCGGCACCCGAACGTCCACCGCGCCGATCCCCGTCAGAATCTGCCGTTCCGGAAGATGACCGTTGCGCACCATCCGCCGCCGACCGTCTGGCAACTTCTCTTCCTCGAACGCCGACAGATACTCCCCGAACTCCGCCGACACCGCCGCCTCGATCAGCCGCCGCGCGCCAGCGCGAAGAAGATCCGTGAGCGGATCGGAAACCGATGCTGGCGCCGCCAGCGAAACCACTTTATCGTTGCCCATGTGCGGTGTGCTCCTCTTGCTGAAACCGTGAATTCGCAACTCCGATTTCAGCAGAGACACGCCGCACGACTCAACTCATCCGTACACCACTTTCGACCATAGCTCTGCACGCATCGCTATGCACGATAGTGGGGCGCGAGTAGTGGGCCTTGGGCTGATACGGTGACTTGGGCGGGCGGCAGCCGCGCCAAAACGGGGCGATGAGTGCGCGGGCGCAGGTCAGCCGGTGCCGGGCTTGCGCCGGCTCGTTGTGGAGACACGGCGTAGGCGACGACCGCCGACCCGAGAGCACCGACGACGATGCAGAGCCCGCCACCGGAGAAGTGGTGGCCGCTGCCGCGTTCGAGGGCGCGCGGCCACGAACGGGCTCGTGGCGGAGCCGCTGCCGCAGCCCAGACCGATCGCACAGCCAGCCGGATGACCGCTGGCGTGTCGAGCGAGGCGGCGTGGAACTTTCGTCAACGGCGTGATTCGAGGCCTGCTTTCTGTCGCGGGCGCTGTTCCGCACGCGATTGACATCGTCTACCAGGGTGTCAAGATTCTCCGGGCGAGACTCGTGTGTCACCACCATGTCGACAGTTGTCCGATCTCCAACCCCGGGCCGTTTGGGCAACCACGAGCAGCGATCGGAGGAGGCGGCAGCACGGTCTCGGATCGAGCCCCGGGCGACTCGGACGATACGGACTTCACAACCCAAGCGTCCTTCCGTGACGCGGATTTACAGACATCTATAACGAGTAGTGGGAAGGACACCCATGTCGGATGAAATCTCACGTTTGCGCCAGGAAGTGGAACAACTGCGCGCGCAGTTGGCGCAGGTACGAGGCGGCGCGAAAGGGTATTACGAATCTCCCCTGGTCAAGCGGGATTGGTTCAACGTGCGGAGCATGCCCGAACAGGGGTTGGATCGGGGAGCGGTAAAGCTGATGGTGGAGAACGCGCATGCGCTGGACTTCGATCACCGGCTGAATACGTCCTCCTATGTCAACGTCGCCCTCGAACAGGAGGAAGAGGCCATCGACCGGGTGGAAGTTCATCGGCGAGCAGTACGACGGCGGGCGAGGCCGGCGCGCGTGCGGACTTCCTGGGCGAGTCCGGCGGGGCCGCGGCCATTGCATCGGCCCCTACCGACGACGGGAGACTTGTCACGGCAGCGATTCGCGAGGCAGACATCTGGAACCTGTTTCGGATCACGACGCGTGACGGCGCGTTAGCCGTCGAACGCGACGGGGAGCCGGTCGCCGGCGTCGGCGTGGGGGACGGCGGCTGGCGCCTGAGCATCGGCGGCGAGGCCACCGGCATGCCCATGGCGGGAGATGTCGCCGCGGTCCTCACCGGTACCGCGGCGGACATCCTGATCCTGGATACGGCCGTGGGTCTTCTGCCGGAAGGGGAGTCCCGCGACCTCGTCGCCTGGCACTGCGGGCCGCGATTCGATTGCGGCGGCGTCGAGGCGGAACGCCTGACCGTGACGGGGTTGGGGACGTAGCTCATCCGGGGGCCGGGTCAACTACTGGATCGCGCCGCTAGTGTAGTGTCCTTAACAAAGTAACGATTATGACGCTTTGCCCAGTGCCGTCCGTGCGCGGCCGACCTTGTCGATGATTTCCTCGACCGTCCTTGTCCAAACGAAGGGACGGGGGGCCTTGTTGTAGCTATCCAGATACTCCCGGAGGCGTTTCTCAAGGTGCGGCACGGACGTGAAGACCCCGCGCCGGATCTGCTTGTCGGTCAGCATCGCGAAGAACCGCTCCACCAAGTTGGCCCAGGACGCGCTAGTTGGCGTGAAGTGCAGGAACACGCGCTTCTTGCGCTCGATCCACCCAAGCACCTTCTCGTGTTTGTGCGTCGCGTAGTTGTCCAGCACGATGTGAATCTCCTGATCCTTCGGCACCGTCTTGTCGACCTCCCGCAGGAACCTCAACACCTCCTGGTGGCGGTGCTTGCGATAGGTCTTGCCGACCACCTCGCCCGTCGCGATGTTCAGCGCCGCGAACAATGTCGTGGTGCCGTGGCGCTTGTAATCGTGCGTCATCGTCCCGCCGCGACCGTTCTTCATCGGCAACCCCGGCTGCGTCCGGTCCAGCGCCTGAATCTGGCTCTTCTCGTCGAAGCTGAACACCACCGCGTTCTCCGGCGGGTCGAGGTACAGCCCCACCACGTCCTGCAGCTTCTCCTCGAAACGCGGATCGTTGCTCAACTTGAACGTCCGGATCAGGTGCGGCTTGAGACCGTGCGCGCGCCACACCCGATTCACGAAGCTGTGCGTCGTCTCCAGATGCCGCGCCATCGACCGGCACGACCAGTGCGTGGCGTCCCGCGGCGTCGTCTGCGTGGTCGCCTCGATCACCCTGCTGCGCAGTTCCGCCTGCGCCCGGCTGTCCTTGCCGCCCTGGTTCGCGCCGCGAGGACGTTCCTTCTCGATCGCCGACACGCCCTCCGCGGCGACCCGCGCCCGCCAGCGGCCCACCTTGTTCGCATCGATCCCCAGCTCCGACGCGATCGCCTTGTTCGTCATGCCCCCCGCGGCCAGCAGGACGATCCGCGCGCGCTCCCGCAGGCGCACCGGCGCGCTCCGCGCCGCGGCCCACTTCCCAAGCTGTTCGCGGTCCTTGCCCGACAACTCGATCTCCGCCGCAACGCGCATCGCGCACCCTCCACAAAACATCGATGCCACGCAGTCTATCCCGAATGCCACATAAACACTATTTTGTTCGAGACACTACACTAGGACTGTTCAGCGGCGGCCCGGTTCGGATCGAAGCCAATGGCGTTTCGTCCTGGCGACGGATACGCTAACGCTCCTGTTGTGGAGGGACAAGAGATGGCCAGAGAGAACGGCGGCGAGTTGCCGATCACGCCCGAGATCGAGGAGCTCGGCCTCGAGCAGTACGCACAGGAGCTCGAACGGGACGGGCTCACCATCGTGCCGCCCGAGGCCAACGCGTTCGGCCTCGATCGCATCGACCGGATCGTCGAGCGCATTCTCGAGCGCGCCCACGAGATGACGGGGGTGCGGTTCACCCTCGAGGAAGGCCCGCTCGAAGAACTCGAGTTTCCGAAACGCGAACTCACGCCCGAGATGCAGGAGCTGCTCAAGGCCAGGGGCCTGGAGGAAGCCGTCCTCAACCCCACGCAGTTCCTCATCCAGAAGCTGACCCAGGTCGACCGCATGTTCCGCGATCTGGCGCTGAACCCCGCGTCCCTGGCCCTGCAGAACTACATGATGGCCGGCGAGACGCGCCTGTCGAGCGCCAACTGCTTCGTCAAGTGGAAGGGCGATTTCGGCTACGGGCCGCGGCTGGGCCTGCACGCCGATCAGGGGCGCACCCCGACACCGTGGGGGGCGGTGGCACATACGGCCAACAGTACGTGGTGCCTCACCGACTACACGCTGGCCGGCGGTGCGCTGGCCTACGTGCCCGGCTCGCACAGGGAGGGCCTGCCGGCACCGCCGCCGGAGCGGGTGAAGGATGCCGTTCCCGCCGAGGCGCGGAAGGGCTCCGTGATCGTCTGGCACGGCGCGACGTGGCACGGCGCTTTTCCGCGCAAGGAGGAGGGTCTGCGCCTGGGACTGGCCGTCTACCACCGCCACTCGGCCACCCTGCCGCAGGAGGACGTGCCCGGGCAGACCACCGAGGAGCTGGTGCAGGACTGCGACAATCCCGAGGTCTATCGCGTCATCGCCGGGTTGACCGACAAGTTCCCGTACCGGGAGACGCAGAGCGAGGTCATCCCCCACGCGCGCAGGGCATCGGCCGCCGCGGGCGGCTGAGAGACCGCCACCGAGACATCGTCTGAACTCGTCGGCCTCGTTCGGAGGCCGACGGGACTACCGCCGTGCCCGTTCGGTGTGGGACACACGCCGATTCTGTCCTACACCAAGCTGACGGCGGCGCGCGTCAAGCAGGGCGAATGTCCCCCTGAAGACGCGGAGATTGTCCAGCTGTGCGACGCCGGGCGCCGTGCCAGTCTCGGTGCCATGGCCACCCCCCGCTACAAGCTGGTCGACGAGGAGCATGCGGCCTGCTACCACGTCACGTCGCGCTGTGTACGCCGGGCGTGGCTGTGCGGCTACGACGACTTCACGCGGCGCGACTACTCCTACCGCAAGCGTTGGCTGGTCGACCGGATGAAGCGCCTGGCACGGTGCTTTGCGGTGGAGATCTTCGGCTACGCGGTCATGGACAACCACTTCCACATGGTGCTGCGCTACGACCCGAAGGCGTGCGAGTCGTGGACTGAGGAGGAAGTGGCGCGGCGCTGGGTGGAGGCGTTCCCGCCCACCGCGAAGGGTGAGATGCTGGAGGAACGCAAGGCCGAAGCGCGGCAACTGCTCATGGAGGACGCCGACGGTCTCGAACGCGCCCGCAGGACGCTGGGTTCGCTGTCGCACTTCATGAAGCACCTGAAGCAGCCGATCGCCCGGCGCGCCAACCAGGAAGATGACTGCCTCGGGCACTTCTTCGAACAGCGCTTCTACTCCGGTGCCTTGCTGAGTGAAGACGCGCTGCTGGCAGCGATGGTCTACGTGGATCTCAATCCGATCCGAGCCGGCAAGGTACGCGAGCTCATCGACTGTCGCGACACTTCGATTGGCGAGCGGCTTCAGGAGCACAACGAGGAGGCTCTCGCGGAGTACCTCGCGCCGTTGGCGTCTGGTCTGCAGGACAGCGAAACTGCGGCCACGGCGCCGCTGCAGGCCACCTTCGGGGCGTACATCGATCTGTTGCGGGACATAGTTGCCGCCGAGACCGGCACGCAGGATTGCCCCGACCGTGTCGCACGCTGGATGGCGTGGGTGGCATCGTTTCGGAAACGACAGCGGGCGTACGGCTCGACCGAGCAGCTACAGACCTGGACGGCAGCGCGGGGCATGCGTCTCCGGGAGACTCCTCTGCTCAGCTGACGCCTATTCGCGGGCATCGTCATTCCCTGAGTGGGCAGAGGGGCCTGCGTGAGCTCCCCGACCGCCCGCTCTGCCCTGTGAACTCGGTAGGTCCGTGCCCCACTCCGCAATTCGGACCCACACCTCCCCCGGATTCGCTATTCGCACGTGCCAGACTGCGCTCTCCCGGGCGACCAGCGAAGGATGTGTGTCCCCCCTGCGACCCCCGGCGACCATCCCCCTGCGACCAAGGCCGACAGGATTACCGCCGAACAGGGTCCGCCCGAGCACGGATCTCCGTCAACGATACCCCCGTGACGCGCTCGCTGTAGGCGACCAGTCGCTCGAAACGGGCGTTGCCGCCGGTCAGCTTCTCCGGCAGTTTCTTCTCCTTCTCCAGAGAGTAGTACCTGCTCGCAACGTCCCGAGCCCGCGTCTCCAGGATGTGCTGGACGATGCGCCGGCCCGATTCCTCCGGCTCCAGCAGTCCCCCGAGCTTGGCCAGCGCTCGCACCACGATGTTCCTTTCCTTGATCTGCCGCGTATTCACGACACCGGGATCCATGGTTTCGTGAGGAACGGGCGTCATGTCCAGCGCGTTCAGGAAATAGGCAAGGAGGGCACTCGCCGCGTAGCTCTGGAGAGTCGCCTTCAGGATCCCATAGTCGGGCCGAGAGAGCCTCGCGTAGTCAATCTCCCGGATCATCCTGGCGTCGCTTACGTGGACGACGCGGGCGTCTCTCCCTGCCTCCAGCAAGGGATTCAGCCTGATCGAAAACAGATACCTGGACAGGTATCCGACCGTAAAGACCACATCCACGCCGACAGAGGAGACCGAAACGTTCGGGACCCAGGCGTTGGCGTTCAGCACCAGCAAATCCAGCGTATCGTAGCTTCGTGCATATTCCCGCAGGAACGCATTGACGGCCTCCAGATCGGCCAGATCGACCAGAAACAGTTCATGGGATTTGTCCGGAGCGATACCCCTCGCTTCCGCCAGCGTACGTTCCCCGCGCCCCTTGCTTCTTCCGAGCACGTGCAGCGTATAGCCGTGCCTGGCCAACTCCAGGGCCGTGGCCTTGCCGATGCCGTCCGTTCCCCCCGTGATGAGAGCGACTTTCCTCGAGTTCCCGGTCATGTCTGTTCACCTCAAATGGCGTTTGGGCCGACCTGCAGCTCGACGAAGCGGCGATAGCCACCACTTCGCTCGCGCATCAGTTCGTCGTGGCTGCCGGTCTCGATGATGCGGCCGCTTTCGATGAACAAGATCCGGTCGGCCGAGCGGATGGTACTGAGCCGATGTGCGATGACGATGAGCAGACGCTTCTCGCGCTCGGCGTTCAACGCTTCGATGAGCGCGTTTTCCGTCTCGGGGTCGAGCGCGGCGGTCGGTTCGTCGAGTACCAGCACGGGCGCGCGGCTCACGAGACCGCGGGCAATGGCCAACCGTTGTTTCTGGCCGACCGAAAGGGTGGCGCCGGCCTGCCCGAGCCGCGTCTCGAAGCCGCTCGGCAGCGCTTCGATGAAGTCGAGCGCTCCGGCCGTGCGCGCCGCGGCTTCCACCTCGAGAGCGCTCGCGGCAGGATTGCCCATGCGGATGTTGTTGGCGACAGTGTCGTCGAAGACGATCGGTTCCTGAAAGACGAACGCCACGTTGTCGCGCACGCAGTCGACGCTGAGCGCGGTCAGGTCGACGTCGTCGAGCAGCACGCGCCCCGCCAACGGCTGGATGAACCCGGGTAGCGTGTAGGCGAGGGTCGACTTGCCGGCGCCGGTGGTGCCCACCAGCGCGATCATCTCGCCGACGCGGCCCTCGAGGCTCACGCCGTCGAGCGCCAGGGTGCCGTCGGGGTAGCTGAAGGAAACGTCCTCGAGCGCGACGCGACGGGCGGTCCCGGGGAGCCGGCGCGCGCCGTGGTGGTCGGCATCGACGCGCATGTCGACGATGTCGAACACGCGCTTCATACCGGCCACGCTGTTCTGCAGGTTGAACCACAGCGCGCCCATGGCGCCGGCCGTGATCGCGATCTGCAGGAAGAAGCCGTACAGCACGGAATAGTCGCCCGCGGACATGCGTCCGTCGATGATCGCGTTGGCCACGTCGTAGAAGACATAGAACGTCAGCCCGAGGATGACGATGCCCTGCAAGGCCGCGAGCAGCAGGTTCATGAGCTCATAGCCGCGGAAGCGCTTGAACGACTGCGCGCTGTCGGCCGCGAACGACTCGCGCTGCCTGGCGTTCGCGCCGAGGCTCTGGACGGCGGCGATGTTGCTCATGCCTTCCTCGACCGTGGCCGTCGTCGCCGCGCCCGCCTGCCGGCTCGCGATGGAGCGTCGCCGCGTGATGCCCGTCATCAGGAGCGTGCTCGCGAGCACCATGGGCGCCGCGAGCCACGCCATCGTGACCACCGACGGCAGGACCGAGAAGCTGTACTGCGTGGTCCAGATGACGATCGCCATCGCGTAGATGCTGACGAGCGGCGTGACCAGGATGTCGTAACACACCCGCGAGATCGACGGCGTGTCGTACATCACGCGATACACCGCATCGCCGATGCTGGCGTCGGCGAACCGCGTCATCGGCAACGCCATCAGGCGGCGGTAGAGCATCGAGCGCAGATCGTGGTTGATGCGGTGCGTGGCCCGCAGCTGATAGCGGTACTCGTAGAGCCCGAGGAGGCCGCCCACGCGGCTGTCGGAAGCGTTCGCCTGGTTCTCGCTCTTGGTGGCGGTGTCGAGGCCCTCGGCAAGCTCGCCCTCGGCGCGGTCGCCGGCCGCACCCTGACCGAACGCGCCGATCAGCACGATGCCGACGAGGCTGATGCCGACGGTGGCCCAGACGATCTCAAACGGCGTGAGCCCCACCATGAGATCGAGCAAGGGCTGCGCGTAGGGCGGATAGGGCGTCGGCGCGGTGCCGACCGGCATCCCCATCACGACGTGGTCGACCAGGATCTTCAGCGGCCAGGGCAGGATCAGGACCACCGAGACGCCGACCAGGCTCAGGGCGAGCTTGACGGCGATCTGTTTTCGGTACGGCCACACGAAGGTCAGTGAGCGTGCGATCAGCGAGAGGGTCTCGCGCGTGCCGAACTCGCGGCCATCGGGCATGTCGCTCACGCCGCTTGCCCCGTCTCGGCCTCGACGAACTCGCGGTAGACGCGCGTGGAGGCGATCAGTGCGTCGTGTGTCCCCTGCGCCAGCACCCGCCCGTCGCGCAGGTACACGACGTGGTCGGCCTGGCGAATCGTCGACAACCGGTGCGTGATGAGAAAGATGCAGCGGTTCTCGCCCCAGCGTTTCAGGCTCGCGAGCACCTGGAGCTCGGTCTCGGCATCGAGCGCGGCGGTCGGCTCGTCGAGAATCAGGATCGGCGCATCCTTCACGACGGCCCGGGCGATGACGATCCGTTGCCGCTGGCCGCTCGAGAGCTTCGTCGCGCGCTCGCCGAGCGGCGTCTCGTAACCGCCCGGCAGCTGCTCGATGAACGCGTCGGCGCAGGCGACCCGCGCCGCTTCGGCGACCGCCTGGGGTGGGGCGTCGGGCACGGCAAAGCGAATGTTCTCCGTCACCGTGTCGGAGAACAGGATGTTCTCCTGGGTCGCGATGGAGATGCGGCTGCGCAGGGAGTCGATCGTGACCCCGCGGATGTCGATGCCGTCGATGGTGATGCGCCCGCCGTCGGGGTCGGCGAGGCGCAGCAGCAGCGACATGAGGGTCGACTTGCCGGTGCCCGTCGGCCCGACGATGGCGGTCACCGTGCCGCGGGGCGCGGTGAGGTCGACCCCGGTGAGCACGGGCCGATCCGGCAGATAGCCGAAGGCCACGCCCTCGAAGCGTACCGTGTCGCGGAACGCCGGCAGCGCGATGGCATCGGCGGCGTCCTCGACGTCGGGCTCGAGGTCGAGAATCTCGAACACGCGCCCGAGCCCCATGGCCATGTCCTGGGCGCGGCCCCACAGGCTGATGAGCGCGCGGATCGCGCCGAGGCCGTCGTTGGCGCGGGAGTTGACCGCCGAGAACGTACCGAAATTCCAGACCGCGAACCCGAAGCCCAGCAGGATGCCCTGGGCGAACGTCGCGGCGGACGCGTTCGACCACAACGCCGCGAGCGACTCGACGGCGAGGATCGCGAGTCCGATCACGGCGAACGCGAGAATGCCGAGCACCGCAAGGGAGAGCACCGCAAGGGACACACGCGACCGAAACGCGGCCTCGAGCGCGTTCCGCGAGCGCTCGTGAAAGCCCTGTGTGCGTTGCGGCTCGGTACCGGTCGCCTTGATGACGCGCACGCCGAGTACGCTTTCCTGAATCCAGGACGTCAGCGCGCTGTTGCGCTCGCGCGCGCGTTTGAACCGCGTGCGCAGACGCGACGAGAAGAGATAGCCGAGGTAGAGAACCGGCAGCACCGTGCAGGCGAGCACGGCCGCCAGCATCGGTTGAAATGCCGCGACGATGGCCACTCCGATGAGATAGCGGCCGAGGAACATGATCGGCTCGATGAAGATCGAGCGGATGATCGCCGTGACCATCGCGCTGTCCTGGTACACCCGGTAGATGGCATCTCCCGTCTCGGCGTTGGCGTGAAAGGTGAGCGACTGCGCCTGCAGACGGTCGATGAGCCGTACGCGCATGCGCTGGTTGATCTGCTGGAAGATCCACATGCCGTAGTAGTTGAGGACCAGCCCGCTCGGGATGGTGACGGCCACCAGGACGATGGCGAGTTCGAGCGTCGGCAACAGGAGCGCGCGACGCGCCTCGACCGGGAGGGCCTCGACCTCGACGAAGACGGCGGGATCGAGCGCAAATAGGAAGGCCACGATGGCCCCGATAGGCTTGCCTGCAAGCACTCCCGAGGTGGCGACGCCGATCAGCAGGAACCCCAGGAACGCCGTCACCAGCGCAACCACCCCGGACACCGACAGGTACGCGAGGAGGTGCCTGAGCAGCGGGCGAATGAACGGCCACGTACGCAGGAAGACGCTCGCCACCCAGCGCGCGCTGAGCCGGTCGCGCTCGGTGTGGCGGAGAACGGCTACGCGCATGCGGCTATGCCGCGCCCAATTCGAAACGGGACGCCACAAGGGCGTCCCCTACGTCCCGACGGCCCCTGGGGTTCGACCCTCACGGCAGCGCGCCCCCGAAGTCGACGGTCTCGAAGTGAAGCTGGTCAGGCACGCGCGGCGCATAGCGGCCGGAGCGCTTCGCGTTAGCCAGATGCCGCTCCGCCTCCGGGTCGGGACCCTCGGGACGCAGCGCGCGCTGGAAGAAGCCGAACACGTTCGCGAGCCGGCGCGGGACCGAGCGCCCGGTGTGGGCGGCGCCGCGGATCAGGTGGTACTCGTGCTCGATGGCGGCGTCGAAGAGCAGCCGATGCACCAGCTCGGCGCCGAGGAACGTCAGGTTGGCGTCCTCGTCGCCGGCCTCGACCAACAGCTGCAGGCCCGAGTTGCGCAGCCGGTCGGCGCTGTCGATGACGATCGTCGGCGGATGGCGGGCTCGCCAGTAGGCGGTGTCGACTGGATTGCCGAAGCGCCGTTCCAGGAAGCGCATGGCTCCCGGGCCGTAGGGCGTCACATCGAGGTCGGCGAAGGCGGTCACCGGCGGGAAACCGGGTTCGAGGGCCGCAGCGCCGACGAACGTCTCGGGGTTGCGCAGGGCGATCCGTAGCGTGCCCTGCCCGCCGGCGGAGGCGCCGCCGATCAGCGTGCCCGCCCGGCCCTGCGCGACGTGGTAGCTGCCGCGGACATGCGCGAGCAACTCGCTGAGAAGGAACGTCTCCCAGTCGTGGCCGCCGCTCTTCCAGTCGATGTAGTAGGAGTTGCCGGTGATCGGGGCGACGACCACGATGGGTTCGATCGTGCCCTCGTCCCAGGCGCGCTCCAGATGCGAACGCAGACGGCGCTCCAGTTGATCCTCGCCGCTGCTGCCGCCGTGCAGCCACAGCAGCAACGGGTATGGCTCCGCCCGCTCCGGGTCGTAGGCTGGCGGCAGCAGGAGGTCGAAGCGCGCGTCGCCGGGCACCAGGTGGGTGGCCACACTGTGGTTCGAGAGCACGGACTCCTGCGCGCCGCTCGCTGCGGCGGCCAGCACGGCGACCAGCCACAGGAAAGCGGTGATTCGTGGGACGCATCGCATGGCCGGGGCTCCTCGCTCGCCGCGCAACATCTTAGGCCATCCGTCGTCCGCTCGTCGGGCACTGGCGGCCCTTGCGCGCAAAACGCGGCACGTATTCCTGCTGCACCGGTTCGGGGGACTACCTGTGTCCCGATTCCACGGTGTGTGTCCCGATTCCACTCCTGTGTCCCGACTCCAACGACTCGGTGTGTGTCCCGACTCCAACGCCTGTCCCGACTCCAACGCGGACTCCAACGCGCCGACTCCAACGCGATTCCACGGTGCCGATTCCACGGCGCTGTGGCATGCTCGACGAAGTCGAGTTGGTCCGTCGCGTGGCGGCGCGAGCATTTGAGCGGAAGGCGCAGGCATGGCAGTCGCAGACACGGTCGACGAACGATCGCGCACGGAAACCATCCCGGGCGTGAGCGGCCTTTGGGACGTCGATCTGGATTCCTCTTACGGGGCGCTCCAGCTCGTCCTCGACCTGACGCAGACCGGGAGTTCCGTCACTGGGACCGTGTCTGGCAGCATGTTCCAGCCGATGGCGATCGAGGCCGGTTCGGTCTCCGGCGACCGGGCGCAGTGGCAGGCGAGCGTCACGGAGCCGATGGCCATGACGCTCGAGTTCCAGGTCGCGTTCGACGGCGACTCGGTGACGGGGAATGTCAAGTTCGGGGAGTTCGGCGACGGGACGCTCTCGGGCACACGGCGCGGCAGCGCCGATGCGGCCGCCGGGTCGGCCGAAGGAGTCGTCTCCCTGCAGGGCCGGGTCAGCGAGACACTGCCGCCCGAGGCGATTTCCATGGAACTCCTTCCCGTGGTCGAGGAACTCGGGCTCGTGGAGAACTGTCGGCAGCTCGCGGCGGAGGGCTGGACCGTCATCGAAAACGCCGCCGATGCAGAATTCTTCGAGCGTCTGCGCAACACGATCCTGGATACGACCCCGGGCTCCGGAAGCCGCGGGCGGCTGCTCGACAAGGAGCCGGTGTTCGCGGAGGCCGCGCTGAACCCGAGCGTGATGGCCATGGCGGAGTTCTCGGTGGGCCGCGGCTTTCTCATGGGCAGCCTGATCGCCACGGTCCGGAACGCCGGTGATCCGTGCACACCGCCGCACTCGGACCAGGACATGTTTCCCGCTCCGTTTGCGGAGCACAACATGATGCTGACGGCATGCTGGGCCTGCGACGACTTCACGAAGGATGGGGGAGCCACGCTGGTGATCCCCGGCACCAAACGCTTCCGGCGCCACCCGAACGAAGCGGAGTCTGCCGACCTGTCGAACGCCATCGCGATCGAATGCCCGCCAGGGTCCGTCGCGCTCTGGGACGGCAGCGTCTGGCACGGCAAATGGCTGCGGTCCATCCCGGGGCAGCGAGTCGTCCTCCATGCCACCTTGCATGGAACAAACGATGACGGGAGCGCAGCGACCGGCGGCGATTGGTCCATGGAAGGACGGCGTGGCTGGGCCGGAGGCGCGCCGGTGCGTAGCGAGCTTGCGAGCGAGTGCCGGACCGGCTATGGGGCGCTACTACCGTCTCCTCATGCGGCCCGCCGACGACTATTCGGACGCGGCCGACCGCCTCGTCGAGACCTGGGGACCCCCGATGTCCCAGCTTCTCGGCCGCGACGACTTCCTCTACAAGAAGAACTTCGACTACGTGAAGGACTTCGCCATCTTCGTCAGGACCGTGAACAACGCGAAGACCTGAGACAGGTCGGCGCGGCTGGGCCGGAGGACTCCGGCGCGTAGCGGCAGGCCTCAGCTCGAGCTGCCGTCGGTGGCTTGATCCATTCCCAAACCGTTGAAGGAGATACCATGCAACTCGACTTTACCGACAAACGCGTCCTCGTCACCGGCGGCACTCGAGGCATTGGCCGGGCGATCGTCGAGGCCTTCCTGCAAGCCGGCGCACGGGTCGCGGTCAACGGCAGCACCGAGGAGACGACGCGCAAGGCGGTCACCGAACTCGGTGCCGGCGACCGCGTCATCGCAGCGCCGGGTTCGGTCGGACCCGAAGCGGCGTGCCAATCGATCGTCGATGCAGCCGTCAACGGGCTCGGCGGGCTCGACGTGCTCGTCAACAACGCCGGCATCGGGGCCGGCGGGCCGGTCGAGAAGACCGAGGAGGCGGATTGGGACCGCGTCCTCGACGTCAATCTCAAGGGCGTCTTCTTCATGACCAAGCATGCTGCTGCCCATCTTCGGGAGTCGGGCGGCAACATCGTCAACGTGGCCTCGGTGCTCGGCCTCGTCGGCACGCCGTACGGCTCGGTCTACGGAGCGTCGAAGGCCGCCGTCATCAGTCTTACGCGATCTCATGCTCTCGAATTCGGCAAGGCCATTCGCGTCAACAGTGTCGTACCAGGCGGCGTCGACACGGACATGCTTCGAAACCTCGCGCTCCGCATCGCCGACACGGTGGAGGCGGGCTACGAGATCCTCGCCAGGGACTGCAAGGCGCAGCGCCGCGTCGCCGACGCGAGCGAGATCGCCGGCCCGGTCCTGTATCTCGCATCGGACCTCGCCAGCTTCGTGACAGGCGCCACCCATGTCGTCGATGGCGGCGAGGTCATCGACTGACGCGAAGTCCTGGTCCGCAAAGATGGGCCGTGTGCTCTCTGTTCGTTCGTCGGGAGCAACATGCGTCTGGGCTCAGGTAGGCGAAGTCCCACCGCACTCGGAGCGATTGCGGTCTATGGGTCGGTCGGATTCGCGGTCAGACTTCGCCTACCTGTTCGAATGCAGATGTGGGCGAAGCCATGCTACGGTTGGCTGCAACGGGCCGGGTGGCACGGCCGCATACGATCGCGGAGCGTCGTCATGAAGGAGCCTTCAGCCGGGAGCGCGAGGGGGGAACCCCTCGCATGAAGGAGCCTTCAGCCGGGGAGCGCGAGGGGGGAACCCCTCGCATGAAGCAACCTTCAGCCGGGGAGCGCGAGGGGGTAACCCCTCGCAGGAAACCGGAGCTTCCCACCGAGGATCCGCTCTATCCCAGTTCCGACGGCCTGCCACTGGCTGAGAACGACTGGCAGCTCACGGCCATCCTGGGTGCGCTGGACGTCCTGCGTGGCCACTTTGAAGACCACCCGGACATCTACGTCTCCGGCGACCTGCTGATCTATTACGAAGAGGGCAACCCCGCCAAGTCCGTGGCGCCGGACGTCTTCGTGGTGCTCGGCGCGCCGCGACACAACCGGATGACCTACAAGCTCTGGGAAGAACCGAAGGCCCCGGACTTCGTGCTGGAGGTGGCGTCGCAGAACACCTGGAAGCAGGATGTCGGTCCGAAGCGCGCGCTCTACGCGGAGCTCGGGATCCAGGAGTACTGGATGTTCGATCCGAAGGACGAGTACTTCGACCCGCCTTTGCAGGGCTTGACGTTGCAGGACGGTACGTATGGCCCCCTCCCGGCGCGCGTCGAGAAGGGACGACGTACGCTGAGCAGTGCGGTGCTCGGGATGGACCTGTGGATCGAGGACGGCCACCTCCGGTTTCGCGACGCCGCGACCGGGGAGGTCTTCCGCACCTGGTCGGAGCATCGCGTCGCCCACCGGCAGGAACGGGCCATGCGGGAACGGGAACAGGCCGCGCGTGAACGGGAACAGGCCTTGCGGAGGCAGGAACGGGAACGGGAGCAGGTCGCTCGCCTTGCCCTGGAAGCCCGCGTTCGTGAGCTGGAGGCGCGGCTCCGGGAGGCCGAGTCTCGCTGACGCGTCCTGAGGGGGTTTCGTCGCGCAGGAATGCCGCCGGCGCGGCTTCGGCAGAGCACCACGGATGGACTGCGGATACTTCCGGTTCAACATCGGCGCGCTCAATAGCGCCGGTCTACGCAGCCTCGAAGGCCGCCGTCGCTGAGCATCGCCGACGGTGTGGAGGCGGGCTGCGAGATTCTCGCCCGCTGCGAAAAATCTTAGGGTATCCATCCTCTCGCTCGTCAGTACATCGACTATGGGTGTGTACGGCCGTGTTGGACGGACTTTGGATGTGAGCGACTCCCGCCAACCGGAAAAGTCCCTGCAACGGGCGGAGATCGTCGACTTCTACGAGCACGCGTCGCCGGATCTGCACCGCCTGCTGTCCCGCCGACTCGGCAACGCCGAGGACGCGCGGGAGGTCGCGCACGACGCGTTCGAGAAACTCCTGCGCCAGGCCGACCGGGAGGACATCCAGGATCTGCGCCGCTTTTTCTTCACGATGGCGAACCGCATGGCGCTCGACGTGCTGCGCCGTCGCGAGGTGCGGCGGCGGGTTCTGCGCGAGCACGCGGTCGATGCCAGCGAAGAGGCGCAAACGGCAGGGGACCCGCAGCGGATCCTGCTGGGGCGCGAGCGGCTCATCGCCGTGCAACGGGCACTGGCGGCCCTGCCCGTGAAGACGCGGCACGTATTCCTGCTGCACCGTTTCGAGGGACACACCTACGCGGAAATCGCCCGCCAGGTCGGGTTGTCGCAGAAGTCGGTGGAGTACCACATGACCCGTGCACTGACGACGATCTCGACGGTCGCCGACTCGCCGCATGAGGGATAGCGCCATGCAAGACGACAGGAACGCCCAGGCCGCCAGCTGGTACACCCGGCTGCGCGCCCCTGATGTCACCAGCGCCGAGCGCCACGAGTTCAACCAGTGGCTCGCGGCGGACATCGAGCACGAACTGGCCTACGCGCGTATCGAGCAGGAATGGCACGACGTCGGCGCCCTGGAGTCCTGGGCGCGCGACGAGCTCAGCCAGTTGAACCTTGCGTCCGCAAACCGTACGCGGCGGTCCCGCGCCATGTGGATCACGGGCCTGGCCACGGCAGCGTCACTTCTGCTGGCAGTCCTCTGGTGGCAGGGCATTGGGCCACCAGGTACCCCGGTCATGACCATTACCACCGCCAAGACCGAGCAGCGCCAGCTGGCGCTCGACGACGGCTCGCGGCTGCACGTCAACACCGCCTCCGACCTGGAGGTCCGCTATACCCCGAGGGTTCGCGAGGTCATCGTCAAGCGTGGCGAAAGCGTGTTCGACGTCGATCACGACGCCGCGCGGCCGTTTGTGGTGCGCGCCGGTGCGCACAGCGTGATCGCCGTCGGCACCCGCTTCGCCGTGCGCCGGGGGGACGACGACGAGTGGGCAGTCACCGTGATCGAGGGCCGGGTTGCCGTGGTGCCCGGCCTCCCCGAGGACTTCACCGCCATCCTGTCCCAACGAGCGCCTCGAATTTGGCAGGACGGGGTGATACTCGATGCCAACGAACAGTTGAAGATCGACTCGTCCGGCCGGATCAGAAACGAACAGCAGACCGATGCCGAAGCCGCTACCGCCTGGCAGCAGGGCATGCTGAGATTTCACAACACGCCGCTGCGCGTGGCGGCGAGGGAAATCTCACGCTATACCCATAGCGAGGTGCAGGTGGCCGAGGGGGTGCCTGACTACCCGGTCACAGGGATCATCCATATTCGCGACCGCGAATCGATGGTGACCCTGCTCGGCGAAGTCGTTCCGGTGACCCCGCAGGACAATGCCGCCGGTGTCACCATCCTGTATGAAGCCCGTTCACCCTAGGCCAGTTCAGATTACCTGGGGATGAGGAGGGACAGTCTAGGGTTCGGTCGGATCCGTGCGTCGTATCTGTGGAAAGGCGCAGTCCTGACATTTGTTCTAGGTGTCGGATGGGCCTGTCTCGCTGATACGTCCGACTCCAGAGGGGGACGCATGGACAAACAACCGACCAATCAACTCAATGCCGTCAGGCATTTCGATATAGACGCACAGGAACTTCCTGCCGCGCTGCTCCAGTTCGGCGAACAGGCGGAGCTGACGGTGATGGTTCACCACCATGCCAGCGGCAACACGCCGGGTCTGCAGGGTGAATACACGACCGACGAAGCGCTGCAGCGACTGCTGGCCGGTACGGCCCTGGAATACCGCATCAAGGGTGAGGCTATCATCGTCACGCGACTGCAGTTGGTGGCCGAACTGACGCCCGACCCGCGGACAACAAAAGCACCACTGCTGAAACGCCTGGGCACGGTCATCGCCGCGGCCATATTCGCCACTTCCGGCGCGGCGGCCATCGCGGCGGACGACGCAACCACTGATTCGAATGAGGTGGTTATCGAGGAGATCGTCGTCACAGCGACCAAGCGCGACACGTCGCTGCAGGATACAGCGATCGCCATCACGGCGTACACGACGGAACATCTGGATCGCCAGGGGATCGAGAACTTCGACGATTTTGCGCGGCAGACGCCTGGAGTGAACCTTACCGGTCCCAGGAACTTTCAAAAGTTTACCATCAGGGGTGTCCAGACCGCCACATCCCTGAGCGGCGTCGGCGATCAGAAACCAGTCGCCGTGTATTACGATGAAGTGCCGGTGACTAGCTTCTCTATCTTCACACCCGATCTCCGCTTGTATGACGTGGAACGCGTTGAAGTCTTGAGGGGACCCCAGGGAACGTCCTTCGGTTCCGGTTCTCTGAGCGGCGCAGCTCGCGTCATCACCAACAAGGCAAACCTGGATGGGTTCGATGCGTCGGTTCGGGTGGACGTAGGCTCGACGGACGGTGGTGGTATCCGGCAGCGATACAACGGGATGGTTAATATACCTGTCTCTGACAGTGTTGCACTGCGTTTGGTGGGTTATGTGCGGGACGAGGAAGGTTACATCGATAATGTGGGTGCGTGGGGCCAACCGGGCGTCGAAGACCATAACGATTCGGAAGAGTGGGGCGCGCGAGCTTCACTTCGCTGGGAACCGAACGATCGATCCGCGCTCACCTTCTCCATCATGCGTGACGACAAAAATGCTGCAACCGAACAGGACACAACGCAACCTGCGCTCGGAAAAAATAAAACGGCGGGCCATGAATCAGAGGGGATCTGGCTTGAGAACGATCATCTCAACCTCAACTTCGAGTACGATTTACCCTGGGCGCAACTCGTTTCCTCCACCACCTGGGCGATGAGTGAGCATTACTGGGATCTGGTTCTGGACGGTTTTTTTGTGGACGTCATGCCGTTTCATTACAATGAAACGCTAGACCAGGATGCTTTCGTGCAGGAACTTCGCCTGGTCTCTTCACATGGCGGCAAGGTAGAGTGGCTGGCAGGACTTTTTTATCTAAATCGTCAAACCGATTTCCTTGGCTCTCTCTACACTTCAAGGGAGTTCCTGGATTCCGAGGCAATCGATTATTCGGGGCTGCCACACCCCCGACCCTTGGCTGGTGTCTCTATGGATATTGTTTTCCGCGATATTGAAAACAACGAGGCGGCATTTTTCGCGGAGTTGAATTATCACTTCACAGAGACGCTGAGTCTGACGGCAGGGGTTCGCTACACCGAGTTCGAGTTTGACGACCAAACGGTTGCCGGCAACTCTACCACCGTTATTGATATGGTATTGGCAGGGGAGGCCGGCGTCGCGACCTGGGCACCCCGTCCCCCGGCCCGTGCAACCACGGGTAAGCAATCCGCGACGACAGCGAAGTTCAGCATCAACTGGCAGCCCAACGATGACCAAACGTTCTATTTCACGTCGGCACAGGGTTTCCGTCGTCCGCACCCGAACGCCGGTGCGTATAATAACGGCGGCAGATCGCTCGTTGATCCTAACGACCCCACGATAATTCCACTAGGGAGTGACTCCGATGAGCTTTGGAATTATGAGCTGGGTGCGAAGACGCGATGGCTGGATGGTCGATTGCAGGCCAATGTCGCGGCCTATTTCATCGATTGGCCGGCCATCCAGGTAGGCTTAACGCGTCAGTCTGACGGTTTTCCCTATACCGGTAATTCTGGCGATGTGGAGTCTAAAGGGATAGAGGCGGAGTTGCTTTACTGGCCCACCGCTAACCTGCAACTTGGTCTGAACCTCACCTTTGCATCTGCGGAAGTTGTGTCTTTGACCGAGGCGCAGGCTATCGGGGCCGGTGCGGTCAAGGGTAGCCCGATGGCCGCTCCCGAGAGACAGGTCTCTGCATTTGCGCAGTACACCTACCCGTTAGGCAGCGGTGGTGCGATCTATAGCAGGGTGGACGTGCAGCATGTCGGTGAGTACCCGAATGCACTGCCCAATATAGCGGGTTCTTCGACACCCAACACGAACTTTCAATATACGGATGCCTTCGAAAATGTGAATCTCCAGGTCGGCTGGGAAACGGATAAGTACACCCTGGCGCTGTATGGTGAAAATGTGCTCAATAACGACGATTTGATTTATGTGAATCCGGATTTCTTTACTTTCAACCGGTTTCGAACACTGCGGCCGCGAACCATCGGTTTGAGAGCGGACTGGTATTTCTAGGATGAGCGGCGCGAAAGAAAGGAAGAGCGATGAAAGCACAGTTGGCTGTTGCACTTGCTTTGGTTTTAGGCGTGGCGACTATTCAAACTATTGCTTCTCCCGTCAATGAACGGCTCGCGGTCGAGGGTGGCTGGATCGAGGGCGTTGCTGATGCAGACGGGTTGAATCGGTATCTCGGTATCCCTTACGCGGCTGCGCCCGTAAACGAACGCCGCTGGGCGCCACCGGCACCAGTAGAGGCGTGGCCGGGTGTTCTCGGCGCAGGCCGGTATCGATCGAAGTGTGTTCAACCGAAAGAACCTAACGAGTTTTATCGTGCTGGTGGGGCAACACCAGGTGATTCGATGGATGAGGATTGCCTTCACCTGAATGTCTGGACGCGGGCGACATCGACAGATGACAGGCTGCCTGTGATGGTTTGGATCCACGGCGGCGCGCTTGTGAGGGGCGCCGGTGAGCTCTATCCCGGTGATGAACTGGCCAGGATGGGTGTTGTCATAGTCACCATCAATTATCGACTGGGACCTTTCGGTTTCTTCGCACATCCTGAACTCACCGAGGAGAACAAGGGCCAGTCGGGAAACCAGGGTTATCTCGACCAGATCGCGGCGTTACGCTGGGTCCGCGACAACATCAGCAATTTTGGCGGTGACCCCGGCAATGTCACCATCTTTGGAGAGTCAGCGGGATCATGGAGTACGAATGTATTACAGGCGAGTCCCATCGCCCGCGGGCTCTTTCACAAGGTTATTGGCCAAAGTGGCGCTCGTTTTCTGCCGCTGCCCTACCTGAAACAACCGACCAGCTACGCACCGTCAGCCGAAGCCATGGGTCAGAAAATGGCGAGAGCTTTTGCCGGTGGCGAGGTGCTCGATCTGGCCAGTCTCAGAAAACTGCCTGCGAAGGCAATCATGCGTAACTATGAGAATGATCAGGAGGTCTTCAGTCCGCAGCTGAAAGGGATTCCGAAATTCGATTGGTTTACGATTGTCGATGGGTTTGTTCTCCCGGAATCTATTCACGATATCTTCAGCCAGGGTAGGCAAGCGGACGTACCTGTGCTGATCGGTTCAACCGCAGATGAAGCGACCCCCTTCAACCCTGATCTGCTGGCTGATCTGCTGGATCCTCAGATTGCTGCGAAACTGGACTACCGCGGCCTCATGGCAGAGGTGGTGGCAGCGCAGCTACCTGAGGTGGGCGAGCAGGTTTACGAACACTACCCGGACTCGACACCTGCACGGGCAAGGCAGTCATACATTGATTTCCAGACCGATTTCCTTTTCACGCAGCCGACGCGCGTCTGGGCCGATATGATGGCCAGAATCAACAGCGATGTTTATCTCTACTGGTGGAACTGGCATCCATCGATCCAGGGAGATACGGGGTTGAAGGCTTTTCATGCGGCGGAGATACCCTACGTTTTTGGCAACTTGGGCTCGTTTATTTTCAAAATCGACGATCTCCCGGAGGACAGGCGTTTTTCGACACTGATGATGCAGATCTGGACGAACTTCGCAAAGACAGGAGACCCCTCTGTGGAGGGCCTCATAGAATGGCCCGTGTACTCCGCTGATAATCCGGAGATGCTCGTTCTGGGTCCGCGGATCTATCGCGTAGAGGGACTGCGGGCGGCTGAGGTCAAACTGATCACGGATGGGTACGAAGACAGACGGCGGGGTCGGAGTATAGTGCCGGAGTAATCCTCGCGACTGCTCCTGGCTCTTTCCCTGGTCCGCACCAGCCTCTCGCGCCGGCAGTCTCAACGCAACTCGAATCCCTCGTAGCCGTTGGCCGCTGCGTCCCGACAGCGTGCCAGGTAGTCCTGAACCATCGGATGGTAGAGCAGCTCCCGGTGCTTGCCGGGAATGTTCGCGCCCATGTACCAGGAGTCAGCCCGCGGCAGCAGAGTGAGTTCGGCCGCCTCCGCAATCACCTGGCTCCAGGACTTCGCGGCGGCGGACAGCGCCTCGATGCGAACCATCTGACGCTTGCGCAGATGCGTCAGACAGTCGACGACCCAATCGCCCTGCACCTCGGCGCATGTGGGGCCGTTACAGAATGGCGCAGGGCTCTGGGGCCCGTAGAGCATCAGCATGTTCGGATAGTGTGGCACCGCCATGCCGAGATAGGTCTCCACGCCGTTCGCCCAGCGTTCCTTTAGCGAGATGCCATCGGTGCCGCGCAGATCCATCTGAGTGAAGCCTCCGGTGCTCGTATCGAACCCGGTTGCCAACACAAGCAGGTCGAGCTCATGTGATCCCGCGGCCGTGCGCACGCCGGTCGAGGTGACTTCCTCGATGGGTGATTCGCGCACGTCGACCAGCGTGACATTGGGTTGATTGAACGCCTCGAAGAAGTTCTGCTCGAGGGAAGGACGTTTGCAGCCGAAAGGATGCCGGGGCGCCATCGGCGCCAGCTTGTCCGCGAGAGCGGGGTTCTCGATGCGTCCCCGGGTTTTGTCTCGCCAGAAGTCGTAGGCCAGCCGGTTGGAGGTCTCGTCGGTGAGGATGTCGCTGAACGTCCCGACCCAGAAATGGAACCCGCCTTTTTGCCAGGCGGATTCGAATGCTGCCAACCGCTCCTTTGCCGAGACTTCGTGGGCGGCGCGTTCGTCCGCCACGATGTCGAACAACGAGCTGGCTGCTTCCGCCCGCTGCCTGAAGACCTCGGGATAGTCTCTCTTGGCCGCTTGCTGGCGCTCAGCGTCGAGCTGGCGCTGGCGCATGGGCAACGCCAGGTTCGGCGTGCGCTGGAACACCGTCAGGTGTGACGCGACCCTGGCCGCTTCCTGAACCACCTGCACGCCGCTGGCGCCGGTACCGATCACACCAACGCGCATGCCGGTCATGTCGAAACCGTCCTGCGGCCAGTGGCCCGTGTGGTGACAGGGGCCCGCGAAGGTCTTGAGGCCTTTCAGGTCGGGGACATGTGCTCGCGCCGCAAAGCCCATGCAGGGGATCAGGAATCGTGCGCGGGTCGTGCGACCGTCGTCGGTACTTACCAGCCACTCGTTGCGGTCATCGTCGAATTCACCGCCGGTGACCCGCGTGTCGAACTCGATGTCGGGGCTGAGCTGCAGCTTGTGGTCGGCGTACTCGAAGTAGCGGCGCAACTCGTTCCAGGCCGGGAACCGTTGCGTCCAGTTCCAGTCCCGCCACAGCTCCTCGATCGAGAATTCGTAGTTCGGCACATGAGAATCCACCCGCGCACCGGGGTAGCAGTTCCAGTACCAGACGCCGCCAAATCCGGCTCCCGCTTCGAAGATGCGCGCGGAGAAACCCAGTTCACGGAGCCGGTAGAGTTGATACACGCCGCTGAATCCGGCGCCCACGATCAGCGCGTCGAGTGGCCGATCGGCATCCTGAGCGGAAGCGGGTTGTGTCGAAGTCACGCTAACCTCCTGAAAGTGTCCTCAAGCTACCACCATACTCTGTCAGACGACGGCAGCATCGATGCCGGCGCGGCGAAGCGCTACGAGGACCTCGGGGGGTGGACCGCCTCGTCCGATACGCAGCCAGCTCGACGCAGCGGCCGCTCTCGGCAAGGAGGTTGACGATGCGAACGTCGCTTTCCTCGAGGATCAGGTTCGGGGCCTCGGGGTCGGGTAGCGCCACCGAGCGTCACTTCCCGCGCCGGTCCAGGCGCCGCCTCAGGTCCGCGTTCTCGGCCCGGGCGGCTCGCAGCGCCGCCTCCGTCCCTCGCAGCGTTTCCTCCGTCCCTCGCAGCACTGACTCCGTCCCTCGCAGCGCTTCCGCCTTCTCCCGGGAGGTCAGCAGGTACTCGCCTCGCCGCGGGTCGAAGAAGCGCAGCCGCTCCCCCTCCAGCCGCAACTCCAGCCCGAGCAGGCTTCCATGGCACAGGGCGCCGTTCCGTTGCTCCAGGACCAGCGGCCGATACTCGCCGTCGGACCCGAGACGGCGGCCCTGCAGCATCGGCTGCAGATAGTCTCCCTCCGGGTCGAACTGCCAGTACTCCCGAATCCCCAGCTCCGCGTACAGCGCCTTCTTCGTCACCTCGTCCACGCGCCGCGTGCCGAGCGAAGTGATCTCCAGCACGAAGTCTGCCAGCTTCCCCTCCACCCAGGTCCGCCAGACGCGCCGTTCCGGCAGCTTCGGCGCATCGAACGCCACGAACACGTCCGGCGACACGCACGCCCGAATGTCGCCCTCGCGGTAGTACATCATCATGTCGCTACCCACGTAGACGTCCGCACGGTCCCGATAGAACTCCTGCAGGGGTTGCGCGGCGTCGACCGTGGCGTGCCAGTGGATCGGCGTCTCCGCCATCGGCTTACCGTCCGACTCGGGGTAGTCGGACAACGACAGGGGCTCTGGCGCGCCGGTCCGCCTGGCGGGCGTCGCATCGTCGTCGGTGGGAACGGTGTCGGTTTCCCGCATGGGGGACTCCCCGGTCGGGCCACGCCTCGATACCCGGAACGCTACCACAGGCCCGCCGGCGCGATAAGAGGCTCGCGCGAAGGCAGGCGGCAGGGGCGGCTCCGGGCATGCGTCGGCGCGGTGGGCTGGCAAAGCACATGTTTTGCCACAAGCGCGGCCGAGATCATGCAGGACCTTCGCCCGTTGGGCCGTGAGACGTTGCCCTCGATGCTTGCAGTTCTTCACGAGCCGAGTAACAGGTCTTCCAGGATGTCGACATAGCTGGCGACGACCCTTCGGTTGACTCGCGCTCCCTCGCGACCGCCGTGAAATTGAGTTGTGCGCCGTGGGAGAACGCGATGGCTTCGAGGAAACGTGCGAAGTTACGGACGTTGCGGGTGAGCCCCTCGGCCCGCACTTGCTTTGGTATGGAGAAAAATCGACCTATAAGGTCTATTTTGCATCAAGAAATGGTCCTTTCCGGACCAATTTGACATCGGAGCGTCACGCCATGACCACGATCAACATATCGCTTCCCGATGCCCTCAGGGACTTCGTGAACGATCAGGTCGGTGCAGGTGGCTACAGCACTTCAAGCGAGTACGTCCGCGAATTGATCCGCAAGGACCGGGATCGCCAGTGCTTGCGTGGTCTGCTTCTCGAAGGGGTGGCGTCGGCGGCCACCGCCGAGGCGGAGTACTTTGACCGGCTCCGCGGTCGGATCCGCGACCCCCCGGGGCGGGAGTGAGCGGTTGCGGCGCCGACCGCTACCGGCGCGTGCCCCGCAATCATTCCTGACTCGCGCGCCGAACCGGGGCGGTTGCATTCGTCATGGGTTGGCGCACCATAGGCCCCGTTTCGTCGTGGGGAACGAGCATGAATACGACACCGTTGCGCAGGGTGCGCACAGGCCTCGCGCTGGTCGCCTTCTCGTCCGCGGCGATCGCCGCCGGCGCACAAGCGCCGGAGCGCTCGGCTCTCTTCGGCGACCTGCACATCCACACCATGTATTCGTTCGATGCGTTCATGGGGACGGTCCGCACGACGCCGGACCATGCCTATCTTTATGCGAAAGGCGAGCCCATTCCCCATCCGGACGGCAGCACCATCCGGCTGTCCGGCGCTCCGCTCGACTTCCTCGCCGTCACCGATCATGCCGAGTACCTCGGAGTACACGCCGCCCTGCTCGATCCGGACAGCGTGTCCTACGGCCATCCCGATACGCCCCGCGTACTGCCGGACGAGGATCTGTCGCTCGTCGAGTACTACGCCTACCAGGCCGAGATGCGCAGGTTCCTCACTGGCGGCCCCGACATCGCCGGCAAGGCCGTCATCTCCTGGGCCTGGGAGAAGATCGTCGATGCGGCCGAGCGGCACGACGACCCCGGGCGGTTCACGGCGCTGATCGGCTACGAATACTCCCTGTCCCCGGGCGTCCGTCATCTGCACCGCAACGTGATCTTTCGCGGCTCGGAGGTCCCCGAGTGGCCCTTCAGCTCGCTGGACTCACCCGATCCCGCCGACCTGTGGGCGTGGCTCGACGGGCTGCGCGCGGACGGCATCGAGGCGATGGGCATTCCGCACAACATGAACCAGAGCGACGGTCTCGCCTTCATGGAGACCACCTGGCAGGGCGAACCCATCGACGCGGCCTTTGCGGCGGCCCGGATGCGCAACGAGCCCGTGGTCGAGGTCAGCCAGAAGAAGGGGACGTCCGAGACACACCCCTCCCTCTCTCCGAACGACGAGTGGGCGGACTTCCAGATCGTGCAGTACTACCTCAACAAGGCCGAGAACAAGGACCCGATCACGATCTTCAAGGGCGGCTACCTGCGTGACGCCCTCCTGACCGGCCTCGAAATGGAGGAGCGCGCAGGCTTCAACCCGTATCGGCTCGGCGTGGTGGGCGCGAGCGACACCCATGTGAGCGCGGGCTCTTTCGAGGAGGGACGCCACTTCACCAACCGGGCGAACACCCCCGAGGCCCGGGGCTCGGCCTACGGGCCGGAGCAGGATTCCTGGGAGGGCTACTGGACACCTCGCACGGCAACCCACGGAACGGGCGGGCTGGCAGCCGTGTGGGCCGACGGGAATACCCGGTCCGCGATCTACGACGCCATGCGACGCCGCGAGTCGTTCGCCACCTCCGGGCCACGTATCCGCGTCCGCCTCTTCGGCGGGTTCGGCCTCGACGCGGCATTGGCGGAGGCGCCGGATCCCGTCGCGGCGGCCTACCGCCAGGGCGTGCCGATGGGCGGCGAACTTGCCGGGGGCGCGGGTCAGGCGCCGAGCTTCCTCGTGATCGCGCTGCGCGACCCGGCATCGGGCTGGCTGCAGCGCGCGCAGCTGATCAAGGGCTGGATCCGGGACGGACAGGCGCAGGAGCGTGTCTTCGACGTCGCCTGCTCGGACGGGCTGACGCCGGACCCGGACACGCATCGGTGCGGCGACAACGGCGCCCGGGTGAACCTCGCCGACTGCTCCGTCAGCCGGGACAAGGGTGCGACCCAACTCCGGACGGTGTGGACGGACCCCGAGTTCGATCCCGGCGAGCGAGCGTTCTACTACGTTCGCGTGCTGGAGAATCCGAGTTGCCGCTGGTCCACCTGGGATGCCCTCAACCTCGGCATCCCGCCGAACCCGGACCTTGCGGCCACGATCCAGGAGCGCGCCTGGAGTTCTTCGATCTGGTACGCGCCTGGAGGGTAGGCGCCCTGGGCAAGCAGCGCCGCGAGGTGCACGGCGACGCCCGGCTCATCCCCTTTGGCACTGACCCGGTTTGACAACGCGCGGCAGGACAGCCATAACGCCTGTGTCCTGAGAGGTCCGCACCATGCCACCCACGGATGAACAGAGGCAGAGCTACGCCCGCGACGGCGGCGTCAAGGCCGCGGGATTCCTGAACCCCTCGCAATTGGCCCGGGCCCGGGCCTGTTTCGACTGGGCTGTCGCCAATCCGGGCCCCGTCGGAGGCACGATATTCCGCGGCACCAGGCACGCGCACTGGGTAGACGCCGCGAACCCCAAGGCGTGGGAAGCGGGCGTCAAGGCGCTGGTCCGGGACCTGCCGTTCGCGGACTACCTGGCCGACCTGTGGGGCTCCGAGCACGTCTGGTACTTCGCCGAGGAGGTGTTCGCCAAGCGCGGCGGTGAGGGGTGCGCGTCGGACGGCAAGATTGCCGACTCGCCGTGGCACCAGGACAGTTCCTACATCCCCCTCGGCGGCCTGCACTGGGCCAACATGTGGATGTCCTTCGAACCCCTGCCGGCACATAACTCCATCGCCTTCGTGCGCGGCTCGCATCGGGGCACGCTGTACAACGGCATCGATCCCCGCGATCTGGCGAAGCCGCTGTACCCCGACTCGGAGCTGCCCCTTCTGCCGGACATCGAAGCCGACCTCGCCCGGAGTCCCGCGGCGTGGGACGTCGTGTCCTGGGACACCGAACCCGGCGACGTCATCGTGTTCCACCCCGGCGCCCTGCACGGCCGCGGACCGGTGGATTCCGTCACGCCGGAGCGCAATACGATCGTGCTGCGCTTCTTCGGTGACGACGCCACCTACCGGGCACTGCCCAGCAGCCCCCGGACTGTTGTGGACGATCCGACCGACGGCGCCCCGTTCCGTGCCCGTCACTTCCCGCAACTGCGTTGATCGCCGAGGGAGCCGATCGCGCTCGACCCACGCGGTTTGACAAACACCGCGCACAACCGTCATAACGCCGGTCAGTCTCGAGAGGCCACCACCATGCTACCCACCGAAGAGCAGAAGCGGAGTTACGCCCGCGACGGAGGCATCAAGGCCCCGGGATTCCTGACGCCGGACCAGATGGTCCGGGCCAGGGGCTGTTTCGACTGGGGCATGGCCAACCCGGGGCCCCTCGCGCGCATGCGCACTACGTCGACAACATGAACCCCGGTGCGTGGGAAGCAGGCCTGAAGGCCTTCGTCGATGAAGTGCCGTTCGCCGACTACCTGGCCGAGTTGTGGGGCTCCGAGCATGTCTGGTACCTCGCCGAAGAGTTGTTCGCGAAGGGCGGCAACCACGGCGGCAAGCTGGGCAACTCGCCCTGGCACCAGGACAGCTCGTACACGCCGATCCACGGCCAGCATTGGGTCAACATGTGGATCTCCTTCGAACCCCTGCCGGCGCGAAACTCGATCGCCATCGTGCGGGGCTCGCACCGGGGCAAGCGGTACAACGGCAGCTCGTATCGCGATCCCGACGACCCGACCCAACCGTTGCACCGCGACTCGGATCTGCCGCTGCTGCCGGATATCGAGGCCGATCTCGCGCGGGATCCGGCGTCCTGGGACGTGGTGTCCTGGGACACCGACCCCGGCGATGTCATCGCGTTCCACCCCTGCGCCCTGCACGGGCGTGGGCCCGTGGACGGGACCACACCGGCACGCAACACGCTCGTGCTGCGTTTCTTCGGGAACGACGCCACCTACCGATCGCTGCCCGGGGAAAGCCGGCTCGTGGACGACCCGACCGACGGCGCGCCGTTCCGGTCGCGGCGCTTCCATCAGTTGCGCTGACGCAGCTTCCGCCGAAAACGGGGAAGAGACATGACCATCGCAGACGCCGCCGAAGATCAGAGCCCGGCGGACGCCACAGCCGACGTTCAGCTTTCGGAGGGGACAGTCCCCCTGGAGCCCCGCGTCTACGAGACCGTGCCGCCCGAGGCGATCTCCGACCAACTCCGCCCCGTGGTCGAGGAACTCGGGCTCATCGAGAACTGTCGGCAGCTCGCGGCGGAAGGCTGGACCATCGTCGAAAACGCCGCCTCTCCAGAGTTCTTCGACCGGCTGCGCAAGACGATCGTCGCGACGGCCGAGGCCGCGAACTCCCGCAGCCTCCCCGCAGCAAAAGGGCGGCTGCTGCGCGAGGACGCCGTGTTCGCGGAGGCCGCGACGAACCCGAGCGTGATGGCCCTGGCGGAGTTCTCGGTCGGTCGCGGCTGTCTCCTCGGGAGCCTTATCGGCACGGTCCGCAACCCCGGTGACCCCTCTACACCGCCGCACTCCGACCAGGACATGATCCCGGCTCCGTTCCCGGCGCACAACTTCATGCTGACGGCGTGCTGGGCCTGCGACGATTTCACGATGGAAGGCGGCGCGACCCTCATCGTCCCCGGCACGGGACGTTTCCACCGCCACCCGAACGAAGCCGAGTCCGCCGATCTCTCCCGCGCCATCGCGGCCGAGTGCCCGGCCGGCTCCATCGTCCTCTGGGACGGGAACGTCTGGCACGGCAACTGGCCGCGCTCGATCCCCGGGCAGCGTGTCGTGCTCCATGCCACCTACTACCGTCTGCTCATGCGGTCCGCCGATGACTACTCGGACATCGCGGACCGGCTCGTCGCAACGTACGGTCCGCCGATGTCGCAGCTGCTCGGCCTCGACGACTTCCTCTACAAGAAGTACTTCGACTACGAGAAGGACTTCGCGATCTTCCAGCGCACGGTGAACAACGCGAAGCGGTGAGACCGAACCGGGCTCGACGAATCGTGATTGCCTGAAAGAGCCCTCACGGGTCGCGCCGCCGACAGGTTTCTCAGGCTTGGTCCACCCAGGCCCGGATCAGGTGGTGCGCGATGGCTCCGGGACTCGGGACCTTCAGCGTCGGATGCTCGCCGGCCAGCGCCTGGCACACCTCGCCAGATGGGACACCCACCCGTGTGCCCAGCGCCAGATGGCGCCAGATGGAAGCGCCAGATGGGACACCCACCCGAGTCGGAAGGGAGCGCCAGATAGGACACCCACCCGAGTCGGAAGGTGCGAGAGGGTGCCAGATCGGGCACCCACCCGAGTCACCAGGTGGGAGCCGCGCGTCGCAGGCGGCAAAGGAGGGAGCGGGAAGAACAATAGGACAGACGGGAGCGCGGGGCCGCGCTTGCCCGTGGCTGGGACGCACGCGATGGCGACGCGAGCTCGCGGCGCCGCGGATGATGCGCCCGATCTGGCGAAGCGCTCAGGCGGTCGCGCGTACCCAGTGTGCCAGCGTAGTGGTCGGGGCGCGCTGGCGGTTCGAGGCCACCAGGGCGAGCCACGATGTGGGATCGTGCAGACGGCCGGGCGGTGCGCGGCCCTTCCCCACGGGCGCGTCGTGCAGGCTGCCAGCAGCCCACTCTGGCTACCAGATGGGACACCCACCCGGGCCGCCAGATGGGACCCACAAGAGTGGGTGTCCCATCTGCTCCCACCATCTGCTCCCAAAGCGGTGAGATCGCAAAGGGCCAGGGCGGCGGCGTCTGCCTGACGGGCACCCGCCGGCCGCGCCGACCGGTGGCTCAGACCTCGTCGACCCAGGCTCGGATCAGGTGGTGCGCGATGGCCATGGGGCCCGGCACCTTCAGCGTCGGGTGCTCCCCGGCCAGTGCCAGGCGCGCCTCGTCCCGCGGGAACCAGCGCACGTCCGCCATCTCGACCGGGTCGATGCGGATGTCCGTGGTCAGCGCCTCGCCATGACAGCCGATCATCAGCGACGACGGGAACGGCCAGGGTTGCGACGAGTGATACCGGACGGCGCCCACTTCCACGCCGGCCTCTTCGCGGACCTCGCGCCGTACGGCCTCCTCGATGGACTCGCCCTGGTCGATGAAACCGGCCAGGGCAGAGTACATGCCGGTGCGCGCGAGGCGACCCACGGCCTGACCGAGCAGGCACCGGTTACCGTCCGAGATCACCATGATCGCCACCGGGTCCGTGCGCGGGAAGTGCTGTGCGTTGCAGTTCGGACAGATGCGCACATGGCCGCCGCGCGTCTGGGTGGAACGCGTACCGCAGGCGCTGCAGAACTGGTGCCGTTCGTGCCAGGCGAGCTGCGACCGGCACTGGGCCAGGATGCCCGCGTCGCTGGCGGGCAGCACCATGCCGGCGGCGCGGCAGTCCTCGAACCGGAATGCTGACGGCAGGTCCAGGTCGCGCAGGGGCTCCTCCACGGCGGACACGTCCTGGGCGAACAGCGGTCGCTCGCCGGCCACGCCGAGGAACACGGGCGGTGTCCGCACATCCACACCCGAGATCCGTGCCGGCGGCAGCCAGCCGAGCTGGTCCCCATCGCCGTCCTCGATCAGCACGTTCAGGCGCCACATGGGCAGATAGCGCGTGTCGGGATCCTGTGTGGCCGCGGCCAACCAGTCCGGATCGCGGCGCAGGGCGTCGCCGCGGTCCAACGGATTGCCGGCGAACGTGTGGACGATGTCGGTCATGGGGGCCTGCGGGTATCCAGTTGCCAATCCCAACCATGCGGGGCCGCGGACCGCCTGTCAAAGCCCGCAGAGACCGTTGCGCGATGGCCCGCTATGCTCTGTCGTCCTGGCATGGCTCAAGGAACCGGGGAACGGGTGTGGAGATACACGGATATCGCGACGACCGTTCAGCCGCGTCCTCCATTCGTTCGAGGACAACCGGGAAAACTACGACGGGGTGGGCGCGTGTTTCGCCGCCACCGTCGAGGGAATCTTAAAGATATTATTTGGCGGAGAGCTAGGCGTTTGGAATTCCAAACGCCTTTGGCGGAGAGGGAGGGATTCGAACCCTCGATGGGCTTTCACCCATACACACTTTCCAGGCGTGCTCCTTCGGCCGCTCGGACACCTCTCCGAAGGTTGGAGGCGACCCACCAGCCACACCCCGGCGCCCGAGTCCGCTGCTGCCGCTGCTCCCTTCCGGGCCTGACGGGGTTCACAACTTGTCGTCGCGAGGGGACCGGTGGAGTCACCATCGTGTGCCTTGCGGCGGTGGCCAGTTTATCAGACCGCGGCCGCGTCGACCCGTCGACCGGCTCGATTCGCGGTGCGCACGCGGCCTGCCCAGGCGCGCCGGACGGGTCCGCTTGCGTTTGGTCCCCGATGGCGCAACATGGCGCCTCATCGAAGCCGCCGCGCCGCCAGTCCGGCGGGGCGGGTCAGGGAACCGTCAGCACATGCCCCGGCAATCCGAAATCCTCTACAGCGCCTGCCCCCACGACTGCCCGTCCACCTGCGCCCTGGCCGTGGAGCGTCTGGACGAAGGCCGCATCGGCCGTGTGCGCGGCGCGCAGGAGAACACGTACACCGCCGGCGTCATCTGCAGCAAGGTCGCGCGCTACGCCGAGCGCATCCACCACCCCGACCGGTTGACGACGCCGCTGCGTCGCGTCGGCGAGAAGGGCCGGCGCGACAGCTTCGAGCCCATCTCCTGGGATGACGCCCTCGATGTCGTCGCCGAGCAACTGCTCGAAGCCGAGCGGCGCCATGGCGCCGAGACGGTCTGGCCCTATTACTACGCCGGCACCATGGGCCTCGTCATGCGCGACGGCATCAACCGCCTGCGCCACGTCAAGCGCTACTCCCGCCAGCACTCGACCATCTGCGTCACGCTCGCCTGGAGCGGCTTCATCGCCGGGACTGGCAAGCTCGCCGGCACAGACCCGCGCGAGATGGCGAAGTCCGATCTCGTCGTGATCTGGGGCACCAACGCGGCCGCCACGCAGATCAACGTGATGACCCACGCGCTCACCGCACGCCGGCAGCGTGGTGCACCGATCGTGGTCATCGACACCTACCGCAACGCGACGGCCAAGCAGGCGGACCTGTTCGTCTGCGTCCGGCCCGGCACCGACGGCGCCCTGGCCTGCGCCGTGATGCACGTGCTGTTCCGCGACGGCCACGCGAACCGCGACTATCTCGCGCGCTACACGGACTGTCCGGAAGCACTCGAAGCGCACCTGGCGGATCGCTCACCGCGGTGGGCGGAGGCGATCACCGGCGTGCCGGCGGAAACGATCGAGACCCTCGCGCGCATGATCGGCACCACCCCCCGTACCTACCTGCGCCTCGGCTACGGCTTCTCGCGGCAGCGCAATGGCGCCGTGAACATGCACGCGGCGCTCTCCATCGCCGCCGTGACGGGCGCCTGGCAGCACGAAGGCGGCGGCGCGTTCCACAACAACGGCTCGATCTACCACTGGAACATGTCGCTGATCGAAGGGCTCGATGCCCGTGACCGTTCGACGCGTATCCTCGACCAGTCCCGCATCGGCCCCGTGCTCGAGGGCGATCCCCGGGACATCGGCGACGGTCCCCGGGTCACCGCGCTCTTCGTGCAAAACACCAACCCGATGTCGGTGGCGCCGGACCTCGAACGCGTGCACCGGGGGTTCGCGCGCGACGACCTCTTCGTCTGCGTGCACGAGCAGTTCATGACCGAGACCGCGGTCATGGCGGATATCGTCCTGCCGGCGACGATGTTCCTGGAGCACGATGACGTCTACCAGGGTGGCGGCCACCAGCATATCCTGCTCGGCCCGAAGATCGTCGACGCACCGGGGGAGTGCCGGTCCAACCACGAGGTCGTCTGTGCGCTGGCGCAACGGCTGGGCGCCGAGCATCCCGGCTTCGACCTGACGGCCCGGGAGCTGATCGACCACACCCTGCGCGCATCCGGCTGGGACGGGCTCGAACGGCTGGAACGGGAGCGATGGTTCGACTGCCAGCCGGACTTCCGCGAGGCGCACTACCTGGACGGGTTTGCCCACGCGGACGGGAAGTTCCGCTTCGCCCCGAACTGGGGAGCGCAGACGCCGCGCGGGTTCGTGGACGACGCCACACTCGAGGCGATGCCGCGGCTGCCCGACCACTGGGACGTCATCGAGGAAGCGACCGCGGAGATGCCGTTCCGCCTGGTGACGGCGCCGGCCCGGCACTACCTCAACTCGACCTTCAACGAGACGCCGACATCGATCCGACGCCAGCGGCGCCCCTGCGTGATGATGCATCCGGACGACGTCGCCGCGCTCGACATCGCCGCCGGAGACCGCGTGCGGCTGGGCAACGACCGCGGCACCCTGATTATTCACGTCGAGCCCTTCGAGGGCATCCAGCGCGGCGTCGTGATCATCGAGAGCGTCTGGCCCAACGATGCGTTCGAAGGCGGCAAGGGCGTGAACGTGCTCACCGGCGCCGACCCGGTGGCCCCCATGGGTGGCGCGGCATTCCACGACAACCGGGTCTGGATCCGCGCCGCCTGACAAGTCCGGCTTGCGCCCGCCGACCGTCGCCGTTGGCGCTGCTCATCGGATCGGGCGACCGTAGGGGACGGGCTTGTCTTGCGCCAGGCGAAGCTTGGTGAAGGGGGAAGGCATGTTGTGACATGACGGAAACCTTCTTTGCGACCCCGCAGGTGCGAGTCCTGTCCGGCCAAGGTTGGCCAGCCAGCCGGAACCGAGTGTTGCGTGGGCAGTGGTGACGCTGTCTGCGAAGCGTACACAGGCAGCCTTGCAGGCCGCGTGATTGAGCCACGAAATTCGTATACATCGCGGAAGCCGACGCTGTGACAAGAGCGGAAGGCATCATCGCGGCGCCGAGATGGCCTGGCGCTGGCGGTTCCGCCGGGGTCCGAGAGCGGGGCATGCAGGCACGGGTCGCCCAGGAACCTGGGAGGTCTCGACGTCTCCACCGGAGCGCGCGGCGCGGACGGCCGCGATAGCAGTCAGTCCAGGCCCGCGGGTACGGCCCATGCTGCGGGAGCGAACAGGGCAACCGAGTGGTACCGCCAAGCGAAGGAAAACGAAGTGCGGCGGGACGGGGGTCGAGAAGTCGGAGTCCGCTGATAGTACCGATGAAGTCGGGGAACTCGCCCCACGGGGAACCCGGCGGAGGGAAGCGGCGGATCGGATCATGGACTGCCGGGCGGACAGACGCCTTGGCCACCGAGCCAGATCAGCGTCTCAACGGAAGTGCGGCAGGTAGCGGGGAGCCGCCGGAAATGGCGGCTCGCGGGTGCGCGCGTTGCGCGCAGCGATACCACGGCTCGAGGAGCTGGATGCCCGAATTGGGCACGTCCGGATCTGCGGGAGCCGGGGGTGGGCAACCACCCTCGGCCACCCGGCCCGTCCCGTCCCGAATCACCCGCGAAGCCCGGCGCGGGCGACAACAGCGTTTGGTGGCTGATTCGGCACGGTCTCCTCGGGGACGCGCGCGCTCAGTCCCCGTGCCCGAGGTCGTACTTGCGCAGGTAGCCGCGGAATTGGTGATACGTCAGTCCGACCAGGTCCGCCGCCTTGCGCTGGTTGTAGCGGGCCTGGGCGAGGGCCGTATTGACGAGGTCCATCTCCATCTGCCGCACGGCCTGTTTCAGGTCCAGGGGCAGGTTGGCGGGGCCCCTTGTCGGACCGTCGTCGGCTGCCTCGTCCGCCGGGCGGAACGGCGAGTCGAACGGGTCGATGGTGATCTCGTGTACCGGTACGTCGGCCGAGGTCCGGTAGACGGCGCGTTCGACCACGTTCTTCAGTTCCCGCACGTTGCCGGGCCAGTGATGCGTCTGGAGTTGCTCGACGGCCGCGGGCGTGAACCCGGGGAAGTAGTCCCGTTCGAGTTCCTTCGCCATGTCGATGGCGAAGTGCTCCGCCAGCAGCACAATGTCCTCGCTACGAGCCCGCAGCGGCGGCAGCGTGATGACGTCGAAGGCGAGCCGGTCGAGCAGGTCGCGGCGGAACTTGCCGTCGGCCGCGAGGCGCGGGAGATCCTCGTTGGTCGCCGCGACGAGCCGCACGTCGGCACGCAGCGTGCGGCTGCCGCCGAGGCGTTCGAACTCGCCGTACTCGATCACGCGCAGGATCTTCTCCTGCACGAGCACGGACGTCGTCGCGAGCTCGTCGAGGAACAGGGTGCCGCCGTCGGCGCGCTCGAAGCGGCCCTGGTGGGAGCGCGACGCGCCCGTGAACGCCCCGGCCTCGTGGCCGAACAACTCGCTCTCGAGCAGGGAATCCGAGATCGCGGCGCAGTTCATCGTCAGATAAGTGGCGTCCCACCGGTTCGACAGGTAGTGCAGCCGCGCCGCCACGAGTTCCTTGCCGGTGCCCCGTTCGCCGACGACGAGTACGGGTTTCTCGAGCGGGGCGACGGCCGAGACCTCGTCGAGGGCCGCAAGGAACGCCGGCGACTCGCCGACCAGCCGATCTTTCTCGCGAATCATGGCTCCATAATAGCCAAGGGTTGGCGAAATTCACCAGATGCTACGGCGCGTTTTGTTGATGCCGTGCGGGAAAACCCGTTAAAACAAAGCCTTGCGATGCCCGCCGGAGTTGGCACGGAATGTGGAACCCCAAGGCAAGCGGATGAGGATCCGATCGAGACACCCCTTGGAGGCATACCATGAGCGTATTTTCCCGCATGAGCGACATCGTCAACTCCAACCTCAACGCCATGCTGGACCGGGCGGAGGATCCGGAGAAGATGGTGCGGCTGATCATCCAGGAAATGGAAGAGACCCTGGTCGAGGTGCGCACCACCTCGGCGCGGGCCATCGCGGACAAGAAGGAACTGTCCCGCCGCCGGGAGTCCCTCGAATCCGAGGCGGCGGAGTGGGAGCGCAAGGCGGAACTCGCGATCCGCAAGGACCGCGACGATCTCGCCCGTGCGGCCCTCGTCGAACGCGGCAAGGCGGCGGAGATGGCTGCCGCCGCGGCCGGCGAGGTCGCACTGCTCGACGAGACGCTGGCGAAGCTGAACGGGGACATCGGAGCCCTGCAGGCGAAGATCAAGGACGCGAAGACCCGCCAGACCGCGCTCGTGGTACGGGGTCAGACCGCGAAGACGCGCCTCGGCATCCGCCGCCAGCTATCGGAGCACAACATCGACGAGGCGATGCACCGCTTCGAGCTCTACGAGCGCAAGCTCGACGACCTCGAAGGCATGGTGGAGTCCTACGATCTCGGTCAGAAGACCCTGGCGGCGGAGATCGAGGAACTCGAGGACGGCGAGCGCATCGACGCGGAACTGCAGCGGCTGAAAGCCCGCGTCGAGGCGCCCGGCGAGCCGAAGGCAGAGGGTTGACCGGACCGCATTCGGTGGTCGTGGCAACCGAACGCATGGCAAGCATCATTTTCAGACCGCTTCGGCGCGATGCGGGCACCGGCCCCACGCGGCCTCACCGGGGATAACCATGGACGCATACGTCTTCGCCTTCGTGCCGACCCTCCTGTTCACGGTGGTCGTCGCGCCGCTCTGGATCCTGATGCACTATCGCAGCAAGCGCCGCCTGCAGGGCGCGCTGTCGGAGGACGAGCGCGCCGAGCTCGAGGGACTCACCGACATTGCGGAGCGCATGGGCGAGCGCGTCGAGACGCTCGAGGCCATCCTCGACGCCGAGACGCCGGACTGGCGCAAGCGCCAGACGGAAGACTGACCGGAGGAGGAAGCGCAAGTGACTCGGAAATCCGACAGGGGTCGCCGCCGCAGCCGCGGCCTCGAGGAAGCGGCACGCAGGTTCCAGGAATCCGTCGAGGATCTGGCCGCCAGCGCGACGGAGGAAATGAGCGACCGTGCCGCGGCTTCCCTGGACGACGCCACCGCCTGGCTGCGGGGCGACCGGCCGGGTTCCGGTCGCCGCGAACCGGACGATGTCGGTGTCGAGGTCGATGTGGACGATGCCGACCTCGGCCACCGGCAGCGCAACCGGCGTGGGGCGGCCCGCTCCGCGTTACGCAACCGGGCGCGGGCCTACCGCGATCACGAACAGATCGAACGCCGCTCCCGCAAGCTGTACCTGGACGACGACAACGGCAAGATGGTCGGCGTCTGCGGCGGCATCGCCAACTACTTCGGCATGGAGGCGTGGGTCGTTCGCGTCATCGCGGTGACCGGGCTGATCTTCATGCCGAGCATCGTCTTTCCCGCGTATTGGGTCGCCTGGTTCGTGATGGACCACGCACCGGGTGGCAAGCAGGAACGCAAGGGCGGCAAGGGCAGAAGGTCGCGGCGGAATCGGGGAGACGCGCCCGAGGCCACCGCCCGCCCGGCGCAAGACCGCACCGAGGCGTACCACAGCGCGCCCGCCCCGGAGATCGGCGTGCGCCTCTCGCCGCGCCGCAGCCTGCGCGCCGCCCAGGACGATTTCGTGGAACTCGAACTGCGCCTGCGGCGCATCGAGACGCACGTGACGTCCGGGCAGTTCGAACTGCAGCGGGAACTGCACAAGATCGCCGACTGAAACGAGCCGCGTGCCGGCAGCGCGCCGGACGTTCGTTGCCTACAGCGTATCGTGCAGGAACGCGCACAGGCGTTCGATGGCAGGTCTTGCGAGCGGCAGCATGTAGGGGACGGGCTTGTCTTGCGCCAGGCGAAGCTTGGTGAAGGGGGAAGGCATGTTGTGACATGACAGAAACCTTCTATGCGACCCAGCAGGTGAGAGTCCTGACCGGCCAAGGTTGACCGACCAGCCGGAACCGAGTGTTGCGTGGACCGGGGGCGACCCCTTCTGCGAAGCGTACACAGGGAGCCTTGCAGGCTGCGTGATTGAGCCACGAAATCCGTAAACATCGCGGAAGCCGACGCTGTGACAAGAGCGGAAGGCGCCATCGCGGCGCCGAGATGGTCTGGCGCATGCGGTTCCGCCGGGGTCGGAGAGCGGGGCATGCAGGCGCGGGTCGCCCAGGAACCTGGGAGGTCTCGACGTCTCCACCGGAGATGCGGCACGGACGGCCGCGATAAACAGCAGTCCCGGCCCGGGGAGCGGCCCACTGCCGCGGGAGCGAACAGGGCAGCCGCGTGGTACCGCCAAGCGAAGGAAGACGAAGTGCGGCGGGACGGGGGTCGAGAAGTCGGAGTCCGCTGATAGTACCGATGAAGTCGGGGAACTCGCCCCACGGGGACCCGGCGGAGGGAAGCGGCGGATCGGGCTATGGGGCTTTCGGAGGGACAGATGACCGGAACATCGGGACTGGAACTCATCTCAACACGACAACGGAAGCTGGCGGAGCTGGCACAGCAAGACCCGCAGCTGGAACTGACGACGATCGCGCACCACATCGACTCGGTGTGGCTGCGCGAGGCCTACCGGCGTACGCGCAAGGACGGCGCGGCGGGAGTGGACGGCGTGACGGCGGCACAGTACGAGGCGGACCTGGAGGCGAACCTGTCGAGCTTGCTCGAACGGTTCAAGTCGGGTCTGTATCGAGCGCCGCCGGTGCGTCGGGTACACATCCCGAAGCCGGGCAAGGCGGGGAAGACGAGACCGCTGGGCATCCCGACGCTGGAGGACAAGGTCTTGCAGCGCGCGGTGCTGATGGCGCTGGAGCCGATCTTCGAGCAGGACTTTGTGGACTGTTCGTACGGGTTCCGGCCCGGACGCGGCGCGCACCAGGCGCTGGAGGCGCTGTGGGGCGGGCTGATGTCGCTGGGCGGTGGTTGGGTGATCGATTTGGACATCCAGAGCTTCTTCGACGAGGTGGATCGGGACCATCTAAGGGACTTTCTGGGCCGACGGGTGCGCGACGGAGTGATCCGACGCGCGATCGGCAAGTGGTTGAAGGCCGGGGTCATGGAGGACGGCGCGGTGCACTACCCCGAGCGGGGTACGCCGCAAGGCGGGGTGATCTCGCCGCTGCTGAGCAATCTCTACCTGCACCATGTTCTGGACCTGTGGTTCGAGCATGAGGTGAAGCCGCGCCTGCGCGGGCGTGCCCTTGCGGTGCGTTTCGCGGACGACGCGGTGTTAGCGTTCGAGCGGGAAGCGGATGCGCGGCGGGTGCTGGCGGTGCTCGGGCAGCGGTTCGGGAAATACGGACTGCGCCTGCACCCGGCGAAGACTCGGCTGGTGGACTTCCGCAGCCCGACCCGGCGAGGGCCGGGCGGCACGCAGCGCGAGCGGAGCTGTGCGCTGTTGGGGTTCACGCACCACTGGGGGCGCTCCCGCAAGGGGGGTCGGACAGCGCTCGCGGGCGGTGCAGCACATCCACAAGGCGCTGACGCAGATGAACGTGCAGTTGGACAACGTGTTGAGCGACATCATGGGCAAGACGGGCCAGCTGATCGTGCGCGCCATCGTTGCGGGCGAGCGCGACGGCGCCGTGCTGGCCGGCTTGCGCGACGGCCGCTGCAAGGCGGCCGCGGCGACCATCGCGCGCAGCCTGCGCGGCACTTGGCGCGACGAGCACCTGTTCGCGCTGGAGCAGGCGCTGGAGCGCCACGACGCCCTGCAGGGGCAGATCGCGGCGTGCGCGGCGCGCATCAACGGCGAACTGGACAGGCTGGCGCGGGACGACGCCGGCGACCCGCCGGAAGACAAGCGCTCGCGCAAGGGCCGCGACCGCGCGCTACGTCGGCGGCTGCAGCGCATGCTGGGCGTGGACCTGCTGGCCATCCCGACCATCGGCGTCGAGACGGCGTTGAGCGTCGCCGCGGAGGTCGGGGCAGACCTGTCCCGCTTCCCTTCCGTGAAGCACTTCTGCTCTTGGCTGGCGCTCGCGCCGGGCACTTGCATCAGTGGCGACAAGCGCCTGAAGGGCAAACAGCGGCGACGCTCGAACCGCCTCGGCCAGGCGCTACGCATGGCGGCCACCACGGCCCGCAGCGACAGGAGCGCGATCGGCGCCATGCACCGCCGGCGCCTGGCGCGTATGGACACCGCCAAGGCCGTGAAGGCCACCGCGCACCAGTTGGCACGCCTGATCTACGCGATGCTCACGCGCGGCGAGGAGTACGTCGCACGCGACCTGGCCACATGGGAAGAAGAACGCCGCGACCGCACGATCAAGCACCTTCAGCGCCAGGCCAGACGCTTCGACCTGGCCCTCGTGCCCGCCACGTGACGTCCAAAAAATTCAATCACTTGGAAATTTGTTCCATGCGAGGGGACGGGCTTGTCCCGTCCCGTTCCGAATTCATGTACGGGCTCGACACGGGCGACGACAAGCGTCGCCCCTACGATTTGTTCCATGCAGGTCTGGTGAGTTGCCAGCGGAATGCTGGTGCCCGGGGCCGGAATCGAACCGGCACGGAGTTGCCTCCGAGGGATTTTAAGTCCCTTGTGTCTACCTGTTTCACCACCCGGGCGAAGGTTCGCGAAGCGTAGTCCGAGTGTGGCCGTTTGCAAGCGCCGTGCGCCACGGGGCTCGTTCGGGCAACGACGGCCGACCCCTTGTCCTGCAGGAGCCCGCAGAACTCGCTCCAGATCGAAGACCGGCGGTCCGGAGCGGGCGGAGACCGCCGATTCAGCCAGCGCGCAAGCTGGTATGGTCTGCCCGTAGTGAACGAAGGGTCGATGTCGGAGCGTCGGAGCCGTGGTGCCACCACCTAACAAAAGACTGCATGCGCCGAACTCGGCGCGGCTGCGCGACACGAACATGAGCCCGATCGGGCTGGCGGCCCGGCTCGGGCGCTTCACGGTCTCGATCGTGGCCTGCTGCTGCCTCCTGGGCTGCTGGTCGATGGTGCCGAAAGGCGCAGGGATGGACGCTTTCCGCCATGCCATGCAGGGGGAGGGTCTTTCGGCCGAAGAGGCGCAAGCGCTCGAGGACCGTCTGCAGGACGACCCCGGCGACGAGGTGGCGCGGGCGACCTTGATCGGCTACTACCGCCAGCAGAGCCCGGGGGATGCCGCGAAGGCGCGCTCGCACGGCGGGCACGTGGCCTGGTTGGTGCGCAACGCCCCGCGGAGTCCGCTGCTCATGATGAGGTACGGGAGCATCGATCCCGAGCGCAATCCCGAGGGGTACGCCCGCGTCAAGGAAATCTGGATGGAGCATCTGGAAGCGGCGCCGCGCGATACGGGGCTGCTCGGCAACGCGGCGGCATTTCTCGACAGGGGCCCAGACCTCGAACTCGCCGTCTCGTTGCTGGAGAGGGCACAGGAGATCGACCCCGGCAACGCCAGGTGGGCGTCCAGCCTTGGGGCGCTCCGCATGCGGATGGCGCAGCGCGGCCAGGGGCCCCCGGACCAGGCGGTCGCCTCCGAGGCCCTGTCGAACTTCGAGCGAGCCGGAGAACTGCGCTACGGCTCTTACGGAATGCCGCGTCTGACCTCCGCCATGCATGCCGCGTTCGTGGCGGGGCGCTTCGACAAGGCGCGCGAGTACGCGGCCGAGGCGCTGGCCGGCGGCGGGGCGTTCTGGAGCCTCGAACCGGAGTATCGGGCCAATCTGATGCTCGGCCGGATCGCGTTGGCTGAGGACGATCCGCAAGCGGCGGGCAAATATCTCGTCGCCGCGGGGCGGCTGGCGGCCTGGCCGTCCTTGACCCCGTTGTTTGCCATCGCCTTGACATGCAACTGGCGAGCGAACTGCTCGAACGGGGGGAGCGAGAGGTCGTCCTCGAGTATCTCAAGCTCTGCGCTCTAAACTGGGAGGACGACCGGCTGGACCAGTGGGCGGATGACGGTCAGGGCGGGCAGCATCCCGGACTTCGGCCGGAACTTCTCTTATCACTGACGGCCCGACGGCCCGCCGGCGTCCCGCGCCGCGAAGCGTTTCCGCATGGCCGCAATCTGTTGCACAGCCGCCGACAACGTCAACGTCTCCAGCGCCTGCTCTGCCGCCAACGGTCGTACAATGCCGACGACCGCCGCCGCCCAGGTGTTGGAACTGGTAGACAAGCAGGATTTAGGTTCCTGTGTCCTCGCGGGCGTGTGGGTTCGAGTCCCACCCTGGGCACCAACGGCGAACCCCTGCAACGCCCCGAGCCGGGTCGGCCCTGGCGGGCCAGCGCCGCCAAACTCCTCGCTTGCGCTCGGGGTCTGGCCCCAGCCCCCCACCTCTCTATGGGCTTGCGTCGAGGAACGTCACTACCGTTCCGTTCTACGACGCAAGCCCCTGGCCCACCCCACGCGGGAGTGTGCGAAAATACGCGATCAATCGGCGTGCGCCGCTCGCGGGCCGTCCGACGGCTCCATCCCCGCCCCGCGACCGCGAACCGGCAAGACCGCCGCAACGGCGAAACGGAAGCACCATGGCCGAAGCGCAACAGGCGCAGGAGCAGCGGGAGCAGGGCGCGGAACCCCAGGCGCCGGACTCCGTGTCCCCGCCGCCGGGCGACACCCCGAAACGACTCGGCGAACTGCTCGTCGCGCGCAAGGCGGTCCAACCCGACGATGTCGCCCGCGCCCTGCAGATTCAGCAGTCCGTCGGCGGCAAGCTCGGTGCGTTGCTGGTGCGTACCGGGGCCCTCTCGGAGGATGTGCTGCTACGGACCCTCGCGGAGCAGCAGGACGCCGTCTACCTGCGCGACGCCGCGGAGCTCCCCGAGAACCCCACGGTTTATCGCTTCCTGTCCGAGTCGCCGATCAAGCTCGACTGGTTCCTGGACCACAGCGCACTCCTGTGGGATCGCGACGGCGCGCTCTGCTGCATCGCCCGCGACATCCGGGACCGCGCACTGCTCGAGACCCTCGCCTACTTCTACCCGGGGCGCCGCGTGACCTTCTACCTCGCGGCCAACCACCAGATCGATCGCCTGCTCGACTTCGTCCGCAAGGAGCGGGCCATCGAGAGCCTGTTCTCCGAGGACAACGCGAAGCAACTGCGCGAGATGGCGGAGGAAGCGCCGGTCATCGAACTGGTCAACAACCTGCTCTCCCAGGCGGTCGACCTCGAGGCATCGGACATCCACGTGGAACCCGCCGAGGAGAGCTTCGTCGTGCGGATGCGCGTGGACGGCGTGCTGCACGCCCGCCTGACCCAGCCCATCGAGCGTTTCCCGGCCGTGGCATCCCGCATCAAGCTCGTCTCCGGCATCGACATCGCCGAACGCCGGCTGCCGCAGGACGGGCGCATCACCGATCGCATCTCCGGCAAGGAGATGGACATCCGCGTCTCCACCGTCCCCTGCGCGTTCGGCGAGTCGATCGTGCTGCGCCTGCTGGCCAAGGAGCGGGACGACCTGATGCTGGCCAACCTCGGCATGGAGGCGGATCACCTGGAGCTCTTCCGCGCTTGGCTGCGGGCCAGCAACGGCATCGTGCTCGTCACCGGTCCGACCGGTTCGGGCAAGTCCACGACGCTCGCCGGAGCCCTCCAGGAGATCGACGACGGCGTCAAGAAGATCATCACGGTGGAGGATCCGGTCGAGTACCAGATGCCGCGCATCACGCAGATCCAGACACACGCGGAGATCGGCTACACGTTCGCCCGGGCGCTGCGCGCGATCCTGCGCCAGGATCCGGACGTCATCATGATCGGTGAGATTCGGGACCTCGAAACCGCCGAGATCGCCATCCGCTCCGCGCTCACCGGTCACGTGGTGCTCTCCACGGTCCACACCAACGATGCCGTGTCGAGCTTCACCCGCCTCGTGGACATGGGCGTGGAACCGTTCCTCGTCGCGGCTCCGACCCGCGGCGTACAGGCGCAGCGCCTCGTGCGCCGGGCGTGCACGCACTGCGCCCGGCCGATCGCCGCGCCGGCCCTCGCCGCGGAACACCTGGCAGGGGTCCCGGCCGCGATCGTCGGCGACAACTGGCTGCGTGTGGAAGGCTGCGACGCCTGCCAGCACACTGGCTACCGCGGTCGCATGGGCATCTACGAACTGGTGCCGATGTCGGACGAACTGCAGAACATGATCGTCGGCAGCGCCAACCTCAACGACCTGAAACGGTTCGCCCACCAGGAGCAGGGCCACCGCACCCTCCTGCAGGACGGACTCATCAAGGCTTCCCAGGGCCGGACCACGGTGGAAGAAGTCTCCCGGCTGACACTCACGGGCGCCGAGACGGGCTGATTTCGCGGGCCATGCCGGCATTCGATTACGAAGTCGTCGACGCCAACGGTCATGCCTCCCGGGGCCAGGTCGATGCGGCGTCCGCGTCCGACGTCGTCCGCCGCCTCGCGGCCAACGGCCAGACGGTGGTGGAGGTCACCGAGACGCGCGGCAGGACGCCCGGCCTGCGCCGCCGACGGTTGCGCGGCGGAGACGTCGTCATCGCCTTTCACGAACTCGCGACGTTGCTCGAGTCGGGCGTTTCGCTGGGCGATGCCGTCCTCGCGCAGAGTCACGGCAGCCACCATCCGGCGCTCGTCGCGGCGTTCGATACCATCGCGAAGCACCTCCTGCGCGGCGAGCGCTTCCTGGATGCCGTCGCCGCCAGCGACCTGCCGCTGCCCGACTACGTCCACCAACTCGTGGAAGCCGGCGAGATGAGCGGGCGACTGCCGCAGGCACTGCGCCAGGCGGTCAACCAGATGGAGTACGACCAGCGCGTCGCCGCGGACATCCGCGGCGCGCTCACCTACCCGGCGATCCTGGTGGTGGCCGGCGTGACGGCGGTCCTGTTCGTGTTCGTGTTCGTCGTGCCGCAGTTTTCGAACCTGCTCGACGACGCCGCCGACCTGCCGCTGCTCGCGGAGTTCGTGCTGCGCCTCGGGGTGTGGTTCAACGCCAACATGTGGCTGCTCGCGGGTACCGTGGCGGCCGTGGCCACGCTGGCGGCGGTGCTCCTGCAACGCAGCACCGTACGGCAGCGCCTGATGGACGTGGTGGGCACGCTGCCCCTCCTGCGCGACTGGCTGTCGGAGGTGGACACCGCCAAGTGGGCGTCCGTGATGAGCGCCATGCTCGCGAGCCGCGTGGAGTTGATGGACGCGCTCGGTCTCGCCTCGCGGGGCGTGCGCATGTCCCGGCGCAAGATCCTCCTGGAACGCGCCGTCAACGACGTGCGCGCCGGCACGGCGCTGTCGGAGGCGCTGGAGAAACAGGATGCGCTGACGCCGACCGGCTACAACCTCATCCGCGTGGGCGAGCGCTCCGGCCAGCTCGCCGAGATGATGCGGGCGCTCGGCGCGCTCTACGAGGAGAACGGTACGCGGCGCATGAAACGTGTGCTGACGCTCATCGAGCCGCTCGCGGTGCTGACGATCGGTGCGCTGCTCGGTACCATAATGATCGGACTGATTCTTGCGATAACGAGCGTCAATGAACTCGTGCTCTGAACAGACAATGGACGCCGTGCCCCGGTGCGCCGTCCGCCGGCGCCGTCGCGCCAGGCAGCGCGGCTTCAACCTCATCGAACTGATGGTCGTGCTCGTCATCCTCGGGCTGCTCGCGGGCCTGGTGGGGCCGCGGCTGCTCCGCAGCGCGGAGAGCGCGAAGGTGCGCACCGCGGACACCCAGGTGAAGATGCTGCGCGGCGCACTGCTGGTCTATCGGCTGGACGTCGGCAAGTTCCCGACCACCTCGCAGGGTCTCCCGGCGCTGATGTCACCGCCCCCGGAGGCGGGGGACTACTGGGACGGTCCCTACCTCGACGACGAACTGCCCCTCGATCCGTGGCGTGCGCCGTATCGCTACGAGTTCCCCGCGGACAACCTGCAGGGGTACGCGCTCTATTCCCTGGGTGCGGATTCGGAACCGGGCGGGGAGGGCGACAACGCGGACATCGGCTACCTGGCGCGGCAAGCGGACGGGTAGGAAAGGCCCGCGGGAGCCTTGCGCGCCCGAGCGGCCGAGCGGCCGATCGCGGCGGCGCGTTGCATGGAACAAATGCGGTGGGTGCCCGCTCCGGGTTTGGCGGACAATTGGGGGCGGGACGGGACAAGCCCGTCCCCTACATCGCCTCCTTGACGACGATGCCCAGGGCGAAGATCAGGATCGTGCCCATGAACATCCACATGCGGTTGTCGAGTCTGTCCAGCTTGTCTTCCAGGCGCTGTTCGAGGCGCTGAATGTAACCTTCCAGCCGCCGGATGTCCTCGTGCGTGGCATAATCCGGGATGGAGTCGCTCGCCATGTCGACCCTCCTTGCCGCAGGACGTTTCGATCGAACGGACGATACCACGATGCGGTCCGCCGGGAAGCGGGCGGAAGGGCTTTTGCTCGCCGTCGGGTCGATGTTGCACGCGGTTTCGCGCCGATCGCTCGGTCACGATCTGGGGCTGGCCGGCCCCGTCCGATGACCCTCCGAAGCCTCCACGCGGCCCGGTCGCGGCGGCGCACCCGTTGGTGTACTGTCCGGCCACCAACCCGGCCACGAATCCGGCCGAGGTACAGGGGCATGGGGCGCTTCACGGCGTGCGACTGCACGGTCTGACGCGGTCGGGCCGAGGAGCGACAGACCCACGGACCATGGGGCCATTTGCGGAACATCGTGCAGGCGCGTCGCGCCGGTCGACCTCCGTCGCCGCCGGCTTCACCCTGCTGGAGCTGATGGTGGTGCTGGCGTTGCTCGGCCTGCTCACCGCGCTCGTCGCTCCGAACCTGCAACGTCTGTTCTCGAGCGTCTCGGCCGCGACCGAGCGCGACTACATCCTCGACCAGTTCGAGGGGCTCGGCCGGGACGCCCTGGCGCGCGGTCGCGCCTACGTGGTGTTCGCCGGGGAGCCGGACGTCGACGCGGCCGCCGCGTACCCGGACTACGAGGTCCGCCCGATCGACCTGCCGCCAGCCTGGAGCTTCCGCCTCGACCGGCCGCTCGTCGTGCGGGCGAACGGATTCTGCCTCGGCGGCGAACTCACGCTGCTGCATCAGGGGACGCCGGTGGTGCGCACGAACCTCGCGCCGCCGTACTGCCGCGCCGAGGTCGATGGCGGCTCCTGACCGGCAGCGCAGGGCCGCGCGCGGTTTCGCCCTGCTCGAAGCCATCGTCGCTCTGGTCCTGTTCGCGGCGGCCGGCATGGCCCTCTACGCGCTTTTCAACACCAACCTGATCTCGCTCCTCCGCGTCCAGGACGTCTCCCGCGAGGCTCCCGTCGTGCGCCACGCCATGGAGCGCCTCGCCGCGATCGATCCCCGCCGGAGCGACGCCGGGCGCTTCGACGTGGACGGCTTCGCGGTCGCCTGGACCGCGCGGCCCGTCGAGCCGGTGCGCCAGGGACAGAACACCCTCGGTGTCCTCGGGGACTTCGAGGTCGGCCTCTACGAGTTCGAATTCGAGGTCACGGAGGACGGGCGCCGCCTCGGCACCTGGCGCATGCGCCAGGTCGGCTTCGAGAAGGTGCGCGGCTTCGCGCCCCCGGGCGGGCTCTTCTGATGCGAAAAGTTGGCGACACACGCGATTTCGTCCTACGCAGGCCGTGGGAAAACAGGCCGATCGTCTGTAGGACGAAATTCGCGTGTGTCGGCGTCTCGGCCGGCCTCACCCTGCTCGAGATGCTCGTCGTCATGGTGCTGGTGGCGCTGCTCGGCACGCTCCTGCTGCAGGGCGTGGGCTTCTTCGCCGGCAAATACCAGGTCGTGAAGCGGACACACGCCGAGCTCTCCCTGGCGGAACTGCGCCGTCACTGGTTCGCCTCGACCGTACGCGGTATGACCCCGTACGGCGTCGAGGCGCGACGCTTCGTCGGCAACGCCCGGACCTTCCAGGGCATCACGCTGGCTCCGCTGGAGGCGGAACCCGGCATGCCGGTGACCGCCCGCTGGAGCATCGGCGGTCCGGATGACGCCACCGTCGTCTACGCGGAGAACGGCGGCCCTGGGCGGGCCGTCCTCCCCGGCGACGGCGCGCGCCGCGTCTTCGAATACGCGGACTCGGCCTTCCGCTGGCACGCCCGCTGGCCGGTGGAAGCGGCGGCAGGGGAGTGGACCCCCTCCTTCGTGCGACTGCGCGAGGCGGACCGCGGCCCCATCTGGCTTGCCCGCGTCGAAGCCACCCCGCAACCGCTCCTGACCGAAGAGGCGCTGCGATGACCCCGGACGCGCGCCGCAGCCACTCCGGACCGCTCCCGCCGCCGCTGCCAGAATGCGCGCTGCCAGAATGCGACACACGCGAATTCCGTCCTACACGGGGGCGCCGTGTAGGAGGAAACCGACGCGAGGATGGACGAGGACGCGCGCTGCCAGAATGCGACACACGCGAAACCCGTCCTACACGGGGGTGCCCTGTAGCGCCCCATAGCCGGTCCGGCACTCGCTCGCAAGCTCGCTACGCACCGGCGCGCCTCCGGCCCAGCCACGCCGTCCTTGCATGGAAGCTGCACCGGCGGTCACTTCGTTCCCTTGGCGCGTCTTCCATAAAAGGAGGAAAACGACGCGGGGATGGACGAGGACGCACGCAAGTTTCGTTCTGGACGCGGGGGCCGTGCAGGACCAGGTTCGCGTGTGTCCCCATCCACCCCCCCATCCACCCCATCCACCCCCCCGCCCGCCCGCGCCGTCATCCCGCGGGCTTCATCCTCGTAGCCACCCTCTGGACGCTGGCCGCCCTGGCTGTCGTCGCCGCCTATATCGCCAACGTCGTCGAAACCGACGTCGAACGCGCCATCGCCGCCCGCGACGGCCTGCAGGACGAACTCGACCGCCGCAGCACCGAGGCCACGCTCCTCTACCTCCTCGCCACCGGCCGCATGAGCCACCGTGGCCTGATTCTGGAGACGCCGCAACGTTTCACCCCGCCAGGCGAAAATCCGCCACCGAGCCGCGGCGACGGCGAGCTCACCCTCGGCGGCGAACCCCATACCGGCCTCGGCAGGATCCGCTTCGCCCTGCAGGAAGAGAACGGCCTCGCCTCCGTCAACCTCCCCGGCGACCCGCAGTTCGCCGCTGTCCTGCGCCGCGTCGGCATCCCGCGCCGGGACGTCGCCTGGATCGTCCCCCGCATCCGCGACTACAGCGACCTCGACGACACCCTCTCCCTGAACGGCGCTGAGCGCATCGACTACGCCCGCGGCAACCGCCCGCCGCCGGCCAACTGGTTCCTCGCAACCCCCGCGGAACTGCACCGCGTGCTCGGCCTCGACGCCGCCCTCGCCCCCGCCCGGTGGCGCCGCCTGCGCCCGCTGCTCACCGCCCGCATCGCCCCCGGCTACAACTTCAACACCATGCGCCCCGAGGTGATGGCCGCGTTGCTCGGGGTAGAAGAGAGTGCCTTGTCGGAACTGCTCGCCGAGCGGGAGGAACGTCCCGTCGCCAACCTCGAACGCGTCGCGGACCTCACGGGCCGCCGCCCGACCCTCGACGCGGACTTCGTCTTCACCCGACCGTCGATCGCCCTGCGGCTGTCCCTCTGGAGCACCGGCGCCCGCATGCGGGAAACGGTCGGCCTGACGCTCACGCCCAGCTCCGACACCGCTCCGTGGCGCAAGGAGTACTGGTACACCGAGCCAGTCGAGGAGCACCGCCAGCCGCTGCGCCGCCCGCGGACGGCGCTGCTCGAGTAGGCCATCCCGGCGACCGGCACCCGTCATGGCCCCGTAGGAGGAGGCACACCCCGGCCTCGGCACTCGCATGACCGCCCCGCGCCCGCACTTCTCCATTGAGACCGAGCTGCATCCAGATCCGGGTATCACCGCCCGGTTGGCGCAAGCACACAGACAGAGCGATCCCCGCATGGCGGATCGCCTACGGCCCTCCTGGAAGTCCGCCTACAGACCGAGCAGTGACACGTGCCGCAGAATCTCCCGTCAGAGGCCGCGGCTCCGGGAACGGATGCCCCACAGCGCGAGAACCGCTATTCTGACGGAGGGACAAGGGCTTTGAGCCAGCCGGTGATAGACACGTTGCAGGTGGCCGACGCGTTGCGGCGGACCGGAATGGAGCAGGAGCAGGCCGAGGGGCTGGCGCGCACGCTCGGCGCGGAACTCGGAGAGCACGTCGCGGTGCGGGGCGAGTTCCATGCCGGATTCGACGGCATACGTGCACAGATGGACGCCCGGTTTGCGGAAGTAGACGTCCGGTTTGCGGAGGTCGACGCCCGGTTCGAGCAGGTGGATGCCCGGTTCGATCGGATGGAGGCGCGGATGGAGGCGCGGATGGACGCCCTGGCCGGCCAGTTCAGGTTCGGACTCGGGCTGGTCGTGGCGCTGTTCGCGGCGGTCGTCGGCGTGATCGGCGTGCTGCACGCGAACGCTCCGACGCCCCAGCCGATGCCTCAAGCGATGCCGCAACCGGCGCCTCAGCCGATTGCCCTGTATCTGCCGCCGGGAACGTCCGTGACTGTCCCGGACGTTAGGACGCCGGCCCGTTCCCCCGCCGCGACCCCCGGGGGCGCCGCCAACCCGTAGCCTCCATTTGGAGCTGCGCGCCAACTCCCCCTCGCACAAGCCCCCGCGGGCGGATCGCCTACGCGGCTCGTTGACGTCGGCCTACAGATCGGGCGGCGACAAGCGCCGCAGAATCTCTCCTCAAAGGCCGCCGTTCCGGGGCCGGATGCCCCAGAGCGCGAGAATCGGTATTCTGACGGAGGGACAAGGGCTTTGAGCCAGCCAGTGATAGACACGTTGCAGGTGGCCGACGCGTTGCGGCGGACCGGAATGGAGCAGGAGCAGGCCGAGGGGCTCGCGCGCACGCTCGGCGCGGAACTCGGTGAGCACGTCGCGGTGCGGCGCGAACTCGACGCCGGATTCGACGGCATACGTGCACAGATAAACGCCCTGGCCGGCCAGTTCAGGTTCGGACTCGGGTTGGTCGTGGCGCTGTTCGCGGCGGTCGTCGGCGTGATCGGCGTGCTGCACGCGAACGCTCCGACGCCCCAGCCGATGCCTCAAGCGATGCCGCAACCGGCGCCTCAGCCGATTGCCCTGTATCTGCCACCGGGAACGTCCGTGACTGTCCCGGATGTTCGGACGCCGGCCCGTTCCGCCGCCGCGACCCCCGGGCGCGCCGCCGACCCGTAGCCTCCATTTGGGGCTGCGCGCCAACTCCCCCTCGCACAAGCCCCCGCGGGCGGATCGCCTACGCGCCTCGTTGACGTCGGCCTACAGACCGATCGGCGACACGTGCCGCAGAATCTCCCGTCAGAGGCGCTGCTCGGGCCGGATGCCCCAGAGCGCGAGAACCGCTATTCTGACGGAGGGACAAGGGCTTTGAGCCAGCCGGTGATAGACACATTGCAGGTGGCCGACGCGTTGCGGCGGACCGGGATGGAACAGGAGCAGGCCGAGGGGCTGGCGCGCACGCTTGGCGCGGAGCTCGGTGAGCACGTCGCAGTGCGGCGCGAGCTCGATACCGGGTTCGACGGCATGCGTGCACAGATGGACGTCCGCTTCCAGCAGGTAGACGCCCGCTTCCAGCAGGTAGACGCCCGATTCCAGCAGGTGGAGGCACGGCTCGACGCCCTGGCCGGCCAGTTCAGGTTCGGACTCGGGATGGTCGTGGCGCTGTTCGCGGCGGTCGTCGGCGTGATCGGCGTGCTGCATGCGAATGCTCTGGCGCCCCAGCCGATGTCCCAAACGATGCCGCAACCGGCGCCTCAGCCGGTTGCCCTGTATCTGCCACCGGGAACGTCCGTGACTGTCCCGGACGTTCGGATGCCGGCCCGTTCCGCCTTCGTGGACCCAGGGACGGACGCTACCCCGTAACCTCGCCGCTGGCTGAGCGCACGGGACCCCGACGGCGGCATGGATTCTCCTTCGGTTCGGCGCCGCGTGTTCCACCGCCTCCGCACCGGCGCCTTCGATTGTGCGGGGATCGCGCCCGTGGCAAGCCCGCGGAAAACGCTATGTGCCCCAAGCCCCTCGCCGCAGGCCTTCTCCCATTTCGCAGGCGACTCGAACCGGCCGAGGGGACATTTCTGCTTTGGACAAACGGGGACCCCGGGTTCGAGTCAGCGGGAGAGATTGGACGGTGCGGTCGGGAAGCATGAGAGACGAGGAGATGCCGGGGATGGAGGAGTCCGACGCCAGGGCTGTGCGCAGGGGCCGGGTGCTGGCCGGGGCGGCAGCGGGGGGAGGGCGAGCATGAGCTTCAGCCTCGCAGTCGTCGTCCCCGTGTTGGCAGGTTACTGGGTCCTGACCCGCACGCACCATTTCAAACAGACTGCGGCGACCACGCCGGCGTATGCCTACCCGTTTTTCTGCGCGATCCTGGGATGGATGTTAGTCGCGACCGCATGGGTGGTGGATCTCGCGATAGCGCGGTGGGTTCCACCGGTGGCGCTCGAATTCTGGGAGGAGCATGAGCCTTTTTTGAGGAATCGAGGATTGTCCTGGTCGCGATCGGTCTGGTGATGTTCGTGTCGTGGCTGATGAACTTCATCGCGTCTGAAGAGGACGTTGCGCAGAACTGGAAGATTCCGAACGAGAGCAGGGTCGATCGGTTGCTCCGAGAGGCGTTCGAGCAGCGGCGCCTGGGCGAGGTGTCCGCGCCACTGGCTGACCAAATCAGTGCCGCCGACCGTTAGACGCTGTCCTCTTGTTGGACACCGTGATCGGGGGCGCCCGATTCGGCTTTGTAGACACCGTGCCGCGTGGCGTTTGGTGCGACGACGTAGCGGGTGATGCCAGAGGATCGGCGTTCTGGCGAGGTGGCGTTGTAGAACTGGCTAATCCGTGCACGGACCTTGTCTTCCCGAAGGACATCCTTGGTGGATTCTCCGTATACGCCTTCCGGCAACCGGTCGGCGGCAGGACGACGTCGGGGGACGGGAAAAATCCATCCGTTGGCACGCGACGGCGTTTTGGGACGCTCCATACTCGGTACTTCCTTGGGAGTTTCCGCCCCAGCAGTCCAGTGCTCAACGTCGTCCTACGCGGCTCCGGGAACGGATGCCCTGCAGCGCGAGAATCGCTATTCTGACGGAGGAACAAGGGCTTTGATCCAGCCGGTGATAGACACGTTGCAGGTGGCCGACGCGTTGCGGCGGATGGAACAGGAGCAGGCCGAGGGGCTGGCGCGCACGCTTGGCGCGGAGTTCGGTGACCACGTCGCAGTGCGGCGCGAGCTCGATACCGGGTTCGACGGCATGCGTGCACAGATGGACGCCCGATTCCAGCAGGTAGACGCCCGATTCCAGCAGGTGGAGGCACGGCTCGACGCCCTGGCCGGCCAGTTCAGGTTCGGGCTCGGGCTGGTCGTGGCGCTGTTCGCGGCGGTCGTCGGCGTGATCGGCGTGCTGCATGCGAACGCCTCGGCGCCCGAACCGATGCCCCAAACCATGCTTCAGCCGATTGCCCTGTACCTGCCCCCGGGAACGTCCGTGACTGTCCCGGACGTTCGGACGCCGGCCGGCCCCGCCGTCGTGGACCCAGGGACGGCCGTTACCCCGTAACCTCCACTGCGGCGCCGCCCGGCAAGCTTCCCGTGCCGCCAGCGATGCGGTCTGTCTTCCAGGTCGACGAACTGGCGCCCCGCCAGTCGCGTGGCAACGCAGTCTCGAAGCCACCCTCGGCCGCCGGCACCGGCACGGTGCGACATCGTCCCCGAGCCCCCTCGCGTGCCCGCAGTTTTGATTTGCCGTTTCGACGTGCGTAGGGCCAAACTGCGGTACCGGGGCCGGAAACAGTCGTCCGGGTGAGATTGGGTGGCAACTCCTCGACACATTGCACGCTCCCTGCTTGCCGTAGCCGTGCTGGTGGCGACGGTGACGCTGGTCGTGCTGTACGGCGAACGCACCGCCCCGCCGGACGAGGTAGGGGAGGACACGCCGCCGGCGACCCAGCAGCGCCCACCGGCAAGCGTGTCGGATCCCGCGAGTCCTGCGCCGGCGCCGGACACACCGCTCTGGGAGGCGGTCGCGGAGACTGCGGTGGCCAAGCTGCCGCTTCGTCGTCACCGTCGGTCCCGCCCACGTCTTTGCCTACATCGACACGCCCGAGGGCCCGTACGAACTGACGGGCGGCGACCGGTTCGGATGGCTGCTGCCGACGGCCAGCATGATGGCCGGTTTCGACTTCAGCGAGCCGGACTACATCCTCCCCGAGGAATGGGACGAACGGGGTGCACCCTGAGCGGGCGAGAGGCGTCCAGGTGAGGAGCAAGAGCGGCCGTCGGACGGCCATCCCGGGGGCGCGCCGCGGCTGGGCCTCTGGCGCGGCCGGCATGGGACAGCCATCCCGGGCCGGCATGGGACAGCCACCCCAGCGGGCCGGCATGGGACAGCCACCCCAGGGCCGCGCCGGCCGGGCCTGTGGTGGCCCCTGCTCGCCGTCCTCGCCGGCCCGACCATGGCCGACGATCCCCGCGACATCGTGTTCGATTGTCCCTGCCGCGCGGAGTGGACGGCGGGGCCGCCGGGCCAATCCGGGCAACTGACACTGACGTTCGGCGTGCGGAGCTTCCGGGCGACCGAGAGCGGCGAAGTACGGCTGTCGCAGGTGGATCTGAAGCGCGGGACATCGTCAATCCCGGACGGCCGCACAGAGTCACTGACGCCATCCGTGGGCGGGATGCCGCCCCGGACCGTACGGTCGGGGGAGCAGCGCAACATGGCGTTCGGCCGACCGAACGCCGACGAGCCGATCGGCGTGCTCCTCTGGGAGCGGGTCGCGGAAGTCCCGGCCTCCCTCCCGATCGGGAGCCCTCTCCGAGCGCACGCATGGCGCCGCGCGGAAACGCTCGCGCTGTGGCCGGTGGCAGGAGGGGATGGCGCGCGCATCGAGTTCGTCGACATGCTCACGGACACGGACGGCGACGGCACAGGCGACGTCAACGAGGCGCTGGCAGGCACCTCCCGGACAGACCCCGCGGAAACCCCGGGAGCCTCCACCGTCGACGTGCTCGCGCTCTACAACCCCGCCTTCCGGGCAGCCCATGGCGGTTACCCCTACACCCGCATCCAGCACGTCATGGCCGTGACCCGCGCCGTGTACCGCGATAGCGGCGCCAACGTGCGGATGCGAATGGTGGGGGCAAGCGAGGTCGCACTCGGCGGATCCGGCAGACCCGCCCCGGAGGAGGTCACGGCGCTGATGGAGCGCCACGGGGCCGACCTGCACTTCCGCTTCCACGTGGGCCTTGGGGCGGACGGATGTCCGCGCGCAGGAGGCTGCGGCTCGCTCGGCGGCGCCGCCCGCCGCGGTTACTGGCGCGGCGACGAGATCGACCTGGCGGTTTGCACGGTGACCTACACCGCCCTGTGCGCGGCGCACGAGCTGGGGCACAACCTGGGACTCGCGCACTCCGCCCGCCAGGGCGAGGCGCACGGGGCGTTCCGGTGGTCCCGGGGGCGATACGTCAGGGAGGGCTGGGGCACGATCATGTCGTACGGCGCGAGCGTGCGCGACGGCGTGTTCTCCGACCCGGCCGCCAACTGCGAAGGCGTTCCCTGTGGCGTGCCGATCGACGCAGCAGACGGCGCGCACGCCGTCAGGAGCCTGGACCTCGTACGTTATTCAGGCAGCCGCGCATCGCGCCTCGAAACCGGACACGGATGGCGACGGCATCGTGGACGCGGCGGACGGCTTCCCCGACGATCCCGCCGATTGGCTGGATTTCGACGGCGACGGTCTCGGCGACCACGCGGACCCCGACGACGACAACGACCGCGTCACCGACGCGGACGATCCCTTTCCGTTCGATGCAACGGAGTGGGAGGACCGGGACGGCGACGGGATCGGCGACAACGCGGACCTCGAGGTAACGGACCTCTCCCCGTTCCGGGACGCCGGCCTGCGGGCGGCCGTGGAGCGCGCCTTGGGCAAGCCGGCGGGAGCGCCGATCACGGAGGAGGACCTCGCGACGCTGTCCACTTTCATGGCGTCCTTTGAGGACATTCGGAACCTCACGGGATTGGAACTGGCCACCAACCTGGGGCAACTCGATCTGTCGTTCAACGAAGTTGCCAGTCTGTCGCCCCTCGCCGATCTGACGCGGCTGTCGGAACTCCACGTTGACCTCAACCAGGTCTCGGACTTGACCCCGCTGCAGGGCATGGTCGGTCTCCGGGATCTGTGGCTGACCTACAACCCCACGTCCGACCTTTCGCCGCTACGGAGCCTCCACCAACTGGAGTTCCTCTCCATTGGCGGGCCGGACCACGAGATTTCGGACGTTTCGCCGCTGGCCGAGTTGACGAACCTGCGATTCCTGAACGCGGTCAATCTCGGGATCACGGATCTGTCTCTCGTATCGGGGTTGGCGCAGCTCGTGTTTTTGGGCATCAGGGACAATCCGGTGTCCGACCTGTCCCCGTTGCGCGAGATGCCGGCCCTGGGATCAGTCGATGTGAGTGGCACCGAGGTGCGCGACTTGTCGCCGCTCTCGGATCACGTGCTGGATTCGCTGGACATCAGCCGCACGCGGCTGACCCTGCAAGACGTAAGCGCCTTGCAGCGGTCGCGCGGACTCTCGAGCCTGCGGATCGGGGGCCTTGGCATCGAGGACCTGTCCCCGGTGTCGGAGTTCCGGCAACTCCGGATGTTGAGTCTCGACAACAACCGGGTTCGGGACCTGTCGCCGCTGAGCGCCCTGTTCGGCCTCTGGTCCCTGTCCCTCAAGGACAACGCCGTGTCCGACCTCGGCCCGCTCAGCAGCGTTGCCGCACTCACCATCCTGGATCTGACCAACAACCATATCTCGGACGTCGCCCCGTTGGCTGGCCTGCGAACTGTCCAACGCGAAGTGAGGGTGAAGCGAAGCAGCGATTCCAACGCGAAATGAGGGTGAAGCGGGTGTCCGGCGCATCATTCGGTGATGATCGTGGACATCCAGACGCGGCGGCTACGCACAATCGGACAGCTTTGCGCCTTCGTCGAAGGCAACGAGGCTGTGGACTTCCAACCGCGGGACCGCGAAGAGGCCTACGGCTTCGTCCGGGACACGCTGGACCGCTTCGGCTACCGGCATCTCGGCAAGCACGACAAGGGCGTGGTTCTCAAGTTCCTCGTCGCCGCGACGGGCATCTCGCTTCAGCAGACGGAGCGCCTGGTCCGGCAGTGGCGCGAGACCGGCGCGGTCCGGGACCGCCGCGGCGGCAGCCGGGGGCGGCCGTTCGCGCGCAAGTACACGGCGGCGGACATCCGGCTGCTGGCGGAGGTCGACGAGGCCTACGGGCAGATGTCCGGGCTGGCCACGCGCGAGGTCCTGCGGCGCCAGTTCGAGGTGTTCGGCGACCCGCGCTTCGAGCGCCTCGCGACGATCTCCAACGGCCACGTCTACAACCTGCGCGGCTCCGCGACGTACCGCGCGAAGCGCACCGTGTGGACGAAGACGCAGGGGACGGCCGTGGCCATCGGCCTGCGCCAGGCCCCGGAGCCCGAGGGCCGGCCGGGACACGTGCGCGTGGACACCGTCCACCAGGGGGACCGCGACGGCGTCAAGGGCCTCTACCTGATCAACCTGGTGGACGAGGTCACCCAGTACGAGTTTGTCGGCGCCGTGGCCGGCATCTCGGAGCGCTTCCTTCTGCCGCTGCTCGAAGGCCTGCTGCTGTCGTTCCCGTTCCGCATCCTCGGCTTCCACGCGGACAACGGCAGCGAGTACATCAACCACCGCGTCGCCGAATTGCTCGAAAAGCTCCGCGTCGAGCGGTTCACCAAGTCCCGCGCCCGCACCTCCAACGACAACGCCCTCGTCGAGGGCAAAAACGCCAGCGTCGTGCGCAGGTGGTTCGGTCACGACCACATCCCGCAACGCTTCGCGCCCGACGTGAGCCGCTTCGCCCACGGCACCCTGTCGCCGTTCCTCAACTTCCACCGGCCGTGCCTGTTCGCCACGGAGTACCGCGACGACGCCGGCAAGGTCCGTCGCAAGTACCTCGCCCGTGACGTCATGACCCCCTACGCCAGGTTCCGCTCGCTCCCGAACGCGCAGGTGTATCTCAAGCCGGGCATGGACTTCGCCCTGCTCGACGCGGCCGCCGCCGCGGAGACCGACCTCCACGCCGCGCGCCGCGTCCAGACCGAGCGCCGCGCGCTGTTCCTGCGCATTGCCGCCGGCATGGCCCCGGCGCGCGCCGCCGGATGAGCGTCGCGACTCCGAACGCCGTGCCGCAGCCCCGCGCCGGGGGCCAGCCCCCGAACCCCCGCCCTCGCCGGGAGGCAGGGTTCGGCGGTCGGGTGGCTCGCCGGGAAGGAATGTTCCCCGCCGCTCGGCACCCATCCCCGATCAGCCGCGACGACCGCCGATCCCTGCCTCCCAGGGTACTCTCCCGTCAGGCGCGTCAAGGGTCCGCTGCGCCGACCGCGACGCCTCGACGCCGTGCCCGAACCCGCCGCCGACACCAGGCAACACCGCTTCGCCAGCCCCGCCGCCGTGCCCGCGTCGCGCTCGCCCTTGACCCGCCACCGACCACCTCGCATGCCCGAACGCCTACGCTCCCAAGCCCAATCCGGCGCTTGACCAGCCACCGCAGTGACCCGATCATCCCTCGAATCGCCATAAGGACATCCGACCCCCGCAACTTCACGGATCGGACGATTTCACCCTCACTTTCTCATTGGACAAGGGGGCCTGCCCGGTCTTCGGTTGCTGAACCTGTCGGACAACGACCTGTCGGACATCGCCCCGTTGGCCGGGCTTTCCGGCCTCTGGTCGCTGGACCTGTCGGACACCGACGTATCGGACATCGGTCCGCTCGTGCGGCGGGAAATCTGGGATCTGGATGGCGGGTTGGCCCTCGCTCTGTTCAACGTCCCGCTGGACGCAACGTCGATCAACGAGCACATCCCGACCCTCGAGTCGTGGGGCGTCAAGGTCTTCCACTTCCGGTTCTCCTTCGACATCCCCAGGCGACCCGTCGCCTTCGCCGACCCCGTGCTCCGCGGGCTGGTCGCGCAAGCCGTAGCGCGGTCGCGCGTCTACGTGGACGAGCCGGTCACGCAGGAATCCCTGGTTGAGCTGGCCAGCCTCCAGGCCTTCAACGCCGGCGTCTCGAACCTGGCCGGCCTGGAGGCGGCCAGGGATCTCTCGGACATCTTCCTCGGCTCGAACCTCGTCTCGGACCTGACTCCCCTGGTCGCCCTCCGCAAACTCGAAGGACTGGACCTCACCGACAACCTGGTCTCGGACCTCTCACCACTGGTCGACAACCCGAACGTCGACGCCGGCGACTGATCACCCTGACCGGCAACCCCCTGAGCGAAGCGTCGCTCAACGTACACGTACCCGCGCTGCGGGAGCGCGGCGTGCACGTCGGTGTCGACTCCGTCCGGCTGCTGGTGCGGCCGGACACACGCGCGACCACCTTCGAGGTGTCCGGCTATTTCGACGCGACCCTGGGCCCGGGCGCGCAGGCCACCGTCGCGAGCGATGACCCCGATGGCCTCCGGGCGGACATCGTCGACGGCGAACTTCGGGTAACGCTCGCCGACGCGGAAGGTCCAACCACGGTCACCGTCACCGGCACCGGCGACGACGGCACGACCGAGACCTTGGCCTTCCACGTCTCCCTGCGCCAGGTAGTCGCCCTGTTCCCGTCCGCCGCGAGCCCCGTCTACCAGGGGTTCGTCCGCGTCATCAACCACTCGCCGCGGGTCGGCAGGGTGGTCATCCGCGCCACCGACGACGAGGGCCGGCGCTACGACCCCGTGACCCTCCCCGTAGACGCCGACGAGACCGTGCACTTCAACTCGCAGGATCTCGAACACGGCAATCCCGCCAAGGGTCTTGCCGACGGCATCGGCGGGGGCGCCGGCGACTGGCGCTTGGACCTCGGGAGCAACCTGGACATCGAGGCGCTGGGCTACGCCCGCACCGCGGACGGCTTCGTCACCGCACTGCATGACCTGGCGCACGCAACCGGGGACGACCGCGCGATCGCCATCTTCAACCCGGGCAGCAACACCGCGCAGGTCAGCCTCCTGCGCCTCGTCAACCATGGCGACGAAAGCGTCGAAGTGACGGTGCGCGGGGTCGACGACCAGGGCCAGTCCCCTGGACGCGACGTGCTGCTCACCCTTCCGCCGGGCACCGCGCGGGCGCCGACCGCCGCGGACCTGGAATCCGGGGCGGAGGCTACGGGCGCACTGGGCGACGGCTTTGGCAAGTGGCGCCTCACCGTGGAATCCGCGCAGCCCGTTTACGTGATGAGCCTGCTCGAGAGCCCGGTCGGACACCTCACCAACTTGTCGAGCGGCCCAGTGACCCCCGTCGGCGGCGCACACACCGTACCGCTCTTCCCGCCGTCGGCCGACCCCGACGGTCGCGAGGGCTTTGTGCGTGTCGTGAACCGGGAGACCCGGGCCGGCTCGGTGGCGATCACCGCGGTCGACGACGCGGGGCAGGCCCATGGCGACGTCACGCTCGCCCTCGGCGCCGAGCAGACGGCGCACTTCAATTCCGAGGACCTGGAGCGGGGCAACGCGGCCAAGGGACTGAGCGGCGGCGTGGGGGCGGGCTCCGGGAACTGGCGTCTCGCCCTCAGCGGCGATGTCGAGATCGACGTGCTCGGTTATATCCGCTACGTCGACGGCTTCCTCACCTCCATGCACGACGCCGCGCCGGTGGCGGACACACGTCATCGGATCGCCTTCCTCAACCCCGGGAGCAACCGCGCCCAGGTGAGTTCGCTGCGGCTCATCAATCCCGGCTCGGCGCCCGCCAGCGTGACCATCACGGGCCGGGACGACAGCGGCGCCTCTCCGGGTGGCCCCCGTACAGGTGACGCTACCGCCGGGGGCGGCACGCACCTACACGGCGGAGCAACTGGAAGAGGGTGGTGCGGACCTGCGCGGCGCGCGCGGCGACGGCGTGGGCAAGTGGCGCCTGGCCGTCGAGTCCAATGCGCCGATCTCGGCCATGAGCCTGCTGACGAGCCCCACCGGACACCTGACCAACCTGTCCACCGCGCCCATGCGCTGACGCCCGGACCGCGCACGAATTCGGCACGAACCGTAGGGGCGACCCTCGCGGCTCGCGGTCGCCCGCGCTGGGACCGTGCAAGCCCTTGACGACGGGACGGGAGGCGCGCCGGCGCTGCCGTGTCCGCGACTTTCCGACATCTCCTACAGACGGCGTGTGTCCGAGTGTTCTGCGAGTGTTCTGAAATGGCGACCGGCCGCCCGCCGGCGGTAGCTCCAATGCGGCCATTGGACACATTCGCTATCCTTGGAGAAGGGACCCCACCATGAGCCAACCCATGGTCGATACGCTGCAGCTCAACGACGCGTTACGGCAAACCGGCATGGAGCGCGCGGTCCCAGATCGGAACACACGACAATCCCGTCCTACAAGGCGTGGAGGAATCGCCTCCGAGCATGCGCAAGTTTTCGCCCACATCTCCCTCGGATTTAGGACGAGTCTCGTGTGTGTCCCGACGTGGCGCCTCGTGTGTATCCCGACGTGGCGCCTCGAAGCGAGCCCGTCCAGGCGCCTTCCGAAATTTCCGACATACAGGGGGTGTGCCTCGCTCTCCAATCCTCTGACGAGCGGGCTTCCGCCGGCTCGGGGCCAAGCCCGGTGTCCCGAGCGTGTCGGATCGGGACAGATTGGATATTCTCGGAGGAGGGACCCAACATGAGCCAGCCCATGGGTCGATTCGCTGCAAGTCAGCGACGCGTTGCGCAAGACCGGCATGGTGTCCACGGTCTGGATCTTCGACCCCAGATTGATGGGCTGGACCGAAAAGTAGAGGCAGTGGACTCGAAGCTGACCTTCATGGTCGCCGGGTTCGGCCTCCTCCTGACCTTCCCGACGGTGGTAGACGACATGGGCTTCTTCGAGCGCACGCCGACGAGTCCGTCTCCCGCAGTCGAGACCGCTTCCCCCACCGTCTTTCGTGCCTGAGACGCCAGCCGTGCAGGTCCCGCCTGGCGGAGACTGACCCTGGTGGCCGTTACGAATCCGGCTCGGCCGCAGCCGTTCGGGCCCAGATCGGGACACGCGAAATTCGTCCTGCAAAGCGGACGAATCCCGCCGGGCCACCCGCCCCGGGTCTCCGCCGCCGCCCACACTCCCGGGAGGTATAATCGCCACCACCATGCATCCGGAGGCGATGGTCGCATTGCCCGGGGTGGAAGAATGCGCGCTGGCCGAACCGCCCGCACAATCAGAGCAGCCTTCAGTCGCGAACGTCGGCCTGGCCGTACGCCGGAGCGCGGGCCGTCCACAAGCTGCAACGCACTCCCGCCTATGCCGGCCACTTGTCGCTCGGCACAACGTTCCAGCGACGGACAGCCCAGGCGAGCAAGCCCCCACCCGGCCCCGCAGCCTTGGCAGACCACGGCCCTGACTCCGGCGTCCGGACCCCCCAGATGACGCTGGCCACTCGCCTCGCACCTCTGCGCCGCCGCTTCGCCAAGAAGCCCAACTTCGTCCAGACAAGGGACGGCGTCGAACGCCTCGCCGTCCGCTCCCAGCACGCCCACTGGATCGTCGGTCGCGGCCTCTGCATGTTCTGCCGCCACGACTTCGCCAACGTGCCGAAGAACCGCCGCCGCGCCGCCGTCGAACTGCAGCTCCCCGTCTGGAGCCCGTTCCGCCGCACCGGCCACCACACCGTCTGGCACGGCGCCGCAGCCATGGTCTGGTTCTGGGACGAGGACGCCGTCGCCGAAGCGCAGACCGCGTTCCGAACCACGCCCGCCGGCCGCGACGCCCCGCCCGCGGAGGACCTCCGCGTCGTCCCGGAGACCGTTTTCCTGCCGCGCCGCGATGAAGGCGTCTGTCTGCGGCCCTGCAGCGCCGGCTTCGAACTGCAGCACTGGCAGGACGGTGTCCTCGGAGACGCCTTCTGGTTCCCCGATCGCCCCGACGCCGACCAGCTCGACACCTTCCTCACCCGCCAGGGCGTCCCCGACGCCGTCCAGCAGGTCGCGCAGAACGGCACCGCCGAACGCCTCCCACCGGAACACGCCGCCGAACCCTGGGCGAGCCCGGTTGCCCCGGCGGACTGGCTGCTGGCAAACGAACGCCCCCTCGCTGCGGCCGCCATCCTGCTCCTCGCCGTCGTCGCCGTCTGGCAGGAAGCCCGCTTCTGGAAGATCGACGGGCTCGCCACCGCCGCCGCCGCGGTGCTCGAGCGGCAGCAGGACGCGCTGCGCCCCGTCATGGCCACGCGCGATGAGATCCTCGCCCTGCGCCGCCGCAACGAAACTCTGGCGGCGGTCCTCAACGCCCCCTCCCAGGCGCGCATCATGGGCCTGGTGGATGGGGCCATCCCGGGCGAATCCGCGCGCTTCGGGGAGTGGCGTTACCAGCAGGGGGAGCTGGAGCTGGTCGTCACGGACGCCGAGGACCTCGACGCCGTCGCGTACGTGCGGGGGTTGGAGGCCGTGCCGCTGTTCGAGGCCGTGCGTGTCGGCCGGTCGAGCCGGGCCGACAGCGTCGAAATCGCGCTCAGGGTCCGCGAATGAACGCCCTGGCCGAAATGCTGTCCCGACTGCGCGCCGAACTGGCGGCGAACCCGCGCCTGCGTGTCGGCGCCTGGGCGATTGCGGCGATCGTCGCCGTGTACGCGGTAGTCGTCCAGTCCGACCGCGTGAATGCTGCCTACCAGACGTACGCCGCGGACTTCGACCGCCTGACACGGGCCCGGGCCCTGTTGACCCGGGAAGATCTCCCCACGCTCCTGGACGCGGAACGGGAGCGTGACCGCACCTTGACGGACCGATTCTGGCGAGCCGAGTCCCAGGGCCTCGCCCAGGCCCAGTTGCAGACCGCGGTCAGCGAGATGGTCGGCGATCTCGATTTCAGGAACCCGCGCATCCAGTCCGGACCGATCCGCCCGGTCGCTTTCGCGCCGGGGCTGTGGCGCGTGCAGGCCCAGTTCAACGGCATCTACAGGCCCGGCGCCGAACTGCAGGTGCTGCACGCCGTCGCGACCCACCCGAAGAAGCTGGTGGTTGACCGCCTCGATCTGCGGCGGCGGGATACCCGCATGACGCTCCTGCTCTCTGCCTATTTCGTCGGCATCGAAGACGCGGAGCCGGCGCCCGGAGGACGCGATGCCTGACCGCGACACCGAGCCGCCCGGAACGCTGCCTGCAGCCGCGGCCGGCGCGGCGCGCGTGCTCCGGCGCCACCGCAAGCCCCTGGCTGGCGCCTTCGTCATATTTCTCGTCGCGGTGGCGGCCGCCCTCGCGATCCCCGTGAGCCTGCCGGATGCCGGGCGGGCGGATGTCGGCGGCCGTCTCGGGGCGGACCCCGTGGCGCTCGCCCTGGTGGAGGATCTCGACGCCTTTCTCGCCAGCCGCCGTTGGGGCGTGTCGCTCGCGGAGGTCGAAGCGAAACGCCGGGCGGCGGAGAACGCGGCAGCCGGGGGGGACCCCGCGCGCGACCGAGTGGTCTTCGTCGGCACCTCCGCGACGCCGGACGACCGCGTGGTGCTCCTGACTCTTCCCGGCGGCGGCGTTGCACGTGTGCCGGCCGGCGGTGCGCTGCCCGACGGACGTACCCTGTCGTCTGCCACGGACACCACCGCTACGGTTTCCGGGGTGGGCCGGCGCGACGAGGAGTTGGAGTTGTTCCCGAAGCCGTCCCTGGCGTCCGGGGAGACGGTCGAGCCAGAGCGGAAGGAATGAGCCGGCTTTCCTCCGCCGCGCCACGGCCGCATCGAATCCAGGAAGCCAACAAGACGAACAGGCGCATGGGAAGATTGGGCGTGTCGCAACGGAGTTGTCATACTGACCGTCATGGATGAGCCAAGGACACCTGGACCCCGCCGGCCATCGGACGGGCCGGGGCAGCGATGGGCATCGGTGTGGAACCGCCCGGACGCCGCCATTACGGCCCGGGTTGGCGCTGCCCTCGCTCTGTGCGTGGTGCTGGTCGGCACCGGCTGTGCGAGGTTCGAGGTCGATCCCCTGCCGGAACCGCTGCGCCCGCCGAAGACGCTCCCGTCCGGCGCCGCCTCCGGCGCGAAAGCGCCGGCAAGGGAAGAGCAAGGCACCGTCGTCACCTCCACACCCGGTGTCGTCATCCAGCGGACGGTTGCCGAAGGCATCGCGGACCGCCTCGGCGAGGACCTGACCGGCCCGCCCATCGCCGTCAGCTTCCACGACGTGCCCCTGGTTGCGTTCATCAACGAGGTGTTCGCGGAGCGCCTCGGCATGTCGTTCACCCTCTCGGCCGGTCTGTCCGCCAAGAGCGATCTGGTGACGCTGCGCCTCACGGAGCCGGTCTCCCCCAGCCAGCTCTTCGCGACGGCCCGGCGTGTGCTGCAGGATTACGGCGTCAACCTGCGCGAGACCGACGGCGTCCTCACGTTCGTGGCCGACCAGCAGATCACGTCCAGCGACATCCCGCTCCTCATCAGCGGCCGGACGCTGCCGGAAGTGCCGCCAACGCACCGCGAGGTGTTTCAGCTGGTGCCGATGCACGTGGTGCGGAGCAACCATCTGACCGGTTTCCTCCGCGACGCGTTCCAGGGCCAACAACTGCAGGTCACGGACGATCTGGAGCGCAACACCCTGCTGCTGCGGGGAAGCGTCGAGACGCTGCGGCTTGCGGCGCAGATGATCGAGGTCCTGGACCAGCCGCTGCTGCGGGGGCGTTATGGCGTCGTGATCGAGCCGAGCTTCCTGTCGGTCGAGGACATGGCGGCGGACCTGGCGTCCGTGCTGAGCGCGGAAGGCTACCGCACGGCCGTTGGGGACCAGCTCGGCAGCAGTGTGATTCTGCTGCCCCTCAGCGGCGTCAACAAGCTGGTCGCCTTCGCCAGCGACCCCGCGACGCTCGAGCACATCGAACAGTGGGCCCGCACGCTCGATGCCAGGAAGGAAGCGACGGTCGAGAACGCGATCTTCACCTACGAGGTCCAGAACACGCAGGCGGCGAGTTTGTCGGAGACGCTCGATCGTATCCTGGTCGGCAGCGGCGGGGGCGCGGCGGAAGGCGGGGTCGAGCCTGCGCGGGGCGTCGGCGACGAAGCCTACCAGGGCGCCGGCCGCATCGTCGTGGACGAGAATCGCAACATCCTGCTGTTCCGCGGTTCCGGCAAGGAGTGGGCGGAGCTGCGGGGCGTCATCGACCAACTGGACAAGCCCGTGCCGTCGGTCCTGATCGAAGTGCTGATCGCGGAGATCACCCTGAGCGGCGAGCAGGGGTCCGGTATCGAGTTCCTGTTCAGGAGCGGCATCGGCGGTGGCCGGAGCGTGACCGGCGGCACCCTGGGCGCCCCGGTGGTCAATGCCAAGGGGCTGTCGCTGACCCTCGACAGCGCCGGCATGACCCGGGCCTTGCTGAACGTCTTCTACGAGGACAGCCGCGTCGCCATCCGCTCGAGCGCGCGCCTGATGGTCAAGAGCGGGGAGCGGGCCACGTTCGACGCCGGCAACGAGATCCCGACCATCACCCAGTTGGCGGACGCCGGCACGCAGGCGGCGGGTTCCACCAACGTCCTGCAGCAGGTGAGCTACCGCAAGACCGGCGTGTTGCTTCAGATCGAACCGGTCGTGCAGGCGAACGGACTGGTGGACCTCGCGATCGAGCAGGAGCTGAGCGAGGCTCGTCCGACGGCCGCGACGAGCCTCGCTGGAACGCCCACCATCCTCAGCCGGAAGATCACCACGAACCTGACCCTGCGCGACGGCGGCTCGCTCCTGATGGGCGGTCTGGTGGCCAACAACCAGAGCGAGGGCCAGGGCGGCGTGCCGGGGATCTCCCGGCTGCCCCTGCTCGGTCGGCTGTTCCGCAAGGACACCTTCCAGGAAGATCGTACGGAACTCGCGATCCTCGTGATTCCCTACGTCGTGGCGAACCACGAGGAGGGCCGGGAGCTGACCGAACGCATCCGGGCGGGCCTCGACTTGCACCGACAGTTTTTGCGAGAATGACCGCCGGTCGGCTGCGGTGCTGGGTTCAGGTCAGCGACTGCGCTTCGATTTTGTAAGGGAATCAACGCTTTCGTGCCGGCAAGGGCACGTCGGCGGCGTGCTCACGGGGGGCGAGGATTTTCGAAAAAGGGGGTTGCCATTCCCCGAATGCTATGGATAATGGCGAACAAGCTGCGTGGCGTTGGGGGGGGTTCCCCGGCCAGATGGCTAAAACAGCGTTAGTTGGGATTACTTGGAGAAACGAATGCTCTTCAAAAAGACTTTGAAAGTTGCGTCTGCAACCGCGCTATGGATGGTGGCCCTGCTGGGCGCCAACTCGGCCATGGGCCTCGACTTCGACGATCCACAGACGGCAACCATGAACAGTCCGTTGGTGTTTTCGGCGGAGGCGTTGGAGGCCGCGGCAACCGATCTGGGATACAACGTTACGGCGGCTGGCCTGACGGGCGACACCACGCTGGGGACGCTCGCTGGTCTGCTGGCGAGGAACTCTGCGCTCTATATCCGGGTCGATGTCCACGACGTCCTGGCTTTGCGCGATGCGCCCACGCTCTCGACACATTTAGTGGCGTCGGATGGGACTCTAGGAGCCGCGGTAGCGGTAGATAATGAGACCGATGCCGCCACGGATCAGTATCTGCTGTACGTGGTTGGCCCGGACGGCGCGTTTGCAGGCAACACTGTATTGTCGATGGACTTTCAAGACGATCTTGTCGTGACGGGGATGGGCAATGGTACGGTTTCAATGCGGGCGTACGACACCATCGCCGGAGGTCTTCGAGGGGAAGGTGTCACCCTCTTTGCGAAGGACCTGACGCTATTGACCGTCGCCTCGAGTGTCACGGTGACTGGCGAGCCTGCCGCGCAGACCGCCACCGTTGCCAGCAACTTCACTCAGTTCAAAGGCGAGACTGACACTGCTCCCCCCCCTGGCATCGTGAACCTCGGGGGCTACACCCTCGAGGTGAACGCCGCGCATCTGAAGCCTGACGGCACCGCGACGACCAACGTAATTGCGGACGCCAACATAGCGGCCGGGGCAGAGGACGGCACGGGTTCGTTCGCCTCATTTGCCGGCGATGGAGGATTCGGATTCGCCTCCAGTGTAGCGGTGCACACGACGGCCGACTGCTCAGATGTCGGCCCCCCGTCCCCGATCCCTTTCCCGGCGGATGCAGACGACCCAGAAGTGCTCATCAAGACAGGCCCAGTGGCGGTTGCTATCGCTGCTACGGGTACGGGGTATCTCTGCGCTACTGTCGCAGCGGATAACGCCGCGACGATTCTGGAAGGGGATTACACGGTGGACGTCAGTCTGGGTGCCGTGGCCGCCACCAACCCGTTTCCTCCGCAGGGAGCTATGGGCCTTGCCGCGGGCTCGATCGGGCGCGATGGCACTACCGTGCACATCCCGTTCGTCACGAGCTACGAGGGTTACACGCAGCGTATCGTGATCGTCAACCGGAACTCGATGGACGTGGAGTTCACGCTGACGTTCCACGCCGAGGGTGACGGCACGGCGGATCCGATGTGGTACGACGGCATGGCCGCGCGTGGCACGTCCACGGTGCTCAAGGTTGCCGACATCGTGACGCTGGAGAATCCGACCCGCGCGTCGGCAACCCTGTCGGTGGTATCGACGCCAGCCATGATCGACGTCGCAACGACGATGGTGAACAAGATGGATCAGTCGACGGATACGGTAATCGTGCACCTGGGTCGGCACAACAAAAGCGATTAGCGAGCAGCTAGAACCCGGGCGGCTGCAGCCGCCAGGGGTTCGGAAGGAGGGCGTGAGCCCTCCTTTTTTTTGCCTCGGCGACGGGTTCGCCTCGGGGGCACCGGCGCTTCCTCCTGCGGTGGTCGGCCGTGTGCAGGATCGACGCGTATCATGCAGATCGTTGGGCGGAAGAAACGCATGCTGTGCGGCAAGGCCTGGAAGGTCGGATCGAACACGGCGCTTGGCATCGGCGCGCTGTTGGGTGCGCATGCGGCCCTGGCAATCATCGACTTCGATGCGCGGTCGCCGCACGAGAATACGGTATTCACGTATTCGAAGGAGTACCTGAAGCGCTCCAACAGCGCTCCGCACGGGTTCTACCCGATCGGTGAGTTCAGCGGGACGAACCTCCTGACCCGGGCCGAGCTTGGCGGAGCTCGGTGGATCGTCCTCGGCGGCGAGATCTGGATTCGCTACGACGTCAACGCGCACCTGGCCTTCCGCGGTTCCGCCCCGAGGCTCTTCTCCAGCAAGCCGGATCCCGACGACGCCACTCGATTCGTCGATCTCCTTGAAGGGGGAGCGGTCGCCTTCAACGCCACCACTTTCGCGGAGGACGGTTTCCTGCTCTTCCGCTACGACCCGCCAGAGAACCTCCGTCCAGTGACCGAGAGCACCACGGTCGAGCTGGATCTCAAGGAGGTCCTGGCGACTTCCGGCAACGGCGACGGCGTATTGCGCGTACGTGCATTCGCGGACCTTATCGATGCGATCCGGGGCGAGGGAGAAGCCTCCGGTCTCGACAAGAGGCACACCGTCGTGCGGGTGGCGAACAGCGTGCGGGTCGTCCCGCTGCGGATGACGCGCCGTGCCCGGGCGTTGACCGGCTTCCGGCAGTTCGCGCTCGGCAGCCGCGTACCTTTGGGCGGTTTCCAGATCGCCATAGACACGGAGCACAGGCAGCCGGACGGCCTCGCCGTCGGGACGACCCTCGAGGAGCTCAATGTCGCTGTCGGTGCGTCGGCAACGTCCTTCACCGGCGCGGGAGCATTTGCTTTCGCGCCCGCGGACGGGGGTTGGACGCTGGAGCAACTGGACCCCGACACGGGTCTGTGCCACGGCGACAACGAGGCGGCGATCGGAGATCCCGATGCGGATCCGCCCCTCGAGCCGGACCCCACGCGCACCGTGCATCCCGTCGATTTCGGGCCGGACGATGCCAACTACCCCGCAGGTCCGGCAACAGGCATCGTCCCACTGGGGGCGTGGTATCTCTGCGCTACGGTGTCCGACGACAACGAGGAGATCATTCAGGCTGCGGACTACTACCTGACGGTGACGCTCGCGGCCGCGGACGACACCCGTCCGTTCCCGGCTGTCGGCGTGTCGGATGCGCACACCGGGACGATTTCGCGCGACGGCACCACGGTGCACATTCCGTACCTCACGACCTCCGACCGATCCGCGCAGCGCCTGATCATCGTCAACCGCCACAGACGGCAGGTGGACTACGTGCTGATCATGCACCCTTGGGCAGGCGGTACCGCGGATCCGAAGGTCATCCAGGGCAAGGTCGCGGGGAGGGGGCCGACCGCGCTCGAGGTCGCTGACGTGACCACGCTTTCCGGCACCGGCGGGGCTTCCGCAACGTTGGCGATCGTCTCCTTCCCGGACAAGATCGACGTGGCGACGACTTCGACGAACCCCCTGGACGGGTCGACGGATACGGTGGTCCTGCACCGCGGTCTCCACGACCCGGAGACGATCGCGCAGGACGGCACCACAGTGCATATCCCGTACCTCACGACGGCTGCCGGCTACGCGCAACGGCTGACCATAGTGAACCGTCACCGACGGGCGGTGCCCTACGTATTGACCGTCCATCCGGAGGAAGGCGGTACCGCGGAGCCCCCGGTGATCGAAGGCATGGTGCAGGGCCCCGGCCCGACCACCATCCGGATCGCCGACGTGACGGCGCTTTCGGGCACGCAGCGCGCCTCTGCGACGCTGGAGATCGTCTCGCTCCCGGACAGGATCGACGTGGCGACGACGCTGGTGAACAAGGCGGACGGGTCGACGGATACGGTAATACTCCATCGTGGCGCTTCCGATCGATAACGCCGGGTTGGCGGTCGCGAGACTCGACGCTTTCCAGGTGTTCCTGGCCACTCGCCAACGCCTGTCCGATCGACAACCCATGTCCGTCATCCGTCTGGGCGACGGCGAGGGTGCGATCATGGGGTATCCGACCATTACCAGCCGCAAGCACGTGGACCGTTCGTTGCGGATCTGGCTGCGGACGACCGCTGTCGACGACCGCGACGTGCTGATGCTCGCCGAGGCGCTCAAGGACGCGATCCGCGACGCCGATGTCCTCGGCATCCCCCGCCGCAAGCAGATCGCCTCGAACCACTGGCTCTGGCGTGCGGTCCCGGAAGCGCTGGTCGCGCTCGACCTCGTGGCGCCCACGACATTGCTGACCCATACGGCCCTGCATCGCCTTCTGCAGCACGCACTGCTGTACCGCGCCCTGTTGCGCGACATGGACTTCGTGGGGGTCATTTCCTGCCGCCGCGTGATGCAGGAGATGCAGGAGCTGTTCGGCGTGGGCGAAGTGAAATGGTACGGCGTGCGAGGCGAACTCGAGGAGACCGGAGAGATTGAGACGCCGCACTTCCCGGACGGCTTCGAGGAATTGCGGGACACCCTGCACGTACCGTACCGAGGCGCGCTGTTCCTGGTGGGCGCCGGCGTGTTCGGAAAGATCTATTGCCACTGGATCAAGCAACGCGGCGGCATCGCGATCGATGTGGGCTCGATATTCGATTCATGGGCGGGGGTCGGACGTCCGGGGACCGTGGAAGATCCTGTACGCAGCCTGGACGTCTACCGCGAGCAGCCGCGGATCGGTCGGCTGGAAGCGGTCGCCAGATACAACGCGTTGGCCGAGCGATTGGGCCTGGATGTCCCCAGGGGCGACCGGCGTGCGGAGTATTTCGCGCGACTTCCCGGGGCATGGTGAGTCGCACGGTCGAATCCACCCCTCGTTCGTCCATGATCTCGATCGGTGGTCCGGACGCAGCGGCACGGGCCCGTGCCGGAGATTCCGGAGGCGACAAAGACGTGTCGCGGCGCCGGTGTCGCCACCCCGGCGAAAACGGTACGATGCCGGGTAGATGGTTCGGCACACTTGGCTCCTCTGCGGCGTTCCCCGATCCGGCAGTTCGCTGTGCTGCCGCCTCGCCAGCGGGGCGCCGGACACCGTCGCGCTCTCCGAACCGATCGATCCGCGCACGTTCGACGAGGTCGACGGACCGGGGACGGCGTGCGCCCGCATCCGGGACTTCGCGGCGACGGCGCGCGCGGGACTCCTGGCGGAGCATCGCGCGACCTCGGTGCAGGTGAACGGCCGTCTGGATGACGATCGGGTTGCCGAGGCGCCGGTGGGCGAGGCTCTGCGGCGTCCGCGGGGTGCGCCGGGGGAGGTCCGGTTCGACAAGCCGCTCTCCGACGAGTTCACGTTGCTCATCAAGCACAACGCGCTGTTTGCGGCATTGCTGAGACCGTTGACGCAGACCTTCCCCATCCTGGGCCTGGTGCGCAATCCCGTCGCCGTGCTGGCCTCGTGGCAGACCGTGGACCTGCCGGTACAGCGGGGTCGCGTACCGGTGGGGGAGCGGTTCGACCCCCGGCTGCGGAGCGCGCTGGACGACGAAGAGGACACCCTGCGGCGTCAGGTGCGCGTGCTCGAATGGTTCTTCACGAAGTTGCGCGCGCACCTGCCCGACGAACGCGTCCTTCGGTACGAGGACCTGGTTACGAGCGGCGGTCTCTCCCTGCATCGGCGACTCGGCTCCGTCGCGCGCCCGGAATGGCTCGAAAGCCGCAATGCAAACACGGTCTACGACGCGGAGACGGTCGATGCGATCGAGGCAGCCGTGGAGACGGCCGACGGCGCGTGGTCGGGTTGGTACAGTCTCCGAGACTGCGAACAGGCGGCGTCCGCCATCCGCTCCGGCCGATGACGGCGCCTGAACGTCCGCGCACGATCTGGTTCCATCGGGCTTACAAGGCAACCACCGGCGGGGAGGTCAAGCACGCCCACTATTTCGCCCACGCGCGGCAGATGCCGGGCTTCGCGGCGCGCGTCGCGTTTACCGGCGGTCCGCTGACCGAAGGCCAGACGCGGGAACGTCGTCGTCTTTGGCCCGTCGGCGGCGGCGACGGTGTCGCTGGATGGACGCCGGCCGTGGGCGACATTCTCTTCGTCGCCGGCATTGACTGGCGCTACCTCAGTACCATGGGCCTCGACGGGACGAACCACCCGCGCATCAACCTCGTCCAGCACGTGCGCCACGCGCAACCGGACACCGAGCTCTACGGCTATCTGACGCGGCGGGCGGTCCGCATCTGCGTGAGCGCCGAGGTCGCGGACGCATTGGCCGCGAGCGGCCGCGTGCGGGGCCCGATCATCGCGCTCCCGAACGCGACCGATCTTCCGCCGTGGGACGTCCACGGATCTGCGGCGAACACGGCGTGGGAGACGCGCCCGCGGTCCGTCGCCATCGTCGGCTACAAGCGACCGGACCTCGCCCGCGCCCTGTCCGAACGTCTCGACGCGGGCGGCATTGCCCATGACCTCCTCACGCGAGTCCAGGAGCGGGGGAGCTTCCTGGAAGTCCTCACCGGGACGCGGGTCGTCGTCTGTCTGCCCGACCCGACCGAGGGCTTCTACCTGCCGGCGATCGAGGCCATGGCGTGCGGTTGCCTGGTGGTCACGCTCGATGCGGTCGGCAACCGGGGTTTCTGCCACGACGGGCACAACTGTTTCGTTGGGGAAGCCGCTGTCGAGTCGCTTGCCGGGACGGTCGCGCACGCTGTGGTGCTCTCCCGGGAAGCGCGTGAAGAGATGCTTGCGCGTGCGTCGGAGACCGTAGCGGCGCACGCGCTGGATGTCGAGCGCTCGCGTTTCCATCGGGTGTTGGGCGATGTGGGCCGGCTCTGGGAGGAGGCGCAGCGGGACTCCTACGCCGTGTCCACTCAGGCGACAGAGAGCGCCCCGGAGGTCGCCGGCGATGCGCCCGTCGCTTGCCCGACGCCGTACCGCCCGCGCCTCGCGTTCATGATCGCGGGCGCCCAGAAGTGCGGCACGACGGCGCTTGTACAGTTTCTCGACGCCCATCCGGAGATAGGCATGTCGTCGCTGAAGGAGGTGCACCTGTTCGACGATCCGCAGTATTCGTCGGATTGGAGCGCAGAAGAGATCGACGAGCGCTATCGCCCCCACTTCGCCCACTGTCGTTTCACGGGCCTGGCGGGCGAGACCGTGCTGGGGGAGGCGACGCCGGTGTATCTCTTCCTCCGGGGCGTTCCGGCGGAGTTGAAGCGCTACAACCCGGAACTCAGACTGATCGTGCTGGTGCGTGATCCGGTGGAGCGGGCAATCTCCCACTATTACATGGAGAAAGGTCGAGCCGGTGAGCGCCGGCCGCTGTGGCAGGCGCTCCTGCTCGAGCCAATTCGGCTGCGTCGCAGCCGCGACCCCCGCCACCCGCAATCCGCACACCGCGTGCACAGCTACCGCGCCCGCGGCCTGTACAGCAGACAACTGCGAGAGGTGTACCGCTTCTTCGACAAGGACCACGTGCTCGTCCTGCGTACGGAGGACCTGCTGGCCCATCACGACGAGGTGCTTCGCCGTGTCTTCGGCTTTCTCCAGGTTTCGTGCGAGGTGCGCGTGCCCGCGGAAGTTGTGCTCGCAGGGGAGCGTGGCGGGCGGAAACATCGGTTCGTGTCGCTCCTGCTGCGCCTGTCCTATCTCGTCGAATCCGCGCGCATGCGTCGGTTGCGAGAGAAGGAGTAGCGCCGTCAGGACGTGACACGGTAGGCCAGGACGTGATGCACACTTCCGGTTCGCCCCTGGGTAGCGGGCGATACGGTTCCGAGCGCTCGACCAGACGCCATCTTCCCGCCGCTTCCAGGCCGACCAGGTACGACCCGAAGTCCTGCTCGTACATTTCGGCCCGGAGCGAGAAGACGATGTGACCGCCGTGCTTCGTGATCCGCACGAGTTCATCGAAGGCGTGTGCCGGGGCATGTCCGGTGGTGAATACGCCCACACTGATGACCGCATCGAAGGCGTCGTCGGCGAAGTCCAGGGGTTCACCCAGCGTCATTTTCCGCAACTCCCCGTACAGGCCTTTACCGCGGGCCACATCGAGCATCCCGCCGGAGAGGTCGATCCCCTGGAGACCACGATAGCCGGCGTCGATCAGACACTCGCCGACGAGACCCGTGCCGACACCCGCATCGAGGATCCCGGCGTCTCGGGCCACGTACCTGGTGAATATCCCAACGGTGATCTGCGGGGCGAGCCACTCGAATTCTTCGAGCAAGTCCTTGTCGTACTCGCCCGCCCATTCGTCGTACCGCGCCTCGAGCTCGCGGTGGTTCTTCGCGGCATATACCCACTGCACGCGATTTGGACGCTCTTCCATGGATCAAAGACTGTCGGGAGCATGGCGTGTCCTCCCTTCAGGATAGCGGCTTGGCCTGGGCGATGCATCTTGCGGCACGGCCCGGGGATTCGAGATTTCGGCGTTTGGGAGGGGCTTCCGTCTGTGAGCCATCCTCCCCCGTGTGTCCGAGAGTCCCGAGAGTCCCCACGTCCTGTGTTCGAGAGGCCCCACGCAAGTCGTTGTCACCACGCGTCGGGCAACGTAGCCTCCCCATGTCATGTCCGTATTCGATCTCGACAGGAACCGGGAAGTGCTGGCGTTCGCCCGCATCGGGCGCATTGCGCACGCGGCACTGACGCTCGCGGGCGTGCGTGATGCGCGCGCGGAGCTCTACCCCGGGGAAGCGGCCTATGCCGCGACGGTCGCGGACAAGCGGGCTCGCGAGTACTCCACGGGGCGTCGGGTGGCACGGCAGGCGCTGTCCCGCATCTGCGTCGCGCCCTGCGAAATCCCTTCGGAGGAGCGTCGGCCGGTGTGGCCGGCAGGCGTCGTCGGCAGCATCGGCCACTCGCGATCGCTCGGTGCCGCGGTTGTGGGCCCGACCGAAGCGTTCGACGGACTGGGCATCGACATCGAGACTGAGAACGCGGTGTCCGGGAGCGCGGCGGACCGGCTGTTGACGCCCGCCGAGCACGCCTGGCTCCCGGCGCCAGAGTGGCGGACGATGATCTTTGCAGCCAAGGAGGCGGTATACAAGGCCGTCAACCCGCTCGTCGGCGAGTTCCTGGGCTTCCAGGATGTGGAGATCGACGTGAACGAAGCCGTGGGCGCATTTCGGGCCCATTGCGTCGAGAGCCGACCCTCGGCAGAACCCGTGGCCGCGGGGTATGGGTACTGGGCGCTGTATCGCGCGCACTGGATGGTGGTGTTCGCCATCCGGCCCCGGCCAGCCGTGTCGGATGCCGGCTGAGAGGGGGTCCGGCGGAACAGAGAGGCCCTGACGGCGACACACACGAGAGGCCCTGACGGCGACACACACGAAAGTGAACCGACAAGGTTGCGGGCGAATCTCTCACAAATCGAGGTCAAGCGGGGCCGTACAAATGCTCGTGAGCAGGTTCGTGCCGGGGGCGGCTCCGGGCTGGGGCCAAAGGCGGCGCGCCCGGGGCGACGGCTATGGTGGCGCTACGGCGTCAGAGGGGAAGCCCGTCGATGCGGGCTCGGCCTTCGAATCTACCGATTCGGCCCCCGCGTCATCGGCACCGGCTGCCAGCGCTCGAGCGTCGTCCTGGGCAGCACCGTCGGGTTGACGCAGCTCATCGGCCACTTGCCGCGCAGCACCAGCGCCACTTCCTGCCCCACGCGGCGTCGCGCCGTGGGGCGCATGCGCGAGGTGGCGGAGGCGACGTGGGGCGTCACGATGACGTTGTCCATCCTGAGGAGCGGGTTGTCCTGCTGCGGCGGCTCCTGTTCGAGCACGTCGAGGCCGGCGGCGCCGACCTTGCCGGATTCGAGCGCGGCGATCAGGTCCGGCTCGTCGATGATGGGGCCGCGCGCGGTGTTGACGATCGCGACGCCGTCCTTCATGCGTTCGAACGCCGCGGCGTCGAGCAGGTGCTTGGTCTCCGCGTTGTGCGGCGAGTGCACGGAGACGTAGTCGGAGCGCTCGAGCAGCTCGCCGAAGGCGACCGGCTCCACGCCGTAGTCGCCGATCGTGAGTTCGGAGACATACGGGTCGTAGGCGATGACGTGCATGCCGAAGGCCTTGGCGCGCTTCGCCGTGCGGCGTGCGACGTTACCGAAGGAGACGAGGCCGAGCGTCTGGCCCATCAGCCGCGGGATGTGGTTCAGTAGCGGCCGGCCCTTGAACCACTCGCCATTCGTGGCAAAGAGATGCATCTGCTTCGTGCGCCGGGCGGTGGCGAGGATCAGCATCATGGCATGGTCCGCCACTTCCTCGATGAACACGTCCGGCGTGTTCGTGACGACGATCCCGGCGCGGGTGGCGGCCTCGACGTCCACCATGTCGACGCCGACGCTGCCGAGGCCGATCACCACGCAGTTTTCGAGTTTCGAGATGATCGCTTCGTTCAGGTGGATGCCCCAGGAGGTGATGATGGCGTCCGCCTTTGCCGCGCCCTCGGCGAAGGCTTTCGGCGTGGGGCTCGCCACTTCGACGATGTCCGCCACGGGGCCGAGCGCCTCGAGTTCCAGCGCGTATTTCTCCTCGAGGGAGGTGAGTTCCGCGATGCGCGGCAACTGCATGGCGACCAGTTTTTTGCTCATTCCGTCCTGCTCCAGTGTCATCCGTTGTGGGTGGGTTGCCCGTCCGCCGCGAGCAGCGCGATGGCCTCGTCCCGCAGGCCGCGCTTGTAGATCTTCTCCGACGCGATGCGGGGCAGGCGCTCCGTGCGCAGCCAGACGTGCTGCGGCACCTTGAACTTCGCCAGGTGCTCCGCCGCGTGGGCCCTGAGGTCCTCGGCCGTGGGCGGCGCGTCGGATCGCACGGAGACGACGACGGCGACCGCTTCCCCGAGGCGCGTGTCCGGCACGCCGAACACCGCACACTCCGCGACACCCGGATGTCGATAGAGTACGGCCTCGACCTCCTGGCAGCCGATGTTCTCGCCGCCGCGCAGGATCATGTCCTTCTCGCGGTCCGTGATATGGACGTAGTCGTCCCCGTCCATGTGGCCGAGGTCGCCGGTGTGGACCCAGCCGTCCGTCAGCGCACCCGCGGTGGCCTCGGGCTGGTTCCAGTAGGCCTTGAAGTTCATCACGCCCCGGATCCACAGTTCCCCGGTTTCGTTCCGGGGCACTTCGTTGCCGTCGGCATCGACCACCTTGACGTCGACGAGCGGGGCGATGGGACGTCCGCAACTGCGTGGCCGTTCCGCATAGGTGGCGCCGCCGATCATGGTCGCAAGACCCTGGGTTTCGGTCAGGCCCCAGCCGGTGCCGGCGGCGCCTTCCCCGATGTGTTCGTCGATCTGCCGGGCCTGCTCGGGAGCCATCGGCGCACCGCCGCCGCCCGCGCTGGCCAGGCTCGAGAGGTCGTAGTCGTCGTAGTTCGGGGACTGCACGAGTTCCCAGGCCATCGTCGGCACACCGTTGAACGTCGTGATGCGCTCGGCCTCGATGATGCGAAGCGCTTCCTCCGCGTCCCAGCGATACATGGCCACCAGCTTGCGGCCGGAACGAAACGAGGACAGGAGCTGCACCGTGAGCCCGGTCACGTGGAACAGCGGCACGCTCAGGATGAGCGCCGGCGGAAATGGGCGTTCGACCTGTGCGAGCTCCGGCGCCAGGTGCAGGGCCATCGCCCTGCCGGACTCCCAGCCGAGGAGCGCCTGCACGATCGAGGTATGGATGGAGAGGACGCCCTTCGGGTGTGCGGTCGACCCGGAAGTATAGAGAAGCGTGGCGTCGGCGTCGCCCGAAAGCGCCGTTTCGGGCATCGTGGTGGAGGCGCCGGCGACGAACTCGGACCACGTGGGGACGTCGGGCGTTGCACACCGGACGGCGACGAGATCGACGTGCAGCCGCTGGGCGTGGGGGGAGATGCGTTCGAGTCGTTCGCGGTCCACGAACAGGAGCGAGAGGCCGCTGTCCTCGATGCCGTAAATCATTTCTTCGGCGGACCACCAGGCGTTCAGCGCCACGGCCACGGCGCCGATCGACGTGATGCCCATGAACGCGAACACCCACTCGGGGTAGTTGCGCAGGGCGATGCCAACGCGGTCCCCCGGCTGGACGCCGCCGGCGCGCAACGCGTTGGCGCAGGCCGCCGCGTGCTGCCAGGCATCGCGGAAGCTGTAGCGTTCGTCGGCGTAGACGTAGAAGTCCGTGTCGCCGTGCTCGAGGCCCTGGCGGTACAGTTCGCGCAGGTTCTCGGGGGCGTTGACGAACACGGGGAAGTCCACGCCGTTGACGCGTTGCGTGGTCGTCTCGTACGGCTCTCCGGGCGCCGTCACGGCGTCGATTGCCGCCTCGATGGTGGCCTTGTCCATTGTGGGTGGCGAATGCTCTCCGGTACGTTTGCGCACGGACGGGTTGCGCGCCGGCAGTGCCCCGCCAGCGGCGTTACGGCGCGTGCCGACGGACAAGCGGCACATTTTGGCAAAGAAGCCGCGATGCTACAATCGCCGCCGCCGAGCCGGCGGCGCCGGCGCGGCGCCCATCTCGAATTTCGGACGCACCGGCCCGGGACGCAACAGGGGGATCACATGCGCGAAAACACGGCTTTGAAAACCTGGCGCGAGGGCGGCCAGACGATCGGCGGTTGGCTGTCCATCGGCAACGCCTACACGGCGGAAGTCATGTCGGGGTTCGGCTTCGACTGGCTGTGCGTCGACCTGCAGCACGGGATGCTGAGCTATGACGACCTCACCTACATGTTGCCGGCGATCTCCACCCGCGACACCGTCCCGTTCGTACGCGTGCCGTGGAACGAGCCGTACGAGATCATGAAGGCGCTCGACGCCGGGGCGTACGGCGTCATCGTGCCCATGGTGAACAATCGCGAGGAAGCCGGGCAGGCCGTGGCCGCGTGTCGCTACCCGCCCGACGGCAACCGCTCCTTCGGCCCGATCCGCGCCGCCATGTACGGCGGGCGCGGCTACGCGCGCGAAGCCAACGGCCAGATCGCCTGCATCGCCATGGTGGAGACGGCGGAAGGCATCGAAAAGCTCGACGAGATCGCGAGCACACCGGGGCTCGACGCGATCTACATCGGTCCGTCTGATCTTGGCTATGCCCTCGGCCTCGGCCCGGGCGCGTTCAGCGACCCGAAGCACGTCGAGACGGTACAGCGCATCTACGACGCGTGCCGCACCCACGGTGTCGCCGCCGGCATCCATGCCGGCAGCCTCGGCTTCACGCGGAAGTGCCTGCAGCAGGGCTTCAACCTGGTGACGCTCGGCTCCGACGGCGGGTTTCTGAGGCGCGCGGCGAGCGAAGACCTCGCCGCGGCCAAGGAGACCGCGGGCGAGGATCGGGAAAGCACCGGGTACTGAGGGGCCGCGGGGAAAGGCAGCCCGAGGGGCACGAGCCTCGGGGGCCCCCTGGGGCGCTGTCGACCCGAATCCTCAGTTGAGGGGAATGACGGGCGCCTTGCGGTCCATCAACCGGCGAAAGTGGTCCTGGCCGGTTTCGGCGGTCTCCGCCAGCGTGTTGTCGAGCCGGTCGACGTTCTTGCGCGCCTCGGGCTCCAGGTCGTCGAGTTCGTCGCGTCCCTGGAGGAAGCGGAACAGGCACACTTGCAGGCCGTGATCCACTTCGGAGTCGACTTCCAGGGTCGCACTGTCAAGCTCCGCTTCGGTAGCAGGGATCTGGCACATGATGTCGACACGCTGGTGGCGGAACCGGGAGTAGACGGACTGCGGGTCCTCTATCCCGAATGTCTGGCGCAGGTATGCGGGGCGCTTGCGGATACCCGCTTCCGTCGGGTAGCCCGCGTATCGGTATCCGGCTTGTGTCTTGGCGGGAGAGTCGCGCAGGGTCGGTAGTTTCTCCCCGTCGATGATCGACTCGAAGAGCGGATCGAGTACCGCCTCGTATCCCGCGACGAAACGGTCCATCTGCGCCCTGGTGTCGGCGACGCTGTCCCCCGGTTCGCGCAGGAAGCGAAAGACGCAGGTCATGCTGAAGATGCCATCGTCGTCCTTGCCCTGTACCCTCAGGTAGTAGCGAAACTCCTTTAACGTTACGCGCATCGATCTGATCGTCCCGACGTCCTTGGGATGCAAAGCGAGTGTGCCAGCGAGAGCCGACAGATCAAGCGGTCTTCTGGCCGGGCAGGCGCTCCGGCACGGAGGCGGCGAACATCGCTCCCTCGAGCTGCCCGAGGGACTGGCGGACGTTGCCGAGCTGGTCCCCGAGTCCCTCGACGCGCTCGCCGAGGTGATCCATGCGGATCGCCAGACGATTGCGTTCCTCACGGGCAATGTCGAATTGGCTCCGCATGTCAGCCTTGAACTCCCCTATCTGGCTCTGCAAATCCGTCTTGAGGGTGCCCATGTCGGCCTTGAGGTCGCCACCCTGGCGGCGGACATCGGCCTTGAGCTCGGTGTGTTGCTGTCGGGTCTCCTGCGCTGCGGCGTCGAAGCGCCCGTCCATGGCTTCGAAGCGCCCGTCGACGGCCTCGAAACGCCGGTCGATGGTGTCGAAGCGCCCGTCGACGGCCTCGAAACGCCGGTCGATGGTGTCGAAGCGTCGGTCGATGGCGTCGAAACGCGGGTCGATGGCGTCGAAGCGTCGGTCGATGGCGTCGAAACGCCGGTCGAGGCGCCGAACGAACCAGCCGGCCAACCCGCCGAATACCAGCGCGAGGCTTGCCGTACTGCTGACGACGGCGGTCATGAGCTGAAGGATGGGGTCCATGTCCTTCGGTGGCTGCAGGTGGCGTTTCGCAACGAATGGATAACGGATTCTACCGACTGTTGGCAGGGAGGGAAGGGCATTCGGTGGGTGAGCGCGTGCGTCTCCCGCTGTGCATCGCGTGCGACTTTGACGATACTTGCCCGTCCACCGCAGGAGAAGCACCCCGATGACCGACAGCAGCTACGAGCAGATACTCTTTCGCACCGAGCGCAACGTCGCGGTCCTGACGCTGAACCGCCCGGAACGGCTGAACGCGTGGACGCGCGTGATGAACCGGGAACTCGCGGACGCGATCGGGCGCTGCAACGAGGACGCCTCCATCGGCGCCATCGTGGTCACCGGCGCCGGCCGTGGCTTCTGTGCGGGCGCGGACATCCGGGACAGCTTCAAGGCCCGCCTGGCTGGCGAAAACGAGGAGCCGCTGGGCGACTGGATCGGTCTCGTGCGCGGTTCCAAGCCGATCGTGGCGGCCGTCAACGGGCCGAGCGTCGGCATCGGGGCGACCATGATCCTGTCGATGGACGTGATCGTCGCGTCGGAAGCGGCGAAGTTCGCGATGGCCTTCGTCAAGATGGGCCTGACGCCGGAGCTGGCGAGTTCGCACTTCCTCGTGCAGCGCATGGGCTTCGGCCGCGCGAGCGAGATGTGCCTGTCGGGGCGTCTGTATTCCGGTGCCGAAGCGTACGAACTGGGCCTCGCCGACCGCCTGGCGGCGCCGGATGCCCTGCTGGACACCGCGCTCGAACTCGCCGGCTCGATCGCCGCCAACCCGGGCCCGCAACTGCGCTGGATCAAGCAGCTGCTGACGGAGAACGGTGTGGAGACCGATATCGGTGCCGTGCAGAGGCGCGAGGGGGAAGCGCTGCAGCGCGCCTACGTGAGCCCCGAACACACGGAGGCGGTCAGCGCTTTCCTCGAGAAGCGTCCGCCGAACTTCAGCTGACCTCGGTTGCCGCGTCCGGGCCGGGCTCGAGTCCGATGAACGCGGGCGTCTCGCAGATGGCGTAGGGTCGGAGCAGGCTCCGGTTGAGGTAGTGCCGGTGCTGCGTGATCGGCTCGATCGCCTCGCGGCGGAGTTGCTCCGCGCCCGGGTAGAGCGCCATGGCGTCGAGGGGGCGGAAGATCTCGCCGACCGGCCGCAGCGTCGAGAAGTCGCAACGGGTCTCCCAGGTGCCCCGGTGGAAGGCCTCGATGTCGATGTCCTCGATCTCGGCCCACCACTCGAACTCCTCGGGGTCGCCGCAGGCGAACAGGATGGCGAGCGTTTCGCCCCGGGTGCGGGCCTTCTCCAGCAGTTCCAGCGCCAGGTACCAGGGGTGCGTGTCCTTGTACGCACCCGAGCCGCCGTTCTCGCGCACGTTGTCGAGGGCCTTGCGCGTGACCGGAGCGCAGATGCAGAAGGGAGCAGGTTGCATGCCCATATAGATACTCGATACGACGTGCGCCTCGCCACCACTTTCTTGTGCGTGATCGCTGTATGCATATACAGACAACGGCTATAATCGGGCCATCTTCCGAGGTATCCGTTGCCAGCCACTTGCCCCTGCTCGTCGCCACCGAACCGCCGCCGGATCACTACTACGCGGAGAACCTGCTGCTCCTGATCGACAGCGTGCAGCGGCAGTACGGCGATCTCCTGGACGCGTGCGAGCGGGGCTTTGGCGAACGGGTCGTGGCTCTGTCCACCGGCGCGCAGCGGCTGCTCGCCCGGCTCATCGGCCGCAAGGGGCCCGTCGTGCGCGTGGACAGCCTGGCCTACCGCGAGGTCGCAAGGCTCGAGCGGGCGTTGGCGGAACTGGCGGCGGCCGGTCTCGTGCTGGAGTGCCCCGAGGTTTCGTCCGATCTGCTGCTCGCCCGGTGTCGGCGCGCGGAACTCGAGCGCTGGTTTCCCGTCGGCGTTCCTGTCCGGCGCAAGGATGCGCGTATCGAGGCCGTTCTCGCCGCGTATCCCGAGCCGGTCGTCCGCGCGCGGGTCGCGCACCACTGCCCGTGGGTGGCGCTCGCGGACACGGGGCACCTCGGTCTCTACCGGTTGCTGTTCTTCGGCGACCGTCGTTCGGACCTCGCGGCTTTCGTTGTGCGAGATCTCGGCATCGTGCGTTACGAGGAATACGAGGTGTGCCGCGAGCGCCGGCTGTTCGCGGACCGCGACGCGCTCGATGCCTACCTGGCACTCGCGCGGATCGGAGACTACGCGGAGGCACTGGGCCCGGCGCCGCCGCCCGAACTGGCGGCCCTCGTCGTCGAGGCGCTGTGGCATCCGGCCGACGATCGGCTGCTGGAACGTCGCCGCAGCCGGATCCTCAACGGCCTCGGCCGTCGCCTCGAACGCGTTCGGGCGTGGGATGCAGCGCTCACGTGTTATGCGCGCTCGACCGCTGCGCCGGCGCGCGAGCGCAGGACCCGGATCCTCGCGCGGCTCGGCGACTCGGACGCCGTGCACCGCATGCGCGACAGGATGCGCGAGCGGCCCCGCTCGGCCCTGGAACGGGACTTCGCCGAGCGTTTCGGGCGCGTCCGCCGCTGCTGGGACTGCCCGGTCGACGTCCTCGCATGGGATGCCGCGTACACGGACCGCGTCGAGGCCGCGGCGGGCGCCGCGCTCACCGCCGACGGGGGCACGGCATGGCACCTGGAAAACGCCCTGCCGCTCGGGCTGTTCGGGCTCGCGTACTGGGACTGGGCGTTCGCGCCGGTCGAAGGCATGTTCGTGAACGCGTTTCAGACCGCGCCGATGGACCTCTTCTGGCCGGACTTCTTCGCTGCCCGCCGCGCCCAGTGCGCAGATCCCCTCGCCCTCGACGACGCCGCGCTGCGTGACGCCATGCTGCACACCGCCCGGTCGCGCCGGGATATCGCCAATCGCCTGGTCGACTGGCGGGCGCTTTCCCCGGCAGCGGCACGCTGCCTGCTCGACGTGATTCCCATGGCGGACACACGCAAGCTGCTGGCCATCGTCGCGGAAGACCTCGAGCGGGCGCGCACCGGCTTCCCGGACCTGACGGTGGTGTACCCGGACGGGTCGTACGAGTTCGTCGAGGTCAAGGGCCCGAACGACCAGTTGCGGCCCCATCAGCGCCTCTGGATCGACAAGCTGCGGGCGGCCGGCCTGCCGGCCCGGCTCGTGCGGTTCAGGTGAGCGGCGCGGAGCTGGTGGACGCCGCTCGCCGGGAGGCTCTGCCCGCGACCGTCGGCGTGCGCGGATTGGCCGCGGCCGTGCACCGCCGCGGCGACCTCCACTACCGCTACGACCGCGCCACCACGTCCGTCGAGGGAATCGGTGCGCAGCGCCGCGCCCAGCGTGGCCGGCCCGACAGCTACCGCCGCGAGGCGCCGGTGGAGGCGACGCTGCACGCAAACGGCATCGCGCTCACCGTACGCGGGCGCATCGATGGCCTCGACGCCGACGCCGGCCTGGTCGAGGAGTTCAAGACCACCCGCTCGAACGTCGAGCACCTGCACGCGCACCTCGGGCATCTCCACATGGCGCAACTCCGGCTCTATGCGGCGCTGCTGGACAGCGAGCGCGACACCTGGCGCCTGCGGCTGACGTACCTGCGCCCGGACGACGACTCGTCGTGGGTCGTGGAGGAAACGTGGACGCGGGCGGCGCTGGCCGAGTACCTCGATGCGACCGTCGAAGCCTACACGGAGTGGCTGTCCCGAATGGCGCGGCGTGCCGCGCTGCGCGATGCGGTCCTCGGCGCGCTCGCGTTCCCCTTCGACGACTTCCGGGACCACCAGCGGCGCATGGCACGCGGTGTCTTCCGCGCGTTCCGCGACGCCGAGCAGTTGCTGGTGGAGGCGCCCACCGGGAGCGGCAAGACGGTGTCCACGCTCTTCTCCGCGTTGCGCGCGATGGGCGACGACCGGATCGACCGCGTGGTCTTCCTGACCGCCCGGGGGACCGGCCAGGAGGCGGCGGAGGACGCGCTGCGGCGCTGCGCGACGCAGGACCGCGTCGCGGCGGTCACCGTCACCGCGAAGGACAAGATCTGCTTCCACCCCGGCACGCCGTGCGATCCGGAATGCTGCGAGTACGCGCGCGGGTACTTTGATCGCATGCCCCCGGCGCGGGACGCGCTGCTCGAGGCGGGGCTCGTTGCGCGGGAGCGGATCGAGGCGGTGGCGCGGACACACACCGTGTGCCCCTTCGAACTGTCGCTCGACACCGCGGCGTGGGCGGACGCGGTGGTGTGCGACTACAACTACGTCTTCGATCCCGTCGTCCGGCTGCGTCGACTCGTGACGACGGGGGGCGGCCGCACGGCTGCCCTGGTCGACGAAGCGCATCAGCTCGCCGCCCGCGTGCGGGAGATGCTGAGCGTGCGCCTCGAACGCGCCGCGATCCGGCGTGCCGCGGCGGACGCGCCGGCGGCGCTGTCGGGTCGGCTCAAGTCCGTGGACCGGGCCCTCCTGAAGCTGCGGCGCACCGGGGACGACGGACCGGTCGAGCAGCCGCGCTCCCTGCTCGGCGCGCTGGAACGGCTCCTCGTCGCCGCGGCGGAAGTCGATCTGGCCGCATCCCCGGGCACACGCAATTTCCTGGGGGACTGTTTCCGCTTCGTCGCGGGCGCCGGCTGGTACGACGATACGGACTACCGTTACCTGCTCGCGACGGACGGCCGCGACATCGACGTGCGCATGGCGTGCCTGTCCCCGGCGCAGCACATCGAGGAAGTGCTCTCGGAATTCCACGGCGCCGTGCGCTTCTCCGGTACGTTGTCGCCGCCGCGCCTGTTCCAGACGCTGCACGGGCAGCCGGCTACCGGGCGCAGCGGCCGGTTGGATGCCGGCTTCCCGAGCGATGCCCTCGGCGTCTTCGTGGTGCCGGACGTATCCACCTATTACCGCGACCGCGAGCGGACCTGCGCTGCCCTGGTGGACCTCGTCTGCGCCGTCGCGCAAGCCGCGCCGGGCAACTACCTCGTCGCCTTTCCCTCGTTCGCGTACCTGGACCTCGTGGCCGCGGCGCTCGAGTGGGTGTCCCCGTGCCCGGTCGTGGCTCAGCGGCGGGACATGACGGACCAGGACCGGGCGGCGTTCCTGGCGGAACTCTCGGACGCGACGCCACGGATCGGCGCGGTCACGATGGGGGGCCTCTTCGCGGAGTCCGTGGACTTCGACGGCGGCGCCCTGCGGGGCGTGATCGTGGTCGGCCCCGGTCTGCCGCCGCGCTCCGTCGAGCGGGACCTGGTGGCGGAACGCTTCGGCGACGACGGTTTCCTGGTCGCCTACCTGCAGCCGGCCATGGCCAAGGCGGTGCAGGCGGCCGGGCGCGCGGTGCGCGGGCCGCAGGACCGCGGCGTGGTGGTGCTCGTCGACCCCCGCTTCGCACAAGCCTCGTGCCAGGCGTTCTTTCCCGCCCATTGGCAGCCGGAACGCGTTGCGGCGGCCACGGTCGGCACCGCCGTCGCGTCGTTCTGGCAGGGCGCGAGCAGCGCTCCGGTGGGTGTCCCTCGATCAACGCCGGTGGGTGTCCCTCGATCAACGACGCCGGTGGGTGTCCCTCGATCAACGCCTCGATCAACGCCACGAGGCCCGGTGTTACCCTGACACGATGGAGCGCCGCACCAAGATCGTCTGCACCATCGGGCCCGCGACGGCGGATTTCCCGACCCTGGCGCGCCTCTACGAAGCCGGGATGGACGTCGTGCGCCTCAACATGTCGCACTCGGACCACGCGGGGGCGCTGCAGATCATCAACTGGATCAAGACGCTCAACCGCAAGGTGAAGTACCCGGTGCCGCTGCTGCTCGACACGCAGGGGCCGGAAATCCGCACCGGCGACATCGACGCGGCGGTGTCGCTGGAACAGGGGGCGGAAGTGTCGCTCACGTTCGACGGGGCGACGGGCGACGGGGAGATCCACGTCAACTACCCGGAGCTGCCGGCGGCCGTCGAAGCCGGCAGCGCCGTGACACTGGACAACGGACTCATCAATCTGGAAGTGATCGACAAGAGCGCGGACCGCGTGCGTTGCCGGGTCGTGGACGGCGGGCTTCTCGGCAGCCGCAAGCACGTCAACATGCCCGGCGTGCACGTGAACCTGCCGTCGATCACGGCCAAGGACCGCGAGGACATCCTGTTCGGCATGCAGCACGACGTCGACTTCGTGGCGCTCTCGTTCGTGCGCTCGGCGGCCGACGTGATGGAACTGCGCCACCTGCTCGGTGCGAAGAACGCCTCGCTCAAGGTGATCGCCAAGATCGAGAACCGCGAGGGCCTCGACAACGCGGAGGAGATCGCGGGGGCAGCGGACGGCATCATGGTGGCGCGCGGCGACCTCGGCATCGAGATCGACATCGAGTCGCTGCCGAACGTGCAACGCGAACTCGTGCACACCTGCGCGCGGCTCGGGCGGCGCTGCATCGTGGCGACCCACCTGCTCGAGTCGATGATCGAGAACCCGATCCCGACCCGCGCGGAGGTCACGGACGTCGCGAACGCCATCTACGAGGGCGTGGACGCCGTGATGCTGTCCGCGGAAACGAGCGTGGGGCGCTACCCGGTGCGGTGCGTCGAGCACCTCTCCCGCATCGCCACGGCGAGCGAGAAGTTCCCGGGGCTCGGCTTCGCGCGCGAGTTTCAGGCCGACACCGACAAGCACCATCTCGCCATTGCGGCCGCCGGCCTCGCCGAGGCGATCGCCGCGGCCGGCATCGTGGTCATCACGCGCCGGGGGGTGATGGCGGATCTCGTCACGAGTTGCCAACCGTCGCACGTGCCGATCTACGTCTTCACCAACAACAGCCAGGCGCGCCGCCGACTGATGCTGAACCGGGGCGTGTACGCCCATCGCACCGCCTTCTCCACGCAGCCGGAAAAGACCATTCAGACGGCACTCGGCGCGCTGCGGGAACGCGAGGCCCTGCCACCGGACGCGCGTGTGGTGGTGATCTCCGACGTGCTCGCCGAGGCGCGGGTGGACGCGATCCAGATTCGGTCGGTGAGCGGCGTATAGGGCGCTCACGCCCGGTTTGGCTGACGGCAACTGCGCAGCCGCGCGGTCACCGGGACGGCTCCGCGCCTTGCTAGCCCGCATTTCTCACCAGGGGCCGTGATGATCGCGGAGGATTTTGGTCCTGTGCGCGTGCTCGCGACCGAAAGCATAGCGGGGACTACGGTTGAGGGAGCACGTGCGCGCACGGGGCCAAAAGACCCGCGAGGGCGCGGCCAGCGCAGTCCGCAATCGGCACGATCATCGGCAATCGCGGTCAACTTCGTGAAACCCAAGAGCTTTTTGACGCCGACAAGCGGCCTGGTGAGAAATGCGGGCTAGAATGCAGGTAGGGTTTTCGAGAGGTGCATTTCGTGGGCCTCGAACGGACCAGGCGATTGCGGACGGTGCAAGGGGCGGGTGTCTTGACGGCCCGGTGGCGCCGGCCGTGGTGTTGCCCTCTCGTGGCAGCTCTGGCGATGTGCTTGGTGGCCTCGGCCGAGGCCGCCACCCAACGCATCGAACTCCCCAACGGTGACGTCTACGAGGGCGACGTGGTGGACGGTGTCCTGACGGGCGAGGGCACCTACACCAGCAACCAGCACCGCTACGTGGGCCAGTTTCGAAACGGCAAGATGCACGGCGAGGGGACCTTCTACTGGCCGGACGGCCGCGTCTTCGAAGGCCGCTTCGTCAACGACAAGCGCCAGGGACGGGCCCGCCTCACCTGGCCGGACGGCCGCGTCTTCGAGGGCGGCTTCGTCAACGACCGCCAGGAGGGCACCGGCGTACTGACGTGGCGCAACGGTAACGTCTATACCGGCGAGTTCCGGGCCAACCAGATCACCGGAGCCGGACGCCTGGTGTGGGACAACCAGGATGTCTACGAAGGCGAGTTCGTGGCGGGCGAACGCGCCGGCTGGGGCACGCAGACCTGGCAGAACGGCAACCGCTACGTGGGCCAGTGGGCGGCGAACCTGCGTGACGGCGTCGGCGCCTACTACTGGAAGGACGGCACCGTCTACCAGGGCGAATTCACAGCCAATAGCATGCAGGGCTACGGCGTCAAGAGAGTACCGGACGGTGACGGCTACTTTCAGCGCTGGTCCGCCGGCCAGTTGGTGGAAGAGACCGTGATCGTCGAGGACCAGCGTTGTCGCGTGGCCCTCGACGGCCATGCGTGGATGTTCTCGAGCGACGAGTGCGTGAACGGTCGCGCGCATGGCCGGGGCGTCGCCGTGCGCCTGGACGGCGATGCGTACGTCGCTGCCGGCCGGTTCGTGCTCGGCCACCTGGTGGAGGGCGAGATCGGCTGGCTGAGCGTACCGGACCTGCCCTGATGGAGATCCCGGGCTATCGGGTGCTGCGCGAGCTCGGTGCGGGCGGTAGCGGGCGCGTGTACCTGGCGTCCGAGAGACGCTCGAACCGTCCTGTCGCGCTGAAGGTCGTCGAGTTCGACCCGGCCGCCGACGAGTTGTGGCGCGACCGCGCCATGCGCCGCGCGCGCCGCGCCGGCCGGCTCCACCATCGCCATATCGTGCCGGTATACGCGGTGGGCCGGCACGACGCGCACCTCCATGTCGCGATGGAACAGCTGCGCGGCGGGGACCTCCACGCGCGCCTGCGCGACGGCGTCTCACTGCCGGCGGTGCTCGACATCACCGAACAGATCGCGGGCGCCCTCGACCACGCGCACGCGCACGGCTGCGTGCACCGGGACGTGACCCCGGCGAACATCCTGTTCCGCGAAGACGGCGATGCCGTGCTGGTGGATTTCGTGGGCGGTCCGCTGGCCGATCCCGGCCTCGGTCCGGAACACGGCCCCGCGCGGACCGTGGGGACCCCGGGCTACATGAGCCCGGAACAGGCCGCCGGCCGCGAGCTGGACGGTCGGTCGGACTTCTACAGCCTCGGTATCGTCTTCTTCCAGATGCTGACCGGCGACACGCCGCATCCGTTCGACCAGGCGGGCGGCACAGTGGTCCGACATCCGGCGGCGGCGGTCCCGCGGCTTCCGGAAACGTTTGCGGCGTTCCAGGACATCGTCGACCGGTTCCTGGCGCCGGACCCGGAGCGGCGCTTCCAGGGCGGTGCCGAGATCGCAAGGGCGCTCGAGACGGTACGCTTCGAGGACGTCACGCCGTACCCGGCAGTCAACCGCGCGTTGGTGTCCACCGCGGAGATCGCGGTGCTCGCGGCATCCTCCGACGCCTGGCGCGACCCGGCGCGTTCCGGGCGGGACGACCGTTCACGGGCCCGGGTGCGGGTTGCGCCCATCGCCGTCAGCTTCGCGCTTGCGCTCGCCGTGGTCGGCGGCGGCTACTACGGCGTGACGCGGCCGGATGCCGCAGTCGGTCTGCTGGCGCTCACCGGGCTGACGGAACACCCGGAGGTGGAAGAGGCGTGGAGCGCGGCGGAGGCGCTGCGCAGCGACCCGAACCAGAGCCTCGCGGCCATCGTCGCCGCGTATCGGCGAGTGCTCGACCAGGCGCCCGGACACGAGGAGACGCTGGCGGCGTTGTCGACGCTGGCGGCGGCCTGGAAGAACGACATCGCACAGGCCATCGAATCGGAGGACTTCGCGCTCGCCGACGCCAAGCTCCGCGAATCGCTGAACATCTTCCCGCAGGACTCCGAACTGACCGTGCTCTTCGAACGGGTCTCCGACCGGCGCCGCGCGGACTCGATCCTGCGCGGCGCGCGCGTGCTGCTCGCAACCCAGAGCATGTCGGACGAGCCGGCCGCGGCCGCGGCCATCCAGGCCTACCAGGAGGTGCTCAGGCGCAATCCCGGCAACGAGGAGGCGCTCGCGAGCCTCGACGCACTGGCCGGACACTACACCGCGCTGGCGGAAGACGCGGTGACGGAAGGCGACGTCAGCGGCGCCATGAACAAGCTCGGTCGTGCCTCGAGCGCCAATCCGGAATACGTGGAACTGCCCCGCGTGCGTGCGCTCATCAGCCAGGCGGCGACGCTGCAGAGCGAGATCGAGGAGATGCTGCAGAGGGCGGCGGATTACCGCGTCGCCGCAGCGCTCGTCGATCCCGTGGAAGCGAACGCCGCGGACATCTACTTCCGGGTGCTCGCGACCGACCCGGACAACGCCATCGCACACCAGGGCCTGTCCGAAGTCGCGGCGCAGGTGCTCGTGCAGTTCAGTGGGCTCGTGGAAGTGGGCGACCTGGCGGCGGCGCAGCATCTCCTCGACCGCTCCGTCGCGGTGGGCCTCGGCGAGGTCACAGTGAACGAGATGCACGCCCGCTACGACGCGGAAGTCCAGCGTCTGGACACGGTGGCGACGCTGTTGGCGGAGGCGGAGGCCCTGTTCCAGGACGGCTATTTCACCGAGCCGGTGGAGGCGAACGTGGTCGCGAGGCTGCGCGAGGCGATCCGGCTGGACCCCGCCAATGCGCGTGCCTCGACGCTCCTCACACAGACCGCCGAGCGGCTCGCCGAAGCGGCACAGGAGGCCTTTGCCGTGGGCATTGCGTCGGACGCCCGCTACTACCTGGACCTGGCCCTCACGGTCACGCCGGACGTCGACGCGTGGCGCGGACTGCGGGATGCGTGGAGCGACGGGATCGCTGCCAGCGAGGACGTCGCGGAGGACACGCCGAACCCGCCCGCCGCGGGCGCAGCGGAAGACACGTCGGACGACACGGCCGTGGGTGCGGCTGCCGGTACCGCGCCAGGAACTCCCGCGGGAAACCCGGCGGGAGACCCTGGGGAGGTTGCTTCGGGGGCGTCGCCCGGCACTCTGTCCGTGGTGGACCCGGAGGACTTGTGAGCGTGTAGCGCGGGCGTTCCCGGGGCCATCGCCGCGAACTCTGGTAGGCTTCGCCCCCTTGACCGTTCGGGCGCTGGCGCACATGGCTGTACGGATTCCTTTCAGGCGGGAACTGGACTTCGAGTACGGCGTGTCCGCCGCGGTGTCGCCGAACATCCGGCGCGTGGTGGCGAACAACCCGAGCCCGTTTACGCACTACGGAACCGGTACGTACATCCTCGGCCACGGCAACGTCGCCGTGATCGACCCCGGACCGGCGGATTCCGCGCACATCGATGCGCTCCTCGCCGCGACCCGCGCTGAGACGATCACCCACCTCCTTGTCACGCACACCCACGCGGACCACTCGCCCGGCTGCGCGCTGCTGCGGCCGAACTGCGACGCACCGACCTACGGGTACGGCCCGCACGGCGCCGGCAAGCTCGAAGAGGGCGTCGTGGTGGAGGAGGGTGGCGACATGGACTTCGTGCCCGATGTCGCCGTCCGCCACGGCCAGGTGATCGAGGGAGACGGCTGGTCGGTGGAGTGCGTCTACACGCCGGGACACACGTCGAACCACATCTGCTACCAGCTCCGCGAGGAGCAGGCGCTCTTCTCGGGGGACCACGTGATGGGCTGGTCCACCAGCATCGTCTCGCCGCCGGACGGCGACATGAAGAACTACATGGCGAGCCTCGAACTCCTGCTGGAGCGGGACGATGCGCTCTACTGGCCGACGCACGGGCCGGCGATCACCGCACCGCAACCGCACGTCGAGGCCTTCATCGCGCACCGCGTGGAGCGTGAGCGGCAGATCGCGGCATGCCTCGAGCAGGGTGTGCATCGCATCGCGGAGATGGTACCCACCATGTACGCGGATCTGCCGGAGTTCATGTACCCGGCCGCCGGCCGCAGCGTGTTCGCCGCGATGGTCTACCTGGTGGAGCGAGGCGTCGTCGCCTGCGATGGCGAGGTGGCGCTGGACGCCCGCTACGCGCTGGCCCGAGCGCTCGCCTGAGTGCTGGCCTGAGACCCGCGCCCGGGCTTCCCCCGGTGCCTGAACCCGGATCTCGCCCGCAAGTACCGTGCACTGCGCGACCGTGGCAAGCCGCCGAAGGTCGCGCTCACGGCCGTGATGCGCAAGCTGGTGGTGCTGGCCAACGCGTTGCATGACGACAAGAGACCCTGAGGTGCTATCCTGCGCGACCCAAATAGACGCCTACACGATCATGAAAAATGCGGACCCGCGGAATCGACAGCGGCAAAGCCCACATCTTCGATTCGGCGGGCTGTCCGCCGCAGTCCTGGCGGCCGCGCTTGCCTCGACCCCTTGCACTACGGCGTTTGCCCAGGACACCGCATCGACGGTATTGGAAGAGGTCCTGGTAACGGCGCAGCGGCGGGAAGAACATCTGCAGGCCGTCGCGGCCTCCGTCAGTGTCATGGACTCGGACGACCTGGAAGCGTCACGCGTTCAGTATTCCTCGGACCTCATCCCGTACATGCCCAACCTGTCCATTCAATCTTCCCTGAAACAGGGATACACCACGTATTACATGCGCGGTATCGGTGCGTCCGATGACAGCGTGTCGTCGAACCCGTCCATTGGATTCCTGGTGGACGGCATTTTCGCCAACTCCTCCGGCGGCAATGTTCTGAGCGTACTGGACATCGATCGAGTTGAAGTGATTCGGGGCCCCCAGGGCACCATGTTCGGGCGCAATACCATCGGCGGCGTCATCAACATCATCACCAGGAAACCGCAGGACGAGTTCTCGGCGAAGGTGTCTGCCGGCTACGGCAACTACAACCGCCTGGACGTCGGCGCCTCGGCGACCGGACCCCTCGTTCCGGGCTTGCTCAGCGCCAACCTGGGCCTCGCCCATTCGGAACATGACGGTTATGTCGAGAACCTGTTTCCAGGCGGTCCGGACGCCGAAGAGAGTGAAGACCTCGTGGCTCGCGGCTCCCTGCGCCTGACACCGACCGATGCCTTCGAAGCGCTGGTCTCCGCCGATTACGGTGATTCCGAGGGCACTCATTACGGCAGCCAACCGATAGGAACCTCGATTTCTGGCTACACTGATCCCGACAATGACATCCGCAAGGGGTCCTACGATGCACCGCATGCGGTGGAGACCGAGAACTGGGGCGTCAGCGCCGTCCTCACATGGCAATTGCAGGCAGGTGAACTGAAATGGCTGTCCGGGCACCGGACCAGCGCGATAGATACGTTTGAAGTGGACTACGACTCCACGCCCCATGATCTTTACTTTCAGGGGGGCCCGCAGGAAGAAAGAAGTTTCAGCAGCGAAGTTCAGTTCGCGTTTGATGTCGGGGACAGGACATCCTGGATCGTCGGCGCCTACTATCTCGACTATGAAGGAGACTTCGACAACTTCTTCAGCGCCTACGGTTTTCTCCGCCCGTTCCTACCCCCCGGCTCGGTACCGGTTGTCCGGGTACTGCTGGATACTACGACACAAAGCTGGTCAACATTCGCCAATGTTGATATTGAGCTCACCGACAGGCTTGCACTGACGCTGGGTGGCCGCTATTCGGACACCGAGAAGGATATAACGATGTTTCAGCAGGGTGAATTCGGACCCAACGAATACCGTGGCGCCTTCAGTGCTGGCCAGGTTCCGGACACGGTGGCAGTCGTGCCGTTTTCCCCTGTCCTCCGGCCGGATGGGAGCTGGAGTCGCTTCAGCCCCAGAATGGCGCTGACTTTTCAGCAAAGCGATTCGTTGATGCTGTTCGGCAGCTTGGCACAGAGCCATCGCGATGGTGGATTCAGCCTCGGAGTCACGACCGAAGAGGCAGCACGACCCTATGGTATGGAAATACTGACTGCCTATGAATTGGGCTTGAAAAGTACGCTGAGGGGTGGTTCAGCCCGTTTTCATCTGACGGGGTTCTTCTACGATTACGAGGACATACAGGTTCAGGAAGGGGAATTTCAGGATGACGGGTCGGTTATTACGCGAGTCGAAAACGTAGGTGCGGCGGAGTCCTACGGCCTTGAGGCGGAACTGTTGATGAACGTCACTCCGCAGTTTCGGATATCCGCCAATCTCGGCCTGCTGCGCTCGGAGTTCACGGACGGGACGATCACCAACAACCCGGAGAAGGGCAACCGGTTTTCCCGTGCACCGGAAGTGACCTGGTCGCTGACCCCCGAGTACACCGTGGGCGCGTTTGATGCGGGCGATGTCGTAGTCCGAGGGGAATGGCAATATCGCGATGCCGAGTATCATGGCTTCGATAACATGCCAGACCTGCAGAGCGAGAGCCGCCACGTGCTGAATGCAAACGTCAGCTTCAACAGCCGGAACGACAGGTGGCGGGTGACCGTGTGGGCCAGGAATCTGCTCGACGAGGAGTACGTGGCCACATCCCAGGATCTTGTGGCATTGACGGGACAGATCGGCTACAGCTACGGTGATCCGCGGACTGCCGGGGTGTCCTTCGCCTACAACCTGAGATAGGAATCGACGAAGGCGTTCCCTTCAGCAGTGATTCATGAGCTGATCCGCTTAGCTACCTGTCAGCCGGCTCGGTCAGCAACTGCGTGAGCCGGCGTCGTTTCTCCGGATCGATCCCGAGTGCATCGGCTGCATACTGATCGAAGGAACCGTAGGCCAGGTCAATCGCGGCAAAGGCCTCATGCAGGTACTCGATATTGACATCCAGCATGGGTTTGAGCAAGGCGGGATCGATGCCATCGAGGACATCGATATCCTCGGGAATGCGCGCCGGAGGAGACGCCAGGTAGTTGGCCTCGATATCACTCATGGGGGCACCCAGAACGCGTAAGAGAAACGCGGCTGCCAGTCCGGCGCGGTCCTTGCCGGCGCTGCAATGAAACAGCACCGGTTCGCCGTCGGAGTGAAGCAGGAGATCCAGAAACGATCGGTACTGTTGGGTGTGATCCAACGCCAGTGTTGCATACAGAGCCTTCATATAGGCGGTCGTTTCAGCCGCTGTTTCGATTTGGCCCGCGAGCAGCCTTTGCATGTAGCCAGCGGAGTCCGCCGGATTGATGGGGAGTCTGACCTGGCGGATCTCCTGGCCTTCCGGCAAACGGTCCGCGCCTTCAAGCTGCAGCTCCTCGCCGATACGGAAGTCCACTACTGTCCGCAAATTCAGCTCGGCAATCTGCCGCAGATCGGCGTCAGTCAAATGGCTTAGCGCATCGGAACGGTAGACGACGCCACTTTTGATACTCGCTCCGTCGGCGATCCGATAGCCACCGAGGTCACGCAGATTGGTTGCGCCCTGCAGAGGCAATGGCGCATTGGCCAGGTTGCCTTGACCTGGCGGTGCCGGTGAGCCGGAACAAGCGGAGAATAGCGTTGCGAAACTGATTGCCATCAGTATCGGAAGAGCGTGGTCAAAGCGGTGTTGGTGAGGCTCGTTCATTGTGGAACTCTCCTGATCGTGCCCGGGCTTCCCCCGGTGCCTACTCGGCGCGGATCGCCGCGCCCTTCGACGTGTCCGGCTCCGCCCGCGGCGCTGCCTCCGCGCTCGCGAGCGGCAGTTCCACCATGATGGCGACACCCGATTCGTTGACCAGGTTCAGCGCCCGCACGCTACCGCCGTGGTACTCGGCGATCGCCCGGACGACGTAGAGCCCGAGGCCGAAGTGCATGCGGCTGTGCGGGCCGCGGTGGCTCACCATGGACTCGAACAGCGACCCCTCGTCCGTCTCCGGCAGGCTCGGCCCGCGGTTCGCGACCGTGATCCGCAGGAAGTCGCGCTCGGTGTCGAGCTGCACCTTGATCGGGCTATGCGGGTGGTGAAAATCGATGGCGTTGTCGACGATCTTGTCGAGCATCTGCTCGATGCGGTAGTCCGCGATGCGGGCATAGACCGGATGCGGCACGCCCCGGAAGACGATGGGGATGCCCTTCTGCGACAGCCGGAAGTTGCTGACGTAGTCGCCGAGGAGCCCGCCGATGTCGACCGTTTCGAAGTCGTCGGCCGCCAGCGACTCCTCGAGATTCGCCGCGTCCGCGAGGTTCTGCACGATCGCACCGATCCGCAGGACGCCGCGCTTGGCGCTCAGGAGGTACTTGTCGTCCCGCGCCGCGGGATCGCGGTCCGCGAGGTTCTCGAGGGACGTGCTCAACGCGTTCAGCGGATTGTTGATCTCGTGGCGCAGCGTGCGCGGCATCTTCTCCAGGAACGTGTTGTGCTGGTGCAGCCGGGTGAGCACGGTGGAGATGCTGCGCGACAGGTCGCCGATCTCGTCGCCGGCGCGCCGTTCGGCTTGCAGGGACTGTTTCTGCAGACGTCCGTACTGGTCGATGGCGGCGGCGGCCTCGCGCCGCAGGTGGCGGATGCGCCACGCCAGCCGTCCGGAGAAGGCGAGCAGAGCCAGGAACACCGCCAGCAGGCTTGACACGGACACCACCATCACCTGTTCGAGGGCCTCGCGCTGGAAGGTCAGGATGTGGTCGATGTCCTGCTCGACGACCACCGCGCCCAGGATCGCGTCCTCGGAGATGATGGGGTGTGCCGCCATGATGATCTCGACATCGTCCGCCACGAGGCGGCGCGCCGTGATGGGGTCGCCGTCGAGCGCGTCCGCAATCACTTCTTCCGCCAGCGCCTCGGACCGCTGTGCCTCGGCCTCGGTGTCGCCGTGCTCGTCGGTGGGACGCTGCACCCATGAGCGGATGTCGCTGAACCAGGCGCGCAGTTGCCGGGTCCAGTCGGCGTCGGCGTCGGGCGCGAGCTCGGCCTGGTAACTGCCGGTATCGGCGCGGACGCGGTGCAGGGCGTCGATCACCTGGATACGTGCGCCCGAGTAGCCGAGCCCCTCGACGATCTTCAGCACTTCCGGTGAACGGTAGACCACCAGGTTGAAGCTCTCCTTGCCGGCCGTCGGCAGCGTCTGCGTGATGGCGCGGATCTCGCGGCTATCGGCGTCGTCGACATCGACGAAAGAGAGGCCCAGGTAGCGCCGCGAGCCGAGCAGCGCCAGCGGCATGCGGAACTCGAGCTCGTAGCCCTCCTCGGAGGCGGTGACGTAGCCCTTGATCTGCGTCGCGGGCGCGCCCGTCTCGGCGAACTGCCAGTCCTCCTGCATCCAGTAGGTCGTGGTGACGCCCGGCTCCTGCAGCGTGAGGGATGCCCGTCCTTCCTCGCCGTCGGTACCGATGAAGCTCAGCCGCACGTGGTCGGCGTTGTCGAGCCGCAGGTAGCGCGGGTCGCGGTAGACCTTCGCGTCGTCGCGGATGCCCATGTGCACGTAGAGATCCCCGTCCCGTTCGCCGAGGACGAGATCGAAGCCGCCGTCGGAGAGGGCGTCCTCCTGGGCGCCGAAGCGCAGCACCCGGGTCTCGACATCGCCCCACTCGGCGAGGTCGCCGTCCAGACGCACCGCACCTTCGATGGGATGCGCGCGTAGCGACTCGTACTCCTTGGGGTTGACCGGCAGGTCCCGGAACAGGTCCTCGCGTCCGTTGAAGAGCGTCGAGATACCCTCCGCCGTCAGCAGTTGCGCATGGGACTGACCCTGGATCAGGAGGCGCTCCATCTCCACGAGCTGCAGATAGGAGAGGTACGGCAGGACGAGCAGCGCGACGCCGAGCAGCGCCAGCTTCGTGCCGAGACGGGGGCCGCGGACGCGGGAACCGATTTTCATGGCTGGGCCCAGCGGTACCCGAATCCGTATTCGCTGCGGATGCAGGCGAACTCCGGGTCGATCTTCTCGAACTTCTTGCGGATGTTGCGCATGTGGGTGTTGATGGTGTTGTTCGTCACCAGACTCTGCATGGTGGCGTTCATCAGCGTATCGTAGCTGACCGCGTGGCCCGGCTGGCGGACGAGTTTCGCCAGCATGCGGAACTCCGTGCCGGAGAGGTCGATGCGGTGCCCTTGCCAGGAGACCAGCAGGGCGTCCTGATCGATCGTGAGGTCGCCCAGCCGTCGCTCGCTTGCCCCGGCGTTCTCGGCGCTGCTCGAGCGCGCCTCGCCGATGCGCAGCAGCGAGGAGACGCGCTCTACCAGGTACTCCAGGGAGATGGGCTTCGGCAGGTAGTCCCAGGCGCCGAGCCGCAGGCCGGAGATCTTGTCGATCTCGTCGATGCGTTCCGTCAGGAAGATCACCGGCAGCGAGGGCGCCCGCGCCAGCAGGTCCCGGCAGAGCTGGAAGCCGGCGTCCACTTCCTCGCCGAGCACGATATCGAGGATGGCGAGGTCGGGGAGACTGCGCTCGAACCCCTGCAGCGCCCTGCGGCGGCTGGCGTACTCCGCCACCTGGTAGCCCTTCTTGGTGATGGCGTCTGCGTAGTTGGCACGCTGGTCCGCGTCGTCCTCGACGATGGCAATCGTCTTCGCCATGCAGGGCTCCGCCCCTAGGGGCTCGAAGCAGGGAGACGGATTTTACCGGATTGGTGCGTGGCTTGTAGGGGCGACGCTTGTCTTGCGCCAGGCGAAGCTTGGTGAAGGGGGAAGGCATGTTGTGACATGACGGAAACCTTCTTTGCGAGAGCTATGGTCGAAAGTGGTGTACGGATGAGTTGAGTCGTGCGGCGTGTCTCTGCTGAAATCGGAGTTGCGAATTCACGGTTTCAGCAAGAGGAGCACACCGCACATGGGCAACGATAAAGTGGTTTCGCTGGCGGCGCCAGCATCGGTTTCCGATCCGCTCACGGATCTTCTTCGCGCTGGCGCGCGGCGGCTGATCGAGGCGGCGGTGTCGGCGGAGTTCGGGGAGTATCTGTCGGCGTTCGAGGAAGAGAAGTTGCCAGACGGTCGGCGGCGGATGGTGCGCAACGGTCATCTTCCGGAACGGCAGATTCTGACGGGGATCGGCGCAGTGGACGTTCGGGTGCCGAAGGCGCGCAGCCGGTCGGGATCGCAGGAGCCGTTCCGCTCATCGCTGGTGCCGCCGTACGTGCGCCGTAGCGCGAGCGTCGATGCGGCGGTTCCGTGGCTGTACCTGCACGGCGTATCGACGGGTCAGATGCGCGCGGCGGTGTCGGCGCTGGTGGGTGAGGAAGCGGCCCGCGGGTTGTCGGCGAACGTGGTGAGCCGCCTCAAGCGGGTGTGGGATGAGGAGTGGGACGAGGAGTATCGGGAGTGGTGCCGGCGCGATCTTGCCGACGACTGGGTGTACGTCTGGGCGGACGGTATCCACAGTGGCCTGCGCGGTGACGATGGGCGCCTGTGCGTGCTGGTGGTGATCGGCGTAAACGCCCGCGGCGACAAGCACTTCCTGGCCATCGAGGACGGGGTTCGGGAGTCCACGCAGAGCTGGCGGGAAGTGCTGCTGGGCATGCAGCAGCGCGGCTTCACGCGGCCGGCGAAGCTGGCGGTGGGCGACGGCGCGCTGGGCTTCTGGTCGGCGCTGTCGGAGGTCTATCCGCAGACCCGCAGCCAGCGCTGCTGGATGCACAAGTCCGGTAACGTCCTCAACTACTTCCCCAAGTCGGGCCAGGCGAAGGCGAAGCAGGGCCTGCAGGAGATCTGGATGGCCGAGACCCGGGCCCAGGCCGAGCGCGCGTTCGACGACTGGATCGAACGCTACGAAGACAAGTACCCCAAGGCCACCGCGTGCCTGGCGCGTGATCGCGAGCAGCTGCTGGCCTTCTACGACTTCCCCGCCGCGCACTGGACGCATCTGCGCACGACCAACGTGATCGAGTCGGCGTTCGCCACCATCCGCCATCGGAGCTCGCGGGCGAAGGGCTGCGTCACGCGCCGGACGATGCTCTCGATGATCTACAAGATGGGCATGAGCGCCGAGAAGTCCTGGCGACGACTACGCGGCTTCCGGCAGCTCGGCAAAGTGATCGAGGGGGTCAAGTTCAACGACGGTATCGAGGTCATCGAGGACAGCAGGGCCGTCGCATGACCAACCCTCCGTACACCAGATTTGACAATAGCTCTCTTTGCGACCCCGCAGGTGCGAGTCCTGTCCGGCCAAGGTTGGCCAGCCAGCCGGAACCGAGTGTTGCGTGGGCAGTGGTGACGCTGTCTGCGAAGCGTACACAGGCAGCCTTGCAGGCCGCGTGATTGAGCCACGAAATTCGTATACATCGCGGAAGCCGACGCTGTGACAAGAGCGGAAGGCATCATCGCGGCGCCGCGATGGCCTGGCGCTGGCGGTTCCGCCGGGGTCCGAGAGCGGGGCATGCAGGCACGGGTCGCCCAGGAACCTGGGAGGTCTCGACGTCTCCACCGGAGCGCGCGGCGCGGACGGCCGCGATAGAAGTCAGTCCAGGCCCGCGGGTACGGCCCATGCTGCGGGAGCGAACAGGGCAGCCGCGTGGTACCGCCAAGCGAAGGAAAACGAAGTGCGGCGGGACGGGCGTCGAGAAGTCGGAGTCCGCTGATAGTACCGATGAAGTCGGGGCACTCGCCCCACGGGGACCCGGCGGAGGGAAGCGGCGGATCGGATCATGGACTGCCGGGCGGACAGACGCCTTGGCCACCGAGCCAGATCAGCGTCTCAACGGAAGTGCGGCAGGTAGCGGGGAGGCGCCGGAAATGGCGGCTCGCGGGTGCGCGCGTTGCGCGTAGCGATACCACGGCTCGAGGAGCCGGATGCCTTATGTTGCGAACTTGATTATGTTGCGAAGTGGCCTGGAGCGACGGATGCAGGCGGCGGTCGGCGGCGAGTTCGCAACATAATCCGTCGAGCCTACAAGGACGCGAGGAAGGCCATGAGGTCGCCGTCGGCGTGCCAGTCCGGCACGACCTCGGACATGGAGTGCGTTGCGTCGTCGGCGCACGCTTGCAGCGCCTTGGCCTTCATCTCGAGATCCACCTCGGCGTAGCGGTTGGTCGTCTCAAGCGACGCGTGGCCCAGCCAGGCGCGGATCGTGTTGATGTCGACACCGGCGCGCAGGAGATGGACGGCCGCGGTATGGCGCAGTGTGTGCGGGCCGACGCGCTTCCCGCGCAGGGAGGGCACGGACTCGGCGGCCTTCCGTGCGGTTCGCACGACCAGCCCGTGGATGCCGAAGCGGGTGGTCGGAGCGCCGTGGACATTGAGGAAGACCGGCCCCTCCGGCGGGCCGTCGAGGCGCGGTCCGAGCAGTTCTCGCAGCACGGTTGCGGTGCGGAGCCAGAGCGGGCAGGTGCGGACCTTTCGTCCCTTGCCGTCGAGGCGCACGGAGCGGATGTCGGAGGCCAGATCAGCCACGGCCACCCGGGCGGCTTCGGAGGCGCGCGCTCCGGTGTTGTAGAGGAACAGCAGTAGCGCGTGGTCGCGCCGGCCCTGCGCCCGGGCCCGGTCGGGAACGGCAAGCATGGCGTCGATCTCGTGCTTGTCGAGGTACGCCATGGCCGGCACGGCCGTGCGGCGCGGCGGGACATCCAGGACGGCGGCGGCATGGTCGACGAGCTCCGGCGCCTGCCGGGCGATGGAGCGGAACAGGGAGTGCAGCGCGGCGAGCCGCAGGTTGCGCGTGGATGTCGCGTTGCCGCGCTCGTGCTCGAGGTGGGCGAGGAAGCCGCGGACGACGGCCGCGTCGACCTGCTCGACGGTGACCCGGGCCGGGTCGGTGGCCCGCTGTGCGGCGAGGTAGCCGAACAGCAGGCGGATGGTGTCGCGGTAGCTCTTGCGGGTGTTGGGGCTGAGGTTGCGGTCCGCGGCCATCTCCTCGACGAGGAACCGGCGCACGAAGTGTCCCAGCGGATGTCGGTGTTCATGCATCGTGGTTCTCCTGGCTGTCGACGCCGGCGTAGCGCGCGAAGCGCTTGGACGCCTCGTCGAGGAGTTCCGCGGTCATGGGGAGGTACGCCTGGGTGCCGGCGAGGCGGACGTGGCCGAGGTAGGTCGCCAGTAGCGGCAGACTGGCCTGGACGTCGGCGCCTTCGCGGTACCAGGAGACGAGCCGGTGTACGGCGAAGGTGTGGCGCAGGTCGTGGAGACGCGGACCGCGCCGGCCGGGCGGGCCCTGCAGTCCCGCGTGGACGCGCACCCGGGCGAACGCGCGTTCGAGCTGACCGCGCGAGACGGGCGTACCGGCGGGCGATGCGAAGAAGGCGGAGCCGGATGCCGCGGGCATCGGCAGATGCCTACGCTGGTCGGCGTACGCGGCCAGCGCGTCGGCGAGGGCGACGCCGACGGGCACCAGGCGCGACTTGAAGAACTTGGTGTTGTTGACGGCCAGTACGCGATCGCGCAGGTCCACGTCGCAGCAGCGCAGGCGCAGGGCTTCGCCGGAACGGAGTCCCGCCCCGTAGAGGAGCAGCAGCAGGGTGCGGAAGGTCGCCTCGCGCAACGGGAAGCGGTCGTGCTTCAGAACCGCCGTCGCGTCGAGCAGCCGCTGCAGTTCGTCGCGGGTGTAGATGTGGGGCCGGAAGGAACGCGGCACGCGGGGTCGGTGCGCGGGGAGCGGGCAGGCCGCGAGGTACCCGCGGCCGACGAGCCAGACGAAGAACCCGCGCAGGGTCTCGTCCTTGCGCTGCCACCAGCGCGTCGGCGCGCCCTTGCCGCGGCAGAACGCGCGCGTCGTCTCCGGGTCGATGTCGCGCACGGGGACGTTGCCGAGAACGCGGGCGAAGGCGCGCAGGATCCGCGCGTCCGTGGAGAAGACCGCGCCCAGGGACTGCTTCAGAGCGATATACGCATCGACGGCCTCAGACAGCATCATGACAGGCCTCCGAGATCGTCGAAGGCGACCTGGCGCAACGCGGCCAGGTGCACCTTGGCGTAGACGCCGGTGGCATCGGGGTCGCGGTGCCCGAGGTGGTCACCGACCTCCTTGAAGCTCGATCCGGATTCCAGCAGGTGCCGTGCGCAGGCGTGGCGTAGACCGTGCGGCCCGCGCCCCTTCGCCGGCCGCTCGTCGGCAGGGAAGCAGCGCGCGACTGCGGAGTACAGTCCGCTCGGCGACAGCGGCGCGAACGGCGGACGCAGCGCCAGGAACACGATCCGGCTGGGCGACGGCGGCCGTGCCTGGCGCAGGTAGCGCGCGAGCGCGTTGCCGACCCGAGGCTCGAGCGGCGCTTGCGCGCGGCGGCCACTCTTGGAGCGGACGAACCGGATCCGGTCGCGCCGCCAGTCGATGTCGTCGAGGCGCAGCCGGCGCGCTTCGCCGGAACGCACGGCGTAGACCGACAGCAGCAGGATGATCGCGTGGTCCCGGATCGATGCCGGGGCGTCGCCGGCGGTCGCCGCGAGCATGCGCCCGACAGTCGGCCATGCCGGGCCCGTCGGCAGCGCCTCGTGGCGGTAGATGCGTGGCGAGAGGACGGTCTGGGCGAGACCGGGCCGCGCGTGTCCCCGCGCCTCGCAGTGGCGCAGCCATGCGCGCAGGAAGCCGGCGGAGGTGCTCAGCGAACGGCGGCTCCAGCGCAACGCCATGTGCCGCTGGAAGGCATCGACGTCAACGGCCCGGACCGCCTCCAGGGCCAGGCCCCGCGCCTCGATGTGGGCGAGGAACGTCGCGATCTGCCACCTCGCCGACCGGCAGGTGGCGTCGGACAGCCAGCTCCGATCGCGCTGCTCGGCGATGAACCCGCGCACCATGGCTTCATAGCGGAGCGGCAGGCGCGGGCGTGGCGGCCGCAGACGGCCGAGGCGCTGCAGCAGGTCGGTCGCCGTGGCGCGGAAGTGTCCCTCGGCGTTGCGGCTCGACGCCGCCCGGCAGCGGGCCGCATATCGCGATGCCATCTCGCGGACCTCGCCGTCGTCGAAGCAATGGCCGGCCGGCCATCTCTCCAGCTCGACGGCCACGCGAAGGCAGCTTCGGGCCTGCTTGACGAGCGTTGCCGGCGCTACGCCGCGCGCGCCCAGATCGGTCAGGTAGGCGGCGCGTTCCTCGGCCAGAGGGCCTTCGAGGTGGCGGCGGAGAACGCGCGGATAGGTGAACAGCGTCTCGAACATGGCAGTGTGCCTCCATGGGAAAGGCACGCCACCATGTCATGTCGGATTATGTTGCGAACTCGCCGCCGACCGCCGCCTGCATCCGTCGCTCCAGGCCACTTCGCAACATAATCAAGTTCGCAACATAAGGCATCTTATGTTGCTAACAACATAAGATGCCCGAATTGGGCACGTCCGGATCTGCGGGAGCCGGGGGTGGGCAACCACCCTCGGCCACCCGGCGTCGCCCGTGTTGGGTCCCGTGCAGGATCTCAAGACACGACGGGACAAGCCTGTCCCCTACAACGCCCGCGTCGAAGTCGTGTAAGCCGCCGGGCGGCGGGACGGGACAACCCCGTCCCCCACGGGTGACGTCAACGGCCGAGTCGGCTGGCATAGACTGGCGGACGGAAGGATCGTGGAGGTTGTCATGGTGCGCATAGTCGCCATCGTCGGCCCCGAGTCCACGGGCAAGACGACCCTCGCGCATGACCTGGCGGCGCACTTCGGCGTGGCCTGCGTGGAGGAGTTTGCCCGCGCGTATCTCGCCGGCCGTCCGGGGTACGACCAGGCCGATGTCGAGGCCGTGGCGCGCGGCCAGATGGCACTCGAAGCCACGGCGCTCGCGAGGGGCCGGTCGCCGGTGATCCTGGATACCGATCTGCTGGTCATCCGCATCTGGTGGCAGGAGAAGTACGGTGCGTTGCCGCGCTGGCTCGAACGGGCCTGGCAGGCACAGGCGCCGCGCCGCTATCTGCTCACGGCCCCGGACCTGGCCTGGACGGCCGATCCGCTGCGCGAGTCTCCCCATGATCGGGAACGGCTGTTCGAGATCTACCGCGACGCGCTCGTGGCGCAGGGTCTGCGCTTCGACATCGTGCGGGGGACGGGCGCGGAACGGCTAGCGTGCGCCCTCGCGGCGCTCGAGTAGCCGCACCAGGGACTTCTCGGCGGTCGCGGCCTGGGCCCTGACTTCCTCGCGCTCACTGCCGAGCGCGAGCTGGCCCCGAGCCCACGCATATTCGCGCAGTTCGAAGACGATGCGGGTGTCGACCAGCCGGCGGGTCGGAGGCGCCCGGACGCCGAGATAGGCGCTGGCCAGCACGTCCATCTGCGCGTCGTCATAGCCGAGACCGTGGCCCAGGCAGACGAGATCGAACAGCGGGTCGTTGTCGCCGGCGAACTCCCAGTCGAGGGTGCGCCAGGCGGTGTCCGTCTGCACGATGTTCCAGGGGTTGAGATCGTTGTGGCAGCCGCGGCTTGCGGCCGGCGTCCAGCCCAAGCTCCAGGGCGGCTGCCGGCGCCGCCGCGACCGGACCGGTCTCCGTCGAGGTCCCGGCGGATCGCCTCGCGCGAGGTCGTAACGCGCCACGCCGGCGGGAATCTGGGTCGTGCAATGTCGCGCAGGCAGGTGGCGGCGCGCGCCGGGGTCCACGGCGGTGTCCACGAGCAGGGTCCCGTCGATCCAGCGCGTGACCAGGTCGCCTCCGTAGGGATCGAAGGCGACCACGTCCGGTGCGGTCGCCAGCGCGAGGAAGCGGGCCTCGGCGTGACGGGCGCGCCGGAACGGCGCACGATGCGCACGACGTAGGCGCTTCCCTCGTACTCGAAGCGGTAGTTGTCGTTCGCGTAGCCGCCGGGCAGGTACGCGATGCGTTCGATGCGCTCGAGGCCCCAGTGCGGCAGCAGCGCACCCACGCTGGTGAGAACCGTCTGCATCGGTGGCTCGGCAAAGCGGAGGAGTGCGGGCGATATACTACGCCGCCTCATGGATGTCACTTTCTCGCGGTTCGTCCAGGCGCTTCGGAACGCCGACGTGCGCGTTTCGCCGGCGGAGACACTCGTGGCCTTCGACGTGGTCTCGCGGGTGGGCATCGAGAACAAGCGGCTGCTGCGCGACGCCCTGGGCCTGGCGCTCGCCAAGTCCCGCGAGGAGAAGGAACGCTTCGAAGACGCCTTCGAACGGTTCTTCCTGCAACTGGCGTTTCGCGAACCGGCGAAGCGCACGTTCGTCGGGAATGTCGACCGGGAGGCGCTCGTCGACCGTCTGGAAGGGTGAGCTGTCCGGCGGCCTGCTGAGGACCATCGACAGCGTGCTTGCCGACGAGCGCGACTATCTCGCCTTCGTGGTGCAGCATGCGGCGGAGGAAGCGGGCATCAGCGAGATGCGCACGCTGCGGGAGAAGCGCGCCTACGCCGGGAAGATCGGCAAGGCATTGGCTCTCGACGAGCTCGAGGCGTACCTGGCGGGTGGCGGTACGGCCAACGGCGTGGACCCGGTGCTGCGTTATCTCCGACAGTACTTCCACGGCGAGATTCGTTCCTACGTGGACGCGCAGTACAAGCTGCACGTGGATGCCACCGGCCGGCGGGCGCTGCTCGAAGCGGCTCTCAAGTCCAACCTCGACCGGGTGCCGCCGGACTACCACGCCGAGGTACGGCGAGTGGTGGGGAAGCTCGCCCGGAAGCTTTCGCGCGAACACCGACGGCGACATCGGCGCGCCGCGCGGGGCGTGCTGGACCTGAAGAAGACCATACGGCGCAACATCGCCTACGACGGCGCCATCTTCGAACCGCAGTGGCGCCGCACGAAACGCGAGAAGGCGACGGTGTTCGTGCTGTGCGACGTCAGCGGGTCCGTGGCGCAGGTCGCGCGCTTCCTGCTGCTGTTCCTCTACGAACTGGCCGACGTGCTGCCGAACGTCCGCTCCTTCGCGTTCTCGAGCACGCTCGGCGAAGTGACGGACACCTTCTCGCGCAAGGCCGGAGAACAGGCCGTGGAGGAGGCGCTGTTCGTCTGGGGCAAGGGCACGACCGACTACGGGCGCGCCTTCCGGGACTTTCGTGAACTCTGCGGGCGGGACCTCGACAGCCGCTCGACCGTGGTGGTCCTCGGTGACGGGCGCAACAACTACTTCGACCCCAACGCGAAGCTCCTGAAGGAAATCTCGAACCGCGTCAAGCAGGTGTTCTGGCTGAACCCGGAGACGCGGGACCGGTGGGCGGAGGGCGACTCCGAGATGCGCCACTACGCGCCGTACTGTCTGCAGGTGAAGACCTGCAACCGCATCGACCACATCGAGTCGTTCGCGGATCGGTTGTTGACGGCGGCGCGCTGACGCGCGACCTGGCGCCGTTCCGACGGACGGCAGGACTCTCGCTGCCCGAACCTCCTGACGTCAGTTCACACCGACGACGTAGGACAGCGACGGCCCGATCTCGCCGTGGATCACCAGGTCGGCGAGATCGTCCAGCGGCGTCGCTTCCCGGTTCAGGATGGCGAGTTTCGCGCCGAGTCGTTTCGCGTGCTCCGGAAATCCGGCGGCCGGGTAGACGAGGAGGGTCGAGCCGGTCGTCAGCATGAGGTCGCACGAGTCGGTGAACTTCTGCGCGCGCAGCATCGCGTCTTCCGGCATCGCCTGACCGAAGGAGATGGTGGCGCTCTTGACGATGCCGCCGCAGCGGCTGCACGGCGAGACGTGGCCGAGGCTGTTGAACTGCGCCTCGAGGTCGGCCAGTTCGTAGCGCGTCTCGCAGGACAGGCATTTCGCGTAGCTCGCGTTGCCGTGCAGCTCCACCACCTGTTCGTTCGGGATGCCCGCGTACTGGAAGAGGTTGTCCACGTTCTGCGTGATGACCGCCGTCACCTTGCCCTCGGCGACCAGCTTCGCGACCGCCTTGTGGCCGTTGTTCGGGGCGGCGTTCTCCATGCTCCGGTCGCCCGAGAATCGCCGCCGCCAGGACTCCTGACGAACCTCCTCGGAGGCAACGAAGTCCTGGAACTCGATCGGCTTCACCTTGTTCCAGATGCCGGTGCCGGGGCTGCGGAAGTCGGGAATGCCGGACTCGGTGCTGATCCCCGCACCGGTGAACACTACGACGCGCTCGGCCTCATCGATCAGTTGCCGGAGTTCGTCGAGGAGGGCGATGTCGTCCATGGGTGCGCGGGATTGGCGGGGAAGCCTGCATGATAAGCTCCGGGCCATGCACACTCTAGAGTTCTTCTTCGACTGCTCGAGCCCGTGGACCTACCTGGCGTTCGAGCAGATCCAGCGCTCCATGGCGCCGCACCCGGTGGCGATCGAGTGGCGCCCGTTTCTGGTCGGTGGCGTCTTCAACACCGTCAATCCGAGCGTCTACGAGGGCCGCGCGCGACCGGTTCCGCTGAAGGCGAAGTACTACGGGAAGGATCTGCAGGACTGGGCGCGCCACGTCGGCATCGAGATCGGGCAGCCGCCGGTGTTTCCGGTGAACAGCGTCAAGGCCATGCGCGGCGCGTTCGTCGCCATCGAGGAAGACCGCCTGGTGCCGTACGCGCGGCGCGTGCTCCAGCGCTACTGGGGCGAACTCGCGGACATCTCGCAGGACGACGTGCTGCGTTCCGTGGTGGAGGAAAGCGGCCTCGACGGCGCGGCGTTCTTCGAGAAGATCGGCTCGCAGGACTACAAGGACCGGTTGCGCGCGAACACCGGGGAACTTGTCGAGCGCGGTGGCTTCGGGTCGCCCACGATGTTCGTGGACGGCGGCGACATGTACTTCGGCAACGACCGCATCCCGCTGGTCGTGGCAAAGGTGGGCGGCGCGGCAGGTAGCGGCCCTCGACAAGGCGATACCCGCACAGCGCCGGACGCAGGTGCCGGCCGTGCGGGTCGTACAGCCAGTACTCGGTGACGCCGAGCGTCGCATACGTCGCCCGCTTGGCCCCGAGGTCCGAGCGCCAGGTACTCGGGGAAACGATCTCCAGCACGAAGTCGGGCATGCCGCCGGGCTCTTGCCAGACCTTGTACGTGTCGCGCCTGTGGTTGCCGGCGCCCAGAACGACGAACAGGTCGGGAGCGATGCAGCTTTGCGGCTTGCCTTCTTCGAGATAGACGAACAGGTCGCCGGACACGTAGACGTCGGTGCGCGGACGGAAGTGGGTCTTGAGGGCATCGATCACGTACCGCCAGGTCTCGCTCTGGTACTCGCCGTCGGGCATGGTCGGTGAGCCGCGCGTGCCGGGGTATTCAGCGGATCGGAAGGGAGCGGTTGCGGCCATGGGCTCGCGCTCCGCGGGAGTGCGTGGTGCGACGACTCGGTCGATGGGACGGTAGCACAGCGCCCCAAAGCCGGTCCGGCGCTTCGCTGCCGCTACGCGCCGGCGCCGCCTCCGGCCCAGTCACGCCGTCCTTGCATGGAAGTTGCACCGGCGGTCACTTCGTTCCCTTGGCGCGACTTCCATGCAAGCGCCCCAAAGCCGGTCCGGCGCTTCGCTGCCGCTGCGCGCCGGCGCCGCCTCCGGCCCAGCCACACCGACCTCGCATGGACCAACCGCCGCCGGTCGCTTCGCTCCCGTCGTCGTTTGTTCCATGCGAGGGGCAGGGGAGTCCAAAGGGAACCCATCATGAGCGGTGGCAGGTGGCGCGGAGAAGGAGACATCGCCATCGGTGGTTGGCGGAAACTGTCGGGGCCGCATGGGTGCGTTGTCGCACGCCGGTGGTCGCGAGCCGCGGGCGCGTTCGGCTGTCCGATCCTCCTCAGCGCGATCCCCGCGGAGCTACGAGAGCCACCGTCGTGTCGTAGATCGCAAAGGCGCCGCGTCCGGTCAGGCAGCCGTGCACGTGCTTGCCGTCCGGCACTTCCCGCCAGTCCGGCGCCGGCCAGCCGGCGACGCCGACGCGCGTGATGTCGGTCAGGCGCACGGGCTTGCCGTCCTCGAGTTCCCGGGCGGCCCCGCGCTCGATGAAGCCGAGCCACGGGACGAAGCGGCGCTCGCCGTTCGCCAGCAGGTAGCCGATCTCGCCGCCGGCCCGCTCCGTCAGCAGGACGTTGCGGTAGTTGACGCGTCGATTGAGGACCAGCTTGGGCACGCGGATACTGTACTCATATACAGTATCGGTTGCATCTCCCGGCGGGGCGCGAGGATGGGGCCGGCGGTGTCGTTCAGACCATGTGTACGCAGCGCGCCGGATCCGCCTCGTGGAGACAAGCCGCCGGATAGCCCCGGTGAAGCGTCTCGGCCAGCAGCTTGCCGGCCATCGGGCCGCGCCCGAATCCGGAACCCGCCAGGCCGCCGACGATGTAGAGGTTCTCGTGACCGGGCAGGGCGCCGATGAGCGGTTCGCCGTCGAGTGAGAACGGCATGGCACCCGCCCAGGTCCGCACGATGTCCAGTGACGCCAGAAAGGGGAGTATTTCCGCGGCGTGCGCCTTGTTGCAGGTGATGCCGTCGCGATCGGGTGTCTTGTCGTATCCCACCGACTGTCGGTCGCCGCCGAAGATCACTTCGCCCAGGGCGTTCTGGCGTCCGTACAGATGTCTGGTCAGGCGGCGCGCGCCGTCATGGGTCTGGTCCGGGGGCGCATCGGCGGCGGCGTACCGCGAATGGCTCCAGGCGAGAGGCGACTCGGTGGCGGCGATGGTGTGAAAGACGCGGGGCGGCAAGGGCTGCGTCGCCCACATCTGGCCGCGGACGGGTACGATGGGGACATCGAGGCCGAGCAGGGCACCGAGGGGGCGACACCAGGCGCCAGCGGCGAGCACGAGCGTTTCCGCGCGGACGCGCCCGCCAGACGTCGCAAGGCCGAACCGGCCGGCGGTGTCGGTCAGGATGCCGGTGACTTCGTGGCGGGCCAGAAATCGGGCGCCGGCGCGCTCGGCGGCGGTCGCGAACGCCCGGGTCGTCTTGACCGGGTCGGCCTGCCCGCGGTGCCGCGCGCCGAAGACCGCGCCGAGCAACGCGGGATTGAGCGCCGGTTCGAGCGAGCGGGCTTCACGCGTCGTCAAGAGCTCCAGATCATGCCCCGCCGCGCGTGCCGCCGACACGCGCCCGCGCGCGAAGTCGAGCTCCGCTTCGGTCTGAATGGCCTGCATCGTGCCGGAGAGGCGGAACTCGATGTCGTAGCCGAGGTCGGCCTGCAACCGGGCGAAGAGCGCCACGCTGCCGACCGTCAGGTAACCCTGCAGGTTCGGTAGGTCGCCCCATCCGGACCCCGCGAGCCCGCCCATGTTCTGCCCGGAGGCCTCGCCGGCGACCTCGCCCCGCTCCAGCACGATCACCTCGTGGCCGTGCTCCGCGAGATACAGGGCCGTCGCGGAACCGGCGATGCCGGCGCCGATGACAGCGATCTCGGAAGCGGTGTGCGCCATCCCGGGCTCGGCGCCGCAGCCGGTTACAGGTTGTCGCGGTAGTCGGCCTCGACGACGGCGTCGATGGCGGCCGCGGTCTCCGCGGGCGCCTTCCGCGCCGCCGCGAACATCTTGCCGAACGACACCGGATGGCGCTCGCTCCAGGTGTCGGGCCGCCAGAGGCTCGAGCGGAGGAACGCCTTGGCGCAGTGGAAGAACACTTCCTCGACCTCCACGCGGATGGCCAGCACGGCCGGCTTGCCGCGCGCCGCGAGGCGCTCGAGCAATTCGGGTTCGACGGTCAGGGTCGCCCGCCCATTGATCCGCAGCGTCTCCGGCGTGCCCGGCATCATGAAGAGCACGCCCACGCGCGGATTGGCGAGGATGTTGTGGTGGCCGTAGGCGAGGCGGTTACCGGGGCGATCGGGGATCAGCAGGTGGCGGTCGTCTTCCACCTCGACGAAGCCGGGCCCGTCGCCCTTCGGCGAGGCGTCGATGCGCCCGGAGGCGTCCGCCGTGGAGAGCACCAGGAAGGGCGATCTGGCGATGTATTCGACCGCGAAGTCGTTCAGGCGCGGCTGGTTCTTCTCCGCGAGTCCCGGGTGCTCCGCGCCGATCACGGCCCGGAGTTCGGCTTCGGTTGCGATGGTGTGCATGGTGTCTCCGCTTGGCCGGCCGCGCGTTCGTGGACAGTGCGTTCGATCTTACAGCGCCTGCTGGCTGCGGCACAGGCGATCAGTCGCTGTGCGGCGTCGAAGGCGCGCTCGCCGAGACGGATGATGGGCCAGGGCGGACGGCCCTATTAGCGGGTCTGTCGCAGCGCGCGTTCCAGCTCGGCGATCCGTGCTTCGGCCGCCGCGAGCTTGTCCTCGGCGTGTCGACGGCCCGCTCGCTCTTGCAGGCGGCCTCCCTCGGATTCCAGAAAATCGCGCAGGTATTCCTGCTCGACCGGATCGAAGAAACGCAGTCGCTCGCCATCCAGGCGCAGATCGAGCCCCAGCGCGTCGCTGTGGATCGATGCGCCCTCCGCGAGTTGTGTTGCAGGGAGGGGCGCGTACGCACCGTCGATCAGGCGCTGCCCCGCCAGGGCCGGCGAGAGGTGGCGCCCGTGCGGATCGTGCAGCCAGTATTCGCCGATGCCGAGCGCCGCGTATTGCTCGCGCTTGGCGCCGAGATCCGCGCGCCACGTACTCGGCGAGACGATCTCCAGGACGAAGTCCGGCACGCCGGCGGGCTCCTCCCAGACCTTGTAGGTGTCGCGCTTGTGGTTGCCGGCGCCGAAGGCGACGAACAGGTCGGGGGCGACGCGGTGCCGGGCGTTGCCTTTCTCCAGGTAGACGAACAGGTTGCCGGAGACGTAGACATCGGGCCGGGTGTAAAAATGCGTCCTCAGCGCTTCGACGATATAGCGATACGTTCCACCCTGGTAGTCCCCGTCTGGCATGGGCCGACCGTCCGTCTCGGGGTATTCAACCGGGTGGAGCGGGATCGATTCGGCCATGACCGGGTTCTCCGGGCGGATGGAACGTCGACAGACGCGTTCGGCGGGACGGTAACACAGGCAACTGGCGGTCCGAAATTGGGGGGTAGTGGCCCAGTTTTGAACTGAGCCACTACCCAAAGAGGAGCAGGGGGTGTTCATCGTGAACGCCCCTGCAGCGGCGTCAAGGCGGCATTGTCGATGAGGGGTGTGCGAGAACACCCCGGCTGTGCGTGCGAGATGCACCGCGCTCCTCGCCAGGCTCGGGGATGCGCCCGGCGCGCGCCGTTCAGCGCCTGGGCTTAGGCTCGGGCGGGCCGCCCTATTCGCGAGTCTGTCGCAGCGCGCGTTCCAGTTCGGCGATCCTTGCCTCGGCCGCTTCGAGCTTATCCTCGGCCTGTCGACGGCGCGCTCGCTCTTCCAGGCGGCGCGTTCGCTCTTCCAGGCGGCGCGTTCGCTCTTCCAGCAGATCGCGCAGGTATTCCTGCTCGACGGGATCGAAGAAACGCAGCCGCTCGCCGTCCAGCCGCAGGTCGAGCCCCAGCGCGTCGCTGTGGATCGATGGGCCCTCGGGCAGCTGCGTTGCAGGAAGGGGCACGTACGCACCGTCGACCAGGCGCTGCCCCGCCAGGGCCGGCGAGAGGTGGCGCCCGTGCGGATCGTGCAGCCAGTATTCGCCGATGTCGAGCGCCGCGTACCGCTCGCGCTTGGCGCCGAGATCCGCGCGCCAGGTGCTCGGCGAGACGATCTCCAGGACGAAGTCCGGCACCCCGGCGGGCTCCTCCCAGACCTTGTAGGTGTTGCGCTTGTGGTTGCCGGCGCCGAAGACGACGAACAGGTCGGGGGCGACGCAGTTCCGGGGGTTGCCCTCCTCCAGGTAGACGAACAGGTCGCCGGAGACGTAGACATCGGGCCGGGCGTGGAAGTGTGTCCTCAGCGCTTCGACGAGGTAGCGATACGTCTCTCCCTGGTAGTCCCCGTCGGGCATGGGTCGGCCGTCCGTCTCGGGGTATTCAACCGGGTGCAGCGGGATCGATTCGGCCATGACCGGGTTCTCCGGGCGGATGCAACGTCGACGGACGCGTTCGGCGGGACGGTAACACAGGCAACTGGCGGTCCAAAGACGAGGGGGGTGTGCATCGTGAACGACCGTGCAGCAGCGTCAAAGCGGCATTGTCGATGAGGGGTGTGCGAGAACACCCCGGGTCTGCGTGCGAGATGCACCGCGGTCCTCGCCAGGCTTGGGGATGCGCCCGGCGCGCGCCGTTCAGCGCCTGGGCTGGCCGCCCTAGTCGCGGGTCTGTCGCAGCGTGCGTTCCAGCCCGGCGATCCTTGCCTCGGCCGCCGCGCGCCTGTCCTCGGCCTGTCGACGGCCCGCTCGCTCTTCCAGCAGATCGCGCAGGTATTCCTGCTCGACGGGATCGAAGCAACGCAGCCGTTCGCCGTCCAGCCGCAGATCGAGCTCCAGCGCGTCGCTGTGGATCGATGCGCCCTCGGGAAGCTGCGTTGCAGGGAGGGGCACGTACGCGCCGTCGACCAGGCGCTGCCCCGCCAGGGCCGGCGAGAGGTGGCGCCCGTGCGGATCGTGCAGCCAGTATTCGCCGATGCCGAGCGCCGCGTACTGCTCGCGCTTGGCGCCGAGGTCTGCCCGCCAGGTGCTCGGCGAGACGATCTCCAGGACGAAGTCCGGCACGCCGGCCGGCTCCTCCCAGACCTTGTAGGTGTCGCGCTTGTGGTTGCCGGCGCCGAAGGCGACGAACAGGTCGGGGGCGACGCGGTTCCGGGGGTTGCCTTCCTCCAGGTAGACGAACAGGTCGCCGGAGACGTAGACGTCGGGCCGGGTGTAAAAATGCGTCCTCAGCGCTTCGACGATATAGCGATACGTTCCACCCTGGTAGTCCCCGTCGGGCATGGGCCGTCCGTCCGTCTCGGGGTATTCAACCGGATGCAGCGGGATCGATTCGGCCATGACCGGGTTCTCCGGGCGGATGCAACGTCGACGGACGCGTTCGGCGGGACGGTAACACAGGCAACTGGCGGTCCAAAGTTGGGGGTAGTGACCCAGTCTTGAACTGAGCCACTACCCAAAGAGGAGCAGGGGGTGTTCATCGTGAACGCCCCTGCAGCGGCGTCAAGGCGGCATTGTCGATGAGGGGTGTGCGAGAATACCCCGGCTTTGCGTGCGAGATGCACCGCGCTGCTCGCCAGGCTCGGGGATGCGCCCGGCGCGCGCCGTTCAGCGCCTGGGCTTAGGCCCCGGCGGGCCGCCGTATTCGCGAGTCTGTCGCAGCGTGCGTTCCAGCTCGGCGATTCTTGCCTCGGCCGCTTCGAGCTTGTCCTCGGCCTGTCGACGGCGCGTTCGCTCTTGCAGGCGGCGCGTTCGCTCTTGCAGGCGGCGCGCTCGCTCTTCCAGGCGGCGCGCTCGCTCTTCCAGGCGGCCTCCCTCGGATTCCAGAAGATCGCGCAGGTATTCCTGCGCGACGGCATCGAAGAAACGCAGCCGTTCGCCGTCCAGCCGCAGATCGAGCCCCAGCGCGTCGCTGTGGATCGATAGGCCCTCGGAAAGCGGCGTTGCAGGAAGGGGCACGTACGCACCGTCGACCAGGCGTTGCCCCGCCAGGGCCGGCGAGAGGTAGCGCCCGTGCGGGTCGTGCAGCCAGTACTCGCCGATGCCGAGCGCCGCGTACTGCTCGCGCTTGGCGCCGAGATCCGCTCGCCAGGTACTCGGCGAGACGATCTCCAGGACGAAGTCCGGCACGCCGGCCGGCTCCTCCCAGACCTTGTAGGTGTCGCGCTTGTGGTTGCCGGCGCCGAAGACGACGAACAGGTCGGGGGCGACGCAGTTCCGGGGGTTGCCTTCCTCCAGGTAGACGAACAGGTCGCCGGAGACGTAGACGTCGGGCCGGGCGTGGAAGTGCGTCCTCAGCGCTTCGACGAGGTAGCGGTACGTCTCTCCCTGGTAGTCCCCGTCTGGCATGGGCCGTCCGTCCGTCTCGGGGTATTCAACCGGGTGCAGCGGGATCGATTCGGCCATGACCGGGTTCTCCGGGCGGATGCAACGTCGACGGACGCGTTCGGCGGGACGGTAACACAGGCAACTGGCGGTCCAAAGTTGGGGGTAGTGACCCAGTCTTGAACTGAGCCACTACCCAAGGAGGAGCAGGGCAGCGCTCATCGTGAGCGACCGTGCGGCGGCGCGAAAGCGGCAATGTCGATGGGGTGTGTGCGAGAACACCCCGGCTGTGCGTGCGAGATGCGCTGCCGTCTTCGCCGGGCGTGCGTGATGGGCTCGACGCCTGCAGAGAGGCGTCTACAGCAGCAGCCGGTAGGGTGCTTCCAGGTAGTCCCGCACTGTCGCCAGGAACTGCGCTGCCGGCGCGCCGTCGATCACGCGATGGTCCCAGGTGAGCGACAGCCGCATGCGGCGACGCTTGACCGGCGTGTCGCCCTCCCAGCCGACCGCCTCGTAGATGCGCCCGACCCCGAGAATCCCCGTCTGGGGCGCATTGAGGATCGGCGTGAAGCCGTCCACGCCGTACATGCCGAGGGACGTGACCGTGAAGGTGCCGCCCTGCACGTCGTCGAGGGTGAGCGCCCCGGCCCGGGCCCGGGCGGCGAGGGCGCTGGACTCCTGCGCGATGGTCTTCAGGTCCTTCGTGGCGGCGTCGTGGATGACGGGTACGACGAGGCCCTCGTCGAGCGCCACGGCCATGCCCATGTGTACGGCCGCGGAGGGCATGATTGCGTTGTCGATGAGCGCCGAGTTCATGCGCGGATGCTGCGGCAGCGTCTTTGCAGCGGCGAGCATGACGAGATCGGTGTAGCCCGGACGTACGCCGTCCGCTTCCCATTCCGCGGCGAGCTGGGTGCGCAGCTTCACCGCGTCGTCCATCTCGGCTTCCATGTCGAGGGTGAGCTGCGCGGAGTTCGCGAGGCTCGCGTGCATGCGCTCGGCGATCGTCTTGCGCATGCCGCGCAGGGGTTGGGGGGCGCTGGCGGCCGACGAAGCTGCCGCCGGCGCCGGCGCCGGCGCCGGCGCAGCGGTGCGTGCGGCCGCTGCCTGTTCCACGTCTTCCCGCGTGATACGCCCGCGCGGACCGGTGCCCTCGATGGCGGCGAGGTCAAGCCCCAGTTCCTCCGCGAGCTTGCGCGCCGCCGGAGAGGCCGGTCGCCGGCCGGCACCGGCCCCGGGGGCAGCGGGTGACGGCGTGGTGGCCGCCCTTTCCACGTCTTCCCGCGTGATGCGTCCCCGCGGACCGGTGCCGGCTACGGTGCCGAGATCGATGCCGATCTCTTGGGCGAGCTTGCGGGCGGCCGGGGAGGATGGACGTCGATCTCCTGCCGTGGACGTTGCCGGGGCCACCTCCGGTGCGGCCGCCTGCGCGACGCTCGGGGTCGCCTCGGGGGCGTGCGCCCGAGGCGTCGGCAGCACGTCCGGAATCTCCTCGTCGGGCGCGAAGATGAAGCCGATCACGTCGCCGGGCTCCAGCATGACCCCCGGCTGCGCGAGGTGCTTCACCGTGCCCCCGGTGTCGGCATCCACGTCGAGGTTCACCTTCTCGGTCTCGAGGCGATAGAGCAGGGACCCGGCGTCCACGGACTCGCCGTCGCCGACGTACCATTCCTCGACCGCCCCCTCGGTCATCGTCATCCCGACCTTGACCAGGTAGATTTCAGACGGCATTCCGTAGCTCCTCCGTTTGTCCGGTGTGCACCACTGAAAGCGCCGCACCGGAGTGCAGAACCTGTGCTACGTCGATGACCCGCGGGCCGTCGCGGCGGATCCGAAACGTCGCGCGCTGCCCCTTGCGCAGTACCCGCTCCCGTTCGCCGTCGAACGCCAGCACGCCCGGTCCCTCGACTTCCGTGGGTGTCCCGAAGCCGACGCGCACCGCGGAGGCGACGGCGAACTCCTGGAACATGCCCGGTGCGATCGGAGCGCGGACGAACCGATGCGCCGGGTGGTGGATGGATGCGAAGCGCACGACCGTGCCACCGTCTTCCGACTCCGAAACCGGCGCCAGAAGACCGCCGACCGAGGTCAGCCCCACGGCCGCGGGTGTCGCGGTCGCCAGTACGGCCAACAGGAGCCGGTCGCAGTCGAGCAGGGCGCGGGCGCCGACGAAGCGGTCGTTGGTCATGGCCGCATCGATCAGGGCGATATCGTCCGGCCCTCCGGAGACGCTGACGTGTATGACCTTCGCGGGGCACGACACCTGCGAGAGGGCGATCCGGCCCGTCGCCACGGTCGCCGCGGCCATGCCGGCGACCGTCGCTTCGACGATGCGGGGAAAGACGTTGTTCGTTCCGGTGGAGAGCGGGATGAGCGGCGCGTCGGGCCAACCCTTCGCGAATGCACGGTTGGTACCGTCTCCGCCGAGGGTGATGACGGCTCCGCAGCCCGCCGCGCGCAGCTCGGCGGCGGCCCGGGTGGTGTCGTCGGCCCGTCCGGTGAGCGGCTGCGCCACGCAGGTGCCGGCCAGGCCCGCCTCCTCGATGCCGCTCCGGGCGATGCCGTGGGTGTCGTCGAAATAGACCACCTCGCGCTGCCCGGCGGCGCGGGCGCCGATCAGGCAACGCGTGACGATGGCGCGCTTCTCCTGGTTGTCGAACACGGACGCCCGCGCCACCAGGCGACGGATGTCCTTGCCGGACGCCGGGTTCGCCAGGATGCCCAGGGGACGCTCCGTCACGGCGCCCCGCCGCCGGTCACTTCGTTCCCTCTGGCGTACGTGCCGTCATAGCGCCCCGTGGCCGGCCGTCAAATATCAAGCAGGGCGCGTACTTCGGCGACGATCTTCCCGGCGTTCGGGACGTAGCTCTTCTCCAGCGCGGGGCTGAAGGGGACCGGCGAGAACGGCGCGCCGACGCGGGCGACGGGCGCGTCGAGATAGTCGAACGCGTGTTCCTGGATCTGCGCGGCGATCTCCCCGCCCATGCCGGCGAACCGCACCGCCTCGTGGACCACCGCCGCGCGATGGGTCTTCCGCACGGAGGCGATCACGGCCTCGCTGTCGAGCGGCTGCAGGGAGCGCAGGTCGATCACCTCGACGTCCACGCCGAGTCCGGCGAGTTCTTCGGCGGCCTTGACGCTCTCGTGCACCATGCGGCTGTAGGTGACGATGGTGAAGTTCGAGCCCTCGCGGACAATGTTGGCCTCGCCGATCGGGATCTCGTAGGACTCTTCCGGGACGTGGCCCCGGAGGCCGAGGGACATCTTGTTGAGCACCACGAACACGGGGTTGTCGTCCCGAGCGGCCGCGATGATGAGCCCCTTGGCGTCGTACGGCGTCGACGGCATCACGACCTTGAGCCCCGGCAGGTGGCAGAGCCACACCTCGAGGCTCTGCGAGTGCTGGGCCGCCATGTTCATGCCGGCGCCGGACATGGTCAGGACCGTGATCGGCAGCGTCGCCGAGCCGCCGAACATGTAGCGCATCTTGGCCATCTGGTTGGCGATCTCGTCCATGCACTCGCCCATGAAGTCCATGAACATGATGTCGATCACGGGACGCAGGCCGGTGGCCGCCGCCCCTACGCCGAGGCCGACGATGCCTTCCTCGCTGATCGGTGTGTCCACCACGCGCTGGTCGCCGAACTCCTCGAGGAGCCCGCGGTAGTAGCCGAAGACGCTGCCGGCGCCGGCCACGTCCTCCCCGGCGACGAAGGCGTCGGGTTGTTCGGTGAGCACGGTGCGTACGGCTTCGTTGATGGCGGCGACGTAGGGCAGTTCCCGCGTTTCGGTATTCGCCTGGGCTTCGGCCATGGTCATTACTCCCTGTTACGCGTAGACATCGTCGAGCAGCACGGACGGGTCCGGCAGCGGACTCGCCTCGGCGAACTCGATGCCGGCCCGCACGTCGGCGAGGGTGTCGTCGTGGACCTGCTGTGCGGCCGCGGCGTCGAGGATCTCGAGTTCCGCGAGCCGCGCCTCGAACAGCGTGATGGGGTCGCGTTGCTGCCACTCGGCGAGTTCCTCGTCGGTACGGTATTTAAGGCCCATCCCGCGCACGCCGACGTGGTCGAAGAAGCGATAGGTCTTGCACTCGATCAGGGTCGGTCCATGGCCGTCCCGGGCGCGCTGGATCGCTTCCCCGGCGGCTTCGTAGACGGCCACGGCATCCATGCCGTCGACCACCACGCCGGGCATGCCGTAGCCGGGTGCGCGGTCGGCGACGTCCACGATGGCCTGGTGGTTGGCCTGGGGCGTGTACTCGCCGTAGCCGTTGTTCTCGCAGACCAGGACGATCGGCAGCTTGAAGAGGGCGGCCATGTTGGCGGCCTCGTGGAACGAGCCTTCGTTGCTCGCGCCGTCGCCAAAGAAAGTCGCGGCGACGTTGCCCGCCTGCTTCGTCTTGCAGGTGAAGGCGGCCCCGACGGCGATCGGCGGCCCGGCGCCGACGATGCCGTTCGCGCCGAGCATGCCGAGCTTCATGTTGGAGATGTGCATGCTGCCGCCCTTGCCCTTGCAGTAGCCGGTCGCGCGGCCGAAGATCTCGGCGAACATCGGGCCGAACTCGCCGCCCTTGGCGACGAGGTGGCCATGGCCGCGGTGCGTGCTGGTGATCCAGTCGTCGTTGGAGAGGTGCGTCATCACGCCCGCCGCCACGGCTTCCTGGCCCACGTAGAGATGCAGCGCACCCGGGATCTTGCCGTCTTCGGCGAGCTTGCCGGCCTCCTGTTCGAAGGTCCGGATGCGCACCATGCGGCGGTGCATGTCGAGCAGGACGTCGTCGCTCGGTTGTACGGTCACTATGGTGTCTCCTTCCAGTGCGCGGTTATTGTGCGGGACGCGTGCGGCGATGGGTAGGCTCGCTTGCCCGGATGTTTGCCCCGGGGGCCCGACGTTCACCAAGCGCCAAAGATACCGGCGCGGACGCGGCCGGCGCAAATCCGACCCGGAGATCTGGTGCGGTGACTTGCCGGGACCTGCCTGCGTGTCGGATTCGAGCCTGGGGGAGCAGGCTCGGGGGTAACTATGAGAATAGTTCGCATTTGTATTTACAAAGAGAAGCCGCTCCGCTACGCTTGCCGTTCGACCGAGAGGCCGACCGGAGGGGGAAGCTGGACATCGTGTTCCCCATACGGACCGGACGGCGTTACTGGCGCTCCCGGGTCGGCCAACTGATATGGGTGGACCAGATCATGAACAGCGAAAAACTGGACGCATCGGAATCGCCGTCCGGCAAGTTGTCGGCGGTCTCGAGGTCCCTGCTGGCGGCAAGCCTCGCAATCGCGTTGGCGGGACCCGCAGCAGCGCAGGAAGACAACGACCGGGTCGAAGAGTTGATCGTCAACGCTACCCGGCTCCCGCGAACCATCGAAGACATTGCCGGGACCGTCTCCCTGATTACTGCGGAGGACATCGAAAGCGAATTGGCCGAGGACCTCGACGATCTGGTCCGCTTCCAACCCGGTGTTTCGATGAGCACCGCCCGCCGCGGCGGCAACGAGGGCTTCAGCATTCGAGGCATTGGCGGCAACCGTGTACTCACGGTGCTCGATGGCATTCGCAGCAACGACATCTACCACGCCGGCCCGGCTTCATACGGCAGGGACAGCATAGACACGGACAACATCAAGACCGTGGAACTGATTCGCGGCCCTGCCTCGGCCCTGTATGGCGCCGACGCCATAGGCGGGGCGGTCATTCTGACCAGCAAGGAGCCCGGGGACTATCTGGACACGGATCGGGCCGCTCTCAGTGTGCGCGCCTCCGCCGCCGATGCGGACGAGCAGTACCGCGGTGGATTCACGGCCGCGTTCCAGCTCGGCGACGTGAGCCTGCTGGCGCAATACACCCATAGGGAGTTCGCGGAACAGGAGGTGAATGGCCCCGGTAGCCTGAATCCACAGGACGGCGACTCTGACAGCCTGTTGCTGCAACTGTACTGGGACCTGTCTCCGGGCCAGCAGCTCCGACTCAGCATGGACAGTTTCGTGGAGGAGGTTGCATCGCGACTTGACTCCGACATCGGACGGTCGGTATCCAGCTCCCTGGGCCTGGACGACACCGAACGGCTTCGCGTCGGCGTGCGCTACCGATGGCAGGCCGGGCTCGCTCTGTTCGACGATCTTGAACTCGACTTGAACGAGCAGGAGACCGATGCATCCCAATACACCGAGCAGACGCGGACAAGCTATTCCTTTCTCAATCCGCGGGATCCCCGCACGTATGGCGGCACCACCGCTCTCAGGGAATCCACGTTCGATTTCGACCAGCAGACCCTGGCGCTGAATCTGAACCTTCGCAAGACGATCGCGACAGGTTCGTTCACGCACTCTCTTGCCTACGGCGCCAATCTCGAGGCAACCGATACGCAGCGCCCTCGCAACCGCTGCGACGAGGAGGTTGCCAGTGGTCAGACGAGCTGCCGGATCTCCGCATATCCATTCGCTGCACCGGAAGTGTTTCCGAACAAGACCGTTCCGGACACCTCCACCACGCGCTCCGGGATCTACCTGCAGGATGAAATAGCCTTCGGGAAGGGACGACTCACCTTGATCCCGGGGGCGCGCTACGACCGCTACCGGATGGAGGCCATCCCGGATCCGTCGCTGGATGGCACCGGGCAGGTCAGCTCTTACGGGTTTCCTGTCGAATCGATTGATGAAGGGGCGGCTTCCCTGAGCTTGGGCGTCCTGTACGACATGAGCGGGGTCTGGTCCCTGTTCGGCCAGTATGCCGAAGGCTATCGCCCCCCGAACTTCGCGGAAGCGAATCAGTCGTTCGTCAACCTCGGGTTTCAGTACGCGACGATACCCAATCCGGAACTGCGGGCCGAGAACAGCAAGGGGCTGGAGTTCGGATTGAGGGCAAGTCTTGCCAATGCGTTTCTGAGTGTCGCCGCCTACCAGAACCGCTACACGAACTTCATCGAAGATGCGTTTGCCGGAACCAGGGGACCGATCAGCCTGTTCCAGAACCGCAACATCGGCAAAGTCGAGATCCGCGGCGCGGAATTCAACGGGCGCTTCCTTCTGAACGAACAATGGCAGGTACGCACGGCGCTGGCTTACGCCCGCGGCGATAACCGGAGCGCGTCAACGCCGCTGGATTCGGTGGACCCTCTCACGCTGGTAGCGGGTCTCCGGTTCGACGCGGCATCGGGCCGCTGGGGCGGAGAGTTGCTGCTTACGGCAGTGGGGGAGAAGGACCGGGTTTCCACCCCGGAGAGGGTGACTGCCGACAGGTATGCCGTGGTTGACCTGGTCGGAAACTACCATGTTTCCGATTCCGTACGCTTGCGTTTCGGCGTGTTCAACCTGTTTGACGAAATCTACGCTCGCTGGATCAATATCAGCAGCCTGAACGCCGAAGCCACGGCCGCCATCGAGAACGCTCAGCAGCCCGGAACCAGTTTCCGCATCAGTCTGCACGTGGACGTCTAGTGCGCTGGATCACAAATACCTTCACGTTTGCGCTGCGCCTTTTCGCCGCTGGCGGCGTTGCGCCTCCTCCCGTGGGGCCTACCACTGCTCGTCGGACGCGCCTTGCCAACGACGAAAATGCGCTACCGCAAAGACAAAGCTATTTGCGACCCGGCACACTACGCGCTGCAGTATGGGAGGACACCTTGAAAATTGATGAATCGCCGATTCGATTCGCCCACCTGATTTCGATGTGCGCGATTGCCTTGGCGCTTTCCTCGTGCGAGTCAACTGCCGTACGGGAGAGCCGGAGTTCCGGCGAAGATCCCGGTTTTGGCGTGATGGTCATGGCGCATGGGGGCAGCGAGGAGTGGAACGCGCATCTGTCGGAAGCTGTAGAACCGCTGAGGGCGCGGTATCCGGTCGAACTGGCGTTGGGTATGGCGGATGCCGGTTCCATGGAAGCGGCTGTTCGAAGGCTCGAGTCTCGAGGCGTGCGGCATGTCGGTGTGGTGCGTGTGTTCGTCTCCGGCGAAAGCTGGTATGACCGGACTCTGCAGATTCTTGGCCTTCAGGACGGCGCCCCGTTCCGGGCGGAACAGAAAGAGTCACATGCGGAAACAGCCCCCATGGGCATGCCCATGGGGTTCTGGAAAGTAGATACGGAACTGGCTTTCCACGTCAGCCTCGAGGGATTGGCCGATGCCGTGGAAATGGACGAAGTGGTGACTGCTCGCATTCGCGCACTCAGTACGGACCCGGAGAACGAAGTGGTCGCCGTCATCGCGCATGGCCCCGGCGATGACGCGGAAAACCGGCGCTGGATCGAAAAGATCACGCAGCGAGCCGGGAACGCTCTCGAACAACTGGGCTTGAGGGATATCCGCGTTTTCACCTTGCGGGAAGATTGGCCGGAAAGCAGGACCGCAGCGGAGCGGGAAATCCGGAATTACATCGCGCAGGCAAACTCCGAGGGGTTGACTCCGATCGTGGTGCCCTTCCGTGTACAGGGATTCGGGCCCTACGAGCGGGTGCTGAGCGACCTGGACTATCGGGCCGACAAACTCGGACTGTTGCCCCACCCGAATGTCGGCCTCTGGATCGCCACGCAGGCAGAACTGATGGAGGCCGAAGCCTTGGGTCGTCACTTGCGCCAGTAGCGCTACGGCGCAGACTCCTGGGCTGGCCCTATCGTCACTTCCTCGGTCGCGCTACGGCCGTCCTCGACGAGCAGGGCGATGCCGCCCTCGCCAAGACCGTCGTCCGTCGCCGTCAGCGCGATCCCGTCGTTCAGCCGGCCGACGATGGACTCCCCGGCGACAGACAGTTCGAAGCGATACGTGGCATACAGTTCGAGCGGCGCGTCCGTTTCCGCCAGGACCGTCGTCCCGTCGAGTTCCCGGACGAGTTGCAGCCTGTTGCCATCGGTGAGCACCAGCGCGTAGTAGCGGCGCATGCCCTGCACGCGGGCGGCGATGCCGGCGCGCCGCACCATGTGCGGGGTGACGTCGGCGGACACGACGTAGTCCGTCCAGTCGCGGCTGCCGTAGAGGAGCAGCCCCGTGCCCCGGTTCTGCACCATCCGGAAACTCTCCGGGTAGCGCGGGGCGGTGTGATCGACACCGTTCACCCAGGCTCGGCGCCACATCTCGCCGCCGGTGCGGGTGAGCCGTACGTCGGGGGCGCCATCCCATGTGAGGCGGTCCAGGTACAGCGCCCCGCCCGTCTTGGCCCGCACGATCTGCAGACCCACGGCGGCGATCGGATGCCCGCCGGTATCCGGCACGCGCCAGGTGAGGTGCGCGGACCCACCGGGTTCGATCTCCCGCACGGGTCCGCGCAGGGTGACGAGTTCGTCGGTGTCGTCGAAGACGCGGATGCAGAGCGCCGTCCGGACGGAGTCCTCCGCGTCCACCCGCAGCGTGACATGGGCCTCGAGTGTCTGGCCGGGGTTGAGCGTGGGGCTCGCCATCAGCGCGTAGCCGCGGCGCTCGAAGTAGTGCGCCGTGTCGCGGGACTCGACAAAGGTGGCGGTGGTGGCGCGTGCCGTCTCGCCGTCCGCCAGCGGGTCGAAATGGATCGCGAGGCAGCGCGCGCCGTCCGAGGCCTCGCCGTTGCGGACGAAACACCGGTGTCCGCGGAAGCCCTGCACGGAACCCGGGTAGCTGAAGTGGAAGCGGGCGCCGTCCTTGGGAGGTTCGTAAGGGGTGTCCGCGAGGCGGTGCCCCATCGCGGTGATGCGCCCGGCTTCCGCCGCGGCGTCGCTGATGCCGCGGCCGCTGTCGGCGCTCGGCAGGTAGCAGATGTCCGCCACGGGGCCGCGCCAGTCGGCGCCGCGGTCGAGTCCGTCGAGGCCCCCGCGGATGCCGAGCAGGCAACCGAGGTTGCCGGAGTTGCAGTCCGTGTCCCAGCCGGCGGTGTTGACGATCTTCAGCGACTCTCCGAAGTCGCCGCCGCCGTGCAGGAGCGCGTGGATGATGAGGCCGTGGTTCGGCACCATGTGGCAGTTGCCGCCGTAGCGGTCGTAGCCGTACTCGCCCTGGATCGAGGCGAACGTCTCGCGCCACGCGCTGTGCTTGGCGTGCCACTCGCGGATGTCGCCGATCATGCGGTAGAGCACGCTGTCCTTCGGTATCTGGGCGACGCCGGTGTCGATCAACGTGTCGATGTCGTCCTCGACGAAGGCGAGCGCCTCCATGGCCGCCAGCACCTGGGCTCCGTAGACCGCCTCGCCGTCGTGCGAGACGCTCCCGGCGCGGCGCGCGAAGTCGGCCGCGCGCTCGGGGTCTCCCGGCGACACCATCGCCCAGCCGTCGATGAAGATCTGGGCGCCGATCTGTTCGGCCACGACCTTGCCGTTCAGCGCCATCGAACCTGAGCGCGGCGCCTCGACGCCGTCGCGTAGCCGCAGATAGGCGGTGTGCTCGGTGGAGTTGCCGAGGCCGCCCCACCACAGGACGGTGCGGTTCTCGATGAGGTAGTTGAGCCAGGTCTGGCCGATCTGTGCGGGGGTCAGGTCGGGGTCGCAGCCGTAGTCCTCGAGCGCGCGCAGGAACGTGAACGTGCCGCTGATGTCGTCGTCGGTGACGATGAGCGGCACGCCGACCTTGTCGTGGACGTAGTAGTCGATCTCGCCGAGTTCTTCCTCGATGCGACGATTCGTCCAGCCTTCGAATGGGCGCCCGAGGTAGACGCCGACGATCTTGCCGAGCACGCCCGCGTAGACGCGCTGCTCATAGTCTTGCGGTAGCATCCGCGGGAGCCTAACCGAATCGGTGCGAAAGGGGGAGACCATGAGCGACAACCTGCAGACGGCCTACGAGACCATGACCGCGCGCATCGGCGAATCCGATCCGCCGACGGACTGGTTCGAGATCGACCAGCAGCGCATCGACGACTTCGCGGACGTCACGATGGACCACCAGTGGATACACGTGGACGTGGAGCGCGCCAAGGCAGGACCGTTCGGTGCGCCGATCGCCCACGGGCACCTGACGCTGTCGATCATGGGTCACCTGCCACGCTCGCAGAAGTTCGAGGAGACCCGGCTCGAGGGTCAGAAGCTCGGCATCAACTACGGCTTCAACCGGGTGCGCTTCCCGGCGCCGGTGCCGGTCGGCGCGCGCCTGCGCATGCACAGCACGCTGAAGAGCGTCGAGATCAAGGGCGGCATGCTCGAGGTGATGAACGAAGTGGTCGTCGAAGTCGAGGGCCAGGACAAGCCCTGCTGCGTCGCGGAGAGCCTCGGACGAATGGTGTTCTAGGAGTTGCCGGCCGTCCCGTCGCCAAGGGCTTGTCCCGTCCCGTCTCAAAATCGTGCACGGGCCTCGACACGGGCGACGACAAGCGTCGCTCCTGCAAGGTCCCGTGCCGAATCACCCGCGGCCCCGGGGCGTTAGCCGTTCCACCACGGGCTGTCCGAGAACGATCGCATGTCGATCTCGTGGGTCCACACGGAGCGATGTTGCTGCGCGAGGTGCCAGTAGGTATCCGCGATCCGCTCCGGCAGCATGAGGCCGTCGTGTTCCATGCCGCGGGTCTCGCGCAGCCTCTGATAGGCTTCCGGCCCCAGCATCTTGCCGAGCGTATCCGGTGCGTCCACGGCGCCGTCCACGACGATGTGCGTGACGTGTACGCCCTTCGGCCCGTATTCCGCGTTCAGCGTCTGGCAGAGCATCCGGCGTCCGCCCATGGCCGCGGCGTGCGAGTGCTGGCCCGCGTTGCCGCGCACGGCGGCGGTCGCGGACGTGACGAGCAGCGTGCCCTGCCCGCGCTCTTCCATGAGCGGACAGACGGAGTTCGCCAGCCGGAAGAGCCCGAAGGTGCCGAGCCGCCAGCCCATCTCGAAGGCCTTGTAGCTGGTGCTGCGCAGCGAGCGGTCCCCGATCTGGGCGCCGAGGTTGTAGACGGCCACCTCGATGGGACCGATCTCCGCCTCGATGGCCTCGACGCGCTGTTCGAGCGTGCCGTCCTGGACGGCGTTCAGCAGGTGGCCGGACGCCGCGCCGCCGTCGTCGCGGATGACCTGCACCAGCCTGTCGAGACCTTCCTGGTCGCTGCGGCGGCACAGCACCGCGTGATACCCCTCCCGGGCGAAACGGCGGGCCACGTTGCCGCCGATGCCGGCGCCGGCGCCGATGACGAGACAGACTGGTTGCATGTCGGGTAGATCCTTGTCGTTGGGGGGTGGTGGCCGATAGCTTACCCGCCGGGGTCTTCGTTCGCCGCGCGGCGCCTGGGCTCGTCGCTCCCTCCCGTGCCCGGTCAACGCCCGGCCGCGGCCAGCACGTCCGGAATGTAACGCTCCCAGCCGATGGCCATGATGTGTACGCCATGGCACATGGGAGCGACCTCGCGGACGATGTCGCCCGCCATGCGCACACTGGTCTCGGCGGGGCTCGCCGCGTGCGCAAGCTCGTCGACCAGGTGGTCGGGCACCACGACGCCCGGAATGCGCTCGGTCATGTAACGCGCCTGGCGTGCGGATTTCAGCAGGATGATGCCGGCCAGGATCGGGACGCCGTACCCCTCGCATCGCGCCATGAAACGCTCGAAGTCGCCGGCGTCGTACACGGCGTTCGTCTGGAAGAACTGCGCCCCCGACTCGATCTTTGCCCCGATGCGCGCGACTTCCTTGCCGAGGTCCGGCACCGAGACGTTCGCGACGGCGCCCTTGTAGAAGCGCGGGTTGCTGTTGAGGGCATTGCCGGAGAGATCGGTTCCCGCCTCGAGGTCACTCGCCGCCCGGAGGATGTCCTCGGCCCCAAGGTCGAACACCGGCTTGGCCTCGGGGTGGTCGCCTGCCGACGGCGGGTCGCCCGTCATGCAGACCATGTTCTCGATCCCCAGGGCGTGTGCCGCGAGCATGTCCGCCTGGATCGCCAGCCGGTTCCGGTCGCGCCCGGCGACCTGCAGCGTCGACTCGAATCCGCGGTCGCGCAGCAGGTGGGCGACGGCGATGGGCGCCATGGTCATGCGGGAGGCGGCGGAGTCGGTCAGGTTGAAGGCCGTGACGTGGTCGCGGAGCGCATCGGCCGCGGTGAAGACGCTCTCGAGGTCGGTGCCCTTGGGTGGGTTCAATTCTGCCGTGAGGGTGAAATCCTGCCGGGCGAGAGAATCGCAAAGGCGGCTCACGAGCCGGGTCTCGGGATGAGTCGCAGGGATGCCGCCGGCGCATTCGGGCCATCGCGGCGAGGGCTGGGGTGGACCGCTATTCCCGGGACCACTGCGCGGCCCCCCGACACGGAACTGGGGCCGGCAGCGCGCAGTTCCGCTGCACGTTCGAGGTATTCAATCCGCCAGACCGATCACGAATGCAAGCGCGTTGTTCAGTTGGCCGATCTGTTGGCGGGTCAAGGAGCCGATGCGCGCTCCGATGCGCCGGCGGCGAAGCGTCACCGGCTTGTCGGCCATGATCTGGGACGTTGTGCGCAGGCCGTTGTCGGGAGAGGGCTCGACCGTCACGCGGAAGTCCGGCGCATCCTCCAATACGGAGGTCATCTGACAGACAATCACCGAATCGCGCTCCGGCGGGAAGGCGTCGCTCTGAACGACTACGGCGGGGCGCGGTTTTCCGAAGTCGCCGGACGCCGCCACGGTGACCACGTCACCCCTCCTCATGCTCGTCGAATTGCGAGACCGCCTCGATCCAATCCAGGGCGTCCGTCTCGTTGGCAGGGTCCAGGCCCGTCACGGAGTGGGCGACCCGGGCGCGCACGGCATCCGATCTGGCATCGGGTGCGCTGATTCGGATCTCGCGTCTTCCTTCGGCGCGTCGCCGTTGGCGCATGGCGCGCATCCTTTCTGCGGACGATCGGGCCACTTCGCCCTCGCTGATGACGGTGTCCGTCACATTGTAACGCGTTACGGTGTTTGTCTCGCCGGTCAGTAGGTGGGCGTAGGTGGGCTCGCTGCTCAGCCCGGATTCTTCGCGAACTTCGGCAAGTCCGGCGACGTCTCCGCCCACGGCTGCCCGCTCGCCGTCCAGATGTGCATCGCCGGGGTCAGCCAGCTCGGATCGTCGAGCGACGCCGCCTTCAGGACGGTCATGGCCGAGCTGGCGGAGAGTTCAGAGAGGATGGGCGCCCCGCAGGTGGGGCAGAACCTGCGCGTCACCTGGTTGCCGCTGTCGGTGTCCACGGTGTAACCCGCCAGCTCGCCCTCGAGTGTCAACGCGTCCGTCGCAACACCGACGATGGTCGAGTACGCTCCGCCCGAGGAGTATTGGCAGTCGCGACAGTGGCAGTGGCCCGTGAACATGGGCTCTGCCGAGCCCGTGTAGCGGATCTGTCCGCACCGGCAGCAGCCGCTGAATTCGCTCGCCATCGGGTGTCCCCTGTCCTGTGTGTCGGTGCGGGAATTGTACGCGCGGGAACGCTTGCGGGAACGCCGCGGAACGGGGTTGCGGAGTGTGGGTCGCCTCAGGCAGTGCGTGACGCGCCCTGCCTCGGAATCGTCGTGGTGTGGTACGGCTCCAGCGTGTCGATGGCCGCTTCCGGCTCGCCCCGTCGCCACTCGAACAGGCGCACCGTCACCGCGTCCGATGTGATGTCGAGTAGCGTGAACCCGTTCTTTTCGCGTACGGCCGCTGCGTCCTCGACCTCGAGGCCGGTGGCGGTCACCGGCGGCGTCCCACGCCCGCGAGACGGCCAGCCCCGCCCGGTGCCGAGCGGCCCGGTCAGGACGGCGTGGACCGGGTTGGTGGCCAGGTCGAGTTCGTGGCTGCGCAGGATGCGGGCGTGTCCTGTGGCGTGCAGATCCCCCGACAGGACGATCCCGGCGCGTTCGCGTTGGCCGGCCAGGCTTGCCAGCAACCGCTGATGCTGCAGGAACCAGCCGCGTTGCCAGAAGAACTTCCTGCGTTCCGTGGTGAGCCGGAACTGCTGCTGGCCGTCCGCGCGAATCTGCGAGATGGCCGTGTCGCCCTCGCCGACGTCCGCCACGTCCGGGTACCACTCGCGCCACTTGCCGGCGGTCCAGCCGAAGGGATGCGAGGGCACGTGGAAGAGGTGGCGCACGCGCTGGTCGGCCGTGCGCGCGGCGAGCCAGGCTTCGGCCTCCGGCGGCACGAGTCCGGCGACGTCGCCCTTCAGGGACAGGAAGCGGGCACAGTCGTAGATCAGGGCCTCCGCCAGGTTGCCGTAACGGAAGGTCCCGAAGCTCTCGGAGATGCCCGGGCCTCGGTCGCCGGCGCCCGAGCCGGACATCAGCGTCGGACGTGCCGGGTCCGGCAGGAACTCTGGCATGAAGAGATCGCGGGTGAACCGCCCGAAGGAGAGTTGATACGCATGCGGCGGCAGGGTCACGAAACGGTCCGTGGCCTCGTCGTTCTCGAAGTAGTCGTGGTCGTCGTTGACGAAGTAGCTTGGCGTCGAGCGCAGCATGGTGCCGTAGAGTTCCGCGAACTGCGGCTCGACCGCGGTCTTGATGGCCGCCTCGTTGGCGGTGCCCTTCGCCGGCCGGCTGCGGTCGAGGGATCCCATGCTGGCGTACCTGGCGCTCGCCGCCTCGCGGATGTCGGCGCGGCCCGAGTCGAGTTGCGTGCGCTGGTCCCAGTAGAGGTGGTCGCCGATGGCGATCAGGGCGTCGGGGGCGAACGACAGCGCGCGGGCCAGCAGGCGTCGCCGCAGGGCGAGGGACAGGAACGGCTGCTCGGCGGCCGGAAAGCCCGGGTAGGCGGGATGGCCGCCGGCGCACGTGTACGCCAGCAGCCGCACGGACTCCGGCTGCGCGTCCGGGGCGGGATAGGTGCGCAGGGGCCACGGGTCGGTGAGCGGTGCGTCCGCCGCGTCGACCAGCTGCAGCGTGTACTGCCGGTCCGGCTCCAGTCCGTGCGCGTCGAACGCGAAATAGCGGCTCTCGGAGTCTGTCGTGCGGGCGGCTACGCGTGCCTCGCCGATGCGCAGGAACGGCGGCCGGCGGGCGTTGCGGAACGAGCACTTGACGACGACACGCTGGTGGTTGGCGGTCGGCACGAGGTGCGCGAGATCCCCTTGTCGCCAGCCGTCCTCCGCGTACACCCTCGTTGTGCCGCCGAGCGCGGCGAGGCTGACCGCCCCGCCGGTTCGGAAAAAGTCGCGCCGTGTCCATCGTGCCATCGTCATACCCCCTCGGCTTCTTTCGCTGCGGCGCGTTGCCGCCGGATCTCTTCCTGCACTTCTAGCACCTTTTCCTCCGTCAGCGGGTATTTCCACAGGAGCGGCATCGCGACGAACTTGAAGATCGCGGGAATCACGGAATAGAGGCAGGCGAGCCAGATCAGCGCGGTCGAGGTATTGGGGCTGTGCAGCGGGTCGGCGTTCGCGTTGAAGCCGAGGTAGACCGCGGACGTGGTGCCCACGAAAATCCCGATCGCGTAGGCCAGTTTCTTCACCATCGACCAGATCGCGAAATACGCGCCGGCGCGCTGCTCCCCCGTCTGGGCCGTGTCGACATCCACGACGTCCGCCGCCATCGCGTTCGGCAGCGCGGCCAGCGCCCCGATCGACGAGCCTTTCAGGCACATCACGAGGATGAAAAAGAAGAACTTGCCGGTGTCGATGCCCTCGAAATAGCCGACGACGCCGGCGTGCATGTCGCCGGGCAGGAAGCTGAACAACACCGGGATCGCGAAGGCGTGGAACCACTCGTTGGGCGCGATGGCGATCAGCGGGATGAAGCACGACCAGAGCGAATACCAGCCGATCGCCCACATGGTGGCCCGGTGCTTGTCCACCCTGCGCGACAGCCAGAACCAGAACGGCACCGCCGCGATCTGGCTGATGAAGTAGGGCGCGAGGTACAGGCCGTAGAGCTCCCCGGCGAGCAGCACGTGCTTGACGAAATAGAACGACAGGCTGTTCGTCATCGCCGCGCCGAGGGTCGAGAAGAGGAAGATGACGACCAGCATCATGTACGGGCGGTTGCCGCGCACGTACTTGAGGCCTTCCCGGATCGGCACGCGGCGCTTCGCCGTGTCCAGCACGGGGTATTCCGGCACCGAGATCATGGCGTTCGAGACGAACACGAACATCAACGCCGCCATGCCGAGGGACAGGAAATAGACCGCGTCGGCCGGTTTCGTGTAGCCAAAGAACAGGATGACCGCCGGCGTGAACGCCGAGATCAGCGAACCGCCGACGCCGAAGCCTTCGCGCCAACTGAATATCAGCGTGCGCTCGTGGTAGGTGCGTCCGAGCTCGGCCCCCCAGGCATAGTAGGGGAGGTCCTTGATGGTCGAGCCGAGGTAGGCGAGCGCGACCATGGCCAGCAGGTACGGGTAACCCCAGTTGAAGGTGAACCCGAGCATGGTGACGTCCGAGAACTCCCACGGCGGCACGAACAGCAGGTAGATGCCGATGATGTAGATCGGCGCGCCGGCGAGGACGAACGGCTTGCGCCGGCCCCAGCGCGTCCGCAGCCGGTCGGACATATAGCCGATGACCGGATCGGTGATCACATCCGTCAGGCGCGACAGCATGATGATCGTGCCGACCGCGGCGAGTTCCAGCCCGAAGCCGTCCGAGTCCGCGTAGAGCGGCGGCAGGTAGACGGCCATCGGCAGGCCGGCGAGGGCCAGCGGCGCCGACGGCGCGGCATACGATGCCAGCTTGAACCGGGAGAGCGTCGCCGGGCGCTCGCTGCCGTCGGCGGCCCCGCCCGTCGCCGTTACTTCGGCCATGACATTAGCTCACGTCGAACACGCGGGCGAAGTTCCCGGAGTAGAACTTGTCATGCACGCCCGCCGGGAGGTCCGCAAGGCTCGTCTCGAACCGTCCCATCGGGTTGCGACCGCCCTCGACGTGGGGGTAGTCGCTGGAGAACAGGTAGACGTCCGGGTTGGACTGGCGGATCAGGCTCCCGACGTCCTCGTAGACGAACGGCGTGCACGCGAACTGCTCGGTGAGTTGCTGGCTCGGCTTGCGCGTGAACGCGGCGATTTCCGGCTCGGTCCGCCGCCAGATGTCGTGAATCCAGTCGAGGCGCTGCAGCATCGCGGGCACGTAGCCGGCGCCGAGTTCCACCGCGGCGCCGGTCAGTCCCGGGAAGCGCTCGAAGACGCCGTCGAGGAGCAGGATGCTGACGAAGCGCTCGGGTCCGTGGTGCAGGGCCGTCATGTCCTTGCCGCGCACGTTCTCGCCGCCGCCCATCCAGTCCGTGGGGCCCGGCCGGCCGGTGTTCATCCAGACCGGATCGATCTGCAGCGCGTCGCCGCCGACGTGCAGCACGAAGGGCACGCGGGCTTCGGCCAGGCGCGCCCAGAAGGGATCGAGGTCGTTGTGGCCGGGAGAGCGGCCGCCGCAGTCGCGATGCGGGATCCAGACCGCCTTGAGCCCGAGCTTCAGCAGCCGCTCGAGTTCCTCCACGGCGCCCTCGGGGTCATCGAGGGACACCGCGCCGACACCCATCAGGCGCTCGTCGGCGCCGGTGAATCCGTGCATGGCCTGGTTGTGCAGGGTGGCGTTGCGGTACCGCTCGTCGGCGTCGAGTGTGGTGTCGAAGACGGGCCCCGTGGAGAACGTCGCGAAGACGAGTTGCCGGTCGAAGCCGAGCAGGTCGAGGGCCGTGGACCGCTCCCTGGGGTCGAATGCCCCGAGCGCTTCGTACATCTTCGGGCCGCGCAGGAGTTCGTCGCCCCGGGCGATGAGTTCCGCGCGATAGCGGTCGCTGTGGCCACCGGACTCCACCAGTCTGGCGACGAGGTCGTCCGCCACGGTGCCGGAACTGAAGGAGAGGTCGGGCACGGCATCGCGTTCCGCGGGATCCGCGTACACCCTCAGGTGGTCCGGCAGTTCCATGATGTGGCTGTCCGCGTCGTAGCACGTGCGGCCGCTGGCGTAGGTCATGACTCCCTCCCTGGGGGTGCTGCATGGCCGGTGGGACGCTGAAGGTGCGACGCAGCGGCCCGGACCCCCGCCTTGTTGGTCAGCCGGGTGTCCGATCGAGATGCTGGCCGATGGTGCCGAGGAACGCAGGGCCATTCAAGAGTCGCGAGAGTGTTCGTGGAGGCGCTGAACCCGAACCTACGGTGAAACCGGGTCTGGCTATGGCTATTCAGAAGTCGTTGTGGTATGGATGGAGTCCATGGCGACATCAGAGGCTTCCGACGATCGGATCGTAGCGCGTGAGGTGACGGTTCGCCCGGTGCGGGACGCGCATGAGCGGCGGCGTTGGGATGCCCTGGCGTCGGAGTTTCATTATCTGCCGTTCCATGGCCTGTTCGGCCAGTCTCTGCGCCATGTTGCGGTGCAGGGAGAGACCTGGGTTGCGCTGGTGGGCTGGACGGCGGGAGCGTTCAAGGTTGCCACACGGGACGCCTGGATCGGCTGGTCGCGGGAACGGCAGTTCCGGCGGCTGAAGCTGATCGCCAACAACAGCCGCTTCGTGATTCTGAGCGGCAAGGGCGTGACGCGCAACCTGGCGTCGCGGGTGCTGGGTCTGAGTCTGCGGCGGCTGTCGCGGGACATGCGCGCGGCGCACGGTTTCCCGGTTCTGCTGGCCGAGACGTTCGTCGATCCGTCGCGCTTCGCGGGCACCTGCTACCGGGCGTCGAACTGGCGGATGCTGGGACGCACGCGTGGCTTCACGCGCCTGCCGGGCAGCCCGGCGCGGTGGCGCGAGAACGGACAACCGAAGGAGGTCTACGTGTATGCGCTGGAAGCCGATGCGCGCGCGGCGCTGAGTGGCATCGAGGAACCGGTCGAGTGGCGCATCGGCGCGAAGGAGGAACCGATGCCGACGCCGCAATTGCGCAGTCTGTACGACTTTCTGAAGGAGATTCCCGATTTCCGCAAGGCGCGCGGGCGGCGCTACAGCATCGCCTGCTATCTGACGATCGCGATCGCGGCGCGGCTGGCCGGCTATCGCGGCGTGAGCGCGTTCGGCGAGTTTGCCGCCCGCTTGGACGACGCGCAACGCAAGGCGGTGGGCGGCTTCTGGAGTCCGACCCATCGGCGTTATACCGTGCCGGCGGCATCGACCTTCCATTACCTGCTCTCGGCAATGCCGCCCGACACCCTGGATCAGGCGCTGCGGGCGTGGAGTGCCCGGCATGGCGGCCAAGTGCCCGTGGCCATGGACGGCAAGGACGTGCGCGGCGCCTCGAAGCAGGTCGGCAAGGAACGGCGCATGATGGTGGCCGCCGTGGAACACGGTAGCGGTCTGGTTCTGGGACAGGTCCAGATCGGCGCCAAGACCAATGAGATTCCGGCGCTGCGGGAGTTGTCGCGACAGCTCGACCTCGGCGGCCGCATCGTCACCGTCGACGCCATGCACGCCCAGCACGAGACCGCGCGCTGCCTGACCGAAGACTGCAAGGCCCACTACGTGGTCACGGCCGTGAAGGACAATCAGCCGACCATTCACGACGACCTTGCGGCGATCGATTGGCGCGCGGCGCGCTGGAGCGGGGATGCGATCGACAAAGGCCATGGTCGCATCGAGACCCGACGCTGCGCCGTCCTCGATCTGACCATGCCGAAATGGCACGGTCGGTGCGATCTGTTCGGACGCCGGCAGGCGGTGCGCGTCGAGCGCGAACGCATCGTGGTCAAGACCGGCGAGATCGCCCGCGAGGTCGCGTTCTGCCTCACGTCCCTCGGCGCCGACGAGGCCGGCCCCGAGGAACTCCTGAACCTCGTGCGCAACCATTGGCAAGTGGAGAACAGGGTTCACTACGTGCGCGACTTCACCTACGACGAGGATCGCTGCCGTGCCTCGGTGCGGAACCTACCGCGCAATCTGGCGGCGTTGAGCAACGCCGCCATCTCCATTGTGCGCGTGCGCGGCGAGTTCAAGTACATTCCCCCGGCCAATCGCCACTACGCCGCCCGCCCGCAGGACGCCCTCGACGCCATCCTGACCGCCGGACAGCCCTGAAACGGCCCATTCCCCAAGGCTCGCAGTGCGCCGCTCGGCCGCACCGCAGCACCCCGATGCCCACGGACAGCCAGCCGATGGGCATGCCCGGATTGGAACCCCTCCACAACACTCCCCGGACATCATCGGACCATCCACGCCATGCCACAGCGTCGTCAGCACCCCTCGCCGGGTCGAAAACGCTCCGCTCAATGCCGGGCGTTCCGATCCCGGTACTCACCACACCGGACTTTTGGATAGGCCTGGGATGATGGGGCGGCCACTTGAACTGTACACACATACAGTTATAATCTGACGTTCCTTTCGCGCCGGGAGCCGCACATGAACCGCAGGGAGGTGCACAAGGGCCGCGGCGCCGTCTCCAATCCGGCGGGCCGTTTCGAGCAGCACCACAGCGAGCCGGTGGACGATGGCTGGGCGACGGCTGGCGGACGGGAGCAAACGGGCGACTGCGGCCCGGGATCGGTGCCGGGGGACTTCGGTGAGTTCGAGGCGTCCTCTCCCGAGACGCAGTTCTTCCCGGACAAGACGAAGAATCTGATCGCGACCAACAGTTCTCCGGACATCCCCTTCAGTCAGTCGATCAACCCCTACAAGGGTTGCGAGCACGGTTGCGTCTACTGCTACGCCCGCCCGACGCACGCCTATCTCGACCTGTCGCCCGGGCTCGACTTCGAAACCCGCATCTTCTACAAGACCAGTGTCGTCGAGCGGCTTCGGGAAGCGCTCGACGATCCGGGATACGTGTGTTCCACCATCGCGATGGGCACGAACACGGATCCCTACCAGCCAGGCGAACGGCATCTGCGCATCACGAGACAGATCCTCGAGACGCTCCTCGAATATCGGCATCCGGTCAGCATCGTCACGAAGGGGGGCGCCGTGGTGCGCGATCTCGATCTGTTGTCGGCGCTGGCGGACCAGGGCCTTGCGTCGGTGATGGTCAGCGTGACGACGCTGGACAACGCGCTGAAGACGAAGCTCGAGCCGCGTACCGCGTCCCCCGGCGCGCGCTTGCGGGCTGTTCGGACGCTGCACGAGGCAGGGATTCCCGTCGGCGTGATGGCAGCTCCGATGATCCCCTACGTGAACGATCACGAACTCGAGAGCATCGTCGAGGCGGCAGCCGAGGCGGGGGCAAGCGCGGTCAGATACGTGATGCTCCGCTTGCCGTACGAGGTGAAGGACCTCTTCAAGGAATGGCTGCACGAGCATTACCCCCTCAAGGCGGAGCATGTGATGAGCCGCGTGCGCGACACCCGTGGCGGACGGGAGTATCGCGCCGAGTGGGGCACGCGGATGCGGGGGGAGGGCGTCTTCGCGGAATTGCTCGCGAAGCGCTACGAGGTTGCCGTACGCAAGCACGGGCTCGCGGAGCGCGGCATGCCGCCGCTCAGGACGGATCTCTTTCGGCCGAAGACGGAGCAGTTCGAGCTGTTCTGATACGCGCGAACATCCAGACGACCACGCCGATGGCCGCCCATCCGATCACCATCGCCCATTCGTAAGGCCAGACGAGTGACGACGGGCTGAAGGGCAGGTACAGCGACAGGAGTCCGGCGCCGAGCACGATGGCGATGCCGCCCACGGTGCGCGGCCAGCGCACGCGGAACGGGCGGGGTAGACCGGGCTGCGTCCTGCGCAGGACCAGGAAGGCGACCGGCACAAAGAGGTAGGCCACCACGACTGCCATGGCACCGGCGTTCACCAGCCAGACCAGGATGACCCGGCCGAATAGCGGGGAGATGCAGGACAGCACGCCGAGCACCACGATCCCGACCCAGGGCGTGCGGTACTTCGGATGCAGGCGGGCGAACGCCTGCGGCAGGACCCCGGATTCGGCCAGGGCGAACATCACCCGGCTGCCGCAGATGATGAAGGCGTTCCAGCTGGTGAGGATGCCGCCCACGCCGCCGGCGATGAGCACTGCACCCGCCCACGAGCCGCCCCAGAGCGCGGCGGCCGCGTCGGCGCTTGCCACCGTCGACGCGGCACGGGCGTCGGGCCCAAGACCCAGGGCCACGCCGAAGGAGATGGCGCCGTACCACAGCACCGCCATGAGCAGCGACGCGATCAGGAGCCAGCCGATGCGGTTGGGGGGCAGATCGATTTCCTCGGCCGACTGCGGCAGGACGTCAAAGCCCACCATCAGGGCCGGAACCATGATGAGCACGGTCAGGATGCCCGTGGCGGGGACCCCGATCAGGGGCTCTGCATTGCTCCACTCGCCATGGCCGGCGGCCCCCACGAGGAGCAGGACGCCCGCGACGAGGATCGCCCCGGTGATCGCGCTCTGTACGAACGCGGCGGTGCGGATACCGATCACGTTGATCCAGGTCATGAAGATCGCGGCACCGATGCCGATGGCCACGAAGCCAAGGTGTACGGGTGCCTCCATGACGTGCCAGAGCGTCCCGACCCGGATCTCTGGCGCCAGGTACTCGATGGCCGTCGGCAGGGCGACGGACTCGAACAGGCATACCGCCGAGTACGCCATCAGGAGCGCCCAGGTGCACACGAAGGACCATCCCGGCCCCAGTGCCGCGTGTGTATAGACGTGCTCTCCCCCGGCCTGGGGCATCGCGGCCACGAGTTCGGCATACGTCAACCCGATGAAGGCGATGGCGACGCCGCCGGCCGCGAATGCGATCAAGGTTCCGAGGGAGCCGGCGTTGTCGACCCAGTGGCCGGTGAGGAGCACCCAACTCCAGCCGATCATCGCACCGAAGGAAAGCGTGAGCACCTCGCGGGAGCGGAGTACCCGTTTGAATCGATCCGGAGGAATGTCAGAATCCGCCGCTTGCGGTAGGCAGCGGGCATTCTCCCCGATCGGCATGGAAAGCGACAGGACGATGGAGATCGCGGTCGGGCACAAGTCCGCGCGGCTCGTGGTCACGGCGGACGGTGGCTTCGAACTGTGGCTCGACGGTTGCCTGCGCAAGCGCCGCGAGCCGTCGTCGCGGGACCCGCTCTACGTCTGGACCAACGTCGAGTTGCACTGGGAGGAGCACCGCTACGTCGAAGCCCGCTACTGGCGGGAGGACGGACGGGTCGAGGTGACGATCAACGGGGTGGGAGTAGACGCCCGGCCTGTCACGCAGGCATAGACCGTCACGGTCTGCACAGGCCGACCCGGGTTCGCATCGGGGGCGCGTAAAGCATCAGTCCCAGGGCCGCACTACTACCTTGCCGTGCGCATCGGGCCGCGCCAGATCCTCGAACGCTCCGGCCACTCCGTCCAGCCCCACGGTGTGGGTGACGACCGGCTCGACGGCGAGTGTTCCGTCCGCGATCCGGTGCAGCGTGTCGTGGAACTCCGGCACGGTGTAGCCGAGCACGTATTGCACATTGAGTTCCTTGTTCACGGCGATCAGCGGCCGCGAGCGGTCCATCTGCAGACAGACGCCGACCACCACGATCCGCGCGCGGTGCGGGACGTTCAGGAATATGTCGTCGATCATGCCGGGCACCCCGACGCACTCGAAGACGACGACGTCCTCCCGAGCGGCGATGTCCGGGAGCCGGTAGGGGTTCTCCTCTCGCGGATCGACCACCAGGTCGGCGCCCATTTCGACGGCCAGTTCGCGTCGCCTCGGGGACAGCTCGGAAACGGCTACGGGTCCGGCCCCGCTGGCCTTCAGGTTCGCGGTGACGGCCAATCCGACGGGCCCGGCTCCGATGACGGCGATCGCCTCCGCGCCGGTCAGGCGGGCCATGTTGACGGCGTGGAAACCCACGGCCATCGGTTCGGTGAGTGCGGCACACTCCTTCGACGTCCCGGCGGGCACCGGCATGAGCAGCCGTTCGGACAGCAGCATGTATTCGCTGAATCCGCCCGGGGCATCGGTCGAGTATCCGACGGGGACGGTGGTGGGCCGCGCGAGGGCGGGCACGGAGCAGACCAGATCGCCGGCCCGCAGATCGCCGCGGCTCTCCATGACCTCGGCGCAGAATTCGTGGCCGAGGATGACGGGGTCAAACGTGGTGAGCTTGAACGCTCCGCCCGCCTCGATGCTCGTGGCCACGAACTCGTCCGTATGCCTGGCAGCGTGCAGGTCCGATCCGCAGATGCCGCACGCGACGGACTTCACGACCACCTCGCCCTCGGCCGGGGTCGGCTCCGGTACGTCTTCGACCCGGATCTGTCCCCGCTCCATCAACGCCGCACGCATGTTGGTATCCGTCTGCTGCCCGAGTGCGGAGAGGTTACCAGAGGGTCGCGCTCAACCCGGCCGGAGGGCAGCGGCCCGTCAGTTCTGCGACCACCCGGTCCAGCCTGGCCCGCGCACCACGCGCCCAGGCAGCGCGCCCGTGTGTGCTCCATGGAGCAGAACGGGTTCGCCGTTGACGAGCACGTGTACCACGCCGGCGGCATAGCGAAACGGGTCGGCGAAGGTGGCGCGATCCGCGATGCGAGCGGGATCGAAGACCACCACGTCCGCGTGGTAGCCGATCTTCAGTTCGCCCCGGTCGCGCAGTCGGAGATTGGTTGCCGGCAGCCTGGTGAGCTTGCAGATGGCGGCGGGCAGGGACAGTACGCCCTCCTCGCGCACGTACTTGCCGAGTACGCGGGCGAAGTTGCCGTACGCCCGCGGGTGGGTACTGACGCCCTCGAAGGGCCCCTCCCCAGCCATCGGTCTCGCATCGGAGCCGAAGCTGACCCATGGCAGGGCCACCCCGCGGGTGACGTTCTCCTCGGACATCAGGAAGTAGATCGCCTTGACCGCGCGACCGTCCTGCAGGATCAGGTCGATCGCCGCATCGAACGGATCCTGGTCGCGGAGTGCCGCGATTTCCGTCAGCGTCTTGCCCAGGTACGGGCGCAGCCGGGGATCGCCGAAGCCGACGAGCAGCACGCCCGCGGGCCCGGCGGCGAGCAACAGGTTTTCCCACGCGTCCGTCGGCGTCGCCATGTCCCGCGTTGCGCGGGCGCGGGTATCCGGATCGCGCAGACGGTCGGCCGCCGCGAAGTAACCCCCGGTGCGGACCCACGGCGGCAGGGCTGCGTACAGGCCCGTCAGAGCGGCCGGATAGGTGTACATGTTCGCCGTGACGCGCAGTCCGCGGGTGCGCGCTGCTTCGATTCGAGCGACCGCTTCCTCGAACTTCCGCCAGTTGTTCGCGCCAGCGGCTTTCAGGTGGTAGATCTCGGCACGCGCGCCGCTGGCCTCGGCGATCGCCAACAGCTCGTCGATGGACTCCAGCAGTCGATTGCCTTCGCTGCGCAGGTGCGAGATGTACATGCCGTCGTAGTCGGCTGCCACCCGGGCGAGCGCGGCGAGTTCGTCGGTCCGCGCGAACAGGCCGGGCGCGTAGATGAGTGCCGAACTGACGCCGAGCGCGCCGTCCTGCATGGCTTCGGAGGCCAGGCGACGCATGTTGGCGAGCTCGGATTCCGTCGGAGCGCGGTCGGCGGTGCCGAGTTCGTGCACACGTACCGTGGTGGCGCCGACGAACGAGGCGACGTTCACGGAGATGCCGCGACGTGCGAGGAAGTCCAGGTATTCCCCGAGTGTCGTCCAGGGGATGCCGGCGCTCGGATCGTCCTGGCCCGCCGTCCGGTTCTGCTTCATCGCGTCGCTCAACGGCCCCATCGAAGTGCCCTCGCCGAACACCTCCAGGGTGACGCCCTGGCGGATGTCGCTCTGGGCGCGTCCGTCGGCAAGCAGCGGTTCTGCGCCCCAGCTGAGCATGTTCACGAAGCCGGGCGCGACAGCGAGACCGGTGGCGTCGATGACGTGGCGTGCCCGTGCGGCGTCGATCCGGCCGATCGCCGCGATCCGGGCGCCCCGGATCGCGAGGTCCGCGACATAGGGCGCCTCACCGCTGCCGTCGTGGATCAGCCCGGACCGAATGACGAGGTCGAAGCGTGTTGGGGCAGGTTCGGCCTGGACTCGCACGGACGGGAGCGTGGCGAGGAGCAGGACGACGAGGGTGGTCGCCACCACGGTTCGCGGGCGGCCTCGCGGTACGTTGACCGTGGCAGTTCGGGGCGGATCAGAGACTACGGCGTTGCGGCAGGTCGTTCGAACGAGCGGCGTCATCAAGCCTCGACCGCGCGGGGCGCCAGGTGCATGGCCCGCCGGAAGTCGTCGACGATGTTGTAGAGACACGGCACCAGAATCAGCGTGATGACCGTCGCGAAGAGGATGCCGAAGGCGAGCGACACGGCCATCGGAATGACCATCTGCGCCTGCATCGAGGTCTCGAACACGATCGGCACCAGCCCGAAGAACGTCGTCAGCGATGTCAGCAGAATTGCCCGGAACCGCCCCTTGCCGGACTCGAAGGCGGCGTTGGCCGGAGACGCCCCGAGCTTCACGGCGCGGTTGACGAAGTGGACCATGATGAGGCTGTCGTTCACCACCACCCCGGACAGCGCGATGACGCCGATGAGCGAGATGGCATTCAGTGTCAGGCCGAGCAGCATGTGCCCGACCACCGCGCCGATGATGCCGAAGGGAATGGCGCTCATCACGATGAGCGGCTGCACGTAGGAGCGCAGCGGGATCGCCATCAGCGCGTAGATGCCGAACAGCGCCGCCAGGTAGGCGTAGCCCATCAGTTCGAGCGACACGCGCTCTTCCCTGGAACTGCCGGAGAGTTCGTAGGTGACGCCGGGGTAGCGGCTCAGGAGGCCGGGCAGGAACTCTTCGGTCACCTGGGCGATGATGCGCAGGGGCTCCGCGACGTTCAGGTCGGCGTTCGACTCCACGGAGACCGCCGTCTGGCCGTCCATCCGCTTGATGGCGTTGTAGCCCTGCACGATCTCGTAGTCGGCGACGGACTCGAACGGCACCTCGCGCCCGTCGGGCATGCGGATCCACATGTTCTCGAGGTTGCCGACGGACTTCCGCTCGGAGCGGGGGTAGCGGACCATCACCCGCACTTCCTCGTTACCGCGCTGGATGCGTTGCGCCTCGGCCCCGTAGAAGGCTTCCCGCACCTGGCGTGCCAGGTCCGCCAGCGTCACGCCGAGGGCGTCCGCCTCGGGCCGGATGCGCAGTTTCAGTTCTTCCGGGCCGTCGTTGGCGCTGCTCTTGATCTCGTAGAGCCCGTCGTACGTCCGCAGGTGTGCGGTGAGTTCCTCGGCCGCCTGCTCGACCATCCGGTGGTCGTTGCCCTTCAGCGCGATCTGTATCGGTTGGCCGCCGCCCATGTGCATGCTCGAGTAGAAGCGCAGCTCCTTGGTGCCGGCGATCTCTCCCACCTTCGCCCGCCAGCGCTGCTCCACGTCCTTGGGCGTGACGGGACGATCCTCGCTCTTGTTGAGCTCCACCTGAATGCGTGCCCGCGTACCTTCCCAGATGTAGGCGAACATGGACTCCGCGACATCCATGTCCGTGCCCGATTCGGCCTTGATTTCCGCGTTGACCTCGCGGAGTTCCGCGTCCATCTGCTCGACGATGTCGCGGATCAGGGATTCCGGGGCGCCTTCCTGGAGCTCGACTTCCGCCATGACGAAGTCCGCGTCGATCTCGGGGAAGAAGACGAAGCGCACCAGGCCGCTCGCGACGAGACCGGCGGCCAGGATCAACAGGCCCACGAAGAAGGCGAGGGTGGCGTAGCGGAACTCGACGGCCCGCTCGAGCAGCGGAGCGTACACCCGGTCGATGAAGCGCTTGAGGCCACGGTCGACGCGGTCCGCCATGCCGACCTTGCGCCCGTGGGACGACTTCATGACCGCCAGGTGGGAGGGCAGGATCAGCTTCGACTCGACGAGGGAGAAGAGCAGGCAGAACACCACCACCCAGCCGATCGCACCGTTGATCGTCGACAGGGGTCCCGTGACGAGCAGCATGGGGGCGAACGCCATGATGGTGGTGAGCACGCCGAACGTCGCGGGGACCGCCACGCGCCGCGCGCCGGCGACGATGTTGGGCCGGGTGTAACCGTGCTCTTCGGTGTACGTATAGGCGCTCTCCGCGATGATGATGGCGTCGTCTACCACGATGCCGAGAACGAGGATGAACGCGAACAGGCTCATGATGTTGATCGTGACGCCCACGAACGGCACGGGCAGCATCATGAAGGCGCCGAGGAACGCCACGGGCAACCCGACGATCACCCAACTCGCGATCTTCATGTGCAGGAAAATGCCGAGGATGACGAACACGAGCACGGCCCCGATGGCCATGTTCTCGAGCATCATGTTGAGGCGGCCCTTGAGATAGAACGTGCCGTCGGACCAGGCGGTGAGCTTGACGCCGTCGGGCAGGGTCGCGCTACGCTGCTCGACGTAGCGGTGCACGGCCTCGCTGATCTCGATCTCGCTCTCTTCCTTGCTCGACATGATGTTGATGCCGAAGCTCGGTTCCCCGTTGAAGTAGGCGAAGCTCTCCACCTCGGCGAAGCCGTCGCGGATCGTCGCGACATCGCCGAGGGTGACTCGGGTGCCGTCCGGGCGCGTCAGCAGGACGATCTCCTCGAACTCGGCGCCGGTATAGGCCTGGCCCTTGGTGCGCAGGCGGATATCGCCCGCCTCGGAGCGGATCGAGCCGCCCGGGAGGTCGATGGACCAGCCTCGAATGACGCGCGCGACCTGCTCAAGCGTCAGCCCGTACTGCCGCAGCGTCCGCTCGGTGACGTCGATCGAGATCTCGAACGGGCGGGAGCCCATCACTTCCGCATAGGACACCTCGGGCAGCGCCGTGATCTCGTCGCGGATCCGGTCGGTCAACTGCTTCATGGACGCTTCGTCGAGATCGCCGTGGATCTGCAGGTTCAGGACGCCGCGTCGATGGGTGAACTTGGAAATGATCGGCCGCTCCGTCTCGGCGGGGAAGGTCGAAATGCCGTCGACGGCGAGCTTGATCTCATTGGTGACGTCGGCGGTGTCGTACCCTTCTTCCACCTCGATGACGACCTGCCCCATGCCCTCGAAGGCGAGCGAGTCGATGCGGCGAATTCCCTGGATCGACTTGATGGCCTCCTCGATCTTGATGACGACGCCTTCCTCGACGTCCTGAGGCGCCGCACCGAGATAGGGGACACGCACTGTGATCTGGCCGAAGTTGAACTCCGGGAAGCTCTCCTTCTTGACCACCAGGAGGCCCCAGATGCCGCCGCCGATGATGAGGAACATCAGCAGGTTGGCAGCGACGTGGTTCCTGGCGAACCAGCCGATGATGCCGCCGCCTTCCTCCAGGTCCCGCGCCCCGGACACGGCGCGGCTCTCAGCCATCGAGTCTGACCGTCATGCCGGGCAGGGGCTGGTCGATGGGCGTCGTCACGTAGCGGTCGCCGTCGTTGAGCCCCGTCGCGATGTAGGCGAATTCGTCGTCGTTGCGGACGATTTCGACTTCCCGGGGATGGATGCTCAGGGCCTCGTCCATGACCCACAGCGTGTTGCCGCGGGTGAGGGCGTGGCGCGGCACCACGAAGAGATTCCCGCCGGACCTGCCGGCGATCTCCGCGGAGACGAAAGTACCGATGCGCAAGGGCCGCGGTGGCTGGTCCGGCGGGCGCTGCAGCTCGTAGGGATCTTCGATCTGCGCGACGACGTAGAGCACCCGGGAGGCGGCGTCGAACACGCCTTCCGAACGGACGACCCGGGCGTCACGGGAGAAGGCGTCGTCACCCAACTCCGCATGGAGGGTGACAGGCAGCGTGCCGCCGGCCTCGAGGCTCGGCAGGTCCAGGTAGCGCAGGTCCTGCTGTGTCAGGGGAAGACGCACTTCGGCGCGGTCCACGGCGAACGCGCGGGCGAGCTGCGCACCGACGTTCACGAACTGGCCGACGTCGGCGAGCTTCTCGCGCACCATGCCGTCGTAGGGGGCGCGGATGACCGTGCGCCGCAGGTCTTCACGGGCCTTGTCGAACTCGGCGTTCCTGGACTCGAGTTCGGCGAGGGCTTCCTGCAGCTGCGGCTTGCGCAGCGTCAGGTCGGACGCGGGGCCCCGGGCGGCGTTCAGCCTCTGCAGGCGGTTCCAGTCTTCCAGGGCGTAGCCGGCGAGGGCGTGCTCCGTGGCCACCCCCGTGCGCGCCTTGGCAACCTCGGCGCGGGCGCGTTTGAGGCTCGCCTCGTAGATGCGCGGATCCATGCGGATGAGCACGTCGCCCCGCTTGAAGAAGCCGCCGCTCACGAACGCCGGAGAGACCGCAACGATCTGTCCGGAGACTTCCGACACGAGAGTGGTCTCCGTGCGCGGCGAGACGGTGCCGCGGGACGTCACCTTGAATTCCACCGGCAAGCGCTCCGCAACGCTCACCGATACCAGCAGGGAGGGCAGCGGAACCGGCTTGTGCATCGCCTCCGGCCGCGACTGGATCATCACGAACGACGCGCCGATGGCGGTCGCGAGGAAGATGACGGGGAGGGCAACCTTCAAGGTACGGTGCATGGAGAGACGGTCCGGGGCCTCGAAGCGATACGAAAAGTAACGTAGAGTGCACGCATCTTAACCGATGGTCCGCGGCAATGCCCGACTCATCGTCGGCGCGCGAGGCGGTCGGCTCGGACAACCTGCTGTCGGACGCTGCCGCCAGCGCTTTTGCCCGTGACGGCTACCTGGTGGTGCACGGTCTCGCGTCTCATGATGCGTGCGATCGCATGGCCGCGCTCGCGGCGGAGGCCCTCGATCCGCTCGTGGGTCCGGCCGAGTTCGAGGCCGACGTCGGTTATCCAGGCGCCCCGGCCGATCGCGGGGCCAGTGGCGGCGACACGCCGAGGCGCCTGCTGAATGCCTACGCACGGAGCCCGGACTTTCGTCGCTGGGCGACGGACGCCCGGCTCGTCGGGACGCTCGAGCGATTGACCGGCGCACCGCGGGTACTCCTCTCGCAGTGCCATCACAACTGCGTGATGACCAAGTATCCCGGTTTCGGCAGCGCCACGCTGTGGCACCACGACATCCGCTACTGGTCTTTCGAACGTCCGGAGCTGATTTCGGTGTGGCTCGCGCTGGGCAAGGAGACGGCCGCCAACGGGGCCCTGTGGGTGATCCCGGGAAGCCATCTGCTGCGCGTCGGCCGGGGGCGCCTGGATCGCGATCTCTTCCTGCGTCCGGAGGCCCCGGAAAACGCGGGTCTCATCGCGGCCGCCGTACCCCTGGCCCTGGAGAAAGGCGACGTGGTGTTCTTCCACTGCCGCCTGTTCCATGCCGCGGGGCGCAACGACGCGGACCGGGTAAAGCTGTCGGTCGTCTTCACGTATCACGATGCCGACAATCGCCCGATTCCGGGCACGCGCTCGGCCCGGTTTCCGTCCATCGCGCCATGAACGGCCCCGTGAACCGCGGCCCCTCGGCCCCGCCCCGGACGGGGCCGTGCCCGCCCTCGAGCCCGGACGACGGCTTTCGCGAGGCCATGGAAGGCGTGGAGCCGCTCGACTCCATGCGCCTGCCGAACGAACACCGCGCGGCGCCGACGCCGGGCCAGCAGCGTCGGCGGGACGCCGCGGTAGCCGCGGACCTCGAGCCCGACCCGAACGACCTGCATCTCGGCGAGGTGACGCAGATGGACCCGCACGAGCGGTTCGAGTGGAAGAAGGATGGTGTGCAGCCGGCCGTCTTCCACAAGCTCAAGACGGGGGGCTATCCGATCGAGGGTCAACTGGACCTGCACCGCAGGACGGTGGAAGAGGCACGCGATGACGTGTACCGGTTCTTCGGCGTGTGCCGGGGGCGCGGCTGGCGGTGCGTGGTGATCGCCCATGGCCGGGGCGAGCGCAGTCCGACGCCGGCAAGAATGAAGAGCTATGTCGCCCATTGGATGCGGCAGGCGCCGGACGTCATCGCCTGCTCCAGCGCTCCGGCGTACCTCGGTGGTACGGGTGCCGTGCTGGTACTGCTGCGCAAGACCGCGGCGCGCAAGGAGGAGAACCGGGAACGCTTCGGGCGTACGTAGGGGACGCCCTCGTGGCGTCCCGTTCCGAGTTCGCGCACGGCCGAGAGACGGGCGACGGCAAGCGTCGCCCCTACCTCAGATACGGCCTTTCTTGAGGTCCAGCCGGCCCCGGGCGAGATTCAGGCGCAATATGTCGCTCGCGCCCTCCGCCAGTCGGAGCGCCCGTACCCGGCGATACAGACTCTCCAGGGGATGGCCGATCGTCAGGGCCTTGCCGCCGACGAGTTGTACCGCCGTGTCCACGACCTCGCCGACGGCTTCGGTGGCGAACACCTTGCAGGCGATGCCCTCGTTGACGACGTTCTCGCCGGCGTCGGCGAGGCGCGCGGTCCGGTAGAGCATGGACCGGGCGGCATAGGCCTTGATGCGCAGGTCGGCGTAGCGCAGCCGGACGCCTTCGCGCGCGCCGAGCGGCGCTCCGCTGCGATGCGGCGCTTCGAGGTGGGCGGTGACGAAGTCGAGCACCCAGCGCATCAGGCCGACCGACTCTGCCGCGAAGGCGACGCGCGTATCGCCGATCTGGCGCAAGGCACGGGGCAGGCCGTCGCCCGGCTTGCCGATGACGTTCCCTGCGGGCACCTCGACATCGTGGAACTCGAAGTAGGTGTGGTGCGTCCCGTCGAGCGAACCGAAGCGTTCGCGGATGCGCACCCCGGGACGGTCGGTGTCGATGACCACCATCGCGGGTCCGAGGTCCTCGATCTCCACGAGCGCGTTGATGAAGTCCGCGTCCGCTCCACCGGTGACATACGACTTCTGACCGTTCACCGTCAGCGTGTCGCCGCGCCGGCGGCCCCACGTCGCGCGCTCCGCATCGTCGGGCTCGGTGAAGCCGAAGGAGCCGCGCTTCTCGCCGGCCATGAGGGGCGCCAGGTAGCGGCGCGTGAGGGTCTCGTCGGCGCCCGCCAGGACCCCCGGGCCCGGGCCGAACACGGGCAGGTGCGACAGGTTGTGGCTCGCAAGGGTGTCGCGCGCCACGGTCAGTGCGAGTGTGGCGGCCTCCGACCCCCCGAAGGCGCGGGGTTGGGTCATGGCGAACAGGCCGGCGTCCCTCGAGGCTGAGACGATGCGCGCGCGGTTGCCGGAGACGTTGTCGGCCAGTGGCGCGAGCACGTCGCGGGCGAACACATCCGTGTCGTCACGCAGCTTCGCGAGGTCGGGGGAGAGGGACTCAGGCACGGCGGGAATGTATCACGGCCAACCCATCAGCAGGACGACGATCAGGACGGCCAGCAGAACCATCGAGGCGCTCGCGTAGAACACCCAGCCCTCGCGTCGGGCCGCGCGCCGGACGAACGCCTCAATGTCTTCCGGCGCTGCCGCGGTCGTGCGGCTATTGAGGCGGTAGCGTGTGAGTCCGTCCCGCTTCGGCAGTTTCACGAAGAGGTCCGGAACACCGTCGAGCAGTGCCACCGCCGCCAGCATCGACATGCCCGCGCGCCGCGCGACCTGCTGGGGATGCAGGCCTTCCTTGGGGTCTTCGAGGAACACCCGGTAGACCGCCAGGATGCGCTGGGTACGCCCGCGGTAACGCGGCCAAGTGTTGGCGATCTGGAACATGCGGCCATGATAACGCCGCCGGTTGGGGATGCGCCGTGGCAGTTTGCGTTTGGCGCTTTTCGCGCCGCGGAGAATTCTCGCCTGTTTTGCGTAGAATCGTTGGTTACAGTCTGCCTGTGAGCGCACCATGCAGGTCATCAAGCGGCCTCGCCTGTTCGGTCGAAGCGCGCCGGCCGAACCCGCTGACGAGTCAGCCGTTCAGCCGGATGCGCCGACTTCCGGGAGGCGCCGGTGGGTGGGTCCGGTCCAGATCGCGGTCGTGGCCGCACTGGTCGCCATGGCGGTGGTCTATTCCCGCGCGCCCGGGGATGTGGTGGCTCCGGGCAGTCGCGCAGCTGCGCCGGCGACCCTCGTACCGCTCGTCAGCGTCATCGTCCCGCAGCCCGTGGCGTCGGTCGTGGAGGTCGAGGCCACGGGCACGATCGACGTGCGCAGTTACGTCTCCCTGACGCCCCAGGTCGGCGGACGTGTCGTGGAGGTTTCGGAAGCACTGCGTGTGGGCGGCGAGTTCGGGGCCGACGAGATCCTGTTGACCGTCGAGCCGCGCGACTTCGAGTTGGCGCTCGACCAGGCGCGGGCGGAGGTGGCATCCGCGGAGGCCGACCTGCGGCTGCGGGTCGCGGAGAGCGGGGCCGCACGGTCCAACTACGCGATCCTGCATCCGGGACAGCGCGTGCCGGCGCTGGTCGCGCGTGTCCCGCAGATAGGGCAGGCGCGGGCGCGGCTGGAAGCGGCACGGGCACGGGCCGCGATCGTCGAGCTCGACTTCGAACGTACGCGCTTCTCCCTGCCATTCGCCGGCAAGGTGACGGAGACGACCGCGGAGGTTGGCCAGATGCTGGCGCGCAACCAGCCGTTCGGGCAGGCCTTTGCGTTCGACGCTCTCGAGGCGGTGGTGCCTGTCGCGCAGGACGACCTCGAGCGCCTGGCGCCGGTCGTGGGCCGGAAGGCGACCGTGCATGGATCGGCCGGCGGGCTCGAAGCGACCGTCGAGCGCGTATCCGCCCAACTCGACGAGCGCACCCGCTTCGCAAAGCTCTATCTCCATCTTCCGGGCGGTGTGGAGGCCGCGCCGGGCACCTTCGTGGACGTCACCGTGCACGGGCCGCTCGTCGCAGACACGTTCCTCCTGCCCGAAGCGGCGGAGCAGGCCGGCGGTCATGTCTGGCGGGTGGTGGACGGACGGCTGTCGCGGCAGGACATCTCCATTCTCGGCCGCACGCCAGGCGCCCTCCAGGTGCGGGCATTCGACACGGGAGACGGCGTCGTGGTGGGTGCCGCGCCGGGAGGCCGCGAGGGCCTCGCCGTGAGGATGTCGCGCGCGCCGGCGCCGGGGAGCCTTGCGGCCGACGGGACATGAGCGACCAGGGCGCCTTGCGCACCGCGGCGCCGGCCGACGAGCGCCACGGGCTGGTCGGGGCCTTCGCGTACAACCCGGTCTCCGGGAACCTCGTGATGGCCGTGCTGCTGCTCGGTGGCCTCCTGTCCGCGCTCGGCCTGACCGCGCAGATATTCCCCACGCTCGACCCGGGGATCGTGACCATTACCGTGCCGTATCCGGGCGCCACGCCTTCGGAGGTGGAGGAGGGCATCACGCGGCGCGTGGAGCAGGCGACGCTCGGCATCGACGGCGTGGACCGGGTGTTCTCGACGGCGTCCGAAAACCTCGGCGTGGTGCGCATCGAGCTCAAGGACCGCGTCGACGAAATCAAGGTGCGTAACGACATCGAGACGGCCGTGGACCGCATCGCCGACTTCCCGCCCCTCGACGCGGAGGAAGCGGACATCGTGGTCGCCGAGACCGTCCAGGATGTCCTGACGCTCGCGGTGTCTTCCGAACTCGGCGAGCGCGCCCTGCGTCAGGGGGCCGAACTGCTCGAACAGGAACTCCTCGCGCTGCCGGACGTGACCCTCGTGGAGTTGCTCGGGGCGCGGGAATACGAGATCGCGATAGAAGTACGGGAGGAGGCGCTGCGGCGCCACGATCTCTCCATGAGTCAGGTGGCCGGAGCCGTGCGCGCGTCCTCCCTCAACCTGTCCTCCGGCGAGATCCGCACCGGGGCCGGCGACCTGTTGCTGCGCACCAACGCCAAGCGGGAGCGGGGCGAAGAGTTCGGCGATATCGTGCTGCGCTCGGCCCCCGACGGGAGCATCCTGCGACTGCGCGACGTGGCGGTGGTCCGCGACGGTTTCGCGGACGTCGACCTCATCAACCGGTACGAGGGCCGGGACAGCGTCTTCGTGCGCGTGCGCAAGTCGGAGTCGGAGGACTCCATCGCGATCGCCGATGCGGTCAAGACGTGGCTTGCCGACTTCGAGCCGCCGTCGGGGATCGACGTCACCGTATGGGAAGACCAGACCGAGATTCTCGCCGGCCGCCTGAGCCTCCTGCTGCGCAACGGCACGCTGGGTTTCGCGCTGGTTTTCCTGTTCCTCGTGCTCATGCTCGACCTGCGGCTCGCCTTCTGGGTGGCCATGGGGGTGCCGATCTCCTTCATGGGCGCTTTCCTGCTGTTCGAGTACGTCGGGGTGAACATCAACATGGTGTCGCTGTTCGCCCTGATCATCGTGATAGGGATCGTCATCGACGACGCGGTGGTGGTGGGGGAGAACATCGCCACGGAGCGGGAGGCGGGAGAGCACCTCGGCCCGGAGGCGGCCATCGCGGGCGTGCGCGGCGTCTTCTCGCCGGTGTTCATCGGGGTCCTGACGACAATGGCCGCCTTCGCTCCGCTGCTGCTGCTGACCGGAACGTTCGGGCAGATCCTCGGGCAGGTGCCTGTCGTCGTGATCGCGGTACTGGGCATGTCCCTCGTCGAGGCGTTCCTCATCCTGCCCTCGCACCTGTCCCATGCCGGCTCGTGGAGCCGCTGGCCGCTCGATGCCATCCAGGGCGCGATCGGCAGCGGCGTGAAACGGTTCCGGGACGAGGTGGTGGTCGCGGGAGTGCGCCGCGCCGTTCGGCACCGCTATCTGACGCTGCTCGGGGGGCTCGCGCTGATCGGCCTGGCGGGCTCGCTGCTGGCTACGGGCGCCGTCCGCTTCATCTTCTTTCCCGCACTGGAGGCGGACAGCATGACCGCGGAACTGGAGTTCCCGGTCGGGACGCCATTCGCTATCACCCGGGAGGCTGCCGAGCACATCGCCACGGCCGTGCGCGCCGTCAACGAGGACGTGGGCGGCACGTCGATCAAGGCGGTGAACGTAACCGTGGGCGGCCGCATTGCGACGGGTGGCGGCGGACCACAGGGTCCGGGTCAGTCGACCTTCGGCAGCCACATGGCGACCGTGCAGGCGCAGCTCAACGCGGAGCCGGCCCGGACGCTGTCCTCGCGTGAACTCGGGCGGCTGTGGCGCGAAAAGGTGGGGCCCGTGCCGGGGGTCGAACGTCTCACTTTTGCGACGGACTTCTTCGGCGGCAGCGATGTCGAGTACGAACTGTCGCACCGCGACGACGCGACGCTGCTCGAGGCGGTCGAGCGGTTGAAGGCCGGGTACGCGGGCATCCCCGGACTGACGGAAATACAGGACACCGTGAGCCTCGGCAAGCGGCAGTACGACATCACGCTCACCGCCGCCGGCGAAGCCGCGGGTCTGAATCCGGCGGTCGTCGCGCGACAGCTGCGCCAGCACTTCTTCGGCGAGGAGGTGCACCGCGTGCAACGCGGACGCGAGGAACTCAAGGTGATGGTCCGCTATCCGCGGGAGCAGCGCAGCAGCGCGCAGGATTTCTTCAACGTGCGCATCCGCCTCGCCGACGGCACGGAAGCCCCGCTCTCCATCGTGGCGGAGGTCACGGAATCCCGCAGTTACTCGGAGATCAACCGTGTCGATGGCCGCCGCATCGTCACCGTGTCCGGAGACGTGGAAACCGCCATAGCGACTCCGAACGAGGTCTTCGCCAGGATCGAGTCGGACCTGCTGCCGCGTCTGTTGCGGGAGTATCCGGGGCTGCAGGTCACCCAGGCCGGACTCGGGCGCGAGCAGGCACAGGACATAGCGTCGCTGGGCCGCCTGGCGTTGATCGCGCTGCTCGTCATCTACGGCCTCCTGGCGTCGCAGTCGAAGAGCTACGTGCAGCCGCTGATCGTGCTGGCTGCCATCCCGTTCGGTGCTGCGGGGGCCTTCGTCGGCCACTTCCTGCTGGGCTACAACCTGTCGTTCATCTCCATCTTCGGCATCGTCGCGTTGAGCGGCGTGGTCGTGAACGACTCGCTCGTCCTGGTTGACCGGTACAACCGCGAGCGGCGGAACACGGACGCCACACCGATCGAAGCCGTGGTCGCTGCTGCGCGTCACCGCTTCCGCGCCATCTTCCTGACCACGGCGACGACGGGGCTCGGTCTGACGCCGATGCTCTTCGAGACGAGCATCCAGGCGCAGTTCCTGGTACCGATGGCGGTCAGCCTGGCCACCGGCATCGTCTTCGCGAGCGTCATCATCCTGTTCCTGGTGCCGGCGCTGCTGATGATCCGGGAAGACTTCCGGTGGTTTGGCAGGTCGGGGGCGGAGGCGCGGCGAGGGCACGGGGGGGTGTTGGCCGAGGGCGTTCCCGCAGGCCCACCCTCGGGTACGCGATCGGGCTGAGGGGCCAAGGGTTTCGTCGGACCGCCCGGGAGCGGCAGGTCCGAGGGACTGCTAGAATCCCTGTCCCGCACAGTCGGGCCAGTGTCGAGACGGACAGCCCCATGGAGACGGCAGACCTCACAGCCCCCGATCTCTACATCAACCGGGAACTCGCATTCCTCGAGTTCAACCGGCGCGTTCTGGAGCAGGCCAAGAAGGACGAAGTCCCGCTCCTCGAGCGGGTGCGCTTCCTGTGCATCACGAGTGCCAATCTCGACGAGTTCTTCGAGATTCGCGTGGCGGGGCTCAAGCAACAGGCAGCGCTACGCGCCACCCATCGCGGGGCGGACAACCTGACACCGTCGGAGCAGTTGCGCCGCGTCTCGGAGAAGACGCACGAGTTGATGGCGGAGCAGTATCGGGTCCTGAACGACGTGCTGTTCCCGTTGCTTGACGCCGAGGGGATACGGTTCCGGCGCCGGGCGACGTGGGACAAGCGGCAGCGCCAATGGCTGAAGAGTTACTTCAACCGCGAACTCGAGCCCATCCTGACGCCGATCGGACTCGACCCGGCGCATCCCTTCCCACGCCCGCTCAACAAGAGCCTGAGCTTCATGGTCACCCTCGACGGCAAGGACGCGTTCGGGCGCAGCAGCGGCAAGGCCATCGTGCAGGCGCCGCGGGCGTTGCCACGCGTGGTGCGTCTGCCGGAGAGCCACGCGGACGCCCCGTACGAGTTCGTGTTCCTGTCATCGATCATCCATGCCCACATGGACGAACTGTTCCCGGGGATGAAGGCGACGGGCTGCTATCAGTTCCGCGTCACGCGAAACAGCGACCTGTTCGTGGACGAAGAGGAGATCGACGACCTGTTGCGCGCGATGGAGGGCGAGTTGTCGTCCCGGCGGTTCGGCGACGCGGTCCGCATGGAACTCGCGGAAGAGTGCCCCGGACCGGTCGAGCGTTTCCTGCAGGCGCAGTTCGGTCTCCACGACAGCGACGTGTACCTCTGCAACGGGCCCGTCAACCTGACCCGGCTGATGGCGATCCCGGATCTCGTCGAGCGGCCGGACCTGAAGTACCCCGGCTTTACACCGCGCATCTCCAAGCGCATCCAGCGGGCGGCAGACGTCTTCAGCGCCATCCGCGAGGGGGACGTGCTGCTGCACCACCCGTTCGACTCGTTCGCCCCGGTGATCGATTTCCTGCGTCAGGCGGCCAACGATCCGAACGTCCTGGCCATTCGCCAGACGCTATACCGCACCGGTACGGACTCTGCCGTGGTGAACGCCCTCGTGGATGCGGCGTCAAGGGGCAAGGAGGTGCTGGTTGTCATCGAGCTGCGCGCCCGGTTCGACGAAGCGGCCAACATCGAACTCGCGACCCACTTGCAGGAAGCGGGAGCACAGGTGGTCTACGGTGTCGTGGGCTACAAGACCCACGCCAAGATGTGCATGGTGATTCGCCGGGAAGCGCGCAAGCTCGTCCGCTACGTGCACCTCGGTACGGGTAACTACCACGCCCGCACGGCCAGGCTTTATACGGACTACGGGCTGTTCACCTGCGACGATGCCATCGGGGAGGACGTGCAGAAGGTGTTCAAGCAGCTGACCACCATGGGCAAGGCGGGTCGTCTCAAGAAGATGCTGCAGTCGCCCTTCACGCTGCATAGCACGATGCTCGAGTACATCGACGCCGAGATCGCCCACGCGGAGCAGGGCCGGCCGGCCCGGGTGATCGCGAAGATGAACTCGTTGATCGAACCCGGCGCGATTCAGGCCCTGTACCGGGCCTCCGGGGCAGGGGTTCCGATCGATCTCATCGTCCGGGGGATGTGTGCGCTCCGGCCGGGGATCGAGGGCGTCTCCGAGAACATCCGCGTCTCCTCGGTCATCGGTCGGTTCCTCGAGCACACGCGCGTCTTCTACTTCGAGAACGGCGGCGAGCCCCGCGTGTACCTGTCGAGCGCAGACTGGATGCAGCGCAACTTCTTCGACCGGGTGGAGACCTGTTTTCCCGTCGAGGACGAAGGGTTGCGGCGTGCCGTGATCCGGGATCTCGAACTCTACCTCGCCGACTCCACGGCCTGGCTGGCGAAGCCCAACGGTGTCTACGAACAGGACCCCGAGACGACGCAGCGCATGGCCGCGCAGGAACTGCTGCTCAAGACGCTGCCGGACTGAGCGACCGCGCGACCGCCGGGCGGTCTGCGGGGCCCTCCTACGGAGCGGAGACGCGCAGCCGAATCGGCGCGTTCGCGAGGTACTCGACCTCCTGTTGCAGGTCGAGTTCCGTAAGCGGGTGCGCCAGCAGCCACTTCTTCGGTAGCGAGACCAGTACGGTGTCGCCGCGCCCGGTTATGGCGAAGGAGGGCAGCGGCGTGTCGGTACGCCCGCGGTGCAGCACGACGGCGAGCCGCAACAGGATGCACAGGCGCATGATGTCCTCCGCATCGACGAAATCCTCGGCCGGGAACTTGCGCCGGTGCGCGCGGACCAGCAGCGACACGCGGTGCTGTTCGGAACGCGAGAACCCGGCCAGATCCATGTGGTCGAGCAGGTACCCGCCGTGCTTGTGGTACTGGTTGTGTGCGATGTCGAGTCCGATTTCGTGCAGCGTCGCGCCCCAGCGCAGGACGGCCTCGAGATCAGGATCGTCGATGCGCCAGGTCGGTCCCACCTGCTTGAGCAGGTTCATCGCGGTGCGCGCGACGCGTCCGGCGTGGTCGCGGTCTATGTGGTAACGGTTGGCGAGGTCGCGCACCGTTCTCTCGCGGATGTCTTCGTCGTGCACGCGCCCGAGCAGGTCGTGCAGCAGGCCTTCGCGCAGCGCCCCGTCGGATACGGACATCCGCTCGATGCCGAGCGCGGCGAAAATGGCGGACAGGATGGCGACGCCGCCCGGGAACACGGGGGCCCGGGCGGCGTTCACCGCCGCGAAGTCGAGGCGCTCGACATGGCCGGCGTGCAGCAGGCGTTCCCGCACGTGCCGAAGGCCGGCGCGGGTGATCTCGGAACTGCCCGTCTCCGCCTCGACGACCCCGCGCACCGACAGGGCGGTGCCGGAGGCGCCGATGGCGGTGTCCCAGCCCCGCGCGAGGAAGATCTGTTCGACCGGTTCGAGTTCCAGACGCGCGGCGCGCTCGGCGGCGTCCATGGCCTGTGCGGTGATCGTCCCGTCCGGGAAGTACCGGTCGGACAGACCGACGCAACCGATGAAGAGGCTCTCCATCAGTCCTGGCTGAAAGCGCCTGCCGAGGATGACTTCCGTGCTGCCGCCACCGATGTCCACGACGAGTCGCGAATCCCGGTCGTCCTCGAGCGAGTGCGAGACGCCGAGGTAGATCAGCCGCGCTTCCTCGCGTCCGCTGATCACTTCGATGCGGTGTCCGAGCGCTTTCTCGGCGCGACGAATGAAGGAGCGGCTGTTGCGCGCCTTGCGCAGCGTGTTGGTGCCGACGATGCGGACGTTGCGCGCCGGCAGCTCGCGCAGCCGCTGGCCGAGCCGTTCGAGGCAGGCGAGGGCGCGTCCTTCGGTTTCCGGGGAGAGTTCCTGGGTGGCGCCGAGTCCCGCCGCGAGGCGGACCATCTCCCTGTGTCGGTCCACTACCTGCAGGCGCTCGCCCTGGTCGAGTGCGACGATCAGGTGAAAGCTGTTCGATCCCAGGTCTAGTGCCGCGAAGGTCTGACTCGAGGCGTTGGGGGAGGGAACGCGGAGGGCGGGGGCGCTGACCTCGGTCATGGGGCGAACATTCTACCAGCCGGGTGTGGGTACGCGGGTTTGGCGAGGGTCGGGCGAGCGGCGAAGCAGGAGGGGTCGGCCGCGCTGACGTGCATCGGCCCGCTGGGACGATTTAGGATAGTGGGCGTTCCGGAGTCGTGGAGCCCCCCCGGGGATACGGGCGGCTGCGGCGAAGGGGGCAGTTTCGCCGCAGCGCGTTGACACGGACGGCACCACACGATGACGACCTTCCACGGCCGGGAATTCCGCGACACCATGGGCCAGTTCTGCACGGGCGTCGTCGTGGTGACGGGCGTGGAGAACGGGGACATGGTGGGTTTCGCGGCCCAGTCCTTCGTCTCGCTGTCCCTCGAACCGCCGCTGATCGCCGTGTGTCCGGGCAAGAGCAGCACGAGTTGGCCGAAGATCCGCGGCTCGGGCCGCTTCTGCATCAACGTTCTGGGTGAGGATCAGCAGTCCGTATCGGACGTCTTCGCGCAGAGCGGCCAGGTGGCCGATGTCGCGTGGCGCACCGGGGATTCGGGGGCGCCCATCCTCGAGGGCGTGCTGGCCTACGTCGACTGCGCACTGGAGGCCGAACACGATGCCGGCGACCACACCATCGCCGTGGGTCGCGTCCTCGACATCGATATCCTCGACGGCGAACGGGGGCCGCTCCTCTACTTCCGGGGCGCGTACGGCCACTTTGCGGGAACCGCACCGGAACCGTCCTGACAACACCCGCGGCGGGCTTGCCGGCATGGAACTCTGGATACCGATCACGGTCGTCGCGGCGTTCTGCCAGAGCCTGCGCTCGGCACTGCAGAAGCGACTCACCGCCACACTCTCTGCCGAGGAAGCGAGCTACGTGCGCTTCTGCTACGCGGTGCCGTTCGCGGCGCTGTTCGTCGTCGCACTCGGGCTGGCCGGGGGTTACGACCTGCCGGCGCCGAACGCCCGCTGGGGTTGGAACGTGCTGGTGGGCAGTGTCTTCCAGGTGCTCGGGACAGTGGCGCTCATCCGCAGCTTCGGGCATCGGAACTTTGCGGCGGCAACGGCCTACTCGAAGACGGAAACCGTACAGACGGCGGCGTTCGGGTTCGTGATCCTGGGGGACGCCGTGACGCCGGCCGCGCTTGCCGGCATCTCCGTGAGCCTTGGCGGGGTGGTGCTCCTGTCCATGCGCGCCGTTCCCCCGGGCTCGGACGCCGGGGAATCGGGCGTGGCAACGACAGCGCCGCGCGGCCTCCTGTCTCCGGGACGCGGCGCGTGGCTCGGCATCGGTGCGGGCGCCGGTTTCGCGGTATCCGCCGTCTCGTATCGTGCGGCATCCCTGGCCCTGCCCGATGGCGAGTTCTTTGTGCGGGCAGGCGTCACGTTGCTCGGCGCCACACTGCTGCAGACGGTCGGCATGGGTGTGTACTTCGCCGTCCGGGAAAGGGGTGCCCTGGCGCGGGTGGCGCGCTCGTGGCGGGTATCCGTGTGGGTAGGACTGACGGGCATGCTGGCCTCGGCGGGCTGGTTCTCCGCGATGACGCTGGAGGCCGCGGCCTACGTCCGGGCGCTCGGACAGGTTGAGCTACTGTTCGCGTTCGCCGCCGGGGCCATTGTCTTTCGCGAGCGCATGCGGGGGCCGGAAGTGGCCGGTGCGGCACTCCTGGTGCTGGGGTTGGTGCTGCTCCTTGCCTGAAGCCGGAGTGCGGCCGGCCCTTGTCGGGCGCGCTACCATGCCGGGCGGTACATCATGGACAAGAAGGGAGGTGGCCGATGGCCGTGGTCGAAATCGTCATGCAGGACGGATGGGCGGAACTGGTCCTGAACCGGCCGGAGCGCCGCAACGCCATCGACGGCGAACTCGGGGAAGCCCTCGCCGAGAGGCTCGGCGAACTCGGCGCGGAAGCGGCGGTCCGGGCGATCCTGCTTCGCGGCGCCGCAGGGGCCTTCTGCTCCGGGCTCGATCTCAAGGCCTTCAATGCCGACCCGGAACCCGACTGGCTGCCGCGTTTCGGCGCGATCTGGCGGGGCGCCCACAAGGCGCTGTACGAGTGTCCGAAACCGATCGTCGGCGCGTTCGAGAGGTACGGCATCAACGGTGGCGCCGCGTTGGCGCTGGCGGCGGACCTGCTCGTCGCCGGAGAGACCGCGTTCCTGCAGGTGGGTGAAGTGCAGCAGGGCCTTGCCGCGCCGTACAACATGGCGTGGCTGCGGCTGCGGCACAGCGAGGCGGTGGCCGCCAGGCTCACCCTGACGGGACGCCGCTTCCTCGGGCCCGAGCTGCTGCAGCTCGGTGTTGCGTATTCCTGCGTGGCGGACGCCGAGGTCGTGCCGGAGGCGCGGCGCCTCGTGGAGCAGCTGGCGTCCTATCCGGACGAATCCCTGGTTCGCATCAAGGCCACACTACGCGCCTACAACGCCACACCCGCCGATGCGTGGTTCGATCTCGGCACCCGCGCCGGGGCGGGCAGGGGCCCCGGGCGGATGCGCTCCGTCGATCCCGTCAGCAGGTGAGGCGTGTTCCCTGCGGCGCGGTCTTCGTTGACCCGTCGTGTCGGGTGCCAGATCATATTGGCTGCGGGTGATCGCGTTCGCGATCTTGGCCGTTCAGCAGAGTTCAAGTCGCCGGCATCCTGCCGACGCAAGTTGTGGAGAGACATCATGTTCGATTCGATACGTCGGTCTTCGGGCCGGCTGAGGGCTCCGATCGTGGCCCTGGCCTTGTGCTTTGGAGTTGCCTCGACCTGGGCGGCCGAGATCGAGGAAATCGTGGTTACCGCCGAGAAGCGCGAGTCCTCCCTGCAGGAAACTCCGATCGCGGTCACCGCGGTCTCCCGGGAGACCATCGAGATCCGGGGGCTCGACGACTTCGCGCAGTTGCAGTTCGTGGTACCGGCGCTCATGTTCAACGAACTCGCCGACATGGCGCAGATGACCATGCGCGGCGTCGGCGTCGACATCTCGGAGATGAGTGCCGAGCCGGGCGTGGCGCTGCACACCGACGGCATGTATCGCGGCGGCCTGGTGTCGTCGTCCTCACTGCTCTTCGATGTGGAGCGCATCGAGGTGTTGCGGGGACCGCAGGGCACCCTGTTCGGACGTAACTCGACGGGCGGGAGCCTCAACGTCGTGACGCGACTGCCGGGCGAGGAACCGACGTTCAGCGCGGTGGCGCTTTACGGTGACTACGACCGGACCCGGGTCGAACTTTCCGGCGACATACCCATCACCCCGGGCACGTTCGCCGTGCGTGCTGCCATTGCACACGACCAGCGCGACGGCTACACGCAAAACCGTCTGCTCGGTCGCGACGAGGACGCCGCGACGGCCACACTGGCGAAGCTCTCGGCGGTCATCAGCCCGAGCGACCGCGTGGAGATCGTGCTGCGCGCCGAATATACCGACAGCGAAGTGACCGGGCCCCCGTGGGTAGTGACGGACGACCACCCGGTGCCGCCGCTGTTGCTGAGCACCGGCAATCCCGGCGGGATCCTGAGTCAGTCCGGCAACTTCTGCGGCGCTACTTCGTGCGTGGAAGCGCTGGGACTGAATCTCAGCCGGCCCGGTGTCTGGAGCACCGATCCGCGTAACACGTATTCCACCGGCGGCTTTGCTTCCTATCGCGAATCGCACGGCCTTTCGGCGGTGCTGGCGTGGGATGCGAGCGAAGCGGTCGAGTTCAAGTCGATCACTTCCTATTTTCAGATCGAGCAGGACTGTCCGTATCAGAGCCTCGACGGTTCGGACATCGACGCCCTGACGGTGCTCTGTTACCAGGACAACGACGAATGGTCGCAGGAGTTCACGCTGAGCGGCAGCGCCGCGCGCTGGGACTGGATCGCGGGGGTCTACTACTACAGCTCCGAGATCGAGGAGCTGTGGGACTACGAGTTGCCGGCGCTCCAGGCGACCTTCGAGGCCATCTTTGGCATCTTCGGGGGCCTGGGCGGTCCGCTGCCCCCGGGTTCGCTGGCGGCGTTCGGGAGCAAGCTGGACGGCACGCCCTCGGCAGTGCCGTTCCTGCAGTTTCAGATATTCCAGGAGACGACGTCCAAGGCGGTGTACGGCCAGACAACGTACAGCTTCTCCGACCGGCTGCGGGGCACCGCGGGCATCCGCTGGACCGAAGACATCAAGGACTACACCCAGAGCGTGCTGAACAACCTCGGCGGGGATTTCTGCCTGGGCCTCCAGGTGACGGACGAGTGGAGCGAGATCACGGGCAAGGCCGGTCTCGACTACGACCTGTCGGCGGACACGATGGTGTACGGCTCCGTCTCCACCGGATTCAAGTCCGGCGGGTTCAACGGCGGCACCTGCGGCAACGGCTTCGACCCCGAGACGCTGGTGGCGCTGGAACTCGGCAGCAAGTCGCGTTTCCTGAACAACACGATGCAGATCAACCTGTCGGCCTTCTACTACGACTACTCGGACTTCCAGGCGCGGCTGTTCGTCAACAACGCGTCGGTCGCCGAAAACGCCACGGACGCGAAGACCTATGGGTTGGAGGCGGAGTTGCTGTGGCTTGCGACGGACCGGTTCCGTCTCGAGGGTTCCATCTCGTGGCTGAAGGCAACGTTTCTGGACTTCACGTCGACGGACCCGCTCAATCCACATATCGGGATGGACTGCGATGCCGGGGGCCTCAGCTGTCTGCAGCAGCTGAAAGGGAACGACCTGTTACGGGCGCCGGATCTGAAGGCGACGCTGAGCGCCGAGTACGACTTCCCGCTGGCCGGCGGCGGCATGCTCACGGCCCGCGGCGAATATGCGCACACGGGCGACCACTACCACACCGTCTTCAACAACGATTTCGCCCGCCAGGACGCCTTCGGCCTGACCAATGCGCGGCTGATGTGGGTTCCGGGGGGACGTGGGGCGGGTGCCGTGCGTGTGATGGGCTTCGTGGAGAACATCGCCGACGAGGAGTACGTCGCGATGCACACGCCCAATGCGACCACCGGTGGCACGCTCTCGCATTTCGCGCCGCCGAGGACCTGGGGGGTGTCGGTGCGGTACTCGCGATAAGGGAAGCTCTGATTGATCAGAGGTTCCCTGGCGGTACAGGGATGTACCGCCATATTCAATGGCGCAAGCCCCCGGCGCAAGCGTAGCCCCGAATCTGGCAGGGTCCTCCACCCGCTTCCAGATGTCCCTGACCGAGTACGGACTGTCGAGGGATCATCGCCCGCCAACAGGACAATCTGCTCGTCGAGGGCCCGGCAAGGGCGTCGGGACCGAATCCCGAAGGGACATCCCGGTAGGCGTCATTCGCACGCTCCGCAGCGTGCCGGCAGGAGACGGGGATTAGCCGTAAGCGCTCGCGCCGGCACGCTGCTCATCGGAGCATCGAAGGAGTACATGGTTCACGATCACTCGTCCTCCGGGGCGTACCAGATCGAGGAACTCCAGGCCCGCTCCTGGATCGTCGCCGCCAGGTCCGGGTTCGGCGGAATGCCGACACGCAGGGCATCCCAGGTCGACCAGCGGCAGCTCGGGTTCTCGAGTACGCGCACGTAGTAGAACGCACGTTGGGCGGTATCGAATTCGGGATCCGTCCACACCGTCTGCAACTGGGTGGCCCCCATGTCCCGGCTGACGGAGCAGTCCGCGAGGTTCACCCGGGCGCCGTTGTCGCCGCAACGATGAGTGTCCGGGTCCGGGGTCAGGCCATCCGAACAGGCGACGTCGAACACCCGCTCACGCGCCTCGCCATCCTCTATCCAGCCCTTGATGACCTGGGCCCGCTGTAGCCAGCCTGATGCGGGATCGCGCAGTGCGATGACGAGGAAACTCGGTGCTTGGCCATCGGGCTCGGACAGCGCGCCGCCCATCGGAACGCCGTGCCGGTAGGCCGCGGCGATGGGATCCGCTGCGTCCGCCAATGCCCCGTCGAGGTCGAACCCGCCGAAGAAGCGGACGCGGATACGAGGCCCCGAGGTGGCGAACGATTCGCGGCGTCGCATGGCGTCGTAGATGGCGGACCGGGTGTTCCCGTCGGCCCACACGGCTGCCAGCCCGCCGGTGCCGTGGGTCGCCCTGCGCGGCGTCCAGAATCCCTCCCAGGAGTCCCGGTCCGGGTCATAGGCGGAGCCGCGCGCCTGCGGGGTGTTCGCCCGGCTGGTGAAGCGCCGATCCTCCTCGAACGACCCGGCCGCAACGTGGCTGTATAGGGGTTCACCGAAGCGCTCGCCCCGACGAGGCACCCGTCGCGCAGCCTATAGGGGTTGAAGCCGCTGCGCTCCTCGAACTCGAGGCCAGTCTTGAGCGCGTCGCGCAGGTAGCCCCCCTTGAAGACGCTGATCGGATCCTTGTTGTCCGCCTTGTTCAGGTAGTACTGGACAATCTGGAAGTCCGCCCACTCGTCGTTCGGCGAGAGGGATGGATGGGTCTCGGAGGTGCCTTTCTTTTGGGTCACCTCGACCACGGGCTCGTTGCGCATCCGGGCCGCGGCGAAGTCCGCGTCGATCGGCTCGCCCTTCCAGGTGGTCTCCATGAAGGCGAGACCGTCGCTCTGGTTCATGTTGTGCGGAATGCCCATCGCCTCGATGCCACGGGCGCGCAGCCTGTCGAGCCATGCCCACAGATCGGCGGGATTCGTGGAGTCCCGGGCGCTGAAGGGCCACTCGGGAACCTCGGAACCGCGGAAGATCACGTTCCGGTGCAGGTGACGGACACCCGGCGCGAGCGAGTACTCGTAGCCGATCAGCGCCGTGAAACGGCCAGGGTCGTCGTGCCGCTCAGCGGCTTCGACGATCTTCCGCCATGCCCACGAGATCACCGGCTTGCCAGCGATTTCCGCTCCTCCCCTCACGAACTTGCGCATGCTTTGCTGGTACGCGTAGTACTCGGCGAGCGACAGCGACTCGTCCGGGAGCACGCGTGACGTGTCTGGATGGCCGTAGGACACGCTGTCCGGGTCGAGCAGCGCCGCGTGCACCCCCAGGTACTCGGCATGGTCGGTTACCGCGAGAAAGTCGAGCGGCGCCCCCGACAGCCGGATGGTGCTGCCGTCCGGATGAGGAATGGGCTCTCCTTTCGCGTAGCGATAGGCATGGTCCGGCGTCGTTCGGACGCTGTCCGTGAACGCATCGAACGAGTACATGGTGTGGATGTGCAGATCGCCGAAGAACGCGGAACGTCGCGGCGTGTCGGTGTCTGCGGCAACCACTGCATGCGAGAGCGCCACGAGAAGGGTCAGCGCCCATCGGGCGCCCAACGGGTTCGTCTCCATGATCTTTTCCGGGCCGGTAGCCGTCTTATGGTGCGCCAATGTCCGACGAATGCAATCGGGCCAGAGATTGCCCCGCCCCTGGAAGTGCCCCGGCTGCAGCTACGAACGCGGCTCCTGGGCGAGTCCCAGCCGCATCGCCGGCGTCGCCCCGTCGTCGCCGACGAACACGAAGTTGTTGACCGCCCGAAAGATCGTCACGACTTCTCGAGCATCGCAGGGTTGTAGCGCCCCATAGCCGGCCCGGCGCTCGCTCGCAAGCTCGTTACGCACCGGCGCGCCTCCGGCCCAGCCACGCCGTCCTTGCATGGAAGTTTCCACCCCGGGGCTCCGGTGCGCGGACGCGCAGGGAACAAATGTGGCGTTGTGCGCCGACGCGGACGCGGCGATGATGCCTTCACGTCGGGCACAGAGGCCGTTTCGGCCAGTGGTGCTGCGGCCCGCATGGAAGTCTGGCCCGAGTCGTGATCGGCGTTCTGACGCTGGTGGCGTGGCTATCCGCGACCCCGCATGCGAGAGTGAGCGTACCGTCGCGGCTCCGCCCGATGCGTTGGTTGGACAGCGTGGAGGACCGGAGATGGCGGACAGGACGCGGCGGGAAAACGCGAACCGGCCGGACGTGGTGCACGCGGACTGCGCGGGGATCGACATCGGCAAGAAGGGCCACTACGTGGCAGTGGACCCGGATCGGTTCGAGGAGCCGGTACGCAGCTTCGGCACGGTGACGGACGAACTGGAGCGGATGGCCGCGCACCTGAAGTCGTGTGGCGTGCGGGTGGTGGCGATGGAGGCGACGGGCGTGTACTGGATCCCGCCGTTCGAGGTGCTCGACCGGGCGGGCTTCGAGGTGCATCTGGTGAACCCGCGCGCGACCAAGCAGGTGAGCGGGCGCAAGAGCGACGTGCTGGACTGCCAGTGGATCCGCCAGCTGATGTGCTACGGGCTGCTGCGCGGCGCGTACCGGGTTCCGGACGAGGTGTGCGCGCTGCGCGCCTACCTGCGCCAGCGTGACGAACTGGTCGGGCAGCGCTCGCGCACGGTGCACCACATGCAGAAGGCGCTGGTGCAGATGAACGTGCAACTCGACAACGTGCTGAGCGACGTCATGGGCAAGACCGGCCAGCTGATCGTGCGCGCCATCGTCGCGGGCGAACGCGACGGCGCGGTAATGGCCGGCTTCCGGGACGACCGCTGCAAGGCGGACGCGGCGACCATCGCCGCGAGTCTGCGCGGCAACTGGCGCGACGAGCACGTGTTCGCGCTGGCGCTGGCGCTGGAGCGCTACGACGCACTGCAGGGGCAGATCGCCGCCTGCGAGGAGCGGATCAACGGCGAGCTGGACAAGCTGGCGCGCGCCGACGCCGGCGACCCGCCGGAGGACTAGCCCGCATTTCTCACCAGGGGCCGTGATGATCGCGGAGGATTTTGGTCCTGTGCGCACGACGCTTGCGTCGCGCTCGCCGACCGAAAGCATAGCGGGGACTACGGTTGAGGGAGCACGTGCGCAAGCACGGGCCCGTGTGTACACGGGGGCAAAAGACCCGCGAGGGCGCGGCCAGCGCAGTCCGCCATCGGCACGATCATCGGCAATCGCGGTCAACTTCGTGAAACCCAAGAGCTTTTTGATGCCGACAAGCGGCCTGGTGAGAAATGCGGGCTAGCGCTCGCGCAAGGGCCGCGACCGGGCGCTACGGCGGCGGCTCAAGCGGATGCTGGGCGTCGACCTGCTGGCCATCCCGACCATCGGCGTCGAGACGGCCCTGACCCTCGCCGCGGAGGTCGGCGCGGACCTGTCGCGGTTCCCGTCGGTCGGCCACTTCTGTTCCTGGCTGGGTCTGGCGCGGGGCACCCGTATCAGCGGCGACAAGCGCCTGAAGGGCGCACCGCGACGGCGGTCGAACCGCGTCGGGCAGGCGCTGCGCATGGCGGCGACCACGGCGCGCAGCGACAAGAGCGCCATCGGCGCCGCGCACCGCCGGCGCCTGGCCCGGATGGACACCGCCAAGGCGGTCAAGGCGACCGCGCACCAACTGGCCCGGCTGATATACGCCATGCTCACCCGCGGCGAGGAATACGTCCAGCGCGACCTGCCGCGTGGGAGGCCGAGCGCCGCGATCGAATGGTCGCCAACCTGCAACGTCAAGCCCGCCGCCTCGGCAGCTTGAATTATGTCAAATGGCGTTCGGACAACCCGTTGAATTAAAAGGAGTTCGGATTTTGTTCCATGGAAGGCTGTTCCATGCGAGCTGCACCGGCGGTCACTTCGTTCCCTTGCCGCGTCTTCCATAAAAGTGCCCCAAAGCCGGTCCGGCGCTCCGGGACGACGTAGGCGCCGCGCCGGCCGCCGGGTTTGGACGTGCGCGTGCCCCGCATCGCGCTGCGGTCGCTGCCGCTCCCTTGGCGATGCGGGGCACGCGCCGTTCAGACCGTGGCGGCCGGCGGGTCGTATAGCGTCCCGTCGCGCAGCGCGGCGCAGGCGACCATCAGCAGGCGGTCGGCGACGGAACGCAGCGCGCGGGCATGACCGTGGCCGCGATCGCGCAGGGCCTGGTATCGGGCCTGGCAGAGCGGATCGCACTGCATGGCAACGCCAGCCCACAGGTGGACGATGTCGCGCAGCCGCCGGTGCGCGGCGAGGCGGCGCGTGACGATACGGCTCTTGCCGGACTGTCGGGTGACCGGTGCCACGCCGCACAGGCAGCGCAGCGCGTGATAGTCGCGCCGCCGCAGGGCGTCGTACGCCTCTGCCAACAGCGTGGCGCTGACTACCGGACCGACTCCGGGCAGGGATCGCAGGATGGCCACGTCACGCTGTTGTTCTGTCTGCCCCGGCGCTGACTCCTCGGCGTCGGCTGGCGGCGCCGCGAACTGGTCGAGGAACGCGTCGAGCTGCGTCTGCGCCTCGGCGAGTTGCTTGTTGACCTGTTGACCACGACGAGGGTAAGCGGTCCGCCGACCCCACCTTTCCCTGGATATCGCGTTTGAAGTTGGATACCCGTCTGGTCGACCGGAGGGTTTGTGGATGTCGGATGGTGATTCGAAGGGTGCTGGCGGCACGGGCGTCGGCGCTGGCAGGGTGCTACGGCGGCGAACGGTGGAAGAGTGGGAGCGGATGGTGCAGGAGAGTTTCACGTCGCCACTGGCGGTGCGCGAGGTGGCGCGGCGGCACGGGGTTTCGGCCAGCCAGTTGTCGAGGAGACGCAGCCGGGCGCGGCGCGACGAGCTGAGGTCGGCGGAGGCTGCATACGTTCCGGTGTCGGTGCAGGAGTCGGGCGGGCGGGCCGAGGTGACGATTGAAGGGCGTGGCGTGACGGTTCGGCTGGAGGGGGAGATCGACGCGGCGGGGATCGCGGCGATCGCGGTGGCGCTGGCGGTGGCGCGGTGATGGTGTCGTTGCCGGGCGCGCGGGTTGTGGTGGCGACGCGGGCGGTGGACTTCCGCAAGGGGCACGACAGTCTGGCTGCAGTGGTGCAGAACGATCTGGGACTGGATCCGTATTCCGGAGTGGCGTTCGTGTTTCGATCCAGGCGCGGCGACCGGCTCAAGGTGCTGTGGTGGGACGGTACGGGCCTGGTGCTGGCGTACAAGCGTCTGGAGCAGGGCCGCTTTGCGTGGCCGGGCATTCACGATGGGGTGATGCGCCTGTCGCGAGCGCAGTTCGAGGCGTTGTTCGAGGGTCTGGACTGGCGTCGGACGTGGGCAGCGAAGGTGCGTCGGCCGCGCACCGCGGCGTAGCATCCGAGCCGGTCATCAGGGCTCTTTCCGAGGTCTAAGAGACTGATTCCATGGTATTATTGCGCCATGGAGACGCGCGCCGAACCGGTCGATCTCAGCCCCCTGCCAGGCGCCTACCGGGCGGCATTCGTGGAGCAGCTGGCGGCCAACGACGCGCTGCGCGCCAGGGTCGAGTCGCTCACCGAGAGCAACCGGCGCATGGAGCACCTGATCAGCGAGTTGCGGCGCTTCATCTACGGCAGGAAGTCCGAGAAGCTGGGTGTCGACGAACGCCAGCTGGCGTTCGAGGATCTGGAAGGGGCGGTAGGCGAGGTCCAGGCCGCCACCGAGCCGAGCGCGCCGCCGAGCCCGCCCACGGGCAAGCGCCGCGCCCGACGCAATATCGGGCAGCTGCCGGAGCACCTTGAGCGCATCGAGCGGGTCATCGAGCCAGACAGCACCGAGTGTCCCTGCGGGTGCCGGCAGATGGTGCGCATCGGAGAGGACCGCAGCGAGCGGCTGGACATTGTGCCGGCGACGCTTCGCGTCATCGTCACCGTGCGCCCGAAGTATGCCTGCCGGACCTGCGAGCAGGGTGTCGTCCAGGCGGCCGCGCCGGCACACCTCATCGAGGGTGGGCTGCCGACCGAGGCGATGCTGGCCCAGGTGCTCATTTCCAAGTACGCGGACCATTTGCCGCTCTACCGTCAATCGCAGCTCTACGCCCGCTCAGGCGTGGACCTGCACCGCTCCACGCTCGCCGGCTGGGTGGGCAAGGCGTCGTTTCATCTGATGCCGGTGGTGGACCGGCTGGCCTGGCACCTGAAGCAGTCCGGGCATCTGTTCATGGACGAGACCCGGGCGCCGGTGCTGGATCCGGGCCGGGGCAAGACCAAGACGGGGTATCTGTGGGCGCTGGCCCGCGATGAGCGTCCCTGGGCCGGTCCGGACCCGCCGGGGGTGGTGTTCTTCTACGCGCCCGGTCGCGGTGGACGCCACGCCGAGGGTTTTCTCAGAGGATTCGAAGGGAAGCTGCACGTCGACGGCTATGCCGGCTACAACGTGGTGGCGGTGCCCGGCAAGGGGGTGGTCCGTTGTTTCTGTTGGGCCCACGCCCGGCGCAAGCTGTGCGAGATCCAGGACAGTCACCGCTCGGCGGTCGCCGCCGAAGGGCTGCGGCGCATCGCGGCGATGTACGTCATCGAGAAGGAGATCCGGGGTGAACCCGCCGAAGTCCGGCTCGCCGTGCGCCAGGCGCGTACCGCGCCGCTGGTCGAGGACTTCGGAGTGTGGCTGCGCCAGCAACGCGCCCGGGTCTCGCCCAAGTCGCGCCTGGGCGAGAAGCTGGCCTATATCGGCAACCATTGGGACGGGCTGCAGGTGTTCCTCACCGACGGCCGGGTGGAGATGGACAACAACGTCGTGGAGAACGCCATCCGACCGCTGGCGCTGAATCGCAAGAACGCGCTGTTCGCCGGCCATGACGAAGGCGCCGCGGCCTGGGGCCGCATCGCTTCACTCGTGGAAACGGCGAAAATGAATCGGGTCAACCCCCACGCCTACCTCAAGGCCACGCTCGAAGCCATCGCCAATGGCCATCCGGCCTCGGAGATCGATCAACTGCTACCTTGGGCCTTTACGCCAATCTCAAACTGAAAGCCAGGTGGTGCCGACGCTCCGCTTACCGACGAGGCGTTTCGAGAGCAGCCGCACATGCACCTCTGCGGCGCGCGCCGCGGCCGCATCGATGGCCAGCGGGTGTTGCTGCAGTTGGCCTTTCAGCGTGGTGCCGTCGAAGCGCCGGATGCGGTACTTTTTCAACAACCTGTCGTAGGACGTCACGCGCACGCCGCGCGCGGCCGCCGGGGTCGGCACGCGCTTCCACAGGTCCAGTGCCCAGGGCTTGGCGAGATCTTTCACGGTCTCGTTGAACTGCGGGTAGTAGCGCCACAGCTGCTCGCGCATCTGGTTGGTGACCCGCACGCGCTCGCGCTTGAGCTCCTCGGCGATGCGCGACCACTCGCGCAGTTCGACGATGAGCGGATCGGTCGCTTCCACCTGGTGGAAGGCGTCCGGATCGCTGCGTAGCGCCGCCGCCAGCACCCACGCGGCGCGGCGGTCGTCCTTCGCGCCCGCCGGCGAGTGGCGATCGCGGAACCGATCCAGTTGCTTGGGATTGATCGAGTGCACCGCCAGACCGTGCGCCAGCAGGCTTTCCACGACCGGCCCGCGCGGCGTCTCGATCGCTACGCCGACCGTCTCCGCCGCTGCGTTCGCGGTGCTGTCCGCGATGCACGCCACCATCGCCGCCAAGCCCGCACCGCCATGCGCGAACGCACGTTCCTTGCGAACCCCTCCCGCACCGTCGAGGATGCACACGTGGTGCGTACGCGATCCCCAGTCCACCCCAACGAACCACTGTAGTTGTGCCATGTTGCCTCCTTGTAGTCACCAGTTCGGGCGCGCCACGATGCCTGCCGGTCCCTGTACTGGCGCTCAAGGCGCAAACTCTTCACTGGGCATCCACCGCGGCAAAACCGCCGGGGCACTAGTAGTTCGTTTCTTAAATAAGTTTACAAACTGGCGATGCCGATGCATGATGCTGGCCCGATCCAATCAGGGAGCGGGACATGGCCAGACGAACAGAGCGCGCGGCGTTGGAGTTGTCGGAGTCGGATCGCGAGATGCTGACGACGTTGAGCCGCTCGGCGACGGCGCCGGCGCGCGAGGTAACACGAGCGAAGGTGCTGCTGAGGTACGCGGCGGGGTTGTCGATCTCGCAGATACAGCGGGAAGTCGGCGTGTCGCGCCCAACCATCTACAAATGTGTCGACAAGGCGTTGGCGGCGGGCGTGCGCACCGGCTTGAGAGATCGTTACCACCGCCCGCGGGAGCCCGAGATTCTGCCGGACGCAAAAGCCTGGGTGGTCAGCGTGGCATGTCAGCAACCCAAGGCGCTGGGTCTGGCGGCGGAGTTGTGGACGTTGTCGGCACACAGCGGCGAAATCATCGCCGATGTCGAGCCGAGACATCGTAGCCGCGAGTTCGTCGCCTTGCTGGAGCGCTTGCATCGTCACTATCCGCCCGACGCCGTCATCCGCGTTGTCCTCGACAATCACTCCGCGCACATTTCCCGCGAGACCATGGCGTACCTGGCGACGCGACCTGGGCGCTTCGAATACGTGCATACCCCGAAACACGGCTCCTGGCTGAACCTGATCGAGTGCGCCTTCTCCAAAATGGCGCGCACGTTCCTGCGCCACATCCGCGTCGCGTCCACCGCGGAACTGAAATCCCGCATCCTCCAAGGCATTGCGGAAATGAACGAAGCGCCCGTGCAGTTGCGTTGGTGCAACTTCGACCTGGACATCGCATGAAACGTCAACGTTTTAATGGAACTAACACTAGTCCTACGCAGGTGCTCCGGGCACAGGGGGCGACTTGGTCGCTCCCGGCAACATGCCCGCTGCGTGCCTCTCGGCACCCAGCGTCGGAGATGGTACAGGGGCGACGCCTGTCGTCGCCCGTGTCGAGCCCGTGCACGATTTCGAAACGGGACGGGACAAGCCCGTCCCCTACGACTCCCGGCGACATCTTCGAGCGGTCGGGCGTGGCGCAATCGGTTACGATCCTTCCGCCCGACCTTCGATAGCACTGGAGCCGGCGATGGCATCTGAACGTCAGAGACTGCACAACCTGTTCCCCGATCTGGATTTCGACCCGGGGGCCCTGCGTGAGAAGTACCGAGTGGAGCGGGACAGGCGGATCCGCGACGACGGCGAGGATCAGTACATCGAAGCGGCCTCGGAGTTTGCCCACTACGCGCATGACGATCCCTACGCGGACCCGGACTTCGACCGGGAGCCGCTGGACATCGAGATCGATGTCGCGGTGATCGGCGCCGGCTTCAGCGGCCTGATGGCCGGGGCCAGGCTGAAGGAGCGGGGCGTCACCAACTTCCGCATCATCGACTCCGGCGGCGATTTCGGCGGAACGTGGTACTGGAACCGATACCCGGGCGCGCAGTGCGACATCGAGTCCTATTGTTACCTGCCGCTTCTCGAGGAAACGGGCTTCATGCCGAAGGAGAAGTACTCGTACGCCCCCGAGATTTTTGACCACAGCAAGCGCGTGGCCGAGTATTTCGGCCTGTACGACCGGGCCATCTTCCAGACCCGCGTCACCGAGGTGCGGTGGAACGAAGACGACCATCGCTGGCACGTTGCCACCCATCGCAACGACAACATTCGAGCCCGGTTCGTGGTGCAGGCGACCGGACCCGCCAACCGGCCGAAGCTCCCCGGCATCCCGGGGATCAGCGACTTCAAGGGCCACACGTTCCACACCGCGCGCTGGGACTACGACTACACCGGCGGCGATCACAACGGCGGCCTGACCAGGCTCGCCGACAAGCGGGTGGCAGTGATCGGCACCGGCTGCACGGCGATCCAGTCGGTGCCGTTTCTCGGCGAGCACGCGCAGGAGCTCTACGTCTTCCAGAGAACGCCGTCCTCGGTGGACCTGCGCGGCAACATGCCGACGGATGAGGAGTGGTACCAAAGCCTCGAGCCGGGGTGGCAGCGGGCCCGGCGCGAGAACTTCGCAGCCGTGCTGTTCGGCCAGAGCTTCACGGAGGATCTCGTCGCCGACGGCTGGACGGACATCGCGCGACGCATCGGACTCTCCCTGATGAGCCGCAATTCGGACGAGGGCGCTCTGGACATGGAGGAGGTGGCGCTGCGCTCGGAGATGGCCGACTTCGAGAAGATGAACGAGATCCGGGGCCGTGTCGACGATACCGTCGCCAGCGGCCAGGCGGCGGAGGCTCTCAAGCCGTGGTATCGCCAGTTCTGCAAACGTCCCACGTTCAACGACGAGTATCTCGATACGTTCAACCGCGACAACGTGGAGTTGATCGACGTCTCGGACAGCAAGGGCGTCGAGCGCATCACCGAGAGAGGAGTGGTCGCCAACGGCGTCGAGTACGAGGTGGACACAATCATCTACGCGACCGGTTTCGAGATCACGACCTCCGCCCATCGCAGGGTGGACTTCGACACGATTGGGCGCGACGGGCAATCCCTCTACGATCACTGGGCCGACGGTTTCCGGACGTTACATGGCTTGAGCAGCCACGGTTTTCCGAACTGGTTCACGATCGGCATCAACCAGAACGGACTCTCCCCGAACATGACTGCCATGTTCGACGACCAGGCCATGCACGTTGCCTACATCGTCGATGAGGTGAAACAGCGCGGCAAGCGGGTGGCCGAAGTCACGGCGCAGGCCGAAGAGCAGTGGGTCGCGGAGATCGTGGCACTGGCCGGGACGGGTGCGGCCGAGTTCCTCGAGCAGTGCACGCCCGGCTACTACAACCGGGAAGGCAGGGGGACTCAGGGCAACATGCAGAACTCCCCGTATGCGCGCGGCATCAACGCGTTCAACGCGCTGCTCCAGAAATGGCGTGAACAGGGGCACATGGAGGGGATGGAGCTGCGCTGAGGCCGGCGCAGCGCTACACGACACCAGGGGATCGGGTATACACGACCGATGACATAGATCAGTTTCTCGACCTGCTGGAGCACGGTCTGCACGTTCGAGCCACCAGGTCGGCGGAGGGTACTATCCTCCTGGCGGGCGGACCCTGAATCCGAACCGGACTCTCAGTATACCGATACATATGATATCCGGGTCGGCCGGGAAGTGAACAAGTAAACCCTGGTTCCGTATGCCTGGGTGAATTCGGATAAGTAAACTGTTAAGCGTCGTGGAACGCTGTGGCCCCCGAAACATGAGTTTGAGAGCGGATTGGCATTTCCAACAATATGTGGCCGGGAGGGACTATCCCGAACCCGACCGGTAGCCCCGACCGTCAGCGCGCCGCGGCGATCCTGCCTTCGGCACGGAGCCGCGTCCACTCGATTACAAGCCAGGGCGTGAAGCGCTCCGGCCGTTCGGCGAGTTCACGGTCCAGATCGCCGGGTGCGATCCAGCGCCAGGCCCCGATCTCGGACGTGTTGATCACCGGCATGTCGTCGGTCTGTCCGACGTAGACCCAGCAGAGTTCGTGTTCGACACCCTCGTCCGCGAACTCGGCACGGTACTCGAACTTGAAGGCGAAGTGGAGATCAGCGATAAGGCCGACCTCTTCGCGAAGGCGGCGAGCCACGGCGCTATCCATGTCCTCTCCGGCGCGCGGATGGGAACAGCAGGAGTTCGACCAATAGCCCGGCCACAGGCGCTTTGAGCCGTGGCGCCGTTGCAGCAGCAACTCTCCCGAGTCGTTCAGCACGAACAGGGAGAAGGCGCGGTGCAGCACGCCTTCGCCATCGTGACACGCGCTCTTGTCCAGAAACCCGAGGGGCTCGTCCGCGGAATTCACGCGGATCAAGCGTTCCGCGTCCGACGAGACGACCTCGTGCTTCGTCAGGGAGGCGACCATCGGCGGATTCTAGGGGCTTGCGTCGTAGAACGGAACGGTAGTGACGTTTTTCGACGCAAGGCCATAGGGAGGTGGGGGCTGGGGCCAGACCCCGAGCGCAAGCGAGGAGTCTGGCGGCGCTAACAAGCCGTCGTGGCGGGACGCAGGGGGTGTATGGCGAATGGGCTATTTGCGGTTAGGCTTGCGCGCGGACGGAGGGAGCGGATGGCCCAAGACATGGTCGACGGACGGATCGTCGGCGCGGCGGCAGTTACAGGGAGGTAGATGCATGACGATGAAACCGTGTGAGCGGCGCACGACGGTGCGGGGGATCGAACTCGCGAGCTTCGAGTGGGGTCCCCGGGACGCCCAGACTGTGCTGATGGTCCATGCCACCGGCTTCCACGCACGGTGCTGGGACGCCACGGTGGGGGCGCTCGGCGAGGGCTATCGGGTCATCGCAGTAGATCAGCGTGGCCATGGCCGTAGCGACAAGACGGGGCCGTTCAACTGGCAGGAGTTCGGTGCGGACATGACCGAATTCGTCGATGCGTTCGACCTCCGGGATGCCATCGGCGTCGGCCACTCGATGGGTGGACACACGGTGGTGCAGGCGGCCGCGCGACGCCCGAAGCGGTTCGAGCGCCTCGTGCTGGTCGATCCGGTCATCATGGAGCCGGGGGCTTACGACGGGTGGGCGGACGATCGCCCATTCTCGAACGCCCAGGAGCATCCCGTGGCACGGCGCAGAGCCGACTTCGACTCCTGGGAAGACATGTTCGAGCGGTTCCGCGACCGACATCCCTTCAAGCTGTGGCGCGTCGATGTGCTACAGGATTACTGCAGACATGGCATATTGCCGAAGCCGAACGGCGGGGGCTACACCCTGGCGTGCCCGCCCGTCGTGGAGTCCTCGATCTACATGGGCAGTGGCGGGACGGACATCTACGACTCTGTGCGGACGCTGCCGCACCCGGTCCTCGTCGTGCGCGCCAGGCGGCGCGAGATCCGCCAGGGCGAGATGGATTTCTCGCAGTCCCCGACTTGGGAGGGGTTGGCCGGAGCATTCCGGCATGGCAGGGACGTGTACCGGCCGGAGCTTACGCATTTCATTCCCATGCAGCATCCGGAGCTCGTCGCGGCGGCGATCGCCACGCCCGAATCGCTGTCCTGAACGGTCCCGGCAACCGGGATCCCGGAATCCGTCACCGGCTGCGTTTGCCGGGCGTTAGAATGCGGGACCAACAGGCTTTCGGAGGCGGCCAATGGGTTTGCTCAGTTGGATCGTCCTGGGACTGCTGGTCGGCGCGGCCGCCAAGATCATCGTGCCTGGCAAGGATCCCGGCGGCTGCCTGGTGACCATCGTCATCGGCATCGCGGGGGCGGTCATCGGCGGTCTGGCCGGCAGTCAGTTGGGTATGGGGGGCGTCGAGGGCTTCGATCTCAAGAGTCTGTTCCTCGCGACTGCCGGGGCTGTGGCGCTCCTCCTCGGCTATCGCGCGCTGCAGGGCAAGCGGCGCTGACCGCTCACTCCCGGGATCCTCTGCGTGCGCCCGGTCAGCGAGAGACTGCCGGATGCGACACGGAACGGTAGGTCCATAGCCCGCTGCCGAAGGCGCCGGCAAGAAAGATCGCGAGCGACACGGGAATCCCCGGCAACAGCGCCGTAAGGGGGTCGGTGGCCTGCACGACCTGCCCGAGCAGGGCAGCGGACAGGGGCGCGCCCACCATGAAGCTGAAGAGCAGGATCGCCAGCACCTGTGCACGTACGGGCGCCGGAGCGAGTTCCTGGACCGTCGTTCTCACCAGCGTGGTCGTGACACCCATGTTGAGGCCCCATGCGAACACCAGCAGAAAGAACAGCCAGACCGGGGGCTCGAGGAAAAGCGCCGCCAGGATCGCGATGCGGGTCAGTTGCAGAAGCGAGAAGAGTCGCCCCGGACGCAGCAACGGCATCGCGGTGAGCAGCACGACATTGGATCCGATGCTGCCCACGGTGAAGGCGATGAACATGTTCGCGAGGAACGCCGCGTCACCCCCGTAGGTCTGGGTCGCCACGAAGGGCATGGCGATCGTGTAGGCGCCGGCGTTGAACAGGGACGAGAGGAAGTTCAATCCGACGATATTTCGTACCAGGGGGAGGCGTCGGAGCGCGCGGAACCCGGCCAGCAGTTGTGGCGGCCCCGCGCCGTGGGCCGGCAGGGCGGGCAAGCGTTGCAGTGCCGCGATGCCGAGCGCGAAGAGCGCCGCCTCGACCAGAAGCACGACATCGAGTCCCAGCGTCTTGATCTGACCGCCAACTGCAAAGCCACCGATGCCGACCAGGGACGTCACGATCGTGGTGACGACGATCGTCCGCTGAATGTCGATGCGGCTGATGCGGCTCAGCATGGCTTGCCGGGCGGGGTCGCTCAGGGACTGCAGGGTGGACATGGCCATCCCGAAGAAGACCACTGGCCAGAAGCCCAGCGACGCCTCGCCGATCAGGAGCGGCGGCAGGCACGCCGCCACGCTGAGCAGGATCAGGAGCCGGCGCGCATCGCCGCGGTCCGCGAGCAAGCCGCCGGCGAAGAGCGCGACGATGGGAGGCAACTCGATCAGCACCCGGCTCAGGCTGTAACGTGCAGGGGACGTCTCCAGCATGCCCAGCAGCATCCAGGGGACGAGGACGCCCTGCAGGCTCATGCCGCCGAGCCACAGACTGGAACTCGCCAGGTACCAGGGGAACGCGGACCGGCGTGGAAGATCGTCGGGCATCCGGCGCATGATAAGCCGTGGCGGGAACGTGGGCTCAAGCCCGACGGAGTGCACGGCGTGTAGCCGTTGCGGAGACTGGGCGGATCGGGAGGGAGCCGACGTGCCCGGGGTCGGAGGGCCTGTCCCGGGGCAGGGATAGAGGGAGCGCGCAATGCGATCGAGCTTGGCGAGCGGACGCGCCGGGCGCACGGACGTGCGGTCGGCGGGTACCCATGGGCCGCTCGCCGAGGCTCGGGCGCTGGCGCGGCTCGGCGCGCCCATGGCGGCGACCCAGTTCTTCATCATGGCCATGGGGTTCATGGACACGGCCATGGCCGGACACTATGCGTCGGCGCACCTCGCGGGGGTCGCCGTCGGGGGCAACGTACTGTGGCCCGTGTACCTCCTGTTCGCAGGCTGCACCATGTCCGTCACGCCGATCGCTGCGCAACTGGTGGGCGGCGGTCGGGTCGGCCAGGTGGGTGCAGTCGTCCGTCAGGCACTCGTGATCGGCGCGGTGGCAAGCGTCGTGGGGATGCTTGTTCTCCTGAACGCGGCGCCGCTCTTCGCACTATTCGGAATCGACGCGGAAGCTACCGACGTCGCCTATCGTTATCTTCGGGCAACCGCGCTCGGGTTGCCGGCCGGCATGTGTTACATCGTCCTGCGACACGCATCGGAGGGCGTTGGGCGTACGGTGGGACCCATGGTCATTGCCGGTGCTGCGCTCCTGTTGAACGCGGGACTCAACTACGCGCTGATCTACGGGCGATTCGGCGCTCCGGAGCTCGGCGGGGAAGGCTGTGGCTGGGCGACCGCCGCCGTGATGTGGTTTGAGTTGGGCGCGATCCTGGTTCTGTCGAGAGCGCGGTACTTCCGGGAGACCGGCCTCTGGCGCCGGGGCGCCACGGCGGGAGCGCGCGCCGGCCTCGACTTCCGCGAGATGGGTCGCATCTTGAGGATCGGCGTACCCATCGGACTGACGTCGTTTGTGGGCATGGGGCTGTTCGCCATTATCGGCTTTCTGGTCGGCAGCCTCGGGGTGGTGCCGCTGGCGGCGCACAGCATAGCGACGCACATCAACTGGGCCACCTTTGTTGCGCCCATGGCACTCGGAGCCGCGGCGGGCATTCGCATTGGCTTCTACGTGGGGGCAGGGGACTACCCCAGCGCCGCGCGAGTGGGACGCGTCGCCTTCGTGATCGCGCTTGGCTACGCGCTCACCGTCAGTGTTGCCCTGGTACTGTTCCGGTACGACGTGGTGGCGGTGTACAGCAGCGACGGCGCGGTGACGGGGCTCGTGGCTGCCTTGATCCTGGTGATCGCCGTCTACCAGGTGTTTGACGACGCGCAGGCCACGATGGCGGGCGCACTGCGCGGATACAAAGACACTCGCGCGCCGCTGGTCTACTCGCTACTGGGATACTGGGGTTTTGCGCTACCCCTCGGCTGTGCACTGGGCTTCGGATGGTGGCGCTTCCCTGAACTGGGTGTATATGGTTTCTGGATCGCGCTGTCGTTGGGGCTTGCCGCGGTCTCGACTGCCGTGGGTCTGCGTCTCTATCACACAAGTCAGAAGCCCGAGCGCATCGCCTTGCTGGCGCGATGACGGCCGAAGTTGCTGTTGTTGGGTAGTACACCTGCCGCGGAACCTGTCAACGACTTTGAGACACTGCCGATTGCAATTTACTGAGCAGTGTCTCCTGTTGAGGATGTCACGGGTGGATTGATCCAGACCGCTTCGGGAAGGGGATCTGGTTTTGGGATGCCTCGAACGAAGCGTTCGGGATGACGGGTCCAGGCGGCTTGAAGGGTCCTCCCGCGGTGTTCCAGCACGCTCTGGGCTCGATGATGATGGACGTCGTCCGGGGTGAGCATCGCGATCCCGCCGTGGCGATGCTCGGCGTTGTACCAAGGGAAAAACGTTCGGCAGAAGGCGATCGCGGCGGTGATGTCGTGGAAGCGGCCAGGGAAGCCGGGGTAGTACTTCAGGGTCTTGAACTGCGCCTCGGAGAACGGGTTGTCGTCGGACACCTGGGGGCGGCTCAGTGAGCGGGTCACGCCGAGATCGGCGAGCAGTTGTGCGGTGCACTTGCTGGTCATCGGCGCGCCGCGGTCGGAGTGCAGTGTGAGCACCCGGGGCTGGACGCCCTGTTTGTGGCAGGTCTCTTCGATGAGCCGACCGGCCAGCACCGAGTTCTCCCGCTCGGCGACCATCCAGCCGACCGCGTAGCGGCTGAAGATGTCGAGCACGACGTAGAGGTAGAAGTACGTCCACTTCGTCGGCCCCAACAGCTTGGTGATGTCCCAGGACCAGGTCTGGTTCGGCGCCGTGGCCACCAGCTCGGGTTTGGTGTACTGGGGATGCTCACGCTGATTGCGCCGCTCGCGGACCGGCTGATCCGCGGCCAGGATCCGATACATCGTCCGCTCCGAGCACAGGTAGTGGCCTTCGTCGAGCAGCGTCGCCACGACCTCCGCCGGCGCACGGTCGACGAAGCGTGGGCCGGCGAGCACATCGAGGACCTGCTCGCGCTCGACTTCACACAGCGCCCGGGCGGGCGTTGGACGGGGCTGCTGGTGCCCGGGAGTTGACCTCTGACGACGGTAGAAGGTCGCCCGTGACACGCCCAGCGCCTGGCAGGCCGGCACCACACCGACCTGCACTGCAAGCGGTTGGGCGGCCATCAGGAGCGCGTTCCGTGTTCGAGGTTCAATCCCAGCAGCCCGGCAACTTTTCCCTGCACGTCCAGAATCGTGTGCGCGGTGTGCAACTCGTGCTCCAGACGAGCCACCTGCGCCTCCAACGCGCGCACCTTCGCATCCAGCGGATTGCGTTCGGCCGGTTTCACGCCACGCTTCTTCGCGGCCAACTCCCGCAGCGAGCCCTTGCGGCGCGCCTTGCGCCAGGCCGTCAGATGCGAGCTGTACAACCCCTCGCGGCGAAGCAGCCGACCCACCTCGCCGCGCTGCGTGCAGCGCTCCGCCTCCTCCAGGATTCGCAGCCGATACTCTGCGCTGAACTGGCGCCGCGTCGGCTTGGCCACGACCTCCGGGTCCGGGGTCGGTCTTGCGCGTCCGGCCCCGGGGGCCTCGTCGCTACGCTCCTCGACCCCCAGGGCCGGAAGGGAAACCTCTTTCAATGTCATCGCGTCTCTCTCTGCCGTCATCAGTCTTCATCTCCACCGCCCTACAGTAATTCCAAAGGTTGATGGTGTCTCAGTGATGTTGGCAGAGAGGGGAGGCGGTCACCTGGACTACGCCACGGCGGACGGCACCGCCGTCGCGGGATCGGACTACACATCAACCCGCGGGACACTCACGATCGCCGCCGGTTCGCTCAGCAGCACGATCGCCGTTCCGGTCATGGACGACACCCTCCACGAGCAAAGCGAGACGTTCACCCTGACGTTGACCAACGGCGTGAACGTCAATATCTCGGACGGCCAGGGGACAGGCACCATCCTGGACGACGACACGCCGCCGGTCATCGGTGTAATAGGCGTGGCCAAGGAAGCCGTAGACACCCACATCACCGACGCAGCCAGGGTGCGCTCCGTGTTCCGCATCTACGTGGTCAACCTCGGTGACGGGGAGGCGACGGGGGTCCAGGTATCGGACGACCTCTCGAGTGCGTTCCCCGACCCGGCGGTCGTATCGGTGGTAGAAGGCCCCGGGGTCACCGGCGCATCGCTGAGCCTCAACTCTGCCTTCGACGGGATCGACGACACCGGGCTCCTGACCGGCACGGACTCCCTCGCGGCAGGCGCCTCGGCAACCATCGAGTTCACGGTCGAGGTCTCGCTCGACGGAGAGGCAGGACCGTTCGAGAACCAGGCTTTGGCGCGCTTCGACGATGGCAACGGCAATGCCGGCGAGGATCTCTCGGACAACGGACGCAATCCCGACCCGGACGGCGATGGCGACCCGGGCGGTCCGGGCGGTCCGGGCGAGGACGATCCCACACCGGTGGAGTTCCCGGCGGCGTTGGTCGGTACGGTGTTCGCGGATCTCGACGTCGACGGATCGCAGGACGCGGGCGAAGCGGGCCTCAGCGGTTGGCGCGTGGAAGTGGCGACTGATGCAGGCGAGATCGTGGCAAGCGCGACGAGCGACGCGACCGGCGCCTACGCCTTCCCGAGTGTGGACCCGGGCGACATGCTCGTGCGTTTCCGCCACCCGGAGTCGAATGCGGTCTGGCGCCAGGAGCCCACATCCTTCGTCCTGCACAGCCTGACGCGCCTCGACTATGGCGCCGTGCCCGGGGGCCGGGTGTACGACAGCGTGTCCAGGGACGTTGTTCCGGACGTGGTACTGGCCCTGACCGACAGCGCCGGCATCTGGTTGCCAAACGCCTGCCTGCTCGATGGACAGCAGTTGCAGCGCACGGGTAGCGACGGCGCCTATCGATTCGACCTCGTCCATGGCGCGCACACCGATTGCCCCACCTCTTCGACAACCTATGGCGTCGAGGTGGTGGAGGCTCCTGACGATTACCTGCTGCCCCCGTCCTCGCTGATTCCTCCGGCGAGCGCGCCGCTGGCAGTGGGGACCTGCCCCCCGGATGCCGACGCGGAAGCCCCATGCGTGGTCTTCCCGGAGGCGTCACCCCCCGCTGCCCCGACGCTTGCCGACTACTACCTTGACTGGGTCGTTGCCGCCGGGGACGGAACGGCGGTACACAACCATGTTCCGCTCGACCCCCTTGCCTCGGTGATGCGCGACGGCCTCGTGTCCGTGTCGAAGCGAGCGACGGTGCGCACCGCCACCGTGGGCGACCTTGTCGGATACAACGTGCAGGTCGCGAACGGCGCACCCATCAGCCTCAAGAGGCTGCAACTGGTGGACGACGTGCCGGCGGGATTCACTTACGTTCCGGACTCCGCATCGCTGCAGGAGCCCGGTCCCGACGGGACGTTGGGCACCGGGGACGACGTAAACACCCGGCTGGAAGCAACGGGAACGGACCCGGTCACCTTCGGTTCGGTAGCTCTCCCGGCGGGTAGGGCGATCTCCGTTCGTTACATGACGCGCGTCACGACGGGCGCTGCGCCCGGACAGCATGTGAATACCGTCAGACCGTTCGTCCTCGGCCGACTCGTCGGCAACGAAGCCAGCGCCAGTGTCGAAGTGACCAGCGATCCGATCTTCGAGAAGACCACGGTGATCGGCAAGGTCTTCGACGACCGGGACGGCAATGGATCGCAGGATCCGGGCGAGGAGGGTATACCCGGCGTCAGGCTGGTGTCCGTCAGCGGCCTGATCGTGGAAACTGATGCCCATGGACGCTATCACCTCGCGAATGTGGACGCGGGCGACGCCGCCCGGGGTCGCAACTTCATCCTCAAGCTCGACCCGAGGACGCTCGCCCGCGGTGCGGTAGTGACAAGCGAGAACCCGCGGGTCATCAGACTGACGCAGGCGCTGATGTCGAAGGTGAACTTCGCGGTCAAGCTGCCGGCCCCGGGCCAGCAGGTCATTGGCGAAGAGTCGAGCAAGCTGCGTAGAGAAGTGCGCTCCCACCACCTCGAGCGGATCGAGCCGGTGCGTTTCGACTCCGGGAAGTCCAACATCCTGCCGACCTACCTGGACCGGCTACGGTCCTTGTTGGCCCGTTATCACGGCAAGCGCAACCTGCGCGTGCGTTTCTCCGGGCATACGGACGATCAGCCACTGGGTCCGGACGCCCGGGCGATCTATGGCGACAACCAGGGCCTCTCCGAAGCCAGGGCGCGAGAGGTCGCCAGATTCGTGGCCGGCGAACTGGGTCTGCCGGGTGAGATGATCGAAACGCAGGGACATGCCGAGCGGATGCCGGTTGCATCGAACCGCAGCCTGGCGGGCATGGCCGTGAACCGGCGCGTCGAGACGGAGTTGATCTACGACGACTACACGGAAGAAGAGCATCCGGTGGACAGCCCGCCGCCCACAGCGGAGACGAGCGAAGAGGTGCGCTTCACCGAGGAGAGGATTCGCTTGGAACCGGCCGGCTTCGCCTCCGGGAATGTGCGATTGTCGAGCAGCGAAACTGCCAGGATCGACGGCGAGCTCGAAGCGCTTGCGGGATTCGAGGTTATCGGCGCAAGTATCGTGGGTCACGCGGACGCGGTGGCGGTAGCGGACGTCAACCGCCCGAGCAACGAGACGCTGTCGCGGGTGCGAGCGGAGAGCGTGGCGACCTACCTGACCGAGAAGCTCGGGCTGGCCGCCGCGGACGTCGAAATCGAAGCCAAGGGCTCCTCGGAGCCGGTTGGAAACAATCGAACCGCTGCCGGACGGGCGCTCAATCGCCGGGTCGAAATAGAATTGTTATATCGCCGGGTCGCTCAAACAGTGACCACACGCGTTATAACTATCGCACAGGTACAAATGGCGCCGACTGTACACGTGGGTACCGGGCGCATGTGGTTGACCGAAGACCTGCTGGCGCACCGCCCGCAACTGGATGTACTCGCGCTCGACGATGTAGCCGTTGATGAAGACGGCAAGATGAAACGCCCGGTTCGGTTTGCGGGATACAGTAACTATGCGTCATGGATCGACAAGTATACCCTCCAGGTATATAGGGCGTCGGATACCGACATGGTGCGGCCCCTGGCGACGTTGACCGCGGACAGGCTGGAGCACGATGAGGCCTTCGCGTTCTTCGACGAAGGTCTGACATTGAAGCCGGGCCGGGGACTGGCATACGTGCTCGAGACAACCGATAAAGACGGCCGCCAGGACGTCACGCGCCCGCGCCGGCTAGCCGTCGTCGCTGCGCGGCGCCCGGGACAGTCGCGCGACGCCGAGGAGATCTGGGGCCAGTCCAATCTCGCCAGGCAGTCGATCGACGTGCGCGGTAGCCGCGTCAGGGTGCACGGTGAGGGTTTCGTCCCGGGAGAGCGCCTGAGCGTCGACGGGCAGGAAACGCCGGTGGACGGAAGCGGTCGCTTTGTGGCGGAGTTGCATCTGTCGCGCGGTACCAGACAGATCGTGGTGTCCGGAGTCAGCGATGGACGGACGTGGTCGGAAACGCTCACGGCGGATGTGGATGAAAACTATACTTTCATCGTCGGTCTTGCCAATATAACAATTGGATAGACAACGGTCTCAGGCAGCTTCGAGGAACTCGGGAAGACGACGCATTTGACGAGTCGGTACACGTCGACGGACGCCTCGCCTTTTACCTGAAGGCCAAGGTGCGGGGCAAATACCTCATCACTGCGCAACTCGATACCACGGAAGACGAGCTGGAAAATCTCTCGGACAACCTGAAACGCAAGGACCCGCGGCGGGTATTCCGTGAGCTCGACCCGGACAAGTACTATCCGGTATATGGAGACGACTCCACGACAGTCAGCGACGTATATACACAAGGGCCGTTCTTCCTGCGCGTGGACTGGGATCGTAACCAACTCCTGCTGGGCAACTTCGAGAGCGGGCTGACGGATACGGAGTATATGCAGTACAACCGCACGTTATATGGGGCGCGGTTCGGTTACAGGAGCGGTGGGGATACCCGTTTCGGCGATGTGAAGCGTTCGTTTACCGCATTCGCGTCGGAAGCGCAGTCTGCCGCGGCGCACGTCACCTTCCGCGGCACCGGCGGGTCCCTTTACTACCTCAAGCACACCGACATCGTCCAGGGATCGGAGAAGGTGGCGGTGGAAATCCGGCGGCGCGATACGGGGCAGGTGCTGGAACGGCAGGACTTCATCGAAGGCCGCGACTACGAGATCGATGCGCTGCAGAGCCGGATCATCCTGAGTGCGCCGCTCTCGCAAGTGGTCCGCAGTCGCGCACCGTCGATCGTTCGCACTCGGCCCCTGGAAGGCGACGATGTGTTCCTGCTCGTGGACTACGAGTATGTTCCCGAGGCGTTCGAAGCCGATGAGATGACCTATGGGGTACGGGGCAAGGCGTGGGTCGGCGATCATGTGGCAGTCGGGGCGACCAAGATCGTCGATCAGCAGCAAGGCCGAGACTTCGATCTGGAAGGCGTCGACGTCACGGTGAGGGCGGGCAAGGGAACGTATCTGAGCGTCGAGGCCGCGCGGAGCGAGTCCCTGCAGAGCTCGGCCGCCTTCGACTCGGTGGACGGTGGCCTGAGCTTCCTGTCGCGCTCGGACAACGCTGCGGAGCCCATCGGGAGCGGCGAGGCCTTTGCAGTCGAGGGACGGGTGAGTCTGGCCGAGTTCAGCGACGTGGTGACCGGCGATGTCCGGGCATGGTGGAAGGAGCGCGACGCGGGCTTCTCCGCGGGCCGCCTCGGGCACCGTTTCGACACCGTCGAGAAGGGTGTGGATGCCCTGCTGCATGCCGGTGAGAACGTCAGCATTCAGGCGGGCTACGCGGAGCGGCACGAGGGCCCGCTCTCGGCCAGCCGGGTAGGCCGGGTGCAGGCCGATGTCCGCGCCGGCAAGTTCACCGTCGGCGGCGAGCTACGCCACGAGGACATTCGCCGCAACGGGCTGTACGGCATCGAGATTCCGGACGTCGACGCGCTGCTTGCGGGCGTTCGTGTCGGCTACGACCTCGACGCCGCGAGGACGGTCTACGGGAGCGTACAGACCGGCCTCGACGAGAGTGGGGCCTATGTGGACAACGACATGGTTGCCGTCGGCATCGATACACAGCTGAGCGAAACCACCTCCGTCACCCTGGAAGCGAGCGATGGCGACCGCGGCGGCGCACTGTCCGGTGGCATCGAATATAGCCCCGCGGGTCGGTTCGGGCTCAAGCTGAAGAGCGGGATCGGGTCTGGTGCGCTGCCCCAGTTTTCCGGCAACTACCAGCTCGCCGAGGGTCACGAGCTGTATGGCAGCTATGCGCTGGACCCGGATCGCACGTTCGGCGAGCGCAACCTGCTGACGCTGGGACAACGTCGCGACATGGGCAATCGCTTCGGCATATTCACCGAGTCGCAGATGGGCGATGACGATCGTTATGCAGGGGCAAGCCACACGTTCGGTCTGGATTTCAAGACAACACACGACTGGATCCTCTCGGGCCTCATTACCGTTGCCGACAACGAGATAATGCCCGCGTCGATCAAGCGGCAGGCGTTTTCGTTCGGCGCGTCCAGGCAGACGCCCTCGCAGCGCTTCAGCAGCAAGCTGGAGTACCGCAATGACGACGGAGCCGCCACGAAGATAGATCAGTATATCGCCGGGACAAGTTATACCCATGTGGTAGACGAAAACAGGCGCTGGCTCGGACGTCTCAACATATCGATGACGGATGATCGCCTCCTCGACACATACGACGCCCGGTTCGTCGAGTTCGACATCGGCCACGCCTATCGCCCGGTGGCCGACGACCGCTGGAACACGCTGTTCAAGTATGGCTACTTCCAGGATCTGGTCAGCATCGGCCAGGACGCGGTGCGCCCGGATCAGCGTGTGCATGTCCTTTCGGCAGAGGCGCTGTACCGGGTGAACGAGAGCTGGGAACTCGGCGGCAAGCTCGCGGTGAAGGAAGGTCGTATGCGCTCCTTCCGGGATACGGGCGCCTGGCAGGACGCGAGCCTGGCGCTCGCGGTCGTCCGCGCCCGACGGCACGTGGCCGGGGAGTGGGACGCGCTCGCCGAGTATCGCCTGCTGCACGACCGGCACGGCGACAACCGACGTCACGGCGCGCTGCTGGGGGTTTACCGGGATCTCGGGGACAAGTTCGAGGTGGGCGTCGGCTACAACTTCACCGACTTCAGCGACGACATTCGCGACGCCCGCTACGATCCCCACGGCTGGTTCATCGACCTGATCGGGAAGCTGTAGCGCGAACTTCGTTCGCGTTGGGAGTTTCGCCAAGGCGAGTCTCCCGTGGCGCCAAACGCTGGCGCGCCCTCGAAGTGGCGCGCTGGACCGAGAGTCCCGACCCCCTGCCAGGGCGCCCTCGTCGGTGCGCTCGAACCCCGGTTGCACGTCCCGGCGTTTTGACCGTACCATGTCGTTTTATGTCAACGTCCTCGCGAATCGCCGTGGGATCGACTGCTCGCCGGGCCCGGGGGGACTTGGCGTATAGGGATGAACGGCGCGCGTGTGCGCCGCTGGTCGATCGGGTGGCTGCGCGCGGCGCTGGTCGTCACCTGCTCATCGAGTGCTCCGGTGCGCACGCGCAGCTCGATGCGCCTGCGCTCGAGGCGCTGTTGTGCCGGGCCGCCGAGGCTGGCGGCGCCCAGGTACTCTCCTGCCACATGCACGGTTTCGGCAGCGGCGCCGGCGTCACCGGGGTTGCTCTGCTCGCCGAGTCGCATATCACCGTCCATACTTGGCCGGAGCGCGGCTATGCGGCCTTCGACGTGTTCATGTGCGGCGACTGCGACCCGGAAGCCGCGGCGTCGACGATCGCGCAAGCCGTTCCTGGTGCGAGGGTGGTCATGCGAGGATTCGACCGACGGGCGCCGACGGGCGCCGACGATGGGACTTGAGATGGAGCGCAAGAGATGAGCGGTGACGACGAGCGTGGCGCGATTCTGGCGTTGGCTGCGCCCACCGCAGTCCTGTTGCTTGTCCTGGGCATTGTGCTCGTCGGGTGCGACGGCGGCGCGGCGATGCGGGCGCAGGTGGAAGGGGATCTCACACGGGTCGCGGCGGCCGTCGACCGACTCGGTGAAGATCTCGACTCGGAACGCATCCAGAACGCGGCCCTCATCAAGAGCTACGCCGGCCGCGTCGCGCGCGCGAATCCGGAGTTGCGCGAACTGACGGAAGTATTGCGGCAGGAGGGTATGCGGGACGGCACCCTGTATCAGGGCCTGCGCACGCGACTCGACGAAGCCCGGGGCATGTTGCCGCAGCCGGATGCCTCGGCCGATGCCTACGGGCCGCTCGCGCGCGAGCTGCAGAGCCTCGCGGCCGCGGCGGACCCGACAGAGTTCAACCGGGCCCTGAGCGACCCCTTGAACGTGCTCGCGGATCTCTCGAAGGGCGGACTGCCGCGCGTCGATGCCATCAGTGCCGGCGCCTCCCAACGCGCCAATGGCGCCGCAAATCTGGGTCCGGGAAAGCAGCTTGTCGGCAATCCGCACTACGGGCAATGGCGTACCGACGGCGGCGGCAACTCGTTCTGGGTGTGGTACGGACAGTTCGCCCTGATGCGCACCCTGCTCGGCGGCCCGCGCATCGGCTACGGCGCCTGGGCCGGAGGCAGGGACTACAGCTATTACCACGACTACGGACGCGGCAACTACACCTCGCCGTCCATGCGGCGGCAGCAGGCCCGGGTCGCATCCACGGCGCAGCGCAAGTTCTCGTCCGAGGGCAGGACGTTCCGCAGTCCCTATGCGCGACAGCGCACCGGGGCGTCCACGGCCGTCACCCGCCAGAAGTTTGCTGCGGCGAGTGGCGGATCGCGGGTGGGCAGCGCGTCGATGCGCGGATTCGGGAGCGGCGGGTACCGAGGGCCGAGTCGTGGCAAGTAGCCGCCCCTTGGCCGGTCCGTCGCTTCGCTACCGCTCCCCGCCGGACCGCGCCGCTTGCGCCGCGCCGCCTCCGGCCCGGCCACACCGACCGCCCATGGAACCAGCGTCGCCGGTCGCTTCGGTCCCTGCGCCGCTTGTTCCATGCGACGCGATTTACAGGATCCGGGGCGCGGATGCAGTCCCGGACAGTCGCAGAGAGAAGCCATGATCGATTCACTGAGTTTCTGGATTTGGGGCATCGTGGCACTGGACCTGGCGGTCGCCGTGGCGGCGATCTGCGCGCTGCGGTACGGGGCCGGCGTGCTCTTCGGGGTGGATACCCGCGACGAGCTTGCGGAGAAGGACAACCTGGCTTTCGGGTTGGCCCTTGCCGGCGGTGCCCTGGCCGTGGCGCTGATCCTCGCGGCGGCGGCGGCTGGCGATCCGGCAATCAGCGTGGGCGAGGAACTCGGCGTGGTGGCCGCCTACACGGCAGTGGGACTCGTGCTGCTCAAGGTGGGCGTGCTGATCAACGACTGGCTCGTCTTTCACCGGTTCTCGATCAAGGAGGCGCTCCGCGCCCAGAATACCGCGGCGGGTATTGTCCAGGCCGCCAACCTGATCGCTATCGGGGTACTCATCAACGGGGCGATCGGCTGGGCAGACGGTGGTCTTGCGCAAGGGCTCGCCGCAGTGGTGGTGGTATTCCTCCTCTCGCAATTGGTGGTACTTGCGGTCACGCGTGTGCGCTCGGCGATCTACGCGCGTCGGCACGACGGCGAACGCTGGCAGGATGCGATCTCCGGCGGCAACGCCGCGCTCGGCGTACGCTACGCCGGACACCTGGTCGGGGCATCGCTTGCCGCATCCTCCGCCGGCGGGATGGTGGCATTCGTTCCCGGTTGGGACACGGTGGCGCTGCTCGGCTATGCCACATGGCTCGTGTGGGCCATCGTCCTCTCGGCCGCACTGCTGGTCCTCTCGATGCTCGCGCAGAGGGCGGTGCTGCGGGGTATCGACGTGGTCGAGGAAGTAGACCAGCAGCGCAACGTCGGCGTGGCCGCCATCGAGGCGGCCGTTTTCCTCGGTATCGGGCTCGTCATCCGCGCGGTCGCCGGTTGAGACGGCGCCGGGAACCGACCGGTAACCCCTCCGACGCGTAAGCGTGGATAGGGAGACGGCCCGCCTGCGCCGCCACGACGCGGCGTTGATTGGCGCCATGGGGCTGGTCGCGGCATGCGGCCTGGTCTACGAATATCTGCTAGCCCACTACGCCGGCCGCATTCTCGGTGCGGTCGAGCCGACGATCTACGCGATGATCGGTCTCATGATCGTCGCGATGGGCCTCGGCGCCTTCGCGGCGAAGTGGGTCGCGGCCATCTACCGGGGTTTCGCGTGGCTGGAACTCGGCATCGCGCTGCTGGGCGGCGCATCCGTGCTGGCGCTCTCGGGTGCGGTCGCATTCGCGTATTCGCTGCCGGAGTGGCTACGCGCCGTCTACAACGTGGACGTCTTCGTCTCCATGGACGGCGGGGCAGCGGCGACGCTGGTTGCGGTGTCGCGGTTCCTGCCGTTCGTCATGGGGTTCCTCATCGGGTTCCTGATCGGCATGGAGATTCCGCTGATCGCGCGCGCGCGCGAGCACGTCCACGCCCGGCGCCTGGAGCACAACCTCGGCACGATGTACGGAGCCGATTACATCGGCGCGGGCGTGGGCGCCGCGATCTGGGTGCTCGTCTGCCTCAAGCTGCCGATCGTCTACGCCGCTGTCGGCGCGGCCGCCGTCAACACGGCCGTCGGTTTCGGCTTCCTGCTGCTGTATCGCCGGGATCTGGCGCCCGCGGGCTGGCTGTGGGTCGGGCACGGCGCGCTCGCGACGCTGCTCGTGGTGCTGGCCGTGTTCGGCACGGGCTGGATGGCGCGGCTCGGCGATACGCTCTTCAAGGACCGGGTCGTGTACCGCCTGCAGACTCCGTATCAGAACGTGGTGATCACCAAGCGACACGTCGCCGCGGGCCGTCCCGATGTGCTCAGTCTGTACATCAACGGCCGGCTCCAGTTCGCTTCCAACGACGAGCGGATCTATCACGCGTACCTGACCACCCCCGCCATGCTGGCGGCGTACCGCCGCGAGCGTGTGCTGATCCTCGGCGGGGGGGACGGCCTTGCGCTGCGCGACGTGCTGCGGTGGGACCCTGCGTCGGTCACACTGGTCGACATCGACGCGCAGTTGTTGCGCCTGTTCCGTGGCGAGGATGCCGAGGCTCCGGCCTGGCTCGGGCGTGCGCTGACGGAACTCAACGCGCATGCCTTCCACGACGACCGTGTCCAAGTGATCGAAGCCGACGCCTTCGTGGAGGCCGAACGACTGGCCGCTTCCGGCGCCCGGTTCGACGTCGTGGTGGCGGACCTGCCGGACCCGAGCCATCCCGACCTCAACCGGCTGTATAGCGACTACTTCCACGCGCGTATTCGCCAACTACTCTCGGCGGATGGCGCGTTCGTGACCCAGTCGACATCGCCGTTCCACGCGCGCGACGCGTTCCTCTCTATCGGCAAGACGCTGGCGCAGGCCGGTTTTCACGTCGAGCAGTACCACGCGAACGTGCCGAGCTTCGGGGAGTGGGGCTGGACGATAGGCACCGTGACCGGCAAGCCGGCGTCGGTCCGGATCGCCGAGACGGAGCCGGGCGCCACGCCGGACGGATGGCTCGACGGGCGCCGGATCGCGGCCGCCTTCGCCTTCCCTTCCCGTTTCTTCGAGGGCCTCGACGAGATCCGGGTGAACCGGCTCGGATCGCACGCGGTGTACGGGTATCACCAGCAAGCCTGGCAGACCTACCAGGGCGTCTTCTTCGTGGAGAGCGTGGACCCCGTGGACCCCGTGGAATGACCGGGCGGGGTTGACGTGCGACATAATATGTCATAGGGTCCTGCGTCATGACAGTCGGGGGGATCCGGACGAACGTTTCGCCAACGCGCAGCGCCGGTCACAAGCAATGGCAACAGCAACAGAATCCAGCAACAGAAAAGGGAGTGCCCGAATGACCCTGGACGACCTCGCCTTCCGCCTCAACGACTACTCGGGGGAGGAGGGCACGACGTTCGATGCGCTCGTGACCGAGCGCGACATCCTGGAAGTCGTCTGCTCCAACAACGACGAGTTCCCTATCCACATCACCACGACGGAGACGCAACTTCTCTCGGTGACCCCCCTGTTCACGATCACGGAAGTGCAACCGGACAAGATCGACGAACTGAACCGCACGTTCCTGCAGTTGAGCCCGGCAGTGCCGCTGTCCTCGCTCGGACTGCAGGGAGACACCTACATCCTGTTTGGCGCGATGGCGCTGTCGACGCGTTTCGAGGTCGTCGCCCACGAACTCGAGGTGCAGGCGGAGAACACCATCGACGTGCTCGAGGCGATCGAGCACCTGCTGGCCTGAACGGACTGGACTGAATTCAAAGGAGGAAATCATGGGTGTGCTGAGAGACATGCTGACAGCCCTCAAGGGCGGTGCCAACGAGGTCGGCGAAGCCATCGTCGACGCCAATGCGATCCGGATTCTCGAACAGGAGATCCGTGATGCGGAAGCCGCGATCGCCGGTGCCAAGCAGAGCCTGACCCGCATGAAGAGTTCCGAGATACGGCTCAAGCGGGACATCGCGACGCTCGAGGCCGATGTTGCGGACTATGAGCGGAAAGCGGTCGCGGCCTTGAGTGCGGGCGAGGAAGCGCTCGCGACGGAAGTGGCGGAGCGCATCGCGGAACTCGAGAGCGAACGCGAGGAGAAGGCTTCGGAGCAGATCGCGCTCGATGCGGAGATCAACCAGATCCACGCGATGATCAAGGCGCGCGAGCGGATCATCCAGAAGAACAAGCGCGAACTGGACAAGGTGCGTACGGTGCAGGAACTGCAGCGGGCCACGGAGTCCGTGTCGCGGAACTTCGCGGCGAGCGGCTCCAGCTCGCATCGGGTGTCGAAAGCGCTCGAGCGCGTCAAGGCCAAGCAGGAGAACTGGCAGGACCGCATGCAGGCGGGCGAGTGGCTCGAGGGTCAGGAGGCGGGCGACGACATCGACGCGAAGCTCCGCGCGAAGGGCATCGGCGGCTCCGCGAGCGGGGGTGCGAGCGACGTGCTGGCCCGGCTCAAGGCGCGTCAGGCGGGCTGAGCGTGCTCCGCAAGCTCTTTCGCCGGGCCGGTTCGAAGGAAGACCAGGGGCGGTGCCTTGAAGGCGCCGCCGACCTGCGGGCCGGCGACCTCGTGACCTTCAAACACCGCCTGGCGCTGCCGCCGAGCGTGCAGGGTCAGACGTTCGAGGTCTCGTCGGTGGCGACCTACGAGTTTGACGACGGCCTGCACCCGGAGCTCACCCTGGACGGTGTGGAAGGCGGCAGGGTCTATCTGGCGTTTCGGGCCAACGATCCATCCGAACTCTGTCTCTCCCGCGACCTGCCGCGTGGCGACGTGTTGCGTCTCTTCGACGAGAACGCCTTTGCAGCGCTCTGGGAAGAGGATTTCGTCGATCTCGAAGTGGTGTCCCCCCTCGAGGAGTACGAGGGGTGGTTCGCGCCGCGCTACGCCCAGGTCAAGAAGTGGGCAGAAGGCTACTATCACGACCGCGACCGCCGCGGCGAAGAACTCTCCCGCTACCAGGACGACGCCGCCGAGGAATTGCGCTCCCACGAATGCGAGGACGCAAGCGGTCGATTCGGCGTGACGGTCGAGGTCTGGGGCGACGGCGAAACGGACGTCTCCCTCGAAGTGAACGTGCCGCCGGACGTCATCGACGCCATGTGGCCGGGAGACGGGCCGGGGAAATGAGAGAGCGGCCGACCAGGACCGGTGGCTCCGGCGCGTCCGTCCCACGGTTCCAGGCGGAGCGGCGGGCGCTCAGGAAGGTGCAGGTGCACTTCGAGTTCCAGCAGTCGCTCATGCACAAGGTCCGGCTGGCCGCGGCCGAAGAGAACCTGAGCTACTCGGACTATGTGCGCAAGCTCGTCGGGTTGCCGTACGCCAAGATCCAGCGTCCCCGTATCAGCCTCTCGTTCGGAGAGCAGGATCTCGAGTTGCTCGCCGGACGTTACGCGGAGTTCGACGCGGGGCCCGGGGCGCTGAAGCGCCGTGTCATGGAAGAGGTGGAGGCGCACTTCGAGGACGCGCGCGTCGCGCCCGGACATTCCGGGCGCGCGCAAGTCGAGGAGCGTGGCGGGTAGGGGGACATCGGATCGGACGTACTGAACGCCCGGGCATTTGTCGATCGGGCGATACGAGGAGGACAGCATGGGTAGTCGGATAGTCTCGGGGACCATCGCAGGAATCGTGGCGCTCGCGGTAGTATTCACCGCGATCGGGAGCTTCGTCGTCGTGGACAGCGGCCATGTCGGCGTGGTCCGAAGGCTCGGCGCCGTGCAGATGGAGCCGTATCCCGAAGGCTTCCACCTCAAGGTCCCGTGGCTGGACAGTGTCGAACAGATCGACATCCGCCTGCACAAGGCCGAAACCGAGGCCGGGGCGGCGTCGAGAGACCTGCAGGTGGTGCGTACCCAGGTCGCGGTGCAGTACTCGATGACCGGCCCGGTCATGCCTTTGACCTATCAGCAGATCGGTACGCGCAGCGTGGTGTCGACCACACTGATCGAGCCCGCGATCATGGAGTCGGTCAAGGCGGTCACAGCGCAGTACACCGCGGAGGAACTGGTCACCAGGCGGGCGGAGGTCAAGGTCAAGATCCAGGAGGCCATCGAGACGTTCATCGACACGACGCTGGAGCAGAAGGGCGTAATCGGCGCGTTGCGTCTCGCCAATGTCGCCATCACCGACTTCGACTTCTCCGCGGAGTTCAACCGGGCGATCGAAGAAAAGGTGCAGGCGGAACAGGACGCCCTGAAGGCGCGCAACGAAAAGCTGCGACGCGTCACCCAGGCGGAAGCCGCCGCGGCGGAAAGGACGCTGGCCGCGGATGCCGAGGCGTACCAGATCGAGGTCGCCTCGAAGGCGCGCGCCGAGGCCATCCGGCGCGAGGCGGAGGCGCTGCGGGACAATCCCGCGCTCATCCAGTTGCGTATCGCCGAGAAGTGGGACGGCAAGCTGCCACAGGTCTCCGGCGGCAACGCCATTCCGCTGCTCAACATCGAGGCCATCAAGGGCGCCGGCAAGGGTTGACCCGACCCGCACCCGTGCACGGCCCCGGCACGGGTGTTGTAGGGGACGGGCTTGTCCCGTCCCGTGTCGAATTACCCGCGAGGCCAGCACGGGCGACCACAAGGGTCGGCCCCTACAATGGTCCGTATCGAACTCGCGCACGGCCCCGGCGCGGTCGACCGCAAGGGTCGGCCCTACGAGATCCGTGCCGAATCACCCGCCAAACCGGGCACGGGCGAGTCCAGTTCCTCGCGTTCGCGTGTCAGCACCATGCGCTCGATCCGCTCGAACATGAGGATGTAGAAGAGGCCCCCCGCGCCGGCCAGACTGCCGGCGATCGGAAAGAAGACCGCCCATCCGAACCACGACACGACGAACCCGGCGCTCGATCCCGCCGCCCACACGCCGAAGTTCCAGACGCTCGACTGCATGCTGTAGTCCGTCGCCGCCTGCGCCTTGGAGGCCCAGCGAAAGCGGGAGTTGTTCACGACGATCGAGGAGATCGAGGTGACGAAGCCGAGGATCCCGATGATGAGCGTCAGTGTCGGGAGGAGGGGAAGTTCGGGTACCAAGGCGAGGGCGCAGAAGATGCCGCCCTCGATGGGTAGCGCGGCCACCCCGATGATCGCGGTGTTCCGCATGCCGATGCGTTCGACCAGCCAGGGCGTCGCGAGCGCCCCGAGGCCGGCCCCGGCGATCGCGGCGACCGGCGAGAGAATGCCGAATTGGGTGAGCGTCAGGCCCTTGTCTGCGAGGAAGGGGCCGAGCATGGAGCCGAAGAACGCGCCGCCGAAGCCGAACGCGAAGAGGAACGGCAGGATGTAGCGCGACTCCCGACGGCGCAGCGCCTTGACGAGGTTCGGGCGTTCGCCGCGCTCGCGGCGTTGCCGCGCTGCGATAGGGGGCGGCGGCTCCCGGCGGATGATGGCGGGTGTCGCGGCCACCAGCATGAGGGCCGAGGCGGCGAGCATCGTGCGCGGCCAGCCGAACGTCTCCACGAGGGCGACCACCCCGGATCCCATCACGCCCGCGAGGACGGCCAGGAAGATGATGATCGAGGTGCCCGTCGCCCGCTCGGTGTCGCTCATCGATTCGGCCGCGTAGCCGTCTACCGCGATGTCCTGGGCCGCCATGATGAACGACTTGGCGAGCAGGATGCCGACGATCAAATGCACGGCCGCGACGCTCGGCGGGATGAGCGCGAGCAGCGCGTACGCCGCCGCGCCGATGGCGGTGCAGGGGATGATCCAGGTCTTGCGGTAGCCGATGCGCGCGCTGCCGTAGTTGTCGACGACGAGGGCCATGAGCCACTTCAGCCAGCGCGGGATGCCGGGCAGGGCGAGCAGCCAGAACATCTCGATCGGCAGCCCCTCCTTGCGGAACAGGAAGGGCAGGGCGACGCCCGTGAAGGCGGCGGGAAAGTACTGCGCCATGTGCAGCATGCCGAGCATGACGAGCTTGGCATGATCCTTCTTCTCCTTCGGCAGGGTCGTGGAAGCGGTCATGCTGCGGGCGCGCGTTGCAGCGCCGTCACGCGGACCGGGATGCGGCGTTGCATCGTCGCACGGCGGGCGTCAGTCCCGGACAGCCTGGAAGTAGCGCTCCGCGGAGGCCAGGTGCGCATCCACGTCGGTGCGGTGACCGACGTAGTGCGTGACGATCGCCAGGTGCGTGCAGCCGAGGTCGCGCCACTGGTCGTGGTGGCTCTTCCAGCGGTCCGGGTCGCCGCCGCGGGTCTGTGCCTGTGCCTGGATGCCGAAACCGTCCCAGCGCAACCCGGCTTCCTCCCGGGCCGCCCGAATGGTCGCGATCGCCTGGCGCGACTTCTCGTTCGGTACTCCGACGGGCACCCAGCCATCGCCGAGGCGGCCGCAGCGTTCGAGCAGGGCGGGGGCTCCGCCGCCGAACCAGATCGGCACCGGGCGGGTCGGTCGCGGCAGGATGCTGGCCTGGGTGACGGTGTGATACTCGCCCTCGAACGTCAGGCAGTCCTCCGTCCACAATCGGCGCAGCAGTTCCACCTGTTCCGCCTGCCGTGCGCCGCGCCGGGCGAAGGGCACGTCGAGCGCCTCGAACTCCACCGTGTTCCAGCCGGTGCCGATGCCCATCCGGAACCGGTTGCCGGACAGGATTGCGAGCTGCGCCGCCTGCTTCGCGACCAGCGCGGTCTGGCGTTGGGGCAGCACGAGGACGCACGTACCGAACGTGATCTTCGACGTCACCGCGGCCATGTACGAGAACACGGTAAAGGGCTCGTGGAACGCGACGTCCTTGTCGTACGGCCCGTCCCAGCCGCCGGGGCGGTTCGGATCCGCGCCCAGCACATGGTCGTAGATCATCATGTGGTCGGCGCCGAGTTCCTCGGCTCCCTGCGCGTAGTCACGGATGGCGACCGGATCGACGCCGATCTCGTCGTGGGGGAAGACGACACCGAGTTTCATGGGAGCGCTCTCCTGTTCGGGCGTGGCGCGAGCATGATATACGGGCGCCCCCGGGGAGTGGCGCGGGTATGCCCGAAGGCGGCGTCAGCGTCCGGTGCGATGGACGTGCGGGGCGACCTCGAATCCCTGGCGCGCGAAGTCCTGGTCCAGGGCGAGGGCCTGGTGCAGTCCATGGCGGCGCATGATCTCGAAGCTTGTGCAGTCGACGAGGGACAAGCCCCGTCTGCCCGCCGCGAACAGCGCGGACAGTGCGGTGGCGTGCAGTGCCTCGTCGACCCACAGGGGACTCAACAACGGCACGAGCCCGCTGGCAAGGTCTCGCGTGGCTTTCACACCAAAGCGGCGCTGGACGAGGGCAAAGGTCTCCACGAGCACGTAGTTCGAAGTATAGAGCGGGCGTTCCCCGTCCACCGCGGCTTTCCAGGCTGCCACCACGTCCCGGTGCCGAGGCTGGTCGGCGTCGATCAGGGCCAGGATCGCGGACGTGTCCACGAAGAGACTCACGTGTCGAAGGCTTCGTCGAGATGCGCGTCGTGATTCTCGGCCAGATCGGGGCACTGCGAGCGGTAGCTCCCCACCAGTGCGCGGGCGCGCCCGATCAGTTCGCGCCGGTCGACACCCGGTCGCCGGACAAGGTACTCGGCCACGCTCTGGCGGACCAGGTCCGCAACCGAGCGCTCTTCCTGGCGCGCGCGCGCCTTGAGGGCGGCGAGTTGGTCCTCGGTGAGCTGGACCTGTGTGCGGATCATGATGGTAGTCCAGGCAACATGATGGCGTAGCGTCCCCCATCGGAAGCCGGCCGTCAACCGGTGGACACCGGTTACGGTGCGTCGGGTGGATCGGGGTGGCCCTGCACCCGGGAGAACTCGACCAGAAAGCGAACCTGCCCCTCGGGATCCACCCGATGGAGCACTTCCGGCACGATCACCCCGCTGCAACCCGCCTCGATGAGGAACGAGCGCTCGATGGGTGCGTCGACTACGTAGCGCAGGGCCCCCGCAAGCACGTGGATGCGCCCCCAGACGCCGCGTTTCGTCGCGTGGGAAGCCAGAAACCCGGCGCGTAAGGTGTCCTGGTCGAACTCGCGCGTGCGCCTGTATGCGACCGCGCCGTCCGGCCACTCCATCCGGTCGCAGCGCACACAGTCGAGCTTCGTGCCGAGCCTTCCGGCGCGTCCGTCCTCCTCCTCGACCCAAGGCCGCACGACGAACGGCGGTCGGTGGCGCACGTGCTGGCCGTGGCCGCAGTCGAGGTCCGCGACCCAGTCCCGGTGCGCGTCCTGGTGGAAGTCGACGATGGCGCGTCGCATCGCGGCACTCCTGCGGTTCGGCGACCGCTCACGCGGCCGGAGGGCATGATGGCAGTTTCGCCGAGCCCCGGGGGAAGGTGGGGCCTTGACTCTCTCTCCAGCCTGCGCCTGGGAGATCGCCACGAAGCACCGGCTCGGCAAGTTGCCGGACGGTCCGGCAGCGGTCGACGTCGGGTTGACCATTGCAGAGCAGGGCTTCGAGGAGCTGCCGATCAGCGTAGCCGATGCGGAGCGGGCAGGTCGGTTGCCCGGCCCGCATCGCGACCCGTTCGACCGAATGTTGATCGCGCAGGCGCAGTCGCACAACCTGGTCATCGTGTCCATCGACGCGGCTTTTGACGCCTACGGAGTGGTCCGCCTCTGGTGATACGGGGCATCGGCCATGGCGTCAGCCGGGCCCCGATGCACGCCCGACGTCGGCGCCGTTGGCCACGGCTGTGGCCCAGCCCCGCCGCCCCCGCTAAAATGCGCGCCCTTCTCCCAACGTGGTCCTTGAATCCCATGGCGGAACCGGCGGAGTCGACCCGGTCCTTCTCGTTCGTTGCGATGGAGCACGACATCCTGGCGTTCTGGGAGCGGCACGACATCTTCAAGCAGTCCCTGGAATTCACCAAGGACAAGAAGCCCTACATCTTCTACGACGGGCCGCCGTTCGCCACCGGCCTGCCGCATCACGGTAACTTGCTCGCGTCGATCATCAAGGACATCGTGCCGCGCTACTGGACGATGCGCGGTCGCCACGTGCTGCGCCGCTTCGGCTGGGACTGCCACGGCCTGCCGATCGAGCACGAGATCGACAAGCAGCTCGGCATGTCGGCGCAGCAGGCGTTGCAGAGCCTCGGTGTCGCCGGATACAACGCGCAGTGCAGGCAGATCGTGGAGCGCTACGTGGACGAGTGGCGCGGGATCATCGGCCGCATCGGGCGCTGGGTCGACTTCGACGACGATTACAAGACCATGGATGCGTGGTACATGGAATCCGTGTGGTGGGTCGTCAAGCAGCTCTGGGACAAGGGGCTGGTATACCGCGGCTTCAAGGTGATGCCGGTGTCCGTGGCGCTCGAGACCCCGCTGGCGAACTTCGAAGCCAACATGAACTACCAGGATGTGCAGGATCCTGCGATCACGGTGATGTTCAAGCTGGCGGACGAGGACGCCTGGCTCACCGCCTGGACCACGACGCCCTGGACCCTGCCGTCGAATCTGGCGGTGTGCGTGGGTGCGGACATCGACTACGCCCGGGTGCGTGATCGGGACAGCGGCAGGACGCTCTATCTCGCCAAGGGCCGCGTCCCGGCGTACGCCCGGCGCCACCCCCTCGAAGTGCTCGACGAGGTGAAGGGCGCGGCGCTCGTCGGGCGCCGCTACGAACCGCTTTTCCCCTACTTCCGGGACCAGACGGAACAGGGCGCCTTCGTCGTCGTGGCGGACGCCTACGTCACCACGGAGGAGGGTACCGGCCTCGTGCATCAGGCGCCCGCGTTCGGCGAGGACGACTACCGCGTGCTGCGGGACCACGACATCGAGGCGTTCGTGTGCCCGGTGGGCATGGATGGCGTCTTCACGCAGGAGGTCACGGACTTCGCGGGCAAGTTCGTGAAGGACGCGGACGCTGACATCATGGACTACCTGAAGACCTCCGGCGCCCTCTACGACCGTGACGTCATCGAGCACGCCTACCCGTTCTGCTACCGGTCGGACACGCCGCTCATCTACCGGGCGGTACCATCCTGGTATGTGCGGGTCACCGACCTGATCGACGATCTCGTGGCGGTCAACGACGGGATTCGCTGGGTGCCGGACCACATCAAGGAAGGCCGCTTCGGCAACTGGCTGAAGGGCGCGGTGGACTGGGCCATCTCGCGCAACCGGGTGTGGGGTACGCCGCTGCCGATCTGGGAGAATGGCGTCACCGGTAACCGCGTCTGCATCGGCTCCATCGACGAACTGGAGCGGCTTACCGGCCAGCGCGTGGACGACCTGCACCGCGAGTTCGTCGACCCGCTCACGTTCGAGATCGCAGGCGAGGAGGGTATCTACTACCGCGTCGAGGAGGTGCTCGACTGCTGGTTCGAGTCCGGCTCGATGCCCTATGCGCAGCTGCACTACCCGTTCGAGAACCGGAAGGTCTTCGAGCAGGGTTTCCCGGCGGAGTTCATCGCGGAAGGTCTCGACCAGACCCGCGGCTGGTTCTACACGCTCACGGTGCTCGCCGCTGCCCTCTACGGGAAACCGGCGTTCCGCAACGTCATCGTCAACGGCCTGGTGATGGCCGAGGACGGCAAGAAGATGTCGAAGAGCCTCCGCAACTACACGCCCCCGGGGGAGTTGATGGAGACCTACGGGGCGGACGCACTGCGGCTCTACCTCATCAACTCGGGCCTCGTGCGGGGCGAGGATCAGCGCTTCTCGGACCGGGGCGTGCGGGACATGGCGCGCCGCGCCCTCATGCCCTGGTACAACGCCTTCGCCTTCCTGCGCACGTATGCGGCCATCGACGGCTGGGCGCCGGACCGCGGCTTCCACCAGGGGGGCAACATTCTCGATCGCTGGGTGCTCTCGAAGCTGCAGACGATGAAGGCGGAGATCGCCCGGGAGATGGCCGGGTATCGGCTGTACAACGTCGTGCCCAAGCTCTTCGGCTTCATCGAGGACCTGACCAACTGGTACATCCGGCTGAACCGGGGACGCTTCTGGGGCGAAGACATCACCGCCGACAAGATCGCCGCGTACAGCACGCTCTACACCGCCGTCCACGAGTTGTCGGTGGCGATGGCCCCGTTCGCGCCATTCCTGTCGGAGCACGTGTACCACGAACTGGCGCGGCTCGGCGGCGACGCGGAACCGAAGCCGCAGAGCGTGCACCTGTGCGGCTATCCGGAGCCCGAGGAGAGCCTCATGCAACCCGGGCTGGAGAACGCGGTGGCGCGGATGCAGCAGGTGGTGCTGCTCGGCCGCCGCAAGCGGGAGGAGGCGAGGATCAACCTGCGCACGCCATTGCGGACGCTCACGATCATCCACCGGGACGATGTCCTGCTCGAGGCGATCGCGGAACTCGAGGACTACGTGCGGGCCGAGCTCAACGTGAAAGAGGTGCGTTACGAGCGCGACGAGAGCCGCTACATCGAGCTGTACGCGAAGCCGAACTTCCCGGTGCTCGGCAAGCGTCTCGGCAAACGCATGAAAGCGTTCCAGCAACGGATCGCGGCGCTGACGCCGGCGGAGATTGCCGACTTCCAGGAGACGGGCACCGTGGCACTCGACGGCGAAGTCTTCAGCACCGATGAGATCCAGGTCTTCCGCGAGCCGAAGGCCGGCGCCAACGCGGTCTCGGACCGGCTGATCTCCATCGACCTGGCATGCGACCTCGACGATGCGCTGATCCGCGAGGGATTTGCGCGCGAGGCCGTCAACCGGATCCAGCGGTCGCGCAAGGAACTCGGCCTCGACGTTTCGGACCGGATCCGGGTCGTCTACGGCGGCGCGACGGAGGTGGTGGATGCCGTCGAGGCACATGGCGAGTACGTCGCCGGCGAGGTGCTTGCCGTGGAGTTCGGCCGCGGCGACGCCGGCGCGTTCCAGGCCGAGATCGATGGCAAGTCCTTCACCTACGCGATCGAGAAGGCCTGAGGCACACCCCGGGCCGCAAGGAGGTTTTGCCAATGCGTCCATGGATCGTCGGCGTGCTCGCCGCGTGCGCCTTCGCCGTGTGCGCGGCCGCGGAAACGACCGTCATCGTCCTGTCCTGGGACGGCCTGCGACACGACTATCCGGACCGGGGGGAGTTTCCGGGCCTTGCGCGCCTGGAGCGCGACGGCGTGCGCCGGACGCTCGTGGGCGTCTATCCCTCGAACACGTTTCCGTCACACGTTTCGATGGCCACGGGTACTTATCCGGACACCCACGGGATCGTCGACAACATCTTCTTCGAAGAGGGGACGCGATACGACGTCCGGGACGCGGACTGGATACAGGCGGAGCCCGTGTGGATCTCCACGCAATGCCAGGGCGTCGATGTCGCCACCTACTTCTGGGTGGGGTCGGAGAGCGACTGGCGCGGGCAGGGCACGCGATACCGGATCGCGCCCTTCGACGGGCAGAGGCCGGAGTCGGTGAAGGTGGACCAGACACTGGAGTGGTTCGACCTGCCGTCGGGGGAACGCCCGCGCCTCATCATGAGCTACTGGGCCGGGGCGGATTCCGTGGGTCACAACGTTGGACCCGACCACCCGGCCGTCGTGCGCCAGCTGGAGGGCCAGGATGCCGAACTGCAGCGCCTGATCGCCGCGCTGGACGAACGCGAGGCGTGGTCCGAGACGACCCTGATCCTGGTCAGCGATCACGGCATGGCGCCCGTCGGGGAGTTGATCGACATCGAGGAGATCCTGGACGACGCTGACGTGGACGCGCTGGCGATCGGCGGTGCGGTGGCGCGTGTCTACCTGGATGACCCGCAGGACATCACGCGGGCGGAGGAGGTCCTCGCCGAGGTGGACCACATCCGCGTCTATAGGCCGGATGCGCTGCCGAAGGACTTCCGCCTGACCTGGCCGGGCCGCAACGGCGACCTGCTGGTCACGACGGTGCCGCCGTACGTGTTGATGGACCGCTACGCGCGACTCGGCGGCACCCACGGCTACCCGCCGCAGTTGCCGGAGATGAAGGCCGCGTTCTTCGCGATGGGTCGGGGTGTCGAGGTCGGTAGCGAGCCTGCCGAGGTGCGGCACGTCGACCTGGCGGCGACGATCGCGGCGCTGCTCGATGTGAAGCCGCCGGGACAGTCGGAGGGCGTGCCGATGGATTGGCTGCAGCTCGCCGACTGAGGGTCCACCGCTCCGGCTGCCGGGTTGCCCGCGAGGCAGCCCTTCCTGCAACGTTGCTCAAGCCGTCCGGCGCACACCCCGCGGAGACAGGGCCTGCGGGGTGTCGATATGCGTGGGCACGCCTTCTTCCTCGAAGACGCGGTCGATGTCCGCGCGAATGCTCTCGGTGAGTTGCCAGCCGGCGGCCGCCACGTTCTCCCGCAGCTCGTGCTCGTTGCGCATGCCGACCAACGCGACGCTCAACGCCGGATGGCCGATCACCCAGGCGAGGGCCAACTGCGCGACGGAGTGGCCGTGATCGGCCGCCAGTTCCTGCAGGCGGTTGCAGACGCGAATCTCGGCGAGGAACGGCTCGCGCTCGAACAGCGGCAGGTCGAAGGCGTTGCCGCGATGGCGCCAGTCGTGTGCCGCGAAGGTCGTCTCTGGCGTGAAGGCCCCCGTCAGGAGACCGAAGCCGAGGGAACCGTAGGCCATGTAGCCGACATCGTTCGCGCGACACCAGGGCAGGACGCGGGCTTCCATGCGCCGGTCGAACAGGTGGTAGCCCACCTGGTTGACCGCGAGCGAGCCGTGCCTCTGGCACTCCTCGAGCATGGCGACGTCGAAGTTGGAGACGCCGTAGTAGCGGATCTTGCCGTCCGCGACCAATCGCTCGAGGGCGTCCATGGTCTCGTCGAGCGGCGTATCGTGGTCCGGCCAGTGAATCATCATGAGGTCGATGACGTCGGTGTCGAGCCGCTTGAGGCAACCCTCGGTGCGGGCGATCACGTTGTCGCGGGTTGAATCCAGACCGTTGACGCGTTGCGTCTCCGGGTCGTACCGGAAGCCGACCTTCGTCGCGAGCACGATGTCCTTGCGACGGGCGCCGAGCGCCTTGGCGAGGAGTTCTTCGGAGTGGAACGGGCCGTAGACCTCCGCCGTATCGAACAGTGTGATGCCGTGGTCGATGGCGAGGTTGACCGCACGGCTCGCATCGTCCACGTCGATGTCGCCGTACATCGTCGTGCTCATTTCCCAGGTCCCGAAGCCGATGACGGAGGTCATGAGATCCGTGTTGCCGATGCGTCGTTGTTCCATGTGTGTTCCGTTGGGGTATGTGGGGAGCAAGGTTTCGGTGGCGTTACGCGACCTTCGATACCACGGTGAGTTGGGCGCCCAGTGCGTCGAGTACCTTCATCAGCGTGCCGATGCGCGGGTCGCGTTCTCCGGATAGCGCCTTGTAGAGGCTCTGGCGGCCGAGCTGCGTTTCCTGCGCGATGGAGGTCATGCCCCGTGCCCGTGCCACGTTGCCGACGGCTTTCACGAAGAACTCCGCGTCGCACTCTTCGATCGCGGCCTTCAGGTACTCGATGACGACTTCATCGTCGTGCAGAAAATCAGCGGAGTCCCATGAGGTGTAGCGTTCAATGGTCATGCTGCCTCCTGTTCAAATTTCACTGGCCATCCGTTGCGCTCGGGCGATATCCCGCCGCTGGCTCGACTTGTCGCCTCCGCAGAGCAGTACTACCACCGCTTGGTCGCGAGTCGTGAAGTAAAGGCGATAACCCTTGCCGACGTTGACGCGAAGTTCCGCAACTCCTCCGCCGACGGACTTGTGGTCACCGAAGTTCCCCTCGGCCAGGCGATCGATACGAACAACGATTCGCGCCGAGGCCCTGGTGTCCGCCAGCTTCCGCAACCATCGACGAAACGTCTCGCTCTGAACAACGTGGTACTGAGGACGCTGATTGTCTTCTTGTGGAGACATTGTGTCACGCATGGGGCGATCGATGCGCGACACTGTGACTCGGGACGCCGGCTGGGGGAATCCGACGGTTGCCGTCGTCTCATGGCCGCGCGCGCCGTGCTCTCGTGACCGTCTTTGCCCCGCATGCCAGTGAGCGCAAGCTACCGGGGTTGCCGTTCCTTGCGCCCCTTCCGCCAGCCCTCACGCGGGATGATCGAACCGCGGTGCCCGTTTCTCCATGAACGCGCGCACGGCCTCGCGATGGTCGTCGTGCTGTGCGGCCCGCACCAGGCGGTCGGCTTCCATGGCGAGGCAGGTTCGGAAGTCGTTCGTCACGGCGCGATTCAGGTTCTCTTTCATGAAGCGGAGCGCCGTGCGCGGGCCGTTGGCGATCTGCAGCGCGAGCGCGCGGGCTTCTTCCTGCAGCGCATCGATTGGGACCACGCGGTTGGCGATGCCGAGCGCCAGGCACTCCTCGGCAGCGACCCGGCGGGCGGTCAGGTAGAGGTCCTTGGCGACCGACGGTCCGACCAGTTGGGTGAGCAGCCAGCTGCCCCCGTAGTCGCCGGACAGGCCGATGTTGGCGAAGGCCGTCGTAATGAAGGCCGAGTCCGCCATGACGCGCAGGTCGCAGGCGAGGGCGATGGAGAGGCCGGCGCCGGCGGCGGGGCCGGGCAGAGCGGCGATGGTCGGTTTCACGAGGTCGTGCAGCCGTAGCGTCAGCGTCTCCTGCTTGTGTACCAGGCCGCGGATGCCGTCCTCGAGGGAATGCTTCGGCGCATCGGCGGGGCGTGTGCCGCTGCCGCCCATTCCCGACACGTCGCCACCGGCGCAGAAGGCCCGTCCCGCTCCGGTGATCACGACGGCCCCGCAACGCGGGTCGTCCTCCAGCGTGAGGAGTATGGCGCGCAACGCGGGTGTCAGGATGTCGCCGAGGGCGTTGCGCTTGTCGGGCTTGTTCAGGGTGACGGTCGCGACGCCGTCGTCGAGTTCGCAAAGCAGTTCGTTCGTGCCCGTGTCCAGGGTGGTCATCAAAGGCTCCGTTGGTATCGGGTCGTGTGGGTCGGTCGCGGGTCAGTGACCCGTGAACTTCGGTTCGGTCTTGGCGAGGTACGCCTCGATGGCGACCCGGCGATCCTCGGTCATGGCGGACAGCAGATTCTGGTCGACGTCCATGTGCATGACCGCGGTGTCCAGGGCGGAGACAATGGCGTTGACGCTGCGCTTGATCATCTGCGCGGCGACAGGGGGCTTCGATGCGTAAAAGGCGGCGACTTCGAGCGCCCGCCCCAAGAGTTCCGCACGCGGGACGAGTTCGTCGAGCACGCCCCAGGCGAGGAGAGTGTCTGCATGGACGCGCTCGCCTCCCGCGACGAGGCGCTTGGCCCGCGACGGACCCGCGATATGCGTGATCAGGGGCAGGCTCTTCCACATCAGGTTCACGCCGATGTCGATCTCCGGATACTGCATGAAGCAGTCGTCGGCGCCGATGCGGAAGTCGAGGGCGGTGGCCAGGCAGGCGCCGCCGCCCATGGCGGCGCCGTTCCACGCCGCGATGGTGATCTGGTCGATGTCCTGCAGCGCCTGCACCGCGCGTTCGCCCATGCGCATGTCTCGTCGCCGCTGCACCATGCCCGCCGTGGAAGGACGTGGGGGGTCCGTCAGGTCGGCGCCCGAGGAGAAGTGCTTGCCGGCGCCGGTGAACACGATGGCCCGGGTCTCCGGGTCATCCCGGAAGGAGAGCGCGACCGCCTCGATGTCGGCGAGGTGCGGGTGGTTCAGCGCGTTCGCCTTCGCGGGTCGATTGAAGGTGACGACAGCCACGTGCCCGTCCCGTTCGACGGTGAGATGGTCGTATCGGTCGGACATGCGCCCTCCTTGTGTCACGCCCTGGCAGACCCGGTTCGCCTCGCCCGGAACAGACGAATCCCGGGAGCGTACGCGAGCGGAGGCGGTTGTTCCAGAAGACGTGGGTGTGGCTGGCCCGGGGACGAATCCGGCCTGGACGGACCCGCTATGGGGCGCGCTGGAGTGACACCCAAAAAAAGTAGGCTGGAGAACCCGGGGGAGGGAGGGGGGTGGGTTCTACGCAGCCTACGAGGGGAGGGGTTCGTTGCTGGGGAAGTATGTTACCCTAGGTAACGTAGCGTGCAATCAGGTAACAACGCAACGTAGCGTTGCGTATTTGTTCTCTCTCGGGCGTATGAACGACTTGGATTGGGACGACCTCAGGATGTTCGCGGTGCTCGCGCGGGCCGGTTCGGTGCGGCGTGCGGCCGAGGCGTTGGACGTGCACGCGTCGACGGTGACGCGGCGGCTCGAGCACTTCGAACGCCAACTCGACGTACAACTCTTCAACCGGGGTCCGCGCGGCCTCCTCATCACCCCGGCCGGGCGCGAGGTGCTGCAGGGCGTCGAGGGCGTGGCGGAGCGCATCGCGGCGATCGAACGCGCCGTTTCGGGCAGCGACGGACGCATGGCGGGGCCGTTGCGCGTCGCGGTACCGGATGCGCTGGCGAGCGTGGCCATGCCGGCCGTCGCAGGTTTCGCGGGGGACTTTCCGGACGTGCAGATCGAGTTCGTTCCCGACAGCCAGCGACCCGACGTGGGCCGCCGTGAAGCCGACTGTGGGCTCTTCATCACGGACCGCCCTCCGGAACACCTGGTGGGCCGGGCCGTGGGTCGCCTGTTCATGGCTGCCTACGGTGCGCCCGAGCGTGTCTCGGCCGACGGCGATGGCTCTTGGCGGTGGATCGAGCTCGAAGCACCGGGTGAGTTGCGCACCGAACTCCGGCAGCGCGACTTCCCGAAGGCCCAGGTGTGTGGCCGGTCTCACGACCTTGCGTCGCAGACCGCGGCGCTCCGGGCGGGAGTCGGGGTCGGTCCGCTGCCCTGTCTGGTGGGGGATGCGGATCCGGGACTCGTTCGCATCGGATCCGCGGAGCCGTTGCGGGGGCGCGAGATCTGGATGCTGATGCACCCGGACCTGCGTTCCTCGGCCCGCGTCCGGGAGATGGCGAGGGTGCTCGCGGAGGCGTTCGGGCGCGTCGCATGCCCCCTGCCGGGCCAACGCGCCGGCGGCGGACGGTAGCCCGCGAGACGGAGCTGCCACAAGCCCCGGCTCCCTGACTCCCCCGCGCCCTGTACACAGGTGGGACTTTGCCGCCCGGACGCGAAACCCGACACACTGCGCGCTTTTTCGGCGACCGATCGCACGCAGGACTACGGCAACCCCACCTCCCACAGCTACTTCTCGCAACGGCCGCGTTTGCACTATCTGGACTGGGGCAACGCCGGCGCGCCCCACCCGCTGCTCCTGCAGGCATTCACGACCACTGCCACAGTTGGGACTGGGTGGCGCGGCGCCTGCGGCAGTGTTTCCGCGTCATGACGCCGGACCTGCGCGGGCACGGCGACTCGCAGTGGACGCGGGCCAGCAGCTATGCGTGGCTCGAGTACGTGCAGGACATCGCGCAGCTCGTCCGACAGGCGCCAGGCGATGGTGCCCGTGTGCAGATCGTATGCCGTGATGGGGCTAGCCAGGCTAGCCCGGGCTAGGGCCTTGAGCCGCTCCGGTTCGGCATCCGCGAGATCGTTCAACTCGGCCGGTTCCGTGGATGGTCCTTCGCCAGCCGTTCATTGCCCTGCCGGTAGTTACCCGTCCAGCGGGCCATCAGTTGCTGGCGTGCGCCCTGCGACCGGTCACGTACGGCGCTCAGGAACTGCTGCGCACGATCGCCCCGGAGGGTGGCGGCGGTCTTGCCCCGGCGCAGGATCGTCACTTGTCCGCCGGCGTCTTCCCGCCAGGTGAGTCCGAGGTCTTGCCGAACCATCTCCAGGCCCCTCCCCGCGTCGCACGGCCTTGCAGCAGACGCGCACGGTATCATCGGTCCGATGTTCACGCTGTCCGGAATCCGTGTCGTCGATGTCGGCACGCGCGCGTCCACGGCCTGGTGCTCGCGGCTGCTCGCGGACTTCGGCGCCGCCGTGCTTGCCGTGGAGCCGCCCGGCGGCCACGAACTGCGGCGTCATCCGCCCTTCGACGCGGCGGGACGCTCGGTGGCCGCCCGGTATTTCCTGGCCAACAAGGAGTCCGTGCCGGAGCGCCCCGAGTTGCTCGATGCCGCGGACGTGATCGTCACGAGCGGCCTCGACGCGGCGCATCTCGCCAGCAAGTACCCGCGCGCCATCGTCTGCGCGATCACCCCCCACGGCCTGACGGGCGCTCGCCGGGACCTGCCGGGCAATGAGCTCACGGCGGCGGCACGGTCGGGGTGGGCGTCCGTCAACGGCCTCACGTCCGGGGCTCCGCTGAAGGGTAGCGGCTACCAGGCGGCGTACCAGAGCGGAACGATGGCGTGGGGCGTCGTCGTCTGTGCACTGGTCGAGCGTTTCGCCAGGGACGAGGTCGGGCAGCTGATCGACATCTCGGAGTGCGACACGCTGGTAGCCACGTTCGCTCCCGCGCCCCTGCGGGTGCAGACCGCAGGCTTCGTGTGGTCCCGCCGCACGGACGTGTGCATGGACGACGGTCCGGTGCCGGTTCGCGACGGTTACTTCGCGCTCCCGATTTCCCGTCCGCACTTCTGGAAAAAGGCGATGGACGTGCTTGGCCTGCCCGACCTCGGCGAGGACGAGGAGTTGCAGCAGCCCGGCCTGCGGCACAAGTTCCGGGACCGTTTCGTCGATCGCGTGCATGCGGAGATGGCGCAGTGGACCCGCATGGACCTGTTCGACGCCCTCGCCCGGGAGCGCGTGATCGCGGGGCCGGTCTTTCGGATGGACGAGATGGCCCACAACCCGCAGTTCGAAGCGCGTAGCTTCCTCACACGCTCACCCGAGGGCGCGCGGTTTCCCGGACCGCCGGCGCGCATGGGACGTAGCGCGTGGGCGCTCTCACGCGAGATGGGCGCCGAGGCCGCGGACGTGCCGGGGTTCAAGTCGCGTGAAGCAGTCATGGTCAAGCCCGTGCGCGCCGGGGAAGGGTCCGTCGCGGCCTCGGGCAAGGGTCCCTTGAGCGGCTTCCGGGGGCTCGTGCTCACGCAGGCGTGGGCGGGTACCTTCGCCACGGAAATGCTGGCGCTGCTCGGGGCCGAGGTGATCCAGCTCGAGAGCCGCAGCCGCATCGATGGCTGGCGCGGCAGCTTCCGCAATCCCGTTCCGAAGGGCTTGAGAAACCGGCCGACCGCGCGGCGTCCGTGGAACTGCAGTCCGATGTACAACTCGGTCAACCTCAACAAGCTTGGCATCACCCTTGACCTCTCCGAACCGGAGGGCGTTGCGGTGTTCAAGGGGTTGGTCGAGCACGTGGATTTCGTGGCGGAGAACTTCTCGCCCCGGGTCATGGCGAAGCTGGGCATCGATTACGGGAAATTGACCGACATCCGGCCCGATCTCGTCATGGCGAGCCTGTCGGCGTACGGCGCGACCGGTCCGTGGACGAACGTCCCCGGCATCGGGGGCACGATCGAACCCTCGTCGGGGATGTCCGCAGTGCTCGGCTACGAGGGCGAGGCCCCGCAGAACTCCGGGCAGATGTACCCGGACCCCGTGGCCGGCATGTACGGTTTCGGCGCCCTGGCGACGGCGCTCCTGCACCGCGACCGCACGGGAGAGGGGCAATACATCGACCTCTCCATGCAGGAAGCGAACTTCACCTTCGTCGGCGACGCGTGGCTCGAGTTCGATGCGACTGGCGAGATACGCGGGCCGGCCGGGAACAGGCACCCCCTGCACGCGCCCCACGGCATCTACCGTACGGCCGGCGATGACCAGTGGATCGCCATCTCGGTCGAGACCGACGCACAGTGGCAGGCGTGCCGGGAGGTGCTCCGCATGTCCGATGACCCCTGGCCGGACGGACCGGCGCGCAAGGCCGACGAGGCAGCGGTCGATGCCGCCATTGCCGCAGCCGCGGCGCATCGTGAGAAGACGGAACTGGAACGCGCCCTGTGTAGCGCCGGCGTACCCGCGGCGGCGGTGCGCGATGCCGCGGAACTGGTGGACGACGCGGTCTTGCGGGAGCGCGGCCACATGGTCGAGGTCGAGCACCCGGAGACGGGGCCGCTGTGGCAGAGCGGATTGCCGGCCGTTCTCTCCCGCACGCCCGGCGGCGTGACGCGCCCGGCGCCGATGCTCGGACAGCACTCTTTGGAAGTGTTCCAACGGTTCCTCGGCATGACGCGCGCGGAGTATGAGGCCCTGGTGGAGCGCGGTATCACCGGGGAGGGGGAGTTTCGCCAGGGCAGCTCTGATTGATCAGAGCTGCCCGTGGTGCCACTGCTACTTGCCGCGCGGGCCGCAAGTCCGACAAACTGCGGTCCATGAGCGATGTCCTCTACCAAGTCGTCAACCATGTGGCGCGCATCACGACCAATCGGCCACGCTATCGCAACGCCCAGAGCCGGCGGCTGCTCGAGGAACTCGACGCGGCCTTTGCGGCTGCGGGAGCGGACCGCGATGTCCACGTCATCGCGCTGTTCGGGGCCGGCGAGCACTTCTCGGGTGGGCACGACCTCGGCACGCCCGACGAACTCGCGGACCGGGAGGAACGCCCGCTACAGGAGGGGCTCCGGGGGCACTTCGATCACTCGCGCGAGCAGTTCGTCGAGAAGTCCATGCGCTGGCGCAACGTTCCGAAACCCACGATCGCCGCCGTACAGGGGTACTGCATATTCGGCGGCTGGATCGTGGCGTCCGCGATGGATATCGTCTTCGCCGGCGAGTCCGCCATGTTCCTTGCCTCGAACTTCCAGTTCTTCACCGTGCCCTGGGACGTGCATCCGCGCAAGGCGAAGGAGTTCCTGTTTGAGTCCCGCTTCATCGACGCGGAGGAAGCCGGCGCGCTCGGTCTCGTCAACCGCGTCGTACCCACGGACCGACTGGAGGCCGAGGTGCTCGAGTACGCCGAGCGGATCGCGCGCAACGACCCGTTTCAGCTGCGCATGATCAAGCTCGCGGTCAACCAGATGCAGGATGGCCAGGGCTTCCACGCCCACATCACGAGCGCCCACACGATGCACATGCTGTCGGCGCACGCGGAGCGGGATCCAGACTACGCGCTGAAGGTGCCGCAAGGGCGCCGCCGGCCCATGGTGCAGAGAGCACTTGAACACTACGAATCGAGAAAGCGGCGCCGGCCCTGAGGCGGCGCCGGAGTCTTCCGCCGGCACGTCGGATACGGGAGCCGGAGGGCCGGGCGCGGGGGAGTCCGCGTCGGCCACCTCCGGAGTTCGCCGCAGTCGCGCCCTGCAACTTCCGGACGCCGAGGTGAAGGCCCTGCTCGACCGTGCCACCTCGGCGGTCATCGCGTTCGTCGACGGCCGGGGTTTTCCCCGCATGGTGCCGTGCTGGTTCGTCTGGTGGGAGGACGCCTTCTACACCACGAGCGGAGTCGACAAGTTCCACGTCCGCGCGATTCGCAACGACCCGCGCGGGTCGTTCTGCGTCGAGATGCAGGAGATCACGCCACGACGCATGTCCAACCGTCAGGTCAAGGGCGTGGGGCGATTCGAGGTGATCGATACCGACGTCGCAGAATGGGGGGCGCGCATTCGGCGGAAGTACCTCGGCTCCGCCGGCGGGCGCCTGTTGGCCGATGCGGAAGGGCGCGTCGTGTTGCGCCTGGCGCCGGAGCGCCTGACTGCGCACGGCGGCGACTTCATGCTGTCGCCCGGCGCAGGTACTCCGTAACGGTGTTCCGGTCGCCGCGGAACACGATGCGGTCCTGCTTCTGCGCCAACTGGTAGTCGTACATGGGATCGTAGTACCAGTCGAGCAGAAGACCGATCCAGCTGTGGTGGGCCTCCGCGCTGTCCGTCTCGAAGGCTTCGCGCATGTGCGTGCGCACCTGGCGGTGGCGGTCGCCGCCGAGACGTCGCTGGATGTTGTCGAGCGCCGGCTCGAGCCGGCTGCGCGCACCGGGGTCGGTACCGACGTATTGCGCATGGATGCGCGCGATGCGCGCGTCGAGGTCCGCTTCCACGACCACCACGGGGGCACGCTGCATGCCTTCGAAGATGGGCGCGGGTACGGAGAGCCGACCGATCGTGCGGCTCTCGTCCTCGATGGCGAGACGGTCCTTGATTGCCTCGGCGGCGAGGCTGCCCGCGTCCGGTGCAGGGGCGGTGCTCGCAATGAGCTGCAGCAACCGCACGGCGAGGGCGTTCTCGAAGGCGATGGGCGGGGGTTGGGGGGTCGCTCGCTGGCCGAATGCGGATCCGCGATGATTGGCGAGCCCCTCGAGATCCACGTGGCGTATGAGATCGCCGAGGATGCCGGTCTTGTCGGAGCCGGGCCGCCCGGCGAGCACCACCCACGCGTACTCCCGGGCCAGCGTCTGCATGCAGAAGGCCCGCAGTGCCTTGTAGCCCCCCGCGACACGCGGAACTGCCAGTCCGGCGTCCGCGAGCCATGCCTGTGCGATCTCGGAGCGCAGGCCACCGCGCCAGCAGTAGAGCAAGGCGTCGGGGTGTTCGCCCACGAAGTCCCGCCAGCCCTGAACGCGGGACTCCTTCAGGTTCCCGGAGACCAGCCGGTTGCCAAGATCGATTGCGGCATCGCTGCCGGCCTGCTTGTAGCGAATCCCGACCTGCCGTCGCTCGTCGTCCGTCAGGAGGGGGAGGTTGACGGCGCCCGGGAACGCGCCACGCGCAAACTCTCCTGGGGAGCGCAGATCGACGAGCGGCACGCCTCGCGCGAGGAGCCGGGGGTAGGCGTCTGCCAGTTCGGTCAAGGTACGGTGGGATCGGTGATCGTTTCACCGGCCTGAAACGCTGCGAGGTGCTGCTCCAGTTCCTCGATGACCTCCGTCATCTCCTGCTCGTTCGCGGCCTCCAGGGCTTCCCTCTGCAGCGCAACGGCCCGCCCGAAGTCGCCGTTGGCGGCGTGTGCCGCGGCCCACGTATCGAGATAGGCCGGGTTGCGCCGGGCGCGCTCGTCCTGGTTCATCATGCGGTCCATGATGGCGAGCGCGTAGCGCTCGTCCCGCAGGCGTCCGATCTGGGTCACCGTCAGCCGCCACGCCACCTCGTTGACGATCCTCGGGTGGTCGGGCGTCAGGTCGACGGCAGACTTGAACCACTTCCGCGCGCGTCCGTAGCCCGCTCGGACATGGATGCCCCGGGCGTGCAACTCACCGAGGACCAGCCGTGCTTCCGCCGCGGGACAGAGTACGAACGGGTTGGGCGGCGCTTCCTTGCACAGCGTGCGATCTGCGGCGAGCTCTCTCAGCCACTTGAAGGCCTGGTCCGTGAAATCCCTGCCGGCGGACTCGCTCATCAGGAAACGCGCGTACTGGATCTTGCCGGCCTCGCTGTCGAGGGCCGCGGCTCGCAGCAGATACGTCTCCGCGCGGTCGTAGTTCCTCTCGACCCATTGCCCCACCAGGTGAATCTGGGCCAGGAAGAGGTTCGCATCGATGTTGTCGAGACGGGCCGCGCGTTCCAGCAGGGGAATTCCCGACGGAGCCAGCTCCGCCCCGTACAACTCCGCCAGGTACAGTTCGCCGAGCCGGTACATCGCCTCGGCGGAACCGACGGCCACGGCGTGCACGTAGTTCTGCATCACCCGTTCGAGGGCCTCCTCCCGATCTTCTCCCTCCGGCAGGCGCTGGGCCTTGGCCAGATAGACATTGGCGAGCATCAGGTTGGCGATCAGGTTGCCCCGGCGGCTGGCGGCCGAGAGCCAGTCGATCGCCTCGTCGAAGCGGTCTTCCGACGAAAGGAAAGCCCCGATGTAAGCCTGGGCGGCGGGATCGTCGCGCTGTGCCAACCCGCCGATCAGGCGGCCTGGCCCGAACTCCTGTCCCGGAGATTGCCCGAGGACGGAGTCGCGTACCGAGAGGTAGGCGGCCTCGAGATCGAAGAACACGTTCTGCAGGCGCCCTGCCGGCGGCTTCGCCGCCACCATCATCACGAAGGGCGCCTCTTCGGAGGTCTGGTAGATGGAGCCGACGGGCTGGCGACCCGTGGCGACGAGGTAGGCATTGGCCTCCGGTGCGGACAGGACGGAGTGGGGCGATTCCCGGGTGCCGTCGCCGACGAGGCTCGCCACGATCCGGGCCACCCACCGGCGATGCTCGGCTGCCGCTTCCTCGCGCTCGACGTACTCGTAGAACCGCAGGAGCGCGTAGTGACCGGCGACGCTCCCCTGGTATCGATCGACGATGGCGGCGCCGATTGGCCCAAGCCGTAACGGCTCCTCGTCGACGAGTTCAATCGCTTCCCGTTCCAGGGCACCGAGGGCGTCCACGCGCTCGCGAAAGTCCGGGGCAACCAGAAACGCCTGTCTCAACTTAGCGATATCGACGTCCTCGCCGGCGACGACCGCGGCAGCGAGTTCTTCGTAGGTGGCAAGGGGTCCCGTGGCACAGCCGACGCCAAAAAGCAGGGTCGAGGCGACTAGGAGGGCGCGCATCGCGGGAGTGTATCTCATCCGGTGTGGGGTTGGCGGGCTGCCGGGTTGCCTGCGCACACCGCGCGATCGCCCGCTTTCGAGGGCCGCGCGGGTCGCTTGTCCGTCGGCTCGTGGCGAGAGGTCTGGGCGGCGCTGGCAGGCGCCACTCTGTTAACATCGCGGCCACGGAGGATCCCCAGGATGCAGTTGAGATACAGACCGCGCCTCCCGCGAACGGAGGAAGCATTGCCCGGGCGCAGCATGGAGGTGCCTGTCCCGCCGGCGCACTTCGTGAACGGCCATGTCCTGCAGCCGCCGTTCCCGGCGGGCATGCGGCAGCTGGTCGTCGCGATGGGATGCTTCTGGGGCGCCGAACGGAAGTTCTGGCAGACCTCTGGCGTGTTTACCACGGCGGTGGGTTATGCAGGGGGGCTCACCCCGAATCCGGCCTACGAGGAAGTGTGTTCGGGGCTGACGGGGCATACGGAGGTCGTGCTCGTGGTGTTCGACCCCGACGCGGTGTCGTGTGCCGAGCTGCTGAAACTCTTCTGGGAAGGGCACGATCCGACCCAGGGCATGCGTCAGGGCAATGACGTGGGCACCCAGTATCGCTCGGCGATCCACGTTTTCGACGCCGCGCAACGCCGCGCGACCGAGGACACTCGGAATGCCTACCAAACAGCATTGACGTCTGCCGGCTATGGTCCCATCACGACCGAGATCGAGGACGCGCCGCCGTTCTACTATGCCGAGCACTACCACCAGCAGTACCTGGCCAAGGTGCCCAACGGCTACTGCGGGCTCGGTGGCACCGGCGTCGGCTGCGACATTGAACCGTTGGTGACGCTCGGCTGATTCGCGGCACGGACCCTCGCCCGGTTCCCCCGTCCGACCAACAGGACCGTCCTGCGCGGCGCTGCCATTTGCGTCCGGGCATCGAGGCCGCTGCGGTCCCCCAACCCATGAGAGGCTTTCACGTCGGATGGCGATGAAGCGCCCAGGTATCGGTATCGACTTCGGCACGACGAACTCCGCGGCGGCGGTTTTCGACGGCGCCGCGGTGCGCCTCGTCGAGCTGGAGCACGCATCGCCGATCATGCCGTCCGCCACCTACCTGGACCGGGACCTGCAGACGACGACCGGTCTCGACGGCGTGGAGCGCTATGTCGCCGACAACACCGGGCGACAGGTGGAACTCGTGCCGGAAGTCATCGGCGAGGCGGTGCTGGCGCTCGGCGGAGACACGGGCGGACGGGCGCCGCCGGACATGCTGGTGCAGAAGATCTACGGCGCGCCGGCCCTGGACACCGGACTGCGCGGCAGGCTGTTCCACGGCACGAAGCGGCTCCTCGGCAACCCCGACATCAGACGGCTCATGGTCTTCGATCACCCCTTTCGGCTGGTGGCGCTGATCACTCCGATCCTGCTCCGCATCGCGCGAACCCTCGACGCCGAAGCCGGCGTCGCGAACGCGGCCTGCGTGGGACATCCGGTCCACTTCGAAGGGCGCGCGGAGCATCGGGACACGCTGGCCCTGACACGGCTGGGGGAGGCCTGCCGGTTTGCGGGAATCGAACGATGCCGCATGGTCCCGGAGCCGATTGCCGCCGCCGTCAGCTTTCTGCACGGACGCGGGGCGGTGGCAGACCGTGTGCTCACGGTGGATTTCGGTGGTGGCACGCTGGACTTCTGCGTCCTGGCGCGGGCCGCGGGGGGCGCCGGCTTCCGGGTGGTCGCCACCCACGGCGTCGCGCTCGGTGGCGATCACATCGACCGTTGCGTCTTCCGGGAACTGCTGTTTCCGCTCCTGGGCCAGGGCGAGCGATGGCGGCGGCGCGGCGCCACGCGGGAAATCGATACACCTTTCCCGTTCGAGGACTACGAGGAGTTTCTGCTGAACTGGCCGGTGACCTATCTTCTGAACCAGAACCGTTACACGACGGCCGTACAGTCGTGCATCCAGGCTGGAGGCCCGGCGCGCCTCAAGTTTCGACGGCTGCGCGAGCTGATCCAGCAGAACCACGGCTACCTCGTCTTTCAGGCCATCAAGGCGTTCAAGGCGGAGTTGTCCGAGGCAGACGAAGCGGTCCTCGACATCCCGGAGATCGATGTCGAAGCGCGGCTGACGCGAACGGACTTCGAGGCGCTGATCGCCGACATGCTGAACGAGGTCGAGCGTGCGGTAGATGCGACCGTCCGGGGTGCCGACATGGCGCCCGAAGACTTCGACATGGTGCTGCGTACCGGCGGGTCGTCCCAGATTCCGGCGGTGCGGCGCATCCTGGACGAGCGCTTCCCCGGGCGGGTGGTGGAGCACGATCCCTTCACGAGCGTGGCGGCGGGGCTCGCGATCGCCGACTACTACGACTTGCCGGAGCGGTCGGAGAGTCTGGCGCACGGGGTCTTCGGCTGACGGCGGCCGCCCTCGGCGCGGAGTCCGTTGCGAGCAGGCGGAATCCCTCAGTCGCGGCGCACGAAGTTCGGGTCGAGCGCTTCGAAGAAGGTCTGCATCATGCGGTAGGTCAGGCCCCACACGAAGTGGCGTGCACCGAGTCGATAGCCGGGGAAGGGGATCGGCGTGCCACCGATGGAGCGGTGCTCCGTGGTGCGATTGTCTCCAGTGTGCATGGGCGCGAGCCGGGTCCAGACGACCTCGGCCACCTCGTGGCTGAGCTCGAAGTCGGGATCCCCGTCAATCGCGAAGACGTAGGGCGCGACCAGCAAGTCCGTGCGGCGTGCGTTGCGCGCGGGACGCTGTTGCGACAGTGCTCCGATGAGGTCGGAAGGCTCGATGACGAGGCCGATCTCCTCGGCCGTCTCGCGCATCGCGGCGGCCATCAGGTCTGTGTCCGCCGGCTCCCGGTGCCCGCCGGGAAACGCCATGTCGCCGGACCAGGGATCCCCTTCCTTTACGGCGCGCTTGATGAAGAGTACTTCCGTGTCGGCACCCCGTTCACGCAGCACCACGGCGACGGCCGCCTGTCGCGTCTCGAGCCCGGTCGAGAAACGTTGCGGTGCGTACGCGGAGAGGCGCGCCTGGATGTCGGCGATGGGAAGCACCGCGCTATGATAGCGCGCCCATGTCCCTCGAATCCCCCGCCAACCGTTGCTTCGTCTGCGGGCCGGGCAATCCGGACGGGCTGCACGTGGCCTTTCGGCTGGAAGAGGGCGTTTGCCGCGCCGAGTTCGTCCCCACGACCAGCCACGCCGGATACGACGGGGTCACCCACGGCGGCATCCTGTTCAGTCTGCTCGATGATGTGATGGCGAATTGGGTATACCTGCAGGGCGAGCAGTGCTTCACCGCCAGGGCGGAAGTCCGTTACCGGCAACCCCTGCCGGTGGGTACGCCGATTCGTCTGGAAGGGCGGCTGCAGAGACGCAAGGGACGTCTGGCTGTCGTCGAGGGCAAGGTCGTCCGGGCCGACGACGACTCGGTCGTGGCGGAAGCCACGGGGAGCTTCATGATTACGGAACGGACGCCGGCCTGATCCGGCGGCGTCGTCCGAGCTATCCGTGCATTGTGCGCGACGCTTGCTTTCGTCATGGAATGCGCGGATATTTCTGTTGTGACTGAAATATCAACATCTTCGTTATAGAGGGAAACATGGAAGACCGTACGACGGGCGATACGCCGCAGTCCGCCACGACGACCGGCGACCCCCTGCCGGAAGCCGTCGAGAAGTTCATCCTGCATTGGGGCGACATGGGCAGCCATTGGGGTGTAAACCGTTCCATCGCACAAGTGCACGCGCTGCTGTACCTGTCGGACCATCCGCTGGCGGCGGAGGAGATCTCGGAGCGTCTCGGTATCGCCCGCTCGGGGGTGAGCAACTCCCTGCGCGAACTCGTCGGCTGGAAGCTGATTCGTCGAGTCCCGCTGCGTGGCGACCGCCGGGATCACTTCGAGGCGGAGACCGACCTCTGGGAAGTCGTCAAACGGATTGCGGAAGGTCGCAAGGCCCGCGAAATAGATCCGGCGCGGATCGCGCTGCGGGAGTGCGTGGCGGCCGCGGAGGCGGACCCGAATGTCGGCGGCACCGCGATGACGCGCCTCGCGGACATGATGGCCTTTGTCGATACCATGAACAGTTGGTACGAGCAGATGCTCACGCTGCCGAAAACGAGCCTGATCGCCCTCATCAGCATGGGTTCGCGCGTGGTGCGCGCCTTGCGTCCGGGCACGGGCGGGGCACGGGGATGAAGCCGGCGCCGCGCCTCGAAACCGGTGCTGGCGCGCGATGGCTCGTGACCGGAGGCACGGGCCTCGTCGGTCGCCGGCTGGTCGAGGCACTTGCCGACGCGACGGTCACGGTGCTCAGCCGCGACGCGAAGCGGGCCCGCTTCGGTGGCGACGTGCGCGTCGTGACGGGGCTCGAGGAGATCGATACGGGAGAGAGGTTCGACGTGGTTGTCCACCTGGCGGGCGAGCCGGTCGCGGGCGGGCCTTGGACCGCCGGGCGCCGCGCGCGGATCCTCCGGTCGCGCCCGGAGGTGTCCGCACGGCTCCTCGCGTTGATCGAGAGGCTCGAGGTGAAGCCGCACGTCTGGATCAATGCGTCGGCCGTCGGGTGGTATGGCATGCGCGGTGACGAGCCCCTCGACGAGATGGGCGACGCCAGGGACTGCTTCAGCCACCGTGTCTGCGCGGACGCGGAAGCTGCTGCGGATCCGGCGGCAGCCCATGGGGTACGCGTGGTGCACCTCAGGATCGGCCCCGTCCTCGCCCGGGAGGGCGGCTTCCTGCAACGGTTGCTCTTGCCCTTCCGACTCGGCATGGGCGGCCCGTTCGGAGCCGGAGAGCACTGGATGTCGTGGATCGAAGGCGACGACCTCGTGCGGCTCATCGGGCACGTCGCGGGCGAGGCGTCCCTGTCCGGGCCGGTCAACGCGACGGCGCCCAACCCCGTCGCAAACGCGGAGTTCGCCCGGACGCTCGCGGCCGTGCTGCGGCGGCCGGCGTTCCTCCGCGTGCCGCGGGCGCCGGTGACGTGCGTACTCGGTGACTTTGCGCGCGAACTGCTGTTTGGCGGTCAGCGCGTGTTGCCGGCCAAGGCGTTGGCAAGCGGCTTCACATTCCGCCATGCGCACCTCGCGGCGGGGCTTCGTCACGCCCTGGGGTGAGCGACACCTCGTGCCCCGCGACCGCGCCGACGGGGTACTGTCCAACGGGTGTTCATCGCGGGCCGGGCGCTGCGGCTACGTCAAGGCCTGACGCATCTCCGGCACAGGATCGTACCGCGCGCTCTTCTGCGCGTAGTTGAATCGGTCGATGCCCAGCGCGGATCGCATTTCCTCGGTGGCGGTCCGCGCCCTGTCATCGAGCGGGATGCCCGTGGCATCCGCGACCCGCGCGATGCCGTTGAAACCCGAGGCGACGGTCAGCACGTCCACCATGGCCTGCTCGCCCATGACGGCGCTGGCGTTGTCCCGCAACGCGCTCAGTTCCTGCCAGCGGCCGCCCACGGCCGCCTCGGTCAGGGCGCGGATCGTCGCGGAGTGCGGTACGCCGGAGTCCGCATGCTCATCGGTGACCGCCGAGAGATCGTAGTCCTGGTTGTCTCGCTCGCCGCTCGCCCGGAGCAGCATGGTGTGCGCGGTGGTTCAGTAGAAGCACTCGTTGAGCGCAGAGACGCGCGAGGCGACGAACTCCGCCTGGGCCTGGCTGATGTCCAGCGGAATGTCCCGCAACGCGTAGTGGCTGCGGAAAGTCAGGAAGAAGAGCGCCACCGCACTGGGTACGAGGCCCATGGCACGGCCGATATTGGGCGCGCGCGGCAGTCCGAACGTGCCGTCCGCCACCTCGACCGAGGTCAGCGGAACCCACGCTCCGGCATCTTCCACCTGCGGCGGTTCCTGGCCCGTCGGCTCGCCGGGTGCCGGCGGCAGCGTCGCGGGGGCATCGAGGCCGAGCGCGTGGTGGAAGGTGTCGACGATGACAGACGTGCATACCACCGACACGGCTTCCAGGTAGCTTGCCGCCGGGATACCCGCGTCGAGCACGCTGTCGAAGACGGATTTCGTCATGCGCGCCGGGTCTGTGCGGACGCGATGGATCATGTCGATCACGGCCGCGGGCAGGGCACTGGCCGCGTCGTGCGTTCCCCGTACGAGGTTCGGCGACAGCGCATCCTTGCGTCTGCGGCAGAGATCGCACGACAGCGCCGCGCGGGCTTCGTGCACCATCTGCACGCGCGCCTCGGCGTTCCAGAAAGGACCGGGCCGGGCGATCAGGCGCCAGGCCTCGGCATGCTTGTCCCTGAGGTCCGCCCGGACCGGGTAGTGCGTCTCGTACATGGGGTCAGACTATCAGCCGCGCGTCGGGAACGGCAAGACGGCAAGCCCGGGCGCGACGCCGGATGTGGCGCCTGGGCCATGCCGGCCCGGAACACTTGTCGGGTACCATCGCGCCAACGCTCGACGCGAGGACCGTGATGACCGACAAGACGCACAGGGCGCCCCGACGGACCGGTTTCGACACCTTGACGTTGCACGCGGGCCAGGTGCCGGATCCCGCCACCGGGGCGCGGGCGACGCCCATCTACCAGAGCGCCTCGTTCGTGTTCCCCGACACCGACCATGCGGTGGGGCTGTTCAACATCGAACGTGCCGGCCACGTCTATTCGAGGTTGTCGAACCCCACCAATGCGGTGCTGGAAGAGCGCATCAGCGCCCTCGAAGGCGGTGTCGGCGCGATCGCGACGGCGAGCGGGCAGGCCGCCATGCACCTCGCCATCGCGACGGTCTGCTCCGCCGAGGATCACATCGTGGCCTCGCGGTCCCTGTACGGCGGTTCGCACAACCTGCTGGAGTACACCCTGCCGCGTTTCGGCATCGAGACCACCTTTGTCGATCCGCGTTCGCCGGACGCCTTCCGCGCGGCGATCCGGCCGGAGACCAAACTGCTCTTCGGTGAGATCCTGGGTAACCCGGGACTCGAGGTGCTGAACATTCCGGTGGTCGCCGAGGTGGCTCACGACGCGGGTATCGCGTTGATGATCGACTCCACGTTCACCACGCCCTGGCTGTGCCGGCCGTTCGATTTCGGGGCCGACATCGTCTTCCACTCGGCGACCAAGTTCCTGAGCGGGCACGGCGTGGTCATCGGTGGCCTGGTGGTGGACGGCGGTACCTTCGACTGGGAAGGCTCCGGCCGGTATCCAACGCTGGCCGAGCCGTACGAGGGGTTTCACGATCTCGTGTTCGCCGAGGAATTCGGGCCGCAGGCGTTCATCACCCGGGCGCGCAAGGAGGGCATCCGGGACTTCGGCGCCTGCATGGCGCCCACCACGGCGTTCCACATCCTGCAGGGGCTCGAGACGCTGCCGCTCAGGATGCAGCGGCATGTCGACAACGCGCGGCAGGTCGCCAGCTTCCTGGCCGGACACGCGGCGGTGGAGTCGGTGGGCTATCCCGACATCGAAGGCCATCCCGACCACCAGTTGGCGAGGGAGCTTCTGCCGCGTGGCGCCGGCGCCGTATTCGGTTTCGAGATCAAGGGAGGCCGTCCGGCGGGTCGGAAGTTCATCGAAAGCCTGAACCTGTTCTCGCACCTCGCCAACGTCGGGGACGCGAAGTCCCTGGTCATTCATCCCGCGAGCACCACGCACCATCGGATGGACGCGGACGCGCTCGCGGCCGCGGGGATCGGGGAGGGTCTGGTGCGGCTGTCCGTCGGACTGGAGGATCCGGCCGACCTGATCGACGACCTGAGCGGTGCGCTCAGGAGGTCGCAGCGATGAGGTTCCCGGTCGATGGCCGGCAGGCATTCGCGGGAACGGGCACGGGCCGTGCCGGCAGGGACGCGCCTACCGTGATGTTCGTCCACGGGGCGGGCATGGACCACACCGTCTGGGTGTTGCCGAGTCGGTATTTCGCCCGCCAGGGGTATCGCGTGCTCGCCGTGGACCTCCCCGGGCACGGGCGCTCGGAAGGCCCGCCGCTGGCGCGCATCGAGGCGATGAGCGACTGGCTCCACTCCGTGTGCGCGGTGCTGGACGTCGATACGGCGGCGATCGTCGGGCACAGCATGGGCTCGCTCGTGGCCTATCGTTTCGCCGTGGACCATGCGGAGCGCTGTCGCGCCCTCGCGCTCCTCGGTACGTCGGTCCCGATGCCCGTCACCGACATGCTGCTCGATGCGGCCGCGGACGACGACCATGCGGCCATCGAGATGGCCAATGCCTGGAGCCATAGCCCGCGCGGTACGCTGGGCGGAAACGGCAATCCGGGAGTCTGGATGCTGGCGGCCGGGGAACGCCTCATCGAGCGTTCGGCGCCCGGCGTGTTCCATGCCGACCTCGCCGCCTGCAATGCTTTCGACCCCGCCGCGGTGGCCGGGCAGGTGCGCGCCCCGTCCCTCGTGATCGCCGGAGGCGCTGATCGCATGACGCCGATGAAGGCCGGCCTCGACGTGGCGGGCGCGTTGCCGCACGCGCGCGTCGTGCGGCTCAGGGGGTGTGGGCACGCGATGCTGAGCGAGCGCCCGAACGAGGTGCTCGACGCCCTGATCGGGATCTGCTGAGCGGCGCTCCGCGCGGGGTCAACCCCTGCGTTCGCTTAACCTGCGGAGCGCTTCGGCGCGCGATGCGCGTGCGCTTTCCGGGTCCGGCAGCGACTCGGACCAGTCGTCGAGCAACACCCCGTCGTCATAGACGGTCCGCCCGTCCTCGCGCACGCTGACGTAACCTGGCGATGCGATGTAGAGCACGTGCACGTCTGTGCGAGTCGCGTTGCCAAACTGCACGGGATTGCCGGGTTCCGTGAGTACGGCCTCGCCGGCTTCGGCCACGAGCGCGTACGGCTCGGTCGCCCCGGGTCTGCGCGTCCGCACGGTCAGGCGCCCGGAGACGACGTAGGTGATCTGCGTCACCACGGGGTGGACATGGATGGCCGATGTCACCCCGGGTCGGATGCGGCCGGCGGCCACGCTGACATCTTCCGGGAGGTTCGGCACGGGACCGTCGCGTCCGTCGTCCGCCGGATTGAGGAACGGGTCGATCTCGGTGCCGTCGGGTGCCGGGAGGAACGCGCCGGGTCGGAAGGTTGCCGTCAAATGGCGTGCTTCTCGCGACATTGTCGCCACCTGCCGAGGGAGGCCGCGATGTCCGCATGGCGAGCCGTGACCGTCGACTCGAGGTCGGGATGCGTGAAGATCCAGGCCGCGTTCTCGCGGATGCCCCGCAACACCATCTCGCCGACGGTGTCGGGCAGGATGGCGCTCGCCATGAACTCCTGCCGGCGCGCTTCCCGCTCGCCCTCCGGCAACTTGCGCAGGAAGGCCAGCGCAGCGGTGTCCGTGTCCGACTGCAGCGCCCCAAAGCCGGTCCGGCGTTTCGCTACCGCTGCACGCCGGCTCCGCCTCCGGCCCAGCCACACCGACCTCGCATGGAACGACCGCCGCCGGTCGCTGCGCTCCCGTCATCGTTTGTTCCATGCGAGGCTTTCGGGGCGATTGCGTCCGGACTCGAAGATGTTGGTGTCGACCACCCCCGGGCACAGCACGGACACGCCGATGTTGCGGTCCTCGAGATCCGCGCGCATGGCTTCGGAGAGTCCGACGACGGCGAACTTGGAGGTGTTGTACACGAGGCCGCCACGACCGGACCACAGTCCCGCCATCGAGGCCGTGTTGACGATGTGGCCACCCTCGCCATGCGACGCGATACGGGGCAGGAACGCCTGCACGCCGTTCACGACGCCCCGCACGTTGACCCCGAGCACCCAGTCCCAGTCGGCGTAGCGCATCCGGACGGTGGATCCGCTCACGAAGACGCCGGCGTTATTGCAGAGCACGTGGACCTTGCCGAAGGCCTGCTCGGTCCGCTCCGCGGCCTCCGCCATGGCGGCGCGATCGGTCACGTCAAGGCGCAACGCGAATACGTTGGCGCCCGTGGATGCCAGCGAGACCCGGGCGCGTTCCAGCGCCTCCTCCTCGATGTCCGCAACGGCCACGCGCATACCGGCCGATGCGAGCGCACGGACCATCCCCAGTCCGATGCCGCTCGCGCCGCCTGTGACGAAGGCCGCCTTGCCCGCAACGTCCTTCATGCCGGGCTCGGGCCGCTGTCAGATGCCTTCCTGTTCCCGGTACGCCTGCCAACGAGCGAACGAAGCGGCGACCTCCTGCTGGCGGGCGTTCACGGCCTCCTCGAACTCGGGGTGCGTGAATATGTACGCCTCGTCCTGCTGGATGGCATGCAGGACCATGTCGCCGACGACGTCGGGTTCGAGAATGGTCGTCAGTGCTTCCCGGAGGCGCGCCTGAATCTCCTCGGCGTCGGGGCCGGGCATGGATATCGCTGCCGTATCGGTGTCCGACTGCAGCGCCTCGGGACGATTGCGGCCGGAATCGAAGATGTTGGTGTTGACGACACCCGGACACAGCACGGAGACACCCACGTTCCGTTCCGCGAGGTCGGCGCGCAGGGCCTCGGACATGCCGACCACCGCGAACTTGGTGGTGTTGTAGACGCCGAGCCCGGCAAACGGCAGGAGCCCCGCCAGGGAGGCGGTGTTGACGATGTGGCCGCCCTCGCCATGGGCCAGAATTCGCGGCAGGAAGGTCTGCACACCGTTCACGACGCCATCCAGGTTCACGCCGACGACCCAGTCCCAGTCGGTGTACGCCATGTCGGCAATGGACCCGCTGACGGCGACGCCGGCGTTGTTGCACACCACGTGGACCTTGCCGAACGCTGCTTCGGTCCGGTCGGCCGCGGCCGCCATGGCATCGCGATCCGTAACGTCGACCCGGATCGCGATGACGTCGGCGTTGGTCGGACCGAACGAAGCCCGGGCCTGGGCGAGTGCCTCTTCCTCGATGTCCGCCAGAACGACCTTCATGCCGGCGGCGGCGAACGACCGCGCCATCGTCAGCCCCATGCCGCTCGCCGCCCCGGTGACGAACGCCACCTTGCCCGCTACGTCCTTCATGCCTGCTTCTCCTGGTGGGCCGGGGCGTGACGGACACGTACCGGCGAGTGATTCAGATGCCGTGGCGCTCGCGATAGGCGCGCCAGCGCTCGAAGGAGGCGACGAGCTCGCCGTGGCGCGCGCCGACCATCGGTTCGAATTTCGGGTGCGTGAAGATGAACGCCTCGTTCTCCCGGATGGCGTGCAGGACCATGTCGCCGACGACATCCGGTTCGAGCAACTCGGTTGCCAGCAGTGCCTCCCGCATCTCCGGGGCGAGCCGCGGATCCTCCGGGTCGATGTTGGTGGCATCCGTCGCGGCCTGCAGCGCGGCGGGCCTGTTGCGGCCGGATTGGAATATGTTCGTGTTGACGAAACCGGGGCACAGCGCCGAGACCCCGATGTCCTGTTCCGCCAGGTCCGCCCGCATGGCCTCTGACATGCCGAGCACGGCGAACTTCGAGGTGTTGTAGATGCCGGCACGTCCGAACGCCAGCAGGCCGGCCACGGAGGCCGTATTGACGACGTGGCCGCCCTCGCCGTGGGCGGCGATGCGCGGCAGGAACGTCGCCACGCCGTTGATCACGCCCTGCAGGTTGACGCCGAGTACCCAGTCCCAGTCCTCGTAGCCCATGTCGGCGAACGAGGCGCTGACGGCCACCCCCGCGTTGTTGCAGAGCACGTGGATCTTTCCGAACGCCGCCTCGGTACGGTCGGCGGCCTCCGCCATGGCATCGCGGTCCGTGACGTCGAGCGGCAGGGCGATGGTGTCGGCGTTACTCGGCCCGAACGAGGCGTGCGCGCGCTGCAGAGCATCCTCCTCGATGTCGGCCAGGGCGACCTGCATGCCGGCCGCCGCGAAGGATCGCGCCATCGCGAGGCCCATGCCGCTGGCGGCGCCGGTGACGAACGCCACCTTGCCTGCTACGTCTCTCATTGGGATCTCCGGCGGGGAGCGCGGATGGTATCACCGGCTCGGTGCCTGCGGTCCGCAAGGGGGAGCGCTGGCGGGAGGCGTCACGACTCGCGGAGGACCTCGGCAAGGGCGTGCAATTGTCCACCGAAGAAGTGGTCTGCGCCGTCCACGGTACGCACATCGAAAGGCCCGCCAGACCACCGTTCCAGCGTGTCCAGGTCGACGAACGAATCCTGCGTGCCGGCCACGATGGTCACCGCGGCTGCGTCCGTGTCGTCGGCGGGTCCGAAGTCCATGACGCCGACGGGTGGAGCGATCAACAGGACGCGACGCACCTCGGGTATCCGGCCGCGGGCGCGCCAGACCACGCTGGAGCCGAAGGAATAACCGCCCAGCCACAGCTCGCCGGGCGCGTACTCGAGGTCCAGCCAGTCGCTCACCGCCACCAGGTCGTCCGTCTCGCCGAGCCCCTCGTCGTACCGCCCGTCGCTGCCGCCGACGCCGCGGAAGTTGAATCGGACGGTGCCGATGTCCTGTTCCGCCAGCACGGCGGCGGCCGTGTCGAGGACCGCGTCCTGCATGCTGCCGCCGTAGAGCGGATGTGGATGGCAAAGGATCGCCCACCGTTCGCCGCCACCGGCCTCGACAGATGCTTCCAGGGCGCCGGCGGGGCCGGGAATCGTGATCGATTGGTGCATCGGCTCACGATGCCCGTTCGCGGATCGCGTGGCAACCGGTGCGGCGGCCGAGGGCCCGCGGGAGGTTGGGATAATATCCAGGCAAAACAGCGGGGGAACCGTCATGACGCTGCCGGCCGAGGATGATCGATCCCTGCCCACGACTGCCGAGCTCGAGGAACTGTTCGAGTCGGTCAAGAACTGGGGCAGGTGGGGTGCGGACGACGAGCGCGGGGCGCTCAACTACATCACGCCCGACAAGGTGGCCGCGGCCGCGCGCCTGGTCGACAGCGGCGTCGCCGTGAGTTGTGCCCTCGAGTTTCCGACGCGTCCGGCGCCCGACAATCCCCGGCCAGCCCAGCACATGATGGTGGTCGCCGGCGATGCCTGCACGGAGACCGGGATCCCGGGGATGGAATCCGCCATGGACTTCATCGGCGTCGCGTTCCACGGGATGGCCGTGTCACACATCGACGCGCTGTGCCACGTCTTCGTCAACGAGACGATGTACAACGGTTTCAGCGCGAGCGACGTGAAGAGCACGGGCGCCCGCAGGAACAGCATCATGGCGGCCCGGGACGGCATTTCCGGGCGCGGCGTACTGCTCGACATCCCGCGCCTGAAGGGCGTCGACTGGCTCGAGATCGGTGAGCGCATCTCGCTGGAGGATCTCGAGGCCGCGGAGGAGACCCAGGGCGTGCGAGCGGGCGAGGGCGACATCCTGCTCATTGCCACCGGCCGGGATACCAGACGGCAGGCGCTGGGTGCCTGGTCCCCGCTCGACGGCCTCGCCGGTCTCGACGCGCGGGCGGTTTCCTGGCTGCACGAGCGGCGCGTCGCCGTGCTCGGCTCGGACGGGGTCTCGGACGCCATGCCCAACGCGGACACGGAACGCTGGCCCATGCCCATTCACCAGTGCGGCATCGTGGCGATCGGGTTGCATCTGCTGGACAACCTGCGCCTCGACGCCTTGGTCGCGGCCTGCGCCGAGCACGGACGCTGGGAGTTCTTCTTCACCCTGGCGCCGTTGCGGATCAAGCGCGGGACGGGTTCGCCGGTGAATCCGGTCGCGTTGTTCTGACCACGCCGCTGCGCCGCGCGCCGACATGTCGTCCGAAGGGCTGACGCCGGAGCGTCTGAGCGCGCTGTTTCACCGGTTCGCGCGGGTGGAGGCGATGGAGCTGTCGTCGCCGCTGTACGCCGAACTCGCCTACGCCGTCTCCGAGGATCCCGAGCTGCTGGCGATCGCGGCGCGAACACGCCCGCGCCAGCCGCCCCCCAACATGCTGTTCGGCGCCGTCCAGTACCTGCTGCTGCGCGGGGCCGAGCATGCGCTCGGGCAGCACTATCCGATCGTCTCCGGCGCACCGCGACCGCTGGCACCGGCCGCCGGGGCGTTTCGGGACTTCTGTCGCGAACACCGCGATGCGCTGGTCGAACTGATACGCACGCGACGCACGCAGACCAATGTCGTGCGCCGTTGCACCTGTCTCCTGCCCGCCTTCTCCCGAGTCGCGAACGAGGCGGAAGGCCGGTTGTCCCTGATCGATCTCGGTGCGAGCGCGGGCCTCAACCTGAACTTCGACCGCTATGGCGTCCGCTACCTTCGTTCCGGTCGGGAGGTCCAGCGTTGGGGCGATGCCGAGGCGCCGGTGCAGCTCGAGGCGGAGTTGCGCGGCGATGCGGTGCCGAAGATCGCGGACCGCATTCCGGTGGGCGGACGCATCGGTGTGGACCTGAACCCCATCGACGCGCAGGACCCGGACGCCGTCCTGTGGCTCCGGGCCCTCATCTGGCCGGAGCATGTCGAGCGGCATCGGCGGCTGCTCGACGCGGCGCAGGAACTCGCACGGTATCCGGTACGACTGCTCCGGGGCGATGCCGGCGAACTGCTGCCCGGGCTCCTGGACGCCGCACCTGAAGAGGAAGCGCTGACGGTCTTTACGACCGTCGCGCTCTACCAGTTTCCGCGTCGCACCCGCGAAAACGTGGAGGCAGCGCTCGTTGATGCGAGCAGACGCCGGCCGATCTGGCGGGTCGCCCTGGAGGGCGCCGACGACATGGAACTGACTCTCACGCGCTACTGGGACGGCTCGGCGACGGCGGCGGAACTGCTGGCCAGGGCGTCGCCGCACGGCTGGTGGCTGGAGTGGCTGGGCTCTTAGAGCCGGGCCACCGAATCCGCCGGCGTGGCCGGCCGCAACCCCCTACGGCCACCGCCAGCGGTAGCAGCAGGGCGACACAGATGCCGAGGCTGCCGAGCGCCAGCAACAGAAATGTCGTTCCCATGCCCCACAGGTCCAGCACGGCGCCCACGACGGGCGCGGTGAGCGCAAAGCCCCCGCGAAAGCCGAGGCTCGCGAACGAATTGGCGGTGGCCCGGAAACTGCTCGGCACGCGCTTGTTGAGCGCCTGGCGCAGCACGACGTCGCCGAGACCGCGGCAGGCGAAGAACACGGTGCTCGCCAGCACGCCTCCGACAGCGCCGAGCCCGCCGAGGCCAAGGTAGCCGAGGACCGGTGCGAAGCCGACGAGCAGCAGCATCGCCGTGGCCCCGAGGCGAACCTCGAGCGCGAGCGCATACTTTCCGGCCGCCGCGGCGACGAGCGTGAGCCCGCCCCACAGGCAGCCGAACCAGAGCACATCGATCTCCTGGCCCTCCCAGTGCTTCTGCAGGAGCCAGGTGGCGAACATGGTCGTCAACGGCCACAGGCAGAGCGCCAGGAACGTCAGTCGCAGGATCCGATCGTCCACCACGAGGTGCCGCAGCACGGCCCGGAGGTTCCCGGCGTGGCTGTCGTGCCGCAGTCGTTCGCGCGGCGGCTCGACGAGACCGAAGGTGAGCGCGAACGCGACCCAGGCCGACGCCACCTGCGCGTACATGGCCGCCTCCATCGACCACAGCAGAAGCAGGCTGCACGCGAACGCTCCGAGCGCTTCGGACAGGTTGCGGATGAAGAACAGCCGACCGACGGCCCTGGGGACTCGGGGCCGCCGGCCGGCGGTGTCCCGCAGCGCGAGTTCCGTGTCGTAGAGCAGGGCGAGGTTGGCCCCCGACATCAGGCTGAAGCCGACGGCGAGGCACGCCTCGAAGATCGCCAGCTGCCAGAACCCTTCGGCGAAGAGCAGCACGGCATGACCGACGCCACCGAACAGGGCGCCGACAACCAAGGTCCGCTTGCGGCCGAGGAGATCCGCGAGATAGCCGGAGGGCACTTCGAACACCAGCACGAGCACCGCGAACCAGGCCTGCAGCAGCAGAACCTCCGACAGCGTCAGGCCGCGGCTCTCGAAAAAGAGCACGATGACGGGCATCAGCACCATGAACGCCTGCAGGAACGAGAAGGCGAGCATGCGCTGGATGTTGCGTTCCAGTTGTCGGCCAGCTCGTGGGGCGGTGGGCGGTGACATCTTCTTTTGCCTGTTACCTGGTCCGTAAACGAAAAAACCCCGAAGGCTCGGGGCGCTTCGGGGTTCCTTGCGAACGGTTCGCGGAAATTACCCGGTGTCGGCGCCTCCGATCCAACGGCCCATGGCGGCAGGGCACACCACGCCGCCCATCGACCGGAGGTCGACGGTCAGGGAGACGTCCAGCGCCTTGTGGTGCATGGCCGTTGGGTTCCCGGGGTGCGAGGGCGCGCGATTGTAGGACCCCTCTCCTGGCGTAGCAACCGCCTGGTCGGGATTTCTCGCAACGGGGCTTGCGGCTGGCTCCGGCGCGGTGCGTTTGTGGGTATAGTCGCAACCTTTGCGAGGAGCCTCCCATGGCGGTCACGCTGAGCGACCTGACAACGACCCACGCTGTTCCGAACCGCAACATCGAGGAGACCCTGGGTATCGTCAGTGCGGAGTGTGTCCTGGGTATCAATGTCTTCCGCGACATCCTCGGCGGCATCCGGGACATCGTCGGGGGCCGCAGCCGCACGCATCAGAAGGCGCTGCGGGAGGCGCGGGAGTCCTGCCTGACGGAACTCGCCGAGCAGGCGACGGAGCTCGGCGCCGACGCGGTGGTCGGGGTCGACCTCGACTTCAGCGAGATCAGCGGCGGTGGCAAGGGCATGGTGTTTCTCGTCGCAAGCGGTACGGCCGTGCGCCTCGGATGATGCCTGTGGTCCGTCCGGAGCGGCAGGCTCGGAAGCGGGGTGTCCGGGCGGCCCGGCCACCCAACCAGGAAGGAGATATCGATGTCTGAGTTGCGCCTTTCCTACGTCAACGTCACGGTTTCGGATGTGGATCGTGCGGTGGCGTTTTTCCGGGACACCGTCGGGCTACCGCTGAACTTCGCGGACGCCGACTTCGGCTACGCGTCCTTCGCCAGTGCGGGCGCGAGCTTCGCGGTCGTGCAGGCGCCCGAGGGGGAGGAAGTGGGGCGCCACACCGGGATCGGTTTCACCGTCGAGGATCTGGACACGGCGCATGCCTCGCTCGTGGAGAAGGGGGTCGTATTCACACGTCCGCCCACCCGCGAGCCATGGGGCGGCTACATGGCGATCTTCGCGGATCCGGACGGCAACACGTACTACCTTGACGAAGCGGCCGCGGCCCACGGCTGACATCCGGGGGGCGACGCTTGTCGTCGCCCGTGCCGAGCTCGTGCATGAATTCGGCACCCGACGGGACAAGCCCGTCCCCTACAACCCCCGCCAGGGATTGCGGCTGATTCGGGACGGGACGTCGTAGGGGCGACGCTTGTCTTGCGCCAGGCGAAGCTTGGTGAAGGGGGAAGGCATGTTGTGACATGACGGAAACCTTCTTTGCGACCCCGCAGGTGCGAGTCCTGTCCGGCCAAGGTTGGCCAGCCAGCCGGAACCGAGTGTTGCGTGGGCAGTGGTGACGCTGTCTGCGAAGCGTACACAGGCAGCCTTGCAGGCCGCGTGATTGAGCCACGAAATTCGTATACATCGCGGAAGCCGACGCTGTGACAAGAGCGGAAGGCAGCATCGCGGCGCCGAGATGGCCTGGCGCTGGCGGTTCCGCCGGGGTCCGAGAGCGGGGCATGCAGGCACGGGTCGCCCAGGAACCTGGGAGGTCTTGACGTCTCCACCGGAGCGCGCGGCGCGGACGGCCGCGATAGAAATCAGTCCAGGCCCGCGGGTACGGGGCCCATGCTGCGGGAGCGAACAGGGCAACCGAGTGGTACCGCCAAGCGAAGGAAAACGAAGTGCGGCGGGACGGGCGTCGAGAAGTCGGAGTCCGCTGATAGTACCGATGAAGTCGGGGAACTCGCCCCACGGACCCGGCGGAGGGAAGCGGCGGATCGGATCATGGACTGCCGGGCGGACAGACGCCTTGGCCACCGAGCCAGATCAGCGTCTCAACGGAAGTGCGGCAGGTAGCGGGGAGCCGCCGGAAATGGCGGCTCGCGGGTGCGCGCGTTGCGCGTAGCGATACCACGGCTCGAGGAGCCGGATGCCCGAATTGGGCACGTCCGAATCTGCGGGAGCCGGGGGTGGGCAACCACCCTCGGCCACCCGGCGTCGCCCGTGTCGAGCTCGTGCAAGCCTTCGGGACGGGACGGGACAAGCCCGTCCCCTACAACGCCCGCGCTGGGAGCGTGCACGAATGTGGCACGGGACGGGGCAAGCCCGTCCCCTACATGCGTTCGAGGAACTCCCGCAGCACCCGGTTGAACACCTCCGGGTTCTCGAAGTAGGGCGAGTGGCCGGAGTCGATCTCGAAGCGCTCGGCGGTCGGCAGGGCCTCGGCGAGTTCCTCGAGCACGTAGGGCGGCCACAACACGTCGTCGGTCCCGGAGAAGATGAGGATCGGCGGCGTCAGCGTCCGGGCGCGTTCCAGCGGCACGCGGATCGATTCGTCGAACAGCGAGCCGCCGACGGCGCTCTGCGGCAGCCGGTTGAAATCCGAGATCTGCGCGTACAGGAATGCCAGCGCCGGGTTCTTCTCCGGAAAGCTCTGGGCGATGGCGGCATTGGCGAGGCGGGTATCCGCGACCCGTTCGCCCAGTGTGCGGATGCTGTCGATCCCGGACTGCAGCGCGATCCCACCGATCGTGTCGGAGAGCACGAGCTTGCGCACGCGCCCGGGGTGGTTCAGGGCTACCTGCACCCCCGTCCATCCGCCCATGGACTGACAGACGAAGTGGGCCGACTCGATCTCGAGGTGGTCGAGCAGGGCGACGGCGTCGGCACCGAACTGCGATCCGTCGAACTCCTCCACCGTGCAGACCGAACGGCCGAAGCCCCGGCAGTCGTAGGCGACGCAACGGTAGTCGGGCGCGAACGCGCCGAACTGGTTGAACCAGCTTGCGGCGTTGCCGCCGGCGCCGTGGCAGAACAGGATGGCGTCGCCGGTGCCTGCCTCCGTGTAGTAGAGGTCTACTGCGTGTTCCAGGATGGGCATCGTGCCAGCGTTTCCTTGCGTTGTGGAGGCCTCAGCCCGCCGCTTCCTTCTGCTGATGCTGAAAGATCGACTTGTGCCCGCCGCGGCCCCAGTCAGGTGGCATCAGGCAGGACCGGGAGTCGAAACGCGCCCAGCGCGCCGGCTCGCCGCGGACGATCTCGTTGCCATGTCGGCTGCGCGAGACCAGACCGGTGATGGCAATCGCGTCGGCCGCCGCGTAGGCGCACAGCAGAAGCGGTCGCGGACGGGCACTCCAGTTGGGCGGTGAACCGTGGATGGAGCGGCAGTTGTGTACGGTCACGGTCCCGGCCGGCCCCTGGATGTAGCCGGCGCTCCCGGCATCGATCCCGGGAAGGTCTTCGTCGCGGATGTTGCCGGTCCAGTTGCGGTCGTGGTCGTAGAGGTCGTAGAGCGTTCCCTGGTGGCTCTTCGGGATCACGCCCATCGGCGCCATGCGTTCGTCGACGTCCTCAAGGTAGACACCGACGGTCAGGACGTCATAGTTGGTGTGCGGCCAGAACTGGATGTCCTGGTGCCACTTCACTTCTTCCCCGCCGCCGCTCCACTTGAAGTTGAGCTTCGAGTGATGGAACTTGATGTCGGGCCCGAGCAGGTCCTCGGCAACGTCCACGAACGGCCCGGCGGAGGCGAATTCCCAGTAGAGCGCGTCCACGTCGACCGGGGAGTTGAGCCGTCGGATGCGCGGGGCGTCCGGTGCGTGGTCCGGTTCGAGATCGAAGCGCTTGTCGTCATTCGCGTGGTGGCTCTCCTTCACGTAGTGCGCGGTCCGTTCGTTCAGCCGCGCGAGCCAGCCGGCATCCACCAGCGCCGGCGCGCCGAGATACCCGTACGCGAAGTAGTGTTCCCGTTGTGCCTGCGTGAGTGCCCTGGCGGGGCGGGCGAGGATTTCTTCAGGAGTCATCGGTGTCGCCTCCGTATACCTACCGCGCGAGTGTACTCCAGCGCCGCTGCGCCGTGGCCCCCGAGGCCTCTCGCGCCCCCTTCCGTCAGGAGAGCCCGAGTAACTGCCGGTTCGTCGCGTCGTCGGCCCCGGACGACGCGAAATCGTCGAACGCCTTGTCCGTGACGCGGATGATGTGGTCGCGAATGAAGGCCGCACCCTCCCGGGCGCCGTCTTCCTGGTGTTTCAGGCAGCACTCCCACTCGAGCACGGCCCAGCCATCGAAGTCGCAGGCGGTGAGCTTCGAGAAGATGCCGCGGAAGTCGACGGCGCCGTCGCCGAGCGAACGGAACCGCCCGGGCCGGTCGACCCAGTCCTGGTAGCCGCCGTAGACGCCGCTCCTGCCGGTGGGCAGGAACTCCGCATCCTTGACGTGGAACATCTTGATGCGCTCGCGATAGATATCGATGAAGGCGAGGTAGTCCAGTTGCTGCAGGACGAAGTGGCTGGGGTCGTAGAGGATGTTCGCGCGCGGGTGATTGTCGACCTCGTCGAGGAACCGTTCGAAGGTCACGCCGTCGTGCAGATCCTCGCCGGGGTGGATCTCGAAGCAGCAGTCGACGCCGTGTTCCTCGAAGACGTCGAGGATCGGGCGCCAGCGGCGTGCGAGTTCCTGGAAGCCGGTGTCCACGAGGCCCGCGGGTCGTTGTGGCCACGGGTACATCATCGGCCAGAGCAGGGCGCCGGAGAACGTGGCATGCGCCTTGAGCCCCAGGTTCCGACTGGCGGCCGCCGCGAGCTTCACCTGCCCGATCGCCCACTCCGTCCGTGCCCGAGGCTTGCCACGCAGGGCCGCGGGGGCAAAGCCGTCGAAGAGCGCATCGTAGGCAGGATGCACGGCGACGAGTTGCCCTTCGAGGTGCGTGGAGAGCTCGGTGATCTCGATGCCGTGCTCGCCGACGCGGCCGCGCAGTTCGTCGCAGTACACACGGCTCTCGGCAGCGCGGGCCACGTCGATGAAACGGGGATTTCCGATCGGTACCTGGATGCCGACGAAACCGAGGCTTGCCGCCCAGCGCGACATCGACTCGATGTTATCGAACGGGTCTGCGTCGGCCATGAACTGGGCCAGGAATATCGCGGGACCCTTGAGCGTCTTCATGCTGCTCCCTGCTCGGATTGCGAAGTGTGGTGCGGGGACGCGGCGACGTCCGGGAAGTCGACCCAGCCGCCACGTCGGGCACTCTCGACCACGGTCTCGACGAAGGCCATGCCACGGATGCCGTCGGCGAGCGTCGGAAAGTCCGTGGCCGCTTCGTCCGGGCGCCGGCCGTCAAGGTGCGCGCGCAAAGTTGCGGCAAAGTTGCGATAGAGCGTGGCGAACGCTTCCAGGAAGCCCTCGGGGTGGCCGGCCGGCAGACGTGTCGCGGCAGCAGCCGCCGCGCTCACCCCCGCTCCGCCGGTGCGGCGCAGTTCCGCCGGACGGTCGGGCCAGCGCACGATGAGCGAATTCGGTTCCATCTGCGACCACTCGAGGCCGCCCCGTTCCCCGTAGACGCGGAGTTTCAGCCCGTTCTCCTCGCCCACCGCGACTTGGCTTGCGAACAGCACGCCGCGCGCGCCGTTGTCGAAGCGCAGCAGCACGTTGCCGTCGTCGTCGAGGCGTCTGCCGGGCACGAAAGCCGTCAGGTCGGCGCAGAGTGCGGTCATGCGCAGGTCGGTGACATACGCGGCGAGATTCTCGGCGTGGGTGCCGATGTCGCCGATGCATCCCGCCGGCCCCGAGCGCGCGGGGTCGGTACGCCACTCGGCCTGCCTGTTGCCGTCGTGTTCGACGGGTTGCGCGAGCCAACCCTGGATGTACTCCACCACGATGCGTCGGACCTCGCCGAAGGCGCCCGCCCGGACCAGGTGCCTGGCTTCTTTCACCATCGGGTAGCCGGTGTAGTTGTAGGTGAGTCCGAACAGCAGGCCGGTTTCGGCGACCTGCGCCGCAAGCGTGCGGGCTTCGGCGAGGTCAAACGTGGCCGGCTTGTCCGACATGACATGAAAACCGGCCGCCAGCGCGGCCCGCGCGACCGGGAAGTGCAGGTGGTTCGGCACCGCGATGGCGACGAAGTGCATGCGCTCGTCCTCGCCGAGCGCGGCTTCGGAGCGGAACATCTCGTCGAAACTGCCGTAGCAGCGCGACGTGGGGAGCCCGTACAGGTCGGCGCCGGAGCGCTTCGACCGATCGGGGTCGCTCGAGAACGCACCGCAGACCAGTTCGATCGTCCCGTCGAGTTCCGCCGCCATGCGGTGGACGGGGCCGATGAAGGCCCCTTCGCCGCCGCCGACGAGGCCCATGCGGAGTCGCTTCACGAGACGTCGCCCGGCAGGCCGGACGCATCGGGACCGGGTGACAAGGCAAAGCATTGGCAGCGCGTCTGGGTCAACTGGGGACTCGCTCCGGGTCTCGGTGGGCCCGAAGATTAGCAGTGCTGCCATGCGATACGATAGTTGGCGTGGGCGCGGCAGGAGGCCGGATGGGCGATTCGATAGCAGCAACGCGGTTCGGCGTGATCGGCGCCGGCGCAATCGCCAACATCGCATGCAGAGAGCTTGCCGCCTTGCCCGAAGCGGAGATCGTCGCCGTCGCCGATCCCCATGCAGAGCGGGCCCGCGCGTTCGCCGAGCGATACCGGGTCGAGCGGGTGTTCGGTGAGGCGGCAGGCCTCCTCGCCCTCGACACCGTAGATGCGTGCTACATCGCCGTGCCGAACCGCTTCCATGCCGAGCTGGCCCGCGCGGCGCTCGAAGCGGGCAAGCACACGATGCTGGACAAGCCGTTTGCCATGAATGCGGCGCAGGCGCGGGAGGTGATCGCCACCGCCCAAGCGAGCGGTCGACACCTGATGGTGGGGATGAACCAGCGCTTCACGCGGGCCGTCCAGACGGCGCGCGCCCTGGTGGCGCAGGGGAAACTCGGGGAGGTCTACCACGTCAAGGCGTACTGGCGTCGGCGGGCCGGCATTCCGCGCATAGGAAGCTGGTTCACGCACAAGGCCGAGGCCGGTGGCGGTAGCCTGCTCGACATCGGGGTGCACATGCTCGATGCGGCGCTCTTCGCACTGGACGACTTCGATGCGGTTTCGGTCTCCGGCTGCGCCTGCGCCAGGTTCGGCAACCGGGGCCTCGGCAACGGCGCCTGGGGCCACTCGGACGTCGAGGACACGGTATTCGATGTCGAGGATTTCGCGACTGCCCTCGTCCGGCTCGCGGCGGGTACCACGCTGGCCCTCGACGCGGCCTGGGCCATGCACCAGAGGGATGCCGATACCATGGGTATCGAACTGTTCGGCACCGACGCCGCCTACAGCGTCTACGAATCGAAGCTGTACCGGCCGGGCGAGGATGGCTACCTGACCGTCGAGGCGCCATCGGTCGGGGAACTCGCCTGGCCGCACCAGAGCCGCATGGCGCACTTTCTGGACGTGATCGCCGGTCGCGCAGCGTCGGCAGTACCGCCGCAGCAGGCGCTTGCCGTGCAACGGATCCTGGACGCTATCTACGCATCGTCCGCGACCGGACGGGAGGTGACACCGTGACGACCCCCTTGTCGGTGCAGTTGTATTCGCTACGCGAGGCGTCGGAGGCCGACTTCGACGGCGTCCTGACGCGTCTCGCCGAAATCGGCTACGCGGGCGTGGAACCGTTCTCGCTGTTCGGCGTATCTCCGGCCGCGTTCCGACGCCGGGTGGAGGAGCTGGGCATGCGGGTGTCCTCGAGCCACTACCCGTGGGCGAACCGGTCCGAGATCGCCCAGGTGTGCGATGTCGTCGGGGAACTCGGCCTGAGCCGTGCGGCCGGCGGCTTCGCCCCGGACGACTTCCGCGATCTGGATGCGGTCCAGCGCACCGCGGACACCGTCAACGCGTTGATCGACGGATTGCGCCCCGCGGGTATCGCCCTGTTCCTGCACAACCACTGGTGGGAGTTCGTCGAGATCGAAGGCGTCACGGCCTATCACCGGTTGCAGGAACTCTGTCCGGAGGTGCAGTTCGAAGTGGACACCTACTGGGCCGCGAACTTCGGTGCCTGCGACCCGGCGGCGGAAGTGGCGCGTGTCCGGGATCGGGCGCCGCTGCTGCACATCAAGGACGGACCCCTCGAGAAGGGTGGGGCCCACGTGGCCGTCGGCGACGGCAGGATGGACATTCCGGGCACGATCGCGGCTGCGGATCCGGAGGTGCTGGAGTGGGTCATCGTCGAGCTCGACAGCTGCGACACCGACATGATGACGGCTGTCGAACGCAGCCACGCGTACCTGACCGCGAACGGCCTCGCACTCGGGCGCGACTGAGGTGGCGGAGGCGCTCGCGGCGGGCAAGTCGAAGGAGCAACGGGGTTTGCTCGGCGAGTGGCGGATCGGCTGCTACTCGGCGATGTACCTGCCCCTGTCGGTGGCGTTGCTGCCGGTGGGCGTGTACGTGCAGCCCCACTATGCCGAGCTCGGCATCAGCCTGTCGGTCATCGCCGCCATCATCGTCGTCGCGCGCCTCTCGGACGGCATCACGGACCCGCTGATCGGGGTGCTGTCGGACAAGCTCCGCACGCCCATCGGGCGGCGCAAGCCCTGGATCCTCGCCGGCACGCCGCTGCTGATGGTGTCGATTTACATGCTGTTCCTGCCGCCGCCGAATCCGAGCGTGTGGTATTTCGGCTTGTGGATCGTGATGATCTACTTTGCCTTCACCCTGGTGAACCTGCCGTACTTCGCCTGGGGCGCGGAGTTGAGTCCCGAGTACAACGAGCGGACCAAGGTCACCGGACGGCGCGAACAGTTCCACTACCTGGGCGTCGTCATCGCGACGGCCTTGCCGCTTGGCGCCGGCATCCTCATCTATCTCGGCCAGTCCGGCAACAGCGTGATGTCCCTGCTCGGCAATCTGTCGGCGGAACTCGGGACCGTGATGGACGCTCGTGCCGGCAACCTCGACGTGATCCTCGACTGGCTGTCGACGTTCGTCCTGGTCGCCCTGCCGGTCACCATCGTGGTGGCCCTCGTCTTCGTGCGGGAGCCCGATCAGGTGGTGATTCCGCGGCGCAGACCGAGCTTCCGGGCGAGCCTCAAGGTGGTCCGCAGGAACGGGCCCTACGTCCGGCTGGTGGTGTGCTACACGGTGAGCACCGTCGGCGGGGCCATGACCGGCGCGCTGTCCTTCTTCTTCTGCAAGCATGTCATCGATGCCGGCGAGTGGTATTCGCTGTACCTCCTGGTCTACTACCTGGCAGCGACGCTGGGGCTGTTCTTCTGGATGTGGCTCGCCGGGAAGATCGGCAAGCACCGCGCCTTCATCGTGCTGGTCATCTGGTACAGCGTGTGGGCGTCCTTCATCCCGTTCATTCCGGCCGGCTGGTTCGGGGTGTTCCTGATCATCATGACCATGAAGGGCTGCACGGAGGGCGCGATGCTCGCGCTCCCGGCGGCGATGGCGGCGGACGCGGTGGACATCGACTCCGCGCGCACGGGCGAGCAGCGCGCCGGCATGTACTTCTCGCTCTGGGGCATGTTGCAGAAAGGCGGGGTCGCCCTCGGCGGCGCGCTCGCGCTTCTGATCGTTGATCTGTTCGGCTTCGATGCGACGGCGGATCCATCGCTTGCGCGCACTGCCGAAGGGAACTCAAGCCTGTCGCTGCTGATGCTGGCGCTTGCCTACTCCATCATCCCGGCAGCGCTCAAGTTCATCGCGTTGCCGTTCATCTGGCGCTATCCGCTGACGGAAGAGCGGCAGGTGCGTATTCGCCAACGTCTCGAACGGCGCGGCGTGCGGGTGTCCGCGAGCGATACGCATGCGGCCGCCGGCTCCGACGGTTAGCGACCGGGAAAGAGGCAGGCCGTCGGACCTGGCGTCCTGCAAACCGCCTGGAGGGTGCATCGGCACCTGGTTCCACGGGGGTTTCGCCCAGCGAAACTCTCAACGCGAACGAAGTTCGCGCGCTACCGCGGGCGCTCTCCGGCGACGGTCAGGCGGTACATCTTCCGGTGCTGCGGAAAGTAGTCGTTGACGGGCTTGTGCTGGGTGGTCCGGTTGTCCCAGATGGCGATCGTGCCGGGACGCCAGCGGAGCCGCACGGTGTACTCGTCCGTCGTGATCTCCTCGCACAGGAATGCCAGCAGGGCGTCGCTCTCGCGACGCGAGAGTCCTTCCAGGCGTGTCGTGAAGAGCCGGTTGACGTAGAGCGAACGCTTGCCCGAGGCCGGATGCGTGCGCACGGCGGGGTGCGTCACCGGCGGGTTGGCGGCGACGGCGTCGCGCAGGCGTTCGTACCCGCCCGGGGCCTCGAGGCTCTCGCGGAAGCCGTGGGCAAAGTCATGCACCGCCTGCAGTCCTTCGAGCAGGGTGCATAGCGCCGGCGACAGCCCCGCCCAGGCAGCGTGCGCACTGGCCCATAGCGTGTCGCCGCCTACCTTGGGGATCACCTGGCCATACAGCAGCGTGATTGCCGGGGGCGTCTCCCGGAAGGTCATGTCCGAGTGCCAGACCTCGATCCGGGATGGGGCCTCGGGCGTGCTTTCGAGTATCTGCACACTGGGCGCTTGCGGCGCGGTCGGGTAGGCGGGATGCGCTTCGAGCGTGCCGAATCGCTCGCCGAGTTCCTGAAACTGGCGAGCCGAGAGGGCCTGGTCGCGAAAGAACAGGACATGGTGTTCCAGTAACGCGTCCTGCACCGCGTTGAAGAGTTGGCCGGTATCGATGACCCGTGCCAGGTCCACTTCGACGTGGGCCCCGATGGCCGTCGCCGCTGGTTCTACGCGCATCGCCACCTACCGGAACACGACGGTGCGCGCCCCGTTCAGGAGGATGTAGCGCGCGAGACCGACGAAGTCGACCCCCCGGTTGCGGGCTTCGCCGAGCATCTTCCGTTCCTGCATGGCCTTGTTGTTCTGATTGACGGGCAGGTGCAGGAAGTCGACGTCGAAGGCGGTGGCGAGGTAGCCGGCATCGGGGTCGTTCGATACGACCAGGACGATCTCGATGGGGAGGTCTCCGACACGCGCCCGGTGCAGGAGGTCGGCGAGACAGTGCTCGTACTTCGAGACCAGCACCAGCACCTTGGGCCTGGCGTCGGCGGGCCACAGGCCCCACGTCATCGAGCAATCCCGCGCGACGGGCTCGAACGAGGTCCGCAAGGCTGCGAGGGTCGGTTCGCCCACGAAGCACAGTCGCAGGAAGAAGCGTCCGCTGCGCGGGTCGCCGAACTGGTCGCTCGCGACGATGTTGCAGCCGTGCTCCATCAACCATTGGCTCACGGCGAAGACGAGGCCCGGTCGGTCCGGGCAGTGCAGGGTCAGGACGTACTCGTTCGGTTGGTCCATGGGCGTCGGTTGATCCGCGGATGCGGTAGTTCGGCAGGACAGGCCGGGGCTGCGGGCCGGGAGCCTATCGCGCGGGGATGCGCGGTGTCATCCCGCACATCGGCCGTCCGACCATCCGCGGCCCCGGTGGTGGGTGCGACGGTTCTTCGATCGCAGCTCGTCGGCTAATGTGTTGCCCTCGGGTGGGTGGTGGGTCTGGTCCACCACCTGCGTCGGTCTCGCTTGACACGTACTGTATGGATAACCAAAGTCTGTGGGGATCGGGAGTAGGCTTGCGAGGAGCGACGCGCGAGGCGGAGTGGAGGGTTGGAGATCGTCTCGGAGGACCCGATTGAAGGTGTCGACAGAAGTGGCGAACATGGCGGAGATCGAAGACGAAGTGGCGCTAACGACGGCGCGGTCGATTGTAGAGAGCGGTGTGGCGACGGCTCGAAGCCTCGCGTCTGCGTCTGCGGCGGAGGACAGGCTCGGTTTGGCCCGAGCGATGGTGTTCGCGGTTGTCCGGACGTACTGGCAGGAGGCGGGAGCCGCGTGGCAAGGGCGCTGGCGGCTCCGCAAGCTACCGCGCGACACCGAAGTCGGCGCCGTGCCCGAGGAAGTTGGAGAATTGGCCGGGTGCATCGGCAGGGCGGCGGCGGAGCTGGAGCCGTTGGAGGCCGGTTACGCGATCGGATTGCTGTACACCGGGATGATGCCTGACCAGTTCCGGGCTGCACTGGGGGCGTACTATACGCCGCCGGCGCTCTGCGAGCGGCTGCTCGACATGGCGACGGACGCCGGCGTGGACTGGTCGAAGGCGCGGGTGCTGGATCCGGCGTGCGGGGGCGGGGCCTTCCTGGCCCCGGTCGCGTTACGGATGGCCCGAAGCCTGGAGGGTCTCGACGCGAGCGCTGTGCTGAAGGACATCGAACGCCGGCTGGTGGGGTTCGAACTGGACCCGTTTGCGGCTTGGATGTCGCAGGTGTTCTTGGACGCTGCCTTGGGCGAGCAGTGCCGCGCCGCGGGGGAGCGGCTGCGGCGCGTCGTGCGAGTGTGCGACAGTCTGGAACGGCCGGCGGCGAGGAGAGGTTTCGACCTTGTGGTTGGCAATCCGCCGTACGGGCGGATGACCCTGCCGCCGCGCCTGCGGGGGAAATTCGCACGTAGCCTGTTCGGCCACGCGAACCTCTACGGAGTATTCACCGACTTGGCCCTGCGCTTGGCACGGGAGGGGGGCGTCATCGCCTACGTGACGCCGACGAGCCTCCTTTCGGGCGAGTATTTCAAGGCGTTGCGCGGCCTGCTCGGCCGGGAGGCCCCGCCGGCGATTATCGACTTCGTGGCGTTGCGCAAGGGTGTCTTCGCGGATGTGCTCCAGGAGACCTTGTTGGCAGCATACAAGCGGGGTGGCGATCCCGGCGCGGGACAAGTCCGTTTCTTGTCTACAAGCGCCGACGGTTCGATTGAGAGAGGGGCGGCGGGCTCCTTCAGACTTCCCGAAGTACCGGAGGAGCCTTGGCTGATGCCGCGGAGTGAAGCCCAGGGTGCGCTCCTGCGTGTAGTCGGTGGGCTGCCGCACCGGCTGGCAGATTGGGGCTACACCGTCAGCACCGGTCCCTTGGTCTGGAACAGGCACAAGGGTGGGTTGCGGGAGCGTCCCGGCAAGCGCCGCTATCCGCTGGTCTGGGCGGAGTCAGTGCGGCCCGACGGCGGTTTCGAGTTCCGCGCCGAGAAGCGCAACCACAAGCCTTACTTCGAACCGAAGAAGGAAGAACGCTGGGTGGTCACGGACTTTCCGTGCGTTCTGGTGCAAAGGACGACGGCCAAGGAGCAGTATCGGCGTCTGATCGCAGCCGAACTGCCGGCGGCGTTCCTCGACCGGTACGGTGCGGTGGTTGTGGAGAACCATCTGAACATGGTCAAGCCGCTCAACGGCACGCCGGAGGTTGCGCTGGCGGCGCTGGCCGCGGTGTTGAACAGCGACGTGGCCGATCAGGTGTTCCGGTGTATCAACGGCAGCGTGGCTGTTTCCGCCTACGAGCTGCAGGCGTTGCCGCTGCCCGCACCCAAGAGCGCCGGAGAGATCGAGCGGCTAGTCGCGGGCGGCGCGGGGCGGGACGCGGTGGAAGAGGCGGTGGCGCGGGCGTACGGCTGGGGGGAGGCATGATAGCGCTGCCGTCGTTGTTGCCGGTCCCGGAAGTGCGGGACCGGTTGCGGGCTATCTTCCCGGACGGCACGCCGTATAGGAACTACGTCACCCGCGGCATGGCGGCAAGGACGGTGTTCGTGATGCTCTATGTCGGCGCCGTGGAAGGCGCGCAACGTTGGCTGCGGCCGGACCAGGTGACTCGGATGACCAACGCCCAGGCGGCGCTGACCGACGGGGTGGTACGAGAGGGGTGGTCGAAGGAGTCGATGCGCCCGGCAGGGGACATCTTGGGACGCTGGTACGCGGCCAACACTCGGGAGCCCATTCGGGACGAGACGTTGCGCGCCGGTCTGGTGAGGATGGGCGCGGTCAAGGAGCGGGAGGGGCTGGCGACCACCTCGCCCCAGCCGCGCTACGCGTTGGCGCTAGGATTCGCCGGGCTGATCGATCCGGGTCTCGCGGGGGAAGAGCTGGCATCCGCGATCATTGCCTGGCGGAAGGCGAACCTGTCGAGCGGCGCGCTGGCCCGAGTGGCAATCATGCGCCGGGGGGGAGGAACAGCCCAGGAAGGTCGGGTTCTCGTGACCTTCCCCGACGGCGAAGCCCGCCACATGGACCCGGGACCGAGTTCGGTCGTCTCGAAGGCCGTGATCGAGGAGTTCGCAGCGCGTTACCTTGAAGAGCCGGCAGTAATCTGGCTGAGCGAGAGCCGCAATCGCGTCGTGGCGCGGGACGACGCCTTGGCCCAGGCGATCGGGTTGACGATCCAGACCGATCGGAACCTCCCCGACCTGATTCTGGTGGATCTAGGCCCGTCCGAGCCTCTGCTTGTGTTCGTAGAAGTCGTGGCCAGCGCTGGCCCGGTCAGCGAGGCCCGCCAGACGGCGTTGATGGCGGTCGCGACGGAGGCGGGCTTCGACGCGGACCAGGTGGCGTTCGTGACGGCATACGCGGACCGGGACGACGCTGCATTCAAGGCGTCGGTGAGCGAGTTGGCGTGGCGGTCGTTCGCTTGGTTCATGTCCGAACCGCAGCACATCGTGGTGATGCGCCGTGGGGAGGAGAACGATCGGGTGCGACTGCTGGAACTGATGAGTCAGGGGTAGGGAGGCGCGAGTACGTTGGCGCACATGAGGCTCCGCTGACACAGGGCCGGCTGGCTGTTTGCGCGTTGGGGTGGACCCTTCTCTGGCGTGCTGGCGTTCTCCCGTTCAGCCGGATCATGAGCTGTTCGATGTCGACGAAGCCCTGCGGGTGTTGGTTGCGCTCGTCAGCCAGCCGCCTACCGGCCTAGGGAACCCTCCAGCGGCGATTCCGCGCCCACTTCCGCAGCCTCCCTGCCGCCGGCAAGGGGACCTCCTGGAATTGGAGAAAGGGGACGGTACGGCTTTGGGCCAACACCCGCGCTTCGGCCGGGCGAGCGGCGCCAGGGGGCCGGTGTATGATCCGGACATCGCGACTCCCACAGGCGAATTCGTGAGCGTTCCCGCTTCGTTGCGCTGGGAGGACGGTCGACTCTGGCTGCTCGACCAGCGTCGCCTGCCGGCGGAGGTCGTCTACGAGGAACAGGCGAATGCGATGGCGGTCGCGGATGCCATCGCTTGCATGCATGTGCGCGGTGCCCCGGCTATCGGGGTGGCGGCGGCCTACGGGATGGCGCTGGCGGCCCGTGCGGGGGAAGATCTTGATGCCGCGGCCGCCGTGCTCGTTGCCGCACGGCCGACCGCCGTCAACCTGGCATGGGCGGTGCGCCGCGTCCGGGCAGCCGCGGACCCTGTCGCCGAGGCGGCCGCGATACACCGGGAAGACATACAGATGTGCCGCGCCATCGGCACGCACGGCGTCGGGCTGTTGGGCGACGACATGGGAGTCCTGACCCACTGCAACGCCGGCGCGCTGGCGGTCTCCGCGCTCGGCACCGCTACGGCGCCGATGTACTTGGCGCACGAGGCCGGGCTGCGCTTCCGGGTGTTCGTCGACGAGACGCGCCCGGTGCTGCAGGGGGCGCGCCTGACGGCGTGGGAACTGTCGGAGTCCGGGCTGGACGTGACCTTGATCTGCGACGGGATGGCGGCCCACCTGATGTCCGAAGGTGTCGTGGACCTCGTGATCACGGGCGCGGATCGTGTGACCCGAAACGGCGACGTGGTCAACAAGATCGGCACGCGCGGCCTCGCCATCGCGAGCCGTTATCACGGCGTGCCGTTCTACGTCGCCTGTCCCTCCTCGACGTTCGACCCCGACACGCCGCGCGGAGAGGACGTGGTCATCGAGGAGCGCGACCCTCGCGAGGTCACCGAGTCGATTCCCACCGTCCCGGGCATTCGCGCTCGCAATCCCGCTTTCGACGTGACCCCCGCGGACCTCGTCACGGGCTGGATCACGGACCGCGGTCTGTTCTCGAGCGCGCCGGACCTGCGGGCGTTGACCACCGCGGCCGGCGACGGGAAGTGACGCTTCGACCGTACAGGGGAGGGAGTCGAGTACGGAACGGAGGATCGACATGAAGTTGAAGTTACTGTCCCTGGGGTTGGCCGTGGCCTGTTTCTCCGCGGTAGGCGGAGAGACGGGTGCGGAAGAATCGACCCCGGCGCCCTCGGCCGGTGGCGTGTCCCCCAAAGCTGAACGTGGCATGCGCATCGAGGCGATGGAGGCCCGCGCCGCGCGACGCTTCGCGCGGGTCGACGCGGACGGCGACGGCAAGGTGACGCCCGAGGAATTCGCCGCGGGGCGAATCGGTGGACCGGAGCGTCGGCAGGGGCGCGGCGAGCGACACGGAGATCGCGACGGTGACCGACGCAAAGGCGGGCGACGTGAGCATGCGGGCGCCCGCCGGCCAGGACGCGGACCGGGCGGATTCGGGCTGGCCGACGAGGCGGTGTTCGACGCGGCCGATGCCGACGGCGACGGCCGTCTGACGAAGGAAGAGTGGCGCGCGCTGCCGCAGGCCGCACAGGCCCTGTTCCGTCAGCGCATGTTCGTGCGCCTCGATGCCAACGAGGATGGCGTGCTCGAACCTGGCGAGTTCCCGCCGGGCCTCGCGCGCCTGAAGGCGCTCGATGCGGACGGCGATGGTCGGGTGACGCGCCGCGAGTTGCGCGCCGGCGGCAAGCGGGGCTCCCGGTGGCACAGCGAGGCAGACGGGTAGTCGCTTGCCGGAACCCTCCGACGAGGCGCTGATGCGGGAGGTTCGGTCCGGTAATCGGGAGGCGTTCGGTCTCCTGCTGGACCGTCACCTGCCGGGCATCCAGGCATACGCGTTCCGCATGACGGACAATCGCGCCGACGCCGAGGACATCGCCCAGGAGGCATTCCTGCGGGTGTGGCAGCGCGCGAATACGTACCGGCCGGGGCGCGTGCAGGTCTCCACCTGGCTCTACCGGATCGCGCACAACCTGTGTATCGATGCGTTCCGCAAGCACAGGGAGACCGCGGATGGCGCGTTGGAAACGCTCGCGGACGAGACCCCGGACGGAGCGACCACTGCCTTGGCCGAGGAGCGACGGCGTGCCGTTCGCACGGCCGTGGCCGCGTTGCCGGAGCGACAGCGCTCCGCGTTGGTGCTCTGCCAGCTGCAGGGTTGGTCGAACCGCGACGCGGCGCTGGCCCTGGAGGTCTCCGTGGATGCGCTGGAATCGCTTCTGGCCCGGGCTCGACGGGGTCTCAAGCAGCAACTGCGCGATTTCCACGAAGTGGATGGGCGGGCATGAACGTCGTGTCACGCCCGGCGGGAGATGAGCGAACGGGAGGTGCGCAATGACGCCTGGAGAATTCGCAGGGTACCTGGACCGCCACGGTGCGGACCTGGAACGCTGGCCCGCGAAGCTGCGGGATGCGGCGCGCGGGGTCGCGCGGACGGCCGCGGGACGTGTGGAAATGGAGAAGACGCGCGCCTTCGAGGCGATGCTCGAGGAGTGCTTGCCGGCGCCGCCGGCGCTCGGTCTGAAGGCGCGGATACTTGCTCATGTCGAAACGGCGCGACCACCGGTCATGGCCTGGTGGTTCGGCGGTGCGCTGTGGCGGCCGATCGGGGCAGCGGTCGCGCCGCTCGCGCTCGGATTCACGTTGGGTTTCACCTGGCCGACGCCGGACGACCCCTCGGAGGATGCCTTCGAGGACGCCGTTTCCGTGTTGGCTTTTTCCTCGGTGTTCGAGGACGAACTGGCCGTGACCGACGACAGCCCGCAGAGGGCAGGGGGAGTGGATGAGGAATAAGTGGCTGATCGCCGCGCTCGTGGTGTCGGTGGTCGTCAATCTCGCATTGGCCGGCTTCGTTGCGGGTCGCATGACACGGGGTATCGCGCCCGCGCCCGGATTCGATTCCATGGTGGGAGTGACCCGGCTCGTCCGCTTTCTCGAGGAGGACCGGCGTCGCGAGGTCATGGCGGACCTGCGGGACCGGCGGCGCGAGTTTCGGGCCTCCTTGCGGGGGGTCAGAGGGGCCCAGGGACAGATCGTCGAGGCGGTGCGCGCCGACCCGTTCGATGAAGAGGACTTGCGCCGGGCCCTCGCGGAGTTCCGGGGACGGCTGGAGGCGAGCCAGGCCGGCAGTCACGAGATGTTCGCGACGATGGTGGTACGGCTGACGCCGGAGGAACGCCGCTTCCTTGCCGAAGCCCTGCGCGGCCCCCGGTGGCGCCGCGGGGACAGGCCGGCGAAGGAGCGATGACGGAACGCCGCCGAGGCCGTCCTGCCCTGTCGGACGTGCAGGGACTGCGCCCGCGAACTTGGTAGCATCCGCCTCCGAGGGGCTTGGGGGTGCTCGCCTTGTCCGACGTGACCGATACGCTCGCGCGATTCGTCTCGCGCTACCTGGAAGCGTTTCCGGACCTCTACGAGGTCTTCGATGCCGACTGGCGTTCGCCCTGCGAGTTGGGGGATCCAGCGGTACGCCGGGATGGCATCGAGGTAGTGCGCTGGCAGCCCGTCGCGCGGCGCTACGCGAACGACTTCGCCGGTCTCGAGAACGCGCTGGAAACCGACATCCATCCGGACATCAAGGCCTATTACGGCTCGTACTGGTCCGGCGGACTGGAAGCCGAAGCTCCGGAGGGGCACGTGAGTCTCCTGTTTCTCTGGAACGAGGCCGATGGCCGGCGGCTCGTCGAGAATCTGATCGGTCACTCCTTGGCGAAACGCCGGGCGCGCGCCTCCTTCAGCGTGTTCTTTGCCTGCACCGAGAATGACTCGGAACTGTTTCTCTCCGTGGAAAACGACACGGGCCGCATCCTGCTCGAGCGGCCGGGCTACAAGCCGATCCGGACGGTGGCAGACTCCCTCGACGCGTTTCTGGGCACGCTGGAGCCGAGGTCGCCCTTCCTGCATCCCGAGCGGACGGAACTCAGTCGCTGAGGCCGTCGTCCTGTGTGCACGAGGGCGGGTTGCCGCGTGCGGCGGCGTGCTCTTCCACGGCGCGCCACACGCGCATGAGATTGCCGCCGAGGATCCTTGCGATCGCGTCTGCCGCGTAGCCCCGCTCCAGCAGCCCCTCGACCAGGTTGGGGTAGTCGGAAACATCCTTCAGGCCGATCGGGAGCGTGTCGCCCACGCCGTCGAAGTCCGAGCCCAGGCCGGCGTGGTCGATCCCGGCGAGCGCGACCACGCGATCGATGTGGTCGAGCACGACGTTCAGGTCGGCGAAGGGATACGGGTGACTCTCGCGATACTGCGCATCGAAAGCGCGGCGGCTTTCCATGTCGGGCGGCGCGTCGCCGAACGCCTCCTCGGACGCCGCGCGGCGGGTCATTGCCCAGTCCTGCGCGGCGCGGGACACGAAGTCGCTGCCGAAGTTGATCTGCACGACGCCGCCCTGGGCGCCGACCGCTTCGACCATCTCGTCGCTCATGTTGCGGTGAAATCCGGGGATGAAGTGTCTGAGCGAGGAGTGCGAGGCCACGATCGGTACCCGGGTCTCTTCGAGTACCTGCCAGAAGGCGTTGTCGGACAGGTGCGAGACATCGACCATGATGCCGCGCTCGTTCAGTGCCCGCACGGTCTGCCGGCCCAGCGGCGAGAGGCCGGCCCAGGGCTCGTTGAGATCGTAGCTCGAGTCCGAGAACGCATTGGACTGCGAATGGGTGAGCCCGACGTAGGAGATGCCGCGGGCGACGAAGTGGTCGAGGTGCTCCGCGTCGTCGCCGAGCGGACTGCCGTTCTCCATGCCGAGGGCGAGTGCCAGCCGACCCGCTCGTCGCAGGACATCGACGTCCGCCGAACAGGACGCGATCCCGAACCGGTCGGGCATCGCGCCCGCGATCGTTCCCATCGCATCGATCAGGCTGTCCGCGAGTTCCTTCGAGGTCCCATCCATGGCCGTGCTCGCCGGCGTGAAGATGGACATGAAGGCGACGTTCAGGCCGCCTTGCAGGGCGCGCGGATGGTCGAACTGCCCCGTGGACTGCAGCGGCCGTGCCCCGTCTGGCAGGAAGTGACGGCGGATGGGGAAGTCGATGTGCGTGTCGACGATCAGGTGGCGTTGCGCAAGCGCGCCGGCCTGCTCCGTGAGCGTCGGCTCGGGTGGCGTGCACCCGGCGAGGCCGAGCCCGAGGGTCAGCGGCACGGCGATGTCGGCCGCGAGACGCCGGGACAGCCGGCGGGACCGGCGCAGGACGCGACTCGGGGGTCTTCTCATGGGTGTGCTTCGAGTGCCGTATTGGAAGTGCCCGCGTGGGTCGGAAGGTCGCGGACCCCGGCCTCGAGATCGAGCAGATAGCGTTTCGTCTCGAGGCCGCCGCCGAAACCCGTCAGACTGCGGTCCTTGCCGATGACCCGATGACAGGGAATGACGATGGGCAGGGGGTTGCGTCCGTTCGCCGCGCCGACCGCCCGCACGGCGCGTGGTCGACCGATCTGCAGCGCGATGTCGGCGTACGAACGCGTTTCACCGTAGGGGATGGTCTGCAGCGCGTCGAGGACCGCCCGCTGGAAGACCGTTCCGCTCGGCTCGAGGTCGAGGTCGAAGCGGCGCCGGGCGCCATCGAAATACTCACGCAACTGCCGCGCCACCTCTTCGAAGGGCGCATCGTCGCGTGTCCAGGAAGGATCCGGGCCGCGGGCCTTGTCGCCGCCCGGAAAGTCGATCACCGCGAGCGCCCGGGCATGTCCGGCCAGCAGCAGCGGACCGATGGGACTGGGTGTGAACGTGTAGTACAGGTCATGCCTCCGGCGTGGGGTGTTGAGCTTTCTCCGTGGCTTGCGCGACGGGGCGAGTCTGCGCGGACGGCCCCGCTCGCGAGGCCGCGTCGGCCAGTGCCAGCGTGTGCCAAAGATACATCACGGCGTAGGCGCGCCAGGGTCGCCACGGACGGGATCGCGCCTCGGCCTCGCGTGCCGTGCTGCCGAGCGCGTTCATCACCGCGCGGTCGGACGCGGGGAAGGCATCCGGGTCCCGAGCCACGCGCATGGCGATGTACTCGGCCGTCCACGGGCCGATGCCATCGATCTTGACGAGGTAGCCGCGTAGAGTCTCGGCCTCGGTGAGGAAGGCTTCGCCTCGGTCGAGGACAGCACGCGCAAGTCCCCGCACCGCGCGTCCGCGCGCGCCCGGCATCCCGATGGAGGCGACTTCCGCATCGACGAGCGCTTCCGGCGTCGGGAAGGCGCCGTCTCCGTACCGGTCGACGAGTCGCGTGGCGAGTACGACGGCACGGTCCACGGTGACCTGCTGCCCGAGGATCGCCTTCACCGCGCCCTCGAAGGGGTCCCACACACCCGGGACGCGGATGCCCGGCGCCACCCGCACTGCCGGCGCCAGGTCCGGGTCCTGCCGGAGGTGGGCGTCGATGGCTGCCGGATCCGCGTCGAGGTCGAACACCCGGCGTACCTGCGCAACGAGCGCCGCCGCGGATCGCAGCAGGGCGGCCGGCAAACTCAAATGCAGCGCGTCCTGCGCGAACGTCACGGAAATTTCCCCGCCATCCAGACGGCGTGTATACGTCTGCTCTGACACGTCCTCGAGCGCGGTGATGCTACGGCGGGCGAGGAACGGAAACATCCAGTCCGCGTTCCACGGTCCGCGGACCGGCAAGCGGAGCCGGGCGCCGGGAGCGCATGACGCCGGACCGCCCCGGCGCAACTCGCGCGGCGCCCGGCCGAAGACACGCCGCAGTTCGTCGTTGCAGCGGCGCAGGCTGCCGTAACCCGCGCAGAGGGCCACGTCGGAGATGGGTAGATCGGTGTCGTCCAGCAGACGTTTCGCGGTCGCGATGCGCTGCATCCGGGCGAGCGCCCGGGGCGTCGCGTCTAGTTCGCGCATGAAGAGCCGGTTCAGGTGGCGTTCCCCGATGCCGAGGCGATGCGCGAGGGCCCGCACGGGTCGATGATCCAGGAATCCCTCCTCGATGGACCGCAGGGCTTCGATGACCGTCTCGCTGCCGACGGTCCAGGCGGGCAGCTGCGTTCGTTCCGGTCGACAGCGCAGACACGGGCGATAGCCCGCATGCAGGGCGGCGGCCGATGTCGCGAAGTAGCGCACGTTGTCTTGCGCGGCTTGCGGCGCTGGACACGCCGGCCGGCAGAATACGCCCGTCGTCAGCACCCCGACTACGAAGCGTCCGTCGAAGCGGGGATCCCGGGCCAGGCGCGCGCGGCGGCAGACGTCCTCGGCGGGTAACACGGTCCGGGTCGTCTCGGTGTTCACGAATAGGCGCGCCTGCGAGCTCGAAGCGCCCACTATAATCCCCCGTGTGATGTGGAACTCGCCAGAACCGGACATGCTGCAAACATCCGCGGTCCGCGGCTTCGACCTCGAGCGGCCGGTCGAACTGGTCCCCGTGACCGTCGAAAAGCCGTGGGGTCACGAGGTCTGGTACAGCGGTGTGGAAGCCCGGGGCGAGAGCGGCGTCTCCCAGGATGGGCGCTCGGCGCGCCTGTCCGAGTACCTCGAGGCGGTGGGGATCGCCGAGGTCGTGCTGCTGAAGGAACTGCACGCCACCACGGGCGACCTCTACCTGGAGGTCCACGAGGTCAAGAGCGAGGTCTACATCGCCCTGGCCCCGGGCAACCTGCAGCTCGGCATGAACCAGGCGTTGCGGCGGGAACTCGGAGACGATGCGTTCCGGCAGGCGTTTGTCCGCGTGGCGGCGGCGTACGAGCGCGGTGTCACGGGGCGCGAAGCGGTGGATGCGTTTGTTGCGACGCGTTCGCTCGTTACCGGTGACGTGGTCGCGGTGGAGCCATGGTTACCACACTCCCTGCAGCGTGGGGCCTCGGTCATCGAGTTCCAGACGCCGGTGTTCGAGCGGCTGGTCCTGTCCTCGACCCAGGCAGTCGCCACGCAGGAGCACTGGGACACCGAACGGGCGGTTGGTCGAATCTCGCTGGACCCGCCGACATCCGCGGTACCCGAGCCGCTTGGGTCGGCAGTGGAGCGGCTCGCCGGGGCGGAGGGTTTCGGCGTCTGGCACGCGGAGGCCGATGTGTCGGTGCCGGCAGGAGTGCCGTACGTCGTCGGCCTCGTGCTCGCCGGATCGGTCGTCATCCGCGGCGAACGGCTGCAGGGCGCGTTTCTGGCTCCGGCGCCCGAATCTGTCTGCGTGGCGGGGGAGGCGGTGTTCGCCGGGCCGGGCCTGTGACGGCGCGGGCGCTCGGGAGACGTCTCGCGATCTTCGCGACGGCGCTGGTCTTCTACTACGGGTTCCTGATCTATCCACTGCTGCGGCTCATCGGCTGGCTCATCCCGAACTGGCAGCCCGGCACGCCGACGTTGCTCGTGTTGCTGGTATTGCCGCTCGTCCTGCGCATCGGTGCGTCCGTGTATCCGAATCCGGTAACGCGTTGGATCGGGGCGGCGGCGCTGACCTGGATGGGGCTCTGTTTCCAGCTCTTCGCGGTGGTCCTGGTGCTCGAAGTCGTCGCCCTCCTGACGCTGGCGGAGGACCGGGTGCTGGGCCTGATGGGCCTCGCGGCGATCGTGGCACTCGGTACGGGTGCGTTCGTCAACGCGCAGGTGCTCAAGGTGCGCCGCATACCCATCGTGGACGGCGACCTCAGCGGGCGCCGCCTGGTGCAGATTTCCGATGTCCACATCGGCTCGCGGCGCCCGGGTTTCCTGCGCCGCATCGTCCGGCGCATCAACGCGCTGGACGGCGATGCCGTGCTGATCACGGGAGACCTGGTGGACGCGAAGTACGTTGGGCGGGCAGACCTCGTCTCGCTTGCGGACTTGCGTGCGCCCGCCTACTTCAGCCTGGGCAACCACGAGCGGTACGAGGACACGGAGCGCATTCTCGCGGACCTGACCCATCACGGCGTGCACGTGCTGCGCAACGAGGCGGTGGATGCCGACCCCTTCCAGTTCGTCGGGCTCGACGACGCGGACGCGCGCGATGCCGTCGCCCGCGGTCTCGCCGGACTGGCGCCGCGCGCCGACCGCTATCGCGTGCTGCTGTTTCACCGCCCCGAGGGCGTGGAGGACGCCGCCGACTGGGGGGCGCAGCTGATGTTGTCCGGGCACACCCACCGCGGACAGATCTTTCCCTTCGAGTACATCGTCAGGCGTATGCACAAACGCATCTCCGGCTCGCACCACGTCAATGGCATGCATCTGTACGTCTCTCCCGGCACAGGCACCTGGGGACCGGTGCTGCGGACCAACGGACGCTGTGAGGTGACGTTGTTCGAATTCCGTGCGTGATAAGGTTTGCCCGTTTCGCGACCGGGCGCGGTGGCGCGCGACGGACGGACGGTACCCGAATTGCCCGCAACAGGGAGACCGCGTTGCAGGGCCAGGCGATTCCAGCAGCGGGGGAGAGGCAGCGTGAGCGACGAAAACCCACTCATCGTCGAGCAGATCGAGATCGGGCCGATGGCGAACTTCACGTACATCATCGGGTCCCGGACGACCCGCGAGGTCGCGATCGTCGATCCCGCATGGGACATAGACGGCCTGCTGAAGCATCTCGCGGAACGCGACTACAAGCTCACCGCGGCGCTCGCCACGCACTACCACCCCGATCACATCGGCGGCGGGATGGGTGGGCACGGCATCGTCGGGGTGTCCGAACTGATGGAAAAGGAGCCGGTCAAGGTCTATGCGCATCGCCAGGAAGCAGACGGCGTCAGGAAGGTGACGGGGCTGTCCGAGACGGACCTCGTGCGGGTGGACTCGGGGGATACCCTCAAGCTCGGCGAGATCGAGGTCGAATTCCTGCACACCCCCGGGCACACGCCCGGGTCGCAGTGTTTCCGGATCCGCAATACCCTGGTGTCGGGAGACACACTCTTCGTCGATGGCTGCGGACGGGTCGACCTGCCTGGCTCGGATTCGGAACAGATGTACCACAGCCTGCAGAAACTCAAGGCGCTGCCCGACGACACGTTGCTGCTGCCCGGGCACAACTACAGTGCCGTGCCCAACGCGACGATGGGCGAGACCAGGAAGATGAACGCCTACCTCAACGTCGCCGACCTGCCGACGTGGAAGCAGGTGATGGGCTAAAGACGCCAGTCGGCTCCCCCGGGGCGCTCTTCAGGAAGGCAGCTCTTCAGGAGGGCAGAAGGTGCGCCACCGCGTCGCGCTCCTCCTGCAGTTCGGTTTCCGTGGTGCGCATCTTCTGCCGGCTGAAGTCGTTGCAGGAGAGGTCGGACACGATTGTCCAGTCGCCCCCGCCACAGGTCACCGGGAACGAGTAGATCAGGCCCTCCTCGATGCCGTATGAACCGTCGGAGAAGACGCCCATGCTGACGATCCCGTCCGTTCCGCGTACCCAGTCACGGATGTGATCGATCGCCGCGTTGGCCGCGGACGCGGCACTCGATGCGCCTCGGGCGGCGATGATGGCGGCACCCCGCTGCTGCACGGTCGGGATGAACTCGCCCGTGTACCAGTCCATGTCCACCAGGTCCATGGCGGGCGTGCCGTCCACGGTCGCCGCATGGATGTCGGGGTACTGCGTGGCGGAGTGATTGCCCCAGATCGCGAGCCCCTGGATGGCGGCGACCGTACCGCCGGTCTTCGCGGCCAGCTGGGCCATGGCGCGATTGTGGTCCAGGCGGGTCATGGCGGTGAAGTTGCGAGGATCGAGGTTCGGTGCGTTGCGTTGCGCGATCAGGCAGTTCGTGTTGGCGGGATTGCCCACCACGAGTACCTTGACGCCGCGCGCGGCGTGGTCGTTCAGCGCCTTGCCCTGCACCGAGAAGATCGCAGCGTTCGCTTCGAGCAGGTCGCCGCGTTCCATGCCCGCGGTGCGAGGACGCGAGCCGACCAGCAGGGCGACATCGGCGCCCTGGAAGGCCACGTTCGGATCGTCCGTGGCCTCGACGCCGGCCACGAGCGGGAAGGCACAGTCGTCGATCTCCATGATGACGCCCCGCGCCGCGTCCATGGCCGGCGGAATCTCCAGGAGTCGCAGATGGACCGGGGTGTCCGCGCCGAGCAGCTGCCCCGACGCGATGCGAAATACGAGCGCGTATCCGATCTGCCCGGCTGCGCCGGTCACCGCGACTGTCACTGGTTTCGTCATCGGTCGAACTCTGTCCGTCATGGAAAAGGCGGGGGATTCTACCGGTTCAACGGAACTCGTGATACCAGGTGCCGCGGGCGCGCAATTCGAGTGCCTTCACGACGAACGGAGCGGTCGGCTCCGGCAGGCTGTCGATGCGGGCCCAGCTGAGATCGTCACACAACTCAGGCTCGCCGATGCGGGCCTCGCCGTGCCAGCGCCGCGCCTCGAAGAGGAAGTCGACCCCGTGTCGATAGGGCATGGCGATGACGGGCTCGACCTCGACGATCTCGATCCCGACTTCCTCGCGGACTTCGCGCACCGCGGCCCGGGCCACCTCTTCGTCCCGGTCCACGTGTCCGCCGGGCAGCGTGTAGTGGCCATCGAGGAAGCCCGTGTTGGCCCGCCGCAGCAACAGGAGTCGGCCGTCGTCGTCGAAGAGGAAGGTGTGGACGATGAGGCGGAACAGGGCACGATCCATGCTGCCATGCTAGCAGTCCGTCGCACTTTGGGTCCCGGGACGCCGCCAGCCCCGACAAACTGTTAGCCTCGTGCGCGTGGTGCCATTCCTGCGCGAAATCCGGCTCGAGACCGACAGCGGCGAGTTCCCGTTCTCGTTGCCCGTGTTCGATGGGTTCAAGGTGCTTGCCTTCGACACCCCGGTAACCCTCTTCGTCGGCGAGAACGGCTCGGGCAAGTCGACGTTGCTCGAGATCGTGGCGGCCGGGCTCCGGCTCCCGGCGCTGACGCAACAGAGGATCGACACGCATCCGCTCATGGCCGTGGCACGGGATGCCACCAGGGGGTTCCGCTTCGTGCGGGAAGGCGGCCGGCGGCGTGGGTTCTTCTTCCGTGCCGACGACGTCACGGGTTTCCTGCAGGCGATGCGGCGCAGTGCCGAAGAGCACAGGGAACTCGCGCAGGATTTCGCGAAGAGTCTGCCGGCGGGCTGGGGGCGCGATCGTGCCGTTGGCACGGCGCGGGCACAGGCGCACGCGCTCGCCGAACGCTATGGGGAGGATCCGTTCGCACAGTCCCACGGCGAACTGTTCCTCGCGCTCTTCCGGGCGAGGCTGACGGGTCCGGGTCTGTATCTCCTCGATGAGCCGGAGGTGCCGCTATCGCCGACGAATCAACTGGCGCTGCTGGCCATGATCCAGGACGCTGCGGCCACCGGCGCGCAGTTCCTGATCGCGACGCACTCGCCGATCCTCATGGCGCTACCGGGCGCGACCATACTGGACATGGACACATCGCCACCGGCCCCCGTCGACTGGGAGGATGTGGAGCACGTGGCGCTCACGCGCGCCTTCCTGAACGATCCGGAGTCGTTTCTGAGACGCCTGTGACGACCTGGCGCGACATCAAGCGCGGGCCGTTCAACTCCTTACCGGCGGGCCAGGAGGGCGCGGGGCAGAACCACCGCTTCCTCCCGGCACTTGCCGGTGGACGGATGCCGGACTGCGGCTACCCCTGCCGGATCACTCCGAAGCGGTAAGCGCGTTCCACACCCGCAGTGAAGCGACGCTGAACACCCCAGCATACGCCGCCGTGGCGAGCTGATCCATGATCGCGTCCAGAAAGCCGCCGACGGCGTGGATGTTCATCAAGACGTCCGAGGCCGATGCTGCGCCGAAGGCGATCACGATCAGGAGGTACTTGCCAGCATCCTCCGCATCGACCGCCATCCCGGCGTAGATCAGTCCGATGACGACCAGCGCGAGCGGCAGAAGGTTCTGCGGCACTATTCCGGCCCAGATACCTTCCACCACCGCCGCGATGAGCGCCAACACAATCAGGACTTTCGTCACCATATTCCCTCTCCTCGATCTAATTCCCCAGCGCCGGTGGCTGTCCCTTCCCAAAGGTTGGCTGTCCCTTCCCAAAGGTTGCGACAAACCCGACGCTAGCGACCTATAGCACTTTTGGGAGAGGAGCGACATCGCATTAGTGTTGCGAGAAGTGTGCTTGTGTTGCGACGTATTGCGCCCGGCCCGAGACCCACGGATGGCGCGGCCTCCTACCCCTTGACGACCCCGTTATCCGCTAGCCCGCTACCGCGGACGCGGCTAGAATCCCTGCGCGCGGGGGACGCGCGGCACACGTCGCCGGGTGGGCGACCTTGGCGATCGCCGCGCGCCACCCGGGGCTCGGGTGTAGGCGCGTCCGATGGAAGGGAGGAAAACGATGAGCCCCGGGGCGCTACAACGTCTATCCGGACGTCGACAACCTGATGGGCGAGATTCGCAGATACGACCTAAGTTGCGGGATACTGCACGGGTTCAGTTGACGACGGAGGATTGGCCGTGAGCGACACGCACCTGCCCGGCAGGCTGGGCAACGACGAGGCCACGCTGGCGACGGACGAACGGGCGGACCCGCGTATCCGGGCGCTCTTCGCGGGTGCGGAAACCCTCATACCGGGACTGGCGCCGATGGCGCCCGATGCGTCCTACGAGGACTGTCTGGCCTATTGTCTCGCCACCGAGGAGGCCGCGGACGGCCAGAACGAAGCGCTGCGTGCCAACCTGCCGCCCTTCGACGGTGTCGTGTCCGCAACGGAAACGATCCGGGGCGTTGACGACAACGAGATCCCCCTGTTCGTGGACCGGCCGGCGGCGGGCTCCGGGCCACGGCCATGCATCGTGCATCTGCACGGCGGCGGCATGGTGATCGGGAGTGCCGAGGAACCGCTGACCGTAGCGTGGCGCAAGAGCTTCGCCGACCGGGGCCTGGTAGTGGTCGGGGTGCAGTTCCGCAACGGCGGTGGACGGCTGGGCAATCATCCCTTTCCTGCCGGGCTGAACGACTGCGCGAGCGCTGTGGCATGGGTCCACGCGAACAGGGCGCGCCTGGGGGTTTCGACCATCGTGGTGTCCGGCGAATCCGGCGGGGGCAATCTCTCGCTCGCCACGGCGCTCAAGGCGAATCGGGAGGGATGGATCGACTGCATCGACGGCGTGTACGCGCTGTGTCCCTACATCTCCGGCATGTACGCGCATCCCCCGACCGATCTGCCGTCCCTGCGCGAGAACGACGGCTACGCCGGAATGTTCTGTTCGATGATGGCGGGCCTGGCGCGGGTCTACGACCTCGATGGCGCGCCGCGCTCCGATCCGTTGGCCTGGCCGCTCTTCGCAACGGCGGACGACCTGGGCGGCCTGCCGCCCCATATCGTGTCGGTCAACGAACTCGATCCGCTGCGCGACGAAGGACTCGCCTACTACCGCAAACTGGCGGCCGCAGGGAGCCCGGCGGTCGCGCGGACGGTGCGCACGGCACCAACCACGCGGGCGACATGATGCTCGACCTGGTGCCCGAGATTGCCAACGAGACCCTGCGCTCGGTGGTCGGCTTCGCGCAGTCCCTGTAGCGCCCCATAGCCGGCCCGGGGCTCGCTCGCAAGCTCGCTACGCACCGGAACGCGACGCTTGCGTCGCGCCGCCTCCGGCCCAGCCGCACCGACCTCGCTACCAGCGATACTGGATGCGTGCCACGTAGTGCCTCGGCAACTCGGGGAGCACGATGACGCCGCCGAACAGGTTGGGGAAGTTTGAGCGGAAGTACCGCTCGTCGGTCACGTTCTTGGCCGTGACGTTGAAGGTCCAGGGGCCGCGCTCGTAGACCGTGCCGGCGTTGACCAGGGTATAGGCCGGCAGCACGACGGAGTTCGAGAACCCCGCGTGGACCGCGTCCACGTCCGTAACGCTGGCGCTCGCGGCCAGTCCGTTGCCGAAATCGTAGGTGCCCGTCAGGGACCAGATGTTCTCCGGCACGCCGGCGCGCCGCGCACCGCTTGCGCCGGGCCGGAGCACCACCCCCGCGAGGGCGCCGCCGTAGAACGCACCCGGGGCAACCCCGGGGACATCGTCGGCACCGATGAAGCTGAACCGTGCGCCGGCGTTCTTCGTGTTCAGGTTGATGACCTCGACGTTCGAGTAGCCGAGGGTCAGCAGCAGGTTCTCGTTCACCACCCAGCGGAGTTCGACTTCCGTGCCCGTGGTCTCGGTCGCCTGGTTCGTGACGGTGGATTGGGCGGAGAAGTCGGTCCGGGTCTGCTCGAAGCGGGCGAGGGCAAAGTAGAACGCACCGTCGGCCAGGCTCCCCTTGACGCCGAACTCGTTGAGTTCGGAGGCATCGAAGGCGGTGCCGTCGGCTATGTTCGCGGTGGTGATCTCGGACCCCTGGCCGGCGATGACGGTGGACTGCCTGGATACCGTCACATAGGGGATCACGCCCCATTCGGTCCGGTAGCTGAGCGAGACCGTCCAGGAGACGACGTCGATACGGTCGTCGGCGGACGCGACCACGCAGTCCGCCGCGACCGTGCAGAAGTTGTTCGAACTCGCCAGCAGCAGCTTGCCCACCGGCTGGCGGCTTTCCACGTCGATCGAGTCGTGGCGTAGCCCGGCGAGCACGGCGAGGCCGTTGTCCCAGGTGACGTCGGCGAGCACCGCCAGACCGACATCGAGGTAGTCGCCCACGTAGTACTCCGTGTAGTCGTCGTCGATCTCGGCGGCCAGCAGCCGGATGTCCAGGGCGCTCGGCGGACGCGTCAGGTCACGCCGGTCGAAGTACTCGTTGGTGTAGTCGTCGCCGTGGTGAAAGTCCGTGAAGCGGATCGATGGGGAGAGCTGCAGGGAGACGGTCGCAGTGTCCGTCCGAAAGACGTTCGATACCACGAGCTTGTCCTCGACGACCCAGGTGTCGTGGAACTGGGAGAACGTGTGCAGCGACTGGTTGAGGTGTTCCGACGATTCGAAGTAGAGCTGGTTGCGCCACTCCCACTGGCTGTCTGTCGTCAGGATGCCGTCGAGGTATGCGACGAGCGACTCGTTGGCCAGGATGTCGTCTGAGGTGACCAACACCTGGCTGGGCTTGAGCCTCGCAGTGCCCACGTCGATCAGACCGAGCAGGTCGGTGCGGCATCCGAACACGTTGGTGGTACCGATCGTGCAGACGCCGCCGTCCTCGGAACGCAACGCACCACGCTCTCCGGGGACGAGGCTCGCGACGAACGGACCGAGGTCGGTGAAGCCGTCGCCGTCGACGTCGAACTCCTGGTGGGAGATGCGGCCGTCGCCGTCGGTGTCGAGCGGCGTCGGACGCCCGGTAGTGTAGATACCGCGGTCGACGAGGTCCTGGGTGAGGCGGTTCCAGCCGGAGTTCTGTGCGCCGCCGAAGTCGTGGTACATGAAGCCGAACTGCAATTGCCGGCCGGCTCCCGGATCGAGGTCGAAGGATGCCTGGATGGTCGACTGCTCGATGCCGCTATCTTCGTAGTAGCTGCCGGAGTCCTCGAACTCGCCATAGAACCAGTAGCCGAAGTCCTGCTTCCCGACCCGGCCCGCCGATCTCCGCGGTGACGACCCGTTCGTTCCAGCTCCCGAAATCGACGCCCACGGTGGCGGTGGTGTGGTCGATGAACTCGCCGCTCTCCTCGATCCTCGCGGATTTCGGCGTGAAATCGAGATAGCCGCCGATCTTCGCCGGGCCGTGGATGGGCGAAGGCGGCCCGCGGACGATGTCGATGCGATCCGACGCCCTGATCGGGGTGGGGTAGTTGCCCGGGTTGTCGAGTCGGCGCATACCCCGGAAACAGGTCTCGCCGGGGGCGCCACGGATCTCGAGGGATCCCGCGACCCCGAAGAACGACTGGGTGAAGGTACCCGGCGCCACCGCGATCAGTTCGTCGATGTCGCGCATGTTGAAGCGGCTCATCATCTCGTCGCTGAGACTCGAGACGGACCGTGGCGTCTCCAGCAGGGACTTGTGAAAACCGAACACGGAGTGGACATGGTCCCGGGGCAGACTGTCGAGGGACCCGGTCACGACGATCACTTCGAGGTCATGGTCGTGTCCGGTCGGGTCGGAGGTCTCTTCTGCTTCTTCGGCGGCTACGGTGGTAGAGAGGACTATGAGGAAGTATTGAGATATGTAACGTAATACTCTGTTTTGCATATTTTTTATTGAGCATTTTTGAGCGCGTTTACCAGCGGTCCACTTGCCATGGACCGTGTTTTCTGCCATGTTTCGACGTTCGCCCGTGGCCAACCGAACGCCCAGAAGCCCCCGGCAGGAAGAAAAGCCCCAGCAGGAAGAGACCTACGATGCGGAGCCTGACAGAACAGTTGACGCTGGGGTTGCCCGAACCCTACGGACTGTACCGGCCCGCGAGCGAGAAGGACTCATGCGGGGTCGGTTTCATCTGCGACATCAAGGGACGTGCGAGCAACCGGATCATCCGGGACGCCGAGCACATGAACTGCTGCATGGTACACCGCGGTGGACTGGGCTACGAAAAGAACACCGGGGACGGCGCCGGCATTCTGACCGGCCTGCCGCATGCGTTCCTGGCCAGGGTGGCTCGGGAGACCCTCGGTGTCGAACTGCCGTCGCCGGGCCGCTATGGCGTCGGCAACGTGTTCCTGCCGCGGGATCCCGCGGAGCGCGCTCACTGCATGCGGGTCGTGGAAGAGGCGGTCGCGGCGGCGGGTCAGACGCTGCTCGGTTGGCGGACGCTACCCGTCGATCCCGACGGAGCGGACATCGGCAGGGCCGCGCGGGCCGCAATGCCGCACATGGAACAGGTCTTCATCGGCGCTGCGCCGGGCCTGTCGGGCGACGCCCTCGAACGGCGCCTGTACCGCATCCGCAAGCAGGCCACACGTCTGCTGCGGGGCGACCGGGGGCTTGCCGAGCGGCAACTCTTCTACGTCTGCAGCCTGTCCACCAAGATCGTCGTCTACAAGGGGATGTTGACGCCGCACCAGATGTTCCCCTTCTACCCGGACTTGTGCGACGCGGAGTACGCCTCGCACCTGGCGATGGTCCACTCGCGTTTCTCGACCAACACATTCCCCTCCTGGGATCGGGCGCAGCCGAACCGGTTCATGAGCCACAACGGGGAGATCAACACCCTGCTCGGCAACGTGAACTGGATGAATGCCCGCGAAGGCGTCGTCGAGACGGATCTCTTCGGCGACGATCTCGCCGAGCTGTTTCCGGTGGTGGAGCCGGACTGCTCGGACTCGGGCACGTTCGACAACGTCCTGGAATTCCTGCTGATGACGGGCCGCACCCTGCAGGAAGCGGTGCTCATGATGATCCCGGAAGCGTGGCAGCAGCATCCGGACATGTCGGATGCCAAGCGCGCCTTCTACGAGTACCACTCGTGCCTGATGGAGCCGTGGGACGGTCCCGCGTCGATCGCGTTCACCGATGGCAAGTACATCGGAGCGGTGCTCGACCGCAACGGACTGCGGCCCTCGCGCTACTACGTCACCGACGACGACCGCTGCATCATGGCCTCGGAGGTGGGTGTGGTCCCGGTGGATCCGGCGCACGTGGTCGCGAAGGGACGGCTGCAGCCTGGCAGGATCTTCCTGATCGACTTCGAGCAGGGACGCATGATCCCCGACGAGGAGATCAAGACGGAGTGGGCCGCGGCGCATCCGTATCGCGAGTGGCTGGATCGTCAGAAGATCGAACTCGAGGCCCTGCCCGCGGCCAGCGCGCCGGTACCCGGTCTGGAGTCGGACACGCTGATGGCGCGCATGCAAGCGTTCGGCTACACGGCGGAGACCATGCAGTTCATGCTCCTGCCGATCGTGCTCGAACTGCGCGATCCCCTCGGCTCCATGGGCAACGATGCGGCGCTCGCGGTGATGTCCGAGAAGCCGCGCATGCTCTATGACTACTTCAAGCAGCTTTTTGCGCAGGTGACCAACCCGGCGATCGACTCGATCCGCGAGGAAGTCATCATGGCCCTCGAGTGCTACATCGGCCCCGAGCGCAATCTGCTCTCGACGGCCGAGGCCAACGCAGCCCGCCTGCGCGTGCCGCATCCGATCCTGTCCAACGAGGAACTCGCCACGCTCAAGGACATGGACCACCGGGGCTGGCGCACGCGCCAGATCGATATCACGTTCCCGGCGGATTCCGGTCAGGCGGGGCTGCTTGCGGCTTTTGAGCACATCTCCACCGAGGCGAGCGCGGCCATCGCCGACGGCTTCAGCCTGATCGTCCTCTCCGACCGGGCGACCGGTCCGGGGCGCGTGCCGATCAGCGCGCTCGCCGCCGTCGGCGCCGTGCACCACCATCTGGTGCGTACCCATGCCCGCACCCGCATCGGCATCGTGGTGGAGACCGGCGAAGCGCGGGAGGTGCACCATCACTGTCTCCTGATCGGTTACGGCGCGGACGCCGTCAATCCGTACCTGGCCTTCGAGGCCCTGTGGGATGCGCGCCGCAACGGCTATCTCGACGCAGCCGAGCACGTGGCCGGCGACGCGGACGTGGTCGCGGCCTACCGCAAGGGCGTTGCCAAGGGCATGCTCAAGGTGATGGCCAAGATGGGCATCTCGACACTGCAGTCCTACAAGGGCGCGCAGATCTTCGAAGCGGTGGGTCTCGCGGACGAGGTGGTCGATCGGTGTTTCACCGGTACGGCAAGCCGCGTGCAGGGTGTGGGTTTCGAAGTGCTCGCCGAGGAGATGCAGCGGCGTCACGCCGCGGGCTACCCTCCGCGGGACACCGTGGCGCTCCCCGTACTGCCGAACCCCGGCGACTTCCACTGGCGGCCCGGCGGGGATACCCACATGTGGGATCCGGAGGCGGTGGCGGAGCTGCAGGTGGCCGTGCGCACCAACAGCGCCGACGCGTATTGGCGCTTCGCGGCGCACGTCAACGAAGAGAACACGCGGCAGAGTACGTTGCGGGGGCTGTTGCGGTTCAAGCCGGGGGGCGCTGGGGGCCCCATCGGCCTCGACGATGTGGAACCGGCGGTCGAGATCGTCAAGCGTTTCGCGACCGGGGCGATGAGCTTCGGCTCCATCTCCGCGGAAGCGCACGAGTCGCTCGCGGTGGCCATGAACCGCATCGGCGGCAAGTCCAATACGGGCGAGGGCGGTGAGGACGAAGCCCGCTTCGCGCCGCTGCCGAACGGCGACTCGAAACGCTCGGCCATCAAACAGGTTGCGAGCGGGCGGTTCGGCGTCACGATCAACTACCTCTCGAACGCCGACGAACTGCAGATCAAGATCGTGCAGGGCGCCAAGCCGGGCGAAGGCGGCGAACTGCCGGGGCGCAAGGTTGACGAGACGATCGCCGCCATCCGCCACTCGACGCCGGGCGTCGGCCTGATCAGCCCGCCGCCGCACCACGACATCTACTCGATCGAGGACATCGCGCAACTCATCCATGACCTGAAGAACGCAAACCCGTCGGCGCGCATTTCCGTCAAGCTCGGCGCGGCTATCGGCGTCGGGACGGTGGCCGCCGGTGTCACGAAGGCGCGCAGCGACCACCTCGTGATCGCCGGGGACACGGGCGGCACCGGTGCGTCGCCCCTGACGTCCATCAAGCACGCGGGAGTGCCCTGGGAACTCGGTGTCGCCGAGACGCACCAGACGCTCGTGATGAACAACCTGCGTTCCCGTGTGGTGCTGCAGACTGACGGCCAGCTCAAGACAGGCCGTGACGTTGCGATCGCGGCGCTGCTTGGGGCCGAGGAGTTCGGCTTCGCCACGGCGCCCCTCATCGCCCTCGGCTGCATCATGATGCGCAAGTGCCACCTCAACACGTGCCCGGTCGGCATCGCCACGCAGGACCCGGAACTGCGCGCGAAGTTCGCGGGTGCGCCCGAGCACGCCGTCAACTACTTCTTCATGGTCGCGCAGGAACTGCGCGGCCTGATGGCGGAGCTCGGGTTCCGCACGGTCAACGAGATGATCGGGCGGGTGGACGTGCTCGATGTCGATGCGGCCGTGGGCCACTGGAAGGCGTCGGGTCTCGACCTCACGCAGATGCTGGCGCCGGCCCGGGAACCCGAGGATTGCCTCGGCGTGTACGCCAAGCATACGCAGGACCATGGGCTCGACGCCGCGCTCGACAACGAACTCATCCGGCTGGCGGAGCCGGCGCTGGCGCGCGGCGAGCGGGTACGTGCGGCGCTGCCCATCCGGAACATCCATCGCGTCGTCGGCGGCATGCTGTCGCACGAGATCATCCGCCGGGCCGGCCCGCGGATGCTGGCGGACGACACGATCCACTTCAAGTTCGAGGGCAGTGCCGGCCAGAGCTTCGGCGCATGGTTGGCTCGGGGCGTGACACTCGAAGTCGAGGGCGATGCCAACGACTATGTCGGCAAGGGCCTCTCGGGGGGCCGGCTGATCATCTATCCACCACGCTTGAGCCCCTTCCGGGCCGAGGAGCAGGTGCTCGTCGGCAACGTCGTCCTGTACGGTGCGACAGCGGGCGAGGCTTACTTCCGGGGGATCGCCGCCGAGCGCTTCTGCGTGCGCAACTCCGGTGCCCGGGCGGTCGTCGAGGGCGCGGGGGACCACGGCTGCGAATACATGACAGGCGGGCGCGTCGTCATCCTGGGTCCGACGGGTCGGAACTTCGCCGCCGGGATGAGCGGCGGGGTCGCCTACGTCTGGGACCCGCGCGGGCGCTTCCGCTCGCAGTGCAACACCGAAATGGTGGCGCTCGAACCGCTCGTGGAGGCGGTGGATGTCGCCGAACTCCGGGAACTCATCGAACGGCATGCGGAGCATACGGGCTCCACGGTTGCCGCGGACCTGCTGGCGGACTGGCGTGTGGCGCTCTCCTGTTTCGTCAAGGTGATGCCCCTGGACTACAAGCGGGTGCTGCGCGAGAGGACACTCGCTGTCGAGCAGGTTGCGGCGAGCGGATAGCCGCGCCGCGGACGACGAGGGACGGATGGGCAAGCCGACTGGCTTCAAGGAATTCGAGCGCCATGCCGCCCCGTATCGGGACGCGGCTGCCCGCATCCTGGATTTCACGGAGATCTACACCGAACACGATGCCGCGCAACTGGCCGACCAGGGTGCACGCTGCATGGATTGCGGCGTACCGTTCTGCCAATCCAACGACGGCTGTCCGATTCACAACCTCATCCCCGAATGGAACGATCTCGTCTACGCGGACCACTGGCGGGACGCGCTGGATCGCTTGCACAAGACCAACAACTTCCCGGAGTTCACGGGGCGCGTGTGTCCGGCACCCTGCGAGGGCGCGTGCGTGCTCGGGATCACGGACCCGGCCGTTACTATCAAGAACATCGAGATGGCCATCATCGACCGCGGCTTCGAGGAGGGCTGGGTCCTCCCGATGCCACCGGCCACGCGCACAGGACAGTCGGTGGCGATCGTCGGCTCCGGACCGGCGGGGCTGTCGGCAGCCGCCCAGCTCAATCAGGCAGGCCACACCGTCACCGTATACGAACGGGCGGATCGTATCGGCGGCCTCCTGACCTACGGCATCCCGAACATGAAGCTCGACAAGGTAGAGATCGTCGATCGCCGCCTGAATCTCATGCGTCAGGAGGGGATCGCGTTCGTTACCCATGCGGATGTCGGCGACGGCTCGAACGGGGGTATCGACGTCGAAACGCTGTACGCGGAGCACGATGCGCTGCTCCTCGCGACCGGCGCCACGGTACCTCGGGATCTGCCGATTCCGGGCAGGGACCTCGATGGCGTGTACTTCGCCATGGACTTCCTGACCGCCAATACGAGAAGCCTTCTCGATTCGAATCTCGAGGACGGCGCGTACATCTCGGCAAAGGACAAGGATGTCATCGTCATCGGGGGTGGAGACACGGGCGCCGACTGCATCGGCACGGCCGTGCGCCACGGTTGCCGGTCGCTGGTGAACTTCGAGATCTTCCCGGCCGCACCCCCGAAACGTGCGCCCGACAATCCCTGGCCGACCTGGCCCGTGATCCTGCGCGTGGAATACGCGCACCAGGAGTCCGCAGCGCGGTTCGGCGAGGATCCGCGGGTCTACAGCGTCTCGTCGCTCGAGTTCGTCGGCGATGGCAACGGCACGTTGGCGGGCGTCAGGACCGTGGACGTGGAAATGCGCGACGGACGGTTCCAGCAGCTCGACGGTACTGAGCGTACGTGGGATGCGGACCTCGTCTTCCTGTCGATGGGCTTCCTCGGCCCCGAAGACGCGGTCTCGGAGCGACTCGGGATCGACCGGGACGAACGCACGAACTACCGCGCGGAGAAGGGCGTCTACCGCACCAGCCGGGACAAGGTGTTTGCCGCGGGCGATTGCCGGGGTGGGCAGTCCCTGGTGGTGCGTGCCATCAACGAGGGGCGCGAGGCGGCCCGTGAGATCGATCGCTTCCTGACCGGATCGACCGTTCTTCCGTAGTGTGCTGCGGGGGCGCGACGGCGTCGGTCTTCATCCCGGCAACGGTCTGCACCCTTTTCAGCGCGCCTGCAGTGCTTTTAACCCGACGCATCAGGACCGTACAATCGGTCCCCTTGCCGACGCGGCACGCAACCTGCCCTGCTGGTGGGTCAAGCGTCTAGCGGGTCTGTTGCCGAGGCGGCGAAAGCCGTGCCGGCTCGGGCGTTACCGGTACGTACAAACAGCGGCGCCGTGACGCCTGACGGTCGGCGCCGTCCAAGCAGGGAGGTACCTTGGGACGTGGCCTACACCACCGAAGACATCCGCAACATCGCGCTGGTCGGACACGGCGGCGCGGGTAAGACCCAACTCGCCGAAGCGTTGCTGCACGCGGCCGGCAAGATCCCGCACAAGGGTTCCGTGGACGCCGGTACGACGGTCTCCGACTCCGATCCGCACGAGAAGGAGCTGAAACACTCGCTGAAGGCGTCGTTCTGTCACTTCGATCATGGCGGCGTGCACGTCAATCTGCTGGATACGCCGGGCCATCCGGACTTCCAGGGACGTGCGTTGTCGGTGCTCCCGGCCGCGGAGACGGCGGCGGTGGTCGTGAACGCCGCGACGGGCATCGAGATGATGACGCAGCGGATGATGGATGCCGTGGGCGAACGGCGGCTGTGTCGGATGATCGTGGTCACCAAGATCGATGCGGAGGGTGCGGACACGGCGGCGGCACTCGACCAGATCCAGGCGGCCTTCGGGACCGAGTGCCTGCCTGTCAATCTGCCGGCCGACGGCGGGACGCGCGTTGTCGACGTCTTTTTCCAGGAGGAGGGCGCCCAGACCGACCTCGGCACCGTGGCGGCGGCCCATGAGCAGATCGTCGACCAGGTGGTGGAGGTGGACGACGACCTGATGGAGGCGTACCTGGAACAGGGCGAGGTCTCCTCGGACCAGCTGCACGACGCCTTCGAGAAGGCGCTGCGGGACGGACACCTCGTACCCATCTGTTTCGTGTCGGCAGAGACGGGCGCCGGGCTGGTTGAACTGCTGGAGGTGTTCGAACGGCTGATGCCGTCGCCGAAGGAAGGCAATCCCCCGACGTTCGTGGCGGGCGCACAAGCGGACCCGGTGCCGGTATCGCCCGACCCGGACGGGCATGCCGTTGTCCATGTGGTACAGGTCGACATCGACCCCTTCCGGGGGCGCATGGCCATCTTTCGGGTCCACCAGGGCACCGTGCGGCGGGGCGGCCAGCTGTTTGTGGGCGATGCGCGCAAGCCCTTGAAGGTGGCGCACCTCCTGAAACTCAACGGCGCGGAGCACACCGAGGCGGACGCCGTGACCTGCGGCGATATCTGCGCGATTCCGCGCGCGGAGGATGTGTTCTTCGACGCGGTGTTGCACGACGACCACCAGCAGGACGACACGCGTCTGGAGTACATACCGCTGCCGGAACCCATGTACGGGCGCGCCATCACGGCCGAGACCGACGCCGAGGCGCAGAAGGCCAACGAGGCGCTGGGGGTGTTCTGCGCGGAGGACCCGACGCTGCGCGTCGAGCACGTCGCGACCACGAACGAAACGGTGCTGCTCGGCATTGGCGAACTGCATCTGCGCGTGGTGCTCGACGAGGTGGCGGAGAAGTACGGCGTCACCGTTGCGACGTCGCTGCCGTCCATCGCGTATCGGGAAACGGTGACCTTGAAGGCGGAAGGCCACCACCGGCACAAGAAGCAGACCGGCGGTGCCGGCCAGTTCGGGGAGGTATTCCTGCGCATCGAACCCTTGCCGCGGGGCGGCGGGTTCGAGTTCGTCAACAAGGTGGTGGGTGGCGTGATCCCCACGCAGTTCATTCCTGCCGTGGAGAAGGGCGTGCGCGAGGTACTTCAAGGCGGGGCCATCTCCGGCCACCCGCTGCAGGACGTGCGTGCGATCGTCTACGACGGCAAGCACCATTCGGTGGATTCCAAGGAGATCGCCTTCATCCAGGCCGGCAAGCGCGCCTTCATCGACGCGGTACGCAATGCCACGCCGATCGTGATGGAGCCGGTGATGGACGTGCATGTGACAGTGCCGGAGAACTGCATGGGGGATGTCGCGGGCGATCTGTCGGGCATGCGCGGCTCTGTCAAGGGTACGAACGTCCTCGCCGGCGGCCGTACCGAGGTGCTCGGGCAGGCGCCGCTGAAAGAGGTGCAGGGCTATCACTCACGGCTCAATTCGCTGTCCGGCGGCGAGGGGAACTTCACGATGGCGTTCAGCCACTATGCGCCGCTGCCGGCCCCGGACCAGGATGCGCTGGTCAGGGCCTTTCGGACGGACGGGGAGTAAAGCCGACGACCCTCACCGCTCGACCGGCGGCGGCCTCGGTCGGTCGCGCCGGCGACTGGGTCTTCAGCGGGATGGGCGGGATGCCGCCTCGAGTACGGCGGCGATCATGGGCCTGGGTACCTGGTCCGTAACACGCACGGAGCCGATCCGGTCCGGTAGTACGAGCCGCATTCTTCCGTCGGCGACCTTCTTGTCCATGTCCATCGACGCGAGTACGTCGTCGGCAGCGGCGGCTGGAGGCGTGTCGGGCAGGCCGGCCCGGGTGACGATATCCCGGATGCGCGCGGCCGCGCCTTCGGACAGGGTTCCGAGACGCGCGGACAGCTCCGCCGCCAGGACCATGCCGATGGCGACGGCCTCGCCGTGCAGCAGCGCGCTGTAGCCCGTCACCGCTTCGAGTGCGTGACCGAAGGTGTGACCGAAATTAAGGATCATGCGCAGGCCCGACTCGCGCTCGTCCGCTCGCACCACCTCGGCCTTGATTTCGCACGATCTTGCGATGGCATGGCGTAGTGCATCGGGGTCGCGAGCGAGCAGCCGTGGGAGATGCGCCTCGATCCAGCCGAAGAACTCCGCGTCGAAGATGACCCCGTACTTGATGACTTCCGCGAGTCCCGCGCGGAGTTCGCGCTCCGGCAAGGTGTCGAGCGTTGCGATGTCCGCGATGACGCAACGGGGCTGATAGAAGGCGCCGATCAGGTTCTTGCCGCCCGGATGGTTCACGGCGGTCTTGCCGCCCACGGACGAATCGACGAGAGCCAGCAGCGTGGTCGGTATCTGGATCAAGGCGACGCCGCGCTGATAGGCGGCTGCTGCGAAACCGGCGATGTCTCCGACGACACCGCCGCCGAGTGCGATGACGGTAGTGCTGCGGTTGTGTCGCGCGGCGACCAGCTTGTCGATGATCTCGGCGAACGTGGCCAGGGTCTTGAACGCCTCGCCGTCGGGTAGTGAGAGCACGTCCGTTGCGATGCGGGCGGGGAGGCTGGCCAGCGTGGGCTGGAGGTAAAGCTCCTTGACGACCTCGTTGGTGACGACCAGCGCCTGGGCGCCCGCCACATAGCCATCCAGCAACCCGGGCCGGCCGAGCAGACCCCGCCCGATCCGGATGGGGTATGCACGGTCGCCGAGGTCGACCTTGACCGTCAGCTCGTTCGATTCACGCATCGATCCCTGGACTCCAGTTCATCCGCGATCCGTTCCGCAATCGATCGCGGCGACCCCCCACGGACCGGGACGGTAAGGTGTGCCGTCTCCAGGTACATCCCGCCGCGCTCCGCGAGCAGTCTCTGCAGGATTTCTTCGGCGTCGCCGCCGCTCAGCAGCGGACGGTTCCTGTCATTGCGCGTTCGGGCGACCAGGCGCGCCAACGGCGCATCCAGGTAGACCACAGTGCCACCTTCGCGCAGTCGCGCGCGGTTCGCCGCACGCAGTACCACGCCGCCGCCGGTGGCGAGCACAATGCCGCAGCGTCTGGTCAACTCCTCTATCACGAGTTCCTCGCGGTGGCGAAAGCCGTCCTCCCCCTCGATGTCGAAGATCCACGCGATGTCGGCGCCGGCTCGCTGCTCGATGACGGTGTCCGCATCCACGAACTCGAGGCCGAGCCGGGTCGCAAGGTGTCGCCCGATCGTGCTCTTGCCCGACGCCATCATGCCGATGAGGAAGACGTTGTGCGTCATGGGGCCGCTCGACCAGGGGACCTGCGATGCCAGACGTCGCGCTATGCAGCGCGGGACGGCGGATGCGTCGGACGAGTCAAACTACAGGCGCGTCGGCGCCAATTCAAGACGCGGATGGCGCGGCGGGTGGACGTCCTGCCGGAGGTCTTCATTCCGAGGCGACTGTTTCGGCGACGATGCGCGGCGTGATGAAGATCAGGATTTCCTGCTTGTCGTCGCGTTTCAGCGTGCGCTTGAACAGGCGCCCCAGGCCGGGGAGGTCTCCGAGCAGCGGCGTCTTGCTCACCGCGACGTTCCGATTCGTACGGAACATGCCGCCCAGCACGATCGTCTCGCCGTCTGCGACCAGCACGCGGGTTGCGACGGCGGTCGTGTCGATGCTCGGCACACCGTTGTAGACCTGACCCACCGAGTCCTGATTGACGGTGAGATCCATGATGATGCGCTCGTCAGGGGTGATCCGGGGTGTGACGGAGAGGGACAGCACGGCTTCCTTGAAGGCGGTGGATGTCGCGCCGGAACTGGTGGCTTCCTGGTACGGGATCTCGACGCCGGACTGGATCGTGGCCGGCTGCCTGTCTGCGGTGATGAGCCTCGGGCGGGCGACGACTTCCGCATGGCCCTCGCTGACGAGTGCGGAGATCTCGAGGTCCAGAAGGTAGTCGGCCGTGTTCGTCACGCCGATGCCGAGACGGGTCGTCCCGCTGTCGGACACGCCGAGATCCGCGACCAGATGGTCCGGGACCGAGACGAGGCCGCCGCCCGGATCGGTGGCGGCGTTCTGCAATTCCGCGAGGGTGTCGAGGCTGCCGCCGAACTTGAAGGTGGAGGTGCCCCTGCGTCGGAGCGCCGCGCCGCCCCAGCGAATGCCGAGTTGCTCGGAGAAATTTGCGTTGGCGTTGACGATGCGGGACTCGATCATGACTTGCCGGACCGGGACGTCCAGGCGCGCGATCACGCGGCGAATCTCCGCAATCTTCTCGGCGGTGTCGGTTAGGATCACCGCGTTCGTGCGTTCGTCCACGATGACGCTGCCGCGCTCGGAAAGAGCCGCCGGGTGCTCCCCTGGGCTGAACAGATCGAACAGCTCCGCGGCATTGGCATACCGGATCTGCACGAACTCGGTACGCAGCGGGGCGAGTTCGGCGAACTGCCGAAGATTCTCGAGTTCCAGCTTTTCGCGGGCGGCGATTTCGGCCGCGGGCGCGACCAGCAGCACGTTGCCGATCTGCCGTTTGTCCAGGCCCTGGGTGCGCAGGATCAGGTCCAGCGCTCGATCCGCCGGCACCTGCTTCAGGCGCAGCGTGACGCTGCCCGACACCGCATCGCTGGCGACGAGGTTCAGGTCCGTGAAGTCGGCGATGAGCTGCAGGGCGGCACGGGTTTCGATGTCCTGGAAGTTGAGGGTGAGCTTATCGTCCGCATGGACGACCGAGTCGTCCGCGGAGCCCGCGGCTTGGGATCCGATGTGCGCGAGCAGCAGGGCAGCAACCGTTGCAGCGGCACCAGCGGCCTTCATACGGGGCATCTCTTCACTCCTTCCCGGGCTGTTCGTGGAGGGGTTCCGGCAGACCGTGGGACACCCGGCCGGTGTCGGACAACGACAGGGTGCGCGGACGCGTCACCCATCCGCCGCTCCCGTCCGCAATCGACTCGACCAGTTCGATGGCCGCGGCACCGATGGCGCGGACCCGGCCGAAGTCCACCCCGAGGTAGTCGCCGACCCGGACCGCATGGAAGTCGCCGAGCGGGTCCCGCACCAGTGCGCGTTGCGCACCCTTGTACTCAAGCGTGCCGACCATCCGCAGCGCTTCGACGGGGAACTCCTCGAGGCGTGTCCTGGGTCGTTGCAGGTCCGGAGCCGCCAGCGCGGCGGCTCGTTCTCCGTCACCGCGGGACGGGGGCGGGGGTTCGAACGGATTGCGGAGCCTGTCCGCCGTATAGGTAAACGGCCCAGTGGCGGAGAGGCTGGGTGTGGCGGCGATTGTCCCGACGGACTGCTGCTCGGCCGAGTCGACGAACGCCTGCAGATCGTGGTGCGGGGGGTCGGAGCAGCCGGCCAGGGCGGTGGCCAATATGGCCGCCATACTAGCCCGCATTTCTCACCAGGCCGCTTGTCGGCGTCAAAAAGCTCATGGGTTTCACGAAGTTGACCGCGATGTCGACGATCGTGCCAATTGCGGACTGCGCTGGCCGCGCCCTCGCGGGTCTTTTGGCCCTGTGCGCGCACATGCTCCCTGAACCGTAGTCACCGCTATGCTTTCGGTCGGCGAGCGCGACGCAAGCGTCGTGCGCACAGGGCCAAAATCCTCCGCGATCATCACGGCCCCTGGTGAGAAATGCGGGCTAGCAGTGCCGCCGTTTGCGGGGATCATCGCCGCTCTTCCTCCACGCGATAGCGGTATGTCCTGGCCAGCACGGCCATCCGCAGGGCGCCCCGGGCCTGTGCCGGTGTCAGGTCGAAGTCGTGCAGCGTCACGATGCGCGGCAGTGTTGCCACGGCCTGCGCGAAGCCTCCCAGTGCGTGGTACCTCCCGGTCAGCGTGATCTCGATCGGCAGTTCGACATAGAACTCGTAGGGGTGCTCGGCGGCGAGTGCGATACGCTCGACCGCGAGATCGTGGACGACGGCCGCTCGCGTGATGTCCTCGATCAACCCGGGGACTTCGGTCCCGGTCGGCAGGGTCTCGACCAGCGCCGAGAAAGCCGCCTGCAGGTCGGCGTGACGTTGACGCAGGGCGGGCAGCGGAGCCGCCTGTCGGGCCTTGTCCCGGTACTCTGCCTTGAGCTGTGCCAGAACGTGGTCGTGCACGTCCAGTGCCGACCGCTTCGCGTCGACGTGAAAGAACCAGGCCCCCGTCAGGGCGACGGCGAAGACAAGCCCTGTCGCGGCGGCTCTGGCGGCCGCCGGCCAGTCACCCGGGTTGCCGAGGTCGAGATCGTCGAGCTGGATTTCGGCGAGCCGAGCGAACCAGTCGCGGATGCGTCCCGACAGGTCCAGGCGGCTGCGGGTGGCGATGGGTGAGGCGAGCACTATGGCCGTACCTCGGCAACGGCGTTCGTGTCGAGACTGGGGATGGACAGTTCGAAGCGCACCGCCCGCCCGCCGTAGACCTGATTACCGGGATCCTCCTCGATGTTCTGGAGTGTCGGCGGGCCGAACACGTCGGAGGCCGCGAGGTTGCGCATCAGCCCGGAGATTCGTCCCGCGGACTCGGCGGCCCCGGTCGCGCTCAGCGTGTCGGCGACCAGGGCCAGGGAGGTATAGTGGGTGCCGGCCGACGCGCCGCGCGCCGCCTCGTGAAGCATGCGCGCGACCGTGTCGCGGTCCCCGTGCAGGGCGCGGACAACCGACAGGCGCGCCGCGAGGTGTGCCTCCTCACCGCGCAGTGTACGCAACTGGGTGAGGCGCGAGTCGAGCAGCGCCAGGCGTTCGCGCAGGAAGGCGTGACGCTCCTCCTGCCGGGCCAGTTCGCGGTCCAGGAATTCACCGGCCAGGAACGCCAGCGTCAACGCGCCGCAGGCCGCAGCGCCGATGCGGAAGAGGAAGGCCCTCCGCCGGCGCTCGCGCGCCCACTCGCGCCACGGCAGCAGATTGATCCGGGTCATGCGTCGAAGGCCCGCATGGCGAGGCCACACGCCGTCATCAAGGCCGGGGCGTGGGCCGCCAGCGTGTCCGCCCCGATCCGTGGATGAAGGGACATGCTGGTGAACGGATTCGCGATCGTTGCCTCGATCCCCAATGCGTGGGTGAGTGCTTCGGCAAGCCCCGCAAGCGCGGCGGTTCCACCGGCGACGACGAGTCCCTCGACCCGGGCGCTCCCGCACGCGGCGGAGAAGAGTCGTAGCGAGCGCGCGATTTCGTTGACGAGCGCAGTGCGAAAGGGTTCCAGCACGACCTCCCGGCTGCCCTCGGGCAGTGCGCCGCGTTGCGTTGCGAGCAGGGCGTCCTCGTGCGAAAGGCCGTAGCGTCGCTGCACTTCCTCCGTCAGTTGGCGTCCGCCGAAGCGTTGCTCCTGCGCGTGCACGGGCCGGTCGCCGGCCAGCGTGTAGAGGCGCGTGGCGTTGGCGCCGATGTCGACGATTCCAATGGTTTCCGGGCCCGTGCGCCTGGCCCGATCTTCCCGCGGGGGACGGGCGAGGACAGATGCACGCTGCACGGCGTGGGATTCGACCTCGAGAACTCGGGCTTCGAGCCCGCCCATCGCGATCGCCGCCTCGCGCATCTCGACCTCCTCGCGACGACAGGCCGCGAGCAATACCTCGACCTGGTCGGGATGCCGCTCGGACAGATGCTGTACCTCGAAGTCCAGGGCCACCTCATCGAGCGGGTACGGGATGTGTCGGGCGGCGTCCGCGAACATGCTCGACTCCAACTCGGCGTCGGACAGCGACGCGTCCATCTCGATGACCTTGGTGATCGCGTCGGAGTCCGCAACGGCGGCGGCGACGAGGCGTCCGCTGGGGCCGGCTCGTGCAACCACCTGTCTGATTGCTTCACCAACGCTGTCGACGTCTCTAATATGTCGATCTACGATGGCGTGGGGCGGCAGCGGTTCCACGCCGATTGCCTCCACGCGATGGTGACCGTCGCTGTTCGATAGCTCGAGGAGCTTCACGGAGGTCGAGCCGATGTCCAGGCCAATGAGCGAATCGGATTTCTTCCACGGACTTCGCACTGAGTTTCCTCCATGTCCAGGCCTCCTTGCCCGGGATTGTGGCGGGACTGGCCGGGGACGCGCCGCCGCTGTGGATCCCGTTCGCGGAGCGTCGGTGAGCCGATGCGCTTGACCCCGCGACACCGACAGATCCTGAGGTCGATTGTCTGGCTCGCCGTGGGCGGTGTCTGTGGGATCGTTCTCACATTGGCCGGCAGTTATCTCTATCTGAATCCCCAGATTCCCGCGGCGCAGAGCTACCTCGAGTTCCGGCCGGAGGCTCCGATGCGGGTCTTCACCGCGGACGGGGCGCTGATGGCCGAGTTCGGCGTGCGGCGGTTTATCCCCGTGCGTCTCGAGGACGTTCCCGAGGATTTCGTGCACGGTCTGCTCGACACGGAGGACAAGCGTTTCTACGACCACGCCGGCATCGACTACATCTCATTCGCCAATGACGTGTTGCAGGTGCTGTTCGACCCGAGCGTGCGGACCGGGGCGTCGACCATCACGATGCAGCTGGCGAGGAACGTGTCGTTCTCACTGGAGCAGACCTTCATCCGGAAGTTCAAGGAGATGCTGCTCGCGATCAAGATCGAGCAGGAGCTCACCAAGGAACAGATTCTCGAGCTCTACATCAATGTGATGTTTTTCGGGAAGCGCGCCTACGGTGCCCAGGCCGCCGCGTTGACCTACTACGACAAGCCCCTTTCGGAACTGAATCTCGCGCAACTGGCGATGCTGGCGGGCATCATCAAGCGGCCCGACTCGGGCAATCCGATCAGCGGCCCCGAGTGGGCGCTCGACCGGCGCAACCTCGTGCTCGGGCGCATGCTGGCGCAGGGATCGATCGACCGGACGGCATTCGAAGCCGCGCGTGACGCCCCGATCAGCGCCAGGCTGCACCGGCGCGAGCCGGACCTGGCGGCGCCCTACGCGGCGGAGTGGGTGCGGCGGAAGCTCGTCGAGCGATACGGGGACGCCGTCTACAGTTCCGGCTACGAGGTGTACACCACCATCGAGGCCGCCCGTCAGGTGAGCGCGACGCGGGCGTTGCGTAGCGGGCTCGCGGGCTACGACCGGCGTCATGGTTACCGGGGCGCGGAGGGACGGGTGCAGGACGCGGCCGACCTCGCGGCGCTCGCGGCGGTGGACATCACGCTGCCGACGGAGGCAACGCCCGCCGACCCTGCTCCGGGAGCCAGCCGCGCGGATCGCACGGGTACGTCGGAACTGGAAGGACAAGTGGCGCAGGATGCGGATCTCGAAGGCGATGCGGTCTGGACCCGGGTCCTCCGGGACGTTCCGGTGGTGGCGGAGCTGCACCCGGCCGTGGTTGCCCGCGTCGACGAACGATCGTTGCTGGCCGTCGGGAAGTCCGGGGAGCGGATCGTCGTGGACTGGGAGGGGATGACCTGGGCACGTTCCTACATTGACGTGGACCGCCGCGGCGGCCGCCCGCGGACCGCCGGGGAGGTGGTCTCGGCAGGGGACATCGTTCGAGTCGAGCGTCTCGAGGACGGCGGCTGGCGGCTCGCGCAGGTTCCGGACATCCGGGGAGCGCTCGTCGCGCTGCATCCGAAGACCGGGGGTGTGGCGGCGTTGGCCGGCGGCTTCGACTTCTGGAGCAACCAGTACGACCACGCGCTGCAGGCCGCGCGGCAACCGGGGTCGGGGTTCAAGCCGTTCGTCTACTCCGCGGCGTTGGCGAACGGCGTCACGCCCGCGAGCATCTTTCTGGACGCGCCGCTCGTCTTCGAGGACACGCTGCTGGAGAAGCCGTATCGACCGCGCAACGACAGCGGTCGATACAACGGCCCGACACGCTTGCGAGAGGCTCTCTACCGCTCGATCAACCTGGTCTCGATGCGGGTGTTGCTGGCGGTGGGCGTCGACCGTGTGATTGCGCACGCGAGCCGGTTCGGATTCGACACGAGCGGCTTTCCGAGGGACACGCAGCTCGCCATCGGGGGCGGGACGATGGCCGTGACACCACTGGACATGGCGCGGGCCTACTCGGTAATCGCGAACGGCGGATTCGCCGTGGAGCCGCACATCGTGCAACGGGTGCTGGGCCGCGAGGGTGACGTGGTGTTCGAGGCCCGCCACCCGGAAGTGATCGCGGTCGACGAGCGGGCCGAGTGCGGGGATCCGGACACGGCTTGCGGGCCGCTTCCCGCCGGGCCCGCGGTCGCGGAGAGCCTGCCGGCCGTGAACGGAGAGCGCCCCATGGCCGGTCCGGCCCAGCCACAGCCTTGCCTGGAACCAGCGCCAGCGCCAGCGGTCGCGGCACTCGCCCAGTCGCCTGTTCCATGCAACGGGGCGCAGTTCATGGTGGCGAAGCTACCCGCCCGGCGCGTCGTCGACGAACGTAACGTCTTCATCCTGGACTCCATGTTGCGCGATGTGATCGCGCGGGGCACCGGGCGGCGCGCGCGCGCGTTGGGACGCGGCGATATCGCCGGCAAGACGGGTACGACCAACGAGGCGGCCGACACCTGGTTCAACGGCTACAACGACGCGCTCGTCGCCTCGGTGTGGGTGGGGTTCGGCGATTATCGGCCCGTCGGGCGCCGGGAATACGGCTCCACCACGCCGCTCAGCGTCTGGATGGAGTTCATGGGCGCCGCCCTCGACGGTCTGCCGGAACGGCTTCGACCGCCGCCGGAGGGTGTGGTGAGCGTCAAGATCGATCCGGCGACCGGGCTCGCCGCCAGGCCCGACCGGGCGGACGCCCTCTTTGAGTACTTTCTGGAGGAAGACGCGCCTGCGCAGCAGATGAGCGGTGGGCCGGCGCCGGCATGGGATGTCACGCCCGAAGAGATTTTCTGAGCACGACGCGTCGCGCGGTGCGGAACGCGCCGTTCCTATTCGACGATCTTGATGTAGTTCCCCGCCCGGGGCTCACCGTGCGGATGGCCTCCGTTCAGCAGGCGCAGAGTCTCTTCGGGGAACTTCTGAATGGGCGTGCGACGGGCGAGATCGGCGTAGGTCTGGTCCGGGGGGGCGACGATGACCCGAATGCGCCTTTCGTTCGCGACCTGTGCGTCCTCCGGGGTCATGTTGCGTAGTGCGTGCATGGTGGCCAGGAAATCCTTGCGGAAGGCCTCCGGATCGCCGTTGGGCCCGGCCGTGCCGCTGAACAGGAACACGTCCTTGGCTCGGTACAGGACGCCGATCAGCTTCAGTTGCGCGTCGGTGCCCTCCGTGGCCGTCTCCCCGAGGAAACCCTCCATCCCGTTGATTTCGACAGGCTCCCCACTCGTGATGTCGTCGCGCTGCAGTCGGTCCCTGAGAAAGCGTTCCGGCGATTGGCGTTTCTGCCAGGGATGCCGGCCCACTTCGATGAACGCCTCCTGCCTGCCGCCGGGTGCCGCGGCGCTGACCGTGCCCTGTGGATTGGCGATGGTCCACTGGTCGGGGAAGTCGATGACCACGCGCAGTCCGCCGTGGTAGTAGGTGGAGTCCTTGATCCGGCCCATGACCGCCTCGTCACCGTACATCAGGCCGTCGATCTGCTCCCAGAAGTCGGCCAAAGGCTCGGTCGTGGTCTCCGGGAGCAGGTGCTGGGAGTAGGCGACCACATCGTGGAGACGCTTGTCGTTCTTCGGGTGCGACGCGAACAACCCGTGGTAGGTGGTGGGCCGGCGCTGCACGCGTTTGGCGAAGAGCTCCTGGTCCTTCAGCACCTGAACCACGTCGATCATGGCGAGGGGGTTGTAACCGGCGCGCGCGAGGTACTCGCCTCCGAGGCGGTCCGCCTCGAGTTCCATTTCGCGCCCATACCCGGAGATGTACGCGCTGGTGGCCGCATTGGAGACGTCGAACAACTCGCCGCGCCCGGTCAGGATGGCCGCCACGAGGCCGATTGACTTGCCGAGGATATTGGCGGTCTTCTGGCGCCGCGTGTGCCGCGCGACGACATGCCCGATCTCATGTCCCATTACCGCGGCGAACTCGTCCTCGCTGCCGAGGTAGGCGAGCAGTCCGCGATTGATGAAGATGTAGGCGTCGCCGGTCGCGAACGCGTTGACGACGGAATTGTCCAGTACGTAGAAGTGGTATTCCTTGCCCGCGTCCTTCGATTGCGCAAGCAGCCGCTGGCCGAGCTGGTGCACGTAGGTCTGCCAGGCCTCGTCGCCGTAAATCTGCCCCTTCTCGACGAACTCGTTGTAGAGTTCCTCTCCATCGCCGGCGGCCTGGGCAACCGCGGCGGCCAATACGAGAGCGACTATCGATGTACGCATGGCGAACGCGTGGGTGCGCATGCCCGTTACCTCACGAGGCCCCGTCGGACCGACGAGGGCCGCAATTCATCGCCGCATGGCAGGGAGACTCAGGTGGAAGCCTGGCGGGCGACGATGGAGCTCACGATCGCCTGAGCTTCCGGGGTACTACCTGAACCGCGGATGAACGGTTGCGATTCTACATCCGCCGCGCGCCTGCGGAGCGCCGACGTGCAACGGAGGGCGGGTGTGTTCGCGCGCAGCGGGAAGCGACGATGCAAATGCGCCGAGACGTCGTGGCGCGTCGGGCGGTCAGCCGGCGGAGCGGTTGCCGAAGCGCCGACGGAAGCGTTCGACGCGACCGCCGGAGTCGATGATCTTCTGCTTGCCGGTGTAGAAGGGATGGCACTGGGAGCAGACGTCCACGTGAATGTCCCGACCGAGGGTAGACCGCGTTTCGATGACGTTGCCGCAACTGCAGGTCACCTTGACCGCATCGTAGGCGGGATGGATGTCCGCTTTCACCGGGGTCTTCCGTGCAGTGGAAACGGCGCGAAGTCTATGTCCGCCCGTTCCGCTTGGCAAGCGCGGCGATGACGGAACAGGTTGTCGAGGTCGCCGTGCCACGGCCGGTGCGCCGGTTGTTCGACTATGCGGTCCCCGCCGGTGCCGCAGCACCGCCGGTTGGCGCGCGCGTGCGGGTCCCGTTCGGGCGCACGGATGTGGTCGGAGTGGTCGTGGGGTGTCGCGGTCGGTCCGAGCACCGGCTGAAGCCGCTCGCGGCCATTCTCGATCCCGACGGGTTCCTGCCAGCGGACCTGATCGATCTCGCCGATTGGCTCAGCCGCTACTACCATCACCCGCTCGGCGAGGTGTTCGGCGCGATGCTGCCGGTCGCGGCGCGTCGCGGAGCCGTTTTCGAACCGAGTTGGCCGAGGATCTGGCTGCCGGCTGCCGAAGGCGTGCCGGACAGAGCGCCGCGCCAGGCCGAGGTGCTGCGCACGCTGCGGGGCTACGGGGCGCCGGTCCCGGACTCCGAGCTGCGCGCGCTGGGAGTGGACCGCCGGGCCCTGGCCGCCCTGGTGCGCAGGGGACTGGTGTCTCGTGGCCAGGAGCGTCCGGAGTACCGTGTCGCGCGCTCGCCGTTGACGTTGAACGAGGAGCAACGCGCGGCGGTGGACGCCATCGGCGGCGCCGCGCGGGACGGTGCGACCCTGCTCCTCGACGGCGTGACCGGTAGCGGCAAGACGGAGGTCTACATGCGCGCCATCGCCGAAGTCGTCGCGAACGGGGGACAGGCGCTGGTACTGGTTCCGGAGATTGCGCTGACACCGCAGACGCTGGCGCGCTTCCGGGCCCGCTTCGGAGCGGCGGCCGCCTTGCACTCCGCGGCACCGGACCAGGCGCGCTTCGACACCTGGATGCAGTGCGCAAACGGGTTTCACAAGGTGCTCGTGGGTACCCGCTCGGCGGTCTTTGCGCCGTTTGCGGCGCTGCGCCTGATCGTGGTCGATGAGGAACACGACGCCTCCTTCAAGCAGCAGGAGGGATTGCGCTATTCGGCGCGGGACGTCGCGGTCAAGCGCGGCCAACTCCTCGGCATCCCGGTGGTGCTCGGCAGCGCGACGCCGGCGCTGCAGACGTTGGTCAACGTCACGCGCGGGCGCTATCGCCGAGCGGTATTGTCTCGGCGGGCGGGCGGTGCCGCGATGCCCGCATATCGCGTGCTCGACGTGCGTGGACGCCGTCTGCACGATGGCCTGAGCGACCGTCTGATCGAGACGCTGGGCCGCCATCTCGAAGCCGGTAACCAGGCACTGGTGTTCATCAACCGCCGTGGTTTCGCGCCGACCTACCTGTGCGCCGAGTGCGGCTGGCAGGCACGTTGCGGAGCGTGCGATGCCCGCCTCACACTGCACGAAACGCCAGCCGGTCTGCGCTGTCACCACTGCGAACGGCGATACCGGCTGCCCACGTCGTGCCCGGATTGTTCAAGGGGTTCGCTCATCGCCCTGGGTACCGGCACACAACGCATCGAGGCGGCCCTCGGGGCTTCGTTCCCGAACGTCCCCCTGTACCGTTTCGACCGCGATACCACCCGCGGTCCGGCGCGTTTCGACGCGCAGCTCGACGTGTTGCGCGAGGGGGGATCGGCGATCCTTGTCGGCACCCAGATGCTCGCCAAGGGTCACCATCTCCCGGCGGTGACGCTGGTCGCGGTGGTGGATGCGGACACCGGCTTCCTTTCACCGGACTTCCGCGCGCCCGAACGGACGGCGCAGGTCATTGTGCAGGTCGCAGGTCGGGCGGGCCGCGCCGAGCGCCCGGGGGAAGTGTGGATCCAGACCTACGATCCGGACAATCCGAACCTGCGTGCCCTGGTCGAACTGGGCTACGGGGGATTCGCCGCAACAGAGATTGCGCAACGACGCGACGCGGCACTGCCACCGTTTGCGGCCATGGCTGTCGTGCGCGCGGAGGGCGTCGACGGCGAGGCCGCCGAGGCGCTCCTCGCACGCGTGGTCCGCATCCTGCGGGCAGCGCTGCGGGACAGTGAGGGTGGCTGGGAGGTGCTTGGACCGGCCCCGGCGCCGATGCCCCGGCGCAGCGGGCGGTTGCGCTTCCAGTGTCTCGTGCTGGCGGCGCGCCGGCCGGCGCTGCACGCCGCACTATCGCAACTCGAGCGGTCCGAAGTGCAGGCACCGCGCGTGCGCTGGTCGATCGATGTAGACCCCTACGACACTTTCTGAACACCGCCTTGCGCCGTGCATGGGGTGTAGAATGGAGGTCGCATGCGAGCTGGAATGAGATCGGGCAACAGACGGCGGACCGCGGGATTCAGCGTCGCGTCTTTTGCGGCCGGATTGGCGGTCGGAGCCGTGGGCGCGGTGGTAGCCGTCTACCTGGCGGGCTTCGGGGAGCCCGATTCCGTGCTCGAGGCGCCGGCGGAGCCGCGCGTCACGGCCGGCCCGGGCGATGCCCCCGATTTCGAGTTCTGGGAGCGCTTGCCCAACGCCTCGGTGGCGCCCGACACGGCACCGTACGAGACGGGGGGAGGCTTTCGTGCCCACTCAGAGAGTCCCATGGAATACCTGCTGCAGGCCGGCGCCTTCCATCGAGCCGGGGCCGCGGAGCGGCGGCGCGCCGAGTTGATTCTCGCCGGCATGCCGGCGACCACTGCCACCGTGGGCGTGGACGACGGCGTCCTCTATCGTGTGGTCGTTGGCCCATTCGAGACCAGGTCAGAAACGCAAGACGTCATGCGGCAGTTGCGGGACCGCAACATCGCTCCGGTCCTGCTTGAAAGACCGATACCGGCCGGTTGATGCGGGCACCCCGCTCCTTCAGCATCGACGATAACAGGAACGGCCGCATGGCCATGGTTTCCCGAGGAGGATTTGGCTTTGGAGCAGTTCACAGGAACGACGATCCTGTCGATTCGCCGCCACAAGACGGTGGCTCTCGGCGGTGACGGTCAGGTGTCCATCGGCAACACCGTCATGAAGGGCAACGCCAGGAAGGTGCGCCGCCTGTACGAGGACCGTGTCCTCGCGGGTTTTGCGGGAGGTACGGCGGATGCGTTCACGCTGTTCGAGCGTTTCGAGAGCATGCTGGACAAATATCAGGGCAATCTCACCCGCGCGGCGGTGGAACTGGCCAAGGAGTGGCGTTCGCACCGGGCGTTGCGGCCGCTTGACGCGTTGCTCGCGGTTGCGGATGCCAGGTCGTCTCTGGTCGTGAGCGGAACCGGCGATGTCATCGAACCCGAGTCCGGCCTGATCGCCATCGGCTCCGGCGGGGGTTACGCCCAGGCCGCGGCGAAGGCCCTGCTCGACAACTCCGACCTCGACGCCGAAACCATCGTGGCGAAGAGCCTCGCGATCGCGGCCGACATCTGCATCTACACCAATCACAATTCGACCATCGAGACCCTGCCGACCGAATGAGCATGATGACGCCGAAGGAGATCGTCCACGAACTGGACAAGCACATCATCGGCCAGGAAGCGGCCAAGCGCGCCGTCGCGATCGCGCTGCGGAACCGGTGGCGCCGGATGCAGCTCCCGGCGTCGTTGCGCGAGGAGGTGACGCCGAAGAACATCCTGATGATCGGTCCCACGGGCGTCGGCAAGACCGAAATCGCCCGACGTCTGGCCAAGCTGGCGAACGCACCGTTCATCAAGGTGGAGGCCACCAAGTTCACGGAAGTGGGCTACGTGGGCAGGGATGTCGAGTCGATCGTGCGCGATCTCGCGGATGTGGCGGTGAAGATGCTGCGCGACCGCCAGCTACAGCAGGTGCGCGATCGCGCGGAGGACGCCGCCGAGGAGCGGGTCCTCGACGCCATCCTGCCGGCGCCGACGGCTGCTCGCCTCGGCAGATCCGATGCGTCCGACCACCTCGACGGGGAGCACTCCGGCGAATCGCACACCCGGCAGGTCTTCCGCAAGCGGTTGCGCGAAGGCGATCTCGACGAGAACGAAGTGGAGATGGAAGTCGATCCCACGCCGGTCGGCGTGGAGATCATGGCTCCTCCCGGGATGGAGGAGATGACGAGCCAGCTCCAGGAGATGTTTGCGAACATGGGCGGCGGGCGCAAGAAGTCGATGCGTCTGAAAGTGCGCGACGCCCTGCGCCGGCTGCGTGACGAGGAGGCCCTCAAGCTCGTCAACGAAGACGAGATCAAGAGCCACGCGATCGATGCCGTCGAGCAGACGGGCATCGTGTTCGTCGACGAACTCGACAAGGTGGCCAGGCGGGCGGAGCACGTCGGGGGCGACGTGTCGCGTGAGGGGGTGCAGCGCGACCTGTTGCCGCTGATCGAGGGATGCACGGTGTCGACGCGCTACGGCATGGTGCGCACCGATCACATCCTCTTCATCGCCTCGGGGGCGTTTCATCTGTCGAAACCTTCCGATCTCATCCCGGAACTGCAGGGGCGGCTACCGATCCGGGTCGAACTCGGGGCGCTTGGCCCGACGGAATTCAAGCGCATTCTGGAAGAGCCGGATGCCTCCCTCACCGAACAGTATCGGGCGCTTCTGAATACCGAGGGCATCGATCTGCGCTTCACCGACCAGGCTGTCGCCCGGATCGCGGAGATCTCCTGGGAGGTCAACGAACACACGGAGAACATCGGTGCGCGGCGCCTGTACACCGTGCTCGAACGGCTGCTCGACGAAATCTCCTTCGATGCCGCAGAGGGCTGCCAGGCGATCACGATCGATGGGGACTATGTCGATGCCCATCTGGCGGACATCGCGAAGAACCAGGACCTGTCCCGCTACATCCTGTGAATGCCGCCTCCGACCTGTCGCCGCGCACCATCGTCTATCACCGCGACGCGCGGACCCTGGAACTCGACTACGGCGACGCGGACAAGGCGCTTCTGACCGCCGAACTCCTGCGCATCTACTCGCCGTCGGCAGAGGTGCGGGGTCACTCCGAGGAGGAGCGGGTCCTGCAGACGGGCAAGAAATACGTCAGTATCGAAGAGGTGACGGCCATCGGCAACTACGCCATTCGGATAGCCTTTGACGACGGCCACGACACCGGTATCTATTCGTGGTCCTTCCTCAAGGAGCTGTACGACCGCCGGGAGGCGTATTGGCAGAGCTATCTCGCCGAACTCGACAAGGCGAACGCCTCCCGTCTGCCGACCATACCGATCGGCCAATGGACTCCACCCGCTCGATAGACCCGCCGGATGCAGCGGGGCGGGATGCGCGTGCCCGGCACACTAGTGCGCTGGGTCACAAATACCTTCACGTTTGCGCTGCGCCTTTTCGCCGCTGGCGGTGTTGCGCCTCCTCCCGTGGGGCCTACCACTGCTCGTCGGACGCGCCTTGCCAGCGACGAAAATGCGCTACCGCAAAGACAAAGCTATTTGCGACCCAGCACACCAGCCCGCATTTCTCACCAGGGGCCGTGATGATCGCGGAGGATTTTGGTCCTGTGCGCACGACGCTTGCGTCGCGCTCGCCGACCGAAAGCATAGCGGGGCTCCAATCTTGCGAGGGGCAGGCCCCTCGGGCTCCCCGGCTGAAGGCTCCGCTTGAGGGAGCACGTGCGCAAGCGCGGGCGCGTGTGTACACGGGGCCAAAACCCGCGAGGGCGCGGCCAGCGCAGTGCGCAATCGGCACGATCATCGACATCGCGGTCAACTTCGTGAAACCCAAGAGTTTTTTGACGCCGACAAGCGGCCTGGTGAGAAATGCGGGCTAGGACCGTGGACTTCGGCCGCCGCCGCGTGACGCCGCAGGAAAAGACGGCGCGCGTGGAGGACGTCTTCCGCACGGTCGCACAGCGCTACGATGTCATGAACGACCTGATGTCGCTCGGTCTGCACCGGATGTTGAAACGCGTCGCGGTCGACAGCACGGGACTCCGTGCCGGACATCGGGTGCTCGATCTCGCGGGAGGAACGGGGGACGTCGCGCGCCTTCTGTCGCCCGTCGTCGGAGCACAGGGTCGCGTGGTGCTGTGCGACATCAACGCCAGCATGCTCGCGGTCGGTCGCGACCGCGTCATCGATGCGGGACTCGCCAACATCGAGACGGTACGGGGCGACGCGGAAGCGCTGCCCTTTGCGGCGGAGACGTTCGACAGCGTTGTGATCGCCTTCGGGCTGCGGAACCTGACGGACAAGGAACGGGGGCTGCGGGAGATCCATCGGGTACTGCGCCCGCGGGGTACCGTAGTGGTGCTGGAGTTCTCGAACTCGCCGAACGCCTGGGTCGCGCGGGCGTCGGGCGTGTTCCAGAGCCTGTGGCCGGTCCTCGGCCGCGTGGTGGCGGGCGATGCGGCGCCGTACCGGTACCTTGTGGAATCCATCGCCGTCCATCCGAACCGGACGGCGCTCGCAACCATGATTGAAGACGCGGGCTTTTCGGACGTCGAGGCGGACGGGCTGCTCGGGGGTGTCGTGGCGCTGCATCGAGGTGTGAAGTGACCAGCCCACGCTCGGTGCCCCGGAGATCCGCCCCCGGGAAGGGCGCGGCCGGCAGCGTCGCCCGGAAGAACGCGTTCCCGGGAAGCCGCATGGGACGTTTCATCGCCATTGGGTGGACCGTTCTGCGCTACCGCCTCGATGAGATTGCCCTGGCCGTCGCGCCGGAGAGCCGACTGGTGCGTTTGCTGCGCTTTGTCCTGGTGGCCAGGCCGGCGACATCCGCGGCCGAACGCCTGCGACGGGCGCTTACGCATCTCGGTCCGGTGTTCGTCAAATTCGGCCAGATCCTCTCCACGCGCCGCGACCTGTTGCCGGCCGCGTATGCGGATGAACTTGCCAGACTGCAGGATCGCGTACCGCCGTTCGACACCGCCCTTGCCATTGCCCGGGTGGAGCGGCGCGGCGGCAAACCCATTAACGAACTGTTCGCCTCCTTCGACCAGACACCGCTCGCGTCGGCATCGCTCGCCCAGGTGCACGCCGCGACGCTGCAATCCGGCGACGAGGTCGTCGTCAAGATCATCCGGCCGAATGTCGAACGGGTGATCGCCAACGACCTGGCCCTGCTGTACGCGATCGCGGGGTTCCTGGAACGGGTGTCCCACGATGCCCGGCGCCTGCATCTCGAGACGCTCGTCGCCGACTACGAGCGGACCATCTTCGACGAGTTGAACCTGCTGCTGGAGGCGGCCAATACCACCACGTTGCGGCGTAACTTCGCGGGATCCGACCTGCTGTATGCGCCCAGGGTGTACTGGGACCACAGTTCCGAGGACGTACTGGTGCTCGAGCGGATACGGGGCGTGCCGATTGCCGACGTGCAGCGTCTGCGCGAATGCGGCACGGACATGCGCAAGCTCGCCGAGCGGGGCGTGGAGACGTTCTTCACGCAGGTGTTCGAGGACAACTTCTTTCATGCGGACATGCATCCGGGGAACATCTTCGTCGATGTGACCGACCCGGCGGAACCGAGCTACATCGCCGTGGACTGCGCGATCATCGGGCACCTGACGGAAGAGGACCAGACGTACCTCGCGAAGAACATCGCCGCGTTCTTCAACCAGGACTACGCGCGGGTGGCCAAGCTGCACGCGGAGTCCGGCTGGATTCCGCCGGGCACCGACGTCGGCGAGTTCGAGACCGTGATCCGGCAGCTGTGCGAGCCGATCTTCGAGCGGCCGTTGAAGGACATCTCGTTCGGGCACTTTCTGGTGGCCCTGTTCCGCACGGCGCGGCGCTTCGACATGGAAGTCCAACCGCAGCTCGTGCTCCTGCAGAAGACGCTCCTCAACGTCGAGGGCCTCGGCCGGCAGCTCTATCCGGACCTCGACCTCTGGCACACGGCGAAGCCCTTCATGGAGCGATGGATGGAGGAACGCTATGGCCCCATGGCGTTGGTGCGCCGCCTGGCGGATCAGGCGCCGGCCCTGATCGACGCCCTGCCGAATCTGCCGGAACTCCTGCTCACCGCGACGGCAAAACTCAACGATCTCGACCGGCTCGGCGCCGAACAGCGCACGGCCCTGGCCGAGGTGACGCGGGCGCTCTCCGAACGGCGCCGGGGAGCGCGCTGGCGGCAGGCGGTGGGCGCGATGCTCGCGGTGGCGGGCTGCGGCCTGCTCTGGCCGTTCGCGGAAGGCGCGACGGGCGGCGATGCCGGCGTGACGGCATTGCTCGGAGGTGTCCTGGCGCTGCTCGGCGCGTTCCTGGTCGGCCGGGGTTGACGTCCGCCGCGCGGCGCGCGGCTCCATGGACCCTTGCCGGCCGCTGCGAGCGGTCGGTTGCGCGGGGCGTATAATGCCGCGACTGTCCGCGAGACGGAGTGAGGCATGTTCGGATTGAGTGTCTGGGAACTGCTGATCGTCCTCGCCATCGTGCTGCTGCTGTTCGGGCCGCGCCGGTTGAAGACGCTCGGCGCCGATCTCGGGTCCGCCATCAAGGGCTTTCGGTCCGCCGTCAAGGAGGACGAGAAGAAGGCCGCACAGGCCAAGGTGATCGACGACGGTGGGACGATCATCGAAGGCGAAGTCCGGGCGAAGGCGGACGCGAAGCAGGACTAGCCCGCATTTCTCACCAGGGGCCGTGATGATCGCGGAGGATTTTGGCTCTGTGCGCGTGCTCGGGACCGAAAGCATAGCGGGGCCTACGGTTGAGGGAGCATGTGCGCAAGCACGGGCCCGTGTGTACACGGGGCCAAAAGACCCGCGAGGGCGCGGCCAGCGCAGTCCGCAATCGGCACCATCGTCGGGCATCGGGGTCAACTTATTGAAACCCATGAGCTTTTTGACGTTAACAAGCGGCCTGGTGAGAAATGCGGGCTAGGCCGTCGCCGTCGTCGACGTCCTCGAATTGCTTCGGAACGCGGGGTCGTCGAATCGACAGCCTGACTCGGGTGGTCGGCGTCCGCGTTGCGCGAGGATTCCAGGATGTTTGACATCGGGTTCCCGGAACTGCTGCTGGTGAGCGTCGTCGCGTTGCTCGTGCTCGGACCGGAGCGGCTTCCGGAGGCCTTGCGCACGCTCGGACTGTGGCTGGGCCGCATGCGCCGCAGCTTCAGCCGCGTGAAGGTCGAGATCGAACGCGAGATCGGCATGGACGAGATCCGCCGTCAGCTCCACAACGAAGCGATCATGGAGCAGATGAAGCAGATCGAGCAGGACGTGAGCGGCGCCTCCCAGGACATTCGGTCGGCGGTGGAGACGGCCGCCGAAGGCCCGACGGCGGATCAGGCCGTGGAGCCCGACGGCCCGTCGCAGCCTCCGCCGGATCTCCCTGCGCCCGCGGTCGGATCGTCCTCCCCCGACACCGCCCATGAGCGATGATCGGGCGCCTGGTGGGGCGGGGGCGGGGAACGATGAGCCGGGCGCCGGCAAGGAGCTGACCCCGGCGGACGCCGGAACCGGCACCCCGCCGGAGGAGACGCAGCACGACGCGCAGGTGGACGGCAACGAGATGCCGTTCCTCGATCACCTGGTCGAGCTTCGCCAGCGTCTGTTGCGTAGCGTCCTCGCTGTCGGCGTGCTGTTCCTGCCGGTCTATTACTTCGCCAACGACATCTACGAGTTTGTCGCGGCGCCCCTGATGGCGCATCTGCCGGCCGGGAACATGATCGCGACCGAGGTCGCTTCGCCCTTCCTGACCCCCTTCAAGCTCGCCGCGTTCACGTCGTTCTTCGCGGCCATCCCCTATCTGCTCCACCAGGCCTGGGGATTCGTCTCGCCCGGGCTGTACCTGCGCGAGAAAAAGTTTGCGCTGCCCCTGCTGGTGTCGAGCATCCTGCTCTTCTACCTCGGCATGTCCTTCGCCTACTTCGCGGTCTTCCCCCTCGTCTTCCAGTTCTTCGTGGGCGTGACGCCGGAAGGGGTCACGATGATGACCGACATCAATCGCTACCTGGACTTCGTGCTGAAGATGTTCTTTGCCTTCGGCGTGGCGTTCGAGGTGCCGGTCGCAACCTTCCTGCTCGTGCTGTCGGGTCTCACGACGCCGGAGGCAATGGCGCGCAAGCGACCCTTCGTGATCGTCGGCTGCTTCATCGTGGGCATGTTGCTGACGCCGCCCGATGTCATCTCGCAACTGCTGCTGGCCTTGCCCACGTGGGTGCTGTTCGAGGCGGGTATCGTGCTCTCGCGCTTCGCGCGTCGCGAAGCAGAGTAGGGGCGGGGCTTGTCCCCGCCCGTGTTGGCATTTGCACGGAATTCGACACGGGACGGGACAAGGGCGTGCAGGAATTCGACACGGGACGGGACAAGGGCGTGCGCGAATTCGACACGGGACGGGACAAGGGCGTGCGCGAATTCGACACGGGACGGGACAAGCCCGTCCTACAGGCCCTGTTCGCTGCAGTACCGCGCGACGTCGGCGTGGGTTGCGAACCATACCCCGGGGTGGGAGCGGATGTGGCGGATGAGCTCCTCCAGCACCTGGATGCGGGATCTATGGCCGATGATGTGCGGGTGCATGGTGAGCAGGAAGAGCCCCTTCTCGGCGTAGGCGCCGTCGAACTCGCGACGGAACACCTCCAGCACGCCCCCGGGGGGTGCGTAGGGCCGGAGCACGCCGAACCGGTCCATCGCCCAGTACGGGAAGTCGTCGCGGATCCACTCGACGGGGAGTTCCACGATCCCGGTCGGCTCGTTGTCCTCGAGCAGCTCGTAGGGGTCGTCGTCCGCCATGAGGGAGGAGTCGTAGAGCAGGCCCATCTCCCGGGTGATGGCGAGGGTGTGCCGGGAGAAGTCCCAGGACGGCGTTCGGATACCGACCGGGCGCTGGCCGGAGATCTCCTCGAGCTTGTCGGCGGCCCGCATCTGGAGGTCGCGTTCGTCCTCGGGAGGGAGCGCCGAGTTGCGTTCATGAATCCACGAGTGGATGCCGATCTCGTGGCCGTCGCCGATCACCGCGCGCTGCTCGTCGGGGTGCAGCATCGCGGTCACCGCCGGCACGAAGAACGTGGCTGGCACGTCGTACCGGCGCAGCAGGCTCCGGATGCGGGGCACGCCGACCCGGGCGCCGTACTCGCCCTGGCTGAGCTTTCCGGGAGAGCGCTCACCGTTGCGCAAGGTCAGGGTCTCATGGTCGGAGTCAAAGGAGAGCGCCACGGCGCAGCGGGTGCCGTCCGGCCATGCGGCCGGCTTGAGCGACCGCCCGGCACGAACCTTCTCGACGATCGGGCGCCAGCGCTTTTCCGGCCACGTCCAGGGGTCGGGTCGGGCAGGGTGGGAATCCGGGGATCGGCTCATGGAACGTCCTGCTGCGGTGTTGTAGCCCGCTCGGTCGGCTCCTCAATCATGGCGTGGCCGACCACCGGCCGCAATCGACGCCCTTCAGCGCTCGAGCAGGATCGTCACCGGTCCATCGTTGGTCAGCGTCACCTGCATGCTCGCGCCGAACACTCCGGTGGAGACACGCGGCCAGCGCCGGCGCAGTTCGGCGACGTAGTGCTCGTACAGCGTCCGGGCACGGTCGGGTGGGGCAGCCCTGCCGAAGCCGGGCCGATTGCCCCGCGAGGTGTCGGCCGCGAGGGTGAACTGCGAGACGACGAGCAGGCTGCCGGAGACGTCGACGACCGAGCGGCTCATCGGCTTGTCCGCGTCGGCGAATACCCGCAGCGTGAGCGTCTTCTCCGCCAGGCGCGTGGCGCGCGCCGCGTCGTCGTCGTCGAAGACGCCGAGCAGCACCAGTAGTCCCTGGCCAATGCGCGCGACCTCGGAACCGTCGACGGTCACGTGGGCGTCGCGCACGCGTTGGCACAAGGCCCTCATCGGACCGCCCGCGCGATGTCCGCGATCCCGCGGTTGGCGGCTAGCCCGCATTTCTCACCAGGGGCCGTGATGATCGCGGAGGATTTTGGTCCTGTGCGCACGAGGCTTGCGTCGCGCTCGCCGACCGAGAGCATAGCGGGGCCTACGGTTGAGGGAGCACGTGCGCAAGCACGGGCCCGTGTGTACACGGGGCCAAAAGACCCGCGAGGGCGCGGCCAGCGCAGTCCGTGCTCGGCACGATCATCGGCAATCGCGGTCAACTTCTTGAACCCCCACGCCTTTTTGACGCCGACAAGCGGCCTGGTGAGAAATGCGGGCTAGTTCCTGTCGATCGGGCAGGCGCATTACAATACCCCCATGACGAGGAAGGCCGTTGCACTCATCTCGGGTGGCCTCGACTCCATGTTGGCGGCAAAGGTCGTCATGGAGCAGGGGGTCCACGTCGAGGGACTGAATTTCTACACCGGTTTCTGTGTGGAAGGCCACACCCATGCCATCCGCAGGAAGGACCAGGCCAAGGAGAAGCGCAACAATGCTCTCTGGGTTGCGGAACAGTTGGGCATCCCGCTGCACATCATCGACGTGTCGACGGAATACAAGGATGTCGTCCTCAATCCGAAGTACGGATACGGACAGCACCTCAATCCGTGCCTCGACTGCAAGATCTTCATGGTCAACAAGGCGCTCGCCTGGGGCTTCATGGAAGAGCAGGGGTTCGACTTCATCCTCACGGGCGAAGTGATAGGGCAGCGTCCGAAGTCCCAGCGCAAGGAGACGATGCCGATCGTCGCGCGGGAATCGGGCGCGGACGATCTGCTGTTGCGCCCCCTCTGCGCGAAGAACCTGCCGCCGACGCGACCGGAGCGCGACGGTTGGGTGAACCGCGAGGCCCTGTTCGGCTTCCACGGTCGTAGCCGCAAGCCGCAGATGGCGCTGGCCGAAGCGTTCGGCTTCAAGGACTACGCGCAGCCCGCCGGGGGCTGCTGCTTCCTGACCGACGAGCGGTATTCGGCGAAGCTGGTGGACCTTTGGGAGGCGCGCGGCGAGCGCGACTATGAGCTCGACGACGTCATGCTGCTCAAGGTCGGACGTCACATCCGCCCGGCCCGGCACTACAAGCTCATCGTCGGACGCGAGGAAGGCGAGAACCGGTTCCTTGAGGGCTACCGCAAGCGCTTCGTGCATCTGCGTACCTGCGACGTCCCGGGGCCGCTGGCACTGATCGACGGCGCGCCCGAGCGCGAGGACCTGGAAATGGCGGCCCGCGTGCTGGCACGCTACAGCCAGGGACGGGACACGGACCGGGTCGGCGTCAGCGTGCACCACACCGACGGGGTTGTGGAGCAGTTGCAGGTCGCGCCGCTCAAGGCCACGGAGTTGCCCGTCTCCTGGCACATCTAGTGCGGATTAGCGAACTCGACGCCCGTGGGCTGTTGTGTCCGCTGCCGGTCATTCGCACCCAGGACAGAGTCCGCACGCTGTCACCCGGGGCGGTGCTGGACGTGCTCGCCACCGACCCTGGCGTTCTGCACGACATCCCCGCGTGGTGTCGCGTGCATGGACACCGGGTGCTGCTCGCCGAGCGCGACGGGGAGGACATTCGCATTCGGCTCGAAGTGTGCGAGACTTGACGCCCGTCGCGCCTGGCACAGCGCATGCACCGAAACGGTGCGTTCGCGGCCTCGGATGCACCGCCAAGTGGCGTGCGTTCGCGTGAATGGACGCGAAATCGGCGGCGAAGGGCGGTGATCGCCCATCATCGGCGCCCCGGGTCGGTGTTTCTGCCCCTTGTTGGGCTGGCATCGAAATTGCTTTGACAGAAACCGGAAGTCGGACCGGTCGCCCGATCGTTCGGCGGGCAGTGATAGCTGTTTCGTCGGGCCGGGGCGCGCGGGCGCGCGCCGCACTACCGGGCGCACACTGAATCGAAGCACGAAGAGCGGTTCCCGAGGAGAGAAGTGGAATGTCGGAAAATACGATACAGCTGATCAAGGATAACGAAGCCAAGTGGGTGGACCTGCGCTTTACCGACCCGCGCGGCAAGGAGCAGCACACCACGATTCCGGCGAGCAGGGTCGACGAGGACATGTTCGCGGACGGCATCATGTTCGACGGCTCGTCCATCGCCGGATGGAAGTCGATCAACGAGTCGGACATGATGCTGCTGCCCGACGACACCACCCCGGTGGTGGACCCGTTCCGCGACGAAACCACCGTCAATCTGCGCTGCGACATCATCGAGCCGACCACCATGCAGCCCTATGGTCGCGACCCGCGCTCGACGGCGAAGCTCGCGGAGAAATATCTCGCTTCCACGGGCATCGGCGACACGGCCTACTTCGGGCCGGAAGCCGAGTTCTTCGTGTTTGACGACGTGCGCTGGAAGGTCGGCATGTCCGGCGCGTCGTACGCGATCTCCGCCGAGGAGGCGGCCTGGGAGTCGGACACCGAGTTCGAGGGCGGCAACCTCGGCCACCGGCCCGGGGTCAAGGGCGGCTATTTTCCGGTCCCGCCCGTCGACTCGGCGGTGGATTTGCGCAACGCCATGTGCAGCGCCATGCAGGCCATGGGTCTCGAAGTGGAGGTCCATCACCACGAGGTGGGCACCGCGTGCCAGGCCGAAATCGGCGTCCTGTTCAACACGTTGGTGCGCAAGGCCGACGAATTGCAGATCTACAAGTACTGCGTGCACAACGTGGCCCACGCCTACGGCAAGACGGCCACCTTCATGCCCAAGCCGCTGGTCGGCGACAACGGCAATGGCATGCACGTGCATCAGTCGATCGGAATGAACGGCGAGAACGTGTTCTTCGGAGACGGCTATGCGGGCCTGTCCGACACCGCGCTGTACTACATCGGGGGGGTCATCAAGCACGCGCGGGCCATCAACGCGTTTGCCAACGCGACGACCAACTCCTACAAGCGGCTCGTCCCGGGCTTCGAGGCGCCCGTTCTGCTCGTCTATTCGGCGCGCAACCGCTCGGCATCCATTCGGATTCCGTACGTGCAGGGCGGCAACCCGAGGGCCTATCGGGCAGAGGTCCGGTTCCCGGACGCCGCGGGCAACCCGTACCTGACCTTCGCCGCGATGCTGATGGCGGGCCTGGACGGGATCCAGAACCAGATCCACCCGGGCGATCCGTTCGACAAGGATCTCTACGATCTCGCTCCGGAGGAGCTGGTGGGCGTCCCGACGGTGTGTGCCTCGCTCGATGGCGCGCTCGAGGCGCTGGACGCCGACCGAGCCTTCCTCACAGCGGGCGGCGTCTTCAGCGACGACCAGATCGATGCCTACATCGCGCTCAAGGAGGAAGAGGTCGAGGTGCTGCGCATGGCGACCCACCCCGCCGAGTTCGAGATGTACTACTCCGTCTGACATACACGAACGTCGCGGTCCTACAGGCCCAGACGCCGGAAGCGGTATCGGGGCCTGTGCGTTCCTGAGAGACTACCTTCCTGGTAGCGGAGGAGCTTGCGACGTGCGGTATGCGGCCGTGGCCCTGGTGCTCATGGCGACAACGATGCCCGCGACGGAGAACCGCGTGTACAGGACCACGGACGAGGGTGGCTACCCGGTCTTCTCGGACCGCGGCCGTGGCGAAGTCCTTCCTCCCCTGCGGATCAACACCTACCGCGCCGACGCGCCGCCCGGTCCCACCCTGGCCGATAACCCGGCGGGCGACACCGAAGCCAGGCCCCAGCCTTACGATACGGTTGCCGTCGTTTCCCCCGGGCCGGGAGACACGATCCGAGCCAACGGCGGCGAGGTTCACGTCGAGGTCCACGTGCGCCCCGCGCTCCGGCCAGGACACCGCCCGCTGCTGCTGCTCGACGGGGCCGCTGTCGGGGGTAGCTGTGGGGAGCCTTCAGCCCGGGGAGCGCGAGGGGGGCCACCCCCTCGCATGAGAGAGCCAGCGCGAGGGGGGGCCCGTCGCAAGGACCAGTCGACGCTGATTGTCTGCACCCTGTCGGGAGTCCATCGCGGCCCGCACAGCCTGCGCATCGAACTGGTGGACGGGGGTGGCGCGGTCGTCGGAGACACCGCTGCGACGACCTTTCACGTGCAGCGCGTGGCCCTGCGTCGCTGAGTTCCACTCGCCCAGAGGCCCGCGCGACGGGCCTGCACGTTGCTCCAGCCCCACAAATGCACTAAATTGGTGCACGAGCAGGTCGCAGCTCCATGATAGGGCGCAGTGGGCGTCCGCCGGGGCCGGCTGAAGCGCGTACCTGATTGGACCGAAAATTGCATTCCCTCACTGCGTCCCTTGGTCGGTCGCGCGCCCAGAACAGTTCCGACGACACCATGGCCAACGCTCAAGACGTCCTCGATCAGCTTGCCACGGCAGTGGTGGTGCTCGACAACACGTTGCAGGTCACCTATCTGAACCAGGCTGCGGAGGCGTTCTTTGGCCAGTCGGCGCATCGCGTCATCGGACGCGAAGTGCGGCAGCTCTATGTCGACCCGGCCGAGCAGGCGACGGTCCTGCGCAACACGCTCGAGACCGGGCAGCCATTCACGAAGCGCGAGGCGGTATTGATCAGCAACGGCCAGCCGGAGCAGCGCGCGCACTATTCCGTGGAGCGCCTCGGCGGCAACTCCCTGTTGATCGAAATCGAACCCCTCGACCGGTTCCTTCGGATCAACCGCGACGATCAGCACGTGGCCCTGCAGGAGACCACCCGCGAACTGGTGCGCGGTCTCGCCCACGAGATCAAGAACCCGCTTGGGGGGATCCGCGGGGCGGCGCAACTGCTCGACCGAGAACTCGATTCGGAGCGGCAGCGGGAGTACACGCGTGTCGTCATCGATGAGGCCGACCGCCTCAAGAACCTGGTCGACCGCATGCTGGGTTCGAGTGAGCGGCCGCGCTTCGAGTCGATCAACGTGCATCGCGTCCTCGAACGGGTAGCCCAGTTGATCGACGCGGAGGAACCGGGGCGGATCGCCTTCCGGCGCGACTACGATCTCGGGCTGCCGGAGCTCGAGGGGGACTTCGGCAAACTGGTGCAGGCGTGCCTCAACATCATGCGCAACGCGCAAGAGGCGCTCGTCGATACGCCGAGCCCATGCATCGAACTCACCACGCGCGCGGTGCGGCAGTTCACGATCGGACAGCATCGGCATCGGGTCGTGGTCCGGGTGGACATCCTGGACAACGGGCCGGGCATTCCCGCGGACATCGCGGACCGGATCTACTACCCGATGATCAGCGGACGCCCGGAGGGTACCGGGCTTGGGCTCTCCATCACGCAGAACATCGTCGGGCAGCACAACGGCGTGCTGGAGTGCGACAGCACGCCGGGACACACCGTCTTCTCCCTATACATACCGTTGGAGCAACCGAAGAGTGGGTGAATCGCAAAGCGGACCGATGTCGAGCGTCTGGGTGGTCGACGACGACCGGTCCATTCGGTGGGTCTTCGAACGTGCCCTGGTGCAGGCGGGCTTCGCGGCGCGTTCGTTCGAGAGGGGCAACGCCGCGCTCGAACATCTGGAGGTCGAGCAGCCGGACGTGATCGTCACCGACATCAGGATGCCGGGCGCCGATGGCCTGGAACTGCTGGCGTCGGTGCAGGAGAGCCACCCGACCGTCCCGGTCATCGTGATGACGGCGCACTCGGACCTCGAGAGTGCAGTCAACTCCTACCAGGGCGGGGCTTTCGAATACCTGCCGAAGCCCTTCGACATCGACGAGGCCATCGCGACGGTGCGACGCGCCGTCGCCCACCGCCGCGAACTGGCGCTGCCACGCAGCGAGCCCTCGCGGCATCCAGCGACGGAGATCATCGGTCAGGCCCCGGCCATGCAGGAGGTGTTCCGAGCCATCGGCCGGCTGGCCCACTCCAACATCACGGTGTTGATCAACGGGGAGTCGGGAACCGGCAAGGAGCTCGTCGCAAGCGCGCTACACAGGCACAGCCGACGCGCATCGGCGCCGATGATCGCGCTCAACATGGCGGCCATCCCGAGGGATCTCATCGAGTCGGAGCTCTTCGGCCACGAAAAGGGTGCCTTCACGGGAGCGGACCGCCAGCGCATCGGCCGCTTCGAGCAGGCGGACGGCGGGACGCTGTTCCTCGACGAAATCGGCGATATGCCGCCGGACACCCAGACGCGGCTCCTGCGCGTACTCTCGGATGGAGAGTTCTACCGGGTCGGGGGCCGAACGACCGTGAAGGTCGACGTACGCATCATCGCCGCCACACACCAGGATATGGAGGCACTGGTGGCCAACGGGGCGTTTCGGGAGGACCTCTATCATCGCCTGAACGTCATCCGCGTACACCTCCCCCGCCTCTCGGACCGGCGGCAGGACATCGCCCCGCTCACGGACCACTTTCTGGATGCGGCCGCCAGCGAACTCGGCGGGGAGCCGAAGAAACTCCTGCCCGAGACCGCGGCCTTCCTGGAGACACTCCCATGGCCCGGGAACGTGCGCCAGTTGGAAAACACGTGCCGATGGCTGACGGTGATGGCCGCCGGCCGAGAAATCCTCATCGACGATCTGCCCCCCGAGTTGCGGCAGGAGACACCGTTGGGCGCCGGCGATTCGGACTGGGAGGCGCTGCTGCGCGCGTGGGCGCAGGAACGATTGGCCGGAGGCGAGCGGGGCATCCTCACGACGGCTTTGCCGGTCTTCGAGCGGGTCATGATCGAGGCGGCGTTGGAACGAACGGGCGGCCGCAAGCGCGATGCCGCCGTGCTGCTCGGCTGGGGCCGCAACACCTTGACGCGCAAGCTCGCCGAACTGCAGGGCTGACTCTCACCCGGCCCGGCCTCTTTGTCGTCAAAGTTGAGCATGCCGCTGCCTCTGCAGGTATCGAATCTGGGGGGCGTCCCCCACGCGGCGTGTGAACTCGCGCGGTCCGGGGCTCGAGGAAGCGTTAGCGATGGCTACGGTGAACTCGAGCCCGACGAGCGCGAAGGGGGAGACGCCGAACTTCGCGGCTGTCGTGTTCGCCCGCTTGTGACGCACTGCGCCGCCGCGCGTTCGAAGGCGGGCGCGTACCTCCTGCAGTCATTGGCGTCCATGCCGAGAGACATGCACAACGGGCGCCAGCGCGCAGTGATCGTCGCCGCCATCTCCCGCGCGTCGTTCCGCGCGTCGTCAGTTCCCACATCGAAAAGCGGGGCGGCCTCTATCGCGGCTTCGACGGAAGCCTCGTACCCACTCAGTTCGCTGATTCCCGTCTGAAGATGCGTGTTTCGGTCGGCGCGCGGGTTGATGTCGAAGGCGGGAGAGAGCTTCCATGCGCCGCCGCCGACGTACAGAAATCCGTGGTTCTTCAGGTGGTCATCATCGTTCGAAACGAGAATGGAGAACAGTATCCTGCGGTGCAACTCTCGTAGCTCTGCGAGGAGATCTTCGCTCCCGCCGCAGGTCGAGCGCATTGTGTCGGCCAAGTCCGAGTAGTATCCATGCTCACTGCTCTGCTTGCCAAGGAACGTGCGCGCGGAGGCGTAGTGCAGTCGTCTTCCCGCGCGCCGATCAAAACGCCGTATGAGTGCAACCGGGTATTGGGATGCCTGCATCGTGAGGTCTGCAGATGCGACCCGCAGCCCCACTTCATGAGCGAGCCGCAGGGCTGCGACTTCCATACGCTCCACGGGGAGGAGATCATGGGTCGAGGTGAACTTGGCCAAGTGGAGCACGCCATTGTCATCCTCGAAGTCGCACTTTGGCCGTGCACCGCCAAGTGCACTGCCGGCGCCGCGAAGTTCCTGTACGACGCGCGTGATGTCGGCAGCTTTGCCTGTCTCGAAGGCGCGCGCCAGGCGCCGAAAGTCGGCCAGACGAGCCAGCCGCGGCACGGGCGGAGTGTTCGCTGCGAGCGCCACGCCGCGGTCGTCCAGAAATCGCAACGCACCTTGCCGGGTGCGGTCGTTCGCTGCGAGCAAGTAGTCGAGTTCCGTCGGACGCGCGCGCGCGTCGTGGTCCACGAGACTGCGCCCCCAGCTGTCTGGCGCGCAGTCGGAAAACACCCCCGGCAAAGCGTCCCGGGAGTCGGATGTGGGGGCTGCGGCGAAAAACGGCTGTGAGCCTAGCGGGAGAGTTGGCGCGACCGCAAACCCGTGGGCGGACTCCAGCCACGGCTCCGCGTAGCGGAAGGTCGAGATCTGCTTGTCGTGACGAGCTTCGAAATGAAGCGTCCCGACCGGCAGGAGCGCCTCGCCCAGCGCTACCCGAACCCTGTTGACGGTCAAAACAACACCCCGTCGACCGTGCCTGCGTCCGCTGGCTGCGCAGGCTCGTCTGACCGCGACTGGCGCCCGTTCCGCACGCGACGCGGCAGGTTCTGCCGATCCAGCATCTGGCCAATGTCGTCTTGACTCTCGGGGAGCGCGTCCAGGAGCCTGTTCAGTTGGCCGAACGCGAGTAGCGCCATGACGAGCGAACCGATCGCGACGCCGGGGTCCCCCGCCTCAAGGCGCTGCACGGTCCCCACGGAGACTCCCATTCTCGTTGCGAGGTCCGCTTGCGTGATCCGTCGTCGTCGTCGCGCAATGGAGAGTTCCTCACCCAGCGATCGCACCACCCGAAGCGTACCTGGAGACATGCGCTCGTTCATAATGTTATCCGTTATTTCCACTACTAAAAGCTTTTGCATACTATATCTCATGTCTTATGGGGCTGCATCGCGAATCGAATTGACCGACCTGCGGCGGGGCGATGGGACCGCCCCCGGGGGCGGATAGCGCTGCCTTGAGCCGTTGCCCCTACGCGCGCGGCGGGCCGCGAATTGCATTGCCGGGGGGCCATTTCTATAGTGGCGACAGCCGTCGCGGCAGGGGCGTCATGGCAGGACCGGTGCCAGTCGGAGCCTGCCCGCAGGCTGCCGCACACTCTCCGTCGTGCATCGGGTGGGGCTCCCGCGAGAGGAGCCTCGTGCCTGTCGCGCGGCGCGGCAACCGACAGGGGGTTGCCCGAAGTACTGGGGACAGGGCCATGGCCATCCGTTTCGGCACGCTCGGTGCCGCCAACATCACGCCGCGGGCGCTGCTCGCGCCCTGCCACGACGAGCCGCGGGCCGCGGTGCGGTGCGTGGCCGCGCGCGAACGCGAGCGCGCGGAAGGCTGCGCGCGGTGGCACGGCACCCCGGTGGGCCAGATGCGCACCATCGATCGCTGCTACGAGGCCGCGGGGCTGCCGATCCGGGGGCTGGACCTCAGCTGATGCGCCTCCCGACGCGCTCTTCCCTGACGTGCCACGCGGTCCGGCGCTTCGCTGGCGCTACGCGCCGAAGGCGCGGCTGACATGCAGGCATACATCGCCCGCCGCTTGCTGGCGCTCATCCCGACGCTCCTCTTCGCGAGCCTGATCGTGTTCATCTCGATGCGTCTCATCCCGGGAGACGTCATCGACCTGATGCTCGCGCAGAACGATATCGTGACGGGTCAGGACAGGGCGAAGATCGAGGCGGCACTCGGTCTCGACCGGCCGATGTACGTGCAGTATTTCCTTTGGATCTGGGGCGTGCTGCAGGGCGATCTCGGCAGGTCGCTGTGGCAGAACGTCCCCGTCGCGGAGCAGTTGCTGGCAACGCTGCCGATCACCTTCGAACTCGGCTTTCTCGCGCTGATCGTGGCGCTGACGGTGGCCCTGCCGATCGGCATCTACTCAGCGATGCGTCAGGACACCGCCGGGGACTACGTGGCGCGCTCCTTCTCGCTCCTCATGCTGGCGGTCCCCGGCTTCTGGCTCGGTACGCTCGTGATGGTGTTTCCGTCGGTTTGGTGGCGCTGGGCGCCCGCTCTCGAGTACACGCCGTTCTTCGAGGACCCGTTGCGCAACCTCTCGCACATGATCGTCCCGGCGATCCTGCTCGGACTCTCCATGTCGGCGGTGACCATGCGCATGACGCGGACGATGATGCTCGAGGTGCTGCGCCAGGACTACATCCGCACGGCACGCGCCAAGGGGGTGACGGAACCGTTGGTCATCGTGCGTCACGCACTGCGCAACGGCCTCATCCCGGTGGTGACGCTCATCGGTCTGCAGGCGCCGCTGCTGATCGGCGGGGCGGTAATCTTCGAGCAGATCTTCGTGGTGCCGGGGATGGGGCTGCTGCTGCTCGAAGCGGTGTTCCAGCGCGACTATCCGGTGATCTCCGGGGTCTTCCTCGTGGTGGGCGTCGGCGTACTCTTCATCAATCTGCTGGTGGACATCAGCTACGGCTGGCTCGATCCCAAGGTGCGGCACCAATGAGCGAAGCGGCGGTGGTCCCGGGCCTCGTCGGCGCGCAGCAGCCTCCGGGCCGGCTGGGGGCGCTCGGCACCTCTCTCGGCCGCCTGGCGCGGGAGAAGCCGCTCGGTGCGGTGGGCGGCGTCGTGTTCCTGGCCTTCCTGCTGTGCGGCATCTTCGCGGACGTGCTGGCCCCCTACGGCGTGAACGAGACGAACCTGGCGGTGCGGCTGCAGCCGCCGTCGTTCGACTTTCCGCTCGGCACGGACCACCTCGGACGCGACGTCCTGTCTCGCATTCTGATGGGCGCGCAACTCTCGATGATCGTCAGTTTCCTGGCGGCCGGCATCGCGACCGTCGTGTCTCTCGCGATCGGAGTGGTCTCCGGCTATTTCGGGGGCAAGACGGACATGGTCATGCAGCGTGGAGTAGACGCCTGGATGACCTTCCCCGATCTGGTCCTCCTGATCGTCATCGTCTCGGTGGTGGGCCCGGGAATCCCGCAGATCGTGGTCGTGCTCGGCCTCCTGTACGGGATCGCAGGTTCGCGGATCGTTCGCGGCGCCGTCGTCTCCGTGAAGCAAGACATGTACATCCATGCCGCCCGGTCCACCGGTGCCGGCACCCTGCACATCCTGCGGCGCCACATCGTCCCGAACGTGATGCCGGTGGTCATCGTGCTATTCACGACCCGCATCGGCGCGGTGATCCTGACCGAAGCGGGACTCTCCTTTCTCGGTCTCGGCGTGCCGCCGCCGGCCCCGACCTGGGGCAGCATGTTGAGCGGGACCGGACGCACGTACATGTATCTCGGTCCGTGGCTGGCCCTGGCGCCGGGGCTCTGCCTGACGATCGTCGTCTACGCCATCAACGTTTATGGGGACGCGCTGCGGGATCTGCTGGACCCGCGGATGCGAGGCAGTCAATAGGGGCGGGTGCGATGCACGAAGAGCCGCTTTTGCGGGGCAAGTCCGTTGTACGGCGCGGCGGCCGTGGGCCCCGGTCGTCCGGGACCGGTCGAGCGCTCGTTTGCGTGGGCCTCGGGTGGAGCCTCGCGTGGGGCCTCGCGTGGAGCATGGTGGCGCTCGCGGAGAACGGGGCTCCGCAAGCGGAAGATCCGCAGTATGGCGGTGTCCTGAACGTCGGTACCGTCTACGTCACGCTGTCCGCACTCTCCTGGGACCCGGTGGACTGGGCCTGGAAGAGCAACCACGACTACGGCCTGGTGCGCGAGCAGCTCTTCGCGGGCGACCTGGACAAGAGCCTGCGCAAGGGCGGTCACTATCCCTTCGTCGCGGAGGCGTACCTGCCGAGCGACGTGCTGCGGGGCGAACTGGCCGAACGCTGGGAGTGGGAGGACGCGCACACCCTCGTCGTGCACCTGCGTCCGGGCGTGCGGTTCACCGGCAAGGCGGGTGTGATGGAGCCGCGTGAGCTGACGGCGGCGGATGTCGTCTACACCTTCAACCTCGTCAACAACAGCCCGAAGAAGGCGCAGTCCGACTACTGGGGCTATATCGACGCCGTCGAGGCCCGGGACGAGCGCACCGTCGTCTTCCGCTTCAACCGGTTCAACGCCGAGTGGCCCTATCGGTTCGGGTACGGGTACCAGTCGTCGATCGTTCCGCGGGAGATGGCCGACGTCGACCCCAAGGACTGGCGCAACGTCGTCGGGACGGGTCCCTTCCTGCTCGAGCGATACCTCCACGGCAACTCGCACATCTACGTCCGCAACCCGAGGGCGTGGTCGTACAGAAACACATCGGTTCCGTGAAGGCGGTGGACGGCGTCTCCTTTGAGTTGCGGCGCGGCGAGACCTTCGGTCTGGTGGGGGAAAGCGGCTGCGGAAAGTCCACCACGGCGCTCGCCGTGTTGCGGATGCTCACGCCCACCGCCGGACGCATCGTGTTCGAGGGTCAGGACGTGACGCACCTGGACGCGGCGCAGATGCGGCCGATTCGGCGGCGCATGCAGATGGTCTACCAGGATCCGTTCGGCTCACTCAATCCCCGGATGAAGGTTCGGGACATCGTGGGTGAGCCGCTCGTCGTGCATGGTCTCGCCAAGGACCGCAGAGCGTACCGGGCGCGGGTGGCGGAGCTGATGGACCTCGTTGGGCTCCTGCCGGACATGGCCGACCGCTATCCCCACGAGTTCTCGGGTGGCCAGCGCCAGCGCATCGGCATCGCGCGGGCGTTGGCGCTGGAACCCAGCCTGCTGATCTGCGACGAACCGGTCTCGGCACTCGATGTCTCGATCCAGGCGCAGGTCGTCAACCTGTTGATGGACCTGCAGGAGCGGCTCGGGCTGACGTATCTGTTCATCGCCCACGACCTCTCGGTGGTCCGGCACATCAGCGACCGCATCGCCGTGATGTATCTCGGCAGGATCGTCGAGATTGCGACCCGGAACGCCTTGTTCGCGGCCCCGATGCATCCGTACACGCAGGCCCTGCTGGCGGCCGTGCCGGTGCCGGATCCCGCACTTGAGGCGACGCGCCCCCACCAACTGATCGCGGGCGAGGTGCCGAGCGTGCGCAACCCGCCACCGGGTTGCGGATTTCATCGGCGATGTCCAAGGGCGATGGAGCGGTGCCGGACGGACCGTCCGAAACTCGAGTCGCGAGGTGGCGCCGAGGTCGCGTGCCACCTGTACGGGGAGGGTGGGCAATCGGTTGATTCGGTGCGGGCGTCGTAGCGGCGACGCTTGTCGTCGCCCGTGTCGAGGTTGTGCAAGTCCCTGGCGACGGGACGGGACAAGCCCGTCCCCTACGGTTTCTGTTCCCTGCGCGTCCGCGCACCGGAGCCCCGGGCGGAAACTCTGCATGACCGGCTGACGGGCACGGAGGTCGTGCGGGTGTAGGCCCTGCGTGTCAGACGGCGTCGGACACGCCGCGCACGAAGAGAGGCTCGATCCCGAAGCCTTCGGTGTCCTCTTGCATCAACGCCTCCGTAGGAGACTCCGGCACGGTGTTGGCCGCTTCCAGGGTGGCGCGCAGCAGGGTGGTATCGCTCGACGTGTTGAGGAAGACGTCCGGCCGGGAGAGCACGAAGTGGACCGCGCGTCGCAGCGCGGCGTCGTCGCGTATCGGTCGATACCAGCTGTGCCGCGGTCCCTCGTCGGACTCGGTCCAGCGCCGCTGCGCGACGCTCTTGATGGTCTGGAAGGCGACGCCACGATCGCGGCAGTTCGCGTGCAGTTGCTCGAAGTCGCGGGCGTATTGCGGCTGCGCGAGCATGGCGAAGTTGCAGGGCGCCAGCACGGAGTCGAAGGGGAATTGCCGCAGGCTCTCGAGGTGCATGGCCGGTGCGAACGTCCCGTGTCCGGTGACGCCGATGAAACGCACGAGCCCCGCGTCCCACGCGGCGACCAGCGCTTCGACCGCACCACCGGGCCCCAGTGCCGCCTTCTGTTCCTCCGGTTCCACCAGGTTGTGCAACTGGATCAGGTCGATCCGTTCGACGCCAAGGCGTTCCAGCGAGCGCTCGAGGCTTGCGCGCGCCCCCTTGGCGTCGCGGTCGCCCGTCTTGGTGGCCAGGAAGAACTCCGCCCGGCGCGTCCTCATCCAGGGGGCGACGCGCAGTTCGGAGTCGCCGTAGCGCGCCGCGGTGTCGATGTGGTTCACGCCGAACTCGAGGAGGGTGTCCAGCACGGCATCGGCCCTCTCCTGGCGCATGCCGCCGAGCGCCGCGGCGCCGAAGATGGTGCGGGTACTCTCGTGGCCGGTGTTGCCGAAGGGGATGCGTTCGATCATCGTGCTGCCTTGTGCGGTGCGGGCGCGATGGTACACCTCCTCTCGGGACGCAGAGGTGTCGCAGGGAGGGTCGTGGGTCGTGTCACCAGATAACACGCGACTGCCAGCAACGTCGCGCCGACTCCCACGGGTACCGCCCAGCCGTCGCTTCCCGCGGCGACGACGGTCGCCGCGACGGCCATGCCGCTCACGGCGAGGACCTTGGCCCTGGCCGAGAGGGCACGACTGCTTCGCCACGCCGCCAGGGGCGGACCGAAACGCGGGTGCGCCAGCAGCCTGGCGGCGAGGGTCGGCGACCCGCGCGTGAAGCAGGCGAGGGCCAGGATCAGGAAGCAGGTCGTCGGCAGGAGCGGAACGAGGGCGCCTATCGTGCCGATCCCCACGAATGCCCAGCCAGCGACGCCGTAGGCGCGCCTGACGTAAGCGTTGCCGGGTGTCGGGCCTTCTGACATGGACGCGCTCGGTACCGGTCGTGCCGGCGGACTTGCGGGAGCGACGGCTCGGTTGGGGGGAGGGGGGGAACCTCGCACCGAACCGCCGTCCCGCAATGGCCAAACCCTATCCGGCGGCCTGCGCAGACCCGTCGACCCCGATCCCGAGGTGCTTCGCAACGCCGTCTGCGTACGCGGGATCCGCCGTCCCGAAGTGGGCCAGCTGCCGTCGGACGATGTTTTCGGGTACGCCCTGCATGGCGGCTGCGATGTTCCCGAACAGGCGTTTGCGTTGCGGGTCATCGAACAGCCGGAACAGGTCGCCCGCCTGGCTGTAGTCATCGTTGCGGTGACGGTGGTCGTATCGGTCCGCGTCGCCGGAGATCCTGAGCGGCGGCTCCGCGTAGTCCGGCGTGTCGCCGGGCCCGCCGAGGCCGTTCGGTTCGTAGTACGCATCCGGATTGCCGGTGTCGTTCGCGAAGAAGCGCATGGCGCCGTCCTTGTGGTAGTGATGGACCGGGCATCTGGGCGCGTTCACGGGGAGCGCCTCGTAGTGCGTGCCGATCCGGTACCTGTGTGCATCGGCGTAGGCGAAGATCCTCGCCTGCAACACCTTGTCGGGTGAGAATCCGATCCCCGGGACGACGTTGGAGGGGCTGAACGCCGCCTGCTCGATCTCCGCGAAGTAGTTGTCGGGGTTGCGGTCGAGCTCCAGGACGCCCGCCTCGATCAGCGGGTAGTCCGCGTGCGGCCAGACCTTGGTCAGGTCGAAGGGGTTGAACAATGCGTTCTCGGCCTCCGCTTCCGGCATGATCTGCACGTGCACCGTCCACCTGGGGTAGTCGCCGCGCTGGACAGCGCCAAACAGATCTTCCTGGTAGGTCTCCCGGCTGGCGCCGATCGCCCTGGCGGACTCGGCGTTGGTCAGGGTCCGGTGTCCCTGCTGCGTCTTGAGGTGGAACTTCACCCAGAAGCGTTCTCCGTCGGCGTTCCAGAAGCTGAAGGTGTGGCTCCCGTAGCCGTTCATGAATCGGGGGCTCACCGGGATACCGCGGTCCGACATCAGGATCGTGATCTGGTGCAGGCTCTCGGGGCTCCGGGACCAGAAGTCCCACATGGCCGTCGGCGAGCGCAGGTTGGTGCGCGGATGGCGTTTCTGCGTGCGGATGAAGTCCGGGAACTTGAGCGGGTCGCGGATGAAGAAGACCGGCGTATTGTTGCCCACGAGATCCCAGTTGCCCTCGTCCGTGTAGAACTTGACCGCAAAGCCGCGGACATCGCGTTCCGCGTCCGCCGCGCCGAGTTCGCCCGCCACCGTGGAGAAGCGCGTCAGTACGGGCGTGCGCTTGTCGAGTTCGGAGAAGAGGCTGGCGCGCGTGTATCGCGCGATGTCATGGGTCACGGTGAAGGTACCGTGCGCGCCCCATCCCTTCGCGTGTACGACCCGCTCCGGAATCCGCTCCCGGTTCTGGTGCGCCAGCTTCTCGATGAGGTGGTAGTCCTGCAGGAGCAGCGGCCCGCGCGGTCCTGCGGTCAGGCTGTTCTGGTTGTCGGCGACGGGATTGCCGCCGCTGGTCGTCATGGTCTGCATGGTTCGATCGGACATCGTGTTTCCCTGTCTGAACGCCCCGGTTGGGATTGGGGACATTTATGCCCGACGCCGGCGAACTATGGAAATCAAATGTTTCTAATGGGTCGATAGGTTTTTCTTATACTTCTTCTCAGGCAAGGGACGGACCGACTCCGGGGCCGCGTTCCGCAGGGCGTCGGCCAGCGCGGGGAGGTGTTCGGCCTGCGGATGGCTCCGGCGCCAGACGAGGCCTACCTTGCGTGCCGCGGGCTCGGCGAGGGTCAGGAGCCGTACGTTTCCATGCGGGTCCATGGCAGCGGTGGCCATGGCCGGCAGCAGGGTGCAGCCGACCGCGTTGCCGACGAGTTGCTTGAGCGTCTCGAGGCTGGTGGCGGTCACGTCCGCGACACCGCGCTGCCGCCGGGCGACCAGGCCGCAGACCGCCAATGCCTGGTCGCGCAGGCAGTGGCCGTCGGTCAGCAGGAGCAGTTCGTCGAGCGGGATGTCCGCCACCGCGACGGACTGCCGTTCGGCCAGGGGACTGTCCCGGTGGCAGGCGAACAGGAACGGTTCCTCGAAGACGGGAACGCCCGCCAGGTCGGGGCCCGGCAATGGCAGGGCCAGGAGCGCTGCGTCCAGCGTGTTGGCCTCGAGGCGCTTGAGGAGCTCGTCGGTCATCTGTTCGTGCACGATGAGTTCCAGCTCGGGAAAGGCCCCGCGCGCCGCCGGAATGGCCCAGGGCAGGAGGTACGGCGCAAGGGTCGGGATCACGCCGAGGCGATGCGGGCCCGCAAGGGGGGCGGCGAGTGCCTGGGCGATGGTGCGCACGCCATCGGCCTCGTCGAGCACGCGCCGTGCCTGCGCCGCGACCCGTTCGCCGGCGCCGGTGAGCACGACGCGCTTGTTGGTCCGCTCAACGAGCTGCACGCCGAGGCTGTCCTCGAGCTTGCGCAGTTGCATCGAGAGCGTGGGCTGGCTGACGTGGCAGGCCTCGGCCGCGCGACCGAAGTGGCCCTCGTTGGCGATGGCGACCAGGTACTGGAGTTCTCGAAGGGTCATGGGGTAACGATAGGACATATCGATGGTGGAGGGCCAGTCTTCCGGCGATGCCTGGTTGACGGCGCCGCGCCGCGGACCATATTGTGTGTGAATCGTTGTGTGGAGAGTGACACCCTTGGCAACCAACTTGGCCATAGATCAGGATCTGCTGGCCAGAGCGCTGCAGATCGGTGGCGAGAAAACGAAAAAGGCGACGGTGAACAAGGCGCTACGGGAGTTCGTGGCCCGGCGGGAGCAGCAGGGGCTTCTGGAACTGTTTGGGACGCTCGACTGGGACGAGTCGTACGACTACAAGCGTGAACGCAGTCGTTCGTGACTCTGTTTGTCGACACCAGCGTGTGGTCTCTGGCCTTTCGCAGGGACCCGGCTCCGGAAGGAGCGGAAGTCGCGCGACTGCGGGAGGCTCTTGTAGGGGGAGAACCTGTCCACACTACCGGCGTCGTGCTCCAGGAGTTGTTGCAGGGGCACAGGGGACCAAAGGCCAGAACCCGGATCCTCGATCGTTTCGGCGCGCTGCCGATGATCGCTCCGTCGCGCGAGGACCACATCGAGGCCGCGCAGTTGCGCAATCGTTGCCGGCGCCACGGCGTTCAGGTCGGAACGATCGATGCGCTTCTCGCACAACTCTGTATCCGCTACGACCTGGTCATGCTCTCTACGGACCTGGACTTTGGCGGTGTCGCGAAGTGGACATCGCTTCGGCTCTGGCCTGCCACTGGGGCGGCGCTGCACTGAGAACCGGCGGTCCGCGCGCCGGAGGTCCTGCGGCTGGAACGTTTTGGCGACAGGCCGCGGGTTGCCAGGAGTTTTCACTCCGGGTTCCGGCGCGCTGACGCGCGGGGAACGGACTCCGTCCCGTGCCGAATTCGTGCACGGTCCCGGGAACGCATGCATGGTACCTGCGCGGGCTGTAGGGGACGCCCTTGTGGCGTCCCGTTTTGAAGTCGTGCACGACTGCGACACGGGCGACGACAGGCGTCGCCCCTACGAGTCCCGTGCCGAATCAGCCGCGAGCGGATTTGTTCCATGGTAAGCGTTCGGTAGCCGAGGCCATCGAGCAGGGAAAGCCGAGCCAACCGACCACGACAGCGGCCTGTAGCCGCAACGTGCCGGGGTCGGCAGTTCGACGCGGTGCCGCTCTCCGAAGTGGCGCGCGAAGGCTTCGGACGGCTTGGGGCGATGCTCGGTCTTGGTGCGCTTCTCGTGGATCAGGCGGCGCACGAACTCTTCCATGGACACCCCGACATGGCGGGCCTCGCGCCTCAGCCACGACTTGTCGGCCGGATCGATGTCACGGACGGTGAGACTTGTGCTCATGGCGTTGCCTCCTGTTGGGCGGGCAGCGGATCTGCCGGGCCCGCGCGACTGCAAATTATGCTAGCAGGCGGCGCAGGTCAAAGCTTGCTGCGTACAAGGTTGGCGAACGGAGGAGGAGAACCTGGTCGAGGAATTGGCGACTCAACGTGGCGCGAGACTTGGTGCGACTGGCGCACTTGCGCGGCCAATCACGTAGCGCCCCCGCCCATAGCGCCGCCGGACTGCTCGCTGGCGCTCGGGGTCTGGCCCCAGCCCCCACCTCACTACGGCCTCGCGTCGAAGACGTCACTACCGTTCCGTTCTACGACGCGAGGCTCTAGACTCGGAGGTACCAGTCCGACACCGGTACACCGAGGAGGCACCATGGCCGAGTATGTCCCCAGTCCCGTCAAGTGGGTCCGAGAGCAGGTCGAGTTATACGAGGGCAGCGGCGGCACCGCGGGCACCGAGCTGATGGAGACCGGCCTGCCGGTGATCATCGTCACGCATCGGGGCAACAGGACCGGGTCGGTGCGCAAGACCCCGTTGATGCGCGTCAAGGACGGCGACAGCTACGTGCTGGTGGCTTCCATGGGCGGTGCGCCGCAGAACCCGGTCTGGGTCTACAACCTGCGCGACGATGCCGACGTGGAAATTCGCGACAAGACAGAGGTGATGCCCATGCGCGTGCGCGAAGTCGAGGACGCCGGGGAGCGCGATCGGATCTGGGCGCTGTGCGTGGAGGCGTTTCCGCCGTATGAGGAATACCGGAACAAGACGTCGCGTAAGCTCCCGCTGTTCGTCGCGGAGCCGGTCTGAACCATGTGCAGGAACATCCGAACGCTGCACAACTTCGAGCCGCCGGCGACCGGGGAGGAGATCCGTGCGTCCGCGCTGCAGTTCGTACGCAAGCTGAGCGGGTTCCAGAAGCCCTCACGAGCGAACGAGGTGGTCTTTTGCCGAGCGGTGGACGAGGTCGCCGAAGTTGCCGAGCGGTTGCTCGTGGAACTGGTTACCGGAGCCCCTTCCAGGAACCGGGAGGAGGAAGCCGCGAAGGCTCAAGCCCGCGCAGCGCAACGTTTCGCCTGACGGGACGGAGCCTGCGGAGCCCGCCGGCCTGGGCCTCCTTGAGGAATCTGGATCCCTGGTCAGGCCCGGCGAGGCGGTGCGGGTGGACCGGTCAGTCGGCGCTTGCCGCCGCGATCCGATTCCTCACCAGGTCATGCTTGCGCGTACGTTCGTACTTCCGCGCGGGCGTGTTGACGATGTCCTCGAGATCCCCCGCTCGTAGTCCGCGCTCGACCACTTCGTCATCCACCTCTCCGTAGGCGGTGGAACGCTGCCGCGGCGTCCGTCTGGCGGACTCGATCAGCGCACGCATGCGGCGCGGCGAAGTCTCCTGCCCGTGGGCGGAACCGGCGGCGCGGGTGATGCTCTCGTTCATCAGCGTGCCGCCGAGGTCGTTGCAGCCGGCGTTCAGCGCGGCGACGACGCCCTCGTGGCCCATCTTCACCCAGCTCGCCTGGATATTCGTGATGTGCGGATGCAGGGCCAGGCGGGCGACGGCGTGTACCAGGATCGCCTCCCGGAAGGTGGGGCCGCGGCGTGCGTTGCCCTTCAGGTACATGGGCGCCTCCATGTGCACGAAGGGGAGCGGGACGAACTCCGTGAACCCGCCGGTGCGCCGCTGCAGCGCGCGGATCCGGAGCAGGTGGCGCGCCCAGTGCCTGGGCTGGTCGACGTGGCCGTACATGATGGTCGCGGTCGTGCGGAAACCTACGGAATGCGAGGCTTCCATCACCTGTAGCCACTGCGCCGTGTTGATCTTGTCGGGGCAGATGATCGCGCGCACCTCGTCGTCGAGGATCTCGGCGGCGGTGCCGGGCAACGTGCCGAGCCCGGCCTCCTTCAACGTGCGCAGGTACACGGGTAGCGGCAGGTTGGAGGTGGCCGCTCCCTGCCACACCTCGAGCGGCGAAAAGGCATGCACGTGCATCTCCGGCACGGCTTCCTTCACGGCGGTGACGATATCGATGTAAGTCTGGCCCGTGTACTCGGGATGGATGCCACCCTGCATGCACACTTCCGTGCCGCCGCGCTCCCAGGCTTCCCGGGTGCGGCGCTGGATCTCCTCGTGGGAGAGGTCGTAGGGCCGACCGCGCAGGTTCTCGGCCAGCTTGCCCTTGGAGAACGCGCAGAACTGGCACTTGAAGTAGCAGATGTTGGTGTAGTTGATGTTGCGGTTGACGACGTAGCTGACGGTGTCGCCGTTGACCTGGGCCCGCAATGCGTCGGCGGCCTGCACCACGGCGTTGAAGTCGTCGCCGCGGGCGCGGATGAGGCGGACGATCGCGTTCTCCTCGAGATCGTCTCCGGACCGAGCTCGGGCGAGGATGTCCGCCACGTCGGGCGACACGTCCGCCGGCGGGCGCTGAATGCGTTCGAGGGTCTCTTCCGGCGGCTCCGTCTCTTCGCCGGGCGACCAGCCGTCGACGCGCGGCAGTCCCTCTCCGTCGACGAGATCGAGCACGCGGCTCTTGAGGCTGGCGTCCAGCCAGCGGTCCGGGTCCAGCGCATAACCGGGATAGACGGTCAGGCGTTCGTGCAGGTGCTTGCCGGCGTGCGCCGTCTCGCGGGTCAGTTCGGCGAGCTGCGGCCAGGGCGCCTCAGGATTCACGAAATCCGGGGTCAGGGGAGACACGCCGCCCCAGTCGTTGATGCCCGCGTCGACAATCTGCGGCAGCACGCCGGGACTCAGGTTCGGCGGCGCCTGCACGCTCATGTGCGCGCCGAAGACGATGCGGGCGACCGCGATGGTCCAGAGCAGTTCGTCGAGATCCGGTTCCGGCGCCGAGCGCATCTTCGTGCCCGGCTTGGCGCGGAAGTTCTGGACGATGATCTCCTGGATGTTGCCGTGCGCCTCATGCACGCGGCGGATGGCGAGCAGGGCCTCGATGCGTTCGCGGCGGGTCTCGCCGATGCCGATCAGGATGCCGGTGGTCATCGGCACGCCGGCGGCGCCGGCGTCGTGCAGGGTCTGGATGCGTACCGCGGGCACCTTGTCCGGCGAGCCGTAGTGGGGCATGCCCTTGTCAGTCAGCCGGTCGGAGGCGGACTCGAGCATGATCCCCATCGAAGGGGCTACGGGCCGCAGCTCCGCGATTTCGGCGGGCGTCATGTTGCCCGGATTGAGGTGCGGCAGGAGGCCGGTCTCCTCGAGCACCGCGGCGGCCGCATCGCGAAGATATTGCAGCGTGGTCTCGTAGCCGTGTCCGGTCAGCCATTCGCGCGCCGCGCGGTAACGCAGTTCGGGTTTTTCGCCCAGGGTGAACAGCGCCTCCTTGCAGCCGAGGGCGGCGCCTTCGCGGGCGACGGCGAGGACCTGCTCGAGAGTCAGGTAGGGCGCATCGAGCTTCTTCGGCGTCTGCGCGAACGTGCAGTAGTGGCAGACGTCGCGGCACAGGTGCGTCAAGGGAATGAAGACCTTGCGTGAGTAGGTGACGATGTTCAGGAAGCCGCGGTCGCGCAGGGTTGCGGCGACCGTCGCGAGGGCTTTGGTGTCCGCGAAGTCCGCCAGGGCGAGGGCCTCGGCTGCGGTTGGCAATGCGCCCTCGATGGCGGCGTTCAACACGTCGTCGGCAAGCATGGATGGCCCCGGGGAAACCTCAAGCTAGTCATTATGCGGTTCGCGCAACCGCGATGCCAGACCGCTCTCCTGCAGGTAGCGGGCCGTGCGGGTGTCGCTTTCCACGTCCGCGAACGCGCGCAGGCCCTCCAGCGTGTCGATGTCGAGGCCAAGGCCCGGCAGCCGGAGGATGCGCGGCTCGGTGCGCGCGGCCCTGGCGAGGGCCTGGTGTGGCGCGAAGCTCGTGCCGTCGAACTGGTAGGTCATGGCGTTCGGCGGCGTGGCGGCGATGCAGTTCGTGCCGATGTCGTGTCGGTCGGGGACCAGGGTGATGTCCCGATGTCCGTCGAGCACCGCTTCCACTTCCGCCGTGGTGAGGAGGGGGACATCGCCGTGGACGATCATCGTGCCGCTACCGCCACGCCGCGCGATGTGCTCGCTCGCCTCGGTGACCGCTCCGGTCAGCCCCTTGACCGTCTCCTCGAACACTTCCGTGGCGAACTCCCGCGCAAGCTCGCGCGCCACTGCGGAGCGCGACACGATGACCACCCCGTCGAGCGGCGCCGCCGCAAGCGCGGCCAGGACGTCCCGCACCATGGCGAGAGAGAGGTCGCGGCGTTCCTGTTCCGACAGCGCGGGGGAGAGACGGCCCTTTGCACCTTCGGCGCCCTTGAACGGTACCAGTGCCCACATGGGTGCGGTGCGGGTTCAGCCGGGCCCGGAGGAAGCCGGCAGGGCTGCCCGGAGGCGGTCCGCGAAGTCCAGCACGGTGCGCGCCAGTGCGACCCGGTCTTCGAGGCTCACCATGACGGTCTGGGCGACCAGCGTGTCGAGGCCGAGCGCGCGCACGGCGGACTCTGCCGCGGCGTCCTGTTCGTCGAGGACGAACCCGGTCGCGAGTTCTGCGTAGTGCGCTGCGATCTGCTCGGTGGTGGCCGGAATGGCGAGTTCCCGCATCATCTTGGCGGTCGGCCCCTTGATGGCCTGCCCGCCGACGATGGGCGATACCGCGACGATGGGAACGCCGGCGGCACGCAGCAGGTCGCGCATGCCCGGCAGGTGCAGGATCGGATCGACAGAGACGAACGGATTCGAGGGACAGATCACGATGCCGCGCAGCGATCCAGCCAGGGCGGCGGCGATCTCCGGATTGACGGCGGCGTCCGCGATACCGGCGAACTCGAACCCGGTCACGGCCGGCGCGCAACGGTCGCGCACGAAGTAGTGCTGAAACGCCAGGGGGCCGTCGGCGGTACGGACGTGGGTGCGTACCGGGTCGTCGGACATCGGCCAGACGTCGTGCGTCACGTCGAGCTTGCGGCAGATCTCCCGGGTGGCCTCGGTCAGCGTGGCCCCGGCGTCGAGACGTATGCGCCGCAACGCGTGCAACGCCAGATCCCGGTCGCCGAGGCGGAACCAGGTTTCGCCGCCGAGGTCTTCGAGCGCTTCCATGAAATGCCAGCTCTCGTCGCGGCGACCCCAGCCGGTCTCGGGGTTCGCCTGCTCGGCGAGGGTGTAGGTGAGGGTGTCGACGTCCGGAGAGATGTGCAGTCCGAGGTGCTCGAAGTCGTCGCCGGTATTGACCACGAAGGCGAGTTCGGCGGGCGAGAGGATCCTGGACAGCCCGAGCCCCAGCTTGGCTCCGCCGATGCCGCCGGTGAGCGCGAGGATCCTCATCGGGTGACGCTCACCGGAACAGGTCCTCCTCGAGAGGACGCAGAATCGCCGCCGCGTTGTCGCACTCCGATTCCGGTTCGAGGCCCTTGATCACAGCGGCGGGGATGCGCTCCGTGGTCTCGCCCATGACGAGCGTGGCCGCCGTCGCCAGACTGTCCGCCCGGTTGATGAGCGTGACCTTCAGTTCGCGGCCGAACAGATCCGTGCCGCCGCGACGGTCGTGCAGGGTGGCGATGCCCGCGGCGCCGATGGCGATGCCGACGGTTCCGAGGCGCCAGGGGCGGTTGGCGCTGTCGCTGATCACCACGCCGAGGTGCTTGCCGGTGCGGTCCCGCAGTTCCTGGTGGAGGCGGGCGGCGGACGCGTCCGGATCCTTCGGCAGCAGCAGAGCGCTCTCCTCGTCGCCGTGGTCGATGTTGGACTGGTCGATGCCGGCATGGGCGCCGACGATCCCGAGCGTATGACGGACGATCAGGATGCCTGTCTTCTTGCGCAGGACTTCCGTGGACTCATCCAGGATGAGCTGGACGAGCCGCGGATCCTTGTCGGTCTCCTCGGCCAGCACTTCGGCTTCGCGGGAGGGCGTGACGTTGGCGAGCCGTACCTGGCGGCCTTCCGCCTTCGACACGATCTTCTGCGCGACGACCAGTACGTCGCCGGCTTCCAGCGTGATGTCCTGGGCGGCGATCCGCTCGAGCAACAGGCCGGCGAGATCGTCTCCGGGGGCCACCATGGGCAGCCCTTCGAGGCCGATGACCTGAAGCGCGGGGCTAGCCCGCATTTCTCACCAGGCCGCTTGTCGGCGTCAAAAAGCTCATGGATTTCAAGAAGTTGACCGCGATGTCGATGATCGTGCGCGATTGCGGACTGCGCTGGCCGCGCCCTCGCGGGTCTTTTGGCCCCGTGTATAGACGGGCCCGTGCTTGCGCACGAGCTCCCTCAACCGTAGTCCCCGCTATGCTCTCGGTCGGCGAGCGTGACGCAAGCGTCGTGCGCACAGGACCAAAATCCTCCGCGATCATCACGGCCCCTGGTGAGAAATGCGGGCTAGCGATGGTCAGTGGTCCGATTGGCCGACGATCTTGATGCCCGAATGAGAGATGTCGTGGCGGCGGTTGATCTGGATCAGGATGCTGGTAAGCGCCTCGGCGGCGGCCGCGTTGTCGATGGGACCCGCGTGCCAGCCGGTCAGGCCCGCTTCGCCGATCAGTTCGATGACCTTGTCGCGGGCGGCGCGCTTGTTGCCGGCGACCAGGACATCGCACTCGATCTGCACCTCCTCCTGCAGGAGATGGGCGGCGATGTTCTGGAAGGCGGAGACGACCATGACGTCGTCGCCGAGAAAGTCCTGTGCGCGCTTGCCGGCGGAACCTTCCGCGGGCAACTGCACCGTGCCGACCCGTGGCGGAACGAGCGGCGCGGTCACGTCGATCAGGATCTTGCCCGAGAGCCCGGCCTTGACCGTGTCGAGGGTCGAGATCTGGTGCTCCGCCGGAACCGTCAGCACGACGATGTCGCCCGCGTGCGCGGCGTCGGCGTTCTCCATGGGAATCGCGGGCGTCTCCGGGGAGATCTTCGCGAGGTTGTCCACCGCGTCCTGGGCCTTTGCGAGCCGCCGCGATCCGATCACGATCCGGTGTCCCGCGCGTGTCCAGCGAATGGCAAGCCCGGTGCCGAGATCGCCGGTTCCGCCGAGAATCGCGATCGTCTCCCTGGCAGCCATCCGCATCCCCCGCAAAAGGCGGCGATTATCCGCAGGCGGTCATGGCCTTGGCAAGCTTGGCCGGGGGGATGTTTGGTCGTCGCTTATGACGTCAGCCACTCGGAGACATCGTCCGCTTCACCGCTTGTGGTCTCATCCTTGCGCACGATCTCGATGCCCAGGTTGCCGAGGTGGTCGATGAACTCGCCCAGGGCCAGGCCGCTGATGCGGGCCGCCTTGCCCAGCGAGGCGGTGCCACTGCCGTAGAGAGTGGCGGCGAGTGCCGGGCGCAGGCCGGCTTCCGTGTCGGTCAGGGACTTGTCCAGGTGGACCAATATGGCGTCCGGCTCGTTGCCCTTCAGTATCAGAACGGGGCCCTGCCGGGCGAGCCGCAACGCTCGCGAGGGGTTTCGCTTGAGCTCCCGGACGTTCGTGGTGTGCATCGCTCCCCCGTGGTCACGTCGCCTTCCCATGTTTTCGTGCAGATGTTCGTCATCTTGCGCTTGAGCCTGACGCACCGCTTCGCAGAAAGCCATGCCTTGTAGTCCACATCTTTGTCGCGCGGGTGCTCGGGCCCTCCCCGGTTCGGCTCGCCTGAGGCCGGCAAGTCTGCCCGGTCCGCGCACGTGCGCGCCCTTGCGGTAACCTTGCGCCACGATTCCATTTGGGGGAGAACACGGGCATGCGCATAGGCCTCAATTTCGGTGCGGATCCTTCCGCCGCAGGCGCCACCCTCGACGACATCGTCGAGATCGCTCGCAAGGCGGAAGCCGCCGGTTTCGATACGTTCTGGCTGCCGAACATCTTCTCCTTCGATGCCATCGGGGCCCTGACGGTGGTGGGGCGCGAGACGGAACGCATCCGGCTCGGCACGGCCGTGACGCCGACCTATCCGCGTCATCCCACGGCTCTCGCGCAGCAGGCGATGACGGCCGCCGCGGCGACCGGCAACCGGCTGACGCTGGGCATCGGGCTATCCCACAAGATCGTGATCGAGACGATGCTCGGCCTGTCGTACGACCGTCCGGCGCGCCACATGCGCGAATACCTCTCCGTGCTGATGCCGGCGCTGCGCGGCGAGGCCGTGCACTTCAACGGCGAGCAGTACCGTGTGCACGGGCTCCAGTTGACGATCCCGGGCGCGGAGCCCGTGCCGACCGTGGTCGCGGCTCTCGGACCGGCGATGCTCAAGGTGGCCGGTGAACTCGCCGACGGCACCAACACCTGGATGGTCGGTCCGAGGACCATGGAGGATCACATCGTCAAGCGTCTGGCCGCGACAGCCGAGGCGGCCGGCCGGCCCGCGCCGCGGGTGGTGGCCGGCATCCCCGTCGCCCTCACGCACGCCCCGGAGGCCGCGCGGGAGAAGATCAATGCCGAGCTCACGATCTACGGACAACTGCCGTCCTACCGGGCCATGCTCGACCGGGAAGGGGCGGCCGGCCCGGCGGACGTCGCCATCGTTGGCGACGAGAACGCCGTCCGGGGAGCGCTCGACCGCTATCGGAACGCCGGCGTGACAGACCTCAACGCCGTGATCATGCACGTGGACGACGGGGCCTGGGAGCGTACGGTCGATTTCCTCGCCGACATGGCCTGAAGGAATCGAGACCGGGAAAGGCGGCGTTGGCCGCGCCGGCGCGCTCAGGCGTTGAGCGCCGCCACCTCCGGCAACACCTCGTCGATCAACTGCCGCGTCTGCGACAGCATCTCGTCCGTGCCCGAGGCGATCGGACGCAGCACGAACTTGTGTACACCGGCTTCCCGGAACTGGTTCAGTAACGCCATGATCTCCGTCACGCCGCCGATGGCGGCGTAGCCCTCCGGCTTGCGGCCGAGTCGTTGGGTGAGGAATCGGTGGTAGCGGGTGACGATCGGTTCGTCCGGCGAACCGAAACGGAAGCCGAAACCGGCGCCGTAGTGGTCTTCGTCGATGCTGCGGCCGAGTTCGTCCGCGCGCGTCTTGATGGCGGCGATGACCGGGGCCGCCTCGTGGGCGGAGTCGATGCCGGCCTGCCATCCCGTTCCCCAGCGGGCCGTGCGCTCGATGGCGCGGGGCGCGGAGCCGCCCACCCACAAGGGCAGAGGATCCTGCACCGGACGGGGAAAGATGCTCGCTTCATCGAGACGGTAACAGGAGCCTTCGAACGTGACGGGTTCGCCGGTCCACAGGCCGGTCAGGATCTCGAGCCCTTCGTCCATGCGCTTGCCGCGCCCCCGGGTCGGCGTCCCAGTCGCCACGTAGTCGCGCGACAGGGAGCTGCCGATGCCGAACGCCGGCAACAGTCGTCCCTCGGAGAGGACGTCGATGGTGGCGCACTGCTTGGCGGTCAGCACCGGGTCGCGCAGGCCGAGGCTTGCCACGTTCATGCCGAACTTGATGCGGCGCGTGCGTCCGGCGAGCGCCGCCATGACGCTCATGCACTCGAGCCCGCCGTCGGCGCCGATGATGCGGTCGGACTGCCAGATGGAGTCGACGCCACCGGCGTCGCACAGGTCTACCCAGCGCCAGAAGCCGCGCGCATCGTCGAAGTTGAAGTTGGCGATGCCGACGCCGGCGCTGATGGTCACTGTCCGTCCCCTGCTGTCGTGATCGTCGCGTCATGATCCCGGAGAAGCGGCGTCCGTCGCAACCGGGGCGAGCCGCAGGGTATCGCGCCGGTCGAGGGCGTCGCGCAGCCGGTCGCCCAGCACATTGCACGCGAGCAATGTCACCGCGAGGAACACCGCGGGAAAGACGAGCTGCCACCAGGAAGTCTGCATCTCGCGCGCACCGTCCGCGATCAGGACGCCCCAACTGGTGTCCGGCTCCTGCACGCCGAGGCCCAGGAAGCTGATGAAGCTCTCGGCGAGGATGACGCCGGGCACGGTCAGCGTGGCGTAGACGATGGCAGGACCGAGCACGTTGGGGAGTACGTGGCGCACTACGATCCGCGCGCGACCGGCCCCAAGCGCCCGGGCTGCCTCGATGTAGGCTTCCTGCCGCACGGCAAGCGTCTGGCCGCGCACGATGCGGGCGAGGTCGAGCCACGAGACGGCGCCGAGTGCGATGAAGAGCAGATAGGGATTGCGCCCGAAGACGACCACCAGAAGGATGACGAACAGTACGAAGGGGAGGGCGTAGAGCGCGTCGACGACGCGCATCATGGCCTGGTCGATGCGGCCTCCGAGAAAGCCCGCGGTGGCGCCATAGGGCACACCGATCAGTACGCTGACCGCCGTCGCGAGCAGCGCGATCGCGATGGACATCCGCGCCCCCGCCCAGCATCGGGTCAGGAGATCGCGGCCGGCGCCGTCGGTACCGAACCAGTGGACTGCGCTCGGTGCCTGGTCGATGGCGTCCCAGTCGATGTCATCGAGGGCCCAGGGCGACACACTGGGAACGACGAGGGCGAGCAGGATCACCATCGACAGGGCGGCCAGACAGGTGCGCGTCCACCAGCTGTCGAACACCGCGTGGCGCAAACGCCATCGGTTCGCGTGTTCCGGAGTCCGGGAGTGATCCGGATCCAGGGAGGGTACGACCCCGCTCTCGTTGGCCGCTGCCGGTTGCCAGGGATCGGTCATCGTCCGAACCGGATGCGCGGGTCGAGTCGCGTGTAGACGAGATCGACCGCCAGGTTGAAGACCAGGATCAGCGATGCGTAGACGATCACCGTGCCCATCACCAGGGTGTAGTCCCGGTTCAGGGCGCCCTGTACGAAGTAGCGGCCGAGACCCGGGAGCGAGAACACTTCCTCGATCACCATGGAACCGGCGAGCAGAGCGGCGGCCGCCGGACCGAGGAACGAGACCACCGGGATCAGTGCCGCGGGGAGGAGGTGCCGAACGACTATCCGGTGCGTCGGAAGCCCTTTCGCGCGGGCGGTCAGCATGTGGGGGGCGGCGAGCGTCTGGGCCACGCTGCCGCGCGTGAGGCGTGTGAAGGCCGCCAGATAGGGCAGGGCCAGCGCGACCGCCGGCAACACCACGTGCGCCGGTGTCGTGAAACCGCCGGCCGGCAACCAGCGGAGCGTGACGGCGAACACCAGCACGAGCAGCGGCGCCACGACGATCGGCGGCAGCGCAAGGCCGGCCGTCGCCGCCAGCGTGAGTCCGCGGTCCCAACCACGGTCCCGTCGGATGCCGGCGACGGTTCCGGCCGCGATACCGAGGCCGGCTGCCAGCGCGAGCGCCAGGCCGCCCACGGCCAGGCTGACGGGCAGGCCGCGCGCGATCAGGTCGTTGACCGTGAAGTCCTTGCTGCGGAACGACGGCCCGAGGTCACCCCGGGCCAGCATCGTGACATAGCGCGCGTACTGCTCGAGCAAGGGTGCATCGAGGTGGTACGCCGCGCGCAGGTTGGCCTCGATTTGCGGCGGTAGACGGCGCTCACCGTCGAACGGTCCCCCCGGCGCCATGCGGACCAGGAAGAAAACCACCGTCACGACGGCCCACAGCGTGACGAGGGAGAGCGCGAAACGGCGGGCCAGGTAGCGCGTCATCGGGACTGCCTATCGCCGGCGGAGATGGCTATCGCCAGCGCAGATAGCGGGCTCCGTGGACGTTGCGGGGGTTGGCGTGCCAGCCGTCGATGCGCGGATGCACCAGGGCCCGAATCGTCACGGCGTAGAGCGGCGTCACCGGGTGCTCGGCGAGGCCCACGGCCTCGGCCTCGCGCAGCAGGGCGAGGCGGCGCTCGAGATCCGGTTCGGCATGCGCCCGGTCCATGACCGCATCGAAGGCCTCGGAGGCGAAGCGTCCATAGTTCACGTCGCCGGTGTCGGAGACGAGCAGATTGAGGTAATGCTCTGGGTTGTTTTCGCCAAACCATCCCGCCTGCGCGACCTCGAAGTCGCCCTGGCGCAAGTCGGCGAAGTGGCTCTTGAGTTCGGTGTGGTGCAGCGTCGTCTGCACGCCGAGTTCCTTCCACATCGCGGCGATGGCGACCTGGACGCGCTTGGACTCGACGCCGCTGATGTACCGCAGGGTCACGGCGAGGGGGCGGTCCGGGCCGTATCCGGCTGCCGCAAGCAGGCGCCGCGCGCGCCGGAGGCGCGTCTCCTTCGCGTTCCCCGGCGCCACGGCGCTGGTGTAGTCCGGAACCATCGGTGGGACCAGCGCGGCACTCGCCACTTCGCCGCTTTTCAGGATGCGCTCCGTGAGTAGTCCACGGTCGATGGCAATGCTCAGCGCTTCACGGATTCGGACGTCATCGAACGGTGGCTTCGTCACGTTGAAGACGAGGTACATGATCGATACCAGGGACGAGAGGTTCAGGTGGTTCGGCATATGCTCCCGCACCCAACCGATCTCGCCCGAGGGGAAGTCCCCGATGGCGTCGATTTCGCCGGTACGGTAGCGGTTGAACGCCGTGTTGGAGTCCGTCGTCGGAAAGTACAGCACGCCCTCGAGGGACACGGCGTCCGCGTCGTGAAAGTGCGGGTTCAGCCCGAGTTGCACGAGTGCGTGCGGTTGCCAGTCCGCGAGTACGAACGCGCCGTTGGAGACCATCGCGCCCGGCTTCACCCAGTCCTCGCCCAGATGCTCGATGGCGTGCGCGGGCACCGGATAGCCGGTCGGGTAGATCAGGCGCTCTGCGAAGAAGGGGAAGGGCTGCTCCAGTTCGACCACGAGCGTGCGGTCGCAGTCCGCCCGGACACCGAGCGCGTCGGGCGGAGCCCGGCCGGCATTGACCGCCTCGGCATTTCTGATCGGGTACATGAAGTGCGCAAGGCTCGCTGCCGTGCGCGGATCCAGCAGGCGTCGGAACGCGTAGACGAAGTCGTGCGCGGTGACGGGCTCGCCGTCGGACCAGCGGCCCGTCTCGCGCAGCTCGAACGTCCACGTCAACCCGTCGTCCGACACCGACCAGCGTTCGGCCGCGCCCGGAACGATGTTGCCGTAGGCGTCAAAGGTCGTGAGGCCGAGGAAGAGGTCGTTCAGGATGGTTTCTTCCAGGCGCAGGTTGTAGCGATGCGGGTCCAGGGTTTCCGGCTCGCCGCCATTGCCGATGCGCAGCACCTTGGCGTGCGTGGGCGCCACGAGCAGCAGGCACGCGGCGAGGGCGGGCAGCAGGCGCTGCAAGTCGCCAGTCCTGGGTCGAACGCGCATTCCGGCGAACCCTGCGCCGCGTGCTCCGTCAGGAGCCGGAATCCGCCTCGATGATCCCGCAGGCCGCGCGCGCGCCGCCGGCGCAGCCCGTCGCGACGCCCTCGGGGCAGTAGGTGTCCGCTCCCACGTGAACGATGAGGGCGCTGCCGTCCCCGTCCAGGATGGAGAGCGGTCCCGCCGAAACAGTCACGCGCGAAGTGGTCGTCGACATCGAGCCGTTTCCGGACGCGTCGACCGTCAGGTTCGTCAGGTCACCGGAGTGGAACGGGTGGTTGCCGTCCGGATTGGTGTTGCTGTTCGGGCCGGGATCGAAGTGTCCCTGCGCGGCCCCGCACGGATCGCAGACTGCCGTCTCGTGGATGTGCACGGCATGTGCTCCGGCGGCCATCGTGGATCCTTCGACCCGCACTTCGACATCGACGAGCTTGATCCCTTCGGCGGAAGGACGCTCCCGGAACACGGCCGTCCCGATCTGCGCTGCGCCGTCGCACGCATGGAGGACGGCGCGGGCGTGGGCCGCGTCATCGGCACCGGCCTCGGTTGGCTGGGCGTGCACCCCGAGGCCCGTCAACATGGGCAGCAGGAACACGCATCTGGCGGCGGGTGCGAGCGCGCGTTTTGCGAAACCGGAACAGGTCTTGCGCATCGAAGGGCTCCATTCGTGACCGGCGGGTGGCTGATCGTATCACCGGCCCGGATCACGGGGCGACGCCACGACGGAACGGCAGAGAACGATTGCGATGGATCGGGCGTTCACACGCTGTGAGAGACCGATGTCTCGCTTTCGGGTGGCCCGATGGGACTTACTGCCAGCGCACCGGGGTTTTGCCGTCTCGGGGACCCGGTCCGCCGCCTTCAGCGCCGCGCTTGACCTCCGCTGGCCGATAGGCGACCGTTCCGCGATGTTCCAGCGCCTCACGTCCCGTCAGGAATGGAAATACCTGACGGTATTGCCGCGTGCCCACCCTGCGCTCGCTGCCGTCTGGTGGACGATCCTCGTGGTCCGGGGCACGCTGCCGGCGCTGTTCGCGATCGCGATGGGGTTTCTGGTCGGGGCGGTCGAGGCCGGAGACAGTCTCGCGGCTCCGCTCGCATTCGTGGGCAGCGTCTTCGTGCTCCTGCAGGTCCTGTCTCCGTTGCACCAGGCGGTCAGCACCAACCTCGGCAGCAGCACCGCGGCGTGGCTCTACGACCGCCTCACGGTGGCCTGCGTGACGCCGCCGGGCATGGGACACCTGGAAGACCCGGAACTCACCAATGACCTCACGATGGCGCGCGACTTCGACCTCGGCATCAGTGGACCGCCGTTGTCGATCTCCATGGATTTCACGGCCGCGGGCCTCGTGGAGTTGCTGGCGGGCCTGACGTCCGCGGCGGTGCTCGCGGCCTACGCATGGTGGGCGCCGCTGCTGCTCGGCGGGGCGTGGCTGCTGACGCATTGGCTGTTGCGCGAGAGCGGCGTCTGGCGGGACCGCAACACCGACGTCGTGCGCGAAGCGCAGCGGCACGCGGACTACGCGTACCGGCTGGCCGTCGACGCACCGTCCGCGAAGGAATTGCGCCTGTTCGGTCTTGCTGCGTGGATTGTCGACCGCTTTCGCGAGCACCGCAAGCAGCTCCACGACCTGCGCTGGGAAGCCACGAAGCTGCGCGAACGTCCCGTGGCCACGAGCCTCGGGGTGGTGCTGGCAGCCAACGTCATCGTGTTCTGGTCCATGGCCCTGGACGCGAACGCGGGGACCCTGGGGCTCGACAGGATGGTGACGTTCGCCGCGGCTGCCTTCTCCACCAGCATGATCGCGTTCGGCGGACTGTCGTGGGCGCTCGACGGCGCGGCGGCGCCGGCGGCGGCCGTACTGCGGCTCGGGGATACGATGGCGCGCGCCGGCGCGCTCACGCCAGGCGCGGCGGAGGCGCATGGCCTGCCGGCACGCGAAATCCGCTTTCGGAACGTGACCTTCGCGTATCCGTCCACCGGCCAGGTGGTGCTCGACGGCTTCGATCTCTCGATTCCGGCGGGCTCGTCACTGGCGATCGTCGGGCAGAACGGCGCCGGAAAGACCACGCTCGCGAAGCTCCTGTGCCGTCTCTACGAGCAGCAGGAAGGTACGATCGAGATCGACGGCCGGGACCTGCGCGAGCTGGAGGTCGCGTCCTGGCGCGAACGCGTCACCGCCGTGTTCCAGGATTTCGTGCGTTTCGAACTTCCGCTGCGCGACAACGTCGCCCCGGGCGGCGCGCCCGACGGAACGATTCGGGAGGCGCTGGCGCAAGCCGGTGCGGCCGATCTCGCGGAGCTTGACACCGTCCTCGCCCGCGGCTACGACGGCGGCACGGACCTGTCCGGCGGGCAGTGGCAGCGCGTCGCGCTGGCCCGGGCGCTGGCCGCCGTACGGCAGGGCGCCGGTATCGTGCTGCTCGACGAGCCGACCGCGCAGCTCGACGTGCGCGGCGAAGCGGAGATATTCGACCGCATCCTCGAGGCGACACGGGACGTCACCACCGTCCTGATCTCGCACCGCTTCTCGACGGTGCGGCAAGCGGACCGGATTTGCGTGCTGGAACACGGTCGCGTGGTCGAACTCGGCTCGCACGACGAACTGATGGCCGCCGGCGGTCGCTACCGCACCATGTTCAACCTGCAGGCGCAGCGTTTCGGCGAGGATGAAGAGGAGGGACTCGATGTCCTCGAATGAGGCCAACGCGCCCCTCGACGCCCTCCCGGCCGCACTGCCCTCCATGTGGCGGGCGCTCAAGCGCGGCTATACCGCGGAACCCACGCTGCTGTCGGTGGCATTCGCGCTGTCGTTGCTGGCCGCACTGCCCGACGCGCTGATGGCGCTGTGGCTGAAGCTGCTGGCAGACGGCCTGCTGGGCGACACGCCGCGGCTCGTGACGCTCGCCGCGATCGGCCTCGCGGTCTCGGCGGCGCTGACCTGGGTGCTGCGCGTCGTCAGCGACCGGACGCAACGGCGCTTCCGCGACCGGGTGACCATCGCACTGGAATCGCACGTCGCCGAACTGCAGGCGAGCGTCGCCACGGTGGAACACCACGAGCGGCCCGACTACCTCGATCGGTTGTCCATCCTCCGCGACCAGGTGTTCGTGCTCGATCACATGTACATGTCGCTGTTCACGACCTGCGGGTGGGTGCTGCGCCTGGCGGTGACGATCGTGCTGCTGGTGTCCGTGCATCCGGCACTCGCCGTGCTGGCGGCGTTCGCCTTGCCCACCGTACTGACCTCGACCTGGCGGCCGGCGGTGGAACGCGCGGCCGAGGAAGCCGGTGCGCAGGCGCAGCGCCGGGCCCGGCATCTGTTCGACATCGCGACCACCGCGCCGCCGGGCAAGGAAGTGCGCGTGGCCGGGATCGGGCAGCGGCTGATAGCGGACCGTCGCGCGGCGTGGGAGCGCTGGTACGGCCCGGTCGCCGCGGCGCGCTGGGGAAGCGCCATCTGGCACACCGGCGGCTGGGCGGTGTTCGGCGCCGGCTATGTCGGGGCGGTGGTGTTCGTCGCCTACGGCATCGAGTCCTCGCCGGGCGAAGTGCTGCTGGTGCTGGCGGCCGGGTCCCGCCTGTCGGCCTACATCGGGGCGACCGTCGGCGAGATCGGTTTTCTGCGCGGCATCTGGATGGACGGGTCGCAGCGCATGGCGTGGCTCGAGGACTACGCGGCGGCGAAAACGGAGCATGCCACGCTGCCGGTTCCCGACGCGATCGGGGAGGGCATCGTGCTGGAGAACGTCTCCTTTGCCTACCCCGGCACCACGGACCTCGTGCTGAAAGATGTCGATCTCGGACTGCCGGCCGGCGCGGTCGTCGCGCTGGTGGGGGAGAACGGTGCGGGCAAGACCACGTTGGTGAAACTGCTGGGCAAGATGTACGAGCCGACGGCGGGACGCATCCTCGTCGATGGCGTCGATCTCGCGCAGATGCCCGCGCCAGCCTGGCGCGAGCGGCTGGCCGGAGCTTTCCAGGACTTCTTCCGCTTCGAGTTCCAGGCGCGGCGCACCGTGGGCGTCGGCGACACGGCGCGCATGGACGAAGACGGTGCGGTGCGCACGGCGGTCGGTCGCGCCGGGGCCGACGACGTGGTCGACGCCTTGACGCGGGGACTTTCGACGCAACTCGGACCCACTTGGCCCGAGGGTGTCGAAGTCAGTTTCGGGCAGTGGCAGAAGCTCTCCCTGGCGCGGGGATTCATGCGCGATGCGCCCCTGCTGCTGGTCCTCGACGAACCGACGGCGGCGCTCGATGCGGAGACCGAACATGCCCTGTTCGAGCGTTACGCCAGTGCGGCTCGTGGCGGCACCGGCGCGGAGGGTGCGGAGGGCCGGATCACTTTGCTGGTCTCGCATCGCTTCAGCACGGTGCGCATGGCGGACCTCATCGTGGTCCTGGACGGCGCGCGGGTCGTGGAGGTGGGCACCCACGAGGACCTGATGGCCGCTGGCGGGCAGTACGCCGAGCTCTACGAGATCCAGGCCGCGGCCTACCGATGACCCGGAGGTCGCCGTGAAGATGCTCGTGGTCGGCGCGTTGGGTCTGGTGGGGCGAGGCGTGCTGGATGCGATTGACGCTGCCGACTGCGAGCTGATCGGCGTCTCCCGGCGGGCGCCCGACTTCCCGACCCGGGCTCGATTCCTGTCCGTCGACCTGACCGATCGCGCGGCCTGCCGGGCGGCGTTCCCGGAGCTGGACGGGATCACGCATATCGTCTACACGGCACTGCACGAACGGCCGGACCTGATCGCCGGCTGGCAGGATGGGCGGCAGATCGAGACGAATCTCGCGATGCTGACCAACGTCCTCGACTTCGTCGAGCCGACGGAGCACCTGACGCTCCTGCAGGGGACCAAGGCCTACGGCGCGCACCTGCGTCCGATGCAGAACCCCGGCAAGGAGCACCATCCGCGGCATCCGGGCCCGAACTTCTACTGGGTCCAGGAGGACCTCGTGCGCGAACGCGCGGCCCGCTCGGGCTGGGCGTTCACGATCATGCGGCCCCAGATCGTCTGCGGCGTGGCCGTCGGCAGCCCGATGAACATGACGCTGGCAGTCGGGGCATACGCCGCGATCCGGCGGGAGCTCGGGGAGCCGCTGTTCTTTCCGGGAGGCGCGCCGTTCATTACCCAGGCGACCGACGCGGCGCTGCTCGGACGGGCCATCCGCTGGGCGGCGCAGGCGCTCGAGGCCCGCGGGGAGACGTACAACGTCACCAATGGGGACGAACTGGTCTGGCGTTCGGTCTGGCCGACGATCGCGCGGGTGTTCCGGATGGAAGTGGGCGAGGATCGACCGCTGTCCCTGGTCGAGACCATGCCTGCCCACGCCAGCCTGTGGCAGCACATGACGGTGCGATACGGACTGTGCGGCTACGGCCTGGACACGTTGATCGGATCCTCCTGGCAGTTCGCCGACGCGGTACTCGGGCTGCGAGGGAGTCAGGACACGCTGCTCTCCACCGTCAAGATCCGCCAGGCCGGCTTCCAGGACTGCGTGGATACCGAGACCATGTTCGAGAACCAGTTGCGGAGGCTGCAGGCAATGCGGATCCTGCCGGCGTGAAGCGCGTCGCTGCCGCGGACATCGGCGGGACGCAGTCGCGCTTTCGCATCGTGGACGCGGACGGTGCGATTTCCGATTTCGTGTGCGCGACGACCGACTACGCCAACGCGACAAGCCTCCTGGCCGCGGGACTCGGTGAGCAGGCGACGGACGCGCTGTGCATCGCCGTGGGCGGACCGGTGACGGCGGGGCAGGCCCGGCTGACCAACGGCGCCCTGCTGTTCGATGAACGTCGGATCGCCGCGACCCTCGGCATCGAGCATGTCGCCGTCGTGAACGATCTCGTCGCGCTGGGCACCGAGGTGCCTCACCTGGATGCGACGCGCCTGCGCTCGCTCGGTGGGCCCGACGTCGGCGCCGGAACCCGAGCCGTGATTGCGGCGGGGACGGGCCTCGGCATGACGGTCGTGACGGAGGACCTGCGTGTGCTGCCGTCGGAAGGCGGGCACGCACCGTTCGCCCCGGCGGACCCTCTGGAACAGGAGATCCTGGGGTTGCTCGCAGCACAGATGCGCTACGTCTCCTGGGAAGGCGTGCTCGCGGGCGCGGGCATCCAGAACCTCTACCGGGCGGTTTCCGGGGTCTGGGGCGCCGCGCCGGAGGAGCTTTCGCCCGCCGATGTCACGGAGCGGGGGCTCGCGCTCACGGACCCGGTGTGCCACCAGACGCTCGAGATCTACTGCGCGATCCTCGGCAACGTCGCCGGTGCCCTGTGCGTCACGAGCTGTGCCCGGGGCGGTGTCTACATCGGCGGCGGCATTCCGCCGCGCATCGCGGATTTCCTCGCGGCAAGCGGCTTCCGCCGCCGCTTCGAGGAACGCGGCAGGATGACCGACTACGTGCGGGACATCGGAACGGCGGTGATCGTGGATGCCGGGGCGGGGCTGGCCGGTGCGCTCCGCCACGCCCGCTCGCTGGTGACCTGAGCCGTCGATCCCGCGCGTCGGGCATGGACGCTCGCGCCGCGCGCGCAGCGACTCAGTCGCTCTTGCCCCGGAACCCCTCGTTGCCGCGATAGGGGGCGTCGCGCGTCTGGAACGCGTGGCCGATGCCGCCTTCGCGCACGGCTTCGCCGAAGCTGTAGGTCCACTCCGTCATCTGCGCCAGGGCATCCTGCTCGGTAGCGCTGCGGACCGAAGAATAGATGCCCATGTTTTCGTAGAACCGGTTCATGGTGAGCTTCAGCACTGCGAGGTGGTCCGCGGACCCGTTGGCGATCCGCTCCGCGAAGGCGATGGTGTTGGCCTCGAGGTCTTCCTTCGGCCACGCGTAGTTGATCATCTCGACATCGGCGGCCTCGGCGCCGGTCATGTTGTCGCCGGTGTAGTAGTACTCCTTGGCCTTGCGCATGCTCATCACGAGCGGCCAGATATTGCCGTTGCGCGCGGTACCGAGCCCGCGCAGGCCGGGGTGCCCGATCTGGGTGTCGTCGGCGGCGACCACGAGGTCCGCCATCATCGCGAGCTCGCACCCGCCGGCCAGGGCGTACCCGTGCAACTGGGCGATCGTGATCTTGGCCATGTTCCACAGGTACATCTGCACGTCCGTGATCTGCTGCATGGAGGTGCGCATGTTCATCATCAGTACGCGGCGCTGGCCATCCACGGTCTGGTAGCGGCGCTCGCCCGGACGGCGCTCGCGGCCCGGGGTCAGGTCGTAGCCGGCGCTGAAGCAGCGTCCCGCGCCGCGCAGGATGATCACGCGACAGGACTGGTCGGCCTCGAGGTCGTGCAGGCACTCGTTGAGCTCGGCGAAGAGTTCGCCGGTGAGTGCGTTCATCTTCTCGGGCCGGTTGAGCGTGATGCGCGCCAGCCGATCGTCGGTGCCGAGCCGTTCGAGGAGGAGCGTGTTGTAGTCGGTCATGGGTCTCTCTTGCGTGTCGTCGAAGCGCGCAAGCATACTCGCAGCCCGCGCGGTGGCGACATGGCGCGGTGGTGCCGCGGCGGCATAACATCTGCGCGCTCGCTGACAGGGAGAGGCAGGATGTCGATCTTGGAGGGAATCCGGGTACTGGATTTCGGACGCTATATCGCGGGACCGTTCTGCGGGATGCTGCTCGCGGACCTCGGCGCCGATGTCATTCGCGTTGAGAAGGTCGACGGCAGCGAGGATCGCTACACGGCCCCCGTCACGGAGGACCAACAGGGCTCGCTGTTCCTGGCCCTGAACCGCAACAAGCGCGGGTTCACGCTGAATCCGCGCAGGCCCGGGGGCCAGGAAGTCCTGCGCCGGCTGGTTGCGACCGCGGACGTCGTGATCGCCAACCTGCCACCGGACACCGTGGTCTCGATGGGTCTCGACTACGCGGCCCTGACCGCTGTCAAGCCCGACATCGTCCTCACGACCAGCACCGCGTACGGCTCCGCGGGCCCCTACGCCAACCGGGTCGGCTTCGACGGCGTCGCCCAGGCCATGTCCGGCAACATGCACATGACCGGCTATCCCGACGAGCCGATGAAGAACTATTACCCGTACGTCGACTACACGACGGGCACGCTGAACGCGTTCGCCACGCTTGCGGCCCTGATGCACCGCATGCAGACCGGCGAGGGACAGCACGTCGAGGGTTGCCTGCTCGCATCGGCGCTCACGGTGGCCAACGGCACGTTGATCGAGCAAGCGGTTCTCGGCAAGAACCGGGTGGCGAGCGGGAATCGCGGGCAGACGGCGGCCCCTTCGGACGTGTTCCCGACCCGCGACGGATGCGTGCTCGTCTCCGTGGTGGGCAATCCCCTGTTCGAGCGGTGGGCACGGCTCATGGGGGAGGACCGATGGCTGACCGATCCGCGCTACGCCACGGACGAGACGCGCGGGGAGCAGGCGGCGGAGATCAGCGAGCGCATGTCCGCATGGACCCGCGGGCGCACGACGCGGGAAGTCGTGGCCGAGCTCGAGTCCGCCCGCATCCCCTGCGGCGAGGTGCTGTCCCCCGCCGAAGCGCTCGTCAACGAGCAGGTCGTCGACCAGGCGTTCTTCACGCCGACGGACTATCCGGGTCTGTCGACTCCTGCCCCGGTAGGCCGTACACCGGTGGACTTCTCCAGGATAGAGACTCCGATCCGGCGTCGGGCGCCGACGCTCGGCGAACATACCCGCGAGGTCATGCGGGAACTCGGCTACGAGGACGACGCGATCGACGGTTTGCGCGAACGGCGGGTGGTCTGACCGCGCGAGACCTGGCGATTTGGTCGCAGCGTCAGGCTCCCCGGGCCGTGAGGCGTCTTCCCGCCTCCGTGGGATGTGCTTGCATCGGTTCGCGGTAGAGGTAGTCGCGAGTCAGCGGCACCGTGTCGTTGTTGCGCGCGAGCTGCAGTTGAAAGACCACCAGGTCCGCCACTTCGAAGGCCGTCGCGCACGCCAGCAGGTAGAACTCCCACCTCCGGCAGAAGCGTTCCCCCTGGGCTTCGACGAAGCGTTCCCGGGTTGTCTGGAAGCGGCGGTTCCACTCCCGTAGCGTGCGGGCGTAGTGGCGGCGCCACACTTCGAGGTCCGCCGTCACCAGTCCCGACGCCTCTACCGCCCGCAACACCTCGGATGCGGCAGGAATGTATCCCCCGGGGAAGATGTGGCGCCGGATCCAGGGATTGGTCGGGCCCGGCGGCATGGACTGGCCGATCGTGTGCACCAGTGCGGTCCCGTCGGGCGCCAGGAACTCGAGGACCTTGTCGAAGTAACGCTGGAAGTTGCGTCGCCCGACGTGCTCGAACATCCCGACCGAAACGACGCCGTCGTACTCGCCTTCGTGCTGCCGGTAGTCCTCGAGGCGGAATTCGACGCGCCCGGACAGTCCGCGGCGGTCCGCTTCCGCGCGGGCGACGCGAAGCTGTTCGCTGGACAGCGTCAGTCCCACGACGTCTACCTGCGCGTGCTCGACGAGATGCATGGCGAGGCTCCCCCATCCGCAACCGATGTCCAGCACGCGCTGGCCGGGCTCGACGTTCAGCTTGCACCGGATGTGGTCGCATTTGGCGGCCTGCGCCGCTTCCAGCGAAACGTCCGGTTCCCGAAAATACGCGCACGAGTAGTGCATGTCGGTGTCGAGGAAGGCACGGAACAGCGCCTCGTCGAGGTCGTAGTGATGGCTCACGTTGGAGAGGCTGGCGCGCACGTTGTTCCAGGTCGTGAGGAGGGTCGCGAAGGCGCCCGCGAGCGCAGCGGCGGACCGCCCGGGCGCGTGCTCCTCCATGTTGACCCGCAGTATGGTGAGCAGGTCGGCGAGATCGCCGTCCTCCACGTCCCAGTCGCCGTCCATGTACGTTTCGCCGACGTTCGCGGCGGCGTTGAGAAGGATCCGGCGCTTGGCGCGGCCGTTTCGGAGGACCCACGTCGCGTGGGGTTCTCCCTGGCCGAAGGTGTGCCGGTGCCCGTCCGGCTCGACCACGGTCAACGTACCCTGGGTGATGTAGCGATCCAGCAGTTTCAGGAACATGGTCTTCAGGGATACCTCCCAAGGTGGCCGGGGGTCGGCCTGGACGGCCATCCTGGCACGGGCCCATTGCCGCCCGCAGTGGCCAGTTCGAGTTTCTCGGCTATCTGGTCGATGAGCGCGATGACGTTCACAAGGTCTCCGTTCTCCCCCCAAAGCGTAGCAAATTGCCTCGCACTCATGGTTCGTCCTCACACGGTGGGGCGCGGACGTGTTCCGACGTCTCTCGCGACTGATCGGCGCGGCTACCTGTACACGTCTCTACGGTGTCCGATTTTGAGAGCGAGCACCGCGTGAGCGTCGCCTCGAATACGCCGTACAGGATGCGATACCGACCGACACGCGTGCGGAAGACGTTTGTGTATCCTGCCAGCTTGCGTGCGCCTCTCGGAAGAGGGTTTTCGACCAACGCAAGCATGGCCGAGACGACGCGTTCCTGATGGGCCGCGGGAAGCCTGCGCAGTTGCTGCTCGGCCGAGCGGGAGATCTCGACCCTATGGCGTGCCATTCAGCTTGAGTTCAGCGAGCAGTTCGGCCAGCGGACGGGTGGGCTCGCGGCGTATCTGCTGCAGGTCTTCGATGTCCTCAAGCTCTTCAAGGCGGTCGAGCAGCGCTTCCTGCAAGGCCGGTCCGAGGTCCGACTCCGGCGTCGTATACTCGGTTCTTTCCCCTTCCGGAGAGGTCATGAAGGTCAGTATCGCCATCGGTGGCGCCGCGTCGGGTCGGCATCGGGACTTCGAGCGCCAGGTGGAGTTCGTTGTGGAAGCGGAGAAGCTTGGAGTGGACGCGGCCTGGTCGGCGGAGGCCTGGGGGCAGGACGCCGTGGCGCCGCTCGCGTACCTGGCGGCGCGCACGGAGAAGATCGCGCTCGGCACCGGCATCATGCAGATCAGCGCGCGGACGCCCTCGATGACCGCGATGACCGCCTTGACCATGGCCGCCATCTCGGGCGACCGCTTTCGGCTGGGCCTGGGCGCCAGTGGTCCGCAGGTCGTGGAAGGGTTGCAGGGGGTCCCGTTCCGGGCGCCGCTGTCGCGCATGCGGGAGACCGTGGAGATCGTGCGCCTCGCGTTTGCCGGCGAGAAGCTGGCCTATCAGGGCAGGTACCATCGGCTGCCGTTGCCGGACGGCGAAGGCAAGGCCTTGCGGCTCTCGCAACCCGGCAATCCGAACATCCCGATCTATCTCGCCACCCTGGGGCCCCGGGCACTCGAGTACACGGGCGCCGCGGCGGACGGGTGGCTCGGCACCTCCTTCACACCGGAAGGCGCGGACGCGCATCTCGAGTACCTGCGCCGGGGTGCCAAGTCCGCCGGCCGCACGCTGGCCGACCTCGATATCCAGGCCGGCGGGACGGTGGCGTTCGGTGACGACCTCGATGCGCTCGTGGCGCCGCTGAAGCCGGGCATGGCATTCACCCTCGGGGCCATGGGATCGCCGCGGACCAACTTCTACAATGACGCGTACCGGCGCGGCGGATGGATGGAAGCGGCGTCCGAGGTACAGCGGCTCTGGGTCGCCGGTCTCCGGGAGGAGGCGTCTGCGCGGGTACCCGACCGCATGATTGTGGAAGCCAACATGCTCGGCGACGAAAACACGGTGCGTGCGCGGATCGCCGCGTACCGGGACGCGGGAGTGAACACCTTGCGGGTTGAGCCGGCCGGGTCCGATCTGGCGGCGCGGCTGGAGACCCTGGGGCGCACGATGGACATCGTCCGCGGGCTGGACGATGGCTAGTGTGCCGTGTCGGCGGCGCGCGGCCCGGAGAAGCCGGTGGGCGTCCGGTTGACAGGGGGCATGCCATGACCGAGTTCCGCGCCGAAAACGCTGTCCCCGGAAAGGCGATCTACGCGCTGTACCTCGTGGGTCTGATCTTCCCCGTGACCATACTCGTGGGCGTGATCTGGGCGTACATCGTGCGCGGTGAGAGCGAGGACTGGCTCGCCACACACCATCGCTACCAGATTCGTACCTTCTGGCTGGGACTTCTCTACGGGGTAGTGGGGGTCGCCCTCGTGACCGTGGTCGTGGGTCTGCTGGTCCTGTTGGCCGAGGCGGTCTGGTGGATCGTGCGGTGCATCAAGGGTTGGCGCCAGCTCGAGCGTCGGGCCCCTGTCGAGAACGTGGAGACCTGGTTGTTCTGAGCGCCCCGGTTCGCACCGGGATCGCATGCGGGCCGCCCGCTCAGCGTGGCGCGTCGGCCGCGCGCAGCAGCGCGACCACGTGATCCACCAGGGCCGGAATCAGCGGTTCGGGGAGGTCGTGCCCAAGCTCCGGAACGACCACGAGGCGCGAACCCGGCGCGTCCAGGGCGGTGTGCCGCGCCTCGGCGACCGGGAACAGCGGATTCGCTTCGCCGTGAATCACGAGGGCCGGGATGCGGGATCGCCTGAGCAGCACACTTCGGTCGCCGTCCGCGGCGCCGGCCAGCAGTTGCCGTGCGGCGCCATCCGGGCGGTAGGCCCTGGCGTGCGCCACTGTTGCGAACCGGCCCAGTCCCACGGCGGCGGAGTCATGGTGCGCGCCGCCGAGTCTGCGCGCGCATGCCACCGTCCGTTCGATGATGTCTGTCTGGTTCCGGGACGGTTCCGCGAATACGGCCAGCAGATCCTCGCCCGGTGCGGGTAGCGGGAAGGCGCCCGATGTGGCGTTGATGGACGTCCAGCTGAAAACGCGTTCCGGATGGTGGATCGCGAGGCGCTGGGCAATCATTCCGCCGAGGGAAAAGCCGATCACGTGCGCGCCCGCCTGGCCCAGGTGATCGAGCAGCCGGCATGCGTCTTCCGCCATGTCGGACAGGGTGTATGGAGCTTCGATATCCCTCGCGCCTGCGCCCGCCGCGACGATGCCGGCGAGATCGACCTGGAAGGCTTCGACGCCGAACGACAGACCGGCGTCACGGTTGTCGAAGACGATCGCCCGGAAGCCGGCCGCGACCAGTCCGTCGATCAGGGACTGAGGCCACTGCACCAGTTGCAGGCCGGCATCGTGAATCAGAAGCACGGGCGCGTCGGCCCGGGCCCCGTACTGTTCGAATTGCATCGCACCACAGGGGGTCGCGAATCTCGGCATGGGTGCAATTGGAGGTTGCTGCAAACGCGCGATTTTAGCAGAGCGGCTGCCGGGGCGAAGGGGGACCGCGCCGCCGATTCGGGCGGGCAGGGCGTTCCTGGAATGCCCCTCGCTCTATGCGAGGTCGACCTCCGTGCCCGGGGCGGCGCGGCCCCGGGAGGGCTGGAAACGCGGTTGCATTGTCGCTGCGCGCCCCGTTAAATGCCGCGGCATGAAACGCCGCAGCATGAGGCATTGCGGGATTGCGCTGTGCGTCGTCGTCTGCGGCTGCACGTCCGTGGTGTCGTCCGTCACCGAGAGTCTGGCGGAGAATCTCTCGTCGGCCATTCTCGACAGCGACGACCTCGCCGTGGTGCGCGACGGCGCGCCGGCGTATCTGATCATGCTGGATGCTCTGCTGCGCTCGGACCCGGACAGCCCGGGCCTGCTGGCCGCCGCCGCCTCGCTCAACGCCGCCTACGGGACGGCCTTTGTGGAGGATCCCGATCGTCAGCGGTCGTTCGCGGACAAGGCATTGCGTCTCGCATCGCGCGCGGCGTGCGAGATGCTGCCCTGGACCTGCACCGCGCGGACCGACGCCGTGGCGACCCTCGATGCCAGGCTCTCGGGTCTGCGCGCCGCCGACGTGCCCGTGGCGTACGCGTTCGCCACGGCCTGGGTCGGTTGGATCCAGGCGCACAGCGACGACTGGGGTGCGGTCGCCGAACTCGGCCGCGTCAAATCGATCATGATCCGGATCGCGGAGCTCGACGAGGCGTACGACCACGGCGGGCCGCGCATGTACCTGGGCGTATTCGAGACGTTGGCGCCGGCCGCGCTCGGAGGCCGGCCGGAACTCGGACGGGAACATTTCGAGCGTGCCATCGAACTGTCAGGGGGCCGGTTCCTCATGGCTCGCGTGCTGCTTGCGGAGCGTTACGGGAGACTGGTGTTCGACCGGGAACTGCACGACGATGAACTGCGCAAGGTGCTCGATGCGAACCCGCGTGAGCGCGGGATGACGCTTGCGAACCTGGTCGCGCAGGAGCAGGCACGGGCGTTGCTGGAGTCGGCGGATGATTATTTCTGACGCGCTGGCGCACGCCGGTGTGCTGTGCCGGGGCCGCGGGCGCCGCCCGTGGCGACGGAGTTGGATCGGCCCGGTTGTGCTGGCCCTGCTGCTGGGTCAGGCGTGGTCGGATTCCGCTGTCGCGGCAACGCTCAAGATCGCGACCGTCTCGCCCGATGGTTCCGTGTGGATGAAACTTCTGCGCAAGGCGGGCAAGGACATCGAGGCCCAAACGGAAGGCCGGGTCCGGCTGAAGTTCTATCCCGGCGGCGTGATGGGCGATGACCGGGCCATGATGCGCAAGATGCGCGTCGGCCAGCTGCAGGGGGCCGTGGTGACCACCGGCGCGTTCAACCGGATCTTCCCGGACCTCGGTCTCTACAATCTACCGATGCAGTTTCGGGGCCTCGATGAGGTGGACTTCGTCCGCGCGCGGCTCGATGCGGAACTGATGCAGGGTCTCGAGGACAGCGGTTTCGTCTGCGTGGGCCTTGCCGAAGTCGGCATGGCGTACGCGATGATGACGCGCGAGGCGCGGTCGCTGGGCGAGGCCCGGCGCCTGAAGGTGTGGACGCCGCACGGGGACGCCATGGCCATCAGGGCGATGCAGGACTTCGGCATCACACCGGTCCCGCTCACCATCTCGGACGTCCTCGCGGGGCTGCAGACGGGGCTCATCGACACGGTTGCGGCGCCGCTGGTCGGCGCGGTCGCCCTGCAGTGGCACGGTCAACTGAAGTACGTCCTCGACCTGCCGTTCATGTACATCTATGCGCCGATGGTGTTGGCGAAGAGACCATTCGAGCGGCTGCAACCCAACGACCAGACGGTCGTGCGCCGGTTGCTCGGCGCGGCGGTCCAGGCAGCGGACGCGGGCAACCGCAGGGATCACAATGCGGTCCGGGAGGTTCTGAACGGACAGGGCCTGTCGTTTCTGCAGCCGTCCGCAGCGGAGGTAGCCGAGTGGCAGAGCCGTGCGGACGAGGTATCCCGGGCGTGGGCCGAGAGCGGCATCGTGACCCCCGGTCGCTACGAACGCTTCGCCGCGCTCCTCGCGGAATCCAGGGCGCAGGTTGATCGCTAAGGGCGAACGCGCGCTGCGCCGCGTGGAGTCGGCGCTCCTGGTCGTCCTGTTGGGCGGCATGATCGGCGTGGCGGTCTACCAGGTCCTGGCCCGCAACCTGTTCGACGCCGGCCTCGCCTGGGGCGACCCCATGGTCCGCGTGGCGCTGCTGTGGGTGACCATGGTCGGCGGCATGGCGGCGGCATCGTCGGACCGGCACATCCGCATCGACCTGGTGGCGCGCTTCGCCTCCGAGAGGGCGAATCGCTGGCTCAGCGGTCTGACGAGCGCCTTCACGGCCATCGTGTGCTTCGCGCTGGCCTGGTTCTCGGTCACCCTGGTGCTCTGGGACTACCGCGACGGCACGTCGGGCTTTGGCCCGGTGCCGGCTTGGGTGTGTGAACTGGTGATCCCGCTCGGTGCGGGAATCATGGGCCTGCGCTACCTCCTGCGCGCGGTCGGTGTCACGGTTGCCGAAGGGGAGGCGGCGACGTGATCCTGCTCGGAGCCGCCTGCATCCTCGTGATGGCGCTGCTCGGAGCGCCGCTCTTCGCGGTGGTGCTGGCGGGCGCGATGCTGGGGTTCCTGGCGGTGGACGTGGATCTCGCCGTGGTCGCCATCGAACTGTACCGGATTACCGACACGCCCCTGCTGGTCGCCCTGCCGTTCTTCACGTTCGCCGGATACGTGATGGCGGAAGCCGGCACGTCGCAACGCCTGATGGCGTTGACGCGGGCCCTGTTCGGCTGGATGCCCGCGGGTCTTGCCGTGGTGGGTTTCGTTGCCTGCGCGGTGTTCACTGCTTTGACCGGCGCCTCGGGAGTGACGATCGTCGCGCTCGGCGCGCTGCTGCTGCCCATGCTGCGGAACAGCGGCTACTCGGAGCGGTACAGCCTGGGGCTCGTGACCACGTCCGGCAGCCTGGGTCTGCTGATCGTGCCGTCGGTTCCGCTCATCCTCTACGGCATCGTCGCGCAGCAGATGGACGTGGGCGAGCCGTTCACAATTCAGCAACTGTTTCTCGGCGGCCTCGCCCCCGCCGTGCTCATGATCGCGATGCTGGTGGGCTGGACGGTGTGGCGCCACGGCGGCGTGGAGCGCACTCCGTTCCGCGCCGGGGCCGTGTGGGAGGCGCTGGTCGCCGCGCGTTGGGAACTGCCGTTGCCGGTGTTCGTGCTGGGCGGCATCTACACCGGCTTCTTCGCCATATCCGAGGCGGCGGCGATGACCGCCCTCTACGTGATCGTGGCCGAAGTCGCCCTCTACCGGGAAATCACGGTGGCGCAACTGCCCCGGATCATGCGGGAGTCGATGGTGATGGTGGGCAGCATCGTCCTCATTCTGGGCGTGGCGCTGGCCTTCACCAACTTCCTGATCGATACCGGCGCCCCACAGGCCCTGTTCGAGTTCATGCAACAGCACATCACGAGCCCGCTCACGTTCCTCATCCTGCTGAATATCCTGTTGCTCGCCCTCGGCGCCGTGCTCGATGTCTTCTCGGCGGTCATCATCATGACGCCGCTCCTGTTGCCGGTCGCGGTCGGATACGGCCTGCACCCGATCCATCTCGGCATCATCTTCCTGGCGAATCTCCAGATCGGGTACTTCACGCCGCCGATAGGCATGAACCTGTTCATCGCAAGCTACCGCTTCGAACGACCCGTGCTCGAGCTCTACGCGGCGTGTCTGCCGTTCATGGTCGTGCTGCTGCTGGCACTGCTGATCATCACCTACGTGCCGGCGCTGTCGCTGTGGTTCCTGTAGGGGACACCCTTGTGGTGTCCCGTCTCGAATTCATGCACGGTCCGAGGGCGACCCCCTCGGAACGTCGCGTTGAGCGCAGCAGGATCGTGTGTGCTAACGTGAGCCCATGAGAATACACATTGCGTTGCCGGACGCCGTGGTCGCGGAAGTCGACCGTCGAGCCGGGGTCCGGCGGCGGAGCGCCTTCATCGTTGAACTGATCCGGCGCGCGCTTGATGACGAGCAGCGCTGGGACGACATCGAGGCCGCGTTATCGTCGGTTCCCGACACCGGCCATGGCTGGGATGACGATCCCGCAGAGTGGGTGCGACGGCAGCGGCGCGGAGACCAGCGGCGAAGTGGGTGAGCGTGGCGCGTCTGCTGCTCGACTCCACGGTCATCATCGATGCACTTCGCGGTCGCCCCGCGGCTCGGAGGATCGTGGGTTTGCGCGGGCAGGGCGTAGAACCTTGGGCATGCGCCATTTCGGTCGAGGAAATCTGGCGTGGCCTGCATGCCGGGGAGGAACCTGCGGCCCGCCGCCTGTTCAACGGTCTGCGCATGGCACCGCTCGGATGGGCGGAGGGGAAACTGGCCGGAAGTTGGCGGCGCGCGTTTGCGGAACGTGGCGTGACACTGCACCAGGCGGACTGCCTGATCGCTGCGGCTGCCCGAGGCGTAGGGGCGTCGCTCGCGACTGCCAACGTGGACGACTTCCCGATGCTGGAGTTGACTGTGGAAAACTGGCCGGTTGGTCGTTAGCGCCGGTTCCTTCGGGCGTCGCCGCGGACTCCCGTCTACCCGTTCTCCGACTGCCAGAACGGCGTGCCCACGACCGGTGTCGACGGGTGTGCCGTTTCGCTGATCGCCATCGCGCCGGCCTCGAAGGCGAGCCGCCCGGCGGCCACGGCCTTGCCGAAGGCGGCGGCCATGCGCACGGGGTCGTCCGCGCGCGCGACGGCGGAATTCAACAGCACGGCATCGAAACCCATCTCCAGCACGCGGGCCGCGTGGGAGGGCATGCCCAATCCGGCATCGACCACCAGGGTGGCGTCGGGCAGCCGGGCCCGCAGCGTCTCGAGGGCATAGGGATCCGTGATCCCCTTGCCGGTGCCGATGGGCGCCCCCCAGGGCATGATGACTTCGCAGCCGAGGTCACGTAGCCGCGAACAGACCACCAGATCGTCGGTGGTGTAGGCGAACACCTTGAAACCGGCCGCGACCAGTTCCTCGGTCGCTGCGATCAGTTCGTATGGATCCGGCTGCAGGTTGTAGTCGTCGCCCGTCACCTCCAGCTTGATCCAGTCGGTATCGAAGATCTCGCGGCTCATCTTCGCGAGCGTGACCGCTTCCCGCGCGCTGTGGCAGCCGGCCGTGTTCGGCAGGACCCGGCAGCCCAGTTGGGAGATGTGCGCCCAGACCGAGCCGCCGCCAAGCTGTTCGGGGGACTGGCGGCGCAGGCCCACGGTCAGCACGTCCGCGCCCGACGCGGCCACTGCTTCCGTCATGACGGTGAGCGATGGGTAACGCGCCGTGCCGAGCAGCAGCCGGCTCTGCAACGTCTCGCCATATGCGCGCCAGGTTTCCGACCCTGCGGCATGGGCAGATTCTGTCATCGTCATCCCCCCTCCATGGCGGACAGCACGTCGAGCCGGTCGCCCGTGCGGACCCGGTAGGACGGCCAGTCTTCCCTGGCCACGAAGGTCTCGTTCACGGCGACCACCACCCGGCGGTCCGCGAATCCGAGGGACCGCAGCACCTCGGCGAGTACCTCCGCGTCGAGGCTTACGCGGTCGCCGTTGCAGATAACGTGCATGACTTGTCGATTTCGGCGATGGCGTGGTCAACCAGCGCGGGGGCCACCAGGAAGCCGTGCCGGTACAGCCCGTTGACGCGCAGCACGCCGTCGTGCCACTCGACCCTGGGCAGGTGGTCGGGAAAGGCGGGTCTGAGCCCGGTGCAGAGCTCCACGATCTCGGCCTCGGCGAAGCCGGCGTGCAACGCGAAGGCCGCCGACAGGAGCTCCAGGGCACTGCGCACGGTGACCCGCCGTGTCGAGTCGCTCTCGATCTGCGTGGCCCCGACGACGTATTCGTGGCCGGCCCGCGGTGCCGCATACAGTTGGTAACGCGGGTGCATCAGGCGCACGGGGCGGGTGAGGGACACCTCCGGGGCGCATACGCGGATTGCCTCGCCGCGTACGCCGCGCAGATCGGGGATGCCCGCGCCGACGCCGCGGCAGTCGATCACCAGATCCGCCTCGAGGTCGCGCGGGTCGACGGGATTCTCGTAGCGAATGGCGCCGCAGCGCGGCTCGAGGGCTTCCAGCAACGCGCGGTTGTCGAGCCATCCTTCGCGCGGGAGGAACAGGCCGCGCTGAAAGCGGCCGGCCAGCGCCGGTTCGAGTGCCGCGATGCCGTCGGCATCCACCCAGCGCGACTCGGTGTCCCGGCGTTCGCCCAGGGAGCGGTGGAACTTGTCGAGGAGGGGGCCGTCGGGACCGTGGGCCACCAGGAGCGAACCGGCAACGCCGTAGGGAACGCGCAACTCGTCCAACAGGGTTGGCCAAAGCGCGAGGCTGCGCTTGCCCATGTCGAAGACCGCCGGGTCGGCGTCCGGGTACTCGCTCACTGGCGCGAGCATCGCCGCCGCCACGTGGGCCGCGCTCTCGGGCGCCTCGCGCGATGCGCGCTCATGGAGCGTCACATCGGCCCCGCGCTGCGACAGGCGCCAGCCGATCATGCGGCCCATGAGGCCGGCGCCGGCGATCTCGACTCGCATGGGCGTGCGCTCCCGACTCCGGCTAGCGGTAGATCTCGCTACCCTGCTCGCGGAACTCCACTGCCTTGCGCTGCATCTCCGCCTCGACGTCGATCATGCGCACCGTCTCGTCCGTGACGCCGGCGGCATCGCGTACTTCCTGGCTGATCTTCATCGAGCAGAACTTGGGCCCGCACATCGAGCAGAAGTGGGCGACCTTGGCGGAGTCCTTCGGCAGCGTCGCGTCGTGGAACTGGCGCGCCCGGTCCGGGTCCAGGCCGAGGTTGAACTGGTCCTCCCAGCGGAACTCGAAGCGCGCCTTGGAGACCGCGTTGTCGCGGATCTGCGCGCCGGGATGGCCCTTGGCGAGATCCGCGGCGTGCGCGGCCACCTTGTAGGCGATGATGCCGTCGCGCACGTCCTCCTTGTCGGGCAGGCCGAGGTGCTCCTTCGGCGTCACGTAGCAGAGCATCGCGCAGCCGTACCAGCCGATCATCGCGGCGCCGATGGCGGACGTGATGTGGTCGTAGCCCGGAGCGATGTCGGTGGTCAGGGGACCGAGGGTGTAGAACGGGGCCTCGTCGCAGCACTCGAGCTGCTTGTCCATGTTCTCCTTGATGAGCTGCATCGGGACGTGGCCCGGGCCCTCGATCATGGTCTGGACGTCGTGCTTCCAGGCGATCTGCGTAAGCTCCCCCAGGGTCTCGAGTTCGCGGAACTGGGCGTCATCGTTCGCGTCGGCGATGGAGCCGGGGCGCAGCCCGTCACCCAGGGAGAAGGCGACATCGTAGGCCTTCATGATCTCGCAGATGTCCTCGAAGTGTTGGTAGAGGAAGCTCTCCCGGTGGTGTGCGAGGCACCACTTGGCCATGATCGAGCCGCCGCGGCTGACGATGCCCGTGGTGCGCCGTGCGGTCAGCGGCACGTAGCGCAGCAGCACGCCGGCGTGGATGGTGAAGTAGTCGACGCCCTGTTCGGCCTGTTCGATCAGCGTGTCGCGGAAGACCTCCCAGGTCAGCTCCTCGGCGACGCCCCCCACCTTCTCGAGTGCCTGGTAGATGGGCACGGTGCCGATGGGGACGGGCGAGTTGCGCACGATCCACTCGCGGGTCTCGTGGATGTTCTTGCCGGTGGAGAGGTCCATCACGGTGTCCGCGCCCCAGCGGATCGCCCAGACCGTCTTCTCGACCTCTTCCTCGATGCTGGAGGTGACGGCCGAGTTGCCGATGTTGCCGTTGATCTTCACCAGGAAGTTGCGCCCGATGATCATCGGCTCGGACTCGGGGTGGTTGATGTTGTTGGGGATGATCGCCCGGCCCGCCGCGACTTCGTCTCGCACGAACTCGGCGGTGATCTCCCGGGGCGTGTTCGCGCCGTAGTTCTCGCCGGGATGCTGCTCGGTGTTGTAGCGTGGATTGGCGCGGGCCAGGTTCTCGCGGATCGCGATGTACTCCATCTCCGGCGTCACGATCCCGGCGCGAGCGTAGTGCATCTGGGTGACGTTCTTGCCGGCCATGGCGCGGCGCGGGGTACGCAGATGGGCGAAACGCAGGCTCTCGAGCCGCTCGTCGGCGTTGCGCGTCTGGGTATAGGACGAGCTGAAACCGTCCAGCGGCTCCGTGTCGCCGCGGGCGAGGATCCACGATTCGCGCAAGCGCGGGACGCCGGAACGCACGTCGACCGCGATATCGGGGTCGGTGTACGGACCGGACGTGTCATACACGCGCAGATGCGGATTGGGCGTCAGGCGGGATGCACCGCCCCCGGGAGGCTGTACCGAGGTCGGCGACAGGGCGATCTCCCGCATGGCGACGCGGATGCCGGCGTTGCCGGACACGTGTACTTTCTGCGACGCCGGCAGCGGCTCGAGCATCGCGGCATCGATCGCGGCCGCTTCGGAAAGGATGGATTGCTCGGACATGGGATCCCCCGATTGGTTGATGCGCGAAGGCTCTTGCCGTCGGCGCGGTTCGGTCGGGGGCTGTTCCCTACGCCGGCATTAACCGGATCAGGTTCTACGGGTTCGCAAAGCGTCTCAGCCGATCGGCACCCCGACATCGAGTTGCCGAGTATAGGGCCGCGACGCCTGCGAAAGCCAGCGTTCGGACTCGACGTTGGCCACGCGCGGCCGTTGGCTATCCGAGGGCGGACAGGTAACGGCCCACCGCCGCGATCGGATCGGGGTCGGCCCCGATGCCGGACAGTACGGCGACGCCGTAGGCGCCGGCGGCAAGGCAGCGGCGGACACGGGCGGGATCGATGCCGCCCAGGGCGTAGACGGGCAGGGGCGTTGCCGCAGCCGCTTCTCGCAGGGCGTCCACACCGACGGCGGGTACGGCCTTCCAGGCCGGAGCGAAAATCGGGCTGAACACGATGGCGGTCGCCCGTGCGCGTTCGGCTCGACGGATGGCCTCGATGGAGTGCGCCGCCGCGCTTCGAAAGGGCAGGGTGGCGTGTCCGCGCCCGGTACCGGGGACCTCCGCTTCCGGCCAATGCACGCCGTCGTAGCCGAACGCGTCGGCGAGCGGGGGTGGGCCGTTCAGGACGAGCAAGGCCCCGTTCCCGATCGTCGCCCGTGCCATGCGGGCGATGTCGGCGAGCGCCTCGTGGGTGGCCTGTCGCGCGCGCACCTGTATCGCGAGGCGCGACGGGTACCGACGGGCGGCGTCGGCCAGGCGCGAGAGCAGGATTTCGAGCCCGGGCAGGCCGTCGGCGAAGTCCACGTCGGCGATGGCGTAGAGCCGGGGCGGGTCGTTTGCACTCATTGTCCGGAGGACGCCAGTGCCGTGCGCAGGGCATCGACGCACGCACGCGTCGCTTCGTCTGGCCGGTCGGCCGCGACGACGGCCGAGAGCACGGCTACGCCGTGCGCGCCGGCACGGACGATGTCGCCGATGCGTGCGGCGGTGATGCCGCCGATCGCGATCACCGGCTTCGGACAGTCCGCGGCAATGCGGGCGAGCGTCTCGAGCCCCATTGTCGCGGCCGGGTTGGCCTTCGACCGCGTGCCATGGACGGGCCCGACGCCGATGTAGTCGACGGCGGTGGTCCAGACCTCGGCCGCCTGCTCGTAGGAATTCGCCGTGCCCCCGACGACGGCTGCGTCGCCGAGGATGCGCCGGGCGGTCGCCACGTCCAGATCCTTGCGACCCAGATGCACGGCGGCAGCGCCGACCGCGAGGGCGACATCGGCGCGGTCGTCGATCACGGCCAGAGCGCCGGCGGCCTGGCAGGCGCCGACGACTTCCCGCGCGGCGTGCACCAACCGGGACGTGGACCAGGGACGCTTCTCCCGGAACTGCACGCAGTCGGCGCCGCCGGCGAGGGCGAGCCGCGCGAGGTCGGCATGGGCGAACCGGCTCTGCACGGTCTCGTCCGTGATGACGTGGAGTCGCGGAATCCGCTTCACGGCTCGCCGGAAGGTGCGCCCGGCGCGTCGCGCAGGGCATGGAAGTGATCCATCGGACCGGCGCCAGCGCCGAAGGCGGGATGACGGATGGCGTCAGTCACATAGCGCTTGGCCCGCTCGATGGCGTCGATCAGGGGCGCCCCCCGGCCGAGGTGTGTCGCGATGGCGGCGGCGTACGTGCAGCCCGTGCCGCTCGCGCCGGCCGTGGGCACGAGTTCGCCGGGGAACACATGCTCTCCGGCGGGCGTGACGAGGAGGTCCGTCGCGGGCGCTTCCTCGAGATGGCCCCCCTTCACCAGCACGGCCCGGCAACCGCGCTCGAGCAGTACCGTCCCTGCGTCGCGCGCGTCGTCGAGCGTGCGCACGCGCCGGCCGGTCAGCATCTCGATTTCCGGCACGTTCGGCGTCACCAGTTCCGCCATCGGCGCCAGCTTGTCGAGCACCGACGTGACGGCACCGGCGTCGAGCAGCGGATGGCCCGAACTCGACACGATCACTGGGTCGAGGACGTAGTGCGGCGCCGACCAGTTCCTGAGCGCTCGCGCAACGGCCGCCACGCAGTCGACGTCTACCAGCATCCCGCTCTTGACGGCCGCAATGTCGAAGGCCTCGAACGCCACGGCGAACTGCGCCGTGACGACGTGCGCGGGCACCGGCATCGTGGCCGTGACGGCGCGGGCGTTCTGGGCCGTCACCGCGGTGACCACCGTGACGGCGTAGGCGCCGTTGGCCGCGATGGTCTTGAGGTCCGCCTGCATGCCCGCGCCGGCGCTGCTGTCGGATCCGGCGACGGTGAGGATGGCCTTCATGACAGGGACGCTCTCCGCATCGCCGAGACATCGAGCGGGCCGCTGTTCGCGAGGGACGGACCGCTCGGGAGTTGGGACGTGCGCCGGCTCGGACACACATCTTATCAACTCCTATAATGACCAACGCCGGACGGCTCCCGTGGGGCGGGCCATGAATATTGAGATCTCGATCCCGGTCAACGGCCAGGGCCTCTACGACATCACCGACCGGGTGGCCGAGGTGGTCACCGCCGGCGCGCGCGCGGAAGCCCTGGCGACGGTCTTCATCCGCCACACCTCCGCGAGCCTGATCATTCAGGAGAACGCCGATCCCGCGGTGCAGCGGGACCTGGAGACCTTTCTGGACCGACTGGTTCCCGAGGACGAGAGCCTCTACACGCACGTGGAGGAGGGCGCGGACGACATGCCCGCGCACATCAAGGGCGCCCTCACACAGACGCACCTGTCCATTCCGGTGACGAACGGACACCTGGCCCTCGGCACCTGGCAGGGCATCTTCCTCTGGGAACACCGCCACCGTTCGGGTCAGCGTCAGGTCATCGTCAACCTGCTGGGGAGCGATCAGGCGCCCGCGCGCCAAGGGGGTGCGTAGCGGATGCCCTCCCGGCATTCTTCCTACGGCATAGCGGGTCGAACTCGCACCGGGAACGCCTCGATTCACGCTACGGCGGAGGGGCTGCGCGCATTACTCTGGCCCTGGTTTGTCGCATACCGCTTGCGCCGCGCCTGGTGCGCGAGCGGACAGGAGCCACGGGTGTCTTATGGCTGTCACGAGGACCATCGTAACTATCGGCGACGCGCCGGGGGTGGTGCTGGATGCCGCGCTACTGCGTGCCGCCCGGCTGCGGGTCGGCGATCAGGTGGCGGTGGATGTGGACGAGCGAGACCGCATCGTCCTGACGCCGTTGCGCCCGATCCTCGGCGGTCGGCAGACCGACGGGGTCGGCGGAGCCGGCCACGAGCCGGCGCTCCTGAAGAAGGCATCCTGAGCCGCGAAGGCCGCCTCTCAGTCGGCCTGGATCCGGGCGAACCGGCGGAGCCGTTCGGATACGTCAGCCGGACGAGGGAGCTCGAACAACTACCAATGTTCGAAAGAAAAAATGATAAAAGTGAATTAGTTATGAGTGTTTTATGAACCATGTATGAGGTTTGGATGGACAGGTACGCACCCGAAGTCCACATGTGCCGCGCCATCCGCATATCATGGGCGGGACTCGGATTGCGGCGCGTCACTCGATGAACGGACCACTATCGGGCCTCAGGATCGTCGACCTCGGAGATGGTCCCGTCACCGGCCTTGCAACCATGGTGCTCGCGGATTTCGGAGCCGAGGTGATCAAGGTAGAACCGCCCGGCGGCGATCCGTACCGTGCGTTACCGTCCGCCCCGATGTGGTTGCGGGGGAAGGCCACGCTGACCGTCGACCTCGACGACGGCGAACAGGTCGCGCGGCTGCGGGCGATCGTGGCAGACACCGCCGATGCGGTGGTGACCACCCTGTCGAAAGAGCGCAGGGAGGCGCTGGGTCTGGACTACGGGAGCCTATCGATGCGCCGTCCGGATCTGGTGTATGGGGTCGTCTCCGGCTTCGGCGAGGAAGGACCGTACCGGGACTACCCGGCTATCGAAGCCGTGGTCGCGGCCAAGTTCGGGCGCATGGCGAGCCTTGAGGGCGTCGCGCCGCGCCCGGGGCCGTGCTACGCCGCGCTGCAGGTCGCCACGCACGCGACCTCACAGAGCGTTGCCGCCGCCCTGCTCGGCAGCCTGCACGGGCGGCTCGCGACCGGGCAGGGCGCATGCTTCGACACCTCACTCATGCGAGGTCTGCTCCCCTACGACATCGGGGGTCTGCAGGTCGCGCACCTGCGGGAACGCGACATCCTGCCAACGCCGCAGACGGCGACGGACCCGACGGCCGTGCTGCCCCGCATCTACTACCACGGCGCACGCACCCGGGACGGGCGCTGGATCCAGTTCGGCAACCTGCTGCCGCACCTGCTCGAGAACTTCTTCGTCGCTTCCGGTCTGGAACCTCCTGCGGGAGGCGTGCCGCCGGATGGCAGTGCGGAACTCGAGGATTTCCGCAACCGGATGCTGCGGCACATCGAGTCCCGGGACCTCGACGAGTGGATGGATATCTTCGTCGGTCATGGCGGCGTCGTCGCCCACCAGTACCAGACGACGCAGGCGGCTCTGCGAGACCCCGACATCGTGGCCAACGGACACGCGGTCGCGGTCGACGGCGGCGTGCAGATCGGGCCGGTGGCGGACCTGACTGCAACGCCCGCCGCCATCACGGGGGAGAGTCGCGCGATCGATTTCGAGCGCGCCGCGCGTCGGTCGACGCCACTCCGGTGGAAGGACGGTGGAGACACCGGGACTGCTCGCGGCGGGGGTCGTCCCCTCGACGGCGTGACGGTAGTCGAGGCGGCGACGATCATCGCCGCACCGCTTGGGGCTTCGACGCTGGCCGACCTGGGTGCCCGGGTCATCAAGTTGGAGCCGCCCGGCGGCGATCCTTTCCGCAGCATGATGCACGGTACCGGGGCGATGCGATGCAACACCGGCAAGGAGAGTGTCTGCGTGGACCTGAAGGTGCCCGAAGGGCGCGAAGTCGCGCGACGGCTGGTGCGCGGGGCAGACATCTTCATCCATAACTACCGACCGGGCGTGCCGGAGAAACTCGGCATCGGCTATGACGAGCTGCGCGGGGACAACCCTGGTCTCGTCTACCTCTCGGCCAACGGGTACGGCCCCAGGGGACCCGGCGCGAAGCGTCCGTCCACCCACCCCATACCCGGCGCGGCCCTTGGCGGGGTGGTCTGGCAAATGGGCGGGTTGCCGGAAGACGGGCACCTTGAGCTCGACGCGGTACGGGAGGTGGCGCGTGCACTGTTTCGCGCCAACGAGGTCAATCCGGACCCCAACACGTCGATGGTGATCGCAACGGCGGCGACCCTCGGGCTCCTGGTGAGAGATCTCACCGGCCAGGGTCAGCAGATCTTTGTCGACATGTTCGGCGCCAACGCCTACGGCAACTGGGACGACTTCCTGTCCTATCCTGGGAAGGTGGAGCGCCCGTCCGTCGATGCCGATATTCTCGGCCTGGGCCCGCGCTGCCGGCTGTACGAGTGCCGCGCTGGCTGGGTATTCCTGTACGTCCGCGACGACGACGAATGGGCGCGCCTCGGCGTCGCCGATGAAGCGGCGCTGGCGGCGCGGTTCCGGACCGACGACGCGGACGCGTGGGAGGCGCGCCTGCTCGCGGACGGCATCGCGTGTGTGCGCGCGGACGCGGCGCGGCCCGCGCAGTTCCTGCTGAACGATCCCCACGCGCGCGCCGAGGAACTGGTCGTGACCGCGCCTCACTCCCAATGGGGCGAGTACCTGCGGCACGGACCGATGGTCCGTTTCGAACGCGGCGGGCGCTATGGGGGCGCCTGCATGGCGGGTGAACACACGGTGAAGCTCCTCGAGGAGCTGGGTTACGGGTCGGCCGAGGTGGATGCACTGATCGACGCCGGCGTCGCGATTCAGTACGCATCGTGAGCGCGGCCGGGATGGAACGCTTCGGAGGCACCGGCATTGGCCGGGTGCTGCACGGAGTCTTGGGTCGGAGCGGACGGTCGAGGCCGTGACCTTTCGGCTCGCCGTCGGCTTGATCGCGCTATTGCTCCTGGTAGGGGGCATCCTGCTGTTGCGCCCGTCCCCCCTCCCGGCGGCCCGCGAGATCGACGTGGTCGGGAGCCTCGTCACGCGGTTCGTCGTGCCGATGGGAGACGTACCGGTCGCAAGCGCCGCTTCCGACTGCCGTACCGCGGGATCGACCAGGGCCGTCGTGCCGGCCGCCCTGTTCCAGGAGTTTCTGCGAGCCAACGCCGGAACCGCGCCCTTCGACCTGGCGCCGTTCCGGCAGAAGTTGCGTTTGGCGGGTTCGGAAGACCCAGACGTGTCCGGGCGAGCGGGCGGCCCCGTCGTCTCGCTCTCTCGCGCGGGCATCCTGGAGGACGATGCGCTGATCTGTGTGGAGGTGTTCGGCCGCGAGCAGCGGGCATTTTTCGTCCTGTTGCGTCGTAGCCACGACGGTGTCTGGACAGTCGCCCGCGAAATCACCGCCTGGGAGGCTCCGGACGCGCCGGATACCGAGCCGGACCCGGCGGACGGTGAGCCGCTGTTCCTGCCGCGACCCTCCGAACTGGATCGGGCGTTGCGCGAGCGATGAGCCGGACCAGGCGTCAGGCCGACTGGATGACGGGAGCCCGCATGGCGGTGTTCGGGGTGCTGCTCGGGGCGTACGGCGGTCTCGCGGGTTGCCGCGAACCGGTGCAGGAGGCTCCGCAAACGCAGCCTCCCGTCGCGGTGCAAGCCGTTGCCACCGGCGACCTCGATGCGATCACCGCACGCGGTACCCTGCGCCTGGCCCGGCGCCGTTGGGCGGGTTTCGAGACGCTACCAAGGCAGGGATTGCCCGCGGAGAGTTACTTCCGCTTGGCAGAGGCATTCGCCACGCGGCGTGGACTCACCGTCGAGTGGCTGACTTTCGACGGCTTCGATGCGCTCATCCCGTCGGTCCGCGACGGCCTGGCGGACGTGGCGGTGGCCAACATCACCATCACCGAGTCGCGCGCACGGGAGGTGGCGTTTACGACACCACTCACCCACACTCGAGAGTGGCTGATCGGGCGAGCGGATCCGGGCATCGAGGACGGGGCCGACCTGTCGGCGTTCTCGAATCTCACTTTCGGCATTCCGATGGGAACGGCCTACCTCGAGTCGATGGCCCGCCATCTGCCGGCGGCGCGCGTGATGGAGCTGCAGGCCGGACTGGATCCGCAACAGGTGCTCGAAGCACTGGAGGCGGGGTCGTTCGACGCCACGCTCATGGACGGGGTGGTCGCGAGGGCGCTTGTGGCGGGTAGCAGCAAGGTGCGGCGACTCGCGGAACTTCCCGAGCCGCGCGATCTGGCCTGGGCCGTACGGCGCGACAATCCGCGCCTCCTGGAGGCGCTCGAGGCGTTCCTGGAAGAACGGCATCTGCGCGGTGCCGATGCGGTCGGGCGACGGGATCTGGAAGCCATCGTCGCGTCGGGCCGCCTCCGCATGCTGACGCTCAACGGACCCGGGACCTACTACCTGTGGCGGGGCGAGTTGATCGGTTTCGAGTACGAACTCATGAAGGCCTTCGCCGAGAGCCTCGGCGTCATGCTGGAGGTGGTGGTGGCGCCGCATCGGGCCGATCTGCTGCCATGGCTGGAAGCGGGCCGCGGAGATGTGATTTCCGCTGGCGTCACGGCCACCGAGGCGCGTCGAGGGGCGGGACAGACCTTCAGCACGCCTTACCTGCTGGTCCACGAGACGTTCGTGAGTCGCGCCCCGCTGGAGTCCTTCCAGAGCCTTGCGGGGCGCCGGGTGATCGTTCAGGAAGGCGCCAGTTTCATGGACAGCCTCGAGGCGCTGCGGCGCGACGTGCACTTCGAGATCGAGCTTTCCGCACTCGACAGCGAGGTGCTGATCCGCAGGGTGGCGGACGGGCGCGCGGACCTCACCCTGGCCGACAGTCATGTCGCGGAGCTGGAGGGGGCGTTCGACCAACGCCTGGCGCTCGGCCCGCGCCTTCCGGGTGAACGCGCACTCGGTTGGCTGGTGCGACCCGACCAGCCGGCACTGCTCCGCGCGCTGAACGAGTTCATCGAGGCCCGCTATCGGGGTTACGAGTACAACGTCCTGCGCAACAAGTACTTCAGGAACACGCGCCGCATGCAGCGTCAGCGTGACGATCGCGTGGTGGGGGAGCAACTGTCACCGTACGACGATCTCGTCAAGCCGGTGGCGGCGGAGCACGAGTTCGACTGGCGGCTCGTGGTCTCCACGATGTACCAGGAGAGCGGTTTCGATCCGCAGCAGGTCTCCCCGGCCGGAGCGCGCGGACTGATGCAGGTCATGCCACGCACGGCACGGGAGGTGGGTATCGCGGCGGATGCCCTGACCGACCCGGTACAAGGCATCGTCGCCGGGGTGCGCTATCTCTCCTGGACCCGGGAGCGTTTCGAGTCCCTGCCGGTCGGCGAGCGGCACTGGTTCGCACTCGCGGCCTACAACGCCGGCGTCGGCCATGTGCGGGATGCGCGACGGCTGGCACGGGCCAGGGGATGGGACGCAGCGCGCTGGTTCGACCACGTGGAGCACGCCATGCTGCTCCTGTCGGAGCGAGAACATGCGCGTCAGGCGGTGCATGGGTACGTCCGGGGGTGGGAGCCGGTGCGCTACGTGAAGGAGATCCGGCAGCGTTACCGCGCCTATCTCGGTCACCTGGAGGGGTTGCGAGAGGCCTCCGAAGTGTCCGGGAGCAGTCCCTGAAAGGCCCGACAGCGCGCGTGCACGCGAACGGCCAGGAGTTTGGCGGCAGCTACCGCTCGGACGGATGGCTACTCGAGGTTAGCGCAGACCCTGGCAACACCCTCCACGAGTACACTCACCATCTGCAGTACCAGGTGCCGGGATTCCATGAGCCAGGGCGTCAATTCTACGTGGACCGCACTACGCTCGCTGCCGGACGGCACCCGCGAGCCAGTTACGACCGGCAAGTACCTCGGCCAAAACATTCGGCGACGGAAAGATCGGTGGAGGGAGCGCTACATGGGCCGGGTGTATCCGGAGGAGCCGCCGCAGCATGAGGGACTTGAGGTCTTGACGCGCGGGCAGCAAGCCCTTACATATGGCCTTTCCGGAGAGGATCACTGGCTGCTCGACCTGCTGGTTGAGGATTCCGAGATGCTCGACTTCATCATCGGCTTTTTGGCCGAGGTTCGATCCTTGAGGCACGAGATTCGACTGCGCGCAGGACTCAGCGAGGAGATGCGGCGCATCGTTTGGGACGACCAGGCGGGTATCGTCGAGGGTGACCATGACTTCGCTCCGCGGCTTCAGGAGCGCCTCGCCGAAGACGTCACGATGATTGGCTTCCCGTGGGGCAGCCTGGAGTTGCGCAATCACCGGCACGATCCAGCCGACTTCCTGGCGCTGCTCTACCAACTCGACCCCCGGCTCGAACCGCCATCGGACATGCCGTTGGAACTGCCCCATAGCCTCGCTGACGTCACGCCGACGTTTCTGCCCGAGCCTGATCGTGGGCCGGGTTGGGTGTCCTGATGGCGGTGCCGCGAGCCGCGTCCAGGCCTATGAATGCGATGCGGTCCGTGACTCGGTGCCTGTTCAGCCGATGGGTACATTGGAGCCTCGTCATCGTCGTTGCAGTCTTTTTGACCGAGCCCAAGCGAGCCTTCGGCGCTGAAGACGCGTCCGCCACGGAGATTCCCGATGGAGATTTGGTTGGCCTTCGCAGGGCTGCAGAGCAAGGAGACGCCATTGCCCAGGTCGCGCTCGGTTTTAGTTACGAATGGGGGAACGGCGTGCCCCGGGACAGCGTGCAGGCGGTGGCCTGGTACCGCAAGGCGGCTGAGCAGGGGTACGGGCGGGCCCAGTTCACACTCGGCCTCATCTACAACAACGGCTGGGGCGTGCCCGAGGACGATGTGCAGGCGGTGGCCTGGTACCGGAAGGCGGCCGAGCAGGGGAACGCGTGGGCCCAGTTCAACCTCGGCGTCCTGTACGCCAACGGCGAGGGTTTGCCCAAGGACGATGTACAGGCGTACGCTTGGTTCAACGTTAGTGGCGCCGCGGGACTCCAGGAGGCTCGCACGAGCCGCGATCGCCTCGCCGAGCGGATGACTCCTGCGCAGATTGCCGAGGCGCAGACGTTGAGCCGACACCTTATTGGCGGGAACCCCTGAAGGGGCTCAGGTACCGGGCGCCGTCTTGCCGTGCTCCCAGATGGAGTTCCATGTGCCTTCCAGTCTTTTGCGCCCTTGATGGGCGTCAGCCTTTCGAGCCTCCGGCCATTCGTACTCGCGGCGGATGAAGCGGGATCGGATCAACCCGCCAAGGCCCGGAAAACCCAACAACCGTTTGACTTTCTCGATCACACCGCGAGTTTACGCAGCGTCTTTCGCACGACATTGCCCGCGATCTTTCGCAATCCTCTGGTCGGGGCGACGGCCCTGGTGGCGCTACCGTCCCTCGAAATCCGTTTCGCGCTTCTCCCGGAACGCCAGCATCCCTTCCACGGAGTCCCGCGACATGCCGACCAGCGGAATCGCGGACTCGGACCATTGCATCGCGCTGTCGAAGTCGAGATGGGCGGTGCGCACCGCCAGCATCTTGCCGAGCTTCTGCGCGATGGGCGGGCCCGCTTCGAGTTCGAGCGCGAGCTCCATGGTCTTGTCCTCGAGCTCGTCCGGCGCCACCAGGTAGTTCGTGAAACCTGCCTCGTGCGCCTCCTCGGCGCTCATGAAGCGTCCGGTCATCATGAGTTCCATCGCCTTGCGCCAGCCGAGGATCTTCGGCAGGGACCAGAAGCCGCCGAGGTCCGCGTACAGCCCGCGCCGCACGTAGGCGACCTGGTAACGCGCCGCGGTGGAGCCGACGGCAAGGTCGCAGTGGCTCGCGAGATCGAATCCCGCCCCGACGCAGGGGCCATTGACCATCGCGACGAGGGGCACCTCCATGCGCTTCAGGGCGATGTAGGTCTCGGTCTCGTGGCGAAAGTTCAGCCGATAGCCCTCGATGTCGAGACTGCCGTCTTCGGGGGGTGGCTCGCGGTCGGGGTTCGCGCTCCCGCTCACGTCCATACCGGCGCAGAATCCCCGCCCGGCGCCGGTGATGACGATGCAGCGCACGCTCCGGTCGAAGCGGGCGTCCACGAGGATCTCGCGCATCCGCCGTAGCAGGGGGAAGGTCAGTGCGTTCAGCTTCTCGGGCCGGTTCAGCGTCAGCCAGAGAATCCCGTCCTTGTTGCCTCGGCGCTCGTCGAGTATCTGTTCGTTGTCGACCATGGCGGTCCTCCTGTGGGTCTGCGAGTGCACTGCGCGTTCGAAGGTGCCCCCCGGCATGCATGGTGTCAAACGGCCCCGCCGGAACCCGGGTTTCCGGCGGTGCGCGCTATCCTCAAGCGCCCTGGTTTTCAACCACGAAGAAACCCGATGAGCGAAGCCGCCGAAACTGTCGAAACCCCGCCACAGGTATCCCTGGAAGACCTGATGGCGCCGACGCGCCAGCCCTTCGACCTGGACGACGCACTGCAGGCCAAGGTCAGGTCGCTGGGCCTCGAGGAGACCCTGCGGAGCCTCAGGCAGGAAGGCTACGGGTATGTTGACGAGGTTGCCGATCTCGACTTCAACGCCCGTCTGCGGGAGACGATCCTGCGTGTGTGCAGGGAAGGCGGCATCGGAAGCGTAGCGGGTTCCGGAGCCAGCATGTTGCTCGACAAGGATCCGATCTTCGCGGACGTGGTGCTGAACCCGAAGCTGCTCGCCGTCGCCGAGGTGATGTGCGGCAAGGGCGCGATGATCTCCCAGGTAGCCGCTTCGGTGAAGCCGGAAGGCGGAGCCGCGGCCGGCCTGCACGCCGACCAGAACTGGATGCCGGCGCCGTTCCCGGTGCACAACCAACTGGTGACCTTCTGCTGGGCCACGGATGCGTACAACGAGGCCAATGGCTCCACCAAGGTCGTCCCGAAATCCCACCTGCATGCCCGGCATCCGACGATGCAGGAGATCCGGGATGAACCGGAGGCGATCGCCACGGAGTGTCCGGCAGGCACGGCGGTGGTCTGGGGCGGATCGAACTGGCATGGCCAGTTATCCACGCACCTCGCCCGGCGAACGCGTGGTCCTGCACGTGACGTACAGCCGCCTGGCCTTGCGGCCGGTAGAGTGCTATGACTGTCTCGGTGAGGAATGGCTTGCGGACAAGCCGTACGAGATGCGGGTCCTGCTCGGACGAGAGGATTTCCTGAATACGACGGAAGGCGCGTTGGCCGGCGGTCCGGAACGGCTGATGCGAACGTTTGCCTGGGCGAAGACCTGACCGAGGGAGCCTGACCACGCAGCGCGCCCCTGGGTCGCTCCGGGCGTACCCTGAACTCGGTGTGCGGCGGCGGCCGGTTGGCCTCGCCGCACCGACGAGCTTCAGTCTCTCTTCTTCTTGTAGCCGTCCGTCCCCCGGTACGGCCCGTCGCGCCACTTCAGCGCCCCCTGCAGGCCCTCTTCGCGCATCTTGTCCTGCCACTCGTAGGAGTACTCCGTGAACTGTGCGGCGGCGTCGAGGTCCGTCGAGGTGCGTACGGAGGAGTAGATACCCATGTTTTCGTAGTAACGGTTCATGTTGACCTTGAGGATGGCCAGGTGGTCGGCCGACATGTTGGCGATGCGGTCCGCGAACGCGATCGTGTTCTCCTCAAGCCGGTCCTTCGGCCAGGAATAGTTGATCATCCCGATCTCCTCGGCCTCCTTGCCCGTCACGTTTTCGCCCGTGTAGTAGAGCTCCTTCGCCTTGCGCATGCCGATGACGAGGGGCCAGATCACGCCGGTGCGGGACGTGCCGAGTCCGCGCAGCCCCGGGTGTCCGAGCTGGGCGTCTTCGGCGGCCACCACGAGGTCCGCCATCATGGCCAGTTCGCAACCGCCGGCGACCGCGTATCCCGAAACCTGGGCGATCGTGATCTTCGCCATATTCCAGAAGTACAGGTGGATGTCGGTGATCTGCTGCATGCCCGTGCGGATGCCCATCAACAGGCGGCGCCCCTTGTCGTCGGTGCGGCGGTGCGAGCGGACCACGGCGTCGGCGCCGCCCCGGGACGGGGTGAGGTCGTAGCCGGCGCTGAACGCACGGCCTTCGCCGCGCACGATGATGACGCGCGCGGTGTGGTCGGCTTCCAGGTCGTGCAGCGCTTCGTTGAACTCGTAGAGCAGCTCCTGAGACAGCGCATTGAGCTTCTCGGGGCGATTCAGGGTGATGCGCGCGATGCGGTCGTCGGTCCCGACGCGGTCCACGTACAGATGTTCGAAGTCGGCCATGTTTCGTTCCCTCCAGGCTTGTTTGCGGTGGCGTGTTCCCGGCGCAGCACCCTCGGGCGCGCGGGTGTGAACACGACGAGCGGTTAGTATGTTGGCAATGGACCCGCTCTCTCAAGCCGCGCTCGGCGCCGTGGTCGCCCACGCGGCCGCGCATCGTACGCTCGGGGCGCGGGCCCTCGCGGTGGGCGCGGCCGTGGCGGCCATGCCCGACATCGATGTGCTGTTCTCGCTGTCCGGGGACTATTTCGACCGGATGCGGCTGCACCGTGGGATCACCCACTCGCTTTGCTTTGCGGCCGTGGCGGGGCCGCTGCTCGGCTACCTGGCGTGGCGCTGGGAGCGGCGCGGCGGGGCGGACCGGCTACGGGCATGGATCTTGGCGCTGACGCTCGCGCTCCTGTCGCATCCGCTACTGGACCTGATGACCCCGTACGGCACGCAACTCCTGTTGCCGTTCTCGGATGCGCGCTTCGCCGTCTGGGCGATGCCGATCATCGACCCGGTGTATACGCTCGTCCTGATCGCGGGGTGCATCGTCGCGTGGCGGCGTCCCCGCTGGCCGGCCGCCTCGGTGACCGCGCTCGCGGTCTCCAGCGGCTATCTCGCATACGCCTGGCACCTCAACGAGGCGGCGGCGGACACGGCCCGCGCGCAGCTGCGCGCCGCAGGGGTCGTGAACGCCGAGGTCGCGGCCTTCCCGACCTTTCTGCAGGTGCACTATCGACGCATCGTCGCCCGGATGGACACCGAAGTGCGAACGGGCTTCGTGTCGATGTGGCGACCGTGTCCCATCGCGTGGTCCGGTGCACCCCGCGTGGCGGATGCGGACGCTGCGGTGGCCGCTTGGCGGCACACGCGCGAGGGCCGCATCTTCGAGTGGTTCGCGATGGGATGGGTGCACCATGTCCCGACCGAGCGGGGCCTGGTGTCGGCGGACCTGCGCTACGGCTTCACGGACGACCCCGGGCAGAGCGTGTTCAGCACGCTTTCGGAGTTCGACGCCGCGGGCGATCTCCTGCGGGTAACCGGGTTGCAGGACCGTCCGCCGCCGCAGTTCCTGACGGCGGGCGGGCTGATCGCCAATGCCTATCCCGCAACGTGTCAGGCGGCGAGCAAGGCTACCCCCGTCCAGCACACTGCCGCGAGGGCCGCTGCCACCGACGCCTGAGGGATCTGCGTCTTGACGTGGTCCATCAGGTCGCAGCCGGTGCACACGGAACTCAGTACCGTGGTATCGGAGATCGGGGAGCACTGGTCGCCGTAGACACTGCCGTCCATCACCGCTGCGAAGCAGAGGGTCATGAAGAGCTCCGGATGGGCCAGCTCCTGGCCGGTCGCGACCGCCCAGGCGAGGGGCATGGCCAGCGGGAAGGCCACCGCGTACGTGCCCCAGCTCGTGCCGGTGGAGAATGCGATCAGCATCGTGAGCAGTTGCAGCAGTACCGGCAGGAGGAAGAACGGGATCGCCTCGCCCAGGGTCTCGACCAGGAAGATGGCGCCACCGGTCGCGCTGCTGATGCCGCCGATCGTGACCGCGAGCAGCAGGATCACGCAGCCGAGCACGACGCCCTTCAGGCCGTCGTGGAAACCCGAGATCAGATCCTTGATGGACATGCCCTTGGCGAGGGCCGTGCCGCCGGCGATGACGAACGCCGCGCCGAAGGCCCAGTGCACGTTCGGCGTACCGGTGAACAGGAAGGTACCGACAGCGATACCGATGAGCGCGCCGAGCGGGACGAAGAACTCCAGTACGTGGGGCTTGTAGCCCTCCGGCGTGTTGCTGCCCTGCAGCTCCGGCGCGCTCAGGGGGTCCGCGTCCTCGGCGTCGAGCTGTCCCGTCGTTCGCGCGCGCTCCATGGCCGCGCCGAGCTGGCGGCCGAGGAACAACGGCTTCTCGATGCTCAGCAGGAAGGTGCCGGCGACGGCGAAGATGGCATAGAAGCAGAACGGTACGCTCTGGAAGAAGAACGCGATGCGGTCGGCCTCCGTGGCGAGAAAACTGACGCCGGACACGAAGATGAACGCCTGCACGTAGCCGGGCCAGGCGTTGAAGGCGAGTTGCGATGCGATCGGGGAGGCGGTCGAGTCGACGATGTAGGCAAGTTCCTCGTGGGAGACGCGTTCCTTGTCCGCGATCGGGCGGACGGTGGTGCCGACCAGGACCGTGCTTACCGTACCGCCCTGGAAGAAGATCACGCCGAGCATCCAGGCGACGAGCTTCGCGGTGCGCGGGCCACGCACGAAACGCACCGTCATGAACTCCGCGAACGCCTGTGCCGCGCCCGTCTTCGACCATATGCCCATCAGCCCGCCGAGCAGCCACAGGTACAGGATCAGGATGCCGGCGGAACTCGTCGACGCGAGGGAAGGGATGAGCACGTCGCCCGTCAGGTCGTACTGGCCGAGGATCAGGGCCCCGGAGACGATGCCGCCGAGCAGCGACGTGACGGGTTCCTTGTTGAGCCAGCACAGGAGCACCGCCACGAGCGCCGGGAGCAGCGACCAGATGCCCCAGTGGCGCTTGCCGAGAAGTCGGTAGTACACGGTCTCCATGCGCCCGTCGAGCATCTCTTCGGCGACCACGAACTCTTCGAGCACGGCCGGCGCCTCTCCGGACGCGGCGATGCGGTCGGGGTCCAGGACGGCTTCCGTCATGGGCACCGCCTCGAAGTAGACGCGGTCCCCTTCCTGGACGTAGTAGAGACGGCCGTCACTTGCCGTGCTGACGTCCAGCGTCGTGCGCTCCACGGTCCAGGTGGGCGCGACGTTGGCACCGACGTACCAGGACGCGGCCACCGCGACGGCGAACAGTGCGAACTTGCGGAGTCCGGAACTCATGGCGTCTCTCCCGTAGCTGATGGCATTGGCCCTGCGGGCACGGAGAATGCGGCCTCCCGCGGCATCCCCCCGCGGGTCAGGTAGCGCGCGAGGAAGGCGACACTGAAGTCGATCTCCTCGACCGGCACCTGCGGGTGCAGGCCCGGATTCGCGTGCAGGCGCTTGTCCTGGCTCGCGAAGGCGTCGAAGAGCGCCAGCGCCCTGCCGCGAGGGACGATCTCGTCTTCCAACTGTTGAATGAACAGCACGGGACAGGCGATGCGTGTTGCCGCCTCGGTGACCACGGCCTGGAAGCGGCGTGGCCCCAGGACGCCCATGAGCCCGAGCACCGCGGCTTCAATACGCTGCTCGGCGGCGACCAGGGGTGCGCCGTAGATAGTGCCCATGGAGAGTCCCCAGTAGCCGAGCGGTCCGTTGCCGGCCGCGGGCAGGATCGCGTCGATGGCGGCTTGCCAGTCCGCGGTCATATCCGCCTCGGTGCCCTCCCGGCGCCACTCGTCGGCGAACGCCTCACGGCCACCGGGGCCGACCTGGCGACGCCCGTGCACGGGGCCGTCGATGGCGAGGGCGTGAAATCCGTATTCGCGCACCATGCGCCGCGCCATGGACGGGATGGGCGGCTGGTGGCGATCGCCCGAGGCGCCGTGCCCGAAGCAGACCAACGGACTGCCGGGTTCTCCCACCCACCAGACGCCGGGTACGACGCGGCCGTTCGCGTGTACGTCGAATTCGCGTCGGCGTATGTTCGCTTCCACTGCATCGTCCAGCCAGTGCAAGGACATGGGCGTATTCGCTTCTTCGGTCAGGGACGATAACTCAGGCCCGAGACCGGCCCCACCTGGGTTTGGACCACCTTCCAGGCGTCTTCGATGAAGTCGACCAGCAGCGGCCGCGTGTCGCGGGGATCGATGATCTCCTCGATGCCGAACGCGTGCGCGTTGCGGAAGGGCGACGAGATGGCCTGCAGGCGCGCCTCGATCTCGCGGCGCTTGGCCTGCGGATCCGCGGCGTTTTCGATCTCGCGCTTGTAGGCGATGGCGGTGCCGCCCTCGATGTGCATCGAGCCGCCGTGCGTGGACGGCCAAGCGTAGCGACGATACAGCCCTGCGCGGCGCAGGTGCAGGCCGCCGGCGACGCCGTACAGTTGGCGCAGCACGAAACAGATGTAGGGCGTGCGGGTCTGGTGCAGCGTGGCCACGACCCGCGCGCCGGCGCGCACGATGCCGGCGCGCTCCTGGGCCGGACCCACGGAGAAGCCGGGTTCGTCGGCGAAATAGACCAGGGGCAGGTGGAACGTCTCGCAGAGTTCGAGCAACCGCATGGTTTTCTCGCCGGCGGCGATGTCCATGGAACCGCCGTTGAACTTCGGGTGATTCGCCATCACGCCGCACGGCACTCCGTGGACGCGGGCAAGCCCGGTGACTCGCGCGCGGCCATAGTACGGAGCGATCTCGAAAAAGCTGTCGCGATCGAGAACGGCTTCGAGAATCCTGCGTGGCTCGTAGATCTTGCGGCGATCGCGGGGCACCGCGGAGAGGAGCTGGGCCTCCCGACGGTCGGGCGCGTCCGTGGGATCGAGGCGGGGCGCCGACTCGTACACGCTCGCCGGCAGGTACGACAGGAATCGGCGCACCTGGGCGATGGCGTCCGCCTCGGTCTCGGCCAGGTTCATGACGACGCCGTTCCTGACCTGGATGCGTTCGTCGCCCAGGTCTTCCTTGGTGATGCTCTGGCCGGTTGCCTGCTCGACGACCTTGGGGCCCGCGACGAACACCTGGCTGGTCCCGCGCACCATGACGTTGAAGTGGCTGAGGCACACCTGCACCGCCGGCAGCCCGGCGACGGAGCCGAGGACGGCCGCTGCGACCGGGACGTTTTGCAGCAGTTCGACGCCGGCGGCGCCGGCGGGATTGCCGGGCAGGTAGGTGCGTCCGATCTGCTCGAAGGTCCTGACGCTGCCGCCCGTGGCGTCGAGCAGGCGCACGTAGGGGATGCGGCTGGTGAGCGCGAGGTTCTCGATGAACTCGGACTTGTTGCCCACCGCGGCATCCGCGGCACCGCCACGGATCGTGAAGTCCCCGCCGGAGAAGGCGACCTTGCGTCCCGCCACCGCACAGGTGCCGATCACGGTGTTCGATGGCTTCAGCTGTTCGACGGCCTCGCCGTTCCAGGTGGCGGTGCCGGCGAGCGCGCCGATTTCGTGGAAGGTGCCGTCATCGGCCAGCAGGTCGATGCGCTCGCGAACGGTGAGTTTGCCCCGCCCATGCTGGAAGGCGACGCCGTCCGCACCCCCCATCTCCCGCGCCATGGCGGTCTGGCGCGCGAGTTCGTCCACGTCGGATTGCCAGCTCATGCGGTGCCCATCGCGGCGGATTATGGCATAGCGATACGGGGCATCGGTCACTCGTGGCGGAGTGCCTCGATGGGGTCGAGGTTGGCCGCGCGAAGGGCCGGGAGGACGCCGAAGAGCACGCCTGTGAGCGCGGAGAAACCGATGGCGAGACCTGCGGCCCAGAGCGGGGGAGTGGCCGTCGGAAAGTCGGGGATCAGGCTGGCGACGAAGGCGGCCATTGCTGCACCGACGGCCAGGCCGAATAGCCCGCCGAGCAGAGAGAGTGCGAGTGCCTCGATCAGGAACTGGAGGAGAACGTGTCCCCGGGTGGCGCCGAGCGCCTTCCAGATGCCGATCTCGCGGGTGCGCTCGCCAACGGAAACGAGCATGACGTTCATGATGCCGACGCCGGCGACCAGCAGGGAGACGCTGACCATGGCGCTGACGAAGGCGGTCACGGTGGTCGTGATGTCGTCGAAGGCTTGTGCGATCTCCTCGGCGGTCTGGATCTGGAAGTCGTCCTCGTCGCCGGCGCCGAGGCCGTGGGCTCGCCGCAGCAGGGCCCTGATCCGGGCGGCCGTCCCGGATCTCCTGCTCGGGTCCGCTACCGTGAGCTGGATCAGGAGATCCGGAGAGTCATGCGGGCCGGCCATGCTGCGCACGGTTTGGTACGGAAGCAGAAGGTGATCGTCCTGGTTTGTCCCGAACAGCTCTCCCTTGCGTTCCATGACGCCCACGATCTTGCACCATTCACCGGCGAGGGCGACGTACTCGCCCGTCGGATCGTCCCTCATGTGGAGGGTTTCCCGCGTCTTGTCCCCGATGACGCACACGCGCCGACGGGACCGGTCGTCTGCGAGGGACAGGAATCGGCCAGCGCGCGGAAAGGCATCGTATACGTCCTGGTAGGTGTGGGTGGTGCCGCGGAGCTGGGTGACCGCCGTGCGGGCGCCGTACCGTACTTCGTCGTGCCCCAGGATGAGAGGGGTGATGTGGGCGATCCCGTCTACCCGCGTGGCGATCTGCTCGAGGTCGCTCGGGGACAGGCGCGCACGACGTCCCTGCAGTGCGTCTTCGAGGGGGGTGCGGGCGCTGATGGCGAGGTTGGCGCCGCCGAGATCGACGAACCGGCCCGCGATGGCGGAGCCGAGAGCCTGCAACAGCGCGATCACGGCCACGATGGAGGCGACTCCCACGACGACCCCGAAGCTGGTGAGGGAGCTGCGCAGGGGGTGGGCGGCAACGGATGCGAGTGCCGCGCGCACACACTCCGCCAGGGCCGACCCCGTTCCGACCGCGGTCCTCATCCGGCGCGGGTACCTGCGTGACGTCAGGAGCGGGCCTCCCGTGCGACCCTGCCGTCCACCAACTCGACGATCCGCGCGCAGCGGGCGGCGATGTTCTTCTCGTGCGTGACGATGATCACCGTCTGCCCGCTGCGATGTACCTCCTCCAGCAGGGCCATGACCTGTGCCGTGCACGCCGAGTCGAGGTTGCCGGTCGGTTCGTCGGCCAGGACGATGGAGGGTTCCGTCACCAACGCGCGCGCGATGGCGACCCGTTGGCATTGGCCACCCGAGAGCTGGTTGGGCAAATGTGCGGCGCGGTCCGAGAGTCCGACACGGGCCAACGCCGCCTGCGCCCTGCGCCGCCGCTCCGCGCGCGGCGTACCGCGGTAGACCAGGGGCTGCATGACATTCGCCAGGGCGGTCACGCGCGGCAGCAGGTGGAAGCTCTGAAAGACGAAGCCGATTGCCTCGTTTCGGATGCGCGCGAGTGCCGACTCGCGCAGCCCCGCGACGTCGCGCCCTTGCAGCCTGTACTCGCCGGAGGTGGGGGTGTCGAGGCAGCCCATGAGGCTCAGGAGGGTCGATTTGCCAGAGCCGGAGGACCCCACGATCGCCAGAGACTCGCCGTGCGCGATGTGCAGGTGGACATCCTCGAGTGCGGCGAACGTCGAGTCGTAGCGCTTACCGACACCGGCCATGGCGATGAGCGCCATCAGGCCCGGGTCGGCTCGGGCGCGGTGGCTGGCGGCGCCTCTTCGTGCACGGCATCGCCGTCGCGCAGGTTGCGCAGGGTTCGTCCAGGGCCCGTGACGACACGCTCGCCCGCGCGCACGCCCGAACTGATCTCCTGGTAGGCATCGTCGGATCGTCCGACCCGGACGGGGACCTTCCGCGCGATGCCCTGCCGCACCACGTACGCGAACTGGCGCACCGTGGCCCCGGGCTGCTCTTCGGCCACGATCGCCTGAATCGGGGCGGCGAGTACGGCGTCCGACGCGCCGGTGAATATCTCCGCTCGACACGACATGCCGGGGCGTAGCCCGACGCCGTCGGTCGGCCCGATGCGGATGCGGACCAGGAACGAGAGGCCGGCCCGGTTCCGTTGCGTCTTGGCGGTGTTCGCCACGAATTCGACGACGGCGTCCAGCGGGCGGTCCGGATGGGCGACGGCGACGATCTGCGCTGCCTGGCCCGCGGCCACGGCCCCGATGTCCGCTTCGTCGACGTGGACTTCCGCGACGACCCTCGCAGGATCCGCTATGGTCATGAGGCGACTGCCGGGTATGTTCGTCGAACTCGGGATCGCCGTCTCCCCTACGTCGATGTCGAGCGCGGTCACGATCCCGTCGAGCGGCGCGCGGATGCGGGTCTTCTCGAACTCGTTTTCCGACTGCTGGAGACGGGCGCGGGCCTGTATCAGGCGCTCCGCACTGGAGGCAAGGTCGATGCGGGCGAGTTGGAGTTCGTGTCGAGCCGCCTCGAGCGAGTGTGCGTCGAGCAGGTCGCGTCCGAACAGCAAGGCGCTGCGGTCATGATGCCTCTTCAGGGTCTTGATGCGCAGGCCCTGGCGTTCCATGTCGATCTTCTCCAGTCGGACGGCGGCTCGATTGTGTTCGACGCGGGCCCCGTATGCGTCGCTGTCGATCGACAGCACGATGTTGCCGTGGTGCACGCGTTCCCCCTCCCGAACGTGGATCGCGGCCACCCGCCCCGCAATCTCGCTGGTCAGTTCGACCTGTTCCTCGTGGGCGAGTTGCCCGGACGCCAGCACCGACGGTCGCAACACGCGTTCCGAAACGAGTGCCGTTCTCACGCTCTTGCCGGCGTCCTCCATGCCCATACTCCCGACGAAGGCCGCGGCTCCGAGCAGGACGGCGGTGACGACGACGGCGTACAGCCTGTTGCGTTGGTGGGACACGACACCTAGCTCGGATGCGCGGCCGCCAGGTTGATGAGGAGGCTGCGGAGCAGCAGCACGACGGTCGTCCCGAACGCGACGGCGATCGCGGCGTTGGTCCGCGACACTGCTCGACTCAGGAGCAGGAATGCCAGCACCAGGAAGGCGACGCCGCTGAGATAAGCGGTCTCGGTGGACCATCGCCAGCCGATGACGGCTTCCGCGTCCATTTCGAACCTGGCCACGGACATGAGATCCTGCCGGGTCAGGCTGTCGGGAGGAAAACCGACCATCAGGGCCGCGCTGGTACAGGCGCTGACGGCGAACGCCCAGACGGCCATGGCAATGGCTCGGCCGGTCGTGCGAGGGTCGACGGTGTCGTCCAGCCAACGTAGCATCCCGGTACAGCTCACGGCGAACACCGATACCAGCGCGACGGTCAGGCCCGCGGTTGCCGCCGCCGCAAAATAGGCGATGACCTTCGCCTGCACCTGCAGCATCGCGGGTCCGAGTTCGTCGAACAGATGTTCGATGCCTACGACCGTCGAAGTGCCGACCCCGACCGCCCAGACGCAGATCGGTGTGAGCGGGGCGCGTAACAGGGTGTGCGGGAGACGGCCCATCAGGACGCCATGGCCCGCGCGAGGGGGACGGTGAGATACGCCTCGATCGCCGACGCACCCGCGAGTGCCCCGATCCCCGCCATGGCCACCGCACCGAGCCCCATCGCCCGGTACGGCGTCGGGCGACCGTGGATCCATGCCATCAGCAATCCGGGTCCCTGGAGCCCGATGGCGCCGGCAAGCAGGAGCGCTCCGACTTCGAGCACGCCGTGGGGGAGGAACAGCCAGGCAGCGACGTGCAGGGGGGCGCCCATGGCCTGGCCGAGCCCGATCAACTGACCCATCAGGAACCCGTTGAAAGCGAGGACGACGATCGTGGACATGCCCGCGCAGAGGACTCCGACGAGCAGCCAGAGGTACACCGAGACGTTCCGACCGAGGATCCCAAGGCACAGGCGGCCCTTGTCCTGTCTCGCATCCATCCCGTCCAGGGACTGCGTCGCGGAGAGGGTCTGCCGTCCTTCCGAGACCGGAACGGGGGTGAACGCCGATCCCAGCCCGAGGCCGGCCGCGGTTCCGGCCGCCCAGATCGCAGCCGATAGCGAGAATGCGCGTAGCCAGGCACCGAACGGCATCAGGCTTGTGGTCCGATGCAGGCGGGGCCAAGAACCACACCGTACTGCGGCCATGCGGTACCCGGCCGCGTGCTCGCGGCCGGCCGGCATCGTCCGCCCGCGGGTCCATGTACGTCGTTCGGTCTGGTGGGCCCCATGTCGGTGTTTCTCCCGTCTGTCTCGGTTGGGCTACGGTTGGGCCACTGTAGATGGTCGACTTGTGGGCTCGCAGAGGAGATGTCCGCACGAGATGTGCGATTTTGGTGACGGGCATCGGGCGACAATGGCCCCGACCGTACCGCACTGGCGTCCTTCGGGAGCGGACGCCCTGTCCTCGCGCCGGTCGACCTGCAGCCTGTCGGACTTGGGCCTTCGTGAGCTGGCTCGGGTCCGGCGGGGTGATGGAACGGCTCCGGGTTGGAGCCAAGGGAAGCGCCCGCATGGGCGACGGCTTTGGTGGCGCTACTTCGGAGACTGCCCGTCGTTGGCTTCGGCTTGCGGGGCGATCAGCGAACGAATGGCGGCGATGCGGGCCCGGCCCGTGGGATGCGTCCACATCCACCGGTCGAGCGGCGTGCGTCGGAGCTCGTGCAGGCGAATGAGCGCGTCGATCATCGCCTGGCCGTCGTCCAGCAGGCTCACCGCCAGTCGGTCGGCGCCGTATTCAAGGCGGCGGCTCACGTATCCCGGAAGGGCGATGTAAGTACAGATAGCTACGGCGAACAGCAACGGCCAGCCCACGGCGAGAAGAGCGGGAACACCGGACTCCAGGAGGGGGGCCAGGTACTCGGTCAGGAGCCATGCATAGCAGATGGCGCCCGTAAGAACCGCTACCAGAAGCTTGGCCACGTCACGCCGCATGACATGGGCGATCTCGTGCGCAAGGATAGCCTTCAGTTGGGCCTGCGCCATGTTGGTCAGCAGTCCGTTCCCGATCACTACCAGGTTCCCGAAGACGCCCCCCATGGCGAACGCGTTTCTCTCCGTGCCCGCGTGTACTCGCACACGGAACGGCGGAATTCTGCGCTTTGCGGCGAGCTCCTTCAGCCAGTTCTCCAGGTCCTCGTGGCCGCTCTCGTCGAGCCGCGCCGCCCGGAGGTATCGGAGCCAGGGCAGTATGCAGGCCTCGTAGAGCGGCAGCAGGGACAACAGGATCGGGATTACCAGGAACGTGAAGCGCGCGTCGTCCAGTTCGGACACCGCGACCAGCACCGACATCGACGCGGCGAAGATGCAGGACCACCCGGCCAGCCCCCAAAGCGCGCCGGCGGCCCGTTGGCGCCAGCTCTCGTTGAACCGTTCCGGAGAGCGCGTCGCCCAGAGCCGGGACGCATTCGCCAGCCCCATGCAGAGCACGCGAAACGTCAGATATCCGGCGGCGCCGACGAAGGCTCCCAGAGGCAGTGGGTGGTGAGGCGGTTCCGGGAAGGCGCGCTCGTAAGCTCCGGTGAGCAACTGGAACCCCACCGTGCCCGCCGCCGCGCCGAGCGCCCATGCGGCCAGCGTGACCAAGGTGCGCCAGGCCTCGGCGGATTCCTCGCCGACGCGCCACCGGCGGGCCAGGCCGAGAACGAGTCCCGAGCCTGTCGCAACCAGCAGCGCGCCGGCGAGGAAGGACATCAGTGGAAGACCAGCGGACTCGATTCAACCGGGCGGATGGCTAGACGCTACCCAGCCCGGCCGCGAGGCCCACCCCGATGGGGCCGCCGACGGTCCCCATCATTCCGCCGATGGCCCCGAACGACCCGATGAAGAATATCTGGGTGTAGCTGGTCCACGTCGGGCCGAAGTTGAGGTTGTATGCCGCCCACGTCCCGAATTGATACCCGAACTCGGACTGCGGCGGGGCCGTCGCAGCCGACGGAGTCGGTTGCACGGCCCACGAGGACATGGCCAAGCCTGTCACGGCGATCAGGGCCAGTAGTTTCTTTCTCATTTCTCTTCTCCTGTAAGTGCCAAGTCGAGCGACGACTTTACGCCGTCTCCCGGGTTGTCCGAATGGCCGATCACTCGGGAATGTGTGCGACATCGGAACCCTGCGGTGACGGGGAATGTCCTGCGCTCGGCGAAGACCTGCCGCTACAGGCGGGTTCGGGGCCAGGTCCGGGGTCAGGTCCGGAGCGGTGCCGAATGGGCACGATTTCGTGGGCGCTGACCGCGCACGTGTGGACGCAACTCCGCGAGATCACTCGACGGGCGCCACCCGGACCACGCGGCCCGTCTCGGAGTCCGTCAGCACGTAGAGATTGCCGTCCGGAGCGGTACGAATGTCCCGGATCCGTTCCCCGATCTCCTCGAACATCCGGTGCCGGCCCACCACCTCGCCGTTCTCAAGGTCCACCCGCTCGACGTAGTTGAAAACGAGCGACGTGACGAACAGGTCGCCGTGCCACTCGGGGAACAGGTTGGCGTCGTAGTAGGCGAGTCCCGCGGGCGCGATGGACGGCGTCCAGTCCACCGCCGGCGGCGTCATGCCGGGATACTCCCGGAAGGGTGAGATGCGGGCGCCCGTGTAGTCGATGCCGAGGGTCACGATCGGCCAGCCGTAGTTACTGCCGGGGACGATGACGTTCAGTTCGTCGCCGCCCTGCGCACCGTGTTCGTGGGCGTACACGGTATCGGTGGTCGGATCGTGAACGATGCCCTGGGGATTGCGGTGACCGTAGGTCCAGATCTCGTCGCGCGCGCCGGCATCCTCGACGAACGGATTGTCCACGGGCACGGTGCCGTCGTCATGCAGCCGGACGATCTTGCCGAGCAGGGTGTCGAGTCGCTGCGCCTCCTCCCGATAGACGAAGCCGTCTCCGGTCGTGAGGAGCAGCGTGCCGTCCGGCAGGAACAGCATCCGGCCGCCGTAGTGGACCGGCGTGTCCTTTGCGGGCTCCACGGTGAAGACGGTCTCGACGTCTGCGAGGTCCGTGCCGTCGAAGCGGCCGCGGACGACGCGCGTGGCGTTGGCGTCGGGCGTACCGTGGGCGAGGCTCAGGTAGATGAGACGGTTCTCCGCGTAGTTTGGGTGCAGCAACACGTCGAAGAGGCCGCCCTGGCTGCGCACGTAGGCGGGGGGCACACCGCCGACGGGCTGGGGGTCCAGGATGCCCTGGCGGATGACGTGCAGGTCGCCGCTGCGCTCGGTCACCAGCATGTCGCCGCCCGGCAGGAAGGCGATGCACCACGGCCAGGTCAGGTTCGCGGCCACGGTTTCCAGCCGGTAACCGGCGGCCCCGGCGTGTAGCGCCGCAAGCAGCACGAACCACCTGAGACATGCCCGCATTGGGGTTCTCCCGAGCCTCGAAAACCGTCATCATGGTACCGATATGCAGGTGATTCGTCAGATCGTCGGTTTTGTCGTCGCGGTGGCGGTCACGGCGGTGGGATCCTCGTTTTTCTCCAGCCACTTCGTCCTGCGCGGCCTCGAGAGCCTCGGCGTGGACATAGAGCTCTCGGACCGGCTCGCCATGTATGCCCACGATGTCGCCGGCATGAGCCTGCTGGCGGGCGCGGTGGCCGGCGTGGGGTTCCTGATCGCGTTCCCGCTGACGGCGCTGATCACCCGCTTTCTGCCGGCGTTGCGGACGCTGGGCTACCTGCTCGCGGGAGCCGCCGCCATGGTGGTTGCGCTTCTGGCGATGCAGTTCCAGCTCGGAATGATGCCGGTGGCCGGTGCGCGCACCTGGGGAGGTCTCGCCGCGCAGGGTGTCGCGGGCGCCGTGGGCGGATACGTCTTCGCGAGGATCACGCTACGTCGCGAGCGCCGGTAGCCCGCTTCGATGCAGATCGATGAACGGGAGACCGTAGAACGGCACCTCGGCCGCAACATCGTCGGGCAACTCGTGCACGGCATGTTCGGCCAGACGGGCTTCCGGCTGCTGCAGGCGCCGACCTTTCTGCCGGCCTTCCTGTTCGAACTCTCCGGTTCCGATATCGTCGTCGGGGCCGCCCGCTCCCTGCAGGCGCTCGGTACGGTGGTCTCGCCGGTGATCGCGGCCTCCCTGATCGGGCATCGCCCGCGCATCGTGTCCGCCACCCTGGTGACGAGCGGGCTCATGCGGCTGCAGGTCCTCGGGTTGGCGCTGGTGGGGTTCTTCCTCGGGGCCGGGGCGGGGGTCGTCGCGTTCCTTGCGCTGCTCATGCTACTCGGCTTTTTCCAGGGCATGTCCCAGGTGGCGACAAACTCGCTCCGGGCCCGGGTCATTCCCGTGCGGCGGCGAGGCATCGTCACCGGCGCCCGCAACTTTCTCGCGGGGCTCACTTCCGCGGGCGTCTCCTATCTCGCGGGAGCCTGGCTGATCGAGGACGAGGTCCTGGGCAACGGCTATGCCGCGGTCTTTCTGCTGGCGTTCGTGCTCGGCTCGGTGGGCATGGTGGGGGTCGCGATGACGAAGGAGCCCTCGTCCTCGGCGCTTCGGCCGCGCGAGTCGCCGCTGGCGGCGCTGCGGGGGATCGCGCCGCTGCTGCGGGAGGATCCGGCCTTCGTCCGCTTCTTTCTCGCCCGTGCCCTCGGATCGTCCGGGCGCATGGCGTTGCCGTTCTACATCCTGTTCGCGGCGACGCGCATGGAGATCACGGGGGCGGTGCTGGGACTCGTCACCACCGCCTGGATGCTCACGTCGAGCACGGCGACTCTCGGCTGGGGCGCGCTGGGGGATCGCTTCGGCCATCGCGTCGTGCTGATCGCGAACCTCGGACTGTGGACGGCCGCGAACGCCTGCATCCTGTTCGTCCGCTCGGTCCCGGAACTCATCGCCTTTTTCGTCCTCCTGGGCATGTCCTCGGGCGGATTCAACCAGGCGGCCCAGAACATGGTGCTGGAGTTCGGGCGCGTCCATGACATCCCGCTGCGCGTGGCCGCTTCCGGGACCGCGGTCAACCTGGTCGCTGCGGCGGGACCCTTCGCGGGCGGCCTGCTGGTGGCGCTCTGGTCGTACCCGGCGCTCTTCGGTGTGACGGTCGCGCTACAGTTGGTCGCGCTCGTCATCGTGGTGCTCTGGACGCCGGAGCCGCGCCGCCTGCAGGCCGGGCAGGGCGGCGTTTAGGGAGCTCTGATAAATCAGAGCTTTCCCGGGATGTTCGTCAGTCCGGCCAGTGTGCCCTCATCAGGCAGACGTAACTCGAGAGCACCAGTGGGGCCCGCTGCCGGCCGAGTGTTGCGAATTTCTCGATGAGTTCGGCGGGGACACCGTGCTCGGCCGGGTTGCGCGTCGCCTGCCAGTGGGCGGGGTCGTGGTAGCCCGCGAGGTTCACGATGGCCAGCGGTGCGGTCGTCGCGGCATCGCGAAACTGCCCTAGCACGTAGTGTCCCATGTGGTCGAGCGCGGGCCAGACGCCCTCGTAGGACAGCCGATTGAAGGTCAGCCAGTCCTCGGGCTGGATCCGCCAGCGGCGCAGGCCATAGACGGGGCGCCGGTCCTCGGGTCGCGTCGGTCCTTCCGGGCGGTAGGCGGAGGCCAGCAGCGGGCGAGCCTCCCCGGATTCGATCCACCGTCGCGGCCCGTCCCGGGCGTCGCCGACGAGGATCGGCTGGGCGGCCTGCCAGGCGTCGAAGTCCTCGAAGCCAACGATCAGCACCACGTCCTCGACGGCGGCGCCGATCAGCCCGTTCAGCAGGCACAGCGGGCGGTGCCCCGACTCTGCCAGCCGCGGCCAGAGACGCTCCAGCACCCAGGTGCGATAGTCCCGGAAGCACCCGGGGGTGAGCCGGATGCGGCGTTCCTCGTAGATCATGGCCATCCTCCATCGTGCGGCAGCCGGTCTTTGGCTTCGAGCCGTTCTCGACTGGTGTTGTGGGTCGTCCTCCTGCCGAGGCGGAGTCCTATGCGGCACCCCGGGACGCTAGCACGCGTACGCGATGGTTGTCGCTGTCGCCGACGAACACGCGGCCGGCGGCCGCGAACACGCCGTGCGGGCGGGCGAGACCGCAGTGGAGTGGGTCGCCGTCCGGTCCGTCGTGCCTGGTGCCGTCGCCCAGCACCGTGGTGATCACACCGCTTGCGCGGTCGATGCGCCGGATGGTGTGGCTCTCGGTGTCGGCGATGAAGACTGCGCGGCCGTCCACGGAGATGCCCTTGGGGCCGGCCAGGTCTGCGTCCCTGGCGTCGGCGCCATCGCCCCGGTAGCCGCCTTTCCCGGTGCCGGCGACGTGGTGGAGGGTGTGCCGCCGCATGTCGATCCGGTAGACGGCGTTGCCCTCGCGCAACGTGAGGAAGAGGTCACCGGCGTCGTCGAAAGCGAGGGCGTGGGGTCCGTGGAGCGGAGTGCGGGAGATGTCCGCGCCATCGATCGCGGGGGCGGGGTCACCGGTCCCGGCGAACGTCCCCACGATACCCGTGGCGGAGTCTATGCGCCGGATCCGGTGGTTGCCGATGTCGGCCACGAAGATGCCACCGTCGCGGGCGATCTCGATGCTGTGCGGTTGTCGGAAGGCGGCGTCGGTTGCGCGGCCACCGTCGCCGCAGAAACCTGCCTCGCCGGTCCCGGCGACGGTGGCGACGTGTCCGGTTCCGGCCGCGACGCGGCGGACGACGTGGCTCGCCATGTCGACGAAGACGAGGTTGCCCGAGTCATCGAACCGCACTTCGTAGGGCTCGCGCCACTCGGCGTCCCGCGCCGGGCCGCCATCGCCGGAGTGTCCGGCGGAGCCCGTGCCGACGATGGTCCGCAGTGCCCGGGACCGCAGATCGATCCGACAGATGCGGTGATTGCCCAGGTCGCAGAAGACCAGGGCGCCGGCGGGATCCAGCACCACGCCGAAGGGCTCCGCGACAGCGATATTCGGGCCGATCGCGCCGTCGGACCCGTGGCCGGGCACACCTGTGCCCACCAGGGTAGAGACCGCGGCGTGCGTGCTCATGGAGCCTCGCCCGTTGTCTCGTCGGCGGGAGCCAGTGCCCGGATTTGCGCCTCGTTGAGGCCGGCGCGCCGCGCCGCGTCGACGATCCCGTTCCAGCTGTTGTCGTCGATGGGGATTCCTGCCGCCGAGCGTCGCTGCAGGGATTCGGCCTCGGGGTCTCCCGGCAGCCGCACGCGGTCGTGGCCCTCGGCGGGCGGCGTGCCGAGCAGATAGTCCGCCATGGCCCGGATTTCCGCCTGGAAGGCCGCGTGGCCGCCGAAGACGTCCGGGTCGAGGACGAACGTCAGCATGTGGTTCACGAGCGTGTGGGTGCGGGCGTTGTCCGGCTGGATGGTCCACTCGCCAGCCAGGCCGCCGCCGAGGAGTTCGCAGATGAAACCGAGGCCGTAGCCCTTGTGCTGACCGAACGGTCGGATAGAACCGAGGGGTTCCTCATACAGCTTGCCCGGATCCTCCGTCGGCCGGCCATCGTGATCGAGCAGCACGTCGCCCACCACGGGCTCGCCCTTCATCCAGGCGACACGGACCTTGCCGAGGGCGACCGCGCTGGTGGCCATGTCGAGGACGATCGGTCGCTCGCCGTCGCGCGGAACGGCGCAGCAGAAAGGATTGGTCAACATGCGCGCTTCGCGGCCGGCCCACGGAGAGACCACCGGGTCATGCCCGACGACGTTGACGAAGTGCACGCTGACGTAGCCGGCCGCGGCACAGCGTTCGGCATAGGTACCGATACGCCCGAGGTGGTGGGCGTTGCGGAGCGCGACCGTCACCACGCCGGTGTTCCGGACCCGTTCGATGGCGAGATCCGTGGCCTGGCGACCGACCACCTGGCCGAAACCGAACTTGCCGTCGAGCAACAGGACGGCGCCCTGGTCACGCAGGGTTTCGATGCCCGCGTTCGGGACCAGGCCGCCGGCGTGGATGCTGTCGACGTAGGTGGGGATCATGCCGACGCCGTGGGAGTCGTGGCCCTTGAGGTTGGCGAGCACGAGGTGCTCGGCGGTCTCGCGGGCGATCTCCTCGGCGGCGCCGGCCGACACGAAGATGGCTGTCGCAAGGTCGGTGAGCCGGCCTTCCCGGATCAGCATGGAGGGCTCTCGAGTGGCCAGAAACGCCGCGCCACCTTGCCTACAAAGGGGGGGTATGACAAGGTTCCGCGCTCGACGGGCGATCCGCCGGGACCGCAGCGGCGGGCCGGGATCGACTGACGGCGTCGATTGGGGGGTCGACTGGGGGCTCGACTGGGGGCTCGACTGGGGGCTCGACTGGGGGAGAGATGCGATGCAACCCGAACGGCTGACGGGGGGATACGGACTGATCGAGGGGCCCGTGTGGGACGACGATCGGGGACTGATCTTCAGCGACGTGCTGTTCGGCGGCGTTTTCGCGCTCGGCTCCGATGGCGCCGTGTCCACGGTATTCGAGCACCGGCGCGGCATCGGCGGCATGTCGCGGCACGTCGCGGGCGGCCTGGTCGTCAGCGGACGCAACATCTCCTACAAGGGTTTCGACGGCGCCGATACCGTCATGCTCCTCGATCGCGACCCGGACCACGGCAACGTCGGATACAACGACATCACGACGGATACCGAGGGACGCGTCTATGCGGGTTCCCTGGGTGCGAGCCCGGTCTTCGAGGATGGGCGCGAGCCCCGGGCGGGGGACCTGTACCTGATCGATCTCGACGGTTCGTCCCGCGTGGTGGGCCACGACGTGGAACTGACCAACGGCCTCGGCTTTTCTCCGGACGGACGTACGCTCTATCACTCGGACTCGCGCCGCCAGTCCGTGTTCTGCTATCCGGTATTGGCCAACGGGGATCTCGGCGAGAAGGCCACCTTCGTGCGTACGGAGCGGGGCAGTCCGGATGGCCTGGTCGTCTCCGAGGACGGGGCCGTCTGGGTGGCGCTCGCCGGCGGCAGTGCGGTCGGGGTATACGAACCGGACGGCACGCTCCGGGAGTACGTGGATATCCCGCAGCCCATGTGCACGAGCGTCTGCTTCGGCGGCGCCGATCTCGGGGACCTCTACATCGTGACGGGTTCGGCGGGCGTGCCAGGAGGCCGGGAGGGGGCGGTGTACCGGCATCGCGCGGAGGTGGCCGGGTTGCCGGTGCCGCCGGCGCGGGTTCGGATACCCTGAACGAGACATAGCATTCATCTGAAGAAGGCAGGAGAAATCACGAACCATGAGCAGAATCGAAATCGAAACCGGCAGCGAGCACCTGCTGGCCCATGAAGAGGACGGCGTGGCCGTGCTGACGCTGAACCGACCGGAGGCGCGCAACGCCATGAACGACGGCATGACGGCGGGCCTCGCCACGGCACTCGACGTGGCGGAACGCTCGGCCAGCATCCGAGCCGTGGTCGTCACCGGTGCCGGCGGCGCTTTCTGCGCGGGTGGGGACGTCAAGAACATGGCCGCCGGCGGCAGCGGCGCAAGCGCCGCGGAGCAGCCGTCGCTCGACGAACGCATTCACGCCCAACGGCTGTCGCAGCGCAACACGGCGGGACGCATGTACCTGATGCCGAAGCCGGTCATTGCCATGCTGCCGGGACCGGCGGCGGGAGCCGGCCTTGCCATCGCGCTGGCGGCCGACCTGCGCACGATGGCCGACACGGCCTTCGTCACCACCGCCTTCGCGCGCGTCGGCTTCAGCGGCGACTACGGCGGCACGTATTTCCTGACGCACCTCGTGGGTTCCGCCAAGGCGCGCGAGCTCTACTACCTGTCGGACCGGGTCGGTGCGGAGGAGTGCCAGCGCCTCGGCATCGCGAACTTCGTCTTTCCGGCCGATGCGCTGGAAGAACAGACGCTCGCGCTGGCGCGGCGGCTGGCGGGTGGGCCACCCATCGCGTATCGCTACATGAAGGAGAATCTCAACCGCGCGGCCATGGGCGCGGACGTCATCGAGTGCCTGGACCTCGAGGCCACGCACCACGTGCATGCCGGGCTGAGCGAAGACCACCGCGCTGCGGCGCAGGCGTTCGTCAACAAGACGGAGGCGGTGTTCACCGGGCGTTGAGGGCTCGCATCAGGCTCCGTGGCCCGGGGGTCGCGGAGCGTGCGACCGGTCAGTCCTCCGACCGGTCCGCGTCGTCGTCGTCGTTGTTGCCGATTATCCGCCCTGCAAAGGTGTCCATGATGTTCATCGGCAACGGGAAGACGATGGTGGAGGACTTCTCGCCGGCGATTTCCGTCAACGTCTGCAGATAGCGCAGTTGCATCGAGGTGGGCTGGCGGGACAGGCGCTCGGCGGCCTCCACGAGCCGCGCCGCGGCTTCGAACTCGCCGTCGGCGTGGATGATCTTCGCGCGTCGCTCCCGCTCGGCCTCGGCCTGCTTGGCGATGGCGCGGATCATGCTCTCGTCGATGTCGACGTGCTTGATCTCGACGTTCGCGACCTTGATGCCCCACTGATCGGTCTGCTGATCGAGGATCGTCTGGATGTCGGCGTTCAGCTTCTCCCGTTCGGCCAGCAGTTGGTCGAGTTCGTGCTGGCCAAGCACGGACCGCAGGGTCGTTTGGGCGAGTTGCCCGGTCGCCTGCATGTAGTCCTCCACGTTGATGATCGCTTTCTGGGAGTCCACCACGCGGAAATAGAGGACGGCGTTCACTTTCACGGACACGTTGTCGCGCGTGATGAGGTCCTGGGTGGGAACGTCCATCACGATGGTCCGGAGGTCGACCCGGACCATCTGCTGCACGATCGGGATGAGGATGATGAGGCCGGGTCCCTTGACGCGATAGAAGCGGCCCAGCATGAACACCACGCCGCGCTCGTATTCGCGCAGGACGCGGAACGCGCTCGCAAGGATGGCGAGCGCGATGACGATGAGGACGATCGTGAAAATTTCGGTCATGGCTGTTCTAGTCTCCTGGCTGTCGTTCCGGAAAGCTGTGCTGCACTAGCCCGCGTCTTCGCTCGGTTCGACGCCGAGATCGAGTCCCTCGCGGCTCACCACGGTCAGTCGCGCGCCCTTGCTGACCGGTTTCTCGCTCTTCGCGCGCCAGACTTCTCCGAACGCGCGTACGCTACCGTCGCGCTCGAAGTCCTCAAGCGCCACCGCCTCACCCCCGAGGATCGCCTCGCCGCCGCTCACGACGGGGCTCTGCCACGCCCGGATGGCCGCGCCGACGACGAACACCATCACGCCGCCGGTGCTCGCCGTCACCGCCAGCACGATGGGAACGGAGACCCGGTAGCCGGGCAGGTCCGTATCGAACAGGATGATGGATCCGATCAGGAAGGCGACGACGCCACCGGTGCCGAGCACTCCGAAGCTGGGCGTGAACGCCTCTGCCGCCAGCAGGGCGAGCCCCACGATCAGCAGCGCAAGACCGGCGTAGTTCACTGGCAACATCTGCAGGGCGTACGCTCCGAGCAGCAGGCAGATGATGCCGGCCACGCCGCCGACGCCGGTGCCGGGGTTGTAGAACTCGAAGATGAGGCCGTAGACGCCGATCATCAGCAACAGGTAGGCCACGTTCGGATCGGCGATCAGCCCCAGCAGTTCGTAGCGCCAGTCCGGCTCGATGCGCTCGATGTGGTTCTCGGACGTGTCGAGGGTCACCTCGCCGCGGTCGAGGACGATGGTCTCGCCGTCGAGCGCCGCGAGCAGTTCGTCGAGGTCTTCGACGACCAGGTCGATGATGTTCTGCTCGAGCGCCTCCCGCGCAGGCAGGTTGGATGCGTCGCGCACGGTTTCCTCCGCCCACTCCACGTTGCGGCCGCGGAGTTCCGCGATGCCCCGGATATACGCGACGGCATCGTTGATCACCTTGCGCTCCATCGCGGTTCCGGGCTTCGGCGCGGAGTCGTCGCCCGTTGCTTCGCCCTCGCCATCGCCGTTGCCTTCGTCGGCAGGTGGCTCCGGTTCCGGCGGCATGGGGGCCTGGGGGATCGGCAGGGGGCTGCCGCCGCCGATGCTGACCGGGGTCGACGAACCGATGTTGGTCGCGGGCGCCATCGCCGCGATGTGGCTCGCATACATGATGTAGGTGCCGGCACTCGCTGCCCGCGCTCCGTTGGGCGAGACGTAGGTTGCGACGGGCACCGGCGAGGCCAGCAGCGCCTTGATCATGTCGCGCATGGACTTGTCGAGCCCGCCGGGGGTATCGAGACGCAACACGACGAGGTCGACATCGGCGTCGGCCGCATCCTCGAGGGAGCGGATGAAATAGTCGGCCGAGGCCGGACTGATGGCGCCGTCGATCTCCAGGACCCAGATTTTCGCTGCAGCGGCGTGCTGTGCGAGGAACACGGAGAGCAGGGCGGCGCACCAGAAGGGGATGAGATGGGCTCCTGCGGCAATGGAGTTCCAGCGCCGTTCGTCGCGGCGAAGTTCGTGCCGGAAAGGCGGGTTGCCCGTTGCCATGCGGACTATTCTGACACAATTTCCCGCGCGGGAAAGCGGTGCTGCGCAGACGCCGCGCCGAGGTCCGCCGGCGCCGCGTTGACCGATCCAGGTTCCCGCGAGCGGTCCGTGCGGCGGCGTTCAGTCACTCGGGACGTCGAGGTCTCGTTCGGCCAGCCAGTCGGGGTTGAACAGCCGCGAGCGGTACTTGTTGCCGTCGTCGCAGAGCACGGTGACGATGACGTGTCCGGGGCCGAGTTCCCGGGCGACCTCGACCGCGCCGCACAGGTTGATGCCGGTGCTCGAGCCGAGGAACCAGCCGGCGTTCCTCAGCTGCCGGTACACCATGTCGACCATGTCCTGGTCGGGCACCTGCAGCGCCCAGTCGATCTCGGCCCCGGCGAGGTTGTCGGTCACCCGGGAGTTGCCGATGCCCTCGGTGATCGACGGGCCGGGGGTCATCGTCGCCGCGCCGGTCGTGACGTAGTTGTAGAGGGCACTGCCCATGCAGTCGGACAGGACGAGCTGGATGTCCGGGTCGCGCTCCTTGAGGTACCAGGAGACGCCGGCAAGGGTGCCGCCCGTACCGACGGCGCTGACGAACGCATCGACCTTGCCATCGGTCTGTTGCCAGATCTCCGGGCCGGTGGACTCGTAATGCGCCAGGCGGTTGGCAGTATTGTCGAACTGGTTCGCCCAGACGGCCCCGTCGAGGGAGTCTGCGTAGCGACCCGCCTGCTTCTGGTAGTTCATCTCGTTCGCGTAGGGGACGGTTGGCACGACCCGCACTTCCGCGCCGAGCGTGTGCAGGATCTCGACCTTCTCGGGAGACTGGTTGTCGGGCATGTAGATGACGCAGCCGTAGCCGCGTGCGTTACAGATGTGGGCGATGCCGATGCCGGTGTTGCCGGCCGTGCCTTCGACAACGGTACCCCCGGGCTGCAGCGCGCCGCTCTTCTCGTGCTCGCGGATCATCCACCAGGCCGCCCGGTCCTTCACCGAGCCGCCGGGGCTCATGAACTCCGCCTTGCCCAGGATTTCGCAGCCGGTCTGCTCGCAGAGGTCGCTCAGACGGATCAGCGGCGTGTTGCCAACCGCCTCTACAAAACCGTTGCGTGTGTCCATTCCGGCCCCCGTTCCACAAGGCGCGCCATTGTACCGACGCCGCCTTCCCGTTTGCATTTCCCCGCGGCGCGGCTTCTTGGTAGGTTGTGCGCCGGGACCTTGGTGGCCATGGAGGAGACATGCCGGACCGCAAGACCGTGGTGGAACCACGCACGATCGGGCTCGACCCGGAGAGGCTCGCGGCCCTCTCCGAGCGCGTGCGCCGCGAAGTCGACGAGGGGTTGTTGCCGTCCGTGCAGGTCGCGGTCGCCCGGGAAGGGCGCCTGGGGCTGTTCGAAACGTTCGGTGACGCCGACAACGATACGCTGTACTGCATCTTCTCTTCGACCAAGGCCATCACATCGGCCGCCGGCTGGCTGGTCATGCAGGACGGCAATCTCGATGCGGGGGAGACGGTCGCGGACATCGTTCCCGAATTCGGCTCCAACGGGAAGGACGGCATCACGGTGGAGCAACTGTTCCTGCATACGTGCGGCTTTCCGCACGCGCCGTTTCGTCCGGTCGACTGGGACGATCGCGCGCGGCGGCTCGAACGCTTCCGCCAATGGCGCCTCAACTGGCCGCCCGGATCCCGCTTCGAGTATCACCCGACCTCCAGCATGTGGGCGATCGCGGAGATCGTCGAGCGGCGTAGCGGCCGCGAGTTCCGCCAGTTCGTGCGCGAGCGGATCGCGCTGCCGCTGGAACTCCCGGATCTCTTCGTGGGACTGCCGGCGGAGCAGAACGGCCGGGTTGCCGAGTGCATGTACGTCGGCGAAGCGCTGACCAGCGAGGATTATGCCCGTCTTGGCCTTCCCGAACCGCCCGTGACCGAGGTCACGGAGGCCCATCCTGAACTTCAACCGGCCCGACGTGCGCGCGGTGGGCGTGCCGGGCGGCGGCGGCATCACGACCGCGGCCGACCTGGCGCTGTTCTACCAGGGCCTTCTGCACGGGGGCGCGGCAGGGCAACAGGTGTGGACCGACGATACCCTGGCGATGGCCCGGCGGGTGCGCAGCGGCGACCTGACCGACCCGCTGTACGGCAAGCGCGTCCATCGCGCCCTCGGCGTCGTGGTCGCGGGCGACGAGGATCGCAACTACCGCGGCTTCGGCCACTCGAACTCGGAGTGGGCGTTTGGCCACGGCGGTGCAGGAGGTCAGATTGCGTGGGCCGATCCGGCGACGGGGATTTCCGTCGGCTACTGCACCAACGCCCACGACCGCAATCCGCTGCGGGTCGGACGGCGCGGGGTCAGCATCTCGAGCCGCGCCGCCGTCTGCGCGACGTGACCGCGGCGGGCGCGTGGATGCTTCCGACGATCCGTTCGCCTGGGTTTGCATCCGGCAGGGCGACGCGGCGCGGCCCATTGCCGACGCCGGGTTCGTGCTGACCGCGGTCGGTATCGAGCATTTCATCGAGCAGGACGACCGGGAGTGGCGGCTCCTCACGCGGCGCGGCCACGCGGCGCAGGCGCTCCTGCAGCTCGAGCGATACCGGGTAGAGAACCTGCCACGGCGGGTGCGGATCCGTCCGATCATCACCTTCGACAGTGGCTGGGCCGGTGTGCTGGGCTACCTCTGCATCCTGTGGGCCTTGCCCGCACTGGAAGGATGGGGCCTGTTCGGCATGGACTGGCGCGGCGCCGGGCACATGGAGGCCGGGCTTGTCCGGGACGGCGAGTGGTGGCGCACGATCACGGCGCTGACGCTGCACGGGAGCCTGGCGCACATCCTTGGCAACTCGCTCTTCGGAGCGGTGTTCGGGATCATGGCGGGACGCTACCTGGGCTCGGGCCTGTGCTGGCTGCTGGTGCTGATTGCCGGGGCCGCCGGCAACGGCATGAACGCCGCGCTGCGTCCTGACGGCTTCGCCTCGCTCGGGGCTTCCACGGCCACTTTCGCATGCGTCGGCCTGATGGCCGCGTTCATCTGGCGACGCGGTTACTTCCGCGGCCGCGGCTGGCGACGCAGCATGGCGCCGCTGGCCGCGGGCATCGCGTTGCTCGCGTTCACCGGCATGGGAGGCGCCAACACCGACGTGCTGGCCCACGTGACAGGATTCGCCTGCGGTGTGGGGCTCGGCATATTCGTCGCACCGTTCGACATTCGCCGGCTGGGGCGGTCGGGGCAATATCTGGCCGGCGGTTTGGCGGTGGCCCTGGTGTGGCTCGCGTGGATCCTCGCCGGTGGTGGTTAGGGTCGGCGCTGTTTCGCCAAGGAACCTCTGATAAATCAGAGCTTCCCTAATTTACTTGAGAAAGAACCTGCAACACACTGAAAAATGGTTGTTAACCTGAGCGTCAGTCGACGAGTTCCGGCAGGATGGTCTCGTTGAACAGCTTGTCGCGGGTGTCGAAGTGCAGCATCTCGATGCCGAGCGAACGGAACGCCTCGAGACGTGCGTAGACCGTGTCGGGGCTGCCGATGAGCCTTGCGGCGTAGCCTTCGTTGGTGTCGAGCAGGCTCAGGTCCTCTGCCGACGCCCACATGCCCTCTGCACCGCCCGTGGCGGCGCGGCGTCGCTCGGCAACGCCGCGATCGATCGCCCGAATGCGCGCATCGATTTCGGCCCACGCTGCGGCGTCCGTGCCGCGCACCAGTGGAGCGGCGTAGAGGGCGAAACGCACGGTGCGCCCGGTCGACCGGCAGGCCTTTCGCACGCGTTCGATGACACGTTCTATCCGCTCAAGCGAACCGCCGTTCAGGAACATCCAGTCGGAGCCCGCGGCGGCCATCCCGATCGCGTCGTCGGACTGTCCACCCTGAAAGACCGTCAGCGGCGTGGACGGACGCGGCTCCATCTGGAGATCTTCGGCGCGATAGAAGCGTCCTTCGTAGGAGAACGGGCTCGCGTTCCAGGCGCCGCGCAGCACGTCGATGAACTCCGCCGAACGGGCGTAGCGCTCGCGGTGATCGAGGGTGTCGATCCCGTACATGTCGAATTCGCGCAGGTTCCAGCCACTGGTGACGTTGATGTCCCAGCGCCCGCCGCTGATCCAGTCCATGGTCGCGCCCCACTTGGCGATCGCGGTGGGGTGAAAGAAGCCGGGGTGGATGGCCGTCACGAGCCGAATACGCTCCGTGTGCGCGGCGAACAGGGCCGTCATGGCCAGGCAGTCCAGCGAGGAGCCCTCCGTCTCGACGCCGCTACCCCACCAGCGCTGGGCGATGAGCAGGTGCGACAGGCCGAGTTCCTCGATGCGTGCGAGGGCTGGCAGCACGGCCTCGTGGAGGGCTCGTCCGTCGGGAAACTTGCCCTCCGGGTTGGTCGAGATCACCCGCGGTCCGGCGAATACCGTGGGCGCCCACGTGCAGGTCAGCATCTTGCCGCTCATGGTTCGACTCTATGTCACGCCTCGGTCGGAATCGATGGGCCTGACCGACGCCCGGAGACGCATGGCTCCCCGGGCGGCCCTCCGCCACCGGTTTGACGTCATGGATGCTCCCGGGCGCGGGCAAAGTTCGCCAGATGAAACTCGAGCACGGAAACGCCTGCCTCTCGATACACCGGCGCACTGTGCTCCACGCCCGGCAGGATCAATCGCTCGAAGGGGATGTCCAGTTCGTCCAGGAACGCCATGTACTGGAGGTTGGCGGCATGGTTCATGTCCTGGTCGCCGACCCACACGAGGATGTTGAGCGGCGGGCGATCGTCCCGGGCGACATACTGTCGTGCCCGGTCGTAGGCGTTCTCGTCCGGGGCGAAGACACGCTCGGGCAAGCCGGGAAGTCGGTGGTCTCGCTCGACTCCGCCGCTCTGGGAGATCTGTTGCTCCTGGGCGAAGCCGGCGCCCCCCCGGCGCGGCGGACACGAACAGCTCCGGATACTGGAACATGATCCGGGTGGTCCCGCGGCCGCCCTGGGAGAAGCCTTGCAGCGCCCGCCCGTGCCGCCCGGCGATGGTCCGGTAGGTCGCATCGATGTGGGGGATCAGTTCCTGGACGAACACGTCGACTCCGAGGGAGTCCTTCTGTGGATAGTTGTAGCGCCCCTTAGCCGGTCCGGCGCTCGCTCGCGAACTCGCTACGCGCCGGCGCGCCTCCGGCCCAGCCACGCCGTCCTTGCATGGAAGTTGCACCGGCGGTCACTTCGTTCCCTTGGCGCGACTTTCATGCAAGGTGTTCTCCGCGCCGCCGTTGACGAAGACATGGATCGCGGGCGCGACGTCGCCGTTCGCGATGGCGTCGTGAATCACGCTGGCGAGACCGCCCCGGACGCTCGTCCGCTCATCGCCCGGGCCGCCGCCGTGCAGGTCGTACACCACCGGATAGCGCCTGTCCGCGTCGCTCGCCTGGTCGTACCGGGGCGGGAGATAGATGCAGGAGCCCACCGGTAAGCCCATCGAGGGGCCGGTGAAGGTGGCGTGCCGTACGCCCTCGCAGGTTTCGCCGTCCGGCAGGGGATTGACCCAGCGAAACTGCCGTCGCGCCAACGTCCGGCTGATCGTCTCGAGTTCGGCGTGCTGGACGATGCCGTCGCGGTTGGCGTCGAGCAGGCCACCGAGATCCACCTCCTCGACGGACAGCAGACCGTCGCCGTTGGCATCGTGACGCTCGACGAACTCTTCGACAGTGATGGCCTGGGCGGCGGCTGCCCAGGCCATCGCGGCAGCGGCCGTCAGGAAGGAATGGATTGACATCGGCTGGCGTGTCCTCGGTGGGGTGTGCGGGTAGCGACGCGCGGGTGACTCAGTCGGATGGAAGCGGCGGCTGATACCAGATCGCCGATGTCCATGCGCGCTCCTGAATGGTGCGGGGGAGGGCCGGGTTGTCGCAGGCGGCCGGACGCTCTTCCGGCGGGAGTTCCGCGCATTGGCGGGCGTGCCATCGGCAGCTCGGCTGCTCCAGGACACGGGCGTAGTAGACCGCGGGCTTGGCGGCGTTCCAGGCGGGGTCGCGCCACACGGTGCACAGGTGGCTCGCGCCGGGACGTGTCGGATTGCAGGTCGCATCGACTTCTACGGGAGGGCCGTCGTCGTTGGCGATATCGATCACCGTTTCCCGGAACATGCCGGATTCGTCCACTTCCCCCTTGACCATCTGGATGCGTTGCAGGCCGGCGCCGGCGTTCATCTCGGTGCCGGGATCGCGCAGGGCGCTCGCGAAGAACGCCGGGCCGTCGTCGTTCAGGGCCGCGGGATCCAGCGCGCCGCCCATGGGGACGCCGCGTCGATACGCTTCGGTCACGGCGTCGTCGTTCTCGCACAGGGTGTCCGGCAGGCCCGGGCCGGCGAACAGCCGCGGCTGGATGCGCACGCCGCTCGTGGCGAACGTCTCGCGCCGTTGCATCGCGTCGAACAGCGCGTCGCGCGAGTTCTCCTCGGCCCAGACCCCGATCAGGCCGCCGGGGTTGCGCATGGGATGCGGCGCGTAGGCCGGTTCGGTCAGACGTTCCTCCAGCGTGTCGTCGACGTCGGAGTTGTGCCCGAAATAGTTGTACTCCTCGGTGGCGCCCGGGGTTCCGTTGTGCGTGTCCGTGCTCCCGATGAAGCCAAGGCGATAGGGATTCACCCCGATGCGTGCGTACTCCCGCAGCCCCTCGATCAACCCGTAGCGCACGAAGTCCAGCCGGGACTGGCAGCCCATCCCGCCGAGCGCACCGCTGCCGAACGTCTCCTCGCAGTCCTCGAAGCGCCCGCCGTCCGGCGTGAAGCGCACCTTCTCGAAGTCGCACAGCTCGTCCTCGGCTCCGAGCACGCCGAACATCCCCATCCGGCACTCCGACTCGCCCTTCGCCTGCATCATCTCCACGAGGGGCTCGAGACGGGCCTGCAGTGCGGCGCGCCGGCGCTGCGCTTCGAGGGGGCGGTCCCGGTAGGTGACCGTGAACAGGCGACCGTTGGAGATGTTCGGATTGTGCGGGATCGTGATCGCCTCGCAGCCCGTGCCGGTGTGGTTGCAGCGGGCGTCGAGCTGGCTCCAGAGCTCCTCCGGTTCGCCAAGCTCGGCCCAGGAGATGGGGAGTTCGGGCACGCTGTCGTTGCGCAGGATGACGTTGCGGTGCACCTTGCTGCCCCCGGGGATGGCGCTGTACTCCCAGGCGTTGAACGTGGTGAAAGCGCACTGGTCCGTGCGGTCCTGGTGCGCCTCGGCGGCGGCCACCGTCCGGCGCCAGGCATGCCCGGCGTACTCGCGGCACACCGCGGCGTCCGTCCCGCAGATGCCGTCCGGGCCGCGCTGCTCGCCGAGCAGGAACCTGGTACGGAGCGCGACCAATTCGGGGGTGGCAGTGCCGAGGGACATCTCGCGCAGCATCTGGCAGTCCAGGCTGTCGTAGGCCGGGGATTCCGTGTTCCTGCACGACTCCAGCTCACCCGTCCACTCGGCGTGGTCCGTGACGGCGGCGAAGTCCAGGGGCCGGTCGATGGTGCCCTGGCGCAGCGGGCGACCGTCGGGATCGCGGGGCGCGAGGCCGATGGGCTCGCCCCTGGCGAAGCGATAGGCGTCATCGGGGGTCTGGAAACCGCCACGGGTGTACGCGTCGAGGGACAGACTGGTGTGCACGTGGAGGTCGCCGAAGAAGGCCGAACGCTGCGGGCGGTAGTGTGCGCAGCGCGGACCGGGCGGTGTGGCGTCCGCGGTCGCCGGTCCGCCGGGCGGCTGCCACTGGCGGTGCTCGCGGACGAAACTCGTCAGGGACGGCTGCGACGTTTCCGCGGCAGCCTCGGTGTCCGGGGCTTCGTCTGCCGGGGTGTCCGCCGGTTCGGGCGCACATGCTGCCACGGTGAGGCACAACAGGCCGCCTGCGACGGCTCGTAGCAAGTCTTTCACTGGATCCCCTCCGTGCCGTTTCGCTCCATTCTGGCAGGAACGGACCGGGCGTGGCAGCCCCCGGGGGCCGGGGCGGGGGGGAGCGGGGGAAGGGAGTGCGCGTCAGGCCGTTTGCCGGGGCGCGCCCATCTCCTCGCCGCCTTCGCGCAACGGACCCCACTCGACGAAGTCCTCGACGATGACGTACAGGCCCGGCACCAGCACCAGCGTGATGACCGTCGCGAACAGCACTCCGAACGCGAGCGAGATCGCCATCGGGATGAAGAAGAACGTCGTGGGGTTCTGGCTGAACATCAGCGGCAGCAGGCCGACGAACGTGGTGGTCGAGGTCAGCACGATGGGCCGGAAGCGCACCACGCCGGCCGTGAAGACCGCTTCCTCGAGGGACATGCCTTCGCGACGGCGGCGGTTGATGTAATCCACCAGCACGAGGCTCGCGTTCACCACCACCCCCGAGAGCGCGACGATGCCGAGCAGGGAGAAGAACATGAGCTGGTGGCCCATCACCCAGTGGCCGATGATGGCGCCGACCGCGCCGAACGGGATGACGCTCATGATCACCAGCGGCTGCAGGTACGACTTGAGGGGGATCGCCAACAGCGCATAGATGCCCAGGAGTGCGAACATCGCGCCGTAGGCCAGGCCCATCATGGACTTTGTCCGCTCTTCCTGTTCCCCGGACTGGTCCAGCTGCACGGATGGATACTTCTGGCGCAGGGCGGGAAGCATCTCCTGCATGATGCTCGTGTTGACTTCCTCCGGCGTCACCCGTTCGCGATCTATGTCCGCCGTGACGTTGACCACGCGCCGGCCGTCGATGCGGTTGATCTGGGAATACCCGCGGTCGATCTCGAACGTCGCGACACTCGTGAACGGCACCTCGGAGCCCTCCGGCGTGCGGATTCGCATGTCCTCGAGGTTGCCGATGGAGCGGCGCTCGCTCTCGGGATAGCGCACCATGACGCGCACTTCGTCCGGCCCGCGCTGCACGCGCTGTACCTCGGCCCCGTAGAAGGCGCTACGCACCTGCGCGGCGAGATCGTTCAGGGTCAGGCCCAGGTTGCGCGCGCCGGGCAGCAGGGTGAGCTTGATCTCCTGCTTGCCGGCGCGGAACGAGTCGGAGATGTCCTTGACGCCGTCGTAGCGTGAGAGCTGGCTTTGAGCTCGACCGCCGCCATGCGCAGTTCGTCGACGTCGCGCCCGGTGAGCTCGAGGTGGACGGCGTCGCCGGAGCTGAAGCTGTCCGCTTCGAACGAGAGGCGCACTGCATCGGGGATCGAGCCGACCAGTTCGCGCCAGCGATCGGCCACGTCGCGCGACAGGATGTAGTCGCGGTCCTCCAGGGGCACCAGTTCGATGCCGACCTCGGCGTAGTCGCTACGGCCCGGGCTATCCGGGCGCGGTGGTCCGCCCCGGTGGATGTGCGTTCCGACGCTCACCAGGGTGTGCCTGATGACGCTCGGCACCCCGGGGGCGGCGTACTGGTCGTACTCTGCCCGGAGCCGTTCGACGGAGGCCTCGATCTGTTGCGCCGCCGCCCGCGTCTTGCTGGCGGCGATGCCGGGCGGCATCTCGAGCGTCGCGTAGATCTTGTCGCCGTCGATCCCATGAAAGAAGGAGAAGATCACGCGACCGCTCAGGATGAGTGCGATGGCCAGGATGAGGACGGCGAGTCCGGTCGCCGCGGTGACATAGCGCCAGGCAATGGCGCGCCGCAGGAAACGGACGTACCCGTTCGCCGCGAAATGCATGAGCGCGTTGGAGAACCTGGACTGGATGGCGTTCCACCTGCTGGCCAGGCGGCCCGATTCGTCGCGTCTGCGGTGGGCGAGGTGCGCCGGCAGGATCCACTGGCTCTCCACGATCGACATCACGAGCGCCATGATGACGACCGTACCGATCACGCCGAAGAAGGACGCCATCCGGCCGCCGACGAGCAGGAGGGGCAGGAACGCGGCGACCGTGGTGAGCACGCCGAATATGACGGGCACCGCCACTTCCCAGGTGCCGTCGACGGCCGCCTGCACGGGCGGCTTGCCGAGCTGCTCGTGGGCGTAGACCCGTTCTCCGACGACGATCGCGTCGTCGACCAGGATGCCGAGCACGAGGATGAACGACAACACCGTCATGGTGCTGATGGACACGTCGAAGAACGGGAAGAGGGCGATGGTCCCGAGCATCGCGATCGGGATGCCTGCCGCCACCCACATGGCGAGGCGGAAGCGCAAAAAGAGAGCCAGCACCACGACCACCAGCAGGAGGCCTGAGCCCGCCGTGCGCAGGAGTGTGGTGACCCGGTCCCGGAGATCCCGCGATGCATCGGCCCACAGGGTCAGCTCGATCCCCTCCGGCATGCCCAGGCGCGCCTCGGCGACGTAGTCCCGCACCTTCTCGGCCATGTCCATGATGTCTTCCTTGCCGATGCGGAAGACCTTGACGATCGCGGCGGGTTTGCGGTCGAAGAGTGCGGAGAGGTCGCCCTCGGCGAACCCGTCGCGCACCTCGGCGACGTCGCGCAGGGTAACCCGCGTGCCGTCCTCGCGCGTCATGACCACGAGATCCTCGAATTCGGTGCCGAGGTATGCCTGTCCCTTGATCCGCAGGAGAATCTCGCCGCCTTCGGTACGCAGCGTCCCGCCCGGCATGTCCAGGGACGCCCGCCGCAGTGCCATGGCGACATCGTCGAGGGTCAGGCCGTGGCGCCGCAGCATGTACTCCGACACCTCGACGGAGATCTCGTACGGGCGGGTGTACATGAGATCCACCTGGGAGACGCCGTCGAGTGCCGCGATGTCGTCGCGAAGCTCGCGGGCGATCTCCTTCAGCGTGCGCTCGGGTGCGTCGCCGGATACCGCGATTTCGATGACGTTGTGGCGGAACGTCATCTTCGAGACGATCGGCTTCTCGGTTTCCACCGGGAAGGAGGAGATGCCGTCCACCTGGCTCTTGATCTCGTTCAGGGCGCGGCTGCCGTCGGTCCCCTCGAAGAGCTGGGCCTGCACGGCACAGGCGCCTTCGCTGGCGGTGGACAGGATCTTTTCGATGCCTTCGACGCCCTCGATGGCCTCCTCGATCCGGACGCACACCCCGAGCTCCGCTTCCTCGGGCGCGGCGCCGAGGTAGGGGACACTGATGCTGACCATCTCGAACTCGATGTTCGGGAACTCCTCCTGGTGCACGCTGAACAGCGCCATCACGCCGCCGATCACGAGGATGGTCATGAGGAGGTTGGCGGCCACGATGTTGTGGCTGAACCAGGCGATGGCGCGGTGCATCGTCGTTCCGGGCGGGTGGGTCCGGTTGGCGGTCTACGCGCGCGCCTGGCGGTCGATGCCGCCGGCGGGTTCGGGCGCCCGTAGCGGCGCATCGGTGGTCGCCGCCTCGATGGTACGTACGCGCATGCCTTCGATCACGGTCTGCAGGGGAGAGACGCAGACGCGCTCTCCCGCGCTCAGTCCCCGCTCGATCAGGACGCGGTCCCGATAAAGCCGCAGGGGGACGATGGTGCGGTATTGCAGACGGTCCTCGTCGTCGACGATGAGGACGCGGTTGCCCCGACGCAGGGCATTGCGGGGCAGGTCGACGATGTCGTTGGCGCGCACGCCCTCGATCTCGGCGTTGACGAAGAGGCCCACCGGGAGCGGCATCGACGCCGCGGCATTGGTGACGCGGGCGACGACGTGCACCATGCGACTCTTCATGTCGATCTCCGCTTCGGTGCGTACCAGCGTCCCTTGCCAGGTGATCGGTCGTCCCCCGTAGTCCGCCGACAGCGTCACCCTCGCCCGCAGTTCCTCGGGCAGGGCTCCACGGTGTCCGAAGGGCAGGTTCAGAAACGCGAGTTCCCGGTCGGCGATGGGGAGTCGCACTTCCACCACGTCGGTGGCATAGATGGTCGCGATCACGGCTCCGCGCGACACGAACTGGCCGAGGTCCACCTGTTCGGAGCGTACCAGGCCGGTGAAAGGCGCGCGGATTTCTCCGCGGCCGAGATCCCGGCTGGCCTGCTCGTGGGCGACGCGGGCATCCTGCAGCGCGGCCGCCGCAATCCGGTACGCGCGCAGGCTGTTTTCGATCTGCGAGCGGCTGGCCAACTGCCGCTCGCCGAGGCTGCGGATGCGCCCGAACTCGTAACGGGCATGCTGGTGCTCGGCCTGCGAGCGCGTGAGGTTCGCCTGGGCGCGCGCGACGGCGGCGGCCAGGTCCTGGTCGTCGAGGCGCAGCAGCGGGTCGCCGGCCTCGAAATAGCCGCCGGCCACGAGCGCGGGAGACATCCACACGACGCGACTGGATACCTCGGGGATCAGCTGGCTCTCGGTACTCGGTCCGACCGTCCCCTGGGAGGTGACGCTGAGCCGGATCGGGGCAACTTCCACGGTCGTGGTACGGACGGTGAGGGGAACCGGTTCGGCGGCGCTGGGCTCCAGCTTCGGAGCGGTCGCCATGAGGGTCAGGGCGCCGAAGATGGATGCCACGACGACCACGGCGGGGATGAGCAGTGTCTTGGTCATGAGCCGGAGGCCTCCCGGCGTGCTGGTTGTCCCGCACGGTCGATTGCCCGCAGGATGGTTTCGCGACTGAGGTCCATGGCCGCGTCGAGGCTGTCGCGCAGACGCGTCCGATCGCGTTCGCGCAGCGCGAGCTCGAACTCGGCCATGCACGCGACGGAGCGCTCGGGTTCGACGACTTCGTAGTAGTCGACCAGGTTGCCGACGCGCCTTGCGATCTGGGTCAGGAGGCCGCGCGAGACGATCCGGGTGGCGAGGTTGCCGGACACCTCCATCACGGCGCGCATCAACTCGAAACGGGCCACCATGTCCTCTGCGCCCGAGCCGTCGGCCGCAATCTTCACGGAGTCGCGCACGCGCCGCGTGTGGGCGACGATGTTCATGATCTCCTCGTCGGAGGCATGGTCGATGGCCGTCTCGGCGGCAAGCTTGAACAGCGCCCCGAGGACCTGCATCACCTGGGTCACGAGATCCGGATCCGGCACGTCGTGGACCTCGAGCAGCTTGCCGATCACGTCGAAGCTCGCTTCCTCGACCGCGGCCACGCGCGCGCCGCCCGGCTGGACGTCGACGATGCCAAGCTGCTGCAACGTCTTGACGGCCTCCCGCACCGCACCCCGGTTCACGTCGAAACGTACGGCGAGATCCCGCTCGGAGGGCAGGCGTTCACCGGGACGGTAGCGACCGGAGAGGATCTCGCGGGTCAGGCTGTTGGCGATGGTTTCGTGTTGGGCGGACACTATTGGGCTGAAATTTGGTCTGACCGGATTGGTCGGACCAATTATAGGTGCGATGCATAAATTGTCCAGCCTCGGGAATCCGGGAGGCAGCGCCGCCGGCCCCCTTGTCCAATGAGAAAGTGAGGGTGAAATCGTCCGATCCGTGAAGTTGCGGGGGTCGGATGTCCTTATGGCGATTCGAGGGATGATCGGGTCACTGCGGTGGCTGGTCAAGCGCCGGATTGGGCTTGGGAGCGTAGGCGTTCGGGCATGCGAGGTGGTCGGTGGCGGGTCAAGGGCGAGCGCGACGCGGGCACGGCGGCGGGGCTGGCGAAGCGGTGTTGCCTGGTGTCGGCGGCGGGTTCGGGCACGGCGTCGAGGCGTCGCGGTCGGCGCAGCGGACCCTTGACGCGCCTGACGGGAGAGTACCCTGGGAGGCAGGGATCGGCGGTCGTCGCGGCTGATCGGGGATGGGTGCCGAGCGGCGGGGAACATTCCTTCCCGGCGAGCCACCCGACCGCCGAACCCTGCCTCCCGGCGAGGGCGGGGGTTCGGGGGCTGGCCCCCGGCGCGGGGCTGCGGCACGGCGTTCGGAGTCGCGACGCTCATCCGGCGGCGCGCGCCGGGGCCATGCCGGCGGCAATGCGCAGGAACAGCGCGCGGCGCTCGGTCTGGACGCGGCGCGCGGCGTGGAGGTCGGTCTCCGCGGCGGCGGCCGCGTCGAGCAGGGCGAAGTCCATGCCCGGCTTGAGATACACCTGCGCGTTCGGGAGCGAGCGGAACCTGGCGTAGGGGGTCATGACGTCACGGGCGAGGTACTTGCGACGGACCTTGCCGGCGTCGTCGCGGTACTCCGTGGCGAACAGGCACGGCCGGTGGAAGTTGAGGAACGGCGACAGGGTGCCGTGGGCGAAGCGGCTCACGTCGGGCGCGAAGCGTTGCGGGATGTGGTCGTGACCGAACCACCTGCGCACGACGCTGGCGTTTTTGCCCTCGACGAGGGCGTTGTCGTTGGAGGTGCGGGCGCGGGACTTGGTGAACCGCTCGACGCGGAGCTTTTCGAGCAATTCGGCGACGCGGTGGTTGATGTACTCGCTGCCGTTGTCCGCGTGGAAGCCGAGGATGCGGAACGGGAACGACAGCAGCAGGCCTTCGAGCAGCGGCAGAAGGAAGCGCTCCGAGATGCCGGCCACGGCGCCGACAAACTCGTACTGGGTGACCTCGTCCACCAGGTTGATCAGGTAGAGGCCCTTGACGCCGTCGCGGTCCCCCTGGTGGACGGTGTCCACGCGCACGTGTCCCGGCCGGCCCTCGGGCTCCGGGGCCTGGCGCAGGCCGATGGCCACGGCCGTCCCCTGCGTCTTCGTCCACACGGTGCGCTTCGCGCGGTACGTCGCGGAGCCGCGCAGGTTGTAGACGTGGCCGTTGGAGATCGTCGCGAGGCGCTCGAAGCGCGGGTCGCCGAACACCTCGAACTGGCGCCGCAGGACCTCGCGCGTGGCCAGCCCGGACATCTGCCCGTAGGCCTCGTCGACCTCCGCCAGCAGCCGGATGTCCGCCGCCGTGTACTTGCGCGCGAACGGCCGCCCCCGGCTGCCGCCGCGGCGGTCCCGGACCGCGCCGGTCTCGCGCCACTGCCGGACCAGGCGCTCCGTCTGCTGAAGCGAGATGCCCGTCGCGGCGACGAGGAACTTGAGAACCACGCCCTTGTCGTGCTTGCCGAGATGCCGGTAGCCGAAGCGGTCCAGCGTGTCCCGGACGAAGCCGTAGGCCTCTTCGCGGTCCCGCGGTTGGAAGTCCACAGCCTCGTTGCCTTCGACGAAGGCGCAAAGCTGTCCGATTGTGCGTAGCCGCCGCGTCTGGATGTCCACGATCATCACCGAATGATGCGCCGGACACCCGCTTCACCCTCATTTCGCGTTGGAATCGCTGCTTCGCTTCACCCTCACTTCGCGTTGGACAACTCTCCGGCTTGCCTTTTCGTCGCCCGATGCGCAGGCTTCGTCCCTTTTGCGGAGGACTTTGGCTTGTCCAGGAAATCGCCCGCACGCACCGTGTGGTGGGCTGCGCTCGTTTGCGGCGGCATCCAGACGGTCCTCGCGCAAGCGGACAGTGGCCGGGATGCCGTGTTGGAGGAGGTCGTCCGGCAACGGGTGCAGGCCGAGGCGCTCGCCAGCGACCTCTGGGGCTTTGCCGAACTCGGTTATCTCGAGGAGAGAAGCGCCCAACGTCTCGCCGACTACCTTTCCGAACAGGGATTCACTGTCCAGATGGGCGTCGCGGGCATTCCGACGGCATTCGTGGCCAGCCGCGGCAGTGGCGTACCGACGCTTGGCGTGCTCGCCGAGTTCGACGCGCTGCCGGGCCTTTCACAGGCGGCGGAGCCGACCCGCGCGCCCGTGGTCGAGGACGCGCCCGGACATGCCTGCGGTCACCACCTGTTCGGGGCGGCATCCGTCACCGCGGCGGTCGCGGTCGCCCGCTGGCTCGAAGCCGAAGGGGTGCCGGGCACGGTCAAGCTCTACGGGACGCCGGCGGAGGAGGGCGGTTCCGGCAAGGTCTACCTGACGCGCGCGGGTTTCTTCGACGGCGTGGACGCCGTCCTGCATTGGCATCCTTCGGACCGCAACGACGCATCCCCCGGCAGCAGCACGGCGAACAAGTCGGGGCGCTTCCGGTTTCACGGTGCCGCGGCGCATGCTGCGGCGGCTCCGGAAAAGGGCCGCTCGGCCCTCGACGGGGTGGAAGCCATGAACTACATGGTCAACCTCATGCGTGAGCACGTGCCCTCGGATGCGCGCATGCACTATGTCATCACGGACGGTGGCGATGCGCCGAACATCGTTCCCGAGTCGGCCGAGGTCTACTACTACGTACGGCATCCGCAGGCCGACCAGGCGGTGGCGCTCTTCGAACGTGTCGTCGCTGCCGCGGAAGGGGCCGCTCGCGGCACGGATACGCGCATGACCTACGAGGTCATGCACGGCAACTTTCCCGTGTTGCGCAACGACACGCTCGCCGCGGTGTTCGACGCCAATATGCGCGCGCTTGGCGGTATCGAGTACACGGATGAGGAGCGGACTTTCGCCGAGGCGATTCGCACCACCCTGCTCGAGCCCAGCCTGGCGCTTGGCTCGCAAGCGGAGATCCGACCGTTCGAGTTCCGCCAGGGCATGGGTTCCACCGATGTGGGCGACGTGAGCTGGAACGTCCCGACGGCGGGTTTCCGCACGGCGACCTGGGTTCCGGGCACGCCCGGGCACAGCTGGCAGGCCGTCGCGGCGGGCGGCATGAGCATAGGGCACAAGGGCATGATGCTGGCTGCGAAGGTGCTGGCGACGACCGGGGTGGATCTGTTGCGAGACCCGGAGCGCCTGGCGGAAGCGCGGAGCGAGCTCGAACGGCGGCGTGGGGCGGATTTCGTCTACGAGGCCCTGCTGGGCGAGCGCCTGCCTCCCCTGGACTATCGGAAATGAACGAGAAGATCCTGCTGCTGCACCCGGGCGCCATGGGGACGTCCCTCGGCGCCGCATTGCGCGGGAACGGACACGAGGTCCGGTGGGTGGCGGCCGGACGTACCGAGGCGACGGCGAAACGCGCGGACGAGCGCGGCCTCACGCGCTCGAACACCCTGGAAGAAGCCGTTGGGGCCGTCGACCACGTCCTGTCCGTGTGCCCGCCGGATGCCGCGGTGACGGTGGCAGACGCCGTGATGGCCGCCGGCTTTCGGGGTACGTACGTGGATGCCAACGCGGTGGCGCCGGACACCGCGCGGCGCATTGGCGAGATCGTCGGTGCCGGATTCGTGGACGGCGGCATCATCGGACCTCCAGCCTGGCGCCCGGGAGTCACGCGGCTCTACCTGTCCGGTGCCGGTGCGGAGGCAGTTGCCTCGTGGTTTGCCGGGACGCTGGTCGATGCAAGCCCGGTGACCGGGTCGGCCTCGGCACTCAAGATGTGCTACGCCGCGTACACGAAGGGATCCTCGGCCCTCATGCTCGCCGTGCGTGCGCTCGCCGAACACGAGGGCGTCACGGCAGCGCTGCTCACCGAGTGGGGGCTGTCGCAACCGGGCCTCGCGGAGCGTAGCGCCAGAGCGGCAGCCGGAACGAGTCCGAAGGCCTGGCGGTTCGAGGGCGAGATGCGTGAGATCGCGGCGACGTTCGGCGCGGCCGGGCTCCCGGATGGCTTCCACGCCGCTGCCGCGGAGGTGTACGGGCGCATGCGCGATCTGAAGGACATCGCGGAGGCGGACATCGGGCAGGTCGTGGCCCGCCTGCTCGCGACCGGGCCGCGCTGACAGCGCACAACCTGCTTCGTGCCCGCGCCCCACAGCCCGGCGTCGCTCTGGCCTACCTTCCCCATGGCTGATCTCCCGCGTCCAACAGGGCGATGGCCCGTGGGCAGCCCACGGCTGGTGTCCGAACATCGTCGCCTTGCGCTCTGAAGGGAAGGGACTACGCTTGGCAACAGCTATGGATCAATCACCCGAGACCGTCACGCGCGGCGACTTCGACCGTTTCGCCACCGAGTTGCGGACCGAACTCGCTGAAGCGCTCGTGCAGTCCATGCCGGTTGGACGGCATGACGGGCTGAGCGACGTGCTCGGCCAGTTGCGCATCCTGAAGTGGGGGGCGGGGTTCGCCCTTGCGGCGATCATGGGAGCGTTCGGCGTGCTCTATCAAGGCCAGGTGGACCTGCGCCTGGAGATGCGTAGCGAGATTGCCGGCCTGCGGGAAGAGATGCAGCGGGAGTTCCGCGCCTTGCGGCAGGAGATATCGAGCCTCGCCGAACGCGTTGCCCGGCTCGAGGCGGGTCACACATACATCCTGGGCAGGTTCGAGGAGTGGTCCTCGTCGCGGAGTATCGGGCCCGACACCCCGCACGCACCCGGAGACGCTTCGGCCCGGGCCGAAAGCGGTTCGTAGGGGCGCGGCCCGCTCGCGAGCGGGCCGGCTGGAAACAGGCCGCCTGCTGGCAGGCGCCCGGACGCTCTAGCGCACTAAGGCAGCAGCGCGCCTCCATCGACGTCGATGGTCGATCCCGTCATGTAGTCGTTGCCGATCGCGAACACGATCGCGGATGCCACCTCGTCGGCACGGCCGGCGCGCGGGATCGGCTGGTGACGCGTCGCGCCTTCGAGAAAGCCGGTGCGGGCTTCACCCTCCATCGCGAACATTGGCGTATCGATGACTCCGGGGGACACGACGTTGATGCGCCTCGGCGCAAGCTCGGGTGCGACGCCGCGCACGAAGCCTTCGACGGCGTTGCCCACGGTCGAGATCGCGATGGATCCCGGGCGGCACTTGCGTGCCGGGAAACCGCTGACCAGGACGATGACTCCGTCCTCGGACATGTGTTCCGGCGCGAGGCGCACCGAGTTGGTATAACCCCACAGCTTGCGGAAGGACCCCTGGAAGCCGTCCAGATCCATGCTGAGGAAAGGTCCCGTCGCTCGCGCCCCGCCCGTCGCGGCATTGACGAGGATGTCGAACGGCGCGAGGTCGGCGAACAGGGCACCGAGGCCGTCGCGGTCCAGCACGTCGACCCGGCGTAGCGATACGCCGGCGCCGAGGGCATTCGCGGCGGTTTCGGCGTTGGCCTCCGAGCGGCTGCCGGCAATGACCTCGGCACCTGCATCGACCAGTTGCCGGGCGGCGGCAAGCCCGATACCGGAGGTGCCACCCAGTACGATGGCGCGTCTGCCCCGCACGTCCATGTCCGTTCTCCCTGTCTGATTCGGCGCGACACGATGGCGCATCGCGCCATGCTCTGCAAGAGGCTGCCGCAAAGCCGCCCCTGTCAGGCGTCGTGCGGGGTACCTCCACCCGCTTCGATGACGGCCCTGACTTCGTCCAGCATGCGGCCGAGGGCCGCCTCGTCCGCACCGCGCATCACCAGCGTGGTGCCGTAGACACTATCCCGGTAGAAGGGGTAGCTGCCGAGGTCGATGTCGGGATAGCGCTGCTGGATGGCCTCGAGGCCGTCGGCGATCTCGCTTTCTCCGAGGTGCGCGGTGACCGAACGGGAATGCACGACGTCGCCGCCCTCGAGTTCATTCTCCAGCGTCGACAGCATCGCCTGCATGACGGCGGGGATGCCGGCCATGACGAAGACGTTCTCCATGCGGAAGCCCTGCGGCCCGCCGGTGGGATTGGGGACGAGCGAGGCGCCTTCGGGGATGCGGGCCATGCGCAGCCGCGACTCCATCACGTGCGGCGGCGCCGGCCGGCGCCGGATGATCGCCTCGATCTCCGGGCTGACGACGACCGGAACTCCGAACGCGGCGGCGATGCAGTCGACGGTGATGTCGTCATGTGTCGGTCCGATACCGCCCGTGGTGAACACGTAGTCGAACGCCGCACGCGCCTCGTTGACCGCGGACACGACGACGTCCAGCACGTCGGGCACCACACGCGCCTCGCGTACCCGCACGCCCCATTCGTTGATCTGTTGCGCGAGGTGCGCGAGGTTCGTGTCCTGGGTCCGACCGGAGAGGATCTCGTTGCCGATGATCACGACGGACGCCGTGACGATGCGTTCACCATGGGACACGACACTAACGCCCCGCAAACTGCGGCGGCCGCTTCTCGGCGAAGGCGCGTCGGCCTTCCCGGTAATCCTCGGAGTCGAAGCAGGCATTCACAAGCTGCCGCACGTCGTCGAGTTCGTCCTGGCGCCCGCCGCGTTCCCAGGCGTCGATGGCCGCCTTGGCGGCGCGCATCGTCAGCGGTGCGTTCGATGCCATGCAACGCGCATAGGAGACGACCTCTTCGTGTATCTCGTCCCGCTCGACGACGAAGTTCACCAGACCGATGCGCAGCGCTTCCTCTGCGCCGAGAAAGCGTGCGGACAGCAGGATGTCGCGGGCCCGCGACGGCCCGACGACACGCGACAGCTTGGCGAGCCCGTCATAGTCGTAGCCGAGGCCGAGGCGCGCCGCCGGGATGCCGAAGGTCGAGTCGGGGGTCGCGAAGCGCACGTCGGCGCTGAGGGCGGTGGCGAGGCCGCCGCCGATGCAGTATCCCTCGATCTTGGCGATCAACGGCTTCGACAGCTCCGCCAGAGCCCGTCCGCCACGCGCCGAGGTTCGTCCGTACTCGGCCTTCTGCTCCGCGTTCGAGCGCTTGCTGTCGAACTCGCTGATGTCGGCGCCCGACACGAACGCCTTGCCCCCCGCACCCTGCATCACGACCAGCCGGACCGCGTCGTCCTGCTGAAAACGCTCCAGGATGTCGCCGATCCCCTGCCACATCTCCAGCGACATGGCGTTGTGGCGGGCCGGGTTGTTGAACGTCATCCAGCCGATGCCGTCCTCGATCGAGGCACGCATCCTGTCCGTGGCAAGGTGCAGGTCCATGGCCGCTCGCTCTCCTGAGAGTCGGCGCCAGAGTGTATCGCACCGGGACATGGGCAAAGGCGTGCCCTGTCTGCCGCGGTCGCGCCTATTCTGCTAATGTCCCGCCGTCTCTTCCAGCGCAGGCAACCCATGGACTTCGAAGTGACCGACGAGCATCGGCTCATCCGCGACACGATCCGGAAGGTCTGCAAGGACTTTCCGGACGACTACTGGTCGAAATGCGACACCGAACACCGCTTCCCGTGGGACTTCTACAATGCCCTCGCGGCGGCTGGCTGGATCGGTATCGCCATCCCGGAAGAGTACGGCGGCAGCGGACGGGGCATCACGGAGGCGTCCATCGTCCTCGAGGAGGTGTGCGCGAGCGGCGCCGCGATGAATGGCGCGAGCGGCATTCACATGTCGATATTCGGCATGCATCCCGTGGTGAAACACGGCAGCGACGAGATGAAGCAGCGTTACCTGCCCCGCATCGCCAACGGCGACCTGCACGTGGCGTTCGGCGTGACGGAGCCGGATGCGGGTACGGATACGACATCGATCTCGACGTTCGCCCGGCGGGACGGGGACTATTACATCGTCCGTGGCCGGAAGGTCTGGACGACGAAGGCACTCGAGTCGGAGCGCGTTCTCTTGCTGGTACGCACCACCCCCGCGGACCGGGTTGCGCGCCGCACGGACGGCATGACGCTCCTGTTGGCGGAGCTCAAGCGGCCGGAAGTGCAGATCTCGGCCATCGACAAGGCCGGCCGGAACGCTGTCGCGACCTGCGAAGTGGTCTACGACGACCTCACGGTGCACGTCACCGACCGGGTGGGCGAGGAGGGCAAGGGGTTCCGCTACCTGCTCGACGGCCTGAACGCCGAACGCATCCTGGTCGCGGCCGAAGCGCTCGGCATCGGCCGGGCGGCGATGCGGCGCGCCACGGATTATGCGCGCGAGCGCGTGGTCTTCAAGCGGCCGATCGGCATGAACCAGGGCGTCGCGTTTCCCCTCGGCGAGGCGCAGATGCGTCTCGACGCCGCGGAACTGATGATTCGCAAGGCGTCGTGGTTGATAGACCAGGGGCAGCCCTGCGGGGCCGAGGCGAACATGGCGAAGTGGCTCGCCGCGGACGCCGGGTTCGCGGCTGCCGACCAGGCGGTGCAGACCCACGGGGGCTTTGGCTACGCCCGGGAGTACCACGTCGAGCGGTATTGGCGGGAGGCCCGCATCATGCGCCTGGCGCCGATTTCCCAGGAGATGATCCTGAACTACGTGACCGAGCACGTACTGGAACTGCCGCGGTCCTATTGACGATGGACGATGTCGTCGAGTCAGTCTTTCACATCGAGGTACCGGGGGCGGAGGTCTGGCGACGTTGCCGCCTGCCGGGAGGCGACGACGCGGACCGTTGCCGCCTACCGGGGTTTCCCTCGGTCGATGGCGCCCCGGGTTGCGCGGCGGTCGTACTCGACTGCGAGCCGCAGCGGCTGCTGCGCTGCCGCAAGGCGGACATGCCCTGCGCGGACACGGAAATCGGCGTACGCGTGGAGCCTGCCAACGCCTCCGGATGGCCGACACGGGTGACCGTCTGGCAGCGTGGCTTCGACCCTGCGATGCCCCGCGACGCGCTCGAAACTCACTGGCGACAGATCGCGGCCGACTTCCGTCTCTATCTCGAGCGTGAAGTCACCGTTCCGGGCACGGTCTGGGGAGTGGACCTCGGCGCGTCCGTACGGGTCACCGACACGGGTCTGGAGGTGATCGGGGTCGCCGATGGTGGCTTCGCTGCGCGGTGCGGAACGCGGGTCGGCGACCTGCTGCTGACGGTGGGTCCCATTCGCGTCCACGACCTGGCGCAACTGTGGACGGTGCTGGCGCTGCTACCTTGCGAAGCGCCCGCGGCGCTGGGATGGGCGCGTGGAAACGCGCGGATGGAGGCTGCCGCGGTCCCCTGAGGCGATCGGCCGCGACGCCCGGTCGTATTGGCTTCGCGCTATTCCCCGCCGTCCTGCTCCGGCGGGCCCGTCAAGTCGGCCTGCAGCACGAGCGTCGGGTGCGTATTGGGCGCGGTCAGCGCGTTCAGGACCTCGAATTCCAGCGCCACGGAATCCCCGGCGACCGCGGAGGTCAGCCACAGCACTTCAGTCGAGTGCGGCGCGACATCGACGAGGTCTGCACGGGTGCCGAAGGCCTGTTGGCCGGTGGCATGGCGCAAACGGAACGGGGAACTCGTATGGTTGCGGAGCGTGACGGAGATCGCTTCGCGCGCAGGGTCGCGCGTCGCCGCCTCGAGCGTCAGGCTTGCCTGCAGCAGGGGTTGCAGATACTGCCGCCGCCCGATCAGCAAATGCTTGAACAGCACGACCGTGCGGCCGGCGAAGAGTGCGGCTTTCAACGCATCGGGCGTGCGAGCCTCGGCCAGCACCAGCGTCACCGGCCGATGGCCGCCCCGATGCGGCTCGTAATCCCAGTCGATCAGGTTGTGCACGTCGGACGTGCCAATCAGCGTCAGGTCGTGGGCGAGGGCCAGCCGGTGGGCCGCTTCGTTGTAGACGCGGCCGTTCGCGATTTCCATGCCGTGCAGCTTGCCCAGATGTACGAGATCCGCGTGGAAGTCGGTCATCGCGATCGGCTCGTTCGGCGACTTGCGCGACCACCAGGCATGGTTCCAGAACACGAACGCGCCCTGCGCGTTCGCGGCCAGGACGGCTTCCCGGGCCGGCCATTCGGCGGCCGCCTCGTAGTAGTCGCCCGGATCGGGTCCGACGTGGTCCGGCAGGGTGGCGAGCGTCGCGTTCGCGTCGGACAGGAATACGGCATTGATGTGGCCCGCGGGCGGATCCCGCGTGATCTCGGAGCCGTTGATCACCAGCAGGTCGCTGCCGGCCGCCGCGGCCGCGGCTTCCTCGAAGGCGGCATTGCGGTCGGGGTGGGGCAAGTGCCGCCTGTGGGGCTGCCACTCCAGGTGCTCGGTGATGGCGACGGCGTCGAGGGCATCGCGCTGCGCCTCCGCCACGCGCACGTTGGGCCAGACATGGCCGTCCGAGAAGACGCTGTGCGTGTGCAGGTCCGCGATCAGCGTGCGGTATGCGGCAGTATCCGGGAAGTCGATGGCCCGCGCGCTGTTGTCGCCGGCGCTGCTCACCGAGTCGTGACCGAAGACGTTGCAGGTGGCAAAGGCAGTCAGAACGACCAGCCCGGCTGAGCTGATGGGGTGCGGCATGGGTTACTCCTGAAGGGCGACTGTCCTCACGAGCGGCAGGCGTGACAGGGCCTTACCGCCCGCCGAGTTTCTTGCGCTTGTGGTCCACGTAGTCGACGAGGATGTACTCGCCGAGCTTCTCCGGGGTGGTGTAGAACACGCGCCCCCCGTTGATGCGGGCGATGTGATCCATGAACTCCTTGAGGTAGTCGTTCGCATCGAGCATGAAAGTGTTGATGGCGATGCCCCGCTGCGTGCAGCGTTTCACCGCGCGGAACGTGGCGCGGAACGTTTCCGGCGTCGGCGGGTAGGCGAAGCGGTGGCGCCCGTCGGGCAGCAGATGAGCGGTCGGTTCGCCGTCGGAGATCATGATGATCTGCTTGCTCCCGGCGTCGTGTTGCGACAGCAACCGTTCGGCGAGCAGGAGCGCGTGCTGCATGTTCGTGCCGAGGACGTACTCGTCCCATTGCAGGAAGGGCAGCTCGTGCGCCTTCAGTTCGTTGGCGTAGGCGGCGAAGCCGATGATGTGGAAGTTGTCCCGCGGGTACTGTGACGTGATGAGGTTGTGCAGCGCGAGCGCGACCTTCTTGGCTGCCTGGAACGAGCCGCGCAGGGCCATCGACCAGGACTGGTCCACGAGCATCGCCGTCGCGGTGGAGGTCAGCCGTTCCGAGCGATAGATTTCGAAGTCCTGGTGTTCCAGGGCGATGGGCACGGACGGTCCGGCCCGGTCGATGGCATTGCGGATGGTCCGGGGCATGTGCAGGTGGAACGGGTCGCCGTACTCGTATGGCTTGGTCTGCTCCTTGCGCTCGCCGAAGCGTCCCTCCTCCGGCAGGGCGTGATTGCCGAGACTCTGGCGCCGCAGCCGCGCGTAGATCTCGCCGAGTGCCTGCTGCCCGATCATCCTGGAGCCGCGGGGCGTCAGTTCCCACTTGTCGCCGCCGGCGGAACGGATATAGCCCGCGTCACGCAGCGCGTCGACCAGCTTGGTCAGGTCCTCCACCGACTCCGCCGCGTCGTCTCCGAGCAGTTCCTTGAGCGCGTCGCGGTCGATGCGGTCCGGGTCGCCGCGCCGCTCGGCGGCCTGCACCTGCTCGATGAGTTCGTCGAGATCGTGCATCTCGTTCATGAGCTTCATCGCGGCTTCGAGATCGAGATCCTCGTTGCCGTCGAAGTGGTAGCGGTTGCCGCGGGGGTGCAGGAAGTCCATCTCCTTGGCGAGCTTGGCGAGTTCCGCCTCGAGCTCCGGATCCCCGAAACGATCCCCCAGCATGGACTGCAGCTGCGCGCGCTGGTCGGGTGACATGGACCCGAGCAAGGACTGCGCTGCCGCCATCTGGCGTCGCATCTCCTCGAGGAGGTCGTCAAGGGACTCGGGCGGGTGGTCGCCGAACATGTCCCCGAAACGCTCCATGAAGTCGTCGAAATCCGGATCCTCTCCGGCAATTCTCTTCACGAGCATCTCGTTGAGTGCCCGCAGCATTTCCTTCATGCGGGCGATGTCGCTGTCGGACAGGTTCTTCACCATCTTCTCGATGTCGTTGAAGAAGGTCCGCGTCATGGCCTTGCGCAGCTGGTTGACGAGCTCCAGGAACTTGCGCTGCGCATCCGGGTTGAGGAACTCGTACTTCTCGAGCGCCTTGATGCGTCCCGCCGCATCGTCGGGCAACTGGTCGAGTTCCTCCTGGTTGCGTTCGGCGATCTGTTTGAGCACTTCGTCGGAGAACTCCCCGTCGCCCCGGTCGAGCCATTCGTCGATGGTCGACTGCTCCGTTTCGAGGATCTCTTCGAGCTTCTCCTCGATGTCCTGCATGACGCTGCCGAGGTCGAAGCGCTCGAGTCTTTCCCGCTTGCGGTCGCGCAACTGCTTCATGAGATCCCGCAGTCCCTGCATGCGCGAGCCGTTCGGCGCGGACATGCCGCGCGACATGAGGTTGCGGACCGCCCAGCGGAAGTCGCCGTAGGTCATGAGATCGTCGGCGATGGCGCGCAGTACGTCGTCGGCCTCGAAGTCGATGGCCTGGCTGCCGTCCCAGCCGGAGTAACGAAAGTGTGTCGCAAAGCCTGGCATCGCGGGGCTATCCGGTGAACGTGGCGCGGCCGCCGATGCCATGCTTGTTGAGCAACTTGTGCAGGTGCAGGCCCTCCAGGATGAACTCGACGGCGGCGGCTGCCTGTCCGGCACCGGCCTCCCCGGCGAGTCTGGCAACGACCTCGGCGAGTCCCTCCACCTTCTCGATGATATCCGCGTACGTATTGGTCGGGGCCACCTCGCCGACCTCCACCGTCAGACCGTCGTTGAAGGCGAGCGCGATCGCCTCCAGATCGTCGACATCGTAGTGCCGGTCGAACACCGCCTTGACCGCGGAGTTCAGAATGCGCTGGGTGATCTTCTCTTCCTGGCCTTCGTCCATGGCCTCGAACTCGAGCTTGCCCTGCAGCGCCGGCAGGATGAACGGCAGGTCCGAGATGCGTGGGGCGACCTCGGACTCGCCGAGCCGCAGCGCGCGGCGGAACGCGTTGGCGAGCAGCGCCTCGTAGTCCGCTACCGAGGCGCGCACGGAGACGCCGGAGCGTTGGTTGACGTCCGGCGAGCGGCGCGCGTGGTGCGTAATTTCGGCCACGATCTCGCGCATGTAATCCGGTACCGCCACACGGTGGTCACCCATGTCGAGGCGCGTGGCCTCCTGGTCCATGATGGCTATTTCCTGGGCGACGGAGGCGGGGTAGTGCGTGCGAATCTGTGCCCCGTACCGGTCCTTCAGCGGCGTGATGATGCGCCCCCGGTTCGTGTAGTCCTCGGGGTTGGCCGTGGCTACGAGAAAGACATCGAGCGGCAGCCGGACCTTGTGGCCGCGGATCTGCACGTCGCGCTCCTCAAGGACATTCAACAACCCCACCTGAATGCGTTCCGCGAGGTCAGGCAACTCGTTGATCGCGAAAATGCCCCGGTTCATCCTCGGCACGAGGCCGAAGTGGATGGTGAGGGCGTCGGACAGGTAGCGGCCTTCGGCGACCTTGATGGGGTCGACCTCGCCGATCAGGTCGGCGATGGTGATGTCGGGCGTGGCAAGTTTCTCGCCGTAGCGCTCGTCGCGGTGCATCCAGTGGATGGGCGTATCGTCGCCGGCTGCAGCGACCGCCGCCTTGCCCTGCTCGGTGATGGGGTCGTACGGATTCTCCGGAATCTCGACATCGGCAAGTACCGGTGTGTACTCGTCGAGCAGCGCCGTGAGGCCGCGCAGGATGCGCGATTTGGCCTGCCCGCGCTCGCCGAGCAGGATGAGGTCCTGGCCGCCGAGCAGGGCGTTCTGGAGCTGCGGGAGCACGGTTTCGTCGTAACCGACGATGCCGTCGAAGAGCGTCTTGCCGGCGGAGAGTCTGGTGATGAGGTTCCTGCGCAGTTCGACCTTGACCGGGAGCACCTCGTAGCGCGCCGCCTTCAGTGCCCCGAGTGTGGCTGCCTGGGGGTGCATGCGTTCGTTCCGCGTGATGGCGCTTCGAGTGTGTCAGCAACGCTACGGGATGGCAAACACGCGGTCAGGATCGCGCCGCTCCGGCGGGCGGCGCGACCTGTGGGCGCTCAGGCGGCGTATTCGTGGGCCGTTGCCGCCGCCGTGTGATTCTCCTTCAGGATCGCGTAGTTCTGGATGTCCGCGTTCACGACGTCCATGCCGTGCTCGAGGACATAGGCGTAGCTCCGCTGGAAGTCGGAGAGCCTCGCACTCAGCAGCTTCTCGTCGTAGTGCCCGTCGAACGCCTTGGTGTTCGCGCTGCCCAGCCAGCCGCGTCCGGCCAGCAGGCGGCCGACCTTCATGCCGACCAGTCCGATTCCGGCGGCGCGGGCACGGTCGAGCTGAGGCCGGAGAGACTTCATGTCGGGCGTGCCCTCGAGGATCTGCCTGTTCTTCCAGTCGTACCACCCGGCCGGCGTGATGGCGATCATCGCCAGGTCGAACCAGCCGGTATCGACGGCGGCCCCGAGGACGCTGGCCGCGTTCTGGTGCGTGCTGACGCCGTAATACGAAACCTTGCCGGCTTCCTTCGCGTCCTCGAACACCCGATACACCTCCTCGGCGCCCACCACATTGGGGTTGTTGGCGGCCATCTGGTAGTAGGCGTCGATGTGCTCCGTATCGAGTTCGATCAGGCTCCCGTCGATGAGCGCGCCCCAGGTACGGGCGGCCTTCCTGGCCTGGTCGACCGTGATGGGATCCTGGGGGCCGACGTCGAGGTGGGTCTGGCCCTTCGAGATGAGGAAGACCTCGTCCCGGTGGCGCTTGAGGAACCCGGCCATGTTCTTTTCGGCGTCTTTGTAATAGCGGCGCGTTCCGACATCGAAGACGTTCACGCCGGCCTCGAGTCCCGCCTCGAGCAGCGTGTCGTTGGGCTTGCGCTTCAGCGCGGCGCCGCAGCCGAACACCAGGCGGCTGGCCTCGAACCCGGTACGTCCGAGCCGGCGGTAGGTCATGGCGGGCCACCGCTCGGCGCCGGGTGCGATGTCGCGGGCCGCCGCGGCGGCCGCATGCAGGCTGCCCGAGTGCCACAGCGCCTGGCTGCCAGCGCCCAGCATCGCGGCATAGCGCAGAACGGTGCGTCGGCTCGGCGCCGGTCCGGGTGTCGATTCCGTAGTCATGGGACGATCCTCCTCGTGAGCGGTCCTCGCGGCGTCCCGATGGCGGGCGCCACGCTTGCAGGACGGACTATTGGCGAACGGGTGGCGCAAGTCAAACGACCTGCCCCGAGGCTGGCGCTGCGGGCGCCGCGACGGGATCAGAGGTTCAGGTCCACGCCCACCGGACAGTGGTCCGAGCCGGTTACGTCGGGCCAGATGAACGCGTCGTCCACCCTGCGGGCCGCGGCCGGCGAGGCAAAGACGTAGTCGATGCGCCACCCCACGTTGTTTTCCCGGGCGCCGCCCCATTGCCGCCACCAGGTGTAGTGTCCGGCCGCATCCGGATGCCGTGCGCGGAACGTGTCCACCCAGCCGGCGTTCCGCCAGCGCGTCAGTTCCGCACGCTCCTCGGGCAGGAAGCCGCTGTTGCGGGTGTTCGGTGTGGGTCGGGCCAGGTCGATCGCCTCATGCGCCGTGTTGTAGTCGCCCACCATCAGCACCGGGCAGTAGCGCCGCAGGGCCTGGAGACGCTCGAAGACCGCGGCGTAGAAATCGAGCTTGTACGGCACGCGGCTGTTGTCCCGGTCGCGGCCGCTGCCCTTCGGGAAGTAGACCGAGGCCACGGCAAGACGTCGGCCGAAACGCGCGATCGCCAGGCGGCCCTCGGCGTCGAAGCGCGCGTCGCCGAGGGATGTCTCCACACGGGTCGGCGCCGCCCGGGAGTAGATGGCCACGCCGCTGTATCCGGGCCTCTCGGCCGGCGAGAACGTCGCGTGCCAGCCCTCGGGTGCGGCGACGCGACGCTCGAGCTGATGGGGAAACGCCCGTACCTCCTGGAGGCCTACCACGTCGGCCCCGGAGCCCTGCAGGAAGTCCAGGAAGCCCTTCTTCGCGCAGGCGCGCAGTCCGTTGACGTTCCAGCTCACGATACGCATGCGACACCTCGTTCACGGGCCTCCGCGGCCCGCGTTGCCCTCCGACCTCCGGCGCGGGTATGTTGCCGCACTACGACGTGCAGGAGGAACCGCGTAGTGCGACGGCTGTTCGCGTTGGTTGGCCTGGTCCTGTGGGGCTGTGCGCCCGACCTCGATATCGAAGCGCTGCCGGAAGTGCCGGAGCGCCCCGAACGCATCGAAGGCATCTGGGAGGGGGTCATCGATGTGGCGGATCTGCGCATCGTCGTGCACGTGGCCCACGAGGGGGGTGCGCTCGAGGGGGGTGCGTTCAAGGGGGGTGTGTTGTCGGCGACGCTCGACAGCCCGGACCAGGGCGCGTACGGCATCGCCGTCGACGACGTGCGCTTCGACGGTGAGCGGTTCGCCCTGCGCATCGACCAGCTCGGGGCCGCTTACTCGGGCACGATGGACGCGACCGGAACGCGCCTCGCCGGCGAGTGGCACCAGGGTATGGGCATCGACCTGGAACTCGTCAAGGTGGACGAACCGAGCGAGCGCGTGCGCCCGCAAACGCCGCAACCCCCGTTCCCGTACACGATCGAGGAAGTCGTGTTCCCTGGCGGGGCAGAGGACGTGCGGTTGGCCGGTACGTTGACGATCCCCGAGAGCGGCGCCTATCCCACGGTGGTGCTGGTGACCGGCTCGGGGCCCCAGGACCGCAACGAGACGCTCATGGGACACCAGCCGTTCCGGGTCCTCGCCGATTACCTGTCGCGCAATGACGTCGCGGTGCTGCGCTATGACGACCGCGGCTTTGGCGGTTCCACGGGCGACTTCGCGGGCGCCACGACGCTCGACTTTGCCGACGACGCGGCGGCCGCGGTGGCGTATCTCCGGACGCGGGCGGACGTGGCTCCGGACCGGGTCGGCGTCATCGGCCACAGCGAAGGGGGACTGGTCGTGGCGGATCTCGCGGCACGCGGCCGGGACCTGTCGTGCGGGGTGATGCTGGCGGGTCCCGCGGTGTCCGGAGAAGCGGTCCACCAGGCGCAGATCCGCTTGGTGGTCGACACTTCTTCCATGCCCATTCCGGATTCGACCATCGAGAGGATCGCGGCGTTGAATGCCGCTCTATATGTCGCGGCCCGGGGCTCCGGGACATGGCAGGAGCGCCGCGCGGAAGGTCTCCGGCGCTACCGGACCGCGCTGGAAGAGTTCAACTTCGTGGAGCGCGGCCTGCTGCAACTGGACCCCGACGACACGGCCCTGGTGGACACGATCGTCTCCCCATGGTTCCTGCACTTCATCGACTACGACCCTGGTGACGACCTGGCGGCCGCGAAGGTGTCGATCCTGGCGCTGTACGGCGAGCTGGACCTGCAGGTGCCGCCCGAGCAGAGCGTCCCCGTGCTGGAGGCGATCGAAGCCCGGGTCCGACGCTTCGACATTCGGGTCCTGCCGGGCCTCAACCATCTCTTCCAGACCGCGGAAACCGGATCTCCGGAGGAGTACGCACGCATCGAGGAGACCATGTCGCCGGAGACGCTATTGACGATCGGCGACTGGGTGGTGAATCGCTGTTGAGCGGCGCGGACCGGCAACGCTGGGACGAGCGCTACCGGCTCGGCGCCTATGTCGAGCGGGAGCATCCGAGCGCCTGGCTGGTCTCGTGCCTGTCGCGGGCGCCGTCGGGCCGCGCGCTGGACGTCGCCTGCGGCGCCGGTCGCAACGCGCTGTACCTCGCCGAACGCGGCTACACGGTGACGGGGATCGATGTGTCTCCCGTCGCGCTGGCGCGCGCGGCGGAGTCGGCGGCCGAGCGCGGTGTCACCGTCGATTGGCGCCAGCGGGACCTGGACGACGGCCCCGGCGTTGCGGGACCCTTCGACCTCATCGTCCTGATCCGCTACGTGGACTTCGAACTCGTCGAGGTACTGTGCACGATGCTCGCACCCGGGGGCTGCCTGGTCGTCGAGGAACATCTGGCGACGCACCGCGATGACGTGGCCGGGCCTCGTAACCCGGCCTTCCGGGTGGCCCCGGGAGCGCTCCGCAGGGCTGCCCGAGCACTGACCGTGGTCGAATCGTTCGAAGGCGAGACGACCGACCCGGACGGGCGGCCCGTTGCGGTCGCGCGCCTGCTCGGGCGGCGGCCCGACGCCGGCAGCCAGCCGGGTCGCGGCGGCGAACGCTTGCCTTAGAATCGGGCGAGTCGTCTGCTGATCGGAGATTGGACGTTGCTTTCTTCCTATCGTGTCCTCGATCTGACTGATCTGCGCGGGATGTTCTGCGGCTACGTCCTTGCCCACCTCGGCGCCGAGGTCATCGCGGTCGAACCGCCGGGCGGGTCGACCGCGCGCCGGCAGCCACCGTTTCGCGGGGACACGGGCGAGCCGGAGGACGGCCTGTGGTGGCAGGCGTATGCGCGTGGCAAGTCGAGCTGCGTGCTGGACCTCGCGTCCGCGGACGGCCGCGGACGTTTCGCGGAACTGGCCGCCGACGCGGACTTCGTCATCGAGTCCTTCGGTACCGCCGACGCGCGCGCCCTGGGCGTGGACTACCAGACTCTGTCAGTCCTCAATCCTGCCCTGATCGTCGTCTCCATCACGCCGTTCGGGCGGACCGGTCCGAAGGCGGACTGGCCGGCGACGGACCTGACGGTCTGGGCCGCGAGCGGGGCGCAGATACTGGCCGGGGACAGCGACCGCGCGCCGGTGCGGACGAGCGTGCCACAGTCCTTTCTGCACGCCGGCGCCGACGCCGCCGCCGCTGCATTGATCGCGCTGCAGGAACGTCACATCAGTGGGCTGGGGCAACACGTCGACGTCTCCGCGCAGCAGTCGTCCGCGCAGGCGGCGCTCGCGGCGAATCTCGGGGCGCCGAACAACGCGGGATTCACGGTGCAGCGCATTGCCGGCGGGCTCGCCGGAAGGTTCCCGATCCAACTCACCTGGCCCTGTGCGGATGGCTACGTGGCGATCACGCTCCTGTTCGGCCCGGCGTTCACGGAACCGAACCGACGCCTCCTCGGCTGGGTGCACGAGGGCGGGGCGTGTACGCGGGAGGACGTCGACACGGACTGGGGGCTCGCGCTCGCGTCGATGATGAACGACGACGCCTCGCCCGAGCCCTATTTCGAACTGTGCCGCAAGATCGAGCGTTTCACGCGTTCGCGGACACAGCAGGAGCTGTTCGAGGAGGGACTCGAGCGTGGCGTCTACATCGCGCCGGCGTTCGATGTGGTCGGGTTGCTGGAGGAGCGCCAGTTCCGTGCACGGGATTTCTGGACGGGGCTGGAGCTCGCATCCGGGGGTAGTGTCCGGGTACCGGGCGCCTTCGCGAAGCTCTCGGCGAGCCCGCTCACTCTCCCGGGGAGGGCGCCCCGGGTGGGCGAGATGTCCGGCGGCGCAAGGCGCGCGATCCCGCTGCCGTCCGCGACGGGAGCCGCGCCCTCGCTGCCGCTGGCCGGCCTCAAGGTCGTAGATTTCATGTGGGTCATCGCGGGCCCGCTCTTCACGCGGGTGCTCGCGGACTATGGCGCCACCGTGATCAAGGTCGAATCGAGCGTGCGGCTGGATCCGGGCCGCGGCGCCCCGGCGTTCCGTGACGGCGAGCCCGGGGTCGAGAACGGCGTGCCGTTCGCGAGCTTCAACACCGGCAAGATGAGCCTTACCGTCGACCCGTCGAATCCCGTGGGGCGCGAGGTGCTGCTCGACCTCGTGCGCTGGGCGGATGTCGTCTCCGAGTCCTTCTCGCCGAAGGCGATGCAGGCGTGGGGACTCGACTACGCGTCGCTCAGGGCAGTGAACCCGTCGCTGATCATGTTGAGCAGTTGCCTGATGGGACAGACCGGACCGCGCGCGCGGGTGCCGGGCTACGGCAACATGGCGGCGGCGCTGGCGGGGTTCTACGACCTCACCGGCTGGCAGGACCGTTCCCCGGCGGGGCCGTACCTGGCCTATACGGACGGCGTCTCCCCCCGGTTCATGCTGGCCTCCCTGTTCGGGGCGCTGGAACATCGCCGCCGGACCGGCGCGGGGCAGTACATCGACATCTCGCAGGCCGAGGCGGCCATTCACCTGCTCGCACCGGCTATTCTCGACTGCGAGGTCAACGGGCGGGTCTGGCATCGGATGGGGAACCGCGACCTCGCGTTGTGCCCGCACGGCGTCTACCCCGCGCGCGGCGAGGATCGCTGGGTGGCGATCGCCTGCCAGTCCGATGCCGCGTGGCGCGCGCTGTGTGCGGCCATGGGGTTCGACGGCGCTGCTGCGGATCCCGCTCTCGCGACCGCCGCGGGGCGCCTCGACCGGGCCGACGAACTCGACGCGATGATCGGGGCCTGGACCCGCACGCGAGCGGAGGCCGAGATCGAATCGCTCCTGATCGGCGCCGGGGTCGCCGCACACGTCGTGCAGAACAGCCAGGAGAGTGTGGACGACCCCCAGCTTCGCCATCGACGCCACTTCCTGGCGCTGCCGCACACCGCGACCGGAGAAATGGTGGTGGAGAACAGTCGCTTCGTCCTGTCGCGGACCCCCGCAAGCGTCACCCGTGCGGCACCGGAACTCGGTGAGCACAACGTGCATGTGCTGCAGGAGATCCTTGGCTACGACGACGAACGGGTCGCCGATATCTTCGCCTCGCTGGCGATGGAGTGACGGGGTCGCCAGCGTGGCCGAACGCAGCCTGCGCGATGCGAAGCTCCTCGACGATGCGGCGGTGCGGGAGTTCATCGCCAACGGCTTCCTGCGCCTGACGCCGGACGTCGACCCCGGGGTGCACCGGGAGGTCGACCGGCTGCTGCGCTTCGCATGCGAGCAGGAAACCTGGTACGGCAACAACATCCTGGCGCGTGTGCCGCGCATGCACGAGGTGCTCGACTGCCCGGTGGTGCGGGGCGCACTGGTGTCCCTGGCGGGTCCGGACTACTACCTGCATCCGCACCGGGCGGTGCACACGAGCGCGCCGCAGCCGGACCGTGCCCTGGCGCTCGACCCGGAGATCGACGCCCCGCCGATGGGGAAGGGGTCGATGGCCGGGTCGGGGTGGCACCAGGACGCGCAGAGTCCGCTGGCCCGTGCGCGGCATCACGTCCCGCGTCACCTGATCGGGTTCTACTTCCCGCACGACACGCCGATCGCCATGGGGCCGACACGGTTCAAGGCCGGCAGCCACCTGTTCGCCCATCCGGTGGCGCCGGGTGGGGTGGTGCTGAATGAGGTTCGCGCCGGGACCTTTCTGCTGCTCCACTTCGACATGGTGCACGCAGGTTTTCCCAACTTCACCGACCGTACCCGGTACATGGTCAAGTTCGTCTTCGCCCGCACCCGGCACCCGACGGCCCCGACCTGGCGCAACGTGGCAAGCGGGTGGCAGCGGCCGGAACGGTGCATTCCGGACTACGACCTGCCCAGGACCTGGTCGTATGTCTGGAACTGGATGCGCGGTACCGCGGCGCAGCCCGTGACCGAGCGGGTCGACGGCGTACCCTCGGCAGTGGACTTCGGAGCGTCGGCAAGCCAGCCGGAGCGCCTGGAGAGAATCTATGCGACGGCCGCGACGGGGGAGGTGGGACGCCTGGCCGATGCACTTCGCACCGGGGCCGATCAGGAGCGGCATGCACGCATCCTGGCCAGGGACGACGCCGGCGAGCCCGTACCGCGGGACGACATACGCGGGTACCCGTTGCGCTGGAACGAACGGGCGGTGGTCATGGAAGACGCCGCGTACGCACTGGCCGCGTGCGGCGCCACGGCGATTCCGGCCCTGGTCGCGTTGCTCGATCATGACGATCCGTGGATGCGGATCAACGCTGCCTTTGCACTTGGCGAGATCGGCGCGCCGGCGCGGGAGTCCATCCCGGCAGTGGTGCATCTCCTGGACGATCCCCACCAGCAGGTGGTGCGGCAGGCACTCGATGCGCTCGGAGCCATCGGCCATGGCCTGAATCCGGCGCTGCTGAAGATCGAACGACTGCTCCGGGTGAGCAACCCCGCGTGGCAGGAACGCCAGGTGATGCGCGGCTGGGTGGCCGAGGATCAGGTCCGCCTGAATGCGGCGCTCGTCCTGCTGAATGCGGTCAGCAATGGCGTGGACGCGGATGTCGGCGCGATGGAACACATCGCGGTGAGTGCACTCGGCGGGAGTAATGGCTACGTGTCCGCCGTCCTGGCGGAGACGCTGGTGCGCATCGGCACGGCGGCGGCGACCACCCGGGCGATCCGCTTCCTGTCGGAGCGGCGCTGGGACGAGACGCTGATGGGACGCAGGAAGCCATTCTGACGGTCAGCGCCCTGGGGCGGAAGCACGTCTCTCGGGGTCCTGATTTGTCCCGCAAATTTTCAGATAATGAAGGAAGAAATCTCGACTTGCCGGGCTTTCACCGGAATGGAGAAACCCATGTCACAGCCCCTGGCGGACGAAAGAACCGAGCTGATGAACACGAGTGCCACCGCAGAGATCGGCGGACGCGTCGAGCAGGTACCTGTGTCGGCCTCCCTGGAAGAGATCAAACGAGTATTCGATCGGGACGGCGTCGTCTGCGTGACGGACGCATTCGCACCTGACGTGATCGAGAGCACGCTGGACACACTCGCCTCGCTCATGGCCTCTACGGACATGGAACATTTCATCGACGACGAGGTGAAGAAAATTCTGGGCGGTCTCACCAAGCGTCGATCCGAAATCCTTGCCAGGGCACCGGAAGTGATTGCACAACTGGTCGCGCAGCCTCGGATGATGGAAATCATCGATGCCCATCTCAAGAAACACTGCACTTCCGTTCTCATTCATCAGGTCATGGCACTCGAGATCCACCCAGGCGAGGTCGCCCAGCCTCTGCACCGGGACAATGTACTTTGGAAGATGCCAGGTCGGCGCATTCCGATGGGGGTCGCGGTGATGTTTCCGCTATCCGACTTTGCGGTCGAAACCGGATCGACTCGAGTCGTACTCGGAAGCCATCTCTGGCCAGAGGCAAGATATTTCGATCCTGAAGAAGACGGCGAGAAAGAGACCCGGTTCGGAGAGGGCTGGGAAGCGTATGCACACCCGAGTGGGCTCGAATCGGAGATGGCGTCGGTCGTGGAAGCGCCTCCGGGGTCCTTCGTGCTCTTTGACGGAGCCACGCTGCACGGTGGCGGCGCAAACCAGACGGACGATCGCGTTCGCCGGAGTCTTCTGGTGGGCTACTGCCTCGGGTGGTTGCGAGGCGAGACCAACCAGCAACTCATGTGGCCCCCGGAAGTCGCTCGTGATTTCCCGCGCGAGTTGCAGCGGCTGATCGGTTACTCGGTCGAGGGCGGCATACTGGGCTGCTTGCAGCTCGGACAGGATCCCATCAGCCTGCTCGAAACATAGACGCGCGAGTTGACGCATCGTTGCGGCGCCCCAGCCAGGACCCCCGAACATGACCGCGACCCGCTTCGAGATCCGCTCGAGGAAGCCCTATGCCGACGGGCGCGAATTCGGCGATTTCGGCCCGTTCGAGTGCATCGAAGGACGTATCGAGTATGCCGTGGACCCACTCCATCCGGCGAACAGCCGTATCGTCGACCTGGACCTCGCCCCGCGCGGTCGTGATGGGCGTGTGCACTTCGCCGGGGACTTCACCCTGGTCGCACCGGAATCCGGTTCGGCCAGGTCCCTCCTGGTGGATGTGCCCAACCGGGGGCGCCGCCTCGGGTTCTCGCAATTCAACCGCGCGCAGCCGATGGACCTGCTGGCGGACCCGTGCGCGCCGGGCGACGGCTTCCTGTTCCGGCAGGGCTTTGCGCTCGCCTGCATCGGCTGGCAGTGGGACGTTCGGGAAGGGGTGCGCTTCGACGCGCCATACGCCGAGCGGGACGGACAGCCCCTGCGAGGCGACGCCGTGTGCCGCATCCAGCCGCAGAGGGATACTCCCTGGTACGACTTCGGCCAACTCGGGGACGTCGCCTACCCGCCGGCGGACCTCGACGACCGCGATGCGCGGCTCTTCGTGCAGCGCGACGACAACGCACAAGCCGAGCTTCTGCCGAGAGACTCCTGGCGCTTCGCACGGGAGCGCGACGGCCGCGTGGTGCCGGACGGCGCCGCCATCTACCGTCCGGGCGGGCTGCGTGCGGGGGCGGTCTACACGCTCGTCTACACGGCCGAGGGCGCACCGGTGGTGGGCACGGGACTCCTGGCCCTGCGCGATGCGGCGGCGGCGTTGCGCGCCGGGGACGACCGCAGTCCGCTGTCCGGCGGATTCCCGCGCGTGCACGCGTTCGGAGCCAGCCAGACCGGCCGTGTCCTGCGCCACTTCCTGTACCTCGGATTGAACCGGGACGAAGCCGAGGGCCGGGTCTTCGACGGCATCCTTGCGCACATCGCCGGCGGGCAGCGCGGGGACTTCAACCATCGCTTCGCGCAGCCATCGAGCCTCGGCACCCCGGGACCGGGTCAGACCTTTCCCTTTGCCGGCGTGGCGACGCGTGACGAGGAGACGGATGCGGCGGCCGGCCTGTTCGACCGCGAGCAGGCCATGCCGAAGGTCTTCTTCACGAACACCTCCTGGGAGTACTGGCGTGGCGACGCGGCCCTGATACACACGGTCGCGGACGGCAGCGGCGACCTCCCGGAGCATCCCGACGAACGCCGCTACGCCTTTGCCGGGACACACCACATCAATGGTGTCCTGCCGCCGACGGATGAGTTCCCCCTCACCGGTATCCGGACGCGGTACACGTTCAATGTCGTCGATCACTCGCCTCTCGTGCGCGCCGCCCTGATCAACCTGGACCGCTGGGTGGCCGCCGGTCGCGAGCCCCCGCCGAGCGCCGTGCCGCGCCTGGCCGACGACACCCTGGTCGAGCGCGACAGTGTGCTCTCGCGATTCGAGTCCGAACTCGGCATCGAGACGCTCGACCCCGAACAGCTCGGCGGCCTGTACGCCCTGGATCTCGGGCCGGAGGCCGCGCGCGGCGTGTGCCGCTTCCCGGCCCGACGGGGCGCCGCGCGCCCGCGCCTGGTCTCGGCGGTGGGGCCGGGCCTGAATGAGATCGCCGGCGTGCGCCTGCCGGACATCACGGTTCCCGTGGGCGTGCACACCGGCTGGAATCCGCGCCATCCGGAGCAGGGCGCTCCCCGGCAGGCGGCCGCATTCGCGGGGTTCACGCGATTCCTCGACTCCGGGACGCTCGAGCGCCGCTACGGAGGACGGGAAGCCTACGCGGCGCGCGTGCGGCAGGCGGCGTGTGAACTCGTGGATACGGGCTACGTACTCGCGGAGGACGAGGAACTCCTGGTCCGCAATGGCTTATGGCGCTTTGACGTGGCGCTCGGGCTCGGAGAGCACCGGGTGTAGGACTCTTCACCTTTCTGCAAGGTGTTTTTTTGGGTTGGGCTAGGGTCCGGACGGGTTCTCCTGGAGCTATTGTCAAATCTGGTGTACGGAGGGTTGGTCATGCGACGGCCCTGCTGTCCTCGGTGAGCTCGATACCGTCGTGGAACTTCACGCCCTCGATCACCTTGCCGAGCTGACGGAAGCCGCGTAGCCGCCGCCAGGACGTCTCCGCACTCATGCCCATCTTGTAGATCATCGAGAGCATTGTGCGGCGGGTGACGCAGCCCTTCGCCCGCGAGCTCCGATGGCGGATGGTGGCGAACGCCGACTCGATCACGTTGGTCGTGCGCAGATGCGCCCAGTGCGCGGCGGGGAAGTCGTAGAAGGCCAGCAGCTGCTCGCGATCACGCGCCAGGCACGCGGTGGCCTTGGGGTACTTGTCTTCGTAGCGTTCGATCCAGTCGTCGAACGCGCGCTCGGCCTGGGCGCGGGTCTCGGCCATCCAGATCTCCTGCAGGCCCTGCTTCGCCTTCGCCAACGCATCGCGCCAGCGATGCGCCTGGACATTCGGCAGGTAGTTGAGGACGTTGCCGGTCTTGTGCATCCAGCAGCGCTGGCTGCGGGTCTGCGGATAGACCTCCGACAGCGCCGACCAGAAGCCCAGCGCACCGTCACCCACCGCCAGCTTCGCCGGCCGCGTGAAGCCGCGCTGCTGCATCCCCAGGAGAACCTCGCGCCAGCTCTGCGTGGACTCCCGAACCCCGTCCTCGATGGCCAGGAAGTGCTTGTCGCCACGGGCGTTTACGCCGATCACCACCAGCACGCACAGGCGCCCGTCGTCACCGCGCAGGCCACTGTGGATACCGTCCGCCCAGACGTACACCCAGTCGTCGGCAAGATCGCGCCGGCACCACTCCCGATACTCCTCGTCCCACTCCTCATCCCACACCCGCTTGAGTCGGCTCACCACGTTCGCCGACAAACCCGCGGGCCGCTTCCTCGCCCACCAGCGCCGACACCGCCGCGCGCATCTGACCCGTCGATACCCCGTGCAGGTACAGCCACGGAATCGCCGCATCGACGCTTGCGCTGCGGCGCACGTACGGCGGCACCAGCGATGAGCGGAACGGCTCCTGCGATCCCGACCGGCTGCGCGCCTTCGGCACCCGAACGTCCACCGCGCCGATCCCCGTCAGAATCTGCCGTTCCGGAAGATGACCGTTGCGCACCACCCGGCGCCGACCGTCTGGCAACTTCTCTTCCTCGAACGCCGACAGATACTCCCCGAACTCCACCGACACCGCCGCCTCGATCAGCCGCCGCGCGCCGACGCGAAGAAGATCCGTGAGCGGATCGGAAACCGATGCTGGCGCCGCCAGCGAAACCACATTATCGTTGCTCATGTGCGGTGTGCTCCTCTTGCCGAAACCGTGAAATCGCAAACTCGATTTCAGCAGAGACACGCCGCACGCTCAACTCATCCGTACACCAGATTCGACCATAGCTCCGACGCGCTCCGCACTCAGTTTAACGTCATCCACGCCTGGGCGATGGAGCACCTGGCAGAAGAGGTGCTCCGTTCGGCCATCCAGTCGCTCGATCCGAAGCGCTATGCGCCGCCGCGGCTCGACCCCGTCGATGGTCAGCCGACTGACGCACCACCTCCACCGAAGACGTCCCCTCCGGCCGCCCCGCCGTACCGCTTCCCGGAGGACGGCGACTGGGCTTTCACACAGCCCGTCCGGTCGTCGGCCATCCCCGAGGTCGACGCGATCCGCGACCAGGCGCTCTCGCTCGGCTGGCGTGAGGCCCAGCTCTACCAGAACCAAGCCGATACGCCGTGCGCAGCGTCAGGCATATCTCGATCGCCAAATTCGAGTATCTCCGCTGGCCACCCCGTGACGTGCGGCGCGGCGCGCTCCACACACTTTGAGCCTCATCACTGACCCAGATCGTCAGATCACCCCGCTGGCGCAGGCTCTCGTTATATTCCGCCCAGTGGATCACCCGGTACTGCGCCTTATCAAACTTGTGCCGTCGCGCTGCGTTGAACCTATGTGGCATCCAGGTTATCCTCTGTGTTGAAAAACACGATGATAAGGCATCCTTCGGCCTTCGGGATGATCCATACAACAACGCTGTACAATGGCTGAAACAGAACAAGGATGGCCCCCAACTTTGTTGACGCGCCAATCTGCGAAGAAAAATCCTGACCGGACCGCTCATTGTAGGGGTCGTCGCGCATTGGACCGCTCAGATATTCAGGGCGTGATGCGGAGCAAAGACCCGCGGCTGACAATCATCGGCGTATTCCTCGCCGCCGCGACGCTGATGCTTGGCTTTCCGGCGCCAGCGCACGCCCAGACCGTGCTCGTGAGCAACACGGGCCAATCTAACGCCGGTCAGACTTCCGTAAATCCCAATGATCATGCTCAGGGGTTCACCACGGGCCAGAATACACTGGGCTACTCCTTGACAAGTATCGAGTTGGGCGTAGGCGTGGCTCCGGGTAGCGGAACCCTGACGGTAACGGTGAGGGGTGACGACGGATCGGGCGATCCGGGGGGCAATACGTTATATACCTTGAACAACCCGGCCAACGTGGCGGCGGGACTCCGAACGTTCACCGCCCCTGCCGGTGCCAGTCTGAGTGCAAACACCCAATACTTCGTGCAAATGGTTTTCGCGCCTAACGGCAGTGCTAGTTACCCCCAATGGGACAATACGATATCTACCCTCCAAGATTCCGCTTCGGCCATCGGGTGGAGCATCAGGAATGAACGCCACCTGCGCGCCCCGGGCTCAACCGTGTGGAGTTCGATTAATTTCACTGTGTTACAAATCAGGGTCAATGGGCAAATTCGCACCCCGGCCGCCCCAATGAACCTCTCGGCCGCGCCGGATGACGGCCAGGTCACTCTGTCCTGGGCCAATCCGGCCAACAACACCATCACGAAGTACCAGTATCGCCGGAAAACAGACACGGGGACCTACGGCAGTTGGACCGACATCCCCAACAGCGGTGACACCACGACCAGCTACACCGTGACCGGCCTGACCAACGGCACCGAGTACACGTTTAGGGTGCGGGCGGTGAACGCTGGCGGTAACGGCGCGGCATCCACCGTGACCGCCACGCCTGCACCGGTGCCGGCCGCCCCGACGAAGCTCGAGGCCGAGGTGGGTGACAGACGGATCGGTCTTACCTGGGACGATCCGGGCGACAGCACAATCGACGAGTACGAGTACAGCACCGACGGTGGCTCCTTCAGCGTCATCAGCGGCAGCGATGACACCACGACCAGCTACACCGTGACCGGTCTGACCAACGGCACCCAGTACACGTTTGCGGTGCGTGCGGTGAATAATACCGATGACGGCGTGGAATCCACCGTGACGGCCACTCCACTGTGGCCCGCGCCGACCGGTTTGGTGGCGACGGCGGGCCAGGGTCGGGTCACCCTGGAGTGGAATAACGGCCACGCCGGCATCGGCGATTATTTTACCTATGCCAGAGGCAGCGACATCGTGGATAGAACCAAATTCCTTCCTCGCAGATCGGGTTCGACGACGACCGACATCGTTTATCCACTGACCAACGGCATCCTGTACACCTTCAGCGTGCGGGCGCTGCACGGCAAGGAATCGCCCACCGTGACGGCCAGACCGGTGTCCATGCCGGCCCCGGACAACCTCACGGCCACCGCGGGTGACGACCGCCAGACCACTCTGTCCTGGAGCGATCCGGGCGACGACTCGATCTACAAGTACCAGGTCAGCATCGACAATGGCACGACCTTCACCGACATCAGCGACAGCAGTAAGAGCACGACCACCACCACCGTGACCGGTCTGACCAACGGCACCGGGTACACGCTGGCGGTGCGCGGGGTGAACTGGTGGGGTTACGGCGCGGCATCCACCGCGACTGCCACGCCACTGTGGCCCGCGCCGGCCAATTTGGTGGCGACGCCGGACAGCAGCCGGGTCTTCCTGGAGTGGGACAGGAACCCCGGGATCACCGATTATCGGGTAGACGTCTCGGGCGGCAGCTCGGTGAGCGTGTCGGCCGGTTCGGGGTCGAAGACAATCGCTGCCATTGACTCGTTGGCCAATGGCACCGCTTACACCTTCACGGTGCTGGCGACACAGGACTCCGCACAGGGCTCCGCGGACAGCAGTTGGCCAGCCACCGTGGATGCCACGCCGGTGGTGGCCTCGCCGGACGCCCCGACGAACCTCTCGGCCACGCCGAGTAACAGCCAGGCCACGCTGTCCTGGGACGATCCGAACAACCCCACGATCACCAAGTACCAGGTCAGCATCGACAATGGCACGTCCTTCACCGACATCAGCGACAGCGGTGCGAGCACTACCACCACCACCGTGACCGGACTGCTCAACGGCACCCTGTACACGTTTGCGGTGCGTGCCGAGAACGCTTCCGGTCGCGGCTTGGCAGCCACCACGACCGCCACGCCGGTCAACGACGCCCCCACGGCTTCCGCCAAGACGGTGTCCATCGACGAGGACACGGCGTATATCTTTAAGGAGGACGACTTCGGCTTCGCGAGCGTCAAATCCGGCGCCACACTGGGGCACGTGAAGATCACCGCACTGCCCGGGCCGAACCAGGGGACGCTGTCGGTTGGCGGCACGGCCATCACCGGTGTCACCACGCCCAGGCAGGTGACAAAGACCGGGCTCGATGGCGGCAATCTCACGTACACCCCGCCGGCCAACGCCAACGGCGCCGCTTTCGCGACGTTCGCCTTCAAGGTCAATGACGGCGTGGCCGATAGCGACATGGCATACACCATCACCATTAACGTGAATGCCGTGAACGACCCCCTCACGAGTTCCGATAAGACGGTGTCCACCGACGAGGATTTTTCGTACACCTTTGGTGAGGCGGACTTCGCCTTCTCGGACGTCGACGCCGGCGCCACGCTGGGGCACGTGAAGATCACCTCACTGCCCGGGTCGAACCAGGGGACGATGTCGGTTGGCGACACACCCATCGCCAGCGTCAGCCCACCCCTCCAGGTGACGAAGGACGAGCTCGGCACTCTCACGTACACTCCGCCAACCAACGCCTTCGGCGCCGCTTTCGCGACGTTCAACTTCAAGGTCAGTGACGGCACGGACGACAGCGACAAGGCATACACCATCACCATTGACGTGAATGCCGTGAACGACCCGCCGGTGGCGGTGACTGACAACGCCGAGACCAGCGAGGACATTCCCGTCGTCATTGGCGTGTTGGAAAACGACTCGGACGTGGACCCGGGGACTACCCTCCGCGTGGTCGAGGTGGGGTTCCCGACGGCCCCGAGCAAGGGGACCGCCGCGATCAACCCCAACAACACCACCGTCACCTATACGCCCAACGCCAACGTCACCGGCACCGACACGTTTAGCTACGCCGTCACGGACGGGTTCGACACGAGCAACGTAGAGGTGGCCGTGGAGATCCTTGGCAGCGGCACCAACGCGAACCTGTCGAACCTGACGATCTCGCAGGGGGCGCTGATGCCGGATTTCTCCGCGACGACCACGAGCTACGCCGTCCGCGTGGAGGCCCTTACAGACAGTGTGCAGGTGACGCCGACGACGGCAGACGCCCAAGCGACGGTGACGGTGAACGGCGCGCTGGTGGACAGTGGGACTGCCAGCGACGACATTGCCCTGACCGAGAATGACGTGACCCGCATCACGGTGGCGGTGACGGCCGCGGACGGGACGCCCACCCAGACCACCACCATCGACGTGACCCGACCGCTCAGCGACAACGCGAACCTGTCAGGACTGACCATCTCATCGGGGACGCTGACGCCGGTGTTCGCCGTGGGCACCACGGACTATAGAGTCGACGTCGGGAACGCCGTGGACAGGGTGACGGTGACGCCGGCCACGGAGCACGCCGGCGCGACGGTGGCGGTCAACGGCACGCTGGTTACCAGTGGGAGTGCGAGCAGCGAAATCGATCTGATCGAGGGTGAGACGACAACCATCGCAGTCGTAGTGACGGCAGAGGACGCCACAACCATGAGGACCTACACCATCGAGGTCCTTCGGCCTCGGGCCGGGGACGAGACCAGACCGCGGGTAGAGATTCAGACGGAGGCGTCGGCCCCGGTGGGCGGTGCCTTCGAGGTGACGATCCGCTTTTCCGAGGGCGTGCTTGGCTTCACCCTCACGGATATTGGTGTGAGCAACGGGACGGCGTCGAATTTCAACAGAGTGTCCTCACGGACTTACACGGTGACGATCACTCCGGAAGCAACCGGTGAGGTCAGGGTGGAGGTGGGATCGAACGTGGCCCGGGACGGAGCCGGCAACCGCAACCGAGCGGCGGAGCCTCTGGTGATCGAGGCGGACCTTACGGGACCGGAAGTGGAGATCACCAGCGATGCCCCCGGGCCCGTGGGCGGCGCGTTCGAAGTGACGATCACCTTTAGCGAGGCGGTGACGGGTTTCGAACAGAGCGAGATCACGGTGACGAATGGGACGGTAAGCAGCTTCAACGGGTCGGGGACGAGCTACACAGCCGAGATCACCCCCTCTGCGAGCGGTGCGGTGACCGTGGAGGTTGCGGCGGACGTCGCTGAGGACGGGGCCGGCAACGGCAACCGGGCGGCGGAGCCTCTGGTGATCGAGGGGGATCTGGAGCGGCCGGAGGTAACGATCGAAGGACCGGCGGAGCCGGTGGGATTGGCGGCGTTCGAAGTGACGATCACCTTCTCGGAGCCGGTGGAAGGCTTTGAGCCGGAAGATATCCAGGTCAGCAACGGGATGGTGGCGGACTTCACCGAGGTGTCATCGAGTGAGTATCGAGCCACGATCAAGCCGGCTGAGGCGGGGCAGGTCGTCGTGGTGGAGGTCCCCGAGGACATGGCCGAGGACGGGGCCGGCAACGGCAACCGGGCGGCGGAGCCTTTCGAAGTAGAAGCCAAGCTGGTGGTGAGCTACCAGGAGGAGGACTACACGGCAACCGAAGGGGGGGGAGCGGTGACGGTGACGGTGAAGCTGATCCAGGGCTGGGACGGGGAACTGGCGATCCCGATCCGGGTGACGCGGCCGGAGACGACGGAAGTCACCGACTATGCCCTAGATGGTTTGGGGGAGTGGGATGCCCAGGAGGGCACCGGCAGGCTGACCTTCCCAGCCGAGGAAACGGAACAGACGTTCACGATAGAGGCCAACCATGACGGGGACGGGGACGACGAGACGGTGGAGCTGGGATTTGGGGAACTGCCGGAGATAGTACTGGCAGGGGAGCCGGCCGTGGCGACAGTGACGCTCGAGGACAAAGGACTGGTGGAGCTCGAGGTGAGCTTTGGGCAGGCAGAGTACCGGATCAGGGAAGGCCAGCAGGCCGACATCGAGGTGAAGATGTCGCCGACGGCGGACCGGCGGGTGGAAGTGCCGCTGGTGGTGGCGCTCCAAGGCGGGACGGCGCCCGAGGACTATAGCGGCGTGCCGGCGTCGGTGGTGTTTGAGGAAGGCGAGAGTGAGGGGACGATTTCCGTCGAGGTTCTGGCGGATGAAGTGAACGATCCTGGGGAGGGGATTGTGCTGAGCTTTGGAGAGTTGCCGGAGGCGGCGAGTGGAGGAGAGATCTGGCAGACAACAGTGAACTTCAGGCAGCGGCGGACGGCGGGGCAGTTCTCACAAACGCTGGAGGTGGCGCTGTCGGTGGTCGCGCGGTCGGTGGGGGAGAGTGCACTGACGGCCATTGAGGGTCGCTTTGAGCGGCATCGGCAATGGAGTCGGCTGGGGGCAGCCGGAGGAGCGGTGCCGACAGTGCAGCCGGGAAGCGACCATAGCGTCACGGGTCTGGGTCAGGGAGAATCGCAGCGGATAGGCAGCGAGAGCCTCGAGGGTGCCGGCAGGAGAAACGCCGAAGGCCCGGTGGTGCCAAGCGCTGAGGGCGCGGCCGGAGCCCGCGTAGCGATGGGATCGAGTGGGGAGTCGGGAGATCGGGAAAGTGGCGTGCAGGGAGCGTGGCTGCAGAACGTCTCGGTGGGTGGATTAGCGGGCCTGTTCGGCTACGGCCAGGGCGATGTGGGCGTCTCGACCGGCTCCGGCATGGGACCGAGTGGGACCGGCCCGATGGTGGGGTTGGGAGGGCAGTCAGGTTACGGTCAGGATCGGTTCCAGGGTTCGCGGACCGGGAACTCGTCGCTGAGATCGGGACTGACCGAATATTCGGGGGTGAGGGATCAGGGGTTCAGCCTCGCAGGAACCTCCTTCGAGATGCCTCTGGGCAAGCAGGAGCAGGGGAGGGGCACGAGTTGGGTGCCGGTGTTGTGGGGTCAGGGGGACCTGCAGCACTTCAACGGAGACCTGGATCGGCTCGGAATGAACTATCGCGGCCGCCTCGACGCCGCGCACGTGGGGCTGGATCTCTATGCCAACGACAAGATGCTGGCCGGGCTGTCGTTGATGCGCAGCTGGGGGGACATGGATTACACCGACGATGGGGTCGATGGGGTGTTGGAAAGTGATCTGAACACCTTTCATCCCTATCTGTACTGGCAGCCGAACGAACGGGTGAGCATGTGGGGCATTGGCGGCTTGGGACAAGGGCAAGTGGATGTCAAAGAGCCGGGTCGGACGCACGACTTCGATGCCGACTTTCGGATGCTCGCCGGAGGCGTGAGGGCGATGCTGTGCAGCCGGCCCTGCAATGAGTTGGCCCTGCGTGCCGACGTCTTCACGGCGCAACTGGAGACCGAGGCCTCCGAAGACATTGCGAAGGTGCGAGGCGAGGCCCACCGGGCGCGGTTGATGCTGGAGTGGGTGTACGATAGGCCGCTGTCAGCGGGGCGATCGCTGAGTCTGAAGCTGGAGGGCGGCGGACGCTGGGACGGGGGCGATGCGGATCGCGGTGCCGGCGTGGAAACCGGTTTCCGTCTGGGGTACCTGGACGCGAACCATGGACTGGACGTGGCGCTGCACGGCCGGGTGCTGGTGGTGCATGAAAGCGACTATCGGGACAGGGGGTTGGGCGTACAGGCGAGCTGGGACCCGGGCGAGAAGCAACGCGGGTTCAGGGCGTCGGTGACGTCCTCGTGGGGTCAGGACGGCGGCGGGCGGACGACGCTGTGGGACAACGCGGATGCTGTCATGCGCCCGGCGGGGATGGGGGCGACGAGGATGGGCGCCCAGTACCGGATGGAAAGCGAGGTGGCCTACGCCGGCATGAAGGCGCCGGGCGTACCGGGTTTGCTGACGCCCTATAGCCGGCTGCGATGGTCCGGACAGGGTCGGGAGTTGGTCTTGGGCACCGCTTGGAGCCTGCCCCGACGCTCGAAGCTGGCGCTGCCATCAATGTTGGAAATGGAAGCCAAGAGGCGGGAGAACAGAACGGGTACGGCTGATCTAGCGGTGCTGGTGCGAATGTCGATCCCCTTCTGAGGAGCTGACCCCGAGCAGTGGGTGAACCCCCTGCCGGTCCCTACTACGAGCGGCCCGCCGTCAGCACCAGGGTGAACGACGACCCGGATATCCTGGCTCCGACGTTGGAGAGGGGGCATTCTTGACCGGAAGGACGGAAATGTGCGTGACAACGCTTCCGCCTCGAATTTGCTGGATCGGAAAGAGGGAATTCGGTGACAATTGGGCTTCCGCTTTTTCGGCACGACCTGAATTCCGTAACTCCTTCAAACCTAATGGTTTATTCTCCTGAGCCGACCGGTGAGTGGTTATGAAGAGGGTTGCGCAAGGGGAGCACCAGGGTGAACAGTGTGCGGAACGACGATCCGAGCATTCTGACCGCAAGGTCCGAGCTGGAGCTCTCTTGACCGGGGGCGGAAATTGGAGTTAACCGTCAAGTTCGATGATTTCTCGACCGGCGGGGAAATCGGGGTCAAAATGACTTCCACCACCGGGAACACGGCAAGTCATCGGTTGGCGCTCGTAAGACTTTGACAATCAACGCCTTACGCATGTCCGTGCAAAGAGAGTGTGGATTGCGTGAAGGCTGCAAGCCCTCCACCAATAATACTTGAAATACAATAGGTTATAACTCTCGTACCCCAATTCGTACCACGATCTTGCGAGACTTGAAGTGGTGCTCCCTGCGCGTTCGAGCGCCATCTTGAGACATGGGCACCACGACTTTGGCGCTGAACTTCCGGCGGGCGTTGCCTTCGGAATCCTTTAATCGCCCGCCGCGGCTCCCCAGAATCAACGCGACGCCGACAGTCGACCATCGTCCGCCAGCGTTGGCAAACGTCCGATCTCGGCACCGCGCTCGCCTTCCGCTCGTCTCAACTCGTACAGCTTCTGCAGGTTGAGCCAGAACTCGCCCGACGTCCCGAAGAACCGGCCGAGCCGGAGGGCGGTGTCGCCCGTGACCGCACGGCGGCCATTCAGGATTTCCGTTATGCGGTTCACCGGCACTTCGATCCGCCGCGCCAACTCCGCCGCGCTCATTCCGAGCGCATCTAGGTCCTCCCGCAGTGTCTCGCCGGGATGAATGGGCTCGCGCGTCATGACATCTCTCCCGTTCTCAGTGGTAGTCAATGATCTGAACGTCAGCCGGGCCGGGGCTCCTGTCCGGCCACACGAAGCAGACTCGCCACTGGTTGATACGGATGCTCCATTGACCTTTGCGACGCCCCTTCAGCCTATCGAGCCGGTTCCTTGGCCGTGACAGGTCGCGCAGTCCGGTGGCCGCGTCGAGCTGGTCGAGTTTGCGCGATGCGGCGCGCGCAAAGCCGGAGAAGGCGGCGACCCTTTGGCCGTGGTAGAAGGCCTCCGTTCTCTTGTCCGTGAAGCCGACAATCAAGGTCCATCCGTTTCATTCGGCGGTTGCTCTTCGAGCGTAGCCTCCGATACGCGTTACGTCAAGCGTAATCCCTGTCGAACTCCCGCGATGGCACGTTAGACCGTGATCGTTCGGAGACACCCCTGGCCACTACTTGACGCGACAGCGCCGCGCCGCCTTCGCCTACCGGTTCCGCTCCGTCCGACAGCCGCCAAGACAGGTGACGGTAGACGGCGCCCTCACGCTCACTCGCACCGCCGGCCAACGCTGGGCCGCCCCTTTGACGTCTCGCGGTAGAACGTGGTCACGGTGTCCCCGCGACAGCAGTACACCCGCTCGCCGACGATCACCCGGAAATCCGCCCCGTTCGCCCATCCCGCCACCTTTTCCATGGGCGGGCGTTCGAAGACGCGCTCGATCTCCCGCCGCGCCGCTCGGACATCGACCGGCCGTTCCCGTTCGAGGTCTCGCAACACAGCCCTGTCGCTGGCGCGGATCCGTCTTGAATTGCGCGTCGGCGCCACGTCCAGCTCGCGTTCCACGTAAGGCCGAGGCGCTTCGCCCATTGGGCGGGTTGCGCCCGGCGCGGCTCAGTGGCCCATCGCAGCGCGAGTCCGGTGGTGACGAAGGCGGCCTGGTGTCGTCCGGCGAACGCGATGAGGCGCTCCAACTGGCGTCCCGACGCTTCCAGCCTGGTGCCGAGCGCGCGGCGTCCGGCGAGATACTCTTCGAGCTTCGAGGCGGCGCTCCTCGAGACGGTCGGCGAGGTGGTCCGGGATGCGCACAATGCGGACCAGGCTGCCCTCCCCGACCACGGTGTAGTCTTGGCGAGATCTTTCACGGTCTCGTTGAACTGCGGGTAGTAGCGCCACAGCTGCTCGCGCATCTGGTTGCTGAGCCGCACGCGCTCGCGCTTGAGCTCCTCGGCGATGCGCGACCACTCGCGCAGTTCGACGATGAGCGGATCGGTCGCTTCCACCTGGTGGAAGGCGTCCGGATCGCTGCGCAGCGCCGCCGCCAGCACCCACGCGTCGCGGCGGTCATCCTTCGCGCCCGCCGGCGAGTGGCGATCGCGGAACCGATCCAGTTGCTTGGGATTGATCGAGTGCACCGCCAGACCGTGCGCCAGCAGGCTTTCCACGACCGGCCCGCGCGGCGTCTCGATCGCTACGCCGACCGTCTCCGCCGCTGCGTTCGCGGTGCTGTCCGCGATGCACGCCACCATCGCCGCCAAGCCCGCACCGCCATGCGCGAACGCACGTTCCTTGCGAACCCCTCCCGCACCGTCGAGGATGCACACGTGGTGCGTACGCGATCCCCAGTCCACCCCAACGAACCACTGTAGTTGTGCCATGTTGCCTCCTTGTAGTCACCAGTTCGGGCGCGCCACGGTGCCTGCCGGTCCCTGTACTGGCGCTCAAGGCGCAAACTCTTCACTGGGCATCCACCGTGGCAAAACCGCCGGGGCACTAGCCCGAATATCTCACCGAAGGGGTGGAAGAAGGCTGCTTCCTATGGCATAAAGGTTGTGCAATCAATCGTTTACGCCTAGCGAAGAGGAAGCAGCCTTGGATACAGAGTGTAGCGGCGAACAGCTCCAGTTTCACGCCTTGGGAAGACGCTTGGTGACGGGGCGATTCGACGGTGGTCGGATGAGTTCCGACGGCGGGGGGTTGTTGCTTCGGGAGGTAGACCAGCGCATCGGTCTGACGGAGCGGTTAGCCAGTTGTTTCGTCGATCACCGTAATCCGTTGAGCGTGGAGCACGACGTGCGGACGCTGTTGGCGCAGCGCGTGTACGCGATGGCGCTGGGCTACGAAGATCTGAACGATCACGACGAACTGCGCCGCGACGCGCTGCTGTCGCTGCTGGCGGGCAAGACGGACCCGACCGGCGCGGATCGGGTGCGGGATCGCGACCGGGGCGCGGCGCTGGCGAGTTCGAGCACGCTGAACCGTCTGGAGCTGGGCGTTCCCGAGCAGGCGGCGGCGCATCGCTACAAGCGCATCGTGTCGCAGCCGGAGGCGCTCGACGACCTGTTGGTAGGGTTGTTCATGGAGTCGCACGCCAAGGCGCCGCGGGAGATCTGGCTGGACCTGGACGCGACGGACGATCCACTGCATGGCGACCAGGAGGGTCGGTTCTTCCACGGTTACTACCGGTGCTACTGCTACCTGCCGCTGTACATCTTCTGCGGCGGACATCTGCTGTGCGCGCGGCTGCGGCCGTCGGACCGGGACGCGGCGGCGGGTGCGGTCGATGAGCTGCAGCCGATCGTCAGCCAGTTGCGCCGGCACTGGCCGAAGACGCGCATCGTCATCCGCGGCGACGCGGGCTTCTGCCGCGACGCGATCATGAGTTGGTGCGAGGAGCACGACGTGGACTACGTGCTCGGACTGGCCCGCAACGCCCGCCTGGTGCGCGCCTTGGGCTGCGCGTTGCACGAGGCTCGTACGGTGCATGGGCGCACCGGCAAGCCGGCGCGGCGCTACCGGGACTTCGACTATCGCACGCGCAAGTCGTGGAGCCGTACGCGGCGCGTAGTGGGCAAGGCGGAGCATCTGTCGAAGGGGGCGAACCCGCGCTTCGTGGTGACCAGTCTGGCGCGCCGCAAGGCGTCCGCCAAGCGTCCTGTATGAGAAGCTCTACTGCGTGCGCGGAGACATGGAGAACCGGATCAAGGAGCAGCAACTCGACCTGTTCGCCGACCGCACCAGCGCGCACCAGATGCGGGCCAACCAACTACGCCTGTACTTCTCGTCGTTCGCCTACGTGTTGCTGCATGCGCTACGGCGCCTCGGTGCCCGCGGCACCGAACTGGCCCGCGCCCAGTGCGGCACGCTGCGGCTGAAGCTGCTGAAGGTCGCGGTGCGGATCCGGATCACGGCGCGACGCGTGTGGCTGTCGTTCCCGAACGCCCATCCGTACGCCGAGGTGCTCGCCAGGGTGCTCGCTAACCTGCGTCGAGAACCGTTGTGGCATCCATCGTGACGGCCCCGATCGCGCTCCTCATCGCGACCCCGTAGTGATCGGCACGACGCCGAGGGCAACGCTCGCCTCGACGACCCCGATCGCGCTCATACGAACTCGAACACGGCTCCGTGGCGCCTTCAAACAGCCACGACGGCGAACAAAACACATCGATCCATGCCCCAATGTAATCGTTATCCGGGAACCCCTTCCAAAGTGTCACTAGTGTGTCCCAAGATAGTAAATCGGTGAGCGATCCGGGCTAGTCCTACGCAGGTGCTCGGGGCACAGGGGGCGACTCGGTCGCTCCCGGCAGCATGCCCGCTGCGCGCCTCTCGGCACGCAGCGTTGGGAATGGTACAGGGGCGACCCTTGCGGTCGCCCGTGTCGAGCCTGCGCAAGCCCCTGGCGACGGGACGGGACAAGCCCGTCCCTACGGTCTTCTGTTCCCGGCGCGTCAGTGCGCCGGTTACCGGGGCGAAAAATCCTGGTCGCCTCGCTCCAGCATCCCCACATATCTGTCCATGAAGGTGTCCTGATCGACGTTGCCAGCGGCAAGCTCGATGATCAGGTTCGCCAGCTCGATCTGATGCGCGGAGGCGATGGTGTTCCCGTCGTTCATCAGCAGGATCAGATCACCCACGGCCAGGGCCGTGCGTTTGTTTGCATCGTTGAATGGATGACCGACCGTGAACGCGTACACCGTCAAGGCTGCGACCTGTGCGACGCTCGGGTTTTCAAACCGGTAGGCCAGGTTCATCTGGACTCGACCGAGTATGGCGCCGACCGATGTGCCGTCGCGGGATCCGGGCAATCCACTATGTCTGGCCAGCAGGTGCTCATGCAGGTCGACGATCTGCTGCTCGGTCGGGAACGCGATCATCGCTTCGCAAGGTAGGCGAGCACCTCCGATCGCGTTTCGAGGATCGACCGTGTCAGTTCCGTTACCCGGGCGTCGTCCATCGCGTCGAAGGCCAGGGACTCGGCGGGGACGTAATAGCCTTCCACCTTGCTGTTGCGCAGGATGGCGGTCGGTTTCTTCTCGTCCAGGATGCGACTGGCGTGTTGCTTGAGTTCGGTCATGGTGACGTAGCGCATGGTCTTGCCGGTACTGATATCAGCACCGAACGGTGGCACTGATATCAGGTCTTGTCAAACCCCTGGTCTGGTCCGGAAGCATCGGGCGCGCTTCGCCGCCCCACGGTCTCCGCGAGCAGGCACAGGATCTCGAACATCATCTGGGCGCCGGTAAGCCCGGTCGTGCCCGAGGGGTCGAAGGGCGGCGACACCTCGACGACATCGCCGGCGACGATGTCGAGACCGCGCAGGCCCCGCAGCATCTGCTGCGCCTCGTAGGTGGTGAAGCCGCCGACCTCGGGCGTTCCCGTGCCCGGAGCGAACACCGGGTCGAGACCGTCGACGTCGAAGCTCAGGTATATCGGTCCGTTACCCGCAATCGCGCGTGCCTTCTCGACGACCGCCAGGATGCCCATCGTGTACAGATCCTCGATGTGGATGACGGTCATGCCGGACTCGTAGCTGAACGCCCACAGCGGCTCGGCCGGACCGCGGATGCCGATCTGAATGGTGCGTTTCGGATCGAGCGCACCGTCCTCCACCGCCACTTTGAACGGCCCGCCGTGATGATGCTTGTGGCCGAACAGCTCCGGGCCGGTGTCGCAGTGGGCATCGAAGTGGACGAGGCCAAGGGGTTGTCCCTGGGCGCGGGCGAGCGCGCGCATGATCGGCAGGGTGATGGAGTGATCGCCACCGGCGGTGAGGGGCAGGAGGCCGGCTGCCGCGACCCGGTCGTAGTGGCGCTCGATGTCCGCGATCGCATCGTCGAGCCGGTAGACGCCCTCGATGGGTACGTCCCCGAGGTCGGCCACGTTGGCGAGATCGTAAGGGCGCACCCCGGTCTGATGGCACACCATGCCCATCAGCGTGGACTGGTCGCGCAGGTGCCGCGGGCCGTGGCGGGCGCCCGGACGGTTGGTCACCCCGCCGTCAAACGGCACCCCGACGATGCCGATGTCGATGCCGTCCCACTCCGCCGGATCTTCGCGGAGCGGGCGACGCATGAACGTCGCAACGCCCGAGTAACGTGGCTCGTACTTCTCGCCCCATGCCCGCTTGCGTTCCTCCGGTACGCCGTGTCCGGCGCCGCCATCTCGGCTCATGGGAGGGTCCTCGTCGTGGAGTTCGATCAAACCGCTGCCATTGTAGCGGCGGTGGCAACCTGCCCACGTGGCGTAAGGGATCTCCCACCGATCCGACGCTGGCGCGACCAACCCTGCCGACTGCGGATACGGGCGGGAGTTCGGAAGCCTGGACGGCGTCCTTACGAGGCTGTCCTGACGCTCTGCCCGGATGCGGCTTCCACGCCGCGCTCGGCGAGCCAGATGCCACCGAGCACGAGTGCCAGGGCAAGGCCGTGATAGACGTGGAAGTCCTCGCCCAGGTATGTCACCGCGATCATCGCCCCGAAGACGGGTACGAGATTGACGAATATCCCCGCGCGACCCGGCCCGATGATCTCCACGCCCCGAATGAACATGATCTGGGCGAGAAACGACGGGAACAGTGCCACCAACGCGACCACACCCCAGCCTCGCAGTGTCGGCGCCTGAAATTCGCCGAGCCAAGCTTCCGCCACCACCATCGGCAACGACGCAAGAAACGCCGCTGCCGCGAGCACGGTAAACAATCCGAGTGCCGTCGACGCCGGCCGCCGCCGCAACCCCACCGTGTATCCGGCGTAGAGCATAGTGCCAAGCACCACGAGCATGTCCCCATTGTTGATGCGCAGTCGAAGCAAGCGCTCGGCGTCACCCGCAGATGCCACGACGGCGACTCCAACCAACGTCACGCCGGCGCCTACCCACTGCAGCTTCCGCGCCGGCGTCCGGTATGCGGTCAACGCTCCAACCAAAACGAACGCCGGCATCATGCCTTGAATGATGCCCATGTTGATTGCCGTCGTGTGGTGGGCGGCGGTGTAGAACAGGCCGTTGAAAGCGGCAAACCCGAGGGCGCCCATGGCAAACAGAAATCCGAGGTGCGGCTTCAGATTCGGCCAATCACGGACCAGGGTCTTCGTGTTGAACGCCACCAGCAACGCCACTACCAGAAGCCAGCGCAGCGCCACCACCACCATGGGCGACGCCTCGCCCACAAGCAGTTTCGCGAACGTCATGTTGGCGCCGAAACAGATCGATGTGAGAGTGAGGAACAGGTACGCGTGCGCAGTGGTCCGCGCGCGATCGTCAGCCCCGGCCGCGAACAAGTCGGCTCCGCTTCATACCGGTGTGCTCGCCGGCCTCCAAGGTCACTTGCCCAGCACGAACCGTCATGTCGTTTCCGCGCGCCTTTGAATAGTCCGCTTGTCGCCTGCCCGAAGTTCGTAACCACATCTCCCGGCGGGCAGGCGGCAAGGCGTCATGGTCGATCAAACGGTGGTCGGCTGCAACCACGACCGCCCGACCTGTGGTGATGCCTGGCGGGGTCCACAGCTTCGACTGGCGCGGCAACACGTTCACGGTCCGCAGTGAAACGACCTTCCTCGATACCTATGAGATCCAGGTATCGTGGCGCGAAACTCCGTGGAACTGAATGCTTGTGTGCCGTCTCGGAACGGGCGGGTACTGCGCCTTCCCGGACGACTCGCACTGCGCACTGCATTGGGAATACATCTGATAGAGTTCTTCTCTGATTGCCTCGCTCGAGGTGGGAGGGGGCGTTGCCATGAGGTATGCGGTATGCGCTGCCTGATTCGAGTCCTTCCCTGTGTGCCGCTCTGTGCGGCATTCGTTGTCGTCGGTTGCGGGGGTGGTGGCGGCGGCTCTGCGCCCAATCGCCCGCCCACGGCGAGTTTCTCCGCGACGCCTTCGGGCGGTCCGCCGCCGCTGGTCGTGACGTTCGATGCCTCGGCCTCCCGGGACCCGGACGGGTCGATCACGAGCTACGCATGGGACTTCGGCACCGGGATCACCGGGACGGGGCGGAGCGTGGAACACACCTACGGGGAATCCGGCTCCTACCAGGTCCGCCTGACCGTCACCGACGACGATGGCGTGGAGGCGAGCGCCACGGACGAACTGGTCGTGAACATACTCCCCATGGCCCGCATCGTGGCAAATCCCGTCGACGGAGAGGCGCCGGTCGCCGTGACGTTCGACGCCTCGCTCTCGGCCGACGAGGACGGCGAGATCGTCTCGTTCGACTGGGACTTCGCTGGCGTGGCCGCGGCGGACGGCGTGACGGGGGAACACACGTTCGACGATCCCGGCGTCTATCCGGTGCGGCTCGTCGTCACGGACGATCTCGGCGGTACCGCGGAGGTCGTCTTCGAGGTGAACGTCCGCGACGACCCGCAGGTCGCCTACACCGTGCCGTACGTTCAGAGCGGTCCGTACGCGGACGCGTTGCGGGCGTGCACGTACGCGGGCGGCGACGGCGAAGGGAACTGCATGCTCGAGCGCCTGTCGTTCCTCGGAACGGAGTTCGCGGCGCCGACGGTCGACGACGTGATGACGCGTGTACTGGTCTCCCATCGCTGGATGGGAGATAGCCTTCGGGAGACCCTTGAGCGGCTCCCGGCGGACGTGCGGCTCCTGGCGCGCTCCCTCACGGCTGTCGTCATCGCGAGCGACATCCGGCCCGCGCACTACCGGCTGGACACCGGGGCGATCTACCTGGACGCGGGCTACTTCTGGAGGACGCCGGAGGAACAGGCCGTCGTGACCCGGGAACCGGACTTTCGCAGCGGCTTCGGCCGGAGCATCCCGTTGCGCGTGCTGTGGCGCTACGTGCGCAACAACGTCTCATGGAGCTCGGGGGCGGGCGGCACCACGCGGGCGGAGCGGCTGCTGCCGTTCGTGGCCTTCCTGCTCTACCACGAGTTGTCCCACGCGGCCGACTTCATGGAGGCGTCACGCATCGACGGCCTGGACCTCAACCAGACCGCGTACGAGGCCGTCCTTCAGCAACCCGCGCAGTGGCCGTCTTCGCGTCTCTCGGCGCGGTATCCGCTGCGCTCGCAGACCATGCGGCAACTTGCGATGGTCTTCTTCCGGGGCGCTGTTGCGACCGGCACGCAGGAGGCGCTGCGGCCCGACGACGTGATCGATGCCTTTGCCCTGGACGGAGCCGTGGACTTCTACAGCTACTCGTCGCAGTTCGAGGACCTCGCGGACCTGCACGACACCATCCTGATGAGCTACCACCATGGGTACGAGAAGGACGTCGGCATTGTCGGGACCGGAGCGGACCGCCTGACGGACGCCATCGTGGCGTGGGGTCAGCGGGGGCGGATGACCGACCCGGCCGTCATCGACCGGACGCGTTGGGTGATCGACGCCGTGTACCCCGGGGACCTGCAGGCGGTCCATGGGTACCTGAACGAACGGCCCGCGCCCCTGCCCATGCGGCGCGGCGACACCTGGGCGGACAACGTCGAACTCGAAGGCGGGGGGGAATTCAATGCGGGTCTCGTGCTGCCCCGAGCGGGCTTGCCGGCTCCCGTCCTCGGTGAAGCGCGGCATCCCCGGCTGGTCGGTTGCATCCTTGTGCCCGACGGGGCTCCGGCGGCATTGCGGGCGCGCCTCGGCCTCCGGTAGCCTGCGCCGGACCCCCGGGCGCGGGGGAGTGGAGTCCATATGAGCACGTCGGGGATCGACGAGTTGCTGCGTTTCGGCCACGAGGTAGTGGCCGAAGCCGGCGCAATCGCGGCCAGGTACTTCCGACACCAGGTCGTCATCGCCAAGAAGCAGGGTGACGACGGCTTCGATCCGGTGACCGAGGCGGACCGTGGGGTGGAAGCTCGCATCCGCGAGCGTATTGGCGAGCGCTACCCGGATCACGGCGTCGTCGGCGAGGAATACGGCGCCACGAGCGGTTCCTCTGCCTGGAGCTGGATCGTCGACCCGATCGACGGCACCCGCGCGTTCGTCATGGGACTGCCGGTCTGGGGTTGTCTGCTCGGCCTCCTTCGGGATGGGGAACCGGTCGGCGGACTCATGCACCAGCCGGTTGTCGGGGAGACGTTCTCCGGCAACGGTGAGAGCGCGTGGGTCACGCGTGGGGGCGAGCGCAAGCGGATCGAAGTGCGCGTGGATGCGGCCCTGAGCGAAGCCGTTCTCGTGGCGACGCACCCCTCGATGTTCCGGGGCGCCACGCTGTCGCGCTTCGAAGCCCTGGCCGCGCGGGTCCGGATGATGCGGTACGGGGGAGACTGCTACAACTATTGCCTGCTCGCGCACGGGCTCGTGGACCTCGTGGTCGAGGACCGGTTGCAGCCGTATGACATCCTGCCCCTGGTCCCCATCGTGCGCGGGGCGGGCGGCATCGTCACGGACCTCGCGGGGCGAACGCCGAGGGGCGGTGTCATGGTGATCGCTGCAGCCAGCGAGGGGCTGCATCGACAGGCGATGGCCGAGATGGGTGGGTGAGCGTGACGGCGCACTGGCGCCGCGGCCGTTGACCTGCGGGCATCGGCTTCTCAATACTCTCGCCCGGGACCATCACCGGGAGTGACGTCGGTGGCCGAGATCGTCTGCTGGAATTGCGGGGCTTCGCTTGCGGAGATCCCCCGGCCCATCAGCCGCCATGCGAACTGTCCGGCGTGTTTCGAGGACCTGCACTGCTGCCGGCTGTGCCGGCACTTCGCACCGCGCCTCGACGATCAGTGCGAACACGACCGGACGGACCCGCCCGTGCACAAGGAGACGGCCAACTTCTGCGACTACTTCCGTCCGGTCTCCGCAGCCTACCGATCCGTCATCGGCACGCAGCGCGACGGTGCGAAATCGCGCCTGGACGCGCTGTTCGGCGAGCGCGCGGACGCCGATTCCGAAGACGGCAGCGGGCGGTCGCCGGGACCGCTTTCGAAAGAAGAGGAAGCCCGCGCAAGGCTCGACGCGCTCTTCGGGAAGGACGCCGATTCGTAACCGGCTGTCGGAGTGGATCGACGCGCGCCGTCGGCGGCGCTACGCCATTTCCGACGCGCTATGGGGGCGGGTGGTGGGAGAGCTTCCTCTCTGCGACGGGCTGACGGCACCCGAGGTGGACCGTCTGCGGGTCCTCGTGACCCGTTTTCTGGCCGAGAAGCGCTTCTTCGGAGCCCGCGACTTCGAGGTGACCGACTACGTGCGCGTGGCGGTGGCCGCGCAGGCGTGTCGACTGGTGTTGCACCTCGGCTACGAGTACCTGCGGGCCTGTCGGACCGTCGTCCTGTACGCGGGGGGCTTCGTCGCGGAGCGCGAGTCGATGGACGAGGACGGCATCCTGCATACCGGTTACGAGGAACTGGACGGGGAAGCGATGTACGGCGGCGCGATCGTGCTTGCCTGGGACGAAGCGCGTCCGTGGCGCGAACCGGAGGCCTTTCCGGGGAACGTCGTCCTGCATGAGTTCGCGCACAAGCTCGACGAGCTGACGGGCGACCACAACGGCCTGCCGCCACTGCGCCCGGGCATGGAGGTGGCGCGGTGGTCCACGGCCTTCTCCGTGGCCTATGAGAATCTCTGCGCCATGGTGGAGCGGGGCGAGGAGCCCCTGATCGACGACTATGCGACGGAGAGTCCGGCGGAGTTCTTCTCGGTGGCCGTGGAGACCTTCTTTACCGCGCCGACGCTGCTGCGGCGCGCCTGTCCCGACGTCCACGCGTGCCTCGTCGCGCTGTTCGGCGAGGACCCCGCCAGACTGGAGACGCCAGCATGACATTGCGTGTGATTGGAGCCGGGTTCGGACGCACCGGCACGTTTTCGCTGAAGCAGGCGCTCGAGACGCTGGGTTTCTCGAAGTGCTACCACATGGCCGAAGTTGCGGTGAACCCGTCGCACGTCGGGCTCTGGCGTGCCGCATGGCGCGGCGAGGCGCCCTGGGACGAGCTCTTCGAAGGCTATGCCGCGGCGGTGGACTGGCCCACGGCGGCCTTCTGGCCCCGGCTGATGGAGGTGTATCCCGACGCGAAGATCGTCCTCACCGTGCGGGATGGGGACAGCTGGTTCGCGAGCGCCTGGCGGACCATCTTCCGCTCCATGCACGACGGCATGCAATCGGACGACGCGGATATCCGGGAACGTCTTGTCATGGCCAAAGAGGTCATTGTCGACGGCACGTTCGGGGGCGACCTCGAGGATCGCCGCAACGCCATCGCGGTGTATGAGGCCAACGTGGCCCGGGTGTATCGGGAGGTGCCTCCCGAGCGGCTGGTCGTCTTCGACGGCAGGGACGGATGGGGGCCATTGTGCGCGGCCCTGGGGGTCGAGGAGCCCGCCGAGCCGTATCCCCACGTCAACACCTCGGAGGAATTCCTGGAGCGGTGGCGCGGGGGGGCGCCCACTCGGGACATGACGGCCCCGCGTGGGGACTGACTGAACGAAGACCCTGGAAGAGGACGCCGCGCCACCCGGAGCGGGGTAGGGCGAGGCGCCGTACCGCAAACCCGGGTTCCGTGTCCCCCGGTGTGTGCCATCAACGGCCCTTCCTATCCATCGAGAGCGAAATTCGCGTATGGGAACGCGGTTCCGGGACGTTACCGGGGTCGGGCCGGTGCGCTCTAGAGTATATAATAAAAGCAAATAGTTATGGAAGTAATGTGAGGTAATGTAGAGATTATCGGTGTATGGGATTCGGGCCCGGGAGGGATTACGTGCATCAAGACGACGAGAGGCACTCCGCGAACGAGGTGGCCATGTCGCCCGGCAGCGTGAAGTAGAGTTCGGGACCGCTCTCGAGGGTTGCACCGAGCGGGTCGACAAGGCCCGTGCGCGCATCGGAGCCCTCGACGATGACCTCGATGAGGCGACCGTCGAACTGCGGTTCGGCAAGCACGCAGCGCACACCGAGTTCGCGCACCTTGCCGCGCAGTTCGGCAATGCGTCGCACCCCCGGGGACCGGTCGGCGCCGACCACGGCCGACCCGGCGGCCGTGAGACCGAACCGATCCTCGAAATGTCGGTACGCGTCGTGGAACACGATGAAGGGTTGCCCGCGCACGGCAGCCGTCTGCGTGGCGATGCGTTGGGTCAGGTCGTCGAGCCGGGCGGCAAAAGCGGCCGCATTCGCCCCGTAGGCGTCCATGTTCTCGGGGTCGGCAGTCGATAGCGTTGCGGCGATCGCGTACGTCATCGCGACGGCGTTGTGCGGGTCGAGCCAGACGTGCAGGTCGAAGGAACCGTGGTCATCGTCTTCGTGGTCGCCTGAGGCCGGCGCTTCGTGCTCGTCATGGTCGTCGCCATGGTGTTCGTCCTCGACGGCTCCGGAGTCCCCGTCCTCGTGGTGACCTGGTTCGCGGTCCTGATCCGCGTCGTCGCCGTGGCCTCCATGATCGTGGGCCTCAAAGGTGGCGCCGGCGCGTAGCGGCCGGCGGACGAGGCCGTCCGCCTCGGCCAGTTCGACGACGTGGGCGTCCGCCGCAAGCGTGTCGATCGGTCCGGCGAGGGACGTCTCGAGGGACTCGGCCACGAGGAAGACAACGTGCGCCTCCTGGATCCTGCCTGCGTCGGAGGGACGCAGGCTGAAATCGTGCGGCGAGGTCGCGCCCCGCATGATGAGGTGTGGTTCGCCGACGCCGGCCATCACGGCACTGACCAGGGAGTGCACGGGCTTGATGGAGGCGACCACCCGGATGGGCTCGCCCAGCGCCGGAGCGGCGAGCACGCCGGCGAGAACGCAAACGAGGAACCCGGCGATGCCGGAGGTGCGTGGGCGCTGCGTGGGAGCTTCCATGGATCGTCTTGGTGGCGGTGTTCGGGACCTTGTACACTGGCTGGCGACAGCAGATCAACGGATGCACGGGAGCGGGACCGCCAGACACGGGTGTGCGGCAGCGTCGCTCCCGATGCGGAGACGGACCCTCCTTCCGGTGGGGCCGGTGCCGCCCACACCGCCTCGGCTGGCCTCGAGATGGAAGAGTCGCAACCCACCGATCCGGGACCGCTCGTTCGCGTGCGGGATGTTGGCGTGCGCCGGGCAGACCGCTGGATCATCCGTCATGTCGACCTCCAGGTTCTGCGCGGCCAACTGGTCTACGTGATTGGCGGCAACGGCGCCGGCAAGTCGACCTGCGCGAAGGCGGTGCTGGGGCTGCTCGAGATCGACGAGGGCAGCATCGAGCGCGCCGTCGCTGGCGGTGGGGTATGTTCCGCAGCGTCTGGCCCCTGACCCCCACGCTGCCCTTGAGCGTGCGTCGCCTGGTGACGCTCACCGGTCGCTTTCCCGGCGAGGAGATCGATGCCGCCCTGGCGGCCGTTGGCCTCGAACGACTCGGCGACCCGCCTGTCACGACGCTGTCCGGCGGCGAGTTCCAGCGCCTGCTGCTGGCTCGCGCCCTGCTGCACCGGCCCGACCTGCTGGTCCTCGACGAACCGGGGCAGGGCATCGATGTCGCTGGCGCGGAGGTGCTGCAGGAACAGAGAGAGGGCATTCGCAGGGAACTCGATTGCGGGATCCTGTGCATATCGCACGACCTCAAGCTGGCCATGGAGACCGGCGACGACTTCTGCGTCCTCGTGCCGCACGAGTACGACGAACGGGCCGGCATCGGCCGCGACCCGGACCTGGTCGGCGGACGTCCGGGCGGGACGAGGGTTTAGCCCGGTCATGCTCGACGACTTCCTGGTGCGTGCGCTGCTGGCGGGGGTCGGCCTCGCGCTGGTGACCGGCCCGGCGGGCTGTTTCGTCGTCTGGCGTCGCCTGGCGTACTTTGGCGAGACGATTGCCCACTCCGCCCTGCTGGGTGTGGCGTTCGCCATCCTGACGGATCTGCATCTGGCCATCGGCATCTTCGCGACCGCCTCCGTGGTCGTTGCCGTGATGTTCCATCTGGAACGGCGCGACACGCTGCCGACGGACAGTCTCCTGGGCCTCCTGGCGCACGGTGGCCTCGCGCTGGGCCTGGTCACGCTGTCGTTCTTCCCAACATGCGCCTCGACCTGGCGGCGCTCCTGTTCGGGGACATCCTGGCCGTGTCGCGGCTCGACCTCGCCCTGATCTGGGCCGGCGGGGCGGTGGCCCTGGGTGTCCTCGCATGGTTGTGGCGGCCCCTGCTGGCCGCCACGGTCAGCGAGGAGCTCGCGACCGTCGCGGGGCTGCGCCCCGACCGGGCACGCCTGATGTTCGGGCTGCTGGTCGCGGCCGTGATTGCCGTAGCGATCAAGATCGTGGGCGTCCTCCTGATCGTTGCCCTGCTGGTGATTCCTGCCGCGACAGTTCGGCGTTTCGCAACGAGCCCGGAGAAGATGGCGGTCGGCGCGGCGGTGGCCGGGGTGGTTGCGGTCGTCGGCGGATTGCTCGCCTCGGCGAACTGGGACACGCCCTCCGGCCCGTCGATCGGCGTGGCGGCGTTGGCGCTGTTCGTGGTGACGCGCGTGCGCCGTCCCCGCCGGAGGGCGACGGCGCCCTGAGCCGCGCCGGGCGCGCACCGCGCGGCCGGAAGATGACAGTCCCACGGCGCACGCGTAAGCTGTCCGTCAAAATGTCTCCCGGGGCCGAGCCGGTCCGGGGTCACTCCTCGGGTCGCCCGTTGCGGTGGGCTCGGGGGACACAGGCCGAGGGGAACTGCCATGACGAGACTGGGCCGTCGCGACGTGTTGCGTTTGGGGGCGCTGGCGGGCGTCGCACCGCTGCTGGCGGCCGCTGGGACCTCGCCGCCGGACGCGGCCCGCCCCGCTGGCGAAGTGCGGCGCTACACCCGGCTCGGTCGTACCGGCCTCGAGATCTCCGACATCTCCTTCGGTTCCGCGCGTCTGCGTCGCGGGGGCGAAGACCTCGTGCGGCACGCCCTCGACAAGGGCGTGAACTACTTCGACACTGCCGAAGGCTACACGGGGGGCGCGTCCGAGAACGCCATGGGACGCGCGCTCGAGGGCCACCGGCAGGAGATCGTGCTGGTGTCCAAGACCATGGCGCGCGCCAACCGGGACCGGGATTCCCTGATGCAGTCTCTGGAGACGTCGCTGCGGCGCCTGCGCACGGACTACATCGACGTCTACTTCAATCACGCGGTCAACGACGTGGCGCGGTTGCAGAACCCCGAGTGGCACGAGTTCGCCGCGCGGGCGAAGGAGCAGGGCAAGATTCGCTTCGTCGGCATGTCTGGCCACGGCGGGCGGCTGATCGATTGCCTCGATTACGCCTTTGACGAGGACATGGTCGATGTCGTGCTCGTCGCCTACAACTTCGGCCAGGATCCCTCCTTCTATCAGAGCCTCACGCGGTCGTTCGACTACGTGGCCCTGCAACCGGCGCTGCCGCGTGCGCTCGCGAAGGCGCGGGAGAGGGACGTCGGTGTGGTAGTCATGAAGACGCTGATGGGCGCGCGGCTGAACGACATGCGGTCCTTCGAGCGGGGCGAGGCGACGTTCGCCCAGGCGGCGTTTCGCTGGGTGCTGTCCGACGACCATGTGCACGGGCTGATCATCACGATGAACTCCGAGGAGCGCATTGACGAGTATCTCGGCGCATCGGGTACCCGGGGCGTCACCAGCGAGGATCTCGCGCTGCTCGAGCGCTATGCCGTGCTGAACGGCGCGACCTACTGTCGTCATGCCTGTGCGGAGTGCGAAGGGGCCTGCCCTTACGGGGTGCCGATACCCGACGTCATGCGCACCCGCATGTACGCGACGGACTACGGCGACCCGCGTTTCGCCCGCGAGGAGTACGCGAAGCTGGATGTGAACGCGAGCGCCTGCCTTGGCTGCACGGGACAGCCGTGTGCAGGTGCCTGTCCGCACGGCCTGGCGGTGGATGCGCTCTGTGCGCCGACCCATCGCATGCTTGCCTGAACCCTGACAAGCGCGCAGTTCGCAAGGTGTTTTCCGCACGCTCGGTGGTGCTCGCCGTGGTCGTGGCGTTCCTGGTAGGAATCGTCGCGAGCCTCGCCGTGCGACCTCCTGGCGAGGAGGTGCGTTGACCTGCGCGGCGTTGCGCCGCCGGATGTCGACCTGCCGGTGATCTACCGCGGGGTCATTCTCTTCATCGTGATCCAGTTGGTGGGGCTCGGGATCATCTTCCATTGGCGCGAGATCGTGACCTGGCTTCCGGCGCAGGCCTACGGTTGAGCGCGGGGGGCGCCGACGCGCCGCGGAGCGTCGGCATCCGGGTGCGCGGGAGCTATCCCACGCCCCAGGAGATCGCGTTGCGTACCAGCGTGCGGAACTCGTCCGTCTCCCAACTGCCCCGCAAGGTCGACGGCGTGACACCGTCGGACGTCACCGACTCGTCGACGAACGGCTGCGAGTTCGAACGTCGGGAGTGGGTGTGGCCCAGTGCGACGTACGCCACGCTGCCGGCGCCGATCTCCTTGACGTAGCCGAGCACCCGCGTCTTGCCGTCGGGCAACAGGGACGTATCGGCGTCGTATCGGAAGCCGAATCCGGGCGGGGAGGGGTCTTCGGGCAGTTCCGTGGTCAGAAGGATCCGGCTCTCGCCGATCGGCTCCACGAGGTAGAGCTCGTCGACGGTCTCGAACGATGTCGGCAGTCCCCCGGTCAGCGGGTGTCCGTTCGTCACCTGTACTTCGAACCGGCACACCGGTGGGTGGTTCAGGAAGAAGCAGCCGAGCGTTTCGTGATGGGCCTCCCTGACCATCCTGCGCTGGCGCGTGCCCTCGATGCGGGCCGCGCGTCCGCCGCTGGTGCCGTGCAGGGCGAACCAGCGCCCGCCGCCTTCGAGCCAGGTACGCAGGACATCGTGCTGGTCGGCGTTCGGGATCGGCCCCGCCACGTACGTCATCAGGAGCTTGGCGCCGTCGAGCCAGCGGTCGAGATCGGAGAAGTCGTTCGCGACGGTGGTCGCGACGTCCTCCCGTTCGCCGATCCACTCGAGCAGGGACCGGCGCGCGTAGTCCATGTCATGACCGGCGGAGGCGCCCGGCGGGAAACCGCCGACGATGAGATGGGTGCGTGGGTTCATGTTCGATCCTCCCTGGAATCATGTTACCGAAGCAGGGCCAGGCATGGCGCCGGGCAATCAGGGCATGCGGGGCTCGCCAGTCAGCCGGACGCCCGCGCAGGTGGGTCCATGCGGCGCGCCAGTTCGAACAGGATCATCGCCTGCGAATCGAGCGCGTACTTGGCCGGTGGCGGTGGAAAGCCATACTTCTGCCCGAGCTTGGCCAGGATCGGCTCGATTTGAGGGTGGGAAGCCGTCACCGGAAGCAGCGTTCGCTCGTAACGCTTGCCCTCGATGCGGACCACGGCCCGCGGGTCTTCCCGTGCCTCGAGCGGCCACTGCTTCCACAGGCGTCCCCACCAGGAGTCGCGGTAGCCGCAGGGGACGAAGAGCGCACCGTCGTGTTCAACGACCCAGACCGTCCGCGACCGGGGCGGGGTCGTGAGCTGCAGTTCGATCTCCCTGACATCCCGCGCGAAGGCCCAGTCGGGTTCTTCGGTGACGAGTTCTCCCGAAACCAGCGGGCCCCCGGCGACGAGTGCGTTCGGCCCGTCCGCGAAGCGCATACCGATCAGGTATAGGCCGGCGGCGAGGATCACGGTCCCGACCAGTATCGATAATATTCGGACGACGATCATGTTCGGTCTCCGTTAGTCGCACACCACTGCGCGCGGTGGAAGGCGCAGTCCGGCGCACGTGCCGGGGAGGTAGTGTGCGAGTCGATGGGGCTCGGGTCAATGCAGGCCGGGACACCGGAACAGAAGACCGTAGGACTGTTCACGGTTCTGCAAGTGCTGTTCCGTGTATTTTGGCTGGGATGGTCAGTGGGCCGTTGCCTCCGGTGTTTCGAGGGGTTGGCGGGTTGGCGGGTTGCCGTGTTCGACGCGCGTCCCGCCCGGGCGGGACGTGCGCGCGTTGCGCATCGCGCTACGCGCGCCGTTCATGCCGGGGCGTGCTGCGGGTCGAACACCGTGCCGTCGCGCAGCATCGTGCAAGCCACGAACAGCAGACGGTCCGCGACCGAGCGTAGCGCGCGGTGGTGGCCGTGGCCGCGGGCGCGCAGCGCCTGGTATCGCGCCTTGCACGCCGGGTCTTTCTGCACCGCCCCGCTCGCCCAGTAGCCGAGGGCATCGCGCAGCCGGTCATGGACTGCGAGGCGGCGCGTCACGATGCGAACCCGGCCGGACTGTTTGGTGACCGGGGCCGCCCCGCCCAGGCAGCGCAGGGCGTGGTAGTCTCGTCGGCGCAGGGGATCATCCGCCTCTGCGAGCAGCGTGGCGAGGACGTACCTACCGACTCCCGGGATGGATCGCAGGATGGTCGCGTCGCGCTGCCCCTTCGCCTGCCCCGGCTGCGGATCCTCGCTGCCGGTGGTCGCCGGATCAGCGCCGCCGAGCTCCGCCAGGAACGCGTCGATCCGGGTCTGAGTCTCGGCGAGTTGCTTGACCACCACGGCCAGACGCTTGGTCAGCAGACGCATGTGCGTCTCCGCGGCGCGCATCGACGCCGGGTCTACGTCGAGCGGCCGTTGCGCCAGCCGAGCCTTCAGCGTGGCTGCGTCGAAGCGCTGGACCCTGTGCTTTTTCAACAAGTTGTCGTACGACGACAGGCGCATGCCGCGCGCTGCCGCTGGCGTCGGTACGCGCTTCCACAGCGCCATCGCCCACGGCGCCGCGAGGTCGTCCTCGACCACTTGGTTGAACGCCGGGTAGTAGCGCCACAGCAGGTCGTGCATGCGGTTGGTCAGCCGCACCCGCTCGCCTTTGAGTTCGTCGTGGGTCCGCGTCCACTCGCGCAGTTCGACGACCACCGGGGCGGACGCCTGTACCCGCCGCAGGCACTGTGGGTCGGTGCGCAGCGCCGAGGCCAGCACGCGCGCGTCGCGGCGGTCGTCCTTGGCGCCCGCCGGCGAGTACCGGTCGCGGAACCGGTCGAGCTGCTTCGGGTTGATCGCGTGCACCGCCAGGCCGTGCGCCAGCAAGCTCTCCACCACCGGACCGCGTGGCGTCTCGATCGCCACCCCGACCGTCTCGGACGGCGCCGCGGCAACCGTCTCGGCGATCCACGCCGCCATCGCCGCCAGCCCCGGCCCGCTGTGCGCGAACACGTTCTCGCCACGCACCGCGCCAGCGCCGTCGAGCACGCACACCTGGTGGTTCTGCCCACCCCAGTCCACGCCGACGTACCAGTTCAACCCAGACATCATGCCTCCTCGTCGTTGCTTCCCCCGATGCTGCAGGCATGCCGCGATGCTCACCTGTCCCTGTACTGGCGCTCGAGGCGCGGACTGTTCACTGGGCGTCCATCGCGGCAGAAAACCGCCGAGGCACGAGTCCTACGTCGGTGCTCGTGGCACAGGGGACCGGTGGTCGCTCCCGGCAGCTCTGCCCAGCTTCGCGGCACCGCCGCGAAGCTGGTTAGAAGCGTACAGGGGACGGGCTTGTCCCGCCCCGTCGCCGAGGGCTTGCGCAAGCTCGACGCGGGCGACGTCCCGTTCGAAATCGGACATGGCCTGGCGCGGGCTGTAGGGGACGCCCTTGTGGCGTCCCGTTTTCGCATTCATGCACATCCCCGGGCGACCACAAGGGTCGCCCCTACACGTCCCGTCCCGAATCACCCGCGAAGCCCGGCGCGGGCGACTCACGCATTTGTTCCGTGCAAGTGTGTCGGTTCCGAAGCCGCCACACAGATGGGCATACCCGGGGCCGCCATCCAGGGCGAGTCCGGTACCATTCCCGTCAATTCTGGAGGCTCGACGTTGCGATTCGGATTTGTCATGCCCGTCGGAGACGCGCGCCAGGTCATGGCAGCCGCGGCGCAGGCGGAAGCGCACGGCTGGGACGGCTTCTTCGTCTCGGAGCCCGTGTGGGGGGTTGACGCCTGGGTATCGATGACCGCCGCCGCGTTGGCCACGTCCTCGATCAGGATCGGTACGCTGCTGTCTCCGCTGTCCCGCATGCGGCCCTGGCAGGTCGCCGCCAGGTCGGCAACGCTATCCTCCCGGTGGGGCTTGGCGCGACGGATTCCGGATTCGGGAGCTTCGGGGAAGTTACGGACGTTCGGCGGCGCGCCGAATTGCTGGATGAGTCCCTCGACATCGTCACCGGTCTCTGGCGCGGGCAACCCTTCACCTACGCCGGCAAGCACTACCGGATCGACGAGTCGACCTTCCCGCACAAGCCGCCGGTACGCGTCCACGACGCCCGGATACCGATCTGGGTGGTGGGCCTGTGGCCCAACCGCCGTTCCATGGCCCGCGCGGTGCGGTATCAGGGCATCATTGCATCGGTTCGCAACGAGCGCGGCGAGCCGGGGCACGTGCGGCCTGCAGATGTGCGGGCCATCCGGGAGTTTGCGGGCTCCGGCATCGACATGGTTGTTGAAGGAGAAGGCGATGCGCCGCAGAGTGGCAGCGAGTGGCAGGATGCCGGCGCCACCTGGTACGTCGAATCCCTCTGGCAGGAGCAATTCGCGGACGATGTTCAGGTACGCGTACACGCCCGTCTCAAGAACGGTCCGCCGCGGTGGGTGTAGGCCCTTGAACGTCGTGTTGCGATCCGCGCCGTAGTGGACTGGAACTCCCTCGTGGTGCTGTCGGGGTATTCGGCGGCCATCTTCGCCGTGTCCCTGCTCGGCGGCCGGCTGTCCGCACTCGGCAGGATGACCCATACCCGTACCCAGGTGGTCATGAGCCTGGTGTCGGGCTTCATTCTCGGCATCGCGATGTATCACCTGCTGCCGCACAGCCTGCGGCACTTCTCCGGCCCGGATGTCGCGCAGCAGGCGGTGGTCTGGATGATGTTCGGCGTGATCGTGATGGTGTTCCTGTTGCACGTCTTTCACTTCCACCAGCACGACTTCAGCAGCGAGGCGACGGCGCTTCAAGACGCCCAGGGCGGTGGCTCCGGGGCTCCTGCCGGGAGCCTGGCCGGCATCGCCCTGGGACTCGGCCTGCATGCCGTGACCGAGGGCGTGGCCCTGGGCGCCAGCATGCGCAACGATGCCCTGCATCAAGGGGAAGCGGCCCTGGCCGGGCTTGGCGTCTTCCTCGCCGTCCTGATCCACAAGCCCCTCGACGCCTACTCGATCGTCGGCACGATGCGGGCCGCCGGTCGCAGTCGCCGAGCGCGGGCCACCGCCAACCTCGGCTTCGCCCTCGTCGTGCCGCTGACGGCGCTGGCGGCCTTCTCCGGGGTGCGCCTGCTCGGTCCCGCGGAAGAGGCGGTCGTCGGCAGGGCGCTTGCGTTCGCCGCCGGCGCGTTCCTGTGCATATCCCTCAGCGATCTGCTGCCGGAGATTCACTTCCACAGTCACGATCGCGGCAAGCTCATCGGTGCCTTTCTGGTAGGTATCGGCCTGGCGTACGCCCTGTACCGCCTGGAGTGGGGCATGGGAGGCTGACGGCGAAGGAAGCCGGTCGGCTCGGCGCCGGTGCGTGCGTCGTCCCCTCAATGCGCGCGCCGCAGCTGCAGCGCGGCCAGAATCTCCTCGTGTCGCTCGCGGGTCAGCCTGTAGCGGCTGAAGCACCAGAGCGCCACCACGGCGAAGGCCGCCACGTAGGGCCCATAGAGGAGCCCGAGGTCGACCAGGGTTGCCGACGGTACGTCGGCCGCGGATTGCACGTGCGCGCCTCGCGGCCAGTCGATGAGGTCGAGGGCCAGGCCGGCGACGACCGTACCGCAGCCCGATGCCGCCTTCTGGGAAAATGAGCTCGCGGCGAAGAAGATGCCCTCCTGGCGCCGGCCCGTGGCCAGTTCGTGCTCATCCACGGTGTCGGCGATCATGGACCCCGTGGCGACGGGCGCCTGGACGGTGCAGACGCCCTGGATCACGCGCATCCCGACCAGCAGTGGCAGGAGCACGGCGTCGGCGTTCTCCGGAAACCATCCCGCGAGGCGCAGGACGACGGGCAGGATTTGCCAGAACGCCCACGATCCCGCTCCGAACATGAGCCCGGCCCGCTTGCCCCAGCGGGCGAAGATGCGCGCGGAGAGCGTCGCGCCGATCATCACGCCGACGGGATAGCCGGCGACCACAAGGATGATGTCGCCGCGAGAAAGCTCCCAGAAATAGGTATAGATGTAGATGTTGAGCGCGCCGTCGACCCCGACCATCACAAACACGATCAGGCCGCCGGCGAACAGCCAGCGAAAGGAGCCGCAGCGCATGGCCGCAGCGACGTCCGCGAACACGCGCCGCACGACCGTCAGCGCCTGGAAGCTCACCCGCTCGGCGGCGGTCGGGAGGGACGGAATCACGCTCCGCGTGCCCCAGGCGGAACAGAAAATCGCCGCGGCCATCAGGCAGCACAAACTTGTGGCGAAGGGCGGGTACGCCGCGGCGTTGAGCTGTCCGTTCGCGAACTCCGGGGTGGCCGTGAAGAACAGCGTGAAGCCGATCGTGACCGCGAACAGGTGGCCGAGCGTGCCGAAAAAGGTCCGGTAGCCGACGAGAGCCGTGCGTTCGTCGAAGTCATCCGTCATCTCGGCCCCGAGGGCATTGTGCGGGACGAAGTAGAGGGACATCGAGGTGCGCGTTGCGTTCGCGAACACGACAAGCCACACGAAGAGCGCCCAGTCGCCGGTCACGAGCGGGTTGAAGAGCAGGAAGAAGGACAGCGCGAGCGGCAGGATGGCGGCGTACATGAACGGGTGACGCCGCCCCAGGCGTGAGTGCCAGTGGTCGGAGAGCGAGCCGGCCAGCGGGTCGGTGAACGCATCGAGGACGACGGCCGTTCCCACGGCGATGCCGGCCAGGGTGCCCGGCACGCCGAGCACCTGGTTGTAGTAGAACAGGAGGAAGATGCCGAAGCCGCCATTATGCAGGCCCTCGGCCAGTTGGCCGACGCCGAAAGCGAGCTTGATGCCGAAAGGGGGCTTGCCGGCTTCTGCCATGTGCGTGTGTCCCTCCAGGCGGCAAAGCGAGGGCGCCGTTGGCGCCGTCCGCCGCTCAGCCTGATCCTCTCCAGACGCGCGTGCGCGGTCAGGCCGCGCTCGCCTGAAGCCTAACCGGACGCGCCTGCTCGAACACCCGGTGTCTTCTTCCACCGCGCGCGGTGGCGGGAGGGAGGCCCCGTGCGCCACCACACGCCGCGGTGGTGGTATGTTTCGTGACGACAACTGCGTGCGTCTGGAGGAGGGGATTCATGGGAGCACCGAGAGTACAGGTCGGGGCCGCGCGGGGCGCCGTGATTGGTATCGTGGCCGTCGTCGCCGTTGCCGTCCTGCTATTCCTCGTGGGGGAGGACGGGCCTCCCGTGCCGGACGAGGCCCCGGATGCCACGGGAGACGCCGCTGGGCCGGCGCCTACGGTGGCCATGGTGGACGACGCCCGCATCGCCAACGTCGAGACAGACGAGCCGGGCGCCTGGCTCACCTACGGGCGTACCTACGAGGAACAGCGGTTCTCACCACTCACGCAGGTCAACCGCGAGAACGTCGCCGACCTCGGCATTGCCTGGTACAGGGATTTCGGCACGCTGCATCCCGTCGAGGCGACCCCGCTGGTTGTGGACGGCGTGATGTACGCGACGACCCCGTGGAACATCACCTATGCCCTCGACGCCGCCACGGGCGAGGAAGTCTGGTCGTACGATCCCGAGGTGCCGGGGGAGACCGCCCGTGAGGCCTGCTGCGGAGTCATCAGCCGGGGTCTGGCGGTGTACCGCGGCCGCGTCTACGTCGCCACCCTCGACGGACGGTTGATCGCCCTCGATGCCGCCAGCGGCGCCGAGGTGTGGGAGGTCGATACCGTCATCGACCGTTCCCGCAACTACACCATCACCGGCGCGCCCCGGGCGGCGGCGGGCAAGGTCTACATCGGCAACGGCGGCGCCGAGTTCGGCGTGCGCGGGTACGTGACCGCGTACGACGCCGAGACCGGCGCGCCGGCGTGGCGGTTCTTCACGGTGCCGGGCGACCCGTCGCTGCCGTTCGAGCACCCGGAGCTGGAGATGGCCGCCGATACCTGGAAAGGCGGCGAGTGGTGGGAGATAGGCGGGGGTGGAACGGTCTGGAATTCAATCGTTTACGACCCGGACTTCAACAACGTCTACCTTGGTGTGGGCAACGGTTCGCCGTGGACGCGGGTGATCCGCTCGCCGGGCGGCGGCGACAACCTGTTCCTCGCGGCCATCGTCGCCGTGGACGCGGACACCGGCGTCATGCAGTGGTACTACCAGACCACCCCGGGCGACAACTGGGACTACACGGCCGTGCAGGACATGACGCTCGCGGACCTCGAGGTGGACGGCGAGATGCGCAAGGTGCTGATGCAGGCGCCCAAGAACGGCTTTTTCTACGTGATCGACCGCAGCGACGGCAAGCTGCTGCGGGCGCACCCGTATGGGACGGTGACTTGGGCGACACACGTTGACCTCGTATCGGGCCGCCCGGTAGAGAACCCGGACGTGGCCTATGACGAGAACCCGCAGTTCGTCCATCCGGGCGCCGCGGGCGCGCACAACTGGCATGCCATGTCGTGGGACGGCGCGCGCGGACTCATGTATCTCACCACTCACGATCTGCCGTTCCTGTACGCCATGCCGGAGGAGTATCAGAAGACCGGGGTGTACAAGCGCCGTGAAGGCATGACGAACCTCGGCGTCGAGTACGGGCGGCTCAACCAGCTGCTCGAGGCGTGGGAAGATCCGCCGGTGCCCGAGGGTTTCCTGATCGCCTTCGACCCGTTGAGCGGGGAGACCGCGTGGGCCGTCGAGCAGGAGCAGGCCTGGAACGGCGGTGTCGTGGCGACGGCGGCGGGGCTCGTGTTCCAGGGTGACGCGATGGGCAAGGTCTCCGCTCGCAGCACGGACGACGGCAGCCTCCTCTGGCAGCAGGACACCTGGACGTCCATCGTCGGCCCCACGATGACCTACGACGTCGATGGCGTGCAGTACGTTGCGGTCATGACCGGCGCCGGCTCGATCAACGTGGCCGACACCGCAACGCACAGGTACGGCAGCCATGCGCGGGTGGTCGTGTTCGCGCTCGGCGGCGATGTCGAGCTGCCCGTGCCGCCTGAGCGGGACTGGACGATCGGGGAACAGCCGCCGGTCACCGCGTCCGCGCAGGACATCGACCGCGGCGACGTGCTCTACCACGAACTGTGCTCGGGCTGTCACGGCATCGGGCTGCTGTCCGCCGGCGCCATCCCGGACCTGCGCTTGATGAGTGCCGAAACGCACGGCACGTTCGAGGCCATCGTGCTCGGCGGCACCCTGAACGACAACGGCATGGCGTCCTTCGCCGATGTGCTCGATGCGGCGGACGTCGACCGCATTCAGCAGTACGTCATTACGCGCGCCAACAAGGCCCGCGAAGCAGCGCTCGAGGCAGCGGGCGAGGCGGCCGGCCAGACGTGACGCCCGACAGCCAGGGGGGGACGAGCGGGGGACCGGAGCCCCCCGGGAAGGGGACAGCCACTGGCGCGACCTTCGCGGACTGTCCGAACTGCGGCCACCCGCGGGCCGACCGGTATTGCGCGCGCTGCGGTCAGAACGACCGGGACTACATACGCTCGCTGCCCCTCATGCTCGGGGAGTTCGTTCGGGAGACTCTGGAACTCGACTCGCGCTTCCTGCGTACCGTGAAGCTCATGCTTCTGCGGCCGGGAGAGCTGTCCGCGGAGTTCTCGCGCAATCGCCGTGCGAGCTACTCGTCGCCGATCCGCTTCTATCTCTTCGTGAGCCTCGTCTTCTTCTTCGTGCTGTCGGTCACCACCGACTTTCGTCCCCCGGCGGAACGCTGGGGCGAGGCGGACGTCGAGCTGGACCGCGCCAGCGAAGGGGCGGATGTCGAGGTGCTCAAGGCGATGCTGCCCGCCGAGCAGCGACGCAAGATCGACGAGATAGTCGCGCATCCGGGGCGGCCCTACCTGAAGATCGTGATCTACGAGTCTGCGAAAGCGCTCGCGGCCGCGGGCGACGGGTTCGTGCTCGACGGATTCGACCGGTTCCTGGCGGTACAGGTCATCGACGTCATGCACGAGCCGGTGCTAGCGGTCGAGCGGCTCGTGGACAACCTGCCCATCGCCATGTTCGTCACGCTACCGGTCTACGCGCTGCTGCTGGCCGTCTTTTACCGGCGCCGGCGGCGATTCTACGTCGAGCACCTCGTCTTCGGTATCCATGTGCACACCGTGGCGTTCGCCGTCTTCACCGTCCTGATGCTGCTGCCCGAGGCGCCGGCCGCGGATGCGGTGGGCAGCCTGCTCACGCTTGGACTGCTCGGCTATTACTACATCGCACTGCGACGCTACTACGGCGACGGCTTCTTCCTGACGGCGGTGAAGTGGTGGCTGTCGTTGGTCGCCTACGCGGTGTTGCTCGTACCGGGATTCGTCCTGGCGCTGTTCGTCACGCTCTACTCCATGTGACCGCGACCCGTCCGCCGGGCCGGGCGGCCTACGCGTCGGACGGGCCCGTTTCCGAACGAATCGCGTCGTGCAGCGTCCCGAGGGTGTCGAGCATCGCGTCGATGCTGCGGAAACCCGCCTGGAAGATCGCGGTCGCGTTCAGGGCACACCACCCGAAGCCCGTCTCCGCGACTTCGACGGCGCGGCGCACGACCTGATCGCGGTCCGCGTAGAACGCCTTGCCGGTGGCGTCCCGCGGCGGCAGGCCCAGCATCTGCTGGTAGCCGATGGCGTCCGGGTCGCGTCCCGCGGCTTCGGCATAGCGGCTGATCTTGTCGCGACACTTTTGCGCGACCGCCGCATCCGCGATGGCGTTGGCAAGCCAGCCGTCGCCGAGTTCGCCGACCCTGCGCAATGCCCGCTCGACGGTGCCGCCGACCCATACCGGGAGGTCGCGCCCCTGCGGTGGCTTCGGCTCCATGGCCATGGCCGTCGAGGAGTAGTGTGCGCCCGTGTAGTCGATCCGTTCGTCGCCCCAGTAGGCGCGCATCAACTCGATGGCTTCGTCCATGCGCTTGCCCCGGTTGCCGAAGGGCTCTTCCAGCGCGTCGTATTCGGACTCCTGCCAGCCGACCCCCACACCGAGCCGCACGCGCCCGCCCGACAGCGTGTCGAGCGTCGCCACCTGCTTGGCGACGAGGACCGGCTGGCGTTGCGGGAGCACGAGCACCTCGGTGCCGAGACCGATGCGGGAAGTGGCCGAAGCCACGAAGCTCAGGGTCATGAGCGCTTCCATGATCGGCATCTTCGGCGGATAGATCGGCGCCTCGCGCGTCTCGGTGGGAAATCCCATGATGACGTGGTCGAACATGTCGAGCTGGTCGTACCCGATCTCCTCGATGCCCTGCGCGAGCCGCACCACGCCGGCGCCGCCTTCCCGATACGCGACGCTTGGAAATTCGACTGCGAGCTTCATCGACGTTCTCCTGCTTCCCTGGGTGGTTGCCGTGAACGAGCTTCACGGAATGGCCGATATGGTATACAACGCCGCGCACGATTGACCCATGGAGGTAGCCGTGTCCGTCGACAATCTGGCCGACGCGGTGGGGCGAGACCGTGAAGGCGATCGTGACGCGGACGGATACCCGTCTCGACGAACGCAGCGTGATGGAGTACTGCCGGGCGAACCTCGCCGGCTACAAGTGCCCGACCTCGGTGGAGTGGATGGCGGAGATTCCCCGCAATCCGTCGGGGAAGATCCTGAAGACGGTCCTGCGGGAGCCCTGGTGGGAAGGGCACGACCGACGTGTTTCCTGAGGGGATGCAGCGGGAGCGCGAGGGTTGGACGCTACGAGACGCTACAGTTGGGTGAGGGCGCCCTGACGGGCGCCCTCACCCCGGATTAGGAGCTGGCCCGACCTCGCGGTCGCACCCCAGCCGAATCCGCTTGCCGAGGGCTTACGTGTTCAGCCTCTCCTCAACCGTAGATATCACAGATCACCTCCTTATTTGTTGCCCGACACGCGGCGCATTATGCAGCGAACGGCGGCCGAGACAAAGGGTGTCCGAGTCCCTACTCGCGGGGTTGCATCCACGCGCCACGCAGCCGGGCAGGAGCGGACAGGTGGTCGCCTTCCGCTGCGCCGGTCTCGCCCGCAAGCAGGGGAGCGTAGACGGCACGCGGCGGGACTCCCGAGGGCGCCGGACATGTCCCCGTCGCCCGGTGCTCCAGCGCCGCGGCGAGTATCGCCTCGTCGTCCGAGCCGAGGAAGTGGTCGAAGTCGTCGGCCACTGCGCAGCCCGGTACCTCGACGCCCTCGATGCGGCCGAGATTCGCCGGTGAGAACCCGTCGGGATACTCGCCGAAGCCCTTGGCGTTGACACTCTGGAACTGGATCGTGAAGTAGGTCGTGCCGCAGTTGTCCTCGGGATAGAAGCCGAACGGCTTGCCGCAGGTGGTCGTGCCTACCTGGATGACCTCGACGTCGATGCCGCGCAGACCGTTGATGATGGCTTCGCTCGCCGAGCAGGTGTCCGCGGTCGTCAGCACATAGACGCGCTCGAGATTCACCGTCGGCAGCGCCTGATCGGCCGCGAGCCCGTCGGAGAAGCCGAGCGTCGTCTGGTGAAACGGTGTGGGCGTCAGCGCGTCGCCCGTCACCGGGTTGAAGGTCGTGTGCTTGTCGTTGAAACGCAGCTCGTCGAAGGTTCTCCCGCCGGCCGCTGCGGGTCCCGCGATCATGAAGGCCAGTTGGTTGGCGATGTCGAGGTAGCCGCCACCGTTGTAGCGCAGGTCCACGACGAGGTCCGTGACGGCATCCGTCTCGAACTGCCGCATCGCGTCGACCAGTTGGGCTTCCGCCGGCGCGAGGTGGGTGGTGAACAACATGTAACCCACCGGCCCGGAGTCCGTCTCCAGGGTCTGGACGTGCTGCACGGGTTGCGCGGCGACCTCCGCCGCCGTCAGCGTGAGGGTGCGCGTCTCGGTCGCGCCGAGATCGCGGACCACGAATTCGTGGGATTCCCCGACCCCACTCGGGTATAGCCCCGCATTGAGCGTGTCGGTGTCGCTGCCCGTCTCCATGTCCACGCCGTCGATGGCAATGACGCGCGCGCCGCGTGCGAGACCCGCGTCGGTGGCCGGCGAGTCCGGTTCCGTGAAGGCGACGGCCACTTCCCGCGGTGGGCTGCTCGAGAGCAGGGTCCACTCGGCTCCGTAGCCCGCCGAGACGCCGGATTGGGCCAGGCGGCGCCAGTCTTCGGTGACGTAGGTAAAGTGAAACCGGTCCTTGTAGTTGCCGGACGGGGTGCGCTCGAACGTACGCAGCTCTTCGAAGTAGTCGAGCACCGGGTAGCCCACCGGGTCGACATCCTCGATCTCGTCGTACCAGAGGTAGAGGTCGTTGCTCCAGGAACGCAGCCAGAGCTTTTCGTCCCGCGCCGATCCCTGCCGGTCGCCGAACGCCCGGCCGTCTTCGTCCGTCCCGGTGCGGGGCGCCGCGCAGGAGGCGGCGTAGTTGCTCACGTCCGCGAAGACATCGGGGTCGACGGTACGGTCCGCATCGAGCGGGAATGCGTCGTCCGTGTCGGCGACGCCATCCCCGTCGTCGTCGGTATCCGTCGTGTCCGGCGTCCCGTCGTTGTCCGTGTCCGTCGGCGCGGGCGCGGGTTGCGGCGGCGGACCGCTGCCTCCGCCTCCGCCGCCGCAGGCCGCCACGACGAGGGCAAGGAGGACCACGGAAACGATGCTCCGGGCCGCCGCCGTGGCACGGAGCAGACGACGATGCCGGGACGTCGAGGCGACATCGGCCCCGAGGTATTGCGGGTGGGGCTGGCGAGATCGCGTCGTATCGATGGCGTATTCCTCCATTCGGAAGTCCAAGCACAGGGCCGTCGAACGATAGCGCGGGTGCGCGCCGGCAGACAAGCAGCAGACGCCTCGCCTGAACGTGGCGGCGCGCCGCGGCCTGATCTCAGGAGAGCCCCCGTGGTACGTTAACCGGACGCATCGACAGGAGACCTTGCATGAACTCGAAGGCATGCGCGCTGCTCGGCATCGACTTTCCGCTGTTCGCCTTCAGCCACTGCCGCGACGTCGTGGCCGGCGTCAGCAGCGCAGGGGGTTTCGGCGTGCTCGGCGCTGCCGGCCACACCCCCGAAACGCTCGAGATCGAGCTCGACTGGATCGACGAACACGTAGGCGGCAAGCCATACGGCGTCGACCTGCTCGTCCCCACGAGCATGGACAGCAAGGAGCGCGGGCTGACCCGCGAGGAACTCGAAGACCGGATTCCCCTCGAGCACAAGCGCTACATCGAGAGTCTCCTCGCCAATCACGACATCGATACGTCGGGCCTCTGGGACGAGGTGGTGCGCGACGGCGTGGGCGACAACATGCGCGAATCCGGGGCGGGCCCCATTCTCGACGTCGCCTTTTCGCACCCGATCAGGATGGTGGTGAACGCCCTTGGCGTGCCGCCGGATTTCATGATGTCCCGGGCCCGCGAGGCGGGCGTCGCCGTGGGTGCGCTGGCCGGTGCGCGGGAGCACGTGATCAAGCACGCCGAGGCGGGCGTCGACGTGGTCATCGTGGCCGGGACGGAAGCCGGCGGGCACTGCGGCGAGGTGTCGACGCTCGTGCTGGTGCCGGAGGTGCTGGAAGCGCTCGGCGACACGGACATGGTGGTGCTCGCCGCCGGCGGCATCGTGACGGGCCGACAGATGGCCGGCTGCATGGCCATGGGCGCCGACGGGGTGTGGACCGGGTCCGTCTGGCTGACGACGGCCGAGGCGGAAACCCTGCCCGTCGTCAAGGAGAAGATGCTGGCGGCGAACTCGCGTCAGACCGTGCGCTCCAGGAGCCGCACGGGCAAGTACACCCGGCAGTTGCGTTCGGCCTGGACCGACGCCTGGACCGCCGAAGGTTGCCCGGAGCCGTTGCCCATGCCGCTGCAGGGCGTACTGGCGGGTGCGGCGTTCCGAAAGATCAACAAGCTTGCCGAGTCGGAGCACGACGGAGCGAAGCAACTCGTCAACTACTACGTGGGGCAGGGCGTCGGGTTGATGAACGAGACCCTGTCGGTACGTTCGGTCGTCTACCAGTTCATGGAGGACTTCGCTGCCGCGACCGAGCGGCTGGCCTCGGTCGTCGGGGAGTAGCCAGGCGCGGCTTACGGGTTGGTGACGACGGGCTTCCTGCAGCCTGTTGCGAACAACTCCGGGTACTGCTGCGGGATTTCCGCCGCGCAGAACGCCATCTCCTCCTGCGCGCGGCGCACGACGTAGGCATGGATAGCTTGTGACTCCTGCTCGGTGAGCAGGTGATCGAAGCGTGGCATGCCGAGGCCCACGTACACCCCCTGACGCACGATCGCGCCCCAGCGCGCGTGCGTGGCGGCCGGCAGGTACTTGAGGTCGGGCAGCGCTCCGCCCGATGACACGTTCGCTCCGTGACACGGCGTGCACCACTTGTGATACAGCCGCTCACCGACCGCGAGGGTGTCTCCGCTCGCTTCCATGCGGGGTGGCTCCGGGATCTCGACGTAGGTGACCGCCGGCTCCGGCAGAGTCGCCTGGCCGCCCAGTTTGAAGGCAAGCAGGCGGCCGTGGGACAGCACATTGCCCGGGTGCCGCGGCACACCGGTGAACAACGTGAACGAGCCGCCCCAGCCGGCCAGGACGGCGACATACTGTTCGCCGTCGATGGAGTACGACACGGGCGCCGCCACGATGCCGGTGTAGACCGGCGTCTCCCAGAGTAGGGCGCCGGTGTCGGCCGCGTAGGCTGCGAAGTACCCGTCGGATCGTCCCTGGAACACGAGGTTGCCGGCCGTCGAGAGCACGCCGCCGTTCCAGGATGTCGGATGCTGCACCCGCCAGGCCTCGCGTTGGCGGACGGGATCCCAGGCCGCGAGGTGGCCCTTGATGGACTGCAGCATCTCGATCCTGCCGGCGACGGTCCGCGGCGGCAGCAGGGGATCGATGGCGATGCCGGAGTTGAACACCCCGGGCCGATAGGTGAAGTCCGGATCGCGGGCGAACGGAAAGGCCATGTCGATGACCGGGAGGTACACGAAGCCGGTCGCGGGGTGGTAGCTCATCGGATGCCAGTTGTGGCCGCCGTTTGCGGAAGGGTAGACCAGTGCCATGCCGTCCGGGTGGCGTGCCTCGGGGATCTCCACGGGCCGCCCGGTGTCCCGATCGACATGCGTGGCCCAGTTCATCTGCACGAAAGGCTCCGCGGAGATGAACGTGCCGTCCGTGCGGTCGAGCACGTAGAAGAAGCCGTTCTTGGGCGCCTGCAACAGCACCTTGCGGAGCGCGCCGTCGATTTCGAGGTCGGCGAGGATCATGTGCTGCGTCGCGGTGTAGTCCCAGGTCTCACCCGGCGTGGTCTGGTAGTGCCAGACGTACTCGCCGGTGTCCGCATCGAGCGCCAAGATCGAGGCGAGGTAGAGGTTGTCGCCACCGCCCGGACTCCTGATGTCGCGATTCCAGGGGGTTCCGTTGCCGACGCCGATATACAGGAGGTTCAGTTCCGGGTCGAACGCCATCGAGTCCCAGACCGTGCCGCCGCCGCCCACCACCCACCAGTCCGCGCCGTGCCAGGTGGCTGCGGCCCGTTCCATGGCCGGGCTCTCGAACGGCTGCGACGGATCGCCGGGGACCGTGTGGAAGCGCCACTTCCGTTCTCCCGTCTCCCAGTCGTAGGCGGATACGAAGCCGCGCACCCCGTACTCGGCTCCACCGTTGCCGATCACCACGAGGTCGTTCAGGACACGCGGTGCGCCGGTGATCGTGTAGGGACGCTCCGGGTCTATGGTGAGCGTCTCCCAGAGCACGGCGCCGGTGCCCGCGTCGAGGGCCACGAGCCGTCCATCCAGCGTGCCGACGAACACCCGTCCCTTCCAGACCGCTACCCCGCGGTTGACCACGTCGCAGCACGCGTAGCGGCCCCACTCGCGGGGTACACGCGGGTCGTATGTCCATATGAGTTCGCCGGTCCGGCCGTCATGGGCGTACACCCGGCTCCAGGTGCCGGTCGAGAAGAGCACGCCATCGACCACGATGGGCGTCGCCTCCAGTCCACGCGTGTCGCCTGTATCCCGGTACCACGCGAGGCCGAGATCGCCGACGTTGGCATCGTCGATGTAGGTCAGCGGGCTGTGGCGTTGCTCGTCGTAGGTCCTGCCGTGGGCGAGCCAGTTGCCGGGCTCCCGCTCCGCCTTCCGGATGCGGTCCTCGGACAGCGATGCCGTCGCGGCGCGAACGGCCTCGGCGCGCGGGGCCGGGGGTTCGGGGTTCGGGAGGGCAGGGGACTCGGGAGGCGGTGTCTGACGAGTGCAGGCTGGGAGTGCGACCAGGATCAACAGGAACCGCCACATGGATCTCGAACCTTCGTCAGATTTCGAATGCCGCCCGGAGGCGGTCGAATGCGGTCCCCGCCCGGCCCACAACCTCGATGACGCGCATCGCGCAGGCTCGCGGTGTGGTCGAACCGGTGTCCACTTCGACGTCGTAGAGGCAGTGGGCGTGTACCTGCTCGAAGTGCGCGGTGGCCGTCCCCGGGAACCGTCCGGGGCGAGAGGCTTCGCGGGCGTTGACGACCTCGAGCGGGCATCGTACCCCGACGAAGGTCACCTCGAGCCCCCGTAGCGCCTCGAGATAGTCCAGCAGGAACGCTTTTTCGAACAGGAGATCGTCCACAATGACGTTGCCGCCCTCCCGCGCGTAGGCCGCGACGGCTCGCCGCATGCCCTGCAGCATGCGCTCGCCGACATCGCCGAACCGTATGGCGGTGACGCGTTCAATGCCGGCATCGACCGGCAGGACGTTGAGGCCGCGTGCTCCGGGGGTCCCGTCCGGCGAGTTGAGCCCACGGAAACGGGCTGGCAATCCGTCACGGAACTGGTCGAGGGAAATGAGCTGCCAGGGTGCGTCGAGCAACTGCTGCAGCATCCGGGCCAGCGTGGTCTTGCCGGCGCTCGAGGAGCCGTTGAGGAGGATGACCTGGCCCGGGGTCACGCCGAAGCTTTCCCGATGGCGCCCAACCAGTCCGGCGTTTCGTCCCAGGCTGCTGCGTACCGGTCGCGAAAGTCGTCGAGGCGATGACGTTGGGTACCCTTCGTCTCGATCTTGATCGTGGCCGCACAGGCGCCGGACCGCATCGCGTCGCGCAGCGAGGCGCCAAGCTGGCGTGCGTGCACGAATCCCGTGCGAAAGGCGTCGCCGCAGCCTGTTGGATCGGCGATGCGTTGCGCGGGAGCCGCGGGGACAGCCACCTCTCCGCAAAACGCCCCATCGGCGCCGGCCGTGACGACCAGGTATTCGAGGCTCGGCGAAGGATCTTCGCCGCAATACGTCCTGAGGGTCTCGAACTCGTAGCGGTTGACGATCAGTTCGCGCGAGAGGGCGACGAGCTCGCGCGCTTCGCCCGCCGTGAAGTCCGTGAGCCCCTGTCCCGGGTCGCAGAGAAACGGGATACGCGCGGCGTTCATGACGCGCGCCGCGGCGATCATGTTCGCTGCGACGTCCGGGGCGAGGATCGCGTAGTCGAAGTCATGCGTTCGGACGAAGTCCGCGAGGCGTTCGGCGAAATCCCCGGTGCGCGACGGGCCCGGGTAGAAGCCCGTGAACTGGTTCCCGTCACGGTCCGTGAACACGAAGGCGTGGGAGGAGTAGCGGGCGCCGGGGACTTCGACGATGCCGCCCTGGTCCACGCCGAGGACGTCGAGATGGCGCGCGTAGGCTGCATCCCGGTCTTCGCCCACGAAGACGAAGGGCACGGGAGCATGGCCGAGCAGCGCCAGGCCGTAGACGATGTTCATCGCACAGCCCCCGAAATGGCGTTCGATGCGGTCGAGGTGTATCGACAGGTTGATTCCCGCATGCCGTGGAAGGTCGTCGAAGCGACCGCCGTACTCCGCGGCGTAGTCGATCGCGAGCGTGCCGGTGACGAGGATGCGTGCGGAAAGGCGTGACATACTTGCATGGCGACAGACGGTGCCGGGAGCCTAAGCGACTGGCACCGTTTGTTCCATGCGCGTCAGGCGTGGCTGGCGGGGACGGCGCCGGCAGGCTCCGTTGCGGGGCGTTGCGCCGTACTGATTCAGCGGAGGAGGCGGGTGCAAGGAATCCTCGGGATTCTGGTTTTCCTGGGGTTGGCCTGGCTGCTCAGCGAAGGACGCCGGGAGGTGCGGGCGTGGCCGGTCGCCGCGGGCCTCGCCATCCAGTTCGCCATCGCGTTCCTGCTGTTGCGCGTGCCCGGGGCACGCGACGTGCTGCTCGTGCTGAACCACGTGGTCGACGCCATCGAGACGGCCACGATGGCGGGTGCATCCCTCGTGTTCGGGTTCCTGGGCGGAGGCGAGTCTCCCTTCCTGCTGACGGCGGAGTCCGCGCCCTACATCTTCGCCTTCCGCATCCTGCCGCAGATCCTGGTCTTCAGCGTGCTCGTGGCGCTGCTGTGGCACTGGCGCGTGTTGCCGTTCGTGATCCGCGGCTTTGCCTGGGCGCTCAAGCGCTCGTTGGGCGTGGGCGGCGCGGTGGGCGTCGCCGCGTCGGCCAGCGTCTTTCTCGGCATGGTGGAGGCGCCGCTCGCCATCCGGGCGCACCTCGCGCGCCTGTCCCGATCCGAACTCTTCGTCGTGATGACCTGTGGCATGTCCACGGTCGCGGGCTCCATCATGGTGCTGTACGCCAACCTGTTGACGGACGTGATCGAAGGAGCGCTCGGTCACGTGCTGATCGCGTCGGTAGTGAACGTGATCGGGGCCGTCGTGGTCGCCCGGGTGATGATTCCCGAGGGCGACGCAACGGTCGGCGGCGACCCGGAGGAGGGCCTGCGTTACGCGAGCGTGATGGACGCGATCACCCGCGGGACCGCCGACGGGCTGCGCCTGGTGGTGAACGTCGGCGCGATGGTGATCGTGCTCGTGAGCCTGGTCGCGCTCGTCAACCATCTGCTGTCCGCGCTCGTCCTGGGTGGCGCACCCCTGACGCTCGAACGCATGGTGGGCTGGGCGTTCGCGCCGGTGGCGTGGCTCATGGGTATCGAGTGGGCGCAGGCGCCGTTCGCGGGGACGCTGCTGGGCGTCAAGGTCGTGCTCAACGAACTGATCGCCTATATACAACTCGGCGCTGCGGAGGCGAGCGAGGCGGGCCCACGCACCCGTCTCATCCTGACGTATGGCCTGTGCGGCTTCACGAACTTCGGCAGCGTCGGCATTCTCGTCGGCGGCCTGTCGGCACTCGTTCCGGAACGACGGGCCGAAGTGCTCCGCCTTGCGCCCCGCACATTGATCTCGGGAACGATCGTCGCCTGCATGACGGGTTCTATCGCGGGGCTGGTAACGAGCTGACCGCCTCCAGCACGCGCTGCACATCCGCGTCGTCGATGTCGAGATGCAGCACCCACCGCTGGTCCTCGATGCAGATGCCGCGGTCGTGCAGAGCCCGTTCCCGGGTCGCGAGTTCCGGGCCGACGAACACCATGTTGGTGTGGCAGGTGATGCCGCGTGCGTAGCGGCCGCCAGCCAGGCGTCGCAGGCCCTCGGCCAGCCGGGCTGCCCGGTCGTGATCCTCCCGCAGCCGCTCGACGTGGTGGTCGAGAGCGAAGAGGCCCGCGGCCGCCAACATGCCGGTCTGCCGCATGCCGCCGCCCAGCATCTTGCGCCAGCGCCGGGCGCGGCGCACGAAGTCCGCGCGCCCAACGAGCACGGAGCCGGCCGGCGCACCGAGTCCCTTGGACAGGCAGAACGAGACCGAGTCCGCGTGTTGCGCGATCTCCGCCGCCTCGACTCCACACGCCGCGGCCGCGTTGAACAGGCGTGCGCCGTCGAGGTGCAGCGCGAGCCCGCGCGCGTCGCAGAAGGCACGCGCCTCGGGAAAGTAGTCCAGCGGCAGTGCCTTGCCGGATTGGGTGTTCTCGAGACACAGCAGGCGGGTGCGGGCGAAGTGGTAGTCGTCGGGTTTGACGACGTTGGCGGCCGTGGTCAGGTCCAGCGTGCCGTCTTCCTCGAACGGGATGGGCTGGGGTTGAATCCCGCCGAGCACCGCCGCGCCGCCGCCTTCGAACAGATAGGTGTGGGCGGAGTGTCCGGCGATGTACTCGTCGCCGCGCTCGCAGTGGGACAGCAACGCGCAGAGATTCGCCTGGGTACCGCTGGCCACGAACAGCCCGGCCTCGAGCCCGAGCGTAGCAGCCGCCTGGGCTTCCAGCGCGTTGACGGTCGGGTCTTCGCCGTACACGTCGTCGCCCACCTCGGCCGCCGCCATGGCCTGACGCATGGCGGGGGTCGGTCTGGTGACGGTATCGGAGCGGAGGTCGATCAACGGGCGCGGACGCGAATCCTCCCGCGGGCGCGGTCGGGCCGCGTCAGGAGCCCGCGAGCGATACGTTGAATACTCCTGCCTGTCGGGCCGAGTCCATGACGTGGATCATGCTCTCGGTCCTGGAGTCGGGATGCGGCTGGATCACGACTGGGGCTTCGGGGTTCTCCGCGTGCAGACGTTCGATGTTCGCGCGCACGGCGCGCCAGTCCACGTCGCGTTGGGCGATGATGATACGGTCACGGTTCGTGATCCGCACGACGATGCTGCGCTTGTCCGGGTCGACCGTCTTCGGCTTGTCGTCCTCCGGCTGGTTGACGTCGAGGCCCACTTCCTTGACGAACGTGGCCGTCACGATGAAGAAGATGAGCATGATGAACACGACGTCCAGCATGGGCGTCAGGTTGATCTGTTCTTCGCCATCGTCGCCGCTGTGTGACCTTCGCACGACGGATCTCCTCTCGAATGTCGCGGTCGCCCGCTTGTTGCGCCGCCGATGTTAACCGAATCGCATCGGGTGCGGAATGGCTGCCTGCCGCGCGTTCAGCCCGCGCCGGTGGCGGGGCTGCGGGTACCGTCAGCGCCGCCTCGCCAGGCTCGCCAGACGGGTGCGATCCAGACGGCGGCGCAAGCGACCGCGAGCACGAGGGTCAGCGGTCGCTCGACCAGGAAGCCCCAGGAGCCGTCCGCGAGGTACAGCGTGCGCCGCAGGTTCTCCTCGAGCATGCCGCTCAGAATGAAACCGAGCAGGAGCGGCGCCAGCGGGAAACCGGCCCAGCGCAGCACCAATGCCCCGGCGGCCAGTCCGAGCATCACGTACAGATCGAAGTCGTTCAGCGTCGTGAGGTAGACGCCAACCAGCGAGAAGGCGACCACGAACGGGATCAGCACGGGTCGTGAGATGCGGATCAGGCGGGAAAGGTACGGAATCAGCGGCAGGTTCAGCGCGAGCAGCACCAGGTTGCCGACATACATGGACACGATTACGCCCCAGAACGCGGCGGGGTCCGTATCGAGCAGCCGCGGCCCTGGCTGGATGCCGAGGCTCAGCATGACCCCGAGCAGGACGGCCGTGGTGCCCGAGCCAGGAATGCCGAGCGTCAGCAGGGGCACGAAGGATCCCATGCACGCGGCGTTGTTGGCGGACTCCGGCGCCGCGATACCGCATGCGGGCTTGGCGTTGAAGCGTTTCTCGAAGGTGTAGGCGAAGAAGCTCGCAAGCGTCGCGCCGGCGCCGGGCAGCACGCCCACCAGGAATCCCAGTACGGAGTTCCTGCCTATCGTGGGCGCGATGGCGCGTCCGTCGCCGGGCGCCAGTCGCAGGTGGCGGCCCGCGCGTGGGTGCGGGCCGGTGTCCGCCTCACGGGTGAGGAGATGGAACGCATCGGCCAGCGCGAAGGTGGCCATCGCCACCAGGATGAAGGCGATGCCGTCGATCAGGTCGAGACGGCCGAACGTGAATCGCGGGACGCCGCTCTCCGGGTCCGCCCCGATGGTGCCGAGCATGAGGCCGAGCAGGGCGGCTACGCAGGACTTGGCCACCTGCCCGCGGTCCGCAAAGGCCGCGATACTCGAGAGGGCCAGGATCAGGATGAGGGTGTAGTCCGGGGACTGGAACGCCGTGGCCCAGGCCGCGAGGACCCCGGCGAAGAGCAACAGGGCGATGGCGCCGAACACTCCGCCCGCGAACGACGCGTAGGCTGCGATGGCGAGCGCCCGTCCCGCCTCGCCGGCGCGCGCCATGGGATAGCCGTCGAATGAGGTCGCGACCGTCGACGCCACGCCGGGCGCGTTGATCAGGATGGATGACGTGGAACCGCCGAACACGGCTCCGTAGTAGACGCCGGCCATCATGATCAGGCCGGCCGCGGGGTCCATCGAATAGCTGACGGGAATCATCAGCGCGATGGCGGTGATGGGCCCGAGTCCCGGCACCATGCCGATCAGCGTGCCGGCGAGACAGCCGAGGGCGACCCAGGCGAGATTTGCGGGATCGAAGGCCGTCGCGAGGCCGACCGAAATGCCTTCCCACATCAGGTCCACCACGCGCCGGGGTGGATATAGACGCCGAGCAGGAACTCCACGAGGGACCATCCGGCCAACGCGGTCCCCACGGGCGCCCCCATCAGGACGGCGGGACGCCGCTCTCCCAACGTTGCCAGAGCGGCAAGCAGGAAGCCGGCCAGCGACGGCCACAGGCCCGCGAAGGGGATGGCGACGATGAAGCCGAGCACGCACGCGACGATGCCCAGAAGGGGACCGAAGCGGTGGACTCCGGCGCGCACCTGCACGCCTCGGACGGCCATCCCGGCGGCGAAGAGCGCCAGCAGGGACCCGCACACGAGGGGTAGGGTGCGGGCATTGACCGTTTCTCCGAGCGACCAGGGATCGAGCGGGATGCCGGCCGCCGCCCACAGGTAGCCGCCGGCGACCACCAGCAGAGCCAGCGGCAGGAGCCGCCGCGTCACCGCACGAACCCGAGCTCGGTCAGCGTGGTGCGGAGCACGGTTTCCTGGTCCTCGAGGTAGGTGGTGAAGTCCTGGCCGAACACCCCAAGCCGCTGCCAGCCGTGCTTCGCGAGCGCGGCCTCCCAGGCGTCGGAGGCGCTGACGGTACGCAGCCGGTCGATATGCGCGTCGCGCACGCTCGGTGGGATACCAGGAGGCGCGAAGGCGCCACGCCAGTTCGCGAAGCTGACCGCATAGCCGAGCTCCGTCAGGGTCGGTACCCCGGGGACCGCCGCGACGCGCCGTGGCGCCGTGACCGCGAGCACGCGTACCTGGCCCGACTGCACGAACGGGAGCGTTTCGCCGAGTCCGGTGGACAGCAGGTCCACCTCGCCCCCGAGCAGTGCGAGCATCGCCTTGCCGCCGCCGTCATACGGGAGATAACGTACGCGGCGCGCCTCCACGCCGCCGGCCCCGAGGGCCAGGGCCAGCACGATGTGATCCAGGCTGCCGCGGGCAGAACCGCCGCCTGTGACCACGGCGCCCGAGTGCTCCACGAGCCGGGCCACGACGGTGTCCCAGGACTGCACCGGGTCATCGCGTCGCACGACGAAGATGCCGTAGTCCGCGACCATCCCGGCGATCGGCGTCAGGTCGCGAAAGCCGAGCGGGAATAGGCGTTGCAGGTTGCGGATGACGAGCGGCGTCGAGTGCACCAGCAGCGCATCGCGGAAGCGGGCCTGGTTCTCGACGAAGACACTGAGCGCGCGGTCGGCACCGCCGCCGACGTTCTCGAAGGAAACGCTTTCCGCCAGCGACAGCGTCTCCAGCGTGCGGCCCAACTCCCGTGCGGTGCCGTCGATACCCCCGCCGGGCGCGACCGGGATGACGATGTGCACCCGGTCATCCGCCCCGGCGCCCAGGGCCAGGCAGATCAGGAATCCCGTCAGAAGCCGGGCGAATTGCGCGGCCGCGCACGACCTGCTCCGTTGCTCTCGCATGGAACAAAAACCAGAGGGAGCGCAGCGACCGGCGGCGGTTGGTCCATGCAAGGTGGGTGTGGCTGGGCCGGAGGCGGAGCCGGCGTGCAGCGGCAGCGAAACGCCGGACCGGCTTTGGGGCGCTCGCATGCGCATGGCCCGCGTTGACGATCCTTTGATGGGGATGGGATGGGGATGGTAAGGTCGCGCCGGCTCTCTCGCTACCCCGGAGTCCGATGTGCACAGCGTTGGCGGCCTGGTCGCATTGATCGTGCTCGCGTCCCTCGCGGGATGCAAGAACTACCTCGCTTCCGAAGAAGGACGCACCGTGGGCGAGGTGACGGACGACTCCGCCATTCACGTGCGGGTCAAGACCGGCCTGACGTTCGCCCGCGGCGTCAACGGACTGCGCATCGACGTGGACGTCCGCGAAGGGGTCGTGACCCTGAGCGGTCGCGTCAACAGCGAGAAGCAGCGCACACGTGCGCTACGGGTCGCGCGGGGCGTTCCGGGCGTCAAGGATGTCGAGGATCAACTGGTCGTCGAGGGCGTGGGGGATGTACCGCCCGAGTCGTCTGACGAAGTCGATCCGTAGCGCACCCGCGGGGGCTGCCGCCCGGAGGCAAGTACCCTCAAGAAGGCGGTGGAATCGGTCGGGCGGAACTTGTCCCGGCGACGCGAATCCGCATGATCGCAGGATTTTTGCGAGGATCATGCCGAGCTGCGGGGCGTCCGACCGGGGCTGTCAGGGGTGTCCGGACGGTTTTGCACAGCACGAGGTGGCGGCGGTACGGGCTGCAAAGGGGCCAGCTCCTTCTATCTTTTCTAA
>CBDFIL010000002.1:0-1250026 GCA_965248075.1 Candidatus Azotimanducaceae bacterium | reverse complement strand
GCCGTAGGCCAGGCCCATCATGGACTTTGTCCGCTCTTCCTGTTCCCCGGACTGGTCCAGCCGCACGGATGGGTACTTCTGGCGCAGGGCGGGAAGCATCTCCTGCATGATGCTCGTGTTGACTTCCTCCGGCGTCACCCGTTCGCGGTCTATGTCCGCCGTGACGTTGATCACGCGCCGGCCGTCGATGCGGTTGATCTGGGAATACCCGCGGTCGATCTCGAACGCGGCGACACTCGTGAACGGCACCTCGGAGCCCTCCGGCGTGCGGATTCGCATGTCCTCGAGGTTGCCGATGGAGCGGCGCTCGCTCTCGGGATAGCGCACCATGACGCGCACTTCGTCCGGCCCGCGCTGCACGCGCTGTACCTCGGCCCCGTAGAAGGCGCTACGCACCTGCGCGGCGAGATCGTTCAGGGTCAGGCCCAGGTTGCGCGCGCCGGGCAGCAGGGTGAGCTTGATCTCCTGCTTGCCGGCGCGGAACGAGTCGGAGATGTCCTTGACGCCGTCGTAGCGTGAGAGCTGGCTCTTGAGCTCGACCGCCGCCATGCGCAGTTCGTCGACGTCGCGCCCGGTGAGCTCGAGGTGGACGGCGTCGCCGGAGCTGAAGGTGTCCGCTTCGAACGAGAGGCGCACTGCATCGGGGATCGAGCCGACCAGTTCGCGCCAGCGATCGGCCACGTCGCGCGACAGGATGTAGTCGCGGTCCTCCAGGGGCACCAGTTCGATGCCGACCTCGGCGTAGTCGCTACGGCCCGGGCTATCCGGGCGCGGCGGTCCGCCCCGGTGGATGTGCGTTCCGACGCTCACCAGGGTGTGCCTGATGACGCTCGGCACCCCGGGGGCGGCGTACTGGTCGTACTCTGCCCGGAGCCGTTCGACGGAGGCCTCGATCTGTTGCGCCGCCGCCCGCGTCTTGGTGGCGGCGATGCCGGGCGGCATCTCGAGCGTCGCGTAGATCTTGTCGCCGTCGATCCCATGAAAGAAGGAGAAGATCACGCGACCGCTCAGGATGAGTGCGATGGCCAGGATGAGGACGGCGAGTCCGGTCGCCGCGGTGACATAGCGCCAGGCAATGGCGCGCCGCAGGAAACGGACGTACCCGTTCGCCGCGAAATGCATGAGCGCGTTGGAGAACCTGGACTGGATGGCGTTCCACCTGCTGGCCAGGCGGCCCGATTCGTCGCGTCTGCGGTGGGCGAGGTGCGCCGGCAGGATCCACTGGCTCTCCACGATCGACATCACGAGCGCCATGATGACGACCGTACCGATCACGCCGAAGAAGGACGCCATCCGGCCGCCGACGAGCAGGAGGGGCAGGAACGCGGCGACCGTGGTGAGCACGCCGAATATGACGGGCACCGCCACTTCCCAGGTGCCGTCGACGGCCGCCTGCACGGGCGGCTTGCCGAGCTGCTCGTGGGCGTAGACCCGTTCTCCGACGACGATCGCGTCGTCGACCAGGATGCCGAGCACGAGGATGAACGACAACACCGTCATGGTGCTGATGGACACGTCGAAGAACGGGAAGAGGGCGATGGTCCCGAGCATCGCGATCGGGATGCCTGCCGCCACCCACATGGCGAGGCGGAAGCGCAAAAAGAGAGCCAGCACCACGACCACCAGCAGGAGGCCTGAGCCCGCCGTGCGCAGGAGTGTGGTGACCCGGTCCCGGAGATCCCGCGATGCATCGGCCCACAGGGTCAGCTCGATCCCCTCCGGCATGCCCAGGCGCGCCTCGGCGACGTAGTCCCGCACCTTCTCGGCCATGTCCATGATGTCTTCCTTGCCGATGCGGAAGACCTTGACGATCGCGGCGGGTTTGCGGTCGAAGAGTGCGGAGAGGTCGCCCTCGGCGAACCCGTCGCGCACCTCGGCGACGTCGCGCAGGGTAACCCGCGTGCCGTCCTCGCGCGTCATGACCACGAGATCCTCGAATTCGGTGCCGAGGTATGCCTGTCCCTTGGTCCGCAGGAGAATCTCGCCGCCTTCGGTACGCAGCGTCCCGCCCGGCATGTCCAGGGACGCCCGCCGCAGTGCCATGGCGACATCGTCGAGGGTCAGGCCGTGGCGCCGCAGCATGTACTCCGACACCTCGACGGAGATCTCGTACGGGCGGGTGTACATGAGATCCACCTGGGAGACGCCGTCGAGTGCCGCGATGTCGTCGCGAAGCTCGCGGGCGATCTCCTTCAGCGTGCGCTCGGGTGCGTCGCCGGATACCGCGATTTCGATGACGTTGTGGCGGAACGTCATCTTCGAGACGATCGGCTTCTCGGTTTCCACCGGGAAGGAGGAGATGCCGTCCACCTGGCTCTTGATCTCGTTCAGGGCGCGGCTGCCGTCGGTCCCCTCGAAGAGCTGGGCCTGTACGGCACAGGCGCCTTCGCTGGCGGTGGACAGGATCTTTTCGATGCCTTCGACGCCCTCGATGGCCTCCTCGATCCGGACGCACACCCCGAGCTCCGCTTCCTCGGGCGCGGCGCCGAGGTAGGGGACACTGATGCTGACCATCTCGAACTCGATGTTCGGGAACTCCTCCTGGTGCACGCTGAACAGCGCCATCACGCCGCCGATCACGAGGATGGTCATGAGGAGGTTGGCGGCCACGATGTTGTGGCTGAACCAGGCGATGGCGCGGTGCATCGTCGTTCCGGGCGGGTGGGTCCGGTTGGCGGTCTACGCGCGCGCCTGGCGGTCGATGCCGCCGGCGGGTTCGGGCGCCCGTAGCGGCGCATCGGTGGTCGCCGCCTCGATGGTACGTACGCGCATGCCTTCGATCACGGTCTGCAGGGGAGAGACGCAGACGCGCTCTCCCGCGCTCAGTCCCCGCTCGATCAGGACGCGGTCCCGATAAAGCCGCAGGGGGACGATGGTGCGGTATTGCAGACGGTCCTCGTCGTCGACGATGAGGACGCGGTTGCCCCGACGCAGGGCATTGCGGGGCAGGTCGACGATGTCGTTGGCGCGCACGCCCTCGATCTCGGCGTTGACGAAGAGGCCCACCGGGAGCGGCATCGACGCCGCGGCATTGGTGACGCGGGCGACGACGTGCACCATGCGACTCTTCATGTCGATCTCCGCTTCGGTGCGTACCAGCGTCCCTTGCCAGGTGATCGGTCGTCCCCCGTAGTCCGCCGACAGCGTCACCCTCGCCCGCAGTTCCTCGGGCAGGGCTCCACGGTGTCCGAAGGGCAGGTTCAGAAACGCGAGTTCCCGGTCGGCGATGGGGAGTCGCACTTCCACCACGTCGGTGGCATAGATGGTCGCGATCACGGCTCCGCGCGACACGAACTGGCCGAGGTCCACCTGTTCGGAGCGTACCAGGCCGGTGAAGGGCGCGCGGATTTCTCCGCGGCCGAGATCCCGGCTGGCTTGCTCGTGGGCGACGCGGGCATCCTGCAGCGCGGCCGCCGCAATCCGGTACGCGCGCAGGCTGTTTTCGATCTGCGAGCGGCTGGCCAACTGCCGCTCGCCGAGGCTGCGGATGCGCCCGAACTCGAAGCGGGCGTGCTGGTGCTCGGCCTGCGAGCGCGTGAGGTTGGCCCGGGCGCGCGCGACGGCGGCGGCCAGGTCCTGGTCGTCGAGGCGCAGCAGCGGGTCGCCGGCCTCGAAATAGCCGCCGGCAACGAGCGCGGGCGACATCCACACGACGCGGCTGGATACCTCGGGGATCAGCTGGCTCTCGGTACTCGGTCCGACCGTCCCCTGGGAGGTGACGCTGAGCCGGATCGGGGCAACTTCCACGGTCGTGGTACGGACGGTGAGGGGAACCGGTTCGGCGGCGCTGGGCTCCAGCTTCGGAGCGGTCGCCATGAGGGTCAGGGCGCCGAAGATGGATGCCACGACGACCACGGCGGGGATGAGCAGTGTCTTGGTCATGAGCCGGAGGCCTCCCGGCGTGCTGGTTGTCCCGCACGGTCGATTGCCCGCAGGATGGTTTCGCGACTGAGGTCCATGGCCGCGTCGAGGCTGTCGCGCAGACGCGTCCGATCGCGTTCGCGCAGCGCGAGCTCGAACTCGGCCATGCACGCGACGGAGCGCTCGGGTTCGACGACTTCGTAGTAGTCGACCAGGTTGCCGACGCGCCTTGCGATCTGGGTCAGGAGGCCGCGCGAGACGATCCGGGTGGCGAGGTTGCCGGACACCTCCATCACGGCGCGCATCAACTCGAAACGGGCCACCATGTCCTCTGCGCCCGAGCCGTCGGCCGCAATCTTCACGGAGTCGCGCACGCGCCGCGTGTGGGCGACGATGTTCATGATCTCCGCGTCGGAGGCATGGTCGATGGCCGTCTCGGCGGCAAGCTTGAACAGCGCCCCGAGGACCTGCATCACCTGGGTCACGAGATCCGGATCCGGCACGTCGTGGACCTCGAGCAGCTTGCCGATCACGTCGAAGCTCGCTTCCTCGACCGCGGCCACGCGCGCGCCGCCCGGCTGGACGTCGACGATGCCAAGCTGCTGCAACGTCTTGACGGCCTCCCGCACCGCACCCCGGTTCACGTCGAAACGTGCGGCGAGATCCCGCTCGGAGGGCAGGCGTTCGCCGGGACGGTAGCGACCGGAGAGGATCTCGCGGGTCAGGCTGTTGGCGATGGTTTCGTGTTGGGCGGACATTATTGGGTCTGAAATTTGGTCTGACCGGATTGGTCGGACCAATTATAGGTGCGATGCACAAATTGTCCAGCCTCGGGAATCCGGGAGGCAGCGCCGCCGGCTTGCCTTTTCGTCGCCCGATGCGCAGGCTTCGTCCCTTTTGCGGAGGACTTTGGCTTGTCCAGGAAATCGCCCGCACGCACCGTGTGGTGGGCTGCGCTCGTTTGCGGCGGCATCCAGACGGTCCTCGCGCAAGCGGACAGTGGCCGGGATGCCGTGGTGGAGGAGGTCGTCCGGCAACGGGTGCAGGCCGAGGCGCTCGCCAGCGACCTCTGGGGCTTTGCCGAACTCGGTTATCTCGAGGAGAGAAGCGCCCAACGTCTCGCCGACTACCTTTCCGAACAGGGATTCACTGTCCAGATGGGCGTCGCGGGCATTCCGACGGCATTCGTGGCCAGCCGCGGCAGTGGCGCACCGACGCTTGGCGTGCTCGCGGAATTCGACGCGCTGCCGGGCCTTTCACAGGCGGCGGAGCCAACCCGAGCGCCCGTGGTCGAGGACGCGCCCGGACATGCCTGCGGTCACCACCTGTTCGGGGCGGCGTCCGTCACCGCGGCGGTCGCGATTGCGCGCTGGCTCGAAGCCGAAGGGGTGCCGGGCACGGTCAAGCTCTACGGGACGCCGGCGGAGGAGGGCGGTTCCGGCAAGGTGTACCTGACACGTGCAGGTCACTTCGACAGGGTCGACGCCGTCCTGCACTGGCATCCTTCGGACCGCAACGACGCATCCCCCGGCAGCAGCACGGCGAACAAGTCGGGGCGCTTCCGGTTTCACGGTGCCGCGGCGCACGCGGCGGCGGCTCCGGAGAAGGGCCGCTCGGCCCTCGACGGGGTGGAAGCCATGAACTACATGGTCAACCTCATGCGTGAGCACGTGCCCTCGGATGCGCGTATGCACTATGTCATCACGGACGGTGGCGATGCGCCGAACATCGTTCCCGAGTCGGCCGAGGTCTACTACTACGTACGGCATCCGCAGGCCGACCAGGCGGTGGCGCTCTTCGAACGTGTTGTCGCTGCCGCGGAAGGGGCCGCTCGCGGCACGGATACGCGCATGACCTACGAGGTCATGCACGGCAACTTTCCCGTGTTGCGCAACGACACGCTCGCCGCGGTGTTCGACGCCAATATGCGCGCGCTCGGCGGTATCGAGTACACGGATGCGGAGCAGACTTTCGCCGAGGCGATTCGCACCACCCTGCTCGAGCCCAGCCTGGCGCTTGGCTCGCAAGCGGAGATCCGACCGTTCGAGTTCCGCCAGGGCATGGGTTCCACCGATGTGGGCGACGTGAGCTGGAACGTTCCCACCGCCGGCTTCCGTACCGCGACCTGGGTGCCGGGAACGCCGGCACACAGCTGGCAGGCGGTCGCGGCGGGTGGCATGAGCATCGGCCACAAGGGCATGATGCTGGCGGCCAAGGTGCTGGCCGCGACCGCGGTGGACCTGTTGCGGGATCCGGAGCGCCTGCGGGAGGCGCGGAGCGAGCTCGAACGGCGGCGTGGGGCGGATTTCGTCTACGAGGCGCTGCTGGGCGACCGTCTGCCTCCCCTGGACTATCGGCAATGAACGAGAAGATCCTGCTGCTGCATCCGGGCGCCATGGGGGCGTCCCTCGGTGCGGCGTTGCGCGGCAACGGTCACGACGTCCGGTGGGTGGCCGACGGACGCACGGAGGCGACGGCGAAGCGCGCGCACGAAAACGGTCTCACGCGCTCGAATACCCTGGAAGAAGCCGTTGGGGCCGTCGACCACGTCCTGTCCGTGTGCCCGCCGGATGCCGCGGTGACGGTGGCAGACGCCGTGATGGCCGCCGGCTTCCGGGGTACGTACGTGGATGCCAACGCGGTGTCGCCGGACACGGCGCGCCGCATTGGCGAGATCGCCGGTCCGGGATTCGTGGACGGCGGCATCATCGGACCGCCGGCCTGGCGTCCGGGAGTCACGCGGCTCTACCTGTCCGGCGCCGGTGCGGAGGCAGTCGCCTCGTGGTTTGCAGGGACGCTGGTCGATGCCCGCCCGGTGACCGGGGCGGCCTCGGCGCTCAAGATGTGCTACGCCGCGTACACGAAGGGGTCCTCCGCCCTCATTCTCGCCGTCCGGGCGCTCGCCGAACACGAGGGCGTCACGGCAGCGCTGCTCACCGAGTGGGGCCTGTCGCAACCGGGCCTCGCGGAGCGGAGCGCCAGGACGGCAGCCGGAACGAGTCCGAAGGCCTGGCGGTTCGAGGGCGAGATGCGCGAGATCGCGGCGACGTTCGGCGCGGCCGGCCTGCCGGATGGCTTCCACGCCGGCGCCGCGGAGGTCTACGGGCGCATGCGGGATCTGAAGGATGTCGCGGAGGCAGACATCGAGCAGGTCGTGGCGCGTCTGCTCGCGACCGGGGCGCGCTGACAGCGCACAACCTGCTTCGGGCCCGCGCCCCCCAGCCCGGCGTAGCTCTCGCCTACCTTCCCCATGGCTGATTTCCGGCGTCCAGCAGGGACGATGGCCCGTGGGCATCGCGCGGCTGGTGTCCGAACATCGCGGCCTTGCACTCTGGAGTGGAGGGATTACGCTTGGAAGCAGCTATGGATCACTCACCCGAGACCGTCACGCGCGGCGACTTCGACCGTTTCGCCACCGAATTGCGGGCCGAACTCGCTCAAACGCTTGCGCAGGCCATGCCGGCGGGGCGCCACGACGTGCTGAGCGACGTGCTCGGCCAGTTGCGCATCCTGAAGTGGGGGGCGGGGTTCGCCCTTGCGGCGATCATGGGAGCGTTCGGCGTGCTCTATCAAGGCCAGGTGGACCTGCGCCTGGAGATGCGTAGCGAGATCGCCGGCCTGCGGGAAGAGATGCAGCGGGAGTTCCGCGCCTTGCGGCAGGAGATCTCGAGCCTCGCCGAACGCGTTGCCCGGCTCGAGGCGGGTCACACATACATCCTGGGCAGGTTCGAGGAGTGGTCCTTGTCGCGGAGCATCGGGCCCGACACCCGGCACGCACCCGGAGACGCTCCGGCCCCTGCCGAACGCGGTTCGTAGGGGCGCCGCCGGGCGGGCCAGCGCCCGCAACCGGGCCGCCTGCAAGCAGGCGGCCGGACACTTACGGCAGGAGCGCGCCTCCATCGACGTCGATGGTCGATCCCGTCATGTAGTCGTTGCCGATCGCGAACACGATCGCGGATGCCACCTCGTCGGCACGGCCGGCGCGCGGGATCGGCTGGTGACGCGTCGCGCCTTCGAGAAAGCCGGTGCGGGCTTCACCCTCCATCGCGAACATTGGCGTATCGATGACTCCGGGGGACACGACGTTGATGCGCCTCGGCGCAAGCTCGGGTGCGACGCCGCGCACGAACCCTTCGACGGCGTTGCCGACGGTCGAGATCGCGATGGATCCCGGGCGGCACTTGCGTGCCGGGAAACCGCTGACCAGGATGATGACTCCGGCCTCGGTCATGTGTTCCGGCGCGAGGCGCACCGAGTTGGTATAACCCCAAAGCTTGCGGAAGGACCCCTGGAAACCGTCCAGGTCCATGCTGAGGAATGGTCCCGTCGCTCGCGCACCGCCCGTCGCGGCGTTGACGAGGATGTCGAACGGCGCGAGGTCCGCGAACAGGGCACCGAGGCCATCGCGGTCCAGCACGTCGACCTGGCGTAGCGACACGCCGGCGCCGAGGGTATTCGCAGCGGCTTCGGCGTTGGCCTCCGAGCGGCTGCCGGCAATGACCTCGGCACCTGCGTCGGCGAGTTGCCGCACGGTGGCAAGCCCGATACCGGAGGTGCCACCCAGTACGATGGCGCGTCTGCCCCGCACGTCCATGTCCGTTCTCCCTGTCTGATTCGGCGCGACACGATGGCGCATCGCGCCATGCTCTGCAAGAGGCTGCCGCAAAGCCGCCCCTGTCAGGCGTCGTGCGGGGTACCTCCACCCGCTTCGATGACGGCCCTGACTTCGTCCAGCATGCGGCCGAGGGCCGCCTCGTCCGCACCGCGCATCACCAGCGTGGTGCCGTAGACACTATCCCGGTAGAAGGGGTAGCTGCCGAGGTCGATGTCGGGATAGCGCTGCTGGATGGCCTCGAGGCCGTCGGCGATCTCGCTTTCTCCGAGGTGCGCGGTGACCGAACGGGAATGCACGACGTCGCCGCCCTCGAGTTCGCTCTCCAGTGTCGACAGCATCGCCCGCATGACGGCGGGGATGCCGGCCATGACGAAGACGTTCTCCATGCGGAAGCCCTGCGGCCCGCCGGTGGGATTGGGGACGAGCGAAGCGCCTTCGGGGATGCGGGCCATGCGCAGCCGCGACTCCATCACGTGCGGCGGCGCCGGCCGGCGCCGGATGATCGCCTCGATCTCCGGGCTGACGACGACCGGAACTCCGAACGCGGCGGCGATGCAGTCGACGGTGATGTCGTCGTGGGTCGGTCCGATGCCACCGGTGGTGAACACGTAGTCGAACGCGGCACGCGCCTCGTTGACCGCGGACACGACGACGTCCAGCACGTCGGGCACCACACGCGCCTCCCGTACCCGCACGCCCCATTCGTTGAGCTGTTGCGCGAGGTGCGCGAGGTTCGTGTCCTGGGTCCGACCGGAGAGGATCTCGTTGCCGATGATCACGACGGACGCCGTGACGATGCGTTCACTCATGGAGCCGCGCTCCCGCGTGCAGTGCGCTACCGGCCCGCAAACTGCGGCGGCCGCTTCTCGGCGAAGGCGCGTCGGCCTTCCCGGTAGTCCTCGGAGTCGAAGCAGGCATTCACAAGCTGCCGCACGTCGTCGAGTTCGTCCTGGCGCCCGCCGCGTTCCCAGGCGTCGATGGCCGCCTTGGCGGCGCGCATCGTCAGCGGTGCGTTCGATGCCATGCGACGCGCATAGGAGACGACCTCTTCGTGTATCTCGTCCCGCTCGACGACGAAGTTCACCAGACCGATGCGCAGCGCTTCCTCTGCGCCGAGAAAGCGTGCGGACAGGAGGATGTCGCGGGCCCGCGACGGCCCGACGACACGCGACAGCTTGGCGAGTCCGTCATAGTCGTAGCCGAGGCCGAGGCGCGCCGCCGGAATGCCGAAGGTCGAGTCGGGGGTCGCGAAGCGCACGTCGGCGCTGAGGGCGGTGGCGAGGCCGCCGCCGATGCAGTATCCCTCGATTTTTGCGAGCAACGGTTTCGACAGCGTCGCCAGGGCCCGTCCGCCACGCGCCGAGGTCCGTCCGTATTCGGCCTTCTGCTCCGCGTTCGAGCGCTTGCTGTCGAACTCGCTGATGTCCGCGCCCGACACGAACGCCTTGCCGCCGGCACCCTGCATCACGACCAGCCGGACCGCGTCGTCCTGCTGAAAACGCTCCAGGATGTCGCCGATCCCCTGCCACATCTCCAGCGACATGGCGTTGTGGCGGGCCGGGTTGTTGAACGTCATCCACCCGATGCCGTCCTCGATCGAGGCACGCATCCTGTCCGTGGCAAGGTGCAGGTCCATGGCCGCTCGCTCTCCTGAGAGTCGGCGCCAGAGTGTATCGCACCGGGACATGGGCAAAGGCGTGCCCTGTCTGCCGCGGTCGCGCCGATTCTGCTAATGTCCCGCCGTCTCTTCCAGCGCAGGACACCCATGGACTTCGAAGTGACCGACGAGCATCGGCTCATCCGCGACGCGATCCGGAAGGTCTGCAAGGACTTTCCGGACGACTACTGGTCGAAGTGCGACACGGAACACCGCTTCCCGTGGGCGTTCTACGATGCCCTCGCGGCGGCTGGCTGGATCGGCATCGCCATCCCGGAAGAGTACGGCGGTAGCGGACGGGGCATCACGGAGGCGTCCATCCTCCTTGAGGAAGTATGCGCGAGCGGCGCCGCGATGAACGGCGCGAGCGGCATCCACATGTCGATCTTCGGCATGCATCCCGTGGTGAAGCACGGCAGCGACGAGATGAAGCAGCGCTACCTGCCGCGCATCGCCAACGGGGACCTGCACGTGGCGTTCGGCGTGACGGAGCCGGATGCGGGTACGGATACGACATCGATCTCGACGATGGCCCGGCGCGACGGGGACTACTACATCGTCCGTGGCCGGAAGGTCTGGACGACCAAGGCGCTCGAGTCGGAGCGCGTCCTGCTGCTGGTGCGCACGACGCCCGCCGACCGCGTGGCGCGCCGCACGGAGGGCATGACGCTCCTGTTGGCGGAGCTCAAGCGGCCGGAAGTACGGATCTCGGCCATCGACAAGGCCGGCAGGAACGCCGTCGCGACCTGCGAAGTGGTCTACGACGACCTCCCGGTGCACGTCACCGACCGGGTGGGTGAGGAGGGCAAGGGGTTCCGCTACCTGCTCGACGGCCTGAACGCCGAACGCATCCTGGTCGCGGCCGAAGCGCTCGGCATCGGCCGGGCGGCGATGCGGCGCGCCACGGATTATGCGCGCGAGCGCGTGGTCTTCAAGCGGCCGATCGGCATGAACCAGGGCGTCGCGTTTCCCCTCGGCGAGGCGCAGATGCGTCTCGACGCCGCGGAACTGATGATTCGCAAGGCGTCGTGGTTGATAGACCAGGGGCAGCCCTGCGGGGCCGAGGCGAACATGGCGAAGTGGCTCGCCGCGGACGCCGGGTTCGCGGCCGCCGACCAGGCGGTGCAGACCCACGGGGGCTTTGGCTACGCCCGGGAGTACCACGTCGAGCGGTATTGGCGGGAGGCTCGCATCATGCGCCTGGCGCCGATTTCCCAGGAGATGATCCTGAACTACGTGACCGAGCACGTACTGGAACTGCCGCGGTCCTATTGACGATGGACGATGTCGTCGAGTCAGTCTTTCACATCGAGGTACCGGGGGCGGAGGTCTGGCGACGTTGCCGGCTCCCCGGCCCGACCGAGGCGGATCGCTGCCGGATTCCGGGTTTCCCCTCCGTGGACGGGGCGCCGGGCTGCGCGGCGGCCGTGCTGGAGTCGGGGCCGCAGAAGCTGCTGCGCTGCCGGAAGCTGGACCTGCCGTGTGCCGGCACGGAGATCACGATCCGGGTGGCGCCGGCCAACGCCGCCGGCTGGCCGACCCGCGTCACGCTGAGCCAGCAGGGGTTCGGCGGGGTCCTGCCGCGGGAGATCCTCGAGGTGCACTGGCGGCAGATCGCGGCCGATTTCCGGCTCTACGTGGAGCGCGAGGTCACCGTCCCCGGGACGGCCTGGGGCGTCGCGCTCGACGCCGCGGTGCGACAGACGCCGACGGGCCTCGAGGTCACCGAGGTCGGTGACGGCGGACTGGCGGCGCGTTGCGGGCTACGGGTAGGCGACCTCCTGCTTGCCGTCGGTCCCGTCCGCGTACACGACCTCGCGCAGCTCTGGACGGTGCTGGCGCTCCTGCCGGTGGACCGGGAGGTCGGGCTCGGCTGGGCGCGCGGGTCGGATTGGATGGAAGCCGCGTCGACGCCCTGAGATGCGCTGAGTGGGCGCGGGCTATTCGTCCGGCGCCGGCGACAGCGCCCGGGCAAGCGTCAGGGTGGGGTGCGTGCCCGGCGCGGTCAGGGCGCTCAGGACCTCGAACTCCAGCGTCAGTGACGGTCCCGGCACTTCGGAGGTCAGCCAGAGCTGCTCGGTCGAGTGTGGCGCGATGTCCACGAGGTCGGCGTGCATGCCGAAAGCCTGATTCGTTCCCGGTGCGCTGCGCAGGCGGACGGGAGAACTCGTGTGGTTGCGGAGCGTCACCGAAACGGCGTCGCGTCGCGGGTCCCGGGTCGCGTCCTCCAGGGTCAGGCCGGCCTCGAGCAGGGGTTGCAGGTGTTGGCGTCGTCCGATCAGGAGGTGTCGGAACAGCACTACGGTGCGACCTGCGAAGAGGGCGGCCTTGACGGCGTCCGGACTGCGTTCCTCGGCCATCACGAGCGTCACCGGGCGATGCCCGCCGCGATGCGGCTCGTGGTCCCAGTCGATGAGGTTGTGCACGTCCGACGTGCCGATGAGGGTCAGGTCGTGCGCCAGCGCCAGGCGATGCGCGGCCTCGCTGTACATGCTCCCGTTCGCGATCTCGATACCGTGGAGCTTGCCCAGGTAGGCAAGGTCGGCGTGGAAGTCGGTCATGGCGACGGGTGTGTTGGGGGACTGCCGCGACCACCAGGCGTGGTTCCAGAAGACGAAGGCCCCCTGGTCGTTGGCCGCCAGGACGGCTTCCCTCGCCGGCCACGTGGCCGCCGCCTCGTAGTAGGCGCTCGGGTCGACGCCGACATCCTCGCCCACGCTCGCCACCAGGGCGTTCGCATCGGTGACGAAGACGGCATTGATGTGGCCGGCCGGCGGGTCGCGGGTGATCTCCGAACCGTTGATGACCAGGAGGTCGGTGCCGGCTGCGGCGCTTGTTGCCTCGCGGAACGCGGCGTTGCGGTCCGGGTGAGGCAGGTGCTCGCGATGGGGCTGCCACTCCAGGTGTTCGGTCATCGCGATTCCGTCGAGTCCGTCCCGCTGCGCCTCCGCAACGCGCACGTTGGGCCACACGTGGCCGTCGGAAAAGACGCTGTGGGTGTGCAGGTCGACGATCACCGTGCGATGGGCGACCGTGTCCGGAAAGGCGATCGTGCGGGCGGCGTTGTCGCCGCCGGCGCGTACGGACTCATGGGCCAGAGCGTGGAATGCCGCAACGGCCAGGAAGGTCGCGGCGATCGCCGGATAGGTCATCGGTTACTCCTTGTCGGAAGGTTGATCCTGGGCGTCGGACAGCATCGTGACAGCGCCGCGTCTGTGCCGCGGCCGCACGGAGGGGTCGTGGACGCCGGTCGTCGCGGGCCACCGTCCGGACAGGAAGGACGGGAGGGGCTGCACCGCGGATCGGTGCTCGCGCGAGACGCCGAGGATGGCCACGAGTCGCGCGGCGCGATCTGGTTGCTGCCCCGGCCCGGAGCCGCTCTCGGCGCGAAGCTGACTCGCTTCCATACTGCCGCGTACTCGACGATCCTACCGCCCGCCGAGCTTCTTGCGCTTGTGGTCGACGTAGTCGACGAGGATGTACTCGCCGAGCTTCTCCGGGGTGGTGTAGAACACGCGCCCCCCGTTGATGCGGGCGATGTGATCCATGAACTCCTTGAGGTAGTCGTTCGCATCGAGCATGAAAGTGTTGATGGCGATGCCCCGCTGCGTGCAGCGTTTCACCGCGCGGAACGTGGCGCGGAACGTTTCCGGCGTCGGCGGGTAGGCGAAGCGGTGGCGCCCGTCGGGCAGCAGATGAGCGGTCGGTTCGCCGTCGGAGATCATGATGATCTGCTTGCTCCCGGCGTCGTGTTGCGACAGCAACCGTTCGGCGAGCAGGAGCGCGTGCTGCATGTTCGTGCCGAGGACGTACTCGTCCCATTGCAGGAAGGGCAGGTCGTGCGCCTTCAGTTCGTTGGCGTAGGCGGCGAAGCCGATGATGTGGAAGTTGTCGCGCGGGTACTGCGACGTGATGAGGTTGTGCAGCGCGAGCGCGACCTTCTTGGCTGCCTGGAACGAGCCGCGCAGGGCCATCGACCAGGACTGGTCCACGAGCATCGCGGTCGCGGTGGAGGTCAGCCGTTCCGAGCGATAGATTTCGAAGTCCTGGTGTTCCAGGGCGATGGGCACGGACGGTCCGGCCCGGTCGATGGCATTGCGGATGGTCCGGGGCATGTGCAGGTGGAACGGGTCGCCGTACTCGTATGGCTTGGTCTGCTCCTTGCGCTCGCCGAAGCGTCCCTCCTCCGGCAGGGCGTGATTGCCGAGACTCTGGCGCCGCAGACGCGCGTAGATCTCGCCGAGTGCCTGCTGCCCGATCATCCTGGAGCCGCGGGGCGTCAGTTCCCACTTGTCGCCGCCGGCGGAACGGATATAGCCCGCGTCACGCAGCGCGTCGACCAGCTTGGTCAGGTCCTCCACCGACTCCGCCGCGTCGTCTCCGAGCAGTTCCTTGAGCGCGTCGCGGTCGATGCGGTCCGGGTCGCCGCGCCGCTCGGCGACCTGCACCTGTTCGATGAGTTCGTCGAGATCGTGCATCTCGTTCATGAGGTTCATCGCGGCCTCGAGATCGAGATCGTCGCTGCCGTCGAAGTGGTAGCGGTTGCCGCGGGGGTGCAGGAAGTCCATCTCCTTGGCGAGCTTGGCGAGTTCCGCCTCGAGCTCGGGATCCCCGAAACGATCCCCCAGCATGGACTGCAGCTGCGCGCGCTGGTCGGGTGACATGGACCCGAGCAAGGACTGCGCTGCCGCCATCTGGCGTCGCATCTCCTCGAGGAGGTCGTCAAGGGACTCGGGCGGGTGGTCGCCGAACATGTCCCCGAAACGCTCCATGAAGTCGTCGAAATCCGGATCCTCTCCGGCAATTCTCTTCACGAGCATCTCGTTGAGTGCCCGCAGCATTTCCTTCATGCGGGCGATGTCGCCGTCGGACAGGTTCTTCACCATCTTCTCGATGTCGTTGAAGAACGTCCGCGTCATGGCCTTGCGCAGCTGGTTGACGAGCTCCAGGAACTTGCGCTGCGCATCCGGGTTGAGGAACTCGTACTTCTCGAGCGCCTTGATGCGTCCCGCCGCATCGTCGGGCAACTGGTCGAGTTCCTCCTGGTTGCGTTCGGCGATCTGTTTGAGCACTTCGTCGGAGAACTCCCCGTCGCCCCGGTCGAGCCATTCGTCGATGGTCGACTGCTCCGTTTCGAGGATCTCTTCGAGCTTCTCCTCGATGTCCTGCATGACGCTGCCGAGGTCGAAGCGCTCGAGTCTTTCCCGCTTGCGGTCGCGCAACTGCTTCATGAGATCCCGCAGTCCCTGCATGCGCGAGCCGTTCGGCGCCGACATCCCGCGCGACATGAGGTTGCGGACCGCCCAGCGGAAGTCGCCGTAGGTCATGAGATCGTCGGCGATGGCGCGCAGTACGTCGTCGGCCTCGAAGTCGATGGCCTGGCTGCCGTCCCAGCCGGAGTAACGAAAGTGTGTCGCAAAGCCTGGCATCGCGGGGCTATCCGGTGAACGTGGCGCGGCCGCCGATGCCATGCTTGTTGAGCAACTTGTGCAGGTGCAGGCCCTCCAGGATGAACTCGACGGCGGCGGCTGCCTGTCCGGCACCGGCCTCCCCGGCGAGTCTGGCAACGACCTCGGCGAGTCCCTCCACCTTCTCGATGATATCCGCGTACGTATTGGTCGGGGCCACCTCGCCGACCTCCACCGTCAGACCGTCGTTGAAGGCGAGCGCGATCGCCTCCAGATCGTCGACATCGTAGTGCCGGTCGAACACCGCCTTGACCGCGGAGTTCAGAATGCGCTGGGTGATCTTCTCTTCCTGGCCTTCGTCCATGGCCTCGAACTCGAGCTTGCCCTGCAGCGCCGGCAGGATGAACGGCAGGTCCGAGATGCGTGGGGCGACCTCGGACTCGCCGAGCCGCAGCGCGCGGCGGAACGCGTTGGCGAGCAGCGCCTCGTAGTCCGCTACCGAGGCGCGCACGGAGACGCCGGAGCGTTGGTTGACGTCCGGCGAGCGGCGCGCGTGGTGGGTGATTTCGGCCACGATCTCGCGCATGTAATCCGGTACCGCCACACGGTGGTCACCCATGTCGAGGCGCGTGGCCTCCTGGTCCATGATGGCTATTTCCTGGGCGACGGAGGCGGGGTAGTGCGTGCGAATCTGTGCCCCGTACCGGTCCTTCAGCGGCGTGATGATGCGCCCCCGGTTCGTGTAGTCCTCGGGGTTGGCCGTGGCTACGAGAAAGACATCGAGCGGCAGCCGGACCTTGTGGCCGCGGATCTGCACGTCGCGCTCCTCAAGGACATTCAACAACCCCACCTGAATGCGTTCCGCGAGGTCAGGCAACTCGTTGATCGCGAAAATGCCCCGGTTCACCCTCGGTACGAGGCCGAAGTGGATGGTGAGGGCGTCGGACAGGTAGCGGCCTTCGGCGACCTTGATGGGGTCCACCTCGCCGATCAGGTCGGCGATGGTGATGTCGGGCGTGGCGAGTTTCTCGCCGTAGCGCTCGTCGCGGTGCATCCAGTGGATGGGCGTATCGTCACCGGCTGCAGCGACCGCCGCCTTGCCCTGCTCGGTGATGGGGTCGTACGGATTCTCCGGAATCTCGACATCGGCAAGTACCGGTGTGTACTCGTCGAGCAGCGCCGTGAGGCCGCGCAGGATGCGCGACTTGGCCTGACCGCGCTCGCCGAGCAGGATGAGGTCCTGGCCGCCGAGCAGGGCGTTCTGGAGCTGCGGGAGCACGGTTTCGTCGTAACCGACGATGCCGTCGAAGAGCGTCTTGCCGGCGGAGAGTCTGGTGATGAGGTTCCTGCGCAGTTCGACCTTGACCGGGAGCACCTCGTAGCGCGCCGCCTTCAGTGCCCCGAGTGTGGCTGCCTGGGGGTGCATGCGTTCGTTCCGCGTGATGGCGCTTCGAGTGTGTCAGCAACGCTACGGGATGGCAAACACGCGGTCAGGATCGCGCCGCTCCGGCGGGCGGCGCGACCGGTGGGCGCTCAGGCGGCGTATTCGTGGGCCGTTGCCGCCGCCGTGTGATTCTCCTTCAGGATCGCGTAGCTCTGGATGTCCGCGTTGACGACGTCCATGCCGTGCTCGAGGACATAGGCGTAGCTCCGCTGGAAGTCGGAGAGCCTCGCACTCAGCAGCTTCTCGTCGTAGTGCCCGTCGAACGCCTTGGTGTTCGCGCTGCCCAGCCAGCCGCGTCCGGCCAGCAGGCGGCCGACCTTCATGCCGACCAGTCCGATTCCGGCGGCGCGGGCACGGTCGAGCTGAGGCCGGAGAGACTTCATGTCGGGCGTGCCCTCGAGGATCTGCTTGTTCTTCCAGTCGTACCACCCGGCCGGCGTGATGGCGATCATCGCCAGGTCGAACCAGCCGGTATCCACGGCGGCCCCGAGGACGCTGGCCGCGTTCTGGTGCGTGCTGACGCCATAGTACGAGACCTTGCCGGCTTCCTTCGCGTCCTCGAACACCCGATACACCTCCTCGGCGCCCACCACATTGGGGTTGTTGGCGGCCATCTGGTAGAAGGCGTCGATGTGCTCCGTGTCGAGTTCGCGAAGGCTCCCGTCGATGAGCGCGCCCCAGGTGCGGGCGGCCTCCCTGGCCTGGTCGACCGTGATGGGATCCTGGGGGTCGACGTCGAGGTGGGTCTGGCCCTTCGAGATGAGGAAGACCTCGTCCCGGTGGCGCTTGAGGAACCCGGCCATGTTCTTTTCGGCGTCCTTGTAATAGCGGCGCGTTCCGACATCGAAGACGTTCACGCCGGCCTCGAGTCCCGCCTCGAGCAGCGTGTCGTTGGGCTTGCGCTTCAGCGCGGCGCCGCAGCCGAACACCAGGCGGCTGGCCTCGAACCCGGTACGTCCGAGCCGGCGGTAGGTCATGGCGGGCCACCGCTCGGCACCGGGTACGGTGTCGCGGGCCGCGGCGGCGGCCGCATGCAGGCTGCCCGAGTGCCACAGCGCCTGGCTGCCAGCCCCCAGCATCGCGGCATAGCGCAGAACGGTGCGTCGGCTCGGCGCGGGTCCGGGTGTCGATTCCGTAGTCATGGGACAGTCCTCATCGTAAGCGGTTCTCGCGGCGTCCCGGTGGCGGGCGCCACGCTTGCAGGACGGACTATTGGCGAACGGGTGGCGCAAGTCAAACGCCCTGCCCCGAGGCTGGCGCTGCGGGCGCCGCGACGGGATCAGAGATTCAGGTCCACGCCCACCGGACAGTGGTCCGAACCGCGGACATCGGGCCAGATAAAGGCGTCGTCCACCCTGCGGGCCGCGGCCGGCGAGGCAAAGACGTAGTCGATGCGCCACCCCACGTTGTTTTCCCGGGCGCCGCCCCATTGCCGCCACCAGGTGTAGTGTCCGGCCGCATCCGGATGCCGTGCGCGGAACGTGTCCACCCAGCCGGCGTTCCGCCAGCGCGTCAGTTCCGCACGCTCCTCGGGCAGGAAGCCGCTGTTGCGGGTGTTCGATGCGGGTCGGGCCAGGTCGATGGCCTCATGCGCCGTGTTGTAGTCGCCGACCATCAGCACCGGACAGTAGCGCCGCAGGGCCTGGAGACGCTCGAAGACCGCGGCGTAGAAATCGAGCTTGTACGGCACCCGGCTGTTGTCCCGGTCGCGGCCGCTGCCCTTGGGGAAGTACACCGAGGCCACGGCCAGGCGTCGACCGAAACGCGCGATCGCGAAACGGCCCTCGGCGTCGAAGCGCGCGTCGCCGAGGGATGTCTCCACACGGGTCGGCGCCGCCCGGGAGTAGATGGCCACGCCGCTGTATCCGGGCCTCTCGGCCGGCGAGAACGTCGCGTGCCAGCCCTCGGGTGCGGCGACGCGACGCTCGAGCTGATGGGGAAACGCCCGTACCTCCTGGAGGCCTACCACGTCGGCCCCGGAGCCCTGCAGGAAGTCCAGGAAGCCCTTCTTCGCGCAGGCGCGCAGTCCGTTGACGTTCCAGCTCAGAATGCGCATGGGCATGCTGTGCCATATCGTGCCAAGTGGTTCATTTTCAGTGGGTTATGGACTATTGGAACGATATGTCTTAAGTTGGCACGGCCTGTCACTGTGGGCAATTTTGTGGGCAAGGGAGAGAAACAGGCATGGCTATTCACCGTCTGAATCCGGGGGGGGGGTTCTGTCGCAACGTGGAACGGCCGGGTCGCTACCATGATGGCCTCGGTCTGATGTTGGTTGTCGGGGCGGGCGGTTCCAAGTCTTGGATCCAGCGGCTCACGGTCAACGGCAAGCGTCGGGACATGGGGCTCGGCAGCTTCCGCTTCGTCAGTCTACGCGAGGCTCGCGAGCTTGCGTATGCGAACGCGAAGGCGGCGCGCTCTGGAGGCATTCCGGGACCCCTGCGCCGGCAGCCTGCGGTCCCCACCTTTGCCGAGGCAATGCACGGGAGTACCGTGACGAGGAGGTGGAGAACCGGCGGCGTGGTACCTCACGCGGGATGGCGGCGATTTTGCCGTCCGGTCGGGTCGGTGACGACCCTTCGAACTTCCAGTTCCGTCGCCTCATCTTGCAGGGCCTGTGCTCTGCCGGCGTCAAGGGCTTCGGCAAGAAGGATCTGGACCGGGAATGCGGCGACTGGGCAGGGCCCGAGACCGAGCGGGCGGGCGAGTCCAACAGGTCCACGAAAGCTCCCTGCTTCTCGGTAGCAGGAGACGTCCTGCGCGACGTGCGCTGGCAGCCGCCCCAGCGCGGCGAGATTTCCACGGGTACGTCCTCACCCGGCGGCGGTCACGTCATCGCCACGGATTTCCTCGAGGCGGAATACGTGGACCTGTTGAGGAATTCCAGCGCCATCATGCAGCACGCTCGTGTGCTCGCGGACCTCGTGGGCGACGTGGAAATCCCTCGGCACAGCGGCGGACGGGCAGCGACGTGGCTTTTGGAAACCGGGGCGCTCAGCCTGCGCTGCGCCTAGGCGATCGGCCCGCGCCGTTCGTCCTCGCGACGGGTCAGAAGTTGTGGGTTTGGCGCAGCACCCCGCACTGGCGCGGTGCCGTGGTCGCCCTTCCCCACGCTGTCGGTGATGGAGGTGGCTGGCGGTGACCCAGGCCCAAAGCCCGATGAGGATCCACCGAGTTCCACGGTCCAAGCCATACGAGCAGCCGACCGAAGCGCAGCGGCGGCAACATGCCATCAAGCGCGCCAGCGAAGAGCGCGAAGAAGCGAGGCGCTTGGCAGAGGAGACGGCGCCGATTTAGTTCAGCACGAGGCGGTGCTCCTGCCTCGTGCGAACGCCGGAGGGGGCAGCGACTCCCCGCTCCGGCACCCCGCCGCCCGGCGGTCACCCCTTAGCTGACCGGGCGGCGGGCCGCGACGTCGCTCCTGCTCGACGGAAAGCGTCGTATCATCGCTCCGACCATCCGACCAAGCCGCCGATGCCGTGTATAAGGACCTTCCAGGTGTACCGCCCCTGCCCGACGAACTGGTGCTGTGGCGCTACATGGACTTCACCAAGTTCATGTCGCTCCTTGAGAAAGGCGCGCTGTATTTCTGCCGTGCGGACTTGCTCGGAGACCCGTTCGAGGGGGCCTTGTCGACCGCATCTGCGGACCTAGTACGATGGTTGGTACCCCCGCGCGACAAGGAGGGGTACCGCTCGATCAAGGTGAGCAACCGGGAGATGAGAGAGCTTGTGCACGTGAGCTGTTGGCATCAGGGCGAGGGCGAGTCGGAGGCCATGTGGCGGCTGTACGCAAGAGAGCAAGACGGAATTGCGATCAAGACGAACTTCGGGCGCTTTCGGGACTCGCTTGTCGGAGACGAATCCGTCTACGGGGGGGCGGTCCGATACGAAGACTATTCGACTGCGAGGATCCCCTTCGACGACATCTTCACTCCCCTGTTCCACAAACGACAGAGCTTCAGCCACGAACAGGAGTTCAGAGCTGTCGTTCACGGAGTCCGGCAAGCCCTGGTGGCGACTCTGGCTAGTAACCCTTTCGAGAGAAAAAAGGGCTGCTACTGTGACATTGAGTTGTCGACGCTCGTCATGGAGGTCGTCGTCGCGCCGTTCGCCGAGCAGTGGTTCTTCGACCTGGTCGGTTCCTTCGCGAGTCAGTACGGGTTAGGCGGCCGGGTCCGGCGGTCGACTCAAGCCGAAACCCCCTCGTTCGAGGGGGAGTTGCTGTTGCCCGAGGAGACCAAGGAGACAAAGTGAGCGAACCCCAAGAACTAGCCGCAACAACGTCCGAGGCCGTCAAGCGAGGCGGCCCGAGTGACGGGCTTCGCGGACTCGACTACTACAGGCGCCTCCGACCGTTCGACCTAGTCCAGTTTGACGAATGGGGTTATAGCGTCTATGACGTCTCCAGTGGGGAGCTGTTTGGCAATGTCTGCGGGAACACGGTCGGTAAAGGCCCCCTAGCGCCGACATCGTTTCGCATCGAGATGCCCACCCTCGCCGCGCCGGCCAAAGACGCAATCGCGTGGAACAACGCCCAAGATCACTATTCGTCGGCTTGGGAAGTGGCCGACCAGCTGTGGAGGATCGCCCTCCCAGTCAAGTCGCGGTTCTGGCTCCTGATGCGGCGGCTGGTGCTCGGCTACGACTGGCTAATGGCCTCGGTCAACCTGCTGGCGCGGGTAGCCCTCGCGCTGACGCTGCTGGGGTTCGCCGTGAGTTTTGTCCTCTTCATGTGGGAGGTTCGCGGCGTAACTCAGGAGATCCTGATGCAGTGGCTCGAGTCGGTGCGGGACGGCAACGCGACCGAGGAGGAAACGCCCGCTCATGTTTTGCCTGCTTCCGCCGCAAGTGGGCGGTAGGTGGGCAAAACTGTGGGCAAGCGCAGGGCGCCAAATCGGTGAAACGCTTGTGTGGCGCAGGTTTCGAGCGATCTGTCCTAAGACGTTCCAGCTCACGACACGCATGCCACACCTCGTTCCCGGACCCGATACGGGTCCGCGTTGCCCTGCGACCTCCGCCACGGGTATGTTGCCGCACTGCGGCATGCAGGAGGAACCGCGTGATGCGATGGCTGTTCGCGTGGGCTGGTTTGATGCTCTGGGGCTGCGCGCCCGATATCGATATCGAAGCGCTGCCGACGGTACCGGAGCGACCGGAACGGATCGAAGGAATCTGGGAGGGCACGATCGAGATGGCGGGCCTGCGCATCGTCGTGCACGTGGCGCACGAGGAGGACGCGTTGTCGGCGGCGCTCGACAGCCCGGACCAGGGCGCGTACGGCATCGCCGTCGACGACGTGCGCTTCGACGGTGAGCGGTTCGCCCTGCGCATCGACCAGCTCGGGGCCGCTTACTCGGGCACGATGGACGCGACCGGAACGCGCCTCGCCGGCGAGTGGCACCAGGGTATGGGCATCGACCTGGAACTCGTCAAGGTGGACGAACCGAGCGAGCGCGTGCGCCCGCAAACGCCGCAACCCCCGTTCCCGTACACGATCGAGGAAGTCGTGTTCCCTGGCGGGGCAGAGGACGTGCGGTTGGCCGGTACGTTGACGATCCCCGAGAGCGGCGCCTATCCCACGGTGGTGCTGGTGACCGGCTCGGGGCCCCAGGACCGCAACGAGACGCTCATGGGACACCAGCCGTTCCGGGTCCTCGCCGACTACCTGTCCCGCAACGGCGTTGCGGTGCTGCGCTACGACGACCGCGGGGTCGGCGGCTCCACGGGCGACTTCGAGGGCGCCACGACGCTCGACGTGACGGACGACGCGGCGGCCGCGGTGGCGTATCTCCGGACGCGGGCCGACGTGGCTCCGGACCGGGTCGGCGTCATCGGCCACAGCGAGGGCGGACTGGTCGTGGCGGATCTCGCGGCCGGCGGGCGGGACTTGTCGTGCGGGGTGATGCTGGCGGGGCCCGCGGTGTCCGGAGAAGCGGTGCACCAGGCGCAGATCCGCCTGGTGGTCGACGCGTCCTCGATGCCCATTCCGGATTCGACCATCGACAGGATCGCGGCGTTGAATGCCGCTCTATATGTCGCGGCCCGGGGCTCCGGGACATGGGAGGAGCGCCGCGCGGAAGGTCTCCGGCGCTACCGGACCGCGCTGGAAGAGTTCAACTTCGTGGAGCGCGGCCTGCTGCAACTGGACCCCGACGACACGGCCCTGGTGGACACGATCGTCTCCCCATGGTTCCTCCACTTCATCGACTACGACCCTGGCGACGACCTGGCGGCCGCTATGGTCCCGATCCTGGCGCTGTACGGCGAGCTGGACCTGCAGGTGCCGCCGGAGCAGAGCGTCCCCGTGCTGGAGGCGATCGAAGCCCGGGTCCGACGCTTCGACATTCGGGTCCTGCCGGGCCTCAACCATCTCTTCCAGACCGCGGAGACCGGATCTCCGGAGGAGTACGCACGCATCGAGGAGACCATGTCGCCGGAGACGCTATTGACGATCGGCGACTGGGTGGTGAATCGCTGTTGAGCGGCGCGGACCGGCAACGCTGGGACGAGCGCTACCGGCTCGGCGCCTATGCCGGGCGGGAGCATCCGAGTGCCTGGCTGGTCTCCTGCGTGTCGCGGGCGCCGCCGGGCCGTGCGCTGGACGTCGCCTGCGGCGCCGGACGCAACGCGCTGTACCTCGCCGAACACGGGTACGCGGTGACGGGGATCGATGTATCGCCGGTGGCACTGGCGCGGGCGGCGGAGTCGGCGGCCGCGCGGGGCGTCACGGTCGATTGGCGCGTGCGGGACCTCGACGACGGCCCCGGCGTTGCTGGACCCTTCGACCTCATCGTCCTGATCCGCTACGTGGACCTCGAACTCGTCGAGGTACTGTGCACGATGCTCGCACCCGGGGGCTGCCTGGTCGTCGAGGAACATCTCGCGACGCATCGCGGTGACGTGGCCGGACCGCGCAGTCCGGCTTTCCGGGTGGCTCCCGAAGCGCTCGGAAAGGCCGCCCGGAGCCTGAACGTGGTCGAGGCGTTCGAAGGCGAAACGACGGATCCGGACGGGCGGGCCGTCGTGGTCGCCCGCCTGCTGGCGCGGCGCGCCGTCGGGTGACCGGAGGTCGCGCGGGTAACCGCTTCCTTTAGAATCGCCCGGGTTGCCAGCCGCGGGAGGCCAGACAGTGCTCTCTTCCTACCGGGTCCTCGATCTGACCGATCTCTCGGGGATGTTCTGCGGCTACGTCCTCGCTCACCTCGGCGCCGAGGTGATCGCGGTCGAACCACCGGCCGGGTCGACCGCGCGCCGGCAGCCGCCGTTTCGCGGCGACACGGGCGAGCCGGAGGACGGCCTGTGGTGGCAGGCGTATGCGCGCGGCAAATCGAGTTGCGTGCTGGATCTCGCATCCGCGGACGGCCGCGGACGTTTCGCGGAACTCGCCGCCGACGCGGACTTCGTCATCGAGTCCTTCGGTACGGACGAGGCGCGCGCCCTGGGCGTGGACTACGAGACCCTGTCGGCCCGCAATCCTGCCCTGATCGTCGTCTCCATCAGTCCGTTCGGGCGGACCGGCCCGAAGGCGGAGTGGCCGGCGACGGACCTGACGATCTGGGCCGCGAGCGGGGCGCACATACTCGCGGGGGACAACGACCGCGCGCCGGTGCGGACGAGCGTGCCACAGTCCTTCCTGCACGCCGGCGCCGACGCCGCCGCCGCTGCGTTGATTGCGCTGCAGGAACGTCACGTCAGCGGCCTGGGGCAGCACGTCGACGTCTCCGCGCAGCAGTCGTCCGCGCAGGCGGCGCTCGCGGCGAATCTCGGGGCGCCGAACAACGCGGGATTCACGGTGCAGCGCATTGCCGGCGGGCTCGCCGGAAGGTTTCCGATACAACTCACCTGGCCCTGTGCGGATGGCTACGTGGCCATCACGCTCCTGTTCGGCCCCGCGTTCACGGAACCGAACCGACGCCTGCTCGGCTGGGTACACGAGGGCGGGGCGTGCACGCGGGAGGACGTCGAGACGGACTGGGGGCTCGCGCTCGCGTCGATGATGAACGACGAAGCCTCGCCCGAGCCCTATTTCGAACTGTGCCGCAAGATCGAGCGTTTCACGCGTTCGCGGACGCAGCAGGAGCTGTTCGAGGAGGGACTCGAGCGTGGCGTCTACATCGCGCCGGCGTTCGACGTCGCGGGGCTGCTGGAGGAGCGCCAGTTCCGCGAACGGGACTTCTGGACAGGGATCGAGGTCACACCCGGGGGGCGTGTCCGGCTGCCGGGCGCCTTCGCGAAGCTCTCGGCGAGCCCGCTCACTCTCCCGGGCAGGGCGCCCCGGCTGGGCGAGATGTCCGGCGGCGCAAGGCGCGCGATCCCGCTGCCGTCCGCGACGGGAGCCGCGCCCTCGCTGCCGCTGGCCGGCCTCAAGGTCGTAGACTTCATGTGGGTCATCGCGGGCCCGCTCTTCACGCGGGTGCTCGCGGACTATGGCGCCACCGTGATCAAGGTCGAATCGAGCGTGCGGCTGGATCCGGGCCGCGGCGCTCCGGCGTTCCGTGACGGCGAGCCCGGGGTCGAGAACGGCGTGCCGTTCGCGAGCTTCAACACCGGCAAGATGAGCCTTACCGTCGACCCGTCGAATCCCGTGGGCCGCGAGGTGCTGCTCGACCTCGTGCGCTGGGCGGATGTCGTCTCCGAGTCCTTCTCGCCGAAGGCGATGCAGGCGTGGGGACTCGACTACGCGTCGCTCAGGGCAGTGAACCCGTCGCTGATCATGTTGAGCAGTTGCCTGATGGGACAGACCGGACCGCGCGCCCGGGTGCCGGGCTACGGCAACATGGCGGCGGCGCTGGCGGGGTTCTACGACCTCACCGGCTGGCAGGACCGTTCCCCGGCGGGGCCGTACCTGGCCTACACGGACGGCGTCTCTCCCCGGTTCATGCTGGCCTCCCTGTTCGGGGCGCTGGAACATCGCCGCCGGACCGGCGCGGGGCAGTACATCGACATCTCGCAGGCCGAGGCGGCCATTCACCTGCTCGCGCCGGCCATTCTCGACTACGAGGTCAACCGGCGGGTCTGGCATCGGATGGGGAACCGCGACCTGGCGTTGTGCCCGCACGGCGTCTACCCGGCGCGCGGCGAGGATCGCTGGGTGGCGATCGCGTGCCAGTCCGATGCCGCGTGGCGCGCGCTGTGTACGGCCATGGGGTTCGAGGGCGCGGGTTCCGATCCCGCTCTTGCGACCGCGGCGGGGCGCCTCGATCGGGCCGACGAACTCGACGCGATGATCGGGGACTGGACGCGCACGCGTGGGGAGGCCGAGATCGAGTCTCTCCTGATCGGCGCCGGGGTCGCCGCACACGTCGTGCAGAACAGCCAGGAGAGTGTGGACGACCCCCAGCTTCGCCATCGACGCCACTTCCTGGCGCTGCCGCACACCGCGACCGGAGAAATGGTGGTGGAGAACAGTCGCTTCGTCCTGTCGCGGACCCCCGCAAGCGTCACCCGTGCGGCACCGGAACTCGGTGAGCACAACGTGCATGTGCTGCAGGAGATCCTTGGCTACGACGACGAACGGGTCGCCGATATCTTCGCCTCGCTGGCGATGGAGTGACGGGGCCGCCGGCGTGGCCGCAAGCAGCATGCACCACACGCCGCGCCGTCCTGGTGGAGACGCTGGTGCGTATCGGCACGGCGACGGCGACCACCCGGGCGATCCGCTTCCTGTCGCAGCGGCGCTGGGACGAGACGCTGATGGGACGCAGGAAGCCATTCTGACGGTCGGCGCCCTGGGGCGGAAGCACGTCTCTCGGGGGTCCTGATTTGTCTCGCAAACCGGATTTGCAGTTTCAGGTAAATTTCGATTTACTGGCCTTTTGACAGAGCGGAGAATCCCATGTCACAGGCGCTGGCGGACGACAGCATGGAGCTGATGAACACGACTGCCACCGCAGAGATCGGCGGACGCGTCGAGCAGGTACCTGTGTCGGCCTCCCTGGAAGAGATCAAGCGGGTATTCGATCGGGACGGGGTCGTTTGCGTGACGGACGCATTCGCACCTGATTTGATCGAGACCACGCTGGGAACACTCGACTCGCTCATGGCCTCTACGGACATGGAGCACTTCATCGGCGACGAGGCGAAGAAGATCCTGGGCGGTCTCACCAAGCGTCGATCCGAAATCCTCGCCAGGGCACCGGAAGTGATCGCACAACTGGTCGCGCAGCCTCGGATGATGGAAATCATCGATGCCCATCTCAAGAAACACTGCACTTCCGTTCTCATTCATCAGGTCATGGCACTCGAGATCCACCCGGGCGAGGTCGCCCAGCCTCTGCACCGGGACAATGTACTTTGGAAGATGCCGGGTCGGCGCATTCCGATGGGGGTCGCGGTGATGTTTCCGCTATCCGACTTTGCGGTCGAAACCGGATCGACTCGAGTCGTACTCGGAAGCCATCTCTGGCCCGAGGCAAGATATTTTGATCCTGAAGAAGACGGCGAGAAGGGGACCCGGTTCGGAGAGGGCTGGGAAGCGTATGGATACCCGCGTGGGCTCGACCCGGACATGGAGTCGGTCGTGGAAGCGCCTCCGGGATCCTTCGTGCTCTTTGACGGAGCCACGCTGCACGGGGGCGGCGCAAACCAGACGGACGATCGCGTTCGCCGGAGTCTTCTGGTGGGCTACTGCCTCGGGTGGTTGCGCGGCGAGACCAACCAGCAACTCATGTGGCCCCCGGAAGTCGCCCGTGATTTCCCGCGCGAGCTGCAGCGGCTGATCGGTTACTCGGTCGAGGGCGGCATACTGGGCTGTTTGCAGCTCGGACAGGATCCCATCAGCCTGCTCGAGACATAGACGTGCGAGTTGACGCATCGTTGCGGCGCCCCGGGCAGGACCCCCGAACATGACCGCGACCCGCTTCGAGATCCGCTCGAGGAAGCCCTACGCCGGCGGGCGCGAATTCGGCGATCTCGGCCCGTTCGAGCACATTGAAGGACGGATCGAGTATGCCGTGGACCCGCTCCATCCGGCGAACAGCCGTATCGTCGACCTGGACCTCGCCCCGCGCGGTCGTGACGGGCGTGTGCGCTTCGCCGGGGACTTCACCCTGGTCGCACCGGAATCCGGCTCCGCCCGGTCCCTCCTGGTGGATGTGCCCAACCGGGGGCGCTGCCGCGGGTTTTCGCAATTCAACCGCGCGCAGCCACTGGACCTGCTGGCGGATCCGTGCGCCCCGGGCGACGGCTTCCTGTTCCGGCGCGGCTTTGCGCTCGCCTGTATCGGCTGGCAGTGGGACGTTCGGCAAGGCGTGCGCTTCGACGCGCCATACGCCGAGCGGGACGGACGGCCCCTGCGAGGCGACGTCGTGTGCCGCATCCAGCCGCAGAGGGAAACTCCCTGGTACGACTTCGGCCAACTCGGGGACGTCGCCTACCCGCCGGCGGACCTCGACGACCGCGAAGCGCGGCTCTTCGTGCAGCGCGACGACAACGCACAGGCCGAGCTTCTGCCGAGAGACTCCTGGCGCTTCGCACGGGAGCGCGACGGCCGCGTGGAGCCGGACGGCGCCGCCATCTACCGTCCGGGCGGGCTGCGTGCGGGGGCGGTCTACACGCTCGTCTACACGGCCGAGGGCGCACCGGTGGTGGGCACGGGACTCCTGGCCCTGCGCGATGCGGCGGCGGCGTTGCGCGCCGGGGACGACCGCAGTCCGCTGTCCGGCGGATTCCCGCGCGTGCACGCGTTCGGAGCCAGCCAGACCGGCCGTGTCCTGCGCCACTTCCTGTACCTCGGATTGAACCGGGACGAAGCCGAGGGCCGGGTCTTCGACGGCATCCTTGCGCACATCGCCGGCGGGCAGCGCGGGGACTTCAACCATCGCTTCGCGCAGCCATCGAGCCTCGGCACCCCGGGACCGGGTCAGACCTTTCCCTTTGCCGGCGTGGCGACGCGTGACGAGGAGACGGATGCGGCGGCCGGCCTGTTCGACCGCGAGCAGGCCATGCCGAAGGTCTTTTTCACGAACACCTCCTGGGAGTATTGGCGTGGCGATGCGGCCCTGATACACACGGCCCCGGACGGCAGCGAGGACGTGCCGGAGCATGCCGACGAACGCCGCTACGCCTTTGCCGGGACGCACCATGTGAATGGCGTCCTGCCGCTGACGGATGAGATCCCCCTCACCGGTATCCGGACGCGGTACACGTTCAACGTGGTCGATCATTCGCCGCTCGTGCGCGCCGCCCTGATCAACCTGGATCGCTGGGTGGCCGCCGGTCGCGAGCCCCCGCCGAGCGCCGTGCCGCGCCTGGCCGACGACACCCTGGTCGAGCGCGGCGGCGTGCTCTCGCGATTCGAGTCCGAACTCGGCATCGAGACGCTCGACCCCGAACAGCTCGGCGGCCTGCACGCCCTGGATCTCGGGCCGGAGGCCGCGCGCGGCGTGTGCCGCTTCCCGGCCCGACGGGGCGCCGCGCGCCCGCGCCTGGTCTCGGCGGTAGGGCCGGACCTCAACGAGAGCGGCGGCGTGCGCCTGCCCGACATCTCGGTTCCCGTGGGCGTGCACACCGGCTGGAACCCGCGCCATCCGGAGCAGGGCGCGCCCCGGCAGGCGGCCGCATTCGCGGGGTTCACGCGATTCCTCGACTCCGCGACGCTCGAGCGCCGCTACGGAGGACGGGAAGCCTACGCGGCGCGCGTGCGGCACGCGGCGCGTGGACTCGTGGACGCGGGCTACGTCCTCGAGGAGGACGAGGAACTCCTGGTCCGCAATGGCTTATGGCGCTTTGACGTGGCGCTCGGGCTCGGAGAGTCGCCTCGCTCCAGCATCCCCACATACCTGTCCATGAAGGTGTCCTGATCGACGTTGCCAGGGGCAAGCTCGATGATCAGGTTCGCCAGCTCGATCTGATGCGCGGAGGCGATGGTGTCCCCGTCGTTCATCAGCAGGATCAGATCACCCACGGCCAGGGCCGTGCGTTTGTTTGCATCGTTGAATGGATGACCGACCGTGAACGCGTACACCGTCAAGGCTGCGACCTGTGCGACGCTCGGGTTTTCAAACCGGTAGGCCAGGTTCATCTGGACTCGAGCGAGTATGGCGCCGACCGATGCGCCGTCGCGGGACCCGGGCAATCCACCATGTCTGGCCAGCAGGTGCTCATGCAGGTCGGCGATCTGCTGCTCGGTCGGGAACGCGATCATCGCTTCGCAAGGTAGGCGAGCACGTCCGATCGCCTGTCGAGAATCGACCGTGTCAGTTCCGTTACCCGGGCGTCGTCCATCGCGTCGAGAGCCAGGGACTCGGCGGGGACGTAGTAGCCCTCCACCTTGCTGTTGCGCAGGATGGCGGTCGGTTTCTTCTCGTCCAGGATGCGACTGGCATGTTGCTTGAGTTCGGTCATCGTGACGTAGCGCATGGTCGTTCCGGTACTGATATCAGCACCGAACGGTGGCACCGATATCAGATCTTGTCAAACCCCTGGTCTGGTCCGGGAGCATCGGGCGCTCTTTGCCGTCCTACCGTCTCCGCGAGCAGGCACAGGATCTCGAACATCATCTGGGCGCCGGTAAGACCGGTCGTGCCCGAGGGGTCGAAGGGCGGCGACACCTCGACCACATCGCCGGCGACGATGTCGAGACCGCGCAGGCCCCGCAGCATCTGCTGCGCCTCGTAGGTGGTGAAGCCGCCGACCTCGGGCGTTCCCGTGCCCGGAGCGAACACCGGGTCGAGACCGTCGACGTCGAAGCTCAGGTACACCGGACCGCTACCCGCGACCGTGCGGGCTTTCTCGACCACCGCGGGGATTCCCATCGCGTAGAGATCCTCGATGTGGATGACGGTCATGCCCGATTCGTAGCTGAACGCCCATAGCGGCTCGGCCGGACCGCGGATGCCGATCTGAATGGTGCGTTTCGGATCGAGCGCACCGTCCTCCACCGCCACCTTGAACGGCCCGCCATGATGGTGCTTGTGGCCGAACAGCTCCGGGCCGGTGTCGCAGTGGGCATCGAAGTGGATGAGGCCAAGAGGCTGTCCCCCGGCGCGGGCGAGCGCGCGCATGATGGGCAGGGTGATGGAGTGATCGCCACCGGCGGTCAGCGGCATGACGCCGGCCGTCGCGATCCGGTCGTAGTGGCGCTCGATGTCCGCGATCGCATCGTCGAGCCGGTAGACGCCCTCGATGGGTACGTCCCCGAGGTCGGCCACGTTGGCGAGATCGTAAGGGCGCACCCCGGTCTGATGGCACACCATGCCCATCAACGTGGACTGGTCGCGCAGGTGCCGCGGGCCGTGGCGGGCGCCCGGGCGGTTGGTCACACCCCCGTCGAAGGGCACCCCGACGACACCGATATCGATGCCGTCCCACGCTCCCGGGTCCCCGCGAAGTGGGCGGCGCATGAACGTCGCCACCCCCGAGTAACGCGGCTCGTACTTCTCGCCCCATGCCCGCTTGCGTTCGTCCGGTACGCCGTGTCCGGCGCCGCCATCTCGGCTCATGGGAGGGTCCTCGTCGTGGAGTTCGATCAAACCGCTGCCATTGTAGCGGCGGTGGCAACCTGCCCACGTGACGTAAGGGATCTCCCACCGATCCGACGCTGGCGCGACCAACCCTGCCGACTGCGGGCTCGGAAGCCTGGACGGCGTCCTTACGAGGCTGTCCTGACGCTCTGCCCGGATGCGGCTTCCACGCCGCGCTCGGCGAGCCAGATGCCACCGAGCACGAGTGCCAGGGCAAGGCCGTGATAGACGTGGAAGTCCTCGCCCAGGTACGTCACCGCGATCATCGCCCCGAAGACGGGTACGAGATTGACGAAGATCCCCGCGCGACCCGGCCCGATGATCTCCACGCCCCGAATGAACATCATCTGGGCGAGAAACGACGGGAACAGTGCCACCAACGCGACCACACCCCAGCCTCGCAGTGTCGGCGCCTGAAATTCGCCGAGCCAGGCTTCCGCCACCACCATCGGCAACGACGCAAGAAACGCCGCTGCCGCGAGCACGGTAAACAATCCGAGTGCCGTCGACGCCGGCCGCCGCCGCAACCCCACCGTGTATCCGGCGTAGAGCATAGTGCCAAGCACCACGAGCATGTCCCCATTGTTGATGCGCAGTCGAAGCAAGCGCTCGGCGTCACCCGCAGATGCCACGACGGCGACTCCAACCAACGTCACGCCGGCGCCTACCCACTGCAGCTTCCGCGCCGGCGTCCGGTATGCGGTCAACGCTCCAACCAAAACGAACGCCGGCATCATGCCTTGAATGATGCCCATGTTGATTGCCGTCGTGTGGTGGGCGGCGGTGTAGAACAGGCCGTTGAAAGCGGCAAACCCGAGGGCGCCCATGGCAAACAGAAATCCGAGGTGCGGCTTCAGATTCGGCCAATCACGGACCAGGGTCTTCGTGTTGAACGCCACCAGCAACGCCACTACCAGAAGCCAGCGCAGCGCCACCACCACCATGGGCGACGCCTCGCCCACAAGCAGTTTCGCGAACGTCATGTTGGCGCCGAAACAGATCGACGTGAGAGTGAGGAACAGGTACGCGTGCGCAGTGGTCCGCGCGCGATCGTCAGCCCCGGCCGCGAACAAGTCGGCTCCGCTTCATACCGGTGTGCTCGCCGGCCTCCAAGGTCACTTGCCCAGCACGAACCGTCATGTCGTTTCCGCGCGCCTTTGAATGGTCCGCTGATCGCCTGCCGGAAGTTCGTAACCACATCTCCCGGCGGGCAGGCGGCAAGGCGTCATGGTCGATCAAACGGTGGTCGGCTGCAACCACGACCGCCCGACCTGTGGTGATGCTTGGCGGGGTCCACAGCTTCGACTGGCGCGGCAACACGTTCACGGTCCGCAGTGAAACGACCTTCCTCGATACCCATGAGATCCAGGTATCGTGGCGCGAAACTCCGTGGAACTGAATGCTTGTGCGCCGTCTCGGAACGGGCGGGTACTGCGCCTTCCCGGACGAGTCGGACTGCGCATTGCATGGGCGTCACATCTGGTAGAGTTCTTCTCTGATTGCCTCGCTTGAGGTGGGAGGGGGCGTTGCCATGAGGTACGCGGTATGCGCTTCCTGATTCGAGTCCTTCCCTGTGTGCCGCTCTGTGCGGCATTCGTTGTCGTCGGTTGCGGGGGTGGTGGTGGCGGAGGCTCTGCGCCCAATCGCCCGCCCACGGCGAGTTTCTCCGCGACGCCGGAGGGCGGTCCGCCGCCGCTGGTCGTGACCTTCGACGCCTCGGCCTCCGGGGACCCGGACGGGTCGATCACGAGCTACGCATGGGACTTCGGCACCGGGACCACCGGGACGGGGCGGAGCGTGGAACACACCTACGGGGAATCCGGCTCCTACCAGGTGCGCCTGACCGTGACCGACGACGATGGCGTGGAGGCGAGCGCCACGGACGAACTGGTCGTGAACGTACTCCCCACGGCCCGCATCGTCGCGACTCCCGTCGACGGCGAAGCGCCGGTCAGCGTGACCTTCGACGCCTCGCTCTCGGCCGACGAGGACGGCGAGATCGTGTCGTTTGACTGGGACTTCGCGGGCGTGGGCGCCGCCGGCGGCATCACGGCGGATTACACCTTCGACGATCCCGGCGTCTATGCGGTGCGGCTTGCCGTCACGGACGATCTCGGCGGTACCGCGGAGGTCGTCTTCGAGGTGAACGTCCGTGACGGCCCGGACATCGCCTACACCGTACCGTACGTTCCGAGTGGCCCGTACGCAGAAGCGCTGCGCCCGTGCACGTACCCGGACCCAGCCGTGGACCCGAACTGTTCCCTCACGCGCCTGCCCTTTCTTGGAACGGAGTTCGCAGCGCCGACCGTCGAGGACGTGATGACGCGTGTACTGGTCTCCCATCGCTGGATGGGAGACAGCCTCCGCGAGACCCTCGAGCAGCTCCCGGAGGATGTGCGGCTCCTGGCGCGCTCCCTCACCGCCGTGGTGATCGCCAGCGATATTCGTCCCGCGCACTACCGGCCGAACTCCGGGGCGATCTATCTGGACGCGGATTATCTCTGGCGTACGCCGGAGGAACAGGCTGTCGTGACCAGGGAGGCGGACTTCCGCAGCGGCTTCGGCAGCAGGCTGCAGCTCCGCATACCGTGGCGCTATGTCCGCAACAACGTGCGCTGGGGTACCGGCGCTTCGCGGGCCGAGGCCCTCCGTCCGTTGCTGGCCTTTCTGCTCTACCACGAGCTATCCCATGCGGCGGACTTCATGGAGGTCTCTCGAATCGACGGACTGGACCTGTCGCAGACCGTCCTCGAGGCGATCGCGCAGCAACCGGCCAGCTGGCCATCGTCCCGGCTCACTGCAACGCATCCGCTGCGCTCGCGGGTCATCAGGGGACTGGCCGAGGTCTCCTTCCGGTCTCCCGGCGCATCCACGCCCAAGTTGGAAGCCCTGCGCCCGGACGACGTCGTGGATGAGTTCTCGATGGACGGGGCCGTGGACTTCTACAGCTACTCCTCCCAGTTCGAGGATCTCGCGGACCTCCACGACACCATCCTGATGAGCTACCACCACGGGTATGAGAAGGACGTCGGCATCGTGGGGACGGCAGCGGACAGCGTTGCGAACGCCATCGTGGCGTGGGGGCAACGGGGGCGGATGACCGACCCGGCGGTCATCGACCGGACACGCTGGGTCATCGATGCCCTGTACCCCGGGGACCTGCAGGCGGTCCATGGGTACGTGAACGAACGGCCCGCGCCCCTGCCCATGCGGCGCGGCGACACCTGGGCGGACAACGTCGAACTCGAAGGCGGGGGCGAATTCAATACGGGTCTCGTGCTGCCCGAAACGAGCTTGCCGGCTCCCGCCCTCGGCGCAGCGTGGCAGCCGCGGCTGGTCGGCTGCATCCATGTGCCCGACCGGGCGCCGGCGGCGTTGCGGGCACGCCTCGGCCTCCGTTAGCCTGCGCCGGGCCCCGTGCGGGGGAGTGGAGTCCACATGAGCACGTCGGGGATCGACGAGTTGCTGCGTTTCGGCCACGACGTACTGGCGGAAGCCGGCGAAATCGCGGCCAGGTACTTCCGGCACCAGGTCGTCATCGCCAACAAGCGGGGTGACGACGGCTTCGATCCGGTGACGGAGGCGGACCGTGGGGTGGAAGCCCGCATCCGCGAGCGTATTGCCGAGCGCTACCCGGATCACGGTATCGTCGGCGAGGAATACGGCGCCTCGAGCGGATCCTCTTCCTGGAGCTGGATCGTCGACCCGATCGACGGCACCCGCGCGTTCGTCATGGGACTGCCGGTGTGGGGTTGTCTGCTCGGCATCCTGCGGGATGGGGAACCGGTCGGCGGGCTGATGCACCAGCCGGTGGTCGGGGAGACGTTCTCCGGCAACGGTGAGAGCGCGTGGGTCACGCGTGGCGGCGAGCGCAAGCGGATCGAAGTGCGCGTGGATGCGGCCCTGAGCGAAGCCGTTCTCGTGGCGACGCACCCCTCGATGTTCCGCGGCGCCACGCTGTCGCGCTTCGAAGCCCTGGCCGCGCGGGTCCGGATGATGCGGTACGGGGGAGACTGCTACAACTATTGCCTGCTCGCGCACGGGCTCGTGGACCTCGTGGTCGAGGACCGGTTGCAGCCGTATGACATCCTGCCCCTGGTCCCCATCGTGCGCGGGGCCGGCGGCATCGTCACGGACCTCGCGGGGCGAACGCCGAGGGGCGGCGTCATGGTGATCGCCGCAGCCAGCGAGGGGCTGCATCGACAGGCGATGGCCGAGATGGGTGGGTGAGCGTGACGGCGCACTGGCGCCGCGGCCGTTGACCTGCGGGCATCGCCTTTTCAATACTCTCGCCCGGGACCATCACCGGGGGTGACGTCGGTGGCCGAGATCGTCTGCTGGAATTGCGGGGCTTCGCTTGCGGAGATCCCCCGGCCCATCAGCCGCCATGCGAACTGTCCGGCGTGTTTCGAGGACCTGCACTGCTGCCGGCTGTGCCGGCATTTCGCACCGCGCCTCGACGATCAGTGCGAACACGACCGGACGGACCCGCCCGTGCACAAGGAGACGGCCAACTTCTGCGACTACTTTCGTCCGGTCTCCGCAGCTTACCGATCCACCATCGGCACGCAGCGCGACAGTGCGAGATCGCGCCTGGACACGCTGTTCGGCGAGCGCGCGGACGCCGATTCCGAAGACGGCAGCGGGCGGTCGCCGGGACCGCTTTCGAAAGAAGAGGAAGCCCGCGCAAGGCTCGACGCGCTCTTCGGGAAGGACGCCGATTCGTAACCGGCTGTCGGAGTGGATCGACGCGCGCCGTCGGCGGCGCTACGCCATTTCCGACGCGCTATGGGGGCGGGTGGTGGGAGAGCTTCCTCTCTGCGACGGGCTGACGGCACCCGAGGTGGACCGTCTGCGGGTCCTCGTGACCCGTTTTCTGGCCGAGAAGCGCTTCTTCGGAGCCCGCGACTTCGAGGTGACCGACTACGTGCGCGTGGCGGTGGCCGCGCAGGCGTGTCGACTGGTGTTGCACCTCGGCTACGAGTACCTGCGGGCCTGTCGGACCGTCGTCCTGTACGCGGGGGGCTTCGTCGCGGAGCGCGAGTCGATGGACGAGGACGGCATCCTGCATACCGGTTACGAGGAACTGGACGGGGAAGCGATGTACGGCGGCGCGATCGTGCTTGCCTGGGACGAAGCGCGTCCGTGGCGCGAACCGGAGGCCTTCCCGGGGAACGTCGTCCTGCATGAGTTCGCGCACAAGCTCGACGAGCTGACGGGCGACCACAACGGCCTGCCGCCACTGCGCCCGGGCATGGAGGTCGCGCGGTGGTCCACGGCCTTCTCCGTGGCCTATGAGAACCTCTGCGCCATGGTGGACCGGGGCGAGGAGCCCCTGATCGACGACTATGCGACGGAGAGTCCGGCGGAGTTCTTCTCGGTGGCCGTGGAGACCTTCTTTACCGCGCCGACGCTGCTGCGGCGCGCCTGTCCCGACGTCCACGCGTGCCTCGTCGCGCTGTTCGGCGAGGACCCCGGCAGACTGGAGACGCCAGCATGACATTGCGTGTGATTGGAGCCGGGTTCGGACGCACCGGCACATTTTCGCTGAAGCAGGCGCTCGAGACGCTGGGTTTCTCGAAGTGCTACCACATGGCCGAAGTGGCGGTAAACCCGTCGCACGTCGGGCTCTGGCGTGCCGCATGGCGCGGCGAGGCGCGCTGGGACGAGCTCTTCGAAGGCTATGCCGCGGCGGTGGACTGGCCCACGGCGGCCTTCTGGCCCCGGCTGATGGAGGTGTATCCAGACGCGAAGATCGTCCTCACCGTGCGGGATGGGGACAGCTGGTTCGCGAGCGCCTGGCGGACCATCTTCCGCTCCATGCACGACGGCATGCAATCGGACGACGCGGATATCCGGGAACGTCTTGTCATGGCCAAAGAGATCATTGTCGACGGCACGTTCGGGGGCGACCTCGAGGACCGCCGCAACGCCATCGCGGTGTATGAGGCCAACGTGGCCCGGGTGTATCGGGAGGTGCCTCCCGAGCGGCTGGTCGTCTTCGACGGCAAGGACGGATGGGGGCCGTTATGCGCGGCCCTGGAGGTCGAGGAGCCCGCCGAGGCGTATCCCCACGTCAACACCTCGGAGGAATTCCTGGAGCGGTGGCGCGGGGGGGCGCCCACTCGGGACATGACAGCCCCGCGCGGGGACTGACTGAACGAAGACCCTGGCAGAGGACGCCGGGCCACCGGGAGCGGGGCAGGGCAAGGCGCCCTACAAAAATCCGGGGTTCCGTGTCCGCCCGGTATGGTGCCGTCACGGCCCTTCCTGTCCATCGAGAGCAAAATTTGGCATGGGAACGCGGTTCCGGGACGTTACCGGGGTCGGACCAAGACCCTCTCTATGATTTATATTAATCAAATACTTATATAACTATAGTAAGGTAATTTATAGCTTCCGGGAGTATGGGATTCGGGCCGTGGCGGGATTGCGCGCATCACGGCGACGAGAGGCACTCCACGAACGAGGCAGCCATGTTGCCGAGGAGCGTGAAGTAGAGTTCGGGACCGCTCTCGAGGGTTGCACCGAGCGGGTCGACAAAGCCCGTGCGCGCGTCGGAGCCCTCGACGATGACCTCGATGAGGCGGCCGTCGAACTGCGGCTCGGCAAGCACGCAGCGCACGCCCAGCTCGCCTACCTTGCCGCGCAGTTCGGCAATGCGTCGCACCCCCGGGGACCGGTCGGCGCCGACTACGGCCGAGCCGGCGGCCGCGAGACCGAATCGATCCTCGAAATGCCGGTACGCGTCGTGGAACACGATGAAGGGTTGCCCGCGCACGGCAGCCGTCTGCGTGGCGATACGCTGGGTCAGGGCGTCGAGCCGGGCGGCAAAGGCGGCCGCATTCGCCCCGTAGGCGTCCATGTTCTCGGGGTCGGCGCTTGATAGCGTTGCGGCGATCGCGCGGGTCATCGCGGCGGCGTTGTGCGGGTCGAGCCACACGTGCAGGTCGAAGGAACCGTGATCATCGTCTTCGTGGCCGTGGTCGTCGGCGGCCGGCGCTTCATGCTCGTCACGGTCGTCGCCGTGGTGTTCGTCCTCGACGGCTGCATGATCCTCGCCCTCGTGGTGACCTGGCTCGCCGTCCTGATCCGCCTCGTCGCCGTGGCCCCCATGATCGTGGGCCTCGAAGGTGGCGCCTGCGCGTAGCGGCCGGCGGACGAGGCCGTCCGCCTCGACCAGTTCGACCACGTGGGCGTCCGTCGCAAGCGTGTCGATCGGCCCGGCGAGGGACGTCTCGAGGGATTCGGCCACGAGGAAGACGACGTGCGCCTCCTGGATCCTGCGTGCGTCGGACGGACGCAGGCTGAAATCGTGCGGCGAGGCCGCGCCCCGCATGATGAGGTGTGGTTCGCCCACGCCGGCCATCACGGCACTGACCAGGGAGTGCACGGGCTTGATGGAGGCGACCACCCGGATGGGCTCGCCCAGCGCCGGAGCGGCGAGCACGCCGGCGAGAACGCAAACGAGGAACCCGGCGACGCCGGAGGCGCGTGGGCGCTGCGTGGGAGCTTCCATGGATCGTCTTGGTGGCGGTGTTCGGGACCTTGTACACTGGCTGTCGACAGCAGATCAACGGATGCACGGGAGCGGGACCGCCAAGCACGTGTGTGCGGCAGCGTCGCTCCCGATGCGGAGACGGACCCTCCTTCCGGTGGGGCCGGCGCCGCCCACACCGCCTCGGATGGCCTCGAGATGGAAGAACCGCAACCCACCGATCCGGTACCGCTCGTCCGCGTCCGGGATGTCGGTGTGCGGCGGGCAGACCGCTGGATCATCCGTCATGTCGACCTTCAGGTTCTGCGCGGCCAGTTGGTCTACGTGATTGGCGGCAACGGCGCCGGCAAGTCGACCTGCGCCAAGGCGGTGCTGGGGCTGCTCGAGATCGACGAGGGCAGCATCGAGCGCGCGCCGTCGCTGGCGGTGGGGTATGTTCCGCAGCGCCTGGCCCTGACCCCCACGCTGCCCTTGAGCGTGCGTCGTCTGGTGACGCTCACCGGCCGCTTTCCCGGCGAGGAGATCGATGCGGCCCTGGCGGCCGTTGGCCTCGAACGACTCGGCGACCCGCCTGTCACGACGCTGTCCGGCGGCGAGTTCCAGCGCCTGCTGCTGGCTCGCGCCCTGCTGCACCGGCCCGACCTGCTGGTGCTCGACGAACCGGGGCAGGGCGTCGATGTCGCTGGCGCGGAGGTGCTGCAGGAACAGATAGAGGGCATTCGCAGGGAACTCGATTGCGGGATCCTGTGCATATCGCACGACCTCAAGCTGGCCATGGACACCGGCGACGACTTCTGCGTCCTCGTGCCGCACGAGTACGACGAACGGGCCGGCATCGGCCGCGACCCGGACCTGATCGGCGGACGTCCGGGCGGGTCGGGGGTTTAGCCCGGTCATGCTCGACGACTTCCTGGTGCGTGCGCTGCTGGCGGGGGTCGGCCTCGCGCTGGTGACCGGCCCGGCGGGCTGTTTCGTCGTCTGGCGTCGCCTGGCGTACTTTGGCGAGACGATTGCCCACTCCGCCCTGCTCGGTGTGGCGTTCGCCATCCTGGCGGATCTGCACTTGGCCATCGGCATCTTCGCGACCGCCTCCGTGGTCGTCGCCGTGATGTTCCATCTGGAACGGCGCGACACGCTGCCGACGGACAGTCTCCTGGGCCTGCTGGCGCACGGCGGCCTCGCGCTGGGCCTGGTTACGCTGTCGTTCTTTCCCAACATGCGCCTCGACCTGACGGCGCTCCTGTTCGGGGACATCCTGGCCGTGTCGCGGCTCGACCTCGTCCTGATCTGGGCCGGCGGGGCGGTGGCCCTGGGTGTCCTCGCACGGTTGTGGCGGCCCCTGCTGGCCGCCACGGTCAGCGAGGAGCTCGCGACCGTGGCGGGGCTGCGCCCCGACCGGGCACGCCTGCTGTTCGGGCTGCTGGTCGCGGCCGTGATTGCCGTAGCGATCAAGATCGTGGGCGTCCTCCTGATCGTTGCCCTGCTGGTGATTCCTGCCGCGACAGTTCGGCGTTTCGCAACGAGCCCGGAGAAGATGGCGGTCGGCGCCGCGGTGGCCGGGGTGGTTGCGGTCGTCGGGGGATTGCTCGCCTCGGCGAACTGGGACACGCCCTCCGGCCCGTCGATCGTCGTGGCGGCGTTGGCGCTGTTCGTGGTGACGCGCGTGCGCCGTCCCCGCCGGAGGGCGACGGCGCCCTGAGCCGCGGCCGACGCGCGCCGCGGGGCCGGAAGATGACAGCCCCACCGAGGGCGCGTAAGCTGTCCGCCGAATGTTCGCCTGGGCCATGCCGGGTCCGGGGCACACCTCGGATCGCCCATTGCGGGGGACTCGGGGACACAGGTCGAGGGGAACTGCCATGACGAGACTGGGCCGTCGCGACGTGTTGCGTTTGGGGGTGCTGGCGGGCGTTGCACCGCTGGTGGCGGCCGCTGCGACTCCGCCGCCGGACGCGGCCCGCCCCGCTGGCGAAGTGCGGCGCTACACCCGGCTCGGTCGCACGGGCCTCCAGATCTCCGACATCTCCTTCGGTTCCGCGCGTCTGCGGCGCGGGGGCGAAGACCTCGTGCGGCACGCCCTCGACAAGGGCGTGAACTACTTCGACACTGCCGAAGGCTACACGGGGGGCGCGTCCGAGAACGCCATGGGACGCGCGCTCGAGGGCCACCGGCAGGAGATCGTGCTGGTGTCCAAGACCATGGCGCGCGCCAACCGGGACCGGGATTCCCTGATGCAGTCTCTGGAGACGTCGCTGCGGCGCCTGCGCACGGACTACATCGACGTCTACTTCAATCACGCGGTCAACGACGTGGCGCGGTTGCAGAACCCCGAGTGGCACGAGTTCGCCGCGCGTGCGAAGGAGCAGGGCAAGATTCGCTTCGTCGGCATGTCCGGCCACGGCGGGCGGCTGATCGATTGCCTCGATTACGCCTTTGACGAGGACATGGTCGATGTCGTGCTCGTCGCCTACAACTTCGGCCAGGATCCCTCCTTCTATGCGAACCTCACGCGGTCGTTCGACTACGTGGCCCTGCAACCGGCGCTGCCGCGTGCGCTCGCGAAGGCGCGGGAGAAGGACATCGGCGTGGTAGTCATGAAGACGCTGATGGGCGCGCGGCTGAACGACATGCGGTCCTTCGAGCGGGGCGAGGCGACGTTCGCCCAGGCGGCGTTTCGCTGGGTGCTGTCCGACGACCATGTGCACGGGCTGATCATCACGATGAACTCCGAGGAGCGCATCGACGAGTATCTCGGCGCATCGGGTACCCGGGGCGTCACCAGCGAGGATCTCGCGCTGCTCGAGCGCTATGCCGTGCTGAACGGCGCGACGTACTGTCGTCATGCCTGTGCGGAGTGCGAGGGGGCCTGCCCTTACGGGGTGCCGATACCCGACGTCATGCGCACCCGCATGTACGCGACGGACTACGGCGACCCGCGTTTCGCCCGCGAGGAGTACGCGAAGCTGGATGTGAACGCGAGCGCCTGCCTTGGCTGCACGGGACAGCCGTGTGCAGGTGCCTGTCCGCACGGCCTGGCGGTGGATGCGCTCTGTGCGCCGACCCATCGCATGCTTGCCTGATCCGCGGGCACGAGAGCACGCTCCCCAGGTGTCCCCCCCCCCCGGCGGTCATCTTCCATTGGCGCGAACTGGTGACTGGCCGTCGGCGCAGCCGGCTTGGGCTTTGCTGCATGGACGCGGTCGGGCAGCAGTTGAGCCTGGCGGGAAAGCAAACTAGACTAAGATGACTTAGTCGATAAGTTGCAGGCCATGGAAATCGTCAACATTCATCGTGCGAAGACACATCTTTCCAGGTTGGTGGAACGTGCGGCGCTGGGCGAGCCGTTCATCATCGCGAAGGCCGGCAGGCCAATGGTCAAGGTCGTGCCCATGGGGCTCGACGACAGCCTGCGGGCGCCGCGGCTGGGTTTCCTGGCGGGCGAGATCGACGTTCCGGACGATTTCGACCGCATGGGCGAGGCGGCCATCGGACCGATGTTCGAGGGCGACCGTTGAGCGGTCGTCTTCTCGACACCCACGTCCTGCTCTGGGCGGCCGGAGCGCCGGAGCGCCTGCCGCCGGAACTCAGGGAGCGCCTGGCGAACCCGGCCGAAGAGCCCGTCTACAGCGTCGCAAGCCTGTGGGAGATCGCGATCAAGCGTACGCTGGACAGGCCGGACTTCCGGGTGCAGCCGGGAACGTTGCGCCAGGGTCTGCTGGCGGCCGGATATCGCGAACTGCCCATTCGCGGGGACCACACCCTGGCGCTCGATCTGCTTCCCCCGATCCACCGCGACCCGTTCGACCGGATGCTCGTGGCACAGGCCCACGTGGAGGGCCTCACTCTCGTCACCGCCGACGGTCTGGTAGCCCGGTATCCCGGGCCCATCGAGCGCATCTGAGGAAGACGTCGGTTCCCTTGGGGACGAACGCAATCTACGCGACGCCCCAGGAGATCGCGTTGCGGATCAGGGTGTTGAACTCGACCGTCTCCCAACTGCCGCGGAGCGTCGGGGGCGTCACGCCGCCCGATGCGACGGACTCGTCCACGAACGGCTGGGAGTTGGAGCGCCGCGAGTGGGTGTGCCCGAGGGCAACGTAGGCCACCGCGCCGTCCCCCACGTCCTTCACGTAACCGAGCATCCGGGTCCTGCCGTCCGGCAGCAGCGAGGTGTCGGCGTCGTACCGGAAGCCGAAACCGGGCGGGGACGGATCTTCCGGAAGCTCCGTGGTGAGCAGGACGCGGCTTTCGCCGATCGGCTCCACGAGGTAGAGCTCGTCGACGGTTTCGAAACTCGGTGGCAGGCCCTCCGTCAGCGGATGCCCGTTCGTCACCTGCACCTCGAACCGGCATACCGGCGGATGGTTGAGGAAGAAGCAGCCGAGGGTCTCGTGATGGCCTTCCCTGACCATGCGGCGCTGGCGCTCGCCTTCGATGCGTGCGGCGCGGCCGCCGCTCGTCCCGTGCAGGCCGAACCAGCGTCCGCCGCCGGCCAGCCAGGCGTTCAGCACCTCGAGCTGTTCCCCGCTGGGGACCGGCCCTGCCACGTAGGTCAGCAGGAACTTCGCCCCTTCGAGCCAGCGTTCGAGGTCGGTGAAGTCGTTCGCGACGGTCGTGGTCAGGTCTTCCCGTTCGCCGAGGAGCCCGAGCAGCGACAGGCGCGCAAAGTCCATGTCGTGGCCGGCCATGGCCCCGGGCGGGAAGCCGCCGACGATGAGATGCGTGCGTGGGTCCATGATCGTTCCCTCCAGGGGTCAGGTTGAGGTCGGTCCGTCCGGTGCCGTTCGAGGGGCAAGCCGGAACAGTACCATCGCCTCCGTCGGCAGCACCAACTCCGGTGGCGGCGGCGGAAAGCCGTACTTGCGACCGAGTTCGGCCAACACCGGCTCGACCTCCGGGTCGGCGAGCGTCACCGGAAGCAGCGTTCGCTCGTAACGCTTGCCCGCGATGCGCACCACGGCCCTGGGGTCCTCCCGCGCCTCGAGGGGCCACTGCTTCCAGAGCCGTCCCCACCACGAATCCCGGTAGCCGCACGGGACGTAGAGCGCCCCCTCGTACTCGGCGACCCAGACTGTTCTGGACCGGGGCGGGGTCATGAGCTGCAGTTCGATCTCCCTGACATCCCGCGCGAAGGCCCAGTCGGGTTCTTCGGTGACGAGTTCTCCCGCAACCAGCGGGCCCCCCGCGACGAGTGCGTTCGGTCCGTCCGCGAAGCGCATGCCGATCAGGTATACGCCGGCGGCGAGGATCACGGTCCCGACCAGTATCGACAATATTCGAACGACGATCATGTTCGGTCTCCCTTCGTCGCACGCCACCACGCGCGGTGGAAGGCGCAGTCTGGCGCACGTGCCGGGGAGGTAGTGTGCGAGTCGATGGGGCCCGGGTCAATGCAGGCCGGGACACCGGAACAGAAGACCGTACAGGGGACGGGCTTGTCCCGTCCCGTCGCCAAGGACTTGCGCAAGCACGACGCGGGCGACGTCCCGTTCGAAATCGGACATGGCCTGGCGCGGGCTGTAGCACCCCATAGCCGGTCCGGCACTCGCTCGCGAGCTCGCTACGCACCGGAACGCGACGCTTGCGTCGCGCCGCCTCAGGCCCAGCCACGCCGTCCTTGCATGGAAGCTGCACCGGCGGTCACTTCGTTCCCTTGGCGCGACTTCCACAAAAGGGGACGCCCTTGTGGCGTCCCGTGCCCGGATCGTGCGGGTCGAGGACGGGCGACCACAAGGGTCGCCCCTACACGTCCCGTCCCGAATCACCCGCGAAGCCCGGCGCAGGCGACTCACGCATTTGTTCCGTGCAAGTGTGTCGGTTCCGAAGCCGCCACACCGAGCCGCATACCCGGGGCCGCTATTCGGGTGGAGTCCGGTAGTATTCCTGTCCATTCTGAAGGCTCTACGTTGCGATTCGGATTTGTCATGCCCGTCGGAGACGCGCGCCAGGTCATGGCAGCCGCGGCGCCGGCGGAAGCGCACGGCTGGGACGGCTTCTTCGTCTCGGGGCCCGTGTGGGGCGTTGACGCCTGGGTATCGATGACCGCCGCCGCGTTGGCCACGTCCTCGATCCGGATCGGTACGCTGCTTTCTCCTCTGGCAGGAGCAATTCGCGGACGATGTTCAGGTACGCGTACACGCCCGTCTCAAGAACGGTCCGCCGCGGTGGGTGTAGGCCCTTGAACGTCGTGTTGCGATCCGCGCCGTAGTGGACTGGAACTCCCTCGTGGTGCTGTCGGGGTATTCGGCGGCCATCTTCGCCGTGTCCCTGCTCGGCGGCCGGCTGTCCGCACTCGGCAGGATGACCCATACCCGTACCCAGGTGGTCATGAGCCTGGTGTCGGGCTTCATTCTCGGCATCGCGATGTATCACCTGCTGCCGCACAGCCTGCGGCACTTCTCCGGCCCGGATGTCGCGCAGCAGGCGGTGGTCTGGATGATGTTCGGCGTGATCGTGATGGTGTTCCTGTTGCACGTCTTTCACTTCCACCAGCACGACTTCAGCAGCGAGGCGACGGCGCTTCAAGACGCCCAGGGCGGTGGCTCCGGTGCTCCTGCCGGGAGCCTGGCCGGCATCGCCCTGGGACTCGGCCTGCATGCCGTGACCGAGGGCGTGGCCCTGGGCGCCAGCATGCGCAACGATGCCCTGCATCAAGGGGAAGCGGCCCTGGCCGGGCTTGGCGTCTTCCTCGCCGTCCTGATCCACAAGCCCCTCGACGCCTACTCGATCGTCGGCACGATGCGGGCCGCCGGTCGCAGTCGCCGAGCGCGGGCCACCGCCAACCTCGGCTTCGCCCTCGTCGTGCCGCTGACGGCGCTGGCGGCCTTCTCCGGGGTGCGCCTGCTCGGTCCCGCGGAAGAGGCGGTCGTCGGCAGGGCGCTTGCGTTCGCGGCCGGCGCGTTCCTGTGCATATCCCTCAGCGATCTGCTGCCGGAGATTCACTTCCACAGTCACGATCGCGGCAAGCTCATCGGTGCCTTTCTGGTAGGTATCGGCCTGGCGTACGCCCTGTACCGCCTGGAGTGGGGCATGGGAGGCTGACCGCGGCAGCGCCTGGGCGTTGCGCCGCTCCAATCAATGCGCGCGTCGCAACTGCAGCGCGGCCAGAATCTCCTCGTGTCGCTCGCGGGTCAGCCTGTAGCGGCTGAAGCACCAGACCGCCACCACGGCGAAGGCCGCCACGTAGGGCCCATAGAGGAGCCCGAGGTCGACCAGGGTTGCCGACGGTACGTCGGCCGCGGATTGCACGTGCGCGCCTCGCGGCCAGTCGATGAGGTCGAGGGCCAAGCCGGCGACGACCGTACCGCAGCCCGATGCCGCCTTCTGGGAAAATGAGCTCGCGGCGAAGAAGATGCCCTCCTGGCGCCGGCCCGTGGCCAGTTCGTGCTCATCCACGGTGTCGGCGATCATGGACCCGGTGGCGACGGGCGCCTGGACGGTGCTGGCGCCCTGGATCACGCGTATCCCGACCAGCAGTGGCAGGAGCACGGCGTCGGCGTTCTCCGGAAACCATCCCGCGAGGCGCAGGACGACGGGCAGGATTTGCCAGAACGCCCACGATCCCGCTCCGAACATGAGCCCGGCCCGCTTGCCCCAGCGGGCGAAGATGCGCGCGGAGAGCGTGGCGCCGATCATCACGCCGATGGGATAGCCGGCGACCACGAGGATGATGTCGCCGCGCGAAAGTTCCCAGAAGTAGGTATAGATGTAGATGTTGAGCGCGCCGTCGACCCCGACCATCACAAACACGATCAGGCCGCCGGCGAACAGCCAGCGGAAGGAGCCACAGCGCATGGCCGTGGCGCCGTCCGAGAACACGCGCCGCACGACCGTCAGCGCCTGGAAGCTCACCCGCCCGACGGCGGTCGGCAGGGACGGAATCACGCTCCGCGTGCCCCAGGCGGAACAGAAAATCGCCGCGGCCATCAGGCAGCACAAACTTGTGGCGAAGGGCGGGTACGCCGCGGCGTTGAGCTGTCCGTTCGCGAACTCCGGGGTGGCCGTGAAGAACAGCGTGAAGCCGATCGTGACCGCGAACAGGTGGCCGAGGGTGCCGAAAAAGGTCCGGTAGCCGACGAGAGCCGTGCGTTCGTCGAAGTCATCCGTCATCTCGGCCCCGAGGGCATTGTGCGGGACGAAGTAGAGGGACATCGAGGTGCGCGTTGCGTTCGCGAACACGACAAGCCACACGAAGAGCGCCCAGTCGCCGGTCACGAGCGGGTTGAAGAGCAGGAAGAAGGACAGCGCGAGCGGCAGGATGGCGGCGTACATGAACGGGTGACGCCGCCCCAGGCGTGAGTGCCAGTGGTCGGAGAGCGATCCGGCCAGCGGGTCGGTGAAGGCGTCGACCACGACGGCCGTCCCGACGGCGATGCCCGCCAGCGTGCCCGGCACGCCGAGCACCTGGTTGTAGTAGAACAGGAGGAAGATGCCGAACCCGCCATTATGCAGGCCCTCGGCCAGTTGGCCGACGCCGAAAGCGAGCTTGATGCCGAAAGGGAGCTTGCCGGCTTCTGCCATGTGCGTGTGTCCCTCCAGGCGGCAAAGCGAGGGCGCCGTTGGCGCCGTCCGCCGCTCAGCCTGATCCTCTCCAGACGCGCGTGCGCGGTCAGGCCGCGCTCGCCTGAAGCCTAACCGGACGCGCCTGCTCGAACACCCGGTGTCTTCTTCCACCGCGCGAGGCGGGAGGGAGGCCCCGTGCGCCACCACACGCCGCGGTGGTGGTATGTTTCGTGACGACAACTGCGTGCGTCTGGAGGAGGGGATTCATGCGAGTACCGAGAGCACAGGGTGGCGCCTCGCGGGGTGCCGTGATCGGCGTCGTTGCCGTCGTCGCCGTTGCCGTTCTGCTATTCCTCGTGGGGGAGGACGGGCCTCCCGTGCCGGACGAGGCCCCGGATGCCACGGGAGACGCCGCTGCGCCGGCGCCTACGGTGGCCATGGTGGACGACGCCCGCATCGCCAACGTCGAGACAGACGAGCCGGGCGCCTGGCTCACCTACGGGCGTACCTACGAGGAACAGCGGTTCTCACCACTCACGCAGGTCAACCGCGAGAACGTCGCCGACCTCGGCATTGCCTGGTACAGGGATTTCGGCACGCTGCATCCCGTCGAGGCGACCCCGTTAGTCGTGGACGGCGTGATGTACGCGACGACCCCGTGGAACATCACCTATGCCCTCGACGCCGCCACGGGCGAGGAAGTCTGGTCGTACGATCCCGAGGTGCCGGGGGAGACCGCCCGTGAGGCCTGCTGCGGAGTCATCAGCCGGGGTCTGGCGGTGTACCGCGGCCGCGTCTACGTCGCCACCCTCGACGGACGGTTGATCGCCCTCGATGCCGCCAGCGGCGCCGAGGTGTGGGAGGTCGATACCGTCATCGACCATTCCCGCAACTACACCATCACCGGCGCGCCCCGGGCGGCGGCCGGCAAGGTATACATCGGCAACGGCGGCGCCGAGTTCGGCGTGCGCGGGTACGTGACCGCCTACGACGCCGGGACCGGCGCGCCGGCGTGGCGGTTCTTCACGGTGCCGGGCGACCCGTCGCTGCCGTTCGAGCACCCGGAGCTGGAGATGGCCGCCGACACCTGGAAGGGTGGCGAGTGGTGGGAGATAGGCGGGGGCGGAACGGTATGGAATTCAATCGTTTACGACCCGGACTTCAACTACGTCTACCTTGGCGTAGGCAACGGTTCGCCGTGGACGCGGGTGATCCGCTCGCCGGGCGGGGGCGACAACCTGTTCCTCGCGGCCATCGTGGCCGTCGACGCCGACACCGGCGTCATGCAGTGGTACTACCAGACCACCCCGGGCGACAACTGGGACTACACGGCCGTGCAGGACATGACGCTCGCGGACCTCGAGGTGGACGGCGAGATGCGCAAGGTGCTGATGCAGGCGCCCAAGAACGGCTTTTTCTACGTGATCGACCGCAGCGACGGCAAGCTGCTGCGGGCGCACCCGTATGGGACGGTGACTTGGGCGACACACGTTGACCTCGTATCGGGCCGCCCGGTAGAGAACCCGGAGGTGGCCTATGACGAGAACCCGCAGTTCGTCCATCCGGGCGCCGCGGGCGCGCACAACTGGCATGCCATGTCGTGGGACGGCGCGCGCGGACTCATGTATCTCACCACCCACGATCTGCCGTTCCTGTACGCCATGCCGGAGGAGTATCAGAAGACCGGCGTGTACAAGCGCCGTGAAGGCATGACGAACCTCGGCGTCGAGTACGGGCGGCTCAACCAGCTGCTCGAGGCGTGGGAAGATCCGCCGGTGCCCGAGGGTTTCCTGATCGCCTTCGACCCGTTGAGCGGGGAGACCGCGTGGGCCGTCGAGCAGGAGCAGGCCTGGAACGGCGGTGTCGTGGCGACGGCGGCCGGGCTCGTGTTCCAGGGCGACGCGATGGGCAAGGTCTCCGCTCGCAGCACGGACGACGGCAGCCTCCTCTGGCAGCAGGACACCTGGACGTCCATCGTCGGCCCCACGATGACCTACGACGTCGATGGCGTGCAGTACGTTGCGGTCATGACCGGCGCCGGCTCGATCAACGTGGCCGACACCGCAACGCACAGGTACGGCAGCCATGCGCGGGTGGTCGTGTTCGCGCTCGGCGGCGATGTCGAGCTGCCCGTGCCGCCCGAGCGCGACTGGACGATCGGGGAACAGCCGCCGGTCACCGCGTCCGCGGCGGACATCGACCGCGGCGACATCCTCTACCACGAACTGTGCTCGGGCTGTCACGGCATCGGGCTGCTGTCCGCCGGCGCCATCCCGGACCTGCGCTTGATGAGTGCCGAAACGCACGGCACGTTCGAGGCCATCGTGCTCGGCGGGACGCTGAACGACAACGGCATGGCGTCCTTCGCCGACGTGCTCGATGCGGCGGACGTCGACCGCATTCAGCAGTACGTCATTACGCGCGCCAACAAGGCCCGCGAAGAAGCGCTCGAGGCAGCGGGCGAGGCGGCCGGCCAGACGTGACGCCCGGCAGCCAGGGGGGGACGAGCGGGGGACCGGAGCCCCCCGCGGACGGGACAGCGACAGGCGAGACCTTCACGGACTGTCCGAACTGCGGCCACCCGCGGGCCGACCGCTATTGCGCGCGCTGCGGTCAGAACGACCGGGACTACATACGCTCGTTGCCCCTCATGCTCGGGGAGTTTGTGCGGGAGACGTTCGAACTCGACTCGCGCTTCCTGCGCACCGTGAAGCTCATGGTGCTGCGGCCGGGAGAGCTGTCCGCGGAGTTCTCGCGCAATCGGCGCGCGAGCTACTCGTCGCCGATCCGCTTCTATCTCTTCGTGAGCCTCGTTTTCTTCTTCGTCCTGTCGGTCACCACCGACTTCCGTCCTCCGGCGGAACGTTGGGGCGAGGCGGACGTCGAGCTGGACCGCGCCAGCGAAGGGGCGGATGTCGAGGTGCTCAAGGCGATGCTGCCCGCCGAGCAGCGACGCAAGATCGACGAGATAGTCGCGCATCCGGGGCGACCCTACCTGAAGATCGTGATCTACGAGTCTGCGAAAGCGCTCGCGGCCGCGGGCGACGGGTTCGTGCTCGATGGATTCGACCGGTTCCTGGCGGTACAGGTCATCGACGTCATGCACGAGCCGGTGCTAGCGGTCGAGCGGCTCATGGGCAACCTGCCCATCGCCATGTTCGTCACGCTACCGGTGTACGCGCTGCTGCTGGCCGTCTTCTACCGGCGCCGGCGGCGGTTCTACGTCGAACATCTCGTGTTCGGGATCCACGTGCACACGGTGGCGTTCGCGGTCTTCACCGTCCTGCTGCTGCTGCCCGAGGCACCGGCCACGGATACGGTGGGCAGCCTGCTCGCGCTTGGCCTGCTCGGCTATTACTACCTCGCACTGCGACGCTACTACGGCGACGGGTTCTTCCTGACGGCGGTGAAGTGGTGGCTGTCGTTGGTCGCCTACGCCGTGCTGCTCGTGCCGGGATTCGTCCTGGCGCTGTTCGTCACGCTCTACTCCATGTGAGCGCGACCCGTCGCGCGGGTCCGGCGGCCTACGAGTTGGACGGCCCCGTCTCCGAGCGAATCGCGTCGTGCAGCGTCCCGAGGGTGTCCAGCATCGCGTCGATGCTGCGGAAGCCCGCCTGGAAGATCGCGGTCGCGTTCAGGGCACACCACCCGAAACCCGTCTCCGCGACCTCGACGGCGCGGCGCACGACCTGATCGCGGTCCGCGTAGAACGCCTTGCCGGTGGCGTCCCGCGGCGGCAGGCCCAGCATCTGCTGGTAGCCGATGCGGTTCGGGTCGCGGCCCGCGGCCTCGGCATAGCGGCCGATCTTGTCGCGACACTTGCGCGCGATCGCCGCGTCCGCGATGGCGTTGGCGAGCCAGCCGTCGCCGAGTTCGCCGACCCTGCGCAACGCCCGCTCGACGGTGCCGCCGACCCACACCGGGAGGTCGCGCCCCTGTGGAGGCTTCGGTTCCATGGCCATGGCCGTCGAGGAGTAGTGTGCGCCGGTGTAGTCGATCCGTTCGTCGCCCCAGTAGGCGCGCATCAACTCGATGGCTTCGTCCATGCGCTTGCCCCGGTTGCCGAAGGGCTCTTCGAGCGCGTCGTATTCGGACTCCTGCCAGCCGACCCCCACACCGAGCCGCACGCGCCCGCCCGACAGCGTGTCGAGCGTCGCCACCTGCTTGGCCACGAGGACCGGCTGGCGTTGCGGGAGCACGAGCACCTCGGTGCCGAGACCGATACGGGAGGTGGCCGAAGCCACGAAGCTCAGGGTCATGAGCGCTTCCATGATCGGCATCTTCGGCGGATAGATGGGCGCCTCGCGCGTCTCGGTGGGAAATCCCATGATGACGTGGTCGAACATGTCGAGCTGGTCGTACCCGATCTCCTCGATGCCCTGCGCGAGCCGGACGACCCCCGCTCCGCCTTCCCGGTACGCGACGCTTGGAAACTCGACAGCCAGCTTCATGGACGTTTCTCCTGCTTGCGTGGATGGTCTCCGTGAACGGCGCCACGGAACGGACGATATGGTATACAACGCGGCGCGCGATTGACCCATGGAGTAGCCATGTCCATCGAGAATCTGGCTGCCGTGCGAACCTCGCCGGCTACAAGTGCCCGACCTCGGTGGAGTGGATGGCGGAGATTCCCCGCAATCCGTTGGGCAAGATCCTGAAGACGGTCCTGCGCGAGCCCTGGTGGGAAGGGCACGACCGACGCGTTTCCTGAGGGGCGCCAGCGGCGGTACGAGGGTTCGATGCTGCGGTGTGGTGAGGGCGCCCTGGTGGGCGCCCTCACCCCGGATTAGGAGCTAGCCGAATCCGTTTGCCGAGGGCTTACGTATTCAGCCGCCCCTCAACCGTAGATATCACAGATCACCTCCTTATTTGTTGCCCGACACGCGGCGCATTATGCAGCGAACGGCGGCCGAGACAAAGGGTGTCCGAGTCCCTACTGGCGGGGTTGCATCCACGCGCCACGCAGCCGGGCAGGAGCGGACAGGTGGTCGCCTTCCGCTGCGCCGGTCTCGCCCGCAAGCAGGGGAGCGTAGACGGCACGCGGCGGGACTCCCGAGGGCGCCGGACATGTCCCCGTCGCCCGGTGCTCCAGCGCCGCGGCGAGTATCGCCTCGTCGTCCGAGCCGAGGAAGTGGTCGAAGTCGTCGGCCACTGCGCAGCCCGGTATCTCGACGCCCTCGATGCGGCCGAGATTCGCCGGTGAGAACCCGTCGGGATACTCGCCGAACTCCTTGGCGTTGACACTCTGGAACTGGACCGTGAAGTAGGTCGTTCCGCAGTTGTCCTCGGGGTAGAACCCGAACGGCTTGCCACAGGTGGTCGTTCCCACCTGAATGACCTCGATGTCGATGCCGCGCAGCCCATTGATGATCGCCTCGCTGGCCGAGCAGGTGTCGCCGGTCGTGAGCACGTAGACGCGTTCGAGATCCACCGTGGGCAGCGCCTCGCCGGCCCGGAGACCCATGGTGAACCCCAGCGTCGTCTGGTGAAACGGTGTGGGCGTCAGCGCGTCTCCCGTCACCGGGTTGAACATCGTGTGCTTGTCGTTGAAACGCAGTTCGTCGAAGGTTCTCCCGGCGGCCGCTGCGGGTCCCGCGATCATGAAGGCCAGTTGGTTGGCGATGTCGAGGTAGCCGCCACCGTTGTAGCGCAGGTCCACGACGAGGTCCGTGACGGCATCCGTCTCGAACTGCCGTATCGCGTCGACCAGTTGGGCTTCCGCCGGCGCGATGTGGGTGGTGAACAACATGTAACCCACCGGCCCGGAGTCCGTCTCCAGGGTCTGGACGTGCTGCACGGGTTGCGCGGCGACCTCCGCCGCCGTCAGCGTGAGGGTGCGCGTCTCGGTAGCGCCGAGATCGCGGACCACAAATTCGTGGGATTCCCCGATCGCACCGGGGAAGAGCCCGGCGTTCAGCGTGTCGGTGTCGCTGCCCGTCTCCATGTCCACGCCGTCGATGGCAATGACGCGCGCGCCGCGTGCGAGACCCGCGTCGGTGGCCGGCGAGGCCGGTTCCGTGAAGGCGACCGCCACTTCCCGCGGCGGGCTGCTCGACAGCAGCGTCCACTCGGCGCCATAGCCGGCCGAGACGCCGGATTGGGCCAGGCGGCGCCAGTCTTCGGTGTCGTAGGTGAAGTGAAACCGGTCCTTGTCGTTGCCGGACGGGGTGCGCTCGAAGGTGCGCAGCTCCTCGAAGTAGTCGGGCACGGCGTAGCCCACCGGATCGACGTGCTCGATCTCGTCGTACCAGAGGTAGAGGTCGTTGCTCCAGGAACGCAGCCAGAGCTTCTCGTCCCGCGCCGACCCCTGCCGGTCGTTGAACGCACGGCCGTCTTCGTCCGTCCCGGTGCGGGGCGCCGCGCAGGAGGCGACGTAGTTGCTCGCATCCGCGAAGACATCGGGGTCGACGGTGCGGTCCGCATCGAGCGGGAACGCGTCCTCGGCGTCGGCGACGCCATCCCCGTCGTCGTCGGTGTCCGTGGTGTCCGGCGTCCCGTCGTTGTCCGTGTCCACCGGCGCGGGCGCGGGGGGTGGCGGCGGACTGCTGCCTCCGCCTCCGCCACCGCCGCCGCAGGCCGCCACGACGAGGGCAAGGAGGACCACGGAAGCCATGCTCCGGGCCGTCGAGATACGACGGTGCAGGGACGGCGATGCGACGTCGGCCGCGAGGCATTGCGGGTGGGGCTGGCGGGATCGCGTCGTTTCGATGGTGTGTTTCCTCCATCCGGAAGTCGAAGAACAGGGCCGCGGAACGATAGCGCAGGGGCGCGCCGGCAGTAAAGCAACAGACGCCGCGCCTTCGCCGCGCCTGAACGCGGCGCCCCGGCCCCCGGAAAGCCCCGTGTGATAGGTTAGCCGGAAGCATCCACTGGGGACCTTGCATGAACTCGAAGGCATGCGCACTGCTCGGCATCGACTTCCCGTTGTTCGCGTTCAGCCATTGCCGGGATGTCGTGGCCGGCGTCAGCAGCGCCGGCGGTTTCGGCGTGCTCGGCGCCGCCGGCCACACCCCCGAGACACTGGCGATCGAGCTCGACTGGATCGACGAACACGTGGGCGGCAAGCCATACGGCGTCGACCTGCTGGTCCCCACGAGCATGGACAGCAAGGAGCGCGGGCTGACCCGCGAGGAACTCGAAGACCGGATTCCCCTCGAGCACAAGCGCTACATCGAGAGTCTCCTCGCCAATCACAACATCGATACGTCGGGCCTCTGGGACGAGGTGGTGCGCGACGGTGTGGGCGACAACATGCGCGAGTCCGGTGCGGGCCCGATCCTCGATGTCGCCTTTTCGCACCCGATCAGGATGGTGGTGAACGCCCTCGGCGTGCCGCCGGATTTCATGATGTCCCGGGCTCGCGAGGCGGGCGTCGCCGTGGGTGCGCTGGCCGGTGCGCGGGAGCACGTGATCAAGCACGCCGAGGCGGGCGTCGACGTGGTCATCGTGGCCGGTACGGAAGCCGGCGGGCACTGCGGCGAGGTGTCGACGCTCGTACTGGTGCCGGAGGTGCTCGAAGCGCTCGGCGACACGGACATGGTGGTGCTCGCCGCCGGCGGCATCGTGACCGGCCGACAGATGGCCGGCTGCATGGCCATGGGCGCCGACGGGGTGTGGACGGGGTCCGTCTGGCTGACGACGGCCGAGGCGGAAACCCTGCCCGTCGTCAAGGAGAAGATGCTGGCGGCGAACTCGCGTCAGACCGTGCGCTCCAGGAGCCGCACGGGCAAGTACACACGGCAGTTGCGTTCGGCCTGGACCGACGCCTGGACCGCCGAAGGTTGCCCGGAGCCGTTGGCCATGCCGCTGCAGGGGGTACTGGCGGGTGCGGCGTTCCGAAAGATCAACAAGCTCGCCGAGTCGGAGCACGACGGAGCGAAGCAACTCGTCAACTACTACGTGGGGCAGGGCGTCGGGTTGATGAACGAGACCCTGTCGGTACGTTCGGTCGTCTACCAGTTCATGGAGGACTTCGCTGCCGCGACCGAGCGGCTGGCCTCGGTCGTCGGGGAGTAGCCAGGCGCGGCTTACGGGTTGGTGACGACGGGCTTCCTGCAGCCTGTTGCAAACAACTCCGGGTACTGCTGCGGGTATTCCCCCGCGCAGAACGCTATCTCCTCCTGCGCGCGGCGCACGACGTAGGCATGGATGGCCTGCGACTCCTGCTCGGTCAGCAGGTGATCGAAACGCGGCATCCCGAGGCCCGCGTAGACGCCCTGGCGCACGATCGCATCCCAGCGGGCGTGCGTGGCGGAAGGCACGTACTTGAGGTCGGGCAGCGTCCCGCTCGATGACACGTTCGCTCCGTGGCACGGCGTACACCACGTGTGGTACAGCCGTTCGCCCAGCACGAGGGTCTCTGCGCTCGCTTCCATCGGGGGTGGCTCCGGGATCTCGATCCAGGTGACCGCCGGCTCCGGCAGAGTCGCCTTGCCGCCCAGTTTGAACGCGAGCAGGCGGCCGTGGGAGAGCACGTTGCCCGGGTGTCGCGGCACACCGGTGAACAGCGTGAACGAGCCGCCCCAGCCAGCGAGGACGGCGACGTACTGCTCGCCGTCGATGGCGTACGACACGGGCGCCGCCACGATCCCGGTGTAGACCGGCGTCTCCCACAGCAGGGCGCCGGTGTCGGCCGCGTAGGCCGCGAAGTGCCCGTCGGATCGTCCCTGGAACACGAGGTTGCCGGCCGTCGAGAGCACGCCGCCGTTCCAGGAGGTCGGATGCTGCACCCGCCAGGCCTCGCGTTGGCGGACGGGATCCCAGGCCGCGAGATGGCCCTTGATGGACTGCAGCATCTCGATCCTGCCGGCGACGGTCCGCGGCGGGAGGAGGGGACCGATGTCGATGCCGGTGTTGAACACTCCTGGCCGATACGCGAAGTCCGGATCGCGGGCGAACGGGAACGCCATGTCGATGACCGGGAGGTACACGTAGCCGGTCGCGGGGTGGTAGCTCATCGGATGCCAGTTGTGGCCGCCGTTTGCGGAGGGGTAGACCAGCGCCATGCCGTCCGGGTGGCGTGCCTCGGGGATCTCGACGGGCCGGCCGGTGTCCCGATCCACATGCGTGGCCCAATTCATCTGCACGTAGGGCGCCGCGGAGACGAGGGTGCCATCGGTGCGGTCGAGCACGTAGAAAAAGCCGTTCTTGGGTGCCTGCAACAGCACCTTGCGGACCGCACCGTCGATTTCGAGGTCGGCGAGGATCATGTGCTGCGTCGCGGTGTAGTCCCAGGTCTCGCCCGGCGTGGTCTGGTAGTGCCAGACGTACTCTCCCGTGTCGACGTCGAGTGCCACGATGGACGCCAGGTAGAGGTTGTCGCCACCGCCCGGACTCCTGATGTCGCGATTCCAGGGCGTTCCGTTGCCGACGCCGATGTAGAGGAGGTTCAGTTCCGGGTCGAAAGCCATCGAGTCCCAGACCGTGCCGCCGCCGCCCACCACCCACCAGTCTGCGCCGTGCCAGGTCGCCGCGGCCCGTTCCATGGCGTGACTCTCGAACGGCTGCGAGGGGTCGCCCGGGACGGTGTGGAAGCGCCACTGCCGCTCTCCCGTCTCCCAGTCGTAGGCGGATACGAAGCCGCGTACACCGTACTCGGCGCCGCCGTTGCCGATCACCACGAGATCGTTCACGACGCGCGGCGCACCGGTGATCGTGTAGGGACGCTCGGGGTCTATCGTGAGCGTCTCCCAGAGCACGGAACCGGTGCCCGCGTCGAGCGCCACGAGCCGTCCATCCAGCGTGCCGACGAACACCCGTCCCTTCCAGACGGCTACTCCCCGGTTGACCACGTCGCAGCACGCGTATCGGCCCCATTCCCGCGGTACCCGCGGATCGTATGTCCATATGAGTTCGCCGGTCCGGCCGTCATTGGCGTACACCCGGCTCCAGGTACCAGTCGAGAAGAGCACGCCGTCGACGACGATGGGCGTCGCCTCCAGTCCGCGCGTGTCGCCCGTATCCCGGTACCACGCGAGGCCGAGGTCGCCGACGTTTGCATCGTCGATGTCGGTCAGCGGGCTGTGGCGTTGCTCGTCATGGGTACGCCCGTGGGCGAGCCAGTTGCCCGGTTCCCGATCCGCCGCCCGGACGCGGTCCCGCGACAACGTCGCCGTGGCGGCGCGAATGGCCTGGGCCCGTGCCGCCGGGGTAGCGGCGTCCAGCGGGGCAGGGGTCTCGGGGGGCGGTATCTGACGACTGCAGGCCGCCAGCGCGATCAGGGTCAACAGGAACCGCCACATGGATCGAACTCCGTCAGATTCCGAATACGGCCCGCAGGCGGTCGAACGCGCCGCCTGCCTCGCCGGCAACCTCGATGACGCGCATCGCGCAGGCCCGCGGTGTTGTCGAACCGGTGTCCACTTCGACGTCGTAGAGGCAGTGGGCGTGCACCTGGTCGAAGTGCGCGGTGGCCGTCCCCGGGAACCGTCCGGGGCGAGAGGCTTCGCGGGCGTTGACGACCTCGAGCGGGCATCGTACGCCGACGAAGGTCACCTCGAGCCCCCGTAGCGCCTCCAGATAGTCCAGCAGGAATGCCTTTTCGAACAGGAGATCGTCCACAATGACGTTGCCGCCCTCCCGAGCGTAGGCCGCGATGGCTCGCCGCATGCCGCGCAGCATGCGTTCGCCCACGTCGCCGAACCGTATGGCCGTGACGCGCTCACCCGCTGCATCGATCGGCACGACGTTCAGGCCGCGTGCTCCGGGGGTCCCGTCCGGCGAGTTGAGCCCACGGAAACGGGCTGGCAACCCGTCACGGAACTGGTCGAGGGAAATGAGCTGCCAGGGTGCGTCGAGCAACTGCTGCAGCATCCGGGCCAGCGTGGTCTTGCCGGCGCTCGACGAGCCGTTGAGGAGGATGATCCTGCCGGCGGTCATGCCGGAGTTCCCCTACCCAGCCAGTCCGGCGTTTCGTCCCAGGCCGCTTCGTACCGGTCGCGGAAGTCGTCGAGACGATGCCGTTGCGTGCCGGCCGTCTCGATCTTGATCGTGGCCGCACAGGCGCCGGACCGCATCGCGTCGCGCAGCGAGGCGCCAAGCTGGCGTGCGTGCACGAATCCCGTGCGAAAGGCGTCGCCGCAGCCTGTTGGATCGGCGATGCGTTGCGCGGGAGCCGCGGGGACAGCCACCTCTCTGCAAAACGCCCCATCGGCGCCGGCCGTGACGACCAGGTATTCGAGGCTCGGCGAAGGATCTTCGCCGCAATACGTCTTGAGGGTCTCGAACTCGTAGCGGTTGACGATCAGTTCGCGCGAGAGGGCGACGAGCTCGCGCGCTTCGCCTGCCGTGAAGTCCGTGAGCCCCTGTCCCGGGTCGCAGAGAAACGGGATACGCGCGGCGTTCATGACGCCGGCCGCGGCGATCATGTTCGCTGCGACGTCCGGGGCGAGGATCGCGTAGTCGAAGTCGCGCATGCGGACGAAGTCGGTCAGACGTCGAGCGAGATCCTCCGTGCGCGCCGGGCCCGGGTAGAAGCCCGTGAACTGGTTCCCGTCACGGTCCGTGAACACGAAGGCGTGGGAGGAGTACCGGGCGCCGGGGACTTCGACGATGCCGCCCTGGTCCACGCCGAGGACGTCGAGATGGCGCGCGTAGTCCGCATCCCGGTTCTCGCCCACGAAGACGAAGGGCACGGGAGCATGGCCGAGCAGCGCCAGGCCGTAGACGATGTTCATCGCACAGCCCCCGAAATGGCGTTCGATGCGGTCGAGGTGTATCGACAGGTTGATTCCCGCGTGCCGTGGAAGGTCGTCGAAGCGACCGCCGTAGTCCGCGGCGTAGTCGATCGCGAGCGTGCCGGTGACGAGGATGCGTGCGGAAAGGCGTGACATACTTGCATGGCGACAGACGGTGCCGGGAGCCTAAGCGACTGGCACCGTTTGTTCCATGCGCGTCAGGCGTGGCTGGCGGGGACGGCGCCGGCAGGCTCCGTTGCGGGGCGTTGCGCCGTACTGATTCAGCGGAGGAGGCGGGTGCAAGGAATCCTCGGGATTCTGGTTTTCCTGGGGCTGGCCTGGCTGCTCAGCGAAGGACGTCGGGAGGTGCGGGCGTGGCCGGTCGCCGCGGGCCTCACCATCCAGTTCGCCATCGCGTTCCTGCTGTTGCGCGTGCCCGGGGCACGCGACGTACTGCTCGTGCTGAACCACGTGGTCGACGCCATCGAGACGGCCACGATGGCGGGTGCGTCCCTCGTGTTCGGGTTCCTGGGCGGAGGCGAGTCTCCCTTCCTGCTGACGGCGGAGTCCGCGCCCTACATCTTCGCCTTCCGCATCCTGCCGCAGATCCTGGTCTTCAGCGTGCTCGTGGCGCTGCTGTGGCACTGGCGCGTGTTGCCGATCGTGATCCGCGGCTTTGCCTGGGCGCTCAAGCGCTCGTTGGGCGTGGGCGGCGCGGTGGGCGTCGCCGCGTCGGCCAGCGTCTTTCTCGGCATGGTGGAGGCGCCGCTCGCCATCCGGGCGCACCTCGCGCGCCTGTCCCGATCCGAACTCTTCGTCGTGATGACCTGTGGCATGTCCACGGTCGCGGGCTCCATCATGGTGCTGTACGCCAACCTGTTAACGGACGTGATCGAAGGAGCGCTCGGTCACGTGCTGATCGCGTCGGTAGTGAACGTGATCGGGGCCGTCGTGGTCGCCCGGGTGATGATTCCCGAGGGCGACGCAACGGTCGGCGGCGACCCGGAGGAGGGCCTGCGTTACGCGAGCGTGATGGACGCGATCACCCGCGGGACCGCCGACGGTCTGCGCCTGGTGGTGAACGTCGGCGCGATGGTGATCGTGCTCGTGAGCCTGGTTGCGCTCGTCAACCATCTGCTGTCCGCGCTTGTCGTAGGCGGCGCGGCGCTGACGCTCGAACGCATGGTGGGCTGGGCGTTCGCGCCAGTGGCGTGGCTCATGGGCATCGAGTGGGCGCAGGCGCCGTTCGCGGGGACGCTGCTGGGCGTCAAGGTCGTGCTCAACGAACTGATCGCCTATATACAACTCGGCGCCGCGGAGGCGAGCGAGGCGGGCCCACGCACCCGTCTCATCCTGACCTATGGATTATGCGGCTTCACGAACTTCGGCAGCGTCGGCATTCTCGTCGGCGGCCTGTCCGCACTCGTCCCGGAACGACGGGCCGAAGTGCTCCGCCTGGCACCCCGCACATTGATCTCGGGAACGATCGTCGCCTGCATGACGGGTTCTATCGCGGGGCTGGTAACGAGCTGACCGCCTCCAGGACACGCTGGACATCGTCGTCGTTGACGTCGAGGTGCAGCACCCACCGGTTGTCCTCGATGCAGATGCCGCGGTCGTGCAGAGCCCGTTCCCGGGCCGCGAGTTCGGGGCCGACGAACACCATGTTGGTGTGGCAGATGATGGCATCCGCGTACCGGCCGCCAACCAGGCTTCGCAACCCCTCGGCCAGCCGGGCTGCCCGGTCGTGATCCTCGCGCAGCCGCTCGACGTGGTGCTCGAGAGCGAACAGGCCGGCGGCCGCCAGAATGCCGGCCTGCCGCATGCCGCCGCCCAGCATCTTGCGCCAGCGCCGGGCGCGGCGCACGAAGTCCGCGCGCCCAACGAGCACGGAGCCGGCCGGCGCCCCGAGTCCCTTGGACAGGCAGAACGAGACCGAGTCCGCGTGTTGCGCGATCTCCGCCGCCTCGACTCCACACGCCGCGGCCGCGTTGAACAGGCGCGCGCCGTCGAGGTGCAGCGCGAGCCCGCGCGCGTCGCAGAAGGCACGCGCCTCGGGAAAGTAGTCCATCGGCAGTGCCTTGCCGGATTGGGTGTTCTCGAGACACAGCAGGCGGGTGCGGGCGAAGTGGTAGTCGTCGGGTTTGACGACGTTGGCGGCCGTGGTCAGGTCCAGCGTGCCGTCTTCCTCGAACGGGATGGGCTGCGGTTGAATCCCGCCGAGCACCGCCGCGCCGCCGCCTTCGAACAGATAGGTGTGGGCGGAGTGTCCGGCGATGTACTCGTCGCCGCGCTCGCAGTGGGACAGCAACGCGCAGAGATTCGCCTGGGTACCGCTGGCCACGAACAGCCCGGCCTCGAGCCCGAGGGTAGCAGCCGCATGGGCTTCCAGCGCGTTGACGGTCGGGTCTTCGCCGTACACGTCGTCGCCCACCTCGGCCGCCGCCATGGCCTGACGCATGGCGGGGGTCGGTCTGGTGACGGTATCGGAGCGGAGGTCGATCAACGGGCGCGGACGCGAATCCTCCCGCGGGCGCGGTCGGGCCGCGTCAGGAGCCCGCGAGCGATACGTTGAATACTCCTGCCTGTCGGGCCGAGTCCATGACGTGGATCATGCTCTCGGTCCTGGAGTCGGGATGCGGCTGGATCACGACTGGGGCTTCGGGGTTCTCCGCGTGCAGACGTTCGATGTTCGCGCGCACGGCGCGCCAGTCCACGTCGCGTTGGGCGATGATGATGCGGTCACGGTTCGTGATCCGCACGACGATGCTGCGCTTGTCCGGGTCGACCGTCTTCGGCTTGTCGTCCTCCGGCTGGTTGACGTCGAGGCCCACTTCCTTGACGAACGTGGCCGTCACGATGAAGAAGATGAGCATGATGAACACGACGTCCAGCATGGGCGTCAGGTTGATCTGTTCTTCGCCATCGTCGCCGCTGTGTGACCTTCGCACGACGGATCTCCTCTCGAATGTCGCGGTCGCCCGCTTGTTGCGCCGCCGATGTTAACCGAATCGCATCGGGTGCGGAATGGCTGCCTGCCGCGCGTTCAGCCCGCGCCGGTGGCGGGGCTGCGGGTACCGTCAGCGCCGCCTCGCCAGGCTCGCCAGACGGGTGCGATCCAGACGGCGGCGCAAGCGACCGCGAGCACGAGGGTCAGCGGTCGCTCGACCAGGAAGCCCCAGGAGCCGTCCGCGAGGTACAGCGTGCGCCGCAGGTTCTCCTCGAGCATGCCGCTCAGAATGAAACCGAGCAGGAGCGGCGCCAGCGGGAAACCGGCCCAGCGCAGCACCAATGCCCCGGCGGCCAGTCCGAGCATCACGTACAGATCGAAGTCGTTCAGCGTCGTGAGGTAGACGCCAACCAGCGAGAAGGCGACCACGAACGGGATCAGCACGGGTCGTGAGATGCGGATCAGGCGGGAAAGGTACGGAATCAGCGGCAGGTTCAGCGCGAGCAGCACCAGGTTGCCGACATACATGGACACGATTACGCCCCAGAACGCGGCGGGGTCCGTATCGAGCAGCCGCGGCCCTGGCTGGATGCCGAGGCTCAGCATGACCCCGAGCAGGACGGCCGTGGTGCCCGAGCCAGGAATGCCGAGCGTCAGCAGGGGCACGAAGGATCCCATGCACGCGGCGTTGTTGGCGGACTCCGGCGCCGCGATACCGCATGCGGGCTTGGCGTTGAAGCGTTTCTCGAAGGTGTAGGCGAAGAAGCTCGCAAGCGTCGCGCCGGCGCCGGGCAGCACGCCCACCAGGAATCCCAGTACGGAGTTCCTGCCTATCGTGGGCGCGATGGCGCGTCCGTCGCCGGGCGCCAGTCGCAGGTGGCGGCCCGCGCGTGGGTGCGGGCCGGTGTCCGCCTCACGGGTGAGGAGATGGAACGCATCGGCCAGCGCGAAGGTGGCCATCGCCACCAGGATGAAGGCGATGCCGTCGATCAGGTCGAGACGGCCGAACGTGAATCGCGGGACGCCGCTCTCCGGGTCCGCCCCGATGGTGCCGAGCATGAGGCCGAGCAGGGCGGCTACGCAGGACTTGGCCACCTGCCCGCGGTCCGCAAAGGCCGCGATACTCGAGAGGGCCAGGATCAGGATGAGGGTGTAGTCCGGGGACTGGAACGCCGTGGCCCAGGCCGCGAGGACCCCGGCGAAGAGCAACAGGGCGATGGCGCCGAACACTCCGCCCGCGAACGACGCGTAGGCTGCGATGGCGAGCGCCCGTCCCGCCTCGCCGGCGCGCGCCATGGGATAGCCGTCGAATGAGGTCGCGACCGTCGACGCCACGCCGGGCGCGTTGATCAGGATGGATGACGTGGAACCGCCGAACACGGCTCCGTAGTAGACGCCGGCCATCATGATCAGGCCGGCCGCGGGGTCCATCGAATAGCTGACGGGAATCATCAGCGCGATGGCGGTGATGGGCCCGAGTCCCGGCACCATGCCGATCAGCGTGCCGGCGAGACAGCCGAGGGCGACCCAGGCGAGATTTGCGGGATCGAAGGCCGTCGCGAGGCCGACCGAAATGCCTTCCCACATCAGGTCCACCACGCGCCGGGGTGGATATAGACGCCGAGCAGGAACTCCACGAGGGACCATCCGGCCAACGCGGTCCCCACGGGCGCCCCCATCAGGACGGCGGGACGCCGCTCTCCCAACGTTGCCAGAGCGGCAAGCAGGAAGCCGGCCAGCGACGGCCACAGGCCCGCGAAGGGGATGGCGACGATGAAGCCGAGCACGCACGCGACGATGCCCAGAAGGGGACCGAAGCGGTGGACTCCGGCGCGCACCTGCACGCCTCGGACGGCCATCCCGGCGGCGAAGAGCGCCAGCAGGGACCCGCACACGAGGGGTAGGGTGCGGGCATTGACCGTTTCTCCGAGCGACCAGGGATCGAGCGGGATGCCGGCCGCCGCCCACAGGTAGCCGCCGGCGACCACCAGCAGAGCCAGCGGCAGGAGCCGCCGCGTCACCGCACGAACCCGAGCTCGGTCAGCGTGGTGCGGAGCACGGTTTCCTGGTCCTCGAGGTAGGTGGTGAAGTCCTGGCCGAACACCCCAAGCCGCTGCCAGCCGTGCTTCGCGAGCGCGGCCTCCCAGGCGTCGGAGGCGCTGACGGTACGCAGCCGGTCGATATGCGCGTCGCGCACGCTCGGTGGGATACCAGGAGGCGCGAAGGCGCCACGCCAGTTCGCGAAGCTGACCGCATAGCCGAGCTCCGTCAGGGTCGGTACCCCGGGGACCGCCGCGACGCGCCGTGGCGCCGTGACCGCGAGCACGCGTACCTGGCCCGACTGCACGAACGGGAGCGTTTCGCCGAGTCCGGTGGACAGCAGGTCCACCTCGCCCCCGAGCAGTGCGAGCATCGCCTTGCCGCCGCCGTCATACGGGAGATAACGTACGCGGCGCGCCTCCACGCCGCCGGCCCCGAGGGCCAGGGCCAGCACGATGTGATCCAGGCTGCCGCGGGCAGAACCGCCGCCTGTGACCACGGCGCCCGAGTGCTCCACGAGCCGGGCCACGACGGTGTCCCAGGACTGCACCGGGTCATCGCGTCGCACGACGAAGATGCCGTAGTCCGCGACCAGCCCGGCGATCGGCGTCAGGTCGCGAAAGCCGAGCGGGAATAGGCGTTGCAGGTTGCGGATGACGAGCGGCGTCGAGTGCACCAGCAGCGCATCGCGGAAGCGGGCCTGGTTCTCGACGAAGACACTGAGCGCGCGGTCGGCACCGCCGCCGACGTTCTCGAAGGAAACGCTTTCCGCCAGCGACAGCGTCTCCAGCGTGCGGCCCAACTCCCGTGCGGTGCCGTCGATACCCCCGCCGGGCGCGACCGGGATGACGATGTGCACCCGGTCATCTGCCCCGGCGCCCAGGGCCAGGCAGATCAGGAATCCCGTCAGAAGCCGGGCGAATTGCGCGGCCGCGCACGACCTGCTCCGTTGCTCTCGCATGGAACAAAAACCAAACTCCTTTTAATTCAATGGGTTGTAAAAACCCCATTTAACATAATTCAAGGTGCCGAGGCGGCGGCCGCCGCCTTTGTTTCCTGCACGTCAGTGCCCCGGCGTGCCGGGGGGGAAACTTGCATGGAACAAACGCCAGAGGGAGCGCAGCGACCGGCGGCGGTTGGTCCATGCAAGGTGGGTGTGGCTGGGCCGGAGGCGGAGCCGGCGTGCAGCGGCAGCGAAACGCCGGACCGGCTTTGGGGCGCTCGCATGCGCATGGCCCGCGTTGATGATCCTTTGATGGGGATGGGATGGGGATGGTAAGGTCGCGCCGGCTCTCTCGCTACCCCGGAGTCCGATGTGCGCAGCGTTGGCGGCCTGGTCGCATTGATCGTGCTCGCGTCCCTCGCGGGATGCAAGAACTACCTCGCTTCCGAAGAAGGACGCACCGTGGGCGAGGTGACGGACGACTCCGCCATTCACGTGCGGGTCAAGACCGGCCTGACGTTCGCCCGCGGCGTCAACGGACTGCGCATCGACGTGGACGTCCGCGAAGGGGTCGTGACCCTGAGCGGTCGCGTCAACAGCGAGAAGCAGCGCACACGTGCGCTACGGGTCGCGCGGGGCGTTCCGGGCGTCAAGGATGTCGAGGATCAACTGGTCGTCGAGAGCGTGGGGGATGTACCGCCCGAGTCGTCTGACGAAGTCGATCCGTAGCGCACCCGCGGGGCTGCCGCCCGGAGGCAAAGTACCCTCAAGAAGGCGGTGGAATCGGTCGGGCGGAACTTGTCCCGGCGACGCGAATCCGCATGATCGCAGGATTTTTGCGAGGATCATGCCGAGCTGCGGGGCGTCCGACCGGGGCTGTCAGGGGTGTCCGGACGGTTTTGCACAGCACGAGGTGGCGGCGGTACGGGCTGCAAAGGGGCCAGCTCCTTCTATCTTTTCTAAGTAATATCTGTAAGAAGCTGTTTTATCGAACATAATAAGTGCAAAGGGACTGTCATTAATCATCTTGGCCCGCTTCTCGCCGCCGTCGTCAAGAATTAGTCCCCAGCTTTATCCACAGGGTGCAGCCAGTCCCTTGGCGGCAGGAACTTCTCGGTCAGTGCCGCCTCGGGAGACCCGGGAACGGGCTGGAAGTCATAGACCCAGCGGACCCTGGGTGGCAGCGACGCGAGCACCGACTCCACCCGGCGCCCGGACTGGAGGCCGTAACGAGTGCCGCGGTCGACGGCGAGATTGAATTCGGCGTAGCGTCCCCGACGGATCAGCATGAACGCTTCCTCGCGCTCGCCCCAGGGCAACTCCATCCGCCGCTCGAAGATCGGTACGTAGCCCGTCAGGAAGCTCGCCCCGACGTTCGCGACGAACGCCAGGCTCGCCCCGAAGCCGCCCCGCGTCCAGTCGTCGAAGAAGATGCCGCCTACGCCACGCGGTTCGTTCCGATGCGGCAGGAAGAAGTATGCGTCGCAGTGGCGCTTCAGATCGTCGTGAAAGTCGCCGTGGGCCTGGCAGGCGGCGTGCGCAGTGCGGTGCCAGTGGACGACGTCCTCCGCGAACGGATAGAACGGCGTCAGATCGAATCCGCCGCCGAAGTACCAGAATGCCGGTTCCGCCTCGACGAGGAAGAAGCGCAGGTTCATGTGGGTGGTGGGGACGTACGGATTGCGGGCGTGGACGATGCACGACACGGCGACGGCCTGGAAGGGATGTCCCGCGAGCTCCGGGTTCCGGTCCGTGGCGGCCTTCGGCAAGGCTTGGCCAATGCTGTGCGTGAAGTGCGCGGCGGCCTTTTCGATCCTGCTGCCGTCCTGCATCACGCGTGGCCGCGACAGGCCTCCAGCGTCGGTCGCGATGTCCTCGCCGACGAACCGCGCGGCCCCGTCAAGCCGTTCGAATGCGCGCACGATGGCGTCCTGCAGTCCCAGGAAGGACTCCCTCACGGAGTCCACGGACGGTGTGTCTTCGGTCATGGAGGTCTGCCAATGGCTCGCCGGCGGGGCGGGGCGCATTATGCAGTAGAATCGCGCGCTCGCCAGGCGGAGGAGGGGACAGACAACGATGGACGAGCGCGCCCGTGCCATCGTCGATGCCGCCCGGCAACTCCTCCTTCGGGCCGCTTCCGGCCTCGACGAAGAGTCCCAGATGGAGCTCTATGACCTCGCGTTCGCCAACGCGGAGTTGCAGTGTGCTGAGGTCATGCTGGACTACGCCGAGCGGGACGCACCCGTCGAGGAGCGCGCTTTCAAGGAGGCGCTGGCGCTCGCGTTCTGCGCGGAGGCGGCGAGCAACTTCCAGCACCGGCTCCGTGCGCGTCCGGCCGCGTTCGGTCTGACGCTCGCGGATCTTCCCGACGACTACGTGGCATTCACGGAGCGATACCTGTCGCCGTCGCATCTCGGTGCCGTCGGCGAGACCTTTCGCGCACGCGACGGTGTCCTTCCGGTGGACCATCTCGACAACGAGAAGGCGATGATCCGCGACACATTTCGCCAGTTTGCCGAAGAACAGGTGAAGCCCCTTGCCGAAGGCGTGCATCGCGAAGATCTGACGGTCCCGGACTCGATCATCGACGGACTGCGTGATCTCGGGTGCTTCGGGCTATGCGTGCCGGCGCGGTACGGCGGACTGCAGCCCGACGACCACGAGGACAGCCTCGGCATGGTCGTCGTCACCGAAGAGTTGTCGCGCGCGTCTCTCGGCGCGGCGGGCAGCCTGATCACGCGCCCGGAAATCATGGTACGGGCCATCCTCGAGGGGGGCACCGAAGAACAGAAGCAGCGCTGGCTGCCGGGACTTGCCGCCGGGGATCCGCTGTGCGCGATTTCGGTCACGGAGCCCGGGACCGGGTCGGACGTCGCCTCGGTGGCGCTGCGGGCAACCCGCGTCGATGGCGGCTGGACGCTGAACGGCGGCAAGACCTGGTGCACGTTCGCGGGCAAGGCGGAAGCCATCCTCGTACTGGCGCGGACCGACCCCGAGGCGCGTCCGCCGCATCGGGGGTTGTCGCTGTTCGTCGTGACGAAGCCGGCGTACGACGGCCATGCGTTCGAATATGTCGAGCCACGGGGCGGCAAGGTGTCCGGACGTGCCATCCCGACCATCGGTTATCGCGGCATGCACTCCTTCGAGATGTTCTACGACGACTTCTTCGTGCCGGAGGAGGCGCTGGTCGGCGAGCAAGCGGGGCAGGGCAAGGGCTTCTACTACACCATGCGCGGCTTTTCGGGCGGACGGCTGCAGACCGCCGCACGCGCCAGTGGCCTGATGCGGGCGGCCTTCGAGGGGGCACTGCGCTACGCAGAGGAGCGCCACGTCTTCGACCGGCCCGTCGCCAGCTACCCGCTGACGTTGCAGAAGCTCGCGCGCATGGGCATCTACGCCGCCGTGTGTCAGCAGTCCTCGTACTGGGCTGCCCGGCTGATGGACGCCGGTGGTGGCCAGACGGAAGCGAGTCTGGTGAAGCTCTTCGCGTGCAAGGTGGCGGAATACGTGACCCGCGAGGCCATGCAGATCCACGGCGGACTGGGCTATGCCGAGGAGAGCGACGTCAGCCGCTACTTCGTGGACGCGCGCGTGCTGTCGATCTTCGAGGGCGCCGAGGAAACGCTGGCCCTCAAGGTGGTCGGGCGCTCGCTGCTCGCCCAGGCCGGCGCCTGATCCTGGCGCTAGTCAAAACGCCCCCCGACTGCCGCGCCCGCCCAGTCCCCCCGAGAGCAGCGGTATCGTAGGGACGCGGTTAGCCGAGATCGCTTTCTTCGACGGCGTCAGCAGAAGCCAGAAACCCGCGCGAAAGCGGAGGCAGGTCCGGACCGCCATCGTGTGATCGGCTCGAACAGCGCCCACCATCAACAACTTCTGCGTCTATGCCGGAGCAGGTCCTGCGACTGTCGCTTCTGCAGTCTGAATCGACGTTTCGGCGCCATCCAAATAGTCGCATAATATATATTATGTTAAATAAGGTGCGAAGCAACCAACAAGGAGGGGCTGCGAGAGTACCCTCCTGCGGGGTGATGGTACCGTAAGGAAGTAGCTTTAATGGATTGATAAATGGTTACTTCTCCCGATGGCATGACGGCCTATGGGTACTCTGCGACGCACCGGTCGCGCGACCGTCGCTCACGACCGTTACAATGCGCCGGTTCCGCTTGAGAGACCTACATTGAACGCGCCCCCTGGGCCGAGCGGCGCGCTCGCGACGTGGCGCCCTGGCGTCACTCGCGATCCCGCCACGCCACCCGCTCACCAACTGCCGCCGGTCGCGCGCAGTCGCGCGCGCAACCGCTCCATGCGCGGGATGTGTGGGTTGCTGCTGGCGGTCGCCGGTCACTCGTTCGCGACGAGCTACGAAGTGGCGGGTCTCGAGCAACCGGCGGAGATTCTGGTCGACGCCTGGGGTGTGCCCCACATCTACGCACGCACGCACTACGACGCGTTTTTCGTGCAGGGCTTCAATGCGGCACGCGACCGGCTCTGGCAGATCGACCTGTGGCGCCGGCGCGGGCTCGGGCAGCTCTCGGAGGTCTTCGGGGAGCGGTTCGTGGAGCAGGACCGGGCGAACCGGCTGTTCGGTTATCACGGCGGCATGTATCGGGAGTGGCTCGCGTACGGCTCGGACGGCAAGCGCATTGCCGAGGCGTTCGTCGCCGGGATCAACGCCTATGTCGGACTCGTAGGTGAGAACCCTGCGCGGCTGCCGGTGGAGTTCACCCTGCTCGACTACGCGCCTGACTATTGGGAAGCCGCCGACGTCGTACGCATCCGCAGTCACGGACTGTGGCGTAACGCGGTCGCGGAGGTCACCCGGGCGCGACTTCTGTGCCAGGCGGGTCTTGAGAAGACGGAACGCTGGCGTCGACTCCAACCCAGCTGGGAGGTCACCGTACCGCGGGGTCTCAACGCATGCGCGATCCCCGCGGACGTGCTGAAGGTGTACGTGCTGGCGAAGGCGCCCGTCCAGTTCCAGGAAGACGACATGGCCGCAGCCGTGCCTCCGGCGCTGGCGGCGTCCTACGGGAGCAACAACTGGGTGATAGGTCCCGCCCGCACCGCCTCTGGCAGTCCAATCCTGGCCAACGACCCGCATCGGAGCCACGCTGTGCCATCGCTGCGCTACATCTCGCACCTGGTGGCACCGGGCCTGAACGTGATCGGCGCCGGCGAGCCGGCATTGCCGGGCATTTCCATCGGGCACAACGAGCGGATCGCCTTTGGATTGACGATCTTCTCGATCGACCAGGAAGACCTCTATTTCTACGGTGCCGACGAGCCCGTGGAGCGGGTGGTGGAGTCGATTGCCGTGCGCGACGGACCATCGGTCGAGGTGACGCTCGAGTTCACGCGCCATGGACCGGTCGTGCACCGCGGCGCGGAACGGCTCTTTGCACTGCGCACGGGGTGGCTGGAACCTGGCATGGCGCCCTACTTCGGCAGCATCGCGTACATGCGCGCAAGCAACTGGCGGGAGTTTCGGGCTGCGCTCAACCGCTGGGGCGCGCCCTCCGAGAACCAGCTGTACGCCGATGTGGACGGCAACATCGGCTACAAGCCGGCAGGGCTGTTCCCGCGGCGGACGAACTACGACGGACTGTTGCCCGTGCCCGGCGACGGACGCTACGAGTGGCAGGGCTTCTTCGACATGGATGCGCTGCCGGAGGAGTACAACCCGCCGCGTGGCTTCATCGCGACAGCCAACGCGAACACGCTGCCGGCCGACTATCCGGTGGCGGCCCGACGGGTCGGCTTCGAGTGGGCCGCGCCCTGGCGACAACGGCGGCTGGTCGACGTTCTCCAGAGCGCCGCCGGGCACAGGCTGGCGGATTCGCTCACGCTGCAACGCGACTACGCGTCGCTACTGGCGCGGGAAGTGCTGGCCGCCCTGCCCCGTGGCACGTTCCTCGACGGCTGGGACGGCGTACTGGCCGCAGGGTCGGCGCAGGCGGCCTTTTTCTCCGTCTGGTACCACCGACACCTCGTCTCGGCCCTCGCCGGCTGGGTGTTGGGCGACCAGGATGCCGTATCTTCGATCGATTCACTGGTTGTCCCGGAGTTGTTGCGGCGCCCCGAGGCGGGAAGCCTGGTCGCGGAGACGCTGGACGCTGCGCATGCGGAAACCACCGCACTCCTCGGCGCCGACACGGCGCGCTGGCGCTGGGGTGACCTGCACAGGACGGCCTTTGAACACCCGTTGCTGCACTTGGCCGAAGGAGCCCTGGGAGACGACATGCGCCTGTCGGCGTACGGGCGCGGCGGGAGTGGACAGACGGTGAACAACACGGGCTTCGACGCCCGCGACTTCGCCGTGCGCGCCGGTGCTTCCTGGCGCATGGTCGTGGACACGGGAGACTGGGACGGAGCCCGGATGACCAACGCCCCCGGACAGTCCGGGGATCCGCAGAGTCCGTTCTACGACAACCTCCTCGAGACCTGGGCCGCAGACGGGAGCTTTCCCCTGCTGTTTTCCCGCGCAGCGATCGAGGCGCACACGGAGGCCCGAATCCGCCTCGTTCCGAAGGGGGCCGACCCGTGATGACGTACCGTCCGGTCGAGTCCGTGCCTGCACCTGGCGAGCGGCGCCGGCCCAGTTGGTCGGCGCGCAGCCACTTGATTGGGTAAGGCGTAGGCCGTACCGTTGCCGCATTCGCCCACCGGGCGCGGAGCGGCGATCGAAGTTTTGTCGTTGCCCAGACAGTGCGTCCCTGACCCGCCGCCGCGCGTGCGCGGCCAAGCCTTCGCGAAGCGGGCCGACCCGGCCACTGCCGGCCTAGCCCGCGTTTCTCACCAGGCCGCTTGTCGGCGTCAAAAAGCTCATGGGTTTCAAGAAGTTGACCGCGATGCGGATGATCGTGCCGAGTGCCGATTGCGGACTGCGCTGGCCGCGCCCTCGCGGGTCTTGTGGCCCCGTGTACACACGGGCCCGTGCTTGCGCACGTGCTTCCTCAAGCGGAGCCTTCAGCCGGGGAGCCCGAGGGGCCTGCCCCTCGCAAGATTGGAGTCCCGCTATGCTCTCGGTCGGCGAGCGCGACGCAAGCGTCGTGCGCACAGGGCCAAAATCCTCCGCGATCATCACGGCCCCTGGTGAGAAATGCGGGCTAGAGGCCGCGCTCGCTCGTCGTCCGCGACGCTCTTCGGGGCACGTCCGTTCCGTTGCGGTACTCGTTGCGACCGCGTTGTGCTGGGTGGGCGGTGCGGCGGCCGACGAGAGCACGCTGCGCTATGTCGCCGAACAGGGCCAGGACCAGGGCGACTGCGCGTTGCCGGTGCGGCCTTGCCGGACGGTCCAGTACGCGATGTCGGTGGCCGGCAAGACCGACGAGGTCCGCGTCGCGCGCGGTGCCTACGAAGTCCGCGACCTCGAAGATGCCAGCTACGTCGTGCACGGCTCCGTCCAGGTCCTGGGTGGATTCGATCGCTTCGACCACTTCCTCACCCAGGCGCCGCACCGCAATCCCACCACGCTGATCGGTGTGCCGCTCGAGTTCCGGGACGCGCTGCGCGCGCAGGGCTTCCACGTGATCGTGGATCGAAAGGGCCTCGACCGGACCCAGCGGGCGGCCCTTGGCGCGATGCATGCCAGCGCCGCGGACCTGGCGTGCGAGAACCACAGCGCCGGCGCGCATGCCTGCGACAGCGTGGACCTGCTGTCCCACGTCGCGCTCGCGGACATGGCGGCGCGGCCAAGGGATGGCGCGGATGTCTGGGGATTCGTCGACCTCAACACCGGACGCGAGTACGCGCTGATCGGCGTCACGAACGGGCTCGCAATGTTCGACGTAACGGACCCGCGAGCGCCGTTCGAGGTCGGGCACGTGTGGGGCGCTCCATCCATCTGGCGTGACGTCAAGGTGCTGCAGCGCTTCGATGCCGTCGCCGGACGGTGGCGGAGCCACGCATATGTCAGCACGGACGCCGGCGGGCGGCTGCGGGTGATCGACCTGACCGGGCTGCCGAACCGCGCGAGGCTCGCGCGGACACGGTCGGAGTATTCCATCCACAACGTGCATGTCAGCAATGTCGAACCGGCGACCGGCATCCCGGTCGATGAGAACGGGGCCCCTCCCCTGCTGTACGCGCTGGGAACAGTCGCTACCGCTGGCGCCTTCATTGCCTATGATCTTGGCGATCCGCTGGAGCCCCGCCGTGTCTCGACATCGACCGGTGGGTACAGCCACGACGCGGCTTCGATGCTGGCGCAGGGCGTGCCTGCGTGTGGCCCGCAGGCCGAGCGCTGTCCCGTGCTGTTCGACTTCAACGAAGACACCTTCGATCTGTACGACATGAGCGATGCAGAGGCGCCCCGCCTGCTCAGTTCGACGACGTACGAGGGCGCGGCGTACGTGCACTCCGGCTGGCCTACCGAAGACGGGCGTCATGTCTTCGTGCACGACGAACTCGACGAGCACTACGGGATGGTGACGGGCGAGGTCCGGACCCTGGTGCGCGTGTTCGACCTGGCAGACCCCGGGGCACCGGCGCTCGCAACAACGTGGTCGGGCAGCACCGCCGCCATCGACCACAACGGGTCTGTGCGAGGCAACCGCTACTTCATGTCGAATTACGCCCGCGGGCTCACCGTACTCGACATCACGAGCCCGGCGGATCCCGTCGAGGTCGGCTACTTCGACACATACACGATTGACGACAAGACGCAATTCACGGGTGCCTGGGGCGTCTATCCGTTCCTCCCGAGCGGCAATGTCCTCATCAGCGACATCGCCGGCGGACTGTACGTTCTGGGCGACGACACGCGCGTCTCGGAGCACGGCGGGATCGGTTTCACGTCCGCGACATTCGCCGGCCAGGAAGGCAACGAAGTGTCGGTGTCGGTAGCCCGCACGGGCGGAACGGCCGGCCAGGTCTCCGTGGACTATGCACTGGTCCCGGGGTCCGCGGACGCAGCGGATCTGATCGCATCGTCGGGGACCCTGGAGTGGGCCGCGGGCCGCGGTGGCGTGCGGACCATCACGCTGCCGCTGGTCGCCGATGAGCGGTCCGAGTCCATCGAGTCCGTGCTCATGCGGCTCGCCAATCCCCGCGGTGGCGCCGTGCTGGCCGACACGAACATGGCGAGTGTGTTCATCGGGGATGCGGGCGAGTCCGCCACCGTCGGGTTCGCCGAGACACACCTCGCGGTCGAGGAGACGGCGCAGCGTGCGATCGCGACCGTTCAGCGCCAGGGCAGCCCGGTCGGCGCGGTCTCGGTGTCGTACGCGGTACACGCCGGGACGGCGGCGGTGTCCGAGGACTACCGACTGCCGGCTGGCAATCTGCTGTCCTGGCGAGACGGCGACGCGACGCCGCGCACCATCGTCATACCGATCGTGCGCGATGCCGCGGACGAAATCGCCGAGCGCTTCGAGGTGCGGTTGTCCTCGCCGTCGGGAGCCACGCTGGGCGACGCGACCCTGGCTGTGACGGTGAACGCGGATGCAACGGGCCTGGCCCTCACCGAGACCAGTCTCGGCTTGCGGGACGGTGGGCAGGCCCGCTACGGGATTCGGCTGGACACGCGTCCGGAAGGCATCGTGACGGTGTCCCTGAGCGCGAACGGGGATCCCGACGTTGCCGTGGCGCCCGCGCAGCTGCGGTTCGCGACCGCGGACTGGTCGGTGGCGCGCGAGGTCACGGTGACCGCGGCGCCGGACAGCAACGAGAACGGTTCGGCCACGATCGAACACGTTGCGAGTGGCGGCGGATACGACTCCGTCACGGCTTCGCTGCCCGTGACGGTGCTGGATGGGTCGACCCCCGATCAGGTCACCGGATTGGAGGTCGCCGCCGGACTCGAGAGCCTGGTCGTGTCGTGGACCGCCGTGACGGGCGCGGATGGATACCGGATACAGTGGCGCTCCGCCAGCGAGTCCTACAACGAGACCGATCGCCAGGCCACGGTGTCCGGCGCATCGACGACCACCCATACCATCGAGGGCCTGACGCCGGGCACGCGGTACACCGTGCGGGTGACGGCCACGAGTTCGAGCGGGGGTGACGGCGAGCCCTCTACAGAACACGGTGGCGCGCCCTTCGCCGGCCCTCCCGGGCAGGTCAGGGGCGTGGCGCTCGCGGAAGCGATCGGGAGCCTCGTCGTGTCGTGGCTGGCGCTGGACGATGCGGACGGCTACCAGGTGCAGTGGAAGTCGGGCGACGAGGCCTACGGCGACACCGATCGGCAGCGCAACGTCCCGGACGGCTCCACCACGACGTACACGATCCAGGGACTGACGCCTGGGACCGAATACACCGTGCGGGTGAAGGCGACCAGGGCCCACGCGATTCAGGACGGCGCGCCGTCCGAGGAGCATCGGGGCACGCCGCGGGCACCCGGCGTGAGCGTGACGGAGGAGCTTCCGGACCGCGGGCTTGCGGTCGGCGACAGCGTACGGGTGGACGTGGCCCCGAACTTCCGGGCCCCGGAGGGCGGCAGCATCGAGTTCGATGCCGAGTCTGCCGACGCCGCCGTGCTGGTCGTGGACGTGCAGGGCAGCCTGTTGACGATGCGCGGCATGGGTCACGGTGTGACGGCAGTGACCGTCACCGCCACGGACCATCGCGGCGCTCAGGCGACGCTGACTTTCGGCGTGGCGGTGGGCCACGAGGTGTCGTTCGCGGATACCGTGCTGGCCGTGCCGGAGGGCGACACCGCGCGGCTGACCGTAGCGATCAGCCGTGTACGGGACCTGGCGACCACGCTCGCCTACACGATCGGTGTGGATGCCGACCCGAACACGGCGGATGCCGATGCGCTCGATCGCGACGGAGCGCGGGGTTCGGTGACCATCGCGGCCGGAGAGCCCCTGGCGATGTTCGAGATCGCGGTGCACGACGATGCGGACATCGAGCCCGCCCGGGAGACCTTCGCGGTAACGTTGGAACAGTCGCCCGAGCAGATCGGGGACTTCGCGCTCGGGTCCGCGACGGCATGGGTACAGATCGCCGAGGGCGTGTGCGACCGTACGGCGCAGGTCAGCGACGCCTTGCGTGGCTCTGCGCCCTGCACGGCGGTGTCCGATGAGAACCTTGCCGGACGGCGCGTGCTGGATCTCGCCGGGCAGGGCGTCGCGGCGTTGCGCGGGAGGGACCTGTATGGCCTGAGGGGGCTGCGTGCGCTCGACCTGTCGGAGAACCGCCTGCGGACATTGCCCGGGGGCGTGTTCGCGGGTCTCGGATCGCTTCGCGAACTGCAGTTGCAGGACAACCCCGGCGCGCCCTTCAGGTTGACGGTGGAGTTGCTGCGCATCGACGCGGAAACCACAGCGCCTGGCCCGGCGACCGTGGTGGCGCGACTGGCGGAGGGTGCGCCGTTCGACATGTCGATGCGTGCGTCGGTGGTCAACGGGACGCTGTCGGCAAGCGCGCTGATCATCCCGGCGGGCGCGATGCTCAGCAACGCGGTCACGGTGACGGGTACCGGCACGGGTGCGGCAGGGATGACGCTTGACGGGGCGCCCACGGTACCGAGTACGCGTTGCGGAGAATTCAACGAGCATGCCTGCTTCCGAGGTCTCGCCCCGGTACTCGGCGAGGCGCTGGCGCTCTACAAGGGTCCGGCGGCACTGACGGCTACCGGGCCCACCGCCAGGCTGGGGAGCGAGGGCGACGCGCTGCGCGTCGACCTGTCGAAGCTGTTCGCCGCCGCGGGCGGCGGCGCCCTCACCTACACGGTGGGCTCCAGCGACCCTGCCCTGGTGACGGCGACGGTCGCTGGTACCACACTGACCGTGGTGTCGAACGAAGACGGCGCAGAAGGCGTGGCGATCCTGACCGTGACGGCAACCGACGGCGACGGGTTGTCCGTCACGCTGGCCATCGAGGCGCAGGTCGAGTTCACGCCGCGAGGATTCATGAGCCGCTGGCTTCGTGTCCTGGTCACGGAACTGCTTCCCGACCCCGGCGAGGATTCGGAGTGAGGGTCCGGCCATCGTCGTTCCCGCCGTCGGCCTGCCTCGCCGCCGGCATGACGCTGGGCGCCTTCTTCGTGGCGGGCCTCTTTGGTTGTGGCGAGACGTCGGCCGTCCCGGTGCGGCTTGCCTTCGAGGTGCGGTCCGCTCACCTCGACGACTGCGCGCGGGGTCGCGGCGCCCTGCGGTTCCATGTCTCGGAAGTTGCCATGATCGATCGGGAAGGCGGCCGCGTGCCCGTGCATCTCGACGTGGACAGCCGGTGGCAGAGCCTGAGCACCGCACTGGTCGCCCTGGCAGGCGAGTGCCCCGGACGCGCTCCTGCGCCGCGCAATGGAACCGTCTTCGGCAGCGTCGAGCCGGGGCAGTACGATGCAGTCGAGTTCAAGCTCGCCGTACCGTTCGCGGGCAACCACGCCAATCCGCTCCGCGCCGAGCCGCCGCTCGACGTGCCGTCGATGTTCTGGACCTGGCAATCGGGCCACAAGTTCCTGCGTCTCGACCTTGGCGACCGGTGGTCCTTCCATCTCGGGAGCACGGGCTGCATGTCCGCTTCGGCCGTGCGTGCGCCATCAGGGCAGTGCCGAGCCCCGAACGTCGCGCGCGTGCGCCTGCCGGCCAGAGCCGCATACGAGGGCATGGTCATCGTCGACATCGACGCCCTGCTGGAGGGGGTCGACATCGCCCCCGGGCACAACTGCGCAGGCCAATACGCGGCCCGGGAATCCTGTCGGCGGTTGTTGGCGGCCCTGGGCATCGACGCCGAGACCGGCCGCTGCGTGGACGACTGCGCAGGGCAGAAGGTGTTCAAGGTCGATGACGGCGCCCACTGAGCGCCACGCCGCGCCTGCGGGCACGCATCACGGTGGCGGGCGCCCCGCCTCGACCGCCCGTGCGGGCAACGGCCGTGGCCCCCTGCCCCTCGCATGGAACAAACGACGACGGGAGCGCAGCGACCGGCGGCGATTGTTCCATGCGAGGTCGGCGTGGCTGGGCCGGAGGCGGCGTCGGCGCGCAGCGGCAGCGAAGCGCCGGACCGGCTTTGGGGCGCTACTGGCGGTGTGGCTTGTCGCGCTTGCGTGTGCCGGGTGCGACAGCCCCGAGGACTACGCCTGGAACCTCCCCGCCGGCTACCCGCTTCCGACCGTGCCCGAGGGGAATCCGATGACGGCTGCCAAAGTCGAACTCGGTCGGTACCTGTTCTACGACATCCGTCTGTCCGGCAACGGCAAGCAGGCATGCGCATCCTGCCACCGGCCCCAGCATGCATTTGCCGAGCCACGCGCCCGGGCAGTGGGCTCCAGCGGCGAGACGCATCGCCGCAACAGCCTCGCGCTGGTCAACGTCGCCTACCACCGCACGCTGATGTGGGCGCATCCCGAACTGCGGGACATCGAGCGGCAGTTGCTGATCCCGATGTTCGGCGACGATCCCGTGGAGCTCGGCATTGCCGGACACGAGGAACAGGTGCTGTCGCGCTTCCGGGAGGACGCGACGTACCGAACGCTGTTCGCTGCGGCGTTTGCGGGGGCTCCGATCCTGGAGTTCACGCACGTGGTCGACGCCCTGGCCTGCTTCGTCCGTTCGTTGGTGTCCTTCGAATCGCCCTTCGATGCCTACGCGTACGGCGGTCGCGACGATGCCCTGAGCCCGTTGGCCGTACGGGGCCTGAACCACTTCTTCTCCGAGCGCTTCGAGTGCCACCATTGCCACGGCGGGTTCAACTTCACCCAGTCCAGCACGCACGAAAGCGTCGCGTTGCTCGACGATCCGTTCCACAACACGGGCCTGTATAACGTGGGTGGGCAGAATCTCTATCCCGCCGCGGATCAGGGGTTGTATGACCTGACCGGGGATCCGTCCGACAGCGGCAAGTTTCGTGCGCCGACCCTGCGCAACGTGGCCGCCACCGCACCCTACATGCACGACGGCAGCCTGCCGGACCTGGGGGCCGTGGTGGACTTCTACGCGGCCGGCGGCCGCCGGATCGACGGCGGGGAAAACGCCGGCGACGGTCGCGCGAACGCGCGCAAGAACACGTTCGTCCAGGGCTTCGAGGTGACACCGGAGGAGCGCGCGGAATTGCTCGCCTTCCTCCACGCGTTGACCGACCGGTCGTTCCTGACGCGCGCCGCGCACCAGAGTCCTTTCGTGGCCGGAGAACGTCCCTGAAGCCGGGGCGCCGTACGCAGAGCCGCCGGCCAGCCACATGCCCGCCGCCGACCGCATGGCGGAACTCCTCGTCGAGCTGGATCTGACCGGGATCGGAGGTAGAAACGCAGCTTCTTGACCATAGTCTTGACTATGGTAAGTTCGGGCGATGAACAGTGACTGCGAAGCGCGTGGTTCCAAACGATGAATGGTGATACGAGCGTTGGCATCCGTACGATCAAGGCTTCCGAATTCAAGGCGAAGTGTCTGAGACTGATGGATGAGGTGGCGAATACGGGGCAGGAAGTTGTCATCTCCAAGAATGGCCGCCTGATAGCGCGGCTGGTGCCGTACCGCAAGAAGCCGGAGAGTCTGTTCGGCATCGACCACGGGAGGATCGAGATCCTCGGCGACATCATCGCGCCGCTGGATGTCGACTGGGAAGCCAACGAGTGATTCTTCTCGATACCCACGTCCTGTTGTGGCTTAGAGCCGGTAATCCGCGACTGGGGCCCGAGGCCCGGCGCCAGATAGACCGCGCGTGGCAATCCGGGGAAGTCGGCGTCTCCTCGATATCGTTCTGGGAAACAGCGTTGCTCCATGCGAGGGGCAGGATCAGGCTCACCGCAGACGTAGGGCCGTGGCGCCGGGAACAGTTGGAACAGGGCCTGATCGAGATTCCGGTTGACGGAGAGATCGGCATCCGCGCGGTCAGCCTCGACGACTTCCACCCCGACCCTGCCGATCGTCTGATCGTTGCCACGGCCCTGGACGGGCATCGCCTGATCACCGCCGACAATCGCATGCTCAACTGGACCGGTCAGATCGACCGGCTGACCGCAACGAAATGAACGTAGCTCGGTCCACGATCGCCATGGTGACGCCCCCGCAGCTTCCACCTTCTCCCTGTGGTTCTACCCATACAACGTGTAGCGAACCCGCAGCGAACCCACGTGGGGTTGACGGACTGTCACACGGCCTCGGCTCGAAACGGCCTTCCATGTTGGCGCAGGCTGGACGATCGCCGCCGCCAGGACGATGCGGCCTGTCCGGCCGCCCGCGACTGGCGGGGGCGCTACCGGATCACGAACCGCGCGTTGACCCGCCCGCCGCCGTGGGCGTCGACGGAAGCCTGGACCACCTGCAGGCCGTGCTGCGAAGCGAGTCGTTCCATCCAGCGCAGGACGTCGTTGAACGGTTGCTCCTGGACGACGACGCTCACGCCGCCGCTGCTCTCGGAGCGGTAGCTCGCCAGGCGCAGGTCGAATTGGCGCGCCGTGCTGTCGATCAGGGTGAGCAGGGACTGGGTTGGGGCCTGCTGCCCGCTGTCCTGGGTCTGCCGGGAGACCTCGCCCCGGTGCAGTTGCATCCACTCGAGCTGGGCCTGCTGTAGGCGATACCGCCCCAGGGCTTCGTCGTGGAAGCCCTGGACGGGCGCAACCACTCCGAGATACACGATCGCCACGGCTGCGACGGCGACGGCGACGAGGACCAGCCGGCGCTCGCGCTCGCTCAGCGCCTCGTACCGCCGCGCCACGGGCGTCGAGCGTAGCGACAGGCGATCCAGGATCACGTGGGCCCGAGGCGCAGTCGTGCACGAACGATGCCGTCCTGCTCTTCGGCAGAGCCGATCTGCACGGCAAGTCCCTGCCCCTCGAGCTGTGCCTTCAGTCGGTCGAGATCGGAGTACTCGCGCAGGGACAGTTCCGTGCTCAACTCGCCGCGGCTCTCGCTGAAGGACAGCGACTGCAGCTCGGCGCCCTCGAGCGTGCGCTCCATGCCCAGGGCGAGTTGCCCTATCAAGGTCCGGAAGTCCGCGGTCGGACGCTCCGCCGTGCCGATGCGGCGCCGCATCTCTGCGTAGACGTTGCGCACGGGCCGCGCGCCGGGAAAGAGCTCGCGAAACAGGGCGACGGACTCCGCGCGTAGCGCGTCGGCACGGTGCTCCGCCCACAAGCCCTCACCGAGCTGAACGCCCACGAACACAAGACCCCAGACGGCGGCGAGGGCCGCCACGCCACGCCACCGGCGCTCGCTTCGCGTGCTGCGTTTCGATGGAGCGAAACGGCCCTGCAACATGTCGATGGCCGGCGGGGCCACGAAGCGCGAGGCCAGATAGCGAAGCACGGAACCGTTCAGCGCCCGCCCGACGACCTCGCCCGGGAACACCGCCCCGAGAGCATCGATGTCCGCGGTCGTACCCCCGATGGCCTGTAACGTCCCGGCGGGTTCCGGCTGTGCATCGGTCTCCGGGGACGTGGGCCCGGGGGCTGCCAGCGCATCGTGCAGCAGCAGGGGGTCGATCCGTGTCATGTGTTCCGGTGTGCGCAACAGCACATCGCCGCCGTCGAACAGCACTGTGACCCCGGAGTCCTCCGGCAGCAGACTGGCGTCCGGCACCATGCGGTCGGGCGCGAGCCCGGCACCCGCCAGGGCGGCCAGCCAGTCAGCGAGTAGTTGGCTGTCGAGGAGAACGCACGGGACGGGCTTCCCCCGAACGATCGGGCCGTGCGCGAGGTGCATCGTCTCGACGTCCTGCGTCAGGAATTCTTCCACGGCGAACGGTAGGGCCCGCGCGATCTGCGAGGCACTCCGTCCGGGCACCGAGGCGGACAGCCACAGGGTGTGCTCCACGGGAGCGAGCACGATGATGTTGCGCGGATCTGCCGGCCACGGCGGTGTGTCGGCGGCGACATCCGCCAGATTGACGGTTCCCTCGGCCAGCACCGGCCCGGTATCGTCCTGCACGAGCCACTGCACGGGGAGGTCAAGTCCGGCGTCGGTCACATGCGCGGCGCCGAGCAGACGGACGAAGAGTTGCGACATGCTGCGTTTCCTACGCGCTGGAGGGTTGGCGAGGTTGCCGGACGTCGGCCCCTGCCCTGCCCTCGCCGGCTGCCAGCCCGAGCAGTTCGCCAAGGCCCTCGTCGTCTGTGTCCCCTGCGCCGGCAGCGCCCTCGAAACGCTGCCCGAAGTCACGGGCCAGCAGGCGGATCCGTCCGGTAGTCGGATCGCGATGCAGCATCGACGTCAGTTCCACCTGCGCATCGGCCACCTCGGCGCGCACACGCACTTCGAAATACTCGCTCACGATCGCCAGGACCGAGACGCTGTTGCCGAACGCCGCGTACTGCGCTGCGACCTCGGCGACCTCCTGGAATTCGCGATCGGATTCTATCAGCGTTTGCGCGTCGTCCTCGGACAGGTCGGGCGCCAGGGAGCGGAGCACCTCGGGGCCGGCGGTGTTCGCGTTGACCTGCATGCGGTTGTCGGGCAACCAGGTGACATGGTGACGCAGACTCTCGTAGTCCTCCCGCGTGACGTTGGCGACGGCCAGCAGTTCGCTGACACTGGCGGCCGGCCGGTTTGCGGCCCGATAGGCGGGCGCGTACAGCAGGTACGTCTCGTCCTCGGCGCCCGCCTCGTGGACCTCGGTGTCGAGATCCACCCAGTCGAGCCAGGCGTCCGCGATAGCCGGTTCGAGGTCCAGGTTGCCGACCAGTTGTCTGAGACGCTGGAGGTTGTCGGGTCCGCCCTCGCCGACCACGCCATTGAGGTTGAAGCGTCCGTTCAGATCGACGATCACGAGCGTGACTTCGCCCTGCTCGATCTGGAACGGCGGGGTCGGTTCCGCCCAAGCCTCCAGCAAGGTGTCCGAATCGCGCGTCTCCTCGTCGGACCAGTCCTCCATCAGCAGCTGGCGCGCGAACGTCTCGGCAGCAAGGGCGTACTCGCGGGCCTGCCCGCTGCGGAGCACCTGGTCCGAGTGCGCGATCGTGAGTCGGTGGCGCGACAGCATCTGGTAGGCGAGTGCGCTGGCCAAGGCGACGATGAGCAGCACGCTCACCAGCGCGACGCCGCGCGCGGTGCGGCGTCGCGGCCGCGTTGGCAGGTCGGCGTGGCAGCGGTCAGGACAGTGCATCGATCGGCGTGTTCGCGAAGGAGTCCGAATCGGACGGCTCCTCCTCGTCGCCCTCCTCCGCTTCGTCGAGTGTGTCCGCATCGCCTTCCTCGCGGGGGGCGCCACTGAAGGGGACGGACCAGAGGCGCTCGATCTCGCCGAACGGGGCGACGGCGACGCGCACCACGATGGCTGCCAGTTCGCGCTCGGGATCGGCGGCGAACTCGCCGGTCAGGGGCCAGTAGGCGTGTCGGGCGCCGGACACGTCGATCGCCGATACGTCGATCGTCTCGACGTCCCGGAGCAGCAATTGAGTGATTGGCTGCGTGTCCGCGCCACGGTCAAGCACCGGCCAGAACAGGCGATACAGCACGTCGCCCTCAAGGCGGTACACCACCCGCTGGAGCTCCGATCGCCGCTCCTGCCGCGGGTTGCTCCAGCCGCGGCGGGTGAAGCGCAGGAGTTCGGCCTGGTCGATGTCGAGGACGTACTCCGGATCCCCGATTTCGTCGCGCACGGTTCGGTGCGCCAGCTGCTGTATGTCGCGGCGGATGATCTCGACGGCGCGCTGCACGTCGACCAGCCGGTCGGAACGCGTGCGCGTGCGTTCGTTGACGTCGACCATCTGGATGACGATCTGGCCGGACATCAACCCGATGACCGCGAAGACGCCAAGCGCCACCAGCATCTCGAGCAACGTGAGCCCCGCGACCGATCGTCGCCCGTGCCGGCGCATGCGCATCAGTGCCGTCCGACGAACGCGGTGACGGCGTCGACCGGGCCGATCTCTTCGCCGTCCGCCACGGCGAACACGGTGTAGTCCACGCGGCGCAACCAGGGATGCGATGTCTGGCTGGCGGTGGCTGCCACGGCCCACTCGCGTCCGCCGAGGGTGACCCGCCGCCGCGTCGAGCCGGACGGGAGCGGCACCGATTCCTCGCCGGCGACGTGCCGGGCCAGCCGGGCGCGCTCGATCTCGTTCTCCGCCACCCAACGCGCCAGGGTGCGACGCTCGAGCGCGTACAGCTGGCCGATGGTGTCGCCGCTGCGCGTGTAGACCACTGTCGCCACCGTGGCGATCACGACCAGGGCCACCATCAGTTCGATCAGGGTGAATCCGCCGGCCCGTTTCATGGGGAGTCTTCGCCGGCGCGGGAAGCGACGGTTCGCTGTATGCCGTCGGACTGCACCAGCCACGGGGGGGAATCCCAGGCCGGGAGGACCTCGATCGTGAAGGGCGTTTGCTCGCCGCTCGCGAATATCAGGATGTCCGGCGGCGCGGGGCCGGCGATGGGCGGTGTTCGTCCGGAGCCGGACGCCGGGGACGCGGCCGGCTCGGTGTGCGCGGAGAAGGAGATGCCGGGTGGCGCCTCCCGTGCCCGGAACGGACCGTGCTCCGGGCGTGTCCACTTGCCGCTCTCGAAGTCAAAGGACGCGAAGTCGTACGCGGAGTTCGCGACAAAGAGGCCCCAGGGAGTGTTCCGCGTCAACGCCTCGTTGCGCGCGAGTTCCAGCAGCGCGGCGAGGCGCACCGCTTCCGTCTGGAGATCCCGCTCCCGGTCGGCGCCCACGAAGTTGATGGCGACGACACCCGCGAGGATGCCGATGATCGCCAGCACCACCAGCAACTCCAGGAGCGTGAAGCCGCGGGGTCGCAAGTCGGTGAGTCCGGCAAGCACGCAAATCCCCCGCGAAGGGCGTCAAAGGTCCCGGTAATGGATGTCCGCGCCGCTGCCCTCTCCGCCGTCGACCCCATCGGCGCCGAGAGAATACAACTCGAAACTCCGGTCGACGCCGACGTAGACGTAGGCGTTGCCCCACGGGTCCGCGGGGAGCTTCCTGGCGTAGCCGTTCGGGCTGTAGTTTCGCGGTTCCGGGAACCCGCCCGGCTTCGAGACGAGGGCATCGAGCCCCTGATCCGTCGACGGATAGTACGCGTTGTCGAGACGGTAGAGGTCGAGAGTGGTCGCAATGCTGCGCAGGTCGCTCTCGACGGCCGTGCGGCGCGCCTGATCGCCCCGGCCCATGATGTTCGGCACGAACAGCGCGCCGATGATGCCGATGATGATCACGACCACCATGATCTCGATGAGCGTGAAACCGCCAGTGTCCTGCAAGGCGGAGTGCTTTCTTGCGGTCTTCATGTCGTTACCCCACAAGCTGGTTCATGCCGAGAATGGGCAACAGGATTGCCAACACGACGATGATGACCAAAACGCCCATGAATAGCATCATCGTGGGCTCGAACAATCGCACGAGCGTCGTGACCAGGCGCTCGAGTTCCTGCTGTTGATACTGCGCCACCTTGCGCAGCATGGTGTCGAGTTCGCCGCTCTGCTCGCCGCTCGCGATCATGTGCAGGAACATGGGCGGGAAGTGGCCGGCGGACTCCAATGCGCCCCTGAGACTCGATCCCTCGCTGACGCGGGCGGTCGCCCCCTCCAGCCGTTGCTTCATCCAGTGGTTCGTGACCACCTCTCCCGCGATGCGCATCGCGTCGACCAGGGGTACGCCGCTCGCGGTGAGGATGGACAGAGTGCTGGCGTAGCGGCTGGCGTTGCCGCCCCGTACGATACGTCCCACCAACGGCAGGCCGAGCTTGCGGCTGTCCCAGGCGAGCCGCACGCGCGGCTGCGCCAACAGCCGCCGGAACCCGAAGAACATTGCGCCGGCTCCGATCGCGACCAGCCAGAGCCAGGCGCGCAGAAAGTCCGACAGCGCGATCATCGCCCGGGTGAGCCACGGCAGATCCTCTCCCATGTCGTCGAATACGCGAACGATGTCCGGTACGACATAGACGAGCAGCGCGCCGACGATGAGGAGCGCGAACGCCAGCAGCAGCACGGGGTAGAAGAGCGCCATCTCGACGTTGCGGCGGGACTCGAAGCGGGCCTCGGTGTAGTCGGCCAGGTTCTCGAGGACCGCGTCGAGAAAGCCCGACTGCTCGCCCGCCGCCACGGTCGAGCGGTACATACCGGGGAACGTCGCGGGGAACTCTCCCAGCGCTGCCGCCAGCGGGTAGCCTTCCCGTACGCGTGCGCGCACCGCCATGATCATGGCGCCCACGCGGCGTTTCTCGGTCTGTTGTGCGACCGCGTTCAGCGCCTCTTCGATGGGCAGGCCGGCGGCAATGAGCGTGGCCATCTGGCGCGTGAACAGCGCCAGTTCCAGGGTCGACATGCCGCGCCCGAAGGAAAACCGAATCCCGCCGTTGGCACTGCGTTCGACGGTCTGGTCGACGGAGAGCGGGGTCAGCCCCTGCTCGCGTAGCACCTGGCGCACCTGCCGACGGCTGTCGCCTTCGCGGACGCCGCGTTTGCGGCGGCCCCGTTCATCGAGCGCGACGAATTCGAAGGCCGCCATCGGCTATGCCCGCCGGGGACGAACCGCGAGTACAGCCCGACTCATTTGCGGCCTGGAACTTCGCGGGGCGGTGCGGACGTCACTCGTCTTCCAGCCCGGCTTGATCTTCGAGGGTCACCCGCAGGACTTCCTGTACGGTCGTGACGCCCTCGCGGACCTTCGCGCGGCCGTCCTCGCGAATGCTCGGGAAGCGGGCACGCGCGTACTCGGTCAGGACCTGTTCCGAAGCGCGGTCGTGGATGAGTTCCCGCATGCCGTCGTCCACCACGACGAGTTCGTAGATGCCCGTCCGGCCCCGGAAGCCCGAGTGCCCGCAGGCCTCGCAGCCGACGGCCCGGTAGACGATGGAGGCGCCCTCGGGGCCCAGGAAGCGGCGTTCGAAGGCGTCGGGAGCCGCCGGCGCCTTGCATTGCCCGCACAGCACCCGCACCAGCCGTTGGGCGAGCACGCCGACCAGGCTCGAGGCCACAAGGAACGGCTCCACGCCCTGGTCGACCAGGCGCAACACCGCGCCGGTAGCAGTGTTCGTATGGAGCGTGGACATGACCAGGTGTCCGGTCAGGCTCGCCTGGATGGCGATCTCCGCGGTTTCGAGATCCCGAATCTCCCCGACCATGACGATGTCCGGATCCTGACGGAGAATCGCCCGCAGCCCCCGCGCGAACGTCATGTCCGCTTTTTCGTTGACCTGGGTCTGGCCGATGCCGGTGAGGTTGTACTCGATCGGGTTCTCGATCGTGAGGATGTTCATGGTACGCGTGCTGAGTTCCGTCAGCGACGCGTACAGCGTGGTCGTCTTGCCCGAGCCCGTGGGACCGGTGACCAGGAAGATGCCGTGCGGTCGATGCACCACTTCGCGCAGGCGGCCCAGCGCGTCGTCGCCCATACCGAGGTTCGGCAGCGTCAGCCGGCCGGCCTGCTTGTCCAGGAGACGCAGGACGACGCGCTCGCCGTGTGCCGAGGGCAGCGTGGACACGCGCACGTCCACCTCGCGGCCGCCGATGCGCAGCGCGATTCTGCCGTCCTGGGGAACGCGTTTCTCGGCGATGTCGAGCTTCGCCATGACCTTGATGCGGGACACGAGGAGCGACGCCACGGCGCGCTTCGGACGCACCGCTTCGCGCAAGACACCGTCCACGCGGAAGCGGACCACCAGTTCGCGCTCGAACGTCTCGATGTGAATGTCCGACGCGTCCTCCCGGATCGCTTCGGCAAGCAGCGCGTTGATGAGCCGGATGATCGGAGCGTCGTCTTCCTGCTCGAGGAGGTCCTCCATTTCTGGCACGGATTCGGCGAGACGTGCAAGGTCGAGGTCGTCGCCCATGTCCTCGACCATCTGCTTGGCCTGCACCGCGTCGCGCGCATAGATCTGCGCGAGCAACTCCTCGAAGCGGCTTTCGCCCACCACACGGAGCGTCAGCCGGCGCCCGGCGAAGCGCCGGATCTCAGACAGCGTGGTGAGCGACGGCGTCTCGCGGCACACCACCGCCACGTGTCCGTCGGGTCGCGAGGCAGTGCCGTCCAGTGCGACGCCGAAGCGGCGAGCGAACGTGAATGGCAGCCGCTCGGTCGGAATCTCTTCGTCTGCGACGTAGTCAGCCATGGATCCGGGTTCCAGTCTGCGGCAGGATCATAGCAGGCAGGGGGATCGGTGGATGTCCGGTTTGAGAGAGCAGGAAGCGGGGGCATGCAATAGAAATTGCGAATCGTTCTTATTTGCGTTACTTTGCTGGAGATTTGCACCCCTCCCCCCGTCATCAAGGAAACACATGAATCCGTTGCAGACGTTCCGGTGGGACAGGAGCGTAACGGCTCCGGGCCGATGGCTCCGTCGCCTGTCAGCGCGTGGCGCCTCGCTCGCGGCCCTGCTCGTCGGGACATCGGGCGCGGTGGCCGGCACGGGCGGGACCGGGGATGGATCTGCCCTGCAACCGGAGGACGCACCGTTCTACGACGAGATCACGATCGTCGGCAGGCGCGACGACCTCGACGGCCTGGTCGGGGCGGCACATGTGATCGGCCAGGACGTGTTGCAGCGCTTCGGTTATGCGGACATCCAGCGCATCGTCCGCCAGGCTCCCGGCGTCTCCGTACAGGTCGAGGACGGGTACGGCCTGCGCCCGAACATCAGCATCCGGGGCGTAGCGAGCGAACGGAGCGGGCGCATCACGCTGCTGGAGGACAACGTGCTGATCGCCCCTGCACCTTACTCCGCTCCCTCCGCGTATTACTTCCCGACCGCCGGACGCATGTACGCGTTCGAGATTCTCAAGGGCCCGTCGGCCATCACACAGGGCCCTTACACCATCGGGGGGGCCCTCAACATGGTCTCCACGCCCATCCCGGCAACCCGTAGCGGGTCTTTCACCGCTTCTGCGGGGCAGGATGCGACGTGGCGCGCGCACGCGTCCTATGGTGGCGAGACCGATGCCGGGTTCGGGTTCCTGGTCGAGACCCACCAGTGGTTCTCCGACGGCTTTCAGGACATCGACCGGAGCCGTCGCGACACGGGCCTTGCAGTACGCGACTACATGCTGAAGCTGCGCTACGCGCCACGGGACTCGCGCCACGGCCTGGAACTGAAGCTCCAGGTCGCCGATCAGGGCTCGGACCAGAGCTACCTCGGCCTCACGGACCGGGACTTTGCGGACGATGCGTATCGCCGTTACGGACTGTCCGCGCTCGACCGCATCGAGACGGCCCACGACCAGGTGATCCTGCGCTACGAGTTCGCACCGCGCGACGACGCGAAGCTGACCGCCACGGCATACGTCAACGAGCACGGGCGCGACTGGTTCAAGACCGAGGGGATCGACTTCTCGGGCAGCACCGACGCGCAGAGTTTCTCGCGCACCAGCTGGTTCAACGTCATCCGGGCAGTCAATCGGGGCGAAGGCCTTCGCGGACTCACGGGCGGCGAACTCCGCGCGATCCTGCACGGCGCGGACACGGCACCGGGCAGCATCCAGTTGCGCTCCAATGCGCGGCAGTACTTCTCGCGCGGGGTGCAGTTCCGTCTCGAATCACAAGCCCGTCTTGGCGCCACGCAGCATTCCATCGAAGTCGGTCTGCGGGTACACGAGGACGAGGAAGACCGGTTGCAGCGCAACAGTACGTATCATCAGGAAGGCGGCCAACTGGTGCTGGACGACCTCGGCATCCTGGGCAACGCCGGCAATCGCGTTCAGGAGGCGCGCGCGACGGCGCTCTATCTCCACGACCGGATCGAGTTCGGCCGCTGGACCGTGTCCCCGGGGTTGCGTTACGAGGACATCGATCAGCGCCGGACGCGCTACGAGATCCGGCGTGGACGGACGCTGAATCCGGCATCCCGGACTCGGGACAACCTGCGCGACATGCGCGAGAACGTGACGCGGGTCTGGCTGCCGGGCCTGGGGGTGAGCTTCCGCGCGCGTGACGGACTGCACGTCTTCGCCGGCGCCCACAAGGGCTTCACGGCCCCGAGCAACGCGCCCGACGTCGACGAGGAAGAAGCCGTCAACTTCGAACTCGGCACGCGTTTCGCCGCTGTCGTGACGCGTTTCGAGGCGACCGCTTTCCTGAGCGACTACGACAATCTGCTCGGCGAGTGTACCGCTTCCTCCGGTGCGGACTGCGACATCGGCGACGCATTCAACGGCGACGCCGCGACGGTTCGCGGCGTGGAACTGCAATTTGGAACGGAACTCGTCCAGGGCCGGAGTTTTGCGATTCCCTTCGATCTCGACGTCACCTGGATCGACGCGCGGTTCGACTCGGACATCGCCGACACGGACTTCTTCGGGGACGTCGGCAAGGGGGATCCGATCCCCTACATCCCCGAGTGGCAGATGCATGCCACGATCGGCTGGCTGCGCGGACCGTTCGAAGCCTACGCGGGCATCCACTACGTGGACGAAGTCTGCGTGCGCGCGTCGTGCGGGGCCTTCGAGGAGACCGATGCGGCGCTCACGGTGGACGTATCCGGGTCCTGGTCGGTCAGCGAGCGGATGACGCTGCTCGCGCGGGTGGAGAACCTGACGGATGGCGAGGACCTGCTCGGCAGGCACCCCTACGGAGCCCGCCCGAACAAGGGACGAACCGCGGCCCTGGGTGTGCGTATCGGGTTCTGAGCGCCCCAGCCCGGCCGTGCCCCCGCCACTTCGTCCGAACCGGACCGGCCGGTTCACGGAGCGGGACGCTTGGCGATAGAATCCCGCGTGATGCACACGATTCGCGAGTCCCGGTGAGCCTCGTCGGGCAGGACATCCTCTCGGTCGACCAGTTCGAGCGTGCGGATATCGAGCGGATCTTCGACGTCGCCGACGCGATGGAACCCTATGCGCGTCGCACGCGGATGACGCGGGTTCTGCAGGGCGCCATCCTCTCGAACATGTTCTTCGAGCCGAGCACGCGTACGCGCATTTCCTTCGGGAGCGCGTTCAACCTGCTGGGCGGTGAAGTGCGCGAGACGACGGAGATTCGCGAGACTTCCTTCGCCAAGGGCGAATCGCTGCACGACACCGCTCGTGTGCTCTCCGGCTACAGCGACGTGATCGTGATGCGACACCCGGAAGCCGGTTCGGTCGCGACTTTCGCCCGGGCTTCCCGGGTGCCTGTCATCAACGGGGGTGACGGCCCGAACGAGCATCCGAGCCAGGCCCTGCTCGACCTCTACACGGTGCGCAAGGAGATGCGCGGTCGCGGCGGCGGCATCGATGGGCTGCGCATCGCCCTGGTCGGGGATCTGAAGTACGGCCGCGCGGTGCATTCGTTGTGCAAGCTGCTCGGCCTGTTTGACGACATCACCTTCAACCTGGTCTCGCCTCCGGGACTTGAGGCGTCCACCCCAATCGTCGATGCGCTGCTTACCCGTGGGCACGGCGTCAACGTGGGCCACGACCTCGAGGAAGGCATCCACCACGTGGATATCGTCTACGTGACGCGCACGCAGGAGGAGCGCTTCCCCTCGCAGGAGGAAGCCGATCGCTACCGCGGATTATTCCGGCTGAACCAGGCGATCTACACCGAGCACTGCGAGCCGAACACCGTGATCATGCATCCCCTGCCCCGGGACTCACGGTCTCAGGCGCAGGAGCTCGACGAGGATCTCAACGCCAACCCCAACCTCGCGATCTTTCGCCAGACCGACAACGGCGTGCTGGTCCGCATGGCGCTGTTCGCCATGGTGCTCGACGTGGTGGACAGGGTCGATGAGGACGCGCGGCCCGTGACCTGGTACACGGGCAAGCGCACGCCGCGCTGAAGCTGGATTCTGTCGGGGCGACCTTTGTGCTCGCCCGCGGTGGGCCGTGCATCAATTCGGAACGGGACGCCACAAGGGCGTCCCCTTTTGTGGAAGTCGCGCCAAGGGAACGAAGTGACCGCCGGTGCAGCTTCCATGCAAGGACGGCGTGGCTGGGCCGGAGGCGCGCCGGTGCGTAGCGAGCTTGCGAGCGAGTGCCGGACCGGTTATGGGGCGCTACAGTCGCCCGCGTCGATGGCTTGCGCCATTCGGACCCGGGCCGCCACAAGGGCGGCCCGACGGTCGCCCGACCGTCACAGTGCGGCGTCGAGCTCCGGAACCGCCGTGAAGAGATCCGCCACCAGGCCGTAGTCCGCCACCTGGAAGATCGGTGCGTCCGCGTCCTTGTTGATCGCGACGATCACCTTGGAGTCCTTCATGCCGGCGAGGTGCTGGATGGCCCCCGAGATGCCGACGGCGATGTAGAGCTCGGGCGCGACGATCTTGCCCGTCTGGCCGACCTGCATGTCGTTCGGGACGAAACCCGCATCCACCGCGGCCCGCGAGGCGCCGACGGCCGCGCCGAGCTTGTCGGCAACGCCTTCGAGCAGGTGGAAGTTCTCGCCGTTCTGCATGCCCCTGCCGCCGGAGATGACGATGCGGGCGGCGGTGAGTTCGGGCCGCTCTGACTTCGCGATCTCCTCGCCGACGAAGGTGGAGAGCCCGGCGTCGTGTGCACTGGCGATCGCTTCGACGGAGGCGCTGCCGCCCTCCCCCGCTGCGGGATCGAATCCCGTGCCGCGCACCGAGACGACTTTCTTCGCGTCATCCGACCGCACGGTCGCAATGCCGTTGCCGGCATAGACCGGGCGCCTGAAGGTGTCTGGCGCGTCCACCCCGATGATGTCCGAGATCATCGCGACGTCGAGCAGTGCGGCGACCCGCGGCAGGAAGTTCTTTCCCGTCGTGGTGTGGGCGGCCAGGACATGTTCGTAACTCGCCCCGAGTTCGGCCACCAGCAACGCCAGGTTTTCCGCGAGGTGGTGTTCGTACGCCGGGTCGTCCGCACACAGCACTCGGGAGACACCCGGGGCGGCAGCCGCGGCGTCCGCCACCGCCGCGCAGCCGCTGCCGGCCACCAGCACATCGATGTCGCCGCCGATCTCCTGAGCGGCGGCGAGGACGTTCAGGGTGACGGGCCGGAGCGCCTGATTGTCGTGTTCCGCGACGACGAGAATGCCCATTATTCAATCACCTTTGCTTCAGTCTTGAGTTTTTCCACGAGCTCTTCGACGGACTCGACCAGGACGCCGGCGGAGCGTCCGGGAGGGGCCTCCACGTTCAGCACCTCGAAGCGCGGAGCCACGTCGACGCCGAGCGCCTCCGGCGTCGTCACGTTCAGGGGCTTCTTGCGGGCTTTCATGATGTTCGGCAGCGAGGCGTAGCGCGGCTCGTTCAGCCGCAGGTCGGTCGTGACGACGATCGGCAGCGTGAGGGACACGGTCTGCAGGCCCCCGTCCACCTCCCGCACGACCTGCGCCTGGCCATCGGCGACGGTCAATTCCGATGCGAAGGTCCCCTGGGCAAGCCCGGTGAGGGCCGCGAACATCTGGCCCGTCTGACCGTTGTCCCCGTCGATGCTCTGCTTGCCGAAGATGACGATCTGAGGCGCTTCCTGATCGTAGATCGCCTGCAGGATCTTGGCGACGGCGAGCGGCTGCATCTCGTCTTCCGTCTCGACGAGGATGGCCCGGTCCGCCCCCAGCGCCAGGCACGTCCGGAGCTGCTCCTGGCAGGCCTTGCTCCCCACCGATACGGCGATGACCTCCTCCGCGACGCCGGCCTCGACCAGCCGTACCGCTTCCTCGATGGCGATCTCGCAAAACGGGTTGACCGCCATCTTGACGTTGGTCAGATCGATGCCGGTGCCGTCGGGCTTGACGCGCACCTTGACGTTCGCGTCCACGACGCGCTTGACGGGAACCAGAACTTTCATGAACTCCTCAACCTTTCAGGGGGGTCTCGTGGCGAGCGCGGTATTCTCTCCATTTGCGGCAGGGGCGACAAGGTCGAACCCCTTGCCGGACGGCCCCCGCTGCTATACTTCAGGGTTTGCGTCTGCCGGAGTCCGCGTGGCCGAGCAACAACGTGAGTCGATGGATTTCGATGTCGTCGTGGTGGGCGGAGGCCCGGCGGGGCTGGCCGCGGCGATCCGTCTCGCACAGCTCGGAGAGGCCGCGGGCCGGGAAGTCTCCGTGTGTCTCGTGGAAAAAGGCTCCGAGATCGGTGCGCACATCCTCTCCGGTGCCGTATTCGAGCCGCGCGCGCTCGACGAGCTGTTTCCCGACTGGGCCGAACGCGGCGCGCCGCTCGCGAACCCGGTGACCGAGGATCTCTTCTACTACCTCCCGAACGACACCAACCGGCTGAAGGCGCCGAAGTTCGCGCTGCCGAAGGACATGCGCAACGAAGGCAAATACGCCCTTTCGCTCGGCAACCTGTGCCGCTGGCTCGGTGAGCAGGCGGAGAGTCTCGGCATCGACGTGTTTCCGGGCTTCGCGGCAGCGGAAGTGCTGTACGCGGGAGATCGGGTCGTGGGCGTCGCCACCGGCGACATGGGCGTTTCCGCGGAAGGCGAACGCAAGCCCACCTGGCAGCCCGGATTCGAGCTGCGCGCCCGCTACACGCTCTTCGCCGAGGGCTGTCGCGGTCACCTCGGCAAGGAACTGATCGCCCGCTACGGCCTCGCAACCGGAACGCAGCACTACGGCATCGGCCTCAAGGAACTGTGGGACGTCGACACGGAGCATCATGTGCCCGGCCGGGTCGTGCACAGCCTCGGCTGGCCGCTCGGTCACACGGCCATCGGCGGTACCGGCGGCGGCGCCTTTCTCTACCACCTCGAAAACAACCAGGTCGCCGTCGGTCTCATCGTGGACCTGGCCTACCGGAACCCCCACCTGAGTCCCTTCGACGAATTCCAGCGCTACAAGCACCACCCGCTGATCGCCGACGTGCTCGAGGGCGGCACCCGCGTCGCGTACGGCGCCCGCGCGGTCATCAAGGGCGGTCTGCAGGCCCTGCCGAAGACCACCTTCCCGGGCGGCATGCTGATCGGGGACGACGCCGGCTTTCTCAACCAACTGAAGGTCAAGGGCTCTCATACGGCGATGAAGTCGGGGATGCTGGCGGCCGAGACGGTCTTCGACGCGCTCGGCCAGGGCGACGTCGCTTCGGAACCGGCGGACTTCGAGGAGCGCTTCAGGAGTTCATGGCTGTTCGACGAACTGCACCGTTCGCGCAACGTCGCGCCGGTCGTGCATCGGCTCGGCACGTTTCCGGGGGCGATGTATGCGTGGTTCGACCAGAGGATCGCGCGTGGGCGCTTCGCCTACACTTTCCAGGATCCAGTGCCCGATCACGCGCACCTCAAGCCCGCCGACCAGGCGAGACGCATCGACTATCCGAAGCCGGACGGCGCCCTCTCCTTCGACAAGCTGTCCTCGGTGTTCCTGTCGAACACCAACCACGAGGAAGACCAGCCCTGCCACCTGACGTTGAAGGACCCCGAGGTCCCCATCCGCGACAACCTGCCGATGTTCGACGAGCCCGCGCAGCGCTACTGTCCCGCGGGTGTCTACGAGGTGGTGGAACAGGACGGCGCCGCGCGCTTCCAGATCAACGCGCAGAACTGTGTCCACTGCAAGGCCTGCGACATCAAGGACCCGGCCCAGAACATCCACTGGGTCGTGCCCGAAGGCACCGGGGGTCCGAACTACCCGAACATGTAGGCGTCAGCCGGACTGAGCTGCGCCGCTCCGGACCGGCGGCGGGCTTCCGCGCGCCTCGAGTTCCCGCACCATCGCGGCGTGCCGTGCTGCATCTATGCGGTACAGGCACAGGAGCCCGATACCGAGCGCGGAGAACACCGAGGTCGCAGGACCCGCGAAGAACCCCAGGTTCCAGACGGTGTCGTCCGGAACCGTGCCGTAAGGCGCATTCTTCGGAAAGGCGATCACGTCGAGGATGGCCCCGCGATCAGGAGTCCCATGGCTCCCGCCGTCTTGTTGGCGAACGACTGGGCCGCGAACAGCGCGCCTTCGCGCCGCTGGCCGGTCCGGTACTCATGGGCGTCCGTGAGGTCGGCACACATCGACGGGTAGGTGATGGCGAACGCGGTGCCCGCGCAGCCGCCGGCGAAGGCGACACCGAGGTTGATGATGAGCACCCAGGGCGAGGTGTTGTCCGGATACCAGGGCACGTCCAGGAGGCGCCGGCAGATGGGCGTGTTCACCAGCAGCAGGTACGTCAACGAGCTGCCGATCACGATACGCTTCTTGTCGAAGGCGCGTGTCAACGGCGGTACGAGAAGGAAGGCCACCGGCAGTGCCGCGAGTGAGGCCGCGCTGAACCAGGCGAGATGCTCGGTCTTGAGTCCCCAGAAATGCAGCGACATGAATGGCGCACCCACCAACGCAATGAAGCCGAACAGGTACCAGAGGATGAATCCGGCGAAGAGGACGACGAAGTCCCGGTCCCGGAACACCTCCACCACATCCCGGATAACGGCGGCCGGCGATGGGGGCCTGGTCTCCGTCCTCGTGGGGAGGTGGGGGATCTCCCCCGCCGTACCCAGCACGCACAGCGCGATCGCACCGACGATGATCGCCGCGGCCGTCAGTGTGAAGGACGTGTAGCCGTCCGGATTGAGGAGGCCCGGGTCGAACTCGGTGGCGGTCGGGAAGAACCACCAGTACACGGCGAAGCCGATGCCCGCTCCGCCGATGCCCCCGATGAGGCTGCCGAAGGCGAACAGGTTCGAGCGCTGGTGGTAGTCGAGTGCGATCTCGGCGCCGAGGGCGAGATACGGTATCTGAAAGAAGGTGAGTGCGGTGCGCACGAGGATCGCGAACAGCGTCAGCCAGGTGAACTGGCCGAAGGCGGACAGGCCGTCCGGCGGGCTGAACAGCAGGAAGAGCGCAACGGCCAGGGGTATGGCTGCGCCTGCCATCAGCGGGTGCCGGCGCCCGAAGCGACCCCGAATGCGGTCCGACAGGCTGCCTACCAGGGGATCGGTCACGGCATCGGAAACATCGCGATGCCGAGCGCAAGGCCCGTCAGCGTGCCGGAAAGACCGGCGACCTGCTGTTAGTAGAAGAGCAGCAGCGAATAGAGCCCGATGTTCGCCACTGCGTCGGCGATGTCGCCGGTACCGTAGGCCGCCATCCGGGGACGGAGACCTTGCGGGAGTGGTCGCGCGTCGCTACGGCGTCGGCGGGCATGGCAGGCAGCTCGTTGATCCGGGGGCGAGATCGCGACGTCAGTCGAGGGAGCCCAGCACGAACTTCGCGCCGGCGCTCCAAACTTCCAGTCGGCCCGCCGCCGGTGCTCCGAGGTCGACCAGTCGATAGAAGACACTCCGCGTGATGCGGGCCCGGAGGCCGTTGCGCACGGTGATGTAGGGTCGCGGCTCGCCGGCACACACGAGGACTTCGATCGGGTGGTTGGCATCGGCCAGCACGTGGTCTCCCACGTTCGTCGTGAAGATCAGGCGCCGAGCCCGTCCTTCTCCGTCCGACTCCATGTCGACGGCCAGGAACGGCGCGCCTTCCACCGCGATGCGGAGTTTCTCGGCCGGCGTCACCAGGCAGTAGCCGTCCTCGTCGAGACGCAGGATCGTCGAGAAAAGTGTCACCAGGCGCTGCCGCTTGATCTCGCTGCCTTCGTGGAACCAGCGCCCGTCGGCTGCGATACGGATGTCGATGTCGCCGACGCGTTCGGGGCGCCAGGCGTGCACCGGCGGCAGCTTGCGGTCCCCGACCGCGGCCAGCAGGTTCTCGAACGGGCTCGTCACGGTCTGGAGCCGCACGTCGCGGGCGAGCCGCGGTCGCGGTCAGCCGCCGATGAACTTCATCACGGTGACCTCGCCCGTGAAGACCGACTGCTTGTCGGCAAGGGCCCGGGTCAGGACACTCTGCAAGCGCACGAGCGCGAGGTGTTCCGGGGCTTCGAGGAGGTCGCGGATGTCGTGGTGGTTGGCGTTGGACAGGCAGCCGTACAGGAGCCCGTTCGACGACAGCCGCAAGCGGGTGCAGGAACTGCAGAAAGGTTCGCTCTCGTTGGCGATGATGCCGAAGTGGCCGCGCCCCGGCACCCGGTAGCGCACGGACGTGGAATCGTACGGCGCGTCGGTACGCGTGAACTCGTAGCTGTCGCCGATGGCTCCGAGGATGTCGTCCATGCCGATGAAGTCGCGCTGGTACCGGGCGTCGTGGCGGAGGTGGCCCATGTTCATGAGCTCGATGTAGCGCAGCTCGATGCCCCGGTCGAGGCAGTACTCGAGCATCGGCACGATCTGATCGGCGTTGGCCGTGCGCATGGGCACCATGTTGACCTTGACCTTGAGCCCCGCTTCGAGCATCGCGTCGATGCCTGCCAGCACGGTCGCAAGGTCCCCGGAGCGAGCGATGTGTCGGAACCGGTCGGGGTCGAGGGTGTCGAGACTCACATTGATGCGCTGCAGCCCCGAGTCCGTGATCAGGGCTGCCTTGCGGGTCAGGAACTGGCCGTTCGTCGTGACCGCGACATCGGCGAGCGGCAACGACATGACGGCCGGCAGGAATTCGTCGAACTTGGGCGAGAGCAGCGGCTCGCCACCGGTGATGCGCAGTTTCTCCACACCCGCGGCCGCGATGAGGAGCCGCACGGCATTGATGAGTGCGGTGCTGGACAATTCGCGATCGGCCGCCTGCAGCCGCTTGCCGTCCGGTACGCAGTAGGTACAGGCGTAGTTGCAGGCGGCGGTCAGGCTCACCCGGAGGTTGCGGAAACGGCGCCCCTGGGCGTCAACGATCATCTCGGCTCCGGAATGCGGGTCGCGTGTGTCGGGCCCGCAGTCGCCCGGCCCGACGCCCGGGTATCATACCGCATGCGCGCGAGCGGCACCGCTGTGGAACATGCGTAGAGGACCGGCCGTTCCCGCGTCGCTGGCCCCGCTCAGGAGTCGCCCTGCCCTGCGCGTGCCGTCAGCCTGTCGCGCAGTCTGGCGGCGAAGCCGCGCGCCCAGAACACCCGGTTGGACCCCTTCAGGAGCACGATGTCGCCCGCAGCGAGAGCGTTCGCGACGGTGTCGATGTCGACCTCGTCCGGCGCCGCGACGAATCCCAGGCGCTGACGTGCGGGAAGGCGTGCATGCAGCGCCTCCATCCCCGGACCCACGCACAGGACCCGGTCGATGCCCGCGCACGAGGGGGCGAGGTCCGCGTGCAGACGTTCGCCGCCCTCGCCGAGCTCCAGCATTTCGCCAAGCAGTGCGACGGTTCGGCCGCCGCCGGGACGTTCCGCCGCAAGCGCGCGGAGCGCCGCCCCCATGCTCGCGGGATTGGCGTTGTAGCTGTCGTCGATGAGGGTGACATCGCCCGCCAGAATCCGGTTGCCGCGTCCGGTCGGGACCGCGTCCCCGCGGATGCGCGCAACCCGTCGCGGTTCCTCGCCGAGTGCCACGAGAGCCGCGGCGGACGCTGCGAGCGACAGGGCCCGGTGCACGCCGCCCCCCGGGACCTCGGCTTCGAACGTCCCGGAGGGCGTGCCGAAGACGGCCCTGGCGCCGTCGAAAGCGGCGAGGCGTACGTCGGCACCGGCACCTTCGCCGAACGTCAGTACGGGGATCGACGGGTCGATGCCGGTGCGGTCGAGCGTATCGAGACAGACCAGCGTGCCGCCGGGGACGAGACCCTCGGCGATGGACAGTTTCTCACGGCGGAGGGCCTCGATGCCGTCGAAGAACGCGATGTGGGCCGGATGCACGTTCAGCACCACGGCGACATCGGGACGGGCGAGCCGCGCGAGCGGTGCGATCTCGCCCGGGTGGTTCGTTCCGATCTCGTAGACCGCGAAGGCGGCATCTCCAGGAGTGCGAGCCAGCGAGAGCGGCACACCGAGATGGTTGTTCAGGCTGCCGGGCGTGGCGAACGCCCCGAGGGCCTCGGCCAGGAACGTCTTGACCGTCGTCTTGCCGCTGCTGCCGGTGACGGCCGCCACGCGGGCCGCCGTGCGGGCGCGCGCGGCGCGGCCGAGCGCCCAAAGCGCGTCGAGCGTGTCGTCGACCAGCAAGCGAGGTTGTGGGTGCCCGGTTTCCCGGTGGACCAGGGCGCCGACCGCGCCGGCGGCGAACGCGGCGTCGAGATAGTCATGGCCGTCGCGCGTCGAGCGTTGCGCCACCTCGAAGCGGGATCCCGGATCGCCCGGGAGCGCGACGAAGAGGTCGCCGGGAGAGAGCCGGCGCGAGTCGATGTCGATCCCATGGACGTCCGGACCGTCGAGCGCCGCCATGCCGAGGGCTTCGCACAGCTCCGGCCACGCCCACAGGATGTCGTTCTGCATGACGCGATCTTAGCGCACGGTCAGGCAACCCGGGGCCGGAGTGAAGCCTGCGAGGGCGGTGTGCGGCGGTCGCAAGGTTGCGGCCCGGCAGTCCACCCCGGACAATGGCGGCTCCAGTTTTATCCTCACGGTGTCTCATGACGGTACAAAAGACCATGCGCGGGTTCTTCGCGGGCGTCTCCCGTGCCTTCGCGTTCATGCGCGTCGCGCTCGCCAACCTGCTGGTCGGCCTGTTGCTGCTCGCGCTCGTGGCGGCCCTCGTCGGCGGGGGCCGTGGCATCGAGGTGCCCGATGGCGGCGCCCTTGTCGTCGCGCCGCGGGGCGCGATCGTCGAACAGACGAGCCCCGTGGGCCCATTGCCGGCACTGCTCGGGGCCAACACCGGTGGCCAGGTCGCAGCGGCCGACATCCTGCAAGCCATCGAACGGGCCACGACCGACGATCGGGTTGGCCTCCTCGCCCTCGACCTCAGCGACCTTGCGTACGCGAGCCCCGCCCACATGGAGTCCATCGGGGCCGCGATTCGAGCGTTCCGCGACACCGGCAGGAAGGCGGTGGCGTCGAGCGACTACTTCTCGCAGGGACAGTACTACCTGGCGAGCTTCGCCGACGAGGTGTACATGCATCCCCTGGGCCAGGTTCTCCTCACGGGCTACGGGGCGTACCGGACCTACTATGGGGGCCTGCTCGACAAGTTGAAGGTCAACGTGCATGTCTTCCGGGTGGGCACCTACAAGGCCGCCGTCGAGCCCTACACCCGGGGCGACATGTCGCCGGCCGCGCGCGAGGCGAATCGCGTACTGGTCACGGACCTGTGGGACAGCTACGTCACCGGTATCGCCGAGAACCGTGGCATGGCGCCCGACGCGGTGCGCCGTTACGCCGACGAGTACGACATGCTGCTCGGCGAGGTGGGCGGCGATGCGGCCCGCGCGGCCCTCGAACACGGGCTGGTGGACGAACTGCTCACCGCCGAGGCCCTCGAAGACCGGCTGATCGCCGAAGCGGGTGCGGACGGCGACGGCGATCTCCTGCGCACCGGCTTCAGGAACTATCTGGCCGAGGCGAGCCTGCAGACGCCGGCCTTCGGCGACCGCATTGCCGTCATCGTCGCGGACGGTCCCATCCTGATGGGGGATCAGCCGCGTGGCAGCGTGGGTGCGGCCTCGACCGGGGCCCTGATTCGGCGGGCGCGCGAGAACGACGACGTCAAGGCCATCGTGCTGCGGGTGGACTCTCCTGGAGGCAGCGCCTTCGCATCCGAAGTGATTCGCCAGGAACTCGAACTCGCACAGACTGCCGGCAAGCCGGTGGTGGCGTCGATGGCGGGCGTGGCGGCTTCCGGCGGATACTGGATTTCCGCCACGGCGGACGAGATCTGGGCGTCGCCCACGACCATCACGGGTTCCATCGGCGTGTTCTCGATCATGCCGTCGTTCGAAGACAGCCTCTCGTCGGTCGGCGTGACGCGCGATGGCGTGGGCAGCAGCGCCCTGACCGGTTCCTTCGACTACTTCTCGGGCGTGGACGAACGCATGGGCAGCATCCTGCAAGCCTCGGTAGAGCATATCTACGGGCGGTTCCTGAATCTCGTGGCGCGGGGCCGGGACATGTCCGTGGAGGATGTCGACGCCGTCGCCCAGGGCCGCGTGTGGACGGGGCGCAAGGCACTCGAACTCGGGCTCGTCGACGGACTCGGGGATCTGGACCGGGCCATCGAGGCGGCCGCTGCGCTGGCCGAACTCGAGGACTACGAGGTGGAGGTCGTAGAAAAGGGCCTGTCCCCCGGCGAAGAGTTGCTGATGCGCTTCGCGGACGAGCTCGGGTTTACCGAGACCGCGATGACCTACTGGGTCGAGCGCGTCGTCTCGGGCATGGAGGATCTGCGCGCCCTGAACGACCCGGGCCACGTGTACGCCATCTGCGAGAGCTGCTCCGGTCTTTGAAACCGGCCCGCCCTGACTCGCATGGAACTCGGTCGCCCGCACCGGGGACGGCGGCCGATTCGGCACGGGATGTAGGGGCGACGCTTGTCGTCGCCCGTGTCGGGCTTCGCGGGTAATTCGGGACGGGACGGGACAAGCCCGTCCCCTACGGTCGCCCGCTCCGGGCTTCGCGGGTAATTCGGCACGGGACGGGACAAGCCCGTCCCCTACGGTCGCCCGCTCCGGGCTTTCGCGGGTATTTCGGGACGGGACCAGCCCGTCCCCTATTGCCGGGGCGAGAACTCCTAGAAGAGCCTGAGTCGCGTCCGTCCGGGGGTTCTGGTGGTGCGCGCTCGGCGGCGCCGACGCATCCGCTGATGCAGTTCGCGGCGCTTCACCGCGAGCCACTGATCGCGCGTGACGTTGGGGTCGCGGTTGCGCGAGGCTTCTTCCCGCTGATAGCGGTGGAAGTCCTCGAAGGCGTCGATCTCGGGCTTCAGATCCTTGACGATGAGCTCGATCATGATGGCATCGTCGATGTAGCCGAGCACGGGCACGCTGTCGTGGATGATGTCTTCCGGGTCGGCGAAATAGGCGAGCGCCGCGAGGACGTTCTTGCGCTCGCGCGCCGGGAGGTTCCACTCGACGTCCCGCACCATGTCGACGAGGCTTGCGACCCGCCCGATCCGCTGCACGACGAAGTGGGGTACGTTGCCGCCCTGCACGACTTCGACCATCGCTTCCGCTCGCCCGATGACGTCCTCTTGAGAAACGCGTTCGGCGCTCTGCTGGGCTTTCTTCATCGCGGAACGAAAGTACTCGAGGTCTTTCGCCTCGAGATCGAAGGTGATGCGTAGCGACATCTCGCCCTCCTGTGCCGGTGTGGCGGCGACTATACACCATCAATTCGCGAGCAACGGCAACGCGCCGCGCAGCACGCCGTGCAGCGCGTTCTGCTCCAGAACGCCGCGCAGACGCTCTGCACCCGGTCCTCTCGCATAGGCGGGGACGTCCTCTCCGGCGTGCGTTTCCGATGCCAGCGGCCACGTCGCGGGCTGACGGAATTCGGGCGACCGCGGGTCCTGCTCTTCGGATTTCACCGAGCGGAAGCCCGGTCCGTTGGCATAGCTGAGCGTTGTGTAGGGCCGCTGCAGGGCGTCGCGCAGCGGTTTGCCACCGATCACCGCATGCCCGAGGATCGGGTTGCCCCGGTCGGAGTAGCCGCTGATCGTCAGCGTGTGGCTGTGATCCGCGGTGACGAGGATCAGCGTCCGTGCCGGGTCCGACGAGTCCACCGCGGTCTGCACGGCGGCCGCGAACGCGATCGTGTCCACCAGCGCCCGGTATGCGTTGCCGGCGTGATGCGCGTGGTCGATGCGACCGCCCTCCACGATCAGGAAGTACCCCCGCGGGCCGTGCGACAGCCGCTCGAGAGCTGTCCGCGTCATCTCGGCAAGGGAGGGTTCGCCGGCGGTGTCGTCGCTCCGGTCGGCCTCGAAGGCCATATGCGAATGGGCGAACAGTCCGAGCAGTTGACCGTCGGGGCCGGTGGCCTGCAACTGCGCGTCGTTCCACACGTACTGTCGCCCGGCGGCGCCGGCCAGCCACTCGTTCACGAGGGATCGCCCGTCGCGCCGCAACCCGGTCCGCTGCTCTTCCTCCGGGTCGTCGGCCGATGTGGGCAGGAACATGCCCCGGCCGCCGCCGAGGACCACGTCGACGCCATCGCCATGGGAGAACTCCACGAGCTGACGGGCAATGTCCTTGCAGGCGCCTGCGTGATCGGCGGGCAATTCCGCGTCGTTTTCCCAGTTCCGTTCGGCGGCATGGGCGTACCCGGCAGCCGGGGTCGCGTGGGTGATGCGCGCCGTCGAGACAACACCGGTCAGCATGCCGGCGTCCTCGGCTTCCTCGAGCAGGGTCGGCAGGGAGGCCGCATCCGTGCCCGCGCAGTCGCCGCGCGCGAGTTCCGGGCCGACGCTCAGGACACCCTGGCGCGTCTTGACGCCGGTGACGATCGCGGACATCGTGCCCGCCGAGTCCGGAACCTGGGCGTCGGTGTTGTAGGTCTTGACGAGGGCCACGTTCTCGAAGCGCTCGAAGGACAGCGTGTTTTCCTCGCCGGTCTCGCCGCGCTGCTGGCCTTCCAGGATGCGCGCGGCCGTCACCGTCGAAAGCCCCATCCCGTCCCCGACGAACAGGATGACGTTGCGGGGCGCCGCATCGCCCGCCGTGCCGAAGGCGGCCAGGAGCGCAGCGACGCCGAGGACCGTGCCGAGGGCCCTCATCGTACTGCCTCGCGCATGGTGACGAACTCCTCCGCGGCGGTGGGATGGATGCCCACGGTACGGTCGAAATCCGCCTTGGTGGCGCCCGCGTTGATCGCGACGGAAAGCCCCTGCACGATCTCGCCGGCTTCCGGCCCGACCATGTGTGCCGCGACTACACGGTCGCTGGCGCCGTCCACCAGGAGCTTCATGAGCGTGCGCTCGGAACGTCCGGTGAGCGTGTGCTTCATCGGTCGGAACGCGGACTCGAACACCTTGAGGGCCGGGAAGCGCGCGCGGGCCTGTTCCTCGGTCGGCCCGACGGTGCCGATGTTCGGCTGGCAGAAGACGGCCGTCGCGATGCTTCCGTAGTCGACCGTACGTGTCTCTCCGGCGAAGAGGTTGTAGGCGACACACATCCCCTCCGCGATCGCCACGGGCGTGAGCTGCACGCCCCCGATCACGTCGCCGAGGGCAAGGACATGGGGCACGTTGGTGCGATAGCCGGTGTCCACCGGCACCGCGCCGGCCTCCGTGCGGGCGACGCCGGCCGTCTCGAGGCCGAGTCCCTCCGTATTCGGCGCCCGTCCCGTGGCCTGCATCACGAGGTCGGCCTCGATCCTCGTACCCGCCTCGGTATGGACGACGAACGTCTCGCCGTGGCGTTCGATCCGTGCGACCTGCGTGTCGAAGCGCAGGTCGATGTGCTTCTGGCGCAGTTCATCGGCGACGAAGCTGCGGATGCCCTCGTCGAAGCCGCGCAGGAACAGCGGCCCGCGGTAGAGCAGTGTCGTCCGGGCGCCGAGCCCCCGGAAGATGCCGGCGAACTCGACCGCGATGTAGCCGCCGCCGACGATGACCACGCGCTCCGGAAACCGGTCGAGGTAGAAGGCCTCGTTGGAGGTGATGGCGTGTTCGGCCCCGGGAAAGGACGGTGCGCCCGGCCAGCTGCCGGTGGCGATCAGCACGTGCTCCGCGGTCACCGTCTCGCCGTTCACGGCCACGCTGTGCGGCCCGGTCAGCACGGCACGCGCGTCGATGACCTCGGCGCCGGCCCCCTCGAGGAGGTTGCGGTAGACGCCGTTCAGACGCTCGATCTCGCGCGTCTTGTTGTCGCGCAGCGCCGGCCAGTCGAACGCCGGACGGGATGCCGTCCAGCCGTAGGCGGCGCCGTCCTCGAAGTCCTCCGCAAAGTGGGAGCCGTAGACGAACAGCTTCTTCGGCACGCAGCCGACGTTGACGCAGGTACCGCCGAGGTAGCGTTCTTCCGCGACCGCGACGCGTGCGCCGAGGGCGGCCGACATGCGCGCGGCGCGGGTGCCGCCGGAGCCGGCGCCGATGACGAACAGATCGTAATCCAAGTGCTTGGCCTTCTGGTGTGGAACGGTGGTATCAGATAGTGGATGGGGTGCCGGAAGCGCCGGGAACACGGCCCGCCGGGCCCTGCCCGGGTGAACGCTCTCGCGGCATCCCCCCGTGCGAGGAGTATTGCAAACGGAGGGGTAAACCGCGAACCTTCGTCCCCGCCGAGGCTCCGCGACCGTGACGCGCTGAAGCGCCAGAACTCGCGTGATACGACACCAGGAGCAGCCATGAATCTCACCGTGTTCGGAGCCGGTTATGTCGGGCTCGTCACTGGCGCGTGTTTTGCGGAGCGGGGCAACCGCGTGGTCTGCGTGGACGTCGACGCGGGCCGGATCGCCGATCTCGAATGCGGCGCGGCACCGATTCACGAACCCGGACTCGCCGAGCTCCTGGCGAACGGCCGCCGCACGGGCCGCCTGAGCTTTACGACGGACCCGGCAGCCGGGGTCGGACACGGGGACATCCTCTTCATCGCCGTGGGCACGCCGCCCGAGGAGGACGGCTCGGCCGATGTCGGTCACGTCCTCGGCGTCGCCGCGACCATCGGGCGGCACATGGACACCGCGAAGATCGTCGTCGACAAGTCCACCGTTCCCGTGGGTACGGCAGACCAGGTGCGTGAACGCATCGCCGGGATGCTGGGCGAACGCGGCGTGTCCGTGGACTTCGATGTCGTCTCGAACCCGGAGTTCCTCAAGGAGGGCGCTGCCGTGGCCGACTTCATGAAGCCGGATCGCGTGATCATCGGCAGCGACAGCCCGGAGGCCGCGACGACTCTCGAGCTTCTCTATGCGCCGTTCAGCCGGAACCGCAACAAGGTCGTGCACATGGACCTGCGCTCGGCGGAGCTCACGAAATACGCTGCCAACGCGATGCTCGCGACCCGGATCAGCCTCATGAACGAGGTCGCCAACCTGGCCGAGCGCCTCGATGCGGACATCGAGGCCGTGCGACGCGGCATCGGGTCCGATCCGCGTATCGGATCGAGCTTCATCTACCCCGGCGTCGGCTATGGCGGATCGTGCTTTCCGAAGGATATCCGCGCCCTCATTCGTACCGCCGAGAGCGTCGGCTGCGACGTGGAGATACTGCGCGGGGTGGAGGCCGTGAACGCGCGTCAGAAGGTACGGCTGTTCGACAAGATGCAGGCATACTTCAACGGCGACCTGACCGGACGCACCGTCGCCTTCTGGGGGCTCGCCTTCAAGCCCAACACCGACGACATGCGCGAGGCTCCAAGCCGCGTCCTGATGGAGCGGCTCTGGGAGGCCGGGGCCTGCGTGCGTGCGTACGACCCGGCCGCCCGCGACTCGGCGCGCAGGATGTACGGGGATCGGGCAGATCTCGTCCTGTGCGACAGCCGTGACGCGGCCCTCGAGGGGGCCGACGCGCTGGCGGTGGTCACCGAGTGGCCGGAGTTCTGGAGTCCGGACTTCGCGACGATCAAGCGGTGCCTGCGGACGCCTGCGATCTTCGACGGCCGGAACCTCTACGACCCTGCCCTGCTCCGGGAAATGGGCTTCGACCACTTCCCGATCGGCAGGTCCGTCGGCTGACCGCGTCGGTCTTGAGAGCATGAAAGCGCCCCAAAGCCGGTCCGCCGCTTCGCTGCCGCTACGCGCCGGTGCGCCCCCGGCCCAGCCCTGCCGACCTTTCATGAACCAATCGCCGTCGGTCGCTACGCTCCCTTGCTCACCACCAACAGCTACATCGTCTCCGCACCCGGATTCAGTTCGCGCTCCTGCCCCGGACTGGACCCGTCGCGCCAAGTCTGCGCGTCCGCCAAGACGCGCGAAGAGGAGAACGACTTCACTGGCGGCCAGGTCAATTTCATCGGCGCGTTCGGGCCGGACGCTGTGCGCCACACCGTGGTCGTCGGCCTCGAGTCGTCCGAGGAGGCCGTCGACGTGCGGCGACCTTCCGTGCGGCCGCGCGGCGTAGCGCTCGACCTCGTTGCGCCCAATCCGGAGCTCTCCTGGTCCGGCGAGATCCTGCCGCCGACCTCGGCGCAGTTGACCGAGGTCGATACTTCGGCAGTCTACGTCCTCGACACCGTGCGCGTCGGCGAGCGCTGGCGCTTCTCGGCCGGCCTTCGCCGCGACGCCTACGAGATCGCCGCAGCATCCGGCCCCACCGACTACTCGACCCGATCGGAGATCGCCGCGGTGGACCGCCACTTCACCAACTGGAATGCAGGCGTTGTCTACAAGCCGGTCCCCGCCGCCAGCCTCTACGCGGCGGTCAGCACATCCTCGAACCCCCCGGGCGAACAGGTCGACGTCGGCACCGCCGCCTCGTACGGTGGCCTGTCGCCGGGCTTCCAGAGCTACGCGCCGGAGCGCAACACGAACTACGAAGCCAGCGTCAAGTGGGACCTGCTGGACGAACGCCTCGCGTTCGCCGCGGCGGCGTTCACCACGCGCAAGAAAGGCCAGTTGAATGCCGCCGGGCGGGGCGCATCGGCGCGGTACGGCAACGACGGCGCCTCCGAGGTGCGCGGGATCTCGGTCAGCTTGGCAGGTCAGGCAAGCGATCGGCTGAGCCTGCTCGGGGGTGCCACGTGGCTCGATACCGAGGTGACCGCCCAGCCGCTCAATTCCGCCGCTGTCGGCGAGTTGCTCGCCAATGTGCCCGAGAGGTCGGCTTCCGTGCAGGCGCGCTACCAGTTGACGCCGTCGCTGGCGTTCGGCGGCACGCTGTACTACCAGTCGGAGGTGTACGGCGGGACGCTGGAGGCGCGCGACACGCGCATTCCCGGCTACGCGCGGGTCGACGCGATGGCCGAGTACCGGGCCAGCGACAAGGTCAGCCTGCGTCTCAACGTCCTGAACGCGACCGACCGGACGTACTACGACACTCTGTATCGCAGTTCGGTGCCGTTCGTATACGTCGCCCCTGGCCGTCAGGTCCAGCTCACCATGTCCATGTCGTTCAGCGACTGACGTCCCGTTCCACTGTGCTCGTCACGCTCTCAGGGGGGAATCGAAAGACAATCGTAAGTATATGTTATACAAAAACTTATCTGACCGGGCGTTGGTCTCTTCCCAACGCTTTTCCCCACTATGGTATCGATGTCTTCGTCGCGGGAAACTCGTACTGTCCCCACTGCAACCGTCTACAACGGTCCCGTTCCCGGCTGCCAGCGCACTGCATTATCGCCCACACCGAGCCGCATGTCGAGCTATGGTCGAAAGTGGTGTACGGATGAGTTGAGTCGTGCGGCGTGTCTCTGCTGAAATCGGAGTTGCGAATTCACGGTTTCAGCAAGAGGAGCACACCGCACATGGGCAACGATAAAGTGGTTTCGCTGGCGGCGCCAGCATCGGTTTCCGATCCGCTCACGGATCTTCTTCGCGCTGGCGCGCGGCGGCTGATCGAGGCGGCGGTGTCGGCGGAGTTCGGGGAGTATCTGTCGGCGTTCGAGGAAGAGAAGTTGCCAGACGGTCGGCGGCGGATGGTGCGCAACGGTCATCTTCCGGAACGGCAGATTCTGACGGGGATCGGCGCAGTGGACGTTCGGGTGCCGAAGGCGCGCAGCCGGTCGGGATCGCAGGAGCCGTTCCGCTCATCGCTGGTGCCGCCGTACGTGCGCCGTAGCGCGAGCGTCGATGCGGCGGTTCCGTGGCTGTACCTGCACGGCGTATCGACGGGTCAGATGCGCGCGGCGGTGTCGGCGCTGGTGGGTGAGGAAGCGGCCCGCGGGTTGTCGGCGAACGTGGTGAGCCGCCTCAAGCGGGTGTGGGATGAGGTGTGGGACGAGGAGTATCGGGAGTGGTGCCGGCGCGATCTTGCCGACGACTGGGTGTACGTCTGGGCGGACGGTATCCACAGTGGCCTGCGCGGTGACGATGGGCGCCTGTGCGTGCTGGTGGTGATCGGCGTAAACGCCCGTGGCGACAAGCATTTCCTGGCCATCGAGGACGGGGTTCGGGAGTCCACGCAGAGCTGGCGGGAAGTGCTGCTGGGCATGCAGCAGCGCGGCTTCACGCGGCCGGCGAAGCTGGCGGTGGGCGACGGCGCGCTGGGCTTCTGGTCGGCGCTGTCGGAGGTCTATCCGCAGACCCGCAGCCAGCGCTGCTGGATGCACAAGTCCGGTAACGTCCTCAACTACTTCCCCAAGTCGGGCCAGGCGAAGGCGAAGCAGGGCCTGCAGGAGATCTGGATGGCCGAGACCCGGGCCCAGGCCGAGCGCGCGTTCGACGACTGGATCGAACGCTACGAAGACAAGTACCCCAAGGCCACCGCGTGCCTGGCGCGTGATCGCGAGCAGCTGCTGGCCTTCTACGACTTCCCCGCCGCGCACTGGACGCATCTGCGCACGACCAACGTGATCGAGTCGGCGTTCGCCACCATCCGCCATCGGAGCTCGCGGGCGAAGGGCTGCGTCACGCGCCGGACGATGCTCTCGATGATCTACAAGATGGGCATGAGCGCCGAGAAGTCCTGGCGACGACTACGCGGCTTCCGGCAGCTCGGCAAAGTGATCGAGGGGGTCAAGTTCAACGACGGTATCGAGGTCATCGAGGACAGCAGGGCCGTCGCATGACCAACCCTCCGTACACCAGATTTGACAATAGCTCCCGCATGTCTGACGCGTCTGAAGACAGGGATTAGCGTTGCCTGACGGCCCGCGCCCTAATCGGCTTCGCCGACCCGAGCCCGCTTCGCGGTCTTGTCTGTTTAAATTTCCCTGACTGGACCTTCGGGAGGGTCCATCCGGGGGGCCTCTGCAGAAGCCCCCCGGAGGCGGTGGTCGGACCGCGGTGTCACCCGCGACACGACACGGAAACGGTACAGGTCCCGAACCGCCGCAAGAGGCTTGCCCCACGCAATTACAGACCACGTCCTTGGACTAGATCGGATTGTCAAGCTACCATGTGTTCGGCGCGCCCGGCCCCTATTCTGGATATTTGGGCGAGAACATGAACAAGACTCCGTCCGCGGCCAGGGTCGAGATGATTCGCAGCCTCGTGGGAATCCCGACCGTCAGCCGGGATTCCAACCTGAAGCTGATCGAGTTCGTCAGCGATTATCTTCGCCCGCACGGCGCCGAGGTGCGCCTCACCCACAACGACGGGAAGCGCAAGGCGAACCTGTTTGCGACCCTGGGGCCGCGCGGCGTGCCGGGAATAGTGCTCTCGGGCCATACCGACGTCGTGCCGGTCGACGGGCAGAAATGGTCGAGCGATCCGTTCGCGCTCGTCGAAAAGGACGGCCGGCTCTACAGCCGCGGCACTTCGGACATGAAGAGCTTTATCGCCGTCGTGGTGGCGGTCGTCGGCGAATCGGGCGGCAAGGGGCTGAAGACGCCGGTGCATCTCGCGTTCTCGTACGACGAGGAGGTCGGCTGCCTCGGCGCGGGGCGGCTGATCGAGGATCTGGCATCCGGCCCGGTCGTGCGTGGTGGGCGAGCCAACGCTGATGAAGCCCATCGTCGCGCACAAGGGCAAGAGGAGCTATCGCTGCACGGTACGCGGGCTCGCCTCGCATTCGGCCTATGCGCCGAACGGGGTCAACGCCGTCGAGGCGGCGGCCGAAGCGGTCGTAGGTTGACTCTATGTTTTCGCGGCTAGGAAGGGAGATGGGCCCTGGCAAAGGCACAAGGTACGGGGTTCCTTCCGGCGTCACTGCCACCAGATCGTTGGGATTGTCGACCAAAACCGCCTATTGGGTCGGACAGCTTGCGGAAGGGTTGAAGTCGACCACGTTCGCGCTGTTCCTGCTGTTCTATTTCAACCAGGTGCTCGGTCTTTCCGGCTCGTTGTGCGCGATTGCGTTGATGATGGCCACCGCCATCGACGCGATCACCGACCCCCTGATGGGTTCCGTGTCCGACGGCTGGCGTTCGCGTTGGGGCCGTCGGCATCCGTTCATGTATGCGTCCGCGATACCGCTGCCGATATTCTTCTATGCGCTGTTCGCTCCGCCCGTCGACTCCGAAATGGGACTGTTTGCCTGGTTGCTGTGTTTCAGCGTGCTCGCGCGCATCGCCATGACCTTGTACTCGGTGCCGCACATGGCGCTGGGTGTGGAGATGACCAGCGACTACCAGGAGCGCACCGTCATCGTCGCCGGACGCTCGGTGTTCGGGGTCATCGGGACACTGCTGGTCTACACTTTTGGCTTTGGCATGTTCTTTGGGGCGAGCGACGCCTATGAGAACGGCCGGCTCAACCCGGTAGCCTATCCGCCCTTTGCACTTGTGATTGCGTTCCTCATGGTGGCCTCGATCGTTGGTTCGGCGTTGGGGACGCATCACCTGATCCCCTCGCTACTGCAACCAACCAACCCGCAGCACGGGCCCTTGAAGCAGGTTGTGCTCGATATGCTAGAGGCACTGAAGAGCGTCTCGTTTCGATGGCTGGTGATCGGCTTCGTCATCATTGCGGCGCCGGTCGGCGTCGGTGAAGCGTTGGCGCTGTACATGTATACGTTCTTCTGGGAAGTCGCGGCCGGACGCATGATCTACATTTTCGCACTGATCCCCATTGGAACGGTCATCGGCTACATGTTCGCCCCGCTGCTGGGCCGTTACCTGGAAAAGCGCGAGTTGCTGATCCTCGGTGCGCTGGGTTGGGTCGTTTTTGCCGTCGCGCCCGTCTGCCTGCACTACATCGGCCTTTTCCCGGCGCCCGCGACCATGGATGTCGTCGTCGCGCTGGCGTTTTGCAGCTTCATGTCGGGTCTGCTGGTCTCGCAGGTGACTATCGCCGTGGGGTCGATGCTCGGCGACGTTGCCGACGAGCAGGAGTTGTCGACCGGCAAACGCCAGGAGGGCGTCTTCTACGGCGCCTACGCGTTCGTGATCAAGGCCACGGCCGGTATCGGCGGCGCCGTCGCGGGATTCGCACTGGACCTGATCAACTGGCCGAAAGGCGAGGCTGTCAGGGCGGCCGACATACCTCCGGACACGTTGTTCCTGCTTGCGATGATCGCCGGACCGGGGCTTGCGCTCGGATACATCCCCGCGATCTGGTGTTTCAGCCACTATCGACTCGACCGTCACAAACACCATTCCATCGTGACAGCGCTCGACGCGCGCCACTCAAAGATCATGTCCGTGACCAATCGCGGCAAGTAGATCGTTCGCCTGCCGGCCTTCGATTTCACCGGCCCGATGATCCGGTCTTGTCAGCCCGCTGCCGCACATCGACGCGGTCCTTGTGAACGTGATCCCATGACAGCCCGCGGTACTCTGAAGGACGCATGCCGGAAAACGCGGCCAAACAGATCATAGGGCGATTCCGGGCCCAGCACCTCTCCATGAAGTCGTTCTTTGTCCCCATGTTGTCGAGCTTCGGGAACTTGGCTCGGACCTGATCGGCGACTGTGTGCCATTGCGTCACTGCAGCGTCCGCCGTCTCCTGGGCAAAGCTCGTGTTGATCAGCGCCAGCACCATCTGCCGTTGGCCTTTGCCGGCATGGGCCAAGGCATCGCGCAGGAACTGCACCCGACAGCGTTGCCAGGTCGCCGACAAGACCTTGGCGGCAGCCGCCTTCAAGCCTTCGTGCGCATCGGAGATCACCAGTTTGACGCCGCGCAGACCCCGGCGCGTGAGCGCACGCAAGAAGTCGGTCCAGAACGGCTCCGCCTCGAATGGACCGATCGCCATACCGAGCACTTCACGCACGCCATCGGTGTTCACGGCGACAGCAATTATGGCGGCCACCGAAGGACGTCCTGAGCGCCGAAGACGTGCGCCGCGCTCGGGAGGCAATCTTGGATCGGGTGGAGGAAGCGACCGGCAAGAGGCCAGACATGGACACCACGACCGACCTCGTGACACCGTTTTCGGACACGACCGGCGCCGTGACCTGCCTCCCGTACATGCTCTACGACGATCCAGTCTTCGAGGACATCCTCATGAAGGAACGCCCGCTGACGCTGATCTACATCTGCGCGTGGACCGTCAGCCCGATGGCCCTCGGTCGATTCAGGTAGATCCGGTTGAACCCGGCTAGGTTCTGGTCATAGGTGAGTTCGGCGCGTTCGTTGTTCAGATTCGTGGCGAACAGCTCTACCCGCCATTTTGCCGTCTCCACGCCGCCGCGCACATTGACCAATGTGTACGACGATAACTCTTTTGCCCCACGGCTCTGATGATCGAGGTCATTCCAGCGGCTGCCGGTATAGCTCATATCCGCTCGAACGTAGAACCCATATTCACCGCGGTGCGGGAAGTGATAGGTCACCGCCCCATAGCCGGACCATTCGGGCCCCCACGGTAGCGTCGTACCGTGGGGTACGCCAAGCGCTACAAAGTCCTCGGTGAGTTCAGCCTTGATGTAGGAAGCTGAGAGACTGAATTCCAGGTTTGGCGTCGGCCGGCTGACCAGCTCCAACTCCACACCTCGCGATTGCGCCTCGCCCCCGTTCTCTACGAAAGGATATGCGCAAGCGAGGTTGCGCGTGCCCTGAATTTTCTCCCAGTCGATCTGGTACACCGTGGCATTGACGGTGAGTCGCTGATCGAGCCAACTAGTTTTTGCGCCCAATTCGTAATTCCAGGCGGTCTCCGAATCGTAGGATGGAGGCGTGGTGCTCAGGCCGAGCTCCGCGAGATCCTCACCGCAGAGATCCTCGGGGACCGGATCATTCGCGCCACCGAGGCGGAAGCCCTTCGACGCGACCGCATACAAGAAGGCGTCGTCAGTTGCCCGATAGCTGATTTGAAACTTGGGATGGACGTCGCTTTCATCGGCCTGCCCGATGAACACGCCCACGCCACCGTTAAAGAGACCGTCCCAGTAGGTCCTCGTATCCTGCGTGACATCGAACCAGCGCGCGCCGACCGTGGCTGTCCATTGGTCGGTCAGCGCGTAACCGATCTCGCCGTAGACCGCGGTCTGTTCCTCCTCGAGATCCAAGATAATAGTTAACAGGGTGTCAGGTGGGGCACCGAACAGGCTCGAGGGCAAACCCGTGGCGTCATCGAATCCCGCGGCTGTGACGGTCTCAAAATTATTCTTTTTCAGGTTGTTGTAGTACGCGCCAACAACCCAGTTCAACCGACCATCGCCGGCTGAGTTGAGCCGAAACTCCTGAACAAAACTCTCTACAGAAGGCGCGTCGACCGCCGGTGCTGGGATTTGCACCCCGAAGAAGGCCTCGGTTATATAAGTCACATCGACGTGGTCTTCGTGTTGCCGGTCCAGGTACGACGTCGAGGACAACAAGTTTGCCCATTCGAAGTCGTAGTTCAATTCCAGATTGTAAATCGCGAACTCGTCTATCACAGGTTGGCGTGAAGGCGCCCATTGTTCGAACTCACCAACATCGTAACGTGGATCGTTGGTGGCGGAGTTTCCTATCGCGTAACGCAAACCGCCCCTGTCCAGATCCTGGTAGAGCACTTTGGCGAGCGCGCCGAACTTATCGGTGAACTCGTGCGAGTAGGCGACCCTGACACCCCACATGCGCGCATGGTCGACGTTTTCCTCCGACATCGCGACATTGTCTATAAATCCGCTGGTCTCGTGGTAGTAGCCGACGATGCGCAGCGCGGATTGGCCCTCCACCACAGGAATGTTGACCATGCCGTCCAAGGCGTAGTTCTCATCGCCCTCGTCCTGGGAAGCGATGGTCGCGCTGACTTTGGCATCATAGGCATCCGGGTTCGGCTTGTTGGTAATCACCAGCACCGTCCCCGCCAGGGAGCCAGACCCGTATAGGGTTCCCTGCGGGCCGCGCAACACCTCCACGCGCTCGATATCGAACAGGTTTGGATCCAGGGCGTTTCGGGCGCTGGAAACCGGCACCTCGTCGATATAGACGCCGACCGACTCCTTCGCCTTCGGAGCATCCTGGCGTACCGCTTCCGTTGTCACGCCCCGGATGGTGATCTGAGTCTGCCCGAGGCCACGATCGATGAACGAAAGGCCAGGTATCGAGCGCGCGTACTCGGTAAAGCCCGTTGCGCCCATGTTATCCAAATTCTCCCCGGTGATCGCCGAGACGGTCGCGGCGGTGTCCTGCAAGGATTGTTCACGCCGCAATGCGGTGACCACGATTTCTTCGATCACCGCGCCGGACGGCGCGGTGTCGGTCGCGGCCATAACGCTATTGCTCGCTAGAGCGCTGATGACTAACAACCCATTGAATCTAAGCGACATTTCTCATTCCCTCCACGCTTAGCAACTTCATTATGTAATCATACAATGAACTCGTGAGGCGTGTCCACGTGTTCGGCAAACGAGATGACCGACTGACGGGTTGCGGTCGCGTCTGCAATCGCCTCCATGTACAGGACCAGGCGCTGCGCTCCGGTTCGTTCAACGAACATGCCGAGCTGATCTCGGACGCTCTCGATGGGCCCGATGATGGACGCGGCGGCGACGAACCGGGCCATCGCGGCACGATCCAGGGGTTTTCCGGACTCATCTACGTGACGCTCGGGCGCCTGCGGCACCTGCGGCCAATCGCCACCCCTGAACGACACCGTCAGCGACTCCGCCAACCGCTGGCGCAATCGCTCGCCGTCCTTGCCGACGACGACTATCAGCGTGTGCAAATGCGCAATCCGCTCATCGTTGTGCTGCCGATACGCTTGTTCGACCTCCAGCCGCGCGTCGACGGCGAAGGAGATCGTCTTCGCCTTCCGTGGATCGCCGCCGGTCCGGGCCACGGCCCGGTTGTCGGCCGCCATGCGCCGCGCGTCCGCGAGGCTCACCAGCTCGGCATTGCCCAGGCCGATGTCCACCCGGCGGCCGTGCACCATGATGCGCTGCACCCAGGAGCGGGAGCCGGAATCGCGGACCCGCAGCATGAGGCCGTTGCCGTCCACGTAGCTGCCAGGGCCGGCGTGGCGTACCATTCGGGCGGACAGGGCGTTGCGTCCCACAAAAACCAGCGGCATCCGTTGGCGTCGAATGGCACCGTCTGGCACCTCGTTGCACTCGCCGGAATGGTATTATCTAATTGATAAACAACGAGAATTACCGACGACCGGAGGCGCAGACCGTTGCAGAAACGCGCAGACCATCCTACTTCAAATGCTTTTTCCATGAAAGTCCTGGTCACCGGCGGCGCCGGCTACATCGGCAGCCACACCGTTCTGGAGTTGCTGGAGGCCGGTCATGAAGCGGTCGTGCTTGACAATTTCTCGAATTCCTCGCCCAGGGCGGTACGGGCTCTCGGCGCGCTGGCCAACCGCGACATCCCGTTCGTCGAGGGCGACGTTCGCGATGGCGACCTGCTCGATGGCGTGTTCGGCGGCGGCAACTTCGACGCCGTCATCCATTTCGCCGCGCTGAAGGCCGTGGGCGAGTCGGTCGCCGAACCCCTGCGCTACTTCGTCAACAACGTGACCGGCACCGCCGGCCTGCTCGAAGCGATGACCACACACGGCGTCCGGACGCTGGTCTTCAGTTCGTCGGCGACGGTCTATGCCCCTTCGTCAGCAGCGCTCACGGAGGAGTCCCCGGCCGCGCCGGCCAGTCCGTACGGACGCACCAAGCACCTCGGAGAGGAACTCCTGCGCGACCTGCACGTCGCCGACAGGGCCTGGCGGATTTCCTGCCTGCGCTACTTCAATGCGGTCGGGGCGCACCGGAGCGGGCTGATCGGCGAAGACCCCATTGGGGTGCCGAGGAATCTGCTGCCCTACATTGCCCAGGTCGCCGTCGGCCGGCGCGAACGCCTCGAGGTGTTCGGCGACGACTATCCGACGCCGGACGGCACGTGCATTCGCGACTACCTGCACGTCGCGGATCTCGCCAGGGCGCATGTCCTCGCGCTCGACTATCTCGGCCGCGAAGGCGGGTACGCGGTGCACAACCTCGGGACGGGACGCGGCCGCAGCGTGCTGGAGGCGGTCCGTGCCTTCGAGCAGGCGAGCGGTCGATCCGTTCCGTACCGGGTCGCGTCGCGGCGGCCGGGCGACGTACCCTTCCTGTGCGCCGATCCGTCGCGGGCGCGGGACGAACTCGGCTGGACCGCGCAGTGGGACCTCGATCGCATCTGCGCCGATCTCTGGCGCTGGCAGTCGTCGCATCCGAACGGGTTCGAGGACTGATTCCGGGCAATCTCGCAGATCAAGAAGCTGCTCCATACCCCTTGATACTGTTTTTATATACAGGTATTTTGATCTGCCCTGTATGGAAACAGTAGCCCCATGTGCATTGCGATATCTCGCACCCTGCGGATTGCCCCAGGCAAGCATGCGCGCACGTCGTCATGGAAACCCTGCTGAATCACCCCGACCTGTGGCGCGCGCGACAGCTCGGTCGGAACCGTGTCCGGTCGGGCCATCCGAGCGGATTTCCGCCCCTCGACGCGATACTGCATGACGGCGGCTGGCCGAGCGCCGGCCTGACCGAGTTCCTGCACGACACGGCCGGCGTCGGCGAACTGCGGCTTCTGCTGCCCGCGCTCGCGCGCCTGAGCCGGACCGATGCGCGCTGGATCGTCTGGATCGCGCCGCCCTGCGTGCCGTACGCACCGGCGCTCGCAAGCGCCGGCATCGATCTCGAGCGAGTCCTGCTGATCCGGCCTGCGGACCGTCGCGAAGCGCTGTGGGCGACCGAGCAGGTACTTCGGAGTGGCGCGGCGAGCACCGCCCTCGCCTGGCTCGACGAGTCAGGACTCGGGACGACGGGCATCCGCCGCCTGCAGCTCGCCGCCAGGCAGGGCCGCACCTGGACGAACCTCTTCCGTCCCGGCAAGGCGGCCGGCAGGTCATCGATGGCGGAACTGCGCATCCTGGTCGAGGAGGAGCCGAGCGAGCGATGCGACCGGGTCGCTCTGACCGTTCTGAAACGTCGCGGCGGATGGCCGACGTCGCGCCTGGTTCTCGAAGTCGACCAGGCGCCCGTTCCCATCGATCCGGCCGTTCTCGACGAGCGATTCGCATCCTGGCGTACGCGTCGGGAGCCGAGGTTCGATACCGCACATGGCGCCGACGTCCGATCGGGATCGCCTGACGACGGTCGCCTGATGATGGCGGCCGGGGGATAGACCGTGCTGTGGTTCGGTGTGCACTTCCCCCGGCTCGGGCTCGAGATATTCGAGCGCCGTGAGCCCGAGCGGACGGCCTCCCCGGCCGTGCTCGTCGAGGACGGCCGGGTGCGTCTGGCGAACGTTCCGGCGCATCGGGCGGGCATCGTTGCCGGTTCGACGTTGGCCACCGCGCATGGCGTCGCAGCCGGACTCCGACACTTCGAACGCGATCTGTCCCTGGAAAACAGGCAGCTGCGCCGTCTGGCGGAGACCGCGTATCGCTACACCTCGCACGTCAGCGTCTGCGCGCCGGACGGCCTGGTGCTGGACATGCACGGGAGCTGCGCTCTCTTCGGCAGCACGGAAGCCCTTGCCAGGGGTCTCGAGCGCCTTTTCCGGCATCTCCGGCATACCGCGCACATCGCGTTCGCGCACACGCCCGCCGCCGCACTGGTGCTGGCGCGCGCGAACCGGCAGCCGTCGCTCGCCGGCGGAACGAAAGCGGCCACGCTCGATGCGCTGCACGACGTGCCGCTTGCCTGTGCCGACCTCGCGGCGCGGGAAATCGAACGACTTGCCAACATGGGCATATTCCGCATCGGGCAACTGCTGGACCTGCCGCGTGACGAACTCGGCGCCCGCTTCGGTCCGGCGCTCACGGATTACCTGTCGCGCCTCGCCGGCGACGTGCCCGACCTGCGGGATGCCGTCGTGCCGAGCGAAACGTTCGCGACGTCCGTACACCTGATCGAGCCGATCTCGAACAAGCAGATGCTGCTGTTTCCCATGCGCCGCCTGGTCGCGGAACTCGCGGCCTGGCTGCAGGCGAGGCAACTCGGCGTCCTGCGCCTGACGTGGAGTTTCGGACCCCTGCACGGGGAGCCGTGCAGCGTCGAGACGCGATTCGCGCGTCCCCGGACGGACGCGCGCGGCATCCTGGAAATCGCCCGATTGCGGCTCGAGAAGGCCGACCTGCCGGAAGAAACGATGAGCATCGGCCTGGCCGCCGTTGAGGTCGCGCCCCGGCCGACCGATGCCGGCGACCTGTTCGAAGGCCACGCCGCCGCGGAGCCGGGGATTCCCGGAGCGTTCCCCGCCACGGATGCTTCCCGCGGACGCGCAACGGCAGGCAAACCGAGGGCACCGATGGAACTCGTCGATGCGATCGAGGCGCGCCTCGGCGGCGCCGCCCTCTTCGGGCTGGCGCTGGCGGACGACCATCGCCCGGAGCGCGCCTGGACGTCGAGACGGCCCGGTGACAAACCGAACGCCTCGTCAGTCGCTGCGATCCCTCCTTCGTGGCAGGAAGGATCCCGGCCGCTCTGGCTTTTCGATCCCCCGCGTCCGGTGCGCGTCGAGCGATTCAGACTCCTCTGTGGCCCCGAGCGCATCGAATCCGGCTGGTGGGAGGACGCCCGGAGGGACACGGTAGCCCGCGACTACTACGTCGCCGTGGGCGAAGACGGCGCCCAATGCTGGCTGTTCCGGTCGCACCGCAACGACCCCGACGCCACGCCTTCCGGAAACTGGTTTCTGCATGGCTACTTTGCCTGAAGTCCCGAGCCCGGAGCTCGGCGGGCGCTCGGCTCCATCCGCGCCGCCGGCCGACGCGCCCGGAGCCTTTGCAGAACTGCACGCGATCTCGAACTTCACCTTCCTGCGCGGGGCATCGCACCCCGAGGATCTCGTCCGGCAGGCCTGGACGCTCGGTTATGCCGCAATCGCCATCACCGACGAGTGCTCGCTGGCCGGCGTGGTCCGGGCGCACGTGGCGGCGCAGGAGTGCAGCGAACAGGACCAGGGCCAGGGCGGCATCAAGCTCATCGTCGGCTCCGAATTCCAGCTGGATGCGCAGGACGACGCCGGCCCAGGAGAGTCCGTGCACCTGGTACTCCTCGCGCCGACGCGACGCGCCTACGGACAGCTCTCGGATTTCGTCACGCGCGGGCGCCGCCGCAGCCCGAAGGGCGAATACGCCCTGCGTCTCGACGACCTGATTGCCGACGGCCACGGATACGGCGGGGTCGGCGAGTGCCTGGCGCTGTGGATTCCCGCGCTCGAGCCCATCGGCGACCTCCTCGAGGAAGGACATCGCCTGAAGTCCCTGCTACCCCATCTCTGGATCGCGCTGGAGGTCTTTCTCGAGCCTTCCGACCTCGACAGGACCGCGAACGCCCTGACGCTTGCGACACGCCTCGATCTGCCCATCGTCGCGAGCAACGACGTGCACATGCACACCGCGGGCCGCAAGCCGCTGCAGGACGTTCTCACCGCGGTCCGCAACCGGACCACCGTCGCGGCACTCGGTTCGCAGGCGCATGCCAACCGCGAACGTTCCCTGCGGTCGCTCGATTGCCTGGCCGGACTCTACCCTCCGGAGATGCTCGCCGAATCCGTCGCCATCGCCGACCGTTGCAGCTTCTCGCTCGACGAGCTGCGTTACGAATACCCGGCAGAACTCGTCCCGGCCGGGCTCGAGCCCGGCGAGTATCTGCGCCGCCTGACCTTCGCCGGCGCCCGGCAGCGCTGGCCGGACGGCATTCCCGAAGAGGTGACGACGCTTCTCGAAAAGGAGCTCGATCTCATCGCGAAGCTGTCCTACGAGTACTACTTCCTCACCGTATACGACATCGTGCGCCACGCGCGCTCGCTCGGCATCCTCTGCCAGGGCCGGGGCTCCGCCGCCAACTCGGCCGTGTGCTACTGCCTGCGCATCACGGAGGTGGACCCGTCGCGCATGCACCTCCTGTTCGAGCGCTTCGTCTCCGCGGAGCGCGACGAGCCGCCGGACATCGACGTGGACTTCGAGCACGAGCGGCGCGAGGAGGTGATCCAGTACATCTACGAGCGCTACGGCCGCGACCGCGCGGCGCTGGCGGCCACGCTCATCACCTATCGACCGAGGAGCGCGATCCGGGACGTGGGGAGTGCGCTCGGTCTCGACGCAGGGCTGCTGGACGCGCTGGCGAAGTCGATGGCCTGGTGGGACGGGCGCGAAGCGTTCGATGCGCGTCTGCGCGCGTCGGGGCTCGATCCCGAAAGCCGCATCGCACGCCAGTTCCTGTACCTCGTCAACGAAATCCTGGGCTTTCCCCGCCACCTGTCACAGCACGTCGGCGGCTTCGTGATCTCGAAAGGCCCCCTTTCGCAACTCGTGCCGATCGAGAACGCCGCCATGGCGGATCGCACCGTCATCCAGTGGGACAAGGACGACCTGGAATCGCTCGGACTCCTGAAGGTGGACGTGCTGGGGCTCGGCATGCTGACGGCGATCCGCAAGGCGCTGGACCTCGTCAACGACTTCCGGGGACGGGCGGCGGACGACGCCCTCACCGTCGCGCGGATTCCCCCGGAAGACCCGCTCACCTACGCGATGTTGCAGCACGCCGACAGCGTGGGCGTCTTCCAGGTGGAGTCGCGCGCGCAGATGAGCATGCTGCCGCGACTCAAGCCCGAGAACTTCTACGATCTCGTCATCGAGGTGGCCATCGTCCGCCCCGGACCGATCCAGGGCAACATGGTCCATCCCTACCTGCGCCGCCGCCAGGGCCTCGAACCGGTCAGCTACAAGACCGATGGCGTGCGCCAAGTGCTGGAGCGGACCCTGGGGGTGCCGATCTTCCAGGAGCAGGTGATCGAGCTCGCCATGGTGGCGGCCGGGTTCTCCGGCGGCGAGGCCGACCGTCTGCGGCGTGCCATGGCGGCGTGGCGGTGCCGCGGCGGCCTCGAACACTTCGAGAAGAAACTCGTCGACGGCATGCTGGAACGCGGTCACGACCGGGAGTTTGCCGAACGCATCTTCCAGCAGATCAAGGGCTTCGGCGAATACGGCTTCCCGGAATCCCACGCGGCGAGCTTCGCGCTCCTGGTGTATGTCTCCGCCTGGCTCAAGCGTCACGAACCGGGCGCCTTCTATTGCGGGCTGCTGAACAGCCTGCCGATGGGCTTCTACACGCCTTCGCAACTCATCCAGGACGCGGCGGCCCACGGCCTTGAAGTCCGCGCAGTCGACGTGCAGGCGAGCGGTTGGGATTATCGTCTGGAGCCGGCCGATCCCGCTCGCGAGCCGACGGGACGCCTGCGGTTCCCGGAGCCGGTCACGCTGCAGCCGGCGCTTCGCGTCGGCATGCGCCAGATCAAGGGTCTCTCACGGGAAGCGGCCGACCGGATCGCCGCGGCCCAGCCGTTCGTGGATGCCGGCGACCTCGCTCGCCGCGCCGCGCTCGGCAAACAGGAGCTGGATTTCCTCGCGCGTGCAGGCGCCCTCAAGGGACTGGCGGGACACCGTCATCAGGCCCATTGGGATGCGGCCGGCGTCGACCGCCCGACCGCCATCTGGCAATCCGCCGACGCGCACGCCCCGTACCGCACCGAGGTGCGCCTCGAACGTCCGGCCGCCGGCGACGACATGATCTCGGACTACCGCTATCTCGGGCTGACCCTCGGGCCCCATCCCATGGCGTTGCTACGTGCTGACGCCGCATTTCGCCGCTGCCGCACCGCGGCCGACCTGCTCGACTGCAAGCCGAACCGGTTCGTGCGCGTCGCCGGCATCGTGACCTGCCGTCAGCGTCCGGGCTCGGCGAGCGGCGTCGTCTTCGTGACGCTGGAGGACGAGACCGGCAACAGCAACATCATCGTCTGGAATACCGTACTCGAGCGGTATCGCGCCGAACTCCTGCAGGGCCGGCTGCTGGTGATCAAGGGGGTACTCGAACGGGAAGGCGAGGTCATCCACGTGGTCGCCGGCGAGGTGCGCAACCTGACGGAGAAGCTGGCGGGACTGTCGACGCGCCGGGACGCGATGGAGTCGTTTTCGAGTCGGAACTTTCGGTGAGGATACCTGCCTCTGCGCCTGGACCATTGTCAAGCTCCTTGACTTACCGGGGTAATACGAACACGATTACCCCGCAATTGACTCGGACCCAAACTGTTGGAACGCGTTGAATCCAAAATCACGTCCCAGGGACAGGTGTCGATCCCTGCCCCCATTCGACAAAAGCTGGGCTTGACCCCAGGTTCCAAGGTTGAATGGTGCGTTCAGGGTGACGACGTCATCGTCCGGCGAGCTACCACGTACACCTCCCAGGACATCCACGATGCCCTGTTCGTCACACCCCCTGCGCCCCGCACCGTGGAGGACATGAAGGAGGGCATTCGCTCCCACCTCCGGCGCAAGCATGCGCGCCGTTGACAGCAGCATCCTGGTCCGATTGCTGGTGCGTGACGACGCCGGTCAGGTCCAGCGGGCGGAGGCCTTCGTTGCCCCTGGCGCGTGGGTTTCCCATCTGGTACTTGCGGAGACAGTCTGGGTCCTTGCCTCTGTCTACAGCATGAGTTCCGATCGCATCGCGACCACCCTCGCAATGCTCCTCGAACACGACCGACTGGTCCTGCAGGACGCAGATGTCGTACGCACAGCCCTCAACGACTTCCAAAGCCGGCCGGCTGTCGGATTCGCTGACTGTCTGATCGTTGGGATTGCCTGCAAACTGGGGCATCGTCCTGTCGGGACGTTCGACAGGTCGATGTCTCGATTGGACGACGCCATCGCTCCATGAAGGCCGGATCGAGGGATGTGCGAGTTCCGCAGTCCACGCGAGCGCCGCGGACATCAATCAAACTACCGATCGTTGAATCGTACTGGTCCCGCCGCTGTCCCGCCTGAGCATGAGGCGCGCGCCGTGCGTGCTACGATGCCAAGACCCCGCGGAGGGGTGGCTGAGCGGTCGAAAGCGCTGGTCTTGAAAACCGGTGAGGGTAACTCCTCCCAGGGTTCGAATCCCTGCCCCTCCGCCATAGCCGTTTGGAATCTGCGTACTGTTCACAAGGCCGCAACGCCTGCCGTGGCGACTCGCTCACTGGCGGCGGCCGCGCTCGCCCTACGGCCTCTGTACCAGTTCGATGCTGACGAAATCCGGCCCCTTGACGAAGGCGATGCGGCCTTTGCCGTCGGGGGGCTTCCTCAGGAACTCGGCGCCCTTGGCCTCGAGGTCCGCGATCGCGGCCGGCATGTTGTCCACGCCGAGGCCGAGGTGATCCAGGCCCAGGCAACTGTGCGGGCCTGACGCCGTCTGCCTCACCTTTTCGGTCACTGTGGAAATCAGGATGATCTGGCCGCCCAACGTGAGGTTGGCCCGCGGTAGACCGTTGCCGCCCTGCGAGGCGACGAGTTCGGCACCGAACATCCTCTCGTAGTAGGCGCCGGCCGCCATGGCGTCGTGGCTCATCAGGTGAATGTGGTGTGGGTGGTAGTCAGTCAACGCGTGTTCTCCCCATGCCGTTCGGTGGCTCGCCCCGGAGTCTGTCGGGCCTGCGACGTCGACCGCAAGTGTGACAGACTTCCGGCCCGGCTGGAATCTGGGTGCGAACGTGCTTCCCCCAAGGGCGAGGGTTCGCGATGCCGGCCTCGTCGGCGTACCCGGCGACGAATCTGTTTCCCTCCTGCCGTCAAAGTTGCGAGAATCCCCGCTACAAGGGAAGAGAGAGGAAACGATCATGCACGCGGGCGGAATAACCGAGGACATTATCAATCGCTGCCTGGCGCGCCGCGGCCGGCTTCATACCTTCGAATCCATCGATCCGGCACGCACGGCAATGCTCGTCGTCGACATGCAGAACGCTTTCGTCGCCGAGGGCGCCGCCGCCGAGATTCCTGCGGCGCGGGAGGTCGTGCCCAATATCAACCGCATCAATGCGGCGCTGCGTCAGGCCAGCGGCCTGGTGGTGTGGATCGTTTCCACCTACGGCCCGAACGAAGAGGACCGTTGGCCCATCATGTACGACCATGTCTTCGGTGAGGAACAGGGGAAGAACTTCCGGGCCGCGCTGAGTGCCGGGGCGCCCGGCCACTCGGTCTACGGGCCGCTGGAACAGGATCCCGACGATATCACCGTCAGCAAGAACCGGTTCAGCGCCTTCGTCGGCAGCGGCGGCGGGCTCGAGCAACTTCTGCGCGACCGGGGTATCGACACGGTGCTCGTCACCGGTACGGTCACCAGCGTGTGCTGCGAATCAACCGCGCGGGAGGCGGCGATGCGCAACTTCAAGACCGTCATGATCACCGATGCCAACGCCGGTCGGGACGATGAGGAACACTGGGCAAGCCTGTCCAACATCCTGCTCGGGTTCGGCGACGTCTATTCCACCGAGGAGGTCATTGCACTGTTCGAAGCCTGATTGCCCTACGCCGAACCATCCGCCGACAGACAGCGCTCGGCCGCATCGTTTCAGGAGGCTCCGCGTACCCGTAGCCGTCCTCCTTCAGGCTCCGTATCGCTTCGCCCAGTAGCAGATCAGCAGGTTGATGCAGAAGAACAGAGCGAGTGCGCAGTAGAGGGCGTCGAGGGTGTCGCCCGTGAGCAGGGGTGCGAGGACACTGGCTGCGCAGGCAACGGCGATCAGGGCGCCCGCAGGCCCCGGACCGGCATACGCAACCCGCGCCGCTTCAGGCGCCGCCCGGCCCCGGCATGCCGGAACTCTTGGCGCGTACGTCCGCCGCTGCCTCGCCGATGAAGTCCTCGAGGGCCAGGCGGGCCTCGTCCTCTCTCATCTGCCGCGGCGGGCTCTTCATATAGTACGCGCTCGGCGCCTGCAGCGGCCCCGCGAGGCCGCGGTCGAGGCCGACCTTGGCACATCGCAATGCGTCGATGACGACGCCGGCGCTGTTGGGCGAGTCGTGCACGGAGAGACGCAGTTCGATCTCGAGCGGCGCATCGCCGAAGCCCCGCCCTTCGAGGCGGATGAAGGCGATCTTGTTGTCGTTCTGCCACGGCACGTAGTCGGACGGGCCGATGTGGATGTCGTGGCTGTCGAGCCTTTGGTCGAGCTGGCTCTGCACGGATTCGGTCTTGGAGCGCTTCTTCGACTGCAGGCGGCTGCGCTCGAGCATGTTGAGGAAATCGGTGTTGCCGCCGGTATTGAGCTGGTAGGTGCGGTCGAGTTCCACGCCGCGATCGGCGAACAGGCGCGCCAGCGCGCGATGCACGATGGTGGCGCCGATCTGGCTCTTGATGTCGTCCCCGACGATGGGCAGTCCCGCGGCGCGGAACCGGTTTGCCCAGTCGCCGTTGGAGGCGAGGAACACGGGCACGCAGTTGACCATGGCGAGCCCGGCGTCGAGGCAAGCCTGGGCGTAGTGGCGTACGGCCTGTTCCGAACCGACCGGGAGATAGCAGATCAGCACTTCCGCGCGGTTCTCGCGCAGGACGGCGGCGACATCCACCGGAGGATCGTCCGCCGGGCGGAACGCCTCGTCGTCGCCGTAGTGCGCCATGTGCTCGGCGACGCCATCGAGGATCGGCCCCATCTGCACGGTCACGCCACTCGCGGCGAGGGTCGGCTGGAATACGCGGGTACAGTTCGGGCCGGCGAACACGGCTTCTTCGAGCACCCGGCCGACCTTGCGTCGGTCGACGTCGAAGGCGGCCACGACTTCGACGTCGGAGGGCCGCCAGCCGCCGATGCTCTCGTGCATCAGACCGACCGGCTCCTTCTCGTTGCGGGTCCGGTAAAATTCGATACCCTGAACCAGGGAACTGGCGCAGTTTCCAACTCCGGCAATGGCGACTCGGATTTTTCTCATGACATGCGCGGAATCGTGCGCCGACCCTCGTATCTCCGGCGGCGACTTCGGTCGGAACTGCACTGCATTATGAGCGATAGACGGTCGCAATGTGAACCCTTCGTAACCGTGGCCCGGCTGTCATGCGCCTTGCATTGCTGATCCAGGGAGCGCCCCAAACTACCGACGCAGCGGCCACCGCGCTGCACTTCGCGCAAGCCGCAACCGCCGCCGGCCACCGGATTCACAGGGCGTTCTTCCACAAGGACGGCGTTCATATCGCGAACCGCTTCGTGACGCTGCCGGCCGACGAAGTCGATCTCGCGAGCGAGTGGCTCGAGTTTGCGCGGCGCCACGAAGTCGAGTTGACGGTGTGCGTGGCGGCCGCCGCGCGCCGGGGCGTCGTCGACGCGGCGGAGGCGGCGCGCGCGGGTCTCACGGGCGCGACGCTGCGCGACGGCTTTCAGGTCGCCGGCCTCGGGCAGATGATCGAGGCGATGCTGGAAGCCGATCGGACGGTCACGTTCGGTGCGTAGCGTGCTCTACCTCGTGCGCAAGCCGCCCGGCGTGGCGGCCAACGAGTCCGTGGACATGATGCTCGTCTCGGGCGTGTTCGAGCAGCCGACGAGCGTGCTTTTCATGGACGACGGCGTACGGCAGTTGCACGTCCGTCAGGACGCATCCCGGGTCGGGCGCAAGGACACGGCGAAGGCGCTCGGCGCGTTGGCGGCGTACGATGTCGAGGCGCTCCATGCGCATGCGGCGAGTCTGGCGGCGCGCGGTATCCGGGCGGACGATCTGGCCGTGGAAGTGCGTATCGTGGACGACGACGAAGCCCGTGCCCTGGTGCACGGCGCGGATGTCGTGGTGAGCGACTGAAATGTCGATCGTGCATCTGGTCTGCCGCCCCGAGGCACTCACTTCGTGCCTGGGGCAGCTCGCCGACGGCGACGCCGTGCTGCTTCTCGGCGATGGCGTGTTCGCCGCGTCGGACCGGCGGCTCGATGCCGTCCATGTCCCCGTGGCGGCCCTGTGCGACGATGTTGCCGCTCGGGGCGTCAAGCTCGCCCCACCGGTCGAGGCCGTCGACTACAACACGTTTGTGGCGCTGGTCGTCGCCCACGCATCCAGCGTCAGCTGGACCTGACCGTGGAACCCATCGAAACGGACGCGGAAGGCTACCTGACGGACCTCTCATGCTGGTCGCGCGAGGTCGCGGACGCCTTCGCCCGGGAGGCCGATATCGTGCTCGGTGCCGACCACTGGCGAGTGATCCATCTCGTTCGGGATTTCTACGAAGAGACCGGGGTAGCGCCGGCCATGCGCCCGCTGGTGAAGCTCGCCCGCGAGCGGCTCGGCCAGGAGTTCGGCTCGAGTATCGCCCTGATGCGGCTGTTTCCGGGGAATCCGGCAAAGGTCGTGGCGCGCATCGGAGGACTGCCGCGCCCGAGCAATTGTCTGTAGGGGCGACCCTTGTGGTCGCCCGTGTCGAGCCTTGGGGGGTAATTCGGGACGGGACGGGACAAGCCCGTCCCCTAGATCGCCCGTGTCGAGCCTTGGGGGGTGATTCGGGACGGGACGGGACAAACCCGTCCCCTACATCGCCCGTATCGAGCCTTGGGGAGTGATTCGGGACGGGACGGGACAAGCCCGTCCCCTACACGCCCCGCCAGGCTCGGGAGTGATTCGGACAAGCCCGTCCCCTACGGAGGCGTGCGACGGCTCCCCGGTTCCAGCCCCGCACCGAAGCGGTCCCGCAGTGCCACGACCGCACCGATGATGGTGGTCGTCGGGCCTGGCAGGTGGGCACGCTCCACCGCGTCGGCCAGGGTAGCCACCGTGGCGGAGACCACAGCCTGGTCCGGCAGCGTTCCGCGGGAAATGGTCGCTGCCGGCGTGGCGCCGTCCATGCCGTGTTCGACGAGGCGGGCCGTCAGTCGCGCGAGACCCGCGAGGCCCATGTAGACCACCAGCGTCTGGCCGGGCCGGGCCAGTTCCGGCCAGTCGAGGTTCACGGCGTCCCCCTGCAGGTGACCCGTGACGAACCGCACGGACTGTGCCCAGTCGCGATGCGTCAGGGGGATGCCCGCGTAGGCCGCGCAGCCGAGTGCGGCGGTAATGCCCGGCACCACCTCGAAATGGACGCCCTCCCCGCGCAGCGTCTCGATCTCCTCGCCGCCGCGCCCGAAGACAAACGGGTCGCCCCCTTTCAGGCGTACGACGCGCCGGCCGGCCCGCGCACTGTCGAGCAGCAGTTCGTTGATCTCGGCCTGGCGCGTGCCGTGAAAGGCGCGCCGCTTGCCGACGTAGACCCGTTCGGCATCGCGTCGGCAGCGGTCGAGGACCGCCGCCGAGACAAGGTTGTCGTAGTAGACGATGTCGGCGCGCTGCAACGTCCGCAGTGCCTTGACCGTCAACAGGTCCGGGTCACCCGGGCCGGCCCCGACCAGGGATACGAAGCCGCTCGGCGCGGGCTCGCGTGCGAGCCGTGCGAGTTCGGCGTCGGCGGCGTCTTCCGAACCCGCCTCCACGAGGTGCGGGACAGCCCCGTCGAGTACGCGGTCCCAGAAACGCCGTCGCGCGCGGGCGTCGGGCTGCGCGCGGTTGATCTCCGGCCGTCGACGGGCGAGGAACTGCGCGAGGCGTCCGGTCCCGGCCGGCAGAACCTGCTCGATGCGTTCGCGCAGGTGGCGTGCCAGGCTCGGGGACGCACCCCCCGTGGACACCGCCACCGTGACCGGTGCGCGGTCGATGATGCCGGGGAAGATTGCCGTGCACAGGTCGGGATCGTCCACCGTGTTGACCAACACGCCGCGCGCCCGACAGGCGTCGAACACGCGCCGGTTGACCTCCCGGTCCCCGGTCGCGGCAATGGCGAGCAGCGCCCCGCGCACGTCTTCGTCCACGAACTCGCGGCGCATCAGGCGCACCGCGCCAGTGTCGGCCAGCGCATCGATCGCGGCATGCGTGTGCGGCGCCACGACGGTGATCCGCGCCCGGACCCGAGCCAGCGTCTCGACCTTTCGTGCGGCGACGGAGCCAGCCCCCACGACCACGCAGGGTTGGTTGTCCAGGTTGAGAAATAGCGGCAGCGTATCCATACGGGGCGCTCGCGTTCCCGACGGTCGCCTCTTGTCGGTGCAGTTTACACGTCGCCGCGTGGCCTACGGACGTCCGCCCGCAGCCCCGAAGTCGAGATTCGAGATCCCTGGCAGGTACGGCTTGAGTGCGTCCGGTACCTGCACCGTCCCGTCCCCGGCCTGGTAGTTCTCGAGCACGGCAATGAGGGTGCGTCCGACGGCCAGCCCCGAGCCGTTGAGCGTGTGCACGAGCGCCGGCTTGCCGGTGTCCGGATCCCGGTACCGCGCCATCATGCGGCGTGCCTGGAAGTCCAGGAAGTTGCTGCAGGAGGAGATCTCGCGATAGCAGTCCTGGCCCGGCAGCCAGACCTCGAGGTCGATGGTCTTGGCCGCCGAGAATCCGAGGTCTCCGCCGCACAGTGCGACCGCCCGGTACGGCAGTTCGAGACGCTTGAGGATCTCTTCCGCGTGGCCGGTGAGTTCATCGAGCGCTTTCCACGACTTGCCGGGCTCGACGATCTGCACGAGCTCCACCTTCTCGAACTGGTGCTGACGGAAGATGCCGCGCGTGTCCTTCCCGTAGCTGCCCGCTTCCCTGCGGAAACACGGTGTGTGGGCGACGAAGCGCAGCGGCAGCGTGTCCGGGTCCAGGATCTCGCCCCGCACCAGGTTCGTCACCGGCGCTTCGGCCGTGGGGATGAGGTAGTGGCCCTCGTCTCCGGCCAGGGCGAACTGGTCTTCCTCGAACTTCGGCAGCTGGCCGGTTCCGCGCAGCGAGTCCGCGTTGACGATGTAGGGCACGTACACCTCGCGGTAGCCGTGCCGGTCCGTGTGTACATCGAGCATGAACTGCGTGAGGGCCCGGTGCATGCGGGCGACACCCCCCGACATGACGACGAAGCGGGAACCCGCGACCTTCGTGGCGGCTTCGAGGTCGATTTCCGGGCCGGCGAGGTCGATGTGATCGAGTGGGTCGAAGTTGAACGAAGGCAGCTCGCCCCAGGTGCGCAGCGTGACGTTGTCCTGCTCATCCGTACCGGCGGGCACCGATGCGTCGGGTACGTTCGGGATGGTGTCGAGAAACGCCTCGAGGTCCTGCTGCACCCCGGCGAACTGCTTCCTTGCCGCATCCAGCCGGCGACCGAGATCCCCCACCTGTGCGACGAGGGGACCGATGTCCTCGCCGTTCGCCTTGGCGCGGCCGATGGCTTTCGAGCGGTTGTTGCGTTCCGCCTGCAGGGCCTCGGTCTGCTCCTGCAGGCGCCGCCGCCCGGACTCCAGTATCTCGTAGCGCTCCAGGTCGAACTCGAAGCCGCGCGCGCGCAGCGCCTCGCACACCTCGGCGACATGGTGGCGCAGGTAGTTCCGGTCGAGCATCAGGCGGGCGCTCCGAGACGCTGTCCGGTCCATGCCGCGACGACGCAGACCAGCACGCTCGCCGCGATGTATGCCAACGCCGGCAGCCACCGGGCATCGTTCAGCAACAGGAGGGTCTCCATCGAGAAGGCCGAGAAGGTGGTGAAGGCGCCCAGCACGCCGACCACGAAGAAAGGTCGGACCAGGTCGTCGAAACGCGCGTGGTGCGCGAGCAGGCCGAACGCGAGGCCGATCAGGAAGGAGCCGGCCACGTTGACCAGCAGGGTGCCCCACGGGAAGGCGAGGCCGAGGCGGTCGGCCCCGCTCACGACGCCGAAGCGCGCAACGGCCCCTACCGCACCGCCGGCGGCAATCCAGCACAACGTGGAGAACACGGTCGTTCCTGTCCGTTCGGTTCCTGGTTGGGCGGCGTGTTCCACGCTGCCGCGACGGGATGGCCCTGGCCGGTGCGCACACGCCGGTTCGGTGCGCGTCCGCCGGTCGCAAGGCTTCCCTTCAAGTGGGTTTTCCGGTGCGGTCCCGGGCGCGTAGTGTAGCCAATCTCTCCCGGACTTTGCGTTCGAGTCCTCGATCCGCGGGCTCGTAGAAGCGCAGCTCTTCCATCTCGTCCGGGAAATACCGTTCCCCGGCGGCGTAGCCGTCGGGTTCGTCATGGGCGTAGCGATAGCCCTCGCCATGGCCGAGCTGTTTGCTCAGTCGCGTCGGCGCGTTCCGCAATCGTAACGGTACCTGGTAACCCGGATGGGTGCGCACGTATTCGCGGGCGGCGTTGAACGCCTCGTGGACCGCGTTGCTCTTCGGCACGCTGGCCAGGTACACGACGGCCTGCGCCAGGGCCAGTTCGCCTTCCGGCGAGCCGAGCCGGCGGTATGCCTCCCACGCGTCCATGGCCAGTTGCAGTCCCCGTGGGTCCGCATTGCCGATGTCCTCGCTCGCCATGCGGGCGACGCGCCGCGCGACGTACAGCGGATCGCACCCCCCGTCGAGCATGCGCGCCAGCCAGTACAGGGCCGCGTCCGGTGCGCTGCCACGCACCGCCTTGTGCAGCGCGGAAATCTGGTCGTAGAAGGCATCCCCGCCCTTGTCGAAACGCCGATAGTCCTGGCCACTGGCGTGGGCGACGTGCTCGTGGGAGATGGTGTCGTCCGCCAGCTGCGCGGCCATCTCCAGGGTATTCAGTACCCGGCGCGCATCCCCGTCCGCGGCGGCGAGCAGCAGACGCAAGGCCTCGTCTTCGATGCCGAGCCCGCCCAGTTCGGTGTCCAGCGCCCGCCGTGCCAGAGTTTCGAGGTCGTCGGCGTCCAGGGAGCGCAGGACGTAGACCCGGGTGCGCGACAGCAGGGCCGCGTTCACCTCGAACGACGGATTCTCCGTGGTCGCGCCGACGAATACGACCGTGCCCCGCTCCACATGCGGCAGGAACGCGTCCTGCTGCGCCTTGTTGAAGCGGTGCACCTCGTCGATGAAAAGCACCGTCGTCGCACTCGCGTGCAAGCGCGCGTCCTCGATCGCGGCACGGACATCGCGGACGCCCGCCAGGACAGCGGAGAGACTCGCCCAGCGGGCTCCGGCGGCGGCGGCGAGTATCCGCGCGAGGGTCGTCTTGCCGGTGCCGGGCGGTCCCCACAGGATCATCGAGGCGACGCGGCCCGATTCCGCCAACCGCGCCAGCGGCCGTCCCGGACCGAGCAGGTGCCGTTGGCCGACGAAGCCGTCCAGCGACGTCGGCCGCATGCGCGCCGCGAGCGGTACGTCAGTGTGGGAGAGCGGATCGGACATCGCCGATGACATCCACGCCGTCTGGAATGACGAACTCGAACAGGCTGTCCCCAAGTGCGGGATCCAGGGTCGGGTCGCGGAACGTCACGCGGGTCACCTGGTCGAGGTGGTCGACGATGTCGATCCCGACCAGGAGGCGTCCGCGGAACTCCAGACGGATACGCTCGAACAGCGACCCCGCACCCCTGGGCATGAGTACGAAACCCCGGTGGTCGTCGAGTACGGGTTCCTCCGCGACATCGAACCGTGCCTCGAGTTCGTCCAGGTCTCCGGTCAGGAGCCAGGCTGGCGTATCCGCGGGTGTCTCCGCGATGGCCTGCACCGTCACCTGGTCGAGATCGCGGTCGAAGACATAGACGTCGGTACCGTCCGAAACGATCAACTGGGGATAGGGGGCCACGGTTTCCCAGCGCAAACGGCCGGGCCGATGCAGGGCGACCGTGCCCCGGGCAGCCTGCAGGGTGCGTCCGCGCGGACCGATGACGGTCTGCTCGAAGTCGGCCGCGAATCGCTCCATGGGTTCGAGCAGGCCCCGCAGATCCCCTGTGACGGGGGCGCCATCCGCAGCGACCGCCAGCCAGGTCGCCAGCGACACCCATTGCCACGCCGTGTGCTGCATCGTCCGTCAGCGGGAAGGAGGGCGCCAGGCGGCCGGTACGTGTCCGCGAAGCCGCGCGTTGCGCCGGTTCACCGATCGCCCCGGTCGGAGGGCACAAGGACTTCGCGGGAACCATTGCCGTTCATCGCGCTGACGATGCCGGCCTCCTCCATCGCCTCGATGAGGCGGGCGGCGCGGTTGTAGCCGATCCTGAGCTTGCGCTGTACCGCCGAGATGGACGCGCGTCGGGACTCGATGACGAAGGCCACGGCTTCGTCGTAGAGGGTGTCGGAACTCTCGGTATCGTCGTCGGGGTTTGCGAACATCGCGGCGGTGGACGGCTCGCCGGGACCGACCAGCACCTCGTCGCGGTAGTCGGGGCTGCGCCGCTGCTTCCAGTCCGCCACCACGCCGAACACCTCCTGGTCGGTCACGAACGCACCGTGTACGCGAAGGGGCAGGCTGGTGCCGGGGGGCAGGAAGAGCATGTCGCCGTGTCCAAGCAGCTGTTCGGCGCCGCCCTGGTCCAGAATCGTGCGTGAATCGATCCGGCTGGACACCTGGTAGCTCATGCGAGCCGGGACGTTGGCCTTGATGAGCCCGGTGATCACGTCGACGGAGGGGCGTTGCGTGGCGAGTACGAGATGGATGCCGGCCGCCCTCGCCTTCTGCGCGATGCGTGCGATGAGTTGATCGACCTTCTTGCCGAAGGTCATCATGAGATCGGCGAGTTCGTCGATGACCACGACGATGTAGGGTAGCCGCTCCACTTCCGGCGGCGCCGTATCCGCATCCTCGGGCCATTGGGGATCCTTGACGGGCTGCCCCGACGCCGCCGCTTCGGCGACGAGTCGGTTCAGGCCGTCGACGTTGCGCACGCGCAGTGCCGCCATCAGCCGGTAGCGCCGTTCCATCTCCGCGACGCACCAGTTGAGTGCCTGCGCGGCGTCCCTCATGTCCGTCACGACGGGGGTCAGGAGGTGGGGGATGCCGTCGTACACCGAGAGTTCGAGGATCTTGGGATCGATGAGGATCAGTCGGAGTTCCTCGGGTGTGGCCTTGTACAGCATCGAGATCAGCATCGCGTTGACGCCGACTGACTTGCCGGAGCCCGTCGTCCCCGCGATCAGGAGATGCGGCATCCTGCCGATGTCCGCGATCACCGGTTCGCCCGCGATGTCCCTGCCGAGCGCGATCGTCAGTGGAGACGCGGAGTCGCCATAGGTGCGGGACCCGAGGATGTCCTTCAGGCGTACCGTCGCGCGGTGCTCGTTCGGAATTTCGATGCCGACGACGGACTTGCCGGGGATGACTTCGACGATACGCACGCTCACCACCGCCAGGGAGCGGGCGAGGTCCTTGGCCAGCGTACTGATCCGGCTCACCTTGATGCCGGCTGCCGGCTGGATTTCGAAACGTGTCACGACCGGCCCCGGCAGCACCGAGGTCACCTCCGCTTCTATGCCGAAGTCGGCAAGCTTGTGCTCCAGGGTCTGCGACATCGAGTCGAGCGACGCGTTCGAGAAGCCCCCCTGCTCCGGCGTGCCGTCGTCGAGCAGGGCCAGGTCCGGCATGGCCGTCGTCTCGTCGTCGGCGGCAGACGTTCGGGCCGGCGGCCTGGCGCGCGAGCGCGGCCTGGCTCGAGGCGGGCTCACGGGCGCGACGGATAGCGGGGCCGGGCGCTCGGGCACGTTCTCGGCGCGCATCTCTGCCGCTGGCTGTCCGGGAGACTGGCGTCTCGCCCTGCCGGTCTGCCCGCGCCGGGTCCGCACCGAGCGCGCCGTTCCCGCCACGGCGCGTTGGGCGCGCAGCCGCGCCAGATGCGCGAACGCACGCGACGCCGCGACGGCCGTCCGTGCGGCGACCCGATGCAGCGCCTGTCCGGTGAGCTCCGCGACCCGGACCCAGGAATAGCCCAGGGCAGCCTGGACTCCGATGAGCAATACGACCACCGCGACGAGTGTCACGCCGGGCCAGTTCAGGTACGGCAGGCCTGACTCTGCAAGCGTGTCGCCCACGACGCCCCCCGGACCCGTATCTCCCGGCAGCCGCATCGCCGTGACGACGTGCATCTTGACCAGGACGCAGGCGGCGGCCGCGATGGCGAGCCAGCCGAGGAAACGCACGCCGAAGAGCGCCCAGGACCATACGTCGGCGGAGCGCCGGAACAGACGAAGCCCGCCGAGCAAGAGCGCGAGCGGCAACACATAAGCGATCCATCCGAACGCGAGCAGCACGATATCGGCGACCCAGGCGCCGCTTTCTCCCACCAGGTTGGATGTGCTGGTGTTCACCCCCGAAAAGCTCCACGACGGATCGAGGTGCGAGTAGGAGACGATCGCCAGGAAGGTGTAGACGGCGGCGGCCAGCAGGAGTGTCAGGGCGATCTCGCGGAGGGGCAAGATGGAACTGTGTGGCTCGGACACAATGACTCCGAATGCGCGGGGCGCGCCATGCCATATTGTACGCGGCTCGCGTTGTCCGAACAAATTGGACCCAATTTCAATGACTTGAATAGTCGATATCGGAACCAGCCTTGGGCCGCCCGCGCGGTTGACGTATCATTCGGGAACCATAGTGGTCAGTTCCGGACGGTCGGCGGTGAAGCGGGACAAGCAGAAGGTGGTCGAGGAGGTCTGGGACGACGCGCGGGTGCGGAGTTTCCTTGGCAAGATGCCGCCGGAGTTGCCCGGAGACCCGGATTTCCACGTCTTGCTGTTCGCCTACCGGAGCATGCGCGCGGACGACTTCGAGAGATTCCTGCGCTTTTTCACGGACGAGGGCCGCGACGTGTGCGCGCGCAACGGCGACGGGGTCGCCCTCGCCGAGTACATCGCCCCCCACAGCGGCGCGCCACCCTATATCGCGCTGCTCGATGTGGCCGCCGGACGCGTCTGCACGTGACCGCCCGTCACCGACTGATCGTGCTCGGTTCCGGCCCCGCGGGATACACCGCCGCCCTGTACGCATCGCGGGCGAACCTGGCGCCGGCGCTGATCGCCGGTGTGGAGGTCGGCGGCCAGTTGACCACTACCACCGATGTCGACAACTGGCCCGGCGACGCGAACGGCCTGCAGGGGCCCGAACTGATGGAGCGGATGAAACTGCACGTCAAGAAGTTCGGCACCGAGGTCATCGAGGACCACGTCCAGCGGGTCGATCTGTCGCAGCGCCCCCTGGTGCTGCACGGAGACCGCGACGACTACCTCTGTGATGCGCTGATCGTTGCCACCGGCGCCTCGGCGAAGTATCTCGGGCTGCCGAGCGAGGACGCGTTCAAGGGTCGGGGGGTCAGTGCCTGCGCGACCTGCGACGGGTTCTTCTTCCGTGGCCAGGACGTGGCGGTGATCGGCGGAGGCAACACCGCCGCGGAAGAGGCCCTGTATTTGTCCAACATCGCGGGGAGCGTCGTGCTGGTGCACCGGCGCGACACGATGCGGGCGGAGAAGATCCTCCAGGATCGCCTCTTCGCGCGGCCCAACGTCACGTTCCTCTGGGATCATGTGCTGGCCGAGGTCTGTGGTGACGAGGGCGGCGTAACGGGCATGGCCGTGCAACCGGTGGGCGGCGGTCCAGCCCGCGAGGTTCCCGTGGCCGGCGTCTTCATCGCTATCGGCCACACGCCGAACACCCAGCTCTTCGAAGGCCAGCTCGACATGCGCGACGGCTATATCGGGGTGGCGAGCGGTCTGGAAGGCAACGCCACCGCCACCAGCGCGCCTGGAGTCTTTGCGGCCGGCGATGTGGCCGACCACGTCTATCGCCAGGCGATCACCTCCGCCGGCTTCGGGTGCATGGCCGCGCTCGACGCCGAGAAGTACCTCGACGCGTCATGACACGGGGCCGGGCGCGCCACGTGTTCGCCGCAGGTTTTCCCGATCCGCGCGACGGTCCGGTCGACGGCCCGCTCGCGGTGGGCGGCGACCTGTCGCCCGAGCGCCTGCTCGCCGCCTACGATCACGGCATCTTTCCCTGGTTCGACGACGACCGCGGGCCCCTCCTGTGGTGGTCTCCGGACCCACGCGCGGTGCTCTTCCCGGAGCATCTCAAGGTGTCACGGAGCCTCGCGCGCCGACTGCGTCGGGGCGACTACACCGTGACCATGGACACCGCGTTCGAGGCGGTCGTTTCAGGTTGCGCCGGGCCGCGCAGGACACCGGGCGGCACCTGGATCACACCGGCCATGCGCGCGGCCTACGGGGCCTTGCATGCACTCGGCTTCGCGCACTCCGTGGAAGCATGGGACGACGCTGGCCTGGCCGGGGGCCTGTACGGCGTGTCCCTCGGGCGCATGTTCTTCGGCGAATCCATGTTCTCCGACCGAACTGACGCATCCAAGGTCGCCCTCGTCGCGCTGGTCCGCCAGCTTGTCGGCTGGGACTTCGAGCTGATCGACTGTCAGCTCCCGAACGCGCACCTGACCTCTCTCGGCGCGCGGGCGATTCCCCGCGACGCGTTCCTCGACCGTCTCGCACACAATCGCCGCGAACCCGCCCGGAGGGGGGTGTGGCGCTTCGAAGCGGCGGTGGAAGCCCATGGCGACTGAAGAAACCGCCGCACGGCTCGCGAGTCGGCGCTTCTTCCTGACGCCCGGGCACGCCTGTGGCTACTTCGACGACCGCGAGGCGACCACCCTTCTGCTCGACCCCGCCGATACCCCCTCCCCGGCGGCCTACGCCGCGCTCTCCGAGTTGGGCTTCCGGCGCGGCGGAACGCACCTGTACCGACCCCGTTGCGCGGGCTGCAGAGCCTGCGTGGCCACGCGCGTTCCCGTCGACCGTTTTCGCATGACGCGCCGGTTCCGCCGCATTCGGGCGCGCAACGCCGATTCGCGCACACGCGTGGAGCCGGCCGACTTCCACGAGGAGCACTACGACCTGTACCAGCGATACATCTCCGGGCGTCACGCCGACGGATCGATGTACCCGCCGTCGCGCCACCAGTTCCACTCATTCCTGTTCGCGCCCTGGTGCAAGACCGAGTTGCTCTGTACCTATGTGGAGGACACGCTCGTCGCCGTGGCGGTCACGGATGTGCTCCCGGATGCCCTGTCGTCGATCTACACGTTCTTCGACCCGGATCTGCCGCGGCGGAGCCTCGGCGTCTACTCCGTGCTGCGCCAGATTGACGAGTGCCGGCGCCGTGGACTTGCGCACCTCTATCTGGGTTTCTGGATCGAGGACTCGCCGAAGATGCGGTACAAGACGGAGTACCGTCCCGTGGAACTCCTGCGCGACGGGCGATGGTCGGAGCCGGTGGCCGAGCCGCTTCGGCCGGGCCCCGGATCTGCAGATCAGGAGTGATCGGATGGCTTTTCCTCGATGTGGGGCGCCTGGATGAGTGACTTGCGAGCGCGTATGCGGCAGAATTCGGCGCTCCCGAGCGAGGTCTAAGCGGCGCGATCCCCTCCACACCGGCACGGGGCATCGCGGACAGGCGCGCACGAGTCAAACGGATCAGATGGCCAAAGAAGAGCAGATCGAAATGCAGGGCACGGTGATCGACACCCTGCCCAACACCATGTTCCGGGTGGAGCTGGAGAACGGCCATGTCGTTACCGCTCACATCTCGGGCAAGATGCGCAAGAACTACATTCGCATCCTCACGGGCGACAAGGTCAACGTGGAACTCACCCCGTATGACCTGACCAAGGGACGGATCACCTTCCGCGAGCGCTGATCGACCGCCCGGCAACGTAGGGGACGGGCTTGCCGCGTCCCGTTGTCAAGGGCTTGCACGGGCTCGACGCGGGCGACGACAAGCGTCGCCCCTACGCCGGATGGCTCTCCAGCACGTGGACCGCCAGTTCATCGCCTTCGACAGTGATCTCGACGATGCCCCCGCCGTGGGCGAGTTCGCCGAAGAGGATGTCCTCGGCGAGTTGGCGCTTGATCTTCTCCTGGATCAGCCGCTGCATGGGCCGGGCGCCCATCTTCTCGTCGTAGCCCTCGCGTGCGAGCCAATCCCGGGCCGCCTCGTCGACGTCGAGCTGCACTTTCTTGTTGTCGAGTTGCGCCTGCAGTTCCACGAGGAACTTGTCGACGATCGTCTTGATGACCTCCATCGGCAGCGCGTTGAACTGCATGATGGCGTCGAGGCGGTTGCGGAACTCCGGTGTGAACAGCTTCTTGAGGGTCTCCATCGCATCGGTGCTGTGGTCCTGGTGCGTGAAGCCGATCGACGACCTGGCCGCCTCCTGTGCGCCCGCGTTGGTGGTCATGACGAGCACCGTGTTCCGGAAATCGGCGTGACGCCCGTTGTTGTCGGTCAACGTGCCGTGGTCCATCACCTGCAACAGCAGGTTGAACACTTCCGGGTGCGCCTTCTCGACCTCGTCGAGCAGGATGACGCTGTGCGGGTGCTTGGTGACCGCTTCGGTCAGGAGCCCGCCCTGGTCGAACCCGACGTAGCCGGGAGGTGCTCCGATGAGTCTTGAGACGGTGTGTCGTTCCATGTACTCGGACATGTCGAAGCGCAGCAGTTCGACGCCCATGATGATGGCCAACTGGCGGCAGACTTCGGTCTTGCCAACACCCGTTGGACCGGCGAACAGGAAGCTGCCGATGGGCTTCTCATCGACCTTGAGCCCGGCCCGCGAGAGCTTGATGGCCGAGGCCAGCGTCTCGATCGCCTCATCCTGGCCGAAGACCACCATCTTGAGCTTGCCTTCGAGATCCTTCAGGGCTTCCTTGTCGGACACCGTGACCTGGTTCGAAGGGATCCGTGCGATCTTTGCGACCACGCGCTCGACGTCGCTCGCTCCGATGGACTTCTTGCGCCGGGCGGGCGTCAGCAACTGCTGCGCCGCACCCGCCTCGTCGATGACGTCGATGGCCTTGTCGGGCATGAAGCGGTCTGTGATATAGCGGTCCGCCAGCTCCGCGGCGGCGCGCAGGGCACGATCGGTATAGCGCAGGTGGTAGTGGTCCTCGAAGCGGGACTTCAGCCCGCGCAGGATCTTGTAGGTGTCGTCGACGCTCGGCTCGGTGATGTCGATCTTCTGGAAGCGGCGCGACAGGGCGCGATCCTTGTCGAAGATGCCGCGGTACTCCTGGTAGGTCGTGGACCCCATGCAGCGGATATCGCCCGAGGCGAGCAGCGGCTTCAGGAGATTGGAGGCGTCCATCACCCCACCGGAGGCTGCCCCGGCCCCGATGATCGTGTGTATCTCGTCGATGAACAGGATGGCGTCGGGAGACTTCTTGAGTTCCTTCAGCAGCATCTTGAAGCGCTTCTCGAAGTCGCCACGGTACTTGGTTCCCGCGAGCAGCGAGCCGAGGTCGAGGGCGAAGACGGCGCTGTCGCCGACGACCTCGGGAACCTCGTTGTCGACGATGCGTTTCGCGAGGCCCTCGGCGATGGCCGTCTTGCCGACGCCCGATTCACCGACCAGGAGCGGGTTGTTCTTGCGCCGTCGGCACAGGATCTGAATCACCCGCTCCACCTCCTCCTCACGGCCGACCAGCGGATCGATGGCCCCGGCGCGCGCCAGGGCGTTCAGGTCGCTTGCGAAGGCCTCCAGAGCGCTCTGCGGGCGGCTCTCGCCTGAGCCTTCCTCGTCGCTGTCCTCGCCGCGCGATTCGGCGGGGTCCGCTTCGCTGCCCACCTTGGAGATGCCGTGCGCGATGTAGTTCACGACGTCGATGCGCTTCACGTCCTGCTGCTTGAGCAGGAATACCGAGTGGGTCTCCTGCTCGTTGAAGATCGCCACGAGCAGGTTGGCCCCGGTCACTTCCTTGCGGTTGCTGGACTGCACGTGGAACACCGCCCGCCGCAGAACGCGCTCGAAGCCGAGGGTCGGCTGTGTCTCGCGCTTGCTGTCGGCGGCGGGGATGAGCGGAGTCGTCGACTCGATGTACTCCTCGAGCTCCTTGCGCAGCCGGTCGACGTCCGCGCCGACCTTCCTCAGCACGTCGAGCGCCACCGCATCGTCGAGCAGGGCGAGCAGCAGGTGCTCCACGGTCATGAACTCGTGGCGCTTCGCCTTGGCTTCCTTGAAGGCGTGGTTGATGGTTCCTTGCAGTTCCTTGCTGAGCATGGTCAGTCGGTCATCTCCACGGTGGACAAGAGGGGGTGCTGATTCGCGCGCGCATATTCATTGATCGTTTCGGACTTGGTCTCCGCGATGTCACGCGGGTAGATGCCTACCACGGCACTGCCGGCAGTGTGCACGGCAAGCATGATCTGGATCGCCTTTTCGCGGGCCATGCCGAAGAAGGTTTCCAGCACATGTACCACGAACTCCATCGGCGTGTAGTCGTCGTTCATGAGCAGAACCTTGAACATCGGCGGTCGCTTGAGCGCCGGCTTGGTTTCCTCGGGTGCGATGACCGTGCCGGTGGGAAGATCTTCCATGTCATCGCTTTGCAGGCGCGGCGACGGCCGCGACAGGCGGCCGGGCGCCGCCTTCGGTCCGGTGGACCGCGCGTCGCTACGCGTTCCCGCGCGGGTCCAGGTCGATGCGGAAATGGTCTTTGCATGCTCCAAGGTGGCGTGCCCCAGTGCGGACGGCCAACTCAATCATACTTGAATCCGGGCCGTTTGCTGTCCTGCAAGTTTCCATCCCCTCGGAGTTCGCCACGTGCGCCGTTGCGGGCCTGCGGGCAGAAAGCCTGTCCGCACCGGTCGCGAACGGCTTGGGAGCCTGTTCGGAGGCCCGCCCGGAGGCCCGCCAACGGCGCGTCCGGGAGCCCCTCGCCAGGCAACGAAACTTGACAAACAGATGGCAGCCCTGTACACGGTGCCGCTTCCCGCGCGGCTGTATCAAGCGCTCCTCCGGCTAGGCCGACCAGGTGGCTACGGGCACGGTAAAGTGGTTCAACAACGCCAAGGGCTACGGCTTTATTTTGTCCGAGGCAAGCGGCGAGGACCTCTTCGCCCACTATTCTTCCATCCAGATGTCTGGCTATAAGACGCTCCGCGCGGGGCAGGTAGTGGAATTCGATATCCAGGCCGGCCCCAAGGGACCGCACGCGGTCAATATCCGCTCGACGGACGACGGAGAGGCCCCCGACGACGCGTTGGCGTCCGACGCCTTCGATTGACCGTCAAGGAGCGATGTACGCGGGACTCCGGGCGGTCCGGCCTCGCCTCGCGCGTCAGGCGTCCATCTTCCGGATGACGGCGGCGCCGAATTCCGAACAGCTCAGCAGCGATGCGTCCCGCATCAGGCGCTCGAAGTCGTAGGTGACGGTCTTTTCGGAGATCGCCCCCTCCATGCCGGAAACGACCAGGTCCGCGGCCTCGCGCCAGCCGAGGTGGCGCAGCATCATCTCCGCGGACAGGATGAGCGAACCGGGGTTGACCTTGTCCTGGCCGGCGTATTTCGGCGCGGTACCGTGGGTGGCCTCGAAGACCGCGACGGTGTCGCCGATGTTCGCGCCCGGCGCAATGCCGATACCCCCGACCTGGGCGGCGAGCGCGTCCGACAGGTAGTCGCCGTTCAGGTTCATCGTCGCGATCACGTCGTACTCGTCGGGCCGGGTGAGGATCTGCTGCAGCATGGCGTCCGCGATCATGTCCTTGATGACGATCTTCCTGCCGGTCCGGGGGTTGGTCAGCGTCTGCCAGGGCCCGCCGTCCAGTGGCGTCGCACCGAACTCGCTGACCGCCAGCTCGTAGCCCCAGTCCTTGAACGCGCCCTCGGTGAACTTCATGATATTGCCCTTGTGCACGAAGGTCAGGGACGCCCGGTCCTCCGCGATGGTGTACTGCAGGGCCTTGCGCACCAGGCGTTGCGTTCCCTCGAGGGAGATCGGTTTCACGCCGATCCCGCAGTTGTTGGGAAAACGGATCTTGTCCACGCCCATCTCGTTGCACAGGAACGCGATGACCTTGTCCGCCTCGTGGCTGGCCGCTTCCCATTCGACACCCGCGTAGATGTCCTCGGTATTCTCGCGAAAGATGACCATGTCGGTCTTCTGCGGCGCCAGCACGGGGCTCGGAACGCCCTGCAGCCAGCGCACCGGCCGCTGACAGACGTACAGGTCGAGCACCTGTCGGATCGCGACATTCAGCGAGCGTATGCCGCCGCCGACGGGGGTCGTCATGGGTCCCTTGATGGCGACGCGGAAGTCACTCAACGCCGCGATGGTTTCCTCGGGCAGCCACTCGTCGTCCCCGTAGATCGTGAGCGACTTCTCCCCCGCATAGACCTCCATCCAGGCGATGGAGCGGCGGCCGCCGTAGCTCTTGGCAACCGCGGCGTCGACGACATCGATCATGACCGGCGAGATGTCGACGCCGATGCCGTCGCCCTCGATGAACGGAATGATGGGACGATCCGGAACGTTCAGGCTGCCGTCTTCGGCCACCGTGATCCTGTCTCCGTCGTCGGGGACGACGATGTGCTCGTAACCCATCGGTGCTCCAATGCAAAAGGGGGGGAAATGCGGCGCGCGATTATAGCATCGCCTGTTCCGCGGGGCCGCCCGGCAGGCGCCTTCCTGCAGGGCCATTCAAAAGTCGCAAGCGTGCTGTGAGGCGGTGCTGAAGCCGAACATGCGGTGAGACCGGGTCTGGCTATGACTATTCAGAAGTCGTTGTGGTATGGATGGAGTCCATGGCGACATCGGAGGCTTCCAACGACCGGATCGTGCCGCGCGAGGTGACGGTTCGCCCCGTGCGGGACGCGCACGAGCGGCGGCGTTGGGATGCCCTGGCGTCGGAGTTTCATTATCTGCCGTTCAATGGCCTGTTCGGCCAGTCTCTGCGCCATGTTGCGGTGCAGGGAGAGACCTGGGTTGCGCTGGTGGGCTGGACGGCGGGAGCGTTCAAGGTTGCCGCCCGGGACGCCTGGATCGGCTGGTCGCGGGAACAGCAGTTCCGGCGGCTGAAGCTGATCGCCAACAACAGCCGCTTCGTGATTCTGAGCGGCAAGGGCGTGACGCGCAACCTGGCGTCGCGGGTGCTGGGTCTGAGTCTGCGGCGGCTGTCGCGGGACATGCGCGCGGCGCACGGTTTCCCGGTTCTGCTGGCCGAGACGTTCGTCGATCCGTCGCGCTTCGCGGGCACCTGCTACCGGGCGTCGAACTGGCGGATGCTGGGACGCACGCGTGGCTTCACGCGCCTGCCGGGCAGCCCGGCGCGGTGGCGCGAGAACGGACAACCGAAGGAGGTCTACGTGTATGCGCTGGAGGCCGATGCGCGCGCGGCGCTGAGTGGCATTGAGGAACCGGCCGCGTGGCGCATCGGCGCGAAGGAGGAACCGATGCCGACGCCGCAATTGCGCAGTCTGTACGACTTTCTGAAGGAGATTCCCGATTTCCGCAAGGCGCGCGGGCGGCGCTACAGCGCTACAGCATCGCCTGCTATCTGACGATCGCGATCGCGGCGCGGCTGGCCGGCTATCGCGGCGTGAGCGCGTTCGGCGAGTTTGCCGCCCGCTTGGACGACGCGCAACGCAAGGCGGTGGGCGGCTTCTGGAGTCCGACCCGTCGGCGTTATACCGTGCCGGCGGCATCGACCTTCCATTACCTGCTCTCGGCAATGCCGCCCGACACCCTGGATCAGGCGCTGCGGGCGTGGAGTGCCCGGCATGGCGGCCAAGTGCCCGTGGCCATGGACGGCAAGGACGTGCGCGGCGCCTCGAAGCAGGTCGGCAAGGAACGGCGCATGATGGTGGCCGCCGTGGAACACGGTAGCGGCCTGGTTCTGGGACAGGTCCAGATCGGCGCCAAGACCAATGAGATTCCGGCGCTGCGGGAGTTGTCGCGACAGCTCGACCTCGGCGGCCGCATCGTCACCGTCGACGCCATGCACGCCCAGCACGAGACCGCGCGCTGCCTGACCGAAGACTGCAAGGCCCACTACGTGGTCACGGCCGTGAAGGACAATCAGCCGACCATTCACGACGACCTTGCGGCGATCGATTGGCGCGCGGCGCGCTGGAGCGGGGATGCGATCGACAAAGGCCATGGTCGCATCGAGACCCGACGCTGCGCCGTCCTCGATCTGACCATGCCGAAATGGCACGGTCGGTGCGATCTGTTCGGACGCCGGCAGGCGGTGCGCGTCGAGCGCGAACGCATCGTGGTCAAGACCGGCGAGATCGCCCGCGAGGTCGCGTTCTGCCTCACGTCCCTCGGCGCCGACGAGGCCGGCCCCGAGGAACTCCTGAACCTCGTGCGCAACCATTGGCAAGTGGAGAACAGGGTTCACTACGTGCGCGACTTCACCTACGACGAGGATCGCTGCCGTGCCTCGGTGCGGAACCTACCGCGCAATCTGGCGGCGTTGAGCAACGCCGCCATCTCCATTGTGCGCGTGCGCGGCGAGTTCAAGTACATCCCCCCGGCCAATCGCCACTACGCCGCCCGTCCGCAGGACGTCCTCGACGCCATCCTGACCGCCGGACCCGCCGGACAGCCCTGAACGGCCCGGCCTCAAGGCTCGCGGTGCGCCGCTCGGCCGCGCCGTGGCACCCCGATGCCCGCGGACCGCCATCCGGCGGGAATACCCGGATTGGAACCCCTCCATAACACTCCCCGGACATCATTGGACCATCCTCGGCATGCCACGGCGTCGTCAGCACCCCTCGCCGCGTAGAACCGATCCGCTCAATGCCAGCCGTTTCGATCCCGCTACTGACCACACGGGACTTTTGGATAGGCCTGCGCCTTCCTGCCTGCCGAACGCGTTCGATCAGCCGTCCGGGAGCCCGCCAGCCTGCCAGGCCTCGGCGCGCGCCGCGTCATCCCCGGTGGAACGCACCCAGGCCGTGTCGGAGCCGCGCATTTCCTTCTTCCAGAACACGGCGCGCGTCTTCAGGTAGTCCATGATGAACTCGCACCCGGCGAACGCGGCCGCGCGGTGCGCGGCCGCGACCAACACGAGGACGATCTGATCTCCCGGGCCCAGTTCGCCCACCCGATGCACGACGACCACGTCGTCCAGCGGCCAGCGCTGCTCCGCGTCGGACACGATGTCGGCGATGCTCGACTCGGTCATGCCGGGGTAATGTTCCAGGGCGAGCGTCTCGGTTGCCCCGCCGCCGCGTGCGTCATCCCGCACGAGCCCGGCGAACGCGGCGATCGCCCCCGACCCCGCCCCGGTGCGCGCCCGCAAAGCCTGCCATTCGTCAGCGAGCGAGAAGTCCTCCCTCTGCACGCGAATGGCCACGGCCATGTCAGCCTCCGGTGACCGGGGGCAGGAAGGCGACTTCATCGCCGGCGACCAGGGGTGTGTCCTGGCCGTGCACGAACCGCTGATTGACCGCGATCCGCACCTCCGCATCGGCGAGCGCCGCGGCGCCCTCGCAGGACAGCTGACGCGCAAGCGTTGCGCGCAACGCGGCGACGGTCGCCCCGGTCGCCAGAGGCACCTCCAGGACGTCCTCGCCCACCGTCTCCCTGAGCGAGGCGAAGAACAGAACGCGCACCGTCACCGCCGCCACGCGCCGCTCCGCCCGCCGTCCTTGCTCAGGAGTTCCACGCCCTCGATGCGCATGCCACGATCGATGGCCTTGCACATGTCGTATACCGTGAGGGCCGCGACGCTGGCCGCGGTCAGCGCTTCCATTTCGACGCCCGTCTGCCCGGTCACCTTGCACGTCGCGACGATGCGCAGCCGGTCCGGCTGGACCGGGTCGAAGTCCACGCTCACCTTCGAAAGCGGCAGCGGGTGGCACAGGGGAATGAGGTCGCTGGTGCGCTTGGCCGCCTGAATGCCGGCGACGCGGGCGACCGCGAATACATCCCCCTTGGGCAGGTCGCCCGAGCGGATCTCGGCGAGCGTCGCCGGCTGCATGAGGAGTACGGCCTGCGCGCTGGCCGTGCGCTCGGTGACGGCCTTGTCGGACACGTCCACCATGTGGGCCGCGCCGTGCTCGTCGATGTGGGTCAGACCGCTCATGCCAAGGGATTACACTCCCCTACCGGCCCCCGTGCAACAAACGCGCACCCGCTGGCCGGTCCGGCACGGCCGGACGAAGGAGTACAATGGGAGGCTCTATTCCACGGGGCCAAACGGGTGGCGTCAACGGTCATCGTGGGCATGTCGGGCGGCGTGGACTCCGCCGTGGCGGCGCTGCTGCTCAAGGAGCGCGGCTACGCCGTGGAAGGCATGTTCATGAAGAACTGGGACGAGGACGACGGCGAGGAATACTGCACGGCGCAAGCAGACTTCGCCGACGCCCGCGCGGTGTGCGAACGCCTGCAGATTCCGCTGCGTGAAGCGAACTTCGCGGCCGAATACTGGGACAATGTCTTCGAGCACTTCCTCGCCGAGTACGCCGCGGGCCGCACGCCCAACCCGGATGTGCTCTGCAACAGCGAGATCAAGTTCAACGTGTTCCTCGACTACGCGCGCGTGCTCGGCGCGGATCGCATCGCCACGGGACACTACGTCCGTGCGCTCTGCACCGGTCGGGAATTCGAACTTCGCAAGGGCGTGGACCGAGACAAGGACCAGAGCTATTTCCTGCAGGCCGTGCCCACCGGGCGACTGCGCGGTTGCCTGTTTCCCCTCGGCGGGATGCACAAGCCCGAAGTCCGCCGCATGGCCCGGGACGCGCACGTGCCCGTGCACGACAAGAAGGACAGTACCGGCATCTGCTTCATCGGCGAGCGCCGCTTTGCCGACTTCCTCGCGCGCTACCTGCCGCGCACGCCGGGACCGATCGTGGACACCGACGGCCGGGTCCTGGGGGAGCATCGGGGGCTTGCGTACTTCACCCTGGGACAGCGCCAGGGGCTGGGCATCGGCGGACGCGCCGGATATCGGGAAGCACCGTGGTATGTCGTCGCCAAGCGGCTTCGTGAGAACGAACTGGTCGTCAGCCAGGACGAACGGCACCTCCTCAGCCGCAGTCTCGTCGCGACCGGCCTCAACTGGCTCGCACCGGCGGAGCTGCCGCGACGCTGCCACGCCAAGACGCGCTACCGGCAACCGGATCAGGCGTGCCTGGTGGAAGCCGACGGTGACGGGGTTCGCGTGGTCTTCGAGCGCCCTCAGCGTGCCGTCACCCCCGGACAGTACGTCTGTTTCTACGATGGCGAGCGCTGCCTCGGCGGGGGCGTGATCGTCGCTGTCGGTGGCGCGGACGGATAACCCGCCCATGGCCCCTTCCGATCGTTCGTCCCTTCCAACACCAGAGCAACACCCGAGGCCCCGATGGAGCTGTCGTCCCTGACCGCCGTTTCGCCGCTCGACGGGCGCTACCGCGCGCGGGTCGCGCCGCTGGCGCCGCTCGTCTCCGAGTTCGGCCTGATGCGCGCGCGCGTGCGGGTCGAGATCGAGTGGTTCCTGCATCTGGCGAACACGCCGGCCATCATCGAACTGCCCGTGCCGGACGCGCACCGCAAGGCCGCCTGCCGGTCCGTGTACCGCGACTTCACCGTGGCGGACGCGGAGCACATACGCGGCATCGAGGCCCGGACCAACCACGACGTCAAGGCCGTGGAGTACTTCGTCAAGGGGCGGATCGCCGCAATCGACGGTCTCTCGGCCTACACGGAGTTCGTGCACTTCGCCTGCACGTCGGAGGACATCAACAACCTCGCCTACGCGACGATGCTGCAGCGGGCGCGCGACGAAGTCATGGCGCCGGCGATGCGCGACCTGGTCGGGACGGTCCGCGGCCTCGCGGCTGCCAACGCGGACGTGCCCATGCTGGCTCGCACGCACGGGCAGGCCGCGTCACCCACCACGGTGGGCAAGGAGTTCGCGGTCTTTGCCACCCGCCTTGCACGCCAGCTTGCGACGTTGCAGGACGTCCGCATCCTCGGCAAGGCGAACGGGGCGGTCGGGAACTACAACGCGCATCTCGCCGCGTTCCCCGACGCCGACTGGCCAGCCGTCGCAGCGGACTTCGTGCGCGGGCTCGGCCTCGACCACAACGGGTACACCACGCAGATCGAGCCGCACGACTACATCGCCGAGTATTTCGACGCCCTCGCGCGTTTCAACCAGGTTCTGCTCGACTTCGACCGCGACATGTGGGGATACATCTCCCTGGGTTACTTCAGAAGCCGCAAGGTTGCCGGAGAGACCGGCAGTTCGACCATGCCGCACAAGGTCAACCCCATCGACTTCGAGAACTCCGAAGGCAACATCGGGATCGCGAACGCGCTGCTGTCGCATCTCGGTGGCAAGCTGGCCGTATCGCGCTGGCAGCGCGACCTGTCGGACTCCACCGCCCTGCGCAGCGTGGGCGTCTGCCTCGGGCACTCGCTGGTGGCTATCGTGGCCGCGCTGCGGGGCATCGGCCGGCTCGAGGTCGACACGGAGCGACTCGATGCCGATCTGGCCGACAGCTGGGAGGTGCTCGCCGAGGCCGTACAGACTGTGATGCGCCGGGCGGGGATGGACGAACCCTACGAGCGGCTCAAGGAGCTGACCCGTGGCGAGCGCCTGGACGCCGCCGGCTATTCCGCACTGATCGATGCGCTGGATTTGCCGGCCGACGCACGCGAGTCCCTGCGGGGGCTCACCCCGGCGGGATACACCGGACTCGCGCGAGAACTGGCCGAAACCCTCGGCTCCGCCCCCGACGAGGTGGAGGTCATGGCAGTGCCCTGGGGCACTCACGGCGAGGCGCTGATGTCCGTGCGGAGGGCCGTCTTCATCGAGGAACAGGGCGTTCCCGAGGAACTCGAGCGAGACGGACGGGACGCGGATGCGGTGCACTTCCTCGCGCAGCGCGGCGGCCGCACCATCGGTACCGCCCGGCTGCTCGCGGACGGCCAGATCGGCAGGGTGGCCGTTCTCGCCGAGCACAGGCGGGCCGGCATCGGCCGGCGCCTGCTCGACGCCGCCCTGGCGGCGGCACGCGATCGCGGAGAGCGCTCCGTGTGGCTGAACGCACAGGTCGACGCGCGCAGCCTCTACGAAGCCGCCGGTTTCCGCGCGGTCGGCCAGACCTTCCTCGAGGCCGGCCTGCCTCACATCCGCATGGAGCTGAATCTGCCCTGACGGGGGCCAGGCGCGTGATGTGCCCCGCAACGCAGATCAATTCCATTTCGGAAAATATTACTTGTCCACGTTTCTCTTTTAATTATAGGTGAGCCACTTAGAATCGCCGCCTTTCCAACCCGACGAGGCGGACATGGCACTGCACTACACCCCCGGAAAGCCACGCGCGGCACAGATCCGCGAACTCGAAGAAGAATGGCGGACCAACCCCCGCTGGAAGGATGTCAAGCGGGGCTATTCGGCCGAGCACGTGGTCAACCTGCGGGGCACGATCCCGCACCGCGGCATGTTGGCGGCACATGGCGCCGACAAGCTGTGGGAGTACCTGCATACGGAGGACTACATCAACTGTCTCGGCGCGGTCACCGGCGGTCAGGCCGTGCAGCAGGTCAAGGCCGGCGTCAAGGCGATCTACGTGTCCGGCTGGCAGGTCGCCGCGGACAACAACACGTCCGAGACGATGTACCCGGACCAGTCGCTGTACGCGGTGAACTCCGTCCCGTCCCTCGTCAACCGCATCAACAACGCCTTCCGGCGCGCGGACGAGATTCAGTGGGCCAACGGCGTCGACGACGGTATCGACTTCTACGCGCCGATCATCGCGGACGCCGAAGCAGGATTCGGTGGCGTGCTGAACGCCTTCGAGCTGATGAAGAGCATGATCGCGGCCGGGGCCGCCGGCGTGCACTTCGAGGACCAGCTGGCATCCGTGAAGAAGTGCGGCCACATGGGCGGCAAGGTGCTCGTCCCCACCACGGAGGCGGTCCAGAAGCTCATCGCCGCGCGGCTGGCGGCGGACGTCTGCGACGTCCCGACGATCCTCATGGCGCGCACGGACGCGAACGCGGCCGACATGGTCACGAGCGACGTCGACGAATGGGACAAGCCGTTCCTGACCGGCGAAAGGACGCCGGAGGGCTTCTACCGCACGCACGCCGGCCTCGACCAGGCGATCGCGCGGGGTCTGGCCTACGCGCCCTACGCGGATCTCATCTGGTGCGAGACGGCAGTGCCCGATCTCGACGAGGCGAAGCGGTTCGCCGAGGCGATCCACCGCGAGTACCCGGACCAGATGCTGTCCTACAACTGCTCGCCGTCGTTCAACTGGAAGGCGCACATCGACGACGCGACCATCGCGAAGTTCCAGCGGGAGCTCGCGGCGATGGGATACCGCTACCAGTTCATCACCTTGGCCGGGATTCACAGCATGTGGTACAACATGTTCGAGTTGTCCCGCGACTACGTGAACCGGCAGATGTCCGCCTACGTGGAACTGCAGGAGAAGGAATTCGCGGCGACCGAGAAGGGCTACTCCTTCGTCAGTCACCAGCAGGAAGTCGGTACGGGCTACTTCGACGAGGTGGCGAACGTGATCCAGGGCGGCCAGTCCTCCGTCACGGCGCTGGCCGGGTCCACCGAGGAAGCCCAGTTCGGCTGAGCCCCGCCGTCCGGGACTACGAGCCTGTGCCGTGGAACGGCGCCGGCTCGCAGGTCGGTCAGGTTGGGCGACAAGCAGCGCCAGCGGCGACGGTTGACGGGCGCCAGGGAACCTCTGATCAAGCCCCTCCCTGGGCTTGATCAGGATCGCAAAACAAAAGCGCGGTTTTGTTTTTGCTCACAAGTTCAATGGCTTACGCCAATGAACTTGGCGGCACATCCTAAGTGCCGCACGGGAAGCTCCGATACATCAGAGCTTCCCTACAGGGCGGCCGTCAGGGCCGCCCTCAACTCCTCGTAACTCTCGACGCAGGGGATGTCCGCATGAACATCCGCCACCTGCTTCGGCGCCCGGAAGAAGTAGCCGCTGTCTGCCGCGCGCAGCATGCCGATGTCGTTGTAGGAGTCGCCGACCGCCGCCACCTCGTAACCGAGGGACCGGAACGCGGCAACGGCGGCGACCTTGGGGTTGTCCTGGCGCAGGCGGTAGCCCGTGATGCGATCGTCCTCGACGATCAGGCGATGACACAGCAGGAGCGGAAAGTCGAGCTTCGCCATGAGCGGCATGCCGAACTCGTAGAACGTATCGGAGAGGATCGCGACCTGGAACCGGCGCCGCGCCCAGCCAAGGAAGTCCCGCGCGCCCGGCAGCGGGCCGAGGGACTCGATGGTCCGCTCGATGTCGCGCATCGACACGTCGTGGCGCGCCAGGGCGTCGAGGCGCAGCGCCATGAGGTCGGCGTAGACGGGAATGTCCCGCGTCGTCTTCTGCAGCGCCGCGATCCGTGTGGCGTGCGCCACGGCCGGCCAGACTTCCGGCACCAGGACGCCCTCGAGATCCAGGCAAAGGACTTTCAAGCGACCCTCCGACGGTCCACGGTGCCAAGGAAACCCTGATTTATCAGAGCTTCCCTAAGCATATGCCGATACAGTATTTTTTTCGTTGGCCGCGCGTTGCTAGGCTCCACCCTCCCCGGTTCCCGAGACGGACGCATGCACAGCAACAACGCCGCCGACGCGTATGCGCCGACGGCTCCGGAGAAGGTCCTCGAGGATGCCTTCGGGCGCTTTGACGTCGACCGCATCGCCATTTCCTTCAGCGGCGCCGAAGACGTCGTCCTGGTCGACATGGCAAGCCGGATTCTCGGGCCGCGGGTGCCGGTGTTCTCCCTCGACACGGGGCGTCTGCACCCGGCGACGTACCGGTTCCTCGAGACCGTGCGCGAACGCTATGCCATCGCCATCGAACTGGTGATGCCGGACGCGGCGGCAGTCGAGACGCTCGTGCGCGACAAGGGCCTGTTCAGTTTCTACCGCGACGGCCACGGCGAGTGCTGCGCCGTGCGCAAGATTCAACCGTTGCGGCGCAAGCTCCTGGGTCTCGACGCCTGGATCACCGGCCAGCGGCAGGACCAGAGCGTTACCCGGGTGCTGCTGCCCGCCGAACAGTCGGATACGGCGTTCTCGACGCCGGCGCGTACGCTCACCAAGTTCAACCCGCTGGCAAGCTGGACCTCCGCTGACGTGTGGGCGTACATCCGCGCCAACGACGTGCCGTACAACCCCCTGCATGACCAGGGCATGCGGAGCATCGGCTGCGAGCCGTGCACCCGCGCCATCGCCGCGCATCAGCACGAGCGCGAAGGGCGCTGGTGGTGGGAGAACGACACGGACAAGGAATGCGGCCTGCACGCGCAGAACCTGGTCCCGGTGAAAGCCGTCGCCTGAAGCGATGCACATTACCTTCGTCAAGAAGGTCCTCGCCTCCGGCGCGCCGTGCGCGAAGTGCCGCGAGGTCGAGGCGCGTCTCGAGCGCACTGGTCTGCTCTCCCGCATCGACCGGATCGTGGTTGCCGACGAACGCGACGAGAGCTCCGAGGGCATGCGCATCGCGCGTCGTCACGGAGTCGACCTGGCCCCGTTTTTTGTCGTGGAAAACGCTACTAAAACAGATGTATACACCGTATACCTAAAGTTCGTTCGAGAGGTCCTCGGTGGTGAGAATCCAGGCTCTGAGAAGGCGCCGTCCGAACGCGCGCGCTCAGACCTCGAGGAAGCGCAGGAACTGCTGCGTGCAAACCCGGATCTCGATCTCATCTGACACCGCGTCGGGACGGGGCGCGCGCGGCCTGCGCGATCAGCGCGTCGGCAACTCGATTTCCGCGAACAGGTCTTCCCGCGCGATGCGGTCGCTCGTGGCGAAGGCCGCACGCACGAGTTCCGGCGTCAGGTGCTTTGCGAAGAGCCCCATGAAGTCCAGCATGAAGCGACGCATGAAAGTGTCCTTGCGCGACCCTATGTACGTGCGGCTGGGCAGGAACAGGTGGCTCGCGTCGATCGCGACGAGGTCCGTGTCCCGCTCGGGATCGTAGGCCATCGCCGCGATGATGCCGATACCGAGCCCGAGTCGGACATAGGTCTTGATCACGTCCGTGTCCGTGGCGGTGAACACCACGTTGGGCGTGAGGCTGGCCGCTGCGAACGCTTCGTCGAGGCGCGACCTGCCGGTAAAGCCGAACACGTAGGTGACGATGGGCTGCGCCGCCACGTCCTCGAGGGAGACATGCTCGAGGCCCGCAAGCGGGTGGCCGACCGGCACCACGATGGCCCGGTTCCATTCGTAGCACGGCATCATCACCAGGTTCTTGAAGTGCTCCATGCCCTCCGTTGCGATGGCGAAATCGGCCTTGCCCGTCGACGCGAGTTCGGCGATCTGCGTGGGCGTACCCTGGTTCATGTGCAGCGTGACTTCGGGATACTCCGCGCGGAACGCCTCGATCACGGGCGGCAGCGCGTACCGCGCCTGGGTGTGGGTCGTGGCGATGGACATGCTGCCGCGGCGTTCGTTGCGGTGCTCCTGGGCCACCTGCTTGATGCTGTCCACCTGATGGAGGATGTTCTCGGCGAGTTCGAGGATCATCTCGCCGGCGGGGGTGATCCGTGTCAGGTGCTTGCCGCTGCGCGTGAAGATCTCGACGCCCAGTTCGTCCTCGAGCAGACGTATCTGCTTGCTGATGCCTGGCTGGGACGTGTACAGGGCCTGCGCGGTCGCAGAGACGTTCAGCCCGTGCTGCGAGACCTCCCAGATGTACCGGAGTTGCTGGAGCTTCACCCGGCCCTTATAACGCAACCTGCTTAGGCCTTTCAAATCCCGGGAGTCGGGAACATATTGAGGATCTCGGACGCCGCCCCGGGCCGGGCCTGTTCCCGGCATGCGTTGGCAATCTCCCGGCCATGGTGCACCATAGGCATTCGATCCTGCGGGGAAGCATCATGGAAACGTGGTGGAACCACTCCACCGTCGGCGCGCTCGCGGTAGCGGCGGCCCTATCCACCGGTATCGCGGCGGACGACGCCGCGCCGCCCGCCCGGTCGGCGCTCTTCGGCGACCTGCACATTCACACCATGTACTCCCACGATGCGTTCATGGGCAGCGTCCGCACGACGCCGGACCAAGCCTACCTGTTCGCCAAGGGCGAACCCATCCCGCACCCGTCCGGCCAGACCGTGCGGTTGTCCGGGGCGCCCCTCGACTTCCTGGCCGTGACGGATCACGCCTACTACCTCGGCGTACACGCGTTCCTGATCGAGCCCGGGAGCATCACGTACGGGCACCGGGACACCGACCGCATCCTGCCGCCGGAGGGCCAGTCCACCTCGGAGTACTTCGCTTTCCTGCGGGAACTGAGCAAGTTCCTCGGCGATAGCGAGGTTTCGCGCCCCGAAGTGATCGCTGCCGCGTGGGCCAGGATCGTCGAATCCGCCGACCGGCACGACGATCCCGGCACGTTCACGGCCCTGATCGGTTACGAATACACGCCCTCCCCCGGGAGGCGCCACCTGCACAGGAACGTGATTTTCCGTGCCCGGGCGCCGGAGCGGCCCTTCAGCCAGCGGGACTCTGCCGACCCCGCGGACCTCTGGGCCTGGCTGGACGAGCAGCGCGCGGCCGGTATCGAGGGCATGGCCATCCCCCACAACATGAACCAGAGCGACGGCTTGGCCTTCATGGAGACCACCTGGCAGGGCGAGCCGATCGACGCGGAGTTCGCGGCCGCACGGATGCGCAACGAGCCGGTGGCGGAGATCACGCAGATCAAGGGGACGTCCGAGACGCACCCATCGCTGTCGCCGAACGACGAGTGGGCGGACTTCCAGATCGTCCGCTACTACCTCGACCGGGTGAACAACACGAACCCGGTCTCGGTCTTCAAGGGCGGTTACCTCCGCGAGGCGCTCAAGACGGGCCTCGAGTTCGAGGAGCGGATCGGCGTCAACCCCTACCAGTTGGGCGTCGTGGCGGCGAGCGACAGCCATGTGACAGCCGCTTCGTTCGAGGAGAACCGGCACTTCACCGGCCGGACGAACACGCCGCAGTCACGCGGCTCCGCGTACGGGCCGGACCGGGACTCCTGGGAAGGGTTCTGGACACCGCGGGAGGCCACCCACGGGACCGGCGGACTGGCGGCCGTTTGGGCCGAGGAGAACTCCCGGGCGGCGATCTACGATGCCATGCGCCGCCGCGAATCGTTCGCCACGTCCGGGCCGCGGATCCAGGTACGGTTTTTCGGCGGATTCGGCCTGGCGCAGGCGCTCTCGAACGCGTCCGACCCGGTGTCGGTGGGCTATCTCGAAGGCGTTCCGATGGGAGGCATGCTCCCTGCAGGCGGCGCGGGCGCGCCGAGCTTCCTGATCCAGGCCATGCGGGACCCGGCGTCCGGATGGCTGCAGCGCGCGCAGGTCGTCAAGGGGTGGCTCGCGGGGGGCATGGCGCAGGAGCGCGTCTACGACGCGGTCTGCTCGGACGGCCTGGCGCCGGACCCCGAGACGCACCGCTGCGGCGACAACGGCGCTCGCGTGAACCTGGTCGATTGCTCGATCACCCGCGACAAGGGAGCGACCCAGCTCGAGACGGTCTGGACCGACCCTGACTTCGACGCATCCGAGCGGGCCTTCTACTACGTGCGGGTGCTGGAAAACCCGAGCTGTCGCTGGTCCACCTGGGATGCGCTGCGTCTTGGCATGGAACCGAATCCGGACCTGCCCGCCACCCACCAGGAGCGGGCGTGGAGTTCGTCCATCTGGTACCGCCCGGCGGAGTGAGGCGGCGTCCGTCCTCTGCCTCTCAACCTGCGTCGTGAGCCCCGTCGCCGGCACGCACGTTCACGACGCCGTGGGGTACGTGCCCAGCGGCGGTGTGCCGGCTTGCGCTCTCGCAGTTCTGCATGCGGTCGTCGAAGAACACGTCCGCGCCGAACGCCTGCAGGAAGCCCGTCTTGTCGCGCCCGCCGAGGAACAGGCTCTCGTCGAGACGTATGTCCCAGGCGCGTAGCGTCTTGATGACGCGCTCGTGCGCCGGCGCTCCCCGGGCGGTGATGAGGGCGGTGCGAATGGGGCATGCGTCCTGGGGGAACTGCCGCTGCAGGGCGTGCAGCCCACCGAGGAAGGCCTTGAACGGCCCTCCCGCAAGCAGCTGGTCCGCGGCCGCCGCTTCGCTCTCCCCGAAGGCCTCGACCCCACTCTCCTGGAATATCCGTTCCGCCTGGTCGGAAAACAGTACGGCGTCACCGTCGAAAGCGATGCGCAGTTCGTCGGAATCGTCCGTGCCGCGCGGCCCCGTGCCGAGCAGCGTGGCCGCGGCCGCGCCGCTCTCAAGGGCCCGCGCCACGTCGTCCGGCTCCGTGGACAGGAACAGGTCACAATCGAAGGCATGCACGTATCGATAGGGGCTCAGGCCGCCGCTGAAGGCGGCGCGGGTGATGTCGAGCCGGTGTTCGCGGATGGAGTTGAAGATGCGCAGCCCGGTGTCCGCGGTGTTGCGCGAGAGCAGGATGACCTCGACCGCGGACGTGTCGAGAAGCTTGTTGATATTCAGGAGTTTGCGTACGAAGGGGAAGGCATCCCCCGGGTCTAGCGGCACGTTCTCCCGCTCTATCTGGTACTGGCGGTAGGCTTCGAGGCCCTTTTCCTCGTAGACGCGGTTACTCTCGTCGAGGTCGAACAGGGCGCGGGAAGAGATGGCGACGGTGAGCGACTTCCTTGGGGTCACGCATCGAGGTCCGGGATGAGTTCGCTCTCCAGGCGGCTGATCATGTCCTTCAAGCGCAGTTTGCGCTTCTTCAGCCGCTGGATCTTCATGAGGTCGTGATGACGACTCTCAATCAGATACTCGATGACTTCGTCCAGATCCCGATGTTCCACCCTGAGTTGCTCAAGCCACTCTATTGTGTCGGCTTCTTCCAAATCGAGTGTTTCCATGGCCAATCGGTCATTGGCATGATAGGACCGTTCCGGCGCGCTGTCCCCCCTTGATGGCAAAACCTTCGAAAAAAGTTCCCGCGGCACGAAAGACCGGCAGTGCGGTCGATCGCTTCCTTGCCGATGCGCACGCGACCCATCCACCCGTGCCGTCGGGAACGCAGCGTCTGATCTTCGCCATGGACGCCACGGCGAGCCGCGCGCCCACCTGGGATCTTGCCTGTTCCCTGCACGCGGAGCTCTTTGGCGCCGCGCGCGACAGCGGCGATCTGGCCGTCCAACTGGTCTACTTCCGAGGCATCGCCGACTTCCACCACTCGAGCTGGAACGCGACGCCTGGCGCCCTCCTTGCCACGATGCTCGGCGTAGGTTGCCTCGGTGGTCGCACGCAGATCGTGCGCGTCATGGAACATGCGCGCCGGGAAGCCGCCGCCATGCCCGTGCGGGCGCTGGTCTTCGTGGGCGATAGCTTCGAGGAAGACCCGGTGGCGGCTGCCGCCGCCGCCGGCCAGCTGGCGGTCTACGGAGTACGCATGTTCCTGTTCCAGGAAGGCGCGGATCCGACCGCGAGGCGTGTCTTTGGCGAACTGGCCCGCATTTCGCGGGGTGCCCATGTCCCGTTTCGGTCCGGCAGTGCGGACGAGTTGCGGCAGTTGCTGCGCGCCGTGGCGGCCTACGCCGCCCGCGGGCGGGAGGGCCTGGCCGAGACCCTCGCAAGTCCCCTCGCGAGCCGCCTCCTGCAGCAGCTGGACCGATGATCGTCGTATTGGTGGCCGTGCTGGCCGGTGTGGCCTTCGTGCTGCTGGTACGCATGCTGTGGACGAAGACGCAGCCGCGCAAGGGGTCGATGCTGCTCACGACCGCGGCGGTCGTGCTGGTCATCGGACTCGCTGTCCTGGCCGCGACCGGGCGCATGCACTGGCTCGTCGCCGCCGGCGCCGCGGTATTCCCATTCCTGCGCCGGGCCCTGTCGCTGTTACGCTTCCTGCCGCTGCTGCGGCGCGTCATGCCCCTGGCCGGCCAGACGTTCGCGGCGGGGCCGGCCGGCGCCGCGGACTCGCCTTCCGCTCCGGAACAATCGGAGGTGGCGACCGGCGAACTCAGGATGATCCTGCACCACGCATCCGGGCGCATGGACGGCGAGGTGCTCGCCGGCGCCTTCGCCGGGCGCTCCCTCTCGGACCTGGCCCTCGAGGAACTCCGGGCATTGCGGGCCGCCTTCGGCGATCCCGACTCGGTCCGTCTGCTGGACAGTTACCTGGAGCGGGTGCATCCGGGCTGGGAGGACGTTGCCGGACGGGATCGGTCCGGGCCGGACGGTGACATGACCCGGGAACGAGCGCTGGAAGTGCTCGGACTCGACGCGCGCGCTACCAGAGAGGAAATCGTCGAGGCGCATCGGCGCCTCATTCAGAAGCTGCATCCGGACCGCGGCGGCTCGACCTACCTGGCCGCGACGCTCAACGAGGCGAAACACGTGCTGCTCGGCCGGTGACGGCCCGCTCGAGCCCGGTGGCGGCGGTGCTTATCCTGAGACTGACTGCCCCTGACTGATTCCCTGACGTGCGCCGTCACGAGTGCATGAAGGTCCGGGCTTCCTTCTCCAGGGCGACCAGGCGCTTGACCCAGTTGTTCATCAGGAGGAACTCGTCTCCGTCGATTCCGAACGCCTCGCCGATTTCCTGCAGCAGGCATTCTTCCTCGATCTCGAACGCACCGTCGACGTAACAGAGCCGGAGGAGGTTGAGCATGGCGATGGCGCGCGTGCTCCGGCTCCGGAAGGTGGCGTCGATACCGTCGAGTTCCAGGTAGTCCGACTCCGTGGCGGGATGCAGTTCCATCTCGCGCTTGAACTCGTCCAGCATGACCTCCTCGTTGGGGTCGAGGAGGCCATCGGACACGACGACGTTATGGGCGAGTCCGAGCAGCGCCCGGCGTTGGTCATCCGTGAGTGACGAGAGCCACATGCGTGCCCGCGGGCGCCCTACCCGCCCCCGAACACGGACGCGACGAAACTCGACACCATGATGACCATGCAGAGCCAGCCCACGAGGAGGAACGCCTTCATCGCGAGCGGTTGCTCGAGGAAATCTTCAAGCAGATACCACATGTCTCGGCTCCTTGCCGCCGCTCGGAGTGCACGCTCGCAGAGCGGCCGGGAAAGCCCGCGAGAATACCACAGCGCGGCTGTGCCGCAGGGGGCCCGCGGACCCTACACAGGGCGAATTGGTCCACCCGGGGAAGGCGAGCGGAAAGAACGGGTTAGGTGGAATGCTGGACATCCGCGCCGAACCGGTGTAGAAACGCCCGCAGTTTGATGCGGAACCGGGGGCGGAGTGGAGTTGGGCGAGGTTGCCGTGGAGCCGGTGACGGCGGCGGCGGAAGGGCGCTATCGGGAGCTGATGGCGGCGCACCACTACCTGGGGGCGCCGCCGAAGATCGGCGAAACGCTGTGGTACGCCGCGCGCTGGCGCGACCGGTGGGTGGCGCTGATCGGCTTCTCGGCGCCGGCGCTGAAGTGCGGCGCCCGCGACCGCTGGATCGGTTGGGACTTTCGCACGCAGTACGACCGCCAGCACTTGCTCGCCAACAATAGCCGCTTCCTGATCCTGCCGGGCTGGCGCGTGCCGAATCTGGGCTCGCGGGTGCTGGCGCTGTGCGAACGGCGGCTGGCGGCGGACTGGCCGGCACGCTTCGGCCACCCGCTCGTGCTGCTGGAGACCTTCGTCGATCCGGCGCGCTTCCGCGGCACGGTGTACCGCGCCGCGAACTGGACCTGCGTCGGACGCACGCGCGGCTTCCGTCGCGTGCGCGGCGGCTACAGCGCCGCCCCGGCCGCGCCGAAGCTGGTCTTCGTCCGCCCCTTGGTCGCCGCCGCGCGGGCGCGCCTGACCCGGCCCGCACTCCACCCCATCGACCGCCACGGAGGCCCGAAGGCCATGATCTCCGCCGACACCATGCGTTCCCTGCCCGACCACTTCGCCGACATCGACGACCCGCGCCGCCGCCAGGGCCGGCGCCATCCGCTGACCGTCGTGCTCGCCATCGCCGCCGGCGCCACGCTGTGCGGCGCGTGCGGCTACAAGGCCATGGCCGAATGGGCCGCCGACCTGTCGCCGCGCGCCCGCGAGCGGTTCCGTTGCCGGCACCGCGGCGGCCGCTACGAGGTGCCCAGCGAATACGTCATCCGCGACGTTCTGGTACGCGTCGACCCCGACCAGCTCGACCGCGCCCTGCGGCGCTTCGACGCCGCCCGCGGCAACGCCGACGACGCCATCGCCATCGACGGCAAGACCATGCGCAACGCCATCTATACTGACGCCCGCGCGCCGCAGGCGGAGGCCCGCGCCGCCAACGGCGATGCCAAGCCCGCCACCGGCAAGATCGGCGAGAACCAGTGCCAGGTCCACATCCTCGGCGCCGTCGGCCAGCGCGACGGCGTCACCCTCACCCAAAAAAAGTCGACCGCCTCCCGCTCGGCGCCGACGACGAGACCAAGCGCACCAACGAAATCGGAACCGTCGTCCCCATGCTCGAAGGCCTCGAACTCGACTTCGCCGGCAAGACCTTCACCGCCGACGCCCTGCTCACCCAGCGCAAGCTCGCCGACTTCCTCCACGACCGCGGCGCCCACTTCGTATTCACCGCCAAGGGCAACCAGCCGACCCTGCTCGACGACCTCCGGCTGTTCTTCGCACGGCGCGGCGAGCCCGACTTCCGCGAGCCCTTCTCCCTTGAGCACGGGCGCCTCGAAAGCCGCGCCATCTGGACCACCGCCCGCCTCAACGGCCACCTGACCTTCCCCCACGTCGGACAGGCCTTCCTCGTCGAGCGCACCGCCGTCGTCAAGAAGTCCCGCAAGCACTCGGTCGAATGCGCCCTCGGCATCACCAGCCACGGCCCCGACACCGCCGACGCCCGGCGCCTGCTCCAACTCAACCGCGGCCACTGGAAGGTCGAGTCCGTCCACAACATCCTCGACAACGCCTTCGACGAGGACCGCCTGCGCATCCGAACCGGCCACGGCCCCGAAAACACCACCCGCCTGCGACGCTTCGCCATCGGCGTCATCCGTTCCCACACCGACGACTGCGTCGCCGCCGCCATGCGCCGCCTCAACCGCAATCCCCGCCGCGTCTTCGACTACCTCCGCATGACTCGCAACACCCTGCGAATGTCGTCAACCAACCGGAGAACAAATTAGCCGTGGGACCCTACACGACGACCTTGCCGAAGAGGTCGTGCGTGTCCGCATCGGTCACTTGGACGCGTGCCCACTCCCCGGCTGTCACGGCCCCGTCGACGTACACCACGCCATCAATTTCGGGCGCGTCGCCGGTCGTCCGGCCGGTACCGCCGTTTTCGCCGGCTTCGTCGATGAGGACATCGACGGTCCGCCCGATCCGGGCGCGCTGGCCGGCGAGGCTGATCTCGGCCTGCAGGGTCATCAATGTCTCGAGGCGATCGTGTTTCACGTCCTCGGGCACGTGGTCCGGCAGGGCGTTGGCGGAAGCGCCCTCGACATCGGAATACGCGAAACACCCTACCCGCTCGAGCCGTGCTTCGCGGAGGAACTCGAGCAGTACTTCGAAATCGGCGTCCGTTTCCCCGGGGAAGCCCACGATGAACGTGCTGCGCAGCGTCAGTTCCGGCACCGCCTCGCGCCATTGCCGAATGCGCTCGAGCGTCCGGTCGGCCGCCGCCGGCCGCCGCATGGCGCGCAGCACCGGGGGCGAAGCGTGCTGCAGCGGTATATCGAGGTAGGGCAGAAGGCGACCGTCGGCCATGAGCGGGATCAGGTCGTCGACGTGCGGATACGGGTAGACGTAGTGCAGGCGCACCCAGGGAACCAACTCCCCGAGGTGCTCGCACAGCGTGACCAGGTTCGAGCGAAACGGGCGGCCGTGCCAGAAGTCGGTACGGTAGCGGATGTCCACGCCGTATGCCGAGGTGTCCTGCGCGATCACCAGTAACTCCTTCACGCCCGCGGCCGCCAGCGACTCCGCCTCCGTCAGGATGTCCCCGATGCGCCGCGAGACGAGCTTGCCGCGCATGCTCGGGATGATGCAGAAGCTGCACTTGTGGTTGCAGCCCTCCGAGATCTTCAGGTAGGCGTAGTGCCGGGGCGTCAGCTTGATGCCGTGGTCGGGAACGAGCGACAGGTACGGGTCGAACGGCGGCGGCGGCACCGCGTCGTGCACGGCGCTCACGACTTCCGCATAGGCGTGTGGACCCGTCACGGCGAGCACGTCCGGGTACGTGTCGCGGACGATGTCGCCTTTGGCGCCGAGGCAGCCCGTGACGATGACCCGGCCGTTGGCCTGCATGGCTTCGGCAATGGCATCGAGAGACTCGTCGATCGCACTGTCGATGAAGCCGCAGGTGTTGACGACCACGACATCGGCGTCTTCGTAGCTCGCGGTCGTCTCGTAGCCGTCCGTCCTGAGCTGCGTGACGATACGCTCGGTGTCCGTCAGCGCCTTCGGACAGCCGAGACTCACAAAGCCGATCTTGCCGCGCTGCGTTGCGCTGTCCATTCCGCCTGCAGGACTCCTGTGGAAGCTGTTGGGACCGACGGGCCTCGGCCCGGCCGGGATGTCCGGAGCGCTTTCAGACCGACGGCAGGCCAAACCCTCCGGATCGTCAAGGCCCGGAGACGGCAAGCCTGCGCGGTCTATGGTATCGCGCCGCTGTTGCTTTTTCTCGGGCGACCCCCCACAATCCGCGCGCCATGACCAAGACCGAGTCGAATCGCCAGACCCTGCCCGACCGGCGTACGTGCATCGAACGCCGCACGGGCTGCTGGTTTGGCTATTGGCCCCGCTAGAGCGGCGCACTCGGTCCATCGAGGGGCGGCGCAGGCTGCCTCTCGCCAGAACCCCGACAGGCAGCCGCCGTCGGGGTTTTTGTTTTCTAAGAGGGTGCCATGCAAAGACAGACGGAGAATCTCAACGTGCTCGCGAACGAGGTCCTGCCGACACCCTATGCGGTCAAGGCCGCTCTGCCGGCGCCGGAAGCGGTCACCGACACGGTCGCCGACGCGCGCCGTCAGGTGCGCAACATCCTCGAACGGCGGGACCACCGCCTGCTCGTCGTCGTCGGACCCTGCTCCATTCACGATGTGGACGCCGCACTCGAATACGCCCATCGCCTGAAGGAGGTGGCGGACCGGACCCGGGACAGCCTGTTCGTGGTGATGCGCGCGTACTTCGAGAAGCCGCGCACCACGGTCGGCTGGAAGGGGCTGATCAACGACCCTCATCTCGACGACTCCTTCCACATCGAGGACGGCATTCGCATCGCGCGTAGGCTGCTGGTCGACATCGGCGCGCTCGGCCTGCCGCTGTCGACGGAGGCGCTCGACCCCATCACGCCGCAATACCTGCATGACCTGATCGCATGGTCCGCCATCGGCGCGCGCACCACGGAGTCGCAGACCCATCGGGAGATGGCGTCCGGACTGTCCTCGGCGATCGGCTTCAAGAACGGCACGGACGGTTCCCTCGACGTCGCGATCAACGCGCTGAACTCGGTGACCAAGCCGCACCGGTTTCTCGGCATCAACCAGTCCGGCCAGGTTGCGGTCATCCACACGCGCGGCAATGACCTGGCGCACATCGTGCTGCGGGGCGGGCACGCCGGGCCGAACTACGACGAGCAGGCGATCCGCGCGTGCGAGGCGGAACTTCGGCGGGCGCACCTGCCCGAGAACATCATGGTCGACTGCTCCCACGCCAACTCGAACAAGGACCACCGCAACCAGCCCGCGGTGGCCCGCGACGTGGTCGCGCAGATCGAGAACGGCAACCGGTCCATCATCGGCGTCATGCTCGAGAGCAACCTCCTCGAAGGCAGCCAGAAGCTTGGCAAGGAACTGAGCTACGGCGTCTCCATCACGGATGCCTGCATCGGCTGGCCGGAGACGGAGGCGCTGCTCCTGGAGATGGCCGGACGGCTCGGCGACATGCTCGTGCAGCGAATGGGGCTCGAACGCGCCGGGTGAGACGTCTCGGGGCCGCACGGGGAGCCGACCCCTTCAACACGGTCGGGCCGAGGCGCCTCATCCCCTCAGCGGTAGTAGGCGTGCTCCGTGACCGTGTGGTCGGTGGCGTCCCGGATGGCGGCGAGGTCCGGAATCTGCTCGAGAAGCGCGGTCTCGACGCCCTGCTTGAGGGTGATGTCCACCGCCGCGCAACCCTGGCAGCCGCCGCCGAACTGCAGCACCGCCGTATCGCCCTCGACGATCTCGACCAGCGTGACCATGCCGCCGTGCGCGGCGAGACCGGGATTGATCTCGTTGTAGAGGACGTAGTTGACGCGGTCCTCCAGCGGTGAGTCCGGCCCCACGCTGGGGGTGCGCGCGTTGGGCGCCTTGATCGTGAGCTGGCCGCCCATGCGGTCTTCCTGGAAGTCGACCGCGGCGTCCACCAGGTACAGTTCGCTACGTTTTTCGAAGTATGCGGTGAACGCGTCGTACTCGACGGGCACGTCGTCCTCCGCGGCTTCGCCCGGGCGACAGTAGGCAATGCAGGTCTCGGCGTGGGGCGTGCCCGGTTGCGCCACGAAGATGCGGATTGCGCAACCTTCCTCCTGCTTCGACAGCAGTTCCTGCAGATAGCCCTGCGCAGCCTCGGAGATGTCGATCATGACGACGTCCAAACATACCCGACCAAAACGCTCGGGTATATTACCGGAAAGCACGTTCGACGTCGCCGCCGAGCCAGGCGCTGTCCGAGAGATCCCGAATCCGGAGAAGCCGGACGGACTCTTCGAGCGGGGACCTGCACCCGGCTGCCGCCGCCCACCGTCAGCCCAGTCGAACGCGGTGCGCCGTTCCGATCCGCCGGACAACCTCCTCCTCTACCCCCGCTTCCGCCGCGAACCGCGGCCACAGGGCGACCGCCGAGAGCACTTGACCGACCACGCGGGCCGCGACCGTTTTCCTGAGGCCGGAACTCTCCGCGAAGCGTTCCAGGTCAGTGCGTTCGAACCCGTCCCGCTTGCCCGCCAGGCTCATCTGGTGCGCGCTTGTCCAGAGGCCCCGCGGATTGTGCGCGTACGCCACATCGTACGCGGGCGAAAGGCGCCACGCGCCGCGGCGGTCCATCAGGAACGCGATGTTCTTGACGTGATCGTCCTGGTTGCGGGCAACGACGTTGAACACCGTGCGCCGGTACTGCTCCTCCACCACCGACATGCCGAGCCCGAGCGCCCGGATCGTCTGCATCACCTGCTCGTAGCCGTAGGCGCCGGCCGCGTTGTAGTCGAAGTGCCGCAACGCCCCGAACGTCTGCATGTGGATCTTGCGTCCCTGCGAGTCGCGGTCGAAGCGCCGGGTCATGAAGTGGCTCCGCCGGCCTTCGTGGTGCAGCCGGCACTCCGACATCTCGATCCGGGCTGCGCGGGCCATCAGGTAGTAGGCGTACTCGATCCGACCGTACCCCTGCGGGTCCGACAGTTCGCGATCCTGGCTGCCCGCGATACCGTCGAACTTGAGGAGCCAGTCCTCGAACCCGTCCCCGGCTTCCACCTGCCCGGACCGGAACTCGCCCGTCTCGCGGTTCCAGGCCAGCACCGCCTTCGCCTGGGCGCCACCCGCGGAGGTACCCACGCTGAGGATGTCCTCCAACGCCACTGTGTCGTCCTGCCCGCCGAGCCGCCCGGCCAAGCGGCCCCGCTCTTCGAGCGCCCGATTCGCCAGATCGACCAACAGGCCGATCTCGAGCTTGCGACGCCGGTCCCGGCGCCGCAGTCCCGGTTCGAACTCGAGCGCGCCGACGCCTCGCCTGCCGATGTAGCAGAGCCGATCCACCGGGCTGAAGTCTTCCGCGGCGCGATCGGTCTCCGCCAGCCACACATCGATCAGCGCATTGCCGAAGCGGTCCGGCAACGCGTCGGCCAAGAGGCCCGGCAAGCCCTTGAACGCTTCGCGGCCAAGCCCCGGAAACGTGTAGGGCGCCTCCCGCACGGGCATGGTGATCGGAGAGACCTCGATCCCCGCCCTGAAGAAGCGCGGGTCGTACTGGAAGACTCCGATTCCCCGCCTCGTGTCCCAGGAGACCGCCCCGATGCGACGGCCCCACAGCATGACGCTCGCGTCAGTCATTCCGTTCTTCCGACCACGACCAGGGCTCCTCCGGCATGCGCGTCTTGGGTGCCCGAGCGCGGCGACGTTCCCGGCCCCGGGAGTCCACTCGTTCGATCGGTCGGACCTCCTGCTCCGGAATGCCGCTCAGCAGCCCGTCCGCGAGCCCGAGCGCCAGCGCGACGCGCAGGACGCTGTCGACGCTGCTCGGCTCTCCCGCTTCCACACGCCGTAGCGTCCGCAGTCCGATCCCCGCGCTCTCGGCGAGCGCCTGCTGCGTCACGTTCCTCGCCAGGCGGTGGCGAGCCAAGCGGGCTCCGAGTTCCACCCGGAGTAATCGAGACGTCAGGCCACTATTATTTACTCTATCAGCCATATATAGCCTCTTAAATAGATATATGTTGTATTACATGCCAGATATTACCTATATAACAAGTTTCTCTCAATAGGCCGTATATTGCCTTTAGACCAACATTATTCCCTATTTCATGCCACAAACGACCTATTTATAGGATCACGTTCCATAGAAGACCTTCCCACCTCGCCCGCCAGCCGACTGCCGCTACACCCGGAACCTGCCCGACGCCTTGACCTGCTCCCTGGCGCCCCGACGCGGTACGAATAGCTGCCCCGCACCCTCGCGCCGGTCCCGCCGGCCGTCAAGGCAACCCTTCGGGGCGCCGGCCCAGGCGCACGCCGCCGGGCATGAAGGGAATTCATCTTCCAGCACAACAACTTCCATTGCGTTCATGCACACGCGGGGTATGGTTCCGCCCTTGACGGTCGGCGTGTCGACGGGAACGCACTCGGTGCCTGTGCCCGGGCACACGGCGCCGCATCGAGACCTGCGAACGACGCGCATGAATACCACTCTCGCCGAGGCCCTGGAACACCGTATCCTGCTGCTCGACGGCGCCACGGGCACCATGCAACAGGCCCTCGGTCTCACCGAGGAGGACTACCGCGGCGAACGTTTCCGCGGGCACGACCTGCCACTGAAAGGCGACGGGGACGTGTTGTCGCTGACATGCCCCGATGTCGTGGAGTCGATCCATCGCGCCTTCCTGGCCGCTGGCGCAGACGTCATCGAAACGAACACCTTCACCGCCACACGGATCGCCCAGGCCGACTACGGCCTGCAGGATGCGGTATACGAGATGAACCTTGCGTCGGCCCGCATCGCGCGACGCGTGGCCGACGCGTACGGCAACGCCGACCGCCCGCGCTTCGTGGCCGGTGTTCTCGGTCCCACCAACCGGACGGCCAGCATTTCTCCCGACGTGGCCGATCCCGGCTTCCGCAATGTCCGATTCGAGGAACTCGACGCCGCCTACCGCGAGGCTGCCATGGCCCTGATCGAGGGCGGCGTCGACCTGCTCATGATCGAGACGGCGTTCGACACCCTGAACGCCAAGGCCGCACTGTTCGGCATTCGGGGCGCCTTCGAGGCCTGCGGGACCGAACTGCCGCTCATGGTGTCGGCCACGATCACCGATGCGAGCGGCAGGACGCTGTCGGGGCAGACCTGCGCGGCCTTCTGGCACTCCGTCGCGCACGCCCGCCCGCTCCTCGCGGGGCTGAACTGCGCCCTGGGGGCCGAGGCGCTCCGGCCGCACGTGGAGGAGCTTGCGGCCATCGCCCCGACCTACGTCAGCGTGCATCCCAATGCCGGGCTGCCCAACGCCTTCGGCGAATACGACGAATCGCCCGAGGCGATGGCCGACACCATCGAGGAGTTTGCGCGGCGGGGACTCGTCAACCTGGTCGGCGGATGCTGCGGAACCACGCCGGACCACATCCGTGAGATCGCGGACCGGGTGGACGGTCTCGAGCCCAGACGCCCCCCGGAGGTGCGCCGGTCACTGTATCTGGCCGGCCTCGAACCCCTCGAGATCACCGACGAGTCGCTATTCGTCAACGTCGGAGAGCGCACCAACGTCACCGGTTCCGCCCGGTTTCGACGCCTGATCAAGAGCGGCGACTACACCGCGGGGCTGGACATTGCCCGAGGACAGGTCGCGAACGGGGCGCAGGTCGTCGACGTCAACATGGACGAAGGCATGCTCGACGGGGTCGAGGCGATGGGACGGTTCCTCGACCTCGTCATGAGCGAACCCGATATCGCCCGCGTACCGATGATGATCGACTCGAGCAAGTGGGACGTGATCGAGGCGGGGCTGCGCCGTGTGCAGGGCAAGTGCGTCGTCAACTCGCTGAGTCTGAAGGACGGCGAGGCGCTCTTCCTCGAGCGCGCCGAACTCTGCCGCCGTTACGGCGCCGCCATCATCGTCATGGCGTTCGACGAGGACGGACAGGCGGACTCCCTGGCGCGCCGCAAGGCGATCATGGAGCGCTGTTACGGGCTGCTGGTCGACGGCCTCGGCTTCCCGCCCGAGGACATCATCTTCGACGCCAACGTGTTCGCTATCGCTACGGGCATCGAAGCCCATGCCAACTACGCGGTGGACTTCATCGAGGCGTGCCGATGGATCAGGACCACCCTTCCCGGGGTGCGGTGTTCGGGCGGCATCAGCAACGTGTCGTTCTCGTTTCGCGGCAACGATCGCGTTCGGGAGGCCATTCACGCGGTATTCCTTTATCACGCGATCGAGGCCGGGCTGACCATGGGCATCGTCAACGCGGGGCAGCTCGCGATCTACGACGAGATTCCGAGGGACCTCCGTGACGCCGTGGAAGACGCCGTGCTGAACCGGCGGGAGGACGCGACGGACCGGCTGCTGACCGTGGCCCAGCGCTATTCCGGCAAGGGCACGGCGCGCACCACGGAGGACACCGCGTGGCGCTCCCGACCGGTCCCGGCACGGCTTTCCCACGCTCTCGTACAGGGCATCTCGCAGTACATCGTCGAGGACACCGAGTGCGCGCGTCAGGACGCGGAACGCGCCATAGACGTGATCGAGGGCCCGCTGATGGACGGCATGAACGTCGTCGGGGACCTGTTCGGCGCCGGCAGGATGTTCCTGCCGCAGGTCGTGAAGAGTGCGCGCGTCATGAAGCAGGCGGTCGGGCACCTCGTGCCCTTCATCGAGGCCGAAAAGAAGGCGGGGCACGGCGCGGCGCGGACCAAGGGCCGGATCGTGATGGCGACGGTGAAGGGGGACGTGCACGACATCGGCAAGAACATCGTCGGGGTCGTCCTGCGCTGCAACAACTACGAGGTGCACGACCTCGGCGTCATGGCGCCGGCGGAAAGGATCCTCGAGACCGCGCGGGAACTGGACGCGGATATCATCGGCCTGTCGGGCCTCATCACTCCGTCCCTCGACGAGATGGTCCACGTCGCGACCGAGATGGAGCGTCGGGGCTTCGACATCCCCCTCCTGATCGGCGGCGCCACGACCTCCAAGGCGCATACGGCAGTCAAGGTCGCGCCGGCGTATTCGGGCCCCACCGTGTACGTGACCGACGCCTCGCGAGCGGTGGGCGTCGCGGCACACCTGATGTCCGAGGAGCGCCGCGAACCGTTCCTGCAAGAGGTTGCGGCCGACTATCGCGCGGTGCGCAAGCGCCGGGCGGAGTCCGTACGCCGCCCGCTACTCGGGTTCGCGGCCGCCGTGCGCAACGCGCCGCAGTTCGACTGGCCGAGTTACGTGCCGCCGCGGCCCCGACGCCCCGGCGTGACCGCGCTGCCGGACTATCCGTTGCAGGAACTCGTCGAGTACATCGACTGGACGCCCTTCTTCCACACCTGGGGACTCGCCGGCAGGTTCCCGGGCATCCTGGCCGACGCCAAGGTCGGCGAGGCCGCGACACGGCTGTATGGCGATGCCCGGGACATGCTCGACCAGGTCGTTGCCGAGACGTGGTTGACGGCCCACGGCGTCATCGGCCTCTGGCCCGCCAACGGTGTCGACGGGGACGTTCAGGTGTGGCTGGACGAATGCCGCGAGCGACGACGGGCTACGCTGCATCACCTTCGCCAGCAGACGGACAACGGCAAGCCGAGCCTCTCCCTGGCGGACTACGTGGGGCCGCCCGGAGTTCGGGACCACGTGGGCGCCTTTACGGTGACGGTCGGCCCGGAGATCGAGCAGAGCCTGGAACGCTTCGAAGGCGACGACTACGCCGAGATCATGCTGAAGGCACTCGCGGACCGGCTCGTCGAAGCCTTCGCCGAGCGCCTGCACGAGCGCGTGCGCCGGGAGTTCTGGGGTTTTGCGCGCGATGAGGACCTCTCCACCGAGGCGTTGATCCGGGAGCGGTATCGCGGCATTCGACCGGCCCCGGGGTATCCGGCGTGCCCCGACCACTCCGAGAAGGCAATGCTGTTCGAACTGCTCGATGCGACCGGGGCGACGGGCGCACGGCTCACGGAGAACTTCGCGATGTGGCCGGCGTCCACCATCGCCGGATGGTATTTCTCCCACCCGGACGCTCGCTACTTCGGCGTCGGGAGGATCGGCCAGGACCAGCTGCACGCGTACTGCGCACGCAAGGGCGTCGAACCCGCCGAGGCGCGCCGCTGGCTTGGCTCCGCGCTGGACCGGTAGCACGGCGTGCGCGTCCCGTGCGAGCCCGGCGTACGCGGACCGACGTCAGCGCGCGACGAAATGTACGGCCATCGCCACCAGGATCAGCACCACCACGATCACCGCGATCGCATCCACGATGGTGTCCCGGCGGCTCTCCTGGCCGGCCGGACGATCGGACATCGCCTCCCTCCGTTTGGCAGCCTGGCGCAAACCATAGCAGTCTCCCCGACCGGCCCGGTGGTCGGCAAGTCCGGCACGTGATGGACCCGGTCCGTAGGGGACGGGCTTGTCCCGTCCCGTCTTGAGATCGTGCACGAGCCCAACACGGGCGACGACAAGCGTCGCCCCTCGCATGGAACATCACGTAAGCCATTGATTTAACTGGGCCACGAAAAGCGCCTCTACGAGCCGCTGGCGCGCGTCGCCCCACCCATGTTCCTTGCATGTCTGCGCGGTGGACCCACCGTGGAAAGCTACAAGGTCCCGTCCCGAATCACCCCCCGAGGCGCGACACGGCAATGTAGGGGACGGGCTTGTCCCGTCCCGTCGCCAGGGCTTGCACAGGCTCGACACGGGCGACGACAAGCGTCGCCGCTACGATGTCCCGTGCCGAATCACCCGCGCCCTCCCCATGCAACGCCATTCGAACCCCCATGGAGCTCCCCCACGGTTCTATCCATAGACCCTGGCGAGAGTTCCCACGCGGGGGCGTGCCTGCTAGAGTTGCCGGTCGCCCGGGCGCAGGCTGGATCATGTATCGGTACAACGAATTCGACCAACGCTTCCTCGAAGAGCGGGTGGAGCAATACCGCGAGCAGACCGGCCGGTATCTGGCCGGCGAATTGACGGACGAACAGTTCCTGCAGTTGCGCCTGCGCAACGGCCTCTACATACAGCGTCTCGCCCCCATGCTGCGCATCGCCGTGCCGTACGGCACGCTGTCCTCGGAACAGTTGCGCGCCCTCGCGGACATCTCGCGTCGGTACGACAAGGGCTACGGACATCTGACCACCCGTCAGAACATGCAGATCAACTGGCCCGCCCTCGAGGTCGTGCCGGACATCCTGGCGGACCTCGCCAAGGTGCAGATGCACGCGATCCAGACGAGCGGAAGCTGCATTCGCAACGTCACGACCGATCAGTTCGCGGGGGTCTCCGCCGACGAAACCGTCGATGCCCGGCCCTATTGCGAGATCATTCGTCAATGGTCGACCCAGCACCCCGAGTTCGACTGGTTGCCGCGGAAGTTCAAGATCGCGGTGAACGGCGCCGCATCGGACCGGGCGGCCATCCACGTCCATGACATCGGCATTCGCGCGGACCGTCAGGGCGAGGCGATCGCCTTCGACTTTCTCGTCGGCGGCGGCCTCGGGCGGACACCGGCGATCGCCAGCGTCATCCGCGAGGGTCTGCCGGAGGAGCACCTGCTCACATACCTCGAGGCGATCATGCGCGTCTACAACCGTTACGGTCGGCGCGACAACAAGTACAAGGCGCGCATCAAGATACTCGTGCGCGCCATGACGTCGGAGGTCTTTCGGGACCACGTCGACCGAGAGTGGGCACACCTGAAGGACGGCCCCAGCACGCTGACCCGGGCCGAGATCGAACGGGTCGCCGACTGTTTCGAACCGCCCGTCCATCCGCTTCGCGAAGACCGCCAGGCCCTGCTCGCCGAACAGCGTCTCGCCACCCCCGGGTTCAACGCATGGATGCGCACCAACGTCGCACCCCACAAGGTCCCGGGCCATGCCGTGGTCACGCTCTCGACGAAGCTGACGGGGGTCCCGCCCGGCGACGTGTCCGACGTGCAGATGGACGCGGTGGCCGACTGGGGCGACGAGTACGGCTTCGGCGAGGTGCGGATCGGCCACGAGCAGAATTTCGTGTTGCCGGACGTGCCGCAGGAGCGACTCTTCGAGTTGTGGCAGCGCGCCACCGACGTGGGCCTCGCCACCGCGAACCTCGGTCTTCTGACGGACATCGTCTGCTGCCCGGGCGGCGACTATTGCTCGCTGGCCAACGCCAAGTCGATCCCGGTCGCGGAGGCCATCCAGAGACGCTTCGACGACTACGACTACCTCCACGACCTCGGGCCCATCGATCTCAATATCTCGGGTTGCATGAACGCCTGTGGACACCACCATGTCGGCCACATCGGCATCCTCGGGGTCGATAAGAAGGGCGCGGAGTTCTATCAGATCGCGCTGGGCGGGAATGCCGGGGAGGACGCCTCCCTCGCCAGGATTCTCGGGCCATCCTTCTCGCGCGACGACGTCACCGGCGTTATCGAGCAGATCCTCGACGTGTACGTCGATCGACGCATCGAGCAAGAGCCCTTTCTGCACTGTGTGCGCCGTATCGGCATCATGCCGTTCAAGGAACGCGTGTATGCCAACGCTGGTTAGGGGCCTGCAGATCGTCCCGGACGAGTGGACGCTGGTCGAGGGGACGGGGGATGCAGCCCTGCCTCCGACCCGAGCCATACCGCCGTTCGACGACTGGCTGGCCCGTCGCGCAGCGTTGCCGGACGCCGCCGAAACGGGCTTCTGGACGGAGGGCGACGCGGACCCGGAAGCGTTCGCGCCCTACGTCGGCGATGTCGGGGTCATCGCCGTCCGGTTTCCGGCTTTCGCGGACGGGCGCGGCCTGTCGCTCGGCGTGCTGTTGCGCACCCGGTACGGCTTTGCGGGAGAGCTGCGCGCCTTCGGAGACATCCTTCCGGACCTCGCTCAATACCTGCACCGCTCGGGGTTCGACGCCTTCCTCGTGAGTGATGAACGCAGTGCCGAGGTCGCCATCGCATCCGTCGCCTCCATGACCGATCATTACCAGGCATCGGTACGGCAACCGGTACCGGCGTTCAGGAGGAGATAGCGAGCGACCGCGCGCTCCCCACGGCGGCGGCCCATGCGGTCGAGCGCAAGGCTGCCGCCGGGACTGCGACGCGCGCGCGACCCAAGGCCCATGCACGTCGGCGTCATCGAGTCCTTCTTTCTGATCTTCTCGGGCGCCGCGCTGCTCGCGACGCTCGCCCTCTATACCCGGCAGCCCCTGCTCGTGGCCTATATCGGGATCGGCATGCTGCTCGGACCGCACGCCCTCGGCTGGATTCCCGACGCCGGTTTCATTGAGGACACCGGGGAAATCGGGATCATCTTCCTGCTGTTCCTGCTGGGTCTCGACCTGCCTCCGAACAAGCTCCGAAACATGCTCGGGGCTTCCGTGATGACCGCCCTCGGCAGCACGGCGGTGTTCTTCACGCTCGGATTCGGGGTGATGTGGCTGTTCGGCTTCGGACTGGCCGAGGCTCTGGTGGCAGGCATCGCGGCCGTCTTCTCGAGTACGATCATCGGCATCAAGCTGTTGCCGACGACGGTGCTGCATCATCGGCACATCGGCGAAATCGTCATCAGCCTGCTGCTCATCCAGGATCTGTTGGCGATCGTCGCCCTACTGGTGCTCGCAGGATACGACCCGAGCGCCGGCGGAATGCTCTCTCATCTTTTGCTGGTCGTCGTCGGCTTCCCGGCCGTCGCGGCCGTTGCGTTCTTCGGGGTGCGGTTCGTCGTCATTCCGCTGCTCGCGCGATTCGATGCGTTCAACGAGTTCGTGTTCCTGCTGGCCATCGGCTGGTGTCTGGCCATCGCGAGCCTCTCGCAACTGGTCGGAATGTCCCTCGAGGTGGGCGCCATCGTCGCTGGAGTCTCGCTGGCCAACTCGCCCATCGCCCAGTACATCACCGACACCCTGCGCCCCTTGCGGGACTTCTTCCTGATCCTGTTCTTCTTTGCCATCGGCGCAGCCGTGGACCCCATGCTGCTGATCGAGGTGGCGGCGCCGGCCGGACTGCTCGCGGCCGCCCTCCTCGTCGTGAAGCCCCTCGCCTTCCGCGTTCTGCTGGCGTGGCAAGGCGAGAGCCGGGAGACCTCGTGGGAGATCGGTGTGCGCCTCGGTCAGGCCAGCGAATTCTCGATCCTGGTCACGGGAGTGGCGGCAAGCAGCGCGCTGGTCGGCGGCGAGGCGGAGCACGTAATACTCGCCGCCACGGTCATCACGCTGGTCGCCTCGACCTATCTCGTGATCTTTCGGTACCCAAGCCCCATCGCGGTGTCCGCGCGGCTGCGCCGGGACTGAGGGGCTCGCCACCGGGCCACGGCCGGGCGACGCCAGTCGGATTTTAGGGAATCTCTGATCAAGCCCCTCCCTGGGCTTGATCAGGATCGCAAAACAAAAGCGCGGTTTTGTTTTGCTCACAAGTTCAATGGCTTACGCGAATGAACTTGGCGGCACGTCCCTGCGTCCCTGTGCCGCACGGGAAGCTCTGATAAATCAGCGCTTCCTTGGGTCTGGGACGCCGCTTGGAGGGCGCGTCAGGGTTTGATTCCACGGGAGTTTCGCGCCAGCGAAACTCCCAACGCGAACGAAGTTCGCGCGCTAGCGCGAGAGATCCACGACGCCGCGCCCCACCATGTCGCCGGCGAGAATGCGGTCGAGGGCGTCGGACAACGTGTCGAGAGTGAGGTCCTTCCGGAGGGCCGCGAGACGTTCGATCTTCCAGGCGCCGGCGAGCTTCTCCCAGATATGGGTCTTTTGCTCGATCGGGAGTTGCACGGAGTCGATCCCGAGCAGGTTCACGTGCCGCAGGATGAACGGCAGCACGGTGGCAGGGATGTTCGGCGAAGCAACCAGTCCGCACGCGGCCAGGCTAGCGCCGTATTTCAAGGACTTGACGGCGTTGAACAGGATCTCGCCGCCAACCGTGTCCACCACGCCGCCCCAGGTCTCCCGGAGCAGCGGCCTGGCCGCGCCTTCGGATGCCGCCTCGCGGGACAGTATCTCGGCGGCGCCAAGGTCCCGCAGGAAAGCATGTCGGCTCTCCTTGCCGGTTACCGCGTGGACCTCGTATCCCAACTGGGCGAGGAGCGCCACCGCGACCGAGCCGACGCCACCCGTCGCACCGGTCACGAGTACCGGCCCGGACGCGGGCGTCATCCCGGCGCCTTGCAGCTTGTCGATGCAAAGGGCTGCCGTGAACCCTGCCGTGCCGACGATCATGCTTTCTTCCAGACCGAGCCCGTCCGGCAGCGGAACGGCCCAGCCGGCGGGTATACGGATGTGCTGTCCGTACCCGCCCGGCGTGTTCATGCCGAGGTCGAAGCCGATGGCGACCACTGCGTCGCCCACCCGGAAGTGTTCGTCCGAGGACGCCAGCACCACGCCGGCGGCGTCGATACCGGGAGTATGGGGGAACTTTCGTGTCACGCCGGGATTACCCGTGGCGGAGAGGCCGTCCTTGTAGTTCAGGGACGAGTAGCGGACCTCCACGAGCAGGTCGCCCGCCGGCAACTGCGCGTCGTCGCGTTCCACGAGGGACGTGGTGAAGACGCCGTCGTCATCCTTCGTGACCTGAAACGCTCGGAATGTACTCATTGCCAGGACTCTCCTCGTCCACCGCCCGTGTCTCGGTCAAGCGCGGTCACCGGGCGTGACACGCCCGCGCATGGCAAGGCGACTGAGCGTACGGCCAGCCCAGTCGCCCTTCGAAACCGCGTTCCACTGTTCGAGAAACCGCTCCATGGGTTTGCGCGGTTCCACCCACTTCACCTCGAAGACATCGTTATCTCCGCACGCCGCCATCAGGTATTCGTCGGATGTAGAGATCTCGTCGACCAGCTTGCGCTCGATCGCGCGTTGTCCGTACCAGGCTTCGCCGGTCGCCACCAGGGCGAGGTCGAGATCCGGTCGGTTGTCCCCGACGAACTCCTTGAAGAGCGCGTGGACATCCTCCAGTTCTTCGATGAACTTCGCCCGTCCCTTCTCGGTGTTTTCGCCGAAGACGGTGAGCGTGCGCTTGTACTCTCCCGCCGTCAGCACCTCGACATCCACGTCGTGCTTCTTGAGCAGGCGGTGTAGGTTGGGGACCTGGGCCGCCACACCGATCGAACCCACCACGGCGAACGGCGCGGCCAGGATGCGGTCCGCAACCGCGGCCATCAGATAGCCCCCGCTCGCGGCGACCTTGTCGACAGCGGCCACGAGCCTCACGCCCCGGGCCTTGATGCGGGACAACTGCGATGCCGCCAGCCCGTAGGCATGCACCAGTCCCCCGGCGCTGTCGATCCGTACGAGCACCTCATCGCCCTCGCGCACGCTCGTGAGGACGGCCGTGATCTCATTGCGTAGCCCGTCTATGCCGGACGCCTCGAGGTCGCCATCGAAGCCGATGACGAACACCCGCGGCCGTTCCGAGACCGGCTTTTTCCGGGCGCGCTTGATCTCCTTGTTCTCGTCCTTGATACGCTTTTTGAACTCGGATGGAGAAGACATGGTCTGGGCCAGCGCATTGCCCAGGTCGCGCAGGCGGTCGTTGAGGCGCGTCACCTCGATATGCCCCCGCGGGGGCTGACGATGTCGGCGCATGCCGGCGGCCGCCATCGCCGCCAGCGCCACGAGGAGCGCCGCGACGACCGTCACGGCCTTCGCCAGGAAGCTGAGATATTCGAACAGGTATTCCATGGGGCGGTCTCGAGGCGTTGGCCGCGGCCCGAAAAAGCGCGCTAATCTACCACATGGTCCGGCTCTACGTCCTTGGACAACGGGGGGAGTTGCGCGTGGAGGACGAACGAGAACGCCTTCGAGACACCCTGGTCGCAAGCTTTGACAGCGCCCCGGCCGCGGGCCACGACGTGCAGGTCGGTCTGGCCGTGGGCGATGCGCGGCCGCTCGTGTGCTGGATCGGGCACGGGGAGTTGGTCTTTGACGACGCGCTGACCCCGGAGGCTACGTTCTTTTTCGACACGGTGGAGACGGCACTGGCACTGCTGTGCGGCGACGGCGACTTCATGGACGCCTTCATGCAGGGTCGGTTCCGCTCCGACGGCAGCCTCACGCTGGTCTTCCTGCTGCTCTCGGTGTTTCGCGGCGTGCGCCTGGAGGTGCCACCGTAACGAACCGCGGAGCGGGGGCTCCGGCGGTCGGGGCGCTGAAGCGGGACCCCGCGTCAGGTGTTGGCGCCCCCGGTCCTGGACATCTCGGCCACGTAGGCATCGATGAGCCATCCGGAGATCGCGGTGCTCGGCGGCACATTGGGCGGGCGCGTGTGGTGGAACCAGTGTGCTTCCGCGATCTCGTCCACCTGGCAGGCGATGTCGCCGCTGGCGTAGTCGGCGTGGAAGCCGAGCATCAGCGAGTTCGGAAACGGCCAGGACTGACTGCCGAGGTAACGAAGGTTGGTGACGGACAATCCGACTTCCTCGTACACCTCCCGATGTACCGTCTGTTCGATCGACTCCCCGGGCTCGACGAAGCCCGCCAGCGTGCTGAACATCCCGGTCGGCCAGTTCGCATTGCGGGCGAGCAGCATCTCCTCGCCCTTGCGTACCAGCACGATGATGCTCGGCGAGAGGCGCGGATAGCTGATGGAGCCGCAACCGGGGCACTCCTTCGCACGGTCGCTTCGGTGGTCCCGGGTCTCTGCTCCGCAGCGTCCGCAGTGGCTGTGATCCCGGTGCCAGGCCACGATCTGTTTGGCGCGCCCCGCGAGGTAGAAGAACGCCGGATCCACGCGTCCGAGCCAGGCGCGCAACCCGACGCACGCAAATCCTTCGGGGGCCTTCCCGGTCGCGGCCAGGGCAAAGCAGGGACGTCCCTCCCAACGGCCGAGGAAGCTCTTCCAGGAGACGTCGATGTCGAGCCAGCGAAACTCGTCTTTGGTCACCGGTCGCGGTATGCCGAGCTCGCTCACGCACAGGATGTCCTCGCCGATGTAGGTGAAGTACAGGGCATCGTCGCGCTCCGCATCCTGGGGCGTCTCGACCAGGGATTCGAACGCATCCGGTTGGGTCGGCCACATCTTCAGGTTCTCCTGTTCGGAATTGCGGGACAGCACATGTGCAGTCAGGGGGGGCCGCCGGATGCCGCGTTCGGTGTCTGGCGCCAGGCGCACCCGGCTTCGGACTTTGCCTCGATGGCGTCCAGTTTCGCTTCGTGGGCCGCGCGCTCCTGCGCCGTTGCGCGAATGACCACCAGGCGCGGACGGTCGTCCGGCAAACGGAAGACAGGACGATTCTCGACCTCTCCGGCGGCGGGACCCTCTCCCGCGAACAGGGACGCCTGGCCACCGGTCATCAGCAGGTATACGTCGGCGAGAATCTCGGCATCGAGCAGGGCGCCGTGCAGCTCTCGCTGCGAGTTGTCGACACCGTAGCGTCGGCACAGCGCATCCAGGTTGTTCTTGCGGCCCGGGTGCCGGTCTTTCGCAAGCGCGAGGGAGTCCGTGATCGTACAGAGGTCGCCGATGCTCGCTGGCCCACTCTCCAGCTGAGCCAGCTCGTAGTCGATGAACGATACATCGAAGGGGGCGTTGTGGATGACCAGTTCGGCGCCGCGGATGAAGTCCAGGAAGGCGTCGACCACTTCGGCGAAGCGAGGCTTGTCCTCGAGATCCTTGAGGGTCAACCCGTGTACTTCCACCGCGGCGTCGTCGATTTCCCGGTCCGGGCAGACATAGGTGTGGAAGCGGTTGCGCGTGACGCGTCGATCGACCACTTCCACGGCGCCTATCTCGACGATGCGGTGGCCCTGCGCCGGTTCGAGGCCGGTCGTTTCGGTATCGAGGACGACTTGCCGCACGCGATCAGCCGGCCGCGTCCTGCCCGGTCTGCAGCAGTTCGTCGATGGCGACGTTCGCCGCGCGATCCACCCGTTCGTTCTCGACGTGGCCGCTGTGGCCCTTCACCCAGACCCACTCGATGTCGTGCAGAGCAGCAAGCCGGTCGAGTCGCTCCCACAGATCGCGATTCTTCACGGGGCTCTTCGAGGCGGTCTTCCACCCGTTCGCCTTCCATCGGGCGACCCACTGCGTGACGCCCTGGCGCACATACTGGGAGTCGGTCGTGACCCGGACGCGCCGTGTGCCCTTGAGGACGGCGAGCCCTTCGATAGCCGCGCACAGCTCCATGCGGTTGTTCGTCGTGTATGGCTCGGCGCCCGTCACGAGCCGCTCGCGCTCGCCCTGCCGCAGCAAGGCGGCCCACCCCCCTACGCCCGGGTTTCCGCGGCACGCTCCGTCGGTGAATATCTCGACCCGGGACTCGCTCACGAACGTGTTGCAGCCGCTCCGATGCCGCCCCTTGCGGTATCGCGCTCAGGAGGGGCCAGGGCCGCATGCGTCGTGCCGGGAACGGTCAGTGGCGGTACGGTGTGGCGACCTCTTGCGAAGGCGCGTGTCCTCGGAATCATGGCAAGGGACTCCTTGGTCGCCAGGGTCATGTACACCCCGCCCACCGGCGCCTGGGAGCGATTCAGCCACCCGCTCAGCTGTTGCCAGCGCGGATGGAGGAGCTTGAACCGGAACGTCGACCGGTAGTTCAGGTAGTGGACATTCCCTTCCCGCGCGAAGCCGAGCACGGCGAGCCACTCGTTCAGCCGGAATGCCGTGACGGGCCGGACCTTGCCGCGCAGTTCACTCACTGCCCAAAGGGACAACGGATTGAAACAACAGACGAGGAGCCGTCCGCCCGGGCGCAGGACACGGGTGATTTCGCGGATAGCGCTGCGTGGATCGGACGAGTACTCGAGCCCGTGATGCACCACCACGCCGTCGAGGCTGTTCGCCGCAATGGGGAGCGCCTCCGTCCGTGCAACCAGGCCCGCGACATGGTCACGCGGCCCGCGCGATGGGGCCGGGCCTGCGTACAAGCGCATCTTGACCATGCACCGCGATGTCGCGACGGCCGCTCCGGCGACCGGTCCCAGCCACAGCAGGCAGTCGCCGTGAAATCGCCGGACACGTTCGCGAACCAACTCGGTTTCCCGCTGCAGCAGCGCCTGACCGGACTCCGTCTCGAACCAGTCGGCAAGCGCTTCGAACGCGGCCGTACATTGGGCGTTCCGTTGCAAACCTCGGTGCTATCCCGCAAAGTCGCCGCAGATCGGTGGCATTGTCCATCGCCCGACCGTCATCCGCAAGGGACCTCGCTTTCATGAGAGCGTCATGAGCTACGGGGCGTGAGCCGCGCATGAGCGCTGTGTTGGCCGGCATCCGGCGGGTCCGCTCGTGGTGCGCTTTCCCGGCCGGGGCTCTGCGACGCCGCCCCGCCGGAGACACCCTGCGCAAACGGGCCATCGCGTCGTGCGCCCTGCTGGCGGCCATGGCCAACGCTGCCGCGGGGACGCCGCCGGCGCCATCCGGGGAGCCATCGTGGTTCGCCTCGATACCGCAGTGGTTGGTGGCGCCCCCGATACCGGCGCCGACACCGGCAGTGTCCCCGCAACCCCACGTGCCCGGATTCCTTGATGCCCTGCGGGAGAGCTTCGTGCTCGACCACGCCGTCGATCGCCGCCGCGTACGCGCGCAGATCGATTGGGTCCGTCGTCATCCGGAGTTTCTTGCCCGGGTGGGCCCGCGCATCCAACGTCATCTGCCCGGCATCTGCGAGGCGGTGCGGAAACGTGGACTGCCTGGCGAACTGTGCCTGTTGCCCGTCATCGAGAGCGCACTCGATCCGATGGCGCGCTCGGGCAGCGGTGCGGTGGGACTCTGGCAGTTCATCCCGGGCACGGCCCGGCGCTATGGTCTGAGGATCGACTGGTGGATCGACGAGCGGCGCGATCCCCTCGCAGCGACGAACGCCGCGCTACGGTACCTGACGGACCTGCATGTCCGTTTCGGCGATTGGCTCCTCGCCGTCGCCGCGTACAACTGCGGGGAAGGTCAGGTCGCACGCGCGTTGCAGACGGCCCCCGACGACGCGGCGTTCTTCGAACTGCGATTGCCGCGGGAAACCCTCGCCTACGTGCCGCGTCTGCTCGCCTTTGCCGCGATATTCCGGGACCCCGAGGCACACGGCATCACACTGCCCGGGCGTCTGGGCCGCAACGAGACGTTGGACACCCCCTACGCGCCGGTACCCACCGGCGGGCAGATGGACCTGTCGCGGGCAGCTCTCGCCACAGGCCTCACCCTGGCGGAACTGCATCGCCTGAACCCGGCGCTGAAGCGATGGGCAACCCCTCCCCGGGGCCCGGACCGCCTCCTCCTCCCCGCGGAGCGTGCGCCAGTCCTCGCAGCCGCGCTGGCCGCGGTGCCAGAGAGCGAGCGGGTGGGATGGCTGCGGCACCGCATCGCGAGGCACGAGACGCTCGGCCATATCGCACAGCGTTACCACGTCGACGTCGCCGCGCTCATGGAAGCCAACGGACTCCGGAACAGCCTGATCCGGGAGGGCAGGTTTCTGCTCGTCCCGAAGGCGGGCTCCGCGCCGGACCGGCCCCAGGCGGGCCTGCCTCGGCAGCGCGCCGCGAACGTCTACGTCGTGCAGGCCGGCGATTCGCTATGGGCGATCAGCAGACGCATGGGCATTCCGCTGGATACGCTCATGCAGACCAATCGCGTGGGTGCGGAGGAAATCCTGCGCGTGGGTCGGCGGCTACGGCTGGCCGACCGCCCGGACGAACGTGGCAGCGCGGCGCAACGTGAGGTCCGCTACCGGGTGAGGCCGGGCGACTCGCTCGGCCGTATCGCGCAGGAGTTCGATGTGTCCGTAGATGATGTCGCGGCCTGGAACGCCATCGATCCCGAAGCGTTCATCTTCCCCGGCCAGGAACTCGTGCTGTTCGTCAGGCCCGCCGCGTCGTCACCAGGCTGACCCGGCCCACTAGTGCTCCGTCAACGCTAAATCTACGTGTCAGTGGCAGCCGGAAGGTTCCCCGCAAGGCGCGTTCGCGCAGGCGTAGCGGGCCTACTTCAAGCGGACGCAACGCGGCGGGGGGCCTTCCGGCTGCCACCCGAAGGGCGCGTCGCTGGCCGCCCATGCGCTTCGTTGCCGCCTCTCGACGTATAGCCCGATACGACTTCGAGTCGGACGCCTCGCGCCTGAACGGCCAGCGACGCGCTGACGCGCAGATTTAGCGTTGACGGAGCACTAGTCAGGGCACACCGTTGTCCCGGGTCAGACCCGCATCCTCGCGCAGGGACGCGACCACGGCGGCCAGATCCCGATCCCTCGACCAGGTTCCGAGTTGGGCGTGCATGGCAGCGCGTTCGCCCTCGGTCAAGGCGCCGTAGTCGCCGAGCTCCACCCGGGTGACGGTCACGACCGCGTGGCCGCCCTCGGGCAGTTCGACGCTGGTGGCCGCTCGCCGCCCGGGTGCGGCCAGCGCAAGGTCGAAGGCCGCCGTACGCATCGCGGCGGGGAAGCCTGCCTCCGAAGCCGTTACGGCTTCGAGAACGGTCCAGGACAGGCCGTGCTCAGCCGCGATCGCGGCGACGGGTTCGCCGTCCGTCGTCCGTTGCAGCGCCGCCGTGGCGGCTCTTTGGGCGGCGTCGGCGGCACGTTCCGAGACGATCTGCTCAAGGATGTCCGGTCCCGCTTCATCGAGCGGAATCTCGGCGGCCGGATGCCGCACCGCGACACGTGCCACGACCGCGGCGTCCCCAGTCCTGATCGCGGGGCTGTTGTATCCCTCGACCAGTACGTCGGGTTCGAAGATGGCTTCGCGCAGGGCCCGATCCACGAACAGGTCCGTGCCGGCGTCGCGGGTGATCCCCTCGACCCTCTCGATGGGCAGCTCCAGGGCGGCGCTGACCCCCTCCAGGGTTTCCGGTTCCTCGAAGGCGATTTCGTCCATCTGTCGAAGCCGCTCGTCGAAGACGGTCTGTGCCCGGTCCCTTCGGATGGCCGCCGCGAGGCGCTCGCGGGCCTCTTCGAGGGTCGGCGGCTCGACCTCCTCGACCTCGAGAAGCTGGATCAGGTGGACGCCGAACTGCGTCACGACCGGCTCGGACAGTTGGCCCGGATCGAGGGCCCACAGGGCTTCTTCGAACGCGGGAACGAACACGTCGCGTCCCGCGAGACCGAGGTCGCCGCCGTTGGCGGCGGAACCGGCATCCTCGGACAGTTCGCGCGCCTTCTCCTCGAACGACGCCCCGGCGTCTATCTCCGACCGGACATCCGTCAGCAACGCGATGGCTTCTTCCTCGGACCGCGCATCGCTGACTTCCAGGAGGATGTGGGCACCCCGGCGCCGCGCCGCATCCCCCTGCTCCTGGCGATCGCGCTGCTCCGCCTCGAATGCTGCCCGGATGTCCTCGTCCGTCACCGCCGTGCCATCCGCCAGTTCGTCGAGCGCGAGCACCACGTATTCGAGATCCGCTGCCTCCGGGGTCAGGTACCGGTCGATGTTGTAATCGTAGTAGGCGGCGACGTCCTCGTCGGACACCTCGATGTCGGCAGCGAAGTCCGCTGCGCGAAACGGCAGATAGGCGACGTCGCGGCGTTGCATGAAGAGGCTCGCCGCCTGTCGGACCTCGCGGGCCGTGGGCGCCCCGGTATCTCCAAGCCCCTCGGCAACCTGCACGACCAGGGTATTCAAGGCCAGTTCGTCCTGGTAGGACGCCGGCGAGAACCCGGCATTCGCGAGGACCGCCCGGAACAGATCCTCGTCGAAGCTGCCTTCCACCTGAAAGTCCGGGTTCGTCAGGATGTCACGGTTCAGCCGCGCCGCGGAGGCTGCCAGACCCAGATCGCCGGCCATCTGTCTGAGTAGTGACCGGTCAATGAGAAGACTGAGGGTGGATGCGCGCAGCAGCCCGTCGTCGATGAGCGACGGATCGGCCTGTTCGCCCATCTGCCGCAGGATTTCCCGTCGGCGGCGCTGCATCTCGACCCCGAGCGCCGCCTCGGTGATGTCCTCGCCATGGACCGTCGCGGCGACCGGCTCCCCAACCGCGAACAGGTTGAAGGCGCCGAAACCGAACACGGTCAGCACCAGGACGATGATGCCGACCAGGATCTTGGCGCCTATGCTCTGGGCGCCGTCTCGCATTCTCTGCAGCATGGGTAAGGAACGCTCTAGGCGCGTCGCCTGCGGCGACGCAATCGAGTTGCTGCGCAACCCGGAGACCCTGACTCGAAAATCTGGCCCATTTGTCCACTTGAACGCCGTTCAAGAATCTGGTCAGCGACGTTCGCGCGTAACCCCGCCGCCAACCCGAGGCGGCGAGGTCTCACGCTCCACACCCCCCGAATGGAGGCGCCCGCTCGATCCGCGGCTCGAACCTTCGTCAGTTCAGGGCGTCCTTCAGAGCCTTGCCGGCCTTGAAGGCGGGAACGCGTGCCGCGGCAATCTGGATCGTCTCGCCCGTCTGCGGATTGCGGCCGGTGCGCGCTCCCCGCTCCCGGACGGCAAACGTGCCGAAGCCCACCACGGTAACGGGCTCGGCGTTCGCCAACGATTCGGTAATGGCATCGATCACCGCGTCGAGTGCCCGACCGGCGTCGGCCTTCGACAGGTCTGCAGACTCCGAAATCCGATCGATGAGTTCCGATTTGTTCATGGATATCCCTCGTTTTTGGGAACGGCTGTTCTCGTGATTGCAGCGGGGTTTCGCGTCGTTAGCAGATTCTAACTCGCGAAACGGTTATACCAACGCCGAAAAAACGATGTCAAACACAACTCGCGCGTCAGTGCGGGCTGATCGCCACGCCCTGCTCGCGCACCACGGCCGGCGGAGGTACCGAGTCGGCCTCCGTTCCGGGCGCGGGCGCGCGTTCGAGTGCTACCGCGATGACTTCGTCCATCCACTTCACCGGAGTGATGGTGAGTTCGGAGAGGATGTTCTCGGGGACCTCCTTCAGGTCCCGTTCGTTGCCGTCCGGGATGATGACCCGGCTAATGCCGCCCCGACGCGCGGCAAGCAGTTTTTCCTTGAGGCCGCCGATGGGCAGTACGCGTCCGCGCAAGGTGATCTCGCCGGTCATGGCGACATCCGCGCGCACCGGCGAATCGGTGAGCACGGACACCAGGGCCGTGCACATGCCGATGCCCGCACTCGGTCCGTCCTTCGGGGTCGCTCCCTCGGGGACGTGGATGTGGAAGTCGTGCTTTTCGTGGAAGTCGATCGGGATGCCGAGCACTTCGGCACGACTGCGCACGAAGGTCAGCGCCGCCTGAATGGACTCCTGCATCACGTCGCCAAGCGATCCGGTCTTGGTCTGGCGGCCCTTCCCGGGCACGATGACTGCCTCGATGTTCAGCAACTCGCCGCCGACCTCGGTCCACGCGAGACCGGTCACGACACCGACCCGGCTCTCTTCTTCGGCGCGGCCGTAGTCGTACCGCCACACCCCGTTGAAATGCTCGATGAGCTCAGGCGTGATCGTGTCCGCAACGTCCTTGTCGCCGAAGGCGTACTCCCTGACCACCTTCCTGCAGAGCTTGGCGATCTCGCGCTCGAGACCACGCACACCGGCTTCCCTGGTGTAGTAGCGGATGAGATGCACGATCGCGGCGTCCACGACCGTAAGGTCTGGCGCCTTGAGACCGGTCAGCCCCTTCTGCTTGGGCACCAGGAACCGGGAAGCGATGTTGACCTTCTCGTCCTCGGTATAGCCCGGCAGTCGAATGACCTCCATGCGGTCGAGTAGCGCCGGAGGGATGTTCATCGAGTTCGACGTGCAGATGAAGAACACGTCGGAGAGGTCGTAGTCGACCTCCAGATAGTGGTCGTTGAACGTGTTGTTCTGTTCGGGATCCAGGACTTCGAGCAGGGCGGACGCCGGATCGCCGCGGAAGTCCATGCCCATCTTGTCGACTTCGTCGAGCAGGAACAAGGGGTTGCGGACCCCGGCCTTGGCCATCTTCTGAACCACCCTGCCGGGCAGTGCACCGATGTAGGTACGGCGATGGCCACGGATCTCCGCTTCGTCGCGCACACCACCGAGCGCCATGCGCACGAACTTGCGGTTGGTGGCGCGGGCGACCGACTCGCCGAGGGAGGTCTTGCCGACACCCGGCGGGCCGACCAGGCAGAGAACCGGGCCCTTGACCTTGCTGACCCGTCCCTGGACGGCGAGGTACTCGACGATGCGCTCCTTGACCTCGACCAGCCCGTAGTGATCTTCGTCGAGAATCTTCTGCGCGGCGCGCAGGTCGCGACGGATACGACTCTTCTTGCGCCACGGCAGGCCGACCAGCCAGTCGAGGTAGCCGCGCACCACCGTCGCCTCCGCGGACATGGGCGCCATCAGCTTCAGTTTCGAGAGCTCGCCGTCCGCCTTGGCCTTCACCTCGCGCGGCATGCCGGCCTGCTCGATACGGTCGGCGAGGTCGTCCAGCTCGCTCGGTGCGTCCTCCGCACCGCCGAGTTCCTTCTGAATCGCCTTGATCTGCTCGTTCAGGTAGTACTCGCGCTGGCTCTTCTCCATCTGTTTCTTGACGCGGCCGTGGATGCGCTTCTCTACCTGGTGCAGCTCCACTTCCTTGTCCATCAGGCCGGCGATGCGCTGCACCCGGGACTCGAGATCGAAGGCCTCCAGTATGGCCTGTCGCTCCTCGACCTTGAGTGCGAGTTGCGCCGCGATGGTGTCCATCAGGCGCCCGGGTTCGTCGATCGCCGACACGGACGCGACCGTCTCCTTCGGGGCCTTCTTCGAGTTCTCGACGTAGGTTTCGAACCGGGCCATCACCGCGCGGACCATGGCTTCGCGTGCGTCGCGGTCGACTTCGGCCGCCGGCACGGTTTCCACGTCAGCGGCGAGGTGCGTCCCGTTGTCTTCCAGGTGCAGAATCCGCGCTCGCTGACCGCCTTCGATCAGGACCTTGACGGTCCCGTCCGGCAGCTTGAGGAGCTGCAGAACGACGGACAGCGTGCCTACCCCGAACAGGTCGTCCAGGCCGGGGTTCTCCCGGGCGGCATCGCGCTTCGCGACCAGGAGGACACGCTTGTCCGACGCCATGGCCGTTTCCAGTGCGGAGATGGACGAGCGTGTGCCGACGAATAGCGGATGTACGCCGTGGGGAAAGACCACCATGTCCCGCAAGGGCAGGACAGGCAGGTCCGTTTGCGTCTGTTCAGGCACGGAGCAGATTGGTGGTCAGGAACTGGAAGCGGGCAGCAGCTGGCACGGGCTGCTGTCAGTCTTCCTGGGCCGCCTTCGCGCGATCTACGTTCTCGTAGAGCAGCAGGGGCTCGGTCTCGCCGCGGATCACACTCTCGTCAATCACGACTTTCTTGACCGACTCCGTGGACGGCAGTCGGTACATCGTGTCGAGGAGCACCGACTCGAGGATCGAACGCAGTCCGCGCGCCCCCGTCTTGCGGTCCATGGCCTTCTCGGCGACCGCCAGCAGGGCGTCTTCGCGGAAGTCCACCTCCACGCCTTCCATATCGAAGAGCTTCGCGTACTGCTTGGTGAGCGAATTCTTCGGGTCTGTCAGGATCTGCACGAGTGCCTCGGTGTCGAGCTCCTCGAGCGTCGCGACCACCGGCAGCCGTCCGACGAATTCCGGAATGAGGCCGTACTTGATGAGGTCTTCCGGCTCCACCAGACGCAACGTGTCACCGATGTTCCTGCTGGCCCGATCGCTGCGCACCTCGGCACCGAAGCCGATCCCGCTCTTCGCCGAGCGGTCCACGATGACCTTGTCGAGGCCCGAGAAAGCCCCGCCACAGATGAACAGGATGTTGCCGGTATCGACCTGGAGGAACTCCTGTTGGGGGTGCTTGCGCCCGCCCTGGGGCGGCACGGAGGCAATCGTCCCTTCGATCAGCTTCAACAGGGCCTGCTGGACGCCCTCTCCCGAGACATCCCGGGTGATCGAGGGGTTGTCGGACTTGCGGGAGATCTTGTCGATCTCGTCGATGTACACGATGCCCACCTGGGCCTTCTCGACATCGTAGTCGCACTTCTGCAGCAGCTTCTGAATGATGTTCTCGACGTCCTCGCCGACGTAGCCCGCTTCGGTGAGGGTGGTGGCGTCGGCGATGGTGAAAGGCACGTCGAGCAGTCGTGCCAGCGTTTCCGCGAGCAGCGTCTTGCCGCAGCCGGTCGGCCCGATGAGCAGGATGTTGGACTTCGAGAGCTCGACGTCGTCGCGCTTCTCGCGGCCCTTGACCTTGGCCTTGCCGCCGGCGATGCCATTGTAGTTGAGCCGCTTGTAGTGGTTGTACACCGCGACCGAGAGGACCTTCTTGGCGTGCTCCTGGCCGATGACGTACTCGTCGAGAATGCCCTTGATATCCTCGGGCACCGGCAGGCGATCCGCGTCCTTGCCGTCGCTCCCCTCCTGGACCTCCTCGCGAATGATGTCCGTGCAGAGTTCGACGCATTCGTCGCAGATGAACACGGACGGCCCCGCGATGACCTTGCGGACTTCGTGCTGACTCTTGCCGCAGAACGAGCAGTAGACGAGTTTCCCGGAGTCACCGCCCCTGCCGGAGTTTCGATCCGCCATAAGTACCCTTGGTCCTACCTGCCGTACGCCGCCGCCTGCCGGCCAACCATGCTAGCAACGCCGGAATTTTGCAACCCTTCGATCGAACAGACCGCCCGCCGAGGCCACGGCACACACGCCCTTCGCGGTGTGGCGAGACCGCTGCAAGCGCCCCATGGCCGGTCCGGCGCTGCGCCGCCTCGCGCCGGAGCCGCCTTCGGACCAGCCACACCGACCGACGGTTCCCCACGAGGGGACCGTCTCCGACGCGGCCGGCGTGCTCGAGAGAAGGCCATACGTTACGTACGCACCGCCGCCAGTTCAGCGCGGGGATGCTGCACCGAATCGATCAGGCCGTACTCGACCGCTTCTTCCGGGCTCATCCAGTAGTCGCGGTCCGTGTCCTGGGCGATGCGCTCTGCCTCCTGGCCGGTGTGGCGCGCCAGGATCTCGTTCAGTCGTTGCCGCACGGCGACGATCTCGCGCGCCTGGATCTCGATATCCGCGGCCACACCGCGGGATCCCCCGGCCGGCTGGTGCAGCATGACGCGCGAATTCGGCAGCGCAATGCGCTTGCCGCGCGATCCCGCCGCGAGCAGGAATGCGCCCATGCTCGCGGCCTGCCCGATACACATCGTCGCGACGTCGCAGCGCACGAACTGCATGGTGTCGTAGATCGCAAGCCCGGCCGTGACCGAGCCGCCCGGCGAGTTGATGTACAGATGCACATCCTTGTCCGGATTCTCCGACTCCGCGAACAGGAGTTGCGCGACGACCAGATTGGCGATGTTGTCGTCCACCGGGCCGACGAGAAAGATGATGCGCTCCTTCAGGAGCCGCGAGTAGATGTCGTAGGCGCGCTCGCCGCGCGCGCTCTGCTCAACGACCATGGGCACCAGACCCAGGTTTCGCGTGGGCGGATGGATTCGGTCTTCCACGGGGCCTCCCTCAGGTGTCTGCGTCGGTTTCGCCGACCGGATTCGCGCCCGGCAACTCTTCGGCGGCGGCGCCCGCGCTGGCGTCCGGTGCGTCGGCGATGGCTTCTCCGGCCATGACCGCAGCGTGCGAACTCTGCACGGTTTCCACGTCGGCCACCGACAGGACGTAGTCCACGACCTGATCCTTCAGGACGACGGATTCGATCCGTTGCAGCAAGGCGTCCTGGGAATAGTACCAGTTGACCACCTGCTCGGGGTTCTCGTAGCTGGCAGCCTGTTCCTCGATGCGGGCGCGGACCTTGGCCCCGTCCACCGCAAGCCCCTGCCGTTCCACGATCTCCTGCACCAGCAGCGTTTCCCGGAGGGACTTCTCGGCCTCACGATGCGCAGCATCGAGCGCGGCTTGCGGCACGTCGGCCGCGTCGCCCGCCGTTCCGAAGAGTTGCGGCATGTCCTGGCGGATCTGGGCAACGCGTTCGTCAACCAGACAGTGGGGAACGTCGAAAGTGTGCAGCGCAACTATTCCGTTCATGACCTGTTCCGCCACCTGGGCGCGAATGGCGCCTTCCAGGCGTCCGCCGAGATCCTTGCCGATAGCCTCGCGAAACGCCTCTTCGCCCCCTTCCTGAACGTCGAAGGTTTCGAAGAAGACATCGTCGAGCTCCGGAACCTGGCCTTCGAGGACTTCCCTGACCGTCAGATCGAACTCGACTTCCCGACCGCGCAGGGACTCGTCGGCCATGGCTTCCGGGAACGTCGACTGCACGCGCCGGGAGTCGCCGGTCGCCATGCCCACCGCGGCCGCCGCGACATTCGGAAGAAAGAACGTCCCGCCGGCCACGAACGACAGTCCTTCGTGGCGGAAGTCGCCGTCGTCGCACTGTACGAGGTCAGCGGTGATCCGGTCGCCGTCCTCGGCGGGACGCGCAACGGCGGTCCAGGTCGTCCGCGCACCGCGCAGCCGCTCGATCATGGCGTCCACGTCCTCGGGGGTGACTTCGGCTTCGGGCCGCTTGATGTGCAGTTGCTCGAGATCCCCGAGCGTGATGTCGGGGAACACCTCGAAGGTTGCCGTGAACACAAGGCCGCTCTCTGCCTGGATGTCGCCCGGGTCGAACGTCGGCGTCCCTGCCGGGTGCAGGTGCTCCTGATGCAGCGCATCGTGGAAACTCGACTGCATCAGTTCCACGGCCACTTTCGCGCGAATGCTCGGCCCGAACCGTCGACGAATTTCCTTCACCGGCGTCTTGCCGGGACGGAACCCGTTCAGTCGGGCCTCGCGCGCGGTCTTGCGCAGCCTGCGCCCGAACTCTTCCTCGAGCGGCTCGGGAGCCAGCCGGATCCGCATCCTGCGTTCGAGACCGCCTGTGCTTTCAACCGATACTTCCATGGAACCCATCCGAGGTCCGTCGCCTCAGCGGTACTCGCCGGGCGCACGCGTGAACACGAGGCTACGCACAAGGCCGACAAGCGCCCACCAGGCCCGTGGCTGCGACGGCCGCTCGAGCCCGACGTGCGCCGCATGCGGCGATGTGGGGTGGACGATGGGGTTTGAACCCACGACCGCTGGATCCACAATCCAGAGCTCTACCAACTGAGCTACGCCCACCATCAGTACCATTGTAGCGCCCCAGGGCCGGCCCTGCGCTTCGCTCCGCTGTGCGCAGGCCGCGACGCTCGCCTCGCGCCGCCTCCGGCCCAGCCCCGCCGTCGATCATGGAACCTCCGCCGCCGGTCACTCCGTTCCCTCGGGCGGATGTTCCATGCGAGTCGCTGAATGACGCCCGGCAACCGCGATGCCCGCGTGACCGACCGGGTTGGACGGGAGTGCCGCTCGGCGGCGCCCGCCAGCAAAGGCGGTACGCCCGGCAGGACTCGAACCTGCAACCGCCGGCTTAGAAGGCCGATGCTCTATCCAGTTGAGCTACGGGCGCAGTCGTTGCGTGTCCACTCCCAAGTTCGAGCGCACTTCAGACGAATACGCTTTACCACTCTGGTAGAAGAAAAAATCTGGCAATCAGGAACAAAATGGTCGGGGTAGGGAGATTCGAACTCCCGACTTCCTGCTCCCAAAGCAGGCGCGCTGCCAAACTGCGCCATACCCCGCACATACCCCGCAGTTTTGGGGGCAGCGCCCACGTACCAAACGGCGCCGCGCGACGGCGTGGATCATACTGGCGCGTGCCCAACCGGTCAAACCGGGTACGCAGGACGGGCGGCGTCGGAATTCTGCCCCGCGCGCGATGCGCGCGTGCCGACGCGACCAGCGGGTCCCGGGCCGCGGACCGCTGTCACAACCGGCCAGCGTGTAGAATTGCGCTGTGCGGAAACGGACCCCATGACAGCACGCATCCTGGACGGCAATGCCGTTGCCCAGTCCATTCGCAGGGACATCGCCGCCGCCGTGGAGCAGCGTCTGGCGCACGGGCTGCGCCGCCCCGGCGTCGCGGTCCTGCTGGTGGGCGACGATCCGGCCTCGGGCATCTACGTCAAGCACAAGCGCCGCGACTGTCGCGAGGTGGGTTACAAGCACGACATCCGTCATCTCTCCGCCGCAACCGCCGAGCGGACGCTGATCGACACTGTCGACGAGCTGAATGCGGACGACACCATCGACGGCATACTCGTGCAGTTGCCGCTCCCCGTGCACCTCGACGCGTCCCGCATCCTCGAACGTATCGCCCCCACCAAGGACGTCGACGGCGTCCACCCGTACAACATCGGCCGCCTCGCGTTGCGCCAGCCGACCCTCCGGTCCTGCACGCCGAAGGGCATCATGATCCTGCTCGAGCAGACCGGCACCTCCCTGCGCGGCCTCGCGGCCACGGTCCTCGGCGCCTCCAACCATGTCGGGCGCCCCATGGGCCTCGAGCTGCTGCTCGCCGGGTGCACCGTCACCACGGCGCACAAGTTCAGCCACGACACGGCCGCGCACGTGGCGGCCGCGGATATCGTGATCTCCGCGACCGGGCAACGCGGCCTGGTGCGGGGGGATTGGATCAAGCCCGGGGCCATCGTCATCGACGTCGGCATCACGCGCGACAGCAGGAATCGGTTGCATGGGGATGTGGACTTCGAGGCGGCCCGGATGCGCGCGGCCTGGATCACGCCCGTGCCCGGAGGGGTCGGACCCATGACCCGGGTCGCGATGCTGCAGAACGTGCTGCAATCGGTGCAGGCGCGGTGACCACGCTATTCATCTCGGACCTGCACATCGACGCAGGGGTGCCGCGGGTGCTGCAAGGATTCCTCGCGTTTCTCGCCGGCGAAGCAGCGCGTGTCGACACGCTCTATATTCTGGGTGACCTCGTGGAGGTCTGGGTGGGTGACGACGATGACGGACCCACCGCGGCGGCGCTGCGCGAAGCGCTCCAGGAGGTTGCCCGCCAGTGCGAAGTGTTCGTGATGCACGGCAACCGGGACTTCCTGTTCGGCGACCGCTTCGCGTCCGAAACCGGCGTCGCACTCATTCCGGATCCCCATGTCATCACGGGCTCCCGCGGCGAGCGCATGCTGCTCGCACATGGCGATGCGTTCTGTACGCGGGACCACGCCTATCAACAGGCGCGCGCCCTCCTCCGGTCCGAAGCCTGGCGCGCGGACGTGCTGGCGCGGACCCTCACCGAACGGCGGGCGCTGGCGCGACAATTGCGCGAGGAGAGCCGCGTGGCCAGCGCCAACAAGGCCGACAACATCATGGACGTGACCGACACGGAGGTCGCGGCCGCCATGCGCACGCACGACTGTTCGGTCATGGTGCACGGACACACGCACCGCCCCGGCGTCCACGCCGTCGTCGACGCGGATGGAGCGGTGGGACGCCGCTATGTTCTGGGCGACTGGGGCCGCTGCGGATGGACGCTGCGTCTCGGCCGCAGCCTGAGCCTCGAGTGCTTCGGCCTGCCTGCGTAGCACGCTGCTGGCGTACCAGCCCCTGGCCGCGGTCGGCGTCGGGCCAGCGCCACCAAAGTCATCGCCCTGACGGGCTCTGCCTTCAGTCCCGGCCCGCGCCGCTCGATCGTTCCGGTCGCGGTGGTCCGCTGTGGAAGCGCAGTTCCGTATCGGGTTCCATGACGAGCCGTCGCTCCACGGCGAGCAGCTGCTGGACCCGGCGCTCGATGGGCTCCTCGGCACAGGCCTGGGCCAGCTTGAGATACACCTCGAAGTGTCGGGCCTCGGAGGCGAGCAGGCCCCGGTAGAGCCGTCCGAGGTCGTCGTCAAGACGTTCGGCGAGGCGCGCGAACCGCTCGCAGGAGCGCGCCTCGACGATGGCGCCCACGATGAGAGTATCGACGAGCCGTGCCGGCTCGCGCGACGCCACCAGCCCGAACAGACCTCCCGCGTACCGCGATGGCGAGACTCGACGGGCCACGGTGCCCCGCAGACGCATGGCCTGGAGCACCTCTTCAAAGTGGCGCAGTTCCTCCCGTGCCAGTTTCGACAACGCCCGCAGGAGTTCCGGCCGGTCATCGTACCGGTACAGCATGCCGACCGCCGTGCCGGCCGCCTTCTTCTCGCAGTTGGCGTGGTCGATGAGCAGGACGTCGAGGTTGTCCACGGCCGCCTCCACCCATGCATCGGGCGTCGCGGATCCGAGAAACGCCAGCACGGGACCAATATCCATGGCGGCTTTCACCGGAAGATCACCGAAGGACTACGGGGACGTTCACTGGGACGGGATGCGGAAGCTGCGTTCGTACGCCGCCGCCGCGCGCGTGTGGAACTCGCGGTCGATGGCGGCGAATACCTGCGCCGCACCCGTGCCGGAGTTCGTCCGCGCCGGCGCGAGGCCCAGGGCCGCCAGATCGGGCACACCGCGGGTGCGGCGCAACGTCTCGTAGGCGAGCGTCAACGGCGTCTGATCCGGCATGGGGGAGAGATGCAGTCTGGCGGCCGCCTGCTCCAGCGCCGCCTCGTCCATCACGGTCAGGTATCCCGACACACTGGCGTCGCGCAGTTCCGCGAGCCGCACCCAGACGCTGTGCCGCTGGTCTTCGTCGTAGCGGTTCCAGTCCACCACCTCGTGCGCGAACCGCTTGCAGCCCCGGCACACGAGGTCCCCATAGGTGGTGGAACAGATGCCGATGCAGGGGCTGGTGCGGACCCTCCGGCCGGGGGCGGACGCCATGCTCAAGCGTGACTCGACAGCTCGATCACGGGTTGCTCGTCGAGTGCGGCCTCCCGAAGCTGCTTCATCCGGTCGTTGCGGTGCAACGAGAGGCGCGCGAGGTAGGCGTCGTCGATGTCCCCGGTGACGTACTGGCCGTCAAACACCGAGCAGTCGAACCTGTCGAGTTCCGGATTGCCTTCCCGCGCCGCGAGAATGAGGTCCTCGATCGTCTGGTAGACGAGCCAATCGGCCCCGATGAAGGCGCCCACTTCCTCCTCGGTGCGGTTGTGCGCGACGAACTCGCTCGCGGCTGGCATGTCGATCCCGTAGACGTTGGGGTAGCGCACGGGCGGCGCCGCACAGGCGAAGTACACCTTGCGCGCCCCGGCTTCCCGCGCGAGCTGGATGATCTGTCGCGTCGTCGTCCCGCGCACGATGGAGTCGTCGACCAGCAGGACGTTCTTGTTGCGGAACTCCAGTTCGACGGTATTGTGCTTGCTGCGAACGGACTTACGCCGCTGCGTCTGGCCCGGCATGATGAACGTGCGCCCGATGTAGGGATTCTTGACGAGCCCCTCGCGGAACTTGACGTCGAGTCGATGCGCGAGCGGCAGCGCCGCGGTGCGTGCGGTGTCCGGCACCGGGATCACCACGTCGATGTCGTGTTCCCGGCGCGGATACCGCGCAAGGATTCGGTCGGCGAGCCGTTCGCCCATTCTGAGTCGCGACTTGTACACCGAGATCCGGTCGATGATCGAATCCGGACGCGCGAGATAGACATGCTCGAACATGCAGGGCGAGTACGCGCGCTCGAGACCGCAGCGCTGGGTATGCAGGTTGCCCTCGATATCGATAAAGACCGCCTCGCCCGGCAGGACATCGCGGACCACGTCGAATCCGAGGATGTCGAGCGCGACGCTCTCGGAGGCCACGATGTACTCCGTGCCGCGTTGCGTTTCGCGGCGCCCGTAGATCAGTGGCCGGATGCCGTAACAGTCGCGAAAGCCGACGATCCCGCCGCCGATCACCATCGCGACCGCCGCGTAGGCGCCCCGGCACCGCCGATGCACGCCGGCGACCGCTTCGAACACGGCCTCCGGATCGACGTGCTGTCCGCCGGCCTTGTGCAGCTCGTCCGCAAACACGTTGAGCAGTATCTCGGAATCCGAGTCGGTGTTGACGTGCCGGCGGTCCGTGCGGAAGACATCGGCTTCGAGTTCGGTGGCGTTGGTGAGGTTGCCGTTGTGTCCGAGGGCAATGCCATACGGCGAGTTGACGTACATGGGCTGCGCCTCGGCGGAACTCGCCGTGCCGGCCGTCGGGTAACGGACATGGCCGATGCCCATCGTCCCCACCATCCGCTGCATGTGGCGGTGCTCGAAGACGTCGCGCACCAGGCCGTTGCCCTTGCGCAGGTGCGCGCGCCGACCGTCGCAGGTCACCATGCCGGCGGCGTCCTGGCCGCGATGCTGCAACGCGGTCAGAGCGTCATAGAGCTGCTGGTTGACCGGTGTGTGCCCGAGAATTCCGACTACGCCGCACATGCTCCCTGCCCTCCCGACTGCTATCCGCGCAGTTGCGCGATTTTTTGTGCCGCCAGCTGCATCAGGTCGAGCACGTCGCGCTCGAAACTCAGCAGTTCCGGCACAAGCCCCGACGCCAGCCACCAGTCGCTCGTCTCCACGAACGGCCGCATCGCAATCAAGGCCACGATCGTGACCAGGATCCCCCGCAGTGCGCCAAAGAGCGCTCCGAGCAGGCGGTCCGTGCCACCGATGCCGGTGGATCGGACCAACTTCGCAAGCACGCGCTGCACCAGCGCCCCAGCCACCAGCACGACCACGAACACGATCGCGAAACCGACAGCCGTGCCCACGGACTCGCCGAGATCGAGCAGGCTCGCAACGGGTGTCGCCAGCGCGAGTGAGGCGAACAAGGCGGTCAACCAGACGATCACCGACATGACCTCGCGCCCGAGACCGCGCATGAGCCCGATGACCGTGGACAGCCCGACGACGAGAACGATGACGATATCGGCCTGCGACACGTCAGCCCTGCGCGGTAGACGAACGACGACGGGAGCGTGGCACGTACGTCCGGGCATCTCAAGGGATGAACCGGACGACCCGGGGATCGAGTAGATAGCGATCACCGAGTTCCTTCCGTAACCGCTCGGCAGCATCGCGCTCAAGCATCGGCCCCACCGCCACGCGGGTCAGCTTTTCCGCGTTGTACTTGACGTTCGATAGTACCGCGTCGTAGCCGTCCTCGCGCAGCCGGTCCCGCAGGGCCTCCGCCCGGTCCCGTTCCGAGAAGCTCCCGAGCTGCACCGCCCACGCTTCGGCAGGAGCCGGGGGCGCCCCGTCTTCTTCCGTCAACACCGGGTCTCCCAGGCGGGTACCGGTTTCCCGGCGGTAACCTTCCGGGTCGATCTCCGTGCGCAGTTCGTCGCGTGCCGCGAGCAGCTTCGAACTGTCCGGCGGCGGCGCTGCGGCCGCGACGGCGCGTACGTCGACCGGTGCCGGCTCGACCGGCGGCAGGTCCAACGGTGCTGGTTCCATGCCCTCGCCGTCGAACAGCATGGGAAAGACGATAGCCGCGACGGCCGCGAGGAACACGGCGCCGGTGATCCGGTATCGGGTTTGCTCTGTCAGCAAATCAGTCTGGCTCGAGCACGGGCGACCAGGTCGAAGGAGCCGAGCACGAGGATAACATCGTTCTCCCGCGTAGTAGAGCGCGCCGCATCGAGCGCTGCGTCCGGGTCGGGCAGCACGGCGGGCGCCACGGTCCCTTCGAGGCGCCCGCCGAGTTCGATGCCGGTCAGCCCGCGCGGCATGCGATTGTCCGTGACGATCCACCGGCTCACCCTGGGCAGGAGCGGTCGCACCACGCCGGCAGCATCCTTGTCCCCGAGCATGCCGAGGACCGCGCACGCCACGTGTTCGGGTAGCTGCCGTGCCAGGTAGCGCGCCGCATGGGGATTGTGAGCGGTGTCAAGCACCCAGTGTCGACCGCGTGCGTGGACGGTCTCGACCCGCCCGGGAAGCATCGCACGCCGGCAGGCCTCCTCGACCGTCGCGGCGTCGACGTCCGGCTCGAGCAGGGCAAAAGCCTGCACGGCGGTCGCGGCGTTGGAGAGCGGGATGCGCGGTACCGTCCCGGAGCGCAGGGTACGTCCGCTCGCGAGGCGGACGCCCCAGCCGGACGTTTCGTTCGAGTCGCCGTAGTCGCGGCCGAACGCGAACAGCGGCGCGTCGAGCTCCCGTGCACGTTCCTGTACGGAGCGGGGGATGTGCGCTTCGCCAAAGACCACCGGCCGGCCAGGGCGCAGCACCCCGGCCTTCTCCGCGCCGATGGCTTCGCGGGTGTCGCCGAGGTACTCCTGGTGGTCGAGGTCCACGCTCACGATGGCGGCGACGTCCGCATCCACGATATTGGTGGCGTCGAGGCGCCCCCCAAGCCCCACCTCGAGCACCGTCGCGTCGACACCGCGTGTCCGGAAGGCTCGCAAGGCCGCCAGCACCGCGTACTCGAAATAGTTGAGCCGCGTGTCGCCGCGGGCGCGTTCCACTGCCTCAAGCGCCGCGACGATGGCCTCGTCCTCGACCTCTGCGCCATTGATGCGGATGCGTTCGTTGAAGCGCGCGAGATGCGGGGACAGCGTCGTCCCGACGGAGCGTCCCGAGGCCAGCAGGAGTTGCTCGAGGAACACACAGGTTGACCCCTTGCCGTTCGTGCCCGCCACGATGAAGTTGCACGGAGCGGGCGGGTTCACGCCGGCGCGTCCCGCGACCTCGGCGGCGCGGCCCAGACCGTCGAACACACCGCTCGGGTGCTCCACGCCGATCCGTTCAAGCCAGCGGCTTAGCCTCACGGTGCGTCCATGGCCTCGCGCAGACCGCGGAGCCACGCGGTCAATGCCGCCGGAATCCTGTCCGGGTCGCCCGCCAACCCCTCCATGATGTCGACGAGGGCGCTACCGACGACAACGCCGTCCGCGGTCCTCGAAACCGCACGCGCCGATGCGGCGTCCCGGATACCGAAGCCGACCTGAATGGGCAGATCGGTCACCTCCCGCAGCCGGGCCACGTTGCGCGCGACATCGTCGGAGTCGAGATGCCGCGCCCCCGTGACGCCCTTCAGCGACACGTAGTAGAGAAAGCCCGAGGCCGCATGGGCGATGGTGGACGCGCGCTCCGCGGTGGTCGTGGGCGCCACCAGGAAGACGAGATCGATCCCCTCCTCCGCGAGCGCTTGCCGCGCCGCGCCGGCCTCTTCGGGCGGCAGGTTGACGACGATGATGCCGTCCACCCCCGCCGCCGCGGCCCTGCGGGCGAAACCCCGGAATCCCATGCGCAGGATCGAATTGAGGTAGCCCATCAGGAGAAGCGGTGTGGCCGGGTCCTCGCTGCGGAACTCCTGCGCCTGGGCCAGGACGTGCGACAGGGTCACGCCGTTGCCGAGGGCCCGCTCGGAAGAACGCTGGATGGACGGTCCCTCCGCTTCCGGGTCCGAGAACGGCACACCGAGTTCCAGGATGTCCGCACCGCCGCGCACCAACGCATGCAAGGCGGGTACGGTCGCCGCCAGTGTCGGGTCGCCGGCGGTGATGAACGCCGTCAGGGCCTTGCGGCCAGCGTTGCCGAGGGCCGCCAGCCGGTCCGAGAGGCGGCTCACGTTGCGTCACTCTCGGGGGCGCGCGGCTCGGACGGACTCGCTGCAGAAGGATCCGGACCCGCTTCGGCCATGCCCGCGACCAACGGGATGTCCTTGTCCCCCCGCCCGGAGAGGTTGACCACGATCACGTCCCCCCGGGCGAGGCGCGGCGCCTCGGTGAGGACCCACGCCACCGCGTGGCTCGATTCGAGCGCCGGCATGATGCCTTCGGAGCGGTTGAGGACGCGAAACGCGTCGAGTGCCTGCTCGTCCGTCACGGCGACGTATCGCGCCCGACCGATATCCTTCAGGTAGGAGTGCTCGGGTCCGACGCCGGGATAGTCGAGCCCCGCCGAGATCGAGTGCGTCTCCATGATCTGGCCGTCTGCGTCCTGCATCAGGTAGGTGAACTGGCCGTGGAGCACCCCCGGGGAGCCCGCGTTGAGCGGTGCGGCGTGTTGCCCGGTGTGGAGGCCGCGCCCGGCCGCCTCGACACCGACCATGTCTACCCCGTCGTCGTCGAGAAACGGATGAAACAGGCCTATGGCGTTGGAACCGCCACCGACACAGGCGACCAGCAGGTCCGGCAGTCTGCTTTCCGCCTCCAGGCACTGGGCCCGCGCCTCCTGGCCGATCACGGCCTGGAAGTCGCGCACCATCATTGGGTAGGGGTGCGGTCCGGCGACGCTGCCGATGATGTAGTGGGTGGTGTCGACGTTCGTCACCCAATCCCGCATCGCCTCGTTCATGGCGTCCTTCAACGTGCGCGAGCCCGACTCCACCGGCACGACCTCGGCGCCGAGAAGCCGCATCCGGTAGACGTTCAGGCTCTGGCGCTCGATATCCAGCGCCCCCATGTAGATCCGGCAGGTCATGCCGAGACGGGCCGCCACGGTCGCCGTCGCCACGCCGTGCTGGCCGGCGCCGGTCTCGGCGATGACCCGCGGCTTGCCCATGCGTTTCGCAAGCAAGGCCTGCCCGACGGTGTTGTTGATCTTGTGGGCGCCCGTGTGACTCAGATCCTCGCGCTTCAGGTAGATCTTCGCGCCACCGAGTTGCGTAGTGAGGCGCTCGGCAAAGTAGAGGGGCGTCGGCCGTCCGACATAGTGGGACAGGTCGTGGGCGAGTTCCGCCCGGAAACCCTCGTCCTCGCACAGCTGCGCATAGAGCCGCGTCAACTCGTCGAGCGCGCTCATCAGCGTCTCGGCGACGTAGCGTCCCCCGTATGCGCCGAACCGTCCTTCGGGTCCGGGCTCCGTGTAGGGCGCGCTATTCGATTCCGGCACGTTGTACCTCCGCCACGAACGCGCGCATCTTCGCAACGCTCTTGATTCCCTTGACACCGTCCTCGACGCCGCCGCTGACATCCACGGCCCAGGGCCGCAGGCGGCGCACGGCCGCGCCCACGTTGGCGGGGGTCAGACCCCCCGCGAGTACCAGCGGCCTCGACGACGCGCCCGGCCAGAGCGCCCAGTCGAAGGTACGTCCGGTCCCGCCCCGGACGGCCGGATCCCAGGTATCGAGCAGGAATGCACGCGCGGAGGCGTAGTCCCGCTCGAGGCACTCGATCCGGAAGCCGGGCCGCACCCCCGCAGCCTTGACGTACCGGATACCGAAGTCCTCGCAGAACTGCGCCGGCTCGTCGCCGTTGAACTGGAGTACGTCGAGCGGCACGTTGCGCAGGACGTCCTTTACGTCGCCGGCCGCGGCATCGGCGAACACGCCGACGCGCGAGACCAGCGGCGGCAACGCGTCGGCGATGGCGCGCGCCATGGCGACCGGTACGCAGCGTGGGCTGGACGGCTCGAACATGAGGCCAACGGCATCGCAACCGGCTTCGGCCGCGGCGAGTGCGGCCTCGACCGAAGTGATTCCGCAGATTTTCGCTCTTACGCGCACGGGGCGGTCCTGTCCGAGGGGCACGGCGGAGCGGGAGTTTGGCGGACATACGGACCTCGCGGCAAGTCTGTCACTTCCCGGGCGCGCTGCGGACGTGCCGGCGAGGCATTGGTGTCGGGGTTGCCAACGGCCCCTGCCCGTCAGGGATCATGCTGCGGCAGCATCGGCGGGGGTCGGTACGGCAGGTCGAAGTCCGGGTATGTCACGCGCGCGAGGTACAGGCCGTCCGGGGGCGCGGTCGGAGGGGCCAGGGTCCGGTCCCGCCCGGCCAGCAGCTCCGCGACCTGGCCGGGCGGCGCCTCGCCGCGCCCGACCAGTGCCAGGCAGCCCGCGATGTTGCGAACCATGTGCTGCAGGAAGGCGTTGGCCTCGATATCGAGCACCACCTGGTGGCCGTGCCGGACCACGGACGCGCGGTCGACGCGCCGAAAGGGCGTGCGGGAGCCGCAGGCTGCCGCACGAAAGGCGCTGAAATCGCGTTCGCCGAGCAGGTGTTGGGCGGCCAGGTGCATGGCGGCGTCATCGAGGCGCGCGCGGGTCCAGGTGACCTTGCCACGCAGGAGCGCGGGCGCGGTGTCCGACTCCACGAAGACATACGAATAGGTCCGGGAGAGTGCGCTGAAGCGCGCGCTGAAGCGCGTCTCCACGATGCGCGCCCAGAGTACCGCGACCGCGTCGCCGACGAGCGAGTTCGTGCCGCGACGCCACGCCTCCGGTGCACGGGCGACGGGACTATGGAAGCTGACGACCTGGTGGGTGGCGTGCACACCGGTGTCGGTACGCCCTGCCACGATCACCCGCACCGGGGCGGCCGCAACCTGAGAGAGGGCGCCCTCGAGGGCATCCTGCACCGTCGGCACGCCGCTCTGATGCTGAAAGCCGTGAAACCCGGTGCCGTCGTATTCGAGGCCGAGGGCGATTGTCTGCGCGCGTCCTGACGGACGCGTCGGAAGTTCCACTACCGCGGAACTTCTGCGTCGCGAGCTCCTGGCGCGTCCTGACGGACGCGTCGGAAGTTCCGCTACCGCGGAACTGCCAAGGCGCAAGCCGCTATCCGAGTTGCTCAAGGAGATCCCGCGCCGCGGCCCGCTCCGCGTCGTCGCCTTCGGCCAACACTTCCTCGAGTACCTCCCGGGCGGTCTCTTCGTCGCCCATGTTCACGTATGCCCGGGCCAGGTTGAGTTTCGTGTGCGGCGTGTAACCCCCCGCGGCGTCGGCTTGCGGCGGGAGTTCCGCTCCGGGCTCGTCCAGGGAGGATTCCGGGGGGGCGCTCTCCGGGAGTCCAACCGGCTCTTCGTACGCTTCCTCGAGGGGCGGAAGCTCGTCGACGGCTTCGGGGGGATCGCCGGCCGGCGCTGGGCTCCCCTCGCCCGCGGCGGATTCCGCGAGCCGCCGAGTGTGACCTCGCCGATAGACCACCCCCACGATCACAAGGAGAATCACGAACCCCAGGACCAGCCAGGCGATCATCGGAACGGACCGGGCAACGTCCACGAGCGGCGCTGCCGATGGAGCCTGCGCGAGCTGCTTGCGCAACGCGGTGATCTCCTCCTCCTGTCTGGAGGCGGTCTCGCCAAGCGTCTCGATCCGACTCCGTGCCTGTTCCAGTTCGCCCTGCGCGGCATCGATCTCGGCGAGCAGCGCGGCATTCTGTGCGGTGAGCCGCTGTCGCTCCGCCTCGACCGCCGCGAGGCGACCCTCGGTGACGGGCAGCTCCTGTCCAGCGGAAGGCTGACCGGCTACGGACACTTCGGATTCCGTGGCGGGCGTTTCGGGCCGCGAGACCACGTCGGGCCGGGCCGGTTCTCCGAGGTCGGATTCCCCGGGCACCGCGGACTGCTCGAACGCTTCCCAGTTCGCGTCCTGTGCGCTGACGATCCGTTGCGCGTCGGCGGCCGGCGTGGCGAGGGCCTCCGCCGTGGTCGGCAGGTCCAGCATGTGCCCACCTCGGATCTGGTGGACGTTCCGGTCGACGAACGCCTCCGGATTCAGCCGTACGAGGGCGACCATGGTCTGGGCAATGCCTGCGCCGGTGGGCTTCACCCGGCGCGCGATGGACCACAGCGTGTCGTAGGGTCCGATCGGACCGTAGGTGAGGCGCTGTGGTTCTGGTGCTGACCCCGGGTCTTGTGCCGACCCCGAGTCCTGCGCCGCTGCCGCGTCGGCTTCGAGTCCCCACAGCGCGCCCACGCAGCCCACCGAAACGGACAGGACGAACAATCCGGCGACACGACGCCCCGCGCGGCCGTGCCGCAACATCCTCCTCGCCGGCTCGATCTGCCCGGGCATCAGTCCGCCAGCCGGGCGATGACGGCGTCGGCCATCTCATCGGTGCCAACGCGCCGCAGCGCGTCGTTGCCCTGGGCCGGCATGATGTCGGCCGTGCGCAAGCCGTCCGCCAGCACGCCCGTCACGGCTGCTTCGAGTCGCGCGGCCGCATCCGCCGCGTCCAGGCTGTACCGCAGCAGCATCGCCGCGGACAGGATCGTCGCAAGCGGATTGGCGATGTTCCGACCGGCGATGTCGGGCGCGGTGCCGTGCACCGGCTCGTAGAGCCCCTGCCCCGTCGCGTTCAGAGCCGCCGACGGCAACATCCCGAGCGAACCCGTCAGCATCGCCGCCACGTCCGACAGGATGTCGCCGAACATGTTCCCGGTGACCACCACGTCGAACTGCTTGGGCTCCCGAACGAGTTGCATGCCGGCGTTGTCGACATACATGTGTGCGAGCGAGACGTCAGGATAGTCCCCGGCGAGACCGGTGACGACGTCCCGCCAGAGTTGTGTCACTTCGAGCACGTTGGCCTTGTCCACGGACACGAGTTGTTTGCGCCGCTGGCCCGCGAGTTCGAACGCGACGCGCGCGATGCGCTCGATCTCGCGCTCTTCGTAGACGTAGGTGTTGACGCCCCGGCGCCCGCCGTTGCCCATCGTGACGCCCCGTGGTTCGCCGAAATAGATGCCGCCGGTGAGTTCGCGCACGATCAGGATGTCGAGACCGGCAACCAGTTCGGGCTTCAGTGACGATGCGGATGCCAGCGGCTCGAACAGGATCGCCGGGCGCAGGTTGGCGAACAGGTCCAGGCCCGCCCGCAAGCTCAGTAGCCCCCGTTCCGGGCGGCGGTCCATCGGCAGGTCGTCCCACTTCGGTCCACCGACGGCCCCGAGCAGCACCGCGTCCGCGTCGCGGGCGGCGGCCAGCGTGGTCTCCGGCAGCGGCACGCCGTCCCGGTCGATCGCGGCGCCACCGATGGCCCCGTATTCGAAGTCGAGGTGTACTTCGCGACACGCCCGCGTCAGTACCCGCACCGCGTGGGGCATGATCTCCGCCCCGATGCCGTCTCCCGGCAGCACGAGAATGCGCGCACGGCGGTCCACGTCAGACCCCCGGCCCATGCGCGAACACCCAGGGTTGGCGCACCCGGTGGCGTCGCTCGAAGTCGCGGATTTCCTCGGTGCAGTCGAGCGTCAGGCCGATGTCGTCGAGCCCGCGCAGCAGGCGACGCCGGGTTTCCGGGTCGATGTCGAAGGTCCAGGCCTGCCCGTCGTCCGCCACGATGCGTTGTTCGGCGAGGTCGACTTCCAGGGCCAAGCCTCCCTGTTGCGCCCGCTTGAGGAGTTCGGCCACCGCCTCGCGGGGCAGCGCCACGAGCAACAGCCCGTTGTTGGCGCTGTTGGTGCGGAAGATGTCCGCGAAACTCGGCGCGATGACGCAGCGGAAGCCGTATTCGAGGAGTGCCCACACCGCGTGTTCGCGGCTCGACCCGCAGCCGAAGTTGTCCCGCGCGACCAGCACGGTCGCGCCCTGGTAGCGCTTGGCGTTCAGGACGAATTCGTGGTTGATCCGGCGTTCGTTCGGCGTCTGGCCCATGACGCCCTCGTCGAGGTACCGCCAGGCGTCGAACAGGTTGTCGCCGAAACCCGTGCGGCGAATGGACTTCAGGAACTGCTTGGGAATGATCTGGTCCGTGTCGACGTTCGCGCGGTCGAGGGGCGCGACCAGTCCCCGATGGGGCGTGAAGGCCTGCATCACGCGGCTTCCATCACGCGACTTCGCGCGGGTCGGCCAGGCACCCCGCGATTGCGCTGGCGGCCGCGGTTGCCGGGCTCACCAGGTGCGTCCTGCCGCCGTGGCCCTGGCGCCCCTCGAAGTTGCGGTTGGAGGTGGACGCACAGCGCTCGCCCGGATGCAGTCGGTCGGCGTTCATCGCCAGGCACATCGAGCAGCCGGGCTCGCGCCACTCGAAGCCTGCGTCCAGGAAGATCTCGTGCAGGCCTTCGGCTTCCGCCTGGCGCTTGACCAGCCCGGAGCCGGGCACCACGAGTGCCTGGGACACGCGCACCTTGCCGCCCCGGGCGACTTCCGCGGCGATACGCAGATCCTCGATCCGGGCGTTGGTACAGGAGCCGATGAAGACCTTGTCGAGGGGGATGCCCGCGATCGGCGTGTCCGGCGTCAGGCCCATGTAGGCCAACGCGCGCCCGGCGAGCTCCGCCTTGACCGGGTCGTCCATGTCCGAGGGCGACGGTACGGACTCGTCGATGCCGGCGACCAGTTCCGGGGACGTGCCCCAGGTCGCCTGCGGACGCAACTCGGCGGCGTCCAGGCGCACGGTCCGGTCGAAGACGGCATCCACGTCCGATTGGAGGCCGCGCCAATGGACGACTGCTTCGTCCCACAGGCTGCCGCGCGGGCTGAAGGGGCGATCGGCAAGGTAGCCGAGTGTCGTTTCGTCCACGGCCACGAGCCCGGCCCGTCCGCCCGCCTCCACCGACATGTTGCAGACCGTCATGCGGCCCTCCATGGAGAGGGTCTCGATGGCGATCCCGCAGAACTCGACGACGTGACCCGTGGCCCCGGCGGTGCCGATCCTGCCGATCACCGCGAGCACCAGGTCCTTGGCATGGACGTGCGGCGGCAGCGTCCCGGCAACTTCGATGCGCATGTTCCGGCTCTTGCGCTGTGCCAGGCACTGGGTGGCCAGCACGTGCTCCACCTCGGAGGTGCCGATGCCCTGGGCGAGGGCGGCGAAGGCGCCGTGCGTCGAGGTGTGCGAATCCCCGCAGACGATCGTCATGCCGGGCAGCGTCGCGCCCTGCTCCGGCCCCACGACGTGAACGATGCCCTGCCGCACGTCGTTGAGCGGGAATTGCTCTATGCCGAAGTCGCGGCAGTTGGCATCGAGACTTTCGACCTGGATCCTGGCCGACTCGTCGGTGATGCCGGCCACTCCGGCCCGTCGTTCGCTGGCGACCGTAGGCACGTTGTGATCGGGGGTGGCGAGGTTCGCGTCGAGCCGCCACGGCTTGCGCCCCGCGAGACGCAAGCCCTCGAAAGCCTGTGGCGAGGTGACCTCGTGCAGCAGGTGCCTGTCGACGTAGATCAGGCTCATGCCGTCGGATCGATCGGCGACGAAGTGCGCGTCCCAGATCTTGTCGTAAAGGGTCTTGCCGCTCATCGGTGGAAGGATGGAGTCGTCGGACGATGGGGCATTCTACCGGTGGACGCGGCGATTCGGAACGTCCCCGGGGTGCGACACCGTTTCGCGGAGTCCGTCGGCAGGCCCGGCAACAACCTCGAACCCAGAGCATAAGATCGTCCTAACATATTGAAAATAAAATCTATCGAGATACCCCAGCGTTCTGTCCCCGGTCCCGCATCAGATGGTCCATGAGGACCAGCGCCATCATCGCCTCCGCGATGGGCGCCGCGCGCAGACCGACGCAGGGATCGTGCCGCCCTTTCGTCACGACTTCGACTTCACGGCCGGCGGTGTCGACGCTCCGGCCGGGAATGGTCAGGCTCGACGTGGGTTTCAGTGCGATGCTGGCAACGATTTCCTGCCCGGAGGAGATGCCCCCCAGCACCCCTCCCGCGTCGTTCTTCACGAAGCCGTCGGCATCGATCTCGTCGCGGTGCTCGCTGCCGCGTTGGGCGACCACGCGAAAGCCGGCGCCGAACTCGACTCCCTTCACCGCGTTGATGCCCATGAGTGCCCCGGCAAGCTCCGCGTCGAGCTTGCCGAATACCGGTTCTCCGAGTCCCACCGGGACGTTCGACGCGACGACATTGATGCGTGCACCCACCGAGTCACCCGCCTCGCGCAACTCGTCGATGAGGGCGGCGATCGCGTCGATGGCCCCGGGGTCCGCGCAGAAAAACGGGTTCGTGTCCACAATCTCCCAGTCGAGCGTACGGGTCTCGATGTGGCCGATGGCGGCGAGGTGGCCGCGCACCAGCGTGCCGTGTCGTTCGTGCAGGTACTTCTTGGCGATGGCCCCGGCAGCCACGCGCATCGCCGTCTCGCGGGCCGAGGCGCGGCCGCCGCCGCGATAGTCCCGCAGACCGTATTTCTTGAGGTAGGTGTAGTCCGCGTGCGCCGGTCGTATCTGGTCCTTTACGGCGCTGTAGTCGCGCGACCGCTGGTCGACGTTCTCGATGACGAGTCCGATCGGCGTTCCCGTGGTGAGCCCCTCGAAGACGCCCGAGAGGATCTGCACGGCATCCGGCTCGCGACGCTGGGTGGTGTAGCGCGAACTTCCCGGTCGACGCCGATCGAGATCGGCCTGCAGGTCGGCCTCGCACAGGGGCAGCCCCGGGGGACATCCGTCCACCACTGCGCCCAGCGCGAGACCGTGGCTTTCGCCGAAAGTCGTCAGCGTAAAGGCCTGTCCGAAGGTGTTGCCGGCCATGGCGGCGCAGTATCGGGAGTCAGCGCTGCGTTGACAAGCAGTCCCCATCCAGCACGAAGACCCCGAAGTCCCCGGACGGCATGGGGGCTGCGCGCGCGAGATCAGGCCAGACGAAGGGCAGACCGGGGAACGCCGCGGCCAGCGCCGGGGCGACGTGGCCCGCCTCGCCAACGAGTAGGCCCTGCGCATGCAGATGCCGACTTGCGGAAGCGAGGATCTGCCGCCAGCTATCGAGGCCGTCGGCGCCCGACACCAGGCCGTGGCGCGGCTCATGGCCGTATTCCGGCGGGAGCTCCGCCAGTTCCCCGGCAGGCACGTACGGCGGGTTCGCGAGGACGAGATCGAACACTTCTCCGGCAACCCCTTTCAGCAGCGACGACACACGCGCCTCTACACGCCCGTCGAGCCCGAAACGGGCGATGTTGCGCCGCGCGCAGGCGACGGCGTTCCGGTCGATATCCACCAACACGACCTTGGCACCCGGAAACTCCAGTGCCGTGGCGATCCCCAGCGCGCCGCTGCCGCAGCACAGGTCGAGAATCCGGGCCGGCGGTCGCCGCAGCCAGGGGTGGAATCGGTCGAGGATGAGTTCCTGCAGGGGCGAGCGCGGAATCATGACCCCGGGGGCCACCTCGAACCAGCGTTCGGCGCACCACGCCCGGCCTGTCAGATAGGCACTCGGGATCCGCTCCGAGCAGCGCCGCTCGAGCAGCGCCTGCAAAGCCGCCGGCGCCGTCCCGTCCCACGGATGTCGGTCGAGGTAGCCGAGCACCAGCAGTTCGGCTTCGGATCGGGCATCGCCGGCACCGTGACCGAATGCGACCCCGGCGCGTGCGAGGCGGTCGGCACACGCCGCGACCAGTTCCTCAACCGAATCAGTCACTCCGCAGGCGGTATGGCAATACAAGCTCGATGCGCGGCACCGCGATGGCGTCTCCCGCCGGTGCCAGCGGCCCCAGGCCGTGCGCCGCGGTGGTGACGCCGGCCTCGCCGAGCGCGCGCGCGGCCGTCGTTGCGCAGCGCTCCGCCGCCGCCGTCAGCGCGTCGACCGGTTGCGAGCCGTACAGGTGGCACACCACGTGGATCGTCTCGCCCCGCAACGCCGTGAGCGTTGCCGCGAGTTCCCTGAGCTTCGTGAGATCGGCATCGGTCAAGGCACCCACGGCGTCCGGCGCCACGCCGTCGACGATCGCGAACCCGGTACGCGCCAGGGACTCGGCCAACGTGCCATCGGTGCCGAAGGCGACCGGTCCCTCCGGAACGGCCACGTCGAGGTGCGCGTAGACGCGCCGGTTGCCGCGCTGCACGGCGTAGAACGCGACCAGGTACGTCTGGCCGTCGATGGCGACCGGCGCGGCGAGGTAGAACTGGTCCCGGTTCGGCGCCGACAGTTCCGCCACGCCGAATACGTCATTGGCCCAGATGGTGCTGCGCCCGCAGTCCGGCCCCTCGCACGAGAACGCGATCCCCGGGCTGATCGAGCCGATGGCCCGCTGGTAGTGCGCGACCACCTCGGCCAGCCTGGCATTGTCGGGGGCGCGGTAGGTCACCCGCCGCAACGAGGCGTTGACGCGTACCGCCTGCAGGCGGACGTCGCGCCGGATCTTGTCCACGGGAGCGGTCACGAACTCGTACGGGGCCGGGACGGTGCGTTCCCGGTACTCGACGATCCACGACCGCGGGAAGCGCTCGAGGCCGGCCGGGTCCTGCGATCCCGAGACGTCCTCGGCCGCGTGCAGCGTCGAAGCGGCGATGACGAGACACGCCGTGCGGGCCACGCGTTTCAGCATCCCGATCACGAATCCGCGCTCCACGTGTCGGGTCGGGCGAACTCGACATCGACCATCTGCTCGCTGGTCATGAGGTCGTGCACCACGCTTGCGATGTCCCGACCTTCGTACAGCACCCGATACAGGCCGTCGACCAGGGGCATATAGACGCCGAGCGCGGCGCTCTTGTGCCGAATCACGCGCAACGTGTTGACGCCCTCCGCCAGCCTGCCGAGCTGTTCCATGGCCTCGTCGAGGGTATTGCCCTGTCCGACACGCAGACCAAGCTGGTAGTTCCTGCTGAGTGGGGACGTACAGGTGACCATGAGGTCGCCGACTCCGGCGAGGCCCAGGAAGGTGAAGGGATTGGCGCCGAGCGAGACGGCGAACCGGCTCATCTCGGCCAGGCTTCGCGTGATCAGCATGGCGATGGTGTTCTGTCCCACTTCGAGCGCCGCGGCCATGCCGCAGATGATCGCGTAGACGTTCTTCAGCGCGCCGCCGAGTTCCACCCCGTATACGTCCGCACTGGAGTAGACGCGCAACGTCGGACTCGCCAGCACTCGCTGAACGGCTCCCCGCAGTTCCACGGACCGGCTCGCGACGACGGTGCCGGTGAAGTGCGCGGCGGCGATTTCCTCGGCAAGGTTGGGCCCGCTGATCACGCCCGTGGCGCATTCCGGCAACAGTTCGTCGAGCACCTGACTCATCAGGCGGAACCCGTCGGACTCCACCCCCTTGGTCCCGCTGACCGCGCACGCGCCCCGCTTCGCATGGGCGGCAACGTCCCCCGTCACCTGACGAAAGGAAGCGCTCGGCACCGTCACGAAGATCATGTCGCTGTCGCCTACGGCCTCCGCGAGGTCGCCACTCGGCACGACGTTCGCGGCGAGCGGATGGCCCTTGAGATAGCGTCGGTTCTCGCGGTGCTGACGGATGTCCGCGAGTTGCGCGGCGTCGCGCATCCACAGGTAGGTGGGAAAGCCGTTCTGCGCAACGATGTTCGCAATAGCGGTGCCGAAGTTGCCGGCGCCGACGATGGCTACCTTCACGCCGCCCTCCCCCGACCGAGCGGACGGTATGGTAACAGACCCCCTGCCATCGGCCCGGCCTCCCGACGTTCAGGCGTCTCCTTCGACGACGCACCAGCGTTTGCCACCACGGGAGTTTCGCGTCAGCGGAACTCCCAACGCGACCGAAGGTCGCGCGCCAGCAAGGCGGTGGGACTTTGAGTCCTTGATACCGCCTGGACGGCGCACCAGCAAGGCGCGTCAGCGAAACTCCCAACGCGACCGAAGGTCGCGCGCCAGCAAGGCGGTGGGACTTTGAGTCCTTGATACCGCCTGGACGGCGCACCAGCATCTGGCACCACGGGAGTTTCGCGTCAGCGAAACTCCCAACGCGACCGAAGGTCGCGCGCGCACCTACCCCGCGAGTTCGAGCAGCAGCCGGTTGACCCGCCGCACGTAGTCCCCGGGATCCCCGAGCGGCTGTCCCTCCGCCAGACTCGCCTGGTCGAACAGCACCTTCACCAGGTCGCCGAAGCGGTCTGCGTCGGGCTCGGCGTCGAGCTTGGTGACGAGGGGATGTGCCGGATTGATCTCGAAGTGCGGCTTGCTCTCGGGCGGTTTCTGCCCGCTTGCCTCCATGATCCTGCGCAACTGGGCGCCGATGTCGTCTTCCCCGAGCACGAGACAGGCGGGCGAGTCCGTCAGTCGCCCGGAACGCCGGACGCTTTCCACCCGCCCTTCGAGCACGCCCGCGATACGCTTGCAGAGGACATCGTCGGTCTCCGGGTCGTCCTCCTCGGCCGCGCCCGGCAGATCGAGTTCCCCCCGCGTCACATCGGCGAGCGGCTTGCCGTCGAACTCGTTGACGAAGGACATGAACCATTCGTCGATACGGTCCGAGAGCAGCAGCACTTCGATGTTGCGCTTGCGGAACACCTCGAGGTGCGGGCTCTGGCGCGCGGCAGCCAGGCTGTCCGCAACCAGGTAGTAGATCTTCTTCTGATCCTCCTGCATCCGACCGACATAGTCGGCCAGCGAGACGCGCTGCTGGCTACCGTCATCGGCCGTCGACGTGAAGCGCAGGAGCTTCATGACGGCCTCCCGGTTGCCGAAGTCCTCGGCGACGCCTTCCTTCAGCACCTGCCCGAATTCGTCCCAGAAGGTCGCGTAGTCGTCGTCCGCAAGCTTCGCCAGCATGTCGAGGACACGCTTGGTCAGGGCGTTGCGAATGCTCCGCACGGAGGGGTCCTCCTGCAGGATCTCGCGCGAAACGTTCAGCGGCAGATCGTTCGAGTCCATGATGCCCCGGACGAAGCGCAGGTAGAGGGGCAGGAACTGTTCCGCTTCGTCCATGATGAACACGCGCTGGACGTAAAGTTTCAGTCCGCGAGGGGACTCCCGGTTCCAGAGGTCGAACGGGGCGCTGCGCGGCACGAACAGCAGGCTCGTGTACTCGAGCTTGCCCTCGACGCGGTTGTGGCTCCACGCCAGCGGGTCCTCGAAGTCGTGCGAGACGTGCTTGTAGAACTCCTTGTACTCGTCTTCCCCCACCTCGCTGCGCGACCGCGTCCACAGCGCGGTGGCGGCGTTCACGGTTTCGTCTTCGACGGCCTCGTTGTCGTCCTCGCTCCGCGCATCGCCGGGCATGAGAACCGGCACGGCGATGTGGTCCGAATACTTGCGCACGATGCTGCGCAGCCGGAACGACTCCGCGAACTCGCCCGCATCGGGCTTGAGCCGCAGTTCGACGTGGGTGCCGCGCGCCGCGTCAGCCTCCTCCACCGTGAACTCGTCCTCTCCGCGCGAGGTCCAGCGCGTCCCCGGCTCCGTGCCGGCCTTGCGGGTCACGACGGTCACTTCGTCGGCGACCATGAACGTACTGTAGAAGCCCACACCGAACTGCCCGATGAGCTGGGCGTCCTGCTGCTGGTCTCCCGTCAGCCGGCCGAAGAAATCCGACGTGCCGGAACGCGCGATGGTGCCGAGGTTGGCGATCACCTCGTCGCGCGTCATGCCGATGCCGTTGTCGGATACCGACAGGGTCTTCTCGTCGGCGTCGAACTCGATGCGGATTCGCAGGTCCGGATCTTCGCCGAGGAGCGTGCTGTCGGCGAGCGACTCGAAACGCAGCCTATCGATGGCATCGGATGCATTCGAAATCAGCTCGCGCAGGAAAATCTCCCGGTTGGAATACAGGGAGTGGACCATCAGGTGCAGGAGTTGCTTGGCTTCGGTCTGGAAACCGAGGGTTTCGGCGGTCATGGCTGTTCGTCTGGCCTCTGGTCGGCGGCCTCAACTAGATTGTGTCGGTGCCGTCCGGTTTCAAGTCGACGCCTGTAGCGCCCCATAGCCGGCCCGGCGCTCGCTCGCAAGCTCGCTACGCACCGGAACGCGACGCTTGCGTCGCGCCGCCTCCGGCCCAGCCACGCCGTCCTTGCATGGAAGCTGCACCGGCGGTCACTTCGTTCCCTTGGCGCGTCTTCCATAAGAAGGGGACGCCCTTGTGGCGTCCCGTTTCCGAATTCGCGCAACATCCCGGGCTCGACCGAACGGGTCATGCTCACGAGTCCCGTCTTCGAACTCCCGCCCATCCCCGGGCGACCACAAGGGTCGCCCCTACCAGCCGGTCGCCCCCGCGAGCGCGTCGCCGATGTCCGCGAGACTGCGCACGGTGTGCACGCCGGCCGCTTCGAGGGCCGCGAATTTCTCCTCCGCGGTGCCTCTGCCGCCGGCGATGATGGCGCCCGCGTGGCCCATGCGTTTGCCCGGGGGCGCCGTCACCCCGGCGATGTAGGCCACGACCGGCTTGGAGACGTGCGCCGCGATGTACTCCGCTGCCTCTTCCTCCGCCGTTCCGCCGATCTCGCCCACCATCACGATGGCCTCGGTGGCCGGGTCCGCCTCGAAGAGGGCCAGAATGTCGATGAAATGGCTGCCCGGAATCGGGTCGCCGCCGATGCCGACGCAGGTAGACTGCCCGTAGCCCTTGTCCGTGGTCTGCTGCACGGCCTCGTAGGTCAGGGTCCCGGAACGGGACACGACCCCCACCCGCCCCGGCAGGTGGATGTCGGCCGGCATGATGCCGATCTTGCAGGCCCCCGGGGTGATGACGCCCGGACAGTTGGGACCGATCAGGCGCGCGTCGGTCAGGTCGAGGCGCGCCTTGACGGCCAGCATGTCGAGGGTGGGAATGCCCTCGGTGATGCAGACGATCAGCTCGATGCCCGCGTCGAGGGCCTCGAGGATCGAGTCCTTGCAGAACGGCGCCGGCACGTAGATCACGGAAGCCGTGGCCCCGGTCTCCTCCAGCGCCTGCCGCACCGTGTCGAAGACCGGCAGCCCCAGGTGCGTCGTGCCGCCCTTGCCCGGCGTGACGCCCCCGACCAGTCGCGTGCCGTAGGCGATGGCCTGTTCGCCATGCAGCGTGCCCTGGGACCCGGTGAAGCCCTGGCAGACGACCCGGGTGTCGCCGTCGACGAGTACGCTCATGCCGTACCTCCTGCTGCCGCTGCCCGGATGGCCTTCTGCGCCGCGTCCGCGAGGGAGTCCGCCGTCACCAGGTCGAGGCCGCTCGCGGCGAGCTTCTCCGCGCCGACCCGGGCGTTGTTACCCTCGAAGCGGACGACCACGGGCACGTCGACGCCCACCTCGGTGACCGCCCCGATGATCCCGTCGGCGATCGTCGCGCAGGACACGATGCCGCCGAAGATGTTGATCAGCACCGCACGCACGTTCTCGTCGGAGAGGATGATGCGGAACGCTTCGCCAACGGCTTCCTTCGTAGCCCCGCCGCCGACGTCCAGGAAGTTCGCCGGTGTGCCCCCGTAGAGCTTGGCGAGATCCATGGTGCCCATGGCCAGGCCGGCGCCGTTCACCATGCAGCCGATGTTGCCGTCGAGGGCGACGTAGTTGAGGCCGAATTCGTCGGCACGCGCCTCGCGCGGGTCCTCCTGGGACGCGTCGCGCATGGCGGCGAGATCCGGCTGCCGGTACAGGGCGTTGTTGTCGATGTTGATTTTCGCGTCGAGACAGTGGATGTGCCCCGCCTCCGTGACCACGAGGGGGTTGATCTCGACGAGGGAACAGTCGAGTTCGTGGAAGAGCCGCACCAGCTTCACGAAGACATCGGTGAACTCGCGCACCTGCGTCCCCGAGAGGCCGAGCCGGAATGCCATCTCGCGTCCCTGGTGGGGTTGCGCGCCGACGTACGGGTCGATCTGCGCACGCAGGATCTTCTCGGGCGTATCGCGGGCGACCTGTTCGATCTCGACGCCGCCTTCCGCCGATGCCATGACGACGACCCGTCGCGAGGCCCGGTCCACCACCACCCCGAGATACAGCTCGGTGGCGATGTCGGTGCAGCTCTCGACGTAGATCTTGCTGACCGGCTGGCCGGCCGCGTCCGTCTGGAAGGTGACCAGATTCTTGCCCAGGAACTGCGCGGCGAAGTCGCGCGCTTCTTCCGCGGAGTCCACCAACCGCACGCCGCCAGCCTTGCCGCGGCCGCCGGCATGTACCTGGACCTTCGCCACCCATCGTGTGCCGCCGATCTCGCCGGCGGCCGCGGCCGCCTCATCGGGGCTGTTCGCCGCAATCCCGCGGGACACCGGCAGTCCGTACCGCGCGAAGAGTTCCTTCGCCTGGTATTCGTGAAGATTCATGGCCTTCCCTTGGTGACCCGACAGCGGGCGGCAGACCGCATTCCGCCGCGAGACGGGACGATCGGCTTGCGGCGCACTGGTCAGGCGCGTTTTTTATTCACCATGTGGATCGCCCGGCCGCCAACGCCGAGCGCCGCTTCGTGGACGGCTTCCGCGAGCGTCGGATGGGCAAACATCGTCAGCCCGAGATCCTCCGCGCTGGCATCGAACTCCATTGCGATCACCGCCTGCGCAATGAGCTCGGAAGCCTGCGGCCCGAAGACGTGTACGCCCAGCACACGGTCCGTCTCGGCGTCGGCGACGATCTTGACGATGCCCTCCGCGTCGTTGGCCGCGAGCGCCCGGCCGTTCGCCGCAAAGGAGAACGTGCCGGCCCGGTAGCTCTCGCCATCTGCCTTGAGAGACTGCTCCGTCCGTCCCACCCAGGCGATCTCCGGGTGGGTATAGATGACGTTGGGGACGCATTCGTAGTTGACGAGCGGCTTGTGGCCGGCGATGCGCTCCGCCACCATCACGCCTTCCTCGGCGCCCTTGTGGGCGAGCATCGGTCCGCGCACCACGTCGCCGACCGCATAGACCTCGGGCGCGTCGGTGGCGCAGAGGTCGTTGACGTACAGGAAACCGCGCTCGTCCAGGTTGACCCCGCTGTCCGGCGCGAGCAGTCCCTCGGTATAGGGCCGGCGGCCGACCGCGACGATCAGGCGGTCGACCTCGAGCGCATGCTCGCCCTGGCTGTCCTGGTAGGTCACCTGCACGCCGCTCTCACCCGGAACCGCGTGCATGACCCGGGTGCCGAGGCGGATGTCGAGGCCCTGGCGCGAGAAGGCGCGCCGGGCATCCCGGGCGATGCGCTGGTCCGCAATGGGCAGGAACTCGTCGAGGGCCTCGAGAACGATGGTTTCCGAGCCGAGGCGCGACCAGACGCTGCCGAGCTCCAGCCCGATGGCGCCGGCCCCGATGACGCCGAGGCGTCGGGGCACGGCGTCGAACTCAAGGGCGCCGGTCGAGTCCACGACGATGCCCGGTACCAGGGCCGCCGGCTCGATGTCGATCGGTACGGACCCTGGCGCCAGGATGACATGATCCGCTTCCAGCACCGTCGCCTCGCCGTCATGCGGCGTGTATTCGATACGCCGGTTCCCCAGCAGGCGCCCGCATCCGGGCAGCGCCGTGACGCCGTTGCCGTCGAACAGCGCCCCGACACCGCCGGTGAGCCGTGCGACCACCGCGTCCTTGCGCGCCATCATGGCGGGCACGTCGATCGAGACCGGCCCCACCTCGATGCCGAGTTCGCCGAAGTGTCCGCTCGCCTCGCTGTACTTGTGCGACACGTCGAGCAGCGCCTTCGAGGGAATGCAGCCCCAGTTGAGGCAGGTGCCCCCGAGTGTCGGCTTGCCGTCCCCATCGAGGGACTTGTCTATGCACGCCGTGCGCATCCCGAGTTGCGCCGAGCGGATGGCGGCGGCATAGCCGGCGGGTCCCGCGCCGATCACGACCACTTCCCAGCGGGTGTCCTGTCCGGGTTTCTCGTTCATGGGCCGTCTCTATACATGGCTATACGTGGCATCACCGGCAAACACTGCAAACGACCGGGCGAGCGTAGTCGAGCCGGCACCAGCGGTCCATGATGACGGACGAACGGCAGACGCCGAATGCACCCCACGCACGCATCCGGACGAGTGGATCATCAGAGCTCCAGCAGGATCCGCGCGGGATCTTCGATGAGCGCCTTCACCGTCACGAGGAAGCGCACGGCTTCCTGCCCGTCGATCAGCCGATGGTCGTAGGACAGCGCCAGGTACATCATCGGCAGGACGACCACCTGTCCGTCGACGGCCATCGGCCGATCCTCGATCTTGTGCATCCCGAGGATCGCCGTCTGCGGCGGGTTCAGGATCGGCGTCGACAGGAGCGAGCCGAAGACACCGCCATTGGAGATGGTGAACGTGCCGCCCGATATCTCCTCGATGGTGAGCTTGTTGTCCCGTGCGCGCCGCCCGAAGCCGGCGATCTGGTCCTCGATCTGGGCGAGGCCCAGGGCGTCCGCGTCGCGCAGCACCGGCACCACCAGGCCGCGGTCCGTGCTCACCGCAACGCCGACGTCGTAGTAGCCGTGGTAGACGATGTCGTCGCCGTCGATGGAGGCGTTGACCGCGGGAAAGCGCTTCAGCGCCTCGACGCTGGCGCGCACGAAGAAGCTCATGAACCCGAGCCGGACGCCGTTGTGGGTGCGCTCGAACTCGTCGCGGTAGCGGCTGCGCAGCGTCATCACAGGCTGCATGTTCACCTCGTTGAACGTGGTGAGCATGGCCGAGTTCCGCTGCGCCTCGACCAGGCGTCGCGCGACCGATGCGCGCAGCCGCGTCATTGGCACGCGCCGCTCCACGCGCTCGCCCACCTCGGGCAGCGGCTCGTCCATCGACGCCGGCGTCGGTACCGCGGTCACGCTTGCGTCCGGCTCGGTCGGCGCCGCCACGACCCGCGCGACGTCTTCCCGCGTCACCCGTCCGTCGCGTCCGGAACCGTCCACGGCGCTCACGTCGATGCCGTTCTCTTCCGCGAGCTTGCGCGCCGCCGGCGAGGCGCGGGCCGGCGCGGCCGCCACGGCGGGCGCCTCGGCTGCGGGCGCTGCGGCCACCGTCCCTGCCTCGAAGCGCGCGATCAGCTCCCCACTCTCGACCGTGTCGCCCTCTGCCTTGACGATCTCGACGAGGGTTCCGTCCGCGGGCGCGACGATCTCCAGGACGACCTTTTCCGTTTCCACGTCGACCAGCACTTCGTCTCGACGCACCGGCTCGCCGGCCTGCTTGTGCCATACGGCGATCGTGCCGTCCGGGACGGACTCCGGGAATGTCGGTGCTTTGATGTCCATCGGGGCCTTATCCGATCAATGCGTCGTATACGAGCTGTTGCTGGCGTTCGATGTGCCTTGCGAAGTATCCCGCCGCCGGCGAGGCGAACGCCAGCCTCCCGGCGTACATCAGGTAGAGGCTGTCGTCGTGGGCCGTCAGGACGCGGCGCATGTGGTGCTGGCTGGAGTACCAGGCGCCCTGGTTGGCGGGCTCTTCCTGGCACCAGATGGCGAGTTCGAGGTGGACATACGGCGCCACGATCTCCGCGAGTTCCGCCTCGGGGAAGGGGTACAACTGCTCGATCCGGACGATGGCGACGTTGTCGATCCCCTCTTCGCGCCGCCTGGCCACCAGGTCGTAGTAGACCTTCCCGCTGCACAGCACCAGCCGTTCCACGCGGGCCGGGTCCGGCACCGTGGGATCGGGGATCACCGGCTGGAAGCTGCCGTCCGCCAGGTCCTCCAGCGTGGAAATCGCCTCCTTGTGACGCAGCAGGCTCTTCGGCGTGAGGGCGACCAGGGGCTTGCGCAGCGGTCGAATCACCTGCCGCCGGAGCATGTGGAACATCTGCGCCGGGGTCGTCGGCAGACACACCTGCATGTTGTGTTGCGCACACAGTTGCAGATAACGCTCGAGCCGCGCCGAGGAGTGCTCCGGGCCCTGCCCCTCGTAGCCGTGCGGGAGCAGCGTCACGAGTCCACAGAGCCGATCCCACTTGGCCTCTCCGCTCGAGATGAACTGGTCGATCACGACCTGGGCCCCGTTGGCGAAGTCTCCGAACTGGGCTTCCCAGACGACGAGGGCGTTCGGAGTGGTGGTGGCGTAGCCGTACTCGAAGGCCAGTACCGCTTCCTCCGACAGCAGCGAGTCATAGATGTCGAAGGTCGGCCACGGCGCGAGGTGGTTCAGGGGAATGTGGCGCTTGCCGTCCTTCTGGTTGTAGACCGACGCATGGCGGTGGGAGAACGTCCCGACCCCCACGTCCTGGCCGGTCAGGCGCACCGGATGATCTTCGTCGAGCAACGTGGCGTAGGCCATCATCTCGGCGAATCCCCAGTTCACCGGGGCGGCGCCGGCTGCCATCTTGTGCCGGTCGTCGAATATGCGCTGGACCTGGCGGTGCAGGACGAAACCCTCGGGCGTACGGTTCGCTTGTTCCGCGAGTTCCTTCAGGCGCGTGCGGTCGAAACGCGTGTCCGCCGGGGTCGTCCACTCGTGACCGAGGTGGGGCCGCCAGTCGACGAACAGTTCCACGCTCGGCTCGTGCACCAGACTCTGGGCCACGTGCTGCCCCGAATCCAGCGAGTCCCGGTAGCCGTCGATCCAGCCGTTCACTTCCGCCTGCGACACGAGGCCCTCGGCCACCAGGCGGTCGGCATAGACGGTCCGCGTCGTCGGATGCGCATGGATGGCGCGGTACATGAGGGGCTGCGTCTTCATCGGCTCCTCGGTCTCGTTGTGACCGCGGCGGCGATAGCAGAACAGGTCGATGACCACGTCCTTGCGGAACTGCATGCGGTAGTCGACGGCGAGCTGCGTGACGAACAGCACCGCCTCCGGATCGTCGGCATTGACGTGCAAGATCGGCGCGCGAACCATCTTCGCCACTTCCGAGCAGTACTCCGTGGAGCGCGCGTCGTCGATTCGATGGGTCGTGAAACCGATCTGGTTGTTGACGATGATGTGCAGTGTCCCGCCGGTGTGGTAGCCGCGGGTCTGCGACATCTGGAACGTCTCCATGACCACGCCCTGCCCCGCGAACGCCGCGTCGCCATGGATTGCGACCGGCACGACGAGGCTGCCCGTGTAGTCCCGCCGCCGGTCCTGTCGAGCCCGTACGGAACCTTCGACCACCGGCGTCACGATCTCGAGGTGCGAGGGATTGAACGCGAGGGCGACGTGCATCTCGCCGCCGGGGGTCTCGACGTTGGACGAGAAGCCCTGGTGGTACTTGACGTCGCCCATGCCCATGCCGGTCTCTTTCCCGGTCCTTGCCGCGGGCGCGCCCCGGGCGGCAGGCTCGCGCCCCTCGAACTCGTCGAAGAGATCGCCCGGGTCCTTGCCCAGGATGTTCACGAGCACGTTCAGGCGGCCGCGGTGGGCCATGCCGATGACGACTTCCACCACGCCGTGGGAACCGACGCGCTGCAGGGTCTCGTGTAGCATCGGAATCAGGCTCTCCGCCCCTTCGAGGCCGAACCGCTTGGTGCCCGGATACCGTGCCTGCAGGTATTTCTCGAGCCCTTCCGAGGCGGTGAGCCGCTCGAGAGTGCCGCGCTTCGTCGCGGCGCTGAAACGGGGCTCCGAGCGGACGCTCTCCAGACGTTGCCGCACCCAGAGTTGCTCGGCGGCATCGGTGATGTGCATGTACTCGGCGCCGACCGAGCCGCAATACGTGCGCTCCAGCGCGTCGACGACGTCGCGCAGGGGCGCCTGTCCCTCGAAGAAGTGGGCCGATCCCGTGTGGAAGACCGTATCGAGGTCCGCTTCGGTCAGGTGGTGGTACGCGAGGTCGAGTTCCGGAACGGGGCTGCGTTCCCACATGCCGAGCGGGTCGAGCCGCGCGCGGCGATGGCCGCGGTGCCGATATGCGCTGATGAGTTCCAGCACACGCACCTGGCGTCGTGCGTGTGCGGAACTGACGGCCGTGCTGACCCGTTCCGGGCGCGCCTTCAGCCGATTGCGGCCGAGACGCTCGAAGTGTTCGATGATCGCCCCGTGGGGCACGTCGCCGGTCTGCGCGCCCGGCACGCTCGGCAGCTTGTCGAAGTAGCTGCGCCACTCCTCGCCGATGGCGTTGGGATCTTCCAGGAAGTGCTCGTAGATCGACTCCACGTAGGCGACGTTGCCGCCGGACAGGTGGCTGCTCCTGCGCATCCGGTCGAGGTAGGAGTCGGTCATGGCGGCTGGCCTCGTATCCTGTCGGACGCTACTCGAGTGCAGGGAAAGGCTACCAGATGAACCGGGTTCCGGGGGTGTCTCGACGCGCCCGGTCGGCGACCCGGGCCGGCCGTGGTTACGTTCCGTCGGTGACGAGCATCGCCTTGATCTTGCCGATCGCACGGGTCGGATTCAGGTCCCGCGGACAGACGGTCGTGCAGTTCATGATGCCGCGGCAGCGGAACACGCTGAACGGGTCCTCAAGATCCGCGAGGCGCTCGTCCGTCGCCGTGTCGCGGCTGTCCGCGAGGAAGCGATACGCCTGCAGCAGACCGGCCGGGCCGACGAACTTGTCGGGGTTCCACCAGAACGACGGACAGGCGGTCGTGCAGCACGCACAGAGAATGCACTCGTAGAGGCCGTCCAGCTTCTCCCGCTCCGCCGGGGACTGCAGGCGCTCCTGCGCGGGCGGCGGTTCGTCGTTGACGAGCCAGGGCTTGACCTTCTCGTACTGGCGGTAGAACTGCGTCATGTCGACGACCAGATCGCGGATCACGGGCAGGCCGGGCAGCGGACGCAGTTCGAGCTTGCCCTTCGGCGCCGCCTCCGAGAGAGGCGTGATGCAGGCGAGTCCGTTCTTGCCATTCATGTTGATACCGTCGGAGCCGCACACCCCTTCCCTGCAGGAGCGGCGGAACGAGAGACTCGGATCCTCGGCCTTCAGCATCTCCAGCACGTCGAGCACCATGAGGTCGCTGCCTTCCGGCACGTCCACCGAGGTGTGCTGCATGTGCGCCTTGACGTCCTTGTCCGGGTCGTATCGATACAAGCTGACCTGCATTCGGGCCTCCTGCGTGGTGCGTCAGTACGTCCGTGCCGTCGGCTCGAACGTCGGGACCGTTTTCGGCTGGAAATTCACCGCCCGCTTGCCGACGCGCTGCCCGTCCGCGAAGAACAGGGAGTGGCACAGCCAGTTCTCGTCGTCCCGCTCCAGGTAGTCCTCCCGGGCATGCGCGCCGCGGGTCTCCTTGCGCACCAGTGCGGCGACGGCCGTGGCCTCGGCCACCTCGAGCAGGTTCTCGAGTTCGAGCGCCTCGAGCCGGGCCGTGTTGAAAGCGTTGCTCTTGTCGGCCAGGTGCGCGCGCCCGATCCGTTCGCGCAACTCGGCGAGCAGCTTGCGTCCGGCTTCCATGTGCGATTCGGTCCGGAACACGCCGAAGTTGATCTGCATGACGTTCTGCAGTTCCTTCCGGAGCGCGGCGACGCCTTCTCCGTCCGTCGATGCCTCCCAGCGCCGCAGTCGCCGGCACGCGGCCTCGATGTCGCTCTCGGAGGCGCTCCGGTACGCCACACCCTGGCGCATCACTTCCTCGATGTGCACGCCCGCCGCGCGGCCGAACACCACCAGGTCGAGCAGCGAGTTGCCGCCAAGCCGATTGGCGCCGTGTACCGAGACGCATGCGACCTCACCGGCGGCGTAAAGTCCCTCCACGGGACAGTCCTGGCCGTCGGCGTCCTGGGTGAGCGCCTGCCCGTTCACGCGGGTCGCGATACCGCCCATCATGTAGTGGCACGTCGGCACCACCGGAATGGGCGCGTGCACGGGATCGACGTGGGCGAAGGTGCGGGACAGCTCGAGGATGCCCGGCAGGCGGCTGTTCAGCACGGCTTCGCCGAGATGATCGAGTTTCAGCAGCAGGTGATCGGCCTCGGGGCCGCACCCCCTGCCATCGAGCAGTTCGAGAATCATGGACCGGGCCACCACATCGCGGCTGGCCAGATCCTTCGCGTTCGGTGCGTAGCGCTCCATGAACCGCTCGCCGTCCGTGTTCACGAGGTACCCGCCCTCGCCGCGGCAACCCTCCGTCACCAGGACCCCGGCGCCGTGAATGCCGGTTGGATGGAACTGCCACATCTCGATGTCCTGGACGGGCACGCCGGCGCGCAGCGCCATGCCGATGCCGTCCCCGGTATTGATGTGGGCGTTCGTCGTGCTGGCGTAGATCCTGCCCGCCCCGCCGGTGGCGAGCACCGTGGCGCGGGACTGGACGAACACGGTCTCGCCGCTCTCGATGTCGATGGCGATGACGCCCGTGACCGCCCCGTCGGCGTTCTTCACCAGGTCCACGGCAAACCACTCCGACAGGAACACTGTTCTGGCCTGCATGTTGGCCTGGTAGAGGGTGTGCAGAAGCGCATGGCCGGTGCGGTCGGCCGCCGCGCAGGTCCGCGCCGCCTGACCGCCGCGTCCGTAGTCCTTCGACTGGCCGCCGAAGGGGCGCTGGTAGATGCGTCCGTTCTCGTTGCGCGAGAACGGCAAGCCCATGTGCTCCAGCTCGTAGACGGCCTGCGGGCCGGTGGAGCACATGAACTCGATGGCCTCCTGGTCGCCGATATAGTCCGACCCCTTCACGGTGTCGTACATGTGCCAGCGCCAGTCGTCGTCCGGATCCTCGCTGCCGATGGCACAGGTGATGCCGCCCTGGGCCGAAACGGTGTGCGAGCGGGTCGGAAAGACCTTGGAGAGCACCGCGGTACGCAGTCCGGATTGTGCGAGTTGCAGGCCGGCGCGCAGGCCGGCGCCGCCGCCGCCGACGATCACGCTGTCGAACTCGATCCTGCGCATCCCCATCAGACGGCTCTCCAGATGACCGCGAGCGCCCAGACCAGATACAGGAAGAGCAGCATGACGGTGACGCCCTGGTATGCCAGCCGCACCACCGTCGCGGCTCGTCCGAAGTAGTGCGGCCGCAGGTAATCCGTGCCGACCGTCCACATGCCGATCCAGGCGTGGGCGACCAGTGCCGCCACGGACAGGGTCGCGAAGACGATCATGGCGGGCGATCCGAACCACGCCGCGAAGGCGGCATGTCCCGCGTCGGCATGCATGCCGAACCAGCCGCCCACGCAGAGTCCGAACGCGCCGAGAATCACGGCCGTCGCCCGCTGCACGATGAAATCGGACAGACCGCTGCGGCCGAAGCTGGTGACGTTGGTTACCACAGCCAGAGTCCGATCAGGACCGCCGCGAGCCCGGACAGGACCAGGGTCGTCCAGGCACTGCGCCGCCCGCCGGCGAGTGAGTCGCCGACGTGGAAGTCGAGGAGCAGGTGGCGAACGCCGGCGATGAAGTGATAGGCGAGTGCCGCGAGCGTAGCCCATAGCGCGAGCTTGCCGGGCGCCGTCGCGACAATGCCCTGGGCGCGCGCGAATCCCGCCTCCGAACGGAGTGCGAGATCGAGCAGCCAGATCAGGTACGCGGTGCCTCCGAAGACCGCAACGCCCGTGATCCGGTGCGTGATGGAGGCCACGGCCGTCACCGGAAGATAGCTCATCGGCGAGATGTTGACGGGGCGTTCCGGAGTCATCTGCGCGGCGGCTGCCAAGTACGGCGGCGATGGTATGCGATCGCGCAACCCGCTGACAACGCGCCCCTCCGGTCCGCCGGGCGTCGGCGCCGGGCGTCGGTTTGACAAGCGCGCGCGGCAGCCGAGACAATCAGGGGCTGTCCAGTCTCCCGGGCTTCGGGGCAGGCCGTCCGCCGGGTCAGGTGTGCTGGCCCGCCGGGGCCGTGTCCGCATCTCGACGCCGGGAGGCTCCGTTCGGCATTACAGACCATCCTGGGAGGGCATGGCACCATGGGCGAACGCTCCGCGAGCCTGACGATCGATTCCGCTGCGCCGATAGAGTTGCCGGTGTATCCCGCGAGCGTTGGGCCCGACGTCATCGACGTCGGCGCGCTCACCAGCCGCGGCTACTTCACCTACGATCCCGGCTTCGTCTCGACCGCGTCCTGCGACTCGGCCATCACCTACATCGACGGCGACGAGGGCATCCTGCTGCACCGGGGCTATCCGATCGAGCAACTTGCCGAGCACTCCGAGCATCTGGAACTGTGCTACCTGCTGCTGAACGGCGCGCTGCCCAATGCGGCCGAGAAGGCCGGTTTCGTCGACACGATCAAGCGCCACGCCACGGTCGACGACCGGATCCGCAGCTTCTACGACGGCTTCCGGCCCGACGCACACCCCATGGCGATCATGTGCGCGGTCACTGGCGCCCTGGCCGCGCTCTACCACGACGCCTTCGACGCGGACGACGAGGGTTACCGGACCGCGACCGCACACCGGCTCATCGCCAAGATGCCGACCCTCGCGGCGATGACCTACAAGCACGCACTGGGACAGCCGTTCATTCCTCCGCGCGACGACCTCGACTACGCGGAGAACTTCCTGCACATGATGTTCGCGACGTCCGCGGCGGATCACGAGGTCAACCCGGTCCTGGCACGCGCCTTCGACCGCATCTTCCTGTTGCACGCCGACCACGAGCAGAACGCATCCACCTCCACCGTCCGCATGGCGGGTTCGACCGGCGCCAATCCATTCGCCTGCATCGCCGCTGGCATCGCGGCCCTGTGGGGACCGGCCCACGGTGGGGCCAACGAAGCCGTGCTCAACATGCTCGCGGAGATCGGCTCACCGGATAACATTCCCAAGTACATCAAGCGCGCCAAGGACCGCGACGACTCCTTCCGCATCATGGGTTTCGGCCACCGCGTGTACAAGAATTACGACCCGCGGGCCAAGGTCATGCAGCAGACCTGCCACGAAGTGCTCGCGGAACTCGGCGTCGACCACGACCCGACCCTGCAGATGGCGCAGCAGCTCGAGAAGATCGCCCTGGAGGACGAGTTCTTCGTCGAGCGGCGGCTCTATCCCAACGTCGACTTCTACTCGGGCATCATCCTGAAGGCGATCGGCATCCCGGTGGAGATGTTCACGGTCATCTTCGCCACCGGACGCACGCCCGGCTGGATCGCGCACTGGAAGGAAATGGTGAGCGCGCCCTACAAGATCGGCCGCCCGCGGCAGCTGTATACCGGCGAGCAGCGCCGCGACTACGTGCCGCTGGGCGAGCGCTGATTCGCCGTCGTCGCCGGCTTGGGCGTCGTGCACGAATTCGAGACGGGACGCCACAAGGGCGTCCCCTACGGCAGTCAGGTTCGCGCCTGGTCGACGCGGCGTAGTCGTTCGATGAGGCTCGAGGTGTCCCAGCGTGCTCCACCCATGGCGGCGACATCCGCGTAGAACTGGTCGACCAGCGCCGTCAGCGGCATCCGTGCCCCGAGCTTCCGTGCCGCCTGCAGCGTCATGTCGAGATCCTTCTGCATCCACTGCACCGCGAAGCCGAACTCGAACTCGCGCCGCGCCATGGTTCCGGCCCGGTTGTCCATCTGCCAGGACTGCGCGGCGCCCTGGCCGATGACGTCCACCACGGCGTCCACATCGAGGCCGGCTTTCTCCGCGAAATGCAGTCCCTCGGACAGACCCTGCAGAACGCCGGCGATACAGACCTGGTTGACCATCTTGGTGAGCTGACCGGCGCCGACGCCGCCCATGCGCCGGACGGCCTTCGCGTAGCAGTCCATCACGGGCTCCGCCGCGGCGAAGGTGTCGGCCTCGCCGCCGACCATGATCGTGAGCTGGCCGTTCTCGGCGCCGGCCTGTCCACCGCTCACGGGGGCGTCGAGAAAGCCGACGGCGCGTTCCGCACCGGCTTCGGCCAGTTCCCGCGCCAGCCCCGCGGAGGCTGTGGTGTGGTCCACCAGCACCGCACCCTCGGAAATGCCGGCCAGCACACCGTCGGTACCCAACGTGACGCTGCGCACGTCGTCGTCGTTGCCGACGCACACGAACACGAAGTCGGCGCCCTCGGCCGCTGCCGCGGGACTGGCGAAGGTTTCTCCCACGTGCTCCCCGACCCAGGCGTCCGCCCGGGCCGCCGTACGGTTGTAGACCCGCAGGTCATGGCCGGCGGCCGCGAGGTGCCCGGCCATCGGATAGCCCATGACGCCAAGGCCCACGAAGGCCACGTTCCTGTGATCGCTCATGCAGACTGTCCCTGCGAAGTCACGGAGGCGCGCTACTACTACGCCGGAGAACCGCGCCTTATAGCACGGTATCCGCACGCGCGGGCTCCAGCGTTCCCCGATTGCCCGCCCCCCGACAGTTCACTACCATGCCCCGATGGCGCGACCGTTGGTGGAGCGAGTCGGTATGCCGCGCGGCCTGATCGGGTCCGCCGCGTTTCGGCTCTTGGCGGCCCAGGCCACGGGCGAGTTGTACCTGCACGCCGCCGTCCCCGACGCTCGCCGCGCACCGCCCTTCTCCTGATCGTCCAACTTCCAGCCACGCAGCAGCTACGGGGTGAGTGCATTCGTGCACGCATCGGGGGAGGAACCGTGAAATCACAACTGACCTGCCGGAGTGCCGGACCGACAGGCGCCCTGGCACTGGCCGCGGCCGCCGTGATCTGGCAACCGTTGGCGGTCCACGCCGAGCACGACCACCACGCGCACGGGGAAGTCGAGGAAGTCCTCGTCATCGGGCACCCGCTGTCCGGCGAGGGCTTTGCACAGATCAGCGACGTCCTCGACAGCGAGGATCTCAAGCGCAAGGCCGCAGACAACATCGGGGCGACGATCGGCAACGAACCGGGCGTGCACAACGCGTCCTTTGGCGCGGCCATCGGACGCCCGGTGATCCGCGGCCTCGGGGGCGCGCGCGTGCGCATCATGGAAGATCGCATCGACACCCTCGACGTGTCCGTCACCGGGGCCGACCACGTCGTCGGCGTGGACGCCTTCATCGCGGAGGGAATAGAGATCACCAAGGGTTCCGGCACCCTCATGTACGGCTCCGGGGCCATCGGCGGCGTCGTCGACGTGCACACCGGGCGCATCCCGCACGGCCTGCCCGAACGCGTGAGCGGCAGGCTCGACGTGCGCGCGTCCGACAACGGCGACGGTCGGAACGGCTCGTTTCGCCTGGATGGCGGCGGCGGCAACTTCGCGTGGCACGTCGACGGCTTCTCCCGCGAGGCGGACGACTACGACATCCCGGGATTCGCGGAGTCCGCGCTGCTGCGGCGCCTCGAGGAGATGGAGGAGGAGCACCACGACGAGGACGGCGACGACCATGCGGACGAGGAAGAGATTCGCGACCGCCTCCCGGGCAGCGGTCTGGACTTCCGCGGCGGCTCCGGCGGCTTCTCGCTGATCGGCGAGCGCGGTTTCGTCGGCGTCTCCGTCGGCCTGCTCGACGGGGAGTACGGGATACCCGGGCACGAAGAGGACGAGCATGAAGACGACCCCCTCGACGAGGCGGAGGGCCTGCCGTTCGTCGACATCGAGCAGACGCGTGTCGACTTCGAGGCCGCGCTGTCGGACCCTCTGCCCGGATTCGAGAGCCTCAACCTGCGCTTCGGCGTCAACGACTACGAGCACCAGGAGATCGAAGGTTCGGGCACGATCGGTACCGCTTTCGAGAACGACGCCTGGGAAGCGCGTCTGGAATTGATCCACGGCGCCGCACGCAGCTGGCACGGGGCGCTCGGCGTCCAGTTCGGCGACCGCTCGTTCACCGCGGTCGGGGAGGAAGCCTTTACCCCGCCGGTGGACACACGCACCCTCGGCGTGTTCTGGGTGGGGGACCGCGACATCGGCAGTCTCGAGCTCGAAGCCGGCGTGCGCCTCGACCGTGTCGAACACGAGCCGCGGTCCGGCACGGGCGCCCGCGACTTCACGGGCGCCAGCGCCTCGGTCGGACTGGTAGCGCCGCTCAACTTCACCTGGGAGGCGACGCTGCTCCTCGACTACTCATCCCGCGCGCCGGTCGGAGAGGAGCTGTACTCGGCCGGCTCGCACCTCGCCACCCAAAGTTTCGAACTGGGCAATCCGGACCTGGACGAAGAGCGCGCGCTGAACCTGTCGGCCTCGTTGGGCGGCGGGACGGACCGTTGGTCCATGCTCGCCAGTGTGTTCTACACGGACTTCGCCGACTTCATCCATCTCGTCGCTACCGGCGAAGAGCGCGGTGAAGTGGCCGTGCGCCGGTTCAGCCAGGCGGACACGACCTTCGCGGGGCTGGAACTGGAGGCCACCTGGACGTTCGCCGACTTCCTCGCGGGCGAACTCGAAATCGGCGCGTTCTTCGACACCGTCTCCGCGGAGCTCGACGTCTCCGGCAACGACCAGTTGCATCACATGCCGCCGGACCGCGTCGGCTTCTTCGTGAAGTTCTCCGCCGCAAGCCTGACGGCCAACCTGGATTTCGTGCATGCCTTCGAGCAGGCCGACACCGGCGACTTCGAACTGCCGTCCGACGCCTACGACGACCTGCGCGCGCGGGTGGGCTGGGAGATCGAACGCGGCGCCGTGACGTTCGAACTCTACCTGCAGGGCCGGAACCTGACCGACGACGAGCAGCGCAAGCACACGTCGATCGTCAAGGACCTGGTGCCGGAGCCCGGCCGCACGGTGGAGGGCGGAGTCCGGCTCCGGTTCTGACGCGCCGGGGCGCCGCCGGACACGGTGAAACAGTTGCGTGGAGCGGGCCGTGGCGGTCATGATCGGCGCGCTCGCTCGCTGGAGGGTTTGCCATGAAACAGGCCGCACGGGCCGCGTGCCTGGTGCTCGCGCACGGGTTGCTCTGGACTGGCACGTTGCACGCCGAATCCATCGAGACCGCCCGTGCCGCGTACGCGGACGGACGGTTCGTCGAGGCGTCGGACCTGGCCGCACCGCTCGGAACTTCGGAGGGACTCGCGTTCGCGGCGGAGACGCTGGCGATCCACGGGTTCTACGTGGCCGAGGAAAGCGAGCGGCAGGCCCTGTTTCAGCGCGCGATGGCTTTCGCGGAGGAAGCGATCGCGCTCGACGATACCAATCCGCAGGCGCATCTTCAGTTGGCGCATGCGATGGGGCGCTACGCACAGACCCTCGGCGCCGGGAGGGCGGTCCGCGAAGGCGTGGCGTCGAAGGTGCGCGATGCGATGGAGCGGACGGTGGAACTCGACCCGGACCTCGGCCGCGCGCACCTGAGCCTCGCCTCCTGGCACGCCGAAGCCGTCCGCACCGGCGGCATCGTTGCCCGCATGCTCTACGGCGCCTCGAAGAAACGCGCGCAGGAGCATTACGAACGCGCCTTCGCGCTCGCGCCCGACGACAAGGCGGTGCAGACCGAATACGCCACCGGGCTCATGCTGATCAACACGCGCAAGAACCGCGCCGCGGCGCGGGAACTCCTGCAGCGCGCCGTCGAGACGCCGCCGCACGACGCGTACGAACGGATCCTCCAGGAGCAGGCCGTCGAGCAGCTCGCCGCGCTCGACGGTTCGTGACGCGATGTCCCGTCGAGCCCTGCCGAGCGTCGACGCCGTGCTGCAGCATGCGGCCCTGGCCGAGACGATCGCCCGGCGCGGGCTCGCCACCGTCAAGGACGCGGTACGCCGGCTGCAGGCCCAGGCTCGGGCCGGGGACGTCCCCGATTGGGCCACCGACGCGGCACGCTACCCCGGGCCGGTGGAAGCCTGGCTCGCGCGCCACGTCGGGCACGGCTATCGACGCGTCTTCAACCTGACCGGCACGATCGTCCACACCAACCTCGGGCGCGCACTCCTCGGTGAGGAGACGATGCGGAGCGCCATGGCGGCGGCGACGGCGCCCGTCACCCTCGAATACGATCTCGAACGCGGTCGCCGGGGAGACCGGGAAGGCATCGTCGAGCATCGCCTGAAGCTCCTGACCGGGGCGGAGGCGGCCACCGTGGTCAACAACAATGCCGCCGCGGTCCTGCTCGTGCTGAACACCCTGGCGCTCGGCTGCGCGGTGCCGGTGTCGCGCGGCGAACTGATCGAGATCGGCGGCAGCTTCCGCATCCCGGAGATCATGGAGCGCGCGGGGTGCCGTCTCGTCGAGGTCGGTACCACCAACCGCACGCATCCCCGCGACTACGCCGCCGCCATCGACGAAACCACGAGCCTGCTGCTCAAGGTGCACCCGAGCAACTATCGCGTGGAGGGTTTCACGCGGACCGTTTCCACCCGCGAACTGGCGGACATCGGCGATCGCCACCACGTGCCGGTGTGCGTGGATCTCGGCAGCGGGACGCTGGTGGACCTCACGCGGTTCGGGCTCCCCCACGAGCCCACACCCGGGGAGACGCTTGCGGACGGCGCGCATCTGGTGACCTTCTCCGGCGACAAGCTGCTCGGCGGTGTCCAGGCCGGCATCGTGGTGGGCACCGCGGACCTCGTCGCCCAACTCGATGCGAACCCGCTGAAACGGGCGCTGCGCATGGACAAGATCGGTCTCGCCCTCCTCGATGCGACGCTCAAGGCGTACGAGGACGAATCGACACTGACCCAACGCATACCGCTTCTCGCCACGTTGACGACGCCCCTCGAACAGCTCGAGGCGCGTGCGACCGCGGTGGCCGCAGTGCTGACCGAGACCCTCCCGGACGACCTACCCGTCTCCGTCGAGGCGTCCTCCTGTCAACTCGGCAGCGGCGCCCTGCCCGACCGCCTGCTGCCGAGCCGCGCCGTGGCGGTCGCGGCCGAGAGCGGCCAGGCGCTCGCGGGGCTCGCCATCCGACTCCGGCGCTTGCCGATCCCGGTGGTCGCGCGCATCGGCGAAGGCCGGCTGTGGCTCGACATGCGCGGCGCCGAGCCCGTTGCCAAACTGATCGAAACACTGCGCGCCCTCGCATGATCGTCACGCTCGCCGGCCACGTGGACCATGGCAAGACCGCCATCGTCCGCGCCCTCACCGGGGTCGACACCGACCGTCTCGAGGAAGAGAAGCGCCGCGGGCTGACCATCGATCTCGGCTTCGCGTATGCCGACTTCGACGGCGCCCGGGTCGGATTCGTGGACGTTCCGGGGCATCACCGCTTCATCCACAACATGGTGGCCGGCATCGGTCGGCGGCAGTTCGGCCTGCTGGTGGTCGCCGCCGACGACGGCGTGATGCCGCAGACCCGCGAGCACCTGCAGATCCTGCAACTGATCGGGCTGCAGGAGGGCGTGGTCGCGGTCAACAAGATCGACCGGGTGGATGCCGAGCGGATCCTGGAGGTGCGTCTCGAAGTGGAGGCGCTGGTGCGGGGGTCCTTTCTCGAGGACGCCCTCCAGGTGGAGGTCTCGAGCATCGACGGGCGCGGCGTGGACGACCTGCGCGCCGAACTCGCGAACGCCGCGCGCCGCCACGCCGTCGAGCGCGCCGACCGGGGGTTCCGCCTCGCGGTGGACCGCGCCTTTTCGGTACGCGGAGCCGGTGTGGTCGTCACGGGCACCGTCGTCGCGGGGTCCGCCAGTGTCGGCGACGCATTGCTGCTCGCCGCCTCCGATCGGCCGCTGCGGGTGCGCGGCCTGCACGTCCAGGATGCGACGGCCGACGCCGCGCACGAGGGCGACCGCACCGCCATGAACCTCACCGGGCTGGAACTCGATGACGTGGCGCGGGGCGACTGGATCGTCGCGCCGTCCGCGGCCGGCATGACGCGCTACGCCGTGGTCGACTTCAACGTGCTCCCGGACTTCCCCCGCGCGCTGCGGCACTGGGCGCCGGTACATGCGTATGTCGCGACCAGCCATGCGCAGGGGCGCGTCAGCCTGCTGGACGGCGCGCCGATCGCGCCCGGGGCGGGCGGACCGATCGATGTCGTGCTGGACCGACCGTTGCCCCTCAAGGTGGGCGACCGCTTGATCGCGCGGGACCAGGACCTCGGCAGGACCATCGGCGGCGGACGCGTCATTGATGTCGCAGCCGCGCACGGGAGACGCCGCGCCGGCGCGCGGCTCGACCGCATAAAGGCCTTGCGCGACGCCGATCCTGAGAACGCGCTGGTGGCGTTGGCCGCGCGCGGAGTGGTCGAGGCCGAGACGTTCCGCCGGGACTGGAACCTCACGGACGCGGCCCTGGCCCGCGCGCTGGAGCGTGTCGAGCTGGTTCGGCGCGGCAATCTGGTGACCCATCGGGACCTGCTGGCCGCCACGCGCGATGCGGTGCTGCGGGCCCTCGGGGCCCACCACCGGACAGACCGCGAGAGCGCCGGTATGCCAAGGGAAGCCATCGTCAAGGCCCTGGGGGCGCCCGCGCTCACGGTGGACGCCGCCATCGAGTCACTCGCCGAGACCGGCGAGATTCGCGCCCACTCGGGCAGCTTCGCATTGGCGAGCCATGTCGCCGAGATCCCCAAGGCGCTCGTCGCGCTCTTCGACCGCGTCTCCGAGTCCCTCGACACACTCCAGCCGCCGAGCCTCGGAGACATCGCCAAGTCCCTGGGCCGACCCTTCCCGCAACTGGAGCGTGAGATGCGGGCGCTGGCCGGCATCGGTCTGTGCGAACAGGTCGGACCGAATCGCTTCTATCTCACCGAACGCCTGCGTGAAATGGCCGAAGTGGCCGTGCGGCTCGACGCCGAGGATTGCGGCTTCACCGTCCGCCAGTTCCGCGATGCATCCGGCGTCGGCCGCAACGTCGTCATCGAGGTGCTGGAACACTTCGACCGGAAGGGATTCACCCGGCGCAGCGGGGACACGCGGCGCGTCGTGGGCGAGGTCGCGCAGATCGGGAAGTGAGGCTGCCACTGCATTCGGCGACTGCGCTCGCGATGCCGAGGTCCATGTCGCCGCCGCTGCGGAAGTCGATCAGACGGTGCTGCCGCTCACACGGGCGTCGTGGTGAGTGCGAGGCTCGACCGGGGCGCCGCTCTGTTCGGTCGACGGCAGTGGGAACCCTTTGATCGGGTCACGGCGTTGTGTATATTGATACACAACAACAGAGCAGATCGTGGCGCAACAGCGGGAGGCTCATTCGTTTGCTCCAGGAAGATGGCTGGATCCATGTAGCTACCAAGGGCCGCCACCAGCAGTTCACGCACCCCACCAAACGCGGGCGGGTCACCGTGCCGCACCCGAACAAGGATATCCCGCGCGGCACGGTGGCTTCGATCTACCGGCAGGCGGGCTGGAGCACCTGAGGGGGACGAAACGATGCGCTACGTATCCTTGATCCACCGGAACGACGCCGGCTTCGGCGTCAGCTTTCCCGACTTCCCGGGCTGCGTCTCGGTCGGCGACTCGGTCGACGATGCCGTCCGCCATGGTAGCGAAGCCCTTGCTTTCCATGTCGAGGGCTTGGTCGACGACGGCGAGCCGATTCCGCCCCCACGCTCGATCGACGCGATCAAGGCCGACCCGGAACTCGCGGACTGGCTGCGCGGCGCTGATTTCGTCCTGATCCCGCTGCTGCTGGACCGTGGATCCTCGAGGCGGGTGAACATCTCCCTCGACCGCGGGCTGCTCGAAGTGATCGACGACGAGGCCAGGCAGCGTCGCATGACCCGGTCGGCCTTCCTGGCGACCGCCGCACGGCACGAGATCGAGGGCACGTGATCGAGGGCCTCGGCTAGGGACACCCACTCCGCAGGGGACCTGCTGGCCGCCACGCGCGATGCGGTGCTGCGGGCCCCGTCCGACCACCACCGAGGAGACCGCGAGAGCGCCGGCATGGCAAGGGAAGCCATCGCCAGGGCCCTGGGAACAGTCGCCCTCACGGTGGATGCCGCCATCGAGTCACTCGCCGAGGCCGGCGAGATCCGCGCCCACTCCGGCAGTTTCGCATTGGCGAGCCACGTCGCCGAGATCCCCAGAGCGCTCGCCGCGCTCTTCGACCGCGTCTCCCCGTCCCTCGACACCGTGCAGCCGCCGAGCCTCGGCGACATCGCCAAGTCCCTGGGCCGGCCCTTCCCGCAACTCGAACGTGAGATGCGGGCGCTGGCGGGCATCGGCCTGTGCGTACAGGTCGGACCAAATCGTTTCTATCTCACCGACCGCCTGCGCGAAATGGCCGAGGTGGCCGTAGGGCTCGACGCCGAAGGCGGGTTCACTGTCCGATAATTCCGCGATGCATCCGGCGTGGGCCGCAACGTCGTCATCGAGGTGCTGGAACACTTCGATCGCAAGGGATTCACCCGGCGCAGCGGCGACACGCGGCGCGTCGTGGGCGAGGTCGCGCAGATCGGGAAGTGAGGCTACCGCGGCATTCGGCGACTGCGCTCGCGATGCTACACTCGACCGCGGAAGAGCATCGTCTCCGGTGGGGCGCGCGGCCTTCAAAGCCGTTGAGGCGCTCGAAGCGCCTGGTGGGTTCGACTCCTACCTCTTCCGCCAAACCCACCTTCCCACCTTCTCACCAAGAAGGTCTACAGCGTCAACGGGATCGGACGTCACCGAATCTCTCAGCGCTCTCTACGAACCCATACCAGGGCCTTGTGTCTCGCGATTCGAAGCCGCGACGACCTGCTGGGGAAACGGCGACCCGTTAGGTGGACTCCCTGGCGGATGAGAATCCACCTTGATCGTCGGGACATCGCCTAGCGAATCTCGACCCTGCGGACTTCCCCGCTATTGATGCGATCAACATCGTAGCTCACGCCCAGGCCGGGACTGGTGGGTACGGGGACGCATCCGTCCTGCCCCACGTTGCCGACCTCGTCGCCGTAGCCGTCAGCATAGATCGGTGGCTGCATGCCATTGGCAGGATTGTCCGGGCCTACCAGGCCGAGCTCATAGAAATGAGTATTGGCAATCGCGGCCATGCAGTGACGGTGCATGGGTCCCGCTGTGTGCAGCTGGACCTCCATACCGATTGCGTCACAGAAGTGTGCGAGCTTCATGGTGCCGGTGATGCCGCCATCCAGCTCCGGATCAATGTGCATGATGTCTGTGCCGCCCGCGAGCGCAAAGTCGGCCTTTTGCTCAAACCCTCGTATATGTTCCGCGATCAGCAAAGGCGTGCGAACGAAACCTCGCAGCCGCTTGTGAGCGACGGCACTTGATGATGCATCCCGGTAAGGGTCCTCGTACCAGAAGAAGCCCAGGTCATCACAGGCTCTGCCAACTTCCACGGCATCCATGAACGACTTCAGGGAAGACGCAGGATCGGTCATGAGTTTCATGTCCTGACCGACCCGCTGGCGCACCGCGGACATGATGGCGATCTCGGTCTTCGGATTTCCATCGAAGAAACCGTGGATCTTGAACGCTGGAATCCCCGCCGCCTGGCAGGATTCAGCAAAGTCGGCGTAGCGCTCCACGCTGTCCAGCCCGCCTGCTCGGCGCTGTCCCGGAGTGGTGCTCGCATAGACGGGTAACCGTTCACGGAATCCACCCAGCAGTCGTGCGACCGGAACACCATATTTCTTGCCCGCGAGATCCCACGACGCGGTATCGATGGCACCGATACCGGATTTGTCGTAGTGGCGGTGGCTGAGCTTGAGCCGCTCGAAAACACGTTCCCGTTGTTCAGGGTCCAGACCGATGAGACCCCGTGCCATCTCCTCGACCTGTGCCTGGGCGTGTGCGGTGCCGCCGAAGTGCGGTGCATAGCTGCCGGACAGGCCATCGTCCGTATCGATGGTGACCATGAACCGCGTAAGTTCCAGTTTTCCGCCCGGCTGGTAGACGGCTATTGAGGGCCCAAAGTTGTCGAGCGTGTACCGATAGGTCTGAATGGAAATCCGGTCAATTCTGCTCATGGTGGCCTCTTCGCCGTCGCCGAGGTGCTGGACAGCATGGGATGGTGAGGCACCAGAAACAGGCCGGCCGAACGCATCGGCGGGTTTGGCTCGGCGTCGGGAAGTCTGGCGCGCGTACTGCTCGTCGGTCAGGATGGTGCTGCCACAGCGACGAACGGCCGCGATCTTGCGTGCCCTGTAGCGGCGCGGGCCAAACCGGCCAGATGGATGGAGGCGATACGATGACGAACCCCACGAGCGCCGTGAACCCGAGCGACGAGAGCATCGCGGCGCTTCGTGCCCGACCCGATGACAGTCCGATCGTCATGGTGAATCTGCTCAGGTACACCGAACCCGGTGGCCGTGAACGCTACGCCCGTTACGGCGCCGTCGCCGGCCGCGAAATCGCCGCCCGCGGCGGGCGTGTGCTCTACAGCGGCACCAGCCTGGCAGGGGATGACTGGGACAGCGTGGCGCTCGTCTACTACCCGCGTCGCGCGGCCTGGCTCGACATGCAGGACAGCCCCGCCTACCAGGCCGCCATCGCCGACCGCACCGCGGGCCTGTCGGCGCGCCTGCTCTACGCGTTCACCCGTAGCAACGGCCCGGTGCCCGTAACGCCGCCGCCGCTCGAGGACGTGCAGCGAAAGTCCGACGACGAAGTCTTCGTCGTCAACCTGCTGCGCTATCACGGCCACGAGGGGAGAGCGTCGTTCTTCCACCACGGCGCGGTCGCCTCACGCCTGATCCAAAACCTCGGCGGCAAGGTCGAGATGTCCCTGGCTGCGGACCAGGCGATGGTCAGCGACGACGAGTGGGAGCACTTCGTCCTGGTGCGCTATCCGTCGTTCGACGCTCTACGGTCCATGCTGGCGAGCGATGAGTGGCAGGCCGCCAACACGGCGCCCGGCGAGCCGGGGATGGCGGGGACGATCGCCTTTCCGACGCGGCAGCACGCCCGCCGGGGGTAGGACCGTGGTGTGGGAGCCGGTCCGCGGCCGTCCGAATCCGGTCGAAAGCACCTCCCAACCTCCGGGGTGTCGCAACGAACGTTATGTCCCAGTCATCTACGGCTAGGTCAGAGCCGACCCGTAAAAACAGTTAGTTATGATATCTTCCTGACAGAGAACAAACGGTTTGCACGATGGCGCGGCTCGATGTTCGTTCGAGACGCAGACGCCAGTTCGGGACGGAGAGGAGACAATCAGCAAGTTCTTTTACTACGCACATCTGACGATCAGGGCGGAATGGTCCAACGGAGTCTTCTGGACGCCCACGAGCAAAGGGTCGTTGGTCGTCCCCGATCCCACGAACGCTGCCGACCTGGTTGCCGACCACGTTGAGCACAGTCTTGGCCTCATCGCGCACACGAAGGCCGAGACCGACCCGGTCTCATATTCCGTCAGTGGATGCGCCGAGGCGTACTACGGGGATGGGCGCCAGGCAGTGTTGTTCCTGAACGAGGTCCGGACGGAGAAGCCGGACGACCTGGTGCGCCGTGTCCGGTCGTGGGCACAGGAGGAGTTCCAGAAGCTGGCAGAGATCGAGTCCGACGGCAGCACCTGAGCGCGCGCCGGTGCCGCGCACGGAGCCGGGGAAGCAGACCACCGCCGGGGAAGTTGGTCATCCCCTCTCATGGGCTCTCGAGACGCGACAGTCTCAGCGCCCCGGTGGCGGCAGGGAGAAGATCCGGTCCATCCGCTCCCACTTGCCGTCCTTCGGAGTCCAGGGTAGACGCTGCTGGAAGCGTTCCATCAACGACTCCCACTCCTGGACCTTCTTGTTGCCGGCATCGAGAGCCGCCTTCTTCTCGAACGAAAACGACGGCGAAACCGTCATCACCATGAACAGGCGATTCCCCGTGCGGTAGATCTCCATGTCGCGTATGCCTGCCTGGTGGATGCTGTCGGCTATCTCCGGCCAGAAGTGGTCCTCCCGGTGACACCGCTCGTAGGCGGCAATGGCCTCCGCATCGTTTCTCAGATCCAGGGCCAGGTAGTACGTCCGCAGTTCACTCATCACCCCGGTCTCACCGGACTCTCTGCCAAGCAGTCGGCGAATGATCGCGACGGCCCAGGCGCGGCGTCAAGGTGCTCTGCAATAATCTGCGCCCGGCCGGACGAGACCATCACCCATGAGCGACCTTGCGAAGACGACCACCGCGACCATCGTACCCACCCTGCGCTATCGAGACGCGCCCGCGGCGATCGACTGGCTGGAGCGGGCATTCGGGTTCCGTCGACACTTCGTCGTGCCCGACGGCCAAGGCGGCGTGGCGCACGCCCAGCTCACGTTCGGCAACGGCATGGTCATGGTGTCGTCCGCTCACGACGACGAGTTCGGGAGGCTGCAGCGTCCTCTTGAATCCCCGGACGCCCCGGTGTCGCAGAGCCCATACGTGATCGTCACGGACGTGGACGCGCATCACGCCCGTGCGCTCGCGGCCGGCGCGGAGGTCGTGTAGCCGCCGGAGGACAAGGACTACGGCGGGTGGGGGCTACGGCTGCCGGGATCCGGAAGGCAACCTCTGGAGCTTCGGCAGCTACGATCCGTGGCAGGACGAAGGCTCCTGAACGAGTGACGCGGCCTTTCTCCGCGACACGCTGCGGGCAATCCCTTCCCGGCGGCAGTCTCGCTCTCGACGCGCCCCGTCCTCGGACAGGAGTAACGCCATGCTCGCAAGACCTTACGCAGGAGAAGGGGATCTGGCCTGCATGACGGCGTTCGCCGCTCGCAACCTCGATGCGCGCCGCGGACGCTCCTGTTGGCATCCCGGCGACATCGTCTGGATGATGCTCACCCACAGTCACATGGGGTTGTTCGACAACCGCCGCGACATACGCCTGTGGCTGAACGATGCCGGGGACTGCGTTGCGCTCGCTTGGTTCTACGGGTCGCAATTCGTGCGTTTCGACATCGATCCCGACCATGTGGACCTGGGCGATGAAGTGCTCGGCTGGATCGAGGACCACGTCCCGGTCCTGAACCCGGAGGAGGACATCCGCCTGCGCATCGACGCGACGGACGACGACGAGGCGAAATGCGCGCTGCTCGCTCGTGCCGGCTACCGGGCCGGACGCCGTTTCAGCGACGTGCTGCGCGCCGACCTCGAGGGTTTCGTTCCGGCACACGCCATTCCCGATGGCATGGTCGTCCACGATTGCGTCGAAGTCGACGAACGCGCGCGCGCCCGGTGCCATCGCGATGCCTGGAGCTCCCTCGATCACATCGGCCGACCCGACACGGTCTCGCAGTTCCATGACCGCATCTACCGCGCCCTTCGTCGCGTCATCCGCTACGACCCGGAACTGGACCTGGTGGTCGCCACCGGGGACGGCGAGTTGGCCGCCTGCAGTATCGCCTGGGCCGACGATCTGAGTCGCTTCGGCGTGTTCGAGCCGGTGGGCACCTGTCCCGCGTATCGCGGTCTGCGCCTGTCGACGATCCTGGTGGAGCAGTCGATGTTGCGCTTGCGCGAGCGCGGCATGCAGCACGCCTATGTCAAGTCCTCCGAATCGAACAATCCCACTGCCTACAGGGCGTATCGGCGGTCCTTCGATCCCATCGGAAGACAGCGCTACCACTACAAGGACTTCGCTTCACGCTGATCGCCCCGCCAAGCCGAGCCGCCGGGCGATCTTTTGGTGCCAGCTTCGATCGCGCAGGCCCGTTAGCCGCTCCGCGACTCCAGGAACTCCGCAACTGTCTGCACATGAATACCGAAGGTCTCCTCCGGCCTGTTCATGAACGGGCCGAAGTGCTTGAGATCACCGGTCAGTAGATGACTGGCGCCACAGGCCAGCGCGGCCTGAAAGACCGGCCGATCCTTCTCCACAAGACCCGCAGGAAATTCCAGGTTGGGACGATGCTCCAAGACCTCCACATCCTTCAGAACGACGCGCAAGCGCTCCTCCGCGCCCGGGGCCTTGGCCCTCACGTTCCGCAGCGCCTCTTCGCGGGCGTATGTGCTGGTGACGAGCGGCCAGTTGGCCCTCGCCTGGAGCCCGATGACCAGTGCCGCTTTGCCCGCGGGGTTGTGCGCTGCCGTGAACAACACGTTGGCGTCGAGGAACAGTTTCACCTCGGCCAGGTGACGGCATCCACGATGCGCTCGCGCTCGGCGTCATCGAGTTGGTCGGCGGTATCCCACTCCGCAATCTGCTCGTCAGAGTAGATCTCGACCTCGAGCACGACGCCAGGCTTGAGGACGATCTCATTGCCCCTGTGCTCCATGATGACCACGTCGCCGCCCTTGATGCCAAGGCGCTTCCGGGTTGTCGCCGGGAGCGTAATCTGGCCCCGGTTGGAGACGATCAGCGTTTCCGACACCTCTAACCCCGTTTGGTGAGACACCCGCAAGGAGATTAGCAGAGTTTCCGAATATCCGGAATACGGATCCCATGGACGCGGCCAGGGACACTCACTGCGGGGGACGTGGCGCGCGGTGGGTGTCCCTTGCAGAGCCACCCGAGTCACGCTTCGCGAATCTGGCGGGCTACCCGTTCGAGCCCAACTACACGACGATTCGTACCGATGACGGCAGCGACCTGCGCATTCACCACGTCGACGAAGGCCCGCAGGAGGGTCCGCTCGTGCTGTGCATGCACGGTCAGCCGGTCTGGAGCTATCTCTATCGAAAGATGATCCCGCTGCTCGTCGGGGAAGGCATGCGGGTGATCGCGCCGGACCTCCCCGGCTACGGCAAGTCCGACAAGCCGGCGGCCCGGGAAGACTACAGCTACCAGCGACAGGTCGACTGGATGGGGCGCTGGCTCGAGCAGAACGACTTCTCGGGGATCACCTTCTTCGGCCGGGACTGGGGCGGACTCATCGGGCTGCGCCTGGTCGTGGATCACGCGGATCGTTTCGATCGCGTCGTGATCTCCAACACCGGCCTGCCCTACAACCCGGACCTTCCCGACGAAGTGGTCAGCGAAGTGGAGAGATTCCGCGCGGATGCTCCCACGCCCACCCTCGTTCAGATGCAGAAAGCGTTGAGCCAGATGCCCGGCAACCAGGCGACGAAGTTCGCGTACTGGCAGAAGTTCTGTTGGGAAACGGAAGACATGCCCATCGGCTTCATGATGTCCATGACGATGGAGAAGCGGTCCAATCTCTCCCGGGCGACGCGGTTTCTGCTACATAATCTGGGCATGGGGTCGCCATTCCCCTCGAATCTGGCGAGAGCCTACGACGCGCCTTTCCCGGATCCTGGCTACAAGATGGGACCCCGGGCCATGCCGAGCCACGTGCCCACGCTCCCAACCGACCCATCCCTTGCGGCCCAACGCAAGGCCTGGGAGTTCTTCTACAGTTTCGACAAGCCGTTCCTTTGCGCCTTTGCGGACAATGACCCGGTCACCCAGGGACTCGATGTCCAGTTCAGGGACAGGGTGCCCGGAACGAGGGGGCTGCCCCATACGACCCTCAAGAGCGGCGGGCACTTCGTGCAGGAAAACCGTCCGGATCAGGTGACGGCAGCCATAATCGACCTCATCCGCAGCACCTGACGAACGAGAAATGCGGGGCAGCAGGCGCAGGGCCGAGTACAAGCCGGGAGTCGCACCATGATCGGAAAGGTCGTTCTGTGGTCCTTGACCGTCCTCATCGTCGGCATGCTGCTGGCGTTCTGGGCGATCTTCTTTTCGCCGAGGCCGCCGGTCACGACCGACCCGGCGACGCTCGCCGGCGACGGCAGCGCGATCGACTATTGCGAGCTGCGCAGACTCGACGGCAGCGGCAAGCTGGCGGCGGACATCCCCAAGGGCAACACTCCGGGTTGCAGCTACGCCCACTTCCCGCTGCCGATCCTGGCGGAATGCACCGAACCGCTGGTAGCAGGGGCCGATGACATACGGGGGTTGTGGCTGGCGGTGGATGGACGTGTCGGGCATGTGGAACGCATCGAACAGTGCGGGCGCCGGGTGGTCGTCACCAGCAGCGGCCTCATTCACGATTACGGCCCGAACAGCACCCTGGGCGAGAACACCAACGACACCGAGGGTTCCGTGGCTTTCAGAATCGCGGGCAAGCCCTATTGCCCTCGAACGTCGGCCAGCATGATCTGGAACCAGGGGGTTCTGGACTTTCACGTGTTCGGCTGGGGGCCTGTGGTGGTGCGGCGATACCGTGATGGTGAACAGCTGGTATGGGAATACGCTGACGGCAGCGTCACACGGATGGATCGCATCTGCACCTTGCCAGAGGAGGCGAGAGTTCCGCGCCCGAGGTGAAGCGCCACTCCGGATCAAAGCCGCAGTGCCGTGAGAAGTCTTGCCCGCATGCCACGCAACCTCGCCGACCGCATCCGCGACAAGATCCTCGCATAAGGAGTAGCAAGGGAGTAGCAAGGGACACCCACTCCGCGGGGGGAAACCGTGCGGTGTGCGGTGTCGGGCCGGGCAGGTGTCCTTGGTGAACGCTTCTTGGTGAACGCTTTGGCCGAGCCCATGGTGGGTGTCCCCTCCAATCCACCTCATGGTGGGTGTCCCCTCCGATCCAATGGTGTTCCCTCGTCAGCGACACCCGCGTACAACGTTCGATGCCTCATGCATCAACGCGTTAGCATCATGGTGCCTGGGCTACGTCTCGGAGTACCGATGAGAACCACCGTCACCCTCGACGACGACGTCGCCGCCAAGCTGCAGGACCGCATGGCCCAGTCGGGGACTACCTTCAAGGAAACGCTCAACACATGCCTGCGCCGGGGCCTCGACCAGCCCGGCGACGACGATCTCGCGATGCCGTGCACCGTCAAACCGAGATCCATGGGACTTCGGCCCAGCCTCGACCTGGACCACATCGGCGGCGTACTGGACCTGCTTGACGGCCCCTCGCACCGATGACCGTACTCGTCGACGCGAACCTCCTGCTGTACGCCTACGACGCCGACAGTCCCCACCACGTGGCCGCGCGACAGTGGCTGCAGGCGGAGATTTCCTCGGGTCGTCCCGTTCGACTCGCCCTCGTCACGCTGCTGGCCTTCGTGCGTATCGCCTCCGATCCGCGGATTTTCTCGCCATGGAGCACGGCGCCTTGATCGCCACCACCGACCGACTTCCGACGTTTCTCCAGCATCCAGGCGATCAACCCGCTCGACGAGGACGCGTCGGCATAGTCCCTGCGCCAGGTCCCGCGAGAGGGGCCCGGACACGCGCAACCCACTTACCGGTAAACTGAAGTCCCCGCCGACTCCACCACATCAGGAACACGATGCGCATCTCCACTCTCGTTGCCGCCACGATCCTCGCCCTCTCAACCGGTGCCGACACCTCGTACGCGCCCTCCGCGGACCACGCGAACCAGGTGTTCTGGGGCGACACCCACCTGCACACGAAGCTCTCCACCGACGCGAACTCGCGCGGCAACAGGAACATGAGCCCGGAGGACGCGTACGTGGTGGCGCGTGGCGGGACGGTCATCGCCCACAGCGGCATGGAGGCGCGGCTGCGGCGGCCCCTCGACTTCCTGGTGATCGCGGACCATGCCGAGAACCTCGGCGTCGCCGACGGTCTGCAGGCAGCGGATCCCCTGTTGCTCGCGACCGGGACCGGTCAGCGGCTCTACGGGGAACTGCAGGAACTGGTCGCGGGCGGGCCGACGCCCGATGCGCTCACCGAGTTCATCGTCGGCATTACCCGGGCCGAGGCGCGGATCCACGACGAGACGTTCAGGCGGTCCATCTGGAACCGGGTCACCGCCGCGGCCGACCGGTACAACGAGCCCGGGCGGTTCACGGCCTTCATCGGCTATGAATGGACCTCCCGCTTCGAGGACGGCACGCGCCATCGCGTCGTGATCTTCAGGGACGGCGCGCACAGGGTCGATCGCATCCTGCCGTTCTCCGCCACGGACAGTCCCGACCCGGAAGACCTGTGGCGCTTCCTCAATCGCTACGAGGAGCTGACCGGGGGCGAGGTTTTCTCGCTTACGCACAATCCGAATCTCAGCAACGGCCGGGAGTTTGCGCTGACCGACGGCGCGGGCGAACCGTTCAGCCCCGCGCACATGCGCATGCGCATCCGCTGGGAACCGCTGCTCGAAGTCACCCAGATCAAGGGGGACAGCGAGACCAACTCCATCCTGTCGCCGACCGACGAGTTCGCCGACTACGAGAACTGGGAAAGCTGGGCGGTCATCGACGGCTGGCCGTCCCCGGTCGTCGAGAACCGCGTGGACGATCCCGACGGCGCGGTTCGCGCACGGCCCGCGCAGGAACTGCAGTACGAGTACGCCCGGTCCGCCCTGAAGCTCGGCCTCGACCAGCAGGCCACGAACGGCGTCAACCCGTTCAAGTTCGGGCTGATCGGCAGCAGCGATGCACACAGCACCTTGCCGGCGGTCGCGGAGGACAACTTCTGGGGCAAGCACGCGATCGTCGAGCCGAGCGCGGGGCGCATCACTCACCCCCGCTACCGCTGGCGCATGGCGGCATCGGGATACGCCGCCGTCTGGGCACGGGAGAACACCCGGGAGGCACTGTTCGCCGCCATGAAGCGCAAGGAGACGTACGCGACGACCGGCCCGCGCATGGTCGTGCGCTTCTTCGGCGGCTGGGACTTCGTGTCCGACGATGCGGTGCGCCCGAACCTCTCGGAAGCGGGTTACCGCAGGGGCGTGCCGATGGGCGGCGACCTGGCGAACGCGCCGGCCGACATGGCTCCGAGCTTCCTCGTCGGCGCCACGAAGGATCCGCTCGGCGCAAACCTCGACCGCGTGCAGATCGTCAAGGGCTGGCGCGACGGGGACAGCGGGCTGCACGAACGCGTCTTCGACGTGGCGCTCTCCGACGGACGGCGCATCGGCGAGGACGGAACGGTTGCCCCCGTCGGTTCCACGGTCGACGTCGCGAGCGCGTCGTACACGAACACCATCGGCGACACCGACCTGGCAGTGGTGTGGCGGGACCCGGACTTCGACCCGGAGGCACACGCGTTCTATTACGTCCGCGTCCTGGAGATCCCGACGCCCCGGTGGCCTGCCTACGACGCCCGGTTCTTCGACCTGAAGGACCTTCCGGATGACGTGCCGATGGTCACGCAGGAGCGCGCGTACACCTCGCCGATCTGGTACACGCCGTAGCCAAGAGCATTGGCTATCGCCGCCCGCGCAATCGGTAGCGCCTTATCGCAATCACCGAATTCACAACTTGAGCGCCAGAGTCGCAAAGTACGTCGCGCAGTAGCGGTTGATGCTCGGCGCGCGCTCGTCTTCACGCCGACTCTCGTAGAAGTCCGCGATGACAAATCCGGCCCTGGTCTGGCCGCCGATGAGATCCTCGAGCGTATGGCTGCGGCAGAAAACCATGTTCCGATCGAGAGCGGCCTGGAGCGCGTGCTCATCGAGGGCGTTCTCTTCGACGAAAGGCAACGCATACCTGACGACCAGTCCCACGTCGTCCACCCCCTCGTTCTCTTCAAACAGGAAGTTGAGAGGATTGATGGACCCCATCATCAGCCGCCCGCCCGGTTTGAGCACTCGGTAGCACTCTCGCCAGACACCGTGCACATCGTCGACATAGACGACCGATACGGGATTGAACACGACGTCGAACGCCGCGTCCGGGAACATCGAGAGATCGGTCATGGATCCCTGCACGCATTCCATGTCCAGCCCGTGCTCATCACGTACGGCTTGATCCCGCCCAACCTGCTCATCCGAGATGTCGATGGAGACTACAGAAGCGCCGGCGGCGCTCAGAACGGGCGCTTGCTGTCCGCCACCGGACGCAAGGCAAAGCACCTCGGCGCCTGCTATCTTCCGAAACCAATTTTTCGGTACGGATCTCGGACCTGCGAGTGTGACCGTCCAATCCCCGCGCCGCGCCCTCTTGATCACGCCAGCCTCCACCGGGCGCACCCAGGGACAATTCGCCGAAGACGCGCTGTTCCATCCCTTTCTGTTGATTGCTTCGATGTCCACGACAAGCCCTCGCGCACACCTCGCGCACCATTTCAGTTGTGGTTCGTGCACCTCGGCAACACGCGCCGCACATTCCGGCGCCCCGGGGTAGCCAACCCAATATAGAGTTATCGCCTTGGCCAGGCGAGTGGGCGGCTTGCCGGCCCCGGAACACGTCGACCTCATCACGACGGGGCGAGCCAACTCCAGTGGCCGGCATTGCGGCGCGCTGCCGGCGTCTGGCAGGCTCCTCCCCTCGGCGACGGAGGTCTTCGGCATGAAAAAGTGGATCGCAGCCGTGGCGATCGGGATCGTCTGGCTCGGCTCGCTCTATCTCGCGTACAGGTTCGGCGGACTCATCGGGACGTACATGCCGGGGCCCGTCTCGGGTCCCGCGCGGGCGGCGCTGTCCGTGATGATGCTGTTACCGGGATCCGGCAGGCCCTGCGACGTGGACGATCCCATGTCGTGCGGTTTCGCCGATACCGATGGGCGCCTCGAGGTGGGTTGCAACGTGTTCGCCGGGACAGTCCGGACCGCGCGGTGCTGTTCGCCTTCGGGCAGTCGAACAGCGCAAACGCCGCGCAGGACCGCTACGTGCCGGTCCACGACATCGTCAACCTGAATCCCCATGACGGCAGGTGCTACCGGGCCGAGGATCCCCTGCTCGGCCCGGACGGAGTGGGCGGCTCGGTCTGGGGACGCGTCGCCGACGGGCTGGTCCACGCGGGACTCTATCGGCAGGCCATGATCGTGCCGATCGGTATCGGCGGCACGAATCTGGCCCGGTGGGTGCCCGGAGCGGACCTCCACGCCCGGGTCGAGAAGACCGCGGAGTTGCTGGCACGCCTCGGCATTCGGCCCACGCACGTGCTCTGGCACCAGGGCGAATCCGACGTATTCCTGAATACCGCAACTGAAGAGTACGTCGCGCAGTTCGGCTCACTGGCCGCGTCGCTGCCGGCTCTCGGCATCGACGCGCCGGTCTGGCCGGCCGTGGCGACACGCTGCAATATCCGGAACGAGGAGCGTATCGCCGAGAGCGCGGACCGCATACGGCTCGCCCAGCAGAGTCTCCCCGAGCGCTTCCGAACGTCCGTGCCGGCCCGGACACCGACACGATCAGCGGCCCACTGTTCCGGCACGACGGCTGCCACTTCACGCACAAGGGCATCGATGCGCATGCCCGGCTGTGGGTGGAGGCGCTGCGGGAGGCAGAGTCCGCCCACCCTGCAAAGGGTTTGCACGGCATGGCGAGCCCGCCAAAGGGGTCGGAAGAGCAGGCAAGCTCCGATCTATGAGATCTTCCCGCACGCCCCAGCGATGTACCGCCATATAAACGGCGTAAGCCATCAAATACTCGGGTTGCCCGGCTGAACAAGTTCAGGGATGAACCGGTTCAGAGGCTTCCTGGGACAGGCAGCGTCTGATGGGCCCCGCGACGGGCATACGGAGCTTCGTTGCGGTTCCGCGGCACCACACTAGATTCCTTGAGCAGAGTTGTAGTTTACAGTCAGGTTGCGTTTCAGGCGGCGAGTTTGCGGCCCTGCCAGAGGTGGTCGATCTCTTTGTCGAAGGCGTCGGTCACTCGGCGGAGCCGTGCGGTGGAGCGCGCGGCCGGGTCGAAGCTGACGGACATGGCTGGGGTCATGACGCGGGCGTGGGTGCGGTGGTAGCACAGGGCGGTGCGCACACCGTCCTCGGTGACGCGGTAGCGACGCGTATGCGGGATGCGCTCGATGAGTCCGCGCAGCCGAAGCCTCCGCAGGTCGTAAGTGGTTCGATTACGGTGGTAGTCCTCGACGGACAGTCCCATCAGCGGCGCCACGGTTTCGCGCAGGTCCCGGTTGGCGAAGCCCTCGGGCAGTAGCCGGAAGGCCACGAGGGCGGCGAACAGGGCCTGCACACGCGGGTCGCCGAAGCGCAGCGACGAGGCGCGCTGGCCAGCCACGATGCGCGAGGCGTGGAGGTGTTCGAACCGTTCGGTTCCGATGCTGCAGTCGTGGCTGATGCGTTGGACGCCGAGCAGGCGTCGGTTGGCGGTAAAGCCGACGGCCTTGAGGGCCTCGAGGTTCTTCAGCCGTCTGCCGACATCGAAGTCGTAGGTGTCGTTGATCACCGTCTCGGTACGCAGCGCGCGCCCCTCCTTGTGGTACTGCTTGATGCGCGAGTGCTTGTAGTCGACGTGCAGCGACGGGATGACCCCGTCGGTGATGACGCGGGTTCGGTACCGCGAGGGGGTGCGTCGGGTGACGCGTCTGTTGAAGATCAACTGCACGTGGTCGGGGCGGCCGAGGTCGAGGTTCTCGCGCATCACCTCTTCGAAGAAGACGCGCCCCTGGACGGGACGGTCGAACACCTGCGTCAGGGCGAACTCCGCCTGCAGCATCGAGATGTCGTAGCGGATGCCCGCCGCCCGGTCGGCGCTCGTGAACGGGTGCGGCAGGCGCGCCAGCCACGTGCGCAGCAGGGCATCGATCTTCGTCGCGTCGAGCCCGTCGGCCAGGCGCCGCATGAGGTCCGGGTCGGCGCAGCTCGCGATGCCGTTGTCCAGCGCCTCGAAGGCGACGCCGCGCTTGGCTAACTGCCGCTTGAGGTACTCGTGACCGTTGATGCACAGCTTCGCGTTGTACGGGAAGTACGAGCAGAACTTGACGAACAGCGGCCCGAAGTCGTCATCGACGATGTAGACGTAGTAGTGGTTCACCATCGCCGTCGACGACACCAGCCACGGGTACGGCCCGCGTAGCGGGTCGTTGCGGCGCTCGGTGCGCACCACACGCGCCTTCTCCTGCGCCACACCGATGTACAGCACGCCCTCGTCGCCCTCGAAGTCGCGCAGGTATGCTCGCGTACGGTCGTCCTTGCGTTCGTGCCGCTCGAAGCGAACCACGTCAATGTCGTGGTCGGCCGCGAAGCGCTTCAGACCCGCGACGAAGCGGTTCGTCATGGGCGCCATCAGCGCCGACGACGGCACCGGCTTGCCGCGCACCTGCGGAAGAACCAGGCCGCCCCCGCGCCCGCCTGCAGCATCGGCACGTACACGTTCAGGTACATCCGGTCGATGCACTCCAGTTCCAGCGTCGGGTGCTCGGCCAGCACCTCGCCAGCGCTTCGTGCTACGTTCATGCCTCGGACTCCGGTCGATGCGCTCCCCACCGGCCAGATTACGGCCACCGACGCCCTCGGGCGACCATAAGGCGGCTCACCCCGCAGAGTGGAGCAGCGGCCGGGGTCCGTCTCAACCGCCGCAGCCCGACAACACATGCCTCGTCGGTCTGAGGCGAAGCCTCGCTAGCTATAGCTATAGCTAAGCTAGTGTAGTGTCCTTAACAAAGTAACGATTATGACGCTTTGCCCAGTGCCGTCCGTGCGCGGCCGACCTTGTCGATGATTTCCTCGACCGTCCTTGTCCAAACGAAGGGACGGGGGGCCTTGTTGTAGCTATCCAGATACTCCCGGAGGCGTTTCTCAAGGTGCGGCACGGACGTGAAGACCCCGCGCCGGATCTGCTTGTCGGTCAGCATCGCGAAGAACCGCTCCACCAAGTTGGCCCAGGACGCGCTAGTTGGCGTGAAGTGCAGGAACACGCGCTTCTTGCGCTCGATCCACCCAAGCACCTTCTCGTGTTTGTGCGTCGCGTAGTTGTCCAGCACGATGTGAATCTCCTGATCCTTCGGCACCGTCTTGTCGACCTCCCGCAGGAACCTCAACACCTCCTGGTGGCGGTGCTTGCGATAGGTCTTGCCGACCACCTCGCCCGTCGCGATGTTCAGCGCCGCGAACAATGTCGTGGTGCCGTGGCGCTTGTAATCGTGCGTCATCGTCCCGCCGCGACCGTTCTTCATCGGCAACCCCGGCTGCGTCCGGTCCAGCGCCTGAATCTGGCTCTTCTCGTCGAAGCTGAACACCACCGCGTTCTCCGGCGGGTCGAGGTACAGCCCCACCACGTCCTGCAGCTTCTCCTCGAAACGCGGATCGTTGCTCAACTTGAACGTCCGGATCAGGTGCGGCTTGAGACCGTGCGCGCGCCACACCCGATTCACGAAGCTGTGCGTCGTCTCCAGATGCCGCGCCATCGACCGGCACGACCAGTGCGTGGCGTCCCGCGGCGTCGTCTGCGTGGTCGCCTCGATCACCCTGCTGCGCAGTTCCGCCTGCGCCCGGCTGTCCTTGCCGCCCTGGTTCGCGCCGCGAGGACGTTCCTTCTCGATCGCCGACACGCCCTCCGCGGCGACCCGCGCCCGCCAGCGGCCCACCTTGTTCGCATCGATCCCCAGCTCCGACGCGATCGCCTTGTTCGTCATGCCCCCCGCGGCCAGCAGGACGATCCGCGCGCGCTCCCGCAGGCGCACCGGCGCGCTCCGCGCCGCGGCCCACTTCCCAAGCTGTTCGCGGTCCTTGCCCGACAACTCGATCTCCGCCGCAACGCGCATCGCGCACCCTCCACAAAACATCGATGCCACGCAGTCTATCGCGAATGCCACATAAACACTATTTTGTTCGAGACACTACACTAGAGACCCAACAACCGATCCGGATGCCGTGCGTCCACGTAGCCCGTAACGCCTCCGTGGATCGAGTAACCCATGAGTTCACGCGTTCGCTTCGGTAGGGTCGCAGTCACCTCACGGCTGACGCTTGCCATCATGTTCTCCATTTGTCGACACCAGCCGGCGCAGTACTGCGGTGTGATGATGAGGCGAGTCCCTTTCGAATGGTTCGCACCGCCGCGATGCCACAACGTACCCTTCGTGATGAGCAGCGACCCGGCTGGCATCGTGGCCTGGATGACGTCCGCGCGAGGGCCGGGATCCGCCCGCATCTCCTGCGTCATCCGCTCGGCCATGTCTTGCGATGTCCAACGGTGGCTGCCCGGAATGATCTCCGTTGCACCGTTCACGTCCGTGGTGTCTTCGATCGACCAGAACGTACTGACGAAGTAGGCTGGGCGCGGCAGCGGAATCGGCAGGGCGCCCTCGTCGTAGTGCCAGCCCTGCACTGTCTCGCCCGGATGCAGATTCACCGCCTGGTAAACCGTGACCAGGCACGTCTCGCCCAATTGATACTCGGCGAATGCGAGCGGCAGCGGATGCGCGACGAGATCGCCGAACACCCGAGGGCTCTTCTGAAGCAGTCCGTAGACCCGATTGGTGCGGAAGCCCTCGAAGTCGTTGCGTCCGAAGTGGCTGAAATGCGGAGTCAGCGCACTCTTGATTTCGGAGATCTCACCGGGCGTCAGCACATCGTGAAAAATGATGTAGCCATCTTCTTCAAACTGCGCCAGGCAGGCATCGAGAGTGCGGTCGCGCAACCATCGCTGCAGTCGCGCGGGATCAACAGCCTCTATCCGCAACTGCGGGTTCGCGACGATCGGGTAGACGGGTCTCTCGGGTGCATCAGCGTTCATCGTGGTGTTCCCGGGGCGGTCACGTGCCGGGATGGTGGGCAGGAGGCTCCGTCATGTCAAACCGCTCTCGTGGCCGCTTGGATGCGTGGACGGCGTTCGACGCAAACGCCGTCGGAACGAATCCCTACCCTTCCCGTCGCAACGTGCAGTGTTCCCTTTCGAGCAACCGCTCCAGGTACGCCTGCAGGTGCGCGAAATCTCCCAGCAGACCGTCTGAGCGGCCCCAACTGACGGTGAAGCCGACGATGATGTCCGTGACCGTGAAGCGCTCCTCGACGAGGTAATCCGCCTCCGCGAGCGTCGCGTCCAGCACCGCGCGCTACGTACGAACATCCTGCTGTTCTGCTCGGCGATCTGCGGCACCTGCTGGTCCTTGGGAATCTGGAAGTCGTAGGTATGCAGTTCCGTGCTCCAGAGCCAGCACTCCATCTCCGTCAGCGCGAAGGACACCCACTGGTCGTGCAGCGCCCGGGACCACGAGCCCGGCCTGGCGATCAGGTTCCGCTCGGGCACGAGGTCCGCGATGGCCGTGCAGATGGCGGCGGACTCGAACAGGGGCCGACCGTCGATGACGGCGGCCGGAACCTTGCCGAGGGGATGCACGGTGCGGACGGCTTCGCTGCCGATGATCTCCTGGGTGTTGCCGATGGACTCGTAGTCAAGCCCTGCTTCCCCGAGCGTCCAGCGACACCGCGCGGATCGGGTGGGGGCGTGTTCGTAGAGCTGGATCGTGGGCATGGTGTCTCGGTCTCTAGCCCGTCTTCACTCCGCCGCCTGTGCACGCCCGCGCTCCTGAATGGTCTGCCGCCGGGCGGCGACCACTTCCGGCTCCGGGCGTGGATGCCGCCGCGCGATCTCCGTTTCGAACGTCATCGCATCGCCCAGCGCCAGGTCGAACCCGCGATCGATCTGCCTCTTGTACTCGAACAGCGTCTCCGGCACGCAGGAGAGCATGTCCCGGGCAAGCGCCTCGCAGGTCGGCAGCAGGTCGGCCCGCGGCACGATGCGATTCACCAGGCCCCACTCCAGGGCGCGCTGCGCGGACAGGTAGTTGCCTGTCAGCGAGAGCTCCTTGGCGCGGTTCGGCCCGACGACGCGCGAAAGTCGCTGCGACAGCCCCCAGCCGGCCAGCAGCCCGACGCGGGCGTGCGTGTCCGCGAAACGCGTCTGGGGGGTCGCGATGAGGATGTCGCACGACAGCGCGATCTCGAAACCGCCGGTCACCGCCAGTCCGTTGATCGCGCCGATCACCGGCTGCCGGAGCATGCGCATCATCTGCGGCGGGTCCGGCGCGTCGTCGCGGTCGCCAGGACCTTCGGCGGGGCGTTCGCCACCCATCTCCTTGAGGTCGAGGCCGGCGCAGAACGCTCGGCCGGCGCCGGTCAGGATGACGACGCCGATCTCCTCGTCGGTGCGCAGGGCCGCGAGTTCCTCGGCCAGGGCACGGCGCAGCTCGAGGGAGAGCGCGTTCATCTGCTCGGGGCGGTTCAGGGTCAGCGTCGCGATGCCGTCCTGCTTCTCGACGACGAGCACGGATGCGGTCATGCCAGCGATCTCCAAACGGGAACGGCCCGCATCTTATCAGCGTGCATGGCAGACAGAGTTCCCCTTGACGCACACGGGCCCGCAGGAGCGTCGAACGGCAGGGGCACGGGAGTCCGCGGCCATACCCAGGCACGAGACAGCGTTGCGGACGCCTCCCCAGTAACCGAACATACGCGCTCCCCAGGCTCCGAACCCACACCGTATGGGCGACGAAATCGCGCAACGCCACTTCAACGCCGAGGACTTCACCAACTTCCGGCGCAGCCTCGACCGGGAGACGGCCGAGGTCGAACGGCTGTTCACCGACGGCGGATTCAGCGAGCGCGGCGACATCGCGGGCTTCGAACTCGAGGCCTGGCTGGTGGACGCCGACGGCAACCCGGCCGCGCAGAACGACCGCTTCCTGGCGCAACTCGACAACCCGCTCGTAGTACCGGAGCTGGCGACCTTCAACGTCGAACTGAACGGCAGTCCCTGCGCCATGACCGGACGGGTGTTCACGCGCCTGCACGACGAACTGGCCGCCACCTGGCGTGCTTGCCAGGACACGGCGCGCGCCCTCGACCTGCGTCTCGCCACGATCGGCATCCTGCCGACGATCGCGCCCGGTTTGCTGAACTCGGACCACATGTCTGACATGGTCCGCTACCAGGCGCTGAACGACCGGGTCCTGGCACTACGGGACGGCGCGCCCTTCGAGGTCGCCATCGACGGCGCCGATCGCTTGAGGATGTCCCACGACGACGTCATGCTCGAAGCGGCGGCGACGTCGTTCCAGATTCACCTGCAGTGCAAACCGCATGCCGCCGTGCAGACATACAACGCCGCGGTCGCGGCCTCCGCACCCATGGTCGCCCTGTCCGCCAACTCGCCGTTCCTGTTCGGGCAGTCGCTGTGGGCGGAAACGCGCATTCCGCTCTTCGAACAGGCGGTGTCCCTCGGCCCGCGAGACCCGGAGCGGGTCGGCTTCGGCAGCGGCTACGCCGAGGATTCGCTGTTCGAGGCGTTTCGCGAGAATCGCGAGCTGCATGCCATCCTGTTGCCGTACGTGCAGCACGCGCCGCCGAGCAACTTTGCCCACGTGCGATTCCAGAACGGTACCGTCTGGCGCTGGAACCGGCCGCTGCTCGGGTTCGACTTCGACGGCATGCCGCACCTGCGCATCGAGCACCGCGTGGTGCCGGCGGGCCCGACCATCGACGACTGCATCGCCAACACCGCCGTGTTCATGGGCGCGGTACGGGCGCTGGTCGACGATGAGACGCCCATCGAGTCCGGACTCGACTTCGCCGTCGCCCGACAGAACTTCTACGCGGCTGCCCGCATGGGGCTCGACGCCGAGTTCACCTGGCGCAACGGCCGCCGTTGCGGCGCACGCGAGTTGCTGCTCGAGGAGATGCTTGCCGGCAGCCGCCGAAGCGTTGTGCGGGCTCGACATTCCCGCCACCGAGGTGGAGCGGTATCTCGGGATCGCCACGCGGCGCGTGGAGCGGAATGCCAACGGCGCCTCCTGGCAACGGCGCTGGGTGCAACGGTACGGGCCGGACTTCAACGCGCTGACCCTCGCCTATCTCGACGCGCAGGACTCCGGTCAGCCGGTGCACGAATGGACCCTGTGAGCCCGTGCGGCTGACCACACGCCAAGCACTGCCGGAGGGCCTGCTGGACTGTCCCGCTGCGGGGCTTCTCGATGCACTCGGGGGCCCGACGCTGTTCGACCTCAGCCGGGGTCTGCCCGATCCCCTGTTCGTCACGGTGCTCCAGCACGGCAACGAGGTGTCCGGGTGGGACGCGGTACGCGCATTCCTGCACGGCGGCAGCACGCCGCCGATGCTGCTGTATGTCGCCAACGTGGCGGCTGCGAGCGCGGGTCGCCGCACGCTGGCGGGCCAACGGCAGACTTCAACCGGGCCTGGGAACGGCGGGCGACACCCCGGAGGCGCGCCTCGCCCGACAGGTGACGCGACCGCGCGATGGCAGGCGCCGCCGCGGCTCGCCGTGGACATCCACAACAACACCGGCACGAATCCCCACTACAGCGTCCTGACGGACCTCGGACCGCGCTGTCTCGGCGCAGCCGCCGCCTTCTCGCCCCTTGCGCTGCTGGCCCAGCACCGCGACGGAATCCAGACCGAGCGGTTCACGAAGTTCTGTCCCGCCATCACCATCGAGACCGGCGTCGTGGGCGAGCCGGCCAGTGCTGCGCGCACGACCGACTATCTGACGCGGGCCGTGCGCTGGCGCGAGGCGCCCGAGGCGTCGTTCAGCGATCTCACCGTGTACCGGAACCAGGTCCGCATCGTCATCGAAGAGGCGGACGCCGACTTCACCTCCCCGGCTGTGCTGGTCCTGCGCGAAGACCTCGAGCAGTACAACTTCGCGTGCCTGGAGGCGGGGAATCTCTTCGCGCGCCGGGACCGATCCGCGGCCGGCGCGGGACTCCGGGCGGTGGACGTGACCGGCGCCGATCTCACGGACTTCTACTTCGAAATCCACGACGCCGAGCTTCGGCTCCGCCAGCCCGTATACCTGTCGATGTACACACGGGATATCGACATCGCCCGCCAGGACTGTCTGTGCTACTTCATGTCCCCGCTACCGCACCCATGACCGACGCCCGCCGCTACCTCACGCTCGACGGCCCCTTCCACATGGCGCACGGCGCGCTGCCGGCCGTCACGCTCGCGTTCGAAACCTGGGGCGAACTCGCGCCGGGGCGGGACAACGCCGTGCTGATCTTCACCGGGCTGTCACCGTCGGCGCATGTCGCCTCCTCCCCGGCAGACCCCTCCACCGGCTGGTGGGAAGACGTGGTCGGGCCCGACAAGCCCATCGACACGAACCGCTACTTCGTGGTCTGCGTCAACTCGCTCGGCAGCTGCTTCGGCTCGACCGGCCCCGCGTCGATCAATCCGGCTACCGGAACTCCCTACTGTCTCGACTTCCCCGTGCTCTGCCTCGAGGACGTGGCCAACGCGGGGCACGCCGTCGTGGAGTCGCTCGGCATCGAGCGCCTGCATGCCGTCGTCGGGGCATCCATGGGGGGCATGACCGCGCTCGCCTTCGCCATGCTGCATCCGGCAGCCGCCGGGTGCCTGCTCTCGATTTCCTCCGCCGCCCGCGGCCTGCCCTTCGCCATCGCGGTGCGGTCGCTGCAACGCGAGATGATCCGTTCGGACCCGGCCTGGCGCGATGGCATGTACACGCCCGAGGCGCCGCCGGCGCAAGGCATGCGCCTCGCCCGCAAACTCGGCATGATCTCGTATCGCTCCGCGGTGGAGTGGGCCGGACGGTTCGGACGCGAGCGAGCCACGGACGACCTTGCGGGCGAGCCATTCGGGATCGACTTCGAGGTGGAGTCGTACCTCGCCGCCCACGCGGCGAGATTCGTCGGCACCTTCGACGCGAACTGTTACCTGTACCTGTCGCGGGCCATGGACCTGTTCGACGTCTGCGACCATGGCGGCAGCCTGGCGGCGGGACTCGCGCGCGTGCAGGCCGAGCGGGCGCTCGTCATCGGCGTGGAGACGGACATCCTGTTTCCGCTGAGCCAACAGCAGGAACTGGCGGAGGGACTGCGGGCAACCGTCGGCGAGGTGACGTTTCGTCGGCTACCCTCGATCCAGGGACACGACTCCTTCCTCGTCGACATGGACCGCTTTCGGCCCGCGATCGCGGACTTCTTCCGGTAGCGGGACAGAGTCCGTTGGTCCAGGTCGGCCGTCAGTCCCCTCGCGCCAGCCAGCTCTCCAGGTCCTCCGTGAGCCGCTCGGCATCCACGAAGCCGCCCGCAAACAGCTGAAAGGACATGCCGTCCCGGCTCACCAGCATGCTCGGCAGCGCGTTGGTGCCGTACTGGCGAGCGGTCTCGAAGCCCCAGCGTGTCCGCTCGCGCACGCCCGCAGAGTCCATGAGGGCGCGCAGGCGCTCCCCCGGCACCTCGAATTCCTCGCCGGTGGCCAGCAGGATGTCGAGGTCGTTGACGTTGACGCCTTCGGCGAAGAACCGTTGCTGCAACCGATGCGTGTAGCCGAACGGGGGAACGCCGCACGCATCGCGCATGGCTTCGGCCGCGAGACATGGGAGCAGGCTGTTGTAGACGGTACCGGCGGGAAGGTCGTGGGAGAAATACTGCCCGGTGACGGTGGTCACTTCGCTCCACAGGAGGTCCAGTCGCTTCCTGCCATAGGCTCCGACGGGCTTGGTGCTGTGCACGTTGATACCGCCGAGGACGATATCGAAGTCCGCGCGCCCCTCGAGCTTTTCCATGGCGGCCTCGAAATGCGGCGTCGTGCCCCAGCACCACGAGCACATCGGGTCGGTCACGAAGCGTACCGTGGGCGTCATGCGGGGGTCTCCGCTTCCACCGCGGAAGGGCCGTCCGCCAATACCTCCCCGATGACGGCGCTGTCCGGGTATCCGGCTTCGCGCAGCGCTACCACGCAGGCCTCTGCGTCGGACGGGGGCACGCCGGCGAGGAGTCCGCCCGCCGTCTGCGGGTCCGCCAGCAGCCGGAACCGGGCATCCGCGCGGGAGCAGCCCCGCGTCTCGAAGTCGTCCAGGGCCTGTTCGTTGTTCGGCTGCAGGCTGCTCTGCATCCCCGCACCCATCAGTTCCAGCGCGCAGTCCAGCATCGGCACGGCGCCGAGGCGGAGCCGCGCGCCCACGCCGCCGGCACGCGTCATCTCGCCGAGATGCCCCGCCAGTCCGAACCCGGTGACGTCGGTACAGGCGGTCGCGCCCGCATCGGCCAGGATGCGCGCCGCGGCCGCGCTCGATGCGTCCATCAGGTCCAGCACACTCAGCAGGTCCCGTCCGGACACCCGGGCCTGCATGGCGCCGGCCAGCACCACGCCCGTGCCGAGCGCCTTGGTCAGCACGAGGCTCTGACCCGGGCAGAGTCCGCCCTTCACGAGCGGACGGGCCGGCGCGGCCCCCGTGACCGCGAAGCCGACGGAGAGTTCCGCGCCCTCGGCAGAGTGTCCACCCGCCAATACCACGCCGTGTTCCTGGAAGACCGCGACCGCCCCCGCCATCACCTGGTAGAGATCGTCCTCCATCATCGCATCGGCCATCAAGGGGACGGTGACGAGCGCGAGCGCGTGGCGCGGCGCGGCATTCATCGCGAACAGGTCGTTCAGGGCATGATGCGCGGCGATCCGGCCGAAGCGGTAGGGATCGTCCACCATGGAACGGAAGCCGTCGCAGCTCATGGCCAGGGTGGACGACTCCAGGCGTACGACGGCGGCATCGTCGCCGATGCCCTGCAGCACGTCGGGCGCCTCCGTGCTCGGCAGGCGCCGCAGGACGCGGGCCAGCAGGTCCGCGCCGAGCTTGGCTCCGCAGCCGCCGCAGCGCGCGGCGTCCGGCGCCCCCTCCCGGAGGCCGGGCGCGAGGACCGGGGTCGGCATCGTCATGTCCGGAAGCTCGTCGAAACGCCGCATGAAGCGTCGGTCGATCCAATCCTTGCAGCGCCACACCCAGCGCCCGGAGGCGTGCCAGGCGCCGCGGGACGCCACGGCGCGACCGTCGGCCGTCCCGATCAGCGCCAGTGCCCGCCGCTGGGGTCGATAGCGGCGTAGCGCCTTGCCGAGGGCGTAGCGGCGCAGATTCTCCGCCAGTGCCGGCCCCTGCCGGACCGCGAACACGCCCGACTTCGGTCGCGGCGCGTCCCGCATCGCCGCCGCATCGCCCGCCGCGAACACCTCCGCGTGGGAGGTCGACTGCAGGGCCGCGTTGACCTCGACGAAGCCCCCCGCATCCGTCGCGAGACCGCTGTCGCGGAAGGCTCCGAACGCTTCGACGCCAGTGACCCAGAAGACATGATCGTGCGCCAGCGAACGACCGTCGGCCGTGTACAGACGGTCGGCTTCGACGCCCTCCACGCAGAAGTCGCTCACCACCTCCACATCGCTCTCCGCCAGCTTCGCCGCGAGGCAGCGCCGCACGCCCGGAGCGTGTTGCGCGAGCGGTTCCGGGTCCGCGGTGACGAGGACGCAGCGCGCGGTGCGCGGAAAGCGCGCGCGCATCGCGATAGCCAGTTCGACGCTGCCGGGGCCGCCTCCCACGAGGACGAGACGCAGGGGTCGTTCCGCCAGCTTCGCGCAGATCGCCTGCCACCGGGGCAGGAAGCGCCCGATGGGTTTGACGGGCGTGACGTACGGGACCTCCGGCAGGCCCCCGCCGGGCACGCCGCCGGTGTTGATCGACAGGATGTCGTAGCGCAGGGGGGGACGGCCCGACATGTGCACGCGTCCTTCGGCGAGGTCGAAACCGCTGACTTCGGCGGCGATGAGGCGGGCGTCGGCGAACCGTGCCAGGCGCGCGACGTCGATGTGGATGTCCGCCCACTCGTAGGTGCCCGCCACGTGCCCGGGCAGCATCCCGGAGTACGGCGTGTGCACCTCGCGGGCGATGACCGTGAGTCGCAGTCCGGGCTCCGGGCGCATGCCGAAGCGGCGCAGGACCTGCACGTGGCTGTGGCCGGCGCCGACGAGCACGATGTCCTTGACCGCGGGTGCGCGGATCAGCATGGGTCAGTCTCGCTCCGGGCTAGTGCCCTCGCCCACTTCCCTTGCACGGCGACTGTCCCGGGCATCAGCGGCCGCCCTTGCCGCCCGCGCTCCACCTGGGCTCGGGAACTTTGCCCGGGCTGGAGCGTGTTACTCCCCCGCCGAGGGCGTCTCGGCGGCTGCGCTGGCCGACTGTCGGGCGCGGGCCTGCGCACGGGCCACGGCCAGGTACTCGTCGGCATTCACCTCGCCGTCCGCGTTGGCGTCACCCTGGACGATGGCCTTCTCGAGTCCTTCCCTCAGGGACGGCGGAACTTCGTCCGGGTGCACGCTGCCGTTGCCGTCCCGGTCCATGAAACCGACCCACTGCACGGCTTCGGTATGGTCCGGGTCGTGGATGGGGCGATCGGAGCTTTCGTCCACCCAACTGAAGACGAAGTCTCCGTACAACATCTCGTCGTGGGACTGCAGTCCCCACGGAACGTCGCGGCCCGGATCGGGATTGGCCGGGTTCTGCACGGAGTTGTCGTAGACCGTCGTGTGCAGCAGCCGCGTGCCGGCCGGCAGGCGTCTCGGCTCCACGAACTCGTAGCCACGCTGCCAGTTGAAATCGTAGTTCGGCACCGACAGGATCAGCTCCCGCTCCCCGTCCGGATACTGCAGCGCGAACGTCGAACTCCGGCCCCGGTAGTGCGAGTGCGGCAGCACCTGGTAGAGCACGGCGTCGCGGTGGAACTCGAAGTAGGCGGACTCGCGGTGGTCCCGCGCGTGCGCCGGAATCCGGATGATCGGGTTGATGGCCACACTGTGGCGCAGGAAATTGGCCGGCGGCTCGTCGTGGAAGTACAGAGCCATACGCGACCGATCAATGACCTTCTTGCCGTATGGCGTGTAGTGCAACTGGAACAGGAACGCGCCGCCCCTGGGGATGAACACGCCCGTGCCTTCCGGCATGACCTGCGGCCCGGATCCCGGTGCGTAACCGCCGAGGTAGTTGTTCATCAGGCTTTCGTCGGAGTACTTCACCTCGCGGCCCGCATCCGTGGTCCCGACGAGGACGTGGTGCACCACTTCGGTGACGCCCGGGTCGATGGCCATGGCGCGCACCCAGACGTCGCGGTCGAGCGGATTCCCGACCACCGGGAACTTGTATTCGATCACGCCGGACGCCGCGACTTCGAACGGAGGAAGGTCCACGATCAGGTCCGGTTCGCCGAGCGGCCACTCCGGGGCCGGCGGGACCGCGTCGATGAGCGGATCGGGCCCCGTGCCGCGTGGCGCGCCGGCCTCGATCCAGTGCACCAGCGTCTGGCGCTCCGCAACCGAGAGGCTGCGATCGTTCCGCCACGTACCGACATGCGGATCCGCGTGCCACGGCGGCATGCGCTTCGTGCGGAGGACCTCGCGGATCATCGGTGCGAATCCTCGCACCATGGCGTACTCCGTCATCGCCCACGGCGCGATGCCGCCCTGGCGATGACATTCCGTGCAGTTCTCCTTGAGGAGCGGCGCGATCGTGGCGCTGTAGGAGATCTGGCTGTGATCGGCCTGGGTTCCCGGCAGGTTGATGAGGCAGCCTTTCGCGCCCTGGTCCTCGATGGCGGCGACCTCGCCGGCGAGCACGGCGTCGAGGGCGTCGCGCAGGTAGTGTTCGGAGGCGGCCGCCTTCTGTCGTTCGTAGGTCAGGCGGTCGTTGACGGCGCCGCGGTAGACCAGGTCCCAGCCGTCGGGATCGATCACGAGCACTTCGGCGGTGCGCGTGAGTCCGAGGGACTCACCGACCAGTTGCGTCTCGTCGACCAGGATCGGGTACGGGATGTTCCACTCGTCGGCTTCGCGGGCGATGGACTCGCGGCCGTCCTGCAGGTTGGAGTTGATCATCAGGAACCGTACGCCGCGCTTCGCGTACGCATCGCTGACCGCCCGGTAGTCCGGCAGCGCGTTGCGTACGATCGGGCAGCCGTTGCCCTGCACGATCAGCACGATGGCGCTCGCGTCGGAGTAGTAGTGCAGTTCGTGCGCGTCGCCCCGGTGGTCGAGCAGCGTGAAGTTGTCGACACGCGTGGCGTGCCCGGCCACGCAGGCCACCACGCAGGCTAATGCCAGGGTTGCTCTCATTGCGAATCCTCCTGATCGGGCGGGGATTCTACAGGGGATGGCCCACCGCGTCAGACGGCGCGGGTGCTTTCTCCCGGCGCTCTCTCCCGGGTCTCCCGGGAGTCGTCTCCCAGGAAGTCGAGGGTCGGACTCATGCCTCGTGACGCCACCGTCCGGCGCCGTCCGAGGTCGCGGGCGCGGAGCACGGTGTCCCGTCCGAAGCGACGGATCAGGTCGTCTACCGTGCGTTCGAGCCGGCGCACGCGCCCGTGCCTGTCGAAGAGCTGCAGTTGCTCCGACGCTCCGGCTGGCGCGAGGTCATACGCGGCCATCCCGACCAGGCGAAACGGACCCTGGCAGTCGAAGGCGTCGAGCAGCCCGACGGCCGTCTCGAAGAGCACGTTGGCGGTATCCGTCCCCTGTGCGAGCAGCCGCTGCCGTGTCAGCAGTTCGAAGCGCGCGGTCTTGAGCTTGACCCGCACCCCGCGGGCGGCGACACGCTTGCGGCGCAGGCGCTGGCCGATCCGGTCGGCGGCATCGCGCAGGTACGGGAGGATGGCGTCTCGCCCCGAGACATCCTTGAGCAGCGTGCGATCCGAGCCGACGCTGCGGGACACGCGACTGCCCTCCACCCGGCGTGGATCCTGGCCGTTGGCGAGCGCGGCGAACCGCGTGCCCATGCGACCGAGCCGGCGCTCGAGTTCGCGGGGGTCGCGGCGCGCCACGTCGCCGATGGTGCGAAGCCCCAGCGCGGCGAGTTTCGGTACCGTCCGCGGCCCGGCTCCGTACAGCCGCGAGACCGGTTGCGGGGCGAGCCATGCCTTCGCGGACGCGGGGGGCACCACCGTCAGCCCGTCGGGCTTCGCATAGCTGCTGGCGGCCTTGGCGACGTACTTGGTGCCCGAGATGCCGACGCTGGCGGTCAGGCCGGTGGCTTCGAGGACCGCGTCCTTGATGCGCCGCGCCATGCGCTCCGGTCCACCGAAGATGCCCTCGGCGCCCGACAGATCGATGAACGCCTCGTCGAGGCCGATCGGCTCGACGCACGGGGAGAAGTCCGCGAACACGTCCATGATGGCCGCGGAGATCTCCTCGTAACGCTCGAAGCGGGGCGGCGCCATGACGGCGTCGGGACAGAGGCGCCGCGCCTGCGACACCGGCATGGCGCTGCCCACTCCGTACGGGCGCGCCTCGTAGCTCGCCGTCAGCACCACCCCGCGGTCGCTCTCCGGCCCCACCAGCACGGGACGGCCCCGGAGTTCCGGGTGGTCGAGCTGTTCGACGGACGCGTAGAAGGCGTCCATGTCCGCGTGCGCGACGATGCGCGGCCAGGAAGGCGGCGTGTTCACGACGACACGATACTGTATATGAATACAGCTCTACAAGCGCACAGGCCCCAGGCCCCTGCGGCTATTGCGGCTTGCGCGTGCACGAAATACATGGGCGTGAAGATGCCCAGTCGGCCCGCCTCCGCCAGCGCGGCCGCCCCGAGATTCAGGATCCTCGACACGTGCACGGTACCGCGGGGGACCACCCGTGTGTCACCACGCGTCCGGCCGTGGAACTGCGGAAGCTGGCGAAGGACCATCCGGAGCCCACGAGGGGCTGGAACCACGGGATGCCGGGGCGTGCCTGGGTGGCCAGGTCGCGACTCTCGACGATCTCGAAGCCGGCGCGCCGCAAAGCGTCGTCCACCTGCCCCGTGGTGTACAGATCCTGAACGCCCCCGCCCAACTCGATGTCGTGCTTGAGTTCGACGTGCCGGCGGTTCTCGGGATCGAATAGATCGGTGAGGCACCACTCGTAACACCCGAGCGGGGCCCCGGCCTTGAGGAGACGAAGTGTCTCTTGTGGGCACGCACCGTGCCAGTCAATGATCTGGACTGACGGCAGCGCCATGAAAGACCGCTTTTGACATGCTACCCTCTTTTGATGTTGTACAACCCCTTATTGAGGTGATTAATGCCCCTCGTGGAGATCTCCGAGGAGCCATTGCGCCACCTGTTCGGCAGCGTCGCCGCATACCACTCGCTCATGCACATCGCCGCGTGCCGGCGCGGCTATGCCGCCGAGATCGCTCGTGTCCACGACCACGCATTGGCTCCCGTACAGCGACAACTGCGCAAGTTCGAGAGCATCGGGCTGCTCGTCAGCAGGATGGAAGGCAACACACGCTTCTACTACTGGGGCCGGGGCCCGGTCGCGGACGCGTTGGACCACTTTCTGCTCGAGATGCTCGCGATGATCCCCGACGAAACGCGCCGATCGAGGTACACCGCACGCCGGCGGCCGCGGCGGCAGGGGAAGACATGAGATGCGACAGGTACGTGACAACATGTCACTGCTGGAGTTCGCGTCCCTGGTGCATGCCGAGCTCGCCGATGCGGGCATCACGGCGGTGCTCGGAGGGGGTGCCGCTGTCGAGATCCATTCAGACGGCGGCTACCGCTCGGACGATCTCGACTTCGTGACGGCGTACCCGATTGCTGAGATCGACGTCGTACTCAGCAGGCTGGGTTTCGCACGTGAGCGCGACCCTCGCCAGAGCGTTTTCACACACCCTCGCGTGTCGTGGTACCTCGAGTTCCCCGCAGCACCGCTCGCCTTCGGCCGCGTGACTGTCCCCATGTCCGAGTGCATCGAACTGCACACGGGGACCAACTGGCTGCGCGTTATCACCCCCACACACTGCTTGATGGACCGCTTGGCAGCTTGCGGCCATTGGGACGACAGCGAGGCGCTGGAGCAGGCTTTTGCCGTTTCGAAGCGGACCGGGAGTGAAGTCGACTGGAGCCGCCTCCGCGCGTTCGCCGATGCCGAAGGGATCGCGCAACACCCATTCGTATCCCGCTTCTTCAACGCCGCGGGCTAGCCGGCTCCGAGGACGCCGGCGCTCAGGCCTCGGGGACGGCGCCACTCACGATCCACAGCGGATCGCCCGTGGGCGGCGAGCGATCCACGAAGTCGACCTCGTCGAATCCGGCCTGGTCCAGATATGCCCCGACCAGCCTGACGCGCTCCCCAGGCGGCAGTTGATGGAACGCCCGGATGGCCTTGGTCGGGAACATCCGGTGCGACATGGCGACGGACAGCCGTCCGCCAGACCGCAGCACCTGTGCGGTCGAGCGCAGGGTCTCCACCGGGCGCACCAGGTACTGGATCGACACGGCGATGGTCGCCCGGTCGAACGCGCCGGCCGCGTACGGCAGGTCGGGCTCGGCGTTCAGGTCGTGCACGCAGTGTTCCGTCAGGCGGGGATTGGCGGCGAGTTCCTCCGTGTTCATGCCAAGACCGGCGACGCGGCCGAGGCTCAGCTCCCGCGGATAGTGCGAGACCCACGACGACATCAGGTCGAGCACGTCCGCTCCCTCGAACAGGAACTCCCCGTACCACTCGGTGAGCGCGTCGACCGTCACCTGATCGATGTGCTGCACCAAGCGCGGCTGGCGATAGAACTCGCCGTCCGGCTGCGTGTCGATCCGGTCGAAGAAACCGGTTGGAAACTCGGGCGACGTCATCTGTCTGCTTCCTCCCATGCGGAGCGACGTCGACGCCCGTCACCCCTCGCAGGATCGAGGCTAACAGACTCCGGCCGTCACTCGGCCGCCAACGCGGTCCGGCCCGCCCCTCCAGCGCCGCCGCCTCCGCCGCGAAGAACCGCGTCACCAGGGCACCGAGTCGCTCAAGCTCCCGTGGCGGCATGTCCGGGTCGAACGGGAGATAGACGGCGTCCTGCAGCGCGTCCGCTCCGGGAGCGGGGCAGTTCGCGGTGCGGACCGCCTTCAGACGTGCCGACATGGCATCGAAACCGGCGCCGCGCAACACCCTCTTCAGCGCCTCCACATCGCGCGCCAGCACCGGCACCATCCAGTAGCCGTGGGGGATCGGCGCCGCGGGTGGGCAGCGCCACGTCTTCGCCGAGCGCGGCGAACAGCGCCTGGCCGGCCGCGGCGCGGCGCGCCACCGGACCGTCTCCCTGCGAGAGTCGCCGTTCGAGCAGGGCCAACAGCGCCGCGCAGGGGCGCCGTCGCAGGCTTGCCAGGGACAGCGCACCCGGCAAATTGCGCGTGAGGCCGTGCAGCAGTTGCTCACGATCGAGCGGCAGGGCTTCCAGCAGCGCCGTCAGCACGCCGAACGCCCGCGGGCCGCTGGCCAACTTCTGGACGCCCGCCATCAGCACACGGCGGCAGAACTCCGCGGTCGGCTGCACGGGATCGCAGGCGAGCAGGCGTGCCATTTCCGCGCGGATGGAAGGTTCCCGTACGCGCACGAGGGCGCCCCCGAGGGCGGTCGCGGTCTTCATCGAGCCGAAGGAGAAGAGCGCGAGGTCGGTGTCCCGATGCCCGCTCCAGCCGGGGCCCGCGTAGGCTTGGGCGCAGTCCTCGATGACGGCGACGTCGCGCGCTCGCGCAACTTCCAGCGCACCGGTCACATCCGCGCGCCGTACCGAAGAGGTGGGCGAGCACCAGCGCTCGGGTGCGGGGCCCGATCGCTTTCTCGAGATCCTCGGGGCGCCAGACGGCCGTTGCGGGATCGACGTCGAGGGGCACTGCGCGCAGGCCGTGCCGCCTGGCGATCTCCGGCATGTCCGGCACGGTCAGCGCCGAGAAGACGATCTCGTCCCCCGGCTTCCAGCGACGGGTGCGCAGATAGAGGTCGAAGGCCGACCGCACGCCAAGACAGACGAGCGCGTCGCCCGCCGGCGACCACAGGCGCGCGATGCGCTCCGCGGTGGCCGACCACGCCGGTGGCGCGCCACAACAGCGCAGCGCAAGGGCCCAGTCCGCCCAGCACAGGTCGAGCCGTTTGCAGGCCCACATCACGTTCGCGCCTCACCCTCCCGGGCTCTTGCCGACATTCCCATGATGCCATCCACGCGCGTGAGCCCGGCTCCATTCGGCACGCGCACCCCGGGCGTTCAGTTAACATCGCGGCATGGCCAACGCATTGCTGTACGACTGCTTCAGCGGAATCTCCGGCGACATGCACATCGGGGCGATGGTGGACCTCGGTGTCCCGGGCGACTATCTGCGCGGCGAACTGGCCCGGCTGTCGCTGGCTGCCGAGTTCGAACTGGAGCTCGCGCCAGGGCGCAAGATGGGGATCACGGGCATCCAGGCCACGGTGCGGATGCGGGAGGACGCGCCGCAGCCCCACCGTCGCCTCGCGCACATCGTGGACATCATTGCGGAGTCGGGCTACGCCGCACGGGTCGAGGCCCGCGCGACGGCGATCTTCGCAGCGTTGGCGGAAGCGGAGGCGGGCGTGCACGGCATCGGCATCGAAGAGGTGCACTTCCACGAAGTCGGCGCCACCGACGCCATCGTGGACATCGTCGCCGCGGCGCTCGCGCTGGAGTACCTCGAGGTGGCACGGGCATGGGCACGGCCCGTGGAAGTCGGCGGCGGCATGGTGCGGTGCGCGCACGGCCGGATGCCGGTCCCGGCGCCGGCCACCGCCGCGCTGCTGCAGGGCGTCCCGTGCAGCTACGGACGTGTGCAGGCGGAAACCACCACCCCGACCGGTGCGGCCATTCTCGCCTGCTCCGTTGACGCCTTCGAGGAGCCGGCACGCTTCACGAGTACGCGGGTCGGCTACGGCATCGGCCAGAAGGACTTCGAGATCCCCAACGTGCTGCGGGTGATGCTCGGAGTGGTGGAGCAAGTTGCGGAAGCGCTGCCCTACGAAGTGGAAACCAACGTCGAAGTCGAGTGCAACGTCGACGACATGAGCCCGGAGGCCTTTCAGCCGCTCATCGAGGGGCTCTTCGAGGCCGGCGCCCGGGACGTCATGGTCACGCCCGGCCTGATGAAGAAGTCCCGCCCCGCCAACCGCGTCTCGGTCCTGACGCATCCGGACAACCTGCCGGCCATCGTCGAACGCCTGGTGCGCGACTCCACGACCATCGGCGTGCGCTTTCACGATGTGCAGAAGTGGATGCTGCCCCGGGAGGTCCACGCCGTGCCCACGTCCGTCGGCGAGCTGCACGTCAAGGTGGCGACGCTGCCGGACGGACGCCGCCGCTGGAAGATCGAACACGACGACGTGCTCCGCATCGCGCGAGAGCGCGGCGAGGACTACCTGGCGCTGAAGGACACGGCGGAACGCGAGATCGCGGCATGGATGAACGACTAGACCGCCTCACCGGCGTCCTCGACGCCTTCAAGTCCGGGGAAGTGCCCCTCGAGGCGGCGCTCGGGCAGATCGATGCCGAGTATTTCGAGCGCGCCGGCGACGTCACCGTCGATCACGACCGGGCGCGGCGCACCGGGGCGCCCGAGGTGATCTACGGCGAATTCAAGACCCCCGAGCAGATCCTCACGACCTACCGCGCGTTGCGGGCGCGGGGCGACGACGTGCTGGCGACGCGCGTGCAGCCAGAGAAGTTCGCCGCCATCGAGAGCGAACTCGACGGCGCCGAGTACCACCCCGTCGCCCGGGCGCTGACCTTCCGCGAGCACCCCGACACCACGGCAGAGACGTGCATCGCGGTGGTCACCGCCGGCACCTCGGATGCGCCGGTGGCCGAGGAAGCCGCGGTCACGTGCGCCTTCTACGGGAGCCCGGTGGTGCGCATCCAGGACGCCGGCGTCGCGGGCATTCACCGCCTCCTCGCGCGTGCCGGCGAGTTGCGCGAGGCGAAGGTCGTCATCGTCGTCGCCGGCATGGAGGGCGCACTGCCGAGCGTGGTGGGTGGACTGGTGGACAAGCCCGTGATCGCCGTGCCGACGAGCGTCGGCTACGGAGCGTCCTTCGGCGGCGTCGCGGCCCTCCTCGGCATGCTGAACAGCTGTGCGTCCGGGGTCGCGGTGGTCAACATCGACAACGGCTTCGGAGCCGGCTTCCTCGCAAACCGCATCAACCGGCTGTAGGGGCGACCCTTGTGGTCGCCCCTACAGCCGCCACCGGGTGATTCAAGACGGGACGGGACAAGCCCGTCCCCTACCGCCCCTGAGCCGCCATCCGCGTTAACATACCCCCATGGATACCGCGACCGCTGACCGCTACGCAGCCCTGAAGGAGTACATCGGCGGCTTCGACTCGGCCCTCGTCGCCTACTCGGGCGGCGTCGACTCGTCGCTGGTCGCCTACGTCACCGCCGAGGTGCTCGGCGAGAAGGCGCTGGCCGTCACGTCCGGCTCGCCGAGCCTGAAACGCAGCGATCTCGCGCTCTCGAAGACCCTCGCCGGCAGGTGGGATATGCCGCACCGGGTGATCGTCACCGACGAGATGGACAACCCCGAGTACCGCGCGAACCCGGTGAACCGGTGTTTCCACTGCAAGACCTCGCTCTACGAGCACCTTGCGGAGATCGCCCGGACCGAGGCCTTCGAGGTCGTCTTCAACGGGACCAACCTGGACGATCTCGGCGACCACCGCCCGGGCCTGATCGCGGCGGACAACTTCGAGGTGCACTCGCCCCTCGTGGAGACCGGTTTCCACAAGGCGGACATCCGCGTGCTGGCGGCGCACCTCGGCCTCGACAACGCGCAGAAGCCGCAGTCGGCCTGCCTGTCGAGCCGCGTTCCCTACGGCACCGCCATCGACGAGGGCATGCTCCTGCAGATCGAGCGTGCCGAGAGCGCCCTGCTCACCCTCGGCTTCTCGCAGTTTCGCGTACGCCACCACGGCGACGTCGCGCGCCTCGAGATCGTGCCCGAGGAGTTCGAGGCGGCCCTTGCGCGGCGCGACGCCATCGTCGAGCGGCTGAAGGCGTGTGGCTATCGCTTCGTGGCGCTGGACCTTGCCGGGTTCCGCTCGGGGTCGCTGAACGAAGGGATCGTCAAGACCGTCACGCCGTAGGGGACGGGCCTGTCCCGTCCCGTTCCGCCGGCTTGCACGGCCCCGAGACGGGCGACCGCAAGGGTCGCCCCTACCGCGGTGTGCGGATACGGTCCACGAGTTCCCGTACCGTCTCCGGCGGTCGCGCCGTCAGCGCGCTCACCGTGATCGCCACGGCGAGGTTCAACATCGCCCCCAGCGCGCCGATGCCCTCCGGCGAGATACCGAACAGCCAGTTCTCGGCGACATTGTAGGAGGGAGCTACGTCGAACTTGAAGTAAACGATGTAACTTACTGTAAATATTAGCCCTGCCAGCATGCCCGCGATCGCTCCCTCGCGGTTCATCCGGCGGCTGAAGATGCCGAGCAGGATGGCGGGGAAGAGCGACGCGGCCGCGATACCGAAGGCGAACGCGACCACCTGGGCGACGAAGCCCGGCGGGTCGTAGCCGAGGTAGCCGGCCAGCAGGATCGCGACGCCGGCGCTGATGCGCCCGGCCAGCAGTTCCCGCTTCTCCGAGATGTTCGGAGTGACCACGCCCTTCAGGATGTCGTGGGAGACGGCCGCGGAGATCACCAGCAGGAGACCCGCCGCCGTCGACAGCGCCGCCGCGATCCCGCCGGCCGCGACGAGCGCCACCACCCAGTTGGGGAGCCCCGCGATCTCGGGGTTGGCGAGGACCACGATGTCGCGGTCCACGGTCAGTTCGTTGCCTTCCCAGCCGTATTCCGCCGCGCGCTCGGCAAACTCCGGGTTCGCGTCGTTGTAGTACTGGATGCGCCCGTCCCCGTTCCGGTCCGAGAACGACAGGAGCCCGGTCTCTTCCCAGGTCCGGAACCACTGCGGCCGCTCTTCGTAGGCGAGGTTGCCGTCCGGACTGCCCACCTCGCCGATCTGCATGGTGGTCGTGAGGTTGAGGCGGGCGATCGCGCCGACGGCCGGCGCAGTCGTGTACAGGATCGCGATGAAGAGCAGCGCGTAGCCCGCCGAGATGCGCGCGTCGCGCACCCGCGGCACGGTGAAGAAGCGCACCACGACGTGCGGCAGGCCGGCCGTGCCGAGCATCAGCGCCAGCGTGATGAAGAAGACGTCGATGCGGCTCTTGGTGCCGTCCGTGTACGCCGGGAAGCCGAGGTCCGTCACGATCTTGTCGAGGGTGACGAGCAGCCACGCGCCGCCGTCGGCCACGCTGCTGCCGAAGGCGATCTGCGGGATCGCGATGCCGGTCACCTGCAGCGACACGAACACCGCTGGCACCGTGTAGGCGAAGATCAGCACGCAGTACTGGGCGACCTGGGTGTAGGTGATCCCCTTCATGCCGCCCAGCACCGCGTAGAAGAAGACCACCCCCATGCCGACGATCAGCCCGGTGGTGATGTCGACGTTCAGGAAGCGCGAGAAGACGATGCCGACGCCGCGCATCTGCCCCGCGACGTACGTGAAGGAAATGATGATCAGGCAGATCACGGCGACCACCCGCGCCGTCCGCGAGTAGTATCGCTCGCCGATGAACTCCGGGACGGTGTACTTGCCGAACTTGCGGAGGTACGGCGCCAGGAGCAGCGCGAGCAGCACGTAGCCGCCCGTCCACCCCATCAGGTACACCGAGCCGTCGTAGCCGAGAAAGGCGATCAGCCCCGCCATCGAGAGGAACGACGCGGCCGACATCCAGTCGGCGGCCGTCGCCATGCCGTTCGCGACCGGGTGAACGTGCTTGCCGGCGACGTAGAAGTCGCCCGTGCCGCGCGCCCGCGCCCAGAAGGCGATGCCGATGTAGAGCGCGAAGGAGCCCCCGACGACCAGGTAGGTCAGCGTGGTCAGGTCCATCAGTCTTCCTCTTCGACGCCGTGTTTCCGGTCGAGCCGCGCCATCCGCCAGGCGTAGAAGAAGATCACGACGAGGAAGACGTAGATGCTGCCCTGCTGGGCGAACCAGAAGCCGAGCCGGAAGCCGCCGAGGGGAATGCGGTCGAGCACGTCGTTAGCGTCTTGTGGGCGAGCTATGACCAGCAGGATCCCGCAGCCAAAGGACACCGCGAACCACACGGCGAGACACCCCGCCACCAGGCGCAGGTTCTCCTGCCAGTAGGTCGGTTCTTTCATGCGAGGGGCAAGCCCCTCGCGCTCCCCGGCTGATGGCTCTTTCATGACTGCCCCCTCCTCTGGCGCAACATTCTAGCGATCCGCTCCCCCAGTAACAGCGCGAGCCGTTAGCAGATGGGACGTTAGCAGCCGTTAGCAGCCGTTAGCAGATGGGACACCCACTCTTGTCGTTAGCAGATGGGACACCCACTCTTGTGGGCCCAATCTGGCGCTACTCGGGTGGGTGTCCCATCTGGCGGCCCTCCCATCTGGCGGCCCCATCTGGCGGCCCGAGGGCCTCGCGTAGGCTGCTGTCGTCAGAAGGCGGAGCCGAATTCGCACAGCCTCCATGGGCGTCTTCCGATACGGGCTCGGCGCGTCCCGGTCGAAAATACGCGAATGACACGTCCAAGATCCCAACTCATCGACCGCGAACAAGGTGGCTTCTACCACCTCGGCTCGCGCTGCGTCCGGCGCGCCTTGCTGTGCGGCGAGGACCCCGTCACCGGCTGCGACCTCTCCCACCGGCGCGGCTGGATCGAGGACCGGCTGCTCGAACTGACCGAGATCTTCACCGTGCACATCTACGCCCATGCCGTGATGTCCAACCACTACCACGCCACCGCCGACTATCGACCCCAGGAGCGCCTCGAGTTCACCGACGAGGAGGTCGCCCGCCGCTGGCTGCGCCTGTTCCCACCGCAACACGACGAGGAGATCGAGCAGGCCGTCACAGCGCTGCTCAATGACCCCGAGCGCCTCGCCGTGCTGCGCGACCGCCTCGGTGACCTGTCCTGGTTCATGCGCTGCCTGAACGAGCCGATCGCGCGCCGCGCCAACCGCGAGGACGACTGCACCGGCCGCTTCTGGCAGGGCCGCTTCTGCTCCAAGGCGCTGCCCAGCGACCGCTCCGTGTGGGCCTGTATGGCCTACGACGACCTCAACCCGCTGCGCGCCGGCATGGCGGAGGAGATCGATGCGCCCGAACACACCTCGCTGCAGCGCCGGCTGGAGGAAGCCGCGGAGAAACCCGAGCGTCTCGACGAACCCCTCGCACCGCTGGTGCGCCGCGCCGGTAAGGTCGTCAGCGCACCGCCTCCGGCGCGGCGACTCGACATGACGCTGCGCGATCACCGCGCCTACGTCGAGTGGGCTGCTGGCAGCCTGCACGACGCGCCCGCGGGGAAGGGCCGCGCACCGCCCGGCCGTCTACGCGATCCCACAGCGTGGCTCGCCCTGGTGGCCTCGAACCGCCAGCGCGCCCCGACCACTACGCTGTCGCGCTGGGTACGCGCGGCCGCCTGAGCCGCTTCGCCAGACCGGCCGCACCAACCCCCGGCGCCGCGAGCTCGCGGGGCTATCGCGTGCGTTCCAGCCCCGGGACCTCGGCCCCGCGCTCCCGTGCGTCCTCTTGTGCTTCCCGCTCACTTCTTTCCCGCGTGTGACGTGCGGCTCCCGTCCGGTGACGCGGTAGGCGCCCCGTAAAATCCTCTTCTCGACGCGGGTGGCGGTCCGCCTGCGTGACCCACCGTGGTTCCGTAGGAGCAACCACCCCGGGCAGAGACACCCACCCCGGGGTGGGTGTCCCTAAATCTACCCCGCCTAAATCTACCTAAATCTATGAGTCCCCCTTCTGCCGACGCGACACTCTAGCGATCCGCTCCCCCAGTAACAGCGCGAGCAGGCCGCCGTAGAGCGCCGCGTCCATGTAGTCGCCCTTGGAGAGCCACAGCAGGTGGATGCAGGCGAGTACGCCGATCGCGTAGACCAGGCGATGCAGGCGCCGCCAGTTGCGGGCGAGGCGCCGCTGCCAGCCGCGCGTCGACGTCACCGCGAGCGGCACGAGGAGCACGAAGGCCGCGAGACCGACGGTGATGTACGGGCGGTCGGCGAAGTCCGCCAGGAAGGTCATCGGATCGAGTCCCGCGAGCAGCACGAGGTATGCCGTGAAGTGCAGCACTGCGTAGCCGAACGCGGTCAGCCCGAAGGTGCGTCGATACCGCACGAGGCGTGGCCTGCGCAGCGCGCGTGCCGCGGGCGACACCGCCAGCGTCGCCAGCAGCAGGCGTATGGCCCATTCGCCGAGGTAACGCACGATCGTCTCGGCCGGGTCGGGACCGAAGGCCGTGCCAGGGGCACGGAGTTCGCGCAGGAAGTCGTAGGCCAGGATCCCGAGCGGTATGCAGAGCAGCACGCAGAGCGCCACCTGAGCCCAACGCGGATGGAGCGACGCGAGCGCCTTCATCGGGCCGTACCTGATCGCACGGGGAACCGCGTTGCCGGCTCGTTGCGGGGACGGATCAGTAGTTGCGGCGCAGGTTCATGTCCGCGTAGAGCGGCGCCACTTCCTCGTAGCCGTTGAAGATCCGCGTCTCGATCCGATTCGGGGAAAACAGCGAACTCGGCAGGCGACGCTCGCTCGCCTGACTCCAGCGCGGGTGATCCACGGTCGGGTTCACGTTGGCGTAGAAGCCGTACTCGCGCGGTTGCAGCCTGTTCCACGTCGTGCGTGGAGCCCGTCGCACGAGTCGGATCCGCACGATCGACTTGATGCTCTTGAAGCCGTACTTCCAGGGCACCACGAGCCGCAGCGGCGCGCCGTTCTGGTTCGGCAGCACCTTGCCGTACATGCCGACGGCGAAGATGGCGAGGGGATGGTTCGCCTCATCGAGGCGCAGCGCCTCTATATAGGGCCAGTCGATGCCCGAGAAGATCGAGCGCTGGCCGCGCATCTCGTCGGGCCGATGCAGGGTGGTGAACTCGACGAACTTCGCCGCGCCCGTCGGCTCGAAGCGGTCGAGCAGTGCCTTGACCGGGAAGCCGATCCAGGGGACGACCATGGACCATGCCTCGACGCAGCGCAGCCGATAGACGCGCTCCTCGAGATCGATGCCGGCGAGCAGATCCTCGATGCCGACCTTGCCGGGTTTCGCGACCTCGCCCGTCACCTCCACGGTCCAGGGATCGACCGTCATCTCGTGCGCGTACCGTGACGGGTCGTCCTTGTCGGTGCCGAACTCGTAGAAATTGTTGTACGCCGTCGCGTATTCGATGGGCGTCGTGGTCTCGCCGTCGATCGCCATGCCCGACTGAAACCCCTGGGTCCCGAGCCAGTCCTCGGTCAGCGCATGGGCGCCCGCACCGCCGAGAGCGAGCGCCGCGCCCGCGCCCATGAAAGTTCGGCGGGAGAGATAGACGTGCTCCGGCGTGATCTCGCTGGAACGGATTTGTGCACTGCACATATTTCTCACCTTGTGAGTCAGGAACCCCTCCTAACTAACTGAATTAAATCACTCTGGGTCAGGCGTCCGGTCGCGCACCCGGACCCAGACCTCGCGGGCTGGTCCCGACAGCGCATACGCGACGAACACGGCCAGCAAGACGCGTGGAGGGTCGGCCAGCACCACGGCAAAGCCGAACACCACCGCGACGAGGGTCACGAACGGCACCCGCTCGCGCAGGTTGATGACCTTGAGCGAGAAGTACTCGAAGTTCGACACCATGAGCACGCCGCTGACCAGGGTCACCACGGCCGTACCGACGGCCGCGACGAGGCTCGCGGTGCCGGGCGAGGCCTCGCTCCAGAGCCAGACGGTACTGGCTATCACCGCGGCGGCAGCGGGACTCGGCAAACCGGTGAAGCTCGCATGGTCGCCGCCCTCGGTGTTGAAGCGCGCGAGCCGCAGGGCGGCGCAGGCCATGTAGACGAAGGTGACCACCCAGCCGATCTGGCCCAGGCTCGACAGTGCCCACGAGAAGGCGACCAGCGCCGGCGCGACGCCGAAGGCAACCATGTCCGAGAGGCTGTCGTACTCGGCGCCGAACGCGCTCTCCGAACTCGTCATCCGGGCGACCCGACCGTCCGCGGCGTCGAGGATCATGGCGACGTAGATGGCGAGGCCGGCTGCCACGAAGCCGCCGTTCATGCCGGCGACGATCGCGAAGAACCCCGAGAACATCGCGCCCGTCGTGATCAGGTTCGGCAGCAGCGCGATACCGCGACGGTAGCGGTCGCGCGGTGAGCGCCCCTCGTCGCCTTCGATGGCGCGCGGCCGCCGCCACGAGCGCTTTCTGCCCGGGCCCTTGCGCGCTTTTCTCTGCGCTCTCGTCTGCTCTGCGGCCTGGGCCGGCGCTATCTGCTCCTCGGCCTGCTCCTCGGCCTGCTCCTCGGCCTGCTCCTCGGCCCGGTCTTGCTCCCGCTCTTCCATCGAACGGCCCCGGTCAGTTCTTCTGCCGGTCCACCAGCTTGTTCGCCTCGATCCAGGGCATCATGGCCCGCAGCCTCGCGCCCACCTGCTCGATCTGGTGCGCCTGGCTGATGCGGCGCATCGCCTTGATGCTGGGCGCCCCGGCCTGATTCTCGCTGACGAATTCACGGGCGAAACGTCCAGACTGGATTTCCGCGAGTATGCGCTTCATCTCCTGCCTTGTCTCATCGGTGACAATGCGGGAACCGCGCGTCAGACCGCCGTATTCGGCAGTGTTCGACACCGTGTACCACATGTTGCCGATGCCCCCCTCGTAGAAGAAATCGACGATCAGCTTGAGTTCATGGAGACACTCGAAATAGGCCATCTCCGGCGCGTAGCCGGCCTCGACGAGCGTCTCGAACCCGGCGGTCACGAGGGCGGCCGCGCCCCCGCACAGCACCGCCTGCTCGCCGAAGAGGTCGGTTTCGGTCTCTTCGCGGAACGTCGTCTCGATGATGCCCGCCCGCCCGGCGCCGATCCCGGCGGCATACGACAGTGCGATATCCCTTGCGCGGCCGCTCGCGTCCTGGCCCAGGGCGACCAGCGACGGTACCCCACCCCCCTCGACGTATGTCGACCGCACGGTATGCCCGGGGCCCTTCGGTGCGATCATGACCACGTCGAGGTCCTCGCGCGGTTCGATCAACTCGAAGTGGATGTTGAAGCCGTGGGCGAACGCGATGACGGCCCCGGCCTTGATGTTCGGCAGGATCTCCTCTCGATAGATGCTCCGCTGGTGCTCGTCCGGGGCCAGGATCATCACGAGATCCGCACCTTCGACCGCGTTGCCCACCGGCGCAACCGCGAAGCCGGCGTTCTCCGCCTTCGGCCAGGAACTGCCACCGGGGCGCAGCCCGATACCGATGTCGGTCACCCCCGAGTCGCGCAGGTTGTTCGCGTGGGCATGGCCCTGCGACCCGTAGCCGACAACGACCACGCGCATGTTCTGAATGATCGAAAGGTCCGCGTCCTTGTCGTAGTAGACCTGCATGGTTGCTCCTCGTCTGTCCGGTCGCCGAAAAATGTTCGCCGGCGGCGCGGTTCGCCGCCCAACGCACCCTGTAGCCGTCTGCAGCGTCCCGCGGGCGCCGCGCTTCCCTACCACCTGAGAGCCCTACCTGAGGGTCAGAACCTTGTCGCCGCGCCCGATGCCCGCGACACCGGAGCGCACCGCCTCGATCACCATCGCCTTGCCGATGGCGCGCAGGAACGCGTCGAGCTTCTCGCTCGGCCCGGTGAGCTGGACGGTGTAGGCGTCGCCCGTCACGTCGATGATCTGTCCGCGGAAAATATCCGCAGTCCGCTTGATCTCGGCCCGCTGCAACCCCTCTGCCCGCACCTTGACCATCATGATTTCCCGCTCGAGATGGTCCCCTTCCGTGAGGTCCACGACCTTCACCACCTCGATGAGCTTGTTCAGTTGCTTGGTGATCTGTTCGATCGTGCCGTCGTCGCCGGTGGTCGTCAGGGTGAGCCGCGAGAGGGTCTCGTCCTCGGTCGGCGCGACGGTCAGGGACTCGATGTTGTAGTTCCGTTGCGCGAAGAGCCCCACGATCCGCGACAGCGCCCCCGCTTCGTTCTCTAGCAGGACGGCAATGATGCGTCGCGCGATCACTTGACCGGGGCTGCCGCGCCGTCCCGTTCGAGGATCATATCGCTCATCGCGCCGCCCTTGATGGCCATCGGGTAGACGTGCTCGTCAGGGTCGATCCAGGCGTCGAGGAACACGAGCTTGTCCGCGTAGCGGTCGCTGAACATCTCGGGTATCGCTGCCTCGAGTTCCGCAAGGCTCCCCACGCGAAGACCGACGTGGCCGAAGGCCTCGGCGAGGTTCACGAAGTCCGGCAGGGAATCGCGATAGGTGCTGTGCGAATGCCGCCCGTCGTACTGCAGGTCCTGCCACTGCTTGACCATGCCGAGGGCCTGGTTGTTGAGATTCACGATCTTGATGGGCAGCAAGTACTGCATGCAGGTGGAGAGCTCCTGCATGTTCATCATGAAGCTGCCCTCGCCGGTGATGCAGACCACCGTCGCCTGTGGGAACGCGAACTGCACCCCCATGGCCGCCGGCAGGCCGAAGCCCATCGTGCCGAGGCCGCCCGAGTTGATCCAGCGACGCGGGGCGTCGAACTTGAAGTACTGCGCGGCGAACATCTGGTGCTGGCCCACGTCGCTCGTGACGTAGGCGTCGCCGCCGGTCGCGCGGTACACCGCCTGCACGACCTGTTGTGGCAGCAGCGGAGCGGCGCCCCGGTGGCGCTGGTCGTGGTCGAGGCCGTGGGTTTCGCGCCACGCCCGGATGCGATCCCACCAGGCGCACACGGCCTGCCGGTCGACCGCGGCGGGATTGCGTTCGAGTTCCCCTTGCGCCCGCTGCAGCATCTCGGTCAGGACGGAGTCTGCCGGGCCGACGATGGGTACGTCCGCGGGGATGATCTTCGAAATCGATGTGGGATCCACATCGAGGTGGATGATGCGGGCATCCGGGCAAAACTTCGCCGGATCGTTCGTCACGCGGTCGTCGAAGCGCGCGCCAACGGCAAAGATCGTGTCCGCATGATGCATCGCCATGTTCGCCTCGAACGTACCGTGCATCCCGAGCATGCCGAGAAAGCGCCGGTCCGTCCCGGGAAAGCCGCCGAGGCCCATGAGCGTGTTGGTGACCGGGAAGTCGAGTGCCCGCGCGAGTGCCGTGAGGCTCTCGGCCGCATTGCCCTGCACCACGCCGCCGCCCGCGTAGATCACCGGCCGCTTTGCCGCGAGCAGCATGCGGACGGCCTTCCTGATCTGGCCGCCGTGCCCGCGCGTGGTCGGGTTGTACGACCGTAGCGACACATCGCTCGGATACTCGTAGGGGAATCTCTCGTTCGGGTCCGTGGTGTCCTTCGGGATGTCGATGACCACCGGCCCGGGGCGCCCGCTGGACGCGATATAGAACGCCTTGCGGACGACCTCGGGGATCTCGGATGCGTCCCTGATGAGAAAACTGTGTTTGACCACCGGCCGGGAGATCCCGACCATGTCCGTCTCCTGGAAGGCGTCGGTGCCGATCACGTTCCTCGGGACCTGCCCCGAGATCACGACGATGGGCGTGGAATCCATGTAGGCCGTCGCGATGCCGGTGATCGCGTTGGTGGCGCCCGGGCCGGAGGTGACGAGGACCACCCCGGGACGCCCCGTGGCGCGCGCATAACCGTCGGCCATGTGGGTCGCTGCCTGCTCGTGGCGCACCAGGATGTGCTCGATCTTCTGCTGCTTGAAGATCGCGTCGTAGATGTGGAGCGCCGCGCCGCCGGGATAGCCGAACAGGTAGTCGACCCCTTCGTCCTGCAGTGCGCGAACGAGCATGTCGCCGCCGGACAGCATCTCCGCCATGGTGTCTCCCGGGGTCAGCGGAAATTACCGCTCAGCATCGTTGGAGGGGCGCGCATTCTTGCGTTTCGCCCAGTTCATGTCAAACCGATGGGACCCTCGCAGAGGCGTCTGCGGCGCCCCGAAACGACCGTCGTTTCCGGCTCGAGGGCACCGGCCCGAAGCGGCTTTCGGCCCGCCGCGCCTCGGTGTCAGTGGACGTGGTAGACCCGCGCCGCGTTCTCGTGCAGGACCTTCGCGAGAGTGGCTTCGGGTAGCTGGCCGAGCGCTTCCTCGGCATAGTCCCGCGGCGGCAGTGCGGGCGTGGCAGGGCCTGGCGACATGGACGTCGGGTGCGGGAAGTCCGTCTCGTAGAGGATGTTGTCCGGATACAGATCGATCGCCGGCCCGATCATCTCCCGCTCGAACCAGAAGCAGCCATAGATCTGGCGACGGAAGTACTCGCTCGGCAACAGTTCGTACTCCGGGTGCTCCTTGCGCACGCCACCGTTGCGCCATTGCCAGTCGAAGGCTTCGAGCAGGGACGGAATCCAGCCGGCGCCGCTCTCGACGGACACGAAGTTCAGCCGTGGGAAGCGGTGACAGACGCCCCCGAAGATCACCTCCGCGAGCCCCTTGCCGTTCTCGATGAAGGCCAGCGATGAGAACCGCGCGAAGTTGGCCTTGGTCCCGATGTCGGCAGGCGCCTTCGCCATCGCGCCGAGGCTCTGGCCGCCGATGTGGAAGCTGATGGAGAGCCCCGCCGCCTGGGCCGTCGCCCAGAGCGGATCCCAGTGGCGGTCACTGAGGGCCGGCTGCCGGAAGTCCTGCGGCTGGCTCGCGAACAGCACGGCCCGGTGTCCGTTGCGGGCGCAACGTTCGACTTCGGCGATGCTCGCGTCGAGGTCCCAGAACGGCAACGCCATCACCGCCACCAGGCGGTTCGCATCCGCGCTGCACCACTCGGCCAGGAAGTCGTTGTACGCCTGAATGCATTCGAGCATCAACTCCGGCTCGCCGAGCTTCAGAAAGGCCTGCGAACCGAATCCGCCGACGTTGGGATAGAGAACCTGCGCATGGATCCCATGACTGTCCATGTGCTCGAGGCGCGCCCGCGCATCGAAACAGGCCGCGGGAATGTCCTCGTAAGTCGCCGGATGCTCGGGAACCGTGCCGTCGAAGCCGGCCATGGAGACCTGCCCGGGCTTCAGGATCACGCGCTCCCCGATCAGCCAGACATCCTGGCCGTCGCGCCGCTCGATGTGGGGGACGAGGTCGCCCCACTTGCTCGCGACGCGCGCGGTCCACACGTCCGGCGGTTCCGTGAGATGCGTGTCGACATCGATGACCCGGTGGCGGTTGAACAGGTCTGGCATGGCGCACTCCTCCTCGCCCGCCATCCTACGTCGCGCCGACGACTCTGGGAAGCGGCTGGCCCCCAGGATGCCTACGCCTGGCGTTCGCGCCAGACGACGGCAGCGACCCGCCCGGTGACTCCGTCCCGGCGATACGAGTAGAACCGCGCATCGCACCGCGTGCAGAGCCCCGACCGGGCCACTTCCCGTACGCCAAGCGCCAGCAGCCGGCCCGCTACGTACTGCGGCAGGTCGAAGAGCCAGGTCCCGGTGCCGGTCGGGCCAAAGGCCGCGCCGCCTCCGGCGCGTTCGCGCACCTCCGAACCGACCTCGTAGCAGCGTCCGCAGATCGCGGGGCCAAGCCAGGCATGCAGTACGCTGGCCGCGACCGGCAGTGTGGCAACGGTCGCCTCGACGATGCCGTCCACGGCGCCGCGCCAGCCGCAGTGCGCTACGCCGACGATGGTGGCGCTCGCGTCGCAGAACACTACCGGGACGCAGTCCGCGACCGTGACGGCGAGGGCCACGCCGGCGGCTTCCGTCCACGCGGCGTCGGCGGTCACCGAAGGCCCTGCTTCCAGGACACGGTGCACCCCGACTCCATGGACCTGGTCCAGCCATTGGATGCGGTGTCCGCCGGTCGCCCGACGCAGGCGCCGTTGGTTCCGCTCGACCCGTTCCGGGACATCGCCGACACCGCGGCCGAGGTTCCAGTCCGCGTAGGACCCGGTGCTCACGCCGCCCCGACGCGTGGTGCACAGGGCGCGTATCCCCGCGGGTGCCGACCACAGCGGCTCAAGAATCCCTGTCGGCATCGTCTTGCAGAACCTCCATCAACGCCGCCATGTCCGACGGAACGGGGCTTGAGAACTCGACGGTACGCTCGTCCGCGGGGTGCCGGAAGCCGAGCGCGCGCGCATGCAGCGCCTGTCGACCGAAACCCCGAATCGCATCCACGAGTGTGGGCGACGGATGCTTCGGCAGGCGCCCCCGCGCTCCGTAACGCCTGTCTCCAACCAGCGGATGGCCGATGGCGCTCATATGCACCCGTACCTGGTGCGTCCGGCCCGTGTCGAGCGTCGCCGCGATCGCGGTGTGCGCCCGATAGCGGGCAACGACGGTCACGCGGGTGGAGGCCGGGCGCCCGTCGGCCCGCACGCGCTGGCGGGTGCGCCGGGCCGGATCGCGCCCGATGGCAAGCTCCACGTGCCGACCGGCCGTCAGCACGCCCTCGACGATCGCGAGGTAGCGCCGGTCGATCTCGCGCGCGGCCATCGCGCGCACGAGGGCGCCGTGGGCCGCCGTGGTGGCGGCGACTACGATGAGGCCGCTCGTGTCCTTGTCGAGCCGATGCACGAGCCCCGCGCGCGGCAGCGCGGCGAGCCCGGGCCGGTACGCCACCAGACCGTTGACGAGAGTGCCCGCCGGATTGCCCGCGCCCGGATGCACCACCACGCCGGCGGGCTTGTCCACGACGAGCAGATCGCCGTCTTCGTATACCACCGAGAACGGGACCGGTTGCGGCTCGTGGGGTTCGTGCGCTGCGATCTCCACATCGAGCGTCAGCGGCTCTCCACCGAGCACCCGATACGCGGGCCGCTCGCGCCGGCCGTCGAGGCGCAATGCCCCTGCCTTGATCCACTCGGTGAGCCGGGAGCGCGAAAAATCGGAAAGCAGGTCGGCCGCGACGCGATCGAGGCGCTGCCCGGCACAGCGTTCCGGGACGCGCCCGGAGAAGGAATGTCGCTCCGACGCCATCCCGAAGCACGTTACCACAGCGCCCCGCGGTCGAAGCGACCCGTCAGCGCGGGTACACTACCCGGATGGTGTTATCTGTCCGAACGCGCCTGGGCGCCCTGTTGAGCCGGCTGGGTCGCCGGTCCGTCTTCGCGGTGGCGACGGTCCTGGTCGCGAGCTGTTCCTGGATGCCGTTCATCGGCGGCGACGACGAGGACGAGGACGAGGAATTCGAGACTACCGAGCACATCCTCTACGACAGTGCCCAGTCGAGCCTGCGCAGTGGCAACTACCGCGCAGGAGTGGAGAAGCTCGAACGGCTCGAGGCCCGCTTCCCGTTCGGGCGGTACGCGGAACAGGCGCAACTCGAGTTGATCTATGCGCACTACATGGGCGCCGCCTACGAGGAAGCCGAGGCCGCGGCCGAGCGCTTCGTGCGCCTGCACCCCCAGCACCGCCACGTCGACTACGCGCTGTACCTGCGGGGCCTGGTCGCCTTCTCCCAGGGCGGGGCCCTGTTCGACCGCTTTCGTCCGGACGACATCGCACGGCGCGACACGACGAACACTCGACGCGCGTTCGTCATTTTCGCGGAGCTGCTGCGCGAGCACCCGGACAGCGACTACGCCCTCGATGCGCGGCAGCGCACGGTGTATCTGCGCAACGTCATCGCTCGTTCGGAGGTGAACGTCGCCAACTACTACATCTCGCGGGGGGCCTACGTCGCGGCGGCCAACCGCGCACGCACGGTGGTCGAGAACTACTCCCAGACACCCGCGGTCGCAGATGCCCTCGCGATCCTCGTCGAGGCCAACTACAAGCTCGGCCTCGCCGATGCCGCCAACGATGCCCTGCGCATTCTGGCCATCAATCATCCCCGCTACGGAGCGTTCGACGAGACGGGCAACTTCGTGCTGGACGAAACCGTGCGCAACCGCGACCGCTCCTGGGTCAACATCATGACGCTCGGCCTGCTCGACCGCCCCGACGTGCCGCCGCCCATCCAGATCGAACATCCCGAGGGCTTCGTCCCGCCGGAGCCCGACGGGGCAGAGCCCGAACCCGAAAGGAAGCCCTGGTACCGGCGCATCCCCTTCCTCGGCTGACCCCCTCCTCGGCTGACCCCCTCCTCGGCTGACGCGAACACGGGTCGCCGGCCCACGCCAGACCGGGCCGGGGGCGACTTCCGACCGAGCGGCGCGTGTCCGATGCTTGGACCATGCGCGGAGCGACCCTGATCGAACTCCTGGTATCGCTGGCGGTGGCCGGCATCCTGCTCTCCTGGGCCGGTGCCGAAGCGACGCACCTGGTGACCGGGCACCGCGCGAGCGCCGCGGTCAACCAGATCCTCGGAGCGGTCCGTTTCGCGCGGCACGCCGCGGTGACCTACCGCAGTCCCGTCACCGTCTGCCCCGCCGGCCGCGACGGTTGCGGGCGCCGGGACCACTGGCACGACGGGGTCCTGGTATTCCTCGACCGCAACGCGGACGGTCGCCTCGACGAGGGGGAAGGGATCCTCCGCCGCCTGCCGCGGCTCGATGCGCGCGACCGGGTCTATTGGCGCTCCTTTCGCAACAGGTCCTACCTGTCGCTCCGTCCGTCCGGGCTGACCGACTGGCAGAACGGCAGCTTTCTCTATTGCCCCGCCAGTGGCGACCCGCGCCAGGCCCGCCAGTTGATCGTGAACGCCCAGGCCCGCATCCGGCATGCGCGGGACGCCGACGGCGACGGCATCCGCGAAGACGCGTCCGGACGTCCGCTGGCGTGTCCGTGATCCGAGTGGCGCGATGCCTCGTCGGACCGTGCGACCCGCGTCGTTCACCTATCGCCAACCTGCGTAACTACGGCGCAACTTCGTGCCAGGACAGCCGCCGGCCCGATGGCCGTTCCAGGGCGTAGGTGCTGCGCAGCACGACGCCCGCCTCGCGGGTACCCCCCACGCCCCGGGCCGTCACTCGGAAGACGGGCACTTCGTCGGCGCGCATCGTGAGGAAGTCGATGCGGAAACGCGGGTGTTCGGCGACGTGCGCGACGCTCGACGGAACGCTCGTGCCGTCGTCCCATGCCGGCGCCGCGCCGGCCGGCATGGGATCCTCGAACGCGCGCGCCGGATGCACTGCCGGATGTCCCGTGGGAGCTTCGTAGACCGTCGAGGCAATGTCCTCGAGGAACCGCTCGCCGGCCGCCAGCGCAGCCTCGGCGGCCTGCAGCGCGAGCATCCCGTCGTGCGCGTTGCGCGCCATGCGCATCTCGAGTTGCGTGGTCTCCACGGCCGCGACGGCCATGACCGTGAGCAGCAACAGGAGCACCAGGCAGAGGAACAGCGCGGCACCGCCCTGCCCGCGCGCCTGGCCGCGGTGTGGACGCGCCATCAGTTGCGTAGCGCAACGGTGCGAACGAACGTCCGCCGCAGGATGCCGCCGCCGTCCACGGCGTCCACACCGGTCGCCGTCACCGCCATGCGGACGGACCGGACCCGACCGACCGCGGACGCGGCCGACGCATAGCGGTTGACCGCGCCGTCCCCGTCGGTGTCCATGCCCAGCAACACCTGCAGATCCTCGATCCCCTGCACCAGTTCTGCGGGGCCGCGCGTCCCGCTCTTGCGCCAAAGCGACAGCGTCGGCGTGCCGCGGTTGTTCGTCCCGGCCCCCGGGGCCACGTAATAGATGTGCGTCAGGAGCAGCCCCACCGAGGCGCCGGCGGGACCGGCATCGTCTCCGTAGGACACCCCCGCCTCCGACAGCGTCGCCCCGGGCGCGTTCTCGAACGCCCCGGTGCCGGCCTGCCGTCCCAGGACCGCGCGTCCGTCGCCGGTATCGATCCGACTCACGCGGAACAGGGTGGCCTGTCCACAGTCGGCCAGTACCGCGAAGTCGTCGGGGCGCAAGCCGACCTCCCGACCCTCGTCGACGACCGGAGCGCCCACCGGATCCGCCGGGGCCGCCAGCGGCCGCGGACGGTCGACGAAGCGGAACACCAGGATGTCCGAGAGCGGCTGCAGCGCCTCGACCCTGATCCCGCCGCTCCTGCGAAAGGCGTGCACCGAGCCCCTTCGGACCCTGCGCGGCAGCGGGTCCAGCCCCGGGGTCCAACTCGAGACGGTACTGTCGGCTGCCGTGCCGTCGAATGCGGTGGCGGCCGTTGCGATATCCAGCTCGAACAGGTTGTCGGCCGGCCCGTTCAGTGTGTTCCAGACCGGTTGGCGGGCACAGCCCATGTAGCCGGCCGCGCGCGCCGAGCGCGCCATGAAGTCCAGCGCATGGCGCGCCGACTCCTGCAGGCGAGCCTGACCGATCAACAGGGCATGGGTGCGATGGTTCGCCGCGAACAGCTCGGCGACGCTCACCGTCACGACGCTGCCGAGGGCGAGCGCGAGCAGCATCTCGAGGAGCGAGAAGCCCCGCGCGCCGCCGGGGCCTCGTGTCGTGTCCCGCACGATCAGGTACCGGTCTGCACGGTGATGCGCCGCAGCGCCCGACCCGCGGGACGCCAGGTAACGGTAGCCGAGATGATCCCCCCGTCCCCGGTCGCCACCGAGCCGTCCCCGTCGGGCAAGCCGGCCTGCGGGCTGGAAGCGGGCAGCAGCGCCGCCCAGAGCGCCTCGCAGACTGCGGACTGCTCCCATGTGCCGAGTCGGCACTTCCACGCAGCGAGGTCGAAGTCGGCCAACTGATCCGGTGAGCAGTCGGCGCCGAGGCACGAGACAGCGGCCGACGGGCCCGCACCGAAGGCGATGGCGTACCGGCCCGGCGGGTTCGCGCGCGCGTGCTCCAGGATGTTGCCGGCGAGCAGGATCGCCTCGGTGCGCTGCAACGCCTCCCGATTGTCCCGCAATGCGGCCGCCTGCAGCGCCGCGACGCCCAGTATCCCAACGCTCAGAACCAGCACGGCGGTCAATACCTCGACCAGGGACACCCCACGGTGGCGAGCCCATGGCGCAGGGCGTCGCAGGTGCATCACTCTGCCGGGTCTGCCCAGCCGTCTTCGCCGGCATCGTCGAAGTCACCGTCCCCGTTGCCGTCCCGCCAGCGCCGGCCGGCCTCGTCGAGTCCGAGGGCCCTTGCGCTCGTCGCGCCGGATCCCACCGGACTCGCCCGCAACAGGAAGTGCGCGGCGCCGACGTCCTCGAGGGTCACGACGTAGCGGGTGGAGGTCGGGGAACAGAGGTTCGGGGTGACCGCGCCGAGATCAACGCCACCGCTTCCCGCCGCGTCCGCACCGATGGCGCCGAGGTAGCTGAAGGTCCAGCTCGCGTGCCGCTCCATCCCCTGCGCGCAGCGCATCAGATCCGCGCGGGCGGCGGCCCCCTGGGCACGTACGCCGTACCGCGTGTAGAGGGGCGTGGCGACTGCGGCCAGCAGCGCGAGGATCGCCACCGCCGCCATCAGCTCCAGCAACGAGAAACCGGCGTCCGCAAGGCGCCGCAACACGATCGCCCTCACTCCCGACATGCTCGAGTCTCGGTCTGCCGCTCAAGGATGGGACGAGCCTAGTGCAGGGCTGGCGGAGCGCGAAGGCGACTTCTCCCACCTGGGCGTACGCCGAATCTCGCCGGCGATGGGGAAAGGGCTCGCACGGGAGACCGTGGGGGCGGCCCGCGCTCAAATCCTGCAAGGGGCCAAGACGGGCGACCACAAGGGATCGCCCCTACAACGTCCCGTCGCCAAGGGCTTGCACGGGCTCGACACGGGCGACCACAAGGGATCGCCCCTACGACGTCCCGTCGCCAGGGCTTGCGCGGGCTCGACACGGGCGACCACAAGGGATCGCCCCTACTCCCGCCGTGCGTGGAGCGTCTCCAGCAACATCAGTGCAATCCACGTGGCCGCGCCCACGCTCACGGCGGAGTCGGCAACGTTGAACACGGGGAAGCGGAACCAGCCGTAGTGCACGAACACGAAGTCGATGACGTAGCCGAGCACGGCGCGGTCGATCAGGTTGCCGAGCGCCCCGGCCAGGATGCAACTGCAGGCAAAGGCGTACCAGGCCTCCCCGGGGCGAAGTTTGCGGATTTCGTTCGCCACGAAGATGGCGACGGCGACCGCCACCACGGAGAACACCCAGCGCTGCCAGCCGGCCGCGCCGGCGAACAGGCTGAACGCGGCGCCCGTGTTGTGCAGCAGTTTCCAGGACAGGAACGGGAGCACGTCGACATCTCCCCCGTAGTCCAGGTACGCGACGGCCAGCCGCTTGGTGGCCTGGTCGATGGCGAGGAGACCCGCTGCAAAGCCATACCAGGGGAGCGTGCGGAAGGCCGGCGACCCCGCGGCCGGATCGGCCCCGCCTTCATGCATCCGCGAACCAGCGCCGCGTGGCCACGATGTCCCGCCCGATCTGTTCCTTCAGCGCGTCGAGCGACTCGAACTTGACCTCATCGCGGATCTTCCGATGCACGGTCACCGTCAGGAGGGCGCCGTAGATGTCCTCGTCGAAGTCGAAGATATGCACCTCGAGCAGCGGCTCCCTGCCGTCCACGGTCGGGCGCACACCGATGTTGGCCACCCCGGGTCGCTCCTCGCCCAACCCCGTTACCGTGACCGCGAACACGCCTTCGAGGGCCGCGCGGTAGCGTTGCAGGCGGATGTTCGCGGTGGGCACGCCCAGCATGCGACCGAGCTGTCGCCCGTAGACGACCCGCCCCATGATGAAGTACTGCCGGCCGAGGAGTTTCTCCGCGAGCTCGAAGTCGCCCTCGGCAAGCGCCTCGCGGATGCGCGAGCTGCTCACCCGGCCGTGCTCGAAAGTCAGCGTCCCCATGTGGCTCACGCCGTACCCGTGCCGGTCGCCCGCCTCTTTCAACATCGCGTAGTCGCCTTCCTGGCCACGGCCGAAGCGGAAGTCGTCACCGACCACCACGTACTTCGCGCCCAGCTGCTCCGCAAGGAGCTCCTTGACCACGAATGAGGCCGGGGTGCGGGCGGTGCGCTCGTTGAACGGCACGCACAGCACCCGGTCCACGCCGATACCCCGCATGAGGCTCACCTTCTCCCGGAAGCGTGTCAGCCGGGCCGGCACCGTCGCGCCCTCGAAGAACTCCCGGGGCTGCGGCTCGAACGTCATCAGGAGGCTCGGGCACCGCAACTCCTCGCTCTTGGCGTTCAGATGCGCCAGCAACATCTGGTGGCCGTAATGCACCCCGTCGAAATTCCCGATGGTCACGACGTTGCCACGATGCCTTGGACGAATGCCGTGCATGCCGCGAATGAGCTCCATGCGGCGATTCTACACGCGGTGCTGGAGGTCACTCGGGCGTACGCCCATCGCCAGTACGGTCACGAGGTACACCGATACACCCCCGATGACGGCGGCCGCCAGCATGCCGACGCGCGTGAAAGCGGGAGCGGCGATCCAGTTGTCGGCCACGGGCGCGAGCCACACGAGGCCCGCGCCCATCACTGCGCTGCCGACCAGCGCGGCAGCGACCGTCTGCCGCAACCGGCGGGTCCACGCATAGTCCCCCCTGCGCACCAGTCCCCGCAGCAGGAGCACCACGTTGACGATGGCGGCGACGCTCGTCGCGAGGGCCAGGCCGACGTGATGCAGCCACCAGAACACGGCCAGGCTGAAGGACACGTTCACCGCCACCGACACGGCCGCGTAACGGAACGGCGTCCGGGCATCCTGCCGCGCGAAAAACCCCGGCGCGGCGATCTTCACGAGCACCAGCGCCGGCAGGCCGACGGCGAAGGCCTGCAGCGCGGCGGCCACCATCGCCACGTCCGTGGTCGAGAAGGCGCCGTGCTGGTAGATCGTCGCGATGAGTGGCGTCGCCAGGACGAAGAGGGCCGTGGACGCTGGCACGCCGAGCAGCACACCCATCCGCAAGCCCCAATCGAGGGTCGCGGCGAAGCCCTCCCGGTCCCCGTCCGCGTGCAGCCGCGAGAGGTTCGGCAACAGCACCGTACCGAGGGCGACGGCGACCAGACCGATCGGCAGCTCCATGAGCCGGTCCGCATAGTAGAGCCAGGAAATGCTGCCCGTCGCCAGGAGCGATGCCAGGATGGTGCCGATCAGGCCGTTGATCTGGTTCACGGACGCCGCGAATGCCGCCGGCACGAAAAGACGGCCGACCTTGCGTACTCCGGGATCCGTCCAGTCCATCCTGGGGGGTTGCAGCAGATGGAGCCGCTGCAGCGCCGGAAACTGAAACAGAAGCTGCACGACGCCGGCGGCGAGGGCGCCCCACGCGAGTGCCATGACCGGCCGATCGAAGAGTGGGGCCCCCACCAGGGCCGCCAGGATCAGCACCGCGTTGAGCAATACGGGCGTGAACGCCGGCACGGCGTAGCGGTGAAAGCTGTTGAGCAGGGCTCCGGCGTACGCCGTGAGCGAAATGAGGGCGAGGTACGGGAAGGTGACGCGCAGCATGTCCGTGGCGATGGCGAGACGCGCGTCGTCCCCGACGAACCCCGGCGCGAACAGCACCGTCAGCCAGGCCGCCCCCAGCACTCCCACCACGGTGACCAGGGCGAGGACCAGGAGGAGGTTGCCGGTCACGGCCGCAACGAAGCGGTCGAGCACCTGGCGCTCGCCGGAACGGTATTCCGCCAGCGCCGGAACGAAGGCCTGCGCGAAGGCGCCCTCGGCGAACAGTCTTCGAAAGAAGTTCGGAATCCGGAACGCCACGAAGAACGCATCCGCGATGCCGGCCGCGCCGAAGAAGTGCGACAGCACCACGTCGCGGGCGAACCCGGACACCCGCGACAGCATCGTCATGGAGGCGACGACGGAGCCCTGAGCGGTCAGGTTCCGTTCTTCCCTGGAGGTGCTTCGAGTTGACACCATCGACCCCCGCGGGCATAGTGCGCCGCTTCCCACGGCCCGCCCGTTTACTTAAGAACTGGAGTATCCGCTTGGCCAACAGCCCGCAAGCCAAAAAGCGCGCCCGCCAGAGCCTGAGGCGTCGCGCACGCAACGCGAGCCAGCGTTCCATGTACCGCACCTACCTGAAGAAGGTCGGCACCGCATTGGAAAGCGGTGATGCCGCGGCCGCTTCCGAGGCGCTGGCCGCAGCCGGACCGGTACTCGACCGCATGGTGAGCAAGGGCATCCTGCACGCCAACAAGGCGGCGCGTCACAAGTCCCGCCTCAACGCGAAGGTCAGGCAACTGTCGCAAGCCGGGGCCGAACCCTCCGCCTGACGCGCACGCGCCGGGTTCACACGACCACCAGGTTGTCACGATGGATGAGTTCCCGCTCATCCACGTATCCCAGGACCGCCTCGATCTGGCTGCTCGCGGTGCCTAGCAGGCGGCGTGTTTCGTCGCCTCCATAGTTCACGAGACCCTTGGCGACCTCTTTGCCGCCGCCGTCCGTGACGAGGACCATGTCCCCACGCTGAAAGTCACCGGTCGCCTCGGTCACCCCAACGGCCAGGATGCTGACCCCGCGTTCGCGGACCGCACGCACCGCACCGGCATCGAGGGCGATCCGCCCCTTCGGCCGGAGTTGGCCGGCGATCCAGCGCTTGCGGGCGACGAGCGGCTCCATGTCCGACTCCAGCAAGGTGCCGATGGCGGCGCCGTCACCGATCTCGAGCAGGACATCCGGCGTGGCCCCGTTGGCGATCACGGTCGGCGTGCCGGACCGGGCGGCCAGCCGCGCGGCGGCGAGCTTGGTGACCATGCCGCCGCGGCCGAGTACTCCGCTGCCACCCGCATGGGCATCGAGGGCCAGCTCCGTCGCGAACGCCTGACCGATCACGGCGGAATCGGGGTCGACGCGGGGGTCGCGTTCGTGCAGCCCGTCCCGGTCGGTCAACAGGACCAGCACATCCGCGGACAGCGCGCTCGCCACCATCGCCGACAGCGTGTCGTTGTCGCCGAGCCGGATCTCGTCCGTGGCCACGGAGTCGTTCTCGTTGATGACAGGCACCACATCCAGGGCGAGCAGGGTCTGCAGCGTCGCCCGCGCGTTCAGATAGCGCCGTCGATCCGAGAGATCGTCGTGGGTGAGAAGCACCAGACCGGTACCGAGACCGCACTGCCGAAAGCCCTGCTCGTACGCTTCGATCAAACCCATCTGGCCGGCGGCGGCGGCGGCCTGCAGATCGTGCACCGTTTCCGGGCGGCCGGTGAAGCCGAGGCGTCGCACGCCTTCCGCCACGGCCCCGCTACTGACGAGCACCACCCGTCGGCCGCGCTCGTGCAGGGTCGCGATCTGGCGGCACCATCGGCCTATGGCATCCCGGTCGATGCCGCGTTCGTTTGCGGTCACCAGGGCGCTGCCCACCTTCACGACCCAGGTCCTTGCGTCCCGCAGGCGCGCGCGTCCGCCTCCCGCATTGCCGATGCTCACCGCGACGGTCCCTCCACATCGGCCGCGTCGATCCGCGCCTCCGGAGCGGCCTCCCGGGCCCGATCTTCGCGCTCCGCTGCGGAGCGCGCCAGGACATCCGCCGAAATGCGGTCGGTGAGCTCCGCTTCCCGCACGGCATCGACTTCGACGAGATGCCGCATCAAGGCGTTGGTCAAGGGCGCCAGGCCGCGACCGGTCACCGACGAGATAGGGAACACGGGCCGGTCGGGATAGCGTGCCCGGAGGGCAGTCACCAACCCTGCGGCGTCCGCGAGGTCTGCCTTGCTCGGCGCCATCCAGATGGGACGCTCGCGGAAGGCTCCGCTGTACGCGAACAGTTCCCGTTCCACCACCTCGACATTGGCCAGCGGATCGGAGCCATCCGGCGGCGCCACTTCCACGAGGTGCACCAGCACCCGGTTGCGCGCGAGATGGCGCAGGAACCGTGTGCCGAGCCCCGCGCCCTGTGCCGCACCGGATACCAGGCCCGGGATGTCCGCCATCACGAAGCTCGCCGCCACGTCCACCCGCACCACGCCGAGGTTCGGCTGGAGCGTCGTGAAGGGATAGTCGGCGATCTTCGGCCTGGACGCGGAGACGGACGCGATGAGCGTGGACTTGCCCGCGTTCGGCAGTCCGAGCAGGCCGACGTCGGCGATGAGTTTGAGCTGCAGGCGCAGCACCCGCGCCTCGCCGGGCTCGCCCGGGGTGGTTCTGCGCGGCGCGCGGTTGGTGCTCGACTTGAAGCGGCTGTTGCCGAGGCCATGCCGGCCGCCACGGGCCGCCAGCAGGCGCGCCCCGGGCTCGGCGAGGTCGCCGATGACTTCGAGCGTCTCGTCGTCGACCACGGTGGTGCCGGTCGGCACCCGCAGCAGCGCATCGGCGCCGCGGGCACCCGTACGGTCGCGGCCACTGCCGGTCTGACCGTTCCTGGCGCGACAGAGCGGCTGAAAGCGGAAGTCCACCAACGTGTTCAGCGCGGCATCCACCACGAGGATCACGTCCCCTCCGTCCCCTCCATCGCCGCCGTCCGGACCGCCCTTCGCCACGTACTTCTCACGCCGAAAACTCAGCGCGCCGTGGCCGCCGTTCCCGGCGGCGACGCGTACGATTGCTTCATCGACGAACTGCATGACGGCACGACGTCAGGCCAACCAGGAGATCGCTGTGCGAATCCGGCCCGACGGGCGTCGCCGTGCGCAACGCAGGGCCCTCCCGCGCCGACCGGGGACGGGACGGGCTCCGGGCGGGAGTCAGGAAGCGCCGTCCCGCAACGGGGCGACGTCCACGTACTTGCGGCCGAGCGGGCCGCGAACGGAAAAGCTGACGGTGCCGGCCGCGGTCGCGAACAGCGTGTGATCCCGCCCGCAACCGACGTTCACGCCCGGATGGAAACGCGTACCCCGCTGACGAACGAGGATGTTCCCCGCCAGAACGGTCTGTCCACCGTACTTCTTGATCCCGAGCCGCTTCGACTGCGAATCGCGACCGTTGCGGGTACTGCCCCCCGCCTTCTTGTGCGCCATGATGAACTTCCCAATTCCGTGGGGCGTCGCTGTACGCCCAAATTAGCGCGCGACTTTCGGTCGCGTTGGGAGTTTCGCTAACGCGAAACTCCCGTGAGCCAAACCCTGGCCCGCCGTCCAACCGGCGTGCCGGACCCAGGTCCGACAGGCTGCCAGCCCGATCGGCGTCGTCCGCGTCGTCGCGTCAGGGCTGAATTCCCGTGATGCGGACGTCGGTGTAGTGTTGCCGGTGGCCGGCGTGGCGGACGTAGTTCTTGCGGCGCTTGAACTTGATCACGCGCACCTTGCGCGCCCGTCCCTGGCCGACGACCTCTCCGGTGACGCTGCCGCCATCGACGTAGGGCGTACCCACCGAGATGTCGTCATCGCGCGCCACCATCAGCACGCGGTCGAATTCGATGCTCTCGCCGAGCCCGCCGTCGAGACGCTCGAGGCGCACGACCTCGCCCTCGGAAACGCGGTGTTGCTTCCCGCCGCTTTCGATGACCGCAAACACTCCAATACTCCCGACCCGCGCTGTATTACAATTATCGGCTGATTCACGCCGCGGCGTTCGAAAGGTCCGCGACGGCCGGAAAAGCGGCATAATTCTACGGACCCGGGCCGGTGTTTACAACGCAAAGGGGGCCGTAGCTCCCGCTCAAGCCTGATACTTGGAGTTTCGCCTCATGGCCTCCAACGCGGCGCGCGCGCCTCGCCTCGATGCGACCGACCTCGCGGCCATCTACCGGCTCGTCGGCAGCGACTTCCACCAGGTCAACGCGCTGATCCCCCACCACCTCACTTCGGAAGTCGACCTCGTCGAGGAGATCGGCGAGTACATCGTCAAGAGCGGCGGCAAGCGCCTGCGCCCCCTGATCGTGCTGCTGGTGGCGCGTTGCTGCGGCTACGGCGCGACGGACCATGTGCGCCTGGCCACCATCATCGAATTCCTGCACACCGCAACGCTTCTGCACGACGACGTGGTCGATGCCTCCGAGCTGCGCCGCGGCCTGCCGACCGCCAACGCGCGGTGGGACAACGCCCCCAGCGTGCTGGTCGGCGACTTCCTGTACTCCCGCGCCTTCCAGCTGATGGTCGAACTCGACCGGATGGACATCTTGAACATCCTCGCGGACGCCACCAACGTCATCGCGGAAGGCGAGGTGCTGCAACTCGACAGCGTCGGCAACGCCGATCTCACGGAAGAAGCCTACATGGAGGTCGTGCGCTGCAAGACCGCCCTGCTCTTCGAGGCATCGGCGCACACCGCGGCCGTGCTTGCCACCAACACCGCGCCGGTCGTCGAAGCCATGCGCAACTACGGCCTTTCCTTTGGCCTTGCCTACCAGCTGGTGGACGACTGGCTGGACTACGAAGGCGACGCCGCCGTGATGGGCAAGAACGTCGGCGACGACCTCTCGGAAGGCAAGGCCACGCTGCCGCTCATCCACGCGATGAAGCATGGATCCGACGCGGACGCGGCCACCATACGGCGGGCGCTCACGTCGCGAAACGCTCGGGAACTCGGTCCGGTGCTGCAGGCCGTTCGGCGCTCCGGCGCACTCGACTATACCCGGCAACGCGCCGAGGACTTTGCCGGACTGGCGATCGACGCCCTGGCCGGGCTGCCGTGGAACATCCACCGGGAAGCTCTCGAGGCCCTGGCGGGTTTCGCGGTGGCCAGGATCCGCTGAGTCCCGACGGTACCCCGCGGAGACGATGGCGCGAGCGGCCGTCCCACATTACAATACGCGCCCCGCGCGGCAAGGCTTGGCAACGGTCGCGCCGGTGGCTTCGGAGTGTAGCTCAGCCTGGTAGAGCACTGCCTTCGGGAGGCAGGGGCCCGCGGTTCGAATCCGCGCACTCCGACCAACCTCTTCAACGAGTCGGAAGTCCGGCGTACGCCTCCGAGATCCGTGAATCCGTAACCTGCGACAGGGTCGGGAGCTATTGTCAAATCTGGTGTACGGAGGGTTGGTCATGCGACCGCCCCGCTGTCCTCGATGACCTCGATACCGTCGTTGAACTTGACCCCCTCGATCACTTTGCCGAGCTGACGGAAGCCGCGTAGTCGGCGCCAGGACTGCTCGGCGCTCATGCCCATTTTGTAGATCATCGAGAGCATCGTCCGGCGCGTGACGCAGCCCTTCGCCCGCGAGTTCCGATGGCGGATGGTGGCGAACGCCGACTCGATCACGTTGGTCGTGCGCAGGTGCGTCCAGTGGACAGCGGGGAAGTCGTAGAAGGCCAGCATTTCCTGGCGATCGCGCGCCAGGCATGCGGTGGCCTTGGGGTACTTGTCCTCGTAGCGTTCGATCCAGTCGTCGAAGGCGCGCGCGGCCGCGCGCGGGTCTCGGCCATCCAGATCTCCTGCAAGCCCTGCTTCGCCTTCGCCAACGCATCGCGCCAGCGATGCGCCTCGACCTTGGGTAGGTAGTTGAGGACGTTGCCGGACTTGTGCATCCAGCAGCGCTGGCTGCGGGTCTGCGGATAGACCTCCGACAGCGCCGACCAGAAGCCCAGTGCACCGTCGCCCACCGCCAGCTTCGCCGGCCGCGTGAAGCCGCGCTGCTGCATGCCCAGCAGGACACTGTCGATTTTCACGGTTGCTCTACCTCCCGGCGCGAACGCATGACTTGACCAAGCGCACACTACGATCGTCAGCACGAACCACTTAGCCAGAGCTAAGCACGACCTCTCCCGCGCAACAGAGCTGCTTGCGGGCGGAATAGACGAATCGCGGCGATTTTTCCGCCAGTTGGGCACGAACATCAGGCAGGCTTAGCTGTTTCGCCGAGATAGGCTCGGTCGATGACAGATCTATGGTCGAATCTGGTGTACGGGTGAGTTGAGTGGTGCGGCGTGTCTCTGCTGAAATCGAGTTGCGATTTCACGGTTTCAGCGAGAGGAGCACACCGCACATGAGCAACGATAAAGTGGCTTCGCTGGCGGCGCCAGCCACGGTTTCCAACCCCCTCACGGACCTTCGTCGCGCGGGTGCCCGGCGGCTGATCGAGGCAGCGGTGTAGGCGGAGTTGGAGGAGTTCCTGTCGGCGTTTGAGAGGGAGACGCTGGCGGACGGTCGGCGCCGGGTGGTACGCAACGGCCATCTTCCCGATTGCGGACTGCGCTGGCCGCGCCCTCGCGGGTCTTTTGGCCCCGTGTACACACGGGCCCGTGCGCGCACGGGCTCCCTCAACCGTACTCCGCGCTGTGCTTTCGGTCGCGAGTACGCCAACCCGACGACCGAGTTTTTTCCTTCAGGACGCGGGAATCTGTAACCTGTCACAGATCAGCCCCTTGACGGACGCCGGACCACCTCGACGTGGAACAAACAAGGTCGCACGGCGTCGCCATCGCCACCCTCGTCATGCTCGGCATCATGATCGCCACCGTGGTGGGCTGGTGGGTGCTGCTGCCCGAGATCGCACCCAAGCGGATCACGATCGCCGTGCTGCCCTTCGAGCAATCGCAGGGCTCACCCCAGGAATCCCCGTATCTCGGCGATGGCATCGCGGCCGACATCGCCATCGCGCTCGCCGAGGTGCCGGACTTCATCGTGCTCGATCGCGCCGCGTCGTTCTCCTACCGATCGCGGGGCCGCGTCTCGCAACTCCTGGCTGGCGAACTCGGCGCGACCCACGCGGTCGAGGGTCGGGTTCGGCGGGCGGACGGCGCCATCACCGTCTCGGCCCGCCTGACCGACCTGTCGGAGTTCCTGGTGCTCTGGGAGGAGGATCTGAGCGGCGCAGACGCGGAGCTGTTCGCGATTCGGGATGCGATCGCGGTGGGCATCGCGAAGAAGCTGCTGCTGCTTGGAGACGTCGCCGTGTCGGCCGGGCCACCGGTCGACCTCCGCGCCTACGAGACCTTTCTGGAAGCCCGTGCAGTTGCGGACGCGGGGGACGCGTCACGCGCGGCGCGCCTCGCCGAACGCTCCCTCGCGCTGGACGCCGACAACCCCTATGCGCACTACCTGCTCGCGGATCTGTACTACCGGGAGGGCCGGCCCGAGGCTGCAGCGCACGTTGCGCAGGCGCTCTCCATCGATCCCGAATCGGTGCCGGCGCAGGCGCTCCGGGCGCACCTGCGTTTCCTTGCGGACGGCGACCTGCCCGCCTATCACCGGACGCTGAGCGACCTGGTGGCGGCGCGGCGCGACACCGATGCGCTTCGCTGGCTGACTTGCCTGTACGAGGCGGCCGGGCGACGCGACGACGCCCTTTTCGCCAGGAACTACCTGCGGCAGTTCGACCCCCTCGAGGCGAAGGGCGCCGGTTGCCTCCTCTTCCTGGCGGTGGACGCGGCGGCGATCCTGGCGGTGCCGTGGCGCTCCGCCGAGGAAGTGCTCTCGGCGCCCACCGCCCAATCGCCGGGAGCCTGAGCGGGCGATCAAATTCGTGCGCCGTTCGGCACGGGTGTAGGGGACGCCCTGGGGGACGCCCTTGTGCCGTCCCGTGTCGAATTCACGCAGATCCCGGGCGACCACAAGGGTCGGGGACGGGCGACCACAAGGGTCGCCCCTACAGCCTCGGGATGCCGAGTTCGGCGAGTTTCGCGGCCATGTCCTCGGCGGATGTGGCGGGACGGACCTCGCGGTCGATCAGAAGCACCTGCCGGTCCCGCCCGATGTAGAACGTGTGGCGAGCGGCGTAACCCTCCGGCCTCAGCACGCCGTAGGCCTGCGCCGTCTCCGACGTGGGGTCGGAGAGGAGCGGGAAGTCCGCGTCGTTCTCCGCGCCGAAACCCCTGTTGTCTTCGATGGGGTCCGTGCTGGCCATGTAGTAGGCCACGTCGAAGGCCCGCAGGAGGTGACCGTTCTCGGCCAGGGACTTGCACTCGATGGTGCAGCCGCGCGTATAGGCTCTCGGGAACCACGCGACGACGACCGCCTCGGTCCCGCCTTCGCCGACCAGCTCCGACAGGCGATGGATCTTGCCGTCGGTGCCTTCGAGGGCGAAGTCCGGCGCCGTGTCGCCGACGGACAGATCGGCATGCGCCGCCGGCAGCACGAGTCCGCTCAGCAGGAGGAGCGCGGCGAACCGCAGTGGAGCCCTTCTCATCATCGCTCTCAGGTCCATGACAGATCGTGCTCCGAAAGCGGCAACGAGCGCACCCGCTTGCCGGTGACCGCAAAGATGGCGTTGCAGACCGCCGGGGCCAGCGGCGGCAGCCCGGGCTCGCCCAGGCCACCCCACTTCGCGCCGCCCGAGAGGGCGAAGTGCGTCTCCATCCTTGGCGTGTCGGCCATGTGCAGCATCGGGTAGTCGTGGAAGTTGCTCTCCACCACCGCGCCGTCCTCGACGGTGATCTTGCCGTACAGCGCGGCGGTCAGGCCGTAGACGATCCCGCTCTCGATCTGCGCTTCGCCGGAGAGCGGATTGACGACGTGGCCGCAGTCGACGGCGGAAACCACCCTCTCGACCTTGACCGCACCGGCCTTCGTGACGGACACCTCCGCCACCTGCCCGACGATGCTGCCGAACGACTCGTGGACGGCTATCCCGCGGCCCGTGCCGGCGGGAAGTTCGCCGCCCCAGCCCGACTGCTCCTCGAGGACCTTCAGCACGTTGAGCATGTCGGCGTGCTCCTCCCCGAGCAGCGACCGGCGGAACGCCAGGGGGTCGACCCCGGCGTGCGCGGCCATCTCGTCGACGAAGCTCTCCCGGGCGAAGGGGTTCTGGGAGTTCCCGACCGAGCGCCAGAACCAGGTCGAGAGGTGCGTGTTGCGTATCGTGTGCGTGATGCGCTGGTTCGGGATCGCGTAGGGGATCTCGGTGAGCCCCTCCACCGAGGTCCGATCCACTCCCGACGCCACCGTCTCGGGACGCAGGCCGGCGAGAATGGAGTGTGTAACCGAGTGATTGGCCCAGGCCGTCGGTTTGCCGTCCGCGTCGAAACCCGCCTGGAAGCGCAGCGCGGACATGGGCCGGTAGCGGCCCCCGCGGGTGTCCTCTTCCCGCGACCAGATCAACTGTACGGGCCGGCCGATCTCCTTCGCGACCGTCACCGCCTCGCGCACGAAGTCCGGGTTCGAGCGCCGGCCGAAGCCTCCGCCCAGGAAGCAGGTGTGCGGGTAGACGTTGCCGGCTTCCACGCCGGCGACTTCCGCCCCGACCGCGAGGACCGACTCGGGGTTCTGCGCCCCGGTCCAGATGTCCACACGGTCGTCCTGCACCTGGACCGTGCAGTTGAGCGGCTCCATGCAGGCGTGGGCCAGGTATGGCACGGAATAGTCGGCCTCGATGCTCGACGCGGCCGTCTCGAAGCCGGCGAGGACATCCCCCTGCTCGTGCGCGACGACGCCGTCTCCATCCAGCGCCTCGGCAAACTCCTGCTGCCACTGCGCGGACGACGTTCCTGCGCCGGGCCCGCGGTCCCATTCGATCGACAGGGCATCCGCCGCGGTTTGTGCCTGCCAGTAGTGCTCCGCCACGACGGCGACACCGCCCTCGACCTCTACGGCGCCGATGACGCCGGGCCGCTCTGCGATCGCCGCGAAGTCGTGCGCACGCACCGCCCCGCCCATCACGGGGCAGTGTTTCACGGCCGCGTAGACCATGCCGGGCAGGCGCACGTCCATGCCGAAGACCGCCGAGCCGTCGATCTTCACGGCGGAATCGAGCCGCTTGCGCGGCGTGCCGACGATGGTGAACTGGTCCGGCGTCTTGATCGCGACCTCGCCCACTTCGACGGCGGCGGCCTCAGCCGCGAGTTCACCGTAGCGCAGGGACCGGTCTCCGTGCGTGACGCGTGAGTTCGCCGCCTCGCACGTCTCGGGCGCCACCCCCCAGCGGTTGGCGGCGGCGCGCACCAGGCGCTCCCGCGCATTGGCGCCGGCGGCCTGCAGGTAGGGCCGGCTGTGGCGCACGGCCTGACTGCCGCCAGTCGCCATGCGCTGGTACACCCGGTCCTCCCGGAGGCTCCGGTTGGCGTCGGCGTACTCCGCGCGCACGTTCTCCCAAGCCGCGCCGAGTTCGTCCGCGACGATCATCGGCAGGCTCGTGAACACGCCCTCTCCCATCTCCGACTGCGCGACGCGGATCGTCACGGTGTCGTCCGGTGAGATCACGAGCCAGGCGTTGATCTCTCCGGCGCCGTCGACGGCTTCGAACGGGCGCCCGTTGCCGAGCGCCGGCAGGTGAAAAGCGACCATGAGGCCGCCGGCCGAGGTCGCGGTAGCCTTCAGGAAACGTCGTCGGTTCATGCCACACCCCCTTCCGTTGCCGCGTTGCGGTGGGCTGTCCGACCCAGTTCCGCCGCACGGTGGACCCCCCTGCGCACGCGCTGGTAGGTCCCGCAGCGGCAGACGTTGGTCATCGCTGTATCGATGTCGTCGTCCGTCGGCGCAGCGTTGTGCGCGAGGAGCGCCGCCGCAGCCATGATCTGCCCGGATTGGCAGTACCCGCACTGGGGTACGTCGTGCTCGATCCAGGCCTGCTGCACCGGATGACTGGCATCCGCGGACAGCCCCTCGATGGTGGTGATGCTCTTGCCCGCCACGGCCGCGAGCGGCGTGATGCACGAGCGCGTCGCCTCCCCGTCCACGTGCACCGTACAGGCACCGCACTGGGCGATCCCGCAGCCGTACTTGGTTCCCGTGAGATCCAGATGATCGCGCAACACCCACAGGAGCGGGGTTGCCGGATCGACGGTGAGCGCATGCGCGCGACCGTTGATCGTGAGTTCCGTCATGAAAAGCCTCCGTAGCGGCCGTTGCGGCCTCCCGTTCGCAACGCCCATGATACGCATTCCAAGGCATATCGGAACCGTGGCAGAGACGGAGGAGGCGACGCATGAAAGACAATCCCGGCACCCCACTGGCATCCACGGCGTCGGCGCTGCGTGCTGCCCTGGTCGGCGAGAGTACGGTCATCGCACCCCTTTGCCTGACGCCCTTGCAGGCCAGGCTCACCGAGTCGCTGGGATTCCGGGCCGGCTACCTTTCTGGCGGCGCGCTCGGCTACGAACTTGCCGTCTCCGAGGCCCTGCTCACGCTCACGGAACTGGCCGAAGCGTGTCGCCGCATCACGCACCGCTCCGGCCTGCCGCTCATCGTCGACGGCGGCGTCGGCTTCGGCGACCCGGTCCACATGGTCCGGACGATCCGCGAGATCGAGTCGGCCGGCGGCGCGGGCATCGAGATCGAGGACCAGGTCGCTCCGAAGCGCGTCAGCCACCACCGGGGCATCGAGCATCTCGTCTCCACCGACGAAATGACGGATCGCATCGCCGCGGCCGTGGAGGCCCGGAGCGACCCCGATTTCGTCATCGTGGCGCGCACCGGCGCCGTGCGCAACGAGAGCTTCGACGCGGCGGTCGAACGGTGCGTCGCATACGCAGAGGCCGGCGCCGACCTCGCCATGCTGATGCCGTCGACAGAGGACGATTGGGCGGCCGCCGCGGCGCGCATCCCTGTGCCGCTCGCGACCATCGCCGCCATGGATGCGCGCCCCGTAACCGAGTGGCAGGGCCTCGGCTGGAGGCTCGTCATCGACCCGTTCACGGGGCACACCGTCGCCGTGGATGCCATGCGCACGGCCTACGCCGCCTTCCGCCGGGACGGCGACACCGGCGTCCCCCTGGCCACGCGCTTCGCCGTCTACCGCGAGTTCTCCGACCTGGCAGGGCTCGGAGAGTTCTACGATATCGAGGACCGGACGACCGAGCGGGAGGTGTAGGACTGTTCACGGTTCTGCAAGTGCTGTTTCGTGCATTTTGGCTGGGATGGTCAGTAGGCCGTTGCCTCCGGTGTTTCGAGGGGTTGGCGGGTTGGCGGGTTGCCGTGTTCGACGCACGTCCCGCCCGGGCGGGACGTGCGCGCGTTGCGCATCGCGCTACGGTCGCTACGCTCCCTGCGCGACGATGCGCAACGCGCGCCGTTCATGCCGGGGCGTGCTGCGGGTCGAACACCGTGCCGTCGCGCAGCATCGTGCAAGCCACGAACAGCAGACGGTCCGCGACCGAGCGCAGCGCGCGGTGGTGGCCGTGGCCGCGGGCGCGCAGCGCCTGGTATCGCGCCTTGCACGCCGGGTCTTTCTGCACCGCCCCGCTCGCCCAGTAGCCGAGGGCATCGCGCAGCCGGTCATGGACTGCGAGGCGGCGCGTCACGATGCGAACCCGGCCGGACTGTTTGGTGACCGGGGCCGCCCCGCCCAGGCAGCGCAGGGCGTGGTAGTCTCGTCGGCGCAGGGGATCATCCGCCTCTGCGAGCAGCGTGGCGAGGACGTACCTACCGACTCCCGGGATGGATCGCAGGATGGTCGCGTCGCGCTGCCCCTTCGCCTGCCCCGGCTGCGGATCCTCGCTGCCGGTGGTCGCCGGATCAGCGCCGCCGAGCTCCGCCAGGAACGCGTCGATCCGGGTCTGAGTCTCGGCGAGTTGCTTGACCACCACGGCCAGACGCTTGGTCAGCAGACGCATGTGCGTCTCCGCGGCGCGCATCGACGCCGGGTCTACGTCGAGCGGCCGTTGCGCCAGCCGAGCCTTCAGCGTGGCTGCGTCGAAGCGCTGGACCCTGTGCTTTTTCAACAAGTTGTCGTACGACGACAGGCGCATGCCGCGCGCTGCCGCTGGCGTCGGTACGCGCTTCCACAGCGCCATCGCCCACGGCGCCGCGAGGTCGTCCTCGACCACTTGGTTGAACGCCGGGTAGTAGCGCCACAGCAGGTCGCGCATGCGGTTGGTCAGCCGCACCCGCTCGCCTTTGAGTTCGTCGTGGGTCCGCGTCCACTCGCGCAGTTCGACGACCACCGGGGCGGACGCCTGTACCCGCCGCAGGCACTGTGGGTCGGTGCGCAGCGCCGAGGCCAGCACGCGCGCGTCGCGGCGGTCGTCCTTGGCGCCCGCCGGCGAGTACCGGTCGCGGAACCGGTCGAGCTGCTTCGGGTTGATCGCGTGCACCGCCAGGCCGTGCGCCAGCAAGCTCTCCACCACCGGACCGCGTGGCGTCTCGATCGCCACCCCGACCGTCTCGGACGGCGCCGCGGCAACCGTCTCGGCGATCCACGCCGCCATCGCCGCCAGCCCCGGCCCGCTGTGCGCGAACACGTTCTCGCCACGCACCGCGCCAGCGCCGTCGAGCACGCACACCTGGTGGTTCTGCCCACCCCAGTCCACGCCGACGTACCAGTTCAATTCGGACATCATGCCTCCTCGTCGTTGTTTCCCCCGATGCTGCAGGCATGCCGCGATGCTCACCTGTCCCTGTACTGGCGCTCGAGGCGCGGACTGTTCACTGGGCGTCCATCGCGGCAGAAAACCGCCGGGGCACGAGTCCTACGTCGGTGCTCGTGGCACAGGGGACGGGTGGTCGCTCCCGGCAGCTCTGCCCAGCTTCGCGGCGGTGCCACGAAGCTGTTCAGAAGCGTACAGGGGACGGGCTTGTCCCGTCCCGCTCCGAATTCGTGCAAGACGCCGGCGCGGACGACCGCAAGGGTCGCCCCTCGCATGGAACAAATTTCCAAGTGATTGAATTTTTTGGACGTCACGTGGCGGGCACGAGGGCCAGGTCGAAGCGTCTGGCCTGGCGCTGAAGGTGCTTGATCGTGCGGTCGCGGCGTTCTTCTTCCCATGTGGCCAGGTCGCGTGCGACGTACTCCTCGCCGCGCGTGAGCATCGCGTAGATCAGGCGTGCCAACTGGTGCGCGGTGGCCTTCACGGCCTTGGCGGTGTCCATACGCGCCAGGCGCCGGCGGTGCATGGCGCCGATCGCGCTCCTGTCGCTGCGGGCCGTGGTGGCCGCCATGCGTAGCGCCTGGCCGAGGCGGTTCGAGCGTCGCCGCTGTTTGCCCTTCAGGCGCTTGTCGCCACTGATGCAAGTGCCCGGCGCGAGCGCCAGCCAAGAGCAGAAGTGCTTCACGGAAGGGAAGCGGGACAGGTCTGCCCCGACCTCCGCGGCGACGCTCAACGCCGTCTCGACGCCGATGGTCGGGATGGCCAGCAGGTCCACGCCCAGCATGCGCTGCAGCCGCCGACGTAGCGCGCGGTCGCGGCCCTTGCGCGAGCGCTTGTCTTCCGGCGGGTCGCCGGCGTCGTCCCGCGCCAGCCTGTCCAGTTCGCCGTTGATGCGCGCCGCGCACGCCGCGATCTGCCCCTGCAGGGCGTCGTGGCGCTCCAGCGCCTGCTCCAGCGCGAACAGGTGCTCGTCGCGCCAAGTGCCGCGCAGGCTGCGCGCGATGGTCGCCGCGGCCGCCTTGCAGCGGCCGTCGCGCAAGCCGGCCAGCACGGCGCCGTCGCGCTCGCCCGCAACGATGGCGCGCACCATCAGCTGGCCCGTCTTGCCCATGATGTCGCTCAACACGTTGTCCAACTGCACGTTCATCTGCGTCAGCGCCTTGTGGATGTGCTGCACCGCCCGCGAGCGCTGTCCGACCAACTCGTGCCGCTGACGCAGATACGTAAGCGGTCCGCCGACCCCACCTTTCCCTGGATGTCGCGTTTGAAGTTGGATACCCGTCTGGTCGACCGGAGGGTTTGTGGATGTCGGATGGTGATTCGAAGGGTGCTGGCGGCACGGGCGTCGGCGCTGGCAGGGTGCTACGGCGGCGAACGGTGGAAGAGTGGGAGCGGATTGTGGAGGAGAGTTTCACGTCGCCACTGGCGGTGCGCGAGGTGGCGCGGCGCCACGGGGTTTCGGCCAGCCAGTTGTCGAGGAGACGCAGCCGGGCGCGGCGCGACGATCTGAGGTCGGCGGAGGCTGCATACGTTCCGGTGTCGGTGCAGGAGTCGGGCGGGCGGGCCGACGCGACGATCGAAGGGCGTGGCGTGACGGTTCGGCTGGAGGGGGAGATCGAGGCGGCGGGGATCGCGGCGATCGCGGTGGCGCTGGCGGGGGCGCGGTGATGGTGTCGTTGCCGGGCGCGCGGGTCGTGGTGGCGACGCGGGCGGTGGACTTCCGCAAGGGGCACGACAGTCTGGCTGCAGTGGTGCAGAACGATCTGGGACTGGATCCGTATTCCGGGGTGGCGTTCGTGTTTCGATCCAGGCGCGGCGACCGGCTCAAGGTGCTGTGGTGGGACGGTACGGGCCTGGTGCTGGCGTACAAGCGTCTGGAGCAGGGCCGCTTTGCGTGGCCGGGCATTCACGATGGGGTGATGCGACTGTCGCGAGCGCAGTTCGAGGCGTTGTTCGAGGGTCTGGACTGGCGTCGGACGTGGGCAGCGAAGGTGCGTCGGCCGCGCACCGCGGCGTAGCATCCGAGCCGGTCATCAGGGCTCTTTCCGAGGTCTAAGCGACTGATTCCATGGTATTATTGCGCCATGGAGACGCGCGCCGAACCGGTCGATCTCAGCCCCCTGCCAGGCGCCTACCGGGCGGCATTCGTGGAGCAGCTGGCGGCCAACGACGCGCTGCGCGCCAGGGTCGAGTCGCTCACCGAGAGCAACCGGCGCATGGAGCACCTGATCAGCGAGTTGCGGCGCTTCATCTACGGCAGGAAGTCCGAGAAGCTGGGTGTCGACGAACGCCAGCTGGCGTTCGAGGATCTGGAAGGGGCGGTAGGCGAGGTCCAGGCCGCCACCGAGCCGAGCGCGCCGCCGAGCCCGCCCACGGGCAAGCGCCGCGCCCGACGCAATATCGGGCAGCTGCCGGAGCACCTTGAGCGCATCGAGCGGGTCATCGAGCCAGACAGCACCGAGTGTCCCTGCGGGTGCCGGCAGATGGTGCGCATCGGAGAGGACCGCAGCGAGCGGCTGGACATTGTGCCGGCGACGCTTCGCGTCATCGTCACCGTGCGCCCGAAGTATGCCTGCCGGACCTGCGAGCAGGGTGTCGTCCAGGCGGCCGCGCCGGCACACCTCATCGAGGGTGGGCTGCCGACCGAGGCGATGCTGGCCCAGGTGCTCATTTCCAAGTACGCGGACCATTTGCCGCTCTACCGTCAATCGCAGCTCTACGCCCGCTCAGGCGTGGACCTGCACCGCTCCACGCTCGCCGGCTGGGTGGGCAAGGCGTCGTTTCATCTGATGCCGGTGGTGGACCGGCTGGCCTGGCACCTGAAGCAGTCCGGGCATCTGTTCATGGACGAGACCCGGGCGCCGGTGCTGGATCCGGGCCGGGGCAAGACCAAGACGGGGTATCTGTGGGCGCTGGCCCGCGATGAGCGTCCCTGGGCCGGTCCGGACCCGCCGGGGGTGGTGTTCTTCTACGCGCCCGGTCGCGGTGGACGCCACGCCGAGGGTTTTCTCAGAGGATTCGAAGGGAAGCTGCACGTCGACGGCTATGCCGGCTACAACGTGGTGGCGGTGCCCGGCAAGGGGGTGGTCCGTTGTTTCTGTTGGGCCCACGCCCGGCGCAAGCTGTGCGAGATCCAGGACAGTCACCGCTCGGCGGTCGCCGCCGAAGGGCTGCGGCGCATCGCGGCGATGTACGTCATCGAGAAGGAGATCCGGGGTGAACCCGCCGAAGTCCGGCTCGCCGTGCGCCAGGCGCGTACCGCGCCGCTGGTCGAGGACTTCGGAGTGTGGCTGCGCCAGCAACGCGCCCGGGTCTCGCCCAAGTCGCGCCTGGGCGAGAAGCTGGCCTATATCGGCAACCATTGGGACGGGCTGCAGGTGTTCCTCACCGACGGCCGGGTGGAGATGGACAACAACGTCGTGGAGAACGCCATCCGACCGCTGGCGCTGAATCGCAAGAACGCGCTGTTCGCCGGCCATGACGAAGGCGCCGCGGCCTGGGGCCGCATCGCTTCACTCGTGGAAACGGCGAAAATGAATCGGGTCAACCCCCACGCCTACCTCAAGGCCACGCTCGAAGCCATCGCCAATGGCCATCCGGCCTCGGAGATCGATCAACTGCTACCTTGGGCCTTTACGCCAATCTCAAACTGAAAGCCAGGTGGTGCCGACGCTCCGCTGACGCAGATACGCGCGCAGCGCGCAGATCTCGTCCGGCACCCGATGCGCGCCGCGCAGCAGCCCGTGGCTCATCAACTGCCGGATCCACTGGCAGTCCATGACGTCGCTCTTGCGCCCGCTCACCTGCTTCGTCGCCCGCGCGTTCACCAGATGCACCTCGAAGCCCGCCCGGTCGAGCACCTCGAACACCGGGATCCAGTACACGCCCGTCGACTCCATCGCCACCTCGCGCACCCCGCACGAGGTCAGCCACTCCGCCATCGCCTCCAGGTCCTCCGTGAACGTCCCGAAGTTGCGAACGGGTTCCTCGAACCGCGACGTATCCACCGCCACGTAGTGCTTGCGCTTGCCAATGTCGATTCCCGCGCAGTCCCGATGCACCACCTCCAGTCTTGCCGCCGCCTGCTTCTTGCCAGCCATCGACGATTCCTCCACGCTTGTCCTAAGGTCGCGTCGGGTACGACCGCGGCGGTACGTTCATGCTCGCATGCGGGGTCGCGGACAACCGCGCCACCAACGTCAGAACGCCGATCACGGTCCGGGCCAGACTTTCATGCGGGCACCAACGCACCACTGGGGAGAACGGCCTCCGCCCGACGCGACCGCTCTTGTACACGACGCAACCGCCCGATGCACCCGACCTGTTCCCGGCGCGTCAGCGCCCCGGCGCGCCGGGGGGGAAACTTTCATGGAACATAACGTAACCCATTGATTTAGGGTCGTGCGGCGGCGGTCTCGACGAGCGTGAGGTTGTAGCGCGTGGCCTGACGCTGGAGGTGTCTGATCTGGCGGTCGCGGCGCTCGGCCTCGAAGTCGGCGACTTCCCGCGCGACGTACTCCTCGCCGCGCGTGAGCATCGCGTAGACCAGCCTGGCGAGCTGGTGGGCAGTCGCCTTGTTGGCGCGCCCGGGGTCGAGCCGCCGCAGCCGGGTGCGGTGGCAGGCACCGATGTAGGTCTTGTTGTGGCGTGCGGTGCTGGCCGCCACGCGCAGCGCCTGACCCGCACGGTTGACACGCTTCGGCCGCTGCCCCCGAAGCTGTTTGCCGCCGCTGATGCGGGTGCCGGGCGCGAGCGTCAGCCAGGAGCAGAAGTGCGCCGCGCTCGGGAAGCGCGACAGGTCCGGGCCGACCTCCGATGCGATCGTCAGCGCAGTCTCGATGCCGATGGTCGGGATGGCGGTCAGGTCGACCCCGAGCATCGCCCGCAGCGCCAGTTGGCGACGCCGTTCGGGTGCTGTGCGCGCCGGCTGCGCCAGCAGCTCCACCGCCGACTCGTCCACCGTGTCTGCGAGCGTCTCGACCAGGGCGTCGATGCGGGTCTCGGCCCCCTTGATCTGCCGGTTCAGCAGGTCGTAGCACTCCAGCGCCTGCTCCAGGGCGAACAGGTGCTCGTCGCGCCACGTGCCGCGCAGGCTGCGCGCGATGCTCGCCGCGTCCGCCTTGACGCGCGGATCGCGCAACTGCGCCAGCACCGTGCCGTCCCGTTCGCCAGCCACCATCGCGCGCACGATCCGCTGGCCGGTCACGCCCATGATGTCGCTCAGCACATTGTCGAGCTGCACGTTCATCTCCGTCAGCGCTTTCTGCATGTGTTGCACGCAGCGGCTGCGGTCGCGGGTCGCACGCGCCCGCTGGCGTACGTAGGCGCGCAACTCGCAGATACGGTCCGCCGGCCGGAACGCGCCCTTGAGCAGGCCGTAACTCATCAACTGGCGGATCCACTGGCAGTCCAGAACGTCGCTCTTGCGACCGCTGACCTGCTTCGTCGCCCGTGCATCGACCAGATGCACCTCCAGACCCGACCGGTCCAGAACCTCAAACACCGGGATCCAGTACACACCGGTCGACTCCAGTGCGACGAGCTCCACGCCGCAGGACAACAGCCATGCCGCCATCGCCTCCAGATCATCCGTGAAGCTGCCAAACTTCTGCACCGGACGCTCCGCCACCGACGCGTCCACCGCCACGTAGTGCATCGCCTTCCCGACGTCGATCCCCGCGCAGTTCGGGTGCACCACCTGCATCGCCCGCTGACGCCCACGCTTGTCTCCCATCCGCTCGTCTCCCACAATGCCCTTGGTCGCGCCCGGTGAGACCGCGGCAGGAGATTCACTCTTACATACGAGGTCGCGGCATGCCGCGCCGTCAGCGTCTCCACGCCGATCACGGTCCGGGCCACGCTACAATTCGGGCTGCTTGAGCACGCCAATGGGGCATCGGCCTCGCACCGGGCGCGACCTTTATAACCGAGCCGTCAGCCAGCGGTCGCGCACCTATCCATGTTCCTTGCGCGACAGCGCGGTGAACCCCACCGTGGACAGCTACAATGTCCCGCTCCGAATTCGTGCAAGACGCCGACGCGGGCGACCACAAGGGTCGCCCCTACAGGACACCGGCCAGGTGCAGGGCGGCCGTTCCTCCGACGAGAGCTCCGACCGCGACCACCAGAAGACAGGCGAGACGCCGCATGGTCCGGTCCGTCACGGCCGGTGGGAACCTCCTGCCCAGCGCAGTGAACACGAACACCACGGGCAGGCCCGCCGCGAACAGGACCCAGATGGACCCGGTCAATCCGCCCGTCGCACCCACTGCGATCGAGCGCGCCACGTTGCCGAACACGAACACCACCGCGAGCGTCGCGCGAACGTTCGCGAGCGCCATGGGCTGCCGGTAGGCGTGGTAGGCCATCACCGGACCGCCCACTGCGAACATCCCGGCGAACACCCCCGCGAGGCCTCCGAAGCCGCCTGTCTGCCAGGCCGGGGCCAGGGAGGCACGCGGTGTCGGACGCAGAACCACGGACAGGCCGGTCGAGACCGCGAAGACGCCGAACACGAGACGCACGTACTCCATCTCGCGTTGACCGAGCCAGGCGAGGAGCGCGAGGCCGCAGAGTACGCCGGGCGCATTGCAGACCAGTAGCGGCCACAGGAAGCGCCGCTCCACGAGGCGCCACTGCCCCCTTTTGTGGAAGACGCGCCAAGGGAACGCAGTGACCGCCGGTGCAGCTTCCATGAAAGGACGGCGTGGCTGGACCGGAGGCGCGCCGGTGCGTAGCGAGCTCGCGAGCGAGTGCCGGACCGGCTATGGGGCGCTGAGGAAGACCGCCGACATCGCAGCGGTCAACGTCGCCGTCGCGCTGGCGGCCATGGGGATCGGCAGCAGGTCGAACGCAATCACGAGGGCCATGAGGACGAGTGCCATCGCAAAGCCCGTCACCGCCTGCACGTACGTACCCGCCGCGACCATTGCGAGGAAGGCGGCCAGGGTCGCAAGGTCCACTAGCGCCGCGCCGCCCCAGAGACTGGCACCGCGGTGACGGCGACTACCACGGCAACCGGTCCAGGTCCACGTTGCCGCCGGAAAGAACGATGCCGATGCGCGCGCCGGACAGCTTCCCGTCGACGGCTTCCGACTGATCCAGGACGCCCTCGACGAGGGCAGCCAACGGCACCGCCGCCGAAGGTTCGATCACGATCTTCATCCGTTCCCAGACGAGGCGCATCGCCGCCGCGATGGCCGCCTCGCTCACGCGGACGATGTCGTCGACGTGGCGCTGGATCAGCGCGAAGTTGCGCACGCCGAGAGACGTCAGAAGGCCGTCGGCGATGGTCGTCGGCGAGATCGACGGGAGTCGCTCACCCGCGCGAAACGAGCGGTAGGCGTCGTCCGCACCCGCCGGCTCCACCGCGACCACCCGCGTCCCCGGAGCCCGCGCCTGCACGGCCAGCGCGGTTCCGGCGGTCAGCCCGCCGCCGCCGATGGGCGTCATGACGGCGTCCAGGTCCGGCACGGAGGCGAGCAACTCGAGCGCCGCCGTGCCCTGGCCCGCGATGACGCGGGCATCGTCGTAGGGATGCACCACGACGCGTCCCGTATTCGCCACGGCCTCGGCGAGCGTGGTCTCGCGCGCCTCGAGGGTCGGCTCGCAGAGCACGATGTCGGCCCCGTAGCCGGCGACCGCGGCCTGCTTCACCGCCGGCGCGTTGCGCGGCATGACGACGGTACACGGGACTCCCCGCAGCCGGGCGGCCAGTGCAAGAGCCGCGCCGTGGTTGCCCGACGAGTGCGTCGCGACACCTCGTGCGGCCTGCTCCGCGGGGAGCGCCTGCACCGCATTGCAGGCGCCGCGAAACTTGAACGCGCCGACGCGCTGGAAGTTCTCGCACTTGAAGAAGAGGCGTACGCCGAACATCGCGTCGAGGGAGGACGCGGTGAGCACGGGGGTGCGGGTGGCGAAGGGTCGGATGCGCTCGGCGGCGCGGGCTACGTCCTCCGGCGTCGGGAGATCCGGTGGCCCCGCGGTGGTCGACATGCCCGGTCCGCCTGCGCGCCGTCAGCCGAGGGCGACCCGGGCGTTGCGGAAGAGCCTGAGCCAGGGGCCGTCGTCGTCCCAGTCGTGCGGACACCAGGAGTGCTGGATGGAGCGGAACACCCGCTCCGGGTGGGGCATCATGATGAGCGCCCGACCGTCCGACGAGATGAGACCGGCCAGACCGGCCGCCGAGCCGTTCGGATTGAGCGGATAGCGCTCGGTCGGGCGGCCAATGCTGTCCACGTATTGCAGGGCTTTCCGCGCCTGCCGCGCATCCCACTCCGGCTTTTCGAACTCTGCCCGACCCTCGCCGTGGGCCACGGCGATGGGCAGGACGCTGCCCGCCATGCCCGTGAGCCATGGCGAGTTGGTGCGCGCGATCCGCACGGTCACGGAGCGTCCCTCGAACTGCTCCGAACGGTTCCTGACGAACCGCGGCCACGCCGCCGCTCCGGGGACGAGCGACTTGAGCTCGCAGAGCATCTGGCAGCCGTTGCACACGCCGAGCGTCAGCGTGTCGGGCCGCTCGAAGAACGCCTGGAAGGCATCGCGCACGCGCGGCTCGAAGAGGATCGACTTCGCCCAGCCGCCGCCGCCGCCGAGGACATCGCCATAGGAGAATCCTCCACATGCGGCGAGTGCGGCGAAACCGACCAGGGAGTGGCGCCCGGCGAAGAGATCGGACATGTGTACGTCGACGGCCTCGAAACCCGCGTGGTGGAACGCCGCGGCCATCTCCACCTGACCGTTGACGCCCTGTTCGCGCAGGATCGCCACCCGTGGCCGTGCACCCGTGGCGACCCGCAGGGCCGCCACGTCCTTCCCGGGGTCGAAGGTGAGACGTGTCACCGCCCGATACGCGCCGTCGTCGATGCCCTCGAACTCCTCCTCTGCGCAAGCCCGATCGTCGCGCAGGGACTGCATCCGGTAGCTCGTCTCGCTCCAGAGACGTTCGAGTTCCGCGCGGCCGGCCGTATGGCCGCCAATGAATATCCTGTCGTCGTCCCGCACGGTCGCGACCCTGCGCACGCGTACCCCGAACTCCGGGGCCACGGCTGGCAACAGCGGGAAACTCTGACTGTCCGGGATCGCCACCACGACGCCCACTTCTTCGGCGAAGAGCGCATCGAGGGCCGTCTCGGTGATCTCGAGACCGACGCGCGATGCAAAGGCCATCTCCAGCAACGTGACGATCAGGCCGCCGTCGGACCGGTCGTGATAGGCAAGGAGTCGGACGTTTCCGCGCGCCCAGTCGAGGAACTCGATCAGCCCCTTCAGCCCCTGCGCGTCATCGATGTCGGGCACCGAGTCGCCCAACTGGCCGTAGCACTGGACCAGGGCGCTGCCGCCGAGGCGGTTCTGGCCGGCGAAGTCCGGCTCGATCAGCACCAGCACCACGTCGTCGCCGTCAAAGGCCGGTGTCAGCGTCTCGCGGGCATTGGCAACCGGTGCACAGGCCGTCACGTTGAGCGTCACCGGCGAGACCACCTCGCGGTGCGCCCCGTCCTCGCTCCAGCGCGTGCGCATGGACAGGCTGTCCTTGCCCACGGGAACGGCGATACCGAGTGCCGGGCACAATTCGAGGCCCACGGCGGTGACCGCCTCGTGGAGGGCCTGGTCCTCGCCTTCGAAGCCGGTCGCCGCCATCCAGTTGGCCGACAACACGACGCGCGAGAGCCCGTTGATGGGAGCGGCGGCCAGGTTGGTGAGCGCCTCGGCCACCGCCATGCGGGCCGCCGCCGCGGGATCGATGACCGCGAGCGGCGGACGCTCGCCCATCGCCATCGCCTCGCCCGCAAAACCCTCGTAGTCGGCGAGGGTGACCGCCACGTCCGCCACCGGTACCTGGTAAGGCCCGACCATCTGGTCGCGCGCCACGAGCCCGGTGATGCTGCGGTCGCCAATCGTGATCAGGAACTTCTTGGACGCGACCGCCGGGAACCGCAGCACCCGTTCCAGCGCTTCCTCGAGGTTCACCCCGGCGAGGTCGAGGGGCGTCGCTCGGCGAGGACGGCGTTCGAAGGCGCGGTGCATCGCCGGCGGCTTGCCGAGGAGCGTCGCGAGGGGCATGTCGACAGGCGTATCGCCGAACCCGCGATCGGTCACCGTGAGGTGCGCATCGGCCTGCGCCACGCCCACCACGGCGTACGGACAACGTTCGCGCTCGCAAATCTCGCGGAAACCCGCGAGGTCTTCCTCCGGGACGGCCATGACATAGCGTTCCTGCGCCTCGTTGCACCAGATCTCCATCGGGGACATGGCGCCGTCCGCACTCGGTATCTCCCGCAATTCGAAGCGTCCGCCTCGTCCGGCGTCGGCGACCAGTTCCGGCAGCGCGTTCGAGAGGCCTCCGGCGCCGACGTCGTGAATCAGGCGGATGGGATTCGCCGGTCCCAGCGCCCAGCAGCGGTCGATGACCTCCTGGCAGCGGCGCTGCATCTCCGCGTTGTCCCGCTGCACGGATGCGAAGTCGAGCTCCGAGTCGCTCTCGCCCGAGGCCATGCTCGAGGCCGCGCCGCCGCCGAGACCGATCAGCATCGCCGGGCCGCCGAGCACGATCAGGCGCGCCCCCACCGGGACGTCCGCCGCATCGACGTGCTCCTCCCGGATGTTGCCGACGCCACCCGCGATCATGACGGGCTTGTGGTACCCCCAATAGCGGTGCGCGGCTCCGGCCAGCTCGGACTCGAAGGTACGGAAGTAGCCCCCGAGCGCGGGCCGGCCGTATTCGTTGTTGAACGCCGCGGCGCCGACGGGACCGTCCAGCATGATCTCGAGGGCGCTCACGATACGACCGGGCTTCCCGATCGGGAGTTCCCAGGGCTGTGGGTCCCCCGGAATATTGAGGTGGGAGGTGGTGAAGCCGGCCAGCCCCGCCTTCGGCTTGGAACCGCGACCGACGGCGCCCTCGTCGCGGATCTCGCCTCCGGAACCGGTCGCGGCGCCCGGATACGGCGCGATCGCGGTGGGATGGTTGTGCGTCTCCACCTTGATGAGCGTGTGCACGGGCTCGGCGACCGGACGATACACGCCGGTTCCAGGGTCGGCGAAGAAACGGCTCGCGTGCGTGCCCTCGATGACGGCGGCGTTGTCCGAGTACGCGGACAGGATGCCGGCGCCGTTGATGTGCCGATACGTGTTGCGGATCATCCCGAACAGCGTCTCGCCGGACCGCTTTCCGTCGATCTCCCAACTGGCGTTGAAGATCTTGTGCCGGCAATGCTCCGAGTTGGCCTGGGCGAACATCATCAACTCGATGTCGGTCGGCTCGCGGTCGAGTTCGGCGTATTGCGTGGCGAGGTAGGCGATCTCGTCGTCCGAGAGTGCAAGGCCCAGACGTTCGTTGGCAGCCGCGAGCGCGGCCGGGCTGCGCCCCGTGCGCACGACCGCCCGTGGCGCACCTTCGGCAAAGACATCGTCGAAGACCTCCCCGGTGCGGGCGATCTCCGTCATGCGATCGTGCAGGAGGGCGGTAACGTCCGCCGCCCCGCCGCCCGCCACGAACCAGCGCAGGCCGCGCTCGACGCGACGCACGCTGTCGAGCCCGCAGCGGCGGAAGATGTCGGTCGCCTTGCTCGACCAGGGCGAGATGGTGCCCGGTCGCGGCGTCACCGTGCAGACCCGCGCTCCGACGCGCGCCGGAAGCGCCTGGCGCGGACCGTAGCTCAGGAGCCTGGCGGCGATGCGCTCCTCGTCCGGGCGCAACGGCGCATCGACTTCCAGAAAGTGCACGAATTCCGCGTACACGCCACGGATCGCCGGGTCGACTGCCCGCAACGCGGCGAGCCGCTTCCCCAGTCGCGCCACGCTGAACGCCGAAGGGCCGGCGAGGACCTGGACTGCGGAAGCTCGGGGTGTGTGCGGGTCGGCGGGCACGGCGGGATTATACGGAGCCGCGTCGTGCCCGGAAGAAACCGGACAGCAACGCACCGCACTCCTCGGCAAGGACTCCTGCCGAGACCGTCACCCGATGGTTGTACCGCGCATGCCCGAGCAGGTCGGAAGCGCCGGCCTTCGGCTCGCGCGCACCGAACACCAATCGCGCGACGCGCGCATGCACGATGGCGCCGACGCACATGGTGCACGGTTCGACGGTCACATAGAGTGTGGTGCCCGGCAGGCGGTAGTTCCCGCACGCCTGCGCGGCGAAGCGCAACGCGGCGACTTCGGCATGGGCAGTGGGATCGCAGCTCGATACCGGCGCGTTGTGGCCGCTCCCGGCGATGCGGTCGTCGGCCACCAGCACCGCGCCGACGGGCACCTCCCCCAACGCTGCCGCGCGGCGCGCCTCGACCAGCGCGCACTGCATCCAGTGGACGTCATCCATCAGGCAAGCGCCCGGGCGACACCGTCACTCCCATTCGATGGTAGCGGGGGGCTTGCTCGAGACGTCGTACACGACCCGCGACACCCCGGCGATCTCGTTCATGATGCGGCTCGACACGTGGCCGAGCAGCTCGTACGGCAATTCCGCCCAGCGCGCGGTCATGAAGTCCGTCGTTTCCACGGCACGCAGGGCGATCACGTGCTCATAACGCCGCGCGTCGCCCACCACGCCCACCGACGACACCGGCAGGTACACGGCGAACGCCTGGCTCACCCGGTCGTACCAGTCGGCACGGCGCAGCTCCTCGAGGAAGATCGCGTCGGCCTGGCGGAGCACGTCGAGATACTCGCGCCGCACCTCTCCGAGGACGCGCACGGCGAGACCGGGCCCCGGGAACGGATGCCGCTGCACCAGTTCGCGGGGCAGCCCGAGGGCCATGCCGACCTTGCGCACCTCGTCCTTGAAGAGATCCCGCAGCGGCTCCACCAGCGAGAGGTGCATGCGGTCCGGCAGGCCGCCCACGTTGTGGTGCGACTTGATGACGTGCGCCTTGCCGTACTTCGACGCCGCGGACTCGATCACGTCCGGATAGATCGTGCCCTGCCCGAGCCAGCGCACGTTCTGCAGACGCTCCGCGGTACGCTGGAACACGTCGATGAAGGTGGCCCCGATGATCTTGCGCTTGGTCTCCGGATCGTCCTGCCCGGCGAGCGCGGTGAGAAACTCATCGGCGGCATCGACGACGAGGAGGCTGAGGTTCATGGCATTGCCGCCCCGGGCGAACGCGGCTTCCACCTCCGCGCGTTCGTTCAGGCGCAGCAGCCCGTTGTCCACGAACACGCACGTCAGGCGCTCGCCGATCGCCCGTTCGAGGAGCGCCGCGGCGACGCTCGAGTCGACGCCGCCCGAGAGGCCGAGGACCACCTGATCGTCGCCTACCTGTGTCCGAATCGCCGCGACAGCATCCTCGACGATCTGTCCGGGCGTCCACGCCGCCGCGCAGCCGCAGATGTCGCAGGCGAAACGGCGGACGATGTCCGCGCCGCGCGACGTGTGCGTCACCTCCGGGTGGAACTGGACGCCGAAGAGCCGGCGCGCCGGATCCGCCATCGCCGCAACGGGCGCGCTGGCCGTGCTCGCGGTCACCGCGAAGCCCGGCGGGACGGAGGTCACCTTGTCGCCGTGGCTCATCCACACCGGTAGCCGCCCGCCTTCCGTCAGTCCCCCGAACAGTGCATCCGTCTCAGCCACCTCGATCTGGGCGTGGCCGAACTCGCGATGCGTCGAGGGCTCGACCGCACCGCCGAGTTGCGCGGCCATGGCGTGCATGCCGTAGCAGATGCCCAGTACGGGCACGCCGGCCGCGAACACCTGGACCGGGATACGCGGCGTCGACCCCTCCGTCACCGTCTCCGGTCCGCCGGACAGCACGATGCCGCGCGGTGCGAACGCCTCGACGAAGCGGTCCGACACATCGAAGGGGTGAATTTCGCAATAGACGCCGACCTCGCGCACGCGGCGGGCGATCAACTGCGTGTACTGGGAGCCAAAGTCGACGATCAGGAGCCGGTCGTGGCGGGCGCCGCTCGGGACGCTCGCGACATCGCCGGCGGAAACGACATCCGTCTCGTGGGACATGCCGGCGGTCGGTGCCAACGCGCTGCCCGGATCTGCGGCCACGACGCTGCTATTCCACCGGGTAGTTCGGCGGTTCCTTGGTCATGGCGACATCGTGTACGTGGCTCTCCGCCAGGCTCGCCCCCGAGATCTTGACGAACTTGGGGCCCGTGCGCATGGCATCGATATCCGCAGACCCGGTATACCCCATCGATGCCCGCAGGCCGCCCATGAGCTGATGCACGATGGGGCTGGCGGGGCCGCGATACGGCACGCGGCCCTCGATGCCCTCGGGCACGAGCTTGCCGTTGTCGCCGTCCGGCTCCTGGAAATAGCGGTCGCTGGACCCGAAGCGCTCGCCCATTGCGCCGAGGGAGCCCATGCCGCGGTAGGACTTGTAGGTGCGTCCCTGGTAGAGCTCGACCTCGCCGGGCGCTTCGTCGGTGCCGGCGAGGAGCGACCCCACCATCACGACGCTTGCGCCGGCGCCGATCGCCTTGGCGATGTCTCCGGAGAAGCGGATGCCGCCGTCCGCGACCACCGGTACGTCCGCTTCAGCCGCCTCTTCGGCGACATCCGCGACCGCCGTGATCTGCGGCACGCCGATCCCCGAAACGACCCGCGTCGTACAGATGCTGCCAGGGCCGATGCCCACCTTCACGGTGTCGACCCCGGCGCCGATCAGCGCCTGCGCGCCCTCACGGGTCGCCACGTTGCCGCCGATGACCGGCATCGCCGGATACTTCTGCTTGATCCAGCTGATGCGGTCGAGCACGCGCTGGGAGTGTCCGTGCGCCGTGTCGACGACGATCACGTCGACGCCCGCCTCGACGAGAGCCGCCACCCGGTCGTCCGTGTCCTCGCCGGTTCCGACGCTCGCCCCCACCCGTAGCTGACCCTCGCTGTCCTTGCATGCGTTCGGAAACTGCTGTGCCTTGGTGATGTCCTTCACCGTGACCATCCCCGTCAGCCGGAACGACTCGTCGGTGATCAGCACCTTCTCGATGCGGTGCCGGTGCAGCATGTCGATGATCTCGCCGAAGGTCGCGCCCTCGCGCGCCGTGACCAGCCGCTCCTTCGGCGTCATCACCTCCGAGACGCGCGCATCCAGACGTTGCTCGAAACGAATGTCCCGGCTGGTGACGATGCCCAGCAGTTCGTTGCCCCGGACCACCGGGACGCCCGAGATGTTGTGCTCCGTCGTCAGCTCCAGCAGGTCGCGCACGGTGCGCTCCGGAGCGATCGTGATCGGATCGCGGATGATGCCGCTCTCGTACTTCTTGACCGCGCGAACCTCGCGCGCCTGTGCTTCGAGGGGCATGTTCTTGTGCACGATCCCGATGCCGCCCTCCTGGGCCATCGCGATGGCGAGGCGGCCTTCGGTGACGGTATCCATCGCCGCGGACATCAGGGGGATGCTGAGCGCGATGTCGCGCGTCAGGCGCGTGCGCAGATCGACTTCGGAGGGGAGAACCTGGGAATACGCGGGGAGCAGCAGAACGTCGTCGAAGGTGAGCGCTTCCTGGGCGATTCGCAGCATGACGCACCTGCCGGGACAAAACGCGATTTTACGTTCGCGGCACGGGGCTGTAAACCAATGCGGGACGTTCTGCAGCCGTTCTGCAGCCGTTCCGCCCCCGTCGGGGAAGGGCCCCCGGCGATTCCGGACACGAAATCGCTGGAGCCTGTCAGGGCCACAGCGTTCCCGCCGCCGTTTCCTCCGCGAAGCGACGTGCCGGCCAGACTTCGATGCCGTCCGCGGACTGCAAGGACCGCTCGCCGGTGTAGACCAGTACGCGTCGCCGGAGACCCTCCAGGGCATCGAGCGCCCGCAGTCCCCGCAAGAGCCGGGTGTGGTACCGAGGCGTGGCCTTCACTTCGATGGCAAGCAGTTCACGGCCGCGGCGCAGGAGGAAGTCGACTTCCGTGTCGGACTGGTGCGGGGCCCAATATCCGAGCTCGTCATAGAGCTCCCCGGTCTGCGCGTGAGCACGGAGGGTCGTACCCACCCAGCTCTCCAGCAGCGGGCCGCGCTCCTCCGCGGTCAGCTCGCCGAGTTGGCGCTTGACCGCCCGGACTACCCCGCAGTCCACCCAGTACAGTTTCGGCTGCTTGCGTTCTCGAACCCGGGTGCGTGTCTGGTGCGCCGGCAGGCGGTAGGCCAGCAGGGTATCTTCGAGAATGTCCAGATATCCCTGCACGGTGGTTCGTGCGACACCCGCATCGCGCGCGATCCCGGCCACGTTGACGACCTCGCCATTGAACAACGCCGCCACGGGAAGGAAGCGCACGAAGCCCGGCAGATTGCGCACCAGGGCTTCGGCGCGGATTTCCTCCCGAAGATACAGTTGAGCATAGGCCGCGAGGACTTCGCGGGGCGCCTCGCTCGCCCACACGAGGGGGACGGAGCCGAATCGGAGGATGCGCTCGAGGTCGAAGTCGGCGCCCAACTCGGCGGCGGTCAGCGGGAACATCGTTCTGGTGAGGGCTCGGCCGGCCAACAGGTTCGTGCCGGCGACCTTGAGCTTGCGAGCGCTCGAACCGAGCAGCGCGAACCGAAGCCGCCGGGTCTCGATCAGTCGGTGCACCTCGTTGAGGAGCGCCGGCAGCCGCTGCACTTCATCGACCACGACCCAGTCGCCGGGATCCAGCGCCCCGAGGGACTGCGGAAACAGCGAGGGATCGGCCAACAGGTCCTGGTACAGACGTTCGTCCAGCAGATCGAACGTCGCTGCCCCGGGAAGCGCCCCGCGCACCCAGGTGCTCTTGCCCACGCCTCGCATTCCGAACAGGAAGAAGCTCTGCGCCGGAACCCGCGTCAAACGAGGATAATCGCTCACTATGCCGTCATAAAGACATGAAAAATGCCGACATAGTTTACAGTTTTCAAGATTGGCGGGTAACGGGGCTGCTCGGGGGATTACTTCTGGCGCTCGAACTCCCGCTCCGCGGGGACCAGGACCGGGCGCACGGCGTCGCGCCAGAGGTCGTAGCCCGCGTCGTTCAGGTGCAGGCCGTCGGCCACGAAGATGCCCGGTCGCGGCTCGCCTGTGGCGTTCCGCATCGGCGTCGCGACATCGAGGAACGTCAGCCGGGCATCGGCCTCGGCGCGTTGCGCAAGGAGCCCGTTGGTCCGGCGCATGGCCTCGTCGAGGTGCCAGCGGGCGAGGCTCGGCTTCACCGCCAGCACGTAGACCCGGGTCCGCGGCAGATGGGCATGAACGCCGGCGACAATGGCATCGAAGTGCCCGACCACCTCCTCGGGGGTCGCGCCGAGCGCAAGATCGTTGTCGCCCTCGTAGAGCAGCACCGCGCGGGGCCGGTGACGCAACACCAGTTCGTCGAGGAAGTGGCGAACGTCGTTCATCGTGCTGCCGCCAAATCCCCGCCGGATCACCGTCAGCGGCTCGAGGTCCGCTGCGATACGGCCATGCCAGCCGCGCATGCTGGAACTGCCCGTGGCGACGACGGCACCCGTCGCGGCCGGCGTGGCTTCCTCCGCAGCGAGGAAGGCCTCGATGGCGCCCCGATACCGTTCCGGGTCCGGGTACTCGACCGCCAAGGCGGCCGGCATGGTTAGACAAATACAAGCTATAAGAGTGGCTTGCAAACAAGTCTTCACAAGATACTCGCAGTATCTTCGCGCGCTCGGCCGCGTGTCTGACCATCCACCGCCGACCGGCCAGGTCAGTCCGGCTCTCCGCCGGACGCGCGGCTGACGCGCCGCATCGGGTGCAACGTGCCGTTCTCTCCGATGATGTAGTCCGGCACGACCACCTCGTAGTTGCCGAGGCTGACGGCTGCCACGCTCGTTCGCGTGCCGCTCATCAGGCCGAGCGTGCCGTAGGTGCGCAGGCCGAGACGCGCACGCAGCCTGGGGCTCGCCTGGTCGAGGACTTCCTGCAGGCAGGTCACGCCCCAGTTCTCCTGCTGGCGTGTCCACGGCAGGCAGAAGAAGGTCGTGACGTGGCGGCGCGGGTGGCCTTCCGGGTTGGCCCCGGCGCTGTGCCAGACCCGCCCGTCCCAGCAGTAGACGCTGCCCGCCGGGGCGGTGATCTGCACCGCCTGCTGCCGTGGCGGCGGCTTGATCAGGTGCTCGGCCGGCCAGCGGTGACTGCCGGGGACGAGCCAGGTGCTGCCGCGCTCCGGCGTGAAGTCGTCGAGCAGCCAGAAGAGATTGCAGGACGCCGCGAAGTCCGCCGTCGCCGGCACCTGTCCCTGGTCGCGGTGCAACTGCTGCGGCTCCGTCGTCGGGCCGACGAACACGCCCGCGGTCATGCTCGACAGCAGGAAGTTCTTGCCGAGCAGGTAGCCGGCGAGTGCGTCGGTTTCCGGACGCACGATGAGGTCGAGGAACTCCTGGCCCTTGTTGACCATGTTCGAGAGGAGCTGCTTGTTGTGGTTGCGCAGGAACGGCGAGCGGTCGCCCAGCGCGCGCTCCGCCGCCGCCTGGCGCTCGAGCTTGTCGCGCAGGACCTCGACCTCGGTCTCGTCCAGCACGCCGGTCAGGATACAGACGCCGTACTCCGTCAGGTCGGACCTGGCCCGGTCGATGTCCGCAGTGGGCTCGGGAAGCGGCAGGGGTGTCGGCTCGGAGAAGCCCGGGGCGGCCACGTAGCGGGTCTGGCGATGTGCTGCAGGACTGGTCATGGCGACCCCCATCGTCGGCCACCGGGACAAGGGAGCATTGTAACGACCCCGACCAGGCGTGGTAGGGGACGGGCTTGTCCCGACCCGTCCCGAACACCCGCACGCCGTCCCGCCCCGAACACACGCCTCCAGGCGCAGGAGTTTCGCGCCAGCGAAACTCCCAACGCCAACGCGCCCCGCGCGTTGGCGCCATTGCACGGTCACGATAGCTCCCCTAACATCACCGCCTTCCATAGCGACGAGGCAACACCGTGGACCTGCCTGCCCTGGACACCAACCCTGAACTCGACGACATCATGCGTCGGGCGCGGGACCTCGACATCGAGGAACACCTGCTCGATCTCGCGATGTACGGCTTCACGGTCGTACCACCGGAGAAACTGGCGCCGCCCTCGCTCACGGAGCGGCTGCGCGCGGCGATCCTCGACGTCTACGAGCGGCGCACCGGCCACCACATCGACGACTGGCAGACCTACGACGGCAAGATCGAGAAATACCAGGCATGGGGCTGGATGCTCGAGAACGACGTCTTCGTCGAGGCCGTGCACCAGCCGGCCTTCCAGTGCATCGGCCAGTTCCTGACCGGCAAGAGCGGATTCCTGGCCGGCGCCTCCTTCATCCTGAAGACGCAGGCGCAGGAGTTCGACCTGCCCCTGCACAGCGACAGCCACGGCGTGCCGCCGCCGTGGCCGAGCTTCGCGACCTACGCCAACCTGTCGTGGCTGCTGACCGACTACCTGAGCCGCGAGGACGGCCCGACCGTGCTCGTGCCGGGCAGCCAGCGGGGCCGCATGCCGCGCGGCACCGAGAACCAGGCGCATGTGACCGACCACGACTACATCAAGCCCGTCGCGCTCGAAGGGGCCGCCGGTTCGCTCGCCGTGTGGAACGGCGCGATGTGGCACGGCTCCGTCCGGCGCACGAAACCCGGCATGCGCGTCACGCTGGTGCATGTCTACCAGCGTGTTTATATGCGCCCGATCGAACAGGTCAAGGAACTCTCGCCGGCGCAGCTCGAGCGCTGGCCGGACCTGCCGAAGCTCCTGGGCTACGAACGGATCTACCCGTACCGGGAAGAGGTCGACCGGCCGCAGCACGTCGATCCGACCATCCAGGCCGGTCGCGACCAGTACGCCTGAAGCGGACCAGACCAAACAAGGGAAGAGACATGGACATACCTGCACTCGGCAACGTCCCCGACGCCGACGCCATTCGCCTGGAAGCGCGGCGGCTCGGCATCGAACGGCACCTCCTGGAAATGCACACCTACGGCGTCACCGTCGTGCCGCCGGAGCGGGTCGGCGCGCCCGACCTGATCGAACGGCTGCGGGAAGCCATCCTGCGCGTCCTGGCGGAACGGCACGATCTGGAGGTCCCCGAGGACTGGAGCACGCACTCCGAGCCGTGGGGCGGGCCCAGGACCTGGTGCTGGCTACTCGAGGACGAGGCCTTCATCGAGGCGGCGCTGCACCCGGTCGCGATGTGCATCGCGCGCTTCATGTGCGGACGCAACGTCGTCCTGCAGGGCACGCCGGCGATCGTCAAGACGCGCAACGGCGCCCCCTATCGGCAGGACGCCGACGGTTACATGCGCCTGCACACGGACACCCACGGCGTGCCGTCGCCGCTGCCCGAGTGGGCGCAACTGATCAACCTCTCGTGGCTGCTCACCGACTACAACGGCCCGGAAGACGGTCCGACCGTGCTGGTCCCCGGCAGCCATCGCTTTGGCCGCATGCCGCGGCCCGACGAGTCCCAGTGGTGGGAGGAAGGCGCTCCGGTGCAGCCGATCTCGCTGTCCGGAAAGGCGGGCTCGCTGGCGATCTGGCACGGCAGCCTGTGGCACGGTTCGCGTCCGCGCACCACCGAAGGCATGCGCATCACCCTGCCCTTCATCTACGGACGCAGCTATCTGCAACCCATCCACACCTGGACGGACGCAATCCGCGAGGGCGACAACCGCGGCTTCCTCGAGAAGTATCCCGAACTCGAGGACCTGCTCGGCCTATGGCATCCCTATCCCGTCGACCGTGACGGTCCCGACGTGCCGGGGAACATGAAGGGCAACATGCGCATGATCAACGTCGGCGACAACATCTATGCGTGACCCCCGGCCCGGAAACGGGCCGGCGCCCGCATGACGACGGACCTCTTCGAAGCATCCAACGTCCGCCGGGTCTATGCGGTCAGCGAGCTGACCGCCGAAGCGCGCTTCGCCATCGAGGAGCGCTTTCCACAACTGTGGGTCGAAGGCGAGGTGACCAACTTTCGCCGGCCGGCCTCGGGCCACTGGTACTTCAGCCTGGCGGATGCCCGCGCGCAATTGCGCTGCGCGATGTTCGCGAGCCGCAACCGCTTCGTGCGCACGCCTGTCGGCGACGGCATGCGCGTCCTCATCCGGTGCCGCCTGTCGTTGTACGAGGGCCGCGGTGAATTCCAGGCCATCGTCGACCACGTCGAACCCGCCGGCGAAGGCGCGCTACGCGCGGCATTCGACCGGCTGCGCGCGCAACTCGAACGGGACGGACTGTTCGCGGCAGAGCGCAAACGCACGCCGCCCGTGTTCCCGCGCCGCATCGGGGTGGTCAGTTCCCTCTCCGGGGCCGCGCTGCAGGATGTACTGGCGGTCCTGCGGCGGCGTTTCCCGTGCGTCGATGTGCTCTGCCTGCCGGTCGCGGTGCAGGGGTACGAGGCCGTGCCGCAGATCGTCGCGGCGCTCGAACGGGCGCACACGCTCGCCGAGCCTCCCGACGTGCTCCTGATGACGCGCGGCGGCGGATCCCTCGAAGATCTCGCGGCGTTCAACTCCGAACCCGTCGCCCGCGCCATCGCGCGATGCACGATCCCCGTGGTCTCCGCGGTCGGTCACGAGACCGATGTGACGATCGCCGACCTCGTCGCCGACCGGCGCGCACCGACGCCGTCGGCGGCAGCCGAACTGGTCACTCCCGACGGCGCGGACCTCACCATGCGGATTCGCACGACGGAGACCCGGCTGGCGCGCCGCGTTCTTGACCGCCTGCGCGCGGACCGGCGCGTGCTCGGCGCGGTGTCCGCACGGCTCGTCGATCCGGCCCGCGCGCTCGAGCAGCAGATGCAGCGGGCCGACGAACTGCGCGAGCGGCTCGTGCGAGCGACACGCGAGCGACTGGCGGCGCCCGGGGCGCGTCTGGCGCATGTCCGGCGCATGCTCGACCGATCCAATCCGGTGTTCGCCATCGAAGCCGCCCGACTGCGCACCGCGCGCGCTTCCGACACACTCCGCAGCGTCGCGCGCCGCACGGTCCATGCGGCGGACGCCGCCCTGGCGGCCACGGTGCGTACGCTGAACGCGGTCAGCCCGCTCGCCACGCTCGAGCGGGGCTATGCCATCGTCGCCCGCCCCGACGGCACGCGCTGGGGCGCGGTGGTCAGCGACGCCGGCAGCCTCACTCCGGGAGAGCGCATTCATGCTCACCTGGCATCGGGCACGGTGGCGGCGACCGTGTACGATACGCCCGCGCCGTCGGCGGCCCTGCTCGCGCGCCGCGACTCCGGCGACGACATCGTCGACGCTGGTGGGGACACGGGTGAGAACGAAGACTAAGGAGGTTCCCCACTCCCGATGATCCTGTTCCTGATGCTGCTGGCGTCGGCCGCCGTTCCCGGCGGCGTCGTGGCCATCCCGGTCGCCGAGGACGCCACCGCCGCACGGTTCGAGGGCCGGGCGGCGTTGCTCTACCGGGGGCATGCGATCGTCGGCGTGCCCCTCGATACGGAGACGGGCGAATACCACCTCGTCGTGGACCGGAGCGACGCACCGTCCTATCGGTCGCCGTTTGTCGTGGTGCCCAAGGAGTACCCCGTGCAGCGCCTGACCATCGCGAATCCGCGGCACGTCAACCCCAACGACCAGGACCTCGAGCGGTTCGCGCGCGAGGCTGCCCTGATGCGCGACGCCTATGCGGTGATCGGTCCGGACGTGGGAGACCCGCACCCCTTCGCGCGGCCCGTGGACGGCGTCGTGTCCAGTCCGTTCGGGCGGCGGCGCGTGCTGAACGGCGAACCCCGCAGCCCGCACTCGGGGCTCGACATCGCCGCGGACCGCGGCACGCCGATCCGCGCGCCGGCGCCGGGACGCGTCCTGGTCACGGGAGACTTTTTCTTCAACGGCAACACGGTACTGATGGATCACGGCGGGGGGCTGGTCACCATGTACTGCCATCTCGACGAGATCCGCGTCGCCCAGGGCGAGACGCTGCCGCGGGGCGGGTTGCTCGGCCTCGTCGGGGCCACGGGCAGAGCCACGGGACCCCATCTGCACTGGACGGTGAGCCTGCATGGCGCCAAGGTGGACCCGGGCATGCTGGCCGAGACGCTGGAATCCCTCCAAACCGCCCGGTAGGCGCGAGCCTTGCGGTCCGCCCGTCCCGGAAGTCGCGGAACCTCGTCGTCAACGCGCAGTTTCGCGCCAGCGAAACTGCAACGCGACCGCAGGTCGCGCCGGGACGGGACAAGCCCGGTCCCGGCCATACATGAATTCGAAACGGGACGGGACAAGCCCGGTCCCGGCCATACATGAATTCGAAACGGGACGGGACAAGCCCGTCCCCTACAACGCCCGTGGCGGGGTCCTGCCTGGACCGCGTCGCCAGGGGCGACGCGAGCGTCTCAACGCCCCCGGTCGCGCTTGATGACGCGCTTGCGATGCATGCGTTGGCGCCGCGTCAACTCGTTGCGCTTGCCCGCATAGGGGTTGTCCCCCGTCTTGAGCGCGATCCTGACGGGCATGCCGACGAGACCGAGTGCGTCGCGGTACACGTTCTCCAGGTAGCGTACGTAGGACGCCGGCAAAGCGTCGGTACGGTTGCCGTGCAGGACGATGGTCGGCGGATGCGAGCCCGCCCGGTGGGCGTAGCGCAGCTTGATGGGCCGCCCGCCGACGCTCGGCGGCGGGTGATCCTCTACGGCCCGTGAGAGGATCTGCGTCAACTCGTTCGCCGACGCCTCGAGGGCGCCCGCGGCGTATACCTCGTCGATCTTGCGCACGAGGCCGCCGACCCCGCTGCCGTGCAACGCCGAAACGAATACCACCGGTACCCACGGTGCGAAGCGCAGGCGACGGTCTATGCCGCTGCGCACCGCCGCCCGCTCCGAAGCCGTCAGCCCGTCCCACTTGTTGACGACCAGGACGAGGCCGGTGCCCGCGTCGGTGGCGTAACTCATGAGGTGCAGGTCCTGCTCGACCACACCCTCGTGCGCATCCACCAGAACGAAGGCAACGTCCGCCCGCTCGAGGGCGTCGAGGGTCTTCACGATGGAGAACTTCTCGATGAAGTCCGACACCCTGCCCCGCTTGCGCACGCCGGCGGTGTCGATCAGGACGTACGACTTGCCGTCGCGCTCGAAGGGCAGATCGATGGCATCCCGGGTCGTACCGGGCTCGCCGAACACGACCTGCCGTTCATCGCCGAGCAGTCGGTTGACCAGCGTGGACTTGCCCACGTTCGGCCGCCCCACGATCGCCACGCGGGGCCCCGTGCCTTCCGGCGCGTCGCCATCCGCTGCATCGCGCCGCTCGACCTCTGCCGCCAACGCCTGCCGCAATCCGGCCATGCCGCGGCCCTGGCTCGCCGAGATGGCCAGGGGCGAGCCGAGGCCCAACGCCGAGAATTCCGCGAGCGCGGTCTCCGGCGACACCCCGTCGATCTTGTTCGCCACCAGCAGCACCTGCGCCCCGCGTTTGCGCAGATCGTCCACGATCTCGTCGTCGCTGGGGGTGCGACCCGCGCGAGCATCGACCAGCAGCACCACCAGGTCCGCTTCGGCGACGGCCGCGTTGGCCTGGGCGGCCACGAACGACGACATGGCGCCCTCGTCACCCATCAGGCCGCCGGTATCGATCAGCGCGACGCCCTGTCCCCCGATGTCCGCGCGCCCATAGCGACGATCGCGAGTCAGGCCCGGACGATTGGCCACGAGGGCGTCCCGCGTGCCCGTGAGCCGGTTGAACAGGGTGGACTTGCCGACGTTGGGCCGCCCGACCAGCGCGACGACCGTCATCCGCGGCGCCGGATCTCCAGCGCGTCCAGTCGACCGCCGTTGGTCAGCAGGTAGACCGTGTCGTCCGCGACGATCATGCCCGAGCGCAGCCCGCTGCCATCGATCTTGCGCCGGGCCACGAACCTGCCGTCGCTCTGCGCGATGACATGCAGGTAGCCCTCGTCGTCGCCAACCACGACGTAGTTGCCGAAAGCGAGCGGGCTCGTCAGGCGCCGATTGCGCAGCCCCGCCTGCTCCCACACCACGACGGCGTCGCCCTGGTCGATCGCGCGGATCACATCGTCGTCGGAAACCATGTAGACCTGCCCGTAGCCTTCCGCCAGATCGAGGAAGGACGAAGCGTGCTGTTCCCAGATCGGGGCGCCGTCGCTGCGCCGAAACGCCTTCAGCCGTCCCTGGAAACTCACCGCGAAGACAAGCCCGCGCCCGACCAGGGGCGTACTGTCGACATCGACCATGCGCTCGAGTTCGGAGCGCCCCTCGGGCAGCATCACCCGCTGCTCCCACACCGGCTGGCCATCCTCGGCCCGGATGGCCGCGATCTTGCCCGTGGCGAATCCGGCATAGACCAGGCCGTCACGCAGCACCGGCGCCGCCGTGCCCCGCAAGGTGAGCACGGGTACCTGGGTGTCATAGCTCCATCGCAACGTACCGTCTGCGGCCTCGAGCACGCTGATACGGCCATCGCCGGTCTGCACGACGACCATGCCATCGTCCGCCACGGGGCGCGCCAGCACTTCGCTGCTGACCTCGGCGCGCCAGAGGATCGCGCCATCGGCCGCGTCCAGGGCGACCACCTCGCCGCGGGTGGTGCCGACCAGCACGCGACCGTCGCCGACTCCTACACCGCCGGTGAGGAACGACGGATCGCGACGGTCCCAGAACTTGAAGAGCGAACCGGACTCGGGCTCGCCGATCCGTGTCTGCCAGATGCGCTTGCCCTCGAAGCGTTCGCGCGCCTCGACGACGCCGTACGCGTCCGCCGCGAACACGCGGTTCGCCACCACCGCCGGGGCGAGGCGCAGGTACTTGCGGCCGAGGCCTTCGCCGATGCGGGCACGCCAGACGCTGTCGATGTCGGCCTCCACGGGGAAGGCCACCAACTCCGCCGGGGCGTCCGCCTTTTCGTCGTCGTCACCGTCATCGCCTATCCACGGCAGCCAGTCGAACCAGCTGCAGCCGGCGACGAACAGGAGCGGGGACACGGCCGCAAGTCGGCCGGCGCGAGCCACGTTGCGGGGCATCCGGGCGGACACGCCTTCGGACCCCAACAGATTCGTCGCGCCACTCGTTGCAAGTCGCCTCATTCCACGGGCTCCTCGACCTGTTCCTCCGACTCCGATTCCGCCTCCGGACCAGCGGCTCCGTCGGCCACTTCCTCGTCCGCCGCCGCACCCGCATCCTCTTCGGCCACCTCGTCGTCGACCGGCATCTCCGACTCGGCCTCGACGGACGCTGCCGGCGGTACGCTCGCGAGCTTCAACTGCACGAGCACCGCGCCCTGCTCGTCCGGGACGCTGTCCACGGCGGCGCGATAGGCCTCGCGGGCTTCCTCGAGGGCGCCCGCGCGCCAGTGGATGTCACCGGTCAGTTCCGCGACGCTGCTCGCAAAACCCCGTCCGTTCACCTCGGCCAACGCGGCCAGGGCCTCGTCGGACCGGTCGAGCTGGTGCAGCACCCGCGCGAGGCGCATCCGGGCCACGTCGCGCAAGGCCGGTTCGGACGCAAGTTCCACGCCCTGCGCAAGGAGGTCCGCCGCACGGTCCCAGTCCTCGCTCTCGACCGAGTCCCTCGCCCGATGCAGGACGGCGAAGACGTGGTACGCCGTGTTCGCGAAGTCCGTCGCCAGACGCTCTTCCAGCGCGGCCGTGTCCTCGCCCGCGGCACGGGCCTCCAGGTAGCTCGCATAGGTGTCGGATGCCTCTTCCGCGCGCTCGGCGCGCCAGCCGTCGTACCACCGCCAACCGACCACGCCACCGATGGCGAGGGCGATGCCGACCACCAGAGCCGTGCCGTTCTCCGACCACCAGCGCTTGATGCGCTCGACCTGTTCTTCGTCCGAGAGATAATCCGCCACGATCCGTCCTCAAGAGTCGCGCAACACCGCGTCGAGTTCCTCGAAGGCCAGCATCGCCTGCGGACGCTGTTCCCGGAGCCATTTTACCGAGACCCGGTCGCACCGGGCCTCTTCCTCGCCCACGATCAGCGCCCACCGCGCGCCGCTGTCGTCGGCGCGCCTGAACTGCGCGGCCGGCTTGCCCCCCGCCGTATCCGTACGCACGCGCAACCCGGGAACGCGTTCGCGCACGCGCTGGGCCAGGTCGAGCGTGCGGCCCATGAACCGACGGTCGAGCGCGACGCAATAGGCGTCCACGGGTCGATAATCGATCTCGCCGTGCGTGGCCCCGGCCAGCAGGACGACCCGGTCCACGCCGATCGCGAAGCCCGCCGCGGGCGTCGCGCGCCCGCCGAGCGCCTCGACCAGCCCATCGTAGCGCCCCCCGGCGCATACCGCATCCTGCGCGCCGACCCCGGCGGTGATCCACTCGAACACCGTGCGCGTGTAGTAGTCGAGTCCCCTGACCAGGCGCGGGTTCACCCGGTAGGGCAGTTGCAGACGGTCCAGCAACCCGCGCAACGTATCGAAATGCGCGCGGTCATCGGCATCGATGAAGTCCGCAAGCGCCGGCGCCCAGTCGAGCAGCGCCTGCGTGGCGGGCACCTTGCTATCGAGGATGCGCAGGGGATTTGACGCCAGCCGGCGACGGCTGTCGGCATCCAGGGCGTCGGCGCGGGGCGACAGGAAGTCCACCAGGGCATTGCGATACGCCTGGCGAGACGCTCCCGCTGCGACGGTGTTGATCTCGAGTTCGATGCCGTCGTCGATCCCCAGGCCGCGCCAGATCGACCAGACCATCTGCACCAGTTCGGCCTCGGCCTCGGGACCGGGCACGCCGAACACCTCCGCTCCGATCTGGTCGAACTGCCGGAAACGGCCCTTCTGCGGGCGTTCGTAGCGAAACATCGGGCCGCTGTACCAGAACCGCTGACTGCGGTGGTGCAGCAGCCCCTGCTCGACGGCGGCCCGCACGCAGCTCGCAGTGCCCTCGGGCCGCAGGGATAGCTCCTTGCCGCCGCGGTCGAGGAAGGTGTACATCTCCTTTTCGACGATGTCGGTCGCTTCTCCGACGCCGCGGCTGAAGAGTTCCGAGGCCTCCAGCAGGGGCAGGCGCAGTTCTTCGTACCCGTAGGCACGGATGGCCGCGACGATCTCGTCTTCGACGCGTCGCGCGCGCTCCGCATCGCGCGCGAAGAGGTCCCGCATGCCGCGCACCCGGCGAAGTTCCATGGCGCTACTCTTCCAGCACCAGGTTCGCGACGTTGGCCCGTGTGTGCGGCTCCAGTTCGACGGCCGCTCCGTTGAACGCGAGCGCGGTCGCCCATGCGTTGCCGAGCTTCACCGAGAACGGCGCGGTGCCCGGCACGCGCAGGAACTCGCCCGCCAGGCTCATGTCCATGTGCAGGACGCGGCCTTCGCCGTCGAACACCTCTACCCAGCAATCCTCGTCGAAGGAGAATTCGAGGACATCGGCGGCAATCGCTTGAGCCGCGGGCGGGGGCGGCCGGGGGTCTTCTGCAGTGCCCGGGATGTCAGTCTCATCCGGTGCATCCTGCTCGACCGGCGCTGCGTCCTGCCGCACGTCGGGCTCGCCGGCCGCGGTATCCGGCGCGCGGCTGGGCTCGGGATCGGTCGGGGTGATATCGGGCGTGCCGCTGGACAGCGCTTGCGCAGCCTCGTCTGGCATCTCCACCGCCGGGGCCGTGCCCACGGAGCGCCGTTCGTCCTGCGCAACAGGCCATACCGATGCGTCCTCCCCTTCGGCGCGGGTATCCGTCGTGGTCGGATCCGCGGTATCGGGCGCGCGCGACCGCTCCGTGCGCGATACCTCGAGGCCCGTCTGTTGGACGGGCGCATCGTCTTCCTCGGGCCACGCCCACCACAGTATCAGCGCCACGGCGAGCGCCACGGCGAACACCGCGCCCCCGAACACCCAACCCGGGCTCCGTTGGGGAAACTCCCGCAACGGTCGCCTGGAGACCGACACCACCAGCTTCGCTTCGCCTTCGTCCCGGATCGCCTCTCCGTACTGCCGAATCAGGACATCGCTGTCGATGCCAAGCAACTTGGCATAGGAGCGGATGTAGCCGCGCGTGAACGTCGGCGCGGGCAACGCGGAGAACGCGTTGTCCTCGAGGCCCTCGATGAACGCCCGCGGGAGGTGCATGGCCTGCGCCACGTCTTCCACGGAGGCGCCGCGCGCTTCCCGCGCCGCCCGCAGTGCAGCCCCCGGCCCGCTCTCGGCGTTCTCGCTCATGCGACCTGCCGGGCCTCGATGCGCGCCCGGCGGCGGGTGCGGTCCCGCACCGCGCCCACCAGTTGGCCGCATGCGGCCGCGATGTCCGAACCCCGCGTTGTGCGCAACGTGGCAGTGTAGCCGGCGTTCATGAGACTCGTCTGGAAGGCCCGCACGGTCTCTTCGTTCGGTCTTTCGAACCCGGAATCCGGGAACGGGTTGAACGGAATGAGATTGACCTTGCAGCGGATGGGCCTCAGCAGCTTCGCCAGCGCCTGCGCGTGGGCGAGACTGTCGTTGATGCCCCGGATCAACGCGTATTCCATGGTGACGGAGCGTTTCTCGCTGACCCCGGAAAGGTACTGCTGGCAGGCATCGAGCAACTCCGCCAGCGGATAGCGTCGGTTGAGCGGCACCAGTTCGCTGCGCAGCGCGTCGTCCGGCGCGTGCAGACTCACCGCGAGCGCGCAGTCCGTTCGCTCGGCGAGCTCGCGGATACGCGGCACTACCCCGGCCGTACTCACGGTCACGCGTCGTTTCGAAATCCCGTAGGCATGATCGTCGGTGAGCAGGTTGGCCACGGTCGTGGTCGCATCGAAGTTGAGCAGCGGTTCGCCCATCCCCATGAACACGACGTTGGTGATGCCACGCTCGTCGCCCCGGTGCGCGAGCTCGCGTCCGGCCAGCCAGACCTGCCCGGCGATCTCCGCGGGCGAGAGATTGCCGTTGAAACCCTGCTTGCCGGTCGCGCAGAACGCGCAGTCCAGCGCGCATCCCGCCTGTGACGAGATGCATAGCGTGTTGCGGCCGCCATCCGGAATGAGCACCGTCTCCACCAGATCGCCGCCATCCGTACGGACCGACCACTTCGTGGTGCCGTCCGTGGACTGTCGGCACTCCGTCACCTCCGGCGGTCGCAGTTCCGCGTGCTCCCCGAGGTGCGCGCGCAGGGCGCGCGAAAAATCCGTCATGGCGTCGAAATCGGTAACACCCTGCTTGTATACCCACCGCATCAGGATGCGGGCACGGTACGGCTTCTCGCCGAGGTCCGTGAAGTACCCCTCGAGGGCTGTGCGGTCCAGGCCGAGGAGGTTGACCATGCGCGGCCTCACGTCCTTGGACAGATCTCGCCGTCGCAGAAGAAATAGGCGATCTCGTGGGCCGCGCTCGCAGGGGAATCCGACCCATGCACGGCGTTGGCGTCCACCGAGTCGGCAAAATCGGCGCGAATGGTGCCCGGCGCGGCTTCGCGCGGATCCGTGGCGCCCATGAGCCGTCTGTTCACCTGAACGGCGTCCTCGCCCTCGAGTACCTGGATCATCACCGGGCCCGAACTCATGTACGACAACAGGTTGTCGTAGAAGGCCTTGCCCTTGTGCTCCGCGTAGAACCCCGCGGCGTCCTGCGCGGACAGCCGCGTCATCTTCGCCGCCACGATGCGCAGGCCCGACTTTTCGAAACGGGAGTAGACCTCGCCGACGATGTTGCGCTCCACGGCGTCCGGCTTCACGATCGACAGCGTGCGTTCCAGTGCCATTGGGTTCTCCGTCGAAGAAGGGAGGCGCGGGACGACGGACCGCACGCCCTTTGCCGTTTGCCGCGTGCCGCCAGCGTGCCCCTCGCCCGAACCCCTGCCTCGAGCGAGCGGGGCATTATACGCGCCCGGCCCGCAGCTTCTCCACCACCTCGACCACCCGGCGCCCCGCGAAATCGACGTCGCTCTCGGAGGTGTAGCGGCCGACGGTGAACCGGATCGAGGCGTGGGCCAGCGCATCCGAGACGCCAAGCACCTTCAGCACATAGGACGGCTCCACGGTGGCCGAAGTGCATGCGGAACCACTAGAAACCGCGATATCGTCGAGCGCCAGCAGGAGCGTCTCTCCGTCCACATCCGCGAAAGACACGTTCAGCGTGCCGGGAAGCCGATGCTCCTCGGACCCGTTCAGCCGCACCCCCGGCAGCTGACCGAGACGCTTCCAGAGCAGATCCCGCAACGCACGGATGCGGCCGGCCTCGCGCTCCATCTGCTCCTCGCAGATCCGGCAGGCCTCGCCCAACCCGACGATCTGATGCGTGGCCAGCGTTCCGGAGCGCATCCCGCGTTCGTGGCCGCCGCCGTGGATCTGTGCCGCGACCGCCAGGGGCGGTTCCCGACGCACGAGCAGCACGCCGATGCCCTTGGGCGCGTAGATCTTGTGGCCGGAGACGCTGACCAGGTCCACGTTGTCACGGCGCATGTCGAGTGGGATCTTGCCCGCGCTCTGGGCGGCATCCGTATGAAACGGTATCCCCCGTTCGCGACAGGCGGCGCCGATGGCACGGATGTCGTTGACGACCCCGATCTCGTTGTTCGCGTGCATGACGGACACCAGCGCCGTGTCCTCCCGCAATGCGTCGCCAATCGCCTGCGGATGGACGATGCCCTCGGCGTCCGGATCGACATGGGTGACCTCGACGCCCAGGGTCTCGAGCCACGCGCACGTATCGAGGATCGCCTTGTGCTCGTAGCTGGTGGTCACCACGTGGCGTCCGCCCACCGCCTCCACGACGCCCTTCAAAGCCAGGTTGTCGGACTCCGTCGCGCCGGAAGTCCACACGACTTCCCGAGGGTCCGCGTTGAACAGGGACGCGACCTGCGCGCGTGCCGCTTCGACGAGTTCCTCCGCCTGCCACCCGTAGACGTGGCTGCGCGACGCGGGGTTGCCGAATGCGCCCTCGGTCAGGAGGCATCCGCTCATGCGCTGGGCCACGCGCGGATCGACCGGCGTGGTGGCGGAGTAGTCGAGGTAGACGGCCTTGGCCTGCGTCACGGGGCGCTGCCGTCAGTCAGAGCATGCGCGAGTCGATCAGGTTGTCGTCGTCCTGCCGTCTCGCCACCTGGGCCACGTCGCGGCGGGCGACGAGCGATGCGAAGGTGATGCGCTTCAGAAAAAGGTCGATCTGCTGGGAGAGATCGGCCCAGAGTTCGTGCGTCAGGCATGTCTCGCCGTCCTGGCAATCGCCGGCCCCACCGCAGCGCGTGGCGTCGACGCCCTCGCCTACCGCGCCGACGATGTCGGAGACGCTCAGTTGTTCCAAAGGACACCCGAGCCGGTATCCGCCGCCGGGTCCGCGTACGCTTTCGACCAGCCCACGATGCTTCAGCTTGCCGAAGAGCTGCTCCAGGTAGGGCCGCGATATGCCCTGGCGTCGGGAGATGTCGGCCAGGGGCACCGGACCCTCGTCGCCGTGCAGCGCCAGATCAAGCACTGCCGTTACCGCATAACGGCCCTTCGTTGTCAGCCGCATGATCTACGACCCAGGCCGCGAAAACCGGTGGGAAGTATGCAATACCGCGCTGCACCATTCCAGTGTCCCACCGCACCTGCCTGAGCTATTGTCAAATCTGGTGTACGGAGGGTTGGTCATGCGACGGCCCTGCTGTCCTCGATGACCTCGATACCGTCGTTGAACTTGACCCCCTCGATCACTTTGCCGAGCTGCCGGAAGCCGCGTAGTCGTCGCCAGGACTTCTCGGCGCTCATGCCCATCTTGTAGATCATCGAGAGCATCGTCCGGCGCGTGACGCAGCCCTTCGCCCGCGAGCTCCGATGGCGGATGGTGGCGAACGCCGACTCGATCACGTTGGTCGTGCGCAGATGCGTCCAGTGCGCGGCGGGGAAGTCGTAGAAGGCCAGCAGCTGCTCGCGATCACGCGCCAGGCACGCGGTGGCCTTGGGGTACTTGTCTTCGTAGCGTTCGATCCAGTCGTCGAACGCGCGCTCGGCCTGGGCCCGGGTCTCGGCCATCCAGATCTCCTGCAGGCCCTGCTTCGCCTTCGCCTGGCCCGACTTGGGGAAGTAGTTGAGGACGTTACCGGACTTGTGCATCCAGCAGCGCTGGCTGCGGGTCTGCGGATAGACCTCCGACAGCGCCGACCAGAAGCCCAGCGCGCCGTCGCCCACCGCCAGCTTCGCCGGCCGCGTGAAGCCGCGCTGCTGCATGCCCAGCAGCACTTCCCGCCAGCTCTGCGTGGACTCCCGAACCCCGTCCTCGATGGCCAGGAAATGCTTGTCGCCACGGGCGTTTACGCCGATCACCACCAGCACGCACAGGCGCCCATCGTCACCGCGCAGGCCACTGTGGATACCGTCCGCCCAGACGTACACCCAGTCGTCGGCAAGATCGCGCCGGCACCACTCCCGATACTCCTCGTCCCACTCCTCATCCCACACCCGCTTGAGGCGGCTCACCACGTTCGCCGACAACCCGCGGGCCGCTTCCTCACCCACCAGCGCCGACACCGCCGCGCGCATCTGACCCGTCGATACGCCGTGCAGGTACAGCCACGGAACCGCCGCATCGACGCTCGCGCTACGGCGCACGTACGGCGGCACCAGCGATGAGCGGAACGGCTCCTGCGATCCCGACCGGCTGCGCGCCTTCGGCACCCGAACGTCCACTGCGCCGATCCCCGTCAGAATCTGCCGTTCCGGAAGATGACCGTTGCGCACCATCCGCCGCCGACCGTCTGGCAACTTCTCTTCCTCGAACGCCGACAGATACTCCCCGAACTCCGCCGACACCGCCGCCTCGATCAGCCGCCGCGCGCCAGCGCGAAGAAGATCCGTGAGCGGATCGGAAACCGATGCTGGCGCCGCCAGCGAAACCACTTTATCGTTGCCCATGTGCGGTGTGCTCCTCTTGCTGAAACCGTGAATTCGCAACTCCGATTTCAGCAGAGACACGCCGCACGACTCAACTCATCCGTACACCACTTTCGACCATAGCTCCACCTGCCTCGCACCTGCCCGAAGCAGAGGCGCGCTCAGGCCGAGTCTGAGGCGATCTGGCAGGGTCTCCAGCTACGGGTCCAGTGTTCATCACTTTGTACGTGACCGACGCGGACACTCTTGCAGACGTTGTCGGAAAACTCCGACGCAGGAAATCCTCTCGCCAATCGCAATACGACACCCTCGCGCAGACCTCCTAGCACAGAGCGTTCGCCGTGAGCACGCGTCACAAAGGTCCTGATGTCCGAAACCGAGGCGAAGCACCCCTGGAACAGGATGGGCACGACCGGAATGTCCCGTGATTTGGCATACGCCACCAACTCCGCGAACGGTGCGAACGCGCCACGGCCATCCCGCAACGAGAACGCGTAGAACGTCTCCTGTTCACGCACCGGGCCATACGCGATGCTGTGGACACCGTATATGTCCTCTCCGTAGAGATAGGCATCGGGTTCGCGCACCTTCCAGGCGTGGTGTTTTTTCGCCATCGCCATCCATCCGCCCTGGGATGGCGTTGAGACGCTACGGGCAAATACCTTACCCTCGTGCAGCAGCGTATTGCCACCGTCGAGTTTCTCCGTGACCACGACGGGTTCACCGACGAACCGTCCCGGACTCGGGTGCACACGTTCGTCTCGGCCGATCGCTGGGGAGTAAGGCCAGTATGGTGTCTTCGGATATTTGACGTTCAGCACTGCACCTCACCCCAGCGGAACTCTCCGCCATCAACGGCGCTTGCGCGCGTATTGCGGACACAGCTGATCCACCTCTACAGCCAGGAAGGTCATGAGCCTCGTGTGCTCCTCCCAGTCGCTGTCCGTTGCGTTCACCACGATGGCGGCAGCGACCACAGCAACAGCCAAGAACTTGCGGTCCGACGCATCGAACGTATTCTCAGGTAGTTCTTTGAACCCCCTGCGATCATCACTGCAAGGAGTGATCTGCGTCCGACGTACGCGCGCGCCTTGATGCTGATTATCGAACACATGCTTAAAGAATGCGTCTCCGACCCCAGGTTTGCCCGAAAATGCCAAGTGCGCACTGTACTCCTCAAGAATGGCGCCATTCGCATCTACTGCTACCGTCCCCCGCTCAACGATGTCGTGAAGCCTCTCTGCACAGGCCAATTGACAGCAGATATTAGCGTGAGTTTGATCCCCACCGTTCGCCACAATCGCCACGTTCGTGTCCACCACGAACGCCTTCATGCGGATTGGCCCGCCTTCCTCCTAAGCGAGGCTTTCGCGATCGCCGCCATCTCTCCCATCTCGTCGCCGAAGAAATGCTTCGGCCAGTTCTCGATCTCGCCGAATTCGTTGAGATCCAAGTCACTGGCCCGCGCTACCCCACCCTCCATGGAAACGAAGTACAGCTTCACCTCCTCCGCAGACGCCCCCTCCTCTGCCACTCGACGTTGCAGACGTCGCATTAGATGCTCACTGTGGCTCTCGAGCACAATCTGGACATCCCGCGTGCGTGCGACGTTAAGCATGACGTCAGCCAATCCGGCCTGCACAGCTGGATGAAGGTGAATTTCCGGCTGTTCCATAAGCACCGTAGCGCCCTCCGGGACGTAGTAGAGCAAGACCAGCGCCGGGAGGACCTGCGATACGCCGAAGCCAACGTCGGTCAACGCAGTTTGTGCGCCGGAGGCGGAGGTCCGAACTTCTGCGCGGTAGAGGTTGGTACCCTTGGCGATCTCGTCAAGATGAAAGCTGTGTATCATCCCGAGTTCGTTCAACCAATAGGCGATCATCTCCTGAAAGGATTTTCGCCGTTTCCTGAACCCGAGGCTTCTCATTTCAAGATCCCTTGTGGCCGCGAGTATCGCGTCGACCGTCCGTTCCCCACGCCGGCCGACGTCCTCCGGACTCGATCCTCCCCAGTGGTATTCCCTTTTTTGGTACTCGCGCAATGGACCGAGATAGTAGATCGAGTCCATGAGCTTCTCATAGGCTAATTCGAAGTCACCTAGAAAATCCGCATTCTGAAAAAAGCTCCTGACCTCGTTCGGAAATAGGTGGGTCTTGACAGGACGCGGAAGCGGCCAAGGACGGCCCACATTGCGAACGAAGTTAAAATCACCCTCCCCTTCGGTCACCAGCGCGAATTTCGTATCCGAACCAGACTGAGGTCGGAGTACGAACTCGATTCCACTAAAGCCGTAAGCCATCTCGTAGGGCCAAGGGCTGAAGTGGCGCCCGATCTGCCTCGCCCCCACCTCACATCGCGTCGACAGATGATCGTCCTGGAAAAGCACTCTCGCCCGTGGTCTCGTGGGGTCATTGACCTTCAGTTCTTCCGCAAGACTCCAATCCAAGAGCCACTCGATTCGCTCTTCGGCACCGTGCTGATGCACGACGTCTTCGAACGTGCCCAAGTTAACCATGTCGTCTGGCCCCCCAAAATCCAGCACCAAGCCTCGGTCTGTGGCATTCCTAGTCTGCTTGAGCAACAGAAGTAGTTGAAGAAGACTACTCTTACCGGCGCTGTTGGCTCCGAAAAATCCTGTCACCTTGCCAAGGGCCAAGTCGGCTTCTTTCCATGCTTTGAAGTTCTTGAGTCTTACGTGGTTTAGCATGACAAACTCCCCCTACCGACTTGCTGCCATATCCGCAACTCTCAGCTGATTCAAACATCTCCAAGGTCCGCGTCAACTGATCTGTCACCCACGAGCGACCGCCGACGGATCAGGCGACGAGCGGGATTATCATCCATCTCTCTCAGCCTGACCATGCTCCGACACCGATTCCATGTGCGTCAGCATGCCCCGCAGCATGCCGAGCTCCGTCTCGTCGAGGGCCACCCGTCCGAACATGCGCCGCAGGCGGGTCATCGCCTGACGCGGGGCGCGCGGGTTGAGGAAGCCGATACGCAGCAGCGCCGTCTCGAGGTGTGCGAACAGCGCTTCGAGTTCGTCCACGGTGGCGAGCCGGCGGTCCGACGTCGCCGGCGCGTCCGCGCCGCTGCGCGCCTTGAAGAGTTCGTAGCAGACCACCTGCACCGCCATCGCGAGATTGAGCGACGGATACTCCGGATGCGCCGGGATCGTCAGGTGCAACTGGCAGCGTTGCAGTTCCTCGTTGGTCAGGCCGCTCGTCTCGCGCCCGAAGAGAATCGCCACCGGTTGCTCGTCACCCTCGGCCGCAAGCCGGGCCGCTACCGTCGCGGCGTCCGCCTGGGGCCAGGGGATGCGCCGTTCACGGGTGCTCGTGCCGATCGCCAGCGCGCAGTCGCCTATGGCCTCGTCGAGACTCTCCACCACGACCGCCGCAGCCACCACATCGACCGCCTGCGATGCCCGCCAGTCGGCCTGGGGGTCCGGAAAGCGCCGCGGGCGCACGAGGTACAGCGAACGCAGGCCCATCGTCTTCATGGCGCGCGCCGCGCCGCCGATGTTGCCGGGATGGCTGGGCTCCACCAGCACGATCCGGACCTCTCCCATGGCTTTCCGCCCGACTCCGAAAGACGGTGATAGCATAGCGTTCCGCTCCCGGAATGCCCCGGCATCATGCACCCCATGGTCAATATCGCGTTGCGTGCGGCGCGGCGTGCCGGACGGATCGTGCTCCGCTCGATGGATCGCCCGACGACGCTCAAGGTCGAGGAGAAGGCCAAGAACGACCTCGTCTCCGAGATCGACCGCGCCGCCGAGGACGCCATCATCGACACCATCATGCGCGCCTATCCCGAGCACGGCGTACTCGGCGAGGAACGCGGTGCGGCGCGCCCCGATGCGGAATACACCTGGATCATCGACCCGCTCGACGGCACCACCAACTTCCTCGCCGGCATCCCGCATTTCTGCGTGTCCATCGCTGTCCGGCGAGGCTCGGTGCTGGAGCATGGCGTGATCGTCGACCCGGTGCACAACGAGGAGTTCTCGGCGACACGGGGCGCGGGCGCACGCCTGAACGACCGGCGCATCCGCGTAGCCAATACCCGCGACTTCGATCGCGCGATCGTCGCTACCGGCCTCCCCTACGCGAAGCTCGAAGCGCACCTCGACACCTACTCGGACATGCTGCACAACTGCCGCGCCGCCTGCCGGTCCATCCGTACCATGGGCTCGGCGGCGCTGGACCTCGCCTACGTGGCCGCCGGCCGCACCGATGCCTTCTTCCAGATCGGTCTGAAGCCCTGGGACATGGCGGCCGGTACCGTCATCGTGCGCGAGGCCGGCGGGCTCGTCGGCGACATCGCCGGCGGCGACCGCTTCATGGAGACCGGCAACCTGGTGGCCGCGAACCCGTTGACGTTTCGCCAGGTGATGAGGATCCTGCGCGGGGCCGTGCAGCGGAGCGGGGATGAGGTGCTGGCGAAGGGGTAGCCATGACCGAAGTCGGAGCCTTCGAGGCCAACACCCATCTTCCGAAGCTGCTGGACCAAGTCAGCAAGGGCGCTTCCTTCACGATCACGAAGCACGGTCATCCCGTCGCCGAGTTCATCCCCGTTCGCAAGTCCGATACCGAGAAGATCCGCGTCGCTATCGAGGGTCTACCGGCCTTTCAGCATCGTCACACGCTGGGGGGACTCTCTGTCCGTGAGATGATTGAGGAGGGCCGCAAGTACTGATGGGCTTCGTTCCTGATCGCTCGGTCAACTCGCCGCGAGGCGCAGCGCCCGTAGGGGCCGCCCTTGTGGCGGCCCGTGCCGAATGCGTGCACGGCTCCAACGCGGGCGACCGCGGCATCCTGAGCCCGTCAGGGTGACGGATCCGCCGCTTCCTTCTCCGGCAGCATGAGGTCCTCCTTGGTCACCCCGAGGGCCAGCAGCATGTTGGCGGCGACGTAGATCGAGGAATACGTTCCGACCACGACGCCGATGGTGAGCGCGGTCGCAAAACCGCGGATCTGCTCGCCGCCGGCCGCGAGGAGCGCGACCAGCACGAGCAACGTGGTCAACGACGTCACCAACGTGCGTCCGAGCGTCTCGTTCAGGGAGCGGTTCACGATCTCCACCGGTTTGCCGCGGCGTACGATGCGGAAGTTCTCGCGGATGCGGTCCGAGACGACGATCGTGTCGTTGAGGGAGTAGCCGATCACGGCGAGCACGGCGGCGAGTTCCGCCAGGTTGAACGTCCAGCGGAAGAGGGCGAACGCGCCGAGGGTGACCACGACGTCGTGCACCAGGGCGGCGACGGCTCCGACGGCAAACTTCCCGGTGAAGCGGAACATGATGTAGATCATCACCACCGCGAGCGCCACCAGCATCGCGATGCCGCCCTGCTCCGTCAGCTCTTCGCCCACCGAGGGACCGACCACTTCCGAACGGCGCGACACGACCTCCGGCCAGACGCCCCGAAGCGCCGCGAGGATCTCGTCACCGGTCGTGGACTGATCGCGGTCCGCACGTGGCGGCACGCGGATGAGCACCTCGGTCTCGGCGCCGAAGCTCTGCACGACCGCGTTGTCGAAACCGCTCTCCCCAAGTTGCTGCCGCACGGCGGGCAGCTCGGCCGCCGCGCCGAAGCCGACTTCCACGAGCGCTCCCCCCGTGAAGTCGAGGCCCCGATTGAGACCGGCGATGACGATGGCGCCGATCGACACGACGATCAATACGCCGGAGACCGCGGTGGCGATCAGCCGGGCGCCCATGAAGTCGAAGTTCGGCGTCTTCATCAGATGGCCAGTGCCTCGACGCGGCGGCCGCCGTAGACGAGGTTCACGACCGCGCGCGAACCCATGATCGCCGTGAACATCGACGTGACGATGCCGATGGCCAACGTCACCGCGAAGCCGGCCACCGGGCCGCTGCCGATCGACAGCAGGATCAGCGCCACGAACAGCGTCGTCACGTTGGCGTCGAGGATCGTGAGGAAAGCCCGGTCGTAACCCGCCTGGATCGCACGCTGGGGGGACACGCGCTGCTGCTCCTCGCGAATCCGCGAGAAGACCAGCACGTTGGCGTCCACCGCCATCCCGACCGTCAGGACGATGCCGGCGATCCCCGGCAGCGTCAGCGTGGCGCCGAGCAGGGACATGACGGCGACCAGGATGACGAGGTTCAGCGTGAGCGCGAGGTCCGCAATCAGTCCGAAGACCTTGTAGTACAGGGGCATGAAGATCAGCACGAGCAGGAAACCCGCCGCCACCGAGTACATGCCGCGCTCGATGTTCTCCTCCCCGAGGGAGGCGCCGACGGTGCGCTCCTCGACGATGCGCATCGGCGCCGCCAGCGCGCCGGCGCGCAGCAGCAGCGCCAGTTCCTGCGCCTCGCGGCCCGACAGCCCCGTGATGCGGAAGTTGTAGCCGAGTGGCGCCTGGATGGTTGCGACGCTGATGAGGCGCCGGTCGTTGCGCACGATCACCGAGCCGTCGGCCTGCTTCACCGGTTTCTGCTCGATGAAGACGATCGCCATCGAGTGCCCGACATTGGGCGCCGTGGCGTCGTGCATGCGCTCGCCGCCGATACTGTCGAGGGTGATGTTCACCTGCGGCAGCGAGGTCTGCGGATCGTATCCCTGCTTCGCGTTGGTCACCCGGTCGCCGGTGACGATGATGCTTCTCTGGAGCCTGCGCATGCGCCCCTCGTAGAGCATCTCGTCGATTTCCGAGGGCCGGTCGTCCGGCATTGCGAGCAGGTGGAACTCCAGGTTCGCGAACTTGTCGAGGATGCGCTTGGCGGCGGAGGCGTCCTGCACGCCGGGCAGGTCCACCACGATGCGGTTCCGCCCGAGGCGCTGCACCAGGGGTTCGGAGACGCCGATCTCGTTCACGCGGTTGCGCAGACTCACCATGTTCTGGTTGATGGCGTAGTCCTCGATGTCTGCGATCTGCGCCGGGTCGATCTCGATCACGAGTCCCGGCCGCCCGCCCACCTCGACATCGCTCGTCCGGTAGTTCGGCTGCGGATAATCCTCGGCCAGGACCTCGAGCGCCCGGTCGCGCAGCGCGGCATCCGCGAAGCCGAGGCGGATCGCATTGTCGCGCACCATCTCACCCGTGCGGAGGTAGCGGATGCGCTCCTCCCGCAGGCGCACTCGCACGTTCTCCGCATCGTCCTCGAGCCGCTTGGCGAGAGCGCTTTCCACGTCCACCTCGAGGACAAAGTGAATGCCTCCGGACAGGTCGAGGCCCTTCGTCATCGGCTTGCCCCCGATGCTCTCCAGCCAACCGGGCGTCGTGGAAGCAAGGTTCAGGGCGACGACGAAGGCGCGGACCTCCCCGGCCGGGTTCAGCGCGGCGTCGAGTGCCGCGCGCCCACGCAACTGGTCGTCGTTCGAGCCGACGCGGATCAACGCCCCGCGCGGCATCAGCTCGCTGCCGAGCACCGTCACTCCGGCATCTTCGAGCGCCACGACGACGTCGGCGACGAACGCATCGTCCATGCGCTGCTCGGAGTTGTCCGGGGAGAGCTGCAGCGCGTAGTCCGGCGGGAACAGGTTCGGGGTGGCGTAGACGAGCCCGAGCACCACCACCGAAAGGACCAGCAGGTAGCGCCACAGGGGATAGCGATTGAGCGGCCCACGCCCGGGGTCGCGGGTGCCGAACAGGTTCTGGCCGATGACGCCGCGGTCAGCCATGGGGCGCTTGCTTGCCCGCCTCCGCTAGTCGTCGAGCGCCTTGAGCGTTCCCTTCGGCAGGGTCGCGCTCACGGCACTCTTCTGCACGCGCAGTTCCACGTTGTTCGCAACGCGGACCTTGACGAAGTCGTCGTCGACCTTGGTGATCTGCCCGGCCACGCCGCCGGAGGTGATGACTTCGTCGCCCTTGGAGAGGCCCCCCACCAGGGATTGGTGTTCCTTGCGACGCTTGCTCTGCGGCCGCCACAGCAGGAAGTAGAAGATCGCCACGAACCCGCCGATGAGCAGCAGGTCCATGTAGCCGAAGCCGCGGGACGCCCCGTCCTCGGCCGCATGGGCGACTGTTTCAAGGAAATTCACTGCTGGGGTTCCAACCGTCCGCGAGGGTCTCGACGAGGGCACGCAATGTACCCCGTTCGATGGCGGCGCGCAATTGAGCCATCAGCCCGTGGTAATAGTGCAGATTGTGGGTCGTCATGAGGATGGCGCCGAGGATTTCGCGGCATCGGTCGAGGTGATGCAGGTACGCGCGCGAGAACTTCGCGCAAGTGGGACACCCACAGCGGGGATCGAGCGGCCGGTCCGAGGCGCGGTGCGTCGCGTTGCGGATCTTCACGACGCCGGCCGACGTGAAGGCGTAGCCGTTGCGGGCGTTGCGGGTCGGCAGGACGCAGTCGAAGAGGTCCACGCCCCGCGCCACGTTGCGCACGAGATCCTCCGGCGTGCCGACGCCCATCAGGTACCGCGGGCGCGCGCCCGGCATGTGCGACAGCAGCGCGTCGAGCACGCGGTCCATCTCTTCTTTCGGCTCGCCCACGGACAGCCCGCCGATGGCATAGCCGGGGAATCCCATCTCCGTGAGCATGTCGAGGCTCTCGCGGCGCAGGTCCTCGTACATGCCGCCCTGCACGATCCCGAAGAGCGCCCCGGAACCTCCCGCATGGGCCGCACGGCTGCGTTCCGCCCACCGCATCGAAAGCCGCATCGACGTGGCGGCCGCCTCGCGCGTCGCGGGGTACGGCGTGCACTCGTCGAACGCCATCACGACATCTGCGCCGAGATTGTGCTGCGCCTCGATCGAGCGTTCCGGCGACAGGTATACCGCGCTCCCATCGATCGGAGAGCGGAACGACACGCCCTGCTCGTCCATCTGTCGCAGGTCCGCCAGGCTGAAGACCTGGAAGCCGCCGGAGTCCGTGAGGATGGGACCCGGCCACTGCATGAACGCGTGCAGGCCGCCGAGGTCCCGCACGGCCGCGTCGCCCGGGCGCAGCATCAGGTGGAAGGTGTTGCCGAGGAGCATCTGCGTGCCGGCGGCGCCGAGCGCCTCCGGCGTCATCGCCTTGACGGTACCGTAGGTGCCGCAGGGCATGAACACGGGCGTCTCCACGTCGCCTCTCGCGGTGCGGAGCCGTCCACGACGCGCCGCCCCGTCGGTCGCCAGGACTTCGAAGCCGGGTTCCCGCCGCGCTGGCGGCGCCGTGCCGACTCGCTCGCTCATGACGGCAGGACCTGCGCCGCCCGTTCGCAGAACATCGCGTCGCCATAGCTGAAGAAGCGGTATTCGTCCGCCACGGCCTCCCGGTACGCGTCCATCACCCGATCGTATCCCGCGAAGGCGGCGACCAGCATGATCAGGGTCGACTCCGGCAGGTGGAAGTTGGTGACGAGCGCGTCGACCACCTTGAAGTCGTACCCCGGCGTGATGAAGAGAGCGGTCGTTCCGGGGCCGCTGCGTACCTCGCCGGCCTCGTCCGACGCGGACTCCAGAGTCCGCACCACCGTGGTGCCGACCGCCACGACCCGACCGCGGCAGGCACCGATCGCACGAGCCGTCGCCGCGGGAACCTCGAAGCGTTCCTCGTGCATCACGTGCCCGGAGAGGTCTTCGGTGCGCACCGGCTGGAACGTCCCCGCGCCCACGTGCAACGTTACCCGCTCGATCCGGACCCCCTGCTCCTCGATGCGGCGCAGCAGCCCCTCGTCGAAGTGCAATCCGGCCGTCGGAGCGGCGACGGCGCCGGGCCGGTGAGCGTATACGGTCTGGTAGCGTCGCTCGTCCTCACGGCCGGCCGGTCGGTCGACATACGGCGGCAGCGGTACGTGCCCGTGCGCTTCGAGGAACGTCCAGACTGCTTCTTCGAAGCGCAGCCGGTAGAACTGGCCGCACCGCGCCACGACGGACACCGCCCTGCCATCCACCGAGAGCGCCCGTCCCGCCTGCAGCGCCTTGCTGGCCCGCACCTGGCACAGGGCCTCCCGATCCGTCTCGATCCGCTCCACGAGAATCTCGGCGCGCCCGCCGGAGTCCTTGGTCGCGAACAGGCGGGCCTTCACGACCCGGGTGTCGTTGACGACGAGCACGTCCCCCGGGCGCAGGAGATCGACGATGTCGGCGAAGGCCCGATGCGCCGCGCCCGCCTCTTCGAGTACCAGCAAGCGGCTCGCAGAGCGCTCGGCCAGGGGGGCCTGGGCGATGAGGCCCTTGGGCAGGTCGTATTGGAAGTCCGAGCGGTGCATTGGCTTGACCGACCAACGAGTGGGCATTCTACCCGCGGCGACTTTGCCGCGCCGAACCCTGGATGCATACCCGTTTCCCTCGAGGGTGGGTTGACGACCCCGGGCCGTGCAACCATCCTCCGCTCCTCGCCCCCTGCCCCCACTTCCGTGACCGCGCCCGCCCACACCATCTACCTCCTGCGCCACGCCGAGAGCGCGCCCAGCAGGGACCTTCCGGAGCCCGACTGGCCGCTGTCCCGGCAAGGAGCGGACCAGGCGCGGAGATGGGCGACGCACCTGTCCGGACTGGACATCGCACGCGTCTGCTCGAGCCCATTCGTGCGGGCGGTCGCCACCGTGCGGCCCTTCTGGGAGGCCCGGCAGCTGCCCATCGAGATCGAACCGGACCTGCGCGAGCGTACGCTCAGCGCGCAGCGGATCGACAACTTCGAAGAGCCGCTCCGGCGAAGTTGGGAGGACTTCGACTACGCGCTGCCCGGCGGCGAGTCGAGCCGGACGTGCCGGCGGCGCATCGTCGACTGCGTCACCCGGCTGGCGTCGAGCCACGCCGGCACGCTGCTGGTCAGTTCGCACGACAACGCCCTCGCGCTCTTCCTGAACGCGCTGGACCCCTCGTTCGGCTGGGAGGGGTGGAAGGCAATGGGCAACCACGACCTGTTCAAGGTGGACTTCGACGGAACGCTGCGGTGGGACCGGGCGTTCCGGTTTCCGTGAGGATGCCCTTGACGGCCATGGCTCGGTCGCCACGCCCCCCGTTGACCCACCGGCAGGCCACCGCTACATTCCTTGCCCTTCGCAACGGCAGCCTGCTGCGCAAGGCAGCCTGACTGCCGCCACCTGCCTGGGTGGCGAAATTGGTAGACGCGCCAGACTCAAAATCTGGTAGGGGCAACCCTGTGAGAGTTCGAGTCTCTCCCCAGGCACCAAACCCGATCCGCGCAGGTCGTCTGGCGCTACGCGCGCCCACCGACGCCGTCGGCGGGGACTCAAAATCTGGTAGGGGTAACCCTGTGAGAGTTCGAGTCTCTCCCCAGGCACTAAACCCGATCCGCGCAGGTCGTCTGGCGCTACGCGCGCCCACCGACGCCGTCGGCGGGGACTCAAAATCTGGTAGGGGCAACCCTGTGAGAGTTCGAGTCTCTCCCCAGGCACCAAACCCGATCCGCGTCGATCCCCCGGCGGCGGAGCGCGACCACGCGGGGTTGGTCACGCGACTTCGGCCTCGTCGCGCGCGATGGCGCGGAACATCTCGGCACGGGCGGCGTTGACGGCGGCGGCGGCGTCGAGTTCGCTGACCGAGAGGGCGAAGGCGTCGAGTTCGGCGAAGGAGACGCCGGGCTTGAGGAAGCGCTCGGCGTGGTCGAGCGACTTGAGCTTGTCGTAGGCGTGGCGACGTTGGCGTAGGGGTAGCGCTTGGTCGTCCGGCCGTCGTCGCCGACGGTCTCGACGGGGAAGTGGCAGGGCCGGTGGTAGTTGAGGAACGGCGACAACACGTGGTGCGTGAAGTCGTTGACGCGCGCCGCGTGGCGCCGGGGGATGTGGGCGTGGCCGAGATGGCGCCGGACCACGGTGCCGTTCTTGCTCTCGACCAACGCGTTGTCGTTGGAGCGCCGAGGGCGGGACTTGGTGAACTCCTCGACGTGGAGCTTGTCGAGCAGCCGGGCGGTCCGGTGGTTGATGTACTCCGAGCCATTGTCTGTGTGGAAGCCCATGATCCGGAAGGGGAAGGCGTCGATGAGCCTCTCCAGGACGGGCAGCAGGAAGGCCTCGGAGATGGCCTCGACGGCGCCGACGAACTCGCACTGGGAAACCTCGTCGACGACGTTGACCAGGCAGATGCCCTTCTCGCCATCGAGGTCGCCCTGGTGGACGGAGTCGACGCGCAGGAAACCGGGCCGACCGCCGGGGTGCGGCTTGCGGCGCTCGCCGATGGCGACCTGGACCGGCCGCGTCTTGGTCGTGGTCGTGCGCTGGCGCCGGTACGTCGTGGTCTGCCGCAGCCGGTAGAGGTGGCTGTTCGACAGCCCCGCCAAGCGCTCGAAGCGGAGGTCGCCGAAGACCTCGAACTGGCGTTGCAGCACCCGCCGCGTCGCCGGGCCGCACAGCCCGCCGAGGATCCCGTCGACCTCCGCGAGCAGACGAATGTCGGCGACCACGTAGCGCCGCTCAAACGGCCGCGTCGGGCCGCGGCGGCGGTCCTCGATGCGCCCGGTTGCCCGGTACTGGCCGATCAGCCGCGTCAGTTGCGCCCGCGACAGACCCGTCACCTTGCCCAGAAACTCCTTCAACAGCCCCTTCGAAGGCTTGTCCAGAGCGCCATAACGGAACCGCACCAGCGTCCGACGAACGAACTCGTAGGCGTCCGCGCGATCGGCCGACCGGAAGTCCACCGGCCGATTCCCCCCCAAGCAGATGCGCGATTCGGTTGCTTGCGAGTCGTGCGACGCGTTCATCCAAGGGAAAGATGCCGACGAGGAGACATCTCAAGCGGTCGTTGGTGAATAGGGTCGACGACCAGATTGCCGACAACGCTTCGGGCAGTGCCCCCCATCGCCCGGAACGTTGACTCGCCCTGGGTGGAGCGGCTGCTCATGCTTCACCGCCGAGTGCGGGAAGCGGTCATGGAATCGGTGCGCGTGGGAAGCGGCGCCAGGAACGCGAAAGGCGACGACGTCAAGTTGTTCGACCTTGCCGCCAACGACGCGGCTTTGGATGTCCTTCGTAAGCTCCAGTTGCCGGTCGTCGTTGATTCCGAGGAGAGCGGGCGCCAGGAAATCGGTCCCGGCGCGCCGCGACATCGCCTCGTCCTCGATCCCGTGGACGGGTCCGACAATTGGGCGCTGGGGCTGCCATTGTCGGCCCTGTCCTGCGCCGTACTGCCGATCGACGCCCCCTTGCATCCAGATTGGGTCGAGGCGGCCCTGGTCGGTCAGATTGAAGAAGAAACACCCCTGATCGCCATCAAGGGCTCCGGCGCCTGGCACGGGCAGGAACGCCTTCGGACTTCCGACGTCCGTGATGTCGCCGGGGCCATGATTTCGGTCGAACTCAACCATCATTCTCCGTCGCCGGGCCTTGCCCGCCTGATGGCCGCCGCCACGGGCGTGCGGTGCTACGGTTGCGCGTCGCGCGCCCTCTCCTTGGTCGCTACGGGCGCGACTGACGCCCATGTGGACGTGCGTGGCCGTTTGACAGCGGAAAGCTACCTCGCCGCCACACGGTTGGTGATCGAGGCGGGGGGCTGGGTTGTCGGCCTTGATGGCGCGGCCTTGGCGGCACCGGAAAACTTGACCGACAGCCTCTGCCTGATTGCGACGTCGAGCCGGGAATTGTGCGATGAAATCGTGGATGTCTTGAGCCATAGAAGACACTGACGTGACCAACGCGACACCGGAGGTTGCGCTGATCCTGGCCGCCGGTTTGGGATCGCGGCTTCGACCGCCCACCAAGACACCCAAACCCATGACCAGGGTGCTCGGACTGAGCCTGGCGGAACGGGTCGTCTGCACATTGCGGGAAATCGGTATCCGGCGGTTCCTCATCACCCTGGGTCATGAGGCCGAAACGGTCAGGGCCCATTTTTCCGATATCGCCCGGCGTCGCGGCGTCAGAATTGACTTCGTCGAAGCCGAGGGCTGGGAGCAGGGCAACGGTGCCAGCGCCCTGGCCGCCAAGGGTCGCACCGGCGAGGCGCCCTTCTTCCTGGTCATGATCGATCATCTGTTCGATCCCGGGATCGCCCGCGCCCTGGCTGACGATTCACCCGCACCAGGGGAAATGTGCCTCGCCGTGGACCGCGACAAGGATGGCATCTTCGATCTCGAAGACGTCACGCGCGTCAAGATCGACGACGGACGCATTCATGAGATCGAAAAGACGCTTCACGATTGGGACGCCGGCGACACCGGGGTCCTGCTTTGTACGTCCGGCCTGTTCGAGGGTCTCGAGCGCGCGGCGGCAGGGAACGAGCATGGGCTTTCCGACGGGCTCAGGGAACTGGCGGGCGAAGGCCGCGCGAGAACCGTCGACGTGACGGGAATGCCGTGGCTCGACGTGGACACGCCCGACGCATTGCGTGAAGCCGAACGACGTCTGATGCGCGACCAGGGCCGCAAGACCCGAGACGGGCCGGTGGCGCGCCATCTCAATCGGCCAGTTTCCCGGTGGCTCAGTCGCTATCTGGTGCGCACGACGGTGACGCCCAACCAAATTTCTCTGATCTCGTGGATGCTGTCGTGCGTTGGCGCGGGATTGATGGCTATGAGCGGCTATCCTGCTCTGGCCGCCGGTGGCGCGCTGGCTCAACTGGCCTCGGTCATAGACGGTTGCGATGGCGAGATCGCCCGGTTGAAATGCTCCCAAAGCGAGTTTGGCGGCTGGTTCGACGCGGTCCTCGACCGGTATGCCGACGCCATTCTGTTGTTCGGCTTGATGTGGCACCAATTTGCCACGTCCGGCACGAACCTATCCGTCTTGCTAGGGTTCGCCGCGATTGTCGGGTCTTTCCTGAATAGCTATACGGCAGACAAGTATGACGGATTGATGGCGCAAAGACTTCAAGGCGCCTCATACTTTCGGTTGGGCCGGGACGTGCGGGTGTTCGTCATTTTCCTCGGCGCCCTCTTGAACCTGCCTCTTGTAACACTGGGTGTTGTCGCGTTGGTGATGAATGTGGAGGTGGTTCGAAGGATCATGATTTGCAGGCGTGCCCCCGCAGCATGAAGAGCCGCGGGGCCTTGGTTTCCCTAACTTTCCACTGGGTCGGATTGGCTGTTCCACAATTGGAACTGATCATATGTATCCCATTCGCCGGGCTCTTCTACCGAGGAGATCGCGGGAGCATCATCGAACAGCAACACCGATATCGATTGGGAAAGGCTGTTCGAGAAGATCGCCAGTTCACGGACCGGTTCGTCGGTTCGCGGAAAGCGCCAGACGCCCTCGGGGAGGGAGATCGGATGGTTCCTTCCGCCGTTTTGGGCCTGCGGTGCTCGGGCGGCCACAGAACCATCCGGAATCGGCATGCCTGAGGGAATAAAAATCCCCGATTTGTACGCCTCTTTACTTGCCCTTCCCCACAAGGCGAAGCCACCCCTGGCCACGACCATGGCAGCCTGTTAACGGCGGAGGAATAATGCTCCACGCGGAGCGACTGGGCGGTCCGGTCGCGGCGGCGCAAAAATGCGCCACCTATGGCCCTTTGTCGGTTGTGGCGAGGGGCGGGGGATGTACGGCGTGGAGCTCTATGCGGCGGTTCGACTGGCGATTGTCGACGAGGGTCTGAGCCATCACGAGGGGGCCGTCGATTCGGCATCGACCGCCGGACGGTGAAGAAGATGCTGAGCTACTCGGCGCCGCCGGGATACCGGCGGACGAAGCCGGTGCGGCGGCCCAAGCTGGACGGGTTCACCGGCATCGTCGACGCGATAGGCGCTCCAGTCCTCCATCAGCTCGCGACGCCTTTCCAGCAGGTCCGTCCGCGCATAGGGCCTCGACACGGCGGCTACGGGCTCGCGACGCCTGGATCGGCTGGGACGACGCGCGCCGGCGCGCGCGGAGCGTATTCCAATAAGAAGATGAGCCTATGATCCGGGGATCCGCGGAAGGTTTGTGGTAGGGCACGGAGCAGTCGCCGAGAGTTGGCGGCTGAAGCGCGCAGAGGTCGATGTTGCCGAGTAGCGTTTCCCACGGGCTGTCCACGGTCGCGATCCCCTCAGACAATAAAGCGGCGGTGGTCAGGCGGTGGTAAACGCGGCGCCGGGCCATTCGAAGCCGTTCCATCAGGCGACGGCGGGCGCGGCCGCGGCGATGCTTTGGAACAGCCGGTCGCGGGCGGTGTTGACGGCCCTGACGGTCTGCAGGTCGCTCATGGCGTGTGCCTGCGCGTCGAGGTCCGCGAAGCAGACGCCGGGCTTCAGGCATGCCTCGGCGTCGGCTAGCGAGCGCAGCTTGGCGTAGGGCGTTTGCACGTCCTGGGGCCGGTAGACGCGCTTGACGCGACCGTTGGCGCCTTTGCGCTCGGTGGCGAACAGGCAGGGCCGGTGGTAGTTGAGGTACGGCGACAGGTGCTGCCGTACGAACGCGTCGACCAGGGGCGCGAAGCGCCGCGGGATGTGCTCGTGGCCGAGGAAGCGGCGCACGACGCTGGCGTTCTTGCCCTCGACCAAGGCGTTGTCGGTGGAGCGCCGCGGTCGGGACTTGGTGAAGTCGCGCACGTGCAGCTTGCTGAGCAGCGCCGCCACGGTGTGGTTGACGTACTCGGAGCCGTTGTCGGCGTGGAAGCCGACGACGGCGAACGGGAACAGGTCGAGCAGGGCTTAGAGCAGCGGCACCAGGAAGCGCTCGGAGATGTTCTCGACCGCGCCGACGTACTCGTACTGCGTGACCTGGTCGACGATGTTGACCAGGTACACGCCCTTGGCGCCGTCGCGGTCGCCCTGGTGCACGGTGTCGACGCGCAGGAAGCCCGGCCGGCCACCGGGCGGCGGCGCGCGGCGCACGCCCACCGCCACCGCGCTCGCCTTCGTCCGCGCCACCACCGTGCGCTGTGTGCGGTAGGTCCGGGATGCCCGCAGATTGTAGATGTGGCTTGCCGAGATCCCCGCCAGGCGCTCCCGGGTTTCAGAATCCCCTGCCCCGCACGGACCTTCCGGCCGCAACGCTTGCCGCCCCGCCTCCGGTATTACGGGAGGTGTCGCCCCAGAATCTGCCCGTGGCGACGGGAACCACCGTGCTGACTCTCTCCGGCACCGGCTTTACGCCGCGTTCCCTGGTCCGATGGAACGGAGTCAAGCTGAAAACGTCGTGGGAATCGCCCGGCCGGATCTCCGCGACGATTCCTGCGTCACTGCTCGAGCCGGGCGCGCACGCAGTCGTTGTGGAGAATCCGGCCTACGGCCAGGGCGACACGCGATTCTCCGGCGCGGGACACGTTGCCGTCACGGTTGAACGAGAGTAGCGATGGCCGGATCGAACCGTGATGACGTGCTGGCCGGCATGCAGGAATTCGCGCGCTGCGTGAAGGACGGCGTCGCCGACGCGCTGGAACGCCTGCTTGGGCATGGTTTCGAATACGTCCACGCGCACGGCGCAATCGAGCCGGGCAGCCGCTTTGTCAAGCGGATGCGTGCGGGCGGTGAGCAGCTCTACAAACGCCTGGACTTCGAAGACGTGACGATCGCGCGCTATGGGGATGTGGCGGTCGCGACGGGGATCGCACGTGTGGGCGCTGTCCTGGGGCCCGAGGCCGCGAGGTGGATCAACGCGCCAGACATCCGGGAAGGCCGCTGGTACCGGGAGATCGCCGCGTATTTCACGGCGATCTGGTTGGAAGCCGACGGCGCCTTGCGGCTCGTGCGTTATCACTCGACCCTGCAACATGGCGGCTTTACAGACGGTCCGTCATCCTGACGGTCGCCGGCTGCATGCCTGTCCCCGGCATGGCAAGGGGAGCCTGGCGCGACGCAAACCGGCCCCATTTTCCCACAGCCAGCCTGCGTATCCGGGCATTCCACAACGCCCCACATGACTGACGACCCGTACACGATACAGTCCGGCCGGACCAGGGAACCGCCAACGAGCCTGTTCGGGCGCCTGCGCTATCTCGGGCCGGGGATCATCGTATCCGGATCCATCGTCGGCTCCGGCGAGATTCTGTTGACGGCGACGCTCGGCGCCACAGTCGGGTTCGTCCTGCTCTGGTGGGTGCTGTTTTCCTGCTGGGTCAAGTCGCTGGTCCAGGCGGGGTGTACGTCAGATGTGTGGCGAGCGATCAGGTTGGGGACGCTTGACGCTCCCAGTCGTCGTCGAAGCGGTTGCTGACAATGGCGCATCGCAGGGCGATGATGGCATTGGCACCGTCGACGGTCCAATGCATGCCGCCGCGCTTGAGGCGGTTACCGATGACGGACTTGCAGGCGCCTTCGACGACGCCGGTGGAGACGCACAGTCCGTTGGCGCGGAACGTCGGGTAGGCCATGCGTTCGCGATTGGCGGTGAAGTAGTCGAACTTCACGTGTCTGGCAGAACCGTCGGCCTGCTTGCCGACGCGTCCCGCCGTCTCGGACTTGCGCATCGGCACGCCGGTGCCGTCCAGTCCGACATAGAGCGTCTTCCCCGTGGCCGGCTCGGGATCGACCACCTCAAGTTCGTCGCGGGCGATATCCCGACCGAGCGCCTCGGCATGACGTTCCACCTGCTTGGCGCCGACATCGAGACCGGCCAACTCGCGCAGCGCGGCGCTGGCATGGCCGAAGCTCATCTCGCCGGCCGCGATGCCCACCATGCGCCGCACCGCCGGCGAGAGCGAGGCGTTCTCAAGACCAAGCGCCCGGTCGCGCGGACTGAACCCGTGACCGCAGGCCGGGCAGTGATACCACGCCCGTTCAAGCGTCATCGAACCCAACGCAGTCGTGAACGTCTTCTCCCGGCACTCGACATACACCGCCGCCCCGGCACAGCCGCACCGACGCTCCCCCTCATCGCTCCGATCCGCGTTCAGGCGTGCCGACACCGCCTTGCCCATCGCCTCAAGCGCCAGCCGCCGGGCGGCCGTCTCGACCACCTCGAAGTCCATGTCGCGCAGCGCTCCCGCACCAATCAGGCGTTCCGCTTCGGCGTCGATCCGCGCCGCGACCGCGGCCTCGAAAGCCCTCTTTTTGCCGGTCGCTCCGGCAGATCGTCAACCAGCCGCGCTTGACACAGCGCATCGCTCACCCCGATCAACTCGCGCGTCAACCGTCGCCGGCTCTGGCACTCCGCGATCTGCTCCCTCGTCGTGTCCAGAGCTTGCTCGGAAATCGTCCAGTTGCGCGTCTTGCCCTCGACGGTGCTGATCAATACCCACCTGGGCCCGTGACCCAGGCCTCCCTCACGCGCGCAGCGGCAATTCTTCAAGCAGATCCGACGACTTTCGAGAAGCCCGCGAGCCAAGCCGCCGGGACGCGCCCCATGCTATCGGCATCGGCGCACCTGCCGCATACGGCTCCGCTGGGCACGTTCGTGGCCGGGCTTCCCTCCGGGCCGCCGCCGTCAGCCCACCGGGAGCGGGTTGGCCACCGCCAGGTCCGGAAATCGCGAGAAGTCGCGATCCGAGGACCAGAGCACCCGCACGCCGTGGTACAGGCAAAGCGCCGCAATCCGGGCGTCGTGCACTACCGCCCCTTGCAGGAGCGCCGGTCGGGCGATGCGCTCGAGGGCACGCAGGTAGCCTTCCCCCTCGGCCAGGAAGCCGCCGCCGAGACTGTCGAGGAGCCGTCCTACGGCATCGAGGGCCACATCCATCGGCGTGGGATCCCTGAAGATCCTCGGGTTCGAGACGACCGCGAGAAACTCGTGGGCGCATGGCCAGGGAACCGACACGGGTTCCGCTCCGCCCACCGCACCGGTCAGCACCTCGCGGGCGCGCTCGTGGAAGGGCATCTCCGGGCGATGCGCATAGACGAGCAGGTTCGTGTCGATAGCTATCACGCCCCGTGCTCGCGGTAGACCTCGTCCCTGATGCGCTTCCACGGTGCGCCCTGGAACTCGGTGGTGAGCCCGCTGCCCCCGTAGCTCGGAAAGTCCAGGTGCCGCCGCACCATCCTCCGGCGGGCTTCCAGGCTGCGCTGCAGGCCTTCCTCGACCAGTCCACGGAGGGTGGCGCCCTCCCTCCGGGCCACGCCCCGGACCTGCTCAAGCAACTCGTCGGGAAGCTCTATGGTGGTCTTCATACGGGTCGCCCGTATCAACGATATTGCAGCACCATATCGCCGATATCCGCGCAAGGCAAGCACCGGAGGATCCTCACACGTCATCGAGGCCTCAATAGGATAGGTTACTTGTCCGAAGCCCTCCCCAGGCGCCAGATCCGCTTCAGCACGCCCTCCCATCGCGTCGCCAGTTGGCTGCTAGCCGAGGGAGAACCCCTCCGCGCTGATCGGCATCGTGCGGATGCGATGCCCGGTGGCGGCGAAGACCGCGTTGCACACGGCGGGGGCCAGCGGCGGCAGGCCGGGTTCGCCGAGGCCGCTCGGCGGGAAGTCGCTCGCCACGAAGTGGACGTCCACCGGCGGGGCGTCCGGCATGCGCAGCATGGGATACGTGTCGAAGTTGGACTGCTCCACGCGGCCGTTCTCGAACGTCACCGACAGGCCGGCCATGGTGGACAACCCATCGATGACGGACCCCTCCAGCTGGTTCTCCGCCCCACTCAGGTTGACGATCGGGCCTACATCGGCCGCCACGGTGACGTGGTGGACCTTGATTTTCCTGTCCGCATCCACGCTGACGTCGGCCACCTGGGCGACATGGCCCGCGTGGCTGAAGTAGAACGCGAGACCGAGGCCCCGGCCGGCGGGCATGGGGCGGCCCCAACCGGCCTGCTCCGCGGCGAGCCTGACGACGCCGGCGGCGCGGCCCGTGTGCAGTGCCCGGGGATTCCCCGGCTCCAGCCAGCGCTCGCGGCCGAGGATCTCCAGCAACAACTCAAGGTGGTCGCGCCCGGCGGCGACGGCCAGTTCGTGGATGAAGCTCTGGATGACGAACCCGAAGACATTGGAGCCCGGCGCCCGCCAGGCCCCGCAGCGGGTGCGCCAGTCGAGCGCCGTCTGCTCGATGCGCAGGTTGTCTATGAGACCGGCGGGGAACACGTCGGGCCGCAGGCTGCCGCCGCTGACCGGCCGGCCCCGGTCGGCGAACGTGATGAAGTGATCCCGCCAGCCGGAAATCCTGCCCTTTCCGTCCAGGGATCCCTCGAGCTGGTGAAAGCCGCCCGCCCGGAACAGGTCATGCGACATGTCGTCTTCGCGGGTCCACTGGAGCTTGACGGGAGCGTCGGCGCGCGCGGCGATGGCCGCCGCCTCGCACATGAAGTCGTTGTACAGCCGGCGTCCGAAACCGCCGCCGCAGCGCGTCTGGTGGACCGTGACCCGGCCCGAAGCGATGCCCAGCGTGCTGGCGACGTTCCGAATGCCGCGGTGCGGGGTCTGGGTCGGCGCCCAGAGTTCGACGGCCCCGTTCCGAAACCAGGCCACGCAGTTCTGCGGTTCGAGCTGGGCGTGGCTCACGAAGTGATAGGTGTAGAAGGACTCGAGGCGCCGCGCGCCCGCAGCGAGCGCCGTGTCGACATCGCCCGCCTCGACCACCCGGGTCGCGCCGGCCTCGTGGCGGAGCCGTTCGGCCTCCGCGACGGCGTCGCTCCAGCTGTCCCGGGCCGCGGTGCTCTCGTCCCAGTCCACCTGGAGCTGCCGCTTCGCCGAGAGCGCCGCCCAGGTGGAATCGGCCACGATGGCGATACCGGGCATCAGTTCCAGGGGATTGCCGTTGCCTTCCAAAACAAACACGTCATGTATACCAGGCAACTGTCTGATTTCACTCGCGTTGAAGGACCTGACGTTCCCACCCTGGGCGGGGCACTTCTGGTACACGGCGAACTTCATCCCCGGCAACGATTGATCGATGCCGAACAACGGCTCGCCGCGTACCAGGGCTTCGTTGTCGACGCCGGTGATGCGCCTCCCGAGCAAACTGAACCGGTCGGGCGACTTCAGCGGCAGCGTGCCCGCAGGCGGAACCGGCATCGCGGCGGCCGCGTCCGCCAGCTCCGTGTAGCGGAGCCGGGCGCCGCTCCGGTGGTGCACGACATGGCTATCGCGCGTGGCAAGTTCCGCGGGCGGAACGCCCAGACGCACTGCGGCGGCCCCAACCAGCATGGCGCGCGCGGTTGCTCCGGCCGTACGCAGCAGGTCCCAGTTCACGCGGATTGAATTCGAGCCGCCGGCCACCTGCGGGCCGTAGGTGGCTTCGTCGATCGGCGACTGCGCGACCTCGACGTCCTCCCAGGCCGCGTCCAGTTCCTCGGCGACGATCATCGGTAGCGACGTCTTGACGCCCTGGCCGATTTCCGGGTTCTTGGCGTAGAGCGTGATGCCTTCGGAGTCGATGCGCAGAAACCCGTTCGGGCGCAGCGCGCCGCCCGTCGCGGCAGCCCGCAGGCCGGTGAACGAGAGCATCAACCCACCGCCGACCAGGCCCGTGAGCTTGAGGAACTCGCGCCGGCCGAGCCTGGCGATGTGGGCCATCTCGATCCCGTCAACCGCTTCTTCGACTTCCACGGGAAGATCCCCTGCCGTCTGGGAAGAGCGCCTCATGACTGCTGTCCCTCCGTACCTTTGGCCGCAGCCGCCTTGATCGCCTGGCGAATGCGGAGGTAGGTCCCGCAGCGGCAGAGGTTCGGCGCCATGGCCCGGTCGATGTCGGCGTCGCTCGGTGCCGGATTCGCCCGCAGCAGCGCTTCGGCCGCCATGATCTGCCCCGCCTGGCAATAGCCGCACTGGGCGACATCGAGGTCGACCCATGCCTGTTGCAGCGCGCTCAACCGGCCGTCGGGCCCGGCGAGACCTTCGACGGTGGACACCTCCGCCTCGACCGCCGCAGCCACCGGATACGAGCACGAACGGACCGGCTGGCCGTCCACCAGCACAGTACAGGCGCCGCACTGGCTGATGCCGCAGCCGAACTTGGCCCCGACCAGGCCCAACCCGTCGCGCAGGATCCACAGGAGCGGCACGTTCGGGTCGATGCCCTCGAGTTCGTGCTCCTTGCCGTTCACGTTGAGCCGCATGGCGTTGGCCCTCTTGAGACGAATGGGTCGATTGTAGCCGTGATGGCCATTCGCGGGGGGGCGAGCATGGGTCTGCCCGTGTCAGGGGTCGTGTGTCCGTGTCAGGGTCGTGTGTCCATTCGAAACGGGACACCACAAGGGTGTCCCCTATGGGGCGGGCATCCGTTATCGTCCGCGCCTAAGGCATCGCCATCAGAGGTTCCCCGTGAAGATCACCGACGTAGAGACTTTCGTTGTCGCCACTCCACCGCCGCACCGGGGCGGGCGCGTGTGGATATTCGTGAAGCTCACCACCGACAACGGCCTCTGCGGGTACGGCGAGGTCTACCAGGTGCCGTTTCATCCGCTCACCGTCGCCCGAATGATCGAAGACTTCGGCGGAGCCTATGCCGTCGGCAAAGATCCGTTTCAGATCGAGCGACTGTGGCGACACGCGTACTACGGTGACGGGTACGAACGCAACGTCGCCCACCAGCATCCGGACCACGCCGTGCTCGGAATTCTGAGTGCATTGGAGATGGCTTGCTGGGACATTGTCGGCAAGGCGCTGGAGCAGCCGATCTATAACTTGTTGGGCGGCAAGTACCACGAACGGCTGCGCTCCTATACCTACCTGTACCCTGACCCCGAGAACCGATCCCGACGCTCACCGTTTACGGATCCGGAACAGGCGGCCATCACCGCTGCCGCTTGTCTCGAGCAGGGCTTTACCGCCGTCAAGTTCGATCCCCTGATCGATGTCATGGGCAGGGATGATCCGCGGGAGCCCCCACTGGACCGGCTCGACAACGCCGAGGCGGTGGTGCGCAGCGTGCGCGAGGCGGTGGGGGGCAGGTGCGACATCCTGATCGGTACGCACGGCCAGACCACCACTTCGGGAGCGGTGCGCTTCGCGCGCCGGGTCGAGCAGTTCGATCCACTCTGGTTCGAGGAGCCGGTACCGCCGGAAAACGTGGACGAGATGGCGCGGGTGGCGCGCAACACCACCATCCCGGTCGCCACCGGTGAACGGCTGGCCACCAAGTACGAGTTTCGGTTGCTGCTGGAACAGCAAGCTGCGGCGATTCTGCAGATGGCCCTCGGCCGGGTCGGCGGCATTCTGGAAGCCAAGAAAATTGCCGGCATGGCCGAAGCTCACTACGCCCAGATCGCACCGCATCTGTATTGCGGACCGATCGAACTGGCGGCCAACATTCAGCTTGACGTCTGCTCACCCAACTTTCTGATCCAGGAGAGCATCGGCAAGTTGGACGGCTTCCACGCCGAGATCCTGAAACGCCCGCTCGAGTGGCAGGACGGTTTCATTATTCCGCCGACCGCACCAGGACTGGGAGTGGAGCTGGACGAAGCGGTCGCGCGTGCGCACGCGTACCCGTCGCAGTAGCAGCGGGGTCGCTCCCGGGCCGGCGGTGTCTTCAGTCCCTGGGAATCTCGATTCCCGCGGCCTCACGGTCGAAGGTGTGCTCGGTGAGCGGGGACTTTCGCAGTTCGACCTTGCGCACCTTCTGTGTCGGGGTGAGCGGCAGTTCGTCGAAGAACTCGACGTAACGCGGGACCATGAAGCGGGGCATCCTGCCGATCAGCCAGCGCACGAGGCTCTCGCCGTCGAGCGATGAACCTTCGGTGCGCACGCAGCAGACCTTCACCTCCTCGTCGGCGCCCGGCATGTCGCTGTCCTTCACCGCGATCGCCGCAACCAGGGCGATCTCGGGATGGGCCATCACCGACATCTCGACGTCGTAGCTCGAGATGTTCTCGCCGCGGCGCCGGATACAGTCCTTCATCCGATCGAGGAAGTAGAACCAGCCCTCCCCGTTGATGTAACCCGCGTCGCCGGTGTGGAACCATCCGCCGCGCCAGGCGTCGGCGGTCGCTTCGGGCATGTGCAGGTAGCCGGCGTTCAGCACCCAGGGGATATCGGAGCGGATGACGATCTCCCCGACCTCGCCCGACGGCAGCGGCTGGTCGTGCTCGTCGACGATGCGCACGTGGTAGCCGGGCCGGGCTTTTCCCTGGCTCCCTCGACCGCGGTCGTCGAACCGGTCGGCGTTCCAGGCCGGTGAGCCGACCGGGCACGACAGCTCCGTCATGTTGAACGTGCTGTAGGTGCGCCAACCCAGGCGCTCGCGGGCCGGAACGATGCTCGGATGCATCGTCGGGACCAGCACATTGTGCAGCACGGATGAGGCAGCGTCCGGCGAATCCGGCTCGAAGATCCATTGGCCGGGCGGCGTCCCCGTGGTGACTCCATGTCTCACGTAGTCTTCCGCGATCCTGCCCTCCGAAATCCAGGGACGCATCACGTGGCGCGCACCGATCAATGCTGCGAGCGTCGGAAAGCACTTGGAGCCGATGTGGTAGGTCGGCCCCGGATTGTAGATCACCTCGTCGGCCGTGAGGTCGTCGGTGAGGAAGGCCCCCTTGGCCGTCGCAACGATCTGCGCCCACGGTAGGCGAACCGCCTTGGACGGCCCTGTCGTGCCGGACGTGAACAGGATCGCGCCGATCTGCCAGGGGGCCGGCAACTCGAGGTCGTCGGCCGGCTCGGCCTCTGCCAGCAACTCGGCGGCGCTCCAGGATCGCCACGGGAGCTCGGGTGTGCTCTGCGCATCGAGCACGACCACCTGCTCGAGGTGCTCGAGCCGGTCGGCCACCTCCAACAGCCGGGGCACAAACTGCCCGAGGCACGCCATGGTGCGGGCGCGCGTGAGGTTCAGAGCGTGCACGAGCAGTTTGCCGCGGTAGTCGACGTTGACGGGCGCCTCCGTGGCGCCCAGCCAGCCAAGGCCGTACCACCCGAGCAGGGATTCGATGGTGTTGTTCTGCATCGTGACGACGATTTCGTCCCGCCCGACGCCGATGCGGCGGTACATTGCCGCCCAGCGCCGCGCCTCGGTGGCCGTCTCGGAGTAGCTGAGCGACCCTCCCTCGACGTCGCAGACGTGGATGCGCCGCGGTTCGTGTCCGGCCCGACGGGCGAGTTCGCTCAGCGGGGTTTCGGGGGGCGTGCGCACGTGGGTATCTGTTTTCATCATGTGTCCTTTCACATGTGTCCTTCTGGCGGATGTCGTGGTCCCAGAGCACTCGGTGGATAAACTCCGTGGCGTCGTGAAGGTTGAGGTCGTCCTTGTTACGGCGGCAACTCACAGCGTCGCCGTGATCTCCCCAAGCTTCTGGGTGAGAAGACGGTTCTCGCGATAGTCGATCGGTATCACCACCAGGCTCGGCCCCGGCTCCTCGAACGAGGCTTCCAGCACACCGCGCAGGTCGCGGCTGTTAGCGCAATAGTAGCCATTCCAGCCGAAGGCCTCGGCAAGCTGCAACCAGTTCGGATTATCGAATGACAGGTCCGTATGCCGGCCGAACGTGGTCTCCTGCTTCCACGCGATCAGGCCGTACTCGTGGTCCTCCCAGATCAGCGCCGTCAGGCCACTGCCCAGACGCTTCGCCGTTTCCATCTCCTGCACGTTCATCAGGAACCCGGCGTCGCCGCAGACCGCCAGCACGCGCCGGTCCGGATGGACCAGGTTCGCCGCAATGGCGCCGGGCAGCGCGAAGCCCATCGAGCAGAAGCCGTTCGGGATCAGGCAGGTATTCGGCGTGTGGCAGTGGTAATGCCGGGCGACCCACATCTTGTGGGCACCCACGTCGGACAGCAGTATGTCCTCGGGGCCGAGCACCGCACGCGCATCGACCAGCGCCTTCTGCGGGCGGATGGCGCCCTCGGTATCGTCGTCGGCGTACTCGTCGTTTTCCGCCTGCATCTCGGTGCGCAGGGCCCTTTGCCGCGACAGGTCGAAGGACAAGGTGCCAACCCGGTCAATGCGCTCGTTGAACATCCAAAGGAGGTGCGCGAGGTCACCGACAAGCTCGACCTCCGGATCGTAGTGGGTGTCCACCTCGGCGGGCAGGAAATCCGCGTGCACGATGCGCTTGTCCGCGTTGGGATTCCACAGGCGCGGGTGGTATTCGACCATGTCGAAGCCGAGCGAGATCACCAGATCGGCCTCGTCGATCGCCAGGTTCACCCGGTCCCGGGCGCCGAGACCAGCGGTGAACAGGCAGTAGTCCGCATCCATGTCCACGCAGCCCTTTGCCATGAAGGTGCTCACCACGCCGATGCCGGTCTTTTCGCAGAACAGCTTCAGTTGACGACTGGCGCGGCGCCGGATGCAGCCGTTGCCGGCGAGGATCACCGGCCGCCTCGCGCTCTTCAGGAGTTCGAACGCCTGGTCGACGATCTTGTCGTCCGGCACCGGGCGTCGCAGCCGGCGGGGCGTGAGGGGCTGCGCGCAGGTCTCGAGCTGGGCGATGTCCTCGGGCAGCTCGATGTGCACCGCGCCGGGTTTCTCTGTCGTCGCAATGACGACGGATTTGCGCACGATCTCGGGAATGGCTTCCGGCGTGCGCACCGTCTCCGCCCATTTGGTCACCGGCTCGAACATCGCCACCACATCCATCACCTGGTGCGATTCCTTGTGCAGCCGGTGGGTGGTGCCCTGCCCCGTGAGCACCAGCAACGGGGAACGATCCATGTTGGAGTCGGCGACGCCGGTGATCAGATTCGTGGCGCCGGGTCCGAGCGTGCCGAGGCAGGCCGCCGGCGTGCCGGTCAAGCGTCCGTAGACCTCGGCCATGAACGCCGCGCCCTGCTCGTGTCGGGTCAGCACGAAGCGGATGCTGTCCGACGCTTCCAGCGACATCATGAAGTCGGCGTTCTCCTCGCCGGGCACGCCGAAGATGTACTCGATGCCTTCGGCTTCCAGGCACTTGACGAACAGGTCGGACGCTTTCATGCGGCTCCCCATGTGTTGACTCCTTGGGAAAGAAATTGGAGGTTCAGAGTATGCCTTGGTGGCAGATGGGACACCCACTCCGAAAGGCTGTCGTGGCCGGAGTGGCGCTCCGCGACCGAGCAGGGCGGCAAGCCGGTCGGAATGCCGTTCATGCGCTACTTCAGCATGGACGGCCATACGATGCGCGCGGCAGCCGGCATGCCGGTGCACGCGCCGCTCGCTGGCAGCGGTGACGTTGAACCCCACATCCTGCCCGGCGGCCGGGCCTTGACCGCCACCGACCTCGGCAACTACCAGGGCGTCGGCATGGCATGGCAGCGGGTGTGGGACCGGGCGAGGGAACTAGGCGTCGAGGTCCGCTTCGGGGGTTGGGACGTCTACGCGAACGACCCCGAGAGCGTGGCGCCGGCAGAGATCGAGACGCGGATCTACCTGCCCCTATCGAGCTGACGAGGACACGGCCGCGCGGCCGGCGTTCAACAGCACTTCCCCTTCAACCCGGGATGGCCGGCTGACGCAGGACGAGCCCGCATGGGGTTGACGGATGCGCGAGGGAGGTGGGAGCACATCGCCAGAGCTCGGCTATGATGGCGTTCCCTACCGGGGGCATCAGCCCTGCTCGCCATGACCGAACCGTCGGACGACTACCTGATGGGGCGCTTCGCCGCCGGCGACCACGCGGCGTTCGAGACCCTGTACCGACGACACAAGGATCCCGTGTACCGCTACTTCCTCCGCGGCACGGACGCCGCCAACGCCGAGGACGGCCATCAGGAGACGTGGTCCCGGGTCGTCTCCCACCGTGGCAGGTATCGCGGGCAGGGCAGTTTCCGCGCGTGGCTGTTCACGATCGCCCACCATGTGCTGATGGACCAGTTCCGCCAGCCGCGGCACGAAACGGTGTCGGATGTCGAGGCCATCGCCAACGGTTCGCCGCAACAGGACGCGGAGAACATCGAGGCGGCCGAACGCCTCAATGCGCTGATCGGCGCGCTGCCGATGCCACAGCGAGAGGCCCTTCTGCTGCACAGGGAAGCCGGTCTGTCGATCCGTGACATCGCACGTGCGACCGGAGTCACGGAAGAAGGGGTGAAGAGCCGTCTGCGCTACGCGATGGACAAGCTCCGCAAGGGGATGCGCGGTTATGTCTGAGGACTGGTTCGACAGATCCTATCGGTCCCAGGAGCGCCCGCCCGCCGAACTGGACGCCCGAATCCTCGCCGGGGCGCGTCGCGCCACTCGCCGCTGGGCGGTACCGCTCGCCGCGGCCGGCATTCTGACGGTCGTGGTTGGGTTGGTGTTCGCGGCCATGCTCGCGAGCGTCGAGCTCGATGTTCCTCCCGAGAGCGAACGCGCCGACGTCGACCCACCCCCGCTCCTACTCGACCTGCCTTCCTCGGCGACCGAGACGGGGCGACCCGAGGTCGCGGGGCGGGCGGCCCCTGCGCCGGCACCGCCGGCCGCCGGCCCGTGCGCCGTGCCTTCCGTCCTCGTGGGCCCATTCGGGGGCCCCGGTCGTCGCGACCGAGCCGCCCTGTGTCATGTGGGAGGCCTCCTGCGTGTGGACATCTCCTGGGACGGCGAGCCCTCCTGCCCCTCGCCACTGTCGGTGCCCTTCTCCGCCGACACACCGGTAGCCCTGGACGAAGCTGCCCTGGTCGTCGGCTCCACGCGTTACCGGTGCGCACGGGGGCGGTGGGTGCGCGACTGACTGAAACGGTGTTACCAGACCGTGCGGGAAAACACATGCAGCTGGGACACTCACTCTTCCGGCAGGGGTGGGTGTCCCGTCCGGCGTGTCGTCTGGCGTGGGGGTGGGTGTCCCATGTGGCGCCCCGTGCACGAAGTCGAGAGGGACATTCTAGGGGCGACCCTTAATGGAATGGTCCGCCCCGCTTCATTCGGCAGGCCTCGAAGGCCAGAATGACGGGGTCTTCAACTGACAACGGAGCGGACCAATGGAAAACGTAACACGAGTCGGGATCGATTTGGGGAAGCAGGTGTTTCACGTGACGGCGGTGGATGCCGCCGGGGCGGTGGTGGAACGCAAGCGGCTGCGGCGTGCTGGGCTGCAGTCGTATCTGAGGCGGCTACCGCGCGGCTGCGTGGTGGCGATGGAGAGTTGCGGCGGCGCGCACCACTGGGCGCGGCAGGCGCTGTGGCACGGGCATGAGGCGCTGCTGATGAGCCCGCAGTTCGTCAAGCCGTACGTGAAGTCGAACAAGAACGACGTGGCGGATGCGGACGCGATTGCGGAGGCGTCGACGCGGCCGTCGATGCGCTTCGTGGGGGTGAAGTCGGTGGAACAGGAGTGCATCCAGCAGGTGCACCGGGCGCGGCAGATGGCGCTGAAGCATCTCACCGCGCAGCGCAACCAGTTGCATGGCTTTCTGCTGGAGTACGGCATTGCGTCGTCGAAGGGGACTGGCGCGCTGCTGCGGCTCTTGCCGGAGGTACTGGAGGACGGGGACAACGAGTTGTCGGTCGAGGGTCGCACGCTACTGCGCGAGCTGGGCGACGAGCTGCGGCACCTGCACGCGCGGGTGCAGATGTTTGACCGGCAGCTGGAGGCGACGGCGCGACGGCTGAAGGCGTGCCAACGCCTGATGACGATCCCGGGGGTGGGAGAGAAGACGGCGACAGCGCTGGTGGCGGCGGTCGGCGACGCGAGGCAGTTCCGCAACGGTCGCGAGATGGCCGCCTGGCTCGGTCTGGTGCCGCGGCAGCACACGACGGGTGGTCGACCGAAGCTGCTCGGCATCAGCAAGCGCGGCGACCGCTATCTGCGCACGCTGCTGATCCACGGCGCGCGGTCGGCGCTGCAGCGGGCGGGGCGGTACGAGGACCGTCGCAGTCGGTGGGCGGTTGGTGTGGGGCAACGCCGCGGTCGCAACGTGGCGGCGGTGGCGTTGGCGAACAAGAACGCGCGCACGGCATGGGCGGTGCTGCGCAGCGCGCAGGACTACGATGCCGAACACCTGCTGGCGCCCGACGCGGACACCGGCAAGGCGGCATGAACCAGACCACGGGACACGGTGCCGGGAACACCATGGCTGCTGTCGCGTCAAGCCGCGGTGCGGCTCCTCCGCTGCGCTACGGCCCTGCGGGTGACCCGACAGCAGCCATGGCGCAGCGGTTGGTGATGGCCGTAAGCAAGCTTCCGGCCATCACTGGCCCGGCGCACCAGGAGCACTGATCGCGGGCAGGCGGCAACGGCTGCCCCCGGTTGCGCGATGTGATGTTGAGCATGATGGAGAACAGGTTGGACCGACGCGCCAGGACCCTGACGAACCACATAGGCCTTCGAGGCCGTACCCTTGTTCAGGTGGGCGCGTGCGGAATCCATCAGGGCCAGGGAGCAGCGCTCCCAACCAAAGGCCGGATATATGTGTGCAACCGACACCTCCCCATCACACAGCCTCACACCGTTGCAAACGCGGGGCGGACCATATATGTGGTCGCCCGTGTCGGCATCGCGCACGAAATCGAGACGGGACGGGACAAGCCCGTCCCCTACCGGGCGAGGGCGTCGAGACCCGCCGCGATGCGCTGCGCCTTCGCCTCGTGCCACCACCAGGCGTCGGGAAAGCCGGTGCGGAACGGCGGGTCTTCCTCCGGCCGGCCCAACTTGTCCCAGTAGACCACGCGCGGCCCGGACATGCCGACCAGCGGGATGTAGTAGAAGTTCCACAGGAGGACGCGGTCCAGCGCGTGGGCGGCGGTGGTGAGTGCGTCCAGCGAACGCGCGCCGAGCACCTTCTCGAGGAGCGCGTCCACGGCGGGATGGGCGACGCCGGGGGCGTTCGTCAGCGCCGACGATGCGGACGCGGAGTGCAGTCGACCGCGCAGCCCGAACTCGGGCGTGATGGCGGCGCCGAAGTACCCGAACACCACGTCGAACTCTCCCTCGTTCAGGATGTTCACGTACTGGGAGGTCTCGACCAGTCGCATCGTCCAGGCGATGCCGAGGCGCTCCAGGTGGCGGACGTACGGCAGCAGCGTGCGTCGCTGGTCGGGCGTCCGGATCACGAACCGCAGCGAGAACGGCCGGCCCCGGGCGTCCATGAGCACGCCGCCGCGAGTACGCCAGCCGGCTTCCGCCAGCAGGTCCCTGGCCGCGAGCTGGGCCTTCCGGTTGTACCCGAACCCGGTCGAACGCGGCAGGTGAAACGCGTCGGTGAACAACCGCGCCGGCAGCAGCTCGCGAAACGGCGCCAGCAACCGGCGCTCCGCCGCGGTGGGCGGACCGGTCGCGGCGAGGTACGAGCCCGGGAAGTAGCTCATCGGCCGGTCGTACAGCCCGTGATTCAACGCGCGGTTGCCCCACTCGTAGTCGAACGCCATGGAGAGCGCCTGCCGGACGCGCCGGTCGGCGAGTTTCTCCTGGCGCGTGTTGAACGCGAGTGCGCGCGCCAGACCCACGTACGACATGCGGGTGTGCCGCCGCAGGACCAGCCAGCCCCTGTCCTTCGCCGGGATGTCGTATCCGGTCGCCCAGTAGCGGGGGTCGGCTTCGATGCGGAAATCCACCAGGCCCTTGCGCAGGGCTTCCCGGGCGATTGTCGCGTCGCGATAGACGTCGTAGCGGATCGAGTCGAAGTTGTGCCGGCCGCGATGGATGCCGAGGTGGCGCCCCCAGTAGTCGGGCACGCGCTCGTAGCGGATGTAACGGCCGGGGCGGAACTCCGCGACGCGGTACGGGCCGCTGCCGAGCGGGGGCTCCAGGGTGGTCTTCGTCATGTCCCGCGCGCGCCAGTAGTGCTCCGGGACGATCGGCCACTTGGCCATCACGATCACGTTGTTGGCGCTCAGGCCACTCAGGTTCCGGAAGTGGAACCGGACCTCGCGCTCGCCCAGGAGCTCGCTGCGCTCGATGAACTGGAACGCCTGCCGGACCCCGCCTGCCCCGTCCTCGGCGATCCAGTCGAAGGTGAACTTCACGTCGCGGGCCGTGACGGGCGTGCCGTCGTGCCAGCGCGCTTCCGGGCGCAGGCGGAAGATCGCCCACGAATAGTCGTCCGCCAGCGCGACCTCTTCGACGAGGTTGCCGTAGAAGCTGCCCGGCTCGTCGTCGGACGGCCAGAACAGGGGTCGTAGACCATGGCCAGTTCGATGACGTGGATCCCCGGCGGCCGGATGCCCTTGTCGATGATCGGGGTAAAGCTGTTGAAGTTCTGCGCGGTGGCCAGCACCAGGGTGCCGCCCTTGGGCGCGTCCGGGTTCACGTAGTCGAAGTGCGGGAAACCCTCGGCGTGTTTCAGGTCGACGAAGTTGGTGACGCCGTGCCGGAACTGCGGCTCGGCCCAGACGCTCGCCGTGACGGCGATCGTGAGGAAGACAAGGCTGCAGGACCTGGCGCGCATTGCCGACCATGGTACCCGGCAACGCGAACCGCCCCGTAGGGGACACCCACCCAACCCGTGAACCCCCGTAGGGGCCGCCCTCGCATGGAACAAATGCCGTCGCGGCTGATTCGGCACGGGACGTGTAAGGGCGACGCTTGTCGTCGCCCGTGTCGAGCCTGTGCAGGCCCTGGGCGACGGGACGGGACAAACGCGTCCGCGCACCGGAGCCCCGGAGTGGAAACTTGCATCCCACCATCTGCGGACTGCAGCCGGGGTAGACATGCCCTTTCCGCTATAGTCCGGCCTCGGGGGAGGCGCTCGCATGAACGACACGGGCTTTTACAGCAGGCCGGCCGCGCTGGGCGCGCGGGTCTTCGTCGCGATGCTGGTCTTCGTGGCGCCGATCCTCACGATCGCCTGGCTCGCGGCCTTGGCCCTGCACGATGCGCTCTGGGCGTTCTTTGCCGAGGCGGTCGCATCCAGCATCTTCGCGCCATACGCCTGGGCGCTTGGCTCGGTCGTCATCGTGCTGGCGTTCGCCGGCTCGATCGGCTACGCGACCATGCTGATCGCCCGGCGGCGCCAACCCCGACAGCCCGGTCCGTCGGCGTAGCCGTGGCCCGTCGCCGCAAGGACCCGGAGGAATACGCCGCGAGAAGGGCCCTCGCGCGGGCACTGCCGATCATGGGCAACGGCGAGATCCCGGCCGAGCGCGACCTCAGGGTCGAGGACGACCGGGACAGCCTGGTGTCTATCGTCAAGCTCTTCCTGCGCTCGTGGCCGTTCATCAGGCCGCAGTTCTTCGGCCGGTGGCTCTCGACAGGAGCGGGACGCGACGACGAGGCCGGCTACTCGCACACCTACCTGCCGTACCTGGTCACTGCCCTCGCCCTGCTCGGCCCGACCTGGTTCGGCGTGCTGCCGGCCCACAGCGAACGGCACGTCCTGTACGTCCTCGCCGTCTACGCCTGCATCGCCGGCTTGACGGCGTGGAGTTGGGTCATCGCTTTCTCCCGCGATGCGCGACTCCGCGTCATCGCCACGGCCGTGGCGCTCCTCCTCGCCGCCTACGGCAACGTCGTCGCAGCACCAGCCGCGATCCCGGAGTTCGCCGCGAGCCAGTGGATCGCCTGGGTCTCGGCGACATGCGCGTTCGGCTGGCTGGTGCAGTTGCGCCTCCGCGACGGGCGCATCGACGCCCGGCTGCGCGTCGCCACGCATCTGGTGTACTTCTTCTCGATGGTCTACCTGCAGCGGCTCGTGGGCCTCGCGACCGGACTGGTGCTGGCGGACCTGCTCTTTCAGTCCATCCTGCAGGCGGACCCGGTCATCCCGGCGCTGGTCGACGCGATCGGCCGCCCGGAACTGGCACGGGGCGTGCTCGAGCGCACCCTCACGGTCGAGGAACGCTACCACCTGCAGTGGGTGTACATCGGTATCAGCGTCGGCCTGCTCGTTGCCATGACGCCGCTGCGCATCCTCTGCGGCGGCGGCGAGTACTCCTGGGTCATGTACGGCACCGGCTCGGGCTGGTACCGGATCTGGATCCTGCAGCGCATCAACCAGGACCTGCGCACGGCGCTGGTGGCGCGTTGGCACAGCCTTTCGCTCAGCTACCACAGCGACCACCGCACCGGCGACTCGATCTTCCGCATCTACCAGGACAGCGCCCAGGTAACGGCCGTGATCGACCGGCTGATGAGCGTCGCCATGACCGTCTTCGGGTACCTGGTCGGCGTCTTCCTGGTGTCGCTCCTGAGTCCGTGGCTCGGACTCATCATGGCCGCCGTGGCCGTGCCGACGCTCTTCTGGGCGCGGTGGGCGATGCCGCGGATGCGTACCAGAGCGCTCGTGGCACGCTCAGCCACGTCGGACGTCACGTCCCGGCTGCAGGAGTCCTTCAGCGCCCTCCGGCTCATCAAGGCATACGGCGCCGAGGAACGCGTCAGGCGCAAGGTTGCGGCCGACTCGGCGATCGTCTTCAACGCCGCCTACCGGGTGCGCGTCCTGATCGCGCTGGTGGGCATCGTCACGTTCACCATCGTCGCCGTGGCCCTGCTCGGCAGCGAATACCTGATCGCCCGCTGGGCGTACCGCGGGGAGTCGACGTTCTCCGTCGAACTGATCGCCTTCATCGGCCTGAGCTTCGTGACCTGGAACCTCGCGGCCCACCAGTGGACGCGTGACCAGTTCCTCGGCGCCGCCGATGGCGTGCGCTGGCTCATCTCGCAATGGATGTCCGCCCAGGACATGGCCATGGGCCTGAAGCGTGTCTTCGACATCCTCGATCTCGAACCGGACGTCGTGGACGCTGACGACGCGGTCCCGCTGACTGCGATCCGCCGCGAGATTCGCTTCGATGACGTCGGATTCTCCTACCAGCCCGATCGTCCGGTGCTCGAGAGTGTGAGTTTCGGTGCTCGCCCCGGGGACATCACGGCCATCGTCGGCCCCACGGGCTCCGGCAAGAGCACGCTGATGGCGCTCCTGCTGCGGCTGTACGATCCGGACGGCGGCGCGATCACCGTCGACGGCGTCGATCTGCGCGGCTACACGGTGAGTTCGCTGCGGGCGAACATGGCCATCGCGCTCCAGGAAAACGTGCTGTTCGCGCTGTCTGTGCGAGACAACATCCGCTACGTGGCGCCCGACGCGGACGACGACGCCGTCATGGCCGCCGTCCGCATCGCGTGCATGGAGGACTACGTCGACGGACTCCCGGATGGACTCGACACCGTGCTGGGCGATCGCGGCGGACGGATCTCCACCGGCCAGCGCCAGCGCCTGTCCATCGCCCGCGCCGTGGTCCGCGACACGCCGGTACTGATCCTCGACGAGCCCACGGCGGCGCTCGACGCAGACACCGAGAACCGGGTGATGACCAACCTGTCACGCTGGGCTTCCGGCGTTGTGTCCGGAGACGGCGCGGGAGACGGCGAACGACGCGCCGTTTTCCTGGTCACGCACCGCATCTCCACCATCCGCCGCGCCCACAACATCCTCTACCTGGACGACGGCCGCATCGTCGAGAGCGGAGACCACGACGCGCTCATGGCGATTCCGCGCGGGCGCTACCGGGCGTTCGTCGAGGTGGAGTCGCACCTCGCCCGAGCGGGAGGCTGAGGGCCGTCGTGGCCGTCGCCGCCGAACGACTCTCGACCTTGCGCGAGCGCGAGGCGGACCTGGACCGCCGGGCGAGCCGGATCGACACCGACACCGATCTGAGCTTTGGCGAAACGCTGGAGCTCGCCGCCCGGGGCATGTTCTTCGTGCGTCACTTCCTGGCTCGCTTCGTGACCTGGTTCCTCGTCAGGTTCATCGCCCACGCCATCCCCATCGCGATCCTGCCGTGGCCGATCAAGATCGTCATCGACCACGTGGTGCTCGGCCGTCCCATCGAGTCGGCGACCGGCTACCCGCCGTTCTGGCATCCGTTCCTGAATGGACTCGCCGGCTCAGGGCCGCTGGACGTCCTGCTCGCGGTCATGGCCGTCTTTGTCGCCTTCATCCTCCTGCTCGGCGCCTACGCGCCGGGCGAGAGCGCCCGCGACGAGACCGAGGGCACGCTGGAGGACGGCCACGACACGGCGACCCGGGTGGAGAACCGCCTGCACCACGCCCACAGCCACGTCGGTGGCCTGTACGGCTACCTGGAGTACAAGTTCAACGTGCGCCTGACCCAGGCAGCGAACCACTACCTGCGCATGCGCCTGTTCGAGCGCACGATGGCGTTGCCGATGACGACGCTCGAGGATCAGCGCATCGGCGACAGTCTGTACCGGGTCCTGTACGACGCGCCGTCGATCACGTCGGGGCTCTACGACCTCTGGGGACGCGGACTGATGTCCCGGGCCAACATGATGGTTGCCGTGCTCATCTTCATGAGCGCCTATCCCGATTCGCCGGGCTTCATCCTCCTGACCGCCGCGGTATTCCCCACCTTCTTCCTGCTGTCCGTGCCGTTCTCGCGCATGGCGCGCCGCCGTGGCCAGGCATCGCGGGCGGCGGGCGCCATCGCCACCAGCACCATCGAGGAAGGCATGGACAACGTCCTGGCCGTGCAGAGCCTCGGCGGCCACCGCGGCGAACGGCAGCGCTTCGCCAACGACAGCAACGAGTCCTTCAAGCGCTACCGCGGCTATGCGTGGGTAGGCATCAGCGTCGGTCAACTGGTGGAGACGGGCTACTACCTGATCGTGATGGGTTCGATGCTCTACGCCACGACCCAGATCATCGACGGCGCGATGTCGCCCGGCGACTACGGCGCACTGGCGTTCTATTTCCACTGGATCCGCGGTCCGGGCCGGAGCATGGGGCTGATGTGGGCCGAGTTCCAGTACCACGCCGCGGGGTTACGACGCGTATTCGCCCTCATCGACATGGCCGGCGAAGCCGACCTCGGTCACCGCGTCCTGCCGCGCATCGAACGCGGGATCGAGTTGCGTGGCGTCGGCTTCGTGTACCCGGACGGACGACGGGCGCTCGCCGGCATCGACCTCAGCGCGGAGGTCGGCCAGGTCGTCGCCATCGCCGGCGCCACCGGCGCGGGCAAGACGACGCTCGCGAGCCTCATTCCACGCTACCGGGTGGCGACCGAGGGCGAGGTCAGGGTCGACGGTGTGAACGTCGATGAACTGAGCCTCGACAGCCTGCGCAGTCAAGTGACCTGCGTCTTCCAGGAAACCCAGCTGTTCTCGGACTCCGTCCTGGAGAACATCCGTTTCGGCAAGCCCGAGGCGAGCCGCGAAGAGGTGGAGCAGGCCGCCCGAACCGCCGGCGCCCACGACTTCATCGCCGCCCTGCCCCAGGGCTACGATACCCGGCTCGGCACCTCCATGAGCAAGCTGTCGGTGGGTCAGAAGCAGCGTATCGCCATCGCCCGGGGATTGATCCGGGACTCGCGTGTCCTGATCCTCGACGAGCCGACCTCCGCGCTCGACCCGGAGACCGAGGAGTACCTCGTGCGGTCGCTGAAGGAAGCCGCCCGCGACCGATTGGTCGTGGTCATCGCCCATCGCCTGTCCACCATCGCCGGCGCAGACAAGATCGTCTTCCTGGACGACGGACGACTTCGCGAAACCGGCAGCCACGAGCAACTGATGGCCCTGCGGGGCGGCCACTACCGGCGCTTCGTGGAACTGCAGACGGTGGTGGCGTAGGGGACGGGCTTGTCCCGTCCCGAATTCGTGCAAGACGCCGGCGCGGGCGACCACAAGGGTCGCCCCTACAAGGTCCCGCCGAATGCGTGCACGGCCCCGACACGGGTGTGTAGGACTGTTCACGGTTCTGCAAGTGCTGTTTCGTGCATTTTGGCTGGGATGGTCAGTAGGCCGTTGCCTCCGGTGTTTCGAGGGGTTGGCGGGTTGGCGGGTTGCCGTGTTCGACGCACGTCCCGCCCGGGCGGACGTGCGCGCGTTGCGCATCGCGCTACGGTCGCTACGCTCCCTGCGCGACGATGCGCAACGCGCGCCGTTCATGCCGGGGCGTGCTGCGGGTCGAACACCGTGCCGTCGCGCAGCATCGTGCAAGCCACGAACAGCAGACGGTCCGCGACCGAGCGCAGCGCGCGGTGGTGGCCGTGGCCGCGGGCGCGCAGCGCCTGGTATCGCGCCTTGCACGCCGGGTCTTTCTGCACCGCCCCGCTCGCCCAGTAGCCGAGGGCATCGCGCAGCTGGTCATGGACTGCGAGGCGGCGCGTCACGATGCGAACCCGGCCGGACTGTTTGGTGACCGGGGCCGCCCCGCCCAGGCAGCGCAGGGCGTGGTAGTCTCGTCGGCGCAGGGGATCATCCGCCTCTGCGAGCAGCGTGGCGAGGACGTACCTACCGACTCCCGGGATGGATCGCAGGATGGTCGCGTCGCGCTGCCCCTTCGCCTGCCCCGGCTGCGGATCCTCGCTGCCGGTGGTCGCCGGATCAGCGCCGCCGAGCTCCGCCAGGAACGCGTCGATCCGGGTCTGAGTCTCGGCGAGTTGCTTGACCACCACGGCCAGACGCTTGGTCAGCAGACGCATGTGCGTCTCCGCGGCGCGCATCGACGCCGGGTCTACGTCGAGCGGCCGTTGCGCCAGCCGAGCCTTCAGCGTGGCTGCGTCGAAGCGCTGGACCCTGTGCTTTTTCAACAAGTTGTCGTACGACGACAGGCGCATGCCGCGCGCTGCCGCTGGCGTCGGTACGCGCTTCCACAGCGCCATCGCCCACGGCGCCGCGAGGTCGTCCTCGACCACTTGGTTGAACGCCGGGTAGTAGCGCCACAGCAGGTCGCGCATGCGGTTGGTCAGCCGCACCCGCTCGCCTTTGAGTTCGTCGTGGGTCCGCGTCCACTCGCGCAGTTCGACGACCACCGGGGCGGACGCCTGTACCCGCCGCAGGCACTGTGGGTCGGTGCGCAGCGCCGAGGCCAGCACGCGCGCGTCGCGGCGGTCGTCCTTGGCGCCCGCCGGCGAGTACCGGTCGCGGAACCGGTCGAGCTGCTTCGGGTTGATCGCGTGCACCGCCAGGCCGTGCGCCAGCAAGCTCTCCACCACCGGACCGCGTGGCGTCTCGATCGCCACCCCGACCGTCTCGGACGGCGCCGCGGCAACCGTCTCGGCGATCCACGCCGCCATCGCCGCCAGCCCCGGCCCGCTGTGCGCGAACACGTTCTCGCCACGCACCGCGCCAGCGCCGTCGAGCACGCACACCTGGTGGTTCTGCCCACCCCAGTCCACGCCGACGTACCAGTTCAATTCGGACATCATGCCTCCTCGTCGTTGTTTCCCCCGATGCTGCAGGCATGCCGCGATGCTCACCTGTCCCTGTACTGGCGCTCGAGGCGCGGACTGTTCACTGGGCGTCCATCGCGGCAGAAAACCGCCGGGGCACGAGTCCTACGTCGGTGCTCGTGGCACAGGGGACGGGTGGTCGCTCCCGGCAGCTCTGCCCAGCTTCGCGGCGGTGCCACGAAGCTGTTCAGAAGCGTACAGGGGACGGGCTTGTCCCGTCCCGTTCCGAATTCATGCAGGACATCGGCGCGGGCGACCACAAGGGTCGCCCCTACAGCGTCCCGCCGAATGCGTGCACGGCCCTGACATGGGCGACCGCGAGAGTCGCCCTACAGGTCGGGGCCGCGGCAGTACTCCAGGAAGGCGCGCGTCGGGGCGTCCAGCGTGTCCTTGCCCAGCACGAGGCCCTTGACCAACCGGCCGGCGTTGGAGCCGAGGCCCATGCCGTTGCCGTTGCCCACCACGGCCATGATCACGTTCTCGTGTTCCGGCAGCTCCGTGATGATCGGTCGACCGCCAGTGGGAAAGCAGATGGGGCCGCCCCACCCGGCCTCGATCTGCACGCCTTCGAGCGCCGGGTAGCGCCGGATCATCTCGGCATGGATGTCCCGGAACGCCTCCTGGTTGTTGTCCGGCGCCAGCCGGGCGGGCGCCGGGGCCAGCCCGCGGTTGCGGTTGCCACCGCCGAAGACGAGACGCCGGTCCCGCCGCAAGCGCTGGTAGTAGTGCGGCGGGTAGTCGTAAATCAGGATCTCTTCGTTGGCAGGCGGCCCGAGGGTCGCGGCCGTGCTCTCGTCCAGCGGCGCGGTGGCGATCGCGTAGGTGTGCGCGGGCTCGAGGTACTTGCGCAGGAACGGGAACTGGCCCGAGTAGGCGTTGAGGGCCAGCACGGCTTTCGGCGCGCGCAACGTCCCGCCGGGTGTTTTCACCACGACCGGCGCGCCACCCTCGATCGACTCCACCGGCGTTCCCTCGTACAGGCGCACCCCCTTGCGCAGGAGCGCATCACGCAAGCCGCGGATCATGCGGTAGGTGTCGACCCTGGCCTGATCCTCGAGCACCAGCCCGCCCCAGGTCCGGAACGTGACCAGGTCGAACTCCTCGGCCGGGACCCAGCGCGCCGGGAGGCCGAGCCCCGCCAGGTAGTCCGCCAGGTTCCGGTCGCCTTCGACGTCCTCTGCCGTCGCCGCCGCCAACCAGAACGGGCAGCGCGCGAAGTCGCACTCGATCCCCTCGGCGGCGAGCACTTTGCCGATCTCGTCGAGGCAGCCGTGGGCCCAGGCGGCAAGCTTCTCCGGCTCCTCCGTGCCCATGTTCCACATGTGCGGCGTGAGATGGCCGACGTGCCGGCCGCTGGAGGCGTACCCCACGTGGTCCCGCTCCACGACGGCGACGTCGAGCCCTTCGTTGCACAGGGTGTAGGCGCAGGAGAGCCCGACGATCCCCGCGCCGACGATCACCACGTCCGAGTGGGTGTCCCCTGCCAGCGCCTCGGTGCGGGCGGGATGGTCATCGTCCGCGAAGAAGCTGGTCTTGAAGGGGATGGTCTGCATGGTGTTGGCCTTGGAAATCGGTCATGGATGGGGCATGGGCGGAATTGCGCACGGCACGGGTAGGGGAGACCCTTTGTGGTCGCCCGTGCTGCGTTCTTGTAGAGTAGCTTGGTTCGACCCGAGACAGCGAACAGACGGAGGTTTCGCATGCAAGCATCCCCTGTTGACAACCCCTGCCTGGACGAAATCGCCCGGTTGGGGCTCGAGCGCAGGGCGCTGGAACTCGAGGCCAACGGCTTTACCGTGGTCGAGGACGCACTCGATCCCGACCTCACCGCTCGCGGGCTCGAGGCCGCCCTGCGCACCATCCACGAGCGCTCGGGCAAGCGCCCGGACATCGAGACGGGCGAAGACTTCGGCGGCTACTGGGCCTGGCGTTACAACCTGCTGAAGGACCCGGCGTTCGAAGAGATCGTCATGGCGGAAAAAGTGCTGGCGCTGATCGACTACCTCGTGGGTCAGGATTGCATCCTCAGCAGCCTGACGTCCCACATACGGGGCCAGGGCCGCAGCGAGGCGCTGCCGCATGGCTACCTGCCCCTGCACGGGGACGATCCGCATCCCCATCCCGGGTTCAACAACTCCACCACCGTGAACATCTGCCTGACCGACGTGACCGAGGCGTCGGGCTGTCTCGCGTTCGTGCCCGGCAGTCACAAGCGGACGCGGCAGCCAACGGAGGCTGAGAGAGTGCTGGCCGGGAACGACGCCAACACCGAGGCGGTACCGGTGGTGGCGCCGGCCGGCGCGGCGATCATCTGGCCCTCGCACACCTGGCACGGCTCCTGGGAATCGCCGGACCCCGGACTGCGCGTGACGCTGGCGGTGCTCTACACCCGGCCGCACCTGCAGCCCTACGAGCTGTACCGGGAAACGGTTCCGGACGAAGTGCTCGAACGCAACGCTCCGCGTTTCGCGACGCTCATGGGCATGGACACCATCAGCGGCTGGAACGACAACCAGGACGACTGGCTCAAGCCGTGGCGCGACCGGGACCGGTCTCGGTACACGCCGCCCGCCGGGTCCCCGTAGGGGCGATCCTGCGGCGACCTTGCGGTCGCCCGCCCCGGAAGTCGCGGAGCCTCGTCGTCAACGGGCAGTTTCGCGCCAGCGAAACTGCAACGCGACCGGTAGGTCGCAACGGGACGGGACAAGCCCGTCCCCTTTCATGGAACATAAACGTAAGCCATTGATTTAATTGGGTCACGAAAAGCCTCCGCGAGCCGCTGGCGCGCGTCGCCCCACCCATGTTCCTTGCATGTCTGCGCGGTGGACCCACCGTGGACAGCTACAATACCCGCGTCGCACGGGGAGCGGAAGCATCATGGACATACACGGACACTGCGACGAACGCTTCGCAAGAGTTCTCGACGTTTTCGAACGGAACTTCACCGAGCACGGAGACGTGGGCGCCTGTTTCGCCGTTACCGTGGAGGGGGAGTTCGTCGTGGACATCTGGGGCGGCCACCGGGACGCGGCGAAGACCGAGCCCTGGGCCGAGGACACCATCGTCTGCGTCTACTCTTCAACGAAAACGATGACGTTCCTGTGCGCCCTGCTGCTCGCGGACCGGGGCGAGATCGACCTGTACGCGCCGGTGACCCGGTACTGGCCGGAGTTCGGCCAGAACGGCAAGGAAGCCACGCAAGTCCGTCACTTCCTGAGCCACACGTCCGCCCTTCCCGGCTTCGAGCCGACCGTCAGGGGCGACGAGATATACGACTGGGATTTCTGCATCCGGAACCTCGAGCAGCAGAAGCCCTGGTGGGAGATCGGAACCAGGAGCGGCTACCACGCGGGCACCCAGGGCTTTCTCATCGGCGAGGTCGTGCGCCGCGTGACCGGCAAGAGCATCGGCACATTCTTTCGGGAGGAGATCGCAGAGCCTCTGGGGGCGGACTTTCACATCGGCGTCGATCCCCGCCACTTCCACCGGATCGGCGACATGGTTCCGAGTGAGATGCCGCCGGATCCCTCGGAGAATCCGTTCGTCGACGTGCAGCCGGGCTCCATCGTCGACCGCATCGGAAAGAGCATGGAGATGGACGAGAACGCCGTGTCGACGGCGGAATGGCGGCAGGCGGAGATCCCGGCCGCCAACGGCCACGGCAACGCGCGCTCGATCGTGCGGGCGCAGACGCCGCTCGCGAACGGCGGCCGCGCGTTCGGCGTCGACCTGCTCTCGGCCGCCGGCTGCGAACGCATCCTGGACGAACAGATCCACGACGTGGACCACCTGTTCGGCTTTCCCCTCAAGTTCGGCATGGGGTACGCCTTCGGCACCGACCTCCGGCTCGCCCCGGCCGAAACCAGCATGTTCTGGGGCGGGGCCGGCGGCTCGAGCGTAGTGCTGGACCTCGGACACCGCATGTGCCAGTCCTACGTGATGAACCTGATGAGCAACTCGATCTTCGCCGACACCCGCAGCGTCGACCTCGGCAAGGCCGTCTACGAGTGCCTGTAGGGGACACCCTCGTGGTGTCCCGTTTCGAATACACGCACGCCCCGGACGCGGGCGCCCCATGGCGGGTTGACGGCCCGCCCGCCAAGTCGGAACATGCAGGCACTATCATTGGGGGCACACCGATGAACCTGATCAGTAGCGGGCGTTTCGCGCGTCCAACTACCCGCGTTTACGCATTTCTCGTCTCCGTTTCCCTCGCGCTCTCGACCCTTCTTGCCCACGCCGAGTCGGCGGACGACGACGACGCGAGGATCCTCGAGGAGGTGATCGTCACCGCCACGTACCGCGAGACCAACCTGATGGACACTCCACAGGCGATCAGCGCCATCACGGACAGCCTCGTCGAAGACCTCGGCGCCCAGACCATGGACGACATCTTCACCATGGTACCCGGCCTTGGCATGCAGGGCGCCGTGGACGGGGAGAACCGTTACACGATTCGCGGGATCACCTCGCAGACCGGAGACGTCGGCTACTTCCTGACGGGCGCGGTGGTCGGCGTGTACCTCGACGGCACGCCCGTCACCGCCGCGCTCGGCCCCGACAACCAGGTGAGCGGCACCCTGTTCGACATCGACCGCGTCGAAGTGCTCAAGGGGCCCCAGGGGACGCTGTTCGGCGAGGGCTCCATGGCCGGCACGATCCGCTTCCTGTACAAGCAGCCGGACCCGACGCAGTTCGACGCCGCCGTCAACGTGGGCTACGGCGACATGGCCGAGTCCGACGACAACTCCACGCGCCTCGACGCGATGGTCAACATCCCGTTCGGCGACGGCTTCGCGCTGCGCGTGACCGCCTGGGACGCCGAGACGGCCGGCTTCATTGAGGACGTCGACCCCGCCGGCGGGATACTGGCACAGGACTGGAACACGGCCGGGCGTTCCGGCGTCCGGGCGGCGCTGCGCTACGAAGCCGACAAGTTCGCGATCGCGGGCACGATCTACAGCAGCACGCAGGAGACGGCCGGCAGCGTCCAGACCCGGCGCGCCTTCGAGACCTCCGCCCCCAGCATCCCCGGCCACCCGCCCGAGTCCGCGGACGAGATAGACATCTACAGCCTCGTGGTGGAAGTGGATCTCTCCTGGGCGAACTTCGAGTCGATGACATCGTTCACGGACCGCAGCATCACCTCGACCAGCCTGGGCGGCTACCAGGGGCTCTGGCTGCTGGACTTCGTCTACGGCGGTTCGACCCTCGCGGCCGACCACCCGGGGTGCACTCCGGAGATTTCCCTGGGGTTCTGTCCGGGATTCCCGGGGTTTTTCAACCTCGCCCTCCCCGTGGTCACGCCCGACGGCATGAACCTGCAGGCCATCGCAGGCTTCATCGATTCCTACAGCGAACGCTGGGTGCAGGAGTTCCGCCTGGTCTCGCCGGGCGACCGCCGGCTGCGCTGGACGGCCGGCGCCTTCTGGAAGGACAGCGAGGACCACAGCCAGAACAACCAGGTCGCCAGCTACTTCCCGGGCCGCGAGATTTTCGGCGTCTTCCTCGATCCCCTGCTGACCGGGCTGGCCGCCAATGTCCACACGGACCTGCTCGAAGAGTACGCCGTGTTCGGCGAAGTCAGCTACGACCTCACCGACCGGCTCGAAGTGACGGTCGGCCTGCGGTATTCCGACATGGAGCAGTACTTTTCCAACACGGACTCGGGCACGGACGACTCACCCGTGTCGCCCAAGTTCGTGCTGTCCTGGCGTCCGACCGACGACCTGCTGCTCTACTTCAACTACGCGACCGGCTTCCGCCCCGGCAACGTAAACAACCACATGTCGTTCAACCACCGTCAGCTCGAGATCCAGATCCAGGCGGCGGAAGCGGCCGGCGGGTCACCCTTCATTCCCATCCTGCGACAGGCCCAGCAGGTCTCGCTGTCCCATCGGTTCTTCGGCGGCGACGACGTCGAGAGCTACGAGCTGGGCCTCAAGACCACGCTGTGGGACGGCCGCGTGCGCATTCTCGCGTCCGCCTACCGGATCGACTGGAACGACATGATCGTGATCGAGGCGGAGCCGTTCCTCGCCGCTCTCACCCCCGGAACCGAAACCTACAACACCAACTCGGGGGGCGCGGAAGTCCAGGGCTTCGAACTGGAGGTCGGGGCGCTGGTCACCGAACGCCTTTACGTCCGTTTCGCGGCGGACGCGAAGAACACCGAAGTGGTGCGGGCGCCGGAGTTCTCGACCTACAGTGGCGAGGGCAACGAGATGATGTTCGCACCGAACCAGACCGCCTCGCTCGCCGTCGACTACACCCTGCCCCTCGCCGGGGGCTGGACGGCGGTGCTGCATGCCGACCGGGCCTGGGTGGACGAGCAGTTCGCGGACAGCCCGAACCTGCGCGTCCTGCCGAGCTACCGGAAGACCAACGCGCGGGTCACGCTGCGCAGCGGCGACGACAAGTGGCGCATCGCCGGCTTCGTGACCAATGTCGACAATTACCAGATCCTGCGCGGCCGCAGCACATACCTCGATACGCCCCTCTTCTGGTTCCCGCCCCGGCAGATCGGCATCGAAGTAGGCTACAGCATGTAGGGGCGACCCTCGCGGTCGCCCGTCTCGACACCATGCATGAATCCAGAACGGGACGGGACAAGCCCGTCCCCACGCCGGCGCCCTGCAAGAAATCGGGACGGAATGTAGGGGCGACCCTTGTGGTCGCCCGTCTCGACACCATGCGTGAATTCGGAACAGGACGGGACAAGCCCGTCCCCTACCGGGCGCGCGCAGCCAGACCCGCCGCGATGCGTTGCGCCCTCGCCTCGTCCCACCACCAGGCGTCAGGAAAGCCGGTACGGAACGGGGGATCCGGCTCGGGTCGGCCGAACTTGTCCCAGTAGACGACACGCGGCCCGGAGATGCCCACCAGCGGGATGTAGTAGAAGTTCCACAGGAGGATCCGGTCCAGCGCGTGGGCGGCGGTGGTGAGTTCGTCCAGCGAACGCGCGCCGAGCACCTTCTCGAGGAGCGCGTCCACCGCAGGATGGTCGATGCCCGGGGCGTTCGTCAGTGCCGACGTCGCCGATGCGGAGTGCACCTGACCCCGCAGGCCGAACTCGGGCGTGATGCCGGAGCCGAAGGATCTGAACACCACGTCGAACTCTCCCTCGTTGAGGATATTGACGTACTGGGAGGTCTCGACCATCCGGATCGTCCACCCGATGCCGAGGCGTTCGAGGTGGCGGACGTACGGCAGCAGCGTGCGCCGCTCGTCGGGGGTCCGGATGACGAATCGCAACGAGAACGGTTGGCCCTCGTTGTCGCTGAGCACGCCGCCGCGCGGGCGCCAGCCGGCTTCGGCGAACAGTTTCATCGCTGCGATCTGGGCTTCGCGGTTGTACCCGAACCCGCTCGACCGTGGCGGCTCAAACGGGTCGGTGAACAGCCGCTCCGGCAACGACGCGCGGAAGGGCTCGAGCAACCGGCGCTCCGCTTCGGTGGGCCGCCCGGTCGCCGCCAGATACGAGCCGGGAAAGTAGCTCATCGGCCTCTCGTACAGGCCGTGATTCAACGCGCGATTGCCCCACTCGTAGTCGAATGCCATGGAGAGCGCCTGCCGGACGCGGCGGTCGGCGAGCTTCTCCTGGCGCGTGTTGAACGCGATCGCGCTCGCCAGACCCACGTACGACATGCGCGTGTGGCGACGCTGAACCAGCCAGCCCTTGTCCCTGGCCGGGATGTCGTAGCCGGTCGCCCAGTAACGCGGATCGGCTTCCGCCCGGTAGTCCACCAGGCCCTTGCGCAGGGCTTCGCGGGCGATCGTCGCGTCGCGATAGACCTCGTAGCGGATGGCGTCGAAGTTGTGTCGGCCCCGGTGGATACCCAGGTGACGCCCCCAGTAGTCGGGTACCCGCTCGTAGCGGATGTAGCGGCCGGGGCGGAACTCCGCCACCCGGTAGGGGCCGCTGCCCAGGGGCGGCTCGAGGGTGGTCTTCGTCCTGTCCCGCTGGCGCCAGTAGTGCTCGGGCACGATCGGCCACTTGGCCATGACGATCACGTTGATGGGGCTCAGGCCGCTCAGGTTGCGGAAGCGGAAACGGACCTCGCGCTCGCCCAGGATCTCGCTGCCCTCGATGAACTGGAACGCCTGCCGGACACCCCCCGCCCCGTCCTCCGCGATCCAGTCGAAGGTGAACTTCACGTCGCGGGCCGTCACGGGCGTGCCGTCGTGCCAGCGCGCTTCGGGGCGCAGACGGAAGATCGCCCAACTGTAGTCGTCCGCCAGCGCGACGCTCTCGACGAGGTTGCCGTAGAAGCTGCCCGGTTCGTCGTCCGACGGCCAGAACAGGGGATCGTAGAGCATGGCCAGTTCGATGACGTGAATCCCCGGCGGCCGGATGCCCCTGGGGATGATCGGCGTGAAGCTGTTGAAGTTCTGCGCGGTGGCCAGCACCAGCGTGCCGCCCTTGGGCGCGTCCGGGTTCACGTAGTCGAAGTGCGGGAAGCCCTCGGGGTATTTCAGGTCGACGAAGTTGGTGACGCCGTGGCTGAACCGCGGCTCGGCGAAGCCGCCCGCGGTGGCAGCGAGGACGACGAAGACGAGGCTGCAGGACCTGGCACGCATCGCCGGCCATGGTACCCGTCCCCGGGCCATCGATCGTTTCCGACGTGTGTCGAATGACGTTATAGTTTGCTAGAGCTACATGGAGGACACGCAATGAGCGAGGCAGCCCAGACCACCGACGACCAGCCGATCACCCAGGCGGCGAAGCGTTTCCTTTCCGGGGCATCCGAACAACTGAAATCCCTGATCGAGAGCGTGGAGAAGAGCAGAGGCCTGCTGGGACCCCACGACGTGGCCGATCATCTTCAGGCACGGATCGAAGAGCTGGGTCTGGCCGAGTCGCTTGCCCACTTCCGCGAGCACGGCTACGCCGTCATCGAGGACGTGGCGTCCCACGAGGAGATGGACGAGCTACGCGAGGCTATTCATAGCTTCTCCAACGAGATACCCGGTGTCGGCCAACGCGGAGCACCGTATCTGCTGGGCCGCCACCCCGCCATCGACCGGATCGCCACCAATCCCAAGATCCTCGCGTTTGCGGAAGTGAGCGTGGGCAACGGCTTTCGCGGCAGCCAGTTCGCGGGATCCATCAAGTACAAGAGCGACGACGATACCGGCGGCGTGCACGCCGACCAGAACTGGCTGCCGGCGCCGTTCCCCGAGCACAACTGCGTCATGACCTTCTGCATTCCCTGCGAGGGCATGACGGCCGAAGGGGGCGCTACCCGCATCGTGCCCGGTTCGAACCTGTTGCGGCGCCACCCGACCCCCGAGGAAGCCCGCTCGGAGACCGTCCCCATCGAGGTGGAAAAAGGCGGCCTGGCGGTCTGGGACGGCTCGACCTGGCACGGCACGGGTCGGCGGACCATCGACGGGACGCGCACCGTGCTCCATGCCACCTACCAGCGGCTCTATACCCAGCCCATCGACGATTACACGTATCTGCTCGAGGACGAGGAGTACATGGCCTCCGCGCCCGAAGCGATGCGGCAACTGCTCGGCGCGGACCTGTTCTTCGGCACGGCGAAGCCCGGCAGCATGGTCAACATGGTCAAGTTCGGCGAGGCGACGATCCGCTCGAAACTGTAGGGGACGGGCTTGTCCCGTCCCGTCTCGAATTCGTGCAAGGCCGGAACCGGGCTTGTCCCGTCCCGTCTCGACATCGTGCACGGGCCCGACACGGGCGACGCCGGGTGGCCGAGGGTGGTCACCCACCCCCGGCTCCCGCAGATCCGGACGTGCCCGACTCACAAGGCATCCGGCTCCTCGAACCGTGGTATCGCTACACGCAGCGCGCGCACCCGCGAGCCGCCATTTCCGGACTGCTCTTCCCCCTTCACCAAGCTTCGCCTGGCGCAAGACAAGCGTCGCCCCTTACATGGAACAAACGACGACGGGAGCGTAGCGACCGGCGGCGATTGTTCCATGCAAGGTCGGAGTGGCTGGGCCGCGGGCGGAGCCGTTGCCGAGCGCGCGCGAACTGCGTTCGCGTTGCGAGGCGGCGGGCCGGCCATGGGGCGCTACTTCGGCGTCAGGCGGCGGGGCGGTGCATTGTTCGGAGCGATCATGGTGGCGGCGGTTCTGTCCCCCTGTCGCCTTGGGGTGGCACTACTTGCGCGCTCTCACGGTAGTCGGACCACAGCCTGTGGAGGGTGCGCAGTCCCTCGCGGAGGGTACGAACGTCACTCACCCCGAGCGTGCGTGTGCACCGCCGTCGGTGTTCCGGGTCGTCCTCCATTTTTCGCGCCGCCCGGACGAGGGCGTCAAGCGCCACGTCACCGTAGGCATGGTGCGCGCGGACAAGGCCAGACTGTGCGGCCTCGTAGCTCCACCCCTTGGCCATGAAGGCCAGGTCGACGAGGTCGCGTCCGTAGATCGCCGGGTCCGCCCACCGGTCCGCGTTGGCAAGGAATTTCTCCGCGAAGCAGGAGACCTGATCCAGTTCGGGGACGCGGGTGGCGGAGCCCTCGGCCGCAGCAAGGGGGATGCGCCCCTCGACGACGATCTCGATCTTGAGCGGCTGACCGTCAATGTCGAGAAACGTCCTTATGCCGTAGCGGTCCGCACGCACCTCGCGCAACAACGGCAGCGGCTCCCGCAGTATGGAGCCGAGGGTGTTCTGCCGTACCGTGTTGCGCAGCAGCCGGTAGCCGGACATGTCGGCGCACAGGAAATCGAGATCGGCCGACTCCCGGTACTCCCCGAGCGCCATGGCGATCCGGGTACCGCCGGCGAAATAGCACGCCGCCCGGGTCAGGACGTCGGCGTTCAGCGCATCCAGCACGCGCGCGGCGCGCCGATGGCATTCGCGCCTGAACTCAGGCATGGATGACGCCATTGCCGAACTCCTCCGCCAGGCCCCTCACCAGTTCCCGTTCCGCCGCGCTCATCGCATTGGCGTCCACATGGCGCCAGTTGCTCTCATACAGGGCGAATGCCTCCGCGCGTGCCATCAACGGCGTCGTGCGGTTCCACGTGAGCAGGCGCAGGTTCGGGTAATCCCCGGCGTGCACGATGCGGTGGTCGATGAACGCGTACAGCGCGTCCCTGAACGCCGGCTGCCGCAGCCCCTCTTTCAGCTTCTCGGCAAGCCGGCCGGGCAGGCGCAATTGGTACGTCTCCACGCCACGCTGCCGTTCGCGTTCGCGTTGGCGCCGCTTCGCGAGCCGCAGTTGCTCCCTGCGGTCAGGGTGTTTCGCGGCGGTGGCAGAACGTCTCATGTGCGGCTCCGGGCATGACCGTAGTGATGACGTGTCATCTTACCACCGTCCGCACCCGGTGCCGTTTCAACATCGTGCACGAGCCCGACACGGGCGACGAGAAGCGTCGCTTCTACGATGCCCCGTGCCGCGTTACCCCCAGGCCGCCCTCCCGGCGGCGGGCCAACACCCGCAGGATTTCGCTGTGCCGCTGCCGCGTGAGCCTGTAGCGCGAGAAACACCAGACCGAAGCGAAGCCGAAGCCGGCGACCATGGGGCCGTATACCACGCCCAGATCGACGATCGTTGCGGCGGGGATGTCCGCCGCCGTCTCGATGTGCGCACCACGGGGCCAGGAGATCAGGTCGAGCGCCACGCCCGCGACGATGGCGCCGATACCGGAGCTCGCCTTGCCGGCGAAATAGGTCGATGCGAAGAACATCCCCTCCTGGCGCTTGCCGGAGTCGAACTCCTGCTCGTCCACGACGTCGGCGACCATCGATCCGAAACCGACGTCCGCCTGCGCCACGCAAACCCCCTGGACCACCTGCATGCCGACCAGCAGCGGCAGCAGCAGTGCATCGCCATTCTCCGGAAAATAGCCGAGCAGCCGCAGCACGACCGGCAGCGTCTGCCAGAACGCCCAGCCCAGCGTGCCAAAGATGAGTCCCGCCCGCTTGCTCCATCTCTCGAACACCGCCGGCGCAACGAACGCGCCCAGCATCGCCCCCGCGGGAGCGGCAACGACCACCAGCATGATCCCGGCGGCCCCGACCTCCCAGAAGTAGTTGAGCATGTAGCGCCCCATAGCCGGTCCGGCACTCGCTCGCGAGCTCGCTACGCACCGGCGCGCCTCCGGCCCAGCCACGCCGTCCTTTCATGGAAGCTGCACCGGCGGTCACTTCGTTCCCTTGGCGCGACTTCCACAAAAGAGGGCCAGGGCCGCGTTGACGCCGCCCACGGCGTAGACGTTCAACATCCCGCCGAACAGCCAGCGGAAGGACACGTTCCGCAGGGAGTCGAGCAGGTCGCGGAATACCCGGACGAGGGCGCCCGCCACGGTCACTCGCGGACCTTCCGGGTTCCCCGGCGATGACCGAACGGCCGAGCGCGTCCCCCAGGCCGTCCAGAGGATCGCACCCGCCATGAGCACCGACAGCAGCAACCCGAACCCGGGGTAGGCGGCCGCGTTGAGCTGGCCGTTCTCGAACTCGGGCGTGGGCACGAAGAACAGACCGAAGCCGAGGACGATACAGCCCACCATCCCGCCGTACACGAAAAACACGCGGTACGCCACCAGCGCGGAGCGTTGACCGAAGTCCTCCGTGATCTCGGCGCCGAGCGCCATGTGCGGAATGTTGAAGAGGGTCATCGATGTGCGGGCGACGTTCGCGAAGACCATCAGCCAGAGGAACAGGCCGATCTCGGAATCCACCAGCGGGTAGAACAGGAGATAGAACGAGACCCCCAGCGGCAGAATCGACGCGTACATGAACGGATGGCGCCGCCCGAGGCGCGAACGCCAATGGTCCGAAAACGAACCGATGAGTGGATCCGATACGCCATCCAGGAGGACCGAGACCCCGACGGCCAGCCCGGCGAGCGTTCCGGACAGGCCCAGCACCTGGTTGTAATAGAACAGCAGGAACAGGGCCATGGAGATATTCATGGCCCCGGTGGCGGATTGCCCCACGCCGAATGCCAGCTTGAGGCGGAACGGAAGTGCTATCGAGTTCATCGTGCCGCCGCGGGCAACCTGCACGCAGGCCGGGCGTTCAGGCCCATGAAATCGGCGTCCTACAATCCCTCGTACAGCGCCAGACCCAATCTATGCGATCGCTTGTCGCCGAGCAGGTCGTTGGACATCTGATTCATGACATAGGACAGGCAGACGTGCGCCTCGGTATCGATCGCGATCAATGAGCCGCCCGCGCCGCCCCACCAGATCGTGCCCTCCTCGGCGCCAAATGGGAGGATGCCGCTCCTGCGGGCGTAACCCATGCAGTAGGTGATGTGCAGGCCCATGAGCTGGTCCGTTCCGTCCACCTGCGGCTCGAGGGCCCGCCGGCATCCTGCGGGACTCAGCAACTGCACGCCGAAAGCCTTGCCGCCATTGGCCATGGCCGTTTGCGCCCGGACCACCGATCGGGCGTTGCCGTGACCGTTGCCCGCGGGGATCTCCGCCTGCCGCCACGCGGGCGTGTCCATCTCGTCCTGCGTCATCTCGGGAAACTGCGCCATCACCCGTCCGAAGATGGAATCGGGATCCAGATCCATGAACGCGTTCACCTCATCGAGCGCAGCGGGGTTCTGGTCCTCCAGCATGCGCGCGACTCGGTGGAAGTGGCCGGGATCCGTCCCGATGTGGAAATCCGCCCCGACTTTCTCGGCCACCTCTTCCCTGAAATACGTTCCAAAGGACTTGCCCGTGATGCGCCTGACCACCTCGCCGATCAACCAACCCTGCGTCACCATGTGATAGGCGCTCTGCGTACCCGGCTCCCACCAGGTGGCCTGCCCCGCCAGGTCTGCACAGGCAGTATCCCAATCGCACATCTCTTCGACACTGAATGGCCGGCTGAAGCCAGGCAGTCCCGCCGAGTGCGACAGACAGTGTTTCACGAGCACACCCTCCTTGCCCGCGGCCGCGAACTCCGGCCAGTACCGGGCCACCGGCGCGTCCAGGTCGAGCTGGCCCCGGTCCGCAAGCATCAGGGCGCAGAGAAAGGTCATCGTCTTGGTGGTCGAGGCCACGCTGATGATGGTGTCCTCTTCCCAGGGCAGGGTCTTCGCCGCGTCCCGATGTCCGGCCCAGATGTCGACCACGACTTCACCTTCGAGGGTGGCGGCGAAACACGCGCCGACCTCGTTGCTGTTCTCGAAGTTGTTCTCGAATGCCCCGAGCACGCCACTGAAGCGGTCGTCGCAATGTCCGTGAATTTCCACAGCCCCTCCCCGTTCATCCAAAATTGCAGATCGTTCCTGTCCGGCGGCCGGACTTCACACCGGCGAACCCTTCGGAAACACGGGATCCCGTTTCTCCCGCAGCGCCTGGAGTCCCTCCCGCGCTTCCGGCCCCAGGAAGCCGAGCATCTCGAGGGCGGTCGAAGCGTCGAACGTCGGACCCGCCATGCGCAGCCAGTTGTTGAGCGCGTACTTGGTCCAGCGGATGGCATTCGGTGCGCCGTGCGCCAGCTTCCGCGCGACCTCCATGGTCTTCGCGGCGAGTTCCTCGTCTTCCACGCAGAGCGAGATCAGCCCGATGCGCTCCGCTTCCACCGCGGACAGACGGTCGCAGGTCAGCAGGTAGTACTTGGCTTTCGCCATGCCGCACAGGAGCGGCCAGACAATGGCGGCGTGATCCCCGGCCGCGACGCCGAGGCGGGTGTGGCCGTCGGTAATGAAGACTGACTCGGCGGCGATGGAGATGTCGCAGAGCAGCGCCGCGACGAAGCCGGCGCCGACCGCGGGGCCATTGATGGACGAGACGGTCGGCTTGCCGCAGTTGATGATGTTGTAGACGAGGTCGCGGGCTTCCTTCCAGGTGGTGACCAAGGCGGTGTAGTCGTTCATGTTGCGCTCGATCATGTCGAAGTCGCCGCCGGCGGAGAAGGCCCTGCCCTCGCCGGTGAGTACGACGCAGTCGATGTCGGCGTCCGCGTCGACTTCGCGCCAGACGTAGGTCAGTTCGCGATGGCCGATCGCATCGAGCGCGTTGAGTCGTTCCGGTCGGGAGATGGTGATACGCAGTATCCGTTCCTCCGGATAGTCGAACTTCAAACGCTCATAACCCTGGTAGCGATCTGCCATGTGTCCTCTCCTGCGCCGGTATCTGTCGTGGAATGTCCTTCACTCGCCCCCGTCCATGCGCCGCTGCAGCCGCCGCATCCCGTGCAGCCAGCGCTCCGGATCGTTGGTCTTGCGTTCCATCCAGGTCTGGGCGATCGGATCCGTCAGGATCAGGAAGCGTTCCTCGTGGACCGCATCGAGCACCTGCTGCGCGACTTCCTCCGGCTCCTTGATCGGCCCGACGGAAGAGCGCGCGAGCGGCGAGTTCGTGCTCCCCGCGCGGCTGATCGGACCGGTGGCCGAGGGCCCGATCAACATCGGCGTGCGCACCCCGAGCGGCGCGAGGAGCGACACGCGGATGCCGCGGTCGTGGTAGGCGATGGACATCCACTCCGCCAGCCCCACCACCGCGTGCTTGGTGACGGCGTAGGTTGCGTTCCCCTGCGATGTCAGGATGCCCGCCATGGACGCGGTATGCAGCAGGTACCCGGAACCGCGTTCAAGCATGCCCGGCAGGACCGCGCGGACCGCGAATACGTGCGCCATCAGGTTGATCTGCCACTGCTCGTTCCAGACATCGAGCGGCGTGGTCAGGGGATCGCCGCCCGTGGCAACCGCGGCGTTCGAGAAGAACAGGTCCACGGGTCCGAAACGGTCTTCCGTCTCGGCGACCAGGGCGTTGACGTCCTCTTCGTTGCCGACATCGCAACGCACCGCGTGGCCGCCGATCTCTCCCGCCACGGCCCCCGCCATGTCGGCCTGGACATCCGCGATCACCACCCGCGCGCCCCGGGCCGCGAACGCGCGCGAGCACGCCGCGCCGATACCGCTCGCGCCGCCCGTCACGACCACCGTCCTGTCCCGAAGATCCATCTTCCGTTCCCCTGACCTGGTGTGTGTCCGCGAAATATACGCGGCCTTGCCCCTCCCATGGAACCAATGCGCGACTCGTAGGGGCGACGCTTGTCGTCGCCCGTCCCCTACAGTTCTACGACGCAAGCCCCTAGACTGCCGCCATGGAGACGCTGCGTCCCGAACCGACATCCACACCCCCCTCGAGCGCACTCAGGACCCGCTTCGCCCCGCGCGCGGCCACGCTGCTCGCGAGCACCGGGCTCATCTGGGCCGTCTCGCTCTACGCGCTGTGGGAGCCGCGGCTGCTCTTCGACCTCGCCCTGCTGCCGCGGCGGCTCGACGGCCTGCCCGGCGTTCTCGGCATGCCCTTCGTGCATCGCTCGATGGGCCATCTGCTGGCGAATTCGGGGCCCCTGCTGGTGCTCGGCGCACTGGTCCTGTTCCGCGGCGTGCGGTACTACCTGACGGTAACCGCGACGATCGTGGTGGTCGGCGGCATCGGCGTGTGGCTGCTGGGGCGCGATGCCGCCCACATCGGGTCGAGCGGGGTCGTCTTCGGACTCGCGACCTTCCTCGTGGTACGCGGCCTGTACGAGCGTCAGCTGGGGTCCGCGTCAATCGCGCTGGTGGTCTTCGTGTTCTACGGCGGCATGATCTGGGGCATCCTGCCGCAGGCCAACGGTACCTCCTGGGAGGCGCATCTGTTCGGGTTGCTCGCCGGCATCGTGGCCGCGCGCGCAGCCGTCGGCCTCGATCGGCGGGCGCGGCCGTGATCGCACTGATCGAACAGGGGGAAACGCTGCTGTTCGCGATCCTGCTCGTGGCGCTCGTGCTGTCGCTCACGTTCCACGAGTTCGGCCATGCATTCGTGGCGAAACTGCACGGCGACCGCACCGCGCAACTGGCCGGTCGGCTGACGCTGAACCCCCTGGCGCACATCGACCTGATGGGGCTCGTCATGGTGGTGCTCGTCGGGTTCGGCTATGCCAAGCCGGTGCCCGTCGATCCGCGCAACTTCCGCTCGAGGCGCTCGGACCTCTGGGTCGCTGCGGCAGGGCCCGCGATGAACCTCCTGCTCGCAGCCCTCGCTTGGAACTTCTTCCTGTTCATGCGGCTGTCCGGCGTCGACTACTTCACCGAGCGCGGGCCGGAGACGTTCTTCGTGGTCCTCGTGCAGGTGAACCTGCTGCTGATGGTGTTCAACCTGATTCCGCTCGGGCCGCTGGACGGCCACTACATCCTGCCGCACTTCCTGCCGGGAGCCGCGGCGCGGGTCTACCGGGAATACAACCAGCGCTACGGGGTGTACGCGCTGCTGGGCCTGATCGTCATGGCGCTGCTCGGCGTGCCCGTGTTCTCGTATGTAATGTCCTTCGCGGCCGCGCTCCTGCCCTACATCACGATCTTCTGAATCCCGCGGGCGGAGCCGTTCTCGGGCGTCAGCACGGGCAAGCTGCCTACAGACTCAGCAGACTTCGCCCACAGACCGTGGACCGTGCACGGGCCTACGCTCGTTGTGCCTCGGACACCGGCACAACCCGCCGAAGGAGCGCAGTCATGTCCTCACCGTCCGCGCGGCCGACCCGCCCGCGGCCTCCCGAACCCGGTGCGTGCGCCGCCCCCGCACACGAAACGCGCACGCTTCAGGCGCACGTGGACACCGTGGTGGATCTCATGCGACCGACCCACCACGCGGAGAGCGCCCGCGCCCAGGTGCTGCTGCAGGACCTGTTCGAACGGCACCCCCATCCATCGACCTTCCATGCCCTGCGCACCGCGGCCGTCGCCGGATTGGACACGCAGACCCTGGAAGCGATGATCGACCTGAAGGAAACGTGGTCGCTCCGGTCGGACTGGTGGTGCCGCCGCCTCCAGGACGAGATCGTCGACCTGGAGCGAGGTCCCGACGCCCTGTCGTGGAAGCTTGCGCGCCAGGTATGCCTGGCCCGCTGGCACCACCCCTCCGAATCCATGATCGACGAGGACTGGTTCGAGGAGTGGCTCGCCCTCCCGCCCCGCACGCCCGGGCACCGCGACTTCCTCGCCTTCATTCGCGAGAAGATCGAGGGTCGGGCCACCGGAGAGTTGTGTGCCGGCCTCAGATCCCTGGAGACGGACGGCGGCGGGTACGAGTTGGCCGACGACGCCGACTGGTGGCGCACCCAGCCTCTCGCCGAGTGGCTGCCGCAGGTGCCGCATCCGGGCGCGATCCGATGAAGATGCCGGAATCAGGACGCGCAGGCTTGCGGTACAGCCAATGCCTCGGACAAACTGCCCACCCTCGCCCAGACAAGCTCACCCAGACAACGGAAGAGACCATGCCATCGAGCGAAACGGACCGCGTCTGCCTGGTCACGGGAGTCGGACCGGGAACCGGCGCGGCCATCACACGTCGCTTCACCGCCGGCGGCTATCGCGTCGCCATGCTCGCCCGCGACCAGGAGCGGCTCGCGACACTCGAAGCGGAGCTGGACGGGGCCACGGCCTACCCGTGCGACGTCACGGACACCGCGCGCCTCGCAGCCGTCATCGACCAGGTCAGAGCGGACCTCGGCCACCCGCAGGTGCTCGTCCACAATGCGGTCGGTGGCGCGTTCGGAGACTTCCTCGACATCGACCCGGACGTTCTCGAACGCAACTTCCGTGTCAACACGCTGGCCCTGCTGCACCTCGGCCAGATGCTCGCACCCGCCATGATCGAGCGCGGCGCCGGCGCCATCGTGTGCACCGGTAACACGTCGGCGTATCGCGGCAAGGCCAACTTCTCGGGGTTCGCGCCCACCAAGGCGGCGCAACGCATCCTGGCGGAGTCCATGGCACGCTCGCTCGGCCCCAGGGGGGTCCACGTCGGCTACGTCGCCGTCGACGCAGTCATCGACCTCGAGTGGACGCGGCGTCTCAATCCGGATGCGCCGAACGACTACTTCTGCAAGCCGGCCGACATCGCGGGGGAAGTGTGGCACCTCGTGCACCAGCCGCGTTCGGCGTGGACCTTCGACGCGGTGATCCGGCCCTTCGGCGAGAACTGGTGACGTCGGGGCGCCCGCCCCGTCAGCGAACGGCCTCGGCCACCGCCTCGGCGAGCGCAGCAATATCCTCCGGGCCGATCATGCAACAACCGCCGTAGAGCGTGGCGCCCCGCTCGATGGCGCGCAGCGCACCCTCGACGAAGGCCTCCGTACCCGGCTCGTGGTCGCGCTCGACCTGCATCTCGTTGTCCAGTGTCCAACCGTCCGGAACGTGGAAGCGGTTGGGATAGCCCCCGACCGGCCGGTCGGTCAAGGCCGCCAGGGTCTCGACGCCCGCTGCGATGGCCTCCGGGGTCGTGCAGTTGAACAGGAAGCCGTCGATGTCGAGATCCGCGACCGCGTCGAGCCCCGCCGCGATGGACTCGCCGCTGCGCAGACCCCGCCCGGGGGTTTCGTTCAGCGTCCAGGAGACATATACGGGGAGACGGCGCGCCCGGCCGGCGGCCCTGGCGGCCAGCGCGGCATTGCGCGCTTCGCGCGCACAGGACATGGTCTCGCAGAGAAAGAGGTCGACACTCGGTTCGAGCGCGGCCGCGAGCTTCGCATAGACGGGACGCGCTTCGTCGTCCGGTGGCGCGAGGTCCGCCCGGTAGCTCTCCGCAAGGGGCGGCAGACCGCCCGCGACCCGCACGTCCGCCCCCGACTCGTCCGCCGCCCGGCGGGCGAGTTCCCCCGCGAAGGCCGTCAACTCGACGTAGCGGGACTCGAGGTTCGCCTTTTCGAGATAGCTCGGGATGGTCGAGTAGTTGTTGGTCGTGATGACCTGGGCGCCGGCGGCGATGTAGTCCAGATGCGTCTGCACCACGACCTCGGGATTCTCGATCAGCGGCCGCGCGGACCAGAGGCCAGTCGACGAGGCGACACCGCGCCGGATGAGTTCGCCGCCCATGCCGCCGTCCAGGATCGTTACCATCACCGCGCCCCCCATCGTCGACCGTGCAAACCTAACCGACCGCCGGACTCCGCGCCCAGCGACACAGCATCAGAAGTCCCACCCGAGCCGCGGCACGGGCAGCCGTAGCTTCTCGTCGAGTGCGGCCAGGAGCCCCGCGTCGCCCGTGAGGTCCGTCGTCGCCGCCAGCACGGAGGCGCTGCGCACGCCGAACCACAGGCGACTGAACGGACCCACCGAAGCCCGCAACGTCGGCAGGCTGCGTGACGAACCCGGTTCCGCATGGCTCGCTTCGCCGAGCGTCACGACGAAGTCGCCCCCGGCGCCGGGCCACTCGTTGTCCCCGTCGAGATGCTCCACCACGGGGTCCGTCAACTCCAGGTTGAAGTGCAGGTCCGGGCCGGGCAGACGCGTCTTGGCGAGGCACTTCCCGAGATCCAGAATCCGCAGTTGCCAGAACGCCAGCGTCTCGTGGTGGTTGACGAACTTGCCGCCGGCGCTGTTGCGGCGGTGTCGAAACGGCTGCCTCAGGAGGTCCTGCAACTGGATGTCCTGCGGTTCCGTCATCGCGATCGAGGACACCTGGTCGCCGAGAGATCGGATGAGCGCCAGCAGTTCGAACAGTTGGTCGACTGTCTCGTACGCGAGCCAGGTAATCTCGTAGGGTCCGTGTTCACCGGACGCCTCGCCCCAGATGAAGTGGGAAAGGCCGCCGTCCGCGGCGTCGTGGTAGCCGAGGCCGAAGGCGTCGTCCGTCCAGCCGAGTTCGCACTCGGCAATCTCGGGCGGGGTCAGCGTGCAACCACCATGGCCCCGGCGTCTGCGCAGCATGCACGCGTGGACCTTGGCCCAGTCCCCGGCGACGAGGCGTTGCGGCGGACGGAAGGGTCGGTCCACCGTGAGCGTCGCGGGGTCGAACACGAAGCGGTGCTCGTAGGAACCGCTGCCGAATCCCACGCGGTCATAGAACCCCTGTTCGAACATGCCGAGCGCCGACACCTCGGCCCCGGCGACGGCCCGCGCCGCGAGCGAACGCGCCGTGAGGCGGCCGGCCGCACCGAGCTTGCGCGCGACCCGGCTGGTGGTCACCGCGGTCACGGCGGTCAGTTCGAGGTCCTCGCGGCCATGGCGCATGGTGCCCGGGGTGGTGTGCACGGCGCACTCGGCCTCGCCGTCGATGCGGAACACCACCGCGTGGCCGCAGTCGAACTTACGCGCGACGAGCGCGGACCGCTCCGCGTCGACCCAGCCGACCTCCCGCCAGATGCGCTGCACGGCCTCGGCGTCACGCGCCTTGTCGTAGTCCGCGATCTCCACGATACGGTTCCTCCGTGCGGACTCAGCCCGCTGCGCGCGCCTTCAATTCCCGGCGGCGGGCGTGCAGGATCGGTTCCGTGTAGCCGTTGGGCTGCTCCCTGCCCCTGAACACCAGGTCACAGGCCGCCTGGAAGGCGACGCTGGCCTCGAAGTCGGGCGCCATGTTGCTGTACGCCCCGTCGTCCGCGTTCTGCCGGTCGACCACGCCCGCCATGCGCTCCATCGTCGCGCGCACATGGTCCTCCGAGGCGATCCCGTGGTGGAGCCAGTTGGCGATGTGCTGGCTGGAGATACGGCACGTCGCCCGGTCTTCCATCAAGCCTACGTCGTGGATGTCCGGCACCTTCGAGCAGCCGACGCCCTGGTCGACCCAGCGCACGACGTAGCCGAGGATGCCCTGGGCGTTGTTGTCGAGTTCCGCCTGCACCTCGTCCGCGGACAGGTTCTCGCCGGCCAGCAGGGGGATCTTCAGGATGTCGTCGACGCTGGCGCGGGTGCGCGACTGCAACTCCCGTTGCCGGGCCGCCACCTCGACCTCGTGGTAGTGCAACGCGTGCAGCGTGGCCGCCGTCGGCGAGGGCACCCAGGCGCAGTCGGCGCCCGCGGTCGGGTGGTTCGACTTGACCGCCAGCATCTCCTTCATCTCGTCCGGCTTCGGCCACATGCCCTTGCCGATCTGCGCCCGCCCCGGGAAGCCCGTCGCGAGGCCCGCGTCGACGTTGGCGTCCTCGTAGGCGGCGATCCAGGTCTCCTGCTTCATGGGCTCCTTCCGGACCATGGCGCCGGCCTGCATGCTGGTGTGGATCTCGTCGCCGGTGCGGTCGAGAAAGCCGGTGTTGATGAACACGACCCGCTCGCGCGCGACGCGGATGCACTCGCGCAGATTGAGACTGGTACGGCGCTCCTCGTCCATGATGCCGATCTTCAGCGTGTTGCGGTCGAGACCGAGGAGGTCCTCCACCCGGTCGAAGAGTTCGCAGGCGAATGCCGTCTCCCCGGGGCCGTGCATCTTCGGCTTCACGATGTAGACGCTACCCGCGCGGCTGTTGACGAACTCTCCATCGCCCTTCAGGTCGTGCACGGCCGCGAGACTCGTGAGCGCCGCGTCCAGGATGCCCTCGAAGACCTCGTCGCCGTGCGCGTCGAGCACCGCATCGTTGGTCATGAGGTGGCCGACGTTGCGCACCAGCATCAGGCTGCGTCCCGGCAGGGTCATGGCGCTACCGTCCGGAGCCGTACAGCTGCGGTCCCCGGCCAGGCGGCGCGTGATCGTTCCGCCGCCCTTTTCGACGCGTTCGGTGAGGTCGCCCTTCATGAGGCCAAGCCAGTTGCCGTACACCAGCGACTTGTCGTCCGCATCCACGGCCGCTACCGAGTCCTCGCAGTCCTGGATGACCGTGATCGCGGACTCGAGCACCACGTCCTTGACGCCCGCGGCGTGCGCCGCGCCGACGTTGTGCTCCCGGTCTATCTGTATCTCCAGGTGCAGGCCGTTGTGCTGCAGCAGGACGGCCTCGGGTTCGCCCTCCCCGGCGCCGACGAAACCCGCGAACCGGGACGCGTCGGCCAATCCGGTCGTGCTCCCGTTGGCGAGCGCGGCAACGAGCCCGAACGCCGCGCCCGACCGCTCGATACAGTATGCCGTCACGTCGCGATGCGAGGCACCGGCGAGGGGCACGAGCGTGTCCAGCACCTTCACGGTCTCCTCGACCACCAGTTCGCCCCGCGCCGGGTTGTAGCTCGAGCCTTTCTCTCGGCCAGGCGTCTCCGGAATGATGTCCGTCCCGTAGAACGCGTCGTACAGGCTGCCCCAGCGGGCATTCGCGGCGTTCAGCGCATAGCGGGCGTTCATCACGGGCACCACGAGCTGCGGTCCGGCAATGCGCGCGATCTCGTCGTCGACGTTGGCCGTGGCGATCTCGAAGTCGCCGCCCTCCGGCACCAGGTAGCCGATCTCCGTCAGGAATGCCTTGTAGGCCGCGGCGTCGTGCGCCCGGCCACGCCGTTCGACGTGCCACGCGTCGATCTTCGCCTGCAGCTCGTCCCGGAACGCCAGCAACGCCCGGTTCTTCGGCGTCAGGTCGGTGACGACGGCCTCGAAGCCGGACCAGAAGGCGTCCGCCCCGATGCCGGTCCCGGGGAGCATCCCCTCGACCACCAGGTTGTCCAGAACCTTCGCGACTTGCAGGCCGCCGCGTTGAATTCGCTCCGTCATGTGTCTCCCCGACTCTGTGCGGTGCCCGGACCGGGTTCGAAAGAGCCCTCGGCCGGGAGCGCAAGGGTTGCTTACCCTCACAAGAAATCAGCGGCGCAACATACCGCCTCCGTTCGCCTTGCCGCAAGCGCCCGTCCGCATTCCGGAGCGCCCCGCGCGGCGGCGTCCGCGTCTGGCACCGTCAATTTCCATGAAGTACACTACTGAAACCACCGGGAAACGAAGATGCGCGATGCGTGCAAGTCACTGGTACGCGCCGAATCGATCGTGGGTCCTGGCGCCGATGTTGCGGAGAACCCGATGCTCTCGCCCACCTCGATACGCATGGTCCCGGCAGTCCTGATCCTGGCCGCCGCGTCGGCCGGGGCGCAGCCGGGCATGACGGACTCGCGCTACCTGTTCCTGTTCCACGCAAGCTGCGCCACCTGCCACGGGGTCAACAGCACCGTACCCCAGGCGGCGAGTCTCGAGGCCCTGCGCGCGTTCTCTCCCGAACGGGTCTACGAGTCGCTGACCACGGGAACGATGGTGGCGAACGCCGCGGACCTGACCGATGAGGAGAAGCGCGGACTGGCTACCTACCTGACCGGCAAACCGTTTGGCAGCGCCATCGACCGCAGCGCCGGGGCCATGCCGAACGGCTGCCCGGCCGACGCGGCCCCGGACCCGCGCATCGCCGGCGCGCAGTGGAACGGCGCCACCGCCGACCCTACCAGCGGCGCCCGCTTCCAGTCCGGCGAGGACGCCGGCCTGACGGCCGCGGACGTTCCCCGCCTCGCTCTGAAGTGGTCCTTCGGCATGCCGGGCAGCGGCGGCATGCGTGCCCAACCCGCCGTGGTGGGCGGGCGCGTGTTCCTCGGCAGCGACAACGGCTTCGTCTACGCCCTCGACGCCCGCTCCGGCTGCGTGCACTGGTCGTTCGAGGCGGGTACGCCGGTGGTGTCCGCCGTGAGCGTCGGGTCGGCGCCGGGGACGGAACGCGATGCCGTCTACTTCGGGGACTGGTCGGCGCACGTCCATGCCGTGGACGCGATGACCGGACAGGCCTTGTGGAAGGTACGCGTGGACGACCACCCGATGGCCAGGATCACGGGATCGCCCGTGCTCGAACCCGGCGGCAAGCGCCTCTACGTTCCGGTGGGATCGTGGGAGGAAGGCGCCTCGCTCGTGAACGCGCAGTACGAGTGCTGCACGTCCCAGGGCAGCGTCGTGGCGCTCGACACCGCCACCGGGGCGCAGGTCTGGAAGACCTACACGATTCCCGAGCGACCCGGCCCCGTTCGCAAGAACTACCTGGGCATTCAGCAATACGGTCCCTCCGGCGCCGGCGTGTGGGCCGCGCCGACCCTCGACATGCAGCGCCGGGCGCTGTACGTCGGCACGGCGAACGGCTACATCAACGTGCCCGACCACGGGTCGAGCGACGCGGTGATCGCGTTCGACCTCGACACCGGCGAGCGGCTCTGGTCGACGCAACTCCTCGCCGGAGACCAGAACTGCGGGCTGCTCACCATGTCGGAAGAGGTGTCCAGAGTGGAGTGCCCCGGGTACGCAAGCGGCCCGAACGACGACGTGTCCGGGTCAACGATCCTGGTGACCCTGCCGGGCGGGCGGGACGTGCTTATCGCCGGCCAGGAAAGCAGCCGCATCACCGCCCTCGATCCCGACAACGACGGCGCCGTCCTTTGGGTGGCGCAGGCGAAGGACGCGAAACCCGGCGCCCAGGGCGCGGGCATGGGCCCGGCGAGCGACGGGGACCTCTATTACCGCCCCGTTGCGGTGACGGACGGGACCGGCGGCATGGCCGCGCTGCGGCCGGACACCGGCGAGCGCGCCTGGTACACCACCCACCCCAAGCCGACCGACTGCCCGGACCCCGAAGCGCCGAGTTGCACCTCCGGCGTATTTGGGGCCGCGACCGTCATTCCCGGCGTGGTGTTCGCCGGAGGCCGGGACGGGATGTTCCGCGCCTACGCGACCGCCGACGGCGAGGTGCTCTGGGAATACGACACCATGCGCGCCTTCGAGACCGAGAACGCCATGGTCGCCAAGGGGGGTTCCATCAGCGGCCAGGGGCCGGCCATCGTCGGGGGCATGCTGTTCATCGGTTCGGGTTACTCGGTAATGCAAAGCGTGTCCGGCAACGTGTTGCTGGCGTTCGGCGTGGATTGACGCGCGGCGCGGGCTCCCGGGCGCTCTCGCGGGAACTGGAATTCGCGCTCCGGGGCAAATGCGGCGATCGCGACCAGCCGATAACCGCCGTCCTCCACGACAGAAAAGTCGCACAGGGCGCCGCGGCGCCAGGCGACGCGCGCCTTCGGAGTATCATCGCGCCACCGCGGTTCGCCCGCAGATCACCGTCGATTCATGAGCCACGCCGAAGCCACGCCCGTCCTGGTGGGCATCTCCCAACTCGAACAGCGCACCGAGGACCCGTCCGCCGCCCGGGAACCGCTCGATCTCATGATCGACGCGGTACGCCTGGCGGCCGAGGATGCGGGGGCGCCCGCCCTGCTGACCGAGGCATCGGCCATCCGCATTATTCGCGGCATGTGGCCCTACCAGGACCCCGCCCGCGTCGTCGCCGAAGCGCTCGGCAATCCCGACGCCGAGACGGGCATGTCCACCTGGGGTGGCAACTCGGTACAGGCCGTGCTCACGGAGAGCGCGCTCGAGATCCAGCGGGGCGAACACGGCGTGGTGATCCTGACGGGCGCCGAGTGCGGGAACACCCAGGCGAAGGCGCGCCGGGCCGGCGTCGAACTCGACTGGCGCAAGGCGCCCGGGGAACCGGACCGCCGGTTCGGCATCGAGCTGAAGATGCGCCATCGGGTCGAGGCGAGGCGCGGCATCCTCGACCCCATCCAGATGTATCCGATCTTCGAGAACGCGATCCGCCACGCGCGCGGCGAGAGTCTCGATGCGCACATCCGCCGCGTCTCGGAACTCTGGGCCGGCTTCAGCCGGGTCGCGGCGGGCAATCCGCACGCATGGATCCGGGACGCCCTGACGGCCGAACAGATCCGCACACCCACCCCGGTCAACCGCCCGGTCTCGTTCCCGTACCCGAAGTTCATGAACTCGAACAGCAACGTCGACCAGGCCTCGGCGCTGATCCTGACCTCGGTCGGGACGGCCCGACGCCTCGGCATTCCGTCCGACAAGTGGGTCTACCCCTGGGCATCCACCGAAGGACACGACACGTATGCGGTCTCGGAGCGCGACAACCTGCACAGCGCACCCGGGCTGCGCATCGCCGGGGCGCGCTGCCTCGCGCTCGCGGAGGTCGAAGTCGGCGACCTCGACCACGTCGACGTCTACAGCTGCTTTCCCTCGGCCGTACAGGTGGCCGCTACCGAACTCGGGCTCGACCCGAAGGCTCCGCTGACGGTCACCGGCGGGCTCACCTTCGGCGGCGGCCCGCTCAACAACTACGTCATGCACGCGATCGCGCGAACGGCCGAGGTGCTGCGCGAACATCCGGGCGACATCGGCTTCGTCACCAGCAACGGCGGCTTCCTCACCAAGCACGCGTTCGGGGTCTATTCGACCGAACCGCCGGCAGGGGACCGTTTCCGGCATGAGATTCCCCAGGCCGAGATCGATGCGCTGCCGACGCGCGAGATCGTGGAGGAATACGACGGCCCGGTCGAGATCGAGGGCTACACGGTGATGTTCGACCAGGACGGTCCGACCGCGGGCTTCGCGGCTTGCCGCCTGGACGACGGCCGGCGTACCTGGGGCAATACGCGTGAGGCGTCCGTGCTGGCGGCGATGACCGGCGAGGAGTTCTGCGGCCGGCCGGCCACGATAGACAGCCGCGGCGCACTGGCGTTCTGAGCGCCGCCACCGCCCGGTGTCCCCATCGACCCCGACGCCAGGCGCAAGCGGCTCGGTGCCTGCGGCCCTGCGCTTCCGCCTGCTCGCCATCCTGTACGACGCCGTGGCGCTGGTGGGGATCTGGGTGTCCACCGTGGTCGTGCTGGTGACCGCGACCGGGGACGAAGTGACGGGCTGGTGGGTCCAGGCGTTGCTCGCAGTCGAAGCGTATGTCTTCTTTGCGTTCTTCTGGGTGCGTCGCGGACAGACCCTGGGCATGGTCGCCTGGCGGCTGCGTTTTCATCCGGCGGACGGCGCCATCGGCTTCGCGCAGGTCCACCTGCGGCTGGTCGGCGGCGTCCTCAGCCTCGCCTGCCTGGGTCTCGGACACCTCTGGGCGCTGTTCGATCGCGAACTCCGTGCGTGGCCGGACCTGTTGTCCCGGCGGCGAGTCGTCCGGCTGCCCAAGGGGGGCGCGCGGGCGATGTAGAATGCGCTCCGTACGGTCGTCAATCGAAACGGACGAGGCATCGACGTGCGCATAGCGGTATTGGGAGGAGACGGGTTCGTCGGCTGGCCCACCGCGCTGCATCTGTCGCACGTCGGCCACGAAGTGGTGATCGTCGACAACCTGAGCCGCCGCTGGATCGACACCGAACTCGGCGTCCAGTCCCTGACGCCCATGGACTCGATCCAGGAACGGCGGCGCGTATGGCAGGCCGTCACGGGTCGGGAAATCGGGTTCGAGCGGATCGACGTCGCCGCAGAGTACGACCACCTCAAGGCCTGGCTCGCGGACTTCCGCCCCGATGCCATCGTGCACCTCGCCCAGCAACGGGCGGCGCCCTACTCCATGAAGAGCGACACGCACAAGAACTACACGGTCGCGAACAACGTCAACGGCACGCAAAGCGTCCTCGCCGCCCTCGTCGAACTGTCGCTCGATGTCCACGTCGTGCACATGGGCACCATGGGCGTCTACGGCTACTCGGACGTCGGCGCCCCGATTCCGGAGGGTTACCTGACCGTGGCGGTCCCGCTGGCGGACGGACGGTCCGCCGAGCAGGAGATCCTGTACCCGGCCAACCCCGGCAGCGTCTATCACCTGACCAAGTGCCTCGACCAGCTGATGTTCCAGTCCTACGCGAAGAACGACGGACTGCGCATCACCGACCTGCACCAGGGCGTCGTGTGGGGCACCCACACCGACCAGACCCGCCGCCACGAGCAACTCATCAACCGCTTCGACTACGACGGCGACTACGGCACCGTGCTGAACCGCTTCCTGATCCAGGCCGCGATCGGACACCCCCTGACGGTACACGGCACGGGCGGCCAGACGCGCGCGTTCATCCATATCCAGGACTCCGTGCGCTGCATCGAACTGGCGCTCACGAATCCGCCGGAACCGGGCGCGCGCACGCGCATCTTCAACCAGATGACGGAGACGCACCGGGTCCGCGACCTGGCGCGACTCGTGGCGGACCTGACCGGTGCGAGCGTCGACTACGTGCCGAATCCCCGCAAGGAAGCGCCGGAGAACGACCTGATCGTCTGCAACGAGCAGTTGCTCGACCTCGGGCTCGAGCCCACCACGCTGCACGAGGGCCTCCTTGAGGAACTCGTGGACGTCGCGCGCAGGTACGCGCACCGCATCGACCGCACGCGCATCCCGTGCACCTCCGCCTGGACCCGGGAGCAGGCCGCACGCATGGCGGGGACGAACGGAGGCGCCACCGGAGCCGCGTAGTGTTCGCCTACGCCACGCTCGTCACCAACGAGGACTACGCCATCGGCGCCACGGCGCTGGCCCGCTCCCTGCAGCGCGTCGGTTCCGCCTGGCCCCTGCTGGTGCTGGCACCGCCGGGCACTCCATCGCTCGACCAACTCGAAGCCGAGGGCTGCATCGTCCGCGAGACCGGCCAACCCGCCCTGTCGGACGCATTCCGGCGACGCCATACCCGGGAAGCCCAGCACACCCGCTCACCCTTCACCAAGGGCATCAAACCGACCTTCCACGATCCCCTCGACAACTTCGTCAAGCTCAGGCTCTGGGAACTCGTGGAGTACGAACGCATCGTCTTCATCGACGCCGATGCCATCGCGGTGCGCAACATCGACCGCCTGTTCGGCTACCCGGCGCTGTCGGCGGCGCCCAACCTGTACGAGTCCCTGGCGGACATGCAGCGGATGAACTCCGGGGTCTTCGTCGCCCGGCCGGACCGGGGCGCGTACGAGGACATGGTCGAGCGCCTCGACGCCCCGGGGGCGTACTGGCGACGCACGGACCAGACCTTCCTCGAAGCCTGTTTTCCCGATTGGCACGGCCTGCCCTACCTCTACAACGTCCTGCAGTACGTGTACTTCAACCTGCCGGCGCTGTGGGACTGGCCACGGGTGAAGGTGGTGCACTACCAGTACGAGAAGCCGTGGCAGGCGGACCACCCCAAGCGGGACCTGCTCGGACCGCTCATCGATCTCTGGGAGCGGGTCCACGACGGGCGTCCGCTGCCCGAGCGGATCGACGTCCGCGGCACATGAGGGTCGCGGTCACCGGCGCGAGCGGTATCGTGGGGCGGTTCGTGGTCGCCCGCCTCCTTCGGGAGGAATGCGAGATCATGGGACTCGCCCGCGCGGGGACCGACCGCGGGGGATTCGGTGGACGGATCGACTGGGTCGACGGAGACGTTCGCGACCGGGCCGCCCTCGCCGTGCTCGTGGGCGGCGCCGACGGGTTGGTCCATTGTGCCTTCGAGCACGTTGCCGGCCGCTATCGCGGCGGCGAAGGCGACGACGTGGCCGGCTTCTGGCGCGTCAACCTCGGCGGGACCGTCGATCTACTGGAGGCGGCCGCTGCGGCGGGCGTCCGGCGCACGGTGCTGCTGTCGAGTCGCGCCGTGTTCGGCCGGCCCGTCGAGGGCCCCATCGGCGACACGCACCCAACTTCGCCCACCACCCACTACGGGGCACTCAAGGCGGCATCGGAAGCGCTCGCCAGCGTCTACGAAGGCATCACGGTCCTGCGACCGACCGGCGTCTACGGGATCGCCCATCCGCTCGAGCGTACGAAGTGGCACGACCTCGCTTGGGCCGTGCTCGAGGGGCGCTCGCCGACGCAGAGTCGCGCGGCGACGGAGGTGTACGGCGGAGACGTCGCGGACGCAGTGTGGCGGTTGCTGACGGCTCCCGCGTCCGTCGTCGCCGGGCGGGTATTCAACTGCTCGGACCTCGAGGTCGATACGCGCGACGTCGTGGCCCGCATGCAGGCGGTATTCGAAAGGGAAGGCCCGTTGCCGCCGGCCGGTCCCGCGGTCCGCAACGTGCTGCGCTGCGAGCAGCTGCGCGCCCTCGGCTGGCGCCCCGGCGGCGATGCGCGCCTGCAGGCGAAAATCGAGGCGTTGTGCGCGAGGGTGCGAGAGAGCGCAGGCACCGCTGATTCGGCACGGGACTCGTAGGGGCGACGCTTGTCGTCGCCCGTGTCGCAGTCGTGCACGCCCCTGGGACGGGACAAGCCCGTCCCCTACATTGCCCGCGCCAGGCGTAGGCGCCCGGTCGGCCCCTCGACGTGCGCCAGGGCGAACTCCGACAGGAAGGAGGAACCCATCATCGACGGTCGATGAACGTGTGCTCCTTGCCGTAGAAGATGGTCGACCGTTCCATGTCGATGAAGTTGCGCTCGTCCTCGACGAAGGCAGCCCCGGCCCGCCGCGCCTCTTCCGTCGCGGGCGCCCTGCCCCGGTCAAACCACGCCTCCGCGTGCCCCAGGTAGGGCTCCACGACGGTATCCCGGTCGGCGCGGAGACCTTCGTCCAGGGGCGAGTTGGCACGATGCACCTGGCGGTAGCACAGCGTTCCGGCCGCTTGCGCATGGGATCGCACGATGGGGCCGTGGTGGGTCAGCCAGTAGTGGCGCGCCTGCTCCTCGGTAAGCGACCGCTTTTGCCGTAGCGGGTAGAACACCCGCACGACGTTGCTCTTGACCTTCGCGACGACGTTCTCCGGCGACGGATTGACCTGCGGATACTCGTAGGCGAACCACAGGGGGGACTGCGGCAGGTCGATGAACTCCGCCTCGTCCGTCAGCAGCGCCGCCCCGGCCGCCCGGCCGACATCGCTTGCCAGGATGGCCTCGAGCCCGGCTTCCGAGGACCACCACACTTCCTCCACGCCATCGTAGTGCGGCTCCATCTTGCCCCGTGCCCGCTGCGCCCCTTCGGTCGTTCCGTCCGCGATCGTGTGCGTCTGCACGTACCGCAGGATGTTCAGGTCCTCGGCGAGACCTGCAAGCAGGGGCCCGTGCCGGCGCCGCCAGTAGTCGTGAAACTCCGCGAGCGACAGCCCGGGTTTCCTGCGCAGTGCAAAGACCAGTCTGATCATCGCTGTCTCCTCTTGAAGCTCTAGGCAAACAGGCCTGCAAATGCCTCCAGCTCGCGGGGAATGTCGTTCCCGGCGGGCTGATACGCCACCTCCGTCGCGCCGTCCGCTTCCAACGCGGCCAGGCGTTTGCGCCAGGCTTCGCGATCCAGTGCGAGACCCTGCGCCTGCAGGACTTCCCCGGTGACAAAGGCCCTGTCGTGCGCGTTTACCGCTACCAGGTGCCTGTCGTGCAGCGCCAGGTGCCGCTCGGATGAGGGCACCGCGTCGTACGCAGCCACCCACTGCGCACCCCGGGGCAAGGCGTTCGGCAGGCCGTGTTCCAACGCGTAGTGCAGCCCGACGGACGCGGCGTGACCCGCCGCCTCGATCGCACGCTCCGAGCCGGGGTCTTCTCCCTCCTCGAGAACCGTACCCATGATCAACGCGGGCCGCCAGTCGAACGCATCGTCCCCGATCGGCGCGCCGCCGCCGAAGACGCCGTCACCTGCCGCCTTCGCCACGGCAATCCCCCTCGGGCCTGCGGCGGCGATGAGTATCGGGACGTCGATGGGACGCGCCGCACCGAATCCGTCCGCATGCAACATCCTGATCGGCTTCCCTTCCCACTCGACCGTGAGGCCCTGCAACAAGCCGCGCAGCGCGTTCACATAGTCCTCGATGTAGGACCAGCGAAGCGCTCGCTGACCCATGGCCATGCGCCCGGTGAAACCCGAACCGACCGTAATGGCCACGCGGTCTTCACCGGCGATCTCCACGAGGGTTGCGATGGCCGCGGCGTTCGTCATGGGGTGGCGCAGACTGGGCACCAGCACCGCCGGGCCTACCCCGATGCGGCTGGTACGCTCGGCGGCCCGGCACAGCTGCACCCAGACATCGGGATAGAGCGCCGGGGAGTCGTAGAACCAGGCGCGCTCGTAGCCAAGTTCTTCCGCCAGGACCGCATGCTCATGCGACTGGCTGCCGGTTGCGAACGCGCACGCGAGCGTGAGTGTCATGGAAGTATCCCTCCTGTCCCGGGTGACGACGGATCCCCGGGCAGCACCGCCGCGGGTTGTGCGAGCAGGTCCAGGATCAGGGCCCTGGTCTCGGCGGCGTGGTCGGCATCGAAACCCACGTGGGCCATGCGCACCACGCCATGCCGGTCCATGACGAAGGCGGCCGGCATCACCGAGACGCCAAAGCGCCGGGCTACCTCCCCGTCGGCGTCCTGCAGCATCGGCTGCAGGAGCACGCGCTCGTCCACGAAGCGACGCGCGTCATCGAGGCGGTCGTCAACGTTCACGGCCAGCACGGCCAAGCCTCGATCCGAAAGTTCGTCGTGGAGCCCGGAATAGTACGGCAGCGCCTCGCGACACGGCGCGCACCAGGACGCCCAGAAGTCGAGGAGCACCACCTGCCCGGCAAGGTCCGCCAGGGCGACGGCGCCCTCCCCTTCCAGTTCCGGCAGGACGAACGGCGGCGCCGGATCGCCCGGCTCCACGGCGGCCACCGAAACGCAGAGACCGAGGGTGCCGAGGAGCAGAGCCCCGAGTCGGACAGCGTGCGTCACGGGCCCCCCGCGACGTAGGCAAGCGACACGGATACGGCGTACGAGGTGGTGAACTGCAAGGCGTCGTTCACGTCGCGCCACAGGGGGATGCGACCGGAGACCTTGCCGGCGAGCCGTTCGGTGAACTGGAACTGCACCGCGGGCACGCCGTCCAACCAGCGCCCTCCCGTGTTTGGAATGCGCGCGGACGCCCGCTCGTCCCGGTCCGCCTGGCGGTAGCGCAACTCGATGCCGAACCCCCAGCGCCCCGCCGTGCGGTGCGTGGTACCCAGCGATGCCGTCCAGGTGTCCCCGAACCGGTAGTCGCGGTCGTTCTCCCCGTTTGCGCGGTAGCTGACGGAGCCGTAGCTGCGCGTGTTCGCCGCCTGGCTCCAGGCCCGCTCCGCATGGACCCAGGCGACGGGGCCCCAGGCACCGGTAGACGGCTGCATGTCCTCGGCGAGGGTGACGAAGTCGCTCTCGTCGTCCTCGCCCACGGGAAGCGTCGCGCCGATGCCGAGCGTCAGGCCGGTGCGCTGGAAGGGGGTGATGCGCCGTGGGGAATACTTGAGCATCACCAGCGCATCCCCGATACCCCGGCCGACGGTCTCCTGGCGTCCCACGGTCCGCTCGTGTTCGACCGCGGAGACGAGCGCCGAGACGGCGAAGCGTTCCCCCAGCGCGCGGCCCGCCTGCAGCACCAGCGCGCGGCTGCTGCGCTCGCGCCCGGTCTCGTCCCGGACTTCGTCGGAACCGCTGACCAGATCGCCGATCTCGTGAAACTCGTATGCGCCGGTGAGCAGCCACGCTCCTCGCGATGGCGTGCCCGTGTCCATCGAGCCGAGCAGCGGCACGGCCGCGCAACTGCACGTCGCCCCCCAGGCCGGGACACCCGCCGTGCCAACGAGTAGCGCGGCCAGCACGCAGGCGGGACGCATGATCGCCGGCCCCGTCACCGTCCCTCGATCTCCGAGTCCGGATGGAACGCGCCCCAGGCGAACCAGAAGGCGACGTGGGAGTTCACGAGCTCCAGGCGTTGCGTGGCGCGCGTCCCTTCGAGGGCTTCGCCGAACACGTCCCAGGTGTTGCCTTCGTTGTCGGTCAGGATCATCGGCAGCGGCGCCGCGGACGGTTCGAACGACAGCACGGTGCCGTCGTCGAGAGTCCGCCGGAACGCCACCGCGAGATTCTTTGTCGCGCTGCCCGCGACCACCACCGGTACGCCACCGACTTCCGTGTTGTACACCGAGACATCCGCACCGAAGTCCTCGATGGGCCAGGCGCGCGCGGCGTCTTCCACCCAGACGCCCAGCACGCGGGCCTTCTCTGCCAGGCGCCGGTCACGCGGTTCCACTTCGAACAGCAGGTCGCCGTCCGTGCGGTAGGAGCCGTAGGGATACCGATCGTACTCGCGGCTGTAACCGGTCTCCCGCGTCAACAGGACCGAATCCGGGTACATCTCCCGCCAGGTCTCGAGGGTGGTCTCCACCAGAGGCAGGCTCTCGGGCACCTCGCTGCGCCGCGTGCCCTCGACGGCCTGCACCCGCATCTGCAGCCAGTGACTCTCGGTCTCGCGGTCATAGAGGATGAGGTTCGAGTTGAACAGCAGGCCCGAAACGCCGAACGTCGGGTCCGCGGCCGTCGCCGAGGCCCGCCACAGGAGTGCAGAGCCGGTCAGCGGGCAATAGCTCAGGACCACGGGCTCGCCGCCGAGGGTGTCGTTGACGATCTCGTGCCAGTCGAGGATGTCGTGCGGCAGGGCTTTCGCCTCCGACCCTGCGCGGTATCCGACCACGAGTTTCCGCTCCGACCCGCCCACGCGGTCGACCCGATCGTATATGGGATTGCCGATCGCCGGGATGCCGTCCTGGCCCGGACCGCCGTCCACGACGCGCGCGCGCGGAATGAGCCAGTCGTCATCGTCGTCGCTCTGGTCGCTCGACATGGGGTCGCCGCTGCTGACGCCGCCACCCGCACCGCCGCCGCCGCCACCGCCGCCGCCACCGCCGCAGCCGACGAGGAACGCCAGGCCCGCCGCGCCGAGCATGCGCCATGCCCAGGCCGGGACCGCCAGCCACGGCCCGCATCTGTTTCGGCAGGTCGGGAAGCTACCCCGTGACGGCATCGAAGAAGCGGCCCATCTCGGCGAGCGCCTCGCTCGACTCGGGCAACGTCGGGAACATCTGAAAGACATGGAAGGCACCTTCGAAGACGTGCAACTGCACAGACACGCCGACGGTTTCGGCACGTTCGGCGAGGCGCGTCGAATCGTCGCGCAGCACCTCGTCGTCGCCGACCTGAATCAGGAGCGGAGGCAATCCCGTCAGGTCGCCGAACAGGGGCGAGACTCCGGGGTCGGTCAGGTCCACGGCGCCCGCATATGCGGCGGCCATGGGTGCGAGCATCTCTCCGGACAGCACAGGGGCACGGCAGGCGCGCGCGATCCGGCTCATGAGCTCCGTGTGGGAGTCGAGAGACCCGGCCACGTAGCCGCCGCCGTGGAAGTAGAGGACGCCGCGGTCGTCGCGCACGCCCGGCGTCGCCACGTGCCGCGCCGGCACGCCGCCGGCGTCGAAATCCGACCGCGAGACATCCTCGGGCACCGCGGCGAGCGCCTCGATCTCGTCCCCCTCGGAAACGCGCAGCGCCTCGATGTCGTCGATGTCCAGATCGAGCGCCGGCGCGGCGCGCATGGCCGCCGCCGCTTCAAGCATCTCCTGGCTTGCCATGGTCGCTTCTCCTGTTCCGACAAGGGGCGCTGCGGGGAGTCTACGTCGGGCCTCGCGATTCCGCCACGCACCCGCGCGCGCTGGAACCACCCCTTCACACACGCCCCGACGAGGCGCGCGTCGGGGATCCTGTGCAAAATTCGACCCGGCCGTGTCGGGCTCGCGCATGGCCGGAAACCAATTCGCCACAGCCGTATTGGCGCGACCGTCGTGGTCGCCAGGGGATGTGCATGAATTCGAGAACGGGACGGGACAAGCCCGTGTCCCCTACGGGCCCTGTGCGAATTCGGCCGTGTAGGGGACACCCTTGTGGTGTCCCGTTCCAACATCCACGCACGGCCCGACGCGGGCGACCACAAGGGGTCGCCCCTACCAGGTTGCGAGCAGTGCCTTCGGGCCCCGGAAGAAGGGGTTGAACGCGTAGTCGAGGTCGTCGAGGTTCGTGAGCTGCATGTCGGGCAGCCGCTCGAAGAGCGTCCCGAGCGCCACCTCGGTCTCCATCCGCGCCAACTGCGCCCCCAGGCAGAAGTGAATGCCGCCGCCGAAGGACTTCGACCTTGTGAACGGCCGCTCGATGTCCAGCGCGTCCGCGTCCTCGTATGCGTCCGGGTCGTGGTTCGCCGCGCCGAGCAGGCAGATGATCATCTCGCCCGCCTCCAGCGTCTGCCCGCCCACTTCGACGCGTTCCTGGACGACGCGCGGCAGCTGCTGCACCGACGAGTCGAATCTCAGGAACTCCTCGACGGCCTGCGGCATCAGGCCGGGGTCCGCCCTGAGCTTCGCGAGTTCGTCCGGGTTCCGGTAGAGGGCCACGAGAGCGTTGCCGATCAGGTTCACCGTCGTCTCGTGCCCCGCCTGGAACAGCAGGCGGACGTTGTTGGTCACCTCCTCCTCGGTGAGGTGTCCTTCCTCGCTCTCCGCCCGCAGGAGGTCCGTGGTCAGGTCGTCCCCCGGCGTCTCGCGCTTGGCCGGGAACAGCGCGGTAAGGTATGAGTCGAAAGCCTCGCGCGCCTCGCGCGAGCGGGCCGCACGGGTCTCGAGATCCACGCCCGGCTCGATCCCTGTGCCCCAGCGGATGATCTCGTTCGACAGGTGACCGAACCGGTCGCGGTCCGCGTCCGGAATGCCGAGCATGTCGCTGATGATCGTCGCGGGGATCGGGTAGGCGAAGTCGCGCATGATGTCCATGCTGCCGCGCGGCTCGATGTCGTCGAGCAGGCCGTCCACCAGCGACTGCACGGCGGGACGGATGCCCGCCACCCGGTTGGCGTTGAACGCCTTCGCGACGAGGCCGCGCAGCCGGGTGTGATCCGGCGGGTCCGTGTTCAGGATGTTGCGTTCCTCGGCCGGCCGGGGCTGGTCACCGGGCATCCGATGCTCCGTCCCGGGCGGTGGTTGCTTGCCGAAGCGGCGATCCTTCAGGATCCAGTCGACATCCTCGTAACGCGCCGCATACCACGTGCCGCCGTTCCTGAAGATACGGGCCTGACGGGCAAACGCGTAGGGACCGTAGGGATCCTTGAAGAAGGCGCCCAGATCCGCACCCTCGAAAATATTTGAAGAAGTCATCGTAACCTACTGTTAATAGCTAGTAGCTCGTTCGCATCAACGTACAGAGCGACCGCCGACACCCGGATGGTACCCTCAGCCGCACGTCGCACCAATGGCGCCGTCGCCATCCCCGGTCGGGATGGTTGGGCCGACAGGGTGCCGCTTTGGGGCCTGCTATGCTCGCCCCGTATGGACCCGCACAACCCGAACGATCGCATCGTCCCGTTCTCCAGCAAACTGGCGTTCGGCGTCGGGCAGTTTGCCGAGGGGCTGAAAAACACCGGCTTCGGGCTGTTCATCCTCTTCTACTACAACCAGGTGCTCGAACTGCCCGGTGCGCTCGCCGGAGCGGCGCTCTTCATCGCCCTTCTGTTCGACGCCGTCACCGACCCGCTCGCGGGCTCGCTCTCCGACAAGTGGCGGTCGCGCCTCGGGCGACGTCACCCCTTCATGTACGCCTCGGCGGTCCCCCTTGCGCTTGCCTTCATCGGCCTCTTCTCGCCTCCCGACGGACTCGGCCAGTTGGGCCTGTTCCTGTGGCTCACGGCGTTCGCGATCCTGACGCGGGGCGCCATGACCCTCTACCACGTGCCGCACCTCGCCCTGGGCGCGGAGCTCACGCAGAACTACAACGAGCGCACCCGCGTGGTCGCCTATCGGCAGTTCTTCGGCACGGCAGGCAGCGCCATGGTGATCGCCGTCGGCTTCGGCTACTTTTTCGCCGACGACATGGGCGGCCGACTGTCAGTCGAGAACTACACGCCCTTCGCGATCGTGCTCGCCGGGTTCATGGTCGTGACGATCTGGTACTCGGCCATCGGCACACAGAAGGAGGTGCCCTTCCTGTCCGAGCCGCCGCCGCGGCCGAAACGCAATGTGCTCGCGGTCTTCGTCATCGACTTCATTGCCGGGTTCCGGAACCGCTCGTTCCGCTGGCTGATCTCCGGGGTCCTGATCGTCTACATCATGGCCGGCGTCAACGGTGCGCTCGACATCTACATGTTCCAGTATTTCTGGGAGCTGGACGGCGGCCAGATGATGCGCGTCAACCTGGCGCCCATCGCGGGACTCCTGATCGGCGTGTTCCTCGCGGCGCCGCTCCTGCCCCGCACCGGCAAGCTGTTCGGCGTCATGCTCGGGACCGCCTGCTGGGCGACCTGCCAGATCGTGCCGGTGGTGTGCCGGCTCCTCGATGTCTTCCCCGCGAACGGGACACAGGAACTGTTCTACGCCCTCGTGGCGTTCAAGTTCGTGCAGGGGCTCATCCTGCAGCAGGCGTTCATTGCTGCCGGGTCCATGCTCGCGGATGTCGCCGACGAACACGAACTCGACACCGGTAGGCGCCAGGAGGGCATCTTCTTCGGCGCCATCGCCTTCTCCGGCAAGGCGACCTCCGGCTTCGGCACGTTTCTCGGCGGCATCGGCCTCGACATCATCGACTGGCCGACGGGCGCCGAGATCGTCTCCGCAGCCGACATACCGACCGGAACCCTGGTCGATCTCGGACTGCTCTATGGGCCGGTCGTGGCCGGATGTGCCGTCATCGCCCTGTGGTGCTACTCGCACTACAACCTGGATCACAAACGACACGCGGAGATTCTCGGGAAGCTCGCCGAACGGCGGCGGGCGCAGGCTGCTGCCGAGCCAGGCGCGCTGGACGTCACGGCCGGAACCGGTGGTTGAGCCGGTTTCCGAACCGCGCCGGCCGCAGGAGCATGCCGCGCGCGGCGGCCGGGAGCGGTCCGGCCTTCACAAACGACCGACGCACCGGGTTTAATCGCGGGGTTGACACGACACTGGAGCAACCCATGGCCTGGGATTTCGAAACCGACCCCGCCTTCCAGCGGGAACTCGACTGGATGGACGACTTCGTGCGCGAGGAGATCGAACCGCTCGATTTCGTGCTCGGGCACCCGAACGACTTCTCGGACCCGAACCGCAACAAGCTGATCCGCCCGCTGCAGGAAGAGGTCAAGCGCCGCGGCCTGTGGGCCTGCCACCTCGGCCCGGACCTCGGCGGACAGGGGTACGGTCAGTTGAAGCTCGCGCTCATGAACGAAGTCCTCGGCCGGGCGAAGTGCGCACCGGTAGCCTTCGGCTGCCAGGCGCCGGACTCGGGCAACGCCGAGATCCTCGCGCACTACGGCACGGTCGAGCAGAAGGACCGCTACCTGCAGCCGCTGCTCGACAACGAGATCTGCTCCTGCTACTCGATGACCGAGCCCCAGGGCGGCGCCGACCCCAAGGTATTCACCTGCCAGGCGGAGGCGATCGGCGACGAGTGGGTCATCGACGGCGAGAAGTGGTTCTCCTCGAACGCCCGCCACGCCTCCTTCCTGATCGTCATGGCCGTCAGCGACCCCGAAGCGTCTCCCTACGACCGGATGTCGATGTTCATCGTGCCGGCCGACACGCCGGGCGTCGAGATCGTGCGCAACGTCGCCGTCGGCTACGAGAATCCGGGCAACCACGCCTACATCCGCTACGACAACGTGCGCATCCCGCGCGACCATCTGCTCGGCGCGCCGGGACAGGGCTTCATCGTCGCCCAGACGCGCCTCGGCGGCGGCCGCATCCACCACGCCATGCGCACCGTCGGCAAGGTCCGCCGCGCCTTCGACATGATGTGCGAGCGTGCGCTGTCGCGGGAGACGCAGGGCGAGGTGCTGGCGCAGAAGCAGCTCGTGCAGGCGATGATCGCCGACAGTTGGATCGACATCGAGCAGTTCCGGCTGTTCGTGCTGAGAACCGCCTGGAAGATCGACCGGATCCGGAACTACAAGGAGGTCCGCGCCGACATCTCCGCCGTCAAGGCGCAGATGCCGAAGGTCTACCACGACGTCTACGCGCGCGCCCTGCAGGTACACGGGTCGCTCGGGCTGTCGACGGAGATGCCGTTCGCCGCCGGCGTGCTCGACAGCTTCCACATGGGACTGGCGGACGGGCCGACGGAGGTGCACAAGGTCACGGTGGCGCGGCAGGTGCTCGGGCGCTACCAGGGCACCGACGAGCTGTTCCCCGACTACCACCTGATCAAGCGGCGGGAGCGGGCGCTGGCGAAGTACGCCGACCTGATCGAGCACGAGGTCGCCGAAGCGTAGGGGACGCCCTTGTGGCGTCCCGTTCTCGAATTCACGCACAACCCCGTTCCATCGTCGCGCAGTCAGGTCACGGATGCCAGGAAGGCGAAGTCCTCGTCGGCGGATTCGATGTCCGCGTCGTGGCGGCGGGCGCATGCGGCAATGACGATGTCGGTCGCGGGTACCGTGACTCCCCGCGACCGCGCGCCCCTGGCGAGTTCGTGGGACAGCCGCCAAACGGCTTCATCGATCGGCAGTTCGGGCAGAACCTCCGCAAAGTGCCGCAACACACCCTGCTCGTGGCCTCCCCGCGCACCGGTCCACAGTTCGAGTTGAACCAGCGGACACCAGCATGCGGCGCCTGAAGTCAGCGCCGCCTCGACCCGTACACGAACGACCGGGTCGCCGGTCGGCCGAAGGAGGTGGATCCAGGACGACGTGTCCACCAGGATCAACGGCTTACTCCTTCCGACGCTGCTCCCGCAACTCCTCCGGGGCGATCAGGTCCGGACACGTACCGGCATACTTCACCAGTTCGGCGAGGCGCTTGCGGCGGTTGAAATCAGCGATCACGCTGACCACCGCCTGACGCTTCGTCCTGGCGCCGGTGAAGCGGATTATGTCGGCGAGCTCCCGATCTGGAATATCTATGGTCGTCTTCATACTTCCATATTCTCCCAACACGAGATTACAGACAACCCAGCCTTCATATTCCAATCCTCGGCACAGAGGAGGTAGCGGACGCCCTTGTGGCGTCCCGTTTCGAATTCGTGGACATCCCCGGGCGACCACAAGGGTCGCCCCTACCGCGTTGCGTTTCGAATTCGTGCATTACCCCGACACGGGCGACGACAAGCGTCGCCCCTTGCATGGAACAAGCGATGACGGGAGCGCAGCGACCGGCGGCGATTGTTCCATGGGAGGTCGGCGTGGCTGGGCCGGAGGCGGCGTCGGCGCGCAGCGGCAGCGAAGCGCCGGACCGGCTATGGGGCGCTACAATCCGGTCCGAATTTCCTCCGCCCCTACCGGTTGGCGGAGAACCGGTAACTGATGTCTATGCCCGCGGTCCGCGGACGCGAAGCATTGAGGGCGAGCTGAAAACTGGGGCTGAAGAAGCGGCTCTCGAGGGAAACCTCGTCGCCAACGTTCTCCACGTACGCCACGACCCGCCATTGCTCGTTCTCCCAGCCCACCCGCACGTTTGCCTTGCCGGATGAGTCGACGAGCGAATACGGGTGATTGTTCAGGCCCCCGTAAAAATCGGACTGCCAGAAGAACTCCACCATGCCGATCAGGTCCCCACGCGCCATCGGGTAGCGGGCGTTGACCGCCCCGGATGCCGTGTGCTCGGGGGTTACCGGCGGCCTGTGGCCGTCGCAGTTCAGCCCATCGCACGCGGCGGCGGGAATTCCCCGGGACTCCGCGTCGGTGAACCCCACCGCGAGCTGCACGTCCCAATGGCGATTGAGAACCCACTGCAACTCCAACTCCGCGCCCTGGCCCTGGACTTCTCCGACATTGAGAATGCCGATCAGCTGCGAGACAGGGTCGAAGACGTCGATCTGCCGGTCCTTGTAGTCATAGGAGAAAACCGCCGCCGCCAGCCGCAGGCGGTCGTCGAGCAGACTCGCTTTCGCACCTGCCTCGTACGACAGGACCTCCTCGGCGTCATAGGTCGCGAGGGTGGCGCCGGGGGGCGCCAGCAGCGTGAACGGGTCCGCGGGCTCCGACAGGCGGTTCGTGTCGAAGCCGCCGGCCTTGAAGCCCCTGCTCACAGAGCCGTAGAACATCAGGTCGTCGCGGGCGAAGTACCTGAGCGCGGCGCGCGGCGAGAAGTCCGTCCAGTCTGCCGTGTCCGATACCGGTTCGGGCGTGTACACCGAGAAGAGGAACGCCTGGCCCTTGATGTCGACCACCCCGTCCCGCTCGTCGGCGGTGTAGCGCGCCCCGACGCTCAGGTCCAGGGAATCGGTGAGTTGCCACTTCGTATCGCCGTACACGGCCCAACCCCGGTATTCCCCCAGAATCTCCCCCGTTTCGTCGAACGAGAGTGGGAACGGGAGCCCGAACAGGAAGCCGACATCGTCGGTGAAGTGGTGCAGTCTGTAGTCGATATCCTCAGCGTAGAGACTCACACCGGCGAACCAGGAGAGCCGCGCGCCCGCGTCCGCAAGCACGAACTCCTGGCTGAGGTAGTCACTTTCCTGGTGCGAAGCCCAGTTTCCCAACCCGAACTGGGTCCCGTCCCAGTCCTCCTGGTAGGTGAAGTTGTTGGTGTAGAAGCCAGTCAGCGACCTGAGCGTCATCGTCCCCGGGAGGTCGATGTTGACCGTCAGCCTCGTCTCGGCATGCTCGACCAGATCGAGGTCCTCCCAACCCGGGTTCGCCGAGAGTTCGTCCCCCCAGAGGAGCGAACCGTCGGGGTTCATCGGGAGGTAGGCCACGCCACTCTGTTCCCGATCCTCGTAGCGGGCGACAAGGGTCGCGTCGCCCCAGTCGTTCTCGTGGCGCAGGGACACCCGTGCCGCGCTCACGTCATACCAGAGGTGGTCGTCGCCCGTCGTCAGATTGCGGACGTAGCCGTCCTCTTCCTTGTGCAGGACGGCCGCCCGCAACGCCCAGTTGTCACCGAGCGGCTGGTTCACCATCGCCTCGAGAGTCTGCCGGCCCCGCTCCCCGGCGCCCGCCGCGACAAAAGCCTCCGTGGCATCCAGGTCCGGCTTCGCCGTGATGACGTGGATCGCTCCGGACGAAGCGTTGCGTCCGAACAGCAGGCCCTGCGGACCTTTCAGCACCTCGACGCGCTCCAGGTCGAAGTACGTGCCGAGCGCGGCGCCGTGGCGACCGTGATAGATGCCGTCGGTGTACAGGCCCAGCGCCGGTTCCGACGCGGCGGTGTACGTACCGGCATTGATGCCCCGCACCGTGATGAACATGTAGTTGCTCGAAAAGCTCCCGGACATGCCCGGCACGGCCTTCACCAGCTCCTGCGAGTCCTTGATGCCGGTCTCCCGCAGCGACTCGCCCGTGAAGGCCGAAATCGCGATCGGCACTTCCTGGACCGACTCGTTGCGCTTCTGCGCGGAGACGATGATCTCTTCCAGCACCGGGCGCGCGTCGTCTGCCGCCCCGGTCGGTTCCTCCGCGTAAGCCCCGAAGCAAAGCGCGGCCACCATCGCCGCGGTCGTCGAACCCCGAACGTTCCATCCGGATGCGTTCATGTCCCGGTCCCCAATGTGAACACGTTATCCCGCGAGCGAATCCCGCCACGGACTCTTTCCACTTGCCAGCGCGTACGTAGGCCGGCCCCCCCACGCGCACACTCTACTCTCTTGTCCACTCTTGCGCGAAGCCCGGGCGGGCCAGCAGCCCAGGAGGCCGCGCCGTAGAACGGCGCGGGCGCGTGGGCCGGTGGGGCTGGGCCGCGAGCGGAGCCGCAGGCGACGGTTGCGGGGCGCCAGGCGCGACCTGACGGTCGCGGCCCATCCTCGTGGATGGGTAGGAGTTTCGCGATGCGAAACTCCTACGTCGCAAGCTCCTATGCGATCCCAACCTCGCGAGCCTGGTCCTCGAGGAACGCGACGATAGCGTCGTCCACTTCCCGGCCGGGCGCGGTCTTCGCCTCGAACGCGTCGCGCACGAGGATGAGGCGGTCGACGCCGAGGTCCTCGTAGCGCTTCGCTGTGTCGCCGTCGATCGGCCCCCCGGGCGTGATGATGATCTCGAGGCGCCCGAGGGACGCGGGGCGCTCCGTCTCCCTGGCCGTCTCGGCCAGCACCTGCATCGTCGCCGCCGTGCCGTCGACGTCGCGCCACCCGTACCAGCCGTTGCCCTGGGCCACCGCGCGGCGGAAAGCCGCCTGCGAGTCCCCGCCCACGACGATCGGCGGATGCGGCTTCTGGAGGGGTTGGGGGCGGGACTGGATCCCCGAGAACCGCGTGAACTGTCCGTCGAACGCCGGCTTTTCCTGGGTCCACAGCGTGCGCAGCACCTCGATGTGCTCGCTCGTACGCAGCCCGCGTTCTTCCCACGGTATCCCGAACGCCTCGAACTCGCCGGGCACGAAGCCGACGCCGACGCCGACCACCAGGCGCCCCCTGGAGAGGACATCGATGCTCGCGAGTTCCTTGGCCAGCACGATCGGCTCGCGCTGGGCGATCAGGATGATGCCGGAGCCGATGCGGATGCGTTCGGTCTTCGCCGCCGCGAAGGCGAGGCTCGCCACGGAGTCCATGAAGCACACGTCCGGCGCCACGGGCAATACGGGCTGCTCCGGGTCCATCATGAGCACGTGCTCGGCCGTCCAGACAGACTCGTACCCGAGCTGCTCCGCGGTCACGACGATGCGCTCGATGGAGTCGGGATTGTCGAACGGGCCGAGGTTGAAGCCGAAGAAGCCGTAGTCCATCCGTTGTCCCTGCCGCGCGGTGCAACGCGGCATGGTACAACGGCGCGGTCAGGCGTCGGATCGTCCCTCGGGGCGGCCCGTTCCGACTTCACCAGACGCCATCGCGGGCTGTCGTGAGGGTCAGGGACGGGGACGGGAGACCACGAGGGTCTCCCCTACGGGTCCGTTCCGAGTTCCTGCATGCTCTGGAGATACGTCTCGGTCTCGATGACGATGAGTTCCCGATAGGTTTCGCCCACCATCTCCCAGGTGCCTGACCATCCCTTCGGCAGCACCAGGTAGTCGCCCGTCTCGAAGGTGTGGGCGACACCGTCCGTGCCGGTCAGCACGAGGCCGCCTTCCAGGATGTAGATGAACTCGTCGTACCAGAAGTCTTCCACCTTCAGTACGGCCGGCCCCGACTCGAACACCACGGAGACGATGTCGCCCTCGAACACGGACTTGGCGGAGGACTTGTCGTCCCGCTGCGACAGGGTGATGGACGGGTCGCGCGGCGGCAGCGCTTCCAGACCCTCCCCGGCGAGCACGGCCGGGTCGATGCGTACCGGAGCGCCGTCGGCCCTGGCGTTGCCCGCGGCCGCCAGTGCGAGCACGAGTCCCGTCGCGGCGAGCGTGTGATTCCTGCGTGTTCGGATCATGGTTCCTGCTTCCTCCTTCGTAGCGATTTGCCCGGGGCTATCCCCGCCGTGTGTCCTCAATGCGTACTCTCGGTCCCTGCAGCGCCGTCCTGCGCCTCGTGGGCGTCCCAAGCGAGATTGACCAGGTAGGCCCGCAGGGCCTCCACGCCCTCGTCCGCACCGGTCAGCACGAGCTCACCCGCCAGGATGTAGATGAACTCGTCGTATTGGTAAATACATACCAAACCGCACTCGCACAGTCATTCAATCCGGCCGGGAACGGATGAACTTCATGCTATGCATCTCTAAGAACTTTTTTGCGAGACCTCTCTATGGTTTGCTCATTTCATCTGCAAACGTCTTGGCCTCTATGACCACCAGTTCCCGGTAGTTGCCTAACGTCTCCCAGGTGCCGGAAAAGCCTTTCGGCATGACCAGGAACTCTCCTGCTTCGAATCGCTGCGCGTGACCTTTCTTGTCAGTCAGGATCAGGCTACCGTCGAGCACGTGAATGAATTCATCGTAACCAACGTCTTCTACCTCAAACTTCTGGGGCTCCAAGTCCACTACAAGTGACAGGATGTCGCCCCCAAAGAACGGTTTGCTCCAGCCTTTGCTGTCGCGGCCAGAATGAATCCGGCGGGGGTTACCGACCGCTTTTTCTTCAAGCGGCGGATTTTCTTCCATGTCGTCGTGTGACAGGTTGTCCAACGCAATCAGAAATGCTCTATCGCTCATCTGAGGCTCCTTGGTGTGTCGGCAGGTGAGGGATCGGTAGTGGAAAGTTCGTTGGTCGTCTTCTGCGCCTCGTACGCATCCCAGGCCGTGTTGATGAGGTAGGCGTACAGCGCCTGCACGTCCTCATCCGAAAGATCGAAGGGAGGCATCCCCTTCACCTCGAGGGAACCATCGAGGACCGCCTTCAGGTGCTCCGGGCTGGGTGTGAGGCGTAGCCGCAGATCGATCGCGGACCCCCGAAGCGACTCGGCGTCATAGCCATGGCAGCTCGCGCACGCCAGGAACACCACAGAGCCCGCGCTCGCCATCTCCGCCTCGAGGCGCGGGACAGCGGGCTGTGGAACGCGTGGCACGTCGGCCCAGGGTGGTGCCGGGGTGCTGCCGCCTAGCGCGTAGGCGAGCAGCCGGGGTTTACTGCGGGAACGCGGCACCGAGGCGTAACGCGTGAGTTGGGCTGCGGTGACCGACGTGCTGCCATTGCCACTGGGGACGATGATGATCTGACGGCCGTCGACCATGACTGTCGACGCCGCACCACGAATCGCCCCACCCGCCGGCGCGGACCAGAGCTTCTTCCCTGTCGCGCTGTCGTAGGCGCTGAAGAAGCCGTCCGCGCTGCCCTGGAAGACCAGACCGCCGTCGGTGTGCAGCAGTCCGCCGTTCAAAGGCAAGTCATGCCGCTGACGCCACACCGCGGTGTGGGTCACCGGGTCCCACGCGACGACCTCGCCAAAGGATTCCCAACCGGGGTGTCCCTTGCTCCCGTAGTACCAATCGTAGGAATACCCCAGTTCTGCTGCGCTGCTGCCCTCCGTGGCGAGCTTCTTGAACTCGGGGTAGGTCGCCGCCGGGATGAAGAGCAGCTTCTGCTTCGGATCGAAGGCCATGGCTTCGAAGCTATGTGCCCCTAGTGAATTGGGCAGCACCACGGCCCCGTCCGGCTGCTCCCACCAACGCGCCGCGGGATCGTAGATCGGCCGGCCCGTGCTCTCGTCGAGGCCCTTGGCCCAGTTAACGCGCACGTAGTTGCGCCCGGAGATGAACGCGCCCGTTTGCGCGTCGAGGACGTAGACGAAGCCATCCTTCCCGACGCTGAAGACGACCCGTCGCTCAGCGCCGCCGGGTCCGACGGGCAGCGTCGCGACCATGATGCCGGTCGGCTCGTAGTTCCAGCCATCCCCGGGCGCCTGCTTGAAGTGCCAGCGGTACGCCCCGGTCTTCGCGTCGAGGGCCACGATTGAGCTGGTGAAGAGTTCATCGCCCGCTCCCTCGCCGCGCTTGCTCGGGTCGATCGGAATCGCGCCGCTGGTCCCGATGTAGAGCTGCGAGAGCTTGGCATCGTAGGTGATGCCCTCCCAGGGGTTGCCCGCGCCGGGCGTCTTGCCCTGACCCCAGGTGGCGGCCGCCATCTCGTAGAGCTCGCTCTCCTGCGGCTTCTCGGGATCGCCCGGCACTGTGTAGAAGCGCCAGAGATGACGCCCGGTCTTGGCGTCGAAAGCACTGACGTGGCCGCGGTTCGTGCCCATCTCAGCGCCGGTGTTGCCGATGAACACCATCCCGTCGCCCACTCGCGGCGCTCCCGTGATCGCGTACAGTTCTGAAGGATCACAGGCCTGCGCTTCCCAGCGCTTCTCGCCACTTGCCTGTTCGATGGCCACGAGGGCGCAGTCGGCGGTGGCAACGATCACCAGATCGTCGTGGAGGGCCACGCCCCGGTTCAGCCGCTGGAAGGCGGCCTCCAAGGAGCTCCCGGCTGGGGCGTCGGCGCGCGGCTCGTACGTCCACAGGAGCTTCCCTGTGCGCAGATCGTTCGCGAAGACCTGGCTGCGAGAACCGCTCTGGAAGATCCGACCGTCCTGGATGAGCGGATTGCCAACCAGGCCGTCCGCGGTCGGGAGGTCGACGGACCAGACGAGTCCGAGCTCACTCACCGTCTCGGCGTTGACTTCTTCGAGCTCCGAGTGGTGCTGCATCTCGTGGGTGTTGCCGAGCAGCGGCCAGTCGGTGTTCTGCGGATCGTCCGCGTACGCCGGATGGCCCGTCGCCAGCCAGCAGCAATGCAAGGGTCGCGGACGTGTGTCTCATTTTCTCCTCCTAACGTGCCATCCCCACGGCTTGCACAGTTTCGACGCGGGCGTCGTAGGGGAGGGGCTTGCTTCGACTCGCATGCGTGCATGGCGTCGGGACGGGCGGGGACAAGCCCCGCCCCTACTGCGTCCCTCAGTCCCCCGAGGCGCCGTCCTGCGCCTCGTGCGCGTCCCAGGCGAGATTGACCAGGTAGGCGCGCAGGGCCTGCACCCCGTCGTCCGCCAGCTCGAAGGCCGGCCTGCCGCGGACCGCGAGGGCCCCGCGGAACGCGAGACCATCAGGGTCTCCCCTACGGAACGGGACGCCACGAGGGTGCCTGTACGGAATCGGTGGGGTTGGATACGGGAGGCACTGCGCTTTCCGGTTCGGCCCCCGTAGCGCCCCAAAGCCGGTCCGGCCGCTTGCGGAGCAAGCGCCTTCGCCTGCCGCTACGCACCGGCGCCGCCTCCGGCCCAGCCACGCCGACCACTCACGGAACATAAGGCAACGGTCGCTACGCTCCCGTCGCCTTATGTTCCATGTAAGGGGGCCACACGGGCCCGGCACGGGCGGGGACAAGCCCCGCCCCTACTGGGCAAACCGGTAGCTGATGCTCACTCCGGCGGTCCGTGGGCGGGTCGCGTTCAGTCCGAGCTGGAAGACGTCGCTGAACAGGCGGACCTGGGCGGTGACCTCGTCGGCGGCATTCTCCAGGTAGGCCACGACCCTCCAGCGCTCATCCTCCCAGCCGACCTGGACGTTGACCGTGCCGCTCGAATCGAGCTCCCCCAGCGGGTGGTTGTTCAGATTCGAGTGAATCTCCGACCGCCAGAAGAACTCCAGCGTTCCGAGCCACTCTCCACCGGCGAACGGGTAGTGCGCGTTGAGCGCGCCGGATGCGGTACGCTCCGGACTGTACGGCGGTCGGTGCCCGTCGCAGTCCAGGTTCGCGCACGCGGCCGGCGGAATGCCACGGGATTCCGCATCGAGGTAGCCCACGGCAAGTCGTACGTCCCAGTACTGGTCGAGCACCCACTGCAACTCGACTTCCACGCCCGTGCCCTCCACCTCTCCGATATTGAGCACGGCGGACAGCCCCTGGAACGGGTCGAGCACGTCGATCTGCCGTTCCTGGTAGTCGTACGAGAAGGCCGCCACCGCCATGCGCAGGCGGTCGTCGAACAGCGTTCCCTTCGCGCCGACCTCGTACGCCCATACCTCCTCGGCGTCGTACGTGGCGACCCTAGCGCCTGGCGGCAGTAGCAGGGTCAGCGGATCCGCCGGCTCCGACAGACGCGTCGTGTCGAGCCCGCCGGCCTTGAAGCCCCGGCTGGCCGTACCGTAGAGCATCAGGTTGTCGCGGGCGAAGTAGCGCAGCGCGAACCGCGGCGAGAAGTCGTTCCAGGTCTCCCCGCCGGACACGGGGGACGGCGTGTACAACGGGACGATGAAGCCTCCCCCCAGGAACTCGAAGGTCCCGTCCCGCTCGTCGTTCGTGTAGCGCCCGCCCACGCTCAGGTCGAGCGCTTCGGTGAGCTGCCACTTCGCCTCGCCGTACACGGCCCACCCCTGGTACTCGCCGTCGATGTACACCTGCTCGTCGAACATGAGCGGAAACGGGAACCCGAACAGGAATCCGATGTCCCCGGTGGCGTGGTGCAGGTCGTAGCTGATGTCCTCGCTGTAGAGACTGGCCCCGGCGAACCACGAGAGGCGGCCGCGGTCGCCGGACAGCACCAACTCCTGGCTGAAGTACTCGCTCTCCTGGGACGTGAGCCAGTTGCCGAGCTCAAGCGGAGTCCCGTCCCAGTCCTCGTGGAAGTCGAAGTTGTTCGAGTAGTAGCCCGTCAACGACCGCAGGGTCATGGACCCGGGCAGGTCGATATTGACGGTCAGCGTCGCCTCCGCCGTCTCGACGAGGTCATGGTCACCCGACGTCCCGCTCGTCGTGAGTTCGTCGCCGTACAGCCACGAACCGTCCAGGTTGATGGGGAGGTAGATGGCGCCGGACTGTTCCCGGTCCTCGTAGGCGACCTTCAGCGTCGCATCGCCCCAGTCGGGCTCGTGGCGCAGGGACAGGCGTGCCGCGCTCACGTCGTACCAGAGGTGATCCTCGCCCGTCGCGATATTGTGGATGTAGCCGTCCTCTTGCTTCTGCACGACGGCAGCCCGCAGGCCCCAGCGGTCGCCCAGCGGCAGGTTCACCATCCCCTCGAGGCTCTGCCGGCCCCGCTCCCCGGCGCCCACCGCGAAGGACGCCTCCGTCCGGCCCAGGTCCGGCTGCGCCGTGAGGACGTGGATCGCTCCGGAGGAGGCGTTGCGGCCGAACAGCAGCCCCTGCGGGCCCTTCAGCACCTCGACCCGCTCCAGGTCGAAGTAGGTGCCGATCGCGGCCCCGTGGCGGCCGCGGTAGATGCCGTCCGTATAGAGGCCGAGCGCCGGTTCGGACCCGGCGCTGTACGTCCCGGAATTGATGCCCCGCACCGTGATGAACATGTAGTTGCTCGAGAAGCCCCCGGACACGTTCGGGACGGCCTTCACCAGTTCCTGTGAGTCCTTGATGACGCTGTCGCGCAGCGCCTCCCCCGTGAAGGCCGAGATCGCGATCGGTACCTCCTGGATGGACTCGTCGCGTTTCTGGGCGGAGACGATGACCTCCTCGATGGCCGGGCGCGCGGCGTCGTCCCCGGGGGAGGTCGACTCCTCGGCCGACGTGCCCCAGCAGAGTGCGGCGGCCATTGCCGCGGCCATGAGCGTCCGTGCGCTCGATCCTGTCTCGTTCATGTCAATCGTCCCTCCCCCGACCCCGCGGTCGCGCGGGTCGCTTGTCCGCCCTCGCATTCCTGCCTGCCCCTGGCCACCACAGGGTGGCCAGGCTACCGTACGGCAGTACGGGATAGGCGTCAACAAAAGAGGGGGGCAGGGCGAATTGGTCCACCCGGGGAAGGCGAGCGGAAAGAACGGGTTAGGTGGAATGCTGGACATCCGCGCCGAACCGGTGTAGAAACGCCCGCAGTTTGATGCGGAACCGGGGGCGGAGTGGAGTTGGGCGAGGTTGCCGTGGAGCCGGTGACGGCGGCGGCGGAAGGGCGCTATCGGGAGCTGATGGCGGCGCACCACTACCTGGGGGCGCCGCCGAAGATCGGCGAAACGCTGTGGTACGCCGCGCGCTGGCGCGACCGGTGGGTGGCGCTGATCGGCTTCTCGGCGCCGGCGCTGAAGTGCGGCGCCCGCGACCGCTGGATCGGTTGGGACTTTCGCACGCAGTACGACCGCCAGCACTTGCTCGCCAACAATAGCCGCTTCCTGATCCTGCCGGGCTGGCGCGTGCCGAATCTGGGCTCGCGGGTGCTGGCGCTGTGCGAACGGCGGCTGGCGGCGGACTGGCCGGCGCGCTTCGGCCACCCGCTCGTGCTGCTGGAGACCTTCGTCGATCCGGCGCGCTTCCGCGGCACGGTGTACCGCGCCGCGAACTGGACCTGCGTCGGGCGCACGCGCGGCTTCCGTCGCGTGCGCGGCGGCTACAGCGCCGCCCCGGCCGCGCCGAAGCTGGTCTTCGTCCGCCCCTTGGTCGCCGCCGCGCGGGCGCGCCTGACGCGGCCCGCACTCCACCCCATCGACCGCCACGGAGGCCCGAAGGCCATGATCTCCGCCGACACCATGCGTTCCCTGCCCGACCACTTCGCCGACATCGACGACCCGCGCCGCCGCCAGGGCCGGCGCCATCCGCTGACCGTCGTGCTCGCCATCGCCGCCGGCGCCACGCTGTGCGGCGCGTGCGGCTACAAGGCCATGGCCGAATGGGCCGCCGACCTGTCGCCGCGCGCCCGCGAGCGGTTCCGTTGCCGGCACCGCGGCAGCCGCTACGAGGTGCCCAGCGAATACGTCATCCGCGACGTTCTGGTACGCGTCGACCCCGACCAGCTCGACCGCGCCCTGCGGCGCTTCGACGCCGCCCGCGGCAACGCCGACGACGCCATCGCCATCGACGGCAAGACCATGCGCAACGCCATCTATACTGACGCCCGCGCGCCGCAGGCGGAGGCCCGCGCCGCCAACGGCGATGCCAAGCCCGCCACCGGCAAGATCGGCGAGAACCAGTGCCAGGTCCACATCCTCGGCGCCGTCGGCCAGCGCGACGGCGTCACCCTCACCCAAAAAAAGTCGACCGCCTCCCGCTCGGCGCCGACGACGAGACCAAGCGCACCAACGAAATCGGAACCGTCGTCCCCATGCTCGAAGGCCTCGAACTCGACTTCGCCGGCAAGACCTTCACCGCCGACGCCCTGCTCACCCAGCGCAAGCTCGCCGACTTCCTCCACGACCGCGGCGCCCACTTCGTATTCACCGCCAAGGGCAACCAGCCGACCCTGCTCGACGACCTCCGGCTGTTCTTCGCACGGCGCGGCGAGCCCGACTTCCGCGAGCCCTTCGCCCTTCAGCACGGGCGCCTCGAAAGCCGCGCCATCTGGACCACCGCCCGCCTCAACGGCCACCTGACCTTCCCCCACGTCGGACAGGCCTTCCTCGTCGAGCGCACCGCCATCGTCAAAAAGTCCCGCAAGCACTCGGTCGAATACGCCCTCGGCATCACCAGCCACGGCCCCGACACCGCCGACGCCCGGCGCCTGCTCCAACTCAACCGCGGCCACTGGAAGGTCGAGTCCGTCCACAACATCCTCGACAACGCCTTCGACGAGGACCGCCTGCGCATCCGAACCGGCCACGGCCCCGAAAACACCACCCGCCTGCGACGCTTCGCCATCGGCGTCATCCGTTCCCACACCGACGACTACGTCGCCGCCGCCATGCGCCGCCTCAACCGCAATCCCCGCCGCGTCTTCGACTACCTCCGCATGACTCGCAACACCCTGCGAATATCGTCAACCAACCGGAGAACAAATTAGCCGTGAAGAGGGGGGCTACGGCCGGCCCGACAGGCGCCGGGTCAGGCCGTCGGGCGACCACAGGGTCGGGGACGGGCGACCACGCCCAGTTCCTCCAGGCTCTTGAGATACGTCTGCGTCTCGACGACGATGAGTTCCCGGTAGGTGTCGCCGACCATCTCCCAGGTGCCGGACCAGCCCTTGGGCAGCACCAGGTGATCGCCCGTCCCAAAGGTGTGCGCCACGCCGTCGTCAGCACCGGTCAGCACGAGTTGGCCGGCCAGGATGTAGATGAACTCGTCGAACATGAGGTCCTCGACCTGCATCGCCCCCGGCCCCGACTCGAACACCGCGGAGACTATGTCGCCCTCGAAGACGGACTTGAAGGACGACTGCATGCCGTCCTGCTCCGGCCCCGGGTCAAGGCCCTGCCCGGCCAGCACGGCCGGGTCGATGCGCAGGGGCGCGCCTCTGGTCTGTGTCTGCTCAGCGGTTGCTGGCTGTTCCGCCATCGCTGTTTCTCCTTGTTTCCCCAATTGTGTGTCCTCAATGCCTCGCCTCCCTCTCTCAATGCCTCCCTCAATCGCCCGAGACGCCTTCCTGCTCCTCGTGCGCGTCCCATGCGCGATTGATCAGGTAGGCCTGCAGGGCCTGCACCCCGTCGTCCCCCAGCTCGAAGGCCGGCATGCCGCGCGTCGCGAGGGCGCCGGCGAGCACGGCCTGCAGGTACTCCACGCTCGCCGGCGGCCGCACGCGCAGGTCCAGCGCGGCCAGGGCCGCGACGGCGCCAGGGCCATGGCAGGCCATGCAGCCGTATGCCTCGAACAGGCCCGCCCCCGCCGACGCCAGAGTCGCGTCGAAACGCGGCGCGGGCGGCGCGGGGATGTGCGGGAGCTCCGCCCACGGCGGCGCCGGAGCGCGGCCGTCGAGGGCAAAGGCGAGCAGGCGGGGACGGCTGCGGGCCCGCGGTACGGAACTGTAGCCCGAGAACCCGCTCCCGCCGGCGGCGGTGGCGACGTTGCCGCTCGCCACGACGATGTACTGCTTGCCGTCCGCCATCACCGTCGACGGCGCGCTGCGGACCGTACCGCCCGCCGGCGCCGACCAGAGGCGCTCCCCGGTCGCGGAGTCGTAAGCCACCAGGTAACCCTCGGCCAGGCCCTGGAAGACGAGGCCGCCGGCCGTGTGCAGCGCGCCGCCGTTCATGGGCAGCGCGTGGCGCTGGCGCCAGACCTCCGTCTGCAGCACCGGGTCCCACGCCACCAACTCGCCGAAGGCCTCCCAGCCGGGATGTCCCTTGCTCCCGTAGTGCGCGTCGAACACGACGCCCAGCTCGGCCGCGACCCCTTCGGCGTCCCCGACCGCCTGGTGGAGCGTCGGCATGGTCTGGACGGGAATGAACACCACGTGCTTCTCGGGATCGAACGCCAGCGCATCCCAGCTATGGGCCCCCATGCCCGCCGGCGAGACCACCGCCCGGCCGTCCGGCTGTTCCCAGTAGCGCGCGTCGGGCAGGTGGATGGGCCGGCCTTCCTCGTCGAGCCCGCTGGCCCAGTTCACGGGGACGTAGTTGCGCCCGGACAGGAACTCCCCGGTGTCCGCGTCGAGCACGTAGACGAAACCGTCCTTCGGCACGCTGATGACCACGCGGCGCTCCCCGTCGACGTCCGGCACGCTCGCGAGCATGAGCCCGACCGACGGCTCGAAGTTCCAGCCGTCGCCGGGATTCTGCTTGAAGTGCCATACGTACTCGCCCGTCTTCGCGTCGAGGGCCACGACGGAACTCGTGAACAGCTCGTCGCCCGCACCCGCTCGGCGGGCCAGGGGGTTCATCGGCGCCGGCCCCCCGACCCCGATGTAGAGCCGCTCCGAGCGCGGGTCGTAGACCATCGCGTCCCACACGCTGCCGCAACCCTTCGTGCGTTCGTACCAGCCCTCGGCCCAGGTGGCGGCCGCCATGCGGTAGAGCTCGCTCTCCGGGGGTTTCGAGGGATCGCCCGGGACGGTGTAGAAGCGCCACAGGCGGCGTCCGGTGCCGGCGTCGAACGCGTCCACGTGGCCCCGGCTCGCACCGGAGTCCCCGCAGGCGTTGCCCGTGAACACCATGCCGCCCCCGACCCGCGGCGCCGCGGTGATGGTCTGGCCGTTCCCCTGGTCGCAGGCCCGGGCCTCCCAGCGCTGCGTGCCCGTCTCCTGGTCCACGGCCACCAGCCGGCAGTCGCCGGTGCCGACGATGACGAGCTCCCCGTGCAGCGCCACGCCGCGGTTGAAGTTCATGCCGTAGGCCTCGATGAACGTGCCCTCCCCCGGGCCGGGTCGGGGGTCGAAGGTCCACAGCAGCTTGCCGGTGCGCAGGTCGTTGGCGTAGATGACGCTGCCGGCGCCGCTCTGGAAGATCCTGCCGTCGGTGATCAGAGGATTGCCGACCAGGCCCTTGATCGCCGGCAGGTCCACCCACCAGGCGAGGCCCAGCCGGCCGACGGTGTCGGTGTTGATCTCGGAGAGGTCCGCGTGGTGCTGCATCTCGTGGGCGTTGCCCAGCAGCGGCCAGTCGGTGTTCTGCGGATCGGCGGCGAAGGCGGGGTGGCCTGTCGCCAGCAGCAGCGCAAGGGCCCCCGCAAGGGTCCCCGCAAGGGCCTCGGCGGCGGGCGAACCGATCATGGTTGTGTGTCCCATTTTCCCTCCGGAACGGGAGACCACAAGGGTCTCCCCTACGGGTCTGTCTCCAGGTCCTGCATGCCCTGGAGGTACGTCTGGGTCTCGACGACGATGAGTTCCCGGTAGGTGTCCCCGGTCATCTCCCAGGTGCCGGACCAGCCCTTGGGCAGCACGAGGTAGTCGCCCGGCCCAAAGGTATGGGCCACGCCGTCGGCCCCCGTCAGCACCAGGCCGCCCTCCAGGACGTAGATGAACTCGTCGAACGCGAGGCCCTCGACCTTCAGGACCGCCGGTCCGGACTCGAAGACGCCCGACACGATGTCCCCCTCGAAGACGGACTTGAAGGAGGACTTGTCGTCCCGCTGCGAAATGGTGATGGCCGGGTCGCGTGGCGGCAGGGCTTCGAGGCCCTCCCCGGCCAATACGGCCGGATCGATGCGCACCGGTGCGCCGTCGGCCCAGGCGCTGCCGGTGGCCGCCAGCGCCAGCACTGCCGTGGCAAGCCGCCAATTTCTGCGCGTTCGCTTCATGGTCGTCGTCTCCTTTGGTGGGCGATTTGGTGGGCGATTTGGTTGGCGATTTCTCTTGGGCGCGCTGCGGCGTGCGCCGCGGGCGCGTGGTGTCAGTGCGTCGCTCGATCCCCCGAGGCGCCGTCCTGCGCCTCGTGAGCGTCCCAGGCGAGATTGATCAGGTAGGCCTGCAGGGCCTGCACCCCGTCGTCCCCCAGCTCGACAACCGGCATGCCGCGCGTCGCGAGGGCGCCGTCGAGCACGGCCTGCAGGTATTCCACGTCCGCTGGCAGCCGCACGCGGAGGTCCAGCGTCTCCCAGACCGCGACGCCGGCATGACCGTGGCAGGCATCGCAGGCGTACGCCACGAAGATGTCCTTGCCCGCCGACGCCAGGGTCGCGTCGACGCGCGGCGTCGGCGGCTCCGGGATGTGCGGAATCTCCGCCCACGGCGGCGGTGGAGCGCTGCCGTCGAGGGCGAACGCGAGCAGGCGGGGGCGGCTGCGGGACCTCGGTACGGAGCTGTAGCCGGTGAAGCCGGTCGCGCCGACGGACGTAGCGACGTTGCCGCTCGCCACCACGATGTATTGCTTGCCGTCCGCCATCACCGTCGACGGCGCGCTGCGGACCGTGCCGCCCGCCGGCGCCGACCAGAGCCGCTCCCCGGTCGCCGCGTCGTAGGCCACCAGGTAACCCTCGGCGAGGCCCTGGAAGACGAGGCCGCCGGCCGTGTGCAACGCGCCGCCGTTCATCGGCAGGGCGTGGCGGGCGCGCCAGACCTCCGTCTGCAGCACCGGGTCCCAGGCCACGAGTTCGCCGAATGCCTCCCAGCCGGGATGCCCCTGGCTGCCGTATTCCCCGTCGAACGTGACGCCCATCTCGTCCATGATCCCACCGGCGCCGCTGCTCGCCTGATAGAGCGCCGGCATCGTCGCCGCGGGAATGAACACCACGTGCTTCTCGGGATCGAACGCCAGCGCCTCAAAGTTATGGGCCCCCATGCCCGCCGGCGAAACCACCGCCCGCCCGTCCGGCTGCTCCCAGTAGCGCGCGTCGGGCAGGTAGATGGGCCGGCCCTCCTCGTCGAGCCCGCTGGCCCAGTTCGCCGGTACGTAGTTGCGGCCCGACAGGAACTCCCCGGTGTCCGCGTCGAGCACGTAGACGAAACCGTCCTTCGGCACGCTGACGACCACGCGCCGCTCCCCGTCCACGTCCGGCAGGCTCGCGAGCATCAGCCCGACCGCCGGCTCGAAGTTCCAGCCGTCGCCCGGATTCTGCTTGAAGTGCCAGACGTACTCGCCCGTCTTCGCATCGAGGGCCACGACGGAGTTCGTGAACAGCTCGTCGCCCGCGTTCGCTCCCCGGGCCGTGGGGTCGAGCGGCGACGGACCCCCGACCCCGATGTAGAGCCGCTGCGACCGCGGGTCGTAGACCATCGCGTCCCACACGCTGCCGCAGCCCCGGGTACGGTCGTACCAGCCGTCGCCCCAGGTGGCGGCCGCCATGCGGTAGAGGTCGCTCTCCGGGGGTTTCGAGGGATCGCCCGGGACGGTGTAGAAGCGCCACAGGCGCCGTCCGGCGCCGGCGTCGAACGCGTCCACGTGGCCGCGGCTCGCACCGGAGTCCGCGCAGGCGTTGCCCGTGAACACCATGCCGCCCCCGACCCGTGGCGCCGCGGTGATGGTCTGGTTGTTCCCCTGGTCGCACGCCTGGGCCTCCCAGCGTTGCGTCCCCGTCTCCTGGTCCACGGCCACCAGCCGGCAGTCGCCGGTGCCGACGATGACGAGATCGTCGTGCAGCGCCACGCCGCGGTTGACGTTGAGCCCGTACACGGCCAGGAACGAGCCGGGCCCGGGATCGGGCCGCGGGTCGAAGGTCCACAGCAACTCGCCCGTGCGCAGGTCGTTGGCGTAGATGACGCTGCCGGCGCCGCTCTGGAAGATCCTGCCGTCCTTGATCAGCGGATTGCCGACCAGGCCCTTGATCGCCGGCAGGTCCACCCACCAAGCGAGCCCCAGCCGCTCGACCGTGTCGGTGTTGATCTGGGCGAGGGCCGCGTGGTGCTGCATCTCGTGAGCGTTGCCGAGGAGCGGCCAGTCGGTGTTCTCCGGATCGGTGGCGAAGGCGGGGTGGCCCGTCGCCAGCAGCAGCGCGAGGGCCCCCGCAAGGGCCGCGGACGAACGGATCGAAGTCGTGTGTCCCATTTGCTCCATTTGCTCTCCCTACCGTGCCATCCCGACGGCCTGCACAATTTCGACGCGGGCGTTGTAGGGGAGGGGCTTGTCCCCTCCCGGCTCGCATGCGTGCATGGCGTCGGGACGGGCGGGGACAAGCCCCGCCCCTACACGTTCTAGCTTACATGCGTACATGGCTTCAAGACGGGAGACCACAAGGGTCTCCCCTACAGGTCTATTCCGAGTTCCTGCAGGCTCTGCAGATAGGTCTGCGTCTCGACGACGATGAGCTCCCGGTAGGTGTCGCCGACCATCTCCCAGGTGCCGGTCCAGCCCTTGGGGAGCACCAGGTGGTCGCCCGTCCCGAAGGTGTGCGCCACGCCGTCGTCCGCACCGGTCAGCACGAGCTCGCCCGCCAGGATGTAGATGAACTCGTCGTACGGGAGACCGTCCACCTGCAGCACTCCCGGCCCGGACTCGAACACCGCGGAGACGATGTCGCCGTCGAAGACGGACTTGAAGGACGACTGCATGCCGTCCTGCTCCGGCCCCGGATCGAGGCCCTGCCCGGCCAGCACGGCGCGGTCGATGCGCACGGGCGCGCCGCTGATGTCGGTTTGCGCCATGGTTCCTGCCTCCTCTACGGTAGCGATTTCGCCGGGCTCTCCCGGTCGTGTGTCCTCAATGCGTCCTCAATCCTCCGAAGCGCCGTCCTGCGCCTCGTGTGCGTTCCAGGCGAGGTTGACCAGGTAGGCGCGCAGGGCCGCCGCGCCCTCGTCCGCCAGTTCGAAGGCGGGCATGCCGCGCGCCGCGAGGGCCCCGCCGAGCACGGTCTGCAGGTACTCCACGCTCGCCGGCGGCCGTATGCGCAGGTCCAGCGCGGCCACGGCCGCGACGGCCTCCGGGCCATGACAGGCCATGCAGCCGTATGTCTCGAAGAGTTCGGCCCCCGCCGACGCCAGGGTCGCATCGAGACGCGGCGCCGGCGGCGCGGGGATGTGCGGAATCTCCGCCCACGGCGGCGCCGGAGTGCTGCCGTCGAGCGCGAACGCGAGCAGGCGCGGGCGGCTGCGGGCACGCGGCACGGAACTGTAGTCCGAGAACGCGCTCCCGCCGCCGGCGCTGGCGACGTTGCCGCTCGCCACCACGATGTACTGCTTGCCGTCCGCCATCACCGTCGACGGCGCGCTGCGGACCGTACCGCCCGCCGGCGCCGACCAGAGCCGCTCCCCGGTCGCCGCGTCGTAGGCCACCAGGTAGCCCTCGGCCAGGCCCTGGAAGACGAGGCCGCCGGCGGTGTGCAGCGCGCCGCCGTTCATGGGCAGCGCGTGGCGGACTGGCGCCAGACCTCCGTCTGCAGCACCGGGTCCCAGGCCACGAGTTCCCCGAAGGCCTCCCAGCCGGCATCTCCCCTGCTCCCGTAATGGCCGTCGAACGCGACGCCCAGTTGGCCCGTGAGGCCGTCGGCGTCACCGGCCGCCTGGTAGAGCGCCGGCATGGTCTGGGCGGGAACAAACACTACGTGCTTCTCCGGGTCGAACGCGATCGCGTCCCAGCTATGGGCCCCCATGCCCGCCGGCGAAACCACCGCCCGCCCGTCCGGCTGCTCCCAGTAGCGCGCGTCTGGCAGGTAGACGGGCCGGCCCTCCTCGTCGAGCCCGCTGGCCCAGTTCACCGGTACGTAGTTGCGCCCGGACAGGAACTCCCCGGTGTCCGCGTCGAGCACGTAGACGAAACCGTCCTTCGGCACGCTGATGACCACGCGCCGCTCCCCGTCGACGTCCGGCACGTTCGCGAGCATGAGCCCGACCGACGGCTCGAAGTTCCAGCCATCGCCGGGATTCTGCTTGAAGTGCCAGACGTACTCGCCCGTCTTCGCGTCGAGGGCCACGACGGAACTCGTGAACAGTTCGTCGCCCGTACCCGCCCCGCGTGCCATCGGGTTCATCGGCGCCGCGCCGCCGACCCCGATGTACAGCCGCTCCGAGCCCGGGTCGTAGACCATCGCGTCCCACACGCTGCCGCAGCCCTTCGTGCGTTCGTACCAGCCGTCGCCCCAGGTGGCGGCCGCCATGCGGTAGAGGTCGCTCTCCGACGGCTTCGAAGGATCGCCCGGCACGGTGTAGAACCGCCATGCGTGACGCCCGGTGTCGGCGTCGAACGCGTCCACGTGGCCGCGGCTCATGCCAGAGTCCCCGCAGGCGTTGCCCGTGAACACCATGCCGCCCCCGACCCGCGGCGCCGCGGTGATGGTCTGGCTGTTCCCCTGGTCGCACGCCTGGGCCTCCCAGCGTTGCGCGCCCGTCTCCTGGTCCACGGCCACCAGCCGGCAGTCGCCGGTGCCAACGATGACGAGCTCCCCGTGCAGCGCCACGCCGCGGTTGAAGTTCATGCCCATGGCTTCGACGAACGTCCCCTCCCCCGGGCCGGGTCGGGGGTCGAAGGTCCACAGTTGCTCGCCCGTGCGCAGGTCGTTGGCGTAGATGACGCTGCCGGCTCCGCTCTGGAAAATCCTGCCGTCGGAGATCAGCGGATTGCCGACCATGCCCTTGATCGCCGGCAGGTCCACCCACCAGGCGAGGCCCAGCCGGCCGACGGTGTCGGTGTTGATCTGCGAGAGGTCCGCGTGGTGCTGCATCTCGTGGGCGTTGCCCAGCAGCGGCCAGTCGGTGTTCTCCGGATCGTCCGCGTACGCGGCGTGGCCTGTCGCCAGCAGCAGCGCGAAGGCCGCGGCTGCGTACGAACGGATCGCGGTCGTGTGTCCCATTCGCTCTCCCCCCTTGTGTCCCATTCCCTCTCGCGTGCCGGATCGCCTGCCCGGCGTCACGACGGGCGACCGCAAGGGTCGCCCCTATACACCCATCAGACACCCGTCAGAAGCGCAGTGTGACTTCCGCGCCATAGGTGCGCGGCGCGCCCACGAGGCCCGGCTCTACCCCAAGAATGTCCCGTATGTCGATGTAGAAGTTGGTGTACTCCTCGTCCCCGAGGTTCCTGCCCCAGAGGCTGACCGTCCACCGTTGCGTACTGCCGGTGAAGCTCGCGCGCCCGTTCCACCGCGTATGGCCGTTCCCCTCCTCGTTGCCGACCGAGGAGGTCGAGTCGGACCGGTACATGGCATCCACGTACAGGGTGAGTCGACCCGCACGACCGCTGTACGCGTCCCAGCTCGCAGCGACCGTCCCCCCAGTGCTGTACCGGACTATATCACCCGCGTTTGACCTGCTGTTACATTCGGCGTGTGTCCGACCGCCGCGCCTGTCCGGGGACAGGCCCCGCCCCAACTCTACCTACACCCTGGGCTGGCGTCCCGTTTCGGAATTCATGCACATCCCCGGGCGACCACAAGGGTCGCCCCTACACGGCCGTGGCGAATCTTGCGCACAGCCCCGACGCACGCTGTAGGGGACGCCCTTGTGGCGTCCCGTCCCGAATTCATGCACGACCTCAACGCGGGCGGGCACGAGGCTCGCCCCACCGCTCTCCCCCGCATGATCCCCTTTCAGAAGCGCAGCGTAACCTCGGCGCCGTACGTGCGCGGCCGGCCCGGCAACAGAAGTTCCACGCCAAGGCCGTCCAACAGGTGCGCATAGAACGTCGCATATTCCTCGTCACCGAGATTCATGCCCCACAGGCTGGCCGTCCACCGCTCCGTGTTGCTGCTGAAGGTCGCCCGTGCGTTCCACCGCGTATGACCGTCGGACTCCCTGGCGTCCACGAAGTAGACCGCCCCCGACCGGTGAACGGCATCCGCATACAGGGTCAATCGACCTGCGCGACCCGTGAACACGTCCCAGCTCGCCGCGACGTTCACGTTGCGGTCCGGGCTGTTATACAGACCCTCGCCCGCAAGATCGACGCCGCCCACGACGCCCTCCTCGATCGTGGCATCCAGGATGCCGACCCCCGCGCGCAGCAGCAACGCGGGCGTCACCTGCGCGGCGACCTCGATCTCCGCTCCCGACATCTCGGACGAATCGATGTTGGTGAGCGTCTGCTGGAAGGTCCTGTTATCCACGTCTATGAACTGCTGGTTCTCATAGCTGTAGCGAAACGCCGATGCATTGAGTCGCACACGGTCGTCCCACATCATGCTCTTGAGCCCCACTTCGAAGCTGTCCAGCCGTTCGGGCTCCACCCAGTTCCTCTCCGGGGGCGCGTAGTAGGCCTGCCCGTTGTACGCGCCGCCGCGATACCCGCGATTGTAGCTGCCGTAGATCATCGTGCCGTTCTCGAACGTGTAGTCGAGGCCCAGCCTGCCCGTCACCTCTTGGTCGTCGAAACTCTGGTCCGGCGCCGTGGCCAGGGGATCGAGCGCGCCGCCGTTGATGGTGCCGAGTACCGGCACGTAGTCCGGCCCGGCCAGGTGGGCGTTGAAGTCGTTCTGGTTCGACTCGTCGTCCGTAAAGCGGAGGCCGAAGCGCAGCGTCAGGGCCTCGCTCATCGCGTAGCTGCCGTCGAAATACGCCGCCAGGCTGCGCCGCTCCTGCTCGAACGTGTTGGTGGAGTAACACCCCAGCGTCGCGAAGCCTGCCAGGCTGAACCCGAGGCTGCCGAAGAGCGCTTCGGTAGCCGCCCCCGCCGCACTGGGAGGGAAGCCGAAGGCAACCGCGAGAGGATCCAGGCAATCGTTGAAGTCAACCGCGCCGTCCAGATTGAAGTCTATGTCCAGGAACAGCCCGATCCTGTTGCTGGCGTCGACCACATCTCTCGAATAGTAGAGGCCCGCCACGAAGTCGAACGGGCCTTCGAGATTCGATGTCAGCCGCAGGTCCTGCGTGACCTGGTTGGCTTCCACGCCCAACTCGTTCGCATTGGCCCGATTGAGCATGCCGTCGCTTTCGTCGGGGTTGAAGGCGGCGCCGTCGTCCCAGGAAGTGATCGAAGTCAGGAGAAACCGCTCATTGACGTCCCAGTTGACGGTCAGGGACAGGGAGTCCGTGTCCACCAGGCGCCTCGTGTCCTGTTCGGTGTTGACCTCGAAGTAACCGAGACCGGCCTGCGTCGGGTCCGTCAGCGGCGTGCCTCCAAACGCGTTGTAGAGACCGTAGATGCCATACCAGACCGGTGGCTGTTCGCGCAGCACCTTTACGGCCCAGTTCACCGGCTCCGACTTTCCGCTGGACGCCCGGAGCAGCACCTCCACGTTGTCCCGGGCTTGCCAGAGCGCAGTGAAGCGCACTCCGCGTGCATCGGTGGAGTAGGCGTCGTCGACGCCGGGATTCACGTTCTCGAGCCAGCCCTCCGCATCCGAAAACGTGCCTGCCAGACGTACCGCAAGGGTGTCTGTGAGCACCACGTTGAACGCCGCCTGCGCTTCCAGCAGGCTGTAGTTGCCGGCGCCCACCGTCACGTAGTGCTCGTTCTGCATCACGGGCCGCCGGGTGATGAAATTCACCGCGCCGCCGGTGGTGTTCTTGCCGTACAGGGTTCCCTGCGGCCCGCGCAGCACCTCGACGCGGTCCACGTCGAACAGCGGCACCGCCAGCAGCGCCGGGTTGCCCTTGTAGACCTCGTCCATGTAAGTCACCACCGGGCTCGACTGGTGGAAACTCCAGTCGTTCATGGCCAGGCCCCGCAGACCGAAGACCGGCGTGCCGTCGCCCTGCACCGTGCTGTTCACCATGTTGGGGACCTGGGACGCAAGCTCGCCCAGGTTGCGAAAACGGAACACCTCCAGGTCTTCGCTGGTGAGCGCCGTGATGGAGACCGGCACGTCCTGCAGGCTCTCGGACCGCTTCTGTGCCGTCACGATGACCTCTTCGATGACGGCGTCGCTGCGTGCGCCCGCATCGCCCGCGTCTTCCGCGAGGCCCCCGATACTCAAGAGGCAAGCGCTCATCACGGCGCCCGTTCGACGCAAGGCTCGCGCGGATCCCCGACCGTTCCACATGACGTTCCTCCATCCCCGAGACAACCTGTATCGAACTATACTCGAACACTGTTACCTTCGGCGTGTCCGGCCGCCGCGTCCGCCGGGAGAGGAGAGTCGCCATGCGCTGCCGCAACCTGTGCATCCCCACTGCAGCGGTGCTGCTGCTCGCCGGCTGCGAGCCCCCGACGGCGCCGGATGCGACGCTGGCGCCCGAGCCGGCCGCCGGCAACGTGACCGAGAGCCGCGTCCTCGCCGAGGCCGACTCCGGCGATAACTGGCTGGTCAACGGCGGTCGGTTCAGCGGCGAGCACTTCAGTCCCCAGTCGCGGATCTCGGACGAGAATGTCGGCGAGCTGGGCCTCGCGTGGGCCACGGACGTCCCGAGCCCGATCGGCCTCTCGGCGGAACCGCTGGTGATCGACGGGGTCGTCTACCTCACGGGCATCCGGAGCGTCGTCTACGCCCTCGACGCCACGGACGGCGCCCTGCTCTGGCAGTTCGACCCCCAGGTCCGCCTCGACATGGGATTCGGCAACTCCCTCTGGTCACGCTGGAACCGGGGCGTCGCCGTCTGGGAGGGACGGGTCTATGTCGGCACCGGCGACTGCCGACTCGTGGCCATCGACGCGGCGGCCGGCGCGCAGCTCTGGGAAGCGGCCGTCTGCGACCCGACCGAGGGGATGGGCCCGGGGATCACCGGTGCGCCCCGCGTCGGGGGCGGCCGGGTCTACATGGGCTACGCGGGATCGGACACCGCCGTGCGCGGTTCCGTGACCGCATTTGACGCCGACTCAGGAGAGGAACTGTGGCGCTTCTGGACGGTCCCGGGCGATCCCGAGAACGGCTTCGAGAGCGATGTCCTCGAGATGGCGTCGCGCACCTGGACCGGCGGCTGGGCACAGGCCGGCGGCGGGGCCGTGTGGGACGGCATCCGCTACGACCCCGAGACCGGCCTGGTCATCTTCGGCACGGCGAGCACCGTGCCGCTGAACGTGGCGATGCGCGGGCCGGGGGACAACCTGTTCACCAACTCCGTGGTCGCGGTCGATGCGGAAACCGGCGCCTACCGGTGGCACTACCAGACCGTCCCGGAAGACGCCTGGGACTATGACGCGACGATGCCCAAGATCGTCACGGACATCACCCTGCAAAGCGGCCCGCGCCGCGTGGTGCTGGAAGCCCCGAAGAACGGCTTCCTCTACGTGCTGGACGCGAACACGGGCCGGCTGCTCTCCGCGGACCCGATCGCGACCGTGACCTGGGCCAGCGGGATCGACATCGAGACCGGGCGCCCCGTCGTGAACCCGGAGGCGCAGTACTACACGGATGCGTCCGGCGCGGCGGTGCGCGTCTGGCCGAACGTCTGGGGGAGCCACAACTGGCAGGCCATGAGCTACAGCCCGGTCACGGGCCTGGTCTACATCCCCGTGGCCGACATGCCCTCCACCTACCGCGGCGGCGACCTGCTCGGCATGGGCGTCGACATAGAAGCCCTCGGCTACGGCCCGGACGAGGAGATCCCGCCGGACGTCGGCCGCCTGCTGGCCTGGGATCCCGCCGCGCGCGAGACCCGGTGGAGGGTCGACCATCCCATTGCCTACAACGGCGGCGTGCTGTCGACGGCCGGCAACCTGGTTTTCCAGGGCACCGCGACGGGAGAGTTCCGGGCCTATGCCGCGGACACGGGGGAGCGGCTCTGGTCCGTCGAGACCGGCTCCTCCATCCAGGCGGCGCCGGTCAGCTATCGCGCGGGCCAGGAACAGTACGTCCTGGTCGCGATCGGCCGTACCGGCGGCATCGTGGGCAGCGCCGAGTCCCGCACCGCCGCACCCCACGCACGCGGTCCCGCCCGCGTACTCGCGTTCAAGCTGGGCGGCAACGCCAGCTTGCCCGACCCCACGCCAGTCGTACCCGTGCCCGAGCCCCCCGCGCGCATGGCCAACCCGGAACAGGTGGCCGCGGGCCAGACGCTCTGGGGCGCCTACGGCTGCACCGGCTGCCACGGCGCCCATGCACTTGGAGTGGGGTCCCGTGCGCTCGGCGGCGCACTTCCGGACCTGCGCTACATGCCCAGGAGCGCCCACGAGGAGTGGGACCCGGTCGTGCTCGAGGGCACCCGCGCCGCCGCCGGCATGCCGGGTTTCGCCGCTGCGGGCATGAGTCCGGAGGACTCGCGGGCGCTGCAGGCATACGTCGTCGATCGCGCCTGGGCGGCCTACGAGCAGACCGGGGACGAGGCCACATCCACGGACCGCTGAACACGGTACGCCACAAGGGCGTCCCCGAAGGGTCCGTGCTGGCGTTTGGCCCATGATTCGAGGCGATTTGTAGGGGCGACCCTTGTGGTCGCCCGGCGATGTGCATGAACTCGGAACGGGACGGGACAAGCCCGTCCCCTACAGCCGTGGCGGGTTTCGCAGGTGATTCGGCAGGGATCGTAGGGGCGACCCTTGTGGTCGCCCGTCTCAGGGCCCTGCATGCATTCGGGACGGGACACCACAAGGGTGTCCCCTACAGCGCCGTGTCGAGACCGTGCATGAATCACGGGTCGATCCCGAGTTCCTGCATGCTCTGGAGATACGTCTGGGTCTCGATGACGATGAGTTCCCGAAAGGTTTCGCCCACCATCTCCCAGGTGCCTGACCATCCCTTGGGCAGCACCAGGTAGTCGCCCGTCTCGAAGGTATGCGCGACACCGTCCGTACCGGTCAGCACCAGACCGCCTTCCAGGATATAGATGAACTCGTCGTACCAGAGGTCTTCCACCTTCAGTACGGCCGGCCCCGACTCGAACACCACGGAGACGATGTCGCCCTCGAACACGGACTTGACGGAGGACTTGTCGTCTCGCTGCGACACGGTGATGGACGGGTCGCGCGGCGGCAGGGCTTCGAGGCCCTGCCCGGCCAGCACGGCCGGATCGATGCGCACCGGAGCGGCGGCGGCCCAGACGCTGGCGGACAGCGCCGCCGCGAGTGCCAGGCATGTGCAAGTTCGATTCATGGTCTTCCCCTTGTTTGGGGACGCCCTTGTGGCGTCCCATGTCAAATTCGCGCACCTCCCCGGGCGACCGCGAGGGTCGCCCCTGATCACAGAATTACAGGTCCTCGTGCGCGTCCCAGGCCAGCGTGACGCAGGCGAAGCGCGTCCGACCGGTGGTGCGCATCGTTTTCCCTCCGCGAGCCCGAGTCCGGAAACAACCTACAGGAAGGACGTCCGTCCGTCCAAGTAGCGCCCCATGGCCGGCCCGATCCTTGCGCTTTGGCGGTTGCAGAAGGTAGAACTCGATCTCCAGGGAGGAGCCGATGACACACGGGACCGCGCCCGAACTGCAGGCGAGCGACTGGCTCAACACGAACCACCCGATCACGCTCGAATCGTTGCGGGGCAGGATCGTGCCGGTCGAGGCCTTCCGGGTGCCTTGCCCGGGCTGCGTCTCGCACGCCGTGCCCCAGGCGAAGCGCGTGCGCCAGACATTCAGCCCCGACGACGGCGCCGAGACCATGTCGCTCCGGTGCGAACGCGCCGGGGGTACGGCATCGACCTGAGACTGGAGCCGCGCCGGCAGCCACGGCCCCTGGCGCAGCGTGGTTAGCGGGCGCCGTGCGACGCATTGGGCAACTCGCCGTCATCACGGTGGCCGCCGGCGCGATCTACCCGTTGCTGTACCTGCGGCAGAACTTCGAAGTCTCCATGCTGGAGACGTTCGGCGTCACGGCGTCGCAACTGGGCCAGTGCAACGCCCTGCTCGGCGTGCTCTTCGTCGTCACGTACCTGCCGAGCGGCTGGCTGGCGGACCGGGTGTCGCCGCGCTACCTGATGTCGCTGTCGCTGCTGTGCGCCGGTCTGCTCGGCGTCTGGTTCTCCGGCACGCCCTCCTTCGCACAACTGCAGCTGATCTACGCGGGCTGGGGGATCGCCACCGGCCTCACCTTCTGGTCGGCCCACATCAAGGCAGTCGCCGTCCTCGCCAGGGGCGATGAGCAAGGCCGTTTCTTCGGCATCCTCGACGGGGGTCGGGGACTGGTCGAGGCGCTGCTGGCAACGGTCGCAGTCGCGTCGTTCGCGTACTGGCTCGAAGGGCTCGGAGAGCCGACCGACGCCGCGCTGCGCAAGGTCATCTGGCTGTACGTCGGGAACATGCTTGCGCTGGCGCCCGTCGTCCTGTTCGTGGTCGACGACAGCCGGGCGGACGACGCCGGCCGCCACACCGCATCCCTCGCCGAGACCGCGCGGGACTTGCGGGTCGTCCTCGCCAGGCCCCAGATCTGGCTGGCGGCCGTCTGCATCATGACCGGCTACCAGTTGTTCTTCGCCACCTACGCATTCTCCGCCTACCTCCAGCAGAACTTCGGGCTGACAGCGGTGACCGTCGGCACGATCACCGTCGCCAAGCTGTGGATGCGGCCCATCGGCGCCATCGGCGCGGGGTTCCTCGGCGACATCCTGAACCGCGAAAGGGTGCTGGCCGTGCTCCTCGTGCTCGGGTCCTGCGCGTTGGCGAGCCTCGCCGTGCTCCCCCTCGACGCCGCCACGGCGCTGCTGCTGCCGATCGTGCTGATCGTGGGCCTCGTCACCTACGCGGTGCGCGGCATCTACTGGGCCACCCTCGAGAGCTGCGACGTGCCCGACCGCGTCAAGGGGCTCGCCATCGGCGTGATCTCGCTGATCGGGTACGCGCCGGACATCTACCTGCCGCTGATCCGCGGCGCGCTGGTCGACCGCCTGCCGGGCCAGTCCGGTTACGGCCTCTACTTTCTCGGTGTGGCGGCGTTCGGCCTCCTCGGCGCCGTGGCGGCCCGGCGTCTCGCAGGCATGGCCACCGAGTGTCAACGACCCAGGGCCGGGACGCGGACGGAACTGTAGGGGACGGGCTTGTCCCGTCCCGTTTTGAGTTCATGCATGGTCTAGGGGACGGGCGACCACGAGGGTCGCCCCTACGACCGATTCGAATTGGCCCCGAGCGGGGCCGGGCGCGCAGGAGACGACGGCGGAGGCTGCCGTCCCGTCCGACGACAGCAGACGCCCGGTCAGCCGCCCGGCGGATAGAGCTCCTGTCCCTCGTCGGCCCGCAGCAACGGCCGCCCGAGAATCAGGTCTGCAGCCCGTTCCGCGACCATGATCGTCGGTGCGTTGAGGTTGCCGTTGGTGACTGCCGGAAAGATGGAAGAGTCGACCACCCGGAGTCGCTGCAGCCCGCGCACCCGGCACGCGGGGTCGACCACGGCCGCTGCGTCGCCGGCGTCCCCCATCCTGCAGGCGCCGGCGGGATGGTAGGCGCTCTCGACGCTGCTGCGGACCCACCGATCGATCGCCGCGTCACTCACGACGTGCCTGCCAGGCTGAAGCTCCTCGCCCCGGTAACGGGCGAGCGCCGGCTGGCCCACGATCGTGCGCAGCAGACGCACGCAAGCGCGCCAGGCGCGCACGTCGTCCGCATGCGTGAGGTAGTTGAACCGGATCCGTGGCGGGTCCTCCGCGTCGGGCGACACGATGCGCACGTGGCCCCGGCTGCTCGGCCGATTGTGCCCGAGATGCACCTGGAAGCCATGACCCCGCAGCGCCTGGGCGCCGTCGTAGCGCATGGCGGCGGGCAGGAAATGGAGCTGCACGTCCGGCCACTCCCGCTCGGGAGCGGACCGCAGGAACGCACCGGCCTCGAAGTGGTTGGTGCTGCCGAGCCCGTCCCGGAACAGCAACCAGCGCAGGCCGATCAGGGCCTTGCCGAGCGGGTTCAGCCAGCCGTTCAGGGTGATGGGTTCGAGGCACCGATACTGGCAACAGACTTCGAGGTGATCCTGCAGATACTCACCCACGCCGGGCAACTCGTGCCGCAGCGGCACGCCGGCATTCGACAGCACGTCCGCGGGGCCGATGCCGGAACGCTGCAGCAGCGCCGGCGAACCGATCGCGCCCGCCGCCAGGATGACCTCTCCCGTCGCGTGCGCTTCGACAACGCGACCGCCGTGGCGCAGGCGGACGCCGGTCGCCACGCTGCCATCGCACAGGACCCTCTCCGCGGTCGCGCCCGTGATCACGGAGAGGTTCGGCCGGGTGCGGGCGGGCGCGAGGTAGGCGCGCGCCGTGGACGCACGCACGCCGCCGTCGACGGTCATCGGCAGGGCGCCGAATCCCTCCTGGCGGTAGCCGTTGCAGTCATCCGTACGCGCGTAACCCGCCTCCCGTCCTGCTGCCACGAACGCGGCGTATAGCGGATTGCGCCTGGCGTTGTTGCCGCCGCCCGTGCGCAGCGGGCCGTCGCCGCCGCGAAACGCGTCCGCCCCGCCCTGCCAGGTCTCGGCGCGCCGGAAATACGGGAGGCAGTTGGCGTAGTTCCAGCCGGCCGCGCCGAGCGCTTCCCACGCGTCGAAGTCGCGCCCGTGTCCGCGCACGTACACCATGCCGTTGATGGACGAGGAGCCGCCGAGCACCTTGCCCCGGGGGCAGGCGAGGCGTCGCCCCGCAAGGCCCGGCTCCGGTTCCGATACGAATCCCCAGTTGCATTGGCGGAGGTTCATCGCCTGCGAGAAGGCCGCCGGCATCCGGATGAAGAGGCGGTTGTCGCGTCCGCCGGCCTCCACGAGCAGCACGCGGTGTTCGGGGACCGCTGACAGCCGGTTCGCCAGGACGCAACCCGCCGAGCCGGCGCCTACCACGATGTAGTCGTGGCGGGAACGCTTCATGTGCAGGCCGTTACGGCCCGAAGTGCTCCCGCAGGAACTCGCTCTGTACGCGGTACATCTCTCCGCGGTGTGTGTCCTGACCGCAACGACCCGGTGTGTGTCCTGACCGCAACGACCCGGTGTGTGTCCTGACCGCAACGACCTCCGTTTGGCCCCACCCAGCGACCGGTTTCCTACTCGAGCGACGCCGCGAATCCCTGGATGTCCCGGATCGTCGCCCGATAGACATGCGGCACCAGCGCCGGGCTCTCGGTATCCGAGCCATGGTACGTACCGTTCACCGTGCGGCTCGCGGTGGGGACGCCGGCGGCCATCAAACGGCGGGCATAGATCAGCCCCTCGTCCCGCAGGGGATCGAGCTCGTTCACCGAGACGGTGTGCGGCGGGAGCCCCACGAGATCCTCCACCCGCGCCTGGTACGGCCAGGCGAGCGGATCGTGCACGTGCTCTCCACTGGGGTCGTAGATCTTGACGAGCGCCTGGCAAATCGCGGCCTCGAGCTGGTAGCCGCCGTTCTCCCGCCACGACACGAGCTCCGGGGGCGCCGGATCGAACGTCCCCGCGATGTACGGACAGCAGGAGTAGACGCCCGCGATCTCGTCGATCCAGCCTTCCTGCTTCGCCTTGAGCGCGACGGCGAGACACAGGTTGCCGCCGCCGGACTCGCCGGAGACGACGAGGTGCGAGATGCCGAGCGCGGCCCGGTGCTCGTACGCCCACCGCGTGCCCGTGGCGCAGTCGTCGAGCCCCGCCGGAAACGGATGGTCGCCGAGCTTCCCGGCGCCGTTGCGAAACTCCACCCCCACGACGCAGAGCCCCGTCGCGGCCAGTTCGTCACGCCAATGCACGAACAGGGGATCCGCCGCCGCGCACATCACCATGCCACCGCCGTGGGTGTGGACGATGCCCGGCAGGACGCCGTCGCGGTCCGCCGGTTCGTGGATGAAGAGCGGGATGTCGTTGCCGTCGACGCCCGCGATCACCTCCGTGCGCCGACGGACGCCCTCCACCGGGGGCACGGCGCCGAAGGTCTCCGCGTAGACGGCGTCGATCTCCGCCTCCATGGCGGCCGCGTAGGCGAGCAGCTCTTCATACGAAGAGTCGGGGCCGATGGCCGCCGGCTGGTCCAGCACCTCGTCCATCCCCGCGACCGCCGGGAGCACGGCCGGATCGAGGCGGGGATCGGTGGCGAGGGTGCGTTCGGGGTTGCCCAGCTTGCCCGGCAGATGGATGGTGGGTGTGGTCATGCGGTCTCCTCGGTCTGCGTTGCGAATCGTGGGAGCGGCTGACCGCCCCCAACCCAGAGTCCCCTAACCCAGAGAGGACGCGAACCCCGCGATATCGCGCACGGTCGCCCGATAGACATGCGGCAACAGCGCCAGGGTCTCGGTATCTCCGCCATGGTGCGTACCGTTGACCGTGCGGCTTGCGGTGGGGACGCCGGCGGCCATCAGGCGGCGGGCGTAGATCAGCCCCTCGTCCCGCAGGGGATCGAGCTCGTTGACCGAGACAGTGTGCGGCGGAAGCCCCGCGAGATCCTCCACCCGCGCCTGGTACGGCCAGGCGAGCGGATCGTGGACGTGCTCGCCACTGGGGTCGTAGATCTTGACGAGCGCCTGGCACATCGCGGGCTCGAGCTGGTAGCCGCCGTTCTCGCGCCACGACACGAGCTCCAGGGGCGCCGGGTCGAACGTCCCCGCGATGTACGGGCAGCAGGAATAGACGCCCGCGATCTCGTCGATCCAGCCTTCCCCCTTCGCCTTCAGGGCGACGGCGAGGCACAGGTTGCCGCCGCCGGAGTCGCCCGAGACGACGAGGTGCGAGATGCCGAGCGCGGCGCGGTTCCCGGACGTCCACCGCGTGCCCGTGGCGCAGTCGTTGAGCCCGGCCGGAAACGGATGGTCGCCGAGCTTGCCGGCGCCGTTGCGGAACTCCACCCCGACGACGCAGAGCCCCATCGCGGCGAGTTCGTCACGCCAGCGCACGTACTGGGGATCGGCCGCCGCGCACATCACCATGCCGCCGCCGTGCGTGTGGACGATGGCCGGCAGGACGCCGTCGCGGTTCGCGGGTTCGTGGATGAAGAGCGCGATGTCGTTGCCGTCAACGCCCTCGATCACCTCGGTGCGCCGGCGGATCCCCTCCAACGGGGGCATGACGCCGAAGGTCTCCGCGTAGATGACGTCGACCTCCGCCTCCATGGCGGCCCCGTAGGCGAGCAGATCTTCGTACGACGAGTCGGGGCCGACGGCCGCCGGCTGGTCCAGCGCGTCGTCCATTCCCGCGACCGCCGGGAGCAGGGCCGGATCGAGGCGGGGATCGGTGGCGAGCGTGCGTTCGGGATTGCCCAGCTTGCCGGGCAGGTGGGTTGTGGATGTGGTCATGAGGCCTCCCCGGCCTTAAGTGCCCGAGACGTGGTAGAGCGGTTCGACCACCGTGTGGACCGCGATGACGACCGCCACCGCGATGAAGAAAACGCCACCGATTCGCGTCGGCATGAAGCAGGGACCCCCCAACACTCCTCGCCGACTAAACCACGTCGCGCCGGCGTCCGCAACGGGCGCGACGTGTCGTGGCGGGCATCAGCAGGCCGCGGACGCCCTTTGGCACCAGGTCGTGGAAGGGGAGGTCACAAGGACGTCCCGTACAGTCCGGCGCGGCGGCGGACGGACCACCGCCAGGGGAAGCGGTAGCGCCGCAAGCCACTGATCCCCTCGATGGGAGGGCTGGAGCGGCGCGCGTCGAGCCAGAGCCTGAAACGCAGGTCGCGCAGGGCAGGCGGCCGGTAGTCCGCCACGCGCTCGACCCGCAGCCTGGTGGAGTAGTGGAGGACCGGCAGCCCGCCATCCGCTCCTTCCCCCGCGCGGACATGCACGTGCCTCGTCTCGCGCGGAAACAGCGTGGATCCGCCGTCGGCGTGCAGCGGCGCATCGAACCTCGGCTCGACGGACAGGTCGTCCACCGCGATCGCCGCGCCCACCTCGCGAAGCCGGTCGGCGCTCCCGCCATCGCCGATGATCAGTGCATCGCCGAGCGCTTCCCGGCAACGGGCGATCATGAACTCGAGCACCACGTCGGAGAGTCCATCGTTCCAGTAACCGCCGCCGACGTCGCTGTGCACGCCCGGGAACCAGATCTCCGTCGCGCGCTCCCTGTCGCCCGGATCCACCTGAATCAACGTCGGAGCGAACGCCGCCCGGTCCTCGTCGATGGCGACGGCGTGCACCGCCCTGCGCACGCGCGGGTGCAGCCCGCCGGCCTCCATTTCGACTTCACCCCCCCTGAGGCCTCCCATCGCCGCAACGGTGTCGAACACGCCGAGGAAGTCCACCGACCGCCGCTCGTCGGCATCGAGGAGCAGCGTCGCGAACTTCCGGGCGAGTGCCGCGCCGCGGCTGAAACCGAAGATGACGATCCGGTCGCCCGGCTCGTAGACCCCCGCCAGGTCGGCGGCCGCTTCTTCGAGAATCTGCTGGGCATCGCTGAACGTGGGCGCCAGGGCGAGATTCACTACCCGCCGGCCGGCCGAGTAGAGGCGTCCGAGCAACGGCACGTTCGTGCCGTCCTGACGGGTGCCGATGCCGTTGTAGTAGAACGCCCTCTGCCGGCCCCCCGCCGGAGCCGGCTCCGGCGGCTGCGGGTCGATCCCACCGCCGAGCAGGAGGTGCAGCTTCAGGACGTTGCTGATGCTCTCGTCCTGCCGGAAGCCCTCGGCATCCGCCGGTTCGTTGCCGGTCCCGTCGAAGCTGAAGACCAGGGTGTTGCCGATTCGTGCCATGGGAACTCCCGCGATGGCGGGTGAAAGATAACGCCATCGCGCGGCCGATGGCGATCCCGTGCGAGCGGGCTTGTTCCCGCACGGGTGCCCCGGGGGCGTCCCGCGGCGTGGAAATTCCGGACGGGACACCACAAGGGTGTCCCCTTTTGTGGAAGACGCGCCAAGGGAACGCAGTGACCGCCGGTGCAGCTTCCATGAAAGGACGGCGTGGCTGGGCCGGAGGCGCGCCGGCGCGTAGCGAGCTCGCGAGCGAGTGCCGGACCGGCTATGGGGCGCTACCGCGGTGAACGCGAACGTGCCGAGGGCACCCATGCGCCGCTCCATGGAGGCGAGCACCCCGCCGGCTCCGCATCCGACACGAAGCGCGAGAACGTCGCGAACGCGTGCTCGAGTCGGTCTTCCCAGGTTGCGGCGTCTTCTTGCGAGGGGCGCGCCCCTCGCGCTCCCCGGCTGAAGGCTCTGGCCATCGTGTCCTCCTGCTCGGGTCCATTGCTTGCGGGGGATCGTACTCCGTGCCCGAAGGCCGGCTCCACGGTGCCGGCGACTCCACGGACAAGTAGAATCGCTGCGATAGCGAAAGCCGATCACAGGAGACCCAGCGATGGCCCGACTCGACCGCATGTCGCCACGGCTGCAGGAACACTTCCTGAAACTGCCGTGTCCCAGGTTCGACACCACGCCCCGGGTGGCCGGACCACCGCTGGCGCAACGTCGCCTCGCACTGATCTCGACCGCCGGCCTGCATCGGCGGGACGACCGGCCCTTCTCCCCGGGATCCCTGGATTACCGGCGCATTCCGGCGGACACCCCGCCGGACGAACTGGTGATGAGCCATGTCTCCACCAATTTCGACCGCACCGGCTTTCAGCAGGACTGGAACGTCGTGTTCCCGCTCGACCGGCTGCGCGAACTGGTCGCAGCGGGAGTCGTCGGCAGCCTTGCCGAGGACCACTACTCCTTCATGGGGGCGATCGGCGACACCCTGGCCCTCGAGCCCCACGCCCGGGACCTGGCGCAGACCATGCAGGCCGAGGGGGTGGACGCCGCCCTGCTCGTCCCGGTCTGACCCGCCTGCACGCGTGCCGTCGGCGCGCTGGGTCACTTTCTGGAGCAGGCCGGCGTAGCCACTACGCAGATCAGCCTGATACGGGTCCACACCGAGCGCATCCGGCCGCCCCGCGCCCTGTGGGTGCCGTTCGAACTCGGGCGTCCAATCGGTGCGCACGGCAACCCGGCGTTCCAGACGCGCGTGGTGCGGACCGCCCTCGAGCTGCTCGAGCGCCCGGACGTACCCGTGCTGGAGGACTTTCCCGACGACGAACCCGCTGGCATGCAGCCGCAAGCACCGCTGGCGTGCCCGGTCAGCTTCGCCGCCAGCGCTTCGGAGCTGGATGTCAAACGCGCGCTTCCCGACGCGTTTCTGGCCGAGGTGGAAGGGCTGCGCAACTGGTACGGCGAAGCCGTCCGGCAGCGGCTACGCACCACCGCGAACACCATCGGCCTGGCCCCGGACGCGGTGGCGGAGTTCATCGCCGCCTTCGCCCGGGGCGACGAGCCGGACAACCCGCTGCCCGAGGTCTCTCCCGCCATGGCGCTCAAGATGGCCACCGAGGATCTCAAGGCGTACTACAACGAATCCATGACGGCGCGGCCGGGCGGGAACACGGACCCGGTCAGCCTGGAGAACTGGTTCTGGGACGAGACCGCGGCCGCGCGCGTGCTCAACGAGGCACGCAAGGAGTGCCTGCGGCGGGACGGCCGGGAGTACGCGTTCCTGGGCGCCAACTGGCTCGTGCCGCGGCGCCAGTTGCACCGGTTCGAGAGCGGACCGCGGCTGGCCGCGGCCCTGGATGCGGCGAGCGGGCAGAGGAGGCGCAGGGATGAACGATGAAGCTGCACCGCGCAGGGCCCGTGCGGTGGGGATCAACCACATCGCCCTGGAAGTGGGCGACATCGACGCCGCGCTGGAGTTCTACGGCGCCTTCCTGGATTTCGAGGTCGCCCGGGGATGTGGGTGAATTCGACACGGGACGGGACAAGCCCGTCCCCTACACCGGTATTCCGCGGCCCTCTCGAAGAACTCCTCCCACTCGGCGTCCGTCCGGAGCCTGGGCTCGCCCAGCGCGCGCGCCAGTACGTACTGCCGGCACAGGATCTCCAGGCGATGGGCCTGCTCGACCGCCCGCTCCAGCGTGGGCGCGCGGCAGATCATGCCGTGGTTTTCGAGGCACGCCGTGCGGTCGGCGAGCGCCGCGCCGCGCCGTCGGCCAGCGCCCGGGTGCCGAAAGTCGCGTACGGAACACAGGGCACGTCGACGCCGCCGAACAGGCCCACCAGGTAGTGGAACCCCGGCAGCGGCGTTCCGTGGCTCGCCACCGCGACGCAATGGTCCGAGTGCGTGTGCACGATGGCCCCGGCCGCGGCGTGCCGCGCGTAGATGGCCGCGTGCATCTGCCATTCCGACGAGGGTCGGTGGGCGCCGCGCCACGCCCCGCCGAGGGAGACCTCGACCACCGACTCCTCGCCAATGCTCTCCGCCGACGCCCCGCTGGCCGAGATCAGCATCCCGGCGCCAAACCGGACGCTCACGTTCCCCGACGACAGCTCGTTCAGGCCGATCGCGCAGACCCGGCGGTACTAGCCCGCATTTCTCACCAGGCCGCTTGTCGGCGTCAAAAGGCTTTTGGGTTTCAAGAAGTTGACCGCGATTGCCGATGATCGTGCCGAGTACGGACTGCGCTGGCCGCGCCCTCGCGGGTCTTTTGGCCCCGTGTACACACGGGCCCGTGCTTGCGCACGTGGTCCCTCAACCGTAGTCCCCGCTATGCTTTCGGTCCCGAGCACGCGCACAGGGCCAAAATCCTCCGCGATCATCACGGCCCCTGGTGAGAAATGCGGGCTGGGCGACCAGTTCCTTCCGCAGGCCGGCTTCATCGACGGTGTTCGCCACGGCTGGCCCTTCAGCGATAGTGGAAGCGAAACTCGTCGAAATCAGCTGCTATAGCCTGTTCCAGTTGGGCGAAATACGTTGTTGCGCCTCCAAAGTGGAACTGCGTCCTGGTTGGCTTTCCCTCGACGTTGGCCCCCAGGAACCAGGAACGGACATCGCTGCCGTGACGTATCACGGTAGCATCCACGTACTGGTTCAACAGCAGCTTCCCACGCAACCACGCTCTCCTCTTCCGGTTCGATGGACACCGCCCGTTTCGCTCTGATCGCCGAGATCGCCTTCCCTATCCAGTTGACCGAGTTCTCCACAACCGGCGGAATATTGGCGAACGGACTCTGCGGACCGGAGATCATGAACAGGTTCGGGAATTCGTCGACCATGATGCCGAGATGAGTTCGCGGGCCCTCGCGCCACTTTTCCCGGATCGTGACGCCTCCCCTACCCGTGACGTCAATCGCGCTCAGAGCGCCCGTTCCCGCGTCGAACCCGAGGGCGAAGATGATCACATCGCAGTCGACTTTCCGGTCTCCCACACGGAGTCCCGCGGGGGTGATCTCGCTGATCGGTACTTCGCTTACGTCCACAAAGGATACGTTGTCCCTGTTGAACGCTTCGTAGTACTCGGTTCCGAGCGGCGGGCGCTTGGCCATCAGGGGATATTGGGGACAGAGCGCCTCCGCGACAGCCGGATCTTCGACTATGGTCCTGATCTTCTTCCTGATGAACTCGGCAGCGAGTGCGTTCGATCGTTCGTTTACCAACAGGTCGTCAAAGGTCTCAAAGATGAAGTGAAATCCACCGTGTTCCCAACCGCGCTCGAGAATACGTTCGATCTCGTCAGGCGGAAATCCGTCCGCCACCCGGTTGGCCGGCGGAATCGGCAGTGCGAAGACCTGGTTCCGCACTTGCTGCCAGATCTCTTCATATCCCGATTTCAACGCCTCGCGCTCGTCATCCTCCAACGGTCGGTTTCGGGCAGGTATCACATAGTTTGGGGTTCTCTGGAAAAGCGTGACGTGCTCCGCTTTCTTTGCCGTCACCGGCAGTACCTGCACCGCCGTGGCGCCGCTTCCGACGATGGCGACCCTCTTTCCGGCAACGTCGACGCCCCCGGCCGGCCATCGGCCAGTCATGTACCAATCGCCTTCGAACGTTTCCAGGCCGTCAAATCGAGGCTGGATCGGGACGGACAGGATGCCCCCGGCGCTTACGAGATACCGGCTTCGATAGCTGCCGCCACCTTCCGTCTCGACCTGCCAGTCCCCTTCCGGCTCGCGGTACTCGGCCCGAATTGCCTTGGCATTGAGAACGATGTCCTTGCGCAGGTCCATGCGATCGGCAACATGGTCGAGGTACGCCAGCACGTCGGATTGGCCAGGCAGGCGATCGGGCCAGTCCCACTCGTCCCATAGTTCCCGGGAAAACGAGTAGCAATAGGACCAGGCTTCGCTGTCGCTCCGAGCACCCGGGTATCGATTCCAGTACCAGGTGCCGCCGACTCCGTCCCCCGCTTCGAGAACTCTCGTCTCGAGGCCCAGGCCGCGGAGTTCGAGCAGCGCCCTGAGACCCCCGAAACCAGCCCCGATCACAATGGCGTCAAGTTGTTTCAAAGCCCCTGCCCCTCTCATCGGTACCCAAGGCTGGTCAGCCCCGTGGGGCCTCGATGCCGTACAGCGCAGCCGCGTTGTCCCAGAGGATGGCGCGCTTCACCTGCTCGCTCTGCCCTCCGAGGGCGTTTTCGACCACATCCGCCACCAGCTCCGGCCCGAGGCAGGTCGGGTGCGGGAAGTCGGTCTCGAACATGATACGGTCGACGCCGATCTCGTCCAGCAGCAGGCGCGGAGCGATGCTCTCGAACCAGTAGCAGCCGTACACCTGGCGCCGGAAGTAGTCGCTCGGCAGCAGCTCGAACTCCGGGCGCTGGGCGCGCACATCGCCGCGCAGGAAGTGGTAGTCGCAGGTCTCGAGCATGAAGGGAATCCAGCCGATGCCGCTCTCCACCGAGACGAAGATGAGCTCCGGAAAGCGCGGCAGGATGCCCGACAGCAGGAGGTCGACGAGGTGGCGCGCCGCGTCCTGGATCACCGAGGCTCCGCCGCGCGCGTACGTGACCGCGCTGCCCTCGATCTCCGTACGCTCCGGGCGAAACAGGTCCGTCAGGTCGCCGCTCCCGACGTGCAGGCTGACGGAAAGGCCGGCCGCCTGGGCGGCCGCCCAGATCGGATCCCAGTGGCGATCCGCGAGGTAGGGCATGCCGTGCTCGTGCGGCGCGCCGCTGAACAGCACGGCCCGGTGTCCGATCGAGGCGGCCCGCTCGATCTCCTTCACCGAGGCCGGCACGTCCCAGAAAGGCAGCGCCGCCACCGGTACGAAGCGCTCGGGGGCCGGCTGGATCCAGTCGATCAGGAAGTCGTTGTAGGCACGCACGCATTCCAGCACCAGCTCCGGTTCCCTGCTCTTGAGGAAGACCGTCGAGCCGAAACCACCGACGTTCGGATAAAGGACCTCGGCGTAGATGCCACTGGCGTCCATCACCTTCAGGCGCTCGGCCGCGTCGTAGGACGCCGGGTGCGCGTCGGCCAGGGTCGGCGGTACCGAGGGCCAATGGTCCTTCCAGCCGTAGCTGGCGCTCGCCGCTGCGGGGCCGAGATTCTGGTCACCGATGAACCAGACCTCCGTCTGGCTCTCCGCGTCCCATTTCACGTGTGGAATCCGGTCGCCCCACTTTGAGGCGACCCGGCTGGTCCACAGGTCGGCCGGTTCGGTGACGTGGGTGTCCGAATCGATGATGGGAATCGCCATGAATTCCTTTCCTCTTTGCTCTTGAGGATGCTAGTTTGCCAACTGCGTCGGAGTCAAGCCGCCGTCCGTTACATTTCACGCAGCCGAGGCGGCCCACCCAGAGTAAGGATTATGGAAATATCATTCAAAGACAAGAGAATATTGGTAACAGCGGGAACGCAAGGTTTGGGGCGGTCTATTGTGGATCTGTATCTGAAGGACGGTGCTCGCGTGGCGCTGTGCGCACGATCCGAAGATCAGTTAAGCGCAATAGAAGAACAGTTTGGTTCGCAAGTGATCGCTCGTCCGGTGGACCTGATGGACCTGAATTCCACCCAGAGCTTTGTCTCTGGTGTGATTCAGAAGTGGAAGGGTCTGGATCACGTGATCGTGAACCCCCCTCACTCGGTTAAAGCCCCCATTTCACAACTGAGCCTGTCTGATTGGCAGCAGAGCTACGACGCGATCTATCAGAGTATGTTGGCTGTCGTCAAAACAGCCCTGCCTTCATTGTTGGAACAGAAAGAGGCTTCGGTTGTGGTGATATCGTCTCTCGCGGCCATCGAACCCCTTGATATCATGCCTGCGTCTTCGGTCTTCAGAGGGGGCATTGCGGCCTGGGTCAAACTGATGACTCGGGAGTACGGTTCCAGGGGACTGCGCTTCAATGCGGTGGAACCCGGTTACATCGATACCTACATTGTTCAAGAGGGTGTGACCAGAACGGCCAGGGAAACAGGCCGATCACCTGAGGAAGTGATGACAGAGTTGAGCCAACCCATCCCCTTGAAGCGCTTCGGAAAACCTGAGGAAATCGCTGAAGTGGTTTACTTTCTGACTTCGGAGCTGGCCTCTTACGTGTCCGGGACCTGTCTCCTGGTGGATGGCGGACTGGTAAGGGGCGTTTGATTGCGCATCACAGCTTCACGTTGATCCCGGTCTGCAGGTTCCTCGGGTCGTTCACCCAGTCGAAGTCCTTCTCCTGCAGGTAGTCCTCGCGACCGAGGAGCTGTGACATCCGCGTCCCGTAGGTCGCGATGAGCTCGTCGGCAACGTGTGCATAGCTCTCGCCCGGCCGCATCAGCAGGCGGGTGTAGACGGCGTGCAGCAGGACCCGTTCCCCTGCGAGTGTCCGCGGCCAGTTGCCGTGCCAGATGCTGCCGTCCCAGACGATGATGGAGCCCGCCGTACACTCGATCGCGATGGCGCGCGACAGGTCGGCGGCCTCTTCCTCGCGCGGGTGGCGGCGCAGCGCCCCGGTGCCGGGAACGACCAGCGTGCCGCCGCCTGCCTTCGTACAGTCGTCGCAGGCCCAGCACGCGACGAGCATCATGTTGTGCTCGGGAAACGGGGCCGGGACGAGGGCCTGGTCGGCGTGGACGTGCATGGCCAGGGCGCCCTCCCCGCGCACGGTGGTGGTCAGTCCGTAGAGGAGAAAACCCCGGCCGACCGAGAACTCCGCGATCGCCATGACCTTCGGATTCAGGGCCGCCTCGGCGTAGACGGGATCCTTGTCGAGGCGCATGAAGCTGGTGCCCTCGCCCAGGATGCACTGGCGCAGGCGCGCAACGAACTCCGGGTCGGCGGCGTTCTCGATGACGGTCCAGCCTTCTGCGGCGAGCTGCCGGCAATTGCCCAGGAGACCGAGCTCCTCGACGACGGGCAGGAGCACGTCGGAGATCGCGTCGGGCGGGAGCGTGTCGCTGCGCGGCGTCGTCAACGACTCGGACATGTCTCCATCGTCTCCCGCCGCCTTAAGGCGGGTCAAGGACATCTTGACCTGCCGTTGACTGCCGTTGACGCGACAGGCTCGCGCGTGCAAGCTACATCCGAAGCAATCCCCGGGGAGAGAGAACATGGCCCGTTTCTTGCGGCCGCACCACCCGCTTGTCGTTGCCCTGGTGGTTCCCACCGCCTTCGCAACCGCCGTCTGTTCAGCTGCAAGCGCCGAAGAAGCCGAGGCAGCCGAAGGACAGCGCCTCATTGAAGAGGTCATCGTCACCGCGACCTATCGTGAGACCTCGTTGATGAAGACGCCCCAGGCGATCAGCGCCATTTCCGACGCGCTCGTGGAAGACCTCGGCGCCCAGAGCATGGAAGACCTCTATACGATGATCCCCGGGTTGAGCATGCAGGGCGCTCTGAACGGACAGGCTCGCTACACGATCCGGGGCATCTCGTCACAGAGCGGCCACATCGGTTACGCGCCCACCGGAGCGACGGTCGGGGTGTATCTGGACGGCACCCCGGTGACCGCGGCGCTCGGTCCCGACAACCAGGTCAGCGGCACGCTCTTTGACATCGAACGCGTCGAGGTCCTGAAGGGGCCCCAAGGCACGCTTTTCGGAGAGGGTTCGCAGGGCGGCACCATCCGCTACATCTACAAGAAACCTGACGCGACTGCGTTCGATGCCGCGGTCAACCTCGGGTTCTCCTCCATGGAAGAGTCGGACGACATGTCCAATCGGATAGATGGCATGATCAACGTCCCCCTGTCGGACAATGCCGCGTTCAGGCTGACCGCATGGCGATCGACAACGGCTGGATATGTCGACAACCTGCTGCCGTTCGAAGAGGACTTCAACGAGGCGCAGTCCACGGGGGTTCGTGCGGCCGTACGCTATGAAGGCGACACATTCATGGTAACGGGTACCGTGCACCACAGCGTGCAGGAGACCAAGGGCGGTGTGGGAACGTTTCGAGCATACGATGCATTGCACGGCCGGATTCCCGGACTTGCGCCGGAATCCGAAGATACGGTCGATATATACAGCCTGGATGTCGAATGGGATCTGGGCTGGGCAACATTGCACTCGTTGACGTCCTTTACCGACCGACAGATTCCTTCGATTTCCGAGTCCTCCGAAACGGGTGCGAGAACCCTGGATTACTACTACGGCGGTGCAGCCCTGGCCGATCCGGACGATCCGGCTTGCATCGCCCTGGTGAACTTCGGCATTCCCTGTCCCGGATGGCCGGGAGCGTTCTCCTTCGCCGGTCTGAGTTTCACGGGCGACGGTATGAACCTTCAGGCAATCAGCAACATAGCCGGCTTTTACAGTGAGCGCTGGGTGCAGGAGTTTCGCCTGGTGTCGCCGGCGGACAAGGCCCTCCGTTGGACGGCGGGGTTCTTCTGGAAGGACAGCGAAGATCACACTCAGAACCGGCAAAAGGCGGGCTACCACCCCGGTCGCGAAGCTTTCGGTCTTGTGTTCGATCCTCTGCTGATGGTGCCCGCCAACACCCATACCGACTTCCTCGAGGAGTACGCAGTATTCGGCGAAGTGAGTTGGGACATCACCGAGACGCTGGAGATCACGCTTGGCGCGCGGGTCTCCAATCTCGAGCAGGAGTTCACGAATACCGGCACCGACACCGACGATACCCCCGTATCACCGAAGCTCGTGCTGTCCTGGCTGCCCCGAGATGACCTCCTGCTGTATTTCAACTACACCACCGGCTTCCGCCCGGGCAACGTCAACAACAACCTCGAGTTCTATGTCTCCACCATCTTTGAACCAGGGATCCAGAGCGCAAGGGTCAACCCGGCCTTTGACGACGCCACTCGAGCAGCGGTCATCGCAGGGCTCGAGCAGAACATCGTCGACTCCCTGTCCCGCCTGTTCTTTGACGGCGATGAACTGGACAACTACGAGCTTGGACTGAAGGCGACGCTATGGGACGGCCGCGCCACCGTCCTGGCTTCGGCCTACTATCTCGACTGGGAGGACATGCTCGTCTACGTCAACGACCCCGCCATCGCTCCGGGAGGCGACAGTCACAACGTCAACAGCGGTGGCGCCGAGATCACGGGGTTCGAGGTGGAGCTGAACGCTTTCGTCACCGAACAGTTCAGCGTGCGGCTTGCGGCCGACATCAACGACAGCGAGGTAACGGAAGTCGGAGTGCCCTATCAGAACGCCGAGGACGGCAACGAGCTGCGGTACGCGCCCGGCGACAGCGTGTCCATCGCCCTCGACTACTCGGTGCCTGTCGCCAACGATTGGTCACTGGACCTGCACCTGGATCATGCCTGGGTAGCCAATCAGTTCGCTGACTCACAAAACACGATCATGGTGCCCAGCTACAAGAAGATCAACGCCCGCGTCACATTGCGCAACCCCGACCAAAAGTGGCGAATCGCGCTCTTCGGCACGAATCTCGCGAACGACGAGATTCTGCGCGGCCGGGACCTCCTGGCGACGTTCTACTGGCACAACCCGCGCCAGATCGGACTGGAAGTCGGCTACCAGATGTAGGGGACGGGCTTGTCCCGTCCCGGCGCGACCTGCGGTCGCGGCGCGACCTATGGGTCGCGTTGCAGTTTCGCTGGCGCGAAACTGCGCGTTGACGACGAGGTTCCGCGACTTCGGGGACGGGCGACCACAAGGGTCGGGGACGGGCGACCACAAGGGTCGCCCCTCGCATGGAACAAAAACCGAACTCCTTTTAATTCAACGGGTTGGCAGAACGCCATTTAACATAACTCAAGGTGCCCAGGCGGCGGCCGCCGCCCTTGTTTCCTGCACGTCAGTGCCCCGGCGCGCCGGGGGGGAAACTTTCATGGAACATAAACGTAAGCCATTGATTTAACTGGGTCACGAAAAGCGCCTCCGCGAGCCGCTGGCGCGCGTCGCCCCACCCATGTTCCTTGCATGTCTGCGCGGTGGACCCACCGTGGACAGCTACAATGCGCGCCGAAGCCGCGCTGGACCCGGACGCGGACGGACAGGGCGTGGAGGCGCATCGCTGATGCGTCTCCCGCCGCGGGGCGGCATCGGCTGCCGTCCCGCTCGCCTGCGCGCCCGTGATCAGTCGGCGAACCCGGCCACCTGCTGCGCCAGCTCCTCCATGGCGATGGCGTTGACCTCGCCAAGCCTCTCCACGGTGGGCCCCACGACGCTGATGTCGCCGAGTTCGCGCAGGGCCACGTGCACATCGTCGTGTCCGTCGGCCTGCATCATGTCGTCGAGCCAACGCTGGACGTTGGGGTATTTCGAGAAGTCGTAGAGGTTGGTGAACTCCGGCCGCAACTGGCCGAGGTCTCCGTAGGCGGCGAGGTCCGCGACCGTGAGGCCGTCGCCGCCGATGAACCGCGAATTCGCCAGCGGGCCGGTATCCAGCGCGCCGAGCGCGTACTCCGTCGCGGCCTTCGCCCCGCCCACGATGTGCTCCGGAATCTGCAGATCCCGCCGAAATGCCGGTGCGATATAGCCGATCGAGGCCTGGCGGACGCTCTGGTGATGGAAGTGCAGGTACCAGTCGACCTGCGCCGCCGCCCGGGGATCTTCCGGGTAGAGGTCGTCCCATCCGTGGGTGCGCGCCAGGTAGCAGAGGATCGCGTTGGACTCCCCGAGCACGAAGCCGGTTTCCGGCTCCTCGATGCACGGCATCGTGCCGCCGGGGTTCATGGCCAGGAAGCTCGGGTGCCGAGTCCCGCCTTCTTCCGGGGAACCGGGGACCGTTGGCTCGATATGGAAGGCCTTGCGCTTGCGGACCAGTGCCCAGAGCACGGCCCGAACCGGTTGAGAGAGCGGAACTCCGTGGACGATCAATGATGCCATGTGGTTGCCTTTTTGCTGTCTTCCCGTCGGGATATTGCGGCCGCGATCGTCAGGACGACAGGTCGGCCGTCGCTCGAAGGAGGCTCGCGGCCAGGTCCCGGCCGGCGGCATCCCCGGAGGCCGTGAAGCCCCCGATCGCGCGCCGGTCGGCGAACACGACGATGTGCGAGAGCCCGTCCGGCCCCGCAACGACCTCGGGCTGCGGACCCGACGCGGTCACCCAGGCGTCGCCGAGACCCCGGGGCGACCCCTCGACCACGCAGGACCCGGCCACGACCGCATGGAACACTTCGGTCTGAAGCGTCCCCGCCGGGCACGCCGGAGCGCCGGGATCGCAGCGGAGCAGCGCCAGCACGGGTCCGGCCGTCACTTCGCCGAGCAGGGAGGTCGCAAGCCGCACGCCGGGCGCGGCTTCCGCCCACGAGTCCGATTCCTCGAACCCCGTGTCCAAGTGCCCGTGCTGCGTCTTGCCGAGGGTCGTGTGAATTGCCGGCGCACCCGGACAGGGGTCGCACAACTCGAAGCCGAACCGGTCCGCAAACGCGCGCGCTCCCGCGTCCGCCCCCTCCTGAAACTCGTGATTCGGGTCCACGAATCGAATCGGGGAGCCGCGACGATCCGCGAACATGATGATCCCGAACCCGCCCGCCGGGCCCCAGGCCAGATTGTCTCCCGCATAGGGAACGCCCCCGTCCTGGAACCGGAACTGGCCGGGGCCGTACGCATATTTGCCCATGTTCGTGGTGCCCTGGATCGTGACCCGCCAGTTGTCGGACGCGTGCCCGTGGGCCGGTGCGCGCGGCATCTCCTCTGCCTCCGGGGGCCTGCTCGTGAGTTCGATCAGAGGCCCGCAGTCCGGGTCGCCGAGCAGCAGCGCCAGGTCCTTGCCGTTGGAGAAGTCGACCCATTGCTCCGCTTCGCGAAACGAAAACCAGGTCGTCGTCGCCTCCTGCGTCCAGGCGCCCTCTTTACCGATCACCGTCATTTTGGCTCTCCTTGTAGGGGCGACCCTTGTGGTCGCCCGTCCCCGACCCTTGTGGTCGCCCGGGTCGAAGTCGTGCGTGAATCCAGAACGGGACACCACAAGGGTGTCCCCTACAGTTTGTCGCGGGTTTTGGTCTCGAAATCCGAGGCGTCGTGACGCTCGATGAGTTGGTCCTCGGGCTTGCCGAAGACGCCGTTGACCATCCGCCCGCGCCGGACCGTGTCGCGCCCCCCGACCAGCTCCGCCCACCGCGCCAGGTGCTCGTAGGTGTGCGCCTCGAGGAACTCGGCCGACGCGTAGGCTTCATTGCTCACGACGGCGCCGTACCAGGGCCAGATCGCCATGTCGGCGATCGTGTACGTGTCTCCGATCATGTACTCGCGCTCGGCGAGGTTGCGGTCGAGGACGTCGAGTTGACGTTTCACTTCCATTGCGAAGCGATCGATCGCGTACTCGATCTTGACAGGAGCGTAGGCGTAGAAGTGCCCGAAGCCGCCGCCAAGGAACGGTGTGGCCGCCATCTGCCAGAAGACCCAGTTGAGGCACTCGGTACGAGCGCGGGGCTCCGTCGGCAGGAAGGCGCCGAACTTCTCGGCGAGGTAGAGCAGCATTGCGCCCGACTCGAATACGCGGGTCGGCGGGTCGGTCGAGTGGTCCATCAGGGCGGGGATCTTCGAATTCGGGTTCGCGGCCACGAAGCCGCTCGAGAACTGAGCGCCCTCCATGATGTTGATGAGCCAGGCGTCGTATTCCGCCCCTGCGTGGCCGAGCGCGAGCAGCTCCTCGAGAAGGACCGTGACCTTCACGCCGTTCGGCGTGCCGAGCGAATAGAGCTGGAGCGGATGCTTGCCCACCGGGAGCTCCTTCTCATGGGTGGGCCCCGCGATCGGCCGATTGATGCTCGCGAAGGCCCCTCCGCTCTCCTGCTCCCACTGCCAGACCTTCGGTGGCGTGTACTCGGGCGTGCCGCTCATTGTTCCTCCGCTGCATATCGGGGGTCGTTACCGGTCTAGTGTGCTGGGTCGCAAATAGCTTTGTCTTTGCGGTAGCGCATTTGCGTCGCTGGCAAGGCGCGTCCGACGAGCAGTGGTAGGCCCCACGGGAGGAGGCGCAACGCCGCCAGCGGCGAAAAGGCGCAGCGCAAACGTGAAGGTATTTGTGACCCAGCGCACTAGCCCTTCAGCGACTCGTGAGCCGCCGCGATCAAGTTGAGCGTGCGGGGGTCGTCGTTGGCTACCAGCTGCATCTTGTTCATCACGTAGCCGAAAGCGATCTCGGCCTTCGGGTCGGCGAAACCGAGCGAGCCGCCGGCGCCCCCGTGCCCGAACGCGCTCTCCCCGCCGTAAGTCCCGTCGAGCGAGAACCCGAGCCCGAAGCGTGTCTCGATCCCCATCACTTCGTCGCGCCCGTTCGCCTGCTCGGTGGACGCGCGCGCGACGGTCTCGTCGTTGAGCAGCCGCACGCCGTCGACGCCGTCGCCGATGAGAGAGGCGTACATGCGCGCCAGCGAGCGCGCGTCGGTGATGCCGTTCCCCGCGGGGATCTCCGCGGCGTGGAAGGCCCGGCTGTTCATGTCCGGGGCCGTCGTGGTCGATGGGCGGTTGAGCAGGGAATCCGGGTCTCTGGCTGTTTCGAGGAGCGTGCGCCTCCTCTCCGTCAGCGCCTGCTCGTCGACGTCGCTGTCCTGCAGGTCGATCCCGATCATCGGGACCACCCGGCTCTCCTCGTTCTCGGGAAGGCCGATCCAGAAGTCGAGGCTCAAGGGGCCGGCGACCTCGTCGGCGAAGAACGTCCCCACGCTCTTGCCGCTGATCCGCCGGACCACCTCGCCGACGAGCCAGCCGTACGTTCCGGCGTGGTAGCCGTGCGCGGTGCCCGGCTCCCACACCGGGCGCTGGGCCGCGAGCGCCTTGACGGGCGCCTCCCACGACAGCCATTCCTCCGCCGTCATGGGGTTGTCGAAGACCGGGAGCCCGACCTCGTGGGACAGCAGCCAGCGCACCGGGATGTCCTGCTTGCCGGCGGCGGCGAACTCGGGCCAGTACTCGGCCACCGGGGCGTCGAGGTCGAGTTCGCCCCGCTGGGCCAGCAGGTGGGCGCAGATCGCGGTCGCGCCTTTCGTGCTCGAGAACACCAGGACGATGCTGTCTTCGACCCACGGCCGACCGGTCTCCACGTCGGCCACTCCGCCCCAGAGGTCGACCACCTTCACGCCACGGTGATACAGGCTGAACGCGGCCCCGACATCGCCATGTTGCTCGAAGTTGGCGGCAAAAGCGTCCCTTACCCGCTCGAAGCCGGGAGCCACTGTCCCGCCAATCTGAGCCGTGGGCGATTCATCGCTGAGTGCTGCCCGCGAAGTGCCGGCAAGCGCGCCACCGAGCGCCACCATCGAAAGCCGGCCGAAGTCACGCCGGCTGAGATTCTTCAGACGTCTTCCCGCCATGGAAATCACCCTCTCAATTTGAGTTCAGCAAACAACAACGGAATCCCCACTATCGTAAAGTGGATGGAGCCGGCCCATCAACCGCCTTGGGGCCCAGACCATCGCCGGCAACAAGACGACACTAGCGCTTGGCGTTGTTCTGCGTCGGTATGCCGAGCGCCGGATCGAACCCGTTGGCGCTGTACAGGAAGTCCTCGCGGCCCAGCAGTTGCGACATCCGCTTGCCGTAGCGCTCGATCAACGCATCGGCATGGGGGCTGTAGTCTTCGACGGGTCGCATCATCAGTCGCGTGTAGGCGACGTGACACACGACTCGCTCGCCGTCGGTCTGACGGGGCCAGTTCGCGTGCCAGACGTTGCCATCCCACAGCGCAACCGAATTGGGGGGAGCCTCGATGGCAATGGCGCCCGCCTTGGCCGCGGTTTCCTCCGCGTTGGGATGCCGGCGCAGATTGCCGCTGCCGGGGATCACCAGGGTGGCGCCGCTCTCCTTGTCGTAGCCGTCGGGCGTCCAGCAGGCGGTCAGCAACGTGTTGTGCGCCGGAAAGGGTGCGGGTAGCCAACTGCTGTCCGCGTGGAGTCCGATGGTGAACGGCCCCTTTGGCATAATGCTGGAAGCGATCTGAGTCACCAGGAAACCGCGCCCGACCGAAAACTCGGCGATGGCCATTATGCTGGGATTCAACGCCGCTTCAGCGAACACCGGGTCCTTCGCGAGCAGCAGGTTGGCACCACGAACCGCCCCTTCCGGTTCGGGAGACAGTTCCCTGATCTTGGCGCGAAGCCGCGCGTTGAATTCTTCCGACGCCGCGCCTTCGACGACAGTCCAGCCCTCCATCGCGAGTTGCCGGCAGTTTTCCCTGAGTCCCAATTCGTCGATCACCGGCGCAAGCTCGTCGGAAATGGCATCCGGCGGCAGCGTGTCGTAGATGATGGCGGGCGTATCCGATACGGCTGCTGAATCACTCATGAGGCTTCCACTTCGTTGTCTCTGGCCCGGCTACGTTGTGAGTCCGTGGCGCAGCAAGGTTCCCGGTGTCTCGCCCGTGCACTCGCCGTCCTCGAAGGTAACCTCGCCGTTGACGATGGTCTGGCGGTAGCCCTCGGCCTTCTGGGCCAGGCGCCAGTCGTCGGCCGGGAAGTCGTGAATCCGCTCCCGGGGCAGCACGCGCAACGCGTCGTAGTCGTAGACGAGGATGTCCGCGGGGGCGCCTTCGCGCAGGAAGCCGCGGTCGGTGAACCCGGCTGCCATCGCCGAGTAGCCCGAGAGCCGCCAGTGCGCCTGTTCCAGGTCCATCAGCCCGTGCTCCCGCACCAGCCGGCTGATGAAGTCGGTGGGGTAGCAGCCGAGGGTCAGGAACTTCATGTGGGCGCCGCCGTCCGAGATGCCCGGCAGCACGAACGGCGCGTTGATGACCTCGCGCATGGCCTCCGGGTCGTTTCTCGGGAACTCCCGGAAGAACACCGTCCGGAGATCCTCGGAGAGGGCGAGGTCGAGCATGGCGTCGATGGGGTGCTTGTGCTCGCGGTCCGCGACCTCGCCCACCGTGTAGCCTTCCAGCGCGCGCCCCGCCTCCGTCCTGCCTTCCGCGATCCGCATGTCGGGGATGGCCAGGAAGAGACCCCCGGCGCCGGCCTTCGTGGCCGCCACCGGATCGACCTTCCGCAGTTCCGCGTACTTGTCGAAATCTTCGCGGATGGCCTGGCGCAGCTCCGGGTCGTTCATCTTCTGCATGCGCTCGGCAACGTTGCCCAGGGTGACCGCGCGCCAGGAGGGGATCGCGTCGAACAGGTTCCACTCGTCGAGGGAGAACTGCTCGTCCATGTCGCAGGTGACCGCGTGCCCGAAAAGGCGGTTTCCTCGCGCGTTGCCTTCCTCGAGCCAGCGCAGGCGATCCTTGTAGGATCCGTAGGTGTTGCCGTGCTGGTCGCTCTGGAGCACCAGCGCGTTCCAGATCACCGGCCGGCCGCTGACCTCGGCGATCTTCTCGAAGAGGTCGAGCTCCGCTCCGATCACCTGGATGACGCCCCGCCCCTTCTCCCTGAGCACACCGGCGAAGGCGAGCAGGTCGTCCGGCGCCATGACGTCCGTGATCATGGGCGTGCCGTCGTAGTCGCGTTGCACGCTGTTCTCGCCCAGGATCTGGGCAGAGAATCCGCAGGCGCCGGCATCCATCGCCTCGCTGAGGATCGCGCACATCCGCTTCTGCTCGGCGGCGGTCGCGGGGCGCCCCTTGGCGTCCTGACCCATCACCGAGGTCATGACCGGAGCGATGCCCATGTAGGCAAGCACATTCACGCCCTTGGGCGTGCGCTCGATGCTGCCGAGAAACTCCGGGAAGGTGACCCAATCCCAGGGCATGCCCGCGGCCATCGTGGTGGCCCGCACGGCTTCGTTGCGCTCGAGAGTGAGCATCGCGCGCTCGCGGTCCTCGGGCGCCACCGGCGCGAAGCCGAAGCCGCAGTTGCCGATCACCACCGAGGTAACGCCATGCCAGCCCGACATGGTGCACCAGGGATCCCAGAAGATCTGCGAGTCGAAGTGCGTGTGCAGGTCTATGAAGCCCGGCGCGACGATCAGATCCTTCGCGTTGATCACGCGAGCCGCGTCCGACTCGGACAGTCCGCCCCCAATCTGCGCAATGCGGCCTCCGGCAATCGCGATGTCACCCGTGAAGCGGGGCGTACGCTGGCCGTCGATGATGGTTCCACCTTTGACAAGCAGATCGTACCTGGACATGAAATCCTCCCCGAACGGGCGAATAGAACACTTGAGATTTGCACAGGGAGCCTATGGGGTCAAGGTTCCACACCACCAACGGCACGCATGAATTCGGGACGGGACGTTGTAGGGGCGACCCTTGTGGTCGCCCGTCCCCGACCCTTGTGGTCGCCCGTGTTCGGGGGTGTGCATGAAGGACGAGGGCCAGGCTGCGCCGCGTTATCCGGGATGAGTCTGTAACCCCCCATCGACGCGGATGAGTTGGCCGGTAATGTACCGGGACGCCGGCGTGCACAGGAAACCAACGACGTCTGCCAGTTCCTCTGGCCGCCCGTAGCGTTCCAGCGTTCCGCCTTCGACGAGCCACGATTCGTCAAGGGTGTCCGCGGCGATGCGCAGAAATCGCTCGGTGGTGAAGCCACCCGGTACGGCGCAGTTGACGTTGATGTTATACGGGCGCAGCTGTTCCGCCAGACATCGTGTGTAGTGGTGCAACGCGGCTTTTGCCATCGCATAAGTCGCTTGCTTCCATGCAGCCCCGCTGAACCCGGCGATGCTGCCGACGGTCACGATCCTGCCGGACTTTCGGTCCATCATCTCCTTCGCGACCTCCCGGCAGCACAGGATGGCGCTCATCAGGTTCCGATCCATCACGCGTTGCAGGTCGTCGAGCGAAATATTCAGGCAATCGTCGGTTTCGGGCATGCCGGCACGTCCGACGCCCGTCCCGCCTGTCCCGATATTGCCTCCAGCGCAGCACACGAGGACGTCGATCTGTCCCCATCGCCCACGAATCTCATCGGCAACGCGGCGGACCTCGCCTTCCTCGGTTACGTCTCCCCAGACAGCCATGGACTCGCCCCCGGCCGCTGCGGCAACGTCCTCGGCGACCTGCTGCATTGACTCGCCTTCACCAAACGTCTTCGGGCTGTCAGGGCGCGTTCCATGCACGGCGACTCTTGCACCGAGTCGGCACAGTTCAAGCGCCATGACACGCCCCAGCCCTCGTGACGAGCCGGTGACCCAGGCAACCTGTCCTGCCAACGGTTGTTCCTGTTCCATCGTGGTGTCCTCAATTTGTCGATTGTCAGGCTGTCGGTGGCGTCCGCTCCTGACGCGGCCCGCCACAGTGCCAAAAGCGGCAATGCTATGCTCAACGAAGAGCCGGCGAATCCATACGCACGGTCTCAGGGGAGAGTCTCATCGTCCGCGCTTCAGAATTCAGCAGCCGCTACCTGTGGTACGCACTGAGTCTGCTGCTTGTTGCGAACCTGTTCAACTACATGGACCGGATGGTCATCTCGATCGTGCTCCCGCTGATCAAGGCCGATCTGGACTTGTCCGATACGCAGCTCGGTGTCCTCACCGGTATCGCCTTCGCGGTGTTCTATGCCACCTTCGGTATTCCGATCGCGCGCTGGGCGGATCGGGGAACGCGCCGCACCATCGTGTCCCTGGCCATAGCCGTCTGGTCCGTCATGACCGTGATGTGTGGCATGGCCCAGAATTTCACCCATCTGATGCTGGCGCGGTTCGGCGTGGGCGCCGGCGAGGCCGGCTGCGTTCCGCCTTCCCACTCATTGATCTCCGACTATTTCCCGAAGGAACGGCGCGCCACCGCACTGGGCATTCACACCTCCGGCGCAACGCTGGGCATCGTGTCCGGGCTGGTGCTGGGCGGTTATATCGCCGAGACCTGGGGCTGGCGCTGGGCATTCTTGATGCTCGGTGCGCCCGGTCTGCTGCTCGCGATCCTGACGCGGCTGACGCTGCGCGAGCCCACCCGGGGCGCTCAAGACGAGGCGCCCTTGGCCGCGGACCAGCCGCCGCTCGGCGAGGTGCTTCGCTACCTGGCCAGGCGCTCATCCTATGTGCACCTGGTGATCGTGTTCGCCATGGGTTCGTTCGCCGCATTCGGCATCCAGATGTGGCTGCCGAGCTTCTATGTCCGAAGTTTCGGCATGTCCACCGCGGAGGTGGGCTTCTACTTCGGTATCGCATTCGGCCTCGGCTCGGCCATCGGCACGCTCGGAGGGGGCTATGTCGCCGACTGGATGGGCAAGGGGGACATGCGCAAGCCCCTGCTGGTACTCGGTGTGGGCGCCTCTGCGCTGACGCTGCCGCTGAGTCTGGGCGTGCTGCTCGCGCCGGTGGCGGCGCTGGCACTGTCGCTGAACCTGGTCTCGAGCACCATCGGCGGCCTGGCCAACGGGCCGCTGTTCGCAGCGATTCAGTCGGTCGTGGGCAACCGCATGCGGGCCATCGCGGTGGCGATCCTGATGTTCTCCTCCAGCATGGTCGGCGTCGGACTCGGGCCGCTGTTTGCCGGCATGCTGAGCGACATGCTGGCGCCGCGCTTCGGGGACGATTCGCTGCGCTATTCGCTGATCATCCTGAGTTGCCTGGGCGTGTATCCGATCGTGCACCTGTGGCTGGCCGTCCGGGCCCTGCCGCGCGATGCCGAGACCACGGCCAGGGAGGCCCAACAGGCAGGGGCGAGCCTCGCGGCCGCCCGCGCTGACGTCGAACCAACCTGGGCCCGGGACGCCACAGGGGCGTCACCTACCGACGATCCGACCAAGTGATCGTCGTCAAGCCGCGTGTCAGGAGGGTAGCGGGTGTTCTACGAGCTTAACCAGTACAGGATCCTGCCCGGCAAGATGGATGCGTGGGTGCGGATGATGGACGATGAGTTCATTCCGTTTGCCGTGAAGCAGGGCCTGAACAGCATTGGCAGCTTCCGCAGCGCGGAGGACGAGACCGTCTACATCTGGATCCGGCGCTTCGAGTCAGACGCCGAACGCGAGCGCATACACGCCGCGGTGTACGAGAGCGACTACTACAGGAACGAAATCGAGGGCCGGGTTCCCGATCTGGTCGCAAGCGGGGGACTTGCCAAGCAGCGCATCGTGCCGACGCCTCGGTCCCTCATGCAATAGTCACCAGGGACATCAGCGATCGGGGTAGCGTTACGGATCCGGCCGCTCGACGATGATGCGCGCCCCGCAGACAGTGATGGATTGCCGCTCGTTGCGGCGGAGCACCCTTCAGCCGCAGCCGAGACCCGGCTCTTCAAGGGGCAGCACCAGCCCGTCGCGCATCGGGGGCAGCGGCGCGGGGAAGGGAAACGCAACGCCGGGCGGAACCCACGGGATCTCCAGCCATCTGGACGCCGGGGACGTGAATGCCCACTGCACCGACGCGTACAGCGCGGGGCCGAGGCGGAAGTTGTGCGGACAGAGCGCAACGTTGTACAGCTCGGCCAGCGTGCTGACGCGGCGCGCGGCGGTCAGGCCGCCGATCTTCGTGATCTCGGGCTGAACGTAGGCAATCGCACCGGTCGCGAGCAGCCGGTCGAAGTCCGCCAGGGCATACTCGTTCTCGCCGGCGGCCAGGTCGCACTCGATGGAGGCGCTCACGCGGGCGAGCGCGGCATGGTCCCGCATGGGCCGCACGGGCTCCTCGAACCAGATGACCCCCAGCTCGCTCAGCCGCGTGCCCACAGCGACCGCTTCCAACGGATCGAAATGGCCGTTGACGTCGACCATGATCTTCAAGGCGTCTCCGAACTGCTCGCGCAACACGGCGACCATGTCCGGGTCGATCTCGTGCAGCTTCACGGCGGTGAATCCCGCCTCCAGGGCCCGCGTCGTCTCGGCCACCAGCCGCTCGGGATTCCCATAGCGCGGGAAGCTCGCGTACGCGGGGATGCCGTCGCTCACCGGGCCGCCCAGCAGCGCCGCCACGCTGGCCCCCAAGCGCTTGCCCTTGAGGTCCCACAACGCCAGGTCCACGCCAGACAGGCCCATGGGGAAGATGCCCTGGTCCGCGTACCGGTAGCCCCAGTCCCACAGTTCGAACCAAAGACGTTCGATGGCGTCAGGATCGCGGCCGGCGAGCCTCGGCGCGAGCATGTCATTGATGACGGCGATGATTGGCGATGCAGTCAGGCTCGGCCGCTCCCGATCGAAGATGCCCCACCAGGCCTCCCCCACGCCCTCGAGGCCATCGGAATCGCGTACGCGGGTGATGACGTTGACCAGTGATCGGTCGTGCAGGAGCTCGGCAGTGACACTCTCGATTCGCGGCATGGCAACTTCGCGGTTGGCGATGGCTGGTATCGAGATTTGGCGGAGCGGACGGGACTCGAACCCGCGACCCCTGGCGTGACAGGCCAGTATTCTAAACCAACTGAACTACCGCTCCGTGAGCACTGGTGGGTGTTGCAGGGCTTGAACCTGCGACCTACGGCTTGTAAGGCCGTCGCTCTCCCGACTGAGCTAAACACCCCGGGCCAGCGGAACGGGTATCTTACGGGCGCGGCCCCGCTTGTCAATTGGCTCTCCAGCCGGACACGGTCGACCCGGGCATGCGCTTGTCTGCCAGAGTTCGGGAGCGCGAACCGACCGTTGCGGCGCCCCGCGCGGCGTGATATATATCTTTGCGCCATATCATATCCGTTGCAAGGTGCCATGAAAGGGACTGCCAAGGTATTCATGACCGGACGATCACAGGCCGTGCGGCTGCCCAAGGAGTTTCGGTTCGCATGCGATGAAGTGCGGATCAGAAGGGAGGGCAATGCCGTCATCCTGGAGCCATTGCCGGTGGACTGGTCCTGGCTCGATGCCATTGCGGGAGACCTCGACGACGACTTCGTGCAGGCCGCATTGGAGCCGGTCGAGGACCAGTCGCGGCCGGAGCTGGATCGGCTCGGGTGAGATTTCTCCTCGACACGAATGCCATCATCCACCTCCTGCAGGGGCATCGCCGCATCAGAGAGCGTCTCGACCTCTGGCTCCCCGCCGACATTGGCGTCTCTTCGGTCGTGCATCACGAACTGTGCTTCGGTGCATACAAGAGCCGGCACACGAGCGACAATCTGGAGAAGATCAGGGCCCTGCAATTCGAGACCGTTCCGTTCTCCAGTACCGACGCGGACCGATCGGGGGAGATTCGCGCGCTCCTGCAATCCCGCGGCACTCCGATCGGCCCCTTTTATGGAACAACCGACGACGGTCGCTGCGCTCCCGTCGTCGGTTGTTCCATGAACGGTCGGCGTGGCTGGGCCGGAGGCGGCACCGGCGCGCAGCGGCAGCGAAGCGCCGGACCGGCTTTGGGGCGCTACGATGTCCTGATTGCCGGCCAGGCGGTGGCACGCGCTCTCACGCTGGTCACACACAACCTGCGCGAGTTCGGGCGGGTTCCAGGGCTCGCCCTGGAGGATTGGCTGGAGTAACGCGGGAACCCCGCGGCGCACGTCTTGCGCGTGCCCCGACGAGAGCCTCGCTACGCCAGCGGGACTGGCTCGAACTGCTCCTCGGTCAGCCCCATGACGGATTCCGCGCCGGCCTGCATCGCGTCCAGGCAGGCCCCGGCCCGGGGCAGGACCGATTCGTTGTAGAACCGCGCCGTCACGAGCTTGGCCTCGAAGAACGATGTCTCGGAATCCCCGGCCGCGAGGCGCTCGGCGGCCACGAGCGCGGCGCGCGTCGACTGGTGCGCACCGCAGACGGTGCCGCACAGCATGAGGAACGGATAGGCCACCGCGCCGGGAACGGTGAAGTCGTTACCGGCGTGCTCGAGCAGCCAGTCGAGCCCGGCCTGCAGGCGGTCCACGCCCGACCGGAACGCCGGCAGCTGGTCCGGCAGGCGTTGCGCCACCTCACCTTCCGTCTCGCGCATCTCGCCGATCAGTGCGCGGAGCGCCGTTCCGCCGTCCCGCAACACCTTGCGCCCGACCAGGTCCATGGCCTGGATACCGGTGGTGCCCTCGTAGATCGTGGTGATACGCACGTCGCGGTAGTGTTGCGCGGCGCCCGTCTCCTCGACGAAACCCATGCCGCCGAAGACCTGCACGCCGAGGGAGGCGATCTGCTGCCCCGTTTCCGTGATCCAGGCCTTGATGATGGGGGTCATCAGGTCCGCGCGCGCCTGGTGCCACTGCCGCTGTTCCCCGGTAGCGGCGGTCGCGCGATCTAGGTGGGAGGCGCCGACATAGGCCACCGCCCGCATCGCCTCGATCTGGGCCTTCATCTCCATCAGCATGCGGCGCACGTCCGGGTGGTGGATGATCGTCACCGGATCCGGGCTGCCCGCCACGTTGCCCTGCACGCGCTCCCGGGCGTACTCGAGGGCATGCTGATAGGCGCGCTCCGCGACGGAGAGGCCCTGCAGGCCAACGCTGATGCGCGCGTGGTTCATCATCGTGAACATGCAGGCGAGGCCCTGGTTGGGCTCGCCGACGAGGTAGCCCGTGGCGTTGTCGTAGTGCATCACGCAGGTCGGGCTGCCGTGGATGCCGAGCTTCTCCTCCAGCGAGAGCACCTGCACGCCGTTGCGCTCGCCGAGCGCGCCGTCGGCCTCGAGCAGCACCTTCGGCACCAGGAAGAGGGAGATGCCGCGCACGCCCGGCGGCGCGTCGGGCAACCGCGCCAGCACCAGGTGCACGATGTTGTCGGCCATGTCGTGGTCGCCGTAGGTGATGAAGATCTTCTGCCCGCTCACGCGCCAGGCGTCGCCCTCGGGTACGGCGGTGCTGCGTATGAGCGCGAGATCGGATCCGGCCTGGGACTCGGTCAGGTTCATCGTGCCCGTCCAGGTGCCGGCGATCAGGTTCGGCAGCCACGTCGCCTTCAGGGCCGGGCTCGCGTGCTCCTCGATGGCGCGGATCGCGCCGCCCGCGAGCAGCGGACAGTTCGACCAGGCGAGGTTCGCCGACTGCCACAGTTCCGAGATGGCGATCGAGAGCAGCGCCGGCAGGCCCTGTCCGCCGTATTCCGGATCGGCGTCGAGGCTCGTCCAGCCGCCGTCGCGAAACTGCCCGAACGCCTCCTTGAACGCAGTGGGTACACGCACGCCGCCCGCCTCGATGCGCGCGCCTTCGCGGTCGCCGGCCAGGTTGGTGGGGGCGATCACTTCCTCCGCCAACGTCGCCGCCGACTTGAGCGCCGCCCGGGCGAGCTCGGGAGTGGCCTCCTCCCAGCCCGGCAAGGCGTTGATCTCCTCCCAGCGCGCGAGTTCTTCGAGAACGAACCAGATGTCGCGCGTCGGAGCCCGGTAACTTGTCATCGAATACGGTTCCTCTGTCGGTGTTCGGCCGTGTTCAGCCGTGTCCGGCGGGTGCTCCGCGGACGGCGGCCGCTGCCCGGTTCGCCCTCAGTTCGACTCCTCGAAGAGCTCCCGGCCGATCAGCCAGCGGCGGATCTCCGAGGTGCCCGCGCCGATCTCGTAGAGCTTCGCGTCGCGCAGCAGGCGGCCGGTCGGGTAGTCGTCGATGTACCCGTTTCCGCCGAGCACCTGGATGGCGTCGAGCGCGAGGGCCGTGGCCGTCTCCGCGCAGTACAGGATCGCGCCCGCGGCGTCCTTGCGCGTGGTTTCGCCGCGGTCGCAGGCGGCGGCCACCGCATACAGGTAGGCGCGGCACGCGTTGGTGCGGGTATACATGTCCGCAAGCTTGCCCTGCACGAGCTGGAAGCGCCCGATCGGTTCGCCGAATTGTACCCGGTCGTGCACATAGGGAACGACGGCGTCCAGACACGCCTGCATGATGCCGACCGGGCCGGCGGCGAGCACTACGCGCTCGAAATCGAGGCCGCTCATCAGCACTCCTACGCCGCGGTTTTCCGTCCCGAGGACGTTGGTCGCCGGCACCTCAGCGTCCTGGAAGACCAGTTCGCAGGTGCCGGAACCGCGCATGCCGAGCTTGTCGAGCTTCGGCGAGCGCGAGAACCCGGGCACGTCCCGCTCCACGATGAACGCCGTGATGCCGTGCGGGCCGGCCTCGGGCGCCGTCTTCGCGTAGATCACGTAGGTGTCCGCGTCGGGACCGTTGGTGATCCACATCTTGGCGCCGTTCAGGACGTAGACGTCGCCCTCCCGGCGCGCGGCGAGACGCATCGACACGACGTCGGAACCCGCGCCGGATTCGCTCATCGCGAGCGCCCCGACATGCTCGCCGCTGACGAGCTTCGGCAGATAACGCGCCATCTGTTCCGGCGTGCCGTGCCGATTGATCTGGTTGACGCAGAGGTTGGAGTGCGCGCCGTAGGACAGCCCCACCGAGGCCGACGCCCGGGAGATCTCCTCCATCGCGATGCAATGCGCGAGATAGCCCATCTCCGCGCCGCCCCATTCGGTCCCGGCCGTGATGCCGAGCAGCCCGAGTTCGCCGAGGCGCAGCCACAGGTCCCGCGGGAAGGCGTTGTCGGCATCGATCCGGGCCGCCAGCGGCGCGATCTCCTCGCTTGCGAAACCGTGCACGGTGTCGCGCAGGAGGTCGAGGGTTTCGCCCAGTCCGAAATTCAGGGAGGAGTACACCTGGCGCACGTTCCATCGGGTGGCGCGGCAGACTACCATAAGGTCGTTTCAGCCTTGGGATCACAACATGACCGCTATTGACGAAGCCCTGCTCGACGCCCTGCGCGGGCTGGATACGCCCACCGTGTGCAACGCGCTGGAGGTCGTCGCGCCGAAACGCCGGGGCTACGGGTACACCGTCGACCCGCTGGTCTGCACGCGCCCGGAACTCGGCTCGATGGTCGGGCACGCGCGCACCGCGACGATCCGCGCGATGCATCCGTCCGATCTGGCCGGCGCGGAAGCGCGGGCCATGCGGGACGCCTACTACTCCTATGTCGACGACGGCCCGAAGCCGGGCATCATGGTGATCCAGGACCTCGACGGCGACTCCCGCGGCTACGGCTCGTTCTGGGGCGAGGTGAACAGCAACATCCACAGCGGCCTCGGCTGCATCGGTCTCATCACCGACGGCAGCGTGCGGGACCTGCCGGACGTGGCCGACGGGTTCCAGATGCTCGCCGACCGCGTCGGACCTTCGCACGCGTTCGTGCATCCGGTCGGCTTCGGCACGCCGGTCACGGTCGGCGGCATGCGCGTCAAGGACGGCGACCTCGTCCACGCGGACCAGCACGGCGCCGTCGTGATACCGCTCGACGTGGCATCGGAAGTTCCCGACGCGGCCGCCGCCATCGCGCGCCGCGAGGCGGTCATCATCAGCGCGTCCAAGGAGGCGGGCTTCAACATGGAACGCCTGCGCAAGGCCTGGGGAGACGCCGCGGAGGTGCACTGATGCCGGGACTGTTGCCGCCGTTCTCGCTGCGCGACCAGCACAGCGTCGACCGCGCTTTCCCGCCGGCGAGCAAGGCGGTGCTGTGCTTCGCCAAAGAGGACTGTCCTACCTGCAACCTGGTCATGCCGCTCGTCGAGGCGCTGCACCGGGAGACGCCGCTCGAAGTGCTCGTCCCGGGTCAGACCACCGACGGCAACGCCACGCTCATCGACCGGCATGAACTTACGGCGCCGATCCTCGACGACTCCGCACTGAAGGTATCGTTCGCCTACGATGTCGAAACGGTGCCCCTGCTGATCGCCGCCGGCGAGGATGGCGCCGAGTCGGACCGCGTCGTGGGATTCGACAAGGCCGAGTGGCGCGCGTTCTTCGAGCGCCACGCGCCCGGCGTCGCCATCGACTGGGACGCCCTGCCGGACTGGCGCCCCGGCTGCGGGTCCCTCACGCAGGACCCCATCGTCAACGAGCGCCTGCGCGCCGAGGCGGAGAACAGCCCGCTGCGCGCGCGCCGCGTCGAGATCGCGCCGTCCGACGACGTGCACGAGTTCCTGTTCGACCAGGGCTTCACGGACGGGCTGCCCGTGGTGCCGCCGACGCCCGAGCGGGTGCTGCGGATGCTCGGGGGCACGCGCCGCGATCCGCAGTCGGTGGTCGTGACGATCCCGCCCAACATGGCGCCGGCGACGGTCGAGAAAATCGCCGTCAATGCGGTGCTCGCGGGGTGCAAACCGGAACATCTGCCGGTGGTGATCGCCGCCCTGGAAGCGGTCTGTACCGACGAGTTCAACGTCCACGGCGTGATGGCCACCACGATGGGGGCGTCGCCCGTCTTGATCGTGAACGGGCCCATCCGCCACCGGCTCGGCATGAACATGCGGCTCGGCGCCCTCGGACAGGGCAATCGCGCGAACGCCGCCATCGGCCGCGCGTTGCGACTGGCGGTGCGCAATCTCGGCGGCGCGCGCCCCGGCGGGACGGAGCGTTCGACCCTTGGCAACCCGATGAAGTACACGATGTGCTTCCCCGAGTGGGAGGAGCGCAGCGAGTGGCCGCCGCTGCACGTCGAGCGCGGTTTCGACGCGGACGACTCGGTCGTCACGCTGTTCGCCATGACGGCCGGGCCGAGCCTGATCGTGGATCAGAATTCGCGCACGGCGAGCCAGCTCGCCGGCTCGTTCGGGCTCGCCATGGAAGCGGCGCACCACCCCCGGGCGCATCACATGGGGGACTGCATCCTGGTCGTCTGCCCGGAGCACGTCGATACCCTCAAGCAGAACGGCTACTCGAAAGCCGACGTGCGTGACCGCATCCAGGAGGTCACCGCGAGGCGCCTGCGCGACCTGGCGGCCGACGAAGTCTCCGGCACGGGCATCCCGCCTGAGCGCCTGCAGGCCATGGCGCCGGAACAACGGGACCGGTTGTCGTCGAAGTTCGCGTCGACCGACAATATCCACATCGTCGTGGCCGGTTCCGAGGCGGGCAAGTTCTCGGGCTTCTTCCACGGCTGGGTCAGCGGGCCGATCGGCTCGATCCCCGTGTCGCGTAAGATCGACGATTGAAACGACCGGTTACCTGGCAACGATTCACGAGCCCGTGCCCTCCCCGGCACGGCATCCGAAGAGGAGGAAACGCGTATGACCACCATTCTCGACCCCACCGACGAACGGGTGCCGATCGCCCGCTCGGTGGCGCCGCGGCCGGAGGAGATCAGGGGCTCGGTAGCCCTGCTCGACATCTCCAAGCCGCGCGGCAACGTGTTGCTCGACCGGCTGGAGACGCGTCTCAGGGAGACGCTGCCGGGCATCGAGATCAATCGCTACGCGAAGCCGACGTTCGCGAAGCCGGCGCCGGGCGACCTGCGCCAGGACATCCGCGAGCACAACGACTTCGTCGTCGAAGCCCTGGCCGACTGAGGCTCCTGTACCACGTGCAGTTTGCATGACACGGTATGGTTCGAGATTCAGGGCGTTCCGTCGGTCTCCATCGCCTCGAGCGAGTTTCGCGACGCGGCCGCGGCGCAGGCCGAGGCCCTCGGCATGGACGACGCGCGGCGCTGCTTCGTGCGCCATCCCATCCAGGACCGGACGGATGCGGAGATGCGGGCGCTCGCCGATGAGGTGGTGACGGAAGTGATCGGTGCGTTGACGGCATAACCAGGGCGCGGAATGTAGGGGACGGGCTTGTCCCGTCCCGTGTCGAATTCGTGCATGGCCTGGGACGGGCGACCGCAAGGGTCGCCCCTACACGTCCCGTGTCGAATTCGTGCACGGCCTGGGACGGGCGACCGCAAGGGTCGCCCCGACACGGGCGACCGCCAGGGTCGCCCCTACACGTCCCGTGTCGAATTCGTGCATGGCCCCGAGACGGGCGACCGCAAGGGTCGCCCCTACACGTCCCGTGTCGAATTCGTGCATGGCCCCGACACGGGCGACCGCAAGGGTCGCCCCTACGCGTCCCGTGTCGAATTCGTGCACGGCCTTGGGACGGGCGACCGCAAGGGTCGCCCCTACACGTCCCGTGTCGAATTCGTGCACGGCCCCGACACGGGCGACCGCAAGGGTCGCCCCTACACGTCCCGTGTCGAATTGGTGCATGGCCTTGGGACGGGCGACCGCCAGGGTCGCCCCTACAACGTCCCGTGTCGAATTCGTGCATGGCCTTGGGACGGGCGACCGCAAGGGTCGCCCCTACACGTCCCGTGTCGAATTGGTGCATGGCCTGGGACGGGCGACCGCAAGGGTCGCCCCTACACGTCCCGTGTCGAATTCGTGCATGGCCTTGGGACGGGCGACCGCAAGGGTCGCCCCTACACGTCCCGTGTCGAATTCGTGCATGGCCTGGGACGGGCGACCGCAAGGGTCGCCCCTACACGTCCCGTGTCCAATTCGTGCACGGCCCCGACACGGGCGACCGCAAGGGTCGCCCCTACACGTCCCGTGTCGAATTGGTGCACGGCCTGGGACGGGCGACCGCCAGGGTCGCCCCTACACGTCCCGTGTCGAATTCGTGCACGGCCTGGGACGGGCGACCACAAGGGTCGCCCCTACACGTCCCGTGTCGAATTCGTGCGCGGCCCCGAGACGGGCGACCGCAAGGGTCACCCCTACACGTCCCGTGTCGAATTGGTGCATGGCCTGGGACGGGCGACCGCAAGGGTCGCCCCTACTCGCCCCGTGTCGAATTCGTGCATGGCCTTGGGACGGGCGACCGCAAGGGTCGCCCCTACTCGCCCCGCAACGCCGTGACGATCGGCAGGCGCGCGGCGCGTACGGCGGGAAAGAGCCCACCCACGACGCCGAGGGTCACCGCCCAGACGAAGCCCAGCACGAGGAGATCCGTCGTCACCGCGAAGTCGAAGGCCACCTGCGAGAAAGAGCCGCCCGCGAGCGTCGAGACCGTCCAGCCGTTGAAGCCGATGTACGCGACGGCGGCCCCGAGGACGCCCCCGAGGACGGCGAGCGCAACCGCCTCGATGACGACCGAGACGACCACCGGCAACCCGCTGAAACCCAGCGCGCGCAGCGTCGCGATCTCGACGGACCGGGCGGAAACGGCGGTGTACATCGTATTGAGGGCCGCGAACACGGCGCCGATCGCCATGATGGCGGCCACCGCGTAGCCGAAGCCCTGGATCAGCGCGGTCAGGGACTCCGACTGCTCGGCGTAGTAGTCCTCCTCGCTGCGGAGTTCCAGATCGAGGCGCGGGTCCTCTTCTACGCGCTGCGCCACCGCATCCACCACGTCCGCCGACGTCAGGCGCACGCGCATGGAGCTGACCCCGGGCCGTCGGAAGGCGGACTGCGCGGTCGCGAGATCCACCCAGACCTCGGACTCGTAGGCGGAGCCGTCCGCCTCGAAGAACCCCACGATGTTCCACGCGCTCTGGCGGAACTGCAGCGTCGCGCCGAGGTCGACCCCCTCGAACTCGATGGCGGCCTTGCGGCCGGCGATCATTTCGGCCTTGCCCGGGTCGAACCCGCGCCCCTCCACGATGCGCACCTCGGGATGCATCACGAAAGCCGCCTCCGATACGCCCCGGATGGCGAGGTTCGCCGGCGACTGGTTGGAGCGCTTCGGTACGTCGGCGATCAGGAACAGCTCGCCGCTCGCAGCGGTCACTTCCGGCATCGAGGCGACGATGTTCATGGCGTTCGTGTCCATGAAGCTCGAGAGTTCCCCCGACGAGCCGCCGCGCAGCACGATCGCGCGGTCGGGCGCCCCGGCGCGGCTGAGCGCCGTCTCGAACCCCTTGCCCATCGCGAGGATCCCCACGAGCACGCCCACCACGCCGCCGATGCCCACCACGACGACGGACGAACTGCCGAGCCGGGCCGGCAGGTTGCGCAGGTTCAGCAGCGTGATCTCGAAGATCTGCCCGAACATGTCAGCGTGCCCGCAGTGCGTCGACGATGGACAGGCGCCGCGCCGCGAGTGCCGGTACGGACCCGACGACCAGGCCGAGCAGCAGTGCAATCCCGAGAGCGCTGGCGACGACCGTCCACGTCACCTCGATGAGGCCGAAGAATTGCCGCAGTCCCGGCTCGATCACCGTCATCGTGACGGTACCGAGCCCCACGCCGAGCGCACCGCCGACGAGGCACAGCAGTACCGCCTCCGCGAGCACCAGGAGCGCGACGGCGCCGTCCGTGAAGCCGAACGTCTTCAGGACCGCGAGCTCGGGAATGCGTTCGCGCAGGGACTGCGCCATCGTGTTGCCGGTCAGCAGCAGGATGGTGAAGAACACCGCCGCGAGGATGCCGGTCGTCATGAGGCCGATGTCGCCCTGCTGCTTGGCGAACTCGCGCTGCGCCTCGTCCTCGGTCGCGGTGCGCGTCGGGTTGGGCGAATTCTCGAACAGCGTGTCGATGGCACTCGCGATCTCCGGCGCCTGCTCGGGGTCCTCGACGCGCACGATGAACCAGCCGACGTTGCCCTGGCCGAACGCCTTCGCCTCGTCGAAGAAATCGTAATGGAACAGGAACATGCCGCCGCCGGTCTCGTCGCGTCGGTCGCCGAAGAGGTAGGTGCCGACCAGGTCGAACTCCCACGCCCGACTGCCGTCCTCCATGGGGTAGATGTCGCCCTCGATGGGGATCCTGTCGCCGACCTTCCAGCCGAACCGTGCGGCCAGGCCGGCCGGAGCCACGGCCCCGGTGCGGGTGTTCTGGAACGCCTCGAGCTGCTCCGGGTCTATGACCAGTTCGGAATACAGGTCGAAGTAGCCCTTCGGGCTCACCGGAAACTTCGGGAAGAAGTTGGTGGCATCCTGGTAGACGCCGCCGAACCAGTCGGCATGCGTCACCGCGTCCACGCCGGGCACGCGCTCGATCTCGCGCATCTGGCTGACGAGCAGCGGATCGATGATCGAGAATTTCGGCGACACCTGCAGCCGGTCCGCTCCGGCCGGTCCGAAGCCGCCCGAGTCGAACGCCACGGCCACCGAGCGCAGCATGGTAAACAGCACGAACGCGACCAGCACGGACAGGACGGTCAGCACCGTGCGTACCTTTCTGCGGAACAGGTTCGACCAGACGAGTCCCACGCTGCTCATGACGGCGCTCCGGTCAACTGACCCTTGTCGAGATACAGGACGTGGCTCGCGTGGTCCGCCGCCTTCGGATCGTGCGTCACCATGACGATGGTCTTGCCGTGCTCCCGGTTGAGGATCGCGAGCAGGTCCAGGATCTCCTCGGCGGTGTTGCGGTCGAGGTCCCCGGTCGGCTCGTCGCACACGAGCAGCATCGGGTCCGCCACGATGGCGCGGGCGATGGCGACGCGCTGCTGCTGGCCCCCGGACAGTTCCCCCGGTTTGTGGGTGGCGCGGTCGCCGAGGCCCACGATCTCCAGCGCGGTGCTCGCGTTCTTCGTGCGCTGCTTGCCGGAGAGCTTCGTCAGGAGCAGCGGCAGTTCGACGTTGCGGCGCGCGTTGAGCACCGGCAGCAGGTTATAGAACTGGAACACGAAGCCCACGTTCTCGGAACGCCACTTGGCGAGCGCCCGGCTGGACAGATCGTTCAGCGACTTGCCGCCCACCATAACCGATCCGGAGGTGGGATGATCGATCCCGCCGATGAGGTTCAGGAGCGTCGACTTGCCCGACCCCGACGGGCCCATGAGCGCCAGGTAGTCGCCCTGGTCGATATCGAGGTTGATGCCGGCCAGCACCTCGACGGTCTCGCGCCCCTTGGTATAGCTCTTCTCGATGTCCTGCAGTTCGACGATCGCCATCGTGCGTGGGTCCTCCATGTGCCCGGGTACTGCCTGGCTTCTACTTGCGCACGGCACCGCACGGGGCGGCCTGCACAGCGGCTCCCGATTGTACGTGGTTCATTCAGGTGGCGCGCTACTGCAACACGCTCACGCGCGCGCCGTCCGCCAGGGCGTCCGCTGGCGCCTCGGAGACGGCCGCGACGACACGTTCGCCGCTCGCGAGACCCTCGACGATCACCACGCGCGACCCCTGTGCGACACCGACCTCGACGGCGCGGCGGGCGACGCGGTCATCCTCGACGACCCAGACGTGCGCATCGGCGCCGCGGTCCGCCACGGCTGTGCCGGGCACCAGTACGCCGGCCGGCGCTGCCGCGGGTTGCGGCTCCACTTCGTCGGTCAGGAAGGCGACCTTGACCCCCATGTCGGGCAACACGCGTTCGTCGCGTTCGACGAACCCGATGCGCACCCGGACGGTTGCCTTGTTGCGGTCCGCCGCCGGGATGGTGGCGATCACCGCCGCCGGCATCGGCATGTCCGGATAGGCGTTCAGGGTGATGGTCGCCGGCTGGCCGGAGTAGACCCGGTTGATGTAGGCCTCGTTGACATCGACCTCCACCTCGAGCGAGTCCATGTCGACGATCGTGCAGATGCCGGTACGTGTAAAGCCGCCGCCGGCGGAGATGGGCGAGATCATCTCGCCGGGTTGCGCCGACTTGGCGATCACGACACCCCCGAACGGGGCCCGAATCTGCATGTCCTCCACCATCTGGCGTTGCACGGCCATGGCGCGGTCGGCAACGTGCAACTCCTGGTTCGCGCGGGCGAGACGGGCGTGGACCCCCTCGACGGACAGCGTGTCGCGGTCCAGGTCCGCCTGGCTCGCGAGTTGGCGTTCGGCGAGACCTCGGGTGCGCGCCAGGTCCAGTTCCGCCTGCTTGAGCTGTACCCGCATCTCGTCGAGGCCGGCGCGCGCGGCGCGGCGCTGAGATCGCGAAAGTTGGAGCTGCGCGCGCAGGATGCTGTCGTCGAGGCGTGCGAGGAGCTGATCCTCTTCGACCGCCATGCCCTCCTCCACCAGCACTTCGAGCACCTTGCCGGTCACCTTGGCGCTGACGGTGGCCTGGCGCCGCGCGACCACGTAGCCGGTCGCGTCCAGCACGCTGTCGCCGGGCGGTGCGGCGGTCGTCGCGCGGGCGACCGCGGTGCGCACCGGCGTCATCGCCGCCTCGGTGGGGAAGTCGACATAGAGCGCAACGAACCCCAGCCCCGCGACGACCGCGATGGCCACGAACCACTTGATGGGTTTACCGGTCGAGGAACTCTCCTCGGTCCGATCGATACGCAGTTCGGACAGGAGGGCCTTCTTGTCCATCGGCGCAGTGTACCAGCGTCCGCCGCCGCTCAACGCAACGGCACGTTGCGACAGTCCCCCTGTGCCGCCCCGGCGCCGGCGCGACTCGGTACCCCGGACCCGAGGGCCCGGACCTGCGGTTAGAATGCCGTCTCCGCCCCCTCGGAGTGCGCGCGTTGCCCGAACGAACGGCCCGCATCGTGCACGACATCGCCGACGTCCCGGCCGCGGCCTGGAACCGGTGCGCGAACCCCGGAGTCGTCGTCGGCGGGGAGTACAACCCGTTCCTGGACCACCGCTTTCTACTGGCGCTCGAAGCCAGCGGCAGCGTCTCGACGCAGACCGGCTGGCAGCCCTTCCACCTCGTGCTGTGCGAGGAAGGTTCCTCCGCGGGCGGTGCAGCGTCCGATACCGCCGCAAGCCGCAACGACAAGGCACTCCCGGAAGGATCGCAGGTTCTCGGCGTCGTGCCCATGTACCTGAAATCCCACTCGCAGGGAGAGTATGTCTTCGACTCCGGCTGGGCCCACGCCTGGTACCGGGCCGGCGGCGAGTACTACCCGAAGCTGCAGTCGAGCGTGCCGTTCACCCCGGCCACCGGACGACGGCTGCTCGCGCCGGACACCCCGGACCGGGCCGACATCGAGGATCAGCTGCTCATGGCGAGCGTGCAGGCCGCCCACCAGATCGAGGTGAGTTCGCTGCACTTCACCTTCATGCCCGAGACGCAGTGGGACCGTGCCGGGAAGCTCGGGATGCTCCAGCGCATGGACACGCAGTTCCACTGGGAGAACGCCGACTACGGGAGCTTCGACGACTTCCTCGACGCACTGGCTTCGAAGAAGCGCAAGAACATCCGCCGCGAGCGGCGCGACGCGGCCGCCCCCGGCATCGAGATCGAGTGGCTGACGGGTAGCGACCTCACGGAAGCACACTGGGACGCGTTCTACGAGTTCTACGTCGACACCGGCCACCGCAAGTGGGGCACGCCCTACCTGAACCGGCGCTTCTTCAGTCTGCTGAACGAGACGATGCCCGGCGAGACGCTGCTCATCATGGCGAAACGCCACGGGCGCTACATCGCCGGCGCGCTCAACTTCATCGGCTCACACGCGCTCTTCGGGCGCAACTGGGGGTGCATCGAGGACCACCGCTTCCTGCACTTCGAACTGTGCTACTACCAGGCCATCGACTTCGCGATCGACCGGGGCCTGGCGCGGGTCGAGGCCGGCGCCCAGGGGCCCCACAAGATCGCGCGCGGCTACCTCCCGCGGGCGACGTACTCGGCACACTGGGTGCGCGACGCGGGCTTTCGCGACGCCGTGCGGCGGTTCGTCGCCGAAGAACGGCGCCACGTGGAAAGGGACATCGAATGGATCGGGGAACACGCCCCGTTTCGCAAGGACATCGACCTGTCGCGCTATCGGGAGACGGTGCGGGTCGATCGGGCGTGAAGCCGCCGGCCCGCGACGTTCAGTCCGGCGGGCAGGATGGCGCTGGCGGCGGCCGACGCAACTCGGCCCGAAGTTCCCGCGCGTAGTCCTGCAGCCGCGCCAGGTTGGCGGGTCCCATGCGCACCAGCTGTTTCTGGAACTTGTCGAGCGCTTCGAGCGACGGGTCGGCGTACTCGTAGAGCACGTTCGGTCGCGCCAGCGGGACGAACCCCGCCGGCATCGGCGTCGTGAGTATCTTGTCGAGCACCGCTTCGAGCCGGGCGGGAATGTCCGCGTCCGCGTCCCCGAGGGCCGCGAGCGCTTCCTGCAGCAGCGGCTCGAAACGGGCCACGGCCGTCGCCGCCCGCTCCGGCGGCACACAGGTGACGGTGTCGACGAACCGCGTGTATCGACGGTAAGAGGCGGGGTCGAGGTACGTCACGCCGTTGCGCTCGACCGTCTCGAACGCTCCGTGCACGGCCATGAAGGCGAGCTGACGACGCGGGATCCGGCCGCCGACCGCCTCGGACAGCGCGACCGCCGCGCGGCGCAGGAGGTCTTCCTGCGCGATCCAGGTCGGCGCGAGTCCGCCCACGCAACCGGTCAGTTCGCGAGCGACGGCGGCGTCGCTCCGGGCCAGCGGCGGCAAGGGCTCGGGCGTCGGCGCGACACACACCGCCGGCTCGCTCGCCGCCGGCTCCGACTCCGGAGGAACCACGGGCGCGGGGGTCTCCGCGGACGGGGGCGCCGGCGTTGCATCCGGGGCGGGCGGCGCCGGCTCCGGCCCCGACCGGAGCACCTGCCATACCGCGAGGCCGGCCAGCAACACGACGACGAGCGACACCGCGGCCGCGGTCTGGCGGCGCTTCACGGTCTGGCGGGCTGCCGCCCGATTCCGCAAGCCGGCCGGCCGTACACGGAAGGCAGGACCATGCCGCGAGCGCCCCCGGAGCTTCCGGGGAGGCACCCGAATCCGCTATCATTCGCGGGTTCCCCGCCACGCTCCCGCCGCGTTTGAAGCACGTCCCGATCCAGGCAGTTCTGAGTCACCAGGTCGCCGTCGACAGCAACGTGGCGGTGGCCGGCTGGGTGCGGTCGCGGCGCACTTCCAGGGGCGGATTCTCCTTCATAGACATCCACGACGGTTCCTGCTTCGGTGGCGTTCAGGTTATCGCCGACCAGACTCTGGAAAACTACGAACATATCACGCACCTCGGCGCGGGTTGCGCCGTCGAGGTGGCCGGCGTCGTCGCCGAATCCCGCGGCCGCGGGCAGGATCGCGAGATCCAGGCCCGGGAGGTGCGCGTGATCGGCTGGGTGACGGACCCGGAGTCCTATCCCATCGCCAAGAAGCGCCATACCTTCGAGTATCTGCGCACCGTAGCCCATCTGCGACCCCGCACCAACACGTTCGGCGCCATTTCCCGCGTGCGCAACACGATCGCGCAGGCCATACACCGGTACTTCGACAGCCACGGCTTCGTCTGGGTCAACACGCCGATCATCACCGCGAACGACTGCGAAGGCGCCGGGGAGCTGTTCCGCGTGAGTACGCTCGACCACGTCAACCGTCCCGACGACGGCGGCGCGGACTTCTTCGGCCGGGATACGTACCTCACCGTCTCGGGACAGCTGAACCTGGAGGCCTATTGCCTCGCGCTCAGCAACGTCTATACCTTCGGCCCCACCTTTCGCGCCGAGAACTCGAACACGAGCCGGCATCTCGCCGAGTTCTGGATGGTGGAACCGGAGATCGCGTTCGCGGACCTCGACGACAACGCAGCACTCGCGGAGGACTTCCTCAAGGCCGTGCTGCGCGAGACCCTCGAACGGCGCGGCGACGACATGGCGTTTTTCGCCGAGCGCATCGACCGGGGCGTCATCGAGCGCCTCGAGCACGTCATCGAGACGCCGTTCGAGCGCCTGGACTACGGCGCAGCGGTGCGGTTGCTCGAGCGGTCCGGCGAGCGGTTCGAGTTCCCGGTGGGATGGGGCCTCGACCTGCAGTCCGAACACGAGCGGTACCTGACGGAGCGGCACATCGGGGGTCCCGTGGTGGTCGTCAACTACCCGCGGGAGATCAAGGCGTTCTACATGCGCGCCAACGACGACGGCCGCACGGTGGCCGCCATGGACGTGCTCGTGCCGGGGGTCGGCGAGATCATCGGCGGCAGCCAGCGGGAAGAGCGTCTCGATGCCCTGGAGGCCCGCATGCCGCCCGCCTTGGCGGACGAACTCTGGTGGTACCGCGACCTCAGGCGCTACGGCACGGTCCCGCACGCGGGTTTCGGACTCGGTCTCGAACGCCTGGTGCTCTACGCGACGGGCATGGAGAACATCCGCGACGCGATCCCGTTCCCGCGCGTGCCCAACAACGCCAGCTTCTGATGATCGCCTCCCTGTTGCGACTGCGCGTGTTCGTCGCGCGCTACCGGGGCCGGTTGACCGGGGGCATCGCGGCGTTCGCCCTGGCGCGCGTATTCGAAGCGACCGTGCCGCTCATGCTCATGATCGGTCTCGATCGCCTGATCGCCGGCAACACGGACATCCTCTGGCCGGTGCTGGGGATCGTCGCCGTGGTCTGCGTCCGCTTCGTCACGGTCTCGTTCGCGCGAATCGCGGTGCGACGCGCCGGGTTGCTGGTGGCCTTCGACCTGCGCCAGCGGCTCTATGCCCACCTGCAGCTGATGGGGCCGAAGTTCTTCGGGCGCTACACGATCGGCGACATGATGACCCGTGCCATCGCCGATATCGGGCTCATTCAGCGGGTGATCTCGCACGGCACGATCCTCGCGGTGGTGCTGCTGTTCGCGAGCCTGGTCGGATTCGCGTTCATGCTGTCCCTCAGCGCCCAGCTGACGCTCCTCATCTTCCCGCCGCTGCCGTTCGTGTTCTTCTACGCGTGGAAGGCCTCGCGGCGCATGGGGCTCGCCTCGCGGGCCGTCCAGCAGCGTCTCTCGGAACTCGGCGGCCAAGTGCAGGAGAACCTCTCCGGCATCCGCACCATCCAGGCCATGGCGCAGGAGGACAACGAGATCGCGCGGTTCGCCGGCGCCAATCAGGCCTACGCCGACGCGTTTCGCCACCAGGCCCGCATCAACTCGGTGATGAGCGCCGTGATGCCGACCCTGGCCGCGGTCTGCTCCATCACCATCCTCGGCTACGGCGGCCACCTGGTGCTGACCGGCGAGCTGACGGTCGGCGAGTTCACGGCGTTCTTCCTGTACGTCAACATGGTCGTGCAGCCGTTCCGGGTGGCGGGTTTCATCGTCAACCTGTTCCAGCGCGCGGCGGTGGCCAGCGACCGGCTGTTCGACATCTTCGACCGGGCGGCGGAGATCGAGGACGCGCCGGCGGCCGCGGCGCCGAGCCGGATCGTCGGCAACATCTCGCTGCGCCACCTGGACTTCACGTACGAGGGGGCCGCGCAACCCGCGCTCCGGGGCGTCGATCTCGACATCCGACGGGGCGAATCGATCACCATCATGGGCCGCGTGGGGTCGGGCAAGACGACGCTGCTCCAGCAGCTCGTGCGCATTCTCGATACGCCGCCCGGCACCGTGTTCATCGACGACACGGACGTGCGCGACTACCCCCTCGCGCAACTGCGCGCGCAGGTCGCCATGGTGCCGCAGGATCCCTTCCTGTTCGGCGAACCGGTCCGCGACAACCTCACCTACGACGACCCGACGCGCACCCTCGATCGCGTCTGGCAGGCCGCGGAGGCCGCAGATTTCCGGGACACGGTGGAGGAGATGCCCGAGGGCATGGATACCCTGGTGGGCGAGCGCGGCGTGACCCTCTCCGGCGGTCAGAAACAGCGCGCGACCCTCGCCCGGGGCCTCATCCGGCACGCACCCGTGCTGATCCTCGACGACTGTTTCTCGTCCGTGGACACCGAGACGGAAGAGCACATCCTCAGCGAACTGCGACGCCTGCGCCACCGCCAGACCACGGTGCTCGTGTCGCACCGCGTGTCGACGGCCCGGCACTCGGACCGCATCGTCATCATGGAGGACGGCGCCATCTCGGAGGTGGGTACGCACGACGAACTGCTCGCCGCCGGCGGCCTCTACGCGGAACTCGAACGCATCCAGCGCGAGGGCGCCGACGCGTCCGACTACGTCGCGGCTGCCGAGGCTGCGGGATAGTGGCCGAAGCGACCTCCCAGCCCACGTCAAGCCCGGGTCCGGCGCAGCGGCGCGACTACTCGATGTTCGACGCCGAACTCACCGGCGCGGTGATGAACCTGTCGCTGCTGCGTCGACTGCTGCGCTGGCTGCGTCCGTATCGTGTCACGCTTGGCGTGAGCGCAGTACTCGTCCTGGTCGCATCGATCCTGCAGATCCTGCTGCCGGTGGTGATCTCGCTGGTCGGCATCGACTACGTGATCGGCGGCAAGACCGATACGGGCACGCCGGACATGGGGATGGTCGACCTGACCGTCGCCATCTCGACGAGCCTCGACATCCCGCCGCTACTGGCCGCCTGCTGTCGTCTATGTCGTGCTGCAGCTGGCCTGGGCCGTCACCGTGCACGCGCACCGCATGACCCTGATCACCTCGGTCATCAAGGGCCTGCGGGACCTGCGCCTCGACCTCTTCCGTCATCTCGAGACCCGGCCTTCTTCCTTCTACGACCGCGTCGCGGTCGGGCGCGTCATGACGCGGGTGACCAACGACATCGAGGCACTCTACGAGTTGCTGCGCGGCCTCGGCACGCTGATCGGCGAGTTCGCGCCGTTCCTCGTGGCGCTCGTCATCATGTTCTCGGTGAACGTCAGGCTGACGTGCATCCTGCTGCTCGCCCTGCCCCTCATCGCCGTGGTGACGTTCTATTTCCGACGCGCGACGCGGATGCTGTTCCGGATGGTGCGGCTGTCGGTCTCCGCCATGAACCAGAACCTGCAGGAGAACCTGGCCGGCCTGCAGGTGGTGCAGCTCTCGCGACGCGAGGACCACAACTACGCGCGCTACTCCGAGATCAACCAGCGCAATCTCGAGGCGGAGACGAAGTCGATGCGGCTCGAGACGGCGTACGGCGCGTTCACGGACAGCATGGCGTCGATCGCGATCGGCGCGGTGCTCTGGTTCGGCGGCGGCGACGTCATCCGGGAGGAGATGACGCTCGGTGGCGTGGTGCTCTTCACGCAGTTCATCGCCATGCTCTTCCACCCTATCGTGGTCCTCGGCGAACAGCTCAACGTCCTGTTCCGCGCCATGGCGAGCGGCGAACGGATCTTCCAGGCACTCGACTGGGACGAGAAGATCCACGAGCCGGAGTCCCCCGTCACGTTGCCGCAACGGTTGCGCGGCGAGGTCCGCTTCGAGCACCTCGACTTCCGCTACGACCACGATGTGCCCGTCCTGCAGGACATCTCGCTCACGATCCCGGCCGGCGAGAAACTGGCGATCGTCGGACCGACCGGGTCCGGCAAGAGCACGCTCGTCAAGCTGCTCGGGCGTTTCTACGATTTCGAGGACGGTCGGATCTTCCTCGACGACATCGATCTGAATCGCATCCGCAGCCACGACCTGCGGCGACGCATCGGCGTCGTACTGCAGGACTTCCACATCTTCTCCGGGACGATCCACGACAACATCGCGCTCGGCGACGCCGCCATCGACCGGGAGCGCGTCGTCGAGGCGGCCCGGACGGTCAACGCCCACGACTTCATCACGGCGTTGCCGCGCGGCTACGACTCCCGGCTCTCCGAGCGCGGCCAGAATCTCTCCCAGGGCCAGCGTCAGTTGCTGGCGTTCGCCCGGGTCCTCGCCGCGGACCCCGAGATCCTGATCCTCGACGAGGCAACGGCCAGCATCGACACGGAGACGGAACTCCTGATCCAGGATGCGCTACGCAAGCTTGCCGCCAGCCGCACCTCCATCCTCATCGCGCACCGGCTGCAGACCATCCAGGAGGCGGACCGAGTGCTCGTCCTGGAGGACGGCAAGGTGGAGGAAGTCGGGACGCACGAGGAACTGCTCGCCGCGCGCGGCCTCTACTTCACGCTGCACGAGCTGCAGTTCCAGGAGACGAGTTCCGAGGCGCCGGCCGCCTGATCCTTGCTCGGATCGCCCGCGCGCGGGCGATCCGGTGTCAGTCCCGGCGTCGGGTCGGCACCAGCTCCGTCAGGATGCCACCGGCGGTCTTCGGGTGAAAGAAGGCCGCGGTCACCTGCCCACCCTCGGGCCGTCCGCCCAGGTCGATCTGGCGCAGTCCCTGTGCGCGCAGCCGGGCGGCTTCCGCCGCGACATCGTCGCAACCGTATCCCCAGTGATGCAGGCCGGGCCCGAAGCGTTGCAGGTACTTGTAGGTGCCCGCCTCCGGGACGACCGGAACCAGGACCTCGATGCGCGTCTCGCCGCCCCCGACCTGGAAGAAATAGTTGTGCGTGCCCTCCGGAGCGAAGAACACGCCGTCGGGCAGGGGCGTGTTCCCGGCGAGCGGGAATCCGAGCTTGCCCTCGAGCGTCTCCATGGCCTCGTCGATGCTGTGCGCGACGATGCCGATGTGGTCCAGTCCTGTGATCACGAGCTTCTCCTGCGTCCCGGTCCCATCCTACTACGCCATCGGTGGACCGCGTTCGGCATCCGGGCGCATCCGCGACCCGGCTCGGGCCGGGGATCAATCGTCGAGCCGCACGTCGTAGCCGGCTTCGCGCAGCGATCCCACCACCGCATCGACCTGTTCCTCGCCGCGCATCTGCAGCACCAGTTCGACGACCGTGGCGCGCACCGAAGAGGTGCCGAAGGCGCGCTGGTGCACGATGTCCACGATGTTGCTGTCGAGTTCGCCGAGCAGCTGGGTCAGTTCGCCGAGCGCGCCCGGCAGGTCGGGAATCTCCACCGCGATGCGGACCAGCCGTCGCGTCCGCACGAGGCCGCGCTGCAGCACGGACGACAGGATCATCATGTCGATGTTGCCGCCCGTGAGCACGAGCACCGTCTTGCCGACGGCAACCGCCGGGTCCGCGATCACGGCGGCCAGGGCGGCCGCCCCGGCGCCCTCGGTGACGGTCTTCTCGAGCTCGAGCAACAGGAAGATCGCGCGCTCGATATGACTCTCGGAGACGGTCGTCATGTGGTCCACGTGGCGCCGGATGAGCGCCATGGCGGTGCGGCCGGGATCGTCCACGGCGATCCCCTCCGCGATCGTCCCGGACCGGCCGACGCTGCGTTCGCGGCCATGGAAGATGTCCGCGGCCGCACGAAACCGCTCGGCCTGCACGCCGACGATCGATACCCCGGGCCGCAGGGCGCGGACCGCGACGGAGGTTCCGGCCAGGAGTCCGCCGCCGCCGACGGGCACGAGCAGCGTGTCGACGTCCGGTGCCTGCTCGAGCACCTCGATGCCAAGCGTGCCCTGGCCGGCGATGACCGCCTCGTCCTCGAACGGGTGCACCAGGATGTGTCCCCGCTCCGCGGCCATGCGGTGCGTGTATTCCAGGGTCTCGGCGAATCGTTCACCGTGCAGGAACACCTCGGCGCCGAACACCCGCGTCTGCGCCACCTTGGCGTTCGGTGTGAAGCGCGGCATGACGATGGTCACCGGGATGCCGAGCCGGGAACCGTGATAGGCCAGCGCCTGCGCGTGGTTCCCCGCGGACATGGCGATGACGCCCTGGCTGCGCTCGGCGTCATCGAGCAGCAGCAGACGATTCAACGCGCCCCGTTCCTTGAACGACGCGGTGAACTGCAGGTTCTCGAACTTCAGGTGAAGATCCACGCCGAGCGTCGCGGACAACGTTTCGGAGCGCAGCAGCGGCGTGCGTACCAGGCTGCTGCCAACGCGCTCCCTGGCTTTCTCGATGGCCTCGAAACTAACGGTCATTTACCAGTCGTCCCGTGCGACGCCTGCGCCGGGCATTGTCTGTCCGCAGCCGATACGGGCAGCGCGGCGAGAGTATATCCGTCCCCCGTGGCCGGCATTCAGGCAGCCTCCGCGGGCCGCGCCAGCGTCCTGCGCACCATCGCGAGGCTCGCGAGCACCAGCACGCCGGACAGGGCAAAGGCCGCGCCGGGGAAATAGATCGGTGCGGCGGGCGACGTGAAGTAGCCGAACAGCTGCGTCATGACGATCGGGCTGATCACGAAGGTGCCGCTCGCGACGCTGCCGATCACGCCCTGCAACTCGCCCTGGGCATTCGGCGGGACGTGTCGCGAGAGCATGCCGTTCACCGCCGGCCCGACGAGGCCCATACCGGACCCGACCACGATCCATACGTAGATCGCCCAGCCCACCGGCGAAGCGAACGCATAGCCGAAGAAGCTGACGACGGCCAGCGCCAGGCCGACGAGGGCCACCCGTTCGACACCCCACGCGGGGATCAGCCGACGGATCACGAAGCCCTGCACAACGAGCATGCACACGCCCACCGCACCGAGCGAGAAGCCGACGTCCCGCGGCCCCCACCCGTACCGCTCCATGGTGAAGAATGCCCACGTCACCGGCAGTGAGTTCTGCGCCAGGGCGTATAGGAAGTGCGCCCCCAGAAGCCCCACCACGACCGGCAGATGCGCCAGCTGGCGAAATGCGCCGAGCGGATTGGCACGCGCGAGCCGAAACGGTCGCCGATGCTCGCCGGACAGCGTTTCAGGGAGGGCGAAGAAGCCGAAGACCACGTTCCCGAAGGCGATGCCGGCGGTCGCGAAGAACGGCACGCGGGGCCCGAATTCGCCGAGGAATCCGCCGATCACCGGGCCGAGGATGAAGCCCACGCCGAACGCCGCGCCCATCAGACCGAAGTTCTGGGCGCGCTGCTCCGGCGGGAAGAGGTCCGCGACGCAGGCGTTGGCGATGGCGAAGCTCGTGGCCGACATGCCCGCGACCAGGCGTCCCACGTAGAGCCACGCCATGGTGGGCGCCAGTCCCATGATGAGGTAGTCGACCCCGAAGACGAGCAGGGAAGCGAGCAGCACCGGACGCCGACCGAACCGATCCGACAGGTTGCCGGCCAGGGGCGAGAAGAAGAACTGCATCAGCGCATACACGAACGACAGCCAGCCGGCGTGGAGCGCCGCCTGGTGCAGGGGATCGGCCGTGATGTCCACGATCAGTTCGGGCAGCACCGGCATCACGATGCCGAACCCCACGGAGTTCAGCAGCACCGTGACGAAGATGAACGCGACGGCACGGTTGGCCCGCGTCACGATGGACTCCCCCGCCACGGCTTCCCCGGCCGGGCGCGTTGCGGCCTGCGCTGTGCGAAACTGCCGCCGTCGACGCCGGAGGACCCGCCATGCCAACGTCCCACGAGGTGGTCAACCAGCCACCCCCGCTCGTCGACTACAACGCCTACCTGGCGGACGCCGCGTTGCAGGGCGCGGTCGAGCAAGGGGGCGCCGACTGGGCGGATCCCATGCTGCGCGAGTACGGCGCACTGACGGGTTCGGAGGAAGTCATCGCGCTCGGCTTCCAGGCGAACGAGAACCGCCCGGTGTTCCGTTCCCACGACACCGCCGGACGCCGCATCGACTGTGTCGACTATCACCCCGCCTACCACCGCCTGATGGAGCTTGCCATCGAACGCGGCATCCACGCCCTGCCCTGGATCGACTCCCGCCCGAGCACCCATGTCGCCCGCGCGGCGATGGAGTACCTGCAGCACCAGGTGGAGTCCGGCCACGGCTGTCCGACCACCATGACCTTCGCTGCCGTTCCTGTGCTGCGCCTGCAACCCGACCTCGCGCGGACCTGGGAGCCCGGGGTCACCGCGCGCGATTACGATCCGCGCAACCTGCCCATGGCGGAGAAATCCGGACTCACCCTCGGCATGGCCATGACCGAGAAGCAGGGCGGGTCCGACGTGCGGGCCAACAGCACGACAGCCGTCCCGACCGGGAACGGCGGCCCCGGCGAAGAATACCTGCTCACCGGGCACAAGTTCTTCGTGTCCGCGCCCATGTCCGACGGCTTCGTGATCCTGGCGCAGACGCCGCCGGGACTGTCGTGCTTCCTGATGCCGCGCTGGCGCCCGGACGGCACCCGCAACCCGTTCGAGCTGCAGCGCCTGAAGAACAAGATGGGCAACGTCTCGAATGCCTCCGCCGAGATGGAACTGTTCGACGCGTCCGCCCGGCTGATCGGAGAACCCGGGCGCGGCGTCGCCAACATCATTCACATGGTCGCCCTCACCCGCTTCGACTGCATGGTCGGCTCGTCCGCGCTCATCCGGCAGGCGTCCGTGCAGGCCCTGCATCACTGCCGCAACCGGAGCGCCTTCGGGCGCGTGCTCGCCGAGCAACCCGTCATGCAAGGCGTACTCCTGGACCTGGTCGTCGAGAGCGAGGCGGCGCTTGCCCTGACGATGCGCGCCGGCCGCGCCCTCGATGCCGGCGAGGACGTCGCCGTACGCATCCTCACGCCCCTCGGCAAGTACTGGATCTGCAAGCGCGTCCCGGCGATGACAGCGGAGGCGATGGAGTGCATCGGCGGCAGCGGCTTCATGGAAGACCGCATCCTCGCGCGTCTCTATCGCGAAGCGCCGGTGAACGCCATCTGGGAAGGCAGCGGCAACGTGCAGTGCCTCGACGTGCTGCGCGCGTTCGCCCGCGAACCGGCGACGGTGGAGTGCGTCCTCGAGGAACTGCACGCCGCGGCCTCTCTCGACGCGGGCCTGGACCGGGAAGTCGGCATCCTCGAGGCGACCCTGCGCGCGCCGCCGGCCGACATCGAGTTCACGGCGCGCGGCTGGGTGGAACGCCTGGCGGTCGCGCTGCAGGCGAGCGTCCTGCTGCGCTGCGGAGACCCGCTCACCGCGGAGGCGTTCTGTCGGCTGCGTCTACCCGGCGAACACCGCTCGCTGCTGCCCGGCGGCGGCGGCTGCGACCCGCGCTTCAGGCCGATCCTGGAGCGGGCGTTCTGATCTGCGAATCGGCACGGGACGGCCCGCGTCGCCCGTGGCGGACTCGGCCGCTGAACCGACACGGGACGTTGTAGGGGCGACGCTTGTCGTCGCCCGTGTTGGGCTCGTGCACGATCTCAAGACGGGACGGGACAAGCCCGTCCCCTACAACGCCCGTACCGAGCGTTGGCAGGTCATTCGAAACGGGACCTTGTAGGGGCGACGCTTGTCGTCGCCCGTGTTGGGCTCGTGCACGATCTCAAGACGGGACGGGCCGGGTGGCCGAGGGTGGTCACCCACCCCCGGCTCCCGCAGATCCGGACGTGCCCGACTCGGGCATCCGGCTCCTCGAACCGTGGTATCGCTACGCGCAGCGCGCGCACCCATGAGCCGCCATTTCCAACGGCTCCCCGCTACCTGCCGCACTTCCGTTGAGACGCTGAGCTGGCTCGGTGGCCAAGGCGTCTGTCCGCACGGCAGTCCATGATCCGATCCGCCGCTTCCCTCCGCCGGGTCCCCGTGGGGCGAGTTCCCCGACTTCAACAGTACTATCAGCGGACTCCGACTTCTCGACGCCCGTCCCGCCGCACTTCGTCTTCCTTCGCTTGGCGGTACCTCCGGTTGCCCCGCTTCGCTCCCGAGGGGCTGGGCCGCTTCCCCGGGCCTGGGCTGCTTGTAGCGCGGTGCCCGCACCGCGGCCTCCGTCGGAGACGTCGAAACCTCCCAGGTTCCTGGGCGACCCGTGCCTGCATGCCCCGCTCTCCGACCCCGGCGGAACCGGTCGCGCCAGACCATCTCGGCGCGCCGATGGTGCCTTCCACTCTTGTCACAGCGTCGGCTTCCGCGATGAGAACGATTTCGTGGCTCAATCACGCGGCCTGCAAGGCTGCCTGTGTACGCTTCGCAGACAGCGTCACCACTGCCCACGCAACACTCGGTTCCGGCTGGCTGGTCAACCTTGGCCGGTCAGGACTCGCACCTGCTGGGTCGCTAAGAAGGTTTCCGTCACTTCACATAACTTCCCCCTTCACCAAGCTTCGCCTGGCGCAAGACAAGCCCGTCCCCTACAACGCCCGTACCGAGCCTCTGCAAGCCCTGGACCACGGGACGTTGCGGCGGCGTTTGTCCCCTGTGCGGAGTAAGATAGCGACATGGTCTACTTCGTGATGGTGCTCGGGCTCCTGATGGTCGCCATCGGCCTTTTCGGCCTCGCCGCGCCCGCGCGCATGGCGGCGATGGCCGGCGGCGTGACCTTCTCCGAGGGCCTTCGGTACCTGGCCGCCTACGGGCGCTTCGCCATCGGGATCATCCTCTACTTCGCGGCGTACCAGACGAAGTTCTCCCTGGCGATCCAGATCCTGGCCATGCTGTCGGTGGTCTCCGGGATCGTCCCGCTGCTCGTGAGTCGGGCGACGTTGCAGCAGTGGCTCGACCGGGTGCCGGCCTGGCCACCCGAAGCGTTGCGCGGCATCGGCGCCGGCGCCGCCGTCGTCGGAGCGTTCCTGGTTTACGCGGCCGCCTGATCGGGCTCCGTCCCTGACCGGCGCTGCATGGCCTTCGAACCCATCGACGCGGATGCCGTCCTGGTATCGATGGAGGACGCCAACGACCCCCTGTCGACCTTCTCCAGGTGCGCTTTCCACCTCGACGGAACCGAGTGGCCGTCGGTCGCCCACTATTTCCACGGCATGCAGTTCGATTCGGCGGAGGTGCGCGAGCGTATCCGCACGGCGGACCATCCCCGGGCCGCGCAGAAGATCGCCCGCCGCAACCGGCGCCGCGTCCGCAAGGACTGGAACGACGTGCAGGAGGTGTTTATGACGCGTGGCATCTACACGCGGTGCCGCAGCCACGAGGAGGTCGCCGCGGCGCTGCTCGATACCGCCAACAGGCGGATCATCGAGACCAGCCAGTACGACTACTACTGGGGGTGCGGACGCGACACCCGCGGCAAGAACGCCTACGGCAAGGTGCTGATGAACGTCCGGGCGAGATTGCGCGCGGAGGCGTCCGGCACGGTCGAGTAGCGCCGCATCGGCGTTGCCTCAGAGCCGGATCCGCAATCGGCAGTACAATGGGCGCCATGGTGCAAAGCGGCGTCAAGTTCCGCAACGCTCAGGGCATCCGGGCGATCAAGGACGGTATCAAGGCCGACCCCTCGGTCCCGTCCGCACGCACCCCCTCCATGCGAGGGATTCCCCCAGGCGCTCCTCCCTCCATGCGAGGGGTGCCCCCTCGCGCTCCCCGCAAACCCCCATGGCTACGCGTGCGCGTGCCCGGCGGCCCCGGCTTCGAAGCGGTTCGGAGCACCGTGCGCGAGCATCGCCTGAGCACCGTCTGCGAAGAATCCCATTGCCCGAACATCGGCGAGTGCTGGAGCCACGGCACGGCCACGATCATGCTCATGGGCTCCGTGTGCACGCGCGCGTGCCGCTTCTGCTCGGTCGACACGGGTAATCCGAACGGCTGGCTCGACCCGGACGAACCCGGCAACGCCGCGCAGTCCGTGCGACTCATGCAGCTGAAATACGTCGTGCTCACCTCCGTGGATCGCGACGATCTGCCGGACGGCGGCGCGAGCCACTATGCCGCCTGCATCCGCGCGATCCGGCGGACCAACCCCGAGACCGCGGTCGAGGCGCTCACGCCGGACTTCGAGGGCGATCCCGCGGCGGTGGAGACGGTCGTGGACGCCGGTGTCGCGGTCTTCGCACAGAACCTTGAGACGGTCGAACGGCTCACGCATCCCGTGCGCGACCCGCGCGCCGGATACGTACGCACGCTGGGCGTCCTGCGCCACGCCAAGGCCCATCGGCCCGACGTGTTGACGAAATCCAGTCTGATGCTGGGTCTCGGCGAGACGGACGACGAACTGCAGCGTGCGATGGACGACCTGCGCGAGGCCAACGTCGACGTGCTGACGCTCGGCCAGTACCTGCGCCCGACGCCGAATCACCTCCCGGTGGCACGCTGGGTCCACCCGGACGAGTTCACCGCTTACCGCGAGTGGGGCCTGGCGCGCGGGTTCATCGAGGTGGCCTCGGGACCCCTCGTGCGGTCGAGCTATCGCGCCGACCGGATTCTCGAGGGCAACAACCTCGGCCTGATTCCTGCCCGGAACGTGGGCTGATGCGCGGGTCCCCCGTGGCGTCCGCGCGCCTCTGCCCGGACAGGTCCTGGTAGCCGCGTCATGCTCGTCGTCGACTCCACACGGGCGGCCGTGCCCATCGCTCTCGTGGCCGCAGCCGCATTGGACGACTGGCGTGCAACACGGGACGATCGGGGACGGGCGTGGCTCGACAGCGCAGGCTTCGAGGGGAAGCCCGGTCAGTTCGCGTGGTTGCCAGGCGAGGACGGTATGCCCGGCGCCGTCGTCGTCGGTACCGGGGAAGGAGCGGGCCTGGCCACCCTTGGCGACCTGCCTCATCGACTCGCCGAGGGCGATTATCGCCTCGACTTCCACACCCACACCCACCCGGACACGCGCTACCGGCTGCTGCTCGGCTGGGGACTAGGCGCCTACCGATTCGTACGCTACAAGCCCGCGGACCGTCCCGCGGCCCGGCTGCTGATCGACCCGGAGGACGAATCCGTACTCGACGAAGTGGAGGCCGTCGCGCTTTGCCGGGACCTGGTGAATACACCGGCCGGCGACCTGCTGCCGCACGATCTCGAACACGAAGCCCGCACGCTCGCGAGCGCCTGCGACATGCAGGTCGCGGTGACGACCGGCGCGGACCTCCTGCGCGAGAACTTCCGCGTCATACACGCCGTGGGCCGCGCGAGCGCCTCCGAGCCACGGCTGATCGACCTGCGCTGGGGCGACCCGGCCCACCCGAGGGTGACCCTGGTCGGCAAGGGCGTGTGCTTCGACAGCGGCGGGCTCGACCTCAAGTCCGCCACCGGCATGCGGTGGATGAAGAAGGACATGGGCGGCGCCGCGCACGTACTCGGACTCGCCCGGCTCATCGCCACGCGCCGGTTGCCGGTGGCCCTGCGGGTCCTCGTCCCGGCCGTCGAGAACGCCGTAGCGTCGAACGCCTATCGCCCGGGGGACGTGCTGCGCGCCTACGACGGCACTACGATCGAAGTGGACAACACCGACGCCGAGGGGCGGCTCATCCTGTGCGACGCGCTGGCGCTGGCGCGCCAGGAGGAGTCGGAGCTGATCGTGGACTTCGCGACGCTGACCGGGGCGGCACGGGTCGCCCTCGGCACCGAACTGCCCGCGATGTTCGCGACGCACGACGCGGTCGCGCAAGGTATCTCCGATGCCGGGCAGCGCTGCGAAGACCCCGTCTGGCGCCTGCCGCTGCACGCACCCTACCGGAACCTGCTCGACAGCGGGATCGCAGATGTCGTGAACGCCCCGGCGACGCCCCAGGGCGGCGCGATCACCGCGGCCCTCTTCCTGGAGCGGTTTGTCGGCGACACGCCGTGGGTGCACTTCGACATCATGGCCTGGAACCAGCGCGCACGCCCCGGCCATCCCGTCGGCGGGGAAGCCATGGGGTTGCGGGCCGTGCACGGATATCTCGCGGACCGCTACGGCCCGGACGTCTCCGGATGATCGCGGCGGGCGCAGCAACGCGCGGCACCCGCCAGCTCGCGACGGCTCCCTCCGGCGCCTTCCGAACCGCCTTATAATGCCCGCGATGTTCTGCCGCGCGCTCCCCTGTACCTGTCCGAGCCGGTCCTGAACCGCCGGCGCCCGCGCGCCTCCCGCAACCCCAACCTTCGCACGGACAGCATGGACATCCACATTCACGACACCTACAGCGGCGCCAAACGCCGCTTCGAGCCGCGCGTTCCGGGCGAGGTCACGATCTACGTCTGCGGCCCGACGGTGTACGACCTCGTCCACATCGGCAACGGTCTCCCGGCGGTGGCGTTCGACGTCTTCGTGCGGCTCCTGCGGGTCCGCTACGAGAAGGTGACGTACGTGCGCAACATCACCGACGTCGAGGACAAGATCAACGCCGCGGCGCTGGCGAACGGCGAGCCCATCGAGGCCCTCACCGAGCGTTTCACCGCACGCTATCTCGAGGACGTCGCCGCGCTCGGCACGCTGCCGCCGGACGTCGAGCCCCGCGCGACGGAGCACATCGCCGAGATCGTCGCGATGATCGAGTCCCTCGTCGCCCGCGGGCACGCCTACGCAGCCGATGGGCACGTCCTGTTCGATGTGCCCTCCGACCCGGACTACGGCACGCTCTCGAAGCAGTCGCTCGAAGACATCCAGGAGGGCGCGCGCGTCGAGGTCGCGCCGTACAAGCGCGATCCGAAGGATTTCGTGCTGTGGAAGCCCTCCACTGCCGAGCTGCCCGGGTGGGACAGCCCCTGGGGCCGCGGGCGCCCGGGCTGGCACATCGAGTGCTCGGCGATGATCCGCAAGCACCTCGGCCCGACCATCGACATCCACGGGGGCGGCAGCGACCTGACGTTCCCGCACCATGAGAACGAACTGGCCCAGGGAACCTGCGTCGAGGACGGCCAGCAGTACGTCCGCTACTGGATGCACAACGGCATGCTGCGCTTCAGCGCCGAGAAGATGTCGAAGAGCCTCGGCAACATCGTGACCATCCGGGCGCTGCTTTCGGAACATTCCGGCGAGACCCTGCGCTACGCCCTGCTCTCCGGGCACTACCGGCACGGGCTCGACTGGTCCAAGCGGCTCCTGCAGCAGGCCCGGGCGAGTCTCGACGGCCTCTACCAGGCCCTGCTCGACGCACCGGACGACGGCACGACCGCCCTCGCCTGGCGCGACGCTCCGACCGATGCGTTTCCGGAGTCGGTGCTCGAGCCGCTCTGCAACGACCTCAATACGCCACGCGCCCTCGCCGCGATGCACGCCATCGCGACGCAGATTCACGCCACGGACGATCCGGCGGTGGCCGCTGCCGCGCGGGACCGACTGCTCGCCGGCGGCTGGCTGCTCGGCATCCTGACGGCGCCGGCAGGCGAGCATTTCCGCCGCGGGGCGCAGGCGGATGCGGAGTGGGTCGAATCCCGCATCGCCGCACGCGCCGCCGCGCGCGCGGCCAGGGACTTCGCACGGGCGGACGCCATCCGCGACGAACTGGCCGCCCAGGGGATCGAACTCGAGGACACGCCCGACGGGACCCGCTGGCGGGCGGCGCGCCAGGAGCCCGCGAGGTAGAGGTCGCGACAAGGTTCCTGTTTTACAGGGTATTGGACAATGTCGCTCACATTGTCCAATACGGCCTCGTCCCCTCCGACGGTAAGCACGCGAGACGGCGTTCCCGCGCTCTTGCACGGAACAAATCCGCTCGCCGCTGATTCGGCACGTCACATGTAGGGGCGACCCTTGTGGTCGCCCGTCCCGGAGTCGTGCATCCGTCCCGGAGCCGTGCAAGCTGCAGGAACGGGACGGGACAAGCCCGTCCCCTACAAGCTGCTGCCCGGCGTCGCTGCCGACATGTCGAGCACCGTGTCGATGCGGGCTTCGAGCGCTTCGAACGAGGCGTCGGCGCCGAGGTCGATACCGGCGTTCGAATACATCATGTTCGACGAGAAGCCGCCCCGCATCGCCTGGATGACGCGTCCGTTGGGGGCGTCCTCACCGGCCAGGTAGAGCACCGCCGGGCTCACGAGCCCCGGATGGTTGTCCGCCTCCGGATTGTCCGCATCGATGGTGCTGCCCGGGACGCTCGCCGTCATGCGCGTCGCCGCGCCCGGGGACAGGCAGTTGGTGTGGATGTTGTGCGAGGCGCCTTCGCGCGCGAGGTTGTTCATGAGGCCGAGCATCCCCATCTTGGCCGCGCCGTAGTTGGCTTGGCCGAAGCTGCCGAAGATACCGGACACGGACGAGGTGAAGATCACGCGCCCGTAGTTCTGCTCGTACATGATCGGCCAGGCGTTCCAGGTCACGTACGCGCTGCCGTTCAGGTGCACGTCGATGACGATGTCCCATTCGTCGAGGGTCATCTTCTTGAAGGACTTGTCGCGCAGGATCCCGGCGTTGTTGACGACGATGTCGACGGTCCCGAAGGCCCGCACGGCGTCTTCGACGATGCTCTTCGCCCCGTCGCGATCCGCCACGCTCGCCTTGTTGGCGACGGCCTCGCCACCGTTGGCACGAATCTCCTCGACCACCTGATCGGCCATGTCGCCCTGACCGCTGCCGTCGACGTTGCCGCCGAGGTCATTCACCACCACCTTGGCGCCGTGTTCGGCCAGCAGCAGCGCATGAGCGCGGCCGAGGCCTCCGCCGGCGCCCGTCACGATCACTACGCGTCCTTCCACACTCATTGGAACCTCCAGTCGGAGCCAGGGCGCTCCCACCCTGGGGGCCCCTGCATCGCCACATTGAAAGGCGCGCAAGCATACCCAAACGACGAACGTTTACAATTCGCGGCGGTTGTATTGGGTATTCGTCGGTCGCGCCACGGAGCGGGATCGACGAGGGAAGCCGGTGGGATTCCGGCGCTGACCCCGCAACGGTGATCGAGTGCCCCGCAAGCCAAGGCAACGCGGGCGCGCACTTCCAGCATGCCACTGTCCACCCGGATGGGAAGGCGCGATGTGCGCGGAGCGCCTCGTAAGCCCGGAGACCGATCCGATACCCATTCCCGAATGCCGTTCGGGGTGCCCGGCCAGGGGTGTGACGGCTCAATGAGGATCCTCTCGTGCGCAACTTCCGATTGCTGTTTGGGCTGATTGCCCTGTTCCCACTCTCCGCCGCCGCCGAACTCGAGGTGATCGTCGTCCAGGCCAGCCGCCTCGGCGCCAGCGACCGACCACTAACGGTCCTGACCGACGACGACATCGAGTCGCGCCACGCGCATCACGCGGCAGACGTGCTGCGCGCCCTGCCCGGCATGGCGCTCAGTCGCGCCGGCAATCGCGGCGGCCAGACCCAGGCGCGCCTGCGCGGCGCCGAGGCGAACCACGTGCTGACCGTGCTCGACGGCATCGAGCTCAACAATCCCGCCAGCGGTTCCGAATACGACTTTGCCCACCTCGACCTGACCGGAGCCACTCGCCTGGAGATCGCCAACGGTCCCCGCAGCGCCGTCTGGGGCGTGGATGCCCTCGCCGGGCTTGTCTACATCGATACCACACCGACGGATGATGTGTTGCGATTCGACCTCGCCGGCGGGACGCAGTCGACCCGGGACGCGAGCGCGCAGCTCGCTCGGGTCGGGGAAGCGGGGCACATCGGCCTCACTTTCAGTCGCTTCGACACCGGCGGCACCAACGTTGCCCGCAGCGGCGACGAACAGGACGGCTACCGCAACACGACGCTGCACCTCAACACGCTCCGGCGTGTCGGGTCCATGACCTTCGGCGCGGTCGTGCGCGCGGTGGACGCCGAACTCGAATACGACCCCACCCCGTTTCCGGCGTTCGTGCCCGCGGACGGCGACCGGGGCGCAGACTTGCGACGCCGTTATGCAAAACTCGAGGCGAGCCACACGGGCTCCGCGCGCTGGCAGCCAACGCTGACCGTCACGACGGCGCGGGCGCACGACGTCCAGTTCGCGGACGGCACGCAGATCGCCGCGACGCTCGGCGAACGGGTGACGACCACCTTCAGCAACAACTTCACGCTCTCGACCGCTCACTATCTGAACGCCACCCTCGAGCGCGAGAGCCAGCGCTTCCGTCAGCGTGGCGCCGTCACGCCGTTCGGCAACCCCAACCAACGCCAGCAGGTGGATGCCCGCGGGGCCGCGGCCGAGTACCAGTTCCGCGGGCCGCACACGTTCGCCTCGCTCTCCGCCCGATTCGATGCGCAGGACGAGTTCGATGACGCCGTGGCGTGGAACGCCGCCATTGCGCGCGCGCTCGGGCCAGGGCGCGCATTCGCCAACGTCGGGACAGGGGTCAAGAACCCCACGTTCACGGAACGGTATGGGCATACCCCAGACACCTTCCACGGCAATCCGGACCTCGAGCCAGAGCAATCCATCGAGTACGAGATCGGCTACGCGACCGGGCGCCTGAGCGTCGCTGCCTTCGCGGCCGAACTCGACAACGAGATCGCCGGCTTCGTCTTCGACTTCGCCCGGGGCGGATTCACGGCCCGCAACCTCAACCGCCGCAGCCGGCGCCACGGTGTCGAGATCGGTTACCGGGACACGCTCGGAGGCGTGCAGATCTCCGCCTCCTACACTTGGCTCGACGCCACCGAGGACGGTGCGGAGGAAGTTCGGCGACCCCGCCACCAGGGCCGCATCGACGCCGCCGGCAGCCTGTCGGGCGCGTTGCGGTTCAACCTCGGCGCCGCCGTGGTCGGCGAACAGCTCGACAACGACTTCTCCACGTTTCCGTCCGTGCGCAGGACGCTGGACCGCTACACGCTGGTCCACGCCGGCCTGACATGGTCCCTGTCGCCGCGCGTCCGTGCGTATCTGCAGGTCGAGAACGTTTTCGACGAGGACTACGAGGACATCCTGGGCTATCGTAATCCAGGCGTCCGGGCCATGGCCGGAGTACGGTTCGAACCTTGAGGGAGAATTCGTGAACGAAGAACGCGTCGTCGATTTCGTCGAGGAAACCTGGGATTCGGAGATCGTCCCGAAGCTCACGGAGTACATCCGCATTCCCAACAAGTCGCCGGAGTTCGACAAGGGCTGGGAGGCGGCCGGGCACATGCAGCAAGCGGCCGAACTGCTGCTGGCGTGGGCCAGGTCGTTCGACATCGAAGGGACGGACGCCCGCATCGTACAGCTGCCGGGCAAGACCCCCGTGATCGTGATCGACGTGCCCGGTTCCGCACCCGGCAACGTGCTCCTGTACGGCCACTACGACAAGCAGCCCGAGTTCTCCGGCTGGGAGGACGAACTGGGGCCCTGGACTCCCGTGCTGCGGGACGGACGGCTGTATGGACGCGGCGGCGCCGACGACGGCTACGCGCTGTTCGCGAGCCTGACCGCCGTCGCCGCGTTGCAGCGCCAGGGGCAGCCGCACGCGCGCTGCCTGATCCTGATCGAGGGGTGCGAGGAGAGCGGCAGCTTCGACCTGCCCTTCTACCTCGAGGCCCTCGAGACGCGAATCGGCATACCAGACCTCGTGATCTGCCTGGATGCCGAGTGCGCCAACTACGACCAGCTCTGGCTGACCACCTCCCTGCGCGGCATGGTGTCGGGGACCCTGACCGTGAACATCCTGACCGAAGGCGTCCACTCCGGCATGGCCGGGGGCATCGTGCCATCCAGCTTTCGCCTGCTGCGGTCCCTCCTCGAACGCATCGAGGACGGCGCGACCGGCACACTCGACGACGTCCTGTCCGTCCAGGTGCCCACCTGGGCGGTGGAACAAGCGAAGTCCGTGGCGGCCACGCTCGGCGCCGGCGTCGTCGAACGCTTTCCGTGGGAGGGCGAGTCGCGCCCCGACCCCGCGAGCTACGCGGACCTCGTCCTCGCCAACGCGTGGATGGGAAGCCTTGGCGTCGTCGGGCTGTCCGGTGCACCCGAACCGGAAGACGCGGGCAACACGCTGCGTCCCGCCACGGCCGCGAAGCTGGTCTTTCGGCTGCCACCGAGCCTGGACGCAGCAACGGCCGCCAAGCGGATCAGGAGCCTGATCGAACGCGACCCACCCGTGGGAGCCAGGGTACTGCTGGAACTGGATGCACCGCACAGCGGCTGGTACGCCCCCGAGTTCGCCCCGTGGCTCATGGAATCCGCGGATCGGGCGTCCCGCGCGTTCTTCAGGCGGCCGGTCCGGACGATGGGCTGCGGCGGGACGATCCCGTTCATGAAGATGCTCGGCGACCGCTTCCCCGACGTGCAGTTCGTCGTCACGGGCGTCCTCGGACCGCACTCGAACGCCCACGGCCCCAACGAGTTCCTGGACATTCCGACCGGCAAGCGGGTGACGTCCTGCATGGCGGCCGTGCTCGCCGACCATGCCGCCAGGTCCCGCTGAGCCATTGCCACGGCGCCTGCCCGGACCTTCGATGGAACAACCGCTCGGAGCTCGTAGGGGCGACCCTTGTGGTCGCCCGTCCCCGAAGTCGCGGAACCTCGTCGTCAACGCGCAGTTTCGCGCCAGCGAAACTGCAACGCGACCCGTAGGTCGCGCCGGGACGGGACAAGCCCGTCCCCTACGCGCGCAGCGGCGCCAGCACGACCAGCCAGATCACCAGGAACGCCATGACGAACTCGAAGGCGAAGATCACCCACAGCCCGTAGCGGGTCACGGCGCGCGGCCGGATCCGCGGGTCCATGTGCCGCCACTGCAACCAGATCGTCGCGCCGCACTGGATCGGCAGAAAGAGCGCCGACGTGAGCGCTCCGATCATGATGAGCGCCACGAAGTTCGGGATGAAGAGATAGATCACGAACGCGACCATCGGCAGGACCGCGAGGTACCCGCGGATGATGGCGCGGCGCAACGCCAGGTTGCTGCGATCCATGAAGCCCATCTCGATGAAATAGTCGGGGATGACGCGCCCGCTGGCGCCGACGCCCGAAAGGACCGTCGAGAAGAGGATGAAGAACGCGCCGACACTGAAGATCCACACCGCCCACTCGCCGAGCGTCTGCGTGAAGATGTTCGAGAGCAGCCCGATCGTCTCCGCGTTGCCCTCGGGGACGACGCCCATCTTGTTCAGCACGCCGGCCCCCAGCACGTAGTACGGCACCGTGGCGCAGGTGACGATGAGGATGGCCAGCCACACGTCCGTGTGCAGCACCTTCATCCAGCCGCGCGCGTGGGACTCCCAGTCAGGGTCGCTCCGGTCGGAGCCGACGTAGCTCGGATAGCCCTTCTCGATGCACCAGTACGTATAGGCCGTCACGTCTCCGGAATTGGTGCCGGTGTAGCCGTACGCGGCCAGGGCCAGGGCGGCGAAGGCCACGAAGACGGCCGGGTCCGGCGAAAGTCCCACGACGATGTCGTCGACCGTCGTGCGGTATTCGGTGAACTGCATCGCGATCGAACAGATCAGTGTCGCGACGGTAAAGGCGATCACCAGCGGCAGCATCACGCGCTCGAGCCAGCGGTAGGAGCCGGTACTCAGGATGATCGACGTGGTGAGGGCAATGAGGCCGGTGCACACCGTGCCGTCGATGGAGATGCCGCCGAGCGACGCCAGGAACGACAGCGCCTGTCCTCCCCCGCCGATGATGCCGCCGAGCCCCATCGTGCCCGGCAGGTAGGCGAGAAGTCCGAGCCAGATGGGCCAGGAGATCCGCCAGATCCGGCCCGGGAGGCGATTGATGGCGCGCAGGTAGGTGTCCCCGGAGATGATCGTGTAGCGCGCCATCTCGGCCTGCACCAGGGACTTGCACCAACACGACAGCAGGAGCCACCACAGGAGCGCCCACCCCGCAGCGGCCCCGAGACTCGTCGTCAGCACCAGTTCGCCCGAGCCGATCACCGCCCCCGTGACGATCAGGCTCGGCCCGAGATACTTGATCCGCGCCCGGAAGTTGACCGGGGGCGCGTGCGCCTCGCCGTGCCGTACGGTGTACGGATCGGCCTGGGATTCAGCCATGGTTACGCTGCCGGACGAAAGCGGCGATAGTATCCCAACACGGGCGGGCGCAACGCGCGACCTCAGGGAGCGGCCTTTCAGAGCGCTATTGCAAGAGCCGGCTGTCCCGGCCAAAGCGCCGCTTCAGGAAGTCCATCTGGTCCCCAAGGATCCGGCCGCTGTTGGTCAGCGCCAGGTACTCGGCGAAGTTCGGCACGTACGGCAGGGCGAGCAACTCCATCTCGCACTCGTGCGGAAGTCGGTTGCCCTTGTGGTGGTTGCAGCGCCGGCACGCGGATACGCAGTTGTCCCACCGGTCCTCGCCGCCCCGGGACCGCGGCACGACGTGGTCGCGCGTGAGCCCAGCGTCGGGAAAGTCGCCGCCGCAGTAGAGGCACACGTTACGATCCCGGCCGAAGAGCGCCCCGTTGCTGAGCGGCGGCACGCCCCGTTTCGGCTCGACGATGCGGCCGTGGCAGGCGACGATGCTGTGGATGTCGAGAAACGACCGGGCGCCGTCGAACCGCGAATGCCCGCCGCGGATGTGCAGCACCGGGTCTCCGAGCGTCCAGACCACGAGGTTGCGCGCGTACAGGCATGCCGCCTCCTGCCAACTCGTCCACTCGACGGGCTGGCCCGCGACGTTGAGTCGCAGGATGCGAGGGGCCCTTTCGAACTCCTGAAGCGTTGCCAGCATCGTCCCGATCCAATCCGAAGGCGCGAGATTGCGCACTGCGTCATGCGCAAAATTGCGCGCATTCTGACGAATCGACGGCACCCGCGCAAACCGTCAGCAGACGCGGAGGGTACGTCGAGGCTGTTACCGTCGCATAAACACGCGGAGGCGAACCGGGCTCCCCGGGCGACTCGCGCTGGCGGAACCGCTACGGGCGGCTGGTCAGGTAGCCGCGGGAGATCGCCGCCGCGCCATCCTCGTTCAGGACCGTGAACCAGCAGGCGCCCGGCCGTGCCGCATCCACGCGCAGCGTGATGGTGGTCGGCAGCCGCACCATCGCCGCAAACCGGCAGCCGTAGCGATGCACGCGTGCCGGGTCCCCGCCGAGTTCGCGGTTCACCAGGGCGGAAACGGCCAGCGCAAGCGTCGCCGTGCCGTGCAGGATGATGTCCGGCAGGCCCGCCGCCAGGGCAACCGCCCTGTCCGTATGGATGGGGTTCCAGATGCGGGCGCATTCCGTGTAGACATGGGCGAGGCCCGCCGACACCGGAATCTCGACCGTGTCCCCGCGCGGCTCCGCCCCTTCCGAAGCGACGACGTCGGGCAGCGCCCCATTGCTGCGGTCACCGCCCTCGACCGCAACGCCTCGCACCACGCTGCCGTTCCAGGTCGTGTGGATGGGCTCGCCGTCCGCAGCCACCGTCTCGAGCTTCAGCACCTGGTACGCGCCGGGCTTGCGCGCCTCCACCGCGACGACCGTGCCCGTCGTGAAGACCTCCTCGTCGGCGCGCAGCGGGCGGTGCACGAGCACGTCGTGGGTAGCATGGACGCCGCGCCGCCACTCTTCCGCCGTCATGCCGGCGGCGCCTTCGACGTTGCGGGCGTCGAGTATCACCGGCCACTCCGGACAGACCGGGAAGACGGGATGCGCCGCGATGCCGGCGGTCGTGTCGAAATAGCGCGGGGACGTCTCCCCCAGACCCGCGGCATAGGACATCAGCCACCGGGCGTCGGCGACGGCGCGGAAGCGCTTGGTGGACCGACCGACCGTGGTCGAACTCATGGGCATGTCGATGGCCTCCCCTCTTTTTGACAGATCATACCCCGCGGGGCAAAGTAGCCCGCCATGAGCGCCTTTGCCGGACGGACCCGCCTTCGGGCGCGCGGAAGGACACCCGCCGCATGACATCGCCGAGACGGGGAGCGCGGGTGGCAGCGCAGAGCGCAGCGCCGACGAACGGTGGCGCCCGGTCCGTCCAAGCCGCCCACCCCGGACGAACCCGCATCCCGGCACACCGGACGCTCGCACTCTCGCTGCTGGCCCTGGCGGCGATCCTGGGGGGTTGCCGCTCCGGCCCCCAGGCGCCCGTCCGGAATCCCTCCGCCGTCGCCGGCGACCAGACGGACTGGTTCTGCGAGACCGGCGTCGAGAATCAGGAGTGGAGTTGCGTGCAGGACCGGGAGCTGGTGCGCCACCCGCCGGCCACCCGACCACCCGCGGCGCGCCAGGCGGCGAACGCGACGCGCGATACGCGCGCGCAACGAACGCCGCCGCCCCGCGCCGCACGGGAGGATCCGCTCCCGCCACCCCCCGCATCGGTACCGCCGCCGCGTCGCGACGTCGCCGGCCAACCGGACGGCGGGATCCCGGTGATGGACGCCCCGCCGGACTACTACGTGGTCCAGCTGGTGGCGGTGCAGACCCGGGAGGCGCTGGAGGAATACGCCGCCCGCAAGGAGTTGCAGGGCATGTCGGCGGCCCGCGTCGAACGGGACGGCCGCCTGTTCTACGTGTTGCTGCTCGGCCTCTATCCGGACCGGGAGCGCGCGCGGACGGCCGCTTCCAACCTGCCGGCCGAACTCGCGGAGTTCGATCCGTGGGTGCGTTCCGTGAACTCGCTGCAGCAGGCCGTGCGGCGCGCGGACGAACTCGCCGGCACTGGCGAGATCTGATCGGCGGCGCCGGCGGACTACCCGCACGGGCGCCGCCCGTGGAGCCTCCGCTGCGCGAATCCTCAGTCCGTCGCCAGGTCCACGCCGTCGTCGATCGGGATGAACAGGCACTGGCGCGGGTCGCCGTTGACGGCCGCGCTGGTGTGGCCCTGCCCGTGGGTATCTTCGGCCAGGAGGACGTCTCCCGGTCCGAGGCGCCGCACGGTACCGTCCCCCACGCCGATGTCGACGGAACCGACCAGGTTCACCACGAACTGCCGGCGCGGAGCATTGTGGAAGTCCAGGTCGTAGTCGCCGTCCACCTCACGGAACAGCACGCCCGGCCCCCCGATCAACTCCGAGATCCGGCCCACGGGACCCTGGTCCGACAGCGCGATCTCGATATCCTCGAAGTGGGAACGGCCGTCGTCCCCGGTATACACCCGTACCACCGCCATCGCGTTGCTCCGCTGCCTCTGCTGCCCGGGAAGTGCCGTCCGGCGCGCGTCAGAGCGCCGCCAGGATCGACTCGGCCTTGCTGACCTCGAACTTGTTGGGCTCTTCCACGGCGAGCTTGGTCACCGTGCCGTCCTCGACGATCATGGCGTAGCGCTGCGAACGCACGCCGAGACCGAAACCGGTGGCGTCCATCTCGAGGCCGAGGGCCCTGGCGAAGTCGCCGTTGCCGTCCGCCGCCATCACCACGTCGCCGACGCCGCGATCCGCGCCCCAGGCATCCATCACGAAAGCATCGTTGACCGATATGCAGACGATGCTGTCGACGCCCTTGTCCCGGATCGAGTCGGCATGCGTGACGTAACCCGGCAGGTGCTGTTCCGAGCACAGGGGCGTGAACGCGCCCGGCACCGCGAACAGCACGACCTTCTTGCCGTCGAACAGATCCGCGGAGGTGCGCGGCGTCGGCCGCCCCTCCTGCATGACGTAGAACGTGGCGTCGGGGAGCTGGTCGCCTTCCTGGATGGACATCGTGGAATCCTCTGCTTGCTTGAACGATGGGCAGTGTACCGAGTGGAAACCTCCGGGTTCAATCGTCAGCGCCAGGCGAAGTACGGCTGTTCGTAGTGCGCGACGCGCGTGTCGCGGCCGAGGATGCACACTTCCCGGAACTGGTAGATCATCGCGGCGGTCGGCGCCGCGATCCATGTGTCTCCGACCGGCATGCGCAACACCGGATGCTCGCTCTCGGGGATGGGGTCGAGTACCGGCGCGTCCTCGCGGAGGAACTCCGCGACCGGAATCCGGTGAATGGAGGCGACCTCCAGGGGGTTGAAGGTGAGCTCGCGATCCGCCCCGGCCCACACGACCACGGGCGTAATGACGAAACCGGAGCGTGTCTGGAAGTCGTCCAGGGTGCCGAGCACGTCGGACGGGCCGAGGTGCAGATCCACCTCCTCGTGCAACTCGCGTAGCGCGGTGGTCTGTACGTCCTCGCCCGGATCCCGCATGCCGCCCGGCAGCGCCCACTGGCCCGGGTGGTTCCTGAGGGCCGGCGAACGGCGCGTCAGGACGAGCGCCGCCTCGTCGCGCCACGTCGCGTGCTGCGGCAGCCCGGGAAGGCCGGCGCCGAACGAGGTGTCCACGACGGTGACCGCGACGGCGGCATTGCGCGCCTGGCCGTCGGTCGCGCGTTGCGACGCGAAACCGCGCAGGTTGTCCGCAATCCGGCGCCGGAGTGTCTGGTCGCAACGCATCGAGGCAGGGTAGCGGAGTGGACGGCACCGTGTCGAACCCGGAGCGCCCGGACAGCCCCCGCCGCCGGGAGCGGCGTGCCGTCCTGTTCGCGCTCGCCGCCGTGCTGCTCTGGTCGACCGTCGCGACCGGTTTCAAGCTCGGGCTCGCGTCGATGCGGCCCCTGCAGCTGCTGGCGCTCGGCAGCGTGGTGTCGCTCGCGTTCTTCGCGGCGGCGTATCTCGCCGTCCGTCCGTCAGCCGCTCCCCGCGGCCAGCTGTGGCGCGCCGCCGCGCTCGGCCTGGTCAACCCGCTCGCGTACTACCTCGTCCTGTTCGAGGCATACGACCGGCTCCCGGCACAGATCGCACAGCCCCTGAACTACACCTGGGCCATCACGCTCGCCGTGCTCGCCGTGCCGATCCTCGGGCAGCGGCTCGACCGCCGGACGCTCGCCGGCATCGTCGTCAGTTATCTCGGCGTGGTGGTGCTCGTGACGCAGGGCGAGTTCACCACCTTCGACCGCTTCGACGGGGTCGGCATCGCGCTGGCGCTCGGCAGCACCGTGCTCTGGGCCGCCTATTGGCTCGCGACCGTGCGATTGCAGATGCACCCGGTCCAGCTGCTGCTCGCGGTGTTCGCAGCCGGAACGCCCTGCGTGGTTGTCGCGTGCCATTTCACCGTCGGTCTGCCGCCCCTCACGTTGCCCAACGTCGGTTACGGACTCTGGGTCGGTCTGGTCGAGATGGGCGTGACCTTCCTGCTCTGGCAGCGAGCGCTTAACCTGACGAGACACGCCGGACGCATCTCGCAACTCATCTTCCTGTCGCCGTTCCTGTCGCTGGTGCTCATCGCCCGCGTCCTCGGCGAGGCGATCCACCCGAGCGCGGTCGTGGCGCTCGCGCTGATCGTGGGCGGGCTGCTGCTGCGGCGGTAGGGCGTGGACGCGCACGAACAGAAGACCGTGGGGGACCTAGCCGTTTGTAGTTTTGTGGCATTGGGAAGACCCGTCGCCCTGTAAGCCAGTAAATACGGGGCTTTCGGCCCCGAAGCCTCTTGCGCTAAGTGGGCAAATACTGATATAGCGTACAGTATTCTGGCCCGGCGGCGTAATGTCCGTCGACATGCCGTAGCAGCGGCCGCGACGCTGCCGCTGGCCGCTGCCAGCCGTGCCGCCATGGCGAACGGTGCACCTTCCCACACCCACAGGGTGACCGTCGCAGGCCCTGGCGCGGGCGGCGGCGCGTCCTTTCGCAGGAGCTCGAGCCGCAGCCCGAACGGTGCCCCGGGGTTGCCGTCCAGTGCAGCTCGCCGAGCGCCACAAGACCTTCGAACACGCGCTGCGGCAGCACGATGAGGGCGTTGCTCGACAGGTCCAACGAGCGCAGCCCCGCGAGACCGGAGAAGTCCCGCGCCCGCAATACGTCGAGATCCGTGCCCGATAGGTCCAGTGCGCTCGCCCGCCAGCTCCGCAGCCGTCGGCGCCGTACACGGCAGCGAGCGCTGTAGTGCGTTGCGCGCACCTGCCGCGTGCGGTCACACACCCGCCATGGGGCAAAGGCACGGCCGCAGGGGTGGGAATGCGCTCCACGTGCCTGCAACTGGGCCGCGGCGTCGCGCCTGGCTAGCCGTTCTCATTTTGGTGGCATTTGAAGCTATAAGCCAATAAATACGGGGGCTTTCAGACGTTCTCTAAAACGGCACAGTCTGTTCGAATATACAGCGCTCAAGGGTCGGTCCGACAGCCGACACGTTCAGGCGCACGCCGGGCGCCGCAGCAGAGAATTGGTCTGACCGCCGGCTAAACGGCACCCCGAGGACGATGGCTGTCAGCCAAGGGGCAGGTTTCCGCAGCATAGCCGTCGTCTCATCGAGCAACGGAGGGCAGAGCGTGAATCTCAGATTAGCAAGAGCAACGGTCCTCGCGGCGGCGATGGCACTGGTCGCCGTCAAACCCGGCTCGGAAGCGCGGGCCGCACATCCCGCGGTCGTGATCGGCGGCGTCGTGGTCGTCGGTACCCTCATAGCCGGCCTCGGCGCCGATCAGGCGGGTCACCTGGGCGCGCGACAGCCCCGTCGCCTTGCCGAGGAACTCGCGCACCGTGCCCTTGCCCGCGCGGCCCAGCGCGTCGTAGTCCAGGCGCACCAGCGTCCGGCGCACGAACCCGTACGCCTCGTCCCGGTCCAGCGGCCTGAAGTCCACTTCCCCATTGCCGTCGAGAAAGCCCCTCAGCTGCTCCACCGTGTGGAGCCGTTCGGTCTGCAGCGTCACGATCATCCTCCCAATGATCGTCCGAACCGAACGCTTCAGGCTCACTTAGCGTTGGAAACCCGGTGCCCCTTCAGGCTCACTTAGCGTTGGACAACTCTCGGGGTTGACAACGCCCTCCAAAGCGTGCTATCCAGCGAGTCGATATTGCCGGCTATATTGATTGCCGCCGCTATGGCGGGCAGTCGCAGTAGTCGGTGCTTCATTCAGGGAGGACTTCGCAGATGAGGAGAGCATCAAGCGTCCATGCGCTTCGGATCCTGGCGGCGGGTGCCGTCATTGCCCTGATCACGCCCCCGGCGGTGGCCGAGGAGGACGACGAAGAACGGGCATCCGGAGTCGTCGAGGAGATCGTGGTTTCGGCCACGTATCGCGACACGCGCCTGATGGACACCCCGCTGACGATCTCGGCGGTCACCGACCACGACATCGTCAACAAGGGCATCGAGGACATCCAGACCCTCTACCAGTCCATCCCCGGCCTCGCCTACCGGACCAACTCGCAGACCTACAACACGCTGTCGGTGCGCGGGATCACCCCGCCCGCGACGGGCGGCGGCGCCGCGGTCGGCGTCTACTTCGACAACATGCCGATCACCGACGCCAACGCCGGCGGCGTCGCCCAAACGCTCGGGCCCCTGTTCGATCTCGAGCGCGTGGAGGTGCTGAAGGGCCCCCAGGGCACGCTCTACGGCGAGGGCGCCATGGGCGGCTCGATCCGCTACATCACGAAGAAGCCGGACCCGAGCGGCTTCGACTACTCGGCGCAGGGCAGCGTCGAGGCCATTGGCGAGTCGGACGGGTTGTCCTACCGGGCGGACGCCATGGTGAACGTCCCGCTCGGCGACCACCTCGCCGCCCGGGCCGTCGTCTATCGGCGGGACCGCCAGGGCATCCTCGACCAGGTGGCGCCGCGCAACAAAGAGGACAGCGACACCTTCCTCGAGGACGGCATGCGGCTCCTAGTGGCGTGGTATCCCACGGACACGATCGAAATCTCCGGCATGGTCAACGTCATCGACGGCGAGTACGGCGGTCCCGGGCTCGCCTTCCACTGTTTCTCCGAGTCGACGCCTTCCGTCCCGGCCGGCCAGGTGCACGTATACGACCTCCCCGGCACAGTCTGCGAAGGCCAGTTCGACCAGTTCCGGAGGCGTGACCCGTACGTGACGCACCTCGCGCACTGGGACCACCAGAGCGGCGGCTACGACGACCAGGAGATGTACAACTTCAGCATCGAGTGGGAGCTGCCGTTCGCGGACTTCACCTCAAGCACGTCCTACTTCGATCGCTCGACGGATTACTCGGAAGAAACCAGCCCGCGCTACTCGATCGGCCTGATCAACGTCGTGAACGCGGTCTTCGGGCCAGACCTGATGACTGGCCTCGGCGGAGACGGGCTGTTCTACCGGGCATCGGAGCGCTTCGTGCAGGAGTTCCGTCTCGTGTCCAACACGGACAGCCGGTGGCAATGGACGGTCGGGGCCTACTACAAGGACGACGAGTCTCAAAGCACGAAACACGGGCGCTGCCACAACGGCGGTCCACCGGCGTACGATGGTCTGGACACGCACTGCTACCTCCAATACAACTTCTACCCGGACGTTCCCATCGCGACGCAGCAGTCAATCATCCTGTTCCTGAACAGCATCGTTCCTGGCAACACGAGCTACAACGACTTCGGCGAAGAAGCAGTCTTCGGCGAGGTGAGCTACGCGATCAACGACGAGTGGGAAATCCTGGTCGGAGCCCGATACGGCGAGGTCTCCTACGACCTTACCGTTGGACCACCGGGTGTGGACACGAGGTCGAACGCGGTCAACGAGCTCGGCATCACCACGGACATCACCTCCCCCAAGGTGACGCTCACGTGGCGCCCGATGACGGATTTCATGATGTACCTGACCTACTCGCAGGGCTATCGGCCAGGCATCGTGAACGCCGACGTCGCAACCAAGGTTGCCGAGCTGGACCGCATTCGGGGGACCAACCCCAGGGCGCAGGCGTATTACGATCAGTACGTTGGGCTGCAGACCGTCGACGGTGACCAGGTCGTAAACATCGAACTTGGCGTAAAGGCGACCCTCGCGGACGGCCGCTTCAGCTTCACCGCCTCCCTCTACCAGATCGACTGGGAAGACACGATCGTGGGGTTCAACGACGTGATTCCGGACATTCCCGACGTCGGTCCGCTCCTTTTCACCTTCAACCGCAACGAAGGCTCCGCCGAGAGTCAGGGCATCGAGTACGAGTTTCGCATGGTCCCGATGGAGAACCTGAGCGTCAGTTTCGGGGGCGACTGGAACTGGACCGCAGAGATCCACTCGGCGGCGGCAGACAGTTCTCAGGGCGTAGACATCCAGCCCGGCAACCGGCTGGCCAACGCGCCGGAATACAGCCAGTACCTCGGCGTCGCGTACGACTTCGGGCTCGGCAACTTCAACGCCACGGCCAGGGTGGACGCGTACTGGGTCGGCGAGTCATGGTTCACGGCCAACAACGAGCGCCCGGTGCCCGCCTACCAGACCGGTGACGCCAAGCTGCTGATCGGACGCAACGAATGGCAGGTCGGTTTCTACGTCCGCAACTTCACGGACGAGCGGGTCGTCTACGAGCTGAATTCGGTCGGCTATCGGTACGGCCGGCCACGCACCTTCGGGGTGCAGCTCAACTACAGCCTGTAAGGCTTCGGCCTTCCTTCGTCAGAAAAGACGGCCCGCGCATCGCGCGGGCCGTCTTCTTTTCCGCCGCGACGCCTCCACTGACCAAAAACGTCATCATCGTGGAACGGTCTTGACCATTCCACGATATCCAAGATAGTGGTCGGATGCCGGCGCAACGCATCTACGACGCCATTCTGGCCGAGCACCTGGCGAGCCATCGACAGATGGCGTTCGTCAGCGGTCCCCGGCAAGTGGGCAAGACCAAGAACTGCCGCCTCCAGGCCGACACCTACATCAACTGGGACAACCTGAACGACCGAGAACTGGTACTCGCGGGCCCGCGACGCCTGACCGACGGACTGAAGCTCGACCGCCTGGGGGCCCCTCCGGTCGTACTCTTCGACGAACTGCACAAGTTCCCGCGCTGGCAAGGGCGGTCGCGACACGTTCTACGGCCACAAGATCAACCTCGCCACCGGGCGCAGCGGGCTGGTGCTCGACGCCGTGGTGGAGACCGGCAATCCACCGGACAGTACACGCTGCCTGGCCATGCTCGAGCGCCATCAAGAGCACTACGGTGTTGCGCCATCACACGCCGCCTTCGACGGCGGCTACGCGACGCGTGACAACCTCACGCAGGCCAAGGCGCTCGGCGTGGAGCATATCGTGTTCCACAAGAAGAGCGGTCTCAAGCCAGCGGACATGACGCCCTCGTCATGGCTGTACGACCAGCTCAAGCGGTTCCGCGCCGGCATCGAGGCGGGCATCTCGTACCTGAAGCGCTGCTTCGGGCTGGGGCGTTGCCGCTGGCGCGGCCTGAGCCACTTCAAGGCCTATGTGCACTCGGCGATCTTCGTCCACAATCTGGTGCGACTCGCGCGGCTGCGACCGCGACCGACCTAACTCGACACCAAACCTGTTGATCACGGACCGGGCGCGAGCCCCGACGGCACCACTATGCCCGCCCGGACGCCAACCGTGGTGTTCGTAGCGTGACAGTAGCGCACGCGGCGTAACTGTCCGTTACACCAACGAAAACAACCTCTCCGACGCCACGGAGCCGGCCGCTTCCAGAGCCTTCCCAAGGCGATACAGCTCAGAAAAACAGACGTTTACGGACACGAACTAGATAGGGGTCGTAGGTCGTGGTGAAGGCGTACGGGCCGAACCGGTCGCGCTCCGCGCAGCCCCGGTCGAAGCGCACCTGGCAGGGATGTACCGCGAAGCTGCTATCGTCCGTCGGCGCAGCGGCCGCCTCGAAGCGCCGGAACTGGTAGCCGAGGGCGTAGCTCACCGTCCCCGGCAGAAGTTCCCCGCTCAGGGTCGCATCGAGTACCAGCAGCTCGGCCTCGCTCTCGTTCTCGAGTACATTCCCAAGCCAGCCCATTAGCTCGTCGTCGTTCTTGAGCGCCGGGGTATGGGAGGGATTGGGCTCGGCCCCGTACGGCGCGCCGTACTGCGCGGAGTGGCTGAGGGTGTTGCTGAACGGGTTGAAGAACCGGCAGTTGCCCTGCCCCGGCGCGCGCCCGGGGAGGTCGTCCGGGTTGAGGCGCATCTTGGCCGGCGAGGTCGCGTCCGCCAGGACGCCCACTCCGCAGTCCGGTCCCCCGAACCCCCGAAATGCGAGAAACAGGCGCTCCGTATAGGTGCCGTGGCAGGGTGATTTCACGCTGGCGGCTGGCGGGTGGTCGGCAGCGACGATGTGCGGAGTGATGTTCGGCGGGTCGGATGGAGCGGCGTCCGGGTGTACGGATTGCGCGCCCGTGGCCGTTTTCTGGCGGTTCGGAGGGGGAAGACGGCGGGGCGGCTAGCGGGAGCGGCGTGCCGGACGTCGCGACGGGTTCTTCGGGGTGGGCGGGATCCGGTCCGGCGGCGGGTCAGCGGGGTTCGAGGATGGCGTCGAGGGCCTCGCGGCGGCGCATCATGAAGTGCAGGTTCGCTTCGGGCAGGTAGCGGAAGCCGCGATGGAAGACGACCGCCAGCGCGATGTTGTTCAGGGTGGCGTTGTTGGCGGGCGCGTGGCGGGCGCGGACGCGGCTGGCGTCCTCGCCCATGGTCGCGTCGCGGCGGTAGTGGTTGCCGTTCTCGACTTGCCAGTGGCCGCGGTTCCAGGCGAGCAGGCGTTCCGGGTCGGCGCGTTCGGCGGTCACCGAGGTGATGCCGTAGGCGGTCTCCACGGATGTCTCGCCGGTCTTCGCGTCGGTGCGCTCGCGGACGACGCGGAACGCCTGCCGAGCCCCGGCGAAGGCGGCGAACGTTCCCGGCAGCAGGTCGCGAGCGGCGATGCGGCGCGCCTCGACGCGACCGTGGCCCTTGGCGGGCGGTTCGGCGTGGCGGCGCACGGCGGGGGCGTCCCAGTCGATGGCGGCGAGCTGCGCGAAGGTGTCGGGGCAGTTCATCTTGATCGACAGTACGTAGTCGGCGCCGTGCGTCTCGACGATGGCGCGCTCGGTGTCGCGGGTGGAATGCAGGGGGTCGAGGGTGACCACGCAGCCGCGCAGGTCGACGTCCTCGAGCAGCGCGCGCAGGGCGGCGGTCTCGCCGCCCTGGTCGCGGCAGCAGCGGCTCGCGAGCGGCCGGCCGGCGTGCGCGACCAGCGTCACGGTCTCGAAGTAGGCGCCGTCCGCGTTGCGGTTCGCGCCGCGGATCCGCTTGCCGTCGGCGGCCAGCGCCGGCATGTCCACGTCCTCCGCGAGACGCGGCGCAGCCCACCGGCGCAGCACGTCCTGCAGGGCGTCCGGGTCGGTGTCCGCGAGCACCCGGCAGACCGTCGAGTCCGACGGCGGGACCCAGCGCCCCGCGCCGCTGCGCCACGCGCCTAGCGCGCGCAGCTCCTCTTGGTCGAGGTTCCTCGCGAACCGCTCCGTCGCCGCCGGGCCGTACTGCCCGGCCAACCGCGCCAGCGCGCACACCGACAGCACCGTCGCGAGGCGATGCTTGCGGCCTTGGCCGCGGCGGCTGTCGGGCACCTCCGCGAACAGCCCGCGTAGCGAACGCAGCTCCTCGTGCGTGTAGCGCACCGGCGTCGTCCGGCACGCCCACTCCGGACGGTCCGCCGGGTCCGCCAGCCGCGGCCGCGCGTCCGCGCGCAGTGGTCGCACGAACATCTCCTTCGGGCAGTCGTGCGGGTCCGTGTAGCCGCCGTTGTGCCGCGCGAAGCCCTTCGTGCGGCCCACCCGCACCCAGTTCGACGCGTCGTAGCACGCCCCCCGGAAGCGCGACGGGTCCACGAACGTCTCCGCGAGCTCCAGCGGATGGCCGTGCAGCGCCGCCCAGTCCGCGCTCAGCCGGCGCAGGCTGCGGCCCAGCGTTCGCGACGCCAGGTTCGGCACGCCCGCCGACGCCGGCAGGACCAGAAACCGCGTGTTGTTGGCGATCAGGTGCAGACGACGGAACTGCACCGACCGGTGCCAGCGCAGCCAGCGGTCGCGCGGCGCGCACTTGAACGCCCCGGACTGCCACCCGACCAGCGCCAGCCAGTGCCCGCGCCACACCGCGACGTGGCGCAGCCCGCGGCCCGCGAACTGCCGGAAGCCCAGATAGTGGTGCTCCGCCATCAACGCGTCCCAGCGCCGCCGCTCGTCCGCTCGCGCAGGCCGCACCTCCACCTCCCCGACGACCACCTCCGCCTTGTCGAATCCTGCCGCCATGCGCACCTTATAAGGCATGCACCACGAAAAAGCCAGTCCCCGACAAGGGCGTCAGCCAATCAACGTCCTGCCACTAGCGTGAAATAGCCCTGGTGCCGTGGTCCGTCATCTTCCCCGTGTTCCGCGACCAGGATATGCTATGCCCACGTCGTAGTCGTGGGCACGGTCCAGGAAGGTCGCGACGCCGCTGACCGATCCGGCCAGGCGGAACACGTCGGATTCGCGCGGCACCTCGAAGGCGGGCCCGGCGTTGCCGATGGAGCGCCCGCGGAAGTACCACGGCTCGCCTCCCGCGCAGCGACCGAGTTCGGCGCCGAACCGGTCGCACAGGGCGACCCGGCCCGGATGGTCCGGTCCGACTTCGAGAACATCCGTGTTCAACAGGGTGACGAACGGATAGGAAGGAGAACTGCGGACGCGGGGCGACTCGACCGACGACCACAGCGCTTCCAGGTGGTATTGGCCGGTGTCGCCCCATGCCCCGTTCAGCTCGCTGAACAGCCGGTCGAAGCGCGTTTCCTCGATCAGGTTGAAGAACGACTGGTAGCGGTAGCGGCAGGTGCCGGGCTCGGCCACGCCGCCGAACCCTTCGCACTCCGGATCCACGACGACGACGACGACCCGGCGCCCGTCGTCCCGGACCAGGTAGGCGCCCGGATTGCCGAAGGACGACCAGCCGCCACGCTGACCCGGGCGCCACGACGCCAGGGTATAGGGCCGCGCGCGTTCCGGCAGGGTGCGGTATCTCTCCTGTTCGACACTCGTCACGAAGTGGGCGGAGCCGAACTCGCGGCCCCAGATGGCACCGAACCTGCTGTTGCCGGCGTCGTCGATAGCCTCGTGCCCGGCGGACAGATCCAGGCCCTCGAAATCCTTGCGCGTGGCGAAGTTCACCACCGCGCTCACGGCGTCCGAGCCATAGAGCGCGGATGCGCCTTCCTTCAGCACTTCGACGCGTTCGACGGCAATCTGGGGCATGGCGTTGACGTCCACGAAGCGGCCCCCGATAAGCCGGGCCGGCAGGTACACCTGCCGGCGGCCGTTGAAGAGGACCAGCGTTCGGGAGGCACCGAGGCCCCGCAGATTGACGTTGCCCACGCTGGCCGCCACGACGTTGAACTGATTGGAGTTGAAGGCGCTGGACCGCTCGCCCACAACCCCGCGGCTCGCGCCGAGCTTCTTGAAGAAGTCCGACCACGTCGGCGACCCGCCGGCTTCCAGGCGGTCGCGGTCCATCGACGTCACGGCGAACGGAGAGTCGATCGGGGTGCCCTTGATGGCCGTACCGATCACGACGACCTCCTCGATGAATCCGCTGTGCGGATGCGCCCCTTCGTGCGCATGGCCCGCGCTCTCGTCCGCCGCCGCGGCGGCGGCGGTCAGGATGGCCCGACGAAAGCACAGCGCAGCGCGTGCGCGATTGCGGTCATCCAGCGGCCATCGCGCTCTTACCCCAACGACGCCGCGAACCCCTGAATGTCGCGGATCGTCGCCCGATAGACGTGCGGTACTTGGACCAGAGCCGCGGTATCGGCCCCGTGAAATGTCCCGTTGACGGTGCGGCTCGCCGAGGGCACGCCGGCCTCCATGAGGCGCCGCGCGTAGATCAGTCCCTCGTCCCGCAGTGGGTCGAGCTCGTTGACCGAAACGGTGTGCGGCGGAAGCCCTGCGAGCTCCTCCACCCGCGCCTGGCTCGGCCAGGCGAGGGGATCGTGCAGGTGCTCCGCACTGGGGTCGTACACCTTGACGAACGCCTGGCACATCCTGGGGTCGAGCTGGTAGCCGCCGTTCTCGCGCCAGGACACGAGTTCCGGCGGCGCCGGGTCGAACGTGCCCGCGATGTACGGGCAGCAGGAGTAGACGCCGGCGATCTCGTCGACCCAGCCTTCCCGCTTCGCCTTCAATGCGACGGCGAAACACAGGTTGCCTCCGCCTGACTCGCCCGAAACCACGATATGGGAAATGCCGAGCGCATCCCGGTTGCGGTACGTCCACCGCGTGCCGGTGGCGCAGTCGTTGAGCCCGGCCGGAAAGGGATGGTTGCCGAGCTTGCCGGCGCCGTTGCGGAACTCGACGCCGACGACACAGAGCCCGGACGCCGCGAGTTCGTCGCGCCAGCGCACGTACTGGGGGTCGGCGGCCGCGCACATGACCATGCCACCGCCGTGCGTGTGCAGGATGCCCGGCAACACGCCGTCCCGGTCCATGGGCTCATGGATGAAGAGCGCGATGTCGTTGCCGTCGACGCCCTCGATCACCTCCGTGCGCCGGCGGACGCCCTCCACCGGCGCCAGCGCGCCGAAGATCTCCTCGAAGATTGGGTCGACCTCCGCCTCCATCGCCGACGCGTAGGCGACCACCTCTTCGTACGACGAGTCCGGACCGACGGCCGGAGGCTGAAACACCGCCTCGCCCATCCCGGCAAGGAAGGGGATCAGGGCCGGATCCAGGCGGGGATCGGTGGCGAGCGTGAGGTCGGGATTGCCCAGCTTGCCCGGTAGGTGGGAAGAGTCGGTAGCAGTCATCTGGTGTTCTCCGAGCCATGGTCGAATCTGGTGTACGGATGAGTTGAGTCGTGGCGGCGTGTCTCTGCTGAAATCGAGTTGACGATGTCACGGTTTCAGCGAGGCGAGCACACCGCACATGAGCAAAGATAAAGTGGTTTCGCTGGCGGCGCCAGCAGAGGTTTCCGATCCCCTCACCGACCTTCTGCGCAGTGGCGCGCGGCGGCTGATCGAGGCGGCGGTGACGGCGGAGTTCGAGGAGTACCTGGGGGCGTTCGAGGAGCAGAAGCTGGCGAACGGTCGGCGCCGGGTGGTACGCAACGGCCACCTTCCAGAACGACAGATTCTGACCGGGATCGGCGCGGTCGACGTGCGGGTGCCGAAGGCGCGCAGCCGGTCTGGAGCGGTGGAGCCGTTCCGATCTGCCCTGGTGCCGCCGTACGTGCGTCGCAGTGCGAGTGTCGAAGCGGCCGTTCCGTGGCTGTACCTGCACGGGGTGTCGACGGGCAAGATGCGTCAGGCTGTGGCGGCTTTGGTTGGCGAGGCGGCGGCCCGCGGGCTGTCGGCGAACGTGGTGAGCCGACTGAAGCGCGTCTGGGACGAGCAGTACCGGGAGTGGTGCCGGCGGCCGCTCGACGACGCGTGGGTGTACCTGTGGGCGGACGGCATCCACAGCGGTCTGCGCGGCGACGACGGCCGCCTGTGCGTGCTGGTGGTGATCGGCGTGAACGCCCGTGGCGACAAGCACTTCCTGGCCATCGAGGACGGTGTTCGGGAGTCTACGCAGAGCTGGCGCGAGGTGCTGCTGGGTCTGCAGCAGCGCGGCTTCACGCGGCCGGCGAAGCTGGCGGTGGGTGACGGTGCGCTGGGCTTCTGGTCGGCGCTGTCGCAGGTCTATCCAGAGACCCGCGACCAGCGCTGCTGGATGCACAAGACCGGCAACGTCCTCAACTACTTCCCAAAGTCGAGGCGCACGGCTAGCCCGCATTTCTCACCAGGCCGCTTGTCGGCGTCAAAAAGCTCTTGGGTTTCACGAAGTTGACCGCGATTGTCGATGATCGTGCCGATTACGGACTGCGCTGGCCGCGCCCTCGCGGGTCTTTTGGCCCCGTGCGCGCACGTGCTCCCTCAACCGTAGTCCCCGCTATGCTCTCGGTCGCGAGCACGCGCACAGGACCAAAATCCTCCGCGATCATCACGGCCCCTGGTGAGAAATGCGGGCTAGCGCCACGATGCATACGAGCCACCTCATGCCCCGCGCCCATCAATGGAGCACGTCGCATCCCGCGGCCTCCCGGTCACTGTCGCCAATGCTCCCGGCGACGGGCACCCAGATCATCTCGTCAATCCACCGCCATGCGGTACCGGCTGCGTCGATGGCGACGAACCGGAAGTCGCTACGGTCGACGGGCTTGGCAGAGTATTCGGCATCCGTAGATCGGTCATTGCGCGCAGGCCCCATTTGTCCGGTGCTGTAGGTTGCGGCAGTCCCGCCGCATTCGCGTCCATCACACCACAACCCTTCTGCTCGGATCAAGGGGACATCGCCCCGACAGGCCGTGCGACATCTCGCACGTACGATCTCGCGCGCCAGGGAGACTGGGGTTGGGTGAGGAGTCCGTAGATGACGGCGGGGGCACTACCCGGGATCGCGGACAGCCCGCGCCGCGGAACTGGTCGCATGGTTGGCGGGGCTCCTCACCTGGACCGGTTGCGGTAGCGGGTTTCGGGGCTCCCGCCGCGTCGCACCGTGTCCACGAATGGGGACAGGAAGGGCGGCGCGTGGCAGTCCCTCGGCTGTGGTGCGAGCCAAAGACCATAGGCCGCTCGCGCGACACGGGAGTGGTACAGTGATCGAGAGACGCACCGATGGAGGTTCCATGAGAGTGACGGGCCTCGACCGCCACGCCTTGCCGCGAGACTTGGTGGTGGTCGGCGACATGCTCGACGCAAAGGACCGCGGGGACAACGAAGAGTACTACCGCCTGATGCGCGAGCTGAATGTTCCCGCAGAGACGCTGATGGCTTTGAAGAAAGGCGGCCACACCGACTTCATCCGCGAGCGCGGGTTGAAGACAGATCTGGCGGACGCCAAGTACGGTCCAGACTGGCTCGACGAGGCGCACTGAGGCGCCCGGCGCGATGGCTGGGGCGGATCTGAACGCGAGAGTGCTGGACGCGCTCGTCGTCGAGCGGGCCGCATGGAGTTCGGGTATGGCCGCTGTGGGGCGAAGAGTGGTCGCGGCCGCCCAGGATGATCTGCTGCGGGCACTGGATCGCGTGGAGCCACGGGCGTGGGGCACCCACGCTGGCCGCGACTGAGTCACGCGCAACCCGGGGCTCATCCCCGCGTACACACGGGGCTACCCAGAATGCGTCAAGCGCGAGGTGGATGCCGTCGGGCGCATCCCCGCGCGCGCCCACGCGCGCAGGGGGAACGTCAAGGCGAAATCAGCGGCTGACCTCGAAGCATCGGGCATGCCCGCGCAACTGCGGGGCTACCCAAGGATCTCAAGAGCTATGGGTTCGAGGACGGCGGCGCATCCCCGCGCGCCCGCACGCGCGGGGATGCCGCCGAGGCCGCTCCTCTGGCTTTCAAGGCGCCGTCCGCGCGCCCGCACGCGCGGGGATGCCGCCCGCGCGTGCGGGCGGCCGTCAGGGCAAATCCAAGCCCTATCTCGAAGCATCGGAGCATCCCCGCGCTTCTGCGGGGCGAAACGATGTGCAGGGGACTAGCTTGTAAAGAGCGCTGGCGCAGAGGCCGGGTGGAATTGTACTCGCATCCCGGCTGCCCCTGGGGCCTGCCACTGGGGGATATGCCGAGGGGGGGGTACGCTGTCAATGTCAGACGAAAATTGCGCACTTCTGACAAACGAAAATTGCGCACTTTTTCGCAAGCGCGCCCCGTTGAGAAGGCGGTCTCGTCGATCTCAGCGTGTTCGGGGTTGGCGCAGGGAGCGGTAGCGACCGAAGTCCAACTCCGAACACGCGGCGAAGCTGGCTGGCTCATGCGGCGCCGCTTCGCCCTGATGAGGTCCCAGGTGCAGGCGATGGCGCGACCGCCAAATTGCTCAGGGGCACCCTCGATGGGGTCGGGATGTAGTCACGCCGTCAGTCGGGTGCGGGAGCGATGATGGCCAGCGTGCATCGGACCCCCGGGACTTCGTATCCATGGTCTTTTCTGAGCCGGTACCCGCCCTATCACGAAGCTGTTGGCTGGCCATGTGCTTCTCGAGCATGGCGATGTCGTAGGGGGCGTGGGGTCCCCTGCAGCATGCGCCAATATCGCCCGCCGGGGTCAGTCGCGCTACCATAGCCCCGTTCCTGAAGGTAGCCAGGAGTCGACATGGTCGATGACGCGCGAAAAAGGACGTGGGCCGCAGCATACGGGATCGGACGGAGTGAAGCTGGCCACACCACCTCCGATGCGCCGCCGCGATCTCCTGCGGTTACGGCCCCCTCCGAGCCCGCAGAGCAGGCGCAGGAGGCTACCCGCGCCCAGATGTGCGAGCAGCGGCTTCGAGACTCGTACCCGCAGATTCTCCGCGACGCAGGCCTGGACGAGGCGATGATCGAGGAGCTGATGGCGGCCTATGACTCTCCGGTAATCGAAACCGAGAACCCAGTCTCTGAAGCGTCCCGCTACGCGCCATACGAGCCTCCGCGTCGGCCATCTGGCTGAGCGCAGAGCGAATAGGCCATGCGTCCCGATTCCCCGCGACTCGAAGGCGTCGTACACGACTCGAACAACCTCGGTGATCCGCCACAGCGACGCATGAACATGTCCATGGTCGACGATGGCGTGCGGAAGCTGACCGTGTTGAACGCGACGGCTGAGGAGACCGGGCGGTGCGTGGGGTCCTCCGAGGTGCGCAGGTGGGCGCGGGAACTGCAACGGCGCCCGATCCCGATTGCTGCCAAAAGGCAGATTCTCAATGCAGTCAGAGCTACCGCGCAGAGTTGGTTCATGAAGGAACTCGACCGTCCTGATGGATTTCTTCAGCGCGTGCCACTAACGGACGACCAGGAAAACGCCAAACTGGAGCTAAGTCTGGTGATGCCAGCCGATCTCTTCACGGACAGGGACGGCCCGCGCAAGGACATCGACCGCGCCATGGTGGCCGAGGCGGTCGTCACCCAACGGACCCTGCTCCTCACGGAGGACGGGAGTACCATCCGCCATGTCCCGGCCAATCAATGGCTGACGGCCAATGGTTGGAGTGAAAGCAGCGTGCTCCTCCAGGCAAACTCGCTCGCGCATCAGCGATTGGAGGAAGACGCCGGCGGGCATGCCCTCTACGAGTGGATGTTGGGCGCGTATCTCCCCACGGTACCGTCCGGAGAGGATGTCTCGATCATCAAGCACAACGCACGCCAACTGGACCTCGCGGGGATGCGGTACGCGTCGATTCGGGTGCTCCAGGAACTGGATGCCGACAGCGACCCCGCGGCCACCTTTGCACGCGTACGTGGCGAACTCCCACGCCGGGCCCGGCTGACTGAGTCCCGGCGCCTAAGCGCCACCTGGGCTGCGGCCCGTGACGCAGGCTACTCCCCCTGACCACTGCCGGATCGGTATCCTTGGAAGGGTGTCCCCCGCCTGCGTGGACGAACCAGCACGCGTTGAGCGCAGGCGTCCACTCGGTCCGCACCGACGGCGGCGCGGCGCACAGACCGCTGTCGTGGGCCTTCGATGTCGCCACCATGTGCTCGATGTCCGTCTCGCGGGCACTTCTGAAACAGGCGCCCGTATAGGGACCGTAAACCTTGCCGATCGAGGCGACGATCCTCGTCTCCAGCGACTGCGAATAGCGGTAGTCCGCGCGGTCGTAAGGCGCGCATTGATGCTCCGGTAGGTCTCGGCTACCGCAGGTGCCAACGCCAGGACGAGCGCTATTGCCGTCAATGGAGCACGTCGCATCCGCCAGCCTCCTGGTCACTGTCGCCAATGCTCCCGGTGCCGGGCACCCAGATCATCTTGTCGTCAATCCACCGCCATGCGGCACCGGCTGCGTCGATGGCGACGAACCGGAAGTCGCTGCGGTCCACAGTGCTTGGCAGAGAGGTCGGCATCCGTGGTTCGGTTATTGCGCGCAAGCTCCCTGCGTTCGTTGCTGTAGATTGCGGCATTCCCGTCGCACCCGACTCCATCACGCCACAACCCTTCTGCTCGGATCAATGGGACATCGCCCCGACGGGCAGTGCGTCATCTCGCACATACCGATCTCGCGCGCCAGGGAGACTGGGGCCGGTGCAGGAGTCTTTGGATGACGGCGGGGGGCATAGCGCTTCGCGGTGCCACCACGGGATCGCGGATAGCCCGAGCCACAGGTGGCTGAGTTGGCGGTTGGCGACCATGGAGAAGTCCGCGCGGCGGCACTGGTCGCATGGGGGGTGGTCAGCTTGGCCGAAGCGCTCCACCGCCCTACTAGCTGGGCCGCGGGCTTCGGGGCCCCCCGCCGCTCGTACGCGTCGGTACGTGGTGTCGGCCTTACCCTAGCTTAGTTACCGTCTCGACGCGGCAGCCGGTGTGCTGTCCGGATCGGCAGGTATCCCGTCGGCAGGGGGCTGTCCCCATGCTCGGCAACCTCCTTCTCCAAGTCGACTCCGGAGAGAAGCAGCACGGCCTTGTAGGCTTCCAGCAAGCTCTCGTGCATCGAGTCTAGGTCGCGCAACATCACGGCGCGACCGTCATCGGAGTTGCGACGGAGGTTGTGCTGCAGATAGAAGGAGTGTGTCAGTCGTTTGCGTGCGTGCAGCGCGCTCGTGAGCACCGGCTCAAGATCCGCCACGGAGTCCGCGACCGCACCAAGGCGTTGGATCAGTCGCCCCAGGGTGTGCTTGCTGATCCGGTCGTAGATTGCGGTCGCCCTGATTGGATCCGACTCCTGAAGGAGACCCGCATCTACGCAATCGTGAGTCAGGAGCAGCGTCCCCAACTCAGTCTCCAACAGCTGGGCGGCCTCGGATGTCTCGCCGAACTTCCTGTAAAACGTCGTCTCTAGGGTTGGCACGCCTGCTTCGAGCCCCCTGCTACCGGGGATGGCCGTGATTCGCTAGCCCCGCCGACTCGCACCTGTAGAGAAACACGTACTCGGTCGCGTAGATGTTGGTCGAACTGACGCCTCCGCCGTAGCTGCTCCCGTCGGTAACGATCGAGCCTGCGTACTCGCTTTCCCCCCGCCCGGACAGGTACACCGTGTCCTTCCCCATGCTCCCGCAATGTTCTGCGGCCACTGGATTTGCCGACTGGAGTGCATCGTCGAACGAGGGGCCGGCGATCGCGTCGTATGGCACCCGGACCTCTGCCTTGATCTCGGAGAAGTCGGTCAACACGGGCATCGGCGTCGCGCAGCCCGCAACCACGGACACGCACACTACGCCCAAGACCCTTCTCGACCTCATCACGACGGGAGTATGCCACCGAAAGAGGAGAGGGCCGAATTGCCCTGCCTCCGGCGTAGCGAGCGCGGGGCACTCGGCCTCGGGCAGATGCTCCGTTTTGCCGGCAGCCCACCGGCACCGCATCGCGCTTGTACTGAAAGGCCATCCGGCACATCGCCACCGCTTCCCCGAATCTATGGAGAAAAGCGGTCGGACGCGTGCCAGCGAAGCATCTCCGACGTATCGGTCAACGGGTCGGCTAACAGGTTGGCATCCGCATCGGCCCGTTTCAGCAGTTCTCTCCCCATCCGCTTTTGGGTCCATCGGGGCTTTCGCGCCAGGTCGGGCAGTGCTCGGTCGATTGCGGGGAGAACCTTCTTCCGTGCTTCTGGAGCGAGTTTCTCCGGATAGACACCGAGGTACCAGGTCTGGAAGATCTGACACTCGACCAGCTTTGCATCCTGGAGTCGCAGTAGATCCTCCACAGCCAGCATCAGCATGGGGTCGTTCTTCTCGTCGCCGAAATCCCGGACGGTGCCGTCGGGGTCTCTGTCCGCGTGCTTGAAGAAGTTCCGGTATGGCTGGTTGACGAAGTCATGCTTGAGCGACAGGTCGGTCGGAAGATGGTGCGCGGTCTCCTCCGAGAGGCTCTGTACACGCTGACGACGGCAGAGCACATCCACGATTTCCCAGGCGTTCGCTGCAAGCGTGAAGACGGACACGGGATCCAGATCGTCGAAGAAGAGCCGAATCGCGACGGCCAACTGTCGACGGGCTACGTCCAGCTTCGAGAGTTCCGTTGTTGGCATATCGGCATTCCGGTCCAAGTGGAGGGGCCCGAGCCCCGCGTCGGCGTGGAGGAGGCGTTCCCTTCTGGCTGCTTGCCGGGCCAGCGACCCGTCCGAGGCCAAGCGAGTGGGTCCCCTAGCAGGGGGGATGACATCGCATCCGGGTCCGTGGCTCGAACGCAGCCGGTGCCGCTTACCGGCGCGAGGGGACGATGGGCATTGTAGTGCGGCGAAGCAACGTCCGGTCGCGCAACAGCGGGGCCAGAGGGCGATCCACCTTGGCCATCCTCTCGCAGACGAACTGCCCCCTCCAGCAGCGCATAGCGCGATCCGGTGGTCGACACCACCGTCCCAGCGGGGCGAGACTCCGCGTGACGTGCGCGAACGCGAGCAGATCAGAGTGAACAACCTCAAGCTGAGAATCCTGGAGCGCGCATACGCGCGACCGGGCTTGACGGTGGGGGGCTTGGCTGACCGCATCAGTCAAGGGCCAAGGGCCGAGCAGGAGGTCCGCGATTTGGTCGCGAGGGGCTACTTGCTCAACGAGAGGGGCATCGAGATTTCGAGCAAGGGCCTTGCCTGTATCGACTCCGCCAGCTTGAGGAATCGAGCGAAACGGCTCGGGAAGGGCCTACTGGGGTTAGCTGTGTCCGTTGTCGCCGTGGTGATCGGAAACTGGCTCTGGGGCCTGATTCAGTCCTCCCTATAGCACGCCAATCATCCGGGTCAGCGTGTGAGCGATGCCCCCGGACCCGCCACGGTTCCTTGATGGCTCCCTCGCAGAAGGGAAGTTGCACCCCTCGCTTCCATCGCGGGCGCCGCGAGGGCGAACAGGTCTGGGCCGTGAAGGACCCCTCACCGTTTCACGACGCCGACCTTGGCTGCGCATCGTTCGATGACGCAGTACTCCGTCGCGCGGCCATGAACCTGAACCAATGCAGCTTCGTCGGCGCTACGGGCTTGGGGGGAGAGCCCGCTTTCGTGGCGTCAGGTGCCTGCAGGTCTTGAGGAACGAGACTGAGGTTCGGCACGAGTGCGTTGCCTGGGCGATCCTCGTGCGACCAAGCTCAAACGTTGCTCCCAAGTTGCGGTTACCCTCCTGATCGTCTGAAACCCGTGCTAGACGGGGCTTCCAGCGCATATCGGAGGAACTGCCTGCCTGCTCTCGATCTTAACGGACGGAAAGATACGACCGTTTAGGCCCCCATTGAGTCACGGTAGAAACCATTTATAATCAGCATCTTAAAGTTTTCTCAGCTCAAATATGCCACAAAATCGTGAACGGCTAGGTGGGGGACGGGCTTGTCCCGTCCCGCGTCGAATGCGTGCAGGGTCCCGACGCCGGGCGTTGTAGGACGGGCTTGTCCCGGGCTTGTCCCGTCCCGTGCCGAATGCGTGCAGGGTCCCGACGCGGGCGACCGCAAGGGTCGCCCCTACGAGTCGCGTCGAATCACCCGACAACGTCGCAGGCGCTCCGGTCGCGGGGACGCTGCCGGCCATCCTATAATCGCCGCCGGGAGGATCACGCATGGGCAACACGAGAACGGTGCTCGTCACCGGGGGCGCGCGCGGCATCGGCCGCGGAATCGCGCAGAGCTTCCTCGAAGCCGGACACGCGGTGATGATCGCGGACCTCGGCCTGTCGCCGGACGGAGACGGCGACTCGGACTGGACCTACGAACTCGCCTCGCGCTCCGAAATGGAGCGCACGGTCGAGGAACTGGCGCCCCTCGGCGACATCCGCTCCACGCCCCTCGACGTGACCGACTCCGCATCCTGCGAGGCCGCGGTCGCCGCCACGATCGACGCGTTCGGGGGTCTCGATGTCCTCGTCAACAACGCCGGCGTCGTCGACAGCGGCCCACTCGAGACCTTCTCCGAAGAGCGCTGGGACAAGATTTTCGACGTCAACGTGAAGGGCGTCTTCCTCATGACGCGCGCCGCCACGGCGAGCCTGCGCGCCTCCGACGACGCCGCCATCGTGAACACGGCCTCGATCGCCGGCAAGCGCGGCGCGCCCTCGATGGCGGCGTACTGCGGATCCAAGTGGGCGGTCGTCGGCATCACGCAATCCTTCGCGCTGGAGCTCGCCGGCGACGGCATCCGCGTCAACGCCCTCTGCCCCGGGATGGTCGGCACGGCCATGTGGTCCGACCACCTGATGGCGAACGCGAGCAACGAGTCGTTCGAGCAGCGCATGCAGGACATCATCCCGCTCGGGCGACCGCAGACGGTCGAGGACATGGGACAGGCGGCCGTCTTTCTGGCCACCGCGCCCAACGTCAGCGGCATCGCGCTGAACGTCGCGGGCGGTTTCGAGATGCGCTGACTCGCCACTCTCCGCCAGGTACCGTGATCCCATGAAACACCTCAAGGACCCGCTCGTCCTGTTCCTGCTCCTCGGCGTCGCGATCTTCGCCATCGACGCGATGCGGCCGGACGCCGGCGACGACGTGGTGCGCGTCGGGCGGCTCGACATCGCCCGCCTTTCCGACCAGTGGCGCGCACAGATGGGCCGTGCCCCCACCGAGGCCGAACTCAGCGGGCTGGTCGACGCGCACGTGCGGGAGGAGATGCTGGTGCGCGAGGCCCTCAAGATGGGGCTCGACGACAACGACGTCATCGTCCGGCGTCGGCTGGCGCAGAAGCTCACGTTCCTGACCGAGGACCTGGCGCTCCTCGAGCCGGCCACCGAGCCCCAGTTGACGGAGTATTTCGAGGCGGACCGGGAGCGCTACCGGGTGCCGGCCCGCTTCACGTTCTCCCATGCCTACTTCAGCCCGGACCGGCGCGCCACGGCGCGGGAAGACGCCGCAGCCGCCCTGGCACAGGTGAACGACGAGAACTGGCGCACCATCGGCGATCCCTTCATGCTGCGACGTACCTACGCGCACGTCACCGTCGCCGACGTACGCAAGGACTTCGGCACGGTGTTCTCCATGGCCCTGCCCAAACTCGAGGGCGACGGCTGGCTCGGCCCGGTCGAGTCCGGCTACGGCTTTCACCTCGTGCACATCGACCGACGCACGCCGAGCCGCCTGCCCACGTTCGGCGAGGTGCGCGCGCGGGTCGCGACGGACTACGACGCGAAGCGCCGATCGGACGCCAACGAACGCTACTACGAGACGCTGGCAGCCCAGTATCGGGTCGAGATCGAGATCCCGGCGACCCCGATCGACGGGGCCGGGCTGCCGCTACAGTCCGGGGGCGTGCCGGCAGAGCCGTCGCCGGCACAGTGAAACCGGGCCGCTACTTCGACGAGGGCTGTAGGGGCGACCCTTGTGGTCGCCCGTCGTGGGCCGTGCATCAATTCGGAACGGGACGCCACAAGGGCGTCCCCTCGCATGGAACAGACGCCACAGGGAACGAAGTGACCGGTGGCGGATGTTCCTTGCGAGGACGGCGGGGCTGGGCCGGAGGCGAACCCGGCGCGCAGCGAAGCGAAGCGCCGGGGACGACCCTGGGGCGCTACAGGCGCCCGCTCGACCCTTGTGGTCGCCCGCGGTGGGCCGTGCATGAATTCGGAACGGGACGCCACAAGGGCGTCCCCTCGCATGGAACAGACGCCACAGGGAACGAAGTGACCGGTGGCGGATGTTCCTTGCGAGGACGGCGGGGCTGGGCCGGAGGCGAACCCGGCGCGCAGCGAAGCGAAGCGCCGGGGACGGCCCTGGGGCGCTACAGGCGCCCGCCGAGGGGTCAGGCGTGAATTCGAAATGGGCCGCCCTGGTTTGCGTCCTGCTTGCGGTGGCCGTGCAGGGGCACGAAGTCCGACCGGCCTATCTCGGCATCACCGAGGCCGAGGGCCACGTCTTCGACGTCCTCTGGAAACAGCCGCTCGTCGGCGACCGACGGCTGCCCCTCGAACCCGACCTGCCCGAGCACTGCACGCTGGAACTGCAGCAGGTCGCGGACGTGCAGCGCGCCGCCCTGATACACCAGTGGCGGGCGGACTGCGGCGAAGCGGGGTTGATCGGACATCGCGTGGGCATCGAGGGCCTGTCGCGCACGCTCACCGATGTCCTGGTGAACGTCGCCCTCGCCGACGGCACGTCCATCTCGCGCCTGCTGAGACCGGAGGATCCGTACTTCGTCATCGAAGCCGGCCAGGGCCCGCAGGTGCTCGGCTACCTGATCCTCGGCATCGAGCACCTGCTGCTCGGCTTCGACCACATCCTGTTCGTGATCGGCCTGATGTTCTTCATCTCGAAGCCGTCGGTGCTCATCAAGACGATCACGGGCTTCACGGTGGCGCACAGCATCACGCTCGGGCTCTCGGCGCTGGAAGTGGTCCGGCTGTCCCAGGCGCCGGTGGAAGCGGTGATCGCCCTGTCCATCGTGTTCCTCGCCGTGGAGCGCCTGCGCGGCGCGGAAGGGACGATCACCGCCAAGCACACCTGGATCGTCGCGCTCGTGTTCGGCCTGCTGCACGGCTTCGGCTTCGCCGGGGCGCTCGCGGACATCGGGCTGCCGAAGGCGGGCGCGCTGTGGGCGCTGTTCCTGTTCAACGTGGGCGTCGAGATCGGGCAGCTCATCATCGTCGCGGCGGCCCTGGCGCTGGTGGCGATCCTGCGGCGAACGCAGGTGGAGCTGCCCCGCTGGGTCGTCCGTGCGCCGCTCTACGGGATGGGGACGGTCGCGTCCTACTGGCTGGTGTCGCGGGTGGCGTTGTTGCTGTAGCTTGGCGGCGGCGCGGTCCGCATCGCCCGCGCGAGGGCCGTGCGTGAATTCGGCACGGGACACCACAAGGGTGTCCCCTACATCGCCCGCGGCGGCAACCATGCAGGGAAGGGGGCAGCGATGCCGCTACCGGGCAGACTCGGCTTCGACATGAAGCTGGCATTCGGCGTCGGCCAGGCTGCCGAGGGACTCTTCGGCGCGGCCTACGGCACGTTCCTGATCTTCTACTACAACCAGGTGCTCGGCATGTCGGGGTCGCTGGCCGGCGCCGCGGTCGGGATCGCCCTGGTGGTGGACGCCTTTACCGATCCCCTGGCCGGGTCCCTGTCGGATCACTGGAAGTCGCGTCACGGACGCCGCCACCCGTTCATGTACGCATCCATCCTGCCGCTGATGGTGTCGTTCTATCTCCTGTTCAACCCGCTGGTCGCCAGCGAATTCGGGATGTTCCTCTGGCTGCTCGTCTTCTCCAACGCCACCCGCACTTCGATGTCGCTCTACCACGTGCCCCACATCGCACTGGGCGCCGAGCTGAGCGAGGACTATGACGAGCGTTCCAAGCTGGTGGGCTACCGGATGTTCTTCGCCAACGTCGGGGTGCTGTTCACGTTCGCCGTCGCGTTCCTCTATTTCTTCGCGCCGACAGCGGAGTTCGAGAACGGCCAACTCAACGCGGGCGCCTATCCGGGCTTCGCTCTGCTGCTGGCGGGTCTGATGGGGGTGACCATCTTCTGGAGCGGCTGGGGAACGCGGGCCGCGATTCCGTTCCTGCCCGTCGCGCCCGCCGCACCGCGGCTCGGCCTCGGCAAGGTCCTCTGGCGCGTCCTCCTCGACATCATCGCCGCGATGCGCAGCCGCTCGTTCCGCTGGCTGTTCTTCGGCGTGCTCGTCGTCTTCGTCATGGTAGGGGTGAACGGCGGCCTGGACCTGTACGTGTTCACCTACTTCTGGGAACTCGACCGCGCGTCGATCCTGCTTGTGATCTGTGCCTATCCCGTGGGCGTACTGACGGGGTCCTTCTTCTGCCCGGCTTTCTTCAACCGCTTCGGCAAGAAGGCGGGCCTGATCTTCGGCGGACTCTCGTGGGCCTTCTGGCAGACAACCCCCATCGTGGCGCGCCTCATGGACTGGTTCCCGGACAACGGCGAGCCGTTGCTGATCTCGCTCCTGGTCGTGATCAAGGTCATCCAGGGCGCCTCCACGGTGCAGGCCAACGTGGCGTTCGGCTCGATGGTGGCCGACATCATCGACGAGCACGAATACGAGACCGGCAAGCGCCAGGAGGGCATCTTCTTCGCGGCCAGTTCCTTCTCGGCGAAGGCCACCTCGGGCATCGGCAACGTCATCGCCGGCGTCACGCTCGACCTCATCTCCTGGCCCCGGGGCGCGCACATCAGGACGGCAGCCGACGTGCCACCGGAAACGCTGGTGAACCTGGGCGTGGTGTACGGCCCCATCGTCGCGGCCTTCGGTTTCGTCTCCATCTGGTGCTATACGCACTACCGGCTGACCCGGCAGCGCCACGCCGAGATCCTCGAGGAACTGGCGCGGCGGCGCGCAGCCACCGCGCAAGCGTCGGTGCGGGTGCAGCCAACCTCGCCAACTACGGCGCCGAGCGCCCGCACGTGACAGCTCATGGGCGCCGAAGGCGGTCCTCCTCGTCGATCAGCACGACACGAGTCGGGCGGTCCTCTCCCCACCGCCACATGACGAGATTCAGGTCCCGCCTGTCGGCGCCGACTGCAAAACTCCGCACCCGCATGCCGACGTAACCCGCTGCTGTCAATTGCACCGCGAGACGGTGAGACGCGGGCACCGCGCCGCCGAGCATGTCGGCTTCCCAGGCTGGACACGCCAGGTCGGACGGATCCGCACGCGCCCGCTGCAATGTCGTCCGATCTTCGGCGTCGAACACCGGCTCCGCGTCGACCTCGTAGGCGCAAAGCGTCAGCGGTTGCATCGGCCGTCCGATCGGCTGCGCCTCTCGAATTGCGGTGACCGGTGACAGCGAACAGTAGAGCGCGGGAACGCCGCGTCGGTTGAAACGCCCCCCGTAGCGGCGCGCGCCCTCGCCCGACAGCGGTGTCCAGGCCCACTGGGGGTTGTGCGCTCGGTAGACTACGCCACGGAACCGCATCAGCGATACCGACCGTCAGGCATAACCTCCCGCCGCAATGCGGTCGAGGTAGGCGTGCACATCGTCACCCTTACCTTCCCGCACGAGCAGGTCCGGCGTCGCGCCCCCGAAACCCGGAAGCCGCGCGCTACGGAACCAGGCATAGGCGCCCAGAGGAGAAGCTGTGTCCCCCTCGACGCGGTTGATGATCTCCACCATCTGCCGCAGCCGGGTCTGCGACTTGCGCGCCCGGATCCTCGACCGGCGCGTGAACGCATCCTTCCCAAGCCCCAGCGTTCTTGCGATCTCGCCCTTGGTGGTGCGCAGCTCGTCCGCCACCAAGCTTGGCGAGAACACCTCGTCTTCGACCAGTTTCTGAATCTGCATCAAAAAACCTCATAGTTCTCGACACACTCTAACGTGATTATACCCGTCATACGAGCGCCACCGTCCACTTGCCCGCCGCAGGGGACGACCCGCCCCTTCGGGAGACGTCTGCGGCACAATAAGGTCAGACCACTGACGCGCTCCCCGCCCGACAGAACCATGTCCACCGTCATGCGCACACCCCTGGCCAGCCCGATGACCTGGGCCGCCGACACGGAACGCCGCAGGCACCTGGTGCGTATCTGGCTGCGGGATGCGGGGCAACCGTTCTACCACGGCTGACGCCTCGCGCGGACCCCACCACCACACCAGCGGAGAACCTCGTGACCAACCCCTACGTCATCTACGGCGGCGAAATGAGCTACTTCACGAGGAAGCTCGAGGCCGCGTGCATCTTCTACGGGCTCGACTTCGAGATGCGCGACAAGAACCGGCACGATCCGGCGAACATCGAGAGCCGGTCGGGAACGCACCAGGTGCCCGTGATGCAGACGCCGGAAAACTGGATGATCGGGGACACCACCCCGCTCATGCATCTCCTCGACGCCCGTTTCCCGCACCGCAGGATGTTCCCGGACGGTCCCATCGGGGTCCTCGTACAAGTCGTGGAGGAGTACTTCGACGAGTGGATCGCCCGCACCATGGTCCACTATCGCTGGCACTACCCCGACAGTGCCCTGTTCGCCTCCCTGCGCATCGCCGACGGCCTGGCCGACGTGGCCGAGCGCGTGCGCGGCTGGGGGCCCCGGGCGTGCCGCGCTACCGGGACCGAATCCGAACAGCAGCGCCAGGCCGCGGAGGCGGAGTACGCGCGCATCCTCGAGGCCGCCGAGGCGCAACTCGGCCGGACCCGCTACCTGCTCGGCGACCGCCCCTGCGCGGTGGACTGCATCGTGCTCGGCGGCCTGCGCGCCCACACGTACATGGATCCGGACCCGAAGAAGGTCACCGCGGGCTATCCCCGCGTGGTGGCGTTCTCCGCAGGCTCGGCCGACGACTGGGACGGCAGCGGAGCGCTCGCGGCATTCCCGGCGTCAACGGACTTCGCCCGCTTCGTCCTGGACGAAATGACCGCGACTTACCAGCCCTACGTGCTCGCCAATCGGGCCGCTCAGCAGGCCGGCGCGAAAGCGTGCCGTGCGCAGGTCTACGGCGAGGACGTCAGCTATCTCTCGCGCCCCTATCCGGAACAGTCGCGGCAGATGATTCTCGACAGGATCGGCCACACGCTGTCCGATGCGGACCGGCAACGCGTCACCGACTGGCTCGGCGACGCGGGCCTGCAGTGCTTCCTCGACGGCGACGAGTCCTGAAGCACGGCTCGCCCGGCGGCCCCTGGGGACGGGACGGGACAAGCCCGTCCCCTGTACATGTCGGAGAGATGGTAGGGGCCGCCCTTGTGGCGGCCCGTGCCCGAATCGTGCAGGCCATCGATACGGGCGAACGCCCGGGGTGCCAGGGCACCCCGCCACGCTATTGCATGTTGATCGCCGTCTGGAACGCCGAGCGCGCCGTGATGCGTTCCACGTACGCCTTCAGGTTCGTCATCTCGTCGGTCACGCAGCCGAGGCGGTTGCCCATGAAGCAGGCGTGGCCCAGCATGACGTCCGCCGCCGAGAAGTCCCCGATCAGGTAGTCCTTGCCCTCGAGGTTCTGATCGACCGGTGCGAGCGATCGCGTCAACAGGCGCTGCGCCTGCCCGAGTGCGGTTTCGTCACGACGTTCCGGCGGCAGCAGCACGGTCTGCACGATGATCGTGTTCACGGGCGGCATCACCATGCCCTCGCAGTAGTGGAACCACTGCAGGTACATCGGAAACTCCGGGGCGTCCACCGCCGGCTTGAGGCCGCCGTTCTTGTGACGCTCCAGGATGTACTCCACGATGGCGCCGGATTCGAAGATCCGAACGTCGCCGTCGTCCAGCACGGGCACCCTGCCGAGCGGATGGCGCGCCCGGTGTTCGTCGGACTTCAGGTCCTTCGGGTGGAACGCCATCTTGTTCATCTCGTAGGGCAACCCGAGTTCTTCGAGCAGCCAGACGATCCGGCCGGCGCGGGAACCGGGCGCGAAGTGCAGCTTCAGCATGGTCTCTCCTGTCAGTGATCCGTTTCTGGTGTGTCATCCCGTAGCCGGGCGGCGTCGCATACTGCCAGACTTCGGTGCGCAGCGCCCGCCTTCGGCCCGCGGGCTTCAGTCCTCGAGCGCCCCGCGCGGCACGAGGATCCGCGTGAAAGCCCGCAGCATCGGATTCCCGGTCGCCTCGAGGCGGTCCCGCAACACGATCATGCCCTCCCCCAGCACCGTCTCCCGCCAGAGCACACGACGCACCTCCCGCCACGGCATGTCTCCGGGCTGTGCGGTCACGGCCTCTTGGTGGAACGCCTTCAGGTCTTCCAGGGCGCGCTTGGTGTCCTGCAGTGCCTCGAAGCCCTCCGGCGCCCCACCTCCGTCGAGCAATCCTCCGAACTGCTCCGCAAGCCTTTCGACCGGCGCGCCGGCGAGCCCCACCGTCGTGCGTCCGCGGCGCTCGAGCGACAGCGCGTACCACGGTTTCAGCAGATCGACCTCTGCGCGCAGCGACGCGGCCCAGCTTCCGTCTTGCGCCACGCGCACCGGAAAACTCACCGGACACGCCACCGCCCCGCTCGCGCCGGCGTCAGGCACATCCTCCGGATAGTCCGCCAGCACCGGCCCGTTCGGCGCATCGAGCAGCGCCAGCGCCGCGAGCACGACGCGCCGCTGAAACGCGGCGTCGCCCGGCATGCCGAGCGGCCGGCCGAGCGGAAACGTGACCCACAGGAATCGCGGCGGCCGCAGGGCCTCGGTGTTCTCGCGCACCAGACTGATGCCGGTCGTGGCGATGCCCGCGTCCTCCAGGTAGTGGGCCACCGCGCTCACGGCGCGGGTGCAGTTGGGTCAGACCGGGGTCAGGAACGCGGTGTCGACCCCGTCCCGGTGCAGCACCTTCGCCAAACCCCGGGCCGGCGCCTCATAGGCCTCGGGCAACAGTCCCGCTCCCATGAAGCTGTAGTGGTTCGAAGCGAGGCTTCTCACGACGCCCTCTTCCGCCAGTTCCCGGAACCGGTCGATGGGGAAGACCAGATTCACGTCCTCCTGGAAGCCGGAGCGGTCGAAGTTGACGGAGCTGTGCGACATGACGAGGTCCGCGCCGGTCAAGTCGCCCGGGAGAACGCGGCAGGTCGCGTCCGTCAGATTGAAAGCACTGTCGCCACGCCGGTGCAGGCCCGCGGTCGTCACCAGAGCGATCTTGCGCTGCGCCAGCGGCGTTCCGGGGGCCACCCACGGCGTCGGACCGAGGGGTGCGAGGTTCTTCTCGAGCAGGTGTGCGCGCTCGTAGTCCGGCAGGTCCGACAGTCTGACCACTAACGTCTTCCTCCCGGCGACCGGTCAGGCGCGAGCCGCGCATGCCCCTCATCCCCGCTGGGCCTCGGCGAGCCCGGGGGCCAGGAACATGTTGCCGCCGAACAGCGGTATCGCAAAGAGAGCCACGGCAAGCCAGAAGTCGTCCACCGGGTAGGCCGCCACGGAGAACGGAAACACGCCGGCGGTAATGACGGCGATGGCGGCCAGCCCCGCACCCGCGCGGCGTTTCGACAGCCGGTCGTTCAGGTAGCCGCCGAGGAACGCGCCAAGACCGCCGAGAACTCCCATGCCGGCCGCCAGCAGCAGCCCGACCTGGGCGGCGGTCAGTTCGTGGGTGCGCATGAAGAACGACGGCATCCAGGACACCAGACCGTACCCCGCGGTGCCCTTGAGCATGGAGCCGATCACCAAGTGGCGCATGGCCCTGTTGCGCCACATGTAGGTCAGCGTTTCGCCGATCGGCGGAGCTTTCCCCTCCGCCGAACGCTGCTCCGAGGCGCCGCGGACCGGCTCGCGCACCGTCAGCCAGAAGATCAACGCCAGCAGCAGGCCCGGCAGGCCCACGGCCATGATGGCGACCCGCCAGCCGTACAGCGCGCTCAGGATACCGCCGGCGGCCATGCCGAGGAGCATGCCCGCGTTGGCGCCCACGGCGATCACGCCCATGGCCGTCGAGCGGCGCTCGGGCGGGAAGATGTCCGCGATGATCGAGTGGCTCGACGGGTTGACGCCCGCCTCGCCGACGCCCACCCCAACCCGGGCAAGCGCGAGCTGCCAGAAGTTCTGCGCCAGACCGCAGAGCGCCGTCATGAGCGAGAACACCACCAGCGATGCGGTGATGATCCGGGTGCGTACGCTACGGTCGGCCAGCATCGCGATCGGCACGCCCAGCGTTGCGTAGAAGAGCGCGAAGGCGAGTCCCCCGAGGAACCCGAGCTGCGTGTCCGACAGGCCCATCTCCAGCTTGATGGGCTCGAACAGGATCGACAGGATCTGTCGGTCGACGAAGCTGAACGTGTACGCCAGGAACAGGAGCGCCAGGACGTGGTACGGGTGGTTCGCGCGGGTGCCGGCGCCGGTCGCCGGCGACGGCAGTTCCATGGCGCCCGAGGGACCGGGAGCGGAGGATGGCCTCATGGCCGGATGCCTCGGACCAGCGGGCTCAGACCACCGCTTCGATGAGGTACGGGCCGTCGCTCGCCAGCGCGCTCCCGAGCGCGGCGTCGAACTCCTCGCAGGTCGTTGCCCGCGCTCCGGGGACGCCCTGCGCCGCCGCGAGGGCCACCCAATCGAGGTCCGGGTTGCCGAGGTCGAAGAGGCTCGCCGCGTCACGGCCGATCTCGTTGATGCCGAGCCGCCGGTACTCCACTTCGAGGATGTTGTACTGACGGTTGGAGAAGATGACGGTCACGATATTCAGGCCCTCGCGGGCAGCGGTCCACAGGTATTGGTTCGTGTACATGGCCCCACCGTCGCCGAGCAGCGCGAAGACCTGTCGGTCCGGGCACGCGATCGCAGCGCCCACCGAGATGGGACCACCGTCCCCGATCGAACCGCCGGTCAGGTTGAGCCAGCTGTGCCGCAGGCAGCGCTGCAGCAGCGGGAACGCCGCCCCGCCGCCGCCCGAGTCGGTGGACATGATGCTGTTCTCGGGGGCGTGCACGGCCAGGAGCTGCGCGATGCTGCCGGCGGACAGATCCCCCTGCGGCTTGTCGGGGCGCTGTCCGCCCGGACCTGTTCCCGCGGGCGCATCGAGCGCGTCTGCAACCCCCGTGAGCGCGGCCGTCACGTCCTCGTGTCGATGGGCGAGCCGGATCGTCTCGCAGTGCTCCGGGACGAGGTCGCTCGGCAGGTTCTGATAGGCAAAGAAACTGACCGGCGCCTGCGCTCCCGCCAGCACGAGCTGCTTGACGGACGCCAGCACCTGCATGACATCCTCGGGGAAGTACGGCAGCCGTTCGACCAGCGGCAGGTCCGGTCCCGCCTCCACACGCGCCGGAAACGTCGGCGTGTAGAGGCGACAGCCCGTCGCGGCGGCGATGCGGCCGGCCGCGCGCACGCCCGCTTCGGTCAGGGCGTTGCCATCGATCATGAGCAGGGTGTCGGTATCGATCCGCGGCGCCACCGCCTCCACGACGTCGTCGGCAATGACCGGCTTCGCGATCGATGCATCGAAGCCCGGGTCCTGGGCCCTGGGACGACCCTCACCCCAGGCGGTGTCGACCGGCACGATGAGTGTCGCGATCCCGCCACGCGGCATGGGATTGGGCGCGAGCGAGGCGCGCACCGCGTCGATCGCGTCCAGCGCCAGCCCCTCGGAGGTGCGCGCCGTGCGAATCCACGCCGAGACAGGCTTCGCGACGGCCTCGATGTCGGACGTGAGCGGCGCGTCGTAGGGCACGTGGTGAATGGCGTGGTCGCCGATGATGTTGATGAGCGGCGAGTCCGCCCGGCGGCAGTTGTGCAGGTTCGCGACCCCGTTCGCCAAGCCGGCGCCGAGGTGCAGGAGCGTGGTCGCGGGGCGGCGCTGCATGCGCGCGTAGCCATCCGCGGCGCCGGTGCAGACCCCCTCGAACAGGCACAGCACGCCGCGCGTCTGGTCGACCGCGTCGATCGCCTGCACGAGGTGCATTTCCGACGTGCCCGGATTGGCGAAACACACATCCACGCCGTGGGCGACCAGCGTGCGCAGCAGGCTTTCGGCGCCGTTCATGGATCGCTCCCCCAAAAAAGGGACGGAGCTTATCACGCAGACACCGCGGCGCCGGCCCGGTCCCACCCCTGCTTTCCCCGCTGCCTCCGGTTCGGTTAACGTTTGCAGCCCCTGAGACGACACGGGCCACAGACACATGGACACCTTCGCATTTCTTCGCATCGGCGGCCGCCAACGGGACTGGGGACCGGTGCACGAGGCACTCGTCTCGGCGCTGCCGGCCGAGCGCATCTGGGGTGCATTCCACGGCCTCTTCGGCGTTGGCTCGAACGAGGTGATCGCGGTGACGGTCGGCGACGATGCGGCGGTCGCGGAGTCCATCGAGACGGTCGCGGGGCTCGATGCCGTGGAGCGGGTGGAGTCCCTGACGCTCGTGCCCACCGTGCGGCCCACCGACCGCACCCCGCTGACGCGGGAGGGGCTGTATGTGTTCCGCTTCTTCGACGTCGCGCATCGGGATGTCGAGGAGATCGCTTCGCTGTCGCAGACGGCCTGGACCAGCTTCGAGACCGTCGACGCATACCGTGCGGAGCCCCAGGGCCTCTTCTGCCAGCGCGACCGTTCCGGGGAACGTGGCCGGATGCTGCTGCTCACCTGGTACGACGGACTGAACTCCTGGCAGGCCTCGCGGCGCCCACCGGAGGAAGCCCGGCAGAACTTCCAGCGGCGCCATGCGCTGACCGCCGGCACGACCGCCTACGCGACCAGGCTGATCGTGTGAGCCGGCTTTGCCGGCATAATCGTGCACCTGCCGCTTAGCCCGCACCTGCCGCTTGGGACATACGGGAGACCGATGGACGCCGCACACCAGCTCGAAGCCGCCTTCCACTACATCGAGAGGCCCGCCCGAAAGCCTGGCTACTTCCTGAGCGAGAGAGGCCGGCAAAGGCACCCCGAGCACTCGCCGGCCGGCGAGACGCACACGATGGCGGTAGCCGACGCCCGTGCCGCGGTCGACACCCTGTCCCTGGACCGGGAAGGCGAGATCTACTCGCTGCTGTACAACCCGGACCACCGCTGGTTCTACGTGCCGGAGATGCGTGCGGACGAGGCCATGCTGCTCAAGTGCCACGACTCGATGCGGGACGGCCGCGCGCGCTTCACGGCGCATTCGGCCTTCGACGACCCGACCGGTCCCGCGGACGCGCCGGAGCGTGAGAGCATCGAGGTGCGCACGCTGGCGTTCTTCGAAACTTGAGCAGGAGTCGGACGGCCTGCGCCGAGCCAACGCCTGTGGCACGACGCCGGGCTTGCCGGCCGGGCCGGGCGGTACTCTCGGCGGCCCTGTGCGCCGTCGCCGTGTTCTCGTTGTCCGCATGCTCAAGGGCGGGAGACGAGACGGAGCGCCCCGGCGACGCCGTGCCCGCGGATCGGACCGTTCGTTTCGGAACGGGCACGCCCCTCGTCACCTTCGACCCGCACCTCGCGGACACCGGGGCGCCCTTCGAAACCTACCTCGTCCTCGTCTATGACGGCCTGACGCGGCTCAACACCGCCGACTTCTCCAAGCCTTACCCGGGCCTGGCCGCGTCCTGGAGCTGGCCCGACCCGACCACGGTGGAGTTGCAACTGCGCCGCGATGTCCGGTTCATCGACGGAGAGCGGTTCGACGCCCATGCGGTGAAGGCCAACATCGAACGGCTCATGCGCCTCGAGGGGCCGCGCATCAACACGGTCGCATCGATGTCCGCAGCCGAGGCGCTGGACGACTTCACGCTGCGCCTGCACCTGCACTACCCGGACCCGACGCTGCTCTACAACCTGGGCATGTCACCGGGGCTGATGGTGAGTCCCGCGGCTTTCGACAACCCCGACCTCGACCTCGACCCCGTCGGGACCGGGCCCTGGCGGTACGACCGCGCGAACTCCGCCATCGGCGAGGTGCACCGCTTCGTGCCCAACCCGGACTACCACGATCCGGCCTTCCAGGACGCCCCGCCCATCGCCATCCGCCCGCTGGTCAACAACCGGGCGCGGCTCAACGCCCTGATCTCAGGACAGATCGATCTCGCCGAGGTGGGGCCGGCCGAGGCGGCGCCGGCGCTGGACAGGGGCTTCGGGATCTCCGCCCGCTCGAACGGCTGGCTCGGCCTGACGATCCTGGACCGGGCCGGCGAACTGGTGCCCGAACTCGGTGACGCCCGCGTACGCCAGGCCATCGGCTTTGCCGTGGACCGCCAGGCCATCGCCGACACCGTGTTCCTCGGCTACGCACCATCGGCTATCCCAACTTCGACCCCGACAGCCGCCACCAGGCGATCTGGTCGGCGACGGCCGGGTTCAATCCGTTCCATTACGAGGCTCGAGCCGCGGCTCGAGCAGCTCGGCCGCGAGGCGCGGCGCAGCCTCGACCAGGAACTGCGCGCGCGTCACTACCGGGAGTACTTCAACATCGTCGTCAAGCAGGTGCTGTCACTCCCCCTGGTGCATGTAGACGACATCGTGGTGTACGACCCGGACAAGCTGACCGGCGTGCGGGTGGACCGTTACATGCTGTGGGACGTGAGGCTGCGGCTGCCCGCGGAGACCCCGTAGGCGCGACCCTCGTGGTCGCCCGTCTCGGCACCCTGCACGAACCCGGCGCGGGACGGGACAAGCCCGTCCCATACGACGCCCGTCTCGGCACCGTGCACGCATTTCGAGACGGGACCTTGAGTGCCCCGAGGGCTTCGCGCTCCGGCCCCGGAGCCGCCACGATGTCGTCGCTGTGCTCGTCGGCGTGATCGTGGATCTCGGACATGGCGCGCTCCCGGTTTCGGCAAACGGCCCGCATGTTACGCTGGACGGACATTGATTCCGTGGACCGTCCAGCCATGCAGCCACCTCGCACACCGATCGTATCGGCACGCCGTTTCGCGCGGCGCATTGCTGCCGCAGCGCTGCCGGTGCTGCTGCTCGCCGGGTGTGACGAACCGGCCCCAACCCCCGCCGAGCCGGCGGATGGCTCCGCGGCGCCCGCTCCCGCCGAGCGCGCGCCCAACATCGTACTGATCTTCGCCGACGACCTCGGCATCGGGGACGTGGGCGTCTACGGCGGAGAAGTGATCTCGACGCCGAACATCGACGCTCTGGCGGCAGCGGGGGTGCGGGCGAGCGAGGGATACGTTTCGCACCCCGTGTGCAGCCCGTCCCGCGCCGGCATGCTGACCGGGCGCTACCAGGCGCGCCACGGCTGGGAGTTCAACCCGGCCGGACGGGACCTCACCGCGGGGCTGAGCACGGATGAGAGCACCTTCGCCGACGAACTCAAGGCGCTCGGCTACGCGACCGGCATGGTCGGCAAGTGGCACCTCGGCTATGAGCGGGAGCACCACCCGATGAGCCGCGGTTTCGACGAGTACTTCGGCGTCCTGGCCGGGGGCAGCATCTTCATCGACTCGCGCACGCCGGGCACGGAGAGCGTCGGTCCCCCGTTGACGGAACGGCCCGAACGCGCCGGGGTGTATCGCGGCTTCGAAATGGTCGAGGTGGAGGAATACCTGACCGACGCCTTCACCGACGAGGCGGTCGCCTTTATCGACCGGCACCGCGACGAGCCGTTCTTCCTCTACCTCAGCCACACGACGCCGCACACGCCCCTGCAGGCGACGGCGCGCTACCTCGAGCCCTACCGGCACATCGAGGACCCCGCGACCCGCATCTACGCGGCCATGGTGGGTTCCCTCGACGAGAGCGTTGCCCGCGTCGTCGCCAAGCTCCGGGAGATCGGCCAGTACGACAACACCCTGATCGCCTTCCTGTCGGACAACGGCTGCGCGGGCTACATCGGCCAGGCCTGCTCCAACGCCCCGCACGCGGGCTTCAAGCGCTACCACCACGAGGGCGGCGTGCGGATCCCCTTCATCCTGAGCTGGCCCGACGGACTGCCCGCCGGCCAGGTCTACGGAGAGCCGCTGATCTCGCTCGACCTGCTGGCGACGTTCACGGGCGTCGCCGGCGGCGCCGTGACCACGGAGGACAGCGTCGACCTGCTGCCCTATCTCCGGGGCGAGCGCGACGGCCGGCCCCACGACCATCTGTACTGGCGCTCGGGCCCCAACGCGGCGATCCGCGACGAGCGCTGGAAACTCGTCCGCTACCGGCACACGGACTTCACGTCGGAGGACCTCGACGAGACCGGGCGCCTCACCCCGCCGGCCGACGGCTGGCCGACCGACGCGCCGCTCGGGCACCTCACGATGCTGTACGACCTGGACGCGGACCCGGGCGAGACCGTCAACCTGGCGAGCGAACACCCCGACGTGGTCGAACGGCTCACCGCGCGCCACGCCGAATGGGTCGGCACGCTGCCCACCGAGCCGCCGATCCTGCCCGCCGTGCGGTCGACGCTCGTCGAGGTCGACGGCGAGACGGTGCAGCTGATCTTCTAGCCGGTACCCCGATTCGGTGCCGAACGCCCCTGCCGCACGGAACAGACCCGTAGGGGCGACCCTCGTGGTCGCCCGTCTCGCGACCATGCACGAATTCGACACGGGACGGGTCAACCCCGTCCCCTACGGTCGCCCGTCTCGGCACCGTGCACGCATTTGTAGGGGCGACCCTTGCGGTCGCCCGTCTCGCGACCGTGCACGAACCCGGCACGGGACGGGTCAAGCCCGTCCCCTTTTGTGGAAGACGCGCCAAGGGAACGAAGTGACCGCCGGTGCAGCTTCCATGAAAGGACGGCGTGGCTGGGCCGGAGGCGCGCCGGTGCGTAGCGAGCTTGCGAGCGAGTACCGGACCGGCTATGGGGCGCTACGGAGCGAAACTCGAGCGCGCCTGCACCCCCCAACGACCGCCGATCTTCGCGACGATCCACATCGAGGGATAGACGCCGATCACGCTGCCGTCGACGCGATAGCGGGTGAACTGCACCGCGAAGTGCACCTTGTCGTCGGTGCTCTGCACGGCGCGCCGGTAGTCCCACAGGCTGTAGTCCCAGCCCGTCGCCGCGATGAACTTCTCGAAGAAGTCCGGGGCACGCGACAGCGGCGACTCCAGCAGGTGGATGCGCCCGCTCGCGACGCGTACGTGCGGGAAGTGGAAGGCGGCGTTCATGCCGTCGATGTCGCGCCGGTTCCAGGCATCCATGTAGCCGATGAGCGCCGCGAGGGCCTCGCGCTCCGGCCCCGGGGCCGCCACGATGTCGTCGCTGTGCTCGTCGGCGTGGTCGTGGATCTCGGACATGGCGCGCTCCCGCTGTTGGCAAACGGCCCGCATGATACGCTGGACCGCCGTCGATTCCGTGGCATCATCGAGCCATGCAGCCACCTCGCACACCCATCGTGTCGGCCCGCCGTTTCGCGCGGCGCATTGCTGCCGCAGCGCTGCCGGCGCTGTTGCTCACCGGTTGTGGCGATCCGGGCCCAACCCCCGCCGAGCCGGCGGATGGTTCCGCGGCGCCCGCTCCCGCCGAGCGCGCGCCCAACATCGTGCTGATCTTCGCCGACGACCTCGGCATCGGGGACGTGGGCGTCTACGGCGGAGAAGTGATCTCGACGCCGAACATCGACGCTCTGGCGGCAGCGGGGGTGCGGGCGAGCGAGGGATACGTTTCGCATCCCGTGTGCAGCCCGTCCCGCGCCGGCTTGCTGACCGGGCGCTACCAGGCGCGCCACGGCTGGGAGTTCAACCCGGACGGACGCGACCTCACCGCCGGCCTGAGCACGGACGAGAGCACCTTCGCCAACGAACTCAAGGCGCTCGGCTACGCCACCGGCATGGTGGGCAAGTGGCACCTCGGCCACGAGCGCGAGCACCACCCGATGAGCCGCGGTTTCGACGAGTACTTCGGCGTCCTGGCCGGGGGCAGCATCTTCATCGACTCGCGCACGCCGGGCACGGAGACCGTCGGTCGACCGTTGACGGAGCGGCCGGAGCGCTACGGGGTGTCGCGCGGCTTCGAAACCGTCGAGGTGGAGGAATACCTGACCGACGCGTTCACCGACGAGGCGGTCGCCTTTATCGACCGCCACCGCGAGGAGCCGTTCTTCCTCTACCTCAGCCACACCACCCCGCACACGCCGCTGCAGGCGACGGAGCGCTATCTCGAGCCGTATCGGCATATCGAGGATCCGGCCACGCGCGTCTACGCGGCGATGGTGGGGTCCCTCGACGAGAGCGTCGCCCGTGTCGTGGCCACGCTCCGGGAGATCGGCCAGTACGACAATACCCTGATCGCCTTCCTGTCGGACAACGGCTGCGCGGCTTACATCGGCCAGGCCTGCTCCAACGCCCCGCACGCAGGCTTCAAGCGGTACCACCACGAGGGTGGAGTGCGGATTCCGTTCATCCTGAGCTGGCCGGCCGGGCTCCCGGCCGGCCAGGTCTACGGGGAGCCGGTGATCTCGCTCGACCTGCTGGCGACGTTCACGGGCGCCGCCGGAAACGCCGTGACCACGGAGGACAGCGTCGACCTGTTGCCGTATCTCCGGGGAGAACGCGACGGGCGGCCCCACGACCACCTGTACTGGCGCTCCGGCCCGAGCGCGGCCATCCGTGACGAGCGCTGGAAGCTCATCCGCTACCGGCGGACGGACTTGACCGCCGAAGACCTCGGCGAGGCCGGGCGCCTCACGCCGCCGGCCGACGGCTGGCTGCCCCATGCGCCGCTCGGGCACGTGACGATGCTGTACGACCTGGACCTGGACCGGGACCTCGGCGAGACAGTCAACCTCGCGGGCGAACACCCCGACGTGGTCGAGCGGCTCTCCGCACGCCACGCGGCGTGGGTCGACACCCTGCCCACGGACCCGGCAATCCTGCCCGCCTTGGGGTCGACCCTCGCCGAGGTCGACGGCGAGGCCGTGCAGTTGATCTACTAGCAGGTACCACGATCGGTGCCGAACGCCGCGCGGAACAGACTTGTGGGGGCGACGCTTGTCGTCGCCCGCCGCTGGGCATATCCGGTGCTCGGGCATGGGACGGGACAAGCCCGTCCCCTACTGTTCCTCGCATGCCTGTGGCTTCCCGGCTGCTCGGACGCGCCCGACGAGGTCGCCAGCGCAGGACTGCCCGCCGTCCCGTCCGCACAGAGCCTGCGTTTCGGGACTTCGAATCCGATGGTGACCTTCGACCCGCACCTGGCCGACACGGGGCCGCAGTTCTCCACCTACCTCACGCTCGTGTACGACGGCCTGACGCTGCTCAACATCGAGAGCGCCTTCGAGCCGCATCCGGGCCTCGCGACGTCCTGGACGTGGCCCGACGACAACACCATCGACCTCACGCTGCGCCGGGGTGTCCGCTTCATCGACGGCGAGCGGTTCGACGCCCACGCCGCCAAGGCGAACATCGACCGGCTGATGGAGCTCAAGGGACCCCGGATCAACACCGTCGCGTCCATGTACGCCGCGGATGTCCTGGACGAGTACACGCTCCGGCTGCACCTGAACTATCCGGACCCGACGCTGCTGTACAACCTCGGCCTGTCGCCGGGCCTGATGGTGAGCCCCGCCGCGTTCGACAACCCGGATCTCGACCTCAACCCGGTGGGTACGGGCCCCTGGCTGTACGACCGTGCCCGTTCCACCCTCGGCGAGGTCCTGCACTTCGTGCCGGATCCGGACCACTGGGATCCCGAATTCCACGACGCCCCGCCGATCGCAGTCCACAAACTCGCCAACAACCGCGCACGCCTGAACGCGCTGATCTCCGGCCAGATCGATCTCGCCATCGTCGGAGCGACGGAGGCCGAACCGGCCCGGGACCAGGGATTCGCCGTCACTTCCCGCGCGAACCGCTGGTTCGGGCTGACGATCCTGGACCGTGCGGGCGACCTGGTGCCAGAGATGGGGGACCCGAGGGTCCGGCAGGCGCTCGGCTTCGCCGTGGACCGCCAGGCCATTGCCGACGCGGTCTACTTCGGGCATGCGCGGCCCACTTCGCAACCCATGCACCGGGACAACCTGGGACACGACCCGGAACTGGAGTCGTTCTTCTCCTACGATCCCGCCCGCGCCCGCGCCCTGCTCGACGAAGCCGGCATCGACACGTTCACGTTCACCGTGCCGGTGACCGCCGGCAGCATCCCCCAGTACGAGGCCGTGCAGGCCTACCTCCGGCGCGTCGGCATCGACATGCGCATCAGGGTCATCGAGCCCGGGAGCGTCGCCGCGCTCGCCCGCAGCCGCGACTACCCCGTGAACACCATCGGCTATCCGAACTTCGATCCGGACAGCCGCCATCCCGCCATCTGGTCGGTCACCGCCGGCTTCAACCCGTTCGGCTACGAGGACCCGCGGCTCGAGCGGCTGGCCGCGGAAGCCATCCGCAGCCTGGACGAGGACCTGCGCGCGCGGAACTACCGCGAGTACTTCAACGTCGTCGTGAAGGACGTGCTCACGCTGGTGTACCTCCAGATCGACGACCTCGTGATCTATGACGCGGAGAAGCTCACTGGCGTCCGGATCGGCCGTTACATCGACCCCCTGCTGCGCGAGATACGGGTCAAGCACGGCGCCAGGACATTCGCCCGCTCCACCGGCGTCGGACCGACCGCCGCGGACGCGTCCCTGCGCAGACTTGAGTCCGCCGGACTGCTAGACTCGAACGACCTCGAATCCTCAGGGCCGCAGCCATGAACGCGCTCCACACCAGTTCGCGCAGGCTCTGGCGTTGCCTGCTGGGGACGGCGGCGCTCTTCCTTGCCGGCTGCTCCGAACCACCGACCGCGACCAATGACGCCGCCGAACCGGCCGCCTCCGGACCTGCGGCCGCCGCGGCGGCGGAGGGTGCCCCCAACATCGTGCTGATCTTCGCCGACGACCTCGGCATCGGCGACGTCGGCGTTTATGGCGGCGAGGTCATCTCCACCCCGAACATCGACGCCCTCGCCGCCACGGGCGTGCGCGCGACCGACGGATACGTCACCCATCCCACGTGCAGTCCGTCGCGGGCCGGGATCCTCACCGGCCGCTACCAGGCGCGTCATGGCTGGGAGTTCAACCCCACCGGGGGGGACGACCAGGAGTACGGCATGAGCACGGCGGAAACCACCGTGGCCGAGGCGCTGAAGTCCCTCGGCTATGCCACGGGCATCGTCGGCAAGTGGCATCTCGGCTACCGGCGCGAACACCACCCGATGAGCCGCGGTTTCGACGAGTACTTCGGCTACCCGGCCGGGAGCAACATCTTCATCGACCCGCGCACGCCCGGCACGGAAACCGTCGGGTCCGTCGCGACGGAGCGCTCCGACGATTTCGCCCTGTACCGCGGTTTCGAGCGCGTCGAGGTGGAGCAGTACCTGACGGACGCCTTCACCGACGAGGCGGTCACCTTCATCGAACGCCACCGCGACGACCCGTTCTTCCTGTTTCTCAGTCACGCGACGCCGCATGCGCCGTTCCAGGCGACGGACCGGTATCTCGAGCCCTATCGCCACATCGAGGATCCCAAGACGCGGGTGTACGCGGCCATGGTGGGCTCCCTCGACGAAAGCGTGGCCCGCGTGGTCGCCGCGCTGCGCGACACCGGCCAGTACGAGAACACGCTGATCGCCTTCCTCTCGGACAACGGCTGCGCGAGCTACGTCGACGGCGGCTGTTCCAACGCCCCGCACGCGGGGTTCAAGCGCTACTACCACGAGGGCGGCATACGCGTTCCCTTCATCCTGAGCTGGCCCGCGGGACTGCCGGCCGTGCAGGTCTACGAGGAACCGGTGACCGCGCTCGACCTGCTCGCGACCTTCACCGGCGCCGCCGGCAGCCCGGTCACCACGGAGGACAGCATGGACCTGTCGCCCTATCTCCGGGGCGAACGCGACGGCCGGCCCCACGAACACCTCTACTGGCGCGCCGGCCCCAACATCGCCATTCGCGACGCGCGCTGGAAGCTCATCCGCTACACGCGGACCGGCCTGACCGCCGGGGACCTGAACGCAACGGGGCGTCTCGACGCACCCGCCGGCGGCTGGTCGACCGACGCGCCCCTCGGGCACCTGACGATGCTGTACGACCTCGACGCGGACCCGGGAGAGACCGTCAACCTCGCCGACCAGCATCCCGACGTGGTGGAAGAGCTCGCTGCGCGGCACGCCGAGTGGGTCGCCACCCTGCCGACAGATCCACCGATCCGCCCGGCCCTGCTGTCGACGATCGCCGAGGTCCACGGCGAGACCGTGCAGTTGATCTGGTAGCGGGCGGCGTGCTCTCCCGCCGGGTTTCCGTCTGGCTCCTCGCGGCCCTGTCGATGCCGGGCTGCGCGCCGGGCGACGATGCGACGCCCGGGTCCGGACCGCCGGCGGACACCGCGACGCAGACCGTCCGCTTCGGGACCGGCACCTCGCTGGTGACCTTCGACCCGCACCTGGCGGATACCGGGCCGCAGTACTACACCTACCTCACGCTGGTGTACGACGGCCTGACGCATACCAACATCGCGGACCTGCTCAAGCCCCATCCCGGTCTCGCGGCCTCCTGGACGTGGCGGGACGACCGGACCATCGACTTCTTCCTGCGCCGGGGCGTCCGTTTCATCGATGGCGAGCCGTTCGACGCCCATGCCGCCAAGGCCAACATCGACCGCCTGTTCCGGCTCGAGGGGCCGCGGATCAACACCGTCGCGTCCATTGACGCGGCAGAGGTCGTGGACGACTACACGTTGCGGGTGCGCCTGCACTATCCCGACCCCACGCTGCTCTACAACCTGAGCCACTCGCCCGGGCTGATGGTGAGTCCCGCGGCGTTCGACAACCCGGACCTCGACCTCAACCCCGTGGGCACGGGTCCCTGGATCTACGACCGCGACCGCTCGACGCACGGCGAAGTGCAGCGCTTCGTGCCAAATCCGGACTACTTCCTGCCCGGCTTCGACGACGCGCCGCCGCTCGACATCCATCTGCTCATCAACATCCGCGCACGCCTGAACGCCATGATCTCCGGCCAGATCGACATGGCCCTCGTCACGCCGGCGGAGGCCGCACCGGCGCGGGAGGCGGGATTCGCCGTCACTTCCGCCTCGAACCGCTGGTTCGGGATCACGATCCTCGACCGCGCCGGCGAACTGGTCCCGGAGCTGGGCGACCCGAGGGTCCGGCAGGCCCTCGGTTTTGCCGTGGACCGCCAGGCCATCGCCGACACCGTGTTCTTCGGATACGCACGGCCCACCTCGCAGCCCATGGCCGCCGGCAACCTCGGACACAATCCGGAACTCGAAGGGTTCTTCTCCTACGATCCCGAGCGCGCCCGTGCCCTGCTGGACGAAGCGGGCGTCGAGACGTTCACCTTCGCCATACCCGTATCACCCGGCAGTACGGCAGCGTACGAGGCGCTGCAGGCCTACCTGCAGCGCGTCGGCATCGACATGCGCATCAAGGTCATCGACGGGGCCAGCATCGCCGCGATCGCCCGCTCCCGCGAGTACCCGGTGAACGCGATCGGCTATCCGAACTTCGATCCCGACAGCCGCCATCCGGCGATCTGGTCCGTCGGGGCCGCCTTCAACCCCTTCGCCTACGAGGACCCGCGACTCGAGCGGCTGGCCGCGGAAGCCCTCACGAGCCTGGACGAGGAACTCCGCGAACGGAACTACCGCGCGTACTTCAACGTGATCGTGAAGGACGCGCTGACCGTCGTGTATCTCCAGATCGACGACCTGGTCATCTACGACGCGGACAAGCTCGCGGGCGTCCGGGTGGGCCGCAATGTCGACCCCATGCTGCGCGAGATACGGATTGCCGACCGGAGCGGCGCGGCGCCCGTTGCCGGCGCCGGCCGGGCCGAGCCGGGGTCCGCCGGCGCCTGCGAAGAAGCGACGACCCCATGCTGAAGCTCCTGGCGGCGCGGATCGCCGGTCTCGCCCCCCTGCTGCTGATCGTGTCCTTCCTGACCTTTCTGATGCTGCACCTGGTGCCCGGCGACATCCGCGACATCATCCTCGGCGTCGACGCGACGCCGCAGCAGTACGAGGAACTCGGGGAGAAGCTCGGCCTCGACGACCCGTTCGTCGTGCAGTACGGACGCTGGCTGATCAAGGCCGTGCAGGGCGACCTCGGCACCTCCGCCTACAACAGCCAGGCGGTGATCGATGCCGTGCTCGACACGCTGCCGGTGACGCTGTCGCTGACGTTCGGGGGCATGCTGGTCGGGGTCGTCATCGGCGTACCGGCCGGCGTCTACGCGGGCCTGCACCGCGGCGGCCTCGTGGACCGCGCGGCGGTGCTCGGCGCGACGGTCGGGCAGGCACTGCCCAACTTCTGGGTCGCCATCCTCCTCGTGATCCCCTTCGCCCTGTGGTGGCAACTCCTGCCGGCGACCGGCTTCACACCGCCGACCGAGAGCGTGATCGAGTGGCTGCGCAGCATCGTCCTGGCATCGGTCGCGCTCGGCACTTCCGCGAGCGCGGCGCTCGCACGCCAGACGCGCGGAGCGATCATCGACGTACTCGGGACGGACTATATCCGCACCGCCCGCGCGAAGGGCCTGTCCGAGCGCGCCGTCACCTTTCGCCACGCACTCAAGAATGCCGCCGTGCCGATCGTCACGACCATCGGCTTCCAGGTAAACGGACTGCTCGGCGGCGCGCTGATCGTGGAACAGGTGTTCGGCCTGAACGGTTTCGGGTCCCTCGCCATCGACGCCGTCCGCACCCAGAACATCCCGATCATGCAGGGGGTGGTGATGATGGGGACGGTGGTGATCATCGTCGTGAACATCGCCGTCGACATCGCGTACGGGTACGTCAATCCCAGGATGCGGCCGGCATGAGCGAGCGCGTTCCCGTTCCGGCCGAAACCCCCCTGGCCCTCGACCTCGTCGCCGATGACGCGCCGGCGGCCGCGCCACTCACCGGCCGCGAACGCTTCCTGCGCGCCTTCCTGGCGCATCGGCCGGCCGTCGCCTCCGCCGGCTACCTCGCCCTGCTCGTCCTGATCGCGCTCGTCGGCCTCGAGATCGCGCCGCACGATCCGCTCGCCATCGATCTGACGCGCACCTTCGAGGTGCCTTCCGCCGAGCACTGGCTCGGCACCGACCACCTCGGGCGCAGTACCGCCGCACGCACCGTGGCCGCGACCGCGGTCGCGCTGAAGGCCGCGGCGCTCGGCGTCGGGATCGCGCTCGGGCTCGGCGCGCCGCTCGGACTGCTGGTCGGCTATTTCGGCGGCTGGTGGGACCGCATCTCGATGCGCATCGTCGAGGCGGTGATCGCGCTGCCCGCGCTACTGGTCGCCATCGCGATACTCGCGATCCTGGGGCCGAGCCTCACCAACGCCATGATCGCCCTCGGCATCGCGAACGCCACGGCGTTTTTCCGGTTGATGCGCGGTACCGCTCTCGAAGTCCGCGAGGCCGTCTACGTCGACGCGGCCCGCGTGAGTGGCGCGGCCACGCTGCGCATCCTGCTGCGGCACGTCCTGCCGAACGTGACGGGGCCGCTCACCGTGCAGACGACGCTGACCTTCGCCTACGTCCTCCTCGCGGAGGCCGGGCTCTCCTATATCGGGCTCGGCGTGCAGCCGCCGGAATCGAGCTGGGGCGCGATGCTGGCGACCGCGCAGAACTACCTGCACCAGCATCCGTTCATGGTGGCCCCGCCGGGATTGATGATCGTGTTCACCGTGCTCGCCTTCAATCTGCTCGGCGACGGACTGCGCGACGCGCTGTCGCGCGTCGAGGCGCGGCCGACCAACGGGCGGGGACGGCGGCCGGTGGATGTCTCCCGGCCCCTGGCTACCGCTGCGACAGACCCGGGCTCCGAAGCTCCGTTGCTCCGTGTTTCCGACCTGGAAGTCCGATTTCCCGCACCCCGCGGCGGGGAACTGACGGTCGTGAGCGGCGTCGGTTTCGAGATGCTCGCCGGGCGCACTCTCGGTCTCGTCGGCGAGTCCGGCTGCGGCAAGTCGGTGACCGCCATGGCCGTGATGGGGCTCCTCGGCGAGAGCGGGCGCGTCGCGGCGGGCTCGATCCGTTTCGACGGGCGCGAACTCGTCGGCCTGCCGCAGGCGGAACTCAACCGCCTCCGCGGCGACGAGATCGGCATGATCTTCCAGGAACCGGCGGCCAGCCTCAACCCCGCGTTCACCGTGAAGCACCAGATCGGCGAGGCGTTACGCGTCCACGAGGGCATGACGCGACGCCAGGCCGACGCACGCGCCGTCGAACTGCTCGACCACGTCGGCATCCCCGGCGCCGCGCAGCGGGCCGACGACTACCCGCACCAGTTCTCCGGCGGCATGGCGCAGCGGGCGATGATCGCGATGGCGCTTGCCTGCAATCCGAAGCTCCTCATCGCGGACGAGCCGACCACCGCCCTCGACGTGACCATCCAGGCCCAGGTGCTCGACCTCCTGACGGCGTTGCAGGAAGAGCACGGCATGGCGATCCTGCTCATCACCCACGACCTCGGCGTGATCGCCGACATGTGCGACGAGGCGCTGGTCATGTACGCCGGACAGATCGTCGAGCGCGGCGCGGCGGAACCGCTGCTGCGCGCGCCGGCACACCCTTACACCAACGGCTTGCTCGCCTCGATGCCGCAGAGCGGTCCGCGCCGCGCCGCGCTGCCGCAGATTCCGGGGCGCGTTCCCCCGGCGTGGGCGTGGCCCGCCGGATGCCGCTTCCATCCGCGTTGTCCGCACGCCCAGCCAGCCTGCGCCACCGGGGACATCGCCCTGCGCGAGCTCGGCCCCGGCCGAGCGGCGCGTTGCGCCCGGCTTGACGACATCGATCCCTCGGCGGGCTGGGGATGAAAGCCCCACTGCTCGCAGTCGAAGACCTGCATGTCCAGTTCCGGGTCCGCCGGGGCCTGTTCGGCGCCGCCTCCTACACGGTGCACGCGGTCGCGGGCGTGACGTTCGAGATCGCCCGGGGCGAGACCCTCGGTATCGTCGGCGAGTCCGGTTCCGGGAAATCGACCCTCGGACGCGCGCTGCTGCGTCTCGTCGACGCGACACGCGGCTCGATCCGCCTGGAGGGACGGGAGGTCCGGGAACTGAGCGGTCGCATGCTCGATTTCCGCCGGGACCTGCAGGTGATCTTTCAGGATCCGCAAGCGTCGCTCAACCCGGCCATGGTCGTCGCGGACATCATCGGCGAGCCGCTGACGATTCACTTCGGTCTGCGCGGACCGGAGCGCAATGCGAAGGTCGCGGAGCTCCTCGAGCGCGTGGGGCTCGCCGCCTACCACCTCGAGCGCTACCCGTCGGAGTTCTCGGGCGGGCAGCGTCAGCGCATCGCCGTTGCGCGTGCCCTCGCGCTCGAACCGCGCCTGATCGTCTGCGACGAGCCGGTCAGCGCGCTGGACGTCTCCACGCAGAGCCAGGCCATCAACCTGCTCGAGGAGTTGCAGGAGTCGTTCGGCATCGCCTATCTCTTCATCGCCCACGACCTCGAGGTCGTGCGCCACATCAGCCACCGGGTCGGCGTGATGTACCTCGGGAAGCTGGTGGAAGTCGGGCCGGCGGACCGGGTCCACGAACAGCCCGCGCATCCCTACACGGAGATGCTGCTCGCCGCCGCGCCGGTGGCGGACGCCATCGTGCAGAGAAGGCGCAAGGCCGCGCGCCGCAAACTGCCGGCGACGGAGCTGCCGAGCCCGCTCGACCCGCCGACGGGCTGCCCGTTCCACACCCGCTGCGCGTACGTCATGGATGTCTGCAAGCGCGAGATGCCGGAGCCTTCGATGGTCGACGGTGGCGGTTGGGTGGCCTGTCACCTGCAGGCGATGGGTCCGAAGCTTCGAGGGGCGTCGCTGGCCCGTGGAGCCGGCGCAGACGAGGCGTGACTCCGGCGGTATCCGCGCGCCGGAACACCGGCAACGGCGTTTGCGGATAGACAGACCCGCTGCCACTATCCGCCCATGTCTTCGAGCGGACGGCCTCGCCTGGACCCCACGGTATTCCAGCTACCGGTGGACGAGATTCGCGCAGGCCTGTATTCGGACAGGTACTTCCTGCGTACCCGTGACGTGCTGCGGGCAGACGGACACCGGCCTGCCGTGCTGATGCAGGTGTTCTGCAAGAGCGCCGGCCGGCTGGGCGGTGCCGACGAAGCGGTGGCACTGCTCAAGCTCGGCAGCGACGACTGGTCCGCGCTCACCGTGCGGGCGCTGCACGACGGCGACGCCTTCGAGCCCTTCGAAACGGTGCTGACCATCGAAGGGCGGTACGACGTTTTCGCACACCTGGAAACGCTCTACCTCGGCGTACTGGCCCGGCGCAGCCGCGTCGCAACGCAGACGCGCCAGGCGGTCGAGGCGGCCGCACCGAAGGACGTGCTGTACTTCGCGGGACGACACGATCACTGGTCGGTACAGGCGGGTGACGGCTACGCCGCGCATGTGGCCGGCGCCGCCGGGGTGGCGACGGACGCGCAGGCCGCACACTGGGGCGGGTCCGGCTTCGGCACCGTCCCGCACGCCGCGATCGCGGCCTACGGCGGCGACACGGTGCTCGCCGCGCGCAGGTTCGTCGAACACTTGCCGGAATCGATTCCACTCGTGGTGCTGGTCGACTTCGACAACGACAGCGTCGGCACGTCGCTGGCACTCGCCCGGGCCCTCGGCGCGCGCCTCCACGGCGTGCGGCTCGACACCTCCGGAACGCTGGTCGACCGGAGCGTCGTTCCGCAGATGGGCCAGTTCGATCCCCGCGGCGTCAACGCGCAACTGGTGCACAACGTTCGCAACGCGCTCGACGACGCGGGATTCGAGCGGGTCCGGATCGTCGTGTCGGGAGGATTCCACGCCGAGCGCATTCGCCGCTTCGAAGCGCAGGCCGTCCCCGTGGATGCCTACGGGATCGGCTCTTCCCTGATCGCCAACGACGGGACGTTCGACTTCACCGCCGACATCGTGCAGACCGACGGGCGTCCGAGCGCCAAGGTCGGCAGGGCGCTGCGACCCAATCCTCGTCTGGCGATCGTGACATGAGCGAACGCGTGTTCTGGGACGTCGATACCCAGGTAGATTTCATGCTCCCCGCGAGCAAGCTGTACGTTCCCGGCGCCGAGACCATCGCCGGCAACCTCGCGCGCCTCGCCGACTACGCCCATACCAGCGGCATCCGCATCGTCGCGAGTTCCGACAACCACGACCCGGACGACGAGGAACTGTCCGATGCGCCCGACTACCGGGACACGTTCCCACCGCACTGCATGCGCGGTACCCCGGGCCAGGCCCGTATTCCCGAGACCGCACTGGCCGACCCGCTGGTGGTGGAACCGGAAGACAACCCGTCCGACATCCTCGCCCGGCTATCCAACCACCCGGGCGACATCCTCTTCCACAAGCACTACTTCGACGTCTTCACGAACCCCAGCGTGGCGCCCGTGGTCGAAGCACTCTCGGTCTCGGAGGTCGTGCTTTACGGCGTCGCCCTCGACGTCTGCAACCGCTACGCGGTGGAAGGGCTGCTGAGCCGCTTTCCGCGCATTGCGGTCGCCGTCGCGGTGGACGCCGTGCGCGCGCTCGACGAAGACGACCGCGACACCCTGCTCGGCGAGTGGAGTGCGCGTGGCGTCACCCTCGTCACCACGAGCGACGTCGTCGATCGCTGATCCCGCGCCGGTCGCCCGTATCGAGTTGCGCAAGCCCTGGGCGCGGGACGGGACAAGCCCGTCCCCTACAACGCCCGTGCCGGGCCCGTGCAGGCCCTCGACAACGGGACGGGCCGGGTGGCCGAGGGTGGTTGCCCACCCCCGGCTCCCGCAGATCCGGACGTGCCCGACTCGGGCATCCGGCTCCTCGAACCGTGGTATCGCTAGGCGCAACGCGCGCACCCGCGAGCCGCCATTTCCAACGGCTCCCCGCTACCTGCCGCACTTCCGTTGAGACGCTGATCTGGCTCGGTGGCCAAGGCGTCTGTCCGCACGGCAGTCCATGATCCGATCCGCCGCTTCCCTCCGCCGGGTCCCCGTGGGGCGAGTTCCCCGACTTCAACAGTACTATCAGCGGACTCCGACTTCTCGACGCCCGTCCCGCCGCACTTCGTTTTCGCTTGGCGGTACCACTCGGTTGCCCTGTTCGCTCCCGCAGCATGGGCCGTACCCGCGGGCCTGGGCTGCTTGTAGCGCGGTGCCCGCACCACCCCTCCCAGGTCCCCTGTGCCACGAGCACCGACGTAGGACTCGTGGCCAATCCGGCGGTTTTACGCTTCGCAGACAGAGTCACCACTGCCCACGCAACACTCGGTTCCGGCTGGCTGGTCAACCTTGGCCGGTCAGGACTCGCACCTGCTGGGTCGCTAAGAAGATTTCCGAGCTTCGCCTGGCGCAAGACAAGCCCGTCCCCTACAACGCCCGTGTCGAGCCCACGCAAGCCCTTGGCGACGGGACGGAACAAGCCCGTCCCCTACGTCAAGCCGGCCCCCACGCACCGGGGCTATACTCTCGCCATTGACTGGGTGGGGGGAATCGACGATGGCGATACGGCGCACTCTGGCTGCCGCGTGTACGGCCCTGGCGCTCTGCGCCGCGGCCCAGGATGACTACCTCGACTCGGAACTGCGCGCGCGTGTCGAGGCGCTGAAGAGCGCCGTGGCCGCGGAGCCGACCGAGCCCGGCACCCGCGAGGAGCGCGTCCGTGTGCTCTGGGACTGGATGAACGCCTATTCGCTGACCGGCGGCACACTGCCGGTCAACGCGGTCTTCGTCGCGATGTCCGTGCTCACCTATCCCGACTCGGCGGACGGCACCGGAGCGACCGTCGACGCCTTCGTGCACGAGTTCACCCTGCTCGACGAACAACCCGGCGCGATCGGAGCGCTGAGCGCCGACCTCGGGCCCTACGTCGCCGGCGCGTTCGTCACCCCGAGGCAGACTTACACCGTCGGCACGAAGCCGATCGAGCCCGGTGGGGGCTTCCTGATCACGCGCCACTTCATGGCAGGATACGGCCGCTGGCAGACGGAGGACCCCGCCGCCGATCACTACATCTCGATCTCCTCGTCGAACCCGGACGTGCGGTTCGTCCCCGACGTGCACCCCTTCGGCGGCATGCACGGCGGTTTTCGGGGCCGCCAGCCGACGCTGCTCTTCCGCGTGGACGCAGGCACCCTGAGCGAGGGCGACACCGTGACGATCACCTACGGCGACACCTCCGGCGGCAGCCGCGGGTTGCGCATGTCCACGATCTCGTCGGACCGGATGCCGCTGCCGCTCTATCTCGACTTCGACGGCTCGAAGCTCTTCATCACGCTGCCCATCCAGCCGATCGTCGTCAGCGGCGCCGAGACGGCCGGCGTGCACGGCTTCGCGCCCTCGGTGGTGGCCACGGGCGAACCGTTCGACCTGTCGGTGCGCGCGGAGGATCGCTACTACAACCGGGGGACCGGGACGATTCCGGGCTGGGAGATCCTGCTGAACGGGGACCCCTTCAGGAGTCTCGACGCGGGCGGCGACGCCATCCAGCTGGTCGAGGACGTCTCCCTCGACGCACCGGGCGTGTACCGCTTCACCATCCGCTCGCCGGACGGCTCCATCGTCGGCGAGGCCAACCCCGTCCTCGTCGAGGACGACCCGCAGCGCCGCGTTTACTGGGGCGACACCCACGGCCATTCCGGCTTCGCCGAGGGGATCGGTACGCCCGATCGCTTCATGACCTGGGCGCGGGACGACGCGCGCCTCGACTACGTCATGCACTCGGAACACGACATCTGGCTCGACGACTACGAGTGGAACGTGCTCGCCGACAACGTGCGCCGCTTCACGGAGGAAGGCGAGTTCATCGCCTACCTCGGCTACGAGTGGACCGTGAACAACAGGCAGGGCGGGCACCACAACGTGCTCTTCCGTACGCCCGAGGACCGCATGCCCATCCGCGCACAGTTCTTCCCGACGCTCTCGAACCTCTACCAGGGGCTCCGCACGCACCACGACCCGAGGGATGTCGTCGTCATTCCGCACGCCCACCAGAACGGCGAGTACCGGCTGAACGACCCGCTGCTCGAACCGCTCATCGAGATCATGTCGAACCACGGCACGTTCGAGTGGTTCGGCCGCATGTACCTGAGCCACGGCCACGAGGTCGGCTTCACGGCGGCGAGCGACAACCACCTGAGCCAGCCCGGATACTCCGCACCCCTGCCCGGCGGCCTCGCCCAGACCGGCGGACTCGGCGCGCTGATAGCGCAGGAACGCACCACCGACGCGCTGTTCGACGCGATGAAGGACCTCAGTGCATACGCCACCAACGGCGACCGGATCGTGCTCGACTTCCGCCTGAACGGTGCGCAGATGGGGACCCGTGCGCCGTTCGCCGAGACGCGCCGCATCGAAGGGCGCGTCATCGGGACCGCCCCCATCGACACCGTGACGGTCGTGCGGAACGACGCCGTGATCTGGGAACGGGACGTGGCGACCCTGGGCGACGACGCAGCGGCCGACGGGATCTATCAGCTCACGTTCGAGACCTCCTCCCTGCCCCTGCATCCCCGCGACAACCCCCGAGGGTGGCGCCATTGGACCGGCACGCTCAAGGTTTCCGGCGCCACGGTCGTCTCGGCGACGCCGCGGGACTTCCAGGATCTCGCCGCGACGGAGTTCGAGGCAGTGGGTATGGGGGCCTTTGAGTTCCGCACGCAGACCCGGGGCGAGACCAGTTCGATCGCACTCGAACTCCGGGACGTCGAAGAGTCGGCAACGCTGGAGATCGATCTGGTGGAAGCGGTGGAAACGGGTGGCGCGCCGCTCATCTTCAGTGAGCGCAACGTCGTGCCCGCGGCCAAGGTCGCGCTGCGCCTGGCCGACATGGAGGACGGGCGCACGGCGGCGGAGCTGCCCATCGGACCGTGGGTCGACCGGGTCGTGCTGCGCCGCGTCGTCACCGAAGGTCCGCGGGACCTGACGTTCTCCATGGAGGATACCGGGACCCTGCAGGGCGACTACTACTACGTGCGCGTGACGCAGATGAACGACGCGATCGCGTGGTCCAGCCCGATCTGGGTGGGCGGCTACGGCAAGCGCTGATCCGGCCACGTGGGGGTCGCGTTCGTCCAACGGCTCGCCCGGGAGCCCCTGCTGCACTTTGCGCTGATCGGGGCGTTGCTGTTCCTTGCCTACGAGGCGACACGTCCGGTCGGACTGGATCGCGAGCCCGTCGTCGACATCGACCGCCACGTATTGAACCGGCTGGCCACGCAATGGCAGGCACAGTGGCGGCGCCCCCCCACGCGAGCCGAACTGGAGCGCCTGGTCGCAGCGCGCGTGCAGGAGGAAGTGCTGTACCGCGAGGCCGTCGCCCTCGGCCTCGACCGCGGCGATCCGGTGGTGCGCCGCCGCCTCGGCCAGAAACTCAGCATCGCCTGGGCAGACCTTGCCGCGCTCGAACTGCCGGAAGAGGCGTCGCTGACGGCGTACTACGAGGCCCATCTCGACCGCTATCGCGACCCCGCCGAACTGACGCTGTCGCACCGGTTTTTCAGCCTGGACAAGCGCGGCGCGGCGACGGAGGCGGATGCGGGGGACGCCCTCGCCCGCCGGCGCCGGGGAGAGCCCGTCGAAGACGACGCGTTTCACGGCGCGAAGATGCTCACCCTGCCCGATCCGCAACGGCTGGTCGGCGACTTCGGCACCACCTTCCGGGATGCGGTGATGGCGGCTGCCGAGGCGGGCGCCGACGACTGGTTCGGGCCGGTGCGGTCGGCCTACGGCTGGCATCTCGTGCGCATCCACACCTACAGCACGCCGCGCCAGAGACCGCTCGACGAAGTGCGCGAACAGGTCCACCTCGACTGGCAGCGGGGACACATCGAGCGCGACAGGGAACGCCGCCTGAAAGAGATACGCAACGCGTACGACGTGCGCATCGCCTCCTTCGAGGACGTCGAACTTGCCGCAGCCCAGGCCGGCGCCGCGACCGGCACGGATGGCGCGGACGAGCGGGCCCGGCCTTGACGGCGCGCTGGGCGGCACCGCTTCTCGCCGCTGCCGTGTGCCTGCCCGCGCACGGTCATGACATGCAGATGGGCATCGTGGAATTGCGCGAGCTGGCGGCCCCTGACGGACCCGTGGCCGAACGTGCGTACGCGCTGACGCTGCGCACCGGGTTGGACGGCACGGGCCTGCCCGGCGTCGAGCTGTCCTTCTCCGAGGGTTGCCGCGACGCCGCGCCGATGCGGCGCGTGGAGCGCATCGACCACGTCTCCTTCGAACGGCGGATCGCCTGTCCCGCGGCCGGACCGCCTGCCGTGCTCGGCGTCGCGAGCGCCGGTCTCGTGGATGTCCTGGTCCGCATCGAGGATCGGGCCGGCAACCGCTCCACGCGCATCGTCTCCGAGCCCTTCGCCGAGATCGCCCTCGGCGAGCCGGGAGCGGGCATCGCCGAACGCTTCCTGCTCGGCGTCGAGCACATTCTCTCCGGGGTCGACCACCTGCTGTTCGTGTTCGGCATCCTGCTGCTGGTGCGCGGCGTGCGGGCGGTCGTCGCGACGATCACCGCGTTCACCCTCGCGCATTCCCTGACCCTCGCGTTGACGGTCCTCGACGTGGTGCGCGTCCCCGGACCGCCGGTCGAGGCCTTCATCGCGCTGTCGATCGTCTACCTGGCGGTCGAGATCGCGTGCCGGGAGCGCCGGCGGGGCGGGCGCCTCACCCCACCCTGGGCCGTCGCGTTCGCCTTCGGCCTGATCCACGGGTTCGGTTTCGCGGGAGCGCTGGCGGACACGGGACTGCCGCCGGGAGACGTGCCGCTGACGCTGTTCCTGTTCAATCTCGGCATCGAGGCCGGCCAGATCGCTTTCGCGAGCGTTTCGGGGGCACTCCTGTGGCTCGCCTACCGCGGCCTGGAACAGCGAGCCCGGTATCTGGACCGGGCCGCTGCCTACGGGCTGGGAGGGGTCGCGAGCTTCTGGGTACTCGATCGGGTCGCGGGCTTCTGGTGACGCGAGAGACGCCGCCCTGATCCGGCCGCGCGGCCCTTCAGGAACCTCTGATCAAGTTCAATGGCTTACGCCAATGAACTTGGCGGCACATCCTAAGTGCCGCATGGGAAGCTCTGATAAATCAGAGCTTCCTCAGGCCTCTCCCAGGTCCGCTGGAGGAGTTGCGGATGCGGATCCCGTATGCGTCTCGACCACCGCCAGCCTCGTCTCCACCGCCCGCATCCGCTCGTCGAGCTTGCCGACGCTGACGCCCAGCGCGCCGATGTCCGAGCGCAGTTCCTGGACATCGTCACCCAAGTCCGAGCGCAACTGCTCCATGTCCGCATGGATATCGGCGCGGAGCTGGTCCATGTCCTCGCCGATGTCCGTGCGCAGCCGGTCCATGTCGGAGCGCACGTCCGAGCGCAACTGGTCCATGTCCTCGTGCAAATCCCCGCGCAGGTCCCCGATTTCCGCATGCAGCGTAGTCCAGCTCGCCAACGACACGCCAATCATGGCGACACCCATGGTCAGGATGCCGACCAGTTCGTTGCTGACTCCGTTGCGACGGCCCGCACGACGCTCACTGGTCGCGACTGGGTTGTCTTTCGTGTCTTTCGTGTCGTTCATGCGCTTGCCGACCCCTGCCGTGAATGGGTCGACGATACCGTTGGTCGCGCTAGCCCGCATTTCTCACCAATGCGACGAATGATGCCCGAACGACGCCGGAACGGACGGCGAATGTATGGGGAATTCGTGATATTGCGTTCACAGCCGGTGGGTTGGCGTGCAAAGGGGCGAAAAAAGGGGAATTCGGGTGGCGCCAAGGGTCATTGGGGTGCTGACCTGGGCGCCGCCAAGGTTGCCGGACAGGTACAACCGCTGGCGAGATGCCAGTGGCGGCGAAAAGTCGGAGAACCGAGCGTTGCGTCAACAACGCAATGGCATGGCCTGGAGGTTGTACAGAATCTGTCGGAACAGTGCGGCGCGCGGCCAGGACTCGGAGAAGGACAACTTGATGCGGCGCACGCTGACGCGCACCCGCACGCCGACCTTGAGCAGCTTGTCGCGAATCGTGCCGCACTGCGCCTTGGCCAGCCGCGTTCCGGCGAGTCCGACGCGACGCAGCGTCTGCATCAGCACATAGGCGAACGAGGCGAAGTACAGGCGCAGTTGGTTGGCGTGCATCGTGGCCGTGCTGGTACGGTCGGCGAACAGGTCGAGTTGCTGTTCCTTGATGCGGTTCTCCATGTCGCCGCGCGCACAGTAGAGCTTCTCGTACAGGGTCTGTTCGTCCATCGCCTCGGTCGCGATGTTGGTCACCACGAAGCGCGGGTTGGGGCCGAGCGCGGAGTGCTCCACGCGCGCCACCACGCGCCGCGACCGCGACCAACTGCGCGCCGCGTAGCGCAGCGCGTCGAAGCGCCGCGTCGTCTCGCCCGTCATTTCGGCCATGACGCGCGTCTCGTACAGCGTCGCCGCGACCATGCCCGTCAAGCGCGGGTTGACCGGCAGCCCGAGTACGTAATCCACGCCGCACGCCTCGCACCACGCCATGAGGTCCTCGCGGCAAAAGCCGCCGTCGCCGCGCACCACGACGCGCGTCGCCGGCCAGCGCGCGCGGATCGACGCGACGATCCGGTCGAGTTCCGCAACCGTGCCCGCCGCGCCGTCGACCGACGCCGAGCGCAGCCGCGCGCACAGCAGGTGCTCGCCGCAGAAGACATAGAGCGGCAGGTAGCAGTAGCTGTCGTAATGACCGTGGAAATGGCGCCCTTCCTGCATACCGTGCAAGGTGTCGTCGGTGGCGTCGACATCCAGCACAATGCGCGCCGGCGGCGTCTCGTGCGCCTCCAGGAACGTCTCCACCAGCAACCCGTCCATCGCCGCCATGTCCGCCACGATCTTCTTGTAGCGATGCGCCGCGGCGTCCGCCGCCAGCGTCAGTTCCAACCGGTTCAGCGTGCTCTTGCCAGCCAGCGGCTTGCCGCGGTCCGTCTCCCGCTGGCGACGTGCGCCCACCACATCCTCGCAATCGCACAGCAGCGCCAGCAGCCGGTCTCGGCACAACTCGTCGTGATCGTTCAGATCCTCGTACCCCAGACAGATGCCCAGCACGCGCTGCTTCACCAACGTCTCCACGCGATGCTCGATGCGCCGTGGATCGCGGTGGTCCGAAAAACACTCACCCAGACGCTTCAGTATCCCGACCCGTTCCTCCAACTCCCGCAACGCCAGCCCGCCGCCGTCCGTCGCAATCTCGCCGCCATCGAAAACACCCACCACCGCGCGCTTTCCAAGACCTCCAAACTTCAGTTGCGATGCGCTACACTCCGTTCCCATAAGGCCGCGTCTCCGGTGTCCGTAAATGCTTGTTCCAACATACATTTACGCCCAGAACGCGGCCTTTGTTCAACCCCCTTGGTGAGAAATGCGGGCTAGTGTCGTGTCCCGTGAGTTTATGTCATTTCAGCGCGTCCCACGGGGTCTGTGGCAAGGCGCGTCCCCGCCGGGAATGGTGGGCCCATTGCCAAGGGGCGCAACACCGCCACGGGCCCCGTGGGGCGCGCCCTTCGGGAGATCGCCATGCGCGCCACTGCCGCGTTGTGGTCCTTGCCAATATGCCCGATATTCCCTGCGGACCACGCCTTGCATTGACGCGCATGGCGAACTCTGAAATGCCAGAAACTCACGGGACACGACACAGGACAGGCATAGGATAGCAACCGCAACGGACGTGCGACATCGCCTCTCGGGCGCTTCAGTGGCGTTCTGCCGGCAGATACCAGATGGGTGACGTGAACGCCCGTTCCTGCAACGTGGCCGGCACGCCCTCGGGAAGCCGGATCCCGGTGGCCACGGAGTCATGCAGGGTCCAGCGCGGCGTCGGGATCTCCAGGACACGGACGTAGTAAAACGCGGGCGAGGCCGGGTCGAATTCCGGGTCCTCCCATACCGCGGCCAGCGTCGCCGCGCCGATGGTGTTCGCGTAGCTGGCGGTCTCGAGGTCGACCGTGTTGCCGACCGGCGCCACGCCGTCGTCGGTGCGCCGGTTCTCGCCGCCGAGCGCCACGTCGAAGATGCGTTCCTGCGCGACGCCGTCGCGCACGAAGCCCTTGACGATCTGGATGCGGTCCAGGTTGCCGCTCCCGGGGTCCCGGGCAGCCCATACCGCGAACCGCGGAGCATCGCCCTGCCGGCCCTGCAGTACCCCGCCCATGGGGACGCCGCCTGCGTAGGCGCGCGCCACGCGGTCCCCCGCTTCGAGAAGCGCCGCTGCGTACCCCCAACCGCCGAAGAAGCGCACCGTGATGCGGGTGCCGGTCGTGCCGTACGTCTCTCGGCGTCGGAACGCCGCGAAGAGCGCCTCCCGCGTGTTCCCGTCGGCCCACGCCGCGGTCAGCCCGGACGCCCCCACGACCATGCCCGCGGCCGGACGCGCCATGCGCTTCTCCGACGTGCCGCCGGAGAACGGACCGCTCGCGGCGGCCATGTTGTCCTCCTCGATGGCGGAGACCCCCGCGTGGAAGTCCGACGCGCCGGAGAGGCCAAACTGGAACGGGTTGAAGCCGGACTTGGCCTGCAAGGCGATGCCGTTGAGATACGCCTCGCGCAGGTAGCTGCCGCTCGGTTCGCCGTACCGCTCGCCCGCAAGGGAACTCAATAGCCGGCTGTAGATCTCGAAGTCCGCGAATTCGTCGTTGGGCGAGAGCGCCGGATGCGTCTCGGAGGTGCCCTTGTGCTGGGTGGCCTCCAGCATCGGTTCGTTCCAGGTGCGCCGGGCGGCGTAGTGGGCGGTCAGGGGCTCGCCGAAGGAGTCGGTCAGGGCGAACATGTGCCCGTTCGAGACGTTGGCGTTGTGCGGGATCGCGATGGCGTCCACGCCGCGCATGCGCTGCGTCTCGAGGTAGGACCAGAGGTCTTCGGGACGGATCGAGTCGACCCGGGAGTAAGGATGCGGCAGATCGTCCGTGCCTTCGAACACCACCACACGATGCAGGTTGCCGAAGTCCGGCGTGGAGGAAGTCCACTCGAACGCGGCAAAGGTGGTGAACGCGCCGGGGGCGTAGTGCCGGTCCGCGGTTGCGACGATCTCGCCCCACACCCCCGCTTCCTGGACCCGGTCGAACAGCACCGGGTTCGGGTCGATGTGACGCATGGAGCGCGCCCAGTCCTGCAAGGCCAGGCGCCTCGTCTGGTAGTCCGTGGACCTCGCCTGTTCCGCGATTTCCGTCGCGGCATCCCGGTGTTCGGGATCCGCCAGCGCCTGCAGGGCGCCCAGCATCTCCGCGTGGTCGCTCACCGCCAGGAAGTCGAGCGGGGTCCGGAGCCGGATCTCCGTGCCGCCCACGTGCCGCACGGGCTCCCCCTTGGCAAAGCGATACGAGTCGTCCGGCGTCCGCGTCTCGCCGCTGCTCCAGGAGTCGTTCGAATAGCGCGTATGCAGGTGCAGGTCGCCGAAGTAGACGCGTTCCGCCGCACCCGCGAGGGCCGACGCCAGCAGCGACGCCAGCGCGAGCGCCGCCGCCAGCCCGGACTTCTCCCGCGCGATCATCGGTGCGGGTACCCGCCAACCCAGATGGGGCTCGACCAGGCGGCGGCATCGTTGGCCTGCTGGACGCGCACGTAGTAGTAGTCGCCCTGGCGCGGATCCGGCGGCGCATCGGTGTACTCGAAGGCCACGTCGCGTACCCCCGCACGCACCCGGCGCAGGCCGATATAGTCGTCGTAGTTCGGAACGGGCATGATCGCCCGGACTTCCCCCGCCCCGGTCTGCGCGAGCGGCAGTTCCACCCTGCCGCCGGCGATCGTCGCCGGCGGACGATAGATCGGCGGCGCCGAGCCGGTTTCGCGCGTCTCGTCGAGTTCGATCGCGAGGAAGGCGTCCGCGGCCACGTCGGCGACCGTCAGGACGATCGTGCTCGCGTCGCCGCGCGTAATGGTCCGGAAGCGCAGCGCGTCGCCGTCCTGCTCGACATATTGCAGGCTCGGATTGGCCGCGTCCGTCAGGCGCGCATCGACGATGCGCCCACCGCGCAGCGTCAGGGTGCCCTGCCAGTGGCGCCAGCCGCGCGGTGGATCGCCCCAGTGCAACGGTGTGGCGTCGGAATGGAACGACAGGTGCAGGGTGTTCGGGACCGCGTCGCCGGCATCGGTGGCCGTGAGGTGGTCCCGCGACCAGACCGGCGCGTCGTTCCTGAACACGGTGACCGTGTCGATGGGCGCCGTGCCGATGACGCGCCCGCGCAGCGTGCGTTCCGTGGCGAAGTCCGTCCGCTCGCCCATGCCGGCGCCATTCAGGCTGACGTCCAGGATGATGCGGTCGCCCGTCGTGGCATAGGTGCGGCGCGCCTTCATCGCGTCGAAGATCGCGTCGCGCGACCGCTCCCCGGCCATGACGGCGCCCAGCCCGCCGCGCTGCGCCAACGAATCGCGGCTCGGCGCGCTGTAGCCGGGGTGCGACAGGTGATCGTCCGACGCGGCGACGAAGCCGACCTGGTGGCCGTTGCCGAGGTAGTTGCGCATGAACCACTCGAACGTGCCGTGCATGGACATGACCTCGATCAACGGCTCGAGCAGTGGGTCGGAGTGGCGCGCGTCGCCCGGGTTGTGCGCATGGGGAATCACCACCACATCGCGCGGGTCGTGGCGTTCCCGCAACCCCTGGTAGAGGCTCGAGAGCGTCGGGTACTCCAGGGCCGAAACGCGTTCGCGGCCCGCGGTGGTGCGGAACAGGACGTTATGGTGGCCACCCCCTATCCATGCCGGCACCGTCCACTCGTAGCCGAGGTAGGGGACGAACGTGCCCGGCGCGTCGTACTGCGCCACCGTGTCGCGCATGAGGCGCCACTCCGCCTCGTCGAGAAACGTGTCGTGTTCCGAGTGGGTGACGAAGTCGAGACGCGCATCGTCCCGCGCGAAGCGCATGAAGTAGTCCACGGTGCCGATGCCCTCCGCATAGCCCGAGTGGCCGTGGGTGTCGCCCCAGTAGATTCCCCGCTCGGGTTCCTCCTCCACCAGCACCGGATTCGCCTCGCCGACGATCGCGCCGTCCATGGAGCGGAGCCGGATCCAGTGGGGACCGATCTCGTCAATCGTCAGCGAGACCGCCTGAATGGGGTCCGTGCCGGCTTCGGTGGTGGCTGCGACGGCGTCGTCGAGCCACACCTCGAATCCCGGGATGTCGCCGGTTGCGCGATTGAACCACGCGTCTTCGGCGCGCACCGACACCGCGAAGGGCTCGCCGGCGGTCACGACGCTCGGGGCGAATCCGTGCACGCCCGTAGCGCGCGCGCCGACGATCGTGAAGGGTTGCAGCGGCAGCATGAACCAGTCCGCGGAACCGTCGATGTCCACGTACAGCGGCAGCGGCACGCTCTCGCCCGACACCGTGGTGATGCGCAATCCGGGGCCACCGGCAGACGTGTCGCCGTAGGTGACGGTCACCGTCTCACCAGGATCCACCGCGCCCTGCGCCACGCGGAAGACCAGTGCCTCGGCCGGCGCCCGGAAGCCGCCGTGGGCGCCCGAGGCCAGGATGCTGTCCACCTCGAACACGGCGTCCGCATCGCTGCTCGCGACGCTGACATAGCCCTCGCCGGCGGGATCCTCGGTCTGGAACTCCCCGTAGAGGGTTTGGAAGTGGCGCGCGACCCACACGCCGCCGCCCGTCGCCATGCCACGACTGCCGGCCGTCCAGGTCTGGGTGATCGTCGCGAGGCTCCCGGCCTCGTACGGTCCGGTCTCCGCGCTCAGGCTGCCGAGCGCCTCCGGTTCCTCGTCGCGCAAGCGGTACTCGCGCACCCAGGCATCCACTTGCGTGCTCCGGCCCAACGCGGCCTCGCCCACCGGCGGCACGGTAGCGTAGCGCCGCACCGAGGCCGCAAACGGCGCGCCGGGCAAACCCGCCAACGCATGGGCATCCGTCCAGTCGGCCAGTACGCGCGCACGTCCGGCGATGGAGGCTGCGTCGGTCGGACTCTCCGCCACTGCCCGCTTGAGCGCCTCGACCTCGCTACGCAACGCGGCCGGCAGGACGTCGTCCGTGACAGGTGAGGTGACCGGCTCGTCGGCGTCCGGTCCGGTTTCCATCCCGCAAGCCGCGAGCAACAGCGCGGCGGCCGTGCAGATCCACAGTTTGCCGACCACGCTGCCGCGCCGTCCCCGATGTGCCGTATTCCTCATTTTTCCGCCCCCCGCGGTCATGCACGCGCAGCCTCTCGGCTGCGAGCCGGACGGGAACGGAGCGACCCAGGCCGTCGCCGGCCCGATCCACCTGGTCAGCCGAGTCGTTCGGGTGCAGCCGCACCGCACCCCATCGGCCTCGGGAGGCTGCTTCGGATCAGTACCCCTCGAGTTCCCCGTACCGGTTGCGATGAAAGTTGACGTCGCCGAACGTCTGCTCGGTCACGGCGGCGCGCTTGATGAAGAAGCCGATGTCGAACTCGTCGGTCATGCCGATACCGCCATGCATCTGGATGCCCTCGCGCGACACGGTGTGGAGGGTCTCGCCGACCTTGGCCTTGGCGAGGCTCGCGAGTTTGGCGATCTCGCCGGATTCACGCTCCTCGTCGAGCGCGGTGAGCGCCTCGAGCACGACGGACTTGGACAGTTCGATCTCGCAGAACATGTTGGCGGCGCGGTGCTTCAGCGCCTGGAAGGAGCCGATCGGCACGCCGAACTGTTCGCGCTCCTTGAGATACTGAACGGTGCGATCGAAACACTCCTGCGCGGATCCGAGCATCTCCGAGGCGATACCGATGCGCGCGATGTCGAGGGTCGGATCGAGGACATCGGCGCCCCGCCCCACCGCTCCGATGACCGCGTCGGCCGACACCGACACGTCGCGCAGTTCGACGTTCGCCGCGTTGCGACTGTCCGTCATGCGGGTCCTGGCGATCTCGATCCCCGGCGCGTCCCCGTCGACGAGGAACAGCGTGATGCCGTCGCGCTCGCCCGCCTCGCCGGCCGTGCGGGCCGCCACGATCAGCTTGTCGGCCACGTTGCCGTCGAGCACGAAGGTCTTGGAACCGGAGAGGACGTAGCCGTCGCCGGAGGCCGTCGCGGCGGTCGCCACGCCGTAGGGATCGTGGCGGTGGGATTCTTCGAGCGCGAGCGCGAGCAGCAGCTCGCCGGAAGCGACCTGCGGCAGGATCGACGCCTTCATCGCTTCGCTGCCGCCGAGATTCACCGCGGTGCCGCCTACCCAGACGCTCGCGAACAGCGGGCTCGCCGCCAGGGTGCGACCGGTCTCCTCGGTCACGACGCCGAGGCCCTTGTAGCCGAACGCGAGGCCGCCGTGTTCTTCCGGGAACGGGATTCCCGGCCAGCCGAGTTCCGCCATCGACGCCCAGGTGGGACGGTCGAAGCCGTCCGGGTCGTCGTCGTCGCGCAACTTGCGCAACTGGGCGATCGGCGCGTTGTCGGAGCAGAACTCCTTCGCGGTATCCTTGAGCATGTTCTGCTCTTCGTTGAGAATCATGGCCATATTGCTTCGGTCCCCCAACAACGCGGGCATATAGTACATTCACGGTGCACGAATTGGAGATACCCATGTACCAGGACATCACCTACGAGGTGGACGAACCGGTTGCCGTCGTCACGATGAACCGGCCCGCCAACCTGAACGCGTTCACGCGCCTCATGCTCGCGGAAGTACGTCACGCGCTTGCCCAGGCCGAGCAGGACGAACGCGTGGTCGGGGTGGTCCTGACGGGCGCCGGTCGCGGCTTCTGCGCCGGCATGGACATGAACGCGCTGAACACGATGTCCGCCAGCGGGGGTGAGCGTGAGGAGGAGGACGACTTCTCCCACCTCGACGCCCATCCCGGCAACCCGGACATGGGTCCGAACTTCGCCCACATCTACGACCACCTCATCGGCCTGCGCAAACCGTTGATCGCGGCGGTGAACGGCGCCGCCGCCGGGCTCGGCATGAGCTACGCCCTGCTCTCGGACCTGCGCTTCGTCGAGAAGACCGCCAAGTTCACCACCGCCTTCTCCCAGCGCGGACTGGTCGCGGAACACGGCATGAGCTGGATCCTGCCGCGCCTGCTCGGCCCGGCGAAGGCCCTCGACATCCTCTGGACCGCCCGCCGCATCGGCGGCGAGGAGGCCGTGGCGATGGGTCTCGGCGACCGCCTCTGCGAGACGGGCGAGTCCGCGCACGACGCGAAGGAGTACATCCGCCAGCTCGCAGCGACCGCGGCGCCCATGTCGCTCATGATCATGAAGCAGCAGGTCTACAAGCACGTCGACATGCCCGTCGGTCCCGCCATGGAGGAGACCACCCGGTTGATGGACGAGAGCCTCGTCCGCCCGGACTTCCGCGAGGGCGTACGCTCGTTCATGGAGAAGCGGCCACCCGGCTTCGACCGGATCAAGGTGAGTTGAGCAGCGCCATGGCACAGGAATCCACCAGCGGCCCGGAAATCATCTCCACCGACCTGAACGCGCTCGACTGGAGCGGACTGGTCGCGGATCTCAATCGCCTGCTGCGCCTGCGGGCGACGCCGATCGGGATGAAGATGTTCGAGACCGTTGCGGAAATGGAGGCCATACCGCGCATTCGCCGACCCGGCTCCATCCACACCACCGACCAGATCGTCGGTCAGGCGTGCCGCAACGGCTGGACGGTGGGCATCACGGCGGAAGACCTCGTCGGCGCCCAGTGCTCCACCGTCATCGGGCTGCATCCGCGCGACGAAGAGTGGCTGTCCGGCAAGAACATGGCGGGCGTCTGGTACGAGACCGTCGAGGACTCCTCCGAGCACCAGCACGTCATGGACGTGGTGCCGTTCGGCAAGTACCAGGCCATGGCCGTGAGCCCGCTGGCGAGCGGACGCCTCGACCCGCCGGACATCGCGATGATCTATGCCACGCCGGCGCAGATGATCCTGTTCATCAACGGCCTGCAGTGGACCGGTTACAGGAAGCTCGAATGGGGCTGCGTCGGCGAGTCCGCGTGTGCGGACTCCTGGGGACGCGCCCTGCTCACGGGCGAGCCGAGCCTCGCCATCCCCTGCTTCGCCGAGCGCCGCTACGGCGGGGTCATGGAAGACGAACTGCTGATGGCGCTGCCGCCGCACTTCCTGCCGGGAATCGTCGCGGGGCTCGAACGGCTGTCCGGCAACGGCCTGCGCTACCCCATCGCGCCGTACGGCGTGAACAACGATGCCCGCGCCGGTATGGGCGTGAGCTACGGCGACCGGTAGCGCCGGACAGGTGCCCTGCCGAGCCAAGCCGCACGGGAGTTTCGCGCCAGCGAAACTCCCGACGCGAACGAAGTTCGCGCGATGACCGTCCGTCTCCTGTTCGCGGTGTTCCTCGCGACGGCCTGCGCCGCCGACGACACCGTCATCACGCGCGTCAACGTGATCTCGATGCTGGACCCCGGCATCCAGGCGGACCGGGACGTCACCGTGCGGGACGGCAGGATCCTCTCCATCGGCGCGGGAGGCTCGCCCGTCCCCGCCGATGCCCGCGTCATAGACGGCACCGACCGCTTCCTGATCCCCGGCCTCGCCGAGATGCACGCACACGTCCCGGTGGAGCGGGCCTACCGCGACGAAGTGCTCTTCCTCTGGGTCGCGAACGGCGTCACGACGGCACGCGGCATGCTCGGCGATCCCAGCCATCTCGCGCTGCGCGACGATCTCCTGGCGCATCGCGTCCTCGGGCCCCGGCTCATCACGTCGGGCCCGTCGTTCAGCGGCCGCAGCGCCGGCGGCCCGGGGGCGGTGGCGGAGCGCGTGCGCGCCCAGCACGAAGCGGGCTACGACTTCCTCAAGATCCACCCTGGCCTCTCGGCCGACGAGTTCGAGGCGCTCGCGACCACGGCCCGCGAGACCGGCATCACCTTTGCCGGACACGTCACCGCGTCGGTCGGCCTGTGGCGGAGCCTGGCCGCGGGCCAGACGACGGTGGATCACCTCGACGGCTACTTCAACGTGCTGGTCCCCGACGACGTGCGGCCACCGGAGGGCGCGGCGTTTTCCTTCGGGTTGGGCCTCGCGCCTTTCGTGGATGCCGCCCGAGTCGGTGCCGCCGCCGAGCGGACCCGGCAATCGGGGGGCGCCGTCGTGCCCACGGAGACATTGCTCGAAAACACGGCCAACGCCCCGGAGTGGGAGGCCATGACCCGACGCCCGGAGTTCCGGTACCTGCCGGGCGACCTGCGGCAACGCTACGTCGAACGGCAGCGGCGCGTGGCGCCCCGGATCGACGCCGCGAGCGCCGCGGCGTTCCTGGCCACGCGCAAGGCGCTCATCAAGGCGCTGCACGACGCCGGCGTGCCCGTGCTGCTCGGTTCGGACTCGCCGCAGACCTTCAACGTCCCCGGCTTCTCCATCCACCGGGAGCTCGAGAGCATGGTGGCCGCCGGTCTGACGCCGTTCGAGGCCCTGGCCACGGGCACGTCCGCGCCGGCGAGCTTCTTCGGCACTTCCGACTGGGGCGTCATCGCCGCGGGACGGGCCGCGGACCTGATCCTGCTCGCGGCCAACCCGCTCGTCGACGTCGCGGCGACGCGCCGGATCGAGGGCGTCATGGTCCGCGGTCGATGGCTGGACCGCGCGGAACTGGACGAGGGACTCGCGGCGATCGCCGAGAGGCACCGCTGAACGCTACGATTCGCTGCGCGGCGCCTCCGCCCTTGCCCCGCAACGCCCCATGCCTTCGACACCGAAGCCCGCAAGTGCCACTATCCGCATCGAGTGGCGTCGGTTTTGGACGCTCTGGACAACACCTGATAGATGGCAAGAACGCAGCGAGGACGATATGAGCCTTGAACAATACAAGGACTCACCGGAATACCGAAAGATCCACGAGCAGATCCAGACGCTCGGACTCATCGAGCATGTGAGTCACCTCGATGAATACGGATACACGGTGATTCCTCCGGACCTGGTCGCCCCGGAGGCGTTCCAGAAACGTTTGCTTGGCGCGACGCTTGCAGTTCATGAACGCCGTTCCGGTCAGCAGATCCGTCTCGATGACGTCGCATCCACGAAGCTCGGCCAGGACACCCCGCTGAACGGGCATTGGGCGATCCTCACTGAAGACCCGGTGTTTCAGGAAGCGATCATGAACCCCACTGTTGTCGCCATGGCGAAGTATCTATGTGGCAACAGTGTCCTGTTGAGTGACCTGCTGTGCGTGCTGAAGCAGCAGGATGAACGCATCACGCACCCGCTGCACACGGATCAGCACGGCACACCGCCACCGCTGCCACCTTATTCCCAGGTGGCAAACGTGACCTGGGCGTTGACCGAGTACAAGAAGGGCAATGGACCTCTGGCCATCGTACCGAAGAGTCACCTGAAGTCGCGTTATCCGTCGCCCGACGAATCCAACTTCCTGCGCGAGGATGCGCCCCTCTCTGCCAACATCACTGAGACACCATCAACCTTTGGAATTACTGTAGGGCGGTGGAGATGAAGACTGATGACGGCAGAGAGAGACGCGATGACATTGAAAGAGGTTTCCCTTCCGGCCCTGGGGGTCGAGGAGCGTAGCGACGAGGCCCCCGGGGCCGGACGCGCAAGACCGACCCCGGACCCGGAGGTCGTGGCCAAGCCGACGCGGCGCCAGTTCAGCGCAGAGTATCGGCTGCGAATCCTGGAGGAGGCGGAGCGCTGCACGCAGCGCGGCGAGGTGGGTCGGCTGCTTCGCCGCGAGGGGTTGTACAGCTCGCATCTGACGGCCTGGCGCAAGGCGCGCCGCAAGGGCTCGCTGCGGGAGTTGGCCGCGAAGAAGCGTGGCGTGAAACCGGCCGAACGCAATCCGCTGGATGCGAAGGTGCGCGCGTTGGAGGCGCAGGTGGCTCGTCTGGAGCACGAGTTGCACACCGCGCACACGATCCTGGACGTGCAGGGAAAAGTTGCCGGGCTGCTGGGATTGAACCTCGAACGCGCGCCGCGCTCCTGATGGCCGCCCAACCGCTTGCAGTGCAGGTCGGTGTGGCGCCGGCCTGCCAGGCGCTGGGCGTGTCACGGGCGACCTTCTACCGTCGTCAGAGGTCAACTCCCGGGCACCAGCAGCCCCGTCCAACGCCCGCCCGGGCGCTGTGTGAAGTCGAGCGCGAGCAGGTCCTCGATGTGCTCGCCGGCCCACGCTTCGTCGACCGTGCGCCGGCGGAGGTCGTGGCGACGCTGCTCGACGAAGGCCACTACCTGTGCTCGGAGCGGACGATGTATCGGATCCTGGCCGCGGATCAGCCGGTCCGCGAGCGGCGCAATCAGCGTGAGCATCCCCAGTACACCAAACCCGAGCTGGTGGCCACGGCGCCGAACCAGACCTGGTCCTGGGACATCACCAAGCTGTTGGGGCCGACGAAGTGGACGTACTTCTACCTCTACGTCGTGCTCGACATCTTCAGCCGCTACGCGGTCGGCTGGATGGTCGCCGACCGGGAGAACTCGGTGCTGGCCGGTCGGCTCATCGAAGAGAGCTGCCACAAACAGGGCGTCCAGCCCCAGGTGCTCACACTGCACTCCGACCGCGGCGCGCCGATGACCAGCAAGTGCACCGCACAACTGCTCGCCGATCTTGGCGTGACCCGCTCACTGAGCCGCCCCCAGGTGTCCGACGACAACCCGTTCTCCGAGGCGCAGTTCAAGACCCTGAAGTACCACCCCGGCTTCCCTGGCCGCTTCCACGACATCACCGCCGCGATCGCCTTCTGCCGAACGTTCTTCCCTTGGTACAACACCGAGCATCGCCACGGCGGGATCGCGATGCTCACCCCGGACGACGTCCATCATCATCGAGCCCAGAGCGTGCTGGAACACCGCGGGAGGACCCTTCAAGCCGCCTGGACCCGTCATCCCGAACGCTTCGTTCGAGGCATCCCAAAACCAGATCCCCTTCCCGAAGCGGTCTGGATCAATCCACCCGTGACATCCTCAACAGGAGAGACTGCTCAGTAAATCGTAATCGACGGTGTCTCAAAGTCGTTGACAGGTTCCGGCCGGTCAAGGCCATCCCAGTCGAGGCGCCGGCCGGGTCGCTGATCGTCTGGCACGGCGCCACCTGGCACGGTTCCTATCCCCGGGAATCTGCCGGTTTGAGACTCAACCTGATCATGGTGTTTACGCGCGTGTACATGAAACAGATTCGTGACTTTCGAAGCACGGTCTCGAAAGAAATACTCGATCGCCACCCGATGGATTTCACCCGCCTGATCGGTGCAAACAGTGCCTACCCGTTCGAAGACGGCAAGACGCCGCCACCCGACGACATGGCCTACATGATTAAAGCGGGGCGCAATCCCTGGGCCTAGTTACTCCGTTCATCGACCCCCGGCCTGGCGAGCATCGACGCCAATTCCACGGAGACGACCCATGAGCGAAGCGAGCGCGGAGGAACAGCAGCCGAAGCCATTACCGTTTGCCTTTGAGACGCGCCAGCCCTTCGATCTCTTCTGGAACGGGTCCATATGGCACGGCGGCGGCACCCGGGCCATCGACGGTGAGCGCGTCGTGCTGCACATCACGTTCAGCCGTCTGGCCATGCGTCCGATCGAGAACTACGACTTCCTTGGCGAAGACTGGCTGGAAGGCAAGCCTTACGAGATGCGCGTCATGCTGGGCCGGGAGGACTTCCTGCACAAGAAGGGCACGCTGGCCGAGTTGGACAAGATTGCGAACACGATGAACTGGGCCAAAACCTGATCCATTCGGGATCGAAGGGGCCTCATATCACACGGCCAGGCAGGCGCGCCACGCGTCTGCCGAGGAATGCCGCCGCGCGCCTTGATTCGATCTGCCGCGTCTGCACAATGAGACGTTTTCGACGCCGGAGGCTACATGGCTATCGAGGAAGGCAAGGCGGCGCCGCCGTTCACCCTCACGGACACCGACGGTAACGCGGTGTCGCTCGCGGATCAGCGGGGCAAGCACGTCATCGTCTACTTCTATCCGAGGGACGATACACCCGGGTGCACCAAGGAAGCCTGCGGTTTCCGCGACCTCTGGGGCGACATCCAGGACGCCGGCGCCGTGGTGTTCGGCGTCTCGCCGGACGGCGAAGCCGCGCATCGCAAGTTCGTCGACAAGTACGACCTGCCCTTCACGCTGCTCTGCGACCCCGACCGCAAGGTCATGGAGGAATACCAGGCCTACGGCGAGAAGATGATGTATGGCAAGAAGCGGATGGGCGTCATCCGCTCGACCGTTTGGGTCGGACCGGACGGCAACGTGGTCAGGCACTGGCGGCGGGTGCCGAAGGCCGCGGATCACCCGCAGAAGGTTCTGGAGGCGCTGCAGGGCGCCTGACGTCCACGACCGCCGGCGGGCCCCGTACGGGTAGCCGGCGCGTTTGCGATTTGGCGGGCCTGCTGCCACCATGACCGGCAGCACCGGGAGGAGGGACGCATGAAATTCGGGATCTTCTATGAGCACCAGTTGCCGCGCGACTGGGACGAGAACAGCGAGCATCGCCTGCTGAAGAACTCTCTCGACCAGATCGAACTGGCGGACAAGCTGGGGTTCGACTACGCCTGGGAGGTGGAGCACCACTTCCTCGAGGAGTACTCCCACTCCTCCGCCCCCGAAGTGTTCCTCGCCGCCGCCAGCCAGCGCACGAAGAACATCCGCCTCGGCCACGGCATCGTGCAGATGACGACCAATCACCCCGCCCGGGTGGCCGAGAAGATCGCGACCCTGGACCTCGTCTCGGACGGACGGGTCGAACTCGGCCTCGGCGAGGGCTCGTCGGTGACCGAACTGCACCCGTTCAACCTGCGCTTCCGCGACAAGCGCGACATCTGGGAGGATGCGGTGCGCTGCACCCTGCCGATGTTCTGGAACCACGGCTGGGAGTACGAGGGCGAGTTCTTCAAGTTCCCGCACCGCGCCGTGGTGCCGAAGCCACTGCAGAAGCCGCATCCCCCGCTGTGGGTGGCGTGTTCCCAGCTCGACACGATCAAGTACGCCGCCCATCGCGGCATGGGCTCACTGTGCTTCAAGTTCGTGAACCTGGAGGCCGCCAACGCCTGGGTACACGCGTACTACAACACCTTCATCCATGACCAGGAGAAGCTCTGCGAGTACCAGACCAACCCCAACATCGCCGTCGTCGCCGGCTTCATGTGCGCCGAGACCGACGAGAAGGCATGGGAGATGGCCGACGGCTGGACCTTCTTCCAGTTCACCCTGCAGCTCTACAGCAAGGAAGGACCGTTCGAACCGGGCACCAACAACTTCTGGGACCGCTACCAGGAGTGGAAGCAGACCCCCGCCGGCCAGAAGCGCTCGGGCAGCGAACTGATCGGCTGCCCGGACACGATCCGCGAGCGCCTGCGCGAACTCGAGAAGGCCAACGTGGACCAGGTCATCCTGCTGAACCAGGCCGGCAAGAACACGCACGAGGACATCTGCTCGAGCCTCGAACTGTTCGCACGGGAGGTCATGCCCGAGTTCCACGCCCGCCATCCCGAGCAGGAGGCGTGGAAGGCGGCGGTGCTCAACCGGGAGATCGAGCTCTCCGAGATCGACACCGATCCCCACAACTTCGCGGCACGGGGGAGGCCGACGCAGGTGTCCACCCGCGAAGCGCGCGACATGGTCGCCGGGGTGGCGGGGCGGCCGGCGTCCCGGGCGATCCAGAGCTGATCCCTGCGCGGGGCGTGGAACGCCCCCCGGGGCGTGTCGAACGGTCCGTGGCAGGCGACCTGCGTCAGGCGGCGGCGTTCGCCGTCGTCCTGGCGGTCGCGGCGTTGCCCTCAGCCCGCGTATTCGGCGCCCAGATCGCGTTCGACGAGAGCACGTTGCTCGATCGCACCCGACGACTGATCTACGAAGGCCGGCGCTCCGGCGAAGGGTACTTCTCCGCCGACGGGCGGCGGCTCGTGTTCCAGAGCGAGCGTCGACCCGAGAATCCGTTCTACCAGATCTACCTGCTCGACCTGGACACGGGCGATGTCGACGAAGTCTCCACGGGCGTCGGCAAGACCACCTGCGCCTTCCTCCGACCGGACGGCTCGGAGATCCTCTTCGCCTCGACCCACCACGATCCGCGCTCCACCGAGTTGCAGCGGGAGGAACTGGAGCTGCGGGCTTCCGGTCGGGAACGCCGCTATGCCTGGGACTACGACCCGGAGATGGAGCTCTACGTGACGCCCGCCGAAGCCGGGGCCGACGGGCGCGAGGCGCCCCGCCGGTTGACCCGCGCCCGCGGTTACGACGCCGAGGGCAGCTATTCGCCGGACGGGGGGTGGATCGTGTTCACCTCCACGCGCGACGCCTACGCGCGCCCGCTCGATGCCCGCGAGACGAAGCTCCTGGAGGTCGATCCCGCCTGGTTCGGCGAGATCTACCGCATGCGCGCCGACGGCAGCGACGTCGAGCGGCTGACCCACACGCCCGGCTACGACGGCGGTCCCTTCTTCTTCGCCGACGGGTCACGCATCGTGTGGCGACGTTTCCGCGAGGACGGCCTGCTCGCGGACCTCTGGTCGATGGATCCCGACGGCTCCGACCCGCGCCAGATCACCGACTTCGGCGCGATGAGCTGGGCGCCCTACCCCCACCCCTCCGGGGCGTACGTCTTCTTCGCCTCCAACAAGCTCGGCTTCGACAACTTCGAACTGTTCATCGTCGATGCCGAGGGCACCCGGGAGCCCGTCCGGGTCACCTACACGGATGGCTTCGACGGGCTCCCCGTCCCCTCTCCCGACGGCGGCCGGTTGGCCTGGACCTCGAACCGTCACGGCGACCGGGGCGGGCAGATCTACATCGCCGACTGGAACCATGCGGCCGCGCTTCGAGCCCTCGCCGCGGCCCCGGTGCGTGCCTCTCTGAAACCCACCCGCCCCGAGGATCCGGGTTCCACTGTCGAGGATCACGTCGCGACGCTGGTGTCGCCGGAACTGGAGGGCCGGCTGACGGGCTCCCCCGGCGAACGCCGTGCCGCGCAGTATCTCGTCGACCGACTCACCGACCTGGGCGCGCTACCCCTGCCCGGCGAGCAGGACATGCTCTTCGACTTCGAGTTCACGGCCGGGACGCGGGACGCCGGCTCCTGGATCACGGTCGAAGGCGCCGACGGCTCCCGGCGGTTCGACAGCGAAGACCGCATCCGTGCGCTTGGTCTCTCCGAGTCCGCCACGACGGAGGGAGCCACGGTATTCGCGGGCTACGGCATCCGCGTACCGGATGCCGGCGACTTCGGATACGACAGCTACGCCACCCTCGATGTACGGGACAAGGTGGTCGTGGTCCTGCGCTACGTTCCCGAGGACACCGAGGGCGACCTGCGCGCGACACTGAACCGGTACTCCGGTCTGCGCTACAAGGCATTGACCGCACGGGAGGCCGGGGCACGGGCGCTGCTCGTCGTCACGGGACCGAGGTCGCCCAACGCCGGCGCGACCATCCCGATGACCTTCGACACGGCACCTGCGGGTTCCGGGATCCCGGCCGCCAGCATCGGCGGTGCGGTGGCGGACGCGATCTTCGCGGGTGTGGGCCGCACGGTCGAAGAGATCCAGCAGGCTCTCGACAGCGGCAACCCACACGTCGCGGGCTTCGACCTCCCGGACGTTCGCATCGGGCTCGAGACCAGGGTGGAGCGCACCCGGCGCCGGGGCCGGAACGTCGTCGCGGCGCTGCCGGGCGCCGCGCGTGGGGACGACCCCGGCACCTGGGTCGTACTGGGCGCCCACTACGACCATCTCGGACACGGTAGCGGCGGCAACTCGCTTGCTCGCGAGGACGAGGTCGGCGCGGTCCACCCCGGCGCCGACGACAACGCTTCCGGGGTCGCCGCGCTGCTCGAAGCCGCCCGGCGGTTGCGCGCGCTGCCACATCGGCGGGCCATCGCGCTGAGCTTCTGGACCGGAGAGGAACTGGGCCTGCTCGGTTCCTCACACTTCATCGACGCAGAGACCATTCCCGCCGCGAAGATCGCGGCCTACATCAACCTCGACATGGTCGGCCGCGTCCGGGACAACCGTCTGAGCGTGCAGGGCATCGGTTCCAGTCCGGACTGGACCGGCTTGGTCGAGGCCGCCAACGTGCCGGTAGGGTTCGACCTCAACATACAGCCTGACCCCTATCTGCCTACGGACAGCGCGAGCTTCTACAACGCCGGCATCCCCACGGCGAACCTCTTCAGCGGCGCGCACGAGGACTACCACCGGCCCACCGACAACGCTGCAGGGCTCGACTATGAAGGCCTCGCACGCGTGGCCCGGTTCACGGCCCTGCTCGCGCAACGCACGGCGAATCTTGCCGTCGCGCCTGTCTTTGCCCAAGTAGAGCAGACGATGCAGCGCGGCGGAAGCCGCGACACGGTACGCGCCTACACGGGCACGGTCCCCGACTACACGAGCGACGCAGAGGGCCTGTTGCTCAGCAACGTGGTCGCCGGCGGCCCCGCGGCCGCGGCCGGGCTGCGTGGGGGCGACATGATCGTCGAGTTCGGCGGGCAGACCGTCACCAACATCTATGACTACACCTACGCCCTCGACGCCGTGCAGGTCGGCGTGCCGGTGGAGGTCGTGTTCCTGCGGGACGGTGCGCGGCGCAGCGTGACGCTCACGCCGGGGGCGCGGCCATGAGACGGCGCATCTGATCTAACCAACACTGCGGTCGCGCGCACCGGCGAAGTCGCACACCGGTTGCCGATGTCTCCCATCGCGGCCACATGCGAGGCCGGCTTAGGCTCGCCGTATGGCACGTCCCACGCAGCCCCCGCATGACGCCATCGCCAAGCGCTTCTACCGGGACCCGCGCATGGTCGCCGACCTGCTGCGCGGCTTCCTCCCGAACGACCTGGTCGCGCAACTCGACCTTACGACCCTCGACGAGCTGCCGGCCAGCTACGTCGGCAGGGACTTCCAGCGACGCCATGGCGACACCTTGTGGCGCCTGCGCCTGCACGACCGCGCCGACCGGGGTGGCGCATGGGTGTATGTGCTGGTGCTGCTCGAGTTTCAGTCGCGTATCGACCGCTACATGGCCCTGCGCATCCTCACCTACACGGGCCTCGCCTACGAGGCACTTCTCCAGCGCGGCGACATCGAGGCCGACGGGACCCTGCCACCCGTCCTGCCGTTCGTCGTCCACGGCGGAGCGACACCCTGGTCAGCGCCGCTGGACGTGAGCGACCTGATCGCCCGGGTCGATGTGCCCCTGGCCCGGTTCCAGCCGAGCAACCGCTACGCGCTGCTTGACGAGATCGGCACGACGACCGAGGATTTGCCCCCAGACAACCTGGCTGCCGCGCAGATCGTTCTGAAGCACCATGCGCCGCGAGCGGGCGCCGTCGCGCGATGGTTGGCCCAGCGGCTGCAGGGGCCGGACAACGAAGAGCTACGCAGAACGTTCACCCAGTGGATCGCGTACTGGGCGACGCGGGACGACGCACCGTCCGAGTCGATCGAAGCGTGGCGGCAACTGGCGGATTCGGGAGCACTGCAGACCATGGCAAACATGTTTGATCGGGAATGGGCCGAACTGGCCGAGAAGCACCGTGGCGAAGGCCGTGCAGAGGGTTTCGAGCTGGGCCGCGAGCAGGGCGTCGAACAGGGTATCGAGCAAGGCATCGAGCAGGAGATGCAACGCCAGCGCGCGCTGCTCTCGCGCCAGGCGGCGCGGAAGTTCGACACCGAGACCGCCGCGCGGCTCTCCGAACTCCTGCAGCGCGTTTCGGACCCCGACCGGTTCGTCGAGGTGGGCGACGCGATCATCGAGTGTGCGACGGGCGCCGGGCTGCTCGCTCGTGCCCGCCGCATCGCAGCGGACGACTGAGCCTGAGACCTCGGCGGCTCCAGTCTCGGCTGGCGACGCCGAAGGCGTTGCGCGAGACGCCAACGCGCCGGAGCATGCCCGCCTTGTAGCGCCCCATAGCCGGTCCGGCACTCGCTCGCAAGCTCGCTGCGCACCGGCGCGCCTCCGGCCCAGCCACGCCGTCCTCGCATGGAACAAAAACCAAAATCCTTTTAATTCAATGGGTTGGAAGAACTCCGTTTAACACAATTCAAGGTGCCGAGGCGGCGGCCGCCGCCCTTGTTTCCTGCACGTCAGCGCCCCGGCGCGCCGGGGTGGAAACTCTCATGGAAGCTGCACCGGCGGTCACTTCGTTCCCTTGGCGCGTCTTCCATAAAAGGGGCGACGCTTGTCGTCGCCCGAGTCGAGTCTGCGCAAGCCCTCGACGCGGGACGGGACAAGCCCGTCCCCCGAGGGGAGGCCCCGGCACCCGTCTTACCAATCGACATTGAGCCAAAAAAAGGGAATTATATATTTGACTCCCCCAAACCGTTAAAAGCCATGCAGCCGCTGTTCGTCCATCACCCCGCCCCCACCGGAAAGAACAACGGTTCCAATGCGCGGCGGCTGAGCATCCACGTCTTGACCTCCGCGCCGTCCACGAGCCACCGGCTCCGGCTCGCCTTCTCATGCCGTTCCGCGGTCACGGTGAACGCCGACCCCGCCACGTCGATGCTGGCCCGCGCCTGGGTCCGGTGCACCTTGATGGCGTTTTTGCGAGCGCCCTTTCGGATTCTTGGACTTGCCGCCTTCCTTCGAGGGGCGGTAGTCGAGTACACGTCGCGTGAACGCGTCGAGTTGCGGGTGGGGCGACCGGGGCTTGCGTTCCTTCGTCATGCGGTCAACTGTTCGTAGGTGATGCGTTTTCCGACCGTCATCCTGGCGAACGAGGCCAGCCGGTCAAGGGTGTGGATACTGACGTTGCCCTCGTTGAGCCTGAACGTCGCCTCGTTGACGTAGCGGTGCAGGTGCTTCACCGACGCCTTGTGCCACGTTCCGTAGAGGCCGCGCTTGAGGACCGCCCACATGGACTCGACGCTGTTGACGTGGATGTCGTTCGCGCCGACGTACTCGCCCGCGCCGTGCTTGACGTGGCGGCGGATGTAGGCGGGGAGGTCGTCGTATCCCGAGTGCTCGTCGGTGTGGAGTTCGCTACCGGGTTCGACGTGCTTGGCGATCTCGCGGTGCAGCGTGGCTTTGGACGTGCCTTCGATGGGCATGGCGATGGACCTACCGCCGCGCTCGCGCAACCCGAGGACGGCTTGCTTGCCGACCGTGCCGCGCCCCATGTTGAGTTTCTTGTGCGGGTGCTTGTTGCCTTCCTTGCCGCCGACGAACGTCTCGTCGGCTTCCACGATGCCCGCCAGCTTGGCCGGATCACCGCCGCATGCCTCGCGCAGCCTGCCGAGCATGAACCATGCGGTTTTCTGTGTGACACCTATCTCTTTGGAAAGCTGAAGGCTGGAAACACCCTTGCGCGCCGTCACGACGATGTACATGGCGTAGAGCCACTTGTTGAGGGGAACGTGCGACCGACCGAACACCGTCCCGGTGCGCACGGTGAACTCCTCCTTGCAGTCGCCGCAGCGGTAGTAGCCGGTCCGCTTGCCCGTGCGTGCGCCGATCTTCTGCGTGCCTCCGCAACACGGACAGGCGATGTCGCGGTTGCCCGGCCCCCAGCGCATCTCCTCGAAGTAGAGCCGTCCCGAGTCGGCGTCGGGGTACATGCGGAACAGTTCGTAGGTGCTGACGGTTACGTGGTCGTCCATTGCATCCAAGCCGTTGATTCAATGGGGGAAGTATAGCATTTCTTTGGGAGTAAAATATATAATTCCCCAAAAAAAGGGGCGCCGAGGCGCCCCTTTGCATGACGGTGGCGGAGGGAGTCCCCCGCCCGATCGGGGTTACCGATACGCCCCCATGTTGTACTCGAACTCGAAGCCCCAGTAGCGCGGATAGAGCGCGACGACCCGTTGCGGCCAGTTCGCGCCGTAGCCCGAGCGCCGGTTGTCCATGTCGGAGTGCCGGGCGTAGGTCTTGTCGAGCACGTTGTCGATGAAGGCGGATGCGGACCAGCGTCCGGTTGCCTCACGGAACGTCAGCCGCATGTCCCACCGCTCCCGCTCCGGGACGAGGTCCCACGGACGGTGGAATTCGGTGGTGGCGTAGTCGCCCGTATAGGCCAGGGAGTTGTACCAGGTCCAGGAGCCGCTCGGGGCCGCTCGGGCGATTCCAGGTGTAGGCAGCCCAGATCGTGGCCTTGTGCTTCGGAATCCCCGTCAGCTCCGCGCCCTCGATCTCGATGCAATACAGCTCCCTGATGTCGTCGGGCAGCGTGCACGGATCCTGGTTCACGTCCCCGCCGATGATCTCCCGCGGGTAGCGTGGGTCATTCTCGTTGAAGAACGTGAAGGGCGAGTCGAATACGCTCTCGGTGTAGCTGTAGTTGCCGCCAACAGTGAAGTTGTCGGTGGGCAGATACGTCGCGTCGATCTCGAAGCCCCTGTTGTGTGCCTCCGGGATGTTCTTGGTCGTGTCCACGGGACCACGGCCTCCCCCTCCGCCCAAGGATCCGCCACCCGGCAGCCTGATGTCGGGCAGTGCGAAGTCGCCGGATTCTGACTCCCAGGTCGTCACGTCGGTCTGGTGGTTCTTGTAGTCGTAGTAGTACATGGCAATGTTCAACTGCAGCGTGCCGTCCAGGTGCGTGCCCTTGTACCCGAGTTCGTAGGCGGTGAGCTCTTCGTCGCCGTAGGAACCGATGGCACGCGTATCCGGGACACCGTCGCCGTCCGTGTCGAAGTCCGCCCGCCCGTCGGGGTTACCCAGGTTGAAACCGCCTGCGCGGTAACCCGCGGTCGTCCCGAAGTACACGAGGATGTCGCCGGTGGGCTCCCAGTTGAAGTTCACCCGCCACGTGGTATTGCCATCCTGCTTGTAGGTTCCCTCCGTGCGGGAGCCCCACCCGATGGGGATGCCGCGCAGCCGTATGGGACGATCGCAGGAAGCCGCACACCGGAGCGATCGGGAAGTCCGGGTCGCCCGTGAAGGTGGCTGCTCCCATGGCCACGTTCATGGCAGCCAGCGGCGTCACGCCGGGCGCATAGAAGGCCAGCGGATTTTCCGGGCACTCACCACCGGCAGCGATCCGCAGGCTACACGCCGTGGAGATCGCAAATGGCAGCCAGGGGTACGCGTTGGCCCCGCCTTCCGTGGCCAGTTCCGAGTATCCGCCGCGCTGCTCCTTGGCATCGCGCCAGTCCTTGGAGTAACGCAAACCGAGGGTCACGCTGAAGGTATCGGTCAGACGCAGGTCACCCTGCGTGTAGAACGCGAGGTTCTCGTTGTCCACCAGGTTGCGGTGTTCGTACACGGCACTCGTGTCCCCCGTCCTGACGCTCTGGCTGTAAGGCTTGCCGGGGTCCCCGCAGTAGGCTCCGTATCCGTAACCGGGAGTGCCCTGGTTGAGATCGAGGTCGCCGCCCGCACCGGGGCCGACACCGCTCGCCACGCCGATACACTGCGGCATGACCCAGCCGATGACGGCCAGAGAGTCCAGTAGCCACGTATCCCAGCCTTCCGGCCCGTAGCGCGTCGCGTCGCGGGCACGGCCCTGGCCGCCCCTTTCCCGGATTCCATACCACTGGTCGCGGGATTCCCAGAACTGGTAGATGCCGGAGGTGGCGGTGAACCGGTCGCCTACCTCCCAGAACAGGCGCAGTTCGTGCGAATAGCTCTCGACCCCCTCGACTACCGTATCGTCGATGTCCGACACCCAACTGTCCGAGAAGCTGTTATCCCGGTTGAACCAGTACGCAAAGCTGTTGTAGGAGCCGAGGTACTTGATCGACAACTGGTCGCTGACGTCCCAGTCGACGACAAACGAGCCCTGCTGATGGTCGAACTCCTCGCGGTTGTCGCCCGTCGTGAGGCCCACGATGTCGGGGGCGTCCGCCCCGCCGATATCGTAACTGCCTACCGACGGCGAGTAGTAGTTCTGCGACGGCATGAAGGGCCAGCGCACGCTGTCGCTATCCACGCCGGGGCGATTGTAGGAGCCGTAGAAGCGGTCGCCGGTGGTCGGGTGAATCCAGGCCACTCCCCCGCAATTCCTCAGGTACGAGGGACAGTTGCTGTTCGAACTCGCCAGATCGCCGTACGTGTCGACCCAGCCCTGATCCACCGGTCGAAAACCGGTCGCGTAGTAGTTCGTGTCGCGCGACACGCGGTAGCGTGGATCGCAGTCGCTCTCGGAAGTGATCGGGTACGTTCCAATGCATGGCCCTTCGCCGGCGATGCCGTGCCCGCCGTTGCCGAAGTTGTTCCTGCTGTAGGCGCGCCGGTCGTTGACGCGCAGGTTGAAGGTCATGTTGTCGATCGGAGTCCACTCGAGGATCAGCGAGAAGTTCTGGTCGTTCACGTCCTGGATGTCCTCGGACCCCGCGTGGCCGTCGACGGCCGGTCCACGGATCCGTTTCACGCCGTTCAGCCGGTAGGCGAGGTTGTCCGTGATCGGACCGCTGACGAGGCCAAACCACTCGTTGGTGTTGTACTCGCCAAGCACCGCGCGCAGGTTCGCCTCGAACCCTTCGTGGTTGGGCTGGTTGGTAACGTAGTTCACGACGCCGCCGATCGAGTTGCGCCCATAGAGGGTGCCCTGGGGTCCGCACAACACTTCGATCCGGCGGATGTCGTACAGCCCGCCCTCGGTGGCGGCGATGCCGAAGTCCGGCGAATAGATGCCGTTGTAGTAGGTGCCGACGCCCGGGTCGCCGCCGAGGCCCCGGAAGTTCCGTCCGATGCCGCGGATCTTGATGTCCCAGTCGGTACGGGTCGTGGCCGGGATGAAGTTCACCATCTCGTTCGGACCCTGCATCCCCATGTCCCTGAGGAAATCCTCGTCCATCGCCGTGATGGCGATGGAGGTGTCGGACACGGTCGACTCGACGCGCTCGCCGTAGATGACCATCTCCTCGATCCGGCGCTGCTCGGACGAATCGTCGTCGTCCGCGAGCGCTGGCGGTGAGAACAGGAACAGGGAGACCAGTCCGAGCGCGGCAACGCGCCGGATCATCCGGATTTGGACCATGGTTTTGTACCCTCGCCACTGCCCGGTTCGGGCAGCATTAATTTTCTCTCCAGTCGGCCGCCGAGGACGGCGCTCGGACTATTTGCGGACTCGACGGGCGTTTGTCAACGGTTCCGCGCACCGATGGTACGAGCGCCCGGGGACCGTCGCGACCGCACCGCTGCACCAGACACGGACCGGGAGCGAATGCCGAGCGGGCAGGTCAGAAACGGGAGAGGCATAGGGCGCGCCAAATCCCCGCCGGCGCGTCGACACCGCGAGCGGCAAGGGAGTTCAGCACCGCGTGGCGCCAACCCCGCGGGGCGCAAAGCAAACAGGGCGCCCGAAGGCGCCCTGTGTCGAGGCCCGGAAGGGCGTCTACCGAAACGCGCCGAACTTGTAGTGCACTTCGAGGCCCCACCAGCGCGGGTTGGTGGGCTCGATCACCCGGCGGTGGCCCTGGGACTCTCCGTAGGTGAACTGGTTACGTACACCGATGTCGTCGGTGATGTTGTTCACGAAGGCGGCCACGGTCCACTGTTCGGTGAGGCTCCTCCAGCTCACCCGCGCGTCCCAGCGGAAGAACGACGGCGCGATGCTCAGAGGGCTGGCCGCCGTCGGACGCCCGCCAGCGGGGAACTCGTCCGTCCAGGCCAACGTCGTCAGGTACGTGAGCGTGCCCCTGTTGCCCAGGTTCTGCACATAGTCCGCCCAGGCCGTGTACTTGTGCTTCGGCACCCGGGGGAGGGGTTCACCGTCGATCAGCAGGTTGCGCTCGGCGACGGTGAAGAGGCTCGACGGCGCGAGAGCGTTGCTGCCGTCCACCACGCCGCGGGTGCCCGCGGTCGGCTCGAACAGTTCCGCATCGTACTGAGCGTCCGTGTAGCTGTAGTTCACACCGACGGTCATCTGGTCCGACACCAGCCACATGCCTTCGAGTTCGAAGCCGACAGTCTCCGCCGAGGGCGCGTTCTGCACGCTGGTGCTCACTCCGGTGAACGAGAAGGTGGAGAACTGCAGGTGGATATCGTCGTAGTTGTAGAGATAGGCAGCGGCGTTCAACCGCACCGTGCCGTCGAACAGCTGGCCCTTGTAGCCGAGTTCGTAGGCGGTGAGATCCTCCGGGTCATAGGCCGGAATGAACGAGAAGTAGCCGAGGTTGAACCCACCGGCACGGTAGCCGGTGGTGGCCGACAAGTAGAACAGGTCCTTTTCCGTAGGCGTGAAGTCGAGATTCACCCGCCAGGTAATCTCGTCGAAGTCGTTGATCAGCGACCGGTAGATGGACCGCGCGAAGGGGACGCCCCGCACCCGCACCTTGTCGAAGTCCGCAACGTTGCCCGTGGCGTCGATGCCGCCGGTGATGCCCGTGTTGTACTCGGCCAGGGTCACCGCACCGTCGCCGTCGAGGTCGCCGCACGCGAAGGCCAGTTCCACCCCCACGTTGTTGACGCAGGTGGCGAGCGCACTGGGGGACTCGTTGTACAGGAACAGGTTCTCTTCCGCCTCCTTCTCGTCTTCCGCGTAGCGGACGCCCAGGGTCAGGGCGAAGAGCTCGTTCATCTGCCACTCCCCCTGCAGGTAGACGGCCCACGCCTTCGTGCGGTTCTCCGTGTCCCAGATGAAGGTCGTGCCGTCCGATGCCGGGCCCCGGTCGACCTGGCCACCGGTGGCGGCGGTGTCGCCCAGCCACGGGTTGTCGGCGAAGTAGACCTCCTGGATGCTCGGATGGCTGAAGGAGGGGATCGGCACCGCGCCGGCCAGGTTGGGCAGGATCCCCGCCTTGCCCTGCTCCTTCGCGGTGCGGTGGTTGGTGCTCGTGTCGCCGCCGTTCAGCAGCCAGGCCGGCACGACCAGGGTGGGATCCCCCGCCAGGTAGGCGGTCGGGCCAACGACGCCGTAGTTCGCGGGCTCAGTGTAGCGGGACCAGCCGTCCGGCGAGTAGAAGTCGAGCTGCTGGTCGATGTCGTTCTCGTAGTAGAAGTAGCCGCCGGTGAAGTTCAGGTTCGCGCCGACGTCGAGAAAGAACTGCACCTCATGCTGGTAGTTCTCGTTCTCCTGGGCGGCATAGAACTGCTGGTCGTGCGGCAGGCCGGTGCGGTCGTCGTCCGTCGTGCGGTGGTAGAAGTAGTCGGTGTAGGCGCCGATGTACTTGACGGTCAGGTTGTCCAGCGCGTCCCAGGTGACGTTCATGTAGGCGGCCTGGTGGTCGAAGAACTCGTCCTGCAGGCCGTTCGTCCAGCCGGCCAGGTCGTCACCGCTGAGTTCCGGTATCCCCCTGCCGTCGCCCTGGATGCTGCGATCCGCAAGCATCTGCAGCCCTGGATCGAAGGCCGCCTGGTAGGCGTAGTTCGGACGGGCGAAGCCGGACACGGTGGTGCCGTCCGCGGCGAAGCCCGCCGGATCCACGCCGCCGACCAGGGGCTGCGCGTAGCGGGTCACGCCGTTGTGCGTGAAGGAATACCAGGGATTGTTGTCGTTGATATAGGGCACCAGGCCCGTGGGCACGATGCAGTTGGGTACGGAACGGTCGGTGGCGCTCGCGCACATCGAGGCGTCGGCCACGGTGGGGTCCGCGATGGGCCGCCAGCCGTGTACGGGCACGCTCACCCAGCGTTCGCCGCCGGTCACGGGGTCGCGCACCCCGGCCTGCTCGGACACCACGATGGCGCCGGCGCCCTGGGCCCCGGACATCATCCGCCGGTAGCTGCGCTCGTTGCCGCGCACGAGCACCGAGAGGTTCTCGGCGGGCAGCCACTCCAAGGTGAGGGAGTAGTTCTCGTCGCCATAGTCGTTGATATCGGGATTGCCGGGCTGCACGTCGTCCATGAAGCCGTCCCGGGTCCGCTTGATGCCGTTGGCCCGCGCGTTCAGCACACCCTCGATGATGGGACCGGACACCACGCCGAAGACTTCCCTCGTATTGAAGCTGCCGACGTTGGCGCGAATCTCGCCTTCGAACTCGTCGGTGGGCTTCTTGGAGTGGAAGTTCACCGCGCCGCCCACGCCGTTGCGGCCGTACAGGGTGCCCTGGGGACCGCGCAGGAACTCGATGCGCTCGATGTCGAACAGACCGCCCTCGGTGGAGGCGATGCCGAAATCCTCCGAATAGGCGCCGTCGAAGTAGGTGGCCACGCCCGGGTCGCCGCCGAGGGCCCGGAACAGGCGGCCGACGCCACGAATCGACAGGTCATACGGCTGAATGGTGGTCGCCGGCAGGTAGTTCTGCAGGTCTTCCTGGTTGCGCAGCCCAAAGTCCTCGATGAAATCGCTGGTGAAGGCGGTGATCGAGATGGCCGTGTCCTGAACGGTGGACTCCCGGCGTTCCGCCGTGACCACGATCTCTTCAAACTGGCGTCGGCTGGTGTCGGCCTCGGACCCCTCTGCCGCCTCCTGGGCGAACAGGGATAGGGGCGCGAGCAGGATGCCTGCTATCGCAAGGGCTTGAACGTGTTTCTTCATCGAGCGAATCTTCCTCCAAATCCCCGGCCATGAATACGACGAAACCAGCGCCGGAGGAATCAGGCTCGCCCGCGAGGCGCCCCACTATACTCATACCGCCTGATGTTTCAAAGCATTTCCACCATTGCGTGATTTGCACCACGCCGTATGGCTGGAGCGGGCTACAGAGTGATCGCCGACCTGGCCCGAACCTGGCGCCCCGCCAGCAGCCATCGACCGCAGTGAGGCCCGGAAGCCCCTCGCCAAGCGTCTATCGATTTTCGCGCCGCGTCAGTGCCGGCGCCGATCTGCGGATCGCACGGCCGGCTACACCTGCTCCGCGGTGAGCGGCATCTCCAGGGGCCCCGACGCCATACCCCGCGAGCGGTCAGCGCCGCATGCACCACTGCGCGCGGGGCGCCGCACGCCCCGCCTTCACAGATGCCCTTGACGCCCCGGTAGTCGGTCGGCTCAAGCACCTCGTTGAAGGTCATATCGATGTCCGGCACGTGGTCCGCCCGGGGGATGTCGTAGTCCGTGTAGGAGCCGGTGCGGAACGGCAACGACCCCGGCCGCCGCCCGCGCCGCCCATCGAGATGCACGATCCGCCCATGCGCATGAGGCGAGCGGAAGAACGCGGCGTACAGTTGGCCGGGCAAGTCCATGTCGTCGGTGAAACGACCCCCACCCGTGACCAGTCGCGGATCCTCGACGCGCGGAACCGGCTGCCCGATGCCGAAGCTCATCCGACGACGATGGGGTTGCGCAGCGTCCCGATGGGCTGGACCTCGACCTCGATCACGTCGCCCGCATCCATGAAGACGGGCGGCTTGCGCGCGGACCCCACTCCGCCGGGCGTGCCCGTGACGATGAGGTCCCCGGGCACCAGGTCCGTGAAGGTCGAGCAATAGGCGACGAGGTCCGCGAAACCGAACACCAGTTGCGCCGACACGGCGTTCTGCATGACCTGCCCGTTCAGGCGTGTCGTGATCTGCATCGCGTCGAGGTCGCCGACTTCGTCGGGCGTCATCATCCAGGGGCCGAAGCCGCCGGTGCCGGAGAAGTTCTTGCCCGGCGTGAACTGGCTGGTGTGGCGTTGGAAGTCGCGCACGCTGCCGTCGTTGTAGGGTGCGAAGCCGGCGACGGCGTCGAGCCAGTTCTGCGCCGCGATGCGACGCCCGCCCCTGCCGACGATCAGAGCGATCTCACCCTCGTAGTCGAGCCGCTCCGATTCGAGCGGGCGCACCATGGGAGAGTCGTGGCCGACCTGCGCCGCCGCGAAACGCACGAAGACGGTGGGGTGGCCCTCGCCGCCCCGGCCCGTCTCTTCCTGGTGGGCGCGGTAGTTCAGACCGATGCAGAGAATCTTGTCCGGGTCCGGAATGACGGGCAGGAAACGTACGTCCTCGAGCCGGTGATCGGGCGTCTGCCCCAGACCGGCGGCCAGTTCCGCGAGGGCGTCCGCGCGAATCGCCTCTTTCAGGGAGGCGTATGGGCCCCGGGTTCCCGCGTCGACGACGCCGTCGCCGACCACCAGGCCGAACGAAGACGTGCCGTCCTTCTCGAACGACATCCAGCGCATGCAGACCCCCTCAGTGGTCGAAGACGATGACGCTGCGCGCCACCTCGCCGGTCTCGAGGGCGAGCAGCGCATCGGTCACCTCCGCAAGTCCGATGCGGCTCGACACCATGTCGTCGAGATGCAGCTTGCCCTGCAGGTAGAACTCGACGAAGCGCGGCATGTCCACACGGAAGCGGTTCGAGCCCATCATCGAGCCCTGGATCTTCTTCTCCTGGAGGAACTCCGGCCCGTGCAGTTCGACCATATCGCCCGGCGGGATCATGCCGATGACGGTCGCCGTGCCGCCCCGCCGCAGCATGCGGAACGCCTGCTCGGCCGTGGCCTTGAGGCCGATCGCCTCGAAGGAGTAGTGCACGCCGCCATCCGTCATATTGCGCACCTGCTGCACCACGTCGCCGGCGCTCGCGTCCACCACATCGGTGGCGCCGAACTTGCGGGCGAGGTCGAGCTTCGATGCGACCATGTCCACGGCGATGATGCGCCCGGCCCCCGCGATGGCGGCGCCGTTGATGGCGGAGAGCCCCACGCCCCCGCAGCCAATGACCGCCACGGTCGAGCCGGGCTCCACCGCCGCGGTATGGATGGCCGCGCCGACGCCGGTCGTGACACCGCAGCCGATCAGGGCGGCCCGGTCGAGCGGCATGTCCTCCCGAACCTTCACCACGGAGTGTTCGTGCACGAGCATCTGCTCGGCGAACGAACCGAGGTTCGCGAACTGCGTGAGGCTGGTGCCGTCCTGCGACAGCCGCGGCGGGTCCTCCGCTCCGCGGCGCACCTCGGGCTCCTGGCAGAGGGACATGTGGCCCGTCAGGCAGTATTCGCAGTGTCCGCAGAACACGGACAGGCACGTGATGACGTGGTCGCCCGGCTTGACGTAGACGACGTCCGCACCGACCTGCTCGACGATCCCCGCGGACTCGTGCCCGAGCACGATCGGCAGCGCGCCCGGATACGTACCGTTGTAGAAGTGCATGTCCGAGTGACACACCCCGGCGGCGGCCGTACGGATCAGGACCTCCCGCGGCCCCGGTTTGTCGATGGCGATGTCCTCGACCTCCATCGGCGTGTTCACCTCGCGAAATACCGCTGCCTTCATGAATCCTCCTCCTGCCAGGCAATGCCCATGCTCAATCCGCAGCGAGTGTGCCCTCGCCGGTGGGCGATTTCCACCGCGGCCAGGCGACTCGTCAGCTCGATTGCCGTGACGGGCGGCCGTCGCGCTGGTCTCGCACCAGGTCCTCCGCCGACCTGTCGAGCGATTTGCCGAGTCGTTCCCGAACTGCCGCCAAACGGATGCGCGCGGCATGCCGGGGCGCAAACCCACCAACCCGGTCGTACAGGGTCACGCGAGCGCCCCGGCCGCCAGCGTCGCCGCCGCGTCCAGGGCGGCACGCGCACCGGTCGCGTCGGCGATGCCCCGACCGGCGATGTCGAACGCCGTCCCGTGATCGACGGACGTGCGCACGAAGGGAATGCCGAGCGTCGCGGTCACGCTGTGGTGAAAGTCGTGGACCTTGATGGCGATGTGCCCCTGGTCGTGAAAGAGCGCCAGCACGACGTCGAACTCGCCGCCGATCGCCCGGTTGAAGACGGAGTCCGCCGGAATCGGCCCCACGGCGTCGACGCCGGCGCGTTGCGCGTCGGCCACCGCCGGCGCGATCTCGTCGATCTCCTCGCGGCCGAGCAGTCCGCCCTCGCCGCCGTGGGGGTTGAGCGCCGCCACCGCGATCCGGGGTCCCGCCAGGCCCCACCCGGTGAGCGTCTCGTGCGCAAGCCGCAGCTTGGACAGCACATTGGCCCGCGTGACGTAGCGCGCGGCCTCGATCAGGGGCTTGTGCGTCGAGAGATGCACCACCTTGAGCCCGGGGGTCATCAGCATCGTGGCGGTCCACTCGACCCCGGCCAGACGCGCCAGGATCTCCTGGTGGCCGATGTCCGCAACGTATCCCGCGGCGTGGATCGCCTCCTTGTTGATGGGACAGGTCATCATCGCTGCGATCCGCCCCGCGAGCGCGTCGCGGGCGGCGGCCTCGACCGCACGCACGGCAATGTCGCCGCAGACGGCGGACACCTGGCCCATGCGGAAGTCACGAGGCGCCTCGATGCCGACATCGACGAGCGGCCATTCGGGAGCGGTCCAGTCAATACTCCCGACGGTGTCCCAGCGTCGGTACGGGATGTCCCTTCCGGCTGCCGCCGCGCCGCGTTCCAGCGCCCAACCCGTGCCGTACAGCGCGACGCGCATCGCGCCGCGGTCGATGGATGCCAGCGTCTTGACAAGTACTTCGGGGCCGATTCCGGCCGGGTCGCCAAGCGTGACGCCGATGACGGGCGGTGCGCTCATGCGCCGTCGGCGGCATCTCCACCGGTGAAGACTTCCGTTGCCTCCACGGTCAGGCCGAACCCCTCGAGCCCGACGTAGTCGATGGGGCGCGCCGACAGGATCCGAATATTCGACAGGCCGAGGTCCTTGAGGATCTGCGCGCCGACACCCACCTCCAGCCATTCCGCCTTGCGCGCATGCTCGCGCGTGGCCGGCGTCGAGTCGTCGAGGCTGTCGAGGGGTACGCCGACGAACCCGCTGCGCAGGTAGATCAACACGCCGCCGCCGAGATCGGACAGCCGCGCGAGCGAGAGATTCAGGAGGCTCGTCTCGCGATGGGTCTGTGGACCGAAAATGTCCTCCACCAGGCGCTCGCGATGGATACGGACCGGGACGGTGCCGGCGTCGATGCGCCCGAAGACGAGCGCAAGGTGCTCCGCATCCTCGAACTTGGTGCGATAGGCGTAGGCCCGCGCTCGCCCGACGCTGGTGTTGACCTCGAACTCCCGGGTGCGCTCCACGAGCCGTTCCCGCCGCTGCCGGAACGCGATGAGATCGGCAATGGAGATGATCCGCAGGTCGTGCTCCGCCGCGAACTCCGAGAGGCTCTCCAGCCGCTTGACCGTACCGTCGTCGTTGACGATCTCCGCGAGCAGGCCCACCGGCGGGCAGGCGGCGGCGGTCGCCAGGTCGATGGCCGCCTCGGTATGCCCGGAGCGCACCAGGACACCGCCGCGCCGTCCGACGAGCGGAAAGATATGGCCCGGGCGAACGAAGTCCTCGGCTCCCGCGTTGCTGTTGGCGAGCGCCAGCACGGTGTTCGCCCGCTCCTCCGCGGAAATGCCCGTGGAAAGGCCGTGGCGGTAGTCGACGCTGACCGTGAACGCGGTGGACAGCGGCGCGTCGTTGCGGGCGACCATCGGGTCGAGATGCAGACGCTTGGCCTGATCCTCCGTCACGGGCGTGCAGAGAATGCCGCTGGTGTGGCGGATCATGAAGGCAACGCTCGCCGGTGTCGCGTGCGACGCGGCCATCACCAGGTCGCCCTCGTTCTCGCGGTCGTCGTCGTCCACCACGACCACGAGTTCCCCGGCCGCGATGGCCGCGATGGCGTCCTCGACGGTGTCGAACTTCGTACTCAACGGGGGCTCCCCGCCTGCTGAATGGGGTACGCAGAGTATCACTGTTACCCGACCGACACCCGAGCCGAGGCCCCCTGACGACGGCTCGGCCGACTCATTTGACGACAACAATGCATAACCCTATCGTCCACGTTTCCAGACGGATTCCGACGCGCGGCCGCGCCAGCGTCTGTCCGCACCGTCAGGAGGGGGACAGGACATGAAGGTGCGAACCGGATCGAGTGGCAGTCTCGCCGTTTGCATCGCCCTGCTCGCATCGGGCGCAGCCACGGCGCAAGAGGCCGGCGAGGAACCCGACAGCAGCGCCGACAGCGGCGCCATCGAGGAAATCATCGTCACGGCCACGCGCCGGGAGCAGTCCCTGCAGGACGTATCCCTGAGCATCTCGGCCCTCGGCGAGCGGCAACTCGAGAACATGGGGGCGGACAGCTTCGTCGACTACGCCCGCGCCGTCCCGGGCGTATCCTTCATCGACCGCGGCCCCGGGGCGGGACAGGTGATCGTGCGCGGCGTGACGACCCAATCGGTCCGCTTCGACACGCCGAGGATCAAGGAGACGGTCGGCATCTACATCGACGAAGTGCCGGTGTCGTCCGCCCGCAACTACCTGGACAGCCATCTCTTCGACGTCGCCCGCGTCGAAGTGCTACGGGGTCCACAGGGAACGCTGTACGGTTCCGGGTCCATGGCGGGGACCGTACGCGTGATCACGAATCCGCCGAACCCGCAGACGGTCGAAGGCAAGGTCACCGCGAGGGCCGTCACGCAGGACGACGGCGACCCCGGCTACGCGGTGAACGCGGTGCTCAACCTGCCCGTGATCGAGGGCGAGTCCGCGGTCCGGATCACGGCCTTCCACGATCTCGCCGGAGGCTTCATCGACAACCTGCAGCTCGGCAAGGACGCGGTGAACGAGACCACCATCCAGGGCGGGCGGATCGCCTACCGGCACCACTTCAGCGAGCGCTTCGAGGCGACCGCCACGGCTTCCTTCCAGGACATGGAGACCGACGCGCCGCAGTCCGGGACCGGGGTGTGGCGCGTCCACCAGGCGCCGCTCGACAGCCGCCGCGACGAGCAGGTGCGCTTCGTGGACGAGTACGTCAGCGACGAGTGGTCGCTCTTCAGTCTCGAACTCCGCTACGACTTCGGGGGCGCCGAACTGCTCTCCTCGACGTCGTATCTCGACCGGCAGAACGACACTTTCCAGGATCTCACTTCGGCGACCCACCACTTCTTCGGCCTCTACCTCGACACGTGGATCCTCGACGCGGTCACGGTGGAGAACGTGACGCAGGAGTTCCGTCTCACCTCGAGCGGCGAGGGCCGGCTGCAGTGGCTCCTCGGCGCCTACTACCAGGACGGCGACAAGCTGCACGACGAACTCATCTTCGCCCCGGGCTTCGACGCCGCCACGGGCCTCCCGGCCGCCTGGTTCGGCGCCGAGACGGACGTGCTCGTGACGTTCATCACGAACTTCGACGAACAGCAGACCGCGGTGTACGGCGAGTTGAGCTACCAGTTCACGGACCGCCTCGAGGGCACCGTCGGGGCGCGTTGGTTCGACGTGGAGCAGGAGACCCTCATCAGCGCGACCGGCCTCTACGCCGGCAGCGCCTTCGCCGAACCCGGGGCAACTGCCGAGGACGGCGTGCATCCCAAGTTCCTGCTGTCGTTCCAGGCCAACGAAGACCAGTTGTTCTTCGCCCAGGCCGCGCGCGGCTTCCGGCTCGGCGGCGCGGGCGACCCGGTCCCCTACGGCCCCTGCCAGTCCGACTTCGATGCCCTCGGTGTCACCCAGGCGCCCGGCAACTTCGACTCGGAGTTCGTGTGGGACTACGAGTTGGGCGCCAAGACCACCTGGAGCGACGGTCGACTGACGCTCAACGCCACCCTGTACCGGATCGACTGGGAAGACATCCAGACCACGCGCAACCTGGCGTGCGGCTGGTTCTTCACGGAAAACACCGGGGAGGCGAGAACACAGGGGCTCGAACTCGAGCTGGTCGCGCGCCCGACGCCCAACCTGGAACTGCTGTTCTCCGCCTCGTACAACAACGCGGAGATCACCAAGGACCTGGAGCAGCAGAACGCAAAGAGCGGCGACGAGCTCCCCTGGAGCCCGGACCTGACGGCCTTCGCCTCGGTCCGCTACCAGTTCCCCGAACGCAACGGGCGCTCCTGGTACTTGCAGGCGGACGTGAGCCACACGGGCAGCACCTCGAACACGCTCAACCCCAACGCGCTAAGCGCCGCGAAAGTCCCGGCCTACAACCTCGTCAACCTGCACTTCGGCGTACAGACCGAGCGCTGGGAGGCGGAGGTGTTCGCCTTGAACGCGTCCAACGAGGAGACGTGGTTCGACCAATGGCGGGGCGGCGGCTGGATCGAGGAAGACCGCATCTGGATCAACGCGCCGCGGCAGGTCGGAGTGACCGTTCGAACGCATTGGTGAGACCTGCGGCGCGCGCCGTCGCTTGCACGCGGCGGCGCGCTCGGCGAATATCGAGACACAGCACCGAGGAGACGACCTATGGAACAGCAGGCGGAAGAGTTGGCCGTGACGGCCGAGGCGAGCGCCGGGCCGACGCACCCCCTGGACCCCTGCAGCGCGGACGAACTGGTCCGGGCGGTCGCCCTCGTGCGCGACAGCGGCAGCCTGGGCGAGCGGGCGTTCTTCACCGCGGGCTACGCGGCCGAGCCGCCCAAGGACCTGGTACTCGGTTTCGAGCCGGGAGCCTCGTGGGACCGGATCGTGCGTCTCGTCGGCCATGACCGCGCGCGCGGGCAGAGCTTCGACGCACGGGTGTCCCTCACGGACGACAGCGTCGTTTCCTTCACCTGGATCGAGGACGGACAGGCGAACGTCGGCGCCGGCGACTACATCGCCATGCTGCAGACCCTCTGGAGCAACGAGGACTGGATCGCCGCCGTGAAGAAGCGCGGCATCGAGGACCTCTCCCTGGTGCACGTCGAACCCTGGGTCGCCGGGGAGCGACACCCCGAGCTGCCGCCGAACGCGCGCGCGATGCACGCGATCGCCTTCCTGCACGCCGATCGCGCCGACAACTACTACGCGCGGCCGCTCGAAGGCCTCGGTGCCCACGTCGACTGCGACAGCGGCCAGGTGGTCATCGAGGACCACGGCGTCCTGCCGATCCCGGAGGACCCCGCCGAGTACGCGGCCGACCGCGTGGAGCGCCTGCGCGAAGGCCTGCGCCCGATCGAGATCACCCAGCCCGACGGTCCCAGCTTCGAGGTGGAGGGGAACGTGGTGCGCTGGCAGAAATGGCAGCTCCGCGTCTCCGTGCAGCCCACGGAAGGACTCGTGCTGCACGACGTGCGCTACGACGACGACGGCCGCGACCGCCAGATCCTGTACCGCGCGGCGCTCTCCGACATGATCGTCCCGTACGGCGACGTCTCGCCCATGCACGGCTGGAAGCACGCCTTCGACGGCGGCGAAGCGGCGCTCGGACACGCCTCCAATTCGCTCGTGAATGGCTGCGACTGCCTCGGCGAGATCCACTACTTCGACAACGTCGTCCTGCAGGGGAGCGGCGAACCCCGGACGGTGCCGAACGTGGTGTGCCTGCACGAAGAAGACTTCGGCATCCTCTGGAAGCACACCAACGTGTTCACCCGGCATCCCAAACCGGAGGTGCGGCGTTCCCGCCGGCTGGTGGTGAGTTCGATCGTGACGCTCGGCAACTACGAGTACGGCTTCTACTGGTACTTCTACCTCGACGGCACGATCCAGGTGGAGATCAAGCTGACCGGCATGGTCGGGGTCTCGGTGGTTGCGGACAACGCCGATTCGGATATGGCCCCGATCATCGCGCAGTCGATCGCTTCGCCCATCCACCAGCACATCTTCTGCTTTCGGCTGGACTTCAACCTCGACGGAGGCAGCAACTCCGTCTATGAGATGGAGGTCGAGCCGCTGCCGGCGGGCGCGGCAAACCCCTACAACAGCGCGTTCCGCTCGGTCGCCCGGCGGCTGTCCACCGAGGCGGAAGCGCAGCGCGAGATCGACCCGGGCAGGAGCCGCCACTGGCGCGTGGTCAACGACCACGTCATGAACGCGCTCGGCAAGCCCGTGGGCTACAAGCTCCTACCGCAGGCGTCTTCGACCATGTACGCGCCACCGGATTCCCTCGCGGGGCAGCGCGGCGGCTTCGCCCGCCACAACCTGTGGGTGACGCCGTACGCGCCGGACGAACTCGACGCCGCCGGCGGCGTGTTCACGAACCTCCACTCCGGCGCCAACGGACTCCCCGCCTACGCCGCCGCGAACCGGTCGGTCGAAGACACCGACGTGGTGGTGTGGCACACCCTGGGGGTCACCCACGTGCCGCGGCCGGAGGACTGGCCGGTGATGCCGGTGGAGTACGCCGGGTTCACGCTGATGCCGACTGGCTTCTTCGACCGCAACCCGTCGATCGACGTGCCGCCGACGGAGCACTGCCACACGTAGGGGACGCGCTCTGGCGATGTCCGATCACGGGCGTCGCCTCGGCCGAGTGCGACGTGCGGCCGGCAGGGCTCGGCAATTTGATGCAGTCAGATCACCATGAGGGGCCCACGTGGAAGAGCAACCCCGGGCGGCGAGCGGGGCGGGGGATCGAGGGCATCGAAGGTATCGAAGGTATCGATCTCCCATCGACCGCCTATGCCGATCGCTCCGCCTACATCCGCAGGGTTCGCCGCGGACTGCCGGGCGACGTCGTCAGGCAAGCCGTCCACGTACTCGGCCATCGGAACACTTTCGTTCGCCTGCTTGGGACGACCACCGGCAATCTGAACCGTCTCTACCGACGCGATATTCTCGGCCGGGGGCAATCCGAAGCGCTGCTGGACATGCTGCGACTCGTGTCCAGGGCCGTCTCGATGTTCGGGGATCTCGACCACGCCCGCGAGTGGCTGGACGTTGCGCTTCCGGCGGTTGCGGGCGAGCGACCGATCGACTTGTGCGACACCTTCGAGGGACGGTTGTGGGTGCGCGAGGCGCTCCGCAAGATCGAGTACGGCGAATTCCCCTGATGCGGCTGTACCGCATCGCACACCACGACTACATCTTGAATCTCGGGGTCTTGGTGCCAGGGCTAGTTCCGTGCTGGACCGCGCGGAGCCTGCGACGCGCCTACGGGATGGAGCCGGACCTCAGTTCCTGAGCGATCATCCTGGGCAAGTCGTCGAGATGGCGTTCGATACGCTCGATATTCCTCGCCATGGCCGCGTGCCGCTCGTTGAGGGCCACCTGCTGTTGCGCGATGGCGTCCAAGCGGCTGTCAATCACGGCGAGTTTGTCGTTCACCTCGCTGCGCACGTCCTGGATTTCGTCAGCAACTACCCACACCGCGCCGGCGACCGCGAGCGCCAGGCTGCCGATACTGAGGACTGTCTGGGATACGGGCGTCACCATCGGGAAGGTAGCACAGCGGATGCAGAGATTCGTGCGTTCACGGTTTCGACTCGCCGGTTGAGAAGAGTGGGTCCAATCTACCGGGCTGCCGGACGAGACCCGGATCGATGCATGGTGTGCGAAATCGACCAGAGTCCCGCCATCGGGCTCCTCGCGAGTCCCGGGCGCCGGACGGCCGGGGTCCCGCCGGTCTCCGGCAATCCGTCGGGACCGTGTGCGGCGGCTAGCCGTCCATCGGCAGATACACCCGGTGGCAACCCGTGCAGCTTTCGATGATGTCCCCGCCGGCGAACAGGACGCCGTCCACGTCGCGTGCATCGATCGCGTCCGCCGCCGACTCGGCCGCTTGCGACATGGCGACCGACCAGGCATCCCACTCATCGCTACGGCTGCGGCCGGGAGCGGTCAGGGCACGGCCGGCCTCCGCCAGGATGACGGCCTGGTGGCGCAGCGCGATCCAGGCCTGCTCCGAATCCGGCTCCGCCCGGCCCACCCCGAACAGCGCGTCGGACCCGGGCACCACCATGGCGTCCATGACGTCCTTGACGCCGAAGCGCGGCTCCGCGTCCTGGCCCCCCGCCCCGAGCGTGCCGGCGAGCGCTACCGTGCCGATGGCCACCGTGGCAGGGGGCCACCGGCGGGCCCAAGCCATCAGATCGCGCCCTCCTCCCGCAACGCCTCGAGGTCCGCGGCGCGATAGCCCAGGAACTCCCCGAACACCGCCGCGTTGTCCTGGCCGAGTTCGCGCGGCATCGTCGGCACGGGAGGGTCCACATCCTCGAAGCGCAGGGGCGTGCTCGGCAGGGAAATCTCGCCGAACTTCGGATGCATCACCTTGGCCAGCGCGCCGCGCGCGAGCAGGTGGGGATCGTTGACCACGTCGTCGAGCGACCGCACCGGGGCGCAGATGACCTCGTGCTCCTGGCAGATGCGGAACACCTCGTCGCGGGTCAGCGTCGACGTCCAGGACTCCACCGCCGCGTCCGTCTCGTCCATGTTGCGGCAGCGCGCCGCCATGTCCACGAAGCGGGGATCCTCCCCCAGCTCGGGCCGCCCCATGGCCCGCAGCAGCTTGCGCCAGTGGCCTTCGCGGATGACGATGATCGCGACGTGTCCGTCGCTCGTCGCGTAGACGTTATACGGCGCCACGCCCAGCGCCTGGTGCCGGTTGCCCGTGCGCGGCGGGTTGTGCCCGAGCTTGTAGTAGGCGCCGAGCGCGGAGGTGAGCGTCGGGAACACCGCATCCTGCATGGCGACGTCGAGGACCGCGCCCTCCCCGGTCTGCTCGCGCCGATAGAGCGCCGTGACGATGGCGCCGAAGAGGTGCACGCCGCCGAGCATGTCGCAGAGCGCCGGCCCGGATTTGAGCGGCGGTTCGCCCTCGTTCCCGGTGATGCTGACGATGCCGCTCATCGCCTGCACCGTCACGTCCATCGCCAGGTAGTCCCGGTGCGGCCCGGTGCGCCCGAAGCCGGTCGACGCCGCGTAGACGAGCCGGGGATTCGTCTCCCTGAGGACGGCGCTGCCGACGCCGAGCCGGTCCATCGTGCCCGGCGCGAAGTTCTCGAGCAGCACGTCCGCCTGCCGCGCGAGGTCGATCAGCATCGCGCGGCCGCTGTCGGACTTGAGATTGAGGGTGACCGTCTCCTTGTGGCCGTTCAGCATCCAGAACGCGTAGCCCTCGGAACCCCGCGCCGCGGCGCCGCGCAGCCCCTCCCCGATCGGCGATTCCACCTTGATGACGCGTGCGCCGGCCATCGCCAGCAGGTAGCCGCAGTAGGGCCCGTTGTAGATCTGGCCGAGGTCAAGGACCGTGACGCCTCGCAGGGGCTGTTCGCCCACATGAAACTCCTTGTCGGGGTGGCGGGAAGAGTATGCCACGGGCGGTGGAAGGGACCGCCGGGGGCGCGTTGCTACTCCACTTCGCGAAGGGGCTCCGACGCCGTCATTCTGCGCGGGGAGTCCAGGGCATACAGGCGAGTCTCCCGCCCACGCGGCGGTATACTGCCGCCCGGCCGCACCCGTAGCTCAATTGGATAGAGCACCAGGCTTCGAACCTGGGGGTTCGGGGTTCGAGTCCCTGCGGGTGCGCCACAAGACCTGAATCTCGACCTGGCGGTGCTCGCCGCCGACTACCGCCGACGTCCCTGGCGCACTTGAACTCGACTCGTCGCGGCTGATACGCGCAGCGCGCTATGCGTAGTGCGTAGAGTTGGCCGCGCGATTCACCGGCTCTTCCTTGAAGCCGCCGTTCACCGGATCGAGGAAATTCGGGCCTTCTTCCTTCCAGCCGTAGCTGTCGTCGAGTCCGACCAGTTGCCGAAAGCGCGGGTGGTTCGAATTGCGATCGATGACCGACTGCGGAAGCTCGGTGCCGTAACGCTCCTGCAGCTTCATGAACGGGCGCACGTAGGGCACCGCCAGGTTCAGCCGCAGCCCCGGGATCAGCCGGGGAAAGGAGCCGTGCCAGGTGTTCCCATGCCAGAGCACCGCGGTTCCCGCCGGCCCTTCCATCGCAACGGCATTCGGATTCTGGCGCTCCGGATCGAGCCACGACTCTTCCGGATTCGGCGGTCGGCAGAGCTTGTGGCTGCCGGGAACGATCGCCAGGCACCCGCCTTCCTTCGTGTAGTCGGTGAGCGCGTAATTGATGTTGCAGATTGCGGCATACGACGGCAGGGGAAGCGGCAGCCCGGCATCGGCGTGCAGGGGAATCTGCCCGCCGTCGCCCGGTCCCTTGAAGTGGCACCCCATGCTGAACAGCTGGGCGCTCTTTCCGACCAGGTAGCTGATCAGGGCCAGTCCCTTCTCGTTCAGCATGATGTCCTGGAACACTTCGTGGCGCGGCATCAGATAGGGAACGAACCGCCAGTTCGGGTGCTCCTCCCCTTTCTCGAGATCCGGTTTCCTGCCGGTCTGCTGCTCGCAGATGTCGCAGATCGCCTGACGCGCCGTCTGCACGGTCTCCGGGTCGATCAGGTTCTCGACGACCGTGAACCCATAGGCGTCGAGCTCATGGAGGTGCCTCTCGAGGCCCAGCCGTTCAATCTCCCGAAGGACGCCGTTCAGATCCTGCGTGCTCTCCCAGTTGCCGATCTCCATGCCTTGATCTCCTGCCGATCGCGATCCTCATCGTGCGCGAGATGCGCTGTCGACTAGTCGACTATGGCGGACTATACCGCAAGAGCCCACACTCAACCGGTCGGCTGGAACACCTCGGCGAGCGCCGCCGCGTGCGCCGAGTCGACGTATTCCTGGGCACGCACGACGAGACCGTCGCGCACGGTGACGATGAGGCAGGCAGGAATGCGCAGCGCGGCGCCGCTCGGCAGCGTCCCGACGAAGACGTACTGCAGTGCGCAGCCATCCTCCCACGCGTGCACGTGCGTCTCGGCTGCGCGGAAGTCCGGGACGGCGGTCTGCAGAATCTCGAGATTCCGTCGCGCGTCCGCCGCTGGCGCATCCACCTCGTCCGTGTTGTGCCACACGGTGGCATCGTCCGCGTAATACTTGGGCGAGGCCCCCTCGCCGCGCTCCAGCGCCCGTATCATCGCTGCCGCGATCTCTTTGGTCGTCCAGCTCATGAGTCCTCCCCTCCTGTCGCTTCAGAAATCCTGGCCGTGCGTCCTCAGACGCCTATCACCCCGTCCCGATAGAGCCCCGCGATCTGGTCGGCCGAGAGGCCGAGGAGTTCACTCAGGTAACGGTCGGTGTCCGCGCCCAGGCAGGGCGCCGGCCGCGTCACGCCGTTCGGGCGCGTGTGCAGCAGCCACGGGATGCCGGCATGCGCGCGGCGGCCTACCTTGGGGTGTTCGAGCGTCTCGATGAACCCGCGCGCGTCCAGGTGGGCATCCTCGAGGACGTCCCGGGTCGTCATGGTCGGGAAGGCAGCGATCCCTTCACTCTGCAGGAGGCGGGTGACGTCCCAGCGATCGCGGCTGGCCGTCCAGGCGGCGACGGTCGCCTCGAGGGCATCTTCGTTGGCCTTCCTGCCAGCGAGCGTACGGAACCGGGAGTGGTCCACGAGCTTCGGATCGATGTGCCGCGCCAGCGCCGCCCACTCGGCGTCGCTGCGGCATGCGATGGACACCCAGGCATCGTCCCCCGTACAGGGAAAACAGCCGTGGGGCGCCATGCTCGTGGAGCGGTTGCCCATGCGCTCCGGCTCCGTGCCGGTCATCGCGTACTGCATCCAGCCTTCCATGTTGAGGACGCCCGTGGCCTCCCAGAGCGTGACGTCCAGGTGATCGCCCACGCCCGTCTCGTCCCGGGCGAGCAGCGCCGCGACGATGTTCATGGCCGCCGTGATCCCGGCGGTCGGGTCGGGCATGGAGAGCCCCATCTCCTGCGGACCGCCGCCGACGTATCCCGTCGCCATGGACAGGCCGGTCAGGGGCGGGATGGCGGGGCCGTACCCCATGTAGTTGCGGTACGGGCCCGTCTGGCCGTAGCCGGTGACGCTGGCGAGGACGACGCCGGGGTTGATCTCGCGCAGCGTGTCGTACCCGAGGCCGAGCCGCTCCATCACACCCGTGGCAAAGTTCTGCACGACCACGTCGCTCTCGGCCACGAGGCGTTTGACGAGCTCGACGCCGCGGGGCTGGCCGAGATCGACCGACACGCCCGTCTTGCCCTGGTTCCACTGGTTGAACATGCCCGAGACGTCGAGATCGTCCCCCCACTCCTCGGGACAGATCCGGATCCGGCGATAGAGGTCGGCCCGCTTCGCCGACTCGATGCGGATCACCTCGGCGCCGAGATGCGCGAGGTTCATCGTGCAGAAGGGTCCCGCCCATGCCCAGGTCAGGTCGAGCACACGGACGCCGGCCAACGGCAGGCGTGGGTCGCCGCCGACCGGTTCCGGGGATCGTTGCGGCATATCGACCGCGCCGTTGTGCTCGCCGAGCCGCGGCGCACGCCGCACGAACGGGGCGCGCCCGCGGGTGGTAAGCGCGGCCGGCGCGAGGTACTCCAGGGACTCTTGCCCCTCGCCGACCGCGACGAAGAAGCCGCGTGCGCGCAGATGCTCGTTCGCGGCGAGCTCCGCCAGGCCCATGACCGGCGCCACGCAGATGCGGTGCGCCTGCGCCTGGTGGTACAGCTCGCGGGCGGGCCACTCGCTCACGAACTCCTGCAGGAACATGTGCACCAGGTCCGCGTTCTCGGCGCGCGCGGCCTGCTCCGCGAAGGTCGGCAGGTCGGCCCAGTCCGGATGCCCCATGAACTCGACCAGCCGCTCCCATTGATCCTGCTCGACGCAGACGAGGAAGACCGGGCCATCCTGGGCGTCGAAGATGCGCCAGGGAATCAGCATCCGCTGGTTGTGCCGCGCGGTGACCTGACCCCGGTAGACCAGGATCGGCAATCCCCCCTCCAGGACGGACGCCACGTAGGCCTGCTCGGATAGATCGATGTACTCGCCCACGCCCGAACGGCGTGTCTCGCGGGCGGCCGCGAGCGCGATCATGGCACCGGCGATCCCCGACATCAGGGCACATTGATCGCCGAACACCTTCAGCGGCGGCAGGGACGGGTCGGTGGACGTAGCCGGACACAGGTTCGCCCAACCCCCGGCGTTCGCCACGGTGAGTTCTTCAGCCGCGTACTCGGCATACGGACCGTGTTGCCCGAAGGGCGTGATCGCGAGGGTGACAAGCTCCGGAAACGCGGCACGCAGGGCTTGTGCATCCAGGCCGAGCGCACTGGCGGCCGATGCGCGCAGGTCATGCACGAGCACGTCGGCCCAGGCGAGCAGGCGGTCGAGTTCGTCGCGGTCCGTTGACGGATCGAGGGTGATGCCACGCTTGTTCAGGTTCAGCGCGAGGAACATCCCGCTCCGCTCGGGATCGGGCACGCCCCCGGGGAACGGCCCCCGCCGCCGCGCCGCATCGCCGGCCGCCGGTTCGACCTTGACGACGTCCGCGCCGGCATCGCCCATGAGCCTGGCGGCATACGTGGACGCCACGCCGCTGCCCAGTTCGAGCACCCTGAGTGTCTCTGCCAACGCCTTCCTGCCTTTCCGTTCCGCAGCCCGCCGGACTCAAGAGGTCGGATTCTACAAGCGGGTTGAACCATCCGTCCGCAAATGCGGATACAACCAGGAGACGTGCTCGGCCAGGCCATGCCGCGGTTGGCCTGCTCGACCGAAAGGCAATCATAGTCGCTTCTACGCCGGCAACACCCGCGACTCCTTCACCGCCCCGAGGCTGAAACTCGACTCGACGTGGAGTACGCCGGGGTATCGCAGGACGCCCTGCATCACGAGCTCCGAGAAGTGGTCGATGTCGCGGGCCACCACCTTCATGATCAGGTCGTGCCGGCCGCTCATGGCGTGGCACTCGACGATGTGGGGCTCGTCGCGGATGCGGTCGTGCAGCTCGCCGGTGCGTGCGTCCGGCTGCTTTTCGAGGGTCACGAGCACGAACGCCGTCACACTCAGGTCCAGGGCCCGCTGGTCGACGTCGGCCGCGTAGCCCCGGATCACGCCACCGTGCTCGAGATTCCGGACGCGGCGGAAGCAGGGGGACTCCGAGAGGCCGATCCGGTCGGCCAGTTCCACGTTCGACATGCGTCCATGCTCCTGCAGCAGGGCAAGGATGCGTCGGTCTGTCCGATCGAGGGCCATTTTGAAAGAAGCCCCCACCAGAATGGGATACTTCAGCAGAATACCCCTAAGTAATCCCCAAATCAGGTCATAAGGGACCAAAAATGCCTCCGCGTCGGGCCTATGATCGGCTCATGAACGCACACGGCATGAACACCGCAGGAGCGTCGCGAGACAACCCCTTGGGACTCGACGGCTTCGAGTTCGTGGAGTTCGCGGCGACCGGGCCGGGCAGCCTGGAACCCGTTTTCGCCCTGCTCGGCTTCGAGGAGGTCGCCCACCACCGTTCCAAGGCCGTGGAACTATGGCGGCAGAACGACATCAACTTCATCGTCAACTACGAACCGGAGAGCACAGCCTGGTTCCTCGCCGAGGAGCATGGACCGTGCGCCGCGGGCCTCGCGTTCCGCGTGCGCGACGCGCATCACGCGTATGGCCGGGCGCTCGCGCGCGGCGCACAGCCCATGGACGCCCCACCCGGACCCATGGAGCTGCGCCTGCCGGCCATCCGCGGCATCGGCGGCATGCCGATCTACCTGATCGACCGCTACGCGCCCGGCGGCAGCATCTACGACATCGACTTCGAGTTCCTGCCCGACGCACACCGACGGCCGCGGGGTGTCGGGCTCACCCACATCGACCACCTGACCCACAACGTCTACCGCGGTCGGATCGCCCACTGGGCCCACTTCTACGAACACCTCTTCGGCTTCCACGAGATCCGCCGATTCGACATCGCAGGACACCACACGGGCCTCGTATCCCGCGCGATGACCGCACCGGACGGCAAGATCCGCATTCCCCTGAACGAGGAGGCGGCAGGACGGAGCGGCGGCCAGGTCGACGACTTCCTGATGCGCTACAACGGCGAGGGCATCCAGCACATCGCGCTGGCGTGCGACGACCTCACCCGGGTCTGCGGGGCGCTCTCGAACCTCGGCGTGTCCTTCATGGAGCCGCCCCCACCGACCTACTACGAGGCGCTGGACACACGCCTGCCGGGACACGGCGAGCCGGTCGCCCGGCTTGCGGAACACGGCATCCTGATAGATGGCACGACGACCGACGGCGTACCGCGACTGCTCCTGCAGATCTTCTCGGAACCCCTCATCGGACCGATCTTCTTCGAGTTCATCGAGCGCAAGCGGGACGAGGGTTTCGGCGAGGGCAACTTCCAGGCGCTGTTCGAATCCATCGAGCGGCACCAGACCCGGACCGAGGCGGAGCACGCAGCGTGAGGATCCGGGCTTGGGGGCTGATCCGGCACGCGACGTTGTAGCGCCCCATAGCCGGTCCGGTACTCGCTCGCAAGCTCGCTACGCACCGGCGCGCCTCCGGCCCAGCCACGCCGTCCTTTCATGGAAGCTGCACCGGCGGTCACTTCGTTCCCTTGGCGCGACTTCCACAAAAGGGGCGACGCTTGTCGTCGCCCGTGTCGAGCCAGGGCAAGCCCTTGGTGACGCGACGGTCGCCCGTGTCGAGCCTTGGTGGGCAATTCGGCACGGGACGGGACAAGCCCGTCCCCTACATTGCCCGTGTCGAGCCTGGGCAAGGCCTTGCCGTTCGGACACACCGCCCGGCATGGGGGCCGTCGGCGGCACTAGTGCGCTGGGTCACAAATACCTTCACGTTTGCGCTGCGCCTTTTCGCCGCTGGCGGCGTTGCGCCTCCTCCCGTGGGGCCTACCACTGCTCGTCGGACGCGCCTTGCCAGCGACAAACATGCGCTACCGCAAAGACAAAGCTATTTGCGACCCAGCACACTAGGGAACCTCCAGCACGACCTTCCCGAACGTCTCGTTACCGGCGATCAGCCGATGCGCCGCGTCGGCCTCGGGCATCGGAACCACGGCCTCGATCACGGGCCGGATCCGCCCCTCCGCGAGCGCCGGCCAGACGCGTTCCTTGAGCGCGTCCATGACCGCGGCCTTGCGCGCAATGGACCGCGCCCGCAGGGTCGAGCCGACAATGCGTAAACGTTTCATCATCATCAGGCCAAGCCCGCGCGGTACCGACAGGTCCGCTCCGCCAAGCAGGCCGATGATCACCAGGCGGCCGTCCGCCCTGAGCGCCCCCAGGTTGTCCGCGAGGTACGCCGCGCCCACCGGATCGAGTATGACGTCGAGGCCTTGTCCGTCGGTCCACTCGGCCACCTTGTCCGCGAACCGCTCCGTGTGACGGTTGCAGCCCCCGGCCGCGCCGAGTTCCACGCAGCGCGCGATCTTGTCGTCGCTGCCGGCGGTCACGAAGCAGGGGCTGCCAAACTCCCGGCAGAGCTGAATCGCCGCGGTTCCGACGCCGCTCGCGCCGGCGTGTACCAGGGCGCTTTCACCGAAGCTCAGCCGGCCCTCGATGAAGAGGTTGAGGTACGCGGTCGCAAACACTTCGGGCAAGGCCGCCGCCTCGTTGAAAGAGAGGTTGCCCGGGATCTTCAGGACCTGTCCCGCCGGAGCGACCACCTGCTCGGCATAGCCGCCACCGGCCAGGAGCGCACAGACGCCATCCCCGGGCTGCACCCGCGTGACGCCCTCGCCCACCGCTTCGACCAAGCCGGCGCACTCGAGACCGAGGATCTCGCTCGCCCCCGGCGGCGGCGGATACCCGCCCTGGCGTTGCGCGAGATCCGCGCGGTTCACCGCACTCGCCCGGTTGGCGATGCGCACTTCGCCGGGCCCCGGATCGCCGATGTCGGCGTCGCCCCAGACCAGCGCATCGCCCTCGACGCGTATCGCCTTCATTGCCAGGACATCCGCATCTTCACGCCCCTCTCATGGAGATCGTTTTTCAGCCCGCTCACCGTGTAATCCCCGTAGTGCACCATGGAAGCCACCAGCGCCGCGTCCGCCCGGCCTTCGGTCAGGACCTCGTGGAGGTGCTCCGGCACGCCCGCGCCGCCCGAGGCGATGATCGGGATGCGCACGGCATCGCTGATCATTCGGGTCAGGTGCAGTTCGTAGCCGTCGCGTGTACCGTCGGCATCGATGGAGTTGACGACCAGTTCGCCGGCACCGAGGCGTTCTCCTTCCAGCGTCCACGCGAGGGCGTCGATGCCCATGGGCTTGCGACCGCCGTCAATGACAATCTCGTAGCCCGAGGGGAAGTCGTGGCTCGTGCCGACCCGGCGGATGTCCATGGACAGCACCACGTTCTGGTTGCCGATCGCCTTCGCGCACTCGGCGATGAGCGCGGGGCGGCGCACGGCCGCCGAGTTGACGTTGATCTTCTCGGCGCCGGCGAGGCGCAGGTCCGTCGCGTCCCGCACGGAGCGCACGCCGCCGCCCACGGAGAGCGGGATGAACACCTGCTCCGCCACCGCCTCGACCACGTCGAGAATGATCGGACGCCGATCGCTCGATGCGGTGATGTCGTAGAAGACGAGTTCGTCCAGCCCGTCCAGGTAGTACTCGCGGGCCTTCTCGACCGGGTCTCCGATGTCCTTCGTGTCGACGAAGCGGACGCTCTTCGCGAGCTTGCCGTCGCGTACATCCAGGCAGGCGATGAGTCGCTTGCTAAGCATGGCCGTCCCAGCGGGCGAAGCGCTCGAGGAGACGCAGACCCACGCGGCCGCTCTTCTCCGGATGAAACTGCGTGGCGAAGTAGTTGCCGGAGCCGAGGGCGCAGCAGAAATCTCCCTCGTAGTCGGCGACGGCGCAGACCACGTCCCGGTCGCGTGGCACGGGGTAGTAGGCGTGCACGAAGTAGAACTCGTCGCCGCGGGCGATGCCGTCGAGCAACGGATGCGCCCGCACGACGCGGACCTCGTTCCAGCCCATGTGCGGCACCTTGAGCGTCGGGTCCGTAAGGGCGAACCGCCGCACCTCGCCCGGGATCAGCCCGAGCGTCTGCTGGTCGTTCTCCTGCGAACGGTCGAGGGAGATCTGCAGGCCCAGGCAGATGCCGAGCACCGGAGTCCCCGCTCGCACGGTTTCCGTCAACGCGCTGTCGAGCTCGCGCGCCCGCAGGCTCCGCATGGCGCTGCCGGCGGCCCCGACCCCCGGAAAGATGACCCGCTCCGCCGCGCGGACCCGCTCGGGGTCGTTCGTGATGTCCGCCCGCACGCCTACTTCCGCGCAGGCGCGCTGCACGCTGCGCAGGTTGCCGGCGTCGTAGTCGACAATGACGGTCATCGGATGCGGGCTGACAGGTTGCGGGGAGCGCGGATACTATCTGATCCAGCCCACGCTCACCAAGGAAACACCCTTGCCCACCCGCGGCATTCTGCTCGCGAACCTCGGCTCGCCGGCCGGATGCGACACGGCCTCCGTGCGCCGCTATCTCGACGAGTTTCTGATGGACCCGTACGTCATGGACGTGCCCTGGCCGATCCGGCGTCTGATCGTCTCGGGCTTCATCCTGCCGACGCGCCCGAAACGCAGCGCCCAGGCTTACCGGGCGATCTGGCGCGACTCGGAGCCCGGGTCGCCGTTGATTCACTTCACGGAAGCCCTCGCCAGGCGGGTCCGCGGGTTGACCATGCATCCGGTGGCGGTAGGCATGCGTTACGGGTCCCCGAGTCTGGCCGCCGGCCTTGCCGCGCTCGGCGCGGTGGACGAGGTGTTCCTCGTTCCGATGTATCCCCAGCACGCCGACGCCACCCGTACGACGACCATCGAGCACGTCCGCTCGCTGACCGACCGGCCGGTGCGCGTCATGCCGCCGTTCTTCGCCGATCCGGCTTTCCTGGACGCCACGGCCGCACGCGTTCGCGAGTCGATGGAGCCCGGCGACCATGTCCTGTTCAGCTATCACGGCCTGCCCGAACGGCATCTGACCAGGGCGGACCCGACCGGATCCCACTGTCTGCAATCCGCCGACTGCTGCGAGAAACCCTCGGCCGCGCACGGCACCTGTTATCGCCACCAGTGCCGCGAGACCACCCGGGCACTGGTGACCCGACTGGGAATCGAGCGCTACTCCATAAGCTTCCAGTCACGGCTCGGGCGCCTGCCGTGGCTCAGGCCCTACACCGACGAGGTGCTGGCGGAACTGCCCGCCCAGGGCGTGCGCCATCTCACGGTCGCCGGCCCCGCCTTCACGGCGGACAACCTCGAAACGCTCGAGGAGATCGGCATGCGCGGACGGGAAACCTTTCTCGGGGCCGGCGGCAAGGCGTTTCGGCTGGCGCCCTGCGTGAACGACGACGTGGCCTGGGCGCGCGCGGTCGCGGGATGGTGCGATCGCCAGAGCCCGACACGGGCGATCGTAGGGGACGGGCTTGTCCCGTCCCGTCCCGAATCACCCACCAGGGCCTGACACGGGCGATGTCGGGGACGGGCTTGTCCCGTCCCGTCCCCATGGCCTCCCGTGGAACAAACGACGACGGGAGCGTAGCGACCGGCGGCGGTTGGCCCACGCGAGGTCGGTGTGGCTGGGCCGGAGGCGCGCCGGTGCACAGCGAGCTTGCGAGCGAGTGCCGGACCGGCTATGGGGCGCTACAGTCCCGCGCCGAATCACCCGCCAGAACCCGGCGCGGGCAACGTGATCGCCCTTTCAGAGGCCGTCGGTGTCAGGGCCCTGCCTGGGCACGAAACCGAGGCTTCGGGCTCGTCGTTCCCAAATCTGTCTCGCCAGGACCTGCATGTCGGTGGCCGGGTCGGTTTCGTCCACGATTTCCATGCCCAGCAGTGTCTCCATGACATCCTCCATCGTGAGGATGCCCGCCATTCCGCCGTACTCGTCGATGACCAGCGCGATGTGCGTGCGCTCCTCAACGAGTCGGGCGAACAACCGCGGCAGGTTGGCCGTCTCCGACACGGTGAGGACATCGCGCCTGAACTCCTGCACCGGCTCGTCGCTGCGGCCGTCGACCATGGCGGCCAGAACGTCGTCTTTCAGAACGAATCCGATCACGTCGTCCTTGTTTTCGTTCCTGTACAGGGGTACGCGCGAGAACTGCACGACCTCGTCGGCCGCGGAGAATTCGCCAACGGTCTGGTCGGCGGGTACGGCGGCAACAACGGTTCGCGGGGTCATGATGTCCTTGGCGCGCACGCTGTCGAACGCCAGCAGATTCTCGATGATCGTCGATTCGCTCTGGTTGATCACGCCCTCCTTGGCGCTGATCCTGGTCAGCACCTTGAAGTCGCCACGGGACAGCACATCGTCCTGCCCTGCCTTCTTGATCGGACGGGTGATCCACTGGCTGAGCCACACCAGCGGCGCGAGCGCCGTGATAACGACGCGCAGGCAGTACACGGTAAAGGGCGCCAACGGGCGCCAATAGGTCGCACCCAGGGTCTTCGGCACGAGCTCCGACGCGATCAGGATCGCAGCCGTCATGCCCGCGGGAATCACGAACGCGGTCAGGAGAGGATTCGTGTCTGCCCAGATCGCCGTCGCCTGGCTGCCGACGCCGATGGCGCCGACGGTGTGAGCGATGGTATTGAGCGTGAGGATCGCAGCCAGTGGGCGGTCGATGTTCTCCTTGTACTCCTTGAGCTGTCTTCCCAGCAGGTTTCCCCGCTCCGACTCCACCTTGACGTAGGTCGGACTGGCGGACAGCAGGACCGCTTCCCACAGCGAGCAAAGGAAGGAGAAGACGATGGCGCCGGCCAGGAAGGTGAGAAGCAGCGACAGCATCGGTCTAAGGGTGCGGTCCTTCCGCGAGGGAAACCGCCCCGCCCGGCCTCGGCATGTCAGCCGACGGCATTACCCCGTCTGTCTCCTGACCGACCGGACGAAGGCCGGACTGAGTTGGATGATGGGCATCGCAATCAACGGCTCCTGCACTGGATGCCAGATCTTAACCCGGACACCTGCGCCGGTAAAACGGAGACCGGACATGGATGCGCGTCAGATCGGTCGATGACGGGCAAAGTCCGGGCGGAATCAACATCACCGAAGTTGCTTGACGAGGTAGCTACCAGGAGCTACTTTGCGCCAATGCGAGCCGTAGGGGTCAAGACACTGAACAGCAGGCTGAGCGAGTACCTGCGTCTGGCTGCGGCGGGAGAGACCGTCCTGGTGACCGACCGGGACCGGGTCGTCGCCGAAATCTGTCCCCCAAGGGAAAACCGGAGTCCCCTGGTGGCAGACGCCTTCCTGGCGGACGCCGTCCGGCAGGGTTGGTTGTCTCCGCCGGTGCTGCCCGCCGAGGGCGTGCCCGAGGCTCCCCCGCCGCTCGCCCCGTTGAGCGAGATTCTGCGCGAACTCGACGAAGATCGTAGCGACCGTTGATCTTCCTGGACTCATCCGTCCTCCTCGCACATCTTCTTTCGGAGACCCGTCGGCCACCCGACACGATCTGGAGCGAGACCCTCGTCGCCAGTCGTCTACTCGAGTACGAGATCTGGACCCGGTTGCATGCCCGAGACCTGGTGGAGTCTCACGGTGACTTCGCCCGCGGCCTGGTCGGACGTGTGGCATTCGTCGAGCTGTCCCGATCCGTGCTCGCCCGTGCCCTGGAGCGCTTCCCCGTCCCGGTGCGGACCCTCGACGCGTTGCACCTCGCCTCGTTCGACTACCTCCTCGCCAACGGCCAATCGGTTCGACTGGCGAGCTACGACCGTCGCATGGTGGAGGTTGCGACTACCCTCGACTGGCCCCTTGTTGATCTTCCGGACGCGTGATCGCCCCTTGGACCTACAGACCGCCGACTCTGGCAAGCGAGCCCCCGCGGATTCCCTGCACGAGGTGCAGGGCGCCGGTGAGGACCTTGAGCGGCGCGGGCGTCGCCACCTCCTTCGCGAAGATGTGCACCGCACCGTCGTGGACGAGCACCGGTACCAGGCCGCGCGGGTTGATGCCGAGGAACCACGGCCTGTAGCTGTCCTGCGCGGCCAGGTCGAGCGGGTGCGAGATCCAGTCGATGCCCTTGAGGTTCAGGAAGATGCGCGTCTTCTGGGAACAGGACGAGCCGGAAAAGTGGATCAGGTGCACGCCCTGCCAGTCCAGCACTTCGGTGGTCTTGATGTCCTGTTCGGCCAGCCGCACCACGCGCTCACCTCCTCCCGGTCATCCCTCTTCGCGCGTCCAGGGCTCGTCAACAGAAAGGGTCACGTTCATGAACACATGATACGTGCGCTCGGTGTTGCGGTGTCAGCACCCTTGCCCGGAAGGCCGTCGGCGGCAACCCTGTCTCCGGGCTCTGCTACGCTCCACGGCACCGCCCTGGGAGCAGCGTCCATGTCCGAAGTCACCGGCAACCAACTCGTCGCACGTCAACTGAAGCGCGCCGGCGTCGACACGCTCTTCGGCGTCCTCGCCGGTCCCATGATCCAGGCGATGGGCGAGGCGCATCGCGAGGGCATCCGCTTCATCGGCTGCCGCCACGAGATGAACGCCTGTTTCATGGCCTCGGCCTGGGGATACATCAAGCGCCAGCCCGGCGTCGTGGCCGTGGGCAGCGGTCCCGGGATGACCAACACCGTGACACCCATGTACGTCGCGACCACGAGCGGCATGCCCCTTACGGTGCTGGGCGGCTCCTTCCATGCACCGTTGTCCGGTCTCGGCGGGTTCCAGGAGGCGGATCAGATGGCGTTCGCCCGCCCGGCCACCAAGTGGCTCGCGCAGGCGCACGTGACGCGCGAGATTCCCCACCTGCTGCACCTGGCGCTCGGGCAGTCGGTGACCGGGCGGCCGGGCGCAACCTATGTCGATCTGCCGAACAACGTCCTGCAGGGGAAGGTGGACGAATCGAGGACGCGCTACCGGAACCAGCCGCTCCGGGTAGACAAGCCACGGCCCTCGCCCGACGCCATCGACCGCCTCGCCGACCTGCTCGCAAATGCCGAACGGCCGCTGCTCATACTCGGCAAGGGCGCCGCCTGGTCGGACGCGGGTCCCGCCATCCAGAAGCTTGTCGACCGCGGCGTTCCTTACGTCACTTCGCCGATGGCGCGGGGCACCCTGCCTGACGACCAGCCGGCGTTCATGAACGCGGCTCGTAGCGCCGCCCTGGGCGGCGCCGATGCGATCCTGATGCTCGGCGGGCGTTTCAACTGGATCTTCGGCAGTGGTGCGCCCGAGCGCCTGGCGCCTGACGTGCGGCTTGCGCAGGTTGATCTGGTCGAGGAGGAGTTCTACTCGGGAGCCGATCTCGACCTCGGCATCGTGGCCGACGTCGGCGCCGCCGTGGAAGCGCTCGACGATGCCCTGGGCGGACGGGGCTTCAGGACGGCGGACGGAGTCTGGTTCGACACTCTGGCACAGGCGCGGGACCGCAACGAGGCGCGCCTGCGCCAGCACTTCGACCCGCGGGCCGTGCCGATCCATCCGCCCCGCGTCGCAGAGGAACTGCGCAGGATCCTCCCCCGCGATGCCTCGATCGTGGCCGAAGGCGAGATCACCATGGCGGTCGCCCGCACCATGATCCCGAGCTTCGGCATGCGCACGCGGCTGAACGCCGGGACGACCGGTTGCATGGGTACCGGCGTGCCCTATGCCATCGGCGCGAAGCTCGCGCGTCCCGAAGCGGCCTCGGTGCTGGTCTGCGGGGACTACGCCTTCGGCGCCGCGTTCAACGACATCGAGACCGCGCAGCGGGTCGGCGCCAACGTCGTCTGCGTGGTCCTCGACAACGAGGGCGTGACCGGACACCGCATGGCACAACGCAGCTTCGACGGCGACCTGACCGCCGGCGCGATGCTGCCTGTGCAGTACGAGAAGATCGCGGAGATGGTGGACGGGCACGCCGAGGCAGTGGACCGGCCCGAGCAGATCCGCCCTGCCCTCGAACGGGCGCTCGCGGCCGACGTACCGGCGGTGGTGCACGTGCGGGTCGACCCGGAGTGGGCGCCCGGCGGCGGCGGCGTGTACCTGGGCTGAGAGGCCCATCGGCCCAGACTGCCCTTGGCGACTTCCCGCAGCTCCGGGCAGCCCTCGCTTGAGACGGGCCTCCGAATGCGCGAAAGTGCCGGCAGCCAAGAGACATAGGAGGAGCACATGGACCCGATTTCCGCGGACTCGCACGTCATGGAAGCCGAGGACGTCTTCATCGGCCTGCCGGAACGTTTCGGCGATGATGCACCACGCGTGGTCAACGCCGGAACGGACGACGACGCCATCGTCATTCCGGCCCTCGGACCGCGCGGCGTGCGCAAGCGCATGGGCTGGGCCGGCATGCGCACCCGCAACGGCATCGCCGTCGACCGCCGCGAGGGCCACAAGCCCGAGGTGGATGACCTGACCGACGCCGAGGCGCGCAAGCTCCTCGCGAAGGGCTACGAGGGCCTGCGGGCGGGCATCCGTGACGGCGCCCGACGCGGCGAGGATCAGGACATCGACGGCGTCGCCGCGGAGTTCCTGTATCCCGGCTTCTTCGGCATGTTCGCGTTCGAGAACACCGAGCTGCTCGTCGCCTGCCAGCGTAACTACAACGACTGGCTGCACGACTACGCGTCGGCGGCGAACGGGCGGCTCTACGGCCTGGCCGCGATCCCGGTGCAGGATCCCGAGGCGGCGGCCGCCGAACTCGAGCGCGTGATCGCCATGGGCTACAAGGGCGGCTGCATTCCGTGTACGTCACCGGCGGACAAGCCGTATTTCGATCCCGCCTACGAACCCATCTGGTCGCTCGCCGAGGAGGCGGACTTTCCGCTCTCCATGCACGTCGCCACGAATGCCCACCTGCCCCGGGAGTATCGCCAGCAGCACCCGAACCGCGACTCCGTCTTCGACTATGCGAACACGGCCAGCACGATCTCGCGCACCCTGGTGGAACTGATGTGCCGCGGCGTCGCCGAGCGCCATCCGAGCCTGAAGTTCGTGGTAAGCGAGTTCAACGCCGGCTGGATCGCCTACTGGCTGAACCGCGTCGACCAGGGCCTGCAGCGCGAACACCGCTTCCGCTCCGAGGAGTTCACCGGCGAGCGTCCGCAGGAAGTCTGGCGGCGGCAGTTCTACGCCACCATCGAGGATGACCGTGCCGCGATTCTCACGCGCGAACTCATCGGCGTCGACAACCTCATGTGGGGTTCGGACTATCCCCACGTCGACTCGACGTGGCCCTGCTCGCGGGAAGTCCTCGACGAGATCTTCGAAGGCGTCCCGACCGACGAGCGCGAGCGCATCACGCACCGCAACGTGACGGCTCTGTACGGCCTCTGATCCCGACTGTCCGAAGCGTTCTTCAGAGGCTCCGCGCCTCGCGCAGTACTTCGCGATAGAAGCTCTGCACCAGCGGGCGCGAGAACATCGACTTGCGCGCGACGAAGCGTACCGGGCGGTTGAGCCCCTCCGCGCCGAGGGGAATGAGGGCCTCCGGGGCAATGGCGAGCGTGTCGGCAACACCCGCCGGGACGAGGGCGTGGCCGAGACCCGCCAGCGCCATCTGCGCCGCCGCGAAGAACGATTCGAGCGAGGCACGCCGCGTGATGTGCAGGCGCCGCATGTCGTCCTCGATCGAGGCCCAGGCGCCCGAGCGCGACTCGATGGTGATGACGTCGAGCGATACGCCAGGCGCGTAGTCGATCGGCGCAAGGGCGGCCGGCACGATGACCATGGGCTCGAGTCGCAGCAGTTCGCTCTGCAGGTCCGTATCGGCGTCCGCCGAGCCCGTGCAGATACCGATCATGTATTCCCCGGAGCGGATGCGGTCGAGCACCACCGGCGAGCGTTGCGCATGGAAGTCGAGCTCCACCTCCGGCAGGGCGTCGTGGACGCGCGCGAACAGGCTCGGACCCCAGCTCGACAGGATCGCTTCGGAGACCCCGAGGATGAGCTTGCCCTTGCGCAGCGCGTTGTCCTCCAGGAAGACGCTACGCACCTCGGAGATGAGCGGCGTGACCTTCTCCACGAGCCGCGTGCCGTGATGCGTGAGCGCCACCCGCCGCCCCTGACGCTCGATCAGCTTGCGGTCGTAGTAACGCTCGAGCGCCGCGATCCGCTTCGAGACGGCGCTCTGCGAGATCTGCAGGACCGTGCCCGTCTCCATCATGGTGCCGGCCTTCGAAAGCGCGACGAGGGTTTCGAGGTTCTCGATCATCGATGCTGCCCAATCATTCCCGGTTGGACAGCATCATAATGCCAACTATTCTCTCCAGTCGCATTTTCGAAGGGACAGGGCGTTGATCGTCTGGGCCACCATCCTCGTCAGCGTGCTCGGCACCGCCATCCTTTCCGGCGTGAGCTGGATGGCCGGCGGGCTCGTCCTCATGGGCGTGCTGGTCTGGCTGCTACCGGTTTCGGCCGCGACGATCGTGCACGGCGCGGTACAGGCCGCCTCCAACGGCGCCCGGTGGGTGTTCCTGCGCGCACACACGCAGTGGCGCATCGTGCCGCCCTATGCCGCGGGCGCAGCCCTGGTCGTCGGGGCGTTCGCGGCCGCGACACTGTTCCCGAACCCGGTGTCGTGCTGATGCTGATCGGCGCCTTTCCCTGGCTGGCGCGGGCGATGCCCCGCACCTGGGCGCTCGACATCTCCCGCCCCGTGACGGCCTGCGTCTGCGGAGCCGTCGTCACCGCGGCGCAACTGTTCGCCGGGGCATCGGGACCGCTGCTCGACGCCTTCTACCTGGCACACGCCGCTCGACCGCTACCAGGTCGTCGCCAGCAAGGCCTTCACGCAAACGCTCGGGCACCTGGCCAAGGTCGGCTACTACGGGACCCTGGTCGGCGGCGTGGATGCCGGGATCGACGTGTCGGCGGGGCTGCTGGTCGTCGCCTGCCTGGTCGCCGTCGCGGGCGCCCGCATTGGCACCCGACTGCTCGGTCGGGTGAGCGACGACCGCTTTCGGCGTATCAGCGGCTACGTGATCCTGGCCCTCGGCGCCTTCTGCTTCGCGAAAGGCGCGCTGGACACGTTCGGGTAATTCGGCACGGGACGGGACAAGCCCGTCCCCTACATCGCCCGTGTCGAAGTCGTGCAAGCCCCTGGCGGCGGGACGGGACAAGCCCGTCCCCCACGATCGCCCGCGCCGGGCTCGCCGGCGTCAGTCGACGGGCCGGACGACGAACAGGAGGTCGCCGGCGTTCACCTGCTGGCCGCTCGATACGTTGATGCGGGCGACGACATGGTGCGCGGACGCGTACAGGGCATCGTCGGACATATTGAAGTCACCGAGACGCAGCGGCGTGAAGGTCTTGAACGCCTCGAGCTGACACAGCAGGTCTTGAACGCCTCGAGCTGACACAGCATGTCGTCGAGGCCGATCTGTTGACCTACCTCGACGTAGTCCCCTTCGGCCGGCGACGGCGCGGAGTAGAAGATGCCCGTGGACGGCGACAGCACGCGCAACTCCTCGCTGTCCTCGATGATCACTGCCTCGCGGCCGATGCCGCGCGCATCGTCGCCGGCGGCCGCCTCGATCTCCTCGATCATGCAGGCAGCGTCCGTGCGCGCCAGGAACGCCGGGAGGTAGCCGGTGTCGTAGTCCCCGGCACGAAACACCGGGTCCCGCAGCACGCGCTTGACGAGGGGCACGTTCGTGGCGATGCCGCCTATCCGGACGCGATCCAGGTACGCCGCCAGCCGGTCGGCCGCCTCGTCCCGGTCCCGGCCATGCGCGATGACCTGCGCGATCATGCTGTCGTAGTACGGCGAGACGAACTTGCCTTGCGCAGCCGCGCTGATGACGTCGATGTGCTCGGCTTCCGGCAACTCGCATGTCGTGATGGCGCCCGGACTCGGTCGGAACGACAGGTCGCCGTTCGCGCCGGCCATCAGCCGCTCCGCATTGATGCGCGCCTCGATCGAGTAACCGTCGCGGCCCACCTCGAGTGACTCGATCGTTTCGCCGGCCGCAATGCGGAACTGCTCGCCAACGATGTCGACCCCGGAGACCTGCTCCGTCACCGGATGCTCCACCTGCAGCCGCGTATTCATCTCCATGAAGTACACGGCGTCGGCATCCACGTCGTAGATGAACTCCACGGTCCCTGCACCCACGTAGCCGACCTCGCAGGCGATCGCGGCCGTGTGCTGCATCACGACCTTGACCAGGGGCTCCGGCAAGGCCGTGGAACCCGACTCCTCGATGACCTTCTGCTTGTCGCGCTGCACGCTGCAGTCCCGCAACCCGAGTACGCGCGTGTTGCCGTGATGGTCGCGCAGCAACTGCGCCTCGATGTGCCGCAGCGACGTGACGTATTTCTCGAGGTAGACGTCGCCGTTGCCGAAGGCGCCACGGGCCTCCGCCGAGACGCGCTGAAACAGCTCGTGGAAGCGCTCGGAAGACTCGACCACCTGGATGCCCTTGCCGCCGCCGCCGTGGACGGCCTTGATGAGCACCGGGTAGCCGATCTGCTCGGCCAGTTGCGCCGCGCGGTCCGCGTCGGTCACGATCCCGTGGCTGCCAGGCACCACCGGCACGCCGAGGCGCAGGGCGGTGTTGATGGCGTTGGACTTGTTGCCCATCGTCTCCATGCTCGAGACGGGCGGGCCGATGAAGTTGATGGCGTGGGAGCGCACCAACTCGGCGAATTGGCTGCTCTCGGACAGGAAGCCGATGCCTGGATGCAGCGCGTCGACTCCTTCGTGTTCCGCGATCGAAAGCACACTCAGTGCGTTCAGATAGCTCTCGTCGGGGGTCGCACCACCGATGCATACGAGGGCATCGTCTTCCCCGAGCATGTCCGCCGGCGCCGCCTCCATGTCCGGATCGGATTGCACGAGGACCACCTTGATGCCACGGCGTTGCGCGACGCGGATGAGCTTCACGGCCGTGCAGCCCCGCGCGTGGATCAGCACCTTCGAGACCGGACGCACGAGGTCGGCTTCGCTGACGCGCGGCTTGGCCCGTGGGGTCGCCCGCGCCTGGTGGTCGAGGACCCCCGCCATGACGAGGCGCACCACCTCGACGACGGTCTCTTCCGGCACCGGAATCTCCGGGTCGATCGCCCGCAGGGCATCGTCGAGGTCCGGCAGGAAGGGGTGTCTCACCAGGCCCTGCATCGCGCCCGCCGTGCGGCACAGGTAGTTCGAGAGGATCGAGTCCGACGGCAGGTTCGACGGCACGACGATCTGGCCGGCAAAGGGCATGCTGGTACCGGAGAAGTAGTACGTCTGTACCAGCGGGTGCGTGACGAAGCTCGCCTGCGCCCCGCCGGTACAGTCTCCGTAACCGAACACGATGACGGGCAATTCGTGGTCGCGGATGAAGCGCGTCAGGCGGTCGTTGATGGCCGCCATGGAGAAGAGCGCTCCCGCGCCCTCCTTCGTCTGCATGCCTCCGGAGGAGATGAAGCAGATCACCGGCAGACGCCGCTCGGCACAGTAGACGAGCAGCTTGCAGAACTTCTCCGCGCTCGCCATGTCGAAGGCGCCGGCCTGGAAGTCGGCGTTCGAGATCACCGCGCCGACGCGCATGCCCCCGGCGTCGTCCTGGAACGTGCCCACGCCCGTGACCACCCCGCACGGGGTCGTGTCCCTCGAGAGGGCCCCTTCGATGGCAAGACGCAATCCGGGAAACTCGCAGGGGTCGGAACTCAGGAGGTCCGGATACAGCTCTTCGAAGTCCGTGAAGAACGTCTCGACGAAGGCGCTCGACCCCGTCGCGCGGCGCTTCTTGAAGCCGTTCAGGACATTCTGTATGCGCAGGTCCCGATAGGCGATGGTCAGCCGGTTCCAGAAGTCCTTCCTGCGACCGATGTTGCGCGGCGAAATGCGACCGTCATAGCGCTTGCCGTCCCACTCCGCGTTCAGGTACGAGACCACGAGTCTCTCGAAGAGGAACGTCACCACCACGAAGAGCGTGTCCGACAGGTGCGCGAACGCGCTCTTCTTCCACTCTTCGACGGCGCGCAGGTTGTCGCTCGACCCACGCATCCCGTCGATGCGCAGGAACCAGTCGAAGAACCGCGTGCGCAAGGTGTCCACCGGCTCGTCACCGGACAAGGTGCGTGCCGCCCCATCGAAGGCCGCGCGCACCAACGCGCTGACCGTCGCCTTCGAGAGGCTCCGCGTCCGTTCGGCCTCTTCCGCGATGGAATCGAGGCTCCCGATGACCCCGTCGTAGACGGCATCGAACAGCAGGATGTTCCGGCACTCCCCGATGAAGTCCTCGCGCAGGTCGTCTTCGAGCAGGATGTCGAGCACGTTGAGGTCCGCGTCGTGCGGCGGCCCGTCCGCGGGTTGGCGGGGTTCGAGCAACCGCGCGAAGCGGTCCTCGAAGACCAGGCGGTTGACGACGATGGACGAAGGAGCCCAGGCGATCGCCTGGCGCGTGCGCTCGCCGAGATCCTTCTTCGGGACGAAGTCGGCCATCGACTCTTCGGTGAGGGCCAGGTTGATCTCCGCGGTGAGCTGGGCGCGCACGTACGCGTCCGCCTTCTCTTCGAGGTGATCGCTCGCCAGCAGCTTCTTGCCCTCGTGCGTGAAGCGCTGGCGCAACGTCGGACCGAGGCTCCGGTCCGTCGCGATCGCGTCGAGCAGCGGGTAGGGATCGCGGATGTCCGCCGTGCGCAGGAGCGCGCGCGCGTCCGCGGCATTTTCCAGGTAATGCTGCAGGGCGCGGAAATTGCCCGCGGCATCGGACTTCCACCGGTTGTACAGATACATGCCGACGGTACCGAGGAGGTGCGCCCGGGCTTCTTCGTAGTTCTTGCGCGGTTCGCCGAGGAACAGCTGCGCAAACCGTCCGCGCTCGTCCTGGAGCGCTTCCTTGCGCTCGCCGTAGCTCTTCCAGGCCCGCGCGAGTCCGTCGTCGTAGCGGACGCGGTCCGGGTCCTGCATCCACTTGAGGAAGACGCGGCGCCGTTCCCGGTCCGCGCGCGCCGCCAGCTCGCCGGTGGGCAGTTCCTGGGACGCCAGGCGACCGTACTGCTGGGCGGAAGTGGCGCGGATGCGGCGACGACAGCCGAGGTAGCGCAGATAGCGGTACGCCACACCGAACACGTTGACGTATTCGGTGGGCGTTGTCGTCAGGGTCATCGAGGCACTTTCCTGCAGCCGCCGCAGGGTCTTCGACGGGTGCAGGTACCGCTCGAGGCTGCGCCGGTAGTGATCCAGGATGTACGGGTTCTCGGCAACGAATGCCTTCGTCGCCTCCTCGATCGAGCGGATGCCCGAGACGATCGCGAGGCGGAAGTTCTCGAGGTGCGCACCGTCCTCTCCGGGGGCATAGTCGATCACCCCGTCGATGTTGCCCTGCGCGTGCAACTCGCACGGGGAGAGGCCCACGTGCTTCGCGCACTCCTGCCACGACAGGTTCAGGCGGCGCGCGATGCTGGCGAGGCTCTTCGGCTGGATGGTGCTGAACACGCCGTCGCGCACCGACAGGATCATGTTGCTGGCCGCCAGGGGGATGGCGCCGCCCGAGTAGCCGAGACCGAACACGATGCCGAGGTTCGGGACGTCGACGTTCGACATTTCGGCGATCAGGCGGGAAATGCTGTGCGCCTGGTTGTTCCGGTTCGCGTCTGCCTCCGCATCCGCGCCGGGCGTGTCCATCAGGCTCACGATCGGGATGGCGCGCTTGCAGAACTCCTCGATGCGGGCGGCCGCGGCGAGGTGGTGCCTGGGGCCCCACACGCCGTTCTTCGACGAGCGGTCCTGGGCGATGAAACCCACCTGGCGTGCCTCGCCGTTGAAGTCCATGCGCACGAGCGCCGAGTAGAACGGCCCGTCCCGCACCTCCGCGGAGATCTCGTCGCCAAGGCGGTGGACGATGTCCGGCGCGGCCGGCCGGCGCGGATCTTCGGCACCCGCGACCACCGCCTCGATATACGAGTCGATGTCCATGTTGGCGAGGGCTTCGCAACGTCGTGCGATGTCCGCCTCGCCCAATAGCCCCCGCATCGCGCGGTGCCCACCCGCGCCCTGGTCGGGGAACGACGAGAAGTCCTGGGCCAGGCTCTCCGCGATGAGGAAGAGGTGGTCGCCGGCCGCGGCAGCGTTTTCCATCGGGACCGTGGTGACGCCCCCATGCACAAAGCGGTGCGCTAATGTAATGTAAAGCCCTGCAAATCCGCAAACTTGGAAGCGCTTCTTGATGAGGGGTCCATCCCTGTCCATCGCGGTCCTGACCGTCTCCGACACGCGCACGGCCGCGAACGACACCTCGGGCGATCTCCTGAGCGACAGCCTCGCGACGGCCGGCCATCGCCTGGCGGACCGGGCCATCGAGGCCGACGACATCTACCGCATCCGCGCGCGCGTATCGGCCTGGATCGCAGACCCCGACGTCGACGCGGTCCTGACCACGGGAGGCACCGGGTTCACCGGGCGCGACAGCACGCCGGAAGCGCTGCTGCCGCTGTTCGACAAGACCATCGACGGGTTCGGGGAACTCTTCCGCCAGATCTCGCTCGATGAGATCGGCAGTTCCACCATCCAGTCCCGTGCCGTGGGCGGTCTCGCGAACGGCACCCTGATCTTCGCACTGCCGGGATCCACCAATGCCTGCCGCACGGGTTGGGAGAAGATCCTGCGCAACCAGCTGGATATCGATTTCAGACCGTGCAACTTCGCGGAACTGATCCCGCGCCTCCACGAGTCATGATGCAAGCGCGGCGGCGCCCGTCGGACGGGCCGGTCGCCGCACCAGAACCACGCAGCCGCCACCAGGAGATACCGTGAACGGAGTATTCGTCGTCGCCGCCCAACGCACCCCCATCGGCAGCTTTCTCGGCGCCTCGCCGACCGGACCGCACCGGAACTCGGCGCCCACGCCATCGGGGCGGCGGTCGAGAGCGCTGGAGTCGCCCCGGATGCCATCGACGAGGTCTTGATGGGCTGCGTCGTCAGCGCCGGAGTCGGGCAGGCACCGGCAAGACAGGCCATGCGCATCGCCGGGATGCCCGACGCGGTGGGTGCGACCACGGTGAACAAGGTCTGCGGCTCCGGCATGAAGGCCGCGATGCTGGCCACCGACCTGATTCGCGCCGGCAGCGCGCGCCGCGTCGTAGCAGGCGGCATGGAGAGCATGAGCAATGCCCCGTATCTGCTCGCGAAGGCGCGTCGTGGCCAACGCATGGGCCACGGCGAAGTGGTCGATGCCATGTTCCTCGACGGCCTCGAGGACGCGGAAACCGGCGACTCGATGGGCAGCTTCGCGCAGGCGACCGCGGACGAACACCAGATCTCCCGCGAGGACATGGACGCATTCGCCATCGACTCGCTGACCCGCGCGCTCGCCGCGATGGAGGATGGTTCCCTGCGCGGCGAGATAGCCGCCCTCGGCGAGGTGGTCGAGGACGAACAACCGCGCCGCGCGCGGATGCATCGAATCCCGTCGCTGCGGCCTGCCTTCGCGAAGGACGGCACCATCACGGCGGCCAACGCGAACTCCATCTCCGACGGCGCTTCCGCACTGGTGCTCGCCGACGAGGAGACGGCCGGGAGCGCCACGCCCCTCGCCCGCGTGGTCGGCCACGCCACCCACTCGATCCACCCATCGGAGTTCACGATCGCCCCCATCGGCGCCATCGAGAAGCTGCTGGCCCAAGTCGGCTGGCGCAAGGAAGAGGTGGATCTCTTCGAGATCAACGAAGCGTTCGCGATGGTGACCATGCTCGCCATCCGGGAACTGGGCCTCGATCCCGCGCGGGTGAACGTGCACGGCGGCGCCTGCGCGCAGGGGCACCCCATCAGTTCCACCGGGAGCCGGCTGATGGTGACGCTCGCCCACGCACTGCACAGCCAGGGCGGACAGCGCGGCGTTGCGGCGCTCTGCATCGGCGGCGGCGAGGCCACTGCCGTGGCCCTGGAGCGCGTATGACACCGCCCTCCGCTACCGTTCTCGCACGCGACGAGGACGCGCCCGGGTAACCCGTCGCCATTCGGGTCGTGGTATGTGCAGGACGTGTAAAAGCAGCGGTCAGTCACTAGAATCCGTCGAAACGCCAACGGGGTAGCGACGCAGTTGTCCACCCTTCCTCTTATCGTCGGCCTCGGCGGGATCAATCCCGCCGGGCGCGTCTCGTCCGATCACGCGTTCCGGCGCATCGTGATCGATGCACTCGCTGGAGATGCGGCCAGCGACACCTACGCGAGTCTCGCCGGCCTCATGGGGCTCGAAGGGGACCCGGCACACGCCGCTACCCGACAGTACATCCGCGACCACACGCTGATCCGCCGCATCGAGGCGTTCGACCCGACCGAAATTCCCTGCCACCGCGCAGCGACGATCGCCGCCCCCGATACGAACGGACTGCGGTTCGTCGCCTCGAAACGCAACCTCCCCGAGACGATTCCGGCGGACTGGGCCGTGCAGCCCCGCGCGGACGGCACCGTGGAAGTGTCGACGGGCCAGAGCGTATCGGTCCTGTTTCCGGACCGGCGCGCCTCGCGCGTCACGTCCGCCGGACAGGCGCCGACCGGCTTTGACCCGGGTCGCCTGTACCAGTCGCGCAACCACCCGAGAGGACTGCAACTGACGGTGTTCGGAGCATCCGACGCCGTGCGTTCCATGGGCATCGACTGGGCCGACCTGCGCGCGCGGGTACGCCCGGACCAGTTCGCCGTCTACTCCGGCAGTGCCATGGGCCAGCTCGACGCGGCCGGCACCGGGGGCATGTTTCAGGCCCCGATGACCGGGCGCCGCATCACCTCCAAGCAGGTACCGCTCGGCCTGTGCGAAATGCCCTCCGACTTCATCAACGCCTACATCATCGGCAGCGTCGGGAGCACGGGTGCCGTCATCGGCGCATGCGCGACCTTCCTCTACAACCTGAAGGTCGCGGTCGACGAGATCCGCGCCGGCCGCTTGCGGGTCGCGCTCGTCGGCGGCGCGGAGGCACCCATCGTGCCCGAGGTGATCGAGGGCTACCGTGTCATGGGTGCGCTCGCCGAGGACGAGGCACTGATGGCCCTCGACGGCGCCGACATCCTGGACAATCGCCGCGCGTGCCGGCCCTTCGCCGAGAACTGCGGGTTCACCCTGGCGGAAGCCGCTGTCTTCGCCGTTGTCACCGACGATGCGCTGGCGCTCGAGCTCGGCGCCAACATCCAGGCGGCGCTCCCCGCGGTACACATCAACGCGGACGGCTTCAAGAAATCCATCTCCGGACCCGGCGTTGGCAACTTCGTGACGGTCGCCAAGACCATGGCGCTGGCCCGATCGATCCTTGGCGAGGAGAGCCTGCGACGGCGCTCGTACATCCACGCCCACGGCACGGGTACTCCGCAAAACCGCGTGACCGAGTCCGAGATCATGAACGACCTCGCGCGGACCTTCGGCATCGAGCGCTGGCCGGTGGCGGCGGTCAAGGCTTTTCTCGGTCACTCGCTCGCACCCGCGTCCGGCGATCAACTCGCGTGCGCGGTCGGAAGCTGGCACCACGGCTGGCTGCCGGGCATCACCACCATCGACGCCATCGCCGACGACGTGCACGCCAGTCACCTGGGTTTCGAGACCCGCCATGTCGAGTGCGAGCGCACGGCGATGGACGTGGCGTTCATCAACTCCAAGGGCTTCGGTGGGAACAATGCCACCGGTCTCGTCCTGGCACCGCACGTCGCCCACCGGATGCTGCGCGCCAAGCACGGCGCCGCCGCCATGGCGGCCTACGCGAAACGCAACGACTCGGTCGCCGAGCAGTCCCGCGAATACGATGCGGCAATGACCCGTGGCGACATGCTGCCCATCTATCGCTTCGGCGAAGGCGTGCTGGGTGGTGAGGACATCGTGGTGTCGGAGTCCGAGGTGCGGATACCCGGCTACGCGCAGGCGATTCCCCTCGATGTCGAGAATCCGTTCGAGGACATGATGGATTGAGCTCTGGCGGGTGATTCGATGGATTGAGCTCTGGCGGGTGATTCGGGACGGGACTGTAGGGGCGACGCTTGTCGTCGCCCGTGTCGAGCCCGTGCAAGCCCCTAGCGACGGGACGGGACAGGTCCTTCCCCTACATCGCCCGTGCCCGTGTCGAGCCCGTGCAAGCCCTTGGCGACGGGACGGGACAGGTCCTTCCCGTACGTCGCCCGTGTCGAGCCTGTGCAAGCCCCTGGCAACGGGACGGGACAAGCCCGTCCCCTACATCGCCCGTGTCGAGCCCGTGCAAGCCCTGACGGGACATGCCCGTCCCATACGTTGCCCGTGTCGGCGTTGGGGGGTGATTCGGGGCGGGACGGGACAAGCCCGTGTCGGCGTTGGCGGGTAATTCGGCACGGGACGGGACAAGCCCGGCCCCTACCAGCAGCCTGTCGGACTTGGGCCTGCGCGAGCTGGCTCGGGTCCGACAGGGTGATGGAACGGCTCTGGGTTGGGGCCAAAGGCGGCGCCCGCACGGGCGACGGCTTTGGTGGCGCTAGTGCGCCGTTCCCGACCCGTCCGGCAGCGCGTTCAGCCGCGCGCGGATGGACTTCCGGGCGTTGTCCCCCGCGAGTTCGAGCGCCGTCTCGAGTTCGTGGCGCGCCCTGTCCAGGGAGCGGAGCGCCAGCCAGATGTCCGCGCGGTCGACATGCACGGCGGACGCATCCGGCTGCAGGGCGAGCAGACAGTCGTTCAGCGTCAGCGCGTACTCCGGATTGTTGCGGACATCCGGCAGCATGCGGAGGTTGTTGAGCATGCGCAGGGCGATGTCGACCGGCCCGGCCCTGCGGAAGGCGGCGTCGAGTTCGGACTGCGCAGGGCCTTGGCCCGTCGCGCTGCGCATCTCGCGTCGCAGCCAGTCGCGCCAATGCTCCTCGCTGGTCAGCTCCATCTCGAACGGGTCGATCAGGGTGTCCTCGACGGCGACCAGGAAGTGCCGCGGGAAGTTCACGCCGGCGGCCTTGAGGCCCAGGCACTCCGCCGTCCCGATGACGACAGTTGCCAGGCTGATCGGGATGCCCCGACGCTTCCGAAGTACGTACTCGAGGGAACTGTTCCGCGCCTCGTGGTAGCCGCTGCGCGCGCCCGTGAAGCCCGCCGACCGCAGGGCGTCCACGAGATCGCCCGCGCCCGGGGTGGCGCCTTGCACCGCCGGCGTCGCCTCCGCCAAGCGATGCAATTCGGCACGGCACCAGTCGACGTCGGTATCCGGCTGGACGACGCCCGACACCAGGAGCGCCACATCCACGACGCTGCCGCCGTCCTCGCGTACGACGCGAAAGCCGTCCACCGGCGATGCCTGGTGCTTCATGCGGTGAGGCTCCCTCGCATGGAACAAACGATGACGGGAGCGCAGCGACCGGCGGCGGTTGTTCCATGCGAGGTCGGTGTGGCTGGGCCGGAGGCGGAGCCGGCGTGCAGCGGTAGCGAAACGCCGGACCGGCTTTGGGGCGCGTTCATGCGTGTTCCCGCGTCGCGGCGAACCGTATGTCCGGCCAACGCTCCTGAACGAGCTGCAGGTTGGCGCGCGACGGTGCGAGGTAGGCCAGGCAGCCGCCCCCGTCCCTCGCCAGCCGCTCCGCATTCGCCGCCTCGAACTCGCGCAGGCGGACGCGGTCGTCGGAGGTGAGCCAGCGCACCGTGAAGATGTTGCTGTCCTCGTAGATGCAATCGGCGCGATACTCGTCCTTCAGTCGGTAGGCGATCAGGTCGAACTGCAGAGCCCCGACGGCGCCGACGATGATCTCGCTGCGCGTCGCCGGCAGGAACACCTGGGTCGCACCTTCCTCGGCGAGTTGCCGTACCCCCTTGTCGAGTTGCTTGGATTTCATCGGGTCGCGTACGCGCACGCGCCGGAACAGCTCCGGTGCGAAGTTCGGCACCCCGGTGAAACTCAAGGCTTCGCCCTCCGTGAACGTGTCGCCGATCTGTATCGTGCCGTGATTGTGCAACCCGATGATGTCACCGGGGAAGGCCTCGTCCGCCTGTACCCGGTCACCGGCGAGGAACGTCACGGCGTCCGTGACTTTCACCTCCCGCCCCAGGCGCACGTGGCGTAGCGTCATGCCGTGGCGGTAACGGCCGGAACACACGCGCAGGAATGCGACGCGGTCGCGGTGACGGGGGTCCATGTTGGCCTGGATCTTGAAAACGAACCCGCTGAAATTCTCCTCCGTCGGGTCGACCTGCCGGGTGGTGGCCGCGCGCGCACGCGGGGACGGTGCATGCTCGGCGAGGTGCGCGAGCAGTCGGTCGATGCCGAAGTTGCCGAGCGCGGTACCGAAGAACACCGGCGTCAGTCGACCTGCGAGGAACGCCTGCGTGTCGTAGCCGTGACTGGCCCCCCGCACGAGTTCGACCTCTTCGACAAACGCTTCGTAGGCGTCGCCAATGTACGCCCTGGCTTCGGAACTCCCCAGGCCATCGATGGTGGCGGGTCGATGGACGTGATCCCCATGCCCGCGCTCGTAACAATGGATACGGTCGTGCAGCAGATCATACGAGCCGAGGAAGTGGCGTCCCGCCCCGATGGGCCAGGTGACCGGGGCGCAGGCGATGTCCAGCACGTCCTCGATCTCGTCGAGAAGCTCGATGGGCTCCCGGATCTCGCGGTCGAGCTTGTTGACGAACGTGAGGATCGGCGTATCCCGCAGCCGACAGACCTCCAGCAGCTTTACGGTACGCGACTCGACGCCCTTCGCGCCGTCGATGACCATCAGCGCCGCATCCACGGCCGTCAACGTACGGTACGTGTCCTCCGAGAAGTCCTCGTGTCCGGGCGTGTCGAGGAGGTTGAGGACGCGCCCTTCGTACCGAAACTGCATGGCCGACGTCGTGACGCTGATCCCGCGGGCCTGCTCCATCGCCATCCAGTCCGACGTCGCGTGCCGACGGGACTTGCGCGCCTTGATGGTGCCGGCCAGCGCAATGGCCTTGCCGTGCAGCAGGAGCTTCTCGGTGATCGTCGTCTTGCCTGCATCGGGATGCGACACGATAGCGAACGTACGCCGCCGCTCGACGGCGTCGCGAAGGGACATCTGGGGCATCGCGGGGCTTGGCAAAGGGGGAAGGAAACGGATTATAGCCAATCGCATCCCCGACACCGCGAACGAGCGCACTTACCCGTCGAGGTGGAGGGCAAGCACCTCCGCGTCTTCCCGACCGCTATCGGCCGGGTAGTAGTTCCTGCGCCGACCGACTTCCCGGAAGCCGAGGGTCTCGTAGATGCGGCGGGCCGGGGCGTTGGACGCGCGGACCTCCAGGAAGACCGTCCTGGCCTTGCGGCCGACCGCCCGATCGATCATGTGCCGCACCAGGGCCCGACCGTGGCCGCGGTTGCGCTCCGACGGCCGCACGCAGACGTTCAGAAGACGCGCCTCTCCCGCTCGCACCGTGAGCACGGCGTACCCCAGCAGGACGTCACCCTCCCGTGCAACCCAGCACTCATGCCCCGAGCCGATACAGTCAGCGAACATGCCCGCTGTCCACGGGTACGCGTAGGCAGTCTGCTCGATCTCGGCGATCGACTCCGCATCCGACAGCCGCATGGGCATGAACCGGATCAGGACGCGCGAACAATCCGTTGCCACAGGTCACGCTTTTCCGCCGCGTCGAGCACGGCGCCATCGAAGGCAGCGCTGCTGGAGGCCGTGCGCGCCACGTGGAGGCAGCGACCCTCGAAGTGCGAGCCCAGGAGCTCCGCCACCCGCGCCCCGACCGCGAGGATCCGCACTCCCCCGTCCGACTGCGCTTCGGCGAACGCGCGAAAGGCACGGCCGGCCGCCGCCATGCCGGAGTCCGCGGCCGGCAACTGGGGCCACTCAAAACGCACCTCTTCCGGCCCGTCGGAACGCCAGCCGTTCATGGCGTTCGCAACATCGAGAAAGAAACGGCGGTGTCCCCACCAGGGCTCGTCGATCAACGTCAGCACCTGCCCCAGCCGGAAGCCCCGAACGACGAAGGACACGGTTTCCCCGACGACGGGAGACGTCTCGTCCATGGCATCGACCGCGGCCTGGCCCGTCTCCCCGGTGTCGGGGACGGACGCATGCGAACGTGGCGCCGATACCGCCGCCGTGACCGTACCCGACTCCACGGTCGCTTCCGGAGCGTCGATGTCATCGGGCGCCGGCGCTTCGCGCCGCACCCAGACGTCGATGCCCAGCGCTTCGAGGTAATTCGCCCGGGAGCCGGGCTTGGGCGCATCCCCGGCGGTGCCCATCAAGCGCGGAAGACCTCGTTGCAGCGCGCGGCGAGGATGAAGTCGTTCCGGTGCAGGCCTCCGATGGCATGCGTCCACCAGGTGACGCACACCTTGCCCCATTCCGTCACGATCTCGGGGTGATGGTCGGCCTGTTCCGCGAGACCACCCACCGCATTGGTGTAATGCAATGCCCGGGCAAAGTTCTCGAACGCGAAGGTCCGTGTCAGCACGGGCATGTCGCCACGCGCCTCCACCGACCAGCCCGGCACCTCGTCGAGCAGTGCGGTCCGCTCCGCCGCATCGAGCGCCGGGGAGTCCGCCCGACAGGCGACGCAGCTTTCCGAGGCCAGTGCCATGATCGTCGCTCCTCTTTCTCCCCGCCCACTCTCCCCGCCCGCTCTCCCCGCCCGTGGGCCCGAGGTCAGCCCAGCGCCTCGCGGACCCATGCTCCGTCGCGCAGCAGTTCCCGTACCGTGTCTACTACGGCCTGGGTGCGACTGTCCACTTCCAGATTCAGCAGGTCCCCCAACGCGACGTCCCCGAGCCCCGTACGCGCCAGCGTCTCGGGAATGAGGCTCACAGTGGCCTTGCCCGTGTCCCGGTCGAACTCGGCGATCGTCAGGCTCGCCCCGTCGAGTGCGATGAAACCCTTGAGCATCAGGTACCTGAGCCAGGGCTCTGCGACCGTCACGGACACCAGTCGATGGCCTTCGGATTCCAGTACGTCGCTGACGGGCACCGCGCACGCCACGTGTCCCGAGAGCAGGTGGCCGCCCACCTCGTCTCCCACGCGAAAGGACCTCTCGACGTTGACACTGTCACCCGGACGCAACGTACCGAGGTTGGTGAGCGTGACGGTCTCCTGGATGAGATCGAAGTCCGCCGTCTTGCCGGCGATGACGCTGGCTGTCACGCAGGCGCCATTCAAGGCGACGGAGGCCCCGGTCTCGAGGCTCTGGCCGAGTTCGCCGAGCGCGACGGTCAGGGTGCGAATCCCTCCACCGTCACGGATCCCGGCGATCTCGCATTGTCCTTGCACGATTCCGGTGAACATCCACGCTCCGAAGCATCTCCGCGGTCCGGGTCGGCGACCGCGCTACGCGCCGGCGGGTCCTGCTGTCAGGCCGTCCCAGGGCGGCCTCCCGGCCTAGATCGCTGCCTCGAGCTGCCGGCGCCGCTTGCTCTCGTTGTCGATGTAACGGACCCAGCGCTGGCAGATGTTCTCCACGGACCGGTTGCGGTCCTTGCGCGCGCTGACACGCGCAGCGACGAACACCCTGCGGGCGGCGGTCAGCCGGTCGCGATTGAACTCGCATTGGCCGAGCACGATCTGGGTGTTGTAAGGCTTGTTGAGTCCGCCCTTGTCCAGCGCCCGCGTCGCCGCATCGGTGCACTGCTGGAAACGGTCCTTCTCGAGGTACAGCGAGGCGAGGCGGGCGAGTATCTCGCCGTCATCCGACTTGGTGCCGGCTTTCTCGTAGACCGGAATGGCGAGGTCGACCTCCTGGGAGAGTTGCCACGCCTGACCCAGGGCCTGGAGATTCCGCGCCGTTTCCTCGATGACCTCCTCGTCCATGCCCTTTTGCAGGGCCTTCGCAGCGCGATAGGGCACCTGGTCCTGCATCATGAGCCCGGAGTAGTTCACGAGGTCGCGCTCGCGAACGATGAACCCGGCCACGTGGGCGGCTTCGTAGGTGTAGACCTGCTTCTTCTCGAAGCCCTCCTGGCCATAGACTCCGGCGAGCTGCAGCCAGTAGTCCCGCTTCGGGAAGTCGCGCACCAGAATCTCCAGGATATCGATGACCCGGTCCCAGTTCTCCTGCTCGAAGTACAGGTATCGCAGCAGGCCCCACCAGTTTTCCCGGACCACCAGGCCCCGCTGCTGCGCGACGGCGATGCCCTGTTCGATCTGGCCGATCGCGTTCGCGAAATCGCTCAGCTGGTAGTAGATCTGGCCCACGAAGATGTGAGCATCCGGGCCGGGCTTGGTCGCCTTGGCGAGCCACAGCTTCATGTACCGCAGGGACTCGTTGAAGTTCTCCTCCATGAAGTGGAACTTCGAGATGTTGTCGAGCGTGGAAACCTCGAGTCCCTCCGGGATTTCATCGCCCTGGGCGAGCACCATCTCGTAGGCGCGGATTGCCGCCGGCATGTCATCCTGGAGGTAATACACGAAGGCGAACATGTTGTAGATCTGGCCGATCTCGTTGCCGTTGTAGCGGCGCGAACGCTTCAGCATCTCGTTGAGCACGTCGAGCGCACCCGTGTTGTCCTTGTTGTCGATGAACTCCTGCGCCTCGGCGAGCTTCTTGTAGGTGGCCTCGGTCATGGTCGGGATGCGCCGGGTCTTCTGTTCGGACTTGTCTCCCTCGGCGGCGTAGGCCGGATCGGGCTGGCCGGGCATCCACGCGGGAGCGACGCCGACGGACGCTATCGCTACCAGCGCCACGAGCGCCGCAAGCAGAAAGCTGGAAATGCGCCTGCAGTACATGACTCCCTCCTGTTGCCTCTGGTCGCGGGGCAAGGCTGGCCGATGAAACCAACTCCCGGGGCCGATGCCATTCGTGCCCCTGTCCGTCAGCCGAGCCATGGTCAGCCGTCTTCCAACTCGAACTTGATGAGGTTGCGCACGCCCGCTACCTCCACCGGTTCGCCGTTGACGACCTTCGGCTTGTACTTGAACTTGAGCGCCGCCTGCACGGCCGCACGGTCGAAAATGCCCGGGGGCTTCGCTTCGATCACCACGGCATTTCGTACGGCGCCTGTCGAGGTGACGATGAATTCGAGCAACACGTACCCTTCGATACCACGGGTCTGCGCACGCCGCGGGTAGATCGGGGCGACCTTGACGATCGGCAGGTATTCGCCATCCGAGGAGAAGCCCCCGGTACCCGTGATATTCAGGTCCAGGTTCACCTCGACTGCGCCAATGTCGATGCCGGTCGAGACGTCGCTCGAATCGAACTCGGGCTTCGGCATGTCGGGCGGCGGCTCGTCGGGTGGCGGCGGCGGCTTGGGCTTGCGCTGCTTGGTGATCAGTTCCTGGTCTTCCTGGAGCCGGACGAACTCCAGGATCTTGCCGCCCGCGGCGTCCGAGAAGGGACTCTTGTCGCTCTTGATCAGGGCCTGCATCAGGAGAAACAGCACGAAGGTGACGACCGCGCCGGCCACCACGCCAATCAGGTATCGGGTAGTCATGTCTGCCTCCCTACTGTTCGGTCGCGATAGCGACCTCGGTCAGGTTCGCCGCGCGCGCGGCGTCCAGGACCGCCTTCAACTTCTCGAACTTTGCGGCTCGGTCGGCCTGGATCACCAGACCGCCCTTCGGGTTCTCGGCGTGGATACGCTCGATGTGCGCCCGCACGGCGGTGACGTCGACGCGCTTCTTGTCGATCCAGATCTCGCCCGAGTCGCTGATCGCGACGAGGACGCTGACCGTCGGTTTCTGCTCCCAGGTCTGGGCATCGGGCCGCAAGACATCGATGCCCGCCTGCTTGATGAATGTCGCCGTCACGATGAAGAAGATCAGCATGATGAACACGACATCGAGCATCGGCGTCAGGTTCAGATCCGATTCGTCCTCGGTCCGGGCATGGCTGCGAAACTGTCGCACTGCTGATTCCTCCCCCTGGTCCCTTTCTACCAGAACATCATCGTCTTGGGTGACTTTCCCTTGCTTCGCGGTTCCGGCGTCAGTGATCCATCGTCAGATGTTCCTCGAAGAGCTCGATCTCGAAGTCGATCTTGCGCTTGACGAAGGTGCTGCCGAACAGCCCCGACAGCGACGCGATCATGCCCGACATCGTCGGAATGGTGGCCATGGATACGCCGGCCGCCATCGACCGGGCGTTGCCGCCCTGCGTCGCCATCGCGTCGAACACCGTGATCATGCCCGTGACCGTGCCCAGCAGGCCCAGCAGCGGACACAGCTGCACGCAGGTCTGGATGATCGGCAGCGAACCGGTGATACGCGCCGACGACTGGGAAATGAGCGCGGCGCGAATCTCGCGGGCACTCCACGAACGCCGTTCGGGACGGCTCTCCCAAACCTCCGTGGCGGTCCGGATCACGCCCTTGTGCTCGCTCTGGAAATACCAGATGCGCTCGAACAGCAGCGTCCACATCAGGAAGGTGACGATGCCGATAAGGTACAGGACGTCACCGCCCTGCTCCATGTAGGCGACGATCGCGTGATAGGCGTCAGCGATCACTTACCTACCCCAGCGGCTGGCCGGACGCCTCCGCGCGCTGCGCGATGAGACCGGCACTCTCTTCGTCGAGCACATGGATGATCGCCTTGCTGCGTGCGTTGACGATGGAGTGCAGAAGCACGGTCGGGATAGCCACGCAGAGCCCGAGCACCGTGGTCATGAGTGCGGTCGAGATGCCGCCGGCCATGGTCTTCGGATCGCCCGTGCCGAACAGCGTGATCGCCTGGAACGTCAGGATCATCCCGATCACCGTACCGAGTAGCCCGAGCAGGGGCGCGACCACGGAGATCACCTGGATCAGCGTAATGTTGCGTGTCAACCTGGGCGTCTCGTTGAGGATCGCCTCCGAGAGCTTCAGGTCGAGGGTGTCCACATCGATGTCGCGGTTGTCTTCGTACACGCCGAGCAACCGTCCGAGAGGGTTGTCGCGGCTCGGAGTCTCGGAACGCTTCTGCGCGCCGACCTTCGCCCCGACCAGGAACAGCGTGACCAGGCGTTCGAGCGCCAGCAACACACCGAGAATCCCGCCGAGGATAATGACGGAGCCGACATAGCCGCCCTGGCCGTCGCAGAACGGCAACCAGCATTCGCCCTTGGCGATGCCGCCGAACGGGGAGCCGACACGCTCGCCCACCGTGGCCGCCTGGATCAGCAGGCTCAGCATGGACCCGCGCGACGGGTCGATCGCGAACGCCACGACCTCGCCGGGCGACGCGTCCTGCAGGTCTTCCGCCGAGTTCGAGAAGCGCGCCGCCGGCTGGCGGGCGAGCTCCACGAGCGCGCCGACGCCGATGTCGTAGTTGATGTAGTCGCCATCCGCCACCACGTTGAAGGAGCCGACGCGGATCACCTCGGTATCCTTCTGCTCGCCATTGAGCATGTTGACGGTGGCATTGAAGCGCGTGACCCTGCCGGATTCCGTCATCTCGCGCTGCAGTTCGAACCACAGATGCTCCATCTCGTCGATGGTCGCGAGTTGCGTCGACGTGCCCATCTTGGCCGCGAGTTCACCGAGCCATTCGCCGCGGCCCGGGTACTCGAGGCTGATGATCGACCCTTCGAACAGGCCGCGCGTGTCACCCGCCACCTGCTGCAGGACACCGAACAGTTCGCGCAGGGAACCGAGGCGCTTGTCGAGCTGCTCCTGCAGGTCGCCGATGCGGATCTCGTTCTCCTCGAACCGCGTCTCGAGACGCTCGCTGCGTTGTTCCTCCCGGCGCCGTTCTCCCTTCGCATCGTCGAGCAGCTTCTGCTGGTCGGCCTGACGCCGCACGAACTCGCGCTCGCGACGGACGTGCTCGCGGCTTTCCACGACACGCCGCTCTTCGACGTTCTTGAGCAAATCACCGAGGGTATCCGCGGGCACCACCTCGAGTTGCGACTCGTCCGGGGCCGCCTGTTCTTCCTGCGCGGCCGGACTCAGCGCGAGACCGACTGCGAGACACCACGGCGCCGCCGCCATCAGTTTGCGGGACAGGGTCTTCTGTGCTCTCTGCTTGGGCATGATTCCTTCCATCGTGCTCATGGTGTCGTTACTCCGGCGCCGTCACGGGCAGTAACAGCATGTTCGGCGCCAGTTGCTTGCGCGCCATGCGCATGCCGTTGCGGACCGGCGTCGTGAATTCCTCGTCCAGCACCTCCCACTGGCGGGCGGCCTGGTTCCACATGCCGGTCTCCTCCCCGTCGCTGGTCTGGTAGACCAGGACAACACGGCCCATCTTCAGCACGTCCACGATGCGGTCCACGCCGTCCACGTTGATCGTCGCGCCGTACGCTTCCATGGTGCGTCCGTACTCGTTCTCGATCTGGAAGGCGCGCAGAACCTGCGAGAACTTCTCCGAAACCGCCACGTCGGCCCGGTCCATGATCTCGCGAAGACGTTCGATCCGATCCTGACGCTCGTCGGCGAGAAACGGCAGATCGAGTTCCACGAACTGCTCGAGGCCGTCGATCATGCGCATCATCAACGGCGTGATCTGGCGTTCGATGACCGTGACGCGGTCGATGGACTCGCTGAGTTGGGACATCTCCCGGTTCTGGTTGGCGATCTGCTTTTCGAGCTGACGGTTGTAGACCCGGAGGCCTTCGACTTCCTTCAGGATCGTCTTGTACTCGTGATAGAGCTCGCGCGTCTCTTCCGTCAACGCATCGATCTGCGCCTGCGAGGTGCGCGCCTGATCGTTGATGCGTTCCGCGACGACAAAGATATCGTCGAGACTCGCGGCACCCGCGCCCGGGGCGAGAGCCCCCCCCAACCCCAGAAGCAGAACCGCCGCGAGGCGGTGAACTCGTTGTCTATTCATGCGACTTCCCATGGTGATGTCCGTTCTGGTTGGCGAAACGCCCAACCCGAATCCCGTCGTGGGGTTCGGCGGGTCCATGTTCGCCCCGCAACTGCACGCCGCTGCCCCTGCCCGTCCCGCGGTTTCTTGTGCAGGCACTCCCGCGGCACCGCCTGCCAGCCGCCGCCAATGCTGCGGCGCGCCGGGCCGTCGATGCTTGCTGCTGCCCGCCCCGATTTCGGAGCCGGAAGGATCACGAAACGGTTCTGGCATGTCAAGGATGCCGCGCGAACGAATCCAGGGGCCGCCCGCGGGCGCAAAGCCGCGCTGCACGGGCCTTCCGATACATCGCTATCACTACCCCGCGCCGCCGAGATGCTCTTCGAAGAACGCCAGGGTGCGTTTGCGGGCGGTGGCGGCCGACGCGGCGTCGTGACTCGCCCGATGGTCGCAGTTGAAGCCGTGATCCGCCGGATAGACGTATACGGAGACATCCGGCAGCGCGGCCTTGATGCGCTCGACATCGCTCATCGGGATGTGCGCGTCGAGTTCTCCAAAATGCATGATGACCGGGCAGGAAGCCGTGCGCTCGAGTTCGCCGGCAATGCCGCCACCGTAGTACGCCGACGCGCAGGCGACCCCCTCGAGTTCCGTGGCCCCAACCCACGTCAGCAGTCCACCAAAGCAGTAGCCCACCAGTCCGACCCGACCGTACTTGCCCACTTCGTCGACCGCCGCCTGCAGATCCTTGCACGTGTTCTCACGATCGAGCCCCTGGAAGGCGATCTCGATCCCCCGGGTCATGTCGGCGCCCTCGTAGCCGAGTTCGACGTCGCGCTCGGCGCGGTCGAATATCTGCGGAGCGATGACCGCGTACCCGTCACGCGCGTAGCCGTCGCACACCTCGCGGATGTGGGCGTTGACCCCGAAAATCTCCTGGATGACGACCACGGCGCCCTTCACGTCCGCCCCCTCGTCCGGCAACGCCTCGTACGCGCCGAGCGTGAATCCGTCGGCCGCCCGTAACTGTCTCGTTGTCCCCACCTGGACACCCCCTCCCCGCTGGTTGAATCGCGCCTTAGCGTATCGTATTTCTCACGCGGTACGGTACGGCCTTCGAAAGCGCGACCGGTGCCTGGGGAGCGCAGCGGTGGCATACTTCCCCACACCGTCCACAACCTTGTCACATTGCACCATTCAAATGCGCGCGACGGTTCGAAGGGATGGCGTGACGGACGTGTCTCGGAACTCTGTGTTGCTGATCGAGGACGAGCCGGAAATCCGCGAGATGCTGACGTTCTCGCTCGAACGCGCCGGCTTCGACGTGGTCGCGGCGGCGACTGCCGAGCAGGCGCTCGATATCCTTGACGGTCCCCTGCCGCAGCTCCTGATCATCGACTGGATGCTGCCGGGCATGAGCGGCGTCGAACTTGCGCGACGGCTGCGACGCGATCCGCTCACCGCCGATCTGCCCCTCGTCATGCTGACCGCGCGCGGCGAGGAGTCCGACAAGCTCAAGAGTTTCGATGCGGGCATCGACGACTACGTCACCAAGCCGTTCTCGCCGCGGGAACTGGTGGCCCGCATCAAGGCCCTGATGCGCAGGGTCGGTAACCCCGCAGACGGCAAGATCCAGGCGGGCGGCGTCGAGATAGACACCAACAGCCATCGGCTGACCGTGAACGGAGCCCCCGTCCATGTCGGCCCGACCGAACTGCGGTTGCTCGAGATGCTGATGCGCCATCCGGACCGGGCGTTCGCACGCGCGCAGTTGCTCGACCGCGTGTGGGGCCGCAACGTGTACGTCGAGGAACGCACGATCGACGTACACGTGCTGCGCCTGCGCAAGGCGCTCGCCCCGTTTGGGGCAGACGACCACATCCAGACCGTCAGAGGCGTCGGCTACCGGTTCTCGACCAGCGACGGAAAGGTCTGATCGCGGTGTGACCGGCCGGGACCCTCCATGGAGCAAACGGCTCGAGGAGCGCAAGCTGGCCGGGCGTTTGCTCCATGGATGGTTGGCGTGGCTGGACCGAAGGCGAGTCCGGCGCGTAGCGAAAGCGCAGCGCCGGGCCGGCTACGGGGCGTTCGCGTACGCATCGGTGGGGCTGGCCGCGGCGGGGACGGTCGGCTGGCTCACCGGGAGTGTCGCGTGGGGGATCGTGGTCGCGCTCTCGACGTTCATCGCCTACCACGCCTTCGAGTTCCGCGCGTTCGTTCAATGGTCGACGCGTCCGCTCGGGCGCCCGACCCGGCACGACGGCGTCTGGGGCGCGGTCGCCGATCGTCTGCGCCGCTCCATCACGCACGCACGGGCTCGCAGCCGAGCGCTGATCGCATCGCTACGCCGCCTGCGCACCACCACAGATGTCATCCCGGACGGCTGGGTGATCGTGCGCGCGGGGGGCGAAATCGAGGATTACAACCGCGCCGCGCGTAACCATCTGGGGCTCGCAGCGGCCGACCACGGCCAGAATCTCGTGGCCCTGGTGCGCAATCCTCGCATCGTGTCGCTGCTCAAGGGCGAGGTCGACAGCGACATCGCGGAGATCGCCGCACCTGCCGACGAGGCGCGCCGTATCGAGTTGCGACGCATCGCGATCGACCGCGACCGCACGCTCGTGATGGCGCGGGACGTGACGGAACTGAACCGCCTGCTGACCATGCGGCAGGACTTCATCGCCAATGTCTCCCACGAACTGCGTACCCCGCTGACCGTCATCGTCGGCTACCTCGAGGAACTCGACGAAGGCAATCCCGACTTCGACACGCTACGCGGTGTACTGCCCAGGCTCACGCCACCGGCGCAACGCATGCGCGCGCTCGTCGACGATCTCCTCACGTTGACGCGGCTCGAGTCCGCGCCGCTGCCCGGCGACGAGACGATCGAGGAGATCGACGTCGGGTCGATGCTGACTACCATCGTCGCGGAGGCCCGGCGTCTCTCGGCCGGAGTGCATGAACTTGTGCTGGCGGCCGAGCCGGACCTTCCGCTGAAGGGTGTCAGCACGGAGCTCTACAGTGCCTTCAACAACCTGGTGACGAACGCCGTGCGCTACAGCCCGGACGGCGGCGCGATCGACGTGCGCTGGTTCCGGAGCGCGACCGGTGCGCGGTTCGAGGTGCAGGACCGCGGTGTCGGCATCGCACCTGAGCATCTTTCGCGGATCACGGAACGGTTCTACCGCATCGATCTGGCGGGCGCTCGCGGGCGCGGCGGAACGGGCCTCGGGCTCGCCATCGTCAAGCATGTGCTCCGGCGTCACGGCTCGGTGCTGCAGGTGGAGAGCGAACTCACCAGGGGCAGCCTGTTCTTCTGCGTCTTCGGCGCCGGCGGCGCCGTCGCCCAGGACGCAACGCAGACACCGTGACAGCGCGGGGAGGCACACACCGGCTGTCCCTCGTGGCGGCACTTGCGGCCGCCCTCGCGGGCACTGCGACGCTCGCACAGGGCGCCGACCTGCCCACCGACAACGCTGCGCAAGCGGCCCGGGCGAAGGGCCTGCCGGAGTATCGGCGCGTCAGCGGCATCTCCGGCAACCTGTCGAGCGTTGGCTCGGATACCCTCGCGAACCTCATGAGCCTCTGGAGCGAGGCGTTCCAGCGCCACTATCCGAACGTCAACATCCAGGTGCAGGCGGCGGGCTCGTCCACCGCGCCACCCGCCCTGACCCAGGGCACTTCCAGCCTGGGTCCCATGAGTCGCCTGATGAAGGACGAGGAGATCGCCGCCTTCGAGCGCCGCTTCGGCTACGCGCCGACCCCGATCCGGGTCGCGATCGACGCACTCGCCCTGTACGTCCACCGGGACAACCCCATCCGCTCACTGGGTCTGACATCCATCGATGCGGTCTTCTCGGTGACGCGCCGCTGCGGAGCCGCCCGCGACGTCACCACCTGGGGCGCCCTGGGGCTTGGCGGACCATGGGCCGACCGCCCCATCCAGCTATACGGTCGCAACTCCGTCTCGGGGACATACGGGTACTTCAAGAAGACCGCGCTCTGCTCCGGCGATTTCAAGAACAGCGTGAACGAACTGCCGGGGTCCGCCTCGGTCGTGCAGGCGGTCGGCGCGTCGCTCGGCGGCATCGGCTACTCCGGCACCGGCTACCGTACGCCCGGCGTGCGGGCCGTTCCGGTGCGCCTGAGATCGGGCCAGACAGTCCTGGACGCAACGGGTGACAACGTGCGCGGCCGGTCCTATCCGCTGGCGCGCGATCTCTACGTCTACGTGAACAAGCGGCCCGACACCCCGCTGCCGCCTCTCGAGCACGAGTTTCTCAGGCTGGTGCTCTCCGGGACCGGGCAGACGGCGGTCGGCAAGCTTGGCTACATCGCGCTCTCGGCTCGCCTTGCGGCTCGGGAGCTTCGCAAAATCAAGTAAGCTGGTTCGAGAAACGAGGCCCCCCATGGAACGGCGGCCCATTGCCAAGGGACGCCCCTTGCATGGAAGTCGCGCCAAGGGGACGAAGTGACCGCCGGTGCAACTTCCATGCAAGGACGGCGTGGCTGGGCCGGAGGCGCGCCGGCGCGTAGCGAGTTCGCGAGCGAGTGCCGGACCGGCTATGGGGCGCTACAGGGCGGGACGGCACGCCAGAGTGCAGACGCAGACATCGAAGCTGCCGCGTCGGCGGCGCATCGTCGACTCGATGACGCGGCGCATCGTCGGTTTCGGCGGCGCCGCAGTCATTGCGGCGATCGCCCTCATCTTCTTCTACCTCGTCTGGGTCGCCGCGCCGCTCCTGGGCGGCGCCAGCATCGACAAGCTGGCAAGCGTCACGTTGCCCTCGTCCACGGTCCTCGCCCTCGGTGTCGACGACGGTCTCGAGTCCCTTTACAGCATCGATGCCGAGGGCAGCATCCACTTCGTCGTACCCGCGACCGGCGCCCTCATCGGCTCCGAGATTCTCGGCAGCGGACCGCTCAGCGCGATACGTCTCGTCCATCCGACCCGCGACACCTATGCCCTGGTCGGCGACGACGGCCGCATGCGCTTCGTTCGGGTGCGCTCGCGCGTGCGATTCAGCGATCACGAACGCCACCTGGAACAAGTGGTGGAGCCCCTTTTCGAGGGTCGCCCGCTGACGCTGGCCGGCGCGACGGTCTTCGATGCCCACCTCGGAGCGGGCGGCCTGCGCGTCGCGGCGCTCGACGCCGACGGCGGCATCGACCTGTTCTCCTTCGACGACGCGGATGAGACCCAGGCCCTTGCCCGCGCGAGGCAAGGCCGGATCGATGCGCCGCATGCGGTCGCGCGCGTGGACTTCGGACCGCGCGGCACCGTGCTCTATGCGACCGGGCGCGACGGCGTAGCCACGTCCTGGGACATCGTCGATCTACAGGCGCCGCGCCGGGTCGCCTCGACGTCGCTCGTGTCCCCCGGGTCAGCGGTCACGTCCGTGACACCACTGCTCGGCAGGCTGTCCCTGATGGTGGCGGACGACCAGGGATCGTTGCTGCAGTGGTTCCTCGCCCGGAGCGGCGCACGCATGCAGTGGGTACATGCGCGCAGCTTCGCGTTCGACGCACCGCTTACGCTGGTCGTGGCGGAACCGCGACGCAAGGGGATTCTGGCCCTGGACGCCGCCGGCAGCCTGCATCTGGCCCACACCACCTCGGAAAGACACGTCGCGACCCATGCGGGGGCAATACCCGTTGCCGGTCCGCCGATCCGGCTGGGCACGTTCTCACCTCGTTCCGACCGCGTCTATCTCGTCTCGGCGGACGGAGTTCTGCACCGGTTCGCTGTCACCAACCCGCACCCGGAAGTCTCCTGGTCCGCCCTCTGGCAACGCGTCCGTTACGAGGGTTACGAGGATGCCGTGCACAGCTGGCAGAGCTCGTCCGCCGAAACGGACTTCGAACCGAAGTTCTCGCTCGCACCCCTGCTCTTCGGCACGTTCAAGGCAGCCTTCTACGCGATGCTCTTCGCCCTGCCGATCGCGGTGATGAGCGCCGTGTACACGGCCTATTTCATGTCGCCGTCCATGCGCCGCTGGGTCAAGCCCGGGATCGAGATCATGGCCGCCCTGCCGACGGTCATCCTGGGCTTCCTCGCCGGTCTGTGGCTGGCTCCCCTGATCGAAGCGCATCTGGCCGCGACACTCGCGAGCTGCGTCGCCTTGCCGGCGGGCGTGCTCCTGTTCGCGTGGATCTGGCACGTCCTCCCCACGCGGCTGACACGTCCCCTCGACGGCTGGGCGGGCGCCGTCAGCGTCCCGGTGCTGGCAGTGTTGATGTGGACGGTCGCCGCAAGCGATGCCGAACTCGAGCGGCTTCTCTTCGGCGGCGACGCACAGCACTGGTTCCGGACGGTCGCCGGTCTCGACTACGACCAGCGCAACGCGCTGGTCATCGGCATCGCCATGGGGCTCGCGGTGATCCCGACCATCTTCGCGATCTCCGAGGACGCCATCCACGGTGTTCCCCGCCATCTCGCCACCGGCTCGCTGGCCCTCGGCGCGACGCCCTGGCAGACGGTGACGCGCGTGGTCGTTCCCACCGCCAGTCCCGGCATCTTCTCGGCATCGATGATCGGCTTCGGTCGTGCGGTCGGCGAGACGATGATCGTGCTGATGGCCACCGGCAACACCGCGTTGATGGACGTCAACCCCTTCGAGGGCATGCGCACCCTCGCGGCCAACATCGCCACGGAGCTGCCCGAGTCCGGCGTGGACGGTACCCACTACCGCATCCTGTTTCTCTCCGCGCTCGTGCTGTTCCTGATCACCTTCGCCTTCAATACCGCGGCAGAGGTCGTCCGCCAGCGACTGCGGGCCCGGTACGCGAACCTGTGAACGCGACCACCCGAACAGCAGCACCCCGCCGCACCGGCTGGTGGGCGTCCGGGGCGCCGTGGGTCTGGCTGAACGCCGGCGCCGTCGGCGTGGCGCTCGCCGCGGTCATCGGTCTCGTGGGCCTCATTGCGGCCCGGGGGCTCGCGCACTTCTGGCCCGCCGAAGTGCTGCAGATCGTCTACGAGGACGGCCCCCGCACCGTGTCGGTCATCGGCGAACTCGTGGCGGTCGAGTTCGTGGACCCCGCCGCGGCCGCCGAAGGCCCGGCCGGCGGCGATGCGGCCGTCCAGGCCCTCGAGCGGCGCCTGATCAAGACCGGCAACAGACGTGTGAACGCGCCGGACTTCCGCTGGATCGATGCCGCCGCGATCGTCTCCGAAGACCGGCCCGCCGACCTCGCGGTCTTCGAACGCCTGGAATGGGGCAACGCCTACGGACGCCTCCGAGGCCTCTACGAGGGCAAGGTGCGGGTCGCCGCCGATGCGGATGCCGAGGTATGGACCAGTCTCCAGCAGCGGCTCGAGCGTGTGGACGTCCTGCGCGCGGAGATCGCGGAACTGCAGGCTTCGATGATCGACTCGATCCACTACGCGCTTGAGGAGCTGCGTCTCGAACGACGTCGGCGCGCCCTCGAAGGAGCGGAACTCGGCGACATCCCCTGGCGCGAGCGATCCCTCCACGAGGACTACGAGCGCGTCGCGGCGCGTCTGCTGGACCTCGTGGAGGACGTCGACCGCGACGCGGTCGAGATCGAGATCATGGACGGCCGGACCGTGCGGCTGCGTCTCGGCGATATCCTGCGCGCCTGGCGGCCGAACGCGATGTCGACGTTCGACAGGATCCTGCACTACGCCGCGAGCCTCGGCGCCTTTCTCACCGACGAGCCGCGGGAAGCCAACACCGAGGGAGGCGTCTTTCCGGCAATTTTCGGCACCGTCATGATGGTGCTGCTGATGTCGGTGCTCGTGACGCCGTTCGGGGTCATCGCAGCGGTGTACCTGCATGAGTACGCCCGGCAAGGGGTGTTCGTCCGCCTCATCCGCATCGCCGTCAACAATCTCGCCGGGGTTCCGGGGATCGTCTACGGGGTCTTCGGGCTCGGCCTGTTCGTCTACTTCGTCGGCGGCACGATCGACGACATCTTCTACCCCGAAACCCGCCCCGCGCCGACCTTCGGCACCCCCGGGCTCATCTGGGCGTCGCTGACCCTGGCTCTGCTGACCGTGCCGGTGGTCATCGTCTCCACCGAGGAGGGACTGGCGCGGATTCCACGCGCGATCCGGGAGGGCAGCCTGGCGCTCGGCGCCACCAAGGCCGAGACGCTGTTCCGAGTCATCCTGCCGATAGCGAGCCCCTCGATCCTCACCGGGGTGATCCTCGCCGTGGCACGGGCAGCCGGCGAGGTCGCTCCGCTCATGCTCGTCGGCGTCGCGAAACTCGTACCGGCGCTGCCCGTGGACGGCAACCCGCCCTTCATTCATCTCGACCGCAAGTTCATGCACCTCGGCTTTCACATCTACGACGTGGGCTTCCAGAGCCCGAACGTCGAAGCCGCCCGTCCCCTCGTCTACGCGACGGCGCTACTATTGATCCTGATCGTCGTCGTTCTGAACCTGACGGCGATCCTGCTCCGAAACCGACTCGAGGGACGGTACCGATTCACGGAGGGTTGACTTGAAGGAACCGGCCACCAGACAGGGAGCCCTCGACCTCGTCATCGAGCATCGGGAGTTCGGTCCGCTGACCCGCGACGAGGAATCGGACCGCGAAGAAGAGGCGTTTCACCCCGAGACCCTCGCCGGCGAGGACACCTGCATCGACGTACGTGACTTGTCGCTGTCCTACGGCGACACGACGGCGCTCAGCCACATCTCGCTGCAGATTCCGCAGCGCAAGGTGACGGCGTTCATCGGGCCCTCGGGCTGCGGCAAGTCGACGCTGTTGCGCTGCTTCAACCGTTTGAACGACCTGATCGACGGTGTGCACATTTCCGGCACCGTGGCCCTCCACGGCATGGACATCCGCGACCGCTCGGTCGACGTGGCGGAGTTGCGACGCCGGGTCGGCATGGTCTTCCAGCGGCCCAACCCGTTTCCCAAGTCGATCTACGACAACGTCGCCTACGGCCTGCGCCTGCAGCGCGACTGCGCGAAGTCCGAGATGGACGAGCGCGTCGAGTGGAGCCTGAAGAGCGCGGCGCTGTGGGACGAGGTCAAGGACCGGCTGAAGGAGACGGCGCTGGACCTTTCCGGCGGACAGCAGCAGCGCCTGATGATCGCGCGCGCGATCGCGGTGCGGCCGGATATCCTGCTGCTCGACGAACCCGCCTCCGCGCTGGACCCGATCTCGACGTTGAAGATCGAGGAACTGATCCATCAACTCCGGGCCGAGTACACTATTGTCATCGTCACGCACAACATGCAGCAGGCCGCGCGCGTGTCCGACTACACCGCGTTCCTGTACCTCGGGGAGCTGGTCGAGTTCGGCAATACCGACAGCATGTTCCTGACTCCGTCGAAGCGGCAGACGGAAGACTACATCACGGGTCGCTACGGATGAGACGACGCCGGGCACCCAGGCGGAGCGTCGCGCCATGAGCCGGCACATCTCCGAGCAGTACGACAGCGAGCTCGAATCGCTGCGGCTGCGGCTGATGAAGATGGGCGGCCTCGTGGAGCGCCAACTCCAATCCGCGACCCGGGCCTTCGTGACGCACGACGCCGGCCTCGCCGCGGGGGTGCTCGAAGTCGAGACCGAGGTCAACCTTGCCGAGCTCGCCCTCGACGACGATTGCGTGCACATCATCGCGCGGCGGCAACCGGCCGCCCGGGACTTGCGCCTGCTCATCAGCATCATGAAGGCCGGGACGGATCTCGAGCGGGTGGGCGACGAGACGTGCAAGATCGCGAAGATGACCGAGCAGGTCGCCACCGTCCCGATCCCCGCAAACGGCTACGCGGGCATACAACACCTGCGTGATCTCGTGGGCAGGATGCTGACCAACACCCTCGACGCGTTCGCGCGGCTCGACCTCGACGCCGCCTACGGCGTCATCGCCGCGGACGCCGACGTGGACGACCATTTCGCGATCATCGACCGGTCCCTGTTACGGGAGATCGACGAGCATCCGGACTACGTGCAACGCGCGGTGAACACCGTCTGGACCGCCCGCGCGCTCGAGCGGATCGGCGACCACGCCAAGAATATCAGCGAGTACATCGTCTACCTGATCAGGGGCCGGGACGTGCGCCACCGCGGATCGTTGCGCCCGTAGGGGACGGGCTTGTCCCGCCCCGTCGCCGAGGGCTTGCACAGGCTCGACACGGGCGTGGTAGGGGACGGGCTTGTCCCGTCCCGTCGCCAGGGGCTTGCACGACTTCGACACGGGCGACGCCGGGTGGCCGAGGGTGGTTGCCCACCCCCGGCTCCCGCAGATCCGGACGTGCCCAATTCGGGCATCTTATGTTGCTAACAACATAAGATGCCTTATGTTGCGAACTTGATTATGTTGCGAAGTGGCCTGGAGCGACGGATGCAGGCGGCGGTCGGCGGCGAGTTCGCAACATAATCCGACATGACATGGTGGCGTGCCTTTCCCATGGAGGCACACTGCCATGTTCGAGACGCTGTTCACCTATCCGCGCGTTCTCCGCCGCCACCTCGAAGGCCCTCTGGCCGAGGAACGCGCCGCCTACCTGACCGATCTGGGCGCGCGCGGCGTAGCGCCGGCAACGCTCGTCAAGCAGGCCCGAAGCTGCCTTCGCGTGGCCGTCGAGCTGGAGAGATGGCCGGCCGGCCATTGCTTCGACGACGGCGAGGTCCGCGAGATGGCATCGCGATATGCGGCCCGCTGCCGGGCGGCGTCGAGCCGCAACGCCGAGGGACACTTCCGCGCCACGGCGACCGACCTGCTGCAGCGCCTCGGCCGTCTGCGGCCGCCACGCCCGCGCCTGCCGCTCCGCTATGAAGCCATGGTGCGCGGGTTCATCGCCGAGCAGCGCGATCGGAGCTGGCTGTCCGACGCCACCTGCCGGTCGGCGAGGTGGCAGATCGCGACGTTCCTCGCCCACATCGAGGCGCGGGGCCTGGCCCTGGAGGCGGTCCGGGCCGTTGACGTCGATGCCTTCCAGCGGCACATGGCGTTGCGCTGGAGCCGCCGTTCGCTGAGCACCTCCGCCGGCTTCCTGCGCGCATGGCTGCGCCACTGCGAGGCGCGGGGACACGCGCGGCCCGGTCTCGCCCAGACCGTCCTCTCGCCACGCATCTACCGCCACGAGGCGCTGCCGACGGGCCCGGCATGGCCGACTGTCGGGCGCATGCTCGCGGCGACCGCCGGCGACGCCCCGGCATCGATCCGGGACCACGCGATCATCCTGCTGCTGTCGGTCTACGCCGTGCGTTCCGGCGAAGCGCGCCGGCTGCGCCTCGACGACATCGACTGGCGGCGCGACCGGATCCGGTTCGTCCGCTCCAAGAGTGGCCGCCGCGCGCAAGCGCCGCTCGAGCCTCGGGTCGGCAACGCGCTCGCGCGCTACCTGCGCCAGGCACGGCCGCCGTCGCCCAGCCGGATCGTGTTCCTGGCGCTGCGTCCGCCGTTCGCGCCGCTGTCGCCGAGCGGACTGTACTCCGCAGTCGCGCGCTGCTTCCCTGCCGACGAGCGGCCGGCGAAGGGGCGCGGGCCGCACGGTCTACGCCACGCCTGCGCACGGCACCTGCTGGAATCCGGATCGAGCTTCAAGGAGGTCGGTGACCACCTCGGGCACCGCGACCCCGATGCCACCGGCGTCTACGCCAAGGTGCACCTGGCCGCGTTGCGCCAGGTCGCCTTCGACGATCTCGGAGGCCTGTCATGATGCTGTCTGAGGCCGTCGATGCGTATATCGCTCTGAAGCAGTCCCTGGGCGCGGTCTTCTCCACGGACGCGCGGATCCTGCGCGCCTTCGCCCGCGTTCTCGGCAACGTCCCCGTGCGCGACATCGACCCGGAGACGACGCGCGCGTTCTGCCGCGGCAAGGGCGCGCCGACGCGCTGGTGGCAGCGCAAGGACGAGACCCTGCGCGGGTTCTTCGTCTGGCTCGTCGGCCGCGGGTACCTCGCGGCCTGCCCGCTCCCCGCGCACCGACCCCGCGTGCCGCGTTCCTTCCGGCCCCACATCTACACCCGCGACGAACTGCAGCGGCTGCTCGACGCGACGGCGGTTCTGAAGCACGACCGCTTCCCGTTGCGCGAGGCGACCTTCCGCACCCTGCTGCTGCTCCTCTACGGGGCGGGACTCCGTTCCGGCGAAGCCCTGCGCCTGCGCTGCTGCGACGTGGACCTGCGCGATCGCGTACTGGCCGTCAACAACACCAAGTTCTTCAAGTCGCGCCTGGTGCCCGTCGGCGTCGCCCTCGCCGACGCGCTGGCCGCGTACGCCGACCAGCGTAGGCATCTGCCGATGCCCGCGGCATCCGGCTCCGCCTTCTTCGCATCGCCCGCCGGTACGCCCGTCTCGCGCGGTCAGCTCGAACGCGCGTTCGCCCGGGTGCGCGTCCACGCGGGACTGCAGGGCCCGCCCGGCCGGCGCGGTCCGCGTCTCCACGACCTGCGCCACACCTTCGCCGTACACCGGCTCGTCTCCTGGTACCGCGAAGGCGCCGACGTCCAGGCCAGTCTGCCGCTACTGGCGACCTACCTCGGCCACGTCCGCCTCGCCGGCACCCAGGCGTACCTCCCCATGACCGCGGAACTCCTCGACGAGGCGTCCAAGCGCTTCGCGCGCTACGCCGGCGTCGACAGCCAGGAGAACCACGATGCATGAACACCGACATCCGCTGGGACACTTCGTGCGCCGGTTCCTCGTCGAGGAGATGGCCGCGGACCGCAACCTCAGCCCCAACACCCGCAAGAGCTACCGCGACACCATCCGCCTGCTGTTCGGCTACCTCGCCGCACAGCGGGCCACCGACCCGGCCCGGGTCACCGTCGAGCAGGTCGACGCGGCCGTCGTCCGCGGCTTCCTCGCCCACCTCGAGCACGAGCGCGGCAACGCGACATCCACGCGCAACCTGCGGCTCGCCGCGCTGCACTCCCTGTTCCGCTCCATCGCCCGGCAGGCGCCGGAGCTCGTCGACCATGCCGCCGCCGTCCTGGATGTCCCGCCGCGCCGCACGGCCGTGCCGGCCATGGCGTACCTCGACAAGCACGAGATCGACGCCATGCTTGCCGTTCCCGACCGGGCCCGGGCGCAGGGCCGGCGCGACCACGCGCTACTGCTGTTCCTCTACAACACCGGAGCGCGCGCCTCCGAAGCCGCCCGGGTGGCCGTGGCTGATCTGGCCTCCGACATCCGCTCCGTGCGCCTCGACGGCAAGGGACGAAAGGTCCGCACCTGCCCGCTCTGGCTCCGCACCGCAACCGTGCTGCGAGAACTGCTCGGACCGCGCCTCGACGGCCCGCCGGAGGGGCCGGTCTTCCTCAATGTCCACGGCGCTCCGACCACCCGCTTCGGCATCCACGGGCTGGTCGTGCGAACCGCACGGAAGGCCGCCGAGTCCGTGCCCTCCCTGCGCGGGAAGCGCGTCGGCCCGCACACACTGCGCCATACCGCGGCCGTCCATCTCCTGCGCGCCGGTGTCGACATCAACACGATCCGCGCCTGGCTGGGCCACGCGTCGCTTGAGACGACCAACCGCTACGCCGAGGTGGATCTCGAGATGAAGGCCAAGGCGCTGCAAGCGTGCGCCGACGACGCAACGCACTCCATGTCCGAGGTCGTGCCGGACTGGCACGCCGACGGCGACCTCATGGCCTTCCTCGCGTCCTTGTAGGCTCGACGGATTATGTTGCGAACTCGCCGCCGACCGCCGCCTGCATCCGTCGCTCCAGGCCACTTCGCAACATAATCAAGTTCGCAACATAAGGCATCCGGCTCCTCGAGCCGTGGTATCGCTACGCGCAACGCGCGCACCCGCGAGCCGCCATTTCCGGCGGCTCCCCGCTACCTGCCGCACTTCCGTTGAGACGCTGATCTGGCTCGGTGGCCAAGGCGTCTGTCCGCCCGGCAGTCCATGATCCGATCCGCCGCTTCCCTCCGCCGGGTCCCCGTGGGGCGAGTTCCCCGACTTCATCGGTACTATCAGCGGACTCCGACTTCTCGACCCCCGTCCCGCCGCACTTCGTTTTCCTTCGCTTGGCGGTACCACTGTCAGGGGAGCGTCGGCACCACCTGGCTTTCAGTTTGAGATTGGCGTAAAGGCCCAAGGTAGCAGTTGATCGATCTCCGAGGCCGGATGGCCATTGGCGATGGCTTCGAGCGTGGCCTTGAGGTAGGCGTGGGGGTTGACCCGATTCATTTTCGCCGTTTCCACGAGTGAAGCGATGCGGCCCCAGGCCGCGGCGCCTTCGTCATGGCCGGCGAACAGCGCGTTCTTGCGATTCAGCGCCAGCGGTCGGATGGCGTTCTCCACGACGTTGTTGTCCATCTCCACCCGGCCGTCGGTGAGGAACACCTGCAGCCCGTCCCAATGGTTGCCGATATAGGCCAGCTTCTCGCCCAGGCGCGACTTGGGCGAGACCCGGGCGCGTTGCTGGCGCAGCCACACTCCGAAGTCCTCGACCAGCGGCGCGGTACGCGCCTGGCGCACGGCGAGCCGGACTTCGGCGGGTTCACCCCGGATCTCCTTCTCGATGACGTACATCGCCGCGATGCGCCGCAGCCCTTCGGCGGCGACCGCCGAGCGGTGACTGTCCTGGATCTCGCACAGCTTGCGCCGGGCGTGGGCCCAACAGAAACAACGGACCACCCCCTTGACGGGCACCGCCACCACGTTGTAGCCGGCATAGCCGTCGACGTGCAGCTTCCCTTCGAATCCTCTGAGAAAACCCTCGGCGTGGCGTCCACCGCGACCGGGCGCGTAGAAGAACACCACCCCCGGCGGGTCCGGACCGGCCCAGGGACGCTCATCGCGGGCCAGCGCCCACAGATACCCCGTCTTGGTCTTGCCCCGGCCCGGATCCAGCACCGGCGCCCGGGTCTCGTCCATGAACAGATGCCCGGACTGCTTCAGGTGCCAGGCCAGCCGGTCCACCACCGGCATCAGATGAAACGACGCCTTGCCCACCCAGCCGGCGAGCGTGGAGCGGTGCAGGTCCACGCCTGAGCGGGCGTAGAGCTGCGATTGACGGTAGAGCGGCAAATGGTCCGCGTACTTGGAAATGAGCACCTGGGCCAGCATCGCAGCCCACCCTCGATGAGGTGTGCCGGCGCGGCCGCCTGGATCGCCTCGGGTCGGCAGCCCACCCTCGATGAGGTGTGCCGGCGCGGCCGCCTGGACGACACCCTGCTCGCAGGTCCGGCAGGCATACTTCGGGCGCACGGTGACGATGACGCGAAGCGTCGCCGGCACAATGTCCAGCCGCTCGCTGCGGTCCTCTCCGATGCGCACCATCTGCCGGCACCCGCAGGGACACTCGGTGCTGTCTGGCTCGATGACCCGCTCGATGCGCTCAAGGTGCTCCGGCAGCTGCCCGATATTGCGTCGGGCGCGGCGCTTGCCCGTGGGCGGGCTCGGCGGCGCGCTCGGCTCGGTGGCGGCCTGGACCTCGCCTACCGCCCCTTCCAGATCCTCGAACGCCAGCTGGCGTTCGTCGACACCCAGCTTCTCGGACTTCCTGCCGTAGATGAAGCGCCGCAACTCGCTGATCAGGTGCTCCATGCGCCGGTTGCTCTCGGTGAGCGACTCGACCCTGGCGCGCAGCGCGTCGTTGGCCGCCAGCTGCTCCACGAATGCCGCCCGGTAGGCGCCTGGCAGGGGGCTGAGATCGACCGGTTCGGCGCGCGTCTCCATGGCGCAATAATACCATGGAATCAGTCGCTTAGACCTCGGAAAGAGCCCTGATGACCGGCTCGGATGCTACGCCGCGGTGCGCGGCCCTTGCGGAAGTCCACCGCCCGCGTCGCCACCACGACCCGCGCGCCCGGCAACGACACCATCACCGCGCCCCCGCCAGCGCCACCGCGATCGCCGCGATCCCCGCCGCCTCGATCTCCCCCTCCAGCCGAACCGTCACGCCACGCCCTTCGATCGTCGCGTCGGCCCGCCCGCCCGACTCCTGCACCGACACCGGAACGTATGCAGCCTCCGCCGACCTCAGATCGTCGCGCCGCGCCCGGCTGCGTCTCCTCGACAACTGGCTGGCCGAAACCCCGTGGCGCCGCGCCACCTCGCGCACCGCCAGTGGCGACGTGAAACTCTCCTCCACAATCCGCTCCCACTCTTCCACCGTTCGCCGCCGTAGCACCCTGCCAGCGCCGACGCCCGTGCCGCCAGCACCCTTCGAATCACCATCCGACATCCACAAACCCTCCGGTCGACCAGACGGGTATCCAACTTCAAACGCGACATCCAGGGAAAGGTGGGGTCGGCGGACCGCTTACGTACCACTCGGTTGCCCTGTTCGCTCCCGCAGCATGGGCCGTACCCGCGGGCCTGGACTGACTTCTATCGCGGCCGTCCGCGCCGCGCGCTCCGGTGGAGACGTCGAGACCTCCCAGGTTCCTGGGCGACCCGTGCCTGCATGCCCCGCTCTCGGACCCCGGCGGAACCGCCAGCGCCAGGCCATCTCGGCGCCGCGATGATGCCTTCCGCTCTCGTCACAGCGTCGGCTTCCGCGATGTATACGAATTTCGTGGCTCAATCACGCGGCCTGCAAGGCTGCCTGTGTACGCTTCGCAGACAGCGTCACCACTGCCCACGCAACACTCGGTTCCGGCTGGCTGGCCAACCTTGGCCGGACAGGACTCGCACCTGCGGGGTCGCAAAGAAGGTTTCCGTCATGTCACAACATGCCTTCCCCCTTCACCAAGCTTCGCCTGGCGCAAGACAAGCGTCGCCCCTACCGGCGCGCCAGCGGCGCCTGGCCGAGGTGCATGCCGCCATCGAGCATCAGCGTCTCGCCGGTGATCACGTCGGCCCCGCACACGAAGTACATGATGCCCTCCGCGACCGTGTCCGGGGTGGTCGTGAGTCGCAGGGGCGTCGCCTGCTCGAGGGCAGCCTTGGTCGCGGCGTAGCGCTCGGAACCCATGCCGCGCTCCAGCCACTCGCCCTGGATGAAGCCGGGACACACGGCGTTGACGCGGATCTCCGGGCCGAGCACCCGAGCGAGCGACAGCGTCAGCGTAATCAGCGCGCCCTTCGAGGCGGCGTAGGCGATGGAACTGCCCACGCCCGTCACGCCGGCGATGGAGGCCACGTTGACGATGCTGCCGCGGCCGCCCCGTCGCATGGCCGGCGCCACCGCGCGGGCCATCTGGTAAGGGCCCACGGCATTGACGGAGTAGATGTCGAGGAAGTCCTGGTGCGAGAGGCCGTCGAGGTTCTCGTGTGCGTTGAACTTGGTCGTACCGGCGTTGTTCACCAGCGCATCGATCCGCCCCCACCTGTCGAGGGCGGCCTGCGCGAGCGCACGGCACTGCGCATCGTCCGCCACATCGGCCTGGACCACGACGGTCTCGACCCCGAACGCCGCGCACGCTGCGCGCGTCTGCTCGGCGCCGTCGGCATTGTGCGCGTAGTTGATGACCACGTGACAGCCCCGCTCGGCGAGCTGGCGGGCGCACGCCGAGCCCACCCCCGACGACGAACCGGTAACGATCGCCACTCCGTCCTGCATGTCCATGGATGCGCTCCCTCTCCTGTCCGCTCCCTGGTCACCCGCGCGTGGAGCGACCGACCTTGCGAGCGTATGCGAACGGAGGCCGTTGTTCCATGCGCGGGGGGCGTGGCTCGAGCCGGAGGCGGATGTTGCGCGTGACTTGAGATACGCGCCGGACCGGGTTTGGGGCGCCAATTTCAATCGACTACACTGCGTGCATCCACGACGGGAGCAGCCGATGAAGAACCTGTGGTTCCACCTCATGCCGTACAAGGACCTCCCCGAGGACTTCCGCGAGACGCATCCCTCCGTCTGGGTGGACATCGACGCACGGCTCCTCGACCCCGCGCGCGTGCACGAGCACTACAACGAGTACCTCGACGAGCTCGAGTACGCCGGCGAGGTCGGTTTCGACGGCATCTGCTGCAACGAACATCACCAGAACGGATACGGGCTGATGCCCTCCCCCAACCTGATAGCCGCCACGCTGACGCGACGCACGCACGCACCGGCGATCTGCGTGATGGGCAATTCGCTCGCGTTGTACAACCCGCCGACGCGCGTGGCCGAGGAGTTCGCCATGCTCGACTGCATGTCGGGCGGCAGGCTGATCGCAGGATTCCCCGTCGGCACGCCGATGGACACCGTGTTCGCGTACGGACAGAACCCGTCGAAGCTCCGGGAGCGCTACCTGGAAGCGCACGACATCGTCATGAAGGCATGGCGTGAGCCCGAGACCTTTTCCTTCCACGGGCGCTTCAACAAGCTCCGCTACGTCAACGTGTGGCCGCGCCCGGTGCAGCAGCCGCATCCCCCGGTGTGGATTCCCGGCGGCGGCTCGGTCGAGACCTGGCAGTGGTGCGCGGAGATGGACTACGTCTACTGCTACCTCTCCTACTTCGGCTACAAGGCCGGCATGGCCACCGTGCAGGGGTTCTGGAACGAGATGGACAAGCTCGGCAAGGACCGCAACCCCCATCGGGCCGGGTTCCTGCAGTTCGTGGGCGTCGCCGAGACCGAGAAGGAAGCCAACGAACTCTACCGGGAGCCTGCCGAGTACTTCTACGGACGCTGCCTGCACGTGAACCCCAGGTGGGCGTCGCCGCCGGGCTACTCCAGCGAAGCCTCCCAGCGCGCCCGCGTTCAGTCCCAGGTGGCGCAGGCCGCCGCCGGGAGCCGCAGCATCGGCGGGCGGCCCCCCACCGCCACCCAGTGGGAGGACATCGTGGACCTCGGCTACGTGGTGGCCGGCGACCCCGACCAGGTGGCCGAGCGGCTGCACGAGGTCTGCACGGAGATGAACGTCGGCCACCTCATGCTGCTCTGCCAGTTCGGCAACATGTCGACGGAACTCGCGAAGTACAACACGCGGCTGTATGCGGAACGGGTGCTGCCCCAGATTCGGGATCTATTCGACGACCGCTGGGAAGACCCGTGGTGGCCGCGCCCGATCGCGTCGGAGCAACGGTATACGCCGGCAAAGGTCGCTTGAGGTGGCCGCGGAGTCCACGATCGCCCTGCACGGGCGGTCGATGCGGGTCCTCGAGCACGGCTCAAGTCCGGCCGGTGCGCCGCCCGTCGTGTTCCTCGGCGGCATCGGCGGCGTGCCGCGCTGGCTGCCGTTCCTCGAGCACCTGAGCGAAGCCCGCCGCGTGATCGTGCCGTCGTTGCCGGGATTCCCCGGCGCCGAAGAGTTCCGACATCTCGACAGCGTGTACGACTGGATCGTCGAGGCCATCGAGATATTCGAGGCGCTGGACCTGCCAAGCATGGACCTCATCGGCAGTTCTGTCGGCGGAGCGCTGGCCGCGGAGACCGCGGCCATCTCGGGCCCCGCTATCCGGCGCCTGGTGCTGATCGCCCCGTTCGGCCTGTTCGACGAGGCTGAACCGAATACCGACATCTGGGCCCAGATCCCGAGTCCCGATGTGCTGGCCGGCCTGGTCTGTGCGGACCCCGAGCGCTGGAAGGCCGCCTGGGAGAAGCCGGACGATGCGGACCCGGTCGAGTGGCAGATCGCGCAGACGCGCAGCATGGAGGCCGCGGCCCGCTTCCTGTTCCCGTTCGGCGAGACGGGCCTCGCGCGGCGCCTGCACCGCATCACGCAGCCGACGCTCCTCGCGCGCGGCGCCGAGGACCGGGTCATCCCCGCTTCGTACCAGCAGCGCTTCGCCGCCGGGATCGCGGGACCCGTGCGCGAGACCGTCATCGACGCCGCCGGACACCTGGCCGAACTCGACCAGCCCGAGGCGCTCGCCCGCCAGATTCACGCCTTTCTGGCCGACCAGGAGTTGTAGCGCATGACCATCGACGCGACGCTGTGGGATATCGGCGGCGTCCTGACGACCAGTCCGTTCGAGGCCTTCAACCGGTTCGAGGACGCACACGGGCTGCCGCGAGACTTCATTCGCACGGTCAACTCGACCGACCCCAGGACGAATGCGTGGGCGCAGTTCGAGGCGAGCCGGGTCTCGGTCGACGAGTTCGACGCCCTGTTCCGTAACGAGAGCACCGCCCTCGGCCATCCGGTCTCGGGCCGGCGGGTCCTCGAACTGCTGAGCGGCGAGACGCGCCCGCGCATGATCGCGGCCCTCGCGCGCTGCAAGGAGCACTTCAAGGTCGGCGCCATCACCAACAACATGAAGTCGGACGCCGCGCGGCCCGCCCCGCGCGACCCCGAGCGCGCGGCCGCGATGGACTCCGCCATGGAGCTCTTCGACGTGGTGGTGGAGTCGAGCGTCGAAGGCATCCGCAAGCCGGACCCGGCGATCTACCGCCTCGCCTGCGAACGGCTCTCCGTCGACCCGGCGCGGTGCGTGTTCCTGGACGATCTCGGCATCAACCTGAAGCCGGCGCGAGCGATGGGGATGCACACGATCAAGGTGCTGGACGTGGACCAGGCGATCGCGGAGTTGGCGGCCGCGACTGGTCTGGCGTTCGATTGACGGAGAGCGGTCTTCCCGTGGGCAACCGCGTCGTCCCCGGCACGGCACGTCAACTCGTCAGCAACACGACCCCGTCGGCCCGTGACGCCCCGCGGTCGAACGTATAGACGGGCAACGCCCGGTGTCGCCTCGCGGCCGCCAGGATCATCAGATCCGCGAAGTCCGCTTCCCTCGCCCGGTAACCCAGGGCCGCGTAGGCGACATCGGCGGCGGCCTCAACAACCAACGCCTCCGTCGCCAACAACTCCAGCACCGCCCTCGCGATGTCGCCGGCCGACCGCCCGTACGCCCGTTCGAGTACCCATACGAGTTCCACCATCACTTCACGGCACACGAATGCCGGACGGTCCACGGTCAATGTATCGAGCAGCACGCGCGCCGCCTCGGCCTGGCTCTCGTGATCCGACACGAGATACCGGACAAGAACGTTCGTATCGAGAGTGATCACGGCTGGCGCGAACGCGCACCATCCGCAATCGCCCGCTCCATTTCTTCCAGCGCTACCGGTGGCCCCTCGTGCTTCAGCACTCCGAACAGTCGACGCACCGGGAGCACAGGGAGGATCCGCACTTCGCCGCGGGAGACGATGTAGCGGACCCGGTCACCGGCACCGACGCCCAGCGCCTCTCGAACCGCTTTCGGCAAGGTGGTCTGGTTCTTTGAGGTGAGGACCGATTCGATCATCGTGGCGCTCCGCGTTCGATATTCCTTACAAATGCACTATTCAACTTACCATAGGATTGTTCCAAATGAGAGATCAGGTGATCCCTTGTATGCTCCCGTTTTCGAGGGATCAGGCCGAAGACGAATTTCGGTCGCCGGAACCCGCCAGCGCGAACACGGCGTCCCTCTGCGGAATCGAACTCGCCGCTCCCGCCCGGGTCACCGCCAGGGCGCCCGCGGCGGATCCCAGCACGGCCGCATCCCGCATCGGTCGTCCCTCGAGCAGCGCCGCCATGAGGTAGCCGACGAAGGCGTCTCCCGCCGCCGTCTCGTCCACCGCTTCCGCCGGGAACGCGTCCAGCCTCGTCCGGTTGCCGCCGTGCCCGCATCGCAGGCCGTCTTGTCCCAGCGTCACCACGACGTCGCACGACGGATAGCGGGCACAGAGCACGTCCAGGGCGGCCTCCGGTTCCGCCACCCCGGCAAGTGCCGCGGCCTCGACTTCGTTCAGGATGAGGAGATGCACCCCGGAGAGGTCGTAGCCCCGTTCCCGGCCATCGACCGGCGCGACGTTGAAGGCCACGCGGCACCCGGCGGCGGCGGCGCCCGCGAGCGTGGCTTCGAGGTCGTTGATCTCGTTCTGCAGGAGCAGCCAGTCGTTCGGACCGCAGCGGGCGAAGGCCGCGGCGCGGCCGGCGTCCGTCAGCACACGGTTGGCGCCACCCGCGATGACGATGGCGTTCTCGCCCGCCGGATTGACCTGGATGACGGCATGGCCCGAGGGTGCGTCGACCTCGCGCACCAGGCCCACGTCGACGCCGGCTTGCTCCAGTGCGTCCCGTAGCCAGCGGCCGTCTGCGCCGATGCAGCCGACGTGCACGACGGACGCGCCGGCACGCGCCGCGGCAAGGGACTGATTGAGCCCCTTGCCCCCCGGAAAGACCGCATGGTTGCGGCTCGCTACCGTCTCGCCGGCCGAGCTGATGTTCGGGACGCCGTAGACGTTGTCGACGCAGAGGGAGCCGAGATTGACGAGTTTCGGCACTTGGCGCTCGGTCACATCAAAGACATCGAGGGCGCCCCCGTGGACCGGGACGTCGGGAACCTGCGGGCGCGATCAGCCGCCTTCGATGCGCTGCATGAAGAAAACCTCGCTGTCCGGCCGTACCGGCTCGAGCCAGGCGTCCTGGTATATCTGGCCGTCGATGGCGACTGCCGTCTTCAGCAGAACCGCCTCGATCCCCGGCCACTTCCTGTCGACTTCGCGCACGATGCCGCGGAAGTTCCTGGCTTCCACCGCCACCTCCTTCGTGCCCCCGGTGTGCGCGAGCAGGTGATCCGGAAAAACGACTTTCGCCATGGGCGCCCTCGCCTCAGGGCGCGGGAGCCAACGGCTCACGCGCCCCGCAGGGAGGTTATGCGCTGTCCTGGGCGTCGATCGCCGCCAGGACGTTCGGCGGCGAGAGCGGCAGGTCGGGGATACGGAAACCGAGCGCGTCGCGTACGGCGTTCGCAGCCGCCGCGAGCGGCGCCACGATCGGCGTCTCGCCCACACCCCGCACGCCGTACGGGTGCGACGGGTTCGGTACCTCGACGATCTGCGTGTCGATCATCGGCATGTCCGATGTCACCGGCACCCGATAGTCGAGGAAGCCCGCGTTTTCCATGGCGCCGTCGGCGTCGTAGACGTACTCCTCGTTGAGCGCCCAGCCGAGGCCCTGCACGGCCCCGCCCTGCAGCTGGCCCTCGACGTACGCGGGGTGGATCGCCGTCCCGGCATCCTGGATGGCCGTGAAGCTCAAGACATCCACCTTGCCGGTCTCGCGGTCCACCGACACGTCCGAAAAGTTCACGGAGAAGGCGGCGCCGGCGCCCTGCGCGTTGAGGCTCGCACGACCCAGGATCGGTCCGCCCGTGCGCGCGGCGTTGCCCGCGATGTCCGCCAGCGACAGCGACTTCACGTCCACGTTGACGCCAGGCTGGGGTACGGCTTCGCCGTCGGTCCAGTCCACCTGGTCCGCGTCGATGTCCCAGGTGGCCGCGGCGCGTTGCTTGCACTGCGTGATGATGTCCTCGCAGGCCTGCACCACCGCCATGCCGGTTGCGAACGTCGTGCGGCTGCCGCCGGTGACGTTGCAGAAGCCGGTCGACTCGGTGTCGCCCACATGGGCGCGGACTGAGTCGTAGGGCACGCCGAGGGTCTCCGCGGCCATCAGACACATCGATGCGCGCGTGCCGCCGATGTCCGGGTTGCCCTCGACGACCGTGACCGAGCCGTCTTCGGACAGGCGCACTTCGGCACTCGACTGCATGCCGATATTGAACCAGAAGCCGGCGGCAATACCCCTGCCGATCCCTTCGTCCTTCGGTGCCGTGTAGTTCGGGTGTACCTTGGCCGCCTCCAGGCACTTCCTGATACCGATGGGCGGGAACGTCGGTCCATAAGGCGCCTGGGTGCCTTCCTCCGCGCAGTTCATGAGGCGCAGCTCGATGGGGTCCATACCGAGCTTGCGGGCCAGTTCATCGACCGCGGACTCCATCGCGTACAGGGCCTGGGGTGCTCCCGGCGCGCGGTATGCGGCGACCTTGGGCTTGTTGACCAGTACGTCGTGGCCTTCGACGCGGAAGTTCGGCAAGTCGTAGGGCGCGAAGATCGACATGCAGCCCGGTCCTACCGGCGCGCCCGGGAACGCTCCGGCTTCGTAGGCAATCCAGGCGCTCGCGGCGATCATCGTCCCGTCCGCCCTGGCGCCGACCTTGACCCGCGAGTGCGTCGCCGACGTCGGACCCGTGGCGCGGAACACCTCCTCGCGCGACATGACCATCTTCACCGGGCGGCCGGAGATTTCCGACAGCTTGACCGCCAGCGGCTCCAGGTAGATGACGGTCTTGCCGCCAAAGCCGCCACCGATCTCCGAGGGGATCACCTTGAGGTCGCCCACGCTCATGGCGAGCACGCCGGCCGTCATGGAGCGCACGTCGAAGTGACCCTGCGTGGAGCACCAGATCGTCGCCTTGCCCTCCTCGTTGAAGGTGGCCGTACAGGCGTGCGGCTCGATGTAGCCCTGGTGGGCGGTCGGCGTGCGGTACTCGCCCTCGACGATCACGTCCGCTTCGGCGAAGGCCTGCTCGATGTCGCCGCGTTCGAACTTCACGATCCCCGCGACGTTGCTCGGCCCGTTCGACGGGTCGCCGTTCGTGAACAGATTCTCGTTCACCAGGATCGCACCGTCCGCCATGGCGCTGTCGACATCGAGGACGGGCTGCAGGATTTCGTAGTCGACTTCGATCAGATCGAGGGCGAGCTCCGCGATATAGGGCGTCTTCGCCGCCACCGCCGCGACCGGATGGCCGTGATACAGCGCCTTGTCGCGAGCGATGATGTTCTGCGCGAGATCGGAAATCGTTCCGCCCCCCTCGCCGCCAATCTCGCCCTCGCCGCCGCTCGGAAAGTCAGCGCCCGAGACCGCGGCGTAGACCCCCTCGAGTTCGAGCGCGCGGCTGACGTCCACGCTCTTGATGCGCGCATGCGCGCATGGGCTGCGCAGCACCTTGCCGTGCAGCATGTTGGGCAGGTTCAGGTCCGCACCGAAGTTGGCCCGTCCCGTTACCTTGTCGACGCCGTCCGGACGTACCGGCCGAGTCCCGATCGCCTTGTAATCGTGCGCTTCTGCCACTTCGATCTCCTCCCGTAATTCCGTTTCAGGCCTCGTAGGCCAGTTCCTCGGCGGCGTCCTGCACCGCCCGAACGATCTTGTCGTAACCCGTGCAGCGGCACAGGTTGCCCGCCAGCCAGTACCGGATGGTGGTTTCGTCCGGATCCGGATTGCTGTCGAGCAGGGCCTTCGCGGCCACGATGAAACCCGGCGTGCAAATACCGCATTGCAGCGCCGCATGCTCGAGGAACTTGCGCTGCAGCACATGCAGTTCCGACCCGTTCGCGATGCCCTCGATGGTGGTGACGTCGACGCCTTCCGCCTCGACGCCGAGCACCAGGCAGGAGCATACGAGCCGGCCGTCGATCAGCACCGAGCACGCGCCGCAGTCGCCGGTCGCGCAGCCCTCCTTGGTGCCGGTCATGCCGAGGTCGTCGCGCAGGACATCGAGCAGCGACTGGTGCGGTTCGCACAGCACCTCGCGCTGCTCGCCGTTGATGCTGGTGGTGACGTGTACTTTGGCCATGACTGCCTCTCCCTATGCCCCTCTCCCTAAGCCCCGTGCGCCCGGTCGCGTGCGATCGCACCGGCGCGGCGACACAGCACCGCGACGACCTTTCTTCGATACTCCACCGTGCCGCGCTTGTCGCTGATGGGCGACGCGGCTTCCGAACACGCCGCACCCGCCGCGCGGAGCGCGTCGTCGTCGACCCGCGTGCCGATCAGGGCTTCGCCGGCCGCCGGAACCAGCAGTACCGTTGGCGCCACCGCGCCGATGGCCACCCGGGCGGCCGTGCACGTGCCGCCCGCATCGAGGGTCAGCGCCACGCCGGCACCGGCGACGGCAATATCCATCTCCGTGCGCGGAATGAAGCGCAGGTAGGCATCTCCCGAGCGCGCGGGAGGCCGCGCGAAGCGCAGCCCGACGAGAAACTCGGTGTCGCCGAGGACGTTGGTTCCGACCCCGGTGAGGAAGTCCTCGCACGCCACCTCGCGGGTGCCCGACGGTCCGGCAATCACGCAGACGCCCCCGGCGGCGATGATTGCCGGGATGGTGTCGCCGGCCGGCGAGGAGTTGCAGAGATTTCCGCCGATGGACGCCCGCCCCTGGATCTGCGTGGATCCGATCAGGTCCGCGGACTCGAGCAGGCCGGGAAGGATGGCCTTCAACTCGGCGTTTTCGTTCAGGATGCCCGATGGGACTGCCGCCCCGATGAACACTTCATCGGCACCGATATCGACCCGGTTGGTCTCGGCGATGTGCTTGACATCGACCAGCGTACGCGGATCCCGGTCGACCGAACGCATCTGCACGAGCACATCCGTTCCTCCCGCCAGCAGCTGCGTTCGCTCGCCTGCCCGTTCGGCCGACTCGAGGACGGAAATCGCCTCCTCGACAGTCGTCGGCCTAGCGTAGGCATAAGCCCCCATTGCGCCTCCCTTAGCCCGTGTGAAAACGGCGTATGTATACCATAGAAGTATGTCGGGCCGGTACGCGACGGACCGCTGCCGACGACCGGCGGACGGGCCGGCGCGCGGCAGGACGCGGGGTAGAATGGCCCCATGCAGGAAACACCCGACGCCGGTTTCGACCGCGGAACCTACGCCCGGCATGTCGCCCGCGTCGCGGCGACCTGGACCGACGCCATGCAGCGTGTCGGCATCGACACCGTAGTGGTCCCGGCGGGTGCCGCCGCCCTCCGCTTCCAGGACGATCTCGCGCCACCGTTTCGCGCGAACCCGAACTTCGCCCAATGGTTGCCGCTACCGGAAGCGGAGCACTGCGTCCTCGTGTTCCATCCTCCCGAGAAACCACGACTGCTGTTCCATCGACCGGCCGACTACTGGTACCTGCCGCCCGAAGTGCCGGACTGGGCGGAGGCGGGGTTCGCGGTGGAGGTGCACGACGACCCGGACGGCATCGCGCGCTCGGCGCTCGGGCTGCTCGCTGCCGGCGGTCGCACCGCCCTGCTCGGCGAAACCGGTGCGCCGGACGGCAACATGCCGTTCGATGTCGTCAACCCCGCGGCGCTCGTCGACGCGCTGCACTACGAACGCGCCCGCAAGGACGATTTCGAGCTGGCCGCAATGCGCCACGCCACCGCGATGGGCGCGCGCGGACACCTCGCGGCGCGCGACGCCTTCCACGCTGGCGCGGCAGAACTCGACATCCACCTCGCCTTCCTCCGCGCCAGCCGGCAAAACGAAGCCGGGTTGCCGTATCCGAGCATCGTCGCGCAGAACGAGCACGCGGGCGTGCTGCACTATCAACTCTACGACGCCGCACCGCCGGCCAGGCGTCGCAGCTTTCTCATCGACGCCGGCGCACGGCACCTGGGCTACGCGTCCGACATCACCCGAACCTACAGCGCGGAACGCGACGAATTCGCCGAACTCGTCGCCGCCCTCGACGCGACGCAGCGCGGCCTGGTCGCAACGATCGGCCCGGGAGCCTCCTACGTCGAGTTGCACGAGCGCATGCACCGGGAGGTCGCCAGACTGCTGCACGCGTTCGGCTTCGTCTCCTGCAGCGCGGACGCCGCGTTCGAGTCCGGCATTACGGATGCCTTCTTTCCCCACGGCCTCGGCCACCTGCTCGGCTTGCAGACGCACGACGTCGGCGGACACCTCGCCGACGCCCGTGGCAACCCGGCCCCGCCACCGGAACGCTATCCGGCACTGCGCCTGACGCGCACGGCCGAGCCCGGGCACGTATTCACCGTCGAGCCCGGCATCTATTTCATTCCGCTGCTGCTGGACGCGCTGCGAGCGGACGAACGCGCCGGCGACGTGGTGTGGCCGAAGGTGGACGCCCTTCTGCCGTACGGAGGGATCCGCATCGAGGACAACGTGGCGGTCACCGCCGATGGCGTGGAGAACCTCACCCGCAACGCGTTCGCCCGCCTCGAGCCGCAGGCTTGACACGGCTGTCGCCCGGCCGCCTGTTCGCCGGACCGCCCCTCACGGGACGCTTGCCGACGCAGGTACGGGTCGCGCCCGGCGGCGATTTCGTCACTTTCCTGCAACCGGCGGCCGACGACCGCGAGCGGCTCGATCTCTGGTGCTACAACCTGTCCGCCGGCACGCTCGTCGAGCTGGTGAACGCCAACCGCTTCGCCGGGGGCACACCGACGGAGGCCGAACGCGCCGAGCGCGAGCGACGCCGCCAGTTCGCCGGGGGCATTACCGCGCACACCTGGCATCCGGACGGCGACGCCATCCTGCTCACCGTCGCCGGACAGGCTCTGCTGCACGATCCGGACGGTGGCTCCTGCACACCGGTGACGCCCTCCGGCGCACGCCAGACCGGGATTACGCTCTCGCGTACGGGGCGTTTCGTCAGCTACGTGCGCGCCGGCGATCTGTACGTACACGATCTTCGCACCGGCCGGGAGCGTCGCGTGACCCGCGACGGCGGCGGCACCGTTGCCAACGGATTGCCGGAGTTCATCGCCCAGGAGGAAATGCACCGCTTCGAGGGCCATTGGTGGTCGCCGGACGACCGCCGCCTCGTCTACGCGCGGGTCGACGAGGCGGGCATACCCAGGTCGTACCGCTCCGAGATCGCCGCGGATCGCATCGAAACGGTCGCGCAGCACTATCCCTTCGCGGGTGGCGAGAACGCAGAGGTCCGACTTGCCGAGGTGCGCATGGACGACGGCGAACCCGGCCCGCCGCAATGGCTGGACTGGTGGGCCGACGGGGACGCGTACCTGGCCCGTGTCGCCTTCACCCCAGCGGGCAACCTGCTGGTCCAGGTGCAGACGAGGGATCAGCGTCGCCTCGTCGTGCAGCGACGGGATGCGGCATCCGGCGACTGGAGCACCCTGTTCGAAGAGCGCAGCGACACGTGGGTGAACCTGCACGACAACCTCGTCTTCACCGGCGATGGCGACACGTTCCTGTGGACTTCGGAGCGTGGCGGCAGCGCGGACCTGTATCGCTTCGACGGTACCTTGACGCACGTCCCTACCGGGCTCGAGCGCGTGGCGCACGTCCTCGGCGTCCACGCGGGCGCCGCCATCGTGACCGGTTGGCGGCACGATCCCACGGCGCAACATGTCTATCGCGTACCCCTGGACCGGGACGCCGCTGGCACGGTGCCGGCTGCGCAGCCGCTGACGCACGGCGATGCCTGGCACGATGCCGCCATGGACCGGCAGGCCGCGGTGTGCGCCGTGACCACAACCGACGCCGCGACGCCGTGGGCGCTGCACGCGGTCGATCTCGCCAGCGGCGAGCGTCATGCGATCCTGCCCGGCGCCATCGACGGCGACCATCCGTACCACCCCTTCCTGAAACACCATGTCGCACCCCGATTCGGCAGCATCGTGAGCGCGGACGGGCAGTCGCTGCACTACCGGCTGACGCCACCGCAGACGGTGATACCCGGCGCGCGCCATCCCGTCGTGGTACACGTCTACGGGGGCCCGGGAGTACAACGGGTGCGACGCGAGTGGGGACCGTTGCCCCTGCAGCTGTTCGCGCAGCAGGGCTTCGGTGTCTTCGAACTCGACAACCGGGGCAGCGGCGGCCGCGCGAAGCGCTTCGAGAACTCCATCCATGGCCGACTCGGCGCCGTCGAGGTCGAGGACCAGTTGGCCGGCGTACGGTTCCTGCACAGCCTCGACTGGGTCGATACCGAACGCATCGGCGTGTTCGGGCACAGCTACGGCGGCTACATGGCCCTGATGTGTCTGGCCAGGGCGCCGGCAAGCTTCGCCGCGGGGGTGAGCGTCGCGCCCGTCACGGACTGGGCGCTCTACGACACCCATTACACCGAGCGCTACCTGGGCACGCCACGGCACAACGCCGATGGCTACCGGGAGAGCTCGATTTTCCGACACCTCGACGGTCTCGCCGCCCCGTTCCTGCTCATGCATGGCATGGCAGACGACAACGTGCTGTTCACGCACACGACCATGCTGCTCACCGCGCTGCAGGAACGCGGCATCGGCTTCGAACTGATGACGTATCCGGGCGCCAGGCATGCCTTGCAGGAGCGCGCGGTCGCGACGCACCGCTACGAAACCATCCTCGACTTCTTCGAGCGCCGCATGCCCTGAGCCGGGCCCAGCCTGTCGGACTTTGGGTCTGGAAGGCCGCTTGGAGGGCGCGTCAGGGTTTGGTTCCACGGCAGTTTCGCGCCAGCGAAACTCCCACCCGTCCGTCAGGACGGGCCGCGAAACGAAGTTCGCGCGCCCTGCGATCCGCGCTACAGTGTGTGCGTGCGCCGCTCCGAGTGCAGCGCCCCGGCGAGATGGGTCTCGATGCGGGAACGCACCAGGTCGTCCCCGGGACTCAGCTGGACGCCGATTCCGGCGACCCGCTGGTTCCGCGCTTCGGCCGGCGTCACCCACACGACCCTGCCCGCTACCGGTATCCGCTCCGGTTCGTCCATGAGTCCGAGCAACAGGAAGACCTCGTCCCCGAGGTCGTAGTCGTCGGTCGTCGGTACGAACAGGCCACCGTTGTGCACGAACGGCATGTAGGCCGCGTATAGCACCGGCTCGTCCCTGATCGTCAGCGAGAGAACGCGGCCCGGCCGATCTCCCATGTGCGTTGCTCCTTCTACGGTCACTGCTGCCCATGATCCGCGCACGGCCACGCCCGTCCATGGGACATTCGCCACAGAATGGTTACTCCGACGCCGCGACCCTGCGCCAGTCGAGGAGGAGCCTTTCCAACTGCACCTGGCGGGCCAGGCCGCTGTTGCCGAGCGCGGCGCGCCGCAGCGCCGTCAGTTCGGCGGCGAAATCGAGCAGCGCGCCGGGCGCGTCACGGCTGCTCGCCAGGCGATGGACATGGCGCAGCCAGCGGCCGCAGAGTTCGGCCAGGTCCTCGTTGCGCCACGCCGCCGCCGCGTCGAGCGCGTCCGTCCTGCCCGTGGCCACGGCCTTCAGAGCTTCCCAGATGGGCGGCTCGCCCCGCTCGAGGGCCGCAAGCACCCGGTACGGAGCCCCGCCGAGCTCGACCAGGAGCGGCCCGATAGCGGGCGACTCGAAGCCCTGTCCCGCGAGCCACTCCCGCACGGTCGCCCGACCCACCGTCTGCACCGAAACCCGCTGACAACGGCTCCGCACCGTCGCCGGCAGACGCTGCGGAGCGCTCGTCACCAATACCAGGTAGCTTCCTGGCGGTGGCTCCTCCAGGGTCTTCAGCAAGGCGTTCGCCGCATTGACGGTCATCCTTTCCGCGCGGTCGAGTACCGCGGCCTTCGCGTTGCCGCCGGCGGTCCGGTGCATGAACGCGATCAGTTCCCGCACCTGCTCGACCTTCAAGGTGGCATCCTCGGGCTCGACCCAGCGCAGGTCGGGGTGCGCAAGGGTGCGCGGATCGGCCCGCGTATCCGCGCCGAGCAGCGTCAGCGCAAAGCGCCCGGCGAGCAACGCCTCGCCCCAGCCGCCCGGGCCGTCCACCAGCACGGCGTGCGGGATGCGCTGATCCTCGGCCATCTGCGCGAAGCGCTCCGCCGGGCCGGCAAGCCAGCTCGGTAACGTCATCGTGCGGCGTCGACGAAGGCGGTCAGATGCTCCTCGATCGCGACAGAAACCGAGCCGAGAGATTGGGACGCATCTATAACGCGTACGCGTTCGTCTCGTCTAGCGACCTCCAGGTAGCCCCTGCGAACACTCTCAAAGAACTCCACGCGCTCGTGCTCGAATCGGTCGAGAGGATCGTCGAACAAACGAAACTGCCGGTCTGCTTCGGGTTGTTCGCTACCACTAATTCGTGCGAGCGCCTGGTCCACTGGCAAGTCAAGATAGAAGGTCAGGTCAGGCTCTAGGCCGGGATGCACCATCCGCGCGAGGAACTCGATGGCCTTCAGGCTGACGCGGCGCCCGTAGCCTTGATAGGCAAGTGTGGCGTCCGTAAACCGGTCGCTCATTACCCAGCGTCCGTCCGCGAGCGCAGGGCCAATCACGAACTTCACGTGCTGGGCTCGAGCTCCGAACAGCAGCAGAGTCTCGGAAAGCGCATCGATGCTCTGGTTCCGCCGGTTCACCAGGAGCACTTCTCGGACGTCCTCCCCCAACGGCGTACCGCCAGGTTCACGCGTTACGACCAAGGGAATTCCCCGTTGCTCTAGGAAGGTTCGCACGACCTCCACAGCCGTGGTCTTGCCGGAGCCGTCCAGGCCCTCGAGGGTGATGAAGCGTCCCCGCTTCATCGTTTCATTCCCAACTGGAAGCGTCGTACGGCTTCGTTGTGCTCGCGCAGCGTGTCGGAAAACCAGGTCGCCCCGTCCCCCTGCGCCACGAAGTACATCGCCGTGCCGGGCGCGGGGTGCAGGGCCGCGTGGATCGCGGCGCGGCCGGGCAACGCGATGGGCGTGGGCGGCAACCCCCGGCGGGTGTACGTGTTGTAGGGACCGTTCCGGGTGAGGTGCGCCCGCGTCAGGTTGCCGTCGAACGCCGCCCCCGCCCCGTAGATGACGGACGGGTCCGTCTGTAGTCGCATGCCGCGCTGCAGGCGCCGCACCAGCACGCCACCGATCCTCGCACGATGCTCGGCGAGCCCCGTCTCCTTCTCGATGAGCGACGCCATGATCAGGGCCTCGTCCGCGTCGGCGTATGGCAGGTCAAGGTCCCGTGCCGCCCACTCGCCGGCAAGCACTTCGGCCATACTGCGGTAGGCCCGCGCGAGCAGGTCCGCGTCGCTATCGCCCCGGACGTAGTGGTAGGTATCGGGAAAAAACCGTCCTTCGGCGTGCGCGTCGCCGAGTCCGAGTGCAGGGAGCAGATCCATCGGGCCCGCACCATCGAGCACGCGATCGAGGCTCCGCGCCGTCGCCATGGCGTCGAGCAACTCGCGTACGGTCCATCCCTCCAGGATACGCAACCGATGTACCACGATGTCCCCCGACACGAGGCGGTGGAGGACTTCGCTCGGCGCCTCGTGCGGGCCGAACCGGTACTCGCCGGCATGAATCGCGCCCGTCACACTCCGCCAGCGGGCCAGCATGCGCAAGCGCCCCGCGTCGTCTATGACACCCTCCCGCTGCAACTCCCGCGCGACGCCTGCGAAGGCGCTTCCGGGTTCGACCACCACGACGGTGTGTTCCACCAGGGGACCGGGACGGTCCGCCCAGTCCGACAGAACGAGCAGCCACGCACCCAGGGCGACGATCGCTGCGACCCCACCGAGTGCCAGAGTCGCCCATGCGACGGAAGACCGTTTCCGGACCGCTCGGAACATGCGTCGGATTCTAACCGCCCGCGGCGGCTGCAGGACGGAGCTCCCCTCGACAGCGTGTCTGGCCAGGCGCTTCGCAGCGCATGTTCCGAAGCCGCGCCGGCCGGCGGGGCGTGGACGCACACGCCCTATACGCGCGTGAAGACGAGCGAGCCGTTGGTGCCGCCGAAGCCGAAGGAATTGGTCAACGCCGCCTCGATTCGCATCTCCCGCGCCTCGTGCGGGATGTAGTCGAGATCGCAGTCCTCGCCCGGATTCTCGAGGTTGATGGTCGGGTGCGCCACCTGATGGTGTATGGCCAATGCCGTGAAGATACCTTCGACCGCCCCGGCCGCCCCGAGGAGGTGCCCGATCATCGATTTGCTCGAACTCACCGCGACCCGCGTGTCGTTGCCGAACACCGCCTTGATCGCCAGGGTCTCCACGACATCGCCCTGCGGGGTGGATGTCCCATGGGCGTTGACGTACTGGATGTCGGCCGGCGTCAACCCGGCATCGCCGATGGCGTTCACCATCGAGGCCACGGCACCGGCGCCGTCGTCGGGGGGACTCGTGATGTGGTGGGCATCGCCGCTCATGCCTATGCCGGCGACTTCGCAGTAGATCGTCGCGCCCCGCGCCACCGCGTGTTCGTATTCCTCGAGGACCATGGCACCGGCGCCATCCCCAAGCACGAACCCGTCGCGGTCCCGGTCCCACGGTCGGCTGGCGCGCTCGGGATCGTCGTTGCGGGACGAGAGCGCGCGCATGGCAGCGAACCCGGCCACGGTGAGCGGCGAGGTCGCCTGTTCCGAGCCGCCGGCGACCATGATGTCGGCATCCCCGTACTGGATCATGCGCGTGCCGTAGCCGATGTTATGCGTTCCGGTGGCGCAGGCGGTCACGATGGCGGTGTTGGGGCCACCGAATCCGTACCGGATCGAGAGATTGCCCGAGATCATGTTGATGATGCTTGCCGGGACGAAGAAGGGCGACACGCGTCGCGGTCCACTCTTCAGCAGCGTGGCATGCGTGTCTTCGATCGTGTTGATGCCACCGATCCCGGAGCCGATGGCCACGCCGGTGCGTCCGCGGGTCTCGGCGCCGAGTTCCGTCAGGCCGGCGTCTTCCACCGCCTGAATGCCGGCGATCAGTCCGTACTGTATGAACGGATCGATGCGCCGCATTTCGCGGCGGTCGAGATAGTCGGAGAGATCGAGACCCTTTACCGGGGCCGCAATCTTCACTCCGTGCTCGGCGGTGTCGAACGTCTCGATGGAGGCGGCGCCGCTGCGCCCCGCCAGCGCGCTCTCCCAGGATTCCGACACCGTGTTGCCGATGGGAGAGAGCATGCCGAGTCCCGTGACGGCTACCCTGCGCTTGTCCACGGGCTTACCTGTCGCGGTCCTGGCAATTCGTCAGCGAGTCAACGCCGGCGCGGGGCATCCGGCGTCCCGCCGCAATCCGGTCGCGCCCGACGCCAGTCGAGCGCAGTACGTTGCTCCCGGCTCCAGGCATGGGTCGATCTCGGTGAGGTTTCGGACAGCCGACGTGAGGGGTGCCGGAGTTACTGATTGGCGAGGATGTAGTCGATCGCCTCCTTGACGGTGGTGATCTTCTCGGCCTCCTCGTCGGGGATTTCGGTCTCGAACTCTTCTTCGAGGGCCATGACCAACTCAACCGTATCCAGCGAATCGGCGCCGAGGTCTTCCACGAACGACGCGTCGTTCTTGACCTGATCTTCCTTGACGCCCAACTGCTCGCAGATGAGCTTCTTGACCCGTTCCTCAACACTGCTCATGTTCTTGTCGATCCTTCCCCCGCGAAGCGGCGCCTAGTGTAAGCACGGCTCAGGCCATGTGCAATCCGCCGTTGACGTGCACGGTCTCGCCGGTGATGTAGGCCGCATCTTCCCCGACGAGGAACGAGACGACCGCCGCGACGTCCTCCGGCGTTCCCATCCGGCCGAGGGGGATACCCTCGACCATGGCGTCGCGCTGCGCCTGGGCCAGCGCGGAGGTCATGTCCGTATCGATGAAGCCCGGCGCCACCGCGTTCACGGTGATCCCGCGGGAGCCGACTTCTCGTGCCAGGGCGCGCGTGAACCCTTCGATGCCGGCCTTCGCGGCGGCGTAGTTCGTCTGTCCCGCGTTCCCCATACGACCCACGACGGAGCTGAGGTTCACGATACGGCCCCACCGCGCGCGCATCATGGAGCGCAACACGGGGCGCGTCAGCCGGTAGACGCCACCGAGGTTGGTACCGACCACGGCATCCCAGGCATCCGCAGACATCCGCATCAGCAAGCCGTCCCGCGCAATGCCCGCGTTGTTCACCAGCACGAGCGGCGGGCCCCGCCAATCCTCGATCCGCCCGAGGGCTTCCTCGACCGACGCCGGCTCCTCGAGGCGCAACACGACGCCGTGCCCGCGCTCGCCGAGGGCCGCCGCAATGCCTTGCGCGCCGGCCTCCGTGGTCGCCGTGCCCACCACCTGCAGGCCATCGGCGGCGAGCCGCTCGGCCACCGCCCGGCCGATGCCCCGACTGGCGCCCGTGACGAGCGCGACGCGGGGATCGCTCACGACAGCGCGCTCGCCATCGCCTCGAGCGTGCCGATGCCATCGACCGCGAGCGACCGGTCGATGCGGCGGGCCAGGCCCGCGAGTACATTGCCCGGGCCGCACTCCACGACGCGATCGACGCCCTCGGCCTGCATGGCCTGCATGCAGTCGCGCCAGCGTACCGGCGAGTCGAGCTGATCGACGAGCTTGCGGCGAATGTCCTCGGCGCTCTTCGCCACCGCCGCGTCGACGTTGTGCAGGACGCGGATTTCCGGAGTGCGGATGGAGACGGCGTCCAGCGCCGCGCGCAGGCGTTCCGCCGCCGGGCGCATCAACGCGCAGTGGAACGGTCCGCTGACGTTCAGCAGCACCGCGCGGCGGGCTCCGGCCTCCTTGCACGCGGCGACAGCCTGGTCGACGGCGCCGGCGGCGCCCGAGATCACCACCTGTCCGGGCGCATTCAGGTTCGCTGGCGCCACGACGCCATCTGCCCCTGCGCAGCAACCCGCAACAACGTCGTCGTCGAGCCCGAGAATGGCCGCCATGGCGCCCTCCCCGACCGGAACGGCCGCTTGCATGAACCGGCCCCGGGCGTGCACAAGGCGCACCGCGTCCTCGAATGCCAGAGCACCCGCAGCCGCAAGCGCCGTGTACTCGCCGAGACTGTGCCCCGCAAGCAGGGTCGGCCTGGCCCCGCCGCGCGCGCACCAGGCGTCCCACAGCGCGACGCCGACGGTAAGCAGCGCCGGCTGTGTCACCTCCGTCTCGGCCAGGCGCTCGGGCGGTCCTTCGAGCACAATCGAGACGAGGTCGAACCCGAGCGCCGCGTTCGCTTCCTCGAACCGCGCCCGCACTACGGCATCGCTGTCCAGGAAATCACCGCCCATGCCCACTGCCTGGGCGCCCTGCCCGGGGAATACGAAGCCGAGACTCATGCCTGCCTATCCCGTTGTCCGTGTCTGGTGAGAGAGACGCGCGCTGACCCTGCCGACGAGATCCGCCTCCAACTCCCGCACGGCCTGTCCGACCGCCTCCCGGAAGCCCCGTCGATCCGCCGCGCCGTGGCTCTTCACCACGACGCCCTGCAGACCCACGAAGGTCGCGCCGTTGTATGCCTGGGGATTGTACGCGGCGGCCAGTCGTCGCAGCTTGCCACGCAGCAGGAGCGGCGCGAACCCGCCGCCCAGTTCGTTGCGCAGCAGATGACGCGCCATCGACGCCGCGCCTTCGGTCGCCTTCAGGGCGACGTTCCCGGCGAAACCGTCACATACGACCACGTCCGCCTTGTTGTCGAAGAGTTCGTTCGCCTCCACGAAGCCCGCGAAACGCAGGGCCGGGTCGGCAGCGATCAGGCCGGCCGCGCGCCGGACCTCCGGCGGCCCCTTGCTGTGCTCGACGCCGACGTTGAGGAGACCGACGCGGGGCGACGCGACACCGCCCGTGGCTTCCGCCACCGCCGCCCCCATCGCGGCGAAGCAATGCAACTGCTCCGCCGAGCAGGAGAGATTGGCGCCGATATCCAGCACCCAGCACGTCGCGGAGCCGCGGCCGGCGAATGGCTTGACGATGGCCGGGCGGTCGATCCCGGGGAGCATCGGCAACAGGTGACGCGCGAGTGCCATCAACGCTCCGGTGTTGCCGGCGCTGACGGCGGCGTCCGCGTCGCCGCGGGCTACGAGCGAGATCGCGCGCCGCATGGACGAATCGATCTTGCCACGCAGGGCGTCGCGTACCGAGTCGTCGTTCGTGATGGCCCGGCTGACACCGACCACGCGATGCGGTCCCCGACCGACCAGCGGTTGGAGCGACTGCGCTTCTCCGACGAGGGTCAAGGCGACCCCAGCGGACGCTGCCAGGTCCAGCGCCCCGAGCGCGAGCACGCGCGGGGCGGCGTCCGCGCCCAGCGTGTCTACGGCGATGCGATAGATGCGCGACCCGTCGGCGTCAGACGTCGACCGCCTTGCGGCCGCGATAGAACCCGTCCGGAGTCAAATGGTGACGGCGGTGGGTTTCACCGGTCGTCGGGTCGATCGCCAACGTGGGTTTCGAGAGCGAGTCATGCCCGCGACGACTGCCGCGACGCGCACGCGTGCCCTTGTTCTTCTGTACGGCCATATCTTCAACTTACCTCATTCGATGCGGCATGGCGATGCATCGTTCGCCGGTACTTCGTCCACCCCACCCCCCGGCGGCACACGGGCACAGGCAGCAATGCCATCTGGCCCTCGCCGCCGGGCGCGGCCCCCGGTCCTTCCCGGCACCTCGCTCAGCGATCTCGTTCGTCCTCGGGCCGAGCCGAAGCCAACCCGGCGAGGACGGCGAACGGACTGCTCCGTGTCCCGTCGGCCACGCCGGAGGGCGGATACTCCATGGCCGGGGCAAAAGGACACTCGTCGCGACGCTCGCACCCATGCTCCGGCAGACTCAACAACAGGTCGTCTTCGATCAACGCCTCGATCGGGATCTTCCGGTCGACCAGCACGCAGGTGTCGTACCGCAGTGTCAACGCACGCGCGTCGGCCTCGGAGTCCAGCACGACCAGGTCAATGTCGGTCGCCACCACGCGCTCCACGGAGCGGGCGCAACGCTGGCAGGAGACCCTGACCCGGGTGCGTGCCGATCCGCGGACGCGGCATCTGCCCTCGTCATCCAGGCCAAAGTTCAGCCGGACCTCGACGGCGCTCGCGCCTCGCCCCACCACGCGCGCCATCCGCGCAAGCCTGGCAGCCGGAACCCGACCGACCCAGACGGCCCCACGGCGCGCGAGTTCCCGCGGATCCACGAGCAGGGGATGTCCGGTCGCCATGGCGCGGCGCATTATCGGCGCGGTCCCCTGGAGGTGTCAAAAGCGGGTGCGTAGCGGGCTTGTCGCGAGCCGGCGCAGGCATGCGGGAATCCATAGTGACAGAAGTCACAGATCGAAGACTTGCCCCGGAGGGCGCAAGTCCGACAAACTGCCGCGCCCATGCGCATCGTGCTCGCTTCGTCGTCTCGCTATCGTCGCGGTTTGCTTGAGCGTCTCGGCCTTTCGTTCGACGTCATGGCGCCGAACGTGGATGAGACCCGGCGGCCTGGCGAAGCGCCCCGGGACCTCGTGTTGCGACTGGCGCACGCCAAGGCAGACGCCGCAGTGACCCCCGGAACGCGTTGCATCGTCATCGCGTCCGACCAGGTTTGCGAAGCCGGGGGGCGCATCCTGGGCAAGCCGGGAACGCAGGAGCAAGCGGTCGCCACCCTGGCGTCACTCTCGGGCCGCATCGTCACGTTCCTGACATCCCTGGTCGTCGTGAACTGCTCGAGCGGTGCCCGGCACGACTACGTGGACGAGACCTACGTCCACTTCCGAGACATCGACCTCACGGAGATCCGACAATACGTGGACTCCGAGCTGCCGCTCGACTGCGCCGGCGCCATCAAGTCCGAGGGCCGGGGCGTCTTGCTGTTCCGCGAAGTCGCCAACAAGGATCCCTCCGCACTGATCGGGTTGCCCCTCATCGAGCTGGGCAAGATGCTGCGCGCCGAAGGCGTCCCGTTGTTCCGCAGCTGAGACCCCGGACGGGCTGCCCCATCCACCATGTCCCAGTGTCGATGCAGGACGCAACGGACTGCTGCACGCCGCTACGGCGTTCCGCCCGCCCCAAACATCGCCCAGACTTCGGAGAACGCCTCGCCGGGCGGGGCGCGAAAGCGTCGCTTGACGCCCTCGACTGGAAGCGTCAGCGCGGAAGCGTGCAGCATCAGACGCCCGACGCCAGGCGGCGGGTTGCCACGATCTGCGTATTTCCGGTCGCCAAGTATCGGGTGGCCACGGGACGCCGCGTGCACGCGAATCTGGTGCGTCCGCCCGGTCCGCGGAAAAGCCCGTAGCCACGTACATTCGTCCCCGGCCTGCACGATCTCGAAATCCGTCCGGGCCGGGCTGCCGCCGGCATCGAGGCGCACTCGCCGCTCGCCGTTCGGCAGACTGTACTTTCGCAATCGATCCCGCACCGTGGACAATCGGCGCGGCCAGCGACCCTGAACGATGAGGTCATAGGTCTTCTCCACGTCACCCTCGCGGAACGCCCGGTGCAGGGCAAGCAGAGTGGCTCGGTCCTTGGCTATCGCGAGACACCCCGACGTGTCCCGGTCCAGGCGATGCACGAGCTCGAGGTCCAGCTTCGGGTGGCTCGACCGTAGCGCCTCGATCACGCCGGCCGACACGCCGCTGCCCCCGTGCACGGCAACTCCCGTGGGCTTGTCGAGCACTACCACGTGCGCATCCTCGTAGAGGACCGAACCGTGCAGCACCCGTGCGAGCCGCTGCGCCGCCCCGCCCGCGGCACGCGACGCCATCTCGCGTACGGGCGGAATGCGCACGACGTCCCCCACCGCGAGCCGGGTTCGAGGCCGTGCCCGGCCACCGTTCACGCGCACCTCTCCCTTGCGGACCATCGCATAGACCCGGCTGCGCGCAACATGTTTGAGACGGGCAATCAGGAAGTTGTCCAACCGCTGCCCGGCGCGGTCAGCGACCGTGTGGTAGGTAACCGGCATGCGCCGAACGATACGAATTCCGCCAGGAAATTTCCAACTGTTTGAAAGACTTAAATATGGCTGCTATAGTGCGTCCGCTTCGGCGGGGGACAAGTATTGTCCGGCGCGTTGTGGTCACGGGTCCGACTCATCCAGCACGCGCAGCTCGCAAGACCGAAGGCAGCGGCTCTCACGGGGCCGCGCATTGCGGAAGTCGAATCCCGCATTTTGAGTTCTACACAACGTTTGAGTTCTACACAACGATTGACGGCACGAGCCGCGCTCACGAATCGTCGAAGGAGTACGCGCGATGCGGCGCGAGCGCATGGCCCATCCGGCCAGCGCCAGCGCGCCGACGATTGCGCCGACGACACGGCCGCCCTGCCAAGGGGGCGGTACGGTGTCACGTATGCCAACAAGTTTCTTCGCAACCGACGTCCCGAGAACCAACGGGGCGCATGGCCTGCAGCGGATGGAGGGCGTCCAGCGAGTCGCCCCTTGACCCGCTGTGCGCGCCTTGCTGGCCCGATGACCGGGCCGGCCCGCGAGGACTGCCATTCGCGCACGGTTTCCGACCGTGCCGCATACCGCTCGACACTTTCGGATTCGAGCGCGTTTCGCACCGTAACGACGGAATCACTGCACTATGAAACGCATGCTCATCAACGCGTCGCAACCCGAAGAGGTGCGCGTCGCTCTCGTGGACGGACAACGCCTGTATGACTTCGATATCGAGAGTCACGGGCGCGAACAAAAGAAAGGCAACGTCTATCAGGCGAAGGTCTCCGGCGTAGAGCCGAGCCTGGGGGCCGCATTCGTCGAGTTCGGCTCCGACCGGCACGGCTTTCTCCCCGCGAAGGAAGTATCGTGGGAGCTCTCCGCCAAATCCGACAGGACACCCCAGACCGACGGCCAATCCCGCGACGGCGCGCGAGCGCCCAGCATCGCCGACCTGATTTCCCCCGGCCAGCAATTCCTCGTCCAGGTCGACAAGGAAGAACGCGGCAACAAGGGCGCCGCGTTGACGACGTTCCTGAGCCTGGCCGGTCGGTACATGGTGCTCATGCCCAACAATCCACGGGCCGGTGGCATCTCCCGCCGGATAGAAGGAGAGGACCGCGAACAACTGCGCGAATCCCTGAGCGGCCTCGAAATACCCGACGGGATGGGCGTCATCATCCGGACGGCGGGCGTCGGGCGAAGCGCGGAGGAGTTGCAGTGGGACCTCGACTACCTGCTGCAGCTGTGGGAAGCCATCCGGGCCGCCGGCAAGGAGCAGAAGGCGCCGGCCCTGATCTACCAGGAAAACAACATCGTTCTGCGCGCGATCCGTGACTATCTGCGTCAGGACATCGGCGAGGTGCTCATAGACAGTGAGGAAGCGTTCGCCGAGGCCTCGCAGTTCATCGACAAGGTCATGCCGAGCTACCAGGAACGCATCCGGTTCTACTCCGACGACGTGCCTCTGTTCAGCCGGTACCAGATCGAAAGCCAGATCGAGACCGCATTCCTGCACGAAGTGAAGCTCCCATCGGGCGGCGCGGTCGTCATCGATCCCACGGAAGCGCTCGTCGCCATCGACATCAACTCGGCCCGTGCCACCAAGGGCGCGGACATCGAGGAGACGGCCCTCACCACCAACCTCGAGGCGGCCGAGGAGATCGCTCGGCAGTTCCGCCTGCGGGACATGGGCGGACTCATCGTCATCGACTTCATCGACATGTCGAGCACGAAGGACCAGCGCGCCGTCGAGAACCGCCTGCGCGAGGCCGTGGCAGCGGATCGGGCGCGCATCCAGATCGGTCGCATCTCGCGTTTCGGTCTGATGGAGATGTCGCGGCAGCGCCTGCGGCCTTCGCTGGCGGAGATGACCACGGAGATCTGTCCCCGCTGCGCCGGCCAGGGGCGCATCCACGACATCCGATCCCTTGCTCTGTCCATCCTGCGCGTGATGGAAGAAGAGTCCTTGAAGGAGCGCAGCTCCATCGTGCGCGCGCTGGTACCGCTGGACGTGGCCGCGTACCTGCTGAACGAGAAACGGGGCGACGTCGCGGACATCGAGAAGCGCACCAACACCCATCTGGTGATCGTTCCGAGCGCCAACCTGGAAACCCCCCATTACGACGTGCAGCGCATCCGCGAGGACGATGCCGAAGCCGACACGGAAGTGCTGAGTTACGAGCTGGCCGATGCGGTCAACGAGATCGAGCTGCCGTCTGCCCGCGAGAACGGCCGCAAGCCGCGTCCGCAGGAAGCCGCGGTCAAAACCATGGCCCCCGCGCAACCCGCACCGACGCCGCAGCGTCCCGGTTGGCTGCGTCGTACGCTGGACAACCTGTTCGGCACCGACTCGAAGGAAGCACCCGCGCGGGCGCGCCGTGTCGGTTCCACGGATTCGGGTCGCGAACGTCAGCGTCCGGAGAACCGCCAGGGGCGCCGTGACCGCGACCGCGGCGGCCAAAGCGACAACCGCGGGGAACGTCGGACCGGCGGGCAGGAGCGAGGCGAACGACGCGACAACGGCGACCGCAGGGACCGACCCCGTCGAAGCAACGAGCGCCAGGCGAACCGCGGCAATGGCAGCTCGTCGAAGCGCGCCGAGGGCGGCACGCAGGGCCGCGGCCGCGAGCGCGCCGACACACGGGGACGGTCACCGCAGGGCGAGGCGCCCAGGCACACCGATGCCGAGTCCCCGGCCGAGAAGAGCGCCGCAGGCAGTCGCTCGCGTCGCCAGCGTGGGCGTGGCCCCGCGGGTGACAAGGTCCCGGCGCCGCCGCGTGAGCGGCCCCGTGAGACGGCCACTGCCAGCACCGAGTCTGCCCCTTCCCCAAACAAGCGCAAACCGCGTCGTGATCGGAACGCCATAGAGGATGCCCGTCAGGACCCATCTACCGAGACGGCCGTGACGACCGTGGCGTCCGACACATCCGGCGAGCCCGAGGCGGACTCCGTGGCAGCGGCGATGCTCGCTGCCGCGGCAGACGACGGGGGCCAGGGTCGGGACCGCACCGCAAGGGCTCCGGCCGAACGGGCCGCAAACGACCCGCGCGAGCGGGCGAAGGCTCCCCCGGCGCCGGCATCCGCCACATCGGAAGCCACGTCCGAGGCGTCCGATGCACAGGCGGAGCCGTCGCCACCCCCGGCCAGCAAACCCGAATTGCCCCCGAAGGACGCTTCGAAAACGCCGGTGTCCGCCGCTTCGAGGGGGTCAGCGCCGGCCGCGACCGACGAAGCCTCGATCCCGCAGCCTGGCCACCGACGCAAGGAGGTGAAACCCGGGCGGGCTTCCAACGACCCTCGCGAGATCAGACGACGGGCGGCCATGGCCAGTACGGGAGGCGAAGACGCCTGACTCCGACGCCGGTCGCTCACCCGTCGCGCGGACGGGTGGGCGGCCGACGAGGCATCAATCCCGGCCGAGAACAGTCGGTTCGAGTTGCAGCGCCACATCAAAGCGGCGCGCGACGTCGTCCTGGATGCGCCGGGCCAGATCGAGAATCTCCCGTCCGCTGGCCCGGCCATGGTTGACGAGCACCAGGGCGTGGCGGGGCCAGACGCCGGCATCCCCGCGGCGATATCCCTTGAAGCCACACGCATCGATCAACCGCGCAGCGGGAATCCGCATGGCGCCGTCTCGAGAGAACGCCGCGATGTCCACCTTGGCACGCAGGCGATCGAGCGCCGGCGCGGAGATGGTCGGGTTCTTGAAGAAGCTCCCCACGTTGCCAACGGACCGGGGATCGGGGAGCTTGCGCCGTCGTACCCGCGTGACCGCCTCGGCAACCCAGACCGCAGACGGCGCGCGCCCGAGCCGGCGCAACTCTCGCGCGACATCGGGATAGCTGGCGTCCGGCACCGCCCGCCGACGCAACAGCAGCGTGATGCCGGTGACGACGAAGCGTCCGATCTCGTCTGACTTGAACACGCTGTCCCGGTAACGGAATGCGCAGGCAACGGGCGCGAGGACACGGCTCTCCAACGAGCGCGTATCGACGACAGACACCTCGGTGACCACGCTCGACAATTCCCGCCCATACGCGCCGATGTTCTGGATCGGCGCAGCCCCTACAGTGCCGGGAATGAGCGACAGATTCTCGAGCCCCGCGATCCCTCGACCAAGACATGCCCGCACCAGACGATGCCACGGCTCTCCCGCTGCTGCCCGGATGCGAACGTCCGTCCCGCTCCGTTCGAAGGAAACGCCCCGATGCGCCACCCGCAATACGCGGCCATCGATGCGGCCGAGCGGGACGACGTTCGTACCGCCGCCAAGGAGCGTTACCGGAACCGACTCCCGGCGGGCACGGTCCAATGCCTCGAGCAGGTCCGCTTCCGCTGTCGTCTCGACGAACTCCGCCGCTACGCTCTCCACCCGCAGGCTGTTCGCGAGACGCAGGGAAACGGAACGCCGCACGGCCTTCAAGCCGCGCGCCTGCGGCCAAGGCGTCCGATGCATCGCCGATCGGTGCAGGTCACGCGGCGCGCCCGGGCTTCGTCCGGGACATCCCCGCCCGATTGCTCGTGACCAGCCTGAGGGTCAGGTTGACGCGCTCCCCGGTCGGCACTGTCGTACGCGGTAGCGAATGCTCGAAATCGCGCTGGCACCGCCCCCACATCAGCACCAGATCCCCATGCCCAAGCGCCAGGTTCACCGCCGGGCCGCCGGACCGCCGCCGCCGCACGCGGAACACCCGTGCGGCGCCCAGACTCAGGGACGCAATCACCGGCCCGAGGCCGCGTTCGTCATCGGCGTGCCAGCCCACGCCGTCCCGACCGTCCCGATAGCGATTCGCCAACACGAAGTTGAACGGGACCCGAAGACGCTCAGCCGTCATCCGCGCCACGCGCCCCAATAGCTCGGTCCACCCTGCGCTGCGCCGCGTCACCCCGCTGTAGCGGTATTCCGTACCCGCATCGCCATGACACGCCGTCAGGCGAGGTTCGTTCACCTCGCGGCCGAACATCCTGAGGCGCGCACGGCGCCAGTCCAGATCGGTCAGGCAGTGATCGAGCAGGCGATTGGCCTCCCCCGCCGGGACGAACCCAGGCAGATGCAGCAGGTCATGCAGACCGTCCGGAGTCTCGCCACGGGAGACCAGATCCTGCGGGGGAGCGTAAGTCACTGCCTTATGGTAGCGGCGTCCCGGACCTGAAGCACGGGAGAAGCACGGGACACACGCCGATCTGAAGCACGGGACACACGCCGACCTCCGCATCCCCATCTCCGCGAGCCGCGTGTGTGCGTCTTGCCGGCCGGGCTCCTTGCGTGTGTCCGGTTGCGGCAGACGGGCCTGCGGCAGGTCGTTAGAATCCGGCGGACCGGCGCGGTGGGCGGCTCCCGAAGGGCCTGGAGGGCATTGCAGTCGTACGTTTTGGAGAGTGTTCAGGAGGACAGGGATGGACATCACCGGCAAAGTCGCCGTGATCACGGGCGGCGCATCGGGGCTTGGCAGGGCGACAGCGAAGATGATCGTTGCGCATGGCGGCCAGGCCGCGCTGCTCGACCGCAACGAAGCCCTCGTGCGCCAGACGGCCCACGAAATTGGACCGTCCGCGCATCCGGTGGTGGCGGATGTGACCGATGAAGCGTCCGTGGAGGCCGCCATCGATGGCGTCGTGGAGGCACTCGGTGGCATCCACATCAACGTCAACTGCGCGGGCATCGCGACCTCCGGACGGACGGTCGCACGGGATGGCCCGCTGCCCCTCGCGGCGTTCAACGCAGTGATCCAGGTCAACCTCGTCGGCACCTTCAACTCGCTTCGATGCTGCGCCGCGCAGATGCAGAAGAACACCGCAGGGGACGAGTGCGGCGTCATCGTCAACACCGCGTCGGTCGCCGCCTTCGAAGGGCAGATCGGTCAGGCAGCGTACAGCGCGTCCAAGGGTGGGGTCATCGGGATGATGCTGCCGATCGCCCGCGACCTGTCGCGATCCGGCATCCGCGTCTGCACCATCGCACCGGGCATCTTCGAGACGCCCATGCTGCTGGGCGCCCCGGCCAGCGTTCGCGACCCCCTGATCGAGATGGCGCAGTTTCCAAAGCGCATGGGCAACGCTTCCGAGTACGCCCTGCTGGTGCGGCAGATCGTCGAGAACCCCTATCTGAACGGCGAGACGATCCGCCTCGATGCCGGGATGCGCATGCAGCCGCGCTAGACGGGAGCGCGCGCGACCTTCGGTCGCGTTGGGAGTTTGCGCGACCTGCGGTCGCGTTGGGAGTTTCGCTGGCGCGAAACTCCCATGGACACAAACGCTGACTGTCCGCAGCGTACGTCGGGTTATGAGCGCGCCGGCAACGTGGCCCGGACCCGCGCGAGGTCGGCCGGCGTATCGACACCGCCAGGCACGGGAGCGACGGCCTGTCCGACGACGATGTCGATGTCATGCTCGAGAAAGCGCAACTGTTCCAGCGATTCCGTCGCCTCCAGCGACCCCCTCGACAACGCGACGAAACGACGCAAGGCACGCACACGGTACGCATAGATCCCCACGTGCCGGCGCCATTGGCCCCAGCCGGCGTTGAGGGCGCCCTCTCGCATGGTCCCAAAACTCCCGCGCGCGTATGGCACCGGCGCGCGCGAGAAATACAGCGCGCGACCGCTGCCCGTCACCACGACCTTGACGATGTTCTCGTCGAACACCTCGCCGAGCGTGCCGAGCGGTTCGCACAACGTCGCGACATCGGCCGACGGAGACGCTGCCACGAGTTTCGCCACCTGATCGATCACTGCCGGCGGAATGAACGGTTCGTCCCCCTGCACGTTCACCACGATGTGCTCATCCGGCCAGGACTCGCGCTCGACGACCTCCATCGTCCGATCCGACCCCGACACGTGATCGCCGCGCGTCATGACGCCCTCGACGATTTCCGCTCCCGGCAGGCCGTGCACGGCGGCAAGTACCCGCCGGTCGTCCGCAGCCACCAACACCCGCCCGGCGGAGGAACGCGCCGCCTGCAGTGCGACCCGTGCCACCATGGGTAGGCCACCGAGATCCGCCAGCGGCTTTCCCGGCAAGCGCGTGGATGCGAATCGCGCCGGAATGATGACGGAGAATCCCGTCACGGCAGCAGACCATGCCGGCGCAGGGCGCCCTCCAGCGCCGCTTCGAACTCCGGCGACGGTTGCATGGCGACCTCCAGTACCCAGCAATGGGCCGGCACGGTCGGAAACTCGGCGATCTTGGCCGCGTCCTTCTCCGTCACCACGGCCGACGCACCCGCCGGCACCTCGAGGTCCGCGTCCACGAACGGGTGATGATCCCGGAACGTCCGGTGCGTGGCCGCGACACCGAGATCCGCCAGCGTCCGGTGGAAGCCTGCCGGGTTCCCGAGGGCCGAAATCGCGTACACGGGACCGACCACCTCCGCGGCGAAGGCGTCCGGTGCAACCTCCGCGCCGGAGGCCAGGTTCCGAAACGCCGTAGCGCGCACCGCCATGGTGTGTTCCCCCGCAACCAGGCCCGTCCGGCTGCCATTCGCAATCACCAGATCGACCTGCGCGAGCCGCGACCGCGGCTCGCGCAGGGGCCCCGCTGGCAGGCACAAGCCGTTGCCAATGCCCCGCAAGCCGTCGAGTACCGCGATCTCGAGATCCCGGGCCAGCGCATAGTGCTGCAGCCCGTCGTCGCAGAGCACGACATCGCAGGCGGCGCGCGCCAGCAGGTGTCGTACCGCGGACACCCTGTCCGGGTCCACCACCACCGGACATCCGGTGGTCCGAGCGATCATCGCCGCTTCGTCGCCCGCCTGCGAGGCCGGCGTCTGTGGCGTCACGTACAAGGGGTACGTCACCCGCGGTCGACTGCCCCGACGGTATCCACGCGAGACCACGCCCGGGCTTCGACCCCGTGCCCGCAGCCACCCGGCGAGCCACATCACCAGCGGGGACTTGCCCGTGCCGCCCACGGTGATGTTGCCCACCACCACGACGGGGACCGGAGCGCGCCAGGAAGCGCCGCGTCGGGCAAGAAACCTCGCCCGACGCCGCTGCGCGAGCGCGCGGAACAGCAACGCCAGGGGCAGCAGCAAGCGGGGCCAGAAGCGGCGGCCGTACCAGGCCCGCTCGAGCGCCGAGACCGGTTCGTGGAGCCGGTCGTAGGGCACCGGCACAGGCGGCGTGCGCCCTGGCAACAGTTCGGCTTCGTCCCCGTTTGCGAATTGCGAACGATAGAGTTGCGCGTAGGCGCCGTCCGCTTCGATGAGTTCGGCGTGCCGGCCAGTTTCGACGACACGACCGTCGTCCACGACCACGATCCGATCCGCGTTCTCGATGGTGGACAGCCGATGTGCGATGACGAGCGTCGTGCGCCCCCGCATCGCCTCCTCGAGCGCGGCGCGGATGTGGCGCTCGCTCCGCGCGTCCAGTGCGGACGTCGCCTCGTCGAGGATCAGGATCGGGGCGTCCTTCAATAACGCACGCGCAATCGCCACACGTTGCCGCTGCCCGCCGGACAGCAGCACCCCGTCGTCGCCCAGCATCGTGTCCAGCCCCGCGCTCAGGTCGCCGACGAACTGGTCGACATGCGCGCCGCGGACCGCGGCATCGATCTGCGCGTCGCTCGACCCCGCCAACCGGCCGTAGGCGATGTTGCGCCGCAGGGTGTCGTTGAACAGCGTCACCTGCTGCGTCACAAGGGCGATCTGCGCACGCAGACTCTCGAGCGTGTAGTCCTCGAGCGGCTCTCCGTCGAGCAGGATGGTCCCGTCCGTGACGTCATAGAAGCGCGCGATGAGGCTGGCGAGCGTCGATTTGCCCGCGCCCGAACGCCCCACCAGCGCCACCGTCTGACCGGGCTCCACGGTGAAGGACACGTCCCGCAACGTATCACGCACCGCGGTCTCGTACCGGAACGAGACATCACGAAACTCGATGTGGCCGCGCGCGCGATCGAGGGTCCGCAGTCCCGTGTCCGCCTCAGGGGCCTGGTCGAGTTGCCAGAAGACATCTTCCGCCGCTGCGAGTCCGCGCTGCAGGCGAGCGTTCACCTCGGATAGCTTCTTGATGGGATTCGCCAGCAGCCCCGCGTAGCCGATGTACGCGATCAGGTCCCCCGACGACATCGCGCCCGCCACGTCGGGCTGGAACAGCAGTCCCACCAGGAGCGCGAGCGCGAACGCCACGAGCAGTTGTATGGTCTGGGTGCTGACGGCCTTCGTCGCTGCCATCTTGAGATTCTGCCGGCGATTGCGGTCGCTCGCCGCCACAAAGCGGTCGCGCTCGTAGTCCTCACCCCCGAACGTGCGCATCACGCGATAACCGGACACCGCTTCCGACGCGATGTGCGTCACGTCGCCCATGGATCGCTGCACCCGCCGGCTGATGCGGCGGAAACGCCGTGACGCATACTGGACGATCGCTCCGACCACCGGCGCGACCGCCAGGAAGATCAAGGTCAGCATCCAGTTCGCATACAGCATCATCGCGACGAGAACGATCACCTTGCCGCCGTCCTGGACAACGATCTTGATGGCATCCGTCACCGTGTCACGGAGCTGCACGGTGTTGTAGGTCAGCCGCGACACCAGCGAACCCTGCGCGCTGCGATCGAAGAAGGCGCTCGGCAGCGTCACCAGGCGCGAGAACAACTCGTGCCGGATGACGTGCACGATCCGGAAGGAAATGCGGGACAGCAGGAAGTCGCCGAGGACTGCACCGACGGCCCGCACGGTCGCGGCGAGCAGCATGAGTGCCGGAAAGAGCCATACGTGGCTGGCGTTCCGCCCTTCGTACGCATCGACGATGTCGCCTAGCAGGCGTGCGAAATAGGCTTCGCCACCGGCGGCCAGCAGGAAGCCGACGACGGCCACCAGGAACCATCCCACGTGCGGCGCGAGATAGCGGAGCAGCCGCCGGTAGCGATGCAGGTCGCCGGATGCTGCCGGGAGCTCGCCAGTGCCGGTCGCGCTCATCGCCCGGGCTCCCGCGTCGCGATGTCGATGCGGACGATGCCCGCACGTCGGGCCGCATCCATCGCCCGCACGACGGCACGGTGGGTGACGGCGGCATCCGCGGCGATCAGCAGACGCCGCCCGCCGGCATCCACTGCGCTCTCCCGCAGCGCGGCCTCGATGGTGCCGAGTTCTCCGTCCGCAAGGGCCCGACCGTTGACCGCATAGCCTCCGGAAGCATCGATCGCCAACGCCATCGACCCCTCGTGCTCCGACCCGTCTCCCGCGGCCTCGGGCAGGTCGACGGCGATCCGGCTCTCGCGCACGAACGTTGTCGATACCATGAAGAAAATGAGCAGCAGGAAGACCACATCGATCAGAGGCGTCAACTCGATCGACGCATCAGGACGCCGGCGCGACCCGAACCTCACGGGCGCCGCCCGGCGTCGCCGTCGCCGTAGACCATGTCCACCAGCCGGCTTGCAGCGTGCTCCATGGTCACTGCCAGTTCGTCGACCCGACGCAGAAAGTAGCGATGGAAGAATAGCGCCGGGATGGCGACCGCGAGGCCGGCCGCGGTGGTGACAAGAGCCTGGGAAATGCCCTCCGCCAGTACGCCCGGATTGGCCGTCCCGCCCACGACCAGGGTCGTGAAAACCCGGATCATGCCGATCACGGTACCGAGCAGCCCGAGCAGGGGGCTGATGGCGGCGATGGTACCGAGCAGCGTGAGATGGCGTTCCATCTCGTGCACTACCGGTCCAGCGGCCCCTTCCATAGCCTCCTTCATGACGTTCCGGTCGCCCCGCGCATTGGCGATGCCCGCGGTCAGAATCCGCCCCAGCGGACTGTCGGCCGGCACATCCTTCAGCGGATCTCCGGGGGCCGTGGGGGTCGACCGATCGCCCGGCGCGGACGTCGGCGGGAGCAGGTCGAGCGGGGCCACGCGATCAGCCTGCAATACCCACGCACGCTCGATACAGATCGCCGCCGCCACGACGCTGCAGAGCAGTATCGGAACCATCAACCATCCGCCGGACTGCATGAGCTCCAGCACCCGCCAAACGCCTCCGATTCGCCGTCGCCGCGCAGAAGGATCGCCCAAGGCAACCCGATTATAGCGCCCCGCCAACGCGGCCCCCCCCCCCCCGGGAACGGGCGGGCCTTACCCTCCCCGTCCGGGTTTGACAGGCACGCCATCGCGCTGCCGTGCGGCCCCGGCCGGCGCGCAGGGTGCTACCCAGGTCACCGGCGACGCTGTGACACGGTTCGCAAAACCGGGCCGGGCGTCCGTGCGCCAATGACGCCGGTCGTCCCGACCGACCTCCAGGGCGCCCGGCGCGCTGCTGCGCCACAGGACGGCGCCGAGCGTACCGGTGGTGACCACATGCGCCCCGACCCGCCGATACCGCTCCACGACCTCCGGATGGGGGTGTCCGAAACGGTTGCGGTAACCGGCACTCACCACGGCGAAACGCGGACAGACGCGACTCACCAGGGAGTCGGTGGAGGACGTGCGGCTGCCATGATGCGGCACCACGAGCAGCGCGGCCCGCCGCACCGGCGCCGCGCGCTCCGCCACGCGCTCGATGTCGCCCGCCAGCAGCGCACGCTGGTCTCCATCGTCCACCTCGATGACACACGATGCGTCGTTGCCGCTGCGCCCCGGGTGCGGCGACAAGACCCGGAAGCGAACCCCGTCCCAGAGCCATCCATCCCCTGCCCGGCATGGCCGCGCGTCCACGCCGGCGACGGGTTCTCCGGCGCTGGTGCCCCGTACCGCCAGCAGCCGACCCACGGCATCCGCACCGCCGACATGGTCGATGTCCGCATGGCTCAGCACGAGCTCCGTCACCGCACCTGCATGGACCCGCAGCACATGCGGCGCAACGATCGCCGCGCCGACATCGAAGCCCGATGGATACCGCGGGCCCGCGTCGTAGAGCAAGGACTGGCGGCGCGTGCGCACCAACACCGAAGTCCCCTGTCCCACGTCGAGTACCGTCACGTCGAAGCCGGTCCGGGGGCCGGGATCGACGCGAGAGACCGCCGCCAGCACGCCCAATGCGACGACGCACCGGGACCAGCGCGACCACGGCAGCAGAAAGGCGAGGGACAGCAACAGGGCGGCCAACACGAGCGGGACGCCGAAACCCGCCGGTACGTTCCCGACCGTGGCCGCCCGTTCGATCACCCAGACAACCCCGGCGAGGGTCCGGTCCGCGATCGCGAGGAGCGGTTCCGCCAGCCCGGGCGCGACGGGCAACGTCAGCACCCCAAGGACCGAGCATGGAGCCCCGACCAGGCCCACCACCGGGATCAGTACCAGGTTCACGAGCGGCGCGAGCGGATGGACGTGGCCCACGAAGATGCCCAGGAAGGGGGCGAAGGCGACCGCGACCACGAGTTGCGCCGTCACGACCTCGCCCACCCGGTAACGGATCATCGCCAGCACCGCGGGCCAGCGACGAGGATGGGCGCCGGCCATCGGCGGCGGCCGCCGGCGCTGCGTCCGAGGGGCGAAAAACGCGATCAGGACCCCCACCGCCGCGAAGGAGAGCCAGAAGCCCGTCGCCAGGGCAGCCAGCGGGTCCACCGCGAGCACCACCGCCAGCGCCAACGCCAGTCCATCCGAGCCCGCCACGCGCCGCCCGACGGTCGCCACGACGACGCCCATGCATGCCATCAGCGCAGCCCGCGTCACCGACAGCGTCCATCCGGCCGCCGTGGCATACGCAACGACGGTGGCCAGCGCGACAGCCCCGCCCATAGCTCGTGCCCGCCATCGTCTCGTGCTCGGCAGGAGTCGCCCCAGGGCGTTCCCGACGCCCATGCCGAGCGCCGCCAAGAGGCCCACGTGCAAGCCGGAGATGACCAGCAGGTGGACCGTGCCCGTGGCCCGAAACCCCTGCCAGACATCCTGCGAGACCAGCGCGGTATCGCCCGTGGCGAGCGCCAGGATGGCCCCACGGTGCACGAGCGCAAGGCTCTCGACCCGCTCCCGCAGGCGGAGCCGATAGTCGTCCACCCGATCGCGTCTGTCCGCCTCCAGATGTGCGGCGATCACATAGCCGCTCGCAACGACTCCGTGGCCGGCCAACCAGCGCTCATAGTCGAAGCCGTGCGGGTTGGCATGAGCCCGGGCCCGATCGAGCTTCGCCTCCACGCGCCACACCTGGCCCGGACGGGGCAGCGGCGCGTCCGATCGAGTCCATGCCAGGCGCAATCGGTCCCCCGGCGCGAGACCGCATCGGGCCGGCGCCAACACGCGGCCCTCGAAACGCGTTGACACGTCCTCGCGCACGGGCAGGCCGACAATCGCGACCGCCAGGCTGGCAGCGCCAGGACACATTGCCCCCACATCGACACGCTCGCCGCCAGTGGCGAGCGCCGTCCACGCGCAACCGAGCCCCAACGCCGCCGGCACTCGGCAACCCCGCACGAAAAGCAACACGGCGCACGACCCACCCAGGACCGTTGCAGCGACCTCCGAGATGGGATGTGCGTGTGCGGCCAACACCCCCGCGGCGAATGCGATCAGCGCTCCGCGCACACGTCTTCGAAGGTTCGACCGGGCATAATGGGCTTATGCCACGCGGGTTCTTCGAGCGGTATCTGCCAACAGCCGACGCAATCCGTGAGCGTCGGCTGCTCCGACCCGTGCGACATCTCCTGCATGAGCCGTCCCTCTGGCATCTCCACCGAGCCTCCGTGGGCAACGCCTGTTTCGTCGGGCTGTTCTGCGCCTTCATTCCGATCCCCGGCCAGACCCTCATCGCCCTGGCTGCGGCCATCGCGCTGCGCTGCAACCTGCCCATCGTCCTGGTGCTGGTCCAGGTCACCAATCCCATCACCATTCCACCGATGTTCTTCTTCGCCTATCGCCTGGGCGCGTGGCTCCTCGGGACGGAAGTGACGGTGACCGAATTCGAGCTGTCCTGGGATTCGCTGTTCGGGCAAGTGCTGCGGCTGTGGCAGCCGCTGCTGCTCGGCAGTTTCATCTGCGGTTGGGTGAGTGGTATCACGCTGATGCTGTCGGCCCGCCTGTTGTGGCGGTTGCACGTCATACGGCGGTGGCGACAATGCCGGGACCTGCGACGGGCCGCGCGGTTCGCGGAGGAACGCAAGACTGCCGGCCAGCTCTGAAGCGGCCCTTGCGTTGACGCGGGCCACGCCGAGGCGTCGCCCTTCAGGCCGCGTGCAGCGCGGGCGCCGGGTTCGCCGCCACCGCCTTCCACGCCGGACGCAACACGGCGAGGAAACACAAACCGAGCGACAGGGCCGCAATGGCCACGATATCCGTGACCAGCACCTCCGAGGGCAACGCGTCGTAGGGCGTGCCGTCCAGGATGCTGCCGCCGAGCACACCCGAGAGAGCGCCCGCCAGAGGACCCGCGTTCCAGGCGATGAGCATCCCGACCACCAGCCCCATCGCGGTTCCGGCCACCGCCACCGCGAGGCCCTGGACCAGGAACACCTGCACCAGGAAACGCGCCGGGGCACCCATCGTCTCGAGCATCGCGATGTCCGCGCGCTTGTCGTTCACCAGCATGGTCTGCCCGGAGACCATGTTGAATGCCGCGATGGCGACGACCAGGGCGAGGAACACGAACATCAGGGTCTTTTCCAGCCGGACGGCCCGGAACAGGTCTCCATACGCGTCTGCCCAGGTTCGCACGCTCCAGCCCGGCGGCAGCGTCTCCCGCAGGGCGGCCGCCACCGCCGAGGCACCCATCGGCTCGGTCAACTGCATGCGCCAGCCGATCATGCCGCCGGCCTCGACACCGCGGGCGGCAACGTCCGCGAGGCGCAGCACGGCGAGCGAATAGTCGGGTTGCGCCCCCACCTCGAACGTTCCGCGCAGGGTGAACCGTTCCACCCGCGCCTGCACACCGGTGGCCCTGGGGATCGTCAGGATGAGGATCACCGGTGCGCCGACTTCGAGGCCGAGGTGGCGGGCCAGCGGCGCGCCCAGCACGATGCCGCCGGCCTGCCCGAGGAGGTCGTCGACCGATCCTTCGACCATGCGCCCTGCTACCAGGTCGAGACCCGCTGCACCGTCGACATCCACCGCGTAGAGGGCCAGCGGATTGACGGCGCCGCGCGCGGCGACCATGCCCGAGCCCTCGAAGAAGCGCGTCACCGACACCACGCCCGGGGGGACCTCTGGCGCGTTCCCGGGGTCGTCGGCCGGCGGTATCGCAAGCACGTGGGGAGCGACTCCGAGCAGGCGTGTGCGCAACTCCCGGTCGAAACCGTTCATCACACTCGCGACCACCGTCAGCACCATCACGCCCGCCGTCAACCCCGCAAACGAAGCCCAGTTGATGAACGCCGCGTGCGGATCGCGCCGCGAGGCGAGATAGCGGCCGGCCATCCATGCCACGTTGGCGAAGCTCACGCCAAGCGCCCCCCAGGGCTCGGACCCGCCCGGGACACGCGGCGCGCAAGGGTACCGGCCAGCGCGACGTTCATGGCACCAGCCGGCCCTCTTCGAGCGCGACGGTACGGTCCATGCGCCGCGCCAGCGACTCGTCGTGCGTGACGACGACGAATGCCGTCTCCATCGACGCCGCCAGCACGTCCATGGCTTCGAGGACACGCCCCGCGCTGTGGCGATCGAGGTTGCCCGTCGGTTCATCCGCCAGGACCACGGCTGGCGTCCCGGCGAGCGCCCGCGCGATCGCAACGCGCTGTCTCTCCCCGCCCGACAGTTCGTGCGGGCGATGTTCCACCCGGGCATCGAGGCCGACCGAGGCGAGCAGCGCGCGCGCATCCGGGGCCACCTGCCGCATCGATGCACCCGCTACGAGCCGCGGCATCGCAACGTTCTCGAGCGCCGTGAACTCCGGCAGCAGATGGTGCAACTGGTACACGAACCCCATGTGCACATTGCGAATCGCGGCGCGGCGCGCCGCACTCGCGGCGGTCAGGTCCTCGCCGAAGACCAGCACCTCGCCATCGTCCGGGTCCAACAGGCCGGCCAGCAGATGCAGGAGCGTACTCTTGCCGGAACCCGATCGCCCCACGATGGCGAGGCGTTCTCCGGGGGCCACATCGAGGTCAACGCCCGTCAGCACCTCGATCCGCGTCGCCCCCTGGACGTAGGACTTCACGAGTGCCCTGCAGCAGAGGGGCAGCGCGTCATTCATGGCGCAGCACCTCCGCCGGATTGACGCGGCTCGCGCGCCACGCCGGCCACAGGGTCGCGAGCACGCCCAGTCCGAGGGCCGTCGCCGCGACGCGCACCACGTCGCCGGCCGCGAACTGCACCGGTAGGCTGTGCACGAAATACTCGTCCATCAAGCGCCGTCCCCAGGCGTCCTGCAGCCAGACAAAGCCGTCCTCGGTCAGGGCGCCCAGACCCCAGCCCAACGCGAGTCCGAGCCCCACCCCGAAGCCGGTGATCACGAGCCCGAGCACGACGAAGGAAACGACGATCAGACTCGCCCGGCCGCCGATGGTCCGGAGGATCGCGACATCGGACCGACGTTCGTTGACGATCATCACCAGACTGGAGACCACGTTGAACGCCGCGACGCCCACCAACAGCGAAAAGATAAGGAACATCATGTCCTTGGTCACCCGGATCGTGCGGTAAAGGGGACCGTGGGTGCGCAACCAGGTGACCATGGCGAAGCGGTCGAGACCGGCGACCCGGCGTACGGTCTCGCCGATCTCACGCGCCCTGAGCGCGCGGTCCACGCGCGCCTCCACACCGTGAAAGGACCCGTCCATCCGGAACAGGCGTTGGGCGTCGTCCACATGCAGGTACGCGGCCCGGTCGTCGAGCTGCGACCCGGTGCGCACGCGTGCGGCGACGGTCAGGGTCTTGCGCCGGGGGAACACACCGAACGGTGTGACGGCTCCGGACGGAAGCACGACCGTCACACGGTCTCCGACCGACAATCCGAGGCTCTCCATTGCGCCGTGGCCAAGCAGCACCCGGAAAGCTCCCGGGCGCAGGTCGGCCAGCTCGCCCCCCTCGACGAAGCGGCCGATGACGGAGCCGTACTCCTCGGGACGCACGCCCTTCAGTTCGACACCCACGATCCGGGTCCCGGTCGAAACGAGGCCGGCGCCCACCACCACAGGGGTCGCCGACCGCACGCCGGGGACCGCCAGCACGCGCTCGCGTACCGCGTCCGCATCGTGCAGCGGGTCGCGGCCGAAGAGTGTGAAGTGCGGCACCACCCCCAGGATCCGCTGTTCCAGTTCGCGCTCGAAGCCGTGCACCACAGCCTGCACGTACAGCAGCACTCCCACCGAGAGCGCGAGTCCCGCCAGCGCCATGGCGCTGACAAAGGAAAGGAAGTTGTGCCGGGATCTCGCGTAGCGGATCCCGATATTGACGGCAAGCGGGCGAAACAAGGAACGGTCCGGCGGCGCGCTCGAAAACGGAGGCGTCGCATGGTACCAGAGGCACCATTCGCCCCCGCGGGCAGGGCGCCCCGCGGGACACACGGCCCTGCAACGCCACCCCGGCCCAGGGCCGGCCGCCGCCAGATGCCGGTATATTGCCGGGTCACGAACGGGCGACCGGCGGGTCGGGCAATCCAACCGACGTCAGCGGCCCCGTTGCACACTGCCAGGCAGCGGCCCATGAGGTAGCCATGACCCGTGACGCCATCCTCACCATCGGACACTCGAATCATTCGCTGGCGGCGTTCCTTGGCCTGCTGGGCAAGCACGTCGTCACCGCACTGGTGGACGTCCGCTCGTCCCCATACAGCCGCTTCCAGCCACAGTTCAACCGGCAGACTCTCGATCGGACGATGGTCGAGGCGGGGATCACCTACCTCCATCTCGGCGACGCCCTCGGCGGACGCCCAACCGATCCCGCCTGTTACGAGGACGGCCGTGTTCGCTACGACCGCGTCGCACGAACCGAGGCCTTCCGGAACGCGCTCGAGAGCGTGCTCGACTTGGCCGGGCGTCACCGGGTCGCCCTGATGTGCGCTGAGCGGGAGCCGCTGCATTGCCACCGCACGCTGCTGGTCGCGCGCGCCCTCGACGGGGCCGGGGAGCCAGTCCGCCATATTCTGGCCGACGGCGAGGTGGAGGATCACGCAGACGCGATGGATCGACTGCTGACCCAACACGGTCTGACACTGCGGGGCGACCTCGTCACCCCTCGCGAGGAAGCGATCGCGACGGCCATCGCACGCGAAGCACGCCGTCGCGCGTATTCGGGAGGGCCGCCCAGGCCTCGAGGGCGCACTCGGCGGCGGGACTGAGACCGGCTCGCGGGAATCCGGGCCCTTCCGGACCGCCTGGTCTAGGGCCTGTTAACACTGCATGAGCATGCTGTTTCAGACCCGACCCGAAGGGCCGAGTCGGTTTTCCCGCCAGCGGCGTTGTCGCTCCCTCATGTGGAGGGACCACACCACGCTCGCTCCGCCTTGCTGGACGAAAAAACGACTCTCGGCAGAGCCCGCTCATGCAGTGTTAACAGGCCCTAATGCAGGAAGTAGGCTGCCATGCCGGGAGTCATGCTGCTCTCGAGCCCGCCTTCCCGTCGCACGATGAGGTACGCCGCGAGGCCCTGCGTTTGGGCAAACGCCAACCCCTCGTCCGGGCCCAGCACGTGGATGAGCGTTGCGTAACCGTCTGCCCACATCGCCGACTCGTGCACCACGGTCGCGGAGGCGAGCGGGTGTCGTACCGGGGCCCCGGTCACCGGATCCAGAATGTGCGAGAAGCGGACTCCGTCGCGTGCGACGGCGTTCCGGTAATCGCCGGATGTCGCCACAGCCAAGTCCGTCAACGCCAGCACGCGGTGCGGAGCCGCCCCGGGCTGCGGCGACTCGATGGCGACCCGCCACGGGCGCGCCGCCGGGCTACCGCCCCGCACACGGACCTCGCCGCCGATCTCGACGAGATAGTCGCTGCAGCCCCGGCCATCGAGCGCTGCGGCCACCGCATCCACACCGTATCCCTTCGCGATCGCGGACAGATCGACGCGCACGGCGGCGGACTTGCGTACCCTGTCGCCGGCCAATTCAAGGAAGCCGTGGCCCGTCACTGGCCGGGGTGCGTCGGGCGCGGGCCGACCCACCGCAGCGTCGCCCGCCGGGCCGAAACCCCACGCGTCCACCAGGGCACCCACCGTCACATCGAAGGCGCCACCGGAGACGGCAGAAAGCTCCAGGGCAGCACTCATCACCGCGGCCAGGGGCGGCGACACGGTCACCCACGCACCGGTCGGAGCCCGGTTGAACCGTGCGATCTCCGAGTCCGCATCCCAGTTCGACATCGACGCGTTGACCGCATCGAGTACCGTGGCGACCGCCGTTGCTTCCAGCGCCGGGACGCAGCGCGCGATGACCCGGTACGACGTGCCCATCGTCGGCCCGCCGAGTTGACGGTACTCGACGCCGCCGCACCCGACGACCAGTGCAACGGACATGAGTACGGCGCTCGTGCACAGCACCGCACGCGTGAGCGTCGCCCGCCAATCCCGCCATCGCACGACCACCTTCATCGAGGACACCGACTCCGACCGGTTCGCAAGGCGCTCACTCTCGACCCGGGAGGAACCTGGCGGTTGGGGATTCCGTTCACTGCGTGTGTCCTGAACGGCGACGTGTGTCCCGATTATGGCCCGTGCCCGGCAGGCGCGCTCCATGGACCAAACGCCTCCGGTCGCTTAGGCTCCGCGTCTCGTTTTTGTTCCGTGGAAGAGAGAGCCGATGGAATTCTGCACAGTCGACAAGGCCGACCACATCATGACGGTCACACTGAACCGACCCGAGCGTCTGAACGCCCTGCATCCGCCCGCCAATGCGGAACTCGGCGACGTGTTCGACGACTACGCCCGGGACGACGACATGTGGGTGGCCATCATCACCGGCGCCGGGCGCGGATTCAGCGCGGGCAACGACTTGCGGTACCAGGCCGAGGGCGGGGAGCGTGTCCCCACGCCGCGCGGCTTCGGCGGTCTCACTTCACGCTTCGACCTCGCCAAGCCCGTCATCGCCGCCGTCAATGGAGTGTCGATGGGTGGCGGCTTCGAGATCGCCCTGGCGTGCGACATCATCATCGCCTCCGAGAACGCGCTCTTCGCACTGCCGGAACCCAAGGTCGGTCTCGCCGCGCTCGCCGGGGGCCTGCAACGGCTGCCGCGCCAGATCGGCTCGAAGCGCGCCCTCGGCATGATCCTCACCGGACGACACGTGTCCGCGCGGGAGGGGTACGAACTCGGCTTCGTCAACACCGTCGTGCCGCACGACCAACTCATGGACGAGGCGCGCAAGTGGGCCGGCTGGACGTGCGAGTGCGCGCCGCTGTCGATTCGCGCAAGCAAGGACGTCGTGCAGCGCAGCCTGGATGTCGCCTCACTCCGGGAGTCGATGGAAATGTCGTACGACTCCGTGCGCACCATGTCCCGCAGCGCGGACTTCATCGAGGGTCCGAAGGCGTTCTCCGAGAAGCGTCCGCCGAACTGGACAGGCCGTTAGCGGATGTCGACCGACGCGTCGGCAGTGGCCCACGCGCCGGCGCGCCCCTCTCGCCAGGTCGGGCAAGCTGTTTCACGGACGAGACTTAACGTGAACAAATACCCTTAAGTATTTGATGTTCCGATATTGTGAGCGTTTCTGCGTCGATCCTCTTCCGGTGGGCTCAGCCGGAGAGTTGCGCCAACCGTTCGACCATGTCCCGGTACGCATCCATCCCTTCGTAGCGGGTGCCGTGGACGAAACGCTCCGCCCCCGCTTCCGCGTAGGCAGCCAGCCGCTCGGCGGCTGCCACCGGATCCGCGAGGGGCAGCGCGCCCAGCACCGTGGCCGACCCCGCCGCACGCCCCGCCTCCGCGCAGAGCGCGCGATAGGTGGCCATGTGCCGTGCGAGCTTCTCCGGGGCCAGCGCCATCGGCAGCCAGCCGTCTCCGTACCGGGCCGCGCGCTCGAGCGCGTGCGGCGGCCCGCCGCCGATCAGGACCGGCGGCTTGCGCGGGCGTGGACGGAACAGGAACGGCTGCCCGTTCTCGGTCACCACGTCCCCGGCGAAGCATCGATCGAGCAGATCAAGCACCGCGTCGGTGATCTTGCCGCGCTGCCTGGGATCGACGCCCAGGGCGCGAAACTCGGGCTCCATCCAGCCCACTCCGGCACCCACGATCAACCGTTCACCCGAGAGTTCCTGCAGGGTGGCGATCTGCTTGACCGTCGGCAGCGCCGAGCGATACGGCAGGATGAGCACGCCGACCCCGAGACGGATGCGTTGCGTCGCACCGGCGAGCCAGGCGAGCGCGATGAGCGGGTCGAGGTAGCGTCCCCCCGAGCCCTCCGCGTCATCGGGCGGGATCGCCAGATGGTCCACCACCCATGCCGACTCGAGGCCGGCCGCTTCGGCCAGTGCCGCGCAGCGGCCCATGACCTCGGGCACGGCCTGCTCCCCCATGTTGCGTATCGAAGTCCCGATGTGCATCGCGTTCTCCCTGTTGCCGACCTGCCCTGCCGTCGCCGGACGTCCTCGCCGTCCTGCCGCGGCGGCCCACGGGTAGCGCGGCGTCTCAAGCGGCCGTCATGACCCGAACGCCGGAAGCCGTCGGCTCCGACGCCCCCATCCGATCTCCGGCCACGCCGGTCGCCCACTCGCGTTGCCGGGATCTATTGTTCCATCCGCGCAGGACCGCGGTCCACGTCGCCGCGTTCGGGGGCGGGTTCGTGATCATGTCCCTCGAGTTGCTCGGCGGCCGGGTGCTGGCGCCGTGGTTCGGCGGCAGCATCCACGTCTGGGGCAGCATCATCACGGTGTTCATGCTGTCGCTGTCGGTAGGCTACCTGCTCGGCGGCCGCCTGTCGCTGTACCGTCCGGGTCTCGACAAGCTCGGTGCGGCCTTCCTCGCGGCGGCGGTACTGCTCTACCCGCTGGTCGCGGCCGCCGAACCCGCGATGGCCTGGATCTTCGAGCACATCGAAGATCCCCGCTACGGCTCACTGGTCGCAGCGCTCGTCCTCTTCGCCATCCCGACCGCGGTGCTCGGCATGATCTCGCCCTACGCGGTGCGTCTCCTCGTGCGCGACGCGCCGGAATCCGGCCGGGTGGCCGGCACCCTCTATTTTGTCTCGACCCTCGGCAGCGCCGTCGGCACGCTCGGCACGTCCTTCTATTTCGTGCTGTGGTTCGAAGTGGGCACGATCCTGACGGGGCTTGCCGCCACGCTCGTGGTCCTCGGCGCGGTCGCCTTCGCCGGCGCACGGGCATCGTGAAGGCGTTGTCTCCCCCTCATCGGCGTCGCGCCGCCGGTCGATCCCGCCGCCATGCCGCCGCCCTCGCGGTCCTTGCGCTCGCCCTCACCTGGGCGGCCGAGGGCCAGGTGATCCATCGCCAGCAGTCGCTCTACCAGACGATCCTGGTGACGGAGCGGCACGGCCAACGGTGCATGCAGTTCGAGACCCGCGCCGAGGTGTACAACCAGTCCTGCATCGATCGAGAGCGCCCCCGCAGGCTGGTCCTCTCCTACACGCGGATGCTGCTCGGCGCCCTACTCCTCGTGCCGGACCCCGCGACCGTCCTGGTGGTCGGCCTCGGCGGCGGCGTACTGCCCGTGGCATTCGCGGAACTCCTGCCGGATGCCCGTATCGACGTGGTGGAGATCGACCCGGCCGTCGTCGAAGTGGCCGAGCGGTTCTTCGCGTTCCGTCCCGCGGCCAACACACGCGTGGTGGTTTCGGACGCCCGAGTATTCACGCGTCGCGCCCAACGCCGGCCCCGACGGTACGACCTCATCGTCCTCGACGCCTTCGGTGGAGACTACATTCCGGAGCACCTGATGACCCTCGAGTACTTTCGGGAAATCCGCGCGCTCCTGACGCCGTCCGGCGTCGTCGCCGCGAACACCTTTCGGGACAGCACCCTGCGCGACCACGAGTCCGAGACCTGGTTCCAGGCGTTCGGCCCGTTCATCAACTTCACGGCCGACTTCAGCCTGAACCGTATCCTGCTGGCCTCGCCTGCCCCATTGCCGGACCGGGACGCGCTGCAGCAGGCGGCGGATGCCTGGTACAAGCGCCTTGAGCCGTACGGCGTCCCGGTCAGGACCTTCCCGGATAACTTCGACCGCGATCCCCGATGGGATCGCACGAAACGTCCGTTGACGGACCAGTACGCCCCGGCGAACCTGCTGCGCTCGGGCCGCTGACAGCGTGTCGGACTTCGGGTCCTGCACACCGCCTGGACGGCGCAGCAGCATTTGGCTCCACGGGAGTTTCGCGCCAGCGAAACTCCCAGCGCGAACGTAGTTCGCGCGCGCAGTCTTGTCTCGAGGCACCGGCCCGCATAACGTGCCGGGATTCCCCAGCGAGTTCCCGCCATGCCGAACTGGACCTTCCCCTATTCCTCGCGCCGCGCCCCGGTCCTTGCCGCCAACGTCGTGGCCTCGTCGCAGCCCCTCGCGACGGCCGCGGGGATCGAGGCGCTGCGGCGCGGGGGCAACGCCGTCGACGCCGCGCTCGCCACCGCCATCACGCTCACCGTCGTCGAGCCCAACATGAACGGGGTGGGCAGCGACGCGTTCGCCATCGTCTGGGACGGCGCGGCGCTGCACGGGTTGAACGCTTCCGGGCGGGCACCGCGCGCCTGGGATCCGGCTCATTTCGGCAGCCGTGCGGAAATGCCGTCGCTGGGGTGGGATGCAGTGACCGTGCCCGGTGCCGTGAGCGCCTGGGCAGCCCTGTGGGAGCGTTTCGGCGCGCTCCCCTTCGAGGCCCTGTTCACGGACGCCATCCGTTACGCCCGCGATGGCTTTCAGGTGGGCCACATCACCGCCGGGCACTGGCGCGCCGCCCTCGATGTCTACTCGGAGTTCGAAGACTTCCACGCGCACTTTGCACCCCGCGGCCGAGCGCCCGAAGCCGGCGAGCGCTGCGTCCGCCCGGAACTCGCCGCCACCCTGGAGTCGATCGCACAGAGTCGCGGCCAGGCCTTTTACCGGGGTGCACTGGCCGACGCCATCGCGGACGCGGCAGCGGGCGCCGGCGGCGCGATGACGCGCGAGGACCTCGCCGCGCACAGGGTCGACTGGGTCACGCCCATCGCCCAGGACTACGGCCACGTCACGCTGCACGAAATCCCGCCAAACGGTCAGGGACTTGCCGCCCAGATCGCCCTCGCGATCCTCGCCCATCTCGACCTGCCCGGACTGCCGGCCAACAGCGCCGAGTCCGTGCATCGGCAGGTGGAAGCCATGAAGATCGCCATCCGCGCCGCCTTCGACCACTTCGCGGATCCGCGAGCGATGACGACGCCGCCGGAAGCGCTGCTGGAGCCGGGTTCCATCGAGCGGGCCGCTCGGAGCATCACCTCCGAGGCCGCTCCGCTACCGCCCGTCACGCTGCCTGCCAGCCACGACACCGTGACCCTGACGGCCGCCGACGCCGAGGGACGGATGGTCAGCTTCATCCAGTCCAACTACATGGGATTCGGGTCCGGCATCGTCATCCCCGGCACCGGCATCGCCATGCAGAACCGCGGGCGCGGCTTCAGCCTCGCGGCGGGACACCCCAACCGGGTGGCGGGGGGCAAGCGGCCGTATCACACTATCATCCCCGGCTTCGTCACCGAGGACGGCGCCCCGCGCGTCAGCTTCGGTCTCATGGGCGGACACATGCAGCACCAGGGGCACGTGCAGATGGTGCACCGGATGTTCGACCTCGACGAGAACCCGCAGGCTGCTTCGGACGCGCCCCGCTGGCAGGTCATGCCGGACTATACGCTCGCCCTGGAGACCGGCTTTCCGGCAGAGGTCGCGGCGGACTTACGCCAACGCGGCCACCGCGTCGTGTCGGCGGAGCCGCCGATGTTCGGCGGCGCGCAACTTATCCTGCGCCTGGCGGACGGCTACTGCGCGGCCTCGGATCACCGCAAGGAGGGCCTGGCGGCGGGGTTCTAGGGAACCTCTGATCAAGGCCCTCCCCGGGCTTGATCGGGATCGCAAGACAACAGCGTTTTGGTCGCCCGCGCCGGGCTTGGCGGCTGATTCGGGGGCACGGGACGCGTAGGGGCGACGCTTGTCGTCGCCCGTGTCGAGCCCGTGCAAGCCCTTGGCGACGGGACGGGACAAGCCCGTCCCCTACCGTCTCGTCGGACCCGGGTGGCGCCAGCCGATGGGGCGAGCCCTGCCCCCCATCAACCGCCCTCGGTCTCCTCCACCTCGGCGGCGAGGTCGAGCGAGGCCGAGTTCATGCAGAACCGCAACCCGGTGGGCGCCGGCCCGTCCGGGAAGACATGCCCCAGGTGGGCATCGCAGGCCGCGCAGAGCACTTCGATGCGGCGCATGAAGAGCGAGTCGTCCTCGCGCGTGGTCACGGCCTCCCCGGAGATGGGCTGGTAGAAGCTCGGCCAGCCGCAACCGGAGTCGTACTTGGTGCCCGAGTCGAACAGCGGTGCGTCGCAGCACTTGCAGTTGTAGACCCCCGGCGTCTTCGTATCCCAGTAGACCCCCGTGAACGGCGGCTCGGTGCCCGCGCGCCGTGTGACTTCGAAGTCACGTGGCGTCATTTGGCCCCGCCATTCCTCTTCCGTTTTCTCGACCCTGGCCATTGCGCACACTCCTCCCGGACTATTGACACGGCTGGTAACATCCGCCGACCTCGCTCGCGGGCGATTCTCACGCAGGGCCACGCACCGTGCAAGACGAAACCGCGCTCGACAGCCGCATCACGGAGCTGCCGCAGCCGCGTCGGCACTTTGCCAAGTCGGAGAAGCTCGCCGACGTCTACTACGATATCCGGGGGCCCGTGCCGGCCGAGGCGCAGCGGCTGGAGGACGAGGGCCATCATATTGTCAAGCTCCACATCGGCAATCCCGCCCCGTTCGGCTTCGACGCGCCAGAGGAAATTCTCCGCGACGTCATGCGCAACCTGCCGGCGAGCCAGGGGTACTGTGACGCGAAAGGCCTGTACTCGGCGCGCAAGGCAGTCATGCAGCACTGCCAGCAGATCGGCATCCCGGACGTCGACGTAGACGACGTCTACATCGGCAACGGCGCGAGCGAGCTCATCGTCATGTCCATGCAGGGGTTGCTCGACAACGGCGATGAGGTGTTGCTGCCCAGCCCCGACTACCCGCTCTGGACGGCCGCGGTGCGGCTGGCCGGCGGTGTACCCGTGCACTACCGCTGCGACGAGGGGTCCGACTGGATGCCGGACCTCGACCAGGTGCGGGCACTCACGACACGTCGCACCAAGGCCCTCGTGATCATCAATCCGAACAACCCCACCGGCGCCGTGTACGACCGGGCATGCGTGACGGAGCTGGTGCGATGGGCCGAGGCACGCGACCTCATCGTGTTCGCCGACGAGATCTATGCCAAGGTGATCTATGACGACGCCGAGTACGTCCCCGCGGCGTCCATCTCCGCGGATGTCCTGACCGTCACCTTCAACGGCCTCTCCAAGGCCTATCGGGCCGCCGGTTTCCGCACGGGCTGGATGGTGGTCAGCGGCGCGCGGCACCGCGCCCTCGACTACATCGAGGGGCTCGACATCCTCGCCTCCATGCGGCTGTGCGCCAACGTACCCACCCAGCATGCGGTCCAGACCGCCCTCGGCGGCACCCAGAGCATCGAGGCACTCGTCGCGCCGGGCGGACGACTCTGCGAACAACGCAACCACGCGCATGCCCTGCTCGACGCCATCGACGGCGTGAGCTGCGTCAAGCCGTCCGGGGCCTTGTACCTCTTCCCGAAACTGGATACGGCGCGGTTCGGCATCGTGGACGACGAGCGGTTCGCCCTGGACCTCCTGCGCAAGGAGAAGCTCCTGGTGGTCCAGGGGACGGGCTTCCACTGGCCCGAACCCGATCACCTCCGGCTGGTCTTCCTCCCTCACCCGGACGAGTTGACCGACGCCATGGAGCGGCTCGCGCGCTTCCTGGCGACGTATCGCCAATCCTGAGCGGACGGCCCCCCGTCAGACCGACGGCTCCATCTGCACGGTGCGCCGCACTCCCTGCGCGATCGCGAGGGCCGCGGTCAAGCCGGGCGATTCGATACCCAGCAGATTGACGAACCCCGGAATGCCGTGATCGGCCGGGCCCTCGATCACGAAATCCCCGGCCGGCGCGCCCTGCGGCACGAGCTTCGGACGGATGCCGGTGTAGCTCGGATGCAACCGGTCCGCATCGAGCCCCGGGTAATAGCGGCGGATCGCCTCGACGAAGCGATCCCGGTTCGACGCGTCGAAGTCGTAGTCCACCTCGTCGATCCACACGACGTCCGGCCCGAAACGGGCCTGGCCCGCGAGGTCCAGCGTGACGTGGACGCCGAGCCCCCCAGGCTCGGCCACCGGGTAGACGAGCCGCGAGAACGGACTCTTGCCGGAGAGCGCGTAGTAGTGCCCCTTCGCGTAGTAGCCCCGGTGACTTCCGCCCAGCGCGCGGGCGAGGCCCGGGGCGAACAGGCCCGCCGCATTCACCACCGTCCCGGCGGACAGTTCGAAGTCCCCCGAGCGCACGCGCACGCGTGCGCCGTCCCGTCCGAGTCCGGTCACCTCCGTGCGGAGGGACACGACGCCCCCCTGCGCCTCGAGGTCCCCTTGCAGGACGAGCATCAGGGCATGACTGTCGATGATCCCGGTGGTCTCGGAGTAGACGCCCGCGAGGCAACGCACGGACGGCTCGAGGCGTTCCACCGCCGCGGCATCGAGCCACGGCAACTCGCCCACCCCGTTCGCCAGCGCCTGGCGCTGGTAGGCGCGCAGGACATCGAACTGGCCCTCGGACGTGGCGACGATGATCTTGCCGACCCGCTCATGCGGCACCGCGTGGCTCGCACAGTACTCATACAGCAGCGCCTTGCCGCGCACGCAGGTCTCGGCCTTCACCGACCCCGTGGGATAGTAGATGCCGGCATGGATCACCTCGGAGTTGCGGCTGCTCGTCTCCGCGCCCACGGCTTCGTTGCGCTCGAGCACGAGCACTTCGCGACCGGCCATGGCCAGTTCGCGACCCACCGCAAGTCCCAGCGCGCCCGCGCCGATCACCACCGCGTCGCAGCGTTCAGGCAACGTCCACGGTCCTTGCGGTCGGGATGGCCGGCGTTCCGCCAGACGCGTTTGTGGGGAACACTACCGCCCCTTCTCGATCACGAACTCCAGGCGGTCCCCGGTCGTGCCGAGCTCTTCCAGACGGTGGCCGAGGAAACGACAGAAATTCCGGAAGTCCCGCGTCGTGGACGGGTCGGTGGCCAGGATGCGGACCCTTTCGCCGGGACGCATTTCGCGCACGCGGTTGCGCACGATCATGAGTGGCTCGGGACACACGAGCCCGGTGGCGTCGATCTCGTATTGGGGGTCCGACATGGGCGGAAGCAGCGATGGCCGACGAAGGCCGCGATGATAGCCGTCCCCAGTTGGCGAGTGGAGCCGAGTTGCGCGCATCCCACCCTTCCGGCCCGGCACAGGCCCCCGGGCCGCGTCCCGGGGGCTTTCCGGGCGCCCCGGGCGTCTTGACTCTCCCGGGCGCGGGCAGGACACTCCCGGAACCACCGGCTGTATCCGGCATTCGAACCATGGCGCAAGTCGGACATCGTCGATGAGTTGCCGCGCGGCATTCCTCGCCGCCTGCTGCGCTGTCGCGACCGTGGCTGCCGAGGAAACGATCCAGGAAGCCCTCGAGGCCGACGGCGTCGAGGCGCGCATCGAGCTTCAGCTCACCGCCAGCGAGTTCGCCGACGCCGCGACCGGCGCCGAGCGACTCGTCGAAGAGATCGAGGATCGCTCCTACCGCTACGACCCCGAACTCACCCGTCCGCTGACGCTGCTCGGGGACGCACGACTCGGTCTCGGCGACGCCCCGGGCGCCCTCGACGCCTACGACCGGGCCTTGCACGTGGCGCGCGTCAACCACGGCCTCTTCGACCCGAGCCAGGTGGAGATCGTCTACCGCGAAGCGCTCGTGCACGCGACGATGGGCGACATCGCCACCGCGGACGCGCGCCACGAGTACGCCTTCAACGTCCTCCTCCGCGCATACGGCTCCGACGACCGCAGGCTCGTGCCGGGACTGTTCGCCCTGGCCGACTGGTATCACGACAACCACCGCGTCTTCTCCGCCCGTCGCGTGTTCGACCGCGCCGTCACCATCACCACCCGCGACCTCCCACCCGGCGACCCGCGCGCGATCCGGGCGCTGCGGGGCGTCGCGGCCACGTTCCGCGACGAGCGCTTCCCGCGCAACCTGAGCGCCACGCGCAACCGGCCGGCTTCCACGGCCTTTCGGGACAGCGCGCGCAACCGCTCGATGACCATCAACAACTTCGCGCCGGGCGAACGCGCGCTCATCGCCGTCGTGAACCTGAGGCAGGCCGATCCGGACGCGACGCAGGTCGACATCGCCGAGGCGATGCTCGAGCTCGCGGACTGGTACCTCCTGTTCGAGAAACACGACCGCGCGTTCGCGCTCTATGAGCGCGTGTGGCAACTGCTGGAGACCGACACGACACGGCTCGACGGCGTCTTCGCGTCCCCGACGCCCCTGTACCTGCCGTTCCCTCCCAATCCGAAACCGCCGTCCGATGCCCGTGGCGAACCACAGAGCGGCGTCGTCGAACTGGCGCTCTCCGTCACGGATCGAGGCGTCGTCAACCAGCTGGATACCGTGCGGTCCGAGCCCAACGGCCTGATGGACTTCAAGGTGCGCAAGCTGGTGCGCCGGGCGCGTTATCGGCCGGCCTTCGTGGACGCGGACCCGATCGCCATGGAAGACGTGCGCGTGCAGTACAACTTCCTCTACGTGCCGGACGAGAGCGACGCACCGTAGCCCGCATTTCTCACCAGGCCGCTTGTCGGCGTCAAAAAGCTCTTGGGTTTCACGAAGTTGACCGCGATGTCGATGATCGTGCCGATTGCGAACTGCGCTGGCCGCGCCCTCGCGGGTCTTTTGGCCCCGTGTACACACGGGCCCGTGCTTGCGCACGTGCTCCCTCAAGCGGAGCCTTCAGCCGGGGAGCCCGAGGGGCCTGCCCCTCGCAAGATTGGAGTCCCGCTATGCTTTCGGTCGGCGAGCGCGACGCAAGCGTCGTGCGCACAGGACCAAAATCCTCCGCGATCATCACGGCCCCTGGTGAGAAATGCGGGCTATCGCCACGGGGATGTCGAGTTCGATGTCCTGTCACCTGCGGAGAACGGCGCGGCTACCCCCCACCCGCACCCTCCGTCTGGTGTCAGCGGTCCGCCTGTCGATATTCAGGCGCCGTTCAGGTCTGCGGTGTATCGTTCCCCGTGCGGACGCGACGGCGCAGGGCACGGGCGACGGGGCTCTCGGCACATTCCGGGACGGCGGCCCCTTCCGTTATGATGCAGACACGAGCGGCGAACCGGCCATGAGATCGACCATCCAGAGCATTCCCGAAGTCGGTGCGCGCACATCGCGGGCACCGGCCGTAGCCGGCGTACTGGGCCGGCTCCCGGCATGGGTGGCGATCGTCGCCCTGGCCGCGTGTTCGTCCCCGGTCAGCATGCCGCAACCCACCCGACCGCCGAGCATGCCCTCGCCATCGAGTTCGCCGTCGCTGCCGAGCCCGTCGCGGCCATCGATGCCGAGCCCGTCGCGGCCATCGAGGCCGTCCATGCCGAGCCCCTCGAGTCCGTCGAGCCCGTCCAGGCCATCGCTGCCGAGCCCGTCGAGTCCATCGAGCCCGTCCAGGCCCTCGCTGCCGAGTCCGTCGAGCCAATCGATACCCCGGCCTTCGCAGCCATCGATGCCGAGTCCTTCGAGCCGCTCGACACCGAGCCCGTCGCAGCCGTCGGTACCCAGTTCGTCCAGCGACTCCATCCCGAGTCCCAGCCCGTCCCGGGATCCGTCCGGTCAATCCGAGCCGGGCCGGCCGGGATCACCGGAGCAAGGCCCGTCCGTGCCGATTCCCACTCCGGGAGACCGACCTGGCGAGCGTCCGTCGAGCGATCCCGCGGCCGGGCGCCCGGACGCCGGCACGCCCGACGGCGGAACTCCGGGAGACTCGAGGCCCGGTTCCGACAGGGCGGACCAGCCGCAGTCCGGAGACGACGACGGTTGGGAGTCGAGCAACGAGGATCCCGGCGCGCCCGGGCTCCCCGGTATTCCGCAGCCCCCCGGGAGCGAAGGCGAAGGCGACCTCGACGGCGCAGCCGGACTACCGGGGAGCGAGGCGGGCGGGCTCCCTGGCAGCGAATCGGATGAAGATCCCCAGGCCGGAGACGGACCGCGTGGCATCCCCGGCGCGCAGGGCGAGTTCGAAGACGCGATCGGCGTCCTCGACGGCCAGATTCTCGCGGAGCGTGCGGACGTGCGCGTGCGCCGCAACGAGACCGCCGGGCAACACGGCCGCGTCGCCCTGCCGAGCGGCGGCGACGAGGACGAGCGAGGAACCCCGACACCTTCGAGTGGCGACGCGGATTCCACGGAGCGCGGCGCCATGCCCGAGGGCGAGGGTCGCCGACGCCCCGGCAACCGTCCGCCCCAAGCCCCTCCGCCCGTGCCCGCCGCGCCCCTACCGCCCGACGTCGCGGACGCCAGGGACGACGACGTCGTCTGCCGGCAGTTGCGTGAAGCCGCCATCGCCGAAACGGACACGGACCTTCGGGAGGGTCTCTGGGAGGACTACCGGCGGCTGGGATGCGGCAAGTGAGCGCCCGAACCCACCACACGAAGTCCTGGCCGCTGCTGCTGGCCTTCGCGCTGACCGCCTGTGTCAGCGAGACCGTGCGCGTGGTCGACATGACACCGCCCGAGCGGCTCGCCTGGGACGTTCCGGAAGACCTGCTCCTCGACGTGGGGGTCGCCACCTTCGATGCCAACGTGCCCGAGGAATACGACGAACAGGTGGCCGCGAACATCCAGCCCGAAGTGCGGCGCGCCGAAGGCAACTACATGGCCTTCTTCTTCAAGAACCTGCTGCAGTCGACGGGCAACTGGGGCGCCGTGCGGGTCGTCCCGCGGCCCACGAATGCCGTGGACGTGACCGTGACCGGCACCATTCTGCACTCCGACGGCGAGAGCATGACGCTGCGCGCGCGAGCGGTGGACGCCCGGGGCCGCACGTGGTTCGAGCGCGACTACGAGAGCCTGGCGAGCGCCTACGCCTACGAAAGCAGGGTGCCGCGGGACATCGATCCCTTCCAGAGCGCCTACCGCATGCTCGCCGACGACATGCTGGCCTACCTGAAGACGTTGTCGCCGGAAGACATCCGCGCGATCCGTACCACGGCGGAGATGCAGTTCGCCCGGGACTTTGCTCCCGACGCCTTTTCCGAGTACGTCGTGCGCACCCGCTCCGGTGAGTTCGAGCTCGCACGGCTCCCCGCCGCCGCCGATCCCATGCTCGGCCGCGTCCGGCAGATCCGGGAGCGGGAGTACCTGTTCATCGACACGCTCGACGAATACTACGAGACGTTCAGCGCCAGCATGTTCGAGCCCTACCAGAACTGGCGCCGTGCCACCTACGACGAGGCTATCGCCTACAAGCGCGCCCGCCAGCAGGCCCGATCGCGCATGTTGGCCGGCTCCGCAGCGGTCATCGGCGGTATTGCCGCGCAGACGCAGGGGGATCGCATCGCCACGCGCTACGGCGGCATCGTCAGCATCATCGGCGGCGCAGGGCTCCTGAAGAGCGCCATCGACAAGTACGCCCAGGCCAGGGTGCAGGCCGACATGCTGCAGGAACTGGGCATCTCCGCGGAAGCCGAGATCGTTCCGCACACCATCGAGCTGGAGAACCAGACGCTGCGTCTGCAGGGGACGGTCGACCAGCAATACGAAGAGCTCCGACGCATCCTGGCGAAGGTGTACCTCGAGGAAATCGGCCTCGCACCCGGTCCGGAGCTCGCGGACGAAGCCGGGGATGGCGAGGACGCGCGTGCCATCCCGGTCGCTCGAACCGGCGATGACCCAACCTGAACCAGCCGACCGCGTAACGATCGTGCCGACTGCCACGCCCCTGTCCACGGGGGGGCGGAGCCACGCGCGAAATCCGCTGCCTTCCGCCCGGACCCTGTCCTTCGCCGGCCTCGTTGCCGTACTGGCGGCGGCCCTTGCCTGGATCGTGTTCGCCCTCCCGGACCGCGTCCAGGCGCCGACCGCGCCCCGCGCCGAAACCGAGGGCGTCCCGAGCGAGGCCGCCGCGCAGGAGGGCGGCGTCAGTGCGGTGGTCGTACCTCCCTACCGGCAGCTCGAACTCGAACGTGCCGAGGCCAAGGCCCGCGAAGCCCTGGGTCGACTCGTCGAATCCCAGCAACTGCTCGAAGAGACGATGCACGTCGACGCCTGGGGTGCGGCCGAGTTCGAGGCCGCCCTCGACCGGGCCGTGGAGGCGGACAAGCTGTTCCTGACGGGCAGCTACGAGGAGGCCCTGGACCAGTATGTTGCCGCGGCAGCGGACCTCGAGAGCCTGCGCGAACGCGGCGAGACGCTCTTCTCCGAGGCGATCGAGCGCGGCAGGGCCGCCCTCGCCGAGCGCCGTACCGACGCCGCCAGCGCGACTTTCGAAGCGGCACTCGCCATCCACCCGGAGTCCGTGGCAGCACGCGCCGGCCTTGCCCGCACGGCCTTGCAGCCCCTGATCGTCGCGCTCCTGCGCGAGGCCGAACGCGCGCGCCTGCGCGGGGCATCGTCCGAGGCGCTCGCACTGCTCGAGGAAGCCCGCGCACTCGACCCGCTGACCACGGGGCTCGACCAGGCGCTCGCGGAGGTGCGGGCCGAGATCGCCGAGAACGCCTACCAGGGCCGTCTGTCCAGGGCCTTCACCGCACTCGAGAACGCCGACTACGATACCGCGCAGCAGGTCTTCCGGGATGTCCTGCGACAGCGTCCGGACGATCCGGTGGCGCTCGGCGGGTTGGCGCAGACCGAGCGGGAACGTACGCTCGCGCGCATCGACCGCCTCCATGCGGACGCGCGGGACCAGGAGGATGCGGGCGACTGGAGCGCCGCCCTCGCGTCATTCGACGCCGCCCTCAGGATCGATCCCACGCTACAGTTCGCCCGCGACGGCCGCATGCGGCTGCGCCGCCGGGTCCAGGCCGTCGACGACATGCAGGCCCTTCTCGACGATCCCGCTTCGCTCTCGGAAGACACGGTGTTCCAGGAAGCGAACGCGCTTCTCGCGCGGGCCCGCGACGAGGTGGATGCCGGTGCGGCCTACCGGGAGACCGTCGACACGTTCGCCGCCTTGCTGGCTCGCGCGCGGATTCCCGTCGAGCTGCTGCTCGTGTCCGACAACGCGACAGAGGTCACCGTGTACAAGGTGGGACGGCTCGGCAGCTTCGAACGCCGCGCCCTGACCCTGCGCCCGGGGCGGTACACGATCGTCGGCAGCCAGGCCGGATGCCGCGACGTCAGGAAGGAGATCGTCCTCGACGCCGGCATGCCGCCGGTGACGATCCAGTGCGAAGAACGGCTCTGAGCGCGGGCTCAAGATGAACGATACGACTCCCGACGCGATCATCCAACCGGCGCGCTTCCAGCCTACCGCCGTCGACGAGCAGCGTCGCTGGCCAATTTCGAAGAGTCGCCTGGCGCTCGTCGTCACCGCGGCGGTCGTCGCCTGGTTCCTGTGGTTTCTCTTCACCGCGAAGTCCGTCCGGTTCGACACCGACCCGCCCGACGCGCTCGTGGAACTGAGCGGTGGCTTCGAGGTGGAGTTCGCCGGCATCCGTCTGCTGCGCCGGGGGGCCTACCGGCTGCGCGCCACGGCCGCGGGCTACTACCCGCTCGCAGCGGAGGTCACTGTCGCCGAGCCGCGCAGCCAGAACTTCGTCCATGTGCTGACGCCGCTTCCCGGACGCATCGCCTTCACCTCCGAGCCGCCGGGCGCGACGGTGTTCGTGGGCGATGCACGGCTCGGTGAGACCCCCATCACGTCCGCTGTCCCCGCCGGCAGCCACGCGATCACGATGACGCTCCCGAGGTATCAGGACGCCCGTCGCCCGCTCGACGTGGAAGGACGTGAAGTGGAACAGTCCATGACGGCCGTGCTGCGGCCGGATTGGGCGGAGGTCACCATCCCCACGATCCCCCCGGGGGCGACGGTCCGGATCGACGACGACGAGATCGGCATCACGCCCGGCCCGGTCGCCATACCGAGCGGCGAGCACAGGCTCGACGTGAAACTGGGCGGCTACAAGGCATGGCGCGACATCCTGCACGTTGCCGCCGAGCAGACCCTCGTCCTGCCGCCCATCGAACTCGAGCGGGCCGACGGTCTGGTGACGGTCCGGTCGTCGCCCCGCGCCGCCGGGATCACCGTGAACGGCACCTACCGGGGCACCACACCCGCGGATGTGTCGCTGATGCCGGGTCGCGAACACCGCATCCGCGTGTTCAAGATCGGGTACGCACCCGGCGTCCGCACCGTTCGCGTCGGATCCGGAGAGGAGGCGACGGTGTCGTTCGAGTTGCCGGCGCTCACCGGGGAGCTCTCGGTGACCGCCGAGCCGGCCGACGCCGAACTCTGGATCGACGGCAAGCGCGCCGGCGGCGCAAACCGGACACTGACGCTTGCCGCGGTTCCCCACGAGGTCGAGGTCCGCAAGTCGGGCTACGCCGGCTACCGCAGGTCGGTCACGCCCCAGCCAGGCTTCCCCCAGGAGATCAAGGTCCGGCTCCTGACACTGGAGGAAGCGCGCTTCGCCCGTCTGAAGCTCCGGATCGTCACGGCCCTGGGCCAGGAACTCCTGCTGATGAAGCCCTCGCCCATCCGTCTCGGGGCTTCGCGCCGGGAGCCCGGCCGGCGCGCCAACGAAGTGCTGCGCGACGTCGACCTGACGCGTTTCTACTATCTCGGCGCGCAGGAAGTCACCAACGCCGACTTCCGCAAGTTCGCCTCGGGACACAACTCCGGCACCTTCGAGACCGCCGACCTCAACGAGGACGAGCAGCCGGCCGCCAACGTCAGCTTTGCAGAGGCGGTGCTCTACTGCAACTGGCTGTCGGAGCGCGAGGGGCTACCGCTCTTCTACGCCGTGGAATTCGGCAAGGTCGTCGGTTTCAACCCCGATGCGCTGGGCTACCGGCTCCCCACCGAGGCCGAGTGGGCCTGGGCCGCGCGGCACGTGGAGGACGGCGCACCGCTGCTGCGCTTCCCCTGGGGAGCCAGCCTGCCGCCTCCGGACCGGCACGGCAACTACGCCGACCGGGCGGCCACACACGTTGTCGGGCGTATCATCTTCGGGTACAACGACAACCACATCGCAAGCGCGCCCGCCGGCACCTTCCGGGCGAACGCCAAGGATCTCCACGACCTGGGCGGCAATGTCGCCGAGTGGGTGCACGACTACTACGAGATCCCGGAGCCGGACCAGACGCTGAACCCGCTCGGGCCGAAGGAGGGCGACTACCACGTGATCAAGGGTTCGAGCTGGATGCACGGCGCCATTTCCGAACTGCGCCTCGCGTTTCGCGACTACGGCGCCAAGGGCCGCCCGGACGTTGGATTCCGCCTCGCCCGATTCGCGGAGTGACAGCATGGAACACGCCGGGACATACAATTCGATGACCCCTCCGCAGCACGCGCCGGCCCGGGGAATACGCACCGCGATCCTGGCGTGTCTTCTCGCCTGGGGGCCCGCGCCCGCACTTGCCGCCGAGTCCGAACCGCCGCCGCCTCCGGACCTCGAGGTCGAAGCCAACGATGCGGGCGCAGCGAAGACCGCGGACGCGGCCGGCAGGCAGCAGAACCCCCGCCAGACGGACCAGGACACACCGGAGGTCTTCGTGCCGACCGAGGACATCTCGGAGGATCTCTCCGTGCGGTTCCCGGTCGACATCTGAACGCCCATGAAGAAGACCCTGCCCTTCGAGTTGATCTACCAGGTGATCGCCCTCATCGTCGCGATCATCCTGGTGCACCTGGTCTACGTCACCGTGGTCCGCCCGAACGCGGACGCCATCCTCGCCATGCGCGCCGAACAGGCGGCCGCCGGAGCAGCGGTGGACCAGGAGCGCTCCCTCTACGTGGTAATGCGCGACTACGAACAGGAGTCCTGCTTCATCCTGGGCCTCTGGGCCATCGCCATCATCGGCTTCAAGGGCAGGAACTCCCTGCGCGAACGGCGGCTCCTCGACGCCGAGATCGTCACGGTCGGCGAGGGCATGAGCATCCTGCCGGAAGACACCCGCGAGTACGCAAGACCGGTCCAGGCGCTGCCCGGCGAGACGCAGAACCAGCTGCTGGCGCGGGCGCTGCTGGCTGCCCTGCAGCGATTCGCCTCGACGCGCAACGTCCACGACGTCTCCGAGGCCGTGCGTCAGGTTTGCGATGCCGAGTCGGACCGGCTCGACAGCGAGTTGGCCATGGTGCGTTACATCACCTGGGCGATCCCTTCCATCGGTTTCATCGGCACGGTACGCGGGATCGGAGACGCCCTCGGCCAAGCCTACGAGGCGGTCGGCGGCAACATCTCGGGCGTCACGGAGAGCCTCGGCGTGGCCTTCAACTCCACCTTCGTGGCCCTCGTCATCAGCATCCTGATCCGTTTCCTGGTCGACCAGGTGCAGCTCGTCCAGGAACGCCTCGTGCTCGACATCCAGACGTACTGCGACCGGCACCTGATCCGGCACATGCAGGTGCGTTGAGCATGTGGGTTCTCGAGCTGTCCGACGCGGAGATCACCCTCTCGCGGGACGGCACGGTGGTCTATCGCGAGCCCGGCGTGGCTTCGCTCGCCGGCCGTACGCCGACCTTCGGCGATGCGGCCCTGGCAACGTCGCGCCTCGACCCGCGACGCTCCGAGAACCAGTACTTCGCCCGCATGAACGCGGAACCCGTGACCGCGACCGCGCCGGGCGTGGCCAACCAGGCGGACCTCGTCTATCGCCACCTCCGCCACATCGCATCGCTCGCCGACCTCGATGGCGAGATGCTCTGCATCGCCGTCCCGAGCGCCAGCACGCCGGAGCAACTCGGCCTGTTGCTCGGCATCGCGCAGGAGGCGGGCCTGCCGGTCGGAGCACTGGCCGACGCCGCCGTCGCCGCCACCTGTACGCGGGCCCTGCCGCAGGAGACCCGGGTGGTCGACGTATCCCTGCATCGCGCCTCCGTGGCGACGTTGGCGTGTGGCACCACCGTACGCCGGGTGCACGCCGAGGAAGTGCCCGAGGCCGGTCTCCTGCGCCTGCTCGAAGGTTGGGTGGATGCGGTCGCCGACCGGTTCGTGGCGGAAACGCGTTTCGATCCGCTGACCATTGCCGCGGCGGAACAGCAGGTCTTCAACCAGGTGTACGCGGCGGTGGTCGATGCCGACGGCCCGGGCGCCGAGCTGTCCGTGGAAGTCGCGCACAACGGCGATACCCGCACCGTGGAGGTGCCCTTCTCCGCGCTCGCCGTCAAGTCCGCACAACGCTACGAACTGCTCGGGCAGCGGATCGGCCCGCCGGCGACTCTCGCGATGACGCACCGCGCGCAACGCCTGCCAGGCCTCGCGGACTTCCTGTCGAGCCTCGGCCACGCGCAGGTCCGGCTCGATGCCGACGCGGTCCGCGCCGGCGTGCAAGCCTGTGCCGACGCGCTCGAGGGCGGTGACGGCATCAGCTTCGTATCCGCCCTGCCCGCCCGCCACAACGGACCGCCCGGCTCTGCCACGCCGGAGCAAGCGGTCGGCACGCACCTCCTGTGCGGGGTCACGGCGGCGGCGCTCCGCGACGCGTTCGAGGCCACGGACCACCCCGAGGCCGGTGACCTCGGCGCCGCGTTCCGCGTGATCCGCCGGGACGGCACCCACTACGTCGTGCGCACCGGGGAGGCACTCGTGCGTCTCGACGGCGAGCCGGTCGTACAGGAGGCGCCCGCCGCCCTCGGCGCATCGATCGAGTGCGCAGGACGCGAGTTCCGCATCGTGCGAGTGCACGATGGATGAGCAGCCCTGACAGGGATATGAGCCAGAGTCCCGCCCCTCCAGGCGTCGAGTCCCCGCGGTCAAGCCGGGCGCGGGGGGCATAGCCGTGGCCAGAAGACGCCGCTTCAATGTCTTCTCGCTGTCGTTTCTCGACGTCATGTCCTGTGGCTTCGGCGCCGTCGTACTGATCTTCCTCATCATCGAGCACGCAACCGACGACGACGTCCGCGCGGTCAGCCGCGACCTCCTCGCGGAGATCCGGCTGCTCGACTACGAGATCGACAGCGGGCGGCCGAACCTGGTCGAGTTGCAGGAACGCATCGAGGAACTCAAGCGGCAGATCGACGAAGCGCGTCGGGCCCGCCTCGCCCTCACGGAGGACGTCGAGCGCAAGCGCGATGAACTCGACGAACTCGAGGCCGTCACCATCGCGCGGCGCGAGAGCCTCGAGGAGCTGCAGACGGACGTCGAGACCCGCGATGAAGAAGTTGCGCGGCTCAAGGCCATCGAGGAGGAAAACGCCGGCAGGTCGGCCATCTTCATCGAGGGTGAGGGGGACCGCCAATACCTCACGGGCCTGTTCGTCGGCGGGTCGCACATCCTGATCGCCCTGGACGCGTCGGCGAGCATGCTCGACGCGAGCATCGTGAACGTCATCCGGCGCCGCAACATGCCACGCGAGCGACAGGTGCAGGCGCCCAAGTGGCAGCGCGCGGTACGCACGGTCGAGTGGCTGGCCGCGCAGATTCCCATTGACAGCCAGTTCCAGATCGTCCGGTTCAATACGGCGGTCGAGTCCGCGCTGCCTTCGAAGACGTGGCACGACACGACCGACGCCAGTGTCATGGCCGCAGCCATCGAGGCGCTCGGCGAGACGCCACCCGTCGGCGGAACGAGTCTCGAGAACCTGTTCGTCGCCATCGGCGCAATGGACCCGCCGCCGGACAACGTCTTCCTCATCGTGGACAGCCTGCCCACCCAGGGCGCCGCGGCGCCGCGCCGCGCAACGGTCACCGGACGCGAACGCATGTCGCACTATGGGGACGCGCTCAAGCTGCTGCCGGCCGAGGTGCCCGTCAACGTCATCATGTTCCCCATGGAGGGCGATCCGCTGGCGCCGGCCGCTTACTGGTCACTCGCCCAGAACACGGGGGGCGTATACATGTCTCCCTCGGAGGACTGGCCGTGAAGAGCCGGATCCGACGCGAGGTGGAGGAGTTCAGCCTGTCGTTCCTGGACGTCATCTGCTGCGGCTTCGGCGCCATCGTGCTCCTGCTGATCATCACCAAAACCGTCGAGCCCCTGGCGCTGGAGCTCGTGAGCGTCGATCTCGACGGCCAGGTTGCCGACCGGCGCGACGCCGCCCACCAGATACGGGGGGAGATCGAGATCCTGGAGCGGCAGATGTCCGAGGAGCAGCAGCAACTCGATCAGGACCGGCGCGAACTCGCCAGGTCCCGCCGCGAGCTCTCCGAGATACTCGGCGAGTTCGCCGCCACGACCGAGGAAGCCGATACCCAGGCCGTCGAGCGCAGCCGCCTGGCCGCCGCCCGGCAGAGCCTGACCGAGGAAATGAGCCGCCTCCTCGGTGCGGGCTTCGAGCGTAGCGACAACGTGGTCGGTGGCATCACCGTCGACTCCGAGTACGTCATCTTCGTGATCGACACCTCCGGAAGCATGCAGCGCTTTGCCTGGGGATCCGTGGTACGCAAGGTGGGCGAGACCCTCGGCATCTATCCCGACGTGAAGGGCATCCAGGTGATGAACGACATGGGTGACTACATGTTCGGAAACTTCCGGGACCGCTGGATCCCGGACTCGCCGGCCCGCCGCGACGCCATCATGCGCCGGCTGGAGACCTGGACGCCGTTCAGCAACTCGAGCCCCGTGGAGGGCATCGAGAAGGCCATCACCACCTTCTGGTCGCCGGACAAGAAGATCAGCATCTACGTCTTCGGCGACGACTTCAGCGGGACGTCGATCGAGGAGGTCGTGGACACGGTCGACCGGATCAACCGAGCCGACGAGGACGGCGTACGGCGCGTGCGTATCCACGCCGTGGGCTTCCCCGTCATCTTTCAGGCAGCGCCCAGGCAACAGCAGTCCGCCTACCGGTTCGCCGCCCTGATGCGCGAACTGACCTACCGCAACAACGGCACTTTCGTGGGGCTCGGAGTCGACGTGCTCCAGTAGCCCCACGGTCCCGTTGGGCGTACCGAACCGGGCTCCCCCGCCGCCGGTTTCGAAATAGATTCTTTTCGTTGCTATTGGTTGCTTCTCGTTGCGCTTTCGTGCAACCTACCGGCACTTTTGCCCTGCCCCCGGTGACCGGCGGGTTGTGCGGGATGCTCGCGGGGAAAGCTCACGCGGTCGGCAAGACTGCTGTACGGCTTCCCAGGCGGCCCCGCCAGTTCGCCGTCGCCACTCCAGGGGGAAGTCCTGCATCGGGCAGAACCCTCTCACTCTTCTCACCCTTTCGCGATCCCCAAGGGGCGCGATGAACGCCGGCAGATGCCGCCGCTCGTTCAGCATGGCCACGCCGCCCAGGTTGCGCCTTGACCCTTACCCGGATTGGCTGCACAGTGAGACGTCGGCAGGAGAGGACGATGCGAAGGCCGTTTTCGACAGCGATCCTGACCGCGAGCCTCGCCCTCGGCGGCTGCGGCGGTGCCAACGTTCTGGTCGAGACCACGGTGCCGACGCCACTGGTCGAACCGCTGCCCATCCACATGGGGGTGCACTTCGACGCCTCGCTGATGGACTACGTCCACGAGGAAGACCTCCAGGACCTCGGCAAGTTCCGTATCGAGCTCGGCTCGACGCAAGTTCCGGTGTTCGAGCGCGTGTTCGACGCGATGTTCGCCCGCACGCAACGCGTGGAGTCCATCGACGCGACCGATCTCGGGGTCGACGCGATCATCGTGCCGATGGTCGAGGAGTTGCAGTTCTCCACGCCCTCCCAGACGCGCAGCGACTTCTTCGAGATCTGGATCAAGTACAGGATCAACGTCTACGCGCCCGGGGGCGAACTCCTCGCGAGCTGGCCCCTGCCGGCGTATGGCAAGAGCAACTCGCGCAACTTCGGATTCCTGGAGTCCTCGAACGCTCCGGGCCTCAACGAGGCGACCGTCTGGGCCCTGCGCGACGCCGCGGCGCACTTCGCCTTCTACTTCCCGCGGGCCCCGGAGATTCGGGAACTCGCAGCGCGGGTGGCGGAGGCGCGCGGATGACGCCCTGCACCCGAAGCCGCCCATGGGACGTCCTCCTGGCCTGCGCGGCGCTGGCGCTGCTCCCCGGCTGCGTCACCGCCACCGTCCAGGAGGTGCGGGAGGCGAACACCGGCATCGGCGTGGACGACTCGATCGTCGTCCTCGGGCGGAAGCACAAGACGCGCGGAGAGACGGAGTCCGGCTTCGTCGACTGCGTGAGCCGCGCGGTAGCGGGCGGCAACGACGACTTCGGCGTGATGTCCGAGCGCGAGTTCGTCGATGCGACGTTCCCGTGGTTCGAGCCGCGCACGGCGCCGCTGGACGTCGAGCACTTCTCCGAGGTGGTCGCCCAGCCGCTGCTCGCCAAGCGCATCCAGGAGATCGGCGTGCGCTACCTGGTCTGGATCGAGGGCACGACGCAACGGACGAGCGAGGCCGGGACCGTCAACTGCACCATGTTTAGCGGCGGTATCCCTGCCTGTTTCGGTTTCCTCACCTGGGAGAACGACTCCGCCTACGAGGCGTCGGTGTGGGACGTGCACCACGGCATCAACGTGGGCCGCGTGCGGTCCGAAGCCCAAGGCACCAGCTTCATTCCCGCCCTGGTGGTGCCAATCCCGATCGTCGCCCGCGTGCGCCAGGGCGCCTGCAACAGCCTGTCGGACCAACTCAGGACCTTCCTCGCGGGCGAAACGAAAGCCTGACAGGCCGTCGACAACGGGAAGTGACAGTGCGCACGGAGACGCTGTCGCAGGGAGTAGCGCTCCAGCCCCGGTAACGCGCCCTCAAGGCGTGCGGTTGCGCACCTCCAGCACCTCGCCGCAGGCCCGTCGCGGATCCGAGGCGTACCACTCCGTGAGCTCGACCTGCCACCTGCGCGAGCAGCGCTCGGCGAACTCGTAGAACGTCGACCGACCCGGGTCGGCGATCACCACCCGTTCCACGCCGCCGAGCAGGGCGCGGTTGACGAGCAGGGTCATGGGCTTCACAAGCCGGTCCCAGAAACAGATATCGGAGCCGATGAGGACGTCCTCCTCTCCGAGCCGTCTGGCCGTCAGGCGTTCGAGCCGCTTGTGCAGAACCGCCACCTTCACGTCGTTGAGGCTGGCCAGCATCTCGAGAAAGGGAAAAACGTCCCGGTCGCCGTCCACGCCGGTCACGCGCGCGCGAAACCTCTTGGCACAGTACACGGCCGCCGCTCCCCACCCACAGCCGATTTCCATGACTCGCGCGCGTTTCCGCGGCGGTCGGTGCTGCAGGTAGTCCATCAGGACGAAGCTGGACTGCCACGTCTTGTACCCGTGTGACGAGGGCTCGTAGACCTCCCTCAGGCGCTTGACGAAGCGGTGTTCCGGGGCCAGCAGGTAAATGCCATACGCCTGGTAGACGTGTTGTTCCGGCATCTGTTCGAGCTTGGGCATGGGAGACGGCCGGCGGGGCGTACGGCCTCGGAGTTTGTCGGATTTATCGCCCGGGCGGCAAGTCCCGTGGAATCCTGTTCGTATCCTGCGGCGGGCAACCGGGAGATGCGTCCTTCCTGCAGCGGATCCGGACGGCAGCGTCCGCGCGTGTTTCCGTCCTCGTCCCGCTCCCTACCGGGCCATCAGGACGACCACCCGGTGCGGCTCGACGGCCGACGGATGGTGGATGACGACATCCTGCTTGCCGTCCCGGTCGAGATCGACGAGGCTGGCATTGCGCTCGTCGGCAGGCACCGCCACCGGCACGCTGATGGCCTCGGGGGCCAGCAGATCCGGGCCCGGAACGCCAAGGAAGACGGAGAGTTCGTGCCACTTCTCGCCGGTGACGAGGTCCGCGCGACCGTCCCCGTTCACGTCACCGACGAGCACCGTTGGAAAGAGCACGCCGCGCTTGTCGAACGGCGCAACCGGGCTGCGGACCGTTCGCCGCGCGTCGGGCCGCTCCGGGTAACCGCCGTCCCGCAGCCGGTAGACCGCGAGGTCGATCGAGACGGAGTTGCCGACCATGGCCAGCGCCATGCCGCCGAGACCGGTGTTCACCGCACCCATCGCCATGTCCGTCGCGCCGTCGCCGTCGAAGTCCAGGAAGCGTTGCGACGCATAGCCCCACGCCTGCATTCCGATACCGGCGCCGGGCGTCCCGACGAGGGTGTCGGGCGTGGACGGAAATTCGGTGCCACCCGGGACGGGTCGGCCAAAGTGCACCGCATAGCGGCCGCGCAGCCTGAGGACGCTCCGACCCTCGAACGACAGTGTGACCAGATCGGCAATGCCATCGGCGTTCAGATCGGCAAAGCCGTGCAGGACGGTACCTTCGAAGGGCTCGCCCGTACCGAGCACAAGCGAGGCGAGGCTGGCATCCCCGAACTGGAACGCAAGCGCGTACGCCCCGTCAAAGTCGAACGGCACATCCGTCGCGAAGCGGTCGCCGCTCGCGGCGAACTGCCCGGACGCGCTCTGCCGATACACCTCGAAGTGGTCCCGGTTCCAGAAGACCAGGTCGACGCGACCGTCACGGTCGTAGTCCATCTCGTGGACCCGGCCGATATACCAGTGGACGTTCTGCGGCGTGACGCCGACATCGCCGTAACGCCGCGTCTCACCGTATGCCGTCGCGTCCCTGAACGGTTCCGGGGGCCCGAGTTTCACCGCGTCGACGAAGGAACCGTCGGCGCGTTGGGTAGATACCCAGAAGCCGTCGACGTCGGGGACCAGGAAGTCGTCCCGCCCGTCGCCGTTGAGGTCGCGCGTCACATCGACGTGCGGGACGCCGACGACATCCTCCCCGGCGCGGAAGTCGGTCGCCAACGCAACGAGCCGGTGTTCGGTCCCCGAGTCGACGTCGAGCCGGTTCAGGCTGCCGTCCCGATAGGTGATCACATGGTCCCGACCCGCAACGCCCGCCACATCGACGAACAGCACCTCGGCGTCCAGCCGCGCTTCGCGCACCGTGGACCAGCCGTCGCCGTCTAACCCGTGTACCTGCACGCGCCGCTCTGCGGCGGTCTGCACGCGGACGATCGCGAGTTCCGCCTGCCCCGGCCCGGTGAAAGACCCCGGCAGAAGGGTCTGGCGCTCCGCGGCGCCGGTCACGATCTCGTGGCGCTCGAACAAGTCGACAGCGGGTTGCGCGGCACTCGGCACCGCGCAGCCTCCGACGCACAGGGCGACCGGCAAGGCAGCTCGGGAAAGCAGGCTCATGGCAATCTCGCTACGGCAACGTCCCCTGCAGGGTCCTGCGGAGGCCCGATATTTGCAACCACAATCGGAAAAGTGCCAGTATCCCGCCCTCTTGGTACTGTATGACGATACCCCATGGTCCAATCACAACGCTTGGTCGACGCATTGAAGCAGGCGCTCAAGACACGCGGCGTTTCCTACGCGCAGGTGGGAGACCACCTGGGGCTGTCGTTGAGCAGCGTCAAGCGCCTGTTCGCAAGCGGCGCGCTGTCTCTCGAACGACTCGAGAGCGTGTGCGACCTGGCGGGGCTCGATCTGCTGGAGCTGGCGCGGCTCGCCGACGCGCGCCGGCTACGGGTGTCGTCACTCACGGCAGCCCAGGAGCGCGAACTGGTCGACGATCCGGCGCTCCTGCTCGTGGCCGTCTGCGCGATGAACCGCTGGTCGTTCGAGAAGATCCTGGGACGTTATCGACTGGGCGTACCGCAGCTCGTCGCACTCCTCGCCCGGCTCGACCGGATGGGACTGATCGAACTGCTGCCCGGCAATCGCATCCGGCTGCGGGTCGCACGCAACTTCGCCTGGTTGCCCGACGGACCGATCCACCGCCACTTCGTGGCCCGCGTGCAGAGCGAGTTCCTGTCCGGCGCCTTCGCCCCGGAACGGGATCTGCATCGCTTCGCCTGGGGCATGCTCTCCGTCGAGTCTGCGACGGTCCTGCGCACAAAGATGGAGGAACTCATGGACGCGTTCGACGACCTCACCCGTGGCGACGAAGTCCGCGCCGGCGACGCCGCCAGCGGCACCTGCCTGCTGGTCGCCCTGCGCCAGTGGGAACCGACCGCCTTCCGGGCGATGCGACGACCGGGTCCGGCGACCTGATCCACGCCTTGGCAAAGCTCTTATTTATCAGAGCTTTCCGTGCGGTACTTAGAATGTACCGCCATATTCAACGGCGTAAGTCGTTGCATATGTGAGCAAAACGAAACCGCGCTCTTGTTTTGCGCGGCTGAGCAAGTTCAGGGATGAACTTGTTCAGAGGTTTCTTGGACGGACCGCCGGGACTTCTCGTCGCGCAGCATGGGCATCTTCTGGGAGACTAGCCCGCATTTCTCACCGGGGGCCGTGATGATCGCGGAGGATTTTGGCCCTGTGCGCGTGCTCGCGACCGAAAGCATAGCGGGGACTACGGTTGAGGGCGCACGTGCGCGCACGGGCCCGTGTGTACACGGGGCCAAAAGACCCGCGAGGGCGCGGCCAGCGCAGTCCGTAATCGGCACGATCATCGGCAATCGCGGTCAACTTCTTGAAACCCACAAGCTATCTGCCGCCGACAAGCGACCTGGTGAGAAGTGCGGGCTAGGGGCTTGCGCCGTTGAACGGAACGGTAGTGACGTTATCGGCGCAAGGCCATAGGGAGGTGGGGGCTGGGGCCAGACCCCGAGCGCAAGCGAGGAGTTTGGCGGCGCTACGCCCTGTCGACCCCCCGCAACCATGCGGGCACCGCGGCCAGTCGGTCGTTTCCCGTGAACGAGGACCCCGCGACATGATCGGAGCAGGCGACGTCCATCGCGCGCCGTGTATCAGGCCGCGCGCCGATGCCTGATCGCCGCACGCAGGTCGTCATCGTCGGCGGCGGGCTGGGCCGGCCACCGACGTGACGGTCCTGCAGGGCCCCAGGCACCCGGACCTCGGCATCGCCATGGACATGGCCATCGGCCTGAAGTCCGCAACCGGCGCCATCTGCACGCTGTCGCTCTCGTTCAACAACGACGGCCCCTTCGGCACGTTCTTCCGCTACATCTGCGACCACGGCACCTACGTCGCGAACTACGACGACCTGTTCGACGGGCACGGCAAACAGGTCGATCTGGCCGGTGTGACGGTCTTCACGGACGGCATCGAACTGGCGGATCGGGAGTTCCTCGCCGCCATCCGCGAAGGCCGCGAGCCCAACTCGAGCCTCGCCCAGGGACTCTCCGCCATGCGCACCCTCGACCGGCTGGAGCAGACCCTCCGCAGCCGAGCAATACCCGACTAAATTACTCGGGTATTGCGTATAATTCCGTGCCATGAGCGACGGCAACCAGGCGGTGCACGACCGGCTCGCCCGAGACTACAGCGCGGGCTTCGTCACCGACATCGAAACCGAGACCATGCCCCCCGGACTCGACGAGGACGTGGTGCGCGCCATCTCGGCGAAAAAGGACGAACCGGCCTGGATGACGGACTGGCGCCTCGACGCCTTCCGCCGCTGGCAGACCATGCCGGAGCCGCGCTGGGCTCACGTCAGCTTCGCGCCCATCGACTTCGAAGCGATCTCCTACTTTTCGGCGCCCCGGAACAAGCCCAAGTCCCTCGATGAGGTCGACCCGGAACTGCTGCGCACCTACGAGAAGCTCGGCATTCCGCTGCACGAGCAGGAGACGCTGGCCGGCGTCGAAAGGCCCCGCATCGCCGTCGACGCCGTGTTCGACAGCGTGTCGATCGCCACGACCTTCAAGGAGAGTCTCCGCGAAGCGGGCGTCATCTTCTGCTCCATCGCGGAGGCCATGCGCGACCATTCCGAACTCGTGCGCAAGTACCTCGGCAGCGTCGTGCCGGTCACCGACAACTTCTATGCCGCGCTCAACTCGGCCGTGTTCAGCGACGGATCCTTCGTGTACGTCCCCAAACACACGCGCTGCCCGATGGAACTGTCCACCTACTTCCGCATCAACGCGGAGAATACGGGCCAGTTCGAGCGGACGCTGATCGTCGCCGAAGAGGGCTCCTACGTCAGCTACCTCGAAGGCTGCACCGCGCCCATGCGCGACGAGAACCAGCTGCACGCGGCGGTGGTCGAACTCGTGGCGCTCGACGACGCCGAGATCAAGTACTCAACGGTGCAGAACTGGTATCCCGGCGACGAGCAGGGCCGCGGCGGCATCTACAACTTCGTCACCAAGCGCGGCGCCTGCATCGGCGCCCGCTCGAAGATCAGCTGGACCCAGGTCGAGACCGGCTCCGCCATCACCTGGAAGTACCCGAGCGTGGTGCTGCGCGGCGACGATTCGATCGGCGAGTTCTACTCGGTGGCCCTGACCAACAATCGCCAGCAGGCCGACACCGGCACCAAGATGCTCCACCTCGGCCGCAACACGAAGAGCACCATCGTCTCCAAGGGCATCAGCGCCGGGCGCAGCCAGAACGCCTACCGCGGGCGCGTGCGGATGAATCCGGGCGCCCATGGCGCCCGCAACCACACCCGCTGCGACTCGCTGTTGATCGGCGACGGCTGCGGCGCCCACACGTTCCCCTATATCGAGAGCAAGAACCCCTCGGCCGTCGTCGAACACGAGGCCACCACCTCGAAGGTCAGCGACGACCAGCTCTTCTTCTGCGCCCAGCGCGGCATCGACCCGGAAAAGGCCGTCTCCATGATCGTCAACGGCTTCTGCCGGGAGGTCTTTCGGGAGCTCCCGATGGAGTTCGCCGTGGAAGCGGGCAAGCTCCTCGAGGTGAGCCTCGAGGGCGCGGTCGGATAACCCGGCGGACCTCGATGCCCAACCTGGGGCTGGAAATCGAGAACCTGCACGCCCGCACGGGCGGGCAGGACATTCTGAAGGGCGTGACCCTGTCCGTGCGACGCGGCGAAGTACACGCGGTCATGGGACCCAACGGGTCCGGCAAGAGCACGCTCGCAAACGTCATCGCGGGTCACCCCGGCTATGAAGTCACCGCCGGCGCCGTGCGTCTCGACGGCGTGGATATCCTCGCACTCGAACCCGAGGAGCGCGCCCATCTCGGGCTGTTCCTCGCCTTCCAGTACCCCGTCGAGATTCCGGGCGTCAGCAACATGGAGTTCCTGAAGGCGGCGCTCGACAGCCGCTACGCGGCCCACGGGCGCGAGGAACTGTCCGCCGTCGAGTTCATGCGCCACGCGCGCACGGCCGCCCAACGCCTCGACCTCAACGCCGAGTTCCTGAAACGCGGCGTCAACGAGGGTTTCTCCGGCGGCGAGAAAAAGCGCAACGAGATCCTGCAGATGCTGCTGCTCGAACCCACTGTTGCGCTGCTCGATGAGACCGACTCCGGGCTCGACATCGACGCGCTACGCGTCGTCGCCGGGGGCGTGAACGCGTTCGCATCCGAGGACAACGCCATCGTGCTCGTCACCCATTACCAGCGGCTGCTCGACTACATCGTCCCCGACCATGTACACGTGCTCATGGACGGACGGGTCGTGCGCAGCGGAGACAAGTCGCTGGCGCTCGAACTCGAATCCAACGGCTACGGCTGGCTGACGGAGTCAGACCCCGCGGCCGGGGAGCGCGAGGGGATACCCCTCGAAAAAGGGGAGCGCGAGGGGATACCCCTCGAAAAAGGGCAGCGCGAGGGGATACCCCTCGAAAAAGGGCAGCGCGGGGGGGTACCCCTCGAAAGACGATGACCGCGGCCGAGGCATACGCCGAGCGGACCCGCGCGCAGGTCGCCGGGTACGCGCCTTGGCTCGACCGCGAGGACAGCCGCCGTGCACTCGCCGAGCAGGGACTGCCCGAGCCGCGTTGCGAGGCCTGGCGCTACTCCAATCCGAATCGCTGGTACGAGGCACAGGCCAGACCGGCGAGCAGGACCGCCGATCCCGTCCAGGCAACCGGCGCCGAAGTGGTGGAATTCGAAGCCGCCGGTCCCGCGCAACGTGCCTGCATCGAACGTCACCTGCACAGCGCCATCGACCGGGTCCGGCATCCGCTGGCCACGGTCAACGACATCGCCATGTGCCTCGGCCTGCTCGTGCGAGTACCGGAATCCGCCGAGCCGGCGGAGATCGCGCTCGGCGAACTCGGCGGCGGCGTCGAGCGCGTGCTGGTGGTCGTGGAGCCGAACGCGGCCGCCACCCTCGTCGAGCGGCCCGCGACCCCGGCGCACCGCGTAGTGGAGTGCGTCCTCGGGCAAGGGGCGACGCTACGGCACGTCCGGCTGCAGCCGCCGTCGGAGTCCGTCGAATATCACCTCGTCGCCGCGCACCTCTCCGACGGGTCGACCTACCGGCTCGCGCAGTACAGCCAGGGTGCGACCCTGCGCAGGAACGATCTGCACGTCGCGATACGCGGCAGCGATGCCGAAGTCGATGTCCGCTGTGCCTACCGGCTGGCGCCGGGCACCCATCTCGACACCCAGGTCGGCCTCGATCACGAGGCGCCCCGCTGCGTCAGCCGGCAAACCGCCCGCGGCGTGGTCGGCGCGCGCGCGCGCGCGGTGCTGAACGGTCGCATCCACGTCGCACCGGGCGCCCAGCGCTCCGATGCGGCGCTCACCACCAAGACGCTGCTGCTCGCACCCACGGCCGAGATCAATGCCAAGCCGGAACTGACGATCTACGCCGACGACGTCCAATGCGCCCACGGCGCGACCGTCGGGGAACTCGACGCCGACGCCCTCTTCTACCTGCGCTCCCGCGGCGTGGACGCAACCCGGGCCCGGGATCTGCTCGTCGCGGGCTTCCTTGCCGAAGCCATCGCGGAGCCCTGCGGTATCGACGCGCGCGCCCTGCTCGGGATCGCGCGATGACCTCCCCCGCACCGCACGCGGGCGCGGCCACGTCCTTCGACGTCGAGGCGGTCCGCGCGGACTTCCCCCTGATCGTCGGCCGCAACGACATCGCCTATCTCGACAACGCCGCGACCACGCAGAAACCCCGGGCCGTGCTGGACGCCGTACGCAGCTACTACGAAACCACCAACGCCAACGTCCACCGCGGCGCCTACGCCCTGAGCGATGCCGCGACCGCGGCCTTCGAGGCGGCACGGGAGACCGTCGCGCGACGCATCAACGCGGCCGCCCCGACCGAGATCGTCTGGACCCGCGGCACCACGGAAGCCATCAACCTGGTCGCCCAGTCCTACGGCGGCTCCGTGCTCCGGCCCGGCGACCGGGTGCTGGTCACGGAGCTGGAACACCACTCCAACATCGTGCCCTGGCAACTGGCGTGCGAACGCGCTGGCGCGACCCTCGTCGCCGCACGGGTCAGGCCCGACGGCACCCTCGACGTCGAGGATTTCGAGCGCCACCTCGCCGCCGGCGACGTGCGCATCGCCGCCTTCGGGCATGTCTCGAACGCGCTCGGTACCGTGCACCCCGTCCGCGACCTCGTCGCCCTCGCACGCGCCGCGGGGGCGGTCAGCGTGATCGACGGCGCGCAGGCCACGGCGCACTTCCCGATCGACGTCCAGGATCTCGGCTGCGACTTCTACGCGTTCTCCGGTCACAAGATGTACGCCCCGACGGGCATCGGCGTGCTGTACGGCAGGGAGGCGCTGCTCGAGGCGATGCCGCCCTGGCAGACGGGCGGAGAGATGATCGAAGAGGTCCGTATCGAAGGCACTACCTTCGCCGCCCTGCCCTTCAAGTTCGAAGCCGGCACGCCCAATATCGCCGGCGTGCTGGGGCTCGGCGCGGCCGTCGACTATCTCGAGCACTTCGATGCCGCGGCGATGTCGCGCCACGAGGCCGATCTGCTGCACGCCGCCACTGCAGGCCTGAACCAGGTAGAGGGCCTGCGCGTCGTCGGAACTTCCCCGATCAAGGGGCCGGTGCTGTCCTTCGTCATCGACGGCGCCCACCCCCACGACCTCGGGACCCTGCTCGACCGCCAGGGCGTCGCGGTCCGGACCGGCCATCACTGCGCGATGCCCCTGATGCAGCGCCTCGGCATCCCCGGCACCGTACGCGCCTCGTTCGCCCTGTATAATTCGCCGAAAGACGTCGAGCGACTCGTCGCCGGCGTGCACAAGGCACGGTCCTTCGTCTGAACTCGCCCGGCGCGGGAGGACAACATGGAAGCCCGAGAGTACGACCCGCACAGCATCACGCTCACGCCCGCGGCGCTGGCGCACGTCAGCCGCCAATTGCGCAGCGAACGGGCCTCGGCCCTCGTACTCGGCGTCACCGAGAGCGGCTGCAACGGCTACATGTACGAACTCGACTACGCCCGCGACGCCCTCCCCGACGCCCGTTCGTTCCGCTTCGGCGCAGAGGTGTGCATCGAGGTGGCGGAGGAGCACTGGCCGCTCGTGCGCGGCACCGAGATCGACTACGTCGTCGAAGGCCTGAACTCCACCCTGCAGTTCAACAACCCGAACGCGGACGCCAGGTGCGGCTGCGGCGAGAGCTTCTCGATCCGGGAGTGAAGGCCGCGTAGCGGGCTGCCGCCATGGAACGTCGCATCATCCCCGTCTCCCGCCCGGTCACGGCCCGTCTGGTTCCGACCGGCACCCCCATCGACATTGGCGCCGGGACGTTCGTCACGCTGACCCAGTCCCTCGGCGGCACCTACACCGTCGTCGTGGAAGGCAACATGGCCCGCATCGAGGGCGAGGACGCGGACGCGCTCGGGTTCGAACCCGAAACCCTGGTCTTCGAGCCGCCGGACAACGGCATGCCCAGCCTCGCCCAGGTCCACGAGGCGCTCGCTTCGGTGCACGATCCCGAGATCCCGGTGAACATCGTGGACCTCGGCCTCGTCTACGGATGCGAACTCGAAGGCGACACCGTGCACATCGAAATGACCCTGACCGCCCCGGGCTGCGGGATGGGGCCCGTGCTGGTCGACGACGTCAAGCGGCGCATCGGCCGCGTCCCGTTCGTCTCCGATGTCGAGGTGGACCTCGTGTTCGACCCGCCGTGGTCCCGCGACATGATGACCGAGGAGGCGCAGCTCTCCCTCGGGATCTTCTGACCGGGGGCGCCCCATGGCTCCTTCCGCCGCCGTGACCGCCGATCTGGACGAAATCCGCGACAGCTTCCGGTTCTTCGACGACTGGGAGGACCGCTACCGCTTCATCATCGATCTGGGCAAGACCCTGCCCGCCCTCGACGAGGCGGACAAGACCGGAGATCGCCTCGTGCGCGGCTGTCAGAGCCTCGTGTGGCTGGTGTCGAGCTTCGACACGCGCAACAGTACCCTGCACCTCGCCATCGACAGCGACGCCCATATCGTCCGGGGCCTCATCGCCATCGTCCTGGCCGCCTGCAACGACCACACGCCCGAGCAGATCCTCGACTTCGACATGGAGTCCCTGTTCACCGAACTCGACCTCATGGCGCACCTGAGCCCCACGCGCGGGAACGGGTTGCGGGCGATGGTGGCGCGCATTCGGCAGGAGGCGCAGGACCGGCTGCCCGGGTGACCAATGTCGTGTGGCGCGTGCGGGGTAGTCCCAGGCCTACGATGCGCCGGCGAGTTCGCGGTCGATGAGTTCCCCCTTGGTGGCTTCGACGACGGAGACGTCGAAGTGGCCCTGCAGGTTTATCCAGAAGACCGCTCCGGTACCCAGATGGCGGCCGAGGCGCACGGCGGTCTCGGCCGTGACGGCGCGTTCCCCGCGGACAATGGCGGTGATCCTGTTCGCCGGTACGCGGATGGCCAGCGCGAGCTGGTTGGCGGTCAGTCCGCGGGCGACCAGTTCCTCACCGAGGATTCGGCCGGGATGGGTTGCGATGCGTCTCATGGCGGTCTCCCGTTTGTTCACCCGCTGTGGTAGTCCTCAATGGCGACATCGTGCGCCGCACCGTCGCGGAAGCGGAACGTGACGCGCCAGCGCGCGTTCACGGTCATCGCCCACTGTCGCTGCCTCGGTCCCTTGAGGGCATGCAGGCGGACAGCCTGGAGAGCGCGCAGCGGGTCAAGCGACGGCGCGGCATCGAGGGCGTCGAGCAACATGAGCGCCCGATCATAGTCGAGCCCACGGAAGCCGCGCCGGCGACCCTCTTCGAACAGACGGCGTGTCGCGCTGTCGGCAAAGGACCGAATCACGACGACACCGTAGGACGCCTCGCATAGTACGTCAAGTGTATTCTCGGGCGCTTTCGCCGCCAATCAGAGGCGCGCAGCCCCGTGATCCTTCACACCCCCGCTACGTCGCCGCAGCGCCTCCCTGCACAGCCGTATCCATCCTCGCGAACGCTTCCATCGCAGCCCGCATCCCCTCGACGGCCCGCGGGAACCCGATGTACAGGCACAGGTGCGTCATGATCTCCTGGATCTGGTCGCGACTCAGCCCATGATTCAGGCCCGCCGGCACGTGGAAGGCGAGTTCGGCTTCCTGCCCGAGGGCGGCGAGAATCGAGATCACCACCAGCGACCGATCGCGGCGCGAAAGCTGCGGCCGCGACCAGATTTCGCCGAAGGCCCACTTCATGGCCCAGTCGCCGAGCCCGCCGAGATACCCTCGCAGCGCTTCGAGGTCCGCCTGCGGGTCGGGGTCGGCCCGCCCGCCCGTGAGCGAGGCGCGAACGTCCGCCGCGCGCGCGAGGCGCTCGGCATCCGAGAGATGCTCGGCCGGCTCGCGCCCCTCGATCCGCTGCACACCCTGCGCCTTGCAGAACGCCGCATCCATGCACCGGCTCGCGGCCATTGCCGCCGGGAAGCCGACGTACGCCGCGATGTGCAGGTTGATCTCCTCGATCTCGGTGCGGGCGAGGCCGTGACGCAACCCGATTCCGGCGTGCAGTTCGAGTTCCTCGTCGCGCGACTGCGCAGCCAGCACGGCGATGATCATCAGGCTGCGATCGCGCCGGTCCAGTTGCGGCCGATCCCACATCTCGCCCACCGCCGCGAACGCAAACGTGCCGAGCGCACCCAGGCGGCGCTCCATGGAGGCGAGTACCCGCGCCGGCTCCGCATCCGGCACGAAGCGCGAATACGTGGCGAACGCGTGCTCGAGTCGGTCTTCCCAGGTTGCGTCTTCGGCCATGGTGTTCTCCTGCTCAGGCCCGTTGTGCCAAGGCGATCGTACTCCGTGCGCGAAGTCCGGCTCCACCGGGCCGGATCCTCTCCGGTGTCGGGTCGAAGGCCTCCCGACCGCCCTGCCGTGCCGGACACCGTGGCACGGCCTCAGGAGACCAGTAGAATCACCTGGACCAAGCGCACGACAGGAGACGTCCCGATGGCCCGGCTCGACCGCATGTCGCCTCGGTTGCAGGAACACTTTCTGAACCAGCCGTGTCCCGCGTTCGACGGCACGCCGTGGGTAACAGGACCGCCGTTGGCGCAACGGAAGGTCGCGCTGATCTCGACCGCCGGTCTGCATCGGAGGGACGACCGGCCCTTCTCGCCGGGAGCCCTGGACTATCGGCTGATTCCGGCCGATACCCCATCGACCGAACTGGTGATGAGCCATGTCTCGACCAACTTCGACCGCACCGGCTTCCAGCAGGACTGGAACGTGGTGTTTCCGCTCGACCGGCTGCACGAGTTGGCTGCCTCCGGGCAGATCAGCAGCGTAGCCCGTTACCACTACTCCTTCATGGGGGCGATTGGCGATCCCCTGGCCCTGGAGCCGCACGCCCGGGAGTTGGCGGAGAGGCTGCACGCCGAGGGGGTGGATGTAGCCCTGCTCATACCGGTCTGACCCGCCTGCACGCGCGCCGTTGGCGTGCTGGGTCACTTTCTGGAACGCGCAGGCGTAGCCACCACGCAGATCAGCCTGATACGTGTGCACACCGAGCGCATCCGGCCGCCTCGTGCCCTGTGGGTGCCGTTCGAACTCGGGCGTCCGGTCGGCGCGCACGGCAACCCGGCGTTTCAGACGCGCGTGGTGCAGGCCGCCCTCGAACTGCTGGAGCGCCCGGAGGGGCCGGTGCTCACGGATTTTCCCGACGACGAACCGGCCGGCGTCCCGCCGGAAACACCGCTGGCATGCCCGGTCAGCTTTGCCGCCGACGTAGCGGAACTCGATGTCGAAAACGAGCTTCTGGACGCGTTTCGAGCCGAGGTGGAAGGGTTGCGCCCCTGGTACGACGAGGCCGTCCGGCAGCGGCTCCGTACCACGGCGGATACGGCCGGTCTGGCCCCGGAGGCGGTGGCGGAGTTCATCGCCGCATTTGCCCGGGACGAAGAGCCGGACAACCCCGTCCCCGAGGTCTCGCTCGGCATGGCGTTGAAGATGGCCACGGAAGATCTCAAGGCGTACTACAACGAGTCGGTGACGGCGCAGCCGGGCCGGGACACCGACCCGGTCCGCCTGGAAGACTGGTTCTGGGGCGAAACCGCGGCGGCGCGGGTGCTCAACGAGGTCCGCGGGCACTGCCTGGCGCGTGATGGCCAAGTGTACCAGGCTCTCGGCAACCTGTTCCTGGTACCGCGCCGCCAGTTGCACCGGTTCGAGAGTGGACGGCGGCTGACCGCGGCCCTGGCAGCGGCGAGCGGGCAGAGGAGGAGCAGCGATGAACGATGAGTCGGCACCGCGCAGGGCCCGTGCGGTCGGGATCAACCACATCGCCCTGGAGGTGGGCGACATCGACGCCGCCCTGGAGTTCTACGGCGCGTTCCTGGACTTCGAGATCGCCCGCCGCGGCGACAGCGCGGCGTTCGTGTATTTCGGCGACCAGTTCATCAACTTCGCCAAAGGACGCCGGCAGGGGCCGGACGAGCGCCGCCACTTCGGGATTGCTGTAGACGACAAGGAGCTGGCGCGCCAGCGGCTCGAGGAGCTCGGCGTCACGTTTCTCGACGGCCGCTTCATGGACTTCCTCGATCCCTGGGGCAATCGCGTCGAGATCACCACCTACACCAGGATCCAGTACACCAAGGCGGACCACGTGCTGCGCGGCATGGGCCTGGCGCATCTGCGCAAGACCGACGAAGCGCTGGCCGAGCTACGCGAAAAGGGCATGGCGCCGGAAGGATAGGTCCGGGTCCCGAATGCGGCGCGTCACAATGATGAGGTGCGACGGGTCGAACGACGGCGCACCTTGCACTTGTGGCACAGGCGGCGCGTTACGTCGATGGCGTCGTGACCGTCACCAAGCCCGCCATCGTTCAGGTCAAAGGCGCACTCGCAATCCGCGGGCACCCGCAACGTGCCGTCCTCCCTCAAACTGAAGTCATGGGGTAGGCTTGCCCCCTTTGGCGGGCGGGGACAGGCGATGGGTTGGGGGGTCAGAGGCAAGGGGGTGAAGCGACACCTGGTCGGCGGCGCCGTCATCGTCGTGATCTGTCTGATCCTCTGGATGGTCTGGCGCACGCTGCTCATCTGGGTCCCCATTTTGCTTCTATGCGGTGGGGCGCTGGTCTTGCTGTCCCGGCAACGCCCTGAACGGCGGGGCCGCTTCAAGATTACACGCTGGAGGGACTAGCCGGCGTGGTACGGGGCATGGGAACACCACGGCCAGATCTAATATGGCGATACATCCCAAGTACCGCACGGGAAGTTCCGACAAGTCAGAGCTTCCCCAAGACGCCTCCAATTCGAATGCCGCCGCCATGAGCGCCTTCGGATACTCCATGCGTGGGGCGAGAAATACCTCGTCCGCGGGGCCCCGCTCCACGATGACCCCGTCCTTCATGACCATGAGATCGTGCGCGAGCGCCCGTACGACCTTGAGATCGTGGCTGATGAACAGATAGGCGAGGTCATGTCGACGCTGCAGGTCGCGCAGGAGATCGACGATCTGCGCCTGCACCGAGACGCCCAGACCCTTGTGGTCCCCCGGCGATGTGCATGCATTCGAAGCGGGACGCCACAAGGGCGTCCCCTACAACGCGGGTCGTAGGGCGACCCTCGTGGTCGTCCGAGGATGTGCGTGCATTCCAGACGAGACGCACAAAGGGGTCTGCGTCAGCTGCCGTACCGGACGTCCCCGGCCCGATCGAAGAACTCCTCCCACTCGGCGTCCGTCAGCCGCTTCGGCTCGCCCAACTGACGCGCCAGCACATACTGCCGGCACATGATCTCCAGCCGATGCGCCTGCTTGACGGCACGCGTGAGGTTTGGCGCGCGACAGATCATGCCGTGCTGCCCGAGCAGGCACGCCGTGCGGTCCGTGAGCGCTTCGGCGGCGTCGTCGGCGAGCGCCTGGGTACCGAACGTGGAGTACGGGACGCAGGGTACGTCGTTGCCGCCGAACACCCCCACCAGGTAGTGAAAGCCCGGTAGCGGCCTGAGGTGGCTCGCCATCGCCACGCAGTAGTCCGAGTGCGTATGCACGACGGCCCCGGCCGCGGCGTGCTTTGCGTAGATGGCCGCGTGCATGCGCCACTCCGACGACGGCCGGCGCTCGCCGCTCCACTCGCCGTCGAACGAGACATCGACAATGGAATCCTCGGTGATGGTCTCCGCGGACGCCCCGTTCGGCGAGATCAGCATCCTGTCGCCGAACCGGGCGCTCAGGTTGCCGGACGACAGCTCGTTCAGGCCGATCGCCTCGACTCGCCTGTAGTGGGCGACCAGTTGCTCGCGCAAGCTCGCTTCAATGACGGTGTCCGGCATAGTGTCCTCCCAATCAGCCCGCTACGGCGTCCGCGGCCCGCATCCGCGTCAGGGCAGCGTCGAAGAAGTCGTCGCCTCCGACGGCGCCTGCCTTGGGGACCAGCGACAGCGGGTCGGCCCCGGCCCTGTGACAGTATCCACCGTCCAGCTCGTCGAAGACCGCGACGTCGTATGACGTGAGCCCGTCAGGAATTCTCAAGGGGTCGGCGTGGTGCCGGGCCTCTTCGTCTCCCGCGATGCGACCCGGGCCCGCCACCGCGCCAGGTCGTCGATGTCGTCCACGTCCCAGAGCACATCGAGCAGCGCCACCTGCAGCCCCGCGTCCGCGGCCCGCGCCAACGTGCGCTCCAGGACGTCCCCGGCGCCCCACTCGATGTCGCGGAACAGCGCCGCGTGGGGTGCGTTCATGCCGACCAGACAATAGCCGCCGTCCTCGACGGGTCCGAGCACGACATCCGCGTCCCGCAGGCGGTCGAGGGCCGTCTCGACGTATTGCGCGCTCATCTCGGGGATGTCCGTTCCGACGACCACCCGGGCGCCCGCCCGCAACGCCGCGAGCATCCGCTCCCCGAGATCCGCCTCCGGCTGCTCCACGAGTCGCGCATCGAAGCGTTCCGCCCACGCCGCGAGCCCAGCGTTGCGGGCGCCGGCGAACCACAGCTCACGGTCGAAACCGCCACGGGAGACCGCGGCGAGGGTCGTCTCCACGAGCTCGACATGGGCCTCGAGCGCGCCGGCGTCGCCGAGCGCCGCCGCCAGACGCGTTTTGACCCGCCCCCGTTCGGGGGACCGCGCGAACACCGCGACCCGCGGTCGCTCCGCCGCGTGCCGGGGCGCGCCCGCGACCTTTCCGTAGTAGCGCCGGTACAGTTGGGCCGGCTCGCCGCCAAGGAAGTAGCGCAGGCGCAGCCACCACATGAAGACGACCGTCCGCACGATCCCCGCCCGCTCCCAGCGCCGCGCCGACGAGCCGAGGCGCGCGCGGACGCGGTACGGGCGCGCATGTCGCCGCAGGCGTCTCGAGAGCTCGATGTCCTCCATCAGGGGTTGATCGGGCACGCCCCCGACCGCGTCGAGCAGTGTGCGGGAGACGAAGATGCCCTGGTCGCCCGTGCAGATGCCCGTCAGCCGCGAGCGCCAGTTCATCAGGATGCCAACGACCCGCAGGAGCGGTGAGGCGCCCGAGAGACGCACGTCGAAGCGTCCCCAGGAAGCCGTCCGCGTCGCCTCCGCGAGCCCGGTGGCAAGATCCCCCGTGACCTCGGCATCGGCGTGCAGGAACCAGAGCCAGTCGCCGCTCGTGCCGGCCACCCCGTGCCGCAGCTGGCCCCCGCGACTGCGGGTAGTCCTCAAGCAGCGCACTCCGAAGCGGCGACACACGGCCTCCGGATCGTCCCGGCTGCCGCCGTCGACGACGACGATCTCGAGCCCCTCCCAACCCGACAGCGCCTGCAGGAGGGACGCGAGCGACCGCGCGTCGTTCAGAACCGGAATGACCGCCGTGATGCCCGCAAGAGGAGGCAGGCGCGTTGCGCCCTCGCCCTGCGCGCCACTGCTGGACTGTCCGTCGCCCATCATCGAGTCGGCTTTCCTGGCTACGCCACCTGTGGCCGCCCCATGCCGGCCGGCGCCAAGGGGGGAAGCGCCCGCAGCCCCGGCAGGAATCGAACCTGCATCCATCGCTTAGGAGGCGATCGTTCTATCCATTGAACTACGGGGCCCTGCGCGCGGATCATACTGGCTCCAAGTGTCGTGTCCCACAAGTTCGTGGGACACCACGGTAGCACCCCCGACCAGAAGTCCCTCGGCCTTCGGCGTCGGCTACCGCGCCCCACCGGCCGCGTCTGCTAACCTTCGCGCTCCGCTGCGCAAGGAGTCCGCCACGACGATGAAGGGAGTATTTTGCGAGAAGCTCGGGACTCCGGACGATCTGGTCGTGCGCGAGGTCGAGGATCCCGGCCCGCCGGGCGCGGGCGAGGTCTCCGTCGCCCTCGAAGCGCGCGGGATCAGCTTCGCGGACCTGCTCCTGATCGCGGGCGGATACCAGAACAAGCTCGAACTGCCGTTCGTCCTGGGCGGCGAGGCTGCCGGCCACATCGCCGAGGTGGGCCCCGGGGTCACGGGTTTCGCGGTCGGGGACGCCGTACTGGCCAACGCGGGTTGTGTCGAGCGGGTCGTCACCCGCGCCGAGGACGTGACCCCGCTCCACGCGGGGGCGGACCTGGAAGCGGCCGCGTCGTTCCGGAACAACTACGCCACCGCCCTGTACGCACTGCAACGAGGGCGGCTGCAGGCCGGCGAGACCCTGCTCGTCCACGGCGCCGCCGGCGGCGTCGGCACAGCGGCCGTCGACATCGGCAAGCTCATGGGCGCCCGCATCATCGCCACGGCCGGCACGGACGAGAAGCTCGCCGTGGTCGGCAGCATGGGCGCCGACCACCTCATCAACTACACCGACGGTTTCCGCGAGCAAGTCAAGGCGCTGACCGGCGGCCGCGGGGCCGACGTGATCTACGACCCGGTCGGCGGGGACGTGTTCGACGAATCGATGCGCTGTGTCGCCCCGTTCGGCCGCATCCTGATCCTCGGCTTCACCAGCGGACGGCCCGCACTCGCGAAAACCAACCACCTGCTGATCAAGGATGCCGAGGCCATCGGGCTGCGGATCGACGCCATGCTCCGCGACGATCCCGTGCGGGCGGAGCGCAACGATCGCGTACTCCGCGGCTGGCTGGCATCCGGGCGCATTCATCCCTACGTGTCGCACCGCGTACCGCTGTCGAGGGCCCCGGACGCGCTACGGCTGATCGCAAACCGTCAGGTGATCGGCAAGGTCGTGGTCGTCAACGACTGAACCGTAAGGACCGCGTGGCCCTGCGGGGACTCCGCACGGCTGACCGCGAGCGACCGCGGCGCGCCGCTGACGAGCAAGTGCACCGCACAACTGCTCGCTCCCGTAACATCCACAACAGGAGAGACTGCTCAGTAGATCGCAATCGGCAGTGTCTCAAGGTCGTTGACTGGTTCCGCGGCGTCTGCCGTCATCCTGACCCCGTCTGGCGCCAGGGTGAACCGGCCTGTTCTGCGTCAGCCTTCCGCTGCCGCTTTCTCTTCTTCGGTCATGTCTCGCAATTTCAGACGGTCGCCCACGTACAATATCCCGGGCCTGGATACCGTCATGTAGTTGCCAAACAACAGGCCGCTCCCGAATCGATCCTCAGTCTTGCGGCGAGTCTGACCCAAGACCTTGAAGATGTTGTTGGCCGGTCGTTCGCCGGTCTCTTGATCCGTCGTAATGATCACGCATCGTTCGGCCGGCGTAACCTGCATCAATTCAACGTCGTCGTTGCCGACCAGCTCCATATTGTCTTCTTCGTAAGCGCCGATACCGTCTACAACGACATTGGGGCGAAAGCGATCTATACCGATGGGGACTTCCAGATCTTTGTTCAACGCTTCCAGTGAAGCCAGGTTGGTCAGCGAAACATCGGTAGCCGCGGTGAACTTCTGCTTCGGCTTGCCGTGAACGCGCTTCAGGCTTGGCACGGGGAAGTTGATCCGCCACGGCTTGTCTGCGCGAATCAGGCGGACGTTCTTTTCGATGATGTTCGATACCCACTCGGCGATTTCGTCTCCCTGATCAATCCCTTCGAACCGATCAAGGACCCAGGAGCCCGGAATCGAATCTCCCTCCAGGCGAGGACTGTGCTTGTAGATTCCCTGAGTGGCATGCCGCAACAACAACCCTCGGCCCGACAGTTCGGCACTGACCGATGCCAATATCGGGGTTTTTATCTGATCGACGAGCAACCCGTCTTCGCCTACGAAAGTGTATTCGCGGTCACCTTCGATCCCGCGTTCCGTCAGTACCAATTCCTCGACGGGTCCGCCGCCGCAGCCCTTGACGGGATACGTATAGAGTTCTCGAACCGTTACTTCAGCCATGGGGCCACCTCGTTGTTCCTGAGCTGTCTGTCGAATCGGCTCTGGATCTCTTCGTCGATCCATCCTGAGCCGGGGACATTAGCATTGACACGACCGGCGGTCTCCGGGTATATAGACAACTTATGTCGACAAACCGTCAATACGTTCATCGAGCGACGCCGTTGCTCGACCTCGCAACGAACTCACTTGTTTCGGGTGAGGCCACGGACTGGGAACCCGATAGTTTCGTCCGCCCGCATCATCACAGCATCAGTCAGCTGATCTACGCGGCCAAGGGTGTCATTACAGTGGAAACGGCCCAAGGGATATGGGTTGTACCCCCCACTCGAGCGGTTTGGGTACCCGCTTACACTGGGCACAGCATCAGAATCTCCGGCACCGTCCAGCTGAGGACCCTGCAGTTCGGTCCGGACATCCCGCCGATCGACACCGAGAGGTGCTCTGTGGTGCAGGTCAGCCCACTCCTGCGAGCGGGAATCATTCGAGCAATGGACTTTCCGGGCACTTATGGTGCGGACAGCCCGGAGGGGCGTCTTGCTGCCGTGATTCTTGACGAGATCAGATCCGCAGACGTCGCGCCCCTCCACCTGCCCATGCCCACAGACGCTCGCGCGCGTCGAGTAGCTGTAGAGTTCTGCGCCGACCCCTCGAACAGACAACCGTGCGAGGCTTGGGCACATGCTGTCGGTGCAAGCGAACGCACCTTGCAGCGCCGTTTCCACACCGAGACAGGCATGAGCTTTGGGAAGTGGCAGCAACAGGCGCGCTTGTTGAAAGCACTGGAGACACTGGCCGCCGGTCAATCAGTGACAGTGGCGGCCTACGATGTAGGATTCAAATCGCCAAGTGCTTTCATCGTCATGTTCAGGTCTGCTATGGGTGACACCCCATCAAGGTATTTCTCATCCTGATTGCCTGTTTCGCTAGAATCGATGACTTGCAGCAATCGCCATGGAACGCCCATGAAGGCCGTATTCTGCGAAAGGCTCGGGACTCCCGACGACCTGGTCCTGCGCGAGGTTGACGACCCGGGAAGTCCCGGCGAAGGCGAAGTGGCTGTCGCCCTCGAAGTGCGCGGGATCAGCTATACCGATCTGCTCATGGTGGCCGGCCAGTACCAGGTGAAGCCCGATCTGCCGTTCGTCGTCGGCGGCCAGGCCGCAGGGCGGATCACGGACGTCGGGCCCGGGGTGACGGGCTTCGAGGCCGGAGACCCCGTCCTTGCCGGCGGCGGCTGCATCGAGGCGACGGTGACTCGCGCCGACCGCGTGACCAGGCTACCCGCAGCAGTCGACCTCGCGGCGGCCGCCTCGTTCGGCGCCAACTACGCCACCGCACTCTACGCCCTGCAGCGCGGACGGCTCCAGGCCGGCGAGACTCTGCTCGTCCACGGGGCCGCCGGTGGCGTGGGGCTCGCGGCCGTCGACGTCGGCAAGCTGATGGGCGCACGGGTCATCGCCACGGCCAGTACCGACGAGAAGCTCGCCGTGGTCGGCAGCATGGGAGCCGACCACCTCATCAACTACACCGACGGTTTCCGCGAGCAGGTGAAGGCGCTGACCGACGACCGCGGCGCCGACGTGATCTACGACCCCGTCGGGGGCGACGTGTTCGACGAGTCAATGCGCTGCATCGCCCTCTTCGGCCGCATCCTGATCGTGGGCTTCACGGGCGGACGCCCGGCACTGGCCAAGACCAACCATCTCCTGATCAAGGACGCCGAGGCCATCGGCTTCACGATCGGGGCGCTCGAGCGGAACGATCCGGCGTGGGCCGAGCGCAATCGGCGCGTGCTCCTCGACTGGCTCGCCTCCGGGCGGATCCACCCCTACATCTCGCACCGCGTCCCGATGTCGTCCGCCGCGGACGCGTTCAAGCTCATCGCCGATCGCAAGGTGATCGGCAAGGTCGTCGTGGTCAACGACTGATCGTCGCCCGTCTCCAGCCCGTGCAAGCCCCCGGTGACGGGACGTTGCAGGGGCGACGCCTGTCGCCGCCCGTCTCGAGCCCGTGCAAGCCCCTGACGACGGGACGTTGTAGGGGCGACGCTTGTCGTCGCCCGTGTCGAGCCCGTGCAAACCCCTGGCGACGGGACAGGCCCGACCCGACGGGCAATCTCAGCGGCCGCGGCGCGGACCGCGGAACGTGACCACGTTGCCCCCGACCACGGCCTCGGATTGCGGGCGCAGCGCGAGTTCCCAGGTGGCGGCGTGCCCGTTGTTGCGTGCGAAGCCGCGCAGGCCGAAGGTGTCGCGCAGGGCGAAGAGCGTGAACGCGGCGTGGGTGGCGCCGTCCTCGGACCACAGGAGGCCGAGGTGCGGTGCGCTCTCGAGCTTCGCGGTGCCGTCGACCTCGAAGGGCCCCCGCACCGTCACCGTGTATCCGCCGTACTCGTCCGGGACGATCCAGACCGTCAGGTCGAGCCGTGGCTGGCCCTGGACCTCGATCTGCGCCTCGATCAGCTGTCCCTTGTCTTCTTCCGTGAGCGAGACGTCGACGGTGAACGGCGTACCCTGCGTGGTGTCGATGGCGCGGTAGGAACCCCTGCCGAGCCATTTGCCGGGCGCCAGGATCATCGGCGGCGAGAGCCGCGATCGAGCTTGTGCAGACTGTAGCCGTCCGGTGCCTCGAACGCGGGTTCTTCCGTCGGCTTGATCGCGGAGTCGCGCTGGATCGGCGCGGTCAGGCCAGGCACCTCGCCGAGGTCGAGATCCGAGAAGTCGAAGTCGAGGTCGTCGAGACCGAGCGGGCCGATCGCCGCGTCCGTGCCGAGATACAGTCCCGACAGTTCCGCGTCCGACGCCAGGTCGTCGAAGCCGTCGTATCGCCAGTCCGCGGCCCCTGGCGGCACCGCACCCGGCAGCACGTCCCGCACCAGCCACGCATCGACGAATCCAGCCCCCTGGGCATCGCCCAGGGCCGCGACTGCGGACGGGCGATGCTCGTAGGGACCCGCGACGACGCGGTACAGCGCACCGACGGACGTCTCGGCGGGCGCGACGCGCAGCGCCGCCGACCACCCCGCGTCCGCCGTTGCGCACGCCTGCTCGGCCGCATCCGCCGTGCCATAGCTGCCGATGGCCACCCAGAAGGGCCCTTCCTGCCCGGCGGCCATCGACCCGAACAGCAGGCTGAGGGCGGTCACGAGGACGCGCAGGGGCATCGGAACTCCAGGAATGCGGGAACAAAAATTGTACACGGATGCGGACGGAACGTTTTCCCCGGGGGCGTCTGAGAACGGCCCCTCGCATGGAAGTCGCGCCAAGGGAACGAAGTGACCGCCGGTGCAACTTCCATGCGAGGACGGCGTGGCTGGGCCGGAGGCGCCCCGGCGCGTAGCGAGTTCGCGAGCGAGTGCCGGACCGGCTATGGGGCGCTACTCCAGAAACAGCAGCATGACGCCCGCCGCCGCCGCGGAGCCGATCACGCCCGCGACGTTCGGCCCCATCGCGTGCATCAGCAGGATGTTGTGGGAGTTGGCTTCCTGCCCCATCCGGCTCACCACTCGGGCGGCCATGGGCACCGCCGACACGCCCGCGGCACCGATCAGCGGGTTGATCGGCTGCCGCGAGACGAGATTCATGGCCTTGGCCATCAGGACGCCGCTTGCCGTGCCCACCGCGAACGCCAGCGCACCGAGTACGAGAATCCCGAGGGCATCGAAGGTCAGGAAGTGATCGGCGCCCAGCCGGGACCCGACCGCGAGGCCGAGCAGGATGGTCACGGTGTCGATAAGCGCAGTCCGTGCCGTCGTCGCCAGACGATCGACGACACCGCACTCCCGGAGCAGGTTGCCGAAGCACAGCATCCCGATCAGCGGGGCCGCCGGCGGCAGCAACAGCGTGATCAGAAGCAGCAGCACGAGCGGGAACAGGATGCGTTCGAGACGCGACACGTCCCGCTGCTGCGTCATCTCGATAGCGCGCTCGCGCTCCGTCGTCAGCAGGCGCGCGATGGGCGGCTGGATGAGCGGCACCAGCGCCATGTACGAGTACGCGGCGACAGCGATGGCCCCGAGCAGGTCCGGCGCGAGCCGGCCCGCCAGGTAGATGGCCGTCGGGCCGTCCGCGCCCCCGATGATCGCGATGGCCGCCGCTTCGCGGAGGCTCAGATCCAGTATCCCGAACTCGGTGAGGACCAGCGCACCGACCAGCGTCCCGAAGATGCCGAACTGCGCGGCCGCGCCCAGCAAGAGCGTCCGGGGACTCGCGAGCATGGGACCGAAGTCGGTCAACGCGCCGATCCCGAGGAAGACGAGCAGGGGAAACGCGCCGGTCTCCACGCCGACCTGGTAGAAGAGATGCAGAATGCCGTCCCCGACCGCGATGTCGACGCCCGGCACGTTCGACAGGATGCAGCCGAAGCCGATCGGCAGGAGCAGGAGCGGCTCGAACCTGCGCGCGATCGCGAGATAGAGAAGCATCAGGCCGACGACGATCATCGCCGCCTGGCCGAGGGTCATCAGGTACAGCCCCGAGGACTGCACCAGTTCGAGAAGGGTCGACACGCTTGTGGCTTAGCCGAGGTCGAACAAGGGATCGCCGGCCGCCACCGCCTGGCCCGCCTCCACATGGAACCGGGTGACCGTGCCCGATCGCGGCGCAACCACGTCCGTTTCCATCTTCATCGCTTCGAGGACGAGCACCGGCTGGCCGCGTTCGACGTGTGTGCCGGGCTGCGCCACCAGTTTGAAAACGTTGCCGGCGAGCATCGCCGGCACGGCGGTGCCGTTCTCCTTCCGGGTCTCCTGCCCCGCGGGCTCCTGCGCCACGGAGACCGCGGCCAGCGGAGCGCCGTCGGCCGACACTTCCACCTGGAACGACTTGCCGTTGACGGTGACCCGGTAGACCGCCGGTGCGCCCGGGTCCACCGGCGCCCGGCCGTCCCCGCTCGTCGGTGCGGTCTCCTGCCCGGTCGTCCCGTCGGGGACGGGCTCGAAGGCCTCCGGCCGGTCGCGGTTCTCGAGGAACTTGAGCCCGATGGTCGGGAAGAGCGCGTACGTCAGCACGTCGTCGATGGTCTCCCGGGCCAGCTCGATCGATCTCTCCTTCGCGACCGCTTCGATATCCGTGGAGAGGCGATCGAGTTCCGGTTCCAGCAGATCGGCCGGGCGGCAGGTCACCAGCTCACTGTCACCGAGCACCTGGCGTTGCAGATCGGCATCCACGGGCGCCGGCGTCGCCCCGTATTCGCCCTTGAGCACCGCCGCGGTCTCCCGCGTGACGTTCGCATAACGCGTTTCGGAGAGCACGTTGATGAGCGCCTGCGCGCCCACGATCTGCGAAGTCGGCGTCACCAGCGGAATGAACCCCAGCTCCTTGCGCACGCGCGGGATCTCCTCGAGGACGTCGTCCAGCCGGTCCGCCGCGCCCTGTTCCCGAAGCTGGTTCTCGAGATTCGTCAGCATGCCGCCGGGCACCTGGGCGACCAGGATGCGCGAGTCCACCCCGCGCAGGCTCCCCTCGAAGCGGGCGTACTTCCGGCGCACCGCCCGAAAGTAGGCGGCGATCTCCTCGAGCGCCAGCAGATCGAGACCCGTGTCCCGCTCCGTGCCCTGGAGAATCGCGACCAGCGACTCGCTGGCCGAGTGGCCGTAGGTCATGCTCATCGAGGAGACCGCGGTGTCGACGTTGTCGATGCCCGCCTCGATGGACTTGAGATAGGTGGCCGTGGACATGCCGGTCGTCGCGTGGGACTGCATGTGCACCGGGATCTCGAGCGTCTCCTTCAGGCGCGACACGAGTTCGAAGGCCACGTACGGCTTGAGCAGACCCGCCATGTCCTTGATGCAGAGCGAGTGGGCGCCCATGTCCTCGATGTGGCGCGCGAGATCGACCCACATGTCGAGGCTGTGCACGGGGCTCGTGGTGTAGGAGATCGTGCCCTGCGCGTGGCGCTCGCGCGCCACCACCGCCGCGATCGCCGAGCGCAGGTTGCGCGGGTCGTTCATGGCGTCGAACACGCGGAACACATCGACGCCGTTGACCGCCGCCCGCTCGACGAACTTCTCGACGACGTCGTCGGCGTAGTGTCGGTAGCCGAGCAGGTTCTGGCCCCGCAGCAGCATCTGCTGCGGCGTGTTCGGCATGGCGGCCTTGAGCCGGCGTATCCGCTCCCACGGATCCTCGCCAAGATAGCGGATGCAGGCGTCGAACGTGGCCCCGCCCCAGGACTCCATCGACCAGAAACCGACCCGGTCGAGCTTCTCCGCCACGGGCAGCATGTCGTCGATCCGGAGCCGCGTCGCGAGCAGGCTCTGGTGCGCGTCCCGCAGGACGAGTTCGGTGATGCCGAGCGGGCGACCCATTCAACTTCTCCGATGGGCAAGCAGGACTCGGTGATGCCTGACGGCCGCGGTCACGGCCGCCGCGAGTTCCTCGTCCTCGTCCGGACCGGACGGAGCCTCTCCGGCGACCACCCAGCGCGACATCGCGGTGGTCAGAAACACGAGCAGGCCGAGAAAGACGAATACCGCGCCCATCCCGGCCAGCAGGAGTTCGAGACCCTGGCCGATCAGTTCGCCGCCGATGGTCGTTTCCATTGCGCCGGGGTCCTTCCAGAGGTTGCGGGCGGGGATCTGCTCGGCTGTCCGGCCGCGCGCTCAACGGGAACCACATGGCGGGCATGCATGCTCCGGCATGCATGCCCGAATCTGGCGCACCCGACAGGATTCGAACCTGTAATCCCTGGTTTCGTAGACCAGTGCCTTATCCAGTTTGGCCACGGGTGCATCGAGTGGCGGCGTATTATGTGGAACGGATGTGGCCGACGCAACCGCGCGAACTTTCCAACGCGAAGTGAGGGTGAAGCGAAGCAGCGATTCCAACGCGAAGTGAGGGTGAAGCGGGTGTCCGGCGCATCATTCGGTGATGATCGTGGACATCCAGACGCGGCGGCTACGCACAATCGGACAGCTTTGCGCCTTCGTCGAAGGCAACGAGGCTGTGGACTTCCAACCGCGGGACCGCGAAGAGGCCTACGGCTTCGTCCGGGACACGCTGGACCGCTTCGGCTACCGGCATCTCGGCAAGCACGACAAGGGCGTGGTTCTCAAGTTCCTCGTCGCCGCGACGGGCATCTCGCTTCAGCAGACGGAGCGCCTGGTCCGGCAGTGGCGCGAGACCGGCGCGGTCCGGGACCGCCGCGGCGGCAGCCGGGGGCGGCCGTTCGCGCGCAAGTACACGGCGGCGGACATCCGGCTGCTGGCGGAGGTCGACGAGGCCTACGGGCAGATGTCCGGGCTGGCCACGCGCGAGGTCCTGCGGCGCCAGTTCGAGGTGTTCGGCGACCCGCGCTTCGAGCGCCTCGCGACGATCTCCAACGGCCACGTCTACAACCTGCGCGGCTCCGCGACGTACCGCGCGAAGCGCACCGTGTGGACGAAGACGCAGGGGACGGCCGTGGCCATCGGCCTGCGCCAGGCCCCGGAGCCCGAGGGCCGGCCGGGACACGTGCGCGTGGACACCGTCCACCAGGGGGACCGCGACGGCGTCAAGGGCCTCTACCTGATCAACCTGGTGGACGAGGTCACCCAGTACGAGTTTGTCGGCGCCGTGGCCGGCATCTCGGAGCGCTTCCTTCTGCCGCTGCTCGAAGGCCTGCTGCTGTCGTTCCCGTTCCGCATCCTCGGCTTCCACGCGGACAACGGCAGCGAGTACATCAACCACCGCGTCGCCGAATTGCTCGAAAAGCTCCGCGTCGAGCGGTTCACCAAGTCCCGCGCCCGCACCTCCAACGACAACGCCCTCGTCGAGGGCAAAAACGCCAGCGTCGTGCGCAGGTGGTTCGGTCACGACCACATCCCGCAACGCTTCGCGCCCGACGTGAGCCGCTTCGCCCACGGCACCCTGTCGCCGTTCCTCAACTTCCACCGGCCGTGCCTGTTCGCCACGGAGTACCGCGACGACGCCGGCAAGGTCCGTCGCAAGTACCTCGCCCGTGACGTCATGACCCCCTACGCCAGGTTCCGCTCGCTCCCGAACGCGCAGGTGTATCTCAAGCCGGGCATGGACTTCGCCCTGCTCGACGCGGCCGCCGCCGCGGAGACCGACCTCCACGCCGCGCGCCGCGTCCAGACCGAGCGCCGCGCGCTGTTCCTGCGCATTGCCGCCGGCATGGCCCCGGCGCGCGCCGCCGGATGAGCGTCGCGACTCCGAACGCCGTGCCGCAGCCCCGCGCCGGGGGCCAGCCCCCGAACCCCCGCCCTCGCCGGGAGGCAGGGTTCGGCGGTCGGGTGGCTCGCCGGGAAGGAATGTTCCCCGCCGCTCGGCACCCATCCCCGATCAGCCGCGACGACCGCCGATCCCTGCCTCCCAGGGTACTCTCCCGTCAGGCGCGTCAAGGGTCCGCTGCGCCGACCGCGACGCCTCGACGCCGTGCCCGAACCCGCCGCCGTGCCCGCGTCGCGCTCGCCCTTGACCCGCCACCGACCACCTCGCATGCCCGAACGCCTACGCTCCCAAGCCCAATCCGGCGCTTGACCAGCCACCGCAGTGACCCGATCATCCCTCGAATCGCCATAAGGACATCCGACCCCCGCAACTTCACGGATCGGACGATTTCACCCTCACTTTCTCATTGGACAAGGGGCCGCGCCCGCGCCCTTCCCCGCCTCGGGGCGACCCAATCGCGGAGGCGCGCTCGGCCTCGCGCCAGCTCAGTCCGTCGCCGTCATCAACGCACTGTCTTCCCTCCACGGGCGCACCTGGTGTGCGCAGACGGACGGACCGCGGCGGAAGTGCGAGGCCTCTTCCAGCGTCTCGACGAAGGGCAGGTCCTTCGGGAACAGGGCGTCGCCGCGCGGGCGCGGACCGGCCTTCGAGACGTGGCCCCACAGCGGATGACCCACCACGTCCTGCGCGATCGCGGCGGCCTCGATGAGCTTGTCGAGATCGAGGCCGGTCTCGACGCCGAGTTCGTGGCAGAGATAGACGAAGTCCTCCGTCGGCACGTGGCCGGCGCTGCGCCCATTGCCGCAGTAGGGACAGCCGCCGAGGCCGCCGAGCGAGGTGTCGAAGCGCGTCACGCCGAAGCGCAACGCCTCGTGATAGCAGATGTTCGCCATGCCCCGCTGGTTGTGCAGATGGAGTCCGAAGTCCGTGATCGACGGCCATGTATCGCGGATCGCCGACAGGAGGGCGATCAGCCCGTCCGGCATGCACGCGCCCATGTCGTCGATGATGCGCACGGACTGCACGGGGATGCCCTGTCCCTGCCAGCGCTCGACCGCTCGCGCGAGTACGGCCAGGGCCTCCTCAAGGGTGACGTCGCCGTCGAAGTTCGATCCGAAGGGATTGCCGAGGGCGACGCCGCCCGAGGCCGCGCCCACCTCCACCGCCCGGGCGATCGTCGCATCGCCCTGTGCCAGCAGCTGCTCGGGGGTACGGTTGTAGTTGCGCATCGCGAAGGTCCTGCCGACCTCGACATGGGTCATGTACTCCCGCGTGCGCACGTCGATCTTCGGGTAGAAGCGGTCCGCGCGCTCGAAGCCCTGCCGGTTGAAGACCACCGCGGTGTACCGGACGCCCGGTTTCGGCACGAACTTCTCCGCGAGTTCGTCGACGCAGGCCATCTGCGGTGTCCATTTCGGACTCACGAACGAGCCGATCGAAATGGTCCTGAGGCCGGTCTCGCCGAGCGCATCGAGCAGCCGCAGCTTCGCCTCCACCGGGATGTCCCGGCTCTCGATCTGCAGCCCCTCGCGCATCGTGTCGTCGCGCACCTCGACGGACTTCGGCAACGTGCTCATGCGGCTCCCCACCCTTTTCGGTCAGCGTCTCGATCGTACCAAATCCGCACCTCCGTCCTGGGATAACATCGGTATCCCCGGTCCCGGAACGCCGTGGAGAACGCATGGCCGAAGCGAATGAGCTCGGACGCATCGGGCGCACCCGCATCGCCATCTATGGCGCGGTGAACCTGCCGACCTCGGTGGTCGGCCTGCCCATCGCGCTCTACATCCCGGCCTTCTATTCCCAGAACCTCGGCCTGTCCCTCGCGGCGGTGGGCGCCCTCCTCGCCCTGTCGCGGCTGACCGACGTCGTCACCGACCCGCTCATCGGCATCCTCTCGGACCGCTGGCGCACGCGCTTCGGCCGCCGGAAGCCGTGGATGGTGGCCGGAACGCCGCTCATGCTCCTGTCGCTGTGGATGCTGTTCGTGCCGGACAGCCCGGTCGCCATCGCCACCTGGTCCGCCCTCGGCGGCTCGGCCGTCGACAACCTGTATCTCTTCGTCTGGATCAGCGCGCTGTACCTGGCCTTCACGCTGGTCGACCTGCCCTACCGCGCCTGGGGCGCGGAGCTGTCGCCGGACTACGACGAGCGCTCCCGCGTCACCGGCTGGCGCGAGGCGTTCGGCTACGGCGGGACGATGATGTCGCTGATCATTCCGCTCGCCATCGCGTTCGGGCTGGCACGGCCCGGCGCCGAGAACGCCCTCTACGGCGTGGCCCTGGCCGTGCTGGTGCTCATGCCCGTACTCACGTTCCCCGCCATCGCGTTCGTGCGCGAGCCACCCCTGCGCGGCAGCGCGAGGCCCCAGGTCACGTGGCGCCGCGGCCTGCAGATCGTCTGGCGCAACGGCCCGTTCCGCCGCCTGGTGATCTGCTTCGTGTTCTTCGCCACGGCCATCAGCATGACGGCCTCGATGTCCTTCTTCTTCGTGCAGCGCGTGATGGGAGAACCGTTCGACCGCTACGCGATCTTCGTGCTCGCCTATTACGTATCGAGCACGCTGGCGATCCCGGCCTGGTTCGCCATCTCGAAGAGGATCGGCAAGCATCGCACCGTGGTCCTCGGCATCGCATGGCTGTCCCTCTGGAGTGCGTGGATCCCCCTGCTCGGGCCCGACGACTTCGCGATCTTCTTCGTGATCATGCTGCTCAAGGGCTCCGCCATCGGCGCCCTGGTGTTCCTGCCCACCTCCATGGCCGCGGATATCGTGGACCTCGACACGCTGCGCAGCCGCGAACAGCGCACGGGGCTCTTTTTCTCGCTGTGGGGCATGGTGAACAAGGGGGCCGCCGCCCTCGGTGTCTTCATCGCCACCGCCGGCGTCGCCTATCTCGGCTTCGATCCGCAGAGCGAGGCGAACACCGACATGGCCAAGATGGCGGTGGCGTGCATGTACTCCGTGATCCCCGCCGCGCTCGCGTGCGTGGCGCTCCCGCTCCTGTGGAACTATCCGCTCACGCGCGAGCGTCAGCACCGCATGCGGGAGCACATCGAGCGGCGGGACGCGCGTCTGCGGGCGGGCGGCATCGCCGACTGACCGCGGCTCAACGCCGGTTCCCAGCCCGGTTCCTCAGGCACTCCTCCTGCGTCAGCGCAGCGCAAGTCTCCGGCTCCTCGAGCTGCATCAGATGCGTCGTCTCGGGCACGAAGTCGTAGTCGAGGAGCATCAGATCGGGCATCTCCATGCTCGGCAGAAAGGAGTTGACCACCGTGGGATCGGACCCGATGACCTTCACGGGACAGGCCATCGCGGCGAAGTCGACCGCGCGCGAAGGGATAGAGGGAATCCCAAAGTCGCGCCTCGTGTTCGCGCGGACACCCGAGTTCGTAGCCGTCGCCGTCGGCCGCCGGACGCAGCGTCGTCCGCGCGAAGAGTTCGAGGCTGTCCGTCCCGAGGCGCGCAAACACCGGCTTCTCCGACAGTAGGCCCGCGTACTCGGCCGGCGTCGCGAAACGGTCCCGCCGCTTGCGCGTGGCCACCGCCATGCCGGCACCGAGCTTCTCCAGTGCACTCATCGCCTTGCCGGGAAGCTGCATGGGCGGGTCGAACAGCACGAGCGCGGCATATTCGTGAGTGGCCTGCGCGTGCAGGGCGGTCAACGCCGTGAGCGAGTGGAATACGCCCACCTTCCGCTTCCCTCCGAAGCGCCGGTCGATGGCGCCGGATACGGTATCGAAGTCTTCCGCCAGGGTCGGAATGGTCTGCATGTCGGGATCGCCCACGGGATTCCAGCCGTGGCTGCGCACGTAACGGGAGCCTGCGGATGAGCCGGGACGCCATGGTCGAGCTGGCCGAACGCGCCACGCAACTGCTGGTAGACCGGATCGATGGGGTGGGAGAAGGCGGCGCCTGGGACGGTGAGTTCCGGCAGGTCCTGGAAGAACAGTTCCTGAAGCCGCCGCCGGAAGGCGGCCGTCCCGCCCGGGAAGTGCTCGAACAGGCCGCCCGTGACGTGCTGCCGTACGCGGCCCGGCTGGACCATCCACGCTTCTTCGGCTTCATTCCATCGTCGCCGACCTGGCCCGGGGTGCTCGCGGACTTCCTGGCCGCGGGTTTCCACATCAACTCCTGCACCTGGCTGGTCTCCAGCGGCACGAGCCAGATCGAACTGGTCGTGATCGACTGGATCCGGAACTGGATCGGCTACCCGGAGACCGCCGGCGGCCTGCTGACGAGCGGCGGTTCGTCGGCCAGCGTCGAGGCCATGGTGACCGCGCGGGAAGCCGCCGGCCATCCGGAGCGCGCGCCGGGCCGAGGCCTACGCCCACGAGAGCCCGCTGCTCGAAGTCATGACACCGGTGTCCCTCGGCATCCTCTGCTTCCGCGTGAATCCGCGCGACGCGGCATGCAGCAAGGAGACGGTCGAACAGATCAATCGGGTCGTGCTGGCGCGGGTGTTTTGGGACGAGCTGGCGTTCTTCTCGTCGACCTCGCTCAAGGGGGTCTTTGCGCTGCGCATGTGCATCATCAACCACACCACGACGTGGGACGACGTCCGCAAGAGCCTGGACGCGGTCGTGCGGTTCGGCGAAGAGGCGCTGGCGGACGCCTGATCACCGGGCGGCGGCGCCCCTCGTCCATCGCGCGGCGTGCCGTCCCGCTCCCCTGCTGTGGTCCCGCCTCAACGCCGCCAGTGGTGCGGATGACTACAGCGCGCGCCGTGCCCCCGTCGATGGTGATGGCGATGGCTCCCGTACGCGGCGTAGACCGGCCTCGCCCAGCTCCCGAGGCAGAAGTCGAGGTGCCGCGAGCGGGCGACGTGTCGGCCGCGCCTGCTGTGCGTCCCGAAGCACAGGTTCCAGTCCACGTATGCCGGTACGTGGGTCGGGTACGGGGCGGGATGGCCGTGATGGGCAGGCCGGTGTGGATGCGCGCCGGCCGGCCAGGCGAGTGTGGCCAGTACGACCGCGGCCACTGCAGAGGCCAGGCTGAGTCTCTTGTGCATCGGTGGGGTCTCCGGGTTTTCCAAGGTCTACCCGAGGACACTGGCACAGGCGCCATGAACGCGGTCTGAACGGCCCGCAACCGGCGCAGTCGGACCCGCGGGCCGATGCGACGCCGGGCACGATAGACTCGTCGCCAGCGCGGGTCGGTTCGACCCGCGCGGCTCACCAGGGAGGCATCGGAATGGCAGACGCAAGGCTGGCCGGCAAGACGGCACTCATCACCGGCGCCAGCCGAGGCATCGGACGGGCCATCGCCCGGGCATTTGCAGCGCAAGGCGCCCACCTCTTCCTGACCGCGACCAATCTCGCCAAGCTCGACGAGACGCGCGACCTGTGCGCGGCGCACGGCGTCGAACTCCGCTGCCACGGCGCCAACGTCAGCGACTCGGCGGACGTAGACGCGATGTTCGCGGCCGCGGTCGCCTGGCGCGACGGACTCGACATCGTGGTGAACAACGCCGGCATCTTCATCGGCAAGCCCTTCGTGGACTACGACCTCGCGGACCTCGACCAGGTCATGAAGGTGAACGTCTACGCCGTCTTCCAGCTCACGCAACTGGCGGTGCGCCACATGGCGGACCGCGCCGGGCGCCAGGGCAAGATCGTCAACATCGCGTCGACCGCCGGCAAGTGGGAGAGCGCCAACCAGGCCGTCTACAACATCTCGAAGCACGCGGTCGTCGGCCTGACACGCTGCGCGGCGCTGGAGACCGCGACCCGGGGCGTCAACATCAACGCCATCTGCCCGGGACTCGTCTCGACGGGCATGACCGACGGCCTGCCCGACACGGCCGCCGCGCTCGGCGTCCCGGTCGAGCAGATTCTCCAACAGCTCCTGTCCAGGGTGCCGATGGGACGCTTCGTGACCGGCGAGGAAGTCGCCCACCTGGCGGTCTATCTCGCCAGCAGCGAATCGGACGGCATGACCGGGCAGTCCGTTCCCATCTCGGGCGGCATGCGCATGGGTTAGCCTCGCTTGCGCTCGGGGTCCGGCCCCAGCCCCCACCTCCCGCCCGGCTCCGGCGAAACGTCGCCAGACCGGCCCGGCGCAGCCACGCAGCGTAAATCCCGAAGACTCTCGATCACGGCATCCGGAGCCGTCGCATGGCCGTGGGCGTCCCCGCCGTGACCGATCCAGACGCTCGCGAGACCCGCGGCGCGGGCGCCGGCAACATCGCGCTCGAGACTGTCTCCCACATGGACCACGGCATCCGGACCGAGCCCCATCCCCGAGAGTGCTTTCCGGAAGATCCTCGGCGACGGTTTGACGCTGCGCCCGTCGGACGAGAACACCGTCACCTCGAACAGACCCAGCACGCTGGCTTCGTCGAGGACCCGCAGCCAGCCGTCCCTGCGCGCAAAGAGGTTGCTCACCAGCCCCAGGCGATGGGTCTTCGCCAGGGTCCGCAGGCAGTCGGCGTACTCGGCGGGCACATGCCCGCGCTCGTGGAAGGCCAGGACCTCTTCCAGCAACGCCCGCTCGCTCCGCGGATACAGGGCAGCCGCAGGATCGCGGTGCAACGCCGCCTGCACCGAGATGCAGTCGTCGTGGCGGGTCTCGTCGCCATACACGGCGACCAGCGTTCCGAGGCCGGCGCGTATCGCCCGCTCGACCTGCGCCGCATCCAGCAGCGCGCCGCCCCGCCGACAATACGTCGCATGGAAGTCCTCGCCGTCGCCGAAGCGGTCGTGCCCGAACATGAACGTCCCGTGCACGTCGAGCAGGATCGCGCTGAAGCGGTCGATGTAGCGCTTCATTCGATCAAGCCAGGCGGCACCGTTCACCCCTCGGCGGTCGTGAGCCGGCTGCCGTTGAACATGGCGTACAGCCGCGTCCCGACCAACTGACCCAGATTGTCGCGCCGATGCGACTTCAGGGTAGCCTCCCACTCGAAGCCGAGCCGCTCCGCAACGGCCCAGCTGCGCCGGTTGTTCTCGTCCATGCGGATCTCGACGCGGCGGCTCCCGAGTCCCTCGAACGCCAATCTGGCCAGGGTACGGACGGCCTCCGTGACGTAGCCCTGGCCGGCGTGGGCCGTCTGAATCCAGTAACCGATCTCGAAACTCGGTACCGCCATGTCCCGCGCGATGAGGCCGGCGCTGCCGATGATCCGGCCGTGTCCGGGCAGCGTCATCAGGGTCGCAAACTCCTCGCCGTCCTCGAACGCGGTTCGTGCGGCGGCGCAGAACGCCCGCGCCTCGTCGATCCCGTAAGGGGCCTTCGCCCAGTCCATCCAGCGATGGAGTTCGGCGTAGGAAGCCGTCACGGCATCCAGCACGCCGGGCGCATCGTCCGGGCTCGGCGGTCGCAGGATCAGTCGCTCGGTGGCGAGTTGCTCGGGGTAGCGGCTCATGCGTCCCTTCCGATGTCGTGGCCCGCAGGGCGAACCGCTGAGGACGAAGGAGTCTTGCTTACACTGTTGGGCACGTCAAACGGCCGTGTGTCCCGCCCGCCGCGTCCCGTCGCTCAGGGCTCGCACAAGCTCGACACGGGCGACCGTAGGGGACGGGCTTGTCCCGTCCCGTGCCGAATCAGCCGCCAAGCCCGGCGCGGGCGACCAGCCTGTACGGCGCCTACGAAAGGCCCGAGTTCCTGGCGACCGTATTCCGGGCGCGGGAGATCGAGCGGCACGAGGCAAGCGACCGGCGCGCGGCGCACGTCAAACTCGCGATCGGCGACAGTGCCGTCGTAGTGGAGGCGGGAGAACTCCCGCCAGAGCACTATCCGACATCCGCGTCCGTCTACGTCTACGTCGAGGATGTCGACGCCGTCTATCGACGCGCCCTCGCGGCGCGGGCCGAGACCATCACCGCCCCCGAGGACAAGCCGTACGGGGAACGCGGCTGCGGCTTCCGGGCGTACGGCAATACCTCGTGGGTGGCGACGTACCCGGGCTCGGGTTAGACGACGGACTGATCGAACGGCTCAAGACCGGCGCCCGCCCCTACGCCCCACGATACGCCCCGGGCGTAGTCCCCACGATCCGCTTGAACCACCGCGTGAGATGGGCCTGCGACGAGAATCCGCACGCGTCGGCAACGGCGGCGAGAGGACACCCACTCCCTGCAACCAGTGTCTTGGCACGTTCGATCCGGCGTTCAATCAGGAACCGATGCGGTGGCTTCCCCGTCGCAGCCTTGAAGGCGCGCGCGAAGTGGAACGGGCTGAGGCAGGCCTGCCTCGCGAGCGCCTCGATGGAGAGGTCTTCGCCGAGATGAGCGTCGATGAACTCCGTGACCCGTCGCAAGCGTCGGCCATCCAGTGCACCTCGGGCAGGCGGCAGCGCGACCGACGTCGGATCGAGGTTCGAGTATTGCCGCAGGAGGTGCGCTCCAAGCGCCGCGGCAAGGGTCTCAGCCCGCATCCTTCCGGCTGGCGCCGCATCGACCATCTCGGCGCGAATCGCCCAGGCGATCTGCTCCACCAGCGGATCTGCGAAAGCCGCCTTCATAGCGCAACCCGACGCTGTCCGGGTCGACGTCGAGATCCCGAAGGGCTGTCGACGACAGGGGGGACGCAGGAAGGTAGAGATGGAGGCTTTCCTCGACATCCCCGTAGAGATGGACCATGTCCTCGCGAATGCCCGCGGGACACAGCCAGACCGTACCGGGAACCGCATCACAATGCTGCAGTCGGCCATCGCCTCGCCGCTGGACATGCAGGCGGCCCCGCAGCAGGACGATGACTTCCGTTTCGCGCGGCTCGACATCGCCGAGATCGCCTTCGGGATGCCGCCAGCGTTCCGCCAGCAGCCCTTCCCAGCCCAGACCGTCACTGGTCCCCAACCGGGTTCCCGTAACGTACTTCTCGCGTCCATGCCCAGCCAAACGAACCACGACACACTCCACACGGTTCACCGACTGGCCGTAACCTTGACACCGGTCCGTTCCGTCGATCAAGCAGTTTTTTACGCAAGAAGTACGCATATTTATGCAACAGCACAGCAAGGTCCTGCAACGCAGGACCGCCCCGCCCCGGTACTTTCGATTGCCGCCCCTGGGTGGAGTCCAAGGATGAACAAGGCAGTACCCAGAGTGTTGGCGGTGGGCGGGCCGGACAGCCCTGAGCTGTCGAACGGTTCGGGCGGCCCGCCACCGCTGGTCCACGTCGGCAGGCTCTTCGGCTATCGCGTCTGCGCCTACCCCGTCGGCGATCTCCAAGAGTTTCGTCGAACGATGCAGTTGCTTGGAAAATTCGCGCACCTGCCGCAGTTCGAGGGGCATCCGCTCCTGGTGCACATCAGCGTCGAGGGCGGCGAGGACGGCATGACCATCGGTCCGGACAGAACGCCGTGGGAGCAGCTGACGCGGATGATCTCGGACCTGTGCCGCGACCTCGAGCCGTGCTCCGGCCCGGTCATCCTCGCCCTCTCCGCCCGCGGCGCGGACGACCGGGAACTCGAGCGATTGCTCCGAAACCACCGCGATCCGGCCGCACACCTGCCCGAGCACGTATTCCTGTTCGTCCAAAGGGTGCCATGGTGGGTCGACACAATGCTGGCCTGGACCCACTTCTATGGCAAGGCCACGGAGATCGACTTCACCGCCGATTCGGCGGCGGAACGGCACAAAGTGCGCAGGCTTCAAGTGCACCTGCTGCAGTTGGGGTTCGGCAAGTTCCAGTACTTCGGCTGGTCGACGCCGGGAAGCGGCTGCAGATCCTTGTCTTGAGCGCCCCATAGCCGGTCCGGTACTCGCTCGCGAGCTCGCTACGCCCCGGCGCGCCTCCGGCCCAGCCACGCCGTCCTCGCATGGAACAAAAACCGAACTCCTTTTAATTCAACGGGTTGGCAGAACGCCATTTAACATAACTCAAGGTGCCCAGGCGGCGGCCGCCGCCCTTGTTTCCTGCACGTCAGTGCCCCGGCGCGCCGGGGGGGAAACTTTCATGGAAGCTGCACCGGCGGTCATTTCGTTCCCTTGGCGCGACTTCCACAAAAGACCGTACCTGGGCGCGCCCGCGCGCGCGGCTTCGTCAGCGCCGTCCCGCCGCCGAGCGGGAGGATGCAGACATCCGGAACGCCTCGATGGACAGGATCGAAGCCCCTCGGGGCCATCGACGTCGCGTTTCCTGGCCATTGGGAACTCCTCTTGGGGGATGGGTCGAACTCGGCGGCTCCTTGGCAGGGCAGGCGCGTTGTCTGTGTTGTCTGTACAAAGACTCGTCGAGCGACGCATTCGTCACATTCGATTTGCCCGCGGATCCAGCGCGGGCGGAAACGGCTTGGCCAATACCGCACGCCCACCCCCCTTCTTCATCGCCATACGGCGAAGCCGAACGGCCCGAGCAGCAAAGCCGTTCCGTTCCCGCGCGCCACGTCCGGGACGCCGAGCAGCCAGAGCGGATCACCGGGTAGCCCGGGAACCCGCATCGGGCATCGACAGCTGGCGCCGTTTTGCGGCGCATCTCGAACCGCTCGAGAACGCCCTTGGGGACGCCCGTCACACGGTACTCCGACTGAGCGCCACTGGGCCGCTCGCGGCTGTGTCTTCGGTCCCCGCGGCGATGTCGCAAAACGCTCCACTTCCGTCGCTTTTCGCCACGTTTGGCGGGTGTCCGTGGGGCTGAGAGAGCACCGACCGTGCTATACGTCTTCGGCGGTACAGGGTTCATGTGGAGGGGTTGTAGATGTCACGTTCGATTGAATTCTCCGCGGAACTCCGGTGCCGCGCTTCCGTTCCCATTCCAGAAGACGGCGCTCGCCATGGCGACGCTGTACCTCGACGAGCAGCCGCTGACGTTTCGGGGGCAGGTGCCGGACCTGCATCACTACGACATCGAGCGCATCGAGATCCTGAACGGGCCGCAGGGCACGCACTACGGCGCGAGCGCGATCTCCGGCGCCGTACGCATCATCGCCAACAAGCCGGACCCCGACGCGTTCAGCGCCGGAGCGGATGTGAGCGCGGGGTCGATCAAGGACGGAGACCACAGGCGCACGGTCGAGGGCTTCGTCAACATCCCGTTGGCGGACGGACGGGAACGCTGTCCGTGCTGAACCAGGAAGCGGACATCCAGCGCTCCCGGGACTACGAACCCGCCATCGGCGGAGACCGCGAGGTCACCCGGTTCCTGCCGGACCAGAGTGACCTGTCGTACGGCTACCATGGACGCCCGGCTCGGCTGGGTATTCAGCGAAGGGCGCCAGGGGGTGGAGTTGTTTGCCACCAACGTGCTCGACGAGCAGGCCGAGATCTTCATCAACACCGCCCAGGCCGACCAGCGGATCACCACGATCCGGCCGCGGACCCTGGGCGTCAGACTGAGAACGCGTTTCAACTGACGATCGGCGCGACACGGCACTGGCGAACCCGTCGGTTGGCCTTGTCGCTGAAGCCGTCGCACGGGAGGACTAGCCCATGAACACCGATGTCATCATCACCTGCGCGGTGACCGGGGCCGGCGACACCGTCGGCAAGCATCCCGAGATTCCCATCACGCCCGAGCAGATCGCCGACTCCGCCATCGATGCTGCCAAGGCGGGGGCGGCCGTCGTCCACTGCCATGTCCGCGACCCGCTGACCGGCAAGGGCGCCCGCGACGTCTCGCTGTACCGGGAAGTGGTCGCGCGAATCCGGGACTCGGGCACCGACGTGGTGATCAACCTGACCGCGGGGATGGGCGGCGACCTGTTCATCGGTGCCGACGAGATGCCGACGGAGTTCGGCGTGGAAACGGACCTGGTCGGCGCGCTCGACCGCCTGCCCCACGTCGAAGAGCTGTTGCCGGAGATCTGTTCCCTCGACTGCGGTTCCTACAACTTCGGCGAAGGCAGCCTGGTTTACGTCTCCACTCCCGACATGCTCCGTCGAGGCGCCCGGCGCATCCAGGAGCTCGGCGTGAAGCCGGAGCTCGAAATCTTCGATACGGGTCACTTGAGCTTCACGCTGAAGATGATCGAGGAGGGCCTGATCGACGACTCGCCGCTCTTTCAGCTCTGTTTGGGCATCCCCTGGGGCGCACCGGCCGATGTGGGCGTCCTGAAGTCGTGGGTAGAGCTGTTGCCGCCCGGCGCCAACTGGACCGCCTTCGCGATCAGCCGGGACCAGATGCCGTTCGCGGCCCAGTCCGTACTGCTCGGTGGCAACGTGCGGGTGGGCCTGGAGGACAACCTCTATCTGCGACGGGGCGTCTTTGCCAGCAACGCGCAATTGGTCGAGCGGGCGCGCCAGATCGTCGAGCTGATGGGCGCCCGTGTACTCGGCCCCGAAGAGACGCGCGAGAACCTCGGCCTGGTGAAGCGCGGGTGACCCTGCCCGCGTGCCCCCTGGCGGCCCATCGTTGATCGGATCGCCGGCCCCGCGGCTCCGTCGATGCACGTGCCCATCCGCACGCTGGCCGTCGTAGGGACCGGCGTCATCGGTGCCGGCTGGGCAGCGCGGGCGCTGGCCCATGGACTCGATGTCGTGGCCTGGGACCCGGCGCCCGGTTGGCAGACAAGGCTCGCGGCCGCGGTAGAAAACGCCTGGCCCGCGTTGCGGCAACTCGGCCTTTACGCGGGCGCCAGCCTCGACCGCCTGCGCTTCGCCGACTCGCTGCAAGCCGCTTGCCGGGACGCCGACTTCGTCCAGGAAAGCGCGCCCGAGCGGCTCGACCTGAAACAGTCCCTGCACGCCCGGATCGATGCAGAGACGGCCGCGCGCGTCATCGTCGCTTCGAGTACGTCGGGCCTGTTGCCGACCGAGTTGCAAACCGGTTGTCGGCATCCGGAACGGTTGGTGGTCGGTCACCCGTTCAATCCGGTCTACCTGCTGCCGCTCGTGGAGGTGCTCGGTGGCGCACGCACGTCGACCGACAGCGTCGAGCACGCCATGGCGTTCTACCGGGATCTCGGCATGCATCCCCTGAAGGTGCGCACCGAGATCGAGGGGTTCCTCTCGGACCGCCTGCAGGAGGCCCTCTGGCGCGAGATCCTGCATCTGGTCAACGACGATGTGGCGAGCACCGAGGAACTCGATGCCGCCATCGTCTACGGCCCGGGTCTGCGCTGGGCCTTCATGGGCACCTGCCTCTCGTTTCACCTGGCCGGCGGCGATGCCGGCATGCACGACTTCATGCGCCAGTTCGGCCCGGCGCTCAAGCTGCCCTGGACCAGGCTGCAGGCGCCCGAACTCACCGACGAATTGATCGCCAAGATGGCGGAAGGAACCCGGCAGCAGGCCGGGGGACGCACGGTCAAGGAGCTGGAGCGATTGCGCGACGACTGCCTGATTGCCATCATGCAGGCGCTCAGCCGCTTCGAGATCGGCGCCGGCCGGACGCTGGCCGAGGACGCAGCGCGCCGCCTGGGCGACGAGCCACCAGCACCGCCGCGGAGAGGATGAACCACTGGACTTCGCACTCACATCCGAACAGCAGATGGTCGTGGACACCGTCCGCGACTTCGTGGAGAGAGAGTTCTATCCCCTCGAGGAGGAGGTCGAGCGTAGCGGGAGCGTGCCGGCGGAACTCGGCGAAGAGATCAAGCGGAAGGTGATCGAACTGGGCTTCTACGCCCCGAACCTGCCCGTCGAAGTCGCTGGTGGCGGTCTCGATCATCTGACGTTCGCATTGCTGGAGCGCGAACTCGGCCGGGCGTCGATGGCGCTCAGCGTCTTCTGGGGTCGACCGTCCGGAATCCTGATGGCCTGCAACGAGGAACAGCGTCAGCGCTATCTGATCCCGGCCGCGCGCGGCGAGCGCTTCGATGCGCTGGCCATGACCGAGCCCGCCGCCGGGTCCGACCTGCGCGGCATGCAATGCGCCGCGCGCCGGGACGGCAGCGACTGGATCCTGACCGGCAGCAAGCACTTCATCTCGCACGCCGACCTGGCCGACTTCGTCATCGTTTTCGTCGCCACCGGCGAGGAGGCGACTCCCCACGGACCGAAGAAGCGCATCACCTGTTTCCTGGTCGACCGCGGCGCGCCCGGTTTCGAGATCCGCGCGGGCTACGAGTCCGTGTCGCACCGGGGCTACGAGAACTGCATCCTCACGTTCGACGATTGCCGGCTGCCGGCCGGCCAGGTCCTCGGCGAAGTGCACCGCGGCTTCGACCTCGCCAACGAGTGGCTGTACGGAACCCGTCTCACCGTCGCCGCGATGTGCGTCGGCCGTGCCCGGCGGGCCTTCGATCTCGCCCTCGCCCACGCCGCCGAGCGGCACCAGTTCGGGCAGCCCATCGGCCGTTTCCAGGGCGTCTCCTTCAAACTCGCGGACATGATCACGGAGATCGACGCGGCGGACTGGCTGACCCTCGCCGCCGCCTGGCGCCTCGACCAGGGGCTTGCCGCGAATCGGCAGATCGCCTCGGCCAAGCTCTACGCCACGGAGATGCTCGCGCGTGTGACCGACGAAGCCATACAGGTGTTCGGGGGCATGGGACTCATGAGCGACCTGCCCCTGGCCCGGTTCTGGCGGGACGCCCGGGTGGAGCGCATCTGGGACGGCACGTCGGAGATTCAAAGGCACATCATCGGACGCGACCTGCTGCGTCCCCTCGGCGCCTGAGCGCGCATGCCCAAAGTGAACGAGAGCGCCGACCCACCTGCCCTGCCCGCCCCCGGTCCGCCTTCGGCCCGGCGTCTTGCCCGGGTCCTGCGGCCGCGCAGCATCGCGGCGATCGGCGGGCACATCGCGACCGAGGTGATCAGACAGTGCGACCGACTGGGCTTCGACGGGGATCTCTGGCCGGTGCATCCGACGCGTGCGACGGTGGCGGGGCGGCCCGCATACCGGACCGTCGCGGACCTTCCCGGCGCACCCGACGCCGCCTTCGTCGCCGTCAACCGCGCTGCCACGGTCGCCGCGGTCGCCGCCCTCGCGGGGCGCGGCGCCGGCGGTGCCGTCTGCTACGCGTCCGGTTTCCGGGAAGCCAACGACGGCGACGCGCTGCAGAGCGCGCTCGTGGCCGCGGCCGGGGAGATGCCGCTCATCGGCCCGAACTGTTACGGCCTGCTCAATTTCCTGGACCGGTCGGCGCTTTGGCCGGACCAGCATGGCGGTCGCCCGCTCGGCGCCACCGAGCGCGGCGTCGCCATCGTGACGCAATCGTCGAACATCGCCGTCAGCATGACGATGCAACAGCGGTCGTTGCCGGTCGCCTTCATGATCACCGCCGGCAACCAGGCACAGCTCGGCGTCTCTGCCCTGGCGGCCGCGTTGCTCGACGACGAGCGGGTGAGCGCACTCGGGCTGCACGTCGAGGCGTTCGACTCGGTGACCGGATTCGAAGCGCTGGCGCGCAAGGCACGCGAGCGCGGCGTGCCCGTGGTCGTCATGAAGGCCGGCCGCTCCGAACGCGGCCGCGCCGCGACCGTGAGCCATACCGCGTCCATCGCCGGATCCGACACCGGAGCGCAGGCCTTCCTGCGGCGACTCGGGTTCGCCCGGGTCGACAGCATTCCCGAACTGCTCGAGACGTTGAAGCTGCTGCATGTCCACGGCGCGCTCAACGGCATGCGCATCGGCGTCATGTGCTGTTCCGGCGGCGAAGCGAGTGTGATGGCCGATGCCGTAGAGGATACGGGCTTGCGCTTGCCGAGCCTCGCGCCGGACGCCGCCGCCGCGGTCGCCGCCACCGTCCATCCCCTCGTCACCGTTTCCAATCCTCTCGACTATCACACCTTCAGCTGGGGAAACGAGGCCGCCCTGACGGAGACTTTCACCGCGTTCGCCCGGGGCCCGTTCGACGTGACGGCCCTGGTACTCGACTTCCCGCGTGGCGACCGCTGCCAAGGGGATGACTGGCGGGTGGCACAGACGGCATTCGAACGGGCTATCGACGCTGCCGGCGGCAGCGGCGCCATCGTCGCCACGCTCCCGGAAAACCTGCCCGAAGAGACCGCGGCCGAGCTGATCGAACGCGGCATCGCGCCGTTGGCGGGCGTGCACGAAGCGCTGACAGCGATCGAATGCGCGGCGGCCGTCGGCGCCGCGTGGCGGTCGCCGCCCCCTCGCCCGGTGATTTCCAATCGGGTCGTGGCCAGCGAGCCCGTTCTGCTCGACGAGGCGGCCGCGAAGGCGCGGCTCGCGGTGGCCGGCGTTCCGGTACCCGACGGCGGGCCAGCGGGCAGCGCCGACGAGGCGGTTGCCATGGCGGAGTCCATCGGCGGACCGGTCGTGTTGAAGGCGATCGGTATTGCCCACAAGACGGAACACGGTGCGGTGCAACTGAACGTCAGCGGGCCGGACGAGGTGCGCGCCGTAGCCGTTGCACTGCTCGATCTGCTGCGCGAGTCGGCCACCGCGACGCGCGCCGCCGGCGAGCGGGAGTCTCCAGCACGACTGCTCGTGGAGCGTTACGAAGCCGGCGCTGTCGCGGAGTTGATCGTCGGCATACACCGGGACCCCTTGCTCGGACTGATGCTCACCGTCGGCTCCGGCGGCACCCTCGTCGAACTGCTGGCGGACGGCGTGACGTTGCTGCTGCCGGTGACGGAAGAGGACGTGCGCAACGCCCTCTCGTCGCTGAAGTGCGCGCCGATCCTTGCCGGCTACCGGGGCGCCCCGCCCGCCGACCTCGATGCAGCGGTCAGCACCATTCTCGCCATCGCGCGGTATGGCGTGGACAACGCCGACCGGCTGGAGGAACTCGACGTCAACCCGCTCGGCATTCGAGCGCGGACCGAAGGCGCGGTGGCGCTCGATGCACTGATCCGCACGCGGGAGACCGGCGCCGGCAGTGGGCGGCCGCGTTGAACTCGACACCGGCGTTCTTGACGAGACAGGCAGAACCATGAGCGATGCGATCAGGACCCGCCGCGAGGGAGCGATCCTCGAGGTCACCCTCGACCGACCCAAGGCCAATGCGATCGATCTCGCCACCAGCCGTGCCATGGGCGAGACCTTCAAGGCGTTCCGTGACGATCCCGACGCGCGTGTCGCTATCGTCACCGGTGGCGGGGCCCGATTCTTCAGTGCCGGCTGGGACCTGAAGGCGGCCGCCGGCGGCGACCCCGTCGATGGGGACTACGGCGTCGGCGGCTTCGGCGGCATCCAGGAATTACCCGGCATGAACAAACCGTTGATCGCCGCGGTCAACGGCATCGCGGTGGGCGGCGGCTTCGAACTGGCGCTGTCCTGCGACCTGATCCTGGCGTCCACGACGGCGCAGTTCGGCCTGCCGGAGATCAACGCCGGCACCATCGCCGATGCCGCCAGCATCAAGCTGCCGAGGCGCATGCCCTATCACGTCGCCATGGACTTGCTCCTGACCGGGCGCTTCATGGACGCCGAGGAGGCGCACCGATGGGGCATCGTGAACGAGGTGCTGAAGCCGGACGCACTGCTGGACCGCGCCTGGGAACTCGCGCGCCTGCTCGCAAGCGGCCCGCCGCTGGTGTTCGCGGCCATCAAGGAAGTCGTTCGCGAAACCGAGAACCTGCGGGCACAGGATGCGCTCAGCCGGGTGATGAAACGTCAGTTTCCGACGGTGGACCGGCTCTACGACAGCGAAGACCTCGAAGAAGGCGCGCGCGCATTCGCCGAGAAGCGCCCGCCTTCCTGGAAGGGCCGCTAGCGCGACCTCACGGTCGCGTCGGGAGTTTCGCTGGCGCGAAACTCCTACCGCGCAAGCTCCTGGCGCGACCTCACGGTCGCGTCGGGAGTTTCGCTGGCGCGAAACTCCTACCGCGCAAGCTCCTGGCGCGACCTCACGGTCGCGTTGGAGGTTTCGCTGGCGCGAAACTTCTACGGCGCAAGCTCCTAGCCAAGCTCACGGGGCTGCCTGGCGTGCCATCCCCGTCCCGGACGATCAGGCGCTGCGCTCGAGGCCGGACGATTGCTTCGTCAACTCTCGCCACCAGAGCGGGACGAGCGTCATTGCGCCGAGGATGCACAGTACCGGCCACAGCCAGGCCTCGTCGGGTCGCGGCAGGATGAGCTTCGAGACACCCACGAGCGTCAGGAAGAGCGATGCGGCGCAACCGAGGGTGGCCAGCAACGTGCTGCCCAACGCCAATCCAGACCAGCGGCTTGACGCCCGTCCGGCTGTCGACGATGTCTCGCAGCCGAGGCCTGGGGTGGTCGCTGGCCAACGACTCGTAGATCTCCCGTTCCTTTTCCTGCGCTTGCCCTGCCGTTCCAAGGAGTCGAGGTCCGGCCGCCGGGGGACTCGCAGGGGCGACCCTGTGGTCGCCCGTGGTGGGACCGTGCAAGCCTTGGGCACGGGACGGGACAAGCCCGTCCCCTACAACGCTCGCGCCGGGAGCGGGCACGAATGCGGCACGGGACATCGTCGGGGCGACGCTTGTCGTCGCCCGTGGTGGGACCGTGCAAGCCTTCGGGACGGGACGGGACAAGCCCGTCCCCTACAACGCCCGCGCCGGGAGCGGGCACGAATGCGGCACGGGACATCGTCGGGGCGACGCTTGTCGTCGCCCGTGGTGGGACCGTGCAAGCCTTCGGGACGGGACGGGACAAGCCCGTCCCCTACAACGCCCGCGCCGGGACCGGGCACGAAGTCGGCACGGGACATCGTCGGGGCGACGCTTGCCGTCGCCCGTGGTGGGACCGTGCACGAATTCGGGACGGGACGGGACAAGCCCGTCCCCTACAACGCCCGCGCCGGGACCGGACACGAATTCGGCACGGGACATCGTAGGGGCGACGCTTGTCGTCGCCCGTGGTGGGACCGTGCAGGAATTCGGGACGGGACGGGACGGGACAAGCCCGTCCCTACGGTCTTCTGTGCCTGCGCCCCTGCGCCCCCGGCCCCTTGAAGGATGCGGGCGTGCACTCGACTGGCTAGAGCAGTGTCCCCGGATCCTCCGGCCCCATCATGGCCCTGCGCAGCACCGGCAACGGGGCACTGCCGAGAGATAGAAGATTCTCGTGGAATGCCCGCCAGGCGGCGCGGCCGCCGCGGTCGGCCGTCCAGTCTTCACGCATCCTGACGATGATGAGCTTGCCCAGCGTGTACGCGAAATAGCCCGGGTCGTAGGTGCCCCGCAGGGCCTGCTGCTCGGCGTTGCCGGGATCGAGCCAGGCCGGTTCCGCGAACATCCGGCGCGAGGTCTCGACGCTCATCCCCTCCACGTGCAGACCGATCGACGACAGGAACCGCACGTCGCGCATCAGCGCGTCGAGGATCTGGCCCACGCGCACCAGCGGCCGTCCGTCACCAAGTCCGGCCTCCTGCATCAGCTCTTCCGCGTAGTGCGCCCAGCCTTCGCCCAGCATCCCGTTGCGGAGCACCGTACCGACCCGGTTGTCCGAGCGCTTGCTGTACAGCGAGTGCAGGAAGTGTCCGGGCCACACCTCGTGCACGGACATGTTCAGCAGGTCCGCCTCCCCCGGCACGTACTGGAGCTGCACCTCCACCGGCCACTCGGGGTCCGGGCCGGCGATGTAGTAGACGGCCGGCAATCCTTCCTCATAAGGACCGGGAATCTCGATGTACGCCGAGTTGGTGCGCCGGTAGGCGGGCGCCTCCGCCACGTAGGCCTCCTCCCCGCTCGGGATGCCCACGATGTCCGCCTCGACCAGGAACGCCCTGAGTTCCGGCAGTTGCTCGTTGGCCCGCGCGACAGCGCCCGCCGCGGGCTTGTCGTCGCGCACCCGCGCGGCGCAGTCCGCGATGGCGAGTTCCGGATCGATGGCAGCGCAGGTCACCCGCAGCAGTTCGAGATTGCGTTCGAGATCTGCCTGCGCCACCTCCTTGAGCGTGCGCCAGTCGAGATCGATCCGGTAGACGCGCCGCAGCAACTCGCCGTAGCGCTTCTCGCCGAGGGCGAAGTCGCCGGAACTGTCTTCCAACCGAAGTTCGAGCCAGCTCTCGACCTCCCGCAAGGCAGCAACGGCCGGTCCCAGGGCTTCGGTGAAAGACCCCTGCAAGGCCTCGTCCTCAACTTCTGCGAACAGACTTGGAACCTCGTCTTCCAGGTGCGTCGCCAGCCCGCCGAAACGGACCAGCGCCGTACGCACGAACGGCCGCGGGAACGGCGGCTCGAGCGTCGCGCGCATCTGCTCCAGGTAGGCCGGCAGTCTCCGCAGATAGGCTGTGAGCGATGCGAGCCGCACCGCCCTGGGAGCGTAGTCCCGCGACACGTACACGCTGGGACTGACCGCCCCCGCATACGAGGACGGGTTGCGCCGGTGGTGTTCGGCGACTTCCACGCCGAACAGCATGGCGTCCATCGCCGCGAGCAGCTGGGCATGCTCCAGCGCCTCGCTGGCAGTGAGCGATGCCGCGGGGAATTCCTCCTGCGCCCGCGCGGCGAAGTCCCGCAGCATCGCGGCGCGCCGCTCGATCGCCGCGGCGCTGACGTCCGGCAGTTGCCCGTCGTACTCGTGGCGCCCCGCCCAGACACCCGCGCCAGGCGCCGCGTCGAAGTGCCACTCGATGAATTCGTCGTCGGCGAAGCGCTGCCATCCCGGCGCCGTGACCGCTGCCGAGTCCTGCTCCCGCAAGTCACTGTCACAGCCCATCAGCCAACCGGCCGCGGCCAGAACGGCTGCAACCCAAACAGCCGGGGCCCGGTCAATCCTGATTGCAGCGCCCCAAAGCCGGTCCGGCGCTTCGCTGCCGCTACGCGCCGGCGCCGCCTCCGGCCCAGCCACGCCCACCTCCCATGGAGCAATCGCCGCCGGTCGCTTCGCTCCCATCGCCGTTTGTTCCATGCGAGCCGCGTCCATCGTCGCACCCTGATTTCCGCAGTGGAGGAATACCTGGACTCGCGTCTGGCGAGCCAGCCCGTCCGAATTGTGAGCCAGATGCCGCCGAAAGCCAATGTTCATGCGGGTTTGGGAGGTTCGGGGTGGAAACTCGGCTCCGGATGCGTTGCGAACCCCCGCCGTCCTGCCCGGACGGCTACGGAACACCTTGCCTCGCCGCCCAAGGACCGACCGCCTCCGGAGAAGTGGGGTGGACCTGGTTTCTCGGACAGTTCGAGGGCGACCATAAGGTGTGGAACGATTTCGTTCGTCGCGCGCGTGGGCTCGTCCGGATACGCACCCGCGTTGACGCTGTCCAAGGCCTCGTTTACGGTCGTCCCGTCGCACTTCCGCAGGCATCGCCAGTTCCGGCCGGGGCGAGTTCCTGGCAGGGCGCGGACAGTTGACGACTCGAATCGGCCTGGCCAGCGAGGGGATGATCGTGGGCGACGAAACCAGCAACCGGTGGATCGGCAAAAGCACGATCCGTCCCGATGGCCAAGACAAGGTGACGGGGCGTGCGACGTTCGGCGCGGACTTCGCCCAGCCCGGTATGCTCTGGGGCAAGGTACTGCGCAGCCCGCATCCGCACGCGCGCATCAAGTCCATCGATCTCGAGCGTGCCGCCGCGGCGCCGGGCGTGAAGGCCGTGATGGCCGGCGCCGACCTGGTGCACTTCCCGCTCGATACGCCCGTGCTGGTCGGTCCCGCCGATCTGCGCTTCGTGAGCCGGAACGTCATGGCGCGCGACAAGGCGCTGTACGTCGGACACGCCGTGGCGGCGGTCGCGGCGCACACGCCGGAGGCCGCCGAAGCGGCGCTCGAACTGATCGACGTCGAGTACGAACCGCTGCCCTGGGTCCTGGATGTCGACGCGGCGATGCGGCCGGACGCGCCGGTGCTGCACGAGTTCCTGCGCACCACAGGCGATGAATCGGCGCCGGATGCCCCGACGAACGTAGCGAGCCGCACGGCGTTCACGCTCGGGGACGTCGACGACGGGTTCGCCGAAGCCGACGCCGTCATCGAGCGGCATTTCAGGACCAAGCCGGTGCACCAGGGCTACATCGAGCCGCACGCCTGCCTGGTCAGCGTGGCGGCCGACGGGCGCGCGACCATCTGGAGCTCCAGTCAGGGCCATTTCATGGTCCGCAACGCCACCGCCCGAATGACCGGAGCCAGACTCTCCGACATTCGCGCGATTCCCGCGGAGATCGGCGGCGGCTTCGGCGGCAAGACCATCGTCTATCTCGAGCCGCTCGCCTATGTGCTGTCGCGCAAGGCCGGCGCCCCGGTGAAGATGGTGATGACCCGCGAGGAAGTCTTCTGCGCCACCGGACCGACCTCGGGTTCGTCGAACAACGTCAGGATCGGCGCCCGGCGCGACGGCCGTATCGTCGCGGCGGAGGCGACCTTCCGCTTCCAGGCGGGCGCGTTCCCCGGCTCGCCGGTGCGGGCGGCATCCAACTGCGCGTTCGCGCCGTACGCCATCGACAATGTCAGGGTGGTGGGCTACGACGTCGTGATGAACCGGCCCAAGTGCAACGCCTATCGGGCGCCCGGATCGCCCATCGCCGCCTACGGCGTCGAGTCGGTGATCGACGAACTGGCGCGGGAACTGGACATCGACCCCATCGAGTTCCGACTCAGGAACGCCGCGCGGGAAGGCACGCGGGCGGCGTACGGCCCCACGTTCCGCCGGATCGGCTTCGAGGAGACCCTCAAGGCCGCCCGGGCACACCCGCACTACACCGCGCCGAAAAACGGCCGCCAGGGACGGGGTGTCGCGAGCGGTTTCTGGTTCAATGTCGGCGGCGAGTCGAGCGCGCACGTGAACGTCAACGAGGACGGCACGGTGGCGGTCACGACGGGACACCCGGACATCGGCGGCTCGCGCGCCTCCATGGTGAACATCGTCGCGGAGACCCTGGGCATTCACTACCGCAACGTCAGCGCGCAGGTGGGCGACACCAACACGATCGGATTCAGCGCCACGACGGGCGGCAGCCGCGTGACCTTTGCCGCCGGCACGGCCGTCTCCGAAGCCGCGGAGCGGGTCGTCATGCAACTCCGCGAACGGGCGGCGATACTGTGGGACATCGACCCCGACGCGGTTGACTGGAAGGATGGCCATGCGCATCCCGCGGGCTCCAACGCCGGGGACTTCGAGCCGCTGTCGCTCGCGGACCTCGCGGCCCGGGCGGCGCGGACCGGCGGCCCGATCGCGGTGCAGGTCTCGGTAAACGCGCAGGGCGCCGCACCGGCATTCGCCACGCACATCTGCGATGTGGAAGTCGACACCGAGACCGGTCGCGTCGCGGTGGTGCGCTACACGGCGGTGCAGGACGCCGGCCGCGCCATCCACCCGGGCTACGTCGAGGGCCAGATGCAGGGTGGCGTCGCCCAGGGCATCGGCTGGGCGCTCAACGAGGAGTACATCTTCGACGCCTCGGGCCAGCTCGAGAACCCGGGCTTCCTGGACTACCGCATCCCGGTGGCGTCGGACCTGCCCATGATCGACACGGTGATTGTCGAAGTGCCGAACGACGCGCATCCGCACGGCGTGCGAGGCGTCGGCGAAGTGCCGATCGCCCCGCCGATGGCAGCGGTCGCGAACGCCATCCACGACGCCGTCGGCCTGCGTCTGCGGGAGTTGCCGATGTCGCCGCCAAAGGTGCTTGCCGCGCTGGACCACTGAACGGACGCGGGTGCGACCACCGGCGCCCGCGCGTGGGACCCCGATGATCGAACGATCGCGACGCCTGTCACGACGCACCAAGCTCGCCTTCTCCGCCGGCTCGCTGGAAGAAGCCGTCGTGGGCGCCGCCAGCTTCGCGACGATGCTGTTCTACAACCAGGTGCTGGGTCTCTCGGCGAGCCTGTGCGGTGTCGTGTTCCTCGTTGCCAGTGTCGTCGACGGGATTTCGGACCCGCTCGTCGGCGCCTTCTCCGACCAGTTCAGGAGTCGCTGGGGCCGCCGCCATCCCCTGATGTTCCTGTCGGCACTCCCCCTCGCGATCTCGTTCTACTGCCTGTATCAGCCACCCGGGGGCCTGTCGGAAACCGGGCTGTTCGCCTGGTTCCTGCTGTTCATGATCCTGGTCCGCATCGCGAAGACGTTCTACACGGTACCCCACGCGGCCCTGGGCGCCGAGCTGACCGAGGACTATCACGAGCGGACATCGATATTCGGCTACAACGCGGTGGCAGGCATGGTCGGCGGGGTCGGGTTCGGTGTGCTCCTGCTGGTGGTGGTGTTTCCGACCACGGAGGGGTACGGCAACGGTCTCCTCAACGAGGGCCGCTATCCGTTGCTGGCCGCGTCTGGGGCGGTGATCATCGTCGTCTCCCTGTTCCTCTGTACCTTCGGCACGCGGGACCAGATTCCGTACCTGCACCGGAACCCGCCGCGCGAAGTCCGGGTTCGCGAGTACGTGGGCGAGCTCTGGCAGCTGCTCAGCAATCGGTCCTACGTGTCGGTCTGCGTCAGCTGGCTGGTGCTCGCCACGTCCTTCGGCATCCTGGGAATGGTGTCGACCTATACCTATATCTACGCGTTCGAGATCTCGACGGAACAGCTGACCATCCAGCGGTTCGTGACACTGCCGGGCATACTCGTCGCCATTCCCCTGGCGGCATGGCTGACGAGGCTGCTGGACAAGAAGCGGACCCTCATCTGGTCCTGCAGCGTGAGCGCCGTCCTGATCGGACTACCGCACTTCCTACGCATGATCGACTTCTTTCCGGGCAACGACTCCCCGTGGTTGCTGTGGGCACTGTTCGGTCCGCTCATGCTCGGTTACCTGGCCGGGCCGCTGTTGCCGATCGTGATCGACTCCCAACTGGTCGATGTCACCGATGACCACGAGTATCGAACCGGGCGTCGATCCGAGGGAGTCGTGTTCTCGATACGCACGTTCGCGATGAAAGCCACGTCGGGTATCGGGGGACTGATCGGTGGCTTCGGGCTGGACCTGATCGCCTTTCCGAATGATGCCGTGGTGGGCGAAGTCGCCGCGGAAGCCCTCAATGGCCTCTTGTTCATGTCCGGCCCGCTTTACTGGATGATCGTTGCCGCCGGGATGGGCTTCATGGGCATGTATCAACTGACCGAAAGCCGCCACGCGGAGATTCTCACTGAACTCAGGGCGCGCAGGGCGCTGGCGGAGTAACCCAACGATGAGCGTCAACGGATACGGGCCCATGAGCGAAGCAGGCGCGGCAGACCAGCAGCCGACACTCCCCTTCGAGCACGAAACACGCCAACCCTTCGAGCTATCCGATGAGCTCGAGGCGAGAGTCGACGCGCTGGACCTTGCCGAGACCGTCCGGCATGCCCAGGCGGAGGGCTACGGCTACATCTACGATCCGGCGCCCATCGAGTTCAGTCCACCGTCATCCCGAAACAGGGAGACGCGCCGCGGAAGGGGGGGCTGCACGCGGACCAGAACTGGACGCCGGCGCCGTTTCCGGTGCATAACCAGACGGTCACGCTCTGCTGGACCTGCACCGAATACACCCGCGAGGCCGGCTCCACCCAAGGTGGTTCCCAACTCGCACCTGCTGCGCAGGCATCCCACTCCCGAAGAGGTCGCTGCCGAGGCGGGGGTCATCTCCCTGGCATGCCCCGCGGGCACCATCACCTTCTGGAACGGATCCATCTGGCATGGCGGCGGCACCCGCACGATCGACGGCGAGCGCGTGGTGCTGCACGTCACGTTCAGCCGCCTGGCCTTGCGGCCGATCGAGAACTACGACTTCCTGGGCGAGGACTGGCTCGAGGGCAAGCCCTACGAGATGCGCGTCATGCTGGGCCGGGAGGACTTCCTGAACAAGGGCGGCACGATCGCCGCGATGGACAAGATCGCGAACACGATGAACTGGGCGAAGACCTGACCGGGCGCAAGCGCGGGTTGCAGTTCGGCTGCGCCGAACTGCGCCTGTCCCGGAGCCGCGGCAGTTCTTCGCCAGCGCGCTGCGTCAGGAGACCTCGAGCCGGCCGAACAGGAACACCGCTCCGGGCGGGCGACTCCAGCTTCCGGCTTCCGGCCACGTCGCGAGGCTCTCGTCCACCACCGTCCAGGCCGCGCGGGAGTCGGTGAAGATGTGGTCGCTCGGGCGCACACCCGGGTCTCCGTCGAGACAGCCGGCGGGAACGCACAACTCCTCGTCACGCTCCCAGGGAGTCCGCGCACCGCAGGTGCGGCAGAACGCGCACTCGAAGCGCGTTCCCGGTATGCGGTACTCGGCGCGATGTGGTCGGCGCCGGCCAGCCAGCGGAATCCGCTGCGCGGCACGCGCAAAAACGAGCCGGTCCCCGGAGCCCCTGCCAATCGCCAGACTTCGCTCGCCCCGCGAAGGTTGCCCCGAGGCGCCTGCTCATCCCCGTAAGACAGGGGTTCTGCACAGCCCGCTCTGCGCAAGGGGGTGCCCTTGGTCGGACGTGCCCATTCGGACACTCCGCCCGCCCCTGGCTCGCCGGCGGCGACCGCGGCCGAACCGGCCGCGGCGGCCCTTCGGTGGCCCTTTGGGCCATCGTTCGCGCGCCCAGACATTCTAGCAGTGTTAGCCACCACCTAGCAGTGTTAGCCACCACCGCGCGGGGTACTCTCAGTCCAGGGCCCCGTACACCTCCCGCGCCACCGTTGCCGACACCAGCCCCGCCTCCACGTCCCCCCGCACCGCCTCCGGATCGCGCCCGCCGGGATCGCCGAGCCCGCCGCCGCCGGGCGTCTCCAGCACCAGCGTCGCCCCACCCGGCACCGTCTCCTTGCCCTTCGGCGCAAGCTCGGTGCGCGTGCCGCCTTCCTCCAGGTAGACCGCGCCGGCCCGCCCCGCCGCACCGCCGGCCCGCCCCCGCGCCGGGTGGCGGATGCGATCGAACATGCGCGAGACCTCGAACGGCGCGCCGTCGGCGTGCGCGATCTCGATCACCTGGCCGAGCCCGCCGCGCAGCCGCCCCGCGCCGCCCGAGTCCTCGAGGTATTCCTTGCGCCAGACGATGAGCGGCGCCGTCACCTCGTTGATCTCCGTGGGCGTCGTGCGCACGCCGGACGGGAACGCGGTGGTGGAGAGCCCGTCCTTGCCCGGCCGCGCTCCGGTGCCGCCGTTGAAGATGGGGTTGATCACGAAGGTCGCGCGGGCGGCGTTGTCGCCGACGCCGGCGTGCGAGGTCGACAGCAGCACCGGGTTCCAGATGCAGGACGCCCCTTCCGCGGGCACCCGCTCCGGCAGCACCTGTGCGAGGCAGCCGAGGATGACGTCCGGCAGCATCTGGCCGAGCGCGTGCCGGGCGGAGACGGCTGCCGGGCGCGGCGCGTTCAGGATGCAGCCCTCGGGCGCGGTGACGCGGATGTCCTCCAGCGATCCCGCGTTGTTCGGGACGTCGCCGCCGACGATGCAGCGCACGCCGAAGGACGCGTAGGCCCGGGTGTAGTTGAGCGGGACATTGATGCCGAACGGCGACAGGCCCGAGGTGCCGGCGAAGTCCACGTGGATGCGGTCGTCGTCGATGGTGAGCGCACAGGCGATGTGCACGGGGGTGTCGTAGCCGTCCACGTCCATGGTGTGGCGCCACGCGCCGTTCGGCAGCGCGGCGATCTCCGCGGCCATCGCGCGCCGCGAATTCGCGACGATCTCCGCGCCAACCGCGCCGACGCCGTCGAGCCCGAAGTCGGCCATCATCGCCAGCAGTTGGTCCGCCCCCGTGGCGTTGCAGGCCGTGAGCGAGTACAGGTCGCCCTCCGCGACCACCGGATCGCGCACGTTGGCGCGCACGATCTCCATCAGGGTCTCGTTGAGCGCACCGGCGCGAAACAGCTTGCTGATGGGAATGGCGATACCTTCCTCGTAGACCTCGTGCGCATCCGGGCCGAAGCCGCGGCCGCCGACATCGGCGATGTGGCTCGTGCTCGCGAACAGCGCCACCGGGCGGTCGCCGAGAAAGACCGGGGTGACGGCAGTGAAGTCGTTCAGGTGGCCGGTGGCGTCCCACGGATCGTTGGTGAGCAGCACGTCGCCGGGCTCGAGCGTCCCGAGGGGGTATTTCGCAAGGAACTTGCCCACGGACTCGGCCATCGCGTTGACGTGGCCCGGCGTGCCGGTGACGGCCTGGGCGAGCATGGCGCCGTCGGTGTCGAAGACGCCGGCCGACAGGTCGCCGGCCTCGCGCACCACCGTCGAGAAGGCCGTGCGCATCAGCGTGCGGGCCTGCTCCTCGACGATCGCGAGCAAGCGGTTCCAGACCAGTTGCGTGCGGATGGCGGCCAGCCCGGACATTACACCAAGGGCCGTGATGATCGGCGAGGATTTTCGCCCTGTGCGCGTGCTCGCGACCGGAGGCATAGCGCGGGCCTATGGCGGAGGGAGCACGTGCGCGAGCACAGGCCTGTGTGTACACAGGGCGAAAAGACCGGCGAGGGCTCGGCCAGCCCGCATTTCTCACCAGGGGCCGTGATGATCGCGGAGGATTTTGGTCCTGTGCGCACGACGCTTACGTCGCGCTCGCCGACCGAAAGCATAGCGGGGACTACGGTTGAGGGAGCACGTGCGCAAGCACGGGCCCGTGTGTACACGGGGTCAAAAGACCCGCGAGGGCGCGGCCAGCGCAGTCCGCAATCGGCACGATCATCGACATCGCGGTCAACTTCGTGAAACCCAAGAGCTTTTTGACGCTGACAAGCGGCCTGGTGAGAAATGCGGGCTAGCGAGGCTAGCGAGGCTAGCGAGGCTAGCGAGGCTAGCGTTCTGTACGTCGGCATCGACGCCCAAGATCGACGATAGCCCGTGACAAACGAAGGGCTTGCGCTCGATGTACAAGCGGCTTGGTGAAATGTCCGGGCCAGGCCGCTGCCGGTCGTCATGTGCCGTCTCCCTGCGCGCCGGTGCGTTCCAGGACGAGGTCTCCCCGGGCCGACACCGCGGCGCGGAAGGCCGCGGAAACGACCGTGGTGGTCTGCGCCTCGACGATCATCGCAGGACCCTCGATCACCTCGCCCGGTACCAGCGACTCCCGGGCCAGGCGCCGCGCCGGAACCCGCTCCTGCCGGGCCGGATCGTACATCTCGGCCACTTCTGCCGACAGCGCCACGGCCGCGCCCGCCGCGATGGCCGCGGAGGCGAGGGGCGCCGCGGCCGCGGCGAGGCTCAACGTCCAGCTCAGCACTTCGATGTCGAGCTCCGGGATGACCCGCCCGTATAGCGTGCGGTAAGCGCTCTCGAATGCCCCGTGCAGGGCCGCCCGCCCGAACGTTTGCGCCGGGCCCGCCGGCAACTCGACGGCGATCTCGTAGCCCTGGCCCGCGTAGCGCATGTAGGCCCGCCGCGTCTCGACGAGCGGCGCGTGCGTCGCGGCCTCCACGATGTCCGCCGCCTCGCGGCGCATCTCCGCCATGACGGCGTCGATCAGGCGGTCGTCGAAGTCGGACAGGCGCATGTAACGGCTACGTGCCACTTCATAGGACACCGGCGCCGCGAGAAACCCGATGGCGGCGCCCACGCCGGCGCCGGAGGGCACGACGATGCGATCGATCCCCAGCTTGTCGGCGAGCCGTACGGCATGCAGCGGCGCGGCCCCGCCATAGGCGACCAGGGTGCGTTCCCCGAGGGACTTGCCCCACTCCGCCGCGTGGGCGCGTGCGGCCGCCGCCATGTTCTCGTCGACCACCTCGCCGATGCCGAACGCCGCGGTCAGGGTGTCCATGCCGAGCGGCTTGCCGACGTGTTCGGTGACCGCGCGCGCCGCGGCCGACGCGTCGAGCCGCATCGTGCCGCCGGCGAACCGCTCGCCGTCGAGGCGCCCCATCACGACATCGGCATCGCTCACCGTGGCGTCCAGTCCACCGCGCCCGTAACAGGCCGGTCCCGGCTCCGAGCCGGCGCTGGCCGGACCGACCCCGATGCGGCCGAGCTTGTCGACGGCCGCGATCGAGCCACCGCCGGCGCCGATCTCCACCATCTCGATGACGGGGATGCGCACCGGCAGGCCGCTACCCTTCTTGAAGCGGTACGCGCGGTCCACCTCGAACGCCCGCGAGAGCAGCGGCGCGTGATCGTCGATCAGGCAGATCTTCGCGGTGGTACCGCCCATATCGAACGAGAGCACCCGGTCGAGGTCCAGCGCCTCGGCCAGGCGGCTCGCCAGGATCGCGCCCCCGGCCGGACCCGACTCCACCAGGCGGATAGGAAACCGCGCGGCCGTGCCGACGTCCGTCAGGCCGCCGCCCGAGGTCATCATCAGGAACGGACAGTCGCAGCCGCGTGCGGCCAGCGCGTCGGACAGGTTCGTCAGGTAGCGCGCCATGAGCGGCTTGACGTAGGCGTTGGCGCAGGCCGTCGACAGGCGTTCGAACTCGCGGATCTCGGGACACACCTCCGAGGCGAGGCTGACGGCCACGTCCGGGAGTCGCGCCTCGAGCAGCGCGCCGATGCGCCGTTCGTGCGCCGGGTTGACGTAGGCGTGCAGGAGCCCGACGGCGACGCTCGTGACGCCCTCGGATTCGAGCACCGGTACCAGCGCATGGACCGCGTCCTCGTCGAGCGCAATCAGTACCTCGCCGGCGGCGTTCATGCGCTCCGGAACCGGCAGACGGAGCTTTCTCGGCACCAGCGGCCGCGGCCGGTCGATGTCGATGTCGTACTGCTCGAAGCGGTTCTCGTGGGCCATCTCCAGGGCGTCGCGATGGCCGGCGGTCGTGAGGAGCGCGGTCACCGCGCCGCTGCGCTCGATGAGCGCGTTGGTGGCGAGCGTCGTGCCGTGCAGGATGAGGCCCACGTCGGCCGGCGCCCGGGCACCGAGTTGCAGGACGCGATCGAGCCCATCGAGCACGGCGCGGCCGGGGTCCGCGTGGGTAGTCGGGACCTTGGTGGCGAAGCGTTCGCCCTCCGCGTCGAGCACGACGTCGGTGAAGGTTCCGCCGATGTCGACGGCGACACGGGCGGCACGAGTCCGCACGGGGGCCATCAAGCTATCGCCAGGCGACACATGCGCCGCCCTGAGTTCAGTAGGCAGGAGCTTCTTCCAGGTAGCCGAGCCACGCACCGTCCTCCTGCGAGTATACGAATGTCGTCGTCTGCATCCGTCCTCCTCCCGGACAACGCCCTCCCTCCCGGCGGCGGCGACTATAGGCCATCTGGCAGAAAACCGTAGGACTGTTCACGGTTCTGCAAGTGCTGTTTCGTGCATTTTTGGCTGTGATAGTCAGTAGGCCGTTGTCTCCGGTATTTCGAGGGGTTGGCGGTTTGGCAGGTTGCTGTGTTCGACGCGCGTCCCGCTGCGGGTCGAACACAGTGCCGTTGCGCAGCATCGTGCAAGCCACGAACAGCAGACGGTCCGCGACCGAGCGCAGCGCGCGGTGGTGGCCGCGGGCGCGCAGCGCCTGGTATCGCGCCTTGCTCGCCGGGTCTTTCTGCACCGCCCCGCTCGCCCAATAGCCGAGGGCATCGCGCAGCCGGTCATGGACTGCGAGGCGGCGCGTCACGATGCGAACCCGGCCGGACTGTTTGGTGACCGGGGCCGCCCCGCTCAGGCAACGCAGGGCGTGGTAGTCTCGTCGGCGCAGGGGATCATCCGCCTCTGCGAGCAGCGTGGCGAGGACGTACCTACCGACTCCCGGGATGGATCGCAGGATGGTCGCGTCGCGCTGCCCCTTCGCCTGCCCCGGCTGCGGATCCCCGCTGCCGGTGGTCGCCGGATCAGCGCCGTCGAGCTCCGCCAGGAACGCGTCGATCCGGGTCTGAGCCTCGGCGAGCTGCTTGACCACCACGGCCAGACGCTTGGTCAGCAGACGCATGTGCGTCTCCGCGGCGCGCATCGACGCCGGGTCTACGTCGAGCGGCCGTTGCGCCAGCCGGGCCTTCAGTGTGGCTGCGTCGAAGCGCTGGACCCTGTGCTTCTTCAACAACTTGTCGTACGACGACAGGCGCATGCCACGCGCTGCCGCTGGCGTCGGTACGCGCTTCCACAGCGCCATCGCCCACGGCGCCGCGAGGTCGTCTTCGACCACCTGGTTGAACGCCGGGTAGTAACGCCACAGCAGGTCGCGCATGCGGTTGGTCAGCCGCACCCGCTCGCCCTTGAGTTCGTCGTGGGTCCGCGTCCACTCGCGCAGTTCGACGACCACCGGGGTGGACGCCTGCACCCGCCGCAGGCACTGTGGGTCGGTGCGCAGCGCCGAGGCCAGCACGCGCGCATCGCGGCGGTCGTCCTTGGCGCCCGCCGGCGAGTACCGGTCACGGAATCGGTCGAGTTGCTTCGGGTTGATCGCGTGCACCGCCAGGCCGCGCGCCAGCAAGCTCTCCACCACCGGACCGCGTGGCGTCTCGATCGCCACCCCCACCGTCTCGACCGGCGCCGCGGCGACCGTCTCGGCGAGCCACGCCGCCATCGCCGCCAGCCCCGGCCCGCTGTGCGCGAACACGTTCTCGCCACGCACCGCGCCAGCGCCGTCGAGCACACACACCTGGTGGTTCTGCCCACCCCAGTCCACGCCGACGTACCAGTTCAATTCAGACATCATGCCTCCTCGTCGTTGCTTCCCCCGATGCTGCAGGCATGCCGCGATGCTCACCTGTCCCTGTACTGGCGCTCGAGGCGCGGACTGTTCACTGGGCGTCCATCGCGGCAGAAACCGCCGGGGCACGAGTCCTACGTCGGTGCTCGCGGCACAGGGGACGGGTGGTCGCTCCCGGCAGCTCTGCCCAGCTTCGCCGCACCGCCGCGAAGCTGTTTAGAAGCGTACACGGGACGGGCTTGTCCCGTCCCGTGCCTGAGGACCTGCACAACCTCACCCCGGGCGACGACAAGCGTCGCCCCTGCGACGTCCCGTGCCGAATCAACCGCCATCCGCGGCGCGGGCGACCACCGCGCATTTGTTCCCCAGGAGTACCCCGCGCGCCTTGTGGACGTTCGCGGATCCGGGTATGTTTTCTCGAATCTGCAATTCATACCGGTGACAGCATGCGGATTTCCGAGCGCGGCCAGATTACGATTCCCAAGTCCCTCCGGGACCGAATCGGCATGAATCATAACGTGGAGGTGGAGATTACCGCCGTCCCCGATGGTCTGCTCATCCGCAAGCGGACGGCGGCCCAGCACCCTGTCGAAAGCGTGTACGGGACGTTGGGTCGCGGAGGGAGCACGGACGACTATCTGGAGGACATCCGAGGACGGTGATCACGGCGGTCGACACCAGCGTTCTGTTGGACGTATTCCTGCCCGACGATCGGTACGGGGAAGAGTCCAGGGAGCGCCTGCGGCTCGCGTACGACGCGGGTGCCATCGTCATCTGTGACATCGTCTATGCGGAACTGGCTGCGGCGTTCCGCGACCGAAACGCATTGGACCGAGCTCTGACCACGATCAACGCGTCGTGCTCGCCTATCGACAGCGGCGTGGCCTACGAGGCGGGCCTTCGATGGAAGCGTTACCGCGCCGCAGGAGGGTCGCGGACACGCATCCTTCCGGACTTCCTGATCGGAGCGCATGCCCTCTCGATTGCCGAGACGTTTCTAACCCGCGACCGAGGCTTCTTCCAGACGTATTTCCCCGAGCTATCCGGTTGAGCCGGAACCCGGTAACGCCCTGGCCGGGGGGCGTCACGGCGCCGCTGCGCTCGATGAGCGAGCCGGACGCGGTCATCGAGCGCCTAACCGGCCCATGACTCGACTTCCGAATCGAGACGACCGCCAAGTGCCCGCCGTGCTTCTTCGAGGTCGTAATCCGCCTGCAGGCCCATCCAGAAGCGCTCGGACGTTTCGAAGTAACGAGCCAGCCGCAGCGCCGTATCCGCGCTCACACCCCGCTTCCCGTGGACGATCTCGTTGATGCGTCTTGGCGGGACGCACATGTCCCGTGCTGCCCGGTTCTGGCTGATCCCAAAGGGCTTGAGGAATTCCTCGAGCAGGACCTCCCCCGGGTGGACGTTCGGCAGCGGTTTCATCGGCGGCCTCCTCAATGGTAGTCCACAATTTCAACGTTCAGCGCATTTCCGTTGTCCCAAACGAAGCAGAGGCGCCATTGGTCATTGATGCGGATGCTGTGCTGACCGGCCCGGTCGCCTCTCAGCACTTCCAGCCGATTGGCCGGAGGCGATCGCAGGTCGCGAAGCGATTGGGCGTTGTTCAGCATCCGGAGCTTCCGGCGAGCGACGCGTTGTATGTCGCTGGGGAGCCTTCGCGAATATTCGCCCCTCCAGACCGCGACAGTCTCGGCGTTTCGAAAGCTCTCTATCACCTCGCCGCGACGCGCCCAAGCACACCATAACGGAGGGCGTTATACCCGGTCGTGCGACTTGGGGCAACGCCCACGCTGCTGGATCACTAGCGGATGCCGGATATATGCTCTTGTGGGGCCACACGGAGGATTACGCATGAAAATTGGCATCTACGGAGGCAACGTCCGGCGCGGTGCGCCGCTCACCAGTCTCATCGACGAAATCGTGCGCTTCGAGGACGCCGGGTTCGCGAGCTACTGGACGCCGCAGGTCGGAACCTTCGACGCGCTCACCATGCTCGCGCTGGCGGGCCAGCGCACGAGCCGTATCGAGCTCGGAACCGCGGTCGTGCCGACCTACCCGCGACATCCGAGCGCGCTCGCCCAGCAGGCCGCCACGGCCAACGCGCTGGCCGGGGGACGCCTCGTGCTCGGCATCGGGCCCTCCCATGCGCCGGGAATCGAGGCGCTCGGCCTCGAGTACGCGCGTCCGGCGCGGCACGTGCGGGAGTACGTGACGGTGCTGCGGGCGCTGGCGGAAGAAGGCCGCGTCGACTTCGAGGGCGAGATGTACCGGGTCAAGACCGGCTTCGCGTGCCCGGAGGCGGCGCCCTTCCCCATCCTCGTGTCCGCCCTGGCGCCGCTGATGCTGAAGACCGCCGGCGAAGTCGCCGACGGCACGGTGACCTGGATGGTCGGGCGCGAGACGATCACCGGGTCGACGTCCCCCCGGATTCGCGCGGCCGCCGCGGCGGCGGGCCGCCCGGAGCCGCGCATCGTCGTCGGCCTGCCGGTGTGTGTCCATGACGATCGCGCCCAGGCCACGGCGCGCGCGGTCGGCATCTTCAAGGGGTACGGCATGCTGCCGAACTACCGCCGCCAGCTCGATGCCGAGGGTCTCGGCGAGGCGGGCGAGATCGCGGTGACCGGCAACGAGGACGAGGTGACGGAGCAGCTGCAGGCGTTCTTCGACGCCGGGGCGACCGAGGTGATCGCAAGCGTCTACCCGGCCGGCGACGACAGCCGCGGCTCGTTCGCGCGTACGCACGGGCTGCTCGAGCGCCTGCTTGGCTGAGCGGTTGCCGCCAGACGGGCAACGCGGCGGTGACGCCGACATGGCGAGCCCGGACGAACGGTCCCGACTGAGCGGCCAGGACGGTACGCGCGCCGTCTGGGCCATCGGCCACGTCACGCGGGATCGCATACGGATCGGGGACCGCGTGCGTCAGCAGCCCGGCGGACCCGCCTACTACGCCGCCCTCGCCCTGCGCCGACTCGGCTGCGCGCCGGCGGTCGTCACGAAGACGGCCGCGGCCGACCGGGGGGACCTCCTGCGGGAACTCGAAGCCGAGGGAGTCGATGTCGCCTGGCGGCCGTCCCGCGCCACTACAACGTTCGAGAATGCCTACCTCGACGCAAATCTTTCGCGCCGACGGCAGACCGTGGATGCGGTCGCGGATCCGTTCGACGTCCCGGATCTCGCCGACGTGCAGGGGCGGCTGCTTATGCTCGGGCCCTTGACGGTCCAGGACATGCCCGTCGCGTTCCTGCGCGCTGCGGCCGAGCGCGGGACGGTGTGTCTCGACGCACAGGGCATGGTGCGACGCGCGACGCGGAACGGCATCGCTTCCGCCCCCTGGCCGGAGCGAGACGCGGGGCTCGCCACCGTCGGCTTTCTCAAGGTGGACGATGACGAAGCCGCCCTGCTCACGGGCGAGACGGACCCGGCGCGCGCCGCGTCGCAGCTCGCCGGGCAACTCGGGTGCGCGCCGCGCGAGGCGATCGTGAGTTTCGCGGGGCGGGGCTCGGTCGTGTGGGCTGGCGGGCGGCTGCATCCCATCGCAGCGTTTCCCGTGGCGGAACCCGTCGATGCGACCGGCTGTGGGGACACGTTCTTTGCAGCCTATCTCCAGCGACGGCTCGCCGGCGACGACGTGCCCGACGCCGGGGCGTTCGCCGCCGCGACGGCTGCGCTAACGCTCGGTGACTTCGGTGCGTTCGCCGGGTCGCCGCGGGACGTGCGGACGATGCTGGCACGACGGGACCGCGGCTAGCCTGGCTAGCCCGCATTTCTCACCAGGGGCCGTGATGATCGCGGAGGATTTTGGTCCTGTGCGCGTGCTCGCGACCGAGAGCATAGCGGGGACTACCGTTGAGGAAGCACGTGCGCGTACGGGACCAAAGGACCCGCGAGGGCGCGGCCAGCGCAGTCCGTACTCGGCACGATCGTCGGCATCGCGGTCAACTTCCTGAAACCCATGAGCTTTTTGACGCCGACAAGCGGCCTGGTGAGAAATGCGGGCTAGGCGGGCTAGGCCTGGGCCGCGAGAAGGGACGTAAGGGATCAGGTTGGAGGCTGGAGCCGGAATCGAACCGGCGTACACGGATTTGCAGTCCGCTGCATGACCCCTCTGCCATCCAGCCCAGGCGACGCGCGGGGCGCGCATGCTACCACCAAGGGCGCGGCTCCGGCGATCCGAAGGGTCCGTGCCAGGAGCTTGCGCCGTAGAAGTTTCGCGCCAGCGAAACTTCCAACGCGACCGTAAGGTCGCGCTACGTCTGCGCCTTGCGGGGGAACGCCTCGCTGAGCGTCGGCCACGCCAGGCGCAGGTAAATCACCATCGACCACAGCGTCATACACGCCGCGGCGTAGCACAGGACGTAGCCCACGATCACCCAGGGCCGCCCGGGTTCCGGCGGGTTCGCGAGCAGCACGACGATGGCGATCATCTGCAGCAGCGTCTTGACCTTGCCGGTCCAGGACACCGCCACGAGGCCGCGCCGGTTCATCTCCGCCATCCACTCGCGCAGCGCCGAGACGACGATCTCGCGGCCGATGACGATGACGCCCGGAATGGTGAGCCAGAGGCTCGCGTGGCTGCCGATGAGCACGACCAGCGCGGTGACCACGATGAGCTTGTCGGCGACCGGGTCGAGGAAGGCACCGAACGGCGTAGTCTGGCCCAGGCGCCGGGCGAGGAACCCGTCCAGCCAGTCGGTCACCGCCGCCACCGCGAAGAGCGTCGCGGCGAGCCAGTACAGCGTCTCCGTCCACACGTAGATCAGCGCGACCACCGGGATCAGCGCGATGCGCGAAGCCGTCACGATGTTGGGGAGATTGACCGGCATCGGGGAGAACCCTGAAGGAGGCGCCAGTATAGCCGACACCCACCTCTGCTGCGGTCGTGGCCGGCGACGATCAGGGCTGCCAGGGCAGCGGATGATCTGCGCCGCCAGGAAGCGCGGGCGATCGTAGGGGACGGGCTTGTCCCGTCCCGTCCGGAGTCACCCGCCAAGCCCGGGCGGGCGACCGCAAGGGTCGCCCCTTGCATGGAAGTCGCGCCAAGGGAACGAAGTGACCGCCGGTGCAACTTCCATGCAAGGACGGCGTGGCTGGGCCGGAGGCGCGCCGGCGCGTAGCGAGCTCGCGAGCAAGTGCCGGACCGGCTATGGGACGCTACAACGTCCCGTCCTGAATCACCCACCACGCCTGACGCGGGCGACCGCAGGGGTCGTCCCGTCTTGAAATCGTGCGCGGCCCCAGGACGGGCGGGGACAAGCCCCGCCCCTACATGGCCACCGGGTCGATGGGCGTCGGCATCTCGCTGTCCCGTTCGATGATCTCCGCAGCCAGGAAGCAGAGATCCTCCCGAAAGAGCTCCCCGTAGATCTGGATGCCCGTGGCGAGCCCGTCGGCCACCCCTGTCGGCAGCGCTACCCCCGGAATGCCGAGCACGTTGCCCGGGGTGATGAAGCGCAACGTGTCCGACACCATCCGCGCGCCGCTTACCGGTTCCAGATCCGTATCGATGGGCCAGGGCAGGCAGGTCCAGGTGGGACCGATGGCCACCGCGTAGTCGCTGAGGAACGCGGACCACAGCCGACGCAGCCGGCCACGCGTGGTATGCAGCTCCGTACTCGACATCGGCGACGCCACGAACAGGCTGCAGACCTCCATGAGCTGATCGTACAGGCGCGGCCGGACGGCAGCCTGCAGTTCCTCCTTGCGGCCGACGATGTCGACCGCCAGCAGCCGGCCCCACACCTCGTGCACGAGTTCCAGTTCCGGCGGCTGCGCGCGCTCCACCGCCCATCCGTGGTCTGCGAGGATCCGACCCGCGCGCTCGATTTCCGCCACGGTCGCGGCCGGCAGGCTGCAGCCGGGTACGTCTGCTATGCGATCTCCCAATACCAGAACCCATCTCGGGGAGGTTCGTGCGTGCCAGGGGCACCGCGCCGGCCGCCTTCATGCGCTCGACCACGGGCGAGTCCATCGACGGCAGCGCGTTGGCCAGGAGCGGGACGCCGACGGTCGTGGGCGAGCCGACGCAGTCGAGGTTCTCCTTGATGGTGAAGGGGACGCCATGCAGGGGACCGGTCGGTGCGTCCCGTGGCACCCGCGTCCGCGTCCGCGGCATCGGTGGCCGCGAGCGCGGTGTCGTCGATGCGATTGACCACGGCATTGACGATGCCGTTGACCTCGTCGATGCGCGCGAGATGCGCCTCGACCACCTCGCGGGAAGACACCTCGCCGGAGCGGATCAGGCCGGCGAACTCGACGGCAGTGCGTCGGCAGAGATCGTGCATCGGGCATCCTCGTGTCGGGCCGGCAGCGGCGAAGCATGCGCGAGGGCGCGCGATCCCGGCAGCGCGAAGGACATCCCCGCCGACGCGCTACCATCGCCGGGCACTTCCGACCCGGTGGCCCACCCATGGACCTGCAGCTCATTCCGATCGCCCACCTCGCACTCGCGTTCGTCCCCGTCGTCGCGGTGATCGCGATCATGCACCGCTGGGGGGTCGGCGCCGGCAAGGGCCTGTACGCGAACGCGCGGATGCTCGTGCAGCTGTTTCTGATCGGCTACGTGCTGACGTACGTCTTCGAAGCCGACAATCCGTGGGTGATCGTGGCGGTGCTCTGTGTGATGGTCTTCGTCTCCGCGTGGATCGCGATGCGCCCGTTGCGCGTCTCGAACGTGCGCCTGTACACGGTCGTGCTTGCGGCGCTCGGATCGACGGGTCTCGCCGTCTTCGTGCTGGTCACCCAACTCGTCCTGGATGTCGAACGCTGGTTCGAGCCGACCCTCATGGTGCCCATCGCGGGCATGATCTTCGCCAACTCAATGAACACGGTCAGCCTGACGGCGGAGCGTTTCGAGGCCGAACTCGGGCACGGCGTGGAGCGGATCGCGGCACGCCGCGCGGCGTTCGACGCGGCACTCATCCCGCAGATCAACAGCCTGCTCGCGGTCGGTCTGGTGGCGTTGCCGGGCATGATGACCGGGCAAATCCTGGCCGGCGTCGATCCGCTGATCGCGGCGCGCTACCAGATCGTCGTGATGTGCATGGTGTTCGGCGCCGGCGGGCTCGCGGCGGCGGTCTACCTCAGCCTGCAGCGGGAACGGTTGGCCGCGTAGGGGACGCCCTTGTGGCGTCCCGTCTCAAAATCGTGCACGGGCCGGCAAGGCGATCTTGTGGTCACCCGCACCGTGCGTGCATTCGAAACGGGACGCCACAAGGGCCTGGCCGTTCGTTTTTTGGTGGCATTTGAGGCGACTTGACCAACGATCGGACCGGCACGTCTCACACAAGAAAAGGCGGATACATCAGGGCTTTACAGGGATATCCGATCGGTTTGCCTTAGATTGGTGCCGCCGAGTTAGCAGTTCGATGACCTACCACCGACCCGTCGCGCGGCCGCAATCTGTCCCGCAACCCACCCCCTTCGCTCGCTTTCGTCTTCGTCGAACCGCAGGCGCGTCTCTTGGTATCGGGAGCACCCCTCCTTGTCGCAATGCGTCTCGCCTGCCAGTGATAGCGCCGTGTTGGGGCTGCTGATCTGTAGGATCTCGCCGGCGTACTCCCCGCACGTCCTAGTAGTTAGTTCCATTAAAACGTTGACGTTTCATGCGATGTCCAGGTCGAAGTTGCACCAACGCAACTGCACGGGCGCTTCGTTCATTTCCGCAATGCCTTGGAGGATGCGGGATTTCAGTTCCGCGGTGGACGCGACGCGGATGTGGTGCAGGAACGTGCGCGCCATTTTGGAGAAGGCGCACTCGATCAGGTTCAGCCAGGAGCCGTGTTTCGGGGTATGCACGTATTCGAAGCGCCCAGGTCGCGTCGCCAGGTACGCCATGGTCTCGCGGGAAATGTGCGCGGAGTGATTGTCGAGGACAACGCGGATGACGGCGTCGGGCGGATAGTGACGATGCAAGCGCTCCAGCAAGGCGACGAACTCGCGGCTACGATGTCGCGGCTCGACATCGGCGATGATTTCGCCGCTGTGCAAATCCAGCGCGGCGAGAATCGACAACGTGCCGTGGCGCACGTACTCATAGTCGCGCGACAGCGTCGCCTGTTGCCCCGCTACCGGCGGCAGGTCCGGGGCGGTGGTGCCGATAGCCTGTACGCCGGGCTTCTCGTCCACGGACACCGTGTAGGTGGTCGGCGTGGCGGCGTCGCGCGGCGCTGGCGTCAGGAACACCTCGCGATAGACCATCAGGACTTCGCGCATCTTGCGGTCGAACTCCGGGTCGCGACGTTCCAGGTAGTATCGCACCCGATGCGGCTTCAGATCGTGCTCCTGCAGGATACGCCAGACGCTGCTCCTGCTAATGCGCGACAAGCGCGGAAACCCGGCCGCCGCGGCTTCGCGTTGCAGGTGGGCGGCCAATGCCGACAACGTCCACAACTCCGCCGCCAGACCCAGCGCCTTGGGTTGCTGACATGCCACGCTGACCACCCAGGCTTTTGCGTCCGGCAGAATCTCGGGCTCCCGCGGGCGGTGGTAACGATCTCTCAAGCCGGTGCGCACGCCCGCCGCCAACGCCTTGTCGACACATTTGTAGATGGTTGGGCGCGACACGCCGACTTCCCGCTGTATCTGCGAGATCGACAACCCCGCCGCGTACCTCAGCAGCACCTTCGCTCGTGTTACCTCGCGCGCCTGCGCCGTCGCCGAGCGGCTCAACGTCGTCAGCATCTCGCGATCCGACTCCGACAACTCCAACGCCGCGCGCTCTGTTCGTCTGGCCATGTCCCGCTCCCTGATTGGATCGGGCCAGCATCATGCATCGGCATCGCCAGTTTGTAAACTAATTTAAGAAACGAACTACTAGTCAGGCAGACCTTGACCTGCCGCCCAGACAACTCCACGTCGGCTGCGCACAGCCACCATATCCGGGACGTCTCCACTGTCAGTTCATCTGTCGTCGCGTAAGACTCCCATGCGAGGGCAGGGCCATCCTCGTGATCGCCTCCCCCAGTGGCGGCAAGTTGCTCTCGATCACGCGCCGGACGCTGTCTAGGTCGACATTGAGGTAGTCGTGCGTCACCACGTTCCTGAATTTCTTGATGTCGTCCCAGGGGATGTCGGGCTCGGTATCCTTGATCGCATCGCTCAGTCGGCTCGTGGACTCCGACAGCGTCTGGAGGTTGCGGAGCACCGCGTCCTGCACGAGCAGCGAGGCTTCGATGGTCTGTGCCCTGCCCCCGGTGAACTCGTCAATGCGCCGTATGCGCTCGGCGATATCGTCCAGTAGGGTGCTGTCCGCCTCTGGTCCGGGGATCACAGCGGCACCGCGTCCCGCAACGCGCGCGCGCGGATCGCCGGCGCCAGCGCGGCGATGGTCACGACGTCGACCCGCCGTCCGAGCAGCCGCTCGGCGTCGCCCATCATTCCGCCGAGCGCCAGCCCGCTGGCGTCTGGCAGCAGTTCGACCAGCAGATCCACGTCGCTCTCCGCATGCGCATCCCCCCGGGCCATCGACCCGAACACGCGCACGTTGGCGAGCCCGCGGCGCTTGGCTATGGTGAGGAGCGCCTCCCGGTGCTCGACGAGCAGGGGGTCGAGTTGTGCGTCCATGGCATGTCACCTTGTCGGCATGCGTCGAGATAGCCAGGGGCGCGCGCCATGTCAGGCGCCGCCCCCCAACCCGCGCCGGGGGCGCGCATTCTAGCGGCGGGGCGGGTGGCCGTCCATGACAACGCCCCCGATGCTGGTGCCCGATACGCTGTGTCGAGCTACAGGAGGGCACCGCATCGCGCCGCCTACCTGCCCGCTGATGCGGGTCGAGTCGGAACGCGGCCTACCCGCCGAAACACTCTACGGTCTGCCAGTTGTGCCACTTTAGGAAAGGCCCGGAAGGACCGTTTTTGCTGGCTTTCAGGCCAGAATGCCACCAAATAACGAACGGCTAGCACAAGGGCGTCCCCTACACCGGGTCAGCAGTAGGCCGGATTGCGCAGTGATCCGCCGATGTCGTTGCCCCGCAGCGGGTTGTCCGTGTCGAGCCACGAACCCATCTCCGGCAGATTGGTGCGCCCGAGGGGAATGCCGTCCGCCCGCTTCATGCGCGCGACGATGACGGCGTCGCATTCCGGCAGGGCGTTGGCGAAGGCCGGTACGCCGCGGTTGGCCGTCCTTATTCCCAGGGCACGGGGTCGATGGGCGTCGGCATCGGGCTCTGGGCCTCGATCGCCTCCGCCATCAGGCAGAGATCCTCGCGGTACAGCTCCGCGTAGACCTGAACGCCCGTCGCCAGTCCGTCGGCGACGCCGGTAGGCAGGGCCACCGCGGGGATGCCCAGCACGTTGCCCGGGGCGATGAAGCGGACGGTCCTGAGGAAAGTCTCCGTGCCGATGTCGGGATCGAGATCCGTATCGATAGGCCAGGGCGTGCACGTCCACGTCGGGCCGACGGCGACGGTGTAGTCCGTCAGCCACGCCGACCACAGGGCGCGCAGGCGCGCCCGCTCGGTTGTGCAGGAGCGTGTTCGTCATCGTGCCCGGATCGAAGCGGTCGACGATGCGCTTCAAGCAGGCGAGCACGACGGGTCGCACGACCGGCCGCATGTCCTCGATGCCCACTTCGAAATCTGACATCAGAAGCTTGCCCCAGATCTCGTTGACGCGGTCGAGCTCCGGCGCCTGGGTTTCCTCCACCTCCCAGCCCCGGGCCGCGAGGACGCGTCCGGCCCGCTCGATCTCGGCGACGGTCGCGGCCGGCAGTGCGACGCCGGGGACCCGCGTCACGAGCGCCGCCCGCAGGCGCTCCGGCACGGGTCCGGCCAGGGGCGCGTCGACGGATTGCGGATCGCTCGGGTGCCGGCGGCCATCACCGACAGGCCGAGCCGCAGATCCGCCACGGAACGCGCCATCGGCCCGTCGGCGATGAGCGCGTGGGACATGCCGCCGTACTCACCCGAGTTCACGACCGACAGCGGAATGCGCCCCACCGTCGGCTTCAGGGAGGCGATCCCGCAGCAGTAGGCCGGATTGCGCAGCGAGCCGCCGATGTCGTTGCCGAGACCGAACGGCGTCATGCCCGTCGCCAGCGCCGCCACCTCGCCGCCGCTCGAGCCGCCCGGCGTCAGGTGGCCGTTCCAGGGGTTGCGCGTGCGGCCGTGCAGCGGGTTGTCGGTATCCAGACGTGAGCCCATCTCTGCCAGGTTCGTGCGGCCGAGCGGAATCCCTCCTGCCCTTTTCATGCGGTCGACGATCGCTGCATCCCGCTCGGGCAGCGTGTTCGCGAAGGCGGGTACGCCATGGGTGGTCGGCGAGCCGACGCAGTCGATGTTCTCCTTGATGGTGAACGGCACGCCGTGCAGCGGGCCGGTGCGCTCGGCGGCAGGCACCGCGTCCGCCGCATCGGCCCCGTCCAGGGCGCTCTCGTCGATGCGCTGGACTACGGCGTTGACCGCTGGGTTGACCTCGTCGATGCGCGCGAGATGCGCCTCCACGACCTCCCGGCTCGATACTTCGCCCGATCGGATGAGTTCAGCCAATTCGCTGGCCGTTCTCCGACAGAGTGCGTTCATGGTTGGCCGTCCTTATTCCCAGGGCACGGGATCGATGGGCGTCGGCATCGGGCTCTGGGCCTCGATCGCCTCGGCCGCCATCAGGCAGAGATCCTCGCGATAGAGTTCCGCGTACACCTGGATACCGGTCGCCAGTCCATCGGCGACGCCCGTCGGCAGCGCCACGCCCGGAATGCCCAGCACGTTGCCGGGCGTGATGAAGCGGATGGTGTCGAGCAGTAGGTCCATCCCTGACTCGGGATCGAGATCAGAGTCGATCGGCCAGGGCGTGCAGGTCCAGGTCGGGCCGATAGCAACGGTATAGTCGGTCAGCCACTCCGACCAGAGTGCACGGAGCCGCTGCCGCTCGCCGTGTATCACGGCGTTCGATGTGCTGCGGGCGTCGAAGCGTGCGTCCATCTCGACCAGGTAGTCGTAGACGGCGGGCTGTACCACCGCCTTCATCTCCGCGAAGGTGACGTCGGAGTCGTACGTGATCACCTTGCCCCAGATGTCGTTGACGCGGTCGAGTTCCGGCGCCTCGGCCGCCTCGACTTCCCAGCCCCGATCGGCAAGCACGCGTCCCGCGCGCTCGATTTCCGACACGGTGGCCGCCGGCAGCTCGCAGCCCGGGATCTTCGTGACCAGTGCGGCGCGCGGCCGTGCCGGTACCGGGCCGGTCAGGGGCGCATCGACCGACTGCGGATCGCGCCGGTCGCGCCCGGCCAGGATGGAGAGGCCGAGCCTGAGATCCGCGACGGAACGCGCCATCGGTCCGTCGGTGAGGAGCGCGTTCGCCATGCCGCCGTACTCGCCGGAGTTCACGGCCGCCAGCGGAATGCGCCCCACCGTCGGCTTCAGGGAGGCGATCCCGCAGCAGTAGGCCGGATTGCGCAGCGAGCCGCCGATGTCGTTGCCGAGGCCGAACGGCGTCATGCCCGTCGCCAGTGCCGCCGCCTCGCCGCCGCTCGAGCCGCCCGGCGTCAGGTTGCCGTTCCAGGGGTTGCGCGTGCGGCCGCGCAGCGGATTGTCGGTGTCGAGGCGCGAGCCCATCTCCGGCAGGTTCGTGCGGCCGAGCGGAATCCCCCCTGCCCGCTTCATGCGGTCGACGATCGCCGCATCCCGCTCGGGCAGCGTGTTCGCGAACGCGGGTACGCCCTGGGTGGTCGGCGAGCCGACGCAGTCGATGTTCTCCTTGATGGTGAACGGCACGCCGTGCAGCGGGCCGGTGCGCTCCGCGAGCGGCACCGCGTCCGCGGCATCCGCGGCGGCGAGGGCGGCGTCGTCGAGCCGGTTGACCACGGCGTTGACGACCGGGTTGACCTCGTCGATGCGCGCGAGATGCGCTTGCACCACTTCGCGGCTCGATACCTCGCCGCTGCGGATGAGGGCGGCCAGTTCGCCGGCGGTTCGTCTCCACAGTTCGTTCATCGGGGCTTCCATCGGGGCTTCCATCGGGACAAGAGCGGGACGGTGAGCGTAAGCGACCCGAGGCGCTGCTGTCATGCGCGGCCGGTGGGGGCGCCGCCGTCAGGCAGAGATCGCGAGCGATCCCATCTGCGTCCGGTCGAACGGCCGGTCCGGCAGGTGGAGCAGTTCCTGGGCGTAGAGCGTGGCCATCCGGTCCACATTCCCCGCCGGGTGGTTGGTCATGGCCATGAGGTCGCGGTAGAAACGCTGCACGGGGTGCCCTGCCCGGATCACGTCGCCGCCGGCGTTCTCGTAGACGGCGCCGAGGGCGTGGAAGCAGTCGATGACGGCGCTGGACGCCTCGTATCGGGAACGCTTCGCGAGCAGGCGCGAACACTCGGGTGCGTCGCAAACGGCATCGAACATCTCGGTCCAGTTCTGCCGCATGCGCGCGTGATGGAGGTCGACCTTGGCCTGGGCCGCGGCGACGCGCAGGTGCACGAAGGGGTTTCCCGCGGCGGGCCGCCGCGTGGAGGCTGCGACCCGGGCCCGGTTGATGTCGAGGAAGGCCTCCAGTCCACCGCGCGCCGCGCCGATCGCCGTGGCGCCGATCGCGTACCAGAAGGCGGACAGCCAGGGGACGCGGAACAGCGGCCGGTCGTTGACCCGCATGCCGGGTTCGCTGCGTTCGTGCACGTCGACGATCCGGTGCGTCATGTGGTCCGGGACGTAGACGTCGTCCAGGACGACGGACTTGCTGCCGGTGCCGCGCAGTCCGGTCACCTGCCAGCTATCGTGATCGATCTCAAGGTCGCGCCGGGGGACGACGAAGCTCCTGAACTCGGGTTCGCCCACATCGCCGATCACGGCGCCGAGAATGGCCCACTGCGCGTGGTCCACGCCGCTGCTGAAGTCCCAGCGTCCGCTCAGGCGAAAGCCGCCGGGAGCTGACTCGGCCGTCCCCGTCGGCGCGTAGGAACTCGACGAGCGGGTGTCCGGCCCGGTCGCGAAGTACGCGTCCTGGGCCTCCTCGCCGAGATGCGCCATCTGCCAGTTGTGGATCGACACCAGGGCGGCGAACCAGCCGCTCGATGCGCACCGGGAAGCGATCCGGTACGCCGCCTCGAAGGGCCGGATCCACCTCGAGTCCGCCATACTGGCATGGGGTGACCGCCCGGAACATGCCGGCCGCCGAGAGCGCGTCCACTACCGCATCGGGCACCCTGCCGAGCCGCTCGGTCGCCGCCGCCTGTTCCTCCACCAGCGGCAGGACGGCATCGATCTGCGCGAGCAGCCTCTCCCCGGCCGTCCGCGACTGCCCCGGCGAGTATTCGAACTGCCGTTCCGGTCGTGGTTCCTCGCTCATGGCTTCCCCCTTCTGTGGCGCGGTGCGCGGCAATCCCCCAAGAAACCTCTGAACAAGTTCATTCCTGAACTTGTTCAGCCGCGCAAAACAAAAGCGCGGTTTCGTTTTGCTCGCATATTCAACGGCTTACGCCATTGAACATGGCGGTACATCCCTGTACCGCAGGGGCAGCCCTGATAAATCAGAGCTGCCCTAAACCGCGTGCAAGGCCTCGAACACCGTCTCCGCCAGCTTGCGGCTGACCCCCGGCGCCTTGGCGATCTCCTCCGCGCTCGCCCCCTTGATACCGGCGACGGAACCGAAGTGCGCGAGCAGTTCGCGCTTGCGCTTGGGGCCGACGCCCGGGATGCCATCGAGTTCCGACCGGCGCTGGCGCTTGCGGCGCCGGCCGCGGTGTCCGGTGATCGCGAACCGATGCGCTTCGTCGCGCACGTGCTGCAGCAGATGGAAGGCGCCGCCGTTCGGAGGCAGCACGATCTCCTCCCCCTCGTCGGTCAGGATCCGCTCGAGGCCAGGTTTGCGGGATGCGCCCTTGGCGATCCCGAGCAGCCGCACGTCCTCCACCTGCAGTTCCGCGAGCACGCCCGCCGCCCGCCGTACCTGGCCGAGACCGCCGTCGATGACGAGCACGTCCGGAAACGGCGCCTCGCCCTGCTTCAGGCGCCGGTAGCGGCGCCGCAGGGCCTGCTCCATGGCGGCGAAGTCATCCCCGGGCGTGATGCCCTCGATGTTGAAACGCCGGTAGTCGGACTTGAGCGGACCGTTCGTGTCGAAGACCACGCACGAGCCAACCGTGTCGCCGCCGGACGTGTGGCTGATGTCGAAGCACTCGATGCGGCGCGGGACGTCGGCGAACTCGAGGCATTCCTGCAGCTCGACGAACCGGGCGAAGACGTTCTTGCGGTCCGCGACGAACGAGCCGATCGCGAGTTCCGCATTCTGCTGGGCCATCTCGAGCCACCGCGCCCGCTGGCCGCGCGGCCCCGCGACGACCCCCACCTTGCGGCCAGCCTTCTCCGTGAGCGCTGCGGCGAGCACCTCCCGGTCCGTCGGCGGCACCGACACGATGACGCTGCGCGGGATCTCGCGCTCCGCGCCGCCGAAGTAGTACTGCGACAGGAACGCCGACAGGAGCGCGCCGGCGTCGATGTCGAGATCGTTCCTCGGAAACCAGGCGCGCTGTCCGAGCACGCGTCCGTCCCGTACGAAGAGCCCCTGCACGCAGGCGTGCCCCCCGGCGAGGGAGATGCCGAAGGCGTCCACGTCGCCGGCCGCGCCGTGGACGTACTGGTTCTCCTGGACGCGGCGCAGATGCGAGATCTGGTCCCGGTACTTCGCCGCGCGCTCGAAGTCGAGATCCGCCGAGGCCGCCTCCATCTTCTGCTTGAACTCCTGCAGGACGGTGCGGCTCGACCCTTCGAGGAACAGCACCGCGAGCCGCACGTCGTCGGCGTACTGTGCCGGGTCGACGAGCCCCACGCAGGGTCCGCTGCAGCGGTGGATCTGGTACTGCAGACACGGCCGCGACCGGTTCCGGAAGAAGCCGTCCTCGCAGGAGCGGATGCGGAACAGCTTCTGCAGGATGTTCAGGCTGTCCCGCACCGCGTAAGCGCTCGGAAACGGGCCGAAGTAGCGGCCGGTCTTCTTCTTCGCGCCGCGGTGGAACGTGAGGCGCGGATAGTCGGTGTGGTCCGTGAGATGGATGTACGGATACGACTTGTCGTCGCGCAGGACGACGTTGTACGGCGGACGATCTTCCTTGACGAGGCTCTGCTCGAGGAGGAGCGCCTCGGTCTCGCTGCGCGTGACGGTGATCTGGACGGCGGCGATCTTCGACACCAGCGCCATGGTCTTCGCGGTGAGGCCGGACGCCCGGAAATAGCTCGAGACCCGGGCCTTGAGGTTGCGGGCCTTGCCGACGTAGAGCACGCCGCCGTCGGCGCCGAGCATGCGATAGACGCCGGGCTTCCTGGTCAGGGATGCAAGGAACGGCTCCGGGTCGAACCGGTCGGACTCCACCATGGCCGAACTATACGGCGAGGCTCGTCAGGCCGGCAACGAGACAGGAAAACGGCCTTCCTGCACCCCTGTCCCGTTACGCCTGCGGGCTCGCTCGACCAGGTCCGAGTCGGTCGACCCGGAGGGCAGCTTCAACTCGCCGCCAGCGCCGGCCGTGACGCCGGGTTGATCATGCCGTGCCTGACGGCGAGCAGCGCGAGTTCCACATCACTGGAGACATTCAGTTTCTCGAAGATGCGGTAGCGATAGCTGTTGACCGTCTTTGGACTGAGATGCAGGTTCGTCGAGATGTCCTGCACCCGCTGGCAGTCGATCACCATCAGCGTGATCTGCATCTCGCGGTTGGACAGCGCCTCGAACGGGCAGTCCCGCCGTTCCTCGAAGGCGCGCAGGGCAAGCTGCTGCGCCACGTCGCTGCTGACGAAACGCTGCCCAGCGAAGGCCCGCCGAACGGCGGTGATGAGCTGATCGAGACCGGAATTCTTGGTGACGTAGCCGCACGCTCCCGCCTTCAGGGCCTGCGCCGGAAAGGGCTCGTCGCGGCAGGCCGTGAGCATGACGACGCGGATGTCCTTCTCCAGCCGGACGATGCGCCGCGTCGCCTCGAGCCCGCCGATCCCGGGCATGACGATGTCCATGAGTACCACATGCGGCAGCAGTTCCCGGCACAGCTCCACGCTGCGCTCGCCGCTGCTCGCCTGCCCGACAATGTCGATCGAATGAACGTCCGCCAGAACCCGTCCGAGACCCTTGCGAAACAGTTCGTGGTCGTCCGTGATGAGTGTTCGAATCATTATGATGTTCCCTCCATGGCAAGATTCGCGATCAACCTTATGGGAGGGCAGCGGGCAAAACAAAGGCCGTGGACCGCGATTCGCGAGCGCCTTCACGATAGTTCCACATTCCAATAGCCCGCTGATATCAGGACATGGGCGATGTCGGCCACGACGTGCGCGAGAGCCCGAAAGTGGCCGGCTTGCGGGAGGGCAAACGCAACGTTCGGACCCGGTGGGGTTGCGCTTCTGGCAGGCTACTCTCCGACAACCGTCGGCGCTTGCCGCCCCGCGTCCCCTCTGTACCGGCGCGCTCAGGAGGGGCGTTTCGGCCCGGCGTCGTTCACGCCCCCGTGAACGCCTGCAACCCCGTCTGCGCCCGGCCGAGAATCAGCGCGTGGATGTCGTGGGTGCCCTCGTAGGTGTTGACCGTCTCGAGGTTCATGACGTGCCGGATGACGTGGAACTCGTCGGAGATGCCGTTGCCGCCGTGCATGTCCCGCGCCATGCGCGCGATGTCGAGGGCCTTGCCGCAGTTGTTGCGCTTCATGAGCGAGATGTTTTCGACCGGCAGGCGGTCCTCGTCCATCAGCCGCCCCATGCGCAGGCAGCCCTGCAGGCCGAGGGCGATCTCCGTCTGCATGTCCGCGAGTTTCTTCTGAATGAGCTGGTTCGCCGCCAGCGGACGGCCGAACTGCTTGCGGTCGAGGGTATACGTGCGCGCCGCGTGCCAGCAGAACTCGGCAGCGCCCATCGCGCCCCAGGCGATGCCGTAGCGTGCGCGATTCAGGCAGCCGAACGGTCCCGCGAGGCCGCGCACGTCGGGCAGCAGGTTCTCCCCCGGGATGCGCACGTCCTCGAGGACGATCTGGCCGGTCGCGGAGGCGCGCAGGCTCATCTTGCCCTCGATCTTCGGCGTCGAGAAGCCGGCCGCGCCCCGCTCCACCAGGAACCCGCGGATCACCCCGTCGAGCTTCGCCCAGACGACCGCGACGTCCGCGATCGGGGCGTTCGTGATCCACATCTTGGCGCCGTTCAGGACGTACTCGTCACCGTCCCGGACCGCCCGCGTCACCATGCTCCCGGGGTCCGAGCCGTGGTCCGGCTCGGTGAGGCCGAAACACCCGACCCACTCGCCGGTCGCCAGCTTCGGCAGGTAGCGTTCGCGTTGCGCCTCCGTGCCGTAGGCGTGGATCGGATACATGACCAGCGAAGACTGCACGCTCATCGCCGAGCGGTAGCCGCTGTCGACCCGCTCGACCTCCCGGGCCATCAGGCCATAAGACGTGTAGGAGACGCCGGCACAGCCGTACTTCGCGGGCAGGGTTGCGCCGAGCAGGCCCAGTTCGCCCATCTCGTTCATGATTTCGCGGTGGAAGCGCTCGTGCCGATTGGCCTCGAGCACGCGCGACATGAGCCGCTCCTGCGCATAGTCCCGCGTCGTGTCGCGGATCATGCGCTCCTCGTCGCTCAGTTGTTCGTCGAGCAGGAACGGGTCATCCCACACGAACGCGGCCCGGTCGGCCATGGTCCCCTCCGGGGTCGGGAAAGGCGGCAAGGCTAATCAAAGCGGTCCGGCGGTGCAAAGGCGCGCGCCGACGGCACGGGACTTGTAAGGGGCGACGCTTGTCGTCGCCCGTGTCGAGGTTGTGCAAGTCCCTGGCGACGGGACGGGACAAGCCCGTCCCCTGTACGCTTCTGAACAGCTTCGTGGCACCGCCGCGAAGCTGGGCAGAGCTGCCGGGAGCGACCACCCGTCCCCTGTGCCACGAGCACCGACGTAGGACTCGTGCCCCGGCGGTTTTCTGCCGCGATGGACGCCCAGTGAACAGTCCGCGCCTCGAGCGCCAGTACAGGGACAGGTGAGCATCGCGGCATGCCTGCAGCATCGGGGGAAACAACGACGAGGAGGCATGATGTCCGAATTGAACTGGTACGTCGGCGTGGACTGGGGTGGGCAGAACCACCAGGTGTGCGTGCTCGACGGCGCTGGCGCGGTGCGTGGCGAGAACGTGTTCGCGCACAGCGGGCCGGGGCTGGCGGCGATGGCGGCGTGGATCGCCGAGACGGTTGCCGCGGCGCCGTCCGAGACGGTCGGGGTGGCGATCGAGACGCCACGCGGTCCGGTGGTGGAGAGCTTGCTGGCGCACGGCCTGGCGGTGCACGCGATCAACCCGAAGCAGCTCGACCGGTTCCGCGACCGGTACTCGCCGGCGGGCGCCAAGGACGACCGCCGCGACGCGCGCGTGCTGGCCTCGGCGCTGCGCACCGACCCACAGTGCCTGCGGCGGGTACAGGCGTCCGCCCCGGTGGTCGTCGAACTGCGCGAGTGGACGCGGACCCACGACGAACTCAAAGGCGAGCGGGTGCGGCTGACCAACCGCATGCGCGACCTGCTGTGGCGCTACTACCCGGCGTTCAACCAAGTGGTCGAGGACGACCTCGCGGCGCCGTGGGCGATGGCGCTGTGGAAGCGCGTACCGACGCCAGCGGCAGCGCGCGGCATGCGCCTGTCGTCGTACGACAACTTGTTGAAAAAGCACAGGGTCCAGCGCTTCGACGCAGCCACGCTGAAGGCTCGGCTGGCGCAACGGCCGCTCGACGTAGACCCGGCGTCGATGCGCGCCGCGGAGACGCACATGCGTCTGCTGACCAAGCGTCTGGCCGTGGTGGTCAAGCAACTCGCCGAGACTCAGACCCGGATCGACGCGTTCCTGGCGGAGCTCGGCGGCGCTGATCCGGCGACCACCGGCAGCGAGGATCCGCAGCCGGGGCAGGCGAAGGGGCAGCGCGACGCGACCATCCTGCGATCCATCCCGGGAGTCGGTAGGTACGTCCTCGCCACGCTGCTCGCAGAGGCGGATGATCCCCTGCGCCGACGAGACTACCACGCCCTGCGCTGCCTGGGCGGGGCGGCCCCGGTCACCAAACAGTCCGGCCGGGTTCGCATCGTGACGCGCCGCCTCGCAGTCCATGACCGGCTGCGCGATGCCCTCGGCTACTGGGCGAGCGGGGCGGTGCAGAAAGACCCGGCGTGCAAGGCGCGATACCAGGCGCTGCGCGCCCGCGGCCACGGCCACCACCGCGCGCTGCGCTCGGTCGCGGACCGTCTGCTGTTCGTGGCTTGCACGATGCTGCGCGACGGCACGGTGTTCGACCCGCAGCACGCCCCGGCATGAACGGCGCGCGTTGCGCATCGTCGCGCAGGGAGCGTAGCGACCGTAGCGCGATGCGCAACGCGCGCACGTCCCGCCCGGGCGTGGCCAGGGTCCAACACAGCAACCTGCCAAACCGCCAATCCCTCGAAACACCGGAGGCAACGGCCTACTGACCATCCCAGCCAAAATGCACGAAACAGCACTTGCAGAACCGTGAACAGTCCTACATCGCCCGGGTCGAGCCTGGTCACTCCCCCTGGTGCATGTCGACGACATCGTGGTGTACGACCCGGACAAGCTGACCGGCGTGCGGGTGGACCGTTACATGCTGTGGGACGTGAGGCTGCGGCTGCCCGCGGAGGCCCCGTAGGCGCGACCCTCGTGGTCGCCCGTCTCGGGACCGTGCACGAACCCGGCGCGGGACGGGACAAGCCCGTCCCATACAACGCCCGGGTCGAGCCTGTGCATGTCCTTGGAGACGGGACGGGACAAGCCCGTCCCCTACAACGCCCGGGCCGAGCCTGTGCAAGCCCTTGGCGACGGGACGGGATAAGCCCGTCCCCTACGGTCGCCCGTGTCGAAGTCGTGCAAGGCCTTGGCAACGGGACGGGACAAGCCCGTCCCCTACGGCCCCGGCAGCCGTACGAACACGCCCTGCTCGCGTGCACGCCGCGCGAACTCCGGCTCGTACGCCGCCTCCGGTTCCGCGCGCACCATCTCGTCGAGCGCGTGCGCGTCCTCGCCGACGAGGATGCGCCAGCGGCCGGCGCGCACGCCGTCGAGGATGATCGCGGCGGCATCGGCCGCCGAGGTCGGCGCGTCCTCCCGGAACGCATCCCCGCGCCGACGCATGGCGGTGCGGATGTGCTCGTCGGACTCGTTGCCGACGGGCCGGCCGGCGGCGACCATCCGTGCGCGAACTGCGGCGATCTCTTCCGTCGAGAGCTCCTCGGGCGCCCGCGCACCGTGCACACGGGGGCTGTTCCCGATGATGGAGGTGCCGATGTGTCCCGGCATCACGACGGCCACCTGCACGTGCGGGGCGTGCGTGCGCAGGTCGGCGATCAGCGCCTCGGAGAACCCCTTCACGGCGAACTTGGCGGTCGAATAGGCCGTGTGGGGCGCCTCCGGGCCGACGCTGGCCCAGAACCCGTTCACGCTCGACGTGTTGACGATGCACGCCGCGTCGCTCGCCACCAGCAACGGCAGGAAGGCGCGCGTGCAGCAGTACACGCCGAACCAGCACACCCCGAAGGTGCGCTCCCAGGCCTCCCGGTCCCTGCCCACGAACGACCCGCCGCCGACGATGCCGGCGTTGTTGAACAGCAGATGGATGCACTCGGCCCGGTGCCGCTCCACCACCTCGTCGCGGAACGCCAGGACCTGGGCCTCGTCGGACACATCGCACCGGTGCGTCGTGACGCGCACCGCAGGGTCGCAGCGCGCCGCCGTCTCCGCGAGAGCCTCGGGGAAGATGTCACACGTGGCGACGTGGCAGCCGGCCGCCGTGAGCCGCACCACGAGTTCGCGTCCCATGCCCGTGCCGCCGCCGGTGACGACGGCGAGCTTGCCACGCAAATGCTGCATCCGTTCGATCCTCCTTCCAGGCCGGGATGTCCGGCGTCAACGCGGCAAGCGGAGCGCCTCGTGCAGTGCGCCCGCACTCTGCCGCGCCGCCTCCCGGAAGTCCGGTCCCACCGAGGCGAAGATGACACTGCGCGAGGCGCTGACGACCAGGCCCCGGCCCCGGCTGTCCGCCGCCAACTCGACGACCCTGCGCGGGTCGCCACCCTGCGCGCCGACGCCGGGAACCAGGAGCGGCAGATCCCCCGCCGCCTGTCGCACGGCGCCGAGTTCCTCGGGCCACGTCGCGCCGGCCACGAGCATCAGGTCTCCGGCATCGCGCTCGCGCGCCTCGCGGGCGACTCTCAGGTAGAGCGGGTCATCCGCCGGGTGCGCCTGCAGCCAGTCGCTGCCGGCGTTGCTCGTGCGGCACAGGAGCACGACACCCCGGCCGGCGTGACGCCGGTACGGTTCGATGCTCTCCCAGCCGAGGTACGGGTTCACGGTGAGCGCGTCGACGCCGTAGCGTTCGAACGCCTCGCGCGCATACTGCTCCGCGGTCGCGCCGATGTCCCCGCGCTTGGCGTCGAGGATCACCGGGACATCGGGATGCGCTGCATGGATGTGCGCGATCAGCGCCTCCAGATCGGCCTCGGCGCCCGCGGCCGCGAAGTACGCGATCTGCGGCTTGAAGGCGCACACGAGATCGGCGGTCGCGTCCACGATGGCGCGGCAGAAGTCGAGGATCGGGCGGTCGCTGTCCGGCAGGCACGCACGCACCTTCTCGAGGTCCGGGTCGAGACCGACGCAGAGAAAGCCGCCCGAACGCTCCCAGGAGCGTTCGAGGCGCTGCCGGAAGGGCGGGGTCGCGGCGCCGCGCCCCGCGGCCTGACCCACCTCAGGAGTCCTGGCCAAACGCGTTGAGCGCGCCCTGCGCGTGTATCGTCTCCATGAATTCGACCTCGTACGCCGACTCCGGGTCGTTGCGCACCAGTTGGTCGATGATATGGGCGTCCTCACCGACCAGGATGCGCCAGCGGTTCTGCCGCACGCCGTCGAGAATGATCGATGCGGCCTGGCCCGCCGTGGTGGGTGCTTTGTCGCGGAAATCCACGGCTCGCTGGGCGACGGCGGCGCGGATCTGGTCGTCGGACTCGTTGCCGACCGGCAGGCCGGAGGCGACCATCTGCTCGCGTATCGCGGCGACTTCTTCCGCGGACAGGTCCGCGGGTTCGGGCGCGCCGAGCACGCGACCGGTGTTCATGGCGATGGAAGTGCCGATGTGACCCGGCATCACCACCGCCACCCTGACGTGCGGCGCGTGCATGCGGAGATCCGCGATCAGCGCCTCCGAAAAACCCTTGACCGCGAACTTGGAGGCACAATAGGCAGTGTGCGAAACGGTAGGGCCGACACTCGCCCAGAAGCCGTTGATGCTCGAGGTGTTGACGATGTAGCCCTCGTCGCTCGCCACCAGCAGCGGCATGAACGCGCGGCAGTGGTAGTAGACGCCGTACCAGCACACCCCGAAGGTGCGCTCCCACTCGTCCCGGTCGCCCTCGACGAACTCGCCGCCACCGCCGATGCCGGCGTTGTTGAACAGCAGGTGGACGCACTCGGCCTCGTGCTGTTCCACCACCGCGTCCCGAAAGGCAAGCACCTGCTCCTCGTCGGAGACGTCGCACTCGTGGGTGGTCACCCGGACGGCGTCGCTGCAGAGTGCCGCGGTCTCCGCCAGCGTGTCGACAAAGATGTCGCAGGTCGCGACGTTGCAGCCGGCCGCCGCAAGCTGGATGACGAGTTCGCGTCCCATGCCGGCGCCGCCGCCGGTCACCACGGCCAGCTTGCCTGAAAAGTCCTCCATATCCCGATCCCCTTGCTGGCCCGTCGATCCGTTCCCGCGTGCAGCGCCGCGTGGGCGCCGGCCTCCCGGCGCGTATTACTGTTGCTTCTCCGGCAGCCGCACGACGATGCCGTCGAGCGCGCCGCTCATGAATATCTGGCACGACAGCCGGCTGTCGTGGCGCCACTCCCAGACGTACTCGAGCAGCGCGCGTTCGTCGTCGATCACCGCCGGCAGCCGCGCGAGCCAGGGCTCATCGACGTAGCAGTGGCACATGGAGCAGGTACACCCGCCGCCGCACTGGGCCACGATGCCGGCCACGCCGTTGTCCAGCGCGCAGTCCATCACGGTCTCGCCCACCGCAACGGCATGGGTTTCCCTGCGCCCGTCCGGATGCACGAACACGATCTCGGGCCGCTGCGCGGTCTCGGGCCGTTCCACCGACTCATTGTAAACGCTAACATGCAGCGCCTTTCCCCTCAGGATTCGCCCTTGATCATCGGTTTGACCGGCGGCATCGCGTCCGGCAAGTCCACCGCGGCCCGCCACCTCGCCTCTCTGGGCGCCCACGTGATCGACGCCGACCGGCTCGGGCACCGCGCCTACGAACCCGGCACGGGCGCCTACCAGGCCGTGCTCGACACCTTCGGCACGGACGTGCGTGCGCAGGACGGCTCCATCGACCGCCGCGCGCTCGGCGCCAAGGTGTTCGCCGACGGGGGCGATCTGAAGCGGTTGACGGACATCGTCTGGCCGGAGATCCGGCGCCTCGCCGTCGACGACATCGCGTCCGCCCGGGCGGCGGACCCGGACGCCGTGGTCGTGCTGGAAGCGGCGGTGCTGCTCGAAGCCGGCTGGCAGAGCGCCGTGGACGAGACCTGGGTGGTCGTCGTCGACCGGGATACGGCGGTTGCGCGGGCGACGGCGCGCGACGGCGCGGACGAAGCCTCGGTGCAGGCGCGCATCGACGCGCAGCTGTCGAACGGGGAACGTACGGCGCACGCCACGGTGGTCGTGCACAATGCCGGCACAGAGGCGGAGATGACCGCGCAGCTCGACGCGCAGTGGGCGCGCCTGGCCGCCGCCCGGGAGGCATCTTGATCCTCGACCTGCACACGCACTCCATCAAGTCCGACGACGGGCGCGCCAAGGTACGCAACTACTGCCAGTGGATCCGTTCGCGGGACCTCGGCATCGACGGCTTCGTGCTCACCGAGCACCGCCAGTTCGACTTCGAATCCGACTACTCGGCGCTCGCCGAGGAGTTCGGCCAGGTGATCCTGAAGGGCAGCGAGGTCGAGACCGAGTACGGCCACGTGCTCGTCTTCGGCGTCACCGAAGCGCTTACGGAGGCCTTCGACTTCGGCGCCATCGGCCTGCCGCTCGAGGAAGTGGTTGCCGCCTGCGACGCGCACGGCGCGGTGGCCGTCCCCTGTCACCCCGGGCGGCGCCGGGTCGGCATGAGCGCGCACATCGCCGAACTCGGCGTACCCGCGGGGGTCCGCATCGTCGAGGTCTACAACGGCGGCAGCCGGGGCGACGAGGACGCCATCGCGCAGAAGATGGCGGCCGACCTCCACTACCTCGGCATCGGCGGCAGCGACGCGCACATCGTGAGCCACGTGGGACGCTGCGCGACACGCTTTCCAGGGCCCGTGGAGAGCGAGGCGGCGCTCGTCGAGGCGCTCAGGAGCGAGCAGTTCGAGGCGGTTACGCTGAAGGGGTGAGGGGGAGGTCGAGGAGACGCTCCGGCGCCTAGGCCGGAACATCCGCACGGCACGGCTGCGGCGCAACATGCCCCAGGAAGAACTTGCGCAGCGCATGGGGGTATCCCGCTTCCTGATCTCGCACGTGGAAAAGGGCAGTCCAAGGACCGCCGTTGCAGTCTACGTCGGGGCGCTTTGGGCGATGGGGCTGCTCTCGGATCTGGTTGACGTCGCCAACCCTGATAGCGACGCGGAAGGCCGCACGCTTGAGCAGGTGCGCAGTCCGCAGCGTGCCCGCCGCCAGAGGAGGTCGTTGAGTGATGCCTTCTGAGCGGGAACGTTTCGTCTACATCGTGCTGCCCGGGCAGACGGAGTTCGTCACGGCCGGCCTGTTCAGGTGGACGGACGCCGACGAGGGGGCAGTCGGCGAGTTCGTGTACGGGGCATCTTATCGGGAACGCCGGGACGCGGTCGAGATCGACCCCGTGGAGCTGCGCCTGTCCGACACGCAATACCGTACGGCTCGGCAGCACGGCTTCTTCGGCGCCATTCGGGATGCCATGCCTGACGACTGGGGGAGACGCACCCGGGAGCAACGCAGACCTCTCGAGGAATTCGACTACGTCGAGTACGGACCCGATGATCGCATCGGGGCGCTCGGCTTCGGCCCGACACCCACTCCTCCTGCCCCCGTCGACCACTTCAACCGGGCATCGCAACTTGAGGAACTTCAAGAGGCGGCCGACCGGATCGTCGCAGGCCGCCCACCGCCTGAAGGAGAGGCGGCTCAAGCAGCCAGTCAGCTGCTGCCGATCGGTACCTCCATGGGTGGCGCACGCCCCAAGGCACAGGTGCTGCACGACGGCAAGCTGTGGATCGCCAAGTTCGGCCGCTACGACGACCGTTGGAACCATGCAAGGGTCGAACACGGCATGCTCCAGCTCGGGAGGGCGTGCGGCCTGACCGTCGCCGAAAGCCGTGTCGAACCCTTCGGCGGTCGGGACGTTCTGCTCGTACGTCGTTTCGATCGCGAGCTGCTAGCCGCCGGACTGCAGCGCCATCGCATGGCAAGCGCGCTGACCTTGCTTCGGGCGGACGAGCGCGACCGTGACCGGTGGTCCTATCTGACGCTCGCCGATGAAATGCGGCGCGCGAGCGGATCTCCAAAGGACGATCTGAAGGAACTGTTCGCCCGAATGTGTTTCAACGCCGCGGCCTCCAACCTTGACGACCACCCTCGCAATCACGCCATCGTCGCAAGTGGCAGGCACTGGCGCTTGAGCCCCGCCTACGATCTGACTCCCTCTCCGGCAGTCGGCCTCGAACGCGATCTGGCGATGACATGCGGCTCATTCGGAAGGCGCGCCAACAGGGACAACCTGTTAAGTGGGCATGGGCGGTTGATGCTGGAGCGGGAGGAGGCTGCGGCGGTGTTCGAGCACGTGTCGCAAGCCGTGCAGTCGCGATGGGACGAGCAGATGAGGAAGGCGGGCGTAAGCAGGCGCGACCGTGACACCATCGCTCCCGCATTCGGGTCACGCCGGACTCACATACGAAATGTCACCGAAAGCTGACTCGTTCGAGCCGTAGTGCACGCCGCGCGGCAAGGAGCGGGGGGCACGACTGGCGCCTGCATCGCGCGGATCTCGTGCTCGAGGACGGCCTCGACCTGCTCCCGGGTCGTGCAAGCCCCTGGCGGCGGGACGGACATGGACGGGACGGGACAAGCCCGTCCCCTACGGGGCCTGCCGGCTTCGCCGGGATTCGGCACGCATTGTAGCTTTCCACGGTGGGTCCACCGCGCAGACATGCAAGGAACATGGGTGGGGCCACGCGCGCCAGCGGCTCGTAGAGGCGCTTTTCGTAGCCCAGTTAAATCAATGGCTTACGTGATGTTCCATGTAAGGGGCGACCCTCGTGGTCGCCCGTCTCGGCACCCTGCATGAATTCAATACGGGACGGGACAAGCCCGTCCCCTACAGCGCGCGGAACAGCGGGATCGAGCACGATTCGTGCTCTTCCCACTCGACCTGCACCGGCATCCCGCAGGTCACCGCGTCCACATCGATGCCGACGACATTCGACAGCAGCCTCGGCCCCTCCTCGAGGTCGATCCAGGCGACCACGTACGGCGCGCGGGTGCGGAAGAACGGGTGGTAGCTCTGGCGCACGACGCTGTAGGAATAGACGGTGCCGCGGCCCGACGCTACGTGCGTGGAGAGGTGACCGTCGAGGCATCCGGTGCAGTGCGGCCGGGGGTGCCAGATCACGGCGCCGCAGTCGTCGCACTGCTGGTAACGCAGTTCCGCCTGCAGCGTGCCCGCCCAGAAGTCCGCGGTGTCGGGTTCGTCGACGCGTGGCAGCGGTCGTGTCGGTTCGCTCATGCGCTTTCTCCCGCGAGGATGACGGTGCCGCCGGTGTGCCGGCTACCGAGCATGCCGCCGTTGCCGTGCGCGACGGCGAGACGGGCGCCGGGCACCTGGGAGCAGGACTCGCCGCGTAGCTGGCGCGCGGCCTCGATCAGGAGGAAGAGACCGCGCATGCCGGGATGGTTCGACGACAGTCCGCCGCCGTCGGTGTTGAGCGCCGGGCCGTCTTGCGGCCGGTCGAACCGCAGCCGGCCGCCCTCGACCCAGGCGCCGCCCTCCCCCTTCGCACAGAAGCCGAGATCTTCGAGGATCGTCAGCACGGTGATGCTGAAGGAGTCGTAGATCATCGCAATGTCGATCTCCGCGGGGTTCACGCCGGCTTCGCCGAACGCGCTCGGTCCCGACTGCACGGCAGCGCTCGTGGTGATGTCGCCGCCGATCTCCGGATAGCGCGTCGCCTCGCCGGTGCCGAGGATCCAGACGGGCGGCTGCGCACAGTCCCGGGCGATGTCCGCCGCGGCGATGACCACCGCGCCGCCGCCGTCGGAGATCATGCAGCACTCCAGCAGGTGCAGGGGGTCGGCGATCATGCGCGAGTTCACCACGTCGTCGATGGTGGTCTCGCGGATATCCAGGAACTCGAGGTCGTGCATCGCCTGCACGGCTTCCGGGTTGCGCTCGCGTGGTAGCGCGTGGCGGTCGAGATCTCCGCGAGCTGCTCGCTCGTCGTGCCGTACTCGAACATGTGCCGGCGTGCCGACATGGCGTAGTTCGCGATCAGCGTCATGCCGGCGAAGGACTCGAGGTTGTCGGCCGGATAGATGCCGCCACCGCGCCCGCCCGCGCCGATGCGCTGGACGTTGCTGTGGGCGGTGGAGCCGTAGGTCAGCAGCGCGACGCGCGCCTTGCCCGCGCGGATCGCGCGGTACGCATGAGCGGCATGAAATTCGTAGGAGCTGCCGCCGACCGCCGTGGTGTCGATGACGTTCGGTCGGATGCCGAAGTACTCCGCGATCGAGAGGCCGCTTGCGCCGCCCTCGGCCGCGTCGTAGATGGCGTCGACGTCGCGCCAGCCGAGGCCCGCGTCGGCCAGCGCCGCGGCCGCTGCGCGCGCCTTGATGTGCATGGGCGCGACCTGGCCCTCGACATCCCGGGACGGGTACTCGTGGATGCCGACGATGGCCGCTTCACGTGCCTGTGCTGCCACGCGTCCTCCTCGCATGGAACAAATTTCCAAGTGATTGAATTTTTTGGACGTCACGTGGCGGGCACGAGGGCCAGGTCGAAGCGTCTGGCCTGGCGCTGAAGGTGCTTGATCGTGCGGTCGCGGCGTTCTTCTTCCCATGTGGCCAGGTCGCGTGCGACGTACTCCTCGCCGCGCGTGAGCATCGCGTAGATCAGGCGTGCCAACTGGTGCGCGGTGGCCTTCACGGCCTTGGCGGTGTCCATACGCGCCAGGCGCCGGCGGTGCATGGCGCCGATCGCGCTCCTGTCGCTGCGGGCCGTGGTGGCCGCCATGCGTAGCGCCTGGCCGAGGCGGTTCGAGCGTCGCCGCTGTTTGCCCTTCAGGCGCTTGTCGCCACTGATGCAAGTGCCCGGCGCGAGCGCCAGCCAAAAGCAGAAGTGCTTCACGGAAGGGAAGCGGGACAGGTCTGCCCCGACCTCCGCGGCGACGCTCAACGCCGTCTCGACGCCGATGGTCGGGATGGCCAGCAGGTCCACGCCCAGCATGCGCTGCAGCCGCCGACGTAGCGCGCGGTCGCGGCCCTTGCGCGAGCGCTTGTCTTCCGGCGGGTCGCCGGCGTCGTCCCGCGCCAGCCTGTCCAGTTCGCCGTTGATGCGCGCCGCGCACGCCGCGATCTGCCCCTGCAGGGCGTCGTGGCGCTCCAGCGCCTGCTCCAGCGCGAACAGGTGCTCGTCGCGCCAAGTGCCGCGCAGGCTGCGCGCGATGGTCGCCGCGGCCGCCTTGCAGCGGCCGTCGCGCAAGCCGGCCAGCACGGCGCCGTCGCGCTCGCCCGCAACGATGGCGCGCACGATCAGCTGGCCCGTCTTGCCCATGATGTCGCTCAACACGTTGTCCAACTGCACGTTCATCTGCGTCAGCGCCTTGTGGATGTGCTGCACCGCCCGCGAGCGCTGTCCGACCAACTCGTGCCGCTGACGCAGATACGCGCGCAGCGCGCAGATCTCGTCCGGCACCCGATGCGCGCCGCGCAGCAGCCCGTGGCTCATCAACTGCCGGATCCACTGGCAGTCCATGACGTCGCTCTTGCGCCCGCTCACCTGCTTCGTCGCTCGCGCGTTCACCAGATGCCCAGATGCACCTCGAAGCCCGCCCGGTCGAGCACCTCGAACACCGGGATCCAGTACACGCCCGTCGACTCCATCGCCACCTCGCGCACCCCGCACGAGGTCAGCCACTCCGCCATCGCCTCCAGGTCCTCCGTGAACGTCCCGAAGTCGCGAACGGGTTCCTCGAACCGCGACGTATCCACCGCCACGTAGTGCTTGCGCTTGCCAATGTCGATTCCCGCGCAGTCCCGATGCACCACCTCCAGTCTTGCCGCCGCCTGCTTCTTGCCAGCCATCGACGATTCCTCCACGCTTGTCCTAAGGTCGCGTCGGGTACGACCGCGGCGGTACGTTCATGCTCGCATGCGGGGTCGCGGGCAACCGCGCCACCAACGTCAGAACACCGATCACGGTCCGGGCCAGACTTTCATGCGGGCACCAACGCACCACTGGGGAGAACGGCCTCCGCCCGACGCGACCGCTCTTGTACACGACGCAACCGCCCGATGCACGCGACCTGTTCCCTGCGCGTCAGCGCCCCGGCGCGCCGGGGGGGAAACTTTCATGAACAAACGGATAAACAAACGGAACCGGGAGCGTAAGCGACCGAGGCCGGTTGTTCCAGGCACGGTCGGCGCTGCGGAGCCCGCGGCGCCGGCGCCGGGCCGCCCCTCGACGGTCAGCCGGAGAACCCGATCCAGCGCCCCGCGGCAGCGACGGTGAACCACACACCGATGGATGCGAGCCCGAGAAGCGCGGCCAGGGGCCGTCCGGGATCGCGCCGGATCAACGGGTGTTTCACCGCGAACGTGAACACGAGAGCCGTCGCGAGGGAGATCATCTTCACCCAGAAGGAGAAGTTGTAGAAACACTTGATGGCTTCGGAGAGGAACAGCGGGATGCCCGTCGCGAACATCGTGCCGAGCGCCAGGAACAGCCACGGCCGCGCGTCCGCGAGCACCAGCCGCGGCGCGCGGCTGCGCAGGCCCACACCGAGCAGCCGCAGGTCGACCATGAGCACCGAGCCGCCGAGTAGCGCGAGACCGAGCAGGTGCACCGCCTCGATCGCCGGGAACAGCCACAGGGACTCGCGGATGGCCGTCCCGATCGCGCTGCGCTCCAGTGCGTCGAACACCTCGAGCCAGTTCATGTCTGCGCCTCCACGACGCAACCGGCAATCCAGTAGACGAAGTCCGATTGGGGCCGGTAACAGTCGAACCAGTTGTAGGCGATCATCCGGCCGAACACGATGATGCCGGACCAGAGCGTCAGCGAAACGCAGGCGGTGACACGCGCGCCGAACGGCGGCTTCGGATCGGAATCCCAGCGCTCGCGGTCGCGCTGCACGCGCTTGTGGAACACCCAGACATTGATCGCCGCGGCGACGAGAAACACCACCTTGATGCGGAACCACACGCTCTGGTAGGTCCGCACCGGGATGGCGTAGAAGAGCAGGATCCCCGTGCCGATCATGATGGCGGCGCCGACCACCGTCCACGGCAGCAGCCGGGCGTTCATCTCGGAGACCGGCACCTCGCGGAACGCGAAGCCGAGCAGGCGCAGGTCCACCATGGCGATGGTGCCGGCGAACAGCAGCAGCGCCAGCACGTGGGTCGACTCGATGAGCGGGTACGCATAGAGCGACTCGTGCAGGGCGATGCTCCCCGCGGTCTCGGCGAGCCACTCGCACAACGCCAGCAACGACACTATCGATTCTCCCGTGTCATGGGCGCGTCCCTGCCTGCGGATCCTGCGAAGCCCCGCCGTCGAGGCGCCGCTCGAACTTGCCGCCGTCGCGGAATACGAACGCTCCGGTGTAGAAGCCGGCGGTGCGCAGCGTCAGCGTCGCCTCCGTGTCACCCCGATTTTCCCAGAACCAGCCGTGAATCCCGGGAAAGGGCGCCACGTAGGTTCCGGCGCCCCGTTCGGCCCGCGCCCGGTCGAAGGACTCCGCCGTGCCGGGCTCCGCGCCGTCCGCCTCGCTGTGCATTTCGTAGAGCATCTCGCCCGTCGCGCTCCACGCGTACAGCATGCTGTCGCCCTCTTCCAGCCGGTACTTGTACTCGACGGACTCGAAGGGCGACAGGGTGAAGCGCATCTCGTCCGTCGTGAAGCCGGCGTCCTGGCGCGCGAGTGTACTCGTGACGTCACGCGACAGTCCCGTGACACCGAGCGCCGCCCCGGTCCGCAGCGGGTCGTAGCCGAATTCGGCCGGCAGCACGACGGTAAAGAGCACCAGCGCCGCGGCCGCGGCCGCGCCGACGGACGTGGCAACGATGCGGCGCGCCCCCGGCCCTTCCGCGGCTGTCGGCGCAACGCTCACGGGGGCGCCAGGGCCAGACCACCGAGCTGATATCCGGCGAGCAGGAATCCGCCCGCCATCAGGACGGCGTTGGTGGCGAAGGCGTGCCGCGCGAAACTCGCCCGGCCACGCCAGAACACGAGCAGTGCCAGCACCGCCGCGAGGGCCGTGAACTGCCCGAGTTCGACGCCGACGTTGAAGCTGACGATGTTCACCAGCAGGCCGTTGTCCGAGTCGACGAGTTCCTGCAGCTTGGTCGCGAGCCCGAGGCCGTGAAAGAGGCCGAACACCAGCACCGCGGCGCGGGTGTCCGGCGCCACCCCGAAGACACGCCGGAAGCCGTCCATGTTCTCGAAGGCCTTGTAGACGATCGACAGGCCGATGATGGCGTCGACCAGGTACGCATTGACCTGCCAGCCGCCCAGGACGCCGGCCAGCAGCGTGATGCTGTGCCCGGCCGTGAAGAGCGTCACGTAGAGCGCGACGTCGCGCAGCCGGTAGAGAAAGAAGACGACGCCGAGCAGGAACAGCAGGTGGTCGTAGCCGGTGACCATGTGCTTCGCGCCGAGGTAGAGAAACGGCGCCACCGCCGGACCGTCGATGCCCTGCACGAACAGCGCGTCGGCATCCGACACTGCGTGTCCCCACGCGGCGGACGCCGCGAGCAGGACCAGCACGCCGGGGACCGCCCGCCCCGGAGCCGGGCACCGTAGGGGACGGGCTTGTCCCGTCCCGTGCCGAAGCGGCCGCGATGTCCCGATACGGGCGACCACAAGGGTCGAGAGGGCGATCACAATGGTCGAGAGGGCGACCACAAGGGTCGCCCCTACAACGCTTCGCCCGGGCGCACCGGGCGATCGACCCAGTACTGCTGGTGGCAGGACACGCAGACGTTGTACAGATGTCCGCCGGCCGCGAACAGGGCATCCGCGTCCTGCGCCTTGGCCGCTTCGCGCGCCTGGACTCCGGCGCGGACCATGCCCCGGGAGATCTCCGTCCACTCCGCGGCATCGCGCGCTCGGCCCGGCGTCATCAGGAGGTTGCCGGACTCGGCGACGACCGCCGCGGCGTGGGCCACCTGCAGCCAGCCCTCCTCCGTGGTCGGCGCAAGGTCCTCGACGCCTTCGAGCGTGATGATCTGGCCCGCCGAGTCCCAGATCAGGTCCGCCGCCGGCTCGACCACCAGGCGCATGGTCTCCTGGACGTCATGTACGGGCTCGAAGGGCGTCGGCGGCGGCGGTTGCGGGCCGCAACCGGACAGGGCAAGCGCACAGCCCGCCAGGGCGGACGCTCGCGATAGAATCACGGCAATGCGTTTCAAGGATTTCGTCACCGGAGGCTCGTGGGATCCGCGGCATTATGCGGGCAAACCCGCCGAGTTCTCAAAGGCCCCCGACCCGGTCTCGCACCACGCATGACCTTCGAACCGCACCACGTCGAGCACTACCGGCGCCACGGCTACGTCATCGTCGAGAACTTCCTGACGCCGGCGGAACTCGAGGGCGCGCGCCGTGAACTCGCCGAACTGCTCCCCGGCTGGGTGGAGTTCTGCGACGACCCCACCCGCGGGAAACCAGAGCAGTGGGACAGGCCGTTCCCGGGGCGCCGGGGATACCGGAATTTTCCGTACCGCGGGACGATGCTCAATGCGATCACGCTACATCCCGAACTGCGCCGTTTCGCGGCGGGGATGGTGGGCCACGACGACCTCTTCTGCGAGCAGTCGCACCTGCACGTCAAGTGCCAGGCGCATCCGGCGGACGAAGACCAGATCATGCACTGCGACTTCGTCAACCACACCCTCGCCTACCCGCCCCTCGTTCCCGAGTACTGGCAGACCGCCTACCTGGTCTACTACACCGATGTCGATGCGGACCACGCGCCGACGGCGGTCTGTTCCTGGGAGCACTACCCGGAGCGCATCCGCTGGCCGGCCCACTACACGCGCGAAGAACGCCCCGGAATCTACGACAACGAAGTGCGCGTGACGGTGCGGGCCGGATCTGTGCTTGCGTACAGCATGCGCACGTTCCACCGCGCCACGCCGTTCCGGGCGGACGTCGGGCGTATCGGCCAGTTCATCACCTACGCGCCGGCCGCCTGGAAGTGGCTCGGCATCACCGGCTGGTCCACCGAGGCCATCCGTCCCGAGTTTCGAGCCTGGATCGAGCAGGCCAACCCCGAAGAACGGACCACCCTCGGCTTTCCGCCGCCGGGGCATCGGTACTGGACGGAGGAGACGCTGTCGGGCGTGGCCGCGCGTTACCCGGGGATGGACATGGCGCCGTACCGGCAACCGTAGAGCAAAAAGTCGGCGCGCGCGCCACGCGAGCGGTTCCGTACTGCAAGTGGCGGGGCCGACCCGCACATCGTCAACGATGTGCCGTTCGATAACGCTTCGCCCCACCATCGGAACCTACCGAGTCACCCCACGGAACCCCCTGTGGGACCGACCCGTACTGCACAAGAACAACTGAACGCGCGCGCCGTTAATACACCATAAGCACTGACCGGACCCGGCGACAGGTTTGTTGCACGGACTCTTGCCTGAAACAGGCTGCCGTTTCCCAAATGACATCCACGCAGCGCGAACGCGCCCTGCAGGGTCCCGGTCGGTCCCGCCGAAGGTGCGATGCGTCAACGCACGCAGCGAATACGTGCGCAGGCCACCCACGCACGCCGCAGGCTGCGCCCTCCCCGGCCATTGGCAGCGCGGGGCGTGGCACCCGTCGGGCAGCTCAGTCGATTCGGGCCATCCCGCGGCACGGCGGACCTATGCGTGCCTGCTGCGCATCGCCTCCTGCATGTCGGCCATGTGCGTGCGGCTGACGGGCACGTCGCAGTGACCCGTCACGCGGAGCCGGGTCCGCTGTCCGTCCTGCAAGACGCCCGTCACGTGGCGGTGGGCGACCCAGTAGGAGCGGTGGACCTGCATACCGAGATCACCCAGAGCCGCCACGGCATCCGAAAGGCGCATCAGCACGAGGCATGAACCCGCGGTCGTCACGACCTTCAGGTAGTGGCCCGAGACGTTCAGGTAGACGACATCCCTGCCGAGCATGCCGGGCAGTCTGTCGAAAAAACTCTCGTGCGACGGCGCCAACGCCTCGAACTCCTGCGGTGGCAGGTCCATTTTCGCGTCTCCCGGCAGGTGCACGGCCCTGCCGCCGCCCGGTCCGTAGCGCAGTCGCACCCTGAGAACGGTGACGTAGTGGACCAGTGCGCTGCAGGCCAGCGCCAGCACGGCGACGTTGAGGTAGATGTCGAGGAGGCCGACGGCCGGGTCCTGCGGACGGAACAGTCCGTAGACCGTGTGGGTCACCGCAGCGCAGGGCAGGGTGAAGAAGACGGCCCCCGCGGTGGCGGCCAGCATGATCGCGACCGGCGGACAGGAACGCATGAGATACAGGATGGCGGCACTGAGAGCATGGCAGAGCGGCCAGCACAGCGCACCGCATACGGACCAGAACGCCAGGCGCTCGAGCGGGCCGAGGTGGTCTTCGACCCCCATCGGCCCGACAAAGGCCAGCACGATCACGAGCCCGCCCAACATGCAGAGCGACTCGGCGAGCAGGCCCCACTCGAGTACTTCGCGGTACGCCCACTGCAGGCAGGCCAGTCCGCGGACAGGAATGTCGAGCCTTCCTTCAGCCATCCGCCGTCACTTCGTCGTCCGTCGACCGGCGCTCACGCCGCCACCGAACGGACGGCATCGCGCACCGTCGCGAGGTAGGTCCGACTCACCGGCAGTTCGCGGGAACCCGTCACCCGCACCATCGTCCGTTGGCCGTCCTGCACGATCCCCGTCACGTGGCGGTGGGCAACCCAGTACAAACGATGCACCTGCATGCCCAGATCCCCGAGAGCCGCCACGGCATCCGACAGACGCATCAGGACGAGACAGGAGCCCGCGGTCGTGACCACGTTGAGATAGTGGCCCGAGACGCTCACATACACCACATCTCGCCCGAGCATGCGGGGCAGGCGATTGAAGAACCTCAGCTGCGTCGGACCCCACTCCAGGGCCGGCGGCTGCGACGCGTCGCCGGCACCGCCGAACTTGCCAGCGGCGCCCGCGCCGGCGTAACGCAGCTTCACTCGCTGACAGAGCACGTAGTGAACCAGACCGCAACACGCCAGCGCGAGCACCGCGACATTGAGGTAGATCTCCGCAAGGCCCGCGGCATCGGCGTCCCGCGGCATGAACAGTCCATACACGGTATACGCAACAGCCACGCAGGGCACGGTAAAGTACGCCGCTCCCGTCGCCGCCGCGAGCAGGATCACGACCGGGCGCCGGTCCCGCATCAGGTACAGGATCGCCGCGCTCAGGGCATGACAGACGGGCCAGCACAGCGCGCAACAGATGCTCCAGAAAGCCAAGCGTTGCAGCGGACCCAGCCGCACCTCGATGCCTATGGGCCCGACGGCAGTCAGCACCAGCACGAGGCCGACGAGCATCCACAGCGATACGGCGAGTTGGCCAGGCTCGAGTGCTTCCCGGTACGCCCATCGCAGGCACGCGGGTCCGCGCACGGGACCATCGGGCTGTACGTCAGCCATGCGTCATCTTCCGGGGTGCCCCAACCACTGTCCCGGTTCGTCGCTGCATGCCACGTACACTGACGATACCACGCCGCTCGGCGACTGCCCCGCCCGGGCGGCGGTCGACCTGACCGCGCGGGAACTTCCACGAGCCCCTCAGGCCCCGCTCAGGTCTCCCGGGAACGGACCGCCTGGCGCACGGTGGCCACATGACTCCGGCTTACCGGCAGTTCATGGGGACCCGTGACGCGCACCACCGTCCGGGGGCCGCGTCGCAGGATCCCAGTGACGTGGCGATAGGCGACCCAATAGGAACGGTGCACCTGCAACCCGAGGTCACCGAGGGCGGCGACGGCATCGGACAGGCGCATCAGGACGAGGCAGGATCCCGCCGTCGTGACGACATTGAGGTAGTGGCCGGAGACGCTCAGGTATACGACATCCCGGCCGAGCGCGCGGGGCACGCGATCGAAGAAGTCGCCGTCCGGCGGAGCCGTCTCCTCGCCCCACTCCGCGTCCCTTGCGGCCGTGTCGTGTCCCGGCGTCCCGTTGCTTCCCGCCGAGGCGTACCGGACTTCCACGCGCTGACAGACCACGTAGTGGACCAGCGCGCTGCACGCCAACGCCATGAGCAGGACATCGAGGTAGGTCTGCAGCAGGGTGAAGTTGCCGGCTTCCTCCGGGTCGAACAACCCGTAGACCACGTGCGCCACGCCGGTGCACGGCAGGGTGAAGAACAGCGTGCCCCCGACGGCCGCGAGCGCGATCACGGGCGGCGAGTGCGAGCGCATCACGTAGAGGATGCTGGCGCCGAGCGCATAGCAGAGCGGCCAGCAGATCAAGGCGCTCACGGTCCAGTACCCGACGCGCTCGATGGGGATGAGGCGGTCCTCGAAACCCACGTGGCCCACCAGCGCAAACAGGGTCGCGAAGCCGAGGAGGACGCCGAGCGACGCGCCGATCAGCCGCCACTCGAACACCTCCCGGTACGCCCACCGCAGGCACTCCAGTCCCTTGACGGGGTGATCCGGCCGCAGGTCATCCATCATGCACAGCGGAAGCGGGGCTCAGGCCGCCGGAGAACGCCTCCGGCGTCCGAGAAGACCCGCGCCCGTCATGGACCCTGTTCCCCCGCCACGAACCGGGCGTCCGTGCCCGGTGGGAGTGTTGGTGGAGCCAGGCGGGATCGAACCGCCGACCTCAACAATGCCATTGTCGCGCTCTCCCAGCTGAGCTATGGCCCCACGATCAAACGGTGTCTTCCCGGGCGCGTGGGTTGCAGGGCGAGGCGGTAACGGGTCCGCCCCGATAGCACCCTGGTCCCGCGATCCAGGAGACGGGGCGCGCATCTTACGTGCGGTCCGCGGAAACTGTCAATTCGCCGGGGACCCCGGCGCCCCGCTCCCCGACATGGCCTCGAACGCCTTGTCGAGGCGTTTGGCTTCCTTCTTCGACAACCCGCCAAGCGCCGTCAGGGCGGACCGGATGCGGGCGCGCGTCAGGTCGCGACCCAGGAAGGCCACCGAGTCGAACAACGGCAGGGCCACGGCACGCCCGGACACCGCCACGAACAGCGGAAACAGGAAGTCGCGGATCTTGAGGTCCATCGCCGTTGCCAGCCCCTTGCAGCGCGCGAGGAGCGCATCGCCCGTCAGGCGCGGCATCGCGTCCAGCGCGCGCAGCACGTGATGGAGGATGCGCCGGCAGTCGGCATCGCTCAGCGTCTTGTGCGCGAACGCTGCCGTCGTCAGGGGCGCGCGCTCACCGATCAGGTAGTCAACCTGGGGCGCCAGGTCAATGAAGCGTTCGGTCCGGGACTGCACGAGCGGCACCAGGCGCCTGAGGTTCTCCCTGCCGAGGGCCCAGTCGGCGACCCGGTCCGCGAAATCATCGGCGGACAGGTTGCGGATGTACTGGCCGTTGAGCCAGTTCAGCTTCTCGAAGTCGAAGACCGGTCCGCTCGTCGCGACCCGGTCGACATCGAACGCCTCCACCATCTCCTCGAACGAGAAGATCTCCCGCCCGTCGGGCATCGACCAGCCCATGAGTCCGAGATAGTTGCGCAGCGCCTCCGGCAGGTAGCCCACGTCGCGAAAGTAATTGAGGCTCGTGGGGTTGCGTCGTTTCGACAGCTTGCTGCGGTCCGGGTTGCGCAGCAACGGCAGGTGCGTGTGCTCCGGCATCTCCCAGCCCAGGTATCGGTACAGCAACTGATGCTTGGGCATCGAACCGATCCACTCCTCGCCGCGCAGCACGTGGGTAATGGCCATCAGGTGATCGTCGACCACGACGGCCAGGTGGTAGGTGGGGAAGCCGTCGCTCTTCAGCAGCACCTGCATGTCGACCTGGGCCCAGGGGATTTCCACCACCCCACGCAGTCGGTCCACCACCCGGCATGTCCCTGCGCGCGGGACACGCATGCGGATCACATGCGCTTCGCTCGCGTCGATGCGGCGCCGGGCATCCGCCGCGTCCAGCGACAGGCAGTGTCCGTCATAGCCGGGGTTCTCGCCGCGGGCGCGCTGCTCGCGCCGCCGGCCATCGAGGCGCTCGGGGCTGCAGAAGCAGGGGAAGGCGTTGCCCTCGGCCACCAGCCTGTCCGCGTGTTCGCGGTAGAGCGCGACCCGCTCGCTCTGGCGATACGGACCGTATGCACCCCCCTTGTCCGGACCCTCGTCCCACTCGAGCCCGGCCCAGCGCAGCGCGTCAACGATCGCCGCCTCGGACTCGGGCGTGGACCGCGCGCGATCAGTGTCCTCGATGCGCAACACGAACGCGCCCGCATGACGGCGTGCGAAGGCCAGGTTGAACAGCGCGACATAGGCCGTGCCGACATGGGGATCGCCGGTGGGCGACGGCGCGACCCGGGTGCGAACGGTCATACCGGATTCAGGCACAGCTTAGGGACGGCATCATAGTCCATCGGCGCCCCACGGACCGGAACGACGCGGCTTCAGGAAGTACGCGGCTCGGCGGCCGCGGGTGCGGTCGACTCAGTGCGCGACGCCGGCGTGCGCCGATGTGCCGAGAGCCGCCTGAGGAATCTCGCCATCAACCGCGGTCACGACCTCCCACGCATCGTCGCAGCGCAGCAGCGCCCGCGCGAGCTTGTTGTTGAGCGCGTGGCCGGACATGTAGCCCTCGAACGCACCGATGACGGGCTTGCCGAGGAGATACAGATCGCCGATCACATCGAGGATCTTGTGCTTGACGAACTCGTCCTGGTAGCGCAGGCCGTCTGCATTGAGGATGCTGGAGTCGTCGATACCGATCGCGTTGTCGAGGCTCGACCCGAGGCAACGGTTGATCGCCTGGGCCTTCTCCAGTTCGTTCACCAGGCCGAAGCTGCGGGCCTGGCTGACTTCGGCGACGTAGGACGTGCGACCGAAGTCGACTTCGATGCGCTTCGGATAGCGGTTGTACACGGGATGGTCCGCGACAAAGGTGTAGGCGGCGCGGAAGCCGTCGTAGGGCCGCAGCGCGGCCGTCGCGCCGCCCTGCGAGACCTCGATCTCACGGGTGATGCGGACGAACTGGCGCGGCGCGGGCAACTCCTCGATGCCGATGCCCTCGATCAACCGGACGAACGGCCCGGCGCTGCCATCCATGATCGGCACTTCCTCGCCGGAGAGTTCCACCACGAGGTTGTCGATGCCGAGACCCCACAGCGCGGACATCAGGTGCTCGACGGTGGCCACCTGCACGCCGTTCTCGACGATGCTCGTCGACAGCGTCGTGTCCGAGACGTTCTGCGCGAGGGCGCGTACGCTGCAGCCGACGTCCGTTCGGACGAACCGGATTCCCGTGTCCGCCGGAGCGGGACGCAACGTCATGGCGACTTTCTTGCCCGTGTGCACACCGACACTGATGGCGTAGACAGGGGCACGAATAGTCCTTTGACACAGCATCTGAATTGCTCGCTAATGCGCTGGATCGGTTCATATCCGATGCAGGAACGGGCAGCATACACACGCCCGGCCCCAAAATGAAGAAAAAATGGAGAAAAAACCAATAAATCTGGCATCGAGGCTAGAGACAGGGGTATTTCGGGCGTGAGCGTCTCCGCCGGTGCGGACACTACGCCCCGGGACGGTGCACGCGGCGACCTGCCAGCACGGATCCCGGGGACGCACACGCTGTGCGTCGCGCCGATGATGGCCTGGACCGACCGGCACTGCCGCGCGTTCCACCGTGTCCTCGCACCACACGCCCGCCTGTACACGGAGATGGTGTCGACGGACGCGCTCCTGCACGGTCCGGGGGACCGTCTGCTCGCCTTCGACGCCATGGAGCACCCGGTGGCCCTGCAGCTCGGCGGTTCCGAGCCGCGCGCGCTGGCCCACTGCGCGGCGCTGGCGGGGGAGCACGGTTTCGACGAGGTCAACCTCAACGTCGGCTGCCCCTCGCCGCGCGTGCAACGCGGCGCGTTCGGCGCCTGTCTGATGCTCGACCCGACCCGCGTTGCGGCGTGTCTTGCCGCCATGCGCGACGCCGGCGCGGTCCCGGTCACGGTCAAGTGCCGGCTGGGCGTCGACGGTCACGACGACTACCCGTTCCTGCGGGACTTCGTCGGCAGCTGCGCCGACGCCGGCATCCACACGTTCATCGTGCACGCCCGTATCGCCGCGTTGAACGGTCTCTCTCCCGCACAGAACCGCACGATCCCGCCGCTCGACTACGGCCGGGTCCTGCGTCTCAAGCGCGAGCTGCCGGATATCGCCATCGTGCTGAACGGCGGCATTCGGGACACCGCCGGCGCGATCGCAGAACTGCGTTGGGCCGACGGCGTGATGATCGGCCGCGGCGCCTACCGCAACCCCTTCTGGCTGGCGGAACTCGAACACCGCCTGTTCGGTACACCGTTGCCCGGCGGCCCCCGGGAGGTCCTCGCCCGATATCTGGACGACTACGTCGCGCGGGCGCTCGAACAGGACGGTACGCGGCTGCATGACATCGCCCGGCACCTGCTCGGGTTGTTCAACGGCGCGCCCGGCGCGCGGGCGTGGCGCCGCCACCTGTCCGAACGGGCCGGGACGCGCGGCGCCGGCATGGAAGTCCTCGAAGCCGCGGCGAACCTCGTCGCATCCCGCCGGGCGGCCTGACACCGCTACGCAGCGTCGCCGGGTCAGCGCGTCGACTCGGCCGCCTCGAGGGTGGCGACGAGATCCCGGAACCTGGCCGCGTTGGAGTCGTTCAGTCCCATCAGCGCCTTGTGGGCGTCGATGACGCGGCGACGGAGGTCCTCCAGCGTCGCCTCCGCGTGCGGCAATTCGCCGAGTTGCTCCTCGTCCTCGAGGGGCTGTTCGACGATGTGGAAGACGTCCTCGAAGCCCATCGTGAACAGCAGGCGGGTGATGTCGTAGTTCGTCGAAACAAGGGTGGGGCTGAAGCCGAACTGCTCGCGGGCCGCGATGGAGAGCTTGGCCAGCACGCCGAGGGACGTGCTGTCGATGCCGTCCGTGCGGGTCAGATCGACCACGACCGACTTGAAGTTCTCGTCGCGGTACATCTCGGAGAGGAAGTCGTCCACCGCCGCGCACAAGGTGACCCGCACGTCGCCGACGAACTTCATCAGGTACATGCCGTCGCAGTCGGCGACGAGGATACGTCCGGACAACTTACGCCCCGCAAGCAACCATGAGACAGGTCATGTCGTCCGGACCGGCAATCCCGGTGTCCACACCGAGCGCCGACCAGAGACGGTCGATGTCCGCGTCGCACTCGACGGCCACTTCCTGCAGACGATGCTCCTTGCGCGCGAGACCGGCCTCCGGCATGACCTCGAGAACGCCATCGGACAGCAGCACCAGGTTGTCTCCCTCGGCCAGGTCCATCGCCGCGGACTGGTAGGAGACCTGCTCGAAGAGACCCACGGGCTTGCCGGTCAGTTCGAGCAGGTGCGCCTGCCCGTCCCGGACCTGGATCGCGTGCGGGAAGTGGCCGGCATTGGCGTAGCGGAGTTCGTTGGTGCGCATGTCCACGACGCCGAGGAACATCGCCACATGCTTGTCGATGCGGTTCTCGAGAATCTCCCGGTTCAGCGCGACGAGGATCTCCCCCGGCGCCTTCAGCATGCTGGCGCGATACTCGCGCCGCAGCCGACGGGAGAAGTTCTTCAGGATGACCGTGACGAAGGCCGAGGAAGCCCCGTGGCCGGAGACGTCCGCGATGTAGAAGACGAAGTGGTCGTCCGTGATCCGGAAGTAGTCGACGAAATCTCCGGACAACAGCAGCGACGGGTGGATGGTGTGCCGCAGCCGAAAGTGGTCCAGCTCCATCGGATTCGGCGGCAACATGCCCATCTGGATGTAGCGCCCGGCGCGCTGGTCGCGTTCAAGCTCGCCGAGTTCCTGGTAGAGACGCGGATCGTTCGCGCGGCGCACCCGCGAACGGCGCACGTTGCGCTCGATGACCGCAGCCAGGGCATCGTCCCGGGCCGGCCAGGACACGACGTCGGTACAGCCCAGCGCCATTGCCGCCGCGAGGTCCTCGGCCGTCGGCGCCCGGCCGCAGGCGAGTATCGCCGGGATGCGATCCAGGCGGGAAGCGAAAGGGCGAACCAGCGCTTCGAGCGCCGCGGCCCCGTGGAAACCGCAGACGAAGAGTTCGATCGTGTCGATGGCCGCGAGTTGTGGAACGCGGCCGCGAGTCGCGTCGTAACCGAGCTGGTTGAGGCGTTGGACCAACGATGCAGCGGTCTGCTCATCGTCATCCATCACCACGATGGACATCTCGTTTCCGTGCGTGGCGACGATGGGACGCGAACCCTACTCCTTTGGGGCTTGGACAACAAGAGCCCGAACTGTCCAACGCGAAGTGAGGGTGAAGCGAAGCAGCGATTCCAACGCGAAATGAGGGTGAAGCGGGTGTCCGGCGCATCATTCGGTGATGATCGTGGACATCCAGACGCGGCGGCTACGCACAATCGGACAGCTTTGCGCCTTCGTCGAAGGCAACGAGGCTGTGGACTTCCAACCGCGGGACCGCGAAGAGGCCTACGGCTTCGTCCGGGACACGCTGGACCGCTTCGGCTACCGGCATCTCGGCAAGCACGACAAGGGCGTGGTTCTCAAGTTCCTCGTCGCCGCGACGGGCATCTCGCTTCAGCAGACGGAGCGCCTGGTCCGGCAGTGGCGCGAGACCGGCGCGGTCCGGGACCGCCGCGGCGGCAGCCGGGGGCGGCCGTTCGCGCGCAAGTACACGGCGGCGGACATCCGGCTGCTGGCGGAGGTCGACGAGGCCTACGGGCAGATGTCCGGGCTGGCCACGCGCGAGGTCCTGCGGCGCCAGTTCGAGGTGTTCGGCGACCCGCGCTTCGAGCGCCTCGCGACGATCTCCAACGGCCACGTCTACAACCTGCGCGGCTCCGCGACGTACCGCGCGAAGCGCACCGTGTGGACGAAGACGCAGGGGACGGCCGTGGCCATCGGCCTGCGCCAGGCCCCGGAGCCCGAGGGCCGGCCGGGACACGTGCGCGTGGACACCGTCCACCAGGGGGACCGCGACGGCGTCAAGGGCCTCTACCTGATCAACCTGGTGGACGAGGTCACCCAGTACGAGTTTGTCGGCGCCGTGGCCGGCATCTCGGAGCGCTTCCTTCTGCCGCTGCTCGAAGGCCTGCTGCTGTCGTTCCCGTTCCGCATCCTCGGCTTCCACGCGGACAACGGCAGCGAGTACATCAACCACCGCGTCGCCGAATTGCTCGAAAAGCTCCGCGTCGAGCGGTTCACCAAGTCCCGCGCCCGCACCTCCAACGACAACGCCCTCGTCGAGGGCAAAAACGCCAGCGTCGTGCGCAGGTGGTTCGGTCACGACCACATCCCGCAACGCTTCGCGCCCGACGTGAGCCGCTTCGCCCACGGCACCCTGTCGCCGTTCCTCAACTTCCACCGGCCGTGCCTGTTCGCCACGGAGTACCGCGACGACGCCGGCAAGGTCCGTCGCAAGTACCTCGCCCGTGACGTCATGACCCCCTACGCCAGGTTCCGCTCGCTCCCGAACGCGCAGGTGTATCTCAAGCCGGGCATGGACTTCGCCCTGCTCGACGCGGCCGCCGCCGCGGAGACCGACCTCCACGCCGCGCGCCGCGTCCAGACCGAGCGCCGCGCGCTGTTCCTGCGCATTGCCGCCGGCATGGCCCCGGCGCGCGCCGCCGGATGAGCGTCGCGACTCCGAACGCCGTGCCGCAGCCCCGCGCCGGGGGCCAGCCCCCGAACCCCCGCCCTCGCCGGGAGGCAGGGTTCGGCGGTCGGGTGGCTCGCCGGGAAGGAATGTTCCCCGCCGCTCGGCACCCATCCCCGATCAGCCGCGACGACCGCCGATCCCTGCCTCCCAGGGTACTCTCCCGTCAGGCGCGTCAAGGGTCCGCTGCGCCGACCGCGACGCCTCGACGCCGTGCCCGAACCCGCCGCCGACACCAGGCAACACCGCTTCGCCAGCCCCGCCGCCGTGCCCGCGTCGCGCTCGCCCTTGACCCGCCACCGACCACCTCGCATGCCCGAACGCCTACGCTCCCAAGCCCAATCCGGCGCTTGACCAGCCACCGCAGTGACCCGATCATCCCTCGAATCGCCATAAGGACATCCGACCCCCGCAACTTCACGGATCGGACGATTTCACCCTCACTTTCTCATTGGACAAGGGGGAGCCGTAGGGGCGACCCTGGGGCGACCCTTGTGGTCGCCCGTGTCGAGCCCGTGCAAGCCCCTGGCGCGGGACGGGACAAGCCCGTCCCCTACGGTCGTCCGCGCCTCGGCCTCGGCACCGCGATGTCGTGTTCCACGAGGCGTCGCAGCACGGTTGCACCGAACCCCAGCAGCGACTCGGCGTTCCGACCGAGTTCCCCGGCGAGCCCGGACAGCGCCTCGCGCGCCGTGCCGTCCTCCCCGAGCAGGGCCAACAGGCGCGTGGTGGCCGGGTTGGACTCCATGTACCCCACGCGGTCCCCCCGGTCCCGGTAGACGATGAGCCACGTCGCCGCCGCGGGCGTTGCGACGGGCTGGAAGTCCACGCCGATGCGATGCACGGGAAACCGGTAGCGCAGCGGCCAGGCCAGTGGCGAGACGGCGAAACCCGAGTCGAGGAGCGCCGCCTCCGACAATGCCGCGTCGGGGGCCGCCGGCAGCACCTCGTCGGCCTGGTCGAGGGAACGCCGAACCCACGCGTAGTGACAGACTTCGGCCAGGAACGGCGGGTCGTCGGCAAGGTCCCGCTCCGACTCGAGGTACTTGAGGAACTCCGTCGAGATGTCCCGGAAGTACGGCGACTGCGACGCGTGCCGGTCGATGAAGTCGCGGACCATCGCGTGCCAGCGCGCATCGCCAAGGATCTCCCGCGCTACGCGGAACGTTCGCGAGAGGAACCCCTCGACGTTCCGGTAGACCAGGCCGGCGTAGACATCCATCCGCCGCGGGTCCACGCCCGCGGGCACCGCCCGGCCGTCCGGGTTGCGGATGTACGCCGCGAAGTCGCGCTGCACGGATTGGAACCGGAGCGCGGCACCTGGCGGGGTCGTCAGCCCGCGATCATCCCGCGGCATGGGCCCGTGCCCGATCCTGCAGGCCGCGGATCGTCTCGACTTCACCGAGGAGTTTCGGCACGGGCGGGAAGTTGAAGTCGCGCTCGAGCACGGTCGGCAACACGCCAAAATTCGCGTACGCGCGTTCGAGCAGTGTCCAGACGACGTCGATGACGTCCGCACCGTGGGTGTCGATGCGCAGGTCGGGCGCCTCTACGCGATGTCCGGCCACATGGATGTACGCGGCGCGGTCGCCCGCGATGCCATCGAGAAAGGTCCCGGCGTCGTAACCGAAGTTGACGCTGTTGACGTGGATGTTGTTGACGTCGAGCAGGAGGCGACAGTCGGCCTCCTCGAGCACCGCATTGACGAATTCGAGCTCGTCCATTTCCCGGCCGGGCGCCGCATAGTAGGACACGTTTTCCACCGCGATGCGGCGTTCCAGCACGTCCTGGGTCTGCCGGATGCGGGCCGCGACGTAGTCCACCGCTTCCGCGGTGAACGGAATCGGCATCAGGTCGTAGAGGTGGCCATGGTCGCTGCAGTAGCTCAGGTGCTCGGTATAGACGTCGATGCCGTGGCCGTCCAGGAACCGCTTGACGTCCTTCAGGAACGCCACGTCGAGAGGCGCCGGCGAGCCGAGCGACAGGGACAGGCCGTGACAGACGAACGGAAACCGCTCGGCGTATTCGCGGAAGGCGCGGCCGAAACGGCCACCCATGCCAATCCAGTTCTCGGGGGCGATTTCCAGGAAATCGACGGTACGGTCCAGTGCGTCGCGGTGCTCGGCAAGCGCATCGAACATGCCCCGGCGCAAACCTAAACCCGCGCCGGCCAACGACGGTCGCAAACGCTGCATGGTCTCTTGTCCGGGGCTGGGCAGCCCGACGGCAGGTTTCACGCGCTGGTCACGCAAAGTGAGGCGAGGCTCGCTGTTTCGCGGGGGCTATTCTCCAAGAAGTGCTCCCGGAAACGCCCCGGAGGGCCTGCGCCCGCAGAGGCGGTCGGACGACCCGCCGGACGAATGCCGGCGGGTACATCCGGGTTGGGACGGGTCAGGCTTCTTCGTCGCTCGTCTCGTCGCCCTCGTCGTCGCCCTTGTCGTCGCCTTCGCCGCACTGGCCTTCGCCGCACTCGCCTTCCTCACCGTCGCCTTCACCTTCTTCGGCGCCTTCGTGGCTCGTCGCGAGGAGGTCGTAACCGTCAATGTCGGCCGCGAACGGGTTGTCGTCCGCATTCGCAACGGTCGCACCGGCCATGGCCGCGGCGAACGCCGCGCTGATCGCAGCGGCAATCGTCTTCTTCTTGAGGTTCGTCATTGGAAACACTCCTTACCCTATTGGTTGTCGTCGTTCCCCGACAGTTACGGAAACACGTCGCACGCGTGTCCTCCCGAAACCACTTCAGGCCGTCGGTGGCCCGGATTGTAATACCCCCTGTCGCAGCCGTCACCTACCAATAGCACGTTGCCGACCGCCCGGCGTGGCGTCGCCGCAGCGGCCCGAGGCGGCCAACGTCAGCGCAAACCCGCCTGCCGTTCGAGGGGTTCGATCGCCCGGGCGAGTCGCTCCGGAGAGACCTTGCCCCGCGTGCCGATGCGCTGGCTGAACAGCGCCACCCGGTACTCCTCGACCAGGTAGCGCGCCGCCACTACCGGCGAGCCGTCGTCGGAGGCGTCCGCGGTCCCGTCCGGCAGTGCCTCGGCCAGGGCATCGAGCCGCGCCTGCCACCGCTCGGCCTCGCGGGCGCCCTCCACATCGCGCTGTACGCGCCCCTGCAGGTGCTGCGCGCGGTACGCGATCGCATCGAGATAGCGCGCCACGTCATCCATCCGCTGCGCCGGGATGCGCGTCGGGAACTCCGGCGGCACCAGGCGCGCCAGGTGCGCCTGCATGTCCTCGCGGCTGGCGGCGAACGCCGGCGAGGTGAGTTCCGCGATCCGCTGGACCGCCTCGAAACGCCTGCCGAGTATCTTCCGGCACGCCTCGGCCAGTGCGCCGCCGACGGCGATCAGACGGGACCCATGGGCGAGAAGAGTGCGTTCGAACTCCGGCACGCTGCGCGGCAGCGCGTCGGCCGCGAAGAAGCAACTCCAGGAGACCGCCAGCAGCAACTCGTCCACCAGCCGGGCACGTGGCCCGAGGGTCGCGTAGTGCAGCGCCATGGTCCGTTCCGACTCCAGTTGGCGACGCAGCTGGCGCGTGCGACGGCGATCGGCGAGCAGCGCGAGACGGCTGTAGCCCCGCCGGTTGGTGGCTTGCTGGCTCGACCGGTGCGTCAGCAGCACGAGATCCACGCGGTCGCCATCGTCGCGCAGCGCCGGATAGGCCACCACGCGCCCCGCACGTGCATCCACGACCAGCGTCTCGGGTACGCCCTCGGCGGGAAACTCCGTCAGACCGCGCCGCTCGTACCCTTCGCGCAGCGTTTCCGCACCGAGCTCCACCCGTTCGAGCAGGCGGCCCTGCAGGGCCGCGAGATTCCGATCCTGGTCCACCACGCGTCCCCGGGCGCCGCGCACCTGCACGTTGAGGGACAGAAAGGGACTGAGCGCATCGAGCCGCCAGTCCGCGGCACCCACCGTGACGCCGTAGTCGGCTTCGATCCGTTCGGCGAGCGCCACGAGCAGGCTACCCTGCCGGTAACGGTCCGCGCGCAGCAGCAGCGGCGCCATCGCGCCCGCCTTGTCCGGCACCGGGGCCAGCCGGCGCCGCAGCGACTTCGGCAGCCCCTTCATCAGTGCGACGCATTTCTGCTCCAGGAAGCCGGGCACCAGCCAGTCGAGCGGCCCCTGGCGCAGGTGGGGCAGGACGCCCACGTCAAGGCGTACGGAGACGCCGTCGTCGAGCTCCCCCGGAGCGAACCGGTACTTCAGCGGGAGTTCCAACCCGTCCACCCGCAACACCGACGGGAAGTCCGCGTCGGACGCCGCCACCGCGTCGCGCGCCAGCAGGTCCCGCTCGGTCATCGTGAGCCGTTCGATGGCGGCATCGTCCGCCCGCCGCAGCCAGACGGAGAGCGCGGCGATACCCGACACCTCCTCCGGCAGCCGTTCGAGGTAGAAATCCACCTGCGCGTCGGCCGTCGCGATCAGGTCGCCGCGGCGCTCCTTCGCCTGCCGTTCGACGATCCTGCGCACCAGCGCCAGGTTGCGCTCCAGGAACACCGGGCGGACGTGCCTGCCAAAGCGCACGGTGCCGTCCACATTGCTGACCAGCGCGTGGCGGACGAACAGCTCCCGCGCGACGGCCGGGTCGATCGGCGCGAGCCGGACGGCGCGTTTCTCCACCACCGGCAGCCCGTACAGGGTGGCCCGCTCGAATACCAGGGCCTCGCCACGGCGCTCGTCCCAGTGCGGTTCCGAGTGGCTGCGGCGGAGTACGTCCGCGGCCGCCTCCTCCACCCAGCGCGGCTCCACACGCCCGACGCAGCGGGCATAGGTCCGTCCGGTCTCGGCGATCTCCGCCGCGACCAGCCACTTCGGGCCCGCCCCTTGGCCCGGGCCCGCCCCCTGGGCCGAGCCCGCGGTCTCGGCTCCGCCGGCGCTCTCGCCGGCCGCCGCCCTTCCGGCCGGGCCCGCCCGTCCGGCGGGAGTGCCGCGTTGCGCAGATCTCCTGCGCGCGAGCACGGAGCCCGGGAAAATCCGGAACTTCAGGTTGCGAGCGCCCTGGTAGACCCCGGCCTCGTCCAGCATCCCGACGAACGAGAGCGATCCCGCGAGCAGCGCGCGGTGCAGCGCGCCGTAGTCCGCTGCCGCGGTGTTCGGGCGCATCCCGAGCCCCCTGGTCGCGAGCAGCAACTGGCGGTGCAGGGCACGCCACTCGATGACCCGGGACGGCGACAGGAAGTTCCGTTCCAGATGCCGCCGGAACGCGCTGCGGGTCATTTCTGCGCGCGCCGCCTCAAGCGCTCCCCACAGGTTGACGAAGCCGAGGAAGTCCGACCGGGGGTCGGCGTACGGACGGTGTGCCTCGTCCGCCGCCTGTCGTTTGTCGAGCGGTCGCTCCCGCGGGTCCTGAATGGACAGCGCGGCCGCCACGATCAGCATCTCCCGCAGACAGCCGCAGCGCGCCGCCGCGATGAGCATGCGGGCGAGGCGCGGGTCCACGGGCAGCCGCGCCATCGTGCGACCGATGTCCGTGAGGCGGTCGCCGTCGAGCGCACCGAGCTCGTGCAGGCTGCGCACGGCGTCCTTGACGGCGCGCGGGTCGGGCGGATCGATGAACGGAAACCGGGCCATGTCGCCGAGCCGGAAGGCACGCATCTGCAGCACCACCGAAGCGAGGTTCGTGCGCGTGAGTTCCGGGTCGGTGTAGCGCGGACGGCTCTCGAAGTCAGCCTCGCTGTAGAGCCGGTAGCAGGTCCCCGCGGCCACGCGGCCGCAGCGGCCCTTGCGCTGGTCGGCGCTCGCCTGCGACACCGGTTCCACGGGCAGCCGCTGGATCTTCGAACGATAGCTGTAGCGGCTGATGCGCGCGACGCCCGCGTCGATGACGTAGCCGACGTTAGGGACCGTGACGCTCGTTTCCGCGACGTTGGTGGCCAGGATGACGCGCTGACGTGCCCGGGATCCGCTCTCGAAGATGCGGTGCTGCTCACGGACGGGCAGCCGCGAGTAGAGCGGCAGCACGTCGTAGCGATCCTGATAGGCGCGGCGCAGCCGCTGCGAGGTTTCGAGGATCTCGCGTTCCCCGGGCAGGAACACCAGCACGTCCCGGGCGGACCCGCGCGGCCGCGACCGCGCGATCTCGTCGAGGCACGCGGCGAGCGGATCCTCGCCGTCGCCGGCGTCGTCCCGATAGACCACGTCCACCGGGTAGCCCCGGCCGCCGACCGACACGACGGGTGCGCCGTCGAAGTGGCGCTGGAACGCGTCGACATCGATCGTCGCCGAGGTCACGATCAACTTCAGGTCCGACCGGCGGCGCAGCAGGTTCCTGGCATAGCCGATCAGGAAGTCCACGTTCAGGCTGCGTTCGTGGGCCTCGTCGATGATGAGCACGTCGTAGGCGTCGAGCCACCGGTCGTGGCGGATCTCGGTGAGCAGCAGGCCGTCGGTCATCACCTTGACCAGCGTGTCTTCGGACCATGCCGCGGCGAATCGCACCGCGAAACCGACCTCCGAGCCGAGCGGGACTCCGAGTTCCTCGGCGATGCGGGTGGCGACGGTGCGGGCGGCGAGCCGGCGGGGCTGGGTGTGGGCGATCATGCCGCGCACCCCGAGCCCGGCGGCGAGACAGGCCTTCGGCAACTGCGTGGTCTTGCCCGAGCCGGTCTCGCCGGCCACGATGACCACCGGGTGCGCGCGGATGCACTCGACGATCTCGTCGATGTGCGCGGCGATCGGCAGTTCGGCCGGAAAGGAGAGTTCGGGCACCCGCGCGGCGCGGCGTGCCACGGTGGCGGCATCCAGGCGCCCGGGGCGCGTGGGTCGAGCGCTCAACGTTCCAACCTCAGCGGCCGCGGGCGACAAGCTGGCCCCGCCATGGACCGGCAGGGGGAGCGCGTTACTTCGAGAGGAAGCCCATGCCCTCTTCCAGCCCACGGATGGTGAGCGGGAACATACGCCCTTCGACCAACTCCTGGGTCATGCCGACCGACGAGGAGTACTCCCAGGTTTCCTGCGGCGTCGGATTGATCCACACCATCTTGTCGTAGGTTTCGGTGAAGCGTTCGATCCAGGTGGCGCCGGGCTCCTCGTTCCAGTGTTCCACGCTGCCGCCCGAATGCGTGATCTCGTAGGGCGCCATCGTCGCGTCGCCCACGAACACCACCTTGTAGTCGCGTGCGTACTTGTTGAGGATGCCCCACGTCGGGAGCCGCTCGTTCATGCGCCGCCGGTTGTCCTTCCACACGGACTCGTAGATGAAGTTGTGGAAGTAGAAGCTCTCCAGGTGCTTGAACTCGGTGCGCGTCGCCGAGAAGAGCTCTTCGCACACCCTGACGTGAGCATCCATGGACCCGCCGATGTCGAGGAACAGGAGCACCTTGACGGTGTTCTTGCGTTCGGGGCGCATGCGGATGTCGAGCATGCCGCCGTTGTGGGCAGTCTTCTGGATGGTGTTGTCGAGGTCGAGTTCTTCTTCGCGGCCCGTGCGGGCGAACTTGCGCAGCCGGCGCAACGCCATCTTGATGTTGCGCGTGCCGAGCTCGACAGAGTCGTCGAGGTTCTTGTACTGGCGCTGGTCCCACACCTTCCTCGCCTTTTTCTTCTTGCCGCGCCCGGGTCCGCCGGGGCCGCGCTGACCGGGGCGGTCGCCGTCTCCCTCCTCGCCTTCCTCCCCTTCTTCTCCTTCCCGGGCGCGCTGCTCTTCCTCGTCGCGCGCCTTCTGGAACGCTTCGATCAACTTCTCGAGGCCGCCGAGCGACTCGATCTGCTCGAGTTCCTCCGCGGTCAGCGTGCGCTCGAACTCACGCCGCAGCCACTCGTCCGGGATCAGCGATTCCAGCAGGCCGTGCAGGTCTTCGAGCCCCTTGAAATACGCGCCGAACGCCCGGTCGAATTTGTCGTAGTGCTTCTCGTCCTTGACCATGCAGGTGCGGCTCAGGAGGTAGAAGTCGTCGATGCTCGAGTACACGATCCGATGCCGCAGCGAATCGACGAGGTCGAGCAGCTCCCGGATCGTGACCGGGACCTTGTACTTGCGCAGGGTCAGGAAGAAGTTGATCAGCATCGTTAGTGTCACTTACCCCCGGCTGTCGCGGCGGTTCATGAAGGCCAGCCGTTCGAGCAGATGCACGTCCTGCTCGTTCTTGACCAGCGCTCCGTAGAGCGGCGGAATCGCCTTGCTCGGGTCGCGGTTGGTGAGAATCTCGTCGGGGATGTCGTCGGCCATCAGGAGCTTCAGCCAGTCGATCAGCTCGGACGTCGACGGCTTTTTCTTGAGACCGGGCACCTTGCGCACGTCGAAGAAGATCTCCATGGCCTCCTTGACGAGTTCCCCCTTGATCTCGGGGAAGTGCACCTCGATGATCTGCTGCATCGTCTCCCGGTCCGGGAAGTTGATGTAGTGAAAGAAGCAGCGGCGCAGGAACGCGTCGGGCAGCTCCTTCTCGTTGTTGGAGGTGATGATGACGATCGGCCGCTGCCGCGCGACGACGGTCCGGTTCAACTCGTAGACGAAGAACTCCATGCGGTCGAGTTCCTGCAACAGGTCGTTCGGGAACTCGATGTCGGCCTTGTCGATCTCGTCGATCAGGAGAACGACCCGCTCCTCGGCGTCGAAAGCCTCCCAGAGCTTGCCCTTCTTGATGTAGTTGCGAATGTCCGCCACCCGCTCGTCGCCGAGCTGGGAGTCCCTGAGCCGGGACACGGCATCGTATTCGTACAGGCCCTGCAGCGCCTTGGTCTGGGACTTGATGTGCCACTGGATCAAGTTCAGGTCGAGTGTCCTGGCGACTTCCTCGGCTAGCAGCGTCTTCCCTGTCCCCGGTTCTCCCTTGATCAGCAGCGGACGTTGCAGCTTGACGGCCGCGTCGACCGCCATGGACAGTTCGTCCGTGGAGATATAGGTGTCGGTACTGTCGAAAATCATTGAGTTGTCTCTTCACGCTTCTTTTGTCATGGCGCGCTCTGCCCCGGCCTGGGTGCAAGCCGAGGCTGGTGTTGGCGCAGCGCAGGGGCGCTACTTTAACCGATGGCTCGCCGTGAGGCACACCTCGGCGCCGGGCGCCGGGGACGACGCGTCCGGCCCGCCGCTGCCGGTGGAGGGCGAGGACGGCCGCCGCCCGCGGCGCGACGGAGGTCGCGTCGCCCGGCCCAGCCGCAGCAACATGCGCGTGCCGCCGCCGATCAGGAACAGCGCGACCGCCGCACCGCTCGCGAGCGCGAGGGTCCGGCCCACCGGACCGGGTTCGCCGTCCGGCTCGAACAGGCCGCGGAAGAGCAGCACGACGAAGGCCGGGGCAAACCGGTCCGGATCGTCCTGGAAGCGCCACGGGATCAGGAACCACGTCGCCGCCAGCAGCGGTGCCAGAAGGCGTGGCGCGGGCCAGGGCCGGAACGCGAAGAACAGCGCCACGCAAATCCCGACCGCCGCCACCACGGCCACCACCCACCCGATCACGTAGTCCGTCACCCCTCTACCCAACGCACGACGTGGTACTCGAGGTCGTCCGGGTGGACGCCCTCCTCCGAGATGACCTTGCCGGCCACGCTGATGCCCGCGGCGTGCACCGTCTCCGGGTCTCCCGACACCAGGGGATGCCACCAGGCGAGCCCGCGGCCCTCGGCGATCCGCCGGTATGCGCACGACGCCGGCATGAAACCGAGCTTCTCGACGTTGTCGGCGTTGACGTGGACGCAGTTCGGTTCCATGACGTGCCGGTCGGGGTAGTGGTTGCAGCGGCAGCTGTCGAGGTCGAGCAGGCGGCACACCACCGCGGTGTGCAGGATCTCGCCGCTGCGGTCGTCCATCAGCTTGACCATGCAGCAGCGGCCACAGCCGTCGCACAGGGACTCCCACTCGTCGTGGCTCATCTCCGCGAGGGTCCTGGTCTCCCAGAACGGCCGCGCGGCGCCCCGCTCCGCGGCACGCTCGCCCGCGGTACCCGGTTCCGTCCCGGGGCGGCTCTTGTCCGGCGCGGTCACGGCCCGGAGCTCCGCAACAGGTCCCCGAAGCGCTCGCCGACGAGCTCCAGGCGCCACCCGAGCGAACCCGGCAACTCCCCCCATTCGCGAAAATGGCGCACGCACGCCTCCAGCAACCGCTTGCGCGCCAGCAGTTCCGGCGCCATGCCGAGGGCTTCCGCGCGGTCCCGCGCGAAGTCCCGCATGGCTTTCAGAACGTCGCCCTCGCGCGCCGACAGCGGCCGGGGCGGCGCCGCCGGCGCCGGTTCCTCCCGGCCGCGGGCGTACGCACCGAGCAGGTCGTCGGCATAGCGCCGCGCAACGCCCGGCGGCAGCAGGCCGAAGATCGTGCCCCGCGACGGCGCCGGCGCCTCCGCGACGGCGACGAGGTGCTCGTCACGCACGGTCCGAGCGCGGGGGACGTCCCGCCGGCGCGCCTCGCGCTCCCGCCAGGCGGCCATGCGGCGCAAGGCGGCGAGTTCCCTCGGGGGGAGCCGCCAGGCGCGCTTCATGCCGAGGTAGTAGTCCTCCGGGTCGGCCTCCGGCCGCTGCACGATGCCGGTCATCTCCTCCCGGAACCAGGCGAACCGGCCCGTCTCCACGAGCCGCTCCCGCATGCGCGACCACATGGCGCCGAGATACGTCACGTCCTCGCGGGCGTACTCGAGCTGCGCCGCGGACAGAGGCCGCCGCAGCCAGTTCGAACGCGTCTCGTGCTTGTCGAGGACCACGCCGAGGTAGTGTTCTACCAGGGCCGCGTAGCTCCTGCCGAAGTCCGGGCTCACAAAGGCGTGGGCAACCTGCGTATCCACGAGATGCACGGGCCGGATGCCGAGATGGCAGTCCATGACCTCGAGGTCCTCCGAACACGAGTGCATCACCTTGGCGGTCGCTGCATCCACCAGGAGCGTCTTCAGGGCGTCGAAGTCCTGCTCGGAACACGCATCGACCAGTGCCACGCCGGCGTCCCCCGCGAGCTGGTACAGCGCGGCGATGGGGAAGAACGTGCGCTCGCGCAGGAACTCGGTGTCGATGCCCACGACGTCCCCGCACCCACGCAGGAACGCATCGAGGGCCGCGTCGGTCTCGACGAGGGCGGTCACCGTTGCAGCTCCGCCGGCCGCATCCGCCCCGCGGCCGCAGTCCGCTCCAGACCGGCCAGTACGCTCCGCCTGGGTCGTGCCGGCTTCACCCCATGGACCGCCGGCCGCGCAATGCATGGGCGATCGTGCCGCCGTCGATGTATTCGAGTTCGCCTCCGAGCGGCACGCCGTAGGCGATACGTGTGAGGCGGGCATCCGTGCGTTCGAGCGCCTCTCCGATGTAGTGCGCGGTCGCCTCGCCCTCCACCGTGGGGTTGGTGGCGAGGATGACCTCCTCGACGCCGCGTTCGCGCACGCGTTCGGCGAGGTCCGTGAGACCGAGTTCCACGGGCCCCACGTTCTCGATCGGCGACAGGCGTCCGTGCAGGACGTAGTAGCGGCCGGAGTAGCCGCCGGCCTGCTCGATCGCGATGACGTCGATGGGGGACTCGACGATACAGAGCAGCCGCGGGTCGCGTTTCGGATTGGCGCAGAGCGCGCACAACGGGGTCTCGCACAGCGTGCGGCACTCGCCGCACCGGGTCACCTGCGTGACGGCCGCCTCGAGCGCCCTGGCGAGCGCGCCGCCGCCCTCCCGGTTCTGCTGCAGTACGTACAGGGCCATGCGGGTGGCCCACTTCGGCCCGACGCCCGGAAACACCTGCAGCGCTTCGATGAGACGGTCGATGAGGGGGCTGACGCGGATCAAAGGGGCAGGTTGAAACCCGGGGGCAGGCCCAGGGTCCTGGCGAAGTCGGACATCTTGTCCTTCTGCGCGTTCGCCACGCGACGCGACGCGTCGGTGATCGCGGCCGCGAGAAGATCCTCGAGCAACTCCCGGTCGTCCGCCATCAGGCTCGGGTCCACCTGTACCTTGCACGCCTCGTAGCGCCCCGTCAGGGTCACCTTGACGAGGCCGGCGCCGCTCTCGCCGGTCACCTCGGCGCTGGCGAGTTCTTCCTGTGCCTCCGCCAGGCGGGACTGCATCTTCTGCGCCTGCTTCATCAGGTCGCCAAAACCCTTCATGACATCCACATCCGTTCCACCTCTCTCATGCATGCCCCGTGTCAGGGGCCGGCAGGGCCCACCGATTCGGGCCGACCGTCGAACCGCGCAAGCAGGTCACGCACGTTGGCGTCGGCCAGGAACGCGGCTTCCGCCGCTTTCTGGCGCGCCTCGGCGATGCGCCGTTCGCGGGCGGCCGGCGTCTCCGTCTCCGGACGCCCCATGGAGATGATCACGCGCACCTCGCGCCCGACGAAGTCGGACACCGCCTGCTGCACGGCCGCCCTCTTCTTGTCGCTCTGCACGAGGGCAGCGTGCGCCTCGTCGAGGAGCAGCTCCCAGGCGTTCTCCGTGCGCGAGACCAACAGGCTGTTGGCCAGCACGAGACCCGCCATGCCCGTCGCCCGTATCGCGGCGACGACCTCGTACCACTCCGGCTCGCGGTCCCCCGGCGCCACTTGCGCGGCCCGATGGTCATCCTCGGCCGGCATCGCGTTCCCGCGCCCGGCGACCGCTGGCGGCTCGACGGCATCCGTTGCCGGGCCGCAACCATCCGCCGGGGAAACCGGCGCAGGCTCGGGTTGCGCGTGGGTGCGTTCGCCTGTGGGGCGCGCGACCGCATCCGGCGCCCGGCCGGAACCGTCCGTGGCAACCGGTGCCCCTGCCTCGCTTCCCGGCGCTGGCGCACCGTGCGTGCGTGGCGCGCTGGTCCCACCTGGCGCCGTTTGACGACCGCGGCTCGCCGCCGGCGCCGAGCCGCGCGGGACGGCGGCCGTCGAGCGCCCCGACACGGCAGCGCCCTGCGCCGATGCGGCCTCGGGACGAAAGGCCAGCATGCGCATCAACGTCATCTCGAATCCGACCCGGGGGTCCGGCGCGAACTGCAGGTCCCGCCCGCCCATCAGGGCGATCTGGTAATAGAGCTGGACATCCTCCGGCGAGATGCGGGAGACGAACGGTTGCGCGACCGCGGGGACCTCGCCACCGACCGTCTGCCCCATCGCCACGTCATGCAACGTGCGCTGCATGCTGGCGAGCACGTCCATGAAATCCGTGTTGCGCGCGGCGAGATCCGCGGCGCAGCGGAGCACGGCCGCGCGATCGCCGTCCGCGAGCGCGCCGAGGAGAGCCGCCACCTCATCGCCGCGCACCGTGCCGAGCAGCGACGCGACGTCTGCTTCCCGCAGCGCCCCGCCGCCGAAGGCGATCGCCTGGTCCGTGACCGACAGGGCGTCGCGCATGCTGCCCTGCGCGGCCTCGGCGATGATGTCGAGCGCCGCAGCCTCGAACTCCACGCCCTCGGCCTCGAGCACTTCCTGCAGATGCGCAACGATCCGTTCCGGCAGGATGTTCTTGAGGTGGAACTGCAGACACCGCGAGAGCACGGTGACCGGCACCTTCTTCGGGTCGGTCGTTGCGAGCAGGAACTTGACGTGCGGCGGCGGCTCCTCGAGGGTCTTCAGCAGCGCGTTGAAGCTCGATGCGGACAGCATGTGCACCTCGTCGATGAGATACACCTTGTAGCGCCCGCGCGACGGCAGGTACTGCACGTTGTCGAGCAGTTCGCGCGTGTCGTCCACACGGGTCCGCGAAGCCGCGTCCACCTCGATCAGGTCCACGAAACGCCCGCTCGCGATCTCCTCGCAGGCACTGCACTCGCCGCACGAGCGGGCGCTGACGCCGGCTTCGCAATTCAGGCACTTGGCGAAGGCGCGGGCGAGCGTGGTCTTGCCGACGCCGCGCGTTCCGGTGAAGAGATAGGCGTGGTGCAGACGATCCGCGTCCAGCGCGTGCATGAGTGCGCGGACCGCGTGGTCCTGACCGACCACCTCGCCGAAGGTGCGCGGTCGGTACTTGCGGGCGAGGACCTGATAGCTCATGGTTGCCGGCATTGTAGCCTTCCGGGAACGCCACCGTCTCCAACGACGGGCGCCGGGGCCGGCGCGGCGACGGGTCTCCAGACCGCCCCGGCGGGGGACGGCAACCTCCACACGGGACGCCACGACTCGACGGAACGAAGATGGGCTTTCAGGGCGACTTTCTGATCATCGGCCACCGCGGCGCCGCCGGACTCGCGCCGGAGAACACCCTGGCGAGCTTCCGTCAGGCCGCGGCCCTCGGCGTCGATGCAGTAGAACTCGACGTGCACGTCGTGGAGTCGCAACTGGTCGTCATCCACGACGACACGGTGGATCGCACCACCGACGGGCACGGCCCCCTGGCGGGCCGTAGCATCGAGTCGCTGCGCGGCCTCGATGCCGGCGACGGCGAGCGCATCCCGCTGCTCGACGAGGTCTTCGCCACCCTGCCACCCGGCGTGGGCGTCAACGTGGAGCTGAAGGGCCGGGGCACCGGCGCGCTGTTCGGCGACAACCAGCCCGACGACGGCCGCGAGATCCTCGTGTCGAGCTTCGATCAACGGGAACTCGGCGCCTTCCGCGCCCGCCAGCCCGACGTCCCGTGCGCGCCCCTCTACGCCAAGCGACGCTCCGGCATGATCGCCCAGGCGCTGGCGCTGGACGCGTGGTCGATCCACCTGGCCGAAGGCCTGCTCGACCTGAGCCTCGTCGACCGTCTGTCGGCGGCGGGATTTCAGGTGCTGGCCTATACGGTCAACGACGGCGCGCGTGCCGCCGAACTCGCCGACATGGGCGTCGTCGGGGTGTTCACGGACTATCCGGATCGGATCGCGCGACCCTGAGGGTCGGACTGGCGGGCTGGTCGCGCCGGGCCCCGCGGGTGATTCGCCACGGGACGTCATGGACTGCCAGTGGATCCGGCAGTTGATGAGCCACGGGCTGCTGCGCGGCGCGCATCGGGTGCCGGACGAGATCTGCGCGCTGCGCGCGTATCTGCGTCAGCGGCACGAGTTGGTCGGACAGCGCTCGCGGGCGGTGCAGCACATCCACAAGGCGCTGACGCAGATGAACGTGCAGTTGGACAACGTGTTGAGCGACATCATGGGCAAGACGGGCCAGCTGATCGTGCGCGCCATCGTTGCGGGCGAGCGCGACGGCGCCGTGCTGGCCGGCTTGCGCGACGGCCGCTGCAAGGCGGACGCGGCGACCATCGCGCGCAGCCTGCGCGGCACTTGGCGCGACGAGCACCTGTTCGCGCTGGAGCAGGCGCTGGAGCGCCACGACGCCCTGCAGGGGCAGATCGCGGCGTGCGAGGCGCGCATCAACGGCGAACTGGACAGGCTGGCGCGGGACGACGCCGGCGACCCGCCGGAAGACAAGCGCTCGCGCAAGGGCCGCGACCGCGCGCTACGTCGGCGGCTGCAGCGCATGCTGGGCGTGGACCTGCTGGCCATCCCGACCATCGGCGTCGAGACGGCGCTGAGCGTCGCCGCGGAGGTCGGGGCAGACCTGTCCCGCTTCCCTTCCGTGAAGCACTTCTGCTCTTGGCTGGCGCTCGCGCCGGGCACTTGCATCAGTGGCGAGAAGCGCCTGAAGGGCAAACAGCGGCGACGCTCGAACCGCCTCGGCCAAGCGCTGCGCATGGCGGCCACCACGGCCCGCAGCGACAGGAGCGCGATCGGCGCCATGCACCGCCGGCGCCTGGCGCGTATGGACACCGCCAAGGCCGGCAAGGCCACCGCGCACCAGTTGGCACGCCTGATCTACGCGATGCTCACCCGCGGCGAGGAGTATGTCGCACGCGACCTGGCCACATGGGAAGAAGAACGCCGCGACCGCACGATCAAGCACCTTCAGCGCCAGGCCAGACGCTTCGACCTGGCGCTCGTGCCCGCCGCGTGACGTCCAAAAAAATCCAATCAACTGGAAATTTGTTCCATGCGAGGGGCGACGCTTGTCGTCGCCCGAGTCGAGTCTGCGCAAGCCCTTGGCGACGGGACGGGACAAGCCCGTCCCCTACCATCGCCCGTGTCGAGCCCGTGCAAGCCCTCGCCGCGGGACGGGACAAGCCCGTCCCTACGGTCTTCTGTGCCTGCGCCCCCGCGCCCCCGGCCCCTTGAAGGATGCGGGCGTGCACTCGACTGGCTAGAGCAGTGTCCCCGGATCCTCCGGCCCCATCATGGCCTTGCGCAGTGCCGGCAGCGGCGCGCTGCCGAGAGACAGCATCTGCTCGTGGAAGGCCCGCCAGGCCGCCCGGCCGCCGCGGTCGGCCGTCCAGTCTTCGCGCATCCTGACGATGATGAGCTTGCCCAGCGTGTACGCGAAATAGCCCGGGTCGTAGGTGCCCCGCAGGGCCTGCTGCTCGGCGTTGCCGGGATCGAGCCAGGCCAGTTCCGCGAACATCCGGCGCGAGGACTCGACGCTCATCCCCTCCACGTGGAGGCCGATCGACGACAGGAACCGCACGTCGCGCATCAGCGCATCGAGGATCTGGCCCACGCGCACCAGCGGCCGTCCCTCGCCCAGTCCCGCCTCCTGCATCAGCTCTTCCGCGTAGTGCGCCCAGCCTTCGCTCAGCATCCCGTTCCGGAGTACCGTGCCGACCCGGTTGTCCGAGCGCTTGCTGTACAGCGAGTGCAGGAAGTGTCCGGGCCAGACCTCGTGCACGGACGTGTTCAGCAGGTCCGCCTCCCCCGGCACGTACTGGAGCTGCACCTCCACCGGCCACTCGGGGTCCGGGCCGGCGATGTAGTAGACGGCCGGCAATCCTTCCTCATAAGGACCGGGAATCTCGATGTACGCCGAGTTGGTGCGCCGGTAGGCGGGCGCCTCCGCCACGTAGGCCTCCTCCCCGCTCGGGATGCCCACGATGTCCGCCTCGACCAGGAACGCCCTGAGTTCCGGCAGTTGCTCGTTGGCCCGCGCGACAGCGCCCGCCGCGGGCTTGTCGTCGCGCACCCGCGCGGCGCAGTCCGCGATGGCGAGTTCCGGATCGATGGCAGCGCAGGTCACCCGCAGCAGTTCGAGATTGCGTTCGAGATCTGCCTGCGCCACCTCCTTGAGCGTGCGCCAGTCGAGATCGATCCGGTAGACGCGCCGCAGCAACTCGCCGTAGCGCTTCTCGCCGAGGGCGAAGTCGCCGGAACTGTCTTCCAACCGAAGTTCGAGCCAGCTCTCGACCTCCCGCAAGGCAGCAACGGCCGGTCCCAGGGCTTCGGTGAAAGACCCCTGCAAGGCCTCGTCCTCAACTTCTGCGAACAGACTTGGAACCTCGTCTTCCAGGTGCGTCGCCAGCCCGCCGAAACGGACCAGCGCCGTACGCACGAACGGCCGCGGGAACGGCGGCTCGAGCGTCGCGCGCATCTGCTCCAGGTAGGCCGGCAGTCTCCGCAGATAGGCTGTGAGCGATGCGAGCCGCACCGCCCTGGGAGCGTAGTCGCGCGACACGTACACGCTGGGACTGACCGCCCCCGCATACGAGGACGGGTTGCGCCGGTGGTGTTCGGCGACTTCCACGCCGAACAGCATGGCGTCCATCGCCGCGAGCAGCTGGGCATGCTCCAGCGCCTCGCTGGCAGTGAGCGATGCCGCGGGGAATTCCTCCTGCGCCCGCGCGGCGAAGTCCCGCAGCATCGCGGCGCGCCGCTCGATCGCCGCGGCGCTGACGTCCGGCAGTTGCCCGTCGTACTCGTGGCGCCCCGCCCAGACACCCGCGCCAGGCGCCGCGTCGAAGTGCCACTCGATGAATTCGTCGGTGAAGCGCTCCCATCCCGGAGTCGTGACGGCTGCCGAGTCCTGCTTCCGCAAGTCACTGTCACAGCCCACCAGCCAACCGGCCGCGGCCAGAACGGCTGCAACCCAAACAGCCGGAGCCCGGTCAATCCTGATTGCAGCGCTCCAAAGCCGGTTCGGCGCTTCGCTGCCGCTACGCGCCGGCGCCGCCTCCGGCCCAGCCACGCCGACCGCCCATGGAGCAACCGCCGCCGGTCGCTTCGCTCCCGTCGCCGTTTGTTCCATACGAGACGCGTCCATCGGCGCACCCTGATTTCCGCAGTGGAGGAATACCTGGACTCGCGTCTGGCGAGCCAGCCCGTCCGAATTGTGAGCCAGATGCCGCCGAAAGCCAATGTTCATGCGGGTTTGGGAGGTTCGGGGTGGAAACTCGGCTCCGGATGCGTTGCGAACCCCCGCCGTCCTGCCCGGACGGCTACGGAACACCTTGCCTCGCCGCCCAAGGACCGACCGCCTCCGGAGAAATGGGGTGGACCTGGTTTCTCGGACAGTTCGAGGGCGACCATAAGGTGTGGAACGATTTCGTTCGTCGCGCGCGTGGGCTCGTCCGGATACGCACCCGCGTTGACGCTGTCCAAGGCCTCGTTTACCGTCGCCCCGTTGTGCCTTGCGCAGGCATCGGCAGTTCCGGCCGGGCCGAGTTCCTGACAAGGCGCGGACAGTTGACGACTCGAATCGGCCTGGCGAGCGAGGGGATGATCGTGGGCGACGCAACCAGCAACCGGTGGATCGGCAAGAGCACGATCCGTCCCGATGGCGAAGACAAGGTGACGGGGCGTGCGACGTTCGGCGCGGACTTCGCCCAGCCCGGCATGCTCTGGGGCAAGGTACTGCGCAGCCCGCATCCGCACGCGCGCATCAAGTCCATCGATCTCGAGCGTGCCGCCGCGGCGCCCGGGGTGAAGGCCGTGATGACCGGCGCCGACCTGGTGCACTTCCCGCTCGATACGCCCGTGCTGGTCGGTCCCGCCGATCTGCGCTTCGTGAGCCGGAACGTGATGGCGCGTGACAAGGCACTGTACGCCGGACACGCCGTGGCGGCGGTCGCGGCGCACACGCCGGAGGCCGCCGAAGCGGCGCTCGAACTGATCGACGTCGAGTACGAACCGCTGCCCTGGGTCCTGGATGTCGACGCGGCGATGCGGCCGGACGCGCCGGTGCTGCACGAGTTCCTGCGCACCACAGGCGATGAATCGGCGCCGGATGCCCCGACGAACGTAGCGAGCCGCACGGCGTTCACGCTCGGGGACGTCGACGACGGGTTCGCCGAAGCCGACGCCGTCATCGAGCGGCATTTCAGGACCAAGCCGGTGCACCAGGGCTACATCGAACCGCACGCCTGCCTGGTCAGCGCGGCGGCCGACGGGCGCGCGACCATCTGGAGCTCCAGCCAGGGCCATTTCATGGTCCGCAATGCCACCGCCCGAATGACCGGCGCCAGACTCTCCGACATTCGCGCGATTCCCGCGGAAATCGGCGGCGGCTTCGGCGGCAAGACCATCGTCTATCTCGAGCCGCTCGCCTATGTGCTGTCGCGCAAGGCCGGCGCCCCGGTGAAGATGGTGATGACCCGCGAGGAAGTCTTCTGCGCCACCGGACCGACCGCGGGTTCGTCGAACACCGTCAGGATCGGCGCCCGGCGCGACGGCCGTATCGTCGCGGCGGAGGCGACCTTCCGCTTCCAGGCGGGCGCGTTCCCCGGCTCGCCGGTGCGGGCGGCATCCAACTGCGCGTTCGCGCCGTACGCCATCGACAATGTCAGGGTGGTGGGCTACGACGTCGTGATGAACCGGCCCAAGTGCAACGCCTATCGGGCGCCCGGATCGCCCATCGCCGCCTACGGCGTCGAGTCGGTGATCGACGAACTGGCGCGGGAACTGGACATCGACCCCATCGAGTTCCGGCTCAGGAACGCCGCGCGGGAAGGCACGCGGGCGGCGTACGGCCCCACGTTCCGCCGGAATGGAGTCGGGGCGCGCTGTCCGGGCGCACCAACGTCGCGCTCTACCAGAGCTGGTACAACGACGCGCAGGTGCTGAACAACGTCATCATCGGCGTGGCTGCCACGACCGCCACGCAGAACGCTGCGGAGGCCACCATCAGGGGCCTCGAAGTCGAAGGGGAAATCCTGCTCGGCGGCCGCCTGGGCCTGACCTAGGCCTACTCCTGGACGGACGCGGAGTACGACGAATACGTGACGCCCGCCGGAGAAGATCTCGGCGGCCTCCCCTTTCTCTACACTCCGAAGCACAAGTACCACCTCGGCGTGTCGCTCGACCTGATCCCGGCTTCCCGCGCCGGCTCCCTGACCTTCTTCGCGAACTACGCGTGGCAGGACGACCAGTTCGCCGGTTTCACGACGCTGCGCGTGCCCGGCGTGGACATTCCTTCCTACGGGTTGGTGAACGTGCGCCTCGAGTGGACGGACGCCCTGGGTACCAGCGGCGACATCGCGGTGTTCGGAAACAACGTCACCGACAGGGAATACCGCATCGCGAACAACGCCCATTACGAGTCCCTGGGCCATGCGCTCACCCAGTACGGTGAGCCGAAGATGTGGGGGGTGTCGCTGCGCCTCGATTTCCAGTGACGGTCAATCGGCGGGCGCGGAGCCACACCTGTTAGTCGGGTTCCCTGCAGGAGCGGCTTTCGCGCCCGCCGTCCCGACCGACCTGCCAAGTCTCCGCCGCTCTCCAAATGCAGGTCCAGGACGCCCCAGGTTCACAGGAAGCACGGCGTGTCCCGACGATACCGTTCGTAATCCTCGCCGTACTGTTCCTGCAGCCACACCTCCTCACTGAGGGGCTTGATGATCAACGCCAGCGCAAGCAGCGCATGGGTTACCCAGAGCAGTTGCGAGTTCGCGATGATGCAAAGGCCCAGGAAGAGGACGTTGTCTCCGAGGTATTGCGGGTTGCGCGTGAACCGGTAGGGGCCGGCGGCGACGAAGCCGTCCCCCAGGCCCAGGGAATTCGTCCGGCCGAGGGTGACGACTCCCCAGATCGCAAGCAGTCCGCCCAGCAGCGCCACGGGGACGCCGAGGAGAAACCTGAGGTGGCCCGCGAAAACCCAGGAGTTCCAGTCCAGGAACAGCAGGCACGCGTTGAGTCCGCAGGCCCCGGCGAAGCAGACCCAAACCACGACATATTGCCAGGAGCGCCGCCCCGGCGGAGGCCAGATGCGGCGCTCGGGACAGACCACGGACCAGACGACTCCGGCCAGCAGCACGAAGACGGCAACCAGGTCGAGCGTGAACAGAACGCCAATCAGGCCATCGCCGGCGGATGAGCTACTCAGTGGCATAGTCGTTCTCCGCGTACGGCATCACCGCATATCCATCACAACACGTCATGACTGCAGGAACCGCGAATCTCCTCAAGTGTAGCCAGGCGGTGGAAGGACTCCCACTCCGCACCACCGAAGTTCATGCAGACCGGCCGATGACCATGTATGCCGCCGCGGACCGGATTCACCGGATCGGCGCTCCGTACCGATCGTCCGTCTAGCGTTGGGGCGCTCGCTCGGAAGCCGAAACCGCTACCATCGTATGCGGCAACGACGCACCGAGGATCGAGCGCCGCCTCATGCTCTTCGACCCCCGCCTCTGGCAGTTCACGCGCGGCGTGCGCCTGCGCATCGTGGCCGCCGTGGCGATGGGTGTGGTCTCGTCGCTGGTCGGGATCGGCCGGCTCGCGCTGCTCGGGTGGCTCCTCGCGCGCGTCTTCACCGGGGATACGTTCGCTGACCTCATCACGCCGCTGGCCGCGGTGGCGGCGGTGATGGTGCTGCGCGGCTGGATGGAGCACACGCGCGCGATGGTCGCGCATCGCACCGCGATCCGGGTGCAGTTGGCCTTGCGCAAGCAGTTGTACGCCAAGGTAGTCGCGCTGGGTCCTGCCCACTTCGGACTGGAGCGGACCGGGGCCGTCATGATCTCGATGATCGACGGGGTCGAACAGCTCGAGACCTACTTCGGTCGGTACCTGCCGCAGCTCCTGGTAGCCGCGATCGCGCCGCTCGTCGTCTTCGCGGTCCTGGCCTTCCACGACTTGCCTGTTGCCGCGCTGATGTTCGGCTTCGCCATGTTCACGCTGCTCGCGCCGGCGTCGTTCCAGCACCATGAGGCGCAGAGCAGCATGCGCCGGTCCCAGGCGTACCGCGCCTTCGCAGCGGAGTTTCTCGATGCGATCCAGGGGCTTGCCACGCTCAAGGCGTTCGGTCGGAGCACCGCGCGCGGGCGGCTCCTGGCCGAACGTGCGCACGAGGTGTTTCGGAGCACGATGTGGGTGCTCGCGACCAACGCGCTCGGCCGGGGGCTCACCGACACCGGTATCGCGGTGGGCACGGCCGCGGTGCTCGGACTCGGGGCCTGGCGCGTAGCCGAGGGCCAGATGAGTCTCGAGCTGCTGCTCGTCGTGTTGATGATGGGCATCGAGGTGTTCCGCCCGCAGCGCGATCTGCGGGCGCTGCTGCACAACGGCATGATGGGCCGTGCCGCGGCGGACGATATCTTCGCGCTGCTCGATGCGCGGCCGACGGTCGAACCGCCAACGGCGCCGGTCGACCTCGACGCACCGCTCACCCCGGTCGTGGAATTCGATGACGTGTCGTTTGCCTACCCGGGCGGACGGCGTGCCGCGCACCGAGGGCTCAAGTTCCGCGTCGAGGCCGGGGAACGGGTCGGCTTCGTCGGGGAGAGCGGGGCGGGAAAGTCCACCATCGTGCGCTTGCTCCTGCGCTTCCACGATCCGGATGACGGCGCCGTCCGGATCGGCGGGCACGATCTGCGCAACCTGCGCGCGGACGATGTCTACCCCAACGTCGCGGTGGTGAACCAGGACACCTACCTGTTCCACGGCAGCGTCGAGGACAACCTGCGCTTCGGCAAGCCCGAAGCCACCGCCGAGGAGATCGAGTCGGCCGCGCGCGCCGCGAACGCGCACGAGTTCATCACGCGGTTGCCGGAGGGCTACGCCACGGTCGTCGGTGAGCGTGGCATCAAGCTCTCCGGCGGGCAGCGCCAGCGGGTCGCGATTGCCCGCGCCCTGCTGCGCGACGCGCCGATCCTGGTCCTGGACGAGGCGCTCTCCGCGGTGGACGCGGAGAACGAGGCGGTCATCCAGTCCGCCCTCGACCGGCTGATGCAGCGCCGCACGACGCTGATATTCGCGCACCGGCTGTCGAGCGTGATCGGGGCGGACCGTATCCTGGTGCTCGACGAGGGGTCCATCGTCGAGGCGGGGGACCACGAATCGCTCATGCGTGCGCGTGGCGCGTATTTCCGGCTGATGGGCGCCCAGGCCGAGGAGGGCGCGCAACCCGACACTTCCCTGGCGGTGTCGGGCGACGGCAGTGCGGTCCCGCGGGAGATTCCCCTCGAGGACGTGCAGCTCGACGACGCCGGTGCGCACGGCGAACCGACCGACGCGATCCTGCGCGCCGAGGGCATGGGCTGGACCGGCGTGTTCCGCGAACTGCTGCGCCACGTCATACCGTGGAAGGCCAAGTTCTCGGTCGTCCTGGTGTTGGGGATCGTCAGGGTGGCGGCCCTGATCGGCGTCGGGGTGGCGGGCGCGCTCGCCGTGGCCGCGGTGAAGCGGGGCGAGCCGTTCACGCCGTACCTGGTCGTCCTCGCGATCGTCGCGCCCCTCTCCGGCGTGCTGCACTGGCTCGAGTCGTGGTGCGCGCACGACATGGCGTTTCGCATGCTCGCCGAGATGCGCATCGCGCTGTTCGACAAGCTGGACCGGCTCGCGCCGGCGTACCTCGTCCGCCGCCGTACCGGGGACCTGGTGGGGATGGCGACCCATGACGTCGAACTCGTGGAGTACTTCTTCGCGCACACCGTGGCGCCGTTTCTCGTCGCGGTGCTGGTGCCGGCGGCGGTCGTCGGCACGCTCGCGTGGTTCGGCTGGCCGATGGCCGTCGCCCTCGCGCCGTTTCTCGCCGTGGTGGCGATCAGCCCCTTCCTTGCCCGGCGCCGCATCGACGTGCTGGGCTCGCGGGCCCGGGAGGCCTTCGGCGACATGAACGCGCACGTGGTGGACACCATCCAGGGACTGCCCGAGATCCTCGCGTTTCAGCGCACCGACACGCGTGGGGCCGAGTTCGTCGCGCGCATCGAACGCCACACCGGGCTGCGGCTGCCGTTCCATGCCGACCTCACGAAGCAGACCGCGATCCTGGAGGCCGTCACCGGGCTCGGTGGGCTCGTGGTGGTGGCGACCGGGGCGCACCTGGTCGCGACCGATGCGCTCGAGCCCGCGATCCTGCCCATGCTGACCCTGCTCGCGATGTCGGCGTTTCTGCCCGTGTCCGAGATCGCCCATATCGGCCGACAGCTCGCCGACACCCTGGGTGCGACGCGGCGGCTCTACGCGGTCCACAACGAGGTCGAGGCGGTGACGGACGGCCCCGGGGTGGACGCGCCGCCGCGTTCGGGGGGCATCGGGATCGAGGTCCGGGACGTCGGCTTCTCGTACCTGGGGAACGGTCGCCTGGCCCTCGACGGGGCGACCTTCACCGTGCCGGCGGGCAGGACCCTGGCGCTGGTCGGCCCCTCGGGGGCCGGCAAGACCACCGCCGCGCACCTCCTGATGCGGTTCTGGGATCCGGGTTCGGGCGTCATCCGGTTCGATGGCCACGACCTGCGCGAGTACCGGCTCGACGAACTGCGCGATCGCGTCGCGCTGGTCACGCAGGACACCTACCTGTTCAACGAGACACTGCGGGCCAACATCCTCATCGCGAAGCCCGAGGCGACGCCGGACGAACTCGACCAGGCGGTGCATCGCGCCTCGCTGGGCCCGTTCGTGGAAGCCCTCCCGGACGGCCTGGAGACGCGTGTCGGCGAGCGGGGGGTACGGCTGTCCGGGGGACAGCGCCAGCGCGTCGCGATTGCACGGGCGTTCCTGAAAGATGCCCAGGTGCTCATCCTCGACGAAGCGACCTCGCATCTCGACGCCGTCAACGAGCAGGCCGTGCGCCACGCTCTCGAGGAGCTGATGACCGAACGCACGACGATCGTGATCGCGCACCGCCTCTCCACGGTGCGCGACGCCGACCGGATCGTCGTGCTGGACGCCGGCCGCACGCGGGAATCCGGCAACCACCACGAGCTGATCGCCCGCGGCGGCCTCTACAGCCGCCTTGTCGGGCGCCAGATGACAGTGCAGGCAGCGGGCCGCACCGAACTGGGGCCAGTGAGGAACATCGGCGAGATGCAGGGCTTTCTGGCGGGCATGGACCCGGGATTCGAGCGCGAACCGGATCGCAAGCTCTGAGCGTGGCCGCGCACCAGCGCAGCCTGGTGGATCCCTCCGGTTGATCCGATCCCGTGCCGCGCGTTCAATACAAGCTCCGAGTCGTAGAGGGGTGATCCCATGGCCGCGCTGGATGGCATGCGCATTCTCGACATGACCCAGTACGAGGCCGGCACCTCGTGCACGCAGGCGCTGGCGTGGCTCGGGGCCGACGTCGTCAAGGTCGAGGCGCCCGAGTACGGGGACCCGGGCCGGGGCGTCGGGCGCACCGGGAACCTGGACTACTCCGCCTACTTCTGTGCCTGGAACGCGAACAAGCGCAGCATCGCGCTGAACCTGCGTTCCGACGCGGGACGCGCACTCTTCCTGCAGCTCGTGCCGAGGTTCGACGTGTTCGTCGAGAACTACGGACCCGGCGTCGTGGAGAAACTCGGCGTCGCCTACGAGGACCTGGGGCGGTCCATCCCGGCATCATCTACGCGCGCATCAAGGGGTTCGGGACCGACGGTCCGTACGCCGGCTTTCGCTCAATGGACATGATCGCGCAAGCCGCGGCCGGCGCCTTTTCGATCACCGGCGAGGCGGACGGACCGCCGATGATGCCGGGTCCCACCACGGGCGACGCGGGCACGGGCGTGCAGATGGCGATGGCGATCCTGGCCGCCTACGTCCAGAAGCAGCGCACCGGGGCCGGCCAGCAGATCGAGGTGTCGATGCAGGAGGCCATGACGTACTACGTGCGCACTCGTGCCTTTATCGGGTCGGCATGGGGCACCCGCGCGGCCGGCCGCAACGGCAATACGGGCGGACTGCCACCGGTCGACCTCTACCCCTGCAAGCCCTTCGGGCCGAACGACTACGTCTACCTCATGCCCGTCACCGCCGACCACTGGGACGGTCTCTGCACCGCCATGGACCGCCCCGACCTCCTGATCGACCCCCGCTTCGATGGCATGGAGGCCCGCGTGCAGAACGAGCAGGCCCTCCACGAGGAGATCGAGAAGTGGTGCAGCACGCGCACCAAGTACGAGGCCATGGAGACGATCGCCGCGGCCGGGGTGCCGTGCTCGGCCACCCTCGACACGCGCGACCTGCACGAGGATGGCCATCTGCGTGCCAGGGGCTTCGTCCACCGCATGGAACTGCCCGTGCACGGCGAGGTGCCGATGCTCGGCTTCGCGCCCCGCCTGTCGGAGTCGCAGGTCGCGATGCGCCAGCCGCCACGGCTCGGCGAGCACACCGACGCACTGCTGGCCGCGGAACTCGGGCTGTCCGGCGAGCGCCTCGCCAGCCTGCGCGGCGCGGGCGCCATCGGGGACCCTGCCCGCTTCAGCGGGTAGGGGACGGGCTTGCCCCGTCCCGGCGCGACCTGCGGTCGCATTGCAGTTTCGCTGGCGCGAAACTGCCCTGGCGGCCAAGGTGTTCCGCAGGTCGCTCGACCACAGGGCGCTACGGCGGTCCCGGCCGATACCAGATGGGCGATGTGTACGCCCGTTCCTGCAGCGTGGCCGGCACGTCCTCGCGTGGGTCGTCCCCACGGGCCGCGGCATCGTAGGTCGACCAGCGCGGTGTCGGGATCTCGAGGACGCGCGCGTAGTAGAACGCGTGCTGCCCGGGATCGAAGTCCGGGTCACGCCAGACGGTCCTGAGCTCCGCGGCCCCGATGGTGTTGGTGTACGTCGCCTCCGCCACTTCGACGGTGTTGCCGACGGGCGCGACGCTGCCGTCGTCCCCGCTCGTGCGCCCGCCGGAGAGGGCGACGTCGTAGATCCGCTCGTGGCTTTGCCCGTCCGCCACCCAGCCCTTCACGATCTGGACGCGATCGAGGTTGGCCCCGCGCGCATCTTTCAGGGCTTCCACCGCGAACGCGGGCGCGGCGCTCGCCGGGCCTTCCAGCGTGCCGCCCATCGGCACGCCGCACGCGCGGGCCTGCGCCGCCCAGTCGGGATCGTCCTGGAGTTCGGCGGGATACGACCAGCCGCCGAACAGGCGCACCCGCAGGCGCGGACCGGTGGTCGCGGAGGTCTCCCGCCGGCGGAACGCCGCGAAGATCGCCTCGCGCGTGTTCTCCTCGGCCCACACGCCGGTGAGCCCGGCGGTGCTGAAAGCCTGGCGCACGTAGCTGCCCGGCACCTGGCCCTTGACGTTCGTGAGCAGAAGCTCGTCGAAGAGTTCGAAGCCCGCGAACTCGTCGTTGGGCGAGAGCAGCGGGTGCGTCTCCGAGGTGCCTTTCTGCTGCGTCACCTCCACGAGCGGCTCGTTCCACGTCCGGCGCGCCGCATAGTCGTCGTCGATGGGCGCGCCGAAGGAATCGGCGTCGCGAAACATCAGCCCGTCGCTGACGTTCGGATTGTGGGGGATCGCCAGCACGTCCACCCCGCGCATGCGCTGACGCTCGAGGTAGGATCAGAGATCCTCGGGGTGCCGCGAGTCCACCGAGGAGAAGGGGTGCGGCAGAGCGTCCGTGCCCTCGAAGATGACGTTGCGATGCATGTTCCCGCCGCCCTGCGCGTCGGGCGAACGCCGCAGCGCGCTGGTCCACTCGTAGGCGGCGAACGTCGTGAACACGCCGGGCTCGTAGTGCGCGTCCGCGGTTTCGACGATGCCGCGCCAGATGGATGCTCAGCCAGATGGTGCAAGGAGGAGTTCACCGTGCGCACCGGGACGGTGTTCGGTCGGTCGCACGTTCCGCTCGCGCTCCGGTATCGCAAAGCCCGGGGGACTCTCGCCGGAGCGCAGGGCGCGCGCGAACGTCATCAACACCTCCAGGCGCGTGCCGGAGAAGAACCCACCGTCTGTTTCGTCATCCTGAACTTGCAGCATCCGGCCGAGCTCGGTGTCCGCGTACTCGCTGTCGGGGCCGCCGATCGCCTGCATGGCGCCGAGAAACTCGGCGTGGTCGGTCACCGCGAGGAAGTCGAGGGGCGTGTCGATGCGTACGCTGCCCCCGTCCGGCGTAGCCGCCGGCTCGCCCTTCGCATAGCGGTAGGAGCCGTCCGGCGTCCGCTCCGTGCCGAGCGCGTAGGCGTCGTTCGAGTAGGCCGAGTGCAGGTGCAGATCGCCGAAGTAGACGTTCGGCGACGCGTCCTCGGCCGCATGCGGCACCGCCCCCATGGTCAGTGCGCCCGTGGCGACCAGTGCGCGCATCGTGAATTACCTGTTCATCGAATCTCCTCTCCTTCCGCTCGGTACCCTGTGCGTTCCGCTCGATGCCGAACCTGCTACGGCACGCCTACTGCCGCGTCATGGCGGCCCTGGCTTCGCGTTCCGCCTCCTCGCGCCTGTCGTGCTGCGTGCGCCGCGCCGCCAGCTCGAACCGGACTTGCCGGATCTTGCCGGGGTAGGCGAACGGTGGCCGATAGTCGCGATTGACCGGGGCCATGGCGCGGCCGAGGTCCATGCCCGTGCTCGACAACATGCCGAGCAGCAGCGGGATCTCCGCTTCCGCCTGCAGCGCGCCGTCGACGCGCAGGCGTACCGCGGCGCGGCGCCCCGGCTGCCGCTCGACCTCGACCGACACCACGTGTTCCCCCGCCGCCAATGCGGACGGCGCCGCGACGACGGTGTGCTCGTGGAAGCAGTTGTAGTCGAAGTGCGGCCGGCCTTCCCGGATGTAGAGCGCGAATCCGGAGTTCAGCGTGCCGCGATTGACCAGCGCGCCGTCCCCGCCCGATGCCGGGTGCTCGAGCGTGACCTCGGTGGTCCAGCCGCGCGCCGCCGAGGGACAGGCGTCCGCCACGATATGGGAAACCGGCGGGTAGTAGACGAAGACGTCCCGCGATGCCGGCAGTCCGGGCCGGCGCGCGGCGCGGAACGTCTGGGCGGCGGGCCGGTCGTCGAGCGGCAGGACGCCGTGCTTCTCGGCCTCCTGCCACCACAGGTCGATCATCCGCTCGAGGCGCTCCGGATGGTGCTCCGCGAGATCGTTCGTCTCGGAGAAGTCCTCCTCGAGGTGGTAGAGCTCCCAGCGATCGTCGTCGAAGGCGGTCTCGCGCTCGTGGTGTGTCACCGCCTTCCAGCCGTCGTGCCAGATGCCCCGGTGTCCGAGCATCTCGAAGTACTGGACGGAGCGCGCGGGGGCCGCTTCCGGCGACGCGAGGCTCGCGGCCAGCGAGACGCCATGCAGCGGCATCTGCTCGACACCGCCGAACTGCGCGGGCGCTGCGGTCCCGGTAAGCTCGAGGACGGTCGGCATGATGTCGATGGCATGGCAGAACGCGCGCCGCATGGAACCCGTATCGCTCACGCGCCCGGGCCAGTGCACGATCAGCGGGTCGCGGACCCCGCCGCCATGGGTGTTCTGCTTGTACCACTTGAGCGGCGTGTTGCCGACCTGGGACCATCCCCAGGGGACGTTGGAGTGGCTGTCCGGACCGCCGATGTCGTCGAGTCTCTGCACTGCCTCGTCGACGTCCTCCGTCATGCCGTTGAACCAGCGCATCTCGTCGAAGACGCCGGTCGGCCCGCCTTCCTGACTCGCTCCGTTGTCCGACATGACGATCAGCAGCGTGTCGTCGAGGCGGCCGATCTCCTCGAGAAAGCGCACGAAGCGCCCGATCTGGGCATCGGTATGGTCGAGCTGCGCGGCGAACGCCTCGTTGAGCCGTGCCGCGAACCGTCGCTCGTTCTCGCTCAATTCGTCCCAGGGCCTGACGCCCGGGTTCAGCGGCGCAAGACCGGTCGACTCCGGAATCAGGCCAAGCCGCTTCTGACGCTCGAACCAGTCCTTGCGCACGACGTCCCACCCGGCATCGAACCTGCCACGGTACTTGTCGAGGTACTCCCGAGGCGCCTGGTGCGGCGAGTGCGTCGCGCCGAATGCCAGGTACTGGAAGAAGGGCCGTTCCGGCAGCAGCGAAACCTGGTCGCGCAGGAAGCCGATCGAGCGGTCGACGATGTCCTCGGAGACGTGATAGCCCTGTTCCGGGCCGGCCGGCGCCTCGATGTGATGGTTGTCGCTCGTGAGCTCGGGATAGAACTGATCCGTCTCGCCCTGCATGAACCCGTAGAACCGGTCGAAGCCCCGCCGCAGCGGCCAGTTGTGGAAGGGACCGGCGGCCGTGCACTCCGACATCGGCGTCAGGTGCCACTTGCCCGCCGCGTAGGTGCCGTAACCGGCCTCCCGCAACATGTCCGCCAGGGTAGCGGCCGATCGGGGCAGGAACCCGCGCATGTTGGGGAAGCCGGTATCCATGTTGGAGACGCCCCGCATCCCGACGGCATGGTGGTTGCGTCCGGTCAGCAGACACGCCCGTGTGGGCGAGCAGAGCGCGGTGGTGTGGAAGTTGGTGTAGCGGAGCCCGTTCTCCGCCAGCCTGTCGATGTTCGGGGTCTCGATACTCGAGCCGTAACAGCCGAAGTGCGAGTAGCCGGTGTCGTCCAGCACGATCAGCACGACGTTCGGCTTGTCATGGGCGATCCTCGCCGCCGGCCACCAGGGTTCCGATTCGTAAACGGTGCGGCCGATGCGGCCTTCGAAGGCTTCACCCGACGGATGTTTGTAGCTCATGTTCCCGACTCCCTTTCCTTCCGACTTGACTCATTGCCCCGGCCGGCTTCCCACACGTTCGTGCGCAGGGACACCTCATCGACCCCGTGGTCGAGGAACAGGGGTTCCGCAACGTTCAGCAGCCGCTCGCGCGTCGTGTCGCCGGCGCTGATGTCGATGGCAGGCATGAAGAACGGCGAGTCCCGGTCCCGTCACGAGGCTCCGGGCTGCCGACTCGCGTCCAGCGCGTCCAGGTCGCTCGCGGCATGCCGCTCCGCGATGCCGCTCCTGCTGGCGCGATTCACTCTTCTGCCGCGTTTCACCGCGGGCCGGTCATGGATCTCCTGCGCCCATCGGACCACGTTCGCATAGGAATCCACGTCCAGGAACTCCTTCGCATCGTAGAGGCCGTTCAGTACGAGCTGTCCGTACCAGGGATACGTCGCCATGTCCGCGATGCTGTACGCCGCGCCGCAGAGGAACGGCCTCGACTCGAGATTCCTGTCGAGCACATCGAGCTGGCGCTTGACCTCCATGGCGTAGCGGTCGATGGGGTACTCCCATTTCTCCGGCGCGTAGGCATAGAAGTGGCCGAAGCCACCGCCGAGATAGGGCGCGGACCCCATTTGCCAGAACAGCCAGGACAGGCACTCCGCCCGCTCGGCGCCGCTCGCCGGGACGAACGCGTCGAACTTCTCCGCGAGGTAGAGAAGAATCGCGGCGGACTCGAAGACGCGCGTGGGGGGTGCCGTGCTGCGGTCGAGCAGACCGGGAATCTTCGAGTTCGGGTTGATCTCGACGAAGCCGCTGCCGAACTGGTCCCCCTGACCGATGTTGATGAGCCAGGCATCGTACTCCGCCTCCACGATGCCGAGCGCCAGCAGCTCCTCCAGCAGGATCGTCACCTTCACCCCGTTGGGCGTCCCGAGGGAATAGAGCTGCAGCGGATGCTTGCCGACGGGCAGCTCCTTCTCGTGGGTGGAGCCGGCGACGGGCCGGTTGATGTTGGCAAAGCGGCCGCCGCTTTCCGCCTCCCATTTCCAGACTCTTGGTGGGACGTATGGGGTGGACTGAGTCATGGAGGGTCTCCTGGATCCTGCGCGGGCATGCTAAATGCGTTGCACTAGGAGGTTCAATCGCAGGAGAGGGCCTTGTCCCCTCCCGTCGCCCCAATTGTAGCTGTCCACGGTGGGTCCACCGCGCAGACATGCAAGGAACATGGGTGGGGCGACGCGCGCCAGCGGCTCGCGGAGGCGCTTTTCGTGACCCAGTTAAATCAATGGCTTACGTTTATGTTCCATGAAAGGGGAGGGGGGAGGGGGGAGGGGCTTGTCCCCTCCCGTCGCCGTCGCAGCACCCTCCGGCCCCGGGACGAGGCGCACCGCCGGTGTTCGACTTGGCAGGGCGCGCAGCAAAATGGCAGGCCGCGGCCGCTCAGGTCTCGAGCAGTGGAAGTTGTACATGCGCAGCGATGGGCCATCGAACTCGGACGCCACCGCGCCGCAGAGGCAGCTTCCCCCGATGGCGCCCGGCGTTGCCGGCTCCCGTGCGGCACGTACGCCCCTTCGTCTCGGAGTACCGCAGACCATGCCAGGATGCCGGTAGGCCCAAACGGACAGAGAAGACCGGCGGACGTGATTGCCAATGCCGTGCCGGCTGTTCGATTCGGAGGACGAGGCCGCCGGGAAGCGCTTCAATCAGAAGGACAGACTTCCTACCGTGATTGTCGCTGGACGGCGGGCGACGCCTCGGCCCGCAACTTCAGCCCCAGCGCGCCGACGACCCGGAGAACGGTGTCGAACGTCGGGATGCGCTCGCCGGAAAGCGCCTTGTAGAGGCTTTCTCGGGACAGCCCCGCATCGCTCGCCACTTGCGCCATGCCCCGCGCGCGGGCGATGTCGCCGAGCGCCTTGGCCACGAACGCGGCGTCGCCGTCCGCCTCCTCCATGGCAGCCTCCAGGTACGCCGCCATGTCGTCGCACGTGCGCAGGTGCTCGGCAACGTCGTAGGGCGCTGTAACGGTCTTGGTCATCATGTCCACCTACAGGTTTCGTGCGAGGCGCAGGGCCGTCTCGATGTCGGCGCTCTGCGTCCGCTTGTCGCCGCCCGCCAGCAGGACGACGACGATGCGGCCCTGCCGCTTGAAGTACACCCGGTACCCGGGTCCGTAGTCGATCCGCAGCTCCGAGACGCCTTCGCGCACGGACCTGACGTCTCCCGGATTGCCGGCCGCCAGCCGCTCGACGCGAACCAGCACGCGGGCACGGGCGCGGATATCGCACAAGCCGTCCAACCACCGCGCATAGACCTCCGTCCTGCGGACTTCGAGCATGCCCGAAAAGTATCCAACAGGCTACACGTCTGTCAATCCCGCCACGCCGTGGACGGCATGACGCCGATCCGCCTCCGCGGCGTCGACCCCGCTGGAGCGCTCGCCGTGACAATGCGCTGGGACGTAGCCTGGCACGACACGCGGCCTGAGGTGTCCGGGTCGGCACTCGAGGTTGGTGGAGACCCAGGGTCTCCCGTACCGTCGCCCGAGGACATGGCGGACGAGGTGACGACGGCACTGGTGTCGCTGACGGTCGATGGCCATCAGATGACGCGCATGATCGACGAGCGGCGGGACATGCACACGGGGCCGCGCGTGTCTGCGTACCGGCTGGCTGAGTGGCTCGTGTGGAACTGGTGGCGACTGCGATGGGAACCTGGACGGGGTGCCGGACAGAACGACCTCTCATGGCGGCAGGCGCACGAGACTGCCAGCATCGGGGGCGGTTGGCTGTGGCCAAGGCTGGAGTTCGAGTCGGACGGCCTCAACGTCGCTGTCCGCTCAGGCGCCACCGAGCACTCGGAAACGGAGCCGGTGAGCTACCTGGGAGACGACGCGGAACGGTATGTCCGAGCCCAGGACTTCGAGGAGGGCGTGGACGCGTTCCTCGTCACCGTTCTCTCTCGGCTGCGAGAGTGGAAGGCTTGGAACAAGAGGCCCACGCGGGCACAGGCGTCGCTGCCCGCCATGTGGGCGGAACTCGGGGGAGAGCGTGCAGACCGGGAGGGTGCCTACCGGCGTATTGAGGCGCTGCTCGGGCACAACCCCGACGATGGCCCTGAGGACCGTATTGCAGGGTTCGTCGCCGACAGCCGCAGTTTGGGAGAAGCCGCCATTGACGAGGTGGCGGCCGAGGTGTCATTTGGGACGCCCTGGCTGACGGCCAAGGAGTTCGGAGCGCTCGCCCGTGCGAGCGGGGTCGAGATTGGCGGGGATCACGGAGAGGCGGCAATGACGGACGCGGGGATGCTGTTCATGGACAGCGACTCGGGCCTTGGTGAAGCGATGGTCCCTTGGCAGGCTGGCGCGAGAGCGGCGCGCCGCTTCAGAGACGCATACGGGCTCCGTACCGGTCCGATCAGCGACAGGCTCTTGGGCGAACTCTGTGGTGTCCGGCCTGAATCCCTCAAGAGATCATCGACCACCACTGTGCCCATGGCGTTCACTTTGACGACAGAGGCGCGGCGCCACCCCGGGCGGTACATGGTCTTCCGCGCGAAGGTACGAACCGGCAGGAGGTTCGAGGCAGCGCGGCTGAGCCTGCGTGCCGCTGTCGGAGGCACGCCGCGCACCCGCAACATCGTCGCCACGATCCGCGCCCGCATGGCACCGCTTGGCGACGTGGACCTCGAGTTACCGCCACGGGAGGCAGGGCGCGAGCCGCCATCCTTTGAATGAGCCAGGCGAGCTCATCGTGCTGTTGGACACGAATGTGGTGCCCGAACCCGTGAACGTGGGCACGGTCCGGCCCGGCGAGGCGGAACGCGTAAGGAGGACGAACCCATGCGCTACGTGTCCTTCTAACCACCGGGACGACAGCCGCGTTCGATCGATTCCATTGTGGCCGACCCGGATCTCGCCGAATGGCGGCAAAGTGCCGAATTCGTTCTGATACCGCTCCTCCTCGACCGGGGATGACCGCACCCCCCCGGGGGAGCATCAATCCCCAGAGACCTTCAATCTCACGATTCCGACCTTCTGCCCGGTCTCGACATACCGATAGGCGTCGACGATCTCCTCGAGCGGGTACTCCCGATCGAAGACCCCACCGACATCTCCCGCAGCGAGCCGCTCTTTCAGAAACCGCACGAACTTCCCGCCACCGCTCTGGAGCGCGAAGATGAATCGCCTGCTCCGGAGCAGCCTGAAACCGATCGCCAACCACACGTTGAGGGCGAACCGTCCCATATCCATGCAGACGTACGTACCCGAAGGCTTCAGGAGCTTCCTGCTGCGAAGCCAGTTCAGCTTGTCCACGGCATCGAACAGGTAGTCGTAGCGCTCGTCCGTCGCCAGGAAGTCTTCCCGGTCAAGGCCTCGGTGCAGATGTCGATGCCGTTCGCCTGGATCATCTTCTCGGCCATGGCAGCCTCCTCGCGGTTCGCGGGCGGTCCGCGGTAGCCGCGATCGGACAGCGCGTAGCCCTGGAGGCTGATTTCATATGACCACGATCAACACGCGCCTCGGCGCTATCGAAGGCGCTGTCGACGGCCACACACACGTCTTTCTCGGCATCCGCTACGGGCAGGCGCCCACCGGAAACCACCGCTTCAGGGCGGCGCGGATGGAAGGGCCCTGGCAAGGCACCTATGACGCCACAAGAGTTCGGCACCGCTCCTGGCAGCCGAAACCGGAGGGCTTCTTCGCCGCGCTCTCCGGGCGCGATCCGGCGGAGTACTCCTACGACGAGGACTGCCTGTTCCTCAACATCCACACGCCGGGCTGCGATGACGGCAGGCGACCGGTGCTGTTCTGGATTCACGGCGGCGCGTTCGGCTCCGGTTCCGGCTACGACTACGACGGCACGGCACTGGCCGCCCAGGGCGACGTGGTGGTGGTGACCATCAACTATCGATTGGGGTTCCCGGGTTTTCTAGACCTTTCCGCCTATGGCGATGACTACAGGGGCTCCGCCAGCAACGGCATTGGCGATCAGATCCTGGCGCTGCAGTGGGTGCAGGAGAACATCAGTGACTATGGGGGTGATCCGCGCAACGTGACCATTTTCGGCGAGTCCGCCGGCGCCGCTTCGGTCAACTGCCTGCTCGCCGCGCCCACGGCCGACGGTCTCTATCACAAGGCGATCGCCCACTCCGGCAGCACGGTCGCGACGCCGCCGATTCCCATCGCGGCGCAGCTGGCCGAGCACCTCGGTGTCGATGCCGACAGCCTGCTGCACAGACTGGCTTCCCTGAGCGGCGAGGAACTCTTCAACGTGCAGATGGCCAGCGCCCTGGGGTTTGGTGCGGCCGTGGACGGCACCATCGTTACCCGCTCCACCGCACAGGCGATCGCGGACAAAGGCGCCGGCTGCGTGCCCTACATCGCCGGTTCCAACGCCAACGAAGGCACGCTCTTATCCATCGCCGTTCCCGCAGAAGGCCACGCGGCGATTACCCCCTTGATCGCGACCATGACCCTGGATGGGGCCGACCCGACCGAGTATCTCGAACGCCTGCGGGCCGCCTATCCGGATCAGTCCGTCACCCGACACTACGAACGCGTGTGGAACGACACGTTCCGCCGCGCCTCCATCAACAACGCCGCAACCGCCAGCGCCGCCAACCACTGCGGCTGGCTGTACCGCTTCGATCTTCCCACCACGATCATGGAAGGATCCCTCGGCGCCACGCATGCGGCCGAGATTGCGTTCACGTTCAACTCCTTCAGCCGCCCCGATCTACCCGGCATCGTCATGCATGACGGCAGCGATCCAGCGGTCGTCGATCTGGCCCGGAAATGGTCGGATACCGTGATTGCGTTCGCCAGAACCGGGGAACCCAACGGCGCCGGGCTGCCGGAGTGGCCGGTCTACCAGGCCGACGAGCGTCGCTCCCTGGTGCTCGATGCAGAGTCATACATCGCCGACGCTTCGCTGGATGCGAAACACAGGGCGCTTTGGGGTGACGCGTGAGTCAGCTCGAGTATGCAGCTTCGCGCAGCGCGGCCGACCCCGGTACCGCACCTCGGTGCTAAGGAGATGGACAAGCTAGACGAGGAACCCAACGCGATATTCAAAGCTAAGACGTGGCTCTGCACGTTTAGTTGTCTCAGGGTGCACAAAGGCCGAGTGGAAGACTGGCATGTCGCCATTGTTTTCCTCGCCCCTGCGAAAACGAGCATTCTTGATTAACAGGACCTCGTCCGTGGTCATATCCGGATAGTAGTAGTACCTCTGGTCAGGATGATATCTGGGCGCCAGGTACATTTGACCTCCAGAGATCTGACCGGTGATCCGTACCTTGACCAAATCCTCGCTACGGAAAGTTCGGGGGTCGCCAAAACAGAGAGGGTGCGCCTCGACCGGAGCCTGCATCGGCAGCACGGGACGCCAAAGGTCCACCTGCCAAAATTCCGAGGCGTCACTCGCCAGGAAACTCTCTCTCTGACGTTTGAGGTCTGACCACGGATTTGTCTCGGCCGCCACTTCAAATTCCATGGGAAAATCTGCATGGACCGTCGTGGCGTACAGATTATAGAAATCGGGTCCCCGGCGGGCACCCAGTCCTGGCAAGAAAAAATCTCGAGCGCCTGGAACAACCTCGCGGATCAGCGCTTCACATTCTGCAGCATAAATTCTCTTTGCGGGTGTATCGGCGTTCATGTTGAACAGGGCTTGCTCTTCGGCCGGTTTCGCCGTTTCGTCTACCAGAAATGCCTCACCACTCTCAAGCCAATCCGAGGCGCTCATCCGGGATGTATGATCAAGGAGTACAAAACCAAATTTATGAAAGAACTCGGACTTGGACAGACCCTCCTTCTCTTCAAGAAGTCTGGCATCGTGAATCGTCGTTGGATGGCTGTCAGAGCTGGCCCACCTGAGAGTACTCATTACATTCCCGGAAACACACCACGAGAAGAACTTGGGAATGGACCGCAAGACCTGGCCCCGCGCAAACATATCGTATATCCAACCACCGTCCCCGTACTGAAAGGCATCGGCATCTGGCTTGTAAAATCCCGATAACTTTACGGTGACAGATTTGCCGGCTACAGAGACTTGACCGGGCAGACTACCCAAGTCCTGGCCTGACGAGGTTTCTGACGCCTCGGATGCTGCCCGAATAGCCATGCTTACGTACCTCGCAAAGTCGTTGAAGTCCTACCTGCGCCCCGCTTACTGGACCTTTGTTGAATCAAAGCTCAACCAGGTTTCCGCGGTGATCTTCCACAACACGATGTGGTAGAGCACCTTGTCACCATCCATATAGGTGCTTCTGATGTATGCCTCGCCAATCTCATCTCCCTGGTAGCGCTTGCCAGTCCCGATGAGTTCGAGGTCAATATCGAAATCCTCTTCAAATGTCACGGGGCCCTCTACCATCACGTACTTGGCCTTGCCCATGTCATCGACCTGGACGGTGTAACTCGCCCTGCCCGCCGCAGCCAACGCCTCGCCTTTCCTTGAATAGCGACCGCTGGTAAAACGCAATTCACCTTGATCGGCATCCCAACGATGCCAGACTGGGACGGCGATGGGACCACGGCCCTCCCGTGCGATACTAAGTACTCCGCAACGAGTCTCCGACAGCAACTCCTCTCGCTCCGCCCTGGTCATTGTTCCAACGCTCATGATCATTATTCCCTGTTTCTTTGAAATCGCGATGGGCTGAGGTCGAACCGCTGCCACATTGCAGATGGACCATACTCAAGTCCTGCCATCCGGCTTTGCGGACAAGGCTGACGAATGATCATGGAGACGATACTGTAATCGCACGAAGGGTACAACAGTCGGCTACAAGGACTCGCCGCAGAGATGCTCTCGAAGCTCGTACAGCAACGAAGGCCCGAGCAGTACTCCAGGGACGTGCGCGTCGCCACGTCCAGTTTGTCCTTCCCCGGCACCAAGCCCCTTGCCAACGCTCCCGCATTGGCCCCAAGACCAACCCCGTTGCGGTTGCCGAAGACCGCAAGGATCACGTTCTCACGCTTCGGAAGCTCCGCGACGATCGGCACCCCGGTTGAGGTGCGGCAAATGGTGCCTCCCCACCGGACCTCGATCCGCGCTTTCTGGCGTGGCGGGGACGAAGGCGAGCGCGTTGGCGAGGCTCAGCTCCGTATTGGATTGGACTGAGGCTTGACAATTGGCGGGTGGGGGTGTAGTTCGGGTGTCTCGGCCATCGTTGTTGCAGTTTTGCAGTGGTGTAGCCCGACATGTCCTGCTCCAGCAGTTCGAGAGTGGGTGTCCCCCGCCGGAACGCGGTTTCCCGCGGCGATCCGAGACGCGGTCGCGGCACGGTTTTGGCCGTCGCCGCCGTCGCGGCTCTCTACGCCATGGCCGTCCACGCGCAGTCGGGCGACGGCCGCCACGCTGACACGCTTGCGACTGCCGGACAGCCGGCGACGCCGCAGGAGCAGGACGTTCGCCTCGTCGGTGGATCGGACGCCGCCGAGGGCCGGGTCGAGATCTACCACGATGGCGTCTGGGGCACGGTCTGCGATGACTCCTGGTCCACGAACGACGCGGAACTCGTCTGCCGGCAGCTCGGCCACGAGGGTGCGGAGACCGTTCTGGCCCGGGCCCATTTCGGCGCAGGCCGCGGCGCGATCTGGATGGACGACCTGCGCTGCACGGCGGCCCAGGCGGCCAGTGCGGGGGCGCAGAGCGCGACCCGCCTCGGGGACTGCGCATTTCCCGGGTGGGGCGTGCACAACTGCAGCCATCGCGAAGACGCCGGCGTCGTCTGCGAGGCGCCGGGCGCCGCGCTCGCGTCGCTGGCATTGAGCTACGTGGACCTTGCGTTCTCGCCGGCCACGACGACCTACCGGGCACGCGTGGCGAATGCGGTCGCCAGCGTCACCGTTACGGCCGTACCGGTCGGCGACGCGAGCGCGACGGTAGGTCCGGCCGACGGCGACGACGGCGCCGAGGGGCACCAGGTGGACCTGGAAGAGGGTTCGAACACGGTCGTCGTCACGGTCGTCGCCGCCGGGGCGACGACGACGTACACGGTGGTGGTCACCCGGGAAGCCCCCGTTGGGCGCGACGATGCCGGAGCGGTTGACGGAGGCGAGCATCGCCGGACAGGGTCGCATCCGTCGGCAACGCCCCTGCATCGGCTCCGCAATCGGCGCTCATCTGTGTTGACACTCAACCGTCCTCCATTCGTGCTCGATCATCGCTGCCAGGACAACTCCAACCCAATCGTTCTCGGTGCCTGAAAAGTATAAACCGCTTCAGCAAATCGCCCAAAATTTGCCGTTCACCGCGTCTTCGTTGGTCAAATTTCTTGCGAACAACGTCACTCGCCAGCTTTGGGAGGGATTGTAGACATTGCGCCGGAGGTTCGTCGTATTGCGCGTCGGAACATTGAACGCGGCACCCGCTACGGCATTGGAGTCTCTGGTCGCAAGCTGAGCGTAAACCCGCTGATGATCGAAATGGAAGCGGCCGGAAAGCTGGTCGGAAATACTGAAGTCGTAGGCCGGACCAAAGGTCAATGTCCAGTCGGGCACGGATGGCAGCGCATCGCCTTTCAGGTAAGGCGGAAGCAACACGCCGATCTCCGCTTCACCGAGAGTGGCACCGATCCGAATGGTGAGCTGATCGGTCATCGAGTAGGTCGTTTCCAGCTCTATACCCTGGCTGTGCGCCGTTCCTGCGTTGGACAGGATACTCTGGTTTAGGTTATTCGGCACCGCAACCTGTCGCTTGTTCGTCTGGCGATTTCGGTCGCGGCTCGGATTTCGCTCATCCCCATCTCGAACGACGGTTCATCTCCCCTCATCGCTTTCACCTCCACCCGATGCCCTCGTGACTGAAGCGGAAGTCGAAGCCGTATTCGTCGCTCGTCCCGTAAAAGTGATAACTACATCGTTATCGATGGGAACATATGTTTGAACTACAGTAACTTAAGGAAACAAAGTGGCGGAGAGGGAGGGATTCGAACCCTCGATGGGCTATCAACCCATACTCCCTTAGCAGGGGAGCGCCTTCAGCCGCTCGGCCACCTCTCCGCGTTGCGCTCGGCGTTGGGCGGGTCGCGCCGCCGGGGTCCGAGCCCCCTCTTTCCCTCTCAGCTGACCAGCTTGCTCAGCTGCCCCGCGTGCTTCAGCCGGTGCCGGATCTCGGCTCTCCAGCCTGTTCGCGCCTGATGCGCTCGTGAATCTCCTCCCGATGCACCGCCACCTCCCGGGGCGCCTTGATGCCGATGTGCACCTGGTTCCCCTTGACGCCCAACACGGTCACCGACACGTCGTCGCCGATCATGAGCGTTTCCCCCACGCGCCGCGTCAAGATAAGCATGGCGGCCTCCTCGGTCTCGTTTTCTGACCCCCGATCTCGTGCACCTCTCGCCGCTTCGCCGCAGCGTGCCCGAACTACTGCCCGGTTGCCTCGGTCGAAACGCGCCTGAGGGGCGCTTCCCTCTCTCCATGCGATGCCAAAGCCACCTTATTGTGACGCAGACGCAAGCCAAGCGCACGCCGAAATTTTCCCGATGGGATGCCAGCGCAGGCGCACGGATTGCGGGAAATCTCCCGCTCTCCGCGGGCGAATTCCGGGCTGGCGCCGAAGCGGCTCAGGTCTCGTCGACGGCCGGTTCCGAGAGATCGAACGCCGAGTGCATCGACCGCACCGCCAGTTCGAGGTAGCGCTCGTCGACGACGACGGAGATCTTGATCTCCGAGGTGGAAATCATGCGGATGTTGATGTTCTCCGCGGCGAGCGCGTCGAACATGCGGGTCGCGACGCCCGCGTGCGAGCGCATGCCGACGCCGACCACGGACACCTTCACGATGCGGTTGTCGCCTTCCACGCCGCGCACGCCGAGTTCCGCCTGCTGCGCTTCGAGCATCTCGAGGACCCGGCTGTAGTCCTCGCGCTTGACGGTGAAGGTGAAGTCGGCCGACCCGTCGGCGCCGACGTTCTGCACGATCATGTCGACCTCGATGCCCGCCTGGCCGATGGGCCCGAGGATGCGGGAAGCGGCGCCGGGGATATCGGGTACGCCGAGGAGCGTGAGCTTCGCCTCGTCGCGCGAGTAGGCGATGCCCGAGACGATCGGCTGTTCCATACCCTGTTCCTCCGTCGTGATGAGCGTGCCCGGGCCGTCGGTGAAGCTCGACAATACCCGCAGCGGAACTCCGTATTTGCCCGCGAACTCCACCGAGCGCGGGTGGAGTACCTTCGAGCCGAGGCTCGCGAGTTCCAGCATTTCCTCGAAGGTCACCACCGAGAGCCGCTTCGCGTCGTCGACGATACGCGGGTCCGCCGTATAGATGCCGTCCACGTCCGTGTAGATGCGGCACTCGTCGACCCCGATGGCGGCGGCGACGGCGACGGCCGTCGTGTCGGAACCGCCACGGCCGAGCGTGGTCACGTTGCCGTCGGCATCGATGCCCTGGAAACCCGCCACGATCGGCGTGATACCGGCGTCCAGATCGGTGTTGAGCGCCTCGACGTCGATGTGCTCGATACGCGCCCGCGTGTGTGCCGCGTCCGTGCAGATCCGCACCTGCGAGCCCAGGTAAGACTTCGCCGGGTGGCCTCGCTCGATGAGCGCCATCGCCAGCAGCGCGATCGTCACCTGCTCGCCCGACGCGAGCAGGACGTCGCGCTCTCTCGGCGTCGGGCGTTCGACCACGTCGCGGGCGAGCTGTTCCAGGCGATTGGTCTCGCCGCTCATGGCCGAGACCACCACCACCACGCGATCACCGTCCCGTAGCACGCCGGCGATACGATCCGCGACCGCGCGGATGCGTGCCGGACTCCCGAGGGAGGTGCCTCCGTACTTGTGTACGTACCGCATGACGATCCCGTCAGGCGGACCGCGCCTCGACCCAACCCGGCAGGGACGCGAGGGCATCCCCGAGGGCCTCCGGACGGTCGCCGCCGCCAGCGCGCGCCATGTCCGGCCGTCCGCCGCCGCGTGCACCCACCTGCGCACCCACGTAGCCGATGACCTCACCCGCCTGGAAGCGGTCCGTCAGGTTCTTCGTCACGCCGGCGATGAGGCTCACCCGGCCGTCCTGCACCTGGCCGAGCACGATGACGGCCCGGCCCAGCTTGTCCTTGAGGCTGTCGAGGGTGTTGAGGAGCGTCTTCGCATCGCCCGGAACCTCCGCGCCCAGCACGCGCACACCGTCAACTTCCACCGCCCGGCTCGCCAGGCTCGACCCCTCGGACTGCGCGAGCTTCGTGTTCGCCGCCTCGAGTTCCTTGGTCAGCGACTTCGCCTGTTCCGACAGGACCTGCACCTTGCCCGCGATCTCGTGGCGCCCGGCACGGACCGCGCGGGACACGTCGGCCAGGAGCCGTTCGCTCTCGGCGAGCCACGCCAGTGCGCCCCGACCCGTCACGGCCTCGACGCGCCGCACTCCGGCGGCGATGCCGGACTCCGAGACGATGTGCAGGAAGCCGATATCGCCGGTGCGCTGTACGTGCGTGCCTCCGCACAGCTCGACCGAGTAGCCGCAGCCCATCGTCAGGACGCGCACCGCGTCGCCGTACTTCTCGCCGAAGAGCGCCACCGCACCGCGCTGCATGGCTTCCGCGAAGGGCATCACCTCGGTGGTCGCCGGCGTGTTCTCCCGGATGCGCGCGTTGACCTCCGCCTCGATCCGACGGAGGGCATCCTCGTCCACGGGCGCCGGGTGGGAGAAGTCGAAACGGAGACGATCGGGCGCGACGAGCGATCCCTTCTGCTGGACGTGCGGGCCGAGTTCGTCGCGCAGGGCCTTGTGCAACAGGTGCGTCGCGGAGTGATTGAGGACGATGTCCCCGCGCCGCGCGGCATCGACGCTGGCGTGCACTTCCTGGCCGACATCGACGGCGCCGTCGACGATCTGGCCGCGATGCAGGTGTTGCCCGCCGCCGCGGGTGGTGTCCTGCACCTCGAAACGCACCGCCTCCGCCGCGATCTCTCCGCTGTCGCCGACCTGGCCGCCGGCTTCGGCGTAGAACGGCGTGCGGTCGAGCACGACGAGGCCGGATGCCGGGGCTTCGAGGCGGTCGGTCTCCACCGGGGCGCCCTCGCCGGTCCGAAAGAGCGCGACGACCGTGGCCGGGTTCGCAAGGGCCGTATAGCCCTCGAACTGCACGTTGGATGCCACGCGGACCTGCTGTTCCTCGCTCGCATCGAAGCGGCTGGCCTCGCGGGAGCGGGCCCGCTGGGCCTCCATCACCGCATCGAAGGCCGGCATGTCCACGTGCAGTCCGCGCTCGCGCGCCACGTCGGCGGTGAGGTCCACCGGAAATCCGTACGTGTCGTAGAGCTCGAAGGCGACCTCGCCAGCAATCGTGTCGCCGGAGAGATCGGCGATGGTCCGCTCCAGGAGCCCCATGCCGCGGTCGAGCGTCCGGGCGAAGCGTTCTTCCTCCCCGAGCAGCACGGCTTCGATGCTCTCCCGCCGCTCGGCGAGCAAGGGGTAGGCCTCGCCCATCTCTTCGGCCAGCGGCGCCACCAGCCGGTGGAAGAAAGGCTCGCGCAAGTCCAGCCGATGGCCATGCCGGAGTGCCCGCCGCACGATCCTGCGCAGGACGTAGTTGCGGTCCTCGTTGCCGGGCAGCACGCCGTCGGCGATGAGAAACGCCGCGGCGCGAATGTGGTCCGCGATCACCCGCAACGAGACGTTCGCGACCATCTCCGGCTCGTCCCGGAGTCCCGCCATGCGGCCCGCCCGGGCGATCACACGTCGGAAGATGTCCGCCTCGAAGTTGGTCAGCACGCCCTGCGCGATCGCGGCGGTTCGTTCGAGACCCATGCCAGTGTCGATGCCCGGCGCCCCGAGCGGCGCCAGTTCGCCGTCGGGCTGGCGGTCGAACTGCGGGAATACCAGGTTCCAGAATTCGAGGAAGCGGTCGCCGTCCTCTTCCGGCGTGCCGGGCGGGCCCCCCGCCACGTCCGGGCCCAGGTCGTAGAAGATCTCGGTGTTGGGTCCGCAGGGGCCGGTGTCGCCCATCGCCCAGAAGTTGTCCTCGTGGTCGACGACCCGGTCTGCGGGCACGCCGATCTTGTCGATCCAGAGCCTGCGAGCTTCGTCGTCGGTCGGATGGACGGTGATCCAGAGCCGCTCGCGCGGCCATCCGAGCACCTCCGCGACGAACTCCCAAGCCCAGACGATGGCCTCTTCCTTGAAATAGTCGCCGAAGCTGAAGTTGCCGAGCATCTCGAAGAGCGTGTGATGGCGGGCGGTGTGCCCGACGTTCTCGAGATCGTTGTGCTTGCCCCCGGCGCGCACGCAACGCTGGCAGGAGACCGCCCGGTTGTAGTCGAGGCGCTCCCTGCCCGTCAGAGCGTCCTTGAACTGCACCATGCCGGAGTTGGTGAACAGCAGCGTCGGGTCGTTGCCCGGCACCAGGCTGCTCGAGGGCACTACCTTGTGGCCACGCGCACCGAAAAACTCCAGGTACGCGGACCGAATCTCCGCCGTCCGCATGACTGCCGGCTCAAGAATGCAAAGGGGCGCGGATTATACGGGCTGCTCGCCCAGCGTTCGATAGACGACATCCGACGGGAAGCCGCGCGCCGAGAGGAAGCGGGCACGGCGTGACCACTCTGACCGATCCGCCGCCGCCTCGGTTCCAAAGCGTCTCGTCTGCACCGCCCGGGCGTGCTCGTGCCAGAAGCCGTGATCGAAATCCATCGATTCCTCCGCGAGCCGGCGCGAGACCCCGCGCTCCACCAGACCGGCGCGGATCTTGATGGGACCCTGCCCGCGCCCGATACGGCTGCGGACGTAGGCCTCGGCAAATCGCCCGTCGGAGAGCACACCGTCCGCCGTGAGTCGCTCGAGCACGGCCTCGACGGCGGCTTCTTCCCCACCGCGTTGCCGCAGCTTGCGGCGTAGCTCCTGTGTGGCGTGTTCGCGTACCGCGAGCATGCGCATGGCCCGGGCGGAGAGTTCCGCAGCATCGATGGGACGCGGGGGCTTGCCGCCCGGCCGCATCGCGTCAGCGACGCTCCGCCGCGTCGGTCACGGCCGCGATCCGGGGGGCTGGTCCCTCGGCCTGTCCCGCGTCGAGGGATTCCGCCACGGCCACGGGTGCAGGCGCGCGCTCGAGTTGCGGCAGCAACTCCGCACGCACGCGCGCTTCGATCTCCCGGCGCGTGGCCTCTTCCTCGTCCAGGAACGCGGCCGCGTTGCGTCGTCCCTGGCCGATGCGCTGGCCGTTGTAGCTGTACCAGGCGCCGGACTTGTCGACGATGCCCTGTTTCACGCCGAGGTCGATGATTTCCCCGGAGCGATGAATGCCGTGGCTGTAGAGGATCTGGAACTCCGCCTGCTTGAACGGCGGCGCCACCTTGTTCTTCAGGACCTTCACGCGGGTTTCGTTGCCGACGACCTCGTCGCCGTCCTTGACCGCGCCGATCCGGCGGATGTCGAGCCGCACCGAAGCGTAGAACTTCAAAGCATTCCCGCCGGTGGTCGTTTCCGGGGAGCCGAACATGACGCCGATCTTCATGCGGATCTGGTTGATGAAGATGACCAGCGTGTTCGAGTTCTTGATGTTCGCGGTCATCTTGCGTAGCGCCTGGCTCATGAGCCGCGCCTGCAGGCCGACGTGCGTGTCGCCCATCTCGCCCTCGATCTCCGCCTTCGGCGTGAGGGCGGCGACGGAGTCGATGACGACGACGTCCACGGCGCCGGAGCGCACGATCATGTCGCAGATCTCCAGCGCCTGCTCGCCGGTGTCCGGTTGGGAGACCAGCAGGTTGTCCGTGTCGACCCCGAGCGCTTCCGCATAGATGGGGTCGAGGGCGTGTTCCGCGTCGATGAAGGCGCAGGTGCCGCCCTCGCGCTGCGCCTCCGCGATCACCTGCAGCGTCAGCGTCGTCTTGCCGGACGATTCGGGACCGTAGATCTCGACGACCCGCCCCCGCGGGAGCCCGCCGACCCCGAGGGCGATGTCGAGACCGAGGGAGCCGGTGGAGATGGACGGAATCGCTTCCTGCTCCCGGTCCCCGAGCCGCATCATCGACCCCTTGCCGAACTGCTGGTCGATCTGCCTGAGCGCCGCCTTCAGGGCGCCTTCCTTTCCGGAAGTGCCTCCCGAAGCCCGCCCGGAAGTCCTCCCCGAGCCCCTGTCCGCGTTCCTGGCCATGTTGTCTGTGTCCTCCAGTGCCTGTCGGCGTCCGCCTCGGCTCCGGGCGCTGCCTTGGTTGCTGCCCCGGTTGCCATCCCAGTCCCACTGCGTCTTCGGCATATCGCACCCTGCGGAAATCGGATGCCGAATACTGTATATCCATTCAGTTATGCTTGCAAGTGCCCATTTCCTGCCCGGCCTCCATGCGCGCCGCCCGCGGCCCGTCGTGGATCGAACGAGTCACCCGCGCCGAAGCACGGAAGACTGCCTGGCAAAGATAGCGCAAAGGGTCTACGAAGTATGGCCAATTGGACGGATTCGCACGGCATCTCGCGCCCTTCGCTTACAATCTGACTCGGCCGATGAACAGCCCCTCGCACACACCCATGATGCGCCAGTACCTGCGCATCAAGGCCGAGCACACCGACGCCCTGCTCTTCTACCGGATGGGCGACTTCTACGAGCTGTTCCACGACGACGCCGAAGAGGCGTCGCGGCTTCTCGACATCACGCTGACGGCTCGCGGACAGTCGGCCGGGCAGCCCATTCCGATGTGCGGCGTGCCCTTCCACAGCGTCGACGGCTACCTCGTCAAGCTCGTACGCATGGGACGGACGGTCGCGATCTGCGAGCAGATCGGCGATCCCGCGGCCAGCAAGGGACCGGTGGAACGCCGGGTCACGCGCATCGTGACGCCCGGTACGCTCACCGAGGAGGGGCTGCTCGAAGCGGACCGCGAGAGCGTGCTGGCGGGGATCGTGGCGAACGGCAACGGCTGGGGCCTCGGCTGGCTGAACCTCTCCTCCGGCGAGTTCCGCATCCGCGACTGTCCCGAAGCCGCCGAACTGGCCGCCGAACTGGAGCGCATCGGCGCGGCCGAGGTCCTGGTGGCGGAGAATGCGGAGATCGCGCTACCGCACCGGGTGAAGCGACGCCCACCGCTCGAGTTCGACCTCGACCTCGGCGAGCGCTATCTCTGCGAGCATTTCGGCGTTCGTGACCTGACCGGGTTCGGCATCGCGCCGGGTACGCCGGCTGTGGGCGCCGCCGCCGCCATCCTGCGCTACGCGCGCGACGCGCAACGTCAGCCGCTCGCCTACATCGACGCGCTCGCACGCTCCGAGAGCGACCGGCACGTCCTGCTCGACGCCGTCACGCGGCGCAACCTCGAAATCGACAGGCGTATCGACGGCGGCCTCGCGCAGCCGTCCGGCGGCACGCTGTACGGCGTCCTGAATGGGACACACACGCCCATGGGCGCACGTCGTCTGCGGACATGGCTCAATGCCCCGTTGCGAGATCAACCCCAGGTGCGCGAGCGCCACCGCGCCGTCGCCGCGCTACTCGACACGCATGCCTTCGAGGATCTCGGTCCGGCGCTGCGCAAGGTGGGCGACCTCGAGCGCATCGTGACCCGCATCGCCCTCGGCAACGCGAGCCCCCGCGACCTCGCGAAACTGCGCACGGCACTCGGCGTCCTGCCGGACATCCGCACGCGGGTGGCCGAACTCGACGCGCCCGGCCTCACGGACCGATTCGCGGACCTCGCCGACTTCACCGCCGAGACCGGGTTGCTCCAGGTCGCGCTCGTCACCGAACCCCCGGCGGTCATCCGCGACGGAGGGGTCCTCGCCCGGGGGTACGACGCCGAGCTCGACGGCCTGCGCGACCTCACCGAGAACGCCAGCGCCTTCCTGGCGGAGCTCGAAGTCCGCGAACGCGAGCAGACCGGGATCGCCTCGCTCAAGGTAGGCTTCAACCGCGTACACGGCTACTACATCGAAGTTGGCCGCGCGGCCGCCGATACCGTGCCGCCGGAGTACGTGCGCCGGCAGACGCTGAAGAACGCCGAACGCTACATCACGCCCGAACTCAAGCGGTTCGAGGACGCGGCCCTCACCAGCCAGGCGCGGGCGCTGAAACGCGAGAAGCTGCTCTACGAACGCCTGCTGGGCGACCTCGACGAATCCGGGCCGGCGCTGCGCGCGGCGGCCGAAGCCCTCGCCGTCCTCGACGTCCTGGCGGCCTTCGCCGAGCGTTCCGAAACGCTCAACCTCGTGGCGCCGGAGCTGACCGATGCCCCGGGGATCGAGATATCGCACGGCCGCCACCTCGTGGTGGAAGCGGAATCAGACGCCCCGTTCGTTCCGAACGATGTCCATCTCGACGATGCGCGCCGCATGCTCATCGTCACCGGACCGAACATGGGCGGCAAATCGACCTACATGCGCCAGACGGCGCTGATCGCCCTGCTCGCCGGCACGGGCTGCTTCGTGCCCGCGGCCGCCGCGCGGGTGGGTCCCATCGACCGCATCTTCACGCGGATCGGCGCCTCCGACGACCTCACCGGCGGCCGCTCGACGTTCATGGTGGAGATGACCGAGACGGCGAACATCCTGCACAACGCGAGCCCGCAGAGCCTGGTGCTGCTCGACGAGATCGGCCGCGGCACGAGCACCTACGACGGCCTGGCGCTGGCCTGGGCGACCGCCACCTACCTGGCCTCGCGCGTGCGTGCGTTCACGATGTTCGCAACGCATTACTTCGAGCTGACCGTACTGTCCGAGGAGTTGCCGGGCGTCACCAACGTGCACCTCGACGCGGCGGAGCACGCCGGCGACGTGGTGTTCCTGCACGTCGTCCGGGAAGGGCCGGCCAGCCAGAGTTACGGAGTGCAGGTGGCCAAGCTGGCCGGCGTGCCGGACGCCGTGCTCGCCAGCGCGCGCGAGCGGCTCGCACAACTCGAATCGGGCCATGGGCCGGACAACCCGCGCCAGGGCAGCCTGTTCGCTACCCCGCCGCCAAAATCGCCGGAGACGGCGCCGACGCCCGACGCCCTCCGCGAACGCCTCGCGGAGGTGGAGCCGGAGGAACTGACGCCGCGGGCGGCGCTCGACCTGATCTTCGAGCTGAAGGAGCTCACCGGACGCCGGGAATGACCGAGTACGGGCACGGCGTTCGCACGCGGCGGGACCGCCGGAACGCACTTGAGGCCGAGACATCCCGCATCTCCCCGGAATGCGGGATTGATCCGCCGCCGCGCGCTTGTAGAATAACGCGCCCACGGCGACTCCGATGTGCGTGGCCCGGTAAGGGATACTGGCGCACGGGGAACGGGAGCAGAACCCGCTTCCGTTCGCGGGGAACACATGCAATGGCCTTGGGTCGCAGCGCCGTGATAGCGCTATCCCGGGCCGGAATGAACGCGGGAAACCCATGACTTTCGTAATCGGCGAAGCCTGCATCAAGTGCAAACTCACGGACTGCGTGGAGGTGTGTCCCGTCGACTGCTTCTACGAGGGTCCCAACATGCTCGTCATCCACCCGGACGAGTGCATCGACTGCGCCCTCTGCGAGCCCGAGTGCCCGGTGGAAGCGATCTACGCCGAGGACGAGCTGCCCGAGGATCAGCAGGAGTTCCTGGACCTGAACGCGGAACTCGCCGAAGTGTGGCCGAACATCGCCGAGGCCAAGGACCCACCCGACGACGAGGCCGAGTGGCGCGACGTGGACAACAAGCGGGAGCTGCTCGAGCGGTAGCCACCCCACAGCCTCCCGGCCCTCCAAGACCGGTATCGTTGTATGGGCGACCCTTGTGGTCGCCCGCGCCGGGATCGTGCACGGCGTTCAAGACGGGACGGGACAAGCCCGTCCCGGCCATACATGAATTCGAGACGGGACGGGACAAGCCCGTCCCCTACAAGCGTCCGATCACCTTGCCGGGATCGACAGGCGAACCGTTCCGGCGAATCTCGAAATGCAGGCGTCGGTCCACGGTGCCCGCTCCGTCGATGGCGGCCAGCCTCGCACCCGACGCGAGATCCTTCCCTTCGGCAACCACGGGGTCCGCATTGAGACTGTAGGCGGACAGATAGCCGCCACCGTGTTCGACGATCACCAGGTGGCGGAAGCCCGCCAGACCCGGGCCTGCATAGACCACCTTCCCCGGACCGGCCGCCACCACGGCCTGCCCCGCAGGGACCGCGAAGTCCACACCCGTATTGCCGCCCCCGAAACCCTGGTCCGGTCGGGCGTCCACCGGCCAGCGCCAGCGCCCGTCGGAAGCCGTGGCGGCCGGTTTCGGCGCAGGTGAGGGCTTGGGTTCGGCCGCAGGAGACGGGGGCGTCGGTTTGGCCGGGCGAACCGGCGTCTGCGGCGGCGCCCGTACGACGGGCTTGGCCGGGGCCGGACGCGGCCGTTGGGTCGCGGTCGTCGTCGGTGCGGGCCGTGCCGGCGGCGCCGCCGGCCGGTCTGTCGTCACTCGGCTCGGCGGCGCCTCGCGTGACTGCGGTGGCGCAGGCGTCTGCGCCGCGCCGGAGCGCACATCCGTGGGAGCCTGCCGCCCCGCCGCTCTCAAGCTGAGGGTCTGGCCGGGATGGATCGTGTAGGGCGGCCCGATACCGTTCCAGCGCGCCACCGCCGCGTAATCGAGGCCGAAGCGCCAGGCGATCGCGTACAGGGAGTCCCGCGGCCGCACGACGTAGGTGGAAGGCGGTGGGTCGCCGACCGGCGTCGAGCGCTCGACCACCGGTGCCTGCACCGTCGCGGTCGCGCAACCGGCGGCCAGCGCGAACGCAACCGCCACGAGCGCACACCGAGCGACCGCCGACAGCCATGCCGCTGGCGGCCGCAGCCGGCTCCGGAGCGTGTCCGTCCGTCGCGCGGTACGACCGGCCCGGCAGCCCCTCTCAATCGTGTGCAATGCGTCCACTTCTCAAGACCAATGCCGTGCAGCCGAGCCCCACGAGTGCGGCCAGCGCCACCGCCCACACCATCGGGTCGTCTCCGGTCGCGAGCCGGTAGCCCGCTGGAGCGAGCAGTGTATCGTCCGCGCGCCACGGCCACAGCCGCAGCAGCGAACCGGACATCAGGCCCGTCAGGAAGGCGAGGACCGCGCGCCGGAAGCGGCCCAGCAGCCAGGAGACGCCCTTGGCGAAGAGCAACAGTCCTCCGACCATGCCCGCGCCGGCGGCCGCGAGGATGTCCACGCGCAGGCCGTTGACCGCGCCCACAAACGGTTCATAGAGGCCGAGCAGCAGCAGGACGAACGCGCCCGAAACGCCCGGCAGCATCCATGCCCCCACCGCCAGCGCGCCCCCGACGAAAAACCGCACGTAGCTCGCGTCGGCCGCCGTCGCGGCGAGCGAGGCGAGCAACAGCCCGCCCGCCAATCCGACGAGCCCGAACGTGGCCGCAAAGCGCACACCGAGCTGCCGCCCGAGCTGAACCACCGACCCTGCGATCAGGCCGAAGAAGAAGCCCCACACGACCAGGCCGTGGTGGTCGAGCAGAAATCCGATGACGCGCGCCGTCACCAGGTAGCCGAGGGCCATGCCGAGTCCCAGGACGGCGAGGAAGGCGAGGTCCTGGAGCCGGCCCCCCGCGGCGGCGCCGCCCCGGATAAGTGCTCGAAGCGAGCCCAGGGACAAACTCGCGAGCGCGCCGAGCAAGCGCTCGTAGATGCCCGTGATGAAGGCGATAGTGCCGCCGGAGACGCCGGGAATCACTTCCACGATGCCCATCGCGACGCCGCGCACGAACACGCCGAGCGGTGGGTGCTCCCCCGTCACGGGTCCCTCCGGTCCGCACAGGGGTCACCCTGCCCGCCGCGGGCGTGCGGCAGCGCGTCCGGGAAGTCGCCCACCTCGCGCAACACGCTCGTGGCGTACGCGCCCTTCCCGAGCGTGAACTCGACGGTGAGCGTATCGCCCTCGGCGGACCAGGACAGGTCACTCGGGACGACGGCCAACGCCCGTCGCTCGGAGCGCAGACCGACGTGTTCCAGGGCATCGGAGATGTCCGGGTAGGCTGCCACCACGCTCGACTCCAGCGCCAGCGCCGCGTCGGTGGCCTGGCTACGTCCCCGTCCCCAGAGCGGACCCGACGGTGCGCCGTCCACGAGCGCCTCGCCCGCAAGCGTCGCCCGCCACGTACCGTCGGCGACCCGTCGCCCCAGCAACTCGTTGAACAGGAAGCTGCGCAGGCTCGACAGGTAGAGCGAGCGCGTGAAGCGCGGCACGCGGGGCCGTCCGTCCCGAATCCATCGACGGGCGGCCGCCACGTTGCCGCCATCCGTCCCGAACCGCTGGGCACCGAAGTAGTTGGGCGCCCCGTGGCGCCGGACGCGCTCGAGATGCGCTGCGGCATCCCCCGACAGCCCGCGTATGCGAATGCGGAACCGGTTCGACCGGAGCTCTCCCCGGCGCAGCTTGCGCGCATGGCGTTGCACGCACAGGATGCGCACTTCCTCGCCCAGCGACTCTACCTCGTGACGCGGGCACCGCACGCTGAACCACTGGCGGGCCATCGCGTACCGGTCCTTCATGCCGGCGTAGGAGACGTCGGCGCGGGGCACCCCGCACGCTGCGGCGAGGCGGCGCTGCACCTCCCCCGTCGTCACGCCGCGCTTCGCGACGTGCACATAGAGGTGCTCGCCGGCGCCCGTCGGTTCGAAGCCGAGCGACTCCGCCACATCGAAGTCCTCGCAGACCGTACGCAGCACACCGGTGACGGCAGACGCCCCGGTGTCCGACCGGGGCCAGGTGGCGGGCCAGGCCTTCACCGGCGGTACGCCGATGCAGAGCCTTCGTTGACGGCGTCCTCGTCGACGACGAGGTAGAACGTCTCTCCTTCGACCACCATGCCGAGGTCCGTGCGCGCACGCGCCTCGACCGCTTCGAGCCCCGACCGCAGCGCCGCCACCTCGGCGGTGAGTACGCGGTTGCGCTGTTCGAGCCGCTCATTGAGCCGTTGCTCCCGCTCGATGGCATTGGCGAACGCGGCGGACGCGAAATATCCGGAGTCCCCGTACCAATAACGGTACTGCAGGGCCGCGAGAACGAGGAGACCGAGCGCGAGGAACACGAAGCGCATCACCCGCTCCCCGAGCCGCGCCGCAGTTCCGCCATGCCCCGGTACGATGCGCGTTCGCCAAGCAGCTCTTCGATGCAAAGCAGCCGGTTGTACTTGGCGACCCGGTCCGAGCGGCTCAGGCTGCCCGTCTTGATCTGGCCGGCGCCGGTGCCGACGGCAAGGTCCGCGATCGTCGTGTCCTCCGTCTCTCCGGAGCGGTGCGAGATCACGGTGGCGTAGCCGTGGGTATGGGCCATGCGCACCGTCTCCACGGTCTCCCAGAGCGTGCCGATCTGGTTCGGCTTGACGAGGATCGCGTTGGCGGCGCCCGACTCGATACCGCGTGCGAGCCAGGTCGTGTTCGTCACGAAGAGGTCGTCGCCCACCAGCTGCACCCGGTCGCCGAGTTCGCGCGTGAGTTCTGTCCAGCCGTCCCAGTCGTTCTCGTCCAGGCCGTCCTCGATCGAAGCGATCGGGTGGCGCTCCACGAGTGCCGCGAGCCAGACCCGGAAGTCCGCGCCGGTGAACGTCTCGTCCTCCCCGGCCAGCACGTAGCGGCCTGCCTCGCAGAACTCCGATGCCGCGCAGTCGAGCGCCAGGACCACGTCGCGCCCGAGGTCGTACCCGGCGCGACCGACCGCGGTCGCGATCATGTCGAGCGCCGCGGCGTTGGACGGCAGGTCCGGCGCGAAGCCGCCCTCGTCGCCCACCGCGGTGGAGAGGCCCGCCTTGTGGAGCACGGCCTTCAGCGCGTGGAACACTTCGACGCCGCAACGGACCGCTTCCCGGAACGTCGGCGCGGCCACCGGCTGCACCATGAACTCCTGGATGTCCACGTTGTTGTCGGCGTGCTCGCCGCCGTTCAGGATGTTCATCATCGGCACGGGCATGCGGATGGCGTCGTCCGCGCTGCCGTGGAGTTCCTGAATGTGCCGGAACAGCGGGATGCCGCGGTCCGCCGCGGCCGCTTTCGCGGCCGCCAGCGACACGGCCAGGATGGCATTCGCGCCGAGACGCGATTTGTTGTCCGTCCCGTCGAGGTCGATCATCGTCCGGTCGAGCCGTTCCTGATCCGCCGCTTCGACACCGCGCAGCGCCGGCGCGATGTCCCGCACGATCCCGCCTACCGCCCGCAACACGCCCTTCCCGCCATAACGGGACGGGTCCCCGTCGCGCAACTCGAGCGCCTCACGGGACCCGGTGGAGGCGCCGGAGGGTGCCAGCGCGCTGCCGCGGGCGCCGCCGCGCAGCACTACCTCGGCCTGCACGGTCGGGTTGCCCCGGGAATCGAGCGCCTCGCGCGCGACGATCGTCTCGACGACGCTCACGATGCGTCCCCGTCGCCCTCGAGATACGCGCGCGCCTTGACCACCCCGTCGATCGCCACGAGGCCCTCGAGCAACTCGGCCATGCGGTCGAGCGGCCACGAGTTCGGGCCGTCCGAGAGGGCTTCCTCGGGACGCGGATGCGTCTCCATGAATATGCCGGCGACCCCGGCGGCCACGGCGGCGCGAGCCAGCACCGGGACCATTTCCCGCTGGCCGCCGGACGTGGCGCCCTGTCCCCCGGGCATCTGCACGGAGTGGGTGGCGTCGTACACCACCGGGCAGCCCGTCTCGCGCAGGATGGCGAGCGAGCGCATGTCCGAGACGAGATTGTTGTAGCCGAAGCTCGCGCCCCGTTCGCACACCATGATGTCGTCGTTGCCGGTCGAGCGCGCCTTGTCGACCACGTGGCGCATGTCCCCCGGGGCGAGGAACTGGCCCTTCTTGATGTTGACGGGCTTGTTCAGCGCGCAGACGTTGCGGATGAAGTTCGTCTGCCGGCACAGGAACGCCGGCGTCTGCAGGACGGAGATCACGTCCGCCACCTCATCGAGGGGCGTGTCCTCGTGCACGTCGGTCAGGACCGGAACCCCGACCTCGTCGCGCACCCGCTCGAGAATGCGCAGGCCCTCGGTCAGTCCGGGACCGCGGTAGCTCGCGTGCGAAGAGCGATTGGCCTTGTCGAAGGAGCTCTTGTAGATGAACGGCAGCCCGAGCGCGCTCGCGATCTCCTTCAGGCGCGCCGAGGTCTCCAGGGCGAGCGCCTCGCTCTCGATCACGCACGGACCCGCGATCAGGAAGATCGGCGCGCGGTTCCCGACTTCGAAACCCGCGAGCTTCACGACGGCGCTACGGCGCGGATCGCGGGCTCGGCACAGTCGCCGCCACTCTCGCCATGCAGGTCGGCATGCCGGTTCGCCGCCGCGATGAAACCCGTGAACAGCGGGTGGCCGTCGCGCGGAGAGGAGGTGAACTCCGGGTGGAACTGGCAGGCGAGGAACCAGTCGTTCCCCGGCAGCTCGACGATCTCCACGAGACCGTCGTCGGCGCTCCGGCCGGCGACGCGCAGCCCCATCTGTTCGAACCGCGGAATGTAGGCGTCGTTCACTTCGTAGCGGTGGCGGTGCCGTTCTCTGATCACGTCGGCGCCGTAGAGGTTCCTCGCCAGCGAATCGCCGCCGAGTTCGCACGCCTGCTCGCCGAGGCGCATCGTGCCGCCCATGTCCTCGTTCCCGTCGCGGCGCTCCGTGGCGCCCGATCGGTCCTTCCACTCGGAAACCAGACCGATGACCGGATGCGCGGCGCCCGGCTCGATCTCCGTGGAGTGTGCCCCGGCGATCCCCGCGACGTTGCGGGCGAAGTCGATGACGGCCGCGTGCAGCCCGTAGCAGATACCGAGATACGGGACATCGTTCTCGCGCGCATAGCCGGCCGCCGCGATCTTGCCCTCGAAGCCGCGCTCGCCGAAACCGCCGGGGACGAGGATCGCGTGCACGTCGCTCAGGATGCCCGTGCCGTGCTCCTCGATGACCTCCGCATCGATGTACTGGATGTCGACGTTCGTGCGCGTCTGGATGCCGGCGTGGGTCAGGGCTTCGGACAGGGACTTGTAGGCGTCGGGGAGCTCAAGGTACTTGCCGACGATGGCGATGCGCGTGGTGCGCTCGGGATGGGTCAGGTCCTGCACGACCCGCTCCCACTCGGAAAGGTCCGCCTGTCCGCACCGCAGTCCGAGCTTCTCCGCGACGATCTGGTCGAGACGTTCGGCGTGCAGCTTCAGCGGCCCCTCGTAGATGGCGTCGAGATCCTCGAAGGAAATCACCGCCCGCTGCTCGACGTTGGTGAAGAGCGCGATCTTCTCGCGCGCAGACTGCGGGATCGACTGCTCCGAGCGACAGACGAGGATGTCGGGCTGCAGGCCGATGGAGCGCAGTTCCTTGACGGAGTGCTGCGTCGGCTTGGTCTTGATCTCGCCGGCTGCGCTCAGGTAAGGCACGAGCGTCAGGTGAATGAAGAGCGTGTGCAAGGCGCCGATCTCCAGCCGCAACTGCCGCGTCGCCTCCAGGAACGGCAGCGACTCGATGTCGCCCACGGTGCCGCCCACCTCGGTGAGCACCACGTCGAAGCCCTCGCCCACGTCCAGGATGCGGCGCTTGATCTCGTCGGTGATGTGCGGGATGACCTGGACCGTGCCGCCAAGGTAGTCCCCGCGGCGCTCCTTCCTGATCACCTCTGCATAGACGCTGCCGGTGGTGAAATTGTTGCGCTTGTACATGCGCGCCCGGCTGAAGCGCTCGTAGTGGCCGAGGTCGAGGTCGGTCTCCGCGCCGTCGGCGGTGACGAACACCTCGCCGTGCTGGAAGGGGCTCATGGTGCCTGGATCCACGTTGATGTAGGGATCCATTTTCAACACGTTGACCTTGACTTGGCGGGCTTCGAGGATCGCCGCAAGGGATGCGGTGAGGATGCCTTTGCCGAGCGAGGAGGCAACCCCGCCGGTGACGAAAATGTAATGTGTCAACGCCCCACCTTGGCCAACCACCGTAACGGTTCCGCACTCCTGGCAGCGAGCGCCCGCGCGTGCTGCAAGATGGAGTTGCACCTTAGCAAAACCCACCCCCAAGCTCAAACACGACTGCGTCCCGAGCGCGACGGTTCGCGACGTCCCCGGGCCCGCGCCGAGCGCCTGCCCTGCCCCGCTCGAGGACATCAGGCATCGGGAAGGTAGGTCCCCATCATCGCGTCCACGTCGGCGCGAAACGCCTCGACCTCTGCCTCGTCGACGTCCGCGCACTGCCATCTGCCACCTTGGGAGACGTCGTACGACGTTTCGGTCGTCGCGGCGGTGCCGAGGTTCGGCCGACTGAACTCCCAGAGATCGAACGCGGTCCACTCACCCGTCCGGCAGAAGTACCGGAAAACCCGTTCGATCTCGTCGCGTTCCAACGACCGGAACACCGTCTTGCGCCAGCGGTAACCGCCGTAGTGATCCGGTCCGTCGCGTGGGACCTCGAACGACACGGGTCGACCGGTCAGCAGATCGACGCGAACACCCTCGCGCGTCAGGGCCGGCATGACGTGCCAGAAGTCGTTCAGGTAGGGATAGGGCGCGAACATGCTCCAGTACTGGGCCAGATTGGCCGAGTAGACCAGGGGCTGTATCCAGGGACGGAAGTCCTTCCACTCGCGCAACGGCGGATAGGTCGCTGCGTTCCACGCCAGCACCAGGACCAACGCCGACGACACGACGAACCTGCCGAGCCCGCCATGGGTGCCCCGCGCGTCGCCCGGACCGAACGCCATCCCGCCCAGTGCACCGATCGCCCCTCGATGGCTGCCGATCCACGCGTAGACGCGCTCGCCCATGGCCGGACCCGGGAGCACGTTCCCAAGCCAGGGGCGCGGAGAACTCCGCACCACGAACAGCACCGCGTCCCAGCCCCGGCGATACCGCGGCGCCGACCGTGCCGGCCCGTCCGCGGACGCATCGATGGCTGGCGCCGCCGTGACCGACCACGCGAAACTGTCCGCGAGAATCCGTGTCGCGGTGGGGTCGGTTTGCGCCTCGCGCAGCGCCGCCCCCCGGATGCCGCAACACGCCAGCAGGAACCGGCACGCGAACGCGCAGAAGCGGCAGCCGCTGTCGAAGAACAGCACCAGTTCCGATCCCTTCGGACTCGCTCTGTGCGCCTGCCACCGGGCGACCCCATCGACGACCCGGGTCGGCGCCAGCGGAACGATGGAGACGAGCGAGATGAACGGGAAGAGCCCCACTTCCAGGCTCAGCCAGATACCGACCTCGAGCCACACCAACGCGACGAGCCCGATCACCCGACACCAGAAGACCGGCACCAGCACCAGGAGCGGTGCGAGGCACTCGCTCCAGAAAACGAACAGCGTCATCGGCTGCACGAGCCAGTCCCAGTGACGCCACAGCCGCGCGAACTCGGTGGTAAACGTCTCGAGGTGCAGCGCCATGGAGATGGCCGTTCCGTCGCTCCACCACTGTTCACCCGTCTTGAGGATGCCCGCCATGAACCAGACCAGCATGATCTGGATCGCATACGCCGCCGTGGCCGCGGATCGATACGGGGTCTGGGGGCGTCCGCCAAACCACTGCCGCGTCAGCGAGAAGCACTGTCCGAGCGGCAGGAAGGCTGCGAAGAAAACCATCACCACCAGCACCCTGTCCCCGCCCTGCAGCAGCAGCGGATTGCGCGCCGCCAGCGACGCCAACAGCACGAACAGCACGAACGCGGACAGTCGTGAGCGAATGCCCAGGAGCAACGTCATGCTCGCGACGAAGCGCAGCACCTCCAGCACGTAGGGCAGAACCGGTCCGTCGGAAAGCCAGTACACGGACCACAGCCACAGGTTCTCCCAACCGCGCGAGTCCTCGGCGGAGAGCACCCCGGCAGCTCCGTGGAATGCCTGCCAGTCTCCCAGGCGAATGCACTGGTCGGCGAGAATCGTCAGGGCGAGCAGGATGCGGAAGAGACCCACCGCACGCAGGTCGAATACGAACGGCGACCGGTCATGGGAGCGCGCATCGATGGAGCCTGGGCCCACTCTGTTCAGCCCCGACCGCCACCGTCAGCGGGTTGCCAGCGGGGCCACCAGCCCGCGTCGATCGCACGCGTCCCGGCCACGGCGATGCCGGGCACCGCCACGAGTTCGTCCCCCTCGTAGAGCAGCGGCCATCCCGACCGTCGCCAGGGCGGCACGCCGGTTTCCTGGAACAGCGCCTTGAGCGTTTTCGTCACGCCGCGACCCGCCGGAGCGATGCGCTCGCCGCCGCGTCTGTATCGCACCGTCCAGGTGGTGGCATCGGGCAACCCCCGTGCCGCGCGCCGCCAGGCCAGAGTGCCCTGCCCGAGGGTGGCCGCGCAGCCAGCGCGCACCTGCAGCGGCCGGTCCTGCCCCCGGGCGGACGCAGCGGGCTCCACCAGGTGCAGAAGGCCCCCATGGCGACGCACGGTGCGACCGTCCCGAAGCCGAATGGCCGGACTGGCTCCCGGACGTGCGCGGGCCTGGCGCAGCATCTCCTCGATGGCTCGATCGGACACGGCGGCCCCCAGCCAGGCGCGCAGGGCGGCCTTCTCCAGCCCCGCCACGGCTACGGGTTCGCCCGCCGGACGGACGACCCAGTCACCGGCCCGCGCCGCGAGCCTCGCTGCGGCGCCCGGAAAGCGCGCCTCGAGCCGCGGCAGGATCTGGTGGCGAATGTAGTTGCGGTCGTAGGCAAGATCCGCATTGCTCGGGTCCTCCACCCAGTGCAGCCCGTGCTCCACGGCGTAAGCGCCGAGCGCCTCCCTGCGCACGCCCAGGAAGGGACGACACAGCCGTCCCGGGCCCAGCGGACGTTCGCGCGGCATGCCGACCGGCGCGCGCCCGGTCGCCGCCTGCCAGAGCACCGTCTCGGCCTGGTCGTCGGCGTGGTGCGCGAGCAACAGGACTTCGCCGGCCGCGAGCGCGGTGCGCCAGGCCCCGTACCGGGCGCGGCGCGCACCCGCCTCCACATTGCCGGGACGCGGCGCCCGCCGCAGGGCGTGAAACGGCACCCCGAGCGTGGCGGCGAAGGCACCGCAGTGGCGCTCCCACCTGTGCGCCTGCGGCTGCAGCCCATGGTTGATGTGGATGCCGCGCAACCGCTCGGGTACCACGAGGGTCGCCACGGCATGCAGCAGCACGGTGGAGTCGAGACCCCCGCTCACCGCCACGGCCAGCGGCACGCCGATTGGCACCCCGGCAACGGCTTCGCGGACGTCCATCGATGCCCCGCGCGCGGACGCAGCCGTCAGCCGGGCGGATACACGAGCCGGACGCGATCCGGTCCGAAGATCTCGCCGAGGCCCAGCAGCAGATCGTCGGTCGGCACCACGCGCCAGCCCTCGCCGAGCCGGACGCGGCCGCTGGCGCCGTTGCAGCGGCAGATTACCGCGACCGGACATCCCCTGCCGTTCGACGTGGGATCCCGATGCGACTCCAGGACGTGCTGCAGCCGGTGGCCGAACTCGGCATCGGGCGCGGCCTGTCCGAGAGATATCTCCACGCACTGGGCAAACCGCGCGCGCGCCTCCGCGACGGTGTAGATCGCGTCCGCACGCAACCGCTGGCCGGAGAAGTCGTCCTGCTGGACCGTGCCCTCGACAACCACGATGGCATCCTTGTAGAGCTTGCCCCGGTGCTCCCGGAACGTGTCGCCGAACACGCTGACCTCGATGCGGGCGCTCTTGTCGTCGAGCACCGCGAACGCCATGCCACTGCCGCTGGCGCCGCCGCGCGTGCGGTGGGAGACCACCAGGCCGGCAACGGTCTGGCGGCGCCGACCGATCGTGAGATCCGCGATCCGTTGCGGGGTGAACTCGCGCAGTTCCTCGATATAGTCGTCGATCGGATGACCCGTCAGGTAGAGGCCGAGCGTGTCCTTCTCCGCCCCGAGGCGCTCGCGCCGGTTCCAGGGCGGCACGCTGCGGTCCGCCCGTCCACCGGTCTGGCTTGCGACGCCGCCGAACATGTCGTGCATGCCGAGCTCGGCGTTCCGCGCGGCCTGCTCCGCGCCCTGCAGCGCGGCCGGGGCATCCGTCGCCAACCGTGCCCGCGTCGCGTCGACCTCCTCGCCGGCCATGGCGAAGCAGTCCATCGCACCGGCGCGGATGAGGGCCTCGACAACGCGCTTGCCCGCCCGCCCATCGATGCGCGCGCAAAAGTCACGCAGGTCGCGAAACGGACCGCGCGCCGTGCGCTCCGCGACGATCGTCTCGACGGGCCCCTCCCCGACCTCCCGCACCGCGCCGAGCCCGTACAGGATCCCCGGGCGCGGTGGCGCGGCGGAGCCGGTTCCCGCCGCTTCGACCGGCGCCGCGGAGAAGCGGTACGCGCTGCGGTTCACGTCCGGCGGCAACAGCCGCAGACCCTTGCGACGCACCTCGTCGACCAGCGTCACGACCTTGTCGATGTTGCGCATGTCCGCGGACAGCACCGCGGCCATGAACTCGGCGGGATAGTGCGTCTTCAACCACGCGGTCTGAAAACTGACGATCCCGTACGTCGTCGCGTGTCCCTTGACGAAGGCGTACCCCGCGAACTTCTCCATCTGGTCGAAGATCCCGCTCGCGACATCCGCATCGATACCCTGCGCACGGACCCCGTCCATGTACTGCGACCGCACCTGCGCCATTTCCTCCGGCTTCTTCTTGCCCATCGCGCGACGCAGCAGGTCCGCTTGGCCGAGCGTGAATCCCGCCAGGGACTGCGCGGCGCTCATGACCTGTTCCTGGTACAGCATGACCCCGTACGTGCCCTTGAGGGCCGGCTCGAGGAGCGGATGGGGGTACTCCACCCGCGCCCTGCCATGCTTGCGCTCGACGTATTCCGTCGTCGCGCCGGACTGCATGGGCCCCGGACGGTAGAGCGCCACGAGGGCGATAACGTCGTTGATGTTGTCCGGCTTGAGGTTCCTGATGAGGTCCTTCATGCCGGCGGATTCGAGCTGGAAGACGGCGGTGGTCTCGGCGCTGCGGAGCAACGCATAGGTGGCCGGATCGTCGAGCGGGATGGTGTCGATGTCGACCGGCGCCGCGCCCGTCCGTGCGCGGCGCTCGTTCACGGCCCGCACCGCCCAGTCGATGATGGTCAGCGTCTTGAGCCCGAGGAAGTCGAACTTCACCAGCCCCACGCGCTCGACGTCGTCCTTGTCGAACTGCGAGACCGCGCCGCCGCTCGCATCGTCGGCATACAACGGAACGAAGTCGGTCAGGGCCGAGGGGGCGATCACCACGCCGCCGGCGTGCCGGCCGACATTGCGCACGATACCCTCGAGCCGATAGGCCATGTCCACGATCTCCGCGGCATCGTCGTTCTCTTTGATGAACTGCTTGAGATCGGGCTCGCGTTCAACGGCCGCTGCGAGAGTCATGCCCACTTCGAACGGGATCATCTTGGCGATCCTGTCGCCGAGGCCGTAGGGCTTGGCCTGTACGCGCGTCACGTCCCGCACCACGGCCTTGGCGGCCATCGTGCCGAAGGTCACGATCTGGCTCACCGCGTCGCGGCCGTAACGATCCGCGACGTGGTTGATGACGGAGTCCCGTCCCACCATGCAGAAGTCGATGTCGAAGTCCGGCATCGAGACCCGCTCCGGGTTCAGGAAGCGCTCGAAGATCAGTTCGTAGGCGATCGGATCGACATTGGTGATGCCGAGAGCCCAGGCGACGAGCGACCCGGAACCGGAGCCGCGCCCGGGACCGACGGGCACACCGTGTTCCTTCGCCCAGGTCACGAACTCGGCCACGATGAGGTAATACCCGGCAAAGCCCATCTGCCGGATGACGCCGAGTTCGTATTTCAGCCGCGCGCCGTATACCGCCTCGTCCACCTGCGCGACCGACGCGAGCGCGCCCAGTTTCGCCTCGAGTCCCCCGGCGGCCGAGCGGTCGAGGTGCTCCTCCAGCGAGACGTCGTCCGGTACCGGATAGTCCGGCAGGTGGTAGGTGCCGAGCTTGAGGTCGAGATTGCAGCGCAGGGCGATCTCGACGGCATTCTCGAGCGCCTCCGGCAGGTCGGCGAACAGTTCCGCCATGGCATCGGCGCTGCGCAGATGCTGCTGCGCGCTGTAGAGGCGCGGCCGGCGGGGATCGTCGAGGGTGCGGCCCTGCTGGATGCAGACGCGCGTCTCGTGCGCTTCGACGTCGTCCGGGTCCAGGAAGCAGACGTCGTTGGTCGCCACCACCGGCACCGACCGCCGCACCGCGAGGTCTATGGCCTCGGCGAGGTAGCGATCCTCGTCTGCACGTCCCGTACGCCGCACCTCCAGATAGAAGCGGTCGCCAAACGCGCGCCGCCAGTCGTCGGCGAGCCGCGCGCCGCGCTCGGCGCTGCCGGCGAGGAGCGCCCGGCCGATGTCGCCGTCACCCGCGCCGGAGAGCGCGATCAGCCCGCCGGCCGCTGCAAAGATGGACTCGCGGTCGACCACGCCGCCAGCCTGGCCCACGTGGGCGCGTGAAATCAGCTGCAACAGATGCGCATAGCCCGCATCGGTTGCCGCGAGGAGCAGGCAGCGATCGATCTCCCCATCGCCATCCGCGCGCCGATACCGCATGTCCGCGCCGACGATGGGTTTGATCCCCGCGGCCTGGCACGCCTCGTAGAACTTCACCAGACCGAAGAGGTTGCCGCGATCGGTCACCGCCACCGCCGGCATCCCGAGTTCCGCCACCCGTTTCACGAGTTGGGGCACCCGGATCAGGCCGTCCGCGATGGAGTATTCGGTGTGGACCGAGAGATGCACGAAGGCGGTCATGCCGGCGCCCCCCCACGCGGGCGTGCGGACATCAGCGTCGACCTCTTGCCGCTCCGCGATGCCCCAGATGACCAGGCCAACTCCATCTGTACGTCCACCGCAACGCTGCCGGCGGCCAGCCAGTTCCGCACCGGGGCGAAGCTGCGACGGTGTATCGGCGTGGGCCCGCAACGCTCAAGCGCAGCGAGGTGCTCCGCGGTGGCGTAGCCCTTGTGCCGCTCGAAGCCGTAGTCCTGATAACGCTCTGCCAGCGACCGCATTTCCGCATCCCGCGCGACCTTGGCGAGAATCGATGCTGCACCGATCGCGGCAAGCTTGCCATCGCCTCCGACCACCGTCACGGTCGCGCACGGCAATGCCGGCGCCATGTTGCCGTCGACGTAGGCCACGTCCGGCCGCACCATGAGCGCCACGACCGCGCGGTGCATTGCGAGCAGCGTGGCGCGCAGGATGTTCAGCCGGTCGATTTCCTCGACCTCTGCCCGGCCGAGCGCCCAGGCCCGCGCCCGTTCGCGGATCTCCGGCGCCAGGGCTTCGCGCCGCTTGGCCGAGAGGCGCTTCGAGTCGTCGATGCCTTCGATCGGGCGCCGGGCCTCGAGAATGACCGCCGCCGCGATGACCGGCCCCGCCAGGGGGCCCCTGCCGACCTCGTCGACCCCGGCGGCGACCGCATCTTCGGCAGCCATGACGATGGAGTCCATGGGCGCAGCGGGCGTCAGCATCTCGACACCAGGGACAGCACGGTGCGCGCTGCGCTCTCCGACGCGTCGCGACGCAGGTGGGCGTGCTGTCGCCCGAACTCCTCGAAATAGTCGGGCTCGCGTTCGGCACGGGTCATCTCGCCGAGCAGCGCTGCCGCGAGCGCCCCGGGCTGCGCGTCGTCCTGCAGCAACTCCGGCACGAGCGCGCGCCCGCTCAGGATGTTCGGCAGCGCCACGAACTCCGAGCGCTTGAGCGCCCTGACGATCCGGTAGGTCACCCGGCCGAGCCGATAGGTGACGACCATCGGCCGCCGCAGCAGCATCGCCTCCAGCGTGCCCGTACCGGACTTGACCAATGCGCCGTTGGCCGCCGCCAGCACCTCGCGGGACCTGCCTTCGACGAGGCGGACGTCGAGTCCGGCACACCGCCGCAGGCGCTCCCGCAGCACATCGCGAATCCGTTCGCTGGCGCAGGGAATCGCGAACACGCACGCGCGCTGCGCGGCAAGCCGCACCGCGGTTTCGAGGAAGGTGTCGCCCAACAGCGCGATCTCCGACATCCTGCTGCCCGGCAGCAGGGCGACGACGGTTCCCTCCGCCGGCAAGCCGAGTGCCGCGCGCGCGGCCGCCCGACCGCCCTCGCCGCCGTCCGCGGGATCGATTTCGTCGGCGAACGGATGTCCCACGAACTCCGCGCGTACCCCACGGTTCTCGTAGAGCGCGGGCTCGAAGGGATAGAGCGCCATCACCACGTCCGTCGCACGCCCGATCTTCTTCACGCGGCCCCGACGCCACGCGTACACCGAGGGACTGACGTAGTGGGCGGTGGGTACCCCGCGCCGCTTGACACGGCGCTCGAGCAGCAGGTTGAAGACGTTGAAGTCGACGCCGACCACGGCGTCCATCGGCGTTTCGGTGAAGTGGGTTGCGAGGTCGCGCAGGATGCCGAGCAGGTCGGGCAGCCTCTTGAGCGGATCGACGAAGCCGTTGACGTTCAGGCGCGACATGTCCGCCCGGCAGTTCAGACCCTCGGCCAGCATTCGCTCCCCGCCGACCCCGCTGAACTGCACGTCGGGCACGTGCCGACCGATGGCGCGCATGAGCCCGCTGCCGAGCGCGTCCCCGGACGACTCCCCGGCCACGATACCGATGCGTAGCGGCACGGAACGACTAACGGCGCCTCCTCCGATCGACCAGGGCGAGAACCCATCGCAGCCCGGACGCCTGGGATGTCCGGCGGTCTTCCCGCGCTCCGGGAGAGTGCATCTGGTTCGCCTGCATGGACGCTGCGGGATCATAGCCGAGGCCGAATAGAACGCAAACGCCGCCGCCCTCCGGGCGGCCCGACAGGGCACGCCCCGGACACGCCGCCGCATCGGGGTACCGTCCGCACACAGCTTCAAGACCATGGTCCCGGCGTGGGCATTGTAAGGGGACGGCTTTGTCCCGTCCCGAAGGACGTGCACGAACCCGACACGGCGATTGTAGCTTTCCACGGTGGGTCCACCGCGCAGACATGCAAGGAACATGGGTGGGGCGACGCGCGCCAGCGGCTCTTAGGCGCTTTTCGTGGCCCAGTTAAATCAATGGTTTACGTGATGTTCCATGTAAGGGGACGGGGGGACGGGCTTGTCCCGTCCCGTCGCCAGGGGCGTGCACGACTGCGACACGGGCGACGCCGGGTGGCCGAGGGTGGTTGCCCACCCCCGGCTCCCGCAGATCCGGACGTGCCCAATTCGGGCATCTTATGTTGCTAACAACATAAGATGCCTTATGTTGCGAACTTGATTATGTTGCGAAGTGGCCTGGAGCGACGGATGCAGGCGGCGGTCGGCGGCGAGTTCGCAACATAATCCGACATGACATGGTGGCGTGCCTTTCCCATGGAGGCACACTGCCATGTTCGAGACGCTGTTCACCTATCCGCGCGTTCTCCGCCGCCACCTCGAAGGCCCTCTGGCCGAGGAACGCGCCGCCTACCTGACCGATCTGGGCGCGCGCGGCGTAGCGCCGGCAACGCTCGTCAAGCAGGCCCGAAGCTGCCTTCGCGTGGCCGTCGAGCTGGAGAGATGGCCGGCCGGCCATTGCTTCGACGACGGCGAGGTCCGCGAGATGGCATCGCGATATGCGGCCCGCTGCCGGGCGGCGTCGAGCCGCAACGCCGAGGGACACTTCCGCGCCACGGCGACCGACCTGCTGCAGCGCCTCGGCCGTCTGCGGCCGCCACGCCCGCGCCTGCCGCTCCGCTATGAAGCCATGGTGCGCGGGTTCATCGCCGAGCAGCGCGATCGGAGCTGGCTGTCCGACGCCACCTGCCGGTCGGCGAGGTGGCAGATCGCGACGTTCCTCGCCCACATCGAGGCGCGGGGCCTGGCCCTGGAGGCGGTCCGGGCCGTTGACGTCGATGCCTTCCAGCGGCACATGGCGTTGCGCTGGAGCCGCCGTTCGCTGAGCACCTCCGCCGGCTTCCTGCGCGCATGGCTGCGCCACTGCGAGGCGCGGGGACACGCGCGGCCGGTCTCGCCCAGACCGTCCTCTCGCCACGCATCTACCGCCACGAGGCGCTGCCGACGGGCCCGGCATGGCCGACTGTCGGGCGCATGCTCGCGGCGACCGCCGGCGACGCCCCGGCATCGATCCGGGACCACGCGATCATCCTGCTGCTGTCGGTCTACGCCGTGCGTTCCGGCGAAGCGCGCCGGCTGCGCCTCGACGACATCGACTGGCGGCGCGACCGGATCCGGTTCGTCCGCTCCAAGAGTGGCCGCCGCGCGCAAGCGCCGCTCGAGCCTCGGGTCGGCAACGCGCTCGCGCGCTACCTGCGCCAGGCACGGCCGCCGTCGCCCAGCCGGATCGTGTTCCTGGCGCTGCGTCCGCCGTTCGCGCCGCTGTCGCCGAGCGGACTGTACTCCGCAGTCGCGCGCTGCTTCCCTGCCGACGAGCGGCCGGCGAAGGGGCGCGGGCCGCACGGTCTACGCCACGCCTGCGCACGGCACCTGCTGGAATCCGGATCGAGCTTCAAGGAGGTCGGTGACCACCTCGGGCACCGCGACCCCGATGCCACCGGCGTCTACGCCAAGGTGCACCTGGCCGCGTTGCGCCAGGTCGCCTTCGACGATCTCGGAGGCCTGTCATGATGCTGTCTGAGGCCGTCGATGCGTATATCGCTCTGAAGCAGTCCCTGGGCGCGGTCTTCTCCACGGACGCGCGGATCCTGCGCGCCTTCGCCCGCGTTCTCGGCAACGTCCCCGTGCGCGACATCGACCCGGAGACGACGCGCGCGTTCTGCCGCGGCAAGGGCGCGCCGACGCGCTGGTGGCAGCGCAAGGACGAGACCCTGCGCGGGTTCTTCGTCTGGCTCGTCGGCCGCGGGTACCTCGCGGCCTGCCCGCTCCCCGCGCACCGACCCCGCGTGCCGCGTTCCTTCCGGCCCCACATCTACACCCGCGACGAACTGCAGCGGCTGCTCGACGCGACGGCGGTTCTGAAGCACGACCGCTTCCCGTTGCGCGAGGCGACCTTCCGCACCCTGCTGCTGCTCCTCTACGGGGCGGGACTCCGTTCCGGCGAAGCCCTGCGCCTGCGCTGCTGCGACGTGGACCTGCGCGATCGCGTACTGGCCGTCAACAACACCAAGTTCTTCAAGTCGCGCCTGGTGCCCGTCGGCGTCGCCCTCGCCGACGCGCTGGCCGCGTACGCCGACCAGCGTAGGCATCTGCCGATGCCCGCGGCATCCGGCTCCGCCTTCTTCGCATCGCCCGCCGGTACGCCCGTCTCGCGCGGTCAGCTCGAACGCGCGTTCGCCCGGGTGCGCGTCCACGCGGGACTGCAGGGCCCGCCCGGCCGGCGCGGTCCGCGTCTCCACGACCTGCGCCACACCTTCGCCGTACACCGGCTCGTCTCCTGGTACCGCGAAGGCGCCGACGTCCAGGCCAGTCTGCCGCTACTGGCGACCTACCTCGGCCACGTCCGCCTCGCCGGCACCCAGGCGTACCTCCCCATGACCGCGGAACTCCTCGACGAGGCGTCCAAGCGCTTCGCGCGCTACGCCGGCGTCGACAGCCAGGAGAACCACGATGCATGAACACCGACATCCGCTGGGACACTTCGTGCGCCGGTTCCTCGTCGAGGAGATGGCCGCGGACCGCAACCTCAGCCCCAACACCCGCAAGAGCTACCGCGACACCATCCGCCTGCTGTTCGGCTACCTCGCCGCACAGCGGGCCACCGACCCGGCCCGGGTCACCGTCGAGCAGGTCGACGCGGCCGTCGTCCGCGGCTTCCTCGCCCACCTCGAGCACGAGCGCGGCAACGCGACATCCACGCGCAACCTGCGGCTCGCCGCGCTGCACTCCCTGTTCCGCTCCATCGCCCGGCAGGCGCCGGAGCTCGTCGACCATGCCGCCGCCGTCCTGGATGTCCCGCCGCGCCGCACGGCCGTGCCGGCCATGGCGTACCTCGACAAGCACGAGATCGACGCCATGCTTGCCGTTCCCGACCGGGCCCGGGCGCAGGGCCGGCGCGACCACGCGCTACTGCTGTTCCTCTACAACACCGGAGCGCGCGCCTCCGAAGCCGCCCGGGTGGCCGTGGCTGATCTGGCCTCCGACATCCGCTCCGTGCGCCTCGACGGCAAGGGACGAAAGGTCCGCACCTGCCCGCTCTGGCTCCGCACCGCAACCGTGCTGCGAGAACTGCTCGGACCGCGCCTCGACGGCCCGCCGGAGGGGCCGGTCTTCCTCAATGTCCACGGCGCTCCGACCACCCGCTTCGGCATCCACGGGCTGGTCGTGCGAACCGCACGGAAGGCCGCCGAGTCCGTGCCCTCCCTGCGCGGGAAGCGCGTCGGCCCGCACACACTGCGCCATACCGCGGCCGTCCATCTCCTGCGCGCCGGTGTCGACATCAACACGATCCGCGCCTGGCTGGGCCACGCGTCGCTTGAGACGACCAACCGCTACGCCGAGGTGGATCTCGAGATGAAGGCCAAGGCGCTGCAAGCGTGCGCCGACGACGCAACGCACTCCATGTCCGAGGTCGTGCCGGACTGGCACGCCGACGGCGACCTCATAGCCTTCCTCGCGTCCTTGTAGGCTCGACGGATTATGTTGCGAACTCGCCGCCGACCGCCGCCTGCATCCGTCGCTCCAGGCCACTTCGCAACATAATCAAGTTCGCAACATAAGGCATCCGGCTCCTCGAGCCGTGGTATCGCTACGCGCAACGCGCGCACCCGCGAGCCGCCATTTCCGGCGGCTCCCCGCTACCTGCCGCACTTCCGTTGAGACGCTGATCTGGCTCGGTGGCCAAGGCGTCTGTCCGCCCGGCAGTCCATGATCCGATCCGCCGCTTCCCTCCGCCGGGTCCCCGTGGGGCGAGTTCCCCGACTTCATCGGTACTATCAGCGGACTCCGACTTCTCGACCCCCGTCCCGCCGCACTTCGTTTTCCTTCGCTTGGCGGTACCACTCGGTTGCCCTGTTCGCTCCCGCAGCATGGGCCGTAACCGCGGGCCTGGACTGACTTCTATCGCGGCCGTCCGCGCCGCGCGCTCCGGTGGAGACGTCGAGACCTCCCAGGTTCCTGGGCGACCCGTGCCTGCATGCCCCGCTCTCGGACCCCGGCGGAACCGCCAGCGCCAGGCCATCTCGGCGCCGCGATGCTGCCTTCCGCTCTTGTCACAGCGTCGGCTTCCGCGATGTATACGAATTTCGTGGCTCAATCACGCGGCCTGCAAGGCTGCCTGTGTACGCTTCGCAGACAGCGTCACCACTGCCCACGCAACACTCGGTTCCGGCTGGCTGGCCAACCTTGGCCGGACAGGACTCGCACCTGCGGGGTCGCAAAGAAGGTTTCCGTCATGTCACAACATGCCTTCCCCCTTCACCAAGCTTCGCCTGGCGCAAGACAAGCGTCGCCCCTACAAGGTCCCGTTCGACATCGGGCATGGCCTGGCGCGGGCGACGACAAGCGTCAGGGGTTCCTTGGGGGTTCCCAGACGAGCTTGGCGACGAGCGCGTCGGGGATGGTCTCTGCGCACGGGATGTGCCGGGTGCGTGCCTGGCCGGTGAGGAGGCCCTCCGCGATCAGGCGGTCAATGTCTCCGCCCAGCATCAGGACCCAGCCATTCTCGAGGCTGGCCCCCGCGTGCGCGAGATCCGCGCTGCACACCACTCGATAGTTGCGCCGCCGCCATTCCATCGCGCCGACGGGTCGGGACTCCCCCGGACTGCGGATGTGAACATCCAGCCAGACGCCGGCCCGCAGAAACGCCTGGCAGATCACCGCGTGGGACTGCTCCCCGTCCAATCGGTCCAGCTCGGCATGGATCGGGTGTTCCGGATCGACGCCCAGCTCGCGGAGCGACGCCTTGAGTTGCGAGGGATCGATGCCCGGGTCCGGGGCGGCATTGCCGAGACCCTGCAGGTGCTCGGAAACGGCTTCGAGCGCCTCGCTCGGAAGCGGGTGGTATTGTCCCCGGCGGTGGTCGGCCGCGTCCCTGAGTCCAGGTTCGCGGTCATACAGCCGCGCCACGAAGTCCGACCGCGCGTAGTCGTTCCCCAACGCCTGCCAATGGGCGACGATCAGCGTGAGTACTTCCGCCAGCCGGCGATCCCGAATGTGACTCAGGGGTCGCGCCTGTGGGACTGGCAGTCCCTCGGGCTCGGCCGGCGGTCGTTGCGGGCCGATGTAGAACTCCAGATCCAGCGCCTCGCAGATCTCGACGGCGCGGTTGACCGACGGCGTGCGCCCGCGCAGGACCGACCGGATGGCATCGCGGCCCAGTCCGGCCGCCAGCGCTTCCCGAATCGCCGATGTGCCGCGCCGGGCCAACTCCTGCTCGACGATGGCCCGAAAGGAATCCATGTGGCGAATATGCCACGACTGTCTGGTCGTCGCACGGTGGCGTATTGACCGCATCGCCTTGACTTCGTGGCCTATTTCCCACACGGTACGGCCATGTCCACCGAACGATTGATCCGATTAGGACAAACGTACGGTCACTCCTGCGGACTCGCACTCTCCACGGTGGGACGCCTGGCAGGTGGACACGGCGCATTCTTCGCGCGCGTCGCGGAAGGCCGAGTCACCTTCCGTCGAGTGGATCGCGCGATCCAGTGGTTCTCCGACCACTGGCCCGCCGACGTGCGCTGGCCCGAGGACGTGCCCCGGCCCGAACCCACGCCCGGCTCCGCAGCCGCCCGATCCATGCTCCGAGGCCCCGAGCCGTCACCCCGCGACCCGCTCGAGACCGTGCGCGCCGCGCGGCGGCGCATGGCGACCGCGATGGCCACGGGAGACCGCGACGGCGTGCGCACCGCCGAGCAGGCGGCCTTCCGCGCCGCCATGCGCCCGGGACCGGACCGACGCATCGCCTCTCCGGGGGCGCTCTGCGAGGCACTGCATGTGTCGCGCGCGGTGTACTACGACGTCGTGCGGCGCTTCGCCCACGGCCGCGGACCGCGCCGTCGCACGCGGCCAGGCTCCGACAGCGACCGAATGCTCCGCGCCCTGACGGACGCCGGCGACGCCCGCTTCGCCTGTCGCCGCCGGCCCGCGGCGAACGGTCGTTGCCTCGATCACCCGACGGCCGCCCCGGACTGCCCGGAGCCGTCCCCGGCGCAGCCACCCGACGACGCAGGACAAGCCGTTCCCTCGAACGCCGACCCGCACGACATCGGAACGTGAGCCAGGGGCTTCCGGACGAGGCCGCGGCGGGCCAACCGCAGGCGCGCGTCGTCCCCATGAGCGCTCGCCAGGGCGCCCGCTGTATCCGGGCCTGGAGCGACACACTGCGGGCACTCTCACCCATCGCCGCGGCGCAGGCGCTGGAGGCATGCTGGGCGATCCGCACCGAGCACTCCGCGCGGCAGACCTTCGACGCCTTCGTCCGACAGCATGTCCGGGTGTTGTCCCCCGACCGGGCGTGGCTGATGGCCCAGACCTGGGATGCCGCGCGCTGCCATCGCGAACTCCTGATGCTGGCATGGTCGCGCCCGGAGGATGCGATCGAGTTCGTGCGTGCGTTCGTGGAAGCGGGCGCCGAGGATCTGCTGGGTCGTCCGGGCGACGCCGATCGGGAGACCGCCGAACTGCTACGGCTGCCTCGTCGCGAGCGACGCACCCGGCTTCGCGCGCTGCTCGACCGCCCCCGCGATCCCCCCCAACGCACGCCGTCCGATGCAGCAAGCCGAACGCCGGAAACCGCGGCGGCCTCGCCCGTAGACGAGTTGCAGGAACTCGAACGGCGGCTCGACGCCCTGTCGCAGCGATTCATGCGGGTGAAGGTGTCCCGGGCCGAGCTACAGAAGGCCGAAGGCCTGTCTGCCCTGGCGATGATGGCACTCGAACGCATCGGCGAAAGTCTCGCCCGAGGCGTCAGTTGACCCGGGTCTGAAGGGGCGGCCTCTGCCGTTCACCCCGCACGACACCCCGCGCGATCAGTCCTCCACCGCCGCCCCCCATCGCGGCCGCACGATGCCGTGTCCGGAGGCACGCACCGTCTCCACGAACAGGCGGACCGATTCCGCCGCGGCAGCCTCCTCGGCCAGCGCCGTACAGGCTTCCTCCACCGTCAATCCGTCCCGATACACGATCCGATACGCCCGGCGCAGCGCGCTGCGGGTGCCCTCCGACATGCCCCGTCGGCGCATGCCCTCGATGTTCAGACCCACCGCAAGGGCGGGGTTCCCCGCCACCGTCACGTACGCCGGAATGTCCTTGATGACGTAGCAAAACGCCGCGACGTGGGTGTGGGCGCCGACGCTGCGGAACTGCAGGATTCCGGAGTAGCCACCGATGTTCGCGTGGTCGCCGACGGACACGTGTCCCGCCAGCGACGCGTTGTTGGCCATGATGACGTGATCGCCCACCTCGCAGTCGTGGCCGACGTGTACGTAGGCCATCAACAGGTTGTTGTTGCCGATGAGCGTCGCGCCACGGTCCTGCAACATACCGCGGTGTATCGTCACGCCCTCCCGGATCACATTGTCGTCGCCGATGGTGAGCGTCGTCGGCTCTCCGCCGTAGGCGAGCGCCGGCGTGTCCTCCCCCACGGTCGCGAACTGGAAGATGCGGTTGCGCTTGCCGAGCACGGTCGGGCCACGGACGATCGCGTGGGGACCGATCCGGCACCCGTCGCCGATCACGACGCCAGGGCCGATGACGCTGAAGGGCCCGATCTCGACATCCGCACCCAACTCGGCGCCCGGGTCGACGATGGCCCGCTCGTCGATCATTCGGTGAGCTCCCGCTCCGTGCACAGGATGTCCGAGGTACACGCGAGTTCCTCGCCAACGAACGCCCGGCACGCGAACTTCACGATGGACCTGCGCTCGCTCGTGATCGAGGCTTCCATGTCGAGTCGGTCGCCGGGGACCACGGGGCGCTTGAACCGGGTCTTGTCCATCCCGACGAGGTAGTAGAGGTAGCCGTCCGCCGGCTTGTGGCCGCGCGTCTTGAAGGCCAGCACCCCGGCCAGCTGGGCCATCGCCTCGACGACCAGCACGCCCGGCATGACCGGTTGGCTCGGGAAATGGCCTTCGAAGAACGGCTCGTTCATGGAGACGTTCTTGAAGCCCGCGATGTCCTTGCCGACGCTCAACCGGGTCACGCGGTCGATGAGCAGGAAGGGGTAGCGGTGCGGCAGGTACTCGAAGATATCCCGGATTTCCATCATCGGACGCCGACCTCCTTCTCAAGCCGTATCAGGCGCTTGGCGAGACCGTCCAGGTCGGCAAATCGCAGGGCGTTCCTTTTCCACCGCCGGGTTTCATTATGCAGGACGCCCCCGGAATACACACCGGGCTCGGCGATCGAGCTGGTGACATGCGTCATGGCACTGACGGTCACGCCGTCGCAAATGTCGATGGGACCGTCGCCGCCGACGCCCACGCCCCCGCCGAGGATGCAGTGGCGTCCGACACGCGTGCTGCCGACGAGGCCGGCGCAGCCGCAGATCACGCTGTGCGCGCCGATGTCGCAGTTGTGTCCGATCTGGACGAGGTTGTCGATCTTCACGCCGTCGGCGATCACCGTGTCGTCGATGGCGCCGCGGTCGATGGCCGAACAGGCGCCGATGCTGACATCGTTCCCGATGCGCACGCCGCCGGTCTGCGCGATGGCCTGCAGCCGCCCGGCCTCGTCCGGGGCGAACCCGAAACCGTCCGCGCCGATCACGGCGCCGGCGTGCACCATGCAACGTTCGCCGAGCCGCACGCCATGGTAGAGCGTCGCGTTCGGCATGATCGAGGTGTCCTTGCCGAGCACGACGCCGGCGCCGACGAAGGCGTTGGCCCCGATGGTGACCCCCTTGCCAAGCTCGGCCTCCGCCATGACGCACGCATGGGGGCCCACGGAGACGCCCTCGCCGAGACGCGCGGAGGGGTCGATGACGGCCTGCGCATGGACCCCGGGTTCCGCGCCCGGTCGCGTCTCGAAGAGCGTCGATGCCACCGCGTAGGCGTAATACGGATTGCCCGTGACGAGGGCATGCGTCGGACAGTCGACCATGTCGCGCTCGGAGAGGATCACGGCCGTTGCCGAAGTGTCCGCCAGAAAGCGCCGATAGGCGGAACTGGAGAGGTGTGTCAGGTCACCCGCACGGGCGGTCTCGAGCGACCCGAGCCCGCGTACCGTGGCATCCGGGTCGCCGACGACCCGGGCACCGATACGCTCGGCGACTTCGGCGAGGGTGAAGACCATCGGGGCTCCGCCCGCCTATCCCACCTGTCGCTACTGCTTCTCGTTGAGCTTCTCGGTGATCTTGCGCGTGACGTCGTGCTTGGTGTTGACGTACAGGAGACCGGAACGCTGGAGCACGACGTCGTATCCCTCGATCTCGATCAGATCCTTCAATACGGCGTCGAGCTTGGGAGCCATCTGCCGCAGGATCTCCTGCTGGCGATCCTGCAATTCCTTCTGCAGCTTGTTGGCGCCGAACTCGAAGTCGAGACGCTTGTCCTCGATATCCTTGTTGATGCGACGCTTCTCTTCGTCGCCCAGTATCTCCGCATCTTTCTCGAGCTGCTCCTGCAGCGCCTGGATTTGCTCGCCAAGCGCCTGGAGTTCGTCCCGATCCTTCTCCAGATCCTGCTGGATCTCATCCTGGAGCGCCTGGGCTTCTTCGCTGTCGCCGAGCGCACGCTGCACGTTCAGCACGGCGATCTTCAACTCCGCGACGGCTCCGGCCGCCGCCAGAGCGCATGCCGCCACCAATATCGCCGTCAGCTTCCTCAACCACCCTCTCGCCGACTTGTTGGCCACAAACATCTCCTTCTCACGAACACGAGCCCCACGCGGGGACGCGACATTGTAGCGCCCCATAACCGGTCCGGCACTCGCTCGCAAGCTCGCTACGCACCGGCGCGCCTCCGGCCCAGCCACGCCGTCCTTTCATGGCAGCCGCACCGGCGGTCACTTCGTTCCCTTGGCGCGTCTTCCACAAAAGGGAGACTTGGAGCGATTATCACGCCCGCCTCCGGGAGGACTTCCGGGCCGCACGGGCGTCAGGGCCGAAACTGCAGCGCGCGCGGGGCCAGTCGTGCCGGTTGCGAAACGATCCGGTAGGCCGTCTCGACCCACTCGCAGATCAACCGACGCGTGTCGCGCGGGTCCACCATCTCCTCGATCTGGAACTTCGACAGGGGACCCACCGGGCCGCGGGCGCTCTCGATGCGCGCCATGAGTTCCGCCCGCAACGCCTCGGGATCCTCCGCCTCCGCAAGCTGTCGCTTGTAGGCCGCCTCGATGCCGCCCTCCGGCGGAATGCCGCCGACGTCGGCCGCGGGCCAGGTCACCCGCACCGCCGGCCGCGACCGGGGCGTCGCGTAGTTGTTGCCGGCGACGCCGAAGCTGCGTCGCATGAGGACGGTAAAGATCGGCACGGAGACCTGGGCGAAAGCGACCATCCACTCTCCGCCGCGGCGGATGGTGCCGCTCGTTTCGTGCTCGAGCCCTACCGCGAAGCCCGGATTGTCCACCAGGTTCAGGATCGGCAGGTGGAACAGATCGCACAGGTCCTGGTGACGCGTCAGCTTGCTGCAGCCGTCCGCGGTCAGCGCGCCACCGTTGGCGTGCCGGCTGTCCGAGGCCAGGACACCCACGGGATGGCCGTTGAAGCGCGCGAGGCCGGTGATCTGGTCGGTGCCCCACAGCGGCCCGATCTCGAAGAACGAGCCGGTATCGGCCATCAGGGCGATGGCGCGGCGCATGTCGAACGTGGTGGTCCGCTTGCGGGGCACGAGCGTGAAGAGTTCCTCCTCGCGGCGGTCCGGCGGATCGTCCGTGTTCGGCGGCAGCACGGGCGGCGTGTCGTAGACGCTCGAGGGCAGGTACGAGAAGAAACGCCGCGCCAGGGCCGCCGCCTCTTCCTCCGTCTCGGCCAGATTGTCCACGGAACCGTTCCGACAGTGGATGTGCCAGCCACCGAGGTCTTCCTTCGTGATGTCGTAGCCCATGGCATGGGTCACGACGGGGGGACCCGCCACGAACAACTGCGCGATGTCCCGTACCATCACGGAGAAATGCCCGAGTACCGCCTTCGCCGCGCCGATGCCGACCACGCTGCCGAGCAGCATGTTGACCACGGGGACGGTACAGAGTTGCTCGGCGTACATGGAACTGCCGAGATGCCCCGGCAGGAACGATCCGCCGCCGCCGGCGACCCGCGGGCGTCCCGCCTTGATGGCGCCGCTGCTCTCCCTGGCCCGACTCTCGCCCTCCTTGCGCTGTTCCGGCACCATCGCGGCCACGCTGCCGCCCCCGGAGGAGCCGTCGAGCAGGCGCACAGAGGGAATGCGCATCTCGAGCGCCAGGCGGTCGAGGTAACCGCTCTTCGCGCCGATCGCTCCGTCCGCGTGGCCGCCCCGGGACGTGAAGTCGTCCGCGCAGACGATGGCCGAGCGTCCCTCGATGCTGCCCCAGCCGCCAACGTGGTTGGCCGGCGTGAACGCGGCGACCGCACCCTCTTCGTCGTAGGACGCGAAACCGGCGACGCTGCCGACCTCCCGGAAGGTGCCGGCATCCAGAAGCAGGTCGATCCGCTCCCGGCAGGTCAGCTTGCCGCGGCTGCGCTGGCGCACCACGCCGGGATCGTTCGAGTCTGGCGCGAAGCGCGCGAGCGCGAGGCGCCGCATGGCGTCGACGTCCTCGAGGACCGGCGCCCACGTTTCGCCCGTGGGCGGGGACGCCGCATCGACGCCTTCCGCCGGCGTGAGCACCGCGACCACCTGGCCGTCCGTCACCGCGTCGCCGGCAACGAGCGCCGGCATGGCCACAACGGTCCCGGCACAGGGCGCCGCGACCACTGTTTCCATCTTCATCGCGCTGATCACGAGTACTGGCGCACCGGCCGCGACCACATCGCCCGTCGCGCAAGGTGTCTCGACGACAGAGCCCGCCAGCGGGCAACGCACCGCTACCTGACCCATCTCCACGGGGAGCGGCAGCAGTGCCGGCGCGACGACGGCAGCTGCCCTGTCGGCGCCCGGACCCTCCCCGGCAGCGACCCCCGCCTGTCGCTCGAGCAGCGCCACGGCACTTCGGTTGGCGGGACTGGCCGGGGTGGCCAGGAGTGCCGGCTGTTCGGCGAGCAGCGACGTTCTCGCATCGCCGGATCGTACTGCCGGATCGTTCAGGATCGCCTGCAGCTGCGCGACGTTGGTCGGCACCCCGGCGAGGTGGAACTCTTCGAGGGCCCTGCGCGTGCGATCCATCGCCGAGCCGAGGGACCCGTCCGAACTGGACAGGCCCACGACCTTGGCGAGCAGCGGGTCGAACTGGGGCGGCGGGGCGTAACCCAGGTACCCGCAGGCATCGACCCGCACCCCGGGACCGGACGGCTCCTTGTACGCGACCAGGGTGCCCGGCCCCTGCGCCACCACCCGCGCCTGTACGGCGTACCCCCACAGCGTCGCGAAGGCATCCTGGTCTGCCAGCCCGAGCGATGCGAGGGACGCACCCCCGGCCAGCAGGAACTGGGTCTCGACCAGATCGACTCCGGTGACCTGCTCCGTCACCGTGTGTTCCACCTGGATGCGCGGATTGCATTCGATGAAGAAGTGCTCGCCCGTCTCCGGGACCACCAGGAACTCCATGGTGCCCGCATTGACGTAGTCCGCGGCGCTCGCGAGGGACACCGCATCGGCCAGAATCCGATCGCGCAGGGCATCGGCAAGCCCGGCGGCCGGCGCGGTCTCCAGTACCTTCTGATTGTGCAGTTGCACGGAGCAGTCCCGCTCGCGCAAATGCACCACGTTGCCGCCGGTGTCCGCGAGAATCTGCACCTCCACGTGCCGCGGCCGCGCCACCACCCGCTCCGCGAACACGGCGCCGTTGCCGAACGCCGCCTCGGCCTCGCTGCGGCACCTCGCGAACGCCTCCGCCATGCCGGCGGCGTCCTCGACGACGCGCATGCCACGTCCTCCGCCACCGGCCGCCGCTTTCAACATGACGGGATAGCCCAGGCCCAGCGCCACTTCCGCGGCTTCCTCCGGCGATGACAGCGGTCTGGAGCTTCCCGGTACGACGGGAATGTCGAGGGAACGGGCGAGGGAGCGCGCCAGGACCTTGTCCCCGAACAGGGCCAGTGCGGCCGGGCTCGGACCGACGAACGTCAGTCCCTCCTGCGCGCAACGCTCCGCGAAGGCCGCGTTTTCGGCGAGGAACCCGTAACCGGGATGCACGCAGTCACAGCCCGTGTCGTGCGCCGCACGGATCAGCGCGTCCACGTCGAGATAGGCTGCGACCGGGTCGCCGCTCCCATCGCCGCCGATCTCCCGCGCGTCGGTGGTCAGTCGCGTATGTAGCGACAGCGCGTCTACGGGCGCGCAGACCGCGACAGACTCCATGCCGAGGCCGGCCGCAGCCTTGGCGATGCGAATGGCGATCTCGCCCCGATTGGCAATGAGAACCCGTTTCAGCGACGACACCGTACCTCCTGGAGAGCCATGCACATGCGCGCGGGAGACTGACGGACGCTCGCGACATTGTCCAGCCAGCTGGACGGCGTAGTCGCACCGCGAAGCGAGCCTGGGGCAGGCCCCGGGACGCCTCAGTGCACGCAGCCCCGCGCAGAGGCTTCGATCACGGTCTCGACGACGCCGTCGCGGATGCCGAGGAAGCGGTCCCAGCGGTTGACGGTGACGTCCTGTTGATGGGTGAGCAGAAAGAAGGGATCGCCGGGCGCCAGGGACAGGTCCCTGTCGCCGGACAGGACGACTCCGTGGTGATCGATCCCGGTGACCCGTACCCCGTCGAGACCCTCGAGCGTCGGCAAGCCGTTGGGCGCGCCGATGGCGTCGATGGGCACGTCGCCGACCGCCGTGCGCGCATCGGGACGGGCGACGACGCGCCCCATGACACGCACCGCGAAGCGGAACTCGCCCATGTACGCGTAGGGCACTTCCATGAAGACATAGGTGCCCCCTTCGATCTCCGTGACCTCGGGATACTGCGCCGCGACGTCGTAGTTCCAGGACTCGCCGGTCGACACGAGATCCACGGCGATCCCCGCTTCCTCGATGGCCCGTCGGGCCGCGAGAGCGCGCTCGATGAAGCGGCCGCCCTCGGCGAAGCGGCGCGTCCGGTCCGCCGGCCCGCGCAGGACCTGGTGACTCATCACGCCGCGGAACCGCAGCCCCGGCGTCGCGTCGACGCGCCGGGCGAGGGCCACGGCGTGTTCGATGGAGCGCACCCCACCCCGACCCATCATGGTGTCGACTTCCACCACCACTCCGATGGTCGCGCCAAGCGCTCGCGCGCCCCGGGCCAGGCGCTCTACCTGCTCCTCCGAATCCACCGCCACGGTGGTCTCGACCCGCTTCGCGAGCGCCGCGAGGCGCTCGATCTTCGCCGTGTCGACCACCTGGTTCGCGATCAGCACGTTGCCGGCGCCCGCGGCGGCGAACACCTCCGCCTCCGAGACCTTGGCGGCGCACACGCCGCCGACGGTACCGCCGGCGGCCATCTGCATGGCGAGTATCTGCGGCGCCTTGTGGTTCTTGCCGTGCGGCCGCAGTCGAATGGCACGATTCCGGTAGTAGTCGGCGATCACGGCGATGTTGTGCTCGAGCGCGTCGAGGTCGACCACGAGCGCCGGCGTCTCAAGCTCTTCGACGGGCGTACCGATCAAAACGCCCCCCGCGCCGACACCGGCCACACGGCTTCCAGGACCCCGCCACGCACGGCATGGACGCGGTCGTGCAGCGCGAAGACCGTTGCAGTATCCGCGGGGACGAGTTGCAGCCAGTCGCCGATCGCGAGGGTATGTTCGCTCGGCGAGAACGGCACGATCCCGTGCTCGGCGCTGCCGACATGCACCGTCCTGTCAGCATGGCCCAGGATCGACGGGTCGCCGAAGTCCCGGCCCACCGCCTTCTGCCCGCAGTCCACGATCGCCCGCCCGTCCTCGGGCACACTGGAGACCCGCGTGGACACGGTCACCGCGCCAGCCAGGGCATCTTCCCCCCACAAGGGGACATCCTCCTCGAAGACCACGCGGACCGAGCGCGCCAGGGCGGCGGCGCGGCGCCGCCCCTGCTCCGTCACCTGCGGACGCAGCACGCGAATGTCCTCGAATCCGGCGGCGGCGAACACCTCGGCCTCGGTGATGCTGCGCACCGCGATGCCCGTGACCGCGGGATGCGCGACCTGTCGGCGGGCGATCGCGGGGGTCTTGTGTACCCATGCCGCCGCCCGCGCGGGTCCGCGGAACGCCGCGATGTTGGCGCCGAGTCGTTCGAGGTCGAGGATCAGCGCCGGCGTATCGAGTTCCTCGACGGGGGTGCCCAGGGGCTTTTCGATCGGATGCTGCATGGGGGGCGAATACTGTGTGACGGGCGAGCCGCCGGAGCCTAAGGCACCTGCGGCTCGCGGTCCATGGCCCGAGGCCCGGGCTCGTCTGGAAGAAATGCGGTGTTGTCGCCGCCGCCGGGACCGTGCATGGGTTCGAGACGGGACGGGACAAGCCCGTCCCCTACATCGCCCGCGTCGGGACCGTGCCCGGGTTCGAGACGGGACGGGACAAGCCCGTCCCCTACATCGCCCGCGCCGGGACCGTGCCCGGGTTCGAGACGGGACGGGACAAGCCCGTCCCCTGTACGCTTCTGAACAGCTTCGTGGCACCGCCGCGAAGCTGGGCAGAGCTGCCGGGAGCGACCACCCGTCCCCTGTGCCACGAGCACCGACGTAGGACTCGTGCCCCGGCGGTTTTCTGCCGCGATGGACGCCCAGTGAACAGTCCGCGCCTCGAGCGCCAGTACAGGGACAGGTGAGCATCGCGGCATGCCTGCAGCATCGGGGGAAACAACGACGAGGAGGCATGATGTCCGAATTGAACTGGTACGTCGGCGTGGACTGGGGTGGGCAGAACCACCAGGTGTGCGTGCTCGACGGCGCTGGCGCGGTGCGTGGCGAGAACGTGTTCGCGCACAGCGGGCCGGGGCTGGCGGCGATGGCGGCGTGGATCGCCGAGACGGTTGCCGCGGCGCCGTCCGAGACGGTCGGGGTGGCGATCGAGACGCCACGCGGTCCGGTGGTGGAGAGCTTGCTGGCGCACGGCCTGGCGGTGCACGCGATCAACCCGAAGCAGCTCGACCGGTTCCGCGACCGGTACTCGCCGGCGGGCGCCAAGGACGACCGCCGCGACGCGCGCGTGCTGGCCTCGGCGCTGCGCACCGACCCACAGTGCCTGCGGCGGGTACAGGCGTCCGCCCCGGTGGTCGTCGAACTGCGCGAGTGGACGCGGACCCACGACGAACTCAAAGGCGAGCGGGTGCGGCTGACCAACCGCATGCGCGACCTGCTGTGGCGCTACTACCCGGCGTTCAACCAAGTGGTCGAGGACGACCTCGCGGCGCCGTGGGCGATGGCGCTGTGGAAGCGCGTACCGACGCCAGCGGCAGCGCGCGGCATGCGCCTGTCGTCGTACGACAACTTGTTGAAAAAGCACAGGGTCCAGCGCTTCGACGCAGCCACGCTGAAGGCCCGGCTGGCGCAACGGCCGCTCGACGTAGACCCGGCGTCGATGCGCGCCGCGGAGACGCACATGCGTCTGCTGACCAAGCGTCTGGCCGTGGTGGTCAAGCAACTCGCCGAGACTCAGACCCGGATCGACGCGTTCCTGGCGGAGCTCGGCGGCGCTGATCCGGCGACCACCGGCAGCGAGGATCCGCAGCCGGGGCAGGCGAAGGGGCAGCGCGACGCGACCATCCTGCGATCCATCCCGGGAGTCGGTAGGTACGTCCTCGCCACGCTGCTCGCAGAGGCGGATGATCCCCTGCGCCGACGAGACTACCACGCCCTGCGCTGCCTGGGCGGGGCGGCCCCGGTCACCAAACAGTCCGGCCGGGTTCGCATCGTGACGCGCCGCCTCGCAGTCCATGACCAGCTGCGCGATGCCCTCGGCTACTGGGCGAGCGGGGCGGTGCAGAAAGACCCGGCGTGCAAGGCGCGATACCAGGCGCTGCGCGCCCGCGGCCACGGCCACCACCGCGCGCTGCGCTCGGTCGCGGACCGTCTGCTGTTCGTGGCTTGCACGATGCTGCGCGACGGCACGGTGTTCGACCCGCAGCACGCCCCGGCATGAACGGCGCGCGTTGCGCATCGTCGCGCAGGGAGCGTAGCGACCGTAGCGCGATGCGCAACGCGCGCACGTCCCGCCCGGGCGGGACGTGCGTCGAACACGGCAACCCGCCAACCCGCCAACCCCTCGAAACACCGGAGGCAACGGCCTACTGACCATCCCAGCCAAAATGCACGAAACAGCACTTGCAGAACCGTGAACAGTCCTACATCGCCCGCGTCGGGACCGTGCCCGGGTTCGAGACGGGACGGGACAAGCCCGTCCCCTGCAGTGCCCGCGCCAGGCCATGCTCGCTCAGGGACGCACCGCCTCCATGACGCTCGCCGGCAACCAGCCCCGGGTACCATCCGCCAGCGCCACCCGCTTCCATCCCGGACGGGACTCCAGAACCGCTACCTCCGCGCCCGCCGGCAGCGGATTCCCGAAGGCCGGCGGCGCGCCCAGGCTGTCCGCCGAGCGCAATGTGCCCGCGGTCAGGACCACTGCGGCATCCGCACCATCGGTCGACAGCACCCCCGACCCGGTGGACACCAGCCACACGAGAAGGGGCAGCGCGGCCAGTCGTCGCAGCGTCGGCGCACGGCGTCGTGACCAGGGAACGAGGAGCAGCACCCCCACCGCGAAGGCACCCGCGCCTACCCAGTGTCGTTGGGCGACCGACAGCCGTCCGCGCCAGAAGAGGAGCGAGCCCAGCGCTCCCCCCGTAGCGGGTCGCGGCAGCCAGGCAGGGGCCCGGTCGCGCAGCCAGGCCAGGTTCTTCGCCGCACGCTCGTGACCGGGGTCGGCGGCGAGGGCGCGGCGCCAGGCGAGCACCGCCCTGCCCCGGTCCCCCGCCCCAAGGGCCGCATTGCCCCAGTCCACCAGCAGTTCCGGCGCGTCCGGCCGCCCGGCGGCCAGCGTGCGAAGGCTCTGCTCCGCCGCGGAGAACAGGCGCGTACGCCGCACGCGATCCGCCTCGCCGAGCGCAGCCTGGTAGGTCTCCCGGGCATCTGCCAGTTGCACGGCTGTCCCCGTTTCCGCCGCCGCAGCCGGTTCGCCGGCCCCGAGGGCCATGCAGCCCGCGGCAGCCGCGAAGATCAACGAGCCCGCCCTGGCTCCCATGCCTCCGCTGCCGCCGGCCCACTCCCGCATCAGTGCCCTGACCGCCTCCACGGTGTCCGGGTCCAGCGGATCCCGACCGGCGCCCCGATCGAACGCGGTCGTCTCCAGGCGCTCGATCACCGCGCCGAGGGAGGCCCCCCGGCGGGCAGGGTCCCCCGGGCTGTCGTACTCCACTGCCGCCGCAAGCGCCCGCAGTGCACCGAGCACCCGCGGCGCCGCGTCCCGGGCTGCGTCCTCCGAGACCAGCACGCGCTCCAGGGCACGACGGGCCCCCGCGATCTCGCGGCGTCGAGCACGACCGACCGCCGTACGCATCCACCAGAAGTGCAGGCCCGCGATCAGGAGCGGCACGAAGTACAGCAAAGCGATCGGTACCGCCGCCGCCCGCGATCCCCAGGTCGGCGCAAGGGTGGCCGTCGGCCCGCTGAGGGACATGTCCGCACCGATCAGCGAGGCGATCGCATTGTTCGTCACGGCGGGCGCGCCGACGGCGGTCGGCCCGACGCCCACATCCCCTGGAGCGCGCGACCCCACCGTCACATCGGCCGCACCGATCACGTCGCTCGTCCCCACCGACAGGGCCACCGGACGACTGTGCGTCGTGGCGTAGCTCCCGGCGACGGGATCGAAATAGACGAGGGCGATGGGCGGAATCTCGCTGGCCTCGGCGCTCCGCACGCGTACGGTGACCTCGAAGGTCTTGGCGTTCTCCTGCTCGTCCACGACACCGAATGGCCGCGTGTCCGGGACGGAAAAGAGCACGGGCGAGAGCCCCCCCTCCCCGTCGAGCGCCGGCAGGCTCAGGCCCTCGAGATCCCCGTCGCCGGTGACGACGACGCTCAACTCGATGGGATCGCCCACCTGCACGACGCTGCGGCTCGCCGCGACCGCGATCGAGAAACCCGTACCGATCGCATTGACAAAGCCCGCTGGCCGGCCCGCCTCCGGCAAGCCACGCACGACCAGTCGCGCACGCTCCCCCTGCGCCTGGAAGAGCGCGGTGCGTGAACGGCGGAATCCGAACGCGTCGCGGTAGGTTCCCGACTTCAGCCGCGCCGCAACCCGGACCGGCTCCAGATCCAGCGTACCGGGGCGCCCGACACTGACACGGGCCGGGAAGCGCAGGCGTGTGTAGGAGACGCCGTCCTCGACCACGGTATCCCGCAGCATCGGCAGCGCGACCTCGGCCGCACCGGCGGGGAACGCCACCGTGCGACCTTCCCCCGCCGGCGGCTCGAACCGGAGATGTTCGACGTCGAACAGGGGCACGACGAACTCGTAGCTCTCGACATCCCGGGCAATGACCCACTCGACGACCACCTCGAAGGTCTCGCCCACCCACACCGGGCGCTCCGGGAGACGCATCCGCACGAACATGTCTCCGGCCCGTTCGATCTCGCCGGCGTCGAACGCAGCCACCTGGCTGACGGCCGACAACACCCCCTGGACCACCGTCAGCGCCGGTACCGTGTAGCGGCCGGACCGCTCCGGCTGCACCCGCCACCGGTAGACGAAGGTCACCTCCTTCCACTCTGACCGGCGCCCGTTGACGATCTGTATCTGTTGCGAAACGTTCGGGGTCATGCCGAGGTAGGTCACCCTGGCGCCATCGATGGCCAGCTGCGGCGGATCCGGCGCCGGCTCTTCCTGGAAGCCGGACGCGGACACGGACAGCACGAACGGCAACCCCGCGTAGATCTCCTCGGTGTCGACTTCGAGCCGCAGGGCCTGCCCGGCGGCGCTGACCGACGCCGCAAGAACGGCGGCCGCGAGCAGGATCCTGCCGCTCACCAGTCCTTCTCCACCGGCACCCGCTGGCCGGCCTCCTGCCCGCGCTCGCGCTGACGCTGGGCATCGCGGTCGCTGATGGCCTGCAGCCGCCGCAGGGCCTGGCGCTGCGACATGCGTTCTGCATCCTGCGGGGGCTCCGCCTGCGCCACCTGGCCGCCAGACTGTCCGGAGCCGTCGTCCCCGCCTTCGTCGTTCTGCTGCGGAGGCTGCAACAGCCGGATCGCGTTCTCCACGTGCTCCAGGGCCGCGAGTTGATCCGTGAGCGCGGGCTCAAGATCGGGAGACATGGACGCCGCGCGTTCGGCCGCATCCGCGAGCACCACCCGCGCGCCCTGCATGCGCCCCGCCGCCGCACGCACCTCCCCTGCCGCCGCGGCGGCAGCCTGCGCCTGGTCCGCCGTCTCCGCCGCCATGTCGGCGTCCGTACCGCCCGTTGCGCCGGCGCCGGCCGTCTGCGCCCCGGACGCGGCGTTGGCCTGATCCGCCTGGTTCGCCAGGGCACCGGCGAGCGCATCCGCCATCGCCGTGTGGCCGGCTTGCCGCTCCTCGACCAACCCCAGTTCGGGCACGAGTTCGTCCACCTGCGACTGGAACTGCAGGGTGGCGGTATCGTCATGCGTCTCGGTCTGCTCGGCGAGCAATGCCTGCAGGTGCTCGACGATACTGAAAAACAGGCGCCGCAACGCTTCGAGGTGACCGAGCGCATCGCGCGCCGGTGGCAGGGGCGTGGCTGGCCTCGACTCGGCGGCGGCCCGCAGTTCTCCTGCAAGCGTCTCCAGTGCCCGCAGGGCGTCGACACGCAGTGCCTCCGCACGTTCGTAGCGTTGTGCCGCCGCTTCGGCCTCCGCGGCGTCCGCTTCCTCCCCGGCCGCGCCAGGGAGGGCGTCCTGCAACAGGGTCTCGATGCGCGCCAGGCGGTTGCGGTTGTCGCCTACGGCATCGCTCACCAGGCGCGCGCGTTCGACGGTGGTGAGCTCCGCGACCGTTGCGTCTTCCTGCGCCGGCGGCGTCAGCAGCGCAACCGCGCGCCCCTGGTCCGCATGGGCCAGCTCGATCAGGTCGCGCAGTCCCGCGAAGCGCTCGATCGCTTGATTGAGGGAGCGCACAGCCTGCGCCTCTTCGCCCGCCGCGTTCGCGAACGCGCTGTTCTCCAGCGCAGAGAGCGCCGCGCGCATCGCTGCGAGCGCGGACTCGACATGCGGCGTCGCCGCGCGGGCCGAATGCAGGGTGCGCGATGTCTGCGGATCGGTGTCGGCGTCCTCGGGCGCGTCCCGCAGGGCCTCCATCTGCCGCAGGACCCCGCCGGTACGAGCCGCCGCGTCCTCCTGTCGGTTCGTCAGGTGCCGCCCCGTCAGCCACGGCGGCGCCGGCCGCGGAAGTCCGGCCTCCACGCCGATCTCGACCTGCGAGAACGCCGCCAATGCCTGCGTATGGCCCAGCAACGACAGTTCGTCGCGGACCACGGCCTTGAGCACGGCCACCGGATCCAGCAGTTGCTCCCGTGCGCGCTTCAGCTCCGCCAGGGCGGCATCGCCCCGGCGGTGCGCGCGCTCTCCCTCGAGACGCCGCAGCCGTCGGCGCGTGTCGTTCAACGACTGTCGCGCCCGTCCGAGGTAGTCGTCCATGCTCGCCAGCTGCAGGGCGCGGGCGCGCTGTTCCGGCGTTGCGGCGTCGTCGCCCTGGTTCTCGATGTGCGTGCGTTCCTCCGCGGCCAGGTCCGCGATGTCGGCGGCCTCCGCAAGCAGCGTCCGTTCCTGTACGGCGAGTGCCTCGAAGGCGTCCTGGAACCCCGTCGGCTCGGCCGTCGCCCCTTCCGCCTCCACTTCCGCGAGGAGGTGGCGCAGCCGGTCGCGCACCCCGCGCTGGTCATCGATGACGCGATCCAGCCGCGCTTCGAGCCCGTGGCCGGCATTCAGCTGGTCCGCGAGCTGCGCGATGCGGCGCAGCACGACCTCCAGGTTGACGCGGGCGTCGTCGTCACCCTCCGGCGCGAGGCGCACCGCGTCGTGGAACCAGGCGGCGCTGTCGCGCAGGGTCTCGATACGGTCCTCCACGGCGTCGGGGGCCGCGACGGCGGCCGCATCGGCCTCTCCCGCCAGCGCGAGACCGAGATTGAACGCCGCCCGGTAGCGCAACTCCGGGTCGGGACCCGCCGCGTCCCGCGCGCCGAGAAAACCCGCGGCGGCCTCGGCGAACGCGCCCTCGGCCAATCTCCCGAGCGCGTGGTTGTACTGGCCGCGCGGGTTGCCTTCCCAAACGTCCTCCCGGGCCTTGGCGGGCTCTGCCGAAGCCTCGTCCGCGGCATCGCCGGCCGCGGGGGTCACCTCGCCGGCCCGGACGTCGGCGATGCCTGCAGCCTCTCCCACTCCGTCCGCCGGACCAGGGCCCGCCGCGCCGTACGTCGGCGCGGTCCCTGTCGACAGCATGCCGAGCAGCAGCACCCACCGGCGCGCGCGCACCTTCATGCCGCCGCTTCCCGCGTGGCGCGCCCAGGCACCGGCGCAGACGCGCCGCCGCTCGCCGCCCAGACGGCGGCGACGAGAGAGAGCAGCGCTCCCAGCACAAACCAGCGGTAGTGTTCGACCGCTTTACGCCGCACGACCCGGGCCGAGGCGTCCGTGACCAACGGTGCGACCCAGGCCTCGACAATGGAGTCGAGGTCCACCGCGGAGGTTCCGGCGGGTACGTAGACGCCTTCGCTTTCCAGCGCGATGCGGCGCAACAGGTCGCCGTCGAGCCGCGAGCGCACCCGGTTGCCGTCGCCATCCGTCAGCGGCCGACGGGCGCCGCTGTCGGGGTCCGTCACGAGGATCTCGCTGCCCGTCTCGCTGCCGAATCCGATCGCCACGACCCGCACGCCGGCGGCGACGGCGTCCTGCACGGCGTCGAGCGGATAGGAGTCGTGGTCTTCCCCGTCCGTGATGAGCAGCATGATGCGCGGCGTGCTCCGGTTCGCGCCGAACGCGGCGACGGCCTTGCGCATCGCGTCGCCGATGCGGGTGCCGCCGCGGGACACGGAGCCGGGACCCACATCCCGCAACGCCAGGCGAAAGAAGCCGTAGTCGGAGGTCAGCGGACTCTTGACGCTCGCCCGTCCCGCAAAGACCACCAGTCCGACGCGCTGATCCCGCACCCGTTCGATGAACTCCGTGATCTCGGCCTTGGCGCGGGCGAGGCGACTCGGCGCGGCGTCTTCGGCGAGCATGCTCTTCGAGACGTCCAGCACCACCATGATGTCCGCCCGGACGCCGCGGTCGATGGTCTCGGTGCCGCCGGGCGTCTGCGGCCGCATCAGCGCCACGACGCCAAGGAGCAGCGTCAACAGGATCAGCGCAAGCTTTGTGCCGCGCCGCAGCGGTGTCTGCCGCCAGGCGAGGCGCTCCTGCATCGCCGGGGACACGAAGCGGCGCAGCCGGTCCGCACCGCGAAACTCGAAGAAGGCGCAGGCCGCCACCACGGCGAGCGCCAACCAGACCAGGTGCACCCGCAACGGTTCCGCAAAGACGAAGGCGTCGATCACGGCAGCCTCGCAAACACGGCGACCCGCGTGAGCCAGCCGGCGACCACGAGCACCAGTCCGAGCGCCAGGGGAATCGCGAACAGTTCGTCGTATTGCCGAAACCGGTCCTCCGAGATGCGCGTGCGTTCGAGCCGGTCGATCTGCTCGTAGACGCGGATCAGGGCATCGGCGTTGTTCGCACGAAAGAACTGCCCGCCCGTCCGGTCCGCGATGTCGGCCAGCATGCCCTCGTCCACCTCCACCGAGACCGCCCGCAGGGCACTGCGGCCCGTGCGCGGGTCCTCCACGCGCACCGGCGCGAGCCCGGTGGTTCCGGCCCCGATCGTGTAGACCTTGATACCCATCGCGCGCGCGAGTTCCGCGGCCGCGACCGGTGTCTCCACCCCCGCATTGTGCACGCCGTCGGTCAGCAGCAGCACGATGCGGGAGGTGGCCGACGAACCTCGCAGCCGCTCCACGGCAAGACCGAGGGCGTCGCCGATGGCAGTGCCGTCCTCGGACCGTTCGCGCACGATCTCGAGGTCCCGGGCGATCGCGGCCAGGTTCTCGTGGTCGAGGGTCAGCGGCGCCGCCGTGTCCGCATACCCGGCGAAGCGGATCAGCCCGATGGCGTCGTCGCGGCGTCCCGGCAGACCGCCACCGCCCAGGACAAACGCCTCGAACACGTCCTGCACCGCCTCCAGGCGCGTGCGTTCGCGCTCGCCGGTCGACAGGTCGAGCGCGCGCATGGACCCCGACACGTCGACCACCATCATGATCGCGATGCCTTCCCGGTGGACGCGGCTGAACCGCTCCCCCACGCGCGGCCCCGCCGCCGCCACGACGAGGGCGACCAGGGCCAGTGCGAGCGCCGCATCCGGCAGCCAGGCGATGCGGGCCCGCAGACCGCGACTGCCGCGCGGGAGCAGCGCCAGCGAAGAGAACACGACCCGTCCCGATGCGCGACGTGCGAGCAGGTACACCGGGATCGCGAGCAGGGCCAGCAGCAGCAGCGCCGGCTCGCGGAACTCCAGAGCGCTCAAGCCTTCCACCTCAAGCAGCCTCGCGGACCGCGGCCGCGGGCTCCGACTGCGTCTCGTCCAGGAACTGCCGCGCCACGGACAGGGCCTCGCTCGACTCACGCCGTTCGGGGCTGTAGCGCGCGAACTTGACCCGGTCGCAGCGTGCCAGGAACGCGCTCAGGAGGTCACGGTGCGAACCCGAGAAGGAGCGCCGCGCCTCGACCAGGAACTCCTCCGTCGTGAGTTCCGGGGCGCGCACCGCGTAGCGATCCTCGACGTAGCGACGCACGATGTCGGAGAGTTCCACGTACCAGGCATCGGCCTCCTGCGTGCGCGGAAAGCCGCGCTGTTCGAGTTCCCGCAGCCGCTGCATCGCGCGCTGGTGTGCGGTGACCCGCGACCGCGCGACGGCGCGCCGCTGCCAGGCGGCAACCCCCCACAGGCCGGCACCCACGGCCAGGACGAGCGCCAGGAGCACCGGCCACCATGTCGCGAACCACCCGTCCCGATCCTCCGGCAACGCGGCCCGCGCCGGCAGCAGGGCGTCCACCACCGCTCCCTCGGGCAACACCGAAGCCACTGCGAAGGCGATCTCGTCGGTCATGAGTTCGCGGGAACCGTCGTCCGCCCCGTCGCGCTCGTCGACATACTCGATGCGCAAGGCGGGAACGCGCAGCCGACCGCTCATCGGCGCCTGCAGGGTGTAGCGTTGGCTGGCGACCGTGCCGCCGTCCTCAGTCGTCTCGCGCCGCGGGGCGAAGTCCAGGATGGAAAACCGGTCGAGCGCCTCGCCGAACTCCGGCATCTCGACCGATACGCCCGCCTCGGCGGCCACCTCGAGCCACAGCGTCAGCGGGTCGCCCAGCCGGGGGGTCGCCGGCGCAAGCGTGACGGTCGCGCGCACCGGGCCTTCCTCGGTCACGCTCGACAGCACTTCCGTCGAAGCGTCTTCCAGGGTGCCTCCCGTTGCGCCGCCGGACTCGGACTCCGGGTCGCCCGGCGCACATGCGGCGAGCGTGAACGCCGCGAGCACGCCCACGCGTCGCACGCGCGTCCACGCTCTCGCTGCCACGTTGTGGACGCAGGGGCTCAATGCCGAATCCTCCGCTCGCGCATGCGGAAGAACGCCAGCAGCGGCTCGATCACCGGGCGTGCCGCGTCGACCTCGATCACGTCGATGCGGGCGCCGCGCATGCCGCGATGCAGGGCCTCCTTGCGCCCCGCCGCCGCGGCCGCAACGGCCGCGCGCAGTTCGCCCGACTGCGTATCCACCAGCCGTCGCTCGCCGGTCTCGGCGTCCTGCAGCGTCACGAGTCCCACCGGGTCGAAGGCGGCTTCGCGGGGGTCGGTCACCCGCACCGCCACCACGTCGTGCTTGCGGTTGGCCCCCCGCACGGCCTCGAGGTAGTCGTCGTCGAGAAAGTCCGAGATCAGGAACAGCACCGCGCGCCGCGGCAGCACGCGACGACAGAACTCGAGCGCCTGCGCGATGTCGGTGGCGCTCCGGCCCCGCCCTGCCGCGCCGCCGCGGGTGGCCGACGCCACCCGCGCAAAGTGGGCCCGGACCGCCCCGGGGAGTTCGGACAGCATCCGCCGCCGGCGCAGGCCGCGCGGCGCGTCCGGAAACTCCTCGCGACCCCGCGCAAGGACCTCGCGCACCACGCGCAGCGCATGCTTGCCCCCCTTGCGCGGCGGAATGAACTGGTCCACCTCGCCATGAAAGAGCAGCAGCCCGACCTTGTCGTCGTTGTAGATCGCGGAGAACGCCAGCAATGCCGAGAGCTCCGCGGCCGCTTCCCGTTTCGAGCGCGCCGCGGAGCCGAAGTCGAGGGACGCGCTCATGTCCGCCACCAGAAGCACGGTGAGTTGGCGCTCCTCGACGTAACGCTTGACGTACGGCGACCCTACGCGCGCGGTCACGTTCCAGTCGATGCTGCGCACGTCGTCGCCGGGGATGTACGGGCGCACCTCGTCGAACTCGACGCCGCGCCCCTTGAACACGGACACGTATGCGCCAGCCAGCACATCGGCCACCTGCCGGCCGGTCCGCAGCTGGATGCGCCGGACCTGCTTTACGATCTCCGCGGGAAGCATGCTGTCCGTGGCGTTGCCCAAGCGGCAGCGCGCCACTCCTTGTGCTGGTCGTGCGCGGGCCAGATCCCCCGTGTGCCGGGCGCCGCCGGCTCCGCGGCGCAGCGCCGGGCCATGCCCGCTTCCCGGGCCGGCGCGCCAACGCCCACGTTCAGGGTACCTCGACGTTGGCGAGAATCGTCCCCGCGATGTCGTCCGAGTCGCGGCCTTCGGCCTCCGCCTCGTAGGTCACCACCACGCGATGTCGCAGCACGTCGACCGCGATGCTCTTCACGTCGTGGGGACTCGTGTAGTCCCGCCCCGCGAGCAGCGCATGCGCCTTCGCGAGCTTCACGAGGTTGAGCGAGCCGCGCACGGACGCCCCGTATTCGATCAGGTTGGCCAGTTCGGGCATGCCGGCCGCCGCCGGATCCCGCGTCGCCGCGACGAGTTCCACCGCATACCGCTTCACCTTGTCGTCGACGAACACCTGACGCGCCACTTCCTGCGCGGTGAGGATGTCCGTGCCGGTCAGCACGGGGCTCGCCACGGGTTCGCGGCCCGAACCCGCCATGCGGTCGATCACCCGCACCTCGTCGTCCTTGCTGGGGTAGCCCACCTTGAGCTTCATCATGAAGCGGTCGAGCTGCGCCTCGGGCAGCGGATACGTCCCTTCCTGTTCGATGGGGTTCTGCGTGGCCATCACGAGGAACGGTGCTGCCAGCGGGAACGTCTCTTCGCCGAGCGTCACCTGCCGCTCCTGCATCGCCTCGAGCAGCGCGGCCTGGACCTTCGCCGGCGCGCGGTTGATCTCGTCGGCCAGCACGAGGTTGCCGAACACCGGTCCCTTCTTGACCGAATACGTGCCCTCGCGCGGGTTGAAGATCTGCGTGCCGGTCACGTCGCCCGGCAGCATGTCGGGCGTGAACTGGATACGGGAGAAGCTGCACTCGATGGCCTGCGAGAGCGTCGCCACGACGAGCGTCTTGGCGAGGCCGGGAACGCCTTCCAGCAATACGTGTCCGTCAGCCAGGAGTGCCAGCAGCAACCGGTTGAGGAGGTCGTCCTGCCCCACGAGCACCTTGCCCACTTCCGCGCGAACGACATCGAATCGCTCCCGGACACTCCCGACTTCGCCGACCGTGGCTTCCGGCATCGCACCTGCACCCTGTTTCGACATCGTTTCGACCTCGCCCCCATCGCCCGACCGCTCGGGGCGAGCGCCCCGAGGCACGGATTCTATGAGCTTGTCGGACCGGGCAGCAATTCGGTTTGCGCGGCCCGTCAGGCAGCCCTGCGCACCAGCACGGCCCCCGCCGCCCAGGAGACGCCGACGGGGATCGTCACCGCCAGCCAGGGCTCGATACCGAAGACGAGACTCGCGGGGGCCAGGAGATCCTGAAGATACTTGAAGAAGAGCCCCGCCAGGATGCCGGCAGCGATCCGCGTGCCCATGCCCGCCTCCCGCAGGGGCCCCACGACGAAGCCGACCGCCACCAGGGCCAGCCCAAGGGCCGCGAGCGGCTGCAGCACCTTGTTCCAGAAGGCCAACCGATAGCGAACGGCGTGCAGGCCCTCGCGATCCATGTACCGGATCTGGAACATGAGATCGGCGATCGACAGCTTGCGCGGGTCCACCAGCGCCTGCGCCGAGAGCAGCCGCAAGTCGGCTTCCGCGTGCCACGGCAGTTCATCGGCGTGGGTGGTGGCCGTGCGTTCGTCCTCAAGCTCCGTGGCATGCACGTTGTGCAGCCGCCACCCCCCCTCTTCCCCGTCGTGGGTCGCGAATTCCGCCCGCCGCAGCTCCCGCAGACGCTTGTCGTCGTCGAGTTCGAACTGGGTCACGCCGAGCACCCGATCGCCGCCGCCGAGCCCCTCCATGTGCGAGTAGACCCGCCCCTCCCGGTACCAGTAGCCGGCGAGATAGACCGTCTCCGACCCGTGCAGCGCCTGGGCGCGCAGCAACTCGCCGCGCGCCTCGACGCGCGGCGCGACGTACTCCCCAAGGGCGAACGCGACGCCCGAAGCCAACGCGACCACCACCGCCAGCGGACCGTAGATACGCCAGAGCGAGACGCCGGCGGCGCGCAGCACCGTCACCTCCGAGTTGCCCGAAAGCGTGCCGAGCCCGATCAGCACGCCCAGGAAGATCACGTAGGGGACGAGCTCGTAGACGCGGCGCGGCACCGTGTGCAGGACGTAGGCGAAGGCGTCCCCGAAGCCGTAGGCGGCTTCTTCTTCGCGCATTTCCTCGACCAGGGAAAACGACGTCGTGAGCGTGACAAAACACACGAGGACCACGACCACCGTTACGGCCACCGTCCGCGCGAGGTAACGGTCCATCGTCAGAATCGTCATAGCGGCCGGTAGGCGCGTCGGACCAGGAACACCGCGGCCAGCACCATCGCGGCGTGTACCGGCCAGAGACCCACCGCCGCCGGCACGAGCCCGTCCGCGATCGCGCTCTGCAGGACCACGCACAGCAGGTAGTACCCCGCGAACAGCAGCACGCCGGGCACGATCCGTGCGAAACGGCCGGCACGCGGGCGCACGCGGGCGAGGCCGAAGGCGCAGAACGCCCCGATCACCGTCAGTGCCGGCAGGCCGATGCGCCAATGCAACTCGGCCACGCGTTCGGGGTCCGTCCCGGACAGCTCGTCCGTCGGCAGCGTGCGCGGGTCGATGCGCGAACGGCGCAGCGGGTCGCGTTCGACGCGCTGGCCGAGCCGGTCGAACGCGACGACCCGAAAGTCCGCCGCGCCGGGTGCCCCTTCGTAGCGCGTGCCGTTCTCGAGCACCAGGAACCTGCTGCCGGTCTCGCCGGCGACGTACTGACTGCCGGCCTCCGCCCACACCGCGACGTGGGTGCCCCCGGCGCGCCGCTCGTCGGTGAAGACGTCGACCAGGCGGCGCCGGTCCGCGCTGACCTCCCGCGCATAGGTCACGCGCCGGGCCAGATCGAAGTCGTGAAACGTGCCCGCCGTGAGGGCTTCGAACTCGCTGGAGACGCGCTGCGCGGTGGCGAGCTCCGCGAACGCCCGCGCCGCCATGGGCGTAACGGCGAGCGACAGACCGCCGACCACCGCACCGATGGGCAGCGTCACCGCGCACAGCCAACCGAGCATCCGCCGCGGTCTCGCGCCGGCGGCGAGCAGCACGGCGAATTCACGCTCCGCGTGCAGGCGACCGAAGGTGAGCAGCACCGCTATGAAGAAGGCGAACGGCACCGTCATCTGCACGAACTCCGGGAGCCGCAGGCCGAGCAGGGTGAACAGCGCATCCGCCGAGTAACGTCCAAGCGCCGCGTCCTGCAGATAGCCGATGAACCGACCACCGAGCGCGACGACGAGCAGCGTGACGAACGTGAGCGCGAACACCAGCAGGAGTTCCCGGCTCACATATCGGAACGCTACGACCATCTCGAGTCCAAGTGTACCGGTTCACCCACGGGACCATTGCCCGATCAGCCTGGTCCAGGCGCACAGCCCCTCGAACGCGTCCCGCCAGGGAGGCTCACCCCACCACGAGTTGCGCAGCAACTCGAATGCGAACCGCAGGTTCGCGCAGTTGCGCAGCAACTCGAACGCGAACCGTAGGTTCGCGCGCGATCGGATACACTCGTTCGCGGACAGTGCCCAACGCCTGTCAACTCCTGACGCTTCGCCACGGAATGCCCCATGAAGTACTCGACGAAGACCGGAAATCCGGCCGACCTGCGCACCGGGTGCCTGGTCCTGACCCGCGAGCGGGCACGGGCCGTGGCGGCCGAACTCGGCGTCGAAGCGTTCGTGACCCACGCGCTCGAACAGAGTCCGTCGAAGACCGTGGTCCTGCCCATCCCGACCGCGGTCGAGCACCTCGTGGCCGTGCCTGCGGCCGGGGACGGGGACAGCAAGCAATACCGCAAGCGCGTCAACGAGGCGGTAGCGGCCCTGCGCGGGCTGTCCGTGTCGGACGCCGTCTGGTGCCTGAACGAGATGGACGCAACCGCACCGGACGGGACGGGCGCGGCAGACACCTACTGGAAGACCCGCCACGCGCTCGGCGCGCTCTCCTCCGCCCTGTATCGCTACGACGAACACAAGAGCCAACCGAACGAGGACAGGCGCGTCACGCGCGTGGCCGTCCTGGCGGAGCCGGGCGAGCGCGCGGAGGTCGCGCGCGCCGTGCGCCACGCCAACGCCCTCGACGCCGGCATGGCCCTGGCCCGCGACCTCGGCAACGAGCCGCCGAACGTGTGCACGCCGACGTACCTGGCGGCGGCCGTGCGCAAACTCGCACGACTCGCCAACGTCACGGTCGAGGTGACCGACGAAGAGGAGATGGCCGAACTCGGGATGGGCGCCTTCCTGTCGGTGACCCGCGGCAGCGATACCCCGGCCAAGCTCATCGTCGCCCGCTACGTCGGGACGGACGCAGACGACGCTCCGGTCGTCCTCGTCGGCAAGGGCGTCACCTTCGACACCGGCGGGATCAGCATCAAGCCCGGCGCCGCCATGGACGAGATGAAGTTCGACATGTGCGGAGCGGCAAGCGTCGCCGGAGCGCTCCGGGCCGCGGCCATGGCGAAGCTCCGCATCAACGTGGTCGCGATCCTCGCGGCCGCCGAGAACATGCCGAGCGGCAAGGCTTCGCGTCCCGGCGACATCGTCACCACGATGTCCGGACTGACCGTCGAGATCCTGAACACCGACGCCGAGGGACGGATGCTCCTCTGCGACGCGCTGACGTTCGCCAAGCGCTATGAACCGCAGGCCGTGGTGGATGTCGCCACGTTGACGGGCGCCTGCGTGACCGCACTGGGGGCGCACGCCAGTGCGCTGTACGCGAACGACGGCGGGCTCGGGGAAGAACTCGCCGCCGCCGGGCGCTTCACGGGGGACCGGGCGTGGCCCATGCCCCTGTGGGACGAATACCACGAGCAGCTCAAGAGCAACTTCGCCGACATGGCGAACATCGGCGGGCGGCCGGCGGGGTCCATCACCGCCGCGTGCTTCCTGTCCCGGTTCGCGGGCGACTACCGCTGGGCGCATCTCGACGTGGCCGGGACCGCGTACCGCGGCGGCGCCCGCAAGGGTGCGACGGGCCGGCCCGTGCCGCTCCTCTTCCAGTACCTGCTCGACCGAGCCGCCGGTGGCGCCGCACCGTGACACGGGTGGACTTCTACCTGCTCCCCGACGTCGACATCGACGCCAAGTACCGCTTCGCCTGTCGCCTCGCCCTGCGCGCCATCCACGCCGGACAGCAGGTGCACATCCGCACCGCTTCCGAGGAACTCGACGCCATGCTCGACGACCTCATGTGGGCCTATCCCGAAGACCGTTTCGCGCCGCACTCCCTCGCGCCCGCGGCCGACGCGGCGCGCGCGCCCATCCGGATCGGTCACGGTGAACCGGCGCCAGGTACCGATGACGTGCTGGTCAACCTGGCTGACGACGTGCCGGAGTTCTTCGCCCGGTTCGAGCGTGTCGCCGAGGTGGTGACCGCGCCCGAGCGCGCCGGTGGGCGTGCACGGTACCGCCACTACCGCGAGCGCGGTTATCCTCTGTTTCACCACGACCTCGACGACTGGGAAGCACGGTAAGGTCTGCGCCACAGAAGAGCGGAGAGCCCGTTAGGGATGGACAACACCTTCGATCCGCAGACCATCGAGTGGAGCCTCTACGAAGAGTGGGAGGCACGGGGCTGGTTCGCCCCGGCCGGCCATGGCGAGCCCTATTGCATCGCGATTCCCCCGCCGAACGTGACCGGGCGGCTGCACCTCGGCCACGCGTTCCAGCACACCCTGATGGACGCCCTCATCCGCTACCAGCGCATGCGCGGCAGGAGCACGCTGTGGCAGATGGGCACCGACCACGCGGCCCTCGCCACGCAGATGCTGGTCGAGCGGCAACTCGCAACGGAGGGCGTCGACCCGGAGGCCATCGGGCGCGACGCGTTCATGGCCCGCGTGTGGGAGTGGTACGAGCGGCACGGCGACGAGATCTCGCGCCAGCTGCGCCGCATGGGCTCCTCGGTGGACTGGGGCCGCCAACGCTTCACCATGGACGCGGGCTTCTCGACGGCCGTGCGCGAGGTGTTCGTGCGCCTCTACGACGACGGCCTCATCTACAAGAAGAAGCGGCTGGTGAACTGGGACCCCGCGCTGCAGACGGCCGTATCGGACCTCGAAGTGGAGAGCGCGGAGGAGGACGGGCACCTCTGGCACATCCGCTACCCGCTCCTCGGCGGTGCGCGGACCGCCGCAGGCGCCGACTACCTGGTCGTGGCCACCACCCGTCCGGAAACCCTGCTTGGCGATACGGGGGTCGCCGTGCATCCCGACGACGAACGCTACCGGAGCCTGGTCGGCGGCCGGGCACGCCTGCCCATCGTCGGGCGCGAACTGCCCATCGTCGCCGACACGCACGTGGACCCGGAGTTCGGCACCGGGTGCGTCAAGATCACCCCGGCCCACGACTTCAACGACTATGAGGTCGGCCAGCGTCACGACCTCCCGCTGCTGAACGTGTTCAACGCCGACGCGTCCGTCAACGATAACGCACCCACGCACTATCGGGGCCTCGACCGCTTTGAGGCGCGCCGAAAGATCGTCATCGAGCTCACAAGCCAAGGGCTGCTCGACTCGGTCGAACCCCACCGCCATGCCATCCCCCGCGGCGACCGCTCCAAGGCCATCCTGGAGCCCTGGCTGACGGACCAGTGGTGGGTGGATATCGCACCGCTGGCGGCGCCGGCGATCGCGGCGGTGGAGGACGGCCGCATCCAGTTCGTGCCGAAGCAGTTCGAGAACGTCTACTTCGCCTGGATGCGGGACGTGAAGGACTGGTGCATCAGTCGCCAGCAATGGTCGGGACACCGGATTCCCGCCTGGTACGACGATGCCGGCAACATCCACGTCGGCCGCGACGAAGCCGATACCCGGCAGCGCGCGGGGCTCGACGCCGACGTGACGCTCACCCAGGATCCGGACGTGCTGGACACCTGGTTCAGTTCCGGCCTGTGGACGTTCGCGACGCTCGGCTGGCCGGAGCGCACGCCGGACCTCGCGCGCTTCCACCCCACCGATGTCCTCGTCACCGGCCACGACATCATCTTCTTCTGGGTCGCGCGGATGATCATGCTGACGCTGCGCTTCATGGACGAGGTGCCGTTCGAGACGGTCTACATCCACGGGCTGGTCCGGGACGCCGACGGCGCCAAGATGTCGAAGAGCCGCGGCAACGGGCTCGACCCCCTCGATATCGTGGACGGCATCGCGCTGCCCGACCTCATCGCCAAACGCACCGCCGACCTGCCGCAACCGCAGATGGCCGCGCGTATCGAAGCGGCCACGAAGCGCGACTTCCCGAACGGCATCCCGCCCTACGGGACCGACGCGTTGCGCTTTACTTACTGCGCCCTCGCCTCGCCCGGAGGACGGGACGTCAACTTCGACCTGTCGAGGGTCGAGGGGTACCGCAACTTCTGCAACAAGCTCTGGAACGCGACCAAGTTCGTGCTGATGAACGTCGGCACGGCGGACGCCACCGACGGCCCCGTGCACCTCGGCCCCGCCGACCGGTGGATCCGGGCGCGGGCGCGCGAGATGCTGCTGGCCGTCGACCGCGCCGTCGGGACCTACCGCTTCGACCTGTACGCCAATGCGGTCTACGAGTTCGCCTGGCGCGAATACTGCGACTGGTACCTCGAACTGACCAAGCCGGTGCTCTGGGACGAGAGCACCGACGCCGCCAGCGCCCGGGGCGTACGCCAGACCCTGCTCGAGGTGCTCGACGTGCTGCTGCGCGCGGCCCACCCGCTGGTGCCGTACATCACCGAGACCCTGTGGCGCGAACGGAACGCCGCCACCGGGGGCGCCGGGGAGACGATCATGCTCACGTCTCTCCCGCACCCGGACGACCTCGACGACGATCTCGAAGCGAGCGCCGCCATCGAATGGCTGCAAGCGGTGGTCGTCGGCATCCGCACGATTCGCAGCGAGATGGGCGTGGCGCCGCGGCTCGGCATCGCGCTGCTCCTGCAGGGCGGCGACGCCGTCGACCGCGAGCGGCTGGCCGCCACGGACACCCTGCTGCGACGCCTCGCCGGCATCGACGACATCGAGTGGCTCGCGGACGACGCCGAGGCGCCGCCCGCCGCCGTGCATCTCGTGGGCGAACTGAAGGTGCTCGTGCCGCTCAAGGGCCTGATCGATGTGGACCAGGAACGGGCGCGCCTGTCGAAGGAGATCGGCAAGTTCGAACAGGACAGGAAGCGCGTCGAGGCGAAGCTCGCCAACGAGAAGTTCCTGACGAAGGCGCCCGGGCACATCGTCGCGGCGGAGCGGGAGAAGGCGGCCGACGTCGCGACGAAGCTCGCGGCACTACACGCGCAGTTGACGCGCCTCGACCGGCTGTAGGGGCGACGCTTGTCGTCGCCCGTGTTGGGCTCGTGCGTGATTTTGAGACGGGACGGGGCTGATCGATGTGGACCAGGAACGGGCGCGCCTGTCGAAGGAGATCGGCAAGTTCGAACAGGACAGGAAGCGCGTCGAGGCGAAGCTCGCCAACGAGAAGTTCCTGACGAAGGCGCCCGGGCACATCGTCGCGGCGGAGCGGGAGAAGGCGGCCGACGTCGCGACGAAGCTCGCGGCACTACACGCGCAGTTGACGCGCCTCGACCGGCTGTAGGGGCGACGCTTGTCGTCGCCCGTGTTGGGCTCGTGCGTGATTTTGAGACGGGACGGGGCAAGCCCGTCCCCTACGTCGCCCGTGTTGGGCTCGTGCGTGATCTCAAATTGACCCGGCGTGCACGGGACGGGACAAGCCCGTCCCCTACATTGCCCGTGTTGAGCTCGTGCATGATTTTGAGACGGGACGGGACGAGCCCGTCCCCTACATTGCCCGTGTTGGGCTCGTGCATGATTTTGAGACGGGACGGGACAAGCCCGTCCCCTACCATTCCTCTCTCAACTCTCCTGCACGGGCGCTTCCCGGGTCCGCGCGAGGTATCGCGCCGCGCCCTTGAAGCTCGGCCCCTCCGCCCCCCACCCCATGGGGTCGTCGGCGCCCATGATGCGCGCGAAGCGCGCGCCGCGGCGCCCGAGCATCTCTTCGGGCACGTGCCACTGGTACTTCTCCTGGGTCTTCAGCGCCCGATGGCAGTGATACGACGTGACATTCAGCCGGATCCCGGGATTCGTGCGCCGGAAGGCCCCGTGCCAGGTGCCGCCGTGCCAGAGGATGAGCGAGCCGACCTCGGCTTCCACCGGCACCGCCTGGTCGATCCCCTCACCGGGCATCGGTTGCCGCGCCAGGCGGTGCGAGCCCGGCACGACGGCCAGTGCGCCGTTGTCCTTCGTGTAGGGTGTCAGCACGAGCGCCGAGTTGCAGACCAGGTCGTAACCGAGCGGCAGGACGCCCTCCGGCGAGCCTGGCGAGTCGCTGTGCAGGCCGAGCGTCAGCTTGTCCTCGATGTCCGGGTTGGCCCAGCGCACGAAGGCGACCATGCTCGAGAGCTGCCCCACGCCACGCAGCATGTAGTCGATCATGGCGCCGAGCGCCGGGTTCTCCAGCCACTCCTCGAAGATCTCGTCCTCGAACAGCAGATAGAAAAGCAGGTACGAATCGCCCCCGCTCACGTCCGTGATGTACCGACCCGGGTTGCCGGGCCTGTCGAGGGCGTGGGTCACGCCCGTACGTTCCTTCGCCACCCGCAGGACGGTGTCGCGGACCTTCTCCACGAACTCCGGCGTCGCGACGAGTTCCGGCGGGATGACCGTGTAACCCTTGTGATCGACCTGCAGGGCGTATTCGGTCAGCCCCAGTTCCGACAGCCGCTCCATGATGTCCTTCTCGGGGCGGCCGAAGAGGGCCGGGCGTTGCTTCTTCTCCTCGTAGAGCGCCTTCAACTGCTCCCGCGTCAGCGCCGGCTCTTCTTCGCCGGTGAAATCCTGGATGACTGCTTCGCTCACGATGGAGCCTCCCTACAGGCTTGTGGACACTCCCACGTTAACGCAGATCTGCGAGCCGGTCGATCAGCACTCGTTCGCTGTAGCTCGGGATCTCGGGCCCCTGCGAACCCGGGCAGGTGTTGCGCCCTGAACAGGTATTCGGCCAGTTGTCGAGACTCAGGACATACCCCTGGTTGCGGAAATGCTCGTAGCGGGTGAGCACGACCAGCACCACGTCCTCGTCACGCCACACGTAGATCTTCTGTCCGTCGAGACCGAGCGCCGCCACCACGTCGATCGGCGGAGGCGACGCCCGGTCGAGGAAGGCCTGGTTCAGCACCCACCACTGGAATCCGTACACCGCGCTGTGCGCCGTCAGGCTCTCGTCGATATAGCCCTCGGACAGCACGCGTGCGCCGTCCCACTGCCCGCCTCGCGAATAGAGCAGGCCGAACCGCGCGAAGTCGTCCGGGCGCATGTCGATGCAGCAGTATGTCAACGGGTTCGTTCCGGTGGGATCGAGCCAGAGACCGACCGTGGTGGGATCGATCCCGATCGGCTCGAAGATCTTCTCCGACACGTACGTGTGCGCATCCGCGCCCGTCGCGCGCTGGATCAGCAGGCCCATGAGCTGGGAGTTGGCGTTGGAGTAGAGGAAGCGCGTGCCCGGCTCGTTGACGAGCCCGAGATCGAGGGCGAACGCGGTCTGGTCTTCCTGCGAGAAGATGCCGACGTCCGCCGGCATGCCGGCGCGCATCTCCAGCATGTTCCGAACGGTGATGTCTGCCTTCTCCGTCCCCTCCCACTCGGTCAGCAACTCGCTCGCGCGCTGCTCCACGGAGGTGATCGCGCCCGCGTCGACGGCCACGCCGATGGCCGCGCTGTAGATGCTCTTGGCGACCGACCAGCTGGTGCCGTAGCTCCCGGCGTCGTAGCCCTCGGCGTAGCGCTCGCCGATGACGTGGCCGCGGTCCACCAGCACCGCGGACTGCACGGCCGCGTCGGTGAAGATGTAATCCAGGACGGCGTCGACCGACGCGGCGTCTACTTCCAGATCCGCCGCCGGCAAACGCTCGAGCGTCCAGCTCGGCGCTGGAACGGTCGTCTGGGCCGGGGGCGTCGAGGTTGCGGGCGCGGCACTCTCACCGCCTCCTCCCCCTCCACCACCGCATGCGGCCACGACCAGCAAGGCGGTTGCGAGGCCACAGCGGGATCCCCACACCCGCCCTTTCGAAGCGCTCCGCGGCCGATCGGTCGGTTGGTTGTCTGCCACGCACTCTCACCGCTTCGACGAGTCAGGCGCTATGGTACCGGCTGGCGCACCGGGCATTTCGCTTACAGTAGTCGCCGCCAGAGACCTCCCGAGGGAGAGACATGTCGAGCCGCACCATCGAACTGACCGACGCCCTGTACGACTACCTGCTGCAGCACGGCACGCGGGAGTCGGCGGCGGCCCGCGCCCTGCGCGACGAGACGCGCACGGCCACGGCCTCGCACGCCATGCAGATCTCCCCGGAACAGGGTGCGTTCATGCAGCTCCTGGTCCGGCTCCTCGGAGCCCGGCGCACCATCGAGGTCGGCACCTTCACCGGTTACAGCGCGCTGGTCGTGGCGGAGGCGCTGCCGGCGGACGGCCAGGTGATCGCCTGCGACGTGTCCGCCGAGTGGACCGCCATCGGGCGGAAGTTCTGGGAACGCGCCGGCGTCGCGGAGAAGATCGACCTGCGCCTCCAACCGGCGGTGGATACGCTGGACGAACTCCTCGCCGACGGTCAGGCGGGGGCGTTCGACTTCGCCTTCATAGACGCCGACAAGGACCGTTACGACGACTACTACGAGCGTTGCCTCGGGCTGGTGCGACCCGGCGGCCTCATCGCCATCGACAACGTCCTCTGGAACGGGCGCGTGGTGGATACGACGTTCGACGATGCCAGCACGAGCGCGATCCGCGCCATCAATACCAAGGTGCACGCCGACGACCGCGTGCATGCCGGCATGTTGCCGATCGGCGACGGCCTGATGCTCGCGATCAGGAAATAGCGCCCCAAAGCCGGTCCGGCGCTTCGCTACGGCTACGCGCCGGCGCCGCCTCCGGCCCAGCCACCCCGACCCTTCATGGAACAATCGCCGCCGGTCGCTGCGCTCCCGTCGTCGTTTGTTCCACAAAAGGCGCGGCGATACGGTACCGTCCGCCGGGACGGGAACGCGGAGCGGACATGGACTTCGACACCTTCCTGAACGCCGGCTGGAACGACCACGCGACGGATCCGAAGGGCGTCTGGGGGCGCTGCCGGGAGGCGGTCGCGCTCGTCGGCGAGCCCGGCCAGCTCATGGCCCTCGGCATCCTCGCGGCCCACGTCAGCGGCGAACACCTCGGCCGCTGGAACGAGGGCGCGGCCTTTCTCAACACGCTCCGCGGGCACGCGAGCTATTCCGCAGGAGACCCCGCGGCGCGGCAACTGCACGTCTCCTGCGCGGCTCTGCATCTCGCCGCCGGAGATGCCCGGGCCGCCGAGCGCGAACTGGCGCACGCCGCATCGACGGACGAGCACGCGGCTTCCCCCCGCATACGCATGCTCGCGGCGACGGCCGCTGCCCTGGCCGGCCGCGGCCACACGGGAACCGCCATGGCGCTGTTCCGCGAAGCCCTGCATCTCGCCGCCTACGACCCACCCGCGTCCGACCCCGCGGCACGGGCGCTCGCGGTCACCGGCAATAATGTCACGGTCGAACTCGAGGCCGCATCGGAGCGGGACGCGGCCGGCACGGAACTGATGAAGACGGCGGCCGCGACCGCCCGCAAGTACTGGGAGCGCGTCGGCACCTGGGTGAACGTCAGGATCGCCGAAGTCCGGCTCGCCCACACGCATCTGCAGGCGCACGAACCCGAGGCCGCCCTCGCCCATGCCCGACTCGCGCTGGCCCTCTGCGACGACCACGGCGCGCCGGACGCGGACCGCTTCTATCCATGGATCGCCCAATCCCTGGCGCTCCACGCACTGGGCCAGCGCACCGGCGCTCTCGACGCACGCGACAAGGCCGCCCACGCACTCGGCACGATGGACGCCGGGGATCTGCCCTACGTGAAGCCGGACTTCGAAGCGCTCGAGGCGTCCCTGGCCGGGTCGATACGGCCGTGACCCGCGGAAACCGCGCCGTCGCCGGACTGGCCGCCGGGCAACCCATCTTCTATACCGGCGGCCACACCGGCGCCGAACTCTCCTTCGAAGCAGGCCGTGCCGCCGCGCGGACCTGGGCGGACTACATCAACGTCGGCATGGAGCACGGCACCCTCGACCTGCCCGGACTCGACCGCTTCATGCAGGGCCTTGCCGCCGGCCATCGCGACGCCGCGGCAACAGACCCGATGCCGGCCGTGATCGTCGAACTCCCCGTCGAGGGCGCTTCCGCCGACATCGTCCGCGCGAACGCCTGGCAGGTACGCCAGCTGCTCGCCCGCGGCGTGCACGGTCTGTTGCTGTGCCATGCCGAGTCCCCGGAGGCCGTCGCAGCCCTCGTCGAGGCCGTGCGGTTCAGCTTCCGGGGCGGGCGGCGGGGCGCGGGCGGCCAGGTCTCGGCCGCACGGATCTGGGGTATCTCGCCGGACGAGTACCTGGAGCGCGCCGATCCCTGGCCCCTGAATCCGGACGGCGAATTGCTCATCGGCCTGAAGATCGAGAACCGCCGTGCTCTCGAACGGGCCGAGGAGACGGCGCGCGTGCCGGGCGTCGCGTTCGCGGAGTGGGGACCGGCGGACATGTCCATGTCGTTCGGTCATCGCGCGCTGCCAGCGGACTTCGCTCAGCCGGACCTGGCGCGACCATACGGTCGCGTTGGAAGTTCCGCTGGCGCGGAACTTCTACGGCGCAAGCGCCTGGCGACGGCCCGGGAGCGCGTGTTTCAGGCGTGCCGCGCGGCCGGCATCGCCTTCCTGGAAGGCGCGACGCCGGAGACGGTCGCAGCGAAGATCGCCGAGGGCGTGCGGGTCTTCAACTGCCCCGACGAGGCGACCGCCCTGCGAGGACGCGCGCAGGCGGTCCGATAGCCGGGGATCGGGTCAGCGCAGAAGCGTCATCGGCGACTGCATGTCGTTGCCGACGAAACCCAGGGCGTAGCCGCCCAGCTCGTAGCCCAGGAGCTTCTGCAATTCCTCCGGCAAGTCGCGGGCGATCTCCGGGGGCACGCACAGGTACTGGTTCTCTTCCTGCCGGAGCGCCGCCGGCGCGTAGGCCAGCGCCACGCCGATGCGCGGGCGATCGGTGTGATTGGCGCCGGCGCCGTGATAGACGTTGCCGCTGTACACGACCACCGACCCCTCGGACATGACCGCCTGCAGCGTCTCGAGGTCCTCGAGCCTTCTGCCGTCGGGCAGGCTGGGATCGACCGTCCCCCCTCGAGTCGTCGGGTTCGGATAGTCGAAGCTCCCCGGAACGAGGTGAGTGGCGCCGCTCGCCGCCGTGAAGTTGTCGACGGCCCACACGCAGTTCACGACACACTCGAAGTCGGCCGGCAGCGGCAGGCTGTACCAGACCCCCCGGTCCCGATGCAGGGGCTGGCGCACCTCGCCGGGCTGGACCGCCATCGCCTGGGTCGCGTTCAGCTGGACGTTGGAGCGTTTGCCGAGAACGGCATTCATGAGCGCCAGGATGAGCGGCTGGATCACCAGTTCCCGGCAGGCGGGAGCGTGCGCGACCAGGGCACCGGCCCGCTTCGTATTCCTGCCCAGGAACATGTCTCCGCGCGCGCTCGGCGACGCCGCGCCGAGCGGCCCCTTGAGGTCCTCCCGGAGCCGGGCCAGCGTCGCTTCGTCGGCGAGATCGTCGATGATCAGCACGCGGTCGCGCTCGTAGGTCGCGATGACCTCTTCGACCGGGGTGTCCGGACGCACGTGGACGATCTGCTGTCCAATCTCCTGCCTGGCGGGTGCGCTCATGGCCGAATCTCCTCTCGAGGCGGACCACCCGTACTGTACCGGATTCCCTGACGGACGTACCGTCTGGAAGGGGATCCGGTCCGGCTCGGTCTCCCGGACGCGCCCGGAACGATGCCGTCGATCACGCGGCGCGCTCGCTCACCTCGATCATCGCGTCGATCATCTCCTCCAGGTAGATGTCCGGCATCTCGTGACCCGCGCCCTTGAGCGTCATCAGCGTGGCGCCCGGAATGGTCTCGGCCAGCACGACGCCATGCGGGTACGGCAGGATCGGATCTTCCGTGCCATGCACGACGAGCGCCGCCACCTCGAGTTCCGCAAGCTGTGGTCGACGGTCCGGCGGCGAACTCATGCTGATCGCCAGCGCATGGTTGTTCATCGCCTCGAAGTTCGCGGCCCGGTCCACCTCGCGCGTGGCGATGTCCCGCTGGCGCGCCTCGTTGAACGGCTCGGCGCTGCCGGTGAGGCGGCGGAACATCTCGACCCGCATGTCGATCTTCTGCTCACGGGTCTCCAGCGGCGCCGTCATCATCGCCAAGGTCGCTTCCATCCACGCCGGGTCCGGTCCCGGCAAGCCGTCGGCGGCCAGTTCCACCTGCTCCCCACCGCCGGAGAGGGGCGACGACATGATGATCGTCGCACTCCTGATGCGGTCGCGGTACCGGATCGCGAGTGCCTGCACGATCATCCCGCCCATGGAGGCCCCGGCCACGTCCGCGGCCGCGATCCCGTAGGCGTCGAGTACCCCGACCGCGTCCGCCGCCATGTCGTCGAGCGTGTATGGGTCGGTCGCGAGGTCGAAGCACGTCGACTGGCCGGTGTCGCGGTTGTCGTAGCGGATCACGTAGCGCCCGCGGTCCACCAGGCGCTGCACGAGGTGTTCCGGCCAGTAGCGCCCCAAAGCCGGTCCGGCGCTTCGCTGCCGCTACGCGCCGGCGCCGCCTCCGGCCCAGCCACGCCGACCTGCGCGCTGGCGCCCATGATGAGCAGCAGCGGCGGATCGGCCGGGTCGCCGAAATCCTCGGTCCAGATATCGATGCCGTTCGCCCGAACGATTTTCTCCGCCATCCCGTCAAACTCCCCGTCGTCGAAAGATGGGGTGTTTATACACCGGCGATCGGAGTAGTCGTAGAAGAACGCGGCGCCGTTGCAGCGCAACCGTCCGTCCCCGAGCGTGGACTTGAACCCGGCCTCGCAGCTGACCAACTGTTCCGCGTCGTACTGGGCGACGCAACGCCGTACTCCGCAACACGCCACCGTTTCCACGGCTCCCCTTCCGGGAAGCACTTGGTGTAAGTTCGCTCTCCGGCTCGGGCGGGGCTTGCGGGAGCGACGGTGGAACATCGCAGGTTGGGGCGCACAGGCCTCAAGGTCAGCTCCGTGGTGCCCGGTAGCGTCAACTTCGGTTGGCTGACCGACTGGTAGCCGCACAGGGAGGACCCATGGCACGACTCAGCGACAAGGTGGCCGTTATCACGGGCGCCGCGAGCGGCATGGGCGCCGCCACCGCCCGCATGTTCGTCGCCCACGGGGCGCGCGTCCTGATCGCGGACCTGCAGGAGGAGGCCGGCGGCGCCCTGGCGGACGAACTCGGCGAGGCAGCGCTCTTCGAACGCGTCGACGTCACGGTCGAAGCAGACCTCGCGAACGCCGTGGCGCGGGTCGAGCGCACGTGGGGTCGGCTCGACTGCATCTTCAACAACGCCGGTTTCGGCGGCGCACTCGGACCCGTCGACGAGACATCCATCGAGGACTTCGACATCACCATGGACGTGCTGGTGAAGGGCGTCTTCCTGGGCATGAAGCATGCGGCTCCGATCATGAAGCGCCAGCGCGCCGGATCGATCATCAGCACGGCGTCCGTCGCCGGGCTCGATGGGGGCTGGTCGCCGCATCTCTACAGCACGGCGAAGGCTGCCGTGATCGCGCTCACACGGTCGGTGGCGCTCGAGATGGCCGAGTGGAACGTGCGGGTCAACTGCATCTGTCCGGGCGTCATCGAGACCCCGCTCGCGGTCGGGCGCGGTTTCACCGACGCGGCCATCGACCGGTTCCGCGGCGAGATGGCCGACCAGCAACCGCTCAACCGCGTCGGCGACCCCGACGACATCGCATACTGCGCCCTGTGGCTCGCGAGCGACGAGTCGACGTTCGTCACGGGGCAGGCGCTTGTCGTGGACGGCGGCGTGACGTCGGGCCGCCCCTGGCGCAAGCAGGCGAGCTGGATGCGTCAGCCGCGGCCGATCACGGTGTATCGACCGCCGGGACGCTGACGGATCGAGGTAGCCGCGGGTCGCCAGGTCGGGTGATCAGGTCCAGGCGCCGAGGATCGCCCCCATGATGAGGCTCAGCACGACCCGGTAACCCGCGGTGATCGTCCACAGCCCGAGGCCCGTCCCGCTGTGCCCGGCGTCGGAAGCCGTCGACGCGGCGATGAAGCCGATCCCCACCGCGAGGCCCATCAGCAGCCCGCCGCCCCATGTGTCGATCGCCAGCGCTCGCATGAGGACCGCCATCACGACGCACGTCAGGAGCGCCGCGAAGAAGCTGATGACGAACGGCATCGGGGGCGTCGGCAACTCCTCCGCGGTCTTGCCGATCGCCGCCATCCAGGGTTTGCCGAAGAGCGGTCCGTACCACAGGCCTCCCAGCGCAAAGGCCGCGACCGTGGCGATCAGGATGGCCCACCAGTTCAGCGCCGCAAGATCGAGCATCGTCCCAACCTCCCTGTCTTCTTGTCTTTCGTACCGGGTTCCGGAGCCCCGGAGCCCGCAGCCCCGATGGTAACATCGCGCTCCTTCGGGCCCTTGGACCGGGAGGCGCAAGCCGGTGGATCATTTCGACGTAGTCATCGTGGGCGCGGGGCTGTCCGGGATCGGGGCCGCGTGCCACCTGCGGCAGAAGTGTCCATCGAAGTCCTTCGTCCTGCTCGACCGGCGCGACGCCATCGGCGGCACCTGGGACATCTTCCGCTACCCCGGCGTACGCTCCGACAGCGACATGCACACCCTCGGCTACGCCTTCAAGCCCTGGCGCGAAGCCAAGGCCATCGCCGACGGGCCGTCCATCCGCAACTACGTCCGGGAGACCGCCCGGGAACACGATGTGCTGCCCCACATCCGCTTCCATCACCTCGTCGAGAGCGCTTCCTGGGACAGCCAGCAGTGCCGCTGGACCGTGACCGCGAAGAGAACGCAGCACGGCGACCGCGCCGGGTTCACGTGCAATTTCCTGTACCTGTGCGCCGGCTATTACAGCTACGAGGGCGGCCACAAACCCGAGTTCGCCGGCATCGACCGATACCGGGGCACGATCGTACATCCGCAGGCGTGGCCCGAGGACCTGGATTACGCCGGCAAGCGGGTCGCGGTGATCGGTAGCGGAGCCACCGCGATGACGCTGGTGCCGGCCATGGCCGAGAACGGCGCCCGGGTGGCGATGGTGCAGCGCTCGCCCACCTATGTGGTCTCGCGACCGGACGTGGACGCCATCGCCAATACGCTGCGCCGCTGGCTCCCCGAGCGGCTCGCCTATGCGATCACGCGCTGGAAGAACGTCACGCTGCAGAATTTCTTCTACCACAACACCCGCGTGCGCCCGCAGCGCGTCAAGGCGACGCTCCTCAAGCAGGTGCGCAAGGAACTCGGCCCCGACTACGACATCGCGACCCACTTCACGCCCCGCTACAACCCCTGGGACCAGCGCCTGTGCCTGATCCCGAACTCCGATCTGTTCCGCACCATCGCATCCGGGGCGGTGGAAGTGGTGACCGACACCATCGAGGGCTTTACCGAGCAAGGCCTGCGTCTGACTTCCGGCCGCGAACTCGAAGCCGACATCGTGGTCACCGCGACCGGGCTGCAACTCGTCGCCGTCGGCGACATCGCATTCGAGGTAGACGGGGAGCCGGTAAACTTCCCGGACACGGTTGCCTACAAGGGCACGATGTTCTCGGGGCTGCCCAATCTCGCGTCCACCTTCGGCTACATCAACGCGTCCTGGACCCTGCGCGCGGACCTGATCGCGTCGTTCGTCTGCAAGCTCCTGAACCACATGGACGCGACGCGAACCCGACGCTGCACTCCCCGCCTGCGCGAGGAGGATCGCGACATGCCGCTCGCGCCGTTCATCGACGGCTTCTCCGCCGGCTACATGCGACGCGCGATGCATCTCCTGCCGAGGCAAGGCGACCGCGATCCCTGGCGCAACACCCAGGACTACGCCTGCGAGAAGAAGCTGCTCGGACGTGCGCGCCTCGACGACGGGGCACTCGTGTTCGAACCGGCTCCCCAGGGCGCCGCCGCCGTCGGAGATGAGGATCTGCAGCAGGTTGCCGCCGGCGGCTGACAGGCGCCGCACGGCTCCCCGGCCGCGCCGTCCAGGAGAGCGCGTGCCGAGCAAGGAACGAACGATGCCTGGGACCGGCCATGACGGCGGTCTGACGGGCACCCATGCAGTCCCGGACTGCGGTAAATCCCGTATCCCCCGAACCCAACGGAGAACACTACATGGACATCCACGGCTTCTGCGACGAGCGTTTCGCCGCCGTTCGCGACGCCTTCGAGCACAACTTCACGGCGCACGGCGACGTCGGTGCGAGTTTCGCCGCCACCGTCGAGGGCGAGTTCGTCGTCGACCTCTGGGCGGGGCATGTCGACCTGGCGCGGACCCGCCCGTGGGAGCGGGACACCATCGTCAACGTCTACTCCACGACGAAAACGATGTCGTTCCTCTGCGCGCTGCTCCTCGCGGACCGCGGACAACTCGACTTCCACGCCAAGGTCACCGACTACTGGCCGGAGTACGGGCAGAACGGCAAGGAGAACACGGAAGTCCGGCACTTCATGAGCCACTCCGCCGGGGTACCGGGGTTCGACCCCGCACTGACCGCCGCCGAGCAGCTCTACGACTGGGACGCCTGCATCGAGAACCTCGCGCGGCAGGCGCCATGGTGGGAACCGGGCAGTCAGAGCGGCTACCACGCCATCACCCAGGGATTTCTGATCGGCGAAGTCCTCCGGCGCATCGACGGACGCACCCTCGGCGCCTACTTCCGCGAGGAGATCGCCGCACCGCTCGGCGCCGATTTCCACATCGGCGTACCCGCCTCCGAGTTCGCACGCGTGGCCGAGATGATCCCGGACACCTCGGACGAGACCGACTTCGGCGAACTCGACCCCGAGTCGATTACCGCCCGCGTGTTCGGGAGCTCCGTGTCGAGCCCGGACGACGTCAACACCGACGCTTGGCGGCAGGCGGAACTGCCGGCGGCGGGCGGTCACGGCAACGCACGCGGCGTCGTGCGCGCGCAGACGCCGCTGGCGAACAACGGCTCGGCGTTCGGGGTCGATCTGCTGTCGCCGGACGTGCCGCATCATCGGCGAAGAGCAGACGAACGGCACCGACGCGGTGATCATGATGCCCGTGCGCTTCGGCATGGGCTACGCGTTCCCGAACGAACTCCTGCCGATGTCGCCCAACGACACGGCCATGTTCTGGGCCGGCGCCGGGGGCTCCACGATCGCCGTGGACCAGGACGCCCACGTGTGCCTGTCGTACGTGATGAACCAGATGCGGATGACCCTCGTGGGCGACGCCCGCGGCGGAAGCCTCGGCAAGGCGCTCTACGAGGCGCTCTGACAGCCTCCGAAACGAGGGCGTGAGTGCACGGGGCGTGCACGCTTGACGCGTGTCCGCCCCGTGGCACGACACTACATCGGCGTGATCCAGATCGGCGACGACCAGGCGCGCTCCTGGAGCGTCGCGGGAAGCTCGGCCTGTATCGGGAGCCCCTCTCGCAGCGCGTCCCAACTCGACCACCGACACGTCGGGTTTTCGAGTACGCGCACGTAGTAGAACGCGCGTTGGCTCGCATCGAAATCCGGGTCCGACCAGACGGATCGCAGTTCCACCGCACCCTTGTCGTGGTCGAAGGCGCAGGTCGCAAGATCGACCCCGGCGCCGTTGTCGGGGCACCGGTGCGTCTCCGGGTCCGGCGACAGCCCGTCCGAACACGCCACGTCGAAGACCCGCTCCTGTCGGACACCGCCGTCGTCCAGCCAACCCTTGACGATCTGCAGGCGCTGCAGCCACGCGCTGTGCGGATCCCGCAGCGCCCAGGCCAGGAACCTCGGCGCACCCCCCGGACGCGCCTCGAGCGCGCCGCCCATCGAAACGCCACCGGCCTCGAGCCGCGCGCTGTCCATCGTATCGAGAGCGTATCCGGCAACGAACTTCACGCGGATGCGGGGACCGCTGGTGGCGAACGTCTCCTTGCGCCGAAACGCCGCATAGAGGGCTTCCCGCGTATTGGCTTCGGCCCAGACGCCCGCCACGCCCGATGCACCCCAACCCGCCATCGCCCCCGCTCTCAGCTGGTCCAGCAACGGGACATCGGCGGCTTCTTCCACGTCTTCAGGCACGGGTTCGAGAGGCGTGATCCTGCGCCACTCCGGCCGGCCGTCGGCGTTGCCGATCTTGCCGTGATAGGTGGGCTCCTCGTAGGCCCCACCGGTATTGTGAGTGTCGCTCGAGCCGATGAATCCGAACCGGTACGGATTGAACCCCTGGGCGGCGCGCATCTCGAGCCCGGTCAACAGCGCGTCCCGCACGTACGCTCCCGGGACGCCATCGGCAATGACCTCGAAGTCCGCCCACTCGTCGTTCGGCGAGAGCATCGGATGGGTTTCCGAGGTGCCCTTCACCTGCGTCATTTCCACGATGGGCTCGTTGCGCATGCGCGCCTCGGCATAGTCCGCATCCAGCGGCTCATCATCGAACGTGGTCGTTTCGAAGTACTGGCCGTTGCTCAGATTGGTGTTGTGCGGGATGGCCAGGGCTTCGATGCCTTCCCCCCGCAGGCGGTCCAGCCACGCCCACAGATCCTCGGGATTGCGCGAATCGGTCGCGCCGAACGGCAGCTCCGGTACGCGAGCGCCCCTGAAGACGACGTTGCGATGCAGCATTCCACCGCGCGACGAACTGTACTCGTAACCGACAAAGGCGGTGAACCTGCCCGGCTCGTTGTGGCGCTCGGCGGCCGCCACGATGCGCTGCCAGGTGTCACGGCGTATGCCGTCGTCGTGCAGGTCCGGGTTGACCTCGCCCGTACGCAACGCCGAGCCGAAGGTCAGGAACGCCGCCATCATGACCCCATCCGTGACTTCGGTCAGTTCCGAACCGGACAAGGGATGGTCCGGATTCCCCAGCGCCGTGACGTTGCCCAGGTACTCCGCGTGGTCCGTGACGGCCAGGAAGTCGAGTGGCGCCCCCCGCATCCTGATGGTCTGGCCGGAGGGATGTGGCAGTGACGCACCCCTGGCAAACGCGTAGGCCTCGTCCGGACCGGTACGCGCTCCGAAGCTGTAGGCGTCGGCCGAGTACCTGGTGTGCACATGCAGGTCCCCGAAGTACGCCTTGCGTTCCGACGCCTCCGCAAGGGCCTGGCCCGGCTGCGCCGCGCACAACCAGAACATCGAGGCGGCAAGCACCGGCCGCGTCGAAACCGTCATTCGCGCCCCCCGTCCGGATCGACGCCGAGCTCCCGCAGCCGGGTCCCGAGATGCCGTGTACGCAGCACGGTCTCCTCGTATGTGGTCAGGTCCGCTCCGATCGCGGGATCGCGGAAACGGACCCGTCCCGACTCCGGGCGCAGGTCGAGCCCCAATGCCACGCTGCGCACCTCCCGCACTCCACCACGGAGACGTTCCGGCAGGGGGCGGTACCGTCCTCCTTCCAGCGACATTCCCTGCAGCGATGGCTGGAAGAACTCCCCCCGCGGATCGAACCGCCAATACTCCGCGATGCCGAGTTCCTCATAGAGCGCGCGCTTGCGGTCGCGATCGTCCAACCAGGTCGTCCGGGACGCCACCTCCAGCACGAAGTCCGGCGCCGTGCCCTCCTCCCAGAGCTTGAAGACCGTCCGCTCGTCTTTCGGGACGCCGAATGCGACGCAGACATCGGGAGCCACCGATTTCCCGGGGTCGCCCTCCGCGTAGTAGATGAGCATGTCGCCGAACACGAACACGTCCCGGCGATCCATGAAACGGACCCGCAACACGCTGATCGCGTCCACGATCGCCGTGAGTTGCCAGCCGTTGTCAGCCAAGGGCTGGCTGTCGGAGCTCGGATAGTGCATCTCTTCCGAACCCATGGAGGTCGGACACATGGGCAAGTCCCCCGTCAGGGATCCAACGCCACTTCGCGGCGCACGTTAGCACGCGGTTCCACGACCACTCAAACCCGCATCCGCAGCGATTGGAAGTCGGTCGATCGGGTTGCACGCGGGCCCCGCTCGCGACCGCCCGGCGTGTGGCTTTGTGTAGGCGTTCCCCCCACAATGGGCGCCTCTCACGAGGCGGATACCAACTCATGCCAAAGGGCATCGTGTTCCCCCGGACCCTAGCCCGCATTTCTCACCAGGCCGCTTGTCGGAGGCAGATTGCTTATGGGTTTCAAAAGGTTGACCACGATTGCCGATGATCGTGCCGATTGCGGACGGCGCTGGCCGCGCCCTCGCGGGTCTTTTGGCCCTGTGCGCGCACGTGCTCCCTCAACCGTAGTGCCCGCTATGCTTTCGGTCGCGAGCACGCGCACAGGACCAAAATCCTCCGCAATCATCACGGCCCCTGGTCAGAAATGCGGGCTAGTCGGCACAGATCCCGAAGCGGTCGCGAGACCCGTCACGACGACCGGCGCCAGATGAGCGGCAAACGACTGGCGGGCAGAGTCGCCTGGGTGACGGGGTCCTCCCGTGGCATCGGCCGGGTAGTGGCGGACCACCTCGCGAGCCTCGGGGCACGGGTCGTCGTCCACGGCACGACTCCCACCTCCACACGTCAACTGGACGAGGCCGAGTCCCTTGAGGCGGTCGCCTCCGAAATCGCCGACGCCCACGGCGCCGAGGTGCTTGCCGTGCATGGCGATCTGACGTCGGAGGCCGTCGTCGAGGATCTCCACGCGCGCATTCGCGAGCGGCTCGGCGAGGTCGACATCCTCATCAACAACGCCGGCGGCGACATTGGCGCGCGCGGCGTCACCGCCGAGAACGCCGGCAAGCCCATCGTCAACGACGCCGTGCACATCCCCATGGAGGACGCGCGATCCATCCTCGACCGCAACCTGATGACCTGCATCCTCGTGAGCCGTGCGGTAGTGCCGACGATGATCGACCGCGAGCGCGGCTGGATCGTCACCATCGGCAGCATCGCGGGACTCTCGGGGCACCGCAACGCGGTGATGTACTCCACGGCCAAGGCCGCCGTGCACGAGTACACGCGCTGCCTGGCGGCGCAGCTCCGCCCCCACGGCGTGTACGCGAATGTCATCGCGCCGGGCGAGATCATCACCGCACGGTTCCTCGCGAGCAGGCCGACCCGCGACGAACGCAAGGTCCGGGAAGGTCCGCTGACGCGCTACGGATGGCCCGAGGAAGTCGCGAAGGCGGTGGAGTTCCTCGTCACGGAGGATGGGTCGTACATCACGGGGCAGGTGCTCCGGATCGACGGCGGCACGCAGCTCTTCCCGAGTTGACGCCCTGACGTCGAAGCCGTCCCGCAGGGACCCCGAGTGGCCCAGCCCGAGGAGTAGCGCGGCATTGGCGTGCTCTTCCGGAACCCTCGGCTGGGTGCGGGAAGCCTCCCGGGTCGCCAACCTGAGGCTGCGCGAACGCGGGAAGGCAAGATGAACCGGGATTCCGCGCCCGAACTCACTCCGGCTCGACGCCAAGCTCCCTCAGGCGTTCCTCGAGAAGCCGGACCCGCGACGCGGTCTCTCGACCCGCGGCCACCGCCTCTTCGTACGTCTCGAGGTCGAGGCCCCCGTCCGGGTCGTGGAAGCGGACCAGATCCTTCTCCACCCGGAGCGTGAGGCCCAGAACGGCGCTTGGAACCTCCCGTCGGCCGTCCCGCACTCGTTCCGCGATGGGACGATAGCCGCCGTCATGGAGACACAGGCCCTGCAAGGCCGGCTGGAAGAACTCGCCCCGGGGATCGAAGCGCCAGTATTCCGTGACGCCAAGCCGTTCGTACAACGCCCGCTTGCGGCCCACGTCGTCCCGCCAGGTACGTGGCGACGCCACCTCCATGACGAAGTCCGGCGCCGTGCCCTCTTCCCATAGCTTGTAGACCATCCGCTTGCGCTTCGGCACGCCGAACGCAACGCAGACGTCCGGCGCTACCGATTGCCGCGGGTCCCCCTCGACGTAGTAGACGAGCATGTCGCCAAAGACATACACATTGGGGCGCTCGGCAAAGTGGACGCGCAGGGCATCGACCGCCCCGAGAATCGCGGTGAACTGCCAGTCGTTGTCAGCCAACGGCTGGCCGTCCGAGTCGGGATAGTAGATCTCGTCCGGGCCGATTGAGCTTGGAGACATGGGAGGCTCCTCCGTTGTGCCGATGCCCCATCGCTGACTCGAGGCACCGTAGCACGCGGGCTCGGGCCCGTCCAAACACAAGCAGCCGGCGGGGACGATGGATGGGATCGGTCCGCATTGGGGCCCTGTTCCGGATGACGCTTTGGGAACGATCCAGCGTAGAGCCCCGGAGAACGGATGCCTGTCAGCGAAAGCCGCACGTCTTGCGCGAGTTCGCCGACGCGCCACGTGCGCCTCGGCCTGCGGTCGGTCGCCCGCGCCAGAATCGCCAAGCCGTCGAGACGGGAGGGGACAAGCCCCTCCCCTACACGGCCAGGGCCGTCGAGAAGTCCGGCACGCCCCCCCACCTCCCCGGGTCGGTCGAGCGCATCACCGCAATGGTCTTGATGACCTCCGGGTTCGTGAGTCCATGCGGCGCCTGTCCCCGCAGGACGCGGATCACGTTCTCCGCCTGCCGCTGCGGGCAATCCTCGAGGAACGTCGGGGAGAAGCCGGCGATGTGCGGGGTCACGATCACGTTCGGCAACGCGAGGAGCGGGTCGTCGGGATCGATGGGCTCGATCTCCGTCACGTCGAGGGCGGCGGCGCCGATGCGCCCCTCCCGTGCCGCATCCGCGAGCGCGGCGCCATCGATGATCGGGCCGCGCGCGGTATTCACGATCATCGCCGTGTCCTTCATGAGCCCGAGCGCGTTGGAGTCGATCATGTGGCGCGTCTCGTCCGTCGCCGAGCAGTGGATCGTGATGTAGTCGGAACGGGACAGCAGCTCCTCGAAGGACACCAGGCGCACGCCGTACAGGTCCCCCGTACCCTGGGGCACGTAAGGATCGTGCGCCACGATCTCCGCCGGCCCGAAACCCCGGATGCGCGTCGCGAAGGCGCGCCCGATGTTGCCGAAGCCGACGATGCCGACGGTGTGCCCGGCAATGCGGCGCACGCCCGTCTGGTAGCCGCGGATCGTCGGCCGGTCCGTGCTCCACTTGCCCTCCCGCGTCGCGTGGATGGAGTCGTGCAGGCAACGCGTCAGGGACAGCAGCAGGGCGACCGCGTGGTCCGCCACCTCCGTCGTGTTCACCCCCGGCGTGTTGCAGACCAGCACGCCCAGATCGGTGGCGGCGTCGTGGTCGATCGAATCGACGCCCACGCCCATGCGGCTCACCACCTTGAGCTTCGGACACGCCTCGAGCACCTCACGGGAGGTGCGCGGGATGATGTTGACCAGCGCGCCGTCGGCGTCTCGCAACAGACCGATCATCTCCTCCGTGGTCCGGGTCGGTCCCTCGAGCACCTCGAGGCCGGCTTCCTCGAAGAGATCCACGCGGTTGTACGGGTTCGACATCAGGGCGACTTTCATGGTCGGTTCTCCACTCGCTGGCTGTCCACGGGCGCGTGCCCGGAGTTGCGGGGCAACGCCAACGCGTCGCATTGGCGACGCTCGATGATATACGCTGCCGCCCGCCACTCACCTATACAGCGAGACCCTGCCATGAAACTGGGCGTCGTGTTCCCACAGACAGAAATCGGCACCGATCCCGAGGTGGTCGCGAGATTCGCCACCACCGCCGAGGCCGCCGGCTACGATCACATCATCGTCTTTGACCACGTGCTCGGAGCGAACACGGCGAGCCGGCCCGGCTGGCAGGGCCCGTACACGTCCGAGAGCCTGTTCCACGAGCCGTTCGTCCTGTACGGCTACCTGGCGGGTCTCACGACCACCCTCGAGTTCGTCACCGCCGTCATCATCCTGCCGCAGCGGCAGACGGCGCTCGTCGCCAAGCAGGCAGCGTCCCTCGACGTGCTCTCCCGGGGCCGGTTGCGCCTCGGCATCGGGACGGGCTGGAACGACGTCGAGTACGAGGCGCTCGGCGAGAACTTCCACGACCGCGGCGTCCGCAGCGAGGAGCAGATCGACCTGATGCGGAAGCTGTGGGCGGAGGAGACGATCGACTACGACGGCCGCTGGCACAAAATCACCGACGCCGGTCTCAATCCCCTGCCGGTGCGCCGCTCCATTCCGGTCTGGCTCGGCGGCATGGCGCCCGCGGTGATCGAACGCGTCGGACGCATCGCGGACGGATGGTTCCCGTTCTTCAACCCCGATCTTGCCCCGCAGCTTGAAGCGATGCGGGAGGCGGCCCGCGCGGCCGGACGGAACCCTGCCGACATCGGGGTGGAGTGCATGCAGCCGATGGGCGACGCCGGCGCGAAGGAACTGGATCGGCTCAAGTCCCTCGCGGACATGGGCGTGACCCACACGGCGGTCATCACGATGAACCAGGGCCTTGCCGACCCGGTCGCCCACGTGGACGCCATTTCCCGGTACTGGGACCAGGTCGCATCCAGGCTGTGAGGTCGCCCGCCCCGGAGCCGGTCTCCGGCCCCGCGGCGGGGCGGGTCAACTGAAGACGTAGTCCGCGGGGTCCGGCTCGCGCGTCTGGCTCCAAAACTCGCGGAGCGTGAACGGCCAGTTCTGCGCGATCCTGCCCTTGTCGTTGCGGTACCAGGTGGGCGCCTTGGACACCCCCCAGGCCATGCTTCGATTGCCCTCGTCGATGCGCACGTTGTACGCGTCATGCACGTCCTGGCGGCAGTCCATGGCGTGCTTGCCACCCTCGATGAGGAGCTTCAGGCAGCCGAGGATGTAGCGCATCTCGCACTCGGAGAAGAACACGATGCTGCCGTTCACCACGATGTTGGTGTTCGGTCCGTACATGCAGAAAAGGTTCGGGAAGTTCGGCACCGTGATGCCGAGATAGGCGCGTGCGTCGCCGTCCCACTGCCCTTCCAGCGTCTGCCCGTTGCGCCCGGTGATCTTCATCGGCCACAGGAACTTGCTCGCGGTGAAGCCGGTGCCGTAGATCAGGACGTCGCCGTCGTAGTGCGCGCCGCTCTCGGTGCGCACGCCGGTCTCGTCGATCTCGGCGATCGGGTCGGTGACGAGGTCCACGTTGTCCCGACGCAACGCCCGGATCCAGTTGCCGTTGTCGATGAGGATGCGCTTGCCGGCCACCGGGTAGTCCGGAACGACCTTCTCGAACAGCTCCGTGTCGTCCTCGCAGAGGGCGGCAATGCTCTCGGTGAGCAACGCCCGCATCTGGTCGTTCTCCGCACTGATGGCACGGTCCGTCTCGTTCCAGGCGGGGTCCTTCTTCGCGGCGGCCAGGATGCCCTCCGCCATGCGCCAGAACATGCCGAAGCGGTACCACTTGGCGTAGAAGGGCACGTGGTTCAGCAGCCAGTGCTTCCCGTCCGGCACGTACTGGTGATAGTCGGGCGCGTTGAAGATCCATGGCGGCGTGCGCTGGAAGATGGTGACGCTGTCGGCCTCCTTCGCCACTTCCGGGGCGAACTGGAAGGCGGACGCGCCCGTACCGATCACCAGGACCTTCTTGCCCGCAAGATCGTGTTCGTGCTCCCACTGCGTCGAGTGGAAGGCAATCCCGCGGTAGCGGTCCTGCCCCGGAGTGTCCGGCCACTTGGGTCGGTTGAGCTGGCCGACGGCGCTGATCACCGCGTTGGCGACCAGGGTCTCCCGCGCTCCGTCCCTGTGGCGCACCGCCACCCGCCAGAGCCCTGCCGCCTCGTCGTAGACGGCTTCCTCCACATCCGTGTTGAAACGGATATTCTCGCGCAGTCCGTAGTGCGTGGCGCAGTCGTCGAAATAGCGGCGCAGCACTTCCTGGTCGGAGAAGAACTGCGGCCAGTCGGTCGGATGGAAGCTGTAGGAGTAGGTGTGGTTGGGACTGTCGACCCGGCACCCGGGATAGGTGTTCTGATACCACGTGCCACCCACGTTGGCATGCCGTTCCACGATCTCGAAGCCGATCCCGGCGTGCTTCAGCCGGATGCCGGCGAGGAGCCCCGACATCCCGGCCCCGACGATCACCACGCGGAAGTTCGCCCGCGCCTCGGCGGGCAGGTCCGCGAGCCCCGCCACGCCGTAGCTGTCCTCGCCATGCACGGCCAGCTCCGCTTGCAGGAACCGGCCGTACTCCGCCGAAAGTTCCTGGCCCGTCGCGAAGTTCACCATCTCGTGCACGAGGGCAGCGTCGGGGGCCGACGGCAGCTCGTGCCCGCGGTCCCGATACGACTGGAGGGCCGCGAATGCCTGTTCGCGGATCGCCGCCTGGTCCTCGGGCGAGATACCGCCCTGCGGGTCGGCGAGAAACCCGGACTCGGGACGGATGCGGCCGCGGACGACCTCCGCGTCACCCGTCACATGGACCAGCGCGTTCATCAGGGACGGGATGTGCGCCTCCTCGAGCATGGCGCGCAGCGTCTCGTCGTCCGCCTCTATCGGCTGGTTCCGCGTAGTCAACAGGTCCATGTGGCGCCCCTTGTTTTCGAACGCACGGAATCTTGCGCACTCGGGCGCGGCAATGCAACGTAGCACCCGACCGACACCCGACACCGCTACCCGGAGGACTGCAAGGATGGATATCGGCATTTGCGTCGCCTCACACATCGGCGACATCGACTACGTCGTACGCGCCGAGGAACTCGGCTACAGCCACGCCTGGCTGGCGGACAGCCAGATGCTGTGGTCGGACTGCTACGCGACGCTGGCGCTCGCCGCCACCCGGACGTCGCGCATCCACCTCGGCACCGGCGTCGCCGTGACCGGCACGCGGCCAGCGCCGGTGAACGCCGCCGGGATAGCGACGATCAACGCGCTCGCGCCCGGCCGCACTTTCTTCGGGGTCGGCGCCGGCAACACGGCCATGCGCGTGATGGGCAAGAAGCCGCATCGCATCCGCGAGTTCGACGAGTATCTCGCTACGCTGCGACCCCTCCTGCGCGGCGAGGAGGCGATGAACGACGACGGCCAGCCGATCGTGCACATCATGCCGGACAAGGGTTTCGTCAACTTCGAGGACCCGATCCCGCTCTACGTCTCCGGGTTCGGGCCCCGCTCGCTCGCGCTCGCCGGCAAGCACGGCGACGGCGCCGTCCTCGGGGCAGCCTCCGCCGGGGCGCTCGGACGTTCGTGGCACATGATCGAGGAGGGTGCTCGCGGGGCCGGGCGCGCGTTCTCGCGGGATGACTACTACACCACCGCCCTGACCACCATCGTCATCCTCGAGGAAGGAGAAGCCGTCGACTCCGAGCGGGTGAAGAGCCAGTGCGGCGCCATGGCGATGGCCGCGGTGCACTACTCCTACGACCAGTACCGCAACTTCGGACACCAGCCGCCGAACTCCATGGCCGGCATCTGGGAGGACTACACAGCGCTGCTCGAGACCGTCCCCGCCGAACGCCGGCACCAGCGCATCCACGCCGGTCACAACTGCTGGGTGCTGCCGGAAGAGGAGCGCTTTCTCACACCGGAGGTGATGGGGGCAAGCTGCATGATCGGCACGCGGGACCAGTTGCTCGAGCGCCTGTACGCATTGCGCGACGCCGGCCTCGACCAGGTCATGATCCTGCCCAACTTCGACACACGCTACGACGTGCTCCAGGACATCGCCGACCAGCTGATGCTGTAGGGGCGACCCTTGCGGTCGCCCGCGCCGGCGTCATGCACGAACTCGGGACGGGGCGGACCAGGCCCGTCCCCGGAACGCCTGTCGAGTCCCTGCGTGAGATCAGGACGAACCACCCGATCCCGGTACTTCCACCCGCACCGTCAGGATGTCCGTGTCGTAGTACTGCTGGTGCAGGACGGAAGAGGCGACGTGGCGCAACAGCCGCAGCGAGACTTCGCGCTCCATCGTGTCTTCCCGCGCGTGCTCGCCGAGCAGGGTCACGGTGTCCTCGATGTTCTGCTCACCCGGCGCCGCCACGAACTCGATGACGGCATCGCCCTGGTCCTCCCGCGCCATCACCACCAACCGGCGCGGCCCCAATCGCGGTTCACCGTCGGCTCCGGGTTGGATCAGCGTCACCAGGCTCTCTTCGCAGACGGCCTCGACGCGCCTCGCCATGGCGGCATCCCACCCGCGCCGCGCGACGAACGCGTCCGCGAACTCGCGAAGCGTCGGCAGTGCCTCCATGTCGAGTTCTACCGCGACGCGCTTCCGGCGCGGCGCGGTGAATTCCAGGATGACGGTGACGAGGATCGCGACCAGTCCGCCCGCGGTCAGCCCGCTGCCCAGCAATCCGCCCGCGAAATCCGAGAGATACTCGGGGAAGATGAGGTCGAGCTGGCAGCCGAAACCGATCCAGAAGGAAAAACCGACGATGAAGCCCTTGCGGTGGTCGAGACCGTCCTGCATCACTGTCCTGATGCCGAGCGTGAAGAGCGTCGCGACCATCACGACCACGTAGCCCGCGAGCACGGGGCCCGGCACCGCGAGGACGAGGGCCAGTACCTTCGGGAAGAAGCTCAGGGCCACGAGCGCGAGGCCCATCACGACACCCACCGAGCGTGCCCCCACGCCGGTGATCTGCGTGAGCGACACCGTGGTCGTCCGCGCGCCGTTGGGAATCGTGCCCGCGACACCGGCGAGCAGGTTGCTGACCCCGTCCGCGGTCACCGCGCCCTGCACGGAGCGGAAGTCGACCGCTCGCCGCTGACGCCAGGACACGCTCTGTATCCCCACGGAGCCGCCGATCGTCCGGATCGTCAACACGAGAATCACCAGCAGGAAACCCGGCAACAGCCCCCAGAAGCTGGGACCGAAATCGAGGTCCAGACCCGGCCAGGCGACTTCGGGGACACCGATCCAGGCGGCGTCCAGGACCCGGTCGATATCGTAGGCGCCAAGGGCACCGCCGACCGCCGACCCCACCACGATGCCCACAACGGGAGCCCAGGGGCGCAGCCTCGGCCCACCCTTCAGCATCGCCCCCGCCACCACGACGACCGTGGCCAGGGCGCATAGCGGTGCGGCGAGGGGCGCGGAGGCAGCGGGCACGTCGTCGAGCAGGCCGAAGATGACGGGCATCACGGTCAACGCCAGGAGCAGCAACACCGTCCCCGAGACCGTCGGCGTAAGAATGCGGCGAAACAGCGACAATCGTGCCGAGAACGCCAGCTGGAACAGGGCGGCGGCGCACACGAGCGTGGCCAGGAGTGCCGGGCCGCCGGCGTCCAGCGCATCGACACAGACGGCGATGGCGGCGCTCGCGGGGCCGGTGATCAGCAGGTATCCGGCGCCGACGCGCCCGAGGCGGAACGCCTGCAGCGCCGTGATCGCACCGCTCACGACGAGGGAAGCGACCACGGCCCACATGACGAGCGCCTCCGGTGAGCCCGGTGAGCCCGCCGAGCGGAACACCGTCATCGGCATCAGCATCATGCCGGAGAGGGAGAGGAACGCGAACTGCAGTCCGAGACCCGTGGTGAGAGCCAGCGGAGGCCGCTCGTCGGCTTCGTAGAGAAGGCCGCCGTCAGCTTCCGGTCCACCCGCGGCCATCGCCCTCCCCCTGAGCCAGACCCGTGCAGCGGAAAGGATACTACGCCGGTTCGGTTCCAGCAGTTATGGGTGGCACGGACAGGCGGTGTCGGCGGCGCACAGCAGCCACCGGGCCGCCGCCCGCGAAGAGGCGGCGTGCGATCAGGGCGTCAACTCTCGAAGGCGCACACCATGCGCACTTCGATGCTGCGGCGCCCCGGCGCGTCTGCCGGCGCCGCGATGTCGAACGAGGTGTGCGGACAGCCACGGGCGCGCTCGGCACGCGTGTCGAGCTGCTTGATCACCATCATCTCGTTCGTCTGCATGCGCGAGAAGTAGTAGAAGCGCTGACGCGGATTGAAGATCGGCATCGACGACGGCTGGGACGAGTCCATGGCCGCCATGGTCGCGGGAGGGCGTTGGCGCTGGTAACCGGTGTACAGGTAGTCGATGACATCCGACAGGTCGAGCGTACGGGCGTCGATCACCGCGAGCGGGTTCTTGCGCACCTCGCGCTCGATCGGCTGCCAGGTGTTGAACCAGGCGAACTCCCAGTGCCGGGCAGGATCGAGCGCGGGAGCGTGCTTGTCGAGCGCGATCTGCCGCTTCTTCGCGGCGCCCGTGAGCGAGTAGTCGCAGTGCACGAAGCGGGCGTAGGCGACGTTGAAGTCGCTGGTGTCCTCGGTGCGGACCGTGTGCGACTCGACGAACACCTCGTCCGCTCCGGTCAGGCGCCTGACGGCTTCTCCGACCTCGGCATAATACCTGTCGCGCACCGCGACGGGGTCATGGAAGTCACCCAATGCGGACTCGTGCCGGGTCAGGATGAAGCCGGACGTGTCGAGGTCCAGGGCGAGCCCGCGCGCGTCGTCGATGACGACGCTGCGCTTGGCGGTATTGGCGCGGCGCGAGTGCCGGTCGCCGATCCGGGGGATGTCGGCGCGACCCTTCCAATCCGGGTTGAGGTAGCGAACCTCGGCGTTAACCGATTCGAACATCGTTCCCTCCTTCACTCACAAGTGGCATGGTAGCACCGCGTCGGGGCACCGGACAGCGTGCCGTCGGCCACGCCGCGAGCGCCGCAGCCCCTCCCGGCGGAGACGTGCAGGCACCGACAGCCGAACCCGCAACAGACAAGGAGAAATCACCGTGCTCGATCGCTTCAAGGTCCCGGACGACATCGCCGTGCGCGTCGCCCCCGATGCCATGCGCGCCACCGTGGAGAACATGTTCGGTGCCCTCGGCATGCCCGAGGCCGACGCCGTCCAGGCCGCCGACGTGCTCATCTACGCGGACGTCCGCGGCATCGAAAGCCACGGCGTCAGCAACATGATGCGCGCCTACGTGCGCGGCTTCCGGAACGGTCACATCAACCCGACCCCGGACTGGCAGGTGGTGCGCGACGCCGGGGCGGCGCTCACGGTGGACTGCGACAATGGACTGGGGCTGGCGGTGGGCCCCCTCGTGATGGATCTCGCCATCGAACGGGCACAGCGGCACGGCATCGCCTTTGCCGTCGCGCGCAACGGCGGCCACTACGGCGCCGCGGCCTACCATGCCCACCGTGCCCTGCCGCACGACATGATCGGCATCTCCATGACCTCCGGAGGCGTCCAGGTGGCGCCCACCTTCGGGGCGGAAGCGTTGCTGGGGCTGAACCCGATCGGCATCGCGGCGCCGGCCGGCAGCGAGGTGCCTTTCCTGTTCGATGCCTCGATGAGTTCCGTCGCCGGCAACAAGATCGGCCTGCTGCGCCGCATGGGTGGCAACGTGGCGCCCGGCTGGGTTGCCGACGAGACCGGTACGCCCGTCATGGAGGAGGCGCCGGTACCGCCGAACTTCCTGCTGCTGCCGCTCGGCGGCACCCGCGAGATCGGCTCGCACAAGGGGTTCGGACTGATGATGATGGTCGAGGTGCTCACCACGGTACTCGGCGGCGCCGGGGCGGGCCCCGACCGGCGCGGCGCCTTCGCGCACTGCTTCATGGCTTGCGACGTGGCCGCATTCACCGACCTCGACGTCTTCAAGGCGGATATGGACACCTACCTCGAACGCCTGCGCAACTGCCGTACCGCGCCGGGGGAGGAACGTGTCGTCTATCCCGGCATGCTGGAAGAGGAAGCCCAGGCCGACCGTCAGGCCAACGGCATCCCCTATCACCCGGAAGTGATCGACTGGTTCACGACCACCTGCGCCTCGCTGGGTGTCGCACACCACCTCGGGTAACCCCGCGCCAGACGCGCCGGCGCCGAACGGACCGCCCACGGAGCGGGTGCTATAGTCGCCCGCTCCGTACAGGCGGGTGTTCTGCAATGGATCAGGCACTGGCGGCCCGTGACGTCGCCGCACGCCACACCGACCGTATCGGCGGGCCGATCGCCGCGCTGCGCGAGATCGCCGCGGCGTTCGGTCACATCGATCGTACGCACATGGAAGCGGTGGCGGACACGTTCAACCTGAGCGTCGCCGAGGTCCGCGGCATCGTGAGCTTCTACAGCGACCTGAACACCGCGCCGCGGGGCAGGACGCACATCCGCATCTGCCAGGCGGAGGCGTGCCAGTCCATGGGCGCCCGCGAGTTGACGGCGGCTGCCACCGCGCGCTTCGGCATCGCGCTCGGCGAGACGGCGCCCGACGGCAGCGTCAGCCTGGATGCCGTGTATTGCCTGGGCCTTTGCACCACGGGACCGACGGCCACGGTGAACGACCGTGTCATCGTGCGCGCCACCGCCGAGGCCCTGACACCGTGAGTATCGCCAAGGTCCCTCGCGAGACCCTTGCGAACGCGCTGGGCGCGGACCGGATCGCGGACGAACTCGCGGCCCGCGGCCACCAGGTGATCCGCACCGGATCGCTCGGCCTGTGCTGGGCGGAACCGTTGATCGAGATCGACGGGATCGCGTACGGCCCGGTCGGCGACATCGAAGACCTCGAGGCGGCCCGCCTCGGACCGACCGACGGCATCCCCGCCCTCGCCCGCCAGCAGCGACTCGTGTTCGACCGCTGCGGACGCATCGATCCCTTCGCCTACGATCCCTCGTGCATCCGTGCGCATCTCGAGCGCGACCCCGGGGAGATCCTCGCCGAGATCGAAGCCAGCGGCCTGCGTGGCCGCGGCGGCGCCGGCTTTCCCGCGCACATCAAGTGGCGCACCGTCCACGACACGCCCTCCGACCGGAAGTACGTCGTGGTCAATGCCGACGAAGGCGACTCCGGCACCTTCGCGGATCGCCTCATCATGGAGGGCGACCCGTTCCGTCTCATCGAGGGCATGCTGATCGCCGGTCATGCGATCGGGGCGGATACCGGCATCGTCTACCTGCGTTCCGAGTATCCGCTTGCCGCGGAGATCTTCGCTCAAGCCCTGGCCGGCGCCCGTGACCTGGGCCTGCTGGAAACCTTCGACATCGAACTCTTCGTCGGCGCCGGTGCGTACATCTGTGGCGAGGAGACCTCGCTGCTCGAGAGCCTGGAGGGCAAACGGGGGGAGATTCGCGTCAAACCGCCCGTGCCCGCCGTCGCCGGGCTGTTCGGACGGCCGACCCTGGTACACAACGTCATCACGCTCTGCGCGGTGCCGGCGATCCTCGAGCACGGCGGCGCCGCCTATGCGGAACTGGGCGTCGGGGCGTCCACCGGAACGATGACATTCCAACTGGCGGGCAACGTCGAGCGCGGCGGGCTGATCGAGCTGCCGTTCGGCCTCCCCCTGCGCGAACTGATCGAGGACTGGGGCGGCGGCACCCGCTCGGGACGGCCGGTCGGAGCCGTACAGGTGGGCGGCCCCCTGGGCGCCTACCTGGCGGGCGCCGAGCTCGACACGCCCATGACCTACGAGGCGCTGGCGGCCATCGACGCCGGCGTCGGCCACGGCGGCATTGTGGTGTTCGACGATACGATCGATCTGGTCCGGCAGGCGCACTACGCATTCGCCTTCTGCGCCCACGAATCCTGCGGCAAGTGCACCCCCTGCCGGATCGGGGCGGTGCGCGGCAAGGAGACCGTCGAGGCCCTCATGGCAAGAAGAGTGGCGAGTGAACGCCCGGGCGCGGAATTGGCTATGATTGCCGATCTGTGCGACGTCATGGAGCAGGCGAGTCTGTGCCAGATGGGCGGCATGACCCCCATCCCCGTGCGCAGTGCCCTCAAGCTGTCGCGCAGCGGAACCTGAACGGCGTGGGCAGGAGCCTTCAGCCCGGGAGCGCGAGGGGCGAGCCCCTCGCATGAACAGGCAGCGCGAGGGGCGAGCCCCTCGCATGAAAACGACATGAGAATCGCAGACAGCGACTTCGGCACACCCCCATCGGAGGCTACCGAAACGGTCGCCCTGACCATCGACGGCATGCCCGTCACGGTGCCGGCCGGCACGTCCATCATGCGCGCCGCCAGCCACGCCGGCATTCCGGTCCCGAAACTCTGCGCCACGGACAGCCTCGAGGCCTTCGGCTCCTGTCGCCTGTGCCTGGTCGAGGTCGCCGGCCGGCGCGGGCTGCTTGCCTCGTGCACCGAACCCGTCGCCCCCGGCATGGCGGTGCGCACACAGACCGAGACCGTCGCCAGGGTGCGCCGCGGGGTCATGGAGCTCTACATCTCCGACCATCCGCTCGACTGCCTGACCTGCTCGGCGAACGGCGACTGCGAGCTGCAGGACATGGCCGGCGCCGTCGGCCTGCGCGAGGTACGCTACGCGGGCGGCGCGGACCACCTCGACGCCCCGGTGGACACGTCCAATCCCTACTTCGCCTTCGACCCGTCCAAGTGCATCGTCTGCTCGCGCTGCGTGCGCGCCTGTGACGAGGTCCAGGGCACCTTCGCGCTCACGATCGACGGACGCGGATTCGACGCCACGGTCAAGACCGGGACCGACGACTTCTTTTCCTCCGAGTGCGTTTCGTGCGGCGCCTGCGTGCAGGCGTGCCCGACGGCGACGTTGATGGAGAAGTCCGTGATCGAGCACGGCGTCCCGGACCGTGTCGTGAAGACCACCTGCGCCTACTGTGGCGTCGGCTGTTCGTTCAGGGCGGAGATCAAGGGCGACCAGGTCGTGCGCATGACGCCGGACAAGGACGGCAAGGCGAACCACGGCCACTCCTGCGTGAAGGGCCGCTTCGCGTGGGGCTACGCGCACCACCGGGAACGGATCCTCGAACCGATGATCCGCGACCGCATCACCGACCCGTGGCAGACGGTGTCCTGGGACGAAGCGATCGCCTACGCGGCGCGCCGCCTGCGGGAGATCCAGGCAGAGCACGGCGTCGGCTCCATCGGCGGCATCACCTCCTCCCGCTGCACCAACGAAGAAGTCTGGGTGGTGCAGAAGATGGTCCGCACGGCGTTCGGCAACAACAACGTCGACACCTGCGCGCGGGTGTGTCACTCGCCCACCGGCTACGGGCTGAAGCAGACCTTCGGGACTTCCGCCGGCACCCAGAACTTCGACTCCGTGGACCACGCCGACGCCATCGTCGTCATCGGCGCCAATCCGACCGACGGACACCCGGTGTTCGCGTCCCGGATGAAGCGGCGCCTGCGCCAGGACATTCCCGGCAAGTCCCGCGCGGAACTCATCGTCCTGGATCCCCGGCGCATCGACCTGGTCCGCTCGCCGCACATCGAGGCCGCTCATCACCTGGCGCTGCTGCCCGGCACCAACGTACCCATGATGAACGCGTTCGCGCACGTGGCGGTGACCGAGGGCCTGATCGACCGGGATTTCGTCGACGCGCGTTGCGACGTCGAGTCGTTCCGGGAGTGGCTCACCTTCGCCGCCTCCGAAGAGAACTCTCCGGAACGCGTCGCCGCGGTGGCCGGGGTATCCGCGGAGGACATCCGCGCCGCCGCGCGCGCCTATGCCACGGCGCCCAACGCCGCGATCTACTACGGGCTCGGCGTGACCGAACACAGCCAGGGCTCCACCATGGTCATGGCCATGGCGAACCTCGCGATGGCCACGGGCAACATCGGTCGCCCCGGTGTCGGCGTGAATCCCCTGCGCGGTCAGAACAACGTGCAGGGCGCCTGCGACATGGGTTCGTTCCCGCACGAACTCGCCGGCAACCGGCTGATCGAGAACACGGACGTCCGCACCACCTTCGAGGCGGCATGGAACGTCGACCTCCAGGCAAAGCCCGGCTTCCGCATCCCGAACATGCTGGACGCGGCCTGCGCCGGTCGCTTCAAGGGCATCTACGTGCAGGGCGAGGACCTTGCGCAGTCCGATCCCAACACCCAGCACGTCGAGGAAGCGCTCGGCGCGATGGAGTGCGTCATCGTCCAGGACCTGTTCCTCACCGAGACCGCCAAGTTCGCCCACGTCTTCCTGCCGGGCACGTCCTTCCTGGAGAAGGACGGCACGTTCACCAATGCCGAGCGCCGCATCAACCGCGTGCGTCCCGTCATGCCGCCGAAGACCGGAATGGCCGAATGGGAAGCGACCCAGGGGCTCGCCCAGGCCCTCGGCTACCCCATGCAGTACACCTCGGCCAGCGAGATCATGGACGAAGTGGCGTCCCTCACGCCGACGTTCGCCGGCGTCTCCTTCGCCAAGCTCGACCGGGTGGGCAGCGTCCAGTGGCCCTGCAACGACGCGGCACCGGACGGTACGCCCGTCATGCACCGCGAGACCTTCGTCCGCGGCAAGGGCCTGTTCGTGCTGACCGAGTACCAGCCGACGGAGGAGAGGGCGAATCGCAAGTTCCCACTGCTCCTCACCACCGGTCGCATCCTGACGCAGTACAACGTCGGCACGCAGACGCGGCGCACCGAGAACGTGCAATGGCTCGACGAGGATCGTCTGGAGGTCCACCCGGCCGACGCCGAGTTGCGCGGCATCCGCACGGACGACTGGGTTTCGGTGACGAGCCGCATGGGCGAGGTCACGCTGCGTGCGGAGGTGACCGAGCGCGTCGTGCCGGGGGTGGTGTATACGACGTTCCACCATCCGTCGACGGGCACCAACGTCGTGACGACGGACCTCTCCGACTGGGCGACGAACTGCCCGGAGTACAAGGTGACCGCCGTGGAGCTACGGCCCGCGAACCATCGCTCGCCGTGGCAGGAAGAGTTCCACAGCCGGACCACCGAGCAGATCGAGCTCCTGCCGGCGGGATGACCCGCGGGACGCCTCCCACGGCAACCATCGAGGCCGTCAAGGCGCCCCCGGCCAGCCTGCGGGTCGACGTGGAAGCGGTTTCGGACGATGCCGCGCGGCGCGCCGGCTCCGACGTCGTCACCATCGAGGAACCCCTCGAAATCCGCCTTTCCTATCACGACGGCACCGAACGCGTGGAGCAGAGCATCTCGATCACCATGCGTACGCCCGGCAACGATGCGGAACTGGCCGTGGGCTTCCTCGCGGGAGAAGGCATCGTCAAGACCGCGAGCGACGTGAACGTCGTCGAACCCTGTGGACCGCCGAGCCCGGACAAGGGCATCCACAATGTCGTGCGGGTCGAACTCGCCGACCGCGTGGCCGTGGACCCGGGCGGCCTCCTGCGCCACTTCTACACGACGTCCAGCTGCGGCGTGTGCGGCAAGGCGTCCCTCGACGCCGTGCGTATCCACATCGCGCGGCGCACAACGACCGCCTTCTCCATCGACGCGGCGGCGCTCCAGCGCCTGCCCGAAGCCCTGCGCGCGAGACAGGCCGAGTTCGCGCGCACCGGGGGTCTGCACGCGACCGCCAGTTTCGACGTCGCGGGGAGGATCCTGCGCGTGCGCGAGGACATCGGGCGACACAACGCCTTCGACAAGCTCGCCGGGTCCTACCTGGCGGAGGGCGGGCTGTCGGCCTACGGCATCCTGCTGAGCGGTCGCGCGAGCTTCGAATTGCTGCAGAAGGCTGCCGTGGCGGGGGCCCCGCTGGTCGCCTCCATCGGGCCGCCGTCGAGCCTCGCCGTGGAGCTGGCCCGTGACCAGGGCATCACGCTCACCGGGTTCCTGAAGGCGGACCGGTTCAACATCTACACCGGTCCCGAACGTATCGCCCCATGAAGCGGGAGGACATCACCGCCGTCGTCTTCTGCGGCGGCGCCGGCCGACGTCTCGGCGGCATGGAGAAACCCCTGATCCACTGGCGCGGGCGGCCCCTGGTCGGCCACGTCATCGAACGGCTCGCCGGTCAGGTGGCAGCGATTCTCCTGAGCACCGGCGCGGATCCGGAACGGTACGCTCGCTTCCGACGCTGGGGTCCCGGCGACCATCCCGGCATTCCGGGACGCCGGGAGCCTGAGACGAGGACACCCGTCGTTCCACCGGCATCGGTCGCCCGGTCCGTTCCCTGCCGCGCCGTACCTGACGAGACGCCGGGCGAAGGGCCGCTCGGAGGACTTGCCGGCTGCCTCGAGGCGGTGTCCACGGACTGGATCTTCACCTGTCCGGGCGATTCCCCACGCATCGCCCCGGACCTCGTCGAACGGCTGGCGCCCGACGCCGAGCGTTCCGGGGTCGCCGTAGCGCACGACGGACAGCGGCGCCAGAACCTCTTTCTGCTGATCCGTCGCGACCGGGCGGAGGACCTGGGGCGCTTCTACCGGGAGGGCGGGCGCGCCATCCATCGGTGGCTCGAAGCGAACGAGGTCGAGGCGACGGAACTGCCCGACCTCGCCGACGCCTTCTTCAACGTGAACACGCCCGCCGACCTCGCGGCGCTGCGCGCCGAGGGGCACTGATCCCGGTCCGACGGGGCCCGCACCCCGCGATCGTGGCGCAGGCGACAGCGGTCGATTACGCTGCACGGCACGTCGGTCAGAGACCAGGGAACGGACCCTATGGCTTTCACACGCATGCCCCTTCTCGCAGCCTGCGGGCTCGCCACCCTCGCCGCCGGTTGCTCGCAGGACGCCTCCGACACCGGCCCGTCCGCCACCTCGGCTCGGGACACGCGCCCGAACATCATTCTCTTCATGGCCGACGACCTCGGTTTCGAGACGCTCGGGGTGAACGGCAGTGCCTCCTACCGCACGCCGGCGCTCGACGCGCTGGCCGCATCCGGCGTCCGCTTCACGCATGCCTACTCGCAGCCCCTGTGCACGCCTTCCCGCGTGCAGCTGATGACCGGACGTTACAACCAGCGCAACTACATCAACTTCGGTGTCCTGCCCCCGGGCGAAATCACGTTCGCGCACCTGCTGCGGGATGCCGGGTATGCGACCGTCGCGGTCGGCAAGTGGCAACTCTGGGGCAGGGACTCGGACTACGCCCAGGCCCGCGGGACGGGACAGATGCCCGACCAGGCCGGCTTCGACGACTACCTGCTGTGGCAGGTGCGTGCCGTACGCGAAGACGGCGAGCGCTATGCCGACCCGTTGATCGAACGCACCGGCGCCGAGGCGGGCCCGGTCCCCGGCGCCTACGGGCCGGCGCTCTCGACCGAGTTCATGCTGGATTTTCTGGAACGCCACGCCGCCACCGAGCCGGAGCGTCCCTTCCTGGTCTACTTCCCGATGGCGCTCACCCACGACCCCTTCGTGCCGACCCCCGACAGCCCCGACTGGGACGGCGACCGCTACGCGGCAGACCCCCGCTACTTCGCCGACATGGTGGCCTACATGGACAAGATCGTCGGCACCACCGTCGCGAAACTCGAGGTACTCGGCCTGCGCGACAACACGTTGGTGCTCTTCACGGGCGACAACGGCACCTCATCGGCGATCACGAGCACGATGTCCGACGGCAGCGAGGTAACCGGCGGCAAGGGCCTGCCCACCAATGCCGGTACCCACGTGCCCTTCATCGCGTCCTGGCCGGCCAAGGTGCCGGCCGGCAGGGTGTCGGACGCTCTCATCGACTTCAGCGACTTCCTGCCCTCGCTCGTCGAGGCGGCCGGGGCAACCCTCCCCACGGACCGCGAGGTCGACGGACACAGCTTTCTGCCGCTGCTGCGAGGCGAGACGGAGTCGGTGCGCGAGTGGATCTTCAGCGAATACACCCCACGCTGGTTGGATCTCCCCCACACCCGCTTCGCACGCGACCGCCGCTACAAGCTTTACGTCGACGGACGCCTCTACGATCTCGGCGCCGATGTGCTGGAGGAAACGCCGCTCGCGATCGATGCTCTCGACGACGAGGCCGCCCGGGCGCACGCGGAGCTGCAGTCCGTGCTGGACGGCATGGTGGAGCAGGCAACGGCGGCCTGACTCCGGGGGACAGCCCCCCGCATGGAGGAAACGGGCGCGCGAACCGCCAGGATCGCTGCCGCGATCTTCCCCGGCGTCAGACCATCGCCGGGCGTTCCCGCATGAGCAGGTCCACATAGACCAAGGGGGCCCGAATCCCCAACAGCGCGCGCACTTCTTCGAGCGGCCGACGCAACAGGGCTTCCCAGTCCTGACCCGGCAGCCAGGTCGCCCGCTGTCCTGCCCGGTACCCTTGCCAGATCGCCCGCAGGACACCGGGGCCCCGTTCACGCCCGATGCGCCAGGCACCCACGAGGACGATGAGACCGATGCCCCGGTTGGCCAGCTGGGCATAGCTGAAGGCGAGCAGGCACACTTCCCCGAGGGTGTCGCGGCCGTACCCGGTGACGGTATGCCAGAGGTCGTGCTGATCGCGCACGCGCTCCCCGAAGCGGGCGAGATCGCGATCGTCGAAGTCGTAGGTGCGCACCGTCTCGTTCATGCTCGCCGCGACCAGTCCATCGGCGGACAGGGCCTCGCCGTAGATGAAGTCGTGGTAGGCGCGCCCGAGCGTTCCCGCCGGCAGGGCGGTGAGCGCGGCCCGGTCGCGGAGCGTGTCGATCAGGTCGATCCTGCCGTGCAGGACGCGGCGCCCGACCTCCGTCACCCGGAAGCGGGCCAGTCCCCGGCGCAGCGACGGTCCCGCCATCGCCCGCACGATCTCGAAGACCCGGGCGGTATCGTTCGGATCCGCGATCAGCTCCCGCAGCGCCCGGAGCGCGACCCATGGGCGTGCGCCACCCGCGCGGTGGACACCGTTGGCCGGCGCCACCCGCATCACGCGACTTCCTGCAGGCGCCCGGTCTGCACGTCGTAGACGAAGCCGCGGATCCGGTCCTTTACCGGGATGAAGGGACACGCCTCGATACGGCGAACGGACTGACGCACGTCCTCTTCAAGCGAGCCGAACGCCTCGAGCGCAAAGGAGGGCCTGAGACCGGTGTCCGCTTCGATCGCGTCCTTCACGCCGTCGTCCCGGAAGGTCAGCATCCCGCAGTCCGTGTGGTGCACGAGAATGATCTCCTCCGTGCCAAGCAGGCGTTGCGAGATGACGAGCGAGCGCAACACGTCGTCGGTGACGACGCCGCCGGCGTTGCGGATGACATGCGCGTCCCCTTCCGCGAGCCCCAGCAGCCGGCCGGTCTCGATGCGCGCATCCATGCACGCGACGACGGCGGCCTTGCGCGCCGGAGGCAGCGGCACGTCGCCCTTGTCGAACGTCTCCGCGTAGCGTGCGTTGTTCGCGACGCAAGTATCGGCAAATGTCTCGGTGGTCACGGCGGAACGTCCTGGCTTGGCGGCCGGTTCGGCCAACCTCGAAATCTTACTCCGGCCGAAGCTCCCGGGTCACGCCGGCGGCGATCAGCGCGTCCGCTTCCTCCGTGCCGAATCCGAGTTCCGCAAGGATCGCGCGGGTATCCGCGGCAAACGGCCCGGTCGGTTCCCGCGGCCGGAATCCGTCGCCATCCAGGGACACCGGCGGTGAAGGTGCGGTGAAGTCCCCGATCAGCGGGTGCTGGAAGCGATGCAGCATCCCGTTGGCGCGCACGTGCGCGTCGTCGAACAGCTCCACCGGGAACTTCACCGGCGAGACCGGCACGCCCGCGGCACGCAGCCGGGCGATCCAGTGCGCGCTCGGCCGCCGGCGCACGCTGGCCTCGATGTCCCGCATGAGTCCGTCGTAGTACGCGTGGCTCTGTTCGTTGTCCGGCGCGTCGAGTTCGGCATCCTGCGCGTCCACCACGTCGAGGAACTTCACCCGCAGGGAGCGGCTGCCGCAGGCCACCGCGATCGGCAGGTCCGCCGTGTCGTAGGTGCGGAAATAGACCTTGAGGAGCGGCATGGCGCGCGCCGACGTCATGCCCTTTGCCTGCTCCTCGAAACCGACGCCGGCGCCGCGCTGCCGCGCGAGGCGCTCCAGGATCCCGTCGTGCATGGCCGCGTCCTCGACTTCCGAGCGCACGAGCTGATTGTTGGCGAGGGTGATCGCGGCCTGCATCAGCGACACGTCCACGGCGCCGCCGACGCCGGTCCGCTCGCGCCGCAGGAGTGCGGAGGCGACACCGAACGCGAGACTCATCGCACACATGTAATCCGCGCTGACGGGGTCGCCCGGCGCCGGCCGACCGTCCACCACGCGCCCGTTCGCCGCCATCAGGCCCGTACGCGCCTGCACCACGATATCCATGCCGGCGAGGTCCGCTTCCGGGCCCGCCTTGCCGAACGCCGTTACCGAACCGGACACCAGCCGCGGAAAGCGCTCCTGCAGCGTTTCCGGATCGAGACCGAGTTGCGCGTCGAGACCCGGGCGGAAGTTCATCAGGGCGACATCCGCCCACTCCAGCAGGCGATCGATGACCGGACGCGCACCCTCCTCCCGGAGCGCCAGGGGCAGCGACCGCTTGCCACGGTTGCGCGACAGGAAGATGCGCGTCTCGTAGGGCGCGATCTGGCGCAGCAGCCGCGTCGGATCCCCCGCCAGCGCCTCGACCTTGATGACCGTCGCGCCCCCTTCCGCCAGGAGTTGCGCGCAGAACGGCACCGAGACGAACTGTCCGAACTCGACGACACGGATGCCGGCGAAGGGTTGCGCGTCCTGCGTCATGCGGGCGGACCGATCTCCGCCGCCAACGCATCGTCCCTGGCGCTGGCCCGCAGGTGTGCCGGACGGGTGCTCATCCGCTCGTGGTAGTCCACGAAGGCAGGTCGCGCCGGGAGCGTGTGCAGGGTGTGGATGCCAAAGCCGATTTGCCACGCGACGTAGACATCGGCTGCGGAAAACGCCTCGCCCGCGACGTAGCCGCCGCCGGCAACGGCCTGTTCCAGTACGTCCACGACGGTGTCGAGGTCGCCGTATCCCACCCCCTGCCGCTGCTCGGCCATGATCTCGAAGCCGAGCAACCGGTTCGTCGTCGCCGCTTCCAACGGGCCCGCCGCGAAGAACAGCCAGCGGTAGTACGCGCCGCGGGCGTTCGTGTCGGGCGCCAGGCCGGCCTCGGGGAACGCATCCGCGAGGTAGGCGCAGATGGCGGCCGCCTCGGTCACGACGACATCGCCGTGGCGCAGGGCGGGTACCTTGCCCATCGGGTTGACGGCTCGATACGCCGCGGACTTCATCTGCTCGTACTGCAGCACCTCGACGCGGTATTCCTCCCCGACCTCCTCGAGCATCCAGCGCGCGATTCGGCCCCGGGACAGGGGGTGCGTGTAAAAGATCAGTTCATTCGACATCGGAGTTCTCCTGCATCGGCCCCCGACGGGACCGGTTGTTCACCATACGTCAGCACGCGGACTCAAGCGCGCCGCCCGGGATCCGACGACGGGGCTTCGTAGAGCAACCCCGCCGCAATGTCCCGCGTTTCGTGGAGCGTCTTGACCACCCGGCCGTCCGGTATCAGCTGGAGGATGTTGAGCGTGCGCAGCGTGTCCGCCACGGAGCCGGAAAGACCCATCACGATCGCCTCCGTGTGCGCCCTGGCGGCGTCTTCGAGCAGGCGGTCGAGGACCATTGCGGCGCTGTCGTCCACGTAGGTCGCCCCCGAGAAGTCGAAGATCACCACTTCGTGATCCTTGATGTCCGCGCCGATCACCTCGGTCAACCTGTGCGACGACGCCACCGTGAACCGTCCCCGCAGCGCGACCAGTCCCACCCGGCGGGATACGGATCCTCGGCAAGGTCCTCCCTGCCGGCAAAGAAGGTCCGATCCTGCAACGGCACGGACATGACGCTGTCGAGCTCCAGGCGCTCGAGCTGTTTCGCATGCGCCATCCCGGCGGCGATCAGCCCGACCGCCACCGCCGTGATGAGATCGACGAACACGGTCAGTCCCAGCGTCGTCAGCATCACGATCAGGTGTTCGCCGCGGATGTGGTGCACCCGCGCCAGGAGACGCCAGTCGACGATGCCCCAGCCGATCTTCATCAGGATGCCGGCCAGCACCGCATGCGGAATCGGCTCGACATAGCGGCCGAGGCCGAGCAGCAACCCGAGCAGCAGCACCGCATAGACGCCGCCGGACACGGAGGTGCGCCCGCCGGCACGGATGTTGGTGACGGTGAGGATGGGCGATCCCGCACCCGGCACGCCGCCGAACAGCCCGGCCGCGATGTTACCGAGCCCCTGGCCCACAAGTTCCCGGTTGGGCTTGTGGCGGGTGCCGGTCAGCGAGTCCGCGACCAGCGATATCAGCAGGCTGTCCACCGAGCCGAGCAAGGCGAGAATCAGCGCGGGTTCCAGGGCCCGCGCCAGGAAGGCGGCCTCGGGCGTGGTCCACTGCAGGGTCGGGAGCCCGACCGGGATCTCGCCGATGACGGGCGCGTCGGTCAGCCAGAGTACGCCGAGGAGCGTTCCCACCAGCAAGGCCACGAGCGGACCCGGCACGTAGCGGGATAGTTGCCGCGGCCACAGCGCCCCCACCGCGAGTGTCAGGACGCCGATCGAGAGCGCGCTCACGTTCATGGACGCAACCGCCTCCGGCAGCGCCCGTATCGCACCGAGCGCTCCGCCCGGCACCGCCGGCAGCCCGAGCAGCGGCAGCAACTGCATCAGCATCACGATGATGCCGATGCCGGACATGAAGCCGGAGACCACCACGTGGGGCGTGTACGCGACGAAGCGGCCAATGCGCGAGACGCCAAGCAGCACCTGCAGCACCCCGCCGAGCACCACCACGGTCAGCGCCTCGGCGAGCGTACTCGCGTGGGTCGTCACGATGACGGCCATGGCGACGGTCATCGGCGCGGTCGGGCCCGAGATCTGCGACCGCGTGCCCCCGAACATCGAGGCGAAGAAACCGGTCGCGATAGCACCGTAGAGGCCGGCTGCGGCGCCCATGCCGGACGCAACGCCAAACGCCAGCGCCACCGGCAGCGCCACGACCGCAGCGGTGATGCCACCGAAGAGATCGCCGCGGAGGGTTTCGAGGTCGTACTTCACGCCGACGGTTCTGGTTCCCGTATCTGGACCGCGCGGGACACCCGACACGCCGCCAACACGGTGGAACGGAGCCCTGCACGGCCCCTCGCCACGCCGGCGCTACAGAATACGGCCTCTGTGTGCCCCCTTCGAGACCGTGCGCCGAATCATAGCCTTTCGGGGCGGTGAAACGACAGGAGACGCGCGCCGCCTCCCTCTGGTTTACGCCTGGGTTTACGCCCTTTCCACCGCCGCAGACAGGGCCCCGGCGTCGGGCAACGCCGCGGCCGCGCTCGGGCGCGCGCATCTACAAAATTTGGCCGCCGATGTCAATATTCCAACTTCCGGCCGCGGACGCTAAAGTGTCGGGTCGCAGGGGAGGAACCAATGGCAAACAAACCACGTACGGACGCGGCCATCGCCCGCACCAGGGAGCAACTCGCAGCAGACGTAGACGTCTTTCTCAAGTCCGGAAACAAGATCAAGCAAATCCCCATGGGCCTCAGCGGCCAGGGCCCTTCGAGCGGCGGACGCAAGCAACTCGTTCTCAAACCGCGCCGGGCGTAGCGACCCGACATCCAGCGCCGCAAGCAGTACTACAGACGACGACACCGCACAGCGATCTCCACCGGAACTCCGGCCGTTCTTGCCTACGCAGCCACGCCAATCCATGTACGAGTCACCCATCGAAGGCCTGCGCACCGGGTTGCGCGACGGACGCCTTGCGGTGGGCTTCGACCGCATCGAGACCGACAACCGGATCGACTACGCCATGCTGGAGGCGCTGGCTTCGCTATGCCGCAAGGCCGCGGACGACCCGCAGGTACGCGTACTGGTCCTCGAGGGTAGCCACGGCAATTTCTCCGCCGGAGCCGCGCTCGACATGGGTCCGTGGCCGGCCCGCTTCGAACGTCGCCACCCGCAGGGCTCCCACGGTCCCGCTCCCCTGCCCGAACAGGATGCCCTGCGCGCGCTGCGCAACTGCATGAAGCCGACGGTCGCACTCCTCGAAGGGACGGCGTCCGGTCTGGCCCTCGACCTGGCCTGCGTCTGCGACCTGCGTCTGGCCCTGCCCGACACGCACATCTCGGACCCCCGCGTCGCCAGCGGGAGCGCCGCCTCGACCGGCATCGCCTACGTGTTGCCGCGTCTGATCGGCCAGTCGCAGGCCATGCGTATCCTGCTGCTCGGCGAGACCCTCGATGCGGACGAAGCGCTACGCATCCGCATCGTGCATCGCCTCGTCGAGACCCGCGACGCAGCGGATGCCGCCATCGCCGAGATCGCCGCGCTGCCGACGCGCGCCTGGGAAGTGCACAAGATGCAGGTGCTCGGCCAGCTCGACCTCGACTTCGAGTCGGCCATGGTGCACAGCCTCGGCGTCCGCCAGACCCATGTCATCGAGGACCGCGAAGAGGGCGTACGCGCCTGGCGGGAGCGGCGCGATCCACGGTTCACGGGCCGGTGAGCGACGCAGGTCTCCTCGTCGTCGAGGACGACGGCCCCGTCCGGCACATTCGCCTGAATCGACCGGACAAGCTCAACGCCATCGATCCGCTGCAGCACGAGCGCATCGGGCGGGCGTTTCTCGACGCGGATGCCGACGACGGTGTCCGGGCGATCGCCTTCTCGGGCATCGGCCGCGCGTTCTGCGCCGGCGACGACCTCTCGGCGGACTCCCGGGCGTGGCCGGAACGCATGCGGAACCGCCTGGTGGACCTCGACGTCGGCCTCGGCCCCGCGCTCCTGCTCGAAACGGCCGGATTCGTGCGCCACGTCGGCAAGCCCACCGTCGCGCTCATGCACGGAGCGGCGCTCGGATCCGGCTACGACTACAGCCTGTCGTGCGACTTCCGTCTCGCGACGGCGGACGTCAACTACGGCGATCCACGCATCCATCGGGCGATGTGGGCGGCCGAAGGCTGGTCCTACAAGCTCGTGCGCCAGCTCGATCAGTCCGCCGTCACGCCGATCGCGTACCTCGGCGAGCGCCTGGACGGAGCAAGGGCCTGGGAGTACGGTCTGGTCCATCGCGTCTACCCGGCGGGGAGCGACCTCATCGAGGCAACCCGGCCGTTTCTGGCCACCCTGGCCGCCCTGGACCCCGAGGCGTACCGCGAGACGAAACGCGCCATACTTGCGGGCCTGGACCTGGGTTTCGAGGCCGCGCTCCGATGACCGCACAATTGTCCGATTTCGATCCGCTGGCGTCGGATGCGCCGCTCATCGTCTACATCGACTTCAAGAGCCCCTATGCCTTCATCGCCAAGGACCCCACGTACGCGATCGAGGATCAGCTCGGCATCGAGATCGACTGGCGCCCGCTGACCCTGGACATCCCGAGCTTCCTCGGCTCCGCGCGGCTCGATGCGAAGGACAAGGTCGTCGAACAGAACCGTACCCCGGAGCAGTGGCAGGGCGTGCGCTACGCCTACCGGGACGCGCGGCGTTACGCGCGGCTCATGGGCTACACCCTGCGCGGGACCGTCAAGATCTGGGACACCTCGCTCGTGCACATCGCGATGATGTGGGCCAAACGCCAGGGCCGGGACATCCTCAGGCGGTACACGAACACCACCTACGAACGCTTCTGGCGGCGTGAACTGGACGCCGAAGACCCCGAGGTCGTCACCGGCGTGCTCGCGGAAGCCGGCGCGGACATCTCGGACTTCGAGGATTTCCGCCTGGGGCCGGGGCGCGTCGAGCACGAGGCCATGCAGGCGGCCGCCTTCGACGCGGGAATCTATGGGGTCCCCGGTTACGTCGTCGACGGAGAGTACTTCTTCGGGCGCGAGAACCTGCCGATGGTGCGCTGGACTCTCACGGGGCGCAAAGGGCCTGCCCCGGACATCGCCTACCGCCGCTTCGAGGCCGCCGATGGCTGATCCGTTCGTCCCGACCAGGCCGTTGACGGTCGCCATCGACATCAAGAGTCCCGAATGCTACCTGGCGCTCGCGCCGACGCGCGCGCTGGTCCGCGAATGCGGGGTCGATGTCGACTGGCTTCCCGTCGTCACCTCCCCGCCACGGCCCGCCCCCGACGGAGACGACCGCAGCGCACGTCACAAGCGCCATCGCGTCGCCTACCGCGCCATGGACCTTGCACGGTACGCCAGGGCCGCAGGGCTCACCCTTCGCGATCCCGAGCGCGCGCCGGACTCCAGCCTCGCAGGCATGGCGATGCTCGCCGCGAGGGCGCACTCGCACGAGGCCCTGCAGGGGTTTCTCGACCGCGCGTTCGAACGCTACTGGAAGGCGGACCTCGACCTCGAGGATCGCGGCGCTCTGCGGGCGATCCTCGACGAGGTCGGTGTCGCCGACCTCCCCGAGCACGCCGCGGATTTCGAGGCTCTGCGGGCGCGCCTGGGCGAGGCCGGACTCTTCACCGCGCCGGCCTACCTGGTGGAGAACGAGGTCTTCAACGGCCGCGCGCACCTGCCGATGATCCGGTGGATCCTCGAAGGACGCGTCGGCCCGGGGCCGATCTGACCGCGTCCGTCGGTCACCGCGCGACCGGCAGGTCCCCGGACTTGCGAGCCCTCCCAATCACTTTCGATATGCGGGCTCCAGCCCCTCGAACATCGGATAGTGGCGGACGTTCAAGGTCTTGAGCGCGGCGTCGGCGGCCATGGCAGTTGCCGCAATGACCGCGTCCGCCAGTCCCACTCCATGGGACGGACCGTAGTCCCGCCTGTAGAGCCCGCCGGATCTGGCGACATCCATGCTGATCGGCTCGACAGGGAACACGTCGAGGAAGTTCGCGAGAGCGCGCCACTCCGGGCCCTCCGAGCCACCGCGAACCCCGGCGTACAGCTCCGCAATCGACATGGCGGATACCACGATATCGTCCACATGGTCGGTCACGAAGCGCACGGCACTCGGGTTCCCGCGGAGGTAGTCAATCAGGATGTCGGTGTCGACGAGAACGCGCGCCGCCAAAGTCAATCCCTGTTCCACGTGTCGCGCAGGGTATCCAGGGTCGGCAGGTCGGATCGATGCCGCCAGATACCGGCCGCTTCATGCAGCACTGCCTTGCGCCTCGCCCGCGTGTCCTGTTCGAGGAACCGGTCGATAGCCTCGCGGATGAGCTCGCTCTGCGGCTTGCCCCCGGCCCTCGCGATTGCCGCAAGCCGGTCACGCTGCCGATCCGTGAGGTAGACCTGTGTCCTGATCATGACGCACCGGGTGTATACACCGGGAGTATACACCCGGACACACAAGGGAAGCTCTGATTTATCCCAGAGCTTCCCGTGCGGCAGCTGTCGATGACATTCTGCGGCAGCGACTCCACCGCGATGAGCACTTCGTTGTCCCAGTCCTGGTAGGCGCTGATGGAGGTCACCACGTGGTCGGACGGCAAGCTCCCGTCGGCCCGGACCGACACACCCCACGTCGTGGTCTCGTCGTCGCCCTCGTCGTCCCCGTCGACCACCCGGTCGTCATCGTCGAAGTTGCGGAATGGCAATCCAATTGCTTCCTGGGCCGCCAGGAAGCCGAGGGTCGCAATCCCGCCGGGCGCGGAGACGTCGAGCTGCTCGGGTCACCAGCGCCAACACGGAGGCCGGTGCGTCATGACACGCCGCAGGAAGTGGCGCCGGCTGCACCGATTGTCCCACGTACGCCCGCGCAAGCGAGCCCGCAACCGCAAACCGGCGGGGCATCCTTCGACAAATGGATTACCCGCTACGAGACTGGCGCCTGCCTTTCGCGAGCCTCTGACAAAACCCACCCCCAGGCGAGCAGCGAACCCGCCGGCCCCTCAACTCCCGCCGAAAAACCGCCGCGGGTTGTCGACGAAGAGCGACCGCACCGTGCCCTCGTCCACGCCCATCTCCAGCAGATCCGGGATCACGTGGCGGTGGATGTACTGGAACTCGTCCACGTTCATGCGCTTGAACTGGTGCTCGTCCGGCATGCTGCCGTCCGGGTTCTCCTTGAAGATGTGCAGGCAGACGCAGTCGTGGGAGGGACAGAGCTGGTCGGCGTAGCCCATGTCGATCAGGGTCTTCAGGGTGACCGTGCGCATGTGCGGACTGACCAGGAAGCCGGGATAGCGGTCGAGTCCCAGGTAGCAGCCCTGATCGAGGATCCACTCCAGGTATTCCGTGTCCGTCGTGTCGTTCGAGTGGTCGATCTTCACTTTCGTGAGGTCGACGCCCTCCTCCCGGAATATCTCGATCTGCCTGCGGCCTACCTGCCCCGTGGGATAGGAGTGCACCATGATGGGCACGCCCGTCTCGTTGTGCGCCCGCGCCACCGCCCTGGCCATGACCTCGAGGCGTTGCGTGACCCCTTCGAAATCCGCAGCACACTTCAGGAGCCCCGCCTTCACGTCGCTCCCCTGGAAGCCCTCCTCGATCTCGCGCACGAACTCCCGCGCCATCTGGTTGGCCGAGACGCCGAGCAGCCAGCGCGGCACGTCGAGCCACCACCCCGTCACGTTGATGATGTTGACGCCCGACGCGCGGGAAACGCGGGCCAGCAGGTCCGGTTCGCGCCCCAGATCGAAGGTGGTGGCATCCACCATCGTGTCGATGCCCTGCGCCTTGGCGCGCCGCAACGCGGCGATGGCTTCTTCCTCCGGATCCGGCCCCAGCAGATCCGGATGCCAGCGGTAGAGCGAAGGACCCGCCACCATGACGTGTTCGTGCATCAGCGTGAAGCCGAGGTCTTCGGACGCTATGGGCCCGAGCACGGAGTTGATCTGAGTCATGGGGACCTCCCTTCGTTCGCTCTTCTGTCCTGCCGCCAAGGTCCGCGGCGTACCGCCGGGTCTGCTTCGCTGCGCCGCGATGTTACTCTGAGCCCCCATGAACATCGGACTCTTCAACTTCGCCACGGACACGGCACCGCGTGGGACACCCGTTTCAAGCGCCTCGTGGAACAGATGCTGGCGATGAAGGCGATCTGGACCGAGATCAAGGCGGAGTTCCACGGCGACTACGTGGATTCCGACCCCATCTACTCCTGGCCGAAGCCGGTGCAGAAGCCGCATCCGCCGCTCCTCCTCGGCGGTGAGACGATCCATACGCTACGCCGCATCGTGCAGCACGCCGACGGCCGGCTGCCGCGGGCGCGGGATCCCGAACGCGTGCTCGAGAGCATCCCGACCTTGCGTCGGCTGGCGGAAGAAGCCGGGCGCGACCCCGACAGCATCGGTGTGTCGGTCTTCGCGCTGCCGCCGGATCCGGACCTCGTGGCGCGCTTCACCGAGGCCGGCGGCGAGCGCATCATCGTCGCGCTGCAGCCGGACGATGCGGACGCCTCCCGTCGTCGGATGGACCGGCTGGCGGGGTTCCTGGACGGCTGAAGGCACCGTCCACGGACCGCCTGCGCATGGAACTCAAGGCGACCCGGTACCGGGTCGAAGACGGTATCGCGACGATCACTCTCGCGCGTCCACACCGGATGAACGCGTGGACCGGGCGCATGCACACCGAATACCGGCACAGCCTGGCGCAAGCGAACGCGGACCCCTTGGTGCGGGCGATCGTCGTCACCGGTGAGGGACGCGCGTTCTGCGTCGGTGCCGATGCCCAGGCGCTCAGCGGACACGTGGCGCGGGGCGGTTACGACGCCGGCACCGACGAAGCCATCGCGCGACCCGGCTATGGCGTTCGCCCGGAGTTCGACGCCACGTTCGCCTACCACTTCGGGCTCGACAAGCCGGTGATCGCCGCCATCAACGGACCGGCGGCCGGGGTCGGCCTCGTGCTGGCCTGCTATGCCGACCTGCGCTTCGCGGCCTCGGGAGTCAATCTGAGCACCGCCCACGGCCGGCTGAACCTGCCCGCCGAGTACGGACTCTCCTGGCTCCTGCCCCGGCTGATCGGCTTGACCCGCGCGAACGAATTGTTGCTGTCGAGCCGGAAGTTCACGACGGACGAGGCGCTCGAACTGGGCCTCGTCAACGCCGTCCTGCCGGGCGACGCACTGCTGGCCCACACCTACGACTACGTCGCCAACCTGATCCGTACGGTCTCACCCGCATCGCTGCGGGCGACGCGAAGACAGATCTACACGGACCTGCACCGCGACGCCGCGGGCGCCGTGGCGGACTCGGAAGCGCTGCTCGAGGACATGATGCGGGAGGGAGACTTCGCCGAGGGCGTGGCCGCCTTCAACGAGCGGCGCGAGCCCCGCTGGCAGGGCTCCTGAGCCGCTACTACACCGACTACCCGTCCCGCGTCAGCACCTCCATCAGGTGCCCGTCGATGTCGCGCCAGTAGAATCCGCGCCCGCCGCGGCGGGTGTTGATCTTGCCGTCGTTCCACGAGAACGGACCGGAGCCGTACACGACGCCATCCGCCTCGACGCGCGAGAAGATACCGTCGAATTCCGCATCGTTTACCTTGAACGCGTAGTGATGGTTCTGGAAATCCGTTGCGTTGTCGAAGTCCATCGTGAGCGCGCCGTTGACGGCGACCGGCGCGAAGTGGCCGGCGGGGCCGCGGTACTCCAGCCCCATGATGTGTGCGAAGAAACGCGCCGACGCCTCCTTGTCGCGGGCCGGCACGATGGTGTGGTTGAGTTCCATGACAGGACCCCGCGGTTGCCAGATCGGGTGCGACGATAGCGCGCCCGCGGTGGGCGCGCCACCACCCCTCGAGCCGCCGAGGCGCGCGGCTACTCCGGCCGGACCCAGATCGGCGACGACCAGCCGCGCTGCTGCACCGTGGCGGGCAGGTCACCCGGCGGATCTTCGTCCGCGCTGAGAGCAAGGCGTGTCGTCCACCGGCAGCTCGGGCTCTCCAGCACCCGCACGTAGTAGAACGCGGGCCGGTCGGCGGAGTAATCCGGGTCCGCAAAACGTGCCTGCAGTTCCGCGGCGCCGGCGGCTTCATCGCGCTCGCAGGTCTCGAGATCGACCGTCGCCGCGGTCGGTGCGCACTTGCCGTCCTCGCCAGGCTCCCGGCCCCCGGAACAGGCCACGTCCCAGACGCGCTGCAGGGGCTCACCCGCCTCGGCGTCCTCGACCCAGCCCTTCACGACCTGGATGCGGTCCAGCATCGGCCCGTCCGGATCGGCCGTCCCCCAGACCCAGAAGGACGGTTCCACGACACCGGCGAGTTCGCCGCCCATGGGCACGCCGCCGGCATACGCCTGCGTCAGCTGGGCCTCCCCCGTACCCATCTCCGGGGGCAGATCCCCGGCGAAGAACCGGATGCGCATCCGCGAACCGCTGGTGGCGAACGCCTCGCGCCGGTCCAGCGCATCGAAGATGTCCGCCCGGGTGTTCGCTTCCGCCCAGACACCCGCGAGGCCGCCCATGTTCGTGCGCCGTATGGGACCGATCACGATGTGCTCCCTTTCGAGCGCCCGCCGCACGGCAGAGCCGATGCCGAGCGACGACGCGAGGCCGGTCGGTACGGCGGCAGCGGTGTTGCCAGGGTCCGAAGTGTGGGTGTCCGTCGAGCCGATCATGCCGTAGCGGAACGGGTTCGGGCGGCCTTCACTGGCAAGCTGGATGCCGTCGAGCAGGGCGTTTCGGACGAACGAGGTCTCCGCCGCGCAGCGACCGGTGGCTCCCTCTTCACACACCGGGAAGAGGTTGCCGAAGTTGCAGTCCTCGTCGGCAGCGCCGACTCCGACCTGGCACTCGGAGGTTCCTTTCAGCTGGGTCACCTCCGCCAGGCGGTCGATGCGCAGGCGCCGTTCCAGGTCCGCCTCCGTGTAGGGCGTGCCGTCTTCGTCGTCCCGGGAGAAGGCAAGACCCCACGAGAAGTTCGTGTTGTGCGGAATCGTCAGTACCCGGCACGGGGGCGTGCAACCGGCGTCGAGTTGCGCGAAGAGGTCCGCCTGGTTGCGCACGTCCGCCGAGGAGATCGCGTGCGGGATCACCTCCTCGCCCCGGAAGATGACGTTCCTGTGCAACATGCCGAACTGCGGCAGCAGCGCGGAGAACTCGTACCCGATGAGGGCCGTGAAAGCGCCCGGGTCGTCGGCCTCGTTGGCCGCCTGCTGCACGCGCTGCCAGGTCGAGCGCGCGTATTCGAGACACGTGGCCAGGCCGTCGGGACACACACCCGGCGTCCGTGGCGCCGGCCGCAGCACGCCACGCTCGAACGCCGTCCGGAAGCGTTCGTTCTCAATCCGGGGCCCCGCCCATCCGTTCGCACAGGTCCGAGCCGTCCTGCGGCCCGCCTGCCGCGCAGGCATGGATCGCGTCGAACCCCTCGGCGTGGTCCGTCAGCGCGACGAAGTCGAGCGGCGTCGCCAGCCGGGTCTCGATCCCGTTCGGCAACTCCACCGCCTCACCGCGCGCGAACCGATAAGCGTCCCGCGGACCGACACGGTTGCCGAAGCTGTAGGCGTCGGTGGACAGGCTCGTGTGCACGTGGAGGTCACCGAACAGGGCCCGACGTAGCGGGTATCGTTCGATCTCGCGCGGGGCGGCAGGCTCGACGGACCCTGCCGGGGGTGCTTGCACAGTGTCCGCCGGTTCCTGGCTACACGAGACGGACAGGAACACGGCGCCCGCGAGGCCAGCCGCCACGAAAAGAGTCCTGCGAAACATATGCCCTCCCAACAACGTGTGTCGGGGACGCCCTTGTGGCGTCCCGTCTCGAATGCGCCTGCATCCCCGGGCGACCACGGGTCGGGGACGGCGACCACAAGGGTCGGGGACGGGCGACCACAAGGGTCGGGGACGGGCGACCACAAGGGTCGCCCCTACAGCAGCCCCGGCTTCACCCAGATCGGTGACGACCAGCCACGTTGCTGCGCGGTGGCGGGCACGTCGTCGGGTGGCGGCACGTCGGCGCTGTTCGCCAGCCACGTGGTCCAACGACAACTCGGGTTCTCCATCACGCGCACGTAATAGAAGGCGTGTCGATCGGGTCGGTAGTCCGGATCCGTGAACCGCGCCTGCAGTTCCGCGGCGCCGGAGGCATCGTGCCGTGCGCACGTCCCGAGATCCACCGTGGCCGGCGTCGGCGCACAGCGACCGTCCTCGCCCGGTACCCGCCCGCCGGCACAGACCACGTCCCACACCCGCTGCATGGCCGCGTCCTCCTCGACCCAGCCCTTCACTACCTGAACGCGGTCGAGGGTCGGACCGTCGGGGTCATGCACGGCCCATACCCAGAACGACGGCTCCGCCACTCCGACCAGATCGCCTCCCATCGGCACGCCCGCCTCGTAGGCCTGCTGCAACCGGTCGTCCCCGGGGCCCATGTCTTCGGGCAGGTCGCCGGCGAAGAACCGCACGCGCAGGCGGGAACCGCTCGTCCCGAACGTCTCGCGCTGTCTGAGCGCATCGAAGATCGCCGCCCGCGTATTCGCCTGGGCCCATACACCGGCCAATCCGCCCACGTCGACGCGACGCATGGGGCCAATGACGATGTGCTCGGCCGCCAGGGCGCCCTGGACCGCCGCGGCATTGCCGAGGGCAGCTCCGAACCGCGAGTTCCGCTCCGCGCTGGTGTTGCCCGGATCGGAGTTGTGCGTGTCGGTCGAGCCGATGATGCCGTAGTGGAACTGGTTCGGACGCCCGGCGCTTGCGAGCTGGATGCCGTCCAGCAGGGCATTGCGGAGAAACGATGTCGGTTCCGCACAACGGCCGGACTCACCGGGAGCGCACGCCGGGAACAGGTTGCCGAAGTCGCAGTCCTCGTCCGCGAACCCGACACCGATCTGGCACTCGGAGTTGCCCTTGAGCTGGGTGATCTCCACCAGGCGGTCGATGCGGGTGCGCCGCTCGAGGTCCGCCTCGTTGTAGGAGCTGCCGTCCTCGTCGGTGCGGGAGAACGCGCGCCCCCACGAGAAGTTCGTGTTGTGCGGGATCGTCAGCACCTCGCACGGCGGCGCGCAGTTGCGGTCGAGTTGCGCGAGGAAATCCGCCTGATTCACCACGTCCTGCGAAGCGATGGCGTGGGGAATGACTTCCTCGCCACGAAAGACGACATTGCGATGCAGCATGCCGAAGCTCGGCAGCAGCGAAGAGAACTCGTAGCCGATGAGCGCGGTGAACGTGCCGGGGTCGTCGAACTCGTTGGCGGCCGCCTGCACGCGCTCCCAGGTCGACCGGGCGTAGGCCAGGCACTCGGAGACGTCCTCCGGACACAGGTCGCGACTGCGCTGGGCAGGCCTGCTCACACCCCGCTCGAAGCCCAGACGGAAGCGGTCGGCGGAGCCAACGCCGGGACTGCGCCGCCACACGCACGTAGCGGCGTCGTAGCGCGGTTCGCCTTCGGTGCAGGCCGCCGTCACGTCGAAGCCCTCGGCGTGGTCCGTCAACGCCACGAAGTCCAGCGGCGTGGCCAGTTGCGTCACCACCCCGTTCCCCACCTCGACGGCTTCGCCGCGCGCGAAGCGGTACGCGTCGCGCGGGCCGACCCGGTTGCCCCCGGAATAGGCGTCGGTGGACAGGCTCGTATGCACGTGCAGATCGCCAAAGAACGCCCGCCGCAGCGGGTAGCGCTCGATCTCGCGCGGGGCCGCCGGCTCGGCGGCATCGTCCGCGGGCGCTTGCGCGCTGTCCCCCACATCCTGGCTGCACGAGGCGGACAGGAAGACGGCGCCGGTCAGGCCGGCCACCGCGCAAATTACTCCAAATCGCATCTACCCTCCCAACAACCGCTGTAGCGCCCCATAGCCGGTCCGGTACTCGCTCGCAAGCTCGCTACGCACCGGAACGCGACGCTTGCGTCGCGCCGCCTCCGGCCCAGCCACGCCGTCCGGCCTTGTGGCGTCCCGATTGCGAATTCATGCACGGCCCTGATGCGGGCGCCGTACGCGACACCCTTGCGGTGTCCCGTCCCGAATGCCTGCGCGTTCCAAACACGGGCGACCACAAGGGTTGGCATGGAACATAAACGTAACCCATTGATTTAACTGGGTCACGAAAAGCGCCTCCGCGAGCCAAGGGTCGCCCCTACAGGCCGAACACCAGGCCGAACACCCACAGCACGCCGCCCTGCGGCACGACCGTGTCCGATCGGCCGAGGTTGCGCAGGCGCTCCTGCAGCCGCTCCGCATCCACGCCCCAGCCGACACCACAGCGACGTACTGACGTCCGTCGACCATGTACGAGGACGGCACGCCCGTGATCCCGGAGTTGGTGCGCTGCTGCCAGAGCAGCTTGCCCGTGCGTGCGTCGAAGGCGCGGAAATAGCGGTCGTTGGTGCCGCCGAGGAACACGAGGTCGCCGGCGGTCGCGAGGACGGGCCCCCAGTTGTGGTTCTCGAAGCGGACGCTCCAGACCTCCTCGAACGTGTCGACGTTCCAGGCCTGCAGTTCGCCGATGAAAGCGACGTCGGGATCGATGACCAGCCGCGCCTCGTCGGCATCGCGACCCATGAAGGTACGGCCCGGGCGGTACTCCTGCTCGATGCCGACGAGGTGTCCGCAGACATTGTCGTTGGCCGGGATGTAGAGCAGCCGCGTGCGGGGGGAGAACGCCGCCGGAGGCCAGTCCTTGCCGCCCCAGAGGGACGGGCAGAAGGTCGCGCCCCGACCGACCGCGGGTTTCTTCATCGGGTCGTACGTCGGTCGGCCCGTCTCGGGATCGAGCCCGGTGAACACGTCCTGCTCGACGTACGGCTTCGCGTCCACGAAACCGATGCCGTCGGCCTCCCGCTCGAGGAACCACAGGTAACCGTTGCGGCCCGGGTGTACGAGTCCCGCGATCGTGCGATCGCCCCTCGCGAAGTCGATGAGCAGCGGCGCCGATACCTCGTCCCAGTCCCACGAGTCGTTCCAGTGGTACTGGTGGTAGCCGCGCAACGCGCCGGTGTCCACGTCGAGGGCCAGGACGGACGTCGCGTACAGGTTGTCGCCGGGCCGGACGTCTCCGGTCCACGGGCCCCCGTTCCCGGTGCCCCAGTATGAAATGCCGGTCGCCGCGTCGTAGCTGCCCGTGAGCCAGACCGGCACGCCGCCCGTCTTCCAGGAGTCCCCGCCCCAGGACTCGCTGCCGGGCTCTCCGGGGGCCGGAATCGTGTACGTCTTCCAGGCCGGCTCGCCGGTCCCGGCATCGAACGCCGCGACGAAACCGCGTATGCCGTACTCGCCGCCGGACACGCCGACCATCACCTTGCCCTTGGCGACCAGGGGCGCCAGCGTCATGTAGTAGCCGGTCCCGTAGTCTTCGACCTCCGCTTCCCACACCAGCTCGCCGGTCGCGGCGTCCAGGGCGACCAGGAAGCAGTCCGCGGTCGCCATGAACACCAGGTTGCCGTACAGCCCCACGCCGCGGTTGGTCGGATGCATCTGCGAGAGGTCTTCCGGCAGGTCGCGCTGGTAACGCCAGAGCAGATCGCCGGATCCCGCGTCGAGGGCCAGCACGTGGTTGTACGGAGTGGTGACGAACATAACCCCGTCGTTCACCACCGGCGGCGCCTGGTGTCCCTCCCGCAAGCCGGTCGAAAACGTCCACAACGGCTTCAGCGCGTGGACGTTGTCGGTGTCGATCTGGTCGAGCGGGCTGTAGCCGTGCGAGTCGTAGGTGCGCCGGTACATCAACCAGTTGCCCGGCTCGGGGTCCACGAGGCGCGCGTCGGTGACGGGGGAATATTCCGCCGCGGCGGCAACACCCGCCACGGCGCAGGCCACGAAACCAAGGAAACTCAACAGCCGCATCTTGTCCTCCCGGCGCGGATACTCTTCGATGGTCCCGGACGCATCGAGCGACCGGGCTCCCATCCCGATGTTGCCACGGATCGACCCGGCTCAGGGCGGTTCGGGGCCAACGCGGCGAGAAAACCCGCCCGCGACCTGCAATACGCCGTCCTCCAGGGCGACGCGCAGCATGGCAAGCGGTCTGGGCGCCGGTCCGTTGACGACCCGCGCCGCATCCGCGACATCGAACTCCGAACCGTGACAGGGACAGACGAGGTGGCCCGCACTTTCCTGCCACCCGTTCACCTCGCAGCCGGTATGCGTACACGCGGCAGAGTAGACGAGCACGGCTTTGGACCCTGTCGCGGATACGTCCGCGACGGCGTAGCGGGCCGCCCTCGCGGACAGGGCACTCGCATCGATACGCAGCGCCAGCAGCTGGTTGTTGAGGGAGCCGTCACGCACGACGCCGCTGGCCACGTCCATCGCAAAGGCGGCGAGCGGGCGGGCGCCGGTCTCGTCGACCGCCAGGATCGTCCCGGCGCGGTCCCCGAACGCGTGTACCAGCACGTCGCCCACCTGGGGCTTGATGCGTCGGGGTTCCGCCGCACCGGCCGGCCCGGCGACCGCGAGCGCGCCCATGCCGGCGAGGACCCGACGTCGATTCATCGTGGTTGCGCGCGCTGTCATGCCGGGTACCGACGTCCCGCGCCGCTCCACCTGCTCAGTAGCTGATCCGCTGCGCGAGCGTCACCCAGCGACCGTCCCTGACCACGGAGAGCGTCGATTCGCTCGCGCCCTTGTGGTCGTCCGGCCCGAAGGACAGGTGGTTGCCGAAGATGTCGGTCACGTCCTGCATGCTCTCGAGCGCGGCGATCAGGCTCCCGCGAGTCAGGTCCCGTCCGGCAATCTCCAGCGCCTGCACGACGAGGTCCGCGCCGCGCCAACCCTCCATCGCCGGGAGCCCGGGCTCGACGCCGTAGCGTTCCACGTACGCGTCGAACCAGGCCCGCACTGCCGGCGTCATGTCGTCGTCGGGATACAGCTTCGCCATGTGCACGAACGCGTAATAGCCCTCGCCGGAGCCGCTTTCCTGCTCCGCGATGACCTGCCCGTACGCCGCGTTGTTACCGACCCAGGCGACGCCTTCCCAGGCCATCTTGCGCGCGGCCTCGAGCATCAGGATCGTGTCGCGGTGCACGGTACCCATCATCACCAGGTCGCAGCCGGCGTTGCGCAGCCGCAGGATGGCGGCGGTGAATTCGGTAGCATCGGGCTTGTGGGCCGAGGTCTCCGCGATTTCGATGCCCATGGCCGCGGTCTGGTCACGCACCCCCTCCAGGATCTCGATGCCATAGTCCGTGTCCTGGTACACGACGCAGACCCGTTCCTTGCCCTGTACCTCCACGAAATACTTCACTCCGGCACGCATCTCGTCGTAGTAGATGCCGTGCTGGGCGAACATGAGCTTCTGGAACGGCTCCACCATGGAGCGCGCGCCGGTCCCCGGGAAGAGGTTCGGTACGCCCTGCTCGAACTGCTGCGCCATGACGGCGTTGTTCGTCGGCGTACCGACGGCGAGCAGCATCGCGAAGATCTTGTCGCGGTTGATCAGCTTGTTGGCCGCCTGGATCGCGCGCGGCACCTGGTACTGCGTGTCCTCCACGACGTAACGCAGCTGCCGGCCGTGCACGCCGCCGGCGGCGTTGGCGTCGTCGAAGCGCTGGCGCACGCCGTTCACCAGGCCCACCCCCCAGATCGCGATCGGTCCGGAGAGATCCGTGTGCGTGCCAAAGATCACTTCGGTGTCCGTCACGCCGTCCACGGAGGTCGACGCTTCCTCCGCCGGACCCGCGCCCTCCTTGGGCGCGCCACATGCCGCGAGGAGCGCCAGCGGCGCCAGGATGACCAGTTTCCTCATTGCCTTGCCTCGCTCGGCAGAAACGACGACGCGAGCGTATGCGAGCGGCGACGCTATTTCCATCCGAGTTTCCACCGCGGGCGAGGGACGCACCGTAGGGGACGCCCTTGTGGGCGTCCCGTCTCGAAGTCGTGCGTGGTCCCAACGCGGGCGACCACAAGGGTCGCCCCTACCGGTACATCCCTTCGATCAGATTCGCATACTTCTCGTGCACCACCTTGCGCTTGAGCTTCTGCGTCGGCGTCAGCTCCTCGTCCTCGGCGTCGAGCAACTGGTCGATCAGGCGGAACTTCTTCACGGTCTCCACCCGGGCGAACCGCGCATTGACCCGCTCGATCTCGCCCCAGACGAGGTCCTGCACCGCCTGGGTGTGGCACAGGCTCGTGTAGTTCGTGAACGGCACGTCCTCGTCCTGGGCGAACTTCGTGACGTTCTCGTGGTCGATCATCACGAGACAGGTCAGGTACGGCTTGCGGTCGCCGACGACCACGGCGTCGGTGATGTAGGGCGAGAACTTCAACTGGTTCTCGATCTCGCTCGGCGTGATGTTCTTGCCGCCGGCGGTGATGATGATGTCCTTCATGCGGTCGACGATGTAGACGAAGCCGTCGTCGTCGATGCGGCCCACATCGCCGGTGTGCAGCCACCCCTGCCGGATCGTGTCGGCAGTTTTCTCCGGCTGGTTCCAGTACCCGGCGATGACGCCCGGCGAGCGGATCAGGATCTCGTTCTCCTCCGAGAGCGCCACGTCCACGCCCTCGATGGCCTTGCCGACGCTGCCGATGTGGAAGTCGTCGGCCAGGTTCGCCGTGGCGAGGCCGGTGCACTCCGTCTGTCCGTACACCTCGTACATCGGCTTGCCGATGGCCCAGTACCAGTCGATGAGGTCCGGCGCGATGGGCGCCGCGGCGGTCGACAGCCAGCGACAGTCGTCGATGCCGAGCAGGCGCCGGATGTTCTTGAGCACCAGCATGTCCGCCACGAAAAACGCCACGACCAGCGGTATCGGTACCGACTCGCCCTGCTTCAGGAAGGCCGCCCGCCGTTCGCCGACGGCGAGGGCCAGACGGTACGCCAGCCGCCCGAGCGCCGTCGTTTCCTTGAGCTTGATGGCGACGGTGGAGAACTGCTTCTCCCACACCCGCGGCACCGCGAAGTGAATGGAGGGCGCCACCTCCTGCTGGTCGGTGACCGCGGTCTCGAGTTCCTCCACCAGGTTCACTATCGAGCAGGATTCGAGCACGCAGAACGTGTAGAACATCCGACCCGCCACGTGCGCCAGGGGCAGGAATCCGAGTTGCTCGTCGGTCTCGCGGATGCCGTAGCAGCGCTGCAGCGCGTTCATCATGAACAGCATGTTGCGTTGCGTGATCATCGCCCCCTTCGGCGGTCCCGTGGTCCCCGAGGTGTAGGTCAGGATCATCAGGTCCTCGGGCCGCGCCTGCGCGATCGCCTCGGTCCAGACGTCCGGGTACCGTGCGCCGTATTCCCGCCCGAGGTCGGCCAACGCCTCGAAACTCACGCACATGTCGTCGTCGAGGTCGCGCAGGCCCTCCATGTCGAAGATGACGACCTTCTCCAGGGTCGGCGTGCGTTCGCGCACCTCCAACACCTTGTCGAGCTGCTCCTCGTCCTCGGCGAAATAGAAGCGCGTACCGCTGTCGTTGATGAGGTACTCGACCTGGTTGGGCGCGTCCGTGGGGTAGACGCCGTTGGTCACCCCACCGGCGCAGATGACGCCGAGATCCGCGAACATCCACTCCTTGTTGACCTCGGAGGCGATGCAAACGACGTCGCCGCGTTCGAGGCCCAGGGCCTTGAGCCCGAGCCCCGCCAGTCGCGCCTGCTCGCCGTAATCCGCCCAGGTGTACTCGTTCCAGATACCGAAGTCCTTCTCGCGGACCGCCACCTTGTCACCGCGCTCCGTGGCCCGCTTCCAGAAGAGCTCCGCGACCGTCGTGCAGCCGGCCACGCTGACCAGCGCATCGCTCCCCGCCGGTGTCGTTAGCGCCATGTCTTGCGTACCTTCCAGCGGCGCCGGCCGCGCACGCCTGCATCCTTCATGCCGAGGTAGAACTCCTTGATGTCCGTGGCGTTGCGCAGCCGTTCGGCCGTATCTTCCATCACCACGCGGCCCACTTCCATGACGTAGCCGTAGTCCGCGACGTCGAGGGCCATCTTCGCATTCTGTTCGACCAGCAGCAGCGTCACGCCCTGTTCCTCGTTGAGGCGCCTGACGATCTCCGCGATCTCGTGGACGAGGCGCGGCGACAGTCCGAGCGACGGCTCGTCGAGCAGCATCAGCGTCGGGCGCAGCATCAGCGCCCGTCCCATGGCGAGCATCTGCTGCTGGCCGCCGGAGAGAAAGCCGGCCTCAAGCTTGCGGCGCTCCGCAAGGGCCGGGAAGTAAGTGTAGACCAGGTCGAGGTCCGCGCCGATGCCACGGTCGCGCCGGCTGTAGGCTCCCATCTTCAGGTTCTCCTCGACATTCAGGAACGGGAACACCTCGCGGCCCTCGGGGACGTGTCCGATGCCGCGCCGGGCGACGCGGTCCGGGTCCTGTCCCGTAATGTCCTCGCCCCGATACGCGACGGTGCCCTTGCGCGGGTCCATCGCGCCGCTGATGGTCTTCAGCACGGTCGTCTTGCCGGCGCCGTTCGCCCCGAGCACCGTCACGACCTGCTTCTCCCGCACCTGCAGGCTCACGCCCCGGATCGCCATGACCGGGCCGTAGTAGGTCTCGATGTTCCTGAGTTCGAGGACGGGCGTGGGTTCGGCGGCCAACATTTTCAGTCTCCGAGATAGGCGCGCAGCACCGCCGGATGTTCCTGGATCTCGGCTGGTTCGCCCACCGCCAGCGCCTCGCCGTCCGCCATCGCGAGCACCCGGTGGGACATCCGCGAGACCAGGTTCATGTCGTGTTCCACCATGACGATCGTGATGCCGAGATCCTGGTTGATGTCCTCGATCCAGAAGGACAGATCCTCGGTCTCCTCCGGATTCAGCCCCGACGACGGCTCGTCGAGGAGCATCAGACGCGGCTCGATGCACAGGGCTCGGGCCAGTTCGACCATCTTGCGCACACCGTACGGCAGGCCGCTGATAGTCTGCTCGCGGTAGCTCTGCAGGTCGAGGAGATCGATGACGTCTTCCACCTTCTCGCGGAAGGCCAGGTCCTGGCGGCGCACCCGGGGCAGAAAGAGGAGCTCCTCGACGAGTGTCGTCCCCCGGTGCACGTGCCGGCCGATCAGGAGGTTCTTCAGCACCGTTTCGTGCTCGAAGAGTTCCGTGTTCTGAAAGGTCCGCGCGATGCCCTTCGCGGCGACCCGATGGACCGGCAGGCGCGTGATGTCCTCCCCGGCGAAGGCCATCGAGCCGGCGTCCAGATCGTAGAAGCGGCTGATCAGGTTGAAGACCGTCGTCTTGCCGGCGCCGTTCGGGCCGATGATGCTGAACACCTCGCCTTCGTGCACGTCGAACGACAGGTCCCGCACGGCGTGGATGCCGCCGAAGCTGACGGTCAGGTCCCGGGCTTCGAACAGGCTCACCGCACCCGCTCCGTACGCAGGTAGCTCCGCTGCCGCTTGTAGGTCGCCTTGCGGTAGAGCGGGAACTCGTCGAAATAGCGGCGCACCTTCACCCAACGGCCGTAGATGCCGAGGGGTTCGTAGACCAGGAACAGGATCAGGATCAGGCCGAAGATCGCCGGCTCCAGGCCCGGGATCTGCGCGATCGCGGGCGGCGACGCATCGCGCAGGAAGGCCACGCCCTGCGGCAGGAGGCCGATGAAGATGGCGCCGAAGACGACGCCGTGCATCGCACCCAGACCGCCCACCACGACCATCAGCAACAGTTGTATGGACGTCACGAGGGTGAACGCATCCGGTGCCAGGTAGCCGATCTTGTGCGCGAAGAGCCCCCCGGCGAGCCCGGTGAAGCCGGCCGAGAGCCCGAACGCCAGCGTCTTGGTGCGAGCCAGGTCGATGCCCATCGCCTGTGCCGAGATCTCGGAGTCGCGCACGGCGATCATCGCCCGTCCCGACGGGCTGCGGAGTACGTTGAGGGCCACGACGAAGGATCCCGCGAGGATGGCGAGGCAGAGGTAGTAGAACGTTTCCGCTCCCATCAGGGACACGGAGAAGACCTCCGCGCGGGGCACCGCCATGCCGCGGTAACCGCCCGTGACGGATCCCCAGTGCGTCAGCACGTGCTCGACGATCTTCGAGAACGCGAGCGTCGCGACCGCGAGGTAGATGCCCGTCATCCGGAGCGCCGGAATCGCCACCAGCGCCCCTACGACGGCCGTGAAAACGGTGGCGATCGCGAGCGACACCGGCCACGGCAGTCCCTGCGTCAGGCACCAGGCATGGGCATAGGCCCCGATCGCGAGAAACGCCGCGTGCCCGAGGCTCACGAGCCCCGTATAACCCACCAGCAGCATGAGCCCGACACCGGCGATCGCGTAGATGAAGACCAGCGACATCTCGCCGATGTAGAAGCTGTCGAAGGCGAGCGGGACGAGCAGCAACGCGACCGCGAGCAGCGCGTAGCAGAAACGTTGCCCGTTGTGACGGAAGAGGTCGATGTCCTGCCCGTAGCGGGTCTTCAGGACGAATCTCATACCTTCTTCCTCTGCATCGTGGCGAATATCCCCTCGGGTCGGATCATCAGCATGACGAGCAGGATCACGTAGGCGCTGAGGTCACCGGAGCCGGGCGGCAGGTAGCGCCCGGCGAACTGTTCCACGATACCGACGAGCAGCCCGCCGACGATCGCCCCCGGCAGGCTGCCGAAGCCGCCCACGATGGCCGCCGCGAAGGCCTTGATCGCCACGAAGCCCATCAGGGGATCGATCAGGGACACGGGCGCCACGAGCACGCCGGCGATCGTGGCGATGACCGCGGACAGGGCCCACACCAGGGCGAAGACGCGCTTCACCGGAATTCCCACGTAGAACGCCGCGAGCTGGTTCTGCGAGACGGCCTGCATGGCGATACCGACGCGCGCGTAGCGGAAAAAGATGTAGAGCGCGAGGCACAGCACCGCGGTGCCGACGACGATCGCGATGTTCTCCGTGCCGACGCTCAGGTCGCCGACGCGCAGGACGTCGCCGGCGAACGGCACGTCGATGGCCTTCGGCTGGCTGCCCCAGGCCGCTCCGGCCAAACCGCGCAGCACGAACCCGAGGCCGATGGTCAGCATCAGCACCGCGAACGGCGGTTCGCCGATCATCGGTCGCAACAGCACCCGCTCGAGAACGATGCCGACCAGCGCCATGACCAGGAGCGTGGCCAGGAAACCCGGCAGGAACCCCCACTCGAGCACGTTGATGAACGTGAAGGCGATGTAGGCGCCGAGCATCATCACCTCGCCCTGGGCGAAGTTGACCATCTCGGTCGCCTTGTAGATGAGGACCAGTCCGAGTGCGATCAGCCCGTACACACAGCCTTGCGAGAGACCGCTGATCAGGAGCTGGAGTACTTCCACGAACGATCAGCCGTCGACCAGACGTCCGTTCGCATCGCGCCGCTCCGGGCCGTTGACTCGGGCCCGGCCGTCGCCGAACTTGGCGTCGCGCTCGCGCAGCGCTCCGTGCAGCCCCCCTTCCTGGACGCGTTGCCCGAAACCGAGCGCCGCGGCCGAGTTGTGCCCACGCACGTCGTTTTCCGCGGCCAGGCGCTGCAGCGTCCGCGCGCCCATCAGCTCGAGACCGAGGTTGATGATGCGCTTGTTCGCGGTCAGGAGATCCGGGTCGATCATCGCAAGCCGGTCGGCGAGCTGTTCGACCTCCGCCTCGAGATCGTCCTTCGGCACGGCCTTCATGACGAGGCCGATCTGCTGCGCCTCGGCGCCGGTGATCATGTCCCCCGTCATGGTCAGCCGTTTCGCCCACTGCGGCCCGATGTTGTAGAGCCACATGTTGTTCGGCAACGCCCCGAGATCGCGCGCGGGAGGAAAGCCGATCAGCGTGTCGTCCGCCGCCACGATCATGTCGCACAGCAGCGCGACGTCCGTGCCGCCGGCCAGGCAATAGCCGTGGATCTGCGCGATCGAGGGCTTGTGCATGTCGAACAGCGCCATGCGCAGGCGTTGCGCCCGCTCGAGCTGCCAAGCGTCGTCGTCCACGCTGCGGCGGCCCCGATAGCGCTTCTCGGTGGACTCGATCCGCGAAACCGGCACGTCGCGGTCCGCGCCCGTCAGGTCGTAGCCGGCCGAGAAGGCCCGCCCCGCTCCGCGCAGGACGACGCAGTGCACGCTCGTGTCGTTGTCGGCTTCCCAGAGCGCTTCGTTGAGCTCCGTCATCAACTTCAGCGTCAGGGCGTTCAGCTTCTCGGGACGATTCAGCGTGATGCGCGCACGCCCGTCCTGAACCTCGTAGATGATGCTCTCGAAACCGCTCATCCAGACTCCTCCTCCGGCCGTCCCACACGGCGGCAAGCGGGCACCCTACAATGCCCGTCGCACGGCTGACAAGCCGTTTCCCACGCTCCGACTTGCGGCTTCCGCAAGATGCCGACAAACTCCCGGCCAGGGTTGCCCGGGCGGTCGCGCTGGCGGAAAGGACGTTCGCCAATCCCGACAAGGCGCACGGCTGGAAGACTGGAGAGGTGATCCTCAACCCGCAGAACCCGGAACACGCAGAGAGAGGAGAGAAAGATGATTGAAGGAAAGCCACTTGTCATTCCAGGAACCACCTGTTTTACCGTCGATTCAAAGCATGTCAACGATCAGTTTGAAATTCGGGTTTTTCAACCACTACCCTTCCCACCTGCCGCAATCGACGCGGGCCTTCGACTTCCCGATACCTTTCGGGTGATCTATACCCTCGACGCCAACCTGGGTTTTGCGAGCTTTGTTGCGAATACAACGATCCTTCCCGGAGATCCGGATGGTGGGCCTGTCGAGTATTTGATTGTCGTGGGGATCGGCTATCCCCTCGAGGATGAAGACACTTCCAAGGTCGCTGTATTGCGGTCTCGCGATATGACACCGCCCGGCACCCCCGAGCCTCCGGAAATGGAGATGTTCAAGCAGATGGCCGGCGGCCTCGATGTCGGGTTCGGGCAAGCGGACAATTTCCTTCGGTTCCTCGAAGATGAACTCGATCCGCTCATTCGACGGGAGTTTCCCTGCCGGCCGGACAAGGCCGGCTTGTTCGGCTTCTCATATGGCGGGCTTTTCGCTCTCTACGCCTTGTTTTCCCGTTCACCGATGTTCGATCGCTACATCATCGGGAGTCCCGGATCGGTCGTCGAGGGGGATCCGATTCTCGAATATGAGGAACGCTGCTGGGCCCAAGGCCCTGAACTGAACGCCCAGGCGTTTATCACGCTGGGCTCGATGGAACGAACCTCCGTTCTTTCCGGTCTTCAGCTGTTGGCAGCCAACTATGACAAGTTGATCGCCAGACTCGAAGAACGCAACTACAAAGGCCTCGCATGGAGCGCACACGAATTCGAGAACGAGTCGCACATGTCTTACGCGAGTCACGCGTTCAGCCACGGTCTTCGGCGACTGTTCCCGGGGGAACCCAGTTCCATGATGAGCGACGTTCGGAAATAACGTGAAGGGTCGCACAGTTTCAAACAGTAATCAGCAAAGGAGTACCAACATGACAGATGCCAACCGACCCGCGTACCTGGTGGTGTGCGGCACGGCGCTCGGTGGCGAGCCCGACCCGGAGTACGGCAAGCGGGCTGAAGCGCCCGCAAAGAAAGCCAATGTCACACCCATTGCCTTTGGCGAGGTGGGCAGTGAACGAGTCAAGGTGCTCGAGGGCGAGTTACCGCCCGACGTAACGTTCACCGCGGTGGAGCGGTTCCCGTCCATGGCAGCGCTTGAGGAATTTTGGTTCTCGGATGCGTACCAATCGGCGATTCCGTTTCGCGCAAACTCCGTGAAGATGAATTTTATCGTTGCACTCGATGGTATTTCCGAAGCCGAACTTGAAGCGGCGCGTCAAGCGGCCCTGGAAGATGCAAAGTGAACCCGTTCGCCTGCAAGACTCAGGAAACAGGCCGACTTCACCGAGCCTGGTCATGGCCCAGCATGGCGCTCACACGCGCCGCCTTGGCCTCGTCCCACCACCAGGTGTCCGGGAATCCGGCACGGTATTGCCCCTCGACTTCGGGTTGTCCGAACTTGTTCCAGAACACGACGCGGTAGGGCTCGAGCACGCGCACCGGAATGAAGTAGAACTCCCAGAACAGAACGCGGTCCAGCGCATGACAGGCGGCGGCGAGGTCCGCGCGCGTTCGAGCGGCGAGGATCTTCTCCACCAGGTGGTCGACGATGGGCGCGCTCAACCGCGCGAAGTTGGCGACGCCGAAGCTCCCGGAATTGAGATAGGCGGGAAGCTCCTGGCTGGGCGGGAAGCTGACCGCCAGGCTGCCGAAGACCGCATCGCTTTCGTTGTTGCGCCGCCGGTTGATGTATTGCGCGGTCTCCAGCAGCCGGATCCGACCGTCGATACCAAGGCGGGCGAGTTGCCCGACGTAGGGCAGCAGATTGCGTTGTCCGCCAGCCCCCACGATGAGGAACTCGATCTCGAAGGCGTTGCCTGCGTGATCGACGAGCTTGCCATCCTGGAACGACCAGCCCGCTTCACCGAGAAGCGCCCGGGCCCGAATCAGCCGCTCGCGATTCGTCAGCTCCGCCAACGAGCTTGCACCGAAGGGCGGCTCGGTGAATACCCGCTCGGGCAACTCGGCCCGGTAGGGCTCGAGAATATCCAACTCCGCGGCGGACGGGAGTCCCGTGGCGGCCAGGAACGTGCCGTGAAAATAGCTCCCGGGCTTCTGGTAGGCGTCGTAGTTGAGCACTCTGTTCATCCAGTCGAGGTCGAACGCGAGGGTCAGCGCTTCACGCACCCGCACGTCTTGAAATCGTTCCTGGGTGAGGTTGAACGCCAGGGCGGAGCTGACGCCGACGTACTGTTGCAGGTTGTGATAGTCCTGTACCAACAGTCCCGCTTTCCGCTCGCCGAGGTCGTATCCGGTCGCCCACTGCGATGCGCTCGGCTCGTAGTAGAAGTCGAGCAGGCCTTTGCGCAGGGCTTCCCGCGTGACGGTCGCATCGCGATAGACCTCGTAGCGCAGCACCTCGATGTTGTGCCGGCCCCGATGCAGACCGATCGCGTAGCCCCAGTAGTCGGGTACCCGCTCGAACTCGATGAACTGGCCGAGCTCGAAACTGCCGACCCGGTAAGGTCCGCTCGACAGCGGGGGCTCGATGGTGGTCTTCGACGAGTCGCGGTCGCGCCAATAGTGCTCGGGCAGCATGGCGACCTTGCCAAGCGCCATCATGGTATTCAGGTTGACGGGATAGTGGTAGGTGAAGAGCACTTCGCGCGCGTCGACGATGTCGATCTGCTTGATCGACGCGTACGCGGTCTTGAGGCCGGGAAAGGCACTGGCCTTGATGTGCTCGAAGCTGAATTTGATGTCACGGGCGGTGACGGGTACACCGTCGTGCCAATGCGCTTCCTTGCGAAGACGCATGCGCACTTGCGTCGCGTCGTCCGATACGGCGATCTGCTCGGCCAGGTTGCCGTAGAAGACGCCGACCTCGTCGTCCGAGGGCCATAGAAGCGAATCGTAGAGGGTCATCTGGCCGACGACGAGAACGCCGGGGGCGCCGTTGCCCTTGGCGATGAAGGGTGTGAAGTTGTCGAACGTGCCGGTGGCGGCGACCAGTCGGCCGCCTACCGGCGCATCCGGGTTGACGTTGTCGAGATGCTCGAAGTCGGGCGGATACTTGAACGCCCCGAAATACGACAGGCCGTGTTGCCAACGATGGGCCTCGACCGGCGCCGGCTCATCGGCGCGGGCCAACGGCGCGAGCGCGAGCGGCAGCGCGACCGCGATCAGGAACCCGCCAAGCCGAACCATCGAAGGTTATGCCCGGTCCTCTTGCGCGTCCAACTCGGCCTGGCGTAGCGCGGTGTCGCCGAGCCGTTTCGGAACGCGCCAGCTCGGCTGGTTTTTGGTGGCGCAGTCGATGATGCGTTGCATCGCGTCCAGAGAGTGCTCGTCGAGCTTCAAGCCAGCGGCATCCGGCTCGCCGCCGCCCGCACGGAACTCCAGCACTTCGACGCCGGCCGGCCCGGCCGTGTACGTGTACGGCATCCCGTTCGGCACGAAGAAACCCGACCCCGAGCCGAGGCGCCGCCGACCGAGGATGATCTCACCTGCAACGACATAATAGAGGCAGTCGCCCAAGCGCGGGTGACTGTGTCGGAACAGAGGCAGGTTCGGTCCGAACCAGATATGCGCGAGGCTCATTCCGTTGGGGCCGCTCTGTCCGAACAGCGGCGTCGTGCTGGTGCCGTGACCGTACGACTGGATCATCTCGCCGATCTTCTGACGCACGGGCTCCTCGCCGAACTGCTCGGCCAGCGCGCCGTACTCAAACGCGTCGGCGGCCTGGTCGAAGTCGATCGCCTCGGGGGGGAAGGTCGGCCAGATGCGCGGGTTCTCCCAGATCTCGAACGGACCGCGCTCGGATACGTAGCGTTTCCTGTCCTGCTGTGTCTGCCGGTCTTCGAGATCCGCAGTCTGATTGTCGGCTTGCTCGGCCATGGTTTACTCGTTTGCTGTGACGATACCCTCACCGTAAACGCGATCGCCAAGGGCCGCAACACCGCCACAGGCGAACTCCCCGAGCCCCGAGCGCACCAAAAGACAGTCCGCTTATCATGGACAGAGGTTCCGCAGGAGACAGCACAGGATGACGGACAGACTGGCGGGCAAGCGGGTACTCGTGACCCAGGCAGCACACTTCATGGGGTCCGCGACGGAGGAGGTGTTCCGCGAGGAGGGCGCTCACGTCATCTCCGATACCCGGGATCTCCGCCAGCCCGGCGCCTGCGAGGCGGCGGTCGCCGAGGCCGGCCGGGTGGACGTGCTGGTGGCGAACCTCGCCTCGCCGACCTACACCGGCACGGCGACGACGGACCTCGAAGACAGACACTGGGCCAATGCCTTCGACATGATGGTCCATCCCCTGCACCGCCTGACGCGGGCGGTGCTGCCGCAGATGATCGAGCGCCAGGCCGGCAAGATCGTGGTGTACGGCAGCGCTTCGGCGCTCAAGGGCATGCGCACCCTGGCCGCCTACAGCGCCGCGCGGGCCGCCCAGCTCGGCTACGTGCAGGCAGTCGGCGTGGAGGTGGGGCCGCACAACATCCAGATCAACCTGATCGCCCAGAACTACGTGGAGAACCCCGACTACTTCGGGCCCGAACTGATGGCGAGGGAGTCCTTCGTGCGATCGCTGAAGCGCCAGGTGCCGGCGGGCCGACTCGCCACTGGGCGCGAGGACGCCCTGTTCGCCGTCTTCCTCGCCAGCGAGGAAAGCAACTTCTTCGTCGGCCAGGGCATTCCGTTCTCCGGAGGTTGGGTGCAATGAGACCCGGCGGCCGGCGGCCATCCCGCAATCCCCGCGTGCCCACCGAACAATCGATACGCGAACACCCACACGGGAGGTCTCCATGACATCGGTCGCCCGCACGGCATCCGGACGGCTTCAGGGCCGCGAGAAGAGCGGTGTACTCCTCTTCGCCGGCATTCCGTATGCGGCTCCGCCCGTGGCAGGCCGCAGGTTCCGCGCGGCCGAGCCTCACGCGGGCTGGAGCGGCGTGCGCGAAGCCCGCAAGTTCGGGCCCGCCGCGCCCCAGGTCGCGACCGGCGGCATGACCGACCCCGCCCCGGTGCGGTGGGACGAGGACTGCCTGACGCTCAACGTGCAGACACCGGGCCTCGACGACGCCGGGCGCCCGGTGCTCGTGTGGATCCACGGCGGCGGCTACCGCACCGGCCAGGGCGCCGTGCCCTGGTACAACGGTGCACGCTTCGCGGCGCACGGGGACGTCGTCGCCGTCACGATCAACTACCGCCTCGGTGCACTGGGTTTCACGGACCTGTCCCGCTTCGGCCCGCAGTTCGCCACGTCCGGGGTGAACGGCATCCTCGACCAGATCGCCGCACTCGAGTGGGTCCGGGACAACATCGCGGCTTTCGGTGGCGACCCGTCCAGAGTCACCATCGCGGGAGAGTCCGCCGGCGGCTTCAGCGTCGCGACCCTGCTCGGTTCGCCTCGTGCGCAAGGCCTGTTCCGGGGCGCGATCCCGCAGAGCGGCGCCGCCCACCACGTCCTTCCGAAGCGCGCCGGCGACATGGTGGCGGACCACTTCCTGGACGCCCTGGGTGTCGACGGCCCGGTCGGCCTGGAAGCGGCTTCGGTGGACGCCGTCCTCGAGGCGCAGGGGGCCGTCATTGAAGCACTCGACCGCCGGCCGGGGTTGCAGACGAAACTCGGCGTGCCGGTGTCGACCTTCTATCCCACCGTCGGTTCCGACGTGCTGCCGGAGCCGCCCCTCGATGCCATTCGGGTGGGGCTGAGTGCCGCAGTGGCCGTCCTCGCCGGTTCGAACCGGGACGAAACCACCCTCTGGGGGTATGGCGAGGTCGACGCGGTCCGCGTCGAGCGTACGGCGCAGACCCTGGGCGGTCCGCGCCTCCTCGAGACCTATCGGCGGACGCGCCCGGGAGCGTCCGCGCAGGAACTGATGACCGCCATCACCACGGACCACATGTTCCGCATTCCCGCCATCCGCCTCGCCGAAGCGCGCGGCGTCAACACCTGGCTCTACCAGTTCAACTGGCGTTCGCGCGTCGCCCACCTCGGCGCCACGCACGCCCTCGAGATCCCGTTCGCATTCGACAACCTGCATCAGCCCGGCGTCGCCGCCTTCGTCGGTGCAGGGCCGTCCCCGCAGCACATCGCGGACGCCATGCACGGAGCGTGGACGCGCTTCGTCCGGGCCGGCGATCCCGGTTTTCCGCCCTACTCGCTGGAGCGACGCGAGACGATGATCTTCGACGATGTCTCCACTGTGGTCGCAGACCCGGACGGGGAAGAACGGGTCGCGTGGGACGGGCTGCGCTGACACGACCGCCACGATTCCACGGACCGGGTGCGGTACCACCCAGAGCGGCTTGCTCGACCCGGCCCTACCGTATACTCGCGTGCTTTGCGCCGCCGGAGCCGCCCCATGACCACTGACATCCAGCCCTATCGCATCGCAGTCAGCGACGCCGAACTGGAAGACCTCAGGTCGCGACTCTCGCGCACCCGCTTTCCGGAGGCAGAGGTCGTGGACGACTGGACACAGGGGATCCCGCTCGCCTACGTGCGCGAACTCTGCGACTACTGGCGCGACAGCTACGACTGGCGCGCGACCGAGGCGCGCATCAACGCCTATCCCCAGTTCAGGACCGAGATCGATGGCGTCGGCATCCACTTCCTGCATGTCCGCTCATCCGTCGACGGCGCCCATCCGCTGCTGCTGACCCACGGCTGGCCCGGCTCCATCGTCGAGTTCCTGAAGGTCATCGGGCCGCTGTCGGACCCCGGCGCCCACGGCGGCGACCCGGCCGACGCGTTCCACCTGGTCATCCCCGCGCTGCCGGGCTTCGGCTTCTCGGACAAGCCCACCACCACGGGATGGGGCGTGGACAGGATCGCCGCAGCCTGGACGAAGCTCATGGCGTGCATCGGCTACGACCGTTATTTCGCCCAGGGCGGCGACTGGGGCGCGGGCATCACCGCTTCCATCGGCGCGAGCGATACCGAACACTGCGCCGGGATCCACACGAACATGGCCGTCGCCGGCGGCATGAACACGAAGCCGGAGGACATGACGGACCTGGAGAAGGAGGCCGTGCGCTCCTTCCAGTTCTACCAGGACTGGGACTCCGGGTACTCGAAGCAACAGAGCACGCGTCCGCAGACGCTGGGCTACGGCCTCGTCGACTCCCCGGCCGGGCAGGCCGCCTGGATCGTCGAGAAGTTCTACCAGTGGACGGACTGCCAGGGGCATCCAGAGAACGTACTGACGCGCGACGAACTGCTCGACAACCTGATGTTCTATTGGCTTCCGGCCGCGGGCGCATCGTCGGGACGCATCTACTGGGAGAGCTTCGGCCAAGGCGCCACGAACGACATCACCGTCCCGTCGGGGCACAGCGTCTTCCCCAAGGAGATTCTCAAGTCGTCCCGGCGCTGGCTGGAAACGCGCATGAAGGATCTCCGGTACTTCAACGTGCTCGACAAGGGCGGCCACTTCGCCGCGTTCGAGCAGCCGGAGTTGTTCGTCGAGGAAGTTCGCGCCTGCTTCCGGACGATGCTGTAGGGGCGACCCTTGTGGTCGCCCGCGCTGGTGCCGCGCACGAATTCGAGACGGGACGGGACAGGCCCGTCCCCTACACGCCACGCCGGATCTGGCGGGTAATTCGAACGGATTGTAGCTTTCCACGGTGGGTCCACCGCGCAGACATGCAAGGAACATGGGTGTAAGCGTTCGGTCGAGTCGTGACGGGTAGCTTCAGGGACTGGTAACACGGTTCGCGTTCCGCTATGGTCGCCAGCATGGCGTATCGCGATACGGAAGTGGCCGCGGTCCCCGACGTTGCCGAGGGGGCTTTGGTGCGCACGCCGCCGGACTGGCGGCGGCTGTACGAGCAGACCCTGGAGCGGGCGGAAGCGGCCGCAGCGCGCGCGGAGGAGTTGAAGTGGGCGGAGGTGGTCGCCCGTAGCGCGGCGGGTTCGTTGAAGTGGCAGTTCAAGGAGGCGCGCCGCAAGCGGCTGGCGGCGGTCGAAGACGCGAACGCGGCCCGCCGCGCGGCGAAGAACGCGCTGTTTCTCGAAGCCGAGGTGGCACGCCTGACGCGGCTGCTCGGGGAAGCGGGCGTCGACCCGCACCCGCGCGGTACGGAGATATCGCTGCGCAGGGAGGTCGCCCGGCTGCGCAAGGCGGCGGCGGGGGCGAAGGTCCAGGCGGACGCCGAGTTACGCAAGGCTCTGCGCCGGTCGCGGCGCCAGAAGACCGCGCTCAACGCGTTGACGAAGGAGAACGCCCGGCTGCGGCGGACCGCGAAGGCGTCGCAGGGCCGGGTCGGGACGCTGGAAGCGGAGCTGTCGAAGCTGCGCGCCACCGCGGCGGTGCTGTCCGGGACGCTGTACGGGCGCCGGAGCGAGAAGCAGCAGACGCCGCGCTGCGGACGCCGTCGCGGCCAGCGGTCCGGCGCGCCCGGCCACGGACGCACGCCGCGTCCCGGCATCGAGGAGCGCCTGGAGGTGCACGCCCCGGCGCCCGCAGCGCGCGTCTGCGCGGCGTGCGGGAAGGCCTACGCAGCGAACGGCGCCGACGAGTCGTCGCTTCTCGAGATCGAGGTGCGCGCGCACCGGCGGGTGATCCGGCGCGGGCGCTGGCGGCGCAGGTGCGGCTGCGCGTCGTCGCCGTTGGAGGTCTCGGCGCCGGCGGTGCCGCGGCTGTTCCCCAACACGCCGTACGGCACGAGCGTATGGTCACGCTTCCTGTTCGAGCACTATGCGTGCCTGCGCCCGCTGCAGCGGGTCGCCGCGTGGCTGGGGGACCAGGGGCTGCCGGTCGCGCCCGGCACGCTGGCCGACAGCGCGCCGCGCTTCGTGCCCCTGTTCGAGCCGCTCGCCGAGGCGATCCGCGCGCACCAGAACGCATCCGCGCTGCGCCACGCCGACGAGACCACCTGGCGGGTACAGGCGCTGCGCGTTGAGGGCCGTTCGGCGCGCGCCTGGCTGTGGACCTCGGTCGGCAACAACGCGGTCTACTTCCACATCGACCCGAGCCGCAGCGCCGAGGCGGCGGCGACGCTGTTCGGGGAACTCCGGTCCGGCACGGTGATCGTCTGCGATCGCTACAGCGCCTACAAGAAGCTGGCGCGGCTGCTCGGCGGCATGGTGACCCTGCAGTTCTGCTGGGCGCACATGCGCCGGGACTTCATCCAGTGCGCCGCTGCGCAGGTCGACCTCACCGGCTGGTGCCAGGCATGGCTCGCCCGGATCGCCGCCATCTACCGCCTGAACGAGGCGCGGCTGGCCCGCTACGACCCGACCGTGGAGCGCCAGAGCGCCGTGTTCGACGCGGCGCAGGATGCGCTGCAGGCGGCCCTCGACGGCCTGTTCGCGCGCGCCGGGCGGGAACTCGACCGCTTGCAGGAGCACGCCCGCGAGGGCAAGGCGCTACGCTCGCTCGTCAACCACCGCGAGGGGCTGAGCGTGTTCGTCGCCCGGCCGCGCACCCCGATGGACAATAACTTTGCTGAGCGCGTGCTCAGAGGGCCGGTGATCGGACGCCGCCTGTCGTTCGGCTCCGACAGTGAAACCGGTGCCCGGTTCACGGCGCTGATGTACTCCGTGGTCGGCACCCTGACGCTGAACCGGATCGATGTCCTGCGCTGGCTCGAAGCCTGGCTGGCGGCGTGCGCCGAGAACGGCGGCCGGCCACCGGCCGATCTGTCGCCCTGGCTGCCCTGGTCGATGGACGATGCACGCCAGCGCGAACTGGCGGCGCCGACATGACGGGTAGCGTCGAGTGCCGCTACCACGGGCGCGACTTCAGCGCCGACGAGATGGCGCTCTTGCGCGCGCTGATCGCCAGCCCGCCGGCGCTCAACCGCCACGCCCTGTCCAAGGAGTTCTGCCGCCGCATCGGCTGGTTCAAGGCCGACGGCGGGCTCAAGGACATGATGGCCCGTGTCGTCATGCTGGCCATGCACAAAGACGGGCGGATCGAACTGCCGCCGCCGAAATGGCCGCGCCCACCGCGCCGCCCCGCAACCTTCGGACCGGACACCGAACCGCCGCTGCTGCCGCCGCCCGACACGCTGCCGGCGGTCCGCCCGCTCAGCCTGCGGCCGATCGTCGGCTACAGCCGCGAGGGCAAGCTCTGGAACGAGTTCGTCGCCCGCTACCACTACCTCGGTTACACCACCCTGGTCGGCGCCCAGATGCGCTACGCCGTGCACGCCCACGACGGCACGCCGCTGGCCATGCTCGGCTTCTCCACCGCCGCCTGGACGCTCGCCCCGCGCGACCGCTTCATCGGCTGGTCGCGGCAGATGCGCGAGAAGAACCTGCCGCTCGTCGTCGACAACCCGCGCTTCCTGATCCTGCCCTGGATCCACATCCCCAACCTCGGCTCGCACATCCTCGCCCGCGTCCGCCAGCGCCTGCCCGGCGACTGGACGGCGCGCTACGGCAACAACCCGGTGCTGATCGAGACCTTCGTCGAAACGCCACGCTACACCGGTGCCGTTTACCGCGCCTCCGGCTGGATCCGCGTCGGCCCGACCCAAGGGCGCGGGCGCTACGACACCAACAACCGCTACGACAAGCCAAAAAAGGACATCTGGCTCCGACCCCTGCGCAAGGACTGGAAGCGCATCCTCAATCGGTAGAATCTGCAACCGTCACGACTCGACCGAACGCTTACACATGGGTGGGGCGACGCGCGCCAGCGGCTCGTAGAGGCGCTTTTCGTAGCCCAGTTAAATCAATGGCTTACGTGATGTTCCATGTAAGGGGCGACCCCTGTTGTCGCCCGCGCCAGGACCGTGCATGAACTCAGGACGGGACGGGACAAGCCCGTCCCCTACACACCACGCCGGATCTGGCGGGTAATTCGAACGGATTGTAGCGCCCCATAGCCGGTCCGGCACTCGCTCGCGAGCTCGCTACGCACCGGCGCCCCTCCGGCCCAGCCACGCCGTCCTTTCATGGAAGTTGCACCGGCGGTCACTGCGTTCCCTTGGCGCGACTTCCATGAAAGGGGCGACCCTTGTGGTCGCCCGCGCCAGGACCGTGCATGAATTCAGGACGGGACGGGACAAGCCCGTCCCCTACGTCGCACGTTACCCCGGCGGCCGGCTCCCCGGCACGACAGTCGGGCCGCGCCCCGAGAGCGGCAGGTCGTGATATGCGGCCGGATGCTTGCGTAACTGGGTCCGGTGCTCGAACCAGAGCGAGCGGAACCACTCCGGCACCGGTCTGTCGCCGCACTGGCGGGCGAGCCCGTCGAGATAGTCCCACTGGGTGTCCTCCATGCGGTGGAAGTGGCGTTCGGGGACACCGGCCCGCCGCCGGCTCCTGATCTCCCGCGCAAGGTCGCCTCGACGTTGCCTGCGTTCCGGCAATGCGAATCCCCCCGCCAGCAGACGCGCGAACCACCGTGCCTGCCGCTGAAGGAACGGGAACGGCACGATGCGGAACGGCAGGCCGACCAGGGCCAGCGTGGGGAAGTCGAGGGGCAGCAACCGCCGATAGAGACCCGTCACCGTGTTGTTCCGCACCGTCGCGAGCGGCGGCGGCAGGAAGGGGAATCGGTAGTGATAACCGGTACAGAACAGGATCGCGTCGACGCCGTCGACCTGCTTCCCGTCGGTCAGCACGACACCGCTCGGTAACACCCGTTCGACCGCGGGACAGGGCCTGATGCGCCTCGTTCGGTCGGCCGTCACCGGCTGGTACCGGAAGGCGCGGCCGCTGAAATGGACTACCTTGGCAACGCCGCCCACCTCCCGCGCCAGTTCGGCGCCGGACACCGAGGAGCCCAATACGACGACGCGCTTGCCGGCAAAGGGCTCCGGGCGCCGGTAGTTGTGACTGTGCAGCGCAAAACCCTGGAAGTCGGCAAGCCCCGGCAGGTCCGGTACCAGCGGTTCCGAAAAGTGACCGTTACAGACGGCCACCGCATCGAACGCCTCGCCATCGACTCGCCACCCCATACCGTCGGGATGCACGTCCGCGACGCGATGTCCGAAGCGGATGCGCGGCAGGACGCCGCGGTCGCTGGCGAATCGCTGCACGTACTCGAGGACCTGCGCGTGTCCCGGGTAGCGCGGCCAGTCATCGCGCCCGCCCCCGGCGCCGTCGAAGGTGTAGCCCTCGAAGGCCATCAGGTCGCGGGGCAGGTTGGTGCGCAACGAGGCGTACAGCGAGCCGTGCACGCGCTCCTCGGGATGCTGACCCAACGGGTCGCTCTCCGCGGACTCCCGATAGACCCAGAGGCCGCCAACGCGATCCGACTGCTCGAACAGCGTGACGTCGTGCCCGGCGTCCATGGCTTCCCGGGCAGTGACGAGACCGGCCGCGCCGGCGCCGACGACCGCGATGGACCGTTGCGACATCGCGCTACCGGGCGGCCTGCGCCTCGCCTACCGCCACCGGGGTCTCGAGGCGCTTGCGCGGCGGCCGAATGGCCAGAATGAGCCCCGCGGCGATCACGTTGGCCGCCGCGACACTCCACAGGGCTCCGTCGTAGTTGCCGACGACGTCGTGGTAGTACGACACGGCGAGCGGCGCACCGGCACCGAACGCGAGGGAAAACGGCAGGGCCGCACTTCGCACCGCACCGAGGTAGCGGCGTCCGAAGAACGATGCCCAGATCACCTCCTGCAGCGGAATCATGCCGCCCCAGCCGACGCCGAGCAGGAAGAAGCCCACGTAAGCCCCTGCGAGAGACCCGGCCGCCACGCTCGCGACGATGGCGCAGAGGGCGATTCCCGTCATGGCAGAGCCCGCGGCCGCCAGCGGCTTCGGCTCCAGGCGGTCGATGAAGTGGCCCCAGATGGGCTTGGTCAACATCGCGGGGACCGATGCGACCACGATCATGAGCGCCGCCGTTCCGCGGTCGTAGCCGGCGTCCGTCATGTAGGGCACGGTCTGCAGCAGCATGACGCCGATATTGATGACGAACAGGCCGAACGCCACGATCAGCACGTAGAACGAGGCGCAACGCAGCGCCTCGCCACGCGTCATCGAACCGCTGTAGTCCGCCGCCGCCCGCGCCGCCCGGCCGGCGGCGACGTCCGCGTTGGACCGCCCGTCCGGGTGCAGGCCGTGATCCTCCGGCGCCCGCCGCATCAGCAGCGTGAAAGGAAGGCCCAGGAACAGCGCTGCCGCCGCCAGCGCTTCCCAGGCGAAACGCCAGCCCCACGCGTCGATCACCCACACCAGAACCGGCGTCACGCCGATGCCCGCGAAGGACACGCCCATGGCCGCCAGCGCCACGGCGCGCCCGCGCAGTTCGACGAACCACTTGGCCATGGTGACGTTGACCACCAGGTTGCCGAGCATCGCCGCGCCGACCGTGAGCACGATCCCGTTCAGCACGATCCAGCCGAGCAGCGACTCCACCGAGCCGAGCCACCACAGGGACGCCGCGGTCACGAGGATGCCCCCGGTCATGAACGGACGTGCGCCGAAGCGGTCCACCCAGGAACCGATCAGAAAGCCGGTAATGGCCATGACGAAACCGCCGAGGGAGCGGGGAATCGTGAACTCGGCGCGCGTCCACCCGAGTTCCTCGGTCATCGGCGTCAGGAACGGCCCGGCCGCGTAGTTCGTCACCCCCACCGCGACGAACTGGGCGACGAAGGAGGCGCCGATCAGCCAGTAGCCGTAGTAGAGCCGGCCTCCCGGACGCGGGTCACCCGCCAAACCGGTAGCGCAGCTTGATGACGAGCACGTCGATGATCGGTTCGGTCAGCGCGTCGTTGAAGAGTTCGCCGAACGTGTCGTAGCCCCGGTCGGGCAGGTTGCTGCCGCGCGTGTACACCACGAACAGGTCCGACAGCGGCGCGATCTGCCAACGGTAGCGGAGCTGCGCCGTCAGGCGGCTGATGGTGAAGTCGGCGCTGGGGTCGTCCGGTCCCCTGGTGTAGGCGATCAGGTCGCCGTCGCCCAGCGGCACCCGGTAGAAGTCCTTCTCGATTCCCCGGATGCCGGCCCATTGCATCGTCAGGCGCAACTGCTGGCGCGCGCTGATGAACAGGTCCATCGCGATCTTCGGTTGCCAGTCCTTCGCGCGGAAGGTCGCGAATTCGCGGCCGCCCTGGTGGATCAGCCAGTTCTCGCGATACTGGTAGAGCAGGTCGAAGTCGAAGGAGAAGCGGTCCGTCGGCTTGAAGGTGACGCCGAATCCGCCCAGGTAGTTCCACCCGCCGAGTTCCTCCTGCTGGACCTCTGTCTGCACGCTCCAGCTCAGGACCTTGCTCGTGTCGGTCCCGTAGGCGGCCGACACCTGCAGGCGCCCGTCCTCCCGATAGGAGCCGTTGCCGCGGCTCTCGATGTCGTCCCAGCGTGGCGGGAAGTAGTTGAGCTGGGTGCGGATCTCCGAGCGGTTGTGGAACATCAGGTTGTTGCTGACGAAAATCCCGGAGCGCATGACCTGCCCTTTCCCATTCTGGAAGTAGCCGAGACGGACGCCACCACGCCAGAGGCGGAACCGCTTCATGCCCGACCGCGTCAGCGTGCCGTTGTACCGGATGCCGCGCATGTCGTTGCGGCCCCGGAACCCCATGTCGTTCATCTCGAACGTGTCGTCGAAGTAGTCCATGCCGAAACGGTGCTGCACGCCCCGCCGCGGGACGTACAGCAAGTCCGTCAATAGCCCGTAGCCCTGTTGCTCCCCATCTTCGGCATCGTCGATGTCGCTGTTGAGGAGCTGTACATCCACCTTGAGCTTGCCGGTCCGCGAAAGGAGGTGGCCGTCCACCCCGTGCACCATCGCCTGGCGCAGGGGATGGTCGAGGATCGTGCCCATGTAGCCGACGGACCGGCGGCCGTTGCCGGTGGACTCGAGCAGTCCCCGCAGGACGCCGAAGTTGCGGCCGTCGCCCTCCACGACGAAATCCCGCCCGTCCTTCTCGCCCAGGAGTTCCGGGTCGTCCTCGATGGCGGTCAGGGCGCCGTAGCGCAGGGGCCCGGCCTGCCCGGTGGCCTTGATGGCGCCGAGCAGGTCCGTGGGCTTCGACTGTTCGTAGCCCGGCACCCGCACGCCGTCCGGGATGTCCACGAGGCCCTTCCCGCCGATGCGGCGGGTATTCAGGACCAGCGTCGGGGGACGCACGAACGACACGGCCGTGCGCCGCGCGCCCGTCGACTGCGCGTTGCCCTGGCTGTTGCTGAACGACGTGATCTGGCCGCGCGCGGTCGTCGTGAAAATCTCGCTGCCCTCCAGGAAGAACAGGCGCTTCTCCGGAAAGAAGGTCTCGCGCGCGGTGAGGTTGATCACGACATCGTCGGACTCGACGGCGCCGAAGTCCGGGTTGACCGCCGCCGTCACCTGGAAGCCCGCCGACGGGCGCCAGAAGACGTCGAGGCCGACCTTCGCGTCCTCGTCCTCGCGCGCCTGGTCCAGCGTGGCCGATGCGTACGGAAACAGCGAGAGTTCCTGCCTCGGCGCCACGCCGGGGACCTTCAGCTTGCCGAATGCCGACAGGAAACGCGCAGCCGTGAACGGCAGCGGCGGCCAGCTCCAGCGCTCGTCGATGTGGGCCACCTGCCGGTCCACCCAGATGCCCATCTCGCGATCGTCGGCCCCACCCGGCATGCTCATCATCGACCATGGCAGGAACACCTCCGCACTCCAGCCATCGGCAAGCGGGGCCGTGGCGCTCTCCCATGGCCCGTCCCACTCCACGGTGAACTGCCGCTCGGGCTCCACCTTGCCGTCCATCACCGTCCCACCGAGGTTGATGGTGAACCAGAAGCCGAACAACCCCTCGCCCGACGTGTCCAGCGTGATGCCGAAGTTGTCGCGGTTGATGTGCTCGTCGCGGGACGAGAGGCGCGCGAGGAGGGTCTCCGGCGGCTGTTCCATCCAGGCGCCGACGTACAGGCCGCGCTCGGTGTAGAGATACCTGACCACCGTGCGGTACCGCGGCTCCACCAGCGTGTCCGGCTGGATCACGCGCATGCCGTCGTAGCCCGGGGTCTCGGCCCAGACCGCTTCGTCGAGTAGGCCGTCGAGGACGATGTCGAGGTCCCGGTCCGCGTACCGGGGGACGACGATGGCCTGGGCCGGATCGGCCGTGGACCGCAGGGCAAGTCCCCGTTCCGCGAGACTCGCAGGTCCCGGGTCATCGGCCGGTTCGACCCGCTCCGCGATGGGAGCTTCCGGGGCTGCTTGCCTGTCCACCGACGGCTCCTGCGCCGTCGGGCCGGCAACATCCGGTTCCGAAGGCGTGGCGACGCGCGGGGCCGGAGCCACCGCTACGGGAGCCGGAAGACCGTGCAGGAGCCACGCACCCGACCAGCCACGACGCACGGCCACGTCCCGCAGCGCACGGGCTTCCCCTTCCGGGAGCGCGGGCCCCACGACACGATGACGCCGGATTCCCGCCGCATCGAAGCCGACGACCTCGGTGGCGATAGCCAGCGTGTCGGCGACCGTCGCGGCGTGCCGTTCGGCGTACCACGCGCTCTCGAAGCTGCCGAAGACGACGCGCGACTCACCGTGCGCGACCACCGCCAGGACGAGGGCGACCATCGCCAGTAGGGTTCTCACGCGATCTCCGTGCCGGTGCGTTTGCGGGCCACTGCCGAACAGCCCCTCTTCGAAGCGGAGTCTGCCTATCTTACGCGGAACGTCCCGTCACCTGTCGCCCGTAGTAGAACCCGGCCCCGGCACGGGCCTTACCCGCCAAAGCGGTAGCGCAGCTTGACGACGAAAACGTCGATGACCGGTTCGTTGAGCGCGTCCTCGAACAGGTCGCCGAACGTATCGTAGCCACGGTCCGGCAGGTTGCTGCCCCGGGTATACACCACGAACAGGTCGGACAGCGGCGCGATTTCCCAGCGGTAGCGCAACTGCGCCGTCAGCCGGCTGATCGTGAAGTCGTCGCTCGGCTCTCCCGGCGCCTTGACCCTGCGCAGCAGGTCGCCGTCGCCGATCGGCACCTCGAAGAACTCGTTCTCCTCGCCGCGGATGCCCGCCCACTGCATCGTGAGGCGGAGTTGCTGGCGCGCGCTCAGGAAGAAGTCCACCGCGAGCTTCGGCTGCCAGTCCCGGGCGCGGAACGTCGTGAAGTTCCTGCCCCCCTGGTGGATGAGCCAGTGCTGCCGGTGGCTGTAGGTCAGGTCGAAGTCGAACGAGAACCGATCCGAGGGCTTCACCGTGAACCCGAAGCCGCCCCGGTACTCGTAGCCTTCGAGTTCCTCCTGGAACCTGCCGGCCTGGACGCTCCAGCTCAGCGGCTTGCTGGAGTCGGTACCGTACTCCACCTGCAACTGCAGCCGAGGGCCGGTGCGGTAGGCGCCATTGCCGCGGCTCTCGATGTCGTCCCAGCGCCCGGGGAAGTAGTTGACCTCCGCGCGGACCTCCGAGCGGTTGTAGAACATGAAGGTGTGGCGGCCGAACATCCCGTCGCGGATGACCCGTCCCTCCCCGTTCACCCATCTCCCGTAGCTCACGTTGCTGCGCCACATGCGCACGCGTTTCATCCCGGCGCGGGACAGGCCGATGGCGTACCGAGCCCCCATGATGTCGTTGCGGCCGCGGAAGCCGACGTCGTTGATGTCGATCGTGTCGTCGAAGTAGTCCAGGCCGAACTGGTGCTGGATGCCCCGGCGCGGGATGTACACCGCGTCCGCGAACGCCGCGTATCCCCGTTCGTGCCCGTCGACCGCATCGTCGATGTCGCTGTTCAGCAGTTGCGCATCCATCTTCAGCTTGCCGTTGCCGGACAGGTAGTGCCCGTCGATGCCGTGCACGATGGCCTGCCGGTCGGGATGATCGAGGACCGTGCCGATGTAGCCGATCGAGCGGCGGCCCTCGCCGGCCGATTCGAGCAGTCCCCGCAGCACGCCGAAGGTCCGCCCCTCGCCTTCGACGATCACCTCGCGGCCGTCCCGCTCACCCCGCAACTCCGGGTCGTCCTCGAAGGCGGAGAGCGCCCCGAAGCGCACCGGCCCGGTCTGTCCCGTCAGCTTCACGGCGCCGAGGAGGTCGGTCGGTTTCGACTGCTCGTACCCCGGCACGTCCACATCGTCGGGGATGTCGACGAACCCCTTGCCGCCGATGCGCCGCGTGTTCAGGACGACCGTCGGAGGCCGTACGAAGGACTCCTTGGTCTGCCGCGCACCCGCCGACGAACTCGCGCCGCCGCTGCTCCGGAAGGCGGTAATCTGCCCCCGGGCCGTGGTGGTGAAGATCTCGCTGCCCTCGAGGAAGAAGAGCCGCTTCTCCGGGAAGAACGTCTCGCGCGCAGTGAGGTTGATCACCACGTCGTCCGACTCGACCGCCCCGAAATCCGGGTTGACCGCCGCGGTGAGCTGCAGGGCCTGGCTCGGCCGCCAGAAGACATCGAGTCCGGCTTCGATCTCATCCTCGTCGCCGGCCTGGTCGAGCGAGGCGGCGGCATACGGAAACAGCGTCAGTTCGCCCTTCGGGGCGACGCCCGGTACCTGCATCCGGCCGAGCGCCGACATGAAGCGGGCCCCCGTGTATGGCAGCGCCGGCCAGCTCCAGCGCTCGTCGATGTAGGCGACCTTGCGGTTGACCCACATGCCCATGGTGCGCTCGTCGACGCCGCCCGGCATGGTCATCATGGACCAGGGCAGGAAGAACTCGGCGCTCCAGCCGTCGTCGAGCACCGCCGTGCCGCGCTCCCACGGGCCGTCCCACTCGGCCGTGTACTCCCGCTCGGGCTCCACCTTGCCGTCCATCACGGAGCCGCCGAGGTTGACCGTGAACCAGTACCCGTAGAGCCCCTCGCCGGACGTATCGAGGGTCAGGCCGAAGGAGTCCCGGTTGATGTAGTCGTCCCGGGAAGAGAGGCGCGCCACCAGGGTCTCCGGCGGCTGTTCCATCCAGGCGCCGACGTACAGGCCCCGTTCCGTGTAGATGTAGCGCACGATGGTGCGATAGCGGGGCTCGATCAGGGTGTCCGGATCGACTACGCGCATGTCGTCGTAGCCGGGGGTTCCCGCCCATACCGCTTCGTCGAGCATGCCGTCGATGACGATGCCGACATCCGCATCCGCGTGGCGCGGGATCGCGATGCTGTCGCCCGCATCGCTGGCGACGCGCGGCGTGAGCCTGGGCGCGTCCCGACCGGAGACGCCATCCGCTTCGTCCGCCGGCAGGATGTCGGTGGCGACGACCCGCGTTCGGCCGACTTCCACCTCCGGAGCCGGAGGGGATGCGGGTTCCGGTCGCGCCGGAGCCGGTCTCTGCGACGCTTCCTCCCTTGCCAACTCCTTCGCGGCGGGCGGCTCCGGAAGCGGCACTCCGTGCAGGAGCCATGCACCGTTCCAACCCTGGCCCACGGCCCGGGCCTGCAGACGCCGAGCCCGCTCTTCCGGGAGTGCGGCACTCGCGACCCGGTGGCCACGGTACGTCCCCGCGTCGAAGGCGATCACCTCGGTCGCGATGCCCAGTTCCGACGCGACCGTCTGCGCCTCCCGTTCGGCATACCAGGCGTTCTCGAAGCTGCCGAAGACGACCCGTGACGCGCCCTGCGCATCGGTGGCCACGACCAGGACGAGGATCGCCAGCAGTGCTCCAACGCCGTTCCCGGCGCTTCGCTTCGCTGTGCGCCGGGTTCGCCGCCGACCCAGCCACGCCGATCTCATGCAACGTTGTTGATGCCGCGACATGCTGGGAATTCCCGCTCGCAGGCGCCCCACTACGCGGGGACGCGCCCCCGACCCGACTCGCCGGGCAGAATTGCGTATTCTACGTCGAACGCCCGCGACCCGGCTGCCCGTGCTCTCCGAAACCGATCTGCATTCCCTGCTCCACACCGTCCTGACACGAGAGATCCCCGCCTTGAGGGGCCTCGTGCGCGCCGAACGGCTGTCCGGCGGCGCCAGCCAGGAGACCTACCGACTCACCGTCGAGACCACCGCAGGACCCGGACGACTGTGCCTGCGCCGCGCCGCCGGCGGCGGCGAGGGGGTCCAGGGCGCGCCCGGACACCCGGGGCTCGCCGTCGAGGCCCGCCTCATGATGGCCGCCCGCGCCGCCGGCGTACCCGAACCCGAGGTGCACTACGTGCTCACCGAAGCCGACGGGCTCGGCGAGGGATTCGTCATGGAGTGGCTCGACGGTGAGACCCTCGGCGCCCGGATCGTACGTTCCGACGCGCTCGCCGACGTGCGGCCCCGTCTCGCCGGGGAGTGCGGCGAGGTGCTCGCCCGCATCCACGCGATCGACCTTGCCGGAACCGGTCTCGACACCGTGCTCGAGACCATCACGCCGGAAGCGTTCGTGCACCAGATGTGGGACCGCTACCAGGAGTACGGCACGCCGCAGCCCATGATCGACTTCGCGGGGCGCTGGCTGCTCGGGCATCTGCCCCAGGATGTCGAGCCCGCGCTCGTCCACAACGACTTCCGCAACGGCAACCTGATGGTGAACGAGACCGGCATCGTCGCCGTCCTCGACTGGGAGGTCGCCCACATCGGGGACCCCATGCGCGACCTCGGCTGGATCTGCACGAACTCCTGGCGGTTCGGTGGTTCGGGTCCCGTGGGCGGCTTCGGCAGCTACGAGGATCTCTTCCGGGGATACGAGCGGGTCTCCGGACAGCCCGTCGACCGGGACCGCGTAAAGTTCTGGGAGGTGTTCGGCTCGTTCTGGTGGGCCGTCGGCTGCCTGACCATGGCGGAACACTACCGCAACGGGCCCGACCCGACGGTGGAACGGCCCGGCATCGGGCGACGCAGTTCCGAGTGTCAGATCGACTGCGTGAACCTGCTGATTCCCGGACCCGTGGACGTGCCGGAACCGGCGCCGTTCGAGTCGCCCCTGGACATGCCACGCACCGACGAACTCCTGGTGAGCGTACGGGACTTCCTGCGCGCCGACGTCATGTCCGCCACCGAGGGGCGAACGCGCTTCCTGGCGCGCGTCGCGTCCAACTCCCTCGACATCGTCCTGCGCGAACTGGCGCTGGGCTCCGGCCATCGGCGCGCCGAACTGGCGGGGCTTCGGGGACTGCTCGGAGCGCCGGATTCCGACCTGGAGACGTTGCGCTGGAGCCTCGTCCACGGCCTGCGCGACGGCTCCATCGATCTGTCGCTGCCAGGACTGACCGAGCACCTGCGCCAGACCGTCGCCGTGCAGGCCGCCATCGACCAGCCCCGCTACTCCGGGCTCGCAACCGCGCTACGTTTCGGGCGCGACGAGGACGCCGATGCGGCTGGGTGAGGCCCGCTTCGTGCTGATACACCACACGGGCTGCGCCGACGCGGCGTTCCACTATCGCATCACGGCCGACGGTCGCACGGAGTCCCTCGTCAGCGAGTCCGAACGCACCGGACGCGCGCACTGCATCGAGGTCGCACTGGAGGGCGACTTCGACACGGCGCCGCCTGCGGACGACCAGATCAACGCCCTGCACACCCTGCTCCTCGGCCTCAAGACGCGCTACCCGCGCATCGCCACCGGCGGCCACCGCCAGGTGCGGGGCCAGAACACGACGTGCCCGGGACGCCGCTTCCCGCTCAAGGAACTGCTGGCGTGGGCGAAGTCGGGATTGATCTCGGAACGGGACGCGGCGCTCGAAGCGGATGTGGAGCGGCAGTACCGTCCGCCCAACTGACGGACCGGCGCCTCAGGTCGCCGGTGGCCCTGGAACGTAGCGCCGCTCGACGAACCGCCAACGGCCGTCCCGGCGTCGCAACCTGTCGGTCCGTCTGCCCGCGTGCAGCACACGGTTCATGTCGAGCACCGCGGCGTCCGATCGCATGACGACCGCGTCGTCCACAACCTCCAGGACGAAGTTCGCCGCCCAGTCGCGTTCCGTGTTCGGCGGGATGGCATCGATCATGGCCGCCAGCGCTGCGTGCCCACGGACTTCCTCGCGCCCCTCCGCGAGGAAAACCCCATCCGCGGCGAACGTCGCCGCCCATCCCTCCCCGTCCCGCACATGCATCGCGTGGTTGGCCCGCGCGACGAGGTCGAACAGCGCCAGACGGTCGTCGGGCGTCAGCGTCATGGCTGCATTCCCCGTGGACGCCGCTCGAGGCCGGGCGAGATGAGGGCCACGGTCAGGCGCTCCCGCCCGGCGGCGCGTCGATCGTCCGGTGACGGCGCGCGAGCCGCCATGTCCCGTCGACCTTGTGCCAGACATCATCGTACAGCCCCGAATCGACGAGGGCCGCACCCCGGACGATCGCGACATACATGCGGGCGCTGGCGGACTCGTCCGTGCCGGCCAGGACATGGTTCGTCGTCCAGTGGCGACCCTCGGCAGCCGGCAGTTCCCGGACGCTCGCCGCCAGCGCCTCGTGCCCGGCGACCTCGAGGCCGTCGCCGACTCGATAGATGCCATCGCCGGTAAAGGCGGACGCCCAACCCCCGGCGTCGCGGCGGTCCAGCGCATCGTCCGTACGCGCCACCAACTCCTGAGAATTTCAAGCCGGTCCTGCGCCGTCAGTACACCCGGCGCTCCCGGGGGCGGCGGCCAGGCGGCACCGTCGCCCGTATACCGTTTCTCGGCGATCTTCCAGCGGCCGTCCAGCTGCTTCGACAGAACGCTCTCGTAACGACCGGTGGCCGCGACCGAGCCCCCCGCGGGGACTGCCGCGAACGACACGACTGCTCGCGCTTCGCTGGCGTGTCCGTCGATCGCGATGTTGTTCACCCAGTGCCTGGGCTTGTTCGGCATCGCGCCGATCTGCGCGATCGCGTCACGGCCGCGCGCCTGGAACGCGCCCACCACTTCGAGCAGAGCGTCCTCGGTGTACTCCGCCGCGGTGGCGGCGCCATCGCCCGCGTCGGTGGCGTGGCAATAGCGCGCGATCGTTGCCGCGATTTCCAGGCGGTCGTCCGCGCTGAGCGGTCTGCCGCCGGGTGGATAGGGTTTCACGGTGTCGGCCTCCGGTTTCCCGGACACATCCTAACGCCTGCGACCCCGCCGGGGATGCCGGAGAGGCGACACGTGCCCGTTCCGACCCGCCCCGCGTTCAGGCCGTGGCCGCGTACACCAACCGCTTGAAGTCGTGGCTGAAGGGATGCCAGAAGCCCGGCAGGCGTTGCGTGAAGACGATCCCCGCGATGTCCGCTGCCGGGGACATCCAGCTATGCGTCCCGGCCATGCCGCCCCAGTGGACCTCGCCGACGGCCGTGTCGGGTTCGCCGGCCACCGGCGCCGTCTTGATCGCGAGGCCCAGACCGAACACCGTGTCCGGCATCTGCCACAACGGAAACTGCACGCCGACGCCGTCCGGCAACTGATTCGTGCGCATCAGGTCGAGCGTCCCGGCTTCCAGGATGCGCGCGCCATCGAGGACTCCGCCGCCCACGATCATGCGGATGAACCGCGTGTAGTCGAGGATGGTCGACACCAGCCCGCCGCCACCGGAGAGGAACCGTCGCGGAGCGTGATAGCCGCCGACAGTGAGTTCGGGGCCCAGTTCGATCCCGGGCTTCAGCGGGTCCATCGGGTCCACCGGCACGTAGTTCGCACAGAAGCGGTCGTGCTTCCCGGCCGGCACATGGAAGTCCGTATCGACCATGCCGAGCGGCCGGAAGATGCGCTCGGCGAGACAGGCATCGAAGCGCTGCCCGGAGAGCACCTCCACCAGGCGCGCCAGCACGTCCGTCGCGACGCTGTACTGGAAGCGCTTGCCCGGACGGTTGGCGAGCGGGATGTCGGCGAGGCCCGCCACGAGTTCCTGCAGCGTCGCATCGTAGCTGAGCAGCCCGCGCTCCTGGTACACGGCGTCCACCGGCGATTCGAGCAGGAAGCCGTAGGAGAAGCCCGCGTTGTGGCACATGAGCTGGCGGATGGTCGGCGGTCGGTCGAGCGGCTCGGCGTCGGCCGCATCCGTCGCGCCCTCCCGGAGCACGCTCAGTCCGGCAAGCTCCGGCAGGTGTTTCTCCACCGGGTCGTCGAGGTCGAACTGCCCTTCCTGCCAGAGCGTCATGGCCGCTACGGACGTGACGATCTTCGTATTGGAGTAGATGCGGAAGATCGAGTCCGCCGCCACGGGGATGCCGGCCTCACGGTCCTGGTATCCCCACAGGTGGAGGTCCACGGGCTCGCCACCCTCGAGGACGACCGCGGCCGCCATCGCGAGGAAGTCGTCGTCGAGCCACTTCTGCATCGCTGCGTGCATGGGGCCGAAGTCGTGATCGCCGGGCCTGATCTCCACGCTCGTCTCCTGTTTCCTGTCCCGCCTTTTCGTGTCTTGCCTTTTCCTGTCCCGCATAAAAAAGACGGCCCACAAGGGGCCGTCTTCCGATCCGGCTGGCGCGGTTTTCGCTACGCCTCGCCCTGGTACTTGCGGATCTCCGCACGGCCCACGACGAAGTGGTGCACCTCGTCCGGCCCGTCCGCGATGCGCAGCGTCCGCTGGCCCGTGTACATCCGCGCGAGCGGCGTCCACTGGGACACGCCCGACGCGCCGTGCATCTGGATCGCCTGGTCGATGATCTGGCACACGCGCTCCGGCACCATCGCCTTGACCATGTGCACCCAGATACGCGCCTCGCGGTTGCCGAGCACGTCCATCGCCTTGGCCGCCTTCAGCACCATCATGCGCATCGCTTCGATGTCGATGCGGGCACGCGAGATGACCTCGACATTCTTGCCGAGCTGCGCGATCGGGCGACCGAACGCTTCCCGCGACAGGCCGCGGCGGACCATCAGGTCGAGCGCGCGTTCCGCCTGGCCGATGGAGCGCATGCAGTGGTGGATGCGCCCCGGGCCCAGGCGGCCCTGGGAGATCTCGAAGCCGCGGCCCTCGCCGAGCAGGATGTTCTCCTTCGGCACGCGCGCGTCGTTGAACTTGAGATGCATGTGGCCATGGGGCGCATCGTCGTGGCCGAACACTTCCATCGGCTCGATGATCTCGACGCCGGGGTTGTCGGTGGGCACGAGAATCTGCGACTGTTGCCGGTGCGGCGCCGCCGTCGGGTCCGTCTGCACCATCGTGATCATGACCTTGCAGCGGCTGTCGCCGGCGCCGGAGATATAGAACTTCTCACCGGTGATCACCCACTCGTCGCCGTCGAGACGCGCCTGTGTGGCGATCTGCTTGGCGTCGGACGAGGCGAGGTTCGGCTCGGTCATCGCGTAGGCGGAACGGATCTCGCCGTTCAGGAGCGGCTTGAGCCACTTTTCCTTCTGCTCTTCGCTGCCGTAGCGTTCGAGCACTTCCATGTTGCCCGTGTCCGGCGCGCTGCAGTTCAGGCACTCGGACGCGATGGGGTTCTTGCCCAGTTGCGCCGCGATGTAGGCGTAGTCGAGGTTCTTCAGGCCCTCGCCCGTGTCCGCGTCCGGGAGGAAGAAGTTCCACAGGCCGTTGGACTTCGCCTTGTTCTTCAGCCCGCCGAGGATCGTTTCCTGGCGCGGCGAAAGGCTCCAGCGGTCGCCGTGCTCGCCGGCGGCCTCGAAGTATTCCTCGGTGCGGGGCTCGACATCCGCGGCGATGAACTTCGTCACCGCGTCGAGCAGGGGCTGGGCTTCGTCGCCCATGGTCAGGTTGTTCAGATCGGCTTCGACATCCGAGACCGCCGCTTCGGCCATTGCTTCCTCCCGTCGTGAGTCCAGGCTCAAAAGCGCCGTATTCTACAGGCAATCGCCGATCCTACGGCCTTGCGCTGTCGCCGGTGGCCACAGCGATGGAAGGACACCGCTTTTGAGCCCGCTCGCGCCGGACGCGCATCCGTGGCGTCGGCGCCGCTTCTGGGGCGACGAGCAGGACCGTGTGGCAGACGCGGCACTCGGTCGATTCAGCGACGCCGGCTCGGTCGTGCCCACGCTTCGGCACAGAGGTTCGGAGCGACCTGCCGGCCACCGAGCGCCGGAACGCCTGCTCTTGCATGGAAGTCGCGCCAAGGGAACGCAGTGACCGCCGGTGCAACTTCCATGCAAGGACGGCGTGGCTGGGCCGAAGGCGCGCCGGCGCGTAGCGAGCTCGCGAGCGAGTGCCGGACCGGCTATGGGGCGCTACAGGCGCCCTATAGCACTACCGTTCGAAACGTGACGGAGACACGGCGCCCTCGGGGTCTCCACCCGCCCTGCTGAAGGCGTTCACGCCTACGCTTGGCGATGCCATGCAACCACCGGTACCTGGCATCACCGCTCAGGATCAGCGCCGATCCCGGGGCCAAAGTCATGCCCAGGGTTTGAGACCGGTCTGCGCCGAGCGGACGGAAATCCATCTGCCAGGCATCACCCAGACTGACAGTCGCGACGGTTTCGCCAAAGCATTGCCGGTCGATGTGCATGGCAATGCCTTGACCCGGCAAATACTGATTTACGATTGCCTGGTCCGGGACCCGGTCGAAGGAGTCCGTCTCCCGATACAGTCGCTGGGCGAGATCGTCCAGCCAAGCTGGCAGCGAGCCGATGCGCATGTCCGCGGTGACAACTCTCGAGCGGTAGTCGTAGCGCCACCCATAGTGCTGGACCGCCCGTTCCAGGGTAGACCTCCAGTCCGACCGATCGATCGTGTCGAGCGTCCGTTGCTGCTGGACGGGGCTCAGGAAGTCCGGGACATACATTAGTCCTGGGATCCCCGATACGGCAGCCAGGTCGAGGCCGTCGCCCCGCCCAATGGTCACGCCCTGCGCATCGCCGAAGTCCAACGACGGCTGCTCGCTCATTGCCGCCGCCAGGGCCCGGATACGGGTTCCACCGTTGCCACGCGCCCGGACCGGGCTTCGTGTCTCACGGTGACCCGACTATCCGCCATCAGTGAGACGAGCGCGTCCCACGCGGAGTCAAACTCTTTCTTCCTGTCGCCGCGCTGCGCATCCACAGCAACCAATCGGGCACTCCGATCCAGACCGGCGACGGCCTCGCACAATTCGGCGAAGACTTCCAGACCGCCATGTTCGTGCACCTGAATGAGGGAGTGCCCGAGAGTGATCAGGACGTTCGTCGGCGGACCCTGGGGCCAGACATTCGCGTAAACCTCCTCTTCCTCGTCGAAGCAGCGGTAGGTCGCCGGCAATCCGAACCGGTCCCAGATGCGCCTGGCCAGCCTGGCCATTTCGGGGGCATGGTCATAGCCGAACAGGTCGAGCGACAGCCCTTTGCCCTCCGTGGTCACGGCCTACGTCGGCCTCCGGGTCAGAAGTTCGTCAGTTCATGGATCATCATACTCGAACCCATACGGCCGAACGTGCCGAGCCTGCATGCCGCGCCCGACGGTTCGCGCAGCCCGGTAGTGGCCCATGGTCACTACCCGCGGCACCCGCGGCGGGCGCCGGTTGACCGAAACCCCTCCCCTCGCATTCAATCGGGCGTTTGTGCCGGACGACACGGAGGAAGCATGAAGCAGGGGGTCGAGCCCGACGCGCTGACGCGGCCGTTCTGGGAGGCGGCGAACGAGAAGCGGCTGGTCATCCAGCACTGCGCGGCCTGCGATCGCCTGCAGCACCCGCCGGGGCGCCGCTGCCACCAGTGCGGTACGGACGCGGACCTCGAATGGCGCGAGGTCAGCGGGCGCGCGACGATCTACAACTACTGCGTCGTGCACGACACACCCGTCCGGGTCCTGCAGGAAGAACAGCCTTTCAACGTGGCCGTGGTCATGCTGGACGAAGACCCGGGCATCCAGATGTATGCCCACCTTCCCGGCACGCCGGTCGACGAAGTGCCCGTGGGGGCGCCCGTGGAGGTCATCTTCGAAGCCACCGCCAACGGCCAACTCGTACCCGAATGGCAGGTCGTGGGAGGCCCGCGATGAACGTTCCCCGGGATCCCGAATCGTTCTTCCGTTCCGAGGAAGGTCTCGGCCGGTGGGAACACCGCGGCAAGGTCGTCGCGGTCGGGATCGGCCACTCGCCGACGGCGCGTCGCTGGGACGGACGGCCCGAGACGTGCGTCGGCGCCATCAGCCTGATCGCGCTGCGGCGCGCCATCGAGGACGCCGGCGTGGACCCGGCGGACATCGACGGACTCGTCATGGATCCCGTGACCACCACCGGGGCCTACTGGCCCAGGGGCAGGCTCGTTCCCGAGGACGTCCGCACGGCGTTCAATCCCACGGGCGACCCGCTCGACGGGGTCGCCCAGCTCAGCTCCGAGTGGATTCTCGGCAACATGCCGGAACTCACCGATGTCGGCTTCACGATGTACGGCGACGGCTGCATGTCCCGCTGCCTCTGCATCGCCGCGCAGGCGGTCGGCGACGGGCTGACGCATACCTGCCTCGTGCTGAAGAGCTGGCACAACTTCGAGGGCCGCTACTACCAGGGCGGCGCGAACGCCGGCTCCGCCCTGCCGGGACGCAGCGCCCTGAGCTCACTGTGGGGCGCCCCGGTCTGCTACGGCACGGCGCTGCAGTTCGCCGAGTACTGCCGCAAGTACGGCAAGAGCCACGACATGATGGCGCCGTTCATCGAGAACTCGCGCCGGAACGGGCTTCTGTTCCCGGAAGGGTACTGGGCGCAGCACCGCCCGGAGGAGATCACGCCGGAGGACTACAACGCCGCCCGCTGGATCGCGAAGCCGGCGAACCTGTTCGACAACGACCTGCCGATCATGGTTTCCGCCGCGTACCTGTTCACCACCGCGGAACGGGCCCGCGACATGCGCCAGAAGCCGGTCTACATCCTGAACCATGCTTCGAGCCGGTCCCGGCCACGGAGCCTGACCGCCACGCTCGACGAGGTGGAGGAGGACACCGCGCGCAGCGCCCGCAAGATCTACGAGGGCGCGGGCATCACGGCCGACGACCTGTCGTTCGAGAACATGTACGACGGCTTCACGCTGTTCCACCAGTTCCACCTCGAAGGGCTCGGCTATCGCGGCATCGGTTTCGGCGACGCGCTCGACTTCTACCAGACCGATATCAGCATCCACGGACCGAATCCCGTGCTGCCGAGCGGCGGCAACCTCGGCTGCGGCCGGAGTCGTTTCTGGATGCACACCGACTGCATGCAGCAGATCCAGCAACGCGCCGGCGCGCGTCAGTTGACCGGCGTCAAGCCGGAGATCGCCGTGTCCGGCGGCCCCATGCCGCTCGGCGGCAACTTCCTGGTGTGGAGCGCCACGCTGGGTTGATCAACGCACGGGAGACAGCATGATCAAGGGCATCAAGGCACTGACGTTCGACGTCGGCGGCAGCATCTTCGACTGGCAGACGGCCACGCGGAAAGCGGTGCGCGCCCTCGCGGCAGAGCGGCGCGTGGAAGTGGACGACCGCGCGTTCTGTTTCACCTGGCGGCGGCGCATGTTCGAGCAGTTGGCGGAAGTCCGCCACGGCAACCTGCCCTGGCAGAACGCCGACGCCCTCCACCGGGGGGTACTCGACGAACTCGCCGCCGACTATCCAGCGCTCGAACTGACCCCGGAAGACCGCGACGGGCTCAACCGAGCCTGGCACCGCATGGACGTCTGGGAGGACGTACCCGAGTCGCTCGCGGCATTGCGCGAGCAATACGTGGTCGCGATCCTGACCGTGCTGTCGCTCTCCATCGTCGTCGACAGTTCGAAACACGCGGGGATCGACTGGGATGCGTACCTGTCCTGTGAGTTCCTCGGCGTCTACAAGCCTGAACCGGAGGCCTACCGCACCGGCGCCCGCCTGCTCGGAGCCGCGCCGGAAGAGACGATGATGGTCGCGGTGCATCCACCGGACCTCGCGGCCGCACAACGGGCCGGGCTGAAGGCGGCCTACGTCAAGCCCAAGCTCGAGGAGATGGGCAGCCGCGGAGACGCGAGCGGCTTCGAAGTGGTCGCGGAGGACTATCGGGACCTCGCGCGCCAGCTTTGCAGGTAGGGGCGCCCCGCATCCTGCCGCAGGCCGGGTACAATGCGCCGCCGTCAGGCCAGACCGGCCAGACTCCGCAACCGACACCAAGGGAGACCACTCGAATGCTGGGATACACCACGATCGGCGTGAACGACATGGACCGCGCGCTCGCCTTCTACGACGACCTCCTCGGCGAACTCGGCGCCTCGCGCCTGTTCGGCATGGACCGGATCCAGTTCTACGGAACGGGCCCCGGCAGCGCGATGCTGGCCGTGTGCATTCCCCACAACGAGGAAGCCCAGGATCCCGGCAACGGCAACATGGTCGCGATCCCCGGCGGCAGCCGCGAGGGCGTGGACAAGCTCTACGCCAAGGCCATCTCCCTCGGCGCCACCGACGAGGGCCCTCCCGGCGAGCGGCTGCCGGTCTTCTACGGCGCGTACGTGCGCGATCTCGATGGCAACAAGTTGTGTTTCTTCGAGATGAAGACGTGACAGCCATGGCGGACGCTCGGCCGTCCGCGCATTACACAGCGATACGTGTACACGGCGATACGTGCCTGCCGGGGCGCGGCAACCGGCGCCCCAAGGAAACACTGATCAATCCTCTCCCTGGGTTTGATCAGGGGGCTTGGGCAAGCCCTGACAAATCAGAGCCTGCCTGACACGGCGTCAACGCAGCTCGAACCCTTCGAGGTCCCCCTGCTCGCGCCACTGTGCAAGCAGGGCGTTGAAGACGTTGATGCCCGGTGCGTAGACCTGCGTCGCGATGCCCTTGCCGGGCTCGTCGAGGTTGCCCTCGTTGTTGTAGTAGCCGGGCGTGCACGACTCCAGAAAGTCGCGGGCGCTGACGGCGAGCCGCTTGATCTCGGCGACCCACTCGTCCTCGGCCTCCTCGGTCACTTCGGCGACCTGTTGGCCGCGCTTGTTGACCTCGTCGACGATGTAGGCGATGTGTCGCGCCTGGTCGTCGAACATCGCCGTCATGTTGACCGACAACCCGTTCTGGTTGACGCCGATGAAGAACCAGTTCGGGAAGCCGTGGCTCGACAGGCCGTGCAGCGTGCGCAGGCCCTGGCCCCAGTGGTCGAACAGCGACTCGCCGTCTCGCCCGATGATGTCGAAGCTCACCCGGCGCCGCGGCGACGAGGTGATCTCGAAGCCGGTCGCGTAGATGATGCAGTCGACCTCGTACTCGACGCCGTTGGCGACGATGCCCTTCCCGGTGACGCGGTCCACGCCCTTGTTCTCGCTCACGTCGATCAGGTGCACGTTGGGACGATTGAACGTGGAGAGGTATTCGTCGTTGAAGGTCGGCCGCTTGCAGAACTGACGGTACCAGGGCTTCAGCGCCGCGGCGATCCGTGAGTCCCGAACGGTCTTCTCCACCCGCCCCCGAACCTCGTTCATCTTGCGGAAGTCCTCGATCTCCGCGCGCAGGGCCATTTCCTCCGGATCGCCCTCCGGCGCTTCCGTCTCGCGGGCAAGGACCGACTGCAGGCGGCGGAAGATGTCCGTCCAGCCGTCCGCGACGAGGTCCTCCTCGAACGGGCGACCCACCACGATGTCGGCGAAGTTCTCCCGCCGTGCACGCTGCCAGCCGGGTTTCAGCGACTCCCACCAGTCCTCGTCGGTTGGCCTGTTGCCGCGCTCGTCGATGGACGACGGCGTGCGCTGGAAGACGTAGAGCTCCTGCGCGTGCTCGCCCACGAAGGGCACCGCCTGGATCGCCGTGCAGCCCGTACCGATCACACCGACCCGCTTGCCGGCCAGCTTCGTCAGGCCGCCGGTGTGATCGCCGCCGGTGTACTCGTAGTCCCAGCGGCTGGTGTGGAAGGAATGGCCCCGGTAGTCGTGGATGCCCTCGATGCCCGGCAACTTTGGCTGGTTCGCCGTGCCCGCCGCCTGGATCACGAACCGCGCGCGAATGTCGTCGTCCCGATGCGTGGACACGCGCCAGAGCGCATCGTCCTCGCTCCAGCGCAACTCGGTCACACGCGTCTGGAAGAGCGCCAGATCGTAGAGGTTGTACGCCTCTCCGATGCGCTGCGAGTGCTCGAAGATTTCGGGAGCGTAGGAGTATTTCTCCTTCGGCATGTAGCCTAGTTCCTCGAGGAGCGGCAGGTAGCAGTAGGACTCGATGTCGCACTGCGCGCCCGGGTAGCGGTTCCAGTACCACGTTCCGCCGAAGTCCGCTCCCGACTCGATCAGCAGGACGTCCTCGACGCCGCGCTCGCGCAGGCGCGCCGCCGCCATCATGCCGCTGAACCCGCCGCCAATGATGACGACATCGACTTCCCGCTCGATCGGATCGCGTTCTTCCGGTACGTCGACGAACGGATCCTCGGTAGCGTAGTGCGCATACTCGCCCTCCACCGCAAGGAACTGGTCGTCCCCGTCGCTGCGCATCCGCTTGTCCCGTTCCTCGCGGTATTTCTCCCGCAGCCGGTCCGGGTCGAACCCGAGGTTGGAGTATTCCTTTCTGACTGGAGCGTTCATCGCGCTATGCCCTCGTTGTGGCAATCAGGTTGTTCGATAGGTATCTCTGCGCCGACCGGCGCCTTGTGCCCGGGCTGACCGCAGCTATCCCGCGCCCGCGCCCGCGCCCCCGCCCGCAGCCACCGCCTGCTCTTCGCGAAGCGCCGGTAGCACCGCGCGCGCGAACAGGCGCAGGTTGCGCTCTGCCTCGTCGTACGGCATGCCGGCGTAGCTGAAGACCGACGTGAAGGTGTTCGACCGCATGCGCTCCGCCGTCTGGCAGATCCGGTCGATGCACATCTGCGGCGTGCCCCACACCTGCAGGTCGAGGTACGCCTCGGTGGTCGCCGCCGCGCTGGACTGCTGCACCGCGGACATGGCGGCATAGAACTCGTAACCCTTGGTGTTCGCGAAGTGCGCACCGCCGATCTCGTAGTGCTTCGCCGCGGTCTCCCAGTAGCCGCCGATCCAGCGCACGGCCATCTCCCGCGCACGCTTCTCGTCCTCGTCGCAGAACACCCAGCCGGCGATGATCGGCGCCGGCGCCGGGGCGCCGTTCACTTCCTGGAAGACGCTGCGGTAGGTCGTGAGCTCCTGGTCGATCATGTCCCAGGGCTTCTGCGGAATGACGAGAATGCCGATGCCGAGCCGGGCCATGATCTCCACCGACTCCGGCGACACGGCCGCGGCATAGGTGCGACCCTTGAACGTGCGTGCGGGCCGCGGCCGGACGTCGCGGGCGGCCTGCTGGTAGAACTTGCCGTCGTACTCGCACCAGCCCTGCTCAAGGCCGCTCAGGACGATCTCCGCGGCTTCCACGAAGCGCTCCCGCGATTCGCCCATGTCGACGCCGAAGCCCTCGAACTCGATGCGCCCGGCACCGCGTCCGAGGCCGAGAATGAAGCGCCCGTTCGAGACGTGGTCCAGCATCGAGACCTGCTCGGCGACGCGGATCGGGTCGTGCCACGGCAGCACGACGACCATCGAGCCGAGCTGGATGCGCTCGGTGCGCCCCGCCATGTAGGTGAGGAACTGCAGGACGTCGGGGCACATCGTGTAGTCGGTGAAGTGGTGTTCCACGCCCCAGATGGAATCGAACCCCAGCGGCTCCGCCAGTTGCGCGAGGCGCAGTTCGTTCGCGTAGACCTCGCCGTCCGAGACGTGGTTTTCCGGATTCTGAAAGATGGCCGCCATCCCGACGTGCATGTTTTCCCTCCCGTTTGCAGGTGTCGCTGCCGAAACGTAACGCGTAACATCATGCGAGTAAAGGCACGATGGAGAGACCGCTGGTGGCCACGAGAAGCAACGATCTGGCATTGCGGGAACGCGCGAAACGGGTGCTTCCGAACGGCATGTACGGCCACATGGCGGTGCATCCACGGATGCCCGAGAGCTATCCCCAGTTCTTCGAGCGGGCCTCCGGGTGCCGCATGTGGGACGTCGACGGCAACGAATACATCGACTTCATGTGTTCCTACGGGCCGATGATCGCCGGCTACGGCAACCCGCGCATCCGCGCAGCGGCGGACGCCCAGCGCGACCGCCTCGACATCGCGGACGGGCCGCCGGCGGCGCTGGTGGATCTCGCCGAGAAGTTCACACGCCAGGTGAGCCACGCGGAATGGGCCGTCTTCGCGAAGAACGGCAACGACGCGACGACGGTCTGCAACATGATCGCCCGCGGGCACGCGGGCAAGCGCAAGATCCTCGTCGGCTCCACCGCCTACCACGGCTCGCAGCCCTGGGCGAACCGCATGTCGCCGGGAACGCCGCCGGAAGAACACGTGCACTACCCCACCTATCTCTTCAACGATGTCGAGAGCCTGACCGCGACGGCCAAGGCCGCGTCCGGCGACCTCGCCGCCATCGTCGTCTCCGGCTACAAGCACGACGTGCCGCATACGCAGGAACTCGTCGACCCGGCGTTCGCCCGCGCGGCGCGCGAGATCTGCGACGCCGAAGGGGCGGCACTGATCCTCGACGACGTGCGCTCCGGCCTGCGCCTGTCCCTCGACGCGAGCTGGTCGGAGTTCGGTATCCAGCCAGACCTCTCCGCCTGGGGCAAGGCCATCGCCAACGGCGAGCCGCTGGCCGCGGTCCTCGGCAGCGGCCACTACCGCGAGGCCGCCGAGAAGGTGTTCTACACCGGTTCGTTCTGGTACCAGGGGGCGCCTTTCGCCGCGGCCATCGAGACCCTTGACGTACTCAACGAGGTCGACGGCCCAAGACACATGGAGCGCCTCGGCCAGCAACTGCGCGACGGCCTCTACGAGCAGGCGCAACGGCACGGGTACGGCATCATGCAGAGCGGTCCGCCGCAGATGCCGCTGCTCCAGTTCGAGGGCGACGCCGGCCGCGCGCAGGCGTCCGCCTTCTGCACCAACGCCCTGCGCCACGGCGTCTTCCTGCACCCGTGGCACAATATGTTCCTGTCCGTCGCGCACACCGAGGACGACATCGCGCAGGCGCTCGAGGGCACCGAGAAAGCCTTCGCCGAGCTGGCCTGAGTCACTCCGGGACAAGCGCGGGCACGGGGTAGACGCATGCGGGTGTGGCGCACCGTGGGCTACGCGGCACTGGCGGTTGCCCTCGTCGTGGGGGCGCTGTTCATGCTGTTCGCGTGGCCGCGCCCGCCCGATACGACCGAGGCGCGCGTGTTCGCCGCTGGCGGCGTTGCGCCTCCTCCCGTGGGGCCTACCACTGCTCGTCGGACGCGCCTTGCCAGCGACGAAAATGCGCTACCGCAAAGACAAAGCCATTCGCGACCCAGCACACTAGCCCGCATTTCTCACCAGGCCGCTTGTCGGCGTCAAAAAGATCTTGGGTTTCAAGAGGTTGATCGCGATGCCGATGATCGTGCCGGGTACGGACTGCGCTGGCCGCGCCCTCGCGGGTCTTTTGGCCCCGTGTACACACGGGCCCGTGCTTGCGCACGTGCTCCCTCAACCGTAGGCCCCGCTATGCTCTCGGTCGGCGAGCGCGACGCAAGCGTCGTGCGCACAGGGCCAAAATCCTCCGCGATCATCACGGCCCCTGGTGAGAAGTGCGGGCTAGCGCGCCAGTCCGCCGCGGTCGCCCCGGCGGCGAACTCGAGCGAGCCCGCGGCATGACCGGGGCGCGGACAGTCCCGCGGCTCGTCAAACCCTTCGACGTCGCGGTCACGCTGCCCGGCAGCAAGTCCATCGCGCTGCGACAGCTGGTGATCTCGGCGCTGGCGGCGGAACCGTCGACGCTGGCCGGCGTTCCGCGCAGCGATGATGTCGAGGACATGATCGAGGCGCTGCGAAGACTCGGAACCGGGATCTCCGAGACAGGCCCGTCGCGGCTCGCGATCGAGCCCCCCCAGTCTCTTGCCACCGGCGAGATCGCCATCGAACTCCGACTGAGCGGCGTGTCGATGCGCCTCCTGTTGGCGGTGGCGGCGCTGCGCAGTGACGAGACCCGGCTCGACGGCTTGCCACCGCTGCGGGCGCGGCCCAACCACGACATGATCGAGGCGCTCACGGAGCTCGGTTGCGAGACGACGGCCAGGGACGGCGGCCACCTTCCTATCACCGTCCGCGGCCCCGCGCACGCTGCCGACGCGGTGTCCATCGGCACCCGCGTCACGAGCCAGCACCTGTCCGGCCTGCTGCTTGTGGCGCCGAGGCTCCCCAAGGGGCTCACCGTACGCATGCAGGACAACCTCGTCTCGGCGCCCTACGTCGAGATCACCCGTGCCGAGATGGCCCGTCGCGGGATCGAGGTCGAGGCCGTGGACGCGCGCACGCTCCGGGTCCCCCCGGGCCGGTACGCCGGCGGCGCGGTAACGATCGAGGGCGACGCCTCCGCGGCCACCTACCACGCCGCGCTCGCCACGCTGCACGCCTCGACGGTGCGCCTTGCGAACCTCGGCACCTCGACCACGCAGGGGGACTTCGCATTTTTCGACCTGTGCGCGCGGCTCGGGGCTTCGGTGGACGCCACGGAGGACCGGGTGACGATCACCGGTCCGACGGCCCTGCGCCCACTCGACCGGGTCGACATGGAGTCCATGCCGGACGCCGCCCCCACGCTCATGGCGATGGCGCCGTTCCTGCCCGCGCCGATCCGCATCACCGGACTGTCGACGCTGCGGCACAAGGAGTGCGATCGCATCGCGTGTCCCGCCGGCGAACTGCGCAAGGCGGGCGTCACGGTCGAGGAGGGGCCGGACTGGATCGCCATCGCGCCGGCGTCCGCGCCCCGCCCGGCCCGCTTCGAGACCTTCGACGATCACCGCATGGCCATGGCCTTCGCGGTCTTCGCGAGCAGGGTCGGCGATTGCGAAATCCTCGACCCGGGCTGCGTGTCCAAGACGTACGCGGACTTCTGGCGGGACTTCGAGCGCGTCTGCCCATAGCCGCGCCGGGCCACCCGGGGTCGCGTGGGCTCCGTGCCATAATCCGCGTTCAAGTCCGGCGTTCCCGTCGCGTCTCCAAGGAGTCCGTCCCATGCCTTTCCGATCCTGCCACCGCTTCCTGGCATTCCTCCTGGGCGCGTTGCTGGCCACGGGGGTGGCCGCACAGCGTGCGGACTACCTCGAACCCGACCTGCGCGACCGCGTGGAGAAACTGAAGGCGGACGTTGCGGAACGACCGACCGATGCAAACACCGTCCGCCACCGGACGGATGTCCTGTGGGACTGGCTGAACGCGTTCTCGATGACCGGCGGTTACCTGCCCGTCAACCTGACGACCGTCGCCCGCCGCCCCGCGCCCTCCTCCGAGGCCGGCCTGGCCGCCATCGACGCCTACGTACGCGAACTGACCGTCCTCGACGAGCGACCCGAAGCCCTCGGACAGCTCAGCGCGGACACCGGGCCCTTCGAAGCCCGTACCCGGGCGACGTTCACGCAGACCTGGGAGGTCGGCACGCAGGAAGTCGCTCCTGGCGGCGGCATCGCGGTGCCGCGGCACTTCATCGCGAACTACGGCGCCTTCCAGACCGACCCGAGCGACGACAACCTCGTGAGCATCGCGAGTTCCAACGCGTCCGCGCGGCTCGTCGCCGACGAAACGCCCATCGCCGGCATGCACGGCGGCTTCCGCGGGGCGGCCCCGGTACTCTTCTTCCGCCTGGCGGAAGGCCGGCTCGGGCCCGGCGACACCGTGACGGTCACCTATGGCGACCGATCCGGCGGCGGGGCCGGCCTGCTGATGCCGACGTTCTCGAGCGATCGCATGCCCTTCCCGCTGTACGTCGCCTTCGAGGAGGGCGGGCACCTCTTCTCCCTGCCGATCCAGCACATTCGCGTCACCGGCACGGAACTCGCCGGCGTGCACGGCTTCGCGCCGTCGGTGGTCCGCCCCGGGGCATCGTTCGACTTGGCCGTGCGCGCCGAGGACCGCTTCTACAACCGGGCGAAGGGGCCCTACCCGGCCTGGCACGTACACGCGAACGGCGAACAGATCGGCGAGCTGCCCGCCGGCGAAAAGCCGATCGTCGTGCTCGGCGACGTGCGTTTCGACGAACCGGGCGTCTATCGCATCACCATCGCCTCCGCCGATGGCAGCATCGCCGGCGTCGCGAACCCCATCCTCGTCTCCGCGGACGCTTCCCCCGTCTACTGGGGCGACACCCACGGCCACTCCGGCTTCGCCGAAGGGATCGGCACACCGGACCGGTTCATGACCTGGGCGAAGGACGACGCCCGACTGGATTTCGTGACCCACTCGGAACACGACATCTGGACCGACGACTTCGAGTGGGAAGCGCTGAAGCGCAACGTCGCCACCTACTCCGAGGAAGGACGCTTCATCGCCTATCTCGGCTACGAGTGGAGCACGCGCAACCTGTTCGGCGGACACCACAACGTGCTCTTCCGCACGCCGCAGGACCGCCTGCGGGTCCCGACCCAGTTCTTCCCGACGCTGTCGGACCTGTACGCGGGACTGCGCAACCACCACGACCCGGCGGACGTGGTGGTGATCCCCCACGCGCACCAGTCGGGCAACTACCGCCTGGGCGATCCGAAGCTGCAGCCGCTCATCGAGATCATGTCGCAGCACGGCACGTTCGAGTGGTTCGGCCAGGCGTACCTGCGCCATGGCCACCAGGTGGGCTTCACCGCGGCGAGCGACAACCACCTGAGCCAGCCCGGCTACACGGCGCCGCGCGGCGGCGGCCTGGCGCAGCGGGGCGGCCTGGGCGGGGTACTCGCAGAGGAGTTGTCCCGGGACGCGCTGTTCGACTCCCTGAAGGCGGCGCGGGCGTATGCGACCACGGGCGACCGCATCATCCTGCAGGCGACGGTGAACGACGGCGTCATGGGGCAGCGCGTGCCATTCACCGCGGAACGCCATATCGCGGGCCGGGTCATCGGCACGGGACCCATCGACACGGTCACCGTCGTCAGGAACGGCGAGGATCTCTGGCAAATGGACTACGCCACCGCGAGCGACGGCCGCCTGCAGCAGGAGGAGACCTTCCATCTCACGTTCGCCTCGCCCTCCGTGCCCATGCACCGCGGCGACAATCCCCGCGGCTGGCGCCCCTGGGCCGGGACGCTGGAGGTGGCCGGCGCGCAACTCGAAGCGGCCACACCGACCGACTTCTTCAACCCCGACCTGCAGCGCATCGCGACCGACGCCGCCGGCGTGGTGCACTTCGCCACGATTACGCGCGGGGACACCAGTTCGCTGCGGCTGACGCTCAGCGGCATCGAGCGCAACGCGCGGGTACGGCTGGTTCTCGAAGCCGGCAACGAGACCGGCGGCGGCCCCCCGTTCTACCGCCGGCACGCGACCGTGCCCCCGTCGACCGTGGAACTGCCGCTCTCCGAACTGCGCGACGGTACGGTGCAGCGGACACTGCCGTTCGACATCTACGAGGACACCGTGACGCTGCGTCGGCTCGTTACGGACGGACCCGACGACGTCCGCTTCGAAATCGACGACACCGGGACCATCCACGGCGACTACTACTACGTGCGGGTCAAGCAGGTGAACGAGGCGATGGCCTGGTCGAGTCCTGTCTGGGTGGGGGGGCATCCGAACCGGTAGGTTGCCAGGGAGGCTCCGCGTCCCGACCGCGTACGGCTCGACGACCACGGGGTCATCCCGTCGCTTACGATGCGTTTCTCAACGGCCCGATTACTCGGAAGATAACTCTGAAGACTTCCGCCTGTCCGGTACTTCCGAGTAAACTTCCGAGTTATGGATCTCACCGAGCTCCTCCGGCGGTACGAAGGCAAGACCCTCGAGTTCAAGCGCGACCTCTCCTCTCCGGACGGTTTGCTGCGTTCGGCGGTCGCGTTCGCCAACACCGCCGGCGGAACGATCCTGGTCGGGGTGGAGGACGGCTCGCGCAACGTGCTCGGCGTTTCCGACCCGCTGGCTGACGAGGAACGGGTCGCGAGTCTCATCGCAGACAGCGTCTCGCCCCAGTTGGTGCCCGACGTCGAACTGCTCCGCCATCGAGACCGACTTGTACTCGCGGTGCGCGTCAACCCCAGCCCCAGACGTCCGCATTACCTGGGCGACGCTCCCGAAACCGGCGCCTACGTGCGCGTCGGGTCCACGAACCGGCGGGCTGACGCGGACCTGCTCGCCGAGATGCAGCGCTTCGCCCGCGGCGAGTCGTTCGACGAACAGCCCATGCCGGAACTCGACTCGGAAGCAATCGACTTCCGAGCTGCTTCCGAGTCCTTTTCCGACTTCCGAAAGCTCACGGAAGGCGACCTCGATGTCCTCGGGCTGTACACCACGCACCAGGGGCGCCGGGTACCCTCCGTGGGCGGATTGCTGCTCTTCGGTCGAGACCGGCTTGCCCGCTTTCCCGACGCCTGGATCCAGGCAGGGCGGTTCGCCGGAACCGACAAGGCGGACATCCTGGACCGTACGGATCTCCGGATGCCGCTCCCGGAAGCCATTCCCGCGGCGGTGGCGTTCATCGAACGGCACATGGCCGCTGGCGTGGACATCGGACCGGTGCGCCGGGAGCCTCGCTGGACGCTGCCGCCCGTGGCCATCCGTGAAGCCCTCGTCAATGCCGTGGCGCACGCGGACTACTCGCAGCGCGGCGCTCCGCTGCGCGTGTCGATATTCGACGACCGGCTCGAAGTGGAGAATCCGGGGCTGCTGCCGTTCGGGCTCACGCTGGAGGACCTGCCCCGGGGCGTTTCGAAGCTGCGCAACCGGGTGATCGGACGCGTGTTCCACGAACTCCGCCTCGTGGAGCAGTGGGGCAGCGGCGTGCAGCGGATGCTGTCGGCGTGTCGCGACATGGGGCTGCCGGCACCCGTCTGGGAAGAAATCGGCAACCGCCTGCGCGTGACGATGCGAAGAGCCCTCCAGGTGGCCGGATCCCTTCGTGACGGCCCCCAGGGCTATACCGCTAGTGCCGGCGGCGCTGTCGAAGCGTTGACGCTCGGGGCCACCCAGCGAGCGATTCTCAACGTGCTGGACTCTCGAGACGGCCTTTCGACCCATCAGATCGCGGAGGGGATCGGCCTATCGACGCGAGCAACCCGAACCCGCCTGAAGCAACTCGTCGATCGGGGTCTCGTGGTGGAGATCGGCCGCGGGCCGCACGACCCGAAGCGGAAGTACCACAAGGCGCAACCCTGAGACCCGGGTCAAGCGCCCGGCCGACCGCGCCACGCGATCCCTACCCCTGCTCCGCCGCACACCCCGCAAACGCGTCCACCGCCGCCCCGAACGGCAGCGTCGCGAGCCCGACCGGCGTCTCGCCGGCCGCCGCGAGTTCCCGCAGTCGGTCGATGTCCCCGGCGTCCCCCATGAAGACGATCTCGCCGAACGGCAGCTTGAAGTCGTCCCAGTGGATCGGCAACGCACATCCGGCGCCCGTGGCCCGGACGAGCTCGTCGAAATACCGCTGTGCGTGGTCCCCGCCGGGCATGCCGATGCCGCCGATACCGAGGTAGACCACGTCGGCCGACACGTCGTCCAGAAGCCCCTCGACGTAGCCCGCGCTGCCCTGGATCACCGCCGTGCCCGCCGGGTGGGCGATCACGATGCTGTAGCTGCCCCCTTCCTTCCATGCACCGATCGGGACAGGCGGCGTCAGTGGCGCTGCGATGTTGCCCGGGATCGGGGGACCGCCATTCGCCATCGGCAGGTGGGCGGAGCGGATCAGGGTGACCGTGAAGCGACCGAACCGCTCCTCGCGCCGGTCGCCGACGACGACGATGTTCGACTCGTCCACGCCGGCGCCTCGCGCAACGTTGGCGGTCGATTCGGAGCCGAACACCACGGCGCCGGTCGCGAGCGCCACCTCGCCCACGTCCATGGCGTGGTCGAAATGCGAGTGCACGGCGGTAATCATGGCCAGGCCGTCCAGGCCGGCCTCCTCCACCATCCGCGCGATCTGCGCCCTGTCAGGCTCCGCGATGCTGTCGAGACCCTCGAACACCGGCCGGCTGAAGAAGCCGTCGATCAGGATCTGCGTCTCGCCGTCGTCGAACAGCAGCGTCGCGACGCCGTACCAGGTCACCGAGACCGCCGGCGGCTCGGCCGGGGCCGCGACTACCGGGATGCCGGGCAGCGTAGCCGATCCCGCTCCGGCAGGTTCCTCGACGCAAGCGGTCAGGCCGCATGCGGCCACGCACAGGACCATCGACCATCCAGCCAAACGCATCGCTCTCTCCCCCGACCGGTAACAGTGGCTCAGGAGTCTGTAGGACGGCTGTCCACACGGCAAGGGCGAGGGCCTTCGGCACATCGGGGAACCGGCGAGCCAGGCCCCGGACCGGGGCGACGGCGGGACCTGGTGTGCCGGGTCACAATTACCTTCACGTTTGCGCTGCGCCTTTTCGCCGCTGGCGGCGTTGCGCCTCCTCCCGTGGGGCCTACCACTGATCGTCGGACGCGCCTTGCCAGCGACAAAAATGCGCTACCGCAAAGACAAAGCCATTTGCGACCCGGCACACTGGGTCAACGCCGTGGCATCCAGTCGTCCATAATGCTCGCCGAAACCGTCGGACAGCGAGGTATCGCACATGGCATCGACCACCCGGGCCGCGCGCTGGACGCCCGAGCGCACCATTGAAGTTGCCAAGAAGGACGTTCCGGATCCCGGACCGGACGAAGTTCGTATCGCGGTCGGCAGCGCCGGCATCTGCGGCTCGGACCTGCACTTCTATCGAGGCGAGTTCCCCACACGGCCTGGCATCACGCCGGGGCACGAGTTCGGCGGCACCGTGACCGCCGTCGGCGCCGACGTCCGGCACGTGCGCGAGGGCGACCTGGTCGGCGTCGAGCCCCTGCTGCGCTGCGGGGTCTGCCCGTTCTGCCTGTCCGGCGACTACCACGTCTGCAACGACCGGGGACTGGTGGGCGAGCGCGCCGACGGCGGCATGAGCGAGGTCGCGACCGTCCCGGGCAATACGGTCTTCAAGGCGCCCTCGGGAATCGACGCCGAAGCCGTCGCCCTGGCGGAACCCCTGGCATGCTCGGTCCACGGCTTCGAAAAGGTGAAGCTGCGCGGCCACGAGACGGTGTTCATCGTCGGCGCCGGTTCCATCGGTCTGACGGCGATCCTGGCCGCGCGGGCCTGCGGCGCCCGCGCCATCGTCCTGGCCCGGCATCCTCACCAGCAGGAGGCCGCGCGCCGACTCGGCGCGGTCGAGGTGATCGGCGACGACGACGCGGGACGCGAACGCATGGCGGAACTGGCCCGGCTGCAGGCCGTGGACGTGGCGGTCGAGACCGTCGGCGGGTCCGCGGATACGCTGCTGACCGCCCAGCACGTGGTGCGGCCGAAGGGCCGCGTCCTGCTGCTCGGCGTCTTCACGGCGCCGGCTGCCCGCATCGACCCGCTGCACTTCCTCCTGATGGAAGTGGAACTCGTCGGTTCCATGACCTACGCTGCCAGTGAAGGCCACGCCGACTATGCGATCGCCCTTGATGTCGTCGCCGACTATGCCGACCTGGCGCGCTCGCTGGTCACGCACCGCTTCGGCCTCGAGGACACCAAGGAGGCGTTCGAGACCGCCCTCGACAAGTCCACCCGCTCCATCAAGGTGCACATCCAGCCCGGCGCGCGTGCCTGAGCAGGCCCGGCAGCGGACCGTCGGGACGGCGTCTACCGCCCGGGCGCTCCCTACGCAACTCCTGAACCGGGACTTCCTGCTTCTCTGGCAGGGGCAGACCGTCAGCGGCGTGGGCGTCGCAATGTCGCAGGTCGCGACGGTCTACTGGCTGCTCGAGGAGACCGGTTCGGCCACGACCATGGGCCTCGTCGCGATGACGGCGGCCATTCCCGGGGTACTGCTCGGACCGTTTGGCGGGGCCCTGGCCGACCGTTATTCGCGCAAGACGCTGATTGTCGTCGGTAACTGCCTGCTTGGCATCGCCGCCCTGTGCCTGGGGACCGCCTTCCTGGCCGTGGAAGGGCGGGTCGAACTCAAGATCGCCGCCCTGGTGGTCTACGCCGTACTGACCGGGGCCGTCAACGCGGTTCTCCGTCCCGCCGTGATGGCCTCGGTACCGAACCTGGTACCGTTCACGCGCCTCAACACGGCCAACGCCCTGAACAGCTTCGCCACCATGGCCAGCTCCGGCATCGGCAACGCCATCGGCGGCGTGCTCTTTCGCGTGATCGGCGCGCCGATGCTGTTTCTTGCGAATGGCTTCACCTACCTCCTGTCGGCCCTCTCGGTGGGTTTCCTGCGGCTGCCGCAGACGCTGCCCCTGGCGCCGCCTTCGTGGCGGTCCCTCATGGGCGCCTTCCTGAGCGACGTCGCGGTCGGGCTGCGCTACGTCTGGTCGCGGGCGGGGATGCGCAACATGGTGCTCGCCTTCGCGGTGCTGAATTTCGTGACGGCGCCGATGGCCGTCCTGCTCCCCATCCTGCTCGACCAGCATCGCGGGCTGCCCCCGGACTGGTATGGCTACCTGATGGGCGCGATGGCGGCCGGCAACGTCACGGGCATGATCGTCGCGGGCACCGTGCGCATCGACGGACCGGCCCGTACGGCAGCCATGCTGGCCGCCCTGTACTCGATGGCGGTGTGCACGTTCGTGATCGGCGTCGCGGAATCGCCCTACACGCTCCTCGTGGCGCACGCCGTCGACGGCGTGTTCATGGGGGTCATGATGGTGGCGTTCACCACGCTCATGCAGGCCACCACGCCGGACGAGCTCCGCGGCCGCGTCATGAGCGTGATGATGACGCTCATCATGGGAACGATGCCGATCGCCATGGGCCTCGCCGGCGTACTGGCGGACGCGGTGGACCAGAACGTGCCGCTGCTGTTCGTCGGCGGCGGCATCGCGGCCGGCTGCATCGTCACGGTGATGGGCCGCGGGCGGGCCTTTCGGGACTTTCTGGGCACGCGGCTGTACCCCGGGCGCTGAGGCGACCGAAACGCCCCTCGCGACGCGAACCCTGTACAATCGGACTCGAATTCAGACCGCAATAGGCTCGCCATGGCATCCGAGATCATCAGCCTGACCGAATTCAAGGCCAAGGCCGCCCAGGTGCTCGCCGAGATCAAGGCGCGGGAGCACACGGTCGTGCTCACGCAGAACGGCCGGGCCACGGTCGTTGTGCAGGACTACGAGGCCCACCAACGTCTTCAGGACGCACTGCTGATGCTCAAGCTTGTGTCGCAGGGCGAGGCGGACGTGGCGGCCGGCAGGACTACGCCTCAGCGTCAGGTTTTCGCGAACATCAAGGCGCGCCTAGAGTCCGCCGAGTGATCGAACGAGAGGTTCTCTGGACGGAAACGGCGCAACTTGATCTCGAGCACATCGTCTCGTTCATCGCAGAGGACGACATCGCCAATGCCCTCGCCGCTGCCGAACGAGTCGAACGCCGTTGCGAGACGCTGGGACAGCACCCGAAGCGCGGCCGAGTAGTTCCCGAATTGCGGGCAATGGATGCGCCGACACATCGCGAACTGATCGAAGGACCGTGGCGCATCGTCTACCGGTACGACGAACGGTCCGTGTCCGTCGTCTCCGTGCTCGATGCGCGTCGTGACTTGTCGGGCCTGCTGCTCGAACGGCTGATGCGGTGACAACACACGACGGCTGGACGCCCCTGGTCGCCCGGCGCTACGCTCCAATGCGGTAACCGTTTTCGAGACTCGCCCGATGCCCGCCACGAACACCAATCCACACGCCGAGGTCGTCGCCCCCCCGCCGCTCGACCCGGAGTCGGCCTTCTTCAGCGAAACGCCCCCGGCCCACCGACCGTTGCCGCTGACGCCGGACCTCGATCCACCAGGCGCAGACCAGCTTGGACTGTCGCCGGAGGAGATCGAGCAGTTCCGCACACAGGGGTACGTCATCAAGCGCGGGCTCATTCCCCGGGCCGACCTCGCGCCCTTCCTCGAGCTCTGGTGGCAGCAGCCACCGGTCCGCCACGCCGGCGTGCGCCGGGAGGATTCCGCGACATGGGTGGATCCGGGCGACCGCTGGACCGTGGAGAACCGGTGGGGACTCGACCACGACTGGATGGGCAGCAGCCCGTGGCCCTCCCCCGAGGACGAGCGTCCTGGCGCCACGGTGGGCGAGCGCGTCGGACGGTTGCCGCATCGCCTGAGCCGGGACGCGACGAACGACGTCTGGCGCTGGCACGGCATCGGCCACGATCCGGCCTTCGTCGCTGCGACCTCGGCCCACCCGCGCATGCTTTACATGCTGGAAGCGCTGATGGGCGGTCCTGTGAAGCGTCCCTGGCGCAATCGGGGCGTCTATTCGATCTTCCCGCGCGCCCCGGACGAGCGCGAGGCCCGACTCGGGCCGCACATGGACCAGAACATGATGGAGCTGTCGGGCGTCACGCTGCTGGACGACGTGCCGCCCCACTCCGGCGGTTTCACCATCTTTCCGACGTCACCGCAACTGCTCTATCCCACTTCGGAGCAGGCCCTGAACTGGGTCGCGACGGAAGCGTCGGTAGGGGCGGTCGACCGTCTCAAGGCCGAAGTCCAGCCGGTAGAGTTCACGGGGCGCGCGGGCGACACCATCTTCGCCCACGGCCTGGTCGTGCATACGGCGGGCCTCCACGACACGGACCGCCTGCGCCTCGCCATCATCCAGGACTTCAACAAGGTCCGCCCCCGCAGCCACATGCGCTGGACGGCGGCGGGCAAGCGCGGCGGTCCGCGGGTGCACTGTGACATGGACGGCGTATTCCGGTTCGCGACCGACGGCGACGACAACCCGGCCGACGGGCTGCGCGAGGTGACGAACCAGTGGATCATGGACTCGAACGAGTTCGTGCTCGCCCGCGACGTTCCGTTCGACGACATGTTCCACGACTGGAACCTGGGCCGGCAGCCCGTGCGCGGTCACGTGGTCGACGAACCGCCCTGGTGGCGGAAGTACGGCCTCCCGCCGATGCCTTCCCGGAACGCGCCCCGCGGCGGTGGCGGTCTGCCCGCGGCGCCCCTTTCGGCGATAGCGGATTACGAGGGCGAGGGCGTCTGGCGGGTCACGTCGCGGGCCAACGACTGGATGGCGCGGTGAGTGCCTGACCTGTCTTTCACTCCCGGACACTCCGCCCCGCCGGCGACCCGTCCTCCCCGGACGCGGGTAGATCGAAGAACGCGGCGGCGTACCGGACGGTGCCTCCGGCCGCCAGGGCGCCCGGCACGAACTCCATTGCCATGAAGGCCGGACCGGAGAAGGGTGCGTCCAGCGTTTCGGCCAGTCGGGCGGAAAACCCGAATCGGCCGTAGTAGTCCGGATTCCCGAGCACCACGACCGCGTCGACTCCAAGCCTGCGGCAGCGGTCGAGACCGGTGCGAATCAACAGGCCGCCGACACCCTGGCCCTGCCGGTCCGGCCGCACCGCCACCGGTGCGAGGGCGACGCCGGCGAGTGCACCGCCGGGGCTCTCGATCGGCAGACGCGAGAAGAGGACGTGGCCGATGACCTCGCTATCGGCGTCCCCGACCAGGGACAGGATCGCCGCACCGCTCTCGCGCAGGGCGTCCACCAGGTCGGCTTCGTCCCGCTGACCGAACGCCTGTTCCTGAACGGCGCGGATTGCCTCGATGTCGGCGGCCGCCTCGACGCGCACACGTATCGCGCTCATCGTGCCCGATGACCCCACGGTGTCTTTTCCGTGACGGCGATGCCCTCAGACGATGCCCGCTGCACGCAACCCCTCGAACTCCTCCGACGAGAGCCCGAGCACTTCCGTATACACCTCCCCGTTGTGCGCGCCGAGTTCCGGTCCCGGCCAGCGCACCGTGCCCTGGGTGCGCGACATCTTCGGAAAGACATTCTGCATCTTCAGCTTGTCGAACAGCGGGTGCGCGACCTCCACGATCGCCTGCCGCGCCTGGAAGTGCGGATCGGCCAGCATCTCCGGAGCGCGGAAGATGCGGCCGGCCGGAACGCCGTGACCCTCGAGGGTTTCCAGCAGCACATCGGCCGCAAGCGTCGCCGTCCAGGCGGCGATCGCCGCGTCGAGTTCCTGCTGGTGCTCGCCCCGCGCGACGTGATCCGCATAGCGCGCATCCCTCGCGAGCTCCGGCCGCCCCATCGCCTCGGCGAGACGCGCAAACACGGAGTCCTGGTTCGCGCCCATCACGACGCTGTCGCCATCCGCGGTGGGATAGACGTTCGACGGCGCGGTCTTCGGCAGGATGGCGCCGCTACGTTCGCGGATCGTCCCGCCCTGGGTAAATTCCGGAACCGTCGACTCCATGACGGCGAGGACGGCCTCGTAGATGGCCGAGTCGACCACCTGGCCCTTGCCCGTGCGCTCCCGGTCGTGCAGCGCGGCGAGCGCGCCGACGCAGGCGAAGGTCGCGGCCAGCGAGTCCCCGATGGAGAGGCCTACCCGGCTCGGCGGCCGGTCCGGATCTCCGGCCAGGTAACGGATCCCGCCCATCGCCTCGCCGACGGAGCCGTAACCCGCGCGGCGTGAGTAGGGCCCCGTCTGTCCGAAGCCGGACACGCGCACCATCACGAGCCGCTCGTTGACGGCACTCAGGTGCTCGAAGTCCAGACCCCACTTCTCCAACGTCCCGGGACGGAAGTTCTCGACCAGGACATCCGCCTGCGCCGCCAGTCGCCGCAGCAGTTCCTGGCCCCGCGGCTCGCGCAGGTTCAGCGTGATCGATTTCTTGTTGCGGGCGATCACGGGCCACCAGACCGGCAACCCCCGGCCCCAGGAACGCATCGGATCCCCGGTGCCCGGCGCTTCCACCTTGATGACCTCGGCGCCCATGTCACCGAGCAGCTGACCGCAGAAGGGCCCCGCGATCAGCGTGCCGAGTTCGAGGACGCGGATGTCGCTCAGCGGGCCGATGGGGCGTCTCCCGGCCGATAGGAGTCCCGCAGGGTGACGATGCGGTTGAACACCGGCGTGCCCGGTGCATGCTCGACGGGATCCTTGTAGAAGTAGCCGACACGCTCGAACTGGAAGCGCGCAGCATCCGCTTCGACCAGAGCCGGTTCCACGATCGCGTCGGCGATGTGCAGGGACGCGGGATTCAGCTCGGCCGCCATGTTGTCCGGGGACGGCGCGGGCACGGAGAAGAGACGATCGTAGACCCGCACGGCCGCTGCCCTGCCCGTTTGACGACTCACCCAGTGGATCACGCCCTTCGGTTTCAGGCCGCTCGTGTCGCTGCCGCTCTTCGAGTCGGGGAAATACGTGCAGCGCAGCTCGCGGACCACGCCGTCGTCGTCCCGCACCACCTCGTCGCAGCGGATGACGTAGCCGTACCGCAGGCGCACCAGCGCGCCCGGAGACAACCGCCGGTACTTGCGCGGCGGGTCCGCCATGAAGTCTTCGCGCTCGATCACGAGGGAGCGACCGAAAGTGATCTCGCGGCTGCCCATCTCGTGATACTTGCCGTGCCACGGCGCGTCGAGGGTCTCGTCGTCGTCCGACGGGTAGTTGACGATGGTGACGGGCAGCGGATCGAGCACCGCCATGGCGCGCGGCGCGGTGTCTTCGAGTGCCTGGCGTGCGCAGAATTCCAGCAGTTCCATCGCCACCCGGTTCTCCTGCCGGGTGACACCCACCCGTTTGCAGAAGTCGCGGATCATCTCCGGCGTGTAGCCGCGGCGCCGCAGACCCGAGATCGTCGGCAGGCGCGGATCGTCCCAACCCGCCACATGGCCGCCTTCCACCAGCTTCCGGAAGAAGCGCGTCGACATCACGGTGAATTCCAGATTGAGACGCGAGAACTCGATCTGCGGGGGGTGGAAGTTCACGTCCACGTTATCGAGCACCCAGTCGTAGAGCTCGCGGTTGTTCTCGAACTCGAGGGTGCACAGCGAGTGCGTGATGCCCTCCAGCGCGTCGGAGAGGCAGTGCGTGAAGTCGTACATCGGATAGATGCACCAGTCGTCGCCCGTGCGGTGGTGCGTGGCGTGGCGGATGCGATAGAGCACCGGATCGCGCATGACGATGTTGGACGCGGCCATGTCGATGCGCGCGCGCAGCACGTGGCCGCCGTCCGGGAACTCGCCGGCGCGCATGCGGCGGAAGAGGTCGAGGTTCTCCGCGGGTGACCGGTCCCGATATGGGCTCGGCGTCCCGGGCCGCGTGAAGCTGCCACGGCTCGCGGCGATCTCCTCCGCGCTCTGGCTGTCGACGTAGGCCTTGCCACGCTCGATGAGTTGCTCGGCGAAGGCGTACAGCGCCTCGAAGTAGTCGGAAGCGAAGGTTGCCGTCTCCCCCCACGAGAAGCCGAGCCAGGCCACGTCGCGCTCGATCGCCGCGACGAACTCGTCGCTCTCCTGCAGCGGGTTGGTGTCGTCGAAGCGCAGGTAGGTGCGCCCGCCGAACTCCTGCGCCACGCCGAAATTCAGACAGATCGACTTCGCGTGGCCGATGGTCAGGTAGCCGTTCGGCTCCGGCGGGAACCGGGTCACGACGGTGTCGGTCACGCCCTGCGCGAGGTCCTGGCGGATGCGCTGGCGTATGAAATCGTTGAGATCGTCCGGCATGGGCGGGTCGCGGCCGCGTGGAAACGGCGCATTCTAGCCCCAGGGACTCGGACACACGCAGTACGCGCCCGCTTTGCGGTACGCTTGCCGTATGTCGGTCCCGAGCCTGCATGCGTCGGCTCGAGCCCGCCGGAGTGTCAGAGCGGCCGGCGTGGGTGGCGCCCGCCAGCCGCGAGCCAGGGAGTGCCAAGGCGTGTTTCGTCGATTCCTCCCGCGCGTGGGCGCGGCCATCATCCTGTACGCTGTGGCGCCGACGGCCGTCGGCGTGGAGCTGTCCCCCTGCACGCTGACCGCCTCGGAAGGCCGCCAGGAGGTCCGCGCACAGTGCACGACGCTGGCAGTGCCGCTCAACCCGGACGACAGCGCCGCCGGCACGCTCAAGCTGTTCGTCGCCGTGGTCCCGGCACTCACCGAAAGCGCCGCCCCGGACCCGCTGACGGTGATCGCCGGCGGTCCCGGAGACTCCGCCACGCGTTTCTTCGCCCAGGCCGAGCAAGCTTTCGCACTCATCCGGCGCACCCGCGACATCGTCCTGGTCGATCAACGCGGAAGCGGTGGATCGGCGCCGCTGCACTGCGAGAAGTTCCGGGAGCTCGGTCCGCTGGCCGACGTTGCGACCGATGTGGACACCGTCGTCGAGATGACCCTCGACTGTCTCGACGCACTCGAACACGACCCGCGCTTCTTCACGACCAGTCTCGCCGTGGGCGATCTCGAGCAGGTACGGGAGGCGTTGGGATACGAACAGTTCAACCTCTACGGCATCTCTTACGGGACGCGGGTCGCCCAGCACTACCTGCGACGCTACCCCGAGCACACGCGCAGCGTCATCCTGGACGGCGTCGTGCCGCCCGTCCTGGCCCTCGGTCCGGACATCGCGCTCGCGAGCCAGGCGGCCCTCGACGCGCTGTTCGACCGATGCCGCGAAGACGCCGCCTGCCAGGTCGCGTTTCCCGAACTCCGTGCGCATTTCCAGGCGGTACTCGAACGCGTCGAGGAGACGCCGGCGCGCGTCGCCTTCGCACATCCCCGCAGCGGCGACCCGGTGGACATCGTCGTGGACCGCCTCGCCATGGCCGGCGTGGTGCGGCTCCTGCTGTACTCTCCGGTGACGACCAGCCTGATGCCCGTACTGATCGACGCGGCGTACGGTGGCGACTACAAGCCACTCGTCACCCAGGCGTACCTCGCCGCCACCGGGGTCGAGGACCTCGCCGTCGGATTGAACTACGCCATCGTCTGCACGGAGGACGTGCCGTTCTTCGGTGAGATCGATCGGGCCACGCAAGCGGCCACGTACCTGGGCACCGCGTTCCTGGAGGTGCTCGGGCGTGTCTGCGAACGCTGGCCCCGCGGATCCATGGACGCGGATTTCAAGGAGGTCGTGTCGAGCGACGTGCCGGTGCTCTTCCTCTCGGGAGAGCGAGACCCCATCACCCCGCCCCGCTACGTCGACCTCGCCGCCGAGGGACTGACCCGCCACGCCGAGTTGCTGGGGCCGGGACAGGGCCACGGCATGCTCGCGTCCGGATGCGCGCCACGGATCATGGCGGAATTCGTGGACTCGGCGGACCCGGGCGGCCTCGACGTCGACTGCGCGCAGCGCATGCGGCCGTTCCCGTTGCTCACTTCGCCACTCGGCCCGGCGCCATGATCGAGGTACGCGATCTCGCCAAGCGTTTCGGCGCCGTGCAGGCGCTCGCCGGAGCCTCGTTCGACGCCGCCGACGGCCGCATCACCGGCCTGCTCGGCCCGAACGGCGCCGGCAAGTCGACGGCCTTGCGCATCCTGTGCACGATCCTGAAGGCCGACGGGGGCACCGCGAGCGTCGACGGCATCGACGCTGCCCGGGACCCCGTGCGCGTGCGGGCGCGGATGGGGGTGTTGCCGCACAACGCCGCCCTCTACGCCAACCTGACGGCGCGGGAGAACATCGCGTACTACGCGGCCCTGCAAGGCGTCGAGGCAGGCAACCGCGCGGCCGCGGTCGAACGCGTGATCGCCATACTGCACATCGAGGACATTGCCGACCGCCGCACCAAGGGCTTCTCCCAGGGCGAGCGCATCCGGGTCGCCCTGGCGCGCGCCCTCGTCCACGATCCGGGCACCCTGGTGCTGGACGAACCCACCAACGGCCTCGATGTCATGGCGACGCGCGCGCTCCGGGACGTCGTGCGGGCGCGGCGGGACGCCGGCTGCTGCGTGCTGCTTTCGAGCCACGTCATGCAGGAGGTGGCGGCACTCTGCGACCACATCGTCATTCTCGCCCACGGCACGGTCGCCGCCACCGGCACCCCGGATCAGATTCGCGCGGCGACGGGACGGGACGACCTCGAGGACGCCTTCGTGCACGCCATCGGCACGGCCCGACCCGCGCCCCAATAGGCAATATCCCGGACAGACCGTTGAACCAAACCGTCCTCGTCTTCAGGAAGGAACTGACCGACAGCCTCCGCGAGCGGCGCGCCCTCGCGACTGCGCTGCTGTTCGGCCCGCTGTTCGGCCCCGTGCTGTTCGGGCTCGTCGTCTCGTTCACCATCGACCGGCAGGTGGACGAGCCGTCCGAGCCCCTGGAAGTGCCGATGGTGGGCGGCGCACAGGCCGACAACCTCATGGGCTACCTGCGCCACCACCTCATCGACGTCGACGGGGACCGTTTCGACGAGCCAGACGCCTTGCGGGCGGCGGTTCGCTCCGGGGAGATTCCGCTGGGCCTCGTCGTCGACGAAGGATTCGCCGCGGCGTTGCACGACGGCGCTCCGGCACGCCTGTGGATCGTGACCGACCAGTCGAACCTCAATGCGCAGGCTCCAACTCAGCGCCTGCGCTCGGCGATCAACCAGTACGCCGCGACGATCGGCATGCAACGTCTGCAACTGCGCGGCATCGACCCGCGCCTCGCACAGCCGTTCGCGGTGCTGCTGGACGATCTCTCCACGGCCACGGGGAGATCCGCGATGCTCTTCGGGATGATGACGTACTTCCTGCTGTTCGCGATGCTGATCGGGGGTCTGCAGGTGGCGATCGACGCCACCGCGGGCGAGCGTGAACGCGGCTCCCTGGAACCGCTCCTGACCCTGCCCGTCTCGCGCGGCGCCCTGGTAGTCGGCAAGGTGGTCACGGCCGCCGGCTTCATGGCCGTCTCCCTGGCGTTGGCCGTCGCCGCGTTCGCCGCCGCGGTCCAGTTCATGCCGCTCGCCAGGATCGGCCTGACGACGAACCTGACGCCCATGGTGTGCCTTGGCATCTATGCGGCCATGCTGCCCTTCACCGTTCTCGGCGCCGGCCTGCTGACGGTCGTGGCGTCGTTCACCAAGACCTTCCGGGAAGCGCAGACCTACACGAGCATCGCGATGATGATCCCGCCCCTGCCCGTCCTGCTCGCCTTCCTCAATCCACTGCAGGCATCCGCGCCGCTGATGCTGGTCCCCGGGCTGTCGCAACACCTGCTGGTCACGGTCCTGATGAAGGGCGATCCCGTCGACCCGACACACGTCGCGCTGTCGGCGGTGAGCACGATTGCGGCCGGCGTCCTGTGCACATGGGCCGCCGTGTGGCGGTTTCGGAGCGAGAAACTCCTGGTCTGAACCCGTCGCCGGGTCGCCGCCGGGGCCGCCCGCCGGGGAGTAATACAATCCCGCGATGCTCTACTACCGCACCGTCCACCGCACTGCGCTTCGTATTCGCGGGAGCCGCCGGGCTCGCGGTCGTCGTGGCCCTCTGGACCGGCGGCCCGACCCCGCTCGAGAGCGTGGCGTCCGGCCTCCTTGGCGAGCGCTGGTACCGCGTCGAACTGCACGGCCGGGCCGTGGGGGAGTACGTCTCGCGAGGGACCCGCTCCCGCGACGGCTACCGCTTTGAAACGGACCTTCGATTCCGCCTCGGGACGGAGCCCGAGGTGCACATCGCGGATACCCTCGTATTCGGCCCGGCCCCGGACCATGCATTGCGGGAGGCCAGCCACGTCTTCATGCACGGCGACACCACCGTACGCACCGTCGTCGAGCGTCACGATGCAGGGCTGGGCGCCCGGACCGCCGGCCAACGCATCGATCTGGACTGGGACTACCGGCTTGCGGACTACGTGGCGCTCGAGACATGGCTCGCCGAGGAGCGTCCGCCGGCCGGGACACGGACCGTGACCCGGTCGATCGACCTCGGACAGCTCGAACTCGACCGCGAGGTGTGGCACGTGCTCGGCCGCAACGACGTCGGCTTGCGGCTGCGGCAGGCATCGCCACTCGGAGATACCGAAGTGCAACTCGACGCCCACCTGGCCCCCCTGCGGTTCGACCTGGCGGGCGTCTTCTCGATGGACCGCGTGGACGGGCCCGAAGCGGCCGCCGCCTGGCGGACGACGGCGGGCGTGCCCCCGGTAAGCTACGCGGTGCCCCTGGACGCACCTCTGACCGCGCCCCGGGACCTGACCCGGCTGACCCTGCGCGTCCACGTCACGGGCCACGCGGACGCGGGGGCGTGGCCGGGGCTCGCGGCCGATGGCGATGGGCGGTGGTTACTCACGAGCACGGGCGAGACGCGCCAGCCGGTGCACGCCGAGGAACTCGGGCCGCTGTCGCGGTCTACCCCCGCACTACCCGCCGGCGACCCCACGATCAGGCGTCTCGCCGGCCGCGCGGTACAGGGCGCAAGTTCGCCCTCGGATCGGGTCGACGCACTGGTGGCGTTCGTACATCGCTACGTGGAGTACGTGGACCGGGACACGATCCAGACCGTGGCCGATACCGTCCGCACCCGGCGCGGCGACTGCACCGAGTACGCGGATCTCCTGACCACGATGGCCCGGGCGCTCGGCCTTCCGGCACGTACCGTCACGGGGCTCGCCTACGACGCCGACAACGCGACGTTCGCATTGCACAGCTGGAACGAGGTGGCCGTCGAGGGGCGGTGGCAGGGTGTAGACCCGACCTGGGACCAGACTCGGCTCGACGCCACCCACATCGCGCTGCCCGAGGATCGCGCCCTGGCGGTACTCGGTCTGCTGCCGCAGGTGGCCTTCGAGCTCGTCGCAGCCGAGTACGGGGATGGCCGCGCGCGCTGACCTCCGACGGCGACTCTCCCGCAACCCGACCCGCGCAACGCAGTAACATGGCGCCCTTTTCCACCCACCCCCGAGGAGAGCATCCATGTTGAGCCGCGCCGTCAGCCTGAAGAACCGCCCGGTGGGCACGCCCACCCCCGACGACTTCCAGGTCACGGAGGTTGCAGTTCCGGAGCCCGGCGCCGGCGAAGTCCTCGTCGAGAACGTGTGCATGAGCGTCGACCCCTACATGCGCGGCCGCATGTGGGACCGCAAGTCCTACATCCCCCCCTTCCAGATGGGGGAAACGCTGACCGGCGGCGCCATCGGGCGCGTCACGCAGTCGAACGACCCGAAGCTGTCGGTGGGCGACCACGTCGAGTCGTTCCTCGGCTGGCGCGAGGCGTTCGTGGCCCCAGGCGCGCAGCTCCGTCGGCTCGGCAACCTAGAGGCGCCCCCCTCCGCCTATCTCGGCGTCCTGGGCATGCCCGGCATGACGGCCTACGTCGGGCTGCTCGAGGTCGGGGCAACGCAGAACGGCGAGACGGTGTTCGTCTCCGGCGCCGCGGGCGCCGTCGGCAGCGCGGTGGGACAGATCGCGCGCATCAAGGGATGCACCGTGATCGGCAGCGCCGGAGGTGCCGAGAAGACCGCGCACCTCACGGAGGATCTCGGCTTCGACCACGCCATCGACTACCGCGAGGGCAACCTCCTTGGGCAGCTCCGGGAAGCGGCTCCGGACGGCATCGACGTGTACTTCGACAACGTCGGCGGCGACCACCTCGAGGCCGCGATCATGTGCATGCGCCCCAACGGCCGCATCCCCCTGTGCGGCATGATCTCCCAGTACAACGCCACCGCACCGGTCCCCGGTCCCAACAACCTCGCCATGGCCATCGGTCTCGGCCTCACCCTGCGCGGCTTCATCGTGTCGAACTTCGAGCACCTGCGCGCGGACTTCGCGCGCGACATGGCGGCATGGGTGACGAGCGGGGAACTGCGCTACCGGGAGACGACGTTCGAAGGCATCGAGCGCGCCGGGGAGGCCTTCATCGGCCTGTTCACCGGCGTCAACACCGGCAAGATGATCGTGAATTTGGTCACCTAAAGGCGATGCCTCGCGACGCTGACCGCGCTTGCCGCGGGGCACTCCCGCTCGTGCCACTATCCGACACCTGAGCCCGCCCATAGATGCTCGCGAAAAGACGTCATCTCCTTTCTCGCTTGCCCCCACGCGCGGTCATCAGTAGACTCGCAGCCGACAGTCAAAGTTTCCGTACAGTCCACCGAGCAATCTCCACTGCCACGCCACGTCGTTCTGAGAACCAGCCGCCGGCTCCCATCCAATAACCTTGATCCAATCCAAACCACCGAAACGGTTCAGTGCCCCAGAGGATGCAACGACCGCTGTGGTAAACAACCCCCTTTTCCTCAAGCTCATCTCTACCCGCGCGTTTCAACGCCTGAGGCAGATTCGTTTCTTGGGAGCCATAGACTACCGCCTTGTCCGACATCCAAATGGGAGGCACGGCGCGACGCGATACTCGCGGTACCAACACAGTCTTGGAGTGCTAGATATAGCCCATCTATACGCCAAAGAAGTTGAACTCTCCACAAGCGATAGGCATCTTGTGTGCGCTGCGGCACTGTTGCACGATATTGGCCACCCGCCCCTCTCCCATTCAATGGAAGCCGCCTTCAAGAAAGCCCTCGATATCGACCACCATGGCGCCACACTCGATATCATCTGCGGCAGAGTGCCGTTAGGCAAGGAGGTCTACTCTGCTCTTCGCGAAGGCCACGTCAACATCGAGGAGGTCGTGGCCTTGGTTTCCGGTGACTGCGACCGTTTCCATGGGTTTTTTGGCGGCCCAATAACCTTTGATACCATCGAAGGTGTCCTGCGGTCATGGGCGTACATCGGAAACGCCTCAAGTACATGTAACTCCGTTACCCTCGCCGCGATCAGGAGGTCGAGTCCGGCGCACTGCCAAACCGTCGACGAATTCTGGGCATGTAAGAACGAAGTTTACAGCCGCCTTATCCACTCGCCCACGGGCATTCTGTCAGACTATGCCTGTTCTGTCTTTCTCGAGAGAAACATGTCGCAAATAGACGCCCGACATTACTTCGGAACGGAACGAGCCTTGTTCAACAGACTACCTGGCTTATCCCGGCTCTTGACCAGTGCGACATTCGAGACGGATGTTTCGCGCATGGTCGACGGTCCAATAGCATATGAGGCCCGCCACTATTACGTCGATCAGGACGCTGACTTCGTGGCGCGGCATGACAAGCTAAGGTACCGGCAGAGCCGTGCCCCGTCCTTCCTCCCGACTGATCGGTGGCGTGATCGCGCATCAGCTCATGTCGCCCAGAAGCCCACCCTCACCCGAGGGCTGTCCTAGTGGCCAGCGGATTCGAGCGGGCTAAAGCACTCTCAGAAGACAAGCTCCAGCGATTTAGGGACGCGCTAGAGGGTCTTGAGCTTATCGAACGATGGCTGTCGATTACGAGTTCAAGACCGCGGAAGGTGACAAACCATGGGCGATCCGCAACGTCAAGCTCGTCTTCTCGCGAAAGTTACTTTACGCCAGCGGCTTGTTCAGTATCGCCATGACTGCGGATAGGACTAGGGATGACAAGATCCGGATACTAGAAGAACTGTTTGCTCAACCCGCGGTTGAGCGGATGCGGAGCATTTGTGGCGAGGCGGCACTGTCTCGAGTTATGAAAAGCTACGACGTATTCCTAGATGGACTGTCCGACGCGGCAGTGCGATCGCACTTGGAAGGCCTTAGCCGGGATAATAGGGATGATGTGGGCTTCCGAAAGATCAAGAACGAAGGGTATCAGTTCACGAGGGAGCTATTGGCGCTGTTCGAGAATACCTTTGACAGGACTCACCCCATACGGCGGGCCGTCGTGTTCTGAGCGCGCGATGGAGGGCGATCATGGATCTTGGTGACAAGCGACCGAACGATTCTCGGGAGAGTAAGAGATGACACACTCAGACCTTGCGTCCACGCATCCCATGTGAGTAATCCCATCCCTGACCCGGACCACGCCCAATGACCGACTTCGTACGCACTGCTGACGAGAACTTCCAGGATCTCCCGGACTTCGACTACGCACCCCACTACCACACCTGGCAGGACCTGCGCATGCACTACGTGGACGAAGGTCCGCGGGACGGTCCGGTCATGCTGCTGCTGCACGGCATGCCCACATGGGGCTACCTGTACCGGGACATGATTCCGCCCCTCGTCGCGGCGGGCTATCGGTGCGTCGCGCCGGACCACATGGGCTTCGGCCGGTCGGACAAGCCGACCGACATCCACTGGTACACGATCGCGCGCCACACCGAGATCCTCACTTCGCTCATCACCGCCCTCGACCTGCGCAACATCACGGTCGTCACGCAGGACTGGGGCGGTCCCACCGGCCTCGCCCAGGCGGCGATGATGCCCGACCGCTTCGAGCACCTGGTCATCATGAACACGTGGCTGGACCACCCCGGATACGAGTACTCGGAAGCCATCCGCAACTGGAACCGGAACTGGCACGAGGGCGGCCTGTTCGATCGCGCCGAGCCGGACGTGGGAATGCTGCTGCTGTTCTCAGGGGGTCTCGCCGACCGCCAGACGGTGTTCGGGGCGATCGTCGGGGGAAAGACACCCGCACTGACCGGCAAGGCCGCGGATGTCTACCGCGGCTTCTCGGCTCCGTATCGGGGCCTGTCGGACGCCGGCTACAACGGTATGCGCCGGTTTCCGCTCTCCATACCAGTCAGCAGCCCGGACAACGGCAACGCCGCCGCGCAGGCGCTGCACTACCGCACGCTGCTCGGCTGGGAGAAAGGCGTCCACTTCATCTGGGGATGCACGGACGACATCTTCACCGAGGAATGGGGGCGCACCTGGGCCGGGCGGATGAACGCGCGGTTCGACGGCATTCCGGACGCCGGCCACTTCCTGCAGAGCAGCCATGGGGCGCGGGTGGCGGAACTGATCCTCAAGGAACGCAAGGGCTGAGTTCCGTCCATCCAGCGGGGTCACGTCCTGCCCGCGTACCTGGCAAACGAGTCAGGCAGGCCGCGCCGAGGAGCTGTCGAGAACAGCGAGCCCTTCCAGGGCAGCTGCCTTGTTGAGTTGAACGTCAAAGGAGACAAAGCCGATCTTCGCCGGCTCCTGCTCCGCTACTACCACGGCCGCGGCCAATTGCAGCGCGTCAGCGGCTTTCAGTGGATGCACTCGTACCATGCGTCGCGCCAACGACCTCAAGCGCCGGTCGGGTTGCACTTCGTGCCAGTCACGCGCCAGGTCTTCGAGGCGCCTCAACCGTTCCGCCACCCGTTCCGCAGGGGCAACACCAGTTCGTTCCTGGCGAGCGATCGCGGCGACACACTCGACCGGCGTACCCCACCAGACGGCCATACGCGGATCCGCTTCCAGCTTTTGACGCGCCTGTGGACCCGCCGGCTCATCCGCGATCAGTGCGACGATCGCCGAGCTGTCCCAAAAGTTCATCGATAGCCTTTCTCGTCGTCCTCGCGCCGGTTCGCAAGGACGGCCTCGACAAGCCCGATCCCGGGCAGAGGGCTCCAGCTCTGCACGGTTTCGAGTGGACATCCCCGGCTCGGACGAGAGATGACCCCGGCCGCCGTCAGTCGGGCGATCCTGGCTTCTTCCTCAAGCTCCCGCTCCGCCTCCGCATCGACTTCGTACACCGGGCTTTCCTGCCGCAGCGTCGCGACCCCGTCCACCGGAACGAGCCATGCCACCGGCACCTTGCGATCGAGAATGAGGACCGACTCACCCCTCCGGACTCGGCGCAGGTATGCGCTCAAGCCGTTCCTCAGTTCAGAGATGTTCGCTCGAATCATCGTATGCGGCCAGGGCCAAAGACGCCAACATAGCCACCTTGAGAGCGCCATGCAAGCGTCGGGACGCGCGGTCTCCCCGTCGCACCCTCAATGAGTGAGTTGGAGGCTCGATCCCGGCCTTACATGAATTCGAGACGGGACGGGACAAGCCCGTCCCCTGGTCAGAGTTCAAGACGGGACGGCGGTCCCCTACAGACGTTACGCGACTTCGTCGACCCGTTCCGACCGTTTTCGGAGTTCCAGCGGGCCGCTCAAACCCTCTGCCAGGAGGTCGGCCGACTGGCGGCCCTTGACCCATCCGACCGTGTCGCTCGACCGGTAGCCGAGAAGCCGCCGCGCCGGCCCCGAAAGACGTGCGGCGTCCTCCGACGGGAAGGCCACGTACTGGTTCTCCTCCTGGGCAAGCCAGTTGACGACGAACGAATGGAAGATCCCGGTGCGCCTCGCCTTGCTGGTGCTGGCGGCGAGCCCGTGCAGCGCCCTGCAATGCCAGAACAGCGCGGATCCCTTCGGCATCACGGCCTGGGCCACCTCGCTCTCGTTGGCGACCCGCTCCGCCGGCCAGCGATGGCTGCCGGGAACCACCCGCGTCGCGCCGTTCTCCGCGGTGAAGTCGGTGCCGGCCCACATCACGTTGAAGATGAGGTCCCGGGTGGTCGGAGTGTGCTCCACGAACGGCTCGTATATCGACATCTCCCGGTGCAGGAGCTGCACCGCACCCCCGCCACGGGCCTGCAGCGAGACGGACGCGCCCACCCGGTAGTGGTGGCAGTACGGGCCCTCTTCCGGCGGCGCGACGGTACTCATGATCTGCACACAGCCGTCGTCGGACTTCTCGAACCGCGGCTTCGCACGCGGGCTGGACTTCGAGGACGCGGCCATCGGCTTCTCGGGCCGCAGGATCCGATCCGCGACTTCCAGCACGCGCTCGTTGAGCAGCAGGGTCTCGCAGATCTCCGGGTTCGCGTGCAGGACGGCGCCGATGGACCGATTGTCGGACCCGCCGATGAACTCGTTCCCCACCTTCGTGCGGTCGTCGAAGGGCAGGTCCGCCGTGAGTGCGTCCATGGTCTCCGCCGAGGCCAGGTTGGCGACGATCACCGCTCCATCGCGGTGGAACGTGGCGGCGACCTCGTCCGCCGGGTCGGCGGCGTGGTGCGTGGTGATGGTCACTTTGTATCCTCGTACACGTGAACGTCCAGCCGTTACGATAGCCTCATTTCGCCAAATCGTACAGGGAACCGCGTCAAAAGCTGTGGTCGCCCGTGTCGGTACCGTGCATCAATTCGAGACGGGACGGGACAAGCCCGTCCCCTTGCAATTCCCGCGGCGGGCCGGTTGCCCCTTGCCTTTTCCATGCCGGGCGGTAACATGCCGCCCCCTCGCCACCCACCACCGGGGATGACCGATGCGCCTGACAGACCTTGCCTCCAACTCCTCGGTGAGCGGTAGCTGAGTCCACGCGACTCCGGGCCCGCTCTCCATGATCGAGCGGGCTTCCCCAACAGTTCCTGACTATTCCGGAACCCGCTCACGGGGCCACTCCTCGTTGGACGGGAGACCATGAAGGAAGGAACCAGCCTCTGGGCCATCGCCCGGGGACAACGCACAAGATACTCGGGCGCGATCGCCGCGATGGCGATCACGAACGTGCTGATGTTCGGGGCGCCGCTCATCGCCAAGTACGCGATCGACGTGGTGCATGAGAGCGACCTCACGCTCGGCGTGCCGGTGCTGGTGGCCGTCACCGAACGCCTCGCGGCCGCAGACGCCTACCTGGCGTACCTCGTCGTGTCGGCCATGGCGGGTGTCGCGGTCACCGCAGTGGGCGGCTTCTTCCTCTTCCTCCGCGGGCTGTGGACCGCGATGGCGTCGGAGGCGATCTGCCGGCGGCTGCGGGAGGAACTTTTCCGGAGGCTGCATCACCTGCGCGCGGAGTTCTTCGACGACGCGGACACGGGCGACCTTGTCCAGCGCTGCAGTTCGGACGTCGAGACCGTGCGGGTGTTCCTGTCCACCGACGTGGTCGAGATCGGGCGCGCGAGCCTGCTGGTGCTGACCGTCGTGCCGATCCTCTTCTGGCTCAACGTGGACCTGGCCTGGTTCTCCATCTGCCTGCTGCCGCTGCTGCCCATCGGGGCGTACGTGTTCTTCTCGAAGATCAAGCACCTCTTCGAGGAAACGGACCGCTCCGAGGGCGAGATGACGGCGGTGCTGCAGGAGAACCTCACCGGCATCCGCGTGGTGCGCGCCTTCGCGCAGCAGGAAAGGGAGACGCAGCGCTTCGGCCGGCGGATCCGGGCCTTTCGCGACAACCACACGCGCCTGGCGCGCCTGATGGGCGTCTACTACGGAGCCGCCGACCTTCTCGCCCTCGGCCAACTCGGCATCGTCCTCGTCGCCGGCGCGCACTTCATCCTCGACGGACGGATCACGGTGGGCGATCTCTTCGCCTTCCTGACGGTCGTGGGCATGGTCACCTGGCCCATCCGGACACTGGGGCGCGTGCTCACCGACACCGGCAAGGCGGTGGTGGCGCTCGGGCGCATCGACCATATTCTGACCACTCCGGAGGAGTCGGCCGAAGCGACGCCGTCCCTGCCTCGGGCACGGGGCGCGATCCGCGTCGAGCACCTGCGGTTCTGGTACACCGAGGGGCGACCCGTACTGCGGGACCTGTCCTTCGGGATCGAGGCCGGCGAAACGGTCGGCCTCGTCGGGGCGCCCGGTTCCGGGAAGTCCAGCCTGATCCGTGTGCTGCTGCGACTCTATCCCTACCAGGGCGGCAACGTGTTCCTCGACGATTTCGAACTCCGCGACGTCGACCGCAAGTGGCTGCGCAACCAGTTCGGCGTCGTTCTGCAGGATCCCTTCCTGTTCTCGCGGAGCATCGAGGAGAACCTCCGCGTCGCGCGGCCGGACGCGCGCTTCGAGGAACTCGTGGAAGCCTCCCGCGACGCGGCCGTACACAATGCCATCTCCGCGTTCCCCGACGGCTACTCGGCCATGGTGGGCGAACGGGGCATCACCCTCTCCGGCGGCCAACGGCAGCGTGTCGCGCTTGCCCGAGCCCTGGTCAAGGACCCGCCGGTCCTGGTGCTCGACGACTCGCTGTCTGCCGTGGACACGGGCACGGAGCGGCGCATCCTCGACGCCCTCGACCGGCGCCGCGGGCGCCACACGACCATCGTCATCGCGCACCGGTTGTCCACCATCGCGCATACCGACCGCATCCTGGTCCTGGACCGCGGCCGGCTCGTGCAGGAGGGCACGCACGGAACGCTCGCGCGCGAACTCGGACCGTACCGGCGCCTGTGCGAGATCCAGGGAGCGCTGCAGGCCTCGATCGATGCGGACCTCAAAGTCGCCGCCGCGGCGGAAGCGAACGCCGCCGGACGCGCCGGGCGACAGGCCCAGGAGGAGGCGTGATGGATCACTACGACGACGAGAACTACCACGACGGCTTCGACGATCAGACCCTTGCGTCGCGCATGCAGACGCACCTCTGGCGCCGCCTGTTCTCCTACACCCTGCCGCACAAGCGCGATCTCGCGACCTTGGCGGGGTTCAGCTTCGCCACGGCCATCGCCGAGGTGACCTTCCCGCTCATCACCAAGTGGGTGGTGGACGATATCCAGGCCCACGGAGCCGACGCCGACCTGGTCCTGTGGGGGCTGCTCTATCTCGCCTGTACGGCGGTACTCGCGGTGGCGGTGGCGGGTTTCGTGGCGATCGCCGGCAAGATCCGCGCGTTCCTGAGCCACGACATACGCGAGGAAGCCTTCGCCAACCTGCAGCGGCTGTCGTTCTCGTTCTACGACCATCGCCCGGTAGGCTGGCTCATGGCCCGCATGACCTCCGACTGCGAGCGGCTCTCGAACATCCTGGCCTGGGGATTCATGGACTTCATCTGGGGCGCCACCACGATGGTCGGCATCGCCGGGGCCATGCTCGTGATGCAGTGGCAGCTCGCGTTCGCCGTGCTGGCGATCCTGCCGGTCCTGTATTGGGTGTCCGTCAAGTTCCGTCGCAACATCCTGACCAGCGCGCGGCAGGTGCGGCGCGCCAACTCACGCATCACGGGGTCCTACAACGAAGCCATCATGGGCGTGCTCACGAGCAAGGCGTTCGTGCGCGAGCGGGAGAACCTCGGCGAGTTCCAGGGCCTGACCGGCACGATGTATCGAGCCTCCGTCACCAACCTGACGCTCGCCGCGATCTATCTGCCGATCGTGACGACGCTCGCGAGCCTCTCCATGGGCCTGGTGCTGCTGGTCGGCGGCATGGACGTCTACGTCGCGCCGCTCATGGTGGGCACCCTGGTCGCGTTCCTCGCCTACGCACGCCACTTCTTCGAGCCCGTGGAAACGATGGGCTACTGGTTCGCCGAGATGCAGATGGCGCAGGCGTCGGCGGAGCGCGTGCTGAGTCTCGTCGACGCCGAGGCGACGATCCGGGACTCCGAGGACGTGCTCGAGGCGATCTCGGTGCAGCAGGACGCCCCGCGCCGCGAGCACGTGGCCTTCGACGGCGGCCCCGCCCGCATCTCGCGCATCGAACTCGTGAACGTGGGCTTCGCCTACGAGGCCGGCCCGCCGGTGCTCGATGACATCGACCTGACGGTGAACGCGGACGAAACGATCGCCATCGTCGGTCCCACCGGCGGCGGCAAGAGCACGCTCGTGAACGTGATCTGCCGGTTCTACGAGCCGACGACCGGACAGGTGCTGATCGACGGTATCGACTACCGCAAACGGAGCCTGCACTGGCTGCAGTCGAGCCTCGGCATGGTGCTGCAGAACGCCCACGTCTTCAGCGGACCGATCCTCGAGAACATCCGCTACGGACGCCCGGACGCGCCGGACGACGAGGTGGTGATCGCGGCGCGCATCGCCGGTGCGCACGACTTCATCATGGCGATGCAGGAGGGCTACCAGACCGAGGTCGGCGAGGGCGGCAGCCGCTTGTCCGCCGGGCAGAAGCAGCTCGTATCGTTCGCTCGCGCGATCCTGGCGGATCCCCAGATCCTGGTCATGGACGAAGCGACCTCCTCCGTGGACACGGAGACGGAGATGCACATCCAGCAGGGGCTCCGGCGCGTACTCATGGGACGCATCAGCTTCGTCATCGCGCACCGCCTGTCGACGATCCGCAATGCCACCCGCATCGTCGTGATCGACGGGGGACGGATCGTGGAGACGGGCGACCATGCGACCCTGGTTGCCGCCGACGGCCACTACGCGCAGCTCTACCGGCAGCAGGGGCTGCGCGAAACGGACAGTCTCTGGACACCGGGCTCCGACGCGCTCCCCGCCGGCGGTCGCGACGGCGCCTGATCGCGAGCCCGGCCCGCTGCTGTATGCTCGGTGCAACGACTCTGGGGGGAAGAGCCATGGGAACGCCGTCCGCCCGCTGGATCTGGATTGCGCTGATCGCACTGGTGACCGCCGCCATGCCCACGGCGGCGGCTGACGAGCAGAGCTGCCACAAGCTATACCGCCTGACGGACCTCTCGCACGCCATCGAGCCAGGCATCCCGGTAGCGGCGGCGGAAGCGCTGCCGGCCCATTGCCGCGTCCGCGGTGTCGTCAACCGCGCCATCCGCTTCGAGGTCACGCTCCCCGCCGACTGGAACGGCCGCCTGATGTTCAGCACCGTCGGCGGCAGCGCCGGGTTCATAGGCGATACCACGAGCCTGCTCGCGCGCGGGTTCGCCATGGCCTCCACCGACACCGGCCACGAACGCGAGGACGGCAACGACTATCTCGGACAACCCGAGGCCCGGCTCGACAACGCCTACCGGGGCGTGCACCTGGCGACCCTGGCATCGAAACGCGTCATCGCGCACTACTACGGCCGCGAGATCGATCGGTCCTACCTCAAGGGCTGCTCGAACGGCGGCCGCGCCGCCCTGATGGAGGCCGAGCGCTTCCCCGGGGACTACGACGGCATCATCGCCGGCGCACCCGTGTTCCGGCTCCACGAGTTCCTCCCGTGGATCCTCGCCGTACACGAGCTCCATGAAGCGCACCCGCTCGACAAGGAGGCCTTTACGGTGCTCGACGATGCGTCGCGCACTGCCTGCGACGCCAGGGACGGCGTCGAGGACGCGGTGATCAACGACCCGCGCCTCTGCGAGGTCGATGTGGATGCGCTCGTCTGCGCGCAGGGGCAGCAACAGGGTTGCCTGACGGCCGGACAGGCCGAAACCGCGCGTTTCATCTATGGCGACATGGTCGACGCGGAGGGCAACGTGCTGTCCCCCGGCGTACCGCCCGGCGCCGAGTCCCAGGGCGACTGGGGATCGTGGCTGCTGGGCGGAGAGGTCGTGCCCGGCGGGTTGGCCAACACCCTGCGGGACAACCTGGGGATACACATGCGCCACGATCCGTCCTTCGACGTAGCCGAGTTCGACCCGGTGCGCGACCACGCGCGGGTCGGCGAAGCCCTGGCGGCGTTCGACTCCACGGCGGACCTCTCAGACTTCCGCGCCCGCGGTGGCAAGATCCTGATGTACCAGGGCTGGAACGACTTCCCGCTGCGTCCGGGGCGCGCCTTCGACTACCTGGCCGCCGTCCAAGCGGCGGCCGGCGGCCCGGAGCAGGCGGCGGAGTTCTTCCGGCTCTTCATGGTTCCCGGCATGTTGCACTGCGCCGGCGGACCGGGGCCCTGGCAGGCGGACTACGTGGATCCGATCGTGCAGTGGACAGAACAGGGCATCGCGCCCGAGCGCATCGTGGCCACGCACCCGGCCGAGGTGATCGCCCTGCCGCACCTGAATCCGAGCAAGCCGCCGGAAGCCTCGCGGGCATTCACCCGGCCGCTGTGCGTGTATCCGAAGCTCGGCCTGTACCGCGGCGAAGGGGACCCGGACGACGAGAGCAGCTTCCGCTGCGCCGTACCGTAACGTCGCGCCGGCTCGCGCCGTACGAGAGCCGGTCACCGACGACGCCTGACAGCGGTCCACGGGCGGGCGCCCGCACGCGTCTTCGCGACGCGCGGTCATCCTTGTGTATGCTCGGCGCGACGATTCCGAGGGAGAGAGCCATGGGGACGCCGTACGCACGCTGGATGGGGATTTCGTTGATCACCCTGGTGGCCATCATGCCGGCCGTAGCGGCCGGGGACGAGGACCGCTGCCGCAAGCTGTACCGCCTGACGGACATCGACCAGGCCATCGAGCCCGGCATCTCCGTGGCGGCGACGGAAGCGTTGCCCGCGCATTGCCGCGTACGCGGCGTCGTCAATCGCGCCATCCGCTTCGAGGTCACGCTCCCCGACGACTGGAACGACCGCATGATGTTCACCGCCGTCGGCGGCGGCGCCGGCGTGATCGGCGACACGACGAGCCTGTTGCCGCGGGGCTTCGCCATGGCCTCCACCGACACCGGCCACGAGATCGAGGAAGGCAATGCGTATCTCCGGCAGCCCGAGGCCCTGCTCGACTACGCCTACCGCGGCGTGCACCTGGCGACGCAGGCGTCCAAGCGCATCATCGCGCAGTACTACGGCCGCGAGGCCGACCGCGCATACCTGCAGGGGTGTTCGAACGGCGGTCGCGCGGCGCTCCTCGAAGCCGAGCGCTTCCCCGCCGACTACGACGGCATCATCGCCGGGGCGCCCGCGTTCCGCTTCCAGGAGTTCCTGCCGTGGATGGTGGCGGTGCACAACCTGCAGGACGCGCACCCGCTCACCAAGGACGCCTTCACGGTGCTCGACGACGCCTCCCGCGGTGCTTGCGATGCCGCGGACGGCGTGGAGGACGGCGTGATCAACGACCCGCGAACCTGCAAGATCGATGTCGACGCGCTCGTCTGCGGGGAAGGAAGAGAGAGCCCTCAGCCGGGGGAGCCCGAGGGGGGAACCCCCTCGCAGAACAGGGGCTGCCTCACGGCCGGGCAGGCCGAGACCGCCCGTTTCATCTATGGAGACATGGTGGATGAAGACGGCAACGTGCTGTCCCCCGGCGTCCCGCCCGGCGCCGAGTCCTCCGGCGACTGGGGACTGTGGCTGCTCGGCGCCGAGCAGTTCAGCGGCATGGGTGACAACCTGCGGGAGATGCTGAGCATCCTGCTGCGCCACGATCCGACTTTCGACGTGGCCGATTTCGACCCCGTGCGCGACCAGGACCACATCGCGGACGCGATGGCCCCCTTCGACGTGACAGGGGACCTGCGCGACTTTCGCGATCGCGGCGGCAAGATACTGATGTATCAAGGCTGGAACGACTTCCCGCTACGCCCGCAACGGGCCATCGACTACCTGGCCGCGCTCGACCAGGCGACGGGCGGCCCCGAGCAGACAGCGGAGTTCTTCCGGCTCTTCATGGTGCCCGGCATGGTGCACTGCGCCGGCGGTCCGGGTCCCTGGCAGACGGACTACGTGGACCCGATCGTGAAGTGGACGGAAGAGGGCGCGGCGCCGGAACGGCTCGTCGCGACCCACCCGGCGGAGCCCACGCCCATGTTCCACCTGAACCCGAGCAAGCCGCCGGAAGCCTCGCGGGCGTTCACCCGGCCGCTGTGCGTATACCCTGAGCTCGGGCTGTACCGCGGCGAGGGCAATCCGGACGACGAGAGCAGCTTCCGCTGCGCCGTACCGTGATGTCGCGTCGCTCGTGCATCACTGACCTATGCCCCTCCTATACGCCGGACGGGGTCAACCCAACGGGAGGACGACGACCATGACGCGCGCCAAGTGGACGATGAGGACAGGCATCCCGGCCATGATCGCCATGCTGTGGGCAGCGACCGCGACCGCGGACACGGATGCATGCCGCGACCTCTACCGGCTGACCGACGTCCACCACGCGATCGAGCCGGGCATCCCCGTGGCCGCGACGGACGAACTGCCGGCCTACTGCCGCGTCCGGGGCGTGATCAACCGCGCCATCCGCTTCGAGGTCACGCTCCCCGAGGAGTGGAACGGGCGCCTCATGTTCGAAGCGGTCGGCGGAGTTGCGGGAGTCATCGGGGACACCACGAGCCTGCTGTCGCGCGGGTTCGCCCAGGCGTCCACGGACACGGGCCACGAGCTCTCGGAAGGTAACGCCTTCCTGAGGCAGCCGGAGGCGCTGATCGACTACGCCTACCGCGGCGTGCATCTCGCCACCCAGGCCACGAAGCGCGTCATCGCGCACTACTACGGCCGCGACATCGACCACTCCTACCTGAAGGGATGCTCCAACGGCGGTCGGGCCGTCATGCTCGAGGCTGCCCGCTTTCCGGAGGACTACGACGGCATCATCGCCGGCGCCCCGGCCTTCCGGTTCCAGGAATTCATGGCCTGGATGGTCGCCGTCGGACGCAAGCAGGCCGCCAACCCGCTCGACCGGGCTGCCCTGCAGGTGCTGGACGACGCCACGCGCACCGCCTGCGACGCCACCGACGGCGTGGAGGACGGCATCATCAACGATCCGCGCAGCTGCAAAATCGACCTGGATGCGCTCGCGTGCGCCGAAGGGCAGACGCAAGGCTGTCTGTCGGCCGGTCAGGTTGACACGGCGCGTTTCATCTACGCCGACATGACCGACGCCGACGGCAACATGCTGTCGCCCGGCGTGCTGCCCGGCGCCGAAGCCGCCGGCGACTGGGGCGGCTGGCTGCTGCCCAACGACGCCCTCGCCGGCGGGGCAACGATCGTCGGAGACCTCATCCCCGAAATGCTGGCCAACATCATGCGCCACGATCCGACGTTTGATCTCGACACGTTCGACCCCGTGGCGGACTTCGGCCGGAGCAGCAACGCGACGACGCCCATCGACCTGCGCACGTCGGACCTCTCCGAGTTCCGCGACCGCGGCGGCAAGCTGCTGATCTACCAGGGCTGGAACGATTTTCCGCTGCGGCCGCAGCGGGCGATCGCCTATCTCGAATCCGTCGAAGAGGCCATGGGCGGCCCCGAGGCGACCGCGAACTTCTTCCGCATGTTCATGATCCCCGGGATGGTGCATTGCGCCGGCGGACCGGGGGCATGGCAGACGGATTACACGGATCCCATCGTCAAATGGCGGGAAGGGGGAGAGGCTCCGGAGCGCATCGTGGCCACGCATCCGGGAGCAGTCGCAATGGACCATCTCGACGCCGAAGCCGTGACGGGCCAGAAGCGCAGCTTCACGCGCCCGCTATGCGCATTCCCGAACCTCGCGCAGTACGACGGCGCAGGAGATCCCGACGACGAGGCGAGTTTCCGCTGCGCGGCGCCCTGAGCCGGTCGCCCGTGTGCGGGCCGTGCATGCATTCGGAGCGGGACGCCACAAGGGCGTCCCCTACGGTCGGTCGTTCCCCGCGCGTCAGCGCCCCGGCCAAGGGCGAACACTTCTAGAAGACCCAGAGCCAGAACGCGACGGCGATGGGAACGCCCGGTATGAGGGGCAGCAACAGGCCGTACTTGACGAGCTGCCACCAGTCCCGCTCGAACCTGACGTTCTCCGACACGTACTCGTATCGCTCGAACATCACCCGGCGTCGACCCAACCCAGAACCTTCAGCCCCGCCAGGACGGCCGCCAAGGTTCCGCCGCCTGCGAGTGCGATCCGGATCTTGTCCAGGTTGTTGCTCAACTTCATGCGGTCTGACTCTGTCCACAGCTTTTCCGTCTCCGCTTCCAGCCGTCCCAGCTCCAGCGACCGACGCCGCCCTTCGAGTTCTACCGACTTCCTCGCCTCACCTGAATCCTAACACCGCCCACCGGGTCACGGGGCGTTTCTCAATCCGACCCGTCATCCGCACGCGGAGTCCAATCGTCCTCGATCGGATCCTCCAGATCGTCGAACCAGTGGATCTGGAACTCCGGCGGCAGCGGTTCGCCGTTCTCGAGGCGCGGGCCCATGGAGCGCATCTGATCCAGCATCATGAGGACGTACGGTTCGGTCACGCTGCTCGCTCGGCGAATCTCGGTCAGCTCCTCGAGGATCGTCACGCACCACCAGAAGACGTCCTCGCCCGGCAGCGGCGGGCGCTTGCCGGGCTTGTCCTCCACGGTGTCGAAATCCCTTTGCAGCCGCTCGAGAAACCGCGCGACCCGGCGGTTACCGAGCAACGCCGGCGAGGTGTCCTTCGCGATCCTGATCATCCGCGGCGTGTGCCGCTCGAGAAATACCCTGGCTTCCAACGTGCCTGCTCCCTGGCTTGCGATAAGTGGAGCAGTCTCCGGCAGCGCCGGAGGAGGAAGAAGGGGCGAAGTCTGTCCGGGCTGTAGGACAACGTCCCGACCGCCCGTGCGCAGCCGGGCCAACAGGGTGTGGGTCCTGCAAACCACCTGGACGGCGCGCCAGCACAGGGCTCCACGGGAGTTTCGCGCCAGCGAAACTCCCAACGCGAACGAAGTTCGCGCGTTCGCGCGCTATCGATCGGCCGCGGTGATGAACCCCCACACGGCGTCCGCGCCGCCGCGTGCGATGCGGGCGCCGAGACGCGCCTGCCAGACGCTCTCCGTGCCGTGTTCGTCGCGCCAGGCCCACAGACGCCGCGTGAAGTGGTGCAGCGTATGCTCGTGGGTGAAACCCATCGCGCCGTGTACCTGGTGGGCGATCTCGGCGGCGACTCCCGCGGCCTCGCCGACGCGGGATTTGGCCGCGGCCACCTGATCCGCGAACGGCTCCGAGCCGAGCGCGTCGATGGCGCCGTCCGCCGCACGCTGTGCCGCGGCAGTCTCCCCGGCCAGCACGGCGAGGTTGTGCTGGATCGCCTGGAACTTCGACAGCGGCCGGCCGAACTGGCGGCGCTCCGTGGCATAGCCGATAGCCATGTCGAGCAGCCGCGAGAGGGCGCCGGACATGAGGGCCACGCGCGACAGGGCCAGCAGTTCCGGCAGGTCGGCCACGCTGGCGAGCGTGCCGCACTCGGTACCGCCCACGATGCGGTCACGCGGCTCGCCGGCAAGGTTGGTGGACGGCTCGCACTCGAACGCGGTCAGCACCGCGCCCGTCTCCATCTGCACGACCACCTCCGCACGACGGCCCCAGGGCGCTATTCCGTCGGTCGCTATGGTCGCGAGGCCCGCGTCGTCATCGCTGGACGAACCGTTCGCCAGGAGACGGTTCGCGAGCAGTGCCTCCGCGAGCGGCAGCGGCGCCGCGTGGCGGCCCGCCACCTGCAGGAGGCCGAAGAGATCCGCAAGGTCGGTTCCGGACGCAACGGTGCCGACCTGGTGTAGCCCGGCTTCGGTGAAGACGTCCCACAGTGCCTCCGGAAAGGCTCCAGTCTCCGCCGCATCGAGCAGCGGCTTGTCGCAGCGATCACGAAAAATGCGCTCGGCGGTATCGGCCAGGAGCGGGTCCATCAGCGCAGCCCCAGGCCCCGCGCGATCACGCCGCGCAGGATTTCCCGCGTGCCGCCCCGCAGGGTGAAGGACGGCGAGTGCAGCAGCGTCTGCTCGAACGAACGGCGCAGCGCCGTGGCCCCGGCGGGGCTCGACGTCGCCGGGGGCGCGAGGCGCATGAGCTCCGGTGCGAGCTTCTCGAAGTTGTTGCCGAGCTCCTTGACGAGGGCCGCCTCGACAGCGGGGCTCTTGCCGTCCTGCAGCATTCCCGCCACCGACATCGACATCTTGCGCAGCGTCATGATGTGGCTCGCGATGCGGCCGATCAGGGCCGCCGTCGCGACATCCGGCTCCGGCCCGGCGGCGCGGACGAACTCGACGAACACGCGAAACGCGGACAGGAAGCGTTCCGGCCCGCTACGTTCGTAGGATAGTTCGCTCGTGACCTGCTCCCAGCCGTTGCCCGGGGTGCCGACGACATCCTCGTCAGCGACGAAACAGTCCTCGAACACGACTTCGTTGAAGTCTTCCCCGCCGGCGATGTTGCGGATCGGCCGCACGGTCACACCCTCGCCGTGCAGATCCACGATCAGCTGCGAGAGCCCGGCGTGGCGGTTCTCGCCGGGCGGTTCCGTGCGCACCAGCGTCACCATGTAGTGGTTGCGGTGCGCGTCCGTGGTCCAGACCTTGGTGCCGTTGACCAGCCACCCACCCTGCACCGCCTCGGCCCGCGTGGAGACGGACGCGAGGTCCGAGCCGCTGTCCGGCTCGCTCATGCCGATGGAGAAGAACGTCTCGCCGCGGGCGATGCCGGGCAGGTAGCGTGCGCGCTGCGCGTCGCTGCCGTAACGCAGCAGCAGCGGTCCGCTCTGGCGGTCCGCGATCCAGTGCGCGCTCACCGGCGCACCGGCCGCCAGCAACTCCTCCGTCACGACGTAGCGTTCGAAGAAGCTCCGCTCCCCGCCGCCGTATTGCTTCGGCCACGTCATGCCGATCCAGCCGCGCCGGCCGAGTTCCCGCGTGAACGCGGGGCTGTGGCCTTCGTTGAAGTCCGAGTTCGGCAGGTAGTCGGCCGGCATGTGCCCGACGACGAACGCCCGCACCTCTTCACGCCGGCGCTCCGCCGCCTCGGGCAGACGCACGGGATCGAAGGCGAGACCCGGGAACACGAACGTCTACCCCGCCCGCGCCGGCCGCTGACCGCGCGACGACCAATCGCGTAATATCCCGGGCGTGAACCCCACACGCCTGCCCTGCCGCGCCCTGCGCTCGACCCAGCTTGTGCCACCGACGGCGCCACCAACGGTGCACCCGGCATGACCGAGGATCGGTTTCGGGCGCGTTTCGCTCCGATTCTCGACGAGGTCGAACAACGCTCCCGCGTCGCCGACGCGTTCGTCGACAAGGAGGTCTACCGGATCCTGCTCGCGACGGTGTGGGCCAACATTGTCATGAATCCGGACAAGGCCGGCGTCGCAGTGGCCGACCTCGAGCGCGTGCACAACGTCATCAACGACCGGGCGCGCGACGTACTCGGCGGCGACGACGCCATCAGGGACTGCTTCCGTTTCGTCTCGCGCCGCGCCGGGGAGCGGGCGATGAATCAGGCCCGGCTCAGCAAGACGCATCGCGAGCTGCTGCTCTACTTCTCGTCGATGATCCTCGACCCCGACGGACACCGCCGCTGGATGGACGAAGTGCAGCGGCGCGACGGGTCGTAGCGGCGCAACAGGACGATCACTTCGCAAGGCTGGTATAGACCCGGTTCACGAAGCCGAGGGAGGCGGCCACATCGCCGTACGCCTGCTCGAAGCCCGCGGTCGGATTGCTGGCCTCCACCTCCTCGAGGGTCTTGCCTTCGGCGATCGCCGCCGCCACGCGGTCGCGCACCGTCGTCAGCATCGCGATGTACGCCTCGAGGGTCGCGTAGTCCGTGACCTCGCCGTGCCCCGGGATCACGATCGCATCCTTCGGCAGCTCGTCCAGGATCGCCTGACAGAACGCGATCATGCCGTTGATCTCACCGCCGCTGTCCGCGTCGATGAAGGGATAGCCCGTGTTGTTGAAGACGTCGCCGAAATGCACGGCCTTGTGGTTGCGGAAGATCACGGCCGTGTCGCCAGTGGTATGGGCCGGGCCCGCATGCACCAGGTCCATCTGCTCGCCGTTGTAGTGGAACTGCATGCGGTCGTCGAAGGTGATCGTCGGCAGCGCGTCCGCCGGGTAGGCCTGCTGGCCGTACTGCATCGCCACGAGGTTGATGATGCCGCCCTGCGCCATGTCCGCGCGGGCGTTCGAGTGCGCGACGATCTTCGTCCCCGCCGGGCCGAGCGCGAGGTTGCCCTCGGCGTGGTCGAAGTGCCAATGCGTATTGACCGCATAGTCCACCGATCCTCCCCCGAGGGCCTCGATCGCGGCGTTGACCTTGGGGATCATCTCCGGGAACTGGTCGTCCACGATGAGGACGCCGTCCGCGCCGATGGACACGGCGATGTTGCCGCCGAGGCCGAACAGCACGTAGAGGCCGTCGCCGACCTTCTGCGTCTCGATCTCGGCCGTTTCGAAGTCCCATTCGAACACTGCGAGCATCTGATCGAGCGTCATCACGTCGTCGGCCGCGGCGACGGACAGGCCGAGCCCCGCCAATGCGCCGACCAGCATGCGTCGGATCTTCTTCATCGATATTTCCCCTTGCGTTGCGCGGTTCCCCGCCCTGGTGGATCCCGACGTGCGCGGCGCTTCCCCGATCCCCTCAGTCGGGGAGCCCCAGGATGCGCTTCGCGACGATGTTCAGTTGCACCTCCGAGGTGCCGCCCTCGATGGAGTTGGCCTTCGAGCGCAGCCACTGCCGCGTGGTGCCGAGTTCCCGTCCCTCGAAACCCTCGCCCGACCAGCCCAGGCCGCGCGTGCCCAGCATGGACATGAGCAGGTCGTAGCGGTTCTTGTTGTGTTCGGTGCCATAGTACTTGAAGAACGACGAGGCGAAGGTCGGCGCCCTGCCGCTCTGCATCTCCTCGCCGTTGCGGCGCACGGTCAGACCGAACACCCGATCGTTCATGGCGTGTTGCAGCACCCGCGCCCGCAGCGCCGGGTCCGCGATGCGGCCATCGTCCTCGCCGGCGTACTGCCGGGCTACCTCGGCCATCGTCGCCTCGCGCCCACCGAAACCCATGACACCGCCGATGGAGGTGCGTTCGTACTGCAGCAGGCGCTTCGCGACCGTCCAGCCCTTGCCCGGTTCGCTGACGACGTTCTTCCTGGGCACGCGGACGTTGTCGAAGAACGTCTCGCAGAAGGGCGACGCGCCACTGATGAGCTGGATCGGCTTGACGGTCACGCCCGGTGACGCCATGTCGAAGAGGATGAAGGTGATGCCGTCGTGCTTCGAGACGTTGGGGTCCGTGCGCACCAGGCAGAAGATCCAGTCCGCGTTGTTGGCGCCGGACGTCCAGATCTTCGAACCGTTGATGATGTAGTCGTCGCCGTCCTCCTCCGCGCGGGTGCGCAGGCCGGCGAGGTCCGACCCGGAGCCCGGTTCGCTGTAGCCCTGGCACCACCAGATGTCCCCCCGGACGATCTGCGGAAGGTGTTCCGCGCACTGTTCGGGCGAGCCGAACTCGAGCAGTGCCGGGCCGATCATCGACAGACCCATGCCGGCCAGGGGCGTGCGCGCCCGGATGCGTCGCAGTTCTTCGGAGAGCACGCCCGCCTCGTCCTTCGTCAGTCCGCCGCCGCCGTACTCGGCCGGCCACATCGGGGCCGTCCAGCCTCGCTCCGCCATGCGGTCGAGCCACAGCCTGGTCTCCGGGTTGCGGTACCGCGCACGTCGGCCGCCGCCGGGAAATTCGTTTTCGGCCATGGCAGTGCGCATGCTCGGCGGGCAGTTCTCTTCCAGCCATGCCCGCGTTTCCTGTCTGAAGCTCATACCTCTCTTCCTCTCCGACGGCTGCACCATGGTAGCGTTTCGAACCACGGACGCCACACTGCATCCGACAACAGGCTGTAGGGGCGACCCTTGTGGTCGCCCGTCCCCCGACCCTTGTGGTCGCCCGTCCCCGAAGTCGCGGAACCTCGTCGTCAACGCGCAGTTTCGCGCCAGCGAAACTGCAACGCGACCCGAAGGTCGCGCCGGGACCGTAGGTCGCGCCGGGACGGGACAAGCCCGTCCCCTACGAGTACTCGCGGCCCCCGCCAACGACGAGCGCCGGGGACTCCAGCACTGCCAGATCGGCCAGCGGATCCCCCGCGACGAACACCAGGTCCGCCGCGAATCCGGCCGCGATACGGCCCGTGACCGCGCCGAGCCCGATGGCCACGGCGCAGTCCGACGTCGCGCTGCGCAGCACTTCCACCGGGGTCAGTCCCGCGTAGTGCGCGAACACCGGCAGGGCCCGCGCCAGATCCTCGTGACGGACGTTCGGAATCCCGGCGTCCGTCGACGCGATCAACCGCACCCCCGCTGCCCGCATCCGCGCGAAAGTGCCCTGCACCGCCCGCTCGAACTTCTCGCTTTTGGCAAAGCGCTTCCAGCCCGCGTTGATCGTCGGGGACACCCAGACGCCGAGGGCCGCGATGTCCGCCGCGACGTCGGGATCGTACCCGGAGCGCGCGCCGTCGTCACCGAGCCAGGAGCAGTGCTCGATGGTCACGACGCCGGCCCGGACCGCGTGGGCGATCCCTTCGGTACCGTGGCAGTGGGCGGCGACATGGTACCCGCGCCGTCGGGCATGGTCGACGATCTCGCGCGTCGTGTCCGCATCGTACTGGGCCTTGCGCGGCGACGACCCCGCCGTCAGGTTGCCTCCCGTCGCCATGATCTTGATGAGATCGACGCCGTGTTCCGCCTGGCGTTCGATGACGGTCTCGGCCGCGTTCGCGTCGCACGCCTCCCCGCCCCAGAAGTGGCAGTGACCGCGCACCGACGTCACCGGCTGACCGGCACACAGGAGCCGCGGGCCGGCCTGCCCCGCCGCGATGCGGTCCCGGAGCGCGAGCTCGAGCCACTTGCCGCCGCCGAGATCGCGCGCAGTGGTGATACCGGCGCGCACCATGGCTTCCGCCCAGCGGTCCATGCCGGGGACCAGTTCGTCGTCCGGCACGGCCAGTTGCGCATCCGGCGTGCGGAGCGAAGGATCCAGCGTCATGTGGACGTGGGCATCGATCAGTCCGGGGATGACGGTGAGGCCCGAGAGGTCCCGGTGGTCGGCTTCCGGCACGCCGCCAGCTTCGCCGACAGCGGTGATGCGGCCGTCCTCGACGGCCAGGACATCGACGTCGGAATATCCGTGCGAGACGCCGTCCCAGATCCGCACGTTTCGGAAGATCGTTCGCTGCATCCGGGCGATTGTAACCCCCCGCCGCGGGCCGCTTGCACGCAGCGCCGTTCCTCGGCCCATCATCCCAGCGGTGCACACAGATCGCACCACGCGGTATCGCGCCCGCGACAGCGGTGCCGCGTCGGTCAGATGCGCCGCCCAAGCACTGCATTGGCGTGAGCTAGCAACTCGTCTGCGGTGTCACTGCCGAGGATCCAGTCCCCCACCTCCGCCAGCCAGTCGACGTCGCGCACACTCGCCAATACCTGCCCCAGGCGCTGCCCCGTACCCGAGCCGAAACGCGCGACGGCCAGCCGGCGGAGTAGCAGGCGCTGCTGCTCCAATCCCTGCTCGAGTCCCTGCTCCACCCCCTTGCGGACGCCGTCCTCGAACCACTGTTTCGGCCATTGGCTGACGCGTTCTTCCAGGGTCACTCTCACCTCCTCCAGATTCATTTCCCGGGGCAACTGTTCCCTCCCCGGAACCAGGCGCTCCATCAACTGCCGGACCCAGTCGACGAACGCGCGCCGCAACTCATCGTCGGCCTGTTCCGCCAGCGCCTCCCGCAACACGTTCGCCACCCTTGCCAGATCCGCTGGCGACCGACTTGTTTCGAGGCCGATCACGGCAGCCATCAGGTTGCGCCACGGCAAATCGTCGGCTCGAACGCGCTGTTCGTCAACCACATGGTGACGCTGCGCTGGCTGACAGGGGGCCAGAGCCGGTCCGACCGCACCGATGAGGTTCCCCACCTCCGTCGTGGCGGTCCAGGGCTGGGTGCCGTTGTAGCGCCCCATAGCCGGTCCGGCACTCGCTCGCAAGCTCGCTACGCACCGGCGCGCCTCCGGCCCAGCCACGCCGTCCTTGCATGGAAGCTGTACCGGCGGTCACTTCGTTCCCTTGGCGCGTCTTCCATGCGAGAGGACGACAGGCAACACGGGAGGCAACAGGCCGTCCGCTCCAAGCGCATCGTTGCGCACGAGTTCCTGGTAGACGAGACCGGTGTAGTTGAGAACGCGCAAGGCCATGCGGGCATCGGCCCGGCTCTGGAACTCAAGCAAAACAAGCAGGTACAACCACCCGTCTCGGAAGTGCACACGCCACACCGTGTCACCGTGGCGCTTGAGCAACTCGTCCGAGACGTGCTCGGACGACAGCTTTGCAGGCTCGCGAAGTCGACTGCATCGAGCCAGTCGCCGGCCATGAAGCCGCGCAACAGGTCTTCGACCATGCGCGGAAAGGCGAACAGCCTCTTGTAGTTCTCGTCGTCCATGCGGAGAGGCTACGATGGGGCCGTCAGCCTCCACGTGCGTCCTGGCTCCAAAAGCCGTGCGACATGGGCCTGTCAGTCCGCGCCTTGCGGTTCCACCGACCATCGAGGAACATCGCGCCATGACTGCTTTGCAGGACAGCGCGCGCAAAGCAACGCACGGCCGGCTTGCGCCACTCGCCCCATGACCCTGACGCTCTGGGGCGGCGCCACCGGCCGCACGATTCGTGCTCACTGGGCACTGCATGAACTCGGCGTCGAATACGAGGCGAAGCTCATCGGGCCGCGCACCGGGGAGACACAGACCGATACGTTTCGGGCCCTGAGCACCAAGGAGAAGGTGCCGGTGCTGGTGGACGGTGACCTCGTCCTGACCGAAAGCGCCGCGATCGTGACTTACCTCGGCGACAAGTACGGCGGCCTCACTCCGCCGTTCGGCAGCGTCGACCGCGCCCGGTACAACGAGTGGACCTCGTTCATCCTGATGGAGCTCGACGCCCACACTCTCTACGTGATGCGCAAGCACGGCGATCTCGCCGGAATGTACGGCCAGGCGCCGGCCGCGATGCAGGCAGCGCGCGACGGATTCAACAAGCAGATCAAGTGGGCCGAGGGACGTCTGGGCAACGCGCCTTTCGCCATCGGAGACACTTTCTCCGGTGTCGATATCCTGTTGACCTCCTGCCTGGACTGGGCGCGCGGCTACGGCTTCGAACTGGCGCCGGCACTCGACGCCTACCGACACGGCCACCACGAGCGGCCGGCGTTCCGCAGCGCCGCAAAGCTCAATTCGTCCGTCAGCGCCGGAGCCTGAGCCGCCCCCGCCACGCCATCATCCGGCCGGCCTCTGGTCGGCGAGAAACCAGTCCATGATCCGCGGGTTCTCGTCGCGAGGATACGTGTGGGAGAGATCCTCGATCTCCCGGTAGACGACCTCGGCTCCCGCCGCCTGCAACGCCGCATTGGCGGTACGCGCGATCTCCACCGGGAACATCCAGTCCAGGACGCCGTGCATCAGGTAGACCTTGAGACTCCGCAGGCGTTCGGCGGAACTGCCGTCCAGGAGCATCGGATGAAAGCTCGCGGAACTCGGCGCCAGGTGCGTGAACGGCGACTCGGCGCGCAACCCGCTGACATACGCGAACGTACCGCCGTCGCTCATGCCGGTCAGCAGCATGCGGTCGGGATCCACGTTCCAGCGTTCGGCGACCCGGCCCACGATCGAGTCGAGGTTCGGGCTGTCGATGTCCGGGCCCATCAGCGCCCAGGTCCGGTCCCGGGCGGTCGGACTGACCAGGATGACCCCCCGGCTGCGCGCCTCGCGCACCCAGGTCCAGAGGAAGTCCGCGCCGTGGCCGCTGCCACCGTGCATGGCCATCACCAGCGGCCACGGTTCCGTGCCGTCGTAGTACTCCGGCACGTACATCGAGAAGCCGCCGCGTTCGCCCTTGGTGTTCGATGCGTGCATCACGCCCACGTTGTCCCTGTGCGCGTCCGCCTGCGCGAGCTTCGCCAGCAATGCCTCGTCGTCCTGCAGACCCGGCTCCACGAAGAACCGGCTGACGGGCGGCAGCGCGCCTGCGATGACGTACAGGGACTCGGTGGCGCGGGTCGCCGAGCGCAATGCCCGGTAGCCCTGCATGGCCGCGTCCGGGCTTCGCCCTGCGGCGGCGAGGCCCTCAAAGGCATCGCAGACGTGTTCCGCCGTTGTCTCCACCTGCCTGCGGAAATCCTGCAGGTGCGCTGGCCAGTCGACCGCACGGAAACCGGGTAGCGCATCGCGGATGGGCTGGTCCGTCCCGGCCACCGAGGCAGCGAGCATCGCCATATTCGGCGGATGCAGGCGGCGGCTCACCTGCGCCAGGGTCTCCATGCCGTTCAGGACGGGCGGCAGCAACGCGGTGATCGCGTCCAGCAGCCGTTCCGTGTCCGCCCCTTGTCCGTCGCTCATGGTGTCCTCCCGAACCCGGACTATAATCCTCGCACGAGGCGCATCGCCCGTGGCGTTGCGCCGCGCCCCGGGAGAAGTTCCACCAGACCGGACCGACAGGGAACAGGGATTGCAGCGGAGGGCACGCACGCATGAGCGAAGCAAGACAGTACGACCGCACCGACGAGAACATCGGCAACGTGCTCAACATGGAGCACATCAACCTGACGGTGCCGGACCAACAGGTGGCCGCACTCTTCTACGTGACCGGGCTCGGTTTTACCCGCGACCCGTACATCGACTTCGGTACCTTCAACATGTGGGTGAACACCGGGGAGCAGCAGTTTCACCTGCCGAAGAGCACCGCCCAGCGATGGCGCGGGCACATCGGCGTCGTGGTGCCGAGCCTTGACGACCTCAAGCGCCGCCTGCAGTTCGTCGCGAAGCCGCTCGCGGACACCGAGTTCGCCTGGAAGGTGTGCGACGACCATATCGCGGTGACCTGTCCCTGGGGCAACGACATCCGCGTGTACGGTCCGGACCGTTTTCCGGGGCGGTATCTCGGCATCCCGTACGCGGAGACGCCGGTTCCGAGCGGCGCCGCCGCCGGTATCGCGCGGTTCTACGAGCGCATCTTCTCGACTCGTGCGACGTTTCTCGACGACAACGCCGGCTGCCGTGCCGAGGTGTCCATGGGCTTCGACCAGCGCCTCGTGTACAAGGAGACCGATGCAGAGATTCCCGACTACGACGGACACCACATCGCCATCTATGTGGCCGATTTCGGCGCACCGCATGCCTTCCTCGCCGAACACGGATTGGTGACGGAGGAGTCCGACCAGCACCAGTACCGCTTCCAGGCACTCGTCGACCCCGATTCCGGCGAGACGCTGACGGAACTCGAGCACGAAGTCCGCAGCCTCTGGCACCCGATGTTCAAGCGCAACCTCGTGAACCGGAACCCGGCGCAGACCTTCTTCAACTATCGCGAAGGACGCGACGCGTTCTATCCAGGGTGAGCGAGCCGTACTACCTGCCGCTCGCCGACGAGGTCCCGGTATTCGAGGCGGCCTACCACAGCCGCCTGCCGGTGCTCCTGAAGGGGCCAACGGGCTGCGGCAAGACGCGCTTCATCGAACACATGACGTGGCGGCTTTTCGAAGCCGTCGAAGCGCCGCGCCGGCAGGTTCCGAACCCGCTCGTCACCGTGTCCTGCCACGAGGACCTCACCGCGACCGACCTCGTCGGACGCTTCCTGCTGCGCGGCGACGAAACGGTCTGGCAGGACGGCCCACTCACGCAGGCCGTGCGCACGGGCGCCATCTGCTACCTCGACGAGATCGTCGAGGCGCGCAAGGACACCACCGTGCTGATCCACTCCCTGACGGATCACCGCCGCGTCCTCCCCATCGACAAGACCGGCGAGCTGCTGAACGCGCATCCGGGTTTCCTGCTGGTGATCTCCTACAACCCGGGCTACCAGAGCATCCTGAAGGACCTCAAGACGAGCACGCGTCAGCGCTTCGTCAGCCTCGAGTTCGACTACCCCTCCAGCGACCTCGAAGCCCGCATCATCGCCCACGAATCCGGCGTGGACGACGACGACGCGGAGCGTCTCGCCGCGATCGGCGTGAAGGCTCGCCATCTGCGCGAGCACGGCTTCGAGGAAGGTGTAAGCACACGCTTACTCATCTATGCCGGGCAGCTCATCGAGCGCGGCATCGTCCCGCGCCGCGCCTGCGACATCGCCATCGTGCAGACCGTCTCCGACGACGCGAACGTCCAGCAGGCGATCGCTGACATCGTCGACGTCATCCTGCCGTAGCCCCGATGTTCCGCCCGGGCGTCCGATCTGCCGGATACCTCCCGCTGGAGCCGCGGACGGCCTGACCCGAAGCCATCGCTCCCGCCCACCCCACCCGCGCCGCGGCGTTGTGCGCGCAGCGCCTGTGCTCGTCAGGACGCCTTCCGGACGCGCCGGAAAAAACTGGAACAATATATATAACATTGTTCTATTTACCCTATTGCATCGGAACGGATTTGCGTATCTTATTCCACCAAAAGACCAACGCGTCAGCAACGGGAAGGACATGACTGACGGCGCTCCACAAGGCATCCCGGGCGACAGCTTCAACTGGCCGATGCTGAAGATCGCCTACCCCACCGATCCCGAGTGCGTCGCGGCCCTCCTGCCCCCCGGCATCGTGCCGGCAAGCGACGCCGAGGTCCGCCTCACGGTGTATCACTTCCCCGTGGGCACCGAGCCGGAGTTGGGCCTGGTGACCAACGTGACCGCCGCCTATGACGGCATCGAGGGCGAGTATTCGCTCGCCTACGCGATCGATCAGGAGCAGGCCGTCTTCATCAGCCGCGAGCTGTGGGGGCAACCCAAGTTCCTCGCGGATGTGCGCTACTTTCGGCTGGGAAATCTGGTCGAGGCCGCCGTGACGCACCAAGGCCACACGTTTTTCGAGTACCGCGGGACCGTCGCCGGCGACGACGAGCCGGGCGAGGTCACCGAAGTGAACGAGTGGTGGATCAAGTGCGCGCGGTCGGTGACCATGCAGCCGCACGAATACGACTACCCGCCCCGCGTGGTGCGCGTGTACGCGAAATACCGCACCGCCTTCCAGCAGTCCGTGCAGGGTGAGTTGACGCTGCGGGACAGCCCCTGGGACCCGCTCGCCTCGGCCCTGCCGATCCGGGGCCCGGTCACGGCCCGCCTCTGGTGGCCGGAGTTCCTCGCTCGCGAGATCACCCTGACCGGGGCGCTGGATCCCGAGGGTTTCTGGCCGTTTTCGGACACGCTGGGCGGCTCGCGCTATTTCGGCGAGTGGGGCGGTCCGCCGGCCCGGCACGTATAGACCCCCGTAACGCAGCCCGGAGCAGCCGACATGCAGGGCTTCACGGACAAGCTGGCCGTCATCACCGGGGGCGCGAGCGGGGTCGGGCGATCCCTGGCCTTCGCCCTCTCCGATGCGGGCGCGCGCGTGCTCATCGCGGACATCGACAAGGCGGCGCTTGCAGAGACACGGGACGCGTTGCGGGCGACGGGTGCGTCGGCAGAGGGCCGGACCTGCGACGTCACCGATCCATCGAGCCTCCACGATCTGGCCGCCTTCGCCTTCGACGAACTCGGCGGCGCGCACCTCGTCTTCGCCAACGCCGGTATCGCCGCCGGCGAGGCGGGTCCCTTGTGGGGCTACGCCGAGAACGACTGGAAGTGGTGTTTCGAGGTGAACTTCTGGGGCGTGGTGCACACCATCACCGCCTTCATGCCCCGCTTGGTGGACCAGGACAGCGAAGCGCACTTCGTCATTACCGGTTCGGCCAACGGCGCCTTCCTGGTCTACCCCGACCAACCCGTCTACTCCGCCAGCAAGGCGGCGGTGCAGGTGGTCGCCGAAGCGCTGTTCCATCAGACGATCGCCCAGCAGAGCCCCGTGCGCGTGCATGCCTTGTTTCCGGGGCCGTACGTCGTCGACACGGGCATCTTCGACTCCGACCGGGTACGTCCAGAGCGTTTCGAGAAGCCCGCCGATGCGCCCGACACCGGTATCCGCTCCTCCGACGACCTGCGCAGGATGATGGAAGCCTTCGGCATGGAACTGAAGACCACGCACCCCGACGAGGTGGCCGGCACCGCCCTCGAGGGCATCCGCGACGGCCGGTTCTGGATTCTGCCCCTGAACCCGACCGCGGAGTCGCAGATCGAGGCGCGCATGGAGTCCATCCTCAACCGCACCGACCCCCCCGTGCCCTCCATCGGATAGCTCAAGCAAGCAACGTGGACCGTTTCACCGTCGTCTCTTCCGACTGCCACGCGGGGCTGCCGCCAGAGCAGTACCGCCCCTACCTCGACCCGCACTACCGCGAGACGTTCGATCAGGTGCTGCCGATTCAGAAGGACATGACCGCCGAGGCCGAACGGGTCTTCCTGCTGAAGGACATCAACGAGCAATGGCGGGCCGGCGTGGAGGCGCAACTCACGGGCGCGTGGGACCACGACCGGCGCGTCGAGATCCTCGACGCCGACGGCATCGCCGGCGAAATCGTCTTTCCCGACGGTGTGACCGAGCAGAACGCCCCGCCGTTCGGCGCCGGGCTGACGCTGCCCACGAAGAACATCGTGCCCGACCTCCAGTGGGCCGGGGCACGCGCCCACAATCGCTGGTTGGCGGAGTTCTGCGCCCGTGTTCCCGCGCGTCGCTTCGGCGTGGCCGTCTGCCCGCTCCTGTGGGATGTGGACCGTGCGGTCGAGGAGGTCCGCTTCGGAGCGGAAAACCGCTTGGGCGGCATGCTGATCCCGGCGATCACTACCGGCTTCGAGGCGTACCACAACCGCTGCTACGACCCGTTCTGGGCAGCCTGCGAGGATGTCGGCATGGTGGTCTGCTTCCACTCCGGGCCCGGGCCGTTCGACGACTTCTTCGGTCATCACTTCCCGGAAGGAGACCAGGATCGGTATCCCGGCGCGGTCGGCATCTACATTTCCGAGGTGTTCTTCTGGACGTACCGACCGCTCATCTTCATGTTGTGGGGCGGGGTGTTCGAGCGATTTCCGAAGCTCAAGGCCAGCGTCACGGAGACTGGCCAGGGCTGGCTGCTCCCGCCCCTGTTACGCATGCTCGACCATCACTACACCGACACCCAACTCAGCGCCAAGCTGGGCGACTATCGCAGTCATCTGTCGATGTCGCCGGCGGACTACTTCCGTCGCAACTGCGCGGTCGGCGCGTCGTGCATGCCACGGGCGGACGCCGAGATCCGTCACGAGATGGGCATGGACCAGATCATGTGGGGGACCGACTATCCCCACCCCGAGGGCACCTGGCCCAACACGGCGCCACGGATGCGGGAGACCTTTCGCGGGTTGCCCGAGGAGGACGTGGCCGCCATGCTCGGTGGCAACGCCGTGGCTTTCTACGACCTCGATGCAGCCGGCCTGGCGGAAGTGGCCAGCCGGGTGGGACCGCCCAAAGCCCGCTTCGCGGCGTGACTGCGGTCGGGAAGTCGCTCTCAACCACATTGCGGCGCAGCCCCGATTGGTGTTCCATTGCAGCACCCTCTAGCTGCGGATACGAATAATATTTCTTATAATCAATATGTTATATAGTTCTGAAACGCTGGGCCCTAGAAGCTTCGTCACTTCTCCAGCGTCCGATCTGGCAGCCTGTCCATGACAGACCTCGTGGATATCGAACGACCGCTCGCCCTGTTCGCCGAGGGCATCGCCGGACACTATTGTCACCTGAAGATCGGCGACGAGGACGTGGCCGACCGCAACAGTGTCTTCCTGCCCGAATCCATCGAGCTCTTCGAAGAAGACGACTGGAACGGGGCCGCCTACCGTCTGAAGGTGCTCCTGCAGCTCGGCTTCCAGGAGTTCGGCACCTTCGACTTCGACATCGCCCGGGCTCGGGCCCTGATTGCGGACCTCGGCGCACGGGAGCGACCCGAATCGCATCGCGAGTCGGACCTGACCGTGTTCTTCAACCACTTCGACGCGCCGTCCTTCGCGCGTCGGCTCTTTCATCTGCTGGAGCCTGTACGCATCGAGGCCCGTGCGCTCGCCAAGTACCCCGGCGCCCGCAAGTACCGCGACGCGCTGGCGCCCCACACGCCCCCGCTTCCGGATTTCCTGCACGACGTCGCTCGGAGCCTGCGCGCCCCGAACGCCACGGTGTACACGACGGCCGCCGCGGTCGTCGCATGCTACGAGACACTCGCCCCGGAAGCGTCGCCTTTCCCGAGCCGCGAGTTCCCGGGACAGATGGAGTGGCTGCAGCGCGAGGCACGCCTCGAGGACTGGGAGGAGGACCTCGACCAGGCGCAGGCCCAGGTCGCCGCCTTCGAGTTGGCCGAGGAGAGCGGCGAGGTTCAGGTCGGAGACAGCGACGGGGGGGACGGGGACATCCGTGACATCGGACGCGATCTCGTTCGCGAGCGGGACCAGTTGCAGCGCCGCATCGACATGGAACGCTCCGCCCTGCGGCATCGCCTCGGCGACGTCCACGAGGCGACGCGCAGTTTCCGCTACGACGAGTGGGACTATCTGCACCACGGCTACAAGCGCGGATGGTGCCTGCTGTTCGAGGAGACGCTGGTTCCGGACGACGACGCCGAGAGCAGGAAGCTGATCGATGCCGTGCGACCCCACGCCAGCGCCGTACGCCGGCGTTTCGAACAGATTCGGCCGGCCGGCTACCAGCGCGTAGCCAAGGTGGCCGACGGCGACGAACTCGACCTCAACACCCTGGTGGATGTCCGCTCCGACCTGCGCGCCGGCGTGTCGCCCGACGATCGCGTATACAGCCGCCGCGACCGGGTACGCCGCGACGTCGGAGCAGCTTTGCTCGTCGACCTCTCCGCGTCCACCGATGACCCGCTCGTCGAGAAGCGCGCACCGGACCCGGCCGACGGCACGGGGCCGATCGGCGGCGCGGCGACGCCGAACCTGCGCGATCCCTGGTTCGACGACGATGACGACCCCAACGCCGTGCTCGACAACCCCCCGGACGCCCCCGAACGGCGGCGCATCATCGACATCCAGAAGGAAGCCGTAGCCCTGCTCGCGACGGCGCTCGAGGGCATCGGCGACCGCTATGGCGTCTACGGCTTTTCGGGTTACGGACACGACTGCGTCGAGTTCTACGTCGCCAAGGAGCTTGACCAGGCGCTCGACCGGCGCGCCCTCGACGCCATCGCCGCCATGAAGCCGAAACGCAGCACGCGCATGGGGCCGGCGATCCGCCACGCAGCCTCGAAGCTGCAATCGAGCGGCGCCGCGCTGAAGGTGCTGATGATCGTGAGCGACGGCTTCCCCCAGGACTGCGACTACGGCCCGAAGCGGGGCGACCACGAGTACGGGCTACGGGACACCGCCAAGGCACTCGAGGAGGCCGAGCGAGCCGGGGTGTACACCTTCTGCATCACCGTCGACCGATCCGGCCACGACTACCTGCGCCGCATGTGCCCGGACGCCCGCTACATGGTGATCGAGGAGACGGCGGAACTGCCGGACGCACTGCAGAAAGCCTACCGGCGCCTGACCCAGATCTGACCCGCCCACCCCGGGGCCGGGGCGCGAACGCGCAGGGGACGGGCTTGTCCCGTCCCGTCGCCAGGGGCTTGGACAGGCTCGACACGGGCGACGACAAGCGTCGCCCCTTTTGTGGAAGTCGCGCCAAGGGAACGAAGTGACCGCCGGTGCAGCTTCCATGCGAGGACGGCGTGGCTGGGCCGGAGGCGGCGCGACGCAAGCGTCGCGTTCCGGTGCGTAGCGAGCTCGCGAGCGAGTACCGGACCGGCTATGGGGCGCTACAACGTCCCGCGTCGAGTCAAGCGCCAAGCCCGACCGATACGGTCGAGCGACGGGTCAGTCGTCTCCGCCCATGATCCCGAACAGGCTCAGCAGGTACATGAACATCACGTAGATGGAGACGAACAGGTTGTTCGTCGCGATGATGTAGTTGGTCTCTCCGCCCCGCACGATCGCGCTCGTCTGGTAGAGGATCAGGGCGCCCGCGATGAGCACCATGGCCGCGGAGATGGCCGCCGCGAAGGGCGACAGGTCGAAGAAGAACGAGCACACGATGATGCCGAGGATGATCCAGAACCCCATCACCAGGAACGAGCGCAGGAAGCTGAAGTCCTTTTTCGTCGTGATCGTGTAGAGGGACAGACCGAAGAAGGCCGCGGCAGTGACGCCGAACGCCTGGGTGACCGCACCCGGGTTCACGGACGTGAAATACCCGACCAGCGGCGCCGCAGCGACGCCGATGAAGCCCGTGAACACGAACGTCCAGAAGAGGCCCCAGGCGCTGTTCGCCGTCTTGTTCACCAGGAAGGACAAGCCGAAGAAGCCGACGAGGTAGACGATGAAGTTGAACGGCGGCAGGTTCATCGCGATCGTGGCGAGCCCGGTGAAACAGGCGAACGCGATCGTCAGCGCAAGCAGCATGTAGGTGTTGCGCAGCACCTGGTTGATTTCGACGGTCGGCCGCTGGACCGCGGCGTGGAATCTTGGCTCTGCCATGCTCTGCCTCGGGATGGAATCTCTTAAGGTGCTATATAGAGAGTCGGACACGTCTTTTCAACCTCGACCAAGGGTGTCCCATGCCCTCCGCCGGCTCGGCGGCCGCTTCAAGACATTGTTCACAAAAGACTTTTTGTTCTTCTCCTTGTTCCTCCGGGCCGCGCCGCGCTTGACAGGATCGACGCCCCGCCTCCACAATGCGGAACAACGCGCGCGGCTACGTAGCTCAGTTGGTTAGAGCACGCGATTCATAATCGCGGGGTCGGCGGTTCAAGTCCGCCCGTAGCTACCACTCCCCACCCCCTGCCGGGCCCGCCCCTAATCCTTGAACGCCTCGAGCAAGGCGCCCTGCCCGGGAGCGTAGAAAAAGCTGCCCGTGACCGGTCGCGACCAGCCAAGCAGCCGGTCGCGCATTCCGTCGCCGGTGCGGCCGAACATCGAGTCGAGCAGCCAGCGAAAGCGCGCCACATCCGCGCTGAACGCGAGGAAATAGAGACCGGCGTCGCGGATGCCGCCCACCGGACTGCTGCGACGATAGATCTTGACCGCCTGTCCATCGCGCCTGATGTCGGTCCGGCTGACATGGCTGTCCGCGGGCATCGCGTCGCCCTCGAGTTCGATGCTGTCGGGTTTCGTGCGGCCGATGACGCGTTCCTGGTCGACGACCGGCAACCCGGCGAAGCCGCCGAGGTCATGCACCCAGCGCTGCGTGAAGACGAAACTGCCGCCGGCGTGCTCGCCGTCGTCGACCAGCGCCGCCGCCATGCGGGCATCGTCCCTGGGGTTCGCGCTGCCGTCCACGAAGCCGGTGAGATCCCGGCTGTCGCGGAAACGGAAGCCGTGCTCCTCGTGGACGACCTCGGCCACGCCCGCCAACGCGTCCCGCCACTCCAGGGCGCGCGCGAACAGTTCGTCGCGTCTTTCGCCCTGCAACCAGACGAAGAGGTCCCGCTGCGTCGCCGGGGCGTGCATCCCGTCCATGCCGTCGACGGGCGTGAATCCAAAGTCGCCGCAGGGGGCACTCACTCCGGCCAGGCCGGCCGTCAGACCCGGCCCGAACGCGACGACCTGGTCGCCCCCATCGACGGGCGATCCGGCCACCGCCCGGCCCGGCAGAACGGGCGGTGCTGCGGACACATCGAACTCCAGAAAGATGTGGTGGCTTGCACCTTCCCGGAAGATGCCTTGCTGATGGTCGCTCATGTCTCGGGCGTGCAAAAACGCGGATTATACGCATCCCGAATCGGTGCCAGAGGCCCTGGGAGGACACTGGGAGGACACCGGCACCGCTATCTACCGGGCTCCGACCCGCATTATGCTGTCGCCATGTCCTCGCTCTTCGAAGCACGCAGGGAACAGTCCGGGTACACGGACGCCCCGATGCCACGGGCGGCGGAACATGCTCCGGGCCAAGGTGGCCTGGCAGCGCTCTGCGGCGCCGTCAGCGTCGCGCTGGCCGTGGCTTGCGCCCACGGCGACGATGCCCCCTTCACCTCTCCCTCCAACTCCCGCGGCGACCGGGTCGCGGCCACCTGCATCACTTGCCATCACCCGAGCAATGCACACATCCCGAGCCTGGACAACGTCTCCGGTGCGCTGATCGCCGCCCAGGCCGAAGCCACCAATACGATCATGCATCGGCTCATCGCCGGCCTGACCCCGGAGGACATCGAGGCCGTCGCCGAGGCGCTTGGGCGCCGTCGGGGCGAAGTCCCTTGATCAGTCGCCGCCATCTTCTCGCCGGCGCGGCCGGGGTCGTGGCGGCCCCCGCGGTGATCGGCGCCGCGCGGCCGCGGGTCGTGGTGGTCGGGGGCGGATTCGGGGGCGCGACCTGTGCGCGCTACCTGCATGCCTACGATCCCTCCGTGGAGGTCACGCTGGTCGAACCGGCGACGACGTTCGTCACCTGCCCCATGAGCAATCGCGTCGTCGCGAGCCAGCTAGCCGAGGATGTCATCGCCTTCGGCCTCGAAAACGTGGGCGATGCGCACCTGACTGCCAAGGCGCTGGGCGTGGACCCGCTGCAACGCCAGGTCGTCACCGGAGACGGCAACGTGCCCTACGACCGGCTGGTCCTGGCGCCCGGCATCGAGTTGGTCCACGACAGCATCGACGGCGCGCCCGGGGAGTTCCTGCACGCATGGAAGGCGGGTCCGGAAACCCTCGCCCTGAGAGACGCGATCCGCGGCATGCGCGCGGGCGGCGTATTCGCCATCGCCGTGCCCGACAATCCCTATCGCTGCCCGCCCGGACCGTACGAGCGCGCATCGCTCGTGGCGGAGTACTTCAGGACGCACAACCCGCGCGCGAAGATCCTCATCCTCGATGCCAAGGACCGCTTCACGAAACAGTCCCTGTTCGAAGAAGCCTGGCGCACTCTGTACCCCGGCGTGATCGAGTGGATTCCGCGCAGCGAGAGCGGCACGGTAGTGGCCGTACGCGACGGACTGTTCGTCACCGACTTCGATGAGCACCGCGTCGATGTCGGCAACCTGATTCCTCCGCAGCGCGCCGCGGGCATCGCCCGCGACTTCGACGAGGGCCGCGGCTGGTGTCGCGTCGACCCGCTGACGTTCGAGTCGCGGGTCGCTCCCGGCGTGCACATCGTCGGCGACGCCATCGAAGCCACACCGATGCCGAAATCCGCGTTCTCGGCCAACAACCAGGCCAAGGCGTGTGCGGCCTCGATCGTGGCGCTGCTGCGCGATCGACCGCCGCCGCCGCCGCTGATGATGAACACGTGTTACAGCCTGGCCGCGTCCGACTACGGCTTCTCCATCTCGGGTGTCTACGACGTCGCGGGGGGCGCCATCCGGGCGCGCACGGGAGGACAGAGCCGGCTCGCGGAGGCGCCCGGCATACGCGAGCAGGAAGCCCGGTACGCCAGCGACTGGTACAACGCCATTACACGCGATGCCTTCGGTGTCGGAGACCCGCAACGCGGGCGCGGCGTCGCGCTGGAACGGGACCGGGGCGATTGCGCGATCTGCCACGAGTTGCCCGGACTCGATGCTTTCGCACACGGCAACGTCGGGCCGTCGCTGGCAGACGTCGGCAACCGGCTCGACGCCCGCGCGATCCGACGCCACGTCGTCGATTCGAAGCTCGACAACCCGGCGAGCGTGATGCCCGCCTACGGCCGGCGCACCGGCTTTCACCGCGTGAGCGCGCGATTCAGGGACCGCAGCATCCTGCGCCGCTCCGAGATCGACGACCTGACCGCCTATCTCACGGGGCTCAAGGGCGATGGCTAACCGGCGGAGGCTGCTCGCCACGCTCGCGGCGGCGCCGGTGGCGTACGTCGGTGCTGCGGCAGCCCCGGTGACGGTCGAGTTGCCGCCCATCGCGGAGACCGGCAACTCCGTGCCGATTCGCATCTCCGTCGACTCCCCCATGACGCAGGACGACTACGTGCGGAGCATCGAGATACGCGTACCCGGCAACCCCGAGCCGGTCGCCGCGACGTACTTCTTCACGCCCGCCTGCGGCGTCGCGGCCGTGCGTACCAACATCCGCCTGGCGCGGACACAGCGTGTGACGGCGGTCGCCGAGTTCGCCGACGGGCGCCGGCTGGCCTCCCACGCGGATGTCGTGGTGACGCTCGGCGCCTGCGTCGAGGAGGTCTACCCGTGAGAGCACGGGTGAACATGCCGGCGCGCGCCCGGGCCGGCGAGGTGATCACCGTCAAGACGCTGGTCGCGCATCCCATGGAGACCGGTTACGGGCGCGACGTTCGGGGCGCCCTCGTGCCGCGCCACATCATCACGGAGTTCACCTGCACCTATGCCGGCCGCGAGGTCTTTCGCGCCGCGTTTCAGCCCGCGATCGCCGCCAATCCGTTTCTCGAGTTCCACCTGCGCGCCACCGTGTCCGGAGGCGTCACTTTCCGCTGGCGCACGGACCGCGGCGAGGAGACATCCCTCGAGCGAACCATCGAAGTGACATGACCGCCCTCCTCTTCCTGGTGGCCGTCGCCCCGCTGTCCGGCGCCGACTTCCTCAACCCCGAGACCCGCGCCCTGCAGGACGATCCGTTCGCCAACCCGGGCTTCCTGTGGGTCGAGCGCGGTGCCGCGCTCTGGACCGGCGAGGGTTGCCCGCGCTGCCATGCGCTCACCGAATTGCGCCCTGCGGCCTTTCCCCGCTACGACGAAACCACGCGCGCGCTGGTCAATCTCGAAGGACGGATCAATCGTTGCCGGGCCCGCGCAGCCGCGACACCCTGGGCATACGAGAGCGAGCCGCTCCTGGCGCTCACGGCATTCCTCCTGAACCGGGAGCGCGGAGCACCTGTCGAACCGGATCCGGACCCGCGCGCGGAACCCTTCCGCCACGCCGGCGAAGCCTTCTTCCGCCAGCGCCGCGGCCAGCTCGACCTCTCCTGCGCCGACTGCCATGACAGCCTGGCCGGACTGCGCTTGCGGGGCGAACGCGTGAGCCAGGGACATACCAACGGGTTTCCGACCTACCGGCTGCTGTGGGAAACGCTCGCCTCTACGCACCGGATGTTCCGCTGGTGCAACGAGGCGGTCCGCAGCGAGCCCTATCCGGCCGGGAGTCCCGAATACGTGAATCTCGAGTACTACCTGCGCCACCGGGGCTCGGGCCTGACCGTCGAGACGCCCGCGGTGCGGCGGTAGCGCGCGAACTTCGTTCGCGTTGGAAGTTCCGCTGGCGCGAAACTTCTACGGCGCAAGCTCCTAGCCCGTGGCCAGGGACCTGCCGACCGGTAGATCGTCCGGATCCTGCGCCTCGCGGCGTAGCTCTGCGCATTTGGGACGGGACGGGACAAGCCCGTCCCTACATTGCCGACTGGATGTAGTTCTGAATGCCCGTCTTGCCGATCAGCTCGATTTGCGTTTCCAGCCAGTCCACGTGCTCCTCTTCCGACTCGAGAATGGCCTCGAAGATCTCACGGCTGACGTAGTCCGAGACGGACTCCGAGTAGGCGACCGCTTCGCGTAGCACGGGCATCGCCGCCATCTCCAGGGCGAGGTCGCATTTCAGGATCTCCTCGACGTTCTCGCCGATGAGCAACTTGCCCAGCTCCTGCAGGTTCGGCAGCCCATCGAGAAACAGGATGCGCTCGATGAGCCGGTCCGCGTGCTGCATCTCGTCGATGCTCTCCTTGTATTCGTGCTCGCCGAGATCTCCCATGCCCCAGTCCTTGAGCATCCTCGAGTGCAGGAAGTACTGGTTGATGGCCGTCAGCTCGTTCTTGAGCGCCCAGTTCAGGTGTTCGATGATCTTCGGATCCCGCGGCTTCATGGTGCTGGCTCGCTTCGGACAGTTGCGCCGAAGTATGCGCTCAACGCACCTCTCACGCAACCACAAGTTATTGAAATTTAAATAAAAATGATTCTCATAGAGGTACTCGAAGACACTCGTTCTCCGAGGCTCGCTTTCCATCGAGGCATGCCTTCACGGCCGGTCGAATGGGGCGGTCGTGGTCGGTTCCGTTCCATCATTCCGCAGGGCGCCCGGCCGAGCATTGCATCGTCGTACGTCCGGCCATAAACTTGTAAATCGCGCACACGATGCCGTATTTACAAAGAAATATGATCATGCACATCGACCGACATCTCGGCTCGCGCGTACGCGAATACCTCGACACGTTTCCGGCCGTGGTGCTCATCGGCCCCCGCCAGGTCGGAAAGACGACGCTGGCCCGGGCCATCGCCGAGTCGCCTGATCCCGGAAAGCGACCCGGTGTGTACCTCGATCTCGAAGATCCCGCGGATCTCGCGAGGCTCGCCGATCCCGGTGCCTACCTTGCGCGTCAGGAAGGTTTGGTGATCCTCGACGAAGTCCATCGCTTCCCGGCACTGTTCGAAATCCTGCGTGGCGTCATTGACGGACGAATCCGGAAGGGCGAGACCACTGGCCAGTTCCTGCTACTCGGTTCCGCGTCCATGGAACTCCTGCGACAAACGGGAGAGACCCTGGCCGGACGGATCGGGACGCTGGAGTTGGGCCCATTCGACGCCGGCGAACTGGCACCGGAGCAGACCGAGCGCCTCTGGATTCGAGGCGGCTTCCCACGCAGCCTGCTGGCTTCGAGCGACCGGCAAAGCGTTCTGTGGCGCGCGAACTTCATCCGCACCTACCTGGAACGCGACATCCCGCAACTCGGTCCGCGCATTCCGGCCGAAACGCTGCGCCGTTTCTGGACCATGCTGGCCCACCAGCAGGGGACATCGTGGAACGCCGCGCGGCTGGCGCAGAGCCTCGGGACAAGCGGCAGGACCGTTGGCCGCTATCTCGACCTGCTCGTGGACCTTCTGCTGGCACGCCGGCTACAGCCGTTTCACGCCAACGTCAAGAAGCGGCTGGTCAAAGCACCGAAGGTCTACCTGCGGGACAGCGGCATCGTCCACACGCTGCTGCGGCTCGACCAGGCCGAAGCGGTTCTCGGCCACCCGGTAGCAGGCTTCAGTTGGGAGGGCTTCGTGATCGAGACCGTGCTGCGCGCCGTTCCGGAGCGTACCGTAGCGAGCTTCTACGGCACCGCGACCGGGGTGGAGATCGACCTCGTGCTGGAGCTGCCCAACGGAGAGCGGTGGGCGATCGAAATCAAGCGGGGCCTGGCTACCGTAAGCCGAGGCCTGCGAGTCGCGCTGCGAGACGTCAGGCCACATCGTGCGATCGTCCTGCACGGGCGCGAGACGCGTTTTCCCATGGGCGACGGGGTCGAGGCGATGGACCTCCGGGCGCTCCTCCACCAACTCGACGGGTTGGCATAGCGCCACCAAATGCGTCGCCCGTGCGGGCGCTTCCATGTCAATCCTCATCACAAACCGGGTTGGTCATGCCATGCGTGTCGGGCACCGGGTCGATGGGGATGCCGCCCGCGTCGGCCCACGCCCGGTCAATCGCCAAGCGCATCGAGCCCGAGCCCGATGGCGCGTGTCAATTGCCGCAGGTCGTCCGGATCGATCACGAACGGGGGCATCAGGTAGATCAGGTCATTGAAGGGCCGGATCCACACGCCGGCCTCGACGAAGATGCGCTGTAACTTGGCGACCGGCACCGGTTGACGTGTCTGTACGACACCGATCGCACCAAAGGCGCGGACATCGGCCACGCAGGGATGCCCGGCGTAGGCTCCCAGTTCCTCCCGCAGCTGGCTCTCGATGGAGGCGACACGCTCCTGCCACGGTCCCTCGCATAGCAGCTCGATGCTGCGTTTCGACACCGAGCAGGCGAGCGGATTCGCCATGAACGTCGGCCCGTGCATGAGCACCCCGCCGTCGGCGGAGATCCCATGCGCGACCCGCGTGGTTGCGAGGGTCGCGGCGAGGGTCATGTAGCCGCCCGTCATGGCCTTGCCGAGACACAGGATGTCAGGCTCGATACCAGCGTGCTCGCACGCGAACATGCGGCCCGTACGCCCGAAGCCGGTGGCGATCTCGTCGAGGATCAGCAGCGTCTCGAACCGGTCGCACAGCGCGCGCACGTGCTCCAGGTATTCCGGCGAGTAGAACCACATGCCGCCGGCGCCCTGTACCACCGGCTCGAGGATGACGGCGGCGACCTCGTGACCATGCTCGCCGAGGAGCCGTTCGATTCCGGCACGGTCCGCCTCGTGCAACGGCTCTCCCGGCCGGCTACGGGGCTGGTCGGCAAAGAGGTGTCGGGGCAGCACCGTATGGAAGCGTTCGTGCATGCCCGTCACCGGGTCGCTCACGCTCATCGCGGCGAAGGTGTCGCCGTGGTAGCCGCCCCGTATGGTCGCGAGCCGGTGCTTCGACGGTTGTCCCTGCGCGCCCCAATACTGGATCGCCATCTTGATCGCCACTTCCACTGCGACGGAACCCGAGTCGCAGAAGAAGACGTGCTTGAGCGTCGGCGGCGCAAGTTCGAGCAGGGTCCGGGCGAGATCGATGGCGGGACGATGCGTGATGCCGCCGAACATGACGTGGGCCATGTCCTCGAGCTGCGCATTCAGGACCGCATTGAGCGCGGGGTGGTTGTAGCCGTGTATGGCGCACCACCAGGACGACATCCCGTCTATCAGGTCGCGCCCGTCCGCCAGCCGAATGCGTACGCCGCTGGCGGACACCGCCTCGTAGGCCGGCAGTGGGTCCACCATGGACGTGTACGGATGCCAGAGGTGCCGGCGGTCGAAAGCGAGCACGTCGTTCATGCCAGCAGCACGTCGAGGTCCAGCAACGGTGCGGCGCGGCGCGGCTCGGCGCCGGGACCAAGATGCGGCACGATGCCAATGCGCGGCGCGGACAGACGGGCGTCGAGGGTCGCGAGGTTCTCCTCGAACACGGGCATCCGGGGTCCGGGATCGTTCGCGACCCAACCGGCGAGCTGCAGTCCGGACCGTTCGATCTCCCGGGCGGTCAGCAGCGCGTGGTTCAGGCAGCCGAGGCGCATGCCCACCACGAGGATCGGTCGGGCACCGAGGGCCACGCAGAGGTCGGCAAGCGTCTCGGTCTCGTTGAGGGGAACCAGCCAGCCTCCCGCGCCCTCGATCAGGGCGAAGTCGAATCGCCCTCCGCCTGTCGGTGCGTCGGTCGACGGATGGGCCGGAGCGGCAGAAGGCTCCGACAGCGCGGGCAGTCCAAACGCCCGCCGGCAGTGCGCCGCCAGGTCGGCGACACACAACTGCACATCGGCCCTGGCGGCGGCGACGTGCGGTGCGATGGCGGGCTCCAGTGCGACCGGATTGACCGTGGCGTAGTCCAACGGCGCGCCGCTCGCCGCGAGCAGTGTAAGCGCGTCCTCGTTGACCAGTCGTCCTGCGCGGCGTTCGCAGCCGGCGGCGACGGGCTTGACAGCGGCACAACGAAGGCCCCGCTCGCGCGCACCTTCGAGCAAGGCGGCCGCGACGAACGTCTTGCCGACTTCGGTGTCGGTGCCAGTGACGAAGAACGGTGGGCGCGACATCACGCGGGGGCGCCTACCGGCATGCCCGCGGTGTCACGGGAGAGCCTCGCCAGCGTCTCGAGCAGGCGCTCCACATCTTCGGTCCGGTGCGCGGCGGTCAGCGTGATCCGGAGCCGCGCCGTGCCCTCCGGTACCGTGGGGGGTCGGATGGCGCCGATCAGAAGGCCGCGCTGCTCGAGCGCAGCGCTCAGGGCGACCGCGCGACCCGGGTCGCCGACGACCAGTGGCTGGATCGGCGATCCGGAATCCGTGAGTGAAAACTCGAGGGACTCGGCGCCGGCGCGGAAACGCTCGACGAGGTCGGCAACGTGCTCGCGCCGCCAGGTCTCCACGCGCGCAATCTCGAGACTGGCAAGCGTGGCCACCGCCAGCGCGCTTGGCATGGCGGTGGTGAAGATGTAGTTGCGCGACCGCTGTATCAGCGTCTCCACGAGCGCTTCGTCCCCGGCGACGAACGCGCCGCCGGTGCCGAAAGCCTTGCCCAGCGTGCCGACGAGGACCGCAACGTCGGCCGTGGAGTAGCGGGCCGGATCGACAAGTCCGACACCGTCCGGACCATGCACGCCCATACCATGTGCGTCGTCGATCATGGTCCATGCGCCGTGCCGCCGGGCGGTCGCCACCAGGTCGTCGAGGCGACACTGGTCGCCGTCCATGCTGAACGTACCGTCGCTGACGATGAGCTTGCGCGTAGACGTTCTGGTTGTCCGCTGAAGCCGGCGCGCGAGATCGGCGGTGTCGCGGTGCTCGAACCAGGCGAACTCCGCCCGGCTGATCCAGCCGCCGTCGAGGAGGGAGGCGTGGTTCAGGCGATCCTCGAACACGAAGTCCCCGCCGGAGAGAAGGGAGTTGATGACGCCGACGTTGGCGGCGTAGCCGCTGCCGTAGAGCAGGGCCCGGGGACGTCCGACGAAGGCGGCGAGTGCGACCTCGAGCTCCGCGTGTGCCTCCGTGTGGCCGCATACCAGGTGTGAAGCACCGCTCCCGGTCCCCCAGCGCGCGACTCCGGCACGAAACGCTTCCGCCACGCGCGGGTCTGCCGCGAGGCCCAGGTAGTCGTTGCTGCAGAAGTTGAGCAGTTGGCGTCCCTCGACGGTCACCTCCCGGCCCTGCGGACTCTCCAGGGTGCGCCGGACCCGGTACATGTCGTCGCGGCGCAGCGCGTCGAGCCGGCGCGTCAGGTCGTCGAATCCGTGATCGTGGCGCATTGTGCCAATCGTCCCGGTGCAGGGCTCCTCTGCTCGCGCTTGCGGTACGCAGCGGCGAGGGGCGAAAGAATAACCCGACGTGACGGAACGCAGGTCCGTGTCCGCGGCCCCGGTCTGACCGAATTGGCCTGAAGCGTCTCCGCACGGCTATCCGCCCGACTGCAGACCTCCCCGCACGATGTCGCCGAGCGGCGCGCTGTCCGACGGTCCGCGAAGCGGATCGAGGCCGCGAATCTTCGTGCCCAGTTGCGATCGCCCCCGTCCACGGCGGCCGTAGTTGAATGAGTAACGCACGCGCTCGATGCCCACCGGTGCGCCGTCCACGAGGGGCGGTGCGTACCGCCAGCGTTCGATCGTCGCGAGGATCAGGTCGTCGAGCGCCTTGTCCGCGCTCTCGACGATGGTCGGAGACGACACGAACCCGTCCGCGTCGATCCCGAACTCGACCACCACCACGCTCCGCCTCGACGGCTTGCGCTGCAGGGACAACCACTCCGGCTGCTCCCAGTAGAGGGGTGCAACCTGCTCTCGCTCGGCGAAGTCGCGCCCTGCATCGAGCGCGTGGGCATTACGCCCCAGCGCGCTGGCGGCATCCAGGGCGATCTGGGCAAAGACCTTCTCCTGGGAGAGATGCCGGGACGCCAGGGTGCAGGCGCGCTCAAAGGACGCCACGGTGGCGTCCGCGCTCCGTTGCGCGCGGGCGGGCTCCTCGCCAGTGGAAACCGCCATCGCCTGTCCGTACCGCACCAGGGGATCGATCAGTTCCACCGCTTCCTGGCCGTGGACATCCTCGAACGTCGCGAGTGCTCCACGGCGTCGAACGCGTTGCGGATGCCGAACGTCACGTCCGCCTCCGTGGCCGTCAGGCCGCGCAGGCTCACGTCTATCTGGCTGGCCTTGCCGGTACCGCTGAAGGTGTTGGCGTTGCGGATGTAGCTGTCGTTCTGCTCGACCTGGCAGGTGAGAAACTCCTCCCCGTTCGGCTCGCCCACCGATTCGATGTACTCCCCGGTCATAGCTGGTGACCGAGGTAACGTCCGAACCCTTGATGTAGCTGCCGATGACGATCACCTCATCGATCGAGTCGTCGTCTTCGTCCTGCGTCTCGGCAACGGCACCGAAGGGCGATAGCAGCGCGCTCGTTGCGAGCGCACACAGGTTAGGGAAGCTCTGATTTATCAGAGCTTCCCGTGGGGCACAGGGATGTGCCGCCAAGTTCATTGGCGTAAGCCATTGAACTTGTGAGCAAAACAAAACCGCGCTTTTGTTTCGCGATCCTGATCAAGCCCAGGGAGGGGCTTGATCAGAGGTTTCTTAGTACCCATCGGAATAATTACAATAACGTAATATTGACAGCCGAAAGGATCTTCGGATACGGTTGCCCGGAAAGCGTCTCGGGGAACAATCATGCCGAGAAAAAGTCCTTTCGGGATCACGCTTACCGACGAGGAAGCACAAGTGCTGAAGCGGCGGGCGCAAAAATATACGTTGCCGTATTGTCAGGTTCAACGGGCCCAGATGATCCTCTTGGCCGCACAAGGACTGCAGAACGATGAGATTGCCGCGCGGCTCAACACGCGGCGGGAGGTCGTCAGCCAGTGGCGGCAACGGTTTTTCCACGAACGCCTGCCGGGACTTGAGGAGCGCCGCCGGCCCGGACGCCCCCGGGCTTTTCCCCCCGGAGGTGGTCGTTCAGGTCAAGGCGCTGGCATGTGAGTTGCCAGCCAATCTGGGACTTCCGTTGTCGCGCATGAGCATCGCGGATGTGGCGCGCGAAGTTCGCCACGCCGGTATCGTCGCCAGCATCAGTGACAAGACCGTTTGGCGCTGGCTGCACGAGGACGCCATCCGGCCGTGGCAGCATCGCTGCTGGATCTTCCCGCGTGACCCGGACTTCAGGGTCAAGGCGGGGCGAATCCTGGATCTCTACGAAGGGCACTGGAACGGAATCCCCCTGCGCGACGACGAGTTCGTCATCTCAACAGACGAGAAGACCAGTATCCAGGCTCGCCAGCGTACCCACGGGTCCCTGCCGACCGCTCCCCGCCAAGCCATGCGCATCGAACATGAGTACGTGCGTCGGGCAGCATGGGCCTACCTGGCCGCCTGGGATGTGCGTCGGGCCAAAATCCATGGGATCTGCGAACACAAGACCGGCATCGCACCATTCGGCCGCCTCCTGCAACAAGTGATGACGCAAGAACCCTATCGCTCCGCTCGTCGGGTGTTCTGGACCATGGATAACGGCTCCTCCCACCGCGGCCAAGCCTGTATCGATCGTATCAGGGAGCAATGGCCGACCATCGTTCCGGTCCACACGCCCGTGCATGCCAGTTGGCTGAATCAAGTGGAGATCTACTTCTCCATCCTTCAGCGCAAGGCCTTGACACCCAACGACTTCCCTTCCCTCGAAGCCCTCCAGGAGCGGTTGCTGGGCTTCGCCCGTTACTACGAAGCCATTGCCCAACCCTTCGAGTGGAAGTTCACCCGTAAGGACCTCGACTCGTTGCTGCATCGCATTGATCGCGCCCATGCCAGCGAACAGCCCTTACTCGCAGCCGCGTAGAATACGTGTCCGAACTTATGACCCACGGGCACTTAGGTCCAAAACGCACACGCGTCTCCTTCCGCTTGCTACGAGCCTGCGCCGTAGAACGGCGCAGGGCCGCAGGTCGGTCAAGCTGGGCGGCGAGCGGCGCCAACGGCGACGGTTGACGGGCGCTGGCGTTGGCTTGTGCAGGCGACCCAACAGGGCCCTAAGCGCGCCTCGGTCGGCCGCGCCAGCTCGTCGAGAGCCGGTCCGACAGGGCTTGACCGCGAGGCGGGCGAGGCGTATTGGTGACACGATGAAGCGCAGGCATCCTTGGCTCGCATCGGTCCTGGCCGTCGCCGTAACGGTCGGCGGCGTGGTCTGCGCCTGCGCGACAGGACCCATCGACATCGGCGCTGCGGCAGCCCATGGCCCGCACCACACCGTGGGCCACACGCCCGCGGACGCGGCCTGCGTGCGCATCGACTGCACGGGGGCGTGCGGTTTCGACGGCGCCGTCTCCGAACGCGACCCGCTGCCGGCCAAGCCGCCGAACGCGTCGGACGATTTCGTGCAGGTCCCGGCGCCGTTCCCGGATGCCGTACCCCCGCAACCCGCGGCCCTGCGCCATGCCGCCGTGCCCATCCGTCCCTGGCGTAGCCCCGATACGCCGGTACATCGGTTCGACAAACTGCTGAACTAGCCAACTTCGAAACGTCGCGGTAATCCCGCGACCGGACCCCGGACCCCGCGGACCACCGACCCGCGCTCGGCCGGGATCGATCCAACGTTTCGGAGGAAGATCATGTCCATCGCGAAAGCGGCAGCCGCCTGCGCCTGTGGGTGGCTCGTACTGTTCCTGCCCCACGCGCGGGCGGACGGCGCGCCCTACACGGCTTACGGCGACGACACGCTTGCGGCACTGATCGCAGAGGCCCTTGAGAGAAACCCCGGCATTCGCGAGGCGCTGCTCGACGGCCAGGCGGCCCGGCATCGCATCCCCCAGGTCACGGCCTTGCCCGATCCGACCCTGTCCATTACCTGGCACGGTCAGCCACCCGAGACACGGGTCGGCCCGCAACAGGCCGGCATCGCGGTCAGCCAGAGGATTCCGTGGTTCGGCAAGCGGGCCGACCGGGGCGCCGTCGCCCGCAAACTGGCCGCAGCCCAGGACGAGACAGTCGCCATGCGTCGTGCCGAGATCGTCCGCCAGGTCAAGTTCGCCTACTACGACCTGGCTTACCTCGACCGCGCGATCGGCATCGCCACACGCGACGAGGACATCCTGCGCCTCTACGAGTCCCTGGCGCAGGCGCGCTATTCCCATGGCGTCGGCCTGCAGCAGGCGGTCGTGAAGCTGCAGGCCGAGATCACCCGAGTGCTGAGCCGTCGCAACACCTTCCTGCAACGCCGCGTCGAAGTCGAGGCAGGTCTGAACGCAATGCGCGACCGACCCAATCACGACCCGGTCCCCGAGGCGCGGCTCGCGTCGCTGCCGGTCGCCGCCGTCGACGAGGACCGGCTGCACCAACTCGGACGGACCCGGAGACCGGAGATCCGGGCCGCGCGGCTGCGCGTGGACTCCGAGGAGGACAACGTGCGCCTCGCCCGGCGAGAACACTGGCCCGACGTCACGCTGGGCGCCGCCTGGGGCTTCGTCGACGAGCGACGCGACCGGCCCGGGCGGCTCGCGCCCCCGCGCGACAACGGCGAAGACACCGCGAGCTTCACGGTCGGCATCAACGTTCCGCTCTACCGAGGTCGGTACCGAGCGGCCGTGCGCGAGGCGGTCGCGCGCCTTGAGGCTGCCAGGGCAGCCCATCGCCGTACCGTCAACGAGGTAGACGCTGCCGTGCGCTCGACGGGTGCGCGCCTCACGATGATCGCCGACCGGATCGCGCTGTTCGAACGGGCGCTGCTCCCACAGGCGGAACAGGCCCTGCGCTCCACCGAGGAGGCGTACTCGGCCGGCACCATCGGCGTGCTGGACCTGCTCGACAGCGAGGAGGTGCTGCTCGACGTGCAGCTCGGACTGGCGCGCCTCGAGTCCGACTACATGCAGGCATTGGCGGACATGGAGCGTGCGATCGGCTCCGCTTTTCCGGAGGAACGGTCATGAAGCGGTTCACCGGCAGTCTCCTCTTCCTGTTGGCCGGCGCGGCGCTCGGCGTGGCGGCAACCGCACTGTTCGCCCCCAACCCTTTCGGCTGGGCATGGCCTCCCGGCGTCGTCCGCCACGAGCAGGGCAACTGTCCCGACTGCGGTCCGGCACCCGCACGCCAGGACGCATCCGGGGAACGCACGGTCCTCTACTGGCGGGCTCCGATGGACCCCAACTACCGTTCGGAGCGACCGGGCAAGTCGCCGATGGGCATGGACCTCGTCCCCGTGTACGACGCCGCCGACGCCGACGATGGAACCGTACGCGTGAGCCAGCGGTTCCTGCAGAACTTCGCGGTGCGCACCGCTGAGGTCGAACGCGGGGCAGTCCCGCTCTCGATCCGAACGGTGGGAGTCCTGGCTCACAACGACGAAAAAGTCGTCTCCGTCAACACGAAGTTCGAGGGCTGGATCGAGCGAGCCCGGGTCAACAACGTCGGCGAATCCGTCGAACGGGGCGACGTCCTGTTCGATATCTACAGTCCGGAACTCGTCACGACCCAGCAGGAATACCTCGCGACCATCGACTACGTCGAGCGCCTGCGACAGGGCGGGGCCTATCCCGACGCGGTGGAACGAGCCCGGTCACTGCTCGAGGCCACACGCGAGCGGTTGCGCCACTGGGATGTCACCGAAGCGCAAATCGCCGCGCTGGAAGCCGCGGGCACGGCTTCCCGGACCGTGCAGTTCCTGGCCCCCGCCGCCGGCTTCATCGTGGAGAAGATGGGCGATTCGCTCGAGGGCATGAAGCTGACGCCGGGCATGACCGTGCTCAAGATCGCGGACCACTCGACGCTCTGGGCCGAAGCCCAGTTCTACGAGGAGGACCTGCGACACGTGCACGAGGGCAGCGTCGCGTCCATCGAGGTGGACGCATTTCCGGAGCGCCGCTGGACCGGCACGATCCTGTTCTTCCGCTCCGCCGTGAATCCCGAGACCCGGGCGCTGACGGCGTTCGTGGAGATCGCCAACCCGGACCTCGCGCTGCGTCCCATGATGTACGTGAACGTGTCCATCGAGGCGGACGGTGCACAGGACGCCGTCGTGGCGCCGGCGGAGTCCGTGCTGCGCAGCGGCGCCCGGGCGGTCGTGATCGTGGACCGCGGCGGGGGCGTGTTCGAGCCGCGCGAAGTGGGTCTGGGCCTGGCCGCCGACGGCATGCAGGAGGTCACGGCCGGCCTCACGCCCGGTGAGCGCGTGGTCGTCTCCTCGCAGTTCCTGATCGACTCCGAAAGCAATCTGCAGGCGGCGATCTCGCAACTGCTACGCGGCGGCGACGGCACGGCGACGCCACGCCAATCCCCCGCTCACCCCTGAGCCCCGCCATGTTTGAACGCATCATCGGCTGGTCGATCCACAACCGCATCCTGGTGGTCCTGGCCGCACTCATCGTCGCCGCCGTGGGCGTCCAGGCGCTGTACCGGGCGCCGCTCGACGCCATCCCCGATCTTTCCGATGTCCAGGTCATCGTGTACACCGAATATCCGGGGCAGGCGCCGCGCATCGTCGAAGACCAGGTCACCTATCCGCTGACCACCCAACTCCTCGCGGTGCCCAAGGCCAGCACCGTGCGGGGCTACTCCTTCTTCGGCTTCTCGTTCGTCTACGTCATCTTCGAGGACGGTACGGACCTGTACTGGGCACGCAGCCGCGTCCTGGAAACCCTGAGTTACGTCCGCAGCCGGCTGCCCCCGGACGTCACACCTTCGCTCGGCCCCGATGCCACGGGGGTCGGCTGGGCGTTCATGTACGTCCTGAAGTCCGACCGCCACGACCTCGGCGAGCTCCGCTCGATCCAGGACTGGTTCCTGAAGTACGAACTGGCGAGCGTGTCCGGCGTCGCCGAAGTCGCCAGCATCGGTGGCTTCGTGCGCCAGTATCAGATCACGGTCGATCCCAACCGCCTGCGCGCCTTCGGTATTCCGATCTCGAAGATCCGCACGGCCATACAGCGCAGCAACAGCGATGTGGGCGGGCGCGTGCTCGAGGTAGCGGAGAAGGAGTTCATGATCCGCGGGCTCGGCTACATCGAGTCCACGCAGGACATCGAGAAGATCGCCCTCGGCGTGGACGCCGCCGGCACCCCGATCCTGCTCCGGGACATCGCCACCGTAGGCATCGGACCGGAGATGCGCCGCGGTGTCGCCGAGTGGGATGGCGAAGGCGAAACGGTCGGCGGCATCGTCGTGGTACGGCACGGGGCCGGTACGCGGCAGGTCATCGAGGACGTCAAGGCGCGGCTCGCCGAAGTCGAGGGCGGCCTACCCGAGGGGGTCGAGGTCGAAGTGGCCTACGACCGCACGGCCCTCATCGAGCGGGCCGTCGACAGCCTGCGGGTCAGCCTCACGCAGCAACTGCTGATCGTGGGGCTCGTCTGCGTGCTCTTCCTGTTCCACATCAGGAGCGCCCTGGTTGCCGTCATCACGTTACCGCTGGGTGTCCTCGCCGCGTTCGTCGCGATGTCCGTGCAGGGGCTGAGCGTCAACATCATGTCCCTCGGCGGCATCGCCGTCGCCATCGGGACCATGGTCGACGCCGGCATCGTGATGGTGGAGAACGCGCACAACCATCTCGCCCGGAACCGGGGCCGACGGCCGCACTGGGAGGTGGTCACGGAGGCGACGCGGGAGGTCGGTCCGACGCTCTTCTTCGCACTGCTCGTGATCACGGTCTCGTTCCTGCCGGTATTCGCCCTGGAAGCGCAGGAGGGCCGGCTGTTCAAGCCGCTGGCCTTCACCAAGACCTACGCGATGGCCGCGGCCGCCCTGCTCGCGGTGACCCTGGTTCCCGTACTCGTCGGCTACTGGGTACGGGGCAGGATTCGCCCGCTGGACCAGCACCCGGTCAGCCGCCTGCTCGTGTGGCTGTATCGGCCGATTCTGGACGGCGTCCTGCGCTTCAGGGCCCTCGTTCTCGCGGCCGCCGTCCTCGGGCTCGCCGTGACCGCAGTGCCGTTCGCGCGCCTCGGGTCGGAGTTCATGCCGCGGCTCTGGGAGGGAGACCTGCTCTACATGCCCACGACGCTGCCGGGAATATCGATCACGAAAGCCACCGAGATCCTGCAGCAGACGGACCGGATCCTGCGGACCTTCCCCGAGGTCGAGCACGTCTTCGGCAAACTCGGCCGTGCGGACACCGCGACCGACCCGGCGCCCCTGTCGATGATCGAGACCACGATCCTGCTGAAACCCGAGAGTGCGTGGCGGCCCGGGATAACACCGGAAAGGCTGACCGAGGAGATGGATGCCGCCATCCAGGTGCCGGGGCTCACCAACGCCTGGACGATGCCGATCAGGACGCGCATCGACATGCTCTCCACGGGCATCAGGACACCCGTCGGCATCAAGGTCGCCGGTCCCGACCTGGCGGAGCTCGAACGGCTCGGCAAGGAGATCGAGGCAGTCGTCCGGAATCTGCCCGGAACCGTCGCCGCATATGCCGAGCGGGTGATGGGGGGCAACTACCTGGACTTTCGCATCGACCGCGACGCGATCGCGCGATACGGCCTCACCGTTCGCGACGTTCAGGAAGTCATTCAGATCGCCATCGGCGGGACGAACGTCACGACGACGGTCGAAGGCCTTGCGCGCTACCCGGTAAACCTGCGCTACAGCCGGGAGCTACGCGACGACCTGCCGGCATTGCGGGCCGTGCTCGTGCCCACGCCGGCCGGTCCGCAGATTCCTCTTGGGCGGCTCGCCAGTGCCGAATACGTGGTCGGCCCGCCGAGCATCAAGAGTGAAGGGGCGAAGCCAAACGCCTGGGTGTACGTCGACCTGCGCGATGTGGATATCGGCACCTACGTCGAACAGGCGCGCGCGGCCGTCGCCGCCCGGGTCGCCCTTCCGCCCGGTTACACCGTGGCCTGGAGCGGCCAGTACGAGTACATGCAACGCGCCGAGCGGCGCCTCGCGCTGGTGATCCCCCTGACGCTGCTGCTGATCGCCGCCATCGTCTACGCCAGCCGGAAGTCCGTCTTCGAGACCCTCCTGGTCCTGGCCGGCGCACCGTTCGCGCTCACCGGGGCGATCTGGCTGCTCTACGCGCTCGACTACAACCTGAGCATCGCCGTCTGGGTCGGGATCGTCGCCCTGGCGGGCCTCTACGCCGAGACCGCCACGGTGCTGCTGCTGTATCTCGACCTCGCGGTGCGCGCACAGCGCGAACGCGGCCTGCTGACGGACCGGGCCGCGCTCGCCCGCGCGATCCGCGATGGCACGGTGCGCCGCGTACGCCCGATACTCATGACGATCGCCACCGATGTTATCGGACTCCTGCCGATCATGTGGAGCACCGGAGCGGGGGCAGACGTGATGAAGCGGATCGCGACGCCGCTGGTCGGCGGCGTACTCACCTCGGGCCTGGTCGTCCTCGTGCTCTACCCGGTGGTGTACTACCTCTGGAAGGCGCGGGATTTCCCGGGGGATTCCCCGGGGGAGTTGCCGTCCGAGAGCTCGCCGACTCCCGCAACCGCATCATGAGCACGCCGGAGGGCACTCGCGCACAGCAGACCCGGGACGGCGAAAAGGGGACCTTTGAGCTTTGGAGAAAAGGGGACATTTCAACTTTGCGTTGACACACTTCCTCAAAAAGGGGGAGCGTTTTCCAATGAGAAGATGAGCCTGAACAGGCGGCCCTCGCATTGAACTCGGATGCCGGTTCGGACGTGGTGTTGCAGGCATCGTAGGTCCCGCGACGAGCGAGGGCAACGCCCGTTGTCCAGAAGCGCTCGTGAGCAGAGGACGTTGGTTGCCACGACGGGCGTTGGCGGCGGGTCAAGGGCGATCGCGACGCTGGTACGGCGGTGGGGCTGGCAGGTCGTAGTTGCCGGGGACGGCGGCGGGCGGAGGCACGGTATCGAGGCGTCGCGATCGGCGTAGCGGACCCTTGACGCGCCTGCGGCGAGAGTACCCTTTTGGCAGGGATCGGCGGTCACCGCGTTCTTGGGACGAGGAGAGGCCGGCAGTTCCCGCACGCGTTGTCGGAGTGGCATTCCAGACCGCCGATCCCTGCCTCCCGGCGAGGGCGGGGGTCCGGGGGCTGGCCCCCGGCGTGCGGTTCAGGTACGGCGCCAGGCGCGGCTCACGCCGCAGTGGCAACGGCGCGGCCGATGGTCCGGAACAGCTCGTCCCGGGCGCGGTTCGCGCGGCGGTTCGCCTCGAGGTCGGACATCGCGTAGGCGACCGCGTCGAGATCGGCGAAGGTCACGCCGGGCTTGAGGAAGCGCTCGGCGTCCGGCAGCGACTTGAGCTTGTCGTAGGGCGTCGCCACGTCTTGGCGCCGGTAGCGGCGGCGCACCTTACCCTTGCCGTCGCGGACCTCCGTGGCGAATAGGCAGGGATGGTGGTAGTTCAGGTACGGCGTGAGCACGCCCTGGGCGAAGGCGTTGACCTCTGGCGCGAAGCGCTGCGGGATGTGGTCGTGGCCGAGCCACTTGCGCACCACGCTGGCGTTCTTGCAACCCGCCGGGACGGCGGGCATCGACCAGGGCGTTGTCGTTGGAGCGCCGCGCGCGCGACTTCGTGAAGTCCGGCACATGCAGCTTGTTGAGCATTGCGGCAACCTGGCGGTTGATGTACTCGGAACCGTTGTCGGCATGGAACCCGACGACGACGAACGGCAGCGTGACGAGCATCTCCTCCAGCACCGGGACGAGGAACGTCTCGGCGATCCCGGCCACGGCGCCGACATGCTCGAACTGGGTGACTTCGTCGATCAGGTTGATGTCGTAGACGCCCTTCACGCCGTTCCGGTCACCCTGATGCACCGTGTCCACGCGCACGTAGCCGGGCTTGCCGGCGGGGTCCGGCCGCCGACGCTCGCCGATGCGCACCGTGGTCGGCCGCGTGTGGTCGACGGTCGTCCGCCGCGCGCGGTAAGTCTTCGACCGGCGCAGGTTGTACAGGTGGGACGGGGACAGCCGCGACAACCGCTCGAAGCGCGCATCGCCGAACACCTCGTACTGACGGCGCAGCACCTCGCAGGCCGCGGGACCGCAGAGCTGGCCGCCGATCTCGTCGGCCTCGGCCAGCAGGCGGATGTCCGCCGCCGTGTACACCCGTTCGAACGACCGGCCGCTGTTCGCCGCGCGGCGGTCCTCGACCCGTCCGGTCGCCCGGTACTGCCCGATCAGGCGCGTGACCTGGGCGCGCGACAGCCCCGTCGCCTTGCCAAGGAACTCACGTACCGTGCCCTTGCCCGCGCGGCCCAGCGCATCGTAATCCAGACGCACCAGAGTCCGACGCACGAACCCGTAAGCCTCGTCCCGGTCCAGCGGCGCGAAACCCACTTCCCCGTTGCCGTCGAGAAAGCCCCTGATCTGCTCCACCGTGCGGAGCCGTTCGGTCTGCAGCGTCACGATCATCCTCCGAATGATCGTCCAAACCGAACGCTTCAGGCTCACTTAGCGTTGGAAACGCACTACCCCTTCAGGCTCACATAGCGTTGGACAACTCTGGGGGTTGCATTCGCTAATCGTTCTCATTTAGAGTCGCGCCCGTCATGTACGTTTGTCTCTGTCAAGCCGTCCGCGACTCCGAGATCGAGGCCGCCGTCGCCGAGGGGCATGGCAACCTCGACGCGCTCGCCAAGCAACTCGGCGTGGGCACCGGCTGCGGCTGCTGTCGCGAGCATGCACAGTCGCTCATCGACCAACACAGCGCCTTCGCCGGCTACGACAACTTCGTCAACGCCGCCTGACCGCTCTGCTTCGCCTGTCGGCGGACGCATGACACCACCGCGCATTGCGACTTCCGGGCGCGCCGGCCAAACTTTTTCGTCTCCCCGGACGACTATTTCCAACGATTGAACCGGGCGGCAGGGATGTTGCTAACCACTTCGGACGAAAAGCTGGTTACACGTGCCCTGGCAGGTTCCAACGGCGCATGGACGGCATTGGTCAAACGCTACGAGCGGCGCATCTACAACTACGCGCTGCGCATGGTCGGGCATCCGGACGATGCCCTGGACCTGGTGCAGGAGGTGTTTCTGGGCGTCTACCGCAATCTGGCGAGCTATCGGGGCGACGGCGCCTTTGCCGCCTGGCTGTTCCGCATCGCGTCCTTCCGGTGCACCGACTACCTGCGGCGTCGCCGCGACACGAGCCCGTTCGACGACGCGAACACCGAGACACCGTCCTGCCCGGCCTTCGACCCCGCGCTGGCCGCGATGACCACGCGGACGACTCAGCGGATCATGCAGGCCCTTGCGACGCTGCCCACCGCCCAGCGGCACGTCGTCGAGCTGAAGTTCTTCCAGCACTGCACCTTCGAGGAGATCGGCGAGCGGCTGGGCATCTCCCCGAACACCGCAAAGACGCGCCTGTACAGCGCGCTCAGAAAACTCAAGGCCTTCCCGGAGCTGCACGATGAACTGTGAGGAAGCCCGTTCGAGCCTGTTCGAACTCGTCGGGGAAGAGGATCGTCCGGAACGTCGTTTGGCGCCGGAGGAACGCGCCGCCCTGCTCGAACACGTCGACGGTTGTCCCACCTGTACGGCCGATGTCGAGGCGATACGCGCCTGGCGAACGCGCGCCGACGGGTGGCAGGACGTGCCCGTGCCACGGTGGCGGCCGTCCGTGATCGAGCGACCGCCCTGGCGCGACTGGCGCATGTGGTTTCCCGTCGCGGCCAGCACGGCGGCGCTGGCGCTCGCCGTGTTCGCGGTCGTGGGCTCGCCGGGGAAACCGGGGGCCGCGCCGGTCGTCGCACAGCATGATCGGGAGGCCCGACAACTGCTCGTCAACGAAGCGCTCGAACGCTTCCGCGCGGAGTTCGAGAGTCGCCAGGAGTTGGACCGCACCCTCCTCCTGCAGGCGGTAGTGGAAGCCACGCGCACACAACGCGAACAGGAACTCGCCGCGCTGGCCACCGTCCTGACGGCGGAGATGGACCGTCGGGCCCTCGCCGCCGACGAGAGCCTCCGTTACCTCGTCACCGACCAGTTCCACAACAGCCGGCGGCTGGACGACCTGGTCCGGCGCGTCAGCACCCGCGGCAATCCACCGGAGAATCGACGATGACCGTACGCTTCGACCACGCATCCCGGGCCGCGCTGCTGTTCGCGCTTGTCGCCGTGGCCACGACCGGCTCTGTGCGCGCCGCGCCGCCGGCGCACCTCGACGCCCTGCGCCAGGAGATGGCGGTCGCCGAAGATGTCTTCCAGGCGGCCCTCGGCAACGCGCCGGGGGTACGCGTGTGGGACGTGGAGGCCGACTACCTGGCCGCACAGGGCGTGCTGCTCTCGATGGCCGTCCGCAAGGGGTGGTTCGGGGCTGGCCGCGCGCGGGTGGTGAAGATCATCCAGGACGAGGACATCGGCGTCACCATTCCGCACATGGTGCACGAGATCCTCGCGGACCTGGACATTCCCGGCGTCGCACATCGCACAGCCGATTTCGAGGTGTTGAACGAGCTGCGCGAGCAGCAGCGCGCCCTGCGAAATCAGCAGCGCACGGTGCGTGCCCTCGTCTGGCAGACCCGACTCGGGATCGCGAGGGGACAGCAGGAAGAGAAAGGCGAGGAAACCGTCAGCGCGCTCGAAGCCGAGATCGAACGCCTCGATGCCGAACACGAGGCACTCCAGTCGCGCATCGACGCCGAATACCAGCGTCTCTCTGCCGGCGGCCAGGTCGAGACGCCCGCCGGGCAGGATGCCAGCGACCATGTCCCGGATACAGACCTCGAGGCGTTGCTGCTGCAGGCCGTGTGTGACTACGGCGGCACGCTCAAGTCCCTCCCCGAGGACGAGCACCTGTCCTTGCGTGTACGAGAGTCGACGCGTGACGTCTTCTACGTGTTCCGGTTCGAGGACGTCGTGGATTGCCAGCGCGGGTCCATGACGCCCGCGAAACTGCTCGAGGCGGGCGTTTCCTACGAGGGTTGAGGGCGGGCGCCGTTCGGCCCCATCGAGCCGCGGCCGCCAATCGGTCGATCCGAAGCGCAGCGCGGGTCGGCCCTGGGGCGCTCAGACCTTGCTGCGCTCGAGCAACTGCCGGTACTTGCGCAGGTGCCGGAGCGAGGAGACTTCGTCGCCCTGCATCTCGAAGATCCTGGCGAGGTTGTAGTGCGCATCCGGCACGTCGGGCGCGCGATGATAGTGCTCCGACGCCGTCTCCATCTCGTCGAGTTCGTCGAACACCGTCCCCATGTTGTAACTCGCGAGCTGGTGGTCCGGGGCGGCTGCCAACGCCAGTTGATAGTGGCGCTTCGCGCTCTTGAGATCGCCCTTCAGCTGGAACAGCCGCCCGAGGTTGACGTGTGCGTCGGCGTTCTGGGGATCGATCGTGATCGCGCGGGTGTAGGCATCCGGCGCGCGCGCGGGATCCATCTCCTCAAGGTCGAGGCCGAAGTTGTACCACTCGTCGCTGCCGAGGTCCTCGAAGTCCTCGGTCTCCAGGAGGCGCCGTTTCTCGGCGAGCGTCGCGACCTCCGTCGCCACGTCCCCGACGGCGAAGTCCAGGTGTCCCTGGCCGGAGTCGATGTCCCACAGCGCCGACTCTTCGCGCACGACGACCTCGTCGCGATCCACGAGGATGCGCATCGACGCCAGCGAACCACCCCCGTCGAGTCCGTGCTTGAGCTTGAGCAGTGCGGCGATCGTCCGTCCGACGGACACTCTCGCGGCAAGCAGGCTCCGCGCGGTGCGCAGGAGGACAACGTCCTGGAAGGAGAACCGGTAGCCGCTACCGGCGCGCTCCGATTCGACCACGCCGCGCCGGACGTATTGACGGACCTGACCCTCGGTCAAGCCCGTGAGGCCGGCCACCTCACGCGTGGTGTAACCGCCCGACTCCTCCGTGCCTGCGTTTGCCAGTGCCCTCACGGTTGGCGGTGCCCTATGCCTTGCGTGCCTTCGATCGTTTCCTGGTCTTGGTGCCGCCGTCGGCAGTGCCGCCCTTCGCCGGCGCCCGCCTGGCGGGTCGCGGTGGGCCGTCGTCGTCCTGTGCACCGTTCTCGCCGGCGCCCGCGACCGATGCCTTCAACGCCTCCATGAGGTCGATGATCTTCGCCTCCGCCCGTTCCTCGGGCGCGACGGAAACCTCCTGGCCGTCGACCTTGCGCTGGATCACCTCCTGCATGTGGGCGCGGACATCGTTGCGGTATTTGTCCGGTTCGAATGCCGTATTGGCGCGCTGCTCGATGATCTGCACCGCAAGTTCAAGTTCCCCGTCCGCCACATCGACCGTCTCGAGGGGCACTTCGTCGAACGCGCGCAACTCCTCCTGGTACTTCAACTGCTCCATGACGAGTCCGTCGCCCATCGGGCGCACCAGCACGAGGTAGCTGCGGCCCCGCGCGGCGTAGCTCGCCAGCGCCGCCCGACCGGTCTCGGCGAGGGCCGCCTTCAGCAGGTGGTACGACCGCGCGGCGCCCTTGTCCGGACCGAGGTAATAGACGCGCTCGATGTAGAGTCGCTCCACCTCCGCGAGCGGGATGAACTCCGCGATGTCGATGGCATTCGTCGACTCGACGTACAGCGCCTTCAGTTCGTCCGCGGTGAACGTGACGTACTGACCCTTGATGAATTCGTACCCCTGGATACGGTCCTCGCGGTCAACTACCTGACCGTCCGAGGCACGGATATACTGCTGCTTCAGCCGAGATCCGTCCTTGCTCAGATAGTTGAAGCGGATCGTGGCGGTGGTGTCGACGGTCGAATAGAACTTGATGGGAATCGCCACCAACCCGAAAGAGATGGTGCCAGTCCCAATGGCGCGTGCGGGCATGGCTACGTCCGGTCTCCCTTCACGTGGCGCGTACCTTTACACCAGTTCCGCATCCACGTCCAGCGCGACGCCCCGTTCCGGGGCGGACGAAAACGCGGTCGGACGGGGCCCGTCCGGCCTCGCGAAGGCGCGTCCAGGCCAAGCCGACAACGCGTTTCTCGCGTCCCGCGGAGGCTGAGCCGCGCCGCGCCCCGGTTTCCTCCCCATGCCCAGGACAGCCCCCGACAACCTCTCGACGTATCGCGCCAAGCGCAAGGCCGGCGCGACACCGGAACCCTTCTCGGGCGATGCCGGGCCGGCAGCGCCAAGCGGGTCCGGACCGCGCGCGTTCGTGGTCCAGCAGCACCAGGCCAGCCATCTCCACTGGGACGTGCGGCTCGAGATCGACGGTGTGCTGCGCTCCTGGGCCGTGCCCAAGGGCCCTTCGCCGAACCCCGAGGACAAGCGCTTCGCGGCCCTGGTGGAAGACCACCCGCTCGACTATGCCGACTTCGAGGGCCGCATACCGGAAGGCAACTACGGCGCCGGCTACGTGATCGTCTGGGACCGCGGCACCTATATCGAACTCGAGCCGTTCGACGCCGGCTTCGACAAGGGCAAGCTGCTCTTCGAGCTGCGCGGACACAAGCTGCGCGGGCGTTGGACGCTGGTGCGCATGAAGGGGCCCCGCCAGCGGGAGGCGGGCGACGGCAAGGAATGGTTGCTCATCAAGGAGCGCGACGAGTGGGCGCGCGAGACGGTGCCGGCGGACGACTCGGTGCTGTCGGGGCTCACCCTCGACGACATGACGGACCCGGCCGCGGTCGAACGGCGCCTCGCCGAGCGCATCCGCGGGATCGACCCGACGCCGCCGCGCAACGACGGGCACCCGGTCAAGCCCATGCTGGCCCGCTCCGGAGAAGCCTTCGATCGCGCGGGGTGGATCTTCGAGATCAAGTACGACGGCTACCGGCTCCTGATCGAGAGGGACGGCGACGCGGTGACGCTGCGGTCCCGCAAGGGGCTCGTGCTGACCGCGAACTTCCCCGAGGTGGAGAAGGCCGCCCGCCGGCTCCCGTTCTCGCAGTTCGTCATCGACGGCGAAGCGGTCGTGCACGACGAACGGGGCGTACCCAACTTCTCGCTCCTGCAGCAGCGCGCGCGACTGCGCGGCGCCATCAGTGTGGCCCAGGCCCTCAACACGCTACCCGTCACCTACTACGCATTCGACCTGCCGCAGTCCCTGGGGCACGACCTGCGCGACCTGCCCCTGCTCCAGCGCAAGGCGTTGCTGCACGCGATGTTGCCCTCCACCGGTCCGCTGCGCTACTCCGAACATGTCGAGGGCGCCGGCATCCGTACGTTCGCGGCGATGCGCGAACTGGGCCTCGAAGGGGTGGTGGCCAAACGGGCGGACAGTCCTTACCGCGCCGGTCGCTCCGACGCCTGGGTCAAGGTCCGCACGGAACGCACCGGGGACTTCGTCATCGCCGGGTGGGTGCCGAACAAGTCGAATCCGGAGGATCTCGGAGCCCTCGCCCTCGCCGAGTACCGGGGCGACACCCTGGTGTTCTGCGGCCGTGTCGGCGCCGGCCTGCACGTGCGCGCACGTGCCGAACTCGACGAACGCCTGCGGCGCCTGCCGTCCGGCGAGGCGCTTGCCGCGGACCGGAATGTCCACTGGGTCGCTCCCCGGCTCGTCTGCGAGGTCGCCTACAAGGAATACACCCTAGATGGGCGCCTCCGGCAGCCGGCGTTTCGACGCCTGCGCGACGACAAGCCGCCCGGGGAATGCATCGGGGCCTTCGACGATCCGCGTCCCGTCGAAGCCGGGCCCGTCGAGGTGCGCACCGTCGCGGTGACCAATCGCGACAAGGTCTTCTTCCCCGAGAAGGGGCTCACCAAGGGCGACCTGGTCGACTACTACGAGCGCATCGCCCCGTGGATGCTGCCCTACCTTGTGAACCGGCCCCTGGTACTGACCCGTTTTCCCGACGGCATCCACGGCAAGTCCTTCTACCAGCGCGATGCACCCGACTTCGCGCCGGACTGGGTGAAACGGGCCGCACTGTGGACCGAAACCGAAGACCGCGACATCAACTACTTCATGGTCGAGGATGCCGTGTCCCTGAGGTACCTCGCGAACATGGGGGCGATCCCCATCCACACCTGGCACAGCCGCATCGACCGCCTGGAGCACCCCGACTGGTGCGTCCTGGATCTCGATCCGAAAGACGCGCCGTTCGCCGACGTCATCGCGGTGGCGAAGGAGATCCGCGCGCTGCTCGACGAGATCGAGCTGCCCGGCTACCTGAAAACGAGCGGCGCCAGCGGCCTGCACATCCTCATCCCCCTCGCGCGACGCCTCACCCACGACCAGTCCCGGACTCTCGGGGAACTGCTCGCGCGCGTCGTCGTGACGCGCCGCGGCGAGATCTGCACGATCGTCCGGGCCGTGCGCAAGCGCGAGAGCAAGGTCTACATCGACTACCTGCAGAACCGCCACGGACAGCTGATCGTGGCGCCCTTCTCGGCGCGCGCCGAGCCGGCCGCTTCCGTCTCCATGCCGCTCAAGTGGTCCGAGCTGAACGGTCGCCTCGGCAATCCGAAGTACCACATCGAGAACGCCGTCACCCGCATGAAACGCGTCGGCGACCCCATGCTCCCTGTCCTCACCGACGAGCCCGACCTCGGCGCAGCGCTCTCGAAGCTCGCAGGGCTCGTCGGCCCGTAGGGGACGGGCTTGTCCCGTCCCGTTCCGAATGCGTGCACGGTCCCGACACGGGCGACCGCAAGGGTCGCCCCTTGCATGGAAGTCGCGCCAAGGGAACGCAGTGACCGCCGGTGCAACTTCCACGCAAGGACGGCGTGGCTGGGCCGGAGGCGCGCCGGTGCGTAGCGAGCTCGCGAGCGAGTGCCGGACCGGCTATGGGGCGCTACAAAGCCGTTTCGAATTCGTGCACGGCCTCGACACGGGCGACCACGAGGGTCGCCCCTACAGCGCCTGGCGCGCCGTCAGAGTCAACTCTGCGCCTTCGATGCCCGGACCGTCCGCGAGGGGCCAGGCGAAGTCCAGGTGCAGCACCCGCCCACGCTGGGTGCGCGTCGACTCGAACCGCAGACCGATGCCCGCGTCCGCGATGATGCCGAGCGGTTCGCCGCCGGGATCGTCGGGGAACCAGGCCCGCCCGACATCGGCGAACAAGGCCGCGCCCACGCGCAGAATCCGGAACAGGTACAGGTCGGAGAAATAGCGTTCCTCGAAGGTGAGTACGAAGCGCCGGTCCCCCGCCTGGTAGCGGTTCGGGAAACCGCGCAGGCCACTGTCCCCGCCCAGCAGTAGCTGCCGGTCGGGGCGCAGACTCCTCGCATAGCTCAGGACGCCGCTCGCATGAAAGGCGAGTCGCGGTGTCTGCCGGTAGCGGTAGCGCACCCACGCCTCGGCCAGGAAGTCCGTGAGGCCCCCGCCCTCGAGAGCCACGTAACCGTCGGCCTGGGCCCCGAACAACACCAGGTGTCGTGCGCCGCCGCTACGCAGCCCGTCCTGGAACTGACCGGCCAGCATCAGCCGGCGCTCGCCGTCGCCTCCGAACACCTTGTCCGAATAGCCGACGAGCGCCGAGAAACGCCGCCCGAGATAGATATCCTCGGTGGTCTGCAACCGGTCCACGTTGCGCGATTTCGCGTAGTCGTCCTCCACCCGTTCGAAACCAAGCCAGGGGTAGCCCAACGTCCGATCGCGATGCGGGCGGGGCGCGCCTCGGAGCTGCCGGAGTTCGCGATCCTCGTAGCGGTAGCCGTAGGACCAGCGCGAGGCAGAGCCGTCGACAAGTCCGCGCGAGAAGCCGCGGAACACCTCGAACGACCGGGTCTCGGCGTTGAAGACCGCGAACTTGCGATCGAGCAGGTAGAGCCCCTGCTCGCTCTCCCTTGCGTCCATGCGTACCGACCAGGCCCGGCGCGTATCCAGGGAAAAGAAGGGCCGAGCCAGTTCGAGCGCCCAGCGCCCGCCGTCGTCGTTGTCGAGCACCGTGGCCGCGAGTTGCGTCCGCCCGTGTCCGACGTTGGGATCGACATAGGAGAACGCGACCCCACTGCGGTCGAGATCGTCGTAGTAGCTGGCCCCCAGCCGGGAGCCCGTACCGACGACGTTGTCGTCCGACAGGCCGAACTCCACGCTGTCTTCGCCCCCGGTCCGCGTAAAGCTGAGCTGCGGCGCGAGGGTCCACACGTCCCTTGTGACCACGGCGACCTCGATGCCGTCGTCGCAGATCCGGTTCACGAAGACCCGCACATCGTAGAGATAGGACTTTCCGCGCAGCGTCCGCTCACTCTCCTCGAGCGCCTGCAAGGTGGTTTCCCGCCCCGCCTCGAAGAGGATGACGTCCGCGACCACCCCTTCCCGCGTGTCGATGTGGTAGCGGTTCGCCGCCCGGAAGAGGCCATTGTTCTCGTCGGGACGGTCGGTCGCGAAGATGGGCTGCCGGACGATCGCCACGTCGCGGACCCGATAGCCCCGGCCCCGCTCGATGGCGTGCCCGGACAACTCCTCGATGTCCCGGCCCTCGAGCGTCGAGACGTCGTAGCTCGCCGGGCCACAGCGCTCCTGCGCTGCCGCGGCCGTCGCGAAGGCCAGACCCACGACGAATGCGCCGATGCTTGACCCCAGGATCAAGTGACCTGTTCCCATCCCGGGCGCTTGCGCACTCACCGTGGCTGGCGCCGCGCAACGGCATCGAGGCCCTGGTTCGGCGGGCTTCGCGGAGAACATACCCTTGGGTGCGACGTACAGAACGCTAGCGCGACCGCCGCAACTCCTCCTTGAGGATCGCCACCTGCTCCCGCGTGACCGGCTCGAATCCCGGAATCAAGCAGCTCGCCCCCCAAGTGCCTCTACCGATGCCCATCTCGTAGAAGCCCTGGATCGTGTCCATGGCGCAGACGCGAAACGAGCGGGTTTCGAGGCGAATGGTGCCGTTGCGTCGGAGCCCCGGGCAGCGGCGCCGGAACTGAACGAGGTACTTCTCGTCGCCGCGCAGGTGAAAGACCACAAAGCGTTCGTTGAGTATCTCCGTGCGGCTGATGCGTGACCGGGCGATGCAATCCGCGGAGGAGTCGTAGTCCTCCACCGAATCCCCGCTCAGAATCTCCGCGATGACCGCGTCGAGGTCGCGCTCGCCGGCGGGGGCCGACCCTTCGTCGACCGCCGGGGGAGGTGGAACCTCCGAGGAACTGCCGCCCTCGGCGGCCCACACCGGGGCCCAGAGCGCAGCGGCCAGCAACCATGCCGCGGCGCTCCTCACCCCTCGCCCTCCTGCGCAGGGATGCCTTGCCCCGCCGACCTGCCGTCCCGCTCGGATTCGATCGCGGCCCGCAGCCCCTCCACCTGCGTCTCGTCGATCAGTTCGAAGTCGCCCAGCACACACGTTGGCGTCGGGATCCCGAAACCCGACCGCTCCACGCCCCGGAAGTGATCCAGGGTGCACACCCGGCTGCCCCTCAGGTTGAGATAGATCATCATGTACGACTCCAGACCGGGACAACGCGTGCGCAGTCGGTTGAGCCACGTCTCGCGCCGTCCGACGAAGAGCACGTTGAACTCGTCGAGCACCTCGATCGTGCGATACCTCCGCGACGAGACGCACCGCCTCGCCTGCTGGTACTCGCTGGGATCGAGAGGCGTCGAGAGAATCGTCTCGACATCGATCGGCGGCGTCTCCGGTGCTCCCGTTGGCCCATCGTCCTGGTCTTGTGCCGCCCCCGCATGCGGGAGGCCCGCCGCAACCGCGACCGCCAAGACCAGCAGCGCAATTCCCGACGCCTCGCACCGCATGCGATCTCCGAAAGGGTGACCACAACCAACAGCCGCAGTGTACAACCTGTCGCCTGTCGGGACACCCGCCCCATGCCCGATCAGCCGCCGTAGCGCCGGCTCAGGTGCGCGAGGAATGCGTCGACGCCGAGCGTCTCGCCGGTGGCGGCGCGCACGATCTGAAGTGTGCTCTCCAGGCATCCCCGGGAGTGCACATGCGTACGCAGCCAGCCGAGGAGCCCCGCGAACTCGCCCTCTCCGATCGCCTCTCCCATCCCGGGCACGTCCCGGGCGGCGGCTGCGTACAGCTGCGCCGCCATCAGGGCGCCGAGCGAGTACGTCGGAAAGTACCCGATGAGGCCCGCGAACCAGTGCACGTCCTGCATGCAGCCGTTGCGAAAGTCCCCCTTCGTGTCGAGACCGAGATACCGCTGCATCCGGGCATCCCACGCGGCGGGGATGTCGTCCACGTCCATATCCCCGGCCAGCAGCGCCTGTTCGATCTCGTAGCGCAGGACAATGTGCAGGGGATACGTCACCTCGTCGGCCTCGACCCGAATGAGGCCGCGCTGCACACGGGTCGCCACCCGCTGCAGGTTGTCCGCCGACCAGGCCGGATCCGCCGCGTCGCGCCCGAATGCCGCACGCACGATCGGGGCCGCGAACGCCAGGAACGCCGCACCACGGCAGACCTGCATCTCCATGAAGAGCGACTGGCTCTCGTGCAGCGCCATGCCACCGGACTCGCCGACCGGCTGCCCGCGCCAGGCTTCGGGCAACCCCTGCTCGTACATCGCATGCCCGGTTTCGTGCAGGACGGCGAACAGGGACTCGAGGAAGTCGTCCGTGTTGTAGCGCGTCGTGATGCGCGTGTCGTCGGGCCGGCCGCCGCAGAACGGGTGGTGGCTCGTGTCGAGCCGGCCGCGATCGAAATCGAAACCCAGGCGTCCCATGAGGGTGTGCGCAAGCTCGGTCTGACGCGCCACCTCAAATGGCCCGTGCATCGGCAGCGGGTCCGGCTGGGTGGCGAGCGCCCGTTCGAGGATGTCCGGCAGCGCCTCCTTCAACCGTTCGAAGATCGGGTCGATGACGGCCCGGGACATGCCGGGTTCGTACTGGTCCAGCAGGGCATCGTAGAGATCGAGCCCGAGCGCGTCTCCCAGACACGCGGCACGCTCCCGCGCCAACGCCACCACCTTCGCCAGCGGCGCCGCAACGGCCTCCCAGTCGTTGCCGGCACGCGCCGTGCGCCAGACCTGCTCGCATCGGGTGTTGGCCCGGCTCGACTCGACAACAAGCGTCGCCGGCAACGCACGGGCACGCCGCCAGGTCCGTTTGATCTCGCGCACGTTGGCGGCCTGCCATACGTCCAGACCCCCATCCGCCTGCGCCGCCTCGATCCACTCCCCGATACGCTCGTCGGCTACCCGCTCGTGCTCGATGCGGGCGAGTTCGGCGAGGGCCTCCGCCCGCTCCGCACCGCCTCCCGGGGGCATCATCGCCGCCTCGTCCCAGGACAGCATCGCCTGGGCGTGGCGGAGGTGGCCTACGCGCTCGAACTGGCGGTGCAGCGCCGCATAGCTCATGGCGAATCGAACAGGTCCGGACTTTCCCAGGGAAACCGCGGCAGATCCCGCATGCCCTGGGCGACCGTCGCGGACCAACTCGCCTGGATGTCCTGGACGAGGTTGCCGGCGCAGAGCAGCACGAACAGCCGTTCGCCGGTGACCTCGAACCGGTGCATCTTGCTGTAGGTGTTGACCTGATCGACACCGCCGGGTGTGCGAGAATCGCTCGCGGACACAAGTCCGTGGTCGGTGTGGATCGCCAGGCAGTAACTCACGGGCTGGCGGTCTGTCGGGCCGGGGAGACCCCAAGGTGCCCCAGCTCGGACGGAACGGTCGGTGGGAGGGGGCTCAGACCGACCACGCACTCTCCCGGCGTGGCTCTCGCGGCACTCGGCCGGACTTCTCGCGGATGGACGCGCGCAGGCCCGCCCACTGGATTTCCGCTCACTTCAGACCCCCGTCACCCCGCCATCGCGGGTATGCCCCCACTGCAACCGCGCGGCCCCGGCCGGCTGGGGCGCGGCACGCTCTCCGGCGGCCCCGGGTTCGCTGTCCGGGGCGGCGCCTCAAACGGCGGCTCCCGGGGGCTGCTACCATCGTGAGCACTCCATGCCCATAGACTGGAAAGCATATAACGCCCAGGGTATCTGGGACGAAATCGTGGCGCCCAACGGGCGGGCCCGTACCGGGGTCGGTGCCCTATTTCGCGTGCTCGGACGACTGACCGACGAACGGCTCGCGGCCCGTGAGACCGCCGCGGACCTCACTATCCGCACCATGGGCTCGGCCCCCAAGCGACGAAGCGGGACCGCGAGGTCTTTCGACGACGCATCCGCGCCAACCCGCGCAACTACATCGGGCAGCCGTTCCTGACGCTCTCGGCCGCGCCCACGCTCATCAAGGGCCGCCTGGAGCCCCGCCACCTGGACCTGCGGCCCTTCATCCTGTCCGGCGAGGACACCTATGTCACGATGGGCGGACTCACGCGCGTGGCACTACGGAAGAGTTCGATGGTGGTCGACTCGTCGCAGGGAGGCGGCAGCAAGGACACATGGGTGGTGGACCGGTGAACGCATGAAGCTGCAGACACTGTCCCGGGTCGCCGAGCGCATCTACTGGATGGGGCGTTGTATCGAGCGCGCCGAGAGCACCGCCCGGCTGATCTCCGTGCACGCCGACCTCCTGATGGACCTCCCCGTTCGGCGGCCGCTCGACTGGCGCGTGCGCCTGGAGATCACGGGATCGAACGCGCTCTTCTCGACCCTCTACGACGACGCCACGGAGCGCAGCGTGGTGCGCTACCTCGCGAGCGATCCCCGCAACTCCTCCTCGATACTCAGTTCCATCGCGAGTGCCCTCGAGAACATGCGCACCGCCCGCGACACGATGCCGCGGGTCACCTTCGAATACGTCAACGACCTGTACCAGTACGCCAGGTCCGAGCTGCACGGACAGCTCTCGCGCAGCCGCCGGGTCGAGGCGCTCGAAGGAATCACCCGCCGCGTCCAGCAGCTCGAGGGCTTTCTCTCGAGCAACATGACCCACGATCAGAAATGGCAGTTCCTCCGTCTCGGCAATCACCTCGAGCGGGCCGACATGACCACCCGCATCATCGACGTGCGCTCCGGCGCCGGCAGCGGCGACGAGCCGTTCGAGCCGATCCAGTGGCGCGGCGTGCTGCGATCGCTGTACGCCCTGCAGGGTTACCAGGCGTCGATGCAGGCCCCGGTCGAAGGTCCCGCGGTGCTGGAGTTCCTGTTCAAGTACGATCAGCAGCCGCGTTCGTACGCCAGCTGCCTGCAATCGCTCATGTTCGGCCTCCGGCATCTGCCACGCAGCGACGACCCGCTACGCGTCTGCAACGCCATGATCGATTATCTGCAGCAGGCGGCCGTGCACGACCTGGCGGGCGAAGCGCTGCACGCTTTCGTGGACGACTGCCAGGTGCAACTCGGCGCCCTGCCCGACGAGATCGCCAGGACCTACTTCCACTATGTACCCAGCGTGCCCGGATCGGCTCGCAACAAGAGAAAACAGGGACTCAGACAATGATACTGGCCAACTCCCGCCGGCTCCGCTTCGGCGCGCTCACCGCCCTGTATTTCGCGCAGGGCGTGCCGATCGGACTACTGCAGATCTCCCTCGTCGCGTGGCTCGCGGCGCAGGGGGCCACCATCGGGGAAATCGGGACGTTTGTCGGCGTCGTCACGCTGCCGTGGGCGTTGAAGCTCGTCTCCGGCCCGTTCATGGACCGCTTCGGCATTCCGTCCATGGGCCGGCGGCGGCCGTGGGTGCTGGCAGCGCAGGGAGGGCTGACCCTGTCGATGCTCTCGCTGGCCTTCATTCCCGACCCCACGGACATCGGCATGCTCACCCTGGTCGGCTTCGTGGTGATGTCGTTCGCGGCGGTGCAGGACGTGGCCGTGGACGGCATGGCCATCGATCTCCTGCCCGACAAGGAGCGCGGCCGCGCCAACGCCTTCATGGCGTTCGGGCAGGCCGTCGGGTCCTCCGCGTTCATCTCGATCTGCGGGGTGCTGCTGGCGCAGTACGGCCTGCGGGTGGCGGCCCTGGTCTGCGCCGCCACCGTCGCCGCGATCTTCGCGTTCGTCACGGTGTGTCGCGAGCGAGAGGGCGAGCGGCTGCTGCCCTGGACCGCCGGCGAGGCCACCCCGGGACGTCCCCCGCCCAGCGGGTTCTTCGGGATGTTCCCGGACATCGCGCGCGCCCTCATCCTGCCGATGAGCCTGGTACTCATCACGGCCGAGTTTTTCGCACGCGCCTCGGGCGGCGTCTTCATCACCATCGCGCCGGTCTTCGCCGTGCAGGAACTCGGCTACGCGGACGATGTCTACTCGGGTTGGTACGGACCCCTGGGCCTGCTCGCGGCGTTCGTCGGCGTCCTGTTTGGCCCCGCCATCGACCGTTTCGGGGGCAAGCGCCTGCTCGCGCTCGGCATCGCCGGCACCGCTCTCGTGTCCCTCGTCTTCGCCGGACTCGAGCAGCTGTGGGACGACCACGTGTTCGTGGTCGCCTGCCTCGTCGCGTACCTGATCACCTCGCAGATCGTGTTCATCGCGATCATCGCGCTCTTCATGAACATCTGCCGCCAAGGCATCGCCGCGACCCAGTTCGCGATCTACATGTCCATCGCGAACCTGAGCCGCGCCGCCGGCGCCTTCCTGGCCGGCAGCGTTGCGGCGAGCCTCACCTGGTCGCAGGATTTCCTGCTGATCGCGGGTCTTGCCGCCCTCGGGCTCGCGTGCCTCGCCCTCTTCAGTCCGGACCGGCATGCGCGGCACCTCGCGCGCCTTGAAGCCGAAGAAGGCGTGCGGGGCGTGGCACGCGCCGCGGAGCCCGCGGAGGGCGCTTGATCGACCCGGTGCCGGTGAGTCGCCTCGACTTCGTCCGGCGCCGCGCCGCGGGCGTGTTCCCGGATGGAGTCGTGACCGCCAACGCGATTGCCTCCAACATCGCCTTCGGAGCGGCCGTCCTCGGGGCCGGACACGTGGAACTCACCCACCACGGAGACTGGTGGTTCGTTGCGAGCGAGTTCGACTGGCTCCGGGCGCCAAGCCGGTATTACTCCGACCGGAGCGAGCTCTTCGAGCAACTGGTTCCATTTCCCGAGCAGGGACCGGGCAGCCACCGCTGCGAGGTCTACGTCACGGCGTTCGCAAAACGCGCGTACGTGGTCCAGGACGACGAGGTGTGGTGGATCGTCGGCGAGCCCTTCCCGGACCTGCCGCACCGGGACGCCGTGCCGCCCTGGTGCGTGAACGTGCTGGCGTTCAACTTCCGCTAGAGCCCGCATGACCGAGCTTTTCACCCACGACGACTGTCTCGAGCACCGCACCCCATCGGGGCATCCCGAGCGTCCGGCGCGCCTCGCCGCGGTGGTCGAGCGCCTGCGGGCGGACGGGCTCCTCGATGAGCTCACCGTGCGCACGCCGTCTCCGGCAACGGACGCCGCCCTCGCGCGGGTGCACGACCCCCGCTACGTCGAGGCCATCGCCAGCGTCGCCCCGGAGACCGGCTTCGTGCGGGTGGAGACCGACACGGTGATGAGTCCGGGTTCCCTGCACGCGGCGCGGCTTGCGGCCGGCGCCGTCGGCGAAGCCGTCGAACGCGTACTGGACGGTACCGCCGAGCGCGCCTTCTGCGCCGTGCGCCCGCCCGGCCACCACGCGGAATCCCGTACGGTCATGGGCTTCTGTCTCTTCAACAGCATCGCGGTCGGCGCTGCCACGGCACTCGAGCGAGTGGCACGCGTCGCGATCCTCGACTTCGACGTCCACCACGGCAACGGCACCGTCGAGATCTTCCAGGACCGTCCCGAGGTACTCGTCTGCTCGAGCTTCCAGTATCCCTACTATCCCGGCATCCGGCAGACCGTAAAGCGACCCAATATCGTCAATACGCCCCTGGTCGCGGGCACCGATAGCCGCTCGTTCCGCACGGCGGTGGAGCGCGACTGGCTGCCAGCCCTCGAAGCGCATCGGCCCGAGCTGATGCTCGTCTCTGCCGGCTTCGATGCGCATCGCGCCGACCCGCTCGCGGGCCTCGAACTCGATGACGACGACTATCGGTGGATCACGCAGTTCATCGTCGATGCGGCGAACCGTTACGCGAACGGTCGAGTTGTCTCCACGCTCGAAGGCGGCTACGACCTGGCCGCTTTGGCGCGTTCGGCCTCTCTGCACGTCCAGGGCCTCCTCTGAGCGGACGCTGCGCCGGCGCGGCCCAACGCGATCCCGGCGGCGCGCTACCATGCGGACCTCGAGCGGGATGCTCTCGTACAAGGTGGGGTCGACCGAATGAAGGCGCGTCTCGTCGAGATGGTCGAGCGCGGCGACACCCGTGCCGGGCGAACGTTCGACCTGGTCGTGCTCGCCCTGATCGTCTGCTCACTGATCGCGCTGTCGGTCGAGACACTGCCCGGTCTGCCACCGGCGGCGACGCGTGCACTTGGCGCGATCGAAGCCGTCGTCACCGTCCTGTTCACCATGGAGTACGGCCTGCGGGTCTTCGTGGCGACACGCAAATGGCGGTACGTGTTCAGCTTCTACGGCCTGATCGATCTCGTCGCCATCGTGCCGTTCTACATCTCGCTCGGCGGCGTGGACCTCCTGGTCGTGCGCGTCGTGCGCATCTTCCGTGTGTTCCAGATCCTCAAGGTGTTCCGCTACAGCACGGCGATCAACCGCTACATGCGGGCGCTGCAACTCGCGAGGGAGGAAATCCTCCTGTTTCTGCTGGCCGCCGGGATCCTGCTCTACCTCTCCGCGGTCGGCATCTACTACTTCGAGCGCGACGCGCAGCCCGAGCACTTCCAGTCGATCCTGCACAGCCTCTGGTGGGCGGTGGCCACCCTCACTACCGTCGGCTACGGCGACATCTATCCCGTCACCGCCGGGGGCAAGGTGTTCACGTTCCTGGTGCTGGTGTGCGGGCTCGGCATCGTCGCGGCACCGTCAGGGCTGGTGGCCGCGGCGCTGTCGAGGGCTCGGGCAGAGGAGGAGAAGGAGTAGTTTCCACTCGGGCCACCTGGCCGGGCATCGCGCGCGGCATGCGCGCCAGGTCTCACGGCGTCGGTGGTGAAGCGCTCGCGCCACACCCGGGATTGATCTGCCAGCGGTTGCGGGTTTCGCGTCGTAACGGAGCGGCAGACCGTCTTGTCAAACTCCACCGTTTCCCCGAACACGCCGTCGGCCACCGCAGGATCGCCGCATGCCCGAGGACCGCTACGCCCGTCCGCGACCCTGTGTTACGGTGCCCGAACCGTGCGCCCCGTTGCGGAGAATAGCGCATGACCAGAGCCGAAACGCCTATCGCCGCACTCGTCATCGAGTATCCGTCCAGCGATGGCAAGCCGTTGGCTGAGACGGAACGACACGCCATCGCCACGGTCAACGCCTGGCAGGGCCTCAAGCACTTTTTCGCCGATCGTCCCGACGTCTACGTCGGCATGGACATGCTGCTCTACTTCGTCGAGGGCGACCCGCGCCAATCCGTCGTCCCGGACGTGTTCGTGGTCCTCGGTGCGCCGAAGCTGCCGCCCCGCGATAACTGGCTGGTATGGCACGAAGGACGCATGCCGGATTTCGTGCTGGAGATCACCTCGCGAACCACGCGGCGCGAGGACGAGGGCCGCAAGCGGCAGCTGTACCGGCGGCTCGGAGTCACCGAATACTGGCAGTACGACCCCACGGGCGACTATCTGGACCCGGTTCTGAAGGGGGCACGCCTGGTCGACGACGCGTACCGGCCCATCGCCGGGATCACCGAAACGGACGGCACGCCTCGTCTCGCGAGTGCACTCGGTGTAGAACTGCACCTGGTACGCGGCAGTCTGCGGCTCTTCGATCCTCGGCGCGGACGAGACCTGCCGGTCTTCGAGGAGGAGACTGTCCGTGCGGACACAGCCGAACGGCTTGCCGCCACTGCGGAGCAGCGTGCCGCCACTGCGGAGCAGCGTGCCGTCGCCCAGCAGCAGCGCGCCGACAGCGAGCAGCAACGCGCCGAGAGCGAACTCCAGCGCGCCGCCGCCACCCAGCGCCGGGCAGATGCCGCGGAGCGGCGCGTGGCGGAACTCGAAGCGCGTCTGCGCGTCGCGTCGCGGGAGGGGCCTGCGCCGCAATAGCGCCGCAGGCCGCGCTGCCGGCGGTCATCGTCGGGTAGCATTGCCGCGACCGCACTGGACCCGCCCGTACGAGGATCACGACATGCCCATCGAAACCCGCCTGCTCGGCCGCACCGGCGTCCGGGTCAGCAACCTCTGCCTCGGAGCGATGATGTTCGGCTGGCGCACGGAGCCCGCCGAGTCCTACGCGATCATCGACCGGGCACTCGACGCGGGGATCAACTTCATCGACACCGCGAATGTCTACGGCCGCGGTCGCAGCGAGGAGGTCACCGGCGAAGCGCTCGTGCGCAACGGCCAGCGCGACCGGATCGTGCTGGCGACCAAGTTCCACGGCGCCATGGATGCCGACGATCCGAACATGCGCGGCGCGAGCCGCAGGCACATCGTCGCGGCGTGCGAGGCCAGCCTCAAACGCCTGCAGACCGACTACATCGACCTCTACCAGATCCACCGGCCCCGGCCGGACACCGCCATCGACGAGACGCTGCGCGCCCTCGACGACCTCATCCGCCAGGGCAAGGTGCGTTACATCGGCACGTCAACGTTCGCGGCCTGGCAGTTCGTGGAGTCCCTCTGGGCGGCGGAGAAGCACGGACTCAACCGCTTCGTCTGCGAACAGCAGCCCTACAACCTGCTCGACCGCCGGGTCGAACGGGAACTGATGCCGATGGCGCGCACCTACGGCGTGGCGACGATCCCCTGGAGCCCGCTGGGCGGCGGGCTTCTCACCGGCAAGTACCGCCGCGGCGAGGAACCGCCGGCGGGAACCCGGTTCGCCAATGCCAATGCGATGCAGCGGCGACGGTACAACCAGCGCATCTTCGACGTGATCGAAGGGCTCGAACCCCTCGCGCGGAACCGCGGCGTGACCCTGTCGCAATACGCGCTGGCCTGGGTGATGGCGCAGCCGGGCGTCACCAGCCCGATCATCGGCCCACGCACCATGGCGCAACTCGAGGACAACCTCCCGGCCGCCGACATCGAACTCACCGAGGAAGACACCCGGGCGATCGACGCGCTGATTCCGCCGGGACAGATGGTGGCGCCGTTCTACGAGGCCGACTTCGGACCGCACCGCTTCCGCCTGTAGGGGCGACCCTTGCGGTCGCCCGTCCCCGAAGTCGCGGAACCTCGTCGTCAACGCGCAGTTTCGCGCTCGCGAAACTGCAACGCGACCGTAGGTCGCGCCGGGACGGGACAAGCCCGTCCCCTACACGGGCTTGCCCCCCTGCACGACGATCCGGTGCATCACCCGCTCTTCGCCGTAGTCGGTGACCGGGTAGTGCATCACGGAGCGGTTGTCCCATAGCACGAGGTCATCGACGTCCCAGCGATGGCGGTAGACGAACTCGGGGCGGCTCGCGTGGGCCAGCAGCCGAAAGAGCAGCCGTTCGCTCTCCTCTTCGGGAATCCCGACGATGTATTTCGTGAAGTTCCCGTTCACGTACAGCGCCCGGCGCCCCGTCTCCTCGTGCGTGCGCACCACCGGGTGCACCGACTCCTCCACCTCCGGTCCGAAGACCTTGCCGGAATGGAACGCCTCGAGCCCCTCGATGCGTTCGCGCAGCTCCTCATCCAGGGTCTCGTACGCGAGATGCTGGTTGGAGAAGGCGGTGTCGCCGCCCTCGCCCGGCAGGACGCGGGCGTGCAGCGCCGTGATGCGCGGCGGCGTCGGATGCCAGGTCATGTCGGAGTGCCACCCACCGCCAAACGGATGTTCGCCGCGGAAGAACCGGTGCTTGTGGCCCTTGCGCGCAATCCACTGCACGTACTCGGTGTCCGGGTGCTTCGTCGCCGGGTGCGTCAGCAGGTCGCCCCAGAGGCGCCCGAAATCCGCCAGTTCGAGCGGCGACAGTCGCTGGCCCGGCAGGACCAGCAGGTGGTGTGCCAGGAGCAGGTCGTGCAGGTCGGCGACCAGGCGCCCGTCCGCTTCACCGAGGTCGATGCCTTCGACCCGCGCGCCGAGCGCGACGCTCGCGCGGCTGGTGGAGAAAACGGTGTCGTGGGCGGCTTCCGCCATGGGCTTCCCCTCCGTTGCGAACCTCGGACGATCGTCCTGCAACGCTCGGGCGGGGTCAAGCCCGACACACCCGCCGCGGCGCCTCAGCCGTACGGCCCGGCCCCGTCCACGTACAGACGTTCGCCGGTCACGTAGGAGTTGGCGTCGGACACCAGGAAACGCACCACGTTGGCGATGTCCTCCGGCTGGCAGACGTGGCCGAACGGGCTGTCGGCATCGAGGGTACGGATGTCCTCCACGCCGGTCGTCGCCCGCACCAGGCGCCGGCCCATCTCGGTCTCGACGAGCCCCGGCGCCACCACGTTCACCCGGATGCCGTATCGCTTCTCTTCCTTCGCGAGCGTCGCCGCCAACGCTTCCTGGGCGGTCTTGCCCATGTTGTACGGGGCGCCGTTCGCGCCCAGGCCGCGGGTCGCGGCACTGGAGATCATCACGATGTCCCCCCGTGGTTGCTCTCGCATGCGCGGGATCGTCAGCTTGCTGAGGTAATGGGGGGCGAAAGCGTGCGTCGCGACGACGCGCTGCATCTCCGCGATGTCCGTGTCGACCACGGAGTTGCCGCGGCTTGCAATACCCGCGTTGTTGACCAGAATACTGATCGGCCCCATCTCGGCGTGCACCGCCTCCACCATCTCCCGGTCCTGCTCGAAGTCGTCCACGGAAGCCTGATACACGCGCGCCCGGCCGCCGGCGCGCTCGACCAGTTCGACGGCCTCGGCCGCCGCATCGTGGTCCCGCCGGTAGTTGATGGCGACATCGGCGCCGTCCTCCGCCAACGCGACCGCTATCGCACGGCCCACGCCGCGGCCGCCCCCCGTCACCAATGCAACTCGCCCCTTCAATGACATGCTTGCTCTCCAGTTGTCACGTGTCTTGGCCGGCATGGATCAGTTGCCCTGGAATCGGGCGTCGCGTTTCTCCAGGAAGGCCAGGGTGCCTTCCCGGGCATCGTTTGACGCACCGGCTTCGGACTGCAGTTGCGCTTCGAGATCGAGTTGCTGTTCGTAGGAGTTGTGCCACGTCGCCCAGTAGGCCTTGCGGATCAGCGACAGCGACCGCGGACCCTTACCCAACCGTTGCGCCAGCTCCATGGCGCCTGCCATCAGCGCGTCGTTGTCGTCATAGAGCCGGTTGACGAGACCCCACTCGGCCGCCTTCTCCGCCGGCAGCCGCTCCGCGAGCAGCGAAAGCTCCACCGCCCTGCCCCAACCCACCAGGCGCGGCAGGACGAAGGTCGCTCCGCCATCCGGCACCAGGCCGATGCGCGCGAACGCCTGCAGGAAAAAGGCCTGCTTCGAGGCACAGACCATGTCGCCCATCAGGGCCAGGCTCATCCCGACACCCGCCGCCGCCCCATTCACGGCCGTGACGATCGGCATGTCGAGATCCCGCAGTCCGAGCAGCAGCGGGTGGTAGAAGTTGCGCAGGGTGCCGCCGGGGCGACGGGTGTTGTTACCGTCCCCGCGTCCGGCGAGATTTGCGCCGGAACAGAAGCCGCGTCCGGCACCGGTGATCAGCAGACAGCGAACGTTTCCCGGGCGGGATTCGAGCTCCACCATCGCTTCTGCAAGACCCTGCATCATGTCCGGGCCGATGGCGTTGAGCACTTCGGGGTGATTGAACGTGAGGACGGCAACGGAGTCCTCGAAATCGAGCCGGATCCTGTTCAATTCCACGCTCGTGTCCCCCCTTCCGGAAAAGCGCGAGACTCTATCACAGGCGCCGCGCCGGGCTGCATGGGCACCGCCGCGCGCACTTCCATCCGCTACACTCGAACGCGCCGACCGAGCAGAGGACGCGACCCATGGACGCTGCCACAGGACGCGAGATCCAGTTCGACTGCACGCAGTTGTCGATCGCCTACGCCCGCGCCCTCAAGCTTCTGCAATAATCGACCCATGGAACTCGTTTCCAAGGAGCTCGGCCTCGCCAAGCGCGACGAGGCCCCGGTGCTCGCCCGCATGTCGCGGGACTACATCGAGCAGGGCCTCAACTGGCGCTGGCGCACCCCCGCGATTCTCAACATGATCCGCGACCCCGAGGCGGTCGTGCTCTGCGCTCGCTGCCGGCGATCCTCGGGCAACGGCGTCCACTCGCCCGCCCCGGCCGGTCGTACCGAGCACCGGACGGCCGATGGCCGTTGGCGCGGCACCGTGATCGGCGGCTTCGGCATCATGCAGTACCAACTGGAAAGCGCCCACCTCAACCTGCTCGCCGTGCATCCCTCGTTGCGCCGGCACGGCCTGGCAAGCGAGCTGCTCCGCTGGCTCGAGAAAACGGCCTCCGTCGCCGGGATCGCCCGCCTGAAACTCGAAGTGCGGGCCCGGAACACCGGGGGACGCGCCTTCTACCGCGCTCGGGGATACGAGGAAGCGGACTTCGTGCCCAAGTACTACAGCGGCATCGAAGCCGCCATCCGGATGCGCAAGAGACTGCGCTGAGTCGATCGCAGGCGACGTCGTGCACCCTCATACGCGCAACGAACGACTCCTCGGACGCAGTTTCTTCCTGATCGCCGGTTTCATGGTCGCAGAGGCGGTCGGCGGCTGGCTCGCCAACTCCCTGACGCTCCTCGCCGATGCGGGGCACATGCTGCTCGACGCATCCGCCCTCGGCCTGTCCTGGTACGCAATGCGCCTGTCGCGCCGCGAGCAGAACGCCCGACTCAGCTACGGTTATCACCGATTCCAGGTACTGGCGGCCTTTATCAACGCCCTGGCCCTCTTCGGTCTGGCCGCAGGCATCCTCTTCGAGGCCTTCAGCCGGCTCGGTGCGCCCGAGGCCATGCTGCCGGTCCCGGCGCTGATCGTCGCGGCCATCGGTTTCGTGATCAACGTGGTCGTCTACCGGATGCTGCACGGGTCACACAACCTGAACGTGCGCAGCGCGGCCCTGCACGTGCTCGGAGACCTGCTCGGATCCGTCGCGGCGATGGCCGCAGCGGCCTGTGTGCTGCTCTTCGGCTGGCTGTACGCCGACCCACTCCTTGCCATCGTCATCGCGGCCATCCTGGTGCGCGGTGCCTGGCGCGTGTTGCGCGAGTCCAGCCATATCCTGCTCGAGGGGGTACCCGCCAACGTCGATCTCGAGGAGATCCGTGCCGCGCTGGCGACAGATGTCGCGGGTGTGCTGGACATCCACCACGTGCATGCATGGGCGTTGACGGACGAGAAGCCGCTGCTCACCCTGCACGCGAGACTGGATCTCGCGACCGACGGCCAGGCCGCCACCAGCCAGATCAAGGACCTGCTGAACACGCGCTTCGGCATTGACCACTCGACCGTGCAGATCGAGCGCGACGGGTGTCCCGACGCCTGAGGCCCAGGTCGTCCAGCGCTACGCTACGGGCACCTACGGCGCGGAAGCCCCCAGCACCAACTCCCCGACGAGTGCCAGCGCAAATCCCAGCACGGCGCCGAGCGCCGGCGCCCAGTGTCGTTCCAGCCGCGCCTGGGGCGCAATGTCCTGGAACGTGAGGTAGAGGATGCCGCCGGCGGCAAAGAGCAGGACGGCGCCGAGCACGGCCGGGTGTCCGGCAAGCCAGAACCAGCCGATGGCGCCACAGACCGGGCCGAGCAACGCGAGACCCATCATTCGACCGAGCGCGGTGCGCGCGCGAACGCCGGCCGCATCCAGTTCACGCCACGCGTTGAACCCTTCGGGCAGGTTCTGCAGGCCGATCAGGACCGCCAGCAGAATCGCGCCTTCCCCGCTGACGGCGAACATGCCACCCAGGGCGAGCGACTCGGGCAGGAAGTCCGCGGCCATGGCGCTGAACTGGGGCGTGACCCGGTGCGTCCTGGCCTGCGCCCAGTCGAGCAACAGGAACGCTCCACCGCCAGCCAGCAACAGCGCCGTCACGGCGAACGGATCGGCCACCCAGGCGATGCCCTCGGGGACCAGCACGAGCGCCACCGCGCCGACCAGTACGCCGCCGCCGAAGGCGATCACGAAGTGCCGGAACTCCTCTTCCAGCCAGTCGGGACCAATGCGCTCGATACGGGCGAGGCCCGCACCGATGGGAATGCAGGCGCCGGCGAGCGCCGTGAAGAGGAGCAGTTCCGCGAAGCGGTCCAGATCGAAAACGGGCGAACTCATACTGCACAAACTCGGTCAGGGGTTCCTTGCGGAGCCCCGCTCAAGAGTTACCCAACACCTTCAGGGACGACCGCACTCGATCCTGATCTCGATGGTCCGGCCGGCGTCGTCCACATTCGTTTCGGACACCGCGTGAGCTTCCTCGTCCATGCAGTCTTCGCTGAGCTCCAGCGCTCGTTCCAGCGCTCGTTCCAGCGCGCTTCGGGCGGCGTCGAGACGTTCCTCCCGCTCACTGGCGATGGAGAAGACCGCCCTCGCCAGGCGCACGGATGCACGGGAGGGCGCAGGGGCGTGCGGCGCGTCGGTCTCGACGAGCACTTCGGCCACGCTGATATCCGATCCGCAGGTGATCGCGGTACGCAGCGTCCCTTCGCTGTTCGTGACGAAGGCCGCGGACCAGCCCTCGTCACCGCATGTCCCCTCGCCCATGCTGCCCAGGTATTCCGCGGCCGCGGTGACGACTTCAGCGCCGGTTGGCCGCTCGTTCGCAATCAGCGTGGCCTGACATCCGGCGCACGCCATCGTGGTCAGAAAGAGGAACCCGAACGACGCTGGCCAGCGTTTCGGTCCGCGATTCTGCCGGCCCTCGTCAGTCCGTAGCCAAGGCCCAGGCGCCAGAACCTTCATCCCAACAACTCCAGCGCCCGGTCGATCAACGGCGTCTGCGACAGCGCCGTCTGCTCCCAACTCGGGTCGGGCCGTTTCCCGCGTCGGTGCAAACCCAGGTTGAATCCCGTGATGATGGCGAACTTGTACGCCGCCAGTGCCCGGAACCAACGCAGGTCCGGCAACGGGTCGCCGTAGGCCTCCGTGTACAGCGATACCAGGGTGTCCGGATCGAGGAACATCGGGCGCCCGAGTGCCCGCCCGCTGGCCCAGGCCTTGGGATCGCTGAACGTACAGATCCAGCCGACATCGTTCAGCGTCGCCCCGACGCCGGTCAGTTCCCAGTCGATCACGGCGAGGAGCCTCGCCTCCTTCGAGCAGAACAGGTTGGCGGTCTGGAAGTCGCCGTGGAAGATGCCCACCGGCGCATCGTGCGGGATCGTGTCGAGCAGGCGCCGCCGGCAGTCCGGTGCACGTGCCAGCGCTTCCGGGTCCGCCGCGCGCTGGTAGAAGCGGTCCCACCGCTCCACGTCCTCCGCGAACGGTACCGGGTCGCCGAGATACGGCGTCTTCGCCGGATCCACCTTGTGGATGCGGGCGAGCGCTCCCATCGCCTGCCGGCCCAGCTCGTGCAGGGCCTCGTCCGAGAGTTCCGCGCCCCACTCGCCCTGGCCGAGTCGCAACACGTCGCCCTCGAGCTGCGGCACCACGAAGTACGGGCACCCGAACCAGGTCAGGTCCGAGCCGGACCACCGCACGCTGCAATGCGGCACGTCGGTTCCGTCGAGGGCATTCAGCACTTCCACCTGGCGCAGCACGTCAGCGGTCCCCCGCCAGTTCACGTTCGGCGGCGGGATGCGGATGAACCAGCCTTCGCTGCGCCCGTCCGCCGCCACGCTGAAGCCGTAGGAAAACCCCGCGTGCCCCGGCATCTTGTGCACGTCGAAGACGCGCACGGAGTCCGTTTCGTACATCGCCTCGCAGAACGGACCCAGGCGGCGTTCGAGTTCCGCAAGTTCCATCGTCGACTCCTGTGCCGGTTGCCGTGTCGCCGGGGCGGAACTATACCGCCGCCGGCCCGGGGAACTGCTCGCGCAGGATGCGCTTGAGGATCTTGCCGCTCGGGTTGCGGGGCACCTCGTCGACGAACGTCGCCGCCGCCGGCTGCTTGAAGCGCGCCATGCGCCCGTTGCAGAACTCGAGCACCTCGGCTTCGGTGAGCGACTCGTCGTTGCGCACGACGATGGCGAAGGGCGACTCGCCCCACCTGTCGCTCGGCTGTCCGATGACGGCGGCTTCGGAGATCTTCGGGTGCATCTGGAGCACCTTCTCGATCTCGGCGGGATACACGTTCTCGCCGCCGGAGATGATCATGTCCTTGATGCGGTCCTCGATGTAGACGAACCCGTCTTCGTCCATGCGCGCCACGTCGCCGGTGTGCAGCCAGCCGTCGACGATCGTCTCGGCCGTGGCGTCGGGACGGTTCCAGTATCCCTTCATCACGTGGTCGCCGCGCAGGATGACCTCGCCGTTCACGTTCGGCGCACACTCGTTGCCGTCGGCATCGACGATCTTGACGTCCGTGTGGAAGAACGCCTTGCCCGTGGAACCGATCTTCACCAACGCGTTTTCGGCATCGATCAGGCAGGCGGGGCCGCAGCTCTCGGTCAGCCCGTAGATCTGGTGGATCTCGAGGCCGAGTTCGGCGTACGCCTCGATCAGCGACTCCGGTACCGGCGCCGCTCCGGACAGGCACCAGCGCCACTGCGAGTGGTCGTAGCGTTCCAGGTTCGGCACCTGCAGCATGAAGTTCAGCATGGCGGGCACGGCAAGGCCGATCGTGACCTTCTCCCGGTCCACCAGCTCCCACGCCCGGACGGGGTCGAAGCTGCGCATCACGATGGTGGTGATGCCGCGGTAGACGTTCAGCGTGATCGGCGCCAGCGCGCCGACGTGGAACATGGGCAGCGGCGAGAGGAAGCGGTCCGTTTCCCGGTAGTAGGTGGTCGCCGCGAGGGTGACGCACGCCCAGATCGACGTGTCGTGGGTGTGCATCACACCCTTCGGCAGGCCCGTCGTCCCGGAGGTGTACATGATGTAGAGCATGTCGTCGCCGGTCGCGCCGAGGGGCGGCTCGCTGTCCGGTGCGGCGTCCCGGAATGCCTGGTAGCTCTCGGCAAACAAGGCAGTGTCCTGGCTACCCGCCACCTGCAGCCAATGGTCGAGGTCGGTCGCGTCCCCGAGCGCGTGCAGTTCCGTCACGCTCTCCAGGAACTCCTCGCCGAAGATCAGCCGTTTCGCGCCGCTGTCCTTCAGGATGAAAGCGAGTTCGTCCGGCACCAGCCGCCAGTTGAGCGGCACCACGACGGCGCCGATCTTGGCGAGGGCGAAATACGCCTCGGTGAACTCCGCGCTGTTCATCAGCAGCAGCGCCACCCGTTCGCCCTTCTCGACGCCCGCGGCGACGAAGGCGTTGGCGATGCGGTTGCACCGCGCATTCAGCTCGGCGAACGTCAGGCGCACGTCCAGATCGCCGTCGACGTAGACCTCCCGCGCCGGGTTCATCAACGCCCGCTTGGTGAGCCACAGACCGATGTTGCGCCGCATGCGCCTCCCCCCTTTATGAATCGGACGGGCGATTGTCGCAAATGAAGCGGGAGACGGCAGCCTTCCATCGGTCCCCCGGCCGCACCCCGGACGCTGCGGGTGACCGCCGGCACCATTCTCTAGCAAGCACTAGCAAGCTCTCGTAAGATTTCCTTGCTGTACCTCATACAAGGAACTGGCAATGCTGGCCAGGCTGACTTCCAGGAACCGGTTGACGCTGCCGAAAGCGATCGTTTCGGCGTTTCCGGAAGTGTCCTACTTCGACGTCGCGACAGAAGGCGGACGTATTGTCCTGTCTCCCGTGCGTCTGAACCAGGGCGACGCCGCGCGCGAGAAGCTTGCCGAGTTGGGGATCACGGAAGCGGACGTGGAGGATGCGGTCGCGTGGACTCGCCGGAGTTCTTGAGACATCCGGAGTAGCCGACCGGACACGCGCTCTCTGGCATCTGGCACGCGCTTCCGCAACGGCAACCCGGACCGCCTCTCAAGCGTGCAACGCTGTACAAGCGCCCCCACATGTGTACAATTCTCCGTCCGGGTTTGTCCAGGTGACGTATGGACGACCAACTGTACAGGATCGGCGCCGTCTCGAAGCTCACCGGCATCTCGGTGGAGTGCCTGCGCGCCTGGGAACGCCGCTACGGCTTCACCCCTGCCGAGCGTGCCGGCCGAACCCGCCTGTACGACACGGACCAACTCGACCACCTGAAGAAGATCAAGACCCTGCTCGACCGCGGCCAGGCCATCGGCCAACTCGCCCGGCTCGAGCCGCGTGAGATCGACCGGCGTCTGGGCATCGCGCCGAGCCGCACCCGATCCGGCACACGCGTCGGCCTGGTCGGGGCGGACCTGGTGCTCGCAGAGCGTGACGCGGCGCAGGGCAACCTCGACATCCACGGACGTTGGGCAAGCCCGGAAACCTTCGAGGCGCATCTCGACATCCTCCCGGAACTCGATGTCGTGGCCATCCTGTTCCCGAGCCTCGACCCGCAACGCATCGAGCACTACCTCGACTCCGTACGCGACGCGGCGTTGGTGTTCGCGTACCGCTATGCGACCGAGGACGATCTACAGACGGCTGCCGCCTTCGGCATCACCCTGCTTCCATGGCCCGCACCCTGGTCCACGATCGAGGAAGCGTGCCTGGCGCAGCCCAACGTCCCGACGCAGCCCGGCACGGTACCGCGCCGATTCTCCGACGACGAACTGCTGCACATCGCGATGGCAGCCTCGCGAACCGGATGCGAGTGCACGCGGGGACTGGTGGACCTGGTCAACGCACTCAACGCGTTCGCCCTCCACGCGGAACGCTGTGGCAGCAGCGCCCCGGACCATCCGTACACCGCGGCGCATGCGCATGCCGCCAGGGAGGAACTCGAAGAGACCCTGGCGACGTTTGTCCAACGGCACGCCCTGATCCACTCGGACTGACACGCTCGGGACACTTTGACAGCTCTCGTGCTCTCGCCCTCCAAGGTCTACAAAAACTCTACAAATAGGGGTTGACTTTCGGGTTTTGTCCAGTACAAAATACCGATATGTACAGTTTTTGGCGTGCAAACCGGCTTCGACCTCTGTCCTCCCTGACGAGTGTCCTTCCCCCAAGCGAAGCCGCATTCAGCCGTTCCCGGTCTCCGGTAGCGGCTGACACGCCCTTTCTGTTCCTGCCGGGGGGTAGAGCGCACCGCCCGGCGGGGTAAGCCCCTCCGGGCGCGCGGTACCCTCTCCCCAGCCAAGCTCCACCCCCCGGCCCCCTCCCTCCATGGACGGCGGGGCTCAAGCCGGCCCCGGGCGCTCAGGTCAACAGGTCGAGCGCCGTCCTCGCACGCGCGGCGATGCCGAGCTTCTGCTGTTCGAGGTCCACACCGCGGTTCTTGCCCATCGCCCCGACCAGGTACCGCTTGTAGACGCCCTGGCTGATGGCCGCGAGGCGCCAGTGCGAAAAGGCGCGGTAGTAGGCGATGCGGGACAGGTCGCGCCCGGTCGCCGCCTCGTAGGCCATGCAGACATCGTCCCGCGAACCGAACCGGCCGGCCCCGGTGGGCGCCGCGGCGGCCCCGAGCTCGCCGAGCTGCATCCAGTTGTTCAGGAGGTAGCCGAGGTCGGCCAGCGGATCGCCGAGTGTGCACAGTTCCCAGTCGAGTACCGCGCGAATGCGGCCACCGCCCACGATCATGTTGCCGAGCCGGTAGTCGCCGTGCGCGATCGATGCGCCGACCTGCTCCGGCATGCTCTCGCGCAGCAGCCGCTCGCTCTCCTCCATCTCGGGGATCTCGTGCGTCTGCGTCGCGGCCCATTGCTTCGACCACCGCCGGAGCTGCCGGGCGAGATACGCCTCGCGGCGTCCGAGATCGCCCAGCCCCACGTCCTCGGGCTCGATGCCGTGCAGCGTCGCGAGTACCTGCACGACATGGCGCCCGAGGGCACGGCGCTCATCGTCCGGGACGCCCGCGACGGTGGCGGCGTCGTGCGGCACCAGACCGTCAACGTAGCGCATCAGATAGAACGGCGCGCCGTTCACTTCCACATCGTCACAGTGCCCGTGCACCGGCGGGACCGGCACGTCGGTATCCGCCAGCGCGGACACGATACGGTGCTCGCGCCCCATGTCGTGCGCGCTCTCGAGCACGTGGCCGAGCGGCGGGCGGCGCAGGACATAGGCCTCGCCGCCGGCATCGACGAACCTGTAGGTCAGGTTGGAGTGGCCGCCCGCGATCAGCGAAAACGCGAGCGGTGGCTTCAGTCCCGGGATGCGCGCGCACGCCCACGCGGTCACCGGGTCCAGTTCGATCCCCTGCACTGTGTCACGCGTCACGCGCCACCTCCTGCGTCTTCTTTTGAGTTTTCCCGACCGATGGTTTCTCATACCCGCCCGCGTCACGCAACCTCGACAGGCCCCGCCGTGCGCAAGCGTTCTCCCCACGCCGTCATCGTCGGCGGTTCCATCGCGGCCCTCGGGGCCACCCTGGCCCTGACCCGGGCCGGGTTCCGCGTCACCTGCATCGAACGGGATCACGCCCCGATGCCGGTCGACCATCTCGCCGCGTGGGACACGTGGCGGCGCGTCGGAGCGGGCCAGACGCGTCACTCGCACGTGCTGCTGGCGCCGCTCAACAACCTCATCAAGGAGCACGCGCCGGACTTCCACGCGCTGCTGCTCGCAAGCGGCGCCGAGGAACTGCACTTCGGGGATATCGCGCGCAGCACCTTCGACAATCCCAAGATGGTGCCGGAGGACGGGGAGATCGCGTTTCTCGCGTGCCGGCGGGTCGTGTTCGAGTTCCTCCTGCGCCGCTACATGCTGGAACGCGGGGGCTTCGAGTACCTGCACGGCGCGCGCGTGCGGGCGGTGTCCGTGCGAAACGGCCGCGCGACCGGCGTGACGGCACGGACTCCGGACGGCGAACGGCGTCTCGAAGCCGACGTGGTGATCGACGCGAGCGGCGCCAACTCGCGCGTCGAGAGGTGGTTCGAACAGGCCGGCGTGCCCAGCCCGCGTACGGAAAGGCATCCCTGCGGAATCTTCTACACCTCGCGCTTCTACCGGCTGCGCGACGGCGTCGACTACCCGACGATGGACGGGCGCCAGTCCCTCGCGGGGGGCGTACAGGGCGTCGATCTCGGCTATCTGAAGGCCGGCCTCTTCCGCAGCGACAACCGCACCTTCTCGCTGACCCTGGCGGCCGACCCGGAAGATCTGCCGATGGCGGCCATCGGTCACACAGCCGCCTTCGACGCGGCGGCGAACGCCATCGAGGCCTCCGCTGCCTGGGTCGCCGGCGACCGCGCGGAAGCGATCAGCAAGGTCTACCGGCACGGCAACCTCGCCAACACACGCCGACACTTCCTGGTCGACGATCGCCCGCTGCTCGCCAACTTCTTCGCCATCGGCGATGCGCACGTCCACACCAACCCGATCGCCGGCCGCGGCTGCGCGCTGGCGTGGGTGTCCGCTTTCGCCCTGGCCGACGTCCTGACCGAACACGAGGATCCCGCGGACCGCGGGCGCGCGTTCGAGGCAGCCATGGGGCGCGATGTAGTCCCGTGGTACCGGACCCAGGTGCAGCAGGACAAGGGGGCGCTGGAGGTCAACAAGGCCCTGCAGCGCGGCGAAGACCCCTTCGACTTCCACAACGCGGACGGCTCCGTCGACGAACAGAAACGGCGCGGGGTGGTGTTCCGCAAGGGACTGCGCCACGCCGCCCGCTCCGACATCGAGGTGCTGCGCGCGCTGTTCCGCCAGGTCAACCTGCTCGACAACCCGGCGAGCTTCCTGCAGCGCACCGATCTCCTTGGGAAGGTCGTGGCGGGATACGAGATCGCGAAGGACGAGGAACTGAACACCCGTCCGTACCGCGACGAGATGCTGGAGTTGTTCGCGGCGTCGGACGCGTCCTGAAGGCCGCAGCCCGGGAGCCGCCCTGGGTCGTGTCGGTCCCAGGGCTCGAAATCGCCGCCGGGTTCAGCGCGGCGTCGGATAGAATGGCCGCGCCAGCACATCCAGGCCCGGTTTCCTCCATGAGCAACTACCCTTTCGTCCCCGCTGGGACCCCCATCTCTGTCACGCGCGGCGAGGGCGCTTACCTCGTCATGGCCGACGGAAGCCGCATCCTCGATGCTGCCGGCGGCGCCATCGTCACCAACATCGGCCACGGACGTTCCGAGGTCGCCCGGGCGGTCGCGGAGGCAACGGAGTTCGAAGGCTACGTCGTACCGCCCTGGCACACGCCCTCGCGCGTGCGCCTCATCGAACGGTTGATCGCGGACTGGCTGCCGCCGCACCTGACGCGTGTGCACCTTGCCTGCGGCGGCTCCGAAGGCGTCGAGTCCGCCATGAAGATCGCGATACAGCACTTCGCAGCGACCGGGCGACCCGAAAAATACAAGATCGTAGGCCGCTCGATCTCCTATCACGGCACGACCCTCGGCACGACCGCACTCGGCGGGCACGCGGCGCGCAAGCGGGGACTCGAGCATGTGCTGCAGAGCTACCCCTCGACCCCCACGCCCTACCCTTTGCGCTGCCCGGCCAACGACCCCGCCGGCTACTACCTCGATGCCTTCGAGGCGACCGTCGAGGCCGAGGGCCCGGACACGATTGCCGCGTTCGTGGGCGAGCCGATCGTGGGGGCGAGCGGCGGCGCCCTCGTCCCGCCCGAAGCCTACTGGCCGGGAATCCGCGAGATCTGCGATCGCCACGACATCCTGCTGATCGCCGACGAGGTCATGACCGGCTTCGGACGCACCGGCCGGACCTTCGGCTACCAGCACTGGCCCTGCGCACCGGACATCCTCGTGGCTGGCAAGGGGATGGCCGGCGGTTACGCCCCGCTGACCGGCATCTTCGCGACCGAAGCCGTTGCGGCGCCGATCGCCGAGACGGACATCAACGTCATGTTCCATACCTTCGCGGCACACCCGGCCGCGTGCGCCGCGGGCGACAAGGTCCTCGAGATCATGGCGCGCGAGAACCTCGTGGAACGTGCGGCGACCACAGGCGAGAGGCTCAAGGCGGCACTCTCCGATGCGCTCGGAGACCACCCCAACGTTGCGGAGATCCGCGGCCGCGGCTTGCTTCAAGGCGTCGAACTCGTCGCCGACCGCGACACGCTGGAGCGCTTTCCCCTCGAGGACAACGTGACGATGAAGCTCGTCGGCGAGTGCCTCAGGCGCGGCGTCTTCATCTACGGCGGGGGCACGGGTGTGGTACGCGACGTGATGGTCATCGGTCCGCCGTTCATCATTGACGACAACGACATCGACCGTATCGTCTCGGCGCTGTCGGGGGCCATCGACGCGGTCCTCTGATCCCGGCCATGTTCACGACGCTCATCGGCGCAGCGGAACTGGCGGCGCTCGACGCGGCAACGATCCGGCTCTTCGACTGCCGCTTCGATCTCGGCGACCCTGATGCGGGGCGGGCCCGGTTCGAGGCCGGGCACATCCCCGGCGCGACGTACCTGCATCTCGACCGTGATCTTGCCGGTCCCGTGTCACCCGGGCGCACCGGCCGGCATCCTCTCCCGGACCGGGAGACGTTCCGGGATCTCCTATGGGGACACGGCGTCACCAGGGACGCTCAGATCGTCGCCTACGACGACGCCGGCGGCATGTTCGCCGCGCGACTCTGGTGGATGTGCCGATGGGCGGGACACCACCGCACGGCCGTACTGGACGGTGGATACTCCGCCTGGCAGGCCGTCGAGCCCGGCGTCATCCGGCCTGCCACGCCGATCGATCGAAGCGGACACCGACAGCCTGCCGCACCGACGTCGGTATCGATGCCAGAGGTGCGCGAGAGCCTCCCGAAGAATGCCTGGACCTTACTCGACGCCCGCGCTCCCGACCGCTTCGACGGCAGCAACGAGACCATCGATCCGCGGGGCGGCCACATTGCGGGAGCCGTCAACGCCCCCTTTCAGCTAAACCTGCGCGCCGACGGCAAGTTCCTCCACCGCCCGACACTGCGGGCCCGCTTCGCTTTCCTGGTCGGGCCATCCGGCAAGCCCGTAGTCTGCTATTGCGGATCCGGGGTCACAGCGGCGCACAACATCCTCGCGATGGTGCACGCCGGACTGCCGGAACCCGCGCTCTACGCCGGCTCCTGGAGCGAATGGATCACGGATCCCGACAACCCGGCCGAGACATGACGTCGCACGGCCCGGCCAGCGTGCGCGGGGGCCTCCGTCCGGGCCAACGCATACGGCCAGGACGGCGGCTAGCGAATGCACTGTAGGGGCGACGCTTGTCGTCGCCCGTCTTGACGCTGTGCAGGCCCCTGACGCGGGACGGGACAAGCCCGTCCCTGACAGAGTGTCAGCCCAACCTCTTTCGAAGCCGCGCGTAGACATCGCCACGCTGCGCGACCGTCAGGACCGAGCCGCGCAGCTTCGTCACACCCGGTGGGTAGGGGTCGCGAGCCAGTGCCTCGATCGCATCCATCAACCGTTGCCACCACGTCAACGCGGGCCGGCCACCGCCGAGGAGTCCTCCCGCAACGACTTGATCACGCCGAAGAGCACCGCCAGCAGGATGACGCTCACGGGCAATCCCGCCGCGACGGACGCCGCCTGCAACGCCTGCAACCCTCCGGCGAGCAGCAGCACGACGGCGACGGTGCCGATGGCGCTCCCCCAGAAGATCCGGAAGCGGCGCGGCGGCTGTTCGTCACCCATGCTGAGCATGGTGGCGATCACCAGGGTGCCCGAGTCGGACGACGTGATGAACCAGGTCGCGAGCAGCAACGTCGCGAGGGCCGATACCGACCACGTCAGCCACGAGATGTCGGAGAGGCGCGCGATGGTGCCGTAGAGCGCCGCCTCCAGGTTGCCGCCGCGCACGAGTTCCAGGATGCCCGCGGTGCCCGCGCCGCCCTCGGCGTGCAGTTCCATGTAGAGGGCATTGCCGCCGAACAGACAGATCCACAGGATGCCCACGGCCGTCGGGACGAAGAGCGTGCCGGCCATGAACTCGCGGATCGTGCGGCCACGGGAGATGCGGGCGATGAAGAGCCCGACGAACGGCGCCCAGGAGATCCACCAGCCCCAGTAGAAGATGGTCCACCCGCTCTGCCAGGCGGCTTCGCCGGGTTCCGCCGCAGTCCAGAAGCCCATCGGTACCGCGTTCCAGACGTACGCGCCGAGGCTGGTCACCAGCAGTCCCATCAGCCACTCGAACGGGCCGAAGAACAGGAAGAAGGCGAGCAGGACGATGCTCAGGTAGATGTTCCACTCGGAGATGATGCGAATGCCGCGCGCCACGCCGGACACCGCGGAGAGCGTCGCGACTGCCGAGATCACTGCGATCAGGAGAATCTGCGTCGTGAGCGTCGGACCGACGCCGAACAGCACCTCGAGGCCGGCGGCCATCTGCTTGACGCCGAGCCCGAGGGATGTCGCTACGCCGAACACCGTGCCGAACACCGCCAGCAGGTCGACGCCATGCCCGATGGGTCCGTAGATGCGCTCGCCGATCACCGGGTACAGCGCCGATCGCAGCGTCAGCGGCAACTTCTTGCGGAATCCGAAATACGCCAGGCACAGGCCCGTCACCCCGTAGACCGACCAGGCGTGGAGGCCCCAGTGGAAGTACGTTACGCGCAGCGCGTGCACCCCGCGCTGCTCATCGAGTGCCAGTGCCCCGGCGTGGTCGGCATGGGGGTTGTTCGGGTACCCCTGCAGCCCCGCGTTGTCGAAGTACGTCATCGGTTCCGCGATGGAGAAGAACAGCAGGCCGATCCCGAGCCCCGCGGAAAACAGCATGGCGAGCCAGGAGAACGTGCTGAACTCGGGCCTCGCGTCGTCGTCGCCGAGCCGCAGGCCACCGTGGCGGCTGCACAGCAGGTAGAAGCACGCGAAGAACGTCACGCACAGGACCAGCATGTAGTACCAGCTCAGCGTCGCGTCGATCCATCCACGAATGGCGGAGTACACGGCCCCCGCCATGTCGACGTTCAGCACCGTGAACACCACGAACGCCAGCACCATGCCCGTGGAAGCGATCGCCATGCCCGCGTGCATGCCCGTCCAGGGCCCCGAGCGCGCCACCGCAAGGGGTTGCCCGCGATGCCTGGTCATCCCGGTTCCCACCCGCGCAAACCGCGCATTGCCGCAAATCCGCCCAAACCTCGCTCCCCCCGCCGTACCGGGGCGTGAGCATACCGGTATTCCGCGCCCGACACCGGACGGGAGGCGACCAGCCATCTTGAAGTGCTATGCTCCCCTAGCCACATAGCCACATAGCCACATAGCCACCTACACCACGATGAAAAATGCGGACCCGCTGAATCGACAAGCTCGAGGCCCACATATTCGATTTGGCGCGCTGTCCGCCGCCGTACTCGCGGCCACACTTTCCTCGACCCTTTGCACTACGGCGGTCGCCCAGGACACCGAGTCGACGGTATTGGAAGAGGTCCTGGTAACCGCGCAGCGACGCGAAGAACACCTGCAAACCGTCCCGGCCTCCGTCAGTGTCATGGATGCGGACGACCTGGAAGCGTCACGCCTTCAATATTCCTCGGATCTCATCCCCTACATGCCCAACCTGTCCATTCAATCTTCCCTGAAACAGGGATACACCACGTATTTCATGCGCGGTATCGGAGCTGCCGATGACACCATGTCGTCGAACCCGTCCATTGGATTCCTGGTGGACGGCATTTTCGCCAACTCCTCCGGCGGCAACGTGCTGAGCGTCCTGGACATTGAACGAGTTGAAGTGATTCGGGGCCCCCAGGGCACCATGTTCGGGCGCAATACCATCGGCGGCGTCATCAACATCATCACCAGGAAACCGCAGGACGAGTTCTCGGCGAAGGTGTCGGCCGGCTACGGCAACTACAACCGCCTGGACGTCGGCGCCTCGGCGACCGGACCCCTCGTTCCGGGCGTGCTCAGCGCCAACCTGGGCCTCGCCTATTCGGAACATGACGGTTATGTCGAGAACCTGTTTCCAGGCGGTCCGGACGCCGAAGAGAGTGAAGACATCGTGGCTCGCGGCTCCCTGCGCCTGACACCGACCGATGCCTTTGAAGTGCTGGTCTCCGCCGATTACGGTGATACCGAGGGCACTCATTATGGCAGCCAACCGGAAGGAACCTCGATTTCTGGCTACACTGATCCCGACGATGATATCCGCAAGGGGTCCTACGATGCACCGCATGCAGTGGAGACCGAGAACTGGGGCGTCAGCGCCGTCCTCACATGGCAGTTGCAGGCAGGTGAACTGAAATGGCTGTCCGGGTACCGGAACAGCGCGATAGACACCATTGAAGTGGATTACGACTCCACGCCCCATGATCTTTACTTTCAGGGGGGCCCGCAGGAAGAAAGCAGTTTCAGCAGCGAAGTTCAGTTCGCATTTGACCTCGGGGACAGGGCATCCTGGATCGTTGGCGCCTACTATCTCGACTATGAAGGCGACTTTGACAATTTCTTCAGTGCGTACGGCTTTCTCCGTCCGTTCCTTCCGCCCGGCTCGGTACCGGTTGTCCGGGTACTGCTGGATGCTACGACACAAAGCTGGTCAACGTTTGCCAATGTTGATATTGAGCTCACCGACAGGCTTGCACTGACGCTGGGTGGCCGCTATTCGGACACCGAGAAGGACTTAACGATGTTTCAGCAGGGTGAATTCGGACCGAACGAATACCGTGGCGCCTTCAGTGCTGGCGAGGTTCCGGACACGGTGGCAGTCGTGCCGTTTTCCCCTGTCCTTCGGCCCGATGGAAGCTGGAGTCGCTTCAACCCCAGAATGGCGCTGACTTTTCAGCAAAGCGATTCGTTGATGCTGTTCGGCAGTTTGGCGCAGGGCCATCGCGATGGTGGATTCAGCGTCGGAGTCACGACCGAAGAGGCAGCACGACCCTATGGTATGGAAATACTGACTGCCTATGAATTGGGCTTGAAAAGTACGCTGAGGGGTGGTTCAGCCCGTTTTCATCTGACCGGGTTCTTCTACGATTACGAGGACATACAGGTTCAGGAGGGGGAATTTCAGGATGATGGGTCGGTCGTTACGCGAGTCGAAAACGTAGGTGCGGCGGAGTCCTACGGCCTTGAGGCGGAACTGCTGATGAATGTCACTCCGGCGTTTCGGATATCCGCCAATCTCGGCCTGCTGCGCTCGGAGTTCACGGACGGGACGATCACCAACAACCCGGAGAAGGGCAACCGGTTTTCGCGCGCGCCGGAGCTGACGTGGTCGCTGACCCCCGAGTACACCGTGTCCGCGTTTGATGCGGCCGATCTCGTAGTGCGAGGGGAATGGCAGTATCGCGGTGACGAGTATCATGGCTTCGATAACATGCCGGACGAACAGAGCGAGAGCCGCCACGTGCTGAATGCAAGCGTCAGCTTCAACAGCCGGAACGACAGGTGGCGGGTGAGTGTATGGGTCAGGAATCTGCTCGACGAGGAGTACGTGGCCACTTCCCAGGATCTTGTGGGATTGACGGGACAGATCGGCTACAGCTACGGCGATCCCCGGACTGCAGGGGTGTCCTTCACCTACAACCTGAGATAGGAATCGACGAGGGCGTGCCTTTCAGCAGTGATTCATGAGCTGATCCGCTCGGCTACCTGTCAGCCGGCTCGGCCAGCAACTGCGCAAGCCGGCGTCGTTTCTCCGGATCGATCCCGAGTGCATCGGCTGCATACTGATCGAACGAACCGTAGGCCAGGTCAATCGCGGCAAAGGCCTCATGCAGGTACTCGATATTGACATCCAGCATGGGTTTGAGCAACGCGGGATCAATGCCGTCGAGGACATCGATATCCTCCGGAAGTCGCGCCGGGGGAGACGCCAGATAGTCGGCCTCGATAGCACTCATCGAGGCGCCCAGAAGGCGTAAGAGAAACGCGGCTGCCAGTCCGGCGCGGTCCTTGCCGGCGCTGCAATGAAACAGCACCGGTTCGCCGTCGGAGTGAAGAAGGACATCCAGAAACGATTGGTACTGTTGCGTATGATCCAGCGCCAGTGTTGCATACAGAGCCTTCATATAGGCGGTCGTTTCATCCGCTGTTTCGATTTGGCCTGCCAGCAGCTTCTGCATATAGCCAGCGGAGTCCGCCGGATTGATAGGGAGGCTGATCTGGTGGATCTCCGGGCTCTCCGGCAAACGGTCCGCGCCTTCGATCTTCAGCTCCTCGTCCATACGGAAGTCCACTACCGTCCGCAAACTCAGCTCGGCAATCTGCCCCAGGTCGGCGTCAGTCAAACGGCTTAGCGCATCTGAACGGTAGACGACGCCATCCTTGATTCTCGCCCCGTCGGCAACCCGATAGCCACCCAGGTCACGCAGATTGGTTGCGCCCTGCAGAAGCAATGGCGCATCGGCCAGGTCACCTTGACCTGGCGGTGCCGGTGCACAGGCGGAGAACAGGGTTGCGATGCTGATGGCCATCAGCATCAGAAGAGCGGGGCCAAGGCGGTGCTGGTGGGGTTCGTTCATTGTGGAGTGCTCGTGGTCTGGCGCCCGTTCGCGCTTATGCTCGCCGGGATGCTTGACGGTCTGTGGAGGAGGCGCCGCCGTTGCATGCGTGCGATCCAGCCGAACAACAGCGCAGTGCGGAGCGGTTTGGCGATGGGCGGCGTCATATGGCAACCCGCGAGTCGTGGAATACTGAGGTTACGGCAGCCAATGGCCGGACGCAAAGGTGGTGGCATGGAGACGGGTCGGCGCGGCGGGCCTCTCGATGTATAGTCTCGGATCGGACCCGCGTCGCGGACGCGGGCGCATCGGTGACACGGAGACCAGACGCAAGATGAAAGAGTTCGACATCCACATCAAGGGCGGCACGATCGTCGACGGGACGCGTGTGCCCCGCTACCGCGGCGACCTCTGGATCAAGGACGGGCGCATAGCGCAACTGGGGGGACGCGCACCGGGCAAGGCCGCACGGACCATAGACGCCGAGGGCCAAATCGTCGCCCCCGGCTTCGTCGACCTGCACACCCACTACGACGCCCAGATTCGCTGGGATCCGTGGTGCTCCTGTTCCGGCTGGCATGGCGTCACGTCCGTCGTGCTCGGCAATTGCGGCTTCGGCTTCGCCCCGGTGAAGCCCGCATACCGCGACCGTTCGATGCTGACCATGACGCGCAACGAGGCGATCCCCTTCGAAACCATGAAGATGGGCATGGAGTGGGACTGGGAGACGATCCCCGAGTATCTCGACTCCCTCGAACGCGCGCCCAAGGGCGTGAACTGCCTGCACTACATGCCGACGGCGTCGCTGATGACCTACGTCATGGGCCTCGAAGCCGCGAAGGCGCGGGGGGCGACCCCGGCCGAACGCGCCGAGATGGCCCGTCTCCTGCACGAGGGCATGGACGCCGGGCTGTGCGGCTTCTCGATACAGCGCATGGGCCCGAGTTCGAGCCAGCCCGACTACGACGGCACCCCCATGGTCACCGACACCATGACGGACGAGGACATCCTGAACCTCGCGCAGGTGCTCGGGGAGCGCCAGGAGGGCTTCATCCAGATCGTCCAGGTCTCCGGGGCCATCGCCGGCGACCCCGCGGCAGACATCGCGTTCATCGAGAAGCTGGCGGACGTGTCCGGCCGGCCCGTGCTCTACAACGCGGTAATGGCCGACCGGGACGACAACAACCGCGACGCCCACAGGCCCGTGCTGGACTGGCTCGCCTCCTGTCACGAGCGCGAGTTGCCGGTATTCGGACAGGGCGCCACCCTGCGCGTCCACCTGGGACTGACCCTCGCCGACTTCAACCTCTTCGACGGCGACCCCGCCTGGCGCAACGCCACCACGGGCACGCGCGAGGAGAAGCTGCGCAAGCTGGCCGATCCCGCCTATCGCGCGGGCATCAAGGAGTCCGAGAAGAATCCCATGATGCTCGGGGCTCAGAACCTCCTCACCGGGCCCATGGCGAAGCTGGTCGTACAGAGCGTGCCCGGCCACGAGGAGCTCGAGAGCTACGTCGGCAAGTCGGTGGAACAGATCGCCGCCGAGGAAGGCAAGGACGTCATCGACGCGATGTTCGACCTCTCCGTAGCCGGCGGTCTCGACGTCCACTTCCTCGCGCCCGAACGCCCCTACAGCGCCGTCAACTACGCGGCGATCATCAACGAGTCCCCGTACACGTTCCCCGGCGTCTCGGAGAGCTATTGTCAAATCTGGTGTACGGCGGGTTGGTCATGCGACGGCCCTGCTGTCCTCGGTGACCTCGATGCCGTCGTGGAACTTCACGCCCTCGATTACTTTGCCGAGCTGCCGGAAGCCGCGTAGTCGTCGCCAGGACTTCTCGGCGCTCATGCCCATTTTGTAGATCATCGAGAGCATCGTCCGGCGCGTGACGCAGCCCTTCGCCCGCGAGCTCCGATGGCGAATGGTGGCGAACGCCGACTCGATCACGTTGGTCGTGCGCAGATGCGTCCAGTGCGCGGCGGGGAAGTCGTAGAAGGCCAGCAGCTGCTCGCGATCACGCGCCAGGCACGCGGTGGCCTTGGGGTACTTGTCTTCGTAGCGTTCGATCCAGTCGTCGAACGCGCGCTCGGCCTGGGCCCGGGTCTCGGCCATCCAGATCTCCTGCAGGCCCTGCTTCGCCTTCGCCTGGCCCGACTTGGGGAAGTAGTTGAGGACGTTACCGGACTTGTGCATCCAGCAGCGCTGGCTGCGGGTCTGCGGATAGACCTCCGACAGCGCCGACCAGAAGCCCAGCGCGCCGTCGCCCACCGCCAGCTTCGCCGGCCGCGTGAAGCCGCGCTGCTGCATGCCCAGCAGCACTTCCCGCCAGCTCTGCGTGGACTCCCGAACCCCGTCCTCGATGGCCAGGAAATGCTTGTCGCCACGGGCGTTTACGCCGATCACCACCAGCACGCACAGGCGCCCATCGTCACCGCGCAGGCCACTGTGGATACCGTCCGCCCAGACGTACACCCAGTCGTCGGCAAGATCGCGCCGGCACCACTCCCGATACTCCTCGTCCCACACCCGCTTGAGTCGGCTCACCACGTTCGCCGACAACCCGCGGGCCGCTTCCTCGCCCACCAGCGCCGACACCGCCGCGCGCATCTGACCCGTCGATACCCCGTGCAGGTACAGCCACGGAATCGCCGCATCGACGCTTGCGCTGCGGCGCACGTACGGCGGCACCAGCGATGAGCGGAACGGCTCCTGCGATCCCGACCGGCTGCGCGCCTTCGGCACCCGAACGTCCACCGCGCCGATCCCCGTCAGAATCTGCCGTTCCGGAAGATGACCGTTGCGCACCATCCGCCGCCGACCGTCTGGCAACTTCTCTTCCTCGAACGCCGACAGATACTCCCCGAACTCCGCCGACACCGCCGCCTCGATCAGCCGCCGCGCGCCGACGCGAAGAAGATCCGTGAGCGGATCGGAAACCGATGCTGGCGCCGCCAGCGAAACCACTTTATCGTTGCCCATGTGCGGTGTGCTCCTCTTGCTGAAACCGTGAATTCGCAACTCCGATTTCAGCAGAGACACGCCGCACGACTCAACTCATCCGTACACCACTTTCGACCATAGCTCCGTCTCGGACGGCGGCGCACACACGAAGTTCTACAACGGCGGCATTTTCACGACCGAGTTCCTGACCTGGCTGGTGCGGGACGAAGGGCAGGTTCCGCTCGAGGAGGCCCATTATCGGCTCAGCACCCTGCCGGCCCACGCGGCGGGCTTCAAGGACCGTGGCTTCCTGCGCGAAGGTTCGCCAGCTGATGTCCTGGTCTACGACCTGGAGCGGCTGGCGGTGTCGCCGGAGGACTTCGGGGAGATCGTGCACGACCTTCCCGGCGGCGAGTGGCGCCGCGTGCAATACGCCCTCGGTTACCGGGCCATCCTGGTCAACGGCGAAGTCACCTTCGAGGACGGCCAGTGCACGGGGGCGACGCCAGGGCGGCTGCTCCGGCATGGCCGCGGCTGACGTGCTGCGGGGCGGCCTGCCAACCGACCCGAGGGTGCCCATGGACATTGACGGCGTACTGCGTCGCATAGACGAAGACGGCTACGCCGTCGTGCCGGGCTTCCTCGACGCAAGAGACCCTGGCACGGGTGCGCTGCGGTCTGGCGCCGGTGTTCGAAGGTATCGGTAGTCGCATGACGGAGGAATACGGCCAGCAGACCGTCCATACGCACAAATCTGCTGGCAAAGACGCGTGCAGTGGACGAAATTCTCGTGGACGAGCGGCTCCTCGGGCTGGTGGAAGCGGTCCTCGGGCCGGACTTCCAGATATCCGGGGTGGCGGCCATGCGACCGGGGCCCGGCGACCGTCGCCAGCACCTGCATCAGGATGACGGCCACTATCCGATTCCGCGCCCGCATCCGCCGCTGATCGTCAACACCCTCATCGCGCTGGATCCGTTCACGTGGGACAACGGGGCCACGGAAGTCGTTCCCGGCAGCCATCGGTCCCTCGATCCCGTCGATCCCGATGCGTCCACCGTCACCGTGGAGATGCCGGTCGGAGCGCTGCTGCTCTGGGGAGGCGGCCTCTGGCATCGCGGCGGCGGCAACTCGACGCGGAACGGCTACCGACGCTCCATCAATCTCAACTTCAATCTGGCGTGGCTCAAGCAGCGGGAGGACCAGTTCATCGGCGTACCACCGGAAGTCGTGGTGGAGATGCCTCAGAAGCTGCAAGCGCTGATCGGCTACAAGCTGACCAACTTCGGCCTGGGTACGGTGGACTACCAAAACCCCATCGAAACCGTCAAGCGGCGGCTCGCCCAGGCCGGGACGACCGGAACGCACTTCACGGAAGCTGCACGCTGACCCTCGAAGGGCGCTGCGGGCGGCACAGACCCCTGATAGCGTTCCTGCGTACCGCCCGCTCGGGAACTCCGCGCGATCAGCCCGCCGCCGCGTCCACCTTCACGGGCGGCTGGTTATCGACACTATTCCAGACCGCCTCGTCCGGCCTGGCGAGGGCCTTCTCATAGACTCCCGGCGGGTAGTTGGTCATGTGCGGGCCGGGGCCGTCGAGGGGCGGTTGCGTGACCGCGCCGCAGGCATCGGCGAAGTCGGCCGGCTTCTTGTAGCGGGCGAGTTCCTCCGCTGAGATACCCGCCATCTCGGTCACTTCCGGATCGATCCAGGCTTCCTGGTCGATGGGTTCGGTCGAGTACGAGAGTTCCAGCGACAGGTTCTCGGGGCCTGCGAAGTAGATCGAAGCGCAGAAGCCGTGATCGATGGGCCCCATCACTGGGACGCCCTTCGAGCGCAGCCGGTCGCGCATGGCGAGCAGTTCCTCGTGGTCCGTCACGCGCAACGCGACGTGCTGCATGACGCCCCTGGCACAGTTGGCGCCCGGGTTGCCGGCGTGGGTTTCCCCGAGCCGCACCGGGATGCCCTCGATATCCGGGTTGCAGACGAAGGCGATCGAACTCTCGTCGTTCAGCCGCAGGAAGCCGTGCCAGGTGTTGGCGACTCCGTGCATCCAGTAGAGCGCGACCAGCTCCATGCCGAGCTTGTCGGTAAAGAACTCTATCTGCCCCTTCATGTCCGCGGTGCACACCGCCAGGTGATGCAGACCCTCGACCTTGTTCATGCGGTCCTCAACTCGAATGGCGCGCTGCAACCTTGGCGCAAAACGCTGCGATTTGGAAGCGTGCGGGGTTTGTCCTGCGAGAATCCGGACCGGAAGGGCATCCACGAACTGTACGCGGACGATCCCGTCGCCGCGGACCGAACCCTCTGGGGGCGCGAGTCCAGCCGCGTAACACGCCGCGGCTTCCTGCGCGGGTCGGGGCTCGCGGCGATGTCCGCGGCCCTCGGAGCGACCGTCCCGTACGCCGAGTGGATGCCGTCCGGGCTCATCCCGGCCGCGTTCGCTCAGAGCGACGAACCGTTCTCGATTCCGGGCAAGGACGGTCTGCGCGTGCTGAACGACCGTCCGCTCAACGCGGAGACCCCGGCACACCTGCTCGACGACGCCGTGACGCCTGCGGAACGCCTGTTCGTCCGGAACAACAGGATCCCGCCGGCGACCGAGGGCATCGACCCCCTGGAGTGGACCGTGGAGGTGGCCGGCGAGGCATGCCTGCGGCCCATGCGGCTGACGGTCCGCGAAATCCGGCACCGCTTCGAGCATCACACCCTGCAACTGCGACTGGAGTGCGGCGGCAATGGGCGTGCCGAGTTCCATCCGCCGGCCCGTGGCAACCAGTGGACGACCGGGGCCGTCGGCTGCCCCGAGTGGACGGGTCCGTATCCGGGACGTACTCGAGTACTGCGGCATCGGCGAGAACGCCGTCTACATCGCTTACGAGGCTGCGAACACGCATCTCTCGGGTGACACGTCGAAGCGCGCGATCTCACGCGGGGTCCCGCTGCACCAGGCGCTCGAAGACGAGTCCCTGATCGCCTGGGCGATGAACGGCGAACCGCTGATGCCCGTGCACGGCCATCCCCTGCGCATGGTCGCGGCCGGCTGGCCCGGATCCGTGGGCGGCAAGTGGTTGACGCGTCTCCTGGTCCGGGATCGTGTTCACGATGGCGAGAAGATGACAGGACAGTCCTACCGCGTGCCCTGCAATCCCGTCGCACCGGGCGCCGCGGTGGCCGACGAGGACATGTGCATCATCGAGTCGATGCCGGTGAAATCACTCATCACCTTCCCCGAGTCGGGCACACGCCTGTCTGCCGGCAGCCCCGTCGGGGTACGCGGACATGCGTGGGCGGGAGACCTGCGTGTGGCCGCCATGTATACCTCCACCGACTTCGGAACGACCTGGCAGCCCGCGGCATCGACCGAGCCCGTCAACCGCCTTGCCTGGCAGCACTGGTCGACCGCCATCGAACTCCCGTGCCCCAGCTACTACGAGATCTGGGCGCGCGCCGTGGACGAGCGGGGTCGCTCGTAGCCCGTCGTGCTGCCGGCCTGGAACCCGCGCGGTTATCTGAACAACGCCTGTCATCGGATTGCGGTGAAGGTCGCATGAGCGCGAGAGCGCGACCTCACGGTCGCGTTGGAAGTTTCGCTCGCGCGAAACTTCTACGGCGTAGGCCCCTGGCGCCTGGGCTGCCGGGCAGCATCGCCATCCTGCTGGCCTGTCTTTCCCCTGCCGCATTAGCCGGAAGTTCCAGCCTTTTGACCGGTTCACATGGAGTTAAGCGACTGATTTGCAATACGGAAACGGTGTTTTTCGACCGCCGATACGTTCCCATGTAATAAAGCACATTTATGTTGCAAAGGTCGTATATATGGCTTACTATCGTTCCCATGTACATCGAAACCGTCCCCAACCGCAACTCGCCTCCCGCCATCCTCCTGCGCGAAGGCTGGCGCGAGGGCGGCAAGGTCAGGAAACGCACCCTGGCCAACCTCTCCAAATGGCCCCCAACGCTGGTCGAGGGCCTGCGCGTGCTGCTCAAGGGCGGCGCCGCGGTGTCCCGCCTCGACGACGCCTTCGACATCGTTCGCTCTCGGCCCCACGGCCATGTCGCCGCCGCGCTCGGGACGTTGCGCAAGCTGCGCCTGGACCGGACGATCGCCGGGGCGGACTCGCCCGAGCGCCGATGCGTGCTGGCGATGATCGTCGCCCGGGTCCTCGATCCGGGTTCCAAGCTGGCGACCGCCCGGGGCTTGGCCGAGGCGACCGCGCGCGACTTGCTCGCCGAGACGCTGGGGCTGGAAGACTGCGACGAGGACGATCTTTACGCCGCCATGGACTGGCTGCTCAAGCGTCGGGACGCCATCGAGCGGCGCTTGGCCAAGCGGCATCTCAAGGACGGCGCCCTGGTGCTTTACGACCTGACGTCGGTGTGGCTGGAAGGGCGCCGCTGCCCGCTGGGGCGGCGCGGCTACTCGCGCGACGGCAAGCGCGGCAAGCTGCAGATCGAGTTCGGGCTGTTGTGCGACGCCGAGGGCCGTCCGGTGGCGGTGGAGGTGTTCGACGGCAACACCGCGGACCCGGCCACCGTGGGCGCGCAGATCGACAAGCTCAGGCACCGCTTCGGGTTCTCCAGGGTGGTGTTGGTGGGCGACCGCGGGATGTTGACCGAGGCGCGCATTCGCGAGGACGTGCGCCCGTCCGGTCTGGACTGGATCAGCGCGTTGCGGGGTCCGGCGGTGCGGTCCCTGGTGGAGTCCGGCGCGGTGCAGCTGTCGCTGTTCGACGAGACCGACCTGGTGGAGATCCGCAGCGACGCCTATCCGGGCGAGCGCCTCATGGTGTGCCGCAATCCGCTGCTGGCGGCGGAGCGGGCGCGCAAGCGAGAAGCGCTGCTCCGGGCCACCGAGGCGTTGCTCGATCCCATCGTGGCGGCCGCGAGGCGGGACAAGCGGCGCCTGAAGGGCGCGGACAAGATCGGCGTGCGCGCGGGCAAGGTCGTCGGCAAGTACAAGATGGCCAAGCACTTCGATCTGGATATCGAAGAGGACGCGTTCGGCTATCGGCGAAAGCCCGAGTCCATCGCCGCGGAGGCGGCGCTGGACGGCTTGTACGTCGTGCGCACCAGCCTGCCGGCGAGCGAACTCGACGCCGAGGGCGCCGTGCGCGCGTACAAGCGCCTGAGCGCGGTCGAGCGCGCCTTCCGAAGCTTGAAGACCGTGGACCTGAAGGTGCGGCCCGTGTTCCACCGAACCGCCGACCGGGTCCGCGCGCATGTGTTCCTGTGCATGCTGGCCTATTACGTGGAATGGCATATGCGCCAGCGGCTCAAGCCGCTGCTGTTCGACGACCACGACCCGGCCGCCGCCGAGGCGGCGCGCACTTCCATCGTGGCGCCGGCGCGGGTCTCCGAAGCCGCCAAGGAAAAAGCCCGCGGCAAACGCACCGCCAACGGTCTGCCGGTGCACAGCTTCCGCACCCTGCTCGGCGACCTGGCGACGATCACCAGGAACCGGGTCGTCGCCCAAGTGTCCGGCGCCGTGCCGTTCGAAGTCCTCACCCGGCCCACCGCGCTACAGCGCGAAGTCTTCATGCGGCTCGGCGTGCGTCTGGAACGTTCCCAGTAGCGTCCCCTTCTATTTTATGAATCGTCTCTGAAATCAATGGGTTGGCTCGAATATCATCTGGAAGTTCAGATGTAAGCGTTCGGTAGCCGTGTGATGCGGGAGGCTGGACACATCCGGCGGATTGGTGTATACCGGCGGCATGACTGTCGGGTTCGAATTGGCGCGTTTGGAAGGGTCGTTGCCGCGGGGCGGGGCGGCGGAGGAGCCGAGCGGCGGGTCGTGCGCGGGATGCGCGGCGTTGCGGGAGGAGTTGTCGAGGCTTCGGCGGGAAGGCATTGAAGCGCGTTGGGCGGCGAACTATTGGAGGTCGATGCACGGTCGGGCGCGGGCGCGGGAACGGCTGGCGCGGGCGGAATTGGAGCGGTCGCGGTCGGCCTCGACGGCGCGGGAGTTGGAGCGGACGGCGAGCGGCTTGCGGCACGCGTGCGCGAAGCTGCGGTCGCGGGTCGAGGAACTGGAGAACGGCAACGACCGCCTTCGGGCGCGCAACCGCCGGTTGACGAAGGAGCGCTACGGTCGGCGAAGCGAACGGCGGCGGGGGGCGCGCGGAAGCGTGCGCGGCGCGGCGTCGCGCACGGGACGGTCACGGGGTCGGCAAGCGGGCACGGCGTCGCACGGGCGCACGCCGCGCGCGGCGCTGGCGGCGGTGGAGGAGACGCTGGAGCCGTCGGAGCGGAGTTGTCCGCGCTGCGGTCGGGCGTATGTGGCGAACGGCACGACGACGACGGAGCTGATCGAGGTGGAGGTGCGCGCGCATGTGCGCCGCGTGCGTCGGGTTCGGCGGCGCGCGGCGTGCGCGTGTGCGCCGGGGCGCGAGACGTTGGGCCCGGCGGCGCCGCGGCTGTTCCCGAACACGCCGTACGGGGTGAGCGTCTGGGCGCTGTTCCTGCTGGAGAAGTACGCGCACCACCGGCCGTTGCGGGCGGTGTCGCGGATGCTGTCGGCGCACGGCCTCGACATCGCGCCCGGCACCTTGGCGGACAGCCTGCCCCGGTTCGCGCCGCTGTTCGCGCCGCTGTCGGTGGCGATCGCCGAGCGGCAGGCGGCGGCGCGGGTGGCGCACGGCGACGAGACGAGTTGGACGGTGCACGCGCGCGGCGAGCGCGGCGACAGTCCGCGCTGCTGGCTGTGGGTATGCCTGACGGCGGACGCGGTGCGCCTGCGCGTCGATCCGTCGCGCGGCGCGGCGGCGGCGCGGGAGTTGTTCGCCGGCCTCGGGGCCGAGGCGCCGGTGCACTTGGTCTGCGACCGCTACGCGGTCTACGCCAAGCTGGCGCGGGAGGAGCCGAAGCGGTTCGTGCGCGCCCTCTGCTGGGCGCACGCCCGGCGCGACTTCATCGACGCGAGCGTCGGCCGCCCGCGGCTCGAGAAGTGGTGCGCGCGCTGGCTGGAACGCATCGCGGCGCTGTACCGCCGCAACGCGGAGCGGGCGCGGCGCCGGGACCGCGCCGTGCCGATGGAGAAACAGAGCGTGGCCTTCGCGCGGGCGCAACGGCGCCTGCAGCGCGGCGCCGACGCCCTGTTCGAGCGGGCGCGGCGGGAACTCGCCACGCTGCCGGACGGCGCGCCGCAAGGCCAGCCGCTGCGCGCGCTGGAGCGCCACCGCGACGGCTTGACGGCGTTCTTGCGCGACCCGGCGGTGCCGATGGACAACAACGCCGCCGAGCGCGCCCTACGCGGCGCGGCGATCGGCCGCAAGCTGTCGTTCGGCTCGCACAGCGAAACCGGCGCGGAACTGGCCGGCCATCTCTACTCGGTGTTCGGCACGCTCGCGCTGGCCGGCCTGCGGCCCTATCCCTGGCTCATGGACTACCTGCGGGCGTGCGCCGCGTCGGGCGGCCGGCCGCCAGCGGACGCCGGCGCCTGGCTGCCCTGGGGAATGGACGACAGCGGCGCCCGCCGCTGGCGCGGCCGCCCCGCGCAAGGCCCGTGAGCGCCGGCGCGCCGTTGCGCTACTGCGGGCGCGACTTCTCCGCCGCCGAGATCGACTGGCTCCGCGCGCTGATCGCGCGACGCCCGGCGTTGCGCCGCGCGGCCCTGTCGCGCGCCCTGTGCGAACGCCTCGGCTGGCGCAAGCCCGACGGCGGCCTGAAGGACATGAGCGCCCGCGTCGCCATGCTGCGCATGCACCGCGACGGCCTGATCGCGCTGCCGCCGCCGCGCAACCGCCCGCGCGCGATGCGGCCCCCCGCGCCGTCGCCCGAAACCGAGCCGCCCTTGTTCCCGCCGCCGGCGCGCCTCGCCGAGGCGCTCCCGGCGCGCGTCGAACCCGTCGCCGACGCCATCGAGAGCCGCCGCTGGAACGCCTTCGTCGAGCGCCACCACTATCTCGGCTACGCGCCGCTGCCCGGCGCCCAGCTGCGCTACTTCGCCCGCGCCGCCGACGGCCAACCCCTCGCCCTGTTCGGCTTCGGCGCCGCCGCCTGGAAGACCGCGCCCCGCGACCGCTTCGTCGGCTGGACCGACGAACACCGGCGCTGCAACCTGCCCCTCGTGGTCAACAACGCCCGCTTCCTCATCCTGCCCTGGATACGCATCCCCAACCTCGCCTCGCACCTCCTCGCCCAAGTCCAACGCCGGCTCCCCGACGATTGGCAGCGACGCTACGCCATACGCCCCGTGCTGCTGGAGACCTTCTGCGAAACCCCGCGCTTCGACGGCGCCGCCTACCGCAGCGCGAACTGGATCCTCGTCGGCAAAACCCAGGGCCGCGGCAAGCTCGACCGCCACCACGAGTTCGCCCGCCCGGTCAAGGACATCTACCTCAAGCCGCTTCGCCACGACTGGAAAACCGTCTTGAACCAATAGCATCACACGGCTACCGAACGCTTACGTTCAGATGTAAGCGTTCGGTAGCCGTGTGATGCGGGAGGCTGGACACATCCGGCGGATTGGTGTATACCGGCGGCATGACTGTCGGGTTCGAATTGGCGCGTTTGGAAGGGTCGTTGCCGCGGGGCGGGGCGGCGGAGGAGCCGAGCGGCGGGTCGTGCGCGGGATGCGCGGCGTTGCGGGAGGAGTTGTCGAGGCTTCGGCGGGAAGGCATTGAAGCGCGTTGGGCGGCGAACTATTGGAGGTCGATGCACGGTCGGGCGCGGGCGCGGGAACGGCTGGCGCGGGCGGAATTGGAGCGGTCGCGGTCGGCCTCGACGGCGCGGGAGTTGGAGCGGACGGCGAGCGGCTTGCGCCACGCGTGCGCGAAGCTGCGGTCGCGGGTCGAGGAACTGGAGAACGGCAACGACCGCCTTCGGGCGCGCAACCGCCGGTTGACGAAGGAGCGCTACGGTCGGCGAAGCGAACGGCGGCGGGGGGCGCGCGGAAGCGTGCGCGGCGCGGCGTCGCGCACGGGACGGTCACGGGGTCGGCAAGCGGGCACGGCGTCGCACGGGCGCACGCCGCGCGCGGCGCTGGCGGCGGTGGAGGAGACGCTGGAGCCGTCGGAGCGGAGTTGTCCGCGCTGCGGTCGGGCGTATGTGGCGAACGGCACGACGACGACGGAGCTGATCGAGGTGGAGGTGCGCGCGCATGTGCGCCGCGTGCGTCGGGTTCGGCGGCGCGCGGCGTGCGCGTGTGCGCCGCGGCGCGAGACGTTGGGCCCGGCGGCGCCGCGGCTGTTCCCGAACACGCCGTACGGGGTGAGCGTCTGGGCGCTGTTCCTGCTGGAGAAGTACGCGCACCACCGGCCGTTGCGGGCGGTGTCGCGGATGCTGTCGGCGCACGGCCTCGACATCGCGCCCGGCACCTTGGCGGACAGCCTGCCCCGGTTCGCGCCGCTGTTCGCGCCGCTGTCGGTGGCGATCGCCGAGCGGCAGGCGGCGGCGCGGGTGGCGCACGGCGACGAGACGAGTTGGACGGTGCACGCGCGCGGCGAGCGCGGCGACAGTCCGCGCTGCTGGCTGTGGGTATGCCTGACGGCGGACGCGGTGCGCCTGCGCGTCGATCCGTCGCGCGGCGCGGCGGCGGCGCGGGAGTTGTAACGCGGAGCGGGCGCGGCGCCGGGACCGCGCCGTGCCGATCGAGAAACAGAGCGTGGCCTTCGCGCGGGCGCAACGGCGCCTGCAGCGCGGCGCCGACGCCCTGTTCGAGCGGGCGCGGCGGGAACTCGCCACGCTGCCGGACGGCGCGCCGCAAGGCCAGCCGCTGCGCGCGCTGGAGCGCCACCGCGACGGCTTGACGGCGTTCTTGCGCGACCCGGCGGTGCCGATGGACAACAACGCCGCATATGCCGATAACCGGATTATGCCGCGTTCAGGTTCCAAGTCGTTGATCCAACGGGGTGCCGAACCCAGTTTAGCGGCATAATCCGGAGGGTCGTAGGCTCCTGATTCTCTAATACGCCCGGCGGTCACGAATGGCCGGTCTCAACCGATGCTGCAGCAATTGTCGACATTGATTGTGGCTGCCGAACCGGCTGATGGTTGCTTGCTCCATTCACCTTACAGGGAGATGAGCAACCCATGTCTTTGCATGATGAACCACTTTCGGCGCCGAAGGGCTGCGGCTGGTTGGCATCCTACCGTGACTCGTTCTTGACGGAACTCGGCAGTCTCGGCTATGCCGCAAAAACCATCGGCGATTACCAGCGCGCAATCGATGAGTTCTGCCTACAGGTTGAGGCCCGCGGGCTCAACGCCCTGGAAATCGGTACTGAGCTTGCCGCGAAGCACGAGCGCAAGGAATACATCAAGCGATTCGTCGCGCATCTCATCGATGCTGGCGTGATGCCGCCACCTTCGCCCGCCGCACCACCGGCGCGGGGTCCGCATGATGAGTTGATCTGCGGGTACGGCGACTGGCTGCGATACCAACGGGGACTGAGTCCGAAGACCATTTCGATTCGTCAGGGGGTGTTGAAAAACTTCTTGACCTTCCGTTTCGGTACGGAACGCCATGAGTTGAACGCCATCGCGCACGATGACATTGTCGCATTCCTTGACTCACCAGAGGCGACAACGGGCAGGACTGGCCTCGACTACAAGGCAACCGGTTTACGTAGCGTGTTCGGCTTCCTGTTCGCAACCGGCAGGATCCGGAGTGACCTGTCGCTCAGCGTTCCGCGAATTGCCAAGCCGCGTTCCGGTGCCCTGACGCGCCATCTGGAGCCTGCCGACATCCGGCGCCTGGTCGATGCGGTTCACAGCGACGATGGGATCGGTCGCCGCAACCACGCGATGCTGTTGGTGATGGCTCGGCTTGGGCTTCGTGCGCAGGAAGTGATCGCAATCCGGCTGGAGGACATCGACTGGCGAGCCGGCGAGATGCTGGTTCGCGGCAAGGGCGAGCAGCACGACCGTATGCCGATTCCCGTCGACGTCGGCGAGGCAATTGCCGCCTATCTTCAGGACGGGCGCGTCGGCAGCGCACGTCACCTGTTCGTCACCGCCAAGGCCCCTTATCGGCCGTTCAACTCATCCCAGGCCATCAGGAGAGTACTCCGCCAAGCCTTTGCACAAGCGGGCCTGAAACCGCCGAACGGCGAGGCCCGCAGCCATCTGCTTCGCCATTCGCTTGCCGTTGACATGCTGGGCAAAGGCGCGTCGCTGGACGAGGTCGGCGACGTTCTCCGTCATCGGTCGCGCAGGACGACCACAGTCTATGCCCGCTACGACGTCGAGGCGCTGCGTCCGCTCGCACGGGCATGGCCGGTGCCGGGAGGTGTCCGATGACCTGGTTCACGAATCTCCTCGACCAGTACCTTGCAGAGCGCCGTCGCTATGGCGGCGACCTGGCATCAAGCGGCCTCATCTTGCGTCCGTTCGTCCTCTTCGCCGACGCCGAGGGCGATGAATGGATCACGACCGATCTGTTCCTGCGGTGGAAGGACCGGTTCGGAGCGGCTGGCCCGCACACCTGGGCGATCCGGCTGTCCGTCGTGCGCGGCTTCGCGACCTGGCTTCAAGGCTTTGATCCACGGACGGAAGTTCCGCCTGCAGGGCTGATCCCGAACCGCCAGCGACGTCAGCGGCCTCACATTTACACCGACGACGAGATCGTGCGGATCGTGGTGGAAGCCGCACAGTTGCCGTCGGCCCGGGGATTGCGGGGCGCGACCTATACGACGCTGTTCGGGCTTCTGGCAGTCACCGGATTGCGGATCAGCGAAGCGGTCGGTCTCGACGATGCGGATGTCGATCTCGATGCGACCCTCCTGCATGTCAGGCATGCCAAGAACGGAAGGAGCCGTGTCGTTCCGTTCACGCCGTGCACCGCCGAGCGCCTTCGCGCTTACCGCGCCGAGAGAATCCGGATCCTCGGAGCGGTGCCGACGGCGGCCTTCTTCGTTGGCGAGAACGAACGGAGGCTGAATATCAGGATAGCAGGACACACCTTTGCCGTGGTCGGCCAGAACATCGGCCTTCGGGAGCGGCAGGCTGGGCGCGGTCGTGGGCCCCGGCTCCACGATCTGCGTCACACCATGGCCTCGATGACGATCCTCGACTGGTTCCGGTCGGGACGCGACCCCGACCGCGAGATGTACAAGCTCAGCACTTGGCTGGGCCACACGAACCCCAGCGAAACCTACTGGTACATCGAGGCGGTACCCGAACTCCTGCGGCTGGCCAGCGAGCGCGGCGAACGTTCCTTCAGCGAGGGAGAGGGGTCATGACGAGGTATCCGCTCCCCATCTTCGTGCAACGCTTCTTCACCGAACGCCTCACAAACCAACTCGCGACCAGCGCCAACACAATGGCAAGCTATCGCGACACTTTCCGGCTGCTGCTGACCTTCGCCACAACCCGTATCGGCCGTCAGCCGACCGACCTTCTGGTCACCGACATCGATGCGGACCTTGTCGGCGGGTTCCTCGACTTCCTGGAGACATCGCGGGGCAACAGCGCCCGCACCCGCAACAACAGGTTGGCGGCCATCCGATCGTTCTTCAAATACGTCGCTATCAACGAACCGCAACTCCTGCATCACTGTCAGCGGGTTCTCGCCCTGCCCTCGAAGCGCCACGAGAAGCGCGTGATCGATTACCTTGACCGCGAGCAAATCGAGGCTCTTCTCGCCGCCCCTGATGTGTCGACCTGGTACGGACGACGGGACAGAGCCCTTTTGCAACTGTGTGTGCAGACCGGACTCAGGGTGTCCGAGCTGATCGATCTCCGCTGCGGCGATGTCGTTCTCGGCACGGGCGCTCACGTCCGGTGCCGCGGCAAGGGGCGCAAGGATCGCTCGACACCGCTCAGGGCAGACACCGTGGCCGTACTCGGCGCTTGGCTCGACGAGCGGGCCGACACCGTCGACCGGCCTTTGTTCGTCAGCAACCGAAATGGCCGTCTCAGCCGTGATGCGGTAGAGCGCATCGTCGGGAAGTACGTCGCACTGGCGTCCGAACTCTGTCCGACGCTCAACGGGAAGAATGTGACCCCGCACTGTCTGCGGCACACCGCGGCGATGGAACTTTTGCGCGAAGGTGTCGGTTGCACCGTCATCGCCCTCTGGCTCGGTCACGAAGCCGTCGAGACGACCCAGGTCTATCTCCATGCCGACCTGCAGGTGAAGGAAAAGGCGATGGAAAAAACCAGGCCGATTAACACTCCGCCCGGTCGGTACCGGCCATCCGACGCCTTGCTGGACTACCTCGAAGCTCTTTGATTATGCCGCTAAACTGAGTTCGGCTCCCCGTTGGATCAACGACTTGGAACCTGAACGCGGCATAATCCGGTTATCGGCATATGCGGCGTTATGCCGATATCGGCATAACGCCGCCGAGCGCGCCCTACGCGGCGCGGCGATCGGCCGCAAGCTGTCGTTCGGCTCGCACAGCGAAACCGGCGCGGAACTGGCCGGCCATCTCTACTCGGTGTTCGGCACGCTCGCGCTGGCCGGCCTGCGGCCCTATCCCTGGCTCATGGACTACCTGCGGGCGTGCGCCGCGTCGGGCGGCCGGCCGCCAGCGGACGCCCGCGCCTGGCTGCCCTGGGGAATGGACGACAGCGGCGCCCGCCGCTGGCGCGGCCGCCCCGCGCAAGGCCCGTGAGCGCCGGCGCGCCGTTGCGCTACTGCGGGCGCGACTTCTCCGCCGCCGAGATCGACTGGCTCCGCGCGCTGATCGCGCGACGCCCGGCGTTGCACCGCGACGGCCTGATCGCGCTGCCGCCGCCGCGCAACCGCCCGCGCGCGATGCGGCCCCCCGCGCCGTCGCCCGAAACCGAGCCGCCCTTGTTCCCGCCGCCGGCGCGCCTCGCCGAGGCGCTCCCGGCGCGCGTCGAACCCGTCGCCGGCGCCATCGAGAGCCGCCGCTGGAACGCCTTCGTCGAGCGCCACCACTATCTCGGCTACGCGCCGCTGCCCGGCGCCCAGCTGCGCTACTTCGCCCGCGCCGCCGACGGCCAACCCCTCGCCCTGTTCGGCTTCGGCGCCGCCGCCTGGAAGACCGCGCCCCGCGACCGCTTCGTCGGCTGGACCGACGAACACCGGCGCTGCAACCTGCCCCTCGTGGTCAACAACGCCCGCTTCCTCATCCTGCCCTGGATACGCATCCCCAACCTCGCCTCGCACCTCCTCGCCCAAGTCCAACGCCGGCTCCCCGACGACTGGCAGCGACGCTACGCCATACGCCCCGTGCTGCTGGAGACCTTCTGCGAAACCCCGCGCTTCGACGGCGCCGCCTACCGCAGCGCGAACTGGATCCTCGTCGGCAAAACCCAGGGCCGCGGCAAGCTCGACCGCCACCACCAGTTCGCCCGCCCGGTCAAGGACATCTACCTCAAGCCGCTTCGCCACGACTGGAAAACCGTCTTGAACCAATAGCATCACACGGCTACCGAACGCTTACGTTCAGATTAGCGGCGGACGTGGATCCTGGCACCGGCCTCGTGACGCAGGCCGGATCGGAGGACGTGCGTGCCCACTGCGGAAGCTGTGATGCAGGCGACACAGAACCTCTGGTCCTTCGAGCCGGACACGGAGTCCCGCATCCTCGACTATTCGTCGGGGTGGTTCGGAGAAGGAGGCGGCAGTCGCAACCGCCACGTTCCCACGGGCTTCAGCTCAGCGATCAGAAGCGAGGCGGAGCTGCACGTCTTCGGCTACGGAGAGCGGGGCCTCGGCCTTGGCGTCGGTGACCCGGATCTCAAAGAGTGGCCGCGGCTCCTGCTGCGCTGGCTGCGCCCCTGCGGTTTCCTGACGGACGGAACGCGCACGGCCGTCTCGGGGCACGTGACGTTGGACGGCAAGCCGACGGGCATGGTGTGGATGACCTTTGTGCCGGACGATGAGCGTTCCCCGATCGCCCGCGTCCGCATCCATCGCGACACGGAAGGGGCCTTCGAGATTCCGGCCGCGGTGGGGCCGGTTCCGGGACCGCACCGGGTCGAGGTGCAGCATGTTATCGAGCAGATTCCGCACGCCAAGACAGGCACCTACAGTCTGGAGGACAGCGCGAAGGGCTGAAGCACAGGTCGACCGGCGATGACGTGGGGCGTCTTCTTCGGGAATCGCCCGCCACCTCCAATCGCGGGCCTGAACGAGGCAACCGCGATCGCATCGCGCCTGACGCAGCCATCCGATGGACCCGCGCTGATAGCACCAGCTCAGGACCATCATGGTGCAGGCAAACCTTGGTGGAGGCCACGCCCCTGGCCCAACGCGCTGCGGGACTGCCGCCGGACCACGTGGACTTCGTCCTGCACATGGCGAGGTGCTTGCGGTCGCGGGCCGCCGAGCGGATGCACTCGGGAGCGTGTACTATGCATCACGGTGGGCGCCAACGCGGTTGGCAACCTCCCACATTGGATGCTCATAGGGTTGCACAGGATATCAAATGCTCCGCAGCAACTACGCGCGTACCACTTTCTGCAGAGTGCATTCAATTGCCTACACTGGGACGGTCTCCGTTTGAGACAATGATGTCCAGCGCTTCCGAAGAACAATAGGGGATCAAGCGCAGGTCTCATGACACAAGAAACTCAGGGCCCGGCCGCTGCTCCGGGCATGGCGTGGTTAGTCGTTGCGCTAGCGGCGGGAGTGGGCGGATTGATCCTCCTGGACGAGCAGCTTCAGTCGTCCCGTCCAAAGGAAGCGGCGTCCTTTCCAATGCCGTCGGCTACCGAGGAGACCGTCGAGGCACGCCTCTGGCAAGACCCGCTACAAGCCATACAAAGTGACTGGGATTACTTGGTTGAGTACACCCTTGAACAGGAACGGTTGCCCCCATCTATGGCCGCGCCGCCGACACTTAAGTCGATGCGCGACTCAGTAGCCGAAAAATCTAGGCCCTTGCTGGTCGTGGCTGCGCTCGTGAACGGCGGACCGTACGCTGACGACGCCGAAAATCGGCGCCGCAATCGTTACGCACTAATTTCTGCACTGACGGGCGCCGACTACGTGCCGTACGCTCCCCAGAGAGTCGGCTATTTTCTGTCGCCTCAATTCGCCCTTCCAGATAGAAACGACGACAAAGCACGGTTGGAGAAACTATGCCACGCCACGAGCGACAGAGCCACCCGGTGTCCATTGAAGGACCCTGTAACGCTGATCGGATTCGAATGGTTCCAGCCACGGCCAAGACAAGACACCTCCGCTCCAAACGCACTACCGCCAGACCAACCAAAGACCCGTACTACTCCATTTGTAAATCCCCCCCCCAAATCGGTGTTGGTGTTGTGGTTAAACAGTGGTAATTCTGCAGGCTTTCCTCTGCGTCACATCCACTCGCTACTCCAGGAGATTGTGCCAGGTTGGGGTGCGAAACAACGTAACATACGGGTAGCAGTCATAGGGCCTTCGGATTCTGAGGATCTGGAGCACATGTACCGCCGTGCCGAGGATACCGACGGTGTCGAAAAGACGGCCACAAAATTCAGCGAGCAAGTCTATCGCTTTCCTCAGCATTCGGAGGAATTGTTGCTGGAGCTTATAACGCAACTCCGGCCAGGGGGGCAGAAGCCGGATTGCGCTCCGTCGCGCTTAGATCCCGATCCGAGTCAACTTGACTCTGCAGTCGCTCGAAGCGTTCAGCACTCTGTTGAGAATCTCGTAGACACGATCGACCACTACCTCGACTATGGCTTGCCTTCCGAGGTTGAACAATCCCTCCGACCGTGCCTAGGGGACAACCCACCTCGCGAGAAACTAAGTGAGTGCCTCGCCCCCAACCGATCATCAAGCAGCACCATAGTGGATTCGGATCCGCGCTGGCGGGAGACTGTTGTCTCGTTGCGCTACGGCTATCCCAACACGGAATATCCGGAGGACACCGCAGCCCTAATCCGTAGCGTGGCAAACGGAAGCTGTTGGATCCGATCGCTGTTGATCGCCACTCATGTTTATTTGGACTACGGCTTGCCGAACCTCAGAAACCCTAAGGCGTTGCACGATTGTCTTGTGAAGGTATCGGAACGCTCGTCCAAAAACGCAGATGCGGATCTACGTTCGGAACTGAGCGACTGCCTGGATGCTAACCTGCCAACTGAGGATTTGGATACAGAATGGTACTCGACCGTCGCCAAAGGATGGTTAGATACAAACGGTGGGATTCAGGCATTTGCCAATAATGGAGATTCGTCTCGACAGCACTCAGAACACTCGCGGTCCTCAGAACTACCGTTTGATGTGTTCTCGCCGCGATCAACGGTTCCGCTGAGCATGTTGTTGGGACGGAACGCAACTGATTTCCCAGAATCCTCCGTAGATTGGGATGACCAAGTGAGAAGGCGTCTCAACGTCCGTAGCTTTCGTTCAGTGCTCGCCCGGGACGACGCGGTCTTACAAGCTGTAGTCAAAGAACTCAACGCGCGGGGGCTGGAGGTTAGTTGTACGGGCCAGCCAAACGTCGCGGTGGTTTCAGAATTGGACTCCCACTATGGCCGTTTCATGAGGTCTATTCTCCAAGATGCAATAGACAACCAACGCCCCGGTTTCTGTGAACAGGAGGTGGTGGTCGACTTCTTCGGATATCTACGGGGGGTCGATGGTGAAGTTCCCGTAGCTGATGGAGATAACGCGAGCTGGGACGAAGTATATGGAGACGGTCAGCCGAATGCGCCGCAACCGGCAGGTTGGTTTTTTCCTGCCTTCGAGTCCCCTACGGGACCAACACAGGTGGACTATATTCGGCGCCTTGCAGATCGCGTCGGCCGCATACACGCTGAGCAAAGTAATCATGGAACAGGATTTCGAGCAATCGGCGTTTTCGGTGCTGACATATATGACAAACAGCTCATCCTACAAGCCTTACGGGAGCGACTTCCGAGTGTGACCTTTTTCACAACCGACTTGGACGCGCGCCTCGCAGATCCCAGTGAGTATCGGTGGAATCGCAATCTGATTGTTGGATCCGCGTATGGGCTATGGCCGGAACGGGGCCATCAGAGGGGCCATTTGAGTGGGCATTTCGAGGTGCCTCCATTCCGTGACAGCTACCAGACGGCGGTCTTCTCCGCTGTTAGAATGGCATTAACCGACAATGGTAACGGAAGCCTAAAAGACTACCGTCCGCCGCCCCCGCGATTATTCGAAATCGGTCGCTCGGGGGCAATTGATATCACTGCGCGTGATCAAACGGGTCCGCCCCGACATGGCCAAGGGGAGGATTCTTCGGGCGGGAAAGATTCACCGAGATTTGACCACGATACCTACCTACAAGTCCTGCGAACTCTCGCGCTGTTAGCGCCATTATTCGTGCTCGCACTTGTTAGCTTCTCGATGAGCCGCCAGCTTCCAGACAATTCACATACGAGCCGCGCCCACAAACGCGTTGTGATACTTGCGGTGCTGTCGGCGGTATTCATCAGCCAGATGTTGTACACGTGGCGTATCGGGAGCTGGGAGCCGCTTCTACTCTTCGAGGGGATCAGTGCCGTGCCGACACTCGCGCTGCACTTGACCGTGACTATCTATGCCATCAGCTTTGTAATCATTGGGGCGGGGAGGATCGCACAAAGTACCGAGGATATAGTACGTGACTTCGGGCTCAACTCCGGCGTTCAACGGCTCCAATTCGGCGCCGGTGTAGTTTGGAGAACGTTTCAGCTAACTGTCCGAAGTCAATCGGTAAATTCGCTCGCGCATTGGTCGCGAGAGATTGCCAAGAATCAGCAGCCGATTAACAAAAAGAATGTTCATGAAATCTGGGAAAAGTACCATGTGCTCGGGAGATGCGAGGCGCGCTTGGCTCGGGTGCTGCCATGGGTGGTAGCTTGGACATTACTGGTGTGGTTCATGGTCAGCCGCGATGCTAGTCCTCTACTGGCGCGCCACATCGGATTTGAGATAGAAATAGTTCGGACATTTACCTTCTTCTTCGCCTTGATCGCGGTGTTCTTATGTACAGACGCGTTACGTCTAGGTCAGGTCTATATCCAGGCACTAGTTGCAGGTGATATCGCAGGATGGAACACATCTCCCAAAGTCAATGACGAAGTCGATAGTCGTTGGCAAACTATGCAGCTAATAGCGGCTCACACTAGTTGTGTCAGCCCGCTGATCGTCCTGCCCTTCGTTCTCGTTTTTTTGTTGCTGCTAGCTCGCAGTACGATATTCGATGGGTGGATTTGGAGCCCAACGCTGCTTGCGATTTACGCTGGATTCTCGGCGTATCTACTGACTCGCGCACTGCTATTCCAACGAACCGCAAATCAAAGTAGACAAGAAATCCTAGACGACCTCGATCTGTACCGACGAATGTTGACAAATAGAGGATCGATGATGAAAAAGGCGGACCTCGTGATGGACAACATCACATGTCTCCACAGTGGGGCGTTCGTACCCTGGACTCGCCATCCAATTCTGCAATCGATCGCACTACCATCGAGTGGTGTCGGATTGCTTGCCCTACTGAACGCGATCTTCGGCTAGTAGTTAGTTCCATTAAAACGTTGACGTTTCATGCGATGTCCAGGTCGAAGTTGCGCCAACGCAACTGCACGGGCGCTTCGTTCATTTCCGCAATGCCTTGGAGGATGCGGGATTTCAGTTCCGCGGTGGACGCGACGCGGATGTGGCGCAGGAACGTGCGCGCCATTTTGGAGAAGGCGCACTCGATCAGGTTCAGCCAGGAGCCGTGTTTCGGGGTATGCACGTATTCGAAGCGCCCAGGTCGCGTCGCCAGGTACGCCATGGTCTCGCGGGAAATGTGCGCAGAGTGATTGTCGAGGACAACGCGGATGACGGCGTCGGGCGGATAGTGACGATGCAAGCGCTCCAGCAAGGCGACGAACTCGCGGCTACGATGTCTCGGCTCGACATCGGCGATGATTTCGCCGCTGTGCAAATCCAGCGCGGCGAGAATCGACAACGTGCCGTGGCGCACGTACTCATAGTCGCGCGACAGCGTCGCCTGTTGCCCCGCTACCGGCGGCAGGTCCGGGGCGGTGGTGCCGATAGCCTGTACGCCGGGCTTCTCGTCCACGGACACCGTGTAGGTGGTCGGCGTGGCGGCGTCGCGCGGCGCTGGCGTCAGGAACACCTCGCGATAGACCATCAGGACTTCGCGCATCTTGCGGTCGAACTCCGGGTCGCGACGTTCCAGGTAGTATCGCACCCGATGCGGCTTCAGATCGTGCTCCTGCAGGATGCGCCAGACGCTGCTCCTGCTAATGCGCGACAAGCGCGGAAACCCGGCCGCCGCGGCTTCGCGTTGCAGGTGGGCGGCCAATGCCGACAACGTCCACAACTCCGCCGCCAGACCCAGCGCCTTGGGTTGCTGACATGCCACGCTGACCACCCAGGCTTTTGCGTCCGGCAGAATCTCGGGCTCCCGCGGGGCGGTGGTAACGATCTCTCAAGCCGGTGCGCACGCCCGCCGCCAACGCCTTGTCGACACATTTGTAGATGGTTGGGCGCGACACGCCGACTTCCCGCTGTATCTGCGAGATCGACAACCCCGCCGCGTACCTCAGCAGCACCTTCGCTCGTGTTACCTCGCGCGCCGGCGCCGTCGCCGAGCGGCTCAACGTCGTCAGCATCTCGCGATCCGACTCCGACAACTCCAACGCCGCGCGCTCTGTTCGTCTGGCCATGTCCCGCTCCCTGATTGGATCGGGCCAGCATCATGCATCGGCATCGCCAGTTTGTAAACTAATTTAAGAAACGAACTACTAGTCACAAGGTCGAAACAGCGCATTCGTTTCATGATTACCTTGTATCATGTGGTCTCCTTCGCCCATCAACACAAACCCGTTGACTCGGAGCCTCAGCCGACGTCGGACTGTTAGGCGACATATAGAACTGACCCCCATGCGACACAAAAACTGACCCCCCTGAAGGGACGGTAGGGGAGGTCGGACGCATGAAGGAGTGCCACGATAGTGCGCGGTCAGGAGGATCGCGGAGGCAAGGAATGATGAAGCCGGATGAGGTGGAGGCGATGCTGGGTCTCCACGAGCTCGGCTGGGGAACGCGGCGCATCGCGCGGGAGTTCGGCTGCAGTCGCAACACGGTGAGGCGCTATGTGGAGGCGCGAGGCTGGGGGCGTACGGCGGCCCGCGCCGTAACGGCAAGCTGGCGGGTCTGGACGTGTGGCTCGAGGAGGGTTTCCTCCGGCACCGCGGCAACACCGAGGTGGTGCGCCAGGATCTGGCGAACGAGCAGTCGATCGAGGTGAGCCTGCGAAGTGTGGAGCGCGCGGTGGCGCCGTACCGTCGGCGGCTGGCGGCGGAGGCGAAGGCGACGCTGCGTTTCGAGACGCCACCGGGGTGGCAGCTGCAGATCGATTTCGGCACGAGCCGCGTGCCGATCGGGGGCGAGACGATGCGCGTGCACCTGTTCGTGACGACCCTGGGATACTCTCGGCGCACCTATGTGCCGGCGTTTGCGCACGAGCGCCAGTCGGCATGGTTCGCCGGTATCGAGGGGACGTTCCGACACTTCGGTGGTGTCACGGACGAGGTCCTGGTGGACAACCCAAAGGCGCTGGTGGTGCACCACGACGCGGCGACGCGCGAGGTGGAGTTCAACGAACGCTTTCTGGCGTTCGGGGCGCACTGGGGGTTCCGGCCGCGGGCGTGCGTGCCGTACCGGGCCCGTACCAAGGGCAAGGACGACAACGGCGTGCGCTACCTCAAGCGCAACGCGATCGCCGGCCACCCGTTCGAGAGCTTCGGCGCCCTGGAAGCTCACTTGGCGTGGTGGATGCGGGTGATCGCCGACCGGCGCCGACTCGGGCAGATGCGCGATCTCATCCGGACGGTCCGCGCTCGCCGGGGGGAGGTTCTGACATGGACCACGACGTGCTCATGGACCGGCTGACACGACTGAAGCTGACCTGCATCCGCGACCAGCTCGACAGCCTGCTCGACGAGGCAGCCGAGAAGCAGTTGACGCTGCGCGAGGCGGTGGCGTTCCTGGTCGACCGCGAGGTAGCGCGCAAGGACGAGCGGCGCCTCGAGATGGCGTTGAAGATCGCCCACTTCCCGGCGGTCCGCGAACTCGCCAACTTCGACTTCAAGGCGCAGCCGAGCGTCGACAAACGCCAGATCCGCGAGCTGGCGACGTCACGCTGGGTGGCGCACGGCGACGCCGCCTTGCTGCTCGGTCCGCCGGGCGTCGGGAAGTCGCACCTGGCCATAGCGCTCGGCCGCGAGGCCATCCGCCAAGGCTACTCCGTGCTGTTCGCGCCGAATTGCAGGCATCGCGAGTCCGTCGTGCCAAAACGCAAACCCGAGGCGATCGCCGCACCCCGCGAACTGCTCGACGCGATCGCTGTGGGTCTCGGTGCTGCCGGCGCCCCGGTGCGTGGCCGCAAAGGTCTCAGAGCATATTCCAATAAGAAGATGAGCCTATGATCCGGGGATCCGGGGAAGGTTTGTGGTAGGGCACGGAGCAGTCGCCGAGAGTTGGCGGCTGAAGCGCGCAGAGGTCGATGTTGCCGAGTAGCGTTTCCCACGGGCTGTCCACGGTCGCGATCCCCTCAGACAATAAAGCGGCGTGGTCAGGCGGTGGTAAACGCGGCGCCGGGCCATTCGAAGCCGTTCCATCAGGCGACGGCGGGCGCGGCCGCGGCGATGCTTTGGAACAGCCGGTCGCGGGCGGTGTTGACGGCCCTGACGGTCTGCAGGTCGCTCATGGCGTGTGCCTGCGCGTCGAGGTCCGCGAAGCAGACGCCGGGCTTCAGGCATGCCTCGGCGTCGGCTAGCGAGCGCAGCTTGGCGTAGGGCGTTTGCACGTCCCGGGGCCGGTAGACGCGCTTGACGCGACCGTTGGCGCCTTTGCGCTCGGTGGCGAACAGGCAGGGCCGGTGGTAGTTGAGGTACGGCGACAGGTGCTGCCGTACGAACGCGTCGACCAGGGGCGCGAAGCGCCGCGGGATGTGCTCGTGGCCGAGGAAGCGGCGCACGACGCTGGCGTTCTTGCCCTCGACCAAGGCGTTGTCGGTGGAGCGCCGCGGTCGGGACTTGGTGAAGTCGCGCACGTGCAGCTTGCTGAGCAGCGCCGCCACGGTGTGGTTGACGTACTCGGAGCCGTTGTCGGCGTGGAAGCCGACGACGGCGAACGGGAACAGGTCGAGCAGGGCTTAGAGCAGCGGCACCAGGAAGCGCTCGGAGATGTTCTCGACCGCGCCGACGTACTCGTACTGCGTGACCTGGTCGACGATGTTGACCAGGTACACGCCCTTGGCGCCGTCGCGGTCGCCCTGGTGCACGGTGTCGACGCGCAGGAAGCCCGGCCGGCCACCGGGCGGCGGCGCGCGGCGCACGCCCACCGCCACCGCGCTCGCCTTCGTCCCCGCCACCACCGTGCGCTGTGTGCGGTAGGTCCGGGATGCCCGCAGATTGTAGATGTGGCTTGCCGAGATCCCCGCCAGGCGCTCGAAGCGCGCGTCGCCGAAGAGGTGGAACTCGCGCTGCAACACGACCCGCGTCGCCAGGCCCGACATCTGGCCGAGGTCTGCGTCCACCCGCGCCAGCCGGCGCACGTCGGCTGGCGTGTAGACCCGCGCGAACGGCCGGCCCTGGTTGCCGTCGCGGCGGTCCACCACCTTGGCCGTCTCGCGGTACTGGCGGATCAGGCGCGTCAGCTGGGCACGCGAATAGCCCGTCGTCTTCGCCAGAAAGCGCTTCACCAGCGCCTTCGACGGCCTGTCGAGTGCGCGGTACCCGAGGCGCGACAGCGTCCGCGCCACGAACTCGTAGGCACTCGCCCGGTCCGTGCGCTGAAAGTCCACCGGCGCGTTCGCCGCGACGAACGCCGCCACCTGCTCGAGCGTGCGAACGCGCTCGGTCTGAAGTGTCACGATCATCTCCCGATGATCCCCGACACCCCCAGTTCAGGCTCACTTTGCGTTGGAATCGCACGTCGCGTTCAGGCTCACCTTGCGTTGGACAAGGCTCTTCAGTTGCGAGACCGTACTCCGTTGCGCGATACTCAAACACTTGCGTCAAGAGACTTGGCGCGGGCTCGAGTTCACCCTGCACGACTCGGTCTCGGCGCGCCGCTTCGGGCGCGTGTGGACGCGACCCGCCTGCCGAAAGAAGTCGGCGCTGCAGGCCACCGTCGCCGCGCTGCGCGCCGATACTTCGGAGCGCATCAACCGCGACCTGCCGTCTGCAGCATGTGGCTCGGGCGTGGAGACCGGCCAGCGCGTGCGCGTCGACAGCACCGTCACCGAGACACACGTCCTGGCGCCAGCGGACAGTCGTCTGCTTTATGACGGCGTGCGCGTGCTGACGCCCTGGTTGCACGCACCGTCGGCCGGCAAATCCAGACACTTTCGATTGTCAGAAACCTGCCATTTTCGGTGGACATTGACAGACGGTGAACAATTTGGAGAATACGAGGCATGGATGCTGCTCATTACTGTGCAGGTGCGTGCGCCCTGCCCGATTCTGCCGACTGCAGCTGGCCCGATCCAATCAGGGAGCGGGACATGGCGAGACGAACAGAGCGCGCGGCGTTGGAGTTGTCGGAGTCGGATCGGGAGATGCTGACGACGTTGAGCCGCTCGGGGACGGCGCCGGCGCGCGAGGTAACGCGAGCGAAGGTGCTGCTGAGGTACGCGGCGGGGTTGTCGATCTCGCAGATACAGCGGGAAGTCGGCGTGTCGCGCCCAACCATCTACAAATGTGTCGACAAGGCGTTGGCGGCGGGCGTGCGCACCGGCTTGAGAGATCGTTACCACCGCCCGCGGGAGCCCGAGATTCTGCCGGACGCAAAAACCTGGGTGGTCAGCGTGGCATGTCAGCAACCCAAGGCGCTGGGTCTGGCGGCGGAGTTGTGGACGTTGTCGGCATTGGCCACCCACCTGCAACGCGAAGCCGAGGCGGCCGGGTTTCCGCGCTTGTCGCGCATCAGCAGGAGCAGCGTCTGGCGCATCCTGCAGGAGCACGATCTGAAGCCGCATCGGGGTGCGATAGTACCTGGAACGTCGCGACGCGACCTGGGCGCTTTGAATACGTGCATACCCTGAAACACGGCTTCTGGCTGAACCTGATCGAGTGCGTCTTCTCCAAAATGGCGCGCACGTTCCTGCGCCACATCCGCGTCGCGTCCACCGCGGAACTGACTCCCGCATCCTCCAAGGCATTGCGGAAATGAACGAAGCGCCCGTGCAGTTCGGTCGGCGCAACTTCGCCCTGGACATCGCATGAAACATCAACGTTTTAATGGAACGAACTCCTTAGGCCGTGCGCCAGCTTCGCACGCTGCGGCGATCAACCTTTGTATTGGGGCGAGCTGGAGAGGCTGATGATCATCTTTGCAGAGTCGCATCCCGCGCTCGACGGCATCGCAGGGCTTGTGGACTACTAGCTCACATGACTCACCTCCTGCCGGATGGAGAGAAAATTACATTTCGAATCAATAAGTTGGTAGGTGGCTCCTAATGGGATCAATCAAGCAGAGTTGGTTTGCAGTTTGCCGAAAAGTCAGAAACTTAAACCGCGTCGTGGGCAGTTTGTCGTTTGTTTTGCTTTCAATACTGTTCGGATCTAAAGTTCATGCTAGCGAAGTGAACGATACTACCGCAATGTTGGTTTTCTTCGCACTTGTCGCCGACATGGCCGCCCAGGAACCGAGTCTAGCTAAGAAACTCCTAACTTCTAAGCTATTGGTATCCGAAGCTGAAGCAAATCAAGTAATTGCATTGGCGCAGGAGATGACTGTCGAGTCTAGCGGGATGAGGAAGGACATGGTTGATACGATGTGCAACTCTCCCAGCCGCATGAGCGGGCATGACCTTGCGCAATTACTGCAACATCAAAGGACTCAGGTTCATGGGACCGTCGACGATCGTATGGTGCGACTGGATACCCGCGTGGGCAACACTTACGTATCCTATCAGATTAAGGCTTGGGTTTCGCAGGAGTTCAAGAGTTCGATGACAGAAGTCGATCCTGATCCTACACTAGCATTGAAAGGAGTTGACATGGACGAACTCTATGGGAGATTGTGTGATCCCGATATACGATCCTTTTAGCTCTGATTAACCTAGGTATTAGTCGAATGGAAAAAAAGATGCGCGTGTTGACCGCGGCGTTGGCGTTGATGATTACCTCCACCGCCCACGCTTGGGTGTATGGATCGTATGCAACGGAGTTCCAAGGGGAGCCTTTTACTACGACTTACTCGATGGTATTTTGGTGGGAAATATTGATTACGGAGTCGCAAGTGCGGGGAACGTTCTACAAGCAGCTTCCTCCCGGGGGCTACAGCATCTCCACTGGTATGGAACACTGTTGATACTTGGCTAGCCGCCACGGTTTTCCACGGTTGGTGGAGAACGGGACCTGCTGATTTTGGAGACCATTGCGTTCGTGGTGTGCATAGAATCTACTACGCTGGCCTCTTTGGATTCACCTACAATTCCGGACCTACGTGTGTTCACATAAACTGACGCGCTCGCAATCCCACGGTATCCCGAGTTCCATCGTCTCGAATGGGACCCGGTCGTTCGCCGGATGATTTGCTCAACGCGGTGCTCCCACAGCACCGGACGATACGGTTCAGTCGAAGAACCTCGCCGGCGCAGGCGGATCGGAACCTGTCAACGACTTTGAGACACTGCTGATTGCGATTTACTGAGCAGTGTCTCCTGTTGTGGATATCACAAGTCGCTCGCCCGTTCACTCGGAAGGCCGGTTTGAAGTGATTGATCGGAGCCGCATTCTGACCGAGCCTAATCCCATGAAGTCTGATCGATACCAGCGGAAGAAACCACCTAGCAGCCTGTCGGACTTAGACGCGGGATTTTATAATAGGCTTGTCGAGTCGAGGGGGTTCGAAGTCGATGCCGAAGTTCTTGCAGCGGGACCAGTCGCAGCTGTATCTGCTGCCGCCGGATCGAGCGCGCGACGTACCGGGACATTGGGGTTCGGTACGTGGCGTCGAACTGTCACCCGGACCACGACACGATCTGCGCGTTTCGGCGCAACAACTTCGAGGCGGTAGCAGAGGCGTTCCTGCAGGTTCTGCTGCTGGCGAAAGAGCTGAAGCTGCTGCGTGTTGGGACGGTGAAGTCCATAGGATGTACCCAGTAACGATCGCCCGATTTTTTTTATTTACCCTGAAAAATAAGGGAATTATATATTTGACTCCCCCAAACCGTTAAAGGCCATGCAGCCGCTGTTCGTCCATCACCCCGCCCCCACCGGAAAGAACAACGGTTCCAATGCGCGGCGGCTGAGCATCCACGTCTTGACCTCCGCGCCGTCCACGAGCCACCGGCTCCGGCTCGCCTTCTCATGCCGTTCCGCGGTCACGGTGAACGCCGACCCCGCCACGTCGATGCTGGCCCGCGCCTGGGTCCGGTGCACCTTGATGGCGTTTTTGCGAGCGCCCTTTCGGATTCTTGGACTTGCCGCCTTCCTTCGAGGGGCGGTAGTCGAGTACACGTCGCGTGAACGCGTCGAGTTGCGGGTGGGGCGACCGGGGCTTGCGTTCCTTCGTCATGCGGTCAACTGTTCGTAGGTGATGCGTTTTCCGACCGTCATCCTGGCGAACGAGGCCAGCCGGTCAAGGGTGCGGATACTGACGTTGCCCTCGTTGAGCCTGAACGTCGCCTCGTTGACGTAGCGGTGCAGGTGCTTCACCGACGCCTTGTGCCACGTTCCGTAGAGGCCGCGCTTGAGGACCGCCCACATGGACTCGACGCTGTTGACGTGGATGTCGTTCGCGCCGACGTACTCGCCCGCGCCGTGCTTGACGTGGCGGCGGATGTAGGCGGGGAGGTCGTCGTATCCCGAGTGCTCGTCGGTGTGGAGTTCGCTACCGGGTTCGACGTGCTTGGCGATCTCGCGGTGCAGCGTGGCTTTGGACGTGCCTTCGATGGGCATGGCGATGGACCTACCGCCGCGCTCGCGCAACCCGAGGACGGCTTGCTTGCCGACCGTGCCGCGCCCCATGTTGAGTTTCTTGTGCGGGTGCTTGTTGCCTTCCTTGCCGCCGACGAACGTCTCGTCGGCTTCCACGATGCCCGCCAGCTTGGCCGGATCACCGCCGCATGCCTCGCGCAGCCTGCCGAGCATGAACCATGCGGTTTTCTGTGTGACACCTATCTCTTTGGAAAGCTGAAGGCTGGAAACACCCTTGCGCGCCGTCACGACGATGTACATGGCGTAGAGCCACTTGTTGAGGGGAACGTGCGACCGACCGAACACCGTCCCGGTGCGCACGGTGAACTCCTCCTTGCAGTCGCCGCAGCGGTAGTAGCCGGTCCGCTTGCCCGTGCGTGCGCCGATCTTCTGCGTGCCTCCGCAACACGGACAGGCGATGTCGCGGTTGCCCGGCCCCCAGCGCATCTCCTCGAAGTAGAGCCGTCCCGAGTCGGCGTCGGGGTACATGTGGAACAGTTCGTAGGTGCTGACGGTTACGTGGTCGTCCATTGCATCCAAGCCGTTGATTCAATGGGGGAAGTATAGCATTTCTTTGGGAGTAAAATATATAATTCCCAAAAATAATGGGTTAGATCGTGTGCCACCTCGAAGTTCGGATTAGTTGGCGCGTCGGCAACACGTGCCCGTCGTGCAGCACCGTGACGGAACCGTCGAACCCCTCGCACACCGTCACCGCGGCGCCGCGCAGCCGGTCGCCGCGGCCCTGGCCGGTCACCTGGTACTCGCGGCACTGGAAGCGCACCGCCAGATCCTTGGTCAGCTTGCGTACATGCGGAGGGCACAGGATCAGGTCCAGTTCGCGCGCCTCGTGCAACACCGCGCGGTGTGCGTCCTGCGCGTTGCGCGGCGCCACCGCGAAGCGCCGGTTGAAGTCCGCTATGAACTCCGGCAAGTACGCGTTGCCAGCCGCCATGTCCGCGATGCCGCGCAGCCGCATCTCCTTGACCAGACGGTCCTGCAGCGTCTGGTTGGCGCGTTCCACGCGGCCCTTCGCCTGCGGGCTGCCAGCACTGATCAGCGCAATGTCCAACGTCTTCAGCGCCCGCCCGAGCTGCGTCAGCATGTCCTTACGGTCACGCCGGTTCACCCGGAACACGCCAAAGCGGTCCGCGTGGTACGCCACCGGGCGACCGTGCGCCACCAACTGCGCACGCAACGTCGTCATGTACGCCAACAGTGTCTCCGCAGCGAAGAACCCCGCCGCCAGCAACCGACTGCTGGCGTCGTCGATGAACACGATCAGCACGCACTGCGCTCCGCGATCCTCGAACCAGGCGTGCGGCGAACCGTCGATCTGCACCAGATCCCCGACGCACTCCCGCCGTTGCCGCGGATGCGTGCGCAGCTCCCGACGCACCGTCGACCGCCACAGACCCTCCGCCATCAGTCACTGCCGTAGCGTCTCCGCCGACAGTCGGTAACCGTGCTCCTCCACCAGCTTCTCGCGCGCAAACGTCGGACCAAAGTCCCAGTAACGTTCTCGAACCAGGTCCACGACCGCACGCCGCACCGAAGGATCGAGATACTCAGCCCGGCACTGATCGGTCCGTAGGACGCGTCTGCAAATCCACGCGTTGACGCCGAATCGCTGTCAATCGTCGAACTGTGCTGACTTCTTGGGCTCCATTCTCATCCAAAGGAGAGCCAAGAATGGCACTATTGACTCCTCCGGAAGAGACAGTCCCTCGAGGCAATCGATGTTGCTGACCCTACCACAACGATATGCGACGAAGCGCTTACGTTAAGGTGAAAGCCTAATGATCGCGCGATATCTACAAGCTCCCGAAATACCAAAGACTCGTTCAATATGTTCGTCATCCCGGGAATTCTCTTGTTTAGGCGCGTCCTTGTATTATTTTCAGTAATCGACGACCACGCCTGGGATTCGAGAGCACCGCGGGCCAACCTCCTAATAAGCAGTTCGTCGTCGCAAACTAATGGATCCCCAATATAGTCCATCAACCGATTCAAGTCTTCCATCCAGTTTCAGTTCAGTCAACAGATTCCCCAACAATTCAGCTTGTTGGACAAAGGACATTCCGCACAGTTGCTTAACGACAAGATACGAGCGAATAGGCTGCCCGCTTTCGCCAAGGTCATCCCTAGTCGAAAGTACGATCCTGGACCCGTTCTTCTGAATAGTGTAGTCCATACCGCGGTCCGTTTGCTCTTTGGTGATGCCACCACTGGCATCTGCAAAAAATGCTAATTACAGAGACAGTACGTACGGCCAAATCTTCAACACGGTCTCCTACCCCCGCCAGCGCGTACGCCAGCGGTCAATCCGGAAGCATCCATAGCATGACCCTTCGAGCTTGGCCGAAATAATGGTCCCTACGGTCCATCGTTGTGTTTCCATTCCACAGAGTCGCATGCCCCGTTGCGTTAGCAAACCGCCCCTCCATATCGAAGGAGCTATTGTCAAATCTGGTGTACGGAGGGTTGGTCATGCGACGGCCCTGCTGTCCTCGATGACCTCGATACCGTCGTTGAACTTGACCCCCTCGATCACTTTGCCGAGCTGCCGGAAGCCGCGTAGCCGCCGCCAGGACGTCTCCGCACTCATGCCCATCTTGTAGATCATCGAGAGCATCGTGCGGCGCGTGACGCAGCCCTTCGCCCGCGAGCTCCGATGGCGGATGGTGGCGAACGCCGACTCGATCACGTTGGTCGTGCGCAGATGCGTCCAGTGCGCGGCGGGGAAGTCGTAGAAGGCCGGCAGCTGCTCGCGATCACGCGCCAGGCACGCGGTGGCCTTGGGGTACTTGTCTTCGTAGCGTTCGATCCAGTCGTCGAACGCGCGCTCGGTCTGGGCCCGGGTCTCGGCCATCCAGATCTCCTGCAGTCCCTGCTTCGCCTTCGCCTGGCCCGACTTGGGGAAGTAGTTGAGGACGTTGCCGGACTTGTGCATCCAGCAGCGCTGGCTGCGGGTCTCGGGATACACCTCCGACAGCGCCGACCAGAAGCCCAGCGCGCCGTCACCCACCGCCAGCTTCGCCGGCCGCGTGAAGCCACGCTGCTTCATCCCCAGGAGAACCTCGCGCCAGCTCTGCGTGGACTCCCGAACCCCGTCCTCGATGGCCAGGAAGTGCTTGTCGCCACGGGCGTTTACGCCGATCACCACCAGCACGCACAGGCGCCCGTCGTCACCGCGCAGGCCACTGTGGATACCGTCTGCCCAGACGTACACCCAGTCGTCGGCAAGGCTTCGCCGGCACCACGACCGGTACTCCTCGTCCCAACTGCGCTTGAGCCGGCTCACCACGTTCGCCGACAACCCGCGAGCCGCTTCCTCGCCCACCAACGCCGAAACCGCTGCGCGCATCTGACCCGTCGACACCCCGTGCAGGTACAGCCACGGAACCGCCGCGTCGAGACTCGCACTGCGGCGAACGTAAGGCGGCACCAGGGAAGAGCGAAACGGTACCGAAGACCCCGAGCGGCTACGCAACTTCGGAACTTCGACCTCCACCGCGCCGATCCCCGTCAGGATCTCCCGGCGCGGAAGGTGGCCGTTGCGAACCACCCGATGCCGTCCGTCCGGTAACCGTTCGTCCGCGAACCCCGTCAGGCACTCCTCGAACTCCGCCGCCACCGCTGCCTCGATCAGCCGGCGCGCGCCTGTGCGCAGCAGTTCCGTCAACGCGTCCTCAACCACCGCTGGCGCTGCCAGCGAAACCACTTTATCGTTGCCCATGTGTGGCGTGCTCCTCTTGCCGAAATCGTTTTCTCGCAAACTCGATTTCAGCAGAGACACGCCGCACGATTCAACTCACCCGTACACCACTTTCGACCATAGCTCCCGTGCAGGTATGTCAATGGCTACTGAAAACTGCACATTTTTAGCAATTGAAAACTGCACACGTTCGGCGAGGGCCTGCGTGGGGTATTGACGACCTCCAGATGGCCGTCGCGGTGTCCGCGGGCGGCACGGAGGGAGCGTAGCGACCGGAGTATGCGCCAGGCATGGTCGCAAGTCTGGGGGTGCAAGTCCCCCTCGAACCCGTACTGGGTCTCGCAGGAGTTCAAGAGTTCGATGACAGAAGTCGATCCTGATCCTACACTAGATTCCTTGAGGGACCCAGACCTTACCATTTGAGCCAAGTTTTCATGCGGCGAGTTGGTGCCCCTCCCACAGGCGCTGGATGTGGAGGTCGAAGCGCTCGACGAGTCGGCCGAGGGCTGGAGGCTGGTCCTCGTCGAGGACCGCGGACAGCGCTGGACAGAGCGCGCGACGCTGCACACGTTGGTAGCACAGTGCGATACGCAGACCTTGCTCGGTGACGCGGTAGCGGTGCGAACGGGGGATGCGCTCGATCAAGCCGCGCAGGCGCAGGCGTCTGAGATCGTAGGTGGCGCGGACAGGCCGAGTAGCGGTGCGGCGTACTCACGCAGTTGGCGGTTGGCGAAGCCCGCCGGTAGCAGTCGGAAAGCCAGCAGGGTGGCCAGCAGCGCCTGCACGCGGGGGTCGCCGAAGCGCAGGGTAGAGACGCGTCGATCATCGACCACGGCGGGCCGGTGCAGCCCGTCGAAGACTTCGGTACCCAGTTGGCAGCGGTGGCTGATGCGTTGGACGCCGAGCAGGCGCCGGTTGGCGGCGAAGCCGATCTTCTGTAGATCATCGAGGTTGCACAGCCGTCTGCCGACCTGGAAGGTCATTGCCTGTCCTTCGGACAGGTGGTCGTTGATCACGGTCTCGGTACGCAGGGCGCGTCCTTGCTTGTGGTCGCGTCGCTTGCGACGCGCCTGCTTCTGATGCGCGAGTGCTTGTAGTCCACGTGCAGCGACGGGATGACCCCGTCGGTTATAACGCGGGTTCGATACCGCGAGGGGGTGCGCCTGGTGACGCGCCTGTCGAAGATCAACTGTACATGGTCGGGACGGCCCAGGTCGAGGTTCTCGCGCATCACCTCCTCGAAGAACACCCGCCCCTGCACGGGCCGGTCGAACACCTGGGTCAGGGCGAACTCCGCTTGCAGTACGGAGACGTCGTAGCGGATGCCGGCGGCGCGGTCGTCGACGCTGAACGGATGCGGCAGCCGCGCCAGCCACTTGCGCAGCACGGCGTCGATACGCTGCGCCGTCACCTCGCGCGCAATAGCCTGCATGGCGGCGGGGTCGTCGCAGCGCAGGATACCGTTGTCCAGCGCCTCGAAGCCGATGCCGCGCTTGGCCAACTGTCGCTTGACGAACTCGTGGCCGTTCAGACACAGCTTGGCGTTGTAGGGAAAGTACGAGCAGAACTTGATGAACAGCGGGCCGAAGTCCGCATCCACCAGGTACACGTAGTAGTGGTTGACCATCGCCGTGCTCGATACCAACCACGGATAGCTGGCGCCGCTGACCGGATCGTGGCGTCGTTCGGTGCGTACCACGCGCGCCCGTTCCTGCGCCTTGCCGATGTACAGCACGCCTTCGCCGCCGTGCCAGTGCCGCAGATACGCCTGTGTGCGCGCGTCCTTGCGCTCGCCGCGGTCGAAACGGATCAGGTCGACACCCTCGCGCTGTGCGTAGCGCTCCAGAGCGCTGACAAAGCGCCGCGTCATGGGCGCCATCAACGCTGACGACGGTACCGGATTGCCGCGTATCTTGCGGAAGAAGTACGCCGTGCCCGCGCCGCTTTGCAGCATCGGAACGTACGCGTTCAGGTACAGCCGGTCGATGCATTCCAGTTCCAGCGTCGTGTGTTCCGACAACACCTCCGCCACATTCCGTGCTACGTTCATCCGCAGGACTCCGGTCGATGGGTTCCCCACTTGGCCAACATACGGCCACCGACGCCTTCGTGCGACTATGAACGCGGACCCTGTCCGCAGAGGGAACAGCGACCGGAGTCCGCCTCAAATCCAACTCGGGCAAGCACCACATGCCTTGTCGGTCTGAGGCGTAGCCTCGTTAGCATTGAAAGGAGTTGACATGGACGAACTCTATGGGAGATTGTGTGCGACGGCTCCACCCACGTCGTCCTCGAGCCACTCGACTTCATCGCCCGCCTGGCGGCGTTGGTCCCGCGCGCGATTGAACCTGACCCGGTTCCACGGCGTGTTCGCGCCGAATTGCAAGCATCGCGAGTCCGTCGTGCCAAAACGCAAACCTCGCCACGAAAAGCCGGATAAGCCCCTTGCCCCCATGACACCGATGCAGCGCCTGAAACGCGTTTCGCCATCGACATCGAGACCTGCCCCCAAGTGCGGTGGCACGCTGCGCGTCATCGCCTGCATCGAAAATCCCGATGTCATCGCCACGATCCTCGAGCACATTCGTGCTCGCGAGGCAGCCACAACTGCCAATCCGAGAGCACCTCCGCTCAACACAGAGCTCCCGCCGCGCGATACCAGGACAGGCTCCCGTAGCAAACGATCGCCTGACGCTATGCTGCGACCGCTACCCAAGTAGCCGCCGTTTCGCGCGACCTTTCCGTCTCCAGCGTCCACCGCCACATCCTCAACGGGCTCAACGGATGCCCTGAAGACTCCCCCCGAGCGCCCCGTCAGTCAACCGTAATTCGCAACCATCCCGTTTCGAACGGTTATTCGTCCTATCCGCCAGTCCTCGGCGATGCGAATGGGATGGTGAAACGGCATCAGCAGGATGTTGGTGCCGACGTTCACCCGGTCCGTCCGCGCGGCGATGGCCCCGGCAAACGGCAGCAGCGACGGCAGGTAGCCGTCTTCCACGAAGTGATGCTCGGACAGCCAGATGTCGTCGAAGCCGAGGGATTCGGCCAGCTCGATCTGGCGGAGCGTGTCGCGGTAGAGATCGGGTGTCCGCCGGCGGGAACCGGGCGGATTACGCAGGTCGTAGTGGAGACCGAACTTCATGGGGGAACTCCTCCCGGGGCCAAATGAGCCGCCGGTGCCTGAAGCCAATGCACGCCGCCATCGCTCAGACGCCCGCTACCCTCCGGACGAGTGCGCCGCGGCGCTGCTCGCCGCAAGCGCGCCGGCCACCGCGGCCTGTTGCGCATCGAGGATCGCACGGATGGACTGCAGTGCCGCGAGGTCGCCGGCGCCGCGCTCCGCGGCCCGGTCGGTGTCCCGGGCCAACTCGATGCCGGCGGCGAGGGAGAATGCCAGATCCTTCGACGGGCGCGGCTTCGCATCCCGAAGCCGGTCCCGGTAGCTCAGTACGCGGTCGACCACGCTGGTCTCGGCGTCTGCGGTCAGTGCGAGTATCGCTATCTCGTCGTAACGGCCGGGCCGCACGCGCTCGCCGGCCCCTCGCAGGCACTCGGCGACCTGCCGGAAGCGCTGGACCCCCGTGTCCACACCCCTCGGGTCGACGGCCAGCAGGTGTGAGACCAGTTGCAGTGCATCACCGCGCCGAAAGCCCCGCTCGACGAGCCGGTCGTAGGCGCGTTCGATCTCCGCGGTCAACATGTCCACCTCCCGTTCGCGGCCGGCGTGCAGTGCGGCGGCCGGCAGGTCGTTGGCGTTCGTGAGCCAGAAGTGATCCGCGCGCCATCGGCGGTAGATGCCGGCAAGCCGTTCGACGTGCCCGTCCGGCACCGGCCGTCCCTCACCCTGCAGCGCGAGCACGAGCGCCGCCAGGGTAGGCCCGGTCCCACGACTCGGCAGACGATGTGCCCTGAACGCGTCCCGCGTCTCGATGACGCACCGATGGACGGTTTCCGGATCCAGCCCGCGTCGCAGGATCATGGCCGCGACGACGTATCGGATCTCGGATCGCAACGGACCGGTCCACCGGGCCCGCTTGCGCAAACCCGCCGCGGCATCCTCCAGCGTGTCGAAGTCCATCGTCCGACCGGCGGCGCCGAGGGTCAGGGCAACGAAGCGGAGCGTGGCCGTCTCCGTCGACCAGCGCTTGCGGGCACGCAGACGCTCGAACGTATGGAGATAAATCGCGACGGGATCGGGTTCGGTGCTCATGGCGCCAGTATAGGCCCGCCCCTCCCTGCCGCGATTGCAATATGATCCGCCCAACGGATCAGGGAGAAGTACGCATGGGATTCTGGAGCTTCGTTGCCCTCGCGGTCGTATGCGGGTGCCTGCTGGAGGCGTATCGCATCTACGCCAGGTCAAGATCCGCATCGGGCGGCGACCGGATTGCGGAGCTGGAGGAACGCGTTGCCGCCGTCGAGGAGAGCGGCAACCTGGAGGAGCGGGTACGCGCCCTGGAAGCGATCGTCACGGATCCCCGGTCTCAGCTCGATCGCGAGATCGCGGGGCTGAAGGACTGAACGTGCAGCGATCACGCCCCTGCGCCGTGCCCTGTCAGGCGCGATGAGGGACGACGACCTCTGCTTCGTACCGGCGACCGAACTCGCCGCGCGCATCGGTACACGGGACATCTCCCCGGTCGAAGTCGTGCGGGCCGTACTGGACCGCATCGAACGCCACAACAGTCGCGTCAATGCCTTTGCCCACCTCACGGCGGAGCTCGCGTTGGACATGGCACGGGACGCCGAGCACGCGGTGACACGGGGCGACGACCTCGGCCCGCTGCACGGCGTACCGATCACGATCAAGGACCTCCACCAGCTCGCCGGGCATCCGCTGGAGGCGGGTTCGCACACCCAAGTCGGCCAGGTCGCGGACGCCGACGCCCCGGTCGCCCAGCGCCTCAAAGCTGCCGGCGCCGTCATCCTTGGCAAGACCACTACGCCGGAGTTCGGCTGGACCGGCGTCAGCCGCAGCCCCCTGACCGGCGTGACGCACAATCCGTGGGGATACGGTCTCAACGCCGGAGCATCGTCCGCCGGTGCCGGGGCCGCTGCGGCCAGCGGCTTCGGACCGCTGCACCAGGGCTCCGACGGCGCCGGCTCGATCCGCATGCCGTCGCATTTCAGCGGTGTGTTCGGGCTGAAGCCCACGTGGGGCACCGTGCCACACATCCCCGTGCGCAACAACGACAACGTCTCCCACGTGGGTCCCATCGCCCGAACGGTACGCGATGCGGCGTTGTTCCTGAACGCCACAGCAGGCGCGCATCCGTTCGATCATACGAGCCTGACCGGTCCGCGCATCGACTACCTGGCGGGCCTCGATACGGACGTCTCCGATCTGTGCATCGCCTTCAGTCCCGACCTCGGCCACGCCCGCGTCGACTCCGAGGTGGCGGACCTGGTCGCCGCTGCCGCACGCACATTCGAGTCCTTCGGCTGCCACGTGGAGGAGGTCGTGCCCGCCTGGGGCGCCGAGGGACCCGAAATCGGCAGGTTCTTCTGGGCGGTCCACGAAACCGGGCTCGCTCCGCTGCTCGATCGCTGGGAAGCGCAGATGGATCCCGGGCTGGTCGCCTGCATCCGTGCCGGCGCCGGCTATTCCGCCCAGGCCTACATCGCCATGCGGGCCAGCAAACTCGCGTACGTGGAGCGCCAGCACCGCTTCATGGCGGACTGGGACCTGTTGCTGACGCCTTCCGTGAGCGTCGCCGCGTTCCCAGCCGAACGGCTGCAACCGGCGCACTGGCCGCAGCACCCGTGGGACTGGATCAGCTGGTCCGAGTTCTGCTACCCGTTCAACATGAGCGGCCTGCCGGCGGCGAGCATACCTTGCGGGTTTACCCCGGCCGGCCTGCCAGTCGGCCTGCAGATCGTCGGCCGCCGCGGTGCGGATGCGGAAGTGTTGCGGGCCGCGGCGTCGTTCGAGCGGGCACGGCCTTGGGCACAGCACCGGCCGCAGCTCTGATACTGCGACCGGATCCCCGCGGCTACGCGTCTACCGTGTCCGCCAAAAACCTAAAAGAAGACGAAGGATCTGACCACGACGTTTTTCCGGCACGGGGCGTCGTCCGGCGCCGTCGGGTCGACGCAAGCCGTATGGAAGGACCAACGCGACACGGAGCCGTCCGTGACGGAGTCGTAGCACTTCAGCATCGAGACCTCGGTCGATGTCTGCTGGGGAATCCAGTACCACTCGTGGTCGGGCCGGTAGGTGAAGCGCGTGGTCTCGCCGACGCGGTCGTCGTAGATGCGATAGTTGGTGATATACGGCTGATCCGCGAACGAGGGCCATGCGCACAACACGAATGGGTTCTGGCGCACGGTCTCCATGGGCTTGGCGAGGTTGATCGACATGAACCGCCGCGACATCTTCGCGTCGGCCTCCGCCTCCGTGTGGTGCTGCTCGCGCCCGAAGTTCCGCAGGTTCTGCGTCAGCAACTCGCGGCAGCGCACGCGACCGCTGTTGTCGTTCAGATCGTTGTGCACGAGGTTGGCGTAGCCGGCGTTCACGCCCGGGTTCCTGTTGTCCTGATCCTCCGTGCGATCGCCCTGGTAGTCCTTGTCGAACACGTCGTGGTTGTACACGAGCGCGTCCGTCGCACCCGGGAAGAACTCCAGGAGGAGCTTCTCGATCTCCGGGTAGAACACGCGCTCCACCTCCTCGGGGTCATAGAAGTTCCGGCACCTGGACTCGCAGTGCGCCAGCGACACGCCCAGCTTGTCCATGCACTCGGCGCTCGAGGCCGAGAGACCCGGGTAGTACTCCTCCATGCGTCGCGCGTCGCGCAGCACCTGGGGAAAGTAGAGGCATCGCCGCCCGTGGTCCCGCTCGTACTGGCGGACCGCATCTGCTTCATCCGCCCGCGTTGGATCCCGCCAGAGTGCGTTGGACGAGACGATGGAGTAGGAGGGCTCCTCGTAGACCGTGTAACGCAGCGGCAGGGCCAGGCCGCCTTCCGGAGCTTCGATGTTGTTCGCCCGCATGTATTCGAGGCACTCGGAGTACTCACGAAACCCGAAACCCCACTTGGTCTCGATGGGACCGGGGGGTGCGTTCTCGATCATGTCGATGACCGCCAGTCCCTCGCCCCCGGCGATCTGCGCGAGCGCCGCCTCCGTCGCCGTGGCCGTGCCCGCGTCCCCGTCCCGATCGAACGACATGTAGGACAGACCGCCGTGCGCGGCGAACGGGGGTGGCTGCCCCTCCGTCAGTTCGAACGGCGGCACGTAGGCGGCCGAACCTGCCCCGGTAACCGTTGCAACCTGGTCCGCGATGACGTTGGGTCGGTTCATGGCATAGCCCCAAGTTGAAAACGCTGGATTATGGCACACCGGGCTCCTGCCTGGAGCGCTCGGCAGCGGCGTGCGGCGCCCGAACGAGGCCCGTGGCGGCACTGGAAACACGTCCTGAGGCGTCCGGCGGTCTGTGGCATCCTACGGAGGTCGAAGTTGCCCGGGCCCGCGAAGAGGGCTCAAACAGTTGGCGAAATATCCACCTATAGGTAGATAATTCTACTGCTGCGAGGGTTGACGAGGGCGCAGTGGAGGCTGGTGGGAGGCTGGTGGGACAGTGATGCGGGGGCACAGGATCGCGCTCGCGCCGAATAACGCACAGGCGACCTACCTGGCAAGGGCCGCCGGCACGGCGCGCTTCGCCTACAACTGGGCGCTCGCCGAGTGGCAGCGCCAGTACCGGGAGCATCTCGAAGACGAGTCGCTGCCGAAACCATCGCAGCAAGCCCTGCGGCGCCAGTTGAACGCCCTCAAACGCGAGAAGTTCCCGTGGATGCTCGAGGTGACGAAGAACGCCCCGCAGATGGCGATCGTCCATCTGGGAGACGCGTTCAGGAACTTCTTCGCCAAGCGCGCCCGGTACCCGCGCTTCCGCCGCAAGGGCGTGCACGACCGCTTCACGCTCAGCAACGACCAGTTCCGCATCGACGGGCGTCGCATCCACATCCCAAAACCCGGCTGGGTGCGCATGCGCGAGGGGCTGCGCTTCACCGGCGAGGTTGTCTCGGCCACCATCTCCCGCACGGCGGACCGCTGGTTTGTCGCCGTCAACGTCGATACGCACGACCTGTCGCCCCTCCCGGTAGCCGAAAACCAAGGCGCGGTGGTGTCGACCTGGGCGTGTCGGCGCTGGCGGTGCTTTCCACCGGCGAGAAGGTGGCGGGGCCGAGGCCGTACCGGAGGCTGCTCAAGCGCAGGCAGCGGCTGGCGCGCAGCGTGAGCCGCAAGCTGAAGGGCTCCTCCAACAGGCGCAAGGACCAGCGCCGGCTCGCTCGGCTCGACGCGCGGATCGCAAACGTCCGCGCCGATGCGCTGCACAAGCTGACGACTGACCTGTCGCGTCGGTTCGACATGATCGGCATCGAGGATCTGAATGTGCGCGGCATGATGGCGAATCGCCACCTGGCGCGGGCCGTCGGCGACGCGGGCTTTCGGGAGTTCCGCCGCCAGGTCGAGTACAAGGCGCCGATGCGGGGCGGCTTGGTAGTGGTGGCGGGCCGCTGGTTTCCGAGCAGCAAGATGTGCTCGGCGGGCGGGCAGCGGCGCGAGCGGCTGCCGCTGTCGCTCAGGCACTGGACGTGCACCGCGTGCGGGAGCGGTCACGACCGGGACGTGAACGCCGCCGTGAATCTGAGAAGTTATGCCGTGAGTTCCACGGTCAAAGCCTGTGGAGAGGCCTGCTCTGGCCGGGACGGCGGCGTTCGCCGTATCGTCCCGGTGAAACCGGCCTCTGCGAAGCAGGAAGTCAGCTTTGGGTATGTTTAGGCATAGTCGAGTAGGTCTGACGGAACGGCAACCGGAGTTTCGGGGATCGATCAGTCTCACGGCAATCAGGGAGATCAGGGCATGCTGAACGAAGGCGCAATGTATCCACTCGCCCTCTGGGCGGCGCTCAACCTCGGCCTCATGCTGCTGCTGGGCCTGAACGTGACCCGCGTGCGGGCGAAGACCGGCGTCGGGGTCGGCAGCGGCGACAGCGTGGAACTCGAGCGCGCGATCCGCGCCCACGGCAACAACATCGAGTACGTGCCGGGCCTGCTGATCGGGATGGGGCTGCTGGCCCTCCTGCAGTTTCCGCACTGGCTCCTCCACACCATTGGCGGCATCCTGTTCCTCGCGCGCATCCTGCATGCCCACGGGATCCAGCAGATCGTCGATGGCGTACCGTCGACGCGGGCGGCCGGCAACATCCTGACCTGGTTGCTGTACCTGGTGACCGTCGTGGCGCTGTTGTACGGAATCTGGGCCTGATCAGGCTCCGATCCGTGTGACGGGGCGCCGCCGTCCGAGCGGCACCTCGCTCCGCTGGCGCGCCCTGAGGGGCGTTGAAAGGCCGTGCATGGTTCGGCGTGGCTACCACCGGTGCGGCTCCACCGGCAGGGGGCGGCTTGCATCACTCGCCGGATGCCGGTCCCCGGCACAGCCGCTATCATTGCGCGCCGCCAAACCGCGCCAACCGCCCATCGAGCGCCCTCCGATGCCCCGAGACTAAACATGGGGCGCCGGCCCTGGAACATATCAGCATGTTCCACTACCGCAACCACGGATCGGCCTACGGACGCGTGCTGCTGGGGCTGCAGGTGCCGCGGACCGAGCGGGCCGAGTTCCAGGGGTTTCTCGACGAAGTGGGTTACGAGTATCGGGAGGAGACCGGCAACCCCGCGTACCGGCTGTTCCTGCGGTGACGCGCGCCCCGGGGCAACCATCCCTTGCCACGAAACTTGCCTTTAACATGCATCGCGAAGCCCAGCGCAGCACGAGGAGGACAACGGCGTGCCTACCCCGGTAACCCCATCCGCCGCAGCAGAGGCGCCGGCGGCCCCGCATCGACCACAGGCCGGCGCCCCGATGACGGCGGGCGAGATCCTGCAGAATGCCCGCGCGCTCGCGGACCGTATCCGGGAGCGAAGCCTGGCGGCGCGCTACGACGAACTGCGCAATCTTCCCGCGGACATCGTCGAGGAGGTCCGACAGGCAGGCATCCTGCGCATGAACATGCCGAAGATCTGGGGCGGACCCGAGATGACGGCACTGGAACGGGTCGAGGTGATCGAGATCCTGTCCCGGGCGGACGCCTCCGTGGGCTGGTGTCGCTTCATCTGGTGCGACTCCGGCATCTACTCCGGCTACCTCGACGACGCGGTGGCCCGCGAAATGTACCCGCGGCTCGACATGGCCACTTCCGGCTGGGTCTACCCGTCCGGCCAGGCGCACCGCGTGCAGGGCGGCTGTCGGATGAGCGGCCGGTGGATGTTCGGCAGCGGATGCGGGCACTGCGACTGGCTGGTCGCGGGATGTACGGTATTCGAAGAAGACGGGGAAGTAGCACACGACGCGGCCGGGCGACCGCTCTGGCGCATCCTGTACGGGCGCCCCGACGACTACGAGATCGAGGACACGTGGTACACCACGGGGCTCAGGGGTACCGGCAGCAACGACTATCGCTGCACGAACCTCTTCGTACCCGAGGAGCGTTCCTTCAGCCTGTTCGATCCGCCGCGGCGGGCGGGCACCATCTGGGCCCGGCCGGACCAACCGGTGGATCACTGCAAGCTCACCGCGAGGCTCGACCGGGAGATCAACTTCTCGCTGTGGCTGCCGGATACCTGGAACGGCAAGTTCCTCATGGGCGGCGGAGGCGGCTACGTCGGCTCCATCCAGAACCAGGCACTACCGCGCGCGCTCGAGGGCGGCTACGCCACGGCGGGAACCGATACCGGCCACCAGGGCGCCGGCACCGACGCTGCGTGGGCGCTCCACAATCTCGAGCGCATCGTCAACTACGGCTACCTCGCCATGCACCGGGTCGCGCAAGTGTCGAAGTACGTCACGGCGAGGCACTACGCGGCGGCGCCCGAGCGCTCGTATTTCGCCGGCTGTTCGAACGGGGGCCGCCAGGGACTGATCTTCGCCCAGCGCTATCCCAGCGAATTCGACGCCATTGTTTCCGGGGCCCCGGCGTTCGACTTCGCCGGACTCGCCGCGGCGTTCCTCCACGCCACGATGCACGTCTATCCCGACATCGACGACCTGTCGGCCCCGGTGCTCACGCGGGACGACCTCACGCTGCTGGGCGAGGCGGTGCTCGCACGATGCGATGCCCGGGATGGACTTGCCGACGGCATCCTGAACGACCCCCGGGACTGCGACTTCGACCCCGGCCGGCTCGACCTGTCGCCCGCGAAGATCGCCGCCATCCGCGCGATCTACGCAGGCCCGCGAACCGCAGACGGCCCCGTCCATCCGGGCTGGCCGTTCGGCGGCGAGGACCAGCCGCGGGGCTGGCACACATGGCTGACCGGTATACCCGAGGAGGCTCCTGACGGACCGCCTTCGCGGGCTTTCGCCTTCGGCGTCGGATTCATGCGGTACATGGTCGAGCACGACCCGGACTGGACGCACGAGGGGATGGACTTCCATGGCTATCGAGCACGGACCGCGACCGCCGCGGCGGCCATCAACGCGACGGACCCCGACATCGACGCGTTCCGGGAGGCCGGGGGCAAGCTGCTCCTCTACCACGGCTGGGCCGACGCCGCACTGTCCGCTTTGGCGACGATCGATTACGTGGAGCAGGTCTACACCCGCGATCCCGCGGCCCGGGCGGACGTACGCCTGTTCATGCTCCCCGGGGTGCTGCACTGCCAGGGCGGTCCGGGGCCCTGGATGGTGGACTACCTCGGCGCGCTGGAGCGTTGGGACGCCGACGGTGAGGCGCCGGACACCCTGCCGGCCGCCTTCGAGGACGGCAGTGAGGCTCGGCCGCTCTGCGCGTATCCGGCCCGGGCCGAGTACGTCGGCGGTTCCGGCAAGAACCCGGCGGACTTCGAGTGTCGCTAGCGTGCGAACTGCGTTCGCGTTGGGAGTTTCGCTGGCGCGAAACTCCCGGCAGGAAGGACCATCAGCGCATCTGCCATTCCGGCGGCCGGCGCTCCGCGAACGCCCGCGCACCTTCCACCGCGTCCTCGGACGACCACACGGACTCGATCAGCATCGCCCCCATGCGCCGCGCATAGTCGCGCGGCATCTCCATCCCCAGGTGCGCGAGCTTGCGGGTCGCACGTACCGCGAGCGGGGCGTTGGCGACGATGGTCTCGCCCATCCCGACCGCCGTGTCGAGGAGTTCCGCGTACGGGACGACACGGGTCACGAGGCCCATACGAAGCGCTTCCCCGGCGTCGACCGGCTCTCCCGAGAGCAACAGCCACATCGAGTTCGACAGGCCCACGAGACGCGGCAGATTGAACGAGCCGCCCGGCGGGCACAACCCCACTTTCACCTCCGCGAGGGCCATGCGCGCGTTCTCGGCACAGATGCGGATGTCGCACCCCAGCGCTATTTCGAGGCCGCCGCCGTAGGCAGCGCCGTTGAGGGCCGCGATCGTGACCTTGCCATGATCCGGGGCGATTCGCTCGAAGCGGGAGATCGGGCTCGTCCCGGAGCTGGCGCCGGCCACCCCACCGCTACCCTGTTGGGCCGCCTCCTTGAGGTCAAGGCCGGCGCAGAAGGCCCTGTCTCCGGCCCCCGTGTAGATACCCAGCCAGACGTCGTCGTCGCGCGCGAACTCGGCCTCGGCGTCCCGCAGGTCGGCGGACAGTTCGCGGCCGAGCGCGTTCATCCGCTGCGGGCGGTTCAGTGTGATGATGGCGATGTGGCCGCGTTTCTCGTAGGTGACGTAGGGCATTTCGCAGGTCCTTCGGCTGTGCGGACATAAAGTGTCTCACGCGGCATGGGCGGGCGCACCGCCTCAGGCGTTGGCGACTTCCCGTGCCCGCGCAGCGGCCGCCGCGGCCCGACGCGCCATCAGCACCTGCGGCCCCTCCGACCGGTACCCGGCGATATAGTTCTGACCCATCAGCACGGCGAAACGCGGACCGTTGCGCGCCAGCATCTGCTCGGTCACGTCCTCGCCGTGCGGCTGCTGGCGCATGAGCCACGGCCGCGTCAGCACGTGCGCCAGGCCCGCGCGCAGTCCCGCTCTCTTCGCCGGCAGGCTGCCATGCCAGGTGCCGCCGCTCCAGACCACCAGGGTCCCCCGCGGGGCCTGCACGGGAATCATGCGGTCCTCCCCCTCGAGCCCGACCGGAGAGCGGCGCAACTGGTGGCTGCCCGGCACGAACACGAGGGCCCCGTTGTCGGCCGCGTAATCCGTCAGGAGCCAGGTGCAATTGACGCTCGCGGGCTGCGCCGGGTGCGGGTAGGGCTCGGGCAGCGACCAGCCGGAGTAATCCGCGTGCAGGCCCAGTTGCAGTCGGCTGCCGTTGCCCTTCGGGTGCGCCGGCCACTTCATGAAGACGGCGTCGATCGAGAGCACCGAGTCCTCGCCGACGAGGTACGAACCCATCGCGAGGGCGTACTCGTTCATCAGCAACGTCTCGAACCTGCGGTCCTTGAACAGGCAGTAACAGAGGCTCGGGTAGTAGACGTCGCGGTGTGTCTCACCCGTCTCGACATCGGGTCGCACGCCGCTCTCCTCCTCCATGACGTCGAGCACCCGGCCGTACAGGCGATCGATGAACTCGACATGCATCCCGGTGACTTCACGCGGCACGATGGCGTACCCTTGGGCGTCGAGTTCGCGCGCGTAGTCGCCGAGCCCGAGACGCTCGACCTCGTCCGTTCCCTGCTGCCGACGTGCCGCGGCGCCGGTGAGCGAAGGACCGTCGCCGAGGGGTGCCGTGATCCCGCGCAGACGCTCGCGCAAGGGACCCACCTCGTCTGTCCCGGCGATGGCGCCGAGCCCCGCCATCGAGCCCTCCACCCGGATCCTGCCGGCGGCGTAGGCGGACATCGCGTCCTGCAGCTTCCCCTCGACGAACACCGCATGGGCGACGGTGAACGGCAGGGTCACGGTCGCCACCGCTGCTCCCGAGTGACCGGATACCATACGCCTCCCGGTGAAGTACGCGCGTTTCTCCCCCTCGGGCCCACGCTCGACCCGGAGGTTCACCACGGCGGAACCGCCACTGGAATCCTCGGACGCCGGTTCTTCGGCCAGACGCCACCACGCGTCGGACAGGAACACCTCGGCCATGCTCGCAGCCTCCCTTGCAGATTGCCGAGGGTGACCTGACCCGTCGGCAGCAACGCCGCAGTTTGTCGCGTCGCCCGGCAGCGGGCAAGACGCTCCCCAATCACGCAACCCGAAGGGTCCCGGCCGTTGCGTCCGTCAGACTTCACCCCCCACGTAGTCGAGGCCCGGAATCGAAGGTGTCGCTGCCGCGAGCAGGCCGCCGTCGCAGCAGAGCGTGCTACCCACCATGTACCCGCCGGCGCAGGAACTCAGCAGGATCGCGACGCCGGCGACGTCTTCGGCGCGCCCGAGGTGGCCGAGCGGAATCCGCGCATGCAGTGCGCTCCAGTCGACCTCGTCGAAGCTCTTCGCCGCCGGGTCTGCCAGCTCGGCGATGAGTGGCGTGGCGAAACCGCCCAGGGCAACCGCATTGACCAGGATATGTTCCTTCGCCAGGTACTGCGTCATGTGATGCAGCGGCGCCTTCGACGGTCCGTAGCCCCAGGTGGGCACCTCCGTGTCGAGCTTCGACTCCCGCCTGCGAGTTCCGTCACGATCGCCGCCACCCCCCGCCACGGAGCTGACGTCCCCCGGCACCGAGAAGCACTCGCCGTCGTGCGCTTCCGACAGCCGGCGGGCGGTGGCGTCGTAGCGCTCGGCGGTGCGCGCGGTGATGTAGACCCGCGCCGGTTCCCATCCCTGCCGCGACGTGCTTGCATACCCACCTCGACCGCCCCATCGGGGCCACGTGAGCGGAGGAGAGAGTGCAGGAGGTACAGAACAGGGTTGCGGTAGTCACCGGCGCGGCATCCGGCATCGGACTCGGCATCGTGCGCGCGCTGACCGGTGCCGGGGTCCATGTCGCCATGCTCGACGTGGAGGAGCAGGCGCTCGCCGCCGCCCGGGCCGGGTTCGATACCGCCAACGTGGACGTGCAGCCCTTCGTCTGCGACGTCAGCCACCGCCAGCAGGTACGGGCTGTGGCTGCCGCTGTCCGTGACCACTACGGCCGTGTCGACATCGTCTGCAACAACGCCGGCGTCGCCGCCGGCGGCCCCATTGACGAAACCAGCGACGACGACTGGGACTGGGTGCTGGGCGTGAACCTCCAGGGCGTCGTAAACGGGATGCGGGCCTACGTGCCGATCATCAAGGCTGGCGGCAGCGGTGGCCACATCGTGAATACCGCCTCGATCCTGGGCCTCTGGACAGGTCCCCGCCAGTCCATCTATGCAGCGTCCAAGTATGCCGTGGTGGCGATCTCGGAGTCCTCCCGAGAGGATCTCGCCCCGTACGACATCGGCGTCTCGGCGCTGTGTCCCGGCATGATCGACACGCGCATCCTGCGCTCGGAACGTAACCGGCCGGACGCACTCGCCGAACGTTCGACCGGAATGTTCGAGAGCACGGAGCGTGAAGAAGTCGAGCAACGCTTCGCCACCGAAGGCCTGGACCCGAACGTGGTCGGGGAACAGGTTCTCGACGGGATCCGCAAGAACAAGCCCTTCATCTTCACCCACGCGAGCCTGGTCCAGGGCATTCGGGAGCGGATGGAGCGGATACTCGACTGCTTCGACGGGGTCGAGGTGTAGCCAAAGCGAAGGCGCGGCTGCTCGGCCTCGCGCCCCAGGACGCATCAACCCGGGCTCCGAGACTCCGCCTCCCGGAGTCGCGCCTCCAGTTCGCGGCCGGGCCGCGGTGTCCCTACGCCTCGGTCAGCGCCTCGAGTTCCTCGGGCTGGCGGATGAACGGCTCCGGAAAGATCTCCTTCGTCAGGCCCACGACGCCCTTGTAGCCGTCGTGGTCTTCCTCGATGTGCAAGGGTCCGCTCCGGGATGACGAACTTGGTCCCCGGGCCGCACTGGTGCACCGCCCCGGTCGCCGGATTCTGGAAACGGAAGATGCCCTCGCTGACATAGAAGTGGATGCCGATGTCGTGCCAGTGAATCGGCGTCCCGCCACTTGCCTGCGCGTCCACTTCCTGCAGGAACTGCCCGGCCGCCTTGATCTCCGCACGCGCGTCGTCGAGGTCGGTGAAATAGTTCTCTTCGACCGTGATGCCCATATTGCTTCCCTCCTCGCTGGGCCCTGTCGGTTACCTATCCTATCGGATTCGACGGGCCGCTACCGTATGCGGGGCCGCCCGGCTACTCGCAGCAGGCACGACCGACCTCAGCGTCAGCGAGCGTCTCTGGACTCGGCCGCGGCAAGGCGCGCCTCCAGTTCGGCAATGCGGGCTTCGGCGGCGCGTCGCGTGGCCCGCTCCCGTCGCCAGGCGGCACCCTGCTCGGCATACGTAGGCAGCGGATCCCCGCCTCCGACCTCCCGGAACCGCAGCTTCCCGCCTTCCACCTGCAGGTCCAGCCCGAGCACTTCACTCGACAGCGTGCGCCGGCCCGCTTCCACACGCGCCGACAGCGGCCCGTAGACCCCGTTCGCGAGCGACAGTCCTTGCAGCGGCGGATCGAAGTACTCGTTCTTCGGGTCGAACAGCCAGTATTCGCGCACGCCGATGGCGGCGTAGATCGCGCGCTTGGGGCCCACGTCTTCCTTCCACGTGTTCCGCGATGCCACCTCCAGGACGAAGTCCGGCGCTTTCGGCTCCTCCCAGAGCTTGTAGGTCATGCGGTTGTGCCTGGGTGCGCCAATCACCACGAACACGTCGGGGGCCACGGACTTCCGCGGGTTCCCTTCTTCGTAGTAGACCAGCAGATCGCCCGACACGTAGACGTCGGGCTGTTCCTCGAAATACCCCCGCAGGACATCCACCGCGGACAGGATCGTCTCGAGCTGCCAGTCGTTCTCAGCCAACGGCTTGCCGTCGGAACTGGGATAGAGCGGATCCTCCGCCGGCAGGGGCCGTGGCTTCATGGGAACGTTGCGCCCTCCCTCGTGGACACGCCGCGGGACATGTTGCGGCAAACCGTAGCACGGGTTCGATACGTACGCATCCAGGTAACCTCCGAGGTAGTCTGGATGCACCGGAACCGAACCCGAATGAGCCCGTTCCCCAATTCGCGTGGGAATTCGTCCCGGCGCAGGGACCGTCAAGTCTGCACGAACGGCCTGTGCCGGCGTAGGCGGGAGGTCGCTAACGCATCAAGCGAAAGCACTTGCGCATCTCCGCGACGAACAGCTCCGGCTGCTCGAACGCCGCGAAGTGGCCGCCCTTGTCGAGTTCGTTCCAGTAGACGATGTTGTCGTAGCGGCGCTCTGCCCAGCTGCGCGGCGTCGGTATGATCTCCTTCGGAAAGATGCTGCACGCGGTCGGCAGCGTGACCATCGGCTGCTCGCCTCCGAACGCCCGGTTGAAGCTCTCCCAATAGAGTCGCCCGGACGAAGCGCCGTTGCCGTTCAGCCAATAGAACATCACGTTGTCGATCAGTTCTTCCCGGCTGATCGCGTTCTCCGGGTGCGCACCGCAGTCCGTCCACTCCCAGAACTTTTCGATGATCCACGTCGCCTGGCCCATCGGGGAGTCCACGAGCCCGTAGCCGAGCGTCTGCGGACGCGTGCTCTGCTGCTTCGAGTAGCCGGCGCCCCAGTCGTTGTAGTACCGCCCGCCATCGAACGCCTGGATGTCGCGTGGCGTCGGATTCTCCCGGGCCTCCCTGGTCGGCCCCGAAGCAGGCATGTTGACATGGATGCCGGCGCAGCGGCCCTTGTCCTGGGTCCCGATCCGGGTGGTCACCGCCGCGCCCCAGTCTCCGCCCTGGGCGAAGTAGCGTTCGTAGCCAAGCCGTCCCATGAGTTCGTCCCAGGCCTCCGCGATCCTGTCCACGCCCCAACCCGTTGCGGTGGGCTTGGCCGAGAAGCCGTAGCCCGGCAGGGATGGACAGATGATGTGGAAAGCGTCCGCCGCATCCCCGCCGTGCGCGGCCGGATCCGCGAGGGGCTCGATGATCTTGTGGAACTCGACCACGGAACCCGGCCATCCGTGGGTGATCAGCAGCGGAACCGCATCCGGGCTCGGACTGCGCACGTGCATGAAGTGGATGTCCAGGCCATGGATCTCGGTGACACCCTGCGGGAACCGGTTGAAGTACTGCTGTCGCGCCGGCCAGTCGTATTCCTCGAGCCAGTAATCGCGCAGTTCCTGCGCGTATGCAAGGGGCAGACCCTGGCCCCACGCCCTCGCGTCCCCGCCGCGGACGGACGTCGGCTGCGCGGTCACCGCGTCGGGCATCTCCGCCTCCGGCCAGCGCGTCCGCCGCAACCGGTCCTTGAGGTCCTCGAGCGTCTCCTCGGCGATGTCGATTCGATAATCGCGTATCTCGCTCACGGTTCTCCTTCCAATCGGACTCACGCGGTCAGGAGCATAGCGACCGGCGGCGGATGTTGCATGCGATATGCGCTTGCGCGGCATCGGGACGGGCGAATGTAGGGGACGCCCTTGTGGCGTCCCGTTCTCGAATTCATGCACATCCCCGGGCGAACGTAGGGGACGGGCTTGTCCCGTCCCGCCCTCCGTGCTGTGACGATTCCAGGACGGGCGACGACAAGCGTCAGGACGGGCGACGACAAGCGTCAGGACGGGCGACCACAAGGGTCAGGACGGGCGACCACAAGGGTCGCCCCTACTAGTCCAGAACGCTGCCGGCGCCCGGTCGCAGCACGAAGTCCAGGTCCCGACCCGCTACAAAATTGATCGTGTGACTCATGCGGTAGCCGAGCAATTGCTGCGCCCGGGGCGGAAGAGTACCGGCGATCTCCGGCGGCACGGACAGGAACTGGTTTTCTTCCTGCGCGAGGTGGTCGAGCCCGAACGAATAGATGAATCCGGTGCGGGGCGTGTCCGTGTGGTTGATCCCCAGGCCATGGAAGACGCTCCCGAGCCAGAACACGATGGAGCCCTTCGGCATCACGGCCTGCACCACTTCGTGTTCCTCCGGGCCGCGCCCGGCCGGCCAGCGATTGCTCCCAGGGACGTATCGCGTGGCGCCGTTCTCGGCGGTGAAGTCCGTCCCCGCGACCATGATCGCCAGCGTCAGCTCGGGGCCGTCCGGGTCGCGGTGCATGAAGGGCTGGTAGCGCCACTGGTCGCGGTGCAGGTACTGGTTTCCCCCGCCGCCACAGACCTGCATCGCGACGGTGGCATTGATCCGGTAGTGGTGGCAGTTGGGACCGACGAGCGGATCGGGCGCCTCGTGGAAGCTCGCCGGCATTCCGTCCGGACCGACCGGTATCTTCTCCTTCGTCTTTTCTCTCGTGCTCCGTGGAGTGGATGCCGCCATCGGGCACTCCGGCAACAGGATCGCATCGAGTACTTCGAGAACGCGTTCGTTCAGCAACAGGTGCTCGCTGAACTCCTGCCCGCGCGCGAACAGTGCGCCGATCGACCGTCTCCGGCGCCCGAAGAACGCTCCGCCGCCCGGCTCCTGCTCGTCGAGTGCCGGTTCGACCCTGGCGACCAGCAGGTCCGCCACTTCGGGAGCGAAAAGATGCTCGACCATCGCCAGGCCGTTCTCGCGAATCTCCGCCGCGATACCGGCCGCCGGTTCTTCCCGCGTGAATCGCCTGATCGATGGCTCCATGGTGGCGGTCCTCCTCGGCAGTGTCATGCGAACAGCGCTCCGTCGACGGCGATGGTCTGCGCGCTGATGTAGTGGGCAGCAGGCGACGCCAGGAAGAGCGCCACCGTGCCCATGTCCACGGGATCGCCAACGCGGCCGAGCGGGATGTACTTCGCGAGCCTCTCCCAGTTTTCCTCGTCCTCGCCCACGTCGACGGTGAGCATGTCGGTGCGGACCGCCCCGGGGGCGATGCAGTTGACGCGAATGTTGTGCGGTGCAAGATCCTGTGCAAGCCCCCGCGTCATGAAGTTCACCCCGGCCTTGGCGATGCCGTAGATCCGACACCCCTCCGGACGCATCGAGGCCACCGACGAAATGTTGATGATGCAGCCGGTCTTGCGGTCGATCATGCCCGGGATCACGGCACGGCAGCAGAGGTAGACACTCTTGAGATTCGTGTCGACGATCTCGTCCCAGCGCTCCTCGTCGCTGTCGGCCATGGACGGGCCGGAGCCGCCGTTGGCGGCGTTGTTGACGAGGATGTCGATGCCGCCGAACGCATCGGTGGCCGTCTCGATCAGTCGTTCGACATCGCCGCGCTTCCTCACGTCCGTGGGGACCGCCAGGGCACGCCGGCCCAGGGCCCGGATCTCCCCCGCTGCCACCTCCAGCACTTCGGGCCTGCGGCCCGCGACGACCACGTCCGCACCCGCCCTGGCGAACTCCAGGGCGATGCCCTTGCCGATCCCGGTACCACCGCCGGTGACGACCGCGGTCTCACCGGCAAGCGAAAGGCTCGCCGCGCTGGCAGGTATGGTCATGGACTCTCGCTTCCCGTTCCACAGGGTCAGCCGCCGACGCTATCAGCAAGCCGGGAAGACGACAAGCGCAAACCGCAGGGGACGGGCGACCACAAGGGTCGCCCCTACGGACCCGGGATCCTGGCAGCGTCGTCCTCCTCCGTGCCGAGGTGCCTCCAGAGGAACGCGTACGCGAGCGCCCACATGAACGCGCTCTGCGCGTTGTCCGCCGCACCGGCGTGTCCGCCCTCGATGTTCTCGTAGTAGGCGACGTCGTGGCCCATGGCCGCGAGCCTGGCCACCATCTTGCGGGCGTGCCCCGGATGGACCCGGTCGTCGCGGGTGGAGGTGGTGACGAGGACCGGCGGGTAGTCGGCCTCCGGGGCCACGTTGTGGTAGGGCGAGAAGCCCTGGATGAAAGCCCACTCCCCCGGGATGTCCGGGTCTCCGTACTCCGCCATCCAGCTCGCACCGGCGAGGAGTTCGTGATACCGGCGCATGTCGAACAGGGGCACCTGTGCAACGACCGCACCGAACAGGTCGGGGCGCATCGTGAGCATGTTGCCCATCAGCAGGCCGCCGTTGCTGCCGCCCATGATGCCGAGCTGCCCGGCTGTCGTGATCTCGCTGTCGATCAGGTCCTCGGCGACGGCCGCGAAGTCCTCGAAGGCGAGGGGACGGTTCTCCTTCAGCGCCGCACGATGCCACGCGGGCCCGAACTCGCCTCCGCCGCGGATGTTGGCGACGACATACGTCCCGCCGGCTTCCAGCCACCCCGCACCGGTAAGCGTCTGGTAGCCCGGAGTCAGGGAGATCTCGAAGCCGCCGTACCCGTAGAGCAGCGTGGGGCCCGGACCATCGCTGGCGTTCGGGCGCACCTGGAAGTACGGCACGCGCGTCCCGTCCCGCGAGCTGGCGAAGTGCTGCGTCACCTGCAACCCGTCGGCATCGAACAGCGCGGGAGTGGTCTTCAGCACCTCCGACGGGGCTTCCGACCCGGCCTCGCCCTCCACCTCGCCGCCCAACGTGCCGTAGGCAAGCGACGGCGGGGTCAGGTAGCCGTCGATGTGCAGGAAATAGGCATCGCTGGACTCCCGGTCCACCGCCACCGCGTACGCCGAGTCGTACGTGTCCCCGGCTGGCAGCGCCCGTCGCCGCCAGCCATGGGCGCCGGGGGTGAGCACTTCCAGGCGATACACGACGTTGTCGAGCAGGGTCAGGACGACGTGATTGCGCGTCAGCGAGACGCTGTCCAGGGACACGGTCGGCGTCGGGGCGAACAGGGTCTCGAACATGCGGTCACCCGCCAGGAACCGCTCCAGGTCCACCGTCAGGAAGCTCCCGGCCGAGTGCGTCGTCGCGCCGACGGTCCAGTCTTGCGTCAGTCGGAGGAACAGCCGCTCGCGAAACACCGAGACGTTGGCGCTGGTGGGCGCATCGATGCGCACGATCTCCCCGTTCCGGTACAGGTAAGTCTCGCTGTTCCAGAAGTCGGTCGCACGGCGCACGAACTCGCGCGGGTACTCGCCGAGGTCCGCCCAGGCGCTCACGCTGACGTCCTCCAGCGCGCCTTCGAACACGATCGGCGCGTCGGCGAGCGGCGTGCCGCGCTCCCAGACCTTGGCGATGCGCGGATAGCCGGACTCCGTCATCGAACCTGGCCCGAAGTCCGTCCCGACGAACAGCCTGTCGGGACCGGCCCAGTCCACGCTGCTCTTGGCCTCCCGGAGGAAGAAGCCGTCCTCGACGAAGGCCTTCTCCACCAGGTCGAACTCCCGCACGACGACGGCGTCCGCACCACCGCGCGACAACAGGAGCAGGCAGCGACGGAAGTCCGGCCGGCGGTACTCCGCGCCCTTGAAGACCCAGTTCTCGCCCTCCGCATCCGCAAGCGCATCGACATCGAGCACGATCTCCCACGCCGGCGACTCCTTGCGGTACTCCTCGAGCGTCGTGCGCCGCCAGATCCCGCGGGGATGCTCCTCGTCGCGCCAGAAGTTGTACCAGGCGTCGCCGCGCCTGGAGACGTACGGGATGCGCTCGTCCGAGTCCAGGATCGCCTTGAACCGATCCCGGCTCGCGGCAAACGCGGCGCTGCCGGCATAGGCTTCTGCCGTGCGCGCATTGCGCTCCTTGACCCAGGCCAGGGGCGCCTCCCCACCCACGTCCTCGAGCCAGAGCCACGGGTCCTGATCGGCCAACTCGGCCGCAGCGCCCGCCGCCAGCACGGCGGGCAGCACGGTGGATGCGATCTTCGACTTCGTCACGCTCGGCCTCCTGGTGTAGCGCGTCCCGGAACGTGGGGACGACGGCCGCGCGATGTTACGACGCGGTCGCAGGCGAAGTCCCCGGCCCTCGGGATACACTACCGTTCACACGCGAGCCAGTGCGTCGAGACGAATGAGCCTGACCCCCGAGCAGATCCAGCAGTACGGCACGCAGGGCTTCCTGCTCCTGCCGGGACTCGTCCCGGAGGCGCATTTGAAGGCCTACGAGGAGCGCTTCCTCAAGTATGCGAGCGAAGCCGTTGCGCCCGCGCCCGGCATGAAGATGATGCGCGACGTGATGGTGGTCACCGGCGCGGTACGGCCGCGCACGTCGGTGGAGGCCGTCAACAAGCTGCTGCAGTTCGAGGAAGACCCGGATCTGTATGGCTACACGACGGAGCCCGCTCTGCTCGCCGCCGTACGCAGCCTGATCGGCCCCGGCGACCTCTACACCGTCGCGACGAACGTGTTCAACAAGCCGCCGGGCATCGACGGACGCCATCCGCTGCACCAGGATCTGCACTACTTCCGCATGCGCCCGCCGGAAAAGATCGTGGGCACCTGGACGACGTTCACGGAGACCCACCGCGACAACGGGTGCCTGGCGGTGGTCCCCGGCAGTCACCAGGGCGAACTGCTCGATCACGGCTACCCCGACTGGGAACACCTCAATTCGGGTTTCTTCGGAGTCGGGGACGCTGCCGTCGGCGAGCATGTCCACATCGAGATGCAGGCCGGCGACACGCTCCTCTTCCACCCGCTGCTGATTCACGGCTCCGGCCACAACCGCACCGACGCCTGCCGCCGCGTCATCTCGACCCACTACGCCACCGCGGACTGCGAGTCGCCGGAGCGCGACTGGCGGACCAGCATGCGAACACGGCGCATCCCCATGTAGGGGCGACCCCGGCGGTCGCCCGCGCCGAGACCCTGCATGAACTCAAGACGGGACGGGACAAGCCCGTCCCCTCGCATGGAACAAAAACCGAACTCCTTTTAATTCAACGGGTTGGCAGAACGCCATTTAACATAACTCAAGGTGCCCAGGCGGCGGCCGCCGCCCTTGTTTCCTGCACGTCAGTGCCCCGGCGCGCCGGGGGGGAAACTTGCATGGAACATCACGTAAGCCATTGATTTAACTGGGCCACGAAAAGCGCCTCTACGAGCCGCTGGCGCGCGTCGCCCCACCCATGGTAAGCGTTCGGTCGAGTCGTGACGGGTAGCTTCAGGGACTGGTAACACGGTTCGCGTTCCGCTATGGTCGCCAGCATGGCGTATCGCGATACGGAAGTGGCCGCGGTCCCCGACGTTGCCGAGGGGGCTTTGGTGCGCACGCCGCCGGACTGGCGGCGGCTGTACGAGCAGACCCTGGAGCGGGCGGAAGCGGCCGAAGCGCGCGCGGAGGAGTTGAAGTGGGCGGAGGTGGTCGCCCGTAGCACGGCGGAGTCGTTGAAGTGGCAGTTCAAGGAGGCGCGCCGCAAGCGGCTGGCGGCGGTCGAAGACGCGAACGCGGCCCGCCGCGCGGCGAAGAACGCGCTGTTTCTCGAAGCCGAGGTGGCACGCCTGACGCGGCTGCTCGGGGAAGCGGGCGTCGACCCGCACCCGCGCGGTACGGAGATATCGCTGCGCAGGGAGGTCGCCCGGCTGCGCAAGGCGGCGGCGGGGGCGAAGGTCCAGGCGGACGCCGAGTTACGCAAGGCTCTGCGCCGGTCGCGGCGCCAGAAGACCGCGCTCAACGCGTTGACGAAGGAGAACGCCCGGCTGCGGCGGACCGCGAAGGCGTCGCAGGGCCGGGTCGGGACGCTGGAAGCGGAGCTGTCGAAGCTGCGCGCGACCGCGGCGGTGCTGTCCGGGACGCTGTACGGGCGCCGGAGCGAGAAGCAGGAGACGCCGCGCTGCGGACGCCGTCGAGGCCAGCGCTCCGGCGCGCCCGGCCACGGACGCACGCCGCGTCCCGGCATCGAGGAGCGGGTGGAGGTGCACGCCCCGCCGGTCGAAGCGCGCGTCTGCGCGGCGTGCGGGAAGGCCTACGCAGCGAACGGCGCCGACGAGTCGTCGCTTCTCGAGATCGAGGTGCGCGCCCACCGGCGGGTGATCCGGCGCGGGCGCTGGCGGCGGAGGTGCGGCTGCGCATCGTCGCCAGCGGAACTCACGGCACCGCCGGTGCCGCGGCTGTTCCCCAGCACGCCGTACGGCACGAGCGTATGGTCACGCTTCCTGTTCGAGCACTACGCGTGCCTGCGCCCGCTGCACCGGGTCGCCGCGTGGCTGGGGGACCAGGGGCTGCCGGTCGCGCCCGGCACGCTGGCCGACAGCGCGCCGCGCTTCGTGCCCCTGTTCGAGCCGCTCGCCGAGGCGATCCGCGCGCACCAGAACGCATCCGCGCTGCGCCACGCCGACGAGACCACCTGGCGGGTACAGGCGCTGCGCGTTGAGGGCCGTTCGGCGCGCGCCTGGCTGTGGACCTCGGTCGGCAACAACGCGGTCTACTTCCACATCGACCCGAGCCGCAGCGCCGAGGCGGCGGCGACGCTGTTCGGGGAACTCCGGTCCGGCACGGTGATCGTCTGCGATCGCTACAGCGCCTACAAGAAGCTGGCGCGGCTGCTCGGCGGCATGGTGACCCTGCAGTTCTGCTGGGCGCACATGCGCCGGGACTTCATCCAGTGCGCCGCTGCGCAGGTCGACCTCACCGGCTGGTGCCAGGCATGGCTCGCCCGGATCGCCGCCATCTACCGCCTGAACGAGGCGCGGCTGGCCCGCTACGACCCGACCGTGGAGCGCCAGAGCGCCGTGTTCGACGCGGCGCAGGATGCGCTGCAGGCGGCCCTCGACGGCCTGTTCGCGCGCGCCGGGCGGGAACTCGACCGCTTGCAGGAGCACGCCCGCGAGGGCAAGGCGCTACGCTCGCTCGTCAACCACCGCGAGGGGCTGAGCGTGTTCGTCGCCCGGCCGCGCACCCCGATGGACAATAACTTTGCTGAGCGCGTGCTCAGAGGGCCGGTGATCGGACGCCGCCTGTCGTTCGGCTCCGACAGTGAAACCGGTGCCCGGTTCACGGCGCTGATGTACTCCGTGGTCGGCACCCTGACGCTGAACCGGATCGATGTCCTGCGCTGGCTCGAAGCCTGGCTGGCGGCGTGCGCCGAGAACGGCGGCCGGCCACCGGCCGATCTGTCGCCCTGGCTGCCCTGGTCGATGGACGATGCACGCCAGCGCGAACTGGCGGCGCCGACATGACGGGTAGCGTCGAGTGCCGCTACCACGGGCGCGACTTCAGCGCCGACGAGATGGCGCTCTTGCGCGCGCTGATCGCCAGCCCGCCGGCGCTCAACCGCCACGCCCTGTCCAAGGAGTTCTGCCGCCGCATCGGCTGGTTCAAGGCCGACGGCGGGCTCAAGGACATGATGGCCCGTGTCGTCATGCTGGCCATGCACAAAGACGGGCGGATCGAACTGCCGCCGCCGAAATGGCCGCGCCCACCGCGCCGCCCCGCAACCTTCGGACCGGACACCGAACCGCCGCTGCTGCCGCCGCCCGACACGCTGCCGGCGGTCCGCCCGCTCAGCCTGCGACCGATCGTCGGCTACGGCCGCGAGGGCAAGCTCTGGAACGAGTTCGTCGCCCGCTACCACTACCTCGGTTACACCACCCTGGTCGGCGCCCAGATGCGCTACGCCGTGCACGCCCACGACGGCACGCCGCTGGCCATGCTCGGCTTCTCCACCGCCGCCTGGACCCTCGCCCCGCGCGACCGCTTCATCGGCTGGTCGCGGCAGATGCGCGAGAAGAACCTGCCGCTCGTCGTCGACAACCCGCGCTTCCTGATCCTGCCCTGGATCCACATCCCCAACCTCGGCTCGCACATCCTCGCCCGCGTCCGCCAGCGCCTGCCCGGCGACTGGACGGCGCGCTACGGCAACAACCCGGTGCTGATCGAGACCTTCGTCGAAACGCCACGCTACACCGGTGCCGTTTACCGCGCCTCCGGCTGGATCCGCGTCGGCCCGACCCAAGGGCGCGGGCGCTACGACACCAACAACCGCTACGACAAGCCAAAAAAGGACATCTGGCTCCGACCCCTGCGCAAGGACTGGAAGCGCATCCTCAATCGGTAGAATCTGCAACCGTCACGACTCGACCGAACGCTTACCACCCATGCACCCATGTTCCTTGCATGTCTGCGCGGTGGACCCACCGTGGAAAGCTACAATCGCCCGCGCCGACACTCTGCGTGAATTCGAGACGGGACGCCGCTTATTCGAGGGTGCACCGGACGGAGCCGAAGCGGTCCGTCGTTACGGTGACCTCGCGCGCGTCCGGCGCCGGCAGGAGGGGCGCCACCGTTCCACAGAGGACGGTGTGACCCGGCTGGAGCCGCTCCCCGCGTCGCGGCAGTTCGCGGGCAAGCCACGCCAGCGAGGACGCTATGGTGCGTGTCAGCTCCGGTCCCGATACCGCCGCGGCCTCGCTGCCGTCGATCTCGATCGAGAGGCTGGCGGACGCGTCATCCAGCGCCGCCACACCGGCGCCGGCAAAGACATGGCCGGCATGCACTCCGTTGCTCGCAATGAGTTCCGCAGCCGAGGGTCCTTGCTCCCGATACGGGAAGTGGTGCAGTTCGATGACCGCGAACACCGCGTCGATCGATGCCAGCACGGCCGCCGCGTCGGGCTCGTCGGGCAGCTCGCGACCGAGGTGGACCGCCAGCTCGCCCTCGAAAGCCAACTGCAGGAAACGGTCACGTGCAAGCACCACGCCGGAGGGCCAGCGCTCGCCCTCGAACAGCCGGCCGAAGATGGGGCCGTCGATCGCCAGTTGCCGCTGGGTGGCAGGCGATGTGCAACCCACCTTGTAGCCGATGACAATCTCGCCTCGGTCCTGACGCAGCCGGGCGACCTCGGCCTGGATGGCGTACCCCCCCTCCGGATCCGCCACGGCCGCGGTGGGGTCTGGCGCGCGCCGGTCGAAGTGCTCCAACCGGCGCGCCGCCGCGCGCGCGATGTCCATCAGGCATTCACCATCGGCGGCGGACGCCCGTACGTCAGCGCCCGCCACAACCATTCCATTGGGCCGAAGCGGTAGCGGCCCATCCACCACACGCTGAACGCGACCTGGAACGCCCAGACCGCGATGACGACGAAATAGAGCTGATAGCGCTCCAGCTCGTTCCACCAGCCGAGCCCGATCTCGTGGAAGACGAACAGGCAGATCAGGCTCTGCATCAGGTAGTTGCTGAGCGCCATGCGGCCCACAGCGGCAAGCGCCCGCCGCACCGCCGCCCAGAGACCGCGCTGACAGATGAGCATGACGACACCCAGGTAGCCGAGGCCCATCGCCACACGCCCCACGTCGTAGAGCGGCGACGAGAAACTCGGCAACCACTGGGCATCGAAACCCGTCATCGCGCGCAGACCGACCTCGAGACCGTTGACCAGCAGCCCGACACACAGACCTACGCCCGCGAGAATCCCGTAGAAGCGCGGCGACCGCCTGGCCTGCAGGGCTCCGGAGCGATACAGGGCCATCCCGAGCAGCATCGCTGCCAGCGCATCCCAGAACAGGAGCAGGGGGAGGTTCGTCGGGTAGGTAGCGCCGAGGAGCCCGCGCGCGTTGGCGGCCAGGGCTTCCGGGTATGTCCCCCGCCAGTTCGTGATTTCGCGCGCCAGTTCCTGCGCCGGCGGATGCACGACGAAGTTGAGTTCCGCGTGCTGCACGAGGAGCGCACGGTCTGCCCCGCTCACCGACTCTCCGGCCGCGACGGCTGCCTGGATCTCGGCCACCTGGCCAGGCAGTACCGTGACCGCCGTGAGCACCACTCCATAGAACAGCGCGAGGTAGGCGAAGACCACCGCCGAAGCGATGTAGAGACTGCGCGGGCGCCAGTTGCGCACGAGGTACAGGACCAGCCCCGCCAGGGCGTAGGGGACGAGGATGTCCCCCGACCAGAGCAGGACGAAGGCGTCGAACAGCCCGAACAGCAACAGCAGCAACTGGCGCCGGTAGTACGGCCCTGCGCCCTTGCCGCTCGAGAAGAGGATGACGCCGGCGCCGAACAGCATGGAAAAGAGCGCGCGCAGGGCGCCCTCGAAGAAGAGCTCCACCGTCACGTACACGCCGAAGTTGACGCCGCTCGTCGCGCCGTCGGCAGCAGGGTTCAGATACGACAGGAACGGCAGCCCGAAGCCGATGATATTGAGCAGCAGGATGCCGAGCAGCGCGAACCCGCGCAGGACGTCCAGGGCCTCGATACGATCTCCCGGGGCAACCGGCGCGGCCCGGGCATCGGTCATCGGACAGGCTCCGTTGTATCGGGCGCCGGTGCATCCAGGTTCATGTCAGCCCGGACTCCGCACGCACCGCGCGGGCAAACGCCTCGACCGCAGCGCCGAGATCCTCCACCCGCGCCTTTCCGGTGCGCTCCGTGAAGCAGAACGACAGCCGCAGTTCGTCGAGCCCCGCGCGCGGATTGCGTTCGCGGGCGTCCGCCGGATAGAAGTCGTACATCGGGATCACCACGACCCCGTATTGCGCGACGAGGCGCGCAACGAACTCGTCGTCGGTGACGATGTCCGGGTCCAGGAAGCGGAACACCGTGAAAAAGCCGGCTTCCGGAACCGTCCAGCGAAAACGCTCCGGCCAGGCGCCGAGGCTGCGCTGCAGGCCGTCCAGCATGATGGAGCGGTTCTCGCGGTACACCTCGAGCTTGGCGTTCGCCACCGGCCACAGCGAGTCGCGCAGGCGGCCCGACTCGTCGTGCAGCAGCGACTCGAACGAACGCAGCGCCTGCGGATTGTGAAACAGGATGTCGGCGCTGGCTTCGGTGAGCAGCAGGTCCGTCAGCGACTCCCGGCGTCCGTCCCCGATCTCGAGCTCCGCTTCGCTGTAGACGAAGCCGACGCGGGGGCCCGGCAGTCCGATCTTCGAGCCCGTGAAGAGGTGTACCGTCCGGGCGGGATCGAGCGACAGGAACGGTTTCGGCCGGTCCTGAGGCTCCGCGTAGCTGATGTAGACGTAGGGGGCGTCCTCGACGATCAGGATGCCCTCGTCCCGGGCGATCTCGAGGATGGTCTCCCTGCGCCGCGCGCTGAACGAGAAGCCGGCCGGATTGTGCCCGTCGGGCACCGTGTAATAGAACGGCACGAAGCGGCCCTCGGCACGCGCCTCGGCGATGGCGGCGCGGAACCGATCGGGGTCGGGACCCTCCCCGTCCATGTCCACGCTGAAGATGCGCGCGTGACGGCACAGCGTCGCCCGGGCGAGAAACCCGGCGTAGGTGGGCGCATCCGTGAGGTAGCCGATCGGCTCTCCGGGACGCTCGAACAGCGAGCACATGAGGCTGATGCCGCCGGTGGCACCGATCGTGGGGATCAGTCGCCCCGGGTCCATCGCCACGTCCCAGTCGGCGCCGTAGACGCGCGCGAAGGACTCCCGCGGCCCGACCGGGCCCAGCGTGTCCGTGTACGCGTAGGACTCCCGCAGGAAATCCGGCAGCGCCTCCGGATCGTTAATGCCTTCCCGCGCCCGCAGGTGCTCGTAGAAGGCGGCCTCCCCCGCGAGGAAGCCCCTGGGGTCCGTCACTTCGGGGTTCGGATAGCCGGCGCCGAGGTGATGGATGGTCAGTCCGCTCGCCTCGGCGGTGCGGCGCAACTCCGGCAGCGCGGCCGCCATCTTGCGCGTCACCGAGACGGGCTGTGTGGCGAGGTCGGGCGCGCGCAGCGTGACCCGTTGCTCGTTGTCCATGTCGTCCTCTGACAGCCAGTCCCCGCCGCAACCGCCTGCGCCGCCTCGGCGAGGCAGGCGCATCTTACCGTTTCGCGCGCGGCGCGACGCCTGCACAGCCTGACCGACTGGGAGTCTGCGCGGTTTGCGGCGCAGAATCCCAGGTTGAGTGCGAGACGCGGGAATCCCGACACGGACGGCGCGAGAGTGTCGGAATAATGGTATCCGGGCTAGAAAGCCGAAGGAATCCCGACAGAGATATGGCGAGAATTTCGGGAAGTCGCTCCGTGACGGAGATGTTGTGGTTGGGATCCCGACACTAAACAGGATTAATTGTCGGGATTCAGTGCTCCAATCGTCGAGAGAACCTAAATCACGACAAAATACGCTCAAATATGTCGGGATTATATCGGAAATCTGAGAACACCAATTTTTCCCGACATGAAGGCTAACGATGTGGCATGATTGGTGTCCGCATCGTCACGGGCGCCGCATGTGCCGCAGCCGTGCGGCGTCGTTGAGCACGACCACGGTGCCGGTTGGTTGAAGGGAATGCAGGCCATGGCTGACTCGACGCAACTCAACGCTCGCAAGCTCATGGAGCATGCCGTGCAGGTCATGCGGCGGTCCACACCCGAGCACCGCGCAGACGGCAAAGCGACGCCTGGCGTGGGTGCCGTCATCTGGCGACCAGATGAGGATGACGTGAGCGCTTGTCGTGGGGAATTGAGGGAAGGCGACCACCCCGAGTACACCCTGCTGGAGCGGAAGTTGCAGGATTCTCGATTGGATGACGCCGTGCTGTTCTCGACCTTGGAGCCGTGTGCGCCGGGAGCACGCCAAGCGCCGAAGGTCAGCTGCGCCGAGCGGATCGTACGGGCACGAATCAAGGAGGTTTGGATTGGCATCGAAGACCCCGATCCAACAGTAGACCGCAAGGGTATTCGTTACCTGCAGGACAACGGAGTCAGCGTCCGCCTCTTCGACCCGGATCTGCAACGCGAAATCCGCGACCAGAACAGACCGTTCCTGGAGCAAGCGGTGGCGCGCGCGGACGCTTGGCAGAACGAGCCCACTGCGCTCGCTGAACGGTTGTCCGAACTGGAGTCGGAGTTGAACGCGGTTCACCTTGACGATCTGTCCCGGTTGGCGCTGGACCGGTACCGGGACATCGCGCAGATCGCCGAAGACGAAGCCACGTTCACCCGCCGCTTGTTACGGCTCGGCGTCTTGTGCGAGGCGGGGACCGGGCAAACCGTGCCCACGGGATTTGGATACCTGCTGTTCGGGACCGAGCCGAGAACGGCGATTCCCCATGCAGGCATACTTGGCACGGTCCACTTTGCCGACGGCGGAGACTTTGCCGCCGGCGGAGAGGAGGTGCGCGACTTCGATGGCCCGCAAGTGTTCGTCCCCAAAGAGGTGATGGGGTGGCTGCGCGCGAGGCTCCCGAATCCGATCGACCGGTCGCACGGCGGACGCATAGACTTGCTTGACCCGTTCTTCGAGATGGTGCGTGAAGCCATTGTCAACGCGATTATCCACAGAGACTACGGAGTCGCCGGGGCCAAGTGCCAAGTCGCGGTGACACGGGACAGCGTCACGGTCATGAGCCCCGGGTTGCCGGTCGAACCGATCACGCTCAAACAGATGCAATCGCTCGATGCGCCCATGCTGAGTCGCAACCCCGTGCTCCACTACGTGTTTTCGCAGATGAGACTGGCCGAGGAGCGCGGATTGGGGCTCAAGTCGCTGCGCCTCCGGGCCGAAGAGGCGGGGGTGCCATTGCCCAGATACCGGTGGCGAGCGCCATACCTCGAGCTCTCGATCTATCGTAGTGCGGCGGGGCTGGCGCGGGACCTGACGGGCCCTGCAGTGATGGACGACCTGGGTGACGCGGCGACGACGTCCTGGCGCGTCGCGGCATTGCGCGACACGATCAGCACACGAGAATTGATGAGCGGCACGGGCTTCGACGGTTTGCTGCGCCGGGTTGGTAAACGGGCGTGCGACACGTTTTCGAGATTGCCTATTGATCCTGTGCGACGCCCGGGCCGGCGTGCGCGGCCCTCCCTCCAACGCCGCCAAACGCCTCGCGGGCTCGGCGGCGAGGGAGGCGCATCTTACCGTTTCGGGCGGCAAACAAGCCGCTGAACTCGCCACGCCCTTGCTGTAGGGGCGACCCTTGTGGTCGCCCGTCCCCTGTAAAGGAAGACGCAACGCGCCCTGAAAACCCTGGAAGAGGCAGGTTTGCTGCGCCGGGTTGGTAACGGGCGTGCGACACGTTTCGAGATTGCCTATTGATCCTGTGCGACGCCCGGGCCGGCGTGCGCGGCCCTCCCCCCAACGCCGCCAAACGCCTCGCGGGCTCGGCGGCGAGGGAGGCGCATCTTACCGTTTCGGGCGGCAAACAAGCCGCTGAACTCGCCACGCCCTTGCTGTAGGGGCGACCCTTGTGGTCGCCCGTCCCCTTGTGGTCGCCCGTCCCCTTGTGGTCGCCCGCGTCGGCGCCGCGCATGAATTCGAGCCGGGACGCCACAAGGGCGTCCCCTACATTCGCCCGCGTCGGCGCCGCGCGTGCATTTCGAGCCGGGACGCCACAAGGGCGTCCCCTACGCGTAGCCCGGCGGCGCTTCGAACGCCGCGTGATGTCGCTCGAGCATCCCCGCCACCGCCAGCGGGGTTTCGTCTTCCAGGTACGGACCCACGATCTGCACGCCGACGGGCAGATTGTCCCGGGTGCGCCCCGCGGGGGCCACGGAAGCCGGCAGGTAGGTCACCAGCGAGAAAGCCGCCCAGAAGAGGACATCGAACATCATGGAACGTTCCGTTCCGTTGACCGTCCACGTTCTCTTCCCCATGGGCGCCCGGTCGTGTACGAACGCCGGCAGGAGTGCCACCGGCGCGAGCAGCACATCGTAGTCCTCGAAGAACTCGCTCCACTTCCGCGCGAGCTGCAGCCGCCGTTCGTGCACGGCCAGCCAGCGTGTCAGCGAACTGCCCATCGAGGCCACGATCTCATCGCCACGGGGCAGCGGACGCAGCATTTCCGTCATGCTCCGACGCACACTCGCGGGAGTGTCCTCGCTCATGTGGGAGTACATGAGCTGCAGGTAGACGCTGAGGTTTTCGTCGAAATCGATGTCCGGCGTCCTGTCCTAATCCACCTTCGCGCCCCGCTGCGCAAGGGTCTTCGCCGTCCCCTCGAGCAGGGACCGGACTTGCCCTTCCACCGCGTAGCCGGGGCGATCGAAGCAGGTAGCCACACGCAGCGTCGTCACGTCGGTGGTTCGTGCGGCGGGCAGCGCCACCCGCCACGCCACCGCCTTCTCCGCGGTCGCCCCCACCAGCAGCCGCAGCGCGTCGCGAACGTCACGGGCCGTGATCCCCATCGGGCCAACCACCCACAGGTCCTGCTCTCCGCGTTGGTCCTGCCAGTCCACCAGGTTGCGCTGCGAGACAATCCCGTGGCTCGGCTTGTGGCCGAACACGCCATTGAAGTGGGACGGAATCCTGATGGATCCCCCGATGTCGCCGCCAAGCTCCAGGGGCGTCATGGCGGCAGCCAGGGCTGCGCCCGAGCCTCCCGACGATCCCCCGCAGGTGCGCCTCGCATCCCACGGATTGTTCGTCGTGCCGTAGAGTTCGTTGAAGGTCTGCCAGTCACCGCTGGCATACGGCGTATTCGTCTTGCCGAATACGATCGCGCCGGCGTCGACGTAGCGCTGCACGCCGTCGGAGTTTCTGGTCGGCAGGTTGCCCCGGTACTCCGGCATGCCGTTGGCGCTGACGATCCCTTCCGTCAGGTAGGCGTCCTTGATGGTCAGGGGCACGCCGTGCAGCCGCCCCCAGTCTTCCTCCCGACCGGCCGCGGCATCGGCCTCGGCGGCGCGCCTGCGCGCCCGGTCGGCATCGAGCTGAACGACGGCGTTGACCTCTGGATTGAACCGGTCCACGCGGTCCAGAAAGAACTCCAGCACCTCGCTCGAGGTCAGTGCGCCCTGCTTGATGTCGTCCGCGAGATCGAAGGCGGACCGATACAGAATGCTCATGCGACGTCTCCGTGGCAGGCGTCAGATCCGCGGCGCACGCGCGGCAACGGCGTCGAGTTCCTCGATCAGCTTCTGCTTGTCGCGGTCTTCGAGCAGCGAGGCTTCGAACGAGTTGCGCGCGAGCCGCACCAGGTCGGCGACACTCAGGTGAAGCGCCTCGGCCACCGCGACGTAGTTGTCGTTGACATAGCCACCGAAATACGCCGGATCGTCCGAATTCACGGTGACGAAGAGGCCGCGCTCCAGCATCCGCCCGAGCGGGTGCCGCACCATGTCGTCGACCACGCAGAGCCGCACGTTGCTCAGGGGACACACCGTCAGCGGCACGCGACGCGCCGCCAACTCCGCGACCAGGTCGGCGTCGTCCAGCGCCCTGTTGCCGTGGTCGATGCGCACGACGCGAAGCACGTCAAGGGCCTCGCGCACGTACTCCGCCGGCCCCTCTTCGCCGGCGTGCGCCACCGGCACGAAACCCGCATCCCGCGCACGGGCAAATACCCTGGCGAACTTGCGTGGCGGATGGCCTCGTTCGGCGGAGTCGAGCCCCACCCCGACGATCCGGTCGCGGTAGGGCATGGCGGCGTCCAGGGTCTCCTGTGCCGCCGCTTCATCGAGGTGCCGCAGGAAACACAGGATCAGCCGGGAGCTGAGTCCGAACTCGGCGCGCGCCCGCTGCAGGGCTTCGCAGATGCCTTCCACCACGGCCTCGAAAGGCACGCCGCGCGCGGTATGCGTCTGCGGATCGAAGAAGATCTCGGCGTGCCGCACGTTGTCGGCGTGCGCGCGGACGAGATAGGCCCAGGTCAGGTCGCGGAAGTCGCGCTGCTCGATCAGCACGCTCGCGCCCGTGTAGTAGACGTCGAGGAAATCCTGCAGGTTCGCGAAACGGTAGGCGGCGCGCAGCGCCTCGACAGAAGCGTAGGGGAGTCTTACGCCGTTGCGTTCGGCGAGCGCGAAGGCCAGCTCCGGCTCGAGCGTGCCCTCGATGTGCAGGTGCAGCTCGGCCTTCGGGAGCGCCGCGACGAAGGCCCCGGTATCCGTCATGGCGCCGTGGCTCCGCGCACACCACCAAGACGGCGTGAGCTATTGGCCGGCCCGTGAAGGCGACGTACCCGCAGGCAAGCCACCACGCCGCACTTATGCATTGGGTGCATTGGAGGTACCCTCGAAGACCAGTTCGGGAACCACGACCTCCCACTCATCGCAGCGAAGGCTGTTCTGGTATTCCGGCGCGCTGTCCGCCCTCTGCCAGATAACCACCGCACGCACGCGCGCGGAGTGGACCCGGCCCGACGATTCGAAACTTCTCGCCAGACGGCCCACCGTGCGTCCCTGCGGCGTCGTCACTTCCCACGGGGATCTGTCCGTACGCAGCGAGAGCTCGTCGCCGGGCACGAGGCCGCGAATGTCGGAGTGTATCGGGTTCCCCGCGGGAAGGCGGCCCGGAAAGCTCAGGTCGATGTCCCGCAAGGAGAGTGCCGCCCAACGCCGCTCCGCCTCGGGCGGCGGCGCGGGCAACGCCGTGAACGGCCGATGGTGCACGGCGGGGCTGTCGCGCAGTTCCGGGATGGGCTGGACCGGGGGCGCATCCCGTAGCTCCAGCGGGTCCCGCGCGTGGTAACGACCCGACTGAGCGAATCGCGCGAGTGTCAGGGTCTTCCTTGCCCGGGTCATGGCGACGTAGAACAACCGTCTCCAGGCGTCGGGATCCTCGCCGCTTCCAGCGCTGCGCCAGTCGCCGTCCAACACGACGACATGGTCGAACTCCAGGCCCTTGGCACGGTGGGCCGTGAGCAGCAACAGACCGGTCTGACGCCGCCGCTGCTCCCGGCCCCACTCCGCCAACCACTCGACAAAGCCCTCGGTCGGGACTTCCGCGTCACCCGCTTCGAGCCGAAACTCCTCGATGGCCTCCCGCAACATCTCCATCCACCTGGTGTCGGGTTCTCTCTCCGCCCATGCCTCCAGCCCCGCCGCGTCCACCAGGCGCTGCGCAAGACCCTCCAACCACGCGCGTAGTCGTCGGGTCTCGCGCAACCGCCAGAAATACGCGGCATCTTCACGGGCCACCTGCACCGGGATGCCTTCCAGCTCGCACAGGCTCCGTAGCGGTTCCAGGGTCTCCCAATGCCGCGCAATGACCGCGCACCGCCGCCAATTCCATTCCCCTGCCTCCGCGGCCAACGCCTGCAGCCGCCGCAACTCCGCAACCACCGCCATCGCCTGAGTGGTGTTGTCCGTACCGGCAGGGAGTATCTGGACCCGGCCTCGGCCGACGGGATCAATCGCCTCCCAGTCCCCACCGGACGCCTTCCGCCTTCGATCCAGGTTGATCCCGATGGGGCGGTCGACCTTCATCCGCTCCCTGGCGGGTTCGATCAACGCGTTCGACGCGTCGATGATGTGCGCTGTCGAGCGATAGTTCTCGACCAGCCAACTTGGACGCGCGTCGTAGTCCGCATGGAAGCGGCGGATGTACTCCACCGAGGCACCCGCAAAGCCGTAGATGTTCTGGTCGTCGTCGCCCACGGCAAACAGGCTGAGCCTGCTGTCCTTGTCATCGAGGGTGCGTCCCGCCAGGGCCGAAACGAGGTCGTACTGGTCCCGGTCGATGTCCTGGTACTCGTCCACGAGAATCCATCGAAATCCCGCCAACAGTCGTTCGCGCTGCGTGTCCGCCTCGTCCGCCGACCATCCGGCTCCGCGAAGCAGAGCCACGGCCTCGCGCAGTACCTGCGCAAAGGGGTCCTCCGCAGGATCCTTCTCCGGCGCCGTCGGCAGAGCGGCAAAGCTCGCGCCGACCAGCCGCATCGCCAGCGCGTGGCAGGTGAGCACGGTCACGCGTCGAGCGTCATCGCCCACGAGTTCCGTCAGGCGACGGCGAATCTGGACGGCGGCATGTCGGTTGTAGGCGAGCGCCAGGACGCCGCGCGGGTCTTCGCGCCGAATGCGCAGCAGGTAGCCGATCCGGTGCACGAGCACACGGGTCTTGCCCGACCCCGGGCCGGCGAGCACCAGGACGTTGGTCTGTTCGCGGTCGTCGGCAACGATGCGCCGCTGCGCCGGACTCAAGCCTTCCACAATGGCACGCCAGGTTTCCGGGGTGGCCTGACGGGCCGTGTCCGTCTCGGGCAGCCAACGCTTGAGGAACTCCTCCCGCTCCAGGGCGAAATAGTCCATGGCCAACCGCACCGCATCGGCCATGGCGGCCAGGCCCCGCGTCGCGAACTCCGCCATCACGTGAATCTGCAGGACCTGTTCGCGGTAGTGCAGCGCCAACGGTTCGAAGTCCGTACTCGCGAAGCCACGCCACGGCGCCGACTCCGGCTGTTGTCCGAGGCGGATGGTCATCGCCGGCCGGAATACTGCAAGGCCCCTGTTCAGCCTTATCACTTCCTGCTCATGCAGCCACAGCAACGAGCGGTCCAGCAGTTTGCCGAGATCGCGGTTCTCGCTCCTCATGACGAGATCGTCGCCGAGCGCCGTCCTGAGCCTGCCGAGCGTCGTCTCGGCGAGCAGGTCGGTGCCGCTGACGCCGGCCGGTAGCGCCGCAAGCAGGTGGTCGAGCAGGATGGCGCCGGCATGGCGACGGATCTCGGCGGTGTGCTGCAACGCAGTCCAACGTCGCCGCAGCGTCACGGTGACGGTCTCGCCGCCCTGGTTGTGCAGGTCGACGCTGCCACCCGAGCCCTCTTCGGCGCCTTCGTCGCCACGACCGTCCTGCGAAATGCTGCGCAGAATCCGCAGCAGTCTCCCGGGCAGGGCGTTGGCCAACGCCGCATTCTTCAGAGTCTGCGCCGCGACGCGCAGATGCAGGACCGAGGCGACACCCTTCTCAAGGTCCGGGGACGACTCCCGCATGTGCGCGATCAGCCCGGCTTCCAGTTCCGCCGACTCCTGCAACCGTCGAAGGGAAGAGTGACCGACGCCGGCATGCACGAAAGCCGTTAGCGCCGTGTCGTTCGTGGCGAGTCCCAACTGCTCGAGGTCGTGCATGGCATGGCGGACACCTTCCGAGCTGAGCCCGGTGACCCCCATCAGGTCATCCGTGGAAACGCCCTCGTCCGCGTCCGCCTGGATCAAGGCCGTGATCAGGCGCAACAGGATCGCGCGTCGCTCCGCGCTCACGTTCCGGCGCGCCGCGAGGCGAGTGCGCGCTTCGTCCACCGAACCCACCCGCAGCGAAGAAGGAAACACCTGCGTGCGATTCTCTTCCCGGCTCAGCAACGTCGCGTCTTCCAGCCAGGCGACCGCCGTCTTCACGCGCGTATCGTCCGTGGTGCTGTCCCGCTCGAACGCGTCTTCGTCGTCCTCGACCAGGACTTCGCCGGGCGTGGCCACAACCTCGCCGCCCAGGCGACCCTTCCGGTCCAGGTTGCGCAACGCACGCAGGATGCCGTGGATTTCCCGCCGCGTGAGGCGCGAACGCGCCGACATCCCGAACTGGCGTTCCAGGTCTTCCGGCGTGTAGAGCAGCACGCACCGGGCAAACTGCCGGTCGCGCCCGGCGCGGCCAGCCTCCTGGAGGTAGTTTTCGAGAGAGCCCGGAATGTCCGCGTGAATCACCAGCCGCACATCCGGCTTGTCGATGCCCATTCCAAACGCATTCGTGGCGACCATCACGCGCAACTCGCCCTCGATGAAGCGCTGCTGCGTGGCCTTCCTGGTCTCCGGAGGCAGTCCCGCATGGAAGTGACCGGCCGCCATTCCCTTGCGGTGGAGGTACTCCGCGACCTCCTCGCACTGTCGGCGCGTCGCGCAATAGACGATGGCGCCGCCCGGTCGCTCGGGCGGAAGGTCTGTCGTCAGAACCCGATGGATGTCGTCGAACTTGCGCGCCGGCTCGGTGGGGGCCACGACGAAATCAAGGTTCTCCCGCCGGGCGCCGCCGTTGAAGGTCGTGAACTCGATGCCCAGATGCTCGCGGAAGTAGTCGCCGATGTCCCGGATCACATCGGGCTTGGCGGTGGCCGTCAGGCACATCACCGGCGGTGGAGTCCCCTCCCCTGCACGCTCGCGGATGAAGCGACCGACGTAACGGTAGTCGGGACGGAAATCGTGTCCCCAACGGGACAGGCAATGAGCCTCATCCAGCACCCACGCACCGATCTCCCGCTGCGCGAGCGTGCGCCGCAGGGACAGATTGCGCAGTTGCTCCGGAGAGATGAGCAGGATGGCGGCTCCCCCCAGCCGCACCCGGTCGAGCGCGTCCGCCCGCTCCGGCATCGACAACGTGCCGTTGACCGTGACGCAGGAGCCGATCCCGCGCGCTTCGAGACCCGCGACCTGATCGGCCATCAGTGCCACCAGGGGGGAAATCACCACCGTGAGCGCACCGGTCTTGTCGTAGCGGGACAGTGCGGGCACCTGATAGCACAGGGACTTCCCGGCGCCGGTGGGGAGGATGCCGAGGACGGGATCGCCGGCCATCGCGGCCTTCACGATCTCCTGCTGCATCGGCCGACCGTCGTCGGTCGGCGGCTGCGGGCGGAAACTGTCGTAGCCGAACCAGCGTTTGAGTTCCGCCGTTGCGTCGTGCCGCTTCCGGCACCAGGCGCAAGCGGGCGCCGTGCAGGCGCTGTCGCGCAGGCGGCGCACCAGCAATCCCGCCGCGGGGAACTGGTGGCGCACCCAGGGCGGCATCACGGAGGTGCCACCGGCGACGGACAACCAGGCCAACGCGTACGCCAGTGGCCAGCCGTCCCGTTCGCTCGCGACGGCCTCCCGCTTCCAGGTCTCGCAGACGGCGCCGGCCAGGCTGCGGTTGATGCTCGCTCGCGCCTCGGCCTCGGTCGGTCGGGGTCGGCCCCGCAGGGCGGCGAAGAAGTCGTCGAAGGCGGCACCGTGGGACGACCCGGCAATCAGCCAATGCCAGGCCAGCGTCAGATCGACATCGGCTTCGCGAAGGGCGTCGGTTGCGTCGGCAAAGAGCACGAGCGTCGCCCGGGCATCGAGTTCGGGATCGTTGATCTGCCCGCGCACCAGCGCCGGTTCCCGATAGTGCTTGACGAGGTGATGGTAGGGATTCGCCGGAAAGGCCAGTGGACTGAGCAGCAGGGTATCCAGGGCCGGAAGGTTGAGCAGTCCAAGATCGGGCGCCGCGGCGCGCAGGTGCGGAATGTCGAAGGCGATCAGATTGTGCCCGAGCAGGCAATCCGCTCCGTCGGCGAATTCGTCGAGCTCACCCAGGGCCTCCGCCACCTGTCGCGCGCGCAGGCCGCCGCGGGTAAGCGACTTGCCGTCGCCAAGGATCGCGGCGAACGCGTGAATGCGGCCGGTTCCCTTGCCGACCTCGAGGTCCAGCGACAGGGGGCGCATCAGCGCCGGATCGTGACGCGTCTGAGCCGACTGGGGTCGGCGCGCCCGCGTTGGCCCACGACAGCCACTCAGTCCGCGGTCACCCGCAAATCCCTGAAGTGTGCGACTGTCCCCGGCCCGACCCACAGGGCCACGCCGCCGGAGGTCTCACCCAACTTCAGGTCGTTGACGACCAGCGTCGGCTGTTCGTTCCCATGCACGAACAGCCGGGCCCGTGCGTCGCTCATCGTAATCTTGACGCGGGTCCACTCGTCCGGCAGGAGATCCACGTAGGCCTCGTACCTGCCCGGCGTCGCCTCGCGCAGCTGGCGCCAGGGATGGTCCGGAAACGAGATGTACTGGCTCGAATGGTTGCGCCGTTCCTGGTCCTCGGCACGGCCGTTCGTCGGGCGCAGATAAAACGCCTCGAATCTCTCGCCACCCTCCTGGACGTGGAAGGCGAGGCCCACGAATCCCCGTGCAGCGGCCACTGCACCCTTCTGGACGCCCCCGGACAGCTCGACTTCGATCGTGCCGTTCGCAAGTTCCGCCCCCACGAGAACCAGCTTGTCCTCGGCGCGAGTCATCGGCCCAACGACCTGCAGGGCCGGATGGCCCTTGAAGGTTGTGAAGCTCCCCGCAGCATGACGAAACTGCAGTGCCCCCAGATCGTCCAGAGCAATCTCGGCAGCGTGAACGGAGGCCACGGCCAACATCGCCGCGACAGCCGAGAGCAGGATTCGGTTCACCAGGACACTCCGCAAGAGAGGAGCCCGGGAGCATAGCGCCGGGCGGAGCGGCGGCCAACCGGCGAGGAGTAGCGCTCAGGGCAGCGGGACGAGCAGGTCGACGGTCGCCACACCGGCCGGAGCGGAGTGCCGGGAGTGGCCACTCTTCCAAACCCGCGAGCACGGCCCGAGGACGCCCGTGACGAGCCATCGCTTCTCTCCCTGCATCAAGGCCCGCCCATCAAGAGGTCCGTCCCAGCCGGTCGTGCGTTCGCGTGCCGCTCCAGGTAGCGCAGCACCCGGCGCAATCCCTCTTCGAGCCGTTCGTGGGACTGCGCGAAACAGAGCCGAAAGTGCGCCCCGTTGCCCGGGCCGAATGCATATCCCGGCGCAAGGCCCACGTCCTCCTCCGCGAGCACACCCTGGACGAAGGCGAGACTGTCGGCCAGTCCCCGTACCCGCGGAAAGGCGTAGAACGCCCCTGCCGGTGCGAGCAGGTCGATCAGGGGATGCCCACACAGCCAGCGTTCGACGATGGCGCGACCGCCGCGGTATTGCTCGCGGAGGTTTGCCACGGTCTTCTCGCCGCCCTCGAGCGCCGCAACGCCGCCGGCTTGGGCGAACACCGTCGCCCCGGTGTTGAAGCACTCCGACATCGCCGTCCAAGCCGTACAGAGCCGTGGGGACGCGACGACCCAGCCGACCCGCCAGCCGGTCATCGCCCAGGCCTCGGAGAAGCCGTTGACCACCACCACCGGGTCGTCGTCGCGCGCCACTTCCAGGAAGGACGGAGCATGCGGGCCGTCGAAGAAGGTCCGGTGATAGACCTCGTCGGCGATCAGCAGGATGCCGCGTTCGCGGCAGAACGCGAGCAACGCCTCCTGCTCGTCGCGTTGGATGACCCAACCGGTCGGGTTGCACGGCGAGTTGACGAACATCGAGCGCGTGCCGGGGCGCACGGCAGCGATGATCTCGGCAGCGCTCAGCGCCCAGCCATGCTCCGTCTCGCGCTGGCGCACGACATCCACTGCGGCGCCTGCCACCCGATACGTGATCTCGATGTTTGGCCAATGCGGGCTCACGATCAGGGCGCGGTCCCCGGTCGTCACCGCCATCTGCGCGGCGATGGTGACCCCCATCATCGCGGAGCCGGGAACGCTGATCCGGTCGGGGTCGAGGTCGAGTCCGTAGAGGGCGTCCAGATAGCGTTTGATGGCCTCGCGCAGAACGGGCGTGCCGCGGGTATGCGTATAGAACGTCTGTCCTTCGTCGAGCGCCCTCTTGGCCGCCTCGCGAATGAAGGCCGGCGTGGTCGTGTCGCCCTCGCCGAACCAGAGGGGGATGACCTTGGGATCGCCCAGGCGCTCGAACGCGACCCGAGTGATGCCGTTCTGCTCCAGCGCCTCGATGACGGGTCTCGTCACGGCGCAGCCACCTCATCGGAGAACTTCACGCCAATCGTTCCCGCACCTGCGCCAGGCGTTCGATAGTCGCCAGCGCCTGCCCCTGGTCGCTCGTGATATTGCGGATGAGGACGTCGGTGAATCCCAAGTCGGCGTAGGTCGCAAGCCGGTCCGAGACCTCGGAGACATCCCCGATCACCAGCGCCGCCGGATCGAAGCCGCGATAGCGCCGCTCGATGTACGGAAGAGTTCTGGTAGTAAGGCGCCGGTGTCGCGTGGTGGTCGCCGACGAACAGCGAGTGAAGTCCGGACGCGCGTGGGCCGCGTGCACGCTCCACCATGTACCGCGCGCCCGTGCGGGCATCGTCGACCCCATAAGCGCTCGCAATGGAAATACCGATCTTCACGTCACCGAGTCCTCTGCCATACCGAAGTCCACCAGGAAGCGGCGCTCGGCACCGGCGGCGACCGGACGTACCGAACGGCACACCAGATCCTCGCGCTCGAAGACGAAGTCGCCTCGGACCGATTCATGCGCGCGCACCCATGGCAGCCAGTAACGGTCCGCCTGCCACATCTCTCCGTACGGGACCACGTCCCACGCGCACCAGAAGGGTTCGGCCTCATCCGTCTCGACGGGCGTGCCATCGAAGGCGTTCGTGCGAAAGACGAAGCCCCGAACATCGTAACCGTCCGCGCGATCATGGAACCGAAGGTGTGCGGCCGGCACCAACGTCCCGCAACGCAACCCGACCTCCTCGCGTACCTCGCGCCACGCACATTCTGCCGGGGTCTCCCCGCGCTCCAGGCGACCGCCCGGTGCATTCACCTTGCCCGCACCGTGGCCGCGTTTCTTGCGGATGAGGAGCACTCCATTGCCGGGTTCCACGAAAACCAGGGTGGCCGCGGCAGGCCGCCAATCGTGCGGGATGAGGGCCATGGGGCGCCAGCATAGCAGTCGGTCCCGCCACCTGGCATCGCTGAGCGGCGTCGGCGTGGCCGGATGACCCGGACCCTGCCCGCCGATGACTGGCGGGTCCGTCGGTGCGGTCCAGCGATCCACGTCCCGACAGGGTGCATCACCGAGACCTCGAGTGAAGAACGCCATCTCGGATGGACACCCTCGCAAGCTTGCCGCTTGCAGCCATGGATGCTCACTTTCCGTTGGACAAGGCTACACCGCGCGCTCCGGCCAAAGATCTGATAGTCTCCGGACATGCGGCTTCGATCGATTTGGGATGGAGGCACGTGAATTCGTAGCCCGGCGACGGCGATAGCAAGATCCCCTCGGTAGAGGTGGCCAGCGACGCGGAGAGCACGCCCGGAGTTCGCGTGAGCCCACACGGTCGGGACGACTCGCATTGAACGACTCAGGATGGTTCGGGTACCGTCCAGAGTAACGACGCCCGCTGTCGCCGGCCACGAACGGCTTGCCTCCGATCGACACTTTAGTCGTCGGAAATGTCGCTGTCAAATTGTGCGGCAAGGATGGCTGCTGAGGAAGACTGAATTGGCTTAACGGAGATTCGGGCCCGCCGGCGGAGGCTCACGCAACCCATTCCCCAACGCGGAGTTCACCACCGGCCGAACTCAAGAGCGAACGAAACATGCACCTCCCCCGGCGCCCACGAGGGCGAAGCCAGTCCCGGACCTTCCCACCGCTGACGTCCGTCGGCGCACTCCTTGGCGCCGTCGCGCTGCTCGACTTTTCGGCGCCAACACAAGCCCAGCCCTCGGCCGTGAGCACCCAGGACCAAACCACTTCCGGTAGGACAGCCTGCGCGCAACAAGACTGCGCGCAGGGCTTCACGACGGGCCAGCATCTGAAGTACTCCCTCAACGCCATCACGTTGGACATGCAGCGGGCTCCGATTAGTGGCATCACCCTGACGGTAACGGTGAGGGGCGACGAATCCGGCGACCCGAGCAACACGGTCTCACACACCTTGACCAACCCCAACCTGGGGACTGCGGGCATCAAGAAGTTCAACGCCCCTTTTGGCGCCCGTCTGAATGGCAACTCCCAATACTTCGTGCACATGGCCTATACCGACAACGGAACTATCCCCAGATGGAACTTGACGACAAGCACCGCTGATAACTCCGGCGCAGCCACACGGTGAAGCATCGCCAATCAACGCCACACGCGCCCGTCTGGCGGAACCGGGAACTATACAGACTCGATGAAAATCGACGTCTTAGGGTACGCTCTCGTCCCGCCCGCCCCCACGAACCTCGAGGCTGCCCCAGGCGACGGTAACGTTCTAGACGGGACCGGCAGCTTAAACCCGGACGGCGACACGCTGAGGTATACCTGGACGCAGACGGTGCCGGCCTCGGGCACGGAGTCCGCGTTGGAGCTGAGCGACACGACGGTGGCCAGCCCCACCTTCGCCGCGCCGACGCAGCTGTTGAACGATGTGACGTTGACGTTCTCGCTGACAGTGGACGACGAGACGAACACATCGACGGCGGACACGGTGGCCGTCACGGTGATTGCCTGATGCCCGGACCAACCCGTGCCGTTGATTTGTCGTACCCGCCTCGCATGAGCCAGTCGACCCGATCGAGACCGGATGCCGAAGCGGGCCAGTCCCGCTCGGCGGCCCAAAGGGACGGCGCTCTCGATCCTGGTCCACCGGTGGGGCTGGTTCCCAAAGACCATATCCCCAAGCGCCGCCGTCGCGGCTCGGGGGGCGTGGCCGTGTTGGCCGCCGTTGCCTGTTTGGCCTGGCTCGCCTGGCCGACCGAGGCTTTCGCGTACACATTGACCATAAGCCCTATTGCCGGCAATGACATTGTCGACGCCTCGGAGTATTCGGACGGGTTCAACATCACTGGCAACACGGGTACCGAGCAAGGCATAACTGTCGATGTGACGCTCGGCACGAATACGTGGCAAACGACCTCGAATACCCAGGAAAGCGGAGTATGGTGGTGGTCGGTGACCGTGGGCACCAATGCGACTTATATTACCCATGGAGAGAACGAGGTAAATGCGGAGGCCACGTTTCCTAACAACGTTGAATTGGATCACGATCGGAGCTTTTACGCGTATTTGTACGCCCCGCCGCAGATCAACGGAGATACACAGATCCAATGGGCGGAGAACACATCAGAAAATTGTAGAAGTCGGGAGCTACCCTGTCGTCTATGACGACATTTCCTTGTTGGGTTTTGATGTGTCGGGAGCTGACGAAGACGACTTCTCGGTCTTGCAAACGTACGCGGCGGATGGAAGCATGAGCCTGTCCGTGGTCTTCGAAGACTCTCCCGACTACGAGGATCCGGACGACGCCAACGCCAACAACGAATACAAGTTCACGCTGGAACTTGTCGAGGCAGGCCAGACCCTCGTTTCGAAGAACGTCACCGTCACCGTGACCGACGAGCCGGCGGTGAGCGGATCGACAGCGGTCCAGTACGCGGAGAACGGCACCGGGACGGTGGCGACCTACACGACCAGCGAAACCGTGACGTGGACCTTGGAGGGAGCTGACAGCAGCGCTTTCAACATCAGCACTGGCGGCGCCCTGAGCTTCGCTAGCCCTCCCGACCACGAGAATGCGACCGACGCCGACACCGACAACATCTATGAGGTAACGGCGGTGGCGACCGACGGCAGTGAAGCAGGCAGGCTGGACGTCTCCGTTACCGTGACCGGGGTGGACGATGCGCCGACGGCGGACGCGGGCACCGCCCAGACGGTGGCCGAGGCGGCGGCGGTGACGCTCGACGGCAGCGGCAGCTCGGACCCGGAGGGCGCGGCGCTGACGTACACCTGGACGCAGACGGCGCCGGCCTCGGGCACGGGGTCCGCGGTGGCGCTGAGCGACGCGGCGGCGGCCAGCCCCACCTTCACGGCGCCGACGCAGCTGTTGAGCGATCTGACGCTGACGTTCTCGCTGACGGTGAACGACGGCACGAACACCTCGACGGCGGCCACGGTGGACGTCACGGTGGAGGCCGGAACGAACGATGCGCCGACGGCGGACGCGGGCACCGCCCAGACGGTGGCCGAGGCGGCGGCGGTGACGCTCGACGGGAGCGGCAGCTCGGACCCGGAGGGCGCGGCGCTGACGTACACCTGGACGCAGACGGCGCCGGCCTCGGGCACGGGGTCCGCGGTGGCGCTGAGCGACGCGGCGGCGGCCAGCCCCACCTTCACGGCGCCGACGCAGCTGTTGAGCGATCTGACGCTGACGTTCTCGCTGACGGTGAACGACGGCACGAACACCTCGACGGCGGCCACGGTGGACGTCACGGTGGAGGCCGGAACGAACGATGCGCCGACGGCGGACGCGGGCACCGCCCAGACGGTGGCCGAGGCGGCGGCGGTGACGCTCGACGGGAGCGGCAGCTCGGACCCGGAGGGCGCGGGGCTGACGTACACCTGGACGCAGACGGCGCCGGCCTCGGGCACGGGGTCCGCGGTGGCGCTGAGCGACGCGGCGGCGGCCAGCCCCACCTTCACGGCGCCGACGCAGCTGTTGAGCGATCTGACGCTGACGTTCTCGCTGACGGTGAACGACGGCACGAACACCTCGACGGCGGCCACGGTGGACGTCACGGTGGAGGCCGGAACGAACGATGCGCCGACGGCGGACGCGGGCACCGCCCAGACGGTGGCCGAGGCGGCGGCGGTGACGCTCGACGGGAGCGGCAGCTCGGACCCGGAGGGCGCGGGGCTGACGTACACCTGGACGCAGACGGCGCCGGCCTCGGGCACGGGGTCCGCGGTGGCGCTGAGCGACGCGGCGGCGGCCAGCCCCACCTTCACGGCGCCGACGCAGCTGTTGAGCGATCTGACGCTGACGTTCTCGCTGACGGTGAACGACGGCACGAACACCTCGACGGCGGCCACGGTGGACGTCACGGTGGAGGCCGGAACGAACGATGCGCCGACGGCGGACGCGGGCACCGCCCAGACGGTGGCCGAGGCGGCGGCGGTGACGCTCGACGGGAGCGGCAGCTCGGACCCGGAGGGCGCGGGGCTGACGTACACCTGGACGCAGACGGCGCCGGCCTCGGGCACGGGGTCCGCGGTGGCGCTGAGCGACGCGGCGGCGGCCAGCCCCACCTTCACGGCGCCGACGCAGCTGTTGAGCGATCTGACGCTGACGTTCTCGCTGACGGTGAACGACGGCACGAACACCTCGACGGCGGCCACGGTGGACGTCACGGTGGAGGCCGGAACGAACGATGCGCCGACGGCGGACGCGGGCACCGCCCAGACGGTGGCCGAGGCGGCGGCGGTGACGCTCGACGGGAGCGGCAGCTCGGACCCGGAGGGCGCGGGGCTGACGTACACCTGGACGCAGACGGCGCCGGCCTCGGGCACGGGGTCCGCGGTGGCGCTGAGCGACGCGGCGGCGGCCAGCCCCACCTTCACGGCGCCGACGCAGCTGTTGAGCGATCTGACGCTGACGTTCTCGCTGACGGTGAACGACGGCACGAACACCTCGACGGCGGCCACGGTGGACGTCACGGTGGAGGCCGGAACGAACGATGCGCCGACGGCGGACGCGGGCACCGCCCAGACGGTGGCCGAGGCGGCGGCGGTGACGCTCGACGGGAGCGGCAGCTCGGACCCGGAGGGCGCGGGGCTGACGTACACCTGGACGCAGACGGCGCCGGCCTCGGGCACGGGGTCCGCGGTGGCGCTGAGCGACGCGGCGGCGGCCAGCCCCACCTTCACGGCGCCGACGCAGCTGTTGAGCGATCTGACGCTGACGTTCTCGCTGACGGTGAACGACGGCACGAACACCTCGACGGCGGCCACGGTGGACGTCACGGTGGAGGCCGGAACGAACGATGCGCCGACGGCGGACGCGGGCACCGCCCAGACGGTGGCCGAGGCGGCGGCGGTGACGCTCGACGGGAGCGGCAGCTCGGACCCGGAGGGCGCGGGGCTGACGTACACCTGGACGCAGACGGCGCCGGCCTCGGGCACGGGGTCCGCGGTGGCGCTGAGCGACGCGGCGGCGGCCAGCCCCACCTTCACGGCGCCGACGCAGCTGTTGAGCGATCTGACGCTGACGTTCTCGCTGACGGTGAACGACGGCACGAACACCTCGACGGCGGCCACGGTGGACGTCACGGTGGAGGCCGGAACGAACGATGCGCCGACGGCGGACGCGGGCACCGCCCAGACGGTGGCCGAGGCGGCGGCGGTGACGCTCGACGGGAGCGGCAGCTCGGACCCGGAGGGCGCGGGGCTGACGTACACCTGGACGCAGACGGCGCCGGCCTCGGGCACGGGGTCCGCGGTGGCGCTGAGCGACGCGGCGGCGGCCAGCCCCACCTTCACGGCGCCGACGCAGCTGTTGAGCGATCTGACGCTGACGTTCTCGCTGACGGTGAACGACGGCACGAACACCTCGACGGCGGCCACGGTGGACGTCACGGTGGAGGCCGGAACGAACGATGCGCCGACGGCGGACGCGGGCACCGCCCAGACGGTGGCCGAGGCGGCGGCGGTGACGCTCGACGGGAGCGGCAGCTCGGACCCGGAGGGCGCGGGGCTGACGTACACCTGGACGCAGACGGCGCCGGCCTCGGGCACGGGGTCCGCGGTGGCGCTGAGCGACGCGGCGGCGGCCAGCCCCACCTTCACGGCGCCGACGCAGCTGTTGAGCGATCTGACGCTGACGTTCTCGCTGACGGTGAACGACGGCACGAACACCTCGACGGCGGCCACGGTGGACGTCACGGTGGAGGCCGGAACGAACGATGCGCCGACGGCGGACGCGGGCACCGCCCAGACGGTGGCCGAGGCGGCGGCGGTGACGCTCGACGGGAGCGGCAGCTCGGACCCGGAGGGCGCGGGGCTGACGTACACCTGGACGCAGACGGCGCCGGCCTCGGGCACGGGGTCCGCGGTGGCGCTGAGCGACGCGGCGGCGGCCAGCCCCACCTTCACGGCGCCGACGCAGCTGTTGAGCGATCTGACGCTGACGTTCTCGCTGACGGTGAACGACGGCACGAACACCTCGACGGCGGCCACGGTGGACGTCACGGTGGAGGCCGGAACGAACGATGCGCCGACGGCGGACGCGGGCACCGCCCAGACGGTGGCCGAGGCGGCGGCGGTGACGCTCGACGGGAGCGGCAGCTCGGACCCGGAGGGCGCGGGGCTGACGTACACCTGGACGCAGACGGCGCCGGCCTCGGGCACGGGGTCCGCGGTGGCGCTGAGCGACGCGGCGGCGGCCAGCCCCACCTTCACGGCGCCGACGCAGCTGTTGAGCGATCTGACGCTGACGTTCTCGCTGACGGTGAACGACGGCACGAACACCTCGACGGCGGCCACGGTGGACGTCACGGTGGAGGCCGGAACGAACGATGCGCCGACGGCGGACGCGGGCACCGCCCAGACGGTGGCCGAGGCGGCGGCGGTGACGCTCGACGGGAGCGGCAGCTCGGACCCGGAGGGCGCGGGGCTGACGTACACCTGGACGCAGACGGCGCCGGCCTCGGGCACGGGGTCCGCGGTGGCGCTGAGCGACGCGGCGGCGGCCAGCCCCACCTTCACGGCGCCGACGCAGCTGTTGAGCGATCTGACGCTGACGTTCTCGCTGACGGTGAACGACGGCACGAACACCTCGACGGCGGCCACGGTGGACGTCACGGTGGAGGCCGGAACGAACGATGCGCCGACGGCGGACGCGGGCACCGCCCAGACGGTGGCCGAGGCGGCGGCGGTGACGCTCGACGGCAGCGGCAGCTCGGACCCGGAGGGCGCGGCGCTGACGTACACCTGGACGCAGACGGCGCCGGCCTCGGGCACGGGGTCCGCGGTGGCGCTGAGCGACGCGGCGGCGGCCAGCCCCACCTTCACGGCGCCGACGCAGCTGTTGAGCGATCTGACGCTGACGTTCTCGCTGACGGTGAACGACGGCACGAACACCTCGACGGCGGCCACGGTGGACGTCACGGTGGAGGCCGGAACGAACGATGCGCCGACGGCGGACGCGGGCACCGCCCAGACGGTGGCCGAGGCGGCGGCGGTGACGCTCGACGGCAGCGGCAGCTCGGACCCGGAGGGCGCGGCGCTGACGTACACCTGGACGCAGACGGCGCCGGCCTCGGGCACGGGGTCCGCGGTGGCGCTGAGCGACGCGGCGGCGGCCAGCCCCACCTTCACGGCGCCGACGCAGCTGTTGAGCGATCTGACGCTGACGTTCTCGCTGACGGTGAACGACGGCACGAACACCTCGACGGCGGCCACGGTGGACGTCACGGTGGAGGCCGGAACGAACGATGCGCCGACGGCGGACGCGGGCACCGCCCAGACGGTGGCCGAGGCGGCGGCGGTGACGCTCGACGGCAGCGGCAGCTCGGACCCGGAGGGCGCGGCGCTGACGTACACCTGGACGCAGACGGCGCCGGCCTCGGGCACGGGGTCCGCGGTGGCGCTGAGCGACGCGGCGGCGGCCAGCCCCACCTTCACGGCGCCGACGCAGCTGTTGAGCGATCTGACGCTGACGTTCTCGCTGACGGTGAACGACGGCACGAACACCTCGACGGCGGCCACGGTGGACGTCACGGTGGAGGCCGGAACGAACGATGCGCCGACGGCGGACGCGGGCACCGCCCAGACGGTGGCCGAGGCGGCGGCGGTGACGCTCGACGGCAGCGGCAGCTCGGACCCGGAGGGCGCGGCGCTGACGTACACCTGGACGCAGACGGCGCCGGCCTCGGGCACGGGGTCCGCGGTGGCGCTGAGCGACGCGGCGGCGGCCAGCCCCACCTTCACGGCGCCGACGCAGCTGTTGAGCGATCTGACGCTGACGTTCTCGCTGACGGTGAACGACGGCACGAACACCTCGACGGCGGCCACGGTGGACGTCACGGTGGAGGCCGGAACGAACGATGCGCCGACGGCGGACGCGGGCACCGCCCAGACGGTGGCCGAGGCGGCGGCGGTGACGCTCGACGGCAGCGGCAGCTCGGACCCGGAGGGCGCGGCGCTGACGTACACCTGGACGCAGACGGCGCCGGCCTCGGGCACGGGGTCCGCGGTGGCGCTGAGCGACGCGGCGGCGGCCAGCCCCACCTTCACGGCGCCGACGCAGCTGTTGAGCGATCTGACGCTGACGTTCTCGCTGACGGTGAACGACGGCACGAACACCTCGACGGCGGCCACGGTGGACGTCACGGTGGTCGCGGTGCCGGCGGCGCCGAGCGGCCTCACCGCCGCGGCCGGCGACGCTCAGGTGACGCTGAGCTGGACGGACCCGGGCAACGACACGATCACGGGCTACGAGCTGCGCGTCGACAGCGGCGCCTGGGCCGACATCGCCGGCAGCGACGCGGACACCGCGAGCCACACCGTGACGGGCCTGACCAACGGCACCGAGTACAGCTTCGCGCTGCGCGCGGTGAACGCCTCCGGCGACGGCGCGGCCTCGCAGGAGGCGAGCGCCACCCCGCGGGCGGGCAACAACCCGCCGACGGTGGCGGCGCCGCTCGCCGACCGTACGCTGACCGTGGGCGCGACGCTGACGGTGAACGTTTCCGCCGCGTTCGACGATCACGACAACGACGCGCTGACCTACACGGCGGTCTCCGACGACGCGGCGAAGGCGAGCGTGACGGTGTCGGAGGCCGCGCTGATGCTGACCGGGGTGGCGGCGGGCGCGGCCACGGTGACGGTGACGGCGAGCGACGGCAAGGACTCGGCCTCGGACGCCTTCACGGTGGAGGTGCAGGCGGACACGCAGCCGAGCTTCGCCAGCGGCATCCCCGACCAGACCTACACGCGCGGCGTCGCGATCACGACGCTGACGCTGCCGCTGGCCAGCGGCGGCAACGGCGCGCTGCGCTATTCGCTCAGCCCGCCGCCGGGCCTGGTGTTCGACCCGGATGCGCGCTCGCTGAGCGGCACGCCGACGGTGGCCCAGGCCGCGACCGCCTACACCTACACGGCGGTCGACGCGGACGGCGAAGTGGCCAGCCGCAGCTTCGTCATCGCGGTGACGGCGGAGAATACCCCACTGACGGTGGTCTCCTTCCAGGAGTCGATCTACACGGCGACGGAGGCCGGCATGGCCGCCACGATGGCAGTGAACCTGAGTCAGGCCAGCAATGAGGAGTTGGCGATCCCGATCCGCGTAACGCGACCGGAGACGACGGAAGTCGGTGACTATACGGTTGAGGGATTGGAGGATTGGGATGCCCACGCGGGCACTGGAACGCTCACCTTCCCGGCCGACGCAACGCAACAGACGTGGAGCATTGCGGCCAACCACGATGGGGACGGGGACGACGAGACGCTGGAGGTGGGATTTGGGGAGCTGTCTGAGATGGTGGTGGCAGGGGCACCGGCCGCGGCGACGGTGACGCTCGAGGACAAGGGACTGGTGGCATTGAAGGTGAGCTTTGGGCAGCCGAAGTACACGGTGTCGGAAGGCCAGCAGGTCAACATCGACATGAAGATGTCGCCGGCGGCGGACCGGCGGGTGGAAGTGCCGCTGGTGACCGCACCCTCAGGAGGGGCCACCGAAGAGGACTATGGGGAAATGCCGGCGTCAGTGGTGTTCGAGGAAGGCGAAAGTCAGAGGACGATTTCCGTAGCGGCAACAATGGATGAAGTGAACGATGCCGGCGAGGGGATTGTGCTGAACTCGGGCGGGTTGCCGGAGATGGTGAGTACGGGCGATCCCGCGTCGACCCAGGTGCACTTCATGCAGCGGCGCTCGGAGGAGCAGTTTTCGCAAACGCAGGAGGCGATGCTGGCAGTGGTCGCGCGCTCGATTGCGGAGAGCGCGCAGACGGCAATAGAAGGTCGATTTGAGCGGCATCGGCAGTGGAGTCATCTGGGGTCGTCGGGAGGAGCGGCGTCCACACCATCGCCGGCGCACGACGACAGAACCACGACTCCGAGCCGAAGGGAATCGGTATGGATCGACAGCGAGGGCGCCGGCGGCGAAGCAGCAGAAGGCTCCCTGGTGCACAACGCTTGGGGTGCAGCGAAAACCAACGCGGCAACGGAGTCGGGCTGGAATTCGGACAATCCGGAAACAGGCGCGCCAGGATCGTGGTTGTCGAGTTTCTCGCTGGGATCGTCGCTAGGATCGTCAGGGAACCTCGGACGCTCCGACCGAAACCACCTGGGCGCTGCTCCCGGCGCCGGTATGGAGCTTGGTGGGGGAGTCTACGGGCAAGATCGACTCTATGGTTCTGGGGTCGCAGGCGCGCCGCTGGCAGCGGGATCTGGCGACTTCTCGGGGATGAGGGCTCAAGATCCCAGCCTTTCGGGGGTCTCCTTCGAGATGGCGCTGGGAGAGCGGGAGCAGGAGACGAGCTGGGTTCCGGTGTTGTGGGGACAGGGGGATCTGCAGCACTTCAACGGGGACCTGACACGGCTCGGGATGAAGTATCGAGGCGGTCTCGATGCCGCTCACGTCGGGCTGGATCTGTATGCCAACGAGAGGATGCTCGCCGGGCTGTCGTTCATGCGCAGTTGGGGCGACATGGACTACACCGACGATGGAATAGACGGCGTACTTGCGAGTCGCATGGACACGGTTCACCCGTATGTGTACTGGCAGCCGAACGCACGCGTGGGCGTGTGGGGCATTGGCGGCTTGGGCGGGGGTGAAGTGGATGTCGAAGAGCCGGGCCGGGTGCATGACTTCGATGCCGACTTCCGGATGTTCGCCGGGGGAGTGAGGGCGGTACTGAGCCGGCGCGGCAGCAACGAATTGGGGCTGCGGGCGGATGCCTTCACGGCGCAACTGCAGACCGATGCCCCGGAGGACATCGCGAAGGTGAGCGGTCAGGCCCATCGCGCCCGGTTGATGCTGGAATGGGTGCACGAAAGGTCGCTGTCAGTGGGGCGATCGCTGAGTCTGAAGGCGGAGGTCGGCGGTCGTTTCGACGGGGGCGACGCGGATCGGGGCAGCGGCGTGGAAACCGGTTTCCGTCTGGGGTACTTGGATACGAACCATGGATTGGAAGTAGCGCTGCATGGGCGCGTGCTGGTGGTGCATGAAAGCGAATACCGGGACTGGGGCGCGGGCGTGCAGGCGAGTTGGGACCCGGGCGAGAAGCAACGCGGGTTCAGGGCGTCGGTGATGTCCTCGTGGGGCCAGGACGGAGGCGGCCGGACGACGCTGTGGGACAACGCGGATGCCGTCATGCGCCCGGCGGGGATGGAGACGATGGGGATAGGCTCGCAGTACCGGATGGAAACCGAGTTCGCCTACGCCGGCCTGAAGGCGCCGGGCTTGGCGGGTCTGCTGACGCCGTATAGCCGGCTGCGCTGGGCCGGACAGGGCCGGGAGGTAGCCCTGGGAGCGTCCTGGAACTTGGCCGAGAGCCGGCAATCCGCCCTGCCCCTGACGATTGAGCTGGAAGCTCTGAGACGCGAAAATAGAACAGATCCCTCACACCACGAGCTTTTGCTGCGTGTATCGATTCCCTTGGGCGGCCCGACGGAGGTCATGCCCACGGCGGACGGCACGAGGCAGGAGGCGACCTTTGTAGGACAAGGGACACCCCGGGGGGCCGCCGAGTCCCATGCCGACAACGTGGGGGCCACTGCCGCTGCTCCGGAGCTCCCCGCTGCGCCGGCCAGCGCCCGACAACCGGATACGAAACTCCCCCCGGAACCGGTGGCGACCGAACAGGCCTTGCCTGCTTCGCAGCCCTCGAGCGCTTCGGTCTGGCCGCAAGACGGGTCGCCCCAGGCAAAGGCCACAACCCCTCTGCCGGGCTCCACGGTCGCGCCCGGCAGAGGCCTCGTTGTTCAACTGGGCGCCTTTCGGAGCTATGAGAAATCTGCACGGTTCACCGACCAGCTACGGCAAGCAGGGTATGCCGCCCGCACAGTCCACGGCAGCGACTACAACCGCGTCGTCGTAGGACCCTTCCCCACCCGCACCGACGCTGCCGCCGCGCAATGGCAGCTGGACCAACAAGGCTACCGAGGATACGTTCGTCCGGATCCTGGAGTCCTTGACCGCAGTTGAAGTCAACAGCTAGCTCGCACCTGAGCCGCCAACTCATGAGCCCATGCCCCCCACAATCGCTGTACTTCATCGTCGGAGTTGATGGCGTCCTGAGCCGGCGGCTCCGAGCCCACCGCGTAGTTCGCCCAGGCACACCTCGTACTTCAGCGAACGACTCAGCCGCTCGATGCAAATATTGTCGAGATACCCGCCCAGGGAGCAGCGTGCTGCGGCGCGCGGCGATGGCTTCGATCCCCATCGGGCGCCCTTCTCAGGGTCCGGCTCCAACACGTCGGCATCGACATCTCGAAGCCGCATCTGGACCCCCACGAGTTCCCTTCGGGGCGGGCGGGACGGTTCACGAACAACGCTGTCGGGATCAGGGACTAGCCCGACTTCCGCAACTCGGCCCCGAAACGCCCCGCGACCCATTGATTTTCGGTTGGTGAAGGCAAAAGGTCGGCACTACAGCCATATGCGGCGCCGGGTCGATTTGGCTGGCGGGGCTACGAGATTCTGGGCGCTGGCTGTTCCGGCAGTCGCAGATCGAGTTGGTGCAAGAGCAATTGGTGATCCGCGGTGGGCTGGGTATGGCGGGGCAACACTAGGCGCCGCCCGTCGGTGGTCGGCAAATGGACATCCACCATTTGCAGCGTCGCGAACTTCTCCAACACGGCGCGGGGGTCAGTCCCGACGCGCGCGGTCGGGCCAGATTCTTGAGGGTGACGTGCAGGCGCCGCCAGAGCTTTTTCAGCCGGCGGCGCCGCATGCCGCGCTCTTTGGCGATGCGCGGGCCGTGTCACCCGTACGGCCGCGGCGAAGCGGAGGAGCCGCGCAGCGGCTTGACTCGGCGAAGCCCGTGGCGTTCCCGGCAACGGTTGCCGACTAGGCCGCGAGCGGATCGCCGAACAGGGTGCGGAACAGTTCGCGGCGGGCGTCGTTGAGGCGCTTGGCGGCGGCTAGGTGGGACTCGGCGTAAGCGACCGCGTCCAGCCGGGCGAAGGTCACGCCGGGCTTGAGGAAGCGCTCGGCGTCCGGCAGCGACTTGAGCTTGTCGTAGGGCGTCGCCACGTCTTGGCGCCGGTAGCGGCGGCGCACCTTGCCCTTGGTGTCGCGGACCTCGGTGGCGAACAGGCAGGGATGGTGGTAGTTCAGATACGGCGTCAGCACGCCCTGGGTGAAGGCGTTGACCTCGGGCGCGAAGCGCTGCGGGATGTGGTCGTGGCCGAGCCACTTGCGCACCACGCTGGCGTTCTTGCAACCCGCCGGGACGGCGGGCATCGACCAGAGCGTTGTCGTTGGAGCGCCGCGCGCGCGACTTCGTGAAGTCCGGCACATGCAGCTTGTTGAGCATTGCGGCAACCTGGCGGTTGATGTACTCGGAACCGTTGTCGGCATGGAACCCGACGACGACGAACGGCAGCGTGACGAGCATCTCCTCCAGCACCGGGACGAGGAACGTCTCGGCGATCCCGGCCACGGCGCCGACATGCTCGAACTGGGTGACTTCGTCGATCAGGTTGATGTCGTAGACGCCCTTCACGCCGTTCCGGTCACCCTGATGCACCGTGTCCACGCGCACGTAGCCGGGCTTGCCGGCGGGGTCCGGCCGCCGACGCTCGCCGATGCGCACCGTGGTCGGCCGCGTGTGGTCGACGGTCGTCCGCCGCGCGCGGTAAGTCTTCGACCGGCGCAGGTTGTACAGGTGGGACGGGGACAGCCGCGACAACCGCTCGAAGCGCGCATCGCCGAACACCTCGTACTGGCGGCGCAGCACCTCGCAGGCCGCGGGACCGCAGAGCTGGCCGCCGATCTCGTCGGCCTCGGCCAGCAGGCGGATGTCCGCCGGCGTGTACACGCGCTCGAACGACCGGCCGCTGTTCGCCGCGCGGCGGTCCTCGACCCGTCCGGTCGCCCGGTACTGCCCGATCAGGCGCGTGACCTGGGCGCGCGACAGCCCCGTCGCCTTGCCAAGGAACTCACGTACCGTGCCCTTGCCCGCGCGGCCCAGCGCATCGTAATCCAGACGCACCAGAGTTCGACGCACGAACCCGTAGGCCTCGTCCCGGTCCAGCGGCGCGAAACCCACTTCCCCGTTGCCGTCGAGAAAGCCCCTGATCTGCTCCACCGTGCGGAGCCGTTCGGTCTGCAGCGTCACGATCATCCTCCGAATGATCGTCCAAACCGAACGCTTCAGGCTCACTTAGTGCCCGTGGGTCATAAGTTCGGACACGTATTCTACGCGGCTGCGAGTAAGGGCTGTTCGCTGGCATGGGCGCGATCAATGCGATGCAGCAACGAGTCGAGGTCCTTACGGGTGAACTTCCACTCGAAGGGTTGGGCAATGGCTTCGTAGTAACGGGCGAAGCCCAGCAACCGCTCCTGGAGGGCTTCGAGGGAAGGGAAGTCGTTGGGTGTCAAGGCCTTGCGCTGAAGGATGGAGAAGTAGATCTCCACTTGATTCAGCCAACTGGCATGCACGGGCGTGTGGACCGGAACGATGGTCGGCCATTGCTCCCTGATACGATCGATACAGGCTTGGCCGCGGTGGGAGGAGCCGTTATCCATGGTCCAGAACACCCGACGAGCGGAGCGATAGGGTTCTTGCGTCATCACTTGTTGCAGGAGGCGGCCGAATGGTGCGATGCCGGTCTTGTGTTCGCAGATCCCATGGATTTTGGCCCGACGCACATCCCAGGCGGCCAGGTAGGCCCATGCTGCCCGACGCACGTACTCATGTTCGATGCGCATGGCTTGGCGGGGAGCGGTCGGCAGGGACCCGTGGGTACGCTGGCGAGCCTGGATACTGGTCTTCTCGTCTGTTGAGATGACGAACTCGTCGTCGCGCAGGGGGATTCCGTTCCAGTGCCCTTCGTAGAGATCCAGGATTCGCCCCGCCTTGACCCTGAAGTCCGGGTCACGCGGGAAGATCCAGCAGCGATGCTGCCACGGCCGGATGGCGTCCTCGTGCAGCCAGCGCCAAACGGTCTTGTCACTGATGCTGGCGACGATACCGGCGTGGCGAACTTCGCGCGCCACATCCGCGATGCTCATGCGCGACACGGAAGTCCCAGATTGGCTGGCAACTCACATGCCAGCGCCTTGACCTGAACGACCACCTCCGGGGGGAAAAGCCCGGGGGCGTCCGGGCCGGCGGCGCTCCTCAAGTCCCGGCAGGCGTTCGTGGAAAAACCGTTGCCGCCACTGGCTGACGACCTCCCGCCGCGTGTTGAGCCGCGCGGCAATCTCATCGTTCTGCAGTCCTTGTGCGGCCAAGAGGATCATCTGGGCCCGTTGAACCTGGAAATACGGCAACGTATATTTTTGCGCCCGCCGCTTCAGAACTTGTGCTTCCTCGTCGGTAAGCGTGATCCCGAAAGGACTTTTTCTCGGCATGATTGTTCCCGAGACGCTTTCCGGGCAACCGTATCCGAAGATCCTTCGGCTGTCAATATTACGTTATTGTAATTACGCCGATGGGTACTTAGCGTTGGAAACGCACTGCCCCTTCAGGCTCACATAGCGTTGGACAACTCTACACCGCGCGCTCCGGCCAAAAATCTGATAGTCTCCGGACATGCGGCTTCGATCGATTTGGGATCGAGGCATGTGAATTCGTAGCCCGGCGACGGCGATAGCAAGACCCCCTCGGTAGAGGTGGCCAGCGACGCGCAGAGCACGCCCGGAGTTCGCGTGAGCCCACACGGTCGGGACGACTCGCATTGAACGGCTCAGGATGGTTCGGGTACCGTCCAGAGTAACGACGCCCGCTGTCGCCGGCCACGAACGGCTTGCCTCCGATCGACACTTTAGTCGTTGGAAATGTCGCTGTCATATTGTGCGGCAAGGATGGTTGCTGAGGAAGACTGAATTGGCTTAACGGAGATTCGGGCCCGCCGGCTGAGGCTCAGGCAACCCATTCACCAACGCGGAGTTGACCACCGGACGAAATCAAGGGCGAGCGGAACATGCACCTCCCCTGGCGACCACGAGGGCGAAGTCAGTCCCGGCCTTCCCCACCGCTAACATCGGTTGGCGCACTCCTTGGCGCCGCCGCCCTGCTGCTCGGCTTTTCGGCGCAGGCGCAGCCGACGCTCGTGAGCAACACGGGCCAAACCACCCACGGTTACACAGCATGTGTCTTAAGTTCTCAACCAGCAGACTGTGCCCAGGGCTTCACCACGGGTCCGCATCTGGAGTACGCCCTGAACGCCATCACGTTGGACATGCAGCGGGCTCCGGGTAGTGGAATCACCCTGACGGTAACCGTGAGGGGCGACAACGGATCGGGGCACCCGAGCAACACGGTCAAATACACCTTGACCAACCCCAACCTGGGAACGGCGGGGATCAAGAGGTTCAACGCCCCCTTTGGCGCCCGTCTGGATGCAAACTCCCAATACTTCGTGCACGTGGCCTATAGCGGCAACGGAACTATCCCCAGATGGAACTTGACGTCAAACGACGCTGAAGATTCCGGCGCGGCCACAGGGTGGAGCATCCGCAATCACCGCCACACGCGCCAGTCCGGCGGAACCGGGGGCTGGCAGGGTGATGGTGGTACGTACTCAACTTCGATGCAAATCGACGTCTCAGGGAACGCTCTCGTCCCGCCCGCCCCGACGAACCTCAATGCCGCCCCAGGCGACGGTGAGGTAGTGCTGACCTGGGACGATCCGAACAACTCCGTGATCTCCAAATACCAGTATCGAAAAAAAGCAGGCTCGGGCTCTTACGGAAACTGGTCCAACATCACCGGCAGCGGTGCGACCACCACCACCTACACCGCGACCGGCCTGACCAATGGCACCCAGTACACGTTCGCGGTGCGAGCGGTAAGCAGTGCCGGAAACGGCTTCGAAAGCACCGTGACCGCCGAGCCGTTGGCTGTGCCCCCCACGGTGACCGGATTGGCAACGGTTAATTACGCGGAAAACGGCACGGCGGCGATCGAGACCTACACGATCGCCGACCCGGACGCCAGTGGTACCGTCTCGGTCTTGGACCTGAGTGGAGACGACGCCAGCCAATTCTCCCTTACCACCACCGACAACGCCGATGGCACCGTCACTGCCGAGTTGAACTTCATCGCCGCGCCTGACTACGAGGCGCCCACCGACAGCGGCGGCAACAACGTATACGAGGTAACGCTGTCCGGCAGCGACGGCAGCAATACGACAGACCTGGACATCACCGTCACCGTCACCGGCGTGAACGATAACAATCCCACGGTGACCGGATTGGCAACGGTTAATTACGCGGAAAACGGCACGGCGGCGATCGAGACCTACACGATCACCGACGCGGACGCCGGCGATACCGTCTCGGTCTTGAACCTGACTGGAATCGACGTCAGCCGATTCTCCCTTCCCAACACCGGCGGCGGCACCGCCACGGTCACTGCCGAGTTGAACTTCACGACTGCGCCTAACTACGAGGTTCCCACCGACAGCGACGACGACAACGACTACGAGGTAACACTTAACTTCAGCGACGGCAGCAATACGACAGCGCTGGCCATCACCGTCACCGTGACCGACGTGGACGACATATCCGTCTTCGGCGGCGACCTGACCGGGGCGGTGACCGAGGACGATAGCTCCGCCAATTCCGCAACCGGCACCCTGACCATCACCGACGAGGACGACACCGACCCCACCATCATCGCCCAGGATGCCACCGGCACCTACGGCTCCTTCTCCATCGCCGCCGACGGCGTCTGGACCTATACCCTCGACAACAACGATCCCGACACCAACGCCCTCGACGACGGCGAGGACGTCACCGACACCGTCAACGTCACCGCCTCCGACAGCAACACCCAGAACGTCGTCATCACCATCTCCGGCAACGACGACCCCCCCACCATTACCGGACCGGCCCCCCCGGTTACTTTTGCCGAGAACGGCACGAATGCGATAGCGACCTACTCGGCCACCGACCCGGAAGGGCATTCCATCTCTTGGGGCGTGCTGAACCCGTCCTATACCCCGGGGACAGAGGATTGGAATTCATTCTCGGTCAGCACCCTCTCTAACGGCGATGGCGAACTGAAATTCAATCCGCCTCCTAACTACGAGGCTCCCACGGACCATAACAGCGACAACGTATATGGGGCACTGTTGTATGCCGCAACCCCGAGCGGTAATAACGGTGGTCTGATCGTCGCCGTCACCGTCACCGACCTGCCGGCGGTGAGCGGATTGACAGCGATCCAGTACGCGGAGAACGGCACCGGGACGGTGGCGACCTACACGACCAGCGAAACCGTGACGTGGAACTTGGAGGGAGACGACAGCGGCGATTTCAGCATCAGCGGCGGTGTCCTGAGCTTCGCGAGCCCCCCCGACTACGAGAATCCGGCCGACGCCGACACCGACAACGTCTATGACGTAACGGTGGTGGCAACCGACGGCAGTGAAGCGGGCAGGCTGAACGTCACCATCAACGTTACCAAAGTCAACGAAGCGCCCACCTTCAACGAAGGGACCAGTACGACCCGCAACATCGACGAGAATGCCACCGGCACTATCGGCAGCGCCGTCGGCGCCACCGACCAGGACGGCGACACCCTGACCTACTCCCTGGGCGGCACCGGCACCGACAAGGACGCCTTCGACATCGATGGATCCACCGGCCAGCTCTCCGTGGCCATCGGCGTCACCATAGACTACGAGACCCAGAACAGCTACTCCGTCACGGTGTCGGTCACCGACGGCGCCGCCACCGCCACCATCGCCGTCACCGTCACCGTCACCGACGTGAACGAAGCCCCCACCTTCAACGAAGGGACCAGTACGACCCGCAACATCGACGAGAATGCCACCGGCACTATCGGCAGCGCCGTCGGCGCCACCGACCAGAACGGCGACACCCTGACCTACTCCCTGGGCGGCACCGGCACCGACAAGGACGCCTTCACCATCAATCCCAACGACGGCCAACTCTCCGTGGCCACCGGCGTCACCATAGACTACGAGACCCAGAACAGCTACTCCGTCACGGTGTCGGTCACCGACGGTGCCGCCACCGCCACCATCGCCGTCACCATCAACGTGAGGGCGGTGCTGGTGAGCGCGACGAGCGTGACGGTGGCGGAGGACGAGAACGCCGCGGAGCACACGGCCACCTACACGGTGAAGCTGGCCACCCAGCCGACGGGCGATGTGACGGTGACCCCGAGCAGCGACGCCACGGATGTGGCCACGGTCAGTCCGACCACCCTGACGTTCACGACGAGTAACTGGAGCACGACGCAGACGGTAACGGTGACGGGGGTGAACGACGCCATCGACAACGACGGGCGCACCGCCACCATCAGTCATACGGTGGCGGGCGCGGACTACGGCTCGGTGACCGCGGCGAACGTGGCCATCACGCTGACCGACGACGAGAACCTGCCGACGCTGACGCTGGCGCTGGACCCCGGCTCGATCGGCGAGAACGGCGGCGTGGCCACGGTGACGGCGAGCCTGAGCGGGGCGTCGAGCTCGGCGACCACGGTGACGGTGTCGGCGGCGCCGGACGCGGGCGCGGTGACGACGGACTTCACGCTGACGGGATCGACCCTGACGATCGCCGCCGGCGACACCGACAGCACCGGCACGGTGACGATCGCCGGGGTGGACAACGCCGTGGACGCCGCGGACAAGACGGTGACGGTGTCGGGCAGCGCCAGCGGCGGCAACGGCGTGGCCGATCCGGGCGACGCGACGCTGACCCTGAGCGACGACGACGGGCCCGCCGACCGGGATCGCGCTGAGGCTGACCGACGCGTCCGCGACCGCGCTGAGCGAGCTGGCCGAGGACGCCGGGGCGACGGCGGTGACGGTGACGGCGACGGCGACCGGCGGCATGGCCTTCGCCGCGGACACCGACGTGACGATCTCGGTGACCGGCAGCGGCGCGGCCGCGGCGGTGGACTTCGCCGCGGTGAGCGATTTCACGATCGCCTTCTCGGCCGGCGCGGCCTCGGCGGAGGGCACCTTCACCCTGACCCCGACCGACGACGCGGTGCACGAGACCGACGAGACGGTCACGGTGTCGGGCGACTCGGGGACCCTGACGATCCCGGACGCGACGCTGACCCTGGAAGACGACGAGAACCTGCCGACGCTGACGCTGGCGCTGGACCCCGGCTCGATCGGCGAGAACGGCGGCGTGGCCACGGTGACGGCGAGCCTGAGCGGGGCGTCGAGCTCGGCGACCACGGTGACGGTGTCGGCGGCGCCGGACGCGGGCGCGGTGACGACGGACTTCACGCTGACGGGATCGACCCTGACGATCGCCGCCGGCGACACCGACAGCACCGGCACGGTGACGATCGCCGGGTGTGGACAACGCCGTGGACGCCGCGGACAAGACGGTGACGGTGGTCGGGCAGCGCCAGCGGCGGCAACGGCGTGGCCGATCCGGGCGACGCGACGCTGACCCTGAGCGACGACGACGGGCCGCCGACCGGGATCGCGCTGAGGCTGACCGACGCGTCCGCGACCGCGCTGAGCGAGCTGGCCGAGGACGCCGGGGCGACGGCGGTGACGGTGACGGCGACGGCGACCGGCGGCATGGCCTTCGCCGCGGACACCGACGTGACGATCTCGGTGACCGGCAGCGGCGCGGCCGCGGCGGTGGACTTCGCCGCGGTGAGCGATTTCACGATCGCCTTCTCGGCCGGCGCGGCCTCGGCGGGAGGGCACCTTCACCCTGACCCCGACCGACGACGCGGTGCACGAGACCGACGAGACGGTCACGGTGTCGGGCGACTCGGGGACCCTGACGATCCCGGACGCGACGCTGACCCTGGAAGACGACGAGAACCTGCCGACGCTGACGCTGGCGCTGGACCCCGGCTCGATCGGCGAGAACGGCGGCGTGGCCACGGTGACGGCGAGCCTGAGCGGGGCGTCGAGCTCGGCGACCACGGTGACGGTGTCGGCGGCGCCGGACGCGGGCGCGGTGACGACGGACTTCACGCTGACGGGATCGACCCTGACGATCGCCGCCGGCGACACCGACAGCACCGGCACGGTGACGATCGCCGGGGTGGACAACGCCGTGGACGCCGCGGACAAGACGGTGACGGTGTCGGGCAGCGCCAGCGGCGGCAACGGCGTGGCCGATCCGGGCGACGCGACGCTGACCCTGAGCGACGACGACGGGCCGCCGACCGGGATCGCGCTGAGGCTGACCGACGCGTCCGCGACCGCGCTGAGCGAGCTGGCCGAGGACGCCGGGGCGACGGCGGTGACGGTGACGGCGACGGCGACCGGCGGCATGGCCTTCGCCGCGGACACCGACGTGACGATCTCGGTGACCGGCAGCGGCGCGGCCGCGGCGGTGGACTTCGCCGCGGTGAGCGATTTCACGATCGCCTTCTCGGCCGGCGCGGCCTCGGCGGAGGGCACCTTCACCCTGACCCCGACCGACGACGCGGTGCACGAGACCGACGAGACGGTCACGGTGTCGGGCGACTCGGGGACCCTGACGATCCCGGACGCGACGCTGACCCTGGAAGACGACGAGAACCTGCCGACGCTGACGCTGGCGCTGGACCCCGGCTCGATCGGCGAGAACGGCGGCGTGGCCACGGTGACGGCGAGCCTGAGCGGGGCGTCGAGCTCGGCGACCACGGTGACGGTGTCGGCGGCGCCGGACGCGGGCGCGGTGACGACGGACTTCACGCTGACGGGATCGACCCTGACGATCGCCGCCGGCGACACCGACAGCACCGGCACGGTGACGATCGCCGGGGTGGACAACGCCGTGGACGCCGCGGACAAGACGGTGACGGTGTCGGGCAGCGCCAGCGGCGGCAACGGCGTGGCCGATCCGGGCGACGCGACGCTGACCCTGAGCGACGACGACGGGCCGCCGACCGGGATCGCGCTGAGGCTGACCGACGCGTCCGCGACCGCGCTGAGCGAGCTGGCCGAGGACGCCGGGGCGACGGCGGTGACGGTGACGGCGACGGCGACCGGCGGCATGGCCTTCGCCGCGGACACCGACGTGACGATCTCGGTGACCGGCAGCGGCGCGGCCGCGGCGGTGGACTTCGCCGCGGTGAGCGATTTCACGATCGCCTTCTCGGCCGGCGCGGCCTCGGCGGAGGGCACCTTCACCCTGACCCCGACCGACGACGCGGTGCACGAGACCGACGAGACGGTCACGGTGTCGGGCGACTCGGGGACCCTGACGATCCCGGACGCGACGCTGACCCTGGAAGACGACGAGAACCTGCCGACGCTGACGCTGGCGCTGGACCCCGGCTCGATCGGCGAGAACGGCGGCGTGGCCACGGTGACGGCGAGCCTGAGCGGGGCGTCGAGCTCGGCGACCACGGTGACGGTGTCGGCGGCGCCGGACGCGGGCGCGGTGACGACGGACTTCACGCTGACGGGATCGACCCTGACGATCGCCGCCGGCGACACCGACAGCACCGGCACGGTGACGATCGCCGGGGTGGACAACGCCGTGGACGCCGCGGACAAGACGGTGACGGTGTCGGGCAGCGCCAGCGGCGGCAACGGCGTGGCCGATCCGGGCGACGCGACGCTGACCCTGAGCGACGACGACGGGCCGCCGACCGGGATCGCGCTGAGGCTGACCGACGCGTCCGCGACCGCGCTGAGCGAGCTGGCCGAGGACGCCGGGGCGACGGCGGGTGACGGTGACGGCGACGGCGACCGGCGGCATGGCCTTCGCCGCGGACACCGACGTGACGATCTCGGTGACCGGCAGCGGCGCGGCCGCGGCGGTGGACTTCGCCGCGGTGAGCGATTTCA
>CBDFIL010000001.1:0-1095015 GCA_965248075.1 Candidatus Azotimanducaceae bacterium | reverse complement strand
GAATTCGGGCCGCGTTCCGAAAACCGTGCACGACTTTGGCACGGGCCCCCACGAGGGCGGCCCCTGGATCATCAGGCGTACGGATCCGTACCCGTGTGCATGAACGGGGCGACGCTCTCCATGTTGGAGATGTTCTCTCGGAACGGGTAGGTGTGATCGCCGAGTACGCGCTTGAGCTCGGGGTACTTCTCCATGAGCTGCGGCGAGATGTCGTCCCACATGTGGATCGGGCGCATGTGCATGCGCATGAACACCTGTACCAGCGTAATGCGCATGCCCGGGTTGGTGCGGGGCGTCGTGCCATGCCAGGTCGCTCCATGCCACAGCGCGAGCGATCCGGCCTTGCCGATGAGCGGGAACACGTTGAAGGGCGAGTCGTCCCCCAGGCCCATGGCCGACTCGTGGGGCAGCGTCGCCCGCCCGTAGTGGTGACTGCCCGGGACGAAGACGGTGGGTCCGTCCTCGGCGCCGTTGTAGTCGGTGCAGAGCCACGACGCGTTGCAGACGTGGGCGATGTGACCGCCGCCGGGCGGGATGCCGTGGGCGTCGCTGTGCAGGCCGACGCTGGCGGCGGGGTCCACCTTGTCGGTGGTGGGCGGCTTGATGATCCAGTTCTGTCCCGTGAGACACACACTCTGGCCGCACAGCCAGCGTATCAGCGTCAGCATGCGCGGGTTGGTCGCCGCCTCGACGAAGGCCTCGTCCTCCTCGAGCAGGTACCACGAGTTGGTACGGACCAGCTCCGGGTCGGGCTCGTCGGTCGTGTAGTCGTTGATCTTCTCGCCGTTGCGCTTTTCGTACGTGCGGAGGATGGCGTTGCGCAGGCGCTCGCCGAAGCCCTCGTCGCCCATCTTCTCCGGCGGCACCACGGTCATGCCATAGGCTTCGAGCTCCACCGCGTGTTTCAGCAGATCGTACTTCTCGAGGTCCCGGACGATGGGATCCGCGTTGGGGGAGACTCCGTATTCACTGATGTCCATTGCGCTCTCCTGCGCCGGCGGGCGTGCGGCAAGTTCGGCATACCACACCTAATAGGTTGTAGGGCCATCGCGGTCTGAACTTTGCTTCGGGGGACCGTAGGGGCGGGGCTTGTCCCCGCCTTGGTCTGTTTCCGGACACACGCGGCGATCTGTTTCCAGCAGGACCCGGACACACACGGCAAGCCCGCCCCTCACGCAGCAGGACCCGCAGCAGGACCCGCAGCAGGACCCGGACACACACGGCGCAGCAGGACCCGGACACACACGGCACGGGCTCGCAGGACCCGCGCAGGGCCCGGACACACGCGACAAGCCCGCCCCTTATGGTGGCTTGGTGTCAGGGGGGTGGATTGTCGGGACGGGGTGTCAGGACGGGGGACAGGACAAGCCCGTCCCCCGCGGGTCGGCGACGACGCGCTTTGCGTCAGGCGTACGGATCTGTGCCCGTCATCATGAACGGCGCGACAGTCTCCGGGTTGTCGATGTTCTCCCGGAACGGGTAGGTGTGTTCGCCCAGGACACGCTTGAGCTCGGGGTATTTCTCCATGAGCTGCGGCGAGACGTCGTCCCACGTGTGGATCGGCCGCATGTGCATGCGCATGAAGACCTGCACGAGGGTGACGCGCAGGCCCGGGTTGGTGCGGGTCGTCGTGCCGTGCCAGGTGGCCCCGTGCCAGAGCGCGAGGGACCCGGCCCTGCCGATCAGCGGGAACACCTTGAAAGGGGATTCGTCACCCAGGCCCATGGCCGCCTCGTGGGGCAGGGTCGCGCGCCCGTACTGGTGGCTGCCGGGTACGAAGACGGTGGGACCGTCCTCGGCGCCGTTGTAGTCGGTGCAGAGCCAGGACGCGTTGGCGACGTGGGCGATGTGACCGCCGCCAGGCGGGATGCCGTGCGCGTCGCTGTGCAGGCCGACGCTCGCACCCGGGTCCACTTCGTCCTTCGTGGGCGGCTTGATGATGTAGGCCTGTCCCGTCAGGCAGACGCTCTGGCCACACAGCCAGCGCAGCAGCGTCAGCATGCGCGGATTGGTCGCCGCCTCGACGAAGGCCTCGTCCTCCTCCAAGAGCAACCACGGCTTGGCCGAGATGTCCTTCGGGTCGGGCTCGTCGATCGTGTGGTCGCTGATCTTGACGCCGTGGCGCTGTTCGCACGTGCGCAGGATGGCGTTGCGCAGGCGCTCGACGAAGTCCGCGTCGACGCCCATCTTCTCCGGCGGCACCACGGTCATGCCGTAGGCTTCGAGCTCGACCGCGTGTTTCAGCAGGTCGTACTTCACGAGGTCCCGGACGATGGGATCCGCGTTGGGGGAGACTCCGTATTCGCTGATGCCCATTGCGCTCTACTCCTTTGGCCGGCGGGCAGCTACCTTCGTATACCAAACATAGCATGTCGCTGTAGGGCTGGGGCCTGTCCCCGCCAGGACGGGACACATGACGGGTGTTTCGGTACGGGACGGGACAAGCCCGTCCCCTACACGCCGCCTCAAGCGTTGCAGGGGCGACCCTCGTGGTCGCCCGTGTCCAGGCAGTGCGGGGCCCCGGCGACGGGAGGGGACAGGCCCGTCCCCTACGGCGGCGGGTTGGAGGTCAGGCGTACGGGTCCGTGCCCGTGTTCATGAACGCGATGACGCCCTCCATGTTGTCGATGCTCTCCTTGAACGGATAGCCGGGATCTCCGAGTACGCACTTGAGTTCGGGGTACTTGTCCATGAACGGCGGCGGGACGTCCTCCCACAGGTGGTGCGGCCGCATGTGCATGCGCATGAACACCTGCACCAGCGTGACGCGTAGCCCGCGGTTGGTGCGGGGCGTCGAGCCGTGCCAGGTCGCACCGTGCCAGATCGCGAGCGAGCCGGCCTTGCCGATGAGGGGGACCAACGGGAAGGGGGCGTTGTCTCCCATGGTCATGGACGCCTCGTGGGGCAGCGTCGCGCGGCCGTAGCGGTGACTGCCGGGTACGAAGACGGTGGGTCCGTCCTCCGCGCCGGCGTAGTCGGTGCAGAGCCACGAGGCGTTGCAGACGTGGGCGATGTGACCGCCGCCGGGCGGGATGCCGTGGGCGTCGCTGTGCAGGCCGACGCGCGGATTCGGCTCCACGTTTTCGGCGGGGGGCTTGATGATCCAGGTCTGGGCGGTCAGGCAGGCGCTCTGCCCGCACAGCCAGCGCACCAGGGTGAGCATGCGCGGATTGGTCGCCGCCTCGGCGAAGGCCTCGTCCTCGTGCAACAGGTACCACGTTCTCGCGCCCATCTTCCGGAGGTCGGGCTCGTCGGTGGTGTGGTCGTCGATCCTGACGCCACTGCGCTTCTCACACGTCCCGAGGATCGCGCTGCGCAGGCGCTCGACGAAGCCGTCGTCGACGCCCATCTTTTCGGGCGGCACCACGGTTATGCCGTATGCCTGGAGCTCCACCGCGTGCTGCAGCAGGCCGTACTCCTCAAGGTTCCGGACGATAGGGTCCGCGTTGGGGGAGACTCCGTATTCGCTGATGTCCAATGGCCTTCTCCTGCGCTGGCCGGGCGTGCGGCCGGTCCTGTATACCACAGGTAGTATGGCGTTCAAGGCGATTGCGGTCGGCGAAGCCCGGGCGCGCGGGCCTGATGCCGGGCAGGCGGTTCCGGGGGATGCCGGAACGGGCATATCCTATGCGGAAGAGGGGAGGACTCATGCTGCGACGAAAGAGCCTTTTGTTGGATCACCGTATCCCGCTGCCTGCTGTGGCCGGAAAGCTGGGGCGCGCGGCGTTGCCGAGACTGCTCGTGACGTGCGTGGCTTTCGTGGGTGTCGGCGCGGACGAAGTGGCGACGCCGGAAGAAGGGTGGCTGGAGTCCGCAGTCGCCGGCGAACACCGTGGCCCGGAGCGCCGCGCTCGCGACGTGTACCGGCACCCTGCGGAGGTGCTGCGGTTCTTCGGCCTGAGGCCCGACTCCACGGTCGTCGAGATCTGGCCGAGCGACGGCTGGTGGACGGAGATCCTGGGGCCTGCGCTGCGCGATGAAGGCGCGTACTTCGCCGCGGGTTTTTCCATGACGGCGGATCGCACGCCGGGGTGGCGCAAGGGAGTGCAGAAGCGGTTCGCGGAGAAACTCGAGGCGCGGCCGGACCTGTACGACGGGGTGGTCATGACGGAGCTGAGTGTGCCGGAGCGCACGACGATCGCACCGCCCGGGTCGGTGGACCTGGTACTCACGTTCCGCAACGTGCATAACTGGATCAACGGGGACTACGCGCCGGTGATGTTCCAGGTGATCGCCCGGGCGCTGCGCCCCGGGGGCGTGCTGGGCCTCGTCACGCACCGGGCGCCGTCGGGATGGGGGATCGAGGACACGAAGGGGTCCGGGTACGTGGCCGTGGCGCTGGTGGTCGAGATGGCGGCGGCTGCGGGGCTCACGCTGGAAGCGGCGTCGGACCTCAATGCGAATCCGCGGGACACACACGACCACCCGGCGGGTGTGTGGACGTTGCCGCCGTCGTTTGCGCATTGTCAGGGGATGCAGGACGCGGAGGAGCGCGGCGCCTGCGAGAGCCACTATGGCGCGATCGGGGAGTCGGATCGCATGACGTTGAGGTTCCGCAAGACGGAAGGGTCGTAGCGCCGGGCACCCACCGCAGACAAAGGGCGGCTTTGGAGGGCGATCGTATCGGTCACCGAGGCACGAAGAAGCACGGGGACGCCTGTGCCCAGGGTTGACAGTGCCGGAGCGGACATCGGGCTCTACGTGGTTTCGTGCGTGAAGGAGAAGCGCGCGACGCGGGCGCCGGCCCGGGACCTCTACACCTCGCCCTGGTTCCGCAAGGCGCGCGCGTACGTCGAGAGCACGGGCCGTCCGTGGCGCATCCTGTCCGCGCGATACGGCTTGGTGCGTCCGGAAAGCACCATCCGACCGTATGACAAGACCCTGAACGGCCTTCCGGCCCGCGAGCGGCGTGCGTGGGCGGACGATGTGCTGGCGACGTTCGATGCCGATCTCGCCGACACGGACTCCGTGGCCCTCCTGGCGGGCGAGGCGTATCGGGAGTTTCTGCAGCCGGGTCTCGAAGCGCGCGGCGTCACGGTGTCGGTCCCCATGGCGGGGTTGCGTATCGGGGAGCAGATGGCGTGGCTCGACGAGCAGGTGCGCCGTGGCGAGACGGATGAGCCCCCTTCCGACGACCTCTTGAGTTGACGGGGTCCTCTGCGGGGATGGGACACACACGTCCTCGCGGGGTCCTCACGGATGGGGTCCTCACGGATGGGACACACGCGGGCGCACGTCACGCAGGACGAGGGGTTGGGGACGAGGGGTTGGGAGGGGTTGGGACACACGCGGGCGTACGTCACCCATAGAGGATCGCAGTCTGGATCAGGCCAAGGAGAAATCAGGGACGAAGCGGCGGTCGGATCGCGACGCGGGGCCGTGGGTTCATCGACTGGCCCCGGGGGGACCAGGCGGTCGGGACCGTCATCCGAGCTTTTTGGCCCCCGAGGAGGCGTCGATCTCCGCTGAGCGCCTCAAGCGGGCAGAGGAGTCTCCCGGAGACGCATGCCCCGCGCTGCCGTCCAGGTCTGTAGCTGCTCGGTCGAGCCGTACGCCCGCTGTCGTTTCCGAAACGATGCCACCCACGCCATCCAGCGTGCGACACGGTCGGGGCAATCCTGCGTGCCGGTCTCGGCGGCAACTATGTCCCGCAACAGATCGATGTACGCCCCGAAGGTGGCCTGCAGCGGCGCCGTGGCCGCAGTTTCGCTGTCCTGCAGACCAGACGCCAACGGCGCGAGGTACTCCGCGAGAGCCTCCTCGTTGTGCTCCTGAAGCCGCTCGCCAATCGAGGTGTCGCGACAGTCGATGAGCTCGCGTACCTTGCCGGCTCGGATCGGATTGAGATCCACGTAGACCATCGCTGCCAGCAGCGCGTCTTCACTCAGCAAGGCACCGGAGTAGAAGCGCTGTTCGAAGAAGTGCCCGAGGCAGTCATCTTCCTGGTTGGCGCGCCGGGCGATCGGCTGCTTCAGGTGCTTCATGAAGTGCGACAGCGAACCCAGCGTCCTGCGGGCGCGTTCGAGACCGTCGGCGTCCTCCATGAGCAGTTGCCGCGCTTCGGCCTTGCGTTCCTCCAGCATCTCACCCTTCGCGGTGGGCGGGAACGCCTCCACCCAGCGCCGCGCCACTTCCTCCTCAGTCCACGACTCGCACGCCTTCGGGTCGTAGCGCAGCACCATGTGGAAGTGGTTGTCCATGACCGCGTAGCCGAAGATCTCCACCGCAAAGCACCGTGCCAGGCGCTTCATCCGGTCGACCAGCCAACGCTTGCGGTAGGAGTAGTCGCGCTGCGTGAAGTCGTCGTAGCCGCACAGCCACGCCCGGCGTACACAGCGCGACGTGACGTGGTAGCCGGCCGCATGCTCCTCGTCGACCAGCTTGTAGCGGGGGGTGGCCATGGCACCGAGACTGGCACGGCGCCCGGCGTCGCACAGCTGGACAATCTCCGCGTCTTCAGGGGGACATTCGCCCTGCTTGACGCGCGCCGCCGTCAGCTCGGTGTAGGACAGAATCGGCGTGTGTCCCTTCGCGTCCCCTTCGCGTCCCCACCGAAACCGGAGGAGTTCGACATTCCGCAGGCCGATCATGCGTGGGGTGACGATGCCTGGAGCGGCGATTGATGCTTCGTGGTGAGGTGCGCTGGTATCGGTTGGGGCACCCGACAAGCGTCGCGCCGTAGTGATCCTGACGCGCGGTTCCATCATTCCGAGCTTGGGGCAAGTGACCGTCGCGCCGGTCACGACGCACATCCGCGACATTCCCAGCGAGGTCACGTTGTCTCGTGACGATGGGATGCCTCGCGAATGCGCCGTCAACTGCGATCACCTGCAGACCGTGCCGAGAGGGCGCCTGGGCGCAGCCATCTCTCGGCTCTCCGAAGAGAAGATGAGGAAGGTGGCTGCGGCAGTACGCTTCGCCCTGGATCTGGGTTGAACGCCGGGGTCACCCCGATCGGTGACCGGTCGGCGAACGCGAGGGTTCGCTCTAACTCTTCAACGCCTTGTTCGTCAGCGTCGTGATCTCCACGTCCACGTTCTCGATGTCCTCCTGGAACTTCAGGATCACGTTGAGCGTGTCGCGCACGAGTTGCGGGTCGAGGGACTCCGTGTGCAGCAGGAGGAGGGTGCGCGCCCAGTCGATGGTCTCGCTGATGGCCGGCACCTTCTTGAGGTCGAGGTCGCGCAGCTCCTGGATGAAGGTCACCAGCTGACGGCGCAGTTCGGGCGGAATCTCGGGCACCCGGGCGTGGATGATGCGTTGCTCGAGATCTGCGTCCGGGAACGGGATGTAGAGGTGCAGGCAGCGGCGCTTCAGGGCGTCGGAGATCTCGCGGGTGTTGTTGCTGGTGAGGAACACGATCGGCGGCTCGCGGGTCGCCTTGACGGTGCCGATCTCGGGAATCGACACCTGATAGTCCGAGAGGATCTCGAGCAGGAGCGATTCGAACTCGTGGTCGGACTTGTCCACTTCGTCGATCAGCAGCACGCAGCCGTCCTCCTCGCGCAACGCCTTCAGCAGCGGTCGCGGCTCGAGGAACTCCTCGGAGAAGAAGATGTCGCCGAACTCGTGCAGGCGGGTGACGGACTCGGCGAACCCCTTGGCGCCCTGCAGGACCTCGTCGAGAGTCTCCTTGAGGACCTGGGTGTAGAGGAGTTGCTTGCCGTACTTCCACTCGTAGATGGCCTTCGCTTCGTCGAGGCCTTCGTAGCACTGCAGGCGGATGAGGGGGAGATCGAACATCTCGGCCGTCGTCTTCGCGAGTTCCGTCTTGCCGACTCCCGGGGGGCCTTCGATCAGGACGGGTTTGCGCAGGTGATAGGCCAGATAGACCGCGGTCGAGATCTGGTGGCTGCAGATGTAGCGGTGATTCTCGAAGCTGTCCTTCAGGGCCTCGACGGACTCGGTCAGTTGTTGGATGTTGATGGCTGGCTCCGCCACGTTTCCCCCGCGCCCCGCTTGAAATAAAGCGTGTTATTATCGCCGCGCGGTTGTCGTATGTATACCGACAATCTTGTTTGTCCCTTGTTTTCAATAAGTTGAGCGTGGTTCTCAGCCTCCTCGAGCCCGTGCCGCCCGACGTCGCCGGGACGCTCCCGCGGGCGCGGCCGAGTGTCGGCCGCGGCCCAACGAACGTCCCCCATCGCCTCGTGAGACCGGCCGCGTGAAGGGCCCGATCGGAGTCCTGTTGCGCCGGATCTTCGACGCCGTGCGCGACCTTGCCCCCATCGTCCTGGTCATCGCCTTCTTCCAGATCGTCGTGCTGCAGCAGCCGTTTCCGAACCTCGGCAGCGTGGCGGTGGGCCTCGTCTGCGTGGTCGTCGGGCTGACGCTCTTCATCGAGGGGCTCGAGAGCGGCCTGTTTCCGCTCGGGGAGAACATCGCCCATGCGTTCGCGCGCAAGGGCAGCGTCGCGGCGCTGCTCGCGTTCGCCTTCTGCCTGGGTTTTGGCACGACCGTCGCGGAACCGGCGCTGATCGCGATCGCGGCGGAAGCGGCCGAGGTCGCCGCGGAAGCCGGTGTGCTCGCGGACGACGACGCGGCGCGTGCGTCCTATGCCTCCAACCTGCGTCTGGTCGTCGCCGTGGCGGTGGGCGTCGCCATCGTGCTCGGCGTGCTGCGCATCCTCAAGGGCTGGCCGATCCATCGGCTGATCATCGGCGGCTATGTCCTGGTGACGGTCATGACGGTGTTTGCGCCGGACGAGATCGTCGGCGTCGCCTACGACTCCGGCGGGGTGACGACCAGCACGATCACGGTGCCGCTCGTCACGGCGCTGGGCGTCGGGCTCGCCACGTCCATCCGGGGACGCAACCCGATGGTGGACGGCTTCGGTCTGATCGCCTTCGCAAGCCTGACGCCGATGATCTTCGTGCTCGCCTACGGGCTCGCGTACGGGATAGGCGTCTGACCGTGGAGTTTGTCCTCACGTTTGTCGACACGGCCTTCGCCACGGCCCTCGATGTCGCGCCGATCGCGGGGATCCTGGTGTTCTTCCAGGTGGTCGTGCTGCGTCGGGGCGTGCCGAACCTCGGCCGGATCCTGGCCGGCTTCGTGGCGGTGCTGCTCGGTCTCACGCTGTTCCTGATCGGGCTGGAGCAGGCGCTCTTCCCGATCGGGGAGACCATGGCGCGGCAACTGACCGCTGCGGAGGCCGTCGGCGCGACCGGCGACACGGTGGACTGGCGCGACTACACGCTGGTCTATGCCTTCGCGTTCGCGATCGGCTTCGCGACCACCATCGCGGAGCCGGCCCTGATCGCCGTCGCGCTCAAGGCGGAGGAAGTGTCCGGCGGGGCGGTAGGTTCCTGGGGACTGCGCATCGCGGTGGCGGTGGGCGTCGCGGTCGGCGTGTCGCTCGGCTCCTTCCGCATCGTCACCGGTACGCCGCTGCCCTGGTACATCATCGGCGCCTACGCGGTGGTGATCGTGCAGACCTTCCGTTCGAGCCGCAGCATCGTCCCGCTCGCCTACGACAGCGGCGGCGTCACCACGTCGACCGTCACCGTCCCGGTGGTCGCGGCGCTCGGTCTCGGTCTCGCGGCGAGCGTGCCGGGACGCAGCCCGTTGATCGACGGGTTCGGGCTCATTGCTTTCGCAAGCGTATTCCCCATCATGTCCGTACTCGGCTATTCCATGGCAGCGTCCTGGATGAACCGCCGGCGGCAAGCCAAACGAACCGAGGTCGCCCCATAGCCTCACCGTCGCTTCGCTGCCGCTATGCGACGGCAAGCCTTCGGCCCAACCGCTCCGCCTCCGCATGGAACAAACGGCTCGGGTCGCTTACGCTCCCCGTTCCGCTTGTTCCATTCAGGACCCCGCATGAAGCTGAAACTGATTTTTGCGTTGGTCGACCACGACCGGACGGACGCCGTGATCGATGCGGCGCGGGAGGCGGGCGCGACCGGCGCCACCGTCGTCACCGGGGTGCGCGGCGAAGGGCTGGAACCGCAGAAGACCTTCCTGGGCCTCGATCTGAGCACCAGCCGCAATGTCCTGATGTTCCTGGTGTCGGCGGCGAAGGCGCACGAGATACTCGTCAGCATCGGCATGGCCGGCCGCTTCGACAAGGAGCCGGGAGCCGGGATCGCCTTCCAGATCGACATCGAGGACGCGATCGGCCTGGGCACCCAGTTGCCCTCCATCCTGGGTCGCAGGCAAAAGGCGTGAAGAAACCTGCATTGCGAGGGTGGCGGAGCCTCGCTCTCGGCGCGCTGTGCGCCGTCGTCGCCGGCCTGGCATCCGCCGACACGCTCATCCATGCGGGCCGGCTGCTCGACACGGCGGCGGGGGAGGTCATCGAGTCGGCAACGATTCGCGTCACGGGTAACCGGATCGCAGGCGTAACACCCGGCTACGTCGAGCCCGGCGAGGGCGACGAAGTCGTCGATCTCACCGAAGCGACGGTCATGCCGGGCTGGCTCGACATGCACGTGCACCTGGCCTGGGAGGGTTCGCCGTCGATGGCCCTCGAGCGCTTCCGGCTCGATCCGGCGGATGCGGCGCTGCGCGCGACGCGCTATGCCCGCGTGACGCTGATGGCGGGCTTCACCACGGTGCGCGATCTCGGCACGGATGCACGCGTTGCCCAGGCGCTGCGCGACGCCATCGCCGGGGGATGGATCGTCGGTCCGCGTGTGTACACGTCGGGCAAGAGTCTCGCGACCACCGGCGGCCACGCGGATCCGAACGTCGGGGTGAATCAGGCCCTGACGCGGGATCTCGGTCCGGCCGACGGCGTCGTGAACGGCGTGGACGATGCCTACAAGGCGGTTCGGGCGCGGTACAAGGAAGGCGCGGACCTCATCAAGATCACGGCCACCGGCGGCGTGCTGAGCGAGGCGAAGAGCGGCCGGAACGCCCAGTTCACCGTGCCGGAAGTCGAGGCGATCGTCGCGGCGGCCGCCGACTACGGTTTCAAGGTGGCGGCACACGCGCACGGATCCGAGGGTATGAAACGGGCCGTCCTCGGGGGTGTGCATTCCATCGAGCACGGCACCTTCATGACCGACGAGATCATGGATCTGATGAAGGAACGGGGCACCTTCCATGTGCCCACGATCACCGCCGGCAGGTTCGTGGCCGAGAAGGCGAAGGTGGCCGGCTACTTCTCGGAGACCGTGCGCCCCAAGGCGGCGGCGATCGGGCCGGTGATCCAGGAGACCTTTGCGCGCTCCTGGCAGGCGGGTGTCCCCATCGCGTTCGGCACCGACACGGGCGTCTCGCCCCATGGCGAGAACTGGCGCGAGTTCGTCTTCATGGTGGAGGCCGGCATGCCACCGATGGAAGCGTTCCGTTCGGCCACGGTCGTGGCGGCGGAACTCCTGGGTTCGGATGAACTCGGCAGCATCGAGGCCGGCAAGCTGGCCGACATCGTCGCCGTGCCGGGCGATCCTCTGGAGGACATCTCGCTGGTCGGCCAGGTGGTGTTCGTCATGCAGGACGGCGTGATCCGCCGACGCCCATGAATCTCGACTGGCGCGTCTGGTTCGGTGTCTCGGCGACGGTCGTCTACCTGTTGCTGGCGCTCGCCTATGTCCTGGCGCAGGGCATGGAGCAGATCGTCTCCCTGCCGGCCGAGAACCTCGGCAGCTTCCTCGAAGGGGCCTTCGCGCCGCTCGCCTTCCTGTGGCTCGTGATCGGCTACTTCCTGCAGCGGCAGGAACTGCACGAGGCGAGCAGTGCGCTCAGGGCGCAGCACGAGGAGATCAGGCTCGCCAACCAGCAGGTGATCATCCAGACGGAGAGCCTCAAGACGAGTGAGGTACACGCCCGGCAGCAGGCGTACCTGGACCTGGCGGGTCAGATGCGTGCACAGCTCGGGATGATCGCCGGGTTCCTCTATATCTCGAGCCAGGCGGACGAGGCCGGCGGGGGAGTGAGCCTCGAGGAGCAGGGCGGCATGTTCAAGGAGCTGAGCGCCAACGACAACGAGGTCTTCTCGCGGGAGATCATCTACTACTACCTGGGTGCGGAGGACGAGGCAGAGCGTTACGACTTCTTCTACGGTAGCCCGATCCGGGCGCGGCACTCGAATCACTTCACGCTGACCTTCGAGAACCTTCTGACCCGCGCCGATCAGGCCGACGCCGAGCACGTGTTCCGCAACGCCCTGCTGTACAGCGCTCATGGCATCGTCTACCGCGTGCTGAAGGACTACCGCGAGCGGGCGCCGGCCGAACTGTCGTCGCCGGTAACGACGGGGACCTATTTCGACATTCGCTTCGGCGGCGGCTCGGACTGAGGCCGGCGTGGCGGGACCCCTCGACGGCATCCTGGTCGTCGCGCTCGAACAGGCGGCGGCGGCGCCCATGGCGTCGTGCCGGCTGGCGGACGCGGGTGCTCGCGTCATCAAGCTGGAACGGGCGGAAGGAGACTTCGCCCGCGGCTACGACACGGCGGCGAACGGTCAGTCCTCGTATTTCGCGTGGCTGAACCGGGGCAAGGAGTCCCTCGCCGTCGACATCAAGGACGCGGACGACCGGGCGCTGGTGCACCGCATCCTCGCGCAGGCGGACGTCTTCATCCAGAACCTGGCGGTGGGCGCCGCCGCGCGCTCGGGTCTCGGCTCGGAAGACTTGCGCGAGCGGTTCCCGCGACTCGTCACCTGCGACATATCGGGCTATGGCGAGGAAGGCCCGTACGCCAACTTGAAGGCTTACGATCTGCTGGTGCAGTCGGAGTCGGGGCTCGTGTCCGTCTCGGGACCGCCCGGCGAGTACGGCCGGGTGGGGGTCTCCGTCTGCGACATCGCGACGGGCGTCACGGCGGCGCTCGCCATCACCGAAGCGCTGTTCGAGCGGGCGCGCACGGGCCGAGGCAAGGGCATCAAGCTGTCCCTGTTCGACGTGATGGCCGACTGGATGGCCGTTCCCCTGCTGCACCACGACTACACGGATCATGGACCCGAGCGCGTCGGACTCGCGCACCCGTCGATCGCGCCTTACGGCGGTTTCGTGAGCGCCGATGGCGTGACGCTCGTCATCTCCGTGCAGAGCGACCGGGAGTGGCGCGACCTCGCGGCGAAGGCGATGGAGCGGCCCGATCTGGCCGGGGATCCGAGGTACGCGACCAACGAGGATCGGGTCAGACGCCGCACGGAGGTGGACGGCGCGGTAGCCGAGTTCTTCGCGGGACACACACGGGAGGAGATGGAGAGACGCCTGCGCGACGCGCGGATAGCCTATGGGGCAGTGAACGACCTCGCGGGCCTCTCCTCGCACCCGGCGCTGCGGCGCTGGACCGTCGGCAGCGAGACCGGGAACGTTGCGATGCCCGCCCACCCGGATGCCGTGCGCGACATGCCGGACGATCTCGAGATCCCGGCCCTGGATGCACATGGCGCGGCCATCCGTGCCGAGTTTGGACTGTAGGGGCGACCCTTGCGGTCGCCCGTCCCCGACCCTCGTGGTCGCCCGTCCCCGACCCTCGTGGTCGCCCGCATGGAGGTGAATGTGGAAGAAAGCGCTGTCTCGCGTCGAGTATTCGTACGGGGGTCCATCGGAGGCGCGGCCGCGCTGGCCGCGGGAACGTCGCTGGTCACGCAAGCCGCGGAGGAACCGACGGCGCCGGCAGGGCGGGTGGAACCGCGCGCCGTCGACCGAGCATTCGTCACCGATCTTGTCCCGGGCGATTGCGAGTACCGCGTCTTGCTGCCGCCGGACTACGACGGGGATCGCGATCCCGCATATCCGCTGCTGCTGCTCCTGCACGGCGGAGGCGGCAGCCGTGACTTCCTGGACACCTGGGTGGCGGCGACAAAGGATCTCTGGCGCACGCTGGACCCGTTCGTAGGCGTGTGTCCGTCAGCCGGGCGTTCCTTCTACATGAACTACCGGGACGGTTCCGAGGCCTGGGAGACGCTGATCGTGACGGAGCTGCTCGAGGCTGTGCGCTCCGAGTTCCATGTGACTGACGAACGCAAGCGCGTGGCCGTGACCGGCGTGTCCATGGGCGGCATGGGCTGCCTGCGCCTGGCGTTGAAGTACCCGGAGCTGTTTGGAACCGTGGCCGCCCTCGAGCCGGCCATCGAGGCCAGCCTGCGTTACGACGCGCTGCAGCCGGCGGACACGTTCTATCGCGCCGACCAGTACCCGGAGAAGTTCGGCATCGACGGCGTGGTGGACGAAGGATACTGGGCCGAGAACAACCCGGCGACGATCGCCGCGAACGCGCCGGAGCGGCTGCGGGACCTTGCGATCATGATCGAGGCCGGCACGGAAGACGGCTTCGAGCTGCATCGCGGCGCCGAATTCCTGCACCGCGTGCTGTGGGACCGCGGCCTGCAGCACGAGTACCGGACCGTGCTGGGCGCGGACCACATCGGCCGCAGCCTCAACGAACGCTTTCGCTACGCGTGCGCCTTCATCAGCCGCCAGTGGAATCCGGAGCCGGTGGACGAGGACGTGGTGGAGTTCCGCAAGCTCATCGCCCCCCAGCGTCGCCAGGCCGGCCTGGATTGATCGCGCCGCCCACGGCAAACCCGAAGCGTTTCGGGTAAGTTCCCACCCGTCGCACACCACTGGAAGAGGTCATGCCGTCGCGCCGCGAGATCATTCAGCTCACCGACTCGGAGATCCGGGAGTACCTCGGCTCGCAGAAGACCCTCATCATCGTCTCGAACGGACCGAACGGGTATCCGCACGCGATGCCCATGTGGTTCTGGGTCCACGGTGACGGCTGCCTCTACTGCACGACGTTCGGCAAGAGCCAGAAGGTCGTGAACTGGCGCCGCGACCCGAAGGCCACGCTGCTCGTCGAGAGCGGCGAGGAATACGCGGAGCTGAAGGGCGTCCTCATCTACGCGACGACGGAGATCATCGACGACCCGGAGCAGATCCTCGACACGCTGGTGGACGTGAACGCCGGCGACCGCGAACTGGATGCCGAGGCGCGGGCGGAGCTCCGCAAGACGGTGGCGCCGCGGGCGCACAAGCGCGTGCTGCTCAAGTTCCACCCGGAGCGATACGTGACCTGGGACCACGCGAAGCTCGGCGGGCGCTACTAGTGCGCTGGGTCGCAAATACCTTCACGTTTGCGCTGCGCCTTTTCGCCGCTGGCGGCGTTGCGCCTCCTCCCGTGGGGCCTACCACTGCTCGTCGGACGCGCCTTGCCAGCGACGAAAATGCGCTACCGCAAAGACAAAGCTATTTGCGACCCAGCACACCAGGACCACGGAGGTCGCCATGTCGACGGTGATGGAGCGGGACCTGTTCGACGTCGAGACCGGCGTGCTCGACCGCAGCATGTTCACGGACGAGGCGATCTATCGCGACGAACTCGAGAGGATCTTCGCCCGCGCGTGGAACTTCATGTGCCACGAGTCGCAGATTCCGGAGCCGGGCGACTTCTTCACGAACTGGATGGGCGAGGACGAGGTCGTCGTCGTGCGCGGGCGCGACGGCGCGATCCGCGTGCTCCTCAACACCTGTCCGCATCGCGGCAACAAGGTCTGCCGGGCGGAAATCGGCAACACCAAGCGCTTCATGTGCGCCTACCACGGCTGGAACTTCGACCTCGACGGTGCGCTGGTCGGCATGCCGAACGAGGATGCGTTCTACCGGGGCGGGCTCGACAAGCACGCCTGGGGGATGACGCAGGCGGCGCAGGTCGAGAGCTACCACGGCTTCGTGTTCGCAACGCTCGATGCGGCGGCGCCGCCGCTGCCCGACTACCTCGGCTGGGTGGGCAGGCTCGGCATCGACTTCATGGCGTCGCTGGGCGAGGTCGAGTTCCTTGACGGCGTGCAGAAGAACCGCGTCCGCTGCAACTGGAAGCTCGCGGTCGACAATGTCTACGACTGGTACCACGTCAAGGTGTCGCACGGTGCGTCGCTGCGGGCGGGGCTCTTCGACGAGGAGTTCCTCGGGCCCATGGACCAGATGGTGCTCCTCGGCGAGTACGGCCACGGCATCGGCGGGCCCGGCATCACCGAACGGCAGTACGAGGAGTCCGTGGCGCGCCTGACCGCGGGCCAGCGCGCGCAGTGGTACGACGCCATGGTCGCGCGGCGCCTCGCGTCCTCCGCGGGCGACGTGCTGGGCCCGGTGGGCGTCCGGTCTTTCGGTCACCCGAACATCTTTCCCAACCTCTGGGTCTCCACCAGCCCGCAGGTATGCCTGCGCATCCCGCGCGGGCCGTTCGAGACGGAACTCTGGTGGTTCACCTACCAGACGAAGGAGATGAGCGACAAGCAGCGCCAGCGAAATCTCTACATGGCCAACCACTACTTCGGTCCGGCCGGCCTGCTGGAACAGGACGACGCGGAGAACTGGAGCCATGCCACGTTCGGGGCGAAGGGCACGTTCGCGCGGACGCTGCCGGCGAACCTGACCATGGGCAAGGGCGCGGATCGGGTCATGACGGACCCTTCCGGCCAGGCGCGGGTCGAGACGGTGGTCAACGAGCACGGCCAGCGCTGGATGTACCAGTCCTGGCAGGAGTGGATGCGGGCGGAGAGCTGGGCGGACCTCGTCGCAAACCACTCGATGCCGCCGACCGGAACCGTTTGATGGGGGCGTATCGGGACCTCGCTCCGCAAGAGCGGATGCTGCTCAGGCACGTGGTCGAGGAGTTCCTCTTCCTGGAGGCCGACGTGCTCGATTCCCGACGCTACGAGGACTGGCTCGAACTGCTGACGGAGGACATCCACTACTGGATGCCCGTGCGTCGGACGACGACCGCCCGCGAAGCCGGCCGCGAGTTCACGAAGCCCGGCGGCGTCGCGTTCTTCGACGACGATTTCGCGACGCTGAAGATGCGCGTGGACCGCATGCTCCTTGGCGCGGCATGGGCGGAAGACCCGCCGTCCCGCACGCGGCGGCTGATCACGAACGTCCGCATCATGGACGGCACGGAAGACGAGGTGACCGTCTCCTCGAACTTCCAGCTCTACCGCACGCGCCTCGCCAGCGAAGAGGACAGCTGGATCGGCCGCCGCGAGGACGTGCTACGGCGTGTCGATGGCGAGTTTCGTCTGGCCCGGCGGCACATCTTCCTGGAGCAGACGGTCATCCTGTCGCAGAACCTGAGCAGTCTGTTCTGAGCGGCCTGCTGCCCGGCCACTCCCTGGCCATCACGCTGGGCGCCGGCGGTGTTTCATCTGCAGTGGGCGTCAGTGCGGACGCGTGTTGCCGGTTTCCGGATCGAGCGAGCAGCCCGCCATGAAGCGCATCATCTCCGTTCCGTCGCGGCTGTCGTAGAAGCGGATCATGGCCTCGTTGAACTCCAGTAGACGGCCGGCGGAAACCGAGATGCCGTCCTCCCCGGACGAGAGCAGCACGCCGTTCATCATCAGTCTGGAGGTCCGCTTGTTGCCGTCGTAGAAGAACTGCTGCAGGGAGCCGAACAGGAATAGCGCGATGGCGCGCTCATGGACACCGGGGATGCGTTGCAGGACATCGAGGCCCCGGTCGAACAGGGCCGGCAACGACCCTGCGGCCGGGGGGCGGTGATCGGTCCCTGCAATCGTGACGGCGCCGGAGCGAAAAACGCCCCACTCGAGGGCTTCCTGGTGCGCGACCAGCGCGTGGAGGTCGCAGAAAGTCTGGCGGTCCAGCACGAATCGGCCAGCCTCGACGCGCACCAGGAGTTCCTTCCAGCTCGCGGCCTGATTCAGTACCTGCCGCTCGTCTTCCAGACGGTGGCCGCCGACGGTGACGCCGTCCAATAGCGTCTTCACCTCAGGCAGTGTGAAGGGGTTGCCTTCGAGGGCGACCGTGTCATGGACGACCCCTTCGAGCACCTTGCGCACGCGAAAGCAGGCTCGGCGCACGTCGGGTTTCGATGCGGACGGAAGGTCCACGGGGTCGAAACGAAACCCCAGGTCGTCGAAGTCTTGGGCGTCCATGGCTCCTTCCTGGTTGCGTGGGCCATTGTCGCGGAAACGGGAGCGGAGGGTAACCTGCGAGAGCCCCAGTGCGCGGAGGAGCGCGGAGGTGGGGGCGCTCGCGTTCGCGGGGAACGGGTGCTATCGTCACGCCAACTCTGCAAGCGAAGCGCGGACCATGGAAGTCTCGATCACCTACTGCACGGCCTGAAACTACAAACCGAAAGCGGTCAGTCTGGCTGCCGGTCTGAAGGAGGCGTTCGGCGTGGACGCCGAGTTGATCGCGGGCGGAGGCGGCATCTTCGACGTGAAGGTGGACGGCGCGCTCGTCTATTCGAAACACCAGACGGGGCAGTTCCCCGACGAGGCCGCGCTCATCGGGGGGTTGACCGGAACGCAGCACGCCGCCGTGTAGGGGACGCCCTTGTGGCGTCCCGTGTCCAAATCGTCCACGGTGTCGAGACGGGCGACGACAAGCGTCGCCCCTACACGGCCCTTCGGGCTGCGCGACCGTAGGGGACGCCCTTGTGGCGTCCCGCGCCCGGTCAATACTTGTACGATTCCGGCTTGAACGGCCCTTCGGGCTGCACGTTGATGTAGCTTGCCTGGGCGTCGGTCAGCGTCGTCACGACGCCACCGAAGCCTTCCACCATGAGCTGCGCGACTTCCTCGTCGAGCTTCTTCGGCAGGACCTCGATGCTCACGGGCGCGCGCTGGTCCGCGGGCTGGTCCGCCCAGCGTTCGCCGAAGATGTGCATCTGCGCGAGTACCTGGTTCGCGAAGGAGCCGTCCATCACCCGTGACGGGTGGCCCATGGCGTTGCCGAGGTTCACCAGGCGCCCCTCGGAGAGCAGGATGAGGTAGTCCGACGGATCGTCGCTGCGGAAGATCTGGTGGACCTGGTCCTTGACCTTCTGCCAGCGCCAGTGCTCGCGCATGTAGGCGGTGTCGATCTCGTTGTCGAAATGGCCGATGTTGCACACGATGGCGCCGCGCTTGATCGTGCTCAGCATCGCCGCGTCGCAGACGCCGGTGTTGCCGGTGCACGTGACGAGCACGTCGGTGTCTTGGAGCAGGCGCAGGTCGATGTCCTCGACGCGGCCGGTGTTCCTGCCGCCGACATAGGGCGAGACCACCTCGTAACCGTCGAGGCACGCCTGCATGGCGCAGATGGGATCGATCTCGACGACGCGCACGATCATGCCTTCCTGGCGCAGGCTCTGCGACGAGCCCTTGCCGACGTCGCCGTAGCCGATCACGAGCCCGCGTTTGCCGGCCATCAGCATGTCGGTGCCGCGCTTGATCGCGTCGTTCAGTCCATGGCGGCAGCCGTAGCGGTTGTCGTTCTTGGACTTCGTCACGGAGTCGTTGACGTTGATGGCTGGAACCCTGAGTTCCTCCCTGGCGAGCATCTCGTAGAGGCGATGCACCCCGGTGGTCGTCTCCTCGCTGATCCCGTGGATGGCGTCGAGCATGGCGGGGTAGCGCTCATGGATCATGAGGGTGAGATCGCCGCCGTCGTCGAGCAGCAGGTTGGCGTTCCACGGGGCGCCGTCCTGGAGGATGGTCTGCTCGATGCACCACTCGTATTCCTCCTCGGTCTCGCCCTTCCAGGCGAACACCGGGATACCCGCCGCGGCCATCGCGGCGGCGGAATGGTCCTGGGTCGAGAAGATGTTGCAGGACGACCAGCGCACCTCGGCGCCGAGCGCCACGAGCGTTTCGATCAGCACCGCGGTCTGGATCGTCATGTGGATGCAGCCGATGATGCGGGCGCCGGCCAACGGCTGCTCGTCCCGGTACTTCCGACGCAATGCCATCAGGGCCGGCATCTCTCCCTCGGCCAGGGCGATCTCGCGACGCCCGAATTCGGCCAAGCCGATGTCGGCGACCTTGTAGTCGGTCATGGGTACTCCAACTGGGGCAAACGGCGAATTATACGGCCCGTGTTCCGCATCCCGGGATACGGACGCGCCCGTAGCGCCCCATAGCCGCTCGGGCACTCGCTCGCGAGCTCGCTACGCGCCGGCGCGCCTCCGGCCCAGCCACGCCGTCCTTGCATGGAAGTTGCACCGGCGGTCACTGCGTTCCCTTGGCGCGACTTCCATGCAAGGGGCCGCCCTTGTGGCGGCCCGTGCCCAAATCATGCACGGTTTCGAAACGGGCGATCACGAGGGACGCCGCCAGGCCCGCCCTTATGCCCCCAACTCCGCCCGAATCCGCGCCGCGTGCTCGCGCAACTCCTCGGGGTCCGCCATGGCACGCGCCTGGAACGCCAACCCTTCGCCTTCGTACCGCGGGATGACGTGGCAGTGCAGGTGGAACACCGTCTGTCCGGCATCGCGACCGTTCAGTTGGATCAGCGCCATGCCGGCGGGACGGAAGGCCGCCTGGACGGCCCGGGCGACGCGCTGGGTCGTCGCCGCGACCTCCGCCCAGGCGGTGGGGTCCAGGTCGAAGATGTTCTCGGCCGGTTGGCGCGAGATGACCAGCGTATGCCCGGGGCTCTGCGGCATCAGGTCCATGAAGGCGACGCAGTGCTCCTCGTCGAGCACGATGTGCGCGTTCGCTTCGCCCCGGAGGATCTTCGCGAAGACGTTGTCGGGGTCGTACGCCATGGGCGGCGCGTCAGGCCGGGGTCGCCGACATCTCCATGCCCCTGGGCACGCCCGGGGTCTCGACCGCCTGCACCCGCGCCAAAATATCCCGGAACCGCTCTTCCTGCTCCGGCGTGTCCTGTGGGATGCCGCCGAGGCTCGCGCGCGACGCGTACTCGCGGTGTTCGCGGAGGAAATCCGGCAGGCCGTCGTAGGTGGCGGTCTGGGCGAGGGTCAGGATGTCGTCGACGGTCACGGTGTCGCGCATCTCGTCCCACTTTCCTCGCAGGGAGAGCGCGTGCAGCTTCATGCCGAGTTCCGTGAGGCCATGCAGGGCCAGCACCTTGTGATACGTGCGCGTGGATCCGTAGAACGACAGCGTGCGGCGCATGCCGAGGGCCTTCTGCTCTATCTCGCTGTCGTTCTCGCCGAGGATGAGATAGCCGCTCTCGGCGACCTCGATGTCGTCCCAGGTGCGCCCGGAGCGCTCCAGCCCGGTCTGGATGGCGGGCAGCAGCACCGCGCGCATGTACTGGTCCGACATGATGCCGCCGTGCGGCATGGCGACGTCCGCGACTTCGCCGGTCACCCGGGCCATGCCGGGGCCGACGATGGCGAGCCCGACCTTCGGGCGATCGAACTCGATGGGCCCGGCATTGAAGTTCGGCGTCATGAGCGTGTAGGTGTATTGCTTGCCGAGGAACTCCGCGGGTTTACCGTCCTGCCAGGAGTCCCACACGGCATGCAGCATGCGGATGTACTCGCGCATGCGCGGCGCCGGCGGCGACCAGGTGCCGCCGAAGCGGCGCTCGTTGTGGCCCTTCACCTGGCTGCCGAGACCGAGACAGAAACGCCCGCCGGACAGGTGCTGCAGGTCCCAGGCTTCCATCGCGAGCACGAAGGGACTGCGCGGGAAGGCGATGGTCACGGAGGTCTGCAGGGCGATGCGGCTGGTGGCCGTCGCCGCCACGGTCATGATCATGATCGAGTCGTGGTCGAGTTCGCCGCAGGTGATGCAGTCGAAGCCGGCGGCCTCTGCCGCCTGCGCCTGTGCGGGGATGGTGGCCGGCCAACCGCCGACGCCGGTGATGACTTTCATGGCTGCTCCTTGAAGTGGTCGTGTTGCGGGCTGGCTCAGGCCACCCCGAGTCGCTCGAACTGGTCCGCCGGCGCTTCCACCGCCTGCAGCCCCTCGCGCAGCAATTCCACCATGTCGGCCTCGTCGGTGCCGCCGAGACGGTTCTCGTCTTCGGTGGGGTCGTTGTCGATGTCGTACAGGTGGTGCTCGCCGACGCGCGGCCGGGCGCACCAGTAAGGCAGCGGGTCGCCTGCGGCGAAGGGCTGGCGCAGCACCGGAATGTCGGTGCCGGGCATGAAGTCGAGTCGGGCGCGCCGGTCCGGTTTGGGAAACGTCGGGTCGAAGCGGTGGATCGGCATGGTGGACCAGCGGTTCGACCACATCGACAGCGGGAACGGCGAGGTCGCGGGTGCGCGCGCGTACTTGCGCCGCCCGTCGTGGACCTGCACCCAGTTGCCGAAAATTCCGCCCAGCGCCCACTCGCGCACCGAGTCGGCGCTGCCGTCCAGCAGGGGCACGAGCGATTTGCCGTGCGTGCGATGGTTCGGGTGCACGCCGAACACGTCGCACAGCGTCGCGTTGATGTCGACGTTCGTCGTGAGTGCGTCGACGCGATGGGGCTCGATGCCGGGGTAGTGGATGTAGAGCGGTGTGTGTCCGAGCGGCTCGTACTGCGGGACCATGGGTTTGCCGAACAGGTCCTTCTCGCCGAGGTAGTGGCCGTGGTCCGTGCAGAGGACCACCATGGTGTCGTCCCACAGGTCCTGCCGGTCGATGGCGTCGAGCACCTTGCCGAACCAGTGATCGATCATGGAGAGCTTCGAGCCGTAGTTGCAGCGCACGTGGCGCGCCTCGCGCTCCGTGATGACGCCGCGCTCGACGCCGCGCACCGTGTACGGCGGCCAGATCATCACGTCGTCCTGCCAGGTGTCGTCGTAGCGGTTCACCCAGGGCGCCGGGGTGTCGAACGGCTCATGCGGGTCGAACTCGTCGACGAACAGCAGGAAGCGGTCGAAGTGCGCCGCGTTCTCGTCGACCCAGTCGGCCGTCGCCTGCATCGTCCTGGGGCCGGGGAAATCGAGTTCCCGGCGGAACCAGGTGCGCGACTCGTCGTAGTGGAACTGCGCCCGGGTGGCCGGCAGGGCCGGGGCGCCCATCCATGTGTTGTCCGGGCGCGACTTCCAGGGATCGCCCTCGTGGCCGCGCAGGTAGTTCCAGGCGTAGAAGTCGGTGTGGTAGTTCTCGCCGCCGGCCTCGAACAGGTGCGGATGGTCCGTCACCAGCATGGTCGTCACGCCGTCGCGCCGCAGGTGCGCGGTGATCGGTTCTTCCCAGAGTTCGATGGAGCCCCACGGCTTCCACAGAAAGTCGAGCGCGCCGCAGAGGATGTCGTGGCGCGCCGGCATGCAGGGCAGGGAGCCCGTGAAGTGGCGCTCGAAGCGCACGGCCCGTTGCGCGAAGCGGTCGATGTTCGGGGTCTCGAACTCGGTGCCGCCGTAGTCCCCGATCATGTGGCGGTTGAGGCTGTCCAGCAGGATGACGATGGCGCGCTGCGGGCGCCTGGCGGGTTCGTTCATGCGTTCCTCTCGAGCGGATTCCCGCCCATGCTACGACGCGGTTCCGCGGTACGCCATGTAGGGGACGGGCTTGTCCCGTCCCGCTTCGAATTCATGCAAGCGCCCCAAAGCCGGTCCGGTGCCTCGCTGCCGCTCGGCATCGGCGCCGCCTCCGGCCCAGCCACACCGACCTCCCATGGACCAACCGTCACCGGTCGCTTCGCTCCCGCCGACGTTTGTTCCATGCAAGGATGAGAGACGGGCGACCACGAGGGTCGCCCCTACATTCCACGGGATATCCGGAGGTCAGGTGAACATCGATCCGCGACCTGTCGCCGAGCGTCTGGCCGGCATGTATGGCCAGGCCGTCGAGTCGCCGCCGATGTACCCCACCGGGGTCGCCTTCCTGGCCCGGCTGCGGCTTGCGGGTCCCGACGCGGAGGTCGTCGACGACCTGGTGCGTCTCGCCGAGCCCGTGGTGGCGGCGCCGGACACCGTACCGGACTGGGCGCCCTGCCTGGCGGTGGCCTGTTTTGCGGACGAATTGTTCGCGGCTACCGGGGACCCGCGGTACCGCGACTTCCTCATCCACCAGGCCGATCGTTTCGTGCCCGACCCCGACATCCGCGTGGAGGACTTCTTCTTTGCCGGAACGCTGCTCGGACGTGCCCACGCCGTCACCGGCGAGGCGTCCTACCGGCGCCGGCTGATCGAGTTCCTGCGCTCGGTGGACACCCGCCAGCCGAACGGCCTCTACTGGCACTGCCACGCGTCCCCGTACTTCTGGGGCCGGGGCAATGCCTTCGCCGCTCTCGGCTTCGCGGAGGCGCTCTCGCACCTGGGCACTTCCGGGGCGGAGGAATTGCTGTCGGCCCACCTCGAGCACCTGTCCGCGCTGGGGGGGCACCAGGACGGCTCGGGCATGTGGCGACAGCTCATCGACCACTCCGCGACCTATCTCGAACACAGCGCCACGACCATGATCGGGGTTGCCGTGGCACGGGGCCTGCGCGAGGGCCTGCTGCCGGACGATCCGTGGTGGTCCACGGTCGAACGGGCCTGGGAGGGTGCGGCAGCCCGCATCGGCCCTGGCGGCGAGTTGGACCAGGTGTGTGTCGGCACGGGACCCCTCGAGGCCCGCGAGGCGTACGCAGAGCGGCCGTTCAGCACCGGGACGGACTCCCGTGGCGGGGCGATGGCGCTCTGGTTTGCGGTCGAGATGATAGAGTTGATCGAGGAGGGCATCGCAACGCCAGGGCGCGGGATCACGCCGGGAGGATGACATGACCTCGATCGGTGACGCGATCGATCAATACGGCGACCGGCCGTACTTGCTGACGGTCGGCGAAGACGGCCCGCACACTAGTCATACGCGAGTGGCCCTGGGTGATGGCGTGCTGACCTGCCCCTTGAGCAAGAGTGCAGCGCACAACGTGCGGGTCCGTCCCGTGGTCTCCTTCCTATGGCCGCCGATGCAGCCGGGCGGGTACGCGATCATCGTGAATGGCACCGTGCGCCAGGTGGAACAGGGCGAGCCCGAGCCGACCGCATCCATCGAGCTGTCCAAGGCTGTCTTCCACCGCCCCGGCGAGCCCCAACCCGGGGGCGCCGGCGCCTGCACGTCGGACTGCCGTCCCATACGGCTGCCCTGAGGCGGCGGGCGTTGTAGGGGACGGGCTTGTCCCGTCCCGTTCTCGAATTCATGCAGGAACGGGACCGGGCTTGTCCCGTCCCGTTCTCGAATGCCGTACACGATTCGAGACGGGCGACCACAAGGGTCGCCCCTACAATCCGTCGAATCGGCCGCGAGCGGATTTGTTCCACGCGAGGAGCTTCGGCACGGGGATGGATGTCGGTGGCGGGGCCATGGCGCTGTGGTTCGCGGCGCAGATACCCCGCCTGTTCGATGCCGATTCCGCGTCGTCGCCGGGTCGACGGCAGTGATAGAGTGTCGCCCCCACGCGCCGCCTCAACCCAGGAGAACCCGTGACCACACCGTATCCGGATCATCCCCAACTCACGGGCAACTTCGCGCCGCTGCGCATGGAGTGCGACATCGACGACATGGTCGTGCGCGGCGAGCTGCCGGCGAGCCTCGACATCACCTACTACCGCAACGGCCCCGATCCGCAGTTCCCGCCGCGTGGCGGACACCACTGGTTCGCCGGCGACGGCATGCTGCACATGTTCCAGATCCGCGACGGGCGCGTGCGGTACCGCAACCGCTGGGCGCGCACAGTCAAGTGGACCCTGGAGCGGCGGGAAGGCCGGAGCCTGTTCAGCCCGTTCAACCCGATGGAGAGCGATCCCATGGCGCAGGGGGTCACCGAGGACGGCCTCGCCAACACCAACGTCGTCTGGCATGGCGGCAAGCTCCTGGCCCTCGAGGAAGGACACGCGCCGTTCGAGATCGACGCGGAAAGCCTCGAGTCGAAAGGCGCCTGGCGGTTCGACGGCCGCCTCGAAGGTCCGATGACGGCGCATCCGAAGATGGATCCGAAGACGGGCGAGATGCTCTTCTTCGGCTACATGGCAGACGGCGTCTTCTCGCCGGGGATGAGCTACCAGACGGTGGACCGGGATGGCGTGCTCACGCGTTCCGAGCGCTTCCAGGCGCCGTTCGCCAGCATGGTGCACGACTTCATCGCCACCGACGAACACGTCCTGTTCCCGATCTTCCCCCTCACGGGCAGCATGGAGCGCGCGATGCGCGGCCAGCCGCCGTTCGCCTGGGAGCCGGACAAGGGCACCCACGTGGGCGTCATGCGACGGGACGGGTCGGTAGAGGACATTCGCTGGTTCGAGACGGACCCCTGCTTCGTGTTTCACCCCATGAACGCGTACACCGAGGGCGACCGCATCGTCGCCCACGTCATGCAGTTCGAGGAGGCGCCGCTCTTTCCGAACGTGGACGGCACTCCGACGGACCCGGCGAAGGCCAACGCGCGCCTCTGCGAATGGGTCATCGATCTCGCGGACAACTCGAACGGCATCCGGCGCCGCTATCTCGACGACGTCACCGGTGAGTTTCCGCGGCTCGACGAGCGCTTCGCGGGCAACGGTTACCGCCATGGCTACTACGGCGCCGCGATCGGAATGGCGCCCGGTATGGGCTTCAACGCCGTCGCGCACCACGATTTCGCCAAGGGCCGGCGCAACGAATACGTGCTCCCCGAGGGCGATGTCACGGGCGAGCCGGTATTCGTGCCGCGCTCGCAGGACGCCGAGGAGGGCGACGGCTACCTGCTGAGCGTCGTCTACCGGGCTGCGGAGAATCGCAGCGACCTGCTGTTCCTGGATGCGACCAACGTGGCGGACGGGCCCATCGCCTGTGCGGAACTGCCCCATCGGGTGCCCTACGGTTTCCATGGCAACTGGAAGTACAACGGCTGACACGGCCGCCGCCCGGGACGGTTTGGAGGGAACGCACGCCTTGCGGATCGCGAGCAAGCTGCCGACGAGGGCACCACGATCTTCACCGTGATGTCGAAGCTCGCGGCGGACGAAGGGGCGATGAACCTCTCGCAGGGGTTCCCGGACTTCGATGCGCCGCCGCAACTGCTCGAACGGGTCGGCTACTACCTGACCCACGGCTACAACCAGTATCCGCCGATGGCCGGCATCGAGCGGCTGCGCGAGGGGATCGCCGGCAAAGTCCTGGATCTCTACGGCCGGCGCGTCGATCCCGAGACCGAGGTGACGGTGACCTCCGGGGGTACGGAAGCCCTCTACTGTGCCATGACCGCCGTCGTGCATTCCGGCGACGAGGTCATCCTCTTCGACCCGGCGTACGACGCGTACCGCCCGGTGGTGGACCTGAACGGCGGCGTGCCGTTGCGCCTGCCGCTGACGGCGCCGACGTTCCGACCGGACTGGGACCGGGTGCGCGACGCCGTGAACGACCGCACGCGGCTCATCGTCGTCAACACGCCGCACAATCCGACCGGCGGTGCGTGGACGGCCGAGGACACCACAGCACTCGCGGACATCGTCGCGGAGCGGGACCTCTACATCGTTTCCGACGAGGTCTACGAACACATCGTCTTCGACGGGCGTCGCCACGAGAGCATGATCCTGGACCCGGTGCTCTTCGAGCGCAGCTTCGTGGTGTCCTCGTTCGGCAAGACCTACCACGCGACGGGCTGGAAGGTCGGCTACTGCGTGGCCCCCGCGGCGCTGACCCGGGAGTTCCGCGGCATCCACCAGTGGGTGAACTTCACCACGCCGACGCCGCTGCAGTACGGCATCGCGGATTTCCTCGAGCGCTGCCCCGAACATCACCGCGAGCTCGGCGGCTTCTATCAGGGCAAGCGCGACCTGTTCAACGGCCTGCTGGCGGAGTCGCGTTTCGGGTTGACGCCCTCGGCGGGAACCTTCTTCCAGTTGCTCGACTACTCCGCCGTCAGCAACGAAGCCGATGTCGACCTCGCCCGGCGTCTCACGGTGGAACACAAGATCGCATCGATTCCGGTGTCCGTGTTCTACGCCGATCCCCCGAACCAGCGGTTCCTGCGCTTCTGCTTTGCGAAGGACGACGAGACGCTGGCGCGAGCGGCCGAGATCCTCTGTCAGCTGTGAAGATCGCCCTCGTCCAGACCGAAACCGACTGGCACGACGCCGCGGCGAACCGTCGGCGCTTCGATGCCTGGTTCGAGCAGGTCGAGCCGGATACCGACCTCGTCGTGCTGCCGGAGATGTTCAGCACCGGCTTCACCATGGACTCGCGGGAAGTCGCGGAGACCATGGACGGTCCGACGGTGGCCTGGCTGCGGGAGCGCGCCGCGGCACTCGACGCCGTGCTCGTCGGCAGCGTCGTCATCCGCGCGGGCGAGCGCTGGTTCAATCGACTCGTCTGGATGGCGCCGGACGGGACGGCGACCACCTACGACAAGCGGCACCGCTTTCGCATGGCGGGGGAGCACGAGCACTACGACGCCGGGGCGGAGCGTGTGGTCGTGTGTCTCGAAGACTGGCGTGCGTGCCCGCTCATCTGCTACGACCTGCGTTTCCCGGTCTGGTCGCGCAACCGGGGCGACTACGACGTCCTCATCTACCCGGCAAACTGGCCGGCGGCCCGGCAGGCGCACTGGAACGGCCTGCTGCGGGCGCGGGCCATCGAGAACCAGTGTTTCGCGATCGGCGTCAACCGCGTGGGGACCGACGGCAACGGCGTGGTCTACCGGGGCGGTACGGCGGTGTACGACTTCCAGGGGACGCCGCTGGTCGAGGTATTCGACGACGAGCAACTGGTGCATGTGCGGTTGGACAGGCAGGGCCTCGATCGCTATCGTGCCGCGTTTCCCGCGTGGCGGGACGCGGACAACTTCCAACTGCAGGGGTAGGGGACGCCCTCGTGGCGTCCCGTCCCGAATTCGTAGGCAACGGGCGACGCGGCACCGGTCTCCCGCGTCATCAAGGTGCGGAACAATGCGCTGATGAAGACCACGATACAGACCCTCGCTCTCGCCGTGCTCCTCGCGTGGTTGCCGGCTTGCGACCGGGACGCCCCCGCCGAGCACCCCGGCAAGCGGACCTACGAACGCTACTGCTTCTCCTGCCATGCCGCCGGCGTTGCGGGAGCGCCGGAGTTCGGCGATCGGGAAGCCTGGGCGCCGCGTCTGGCCAAGGGCGAAGACGCGATGCTGCGATCCGTGATCGACGGGATGCCGCCCGGCATGCCGGTCATGGGCCTCTGCATGGCGTGCAGCGAGGAGCAACTCAGGGACTCGATCGACTACATAGTCGAGGCGCTGCCCGAGGAGTCTGTGCCAGGCGGCGTGCCACAATAGTCGGTGGGGTGCCGCACGGACCGGGCGAAGGCAATGAATGCACCGCTCGGGAAAATTTCGTTGACGTGGCGGGGCGAACGGTGCGATATTCCCGATCGGGAAATATTGCATGTCGAACCGAGTCCTGACGCCGGCCGAGATCGGCGATGTGGTGCGGACCGCCCGCAAGGCCGCGGGGTTGCGCCAGTATGAGCTCGCCGGGGCGGCAGGGGTAGGTCTGCGCTTCCTCGTGGAACTCGAGCGGGGCAAGGCCACCGCCCAGCTCGGCAAGACGCTGGAAGTGCTCAGGGCGCTTGGCTGCACGCTCGACATCGCGCCGCCGGCGGATACCTGAAGGGCGGGCGCGTGGCCGGTACTCTTCACGTCTGGTGGGACGATCAACTGGTCGGCAAGCTCACGCAGGATCGGCATGGTGACCTGCGCTTCGGGTACGAGCGGGATTGGGTGCACCGACCGGACGCGCTGGCCTTGTCCACCTCGTTGCCGAAGCGCGAAGAAGCCTACACGCGTCGCGAGTGCCGCCCCTTCTTCGCGGGTCTCCTGCCCGACGAAGGGCAGCGCGAGGCCGCTGCGCGCGCGCTCGGCGTCTCACCCGGCAACGACTTCGCCCTGCTCGAGCGGCTCGGGGGCGAGGTTGCCGGGGCGCTGCAACTGCTGCCGCCGGACGAGTCCCCCGCGCAGACCGCGCCGAACCCGCAGCCCGAGCCGCTCGACGACGAGGCGCTCATCCGCATCCTCGACACGCTGCCGTTACGGCCGCTGCTGGCGGGAGACGCGAACCTGAGGTTGTCGCTGGCTGGCGCTCAGTCGAAACTCCCCGTCGTTCTCGTTGGGGGCTGCGTCGCGTTGCCCTCGAGCGGACAACCCACCACCCACGTCCTCAAGCCGGCGATCGACCGCTTCCCTGGCACGACGGAAAACGAAGCCTTCGCCATGCGCCTCGCGGCGGCGATCGACCTCGACGTCGCGCCCGTTGAAGCGCGGGCGGTGGGCGGCCGCACGTTCCTCCTGGTGGAACGGTATGACCGGGTGGCCGCAGCGGAGGGCGTGTCGCGAACCCATCAGGAGGACTTCTGCCAGGCGCTCGGAGTGCCGCCGGAGCGCAAGTACGCGGGGGAAGGCGGACCCTCCTTCAGGGACTGTTTCGCGCTCCTGCGGCGCGTGGCGGCCCGACCGGCGGTCGAGCTCCTGAAGCTGCTCGACGCCGCGGTGTTCAACCTGATCGTCGGCAACGCGGACGCGCACGGCAAGAACTTCTCCCTGCTTCATGACGGCCGCGGCCCGCGCCTCGCACTCCTATACGATCTGCTCGCTACGGTGGCGTACTCCGAACTCTCGCCCAGGTTGGCCATGAAGATCGGCAGACGCAGAACGCTGCAGGAGATGGATGCCAGGGGCTGGGCAGCGTTCGCGAGCGATGGCGGCATGAGCCTGCCGCTGGTCCGGCGCCGCGTGGTCGAAGTCGCCGAACGCGTGCAGGGTTGCGCGGAGGAGGTCGCCCAACGGCTGGTACAGCCGGACATGGATGGAGCCGTGCTCGCCAAGCTGGCCAGGACGACAGTCTCCCGCGCGACACGGTGCGCCCTCACCACGTGAGGCATCCGCGATGGGACACCCACCCTGATCGGCATCCGCGTGGCATCCGCGATGGGCATCCGCGATGGGACACCCACCCTGATCGGCGTCCGCGAGGGCATCCGCGTTGGGACACCCACCCTGATCGGCGTCCGCGAGGGGACACCCACCCCGGCGGCACGGAGCTCCGTGTGGCGACGTCCGCGATGGGACACCCACCCCGGGGCTCGGTCGGGAGGGGGGCTCGGCCGGGACACCCACCCCGGGGCTCGGCCTGGGACACCCACCCCGGGGTTCGGCCGGGACACCCACCCCCGGCGGCACGGAGTTCCGAGTGGCAGGTTCCGCCACTTGTTGGCGCAATGCGCTGGGAGCGAGCATCGCGGAGTCTCCAATGCCTTGATTTCTGAAGGCCTTCCACGTTGGAACGATTCCTGCTAATAAGTCGTCAGACAACGTAGGGAATCGAAACGATGACACAGTGGCTCCCGGGCGACATCGTCTTGCGCCGCAAGGGTCCCGTGATGCACCAGGGCGTAGTCCTCGGCGACGGTCGGGTGCTGCACAACACGCCGCTGCGCGGCGAGCACGTCTCCACGGAGGCGGACTTCCGGCGCGGGAGGCGGTTGCACGTGCGGCGTCTCGATGCGGTGCAGCGGCAGCGCGCGTTGCACTATGCCGAGGATTCGGATCGCCGCCGCTACAACCTGTTCACCAACAACTGCGAGCACACGGTGTCACGTGCTGCCGAGGGCCGGGCAGAGAGCCCGCAACTGGCGACGTGGGCGGTGGGATTCGGCGTTGCGGCGGTGGCCTTTGCGCTGACCCGTCATCCCCTGGTGGCCGCGGCCGGCTACGCGTTCGGCCGACAGGTGGCCAGACATTTTGGTCAAACGCCGGAGCGACGGCCCGGTGTCCGAGAGGAGTCCCTGAGATGAACAGACGCTATTCGGTGGATTGGGAGCCGCGCGGCATGACCGTCAACGGCACGCCGGTGCGCAGTCCGTTGGCCCGGTTCCTGGTTGCGGCGTGCACGCTGGCGGCGGGCGCCGCCGTCGTGTGGTTCGCCATCTTCGTGGTGCTGCCGATCGTCGGCGTGACGGTCGGTGTCCTGCTCGGGGTCGTGCTCGCCGTGATCGGCGGGGTCCTGGCCCTGCTCTTCGCCGTGCCGTGGGTGATCGCGCTCCTTGCCGGTATCGGCTTGCTGAGGTGGCTGTTCGGGCGTTGAAGCCCGCATTTCTCACCAGGGGGCCCGTGTGTACACGGGGCCAAAAGACCCGCGAGGGCGCGGCCAGCGCAGTCCGCAATTGGCACGATCGTCGACATCGCGGTCAACTTCGTGAAACCCATGAGCTTTTTGACGCGACAAGCGGCCTGGTGAGAAATGCGGGCTAGGCGCTTGCGCCGTCGAGGACGCTGCCGGAGGCCGATGAACGCCTTGTCCGGCAAGGCGGCCGCCGTCCTGGCCCTCGCCGCTGGCACGGCCTGGCCGGCGGAGCAGCCGTGCGGCGATCCGCAGTACCGCCACGGCATCTCCTACGTCATGCCGCTGCGTTACGGACCGGACTTCGCCCACTTCGCGTACGCCAACCCCGAGGCGCCCAAGGGCGGCACGATGCGCGTCGCGAAGATGGGCACCTTCGACAGTTACAACGGCATCGTCGAGATCGGCCGCATCCCGGACGGCTACGGCGCCATGGGAGGCTTCGTCTACGACCGGCTGCTCGAGGACAGCCTCGACGAGCATGCGAGCGCTTACGTGCGTCTCGCGGACGGCGTCGCGGTCGAGCGGGACTTCCGGTGGACCGCGTTCCGTTTGCGCGACGGGGCGCGCTGGCACGACGGGCGCCCGGTTACGCGCGAGGACGTGCTCTACACCTTTGACGCCATCCGCGAGCACGGCTCGGTGGTGCTGCGCACGGCGCTGGCCGACCTCGACCGCATCGTTCCGTTCGGCGAACGCGAGCTCTGCTTCGTCACCCGCGCCGGCGTTGAACCGCACCCGATCCTGCCGTTCGTCTACGGACGCATCTCCATCCTGCCGAAGCACTACTGGATGGCGCACGACATCAGCAAGACCGCGACCGAACCGCCACCCGGCAGCGGGCCCTACCGCTTTGAGGGCGTCAACTTCGGCCGCACCCTGACCTTCCGCCGGGTCGACGACTACTGGGGCCGCAACCTGCCCGTCAACCGGGGCCGCTTCAACTTCGAGCGGGTGAAGTACGACTACTTTCGAGACGAGAACGCCATGCTCGAAGCGCACAAGGCGGACGTGGTGGACGTGCGCCACGAGCAGTCGGCCAAGAACTGGGCAACGGCGTACGGCTTCCCGGCCGTGCGACAGGGCCTCTTCAAGACGGATCTGCGGAAGGGGACGCGGGTCTGGGGCCTGTGGTGGCCTGTCTTCTGGAACCTCGATCGGCCGCGCTTTCGCGACACCCGCGTGCGCGAGGCCCTGTGGCTGCTTTACGACTTCGACTACCTCAATCGCGTCTACTTCCATGGTTTCTTCGATCACGGCGTGAGCCTCTTCCAGAACTCCGCCATGGCGCACAGCGGCCGGCCCTCGGCACGCGAGCTCGCGTTGCTCGAGCCGTGGCGCGGCCGGATTCCGGATCGGGTGTTCACGGAGCCCTTCCACCATCCCCGGAGCGACGGCTACGGCCACAACCGGGAGAACACCAAACGCGCGCTCGCACTGTTCGACGAGGCCGGCTGGCACATCTGGGAAGGCGCGATGGTGCACAAGGAAACCGGTGAGCCGTTCCGGATCGACTTCATCTTCGTCCTGACCTCCAGTGGCCGCTCGATCATGCCGCTCGTCGCGCGGCTCAGACAGGTCGGCATCGCCACGACGGTGCGCGTGCTGGACGTCTCGCACTGGCTCTACCGCAGCCGTGCCGGGTCGTTCGACGGCACCAGCGTCAGTTTCGTGCCGACCTACATGCCCGGTCCCCAGCTCGAGGCCCGTTTCGGCAGTGCGAACGCCGACATCGGCTACGGGACGAACTGGGCCAGGATCAGGGATCCGGCCGTCGACAGCCTGACCGAGTCCGTAAACCGCGCGCGGACCGCCGAGGACCTTTACGCCGCCACGCGCGCGCTCGACCGCGTGCTGCTGTGGAACTTCTACTTCATCCCCGGACCGTCGACGCCCGGCCTGCGCCTGACCTACTGGGACCGTTTCGGCCAGGTCCGCAGCGAGGGTCTCTCCTTTGTACCGTTCGTGGAAGCCTGGTGGTGGGACGAGCGGAAGGCGGCGCGGGTACGCGCCGGGATCGCGTCCGTCGAGGACTGACGCGGGCATTGTAGCTTTCCACGGTGGGTCCACCGCGCAGACATGCAAGGAACATGGGTGCATGGGTGGGGCGACGCGCGCCAGCGGCTCGCGGAGGCGCTTTTCGTGACCCAGTTAAATCAATGGCTTACGTTTATGTTCCATGAAAGGGGACGGGCTTGTCCCGTCCCGTTCCTGCAGCTTGCACGACTCCGGGACGGGCGACCCCAAGGGTCGCCCCTACAGCCGGTAGACCCGCTCCGCCGTGCCGTAGAACATCGCGTGCTTCTCGTCCTCGCTGAAATCCGCGACGATCTTCTTCATGCCGTTCCACATGACGTGGTAGGAGATCGACAGCCGGTCCACCGGGAAGTTGCTCTCGAACATGCAGCGGTCCGGGCCGAAGCACTCGATGGTGTGCAGGTAGTAGCGCCTCTGGGCGTCTGCGAATTCGTCCGAAGTCGGGGGCAGGTCCCGGTCGTGCCAGCCGAAGCCGTTGTCCGGCATGGCGAGCCCGCCGAGCTTCGCCACCACGTTCGGGCACTCGGCGATGGCGGCCATGTCCTCCTTCCACTGCGAAAAGATCTCTTCCTGGCGGCCGGCGTACGCGCCGGCGCCCAGCGGTGTGCCGAAGTGGTCGAGGACCATGGTCGTGTCCGGCACCGCACGGGCGAGGGCCAGGTAGTCCCGGTTCTGGTGGTAGAAGTGCCAGGTGTCGTAGGTGTAGCCGAGGCGCCCGAGCGTCCGCATGCCGGTGCGGAAGTCCTCCTCTCCGTAGGGACAGGGACGTCCCCGGCCCATGTTCGTCAGCGTGCCGGTCGTGTCGTGGGGGCCGGCGTGCCGGATGCCCCGGAACAGGCCGTTGCCGGCGGCTTCGTGGGCTTCGAGCACTTCCTGGACGGCATCGCCGAGCAGCAGGTCGGCATGGGAGACGATCGCTGAAATCGTAGCCGTCCCCTCCCGCGCTGCGCTCTCGGCGGCGACGCCGGCGATGAATTCGGTCTCGCCAACCGGTCGCAGATGCCGGGGACCCTCCGTGCGGTAACCGGAGCGGCAGTCGACGAACACGGTCTTCTCGATGTGGTGCCCGGACTCGGTGTCGGCCCACAGGTTCTCCAGCACGTAGCGGCCCCACAGCGGTGTCGTCACTTCCCAGAGATGGTGATGGGTGTCGATGATCGGGCGGTCGGGCTCGACGATCTCTTCCTGGACGGCGGCGTACCACTGGTTGGTTTGCGGCGTGGGCATCGGTTCCCTCCTGTCACGGGTGCAGCGCTGGTCGGGCGGTCATTCTGCCTGCCTACGTCCGTAGGGGCGACCCTTGCGGTCGCCCGGGGATGTGCGTGAACCTGAAAACGGGACGCCACAAGGGCGTCCCCTTACATGGAACATCACGTAAGCCATTGATTTAACTGGGCCACGAAAAGCGCCTCTACGAGCCGCTGGCGCGCGTCGCCCCACCCATGTTCCTTGCATGTCTGCGCGGTGGACCCACCGTGGAAAGCTACAATGCCCGGCAACGATTGGGACCGGGAGTCAGCGGTGCACGTAATCCGTTTCTTCACCACGCCCGAAGGGGGCTCGGCGTTCGACGAACTGGAGATTCCCTGGGGCGACCTGGCCAAGGATCCCTGGGGCAACACGATGCGGGTCAGCGCGTCTTTCTCATCACCTGCCGTGCGCGTCTTCGAGGTGGCCGCGGGAGCGTTTCAGGACTGGCATAACGCGCCGCGCCGGCAGCTCTGCTTCATGCTGGAAGGGGTGTGGGAAATCGGCACGTCGGATGGCGAGAAGCGGCGCTGGGGCCCGGGCGAAGCGTTCCTCCCGGACGACGTGGACGGCCAGGGCCACACCAGCGAGGTGATCGAAGGCCCCGTGCGCATGGTGTTCATCCCGCTGCCGGACGATCTCGACATCGAAGCGTGGCGGACGGGCTGACCGCCACGGCGTCGCTTCAGGACAACCCTTCCACCGGAATCGACGCGCCGTGGACCGCGCTTGCCGCGTCGGAGGCGAGGAACAGCGCGACGGCCGCGATCTCGGAAGGTGCGACCCACGCGCCGAAGTCCGCGTTGGGCATGTCGGAGCGGTTGCGGGGCGTGTCGATGATGCTCGGCAGGATGCAGTTGACGTTGATGCCGCTCGACTTCAGCTCGTCCGAGAGCGTTTCCGTCAGCCGTAGCACGACGCTCTTCGAGGCGCAGTACGCGCCCATGGCCCCGGTACCGCGCAGCGCGGCGCGCGCGCCGATGTTCACGATCTTGCCGGACCCCCGCGCGCGCATGCCGGGCACCGCGGCGCGGACGGCGTTCAGCACCGTGCGCGCGTTCAGGTTGAACATGAAGTCCCAGGTCTCGTCGGACGTGCTGTCCACCGTATCGCCCATGGTGAAACCGCCGGCGATGTTCGCGAGCACGTCGACCTCGCCCGCCCGCTCGATCGCGGCGCCCGTGGCAGCCGGGTCGGTCAGGTCGGCGATGAGTACGGGCCAGGGTGCATCGGCCGGCACGACGTCGATACCGGTGACCGAAGCGCCGGCATCGTGAAATGCCTGGGCGACGGCCGCTCCGAGCACCCCCGAAGCGCCGGTGACGACCGCCCTGCGGCCCTCGAGAGCGCTCATGCGAGCGCCTCCAGCGTCTCCCAGTGGAGCGGTCCGAAGGCGCCTTGCGGATGGACGGGCTGGATGCAGACATGGGTCGCGCCGGCGTCGTAGTGCGCCTGAATGCGCGCGCGGATCGCCGCGCCATCGCCCCAGGCGAAGGTGGCGTCCACGAAGCGGTCGGAGCCGCCGTCGTCGAAGTCGGACTCCTCGAGGCCCATCCGTAGCCAGTTGTTCCGGTAGTTGGGCAAGCCGATATAGACCTGTGCCGTCTGGCGGGCGAGGCCGCGTGCCTTGTCCGGGTCTTCTTCCAGGATCACCTTCTGTTCGACGCACAGCCACGCGTCCGGACCCAGGACCTCGCGCGCCATGGCGGTGTGCTCCGGCGAGGTGAAGTACGGATGCGCACCCTGGCAGGCGTCGCGGGCGAGTTCGAGCATGCGCGGTCCCAGCGCCGCGATGACCCGGGGCGGCGCGGACGCGGGCTTCGGTCCCGAGTAGGGCGAGGCGTCCATCTTCTCGAGGTATTTGCGCATGGTCGTCACGGGCTTGCCGTAGGTCAGGCCGCGCACGCCCTCGACCATCGGCTTGTGCGAGACGCCGAGCCCGAGCAGGAACCGGTTCCCGGACTGCTCCGCGAGCGTGTTCTGCGCCGCGAGCGTCACGCCGGGTTCGCGATGGTAGATCGACGCGATCCCCGTAGCGACAACGAGCTCGCTGGTGTTCGCGAGCAGCCAGGCGGCGTGCGCGAAAGGGTGCCGGCCGACGGTTTCCGGAATCCAGAGGGCGCTGTAGCCGAGCGACTCGATGCGCTGGGCCGATTCGGCGGCCTCGGCCGACGACATGCCGTCGGTGAAATACCAGACGCCGGTTTTGGTGAGATCCATGGTGCTGTCCTCCTGGTCCGGCCTCCCCTCATCCATTGACGCCGGTGGTGTCGGACGCGACGTACGCCCTTGGGCGCCTGGGAAGTCCCGGAGTTGGCGATTCGGGAATGCGCGCGATGATACAGGACGGTTGGGTGGAGGATGCCGAGCCGCTGCTCCTGGCAGCGTGGCTCGGACGGAACGCTCGATGCTCCGCCGTGGCGGAGACACGTACCAAATATACGAAATCCTCAGGATGGTCGAGATTATGTATACATTTTGATCTTTCTTCGGTGCAAACCGTATAGTTGCAGCGTACAAACGCGCTGTTGTCGCTCGTAGGGGCGACCCCTTGTGGTCGCCCGCGCCGGGCTTGGCGGCTGATTCGGCATGGGGCGGGACAAGCCCGTCCCCGACGGTCTTCTGTCCCCTGCGCGTCCGCGCCCCAGCGCCGGAGTGGAAGCCTGCAGGGGAAGGCCCATGGCCGTTCCCCGTAAGCACGGCGCGTCAAGGTTACGCATGTGGACAGAAGGGACTTCCTCTCCCGGGTAAGGGAGCTCAAGCCGTGGAGCGCCAACGGTAGACGTGCGCCGCACAAACCGCTGCTGCTCCTTCTCGCCCTCGGTCGCCTGCAAGATGGCGAGAAGCGGCTTGCGCGCTTTGAGGAGATCGAAGGCCCGTTGAGGAATCTGCTACGCCACTTCGGACCGCCGAGCAAGGCCTGGCATCCTGAGTATCCGTTCGGACGCCTGTCCAGCGACGGTCTTTGGGAGATCCCGAACGACGACAGATTGCCACGGACCAAGTCCGGAGACCTCCTCAAGAGGTCGCTGATCTGCCAGAGGGCGGAGGGCGGATTTCCAGAGTGTGTCCACCGGATGTTGCTGGGCAACCCGGAACTCGTGACGAATGCGTCGCAGTTGCTCCTTAAGGGCCACTTTCCGGAGTCCCTCCATGACGACATTCGCGAGGCTGTTGGTCTACGCGCGGAGTGGGTGGTACGAGACGCGCAGGCGCGGGATCCGAGTTTCCGAAACGCCGTGCTACGAGCGTACGAGCGTCGCTGCGCCGTATGCGACTACGACATCCGCCTCGGCGAGGAGTTGCTTGGGCTCGAGGCCGCCCACATCAAGTGGCACGCGGCCGGAGGGCCGGACCAAGTCAATAACGGCTTGGCGTTGTGCGGGTTTCACCACAAGGCTCTCGATCGCGGCGCATGGGGCCTGGAGCCGCTCGACCGCGGGTTTCGGATTCTCGTGTCGAGCGATGTGCACGGGCAAAGCCCGGCGTTGCGGTGGCTCCGTGACTTTCACGGAGAGCGCCTGCGGCCACCTCTGCTCGTTCCCGACATCCCGTCGGCCGAGCACGTTCAGTGGCATCGTAGGCAGGTATTTCGGCCTCCGCCGCTGACCACGGCGTAGCTGGCGCTCTGCCTCTGGTGAGTGATCGAGTCGTTAGCCTCAGGGACGGCTCAGGTCAGTCAGAGAGCTTGATTTCGCCGTCTCAATGGTTTGCCATTGTTCGCGTCGCAACGACGCAACCCGAGGGATGGTATGGAACGGAGGCACACTCTGGCCAAGGCCAGGCAAGCCGAAGTTGACACCGCGGAGTACGCCTACTGGCAAACGCTGACGGACGCCACCCGCGCGCGATACTACGATGCAGCGGTATATGAGGTGCGCAGCGCGGCCATGCAGGAAGCGCGTTTTGGCGTGATCGTCGCCGGGACACGCGGCCGCCAGGCGGCCTTGATCGAAGCCATCACCAAGGCGTACTTCGATTCCCCCATGCGACGCGCGCTGCGCAAGGCCGAGGCCGCCGCCGAGTCGGCTGCATGCGAGGCCAAGGCTCGCGCTCTGTGGGAGGCGGGCTACGTTGAAGTCAACGATGAACTGTTCGATCTTGCCGAGTTGAGCGACCGCCAACGCGCCATCTTCGAGCCGAAGTGAAATAGGATCGGCGAGGCTCGATGCGCATGATGCTCGGTGCCCGGGAGCGCTCGTAGAACAGCTTGTTCGCGGTGTAGCGACCTTGGCTTCCGGGTCGATCGCGTGGACGGGTTCCCAGAAATAGTCAGCCTGACACTCTCGAGGTTGGCCAGTCGGCCGTCGCTGAGGATCCCGGGAACGACTGTCCGGTGTACACGTATCCGTGTATATTTGCCCCTCGATGAAGCGGCAGGATCTGGAGCGTTCCCTGCGCCGCCACGGATGGAGCCTTCTTCGTCACGGCGGCCGGCACGACATATGGTCGGATGGCGAACGCGAGGAGGCGATCCCCCGCCACACCGAGATCAACGAGAAGCTGGCGAAGGCCATCCTCAAGCGCGCAACAGGGCGGAGTTGACATGCGACTGTTCGGCAGGATCTACAAAGACGGCGCGTTCTGGCTGGTGGAGATTCCGCTTCTCGAGGCCATGACGCAGGGTCGCAGCAGGGAAGAGGCTCTCGAGATGGCGAAGGATCTCGTCGAGTCGCTCGCCAACCGGCCGGGGTTCTCGGCGACCATCCATCCTGGCCAGGGCGATGTGTTCGAGGTGGGTTCCACCGATATCCGGGGCCTGGTCGGCCTGCTGTTGCGGCGGCAGCGACAACGCAGCGGCCTGACGCTGGCCGAGGCCGCTGCGCGGCTCGGCGCGAAGTCTCGCAATGCGTACGCGCGTTACGAGCAGGGTGCTTCCGTGCCGACCGTCGAGAAGCTGAGCCAACTGATCGAAGCCGTCTCGCCTGAAGGAGACTTCGTGCTGCATCGCAGTAGCGCAACGCAGACATCGCGTTCCAGCAGATAGCGGTCACGGGCCGTGTGCCCGGCGCGGCACTTGTGTTTTCTACACACATCAAAAATACCCGCGAGTATTTTTGCATAAGGTGCAAGAAGGCCGTATCGTGGCCCCGATGACCTCGCTCGTCCGCTATCTGACAGCCCAGGTGGAAGGCGACCTCGAACGCAAGATGGTGTTCGTCGCCGGTCCGCGCCAGGTGGGCAAGACGATGCTGGCGCGGAGCCTGTCCGGAGCGCGCGAGGGTTACCTGAACTGGGATGCCGAGACGGACCGGGAGCGCATCCTGCGGCGGGAGTTGCCGTCCGCCGACCTCTGGACCTTTGACGAGATCCACAAGTACCGCCGCTGGCGAGGCTTCCTCAAGGGGCTGTGGGACACGAGGCGAGAGGGTCAACGGATTCTCGTGACTGGAAGCGGGCGGCTGGAACTCTTCGGCTTCGGCGGCGACTCGCTGCAGGGCCGCTATCACATGCTGCGGCTGCATCCCCTGTCGGTCGCCGAGGCGGACATCACGGACGCGGAGGGACTCTCGGACCTGCTCCGCCTGGGCGGGTTCCCCGAGCCCTGGCTCGGTGGGAGCGAGGTCGAGGCGTGCCGCTGGTCCCGCCAGCACCGCACATGCGTGCTTGAGGACGTGAACGCCCTGACGAACATCCGGGATCTCGGCCGACTCGAAGAAATGATGCTGCGTCTGCCGGACCTCGTCGGCTTCCCGCTGTCGATCAACGCCTTGCGGGAGGATCTCGAGGTTGCGCACCGGACCGCTTCGAGCTGGCTGGACACCCTGGAACGACTGTTCGCGGTCTTCCGGTTGGCGCCGTTCGGTGCACCGCACATCCGCGCGGTCAAGCAGGAACGCAAGCACTATCACTTCGACTGGAGCGTGGTAAGGGACCCCGCGGCGCGCTTCGAGAACCTCGTCGCCTGCCATCTCCTGAAGTGGGTGCACTTCCGCGAGGACACCCTCGGGCGCGACGTGGAGTTGCGGTACTTCCGGGATGTCGACGGGCGCGAGGTCGACTTCGTCGTCACAGAGGACCGAGCCCCTGCGTTGCTGATCGAATGCAAGCTGGCGGATCGCGACATCGACCGGGGGTTGCGCTACCTGAACCGCCGCTTCCCGGAGGCGCGGGCGATCCAGGTCACGCTGGAGGGGGAGCGGGACTACGTGACGCCGGAGGGTATTCGGGCGATGCCGGCGATCGATTTCCTGCGTACGCTGGTGTGACCATGACACCGATCCGAAACGACCCCTCCGAACGCCCGAGCATCCTGCAGCTCGCGGTTCCGTCGATCCTCGGCAACCTGCTGTATTCCGTGGTCGCGATGGTGCAGACCAAGTTCGTCGGCGAGCTCGGCCCACAGGCGGTGGCGGCGGTGGGGGCGGGTCAGCGCGTGTTCTTCGGCCTGCAGGCGGTGATGATCGCCATCAGTGCGGGTACGACGGCGCTGGTGGCGCGGGCGTGGGGCGCACAGGACTACGAGGAAGCGGGCCGGGTGACGATGGCGAGCCTGGTGCTCGCTTCGGCGTTCGGACTCGTCCTGACGGTGCCGGGCGTGCTCTTCGCGGGTCAGTTGGCGACCGTGTTCGGTCTCGACGAGCGCACGGTGGCGATGGCCGCGGACAACATCCGCTGGCTGTCGGTCTTCAACGTGGCTTTCGCCGCCAACTTCATCCTGGGCGCCGCGCTGCGGGCCGCGGGCGACGCCTGGACGCCGCTGTGGGTGGGCATGGGCGTCAACGTGGTCAACATCCCGCTCCTGTATGCCTTCATCTTCGGGAACTGGGGTTTTCCCGAGATGGGCGTCGGCGGCGCCGCGGTCGCGGCCGGGCTCTCGTTCACCGTCGGCGGCGTCGTGCTGGCGGGGCTCTGGTACCGGCAGGCGCTGGTGGTGAAGTACATCGTCGCGGGCTGGTTCACGCGCGAGCGGCTCAGGCGACTCATGCGCATCGGCTATCCGGCCGGCGCCGAGATGGTGGTGTTCCAGGTGGGCTTCTTCGCCTTCCTCATGCTGATTGGCAACTACTACGGGACCGAGGCGTTTGCGGCCTACAGCGTCGGGGCGAACCTGCTCATGCTCTGCATGGTCGTCGGCTTCGGATTCTCGATCGCGGGGGCCACCCTGGTCGGGCAGCATCTCGGCGCCGATGACTTCGAGTCCGCGCTGGCGAGTGGCTGGCGCGCCGCGCGGTACGCCGTCCTCGCGATGTCGAGCCTCGGTGCCGTGGTCGCCCTGTTCGCCGAACCCCTGGCGCGATTCTTCCTGGGCGACGAGCCGCTGACGGTGCGCTACACCGTGCAGATGACCTGGCTGCTCGCCGGGATGATGCCGTTGCTGGCCGTGGAATTCGCCATCGGCGGCAGTTTGCGCGGGGCGGGGGACACGCGGGCGCCGCTGATCGCCACGTTCGTGGGACTGATCGGCGTGCGGTGTACCTTTGCCGCGCTCTTCACCTTCCTGGGGTTGCCGGTTTTCTGGGTCTATGCCACGCTGATCGGCGAGTATGTGGTCAAGAACGTCATGCTCCTTCTGCGGTACCGCTCGGGGCGGTGGAAGACCATGGCGCGACTTGAGCCGGGGTTCGCCGAGACGTCCCGGTGACCCATTGCGGACGGCGCCACTCGCATTGCCTGGCGCCGCCCGACAATTGAAAACCATCGACAGGGAGGGGTCATGCCATCCGTATTGATCGTTGCCGATCGAGCGGGCGAGAAGCCGGTCGCGTTGTCGCGCGGTCTCGGTCTCGCAGAACGCATGGGGTGGGCTGCCGACGTGGTGGCCTTCTGTTACGAGTCGCTGGGCAGCATCCACGATCGGAGTCAGCGCGTCGAGGCCAGACAGAGCATCCACGACCAGCGCCGGGCCGAGGTCACCGCGGAGATTGAGCGTCTCAGGCCAACCGGCGTGGCGGTCGAGTGCACCGTCGCGTGGGAAAAGGACGTGCATCTGTGGATCGACGTGCGCTGTGCGCGCAAGCCCTACGCGGCGGTGGTCAAGACGGGCCATCGCACGGAGTCGTTTGCCTACACGCCCACGGACTGGCACTTGCTGCGCGAAGCGGCGGCCCCGGTGCTGATTGCGGCGGAGGATCAGTGGTCGCCCACGCGCTCCATCGTGGCGGCGGTGGATCTGCACACGCGCTCGCGGGTCAAGTGGGCCCTGAACGCGAGCGTCATCGAGACGGCGCGTCGATACGCGGAGGCGGGGGACCATCCGCTGCACCTCGTCTACGTCATCCATGTCCCGCACGTTCTGACGGAACTCGGCCTGATGGACGGTGAGGCGCATGCGCGGAAGATCGCGGAGGAGATGCACCCGATCACGGACAAGCTGTGCGACGAGCATGGCATCCTGCGGGAGAACCTGCACATCCACGAGGGCGTTGTCGAGGAGGTCATTGCGGATGAGGCGGAGCGTCTGCAGGCGCAGCTGGTCGTGATGGGCACGGTCGGGCGCCACGGCGTGGGCGCGAAGGTGCTCGGCAACCTGGCAGAGCGCGTGCTGACCGGGCTGCGCACGGACGTTCTGGCGCTGAAGCCTGGTATGGCGGCGCCATGACCGCCCTGGCCTGGGCCGAAGCGGCCCGTGTGGGCGTCCAGACCGCGTAGGGCGTCGCGCAGCGAAGCGGGACCATGCCGGAACTGCCGGACCTGAACGTCTACCTGGAGCACCTCGACCGGCGTATCGTTGGCGAGACGCTCGTGGACATCCGCCTCGCGAGCCCGTTCGTGCTGCGCTCGGTGTCGCCCACCGTGGACGAGGTGCGCAACCGGGCCGTCACCGGTTCGAGGCGCCTGGCCAAGCAGCTGGTCATCGCGCTGGAACCGGATCTGTTCGTGGTCGTGCACCTGATGATCTCCGGGCGTCTGCGCTGGTACGAGCAGGGCCGCGCCGTGCCGAAGCGCGCCGGCCTCGCGGCGTTCGACTTCTCCTCCGGCACGCTGATCTTCACGGAGGCGAGCAAGAAGAAGCGCGCTTCGCTGCGCCTCGTGCGGGGCGAGGAGGCGATGGCCGAGCTGGACCCCGGCGGTCTGGAAGTGTTCGACATCGACCTGTCGGCTTTCCGGGCACGGCTGGCGTCCTCGCATCACACCCTGAAGCGCACCCTCACCGACCAGCGCATCTTCGCCGGCATCGGCAATGCATACTCGGACGAGATCCTGCTGCACGCCGGGCTGTCGCCGTTCAAGCGAGCGCGAGACATGAGCGCCGAGGAGGCCGAACGGCTCTTCAATGCCTGCCGGAAGACACTCACCGAGTGGACCGAGATCCTGCGTGGCAAGGCGGGCGATGCGTTTCCGGACAAGGTGACGGCGTTTCATGACGAAATGGCCGCGCACGGCAAGTATCGGCAGCCGTGCCCGGTGTGCGGCGCGCCGATCCAGCGGATCGTGCACGCGGAGAACGAGAGCAACTATTGCGCGCGGTGTCAGACCGGCGGTCGGGTGCTCGCCGACCGGTCCCTGTCGCGGCTGCTCAAGGACACCTGGCCGAAGCGGATCGAGGAACTCGAAGGCGACTGAGCCGCTGGCGTCCGCGCTGCGAGGGCGGCGCGCTTGTCGCCCGCGGCGGGCTTGGCGGCTGATTCGGCACGGGACGTCGTAGGGGCGACGCTCGTCGTCGCCCGTGTCGAGTTTGGCGCAAGCCCTCGGGGACGGGACGGGACAAGCCCGTCCCCTGTACGCTTCTAAACAGCTTCGCGGCACCGCCGCGAAGCTGGGCAGAGCTGCCGGGAGCGACCACCCGTCCCCTGTGCCGCGAGCACCGACGTAGGACTCGTGCCCCGGCGGTTTCTGCCGCGATGGACGCCCAGTGAACAGTCCGCGCCTCGAGCGCCAGTACAGGGACAGGTGAGCATCGCGGCATGCCTGCAGCATCGGGGGAAACAACGACGAGGAGGCATGATGTCCTACGGTCTTCTGTTCCTTGCGCGTCCGCCCCCCCGCCCCGGGGTGGAAACTTCACGTGAACAATGGGTCTCTTGTGATGATCAGCTCTCGAAGCCGATCGTGATGGGCATTTTTCATCTCGACCGAGACCGCATGAAATTCGTGTTTCCGTATCAGCCGGACGATTTCCGGCGCATTGTCATAAGTCATGAGAAAGTTGGCGCGTCGTTGCGCCAACACCTCGAATACGCTCGCGGGATCGATGTCCTTGTGGGTGTACAAGCGCGTACCCGCCCGTTTGCCTGTCGAGGCCGTGTACGGCGGATCGACGAAAGCGGCCGCCTGAGCCCGCCCGCGTAGTAGCCCGGACAGCACCTGGGTCCCGTCCCCTCGATAGAAGACGATCCTGTCTGCGTGCTGCTTGATGGCTCTCAGCCTGTCGACCAGCGTTTGGGGGTACCAGCGTGACAGAAGGCCCTTGCCGTTCTCTCCGTCCTTGATGAAGGAGGCGCCTTCGGCCAGGACCCCAGCTCGCCGTGTCCGGTTCAGGGCAAGGGTGCGGAAGCCTTGCTCGACCAAGGTGTCAGGGGTCTGGCCTTGCAGGTTCCGTAGCCGCTCGAGGGTCGGTTGGAAGTGCGTAACCCGCCGGGCCAGAGCGTCGCCTTGAAGCAGTGCCGCGTGCCAGAAGGCGGCCACGTCGCGGTCCAGTTCCACCATGATCGCCTGCTTCACCAGCCCGTCCATGACGGCGGTCAACGAAGCGATGCCTCCGCCCGCGAAGGGCTCGACGAGTATTTCGGGTGTCGTTGCCTTCAGCCACGTCCGGATGTGCGGCACCAGCCAGGTCTTGCCGCCCGGGTATCGCAGTGGGCTGCGTTGCCGCACCGTCGAGACGTTGGCCGCTTGCAGGCGGGAGAGAGGTATCTCGCCGTCGGCTGCGTGGGCGTCTTCACGGGCTCGGTCGATGGCCTCCGACTCGCCCGGCTGTTCCCCGCTCTCAATGTCGGTCGCCTGGCTCTGGCCCGCGCTGCACCTATCCATCACGCCGACGTGTCCTGGCCGCGTTGCTCGGCAACCCACGCGACGGCGTCACCGAGTCGAGTGTAGCCTTCAAGGGCCACGCCTTGCGCCACCAGATGTGTTGCGTCTCTTGTGGCGAACGCAGCCCCGCCTGGGCTATTCGGGTGGCTCTTTGTCGCCTAGCCCGCATTTCTCACCAAGCCGCTTGTCGGCGTCAAAAAGCTCTTGGGTTTCACGAAGTTGACCGCGATGTCGATGATCGTGCCGATTGCGGACTGCGCTGGCCGCGCCCTTCCGGGTCTTTTGGCCCCGTGTACACACGGGCCCGTGCTTGCGCACGTGCTCCCTCAACCGTAGTCCCCGCTATGCTCTCGGTCGGCGAGCGCGACGCAAGCGTCGTGCGCACAGGGCCAAAATCCTCCGCGATCATCACGGCCCCTGGTGAGAAATGCGGGCTAGCAGAACGTCGCGCAACTCAATCGCGAGAACGTCACGCACGCTGGCGAGGGTGAGCCCGTTCTCGAACGCGCAGCTCTTGATCTTCGCGTCCTGCTCCGCATCCAGCTCAAGCTTGTTGCGCACGTAGTCGAAACAGAACTGCTGGATATCGTAGGCGCTCTTGCCGGCGACCTGATCTTTGACCTGGGCGGCAGTCGCTTGCACCCATTCGGTCAGGTCAAGGGTGTCCGAAATACGCCGGCCAAGATCGTTTAGACGCAGCGGGCTGCCGGAAGACATGGTGCCGCTCGCTGGAAGACGATCAAAGATCAGGTCCAGCTTGTCTCGGATCTCCTTCATGAAATTGACCGTGGTGGACTTGTGCTCGTTGACCGCGCCCACCCACTTCCCGCCCTTGAAGGTCGCCGTCGAAACGGCCAGGATCAGTCCGATGACGGACACCACGGCAGTCACGATGAAAATATCTGTAGGCATGTCGTTCCCTCGCAATCCCCCTCCTCTCGCCAAGTGGGCAGAAAGCACGGTGGATGCCGAACCGGGCAGTCCGGAGACGATGTCCGCCGTTGCTCGGCGACCATTCTAGTCCCACCCGCTGGACTTGGCCGAAGGCGTACTGGGCCTTCCTACGCGCCGGCCGGCTTTTCTCGCACACAGACGCCCCTGCGGGTCTGGCCAGCGTGTCGAGAACGGCGGCGAATGAGACTGCTCGACGTTCAGCCCGCGTTCACGTTGGCCAACTTCGACCAGGCGGGCGGGGTTGTACAATCCGGTCGATCCCTCTTTGGCCAACCGACCGATGGTGAAAAAGATGAGAGCGCCGAGTTCAGGAGTGCTTGCATTGTGTACGGGTCTGCTGATCTGCGGGACCGCCCAGGCAGAGTACCTGGCCTACGCGGTGGGCCAGCAGTCGAAGCTGCCGTTGCCCGAATCCATCGATGCCGTCGAAGCGAAGTACCTCGTCAACCTGGAGTGGGGCGACTACGACGGCGGGCGGTCGCGTGTGGCCGTGCTTCCGGTGGACAACACCAGTTCCGCGTCGAGCTTCCAGATCGTCGGACCGGAAGGGGGAAGCGTGACCTGGGAGACGGATCACGCCAACCTGGTTCCGGTCAACGGCATCGAGGCGATCGTCACCGATGTCATGAACCGCACGGGTCGGTTCCGGCTACTCGAGCGCCAGGCGTTGGACTCGGTGCTGCAGGAGCAGGATCTGGTCACGTCGGAACGGGTCTCCAGGCCGTCCGGGGCGAAGACGGGGAATGTCCTCGGCGCCCGATTCCTCGTGCAGGTGGTCGTCACGGACTACGAAGCCAATGTCTCCAGCAAGAAGGGCGGCGGTCTCGGTGGCCTGGTGTCCAACCGCCTCCCGGCCGTGCTGGGCGCGGTGGGCATGAAGTCCAGCGAGGGTCGGGTGGGCATGAACTTTCGCCTCGTCGACGCCGAGACCACCGAGGTCGTCTACACCAAACAGATCGAGTCGATCATCCGCGAGCGGGGGCTGACGTTCGGTGGCCTCGTGATCGGCGGGGGCGGCGGTCTCGGGGGCTTCTTCTCGAGCTACTCGAAGACGCCCATCGGCCAGGCCGTGATCGCCGGGGTCAACAAGGGCATCTACGAGCTGGTCAAGGAAATCGGCGCGGAACCGGCATCGGGCAGCGTGGTCAGAGCGGACGGCGGCCAGGTGTGGACCAACCTCGGTCGGGGCGTCGTGTCGGTGGGCGACGTGCTGACCGTAGTGTCGGTGGGCGAGGAGTTGATCGATCCGGAAACGGGAATCAGCCTCGGCTCCATGGACAGCCAGATCGGCACCGTCCGGGTGGCCTCGGTGCAGGAGAAGTTCAGCGTTGCGGAGACCCTCTCCATGGACGGCACTGCCAGTCGCGGCGACCGGGTCCTTTCCACGGCCACACCGCCGAGCATCGAGTTCGCCACGGTCTGGGCGCCTCCGAAGCGCGGGAAGTTCTAAGACGGCGCGGCGCGGCGTCAGCGCGACCGGGAGCGAAGCTCCGTTGACGACAGGTCGTTGCGAAAATCGGCCTCTGCCACCCCCTCGCAGAGCCCGCGCAGTCCGGCCGGCAGCGCGAGCTCGTCGGGGGTGACGAAGCGCGCGCCGTCCTGGCGTCCGAAGACGAGGAAGCGGCAGCCCTGTCGCGCCATCTCTTCGACTGCGGCGGACACATCTCCCGTGACGTAGTACTTCGGGTCGGCGATGCGCCGGATCGTGTCCGTGCCAACGATGAACGTGACGCCCGGGAACAGGCGCGCCTTCTCGACGAACGTCGCTGCATTCGTGAAACAGACCGCTTCTTCGGTGAACGGCGCGGCCCGCTCGCGCATGTCGTGGAAGTTGAGCGGCGGCTTGTCGACGTTGCGGATGCAGATCTCGTAGGTGACCGGGACCTCAAGCCGTTCGGCCGCGAGTTGCGCCATCTGGCGGTGTCCCGCATGCAGGGGGTCGAACGCCCCGGGGAAGACGGCGCGGGCGTCGGCGCCGCCGACGAGTTGTTGCCGGTCGGCCAGCAGGGCCTGCCACGCCTCGTCGCCGGGGGCCGCGTGGGCGTCCAGGGCCTCGTCGTCCAGCAACTCGGGCGTCGTGCTGGGGATGCCGCAGGACTCGGCCAGCGCGTGCACGGCAACGTCCGCCACCAGACGTTCCTCTGTCGCCCGATCACGCGCGCCCTTGGCCAGATGCAGCGACCAGGTGCGCGTGACGGACGCGGTCTGCATGGCGAGGTGAACCCGGTGTTCCCCGGCCTTCGTCCGATTCGTGGCGAGGCTCGCCGTGATCGCGAAGCCGAAGCGCTGCGGGCCCGGGTCCAGGCTCGATGCCTGCAGGAACGCCCGCATGGCGAGGTCGCGGGCGGTGGTGGGACTGCATGCGGCGTCGGGCTCGGCGCCGATGAAGGCTGCGAGCGCTGCCCGGGAATAGGGAACGGCCCCGTACACGACGGTGCCTGAGGCGCCCGGAACGCACAGCAGGTCCGAGAGTAGCAGGGAGCCGCCGCCCGAGACCGCGAAGACGCCGCGCTGCGGACTCTCGTGCAGCGCGCGGACGACGTCTGCGTGGGTCACTCTTCTGCGAGGGGCACGCCCTTCGCGCTCCCCGGCTGAGGGCTCCTTCCCAGGAAGTCGCGCAGGATCGCGAGGAAGGTGTCCAGCTGGTCGTGGTGCGCCCAGTGGCCGGCGTTGTCGATGCGCTCGACGCGCACATCGGCGAACGTGTCGGCGCGCCCGTCCGCGGCCGGATTCGAGGCCCAGGATTCGGCGCCGTAGACCAGGAGCGTCGGGCAGGCGATGCGCGCGTACAGCGCCTGCGTCTGCTTCGGCGAGAGGCCGATCGGCGGGAACGTGCGGACGTAGTTGTCGAACTTCCAGCTGTAGGTGCCGTCCTCGTTCTGGTTGCTGCCGTGGATGGTCAGGTGACGGGCCTGCGTCTCCGAGAGGTGCGGGTTCTCCGTCTGCATGCGCTGGAACGCCTCCTCCAGCGTCGGATAGCGGCGCGGCAGTCGGCCCGCCAACTGACGCAGGCTCTTCACCCAGTCCTGCAGGCGGGTGTGCATGTCCCATCTCTCGCGTCCGCCGGTGATGCTGGGCGGCGGTCCCATGCCCTCGATGGAAACGAGCTGCGTGACGGTCTCCGGGTACACGCCGCTGTAGGCGAGGGACACGGAGCCCCCCAGGGAGTGCCCGATGATGGTCACCGGCGTCATCTTCGTCTGGCGCAGCAGTTGCGCGATGTCGTAGATGTAGTCGATCTGGTTGTAGTCGCCGCCGATCATCCACTGGGAGTCGCCGTGTCCGCGCAGGTCCGGCGCGATGATGTGGTAGTCGCGCGAGAGATCCTCGGCCACCCAGTCCCAGTTGCGGCAATGGTCGCGGCCCCCGTGCACCAGGAGCATCGGCGGCGCATCCTCGTTGCCCCAGTCCACATAGTGCAGACGCAGGCGTTGCGAGAAGTAGACGTGGGAAGTGGGACCGCGGCGGGGCATGGCGGCGGATTATAAACGTCGTTGACGCATTGGCGCGCCTCGGAACGCCCGTTCGGGCCCGTTCGGGGACCTGGACGGGACCGTTGCACGGAGTCCGCGGTGCGGCGCTTCGCGTCAGCCGCGGCCCTCGGTCGAGTAACATGAGCGGTCATCCCATCTCGCGGTACCCGCCCGGCAACATGCAAGCGTCCCGGCTCCGCTTCCGCAGCACACCCGCCCGGATTCCCGGACCGGCGGGGCGCGGGCCCGCGGTGTGAGAAACGAGTTCCGCGTTCCGGGTCCGCGTCGCGCGCGCGCCTCGGCGCGGCACCTCGGCCACCTGAAACGCCTCCTGCCGTATGCCGGGCGCCATGCCTGGGTACTCGGGGCCGCGCTCGCGGGATTGCTGGTGACGCGGCTCGCCGATGCCCTCGTGCCGCAGTTCGTGAAGACGGCGATCGACAGTCTTGTCGACGACGGCCTCGAACCGAACCTGGCCATGCCGGCGCTCGCCATCCTCGCCATCGTCGCCGCGCGATTCGGCATCTACGTGCTGTCGCGGCGCGTGCTGCGGCGGATATCGATCTCGATCGCGTATGACCTGCGCAAGCGGCTGTTCAACCACGTGCAGTACCAGGGCCCCGCCTTCTTCAATCGTTTCGGTACCGGCGACCTCATGTCGCGCGCCGTCAACGACATCGCCATGGTGCGCATGGTGGTGTCGTTCGGTTGGGTCACGATCATCCTGGTTGTGTTCACGCTCGTGGCCGGCCTCTATTTCATGATCGACATGTCGCCGGAGTTGACCGCCTGGGTCGTGATCCCCCTGCCGGTCGTCGCGCTCACCGCCTTCGTGATGGCGCGCGGGATGTTCCCCTACTACCGGGATCGGCAGGAGGCGATGGCGGACGTCACCGCCTTCACGCAGGAGAACCTCAACGGCATCCGCACGATCCAGGCGATGGCGCAGGAAGACCACGAGATCGCACGCTTTCGGCAGGTGGGCACCCACTATGCCCAGACGGTGTATCGGTCTACGCGGTACCAGGGCTTCATGAACCTGGCCCTGTCCGTACTGGTCCCGATCTCGCCCATCATCATCCTGTTTCACGGCGGCTCGCTCGTGCTGGCGGGTGCGCTCACGGTGGGCGAGTTCACCGCCTTCTCCGCCTATCTCATGATGGTCTCCGGGTCCATCACGTCGATCGGATGGTCCCTGTCCCTGTTCACCGCGGCGGCGGCCGGGACGCAACGCATCTTCGAGGTGCTCGACACGCCGCGTGAGGTGTCGGACGCGGCGACGGGCGCGGCGCTGGCGGAGGTACGGGGACGGCTCTCCTTCGAGGGGTTCCGATATGCGCACCCCGGGGCTGCCCGGCCGACCATCGATGGCATCGAACTCGTCGTGCACGGCGGCGAAACCGTGGCGCTGCTCGGCCGCGTGGGAGCCGGCAAGTCCACGTTGCTGAAGGCGGCCGTGCGATTGCTCGATACGCCGCCGGGCATGGTCTTCCTGGACGGTCGGGACGTGTGCGACCTGCCGCTGGCGCGCCTGCGCGAGGCCGTTACGCTCGTGCCGCAGGATCCCTTCCTGTTCTCGACGACGCTGCGCGACAACCTGACCTACGACGATCCCGCGCGCGGCGACGAGGAGATCGTCGGCGCGGCGGACGCGGCGGGACTCGGCGACACGCTGCGGGAGCTGGCCGAAGGCCTCGACACGGTGGTGGGGGAGCGCGGCATCACGCTCTCGGGCGGCCAGAAGCAACGCGCCACCCTGGCGCGTGGGCTGATCCGGAATGCCCCGGTGCTGCTGCTGGACGACTGCTTCTCGAGCGTCGATACGCAGACCGAGGAGCGGATCCTCGGCAACCTGCGGCGACTGCGCCGGGGGCGTACGACGCTGCTGGTGTCGCATCGTGTCTCCACGTCGCGCCACGCCGACCGGATCTATGTGATCGACAACGGCCACGTGCTGGAGTCCGGGACGCATGCCGAACTGCTGGCGCGGGGCGGCTACTACGCCGACCTCGAGGCGGTGCAGAGCAACCAGGACCGCGACCGGGCCCGCAAGAGCCGGCTGCTGCACGACCTGGACGCGGAAGCGCCCGCGCTCAGATCCGCCGCGGGGAGCGAGGCGTGACGACGGCCGCGGACAGCGCGCGCGACGCCGCCGTGCGGGACCACTCGGCGTTCGATGCGGAGTTGACCCACCAGGCCCTGAACCTGCGCCTGTTTGCGCGGCTGCTCGGCTGGATGAAGCCCTATCGCATCACGCTCTTCGCGAGCCTCGTCCTGGTCGTGGGCGCGGCCGCCATGAGCGTGCTGCTGCCGGTCATCCAGGGACGCGTGGTCGTCGACACGATCCTCGTCCCGAATGCCTCCGCCGCGGACATGCCGGACTACGGCCTGATCGACGCCACGCAGTCGCTGGCGGGGACCCTGGGCGTGGAGCCCCTGACCGCCGCCACGTTGCTGTTCGTCGCGCTCGTGCTGGCGCAGGCGGTGCTCATGTTCGCCCATCGGCTGACGCTCGCGAGCAGCGCGCTCAAGGCGTTGCGGGACCTGCGGCTCGACCTGTTCGCGGCGCTCGAGCACAAGCCGGCGTCGTTCTACGACCGTGTCGCCGTGGGCCGGGTCATGACGCGGGTCACGAACGACGTGGAGAACCTGTTCGAACTGCTGCTCGGCTTTGGCATGCTGGCCGGGGAGTTCGTGCCGTTCTTCCTGGCCCTGTTCCTCATGTTCCACATCAGCACGGAGGTGACGGGCGTCCTGCTGCTGGTCATCCCGGTGGCGGCGGCGGCGACGTATGCCTTCCGGGTGGCGATGCGCGAGATCTTCCGGCTCGTGCGCGACTCGGTATCGGGGCTGAACCAGTACATGCAGGAAGACCTGATGGGTATCGAGGTGGTGCAGCTGTCCGGTCGCGAGGCGGCGAACGCGCAGGAGTACCGGCGGCGCAACCAGGAGAACCGCCGCCAGGAGTTCCGCGCCATCGATCACGAGGTCGTCTTCGAGACCTTCAATACGAGCCTTGCCAGCGTCGCCACGGCGGCCATCGTCTGGTACGCGGGGGGCGAAGTGGTGCAGGAGGCGATGTCGCTGGGATCGATGATCCTGTTCAATCAGTACATCAACATGATGATCAATCCGGTGGTGGCGGTGGGGCAGCAGTTCAACACGCTGTTCCGCTCCATGGCGTCGGGAGAGCGCATCTTCCAGGCCCTCGACTGGGACGAACGCATCCACGAACCGGAACGGCCGGCGCCTCTGCCGGACCGTCTGCGCGGCGAGATCGAGTTCCGCCACGTGCACTTCGCCTATCCCGGTGGGGAGGACATCCTCAAGGACGTGTCCTTCCGCATCGCGCCGGGCGAGAAATTGGCCATCGTCGGCCCGACCGGTTCGGGCAAGAGCACGGTGATCCGGCTCCTGGCGCGGTTCTACGACTTCGACGACGGGATGATCTTCCTCGACGGGCTGGATGTGAACGCCATCGCGACGCGGCATCTGCGCCAGCGCATCGGGGTGGTATTGCAGGACTTCCACGTCTTCTCGGGGACGGTGCTCGAGAACATCGCCCTGAACGACCCGGCCATCACGACCGAGCGCGCACAATGGGCCGCGCGCGCGGTCAATGCCGACCCCTTCATCCGCCGATTGCCGGACGGCTATGACACGGTGCTCGCGGAGCGGGGCCACAACCTCTCCCAGGGCCAGCAGCAACTTCTGGCGTTCGCGCGGGTACTTGCCGCGGACCCCGAAATCCTGGTGCTCGACGAGGCCACCTCCAGCATAGACACCGGGTCCGAACTCGCCATCCAGGACGCACTGCACCGCATCACCGAAGGGCGTACGTCCATCGTCATCGCGCACCGGCTGCAGACCATCCAGGAGTGCGACCGCGTGCTGGTGCTGCACCGGGGGACGGTGCAGGAGCACGGCACGCACGACGAGTTGATCGCGCAGCGCGGCATCTACTACACGCTGCACGAACTGCAGTTCCAGGACAGCGCGGTCGCGGCGGAACTGCAGGGCGGCGAAGACGCGTCCGTGCCGGATCCGTCGGCGCGCTGGCAGGGACCGCCGGACGACGACGAGGGCGGCATGCCCGGATTCGGCCCCGGGGGTGGACGGGAAGGGCCGCTGTAGGGGACGGGCTTGTCCCGTCCCGTCTCGAATTCATGCACGATCCCGGGACGGGCGACCACAAGGGTCGCCCCTACGAATCGGCTCGAACGCGGCGTGAACCTCACGTGGGCCTGTAGGGGACGGGCTTGTCCCGTCCCGTCTCGAATTCATGCACGATCCCCGGACGGGCGACCGCAAGGGTCGCCCCTACGAAACGGCTCGAACGCGGCGTGAACCTCACGTGGGCCTGTAGGACTGTTCACGGTTCTGCAAGTGCTGTTCCGTGTATTTTGGCTGGGATGGTCAGTGGGCCGTTGCCTCCGGTGTTTCGAGGGGTTGGCGGGTTGGCGGGTTGCCGTGTTCGACGCGCGTCCCGCCCGGGCGGGACGTGCGCGCGTTGCGCATCGCGCTACGGTCGCTACGCTCCCTGCGCGACGATGCGCAGCGCGCGCCGTTCATGCCGGGGCGTGCTGCGGGTCGAACACCGTGCCGTCGCGCAGCATCGTGCAAGCCACGAACAGCAGACGGTCCGCGACCGAGCGTAGCGCGCGGTGGTGGCCGTGGCCGCGGGCGCGCAGCGCCTGGTATCGCGCCTTGCACGCCGGGTCTTTCTGCACCGCCCCGCTCGCCCAGTAGCCGAGGGCATCGCGCAGCCGGTCATGGACTGCGAGGCGGCGCGTCACGATGCGAACCCGGCCGGACTGTTTGGTGACCGGGGCCGCCCCGCCCAGGCAGCGCAGGGCGTGGTAGTCTCGTCGGCGCAGGGGATCATCCGCCTCTGCGAGCAGCGTGGCGAGGACGTACCTACCGACTCCCGGGATGGATCGCAGGATGGTCGCGTCGCGCTGCCCCTTCGCCTGCCCCGGCTGCGGATCCTCGCTGCCGGTGGTCGCCGGATCAGCGCCGCCGAGCTCCGCCAGGAACGCGTCGATCCGGGTCTGAGTCTCGGCGAGTTGCTTGACCACCACGGCCAGACGCTTGGTCAGCAGACGCATGTGCGTCTCCGCGGCGCGCATCGACGCCGGGTCTACGTCGAGCGGCCGTTGCGCCAGCCGAGCCTTCAGCGTGGCTGCGTCGAAGCGCTGGACCCTGTGCTTTTTCAACAAGTTGTCGTACGACGACAGGCGCATGCCGCGCGCTGCCGCTGGCGTCGGTACGCGCTTCCACAGCGCCATCGCCCACGGCGCCGCGAGGTCGTCCTCGACCACTTGGTTGAACGCCGGGTAGTAGCGCCACAGCAGGTCGCGCATGCGGTTGGTCAGCCGCACCCGCTCGCCTTTGAGTTCGTCGTGGGTCCGCGTCCACTCGCGCAGTTCGACGACCACCGGGGCGGACGCCTGTACCCGCCGCAGGCACTGTGGGTCGGTGCGCAGCGCCGAGGCCAGCACGCGCGCGTCGCGGCGGTCGTCCTTGGCGCCCGCCGGCGAGTACCGGTCGCGGAACCGGTCGAGCTGCTTCGGGTTGATCGCGTGCACCGCCAGGCCGTGCGCCAGCAAGCTCTCCACCACCGGACCGCGTGGCGTCTCGATCGCCACCCCGACCGTCTCGGACGGCGCCGCGGCAACCGTCTCGGCGATCCACGCCGCCATCGCCGCCAGCCCCGGCCCGCTGTGCGCGAACACGTTCTCGCCACGCACCGCGCCAGCGCCGTCGAGCACGCACACCTGGTGGTTCTGCCCACCCCAGTCCACGCCGACGTACCAGTTCAATTCGGACATCATGCCTCCTCGTCGTTGTTTCCCCCGATGCTGCAGGCATGCCGCGATGCTCACCTGTCCCTGTACTGGCGCTCGAGGCGCGGACTGTTCACTGGGCGTCCATCGCGGCAGAAAACCGCCGGGGCACGAGTCCTACGTCGGTGCTCGTGGCACAGGGGACGGGTGGTCGCTCCCGGCAGCTCTGCCCAGCTTCGCGGCGGTGCCACGAAGCTGTTCAGAAGCGTACAGGGACGGGCTTGTCCCGTCCCGTCTCGAATTCATGCACGGTCCCGGGACGGGCGACCACAAGGGTCGCCCCTACGAATCGGCTCGAACGCGGCGTGGACCTCACGTGGGCTTGTAGGGGACGGGCTTGTCCCGTCCCGTCTTGAATTCATGCACGATCCCGGGACGGGCGACCACAAGGGTCGCCCCTACGAATCGGCTCGAACGCGGTGTGGACCTCACGTGGGCCTGTAGGGGACGGGCTTGTCCCGTCCCGTCTCGAATTCATGCACGATCCCGGCACGGGCGACCACAAGGGTCGCCCCTACGAATCGGCTCGAACGCGGTGTGGACCTCACGTGGGCCTGTAGGGGACGGGCTTGTCCCGTCCCGTCTCGAATTCATGCACGATCCCCGGACGGGCGACCGCAAGGGTCGCCCCTACGAAACGGCTCGAACGCGGCGTGAACCTCACGTGGGCTTGTAGGGGACGGGCTTGTCCCGTCCCGTCTCGAATTCATGCACGATCCCGGGACGGGCGACCACAAGGGTCGCCCCTACGAATCGGCTCGAACGCGGCGTGAACCTCACGTGGGCCTGTAGGGGACGGGCTTGTCCCGTCCCGTCTCGAATTCATGCACGATCCCGGCACGGGCGACCACAAGGGTCGCCCCTACGAATCGGCTCGAACGCGGCGTGAACCTCACGTGGGCCTGTAGGGGACGGGCTTGTCCCGTCCCGTCTCGAATTCATGCACGATCCCCGGACGGGCGACCGCAAGGGTCGTCCCTACTCCGTCTCGAGCTCCTGCACCAATCCTTCGTAACGTCCGCCAAAAACGTCCGCCAGCCGCTTGGCATAGTTGAGCGCGGCCTCGGTCTCGCCGACGTCGCGTGAGATGGTGGCCAGGGCTTCCAGGGTGGCGCGGTGGTCGCCGAATCTCAGCAGGCTCCGTTCGAGAACGTCGACGGCCGCATGACCCTCGCCGGTATTGTTGAGGGCGAGCGCGTACACGTACGCGTTGCGCAGGTGGTCGGGGTCGAGTTCGTAGGCGCGCTGCAACTGCTCGAGGGCCCGCGCCGACTGGCCCTGGCGGATGAACCACAGTCCGTACGCGTAGGCGGCGGCGCTGCTCGGGGGGTCCGTCGCGGCGGCGCGTGCCAGATACGGTCCGGCCTCCACGTTCCGGTTGGACGCCCGGTACAGGTCGGCGAGGTTCACGAGCGCCGGGATCCAGTTCGGTTCGATGGCCAGGGCCTCTTGCAGGGCCGCCTCGGCGGCGTCCGGGTCGCCGATCGCGGCATGGATGGCCGCAAGGTTCGTATGTGCCTCGGGGCGTTCGGCGTTCAGGGCCTGTACCTGTCGATGTTCTTCCAGCACGGCTTCGATCAGGGCGCGGTCCGCGGCTGCGATGGGGCCGGCCAGGTAGGGGACCGCGAACGGCACGGTGGCAATGCGCACCGCACGTAGCGGGTCCTTGAGCAGGCGCCTGATGGCCCCGAACCGGGGTGCGTCCGGCAGGCGGGTGACGTTCTCCAGCGCACCGAGCCGGACCAGCGGGTCGGCATCGCGCAATCCTGCCGCGATGGCGTCCTGCGAGAAGCCGAATTCGTAGAGCCCGAGCCCGAGCAGGGCGCTGCGACGCACGATCCCCGGCAGGTCCGGGTCCGTCGCCGCGTCGGAGAGCGTGCGCTCCGCGTCGAACCGTTGCGTGGTGGCGAGCGCCAGGATGTCCGCGGCTTCGGCGATGGGCGGCTTGCCTGTGCGCCGCACGATTTCGTCGCGCGCCCAGGCGGCCGGCCGGTCTTCGTGACAGCCATTGCAGGCGTTCGGGGTGCCGTAGGCGACGGTCAGGTCCGGCCGCGGCACGCGAAAGCCGTGGTCGCGCCGGGGATCGACTCCCATGTAGGTACGGCTTGGCATGTGGCAGTCCACGCACTGCGCGTCGGCGTGAAAGTGATGGCTGAGGTCGTCGTAGACCGCGGGCTTGAGCGTGGGGAAGTCGGCGCGCGGAGTTTCAGAGTGGCACTGCGTGCACAGGGCGTTGCCCGCGAAGCGCAGCTCGGCGGTGTGCGGGTCGTGGCAGTCGCCGCATACCACTCCTTGCCGGTGCATCCGGCTTTGCAGGAAGGAACCGTAGACGTAGACCTCTTCGAGGATCTGCCCGTCGGCATGGTAGAGCGGCGGTGCGATGGCGGCGGGCAGGTAGTGGTCGAGGAAGGGCTGTCCCGGTCGGTACCCTTCGGCGAGTTGCGCACGCCGGCTGTGGCAGGGAGCGCAGGTGTCGACCTCGGCCGCCGCGGCGCCGTACGGAATGCCGGGCGACTCGACGTGACCCGATGCCGGCCCATGGCACGCTTCGCAGCTCACGTTCACCGCGGAGTAGGAGGTGGCGAACGTGCCGGTGCCGGCGTCGAAGTTCTTGCGAACGTTCGTCGAATGGCAGTCCGCGCACATCGAGTTCCAGTTCTGGGAGTCCGCGGTCCAGTGCAGGATGTCGTCGTGGCCGATCGTTTCGTCGGGGTACAGGTGGAACCAGCGTTTGCCCCCGGGCCGGGCGTCCCAGGCGGCGCCGAGCGCCTGCATGCGGCCTGGCTCGGTTTCGATGAGGTACTGTTGCAGCGGCTCGATGCCGAACGTGTAGCCGACCCGATAGGTCTCGGTCGTCCCGGCGGGACCCCCGGTGTCGACGAGGAAGGCGTCGCCGTCCCGATGAAAGCGGGTCGTTACCCGGTCCTTCACGAAGCGGGCATCCTCGAAGTCCCCGACCACCGTCGCTTCGGAAGCCGGCTGCATGGCGAGGGCGTGGTGCGAACCGGACCATCGCTCGAAGGCCTCGGCGTGGCAGGCGGCGCACGACTCGGTCCCCACGTAGTCCATCGCTGCCGGGAGCACTGCCGGCGGCTCGGGCGCGGGAACTTCGCAGGCGGCCAGCAGCAGGAGCGCGCCGGCGGCCAGCGTCCGGGATGCGGTTGTGCGTTGTTCGAACGCCGGATCACGGATTCGGCTGCCACCGTCCGTCGGCCGTTGCGCGCTCACGCGGCGCCGCTTGCGCTCACTCGTTCGCCAGCGCCCGGCGCGCCGCCTCCAGCGCTGCGGGGTCCGCCAGGAACGGATCCGGGCGGGCCAGATCGAGCCTTGCCACCTCCTGCACCAGGATCGACGCGACGGCCAGGCGCGCGAACCACTTGTTGTCCGCCGGCACCACGTACCACGGCGCGAGGGGTGCTGCCGTCGCGCCGAGGGCGGCTTCGTAGGCGTGCGTATAGGCATCCCAGTCCTTGCGATCGCGAATGTCCGACGGCGAGAACTTGAAGTGTTTCGTCGGCTCGTCGAGGCGCTTCAGGAAGCGGCGCTTCTGTTCCTCCTTGGAGACGTTGAGGAAGATCTTGACGATCGCCGTGCCGTTGCGGGTCAGGTAGTCCTCGAAGGAGGCGATGTCGTGCAGGCGCCGGTCCCAGATGTCGTCCCCGATCAGCGTGGGATGCAGGTGCTGCGATTGGAGATGCTGCGCGTGGACGCGCACCACCAGCACTTCCTCGTAGTGGGAGCGGTTGAAGACGCCCACCTTGCCCTGTTGCGGGAGGTGGCGGTGATAGCGCCACAGGAAGTCGTGACGCAGTTCCTCCGCGTTCGGCACATCGAACGGCGTGACCTCGCAGGCCTGGGGATTGAGCCCGGACAGGACGTGGCGAATCGTGCTGTCCTTGCCGGCTGCGTCGCGGCCCTGCAGCACCACGAGTACGGCCCAGTGCCCCTGCGCCGCCAGCGCCCGCTGTCGTCCTCTCAGCCAGTCGTTGTGGGCGGCCAGCAGCTTTCGTGCACGACGCTTGTCGGACGCCTCGAAGGGGCCGGTCCCGGCGGGATCGTACTCCGCCAGCCGGACGGGCCCTCCCCGGTCGATGCGGTAGCGCAGGACGGCCCCGGCGAGTTCGCGCATCGCATGACTGTCCGCGCCGCCGGCCCCGAGATCGGCGGGAATGGAGTTCATGGGCATTCGTTCTCGCCCGCAGGCGTCTCCCCAGTTGCGGCAGGTATTCTAGCCCCACGGAAACCTTCGTCCGGCGGGGTACCGCCGGCGGCCCGCTGCTGGCCGCTCACGTCGGTGCCGGGGAGGATCGCAATGCGCTGTTTCGTGGCCGCCTTCGTTCCGGCCCACGTACGGGGTGCTCTTGTCGGAGCGCGCCCGGAAGTCGACGGTGTCCGGTGGGTCGCGCCGGAGAAGTATCACGTCACGCTGCGCTTTCTCGGGGAGCTCGATGCGGATGCGGCGCGGCACTGGGTGGACGAGGCGGCCGCGCTGGCTACGCGGTTCCCCATTGAATGCACTGCGTCCGCCGTCGAGGGATTCCCCGGTCCTCGCCGGGCGCGCGTGATCGCGGTGCGCATCGACTCCGGCGGCGCACTCGAAGCCGCACTCGGAGCGTTGGTCCGCGGTCTTCCGACGGCGGAACCCGGGGGCGAGGGCAGGTTCCGCGCGCATGTGACGCTCGGGCGGGCGCGGCGGCGTGCGGTGACGTTGCCGCCTTCGCCGGCGCTCGGAATCTCCTTTCGACTGCAGGACGCGGCGCTGTACCGGAGCCTGGAGGGGCGCTACGAACGCGTGGTGATGTGAGTCCCGGCGAGGGTCCCGCGGCGGACTCCGGGTGTCATAAAGGCTTCATGTTCGGGGCGTAGCCTCGCGCTCCAATGAAAACGACTGTCCTCACTCTGCTGTGTCTGGCCGTCTCGCTGCCCCCCGCCGCCACTGCCGCGGATCGGGAAGGCGAAGCGCGTCTCCTGGATCCCGGCGGCGCCAAGCCGTACTTGACCGCGAGCAATCTGACGAGCGAAGCCGGGGATGCCCTTGCCGTCTCCGAGCGGATCGAGAGCGATGTGCCGATCAACATGCTCGATTCGGCGAGCATCTCGCGGGCCGGCGACAGCACTGTCGCCCAGGCTCTGCGGCGTGTCCCCGGGTTGACCGTTGCGCGAGGCAAGTTCGCCTATGTGCGCGGCCTCGGCGAACGCTACTCGAGCGCGCTGCTGAACGGTGCGATGGTGCCCTCGCCGGACCTGACGCGCAACGTGCTGCCGCTCGACATCTTTCCCACGGCCATCATGGAGACCCTGACCGTGCAGAAGGGCTTCTCTCCGGATATGCCGGCGGCCTTCGGTGGCGGCAACGTGGGCATGCGCACCAAGCGGGTGCCCGAAGACCGCGTCTTCAGCGTGAAGATCAACACCGGTTGGGACAGTGGCAGCAGCGACGACGGCCTGTCCTACCACGGCGGCGACGACGACTGGATGGGCGAGGACGACGGGACGCGCGCGCTTTCGGGCCAGATCAGCGAAGCGATCCAGATCTATCGCGGCAACTTCTCCGAGGTCAACATCCTCAACACGCTACGCCGCGCCGGCGGTGAGGCGACGCTGGCCCAGGCCCGGGAGATCAACCGCCAGCTCGCCACCGCGCTGCACCGCGACATCGACATCGGCCCGCAAGACCTGTCGCCGGACGTGAAGGGCGAGATGACCGGCGGCTACCGCTGGTTCCTGGGGGAGAACTGGGAGTTCGGCTTCCTGGCGCACGGGTCCTACGCCAACAAATGGCGCAACCGGAACCGGATCAAACGCAAGGTCGCAAGCCCCGAGACGGACTTTTCACGCCGGCAGCGCACGGTGGAGTCGGTCAACATCAACGGCACCGCCAGCTTCGGGCTGCGCTTCAGGGCCGACCACGAGATCGGCACGATGAGCATGGTGCTGCGCGACACCGACGACGGCGCGTCGCTCTCCCTGACCTGCCGGCAGGGCCAGTTCAACGACTGCGCGGACGACAACCCGACCCAGGGCCGCGTCGCGGACATCCGCTTCGAGCAACGGGAACTGATCGTCAACCAGATCCGGGGCGAGCACACGCTCGGCGACGACACCCTCGAGATGTTCCCGTTCCTCGAGAAGCTCTACTTCACGCGGGATACGACGGTGACCTGGTACTACTCCGAGGCGAAGGCCACCACGGACATACCCAACGAGGTACGCATGGGTTCGCTGGACGTGCTCGACGCGCCGTACGGCAACGTGGTCAGCACCAACGTCCGGTCGTCCGGTACCGCCGGGGATTTCCGTTTCTCGGACCTCGACGACGACGTCGAGACCTGGGGCTCGGACGTGACCGTGCCGTTGCGCGCGGGAAGCTGGGACATCGAGCTCTCGGCCGGCTACGACTACGCCCGCAAGGCCCGGTTCTACGAGCAGATCTCGCTCGGCATCGGCAGCACGGCGCCGGGTTTCCACAACATCAACCAGGGGACGCCGAGCGAGGTGTTCTCCGAGGCGCACCTGATGGACCCGGAGAACGGCTTCATCACGCTGCTCGGCGGCGGCTTTGGCCTCGAGAGCTACCATGCGGCGCAGATCACGGAAGCGACCTACGGCAAGTTCGACATCCTGATCGACGAGACGTGGCGGATCTCCGGCGGCGCGCGCCGGGAGAGCTTCATGCAGGTATCCGTCCCGATCGACCTGCTGGAGTTCGGCGACAGCCGGATCCCGCTCTCGGCGCAGGAAATCGCGGACTCCACCATCGATGTGGAGGACATCCACCCGTCCCTGGCGGTCACGTACATTCGTCCCGGCTTCTGGTCGGACGAGTTCCAGCTCCGCTTCGGCTGGAGCGAGACCGTCGCCCGCCCGGATATCCGGGAGGTGTCCCAGTCGACCTACATCGATCCCCTGAGCGACTCGAGGGTCCGCGGTAACCCGTTCCTCGTTCCCTCTGCCCTGACCAACTTCGACGTGCGCGCCGAGTGGTTCTGGGACAACGGCGACAACCTCGCGGTGTCCGCGTTCCACAAGGACGTGTCGGACCCGATCGAGACCGTGCAGGGCGCGGCGACCGAGGACAACATCCTGTTCAACTTCGTCAACGCGGATGCGGTGGAGATCTACGGCATGGAACTCGAGGGTCTCAAGAGCCTCGGCTTCATGCAGGGGTTCCTCGGCGGGTGGATGGACCAGTTCTACGTCGCGGGGAACGTCACGATCTCGGACTCGCAGCTCGACATTCCGGCGAGCGGTCGGGCGGGGACCATCACGAATACGTCACGCCGCATGATGCAACAGTCCGAGTGGGTGGTGAACCTGCAACTCGGGTTCGACTCGTTCGACGGCAAGCATGGCGCGACCCTGGTCTACAACAGCTTTGGCGACCGGATCTTCTTCGCGGGTATCGAGAACTTCGACGACGCCTACGAGCAGCCCTTCCACTCGCTGGATTTCGTCTACAGCTGGTTCGCCACGGAGCACCTCTCGGTCAAGGTGCGCCTCAAGAACCTGCTCGACCAGAACGTGGAGATCGAGCAGGACGGCGTGACGATCCTCGAGCAGGACGTGGGCGCGACCGCGCTGTTGGACATCAAGTGGAAGTTGTGACCTAGTGCGCCGGGTCACAAATACCTTCACGTTTGCGCTGCGCCTTTTCGCCGCTGGCGGCGTTGCGCCTCCTCCCGTGGGGCCTACCACTGCTCGTCGGACGCGCCTTGCCAGCGACGAAAATGCGCTACCGTAAAGACAAAGCTATTTGCGACCCAGCACACTAGTGTCCGCATCGAATTCGATTGATTCCTCCGACCGTCCGCGGGACCGGCTGGAGCGGGCCCGCGACTTCATCCTCCGTCACGCCCGCCTGATCGACCGATACCTGTTCGCCTACCTGTTCGAGGGCGGTGCGCGCGAGCCGGTCATCGATGCGCTGCGGGCCTATCGCAACTCGGACGGAGGCTTCGGCAACGCGCTCGAACCGGACAAGCGGTGTCCCGCCAGCCAGCCTGTGGACGGGGAGGTGGCCCTGGCGCTGCTGGATCTGGTCGACGGATTCGAGGAGCCCATGGTGGACGATCTCTGCGACTGGATGGCGGCCAGTGCCACGGAGTCGGGCGGGTTGCCGTTCGCTCTTCCGAGCGTGAACGACTATCCGCACGCCCCTTGGTGGAAGATGCCGCCCGACCCTCCGGCCTGCATCAATCCGACCGCGTCGATCGTCGGCATGCTCACGCGACATGGGGTCGAGCATCCCTGGCTGGACCTGGCCACCGAGTTCTGCTGGCGCGACCTCGAAGCGAAGACACCGACCGGCTTCGACGATCTGCGCTGCGCCATCGCGTTTCTGGAGCATGCGCGGGACCGTGGGCGAGCGGAGGCGCTCCTCGAGAAGGTGGGCGCGTACCTGGCGGCATCGGACGAGATCGCCTACGACCGCAATGCCTCCGGCTATGTGCACGCACCGCTCGACTGGGCGCCACAGCCGATGGGGTTCTGCCATCGCCTGTTCTCGCGGCAGGTGCTGGCAGGGGACCTGATGGCCCTTGCGGCGTTGCAGCGCGAGGACGGCGGCTGGCCGATCGGGTGGCAGGCCATCAGCCCGGCGGTCGAACTGGAGTGGCGCGGCCGGGTGACGATCGATGCGCTGCGCACGCTGTATGCATACGCGGATGCAGGCTTCGAAAGCCAGGGCCTGGCGCCGCCTGTACCCGGCTGACGTTGCCGAGTCCCGCTTTGGGACCGTTCGCTTTCCGTAGTACACTCGCCCGTCTCAAATCGAGGTCCGACACGCTGCGGGCCACACCACGAATATGGACGAAGGGGGAAGAAGATGCGCGATGTAGTAGTGGTAGACAGTGTTCGGACGGGCCTCGCGAAGTCCTTCCGCGGGAGCTTCAACCAGACGCGGTCCGATGACATGCTGGCGCATCTCATCGACTCGTTGCTGGACCGGAATCCCAACGTCTCTCCCGACGAAGTGGAAGATGTGGTGGTGGGTGCCGCCAGCCACTCGGGCGAGCAGGACGGGAACCTGGCGCGGCTCGCGGTCGTGTTGTCGAAGCTCCCGATCACGACGGCCGGCCTGACCATCAACCGCTTCTGCTCGTCGGGCCTGCAGTCCATTGCCATCGCGGCGAACCAGATCGCGTCCGGCAACACCCAGGTTGCGATCGCCGGCGGTGTGGACTCGATCTCCATGCGCACCCGGCAGGAGCCCGGCAAGTCGAAGCAGAACCAGCGTCTGGTCGAAGAGAAGCCGGATATCTTCATGGCGATGGGCACCACGGCGGAGGTGGTCGCGCGCCGCTACCAGGTAACGCGCGAGATGCAGGACGTCTACGCCCTGCAAAGCCAGCAGCGCTACGCGCGTGCGGCGGAAGCCGGCTGGATGGCCGAAGAGATGTCCCCCATGCCGGCGACGATGCTCAAGACCGACAGGCAGACGGGCGAGGAAAGTCAGGCGGACGTCGTGGTGGACCGCGACGAGTGCAACCGGCCGACGACGACGCTCGACGGCCTCTCCGCTCTCGCGCCGGCGTTCGAAGAGGACGGCACGGTCACCGCGGGTAACGCCTCGCAGCTCTCCGACGGCGCGTCGATGACCTTGCTGATGACCGCCGACCGCGCCGCGCAGCTCGGCATCCAGCCCATGGGCATCTACCGTGGCTTCACCGTCGCCGCGTGCGAGCCCGACGAGATGGGCATTGGCCCCGTGTTCGCCATTCCGCGACTGCTCGAGAACGTCGGCATCAAGCAGGACGACGTCGACCTGTGGGAACTGAACGAAGCGTTCGCCTCGCAGTGCGTCTACTGCCGCGACCAGCTCGGCATCGACAACGAGAAGTACAACGTCAACGGCGGCAGCATCGCGATCGGACATCCGTTCGGCATGACGGGTTCCCGGCTGACGGGATCGGTTCTGCGCGAGCTGAAGCGACGCAACCAGCGCTATGGCGTCGTCACGATGTGCATTGGCGGCGGCCAGGGAGCCGCTGGACTGTTCGAGGCCGCCTGACAGGACGGTAGCGGCCTGAAACGGGTAGTAGCCGGCCGAATCCTCCCGCAGCGTTGGGTGGATTCGGCCGAAACCCGATTCGCGGGGCGGAGCCGAGACGGCGCCGCGGTCCGCGCAACCCCACCGCATGAGGGTTGATCGCAACACATGCTTCGAGAGCTGCGTGAAAGTAGGGGACGGGCTTGTCCCGTCCCGTGCCGAGTCAGCCGCCAAGCCCGGCGCGGGCGACCACGAGGGTCGCCCCAACGAGCGACAACAGCGCGTTTGTTCATGACGGTGCGTCGCGGTGCGGCCCGGGGGTTCCGGGCGGTCTGCGTGATCTTCGCCATGGCTGCCGCGTCCTTTGCCATGGCTGCCGCACCGAACCCCTTCGCGCAGTATTCCGACCAGGAGCTCACACGGCTGGCTTCGGACTGGCAGGCGCTCAGCCCCGAGGAACGCCGGGACTTCTTCCTCGAGGTGCGGCGGCGCATGGTCGCCAACGGACGCAAGCAGGCCATCCCGGTGGAGGTTCAGCGGCGTTTCGGCCGCACGGTGCGCCGCCCGGACGGCTCGGTCGTACGTATCGAGCAGGTCGTGCGGTACCGCTCGCGGGCATCCGATGTGCCCCGTGAGGAGCGACCGGACGACTATGGGAAGGGATTCGAGCGTCGTGTGGAACAGGCCGCAGAGCCTGAACGCAGGCTTCGAGTTCCCGTGGTGACGGTCAAGAAGACGGTCGACAGCGATTGACCGAGTCAGCGCTAGGCCGTGAAAGGGCGACGTTGCTGGTCGTCGACGACGATGTCGAGTTGCGCGACCTGGCGCGGCAGTACCTCAAACAGAAGGGCTACGACGTCGTCTGCGTCGAAGACGGCATCACCATGGACGCGGCCCTCGAAGCGCACGATGTCGACCTGGTCATCCTGGACCTGATGCTGCCCGGGGAGGACGGCCTCTCGATCGCGAAGCGGCTCAAGCGAAAATCCGCGATCCCCATCATCATGGTCTCAGCGCAGGGGGAAGACGTGGATCGGATCGTCGGCCTCGAAGTGGGCGCGGACGACTACATGACCAAGCCCTTCAACCCCCGGGAGCTCCTCGCACGGATTCGCGCGGTGATGCGTCGAACGTCGGGCCAGGAGAGTACGAGCGACTCCCGTCTCCTGGAGTTCGGCGCGTTCCGGCTCGATTTGAACGCCTATCGACTGACGCGGGAGCAACGGACCATCCCGCTGACCACGGGCGAATTCGACTTGCTGAGCGTCCTTGCCCAACACCCGAACAGGGTGCTGGACCGGGACCGCATCCTCGATCTCCTGACCGGCGCGGAGCGTTCGCCGTTCGACCGCAGTATCGACGTTCGGGTCACCCGCCTGCGGGGCAAGATCGAGCCCGATCCGTCCTCACCGACGTATATCAAGACCATCTGGGGCAAGGGGTACATGTTCTGCCCCGACAGCGCCTGACGGCGCACACGGATGGCCACGGTCGCCGGGCCGGGGGAGAAGCCGCGAGGCTTCCGTCTGGGCATACTGCCGACTTCGCTCCTCGCACGCACGAACGTCATACTCGCGATCAGCGCCGTCGCCATTGTCGGGACGGCCCTCGCCGCATCGCAGTTCTTCGTGATCGGGCCCATGACCGAGCGCTCCGCGGACGACGAAGCCGGTCTCGTGGTGCTTTCCGCGCAGACGTGGGCGGAACTCCCGGACTATACCGACGCGCGCCCCGCCTTCGAGTTGGAGATGACGCGCATGCACGATCTGGTGATCAGTTCCGACATTCGCGATCTGCCCGCTGCAGACGAGGACAACGCCTACTACGCGCTCCTGCGGGCGAGGATCTCCGAGCGTCTCGGCGCTCCGGTACGGCTGCTCGAAGGTGACGAACTGCTGTGGGCCGAGTTGCCCATCCCCGGCGGCCGGCTGCAGATCGGTATTTCCCCGGGAGAACAGGGTGTCGACTTGCCGTATGTGGGGCTGACCATCGGGATCGTCGGCGCGATCATCGTCTTCGGCACTTCGTTCCTGGTTGTGCGGCGCATCGCCAGACCGCTGGCCGAGACGGCGGCGGCCGTGGAAGCGTTCCGGGGCGCGGAGGGCTTCTCCCCGCTGCCGGAGAAGGGTCCGCGGGAGCTGGTGACGCTCGCGCAGAGCTTCAACCGCATGGCGCGCGAGATCAGCGAACTGCTCTCGAACCGCACGACGCTGCTCGCCGGCATCTCCCACGACCTCCGGACCCCTCTCGCGAGGATGCGGCTTGCCGTCGAATTGCTGCCCGAAGACGTCGATCCGGAGCTGGTCGGGCGCATGGCCGGCAACCTCGAACGGATGGACGAGCTCATTGGGGATGCCCTGCGCTTTGCCAGGGGTGCCGGAGAGGCGCCGCAGGAACTGCTGCTGAAGCCGTACGTGGAGTCCATCGTCGCGGAGGTCGACGAGACGATCGCGGTGGACTGGCGCGGGGACGAGCAGGTGCGGGGCATGGTCCCCCCCGGTGCCTTCGCGCGGGTGCTCGTCAACCTGATCGACAACGCCCGCGAGCACGCCGAGGCGGCACGTGTGTCGGTCCGGGTCGGCGCCGATGTAGCGGTGCATATCCTGGACGGAGGACCCGGAATACCGGAGGCGGACCGGGAGAAGGTATTCCAGCCGTTCTTCCGGCTCGATCGTGGGCGCGGCAGGAGCACCGGCGGGAGCGGACTGGGTCTCGCCATCGTGCACCAGTTGTGCAGCGCCCACGGCTGGCGAGTTGGCATCGACGCGAGCGACTCCGGCGGCGCGGACGTCTGGATCGCGTTCAGCACGCTGATACAAACGGACACAAAACCGGCAGTTCGGGAAATCAGCGAGAAACAGCAGTTTGGCAGCATATCGGTGGGGTGAGACACGCTAGCCGCCCAGGCTGCATGCCGAGGGCGAGTGTCCGGACCGCAAGGGCCGGCTCTCTTCCGCAGGAGGCATCTCCATCCCGAGACCTCGGCTTCGAGGTCCTTGGCCCGCCAGCTCCCTCTCCAGGCTGGCGGGCTTCCTATTTCCGGGTACTGGAAATGCGTCGCAGTGCGTCATGGAGCCGAACGCACCGGGACATTACACTGCCGGTCGTTCTCAAGACGCCCCAATGGAGACGCGCCTACATGGACTTCGAGGAAATCCGCTACGAGGTGGACGGCCCGCTGGCCCTCCTGACCATCGACCGTCCCGACCGGCACAACGCCATCTCGCTGGACACGCTGGAAGAGCTGCACCACGCCGTGCGTCGGGCGGCGCTCGACGATGACGTGCGGGTCATTGCGATTACCGGCGCGGGTGGCCGTGCGTTCGCGTCCGGCTCGGACCTCTCCGAGGTACTGCATCGCGACTTCAGGAAGGCGCTCGAGCCGATCGTGCAGGGCCTTGCGGACCAACTCGAACGGACGCCGAAGCCGACCGTGGCCGCCATCGACGGCATCTGCATGGGTGGCGGGCTCGAAGTCGCGCTCGGTTGCGACCTCAGGATCGCGACGCATCGGTCGCGGTTCGCGACACCGGAAGGGAAGCTCGGCATTATCCCGGGTGGCGGCGCCACGGCGCGCCTGCCGAGGATCGTGGGGCGCGGCTGGGCGATGGAGATGATGCTGATGGGCGAGCCCATCGACGCGGAGCGGGCGCTGTCCATCGGCCTTGTGACGCGCCTCGTCGAGCCGGAGGAACTGCTTCCGGAAACGCGACGCGTCGCGGCCCACCTCGCGAGCTTCGCGCCGTTCGTGCCGCGGACCATGAAGGCCATGGTGAACTTCGGCATGGAGGCTAGTCTCGCCGGCGCGTTGATGCTGGAGAAGTACGCACAGGGCGCGCTGGTGCAGACGGAAGACAAGACCGAGGGCATCTCGGCGTTCCTGGAAAAACGCAAACCCGATTTCAAAGGCCGTTGATACTTGATACCTTTGCGGGTTTTCCACCATTGGCAGGGGGTAGGATGGCCATAGACAAATTCCCGATCGAGGCAGGACACATCATGATGTTCGCGCGCTCGGTCGGCGACGATAATCCGATCTACTACGATGCGGACTACGCGGCGGGCACGGAATGCGAAGCTGTCGTGGCGCCGCCGACGTTCGTGCAGGCGAGTGCCCAGTTCGATCCCGACTACTTCCTGCGCCCGAAGGTGGGCGAAGCGTGGTTCGGGTCCGGCGGCGAGCCGACGGGCGTCGTTCGCGAGAAGAGCGAGGGCGGCGGCGGTGGCGGCGGCGGTGGCCTGCATGCGGAACAGCGCTACGTCTACCACCGTCATCCACGCGTGGGCGACGTGCTGACCGCGACCACCAAGCCCGGCAAGCGCTGGGAGAGGGAGAGCCGGCGGGCGGGCAAGCTGACGTTTTCCGAGACGGTCACGGAGTATCGGGACCAGGACGGGGAACTCGTCGTCACGGCGACGGGAGTGGGCGTCCAGACGGAACGTCCGGTCGATCAGGGCTAAGCGGAACACGGAGACAACAATGGCTTTGAAAGCAGCAGACCTGAAGGTCGGCGACAACCACACCGAGCGGCTCGTCGAGGATCTCAAGCGCACGCAGATCGTCCAGTACGCGGGCGCGTCTGGCGACTACAACCCCGTGCATACCGACGAGCTCTTCACTCGCGAAGTTGCCAAGTACCCCACGGTCTTCGCCCACGGCATGCTGACCATGGGCATGACCGGACGCATGGTGACGAACTATGTCGGCGACGGGCGCCTGACGGAATACGGCGTACGGTTCACGAACCAGGTGTGGCCGGGCGATACGCTCGATGCCACGGCGACGGTCAAGGCCGTACACGACGGGCTCGTGGATCTCGACATCGCGACCGTCAACCAGGACGGCGCGGTCGTGCTGACGGGTAGCGCGCAGGCCCGCGTCGACTGAGCGGGACCGGCACGAGCACTGTAGGGGCGACCCTCGTGGTCGCCCGTCCCCGGCCCTTGTGGTCGCCCGTCCCGGGATCGTGCATGAATTCGAGACGGGACGGGACGAGCCCGTCCCCTACAAGCCCACGTGAGGTCCACACCGCGTTCGAGCCGATTCGTAGGGGCGACCCTTGTGGTCGCCCGTCCCGGGATCGTGCATGAATTCGAGGCGGGACGGGACAAGCCCGTCCCCTGTACGCTTCTGAACAGCTTCGTGGCACCGCCGCGAAGCTGGGCAGAGCTGCCGGGAGCGACCACCCGTCCCCTGTGCCACGAGCACCGACGTAGGACTCGTGCCCCGGCGGTTTTCTGCCGCGATGGACGCCCAGTGAACAGTCCGCGCCTCGAGCGCCAGTACAGGGACAGGTGAGCATCGCGGCATGCCTGCAGCATCGGGGGAAACAACGACGAGGAGGCATGATGTCCGAATTGAACTGGTACGTCGGCGTGGACTGGGGTGGGCAGAACCACCAGGTGTGCGTGCTCGACGGCGCTGGCGCGGTGCGTGGCGAGAACGTGTTCGCGCACAGCGGGCCGGGGCTGGCGGCGATGGCGGCGTGGATCGCCGAGACGGTTGCCGCGGCGCCGTCCGAGACGGTCGGGGTGGCGATCGAGACGCCACGCGGTCCGGTGGTGGAGAGCTTGCTGGCGCACGGCCTGGCGGTGCACGCGATCAACCCGAAGCAGCTCGACCGGTTCCGCGACCGGTACTCGCCGGCGGGCGCCAAGGACGACCGCCGCGACGCGCGCGTGCTGGCCTCGGCGCTGCGCACCGACCCACAGTGCCTGCGGCGGGTACAGGCGTCCGCCCCGGTGGTCGTCGAACTGCGCGAGTGGACGCGGACCCACGACGAACTCAAAGGCGAGCGGGTGCGGCTGACCAACCGCATGCGCGACCTGCTGTGGCGCTACTACCCGGCGTTCAACCAAGTGGTCGAGGACGACCTCGCGGCGCCGTGGGCGATGGCGCTGTGGAAGCGCGTACCGACGCCAGCGGCAGCGCGCGGCATGCGCCTGTCGTCGTACGACAACTTGTTGAAAAAGCACAGGGTCCAGCGCTTCGACGCAGCCACGCTGAAGGCTCGGCTGGCGCAACGGCCGCTCGACGTAGACCCGGCGTCGATGCGCGCCGCGGAGACGCACATGCGTCTGCTGACCAAGCGTCTGGCCGTGGTGGTCAAGCAACTCGCCGAGACTCAGACCCGGATCGACGCGTTCCTGGCGGAGCTCGGCGGCGCTGATCCGGCGACCACCGGCAGCGAGGATCCGCAGCCGGGGCAGGCGAAGGGGCAGCGCGACGCGACCATCCTGCGATCCATCCCGGGAGTCGGTAGGTACGTCCTCGCCACGCTGCTCGCAGAGGCGGATGATCCCCTGCGCCGACGAGACTACCACGCCCTGCGCTGCCTGGGCGGGGCGGCCCCGGTCACCAAACAGTCCGGCCGGGTTCGCATCGTGACGCGCCGCCTCGCAGTCCATGACCGGCTGCGCGATGCCCTCGGCTACTGGGCGAGCGGGGCGGTGCAGAAAGACCCGGCGTGCAAGGCGCGATACCAGGCGCTGCGCGCCCGCGGCCACGGCCACCACCGCGCGCTGCGCTCGGTCGCGGACCGTCTGCTGTTCGTGGCTTGCACGATGCTGCGCGACGGCACGGTGTTCGACCCGCAGCACGCCCCGGCATGAACGGCGCGCGTTGCGCATCGTCGCGCAGGGAGCGTAGCGACCGTAGCGCGATGCGCAACGCGCGCACGTCCCGCCCGGGCGGGACGTGCGTCGAACACGGCAACCCGCCAACCCGCCAACCCCTCGAAACACCGGAGGCAACGGCCTACTGACCATCCCAGCCAAAATGCACGAAACAGCACTTGCAGAACCGTGAACAGTCCTACAGGCACACGTGAGGTCCACACCGCGTTCGAGCCGATTCGTAGGGGCGACCCTTGTGGCCGCCCGTCCCGGGATCGTGCATGAATTCGAGACGGGACGGGACAAGCCCGTCCCCTACAGGCCCACGTGAGGTCCACACCGCGTTCGAGCCGATTCGTAGGGGCGACCCTCGTGGTCGCCCGTGCCGGGATCGTGCATGAATTCGAGACGGGACGGGACAAGCCCGTCCCCTACAAGCCCACGTGAGGTCCACACCGCGTTCGAGCCGATTCGTAGGGGCGACCCTTGTGGTCGCCCGTCCCGGGATCGTGCATGAATTCGAGACGGGACGGGACAAGCCCGTCCCCTACCAGCGCTCGAGCGAAGTCCTTACGTCCACCTCGAAGGACCAGGCGTTACGCGGCTGGCTGTGGAGGAACTCGTAGGCATCGACGATGCCGCCGATGTCGATCATGCCGCCCTCGCCGAGACGTTCGGCGTATTCCGGAAAGCCCTTCCTGATCTTCTCGCCGCCGATCGCTCCGTCCACCACGACGTGTCCGACATGGATGCCGTCTGCGGCGCACTCCTTCGCGATGGCCTGCGCGAGGTTGCGCAACGCGCCCTTCGAGGAGTTGAAGGCGCCGAAGTTGGCGCGTCCCCTGAGCGATGCACTCGCGCCGGTGAACAGCAGCGTGCCGCCGCGCTGCCGCATCCGCCGTACCGCCTCGCGACCGAACAGGAAGCCGCCGAACGCGACGACGCGCCAGGCGCTCTCGAAGTAGCTCGCTTCCATGTCCGCGATGCGGCCCGGCGTATTGTTGCCGGCGTTGTAGATCGCGAGCGTGAGTTGACCCTCGGCGGCTTCGGCGGTGTCGAACAGTGCCGTCACCTGGGCTTCGTCGGTCGCGTCGGTAACGACCGGCGTGGCGTTGGCACCGATCGTCGCCGCGAGCGCTTCGACCTTCTCCGCCGTGCGGCCGGCGATGAATACGTGGTGTCCGCGTTCGGCGAAGCGTATGCACAGTTGGCCGCCGAGCCCGTCCTCGGGACCGACCCCGATGACGATCGCGTTGCGTCTTGCTGTCTGGTCCGACATGCCGTGCTCCTCAGGCTGCAAATGCCGCCTGCAGCGCGGAGCAGGCTCTCACCATGCCGGGGCGGCTCGCGGGGATGGTGGATCCGTGGGCGAAGAAGCCGTGGATCATGCCGTCGAAGCGGACGCATTCCACGGTGTTGCCGGCAGCTTCGAGCAGGCCGGCGTAGGCCTCGCCCTCGTCGCGCAGCGGATCGAACTCCGCGGTCATGACGAGCGCCGGCGGCAGGCCCGACAGGTCGGCTGCCCGGGCGGGGGAGGCGTAGGGGTTCGTGCGCTGGTCCGCGTCCGCGTACAGATCCCAGAACCAGTGCATGGATTCGGTCGTCAGGAGATAGCCATCGGCGTTGTCGCGGTAGGAGTCCGTGTCGAAACTGGTGCCGTCCGTCACCGGATAGACGAGCACCTGCAGGTCGATCGCGGGACCGCTCCGGTCCCGCGCCATCAGGGAGACCACCGCCGCGAGGTTGCCCCCGGCGCTGTCCCCGGCCACGGCAAAGCGGTTCGGGTCGCCGCCGAGCGATGCGGCGTTCTCCTTCGCCCAGCAGGTCGCCGCGTAGCAGTCGTCGGCGGCCGCGGGGAAGCGGTGTTCAGGAGCCAGCCGGTAGTCCACCGAGACGACGATGCTGCCGCTGCCGTTACAGAGTTCGCGGCTCTGGCTGTCGGCGGTGTCGAGGTCCCCGAGCACCCAGCCCCCGCCGTGAAACATCATGGTGACGGGAAACGGCCCGTCTCCGGCAGGCGTGTAGATGCGAAGCGGCAGGGACCCGCCGGGACCGTCGATGGCCGCGTCCTGAACGTTGCCGACCGGGATGTCCACCGGTTGCTGCATGGCGCGGAACATCTCGCGCGCGGCCGGCGGCGGCATGTCGGAGAGCTTCGGCCCGTCCATCTCGGCGAGGGCGTCGAGCATTGTCTGGTATTCGGGGTGCAGCGGCATGGTCTCTCCTGTCTCCTCTCTTCGAGTTCGATCGGCCGGAGCCACCCACCTGTCCGCCCGCCCGGCTCCGGGCTGCGTAGATGGTCGACGATGGGTCGAAGTCCGGCCGTGTTCGGGCGGGAACGCGGGCGCTCCCCCCGGCCGCGGCGTGCGGGTTGACGTTCCGCCGCGCGCGCTCGCGATGGTACCATCGCCGCCCTTTCCCGGATGAGACAACCCATGTCCCGACTGGACGGCGCCGAGGAAGTCGCGGAAGTCGCGAAGCAGTTCGCGTTCCTCGAGAACACGCTTCTCAAGCACCGCACGCTGACGATCTTCGGGGAGATCGACCAACTCGCAGCGCAACGCAGCGCGGAGCGGCTGCTGGCGCTGTCCTTCGAGAGCGACGATCCGATCACGCTCTTCATCGGATCGCCCGGCGGACACGTCGAGTCCGGCGACACCATCTTCGACATGATCCGCTACATCAAGCCGACGGTCCGCATCGTCGGGACCGGCTGGGTGGGCAGCATCGCGACCCACATCTATCTCGCGACGGACAAGGAAAACCGCTTCGCGTTGCCCAATACGCGTTTCCTGATTCACCAGCCGGCCGGCGGTTTCGGCGGGGACGCGTCCGACATCGAGATCCACGCGCGCGAGATCCTGAAGACGCGCGAGCGCATCAACCAGATCATCGCCGCGCAGACCGGGCAGCCGCTCGACCGGGTGCAGAAGGACACGGACCGGGACTACTGGATGAGCGCCGAGGAGTCCGTCGAGTACGGTCTCGTGGGGCGCATCATCCAGTCGGTGGACGAACTGGCGTCGTAGGGGCTCGTCTAGCCCGGATATTGCGCCAAGCCGCTTGTAGGATGAACGGAAGCTATTGGTACTCCGTGGTTTTATGGCCGATTCGGGCATAGTTGCAGAAGTACAGTTTGCGCTGGCCGCGCCCTCGCCGGTCTTTTGGCCCTGTGTACACACAGGCCTGTGCTTGCGCACGTGCTCCTTCAACCATAGAACACCGCTATGCTCTCAGTCGCGAGCACGCGCACAGGACCAAAATCCTCGGCGATCATCGCGGCCCCTGACGCAACATCCGGGCTAGGCGGAGCGCGTGGCGGAAGAGCTGCGCATCGGCGTTCCGTCGGGGCCGCTCTCCGAAGTCGGCGCACTCTGGGTGCAAGCGCCGGAGCCCATCGTCACCCTGGTGTTCGGCCACGGCGCCGGCGCCGACATGCGTCATGCGAGCATGGCGGGTATCGCGCAAGCCTTCGCGACGGGAGGCATCTCCACGCTGCGCTTCAACTTCCCCTTCAAGGAGGCGGGCAAGTCGCGGGTGGACTCGAAGGCGGTGTCGGTAGCGACCGTCGGCGCCGCGCTGGACTTCGCGAAGGAACATTGCGACGGCCCATATTGCCTCGGTGGGCACAGCTTCGGCGGCAGGATGGCGACGCATGCTGTCGTGGACCTGGGACTTGCCGTCGACGGCTTGATCTTCGGCTCCTTCCCGCTGCACCCTGCCGGGAAACCGTCCATCCAGCGCGCGGACCACATGGACGCCATCGACGCGCCGATGCTCTTCCTCTCCGGCACCCGTGACGGTCTCGCCGAACCGGCGCTCCTTACCGAAGTCGTCGCCCGTCTTGGAGCGACGCTCAAATGGCTCGATACCGCGGACCACGGATACAAGGTGTTGAAGCGCACGCGGACGCGCCCGGACGATGTCTTCAGGGAGATGGCGGGGTACGCGCGGGAGTTCGTGTTGGGGACACCGTAGCGCCCCATAGCCGGTCCGGTACTCGCTCGCGAGCTCGCTACGCACCGGCGCGCCTCCGGCCCAGCCACGCCGTCCTTTCATGGAAGCTGCACCGGCGGTCACTTCGTTCCCTTGGCGCGACTTCCACAAAAGGGGCCGGGCTTGTCCCGTCCCGCCTCCAAATCGTCCAGCCGGCGGAACGCGACGGGGCGCTACCCGGCGTCGTGCACACCCACGGCGGGGGCATGGCCTTCCTCTCGGCGGAGGATCCGCCGTACGTGCGCTGGCGGGACGAGTTGACCGCGACGGGGCTGGTCGTGGTGGGGGTCGAGTTCCGCAACTCGGCCGGCCGGCTCGGCTGCCATCCGTTTCCCGCGGGGCTCGACGACTGTGCGGGCGGCGCTCGCTGGACGTACCGGAACCGCGCGGCGCTCGGCGTCTCGCACGTCGTGGTGTCCGGCGAGTCCGGGGGCGGCAACCTGTGTCTCGCCACGGCGCTCAAGTCGCTGCGGGAGGGGTGGATCGAGGAGATCGCCGGCATCTACGCGTGCTGCCCGTACATCGCCGGCCAATACCATCCGCCGCTGCCCGAGTTGACGTCCTGGCGCGAGAACGGCGGCTACATGATGAACGAGGTCATGGGACGGCTGACGGCGACCGCCTACGATCCGGACGGCGGGCACGCGGAGAATCCCCTGGCCTGGCCGTACCACGCCACGTCCGACGAACTGGCCGGCCTGCCGCCCCACGTGGTCTCGGTGAACGAGCTGGACCCGCTGCGCGACGAGGGCCTCATCTACGCCCGCAAGCCCATGGCGGCCGGCGTCCCGACACACAGCCGGACCGTCAACGGGACGCCCCACGGTGGCGACACCGTGAACCCGCAGGTGATGCCGGAGGCCTACTACGCGACGATCCGGCACATTCACGGGTTCGCGGCGGCCCTTTGAAGCCCGTCGCAAATTTCGTACTGGACGCACCGAGCCTGCATAATGCCGCCTTTCGTCCAGCCGGAGCGCTCGTAACATGAAACTGGTCACCTTCACACACGCGGGACGGACGCGGATCGGCGCGGTCGTCGGAGAACTCGTCGTCGACTTTTCCGCGGCGGCTCCGGAGTTGCCGATGGACATGGTGGAGTTCCTGGCAGCGGGCGACGCCGCCATGGACCGGGCTCGGGAAGCCCAGACCGATGCGGACCATGCCCTGGCGCTCAACGACGTGGAGCTGCTGGCGCCGGTCCCGCGGCCTGGCAAGATCCTGGCGATCGGCCTCAACTACCGGGACCACATCGAAGAGTCGGGTATGGAGGCGCCGAAGACCCAGGTCTGGTTCAACAAGCAGACCACGGCGACGAACGCGCCCTATGGCGAGATCGCCAAGCCCTCGGTGTCCGATCGGCTCGACTACGAGGGGGAACTGGTCTACGTGATCGGCAAGCGCGCCAAGCACGTGCCGGCGGAGCGGGCGAGCGAGGTGATCGCGGGTTACTGCTGCGGCAACGATGTCAGCGTGCGCGACTGGCAGGCGCGCGCCCAGACGATGCAGATCGGCAAGTCCTTCGATACGCACGCGCCGTTCGGGCCCTGGATCGTCACGCCGGACGAGGTCGGCGATCCCCACACCCTCGGTCTGCGCACCTTCGTGAACGACGACAAGCGCCAGGACTCCAACACGAAGCACCTCGTCTTCGACTGCTTCGAACAGGTCGCGCATCTGACGCAGGCGTTCACCCTCGAGCCGGGCGACGTGATCTACACCGGCACCTCGGCCGGCGTCGGCTTGGCGATGAAGCCCCCGGCCTGGCTCAAGGTCGGCGACGTGGTGCGCATCGAGATCGACCATGTCGGCCACATCGAGCACACGGTGGTCGAGGAGGACGCGGCGACGGTCGTCGCGTAGGGGACGCCCTTCTGGCGTCCCGTCCCGAATGCACACGCGGCCCGGGGACGGGCGACCACAAGGGTCGCCCCTACGGACGTCAGCTCTCGAGCACCGCCGCTTCGAGTTCGAAAACGTGGGGATCGTGGGCCCGCAACCCGCGTAGCGCCTGGGCGAGTTCGAGCAGGTAGTCGATGTTGCTGCCGCTCGGCCCCGCGGCGGTCCGGATCTGGCGGGCCATCTCCTCCATGGGTGCGTCCCCGAGGAACGCGTGGTTGTCGATGGCGGCGATGTAGACGACGCCGTCCACGGCGTGCGAACCATCGAGGATCATGGAGACGGGCACCCGTTCGTAGCCGTTCTTTTCCCGGTAGTCGAGGTGCTCGAAGACCTCGGGTTCGATGCGGTACGCCATGCCGACGCAGGTCTCTCCCGGCACCCGGACCAGGGTGACCACGCGGCCCGGGGCGTCCGGGACACCGCGATGGTCATGGGACCCCTGCCAGAATCGGCGCGCCCAGCCGGCGAGAGCAGCCGGTCGGCGATCCAGAAAGGGGAAGTCCGGCCGCCAGATGAGCGAACCGTAGCCGAAGACCCAGACCGCCGTGCGCACACCTCTTCCTTCCTTGCGGAACCCGTCGAGGCGCTCAGGCGTAGATCGCGAGTTCTTCGCGTTCCCGCACGCCGCTCGGATCGCGCACCGCCGCCTGCCTCGCGATGTCCGCGACGTAGTCGTCGGGCAGCCCGGCTTCCAGCGCCCCGGCGAGGACGTGCTCCTTGTACCAGGAGTACGGCTGCAGGGACGCGTCGACGCGGATCGCGCAGTAGGTGAAGGCGGCCGCGACACCTCCGTCGGGACCACCCCTGACTTGCACGTACTGCTTGCGGTAACCCCAACCCAGTCCTTCGATCCGGTCCAGGGGCGCCCCGTCGGCCGGGTCGAGGTCGTACAGGACGCCGACGACGCGGTCGCCGGCGTCGCCGGTGTGGAAGGCGTCACACTTCCCGGAGCCATCCTTGCCGACCTTGTGGAACCGCAGCGCGTAGCCGGACAGCGTGTAGACGCCGACCGTACGGGCACTCTTCGTTCTCGCGCCGAGACGTTTCGAGGACATGTTGGAACCGTACGCGAAGTATTTCATGGTCCCGTCGGGGGACAGCCCGTCACGCCAGGCCTTTGGACACCTCGAAGGCCCGGGTGGTCCGGGCGCGCAACGCGGCGTCGGTCAGGTAGTCCGCGGCCGTCATGGCGAGCGCCTTCGCCCCGTCGAGCGCGGCCCGGTCGCCGAGGTCCGACGCCGCCCACCTGGCGAACTCCGGGTTGTGGATCACGACATTGGGCGGCGCCGCGGCGAGCATGGGATGGATCGACGGGACCCGATGGCTGACATTGCCCATGTCCGTGCTGCCGCTGCCGGACCACGGGTCAAGTTGGATGAACGTGCGCCCGAGGCCCTCGGCGTGGCCCTGGAACCGCTCTGCCAGGGGCTCGTTGGTGTTGAGGTCCAGGTAGTCGACATCGGCCCAGATGACGTCCACCTCGCAGCCGGATCCCCTCGCGCCCGCTTCGAAACAGGCCTGCACGCGCGGCTTGAGTCTGGCGAGCGCCTCGGCGTCTTTCGCCCGCACGTAGAACTCCCCGGCGGCCCGCTCCGGGACGATGTTCGGCGCTTGCCCGCCGTCGGTGACGATGCCGTGGATGCGCTCGGTAGGGCGGATGTGCTGGCGCAGGTTGGAGATCGCCTGGTACGCCAGCAGCAGTCCGTCCAGCGCGTTGACGCCGCGGTGCGGCATGGCGGAAGCGTGCGCCGACCTGCCGTGGTAGACGGCCTCCACCTCGGCGACACAGATGCACGGCATCGTCGCCAGGTTCACACCGGCCGGATGGATCATCATTGCCGCATCTATCGCTTCGAAGGCCCCGGCCCGCGCCATGACCTCCTTCCCGCCACCCTTCTCCTCGGCGGGCGTGCCGAGAAACGTGACGCTCCCGCCGAGCCGGTCCTGCACGGAGTCCAGCGCCAGCACAGCGCCGAGCGCGGCCGTCGCGATCAGGTTGTGCCCGCAGGCATGGCCGATACCGGGCAGCGCGTCGTACTCGGCAAGGACGGCGACGTTGGGGCCGTCGGCCGCTCCGATGCGGCTCTCGAAGGCCGTGTCGAGCCCCCAGACGCCGCGTTCGACCGTGAGGCCGAATCCCTCGGCCGTGTCCGCCAGCAGCGTGCTCGCCCGCACCTCCCGGAATGCGAGTTCCGGGTGCGCGTGGATCTCGTGGGACACGGCGAGCAGGGTGTCGGCGTGTGCGTCGATGAAGCTCGTGATTTCGTTTTTCATGTCGGCGAGCGTACCAGATGGAACGGGCGGGACGCGGCCCGGCGGGGGGCGGCCACACGGGCGGCCAGATTCACACGATGCGCGACCCCGTCTTGCCCCAGTATTCGTCTTTCAGGAGCCGCTTGTAGAGCTTGCCGGTCGGCAGCCGCGGCAACTCGTCGCGAAAGTCCACGCTCTTCGGGCACTTGTAGTGGGCGATGTGCTCGCGCGCGTAGGCCAGGAGCTCCGCCTCGAGCGAGGCCCCCGGTGTTGCGTTCGGTGCTGGCTGGACGATTGCCTTCACTGCTTCGCCCATCTCCTCGTTCGGCACCCCGATGACCGCGACGTCGACGACCTTCGGATGCATGATCATGGCGTCCTCGATCTCCTGCGGATAGATGTTCACGCCGCCGGAGATGATCATGTGGGTGGCCCGGTCGGTCAGGTAGAGGAAGCCGTCGTCGTCCATGTAGCCGATGTCGCCGAGGGCGCTCCAGTTGGGATGCTGCGGGTGCTGGGCCTCCTTGGTCTTCTCCGGGTCTTTCAGGTATTCGAACGGCATCACGGGCAGCTCGAAGTAGACGATGCCCGGCTCGCCAGTGGGCAACTCGGTGCCGTCCTCGTCGCAGATGTGGAGGACGCCGAGCACCGGCTTGCCGACGGTGCCGGGGTGCTCGAACCACTCGTCCGGACCGGTGTGCGTCAAGCCGTTCACCTCGGTGCCGCCGTAGTACTCGTAGATGATTCGCCCCCACCAGTCGAACATCTGTTCCTTGACCCTGGGCGGGCAGGGGGCGGCCGCGTGGATGGCGACCCTGTGGGAGGACAGGTCGAAGCCGCTGCGCTCGTCCTCGTCGAGCTTCAGCATCCGCGAGAACATGGTCGGCACCCACTGGCTGTGCGTCACCCGGTACTCCTCGATGACGGCCAGGGCACCGATGGGGTCGAAGCGGGGCATCATGATGACCGTGCCGCCGAGCGACTGCGTGCCCGTGCAGAAGCCGAGTGGGGCGGAGTGATAGAGCGGGGCGGGTGACAGGTAGACGCTGCTCTCGTCGAACCCCCAGAGCATGCTCTGCAGTGCGCCCACGAGATTGGAGTCCTCCTCGATGGAGGTCTCGGGCAGGGCACGCAGGATCCCCTTGGGGCGCCCGGTGGTTCCGGAGCTGTAGAGCATGAACGTTCCCGCGGGCTGTTCCGCGAGCGGCTCCGCCGGATAGGCGGCGATGGCGGTCTCGAGGTCCTCGTATCCGTCGACCGCGCCGTCGATGCTCAGCCACGTATGGCAGTTGGGTGCGAACTTCGGCATGTCCCGCGCCACGTCCGCCCTGGCGCGGGTCGTGACCAGCACCTGCGACTCGGAGTTGTCGACGATGTAGGCGGCTTCCTCGTCGGTGAGATAGCGGTTCACCGTCGTCAGGTACAACCCGGAGCGCATCGCGGCCCACACGACGTCGAACCACGCGATGTGGTTCTCCGCGAAGATCGAGATGTGGTCGCCGCGCCGCAGGCCCTTGTCGTGGAGGAGCCGGGCCAGCTGGTTCGAGCGGTCGTTCAGTTCGCCGTACGTGCGCCGCGCGCCTGTTGCGGTGTCGATGACGGCGGGTTTGTCGGGAAAGATCTCGGCCCATTTGCCTGGATACATGTCTTGCCTCGCGGCTGACTCCGTTGTCAGGCCGCCAGTCTGTCCGATGTGGCTTCGGCGCTGCAAGCACGGGCTGGCCGGTCAGGGGCCCAGGGCGCCGATCGGGATGACGCCCACATCCGCCTTGCCGGCGCTTCCATAGCCGCTCGGAACGATGACCCCCAGCATCGCGGGCCGGCCATGGTCGCTGCCTTCCAGGCGCGCGGCCAGCTTGCGCAGGCTCTTCGCGCCGGCCTCCAGTCGGTGCGGCGGATCGCGAGACGTACCCGGTTGGCGTCTCCCGAGCGGCCGGCCGCTGGTTTGGTTGCTTCCAGTTTCCAACGGGTGATTGGGCGAAGTTGTAGCGCCCCATAGCCGGTCCGGCACTCGCTCGCGAGCTCGCTTCGCACCGGCGCGCCTCCGGCCCAGCCACGCCGTCCTTGCGTGGAAGTTGCACCGGCGGTCACTGCGTTCCCTTGGCGCGACTTCCATGCAAGAGGGTGATCAGGAGGAAATACAGAGGGTGATTCGGCGTAGTTGAGGAGGATGATTTAGCCCATGCAGGACGGGTGATTCGGCGGACAGGTGACGGGGTCGTTCCCTGCGGTGTGGCTTCACAGTTCCGGCGGCTGCATCAGGGACTGCTCCCGGACGAAGCGTTCACGGCTCGCATCGCTTCGTCGGTCGTGAGGTACACCTCGCCCGACAGCTCCGCTGTCAGATCCGTGGTCGCGAGTTGATCCCGTACCGGTCCCTTGACGTCCGACAGGTGCAGCGCGACCCCGCGCTCGGTGAGCGTGTGGTTCAGCCGGTGCAGCATTTCGAGGCCGGTGGTGTCGATGAAGTTGATCGCGCTGCAGACGAGCACGAGGTGTCGCGTCTCGCCGTTGTCGTTGACGATCTCGAGCATGCGGTCCTCGACCTCGTGGGCATTGGCGAAGTAGAGGTTCTCATCGACCCGAATCGCGGCCGCATGCGGGAAGGTCTGGGTGTCGTAGCGGTCGACGTTGCGGAAGTGTGCCGAATCGCCGAGCCGGCCGAGCACGGCAATGTGGGGACGGCTCGACTGCCGCAGGAACAGCGCGACCGCGGCGCCGGCGCCGAGCAGGAGCCCGCCCCCGACGCCGAGCAGGAGCACGCCGAACAGCGTCAGCATGTGCACGAGTACATCCGTACGGTAGAACCGCCAGTGTTCCCGCAGCATCGAGAAGTCGATGAGCCCGACCACCGAGGCCATGACAATGGCGGCCAGGGTCGCGTGAGGCAGGTCCGCGAACAGCGGTGTCAGCCACAGCAGCGTCACGACGATGGCGACCGCACACACGAGCGTGCTGAGCTGCGTGCGTGCGCCGGCGGCATGGTTGACGCTCGACCGCGTGAAGCTGCCGGCCACGGGGTACGCGCCGGTTACCGCGGCGCCCAGGTTCGCGGCACCGAGTGCCAGGAGTTCCTGCGGTGCGTCGACGCGGGTGCGCTGACGGGAGGCCAACGTGGCCCCGATCGAGTAACTCTCGACGAACGCGACCAGCGCGATCATGAAGGCCGCCGGCGCCAGCTTCAGCCAGAGTGCGAGATCGAGGGGCGGGAGGGTCAGTTCCGGCAGGCCGCCGGGCACGAAGCCAACGGTCGAGACCGGGAGGTCCAGGGTAGCCACGAAGATCGTTGCCGCGATGGCGACGACCATGGGTCCGGTCTTCGCGATGGGATGCTCACGGTTGCCGAGGGCCATGCCCGCCAGACGCCGCACCGCCCACAGTCCGACGAGACTGGCGACGCCGATGACGAGGGCTCCGGGCGAGAGGTCGGCGACGGACGCCGCCAGCCGGGTGAGTTGCTCGAACGGGTTGCCGCCAGTGTCGACGGCCAGCCCGGCGAACGCCGGCAACTGGCTGACGACGATGAGGATGGCCGCGGCGTTCACGAAACCCGCGATGACGGGATGGCTCAACAGGTTCACGATGCCGCCCATCTGCAGGAGCCGCAGCAGCCACAGCACGATGCACACCTCGAGACACAGGATCGAGGTGATCGAGAGGTAGGCATCGGAGTAGGCAGGGGCGTACTTGCCGACCGTCGCGGCCACCATGAGTGCGGCGATGGCGACGGGGCCCACGACCAGTTGACGCGAGGACCCGAGCACGGCGTGTATCACCATGGGCGCGAGGCAGGCATAGAGCCCTGCCTGCGCGGGCAGCCCGGCGAGGAATGCATAGGCCACGGCCTGCGGCACCGTCACCACCCCGAGCACCAGTCCCGCGACCAGGTCGTGACCGAAGTCGTCGCGACGATACGACCGCAAGGTCGCGACGATCGGCACGAAACGTGCCCAGTCCTTGACACCCATGAACATGGGGCGCAACTCTATCAGTCTGTCGGCCTTTGAGATGACCTTGGCCGTCGCAAGGCCGACGGGGTTGGTGGCGCTATCAGCCTGTCGGGGGCGGAGCCTTCGCCCGGCGTTGGGGAGAGAGGGAGGAAGCAATGGACACGCAAGCCGCGGTCGCGTTCGAGGCGGGCAAGCCGCTATCCATGGAGACGGTGCAACTCGGCGGCCCGCGTGCCGGCGAGGTGATGGTGGAGATCCGCGCAACGGGCATCTGCCACACCGATGCGTACACGCTGTCCGGCGCGGATCCCGAGGGGCTCTTCCCGGCCATCATGGGACACGAGGGCGCGGGAGTGGTCGTCGACGTCGGCGAGGGCGTCACTAGCCTCTCCGTGGGCGACCACGTCATCCCGCTCTATACGCCGGAATGCCGACAATGCAAATTCTGCCTGTCCGGCAAGACGAACCTGTGCGGCGCCATCCGCGCCACGCAGGGGCAGGGGCTCATGCCGGACGGTTCGTCCCGCTTCTCGCTGAACGGCGCGACGATCTTCCACTACATGGGCACGTCGACGTTCTCGAACTACACGGTCCTGCCGGAAATCGCCGTGGCGAAGATCCGGCAGGACGCGCCGTTCGACAAGGTCTGCTACATCGGCTGCGGCGTGACCACCGGCCTCGGTGCGGTGATGAACACGGCGCAGGTCGAACCCGGTTCGAACGTCGCCGTCTTCGGGCTCGGCGGCATCGGGCTGAACGTCATCCAGGGCGCACGCCTGGTCGGGGCCGACCGCATCATCGGCGTCGATATCAACGCGGACAAGCGCGCGCTGGCGGAGCGGTTCGGCATGACCGACTTCGTCAACCCGATGGAGGTCGACGACGTGGTGGGGGCCATCGTCGACCTGACCGACGGCGGAGTCGACTACTCCTTCGAGTGCATCGGCAACGTCGACGTGATGCGTCAGGCGCTCGAGTGCTGCCACAAGGGCTGGGGCGAGAGCATCATCATCGGCGTCGCGGGGTCGGGCCAGGAGATCGCGACGCGCCCGTTCCAGCTGGTGACGGGACGCGTCTGGCGCGGCACCGCCTTCGGCGGGGCGAAAGGTCGCACGGACGTGCCGAAGATCGTCGACTGGTACATGGACGGCAAGATCAACATCGACGACCTCATCACGCACACGATGCCGCTCGGCGAGATCAACGATGCCTTCGACCTGATGCACGAGGGCAAGTCGATCCGGTCGGTGGTGGTGTATTAGGAAAGCTCTGACTTGGGGGCACGTGTTGGCGCGTTGAGGCCGAACGTTGCGTTGATATGATGCCTGATCGTTTCGTCGGAACCCTTTCGTGCGCACGACGTTGACCATCGACGACCCCGTGGCGAGGCAGCTCAGAGAAGAGGCCCACCGAACGGGCAAGTCGTTCAAGGCGGTCGTGAACGAAACGTTACGTGCCGGGATCGCGCGCGCTCGCGTACCGCCGGCGGGCAGGCGATATCGGCTTGAACCGGTGTCGATGGGTGAGGTAGTCGGAGGTCACGACCTCGACAAGGCGCTCCAGCTTGCGGAGCGTCTGGAGGACGAGGAGATCGTGCGCAAGCTGAAGCCAGGGAGTTGATCCCTGGCAGGGGCGCCACGGAGATCGCCTTCGGTCGCTGGGATGGTGATGGCAGGTCTGTCAAGGAAACGGGAGCAAGAGATGGATAGAAACGCATGGCTGGCGCAGGTGCAGGAGGAAACTCTGGAGCCCGACCTGCCGATCTGCGATCCGCACCACCACCTGTGGGACCACGCGGACAACCGGTACCTGCTCGACGAGCTGCTCGCGGACACGGGCAGCGGACACAACGTCGTTTCCACGGTGTTCATGGAGTGCATGTCGATGTATCGCGCGGACGGTCCCGAAGCGCTGCGGCCGGTCGGCGAGACGGAGTTCGTGAACGGCATCGCCGCGATGAGCGCGAGCGGCGGCTACGGGGCGGGCCGGATGTGCGCATCGATCGTCGGGTTCGTGGACCTGACGCGGCCCGAAGCGGGAGACGCGCTCGACGCGCACATGGCGGCGAGTCCCCGGTTCCGGGGCATCCGCCACGCATCGGGATGGGACGCGAGCGAGGACGTGCGCAACTCGCACACCAATCCGACCGAGGGTCTGCTCGCGGACGCCGCCTTCCGGGCGGGCTTCGCGGAACTCGGCAAGCGCGGACTGACGTTCGACGGCTGGCTGTACCAACCGCAGATTCCTGAGCTGACGGCGCTCGCGCGGGCGTTTCCGGACCAGCCCATCGTCTTCGACCACTTCGGCGGCCCGCTCGGCATCGGTCCCTACGAGGGCCGACGGGAGGAGATCTTCGCGGCGTGGAAAAGCGACGTGGCGGACCTCGCCAGATGCGAGAACGTGGTCGCGAAGCTCGGTGGTCTCGTCATGCCGATCAACGGCTTCGGCTTTCACAAGGGCGACACGCCGGCCACCTCAGACGAACTGGTCGAGGCTACCCGCGACTATTACCTGCACATGATCGACTGCTTCGGCGCCGACCGCTGCATGTTCGAGAGCAACTTCCCGGTGGACAGGCAGAGCTGCTCGTACCACGTGCTCTACAACTCCTTCAAGAAGATCGCGGCGGGCTGCTCGGACGGGGAGAAGGCGGCACTCTTCCACGATACGGCGGTGCGCGTATACCGCGTGGAGACGTAGGGGCCGCCCTCGTGGCGGCCCGTCCCCGTGTCCTGCACGGTTTCGGGACGGGTGACGACCAGCGTCCCCCTACGGTTGCCCGTCGGACGGCGGGGTCGTCAGTCGTCGTCCGACGGCGGTTCGCCTGGCCGCTCCAGCCAGCGGAACAGCAGCATCGCGACCGCCGCGCCGACGAACTGCGCCAGGATGAAGGCCGGGGCGTGCGGCGGCAGGATGCCGGAGAAGGTGTCGGTGAACGACCGCGCGATAGTCACGGCGGGATTGGCAAAGGACGTCGATGCCGTGAACCAGTAGCCGGCCATGATGTAGAGCCCCACCATGGCCGCGACGGCGTTGGGCCGCACCTTGAGCGTCCCGAGAATGGCCGCGAGCAGACCGAACGTCGCGACGCCTTCCGCAAGCCACTGACCGCCGCCGGAACGCTCCTTCGACGATGTCTGCAAGAGTTCCAGCTCGAACATGCCGTGGGCGAGCAGCGTGCCGAGGAAACCCCCCGCCACCTGCACGGCCACGTAGGCCAGGGCGAGGGCGACGCCGATCTCCCGGCGCAGGGCGAAGACGAACGTCACCGCCGGGTTGAAGTGCGCCCCCGAGATGGGCCCGAACACCGTGATGATGACGACGAGGATCGCCCCCGTCGCGGCGGTGTTGCCGAGCAGGGCAATCGCGTCGTTGCCGCCTGCCAGCGTCTCTCCCATGATTCCGGAGCCCACCACGGTCGCGAGGAGGAGCAGGGTGCCGACGAACTCGGCGGCGAGTTTTCGCGGGGTGTCCACTCAGCCGCCGCGCGGAAGGTTTGCAGATGGCGGCCGCGGTGGGGGACGCTGCGGGTGGCACGGCGCAGGCATCGCCGCAGGATACCCGCTCCGCGTTACTGTTTGACTACGCCGGGTTGCCGGCGGCGCGGGCTTCGAACTCCGTGGTTGACATGTGCCATGCATGTTTTCATCCTTTGCACATGACCACGATGATACAGATACGGAACGTTCCCGATGGGTTGCACCGGCAACTCAAGGCGCGCGCGGCGCTGGAGGGCATGTCGATGTCTCTCTTTGTCCTGCGCGAGTTGGAGCAGGTTCTCGCTCGGTCGAGGCGCCGCGAGTTGGTCGAGAGGATCGGTCGCCGACCTGAGGTCACGCTGGATCCGTCCGCGGCGGACATGGTGCGCGAGGCGCGGGAAGAGAGAGATTTGTAGTGGTGCTCGACGCCTCGAGTGCGATCGAGTTGTTGATGAACACGGCGTCGGGAAAGCGGCTCGCAGGGCGACTTGGCGAGGTGGAACCTCTTTGCGCACCGCACCTGATCGACATCGAAGTCGCCCATGTGCTACGCCGTGCCGTGGCTCGCGGTGGGCTGGGCGCTGAGCGCGGTGCCCTGGCGCTCGAGGATTGGCGTGCCCTCGACGTGGAACGCTATGCGCACGCCCCCTTGCTGGAGCGTATTTGGCAACTGCGGGAGAACGTGAGCGCGTACGACGCGGCCTATGTCGCCCTTGCCGAGTCGCTGTCCATGGTGCTGGTGACTGCAGACCGCCGGCTGGCTGGCGCGCCGGGACTGCGGGCGCGGGTCGAGTTGCTGTAGCGCGGTCGAACCCGCGTCAGGTCGGACAACGCGGTATTCTCCGTTTTGCCCAGGACGGAGCGCCCTCACCCGTGACCGACATCCAGCACCGCACGCTACGCACGAACGGCATCGACATGCACATCGCCGAGATGGGCGAGGGCCCGCTCGTCGTGCTGTGCCATGGTTTTCCGGAGTCCTGGTACTCCTGGCGCCACCAGCTTCCTGCCCTCGCGGAGGCCGGCTACCACGTCGTGGCGCCGGATCAGCGGGGTTACGGCGAGACGGATGCACCCGAGGACATCGAGCACTACACGCAGTTCCATCTCGTGGGCGACATCGTCGGGCTCGTCGCCGCCCTCGGCGAGGAGCAGGCGGTGATCGTCGGCCACGACTGGGGTGCGCCGGTGGCGTGGAACGCGGCCATGTGGCGGCCCGACGTGTTCCGGGCGGTGGCGGCGCTTTCCGTGCCGGTGTCGGACCGTGGCCCGGTGCCGCCCACCGCCATGATGCAGGCGAACTTCGGCGAGCGCTTCTTCTACATCCTCTACTTCCAGACGCCGGGCGTGGCGGAGCACGAACTGCAGCGCGACCTGCGCGCGACGATGCGCAAGTTCCTGTTCGGCATCTCCGGCGACGCGTGGACGGAGGGTGCGTCACGAGGCGTCGGCATGCTGACGGATCCGCCGCACCGCTCGGCGTTCATGCTCGAACAGCTCGATGACTGCGAGGAACTGCCGGCTTGGCTGACGGAGGCGGATCTCGACTACTTCGTCGACGCCTACCGCAAGAAAGGCTTCCGCGGGCCGCTCAACTGGTACCGGAACCTGGACCGGAACTGGGAGCTGGGGGCTGCGTTCCAGGGGTGCAGGATCGAACAGCCGGCGCTCTTCGTCAGTGGCGACCGGGACCTGACCCGGGGCAATCCCGCTTTCGAGGAGGCGATGCGCCAGGTCGTGACGAACCTCACGGACGTGGTGATCCTGCCGGGTATCGGCCACTGGACGCAGCAGGAGGCTCCGGCGGAGACCAACGCGGCGCTGATCTCGTTCCTGAACGGTCTCTGACGCGCGTTCCGCCGAACCGGCTCAGCCCTCGGGGTATTCGAACGGCGTGCGGTCCGCGAACCGTGCCAGCACGTTGCCGGTGATGCGCGCGATGTCGTTGTCGTAGTCGTTGTGCGAGAGCGCACCGGCGTAGGAGATCGAGCCGGTGGAGAAGACCGCGCCGCCGGCCGGCGTCTCGTAGAACACCAGGTCGGCGCGCACGTCGCGATCCGTGGGATCCGGGACCCTGGACTCGTGCAGTTCCTCGATGACGCGCAGCATGCCCGGGCGGTGGTTCTCGGAGGAGGCGATCACGACGGCATGCCGTGGGGACCCGAGCGCGGGGTCGTGGCGGTCGATCTCCTCCCCGGCCGCACCGCCGCCCTGGGTGCCGTAGTTGCCGACGATGTCCGAGCTCTCGACCCCTTCCATGAGGAACGCGACCCGCGGATCGAGTGCACCCTCGCGTAGCCGATACCAGGTGCCGCCGTCGAACCCCTGCGCGGCGAAACCGACGCCCGCGACATGGTTCGGTGGACGCCCGAGCCGACGCCAGAGGCCGCCGTACTCCCCCGTGAACGCGTGGTAGTACTCGCCGGGTTCCGCGATCCAGCTGCGCGTGCCGTCCTCGGCGCGGCGCACTTCGATCACGGCGGGATCGGCCGGGTCGAAGGCGATGCGCCAGTAGAAACCGTTGCCGCCCGTGTACATGAGCCGTCCGCCTCGCTCGAGGTAGCCCGTGAGGCCGTCGAGCATCGCCGTGGAGTAGTACTCCGGGTGGGCACCGGTGACGACCACCGCGTAGTCTGCCAGCAGCGCCGCCCCCTCCCTGTGCAGGTCTTCGTCGGTGACGACGTCGTAGTCGGCGCCGATCCGGTCGAGCCACGCGATCAGGTTCGTATCGGCGTTGAACGACCACATCAGCGTGCGCGGCTTCAGGTTGAGCACGGGTCTGCGCCGCGAGGAGTAGATCACGCCGGTGCCGTCGCCGTGGTATTCGTAGAGCGACTTGCCGACCTCGGGACGGGACAGGAAATACGCGTCCGACGCGGTACGGTTACGCGAAAAGGAAAGGTACTGGTTCGCGTAGGCGAGGTAGGTGGCGGTGGACGCGAGGAACAGGATTGGCGCGCGCCTGGCCCCCGGCCGTGGGCGCACGTAGAAGACGGCGTGGTCCTCGCTGGTCGCGGTCGTCAGGCGCACGGCATAGAGCCCGCTCGGAAGATCGGCCGGCACCTCCCACTCGAGATCCGGCTCCCAGCCGGCGTCCGTGATGTCGTCGGCGTGGAAGTGGATTGCCGCGTACTGCGAAGGGTCGTCGGTCCAGCGTTGTGTGGAGCCGTCCCAGCGGGCGCCCTTCACGGCGCGGGCCGGATGCTGATGGATGGAGGCTTCGAAACGGCCACCCTCGTCGGCGAGCGTCCTGGCAGCCATGTCCCGGCCGAAGTCCCAGGCGGCGACGGTCCGGCCGTTCTCGGCGAACCGCGGCGCCTCGATCCGGCCGTTGAAGCCGGCGGCTCCGTCGCACGCGGCCAGGTACCAGTCGCCGCCTGGCGCTCGCAGGGCAAGGGCGGCTTCGGCCGAACACTCCCGGCTCTCGGCTTCGGCAGGGGTCAGCCCGCGTGTCGTGCAGGAGAGCACGGTTCCGCCGGGCGTCCCGGCGACACGTACGCGGTGCCAGCGGGAGGCGCTCACCGGCTCGTTCAGACGGATCTCCGTCGCACCCGCTGTCAGCACCAGGTGTTCATCGAGAATCTCGAGTACCACGCCGGGCCCCGAGAGGATCGTCTGTCGCGGGAGATCCGGCGTCGTGGGCAGGAAGTCGCATTCGAAGGACAGCGCCTCGAACGCCGGTAGCCCGTGGAGGCGAACGTACGAGCCCGGGTGGATCGGCTGCTCGCGGGCGGGGTAGACGCCGTTCAGGTCGGCATCGAGCACTTCCTCGTGGAAGCCCGTACCCCGCGGTCGGTCGTCGCCGCATACCAGCTTGACCAGTTCGGCGCGAAAGCTGTCCCCGACGTGGCAACTCACCATGATCCGCAGGCGGTCGCCGGCGGTGACCGACAGCGGATCGGCGTAAGAAACGATGGTCTTGGCTTGCATGGACGGTTCCCCGCAGGCGTGAAGAGGCAACGCGCACCCAGGGGCGTGGAACGCCCGGCCCGCAGGGCTTGGCTGGAGGCGACAGGGATGATATGGCATCGCGGCGGGGGCGTCGGAGGCGACCCGCATGGACCGGGCGCACGAGGTCGCATACCCTCGGAGCCGGTGGTCCGGTGAGGTGCTACGAGTGGAGAGTCGGCCCAATATCGTCCTGTTCATGACGGATCAACTGCGGCGCGATGCGCTCGGCTGCTACGGTAACGGGGTCTGCCGCACCCCCAACCTGGACGGGGTCGCGGCGCGCGGGGTGCGTTTCGACAACGCCTTCACCGTGTCCCCCGTGTGCTCGCCGGCCCGCGCCTCGATCATGACGGGCCTCTATCCGCACAACCACGGCGTGATGCTGAACACGCATATCGCCCCGGCGTGGAGTCCGGGGCTCGCACCGGACACCCCGACGTTCTCGGGTCTCCTCGCACAGGCCGGATACGCCCTGGACTACGTCGGCAAGTGGCACGTACACGCGGAACTGACCCCCTGCGACTTCGGCTTCGAGCGCCACGAGACCGCGCCGCGCCAATACCGTCCGGTTCCGGGATCGGAGGTGGAGGTGGACTTCCGGAACGGGGAACGGCAACTGGTGGCCGGGATCGACGGGACCGACGCGGGGGACACGGCGCCGTCCGTGCTGACGCGCACCGGCATCCGCATGATGCGCGAGCGCGCCGCGGAGCAGCGGCCCTTCTTCCTGCGCATCGACCTCCTGGAGCCGCACTTTCCGTGCCTGCCGCCGCAGCCGTACGGATCGATGTATGCGCCGCAGGAGATCCCGCCCTGGGCGAATTTCCGGGACAATTTCGCGGGCGAGCCGCCGGGCCATCTGCGCAAGCTGCGCGAGTGGAACCTCGAGGGCAGGGAGTGGGATTGGTGGAGCCGGGTCGTGGCCGCGTACTACGGCGTCGTCTCCCACGTCGATGCCTGCGTGGGAGAGATCCTGGCTGCCATCGAGGATATCGGCATCGCGGAGCGGACCGTGTTCGTTTTCTGCACGGACCATGGCGACGCCCTCGGCAGCCACGGCCATTTCGAGAAGGCGGGGACGATGTATGAAGAGATCTTCCGCATCCCGCTGCTGATGACCGGTCCCGAGGCACTGATGGCCGGCGGCGATGTGGGAGGCTTCGCGCGCTCCCTCGACCTGATGCCGACGTTCGTGGAGTGGGCGGAGGGCGACCTGCCTGCGGGTCTCGACGGGCGCAGCCTCGCGCCGCTGCTGCGGGGCGAGAGTGTCGAGGGTTGGCCCGACTCCGTCTACTGCGAACACCACGGCGAAGTGTGGGGTTACCAGTCGCAGCGCATGGTGCGCACGAAGCGCTGGAAGTACGTCTACGATCCCCATTCGGTGGACGAGTTGTACGACCTCGAAGGCGACCCGGGGGAACTGGTGAACCGGGCGGAGGAGCCGGGATGCCGGGAGGTTCTGCGCGAGATGCAGGCGCGGCTGCTGGGCTGGAACGACGCCACCGGGGACATGTTCCAGTGGCGCTGGGTGCGCTGGAACCTGCCGGAGCCGCTGTCGCCGGAGCACGCGGCGGACGGCAAGGCGTCATGGACGTAGGGCCAGTTTCGATGGCGTAAGCGATTGAATCTGTGAGCAAGATGAAACCGTGAAAATCGTCTTCAGCCGCAAGGGTCTCGACAGTGCGGCCGGCGGGATGCCGAGCCCGCTCCTTGCGGGCCGGCCCTGCTCGCTACCGATTCCGGCGCACGGGACACCCTCCGACGCCCGCTACGCCGATCTCGTCGACCCGCTGCCGGACATCGTGCGCGACCTCGGTCGCGGCATGGACGAACACACACCCTGTCACCTGGACCCGGACATCGATGCCGGTGTCGTGCGGACATCGCGCGCGCCGGGTTGGCGCGGCAGCCTCGGCCAGGTCGGCGCGGCACAGTCCCACCTGGCGAACCAGGGGGTCGAGCGGGGAGACGTGTTCGTCTTCTGGGGCCTGTTTCGTGCGGTGCAGAGGCGCGCTGCCGGCTGGCGCTTCGCAGGCCGCCCGGAGCACCGGATCTTCGGCTGGCTGCAGATCGGCGAAATCCTGCCCGTTGGCTCGGACCGGGAAGCCATACGAGAACGCCGACCCTGGCTCGAAGCGCATCCCCACCTGCGTTCCGGCTGGGCTTCCAACAACACGATCTATGTTGCGGCGGACAGGCTGCGACTGGACGGCTCGGACAGTGGTTTGCCGGGTTTCGGACGGTTGCCACGCGGCCGGCGCCTGAGCGCCTGCGAGGACGGTCCGCTCTCCACCTGGCGCGTGCCCGCCTGGCTCGATGCGTCGAGGGGCGGCACCGGCATGACGTACCACCCGCCGCCGCGTTGGCTCGGCAACGGCCTGCTGCGAGCGGCGCCCCGGGGCCAGGAATTCGTGGCCCGGGCCGGTGTCCGCAGGGACGCCCTGGATTGGCTCGAGGCGCTGGTTGACGCCGCCAACGCCGGCCCCTGATCGGGCGCCTCCGCCTCCCGCGGGCAGGGCCTTCGTGTAAGCTCCGCCGGTCATGCTCACCATCACCGCTCTCTGCAAGACGTATCCGGGCGGTATCCGGGCCCTCGAGGACATCACCCTCACGATTCCCAAGGGCATCTTCGGCCTGCTCGGCCCGAACGGCTCGGGCAAGTCCACGCTCATGCGCACCGTCGCGACCCTGCAGGACCCGGACAGCGGCGCCATCCGCTTCGGCGAGATCGACGTGTTACGGGAGAAGGACGCCCTGCGCCGTCGCCTCGGCTACCTGCCGCAGGAGTTCGGCTGCTATCCGGGCACGTCGGCCGAGACGATGCTGAACCACCTGGCGGTACTCAAGGGCATCGTCGAGAAGCGCGCGCGGCGAGAGGTGGTCGAGAGTCTCCTGGAACGCTGCAACCTGGCGGCGGTGCGCAAGCGCAACGTCGATACGTTCTCCGGCGGCATGCGCCAGCGGTTCGGCATCGCCCAGGCATTGATCGGGGCGCCGGAACTCCTCGTCGTCGATGAACCGACGGCCGGCCTCGATCCCGCGGAGCGGCGGCGTTTTCAGAACCTCCTGGCGCGCGTGGGCGAGGATGTCGTCGTGATTCTCTCGACACACATCGTGGAGGACATCACCGACCTGTGCCCGCGCATGGCGGTCCTGGGCGCCGGTCGGATCCTCCTGGAAGGCGAACCGCGGGCGTTGACGCGGCGCCTCCGGGGCCGGCTGTGGGTGGGGAGGGTGGGGAGGGTGGGGGCCGCGAACCGCGATGCCGCGCTCGCCGATCTGTCGGCGGTCTCTACCCGCACGGCCGGCGGACATCTCGAAGTGCGCGCGGTCGCCGACGCGCCGCCAACCGGATCTTTCGCTGCCGCCGAACCGACACTCGAAGACGTCTATTTCGCGACGCTGCAGGCGCATGGCCTGCGCGGCGACGTCGACTGACGCGCCGGCTCGTGCCGTACCTGCGCGAGGTCTTTCGGCTGGAGTACCGCAACCAGCTGCGCGGCATGCTGTTCCCGTCCGCGACACTGGTGCTGTTCCTGCTCGCCTTCCTCGCGACGGCCAGCGAGACCGTTCGGGTCGCCGACATCGGTGCCAACGTCCACCTGAACGCGCCGTTCGCCGTCATCGCCAGGCAGTACGTGTTCAGCATCATCGCGATGCTTGCCGGGGTCGCCTTCGTCGCCACCGCGATCACGCGGGACCGGGAAACGAAGACCGAGGAGATCCTGTTCGCAACGCCGATGCCGCGCTTGCAGTTCCTGTTCGGGCGGTTCGCGGCGGGTACGTCGGTCGCCTTCCTGTGCGCCTGTGGAGCGCTGCTCGGGACCCTGGTCGGGAGTTGCATGCCGTGGCTCGACCCGGAGCGGCTCGGCCCGTTTTCGATGGCTCCATATTGGCACGCCGTCTGGGCGGTGACGGCGCCCAATGCCTTTGTCGGCGGCGCCGTGTTCTTCGCCGTCGCCGCGCTCACCCGCTCGCTGTACGCCACCTACGCGGCCGCCTTCGGGCTCCTGGTGCTGGTCGTGGTCGTGGGGCTGGTGACGGATCCCGAATCCCTGGACACCGCGGCCCTGTTCGATCCGTTCGGGACGATGGCGTTTGGCGAGGCCACGCGGTACTGGACGGTCTTCGAGCGCAACGAGCGCGTCCCGGAGTTGTCCGGCACGTTGCTGCATGCGCGACTGCTGTGGATCGCCGTGGCGCTGACGGCGCTTGGCGGCGCGCTATGGGGGTTCCGCCGGGACGTCGATCCGCGGGGATGCCGTCGCGTACGGGCCACGGGTTCCGCGGCGGATGTCGGAGCGGGGCGCACGGAAACTCCACCCGTACCACGCACGACGGCATGGGCGCGGCCCGGGTCAGCGGCCTTCGGCGGTCGAGCCGTCCTGGCCCAGTTCGCCTCGCAACTGCGCATCGAAATCGCCGCCGTACTGCGTGGCGTACCGCTGTACGTGTTGCTGGCCTTCGGCGTGCTCAACGTCGTGGGTTGGGCCAGCGCCGTGCCTTCCCAGGGCTATGGTGTGCCGGTGCTGCCCACGACGGAACTGCTGGTGCAGGGCATCGCGGAGACCTATCTCCTGCCGGTGTACCTGATCGTCATCTACTACGGCGGCGAACTCGTGCATCGGGAGGCGCGCAGCGGGGTCGCCCAATTCGTCTACGCCATGCCGTTTCCGAGCGGGGTGCTGGTGGGAGCGAAGGTCGTGGCGTTGTGGAGCGTCATCGCGGCGCTGCTCACGGTGGGAGGTCTGGCGGCGATCGCCGTGCAGGTTGCGGACGGGTACTACGCGATCGACCTGCCGCTCTACGCGAGCGGGCTGTACGTCAACCTGGGCTGGAACCTCTTCCTGCTGGCGGTGGTGTCGGTCTTCGTACAGGCGGTCGTGGGCAACAAGTGGCTGGCCATGCTCGCGATGCTGCTCGTCTACGCGTGGCAGGTCAGTGCCGCAAGCCTGGGATTCGAGCACGTGCTCTACGCACTCGGCACGCCGCGGGTGCCGTACTCGCACATGAACGGCTATGGCCACTTCGTCGAGCCGCTGGTCACCGTCGGCGTCTACTGGTCGGCGTTCGCAGCGCTGCTGGGGCTCGGGGCGCACGTGCTCCTGCGCCGCGGCACGGGCCTCGGCAAGGGGGCGTGGGGTGCGACGGCCCGGGAGCGGTTCACTGCGAACGCTCGCAGCGCGGCCGCAATGGCGGGGGTCGCGTGGGTCGGACTGGGCGTGTGGATCTTCTACAACACCAACGTCCTGAATGCCTACGAGACGCAGGCCGACACCGAAGCGTTGCGGGCCGAGTACGAGAGGCGCTTCCGGGGCTACCGGCATCTGGGGCGTCCGCAAGCGCTGGCCATGGACCTGGCGGTGGACATCTTCCCGCAGCGGCGTGCACTCCGCAGCCGGGGCACCATCCTGCTCGGCAACACGGGCGATGTGCCGATCGCCGAATTCGTGCTGTCGCTACCCCGTCCGGTGCAGGTCGAAGCTCTCGACATCCCGGCCACGTTGGTGGAACGCGCCGATGCGTTCGGCTTGCGCCGCTACGCCTTCGAGCCGCCCCTGCGGCCGACCGAGCGGGTCAAGATGTCCTTCGACCTCTCGTGGGAATACGCCGGCTTCTCCAACAGCGGGTCGTCCACCCGCCTCGTCGGCAACGGCACCTTCGTCGACAACCGGGACATCCTGCCGTTCACCGGTTACAACGCCGGCGTCGAGTTGACCGACAACCATGCGCGGCGCCGGCAGGGGCTGGGTCCGGCCGAGCGTCTGCCCCCGTATGGCGACGGCATGGCCGCGCGCCGCCACAACCAGCTGGACGTCGCGGAACGGACGCGCTTCAAGGCCCGGATGGGAACGAGCCTGGACCAGATCGCCATCGCGCCTGGGCGGCTCGTCCGGGAATGGCGGGAGAACGACCGGCGCTACTTCGAGTACGAGACGGAGCAGCCGATCTGGCCGTTCTTCTCGTTCCAGTCGGCGCGCTACGCGCTGGCGCGGGATGCATGGAACGACGTGACGATCGAGGTATTCCACGATCCGGGGCATGCCGGGAACCTGCCGTCCATGTTCGCCTCCGCCAAACGTTCCCTCGACTACTTCACGCGCGAGTTCTCCCCCTATCAGTACGACCGATTCCGCGTCGTGGAGTTCCCCTACGCACTGTTCGCCCAGTCGTTTCCGAACACCGTGCCGTACTCGGAGCGGTTGGGCTTCACGGCGGACCTGCGCGACGACCGGCACATCGACTTCGTCTTCTACGTCACCGCGCACGAGATGGCGCACCAGTGGTGGGCCCACCAGGTCATCGGCGCGCGCATGCAGGGGATGACGTTCCTGGTGGAAACGCTGGCTCAGTACTCGGCGCTGATGGTGATGCAAGCGGAGTACGGGGAGCGGCGGATGCGGCGCTTCCTGAAGCACGAACTCGACGGTTATCTCGCCGCGCGGGGCGGCGCGGCCATCGAGGAGTTGCCGCTCATGCTGGTGGAGAATCAGGACTACGTGCACTACCGCAAGGGCAGCCTCGCGATGTACGCACTGCAGGACGCGATCGGGGAGGATGCCGTCAACCGGGCGTTGCGCGAGTTCCTCGGGCGCTACGCGTTCCGTGGGGCGCCCTTTCCGAACTCCGGCGACCTCATCGCGTTGTTCCGGAAGGAGGCGGGGCCGCAACAGGAAGCGCTGATCACGGACCTCTTCGAACGTATCGTCTTCTATGACCTGCAGGTTGCCGACGTGTCCGTGGAGGAACGCGACATCGGGGGCTACAGCGTGGCAGTCGCGATCCACGCGCGGCGGCTCGTGGCGGACGGGCAGGGGCGCGAACGGGAGGCGCGGCTCGACGCCTGGCTCGATGTGGCGCTGTTCCCGGAGACGTCCGAGACGTTCGATGACGACCTGCCGGAGCCGATCCTGATCGAGAAGCACCGCATCGGAACCGGTTGGCAGGTGCTCCGTTTCGAGGTGGATGAGCGTCCCGCGAGCGCCGCCATCGACCCGTATCACAAGATGATCGACCGGCACCCGGAAGACAATCTGAAGCGGGTCTGACAGGGGGCGTCCAGGGCATGCCGAGCCGGCGATCTGGCGGACGTGGCATGGCCGTGGAGGGGCGTGTAGAGTCCCTTGAAGACACACACCCGCGAGAGTCCCTTGAAGGACACCCGCGGGGCATCCTGGGCTCGGGAGGAGGGGATCATGCGTACACTGGTGTGGGTTGCCCTGGCCGCTCTCGCAACGGCCGCCGCCGCGGCAGCGGAGAAGCACGCCTGGTTCGGCGACCTCCACGCCCACACCCGCTACTCCTACGATGCCTTCTTCTTCGGCACGTTCGCCTCGCCGGACGACGCCTATCGATTCGCGAAGGGCGAACCCCTTGCGCACCCCGCCGGCATCGAACTGCAGCTCGAGCGCCCGCTCGACTTCTACGCCGTCACCGATCACGCCTATTTCCTCGGCATGTGGTGGGCGATCCGGAGCAATCCGGATCACTCGCTGCGCTCGGATCCGGCCGCGGTCGAGATCGTCGAGGCCGAGACCCGCTACGAGCGGGGCGTGGCCTACCGCAAGGCGTTCCGTTTCCCGCGGGAGAAGTTCCAGCCCGACGACATGCGCAGCACCTGGGCGGACATCCAGGCCGCCGCCGGGCGGCACTACGACCCCGGGACCTTCACCACCTTCATCGCGTTCGAGTTCACGCCGGAGCCGAACATGGACGGCCTGCACCGCAACGTCCTGTATCGCGGTACCAGGGCGCCGCCGGAGGTGATCGGCCGCAGCGATACGCTGAACCCGGAGTTTCTCTGGGACTGGATGGACCGGTATCGCGCCGCAGGCATGGAGGCGCTCGCGATCCCGCACAACATGAACCTCTCGAACGGCAGGATGTTCGAGGGCAGCTACTTCGATGGCTCGCCCCTCGACGCCGCGTACGCAGAACAGCGGATGCGCAACGAACCGCTGGTCGAGATCACGCAGGTCAAGGGCACCTCGGACACGCATCCGGCGCTCTCGGTGAACGACGAGTGGGCGAACTTCGAGATCGTGCCCTTCAAGCTCGGCTCCGGCTTCAACAAGAGCCAGCCCCACGGCAGCTACGCGCGCGAGGCGCTGTTGAACGGCCTGCGCTTCGAGGCACGGCTTGGCGTGAACCCTTACCAGTTCGGCTTCATCGGCTCGAGCGACACGCACAACGGCGGGCAGCGGTACGAGGAGTCGAACTTCATCGGCAAGGTGGGGGACTTGACCAGCGACCCGATCGACCGCGGCTCCGTGCCGATGCCTCCCGGCGGTCGCGGCCAGCCGTACCCGAAGCCGGACGAGAACCTGTCCGCGGCGGAACTGGAATACCTGCAGCGTGCGCCGCAGCTCGGCCATCTCGAGACCGCGCGGCGTTACTACAGCGCGTCCGGCCTGGCCGGCATCTGGGCGCCGGAGAACACGCGGGAAGCCCTGTTCGATGCGTTGCGGCGCAGGGAGACCTTCGGCACGAGCGGTCCGCGTATCACGGTGCGCTTCGTGGCGGCGGATACGCTCGGGGGCGATCCGGACTCGGACTACCGCGACACGCCGGCCGGTGGTGTGCCGCAGGGCGGGGACCTCTCGCTGCCCGCCGGGGCGTCGCCGCAGTTCCATGCCTGGGCGATGGCGGATCCGTCGAGCGCCCGCCTGCAGCGGCTGCAGATCGTCAAGGGCTGGGTGGACGACGGCTGGCCGAAGGAAAAGGTGTTCGACATCGCGTGTGCGGACGGGCTGACAGTGCAACGGGACACGCACCGCTGCCCGGACAACGGCGCGACGGTGGACCTGTCGGACTGCAGCATCACCGCCGGCAAGGGTGCCGCCATGCTGCGGGCGAACTGGGAGGATCCGGAGTTCGACCCGCACCAGTCCGCGTTCTACTACGTTCGCGTGCTCGAGAATCCGACCTGCCGGTGGTCGACCTGGGATGCGGTACGCGCCGGCGTCCTGCCGCGGCCAGACCTGGAAGAGACCCTCCAGGAGCGGGCGTGGTCGTCACCGATCTGGGTGGACGCGGCGCGACCCTGACGGGTCGCGTTGGAGTTTCGCTGCGCGAAACTCCCGGGGTGGGCGGAGTCAGTCGGCCGCGACGGCTTGGCGAGCCGCGGAGCGCTGCGAGACAACCGCGAGCAGCAGCATGCCGGCCATGGCCGGCGCGACCGTCCACAGCACCACGTGCCAGCCGAACCCGTGCAGCAGCGTGCCCGCCAGCAGGCTCGCCAGCGCCGACATCCCGAACACGCTGAAGTCGTTCACCGCCTGCGCGCGGAAGCGTTCGCTCGCCCGATAGGTCGATACGAGTTGCGTGGTGCCGCCGATGAACAGGAAGTTCCAGCCGACCCCGAGCAGCACCATGCCCCACCAGTAGTGCATGACCTCGCGCCCGGAGAGGCCGATGGCTACCGTCGCGCACATCGTCAGCGCGCCCAACGCCATCAGCCGGGTCGTACCGAGTCGTGCGACGAGGGGGCCGGACAGGAGCGATGGCAGGTACATGGCGACGACATGGGCCTGCACGACGCGCGCGGTCTCCTCGATGGAGTAACCGTCGACGACGTGCATGCTGAGCGGCGTCGCGGTCATGACGAAGACCATGGCGCCCTGTCCCACCACCGCGGCAATCATGGCGACGAGGAAGCGCGGCTGGGAGACGACCTCGGTCAGCGGACGCGCGGGCAGGGAGGAGTCCCCCAGGGCATCGGCGACCACGTTGCGATACCCGAGCAGGATGATGCCTCCCACGACGTAGAGCGCCGCCACGGCGAACATCGCCCCCTGGTACGGAGCATCCGGGTTGAGTGCCGGACTGCGGGCGACGAGTTCCGGTCCGATCACGGCGCCGCCGATGGAGCCGACCAGGATGATGGAGACGGCCCAGCCGACGCGGTCGGGAGACACGCTCTCGGCCGCGGCGAAACGGAAGTGCGCGCTGAACGCGAGGGTCATGCCGATCAGCGCGGCGCCGAGCGTGAAGCCGAGGAAGCTCGAAGTGCCGAGCGCGAACCCGGCGATGAGTGCACCGCACATGCCGGCCGCGGCGGCGCCCAGGAATGCGGCTCGCCGGCCGATGCGCTGCATGAGGAGGGCCGCGGGTACGGTGGCGGCGGCGGTGCCGACGACCATGACGGACAGGGGCAGCGTGGCGAGTGCCGGTTCGGGCGCGATGTGGCTGCCGACGATGCCGCCGAGGGTGACCACGATCACGGTACCGGTGAGGAAGACCACCTGTCCCGCGAACAGGACGACGAGGTTACGGGGCGGTCTCATCGCCCACGATAGGATCGTTGGCCGTCCGGTTCGTTGACGGTCCGGCTTGGAAGGTCACGATCTTCCCGGCCGCGTCGTTGGCGCCGACACGATCCGGCCGCAGTACGAGTTCGCCGACCCTGAGATCCGGCATGGCGGGTTCGACGGTCCCGATCGTCCCGTGCCGCAGGGCCTTGCCTGCGTCGAGCCCCAACCCCGTCAGTGCCGCCAGGCTGTGGCGATTCCACTCCTCGCCATGTTGGCGGTACAGCGTCCCCCAGACGTAACCCGCGGGGCGGTCCCCATCCGCGTGCAGCCACGCATACTCCGGTACGCCGTCCGCGTCCATGTCGATCCGGATCAGCACCATGGTGCCCCCGTCGCCCGCGTACCACTCGCGTTCGGCGATCGCGCGCAGGCCGTCCGGCACTTCGAAGGGCTCGGGACGCAGGGTGACGAACTCCCAGATGCGCTCGCCGCGCGTGGCTCCCGGGCTCGGCCGCATCAGCGCGGCCAACTCCGGATCCGATGTCTCGTACTCGTCGGCGAGGGCCTCCATGCGTAGCCACGCGGGGCGCGCCAGGTGTTCCCGGGCGTAGCGGAAGTCGAACTCGCGCAAGTCGATCTCACCAGCCTGGACCGGTCCGAACTGGCTCGCGAGCGAGATCGCGCGGAAGTCGAGGAGCGGAGTGTTGACCAGCAGCATCACGCCGAGGACGCCCCAGCCCATCGCGACATTGACCCGGCCAAGCCCGGCTGGCCAGCGATCGCGCTGGCGCACGATGCTCCACGTGTAGCCGATGGAGAAGGCGGCCAGCAGCAGCGCCAACGTCAGCGCCCAGCATCGCTCCACCGTCCAGCCGTACTGGGCGACGCGCAAGGAGAGTCCGTAGACGGCGAGCGCGGACACCACGGGCAGGAGAGCGACGCAGACGAACAGCGGCCGGTGGACGAGGAGCGGGTAAGGGTCATGCCGGTCCGCCTGGTAGACGGCGTTGACGGCGAACAGCACGATGGCGTTCAACGCCATCAGCAGCGCGGTACCGTTTCCCGTTTCCCACAACGGCGCGAGTCCGGTGAACGGCAGCGCCGCGAGGAAGATGGCCACCACCAGGCCGGCCAGCGGCAGCAGCAGGCGCATGAGGCCTTCGAGGAGGCTCGTGACGGCGTCGATCACGCGCGTCAGCCGCCGAAAGATGAAGACCCCGAGCCCGAACGCCACGGCGAGAACGGGGAACAGGAACCAGTCCTTCCTGAAGAGTTCCTGGAAGAAATCGATGCCGATGACGGAGAAGAGTGCGCCCCACAGGGTGAGCACGAGCGCCACGCCGCCGGTCAGGGCCCAGGACAGGCCAAAGACCCCGAAGTTGCGCCAGGAGCGCGTGAAGAGGGCCCGGTAGCTGACGGGCTCCCGGGCGGCGAGCTGCTGCAGGTACATGGCGCCCTTGAAGCAGGCGACGAGCATCGACAGGGCGAAGACGGCGACGAGCGATTCGGTGGGGAAGGCCCCGATGGGAGAGGCCTGCCAACCGATGTAGGCGGCCAGCAGCGCGAGCACGCCGCAGAAGACGCTGACCAACTTCCATGTCCGCTTCAGGTTGTCGGCGTCGACGCTCAGCAGGAAGAGCGTCGGCCAGGTCACCGCGAGGGTCCACAGCGGAAAGTGGATGGCGGGTGTCTGGCTCGGCCATGCGTTGTCGGTCAGCGCTCGCCACAGCAACAACAGGACGAGGCCCTGCCCGAACGCCACGACCAGCATCAGGTTGCGCGGCAGCGGCAATGGGTCCCGTGCTGCTTCGGCCATGTACCTCCCGGCGCTCCGCGGCGGCGGTTGCTGGAAGTTGCTAGAAGCTGAAGGCGTCTCCGGTGAAGGCACGGAAGGTCGTGAACGCCTCTTCCGCGTCGAAGGTTCCCGGGCTGCCGAGGGGTGCCACGATCGTGGTGTGGATGCCGCGGTCCGCGTCGTCGCGGACGCGCTGCTGCACTTCCTCCACCGTGCCGATGGCCGCGATCTCGTTGATGAGTTCCTCGCTGAACGCGCCCGTCGTCCGGGCGCGGTCGCGGTTCGCCCAGCCTTCGGCGATCTCGTGGGCGGCGTCCTCGTAGCCGGCCCAGGCGAGGAAATTGTTGTACACGGGGTTCGCGTAGTACGGCGCGAAGTTGGCCCGGAAGCGTTCGTAGCCGTCCTGCCTGTCGTCGGTCACCAGGATCATCTTGCGGTTGACGACTTCGACATCGCGCCAGTCCTTGCCGGCGCGCTCGGCGCCGATCTTCACGTGCTCCATCATCCTGGGCAGCGCCGCGTTCGGCCACAGGTTGAAGATCACGCCGTCGCCGTGTTCGGCGGCCATCTCGATCATCTTCGGTCGCAGGGCCGCCAGGTAGATCGGCGGCGGATTGTCCAGCGGCGCCTGCCGATAGCCCTGGCTCGAAAGCGTCGAGAGCTGAAAGTTCGTGCGTTCGCCGGTGAGCATGTGGCGCACGATCGTCGCCGTCTCCTTCACCCGGGTGAGTGGCTTCTCCAGCGGAATGCCGTTGAAGCGGGTCATGATGGTCTCGCTCGAGGAGCCGAGGCCCATGATGAAGCGTCCCGGGTAGACCTGCCCGAGCACGTTCGCGGTGGCGGCGAGCACCGACGGGGCACGGGTATAGACGGGGGTCACGGCGCAGCCGATGCGCATGTTGCGGATGTGCGGTGCGAGGGCCGCCGCCATCGTCAGGGAATCGGGGGCGCCGGAGTCCGCTAGCCACACGTCCGGATAGCCGTTGGCCTCTGCCCACTCGACGAGGTCGATGGTGTCCTTGAGCCACGGTCCCATCGGCAGCGTGACCGCCATCCGTTTCGCGAGCGCCATGTGTCCTTCCCTCGGGGTCTGTGTTGCGACGGCGGAAGCGTCGCATTTTGCGGCGCCCGTTAGCAACCGTATATGCTTGCCCACCCTGCTGTGGACGGAACCGAACCGCACGACATGAGCGACGTGGAAATCACGGCGGTACGCGAAACGCACCGCTTCGACGAGGCGGCGCTGCACGCCTACCTGATGGAGAACGTGGCCGGCTACGAGGGACCCCTCGGCGTGCGCCAGTTCGAGGGCGGGCAGAGCAACCCGACGTTCCTGCTCGAGACGCCCGCGGGCAACTACGTGATGCGCAAGCAGCCGCCGGGGGAGTTGTTGCGCTCCGCGCACCAGGTGGACCGGGAGTACCGCGTGATGGACGCCCTGTGGCCGACCGAGGTGCCGGTACCGAAGATGTACGCGCTGTGCGAGAACACGAGCGTTATCGGGACCAAGTTCTACGTGATGGAGCATGTCGAAGGACGGCTCTACACGAAAACGCGCCTGCCGCTGCTGTCCCCGGAAGAACGTCGCGCCGTCTACCTGGACATGGTGCGCATTCTCGCGCGGCTGCACACGGTGGATGTCGCGGCGGTGGGCCTCGCCGAGTTCGGGCGTCCCGGCAACTATTTCGCCCGCCAGGTGAGCCGCTGGTCGAAGCAGTACATCGCTTCGGAAACGGAGACCATCGACGCGATGAACGCGCTCATCGAGTGGCTGCCGGAGAACCTGCCGGACGACGTGCCGCCGGTGGTCGTGCACGGGGACTTCCGGTTGGGGAACCTGCTGCTGCACCCCGACGAGCCGCGGGTGGTCGCGACGCTCGACTGGGAGCTGTCGACGCTCGGCGACGGCCTGGCGGACCTCGGCTACTGGCTGCAGGAATACCACGGCGACAAGGACCCGAACGTGGGGCTTGCGGGTGCGGACCTTGCGGCGCTCGGAATCCCCACCGAAGAAGAACTGGTCGAGGCGTATTGCCGCGAGGCAGGTCGGCCGCCCATCGACAACTGGCAGTTCTACATCGCCTACAACATGTTCCGCTCCGCGGGGATCGTCCAGGGCGTCTACAAGCGCGGCCTCGACGGCAACGCGAGTTCCGAGCATGCGCTCGAACAGGGCGGCATCGCGCGCCGGCGTGCGGAGCGGGGGTGGGAGCTGGTGCAGGAGATGCTGGGGCCTGACTGGCGCTAACGGCCGCAGGTCCTGGGCGGTTTCAGTCGCCTCCGAGAGCGGTTTCCAGAAACTGGCGTGGAGAGACGACTCGCACGCCCTGACGACGGTCTGAGGGGAAGTGCCTGACGTTGCCGGTAATCAGATACTCGGCAAACGCGGCGCTGGCAACCTCAAGAGACCAGCACATTCGTGAGACGACCAGCCTCACGCGGGCCGCTGATTTCGTGCCTTGGCGATCTCGGCGTTGATGTCCGTGAGGGTCAGGCGATCGGCACCGGATTCGCGGGCGCGAATCTGCATCGCCGCGACCGCAAGCTGTGCACGTGCCTGGCGTGGCGCCACCAGGGACGCCTCAAGCGTGTCCGGGGTCGTTGGAGAGAGGATGGCGATTCCGGATCGTGCCCGATGTCGGCACGGGCGACCACAAGGGTCGCCCCTACAGCATCTCCTCCGCCACCAGTTCCAACGCCTGCGGCGAGCCGCCGGCGATCATCATCGTGGAGACGCGCCCACTCGCCGCGGCGGCTTTCCAGCGCTGCAGGCGGTCGCGGATACGGTCGGCCGGCCCGATCAGGTGGCAGGCGTCCATGAGTTCCGCCGGTACCGCGGCCATCGCCTCGTCGCGCCGGCCGGCGAGGTAGAGGTCCTGGATCTTCACGGCCTCTTCCTCGAATCCAAGGCGTTTCGCGTAGTTGTTGTAGAAGTTCTTGTCGCGCGCGCCCATGCCGCCGATGTACAGCGCCATGTTGCCGCGGATCGGCATCATGCACTACTCGACATTGTTGCCCATGACAACCGTGACGAACGGGGCTACGTCGAACTCGGTGCGCGAACGGTCTCCGGCCGCGAGCCCCCTGGCGATGGACTCCTCGAACACGGTGTCGTTCTCGGGGTCCATCCAGATCGGGAAGAACCCGTCGGCGACCTCGGCGGCGGCCGCGACACCGCGCGGAGTGATGCTCGCGGCGTAGATCGGGAGATCCTCCTCGCAGTGCAGGATGCTCTTCAGGGGCTTGCCGAGTCCCGTGGCGCCCGGGCCGGCGTAGGGCAACTGGTATTGATCGCCCTCGAACGTCGCCGGGGCTTCCCGCGCGACGATCTGCTTGACGATCTTGATGTACTCCCGCAGCCGCGTGACCGGCTTGCCGTACGGTACGCCGTGCCAGCCTTCGACCACCTGCGGGCCGGAAGCGCCGAGACCGAGCATGAAGCGTCCGCCGGAGAGTTCCGCGAGCGTCATGGCGGTCATGGCGGTCATGGCGGGGGAGCGCGCCGGCATCTGCATGATGGCGGTGCCGACCTTGAGCTTTTCCGTCTGCGCGAGGATCCAGGCCGCCGGCGAGACGGCGTGGGAGCCGTAGGCTTCGGAGGTCCAGAACGAGTCGTAGCCGAGACTTTCCGCGTGGCGGATCTGATCGATGGGGATGGAGATCTTGCGGCCGCTGTAGCCGCCGAGCAGTCCGAGTTTCATGCGTGGCCTCCCGAGCAAAACGCGAGAGGCTACCAGATTTGAGGGAAGTGGCAGCGGTCCGTTGCCTTCTGCCTTCTTGAGACGATCGGTTGCGGATGATGACGAGCAAGCAGGCCATTTGTCTTGTAACGTACGACATATTGCCGCTCGCGAGTGAAGGAGTACCCCGATGTCGTCTCCTGCTTCCGGAGGAGTTGCCGGCTACAGGGAGGTCGTCCAAGTGCGAACGGGCATTCCCGTAGCCGACGCCGTGGCGCTCATGCACGCCTGGTCCGTGCCGGTAGCGCGATTCGCAGAGGTCCTTGGTGTGTCCGAGCGCAACTGGAGTCGCGTGCGGGTGAGGACCGATGCGACGCTCTCTCCTGTGGAGTCGGGCAGGCTGATGCGTGTGAATCAGGTATTCGAACACGCGAAAACGATCTTCGACAGCGACCGGGACGCGGTCGAATGGTTCACGATCTCCAACCCCGCCCTATCCGGCGAGTCGCCGCTTGCGTTGCTCGATACCGACGCTGGCGTTCGCACGGTGGACGAAGTACTCACGCGGATAGAATTCGGCGTGTATGGCTGAGCGCAGGCTGCGTTCGGGTACCGTGGCGTGCGTATACACCGGCTTACACTGCCACGGTGCCCGGACAGCGCGCTGTGGCGCGAAGGAGCGTTGCGCGTCGGCGGCCGCTGGACACCCCTGGGATGCCTGGTGGTCCATGCCTCGAGTTCCGTTTCGCTCGCGGTACTCGAAACCCTGGTGCATGCTTCGTCGCAGGTCATTCCACCGCATCGGGTCATCGGCATTGACGTGCCGGAGTCCATCCCGATGACCACGCTGGCAGCGGACGATTTGCCGACCGACTGGCGCGAGGTGCCCACGCCAACATCCTTGCGGGAACTAGCCCGCATTTCTCACCAGGGGCCGTGATGATCGCGGAGGATTTTGGCCCTGTGCGCGTGCTCGCGACCGAAAGCATAGCGGGGACTACGGTTGAGGGAGCACGTGCGCGAGCACGGGCCCGTGTGTACACGGGGCCAAAAGACCCGCGAGGGCGCGGCCAGCGCAGTCCGCAATCGGCACGATCATCGACATCTGGGTCAACTTCTTGAAACCCAACAGCTTTTTGACACCGACAAGCGGCCTGGTGAGAAATGCGGGCTAGGCAGGGCATGGCTTCAAGCGGCCGAGACGCCCGTGTTGCGGGTGCCGTCGGCCATCGTTCCGCCCGAGTGGAACTACATCCTGAACCTACTGCATGAGGCGTTCGCCAACCTGACCGTCCTTCCGCCGGACCCCTTCGAGATCGATGTGCGGCTGTTCGGGCGGTCGGGTCGCCGTGCCCGATGATCGCGCGACGGTCGTTCGCGTTGGGAGTAGCGGCGTGCGGGACCGCAGGTGCGACGACACTGGGTCGTTGGCCCGGTGGCTACGGACTGGCGTGCGCCCCGAGATACTCGATGATGTCCCGGGACTCGTACATCCAGCGCACTTCGCCGTCCCCGGAGGTGATCTTCAGGCACGGTACGGTGGCGCGTCCGCCCCCTTCGCGCAGTTCCCGATCCGCTTCCCGGTCGAACATCGTGTCCCGAATCGGGATGTCGATGTCCGTCTCGGTCAGGAAGGCGCGAACCCGGCGACAGAAGCCGCACCAGTCCTGATAGTAGAGCACGTACTGTTCGTTCATTCGGGCAATTGTGACACACTCCGCGCCGTGGCCAAGAGAAGACACCACCACCGCAAGACCTCCGAGCGGCTGCGTCTGATTCGCATCGGCATCATCGCCGCCATCGGGGTCGTCGTCGTGTTGTTCGCGGGTTACGGCATCTTCTACGGCACGGCCGTGGATGTCGCCGGAGAGGCGCGGGAGGGCGAGCACTACCGCGTGGTCGCTGGCGTCGAAGGCAATTCGCGGGTCCTCGAGGTGGTGGAGTATTTCTCCTACGCCTGCGTCCACTGTCGGAACTTCGATCCGCTCATCGACGACTGGCAGGAGACGCTGCCGGAGGGCGTGCGGTTCCGTCGCGCGCATGTGGCATTCAGCCCGGCGATCGCGCTGCTCGCGCGCGCCCATGTGGTGCTCGAACAGAGTGGCGCCGCCGAGGCGAATCACGATCGGCTGTTCCGGGCGATTCACGACCGCAATCGGCAGTTCACCACGGGCGAGGTGCTGGCCGACTACGTGGACGGCTTCGGAATCGACCGGGAGACCTTCCTCACGACGCTGCGCTCGCCGCGTGTGGCCCGGACGGTTGCCGAGAACGATCAGGCCTTCCAGGCTTTCTCGCTCGTCAGCGTCCCTTCGATGACCGTGGCCGGCAAATACGCGATCAACATGGATGTGGGACGCAAGCAGGCACTGGAGATCGTCGACCGGTTGCTGCGGCGGGAGCTGGCGAGCCGTGGCGGGGAAAGCGCCCCCGCGCCAGCGGGCGGGTAGGAAGTCGTCTCGCGTTCGGGGCGCGTCCGCCAGGTGGCGGGTCTGTCATAGAATGCCCGTTTCCCCCTGCACGGTGGTTCCATGCCATGTCCCGTATCGTCTGTCTTCTGTACGCCTCCTGCTTCCTCGTGTTCGCCGCTGGTTGCGGGGACGGAGGGGGCGCCGAGCCTGCCGAGCCCGCCTCCGACGCGGCGTCGGAGCCGGTCGTGGAGGAGGCCGTGATGGCCGGCCCCACTGACGGCGCTACGTTCCTGGCCGAGAACGGTCTGCGGGAGGGCGTGGTGTCACTGCCATCCGGCCTGCAGTACGAGGTGATGACCGAGGGAGACGGGGCGACCCCGGGGCTGACGAGCACGGTCACCACCCATTACCACGGGACGCTCATCGACGGCACGGTCTTCGACAGCTCCGTGCAGCGCGGCCGACCGGCTTCGTTCCCCGTCAACGGCGTGATCTCCGGCTGGACGGAGGCCCTGCAGTTGATGCAGGTGGGCGACAAGTGGCGACTGTTCGTTCCGCCGGACCTCGCCTACGGCGAGCGTGGCGCGGGCGGCCTGATCGCGCCGGGTACGACGCTCATCTTCGAAGTGGAACTGCTCGAAGTGCGCTAAAGGCGCTGTAGCGCCCCATAGCCGGTCCGGCACTCGCTCGCGAGCTCGCTACGCGCCGGCGCGCCTCCGGCCCAGCCACGCCGTCCTTTTATGGAATCTGCACCAGCGGTCACTTCGTTCCCTTGGCGCGTCTTCCACAAAAGGGGACGCCCTTGTGGCGTCCCGTGTGGAATCCGTGCGCGACCCCACCACGGGCGACCACATATATGGTCCATATATGGTCCAAGGGTCGCCCTTACGCCGTGAGCGGCGCCAGCCAGTTGTGCAGTTCCACGATCCAGGGCGGCAGGACGCTCACATCGCCCCGTATGTCCGGGGGCGGCGCGTCCGGGTCCGGCTCCTGCTCCGCGCGCTCGGCGAGATACTCCGGCGTGTACACCGTGCGGGCGCCGGGCAACGCCGATTCGTAGTCGCCGCCCATCCTGAGGTCGACGTCGTCGCGCTCGCCGACGCCGACCGTTACCGAATCGCCGTCGACGTAGAGGTACCAGGCGGCGGTGCCCGATGGCGCGACATGGGTCGGCACGCCACTGAACACCTCGCAGACGCTGAATTTCAGGTCCGCGTCGCCATGCGTGGCAACCAGGTCCTCGAGCACCTCGCGTGCGGCATCCACCCAGGCTGCGCTTGCGAAATCGACTTTGGCGGTGGTGTTCATGCGTCTCTCCTATGCGGCGACGGCTCTTTGTTGATACGAGATCGAGGCCAGGGATCAGGCAAACGGGTCCGTGCCCGTGTTCACCATCTCTCCGACGCGTTCGTAGTCGGGGCTGTCCTTGAACGGATAGAGGTGCGTACCGAGCACCTGCTGCAGCGCCGTGTGCTTCTCCACGAACTGCGGGGACAGGTCCTCGTCCCACATGTGGATGCGTTGCATGTGGCGGCGCATGAACACCTGCACCAGCGTGACCCGCAGGCCGGGATTCGTACGCGGCACCGAAGCGTGCCACGTGGCCCCGTTCCAGAGGGCGAGGGAGCCGGCCTTGCCGATGAGTGGCACGGTCTGGAAGGGGGTGGTGTCGATGTCCTCCTCGTGGGGCAGGGTCGCCCGGCCGAAGCGGTGACTGCCCGGAACGAAGATGGTGGGTCCGTCCTCCGCGCCGGCATAGTCCGTGCACAGCCACGAGGCGTTGGCGACGTGCGCGATGTGCCCACCGCCGGGCGGTATGCCGTGCGAGTCGCTGTGCAGACGCAACTGCTGACGTTCGTTGTCGCCGTTCTGCTCCGCCGGGGGTTTGATGATCCAGGTGTGGCCGGAGAGGATCGCGCTGTTGCCGAGGAGCCAGTGGACGAGCGCCAGCATGCGCGGGTTGGTGGCCGCCTCGACGAAGACCTCGTTCTCTTCCATCAGCAGCCAGGAGCGCTTGCCGGCCGCGTCCTGCGGCAACGTCGCCGTCCGATAGTCGCCGATCTCGATGCCGTTGCGTTTCTCGCAGGCGCCCAGGATGGCGTTGCGCAGCCGAGTGACGAAGTCGTCGTCGACGCCCATCTTCTCGGGCGGCACGACCGTCATCCCGTAGGCTTCGAGTTCGACGACGTGTTTGGTGAGTCCGTATTCGTCGAGTTCCTTGACCAGCGGATCGACGTTTGGCGAGGTACCGTATTCGGAGATGTCCATGATCGTTGCCAGTGGTTTGGGACACGAAGATGCTACCGTACATCCAGCAGAATGGAGTGTCCATGGCCGGCCCCTTGAGCCCGTTTCGCATCGTTGACCTGACTTCCATGGTCTCCGGACCCTACGCCACGCAACTCCTCTCCGACCAGGGCGCGGACGTCATCAAGGTGGAAACCCTGAGCGGCGACCTGATGCGTCACGCGGGTCCGGCCCGGGGTGGCATGACTGCCGCGTTCATGACGAACAATCGCGGCAAACGCTCTGTCGCGCTCGACCTCAAGCAGCAGCAGGGGATGGCCGCTCTCGAGCGGTTGATCGAGACGGCGGACGTGTTCGTGCAGAACTTCCGTCCCGGGGCCGCCGCGCGCATGGGCCTCGGCGAGGACCGCGTACGGGCACTCAAGCCCGACATCGTCTACGTCTCCATCAGCGGCTTCGGCGAGTCCGGACCGTACACCCACAAGCGCGTCTACGATCCGGTCATCCAGGCGCTGTCGGGTGTCATGGACATGCAGGGCGGCAGGGAAGCGCCGCGTTTCATGAAGACGATCCTGCCCGACAAGCTGACCGCGGTGACGGCTGCCCAGGCGATCACGGCCGCGCTGCTCGCACGCGAGCGCACGGGCAAGGGAGACCACGTGCGACTCGCCATGCTCGATGTCACGGTGGTCTGGATGTGGTCCGACGGGTTCCTCAACCACACGCTGATCGGGGACGACGTGTCGGCCCCGATCCCGCTCGATGCCTACGACCGGGCGTTCCAGACCGCGGACGGCCACATGGTCGCGTTCGTGGCGTCGGACGACGAGTGGCGCGGGTTCGCGCGCGCTGCCGGCCGGCCGGAACTCCTCGAGGACGAGCGGTTCAGGGACCTGCCGGCCAGGGCAGCGCACTTCGATGAGGTCTTCGAGGTCATGCGCGAGACGCTGCGTTCCGGGACGACGCAGGAGTGGACGGCGAAGCTCGATGCGGAGCAGGTGCCCACCGCCCGGGTCAACACGGTGCAGGACGTGTTTGACGATCCGCAGATCCTGCGCAACGGAACCATCCGGCAGATCACGCACCCTCAGGCCGGTCCGGCATGGGAGGCACGTCCGGCGGCGCGCTTCGACGAACACGCGCTCGAACCGGGCGCGCCCGCGCCGATGCTCGGAGAGCACACGGAGGACGTGCTCGCGGAGATCGGGATGCGGGACGTCGCAGCGTTGCGGGAAGCTGCCGTGATCCGATAGCTGGCGCCTCGGCGCCGCTCGTCAGCGGCTGCAATGCGCGGTGCCCCTATTCCAGCAACTGCACCCAGTGCAGCACGGGCACGTCGACCCCATCTCCGAGGTGCATCTGGCAGCCGACGTTGGCGGTCGCGATGGCGTCGGGCCGGTGCTCGGTGAGAGCCGCGGCCTTGCGGTCCCGGAGTGCGGTGGAGATCTCGGGCTGCAGCATGGAGTACGAACCTGCCGAGCCGCAGCAGAGGTGCGGGTCGCGCACGGGGACGAGTTCATAGCCCGCATCGGTCAGGAGTCGCTCGACGAGCCCGGTGATCTTCTGCCCGTGTTGCAGGGTGCACGGTGCGTGCCAGGCAATGCGGTCGATGTCGGGGCGTTTCTCGAAGCGGTAGTCGGTCAGCAGTTCCGCGACGTCCTGTACCTTCTCGGCAAAGGCACGCGCGGGTCCCGCATAGGCCGGGTCGTCGCCGAGCACGCGGCCGTAGTCCTTGAGGGTCACGCCGCAGCCGCTCGCGGTCGAGACGATACGTTGGGCGTCGGCCCAGTCGACAGCGTCGAGGTTGCGACGCATCGCGTCACGCCCGTCGTTGCCGTTGCCGAGGTGCAGGGCCAGGCCGCCGCAGCAGGACTCGTTGATGTCGGTGCGCAGCGCGATGCCGCGAGCCGCGAGGATGGTCGCAAGATGGTCGTTCGTCTCCGGCGTCATGACGCGCTGCACGCAACCCTGCAACAGCAGAACGTTGCCGCCGTCGCGCGCGGCCGGCTCCGGGGCGGGGCGCGCCATCATCGCGCGCAGGCGTCGGGGCGCAAACGCCCGGAACGCGTGGCCGAGCCGCAGCCATCGGCGGAGCCAGACGGGCGACGGGATCACGCCGGTGAGCCATCGACGTACCAGACGCTCGGTCCAGGAGCGCTGCAGTCCCTCCTCGACGAACTCCCGTCCGATCTCCAGCAACTCGCCGTAGCGCACGCCGGAAGGGCAGGTGGTCTCGCAGGCGCGGCAGGTGAGGCAGCGGTCGAGGTGCGTGCGTGCGGTGTCGTTCGGCGCGCCGGCCTCGAACATCTCCTTCATGAGATAGATGCGCCCGCGCGGCCCGTCGAGTTCGTCGCCGAGCACCTGGTAGGTCGGACAGGTGGCGTTGCACATGCCGCAGTGCACGCAACTGCGCAGGATCGCGTCCGCGCGGGGACCGTCCGGGGTCAACAGGAAGCTCTGCGGGAGTTCAGTCCGCATCGGTCACCGCGCCGGGGTTCAGAATGCCGTGCGGGTCGAATGCCGCCTTCAGGCGGCGCATGTACTTGGCGATCGGCGCCGGAGTGCGTGCGCCTTGGGGACCTCCGAAGCGTGCGGCGAAGCCCTGGTGGGCGCCGGCCCTGGCGTGCACGGTGTCGGCATCCGCGTCCGTCCGCCACCAGACCCGCGCGCCGGCCCACTCGACGAGGGTGTCGGTCGCGTCGAACGCGGCGCCCCGCGGCAGGGACAGGCGCCACAGGGGCCCGTCGGAGTGCGCGCCGGCGAAGAAGGGATGGGCGTGGTCGCGCACCGCTGCAAAGAACCCGTCGTGTTCCGCCTCGAGATCGAGGCCGAGTACCTCGCGCGCATGACGGACACCATCCGCGCTGCCCGCCAACCGGATCCGCAAGACGCCATCGACGTGGCAGGTCCCGGTCACCGGCAGGGGCGCGCGAAGCAGGGCCCGGACGATCTGTGTCGCGTCATCGGTGGAGCAGGTCTTCGCCAGCACCACCACGGTTTCCGGAGCGGGCTGCACGCGCACGCTCACCTGCAGCAGCACGCCGAGCGTGCCGAACGCTCCGGTCATGAGCCGTGAGACATCGTAGCCGGCGACGTTCTTCAACACCTGCCCGCCGAAGCGGAGTCGTTCGCCACGGCCATTGACGATCTCGACACCGAGCACCGCATCGCGTACCGAGCCGAGCCAGGGCCTTCCGGGGCCGCTCAGGCCGGCGGCGACGGCCCCGCCGAGGGTGCCGTCGCCGCCGAAGCGGGGCGGGTCGAAGGGCAGCGCCTGGCCCGCGGCCGCAATCGCGCGCGCGAGATCGACGAGGAGCGTTCCGGAACGCGCCGTGGCGACGAGTTCGTCCGGCCGGTATTCGACGATGCCCGTATGACCCAGTGTGGAGAGCGACGCCCCGTCCAGGGGTGGTGACAGGAACGCCTTGCTGCCACGGCCGTGGATGACCACGGGGGTGCGGTTCGTGTTCGCCAGTTCGACCGCCGCACGCAGATTCTCGGAGTCGTCGCGATCCGGCCCGCTCGTCTCGGCGCTCGCGTCCTGGCCGGCGGCTTCCCCCTCCTGCGTGCCGCCGGGCATGTCAGAACCGTTCCAGTTCGGGATGTGGCACCGCGCCGCCATGCACATGCATGCCGCCGAGTTCGGAACAGCGGGTGAGCGTGGGGATCGCCTTGCCCGGGTTCATCAATCCATCGGGATCGAAAGCGGCCTTCAGACCATGGAACTGTTCGAGTTCCGCGGGTTTGAACTGGACGCACATCTGGTCCAGTTTCTCCACGCCGACGCCGTGTTCGCCGGTGACCGTGCCTCCGACCGAGACGCACAGGGTGAGGATGTCGCCGCCGAGGGCCTCCGCCTTCTCTATCTCACCCGGCTGGTTCGAGTCGTACAGGATGAGCGGATGCAGATTGCCGTCGCCAGCGTGGAAGACGTTGGCGACCGGCAGACCGTACCGCTCGGAGAGGGCGCCGATCTCGGCCAGCACCGCGCCGAGTTCGCGGCGCGGGATGGTGCCGTCCATGCAGTAGTAGTCCGGAGCCAGCCGGCCGGCGGCGGGAAACGCGGCCTTGCGTCCCCGCCAGAAGGTTTCGCGTTCGGCGTCCGTGGCGGCGAGCCGGATCTCGGTTGCCCCGGCCCCGTCGAGTACCTGGCGGACGCGATCGATGTCGGCCTCGACCTCCGCTTCGATGCCGTCGAGTTCGCACAGCAGGATCGCGGCGGCATCCCTTGGGTACCCGGCGTGGGCGAAGTCCTCCGCCGCCTGGATGGCGAGGGCGTCCATCATCTCGAGTCCGGCCGGAATCACTCCGCCCCGGATGATTGCCGCGACCGCTTCGCCGGCGCGCCGGATATCGTCGAATGCGGCGAGCAGCACGCGCTTCGTGGCGGGCTCCGGCAGCAGCTTGACGACGACTTCGGTCACCACACCGAGCATGCCCTCGGACCCGATCATGGCGGCCATCAGGTCGTAGCCGGGCGCGTCCAGCGTCTTGCCGCCCAGCACCAGCTCGTCCCCCTCGATGGTCTGCACGGTGATGCCGAGCACGTTGTGCACGGTCAGGCCGTACTTCAGGCAGTGCACGCCGCCGGAGTTCTCGGCGACGTTGCCGCCGATGCTGCAGGCGAGTTGCGAGGACGGGTCCGGGGCGTAGTAGAGGCCGTGGTGTGCGACGGCCTCGGTAACCTTCAGGTTCGTGATACCGGGTTGGACGCGCGCCGTGCAGGTATCCGTATCCACCTCGAGTACGCGGTTCATCTTGGTCAGGGTGAGCAGAACCCCGTCGGCGAGTGGTCGCGCGCCGCCGGAGAGCCCGGTCCCGGCGCCCCGCGTCACGACCGGAACCTGGTGCTCGTGGCAGATCCGGAGCACCGTTCGTACCTGCTCCACCGTCTCGGGCAACACAACGACCCACGGCTTCTGCCGGATCGCGGTCAGGCCGTCGGTCTCGAAGGGCCCGAGTGCCCGGGTCTCGGTGATGACACCGGCGGGAGGCAGGCTCGCTTTGAGACGTTCGATGACGCGAGGATCACGCATGGCCTTCCGGGTCCGTGCAATCCCGACATTGTACGTCCTGCGTCGCGAGGCAGGCGCAGTGCGGAGCCGGCGGCCGCGGTGAATCCGCTATGCTGCAACCGAATCGGGACGGGTCGTTGGGAAGGGTGGTGAGAACGGTCATCAAGAATGCCCGCATGGTCAACGAGGGCACCGTCACGGAAGGCGATCTCGCCATTCGGGACGGGCGCATCGATCGCATTGGCGGGGTCGTCGACGGGGACCGGGAAGTCGACGCGGACGGCGCGTGGCTGATCCCGGGCATGATCGACGACCAGGTGCACTTCCGCGAGCCCGGCTTCGAGCACAAGGCGGAGATCGCGACGGAGTCCCGTGCGGCGCTCGCCGGCGGCATCACGAGCTACATGGAGATGCCGAACTCCCTGCCGCAGACGGTGACTGCCGAGGCGCTCGAGGACAAGCACCGCCGCGCCGCCGTGAAATCCCTCGCGAATTACGCCTTCTATTTCGGGGCCACCAACGACAATCTCGAGGCCATCAAGGCGGTCGATCCGTTACGGGCCTGCGGCGTGAAAGTGTTTATGGGCGCATCGACCGGCAACATGCTGGTCGACGACGAGACAACGCTCGAGGGCATCTTCGCGTCGACGCCGCTCGTCATCGCGACGCATTGCGAGGACACGCCGACGATCCTGGCCAACGAAGCCCGAGCCCGGGCGCGCTACGGCGACGCGATCCCGTTCGAGATGCACCCCGAGATCCGTTCCGAGGAGGCGTGCTACAAGTCTTCGAGCCTGGCGGTGCAACTCGCGCGACGGCACGGCAGCCGACTGCACGTCCTGCACCTGACCACGGAGCGTGAGCTCGCCCTGTTCCAGGCGGGGCCAGTGGAGGACAAGCGCATCACGGCCGAGGTGTGCGTGCACCACCTGCACTTCGACGCGTCCTCGTATGGCGAGAAGGGTGCCGACATCAAGTGCAACCCGGCCATCAAGAACGCGAGCGACCGGGACGCCCTGCGCACGGCGGTGGCCGAGGACCGGATCGACATCGTGGCGACGGATCACGCCCCGCACACCCGGGAGGAGAAGGCCGGGCGCTACGACGAGGCGCCGGCGGGTCTGCCGCTGGTGCAGCACGCGCTCCTGACGCTCTTCGAACTGCTGCCGGTCACGACCATCGTTCAGAAGACGGCCCACGCCCCGGCGCTGCGCTTCGACGTGCGCAAGCGCGGCTTCCTGCGGGAGGGCTACTGGGCAGACCTGGTGCTGGTCGACCCGCACGGCGGCACGGTCGTGGACGAGGAGCCGGTGTTCTCGAAGTGCGGCTGGACGCCGTTCGCCGGGCTGACCTTCGGGGCGCGCGTCACGCACACGTTCGTCAACGGTCGGCTGGTCTACCGGGATGGAGAGGTGCTCGCCCGGGAGCCGGCGATGGCGCTGGAGTTCGAACGCGGGTAGGGCGCGCGCGAACTTCGTTCGCGTTGGGAGTTTCGCTTCCGCAAAACTCCCGTGGAACCAAAGCTGGCGGGCCGTCCAAGCGCGGTGTGCAAGGCCCCAAGTCCGACGGCCTGGCAACGCGACCCTTCGGTTGGGGCAAGCGCGCGTCAGGTTCCAGCGCCCAGGTAACTGACCTGCAAGGGCCTGAAGCGTGCGACGAGCAGATGGGACACCCACTCTTTGGCGAGCAGATGGGACACCCACTCTTTGGAGCTGGAGCAGAGGAGCAGATGGGACACCCACTCTGGGGTGGCGAGCAGATGGGACACCCACTCTGGGGTGGGTGTCCTACCAGATGGGACACCCACTCTGGGGTGGGTGTCCTACCTTGGCAGAATGGGACACCCACTGTCAGGGGTGGGTGTCCCATCTGGTGCCGTCCCATCTGGCGCCGCCGGGTAAGTGGAGCCGAATGCGCACAATCACCATGGGCGTCTTCCGATACGGGCCCGGCGCGTCCCGGTCGAAAATACGCGAATGACACGTCCAAGATCCCAACTCATCGACCGCGAACAAGGTGGCTTCTACCACCTCGGCTCGCGCTGCGTCCGGCGCGCCTTGCTGTGCGGCGAGGACCCCGTCACCGGCTGCGACCTCTCCCACCGGCGCGGCTGGATCGAGGACCGGCTGCTCGAACTGACCGAGATCTTCACCGTGCACATCTACGCCCATGCCGTGATGTCCAACCACTACCACGCCACCGCCGACTATCGACCCCAGGAGCGCCTCGAGTTCACCGACGAGGAGGTCGCCCGCCGCTGGCTGCGCCTGTTCCCACCGCAACACGACGAGGAGATCGAGCAGGCCGTCACAGCGCTGCTCAATGACCCCGAGCGCCTCGCCGTGCTGCGCGACCGCCTCGGTGACCTGTCCTGGTTCATGCGCTGCCTGAACGAGCCGATCGCGCGCCGCGCCAACCGCGAGGACGACTGTACCGGCCGCTTCTGGCAGGGCCGCTTCTGCTCCAAGGCGCTGCCCAGCGACCGCTCCGTGTGGGCCTGTATGGCCTACGACGACCTCAACCCGCTGCGCGCCGGCATGGCGGAGGAGGTCGATGCGCCCGAACACACCTCGCTGCAGCGCCGGCTGGAGGAAGCCGCGGAGGAACCCGAGCGTCTCGACGAACCCCTCGCACCGCTGGTGCGCCGTGCCGGGAAGGTCGTGAGCGCACCGCCTCCGGCGCGGCGACTCGACATGACGCTGCGCGATCACCGCGCCTACGTCGAGTGGGCTGCTGGCAGCCTGCACGACGCGACGCCGGGCAAGGGCCGCGCACCCCCCGGCCGTCTGCACGATCCCACAGCGTGGCTCGCCCTGGTGGCCTCGAACCGCCAGCGCGCCCCGACCACTACGCTGTCGCGCTGGGTACGCGCGGCCGCCTGAGCCGCTTCGCGAGACCGGCCGCACCACCCCGGCGACGCAAGCTCGGGTCGCCACCGCGTGCGTTCCAGCCACGGGTCAGTGCGGCCCCGGCGTTCGCGTCCGTCCTCTTGTGCTTCCCACTCCCTCCTCTGCGGCGTGCGACGCGCGGCTCCGCCTGGTGAATCGGGTGGGTGTCCCATCTGGCACCATCTGGCAAAGCCATCTGGCAAAGCTGGCGGGCCGTCCAAGCGCGGTGTGCAGGGCCCCAAGTCCGACGGCCTGGCAACGCGACCCTTCGGTTGGGGCAAGCGCGTGTCAGGTTCCAGCGCCCAGGTAACTGACCTGCAAGGGCCTGAAGCGTGCGAAGTCGCGGTCGTTCGTGACGATCGTTCCAATGCCCTGCTCTCTGCAGAGGGCAGCGATCTGGGCATCGAAGATCAGATTCCCCCGTGCGTCGGCTTCACGAACCACGCTTTCGAGACGAGACAGGAACTCGCTCTCAGGGTGCGCCACGGTGCAGCCGGGCGCCTCGAGCAGGCCCTTGATGAAGTCCAGGGCCTCGGTGGTCGAGGAGGGTGGGTTGAACACGCGCATATGAGTCACGACGCGCAGGAATTCGGTGATGCAGAACACCGGCAGAACCCAGGTTTCCTCGCCTTCGGCCAACTCGACGAGCCTGTCGGCGGCCACCCGGTGCCATTCCGTCTCCTGGCGATGCGCGTAGATCAGGACGTTGGTATCGATGGCGATCATTCGCGATCGATCACCTCATAGAGGGCGTTGCGGTCCGAGATGTCGACGTTGGGTGGACGGCTTCCTCGCACTGTCTTCAGAATCAGCCGGAACGGCGTCTTTTGTTCCGACGCGGCGAGCTTGGCGGCCAGAGCCTCCTCGACGAATCGCGTCAACGTGATGCCGTTCCGTGCGGCGCGGTCCTTCGATCGCCGCAATACGGCGTCGTTGAGGTTGAGCGTAGTCTTCATGCGCGCTCAGCAGGCTGATATACGGCATGACCATATCAATGGAACCATACGTATGGCAAACGGCGATGAACACCGATGGGGGATTGGAGCCAGGGTCTTTCACTGGCCGGGCTGGCACCGCTTGCCTCGTGCAGAGGACGTTTCGCAAGCGCTATGCCCGGTTCCGGCTCAGAACATCGTGTTGTCGTTCTGCGACGTGTCGGGGATGACCTGAAGCACATCCCAGTGCTCGACGATCTTGCCGCGGTCGTCGCAGCGGAAAATATCGATCCCCGCGTACTCGTGGTCGCCCGGCCACGTCTGGTGGCAATGCAGTACGACGAGGTTCGCCTCCGCCACCGCGCGTTTGAACTGGACGGCCTTCCCCGGGTACTCGGTGGCCATGCGCTCGAAGTACTCGATGAACGCATCCTTCCCATCGCCGACTTCGGGATTGTGCTGGGTGTATACGTCGCCCGCGTATGCGTCCATGGCCTCGCGCGGTCGGCACTGATTGAACATCAGGTCGTAAAACGCCATGGCGTTCCGCTTGTTTCGGTCCTGGTCCGTATCCATTTCCCGTCAGGGACGGTCGGCAGCGGGTGCGCGGGCGTGGCTCCAGCGCGCCGCCCCTACGACGCCGTCACCTGCCGCAGGTCCGGCAACTCGTAGCCGTCTGCCTCGAGGCCCGCGCGCACCGTCTTCTTGTCCATCTTGCCGGTGGAGGTGAGCGGGATGGAATCCACGTAAAGCACGTCGTCGGGCAGTTGCCACTTCGCGAACTTGGTTGCGCAGTGGGTGAGGATGCGCTCGGTGGGGACGTCCGCTCCGGCGTCGAGGATGACCAGCGCCACGGGTCGTTCGTCCCACTTCGGGTGGGGCTGCGCGACCACGCAGGCCTGTGCCACACCGGGTAGCGCGACGATGTGGTTCTCGAGATCGACCGATGAGATCCACTCGCCGCCGGTCTTGACGAGATCCTTGGAGCGGTCCGAGATGATGAGGTAGCCCCCCTCGTCGATCTTGCCGACGTCGCCCGTGATCAGCCAGTCGCCGTGGAAGCGGTCCGGTTGCGGGTCGCGGTAGTACTCGGAACAGATCCACGGGCCGCGTACGAGAATCTCGCCCACCGTCTCGCCGTCGTGGGGCAGCCGGTTGAAGTCCTCGTCGAAGATGTCGAGTTCGAGACCGGGCATGAGCTGGCCGGCCTTGGCGACGTTCTCGAACTGTTCTTCGAGGGAGAGGCCGGTGTGGGCGTGCTGCATGACGCGACGCGACAACGTGGCGAGTGGACTCGTCTCCGTCATGCCCCATCCCTGGATCATCTCGACGCCGAGGGCGTCCCAGTACCAGCGGATCAGGGACGGCGGCGGCGCGGAGCCGCCACAGGTGAGGCGCGAGAGCCGCGACGTGTCGTAGGCGTCGGGATTGGCCTCGTAGACCGCTCTCACCCCCTGCCAGATCGTCGGTACGCCGGCGGACAGCGTCACGCCCTCGTCCACCATCAGTTGCAGCAGGCGCGCGGGGTCCATGAAGCGGTGCGGCATGACCTGTTTGCAGCCGAGCATCAGCGCGACCCAGGGGACCCCCCAGCCCATCGCGTGGAACATGGGGACGACCCCGCAGACGGTGTCGGTAGCCGACAGGGCCATCGAATCCGTCATGCAGAGGGCCATCGTGTGCAGGTACTGCGAGCGGTGTTCGTACTCGACGCCCTTGGGGTTGCCCGTCGTGCCGCTCGTATAGCAGAGGCCGAGGGCTGCGTTCTCGTCGAGGTCCGGCCACCCGAAACGGGTGGGATGGCCGGCGAGGAACGCTTCGTACTCGACCGCTTCCGCTACCGTCGTCGACCAGTTCTCGAAGCCCTCGCTCTCGACGACGACCACCTTCTCCACGCTCGGGATGCGACCGGCCAGCTTCTCGAGCAGGGGCAAGGCGTCCGCGTCCGCGATGATCAGCCGGTCTTCGGCGTGATTGATGATGTACTCGAGGTCGTGCTCGGAGAGCCGGATGTTCAGCGTGTGCATCACGGCGCCCATGCCGGCGGTCGCGTAGTAGGCCTCGAGATGCTGCGACCCGTTCCACATGAACGTGCCCACCCGGTCGCCGATGCGAATGCCGGCGTCTGTCAGTGCGTGGGCGAGCTGGTGCGCGCGGTCGCGGGTCTCGGCGTAGCTCTGGCGCCGCGTGCCGCTCTCGGTCGCGGTGACGATCTCGGCGTCGGGCGCCAGCGTCGCGCCACGATCGATGATGCGCGACATGGACAGGGGAGTGTGCTGCATACCCACGGGCAGAGTCTCCGACAACATCAGGGTTGGGGCACGGATTCTAGCAGCCAGTCGGACCTGGGCCTGCATGGCAGAACCATGTCCGAGCGGCCCCGTGGGACCGGCCTCCGGCCGAACCGCGCCGAGACGGAGTGGATGTCCTGTATGTCGAATTTTGTCGCGCCGAGACGGAGTGGATGTCCTGTATGTCGAATTCCGAGACGGAGTGGATGTCGCTGTATGTCGAATTCCTGTATGTCGACTTCATGATCAAATCATCAATTTGACATCACGCGACGCGATGACGAGAATTCTCCGCCATGCTGACGCGCCACATTTCGGATTGCTTGCTGAGCGCGGCTACCGAAAATCCGGTCGTCACGCTCATGGGGCCTCGCCAGTCGGGCAAGACGACGCTTTGCCGGGCGCTGTTCCCCGACCATGAGTACATCTCCCTGGAAGCCCCGGACGTCAGGTCGCGTGCTCTCGCAGACCCACGCGGTCTCCTTGCCGGGGACAACATCGTCATCGACGAGGTGCAGCGGGCGCCCGACCTGCTTTCGTACATACAGGTCATCGTGGACGAGGATCCACGCCCGGGACGGTTTGTGATCACGGGGTCCCAGAATCTGCTGCTCATGGAGTCCGTCTCGCAGACGCTCGCGGGACGGACGGCCTTGCTGCGTCTGCTTCCGTTCTCGTTGCAGGAATTGCGGCGGCGGGACCCGTTCGATCCCGCGCACCCCCCGACGACAGCGGCCGCGGAGCCCGCGCTCGATCGTTGGGAGACGCTCCTCAAAGGCTTCTATCCGCGCATCCACGACCGTAATCTGTCGCCCGGGGCGTGGCTCGGCGACTACTTTCGAACCTATGTCGAGCGGGACTTGCGGGAAGTCATGGCGGTATCCGATCTGCTTGCCTTCGAGAATTTCGTCCGGTTCGCGGCCGCGAACACGGCGGCGGAACTGAATCTCAGCCGGTTGGCGAGCGACGTGGGTGTGGGTCAGCAGACCGCCCGCCGCTGGCTCAGTGTCCTCGAGACCGGGTTCCTGACCGTGACGCTGCCGCCGCACCACGCCAACTTTCGCAAACGCTTGAGAAAGCGCCCGCGACTGCACTTCCTGGATACCGGCCTTGTCTGCTACCTGCTGGACATCCCCGATGCCCACACGTTGGCGCGACATCCGTTGCGGGGGGCGATCTTCGAGTCGTTTGTCGTGTCCGAGCTTCTCAAGAGCTTCGCGAACCGACGTCTTCCGGCGCCGCTTTACTTCTGGCGCGACGCTTCCGGCCACGAGGTCGATGTGCTGATCGATCTCGGCAGCCGACTGATCCCTGTCGAAGTCAAGTCCGGCGTCACCGTACCGGCGGATGCGGTGGGAAACCTCGAGTGGTGGCAGGGCCTGCCGGACAACGCGAACCGCGGCGGACTCCTCGTTCACGGGGGAGAGGAGCGGTTCCGACTCAAGGGATTCGACGTGCTGCCCTGGTTTCTCGGCTGACGGACGCCGCGGGGTAGTGGCCCGCGACGGACGATCGGACCGCGCTCACCAGTCGAGAACTTTGACCGGTCGGCGTGTCCGGCATCTCCTCGGCCAGCAGCCGCCATAGAATTGGCGGTACATCCCAAGTGCCGCACGGGAAGCTCTGATAAATCAGAGCTTCCCTAACCGAAAGCCCGGTCCGCCTGGTTCCGCGCCCACTTGTAGTCGGCCTTGCCGTTCGGCGCCCGCCGCACTTCTTCGACGAAGAGCACCTGTTTCGGGAGCTTGTAGCCGGCGAGGTGATCGCGTGTGAAATCGATCAGGCCCTGCTCGTCGACGGCCTCGCGTTCCTCGATCGAGGCGACGGCCACGACGCGTTGTCCGAAACGCTCGTCGGTGAGCCCCACGACGAGGCAGTCGTAGATCGACGGGTGCCGCTTGACGGCCTCTTCCACTTCCTCCGGGTACACCTTCTCGCCGGCGGTGTTGATGCAGTTGCTGCCGCGCCCGAGCAGCGTGATGGCGCCGTCCTCTTCCACCGTCGCGTAGTCGCCGGGGAAGCTGTAGCGGACGCCGTCGATCTCCTTGAACGTGGCGGCGGACTTCTCGGGGTCCCTGTAGTAGCCCATGGGCACGAGCCCGCTGGTGGCGAGCTTGCCCATCTCGCCGGAGCCGGGCACGACCTCGCGTCCGTCGTCGGCGATGACCTTCACGCCGGGATTGATCTGGAACCGGGCGGTCTGCGTGTGCTCGGCACGCGTCGCGACCGAGGAGCCGATGCCGCCCTCGGTGGAACCCATCGCGTCGACCAGGCGCATGTCGTGGTGTGCGAGGAGGCCCTCCTTGATCTCGGCACTCCACATGACGCCGCTCGAGACGATGCGGTCGAGAGAGGAGAGATCGTAGGGATTGCCACGCTTCGCGGCGTCGTCGAGGGCGTCGAGCATCGGTTTCGCGAACGCGTCGCCGACGATGGTCACGCTGGTGCAGCGGTTCCGCTCGACCTCGCTCCAGATGAGATGCGGGTCGAGGCCGAGCTTCGACACCGTCACCACCGTGCCGCCGGTCAGGTGGGGCATGATGGAGCCGAGCCACATACCGGTGCCGTGCATGAGCGGACACGCGGTGAGGCTCACGGGCAGGCCCTCGGCCGCCTGCGTCGCCTCGATGACCGCCGGGATGTCCTCGACGCGCGACGGCACCTCGAGTCCGAGGCTCGCCACCGCGCCCATCATCGCCGAGATGAACTGCCGGTGCTGGTACATGACGCCCTTCGGCATGCCGGTCGTACCGCCCGTGTAGAGCATGTAGGTCTCGTCGCTGCGGCGCTCGATGCGCTCCATCGGGGCGTGGTCGCGGATCGAACGCTCGTAGTCGACGGCGTCCGCGAGCAGCGACTCGGTGCCGTCGTCGACCTGGACGTACAGCTTGACCTTGGGCAGTTGCGTGCGAATCTCCCAGATGCGCGCCGCGTAGCAGGCCTGGAAGAACAGCGCCTCGGCGTCGGCGTTGTCGAGCAGGTAGACGAGCTCGCCCGCCTTGTAGCGGTAGTTCACGTTCACCGGCACGCCGCGCGCCTTGAAGATTCCGTACTGCGCTTCGAGGTACTCGTTGGAGTTGTGCAGGTAGATACCGACCTTGGAGTCGTGGCCGATGCCATGGGCATCCAGCAGGGCGGCGATGCGGGCGGCGCGGTCGTCGTACTCGCGCCAGGTGCGCGTGGTATTGCCGCAGATCAGCGCCGGTCGATTCGGCACGATGTCCGAGACGGCCTCCCAAACGGATGCGAAGTGCAGTTCCATGGTTCCGTTACCCAAACCCACAAGCGCGAGGAAGTTAATGAAAGCGGCGGCCCATGTCATCCACTTTGGCGCCGCCACTTTGGCGCCGCTTGCGGATCCGGGGTAGATCGGCGCCACTTGTGCCAAATCGTGGTGTCTTTCGCCATATTTCTCCACGAAGATGGGCTGAGGCTCGTCGGACGGTGGGAAAATCCGTGTGTGCTCAATGCGTTGCGCAAGCGAAGAACTTGGCACGGCATTTGAACGACAAGGGACGTGCAATCTGCTGAAACGGGTCCCGAAATGTTCAGGCTTTCAAGAATCCATGCTCCTCGCGCCACGTTGGCCGCCGTGGTGTTGCTCGCCGGGGTGCTGGTCGCGTTCGGTGTCGTGGCCAACGCGCATGTCGAGCCGTCGCTCGTGGCGCTGCTGCCGGAGGGCGTCGTGCCCTACTGGCGCACCGTCCTCGGCCTCTGTTTCTCTTCGTTCGGAGCGTGAGGGCCATGCATGTGGACGGCATGGACTCGGTCGCTACGCCAGGTCGTCGCCTGCGGCTCGACCACGACGAGGGTTGGATCGCCGGCGTGTGTGCGGGCTGCGCGCGCTACGTCGGGATCGATCCCGCCTTCGTGCGGGTAGGTGCCGTGGTGACGGCGCTGTTCCTCCCGAAGCTCGCGATCGCGGCGTACCTGGTCACCTGGCTGGTGCTCCGCAACCGCTGAGTCGGCGGGACGCGTCGCGCGAGGGCTCGAAGAGCTCAGGTGCCTTCGGACTCGCCTGGCAGGGCGGCGCCGTCCCGCGCGAGGAAGTTGACGATCCAGCGTCCGACCAGCGCCTGGTCCGTGTCGTGGGCCAGTGATGCGATTGCGGGTGCGTAGGCGTCGCCGAGCAACGGTTCGCGGAAACGCATGAGCGCCCGGGCATAGCCCTTCTCGAACTCCGGGTGTCCCTGGAACGTGAGGAAGTGGTCGCCGATGGCGAACGAGCCGATCGGGCAGAAGTCGTTCGAGCCCAGGAGCCGAGCCCCGGGAGGGGTCCGAACCACCTGGTCCTTGTGGCTCGACAGCAGCGATACCGTCGGCCGCGCCGGTTCCATCCACGGTTCCTCCGCGTGCATGCGCATACGGTGCACGCCCACGCCCCAGCCGGCATCCGCGGCACGTGTCTCGCCGCCGAGCGCGAGGGCGATGAGCTGATGCCCGAAACAGACGCCCACGGTACGCTTGCGCGCGTCGTGCAGCGTCCGGACGTAGTCGGCAAGGGTCGAGATCCAGGGCAGGTCGTCATAGACGCTCTCCCGCGAACCGGTGATGACGTAGCCGCCGCACGCGTCGATGTCTGCAGGATACTGGCCATGCTGCACGTCGTAGACGGCGCACTCGATGGTCTCGGAGGCGCCCTCGAGCAGCGACCGGAACATCGCGGGATAGTCGCCGAACGCGTCCTGGAACTCCTCGCGCACGGAGTCCGTCTGCAGGATGCCGACCCGCACTAGATGATCTCGAGGTAGCGCGCGAGCTGCCAGTCCGTCACCGCACGTTCGTATTCGCGGGTCTCCCAGTCGCGGCTCGTGACGTAGTGGGCGGCGAAGGCGTCGCCGAACAGGTCGCGGGCGGCGGACGAGGCGGCGAAGCGCGCGGTGGCGTCGCGGAGCGTGGACGGGAAGCGGCGGTCGTCCGACAGGGTGTCCTCGACATCGTAACCGTTGCCGATGACCGCTTCCGGCGGCTCGATCCCCTCCTCGATGCCGAGCAACGCGGCCCCGAGCGTCGCGGCCGCGGCGAGGTACGGGTTGCCGTCGGCGCCCCCCACGCGGCACTCGATCCGTTGCGAGGATGCACTGCCCGTGATGACGCGAAAGGCGGTGGTCCGGTTGTCGATGCCCCAGGTCGCCGCCGTCGGCGCCCAGGCGCCCTTCACCAGGCGGGTATAGCTGTTGACGGTGGGCGCCAGCAGGGGCAGGAGTTCGGGCACGTAGCGGATGAGTCCTCCGACGACGTGGCGCAGCCGCGTGGGCAGACCGTCGTCGCCGGCCGCGCCGGCGAAGGCGTTGGAGCCCTGGTCGTCGAGCAGGGAGAAGTGGAAATGGCCGCTCTGGCCGGGGTAGTCCATGGACCACTTCGCCATGAAGGTGGCCATGGCCTCGCGCTTCGCGAAGAACACCTTGCAGAACGTCTTGAAGAGCGTCGCGCGGTCCGCCGCGTCCATGCCCTCCGAGGCGGCGAGGGCGCCCTCCCACACGCCGGGGCCGGTCTCGCAGTGCAGGCCTTCGAGGGGCGCGTCGAGGCGCTCGCAGTAGTCCATCAGCCCCTGGAACAGTTCCGAGTTGGCGGAGGCCCGCAGTACGGAGTAGCCGAAGTTGCCCGGTGTCAGGGGGCGCAGGTCGTGGTAGTGCTTGTCGCGTACGGAATGCGGCGTCTCGTCGAACACGAAGAACTCGTACTCGAAGCCGGCCTTGAGGGTAAGTCCCTGGCGGCCTGCCCGGTCGAGGACGCGGCGCAGGGCGGAGCGTGGGCAGACCGGGTGGTAGGCCTCGTCGGCGCTCGCGAACTCGCCGATGAAGTAGGGGACGCCTTCGTCGGGCAACCAGCGCTCGCTGTCGACGAGCAGGCGGAATTGCGCATCGGGGAAGCCGGTGTGCCAGCCGGTGAACGAGCCGCCGTCGTAGAGCTGGTCGTCCACGTCCCAGCCGAACACGCAGTCGCAGAAGCCGCCGCCCCGGGCAAGCAGGCCGGCGAACTTCTCGAGACTCACGTACTTGCCGCGGATCACGCCGTCGATGTCCGTCAGCCCCAGCTTGACCTGTCGGGCGCCTTGCTCCCGGTAGGCGGCCAGTCTCGCCGCTATCTCGTCCGCCACTGCCGTTCCTCCCGTGCGCGCCGCGTCGGTCCCGGACCAGGTGGGCGCATCCTCGGTCCGCGATGCCGCCGCATGTACTCCGGACCGGAAGCGCGTAGGCAACCGAGGGCGTCCGAGTGCCCGCTTTTTCCCGGAAATCTGTGGATAACTCTTTGGATAACCCATGCACATGTGCTCGAAGCCCACGAAATACGTGGGCATGAGGATTTGTTCAAAATGTGACCAAAGAAGCTGTTATCCATACTTTTCAATGGATTAGCGGCAAATATTGAACCGGCGTTTTGAGAATCGCGCGTAAATGACAAGCATGTATCGCAATGGTTGGGCCTGTGCATAATCGCCGGGGTGCGAGGGGTGGCAAGGGGCCGGAAACCGCCGTCGCGCGGGCTTATCACGTTGGTAGCCGGTGTTTGTAATCCCTATTCTGGCCGTGGCAGTGGCGAGGTCGCGGCGGCGGAACACTTGTCCAACGGGCCGTTAGTGCAGGAACGCGAACATGCGACGACGGTATCGTTGCGCGACGTCGGAGCCCTTGCCCATCGTGGCCATGATCCGAATCATCGTGGTCCGTCCGGCATCGTCCCGGAACTTGCGATCCGTCTGCAGGATCGCCATGCACTGGTCTAGGGCGTCGACGTAGTTCCCGTCCACGGCCTGGGTGACGGCAACCTGGTAGCGCGCCTCGAGGTCGTCGCCGTCGTCGGCGATCCGCGCGAGGGCCGCCGGCCGGTCGAACGGCGCCGCTTCGCGGGCAAGCTCCAGCCGGGTTGCCGGGCGCTCGCGCTCCAGAGTGTCCTCGGCGATGGTGGCGAGCACCTTCCCGGCGTCGTCCAGGTCGCCCTTGCGCGCCAGCACGTCCGCCCATTCCACGCGAAACGCCGCGTTGTGCGGTTCGGCCTCGAGTGCGGCGCGTAGCAGCGCAACGGCGCCGTCCCAGTCGCGCGCCTCGATGTACTGCCCAAGCTGCTCCTTCAGGCGTTCCGAGTCGGAGCGCGTCAGGCTCTCGATCAACTCCCGGAGGACCGCCTCCCCCTGCGGACCGTCGAGCTGGTCGGCGATCTGGCCGTCCAGCACCACCCGGATACTGGGAATCCCCTGGACCCGCAACTGCTGTGCGAGTTGCGGGGTCGTCGCGACATCGCAGAGCGCCAGGGCGAACTTGCCCTGGTACTGACTCGCGAGCGACTCCAGGGCCCGTTTCGTCTCTGCCGCGGGAGGAACCTGGTCGCTCCAGAAGAGGAGGACAACCGGCACCTCCCGCGAGCGATCGACGACATCGCCCTGGAAGGACTGCAGCGCGACCTCGAATACGGTCGGCCGGGCATCCAACGCGCTGTCCTCTAAGACGGTTGCGGCACGATGCGGATGTACGGCTTCGGCGCCTTCCAGCCCTCCGGATAGCGCTTCTTCGCTTCCTCGTCGGAAACCGCCGGGACGATGATGACGTCGTCGCCCTGCTGCCAGTTCACCGGGGTCGCCACCTGGTGGGACGCCGTGAGTTGGCACGAGTCGAGCAGCCGGAGCACCTCGTCGAAGTTGCGGCCCGTGCTCATGGGATAGGTGAGCATGGCCTTGATCCCCTTGTCCGGTCCGATGACGAACACCGAACGGACCGTGGCGTTGTCGACGGGCGTGCGGCCTTCCGAGGTGTCGCCGGCTTCCGCCGGCAGCATGTCGTAGAGCTTCGCGACGGCAAGTCCCGGATCGCCGATCAGCGGGTAGTTGACGGCATGGCCCTGGGTTTCCTCGATGTCCTTCGACCATTCGCCGTGGCTGTCGACCGGGTCCACGGACAGCCCGATGATCTTGCAGTTGCGCTCTTCGAACTCGGGTTGCAGTCCCGCCATGTAGCCGAGTTCGGTCGTGCAGACCGGGGTGAAATCCTTCGGGTGCGAGAACAGGATCGCCCAACTGTCGCCGATCCAGTCGTGGAAGCTGATCTCGCCCTGCGTGGTCTGCGCGGTGAAATCCGGTGCCTGCGCGTTGATTCTCAGAGACATGGTCGTCCTCCTTGGGTCGGGAGCGGAAGGCTATCACTCTTTGGTCGAATTTTGACCGTCCTTGGGGTCGCCCGGGTCGTTGCGCATCCCGGCGCGCGCGGTCTCCCGCCACTCCTCGACCGAGGCCGGACAGCGCAGACCGTCGATCTCCGGGGCGGCGTGTGCGGACGGCGGGTAACGCTGTGGGTTGGCGCTGTGCACGGTGCGGTTGCAGCGTGCGAGCATCCGTTCGTAGGTCATTCCCGAGTCGCTGTCGGTCTCGAATTCGAGCGACCGGCACAGGCAGCTCTCGACGTTGCGGTCGTAGGACACGCGGGCCGCTTCCTCGCTCTCCATGGGGGAGCAGGAAGAGAGGAGCACGGCGACCAGCGCCGGCGCGGCGGCTCGCAGGGACCAGCGTTCCGGCATCGGTGCCCCGTCAGGGTGTATGGGCTTCCAGGAAGGCGATGACCTTCGCCACGGTGCCGTCCTCGGCCGGCGTGTTCCAGCGCTCGACCAGGGTCGCGTTCGGGGCGATGGCCGCGATCTCGCGGGAGACCTTCTCGGGGTGGTAGGGGTCGCTGCCCATCAGGACGAGCATGGGCGTCGTGCACGCGGCGACGAAGTCGCGCCCGACATTGAAGTCGAAGTCCCCGTCGTACATGTTCGACCGGAAGCTCCGCCACGCGGGCTCGTCGGCCTCCGGGTGGTCCGGCGCGATGGCGTCCGCCCACCCCTGGAACATCTCGTAGAACAGCTCGCGGTTGTCGTCGAAGCCGATCGACTGCTGCAGGACGCCGGATGCGACACGGTCGGGCGCCGCCTGCATGAGCCCCAGGCAGTAGGGCCCCCCGATGCAGCCGCCGAGGACATGGGTGCGTTCGACGCCGAGATGGTCGAGGAGTGCGAGGTGATCGGCGGTGTAGGTGTGCCAGCCGTCATCGGCCGTAACCGGCGCCCGGGATCGTCCGGCGTTGCGCTGGTCCATGGCGATCACGCGCAAGCGCGTCGACAGTTCGACAATCGGATTGAACGGGGCGCTCTCCCAGAACGTCGCGGCGGAGCGCATTCCCCCGGGGGCGAACAGGAGCACCGGGAAGCCCGCGCCGTGGTCCTCGTAGTAGAGCGAGACGCCGTCCCGTTCGAAGATCGCCATGTTGTCCTCCCGCTTCCGATCTGGCGCAAGCTACCACACGGACCGGGGGCCGGCAGTCGTCAGGCCTCCGGCGGAACGTATCCGGCCGGTCGTTCGTAGGCTTCGCCGGCCAGGAATTTCTTCATCTGGCCGGTCAGGAAGCGACGCGCTTCGAGGTCCAGCATGTTCAGATGCCGTTCGTTGATGAGCATCGTCTGCACCTCCTGCCACTCGCCCCATGCCCGCGCGGAGACGTTCTCGAAGAGATCCTCGCCCAGGGCGCCAGGCACCGGTGGGCGGTCGAGTCCGGGCAGCCGGGCCTGGTACTTCCTGCAATAGACCTCTCGGCTCATCTCACCTCCCGCTTGTCGGCCTGCGCGCAGCGGCAGGGTGCGACAGTTCGAAGCCCCCGTCGAGTCCCGCGAGCAGCCTTCGGGCCACCGCGGACAGGCCGATCTCCCGCCCGTCGCCGGGCCGGTACCACGCGAGCGGCCGCTCGCCCGCCGCCGGTTCCGGGCGATGTCGGACCCACAGGTAGTGCGGCGTGACGTCCAGGTGGTAGTGCGTGAAGGAGTGCCGGAACGGCGGCGGTGCGCTGTGCCGTGCCACTGCCACGCCCCACTCCCGCGCGAAGGCGTCGGCGTCGATGTCCATGGACCGCTCCGGGACGGACCACAGCCCGCCCCAGATGCCCTCCGCGGGGCGGCGCTCGAGCAGACAGGCGCCCTCGGGATCGACCAGCAGGAACATGCGCACCGCGCGCGCCGGCCGTTCCCTGCGAGTCGCGGGGGTCGGCCAATGGTCCTGCATGTCGTGGACGAATGCCTGGCAGCGCTCGGACACCGGACAGTTGCCGCACGCCGGCGCGACGCGCCGACAGTGGGTGGCGCCGAAGTCCATGATGGCCTGCGCGTAGTCTCCGGGGCGCTGCGCCGGCGTGTGTGCCTCGGCGCAAGACCAGAGCGCCTGTTCGGTATCGCGCTCGCCCGGATGTCCCGCCACGCCGTGAAAGCGAGCCAGCACACGCTTCACGTTCGCGTCGAGAATCGGGCTCGGCTGGCCGAAGGCGATGGCGAGAACGGCGCCGGCGGTGGAACGCCCGATGCCCGGCAGCGCGAGGAGACCCTCCCGGGTGTCGGGGAACCGTGGCAGCGTGTCCGGCGCGTCGCCGGCGGCCGTGGCGAGCAACCGCCGGGCGGCCGCGTGCAGATTGCGGGCCCGGGCGTAATAGCCGAGACCGGTCCAGCAGTGCAGCACCTCGTCGAGATCTGCGCGCGCGAGCGCCGCGAGATCAGGAAACCGGCGCATGAAGCGCTCGAAGTAGGGTACGACCGTGGCGACCTGGGTCTGCTGCAGCATGACCTCGGAGACCCAGACTCGGTACGGGGTCTTGTCCAGTTGCCAGGGCAGATCGTGGCGCCCGTCGCGGTCGAACCAGGCGAGCAGCCGGTCCGCAAACCAGCTTGCGGGTTCGTCGTTCGCGGCGGGGGAGCCTGCTTCGGGACTCTCGGGAACGTCCACCCCGGAGACTATACCGGGTTCGGGCGATGGGACACCCACCGGGTTCGGGCGATGGGACACCCACCGGGGTTCGGGCGACGGGACATCCAAGTGCCCGCCTGGATGCGGCGGACACCGTCCGGAGGGACCGTGCCGGTGGCCATCCGCCTATACTTGCCACCATGAGCGACGTAGGGAGCTGGGACCCGAGCGAACGGATCGTGCTGGACGCGCGGCATCTGGAGTGCATTCACCGGGCGAGTCTGCGTCTCGAAGAGGCGGACTTCGGCCTCGACGAGGCGGAGCGCCGGCTGCTGGCGCTGGTGATGTCCCTCGATGCAGAGCAATGGTCGGCGGCGGCCCGGGACCGGGATGCCGCCGAGCTCGTCGCCTGGATCCGCTTTTTCACGCTGGCGGAGGCGCGCCTGCCCGGCTTCGAGGCGGGCGCCAAGTCCCCTGTCATCCCGCTGGCGCGCGCGTTGCGCGAGCGCGGTGAGTACCCGGCGGACCTGACCGCCTGGATCAAGGCCAACAGCGAGAACCGGTTTCTGCCGCACGGCAGCGTGCTGGACCGGTTGGCCCGCTGACGTCCCGCGCCGCGGGCGCTCTAGTGAATCACGCCCTTGAGACGCGGATCGAGTACGTCGCGCAGGGCGTCGCCGAGGAAGTTGAACGCCAGCACCAGCAGGAAGATCGCGACGCCCGGCACGATGGACAGCATGGCCTGACGGTCGAGCATCGGGAAGGCCTGCTGCAGCATCGAGCCCCAGGTCGCGGTGGGGGGCTGCACGCCGACGCCGATGAAGCCGAGCGCCGCCTCCGTCAGCACTGCATAACCCATGCTGAGGGTCGCCTGCACGATCACCGGCGCCACGCTGTTCGGCAGGATGTGCTTGAAGATGATGCGCAGGTGGCCCATGCCGCCGGCCTCGGCGGCCGCCACGAAGTCGAGTTCGCGGATCGTGAGGCCCTGGCTGCGTACGATGCGCGCCATCCAGGGCACGTTGGCGATGCCGATGGCGACGATGACGGTGGTGAGCGATCCACCCATCGCGGCGGCCAGCCCCACGGCGATCAGCAGGCTCGGGAACACCACGAGGGCGTCCATCGCGCGCATGATGACGTCATCCACGAAGCCGCGGAAATAGACCGAGAGCAGACCCAGCGGGGCGCCCACGAGGACGCCGAGGCCCACCGCCCCGAGGCTGACCATGAGTGCGATCGCGGCGCCGTCGATGAGCCGCGCAAGGGTGTCCCGTCCGAGCCGGTCGGTACCGAGCCAGTGCTCGGCGGTCATGCCGGAGAGGAGATTCTCGAAGTCCATCTCCTGGGGGTCGACGGGCACGATCCATGGGGCGAACAGTGCCGCGAAGAGCGTCAGGACGATCACGACGGCGCCGAAGACGGCCTGGGGAATGCGGGCGAGTTTCACGACGACTTCGACCGCGGGATGCCGGTGCCGGTGCTGCGCGCTGCCGCCAGCCTGCGCATCGACCTCCGGCGTCGCGGGTGGCGTCGCGAGGAAGGTGTCCCTATCGGTCATCGTACTTGATGCGGGGGTCGAGCCACGCATAGGCGATGTCGGTCAGGAGGTTGGCCAGCAGCACCGCGAGCGCCATGAGCAGCACCGCTCCCTGGGCCGCGAGGAAGTCGCGCATGAAGATGGCCTGCACCAGGAACTGGCCCATGCCGGGAATGCCGAACAGCGTCTCGATGACCACCGCGCCCGCGAAGATGCGCCCGGTCTGCAGGCCAAAGACCGTCACGACCGGCATGAGCGCGTTGCGCAGTGCATGCCGCCAGATGACCGCCGGCTCGCGCAGCCCCTTGGCGCGGGCGGTGCGCACGTAGTCCTGGGCGAGGACCTCGAGCATCGCCGAGCGGCTCTGGCGCATGATGAGCGCGCAGCTCGTGATGCCGAGCGCGAACGCCGGCAGGATCATGTAGCGGATGCCCTCGACCGGGTCGTCGAAGATGTCGACGTAGCCCTGGGTCGGCAACCAGCCGAGGGTCACCCCGAACAGGAGGATCGCCATGATGCCGAGCCAGAAGTTGGGTATGGCGACGCCGCCGATGGACAGCACGGTGGCGATGTAGTCGATGGGCCGGCCGCGATAGACGGCCGAGGCGATGCCAGCCGGTACGGCGATGAGTACCGCCATGATCCAGGCGACGACACCGAATTGCAGGGTGACGGCGGCGCGGGTGCCCAGTTCCTCGACCACCGGCCGCTGGTTCTGCGTGGAGCGGCCGAGGTCGCCCCGTAGCGCCTTGCCGAGCCAGATGGCGTACTGGACCGGGATCGGCTTGTCGAGGTTGTGCTCCTTGCGGATGAGTTCGAGCTGCTCTTCGTCGAGGGACTCTCCGGGCCCGACGAGCGCCCGCGCGGGATCGCCCGGGATCGCGTGCATGAGGCCATGCACCAGGAACGTCACGATGAGCAGCACCGGGACCATCTGCAGGAGGCGACGCAGGAGATAGCGCCACATGGCGGCGATCCTAGCGGGCGGCCGGGATCATCGATCGCCGCCCTCGCCGTCGGCGATCCAGATCTCGCGCAGATTCATCTTGCCGTCCCACCCCATGAGGCGGTCGAGGTTCCGTACCCGGAGCGGCGCCGTGGCGTAGTTCACGCCGTAGATCAGCGGAACGAACCACGCCTCGCGCAGCACGATGTCGTTCAGTTCGAGGTAGACGCGCCGCCGTGCCGGGATGTCGTAGAAGGACGCGCCGCGCTCGACCAGGGCGTCGATGTCCGGCCGCGGCAGGTTGCCGGCGTTGTAGTACCCGTCGCTCTTGTAGGCCAGCGACGCCAGCCAGTCGGGCTCGGGGTAGCGGCTCCATCCGGTCATGTAGAGCGGGTACTGGCGGCCGTGGAAGAAGCGCTCCGTGGCGACCCCGGCGTTCAGCACCTCGATGTGCATCGTGATGCCGACCCGCTTCAGCATGGCGCGGACGATCTCCGCGGCGGGGATGTGCAGGGCGTTGTTGTTGGTCACGGCCGTGAACTCGAAGCCGTCCGGCTTGCCGGCCAGGCGCAGGAGTTCGCGCGCCCGCTCGGGGTCGTAACCGGGGCGGGCCGAACTGGGTTCGTGTGCCCACGCCCCCACCGGCCACATGCCGGAGTCGGCCAGGATGGCGTTGTCGAAGTAGATCGCCGTGTTGATGGCGCGGGGGTCGATGGCGTGGACCACCGCGCGCCGCAGGCGCAGGTCGTCGAGGGGTGGCTGCGCCACGTTGAAGGCGAACACGTGGGCGATGCCGCCGCCCGCCATGGTCTCGATGCGGAAGCGCCGGTCCCGGCGGAAGGCGGAGACGTCCTTGTAGGGCAGGTAGGCGACGTCGATCTCGCCGGTGCGAAGCGCCGAGACCAGCACCGTCTCGTCGCGAATGACCCGGATCGTGACCTCGTCGAGATAGGGAAGGCGGTTTCCCGCGTCGTCGACGCCCCAGTAGCGCGCGTTGCGAGCGAGGTGCACGGACGTGCCGGTCACCGCCTTCACGACCCGGAACGGACCCGTGCCGGACGGGTTCCAGCCGTAGTCGCGGCCGAGTTCCCGCACGGCGGCCGGGGAACTCATGACGCCGCCCCGGTCGGCGAGCATGTTGAGTCCGGCGCCCCACGGACGCTTGAGGTTGAAGCGCACCGTGTGCTCGCCGAGCACGTCCACCGACTCGATCACGGTCATGGACGCACGCGGCGTGGCCATCGTGGCGGGGTCGAGGATGCGCTCGACGTTGAACTTGACGGCCTCGGCGTTGAAGGGAGCCCCGTCATGGAACGTCACGCCGCGGCGCAGTTCGAACGTGATGGCGTGCGGGTCTTCCGAGATCTGCCAGGAGGTCGCCAGCGAGGTCGCGGGGCGCGGCGTGAGGTCGGGGTCGGCGTCGACCAGCTGGTCGAAGATCTGTCGCCAGTAGTAGGCGTCGCCGCCGGAACGACCGAGCACGGCATCGAGCGACATGGGTTCCAGGGTGTAGCCGACCCGGAGGTGGCCGCCGTAGCGCGGTTGCTCCCCGAACGCGCTCGATGCGAGCGCCAGGACGAGTAGCCAGGCCCATTGGCGCGCAGTCTTTGCCGGTACGGTCATGTAGTCGCCGTCGTTCTCGTGCGGCGCCGAGGTTGGCGCGCTCGCCCGGGGCAGTATAAGCAACGCCGGCCGCGGGATTTGACCCGCTGCCTTGCGATCCGTCAAGCTCTCGGACTCCCCACGCCGACGGACCCGGGATGGACCAGGCTGCTACGTCGGACAGGTCGAACTTCGGAGCGGTCGTGCTGGCCGTGGACGACCTCGTCACGACGTTCCGGACCCAGGATGGCATCGCCCGGGCGGTGGACGGGGTCTCGTTCGAGGTGCGGGCCGGGGAGACGCTCGGCGTCGTCGGCGAGTCGGGCTGCGGCAAGAGCGTCACGGCGCTGTCGATACTCGGGCTCATCCCGAGCCCGCCGGGGCGCGTCGAGGGCGGCACGGCGGTGCTGAATGAGCGGGACCTGCTCTCGCTGTCGGAGAAGGCGCTGGCCGACGTGCGCGGCAACGAGATCGCGATCATCTTCCAGGAGCCGATGACCTCGCTGAATCCCGTGCTCACGATCGGCTATCAGATCGCGGAGACCGTGCGCCGCCACGAGGGCGGCACGCGCGCCGGGACGATGCGGCGCGCGGTCGAGATGCTGGACCTGGTCGGCATCCCCGAGGCCGCACGCCGCGCGCGGGAGTATCCGCACCAGTTGTCGGGCGGCATGCGGCAGCGCGCGATGATCGCGATGGCGCTGTGCTGCGAACCGAAGGTGCTGATTGCCGACGAACCCACCACCGCCCTCGACGTCACGATCCAGGCGCAGGTGCTGGACCTGATACGGGACCTGCAGGTCAGGCTCGGTACGGCGGTCATCCTGATCACCCATGACCTCGGCGTCATCGCGGAGACCGCGCACCGTGTGGTGGTGATGTACGCCGGCCGCAAGGTGGAGGAAGCGGCCGTCGCGGCGCTCTTCGATGCGCCGCGGCATCCCTACACGCGCGGCCTGCTCGCCTCCGTACCGACGCTCGATGCGGTGCGCGGCGACGTGGCCGGGGAACGGCGGCTGGCGGAAATCCCCGGCGTGGTCCCGAGCCTCACGGGACTCCCGGCCGGATGCGCGTTCGCGCCGCGCTGCGGGTTTGCGGATGCGCGCTGTGCGGCTTCCCGGCCGCCGTTCGAGGAACAGCGGCCGGGCCACTGGGCGGCTTGCTGGCACGCGGACGCCTCGGGGGAACCGTCGCCGTGAGCGAGGCAACGCGCGAAACGCTCGTCGGGGACGACGTGCCGGTCCTGGAAGTAGAGGGGCTCCGCAAGTACTTCGTCTCTCCGCGCAGGCTGCTCGGTCCCAAGGCCGGCGTCGTACATGCGGTCGACGGCGTCAGCTTCTCCATCGGTCCCCGGGAAACCCTCGGCCTCGTGGGCGAGAGCGGGTGCGGCAAGTCCACCGTGGGCCGGACCGTGCTACGCCTGCTGAAACCCACCGAGGGTGTCATCAGGCTCCTTGGAGATGACATCACGCAACTCGAGAACCGCGCGCTGCGCCCGTACCGACGCCGCATGCAGATCATCTTCCAGGACCCGTACTCCTCCCTGGATCCCCGCATGACCGCCGGGGATATCGCCGGCGAGCTGCTCGGCGTCCATGGGATCTCGAGCCGGGCCGAGCGCGATGAGCGGGTGGTGGAGCTGTTCGCGCGCGTCGGACTGCGTCGGGACCAGGTTCGGAACTACCCGCACGAGTTCTCCGGCGGGCAGCGCCAGCGGCTCGGTATCGCCCGGGCGCTGTCGCTGCGTCCGAGCCTGATCGTCTGCGACGAGCCGGTGTCCGCCCTCGACGTCTCCATCCAGGCCCAGGTGATCAACCTGCTGATGGACCTGCAGGAGGAATACGGACTGTCCTATCTCTTCATCGCCCACGATCTCGCGGTGGTGGAGCACATCAGTCACCGGGTGGCGGTGATGTACCTCGGCCGTATCGTCGAGTTCGCCGACAAGCGCGAGCTGTTCGCCAATCCGTTGCACCCGTATACGGAGAGCCTGCTCGATGCCGTGCCGGTGCCCGATCCGCGGCGCCCGCGCAAGCGGCGGAGCGTGGGCGGCGACGTGCCGAGCCCCATCGACCGGCCCTCGGGATGCCACTTCCACACGCGCTGTCCGTACGCGGTCGAACGCTGTCGGCGCGAGGACCCGGCGCTGCGGGAGGTCGCACCGGGGCACCGGGTGGCCTGTCACCTGCGGTGAGCGCGGTCGAGATCGGGCAACTGTCGGACGTGCTGTCCGGCCATTGGCTGACAGCGGAAACGCTGCACGTGGCTATACTCACTCTTCAGGAATTCACGGGGTTCCCTTGCGGTGAATCCGGCCCTTGAGGCCAAGGCAACGCGGCGTGCCTCCCAGGAGGCACTGGATGCGCTCGTCTGCGACGCGGCGCCGCGCCAGGGTTGCTGGACCGAGGCGGACTACCTGTGGTTGACGGATCGCGCCGACGGCCTGATCGAGTTCACGGACGGACACATCGAACTGTTGCCGATGCCGACGGTGGCGCAGCAGGTCATCCTTGCCTTCCTTTACGAGGCCTTTGAGGCCTGGGTCCGCCCACGCGGGGGACTCGTGCTCTTTGCGGCGCTGCGCCTGCGCGTGCGGGAGAACAAGTTCCGCGAACCGGACCTGCTCCTCTTGCGGGACCGGCACGATCCCCGCAACCGGAACCGGTTCTGGCTCGGCGCGGACCTGGTGCTCGAAGTCGTCAGTCCCGACGGCGAGGAACGGGACCGGGTCGAGAAACGCGCCGACTACGCGGAAGGCCGCATTTCCGAGTACTGGGTCGTGGACCCTCCGAACGAGACGGTCACCGTCCTCGCGTTGGCCGGTGACGCCTATGCCGAGCATGGCGTGTTTGGCCACGGCGAGGTGGCCACGTCGGTGCTGCTGCCGGGCTTCTCCGTGGACGCGGCGTCCGTCTTCGGCGCCGCAAGGGATTCCGGCGCGACCTGACGCACTTCTGACCCCAGGGGCCGGACGTGGATGCTTCCCCGGTATAATCGCCGCGTGAAACGTTCCGCCTCCATTTCCCGCGACACGCTCGAGACGAAGATCCGCGTCGGGATCGACCTCGACGGCTCCGGCGCGTCGCAATTCGACACCGGGCTGCCCTTCTTCGAGCACATGCTCGACCAGGTGGCCCGGCACGGCCTGGTCGACCTCACGGTCGAAGCCGATGGCGACCTGCACGTCGATGCGCACCACACCGTGGAAGACGTCGGCATCGCCCTGGGCCAGGCGACGGCGCAGGCGGTGGGAGACAAGAAGGGCATCACCCGCTACGGCCACGCCTACGTGCCGCTCGACGAAGCCCTGTCGCGCGTGGTGCTGGACTTCTCGGGCCGGCCGGGACTGACCTGGTCCGTCGACTTCGTCCGCCCGCGGATCGGCGAGTTCGACGTGGACCTGTTCCACGAGTTCTTCCATGGCTTCGTGAACCACGCGCGGGTGACGCTGCACGTCGACAACCTGAAGGGTTCCAACGCGCACCACCAGGCGGAGACGATCTTCAAGGCCTTCGGGCGTGCGCTACGCATGGCGGTGGCGCTCGATCCCCGCAGCGAGGCGCTGCCGAGCACCAAGGGCACCCTTTGATCGTCATCCCGGCGATCGACATCCAGGGCGGCCGCTGCGTCCAGCTCAAGCAAGGGATCAAGGATTCGGCATCGGTGTACGGCGACGATCCGGTCGCCATGGTCGAACGCTGGACGAGCCGCGGGGCGCGTCGCATCCACGTCGTGGACCTCGATGGCGCGTTTGCGGGAGCGCGCGTGCACGCCAACGTCGTGGAGCACATCGCGGCAGCCGCGGGCGAGGTGCCGGTGCAGGTCGGCGGCGGGGTGCGCACCGCGGAGGCGGTCGAACGCTACCTTGCGGCGGGTGTCAGCCAGGTGATCGTCGGGACGCGTGCGATCGAGGATCCAACGTTCCTGGCCGCCATGGCGGAACGTTTTCCGGGACGCGTGATCCTGGGTCTCGACGCCCGTGCGGGGCGCGCCGCGACGGCGGGTTGGGACGAGACGAGCGAAACGGGCGCGGTGGAATTCGCCGCGAGCGTCGCGGAGTTGCCGCTGTTCGCCATCGTGTTCACGGACATCGAACGGGATGGAATGCTGACGGGCGTGAACGCGGACGCGACCGCCGCCGTCGCCCGGGCGGGGCGCGTGCCCGTGATCGCGTCGGGAGGCATGCGCGATCTGGAGGACATCCGGCGGCTCAGGGCGCTCGGACTCGGCGACCACGAACTTCTCGGAGTCATCGCCGGATCGTCACTCTACGAGGGCACGCTCGACCTCGAAGCCGCCCAGGCCTTGCTGGACCTGTAGGGGACGGGCTTGTCCCGTCCCGTCTCGAATTCACCCACATCCCCGGGCGACCACAAGGGTCGGGGACGGGCGACCACAAGGGTCGCCCCTGCAGCGCTTCGAATTCGCGCGCGGCCCGTCTTCGCGTTCACGCACCACGCGGGACGCTCGGGCGAGGTGCCCGCCGGCGGAGGGGGGCGCCGCCGGCGGGGCAGGTCCGTCAGTGGACCTTCACCTCGATCTCGCGCGGCTTCGCCTTCTCGCGCTTCGCCACCGTCACGGAGATCACGCCGCGGTCGGCGGCGGCCTCGATGGCCTCCTCGTCGGCGTCTTCCGGCAGGCGGAAGTTGCGTGTGAACTTGCCGAAGCGTCGTTCGGTGCGATGCACCTTCTCGGACTCGTGCGTGCGCTCGTACTTGCGCTCGCCGGTGATCGTCAGGACACCTTCCTTGAAGGTGACGCTGATGTCCTCCGGCGACATGGCCGGCAGTTCCACGTCGACGCGGTAGGCGTTGTCGTCCTCCCGCACGTCGACCGGCGGCAGCCAGTCGTTGTAGCTCTCGCCGAGGAAACCCCGCGCGAAGAGATCGTCGAATTCCCGAATGGGATTCCAGCGAACCAGTGCCATTTCATGCTCCTCAAACAGTTACCGATGACCTGTAGGTGAGGGCACCTGAGGGAGTTGCAAGATCTTGAAATTGGCGGCGCAGTCCCCACGCCCGCCATCTCTTTGCACAGTTCATGGCGTCGCCCACGAGTTGGGCAGCAACTCGAATGCGAACCGCAGGTTCGCGCAGTTGCACAGCAACTCGAACGCCACGCCGAAGGTGTGGCGCTCAGGCCGGGTCTTCGTTGAACATCGAGGTGCGTCCGCCGTCCACCACCAGGTCGTGGCAGTTCACGAAGCGGCCCTCGTCGCTCGCGAGATAGAGTGCTGCCGTCGCGATGTCGCGGTCGAGGCCGGGCACCTTGAGCGGTGTCGCCCTGGCCAGGTTGCGCTGCAGCTTCTCGAGCTTGCGGGCGTTCTCCTCGTCCGGCAGCGTATTGGCGCGTTGCGACCCGCCCCAGAAAATGGGCGTGGCGATCGCGCCCGGCGAGATGACGTTCACGCGGATGCCGCGCGGCCCGAGTTCGACGCCGGCGAGTTTCGAGTAGTGGGTGAGCGCCGCCTTGACGGCGGAGTAGAGGATGTTCCCCTGCAGGTGGCGGATCGCCGCGACGCTCGAGTTGTTGATGATCGATCCGCCACCGCTCGCCAGCATGTGCGGTACGGCGAAGCGCATGCCGAGCACGCAACTCGTGAACAGCAGCCGGAAACCGTAGTCGACGTTGGCGGCGGTGATGTCCGACACGTTGCCCGCGGTCGGGCCGCCGGCGTTGTTGAAGAGGATGTCGAGCCGCCCGAAGCGCTCCGCGGTGTCGTCGATGACGCGGCGGATGTCGTCCTCCACCATCACGTCCTGGCGCTGGTAGGTCACGTTGTCGCCGAGCCGGTCGGCCAGCGCCTGGCCCTTCTCTTCCGAGCGCCCGGCGATGACCACCTGCGCGCCTTCGGCGGCGAACAGTTCCGCGGTCGCGGCGCCAATGCCGCTGGTGCCGCCGGTGACGATGGCGACCTTGTCCTGCAAACGGGTTCCCATGGGTGCTCCTCTGTCGGGGGGGGGGGGTGGACTGGCGGCGAGACTATAGCGCGGTTGCCCGGGCGCGCTCAGAAGCCGACGGCGGCGCCTTCCGTGCGCGGATCCGCGACGCCGAGCAACTCGCCGTCCTTGCGCATCACGGAGTTTGCGTCGCCGATGCCGCGCCCCCACCGGATGGCATCGATATTCTCGTGGCCCAGGGCGGCCAGGGCGGCCTGCGTATCGGGGGAGAAGCCGAACTTCTCCACGATGACCCGGTCCGGCTGCCACTGGTGGTGGAAGCGGGGTTTGCCGACGGCGTCCGAGAGTCCCATACCGTGGTCGATGACGTTCATCACCACCTGCAGCACCGTCGTGATGATCGTGCTGCCGCCCGGCGATCCCGTGACCAGCACCGGTTCGCCGTCGCGCAGCACCACGGTCGGCGTCATCGAACTCAGCATGCGCTTGCCGGGCGCGATGGCGTTGGCCTTGTCGCCGATCAGCCCGAACGCGTTGGGCGTCAGCGGTTTGGCCGAGAAGTCGTCCATTTCGTTGTTCAGCAGGAATCCGGCGCCCGGGACGACGATCTTCGCCCCGTAGCCGAGGTTGAGCGTCGTCGTGTAGGCGACGGCGTTGCCGGCGGCGTCCATCACCGAGACATGCGTGGTTTCGGGGGACTCGTAGGGAAGCGCCCCGGCCTTGATCATGCTGGAGTGGGACGCGCGTTCGGGATCGAAGTCGGCGAAGCGGCGTGCCGCGTAGGACTTGTCGATGAGCGTCGCGATCGGCGTGGGGTAGAAGTCGGAGTCCCCGAGGTGGTGCGCGCGGTCGGCGTACGCGCGCCGTTCCGCCTCGATCATGCGATGCATGGCGGCGGCGCTGCCGTAGCCGAATTCGCCGATGGCGTGGGGCTCGAGCATGTTCAGCATCTGCACCAGCAGGACGCCGCCGGAGGAGGGGGGCGGCATGGAGACGATCTCGTAGCCCCGGTAGGTACCGCGAATCGGGTCGCGCCAGACGGATTCGTACGCGGCGATGTCCTCGAGGGTGATTAGCCCGCCGCCGCGTTCCATCTCGGCGGCCAGGAGTTCCGCGGTCGCGCCCTTGTAGAAGCCGTCCCGTCCGTGTTCGCGGATGCGTTCCAGCGTCGTCGCGAGGTCCTTCTGGACGAACCGGTCCCCCACGGCGAACGGTGCGCCGTCGGGGTTCGCGAACACCGCGCGGCTCGCCGGGTAGCGCGCGAGGCGCGGCAGCAGGCCCTCGAACTGTCCGGCAAGATCGTGATCGAGGACGAATCCGTCCCGCGCCAGCGCGATGGCGGGGTCGAGGACCTCGGCGCGCTCGAGCTTGCCGTAGCGCGCCTGTACATCGAGGAGTCCGGCGACCGTCCCCGGAACGCCGACAGCCAGGTGGGAGTTCGTGGACAGCCCTTCGACCACCGCGCCGTTCTCGTCCAGGAACATGTCCCGGTCGGCGCCGGCGGGGGCGCGCTCCCGGTGATCGTTGGTCACGACGGAGCCGTCCGCGAGGCGAATGACCATGAAGCCTCCGCCGCCGAGATTGCCGGCGGACGGGTAGGTCACGGCAAGAGCGAATCCCGTCGCCACCGCCGCGTCGACGGCGTTGCCACCCCGTCGCAGCGCGTCCGCGCCGACCTGCGAGGCCAGGGCGGAGCGCGAGGCGACCATACCGGTCCTGCCCCGCACTTCTGGCGGGCTCGCCGCCTCGAGGCTCTGGAACGCCAACGCCGAGGTGATGCAGAAAAGCGCGAAGTGGCGCATGGGGTCTCCGGTCACGGGGCCGCGCGATTATAGACGTGCGTTGGTGGACGAGGGCGTTTCGAGCCCCGGTCCCGCGTGTTAGGTTGCCGGGGCCAGGAAACGTCGCCGGGGGTGCGGTGCAAGTGGGAGCGGACGAGTGGGGTGGGGGCGAGTCATGCGCTTGGCGGGGAGCCGTGTGGCTCTGTCTGTTGCTGGTGGCTGGCGCCGCGATGACGAGCGCACAGGAGACCGACGTGAACGAGATGGACGCGCAGGACGTACGGCGCCTGATGGCCGAGTTTCGTGAACAGGCGCGCGTGCAGGCCGCGCAAGCCGAAGCCGTGATCGAACGCGCCGGAATCGAAGTCCGGCGTGACATCGTCTACCAGGCGATCGACGGCGTGGATCCCGAACGGCTGAGCCTCGACCTGTATCTGCCGGGCTCGGCCCAGCGGCGGGCGGCGCGCGCGCCCATCGTGCTCTATCTCCATGGCGGTGGCTGGATTGCGGGCAGCAAGGCGCAGTCCTTTCTGCAGCCCCTGATGTTCCTCCCGGAGGGGTTCGTTTTCGCTTCGGCCAACTACCGGTTCCGGCCGGCGGCAACGGTCGCCGACATGGCGCAGAGTGCGGCGGACGCGGCCGGCTGGCTGGTGCGGAATGCGGAAGAGTTCGGCGGCGATCCGCACAACATCTTTCTCATTGGCCACTCCGCCGGCGCGCACCTCGTGTCGCTGCTCGGCACCAACGCTACATTTCTCGAGAACGCGGGTGTGCCCGCGGCGGCGGTGCGGGGCGTGATATCCCTCGACACGGCCGTGTACGACCTGCCGAAGCTCATGGCGACCACGGCGGGTCCCATCCACGTGGATGTCTTCGGCGAGGATCCGAGCCTGCAGGAAGCAGTTTCCCCGTGGCACCACGTGCGTTATGGGGCGCCCCAGGGAGCGTTCCTGATCTTCTACTCGGACGCGCGTCCGGAGGGACTGACCCAGGCCATCCCGTTCGGCCGGAAACTACGGAACGCCGGACACCTCGTGACCGTGGTCGAAGCCGTCGACCACGATCATGGGCAGGTGAACGACCTGCTGGGGACGGACGGGGACGTGCCGACGGCGCAGATCCTGGATTTCGTGCGGCGGCACGCGGGCGCGTCGGACTACCGGGAGGCGGCCCTGGACACTGGAACGCCGGTGGATGCCGCCTTCTGGGCCGCCAACAACCCCGCGAGCATCGCCGCCGCCGATCCGGACCGGCTGCGCGACAGCGGTCTCGCCATCCTCGTCGAACGCGGAGCCGAGGACCAGTTCTACAACCACATTGGCAACGAGTTCCTGCACCGCGTCCTGAGCGACCGGGGGATTCCCCATGAGTACCGTCTGGTGCTTGGCGAGGGTCACGTACCGGTGGCTTCGGAGCGCCTGCTCGCGGCGTTCGAGTTTCTCGGCAGGGTGGTCCGTGGGGACGGGGAAGCGAAGACGGCGGCGAGAGCGCAGTTCGACGACCTGGTAGCCCCGATGCGCGCATGGAGCCCACGGGACTGACCCGGGTCGGCCCGGCAGAATCTTGAGCAAGCGAACCCCCGGCCCCGCGACGCTGCGCCGCATCGCCTTGTCGCACCAGGGCCTGCTCGGCACGCGGCGGCTCGGGAGCGGCCTGGCCGGCATCCGCAGGACCCTCGAGCGGCTCGGCTACGTGCAGATCGACACGATCTCCGTCGTGGTCCGGGCCCACCACCACACGTTCTGGTCCCGGGTCTCCGGATACCGGGACGAGCAGGTCAACCGGCTCATCCGCCGCGGCGAGGCTTTCGAGTACTGGGCGCACGCGGCCGCGTTCCTGCCGATGCACGATTACCGCTTCGCGCTGCCGGTCATGAACGCCTACCGGAGGGGCGAGGAGAAGTGGGTGCGGTCCCGCGACCAGCGCCTCATGCGCGCCGTGCTCGACCGGATCCGGGAGGAAGGGCCGCTCAGGGTGCGCGACTTCGAGACGCCCAGGCGGCAGGGGTCCGAGGGCTGGTGGGACTGGAAACCTGCGAAGCGCGCCCTGGAGCAGCTCTTCATGCAGGGCGACCTGATGAGCGTCGGTCGCGAGGGCCTGGAGAAGATCTACGATCTCCCCGAGCGCGTGCTGCCACCGGACGTGGTGACGGTCGAACCGTCCATCCTGGAATTGGCCGGGCACCTGGTCGAAGTCACGCTCCGCGCGCATGGTTTCGCGGCGGCCCGCACCTTCACGTACGGAATCCGGTACGGCGGGGCGCGGAGCAAGGAGACCCGCGCGGCGGTTCGGGATGCGCTCGAGCGGGGCTTGCGCAGCGGGGAACTGAGCGTCGCGACCGTGGGCCGCAAACGCTTCTTTGGCCGCACCGAGGTACTTGTGCGGCGGCCCGGCAAGCCGGCGGACATGGTCCGCATCCTCTCGCCCTTCGACAACAGCGTCATCCACCGGGACCGCGCCCGGGGCATCTTCGATTTCGACTTCCAGTTCGAGTGCTACGTGCCGGAGGCGAAGCGGCGCTGGGGCTACTACAGCCTGCCGATCCTGTTCGGCGACACGTTCGTCGGGCGGATGGACTGCAAGGCGCACCGCGATACCGGGCGGTTCGAGATCAGGCACCTGCACGTCGAGCGGCCGTTGCCGGAGGCGTTCGACCCGGCGTTCGCGGACGCCGTATGGGATTATGCGCGCTTCACGGGGTGTGATGACGTGCAGGTGTCGACCGTCACCCCCATGCGCGACAAACCGAGGATCGAACGATGTCTTATGCACACCCCGAGTACCTGATCTCGCCGGAGGAACTGGCGGCCGATCTCGACAACGCCGACCGGCGCATCTTCGACGCGACGGTGTTCCTCGGACGTGCGCCGAGCGGGGGTTACCGGGCGGAGTCCGGGCTCGAGAAGTACGGGCAGGGGCACATCCCCGGCGCCGCATTCCTCGACCTGATCGAGGCGGCGTCCGACACGTCGACGGGCCTCGGCTTCACGCTGCCGCCGGCGGCGCAGCTCGAGGGAGTGTTCAGGAGCCTCGGCGTTTCCGACGACACGGAGGTCGTCCTGTACTGCACCGGGCACATGATGTGGGCGACGCGGGCCTGGTGGCTGTTCCACTACTGTGGACATCGGCATGTGCGCGTGCTGAACGGCGGCTTCCAGGCGTGGCGTGGCGGGGGGTTCCCCGTCACCACGGAGACTCCGGAGCACCCGGCCGGGACTTTCGTGGCCCGCCCGCGCCCGGAGCTGTTCGCCGACAAGGACGGTGCTGGCCGCCATCGGCGAGGCGGACGTGTGCACCGTGAACGCGCTGTCCCCGGAAGTACACTCCGGAGAGTCGGACATGTCCTACGGGCGCAAGGGGCACATCGCCGGGAGTGTCAACGTCTTCTACGACGAGCTGCTCGAGGAAGGGCGTTTCAGGGACGTGGACGACCTGCGCACGGCCCTCGAGGCCAAGGGGCTGTTGTCGGCGCCACGGGTGATCTCCTACTGCGGCGGCGGCATCTCGGCCACCATCGACGCCTTCGCCTGCCTGCTCGCCGGGCAGGAGCAGGTTGCCGTCTACGACGGTTCGATGTCCGAGTGGGTGCGGGACGAGTCGTTGCCGATGGAGACGGGGGCGTAAGCATGATCGAGAGACACGAAGTGTTGTCGAGCGGCATGAAAGTGGATCGGCAGTCCCAAGTCATCGTCCAACTGTTGCTCGGCGTGGAGGATGCGGCCGCCGGGTCCTCAGCCGTGCGGGCGTCACCAGGCTCTTCGGGATGATGTCGCACACGGACGGTGGCGATCGCTCCTTCCCGCGTCAGCGGTGTGCGGGCAGGCTCGCTGCAGGGTAATTTGAGTGCGCGAACGACGCCATGCTACCGTTCCCGGCCAAGCGCCGACGGCGGCAACCGCCTGGGCTGGACCCGACTGCAGGGCATGCCGATGACGAAGTCTCCCTACATCGCGGAGGATCCCCTCTATCCGAGTTCGGACGGCCAGCCGTTGGCTGAGAACGACTGGCAGTTGTGGGCGATCCTGGACGCCGTGGCGATCCTTGACGAGCACTTCGCGGACCGGCCGGACGTGTATGTCTCGGGCGATCTGCTGATCTACTACGAGGACGGTAATCCGCGGAAATGCGTCGCCCCGGATGTCTTTGTCGTGTTCGGTGCGGCCAAGCACCATCGCATGATCTACAAGCTCTGGGCGGAGCCGAAGGCGCCGGACTTCGTGCTCGAGGTCGCGTCGGAGAACACCTGGAAGCAGGACGAGGGGCCGAAGCGCGCCCTGTACGCGGAACTGGGGATCCGGGAGTACTGGATGTTCGATCCCAGGGACGAGTACTTCGACCCGCCGCTCAAGGGGCTCACGCTGGAGGACGGCGCGTACCGACCGCTTTCGGCCCGCGTCGAGGGCGGCCAGCGGGTGTTCCGCAGCGAGGCGCTGGAGCTGGAGCTGAGACTGCAGGGCGGGAGGCTCTGGTTCCGGGACCCGGCCACGGGGCAGGACCTGCGGACGCTGCGGGACGAGAGGGCCGCGCACCGGGAGTCGAAGCGCGTCGCGGAGGCCCGCATAGCGGAACTCGAAGCCCGGGTGCAGGCGCTGGAGTCCGACGAGTGACGTTTACGATACCGGCGGTGGCGACGGCTTGCCGCGTCAGACCTCGATCTCCCGCTCCGCCCCAACCTGTCCCCGCATGAAGAGCCGTCCGTCCCGCCGGTACACGGCCAACGCGTCGAGGAACTCGACCGGTCCGTAGTCGGCGGAAGGGCCGAGCAGCCGGTCGCGGACCATGTGCACCGTCAGGTCGTGGGTGACGCAGAGGTCGATCTGCTTGCCTTGCACGGGTCGATCGAGCTTGCCCGCGACGATGTCGAGCACCAGCCGCGCCGCCTGGTCCGCCGGAATCAGGGCGTCGCGGGGCAGTTCGCCCCGCACCCACCGCTCGATGAACCCGTCCATCCCGTCCCCTTCCTGCAGGGCACGGAACATCTTCATCTGGTCGAGGATGTAGAAGACGCCGAGACCCTCCACGGGTCGTACGCGGGTCGCGTTGCCGCCCTTCGAAGCATGGCCGAGCAACGCGAGTTGCGCGGTCTCGATGCACCGTTCCGGAGGCGATGCGTAGCCCCGCAACGTATGGGACTTGGGCAATTCTTCGCCAAGGCGACGCGACAGGTCGCGGCCTTCCTCGGTCAAGGGGTTCACGAGATCGTGCACGTTCGGGTTGAACTCGCGAGCCGAGTGACGCATCAGCAGCGCGACGTGGTCCACGCCGCTTGCGACCAGGTCGCGGACCGTCTCGATGGTGGCGTCTCCGTACATTCCCCTTTAGTATCCGATGCCTTTGTCCATCTCAAGTGCTTTTGCGCCCGACGCAGGGTTGCCGGAGTGCGGGCCGTGGTACGTGAAGGAGGATCGCATGGGACGTTTGGACGGCAAGGTCGCGGTGGTGACCGGCGCGGGTCGGGGGATCGGACGCGAGATCGCGTTGCTCATGGCGTCGGAAGGCGCGAAGGTCGTGGTCAATGACCTCGGCGGCGCGACCGACGGCACCGGCGGCGGCACGATCGCCCAGGAAGTGGCGGACGAGATCCGCGCCGCCGGCGGCGCGGCGGCGGCGAACACGCAGTCCGTCGCGACCGTCGACGGCGGTGCGTCCCTGCTCGCGACGGCCGTCGAGCACTTCGGCGGCATGGACATCCTGGTCAACAACGCCGGCATCCTGCGCGACAAGTCGATCTTCAACATGGAAGAGCCCGACTGGGACGCCGTACTGGCCGTGCACCTGAAGGGGCACTACTGCTGCTCGCGCCCGTTCGCGAAGTACGTCCGGGAGAGCGGCCGAACCGGGGGCCGCATCGTCAACTTCTCGAGCGTGTCAGGCCTCTTCGGGAACTTCGGCCAGGCCAACTACGGCGCGGCCAAGGCCGGCATCGCCGGTTTCTCGCGCGTGCTCTCGATCGAACTCGCGAAGTACGGTTGCACCGTGAACACGATTTCGCCGGGGGCCCTGACGCGGATGACCATTCCATTGCGCGACGCGCGCGGCGAAGAGACGAGCCAGCAGGATCTCGACAGCGGCGGTCCGCAGCACATCGCACCGGTCGTGGCGTGGCTCTGCACCGATGAGGCGGCCGGCATCTCCAACCAGATCATCCACTGCGCCAGCGGTCTCGTCGGCATCATGCAGCAGCCGGCCATCATCAAGAGCTTCAGCAAGCCGGACAACGGCCTGTGGACCCTGGACGATCTCGACGACTACATGCCGCAGCTGGTCGAAGCCCGGCAGGCCAATGTCGAGGCGGCCCAGCAGTCCGGCGCCGCCCTCGAGGTCGGCTGACGGGGCCGGGGCGATGGAACGGGCGCAGGACTATCGGCGAGTCCGGACCAACGGCGTCACGCTGGCGGTACACGAGCGAGGCGCCGGAAGACCGGTCGTGCTGTGCCACGGCTGGCCGGAGATGGGCTGGTCCTGGCGTCACCAGGTCGGTCCCCTTGCCGAGGCGGGCTATCGGGCGATCGTGCCCAACCAGCGGGGTTACTGGCTCTCGGATCGCCCGGAGGCCGTCGAGGACTACGACATCGATGCACTGACCGGCGATCTCGTCGGCCTGCTCGACCACTACGGGGAGGAGCAGGCCGTCTTCGTCGGCCACGACTGGGGCGCGATCGTGGTCTGGGCGATGGCGCAGTTGCACCCGGACCGCGTGGCCGGCGTCATCAACCTGAGCGTGCCGTTCATGGAGCGCGGTCCCACGGAGTGGGTCGGGTTCTGGGAGTCCCATCTCGGCGGCGACTTCTACATCGTGCACTTCAACCGCCAGCCCGGCGTCGCGGACGCGGCCTTCGATGCGAACACCGGGCAGTTCCTGCGCAACATCTATCGCGCGGAACAGTGGATGGATGCCGCGCCCGCCGCCCGCCCGGGGATGCCGCTCATCAATCTGGCCCGGGACGCCGAACCGCGCGGCAAGGCGTTCATGAGCGAGGAAGAACTCGCGGTCTTCGTCGCCGGGTTCGGGGAGAGCGGCTTCACGGGCGGCATCAACTGGTACCGTAACTTCTCGCGCAACTGGACGATCCTCGGCGATGCGCCACAGGTTGTGGAGGTCCCGAGCCTGATGATCTACGGCACCCACGATGTCGTTCCGAAGTCGGCCAGTCTCGAGAAGCACGTACCGAACGTCGAAGTGCACACCCTCGAGTGCGGCCACTGGATTCAGCAGGAGAAGCCGGCTGAAACCAACGCCCTGATGCTCGACTGGCTCGGACGGCACTACCCCGTGTAGGGGACGGGCTCGTCCCGTCCCGGCGCGACCTGCGGTCGCATTGCAGTTTCGCTGGCGCGAAACTGCCTTGTCGGCGAAGGTGTTCAGCGACCTGCAGGACGGGCGACCGCAAGGGTCGCCCCTACGATCTCTGGCGCGGGCTGTAGGGGACACCCTTGTGGTGTCCCGTCTCGATTACCGAAAATACACGAACTGCAGGAATGCCTGCGTACCGCCGCCGCTGGTGACGCCGTCCACCACGGGCACGCCCCCGAACTCCTCGCCCTCGTCGCCGAGCACGGTCGTGATCCCCAACTGCATGCGCGTGAAGTCCGACGGTTCGTAGCTCAGCGACGTCTGCACGAGGCTCGAGCGGTCGTCGAGGTTGACGATGGTGACGAGGCTCTGGGTCCACAGGGCGCTCCACTGGTAGGTCGCGCCGACGGCAAGGTAGTCGCGCATCAGGTTGAACAGTTCGCCGCGGGTGAGGCGGGTGACCAGCGGTGACGGCAGTTCCGAGCGGCGGCCGGGCAGTTCGCGCACGCCGAAGTCGTTGTGGTAGTACTCGACGAACCCGAATGCCGCGCGCCCGAACAGGTCAAAGGCCCAGTCGATGTTGACGATGCCCGACACGTACCACTCTTCGTCCGCTTCCAGGCGCGTACCGGTCACGTCCGTGCGCAGGATCGCGCCGCCGATGGGGACGCGCACGGTTAGCCCGAACACGTCGTCGAGGTAGTGGCGCGCACCGAGCACCTCGATCTCGCTGCCACCCAGGAAGCCGTGCCACTTGACCGCCCGGCTCGCGCTGTCCGTGCCTACCTTGCCGCCTTCGTTGCGCCGCGCCACGTACAGGAACTGCAGGTCGCTGCCGCCGAAGGCCTGCTCGACGAGGAAGACGTCATCGCCGGGCTTGTAGTCCCGGTCCACGGTGGTCGGGGCGAAGGGGTTGAAGAGATCCATCGGCTGGAACACGCGCCCGCTGCCCCAGCTCACGGCCTGGCGGCCGACGGTCACGGAGAGATTGCGGCGCCGGTACTCGAGAGCGAAGCGGTCGAAGCGGTGCACCGCCCGATGGCGACGGCCGTCGTCGATCTCCCAGGTGAGGCGCATCAGTCGCCGGGCGTCTTCCGTGGGGGTCTGGTCGAGGGTCTGTTGAGAGGCGCCGCTCGCAAGAGCGAAGGAGTCCCCGCTCAGCCAGGAGAGGGAGTAGTCCGCGATGAATCGCAGGCTGCTCTCCCGGTCGCCGCCCTTGCGGTTGGCGTCGGCGCGCACGAGCACGCGGAGGCTCCCCGTATGGTCGTAGGCGGGCGTACCGTTCGCCTGACGCTGAAAGTCTTCGGCGGGGAGGACGGCGCCGGCGGTGAACCACTTGAGCCGTCCCTTGATCTCGGAGTCCTGCGCGTGCGCGGAACCGCTCGATACGCAGCACGCGGCGGCGAGAAGAGCCGCGAACGCGCGCCAGCCTGTGGACTCGCGCCGCTGACGTACCGGTCGTGGAGTGTCGGCAGAGCGCACCGGACGGCTCCACCGAACGTGGACTTTCGCCGTGGACGGTTCGCCGACGATCAAGCGTCCGGCGACGCGTCCGTCGTGGACCCGTCGCTCTCGATGGCGCCGTCCCGCAGGTTTACGGGCCGCCTGGCATAACCCATCACCATCGGGTCATGCGTCGCGGTGACGATGGTCACGCCGTGGTTCTCGTTGATGTTGCGCAGCAGTTCGAGCAACTCCTTCGTGGTCGCGGTATCGAGGTTCGCGCTCGGCTCGTCGGCGAGCAGGAGCACGGGATCGGTCACGATGGCGCGCGCCACCGCCACGCGCTGCTGCTGCCCGCCGGACAGCTCGCCTGGCCGCCGGTCGCCGATGTCGTCGAGCCCGAGCCGGTCGAGGATCTCGAGGGCCCGCGCATGCCGTTCCTGCGCGCCGACACCCTGCAGCTGCATGATGAACTCGACGTTCTCGACGGCGGTCAGGACCGGGATCAGGTTGTACGCCTGGAAGACGAAGCCGATCTTGCGCAGGCGCAGATCGGAGAGCCGGGCCTCCGAGAGGCCCTCCAAGTCCTGTCCGTCGACGGAGACCGAGCCGTCGTTGGGCCGGTCGAGACCGCCGATGATATGCAGCAGCGTCGACTTGCCGGAGCCGGACGGCCCGGCGAGGCTGACCCAGTCGCCCTTGTGGACGGTGAAGTCGACACCGCGCAATGCATGTACCGGCACGGCGTCGTCGGCATAGACACGCGTCACCCCGCGGCAACTCACAACCTCTTCAGACATCCGTTTCCTCCTTGCTGCACTATCGGCGCATGGCTTCGAGCGGACCCATCTTCATGGAACGCACCGCCGGAGAGGCGCTCGCAACGAAGCCGAGAATCAGGCTCAGGACCACCACCAGGATGACGTCCCCGGCGACGAGCTGCGGGACGAGCACGTTGCTGAGCCCGAAGGTGTCCAGCGCCTCGTCGAAGCCCCCGAGGTCCACGCCGTCGGCGATGGGAATGAAGGCCAGCAGGCCAATCAGGACGCCGCCGGCGATGCCGGCGCCCATGATGAGCGTCGACTCGAGCACCACCTGCACCAGGACGGCGCGGGGCCGCATGCCGATGGCCCGCATCATGCCCATCTCGCGGGTGCGCTCCATGACGGCCGTGACCAGGGAATTGACGAGGCCGAAGGACAGCGCCCCCATCATGATGAAGAAGTAGACCAGGATGACGACGTCGATGATCGCCGTCATGGCCGCGGCCGTCGGGTCGAGCTGCTGCCAGCTCAGCACGTCGAGGCCGGCGAAGACGTTCGTGAGGCGTTGCACGACCGTGGGACTGAAACGCTCTTCGGTGAGACGCAGCGACAGTTCCGTCACCACGTTGGTCTCGAGCAGGTTCTGCACGGTGTCGCGTCCCGTGAAGACGAAGATCTTCTCGAGGGAGGGGCTTTCGGCGCGGTAAAGGCCGGCCACCCGGTAGCCGGCTTCGCGGTTGCGGCCGTCGGCGCCCTGGGTGATGAGCACGATGCGCCGGCCGACCTGGGTCTCGATCCGCTCGGCCAGTGCCGCGCCGACGATGACGCGCCGGTCGGCGGCGTCCGCGAGCGGCTCGCCGGAAATCCCGAGCTTGCCGACGAACGAGATGTTCTCGCTGGCGGGATCGATCCCCACGAGCTGAATGCCCCGGGTCTCGCGCTCGCTCATGATGACCGCCGGGACCCGAATACGGGACGCCCACCCGGCGACCATGTCCGGCGTGATGCCCTCGAGCGCATCGGGCCGCCAGTCCTTGGCGAGTTCGAAGCTCTGCGCGACGCCCGGGTCGTCGAGGTAGCCGGGCGCCAGGATCTTGATGTGTCCGTTCATGAGGTCGACGGCGTTGTCGACCATCTGCACCTGCATGCCCCGGATGAAGGAGTTCGCGAGGATCACGGCGGCCACCGCAAAGGTGATGCCCCCGAGCAGGATCCCGTTGCGTCGCTTGTGGCGCCACAGGTTGCGCCAGCCGAGTTGCACGAGTAGGCGGAGCTTCATGGGATCACCCTCGGCATCGGGATGGGACGCGTCCCGGAACGCGCAATCACAGGGGGCGTGCGGGTGACCGCACTGCCGTTGCCCGCGCTCATTCTTCGCCCCGCAGCGCCTCGACGGCGTTCAGGCGCCAGATGCGCCGCGCCGGGACGGCCGCGGCGAGCTGCACCGCCACGACCATGGTGGCCGTTATGACCAGCGCCCCCGCGGCGTCGAAAACCGGCATCAGCGTGTCCGGCATGGCCAGTCTTGCGTACATGCGATCGAAGTCTCCGAACGCGGAAATGGGAATGCCCTCGATGGCGAGGGCGGACACGGTGGCGAAGACCACCACCAAGCCAAGAGCCACGCCCAGGAGGCTCATCCAGAGCCCCTCGAACTGCACCATACGGAAGATCGCGGCCGGCGTCATGCCGATCGCCTTCAGCATGCCGAACTCGGCCGTGCGTTCAAAGACCGTCATGACGAAGGTGCTGACGACCACGAAGGTCACGATCACGACCAGGAAGACGGCCACCAGGACGCTTCCGCCGAGCTCCATGGTGAAAAACTGCTCGAGCTCCGGCTGCAGTTCCTGCCACGGGCGCACGCGCGGGGCGCCGGCCGCCGCGTCGTGGCCGGCGGTGGCGTTCCCGACGGCCGCGGAGACCTCGGCCGCGAAGTCGCGCGCGCCGCCCGGGTCCCGCGTCAGCACGGCGATGGCGTGGGCTTCGTCCTCGAGCCCGAACGCCTCCGAGAAGTCGTCGAAGTGCATCAGCATGACGCCGCGGTCGAGGTCGGGGACACCCGACTCGAAAAGCCCGACGAGTGATACCGCGGTCGCGGCGATGCCGCCCTCCTTCCCTGTGCCGAGCACCACGACCTCGGTTCCCACCTCGGCGCCCAGATTCCGTGCGAGGGCGCTGCCCATGAGAGCTTCCCCGCTCCGCTCGAGCGGCCGCCCGCCCGGCAAGGCCCGTTTGGACAGCGTGGCAAACTCGACCGCGGGGTCGATGCCGACGACCTGGGCGCCGAAGCTGCGCTCGACGGTCTCAGACTCCGCGGACACCAGCGCGAAAGCCGTGCCCCGGGGCGCCACCGCGCGCACGCCGGGACGGCCGGCCAGCGTCTCGGTCACCGCCGCCAGCCCTCCGACCGTGTGGCGCATCCTCGGATCCTCCAGGTAGTCGGGATGCTGCACCTGCACGTGACCGGTCAACTGCCCGGTCCCCATTTCGACCATCGTGGCCAGGCTCCCAATCTGTATGGAGCGCGTGAACACGACGAGGAACACGGCGAACCCCACGCCGCTTGCCGTCAGCCAGGTGCGCCGGCGGACACGCCACAGGTTGCGCCACGCCATGGTGACGAGGGCCGCACCGACGGCGCGGCGCGCCGGCTTCGAGGCGACTCTCTTGCGAGGGGCAAGCCCCTCGCGCTGCTCTTTCTTGCGAGGGGCTTGCCCCTCGCGCTCCCCGGGGGCTACGGTCAGTTCGGACATGTCACTCGTCGTCTCACTCCCGGTCCTTCACTCCTCGTCCCGCAGTGCTTCGACCGCCTTCAGACGCCAGATACGCGGGGCCGGGACGGCCGCGGCGACCTGTACGGCCACGATCATGATCGCCGTCATGAGCAGCGCTGCCCCGCTGCTGAACGCGGGCACCAACGCCTCCGGCAGACCCAGCTGGTCGAACGCCGCCAGGTCCTCTCCGAACGCGGCTACGGGAATGCCCTTGACTGAAAGGGCGGACACGGCCGCAAAGGCTGCGGCCACGCCGAGCGCCACGCCGAGCAGGCTCATCCAGAGCCCCTCGAACTGCACCATGCGGAAGATCGCGCCGGGCGGCATGCCAATGGCCTTCAGCATGCCGAACTCGGCCGTGCGCTCGAAGACCGTCATGACGAACGCACTGACGACCACGAAGGTCACGATCACGATCAGGATGACGCCCAGAACGACCAGGCCGCCCGCCTTCAGGACGATGAACTGCTCGAGTTCGGGCTGGATGTCCTGCCACGGCAGCACGCGCGGCCCGTCCGTCGCGGCGTTCTCGACGGACGGGGCGATATCCGCTGCGAAATCGCGCGCGCGGTTGGCGTCCTGCCCCAGGACGGCAATGACGTGGGCTTCGTCCTCGAGCCCGAACGCCTCCGAGAAATCGTCGAAGTGCACCATCAGGAAGCTGCGGTCGAGGTCCGGGTTGCCGGACTCGAAGAGTCCGACGAGGGTGACGGCCGTCGCCGCGACGCCGCCGTCCTTCCCGGTGCCGAGCACGATGATGTCGCCCCCCACCTGCGCGCCCAGGTTACGCGCCAGGACGCTGCCCATGAGACCTTCCCCGGCCCGCTCGAGCGCGCGGCCGCCCGGCAGGGCCCGTTGGGACAGCGTGGCGAACTCGACTGCGGGGTCGATGCCCATGACCTGGGCGCCGAAGCTGGTCTCGCCGGCTTGGGAGTCCGCGGACACCAGCGCGAAGCCCATGCCCCGCGGCGCCACGGCCCGTACGCCGGGGTGCCCCTTGAGCGTCTCCGTCACGGCCGCGAGGCCCTCGACCGTGTACCGCATCCTCGGATCGTCCAGGTACTGTGGATGCTGGACCTGTGCGTGGCCGGGCATCTGCTTCGTCGCGAGGTCGACCGTCGCGCCGAAGACGCCCACGTGCATCGAGCGCATCAACACGAGCAGGAACACGGCGAACGCCACGCCGCCGGCCGTCAGCCAGGTGCGCCGGCGGACACGCCACAGGTTGCGCCACGCCATGGTGACGAGGGCCGCACCGACGGCGCGGCGCGCCGGCTTCGATGCGACTCTCTTGCGAGGGGCAAGCCCCTCGCGCTGCTCTTTCTTGCGAGGGGCAAGCCCCTCGCGCTCCCCGGGGGCAGCGGTCAGTTCGGACATGTCATTCCACCTCGCGCAGGGCGGTTACGGGACGAATTCCCCGCAGTCGCAGGGAGACCAGGAGAGCGGCCATCGACGTGAGCGCGCCCAGCACCGCCGGGGCCAGGGTCAGGGCGGGGGCATCCAGCGTCAGGTGGATCCGCTCTGGCAGGATAAATGCGTTGCCCAGCTCCTCGAATTGCTGCGGGATGCCTATTCCGTAGGTCCCGATGGTCGAAACGAAGAGGATGGCCGCGGCGAGGCCGATGACGGCCCCGACGGCCCACATGCACAGCGCTTCCACCTGCAGCATGGCCATGATGGAGCCTGGCCGCATGCCCACGGCGAGCAGCATGCCGAACTCCCGCGTACGTTCGAGCACGGTCATCACGAGCGCGTTCACGACCGTGAAGGCCACGACGATCACGAGGGTCCAGAGCAGGATCACTCCCGCTCCCGAGTCGAGCTGAATGCTCTCTTCGACCTCGGGCATGAGTTCGGCCCACGGCAGCACGCGTGCGGTGTCCGCTGCTCCGCTGCCGGCCAGGGCGTTGTCCACCTCGTGGACCATGGACTCGATGCCGGGGATGGAATCGGCGAAGAGCACGATGCGATGGGCGTCGTCGCCCAGCTCGAAGGCTTCCTGCAGCGTGGAGAGGCGAACCTGGAGGAGCACCCGGTCCAGCTCCGTCAGACCGGACCGGAAGATCCCTCCGACCCGGACGGCCAGCGCGGCCACGCCGCCCTCCCGCGTGGAGCCGAGCACCACGAGTTCGTCGCCCACGGAGACCCCGAGGTTGCGGGCCAGCCTCGAGCCGAGGAACGCATCGTCCGAACCGGTGAGGTAGCTGCCGTCGACCAGACTGGCGGGCAGTAAGGACACGTCCTGTTCGCCCCGCGGGTCGACACCGACGACCATGGCGCCGAAGCTGCGTTCCTCCCCGTCGCCCTGGTCGGCGGACACCAGGGCGAAGGCCTCCGCCCGCGGCGTGGTGGCCACCACGGTGGGCAGGTCGGCGAGACTTCGGGTCAGTTCGGTGGCCGCCGGCACGGTGTAGCGCAGCCGCGCGTCGTCGAGGTACCGGCGGTGCTGGACCTGGGCGTGCCCGCTGCCCATCCGCGCGGCGAGGTCGCGGACGTCGTTGTACATGCCGGCCTGGACCGACATGAACAGGATCACGAGCCACATCGAGAAGGCCATGCCGCCGGCCGTCAGCCACGTGCGCCGGGGATTCCGCCAGAGGTTTCGCCACGCGACCAGGAGAAACAGGCCGCGCCCCGCCCCGCGCCCTCGGGCGGCCGCCGGAGCGAGCGCGGTGTCGGCCATCAGCTCGCGCCGGACTTGAGCGCGAATACGGTGAACGTGCGGTCCGGCAGGTCGATGTCGAACTCCGCCGACGTGATGACGATCTCCGTCCAGTGGTCCGCCTCTTCGAGCTTCTCCATGCGCATGCGCGTGGGCACGACGCGGCCGCCGATCTCGCGGATCTCGAGGGTCCGCATGCGCTTGAGCTCCTCCATGCCCTGGTCGTAGAAGCCCTGCTCGAGCATGACGTAGTCGTCGCGGATCACCCAGATTTCCTTGCCCCAGACGACCGGGGCGTCGTCGTGGGGGACGGCCTCGACGGTGTAGACCGTATGGCCGTCCTCCTCGCGCGTCTCGGCGATGCGCAGAGCGTAGTACTGCAGCAGGTTGTCGGCCCGCGACAGGTCATCGTAGGAGAAGTCCGAACCGGCCCAGCTCTGCGAGCGCATGCTGTAGGGCAGCCGGATGGTGCGATTGAGCTTCGGCGTATACGTCCACATCTTCTCGCCCTGCTTCAACAGGGCGTTGCCGGCGTCCTTGGCCGGCGCCGTGAACCGCATGAGGGCGTCTTCCCGGCCGCGGCTCCAGGAGACCATCGACGAGGAGCGCTGCCAGTCCGGACGGTGGACCGTCATCGACATTTCCTGGTACGACGACTCATCGCCGCGGACCAGGTCGAGGGCGCCTGCGATCAGTGTGTAGGCGTCGATTTCCTGGGCGCGCAGGCCGGCGGAGGCGAACAGGAACAGGGCGGCTGCAACCGCGGTCGCAAGGGATGGGAGGCCGCGTGCACGCATGTCTGAAGGTTCCCTTTTCACACCAGGGCAATTAGACACCTTCGACGGTTGGCAGTAAACGGCGCGTGGTAGCGAGGCTACGCAACCGGCGGTTGCGCACGGTGGGGCGTCGCGCCCCGGTCAGGTCGCAGTGCGCGGGCCGTTCGGCATCGTGCGCGGCTACAATCCCGGAACCACGAGGTGCGGCAGCCATGAACATCGACACGTACTACACCGATCACTGGAAGCACATCGAGGAAGACCGGATGGCGCGCTACGAGCGCATGTTCGAGTGGCGCGAGGACCGGGGTGCGCTGCTGGTCCCGGCCGCGATCGGCCCGGGCCATCGGGTGCTCGATTTCGGCTCCGGGCCGGGTTTCATGGCGTTGGCCATCGCGGACATCGTCGGCGAGACGGGTCACGTGCATGGCGTCGACCTCAACGCGGATTTTGTCGACAACGCGTCGACCCGCGCCGCCGGCCGCACCAACGTGTCCTTCCATCAGGTCACCGGGCCCGAGATCCCGCTCGCGGACGGCGCGGTGGACCGGGTGGTGTGCAAGAACGTCCTCGAGTACGTCCCGGACCTCGACGCGACCCTGTCCGAACTGCGGCGGGTACTCGCCCCGGGTGGACGCATCCACATCATGGACAGCGACTGGGGGTTCGTGATCGTCGAACCCTGGGGCAAGGAGAACGTCGACCGCTATTTCGGGGCCGCTTCGATCGCCTTCCGGGAACCGCATATCGGGCGCAAGGCGCCGGGGTTGCTCCTGCGGCACGGCTTCGTCGATGTCGACGTGCGCATCTCGGCTTTCGCGGACACCAGTGGGCGCTCCCTGTCGATGATCAGCAACATGCGCAGCTACATCGACGCCGCCCTCGCGGCGGACGGCGGCGATGCGGTCGGACTGACGGCCGCGGAGGCCGATGGGCTCGTCGCCAGCGCGGAAAGCGCGGTCGAAGAGGGGACGTTCCTGTTCTCGCTGCCGCAGTTCCTGGTCAGCGGGAACAAGGCGGCCTGACGCGCGCCCGGTCGCCGGTCCCGGCACCGTAGGGAACGCCCTTGTGGCGTCCCGTTTTCGAATTCACGCACATCCCGGGCGACCACGAGGGTCGCCCCCACGACCCGCTTCGAATTCATGCACGGGCCAAGAATGGGGTGTAGGGGACGCCCTTGTGGCGTCCCGTTTTCGAATTCACGCACATCCCCGGGCGACCACGAGGGTCGCCCCCACGACCCGCTTCGAATTCATGCACGGACCCAGGAACGGGCGTGTAGGGGACGCCCTTGTGGCGTCCCGTTTTCGAATTCACGCACATCCCCGGGCGACCGCAACGGGCGCCCCGCGGATCAGCCGGTGTAACGCAACCCGCTCGCGATCCCCGCCATCGTCGCCCGCAACGCCTGTGCCACCTGCTCGTCTTCGGCTTCCCGCAGGCGCGCCAGCAATTCCGCCTGCAGCAGATGCAGCGGGTCCAGGTACGTGTTGCGGATGTCGATCGAGTCCCGCGCCATCGGCTGGTTGCCGAGCAGTTCGGACTCCCCGGTCAGCGCCAGCACGTCGTTCTTGAGGACCGCCAGGCGTTCCCGGACGACTTCGTGCACGTCGCGGTGGCCCTTTGGCGTCAACCGGTTGGCATAGAAATCGGCGAGTTCGATGTCCGTCTTCGCGAGTATCGCCTCCAGCGTATTCATCTGCATGCTGAAGAACGGCCACTCCATCATCGACGCGAAGGCGTCTGCCGCCTCCCCGTCGCGTAGCGCGCGCAGGGCCCTGTCCGTGCCGAGCCAGGCGGGCAGGATCAGCCGCACCTGGGTCCAGGCAAACACCCAGGGAACGGCGCTCAGGCTCGCGATGTCGAGACGTGCGCGGCGGGCGGCCGGGCGGCTGCCGAGCGTCAGGGCGCCAAGTTCTTCCTCCGGCGTGATCTCGCGAAAGTAGTCGACGAAGTCGGGCGCCTCCAGAACCAGCTCGCGATACCCCTCGAGGGCGCTCTGAGCCAGACCGTTCATGGCGTGCCGCTGTGCGTCCGTCGGCGGCGCCGGAGGATCGAGACTGGCCTCGATGGTGCCGATCAGGTAACGCATCAGCGTGTCGCGCGCCAGCGCCGCGTCGCCGAGCTTGAAGCGTACGGCCTCGCCGGGCTCCGTGACCCGCAGGCGGCCGGCGATGCAACCCGGGGGCTGCGACAGGATGGCGGCGCGCGCGGTTTCCCGACTGCGCCCGACGGCGCCGCCCCGGCCGTGGAACAGCACGAGCTGTACGCCGTGCCGGCGCGTCACTTCGGTCAGTTGCTCCTTCGCCTGGAACTGCGCCCAGGCCGAGGCGAGCTGTCCGGCGTTCTTGGCGGAATCCGCGTAACCGATCATCACGCGCTGTTCGCCACCGGCGTAGTCGTGGTACCGCGGGATCGACAGCAACTGGTCGACGGCGCCGGCCACGCGGTCGAGGTCGCTCAGCGTCTCGAACTGCGGTGTCACCGGCACGCTGGCCGTGACGCCGCACTCCCTGAGAAGCAGGACCGCGGCGAGCACGTCGGTGGGGGACTTGGCCTCGGAGACGATGTAGGTCGAGACTCCTGCGCCGTTCAGTTCGGCGATGACTCCGCAGGTATCCAGCACTTCTCGGGACTGGGCCGTGGCCGGCCATTCGTCCGGAAACAGCGGCCGTCGGTTGTCCACCTCGTGCAGCAGGAACTCGAGGCGCTCGGCTTCGGTCCAGTTCGCGTAGGTGCCCCCGGGCCCGTCGATGTCCAGGTACTCGGTGATCTCGTCGAGCACCGCCGTGTGGCGCGCGGCATTCTGGCGGATGTCGAGGGAGACCAACGTCACGCCGAACGCGTGCACGCGCCGCAACGTGTCGCGCAGCGGTCCGTCCGCGATCACGCCCATGCCACTTTCCTGCAGGGAGCGGTAGCACAGCTCGAGCGGCTCGAGCAGTTCCTCGTCGGTGAAATAGATGCCCGCCGTGGGTGTTGGGTCGAGGCGCTCGGCCCAGTCGCGCGTGAGGGACAGACGTTCGCGCACGGACTTCAGGAGGGCGCGGTACGGTTCGGCGTCGTCGCCGACCCGGTTTCGCAGCGCGCCGTTGCACTCGTTCATGGAGAAGTCCGCCTGCAGTGCTTCGACATCGCGGAGATACAGGTCCGCGGCCATCCAGCGGGCGAGCATCAGCACTTCCCGCGTGACGTCGGCGGTCACGTTCGGGTTGCCGTCCCGGTCGCCGCCCATCCAGGAGGCGATCGACACGGGAGCGGCCTCGATAGGCAACGGCGGCAGGTTGCGGCGCGCGAGGGCATCGTCGATGTCCCTGAGACAGGCCGGCAGGGCGTCCCACAACGAATTCTCGACCACGGCGAAACCCCACTTGGCCTCGTCCTGCGGAGACGGTCGCTCGCGCCGGATCTCGTCGGTGTGCCACGCCTCGGCGATCAGCCGCTCGAGGCGTCGCTCGCTGGGGCGTGACCGCTTCAGTTCGGCGGCGATGGCGTCGTACTTCAGGACCAGCGTGCGTCTGAGCACCTCGGTGGGGTGTGGCGTCAGGACCGACTCGATGCGCATCGTGTCGAGCGCGGCGGCGATGTCCTCCGGGGACAGGCGGTCGAAGAGATTGGCCCAGGCCGTCTGCGCGTCCTCCTCGAGGTTCCGGACCTGGTGGTCCTGCTCGGCGATGTTGGCGAGGTTGAGGAACTGGTTGAACGCCCGCGTGACGTCGATCACCTCGTAGCTCGGGATGTCCTCCAGGTAGCGATTGAGGTCGAACCACGCGCCCTGGTTGCGGGCCGCCTTGGCCAGCGCCCGGATGGTCTCGATACGATCGAGGAAGTCGTGTCCGCGGTCCTCCTCGATGACGCGGCCGAGCAGACGGCCGAGCATGCGTACCGTGTTCCAGAAGCCCGGTGCCTCGCGTCGTTCCGGCCCCGGGGGCTGACCGCGCGGACGCTCCGCTGCGAGAGAAGTGGCGGGATGGGCCGGGGCGCTCATGCGGGCGCGCGTTCCACCAGTTGCCGGGCGATGATGATGCGCTGCATTTCGTTCGTACCCTCGCCGATGGCGAGCAGGGGCGCATCGCGATAGTACCGCTCCACGTCGTTGTCCGGCGAATAGCCGTAGGCGCCATGGATGCGCAGCGCCTCCATCGAGTTCTCGACGGCCGCTTCCGTCGCCGCGAGCTTCGCCATGCCGGCCTCGAGGTCGCAGCGCTCGCCCGTGTCGAAGATGTTCGCGGCGCGCTCGGTCAGGAGGCGGGCGCTCTCCACACGTACCGCCATGTCGGCGAGCTTGATCTGGATGGCCTGGTGCTGCGAGATGGGCTGGCCGAAGGTCTTGCGCTGCTGGGCGTAGGAGAGGGCGGCGTCGAGAGAAGCCTGCGCCACGCCGACTCCGCGGGCCGCCACGTTGATGCGTCCGAGGGCGAGTCCGGAGAGGATCTGCTGCAGGCCACGGCCCTCCGCTTCTCCGACCAGGTGGGTGGCCGGTACGCGTACCCCGTCGAACTCGACCTCCCCCGTGTCGACGCCGCGGTAGCCGAGCTTCGCGAGCTTCGTGGCGCGGTAGCCGGCTTCCTTCGGCACGACCAGGAGGCTGATGCCCCGGTGACGGGGGGAGGCGTCGGGATCGGTCTTCACGAGGACGGCGAGGACGTTGCCCTCCACCGAGTTGGTGATCCACTGCTTGGTGCCCGTTATGACGTAGTCGTCGCCGTCGCGCACCGCCCGCGTGCGGATCGCCTGCAGGTCCGTGCCGCAGTCCGGCTCGGTCAGCGCGATGCCGCCGCGCAGTTCGCCACGGGCCATGCGTGGCAGGAACGCCTCCTGCAGCGGCTCGGTGCCGAACCGCTCGATGGCATTGCACATGATGAGGTGGGAATTGAAGATGCCGGAGACCGACATCCACACGGCCGAGACGCGCTCGACGATCTTCGCGTAGGTCGACGCCGGCAGCCCCATGCCGCCATGGCGTTCGCCGATGGTCGCGCCGAAGAGTCCGAGCGTCTTCATACGCTCGACGATCTCGTGCGGGTAGGCGTCCGCCTGCTCGAGGTCGTGCGCCACGGGTGCGACGTCCCGCGCCAGGAACCGGTCGACGGCGTCGAGGATGAGATTCTCGTCTGACATGGGCTTCTCGGTGGGGGACTCAATGGACACGTTTCGGGATCAGCATGCTGCGCTCGAACTCGATCACCACGTCGCCGGTCTGCCTGGTTCCCGTGGTGCGTACCGTGACGACGCCCTGGTCGGGACGCGAGGCGGACTCGCGTACGGCGAGCACTTCGGAGCGCGCGCGCAGGGTGTCGCCGACGAACACCGGAGCCGGCAGACGCACCCGCTCCCAGCCGAGGTTGGCGATGGCGCTACGGCTCACGTCGGCCACGGACATGCCGGTCACCATGGAGATCGTGAGACAGGAGTTGACCAGGATCCGGCCGAACTCGGTCCCGCTGGCGTATTCCGCGTCGAAGTGCACCGGGTGCTGGTTCATGGTCAGCAGGGTGAACCACGTGTTGTCGGCTTCCGAGATCGTCCGTCCGGGCCAGTGCTCGAACACGGCGCCGACATCGAAATCCTCAAGGTAGCGGTCGGACATCCAGCCTCCCGGTGGCACCTTCTGCGAAGGTGCGAAATACTAACGCTTGACGAAGCGCCGCGTTTGGCATCGGGGGGCGCTCCCGTCACCGCGCCGCGACCCCGTGGCAACCCGTCCGAAGTCACCTCGAGGAGCTTGCAGTGGACTTCAACCTGGCCGCCGTCAACGAAGCGATCGCCGAAGTCATCCCGGACCGGGAGGCGATCGTGTTCCGCGACCGGCGGTTCACCTACGCCGACTTCAACGACCGCACCCGGAGATTTGCGAACCTGCTGATCGGCCACGGTCTCGGCTGCCACACGGAACGGTCCGGGTTGCGGGACTGGGAGAGCGGCCAGGATCACCTCGGGCTCTATCTCTACAACGGCAACGAGTACCTCGAGGGCATGCTCGGGGCGTACAAGGCCCGCGTCGCGCCGTTCAACGTCAACTACCGGTACGTCGACGAGGAGTTGGTCTATCTCCTGAACAACGCGAAGACCCGGGCGCTCCTCTATCACAGCTCGCTCGCGGAGCATGTCTCTCACGTCCGGGACCAGGTGCCGAGCCTCGAGGTTCTCATCCAGGTGAACGACGAGGACCTTCCGCTGCTGCCGGGCGCCATCGAGTACGAGGCGGCGCTGGCCGCGGCGTCGCCCGGGAAGCCGGACCTGCCGTGGTCGCCCGACGACCTGTATGTCCTCTACACGGGCGGTACGACCGGCATGCCCAAGGGTGTGCTCTGGCGTCAGGGCGACATCCTCATCGCCAGCCTGGGCGCGCGCCGCACCGGGGGCGAGGTGCTGCGGACCATCGACGAATACCTGGCGCGGGCCGAGGGCGGCGACCGCCGCCACCTGCCGGCGCCGCCGTTCATGCACGGCGCCGGCCACTGGGTGGCGCTGCAGGCGTTCCACACCGGCGGTACCGTGGTCATCCAGAGCGAAGTACGCCGCTTCGATGCCGCCGACATCCTCGATCTGGTGGAGGGTGAACGGGTCAACAATCTGCTGCTGGTCGGCGACGCCTTCGGGCGGCCGCTGGCGGACGAACTGGCGCGCAAGTCGCGGGATCTCTCGTCGCTGCGCAACGTCATCACGGGTGGCGCCATCATGACGGCGAAGCTCAAGGCCGAGCTGATCGAGGCGCTGCCGGGGATCACCATCATCGACTCGGCGGGTTCGTCCGAGACCGGCGGCCAGGGGACGCAGGTCAGCAACGCCGCCACGGGGGCCTCGACGGGGCGTTTCAAGCTGTCCGCGCACAACGCCGTCCTCTCCGAGGACCTGACGCACACGCTCGAGCCGGGCCACGCGGGGCTTGGCTGGTGGGCACGCACGGGCAATATCCCGCTCGGCTACTTCGACGACGAGAACAAGACCCGGGCGACGTTTCCCGAGGTCGGTGGCCAGCGCTATTCCGTGCCGGGCGACAAGGTGCGTCTGCTCGACGACAACACGCTCGAACTGCACGGGCGCGAGTCGGCCACCATCAACTCCGGCGGCGAGAAGATCTTCGCCGAAGAGGTCGAGCAGGCCCTGAAGCACCATCCGGCGGTGTTCGATGCCGTCGTCACCGGGCGCCCCTCCGAGCGCTGGGGCAACGAGGTGGTGGCGATCGTCAGGTTCCGCGACGGCATGCAGGCGCAGGAGGAGAGTCTCCTCGAGGAATGCGGCAAGCACATCGCGCGCTACAAGCTGCCGAAGGCGTTCCTGTTCGTCCCCGAGATCGCCCGCAGTCCGTCCGGCAAGGCGGATTACCGCTGGGCGAAGGCGCAGGCGGGTTAGCGCCGGAGTTGCACCAGGGCCCGTGATGCGTTGCGGGGGCGACGCTTGTCGTCGCCCGTCTTGGGGCATGCACGATTGCGGGACGGGACAAGCCCGTCCCCCACATTGCCCGTGTCGACTCTGTGCAAGCCCTTGGCGACGGGTCAAGCTCCTCCCCCTTGCGGTCGAACGGCCTTGCGCCCGACCGCTCAGACGGCAGCATTGGCCGCAGTGTTACCATCGGTTCCATGACTTCCATCGTCACCTTGAAGGAGCGCAAGGCGCGCGCCCTGGCCGCGCGTGAGGCGGCGTTGGAGCAGCTCAAAACCCGCCTTGCGGCGGAAGCTGCGCGGCACGGCGGCTGCTACCGAATTTTCGGCTCTGCCGCCCGCTACGAACTGCGGCCGGACAGCGACATCGATCTGCTCGCGGACTTTCCCAAAGACAATGTCTCTGCGGCAATCAGGGCGGCCGAAGACGCCTGCGAAGATCTGGGACTGCCTTACGATATCGTGGACCAGAACGGGTGCGGCCCCGCCTTCCTTCAGCGTGTCTTGCCGGGCTCCATGGTCATCGAATGACTGATGCGCGGTGGATCGCAATAGAGGATGACTTCCAAGCGGCTTGCACGCATTTCTCGGGAGCGGCACGTCTATTCGATGCGGGTGGTTTCGACGAGTCGGGGATTGAGGGTTACAAGGCGTCCATGGCCTTCATGCACGCCATGCAGTCAGGCCATACTTCACTGGAATCCGGTCTTTTGAGAATCCTGACCCTGCTCGGTGAAGAACATCCGCAAGGACCTTTCTGGCACAGGGATCTGCTGCGGCAGGTTTGCCGGCCGGTGGAGGGACGCGGTGTCCTCCTGCCTCCGGATGTCTGCAAACACGCCGATGAAACCCGTGGCTTTCGCAACGTGGCGACCCGGAGCTACGACAGCTTCGAAGTCGCCGGCGCGGATGTTGCGGTGGGTTCGGCGGCAGTCCTGGCCGAACGCCTGGTCGACTGTCTGCGCGATTTGAGAGACCAGATCGACCCGCCGGAAGACGACGGCGGAGGCGATGGTTCCGGCGGATTCGTGCGGAGCGTGCCCCGGTCGAACTCCAGTCCTTGATCTCCATCGTTCTCTCGCGTAGTTGTCGGCTTTGTATTGACGCTACCCACGTACACGAAGATAAGCAACGGCGCCCCGGGAGATCCATCGGCGCCATTCGGAAAACAGGCACACGATCAGGGTTCCTGCCGCAGTTCGAAGCCGTTTCCCTCGCAGTCCACGAACGAGGCGACCCGCACGGGCACGCCGCCACCGGGTTCGCGCAGCTCGACCAGGCGCCCGCCGAGGCGTTCGATGTCGCGCTGCACGGCCTCGATGTCGTCCACCAGCAGGTTCAGGCCCGCGTGGGGCAGGGGCGCCTCCGGCTGTTCTATGCGAGGGGCAAGCCCCTCGCGCTCCCCGGCTGAGGGCTCTCTCATGCGAGGGGCAAGCCCTTCGCGCTCCCCGGCTGAGGGCTCTTCGGACCGCGGGTGCAGGATGTGCAGGGCGAGCTGGATGGCGCCCAGGTCGAGCGTCGTCCAGCCGGGCGACTCGAACGAGGGGCGCACGTGCAACGCCTGCGTGTAGAACGCCTTCGCACGCTCCATGTCATGCACGTAATGGATGACCAGGGGGTCCCTGCCGCGCATTCGCTCCTCCTCTGGCCGCAGCCTGGCGCCTACCGGCGTGCCCTGTGGAGCTTCGCCATCATGGCGAACACCTCCCGCGCCTCGGATGCGGGGGTCGTGTCGCCGAACTCGCGATACAGCGTCGCGACGTTGACGGCGATGCGCTCGGCGTCGCCCCATGAGTCGTAGTCGGCGAGCGAGATGTCCATGGCCGCGTCGTAGACCGGCATGCCCGCGTCGAACCGCTTGCGCGCCTCGTCCCGGATGTAGGCGAGGTAGTCGCGTACGGCGCGCACGCCACGGTGGTCGGTAATCGGACCGTGCCCGGGAACGATGGTCTCGAGGTCGAGCCCGAGCATGTGGTCGCAGGCGTCGATCCAGTTGGCGACGGGACCCACCCACAGGATCGGATGGCCCTCGATGAAGAGGATGTCGCCGGTGAACATGAGCTTGTCCGCCGGCACGTGGACCAGGATGTCGCCCTGGGTGTGGCACGGGCCGACCTGCTTGAGCGTGACGTGCTTGTCTCCGCAGCGGATGCGCAGTTGGTCTTCGAAAGTGCGCGTGGGCAGCGTCTGCTGGATGTTCTCGAAATCGAAATCGCCGAAGCAGTATTCGAAGTACTCGCCGACCTCGCCCATCTCCGGGGCGCGGCGCATCATCTCGGCGAGCCGCTCGGGGGAATCGTTGGCGAGTTCCTCGGCCGTGGCCCGCGAGGCGATGATCTCGGCGTCGGCCACGAGTTCGTTGCCGTTGCAGTGATCGCCGTTGGCGTGTGTATTGACCAGCGTGCCGATGTCGTCGGCCGCGCGCTCGGCCGCGCGCATGGCCTTCAGCATCTCCGCGGTCAGCCTGACGTCGAACAGGGTGTCGACAAGCAGCGCTTCGCCCGCGGAGACGATCAGGCCGGCATTGCTCCAACCCCAGCCGCCGTCGGGCTGCAGCCAGGCGTAGCCGCCGGAGCCGAGGTCGTGCAGACCGCGGTCGAAGGGCCGGATTCCGAGTGACATGACACCTCCTCGCCAATCAGTCGGTGCGTGGGAAGGCCGAGGATAATGCGCTAACTTAGCCGGTCGTGGAAGGCTTCGAGGACATTCGCCCTTATCGCGACGACGAGGTCGCGGGCGTGCTGCGCAATGTCGTCGCCGATCCGGCGGCGATACGCGGCGCCGCGCGGTTCCTCGTGCCTCGGTGCTACCGATGGGCGCCGCGGCCGACCTCCCGGGCGGTTGCGCGGGCGCTGGCGTGGCGGACGCGCAACCTGCGCTCCGTCGACGATCTGCAGGTCGAACTGGCGATCTGGTTGCGGCGGCTGATCCGTCGGACGACGGCGGGACTGACCTGGAGCGGCCTCGGCGCGCTCGATCCCGCGGCACGCTATCTGTTCGTCTCCAATCACCGCGACATCACCCTCGACTCCGGCTTCATGAACTATGCGCTGTGGTCGTCGGGACATCGCACGTCGCAGATCGCCGTGGGGGACAATCTCTTCTCGCACGGTTTCGCCAACGACGTCATGCGGCTGAATCGGGGCTTCGTGGTGCCGCGCACGGGCGGCGGCGCGAAGGCGCAGTTCGCCGGCATGCAGAAGACATCGCGCTACATCCGCGCTGCCCTCGAGATCGGGGAGTCGGTCTGGATCGCACAACGGGACGGACGTGCGAAGGACGGCAACGATCGTACGGAACCGGCGCTGCTGAAGATGTTCATGCTGGCGTACCGGGGGGAATGCGCGACGCTCGGCGACTGGTTGCGGCAGGTGCGGCTCGTCCCGGTGTCCATTTCCTATGAACTCGATCCAGTGGCCGCCACCAAGGCGAAGGAGCTGTACCTCACGGCCAGGGACGGACGTTACGAGAAGCCCGAGGGCGAGGACCTCGCGAGCATTGTGCGGGGCATCCTGGGTTTCAAGGGCGCAGTCCATGTCGCGTTCGGCGCGCCGGTCGAAGGTGCGTTCGAGCGGGCGGAGGAACTGGCGGAGCATCTCGATCGCGTGATCGTCGGCAACCTGCGGATGTATCCGACGCACGCGTTCGCGCTCGACGGACGCACGCACGTGGCGCCGCGCGTCCTGAAGGCCTTCCAGGACGCGCTCGAGGGCTGCCCCGAGGAGCACCGGGAATACGTGCGGCTGCAGTACGCCAACCAGCTCAGGAATCAGCAACGACTCGCGGAGTCCGGCTGACGCCGGGCTTCAGCCCATGGCGCGCAGCCAGTCGGCAATGCCTCGCCCGATCTCGTCCGGCGCGTCTTCCTGGATGAAGTGCAACCCCCGGACGGTGATCTCGCTCTGGTTCGGCCAGGTCCGGCAGAAGTCGCGCTGCGGCCCGGTCAGGATCGCCCCGGGCTCAGCATTTACGAAGAGCTTCGGCACGTCGCTGGCGGCCAGCCAGTCGGCGTAGGCGCGGGCGATGGCGCAGACGTCTTCGGGCTCCCCGGCGATGGGGATTTGGCGCGGCCAGGTCAGCGTCGGTCGTCGGTCTTCGCCCGGGTTCATGTAGGGGCGGCGGTAGGCGTTCATCTCCGCGTCTCCCAGCTTGCGCAGAACGGAGCCGGGCAGTACCCGTTCGACGAACATGTTCCGTTCGAGGACGAGTTCCTCGCCGGCGTCCGAGCGGAAGCTCTGGAAGATGCCGGCGGCGGCCGCGGGCCAGTCGTCCCAGCTCGCGACCGGGCGGACGATGGCTTCCATGTAGGCGATGCCGCGTACCGCGTCGGGGTGACGGCGCGCCCAGTCGAATCCCAGCGCTGATCCCCAGTCGTGCACCACGAGCGTCACCTGCTGCGTGACGTCGAGTTCCTCGAGCAGCGCATCGAGATACTCCCGGTGCTCGACGAAGCGGTAGCTTCCGGGCCCGGAGTCGTCGAGTTTCCCGGAGTCGCCCATGCCGATCAGGTCCGGCGCGATACAGCGGCCGAGCCCCTCGAGATGGGGCATCACGTTGCGCCACAGGTACGAGGAGGTCGGGTTGCCGTGCAGGAAGACGATGGGGTCGCCGTTGCCGACCTCGACGTAGGCCATGCGCTTGCCGAGGACGTTCGCATGGCGCTTGGGATAGCGCTCCAGACCGGAGACGTCGGGGCCCGGCTCGAGGCCGGGAACGAACATCGCGTTCGCGCCCGGCGCGTGCTCCAGCCGGATGGGAACGATCTCGCCGTACTCTTCGGAGTCCCACCAGGCCTGCGCGTCTGCCATGGTCGGGAAGCGGATGATCACGTTGTGGTTGGGCGGTTCGTCGCCGTCCGCGCGCACGGCCGGGCCGGCTGCGAGAATCCACCCCCCGTGGGGTTTGATGGTGCTCAGGATGCCGCGCTCGTAGGCGCGGAACGCGTCCCGGTTCTGCACTTCGAGGTGAGCGATCAGGAATGCGGCCATCGGCTCTCCGATACTGGTTGGGCAAAGGAGGCGGATGGTTTCACAGGCGGAGCCGCCCGTCACGTCGCGGGCGTACGGGCGACCGCCCACACCCGGACCTCCCGGGCGCCCGCCTCGAGCACCGTCCGCGCGACTTCGGCGGCCGTGGCGCCGGTGGTGAGGACGTCGTCCACGATGGCGACGTCGCGTTCCGCGAGCCGGGTTGCGGCGCGGTATGCGCCGCGCAGGTTGCGGCGTCGCGCCCGCGCGTCGAGGGTGTGTTGCGGCGCCGTGTGTCGCACCCGGACGACGCTGCGGTAGTCGACCGGTATATCCACGATGCGCGCGATGCGCGCGGCCAGCAGGGCGGCCTGGTTATAGCCCCTCTGTACACGGCGAAGCCAGGTGAGCGGCACCGGGACGATCACGTCGGGCGGCGGCTCTGCGCGAAAGGCCGGCGCCGTCAGGTCGGCCAGGATGCGCGCTTCGAGAAGCCCATTGCCCTGTTTCAGGCCGTGGATCAACCGGCTCATCGGCGCTGCGTAGAGGAACGGCGCGACCGCACGGGTGTACGGCGGCGGTGCGAGGAGGCAGGCCGGGCACGTGCCGCCGGGGACCGGCGTCGCTCCGGCACAGCGCGGGCAGGGATCGCGATTGCGTTCGAGGTCGGCCTCGCACGCGGTGCAGAGGTCCAGGCGTCGGTGGGTGCGACTCCGGCACAGGACGCAGATGCCGGGCAGAAGGCGCCAGAGAAGCATGTGGATGTGGATACGGGGTATGGGGATGCACACCAGTCTTGCGGGGGTCCCGTCTTGCCGACAAGCCGTGCCGGTCGCCGGCACGGCGATGTAGGCGCCTGGCCCGGGCATCGTGGGGAACGCGGCGCCTCGCGCCGGGAGTAGACGCGTACGGAGCGGATCAGTAGATGCTGGCGACGATGTCGCGAACGAACGCAGCGCCGCCGCCATCGACGAATCCCGTCAGGAAGGTCGTGGGTCTGCCCGGCAGACTCGCGTCGGTTTCCAGCCACTGGATTTGGGGGTCGTCCGGCGACGGTGCGAAGCGCCAGCCACGTTGCTCCTGGCGGTAGCGCCCGGGATGTAGCAGCCAGTCGATGGCGGCCGAGTCCCAGGGATGAAAGCCGTCGTCTTCCGGGAAGGTGCGCTGCCAGTAGTCGAGCCACGGCAGGGTGCGCTCGAGGAAGTGATCGCGGATGGGCGAGGGTGGCATCGCATCGACGTGCGCGCGGGAGAGCGCCACCTGGCTGGTGAGTTCGAAACCCGCCATCCTGACCGGGACACCGTGTGCGAGGAGGGCGCGGGCGCCGGCGATGTCGTTTTCCACGTTGAAGTCGTTCACCGGGCCCTGGCTGCCGATGTAGAAGCGTCTACCCAGGCTCCTGCCCCCGACGATGACCACCGAGGCGGCGTTGGCCAGGCGCTCCGGGTACCGGGCGGCGAGCAGGCCGATGTTGGTCAGCGGACCGACGGCGGCGATGTGGGCGGGTTCGCGGCCCAGCACGTCTGCGATGAACTCGACCGCGTCGTTGGTCTCCCGGTCCGGATGCGCGCTCGGTGCCGCGGCACCGGTGGCCACCGGAACGGGGTCGCCCTTCAGCGCGACGATCTCGCGGGCGACGGCGTCGGCGAGTGCCAGGGGTGCGTTCCCGAACACCGTGGTCACCCCGAGGAGGTCGATGTCCGGCGCGTTGAGCGCCGTCACGATCGCGTACGCGTCGTCCACGTCGCGCGGACGCCCGTCATGCACGACGCCGAGGGCGACATCCGTGTCGATGATGAGCGGTGTGGTCATGCGGTCACCAACTCCATCGCTGCGTCGATCCACCGCCCCTTGCTGCGGATGTCGGCGTCGAGCGGGAGTTGGGCGACGCCGAGCAGGCGGCGCAGGATCTCGATGCCGGCGTAGCCCCTTGCCGCCGCGTGATCGAAGCCGCGTGGGGCGTGGTAGGTCGCCGGCAAGGATGCGGCGTTGCCGGTCAGGACCAGGTGCGCGAGGAGCACGCCGACGTCGAACTCCGGCGGGCCGACGAAGGCGAACTCGGGGTCGATGATCTTCGGGCCGTCCGGAGTCCGCAACCAGCTGCCCGGATAGAAGTCGCCGTGCAGCAGGACGCCGCTGCGGGTTTCGAGGTAGACCGAGCCGAGCTCCCGCGCGCGGTCGAGGAGCTTCCGGTCTTCCGTCACCAGGCGGCGGAGCGCGCCGAGGCCCAACGTGATGCCATCGAGATCGAGGCCGTTGTCGACCACGAAGGGGACCTCGAATATGTGCGCATGGTTGAGTGCGCGCATGTCCGCGTTCTCGAAGACCGGATCGTCCGAGGTGCAGCGATGGAGCGCGGACAGCCACCCGCCCAGCGCGTCGAGGCCGTCGAGATCGCCGTCCCCGTATGCGGAGGTGAAATCGGCCGCGGCGCCGAGATCCTCGAAACAGAGCAGGTGATGCTCCGCCACGTGACCGAGGCAGGCCGGCATCGCGGCGGCCAGTTCGGCATGGGCCGCGACTTCGTCGTAGAAGGCGGCCTCCACGCGGTCACGGTCTACCGGTGCCGGGATGGCGGCGTACTTCGCCACGAACGGCACGGACTGTTTGAGCACGAGGGAGCGCGCGCGCGTGACGATGCGCAGCGTGCGGTTCATGTTGCCCTCGCCGGCCGGCGCGGCCGAGACGACCTCGTCGTCGGAGCCCAGCCAGCCGGCGCGACGCGCAACCTCGACGACGCTATCGAGGTCGTGGGTGCCGAGTTCCATCAGCGGATGGCGACCGGGTTGATGACTGCCTGCACCGCGCCTTCGAAGCGGGGTTGGCCGAGGACGAAGAGGAACTCCCAACCGGCATCGGCCGCGAGTGCGCGCACGTCCATGTTCTCGAGAATGTAGATGCCGTTCTTCGCAAGCAGTTCGGGGTGCACCGGAAACACCAGTTCCGGATCCTCCCCGGGAACCGCTTCGACGCCCCAGGTGTCCGCCCCGACGGCGACGACGTCGAGGCTTGCGAGATATTGCGCCCCGTCGACCCCGAGCCCTGGCTCGCCGCTCATGAAGGTGGCGTTGTCCACACCCGAGTGGGCGAGCCAGCCGGTGTGGAACAGGACGACGTCGCCCCGGCCGATGGCAACCCCCTGTGCCTCGGCCTGGGCCTGGATCTCTTTCGAGTTGAAGGCCGTCCCGGCCGGCACCGGGTTCTGGCCGAAGTGCCGCGCCATGTCGAGCAGCACGCCGCGGGTCACGATGGGCGGTAGCTTGTCGATGGAGAGTGCCTTGAGCCCGCGCGGCGCGACGAAGTCCTGCGCCTTGAGGCCGTTGTAGTAGACGTGGTCGATGCCCATGTGGCCGAGGCCGTCGATCTGGCTGCCGATGCCCATCCAGGTATACAGGAGATCGTCGTTGCCGGTGGCGCGGTTGGCGCCCATCGTCGGGCCGGTGTCCTGGCCGGGCTGGATGATCGTGATGGCGTAATGCCGCGGCGGGTAGGCGGGCGACTCCCACCCGGTGACGACGCCGAGGGGGTACGCCTTGCCCGTCTTCACCAGCCTGGCCGCCTGTACCACCTTGTCGGGCGAGAGGAAGTTGATGGCGCCGAGGGTGTCGCCGGCACCGTGCTTCGAGGGGTACCAGTCTTCTCCGCTGGCGGCCCCGGCGGCCAGTACGAGCAGGAGGAGGAAGATGCGCATGGCTTGTCTCCGATGACGGTCTTCTTGGGTGCGCGGGATGATACGGCAGCGCGCCTCCCGGGGACGACCGGCGGTGTCACCTGGAGCGAATCCCGTGCCTCTCGAGGGCGCGCTCGAAACTGACCAGGCGACGGAGCAACGCGTTGTAGCGTGCGTGGGCGTCCACCGTGCCGGCGGCACAGATGGCGGCATACAACGCAAGTTCCGGCTCGTCCGGGCATCCCGGGGGTTCGGGCACATCCACGCCGGCGCGGCGCAGGCGGCGCGCACCCACGCAGACGAGCAACGCTTCGATGCTGAAGTCGCCCTGCCGCAGCGCCGCGATCCCGGCCGCGACCAGGTCGCCCCCGGGCAAGCCGGGTGGGAGCGTTGGCGCCGTCTGCCGGGGATGGCGCCCTGCGGTCATGGGACCTGGCCCACCATCCGCACGGCCTCCTCGAGCTTGTGGCGAAAGGACGGGGGGTCGACCGCCGGGTAGCGCAGCAGCGCTGGCGCGATGGCGTCGAACAATTCCCTGAGTCGCGTGGTCTCGAACAGCCTCAGGTCATGCATCGCGCACACATCCCGCAAGTCCTGTTCGTGGCCGCGTTCGATCTTGGCGAGCGCCTGCGCGTAGAAGTCGTAGTGCAGGAAGTCGACCGCGCCGTGTCTGACGATGAAGGCGCTGCGCTCAGGCCAGCCCGGCAGCGGAGGAATGAAATCGTCGGGGGCCGCCAACTCGACGTTCATGTCGAGGGCCTCCTTGGCACGGGCGATGGCCTCGAAGGTGCCAGCGGGCTCCGGGGCGAGCTTGAGGTCGACGTCGACGGTGGTTTCGCGCCAACCCACGACGACGGCAGAGGCTCCGCCGACGAGGTAGATGCGTCCCGCGCCGTGTGCCTCTGCGCCAAGGCGCCGCATGAGTTGCCGCACCTTTTCGGCGTTGCTCGTTGCTCGGGGCATTGGGCACGTCCGGCATGTCCGTGCGTCTTCGGGCCAGTATGGGCGTCTGTCCATGTGGCGGCAACCGTACCAATGCGCGGACAGGTCGTGCTGTTTGCGGCGCTGCCGCAGATGAGTAGCTTGTCCCTACCCGCTTCGCGCGAGTGCCGGGCTCCGGTGGATGGTGACTCGAAGTGCCGCACGCGGCCGATGCCCGCGCTTCACTCCCCGCCGAGCGCAACGCTCAGCTTCCGCCGTATGCCCTCGAAGTTCCCGTTCGACATGATCACCGCATGGCGGTTCCTGCGCGACGGCCTGGTGACCATGGTGACGATCTCGTCGATGTCGTCGCATACCGTCGCCGGCACGACGCTCTTGCGCACCAGTTCGCCGAGGTCCCAGCGGATGTTCTTGCCGCGGTACCAGACGACCTCGTCGGCCGGCGCGCAGCAGTTGGCGAGGTCCTTGCGCAGGGCGCCGAGGGACATGGTGTGCGTGCGTGGTTCGACGATGGCGACGATGGGTTCGGCGCCGACGCGGTTGCGCAGCGCCTGCAGGGTCGAGCGGATTTCCGTCGGATGATGGGCGAAGTCGTCGTAGACCCTGAGCCGCCCGTTCTGTGCGAAGAGTTCCAGTCGCCGGCGCACGCCGGCGAATGTCGACAGGGCTGCGACGGCCTGGGCTCCCGGTACTCCGGCATGGCTCGCAGCGGCGATCGCGGCCAGGGCGTTGGACACGTTGTGCGCGCCGATGAGCGACCACTCGACGCGCCCGATCTTCTCCCCGTTCAGGTGGACGTCGAAGGCGCTGCCGTCGCGCTGCATGCGCGGTGCGTGCCACAGGTCGCCGCTGTCGAGGTCGGGCGGCGGGGCGGGTTGTTTCGGGTCGCCGAAACGCGTGACCGGTGTCCAGCAGCCGCGGCCCAGCACCTCCTCCACGGCCGGGTCGTGGCGTGGCGCGATGATCAGGCCCTTGGCCGGCACGGTCCGTACCAGGTGATGGAACTGGGTCTGGATCGCGCCCAGGTCGTCGAAGATGTCCGCGTGGTCGTATTCGAGATTGCTGATCGCGAGCGTGCGCGGCCGGTAGTGCACGAACTTGGACCGACGATCGAAGTATGAGGTGTCGTACTCGTCGGCCTCCACGACGAAAAACGGCTTGCTGCCGATGCGTGCCGAGCAGTCGAAATTGCGTGGTACCCCCCCGATCATGAAGCCCGGATCGAGGCCCGCACACTCGAGGATCCAGGCCACCATGCTCGAGGTCGTGGTCTTGCCGTGCGTGCCGGCGACGGCGATGACCCAGCGGTCCGCGAGGACGCTCTCGCCGAGCCACTGGGCGCCGGATGTATAGGGCAGGTTCTCGTTCAGGATGTATTCGATGGCCGCGTGGCCCCGCGGCAGCTGCGCATTGCCGATGACGATGCGGTCCGGGGGCGGATCGAGCTGTTCGGGCTGGAAGCCCTCGAAGACTTCGATCCCGGCCGCTGCGAGTTGCTCGCTCATCGGCGGGTAGAGCGCGTTGTCGGAACCGCTCACGAGGCAGCCGCGCGCCTTGGCGATCTGCGCCAGGCCACCCATCAGCGTGCCGCCGATGCCCAGGAAATACAGACGCTCGCTCAACTACCCGATCCGGTCTGCTCGACTCCGGGGATGCCGATGGCGACACCTGCGACGACGGTGGTGAGGACGGATATGCCGAAGGCGGTGAGAATGCCGAAGGCCAGTGTGGTGTTGAAGGCGTGCTGGAAGATGAAGCCCCAGACGACGATCAGCCAGATCTGGAAGACGGCGATGATCACCACGGGCTGCACCACCTCGATCGGGGCCAGCGCCGCCGGGATCACCGTCAACAGGAAGTCGCTGCCCGCCAACGCGGACAGTGTGGCCGGAAATCGCCCGGAGATGCCCTTCAGATAGAGCACAAGCCAGGCCACCGTTGCGACGGTCGCGAGGGACACGACCGAATATCCCAGCGCCGTGGCGGTCCCGACGTTGCCGATGGTGGCATTGACGAACGCCGAGAGCGCGATGTCCGCGAGGACGACCGCCGCGACGAACCCGGTCTGGCCGGGGACCGCATCGGGACCGATTCGCAGCAGACAGAGGTTCCAGAAGAGCTTCAGAACGGACACCATGGACGCATTGTCGCACAGGATTTTGGCGCGAACATCGACGGCACCCTCGTGCTTCCATGGAACAGACGCCGCCGAGAGCGTAGCGACCAGCGGCGGTTGTTGCTTGCGCGGTCGGCGTGGCTGGGCCGGAGGCGGAGCCGACTGGCTCCGGCTTTGGGGCGCTACAATCTCGAACGATGGTGGGAGAAATGCTGGGAGGAATGGTGGGAGGAATGGTGGGAGGAGGGACGCGATCCATGCCGCAGAGCGAGCGACGCAAGCAGCCGCGCAAGGCGCCGGCCAAGGAGCCGAGGCGCAACGCCTTCTACGCCCAGTCGGGCGGCGTGACCGCGGTCATCAATGCGACGGCCTGCGGCGTGATCGAAACCGCGCGTCGGCTCGGGGACCGGATGGGCAAGGTCTTCGCGGGCAGGAACGGCATACTCGGCGCCCTGCGCGAGGAGCTGATCGACACCAGCGTGGAGTCCGCGGAAGCCATCGCCGCATTGCGCCACACGCCGAGCGGGGCGTTCGGGTCGTGTCGCTACAGGCTGAAGTCCCTCGACGACAACGAGCGGGAGTACCGGCGCCTCATCGACGTGTTCCGCGCACACGATATCGGCTACTTTTTCTACAACGGCGGGGGCGACTCCCAGGACACCGCGTACAAGGTGTCGGAGCTGGGGGCTCGGCTCGACTATCCGTTGGTCTGCATCGGCGTACCCAAGACGGTGGACAACGACCTGCCCCGTACGGATACGTGTCCGGGGTTCGGCTCCGTCGCGAAATACGTGGCCGTGTCGGTGCGCGAGGCGTCACTCGACGTGGCGTCGATGTGCGAGACCTCGACCAAGGTCTTCATCCTGGAGGTCATGGGGCGCCACGCCGGGTGGATTGCCGCGTCGGGCGCACTGGCGCAGGACCGGCCGGGCGACCCGCCGCACGTCATCCTGTTTCCGGAAGTGCCCTTCGACGAGGCGTCGTTTCTTGCCAAGGTGCGCGAGACCGTGGACAAGGTCGGCTACTGCGTGATCGTCGCCTCCGAGGGCGCGCGCTACGCGGACGGCACTTTCCTGGCCGAATCGGGCAGCCGTGACGCGTTCGGGCATGCGCAACTCGGCGGGGTCGCTCCGACGCTGGCCGGCATGATTCAGGAGGCCCTGGGCTACAAATACCACTGGGCCGTGGCCGACTACCTGCAGCGTTCCGCACGCCACATCGCATCCGCGACGGATGTCGAACAGGCGTTCGCGATAGGCAGGGCGGCGGTCGAATTCGCTCTGTCGGGGCGCAACGCCGTGATGCCGACGATCGTGCGCGAGAGCGACGAGCCCTACCGCTGGCGGATCGGGGAGGCGCCGCTCAGGAGTGTCGCGAACGTCGAGCGGAAGGTGCCGAAGTCCTACATCTCGAAGTCGGGCTACGGGATCACCGCCGCCGGCAGACGCTACCTGAAGCCGCTGATCGCGGGAGAAGACTGGCCGCCCTACCGGGACGGACTGCCCGACTACGTGACCCTGCGCAACGAACTCGTGCCGAAGAGGCTGCCGCCGTTCGAGGTCTGACGGGGCGTCGACGGCCGGCGCCGCACGTTGCGTTGACTTGCGGGGGCGCTCCGGAACAATCGGTCGGCCGGCGGCGTCCGCCGCGAAACAGCTTCCGGGAGGATACATGGCGGCGGTTCCGAAGGGTGGCACGGTGGCCGTGACCGGCGCGGCCGGGTTCATTGCCGGCTGGATCGTGCGACGCCTGCTCGAGCGGGGGTATCGGGTCCGGGCCGGCGTGCGCGACGTCGACGATCCGGAACGCTGCGGCTTCTGCGCGACATGCCCGGCTACGCTTCGGGCCGCCTGACCCTGCATTCGGCGAATCTGGACGATGCCGGCTGCTTCGACAACATCTTCGCGGGGTGTCACGGCGTGTGTCACGTGTCGCACGTCAGCGACTACAACGACCAGGAATACGTGCGCAGGGTGTGCGATCACATCACCGAGAGCGTCAACCGGTCCGGTACGGTCAACCGGGTCGTCGTGACGTCGAGCGTCGCGGCCGTCATCTCGGAGGTGGACAGCACCGAACTGACGCGGCGGCCGGTGCTCTACGAGGACCGGTACCCGGACGAGCAGAACCCGAAGCGGACCCCCGCACGGGGTCAGGGGTACTCAATGGGCAAGATCGTCGCCCAGCGGGCGTTCTCGGACGCGGCGGAACGGCACGGCGGGTGGGATGCGATCACGTGCTGCCCGGCCGACAACGTGGGTCCCATCCAGTCGGCCCACCAGAAGTACGGGGGCCCCTGGCAGAGCAATGTCCGGATGATGCTGATGGGCAAGTACTATCAGAACGGTGCAGCATTGCGCGGCTGCTGCCGGAGCTCGGGCACGACACCCCCGGGGTGACGGACCCGTTTCCGGAACGCATCCGCGCCCGCGAGCAGGAACTCCGGGACGTCTGGGCGGGGTGCGAACTGCGCAACGACCGCATTCGCGCCGTGACGTCCGTGACCTTCCGGCCGTTCGACGAGTCGCTCCGGGACTGCGTGGAGTCGCTGATCTCCATCGGCAGGATCCGTCCCAGGCGCCGCCCCGACGCCGTGCCCGCTTCCTGAGAAGGCGTTTGCGGCGCCCGGATCGCCTGCTCAGCCCATGCCCGGCAACGGCTTGCGCAAAAGTGCCAGGAGTTCGTGCGCGTCCAGGCGTGCCGCCGCGTCCGAGCCTTGCAGCAGCCGGTCGGCGAGGTCGCGTTTGCGGTGGTGCAGATCGACGATCTGTTCCTCGATGGTTCCTCTGGTGACCAGACGGTAGATCGTGACCGGGCGCGTCTGGCCGATACGGTGGGCCCGGTCGGATGCCTGGTCCTCTACCGCGGGATTCCACCAGGGGTCCATGTGGATCACGTAGTCGGCGGCGGTCAGGTTCAGCCCGACGCCGCCGGCCTTGAGGGAGATCAGGAACACGTCGCCCTGGCCGGCCTGGAAGGCGGCGATGCGCTGGGCCCGGCTCCTGGCCGGCGTGGCGCCGTCCAGATACTGGTAGGCGACGCCGGCGCCGCGCAGGTGCTCCTCGACAAGTTTCAGGTGCCTGACGAACTGGGAGAACACCAACACCTTGTGGCGGTTCGCGAGCAGTTCGTCGAGGGTCGCCGCGAAGGTTTCGAGCTTGGAGCTCGCCGGTGCCAGCGTCGCATCGTCGACCACCAGCCTCGGGTTGCAGCAAGCGAGCCGCAGTCGCGTCAGGTGTGCAAGGATGCGCACGCGGCGCCGGCCGTCGCCCTGCTCGGCGCCTTCCGGACGGGCGCCCTCGAGTTCCTCGACGGCGCGCTGCCGGAGCACCTCGTAGAGGGCGGTTTCCTCGCTGGACATCTCGACGTGCAGTGCGATCTCCGTGCGCTCCGGCAAATCGTCGAGCACTTCGCTCTTGAGGCGACGCAGGATGAACGGCGCGATCAGGCGTCGCAGCCGGGCGCGGGCAACTTCGTCGCCGTCACGCTCGATGGGCAGGCCGAAGTTGCGGCGAAAGCGCTCCACGGACCCGAGCAGCCCCGGATTCACGAAGGCGAACAGGGAGTGCAGGTCCATGAGGTTGTTCTGGATGGGCGTGCCGGTGGTGACGAGTCGGAAGTCCGCGGTCAGTAGGCGAGCGGCGCGTGCGCGCTTGGTGGCCGAGTTCTTGATCGCCTGGGCTTCGTCCAGCACGGCGCTGTGCCAGGCGACCTCCGCCAGTTGCCCGGCGTCGTTCTGCAGCAGGCCGTAGGTCGTAACGTACAGGTCGAACGGCGCCGGGTCCGCGAGCAGGCGTGACCGGGCTGCCGCGGCGCCGACATAGGGCTTGACGTTCAGGGTCGGTGCGAAGCGATGCGCCTCGTCGATCCAGTTTGCGATCACCGAGGTGGGCGCCACGACCAGGGCCGGACCCGCGGGCGCGCGGTCCACGAGCAGGGCGAGGGTCTGCACCGTCTTGCCGAGGCCCATGTCGTCCGCAAGGCACGCACCGGCGCCCCAACGGCTCAACCGCGCCAGCCAGCGAAAGCCGTCGAGCTGGTAGGGTCGCAACTCGGCCTGCAACGTGCCCGGCAGTTCGGGCTCGAAGGACTCGGCCGCCTCGAGGCGCGCGCGCAATTCGCGCCAGTCCCGGTCGGCGGTCAGCTCGGCCCCCTCTAGGAGTTCGTCGAGGGCCAGCGCAGCGAACGGGTGCAGGCGCATCTCGCCACGCGTCGTCGGCGCCGCGAGGCTCGCGAAGTCGTCGAGTTGACGTCGGAACGCGGCCGAGAGGGCCAGGAACTCGCCGCGTTCGAGTTCCAGGAAGCGCGAACCGGGATGGGCTTCGAGGAGCGCGAACAGGCTCTTGAGATCCAGCACGCGCCGCTCGTCGACGGCCAGTTCGCCGGATGCCCGCAGCCAGTCGGCGGCCGACTTGACGGTCAGAGCCAGGGAAGAGGTGGCCGCCTGCGCAACGATCCGGAACGGTTCGCCACGCGGCCACTTGCAGCGCGCGCCGGCGTTTTCCAGTTGGTCCAGCAACTCCAGGCAGTCGGCGGGCCCGGGCAGCAGCAGGGGTTGCCGTTCGGTGGGTCGCGGCGCCAGCAGCCCACAACGTTCGAGCAGCCGCTCCACCGCCTGCCCCTCGGCGTCGAGGTCGCGACGCGCCCGTACGCTTGCTCCGTCTCGGCTGGCGAACACGGTGGCGGCGCCAGTAGAGGGCTCGAAGCAGATGCCGGACTCCGGAATGGGTTCCACGACCAACGCGGCGTTCAGGCCGGCGTCGTACGGTTCGAGGCGCACCCAGGGCTCCGCGTCGGCTTCGACCAGCGCGGCACCGGCGTCTGCGTCGACATCGCTCTGCACGCGCACCTCGGACGCCAGGGCGGACACCGCTTCGAGCAGGCGCCGTCTGGCCGCGGCGGGGAGCCTCAGGCCACCGTGCGGAACGATTTCGAGCAACCGGCGGTGGGCGGCCGTGAAGCGGGTAACCTCGCAGCGCCTGTCGCTCACCATCGTCCACGTGTACTCCCGGTTCGCGCGGGGAGCGCGGGGTTCGATGGCGGCGAGCAGCGTGCCGTCGTCTTCGTCGAGGGTCAGTGCCGGCTCACGGCGGACGATTTCCACCGTCTCCCCGCGCGCGTTGAAGACGTGCGGATGGCCGGCGAGGGCGTACGCCCCCTCGGCTTCGAGCACGTACTCCTCGCCGCCGTACCAGCCGCGCGCAACGCCGATCGCAGCGGCCGCCGCGCGGTCCTCGTCGCGCAGGTGGTCCATGCTCGCCGCCTCGTGGGCGAGCCGTTTCAATGCCACCTTGCGGCCCTTGGTCCACGTGCCGTTCTTGTTCTGACGCTGCTCCCGGGGGGACAGCTTGAGGTCGTCGAACTCCGTGCCGATTTCCCACACGAGCCGTCGCACGCGGCTGGCCTGGGTGGAGCCGGCGCCGGCGGCCTTGTTCGCCGTGTCATAGGCGTACTGCTCCAGCGTTCTGAGCGATCTCTCCCAGGCAGGGATCGGCATGGCGAGCGTCGCCAGTGTGACCGTGCCGAGGCGCGCGTGGGCCTCGGCCGCGCGCGACGAGTCGTCGTCGGCTGCGGCCCCTGACGAGCGTCGCAGGAGTTCTTCGCACTCCGCCGCTACCCATGCGAAGCCGTGCGCCGCCGCGCGTTCGCAGTATTCCAGCAATGCCTGGCGCCACTCCTGGTCGCGGAACCTGGGATGTCCGCGCCAGCCGAAGGCCAGTCCGTCGAACAGGAGGTCGAGACCGGCCCCGCCCCGCCCACGGCCGTAGAAGCCGTCTTCGTGTCTTGACTGAAGTGCATTGAGCACCAGGCGGATCTCCGCCTGACGGGCGATCTCCAGCCGGTCGGCGGCCTTGAGCAATCGCTGGAGGAGATCGGCGCACTCCGGCGTATCCATGCGTACGAGGGCGAGCAGGGACAGGGCGAAGGCACGCGAATCCGGGAACACGTTGCGCCGCCGCGTGCCGGCCTTCTGCGCGGCGATGGCCGCGTCGATGTGCGCACGCGCGCCGGCGTCGTCGTTGCGCAACAGCGCGATCAGGGCCCGGGTGGCCGCCGACCCGGTTGTCGCCGCGCGGTCCTCGCGGCTCGTCGGCGGCAACTCCGCGAACACCGCCTCGGCGGCGGTGCAGCGACCTTGCAGGATACGGATGAAGGCGATGTCCGCCGCGTGTGCGGACGGCGTGCCGCTCAATGCCAGGCAGGCTTCGATAGCCGCCTCGGGAGGTGCGGTGGTCTCTATGACGTAGTCGAGACAGGTGGCGAGCGCACCCTCGAGGTAGCGTGGCGGCAATCGTTCCAGCAGGTCGATGGCGAGCGGGTCGACGAGGAACCACCAGCTTGGCGAGAACCCGTCTTCGGAATCCACCAACGCGTCGAGCGCGGCGTAGTCGCCGCGGACGACGTGACAGCGGACCAGCATCTCCGCCCGCAGGAGGTACGCGTCGTAGTAGCTCCGCTGGTCCGTCGCGAGGAACGCGGTCAGGACGGGTACCAGGTTGCCCGTCCGATCCGCGAGGCGGGTCAGCGGCAGCATCCAGTTTCGCGAGAGACGGACCCCTTGCCGGTCCCGGACGGCGATCCCGGTGTCGAAGAGTTCCGCGATGGTCTTGCGGACCTGTTGGTCTGTCAGCCGATATCCGGACAGACTGACTCTGGCATGGGACAACAGTTTGCGCAGGCGCGCCGCCCCCAGGGCATGTGGCGCCACCACGCCCAACGCCTGCGCGACCAGGCGAGCGGCAGGAGACAGGGCGGCGTATGGATCGGGTGGGGCGCTCGGCACCGGGTCAGAATGCCAACTGCAGGGGCGCTCGGTCAAATGGGAGCGACCCATGGCCGGTCCGGCGTTTCGCTACCCTGCACGCCGGGGGGCGCCGCTTGCGTCGCGCCGCCGCCGGCCCGGCCACAGTCACGGCATGTAGGGCGTCGGGCTCGGCCCGAGTTGCGTCTCGAGGACCGACTGCGCCAGCTCGACGAACTCGCACACCATCGGACGCGTTTCGCGCGGGTCGATGATCTCCTCGATGTTGAACGCTTCGGCGGTGCGGAACGGCGAAGCCAGCGCCTCGAGCCGGTCCTCGATCTCCCGCTGCTTGGCCGCGGGATCCTCGGACCCGGCGATGATGCGGCGGTAGGCCGCGGATACGCCCCCGGAAATGTGCATGGAGCCCCAATGTCCCGAGGGCCACGCGACGCGCTTGAACATGCCGCTCGGCCGGTCGTGGCACTGGCCCGCGACGCCATAGAGCTGGCGGGTGATGATCGATATCCAGGGCATGCGGGTCCGCAGCGTGGCGCAGAGCATCTTGGCCCCGGCGCGCACGATGCCCTGACGCTGCTGGTCGGGGCCGACCATGAACCCGGGTTCGTCCGCGAAGTAGACCATCGGCAGGTGGAAGGTGTCGCAGAGCTGCAGGAAGCGGATCACCTTGACCCCGGCCGAGACGTCCATGGAGCCACCGAGCCGTTTCGGGTTGTTGATCATCACACCGACCGGATAGCCGTTCATGCGCGCGAGGCCCAGGATGCGCGAACGTCCGTAGTGCGGTGTGATCTCGAAGAAGGAGTCCTGGTCGAGTACGGCATTCAGGATCCTGCGTGGATTGTAGGTGCGCCGCTTTTCCCGCGGGATGATCGACAGCAGCTCCTCGTCGCGCCGGTTCGGATCGTCGCCCGTCTCGCCGCGCGGCGGCATCTGCCAGACGTTGTTCGGCAGGTAGCCGAGGAAGCGCTTGACCATGTCGAAGGCTTCGGCCTCGGTCTCGGTGAGGTTGTCGATCACGCCGCTGTCGAACACCTGGCTGCGTTCGTCCCCGAGGTCCTCCTTGGTAATGTCGATGCCGAGGGCTGCCTTGACGACCGGGGGACCGCCCGGGAAGACCTGGCTGATGCCCTTCACCATGACATTGAAGTGTGCCAGGCACGCGTCCACCGCCGGCAGGCCGGCGACGGAGCCGAGCACCGCGGCCACGACCGGTACGCGGCACAGCAGGTCCTGCACGCCCGGGGTGACGGGGTTGGTGGGGATGTAGGTGCGCCCGATCTGCTCGAAGGTCTTGACGCTGCCACCCGTGGCGTCGAGCAGCCGGACGAAGGGTAGCCGCCAGTCGAGGGCCATGTTCTGGGCGTGTCCGCCCTTGTTGCCGATGGAGGCATCCGACGCACCGCCGCGGACGGTGAAGTCGCCGGCCGTCAGGACCGCGCGCCGCCCATTGAGCTTCGTGAGGCCGATGACCATGTTGGACGGGGTCAAGTCGACCAGTTCGTCGCCCTCGTACCGGGCGGCCCCGGCGAGTTGACCGATCTCCTGGAACGAACCGGTGTCCGAGAGCAGATCGATGCGTTCGCGCACCGTCAGCTTGCCGCGGCGGCGCTGCTCGCGGATGCCGGCCGCGCCGCCCATTTGTTCCGCCAGGCGCTTGCGGTGCTCGATTCGTCGATTTCCGGTTGCCAGACCATGGTGTACTCCGCCAAGACGTGAGCGCGGTATCTTAGGGTACGCGCGATTGCTTCCAAAGGTGGTGGGCGCCCGACCTCGGCGAGCCCGTGGCGGCAGGTGTCTGGTAACCTTGAGTCGGCAATCCGGGAGACTGGAGGCGGTGCGCTGGCGGGGGATGCGAGTCGCCGGCCCGGGCGCGTGCCATACGCCGCAGCGGCACGTCCGAGTGGGACCGGGACGAAGATTCGCGCGAGTGTGCGACGCGCGACGCCATGGCAGGGAGAGGTCGGAGTGATCGAGCGCACGAGCTGCAGGAAGTGTGCGGTGGCGACGGCCGCGCTGGCCTTGCTCCTCCCGGCGCCCTGGGCGTCGGCAGGATTCACGGAGACAGCCGCAGCGACCAAGCCGAAGTTCTCCGTTCGCTATCGTTTGGAAACCGTCGATCAGGACGGTATTGCCGAGCAGGCACGGGCCTCGACGGCCAAGGCGCGGGCGTCCTGGATCATGGAGGCCGTCGAGGGCTTCTCCGTTGGCCTCGAAGCCGATCACGTCTTCGTCGTGGGATCGGAGCGCTACAACTCCACCGAAAACGGCCGCACGGAGTTTCCGATCGTGGCCGACCCGACCGGCACCGACCTCAACCAGGCGTTCCTGAGGTTTCGCAGCGGTGCCACGATCGTCACGGCCGGCCGACAACGCATTCTGCATGGCGAACAACGCTTTCTCGGCGGTGTGGCGTGGCGACAGAACGAGCAGACCTACGACGGCGTACGCATCCAGTCGTCGGGCGAGCGCACCGGCATCGACTACAGCTACGTGGCCAACGTGCGCCGGATCTTCGGTCCGAACGACGGGCTGCAGCCGGCCGAGTGGGAAGGCAACGCGCATCTTCTGCGGGCGACCTGGGCGCCGGCCGACGACCACGTCCTCGCCGCGTTCGCCTACCTGCTCGACTTCGAGAACGACAACGGCCCGGCGAATTCCAACGCGAGCTACGGCCTGAACTACCACGGCGCCTTCGGCCCGGCGAGTCTGGCTGCCCGTATCGCGTTGCAGCGCGAGTGGGGAGACAATCCCCTCTCCTACGACGCGCCGTACTACTTCGTCGAAGCCAGGTGGCCGCTAGAGCGCATCACGGTCGTCACGGGCCACGAGGTGCTCGGCAGCGACGGCGGGACAGCGCCGTTTCGTACCCCGCTCGGCACGCTGCACAAGTTCCAGGGCTGGACCGACAGGTTCCTGTCCACACCCCCGGCCGGGGTCAAGGACACCTACCTGACGTTCTCCGGCACGGTCGGGCCGGTCGCGCTCACCGCGGCCGTCCACGAGTTCGCGGCGGCGAAGGGCGACGGCAACCACGGTCGCGAGCTCGGTGTCACCGCGTCGTATTCGAACGGCCCGCTCGGCCTGCAGTTCAAGTTCGCGCGCTACCACGCACGGGAGTGGGCCGCGGACATCGGCAAGGCCTGGTTCGTCATCAGCTACTCCATCTGACGGCGGACGTGGGGCCGCCCCTGTGGCGTCCCGTTTGCGAATTCACGCACGGCCCCGAGACGGGCGACCGTCCCGAATCACCCCTCGGGCACAGCGCGGGTCTTGTAGGGGACGGGCTTGTCCCGTCCCGTCTTGAGGCTTGCACGGGGTCAAGACGGGCGACCACAAGGGTCAAGACGGGCGACCACAAGGGTCAAGACGGGCGACCACAAGGGTCAAGACGGGCGACCACAAGGGTCAAGACGGGCGACCACAAGGGTCAAGACGGGCGACCACAAGGGTCGCCCCTACAGGAGCGGGGCGATTACGAGGCTGACGATCGCCATCACGTTGATCAGGATGTTCATGCTCGGCCCGGACGTGTCCTTGAAGGGGTCGCCCACGGTGTCGCCGACCACGGTCGCCGCGTGGACGGCGGAGCCCTTGCCGCCGAGGTTGCCCTTCTCGACATATTTCTTGGCGTTGTCCCACGCGCCGCCGGCATTGGCCATGGTCAGCGCCAGCAGCACGCAGCCGAGCAAAGCGCCACCGAGCGCGCCACCGAGCGCCTGGGCGCCGATGCCGAAGCCGACCACGGGCGGCAGGGCCACGGCAATGGCGCCGGGCAGCAGCATGCGTTTCAAGGCGGCGGATGTGGCGATGTCGATGCACTTCGCGTTGTCGGGTTCGGCCGTGCCCTCCAGCAGGCCGGGGATCTCGCGGAACTGACGGCGAATCTCCTGGATCATTTCCATCGCCGCGTCGCCCACGGCCGTCATGGTGATGGAGGCGATGAGGAAGGGGGTCAGGCCGCCGATGAAGAGCCCGATCAGCACTTCCGGATTGCCGAGGTGCAGGGAGAAATCGCCGCCGCGGTTGTAGGCGACGGTTTCCACGAACGCGGCGATGATGGCGAGCGCGGCGAGTGCGGCGGCGCCGATGGCGAAACCCTTGCCCATCGCCGCGGTCGTGTTGCCCAGCTCGTCGAGGGAGTCCGTGATGGCGCGCGTCTCCTCGCCGAGGCCGGCCATTTCCGCGATGCCGCCGGCGTTGTCCGCAACCGGGCCGTAGGCGTCCACGGCCATGGTCATGCCGACCGTCGCGAGCAGTCCGACCGCCGCGATGCCGACGCCGTAGAGGCCCGCGACTTCGGTCGAGACGAAGATGATCGCGCAGATGGTGAGTAGCGGAATGACCACGGACTGCATCCCCACGGCGAGTCCGGTGATCATGACCGTTGCCGCGCCGGTCTCACCGGACTTCGCGATGCGCACGATCGGCGTCGAGGAGGTGTAGTACTCGGTGACCAGCCCGATGATCACACCGCCCACGGACCCGGCCACCACCGACCACCAGATGGCGTCGGAAATCCCTGCATTGCCGGTGACGAAGAAGGCCGCGGCGATGAACAGGATGGGCGTGACGATCATGCCGATGCGTAACGCGAGCGCCGGGTTGGAAGCCGACCAACTGCGCACGATGGCGATGCCGATGATGGAACACACGAGACCGGTCGAGGCCAGCAGCAGCGGCAGCGACATGAGCGCCGCGCGCCCGTCTTCCGTCGCCGCCTCGGGAACCAGCCCGCCAAGGGCCACGGCGCCGAGGGTGGCCGCGATGGCGATGGAGGCGATCATCGCCCCGCAGTACGACTCGAAGATGTCCGAGCCCATCCCGGCGATGTCGCCGACGTTGTCACCGACGTTGTCCGCGATGACGCCGGGGTTGCGTGGATCGTCCTCCGGAATGCCCTGTTCGAGCTTGCCGACCAGGTCCGCACCGACGTCGGCGCTCTTGGTAAAGATGCCGCCGCCGACACGGGAGAACAGCGCAACGCTCGAGGCGCCCATGCCGAAGCCGTGGATGTGGTGTGCGGTGTGCGGGTCGCCGCCGAAGTAGTAGTAGACGATGCCGAGGCCGAGCAGGCCGAGCGACGCCACGGCCAGACCCATGATGGAGCCGCCGAAGAACGCGACGGACAACGCCGCCGGCGCGCCCTGCGTATAGGCCGCCGTGGTGGTTCGCACGTTCGCCTGGGTAGCCGTGTACATCCCGATCCAGCCGGCGGCGGCCGAAGACAGCGCCCCCGCGATGAAGGCGAGCGCGGTCGGGGCGCCGAGGCCGGGTGAGAAGAACAGGATGGCGATCAGCACTGCGGCGAAGAGCGCCAGCATGGTGTACTCCCGGCGCATGAACACCATCGCCCCGAGGTGGATCTGGTCCGCGATGTGGCGGACGTTGTCGTCGCCTTCCGCGTAGCGCTTGACGAGTGCGTAGACCACGAAGGCCGCCACGAGCCCGACGACGCCGAGTGCCGGCGGAATGATTGCTTGCTCCAACATCGATTACCCCGAAACGTGTGTATGTGCCGAGTAACGCTCATGCGGGCCCCTCGGCCCGGACCCAACTCCCCCGCATCGCCTGCGCTCTCATGGGCGCTCGATCCACCTCGATCCACTTGGGGGGGCGGGGAGGACGTCCCTGGCGTGGGCTTCGACGTGACCGGCGTGTCGGCCGGCCGCGCCTTTCTTCGCGCTGTTTCTCGTGAAGCCTCGTGCGCGCCAGGGAGGACGCCCACCTTGGGGCCGCAATGATACCCGGACCGGCGCGCATGACAAAAACGTGATCTGCGGCGTGGGAGAGCGCGGCGCCGGCAGACCGTGGGCATCGGCGTGTTGCGGCCGCCCGTCCGGCGGGCCCGCTATCGGCCCGGCCCCAGTCCGTAGGGAGCACCCCAACTCAAGCCTTCGAGGGTGGTTGTCTTCGGACGGTACTCGCAGCCGATCCAGCCGCGGTAGCCCAGCTGGTCGCAGAGGTCGAACAGGAAGGGCAGGTGCACTTCGCCGTGCTGCGGCTCGTGGCGTCCGGGAACGCTCGAGAACTGAATGTGCCCGATGATGTCGAGGTGGTCGGCGAGCCCGCGGCCCAGGTTCCCCTCCATGATCTGACGATGGTAGAAGTCGAACTGCAGACGCACGTTGTCGCGCCCGGCGGCTTCGATGCAGCGGCGCGCCTCGTCGGTGCGCGTGACGAGGTAACCGGGCGTGTCCTCGTCGTTCAGCGGTTCGACCAGGATGCGGATGCCATGCGGGGCGGCGCGCTCGGCGGCGTAGCGGAGGTTCTCCGCAAACACGGCAAAGGCCGCCGGGCGATCTTCCCGGGGGACGACGCCGGCCATCACGTGGATCATCGGCACCCCGAGCTGGCGTGCGTACTCCAGCGCGCGCCCGAAGCCGTGCCGAAAGTCCTGCTGCCGACCGGGCAGCGCCGCCAGGCCCCGCTCCCCGGCGGCCGCATCGCCGAGGGGTGTGTTGAGCAGGATCATCGCGATGCCCGCATCCTCGAGCCAGCGGCGGATTTCCACGGCGGCCTCGCCGTAGGGGAACAGGTACTCCACGGCCGCGAAGCCCGCATCGCGGGCGGCGCCGAAGCGTTCCGCGACGGGGACTTCGGGGAACATCATCGAGACGTTGGCGGCGAAGCGGGGCATGCGCGAGGTGGAGGCGTTGTGCTGGCCGATTCCAGGGGCTTGCACCGTAGAACGGCACGATAGGGCCGCGCAAGGCGCAAGTCCATAGGACGGTGGCGGCCCGGGCCAAGCGCCGAGCCGTCAGGCGTGGATCACGTTGGATGCGGTCGATGAGGAGACGAGCCTCGCCCGGTGCGCGGCTCGCACAATGGGCCCGTTCATTCGTCGATCTACGGCCCGTTCGAAGCCGCCCCGATCCCGAATGTGGACGATCTTTCGATCGTGAGGGGCCGGAAGGGCCAAGCCCGTCCATTACGGTGAAGTTGGCCAGATGGTAGCGCCCCATAGCCGGTCCGGCACTCGCTCGCGAGCTCGCTACGCGCCGGCGCGCCTTCGGCCCAGCCACGCCGTCCTTGCATGGAAGTTGCACCGGCGGTCACTTCGTTCCCTTGGCGCGACTTCCATGCAAGGGGCGACGCTTGTCGTCGCCCGTGTCGAAGTCGTGCAAGCCCTTGATGGCGGGACGGGACAAGCCCGATCCCGGCCTTACATGAATTCGAGACGGGACGGGACAAGCCCGTCCCCTACATCGGACGACCGAACGATCTACCTGGAAACGGTGGCACGTTACTCTGTCAACGCGGCCCGAAACGCCGCGTCGGTCTCCTTCAGGTGCCGTACCCGGTCGAGTCCCCGGACCACGGTCGGATGCTCGAATGCCCCGATGGCGGCGGCGTAGCTTGGCCGTGCCTGCAGGGCGTTCCAGTAGGCGGCGACGCGCGGGCGCGCCTCGGTGAGGAATGTGTCCAGCCAGTCCACCTCACGCAGGCGGTCCAGGATGGCCATCATGCCGACATCCGCCAGGCTGAAACGACTGCCCGGGATCCACGGGCCGCCGCTTCCCTCGAGCGCGCCTTCGAGTTCGTCGAGGTGCCGATGCATGGCCGTCCGACTGCGTCGGATCGCCCCGACGAGGGGTTTCATCCGCGGCAGCTTCGCTGCGCCGCCGCGCTTCATGGCCAGGAACATGAGCGGACGGACCCTGAACCGGTGGAACAGCAGTCCGAACAGGATGCGGTGCACCGGGATGCTCTCGATCATCGCCGCGAAGATCGGCAGCGTGAGCCCCGGCACGGCGTTGCCGGCGGTTTCGTCGACGCCGGCGATGGGGTTCTCGCCCAGCAGCGACGACTGGTGCACCCAGTGGTCCACCAGCGCCCGTTGCCGGTCGTCCTCCGGGATCGGCAGATCGCCATCCCCCACCGCGGCCGCGGCGTAGACGATCTGCTCGTGGGATTCGTAGATCGGGTGTCCCTGGTGCACCGGGAGCGGCACCAGCGCCGCGGGATTGATCGCGAGATACCGACGGGAGACGTTTTCGTATGCGCCGGTCTCGATCAGGTCCACGTGGTGGCTGCGGTACTCGATGCCGAGTTCGGCGAGACACACGCGGGTCTTCTTCGAGCACAGCGAGAAACTGTTGTGGTAGAGCTCCCAGGCGCCTTCGTGGGGCAGTGTCCTGCCTTCGTCGATGCCGCCGGGCATGGCACGGGTCCGGTGCCGCAGGAGCTCCAGGCCGTACCACGCGAGGACGAGAACGACGAGGGTGATGCCGATCGCCATGGCGTCGATTACGGGCGCCCCTCCGGACCCCAGAAGGTGGCCAGCAACTCCGCGACCGGCACCTGGTGCGAGCCGGAGTCGACGTTGAAGAGGTCGCCGTCCGTGAAATGCTCCATCGTGAAGCCGTGGGGATCCTTCCAGTAGTCGAACACCTGGCTGCCGAGGACATGTTTCCCGACGCCCCAGCGATGTTCGTAGCCGGCCTGCTGCAGGCTGTCATGGCCGAGCATCAGGGTGTCCCAGTCGGCCACCTCGAAGGCTGCGTGGTTGAAGGCGAGTTGCCCGCCGCCCACCAGGAAGAGCGTGTGGTGGTCCACGTAGTGCGCACCGCGGTCGCAGCGCATGAAGGCTCCGAGCGCGTTGCCTTCCTCGTCGATGTACACCTCGTCGCTGGTGATGAGGCCGAGACGCTCCTTGTACCAGGCTTCGGACGTCCGGAAGTCCGTGACGTTGATGACGCAGTGGCCGAGGCGCTTGACCGCAGGCGGCGTTTTCTCTAACGAGACGCGCTGCCCGAGCCGGGCGCGGTCTTCCCCGGAATTCAGGGGGCTGCGCCGGGGTGGGGGGACGGCGGCGGCCCTTTCCACGCCGTGCACGATCTCGACCGGCAGCCCGTCCGGGTCATGGAGTTGCACCATGTTGCCGCCGCAGGGCAATTCGCAGGTCCGGACCTCGGCGTCGTCGATCGCGGCAATGCGCTCCAGGTCGCCCGCGCTCAGGGCTTCGAAACCGAGGGCGAGGAAAGCCGCTTCGCCCTCTTCGGCGATGTAGACGAACCGGTTGGGGTCCGAACCGCGGGCGAAGAGCGTGCCATTGTCGCGCTCCGTCAGGAAGCCGAAATCGTCGAGAAACCGCTGCTGGCGGTCGAGGTCCGGGATGCGGAAGCGGACGTAGAGGATGTCTGCGATGCCGGTCATGTCAATGTCCTCCGGTTGTGGATCTTTGCCGCGTTCCGGTCCGGAGTGCGGGCTCACCCCTGCGCCATCAGTGCGCGCAGGTCGATGATCGCGGCGTTCGCCCGCGAAATGTAGGAGGCCATGACCAGCGAGTGGTTGGCCACGAACCCGAAGCCCGTTCCGTTCAGGATCATCGGGCTCCAGATGGTCTCCTGCGTCCCCTCGAGCTCGCGCACGATCTGCTGCAGGCTGACGCGTGCGTTCTTGTCGTCGAGCACCCGCCCGAAGTCGCGCTCCACGGCGCGCAGCAGGTGCAGCAGGGCCCATGCCTGGCCGCGGGCCTCGTAGAAGACGTCGTCTATCTCGAACCAGCTCGTCTTGAGCTCGCTGTCCCCGAGTCCCGTGGTCGCCTGGCTCGCGGCGGGGTCCCCGGAGAGCGCCGTATCGAGTTGGCGCTTGCCGACACTGGCGGACAGCCGCTGGGACAGGCTGCCGAGGCGCGTCTCGACGGCGGTAAGCCACGCACGCAGGTTGTCGGCGCGGGCATAGAACTGGGCATCGGGCTGGCCGGGGTCCGCGAGGCGCGCAAGGTAGCCCTCGAGATACTCGGTGCCGTCCCGGTACTCCCGCTCCGTGCGGGGGAGGATCCAGCTCGAGTTGTCGAAGAAGAACTTGGCTTCTGCCAGCGACAGGTCCGGGTCTTCCGTGGACTGGCTCTGCGAACGGCTCAGGTCGGCTCGCAGCACGCGGCTCATGTCGCGCATCTGCACGACGACGCCGAACTCCCATTTCGGCACGTTGTCCATCCACACGCCCGGTGGGAACAGGTCGTTGGACAGGTAGCCGCCGCGCTTGTCGAGCAGCGTCTGTCCGAGTCGGATCATCGCGGCGGTCGTATGCGAGCCGGTGACCGTGCTGCCCGCCGCATCATCGGTCCTGGCAGTGAGGGATTGCACTGCCCGCTGTACGTCGAAGGCGTCGGGTTCGCTGTCCCACCACCACCAGAGGAAGGTCACGAGCAGGAGGTACACGCCCACCAGCGCACCGCCGATGCGGGCGACGAGGCCGGCCGTGCCGGTGTCCTCGCCCCGTCGCAGTGTCCATGCCATGTGGGTCTCCTCGGCTCCGCCCGTCTAGGGTACGCGCACCTCGAACTCGACGCTCGTGCGCCGCCCGTCGGTGAATTCGAACACGAACGGCACGTTCGGAACACCTGTCGTCCTGGCATCGAACAGCATCAGGTGCATCCCGCCGGGCGCGAGCCGCACGGTGGACCGCGGCGGCACGACCAGCCGCGGAACGGGACGCATGCGCAGCAAGCCGTCTTCGTCGCGGGTTTCGTGGACCTCGACCGCGCGCGCCACCGGGGTGCTGACGGACGCGAGAACGGCCTCTTCCCGGGTCGGGTTGACGATCTCGCAGTAGGCGGCCGTGACGGTCTGGCCCGGCAGGGTGTCGCGCACGTAGCCGTTCGTGACGAGTACGGCGGCTGCCAGAGCTAGTGTGCTGGATCGCAAATAGCTTTGTCTTTGCGGTAGGCGCAGCGCAAACGTGAAGGTGTTTGTGACCCAGCGGGCTAGCCCGCATTTCTCACCAGGGGCCGTGATGATCGCGGAGGATTTTGGTCCTGTGCACACGACGCTTGCGTCGCGCTCGCCGACCGAAAGCATAGCGGGACTCCAATCTTGCGAGGGGCAGGCCCCTCGGGCTTCCCGGCTGAAGGCTCCGCTTGAGGGAGCATGTGTGCGCACGGGCCCGTGTGTACACAGGGCCAAAAGACCCGCGAGGGCGCGGCCAGCGCAGTCCGCAATCGGCACGATCGTCGGCATCGCGATCAACTTCTTGAAACCCATGAGCTTTTTGACGCCGACAAGCGGCCTGGTGAGAAATGCGGGCTAGTGTGCTGAATGGCAACACGCTGGTGCTCCCTGGGCCGCGGGGGCCTGCCTGCGTCGCCGGGAAGGCATCGTCACGGATCAGCCGTCGGGAGCAGTACGACGACCACCCGTGGGGGCCGTCCGATCTCCATCTCGGCGCGGATGCGTCGGTGTCCGGGTGCCCGGTTGAGCTGCGCATACAGCCACCGGCCCTCGGCATCGCTGCCGGCGCGGATGAACACCCGCGCGTTTGCCTGCCGCGCGTGCTCCCCGAGTTCGGCCAGTCCGTCCGCCACAGCCGGTGCGCGCGCCCGGACCGCAGCCGGGGACAGCTCCAGCTTGAGTCGCCGGGCGTCGCGCAGATGCTGCAGCTGTCGATAGAGGGAGGGCAGGGAAAGGTGATCGCGGTCCGCGATGCGCGCCCGGTCGAGCATCGATTGGGCGGCGCCCCAACGTTGCTGCCGCATGGCTCGCTGTGCACGCTCGATGAACGCTTCCACGATGCGCTCGAGACCGTCGAGGGCATCCGGCTGATCCGGCACGAGTTCGAGGACCGCGATGTAGTGCGTCAACGCGCTGTCGGGGGCCGGGTACAGGAGCCGGTCGTCGGCGAATGCGTCGTCGGCCGCGCTGAGAAGCGCATCCACGCGTTCGGTCGGAACCGGTTCCGGCTCGATGGGTGCGGCCGTGACGGGCGGTGGAGCCGTTCGAGGCGTGCGGTCATCGACCTGGCAGGCGCCCGCCAAGGCGAGCATTGCCATGAGCAGAGCGGTTTTCGGGAGTATGAAACGGTGCACTGGATCGACTCGCCTCGACGCGCGCCGCGTGGACGCCCCAGGGTCGTGCACGACGACGCACGATGCTGCACGATATAGAGATGCCAGGCGAGCCGCAATCAACCAGCCGATCGTTTCTACACAACCGTTGCGTCCGGGTCCGGCGGGTCGCCTGCCGGGCAGGTCGCGCCGGTGCGTCTTTGGCGTGGATGTCGGGGGTGGTGGGTCTTGCGCTGCTCTGCGCGGCCACGGCACTCGGCCAGGTCGAACTGCGAGCCGGTCCGAATGCGCTCGAGGAACGGGACTTCCTGCCCGTCGACGAGGCGTTCGTACTCACGGCTCGCCTTGCGCCGGACGGCTCCGTGGTGGCGGACTGGCGCATGCCGGAGGGCTACTACCTCTACAGGCACCGTTTCAATTTCGAGACCCGTGACGGCACGCGGCTCGGGGACGCCGTCCTGCCGGCGGGCACGCCGAAGACGGACGAGTTCTTCGGCGATGTCGAGGTCTTCTACGACACCGTCACGGCACGGGTGCCCGTGCTGGAGCCGGCCGGCGCCCGCTTCGAGGTGGGCATCGAGTACCAGGGATGCGCCGACTACGGGCTGTGCTACCCGCCGGAACGCAAGTGGCTGCAGTTTGCGGCCGCTGCCTCCGGCACGGGCGATACAGGCGCGTCCGGCTGGGCGTTCGCGGAGCTGATCGCCACGCTCGGCGCGGCGTTGCTCGGCGGCCTGATCCTGAACCTCATGCCGTGCGTCTTTCCGGTCCTGTCCATCAAGGCGCTGTCGCTGCTCGGGGACCCGGCGGGTCGCGTGCGGGACGCCGCGGGATTCTCGGTCGGGGTGGTCGCGACGTTCGCTGCGCTTGGCTTGCTGCTGGTCGCGCTGCAAGGCGCCGGCGAAGCCGTGGGCTGGGGCTTTCAACTGCAGTCGCCGGGCTTCGTGACCGGGATGGCCATGCTCTTCTTCGTGCTCGGACTCAATCTGCTCGGGCTCCTCGAGACGCCGGCCTTCGGCGTGGCGGTCGACCGCGTCGGCCCGGTGGCCACGGGCGTGCTGGCGGTGGTGGTCGCGACGCCCTGCACGGTGCCGTTCATGGGTGCTGCCGTCGGCTACGGCCTGAGCCAGCCGGCGCCGGTTCTGCTGGCGGTGATGGTGGCATTGGGTGTCGGCATGGCGCTGCCCTACGTGCTGCTGGCCGCGGTGCCCGCAATCGCCCGGCGCCTGCCGCGGCCGGGTGCGTGGATGGTGACGCTGAAGCAGGTCATGGCGTTTCCGATGTTCGTCACGGTGGTGTGGCTCGTGTGGGTGCTGGTCCAGCAGTCCGGCGCCGAGGGCGTCGCATGGGTGCTGGCGGCGTTCGTCGGCGCGGGGTTCCTCGCGTGGCTCGGCACACGCCGTCCAGCGGCGCTGCGGACGGTCTGGCTGGGCATACTCGCCGTTGCGGCGCTCGTCGTCTGGACGGTTCCCCCGCAGGGGGCGGCGCAGCGCGTTGCCGGGGCCGGCTTCGACATGCAGGCCGTCGAGGCGCGCCGGGCCGCCGGCGACCCCGTGTTTCTGAACTTCACCGCGTCCTGGTGCATCACCTGTCTCGCCAATGAGCGGTCGACGCTCGGCACGGATCGCATTCGTGCGTACTTCGAGGAACGCGGCATCGCGTACGTCAAGGGCGACTGGACCAACGCGGACCCGGCGATCACCGAGGTGCTCGAGCGGTTCGGGCGCAGCGGCGTGCCTATGTACGTGTACTTTCCACCGGATGGTGAACCGGTGGTGTTGCCCCAGATCCTCACACCCGGGATCGTGATCGGCGCCATAGAACGGGCTACGTGACGCCCTGTCCGTCAGATACGTGTCGGGAACTGGCAGCTAAAGAACGGTAAATCGAGCTAACTTGTCGTTAACTTGCAGAGTTCATGGCATACTGCCCGGACTTGCCCGGCAGGGCGGCCATGGAGGACAGCCGGCGGTGGCACGCATCCTGGTCCTGAACGGACCGAACCTGAACCTGCTCGGCACGCGCGAGCCTGCGATCTACGGGACGCAGACGCTGGACGACATCCACGCGCGCGTTGCGTCCCTGGCCGCGTCCCGCGGTCACGAGATCGAGGCATTGCAGAGCAACGCCGAGCACGAACTGGTGGAGGCGGTGCAGCGCGCGGGCCGCGACGGGATCGGTTACATCATCGTCAATCCCGGTGCGTTTACGCACACCAGCATTGCCTTGAGAGACGCTTTTCTGGCCGTCGCGATCCCGTTCATCGAAGTGCACCTGTCCAACGTGCATGCCCGGGAGGCGTTCCGTGGCCACTCCTACCTGTCCGACGTGGCGCGTGGCGTCGTCTGTGGCCTGGGCGCGGCGGGATACGAGTACGCGGCGATGGCCGCGATGGATGCATTGGATGCGTCGGAAGAGTAGGCGCTTCGCGAACCGGCTGGCAGGGAGGCAACGAACTTGGACCTGAGGAAGATCAAGAAGCTCATCGAACTCGTGCAGGAGTCGGGCATCTCCGAACTGGAGGTGCGGGACGGCGAGGAGTCCATCCGCATCGCGCGGGGCGTACCGGCGGCGGCTATGCCCGTCGCCGCGGCCGCGTCACCGGTGCAGGATACGGAGGTGGCCGGCGCCGCCCGGGGCGAGCCTGCCGGGCCGGGGGAAGTCGTACGCGCGCCGATCTCCGGTACGTTCTATCGCTCGCCGGCGCCGGGCGAAGCGCCCTTCGTCAACGAGGGCGAGACGGTGGCGCCGGGCGATGTCCTGTGCATCATCGAGAGCATGAAGATGATGAATCGCATCGAGGCCGAGCTGACGGGTACGGTCGCAGAGATACTGCTCGAGAACGGGCGCGCCATGGAGGCGGGGACGGCGCTCTTTCGGATCGTCTGAACAGGATGCCCTTCATCCGGCTCTCCGTGGGCGTCTCGGGCGCGGACGCGCAGGGGGTGGGCGAACAGCTTGCGGAGCTTGGAGCACTTGCCGTGACGTGGGTCGATGCCGGTGACGAGCCGCTGTTCGAACCGGCCCTGACGGACGCGCCGCAACCGGACGCGTGGCGGGACGCGCGGGCGGTGGGACTCTTCGCGCTCGATGCCGACCTTTCCCGTGTGCGCGCCCGTCTGCAGGGACACGCGATGGACGTCGACTTCGTGGAGGATCGCGACTGGTCCGGCAGCTGGCGACGCTACGCCGCCGTACGCCGTTTCGGAACGCTGACGATCGCACCCCGGGACGCCGAAGTGGACGCGGCCGCCGGATCGGTGTTGCGTCTCGATCCGGGTCGCGCCTTCGGCACGGGAAGCCACGCGACCACGCGCCTGTGCCTGGCGTGGCTTGCTTCCCTGCCGCTGGCCGGCCGCTCGGTGCTCGACTTCGGTTGCGGTTCCGGCATTCTGGCGATTGCGGCCAGGCTCCTCGGGGCGTCCCGGGTGATCGCGGTGGATCACGACCCGGCAGCGCTCGCGGTGACCGCGGAGAACGCGGCGCGGAACGGCGTCGAAGTCGGTATCGAGTCCGCCGGTGCTTTCGTCGCGGATCCCTGTTTTGACGTGGTCGTCGCCAACATCCTCGCGCGCACCCTGATCGAACTGGCACCCCGCCTCGGTGGCAGCCTGCGCCCGGGCGGGCGAATCGGGCTTTCCGGGGTGCTTCCCGACCAGGGCGACGGTGTCGTCGCCGCGTACCCGGATGTCGCGTTCGACCGCCCGCGAAGCATGCAAGGCTGGGTTCTCCTCGGCGGACGACGGGCGTAGTACGTGGTGCTTTTACGCTGGTGGAACGAGCGGGAGAGGTACCGGACGGGTGCGTGGGTTGGCGGGATCGTCCTGGCGGTGGTCTGTCTGTTCATGCAGATGCTTTGGTATCGCTTCGACCCCTGGGCAGGGGATCCGGATCTGCGGTTCCTGTACCGGTGGGGGTGCGCCGCCCTGGGTTGCGAGTTGCCGGTCATGCGTTCCCTCGCCGACCTCTCGGTGCGTCGCGTGGCGGTCCGTGCGCATCCCGACACACCGGATGCGGTAGTGCTCGACGCGGTGATCGCGAATGCCGCGCCGTACGAACAGTCGTTCCCGGTCATCGAACTGCGTTTTGCCGACGTGGCGGACGAAACGGTCGCCGCGCGACGCTTCGGGCCGGCCGAGTACCTCGGGGAAGGGTTTCGTGGCGGGGCGTTGATGCCCGCCATGGCCCCCGTAGCGGTCTCGGTGGAACTTGGCGACCCGGGCCGCGATGCGGTGAATGTGTCCGTGATCCTGCATTGACGGGCTACGCCTGACCCACCGCGATCCGCGATCCCACCGTCGTCCGTGCCCGGTGCGCAACTGGCGCGCGGCCGGACAGCGTCACCCGAAACTGCGTCGCGCTCCTTTGCTCGCCGGCGCACGCGGGGTAGTATGAACATGGTGTCCGTCGAGGAAACCGGCGATGGCGATGGAACCCCTGCCACGCTTCGCACCGAGCAACGAACCAGGATCCGTTCCGTGCACGTCGAGCCCCTGAGGGACCTCGTGCAGCGATCCGTCGAGCGGTTCCTCGACGACCTCGACGATGCGCCGGTGACGGGTCTGTACGACTTCGTGCTCGAACAGGTCGAGCAGCCCCTTCTGCAGACGGTGATGGAGCGCAGCCGCGGCAATCAGACGCGGGCCGCCGAGATCCTCGGCCTGAGCCGGGGCACCCTGCGCAAGAAACTCACACGCCACGGGCTCATCTGATCGATGACCGGACGGACGCCGGTGGGCCGGGCGCTGCTTGCCGTCTCGGACAAGCATGGCATCGTGGAATTCGCGCGGGCTCTGCATGACCTGGGTGTGGAGTTGCTGTCCACCGGCGGTACCGGGGCGACCCTGGTCCAGGCCGGCATCCCGGTCCGGGAGGTCGCGGAGCACACGGGCTTCCCGGAGATCATGGACGGCCGCGTCAAGACGCTGCATCCCCTGGTGCACGGCGGCATCCTGGGCCGACGCGACGCCGATGCGGAGACGATGCGGCGCCACGGCATCGCCCCGATCGACCTGGTGGTCGTCAACCTCTACCCGTTCGAGAAGACCGTCGCGCGCGGCGACTGCACCCCTGAAGAGGCGGTCGAGAACATCGACATCGGTGGGCCGACGCTGCTGCGCGCGGCCGCGAAGAACCACGCGGACGTGCTCGCGGTCGTGGACCCGCAGGACTACCCCCGGGTGATCGAAGCGCTTGCCTCGGGCGGCACGACGTTGGCAGAGCGACGTACTTTCGCGGCGCAGGCGTTCGCGCACACGGCCGGTTACGAAGCCGCCATCGCCCAGTGGTTCGCGAACGACGCGTTTCCGGAGCGGCTGACGCTCGGCTTCGTCAAGCAGGCGGACCTCCGCTACGGCGAGAACCCGCACCAGGGCGCTGCCTTCTACGTCACCGCCGAGCCGGTGGCCGGCACCGTCGGGGCGCTGCTACAGCACCAGGGCAAGGCGCTGTCCTACAACAACGTTGCGGACACCGACGCGGCGCTCGCCTGCGTGCAGGCCTTCGAGGGGCCGGCATGCGTGATCGTGAAGCACGCGAATCCCTGCGGGGTCGCCGTCGCGGAGGAGATCGGTACCGCCTATGCGCGCGCCTTCGCAACGGACCCGACGTCTGCCTTCGGCGGTATCGTGGCGTTCAATCGCGAACTCGACGGCAAGACCCTCGCGGCGGTGCTCGACAACCAGTTCGCGGAGGTGGTGGTTGCGCCGCGGGTGGCGCCGGACGCGGTTGACGCCGCGCGCAAGCGGAAGAACCTCAGGCTGCTCGAGGTCGGCGAGCCGGCGCCGGCGCCTGGCCGGGACTTCAAACGTGTCGGCGGCGGCTTGCTGGTGCAGGACGCGGACGCACTGTGCCTCGACGAATCTGCCTTGCGGACGGTCACGGCCCGCGCCCCCACGGCCGCGGAGATGTCCGACCTGCTGTTCGCCTGGAAGGTCGCCTGGTTCGTCAAGTCGAATGCGATCGTGTATGCCCGCGACGGACAGACCGTGGGAGTCGGCGCGGGGCAGATGAGCCGGGTCGTCAGCGCCAGGATCGCCGGGATGAAGGCGGCCGACGCAGACCTCCCGGTGGCCGGGGCCGTGATGGCCTCGGATGCCTTCTTTCCGTTTCGCGACGGGGTGGATGCCGCGGCCGGGGTGGGTGTCACCGCGGTCATCCAACCGGGGGGCTCGATGCGCGACCGCGAGTCGATCGCGGCGGCCGACGAGCACGGGATGGCGATGGTGTTCACGGGCGTGCGCCACTTCAGGCATTGAATATGAAAGTACTGGTGGTCGGTGCAGGTGGGCGCGAACATGCACTTGCCTGGGCGGTGGCCCGTTCGGCGGATGTGGAACGCGTCTTCGTTGCGCCCGGCAATGCCGGAACGGCCCGCGAGGACAAGGTCGAGAACGTCGATCTCACGGCAGATGCCTTCGCGGCGCTGGCGGACTTTGCCCGGGACAACGGCATCGCGTTGACCATCGCCGGTCCGGAAGCACCCCTGGTGGAGGGCCTGCGGGACTATTTCGATCACCGCGGCCGGCCCTGTTTCGGGCCGTCGAAGGCGGCCGCCCGGCTGGAAGGCTCCAAGGTGTTCGCCAAGGAGTTTCTCGCGCGGCATGGCATTCCCACCGCCCGTTATGAGTCGTTCACGGAGGTGGCGCCGGCCCGCGCGTACATCGAGCAGGTGGGGGCGCCGGTGGTCGTGAAGGCGGACGGTCTGGCCGCCGGCAAGGGCGTCACCGTGGCGCGCGACGTCGAGGAGGCGATCGCTGCCGCCGAAGAGATGCTCTCCGGCGAGCGTTTCGGCACGGCCGGCCGCGAGGTCGTGGTGGAAGAGTTTCTCGAAGGCGAGGAGGCGAGCTTCATCTGCATGACGGACGGCACCCACGTCGTGCCGTTCGCCTCTTCCCAGGACCACAAGGCGCGCGACGATGGCGGTCTTGGCCCCAACACCGGCGGCATGGGGGCGTACTCCCCGGCGCCGGTGGTCACGCCGGAGGTACACGAGCGCATCATGGCCGAGGTGGTGGGCCCGACGGTCCTCGGCATGGCGGCCGACGGGGCTCCCTACCAGGGCTTCCTTTACGCGGGACTGATGATCACGCCCGACGGCACGCCGAAGGTCATCGAATTCAACTGTCGCTTCGGCGACCCGGAGGCGCAGCCGGTGCTGATGCGGCTGCGCGGCGACCTGGCCGCGCTGTGCCGGCGCGCGCTCGGGGAAGGTCTGGCCGGCGTGCGGCTCGATTGGGACCCGCGAGCTGCCGTGGGCGTCGTGATGGCGGCCGGCGGGTATCCGTTCGACTATGCGACGGGATGGGCCATCTCCGGGCTCGAGGACGACCTGCCCGACACGAAGGTATTCCATGCGGGCACGGCCCTGGCCGGCGACCGCACGGTCACGAGCGGGGGCCGCGTGCTGTGTGTGACGGCGCTCGGCGAGTCGGTGACCGAGGCGCGGGCCAGGGCGTACGAACGCGTCGCACGCGTGGGTTGGGAGGATGCGTACTACAGGCGCGATATCGGATATCGGGCGGTAGCCAGGGAGAAAGGCTGACAGGCAGGTGCCAACGGGTTTGAGATGATCGCTCCATGCTTGCGGACGTGCTCAAACGGTTCCCTCCCTTCGCCGCCCTGGACGAGCGCACGCTCACCATGGCGGCGGAGCACGCTCGCCTCATTGAACTCCCGGCCAACCGGTCGCTGCTGCGTCGGGGCAGCCGCCTCAACCGACACCTGTTTCTCGTGGAGGGGCAGGTCGACGCGATCGATGCCCGAGGTCGGCGGCGTCGCCTGGGGGAGCAAGCCGAGATCTATCGCCCGGGCGACGACGTGGCGCTCGAAACGCGCACCGCGACGCGGGTGCTGTCGGTCGACGTGGCACCGATTCGCTTCGCCGTGCAGCCGACGGCTATCCCCGAGCCGGAAGTGGCCTCCGTCGACGCCTGGCTCGACAGGCTGCTGGCTTCGCCGCTGGTGCGGGCGTTGCCGGCCGTGACCTGGCAGCGACTGCTGCGCGGTGCCGAAGAGCTACGCGTGGCCGGGGGGGACTGGCTGACGATCGAGGATGCCGTCTATCTGATCAAGAGCGGTGTCCTTGCGCGGGGCGAGGCGACGTTCGGGGCCGGGGATTTCCTGGGCGAGGACTTGGCCTTCGCCGGGGACCATCTCGCCGCGCGCACATGCAGGGTGGTGGAGGATGCGGCGCTGCTGGTCCTGCCAGGCGACGCGGTGCGCGCGCTGATCGCGGAGTACCCGTTTCCGGAGACGCCGCCGGAAGGGGCACAGACCCTCGACCTCGATGCCGTTTCGATATCCGGGCTTGCGAGCGAGGCGCGACTGCTGGCCAGGGACCGGCCCGTCGTCGTCGCGGGTGGGCGTGCGGGACAGCGCGCCTATGCGTTGATTACGCTGACGCGGATGGGATTCTCGGCGACACCGGTGACACGGCAAGCGGGGGCTTGAAACGCCGGCGCGGTGACACGGGTGATGCGATAACGGCGCGGTTGCGCGAACGCGGTACGGGGGCTGGAATGACGGCCGGAAATGGCAGCTGGAGCGGCGGCTGGACATGGAAAACAACATGAGCACTGAGTTGATTGTGGTGTTGACGTTGAACGTCGCGCTGGTCGGCATGATGTTCAAGGTCATGGTGGACGTGGGTGCCCTGCGCGAGCGCATGGCGCGGCTCGAGGGTCTGTTCGAGGACTCTGCCCTGCGCCCCAACCAGGAGACGGGTTGACCTGTTTGAAGGAGCCTCGCCGGCGGTGAAACGGACGGAGTGGCTGCGCAACTCCGGCGGGCGACGCCCGATCGTTTATAGTCATCGGACCGTCGCCGGAGGTTCCGCCCCATGCCCGATTGCGTCTTCTGCAAGATCGTCGCGCGCGAGATTCCCGCCGGGATCGTGTACGAGGACGACGACCTCGTCGCCTTCAACGATCTCGCGCCGCAGTCGCCGGTACATATCCTGGTCGTTCCCAAGGCGCACATCGCCAACGCGAACGAGCTGACGGACTCGAACGTGGACATCGTCGGTCGGATGGTGCTGCGGGCGCAGGCACTTGCCGCGCAGCGCGGTATCGACGAGTCCGGCTATCGACTCGTCGTCAACTGTAACGGGGAGGGCGGCCAGACGGTCTACCACCTGCACCTGCACCTGCTGGGCGGGCGACAACTGGGAGCCCTCGGATGATCCTCGACGATCTGATCGGTGTGTTCGATCGGGGCCTGCGGACCCTGGTGGGGGTCGGGGGTTCGACCCACGCGGCACCGGAGGCACCCGAGGGCGCGCTCACCGATGAGGAACGCACGCATGCCGCCGGGCTGATGCGCGTCAACCACACGGGTGAAGTCTGCGCACAGGCGCTGTACGAAGGGCAGGCCCTGACGGCACGGCGGACGCAGGTGCGTGACGCGCTCAAGCAGGCGGCCGAGGAGGAAGTGGATCACCTTGCCTGGTGTCGGCAGCGGCTCGAGGAACTCGAAGCCCGCCCGAGCGTGCTCGATCCGGTGTTCTACGCGGCGTCGTTCGTCGTGGGAGCTGCCGCGGGGGCCCTGGGTGATCGCGTGAGCCTGGGCTTCATCGAGGCGACGGAGGATCAGGTCGTGCAGCATCTCGACCGGCACCTCGACGACCTGCCCCCCGGCGACGCTCGCAGCCGCGCGATCGTCACCGAGATGCGGGCCGACGAGGCGCGCCACGGCGTCAACGCGTTGAAGGCCGGCGGCGCGGCGTTCCCGGCGGGTGTCAAGCAGGCCATGACCGTGGTGTCACGTCTCATGACGGAGACGGCGTACCGGATCTGAGGGACGGTATTGTAGCTTTCCACGGTGGGTCCACCGCGCAGACATGCAAGGAACATGGGTGTTCATGGGTGCATGGGTGGGGCGACGCGCGCCAGCGGCTCGTAGAGGCGCTTTTCGTGGCCCAGTTAAATCAATGGCTTACGTGATGTTCCATGTAAGGGGACGGGCTTGTTCCGTCCCGCGCTCGAGGGCATGCACGGCTTCGACACGGGCGACGACAAGCGTCGCCCCTTGCATGGAAGTCGCGCCAAGGGAACGCAGTGACCGCCGGTGCAACTTCCACGCAAGGACGGCGTGGCTGGGCCGGAGGCGCGCTGGTGCGTAGCGAGCTCGCGAGCGAGTGCCGGACCGGCTATGGGGCGCTACAAGGTCCCGCCGCCAAGGGCTTGCACGACTTTGGCACGGGCGACGACAAGCGTCGCCCCTACAGTTGCCCAGCCGCGCCCACCCTCCATGCAACAACCGCCGCCGGTGGCTATGCTCCCATCGTCGTTTGTTCCAGGTTGGGTGACCGGATGCACGCTGCCGCTCCATTGCATACGCACCCATGACCGGATTCGCGGAGCGCTACGGCAACTGGGCCGTGGTGGCCGGAGCGTCGGAGGGTCTCGGTGCGGCCTTCGCGTCCACCCTTGCCGAACGCGGCCTGCACCTCGTGCTCCTGGCGCGCCGCGAAGCGTTGCTCGCGGAAGTCGCGGACCGACTGCGCAAGGCCCATGCCGTACAGGTACGTTGCCTGGCGTGGGATCTGGCGGATCCCGGGTTCGCGCCCGGCTTGCGAAGGCGACGGCAGATCTCGAACTCGGCGTGCTGGTCTACAACGCGGCGTTCGTCCCGGTCGGTCGCTTCCTGGACGTCGACGAAGACGCACTCGAACGGGCGATGGACGTGAACGTGGCCGGACCGGTGCGCTTCCTGCGGAGGTTGCTGCCCGGCATGCGCGCCCGTGGGCGAGGCGCGGTCGTGCTGATGTCGTCGCTTGCGGGTCTGCAGGGCGTCCCGGGCATCGCGACCTACGCCGCCGGCAGGGCGTTCAACACGATCCTGGCCGAAGGACTCTGGCATGAATTGGCCGACGACGGCATCGACGTCACGGTCTGCTGCGCCGGCGCGATGGCCACGCCGGGATATCTCCGCGCAACCGACCGGCAGGCGCCCGGCATGCTGGCGCCCGAGGTGGTGGCCGGGCGGACGCTCGATGCGCTTGGAAGGGGGCCACGCCTCGTACCGGGCCTCGTGAATCGGCTCGCCGCGCAGATCATCCGGCGTCTGTTGTCCCGCAGGGCGGCGGTGCGGCTCATGGCCGCGAACACGAGGTTCCTGTCGTGACGAACCCGTTGCTCGGCTTCTTCGCTCCCTGGCTCATGTGTGCGGCGATGCTCGTCCTGCAGGGCATCCTCCCGGCCCGGAACGTTGCGGGATACGTCCGGGACGAGGAGACCGGCGCGCCGCTGCGCTATCGCCTCAACGGTCCGTTGGTGCTGGTCGTGAGCATTGGCTTCTGGGTGGCGGCGGGATACGCGGGCGTCATGCCGTGGGACTGGCTCTGGCAGCATCGCTGGTCCGGTGCCGCGGGTGCGTGCGTCCTCGGACTGCTCGTCTCCGCGGCGGCGGTGTGGACAGTGCCGGCCGGGGGACGCTCGCCGTTGATCGAGTTCTACCTCGGACGACGCTCGAACCCGCGCGAATGTTCAGGGGGCGCGTGGATGCGAAGATGTTCCTGTACGCGTTCGGGGCCACCCTCCTGGAACTCAACCTGCTCTCCTTCGCAGCCCACCATTTCCTCATCCATCCCGACGACCCATCGCCCGGCGTGGTCCTCTACGTCGCCCTCTTCACCTGGTTCGTGCTCGACTATCTAGCCCTGGAACGGGTCCATCTGCATACCTACGACCTGTTCGTCGAGCGTGTCGGCTTCAAGCTCATCTGGGGCTGCCTGAGCTGGTATCCGTACTTCTACGCCGTGGGCCTCTGGTCCGTCGCGGACCTGCCGAACCCGGAGCCGCCGACGTGGCTCCTGCTGCTGGCGACGGTCGTCTTCTTCTCGGGCTGGACGCTTGCGCGGGGCGCCAACATACAGAAATTCGCCTTCAAGCGAGACCCGAGCCGCGCGTTCCTGGGACTGGCGCCGACAGCCCTCTCGGACGGCGAGCGGAGCCTGCTCTGCGGCGGTTTCTGGGGCGTGTCCCGGCACGTCAACTACCTGGGCGAGATCCTGATGGCGACCGGCCTCGCGCTCGCACTCGGCTGGCCGATGCTGGTCGGTCCCTGGCTGTACGTCCTGTACTACGTCCTGTTGCTCGGCTTCCGGGAGCGCGACGACGACCGCCGCTGCGCCGAGAAGTACGGGGCGCTCTGGGAGCGGTACCGGGAAGCGGTACCGTGGAGGATCGTACCGCGGGTGTACTGAACCCGCTGGGTCGCCGTTCAGGCCGTACTGGCGATGGACGGGGACCCCGGCCGAGCTACTCCCGGCTGAGCGGTGGGTGATAGATGATCTGCACGGCAGTCCCCTCGGGGTCGCTGCAATAGAAGCTCCGGGCACCGTCGCGATGCGTCTTCGGCGACTGCACGATCGGCACGTCCCGCTCGGAGAGGAAGGCGTGCCAGTCATCGACGTCGTCCATCCGGTCGACGATGAAGCCGATATGATCGAGGCGCTGCGCGGCGGCGTCGAGTTCCCCGGTGGCCCGGTGCAACGCGAGATTGTCCGTCCCGGAAGTGAGGTAGCAGTTGTCCGCGTCGGGCTGCCACTCGATGGCCATGCCCATGAGGTCCCTGTAGAACCGCACGGTGTCGTCGAAGCGACGCGCGTGCAATGCCACGTGGTGTAATCCGGCGGTGGGGCGCGGTCGTCCTGTCACGATGCCGGGCGGGAGGGGGTCATTCGAGGTGGAACCCATGGGTGATCGCGACGCCGGCGCGCCGCAGCATGATCGATGCCGAGCAGTACTTTTCGGCCGAGAGCTCGATGGCGCGGGCGACCTTCCTCTCGGTCAGGTTTTCGCCGGCGACGGCAAAGTGCAGGTGGACATCCGTGAACACCTTGGGATCCGTGGCCGCCCGGTGCGCCGTGACCCGTGCCGCACACTTGGAGACGGTTCCCCGCCCCCTGCGCAGGATATGCACCACGTCGGTCGCCGCGCAGCCGCCGAGGCCCATCAGCATCAACTCCATGGGCCGAGCCCCGGTATTACGGCCGCCGAGATCCGGCGGCCCGTCGATCGCCACGGGGTGGCCGCTGTCGGCCACGGCATCGAACGCGGCGCCCTCGCGCCAGTCGATGCGCGCCTCCATGTCACCGGCGCGCTGCGCCGCGTTTCTGGTTTCGCCTGCGTCGGCCATGCGCGAGCACCGGTCCCGGGGCGGGCGAGTGTAGGGGGAGCGCCGAGGGCGTGGCAAGGCGCAGCCTTGTCCAGCGCATGGTGAGCGGTACGGCACTTCGGATTGCGTGGCTTACGGCTGCCCCTGGCGGTGGAGGACGTCATTCTGTTCCGCGATGACATCGGCACCGGGTCACGGTGGGGCAGGGCGCGCGGAAATGCGAGAGACTTGCGGCCTAGCGCCAGAAGCAGCCCCCATGCACTACCTGCGAGCGATCTCGATGGCATGCGCCGTCGCCGGAGGGTGCCTGACGACACCGGCGACGGCCGCCGAGGAGCCCCGGCCGACGTCCGCCGCGGACGCGCAGACCTGGGAGATCGACGCCCGCGGCCAGGACATCCGTGCGTTCGTCGCGCAGGTCTCGCAGCTCACGGGGCGGCCGTTCGTGATTGGCCCGGGGGTCCAGGGGACCGTCACCGTCGTGTCGACCACGGCACTCGATCCGGTCAGCGTGTACGAACTGCTGCTGTCGATGCTCCGCGTGCACGGCTTCGGCGCCTATTCCGTCGGCGACATCGTGCACGTCGTGCAGAACCCGGCACTGGTCAAGCAGACCGGTGGCGGGGGCGACGACGGTCTGTCCCGGGCGCGGCAGGCCATCGTCACCCGGGTGGTCCCCGCCCGGAACGTCGCCGCCGTTGAGCTCGCCGAGATCCTGCGGCCGCTCATCCCTCGATACGGACACGTCGCGGCGGTGGCGAACTCCAACATCGTGATCGTCTCCGACCACGCGGACAACATCGAACGCCTCTTGCGCATCGTCGCCGAGATCGATGTGGCCAACGAATAGGAGTTCGTTGCCACTCCCCGCACCCCCCTGTCCGGAGCTGCCTGACACTGGAAACCGCCGCCCCGTTGGGCGATGCTGGAACCGTCACGCCGCCGGCCATCGTGGTGGAGTGACGCATCGATTCAATCTGCAAGGATCGATGAGCCGGTCTCCATCGGAGAGAAAGCGATGCCGTTCAAGCGTTTCGTTGCGGCCGTAGTCGGCGACGTCTCGTGGGTCCCGCCGAGGTGGCTCAGGCGTATCGGATTGCGCCGGTTCGCGTATGGCGTGGCGGCCCTGGTCAGCGTGTTCGCGGCGGCGCTCGGTGTCTACTTCTACGTGCAGACCCTCCCCGAACCCTTGCGCGTCGCGGCTGACGTCGCGCCCCCGGGAATCTCGCGCATCGAGGACGGCGAGCTGATACCGGATCCGCTGGGTATCGACTTCCGCTATACCGGCTTTGCGGAGGGCGAGTCGCCGCCCGAGCTTGCCGCCGCGAGGCTTGACCTCGTCGGCGAACGCGTCGAAGACGGGGTCGCACTCGCGCCACCGCTGCCCGGAGAGTGGCACTTCGCGACCGAGAACCGGCTGGTCTTCCAGCCGTCGGAAGACTGGCCCGCGGGCCATTCGTATCGGGTGCGATTATCCTCTGCCGTGTTCGCCCCGGGGGTCGAACTCGTGGACCCGGTCGTGACGTTCGAGACGCCCGCCTTCGTCGCCTCGGTCACGGATGCGGCGTTTTATCAGCATCCCGAGATCGTCGCCGAACGTCGGGTCACGGCGAGTTTCGGCTTTTCGCATCCGGTTTCGCGGGAGGACTTCGAAGGTCGCGTGCGTCTGTCGATCCGGCAGGGTTCCGAAGACCCGCGGGGCGAACCGGGGCAACTCGGATTTCGGGTCGAATACGGCCCTCATGACCGCACCGCCCACGTGCACTCGGACATCGTGCGGATTCCGGAGCGCGAGCACTTCGTCACGGTTACCGTGGCCGAGGACCTCGCGCCGGCGAACGGCCACGGCACGTTCGAGGAGGGGCTCGGCGCCCAGGTCCGGGTGCCGGATCGCGGCAGTTACTTCCGCGTCGAGAGCATCGGGGCTTCGATTGTCGAGGATGCCCGGGGCGATCCCCTGCAGACCGCGGTGGTGTCCTTCACGGATCAGGTGAACACGGAAGAGTTCGGCGGCCACCTGCGCGCCTGGCTCCTGCCGGAAGAACACGAGTTCGGCGACGTGCGGCGCGCGCGATACCGCTGGCAGTCGCCGAGCGAGGTGACGCCTGCCGTGCTGGCCGGGGCCGAGCCACTGGAAGTCGCCGTGAATCCCACCGATCGCGACGCGGCGATGCTGCAGAGCGTGAGCTTCGATGCACCGCCGGGTCGTTTCGTCTTCCTGCGCGTCGACTCCGGACTCGTCTCGGCCGGTGATTTCGTGCTCGGGTCCGCGTACGACGAGGTGGTCCGCGTCCCGCAGTATCCGCAGGAGGCGGCCATCGCCCAGGACGGTGCGCTGCTGCCGTTGACGGGCAGTCGCCTGCTCACGTTCTTCGGTCGTGGCGTGCGGGCGATCAGGGTCGAAGTCCAGCAGCTTCTGCCGGGGTCCATCAACCACCTGGCGAGCCAGACGGGCGGCGATGTTCGCGATCCCTGGTTTCGATACCCGTTCGATGCCGACAACCTGGCGAGGCTGACCAGCCGCATCGTGGACCTGAACCCCGGCCACCCGCGGGAGCGCACTTTCGCCACGCTGGATCTCGATCCCTACCTTCCGGCCGGCGGCCTGTTCTTCGTCAAGGTCCAGGGCTGGGACCCGCAGGCGGAACAGGTCGTCGGCAGCTACGACCGGCGCATGGCGGTGGTCACCGACCTCGGGCTACTGGTCAAGACGAACGCCGACCGCAGTCAGCACGCGTTCGTGCACTCGATCGCATCGGGCGAGCCGGTGCCGGGCGCCACGGTGGAACTCCTCGGCAAGAACGGTCTCGCGGTGCTGTCCGCCACCACCGACGACGATGGACATGCCCGCCTGGCCTCGGCCGCCGACTTCGAGCGGGATCGTGAGCCCACCGCCTTCGTCGTCCGGCACGACGGCGACGTGACTTTCATGCCCTATCGGCGCGCCGACCGTCGCATCGTCTGGTCGGGGTTCGACATCGGGGGCGAACACGTGCGTGCCGACGACGCCGAGCGTCTGAAGGCGGGGGTCTACACGGACCGCGGCCTGTACCGGCCGGGCGAAACGGTGCGTCTGTTCGGCATCGTCAGGCGCGGCGACTTCGGCCCGGCGCCCGGGACCCCGATCGAGATTCAGGTCGCGGACCCTCGGGGCACCCGCATCTTCAGGACCCGGATCCGGTTGCCGGACGACGGGCTGCTTGCCGCGAACGTCGAGACCCGTCCGGAGTCGCCGACCGGCGCCTACCGCATCCACGTCTATCTCGTCGACGACGACCAGAGCGTTTTGCGGCCCCTGGGCGGCGCCTCGTTCCAGGTGGAGGAGTACCGGCCGGACCGCTTGCGCATCCGGGCCGCGATCATGGAGCGGGACCGTGCGGCGGAGCAGGAGTCGACCACCCGTGAGATGCCTCGGCGCGCATGGCTCGGGCCCGGCGAGCACCACGCGCGCGTGACCTTGCAGAACCTGTTCGGTACGCCCGCCCAGGGCCGACGCGTCATGGGCGCGCTCGAATTGACGCCCGTGTCGCCGAGCTTTCCGGAGCACGCGGGATTCGTGTTCACGGATCCGTTCCGAGACCCCGACACGCCACTGAAGACCGTGAAGCTCGACCTGGCAGAGGCGCTCACCGATGCCGAGGGGGTCGCGGAACTTCCGTTCGACCTGGGCCAATACGACAACGGCATCTACCGGCTCCTGCTGACCGCCGAGGGCTACGAGGCGAGCGGCGGGCGTGGCGTCAAGGCCCTTGCCTCGACGCTCATGTCCCCGGCGGACGCGCTCCTGGGCTACAAACCGGACGGCGACCTCGACTTCGTCGCAATGAACGGCGAACGCAACGTGCGCTTCCTCGCGATCGATGAGGACCTCGAACCCGTCGCGCTCGATGGCCTGGAAGCCGTGCTCCTCGAGCGGCGTTACGTGTCGGCCCTGGTCAAGCAACCGAGGGGTACTCTCGCCTACCAGTCCGTGGTCAGGGAGACCGAGGTTGAGCGGACGCCGTTCGCGCTGCCGGCCGATGGTGTGGGCCACGTTCTGCCGACTTCCCGACCGGGGCGTTTCGCCCTCGACATCCGCGACGCCGCGGGCACCAGGCTGAGCCGGGTGACGTTCACGGTAGCCGGTGCCGCCAACGTCGCCGGCAACCTCGAGAGAGACGCGGAACTCGATCTCAGGATCGACCGGCGCGAGTACCGTCCGGGCGACGAGATCGTGCTTGAGATCACCGCCCCCTACGCGGGCACGGGTCTCGTCACGATCGAACGGGACCGGGTCCATGCGTTCAAGTGGTTCCGCTCGGAGACCAACCGGGCCGTGGCACGCATCGGCGTACCCGGCGACCTGGAAGGCAACGCCTATCTGAGCGTGGCCTTCGTGCGCGACATCGACTCCGAGGAGATCTTCGTCAGTCCGTTGAGCTATGCGGTAGCACCGTTCACCATCGACCGCGGTGCGCGCGAGCTGGGAATAGATCTCAAGGTACCGAGTCGCATCCGTCCCGGCGACTCCCTGCGCCTCGGATACGCCACCTCGGAACCCTCGCGGGTGGTCCTGTACGCCGTCGACGAGGGGATTCTGCGCGTTGCCGACTACGCGACGCCGGATCCGCTGGCCGCGTTCCTGCGCAAGAAGGCGCTGCAGGTGGTGACCCATCAGATGGTCGACCTGATCCTGCCGGACTACGACGTGCTGCGTCGCGTGGCGGCGCCGGGTGGCGGCGACATGTCGCGGCTGCTGGGCGCCAACCTCAATCCCTTTCGGCGTCGCTCCGAGCCGCCCGTGGTGTTCTGGTTCGGGCTCCTGGAGGCGGGACCGGAGGCCCGCGAGGTGGACCTCACGATCCCCGACTACTTCAACGGCGAACTGCGCGTGATGGCCGTGGGCGTCGCCGACACGAGGCTCGGTGCCCGGGCCGTCCCGGTGACGGTTCGGGGGCCGATCGTGCTGACCCCGAACCTGCCGCTGGCGGCAGCCCCGGGCGATGTGTTCGACCTCGCGGTCGGTGTCGCCAACAACCTGGAAGGTTCAGGCGCCGAGGCGGAAGTCGCGCTGGCCGCGGAAGTGTCGGACGAGCTCTCGGGCGTTGGCGATCTCGCCGGGACGCTGACGGTCGCCGAGGGCGGCGAAGGCCGCGCGACCTTCCGCCTGCGTGCCAACGCAACAACGGGCGCGGCATCGGTCAGGCTGACGGCGCGCGTCGGCGAGACGACCGTCGACCGCTCGGTGACGATGTCGGTGCGTCCCGCGGTACCGTTCGAGACCACGGTGGTCTCGGGTCACGACGCCGACGGCGATGCGCGGGTCGAGCTTCCGCGCCGCCTGCGCCAGCGACTCGCGGATCGTCGGGTCACGGCTTCGGCGAGTCCGTTGGCCCTCGCGGACGGGCTGCTGGCCTACCTCGACAGCTTCCCGCACGACTGCGCAGAGCAGATCGTCAGCAAGGCGTTTCCCCAGCTCGGGTTGTTGCGGGCGCCGTCGTTCGGCGTCGATCCGCAGGAGTACCGGACCCTGTTCGGCGCCACCGTCGCGCGACTTCGCCCGCGCCAGGATGCCGGCGGCGGATTCCGCTTCTGGGCGACCGCGAGCGAACCCGCGCCGTTCGCCTCGGTCTATGTGACCCACTTCCTGACCGATGCCCGCGACGTCGGGCTGCCGGTGCCCGGCGACATCTACGCCCGCACCGCCAGCTACCTCGGTCGCCTTGCCCAGGCCGACGGGGTGCAGGGCGCCCAGAGTCTCGGCGCAGCGCGCACGCGTGCCTACGCCATCTACCTGTTGACGCGGCGCGGCCTGGTGACGACGAACTACCTGACCGCCCTGCAGGAGTCGCTGCAGGCGAGTTTTGGCGACGCCTGGCGCGGCGATCTCGTGAGCGCCTACATGGCGGCCAGCCACGCGCTGCTCCGCAACGACGTCCTCGCCGACGCGCTGATCGCAGGTTATCGGCTGGGGGAGTCGGCGGCGCCGGACACCGACTTCGACACGCGTCTCGGGCGGGATGCACAGTACGCATACCTCCTGGCGCGGCACTTCCCGGAACGCATGGCGGAGATCGATGGGGCCACCGTGCAACGACTCGTGGAACCGATATTCGCGAGTCGCTTCAACACGCTCTCCGCTGCGTACACGATGCTGGCGCTGGGCGAGATGCACCGATACCTGGAGACGAGTGGCCGATTGGATGCGCCGGTGATCGTCGCGCAGGGTGACGGCGAACCGGTCGAGCCGCAACGGTCCCCCGGGCCGTTTGCGCGCTCATCGCTGGCGGTGGGCGTGGAACGACTCCGCATCGAGGCTGCGTCAGGAGGCGGTGTCTACTACACGGTCAGCGAATCCGGCTTCGACGCCGAGGCGCCGTCGGGGCCCCTCGCCGCGGGCCTCGAAGTCGGCCGCGCGTACATCGACGCCGACGACGAGCCCGTGCAGCGCGTTCGCGTCGGGGACGAACTGACCGTGCGGCTCCGAATCCGCACCCAGGGCGGTCGTGTCACCAATGTCGCGGTCACCGACCTGTTGCCCGGCGGCTTCGAGATCGTCACCGAGTCGGTGCGCGAGCGCTCCGGGCAATGGTCCTGGGACTACCGCGACGTGCGTGAGGACCGGCTGGTGATCTATGGCGCGTTCGACGAGCGCATGACCGAGATCCGCTACCGGGTGAAGGCGACCAGCCCCGGCGAGTTCACCGCACCGGCCGCCCACGCGGCGGCCATGTACGACCGTGGCCTGCGTGGACATTCGGCGCCCGGCCGGCTGGTCGTGACGGGCATATGAGCGCCCGGGCGGCAAGTACGGGCGCGCCGCCGCGGACGGGCCGCGCCGCCCGCTGGCGGCGGCTGAAGCCGGCGCTCTTCGCCCTGGGCGTGCCCCTGCTCGTGTTCCCGGCATTGGCGTGGCTCGCGCTACCCAGGCCGGCGCTCTACGAGGGCATCTCGTTCTCCACCCTCGTCACTGCCCGCGACGGACGCCCGTTGCAGCTGCGACCCGCCGCGGACGGTCGCTATCGGCTGTTCACACCCCTCGACGACATTGCTCCAGCGATGCGCGAGGCGACGCTCCTGTACGAGGATCGGCGGTTCGACCGCCACCTCGGCATCGATCCGGTTGCGCTCCTGCGCGCCGCGTGGACGACCTACGTTCGCCGCACGCGGGTCGTTGGCGGCTCCACCGTCACCATGCAGCTTGCCCGGCTCCGGTTCGGCATCGAGACGCGCAGCCTGCCCGGAAAGCTGCATCAGTCGTTTCGCGCCCTGCAACTCGAGCGCCACTACGACAAGGACGAGATTCTCGAGGCGTACCTGAACTTCGCGCCGTACGGCGGGAGCATCGAGGGCGTCGGGACGGCGAGCCGAATCTACTTCGACAAGCGGGCCAGCGCGCTGGGCTGGGGCGAGGCGCTGGCGCTGGCGGTCATTCCGCAGAGTCCCTCGGCGCGATTTCCCGCGACGGCCGCGGGGCGAGCCGAGCTACTCGCCGCCCGCGCCCGGCTGTTGGCGGTCTGGCGGCGCACGCGGCCTGACGGCGATGCCGAGACCCTCGCCCGCGCGCATCTGGTACCGGCGTTTCGCTCGCCCTCCGGGCTGCCTTCCCATGCGCCGCACTTCATCCGGGATCACGTGCCGCCGACCGATGCGGCAGAAGCCCGGACGACGCTGGACCTCGACCTGCAGCGCCTGCTCGAGACGCGCATCGATGAGTACGTCGGGTTACGGCGCCCCGACGGCATCGCCAACGCGACCGCCATGCTGATCGACCACCGCAGCATGGAAGCCCTGGCGCTGGTCGGGTCGGCTGGATTCTTCGATGCCGGCATTGCCGGTCAGGTCAACGGCGTGCGGGCGCAACGCTCCCCCGGGTCGACGCTGAAGCCGCTGCTCTATGCGCTGGCCCTGGACGAGGGTCTCATCCACCCGATGACGTTGCTGGAGGATGCGCCGGAGCGCTACGCGGCGTTCACGCCGGAGAACTTCGATCGCGGATTCCTCGGCCCCGTGTTCGCGCGAGACGCGCTGATCCACAGCCGTAACGTCCCCGCGGTCCGGCTACTTGCCGATCTCGGTGTGGAGCGTTTCCGGGACCTGCTCGAACGGGCTGGCGTCGCGGGACTGCGGCCGGCCAGCGAGTATGGGTTGGCCCTGGCCCTTGGCGGCAACGAAATGACGATGGAGGAACTGGTGCAACTCTACGCCGCGCTTGCAAACGGCGGGGTGTGGCGCGCGGTCACGGTCGAACCCGGGGCGACGATTGCGACGTCCGAAGCACGCCGCTTGTTGAGCCCGGAGGCGAGTTTCCTGGTGCTCGACATGCTGCGCGACGTTCCAGGACCCGACGCGCCGACCCGTGGTGGCGTTCGCCGTTCGGCCATCGCCTGGAAGACCGGCACATCGTACGGCTACCGGGACGCCTGGGGCGTCGGTGTCGTCGGTCGGTATGTGCTCGCCGTGTGGGTCGGCAACTTCGACGGCAGCGGCAATCCTGCCCTGGTTGGCAGGGAAGCCGCCGGTCCCCTGTTCTTCGCGATCGCCGACAGCCTGCCTGTCGAGGCTGGCGGAGGGGCGCAACGTCATCGGGAGTCCTGGTGGGCAGCAGACGGGGAAGACGAGATGGCGCGCGCTGCCAGTGGGCTGAACCTGCGTCGGGTTCAGGTCTGTGCCACCACCGGGGACCTGCCCGGTCCACACTGTCCCCGCACGACACCGTCCTGGTTCATCCCCGGCGTGTCGCCGATCAAGGTGTCCACCGTCTACCGCGCCGTTGCAGTAGACCGGGAAACCGGCCTGCGCAGTTGTCGCGCGGACGCGGATACGGTCCGGCGCGTGTACGAATTCTGGCCTTCCAACCTGCGTGCCGTCATTCGCCGCGCCGGTATCGCGATCCGCCAACCGCCGCCGTGGTCGCCCGAGTGCGGCCTGGACGAGACGTCCGCCTCCGGGTTGGCGCCGCGCATTCGTTCGCCCCAGCGGGCCCTGGTCTACCACGCGGCTGCGCCCGGTGCCGAGCAGGCGAACGTGTTGTTCTCGGCCGTGGCCGACGGCGATGCCAGAGAGCTCTATTGGTTCGTCGACGACCGCCTGGTGGCGAGCGCCGCTCCCGGCGAAGGCCTGTTCTGGACACCTCGGGTCGGGCGCTTCACCGTGCGCGTGGTCGACGACCTCGGGCGTGCAGACGCCGTGCCGCTCCGGGTGGCCGCGGCCCCGGCGAACCGATAGGGGTAGGAGCTTCGCCGCGGAACATCGTGTCCCGGCACGCGCGCGATCACCCCGGCAGGGACGCGACCCAGTCCTGCGATTGCTCCCACAGTCGTGCCGCGGCCGACGCGTCGCGCGCGTCGGCCGAGGGCCGCGAGACGGCGCATCGTTCGTAATAGCAGCCGCCGTGGATGTCCCGCGCGCTGGCGCAGTGAATGGCTGTCTGGGCCCCCTGCGCCGGCTTCAGCAGGACCAGCGACGACAACGGAGCGAGCAGGCCGCGCACATGCCGGATTCCAGGCGTTGCGGCGATCCCCCGGGCGATCATGTTGGTGTGCACGGAGCCCGGGTGCACCGCCACGGCGTTCAGTGGACCGCCCCCGCCGTAGCGGCGCTGCAACTCCGCGCTCAGGTGGATGAGGCCAAGTTTGGACTGCCCGTACGCGTCCCAGGAGTGGTAGCGCCCCATGGCCGGCCCGCTGCCTCGCTTTCGCTCGGCAACGGCTCCGCCCGCGGCCCAGCCACGCCGTCCGTCCATGGAACAACCGCCGTCGGTCGCTGCGCTCCCTCTGGCGTTTGTTCCATGGGAGGGTCGGGGGTCGCCGAACAGGCGCGCGTTGCGGCCCCGCGTATGCTGGTGCGAGACGATGTTGACGACGCGGGCAGCGCCGCTGCGTCGTCCGCTCTCGAGCAGTAGCGGCAGCAGCCCGGCCGTGAGCTGGAACGTGCCGAGGTAGTTGACGCGCCAGTGGATTTCGAAGCCGTCGGCAGAGTGCCGGGGCTCGCGCCAGCGCGCGAACGTGTCCAGCAGGATGCCGGCGTTGTTGACCAGAACGTCCAGGTGCTCGCGGGTGTCGCGATACCAGGCGACGAAATCGGAGACGCTGCGGGCGTCGCCGAGGTCGAGGCGTTGCGAGGCGACCCGGGTCGCCTCGCGGCCGCTGGTTCGGAGGTCCTCGCGCAGGGTCTCTTCGAGTCCTCTCCAGTCGTCGCGAGCCGTCACCACCACGTTCGCGCCCCAGGCGGCGAGGGTCCTGGCCGTTTCGTAGCCGAGGGACCCGCGGGACGCGCCCGTGACGACGATGTACCGCCCGGACAGGTCGACGGCCCGGGCGGTGGGCTTGGGCCCCAACAGGTAGCCGGTGTGCAGGACCCCGTTGCGGATCATGTCGCCAAGGTGACTCCCCGCCATGGTTTGTGACCCTGTCCTCGCGAGGGTCAGGCGGCGCCGTCGGGAGCGTGCTGGCGCAGCAGGCGTGCGCTGGCGTCCCACAGGCGTGCGCCGTTGGCCGGATCCGTGGCCAGGTCCGATGGACGCTTCTCGCGCATCATGTGCAGATACATGCCGCTGCGGGCGCCCGCGTCCTCTGCGCAGCACAGGTAGCTCACCGGCCGCGCGGCCTTGGCGGGACTCAGGAAGAAGAGCTTCATCGTCGGTTGGAGGATCGGCTTCAGGAGAGGCGGCGCGTCCCGCGCGATATCGGAGGCGACGGGTCCCGGGCATAGGGCGTGCACCGCGACGGCGGTCTCGTCGCCGGCGTTCAGGCGACGCGAGAGTTCGGTCGCGAACGTGCACAGGTGCAGCTTGCTGTGGCCGTAGTGCTTGAGGCCGTCGCGGATGCCGTAGTCGACGAACGCGCCGAAACGGTCGAAGTCGATGGGTTCGGAGGAACGGTGTGCTTCGGAGGCGACGAAGACGATGCGCGGGACCTCTCCCTGCCCGGTGGACGCCCGTATCACGCCGTCGCCGAGCCACCGCTCCACCAGGACGCGATTGGCCAGGAAGTGGACCGCGAACATCAATTCAAAACCCTGTCGGGATCGGCCGGCGCGGGCCGGCATCAGCCCGGCGTTCAGGACGGCAATGTCCAGGGCGGCGGCTCGGTCGCGCAGCGCATCGCAGAGAACGTGTACCGAGTGCAGGTCGGAGAGATCGACGTTCAGCATGTCGACCCGGTCGGACCCGGAGGCGCGCCGCACGTCCTCGCCGGCCTCGGGGTGTCCCCCGCGGCATGCCATCAGCACGTGACCGCCCCGTCTTGCGAGGTCGACCGCGACGGCCTTCCCGAGCCCGGTGTTGGCGCCGGTCACCAGGCAGAGCTTGCCGTCGATGCGTACGGCCGGGGACAGTGGCGGGATGTCGGCGTCGAGCGGCGCCTTGCGGTGGGAGGCCTTGTCCCGGAGCGCCTGGGCGATGGCGTCGAGAATGCGGTTCATGACACGGGCGCTCGCAAGGTGCCCGGGCCGGTGTCGATGCCGTGGCGGGTCGCTACTCCCACGGGATGTCGTACTTCTCGCGATAGAAGCCGAAGCATTGTTCGATCGAATCCCTCGTCAGGCCGAAGCTCTGCAGTGCGTAGACGTGCCGGCCGTAGCGGTGCTGCACGTTGTTCCTGGCGGTGGCCTGCGCGGCGCACAGTGCCCGGTCGCCGAATGCGATACCCGACCGGGTGTAGATCCTGCGCAGCTGCGCGATCGGGTCCGCCAGCAGGTCATGGTAGGACACATCCAGGAAACGGTCGGCGTCGGCGGTCTCACGCACGGCGATGGCGCGCTCGACGAGGCGTCTTGTCTTCGCGACCCAATGTGCGGCGATCTCCCGCGTGTGCACGCGGTCGCTGAAGATGCCCCTGCCGTGCGCCACCATGCTGCAGAACGAGACCACCGACTTCTGGGGATCGCGGTGCGTCTGCACGACCGTGGCTTCCGGGAACACCTTGAGGAGGACGTCGAGGTACTCCAGATGATGCGGCGTCTTGAGCACCCAGTGTTTGCCGGGTCGTTGCCACTGGAGGATCTGCAGCAGCGTGCGGAAGTACTCGTAGGTCCGCATGTGGTCCTGCCTTTCGAGCCAGCGCGCATAGGTGGGTACGTGCATGGTGGCTTCCGCCGACTGGCTCATGAACGAGACGTCGAGCAGCAGCACATCCTCTTCGGGCGCGTCGTATTCCGCGGGATGGACGGCAAAGAATGCCGGCGCGAGGTAGGCGATCCCACGCTCCATCATCCTGGCGCGCCGCTGGCGACCCCGGGTGTCGTCGGGGCACTCACCGGGCCATGGCAGGGGATGCAATCCCTCCCAGGCGCTGAGCGCGCGCATATCCGCGTGCGAGGCGATCAGACGATGCAACGTGGTCGTCCCGGTGCGTTGCAGCCCGGCGATGACGAAGACCTGCCCGAGGCCCACCTCCCGGATCTCGGGGTGCCGTCGCAGGAGTTCCTCGACGCCGAGGCGGGTTGCCAGCGCACCCTGCAGGCGCTGGCGCTGGATCCACCGGCCGAGGGGCGTGAGATCGGCCTCGCCGTTGATCGAGTCGACCAGCACGTGGAGCGGTTCGAGAAACCAGTTGTCGCCGAAGTCGGACAACCCGGTCTTCTTGCGTGCGGCGGTGACCATGGTGTCTACATCGAGCCCGACGGAGGAACGGAACCGGTCGACCGCCCGCGCGCCCGCGTTCAGCAACGCGACGGGCAGAGGCCGGTAGGGCCTTTCGTATTGCGTCGGGGTTTCGAGCGCCTTGCGTGGCACGACTCACGCCCGGCTGCGGAACGCGTCGAGTTCCCGGACACGGACGACGGTGGTCCTCGGCTGCGGATGCGTGTCCGCCCGCACCCAGCGAAAGCACATCGTGCCGGACGTGTGTCCCGCCGTCTGGATCCAGTTCGGCAGGCCGGGGTCCTGGTGCGCAACGATCAGCCGGATAGATCCGTCGGCTTCGTACGTCGCCAGGTGCTTGTTCGTGTGGATGGTGTGGTACCGGTAGTCCAGGGACTCCATCCAGTAGTTGTTCAGCTGGAAGTTCCAGTACTCGCAGGCGGGCGGGATCGCTTCGATCATCAGGGCCTCGTCGGCGTCCAGCGCCCAGTGGCTGTGGTAGTAGGCGATGTTCGGGTCGCCCCCGGCGGCATTGGATACCTCCTGGTCGAACCGGGGCAGCGTGTTGCTGTGCTTCTGGAAGTCCCTGGCCCACTTGGCGAACAGAAGCGAGGCCCCCGCCACCAGCGTGCTGACGGAGCGCAGGCCCTGCTCGATCTGCGACGGGGTGAGCGGGGTCGGGCTGCGCTCCTCTTCCGCGCAGTCGATGCGCTCGATGTGCAGGTCCGCGGGGATCTCGGTCTGCCGGTCGAGGAACGTCTGGCGCACGATCAGCGTGCCGCTCTCGGCCGTCATGGGCAGCCAGTTGCCCGCTCGGGGTTCGGCACTCAGGATCAGCTCGAAACGTCCGTCCGCGTCCGTCTCGATCTCTCCGGCCTCGATGTAGCCGGTGGGAGGCAGGCCGCCGCCCTGGCCGTAGTGCCCGGCCTGCGTGCCGAAGCCGAGGTACGTCACCGTGTTGCGCCGGCCCGTGATGCAATAGGTGTAGGCCCCGGAGATCGCCGCGGTCTGGTAGTAGTTGTCGGGGTTGTCGGCGCCGAGCTTGACGGTCTCGTGGGCGACGCGATGGAGTACGGGAGCGCGCGGGTCCGCGTGCTCGACGAAGGCCATGAGCCCCGCCCGGGTGAGGCGGGTCAGGTATCGATAGCCCTCGGCCTGGTTGAAGGCGTCCCGGGGTGCGCCGGGAAAGTTGAGGGACGTCCCGGCCGCTTTCAGGGTGTCGCAGAACTCGTCCCAGGCCTGGCCGCTGACCACGCGTCGGGCGGCGAGGTCTTCTTCGGTCGTACCGCGCATGCGCCGCACGGCGAGCGATACGCGTCGAAAGAGCCCGAGCAGTCCGATGACGAACCTTCTCATGGTCTCCTCGCCCGCGCGCCGGACGACGGGATGGTGTCCGGGTGCGCAGACGGGGAGGCGGAGAAGCGGCCATCGCGCCGGTCGCCCCCCGGGACCGGGCGCCCCTAGCCCGCATTTCTCACCAAGGGGGTTGAACAAAGGCCGCGTTCTGGGCGTAAATGTATGTTGGAACAAGCATTTACGGACACCGGAGACGCGGCCTTATGGGAACGGAGTGTAGCGCATCGCAACTGAAGTTTGGAGGTCTTGGAAAGCGCGCGGTGGTGGGTGTTTTCGATGGCGGCGAGATTGCGACGGACGGCGGCGGGCTGGCGTTGCGGGAGTTGGAGGAACGGGTCGGGATACTGAAGCGTCTGGGTGAGTGTTTTTCGGACCACCGCGATCCACGGCGCATCGAGCATCGCGTGGAGACGTTGGTGAAGCAGCGCGTGCTGGGCATCTGTCTGGGGTACGAGGATCTGAACGATCACGACGAGTTGTGCCGAGACCGGCTGCTGGCGCTGCTGTGCGATTGCGAGGATGTGGTGGGCGCACGTCGCCAGCGGGAGACGGACCGCGGCAAGCCGCTGGCTGGCAAGAGCACGCTGAACCGGTTGGAACTGACGCTGGCGGCGGACGCCGCGGCGCATCGCTACAAGAAGATCGTGGCGGACATGGCGGCGATGGACGGGTTGCTGGTGGAGACGTTCCTGGAGGCGCACGAGACGCCGCCGGCGCGCATTGTGCTGGATGTCGACGCCACCGACGACACCTTGCACGGTATGCAGGAAGGGCGCCATTTCCACGGTCATTACGACAGCTACTGCTACCTGCCGCTCTATGTCTTCTGCGGCGAGCACCTGCTGTGCGCGCGGCTGCGCTCGGCGTCGGTCGACGGCGCGGCGGGCACGGTTGCGGAACTCGACCGGATCGTCGCGTCGATCCGCGCGCGCTGGCCGGCGACGCGCGTCGTGGTGCGCGGCGACGGCGGCTTTTGCCGCGAGGACCTCATGGCGTGGTGCGAGGCGTGCGGCGTGGATTACGTACTCGGGCTGCCGGTCAACCCGCGCTTGACGGGCATGGTCGCGGCGACGCTGTACGAGACGCGCGTCATGGCCGAAATGACGGGCGAGACGACGCGGCGCTTCGACGCGCTGCGCTACGCGGCGCGCAGTTGGTCGCGGTCGCGGCGCGTGGTGGCGCGCGTGGAGCACTCCGCGCTCGGCCCCAACCCGCGCTTCGTGGTGACCAACATCGCGACCGAGGCGATGGACGAACAGACCCTGTACGAGAAGCTCTACTGTGCGCGCGGCGACATGGAGAACCGCATCAAGGAACAGCAACTCGACCTGTTCGCCGACCGTACCAGCACGGCCACGATGCACGCCAACCAACTGCGCCTGTACTTCGCCTCGTTCGCCTATGTGCTGATGCAGACGCTGCGTCGCGTCGGACTCGCCGGAACGCGGCTGGCCAAGGCGCAGTGCGGCACGATTCGCGACAAGCTGCTCAAGGTCGGCGTGCGGGTGCGCGTCAGCGTGCGCCGCATCAAGTTGTCCTTCTCCGAGTCCTGGCCGCGCGCCGCACTGTTCCGACAGATTCTGTACAACCTCCAGGCCATGCCATTGCGTTGTTGACGCAACGCTCGGTTCTCCGACTTTTCGCCGCCACTGGCATCTCGCCAGCGGTTGTACCTGTCCGGCAACCTTGGCGGCGCCCAGGTCAGCACCCCAATGACCCTTGGCGCCACCCGAATTCCCCTTTTTTCGCCCCTTTGCACGCCAACCCACCGGCTGTGAACGCAATATCACGAATTCCCCATACATTCGCCGTCCGTTCCGGCGTCGTTCGGGCATCATTCGTCGCATTGGTGAGAAATGCGGGCTAGCGCCCGTCAAACCGGCGCCGTTGGCGCCGCTCGCCGCCCAGCCTGACCGACCTACGAGCCGGCGCCGTTCCACGGCGCCGGCCCCTAGGCCTGATCGGCCGCGGCCTTCAGCGCGGCGATTTCCGCGCCGACCGCGGCCGCGGCGTCGGTCGGCAGGTCTCGCCCCGCCTTGCGGTACCAGTAGCCGGCGTTCGGGAGGTCGCCCTCCACAATGTGTACGATGCCGTGCGCCCAACTGCCGTGCGTCGACGAGTCCCGCTGCACGATCGCGTGGGCCGCGTCCCAGTCGCCGGCTTCGAGCAGGCCTATCGCTTCTTTGAGAGTAGCCATCGGGCAACGCTAACATCGGCTCCGCGGCGATGCCAACTGGCGGCACGGGTCGTCGCCCGTGTCGAAGTCGTGCAAGGCCTTGGCGGCGGGACGGGACAAGCCCGTCCCCTACGGTCGGTGTATTCTGGGGAGCCACTGATGATCTACAGCGAACGCAGCCCCATCGCCTTCCAGGACGCGCTCCCGGAGAGTGTCGATGTGGTCGTCATCGGTGGCGGCGTGATCGGGGTCTCCACGGCGTGGTTCCTTGCGAAGCGGGGCGTGCGCGTGGCGGTTCTGGAGAAGGGCCGGGTGGCAGGGGAGCAGTCGAGCCGCAACTGGGGCTGGATCCGCAAGCAGGGCCGGGACGCGGACGAACTGCCGATCGCCATGGAGAGCCAGGACATCTGGGCAGGACTCGGCGAGGAGATCGGCGAGGACGTGGGCTTCATACGCCGGGGTGTGGCGTACCTGGCCGACACCGAGCGGCAACTGGCCCGCCACGAGGCATGGCTCGCGACAGCCGAGCAGCATCAACTGGACACGCGGGTGCTGGGTCCGAGAGAGGTAGACGAGTTGATCCAGGGTCCGCCGGGACGCTACGCGGGGGCCCTGTACACGCCGAGCGACGCGGGGGCCGAGCCTTTCCGTGCGGTCCCGGCACTGGCGAGGGCCCTGCAGCGCGCCGGCGGATGCGTCATCGAAAATTGTGCGGTTCGGGGCGTCGATTTGCAGGCCGGCGCCGTGTCCGGTGTGGTCACGGAACGGGGCTTTGTCGGTGCGAAGGCGGTGGTCTGCGCGGGTGGAGCGTGGAGTTCGTTGCTGCTGCGCCACCTCGGGCTCGACTTGCCGCAGCTCACCGTTCGAGCGACGGTGGCGCGCACGGCGCAGGCTCCGGACGTGTACGACGGGAACGCCTCGGCGCCGGACCTGGGTGTGCGGCGCCGCCAGGACGGTGGCTATACCGTCGCGTCCGTCGGCAACAACGAGCACTTCGTGGGGCTCGACTCCTTTCGATACCTCCGCCGTTACGTCGGCAGCCTGGCCGGCAGCGCGCGCGGCATCCGACTGCGATTCGACGGGATTTTCGACCGCATGAAGCCGCCGACGTGGAGCGACGAGGACGAGAGCCCCTTCGAACGAACCCGGGTGCTGAACCCGGTACCTTCCACGCGGGCACTGGCGCGGGCCAGGGACGCGCTGGACAGCAGGCTGCCCGCGCTCGCGGACATCCCGTTCGTGGAGTCCTGGGCCGGCATGATCGACGTAACCCCGGATGTCGTGCCTGTCATGGATGCGGTCGCCGACCGCCCCGGACTATTCGTCGCCACGGGTTTCAGCGGACACGGTTTCGGCATCGGGCCGGGGGCCGGCAAGGTCATGGCCAACCTGGTGCTCGGGGACCCCCCGGGACACGACCTGACGCGGTTTCGCTTCTCGCGTTTCCATGACGGGTCGCCGCTGCGACCGGGGCCGGGGCTGTAGGTTCCGGGCACGCCCGGTTGCCCGCACTACTCGAACAGGGACCGGAGCGCGGCGCCCGGATCCGCCTCTCTCATGAACGCCTCGCCGACGAGAAACGCCCCGACCCCGGCGCGCCGCATCCGCTGCACGTCCTCGCGGGTGTGGATGCCGCTTTCCGTGACCACGGTGACGCCCTGCGGGATGGCCGGCAACAGCGCGAGGGTCGTGTCGAGGCAGGTCTCGAATGTCTTCAGGTCACGGTTGTTGATGCCGAGCAGGGCTGGCGTCAGGGTGAGGGCGGTGTCGAGTTCGGCGGCGTCGTGCACTTCGATCAGGACGTCCATGCCGAGTTCCCGGGCGAGCGCGTCGAACTGCCGGAGCCGGTCGGCGTCGAGTGCGGACACGATCAGCAGGATACAGTCCGCGCCGAGGGCGCGCGCCTCGAACACCTGGTAGGCGTCCACGACGAAGTCCTTGCGCAGCGCCGGCAACGCGGTCGCGTCCCGCGCCGCCACGAGGTCTGCGTCCTGCCCCTGGAAGTAGCGTTCGTCGGTCAATACCGAGAGACATGCGGCGCCGGCGTCCTCGTAGGCGCGGGCGATCTCGACGGGCTCGAAGTCATCGCGTATGACGCCCTTGCTCGGCGACGCCTTCTTGATCTCGGCGATGACGCCGGGCCTGCGCTGCCGCAATGCCGTCGCGAAGCCTCGAACGGGCGGTGCGGCCTTGGCGGCGCTGCGGATGTCTGCAAGGGATCTCTGCGCCCGGCGTTCGGCCACCTCACGCACCTTGTGCGCGAGAATCTCGTGGAGGATCGTCATGTGTCGGCGATGAGCTGCGAGATTCTCGCGAGTTCGGTCAGGCGTTCGTACGCCTGACCCGTCCCGATGACATCCTGCGCCATCGCCACGCCGTCGGACAGGCTGAGCGTCACGCCGGAAGCATAGATGGCCGCTCCGGCATTGAGCGCCACGAGATCGGCTGCGGCTTCGTGGGCGTCGCTGAGGGCGGCTTTCACCAGCGCGAGGCTCTCAGCCGGGGAGTCGGCGTGCAGTCCGCCGATACGATGCGTGGCGAGGCCGAAGTCCGCCGGCTCGATGTCGTATTCCGTGATGTTGCCGGCATCGAGCTCCACCACATGGGAAGGACCCGCCACCGACAGTTCGTCGAGCCCGTCCGAGTGCACGACGAGTACGCGTTCCGCGCCGAGCAGGGCTGCCACCTCGGCGACGCGCCGTTGCCAGTCGCGCGCGAACACGCCGATGACCTGTCGCGTCGCGTTCGCGGGGTTGGTCAGCGGACCGAGTACATTGAATACCGTGCGCACGCCGAGTTCCCGGCGCACGGGTCCCGCATGGCGCATGGCGGTGTGGTGGGCCTGGGCGAACAGGAAGCCGATGCCGACTTCCGTGATGCAGCGGGCGATCTGCCCCGGGTCGAGGTCCAGCCGTACGCCGGCCGCTTCGAGCACGTCGGCGCTGCCGCTCTTGCTCGTCATGCCGCGGTTGCCATGCTTGGCGACATGGGCGCCCGCGGCCGCCGCCGCGAATGCCGCGGCGGTCGAGACGTTGAAGAGCTTGGCTGCGCCGCTGCCACCGGTGCCGCAGGTATCGACCAGATGCGGCACATCCACGGCGACCTTGGTCGAGACGGCCCGCATCGCCTGTGCGGCGCCGGCCACCTCGGCGGTGGACTCGCCGAGCACGCGCAGGGCCATCAGGACCCCGCCGATCTGGGCCGGCGTCGCTTCGCCGGCCATGACGATGTCGAAGACCGCGCGGGTCTCCTCCTGGGTGAGGTGATCGCCGGCGCTCAGCCGTTCCAGCGCGCCCTGCATGTCCATGCCGCACTCCTGGTGGGTTGCGCCGTCAATTATCTCCCGCGGCGAGGAAGTTGCGCAGCACGTCGTGGCCCACGGGCGTCATGATGGACTCCGGATGGAACTGCACGCCTTCGACGGGATGCTCGCGATGCCGGACCCCCATGATCTCGTCCGGCGAACCGTCGGGCAACGTCGTCCAGGCGGTGACCTCCAGGCAGTCGGGGAGCGTATCCCGCGCCACGACGAGCGAGTGGTAGCGCGTGGCCTCGAATTCGCCGGGCAGACCGGCGAAGACACCGCCCCCGGCGTGATGGATGGTGGAGAGCTTGCCGTGCATGACTTCCCGCGCGCGCACCACGTCCCCGCCGTAGGCCTGGCCGATGCTCTGGTGTCCGAGACAGATGCCGAGGATCGGGATGGAGCCGCCGAAACGCCGCACGACGTCGAGCGAAATGCCGGCCTCGTTGGGCGTGCAGGGGCCAGGCGAGAGCACGATCCGCTCCGGTGCCATGCGTGCGACCTCGTCGGGGGTGATCTCGTCGTTCCGATGCACCACGACGTCCGCGCCAAGTTCGCCGAGGTACTGCACGACGTTGTAGGTGAAGGAGTCGTAGTTGTCGATCATCAACAGCACGAACGTGTCTCCGGTCTCAGGCGCGCGCCACGAGCAGGGTGACTTCCTGGCTCAGCACCACGGCGCCGGTGTCGTCCGTCACCGTGTCGGCCAGTGTGACGATACCGGCGTCCGGCCGGCTGCCCGAGGCGCGCTTGCCGACGCAGCGGGTCTCGTAGGTGAGCGTGGTCCCGGCGCGCGCGGGATTCGGCAGGCGCAGCTTGTCCTTGCCAAGCATCGCCACCGTCTGGATGCGATCCTCGTGGTCGAAAAAGAGGCGCGTGCAGATCGCGAAGAGGTGCGCGGAGGAGGCCACGAGACCACCGAACACGGACTGGTCCGCCGCGACTGGATCCGTGTGGAAGGGTTGCGGATCCCACGCCCTGGCGAAGGCGATCAGGCTGGCCTCTGTCAGGGCCCACGTTCCGACCACGGACCGGTAGTCGTCCGGAATGTCGTCAAAGAAGCGCATGGCCTGCGCCGCAGCTATAGCGTCTGCGCGGCGATCCCCAGGTCCTCGAACATCTCCATGTCGTCGTCGAACCGGGGATTGGGTGTCGTCAGCAACCGGTCGCCGCAGAAGATCGAACCCGCACCAGCCATGAAGCAGAGCGCCTGTGTCTCTTCGCTCAGGTCGGTGCGCCCGGCGGAGAGGCGCACGACCGAACCGGGCATCAGGATCCGTGCGACGGCGATGCAGCGGACGAGTTCGAGGGGCGGCAGCGGGTCGGAACCGTACAGCGGTGTCCCCTCGACCTGGACCAGGTTGTTGATGGGGACGGACTCCGGGTGTTCGGGGAGGTTCGCGAGTTCGACCAGCAACCCGGCCCGGTCCGCGCGGGTCTCGCCCATCCCGACGATGCCGCCGCAGCACACCTTCATGCCCGCGTCACGCACGTTCGCGAGCGTGTCGAGACGATCCTGGTAGTTGCGCGTCGTGATGATCTCCGCGTAATACTCGGGCGATGTGTCCAGATTGTGGTTGTAGTAATCGAGGCCGGCATCGGCGAGTTCCTGCGCCTGCCCGGGGGTCAGCATGCCGAGGGTCACGCAGGTCTCCATACCCGTCGACTTCACGGCGCGCACCAGTTCGCACACCTTGCGCGTCTGGGCATTGGTCGGGGCGCGCCAGGCAGCGCCCATGCAAAAGCGCGTGGCGCCGGCCTGGAGCGCCTTGCCCGCGGCCGTGATCACGTCGTCGATCGGGAGAACGTTGTGCGTGTCGACGCCGGTGTCGTAGTGCACGCTCTGCGGGCAGTATTTGCAGTCTTCCGGACAGCCCCCCGTCTTGATGCTGAGCAGCGTACTGACCTGCACTTCGTTGGCGGCGTGGTGGCGCCGATGGATCGCCTGTGCTTCGAACAGGAGGTCGTTGAGGGGGCGGTCGAACAGGGCCAGCACCTCGTCGCGGGTCCAGTCGTGGCGGATTTCTTGAGCGGCCAAGCTATAGTCCCCCGAATGCGGATTGCGCAGCCTACCGAAACGCGGCATCCAAGGCCAATCGACGGCCAACGTCCGGCCCGGTGTGGTCGATGAAGGGACTGCTGCAGGTACTGGTCGTCGGCGCGGCGGCGTACACCGGGATCTGCGTCCTGCTGTTCCTGGTCCAGCACCGCCTGATCTTCTACCCGCGTCCGGTGGGGGTGGAACCCGTGGGCCCGAATATCGCGCGGGTAGCGCTGCCCCGGGGGGAGATCACCCTGCGCGGCTGGACCGTCAACGAGGCATCGGTCGGACCGCTCCTGATCTATTTCGGCGGCAACGCGGAAGACGTCTCGGGACGGGTGGACGACTTCGCCCGTCTCGACGCCACCACGGTGCTGATGTGCTACCGCGGTTACGGAGGGAGCGACGGGACGCCGACCGCTGCGGATCTGGTCGCGGATGCACGCGCTATCGTGGAAGCCATGCGGGACCGGTTTGGCCGGGGGCGCGAGACGATCCTGTTCGGCCGCAGCCTGGGCTCGGGGATCGCTGCGCTCGCGGCCGCTGCAACCGCCGTGGACGGGCTCATCCTGCTCAGTCCCTACGTGAGCCTTGAGCGCGTCGCGCAAGGCCGTTTTCCGGTGTTCCCCGTGGGCTGGCTCCTGCGGCACGACATCGACGCGTCGCGCTCGGTCGACCGGCTGCCGCGGGATGTGCTCGTGTTGTACGCCCGGGACGACAATGTCATACCGATGGCGGAATCCCGGGCCTTCGTGGACCTGTTGCCGGTCCCGCCGCAGGTCGTCGAGTTCGCCGGGAGCCACAACGCACCGCTCTCCACGCCGGAAATCCGGGCGGCGATCGAGGGTTTCGTGAAGGGATCCGGGCGCTGAGCCAACGTCGGGCAGACTGGCGCCGGTGCACTGGTATGGAGCGCCGTTCCCCACTATTCTCGAACCTACGGTGACGCGTTCCGAACGCATCGACGTCTGGAGGATCTGACCATGGCGACCGCCAACGAACTGCGGGCCGCGCGCAAGCGCGAGACGGCGCTGGGCTACCGCATCTTCGGCAAGTTCGGCTGGGGCGACCTCGGCGACGGTCACATCAGCGCCCGGGACCCGGAACGGACGGACTGCTTCTGGCTGCTGCGGACCGATGTCCCCTTTACCGAGGCGCGCGTCGCGGACCTCGTTCTGGTCGGGCCGGACGGAACGCTGGTGGAGGGCGACGGCGAAACCAACTGGCCCGCCTACCACATCCATTGGCCGATCCTCGCGGCGCGTACCGATCTGGTGAGCGTCGCGCATACACATACGCCCTTCGGGACACCGTTCGCCGCCGAAGCAAGGCTCTTCGAGCCAATCACCCAGGAAGCCTGCGTCTTCTTCGAGGACCACGCGATGTTCGACGACGAGGAGGTCCAGGTGCAGAGCCTCGACTGCGGCGCCAGGATCGCGGCGGCTCTCGGTCCGCACCGGGCGGTAGTGCTGCGCAATCACGGGCTGCTTGCGGGGGGTGCGTCGGTCAGGCAGGCGGTGACGTGGTTCGTGATGATGGAACGGGTTGCAGAAGCGCACCTGAGGGCGCGCGCGCCGCGGCCGATCTCGGCACAAGCCGCGCGCTTTGCCAAGGCGGATCTCGCGACAGAGGAGCAGGCGCATGGCGCCTTCGACTTCCTCGTGCGCCATCACCTCGGCCATGAGGGCGTCGGCGAGGCCGAGTACGCGGGGCCGGCCGGGGCGGTGCGGGCCGTGGGAGGCTGACGGCGAGCCCCAAGGCGGCTTGTGCCCGGGCAGTGGTGGCCGGCGCGCGGTGGCCTGGCTGCGGCGCGCTTGTTAGCCTTCGGCGCATGAAGATGCGATCGCAGCCGGTTCTCGTGCGCCTGTGCTTGGCGCTCCTCCTCCTGACGGGCGGTGTCTTTGTGACGGCCGAGCCCGTGGTCGAGGGCCCGGCACTCAGGTGGGACGTCTCGCTGTGGGGCAAGCAACGCGCGGGGACGGCAATGGCCGACGAACTCGCGGCTCGGGTCGAAGCCCGTACTGGCGGCAGCTGGCGCATGCGGCTGCACTACGGGGAAGCGCTCTCGAAGTCCCGGGAGAATCTCGACGGTCTCGCGATCGACGCCTTCCAGGCGGCGATGTTCTGCAACTTCTATCACCCGCGGAAGAACCCGGCACTGATGGTGCTGACCATGCCCTTCCTGCCGATGAGCGATCCGGAGCAGGATCGTCGCATCCGGGAAGCCGTGTACGCGCATCCGGCGGTCGAGCGGGAACTCGCGCGCTGGAACGCCATGGTCTACACGTCGACCTTCCTTCCCCAGTACGAATTCCTGGGCCGGGGCGAGCCGCCGACGGAGCTTTCCGGCTGGCAGGGACTGACGGTCCGTGCCGGCGGCGGACTCGGGCAGGCCATGAGGCTCCTCGGCGCGACCCCGGCGAGTTCCACGGCCACGGAGGTCTACACCGGCGTGCAGCAGGGAACGATGGACGCCGCGTCGTTCCCCTTCACCTACGGCCATGTCTCCTATCGCATCCACGAGGTGGCCGACTGGTTCACGGGCAACATGGCGCCGGGCACGTCGGACTGCCCGCTGGCTTTTTCGATCCGCGCCTACCGGGAGCTTCCCCCGCAGTACCAGGCGCTCCTGGCGGACCTGAAGGAAGAGGTCATCGCGGCCCAGTTCCAGGCGTATCGGGACATCGACGCCACGAACCTGCCGATGCTGCGCGGGCGTCTCGCGGAGATCCGCTATTCGGACGAGCAATTGGCGGAGTTTCGCACGCGTGCCGGGGGACCGGTGATCGAGGCCTGGATCGCGGACAACGGCGATCGATTCGATGCGCGGGGACTGGTGGAGGCGGTGTTCGCTGCCGCCGGACACTCCTACGACTCCTACGAATAACCGGGTCGGATCGGTGCGGCCGTCCCGCACGCACGGGCCGGCGCTGCCGACGAGGGTCGAGGACTTCACATGAGCCTGCACCACCATGCCTGACCTCGCCGGACGCGTGCTCGAACGGCTGGACCGCCTGCTCGGACGGCTGGAGAACGGCCTCAACCTCTGCGCGGCAATACTGATCTCCCTACTCATGCTGCTCGGCGTGGTGCAGATCGTTCTGCGTACCGTCTTCGATGCGCCGATCTTCGGCTACATCGACATCGTGGAAGTGTTGATGGTGGGGTTCGCCGTGCTGTCGATCGCGTTCGTGCAGCGCGTCGGCGGACACGTGCGGATGGAGATGCTGGTGCTGAGGCTCGCCGGGCGTCCCAAGTGGCTGCTGGAGGCCCTGGGCACGGGGCTGGCGGCGTTCATTGTCGCCGTACTCATCCCGTACTCCTGGGACCACTTCGGACGGGCGTTCGAGTTCGGCGACAGCACGATCGACATCGAGATCCCGACGTGGCCGGCCAAGCTGGTCGTGCCGGTCGCGCTGTCCGTTCTGCTGGCGAGGCTCACGCTGCAGCTGGCGGGATATCTGCGCCTCGTCGCGGCGCCGGGGCTCGAGCCGGTGGGTGTCCCATCGGTCAAGGATGCGGCGGAGCGCGCGCAGGAAGAGATCCTGCTGGCCGGCGGTGACGGTGCCGCCGGGCTGACGGATGACGACGGGGTCCCGCGATGATGGGCCTCGACGACTTCTGGATCGGGATCCTGGGTGTCGGGGTGCTGGTCGCCCTGGTGGCGCTCGGCGTGCGCGTCTACGTCGCCGCGGCGTTGACGGGGTTCCTCGGGCTCCTGGTCCTGAAGGGCTGGAGCGTGGCGGGCGCCATCGCCGGGACGATCCCCCATTCGAAGACCGTGACGTACCCCCTCTCCGTCCTGCCGCTCTTCATCCTGATCGGCTTTCTCGCGTTCCATGCCGGACTCACGACGCGCCTGTTCGAAGCGGCGCGGCGCTGGATCGGCTGGGTGCCGGGCGGGCTCGCCGTCTCGACCGTGTTCGCGAGCGCGGGGTTCGCGGCCGTGTCCGGCGCCTCGACCGCGACGGCCGCCGTGTTCTCCCGCGTCGCCATCCCGGACATGCTGGGCAGCGGATACGGCAAGCGCCTGACGGCCGGGGTGATCGCCGCCGGCGGCACGCTGGCGTCGCTGATTCCCCCATCGGCGATCCTCGTGATCTACGCGATCATCGTGGAGGAGTCGGTGGGCAAGCTGCTGCTGGCCGGCCTCCTGCCAGGGGTTGTCTCCGTGCTCATCTATACCGCCCTGATCGTCGGGATGTGCGCGGCGCGACCGGAACTCGGGCGTCCGGTCACGGGCTATACCTGGCGCGAGCGATTCGCCAGCGTGCCGGGCGCGCTGCCGATCTTCCTGGTGGTCGGGATCGTCTTCGGTGCGCTCTACACCGGCGCCGCGACGCCGACGGAGGCGGGTGCGCTCGGGGCGATGGTGGTGTTCTGCATGTACTTCGTGCGGGCGTACCAGCAACGGTCGCTGCGCCAGATGCGCGACCGGCTCACGGAAGCGCTGATGGAGACCGCGAAGCTCACGGTGATGATCTTCACACTGGTGTGGGGCGTGTTCCTGTTCGTACGCTTCCTGGGTTTCGCGGGGCTGCCGGAGGTGTTCGCGGACTGGGTGGTGACGCTCGACATGCCGCCGATCGTCATCGTCATCTGCATCCTCCTCGCCTATGCCGTGCTCGGCATGTTCATGGATGCCATCGGCATGCTGGTGCTGACACTGCCGGTGGTCTTTCCCGCAGTGGTGGCGCTCGGATACGACCCCATCTGGTTCGGCATCGTGGTCGTCAAGATGGCCGAGATCTGCCTCATCACGCCGCCGATCGGTCTCAACTGCTTCGTGGTGGCCGGCGTCTCGCGAGAGTTGCGCGATGCGTCCGGCCGGTCGCTGGAGATCCCCCTGCAGGACGTGTTCCGCGGCATCGGGCCGTTCTTCGTGGCGGACGTGCTGACCGTCGCCGTGCTGCTCGCCGCGCCTGAAATCGTGCTGTGGCTGCCGAACACGATGGGCAGGTAGGGGGCGCGACCTGCGGTCGCGTTGGGAGTTTCGCTGGCGCGAAACTCCCGCGGAACCAACGCTGAGGCGCGCGATCCTGGTGGTCGCCCGTGTGGGGGCCGTGCACGAATTCGAGACGAGACGCCACAAAAGCGTCCCCTCGCATGGAACAAAAACCGAACTCCTTTTAATTCAACGGGTTGGCAGAACGCCATTTAACATAACTCAAGGTGCCCAGGCGGCGGCCGCCGCCCTTGTTTCCTGCACGTCAGTGCCCCGGCGCGCCGGGGGGGAAACTTTCATGGAACATAAACGTAAGCCATTGATTTAACTGGGTCACGAAAAGCGCCTCCGCGAGCCGCTGGCGCGCGTCGCCCCACCCATGCACCCATGTTCCTTGCATGTCTGCGCGGTGGACCCACCGTGGAAAGCTACAATGCGTGGCTTCGTCGAGTCGCCAGGACAGCGCAGCATGACAGCCATCTCTCCCAACGACGGTGCCGTGGCCGTCACCGGATGCTCCGGGTTCACGGGTGCACACATGGTGCGTGAACTGGCCATTCACGGTTACCGCGTGCGCGCCTGTATTCGGGACGCCACTTCCTGGCGCGGCCAGGACGCGGTGGCGTACCTCGGGCGTCTGCCCAACGTCGAGATCGTCGACGGCTGCGACCTCTTCGTGGCAGGTTCCTACCATGCGGCGTTCAGAGGGTGTGTGGGGGTCTTTCATACCGCGGCCGTGCTCGGCAACTCCGCGGACGGCAAATCGCAACCGCTCGGCAGCGGCGACGTGGCGCAGGACGTGTATGACGGCGGCCTGGTGGGTACGCGCAACGTGATCGACGCGGTGAACGACAGCGCGAGCGTGCGGCGGCTCCTCTACACGAGTTCCATGGCGGCGGTCGCCGGGAGCCGGGCGATGCCGCTGCCGAGAGGGCATGACCGGGTGGCGTCGCTGCCGGTGGGCTACGAGTGGACGGAGACGGACTGGGCCAGCGACGGCGTGGATGCCGCGATCTGGGCGCATCCCCGCAACTCCTACTCCCGCAGCAAGGTGGATACCGAACGGCTCATCAACGACGCGGCGGACGAGGGTGACGGGCGCTGGGACGCCGTCACGATGAACCCGGCCATGATCTGCGGCCCGATCCTCTTCAAGGCGCAGGTCGGACAGTGGATCGAGCAGATCGGCCGCCTCGCGGGAGGCATGCAGCCCAGCTGGCCGTCGAAGCAGGACATGTTCTACAACATCATCGACGTGCGGGACCTGGTGAAGGCGCACCGACTGGCGGCAGAGTCGGCGGTGGACCACGCTGCAACGCACGGCGGCCCCCGCTACCTGATGCACGGCAGCGGCGGACGCTCCGCGCTGCGGCTCGGGACGGAGGTCGTTCGGATCATCCGGAACCACTTCCCGGCGTTCGAAGTCGGCGCGCCGGCGACCGTCACGGACAGCGGCGACCCGGTGACGCCGGACTCGCGCGTCGTCAATGACTGCAGGAAGGCGAAGACGGTGCTCGGTGCGACGATTCGGCCGGTGGAGGAGACGATTCGCGACGTGGTGGAGAGCTCGATCGAACTCGGGGTCATCGCGCCGCGAGTGGCTGCCTCCGCCTGATCGTCCCTGTCGCGGCGGCCTCGTTGGCCAGTCGCCGCAGACGTGAGCGAACTGTCCGCCTCGGCTGCGCACCCCGGAACGCGTACACTTGCCGGTTTTCGGCAGGGGCAAGGACATGAAACTGGGATTGGGCATCGGTCCGTTCGGACCGCCGGGCGGCGCGCGCCTCGTCGAACTCGCCAGGGAAGCCGAGGCACTCGGCTACGACACCGTCTGGGCATCGGAGATCTACGGCGCGGACTGCTTCACGCCGCTGACCTGGATTGGCGCGCATACGGAGCGCATCAAACTCGGCACGTCGATCATGCAGATCTCCGCGCGCACGCCGGCCAGCGCCGCGATGCACGCGGTGGCGCTTGATTACCTCTCCAATGGCAGGCTCATCCTGGGCATCGGCGTGTCCGGGCCGCAGGTGGTCGAGGGCTGGTACGGTCAGCCCTATCCGAAACCGCTTGCCCGCACGCGGGAGTGGGTGTCGATCTTCCGCAAGGTCGTCTCGCGCGACGAGCCCGTCGCCTTCGACGGCAACCATTACCAGTTGCCGCTGCAGGGCGGTACCGGCCTCGGCAAGCCGCTCAAGCTGATCCTGCACCCGGTCCGTGAGCACATTCCGGTCTATCTCGGCGCCGAAGGCCCGAAGAACGTCGCGATGGGCGCCGAGATTTGCGACGGGTGGATTCCCATGTTCCTGTCGCCGTACCGGATGATGGACCAGTACAGGGACGCGATGGCGATCCGGAACCGCGACTTCGAGATTGCGGCGTCGGCCACGGTCATCGTGGACGATGACGTGCAGCGGGCCATCGACCAGGTGAAGCAGAACGTCGGGTTCTACGTGGGCGGCATGGGCGCGAAGAGCTTCAACGTGCACAAGGACCACGTGACCCGCATGGGATTCGGGGAGGCGGCCGATCGCATCCAGGAGCTCTTCCTGTCCGGACGTCGGGACGAGGCGATCGCGGCGGTGCCGAACGAGCTCTGCGACGAGATCTCCCTGCTCGGCCCGCGGGAGCGGATTCGCGAGCGCCTGCAGGCGTGGAAGGACAGTCCCGTCACCATGCTGAACGTCGGCGCGGCGGACAAGGACACGCTACGCATGATGGCCGAAGAAGTCCTGTAGGAGGGCGCGCACGATGTTGCAAATGCAGTCGACCGTTCGTTCGGACGGTCATATCGAACTGGCCGTGGCCGACGTGCCGCAGCCCGAACCGCGCGCGGACGAGGTACTCATCCGCGTCGAAGCGGCGCCCATCAATCCGTCGGACCTCGGGCTGCTGCTCGGGCGCGCCGACCCGGCGTCGGCGGAAGCGTTGGAAGACGGCTCCGGCGTGCGCCTCGAGCTGCCGCCGGAAGCGGCGGCGATGATGGCGGTTCGCACCGACCGGCCGATGGCCTGCGGCAACGAGGGTGCGGGCGTCGTGGTCGCGGCCGGCGAAAGCGCCGCCGCGCAGGCGCTGCTCGGCAAGACGGTGGCCACCTGGCGCGGCGCGATGTACTCGCAGTTCAAGCGCAGTCGCGCCGACGAGTGCCTGGTGCTGCACCAGGGCACGACGCCCGCGGAAGGCGCCTCCTGTTTCGTGAATCCCCTGACCGTGCTCGGCATGGTGGAGACGATGCGCCTCGAAGGGCACACCGCGCTCGTGCACACGGCGGCGGCGTCGAACCTCGGCCAGATGCTGCAGAAGGTCTGCACGGCGGAGGGCATCGGGCTCGTCAACGTCGTGCGTCGCGCGGAGCACGTCGAGCTGCTGCGCGGCATCGGCGCCCGGCACGTCGTGAACTCGAGTCTCGACGCGTTTGAGAACGACCTCGTCGAAGCCCTGTCCGAGACGGGCGCGACGCTCGCTTTCGATGCCACCGGCGGAGGACGGCTGGGCGGTCAGATCCTGGCCGCGATGGAAGTCGCGCAGGCGCGCGCCGGCGGGCCGGCAACGCCTTATGGCACGGCGGTCCACAAGCAGTTGTACATATACGGCGGCCTGCAGCGTGGTGCGACGGTGTTCGAACGCGCATTCGGCATGGCCTGGGGCATGGGCGGCTGGCTGTTGCGGCTGTTCCTGAATCGCGTCGGCCCGGAAGCCGCGGAGCGGCTGCGGCAACGGGTCGCAGACGAGATCAGGACGACGTTTGCCAGCAGCTACACGAAGACGGTGTCGCTGGCGGAAGCGGTTTCGCCCGAGGCCGTCGCGGCTTATGGCCGCATGGCGACGGGCGAGAAGTACCTGGTGGACCCGCAGCGGTAGGACTGTTCACGGTTCTGCAAGTGCTGTTTCGTGCATTTTGGCTGGGATGGTCAGTAGGCCGTTGCCTCCGGTGTTTCGAGGGGTTGGCGGGTTGGCGGGTTGCCGTGTTCGACGCACGTCCCGCCCGGGCGGGACGTGCGCGCGTTGCGCATCGCGCTACGGTCGCTACGCTCCCTGCGCGACGATGCGCAACGCGCGCCGTTCATGCCGGGGCGTGCTGCGGGTCGAACACCGTGCCGTCGCGCAGCATCGTGCAAGCCACGAACAGCAGACGGTCCGCGACCGAGCGCAGCGCGCGGTGGTGGCCGTGGCCGCGGGCGCGCAGCGCCTGGTATCGCGCCTTGCACGCCGGGTCTTTCTGCACCGCCCCGCTCGCCCAGTAGCCGAGGGCATCGCGCAGCCGGTCATGGACTGCGAGGCGGCGCGTCACGATGCGAACCCGGCCGGACTGTTTGGTGACCGGGGCCGCCCCGCCCAGGCAGCGCAGGGCGTGGTAGTCTCGTCGGCGCAGGGGATCATCCGCCTCTGCGAGCAGCGTGGCGAGGACGTACCTACCGACTCCCGGGATGGATCGCAGGATGGTCGCGTCGCGCTGCCCCTTCGCCTGCCCCGGCTGCGGATCCTCGCTGCCGGTGGTCGCCGGATCAGCGCCGCCGAGCTCCGCCAGGAACGCGTCGATCCGGGTCTGAGTCTCGGCGAGTTGCTTGACCACCACGGCCAGACGCTTGGTCAGCAGACGCATGTGCGTCTCCGCGGCGCGCATCGACGCCGGGTCTACGTCGAGCGGCCGTTGCGCCAGCCGGGCCTTCAGCGTGGCTGCGTCGAAGCGCTGGACCCTGTGCTTTTTCAACAAGTTGTCGTACGACGACAGGCGCATGCCGCGCGCTGCCGCTGGCGTCGGTACGCGCTTCCACAGCGCCATCGCCCACGGCGCCGCGAGGTCGTCCTCGACCACTTGGTTGAACGCCGGGTAGTAGCGCCACAGCAGGTCGCGCATGCGGTTGGTCAGCCGCACCCGCTCGCCTTTGAGTTCGTCGTGGGTCCGCGTCCACTCGCGCAGTTCGACGACCACCGGGGCGGACGCCTGTACCCGCCGCAGGCACTGTGGGTCGGTGCGCAGCGCCGAGGCCAGCACGCGCGCGTCGCGGCGGTCGTCCTTGGCGCCCGCCGGCGAGTACCGGTCGCGGAACCGGTCGAGCTGCTTCGGGTTGATCGCGTGCACCGCCAGGCCGTGCGCCAGCAAGCTCTCCACCACCGGACCGCGTGGCGTCTCGATCGCCACCCCGACCGTCTCGGACGGCGCCGCGGCAACCGTCTCGGCGATCCACGCCGCCATCGCCGCCAGCCCCGGCCCGCTGTGCGCGAACACGTTCTCGCCACGCACCGCGCCAGCGCCGTCGAGCACGCACACCTGGTGGTTCTGCCCACCCCAGTCCACGCCGACGTACCAGTTCAATTCGGACATCATGCCTCCTCGTCGTTGTTTCCCCCGATGCTGCAGGCATGCCGCGATGCTCACCTGTCCCTGTACTGGCGCTCGAGGCGCGGACTGTTCACTGGGCGTCCATCGCGGCAGAAAACCGCCGGGGCACGAGTCCTACGTCGGTGCTCGTGGCACAGGGGACGGGTGGTCGCTCCCGGCAGCTCTGCCCAGCTTCGCGGCGGTGCCACGAAGCTGTTCAGAAGCGTACAGGGGACGGGCTCGTCCCGTCCCCAAGGGCTTGCGCAGGCTCGAGGCGGGCACCGTAGGGGACGGGCTTGTGTCGTCCCGTTCGGAATTCATGCAGGATGTCGGCGCGGGCGACCACAAGGGTCGCCCCTACATGTCCCGTCCCGAGTGCGTGCAGGGTCCCGGCGCGGGCCTTGTAGGGGACGGGCTTGTCCCGTCCCGTCTTGAAGGCTTGCATGATGTCAACACGGGCGACGACAAGCGTCGCCCCTACCGACCGGTCGCCGTCGTTCCCCCGTAGCGACGGTCCCCGGTTTCCAGGCGCAGCAGCTGGAGCTCCGCCTTCAGCGCTTCGCGACCCGCCTCGGCTTCGGGATCCGAGGGGAAATAGGCGAGCTCGCTCTCGGGGTCGCCCGCGACGCGAGTGCCGATGAGTACTCGCGGCTCGCCATAGTCGTAGGGCTTGGCCCGGTGCGCGATGGCACGATTGTCCCAGAGCAAAGTGTCGCCCGGCCGCCACCGGTGCGTATAGACGCGGGCTGGGTCCGAGACCACGAAGTCCAGCAGGGACTTGATCAACCCCTTGCTCTCGGAACGTTCTAGACCCGGTGTGCCGAAGGCGTGCCGCCCGACGAACAGGTTCCTGACGCCCGTTTCCGGATGCACCTTGACCAACGGCCGCAGGTAGGCTTCGCCGTGGTAGATGCCGTTCGCGTCCTGGGGTGGGAAGTCGCCGACGTCGTTGGCCTGCGAATACTGGGTGGAGTGATAGGCGCAGAGCCCTGCGATGCGATCCCGGGTGCCCTGGTCGAGGGCCGCATAGCCGGCCCGGAGGTCAGCGAGTTCCGTCTCGCCGCCGGATTCGGGAACGACCACCGCCGACAGCATGGCGCACTTGCTGCTGATGGGCTTGTAGGTCGAGTCGGTATGCCACGTTTCGTTGCCGACGTTGGTACGCATGCGCTGGGACTCGATGTCGAAGACCTTCCCCAGGCGACCGTCGCCGAGTCTCTCCTGGTTGGACATCGGCGCGGCACCGAACTCAAGCTCGCCGAAACGCTTGCCGAAGGCCACGTTTTCCTCGTCGGAGAGGAACTGGCCGGGGAACAGCAGGAACCCGTAGTCGAGGAAAGCCGCCTTGATGGTGGCGAAGTCGGCATCCGTGAGCTTGCCGAGCGCGACACCGGTGACGGCCGCGCCGAATACCTTGTCTTGGATGGCTGTGATGTTCATGCGCTGTAGGGACGGGCTTGTCCCGTCCCGTCTTAAAATACCCTCATCGGCAAGAGACGGCGACCACGAGGGCCGGGCGGGCAACCACGAGGGTCGAAAGGGCGACGACAAGGGTCGGGGACGGGCGACCACGAGGGTCGGGGACGGGCGACCACAAGGGTCGGGGACGGGCGACCACAAGGGTCGGGGACGGGCGACCACAAGGGTCGCCCCTACAGGTTCGAGAAGTCGGGCTGGCGTTTCTCCCGGAACGCTGCGAGCGCTTCGCGGTTGGCCGGTCCGCCGAACACTTGCGCGAGGGTGGCGTTCTCGGCGGCTGCCGCCTCGTGGAGGCGTTCCCGGCCCGGCCCGGCGATCAGGCGCTTCATTTCGGCCAGCGACTGTTGCGGGAGCGCCGCGAGGTGTGCGGCCCGCGCCTGGACGCTGTCCATGAACGCGTCGTCGGGGAAGACGTCGAGGACCAGCCCCGCGGCCTTGCACTCGGCGGAACCCATCCATTCGCCGGCCATCAGGAACCACATCGCCCGCTGACGTCCCATCAGCGCGGGGAAGGTGTGCGTGCTGGCCGCCTCCGCCACCAGTCCCAGCTCGGAGAAGGGGCACCTGAGGCGGGCGGTCTGGGCCATGAACGCGAAGTCCGCGGTCCCGACGATCGTGGCGCCGACGCCGACGCCGAGACCGTTGATGGCGACGATGAAGGGCTTCGGGAAGTCGAAGACCACTTCGAGCAGGCCGGCGAAGCCGTAGCGCGGCTGCGGCCCGCCGCCGCCCATCTCCGTCAGGTCCGCGCCGGCGCTGAACGCGCGTCCGGTCCCGGTCAGTACCACCACGCGGCAATCCGCGTCGTCCTGCGCCGCGAGCAGCGCCTCCGTCAGATCGTCGTACTGTTGGCCGTTGAAGGCATTGAGTGCCTCGGGCCGGTTGAGGGCGATAGTGCGTACGCCGGTGTCGTCGCTGACCTTGACCATGGTTGCTGCTCCTTTCGGTGCGTTCCCCGCGGCCGATTCCGGCTGGGGGAGCGTCTCGCTCAATAATAGACCGACGGGCTGCTGCCGCCGTCGGCGGGGATCGTCTCGCCGTTGATCGCCCAGGACTTGTCCGAGCACAGGAAGACCGCGAGATAGGCGACCTCCTGCGCATCCACCATGCGGCCGATGCTGTTCCCGCGGCCCTCGGCGTAGTCCGCGGCTTCCACTTCCGCGGGCGTCGAACCACGCTTCTCCGCGCGCGCCTGCATGACCGCGGCCGTGCGTTCCGTGCGCGTGAGGCCGGGATGAATGCAATTTACCGTCACGCCGTCGCGACCGAGTTGCATGGCGAGCGTGCGCGTGAAGTGCACGAGGGACGCGTTGCGGGCGCCGCCGCTCATGTTGCCGGCGATGCGGGCGTTCAGCCCGCTGATGTTCACGATCCGTCCCCGGCCGGAGGCCTTGAGGTGGGGAATGGCCGCCCGTGCGCAGCGCAGCGCGCCCATGTACTTGACGTTGAAATCCTCGAGGAAGTCCTCGTCGACGATGGTGTCGATGCGGCCGACCGCCGTGCGCGAGCCGCCGGGATAGGACCCGCTGTTGATGAGGATGTCGAGGCCGCCGAGCGCTTGCGCCGCCCGCTCGACCGTCTCGTCGACGCGCGTGCGGTCCGTCACGTCGCAGGCCATGGGGAGCACGCGCCGCCCGGTCTCGCCGGCGATCTCCCGGGCCGACGCCTCGAGGGTGTCCGCGTTCCGTGCCACCACAACGAGGTCGACTCCCTCGCGCGCGAGTTCCAGCGCGATGGCCTTGCCGATGCCCCGGCTGCCGCCGATCACCAGGCCCCGCCTGTTCGTCAGTCCCGTATCCATCGGCGCGCCTCCTGTAGGGGCGACCCTTGTGGTCGCCCGATCCGACCCTTGTGGTCGCCCGATCCGACCCTTGTGATCCCCCGCGCCGGGCTTGCGGCTGATTCGGCACGGGACGGGACAAGCCCGTCCCCTACGGTCCTCTGTTCCTTGCGCGTCAGCCGGCCCGGGCGCGCCTCAGTAGTCCATCACGGTGTTCTGGAAATCGAAACCGCCCTGGGCCATGACGAGCCGGTGGCGGTGTCCTGCGGCGTTGGCGTCGTTCGTCTCGTAGCCGGCGTCGCCGCGCCACATCGCGACCCGGGTACCGTCGTCGCATACGCCGATGTGGGTCTCGTAGACCGTGGCGTCGGTGGTGCGGAAGCGTTCGAGCAGGCCGTCCACGGTGTCGTAGCGCGAGAGGTGATAGAGCGTCACCCACGTGGGCGGGACGAGATCGATCTCTCCGGCCGCATGCCGCTCCAGCGCGACGGACGGAGCAATCCACTGGTGGTCCTTGATCTCGCCGTCGTCGATACTGACCGCGTGTGTCCCGGCGCGGGCCGCGAAGAACCAGGTGGCGAAACGCTTCGGCGTGCTCGGCGGTGGCGTCCAGTGGGCGAACCAGACGAAGTCCTCCGGCGCGGATTCGATACCTGCTTCCTCGTGGGTCTCGCGGGCGGCCGCGTTGCGGGCGGTGCCTTCCGGGTCGCCGTCCCCCGCGCGATCCTCCGCGTCGATCCGGCCGCCCGGAAACACCCACATGCCGCCGAAGGCGATCTTCGAGTTCTTGCGCAGCATGAGCACCTCGACCTTCGGGGACTCGCGCAACAGCACTACGGTGGCGGCGGGGACCGGCGGCGGCGCCTGGGCCGGATCGCGGTCGAGGTCGCCGTACCTGTCGTTGCGGTGTCGCGTGCCGGGATCGCTGGCCATGGGTAGTCCTTGTCTTGTTGGGCGGTTTCGCGGAAGCTCGCCAGCATACCGCGCCAGTGCGTCCGATTGCGCCCGCGCGGGGTTGGTCATGAGGAGCGCTTGGGCTATGGACGGAAGGGGACGCCACGTGAAATTCGTGATGCTGGCCGCGTTGTCGGCGCTGATGGGGGCTGCTGCCGCGGCTGCGCCGGGCCTGCCCAACATCGTGCTCATCGTGCCGGACGACCTCGGCCGCCACGACGTGAGCTTCCTCGGCGGGGACATCGCGACGCCGAACATCGACCGCATCGCGCGGGAGGGAACCGCGCTCACGCGCTTCTACACGGCCCCGGTCTGCTCGCCGACGCGGGCGGGCCTCATGACGGGGCGCTACCCGATCCGCTTCGGCCTGATGCGCGCGGTCGTCGCCCCGTGGCGCGACTACGGGCTCGACGTGACGGAGGTCACCCTGGCCGAGGTGCTGGCGCAGGCCGGCTACGAGCATCGCGGGATCTTCGGCAAGTGGCACCTCGGGCATTTCGAGCGGAGATGGCATCCCCTGCGCCGCGGCTTCACGGAGTTCGTCGGGCACAACACGGCGGTGGACTACTTCACCCACGAACGCGAAGGGGAGCGGGACTGGAGCCACGACTACGCCCCCGTGCGCGAGGAAGGCTACGTCACGGACCTGCTTGCCGAGTACGCCGCCGCCTTCATCGACGAGCACGCCGGCGACGAGGCACCATTCTTCTGCTACGTGCCGTTCAGCGCTCCGCACAGCCCCCTGCAGGCGAAGGAGGACGATCTGCCGAGGTATGCGCATCTGGACGCGATAGAGGCCCCCCGAAACTGGGAGGAGGCGACCGCCGGCCGGCCGTTGCCGGCTGTCGAGAGGCGGCGCGAGGGCCGGCGGATGCACGCGGCGATGGTGCACGCGTTGGACCAGGGCGTCGGGCGGGTGCTGCGAGCGCTGGACGACAACGGCATCGCCGACGAGACGCTCGTGCTCTTCTTCAGCGACAACGGCGGCTCGGTCGGCATCGGGGACAACGGCGCGCTGCGTGGCTCGAAAGGCACGGTGTACGAAGGCGGCATCCGGGTCGCGGCCGCCGCGCGATGGCCGGACGGGGGCATCGCCGGTGGGGGCGAGGTGTCCGCGACGCTCGCCTATGTGGACGTGCTGCCGACGCTGATGCGCGTCGCCGGGATCGCCGACCACGGCGGCAAGGCGCTCGACGGACGGGATGTCCTGGATGCGCTCACGGGCGACACGCAGGTGCTCGAGCGTGACGTCTATGCCTTCATCGCCCAGCTCGATCCGGAGCGGGAACAGGTATCCGTCACCGAGCCCGGATGGAAGCTGGTCGTGCTCGGACCTCCGCTGACGCGTCCTGGCGCGGCGGCTGCGTCCACGAAGCAGCTCTTCAGGATCGAGGAGGATCTCCTGGAGGAGACCGACCTCGCGGACGCGCATCCGGACGTCGTCGCGCGCCTCCTGCAGAAGGTCGTCGCGTTTCGCTCGCTGCAGCCCCCGAATCCGGTGGCGCCGTTCCTCGAGGGCTACGAGGGATTCCGTCCGCCGCCCGACTGGCAGTTTCCCGAACGCTGATCGCCGGTTGACTTTTCCCGGCAAGCGGCCAGTATTCCGCGCTTTCCCTGGAGGGATGCCCTCGATGCCCCGCGCGCTGATCGTGGGCGGTACCGGACCCACCGGCGTACCGCTCGCGAACCTCTTCCTGTGCCACGGTTACGACGTGTCGATCCTGCACTCCGGGGCGCACCCGGCCGAGTTCGACGGGCCGGTCGAACGCATCATCGGCAACGCGCGGGACGGGGAAGATCTCCAGGCGAAGCTCGGGGGACGGGAGTGGGACGTGGCCGTGTGCATGTACGGTCGGCTCCGGGCACAGGCGCAGGTACTCACCGGCAGAACGGGGCGACTCGTGGGAATCACGGGCCAGCCCGTCTATCGAGGCTCGCAGCCGCCGACGCCGGAGGGCCGCATCCCGCTGCCCATTCCGGAGTTCGCACCGCGGCAGTACGACGCGCAGGGCTACACCGGCAAGGTCGCGGCAGGCGAGGATCAGCTCTTCGAGCAGCACGGCAAGCGCGACTTCGAGGTGGTCATCGTGCGCTACCCGGGCGTGTTCGGCCCACGCGCGCCGATGAACCATGAGTGGGCGGTGGTCAAGCGCATCCTGGACCGACGTCCCTTCATGATCCTGCCGCACGACGGCATCACCTACTTCCAGCGGGGCTACGCCGACAACCTCGCGCGCCTCGTGTTTCTCGCGGCCACCCGTCCGGAGGCGGCGGGGGAGGCGTTCAACGCCGGCGACGAACGCGTGCTGAGTTCCCGCTACGTGGCGGAACTGATCCGCGACGAACTCGAGGCGGAGATCGACTTCGTCGGTATTCCGGCGGAGTTCTGCCGCGGCGTGTTCCCGCTCGCGGAGAAATCCAACCAGATGCTCGACATGTCCAAGGCGCGCAACCTGCTCGGTTATCGCGACATCGTGGACGTGGAGACAGCGACCCGGCGGACGGCCGCGTACCTGCGGGACAACCCGCCCGATCCCGCCGACGTCTATCCGGCGGGGACCGGCAAATTCGACTACGGGCGGGAAGACCGCATCCTGCGGCAATGGCGTCGCGCGATGGCGGTGATGAACGAGGCTTGAGCGCAGACACCACAGACACCTCAGACACCAAATATAGAAGGAGACAGACGATGTCGCTGAAGATTTACGGACCGGACCAGACGCGCGTCATGCGCACGCTCTGGATGGCGCGCGAGCTGGGACTCGAGTTCGAGCGCGACACGGGGTTCGGCGAGGATCAGACGCCTACGGCGGAACTCCTGGCGGCGAATGGCATGGGGCAGTCGCCGACCATCGACGACGACGGGTTCACGCTGGCAGAGTCGATGGCGATCAACCTCTACCTGGCCAAGAAGCATGGCAAGCTCGCGCCGGCGACCCTCGAGGACGAGGCGCAGACCCTGCGCTGGAGCTTCTGGGCGATGACGGCGGTGGAGTCGGGCCTGCTCGACATGCTGAAGCACAAGTTCGGCATCATGGGCTATGCGCAGGACGACGCGGCCGCGGCTGCGGCCGCCGAGCCGCTGGAACGGCCGTTCAACGTACTCGAGCAGGCGCTCGAGGGACGCGACTACCTGGTCGGAGACGACTTCAGCGTGGCGGACCTCAACGTGGCGAGCGTGCTCGCGTGGGCGTCGATGGTCGGCATCGACTTCGCGGCACAACCCAACGTGGCCGAGTGGCTCGGCCGGTGTCTCGGCCGGGACGCGGCTCGCCAGGCGAAAGCGTAGGTAGCGCTATGATCCGCGGGTCCAAACCGTACTGGAGAAAGCAATGAAAGCGACCTGGAATGGCGCCGTTCTGGCGCAGAGCGGCGACACGGTGGTGGTCGAGGGCAACCACTATTTTCCTGCCGGCGCCCTCGATCGGGCGCACTTCGAGGAGAGCGACACGACGTCGTTCTGTCCCTGGAAGGGAACGGCGAACTACTACCACGTGGTGGTGGACGGCGAGACCAACCGCGACGCGGCGTGGATCTACCGCACCCCGAAGGACGCGGCGAAGGAGATCACGGACCGCGTCGCGTTCTGGCACGGGGTCGAGGTCCTGTAGGGGCGACCCTTGTGGTCGCCCGTCTTGACCCTTGTGGTCGCCCGTCCCCGACCCTCGTGGTCGCCCGCCTTGACTGGAAATAAGACGATGACGACGGAACTCGACATCCGCGACCTGATTCCGGACCCGGTGGAGGCCGTTGGCGCTTTCGATTTCGACGACCGGGGCAGCGGGCTCTCTCCGCGCCGGCTGCCGTCGTGGACGCGGCGGCAGCTGCCGGCGTTCATGGACATCATCTCGCGCATGCCATCGGGGGTGCGCCTGCGGTTCGCCACCGACTCCGCGCGGGTGGGCCTCGCGTTCCTGGCGACCACGATGGTGCTGCCGGGACGCCCGCGGCGTCCGATCGTGTTCAACCTGGAGACCGGAGGACGCATCGCCACGGCGGCGTCGACCCTCGGCAATACGCTCAAGGTGGACCTCGGCCGCGCCGACGGCTTCGATCTCGAACGCGGGGACCCGGATACGGTTTTCTTCGAGGAGCTGGGAACAGGCACGAAGACCTGCGAACTCTGGCTGCCGCACAATGCCTATGCCGAACTGCGCGGTCTGGTGGTCGACGACGGGGCGAGTGTGGGCGCGGCCCCGACAGATACGCGGCCGCGCTGGATCCATCACGGCAGTTCCATCAGCCACTGCATGGAGGCGGAGGAGCCGGCCCTGACCTGGCCCGCCGTCGCCGCCCGCCAGGCGGGCATGTCGCTCGTGAGCCTCGGCTTCGGCGGGCAATGCCACCTCGACCAGTTCGTCGCCCGCACCATGCGCGACGCGCCGGCGGACGTCGTCACGGTCAAGGCCGGCATCAATATCGTCAACCTGGACTCCATGCGCGAGCGCGTCTTCATCCCGGCCCTGCACGGATTCCTCGACACGCTGCGGGAAGGCAAGCCCGACACCCCCATCGCGGTGATCTCTCCCATCTACTGCCCGAGCGCCGAGACGCGGCCGGGACCCACCATCCCGGACGAGCAGGGCAAGTTCGTCACGGTGGAGGGGTTCGAGCCGTACCGGACCGGCTGCCTGACGTTGACCAGGATTCGCGAGCTGATCGCCGAGGCCGTGGCCACGCGGCGGGCCGCGGGCGACGCCCGGCTGCACTACGTGGACGGACTGGAGCTCTTCGGCGCCGCCGACGCCGACGATCTGCCGGACGACCTGCACCCCAATCCGGCGGGATACGTGCGCATGGGCGAGCGCTTCGCGCCGATACTGCACCAGCTGCATACCCCGTAGGGGCGACCCTTGCGGTCGCCCGTGTCGAGCCCGTGCCCGATTCCGAAACGGGACGTTGTAGGGGCGACCCTTGTGGTCGCCCGTCCCGCATTCGTGCAAGCCGCAGGAACCGGACGGGACAAGCCCGTCCCCTACGTCAGATCTTCGCCGCCACGCCCCCGTCGATATTGACGATCTCCCCGGAGATGAAACGCGCGTCGTCGGACGCCAGGAACAGCACGAGATTGGCCACGTCCGCGGGATAGCCCGGGCCCTGCACGATCTGCGCGAAGTCGAACATCTTCTCGAACACGTGGTGGCCGCCGTCGGGATCGTTGATGGTTCCGCCCGTTGCCATGGGCGTGAGGATCTGGCCCGGACGCACGCAGTTCACGCGGATGCCGTGGCGTCCCCCGACGCCGGCCATGTAGCGCGTCAGCGCATCGACACCGGCCTTGGCCGCATAGTAGGACGAGGACGTGGTGCCGAACTCGTCCTGCATGCGCGAACTGAATCCGCGCTGCGCCGCGAGCGAGGACATGTTCACGACCGCGCCGCCCCCGGCCGCCACGAGATGGGGCCAGACGGCGCGGGCGACGTAGAACGTGCCCGTCAGGTTGACCCCGATCACGCGGTCCCAGTCCTCGTTGGACTCGTTCGGGAAGTTGCTCCCGGAGCCGCCCCCGGCATTGTTGAACAGCACGTCGATGCGGCCGTAGGTCTCCGCCGCCCGGGCGACCGCCGCTTCGACCGATCCGTGGTCCGCGACGTCGCAGGGAATGAACGTCGCCTCGCCGCCGGCGGCGCGAATGGCCTCGGCAACCGCATTGCCCTGCTCCTCGCGCCGCGCCATGAGGATGGTCTGCGCGCCTTCGGCCGCGAACTGGCGCCCCGTCTGCTCGCCGATGCCGCTGTTGCCCCCGGTCACCACCGCAACCTTGCCTTCGAATCTGCGTGCCATGAAATCCTCCCTCCTTTCCAGTCTTGCGTGTTTGAACCTGCGCGTGACGCTGCTCAGCCGATGGCCGTGGATCCGCCGTCGCAGGCGATGACCTGGCCCGTCAGATAGGACCCTGCCCTGGACGCGAACAGGATCGTCAGTCCCGCGGCGTCCTCCATCGCGCCCCAGCGGCGCATGGGAAAGTTCTCGATCATCTGCCGGTCCATCTCCTCCGTCGCGTACAGCGGCGCCGTCATCTTCGACTTGAAGGGCCCCGGGCAGATCACGTTGACGTTGATGTGGTCGTCCATCAGGTCGCGCGCGAGCTGTGCGCTCAACTGGTTGAGCCCTGCCTTGGCCGCGACGTAGGAATAGTTGCTGAGGCCGCTCGGCTTCAGCGCATTGACGGACGACACGTTCACGACGACGGCCCGCTGCTCGGGACTCGCCGCCGCGCGCAGTTGCGGCAGCAGGCGCTGGATGAGAAAGAACGGCCCCTTCACGTCGAGGTCCATGACGCGGTCCCAGCCCTTCTCCGGGAACTCGTCGAGCGGCTGGTTCCACGTCAGGCCGGCGTTGTTGACGAGCAGGTCGAGGCGTTCTTCGCGGACCGCGACCTCGGCGGCGAGGGCGTGGCAACCGTCCATCGAGCCGACGTCGGCGGGTAGGGCGATGCACTCGCCGTACTCGGAGAGTGCCGCCTCGGCCGCCTGGCAGGCGTCGACCTTGCGCGACGCGACGTAGACGCGCGCGCCGGCGCGCACGAGCCCCTCGGCGATCATCAGACCGATGCCGCGCGTGCCTCCGGTCACGAGCGCCACCTTGCCCCGTACGCCGAACAGGTGTTCGTAGAAGCTCTCGCCCATGTCGTCGTCCTCCCTGCGGAAGTGGCGCATGTTATCTCGAATGCGGCGTGCGTCTGATAGGCTGAACCGTTCCAGGCAGGGCAGGGACACGGCATGGGCAGACTGGACGGCAGGGTAGCGCTGGTGACGGGCGCCGGCAGCGGAATCGGAAGGGCCAGCGCGCTCCGGATGGCCGAGGAAGGCGCGGCGGTGATGTGCGCGGACATCGACGAGGCCGGCGCCTTGGCCACGGTGGCGGCCATCGCGGCGACCGGGGCCAATGCGGCGGCCGAGATGGCCCTCGACGTCAGCGACGGGGACCAGGTGCGGGCCGCGCTCGACCGGACCGTGAACGAGCTCGGCGGGCTCGACATCCTGTTCAACAACGCCGGCATCGGCGGGGCGGAATACGACTGGGACCGGACGATCGCCGTGAACCTGACCGGTGTCTACCATGGCCTCTTCCACGGGGCGCCGTTCCTGGCGGCGCGCGGCGGCGGCACGATCATCAACACCGCTTCCGTCGCGGGACTGGTCGGCCTCGCCGGACCGTCGATGGTCGATCCGATGGAGATGGGCGCCGGCGTCGGCGCCTACGTCGCCTCGAAGCACGGCGTCAGTGGGCTGACGCGGCAGTACGCCATCTCCTTCGCCCGGCACGGCGTGCGGGTCAACGCCATCGCGCCCGGCTACATCGAGACGCCGATGACGGCCATGGCGCGCGAGGTGGAAGAGGTGGGGCAGGGCATCGCGGACATGCACCCCATGGGCCGCTTCGGGCAGCCGGAGGAGATCGCGGCGGCCGCGGCGTTCCTCGCGAGCGACGACGCGAGCTTCATCACCGGCATCGTGCTGCCGGTGGACGGCGGCTACACGGCGCGCTGAGGGGGCGACCTGCCGGCCGCGGCACGACTGGAAGTCGCGTTGGAAGTTCCGCCGCGCGAAATTTCTTCGACAGAGGGAGAGGGGGCATGTTCGGATCGCAACTGCACAACCAGAGAACGAGCTGGGAGGAAATCAAGGCGACGCTCGCCACCATGGAGCGAGGCCGCTGGCACAGCGCCTGGTTCTACGACCACTTCCTCCCTCCGGTCTCCCGCACGGACGAGGTGCTCGAGAACGACTCCTTCCCGACGTTCGAGGGCTGGTCGCTCCTCACCGGCGCCGCGGCCGTCACGGAGCGGTTGCGCCTCGGCGTGCTCGTCACGGGCAACACCTACCGCAATCCCGCGCTCCTCGCCAAGATGGCGGCGACGGTGGATCACATCTGCAACGGTCGCCTCGAGATCGGCATCGGGGCGGGCTGGAACGTCCGGGAGCACCAGGCCTTCGGCTGGGAGTTCCCGTCCATGCGGGAGCGCCAGGACCGGCTGGAGGAAGCCTGCGAGATCATCAAGCTGCTGTTCACCGCGGAGGAGCTCTTCGACTACGAGGGCAGGTACTACCGGCTGAAGCAGGCGCCCTCCTGGCCGAAGGGCGTACAGCAGCCGCATCCGCCCATCATGGTCGGCGGCAAGGGGCGAACGCGCACGTTGAAGACGCTTGCGAAGTACGGCGACACGATGAACGTGATCGCGGGCCCGGACGAGCTCCGGGAGCTGATCGGCGTCCTCGAGGGACACTGCGAGGCCATCGGCCGGGACCCGGCGGAGATCCGCAAGTCCGTCCACGTGCCGATGCGCATCGAGCGTGACGAGGGGAAGGCGCGTGCGCTGCGGGGCGACATGGACTGGCAGATGATCGGGCCGCCGGACTACGTGATCGACCGGGCGCGCGCCTTCATCGCCGCCGGTGCCCAGGAGTTCATGCTGCAGAGAATCCCGAACAAGCCGGCGGTGTACGACGAACTCGACCGGGAGGTATTGAGCGCCTTCGACTGATTGTCGAAGGGCGTCACGGGGCCCGGGTTTCGCCGACAACCCTGTCCTGCTGTTCGTCCCGGCGGGATCGATGGAGACGTAACGCGCGACCTGTTAGGGTGCGCGTTTTTTCGACAACCCCGCGAAGGTGGAGAGTTCTCCGATGAAGCTATACGACAGCAAACTTGCCCCGAACCCGCGCCGCGTGCGCATCTTCATGGCCGAGAAGGGCGTGACCTGCGACAACCAGCAGGTCGACATCGTGAAGGGCGAGAACCTCGGTGACGACTTCCTCGCGGTGAGTCCGCGCGGGCTCCTGCCGACGCTCGTCCTCGACGACGGCACCGTCCTCGACGAATCCGTCGCGATCTGCCGGTACCTCGAGGAGACGCATCCGGAGCCGCCGTTGATGGGGACGGACCCCGTCAGCAAGGCGCACATCGAAGCGCGCCAGCGCCACATGGAGTTCGACGGGCTCATGTCCGCGGCAGAGGCCTTCCGCAACGCCTTCCCCGGGTTCAGGACGCGGGGGCTGGGCGGCAACGTGGGCACCGTCGATGCCATTCCCGAACTCGCGGCGCGCGGGAAGGCGTCCGTCGCCCGGTTCTACGCAGCGCTGGACGAGCATCTCGCGAACTCGCAGTACGTGGCGGGCGATGCGTTCACGATTGCGGACATCACCGCCCTGTGCACCGTCGACTTCGCCTCGGGCGCGGCGCGGGCGCCGGTGCCGGACGAATGCGCGAACGTGAAGCGCTGGTACGCCGCCGTGTCCGCGCGGCCGAGCGCCGGCGCCTGACCGGTTGACCGCCGCCCGGCCGGCCCGGCCGGGCGAGTCGCGTTCGCCGCCGAGGTTCAGAGGAACTCGCCGCTCCACAAGCGCTCGAGAAACAGCTGCCAGGGTAGGACTTCGACCCCACCGACCCGGCGGGGAGCTGGTTCTGCGCACACGACGATTGCGAATGCGGGCGCGTGCTCGTCAGCGAAGGCACGGATGCCCGTGAGATCGCCCGTTCGCGCCCGTGCACCCTTGACCTCTATTGCGACCTCGCCCGTGCGGCCAAGCACGAAGTCGACCTCGAGGCCGGACTTCGTCCTCCAGTAACGGATGGGGAAATCTGCCTCGCGGTAGCTTCGCCAGGCGATCAGTTCCATCAGGATGAAGTGTTCGAGGGCGCGCCCGAAGTCCGGGCCCGCGGGCCGGTCGATCCTGCGACCGCGGAGGTGCCCGGCGACCCCCACATCGAAGAGGTAGAACTTCGGAGCGCGCGTGACGATGGCGCGCGAGCGACGGCGGGCAAAGGGCTCGACCAGCATGCCGAGGAGGGTGTCCTCGAGGATCTGGAAGTACTCCCGGACCGTCTTCGAGTCGACGCCGCAATCCCGGGCCAGGCTCGAGAAGTTCAGCAACTCGCCGTGACTGAAGCCGAGCGCGTCGAAGAAGCGGGCGAAGGCGGCCACGTTGCGGGTGAGCCCCTCTGCGAACACTTCTTCCTTGAGGTAGTCGTCGACGTACCCCGCCAGGGAGCGACGGTAGTGGGCACTGTCGTAGTGCGTGGGCACGAGGCCCCGGTTCAGGGCTCTCAAGAGGTCGAACTCCGGTACCTCGCGCCAGGTGAGCGGATGCAGGTGGAACCGCCAGGCGCGGCCGCCGAGCAGGTTGCCGCCGCCGCGCTTGAGCTTGCGGGCGCTCGAGCCGCAGAGGACGAAGGACAGCCCTTCGCCTTCGATCAGGCGATGGACCTCGTCGAGGATCGCGGGCGCCTTCTGCGCTTCGTCCACGACGATCGGCAGCTGACGCTGTTCGTCGGTCAGCGCCATCACCCGCTCGGCGAAGGTCCAGGGGGTTCCGGTGAACTCGATGAGCGTGCGGGTATCGAGCAGGTCGAAGCGGGCGGAGGCGGGGAAGCGTTGCCCGAGAAGCGTGGATTTGCCGACCTTGCGGGGGCCCCAGAGGAACGCGGACTGGCCCTGCGGCAGGTCGAGGGGCAAGCTGCGTTCGTATTGTCCCATCTGGAGTGCATTCCGAAATGGTTCGACTGTTTCGGATCGTACTCCGAACTGGATGGGTAGGGAATCGGTACCTCCAGGTTGTGGGGGCGACCCTCGTAAGTCGCCCGGCTGGCGATGGCGGGGGTATTCCGGACGGGACGGGACAAGCCCTTCCCCTACACGCCCTCTTCGCGCCGTTGCTCAATCCCTGCAGAGCTGCCGCTCGACCACCTTCTCGTCGAGCTCCACCCCGAGCCCAGGCCCTTCCGGCGGCACGATGTATCCGTCCCGGAACTCGATGGGATCGACGAAGATCTCGCTGTGCAGGTCGTTGCCGTTGTACTCCTGGATCAGGAAGTTCGGCGAGCAGGTGTCGAGCTGCACGGCGGCCGCGGCGGCGACCGGCCCGACGTACATGTGCGGCGCGATCATCGCGTAGTGCGCTTCGGCCATCCCGGCGATCTTCTTGGACTCGAGGATCCCGCCGCACTGGCCCACGTCGAGCTGGATGATCTGCGCGGCCTGCTTCTCCAATAGCTCCGCAAACTCGTACTTCGTGACCAGGCGTTCGCCGGACGCGATGGGGATGCTGGTGTGTGCCGCGACGCGGGCCATCTCGTCCACGTTCTCGGGAGGTACGGGCTCCTCGAACCAGAACGGGTCGAACTCCTCCAGGATCTTCGCTACGCGGATCGCCCCGGCGGTGCTGAACTGCCCGTGCGTGCCGATGCCGATCTCGAGATCGTCCCCCACGGCGTCGCGGATGCAGCGGAAGATCTTCGCGGCGTGGCGGATGGTCTTGAGCGGAAAGTCCCGGGGCAGGGGATAGTACGGCATGAAGGGGTCGAGCTTGCAGGCGCTGTTTCCCTCGGCGACCAGTTGCGCCGCCACCTCGCCGGCCTTCTCCGGGTTCTCCCAGATTCCTTCGGCGGGCATGTAGGCGTAGGCGCGCAGCCGCTCGTGACACTTACCGCCAAGGAGGTTGTAGATCGGCTGGTTCACGGCCTTGCCGACGATGTCCCAACATGCCATCTCGATGGCGGAGATGGCCGGGGTCGAGTCGAGGCCCGGGTGGCGATAGTCGTGGTTGGACGCGTACATGCGCTGCCACAGGTTCTCGATGTCGAAGGGACTCTGGCCGACGACGAAGCGTTCGCACAGGTCGTGCAACAGGGCGATCTGGGACTTCAGGTTGGTGAGGTGGCCCGTGGGACGCTCGCCGAGCCCGACGATCCCGGCGTCGGTGAAGAGCCGCAGGAAGAGCCACTTGCGCCCCCCGCGGTAAGGCTCGATGTTGTTCAGTAGGAGGGTTTCGACGTGGGTGACTTTCATCGCTCGGTCCTTGGGTCGGTGGCAGGGCGACGCGCTCTTGTGCGCGGAGGATCGCATGACGTACAGTGATCTAAAGACTATACGGCATGGGACGATGCAGACGAAACTCACGCTGCGCATGGACGACGAGCTGATCGCGGCCGCCAAGGTCTATGCCAAGGGCGCCGGCAAGTCGCTCTCGCATATGGTCGCGGAGTATTTCGAGGCGCTGACGAAGGTCGGGCGCGAGCCCGTCGAGATGACGCCGACGGTGGCGCGGTTGCGCGGATCCTGGAAGGGAGCGAACGTCGACGAGCAGGACTACTACGCCCATCTCGAGGACAAGTATCTTCGGGAGCGTGACCCGTCCGGGCAATGAGGGCTGTATTCGACACGAATGTCCTGATCGACTTTTTCCTCGATCGGGAACCCTTCGCGGCGGATGCCACGGACCTTATCGAGCGGGCGCAGCGCCTCGAGTTCCAGGGCGTGGCGTGTGCGACCTCGTTCACGACGGTCGACTGTCTCGCCCGCAAGGCGGTGGGCGCGGAGGAGGCCAGGGCTCAGATCGCCTTTCTCCTCTCGACTCTCGAAGTGGGGCCCGTGAACGGCGCGATCCTTCAGGCTGCTTTCGAAAGCGCCATCCGCGACTTCGAGGACGCTGTCGTCGTGGAATCTGCCCGCAGGACCCATGCGGACTACATAGTGACCCGGGATCTGAAGGACTTTGGGGGCTCGCCGATCCCGGTCCATACGCCGGAGTCGTTCCGGAAGCTCCTCGATCTCATGCACTGAGGCCTTTCGGGGCGACCCTCGTGGTCGCCCGTCTCGATGCTGTGCAAGGGCCCACCACGGGCCGCCACAAGGGCGGCCCCTACACGACGCACCGAAACCCGGCGTTCCCCGTCGTCGAATCCGGCGTGTTCGCATAGCGCGCCGCCACGCGGTAGCGGTTGCAGTAGCTGTCGTGACAGAGGTACGAGCCGCCCTTGAGCACCTTGCGGTCGCCGGTGTCCGGCCCGGCCGGATTGGCGCCGGAGCGCGAGCCGAGGGCCTCCGCGGAATACCAGTCGGCGCACCACTCCCAGACGTTCCCGGCCATGTTGTAGAGGCCGAAGCCGTTGGGCGGGAAGGACTCGGCGGGGGCCGTGCCGAGGTGACCGTCCGCCAGCGTGTTCGTCTCCGGAAAGCGCCCCTGCCAGATGTTGCAGCGATGCTGTCCGTCGACCAGCAGCTTGTCGCCCCAGGGCAGCCGCTTGCCGGCGAGCCCGCTGCGCGCCGCGTACTCCCACTCCGCTTCTGTCGGCAGGCGCTTGCCGGCCCAGCGGCAGTACGCCGCGGCGTCGTTCCAGGAGACGTGCACGACGGGATGGTCGCGGCGCCGGCGCAGGTGCGAACCCGGACCCTCCGGCTTGCGCCAGCAGGCGCCCTCGACGGCGAGCCACCAGGGCACCGGTTTCACGTCGAGCGTGCGCGCGCGCCGGCGCGCGGCCTTGCCGAGCAACCCGTCGAAGACGTACGACCAGCCGATCACCTCGGCCTCGGTGCGATACCCGGCCGCGGCGACGAACTCGGCAAAGCGGGCGTTGCTGACGGCGGTCCGGTCGATGCGGAAGGCGTCGACGCGGACTTCGCGCAGCGGTCCTTCGCCGTCGTCGGCCCGGGCGTCGGCGTCCTCGGAACCCATGACGAAGACCCCGTCCGGCAGGGTCGTCATGTTGTCCGCGTGGCGTTGGACCCCGGTGTCCGATCGCCCGGCGGGCGGGACGCTCTCTCGATGCTCCGTGCCGGGCGTCGGCATCCGTGGCGCCGGCACGCGGGCCGGTCCGCAGCAGGCGGACGGTTCGTCAGGTCCGCGGGTCACCGGGGCCCCGCGATCGAGCCGGTGCTGGGCGCACCGCGCGAGGAGTCCAGGTGGGGGGTCTCGAGCGTCGGGTTGCCCATGCAGCCGTTGTGGTTCGCGCGCTGCTGGTCGGTGATGACGAACAGGACGTTGGGGTGGTCACGCATCGGACCGGACCTCGCTGGACGCAGCCGTGTCGTAACGTTCCCAGAACGTCGAGCCACGCCCGGAGTGACCGGCTTCCCACGCGTCCCGGTAACGGAGCAACTCCTCGCCAAGGTCGGCGAGCACTCGCTCGTGGCCGGGTTGGCCGGCGAGGTTGTGGGTCTCCCAGGGATCGTTGATGAGGTCGAACAACTGCGTGCGGCGCTCTCTGCCGCGCACCGCGTACTCGATCAGCTTGTGGGTCCGGTTCTTGACCGCGCGTTGCGAGGAGATGTAGGCGAAGTAGAGCGTCTCGCGTACGGTGGCCTCCGGGTCGCGTATTGCGGCCAACAGGCTCTGGCCCTCGACGGTATCCGGAACCGGCGCCCCGATCAGTTCGCACAGCGTCGGGAAGATGTCGAGCAGGTAGACGTAGGCCGCGCTGCGCTGTCCCTGCGGTATGCCTGGACCTGCGAAGACCAGCGGGACGCGCACGCTGTGGTCGTAGCAGTTCTGCTTGCCCATGAGCCCGTGCTGGCCGACGGCGAGGCCGTTGTCTCCGGCGAAGATGATCAGGGTATCGTTCAGCTGCCCTGTCTCCTCAAGCGCGTCGAGGACACGCCCGAACTCGTGGTCGAGATGGGTGATCATCGCCCGGTATTCGGCGATGTGGCGGCGCACCTCCTCCGGCGTGCGCGGGAAGTCCGCGAGCAGTTCGTCGCGGATCTTCTGCGAGCCGTTGTCGAACGGGTGCGCGCCGAGATAGTTGGGCGGCAGTTCCACGTCCTCCGGCGCGTACATCGTACGGAACCGCTCGGGCATCGTGCGTGGATCGTGGGGGGCGAGCAGCGAGACGTAGCAGAAGAACGGCTCTTCCCGGTCCTGTCGACCGAGGAAGTCGATCGCGGCGTCGCAGAGCAGCTCGCTGGAGTGCCGCCCCGCATGCACGTGGTCGGCTTCCCGCCACAGGACCTCGCTGGTCTCCTGCGGATGGAGAATCTGGGCCAGCCGCGTGTCGTAGCGCCCGCTCGGGTCGTAGTGGTAGACGGGCACGTTCCAGTGGTCGGCCATGCCGCCGAACATGATCTCGTCGCCGTCGTCGAAGGAGCGGTTGAACGCCCGGCGGCCGTTGTGCCACTTGCCGGTGCCCCAAGTGCCGTAACCCGCGTCGCGCAGCGTTTCGCCGAGCATCGTGTGCTCGTCCGGGATGCTGCTGCCGGAGTCGTGGAGGTGGAACAGCGTGCGCCCGGTGTGCAGCATCGCGCGGCTCGGCATGCAGATCGCCCCGTGCGTGCCGCAGGGGATGTGCGCGTGGGTGAAGGTGGTGCCGCGCGCCACGAGGCGGTCGATGTTGGGCGTGCTTACCGGGGAACCGAATGCTCCGATCGTGTCGAAGCGCTGGTCGTCGGTGAAGAAGATGAGGATGTTGGGTCTTGTCATCGGAAGGTCCGGCAGAAAGGGCGTATCGGGCTTATAGCATGAGGGCGTGCACGGTGACTGCTAGCGCTATCGTGGTGCACGCTCTGCATCAGGTTGGTGCACCGCGGCGCGGCTGACCTTCCTGAGGGCGATGTGGCGGGCGCCAGGGGGCTTGGCATGACCCTTGCTTGGGTTACTGCGAAGGGAGAGCACGCGCTCGAACTGGTGACCAATGGAAAGCTAGGGTTCCGGTCCCGAAGGGGATGCCTGGTCCGAGAGCTTTCGACCCGCCGCACGCGCCTCGCGCACGGCAGGTTACACGGAGGGATAAAAGCCCGGGAGAGCAGCTTGCCTCCCCGTGTCACCAACCCCAGGAGGCCATCATGGCAAATCTCTCCACACGCTCGATCAAGCGCGCGCTGCTCGCTGCCGCGCTCTGCGTCTTCTCCCTGACCTCGTTCGCCAAGGACGACTACCGCATCGCCTGGAGCATCTACGTCGGCTGGATGCCGTGGGACTACGCGGCGAGTTCCGGCATCGTCGACAAGTGGGCCGAGAAGTACGGCATCACCATCGATGTGGTCCAGTTCAACGACTACATCGAGTCCATCAACCAGTACACCGTGGGCGCCTTCGACGGCTGCACCATGACCAACATGGACGCGCTGACGATTCCCGCCGCGGGCGGCGTCGATTCGACGGCGCTGATCGTCGGCGACTTCTCGAACGGCAACGACGGCGTCGTCCTGAAGGGCGAGGGCAAGTCGGTGGCGGACCTGCGCGGCCAGAGCGTCAACCTCGTGGAGCTGTCCGTCTCCCACTATCTGCTGGCACGGGCGCTCGCGACGGCGGACATGACGGAACGCGACCTGACCGTGGTCAACACGTCTGATGCGGATATCGTCGCTGCCTTCGCCACGGAAGACGTCACCTCGGTGGTCACCTGGAATCCGCTCCTGGCGGAAGTGCGAGCCATGCCGGCAGTCAGCCCGGTGTTCGACTCGTCGATGATCCCGGGCGAGATCATCGACATGCTCGTCGTCAACACCGAAGCGCTCGAAGATCCGCGGCTCGGCAAGGCACTCGTTGGCGCGTGGTACGAGACGATGGCGGTCATGACCTCGGCGGGTGCCGCGGGCGATGCGGCCAAGACCCAGATGGCGGAAGCCTCGGGCACCGACCTCGCCGGCTACAACGCACAGCTCGCGGCGACGCAGATGTTCTACGAGCCGGCTCCGGCGGTCGAGTTCGTGCGCTCGGACGCGCTCGGCGACACGATGACCAGCGTCGCCGCCTTCTCGTTCCTGCACGGCCTGCTCGGAGAAGGTGCGCCCGGGCCGGGATTCATCGGTGTCGAGTTGCCCGGCGGCACGGTCCTCGGCTCCGAGACCAACGTCAAGCTGCGCTTCGACGACACTTACATGCAGATGGCCATGCAGATGGCCGCCGACGGCGAGATCTGACCGGAACCCGTTGAGAGCGGAGAGGGGCCGGACTCATGCGCCTGATCAATCGCCGCCCTGGCGGCATCGGCGTCGTCGCGAGCGCGGTCGTGCCGTTCGCGCTCGCGCTCGTCCTGTATGTGGTCGCCTCCGGGATGCGTCTCGCGGAGAACCCGGACGACAAACTGTTGCCGGGACTGTCGAGCATCGGCGCCGCCATCGAGCGGGTCGCGTTCGAACCGGACCGGCGCACGGGCGACTACCTGTTCTGGGGCGACACGGCGGCCAGCCTGAAGCGGCTCCTGACGGGAGTGTTCGTCGCTGCCGTCCTCGGGTTGGCGGTGGGCGTTCCGAACGGTCTGTTGCCGTGGTTCGGCGCCTTCTGGTCGCCCTGGGTGCGGGCGCTTTCGATGATCCCGCCGCTCGCCATCCTGCCGATCCTGTTCATCGCGTTCGGCATCGGCGAACTCGCGAAGGTGATGCTGATCGTGCTCGGGACCGCGCCCTTCCTGATGCGCGACATCGAGCAGCGCGTGCGGGAGCTGCCGCGTGAGCAGATCGTCAAGGCACAGACGCTCGACGCGACGAGCTGGCAGATTGCGCTGCGCGTGGTCCTGCCGCAGGTGTTCCCGCGCCTGATGGATGGAGTACGCCTGTCGCTCGGCAGTGCGTGGCTGTTCCTGATCGCCGCCGAGGCCATCGCTTCCACGGACGGTCTCGGCTACCGGATCTTCCTCGTGCGGCGCTACCTCGCCATGGATGTCATCCTGCCGTACGTGGCCTGGATCACGTTCCTGGCCTTCCTGCTGGACTATGGGCTGAGGCAGCTCAACCGGCGCTGCTTCCCGTGGTACGGAGCGTAGCGGATGATCGAAGTGCGCAACGTCTGGAAGCGTTACGCGGACAAGACCGTGCTCGAGAACGTGCGGCTGCGCGTGGAGCCGAACGAGTTCGTGACCATCGTCGGCGCGTCGGGCTGCGGCAAGACCACGTTCCTGCGCATGCTGCTCGGCGAGGTGGAGCCGTGCGAGGGGGTGATCGAGATCGACGGGAAGCCGCTGGTACCGGAACCGCGGGTCGATCGGGGGGTAGTCTTTCAGCGTTACTCGGTGTTCCCGCACCTGACGGTGCTCGGCAACGTCCTGCTCGGCCTCGACCTTGGGGTGTCCCGATTGCTCGGGCGCACGTTCGGCCGGCGGCGCGCGCAGAATGTGGCCCGCGCCGAGGAAATGCTCGAACGCGTCGGTCTCCGGTCGTCGGCGGACAACTATCCGTCCGAGCTGTCCGGCGGCATGCAGCAGCGCCTGGCGCTCGCGCAGACGCTCATCATGGAGCCGCGCATCCTGCTCCTCGACGAGCCGTTCGGCGCGCTCGATCCCGGCATCCGTTCCGACATGCACGAACTCGTCCGGGAACTGCATCGGGAACTCGATCTCACCGTGTTCATGATCACCCACGACATCGCGGAAGGCTTCAGCCTGGGCTCGCGCCTGCTGGTGTTCGACAAGCCGCGGGTCGACCCCCACGAACCCGACCTCTACGGCGCGACGATCACCTTCGACCTGCCGGTGGGAGAGCGCAAGAAGGTCGATTCGATCATCGACAACATCAACGTCAGACCCGAAGCGGGGTAAGGAGGCGAACATGGCTAGCGCGGCGCCGAGCGCCGAAGTGCTCTACGAGGACGTGCTGCCGGGGGGCAGCCACTGGTCCTTCGTGGCCAACCCCGGCGTGCAACTGCAACTGGTCGACGTCGAGGGCGGCGGCAATGCCGCCATGCTCGCCTACAACCCGGCCAACCCGCTGGAACGCCTCAACCTGCCCGACACGCTCAAGTGTCAGCACACGTTCCGGCTGACACGGGGCCACTGCCTGTACTCGGACATGGGCCGCATCTTCTGTTCGATCGTCGACGACGACTTGGGCTGGCACGATCCCGCGAGCGGCACGTGCAACGCGGACATGGTGGGGAGCAAGTGGGGCACGCTGTCCTACCAGGAAGCGCGCAACGCGTACTACCGTAACGGCCGGGACTGCTTCCTGGTGGAACTCGGCAAGTACGGACTCGGGCGGCGGGACTTCGCGGCGAACGTCAACTGGTTCTCGCGGGTCGATGCGGCGGCCGACGGGACGATGACGTTCGTGCCCGATCACTCGAGTGCGGGCGACACTGTCACGCTGCGCTTCGAGATGCCGACGCTCGTGGTGCTGCACACGTGCCCGCATCCGCTGAATGCGGCGACCGAGTATCCGCGGCGGCCCATCGGCTACCGGCTGAGCCTCGCGGAGCCGGTGGCGGAGAACGATCCGTGTCGCCTCTCCCGGGAGGAGAACGGACGCGGCTTCATGAACAACTACCTGTATTCGCTGGGCACCTGAGCCGAAAGGAAGCCGAAGGGAGGACACCCACGATGCTGAAGGCAAGCAATCTGTCCCCGGACGTCGCGGACTGGCGGGAAACCGTGCCCGCCGGGGAGTATTGGCTCGGCACGGTCGCCGCCGGCGAGACGTTCCGCATCACCGACCTGGAAGGGAACCAGGCGGTCGACACGCTGTTCTTCAACGCCAACCACCCCCACGAGCGCTACAGCGCCTTCGACACCATGCGCGCGCAGGGCAACCTCTATCTCTCGGCCGGCACCACGCTCCTCTCGGACGAGGGCAACGCGATGCTGACGATCGTCGCGGACACGTGCGGGCGGCACGACACGCTCGGCGGGGCATGCGCCGGCGAGAGCAACACGGTGCGCTACGCGCTCGACAAGAAAAGCATGCACTCGTGCCGGGACAGTTGGCTGCTCGCGCTCAACACGCACGAGGAGTGGGGTCTCTCGAAACGGGACATCAGCCACAACATCAACTTCTTCATGAACGTGCCGGTGACGCCGGACGGCAGCCTCACCTTCGAGGACGGCATCAGCGCGCCGGGCAAGTACGTGGAACTGGTCGCGCGCATGGACATCCTGGTCCTGATCTCGAACTGTCCCCAGCTCAACAACCCCTGCAACGGCTACAACCCGACGCCGATCGAACTGGCGGTCTGGGGGCAGGACGCCTGAGCGGGCGACCGCGCGAGGCCGGCAGAAACGGGTCAAGGCTGTGTTCCGCAAGGTACTGATCGCGAACCGCGGCGAGATCGCCGTGCGCATCTGCCGCACGCTCGACGAGATGGGCATCGCGAGCGCGGCGGTCCATTCGCACGCGGACCGCGGCGCCCTGCACGTCGAGACGGCAGGAGAGGCGTGGCCCCTCGGCGATGGCGGGGTTGCGCAGACCTATGTCGACGTCGACCGGCTGCTCGAGGCCGTGGACCGCTCCGGTGCGGATGCCGTGCACCCGGGTTACGGATTCCTGAGCGAGAACGCGCGCTTCGCCCGGGCGCTTGCGGACCGCGGCGTGGCGTTCATCGGTCCGCGCCCGGAGCAGCTCGCGCAGTTCGGGCTCAAACACGAGGCGCGGCGTCTCGCCGAAGCGGCGGGAGTCGCGCTGTTGCCCGGCAGCGGGGTGCTTGCACACCTCGACGATGCCCTCAACCGGGCGCAAGAGATCGGCTACCCGGTCATGCTGAAGAGTTCGGCCGGGGGCGGCGGCATCGGCATGCAACGCTGCGGGAACGCGGCGGAACTCGGGCAACGTTTCGCCGCGGTCGAGCGCCTCGCCGGAAGCCAGTTCGGCGACGCGCGCCTCTTCGTCGAGCGGTGTGTGGCGGCCCCGAGGCACGTGGAGGTGCAGGCGTTCGGAGACGGCCGGGGCGGTGTCGCGATCCTCGGCGACCGGGACTGCTCCCTGCAGCGCCGCCATCAGAAGGTGGTGGAGGAGTGTCCGGCGCCGAACCTGCCGGCGGGGGTGCGGGCACGGATGCACGACGACGCGTGTGCGCTCCTCGCGAGCGTGGCGTACCGGAGCGCGGGTACCGTCGAGTTTCTCTACGATCCCGAGCGCAGAGCGGCGACCTTCCTGGAGGTGAACACGCGCCTGCAGGTCGAGCACGGCGTGACCGAACTGGTGTACGGCGTGGACCTCGTGCGCTGGATGATCGAACTCGCCGCAGGCGAACTGGCGCCGCTCGATGCGCTGACGGAGGAGCTCTCCGCGTCGGGTTGGGCGATGCAGGCGCGGCTCTGCGCGGAAGACCCGAACCACGACTTCCGTCCGACGCCGGGTACGGTCTCGGTGGCCCGGTTCCCGCGCGATGCGGGCGTGCGCGTCGATACCTGGTTGCGTTCCGGGACGGAGGTGCCGCCGCTGTACGACTCGCTGCTTGCCAAAGTCATGGCGTCGGGAGCCACGCGGGAAGCGGCGCGCACGCGCCTCGCCGACGCGCTGTCGGCGACTGTCGTGCACGGCGTCGAAACCAACCGGGAGTACCTCCGGCAGGCGCTGGACTGCGAGGCCTTCGCCAGCGCCGCGCATGACACGGGAACGCTCGCAACGCTCGACTATCGACCACGCACCCTCGAGGTGTTGGCGTCCGGCGCCCAGACTACGGTGCAGTCCTGGCCCGGTCGATTGGGTTTCTGGCCCGTGGGGGTACCCCCGTCCGGGCCGATGGACGACCTGTCGTTCCGTCTCGGCAACCGCCTGTTGGGCAATGACGAGGGCGTTCCCGGGCTCGAGATCACGGTAGCGGGACCGACGTTGTCGTTTCACTGCGAGACGATCGTCCTCGTCGCGGGAGCGGCGCGGCTGCGTCTCGACAAGGCGGGACGCGAGGAAGCGCCGGGCTGCTGGCAAGCCTTCGGCGTGCGCCGCGGCGAGGTGCTGACCATCGGTCAGGTCACCTCGGGCGTGCGCGCGTACCTGCTCGTGGCCGGCGGACTCGACGTTCCCGAGGTCATGGGATCCGCGGCCACCTTCACCCTCGGCGGGATCGGGGGGTTGAACGGTCGTACGCTCACTGCGGGCGATGTCCTGCGCATCGCCGGGCCGCAGATGTCGGAGCAGGGCGGTCACCCCGTCGAACCCCCGGACGGTGCGGCCGTGCCCGACCTCGATGCTCGCCACCTATTGCGCGTCACGCTGGGCCCGCACTGCACCGAGGACTTCCTCACACCCGCCGACCTCGAGGCGTTTCTCGATGCGGAGTGGACTGTCCATTACCACTCGAGTCGCACGGGCGTACGGTTGATCGGCCCGCGCCCGGAGTGGGCGCGCGCGGACGGCGGGGATGCCGGCCTGCATCCGTCGAACGTCCACGACAATGCCTACGCCTTCGGCGCCATCGACTTCACCGGCGACATGCCGGTGATCCTCGGACCGGACGGACCGAGTCTCGGCGGGTTCGTCTGTCCGGGTGCGGTGATCGAGGCGGATCGCTGGAAGCTCGGTCAGCTTGCGGCCGGCGACCGGCTGCGGCTGCTGGCCGTGACGGAAGCAGAGGCCCGGAAGATTACGCGGGAGCGGGATGCGGCGATCGCCGCGGCACCGGGCAGCGGCCTGACCGCGGCGTTCTCGGCCCCAGCCGCGCGGCGTCACCAGGTGGAAGACCCGGTCATCGCGGAAATCGGCGACATCCGGGTGCGACGGGCCGCGCAGGATTCGCTGCTGGTGGAGTTCGGCCCGAACGTCCTCGACATTGGGCTGCGCCTGCGTGTGCATGCGCTGGAGACCGGCATTGCGGCCGAGCGCGTTCCGGGTGTCCTCGAGATGACGGCGGGCATTCGCTCGCTGCTCATCCGGTTTGATGCGCGGCGGTGGTCGGCGGCTGCGCTCGTCGGGAGCCTGCAGGCGCATTTCGAGCGGGCGCGCGACGTTGCCGAGCCGTGTGTCCCGTCTCGCGTGGTCCACCTGCCGCTGTCGTGGGACGATCCGGCGTGTCGGCAGGCCATCGACCGCTACGTGCAGAGCGTGCGGCCGGACGCGCCCTGGTGTCCCGACAACATCGAGTTCATCCGCCGGATCAACGGGCTGCCGGACCGTCAGGCGGTCAAGGACATCGTGTTCGGCGCGGAATACCTGGTGATGGGGCTCGGCGACGTCTACCTCGGCGCGCCGGTCGCGACCCCGGTGGACCCCCGCCACCGCCTGGTGACGACGAAGTACAACCCCGCCCGCACCTGGACCGCGGAGAACTCCGTCGGCATCGGCGGCGCCTATCTGTGCATCTACGGCATGGAAGGCCCCGGCGGCTACCAGTTCGTCGGCCGCACGCTGCAGGTGTGGAACCGCCATCGCCGCGGGCGCGTCTTTGACGAACACTGGCTGCTGCGGCCCTTCGACCGCATCCGTTTCCACGAGGTGGACGCGGCGGAGCTTGCCGAGATGCGCGAGGCGTTCCCCCGGGGCGCGCTGGACATCGACATCGCGCCCGGCGTCTTCGACCACGATCGCCATCGGGTCTTCCTCGGGGAACAGGCCGACGAGATCGCGTCCTTCGAGGCGCGCCGGCGCGCGGCGTTCTCCGCGGAACTCGAGGACTGGAAGGACCGTGGCGTACTGACCTTCGAAGCGGCGGAGACGGATGGCGCGGCGCCACCGCCGGAGGATGTGGACGGGGCCGCGTTCGTCGCGAGTCCCCTGGCGGGTTCGATCTGGTCCGTCGAGGTACGTGCGGGTCAGCGTGTCGAGGCGGGTGACGTGCTGTTCGTCGTCGAGTCCATGAAGGCGGAGTTCGAGGTGCGGGCACCTGCCACGGGCGTGGTGGGCGAGGTCCTCGTCGCGAAGGGCCAGACCGTGGGATCGGGCCAGGCGCTGGCTCTCGCGGAGGCCGACACCGGGCGGGATGCATGTCGGCGCCGCTGACCGCCGCTGCGCTGCGGCATGCCTACGCGGCGGGAGAGCTCACACCTCGGGAGGTGGTGGCCGACGCGTTGCGGCGCGCGGCCGCGGCCGACGAGGCGGTGTGGATACATCGGCTGGACGAGGCGGTGATCGCAGCGCATCTGGAACGGCTCGAGTCCGTCGACCCGGTCGATGCGCCCCTGTGGGGTATTCCGTTCGCCGTCAAGGACAACATCGACCTGGCGGGGACCCCGACGACGGCGGCCTGTCCGGATTTCGCCTATGTGCCGGAGCGTTCCGCGACAGTCGTGGAGCGGCTGCTCGCCGCCGGGGCAGTGCCTCTGGGCAAGACGAACCTCGACCAGTTCGCCACCGGGCTCGTCGGCACGCGTTCTCCTTATGGAGCGGTCCGCAACGCCGTCGACCCCGACTACATCGCGGGCGGCAGCAGCAGCGGCTCGGCGGTGGCTGTGAAACTGGGTCTCGTCGCCTTTGCCCTCGGCACCGACACCGCGGGGTCCGGCCGGGTGCCCGCGGCGTTCAACGGGATCGTCGGCTTCAAACCCACGCGCGGCTGGTGGTCGACCCGGGGTGTGGTACCCGCCTGTCGCACGCTCGACTGCGTGTCCGTTTTCACCCGCACGGTCGCCGACGCCCGCACGGTCACGGGGGTCGTGAGCGGCTTCGATGCCGAGGACGCGTTCTCGAGACACCTGGAATTCCGCGGCTTCGACGCGAGCGCCCCGCGTTTCGGATACCTCGCGCCGGAGGGGCTCCCGTTCTTCGGCGACGATACCTATCGCGCGCTGTATGAACGTGTTGTCTCGAACCTGCCGGGGTCACCGCGCGCGGTGGAACCGGAGCCGTTTCTCGCGGCCGGCCGATTGCTCTACGAGGGGCCGTGGCTGTCGGAACGTGTGGCGGCCGTGGGGGAGTTCCTCGACGCCCATCCGGACTCCGTGCACCCGGTGACGCGCAGGGTCATCGAGGGCGGGGCGCAATCGCGCGCCGTGGACTTCTTTCGCGCACGTTACCGGCTGGCGGAACTGCGCCGTGCAGCGGAGGCGATGTTTCGGGATGTCGACCTGCTCGTGACCCCCACCGCGCCGACGCACTATCGGCTGGCCGAGGTGGCAGCGGACCCGCTGGGCACCAACGCACGTCTCGGCACCTTCACCAACTGCGTCAACCTGCTCGATCTGTGCGCGGTAGCGATACCGGCCGGTGACACGCCGGCGGGCCTGCCGTTCGGCGTGACGCTGCTGGCGCCCGCGGGACGCGATCATGCGCTGCTGCGGGCGGCGGCGGTACTCACGGGCGAGAGCGATGCGCATGCGCAGGCTGCCCTCCCGGGCGAGATGCATCTGGCCGTCTGCGGCGCCCACATGGCCGGCCAGCGGCTCAACGGCGAGCTCACGGCGCGCGGCGCCTGGCGGGTTGCCGCTACCCGTACGGCGCCTCGCTACCGCCTCTACGCGCTGCCCGACGGCAAGCGCCCGGCGCTCGTGCGCAACGAGTCCGACGGTGCGCTCATCGAAGTGGAAGTCTGGTCGCTGCCGAGCCGGGAGGTGGGGGACTTCCTCGCAACCGTCGCGCCGCCGCTGGCCCTCGGCTCCGTCGAACTCGAGGACGGCCGGTGGGTCCACGGCTTCGTCGGAGACGCCAGCGCCCCCTCCGGCGCCACGGACATCACCCGCTTCGGCGGCTGGCGCGACTACCGGCCGTAGGGGCGACCCTTGTGGTCGCCCGTCCCCGACCCTCGTGGTCGCCCGTCTTGACGCGATGCCGGGTGCCGTGGACAGGGTGCGCGTCTAGACCCGTGCGGGGGCCGGTGCGAGAGTGGACGGCGTGGCTGGGCCGGAGGCGCGCCGGTGCGTAGCGAGTTCGCGAGCGAGTGCCGGACCGGCTATGGGGCGCTACAATCTTTTGTATGGGGTAGGCTTCAACGACGAGACGAGCCGGAGGACTTTCTTCGGACGATTCAGCAACGGGAGGTGACCATGGTCCGATTTCATGACCCGAGGGGCGAGGTTCGCACGGAGATGGAGCCGTACGAACTGTCACGCGATATCCGGCCGCACGCAGGCGCCGGCGTGACGGTAGCCCTGATCGCCAACGGCTTCCCCGACTCGGAACTGTTCGTTTCGAAGGTGGGCGAGGCGCTCGGCGAGCGTCTCGGGGCCGTCCGCACCAGGCTCTGGAACAAGGGCAACCCGGCGGCGGTGGTGAGCGGCGAGACCCTCGCGGAGATCGCATCCGACTGCCAGGTCGCCATCGCCGCCTACGGCCACTGAGGCAGTTGTACTTCCGGCACCGTGCGTGACGGCATCAACATTGCGAGGCTCGGCATCCCGGCGGTCTGCCTGGTGACCGAGGATTTCTGGCCGCAGGCGGAGTTTGTGGCGGAGTCGGTGGGGATGCCGAACATCCCCATGGTCCGGTTGCCCCATCCGGTAGCCGGTACGGGCGAGGTGCGGATCAGGGCAATCGCCGACAGCATCGTGGACGAGGTCCTGGACCGGCTCGCGGCATGAGCGAACTGCTGCAAGCGGTCAGCGAGGAGGCGGCCCTCGAGCATCTCCACACGCTGGACTGTACCGACGGGCTGCCGGTGGTGATCCCGACGCCCGAGCGCGTTGACCGGCTGGTCCTCGCGTCCGGGCTGGACGCCGACATGGTCCTCGGCGAAATGGGGCCGGCCATGGGTATCGCCACGGTCGAGAAGGTCGCGGTGGCGGCGGTCATGGCCGGCTGCCGGCCGGACTACATGCCCCTGGTCGTCGCCGCGGCGCGCGCGGCGGCGGATCCGGCGTTCGACCTCAGGGAGCTGCAGGCCACCACGCACTGCCTCGCGCCGCTGGTCATCGTGAACGGGCCGGCGCGCCACGATTGCGGGCCGGTCGTTTCGGGTTTCGGCGCGCTCGGCCCCGGGCACCGGGCCAACGCGAGTATCGGCAGGGCGCTCAGGCTCTGCATGATCAATATCGGCGGGGGACGTCCGGGAGTCTCGGACATGGCGCTCCTGGGGCATCCCGGCAAGTTCACCTATTGCCTGGCGGAGGACGAGGAGCACTCGCCGTTTCCGCCGCTGCACGTCAGCAGGGGGTACCAGGCCGACGACAGCGTGGTCACCCTCATCGGCTGCGAGGCGCCGCACTCCGTCATCTACAGCGACAATGCGGACGACCCGGAGAACGCGGAGAACCTGCTGCACGTGCTGTCCATCGGGCTCGCGAACCTCGCCACGAACAACGCGATCCTGTGTTACGGGACCGCCGTCGTGGTCCTCAATCCCATCCATGCCGACGTACTCGGGAAAGCCAACATGAACCGGGAGACCGTGGCCCGGCGGCTGTGGGAGTTGACGCACCTCCCGAGCGCCGACCACAACCGCTACGGTGGGGGGTTCGGCGGCAGGTTCTCCACCGAGCGGTACCCCGCCTTCCAGTCGCCCGAGAACTTCCTGATCCTGGTGGCGGGCGGCAGCGGGCTCTATTCGATGGTGATGCCGTGCTGGGGCGGTGGCGCCCACAACAACTGCCCGGTGAGCGCGCGCGCGGAAGTTGACCAGTTCTGCGAAGTACCCGGGATGGCTGACGGCTGAAGGCATGCCGGCGTTGCCGGGGGCTTGCACGACCTCGACACGGGCGATGTAGGGGACGGGCTTGTCCTAGCCGTTCTCAATTTAGTGGCATGCAGGCCCATCTGCCGAGGAGACGCCGATGCTGCCTACATGGTGTTTATCCATTATTTATCAGTGAGGTACTGCGAATACGCCCAAATCCTGCAGCGACGTCGGCGCTCATTTCACGGGTAGATGGAATCTGCTGAACCCGTGACATAGGCCCTGCGGGGCCCCAACCTCCGCTAACCAGGGCACCGTCATTCGTGCCCTGGACGTTGGGATTTGAACGTACCACCTGCCCCCAACAGCGACTACGGGAACCATCGCCCTCTTGAGGACGGCAAGGCGGACTAAAGGCAGCTGGGCAGCGGAACTCGCGTTTGACCGACCCACCAACGAGGGGGAGAATCGCCGCATGGACGCCCCCCCGCCCGGCGAGCGACCCGTGTGCGACGGTTTCATGGACGAGGACATGTGCATGCTGTGGCGGACCATGACGCCGCCGCCGGGCGACTATCGGCTGTATGGCGGCACGGCGCTCGCTCTATACCTGGACCATCGGGTCTCGGTGGACTTCGACTTCGTGACGACCGCGCAGCGCGTGGACCGGGACGAGCTTGCCGCGCTGCCCTGGCTCGCCGGTGCCGAGGTGATCGGTCGTGGTGCCGTGGCCGAATTTCTGTGGCCCGGCTCTGCACGGCGCGTACGCGTGACCTTCATCGCCAGCAGCACGCTCGTCCCGCCGCCACTGGAGCCACAGCGACCCGCACCCAACGACATCCCCGTGGCGGCACCGTTCGATCTGGTTCGGGCGAAGCTCGAGGCCATCTGCAATCGGGGCGGCGCCAACGACTTCGCTGACATGGCCGCCGCCTGTCGGCGCTGGCCGGCTCTGACGGATCGCGCCTTCGACGCCGTCCCGAACCGCGACCGATACGAACTGGACGTGGCCTTGGGGAATCCCCCGGCCGACGAGGCGCATCGCATACCGGCGGCGGATATGGCGGCGCTCAGGCGCCACGCGACCTACCGGGTCGCGAAGGCGTCCCCGTCAGGGGGAGAGCCGGAGCCATGAGGCCCGTGTTCGGCGACCGCCGACGCGGCCGTTCGGCAGCGTTCCGCACTGACGTGGCCAGCGTCGCCGCGGCAAGCACTCTCGGCTACGACCCGCGTCCTGACGTCGCCCTCGTGGACGGCAACTGGCAACCGCCCGCCTATTTTCCGCTCCTCGCCACCCGCTGGCGGATCGAGACAGCCTCTTACGTGTGGTGGCGCGGCCCACCCTGGGCGCTCCTGCGCAACGCGTCGTTCTTCCTGTGGCGTGTGTGGGATCACGGAACGCCGGGCGACCTGGAACGCGCCGTCAACGACGTGCCCGCGCCAGACTGGCGCCGCGCCATCGACGATGCGGTGCCCGGCGAGGTCTCGCGCGGCGCCGTGAGCCTGTGGGCACGCCGCTTCGGCGTTATCGGCGACGGGGACCATGTGGCCTGGCCCGACGAGGCCCACCTGCACGACCAGCGGCCATGCACGGGGATGAGGCTTGTGGAGTGCGTGCTGGCGTTGAAGGACGCCGCCCCTCGCTGAGACCGAGGGCTCAGCGAGGTTGCACGGCAGGAGACTGGCGTTCGATGCCTGGGATCTATCGAAACTGCGTGACGATCTTCCGTTTGTGCAGCTTTAGGAAAGTGCTGAAAGTCCCGTATTCACCGTCTTGCAGGGCGAAATGCCACCAAAATGAGAACGGCTAGGGGCTTGTCCCGTCCCGTCTTGAGATCGTGCACGAGCCCAACGCGGGCGACGACAAGCGTCGCCCCTTACATGGAACATCACGTAAGCCATTGATTTAACTGGGCCACGAAAAGCGCCTCTACGAGCCGCTGGCGCGCGTCGCCCCACCCATGACACCCATGTTCCTTGCATGTCTGCGCGGTGGACCCACCGTGGACAGCTACAAGGTCCCGTTGCCGGGGGCTTGCACGAACTCGACACGGGCGATGTAGGGGACGGGCTTGTCCCGTCCCGTCTTGAGATCGTGCACGAGCCCAACGCGGGCGACGACAAGCGTCGCCCCTACGGCCGCGCCGTCGCTTGTTTCATCCGAGGCGCGCGAGGCCGTCAGACCCACACCTCCAGGTTGTTCTGGCGCCCGATGTCCCGCGTGAGCTTGAGACCCAGCACTTCCTCCATGTCACAGGCGCGCAGCAGGGCGCGTGCCGCGCGTCGGTCGGCTTCGCCCAATGCCTCGAACTCGTCCTGCACGCGCTTCAGTACGTGGAAGCGGAACGGCTGCGCGATGACTTCGATCTCCGTGCCGACGAGGTCGAAGGCGGTCATGCCGATGCCGCGCTCCGCGGTGGTGCCGGGCCGCAGGTCGGTCTGTTTGGCCAGCCATGCGTTGATGCAGTCGCACGCGGCGCGCGTTTCGGGCACGTAGTCGCGGGCGAGGTGCCGGAGCACGTCGACCAGCGAGTCCGGTATCTCGTCGTCGGGCAGGTAGCCGTCGTCGTACGTGCCGAATTCGCCGACATCGGGTTCCGGCCGGTTCATCCGTTCGACCCACCGGAACGCCCGCACGGCCTGGGTCTGCAGCATGGAACGCGGCCTCGGATCGCGGCCGAGATGACCGTACATGGGGGCGATCATGCCGAAGTCCCCGATGCAGGGCCGGCCGCCCAGCAGGTACGGATGGTTCGAGAAGTGGGCGTTCAGTTTCGCCAGCAGCTCGACGTACAGCTCCTCGATGGCGGGAATCGATTCGGGAACGATACCGAACGCGGGGTTGGCCTCCGCGCGGATCGACTGCATCCGTTCTTCCGCGGAGGGCGAACCACCGGCCGGAAAGATGGTCTCGAAGTGCCACCGGAGGAAGTCGAGATGCTCGTCGTCGAAGTTCCAGCGATAGTGCATCGCCGGCCGCAGCATGCCTTCCGCGCCGATGGCGTCGAACAGCCGACTGACGATCCGCTGGTTCGGCGTGGTCGGCGAGAAGGGATGGCCCCGTTCGTTCTCGAAATGATCGACGATCGCCACGCCGTCCCGGATCACGGTACCGTCCGGAAGCTCGATGGTGGGCATGCTCCGGCGACCGCCGGCCTTGTGCAACACGGTCCCGCGAAAATGGCGGGACGTGGGCGGGGCTTCCCGATACGGCAAGCCTGCCTTGATCAGATAGCTGCGCGCTCTGCCCGTATAGAGGGAGAACGGGGAGCCGTACAGGACGATTGGCGTCATGGGCGCTTCCACGTCGGACCGCGATCGCCCATCGTACGCCAGGCGTGGAGGAGCGATCCATGCTTGGGTGGGACGACGAGGTTTGGGTCCCTCGGGGGCGCAGGGCGGAGACGGCGCGGCGCTCGCAAATGATCCTTGCACACTCGTGGTGCAGCATTACAATCCGCGCGTAGGCCGATTTGTTGGGCCAGATCCGCTGAAAGGAGGAAGTATGAAGCGGTCCATCTGCCTGGTAGTACTGATTGGTGCCTGTTTCTCGCTCGTTCAGTCCAACGCCTTCGCTTCCGGCTCCGCCGGCCCGGGAAGCGGCAAGGGGAGTGCGCGTGGCGCCTACACGATGGGCAAGGCGCTCACACACCGCGAGCTCGTCTGCAGCGCCTGTCCCATCGAGCGCAGCAAACTCGACCGCACGCGTGCCCAGTCGCTCAAGGCGAGCCTGGAGGCGGCCTTCGAGCGTGACAAACCGGGTACTCCCGACGACGAGCACATCAAGGTGCTCTGCACCGGCAAAGTGCAGACCGCACAAGAGTGCGCCGAGAGGATGCAGTTGGTCCTCGCTTACCTCGACCGACGTTACAGGCTTTGATCATGATGAACGGAACCATCAGGGACAACGTGCGCCAGAGCACGGTCAAGGTCGCCGCGCTCGGGATGGTGACGCTCGCGGCGGTCGTCTGCATGGCCCCTCGCACGGCGTATGGCGACGGCTCCGTGTGGCTTCCCGATCCGGCAACCGGGTTCGTGAACGTCTCCTACGTCTTCCAGACCGCGGACGAGTTCTACCGGGTGGAGCAGAAGCGCCCGACGCCGGCCGGGGGGGAAGATCTCTCCCAGGGCACGCTGTGGCTCAACGTCAACTACGCGGTGAGCGACAGCGTCGCGCTGGACGCACAGCTGGGCTGGGCGAAGAGCGACTTCGTGGTCATCAATCCCGGACCGGCCCCCGACGACAGCTACAGCGGTTTCGTGGACACCACGGTCGGGGTGACCTGGCGGCTCGTCGACGAGGTGATCAGCGACGCTCCGAGCCTCGCGGTCCGCGTCGGCGGAATCATCGCCGGCGACTACGACACGGGGTACATCAACTCGCTCGGAGACGGCGGCAACGGGTACGAAGTCTCGGTCATCGCCGGCAAGTTCCTGGGTGACCGCGTCGGACTGAGCGGCGAGTTCGGCTACCGGGACCGCGACAGCGACATCCCCTCGGAGATCTTTGCCAACGTGTCCGCTCTGTGGGTCATGAACGATCGAATCACGCTGGGTCTCGACTACCGGCAGGTGAATGCCGAGTCCGGTCTGGACATCGGCGGCCCGGGTTTCTCCCCGAGCCGGTTCCCGGAGCTCGAGGAGGATGGCCAGAGTCTGGGGCTCCGGCTGTTCTGGAACATGGGAAGTCTCGGCCTGAACGTGTTTCACGCCAGGGTACTGGATGGGCGCAATATCGCCGCGTCCAACGTGACCGGCGCCACGGTGAGCTACTTCTTCGACACGCTCTGACCCGGAGCCTCGCGTCTGAAACGGTGGGGCAGGCTCCGACGGCCGGCCCTCGCCGAACCCGTTGTGTGGTGCCTCACGGGCTGGCAGGTGGATCCACGAGAGTCCACTTCACCCCGCACATGACCAGGGTATCGAACTTCGGGTAGACGCCCGGGGCCGCCCACAGATCCACGCCGACCACGCCGGTCGGCCCGCCCGGCTCCGGCCGGACGAACCGTATGGTCTGGCCACCGGCCAGCAAGAGCGTCGCAGATTGCGCCGGGTCGATCGAGCAGCCTGCGCCGAGGCCATGCATCCACCGCTTGCAGACCTCCTCCGGCTCCGCGTCGCGCGGTGCGATCTCGACCGCCGCGAAGCCGGTCGTGACCCCGCCGTGCGGCCGCGCGTCCACCCCGTTCTGCCACGTGTTCCCGGCCGGGTAGTAGGTCCCCTTGTTGTTTGGAAAGTCGCCATGCCCGGGCCAGTTCTCCTGAATCTCGGCGAGCGTGCCGAAGTCCCTCGGGTGGAACTGAACGTTGATGCCGGAGACCGTGCCAGGCTTCCTGGGCAAGGGGTCGCCGAGCACGTAGCGCCCCGACTCGACGTCTGCAAGCCCTGAGCCCGGTGCACCCGAACAGACGTTCCAGTCCCCCGCAACGATGCCTGTCCCGGTGCCCTGGACCGCCATCGACCGGGAAGCCACGGACACGTCAGGGACCTGCACGATGGCCATGTATCCGCAGTCGCCGTGGCGTTCCAGAAGCCTGGTCTGCGTAGTGGAACGCTGCCATGCGAGGTCCGTTGGGCACACTGTCTCGAGAAACGAGTCGCCCAGGCGGATGTGCGTATTGGTGAGATTTCCGCCGGCGGCCATGCGCGGGTCCCGAAAGACCACGGGCGCATCGAACGCCGTACACAGCAGGCTCGATGTCCACTCCAGATCCCGGGCGAGCAGACAGATCTGACGGAGGCGCAGTACGGGGTCGATCATCACAGGGCGTACCTTCGATCTTTCCAGAGACTCTAGGAAACCAGACGGTCCGGTTCCAGTGTTTGTTTGGAGAGGGCCTCCTGTCGAAGCGGAGCCCGGATTGCGATGGATCGGTCAGGGGGAGCCGCGGTCCCGGGACAGGCCGCCCGGTTCCCCGCCGGTGGCGAAGTCAAACCCCTCGTCCGCCCAGCCGCTGACGCCGCCGATCATCTCCTTCACGGGCCTGCCGAGGCGGGCCAGACGCACCGCGGCCTTGTTGGCGCCGTTGCAGTGGGGACCGGCGCAATACACCACGAAGACCGTGTCTTCAGGACATTTGCGCATGCGTTCCGCGTGGATCTCGGCGTGGGGCAGGGAGGTCGCGCCCGGGACGTGGCCGGCTGCATAGGCATCGCGCCCGCGCACGTCGAGCACGACGAAATCGGTGGCGCCGTTCGACAGCGCATCGTGCACGTCCCAACAGTCCGTCTCGAAGGACAGGCGCCTCGAGAAGTGGGCTTCCGCCTCGGCCGAGGGGGCGGGAGCGACGTGGGTGACGCTGCTGGTCATGGGATCTTCTCCGAATCTGACTGCGACGATGCGCGGGCTGGGGATGTTATGCAACAGGGGGCTCGATCTCCTGGGGAACCTCTGATCAAGCCCCTCCCTGGGCTCGATCAGGATCCAAGAGCCTATTCAACTACCTCCATGTAGCAGGTTGCCGCTTACCCCCGCCAGGCATATGATCGAGTCTCCCCTGTCAAACGAGTGGCTCCGATGGCGGAAGCGGCTGCAAGACCCAATCCCCTGGAGCTGATCTGGAGCGAGATTCACGAGCACAATCTCGAGCCCTGTGTGGCCGAACTCGATGCTCAGGGCTACACGGTGATTCCTCCGGAACTCGCCGCGCCGGAGGGTCTGGCCGACCGTTTGCTGGACGCGCGCCTGGATGTCAGCGAGCGCCGCTCACGCATCAGGGGATCTGGTGGGGCTACAGGAACCCGCGCGATGTCGTACAGCGCTACCGGCGGGCGGGCAAGTACATCCAGGCGATGGCGGAATACGGGGGTGTCTCCGGCGACGCCAACAATGCCCTCTACGGCTGAATCCCCACACCGCCCTGCTTTCCCGAAAGCACCATGAGCCGGGCCGAACCAGACACGTCCACGCCGACGCTGTCGCAGGAATATTGATACACCCCAACGGATGATTTCCGGAGGAGCACGAAATGCAACCTGAAAGCGCCCCAAAGCCGGTCCGATGCCTCCGGCCCAGCCACACCGACCTTGCATGGACCAACCGCCGCTGGTCGCTGCGCTCCCTCTGGCGTTTGTTCCATGCGAGGCAAAAGCGAACGCCCGTACCAGCTCGAATCGGCGCGGCCCTGGCCGGTGTGATACTCGGGGGTGCAGCCGTTGCGGAAGATACCGGCGTCTCTTCGGGGGATGCGCAGCAGGTGATCGAAGAGATCGTGGTGACAGCCTTCAAGCGGACCCAGTCCCCACAGGATATCCCCTCGTCCATCTCGGTCATTGGTCTGCAGGAAGTGGATAGCAAACGTATCGAGGATATGTATGACATTCAGTTCGCCGTGCCATCCCTGCACTATTCGCAGTATATCGGCGGCGCCAACATCAGCATCAGGGGCATAGGCGACTTCCTCGGAAATCCGGGTGTCTCGGTCAGTACTGACGGGGTCTATCAGTCCACCGCAAGCACCGCCGCGCTTGCCCAGATGGACATCGAACGCGTTGAAGTGCTGCGTGGTCCACAGGGCACGCTGTACGGCCGCAACTCCAATGGCGGTGTAGTGAATTTCATCAGCAGGGCACCTACTTCCGAACCGGAAGGATACGTCCGTCTCGGCTACGCGCAGTACGATGAGTACAAGGTGGCGGCGGCCTATGGCGGACCGCTGGGCGACCGCACCTCGTTCAGAATCGCCTTCGATCACACGGAGTCCCACGAGGGCTGGATCAAGAACCTGGACCCCGTCCAGGACGATCTGATGTTCGGTGAAAGTACGCTGGTGAGGCTGAGATTGACGTCTCAACTGACCGAGGAGTTTGAACTCGGCCTGCTGTACGCCAACAGCGCCTTCGATGGCTCGTTGTCTCACACCGCAATCTTTACGGACAATCGTGAGCTGACCGATCCAATGATAGGCGCCACGAACATCTCGCTCGATGCCCACGAGACGTACGCTCCCCTGGACGACGACTTCGAGAAAGACTATGAGCTCTTCAGCATCAGCGTCAGTTGGGACCTGCCGTTCGCGACGCTGGACTCGATCAGTGCGCTCCAGGAGTTTGACGACTTTCGCCTCCACGATGGCGGCGCGTTCGATACTCTGCTGATTATTCTGGACAGCACTACGACAACCGATACCTTCACGCAGGAGTTGCGCCTCAGCAATAGCGGTGAAACGCTTGACTGGATCGTCGGTGCTTACTACATGGACATCGATATCGAGCGGCTTCACCCCATCACCTTTCCGAGGGGTTTGGTCGGCCTGCCTCCCGCCACGTCCCTGGTCTTCGATACCCCCGAACAGGCTACGGAATCCACGGCCTTCTTTATCGATGGCACCTGGAACATCGCCGACCGAACCCGAGTGAGTTTTGGCGCAAGGCGTACCTCGGACGACCTCTCGGTCACCCGCCACAACACGATCACTCATCCGCTCTTCGGGGTGTTCTTCACGACCTGCGACGCGGCAACGGACTTTGATTATTCGTCCACCACGATCAGAGCCGCCGGTCAATACGACCTGTCGGACAATGGCATGGTCTACCTGTCGTACTCGGAGGGATTCAAGGCTGGCGGACTGAATTTTACCGACTGCAATCCCGCCTACGAGCCAGAACAGGTCGACGCGTACGAATTGGGCGGCAAGTGGACGCTCGCCTCGGGCAGGACAACGGTCAACGCCGCGCTATTCCACTACGACTACTCGGATTTTCAGGTGGTACAGATCATCGGGCTGGCCGCCATCATCACGAATGTCGGCGATTCCAGTATCGATGGTCTTGAACTGGAAGTGTCGTCGAACCTGAATTCACATTGGTCGATCAGCGCGGGGATCACGCTGCTTGACAGCGAGTACGACGACTTCGTCAATCTCGACGGACTTCATGCGGAGAAGGGATTTCAGCAGCTCAGAGGCAACCCGTTGAACAAGACGCCGGAAGAAGGTGTCAATCTGGGTATCGTCTATCAGACCACCTTCGGGGACGGTTCTTCACTGCGACTGGGCGCCCACGCCGCGTATCGGTCCCGCACATACTTCAGAGAGTTCGAGGAACGCGAGGATTCGCAGGGGCCGTATACGGTCGTCGACTTCAACGCGACCTGGGAGAGTTGCGATGGCAGTTGGACAAGCCGCCTGTTTGCGAGGAACCTGACCGACGAGGAGTATCGGCAGAGTATTAGCGGAGAAGCCACCACCGGCGGTCGTTTTGGCCTGTGGGGAATGCCGCGTCAGGTCGGCGTCGAGGTGACCAGGCGGCTACTCTGAGCCTCTGGCCACGCAGACGATGAGCCTCCCCGGGGATCGTTACTTCGAATCGGCGGGCGTGCCGATTCGGTTCTTCGACGAAGGCGAAGGTGCGCCGGTGGTGCTCATCCACGGCGTGACGAGTTCGGCCGAGTTCTGGAGTGAGCTCGAGGTCATGCAGAGCCTCGTGGCAGAAGGGTTCCGCGCCATTGCTCTGGACTGTCGGGGTCACGGCAGGAGCGGCAAGCCACACGCCACCGCGGACTACGGGAAGCAGATGGTACGCGACGTGGCCGCACTGCTGGACTTCCTGAACATCGGGGAGGCTCATCTCTTCGGGTACTCCATGGGAGCGGAAATCGCGTTGAGGCTGGTCACGGAATACCCGGACAGAGTTCGGTCGCTGATTGTCGGCGGTTCAGGCTGGTCGGATGAACTCATGGTCGAGACCTACACCCGGATTGGCGGATCCCTGGAAGAGCACGGCAGCATCGGTCCGGTCATGAGATGGATGTATGCAGAGAGTCCGGGCGGGCCGTTCCCGGCACCCACCGATGCGGAGATTGCCCAGTTCGACGAGTTCTTCAAAAGCCAGGATGTGGCGGCGCTGGTGGCGGTAACGCAGTCCATGCCCGAGATCATCAACCTGTCGAAGGACGAGGTGGGAGCCATTCGTGTCCCCGTCCTCGGGATCAGCGGTGAGAACGATCCGGAAAGGCACAATCTCGAGAGAATGGTCGGTGTTGCACCCGACTTCGTGTTGAAAGTCATTGCCGGAGCGGACCATGGGACCGCGCTGGTGGATCCGCAGTTCATGGACAGCGTGCTGGGCTTTCTTGAAGGAGCAGCGCAGTGACCGCTGATTCGGTACGGGACCCGTAGGGGCGACGGGTGTCGTCGCCCGTGTGTCGTCGCCCGTGTCGAGCCTGTGCAAGCTCTTGGCGACGGGACGGGACGAGCCCGTCCCCTACGATCTTCCATTCCCCGAGCCAGGGTACACAAACGGTTCCGGATCAAGAAAGCGCCCCAGGACGTTCCCGGTGATGCGGGCGATCTCGTTGTCGTAGTCGTTGTGGGCCAACGCGCCGGCATACGAAATCGATCCGGTACTGAACACCGCGCCGCCCCCGGGCACCTCGAAGAAGACCATATCCGCTCTCACCTCGGGGTCGTCGCCCGGCGACTCGCCGAAGAAAGCGTGGAACTCCTCCTTGGTCCGCATCAAGTCCGATCTGCGATTCTCGCAGGTCGCCAGGATGACGGCATGCGCGGGCGAACCCAGCGCCGCATCCCAGCGGTCGATCTCCTCTGCGATGCCGCCCCCGCCGCCGAAGTCACCCCAGGTATCGGTCGCGTCGACGCCGTCCACAATGAAGTCGACGCGGGGATCCCTCGCCCCCGGCTGTACCCGGTAGTGGGTACTGCCGTCATCCAGCCCCTGGGCCGCGAAACCGATGCCCACCAGCTCGTTGGGCGGCTTGCCCAGGCGCCGCCACATGCCCCCATATTCGCCGGTGAACTGCTGATAGTACTCGCCGGGTGCAGAGATCCAGGCTCGCGTACCGTCTTCGGCGCGGCGGACTTCAACGATCGCCGGATTGTCAGGGGCGTACGCAACACGCCAGTAGAATCCGTTGCCGCCCATGTACATGAGCCGTCCGCCCTGGCCCAACCAGGCAGCGACGCTCTCGCGCATGGCCGTGGAGTAGTACTCGGGATGCGTGCCGGTGATGACCGTGCGATAACCGGCAAGCGCCTGTGGACCCTCGAGATGCAGATCTTCGTCGGTCAGGACATCGTACGGCCGGTCGATGGCATCCAGCCAGGCGGTGATACGCGTGTCGGCGGTGAAGCCCCAGGCGCCCGTCTTCGCTTTCATGTTCAACACCGGACGCAGACGCGACGAAAAGTGTACGCCGCTCCCATCATGATGATGTTCGTAGAGCGAAAAACCCACCTCTTCATGCGCAAGGAGAAACGCATCGTTGGCATTCCTGATGGGGCCGGCAAAACCCAGCAGTTGGTTGGCGTCCAGAGCCAACCGCTGGTTGGCATACGCCAGATAGCTCGCGGTCGGCACCAGATAGAGCAGATCGGCGCTACGTTGACCTTGCGCGGGCCGTACGAAGAAGGGCACATAGTCTTCCGAGTTGCCTTGAACGACTCTCAGGGCGTACTGGCCACTTTGGAGCTCATCCGGCACGATCCAGGACACGCTATCCGCCCAGCCCGCATCGGTGAGGTCGTCCTCGTGAAAATGAATGGCGCCATAGTGAGACGGCGCGTCGCGAAAGCTCTGTGCCGAGCCATCCCAATGCACGCCGGCGACCCCGCGCGTGGGAGTCTGGAACAGCGCACCATGATGCTCGCCACAGACATCGACGATGCTCTGGCTGTGGATTTCCCGCGCGAAATCCCACGCCGCGATCACCCTCCCGCCGGACTTGAGCGCAGGTGCTTCGAGCCGTCCGTTGAAATGTCCGGCCCCCGCACCGGCCGCCGCAAAATACCAGGGGCCCGTGGGCAAACTGAAGCTGCCCTCGGTATGCGCGCGCCAGAGCCTGGTTTGCTCGGCCGTGCCAGCCGCGGCACGCTCGACTTCCAGCACCACTTCATCGCCGAAATTCAGGCGCGATCTGTACCAACGGCGCTCTCGCACCCCCGCGGCCACGCGCAGGTTTCCGCCGGGCCAGTCAACGGCAAACCCCGCCGAATCCACCGCCAGCCTGATTCCGGCCAGATTGGCAACGATCTGGGCTTCTTCCCGCAGCAGGGTCGGATACACCCAGAGCTCGAATTCACCTCGCTCGACGCCGGGCATGTCGGGCACCGCGGCGTACGATCCGCAAATCAGGGGCTGGGTGGTCAGCTCCACTTCCGTCGGGAGGTCGGCCGCAACTTCCCGCTCCACGAGACCCGGGCCATGAGGTCCGTCATCGCCGCAGATGAGTTGGACGACGACAAGTCGCGCGAGGCCCGGCTGATAGCTACTGAGCTTGAACCCCACGGTGGCGCCGGCACGCACGGACAGGGGGTCGCAGTAGCCGACCACGTCTTTCTCGAAACCGCTCGGCAGGTCGTGGCGCCCCTCGACGGACCGGTCGCTCATCGTCGCCCCCTCGCCTGATTCCACCAGGCAGGCACGGTAACACGCTGGCTACCGGCCTCGGACACGTGGGTGCCTCGACAACGGTGGGGCGCAACAGCGGACAGGGCGCGAAACCCCTCACCGAGTCCCGGAGCCATGCCGACGTCACGCGCCAACTGCATCCGCCAGCCGCCCGTGCCAGGGCATCAAGACATTGTCTTTGCGGTTCGTTCTCGGTACGGGGCTTGAACCCATGGGGCAGTGGCGACGGGGCTCGGAGAGCCCCAATGTGTCACAAAATCGTGAACGCCTATGGCGGAGAGCCAGCCGTTCAATTATTTGTGGCACAACCCCCTGAAAGGGCCGTAAGGCGCGGGTTTCGCCGCGGGGGCGGCTTTCCTGAAGGGGCGGGTCCGATGACGAGGCACATTCACGTCAGAACATATCACCCCTTGGACTGGATGGCGCCGATGGTACTTGACGTAGGGCAAGGGTGGGGCAGAATCATCACGGCTAGTCAACGATCTTCTCATGGGGCACTGAGATGAGCCACGAGGATGACCCGCAAGCTCAGGGGGCGCAGGTGGAGCGCGAACTCCCAGAAGGCCCGGCTGGCATATTCGCCAGCGCCTATCCCGTTCTGTCGAAACTCCTTGGGGACGGGTGTATTAGCCTCGGTGGTGGGACGGCCCTGGCGGCCGTCTGGGGACATCGACACAGCACCGACGTCGACCTGTTTGCGGACAGCGCGGCATACGTGGAGTTGGTTTCGTCAGAGAGGGGGCGCCGCCTGCTGTCCGATGGACTGCGGGAGGCATTCCAGCCCGATCAGATGGATATTCAACGAGGATACCTGAGACTCTTGTCGCCCGCGGGGGAACTGTCGATCATGACGAGCCCGTCGCCCCTGCCACCGTTGCTCGCAACCGACCGTGTCGCAAACACACAGGTGTCCCTTGAACGACCCGCCACCATCCTTGCGCGAAAACTACGTGGGCGTATGCTCACGAATGGCGTGTTGGTCCTGCGCGACCTATACGACTTGGCGGCGGCAACAACGTTGGCTCCCGATGAATTGAAAATGGCGCTCGCATCCTTGTCCGACGCCGACAGGCGCGATATCACGGATGAACTGCGGAGGTTGCCGGCCGGCTGGGCGGCCGCGCCCAAGGAGAGTGGACGGCCCGTGATTGATCCGGCTCGGCCCGCCGAACTGGCGAAGGATCCAGCACAAGCCGTTGTGGTCGTGCGAAAGCTCTTGTCGGAGAACAGCACATTCAGTCTCCGGCGAGAGCCACCGGGGAATAGGCAGGAGCCGTAGCATGGCGGTCGACATTGAGGCTGTCCGGTTCGCGTACTTCAACCCTCCTCCAGAGGATGTCTTTTATGGAGTGCCGACTATTGAGGAGCAGCTTGCCGAGGCCGAGCGCCGCCTTGTTCGCCTCTGCATAGAGGATGGTGGCGATCCGGTCGCCGAAGCCCTCGGCGAACACGGCTCGCTTATCGGTGGACCGGACAAGCCGTTGCGGCTGCTGATTGACCACGCCCGCCCGCTGGAGGAATACGCGCGCCCCCGGCTGGCGCCGCCTGCTTGGTTCGATCACCCCCAAGGCAAGGCGACCTCGGGATTGCATGACCCGGAGCACATGCGCCTGCGCATGGCGATCGCGTCGCACATGGCGGGTACGCCGCACAAGAGTCGCCCGACACCCGAGCAGTTGCTCGAGTCCCTCACTGCCGCCGAGCCCGATGCGATGCAGCGCTTCTGGCTCCATTCCGCGATCTCTTGCACGTCAGTCTGCGAGTTGCGGAGCATCATGGTCCACGAAGGCATTTCGCGACATGATCTCGTGCGGGCGGTTCACGCTGCGGGTGCCGTGCGACACGCGTTAGCGCGCTGGCTGAACCAATTCGCGGTGCGACCTGATGAAGAGCGTCCTGGTTGAGCGGTTCAGGGCGCACATGCCCTTGCAGTGGTGATACTCCCGCCAGTTCCCGCCGACCGGGGAGACGGCCAGACGGCCGCTTCCTCCTCGGCGAGTTGCGCGAGCAGAGTTAACAGCAGTTCGGGGTCTCTCACGGTGCAGCAGCGCTCCGAATGGCGGCGATCAGCTCATCAACACACTCAATCGGAACGACCACGAATGGATCGTCTTGATCCGCGTATTCCATGCGTTCCTGTCTGATGACGAGATCCCCTGTGGGGTTCGTGTAGACGGCGACGGCTCGACGTGACTTGACGACGATTGCTTCCTCGGCCTTGTTCCAGTCGAATTCTTCGCTCATCGGAGGTTCCTTTGCTGACATAGTGCTGACACGATCCTTGGTGGCGGGCCTGATAGCGGGCGGCCTGATTACCTATAATGCGTTGATTTAATTGGCGGAGAGCAAGCTGTTCCAAATATATGTGCATAGACCTCTGAAAGCCGCGTATTAAATGGGAATTATATATTTTACTCCCAAAGAAATGCTATACTTCCCCCATTGAATCAACGGCTTGGATGCAATGGACGACCACGTAACCGTCAGCACCTACGAACTGTTCCACATGTACCCCGACGCCGACTCGGGACGGCTCTACTTCGAGGAGATGCGCTGGGGGCCGGGCAACCGCGACATCGCCTGTCCGTGTTGCGGAGGCACGCAGAAGATCGGCGCACGCACGGGCAAGCGGACCGGCTACTACCGCTGCGGCGACTGCAAGGAGGAGTTCACCGTGCGCACCGGGACGGTGTTCGGTCGGTCGCACGTTCCCCTCAACAAGTGGCTCTACGCCATGTACATCGTCGTGACGGCGCGCAAGGGTGTTTCCAGCCTTCAGCTTTCCAAAGAGATAGGTGTCACACAGAAAACCGCATGGTTCATGCTCGGCAGGCTGCGCGAGGCATGCGGCGGTGATCCGGCCAAGCTGGCGGGCATCGTGGAAGCCGACGAGACGTTCGTCGGCGGCAAGGAAGGCAACAAGCACCCGCACAAGAAACTCAACATGGGGCGCGGCACGGTCGGCAAGCAAGCCGTCCTCGGGTTGCGCGAGCGCGGCGGTAGGTCCATCGCCATGCCCATCGAAGGCACGTCCAAAGCCACGCTGCACCGCGAGATCGCCAAGCACGTCGAACCCGGTAGCGAACTCCACACCGACGAGCACTCGGGATACGACGACCTCCCCGCCTACATCCGCCGCCACGTCAAGCACGGCGCGGGCGAGTACGTCGGCGCGAACGACATCCACGTCAACAGCGTCGAGTCCATGTGGGCGGTCCTCAAGCGCGGCCTCTACGGAACGTGGCACAAGGCGTCGGTGAAGCACCTGCACCGCTACGTCAACGAGGCGACGTTCAGGCTCAACGAGGGCAACGTCAGTATCCACACCCTTGACCGGCTGGCCTCGTTCGCCAGGATGACGGTCGGAAAACGCATCACCTACGAACAGTTGACCGCATGACGAAGGAACGCAAGCCCCGGTCGCCCCACCCGCAACTCGACGCGTTCACGCGACGTGTACTCGACTACCGCCCCTCGAAGGAAGGCGGCAAGTCCAAGAATCCGAAAGGGCGCTCGCAAAAACGCCATCAAGGTGCACCGGACCCAGGCGCGGGCCAGCATCGACGTGGCGGGATCGGCGTTCACCGTGACCGCGGAACGGCATGAGAAGGCGAGCCGGAGCCGGTGGCTCGTGGACGGCGCGGAGGTCAAGACGTGGATGCTCAGCCGCCGCGCATTGGAACCGTTGTTCTTTCCGGCGGGGGCGGGGTGATGGACGAACAGCGGCTGCATGGCCTTTAACGGTTTGGGGGAGTCAAATATATAATTCCCTATTAAATGGGGTTTATGACGCCATTATGGCGGCGTAAGTTGCGGACTTTTTCTATGATTAGCGCCCTTCTACGGAGACGCGAGGGCACGCATGAGCAGCACGTCCGCGCGCAAGCCCGCACACTGGGCTCCGCCCACGGTCGAGGCCGACATCGTCGGCGTCAAGCGCACGGTCTAGGTCGACCACTGTCGCTCTCCGCAATGCGAGAACTATGGGCTGCCGGCGATGTCGGAGCCGGTCAGGCCGAGCCCGTCTGAAGGCCGCGATCCCGGCTACAAGGTCCACTCCACCAGTCGCGGCGCCCACGGCCTGCGCCATGCGTACCCCCAAGAGCGCATGCGGGGGCTCGTCCGGCACGCGGAACACCGGGCTGGCGCTCGCCATCGTGTCGATGAGATGGGCCACCTCGGGCCCGGGATCACGACCACCTATCTGCGATAGCCGCATCCCCTTGGCGGCGGCTCACGCCGTCCATGCCAACGACCAGCCTTGAAGGATTGGGCCGCGCACGCGGCGAAATGCATGCGCGCCAAGGTGCGGCAGCCGGGCGACACCACGAGGCACTGAACCCACGACCGGCGCGCGCGACCTCCGTCACTTGAAAGTTGTCCAATAAAACACTATAGTTTCGGACAAAATAGCATCACACCATGTCCACCGCTCAAGCCGTCCGAGCCGGCGTACACAAGCTGCCGAGGGGAAAGACCTTCACGCGCGAGCGCTTTCTGAAGCATGGCTCGCGCGGCGCCGTTGATCGGACGCTCTCGCGCCTCGTCGGCCGGGGCGAGATCCAGCGTCTCGCCCGCGGCGTCTTCGTCCGCCCGAGGACGAACCGCTTCGTGGGCACCGTCCTCCCCGACATCCTCGAGGTGGTCGAAACCATCGCGCGCAGCAATGGCGAGACGGTCCAGGTGCACGGCGCTGAAGCCGCGCGGCGGTTCAGGCTCAGCACCCAGGTGCCGACCGCCCCCGTGTTCCATACCAGCGCATCGAGCCGCACCATCCGGATTGCTAACATCACCGTCAGGATGATCCACACCTCGAACCGCCGGCGGCTCCAATTTGCTGGCGAGGCGACGGGCGCCGCGCTCACCGCGCTCTGGTATCTCGGCAAGGACAACGTGACCCCCGAGGCGGTCGCCACGGTCGAGGCCGCCCTCGGTCCGGCGGAGTTCGAGAGGCTCCGCTCGGCAGACATGCCGGCGTGGATGGCGCAGGCGCTCGCCGCCCCCAATCGGGACGCGGCCCATGGCTGAGGCGTTCCTGTCCCTCAACGCCCGCGAGCGCGCGGACATACTCCGCACCGTGGCCGCCCGGTCCGGGCGGGCGGCCATCATCCTGGAGAAGGACATCTGGGCCTGTTGGGCCCTGCAGGCCCTCTTCTCCATGCCCGACCCCCATCCCATGGCCTTCAAGGGCGGCACTTCGCTCTCCAAGGTCTACCACATCATCGACCGGTTTTCCGAGGACGTGGACCTCACCCTCGACTACCGGGCCTTCAACGACGGCTTCGACCCCTTCGCAGACGGTGCCAGCCGGAACCGGATCAGGCTCTTCAGCGAACGCCTCAAGGCCGGCGTCGCGAGCTACGTCCACGACGTCGTGGCGCCCGTTCTCGGCGCCGCCGCCGAACGCCTCGCGGCCGACGGCCGGCACGAGATCCACATCGGCGACAACGGCGAGACAATCCGTTTCGCCTATCCGACCGCGGTCGAGGACCCGCACGGCTATGTCCGCAGCGAGGTCCTGCTGGAATTCGGCGGCCGCAACGTCATCGATCCGAACGAGCGGCACGTCATCGTTCCCGACATGGCCGCCCTGGCCTCGAATCTCGACTACCCCGCCGCGGCCGTGACGGTCCTCTCTCCGGCACGCACCTTCTGGGAGAAGGCGACGCTCATCCATGTCGAATGTCACAGGCGCCGGCTCGCCAACCATCCCGAACGCCTCTCCCGGCACTGGTTCGACCTGGCATGTCTTGCCGCACACGATATCGGCCAGGCCGCACTCTCCGACCGCGCACTCCTGGAGGATGTCGTCCGGCACAAGAAGGTGTTCTTCCACGCCGGTTACGCCAACTACGATCAATGCCTCGATGGCCGGCTGCGGCTCGTCCCCGACGACGACGAGCTTCCCGCCCTGCAATCCGACTACGACGCCATGCGCGCTGCCACTATCGTCGCCGACGACGCACCGAGATTCGACACGCTGATCGAAGAAATCCGCAACCTCGAAGCCAACGCGAACATGCTTGCGCACGCCGCGCGCACGCCGCGGTCCGCAGGGCCGACACCGTGACCAAGGAGGACAGCATGGCAGGACGACGCTGTGATAACGGCGCACCGCGCCGTCAACCGCATCGCGGTACTGTACATTTTAACAGTATTGGGGTTCCCTGTGCGGCCTAGCGAACGAGCACGAGGGCGTTGGACGACGCAAGGATAGCGGGGTCGGGAACGCCATGGAGGGGTGGGTCTGGTTGCGCAGACGGGGATGCAGAGGCGTGTGCCGGTCTGGTGAACGGGAGCCTTGCCGGTTGGCCGACGTCCTGCCCACAGGGTGGGTTGCGCATTCGCCTCAATTGACCCGAAGATGCCTGCCCAATCCGAGGATCTGGGCAAGGCATGAGAGTCGATCCGGTGGCATTGCCAGAGTTCGGCATGAGCGTGAACTGGGCCATGTGCCGGAACCCGATGTGCGCGAACTTCGGGACGGATCTCGATGTCGAGATCCCGCCTGGACAGACGCAGGCGTCGAGTGACCGCTACGTCTTCAAGTACGGCGTCGCCCGCTCCGGAGAGCGCACGGGGATCATGACCTGCCGGTACTGTGGCCAGTCGTCCCAGCTGGCCTCGAATCACGCGATCCGGCCGATCGCCCGCTACTTCCTGTCGCTCAGCATGCCCTTCGCGGACTGTCCGGACGAGTCCTGCCCCCACCACGGCGTCAACCTCTTCGAGCATTGGGCGGACAAGGGCAGTCCGTGGCGCCGGTACTATCGCCGCCAGAAGGGGGAGCACCTAGCGCGGTGTTCGGCGCCCGGCTGTGGGCGCGCCGTCAGCCTCGGGACGGCCCTGGGCGTCGGGCGGACCTGGGAAGCCCGGCGCTACTGGAAGGAGATTCTCCACGGCCTCACGGTGCGGCGTTCGGTGACCGACACCTTCGAGGAGACCGGTATTCCGATCGGCTCCTACTACGCGCATCTCGGACGCATTGGAGGGCGCCTTCGGGACTATCACAGCTTCCGGAACGCCGCACTGCTGCGACCGGGAGTGGTGGACCGCGGCGAGCCCGTTCACGTCTACACGGACGTGCTCGAGGTCTCCCTCAAGGCGTATCGCCATGACGCGCGCCACGCGCCGCTCAGCATCATTGTCTCGACGCTGCTGGCGGACAAGAAGCTGTTCGTCCTCGCGGTACACCCGTTCTTCCTGCCGCAGAAGCTTTGTCCCGTGGAGGAAGATTGGCGGGCGGACAGAGGCCGTCCGGTGTGCCTGCAGAGATGGTGTTCCGTGCACCACCGGGACAAGGCCATGAACCCCGCTTGGGACACTGAGCGGCGCCTCCAGGAGCGGCCGGACGTTGGACGCTTCTTCATCAGCTCGCCCTACGCGGAGGTCGCCCACTTCCTCGTCGTGCAGAAGATGCTCAGTCGTTTCGACGCCATCTACAGCTACATGGATGGCGACAAGGCGTCGCTCGCCGCGGCGGTAGTGGCGATGCGCGACAGGATCCTGGCTGGCGACCCGGAGCGGCAAGTCGACCGGGACCGGCGCACACGTCGCCCCCCGGCTGGCCGAGATCGCGCTGTACCAGCACGACAAGAATGCGAGGAAGAAGGGCGCCTCGTTCGACAGCACGCGCAAGTCGGCAAAGGGGCTCAAAGAAGCCTGGGACGCGATGGAAAAGGAGTTCAAGAAGCAGGCGATCCCGAAGGGCCTGTTGCGGGAGGCTTCCGGCAGCAAGCGGGATCCGCGTGTCCGCGCCGCCTTATTCCGGAACGCGTTCAAGGGCGGCTACTCGAAGTCAGGTGGCTGGGCTTGGCTCCACTACCCCGCCGACACGGAAGCCTATCGCCGCTGCCGGACCCTCTGGGTGACCCGTATGCCCGGGAAGACCCTCCGCGAACACGGCAGCCCCGTGCTGTCGCGCGCGATGCTGCAGCCGGTGGACTCGATAATGAACTCCATGCGGGCTAGAGTGCGCTCCGTCGAGCGCCCGCGCCTGAGCGCATCGGGACGCAGCTATCGAGGCAGCTACGTCTTGCCCAGCGTCGTGTTGGAGGAGTTGTCCGTGTACCTGCTGCGGCAGAACTACACGATCCGCCGCAAGACCAGGCGACCGGACGTTCCGGCCCGCATGGTTGGCCTTGCGACGCCGGCGGCACGCCAGCCGGACCTGCTCGATCGTGCCTGGAACTTCCGCCTCGGCATCGCGCAGGCTGAACGGATCTCCCGATGGCTGCGCAGATGACCGAGCGCTGCACGCTGGTACGCGCGTTCGTCGAGTTCGAGATGCTGCCGGACCTGCTCGCCCAGGTTCCACAACCGTCGATTCCGAATCTCCCAGGCGAAACGCGCGGGTTCGCGAAGCCGGAGATCGACGAGGCGGAGGCGATCCGCGCGTGGACGGAGCATGGTGCCATCACCGCCGCCAACATCGATCCTGTCGAGGAAGGCGACCTGCCTGCCGGTGTTCCGTTGAGCACTTTCCTTGCCGAGGACGCGTGGGCGCTCGCCAGCCGGCTGGAATGGGTGTCACCTCGACCTCTGATTCGAGGTTGGACGCTTGGCGCGCCAAATCCTCGAGGATCCCAGTTGCCTGCTGAGGCAAACTCAAGAGTCGCGCAAATGGTCGCCCCACTGCCTCCAGCAGTTCCGCCGCGTGGTCCCGCTCTGTCAGCGTGAAAAACTCGTCAACACCAGACGTGTCGGCAATCGTGAACATCCTTCTATGCCAGTCCGTCGTCTTGTCCGTAACCATCCCTCCGATCCGGCGTTCCCGAGTCTCCGTCTCGGTTACCTCACCTTCACCGGACATCGGGTCATCAGGACGCATTCCATCAAGTTCTGCGCCATCAGAGGGCAGCCTGGTCGTCAACACGATGGACTGCTCCGAAGTAATGATCTCCTCCTGTGCCAACTCACCACCGATGCGCTCGCCACCGTCACCAACCCATAAGACGATGACGCGAACTCATTTCCGACATCGAGCGCTACGGACTCGCCCAAAACGCCGTGGAGTTGATGACCTACGGCTTCACCGTCGTCTCACCCGCGACCCTCGGGGTCACCGATGCGTGGATCGAGCGACTGCGCGACGCGGCGGTGGCCGCCTACGAGACAAGGAACGACGTCTCGATCGATTTTCGAACCTCGACGCTCACCGCGGCCTTCGACGATCCGTTCTTCGACGAGGACGAAGTGTTCATCGAGGCAGCGACCAACCCAGCGAAGCTAGCGCTGGTCCGACTGATGCTGGGCCAGGGCGCGGTGCTCAGGACCAACTTGATCATCCTGAAGGGCCCGACCGCCGACGCCCCTGCCGACGATTCCGCACTTTTCCACAATCTACCACTGCACGTCGACCAGGACGTGGAAGGCATCCCGATGGGCGCCGGTCAGATCTGCCATCGGTTGAATTGTACGTGGAGCTGTACCGACCAGGCCGACGAAGCCGACGGCCCAACCCTTTTCGTCCCCGCCAGCCAGCACTTCGGCCACAGAGTCTTGCCCCACGACACCGACGTCACCAACACGCCCTATCCGCTCGTGCGCCTTGAGGCGAAGGCCGGCTCGGTGGTGATCTGGCAGGGGGGAACGTTTCACTCCGCTTTGCCGCGCACCCGCCCCGGGCTCCGAATCTCGCTGAATGAGAACTACACCCGGCCCTACATCCAGGGCCGCAACGCCAGCAGTTACATTCCAAATTCGCCCCGGCTATCGCCAGAGCTGCTCGATCGTCATCCGGAGCTCAGACGCGTGCTCGGGCTCTCGCAAGGCGAATACCGCGATATTGCGCGACGAGAAGATGGTGTCACCCCCCTCTTCGACCCGTACGCGTAGGGGTCTGGCCCGAAGCGCAAACACTGGCACACGAGAGGAACCATCGGATGGAATTGGAAGAGCTCCAGAAACGAATCACCCGGCTCGAAGACATCGAACGACTCAAGGCCCGGTACTGCGAGATCTGTGACCACGACGACTACGATGCGGACGCCATGGCGTCTTTGTTCACGGAAGATGGTACTTGGAACGCGGACGGAGTCGGAAACGCTGAGGGTCGAGAAGCGATTCGAGAGCTCTTTGCCGGATTCCCGAAAGTGATCGCCCGGGCACAGCACATCGTTGCCAACCCTCTGATCGAGGTCGATGGGGATCGGGCACACGGCGTCTGGTACCTCATCTCGGCCGTAACCCAGATCGACGGAACGGCGGCCAGCAATTGGCCGGGCATGGCCGCGCGGTACCACGAGGATTACGTCAAGCAGAACGGCGAGTGGAAATTTCGCCGTGTGCGCGTCAAATGAGGCCGGCACCGCCGGTGTCGTGGAAGAGCTGTTTACGAGGTCGGGGGCAAGACGCAGTGGCTCGAGAAGGTCTCCTCTCTAGTGGAGCATTCGGAAGAGCCAGATGCGCGGGCGGCCGATGCTCAGCGTGTCCACTTCGAGGAGATTCGTACCCAGCTGCGGACGAACATCGGTGAGGTTCTTCAACCCGAAGCCGAGCTCCCAGCGCTCGCTCGCGAAGCCGAGTCGGCCATCGAAAGTCTGAAACCCGTCCAGGAGGTAATCCGATCCCAGGGCCGGGGGAGCCGACGTCCGCGCTCCGGTCGACTGCGTGTCGAATCCAAGCGACGGCGTGAAGCCGAAGACTGCCCAGCGATGGGCCTCGTAGCTGGCGTATGCCGCATAGCTCAGGTCGGCCAGCTGCGGCAGCGGCGTGTGGTCGGGGATGTTCTCGCTCCCCTCGACGATCTCGACGTCGCCGGCGCCGCGCGATGCGTGTCGGCGTCGAGCGTATCGAATTGCGCGGCGGGAGGGTCCTGCTTCATCCCGTCGCGCGCGCCCCCTTGCAGCTCATCCCGACCTTCGACTTCCAGTACGTGAGTGTCGATGGGTTCACTCCCGTCTCAGCCGCGTACGTCTCCGCGCTCAGCCCGCTCCGCCGCTAACCCTCAACACGTCTTGCCGACTCGCTTGCGTTCGCCATGTCGTCTCCTCCGACACCGCATTCCGACACGCGTCCCGACTCGCGGCGATGACGCGGTTCCCCGAACGGTTACCGTCGGTCGTTTCCCCGCCGCCGCGGCTCGACCACCGGCGGGCTCGGGGCTCGTCGCGCCAGTTCCTCGAGGATTTGGCTGCGGTGTTCGTCCAAGCGCGGTGCGCGGAGGCGGTAGCGGATCGGCGAATCGCTCAGCTTGGCAAAGGGGCCCGGGTAGCGAGAGTGCGGCCGCCCTCGGTGGACTCCAGTGGCTGGAAGTAGTCTCGCTGCGCGAGGCGGGTCGATTCGCTTCGAGACGAGAGGCCTCAGTCGAAGAGGCCGACTGGCGCCTTTTCCAGAAGTTTGGGGTTGGGGCCCTCGCGGCCCCAGCCGTTGTACTCGTGCTGGCCCAGCAGCCTGGCGAACCGGGGGTCGTCGGCGTGGCGATCGAGAGCCTCCTGCGGCACTCGGTCCCGATGCAGTTCTTGGGTCGTTAGGTTGTAGCGCACGAAAAAACAGGCGAGGTTCAGCCGGAGCCCGGGGATCGTCCGCGCGAACGAGCCGTGCCACAGGCTGCCATGCCATACGACGCAGTCGCCAGAGGATAGGTCGACGGGGATCGCATGGGGATTCGCGTGCTCCCCGCCCAGTCGCGTCTCGCGTGGCGTCGGTTGCCGACACCAGTGATGGCTCGCGGGGACGACAGCGGTTGCGCCGCCTTCACGGCTGTAGGGGACCAGCGCGTAGTTGACGTTGGCCACCAATCCGGAGGTCGGCAACGGGTTGGTGCCGCCCGGATCATCCGCATGCAACGAGATCTCGCCGGCTTCGCCCGGGCCCTTGATATGGCAGCCGATGCTCGAGAGCTTGGCGCTCTCGCCGAGGAGATAGTAGATCAGCGTCAGCGGGCGTTCCTTTATCAGGATATCCTCGAAGACTGGATCGTCGTAGAGCATGTACGGGACGTAGCTCATGGCGCCGGTCGTGTCCGAAAACGGTGCCACGAGGTCGGTCGTGGTGTCGATATCTGGCCTCTTGCCCGCCTGTTTCTCCACCCGATCCAAGATCGCCTCCCGAGCGCGGCGCGCCTCTTCGGCGCTCAGGACGTCCTTCAGGATGGTGAAGCCCTGGACGTGGAGCTCGCGGATGTTCTTATCCAGACCGAGCCGTTCCGCTGCAGCCATCGTCCTCGCGAGGGCCTGCTCGTCCTTGGTGTCGCCGAGTTGGATGGACATGATCGCCTCCTAGCGCCGGTCGAACCGGCGAGTCGTTGTGGATGGTGCATGAAATAGGCGGTCCTGGCGACCCTACTCGCCATGGACCGTGCGCATGTCGAAGTAGTCGCGCCCCTCCTGATGCGCTTCGGGCGCCGCCGCGCCGCGACCCTCGGTGCGGCGGGCGGCTGCCGCCATCGAGAGGTTCGGCTCTGCTGTCAACTCAAACATACACTTGCATGTCCTTGCGGCACAACGTGTTTTCGTCTGCTTCACCCACAAGCGTGAATTCCTCAATCTGTCGTTTCTCGGCGAACTTCTGCACTGCTTTGGGAGCGAAGGCCGCAACGAGGAAGTAAAGCACCAACTCGGTCTTGCTCTCACCTGTGCCCCATCCAAAGGCCTCGACACACGCAAGACCGGCGGCGACCAACAAAGCTAAGATGGACATGAGTCTCATCGACGACGGTGCGCCTTGGTCGTCCGTGAAGTAGCTCTTGTTGGAATTGCTCAAGCTCTGTTCTCCCCATAGAAACGGATTCGTGCCCGTAAGCTACGGCGTGGCGGCGCTGACATCGCCCCGTTGGCAGAGCAAGTTGTGGTGGCGTGTCGGGCTTACGACCATACGTAAGGCGGCAAGCCCGACGATCGACAAGATGGCCGTTCCTTTACAGGTTATAGTTGAGCTGTATCCCGTAAGTCCGAGGCCGCCCGAAGCGGTAGCCCACCTGGTTCAGCTCGTAGACGATCACTTCGTTCAAGATATTGCGAATGTAGATGCCGACCTGGTAATTGCTGCGGCCGAGCAGTAGTTTGAGGTCCAGCGTTTTGTATGCCGGTGTAGCTTCCTCGTTGTTGGCAGTGCCGAAGAAATCGTCGACGGCGTACGCGTCCGCACGGGCATGAGCGTCGAAGCCAGCAAGCTCAAAGTCGTACTCCAGCGCGATGTACACGCTGTATTCGGGGGCGTTGGCCAAGCGGTTTCCGGGCTCGATAGCGACGCCGCCGTAGCGACCAGAGGCCGAGGCGTTGACCTCGGCCGTCCAATTGTAGTCACCGCCAAAGTTAAGGCGAAGCGAGTCGGTCAGAATCGTCCGTACCTCGAATTCAAGGCCTTGGCTTTCGGCTGAGCCCTCATTGCGGTTGTAGCTAAAGCCTATGGGGTCCGCCTGCTCAAGGCCGGGCGGAAGATCTTCCCGAATCAGGACGATAGTGTCCTCCCATTCGACTTGGTATAGGGCCCCGACGAAACTGACTCTTCCATCCAGAACCGTGGCCTTTATGCCAAGCTCGTAGTTGATCACTTCGTCACCGTCGGCGGTCTCGAAGTTGGCCAGCCGCTCGGCGGTCTCGGCCGCGAGGGGATGCGTACCGATCAAGTCTCTTACGCGCGATATTGTCGCCGCCAGTTCTTCGTTCACGATACCGGGACGGAAGCCCTGAGAGTAAGTGAAGTAGGTCATGATGTCGGTCTTGGGCCGCCAAGTCACGGTCACCTTCGGAGACGTCACCCGGGTGGTGATGTCAAGGTGGTTCGCAGGATCCCGCTTGGAGTTCACTCCAGGGGCACCGACTATAAGCTCGTGAGTTACCTCCGCGTTGCGGGCACCGAACAGAACCTCCCACTCGTCACTGACCCTATAGCTGACCTCTCCGAAAACGGACTGCTCCTGGAACATCCGGTAGCTGATATTGCTTGGAAAAATTATGGTGTTCATGAATTGGACGATTTGAGCTTGGTCTTGTATCGGTATATGGGGGAAAAAGCTGTACTGCAACGGGCATGTTGCCTCAGGTAAAGGGTCGTAACCCGGCGGGCCACCGTCGTGACACCCGGCCAGTTCGCCCTTCTGGGAGTCTTCGTCCTTGTAGTAAAGTCCACCGGTCCATTGGAGACGACTGTCAGTATTCGAAACCAAACGGAACTCCTGAACGAAGCGCTCGCTGCCACGGAAGAATATGCCGTCTCCGCCGAGACTGGCCATCGTGTTAGGTCCGCAAACGTCCAACAATCCGAAACAGCCAAGGCTGTTGACGATAGGGATGAGTGGAATCGAGTAGCGGGGACTGGTCTCTTCGGAATAGTCGGCCTCCCGGTCGAAGTAAGATGTGCTCGCCAGGAAGTTGGCGAAGGAGAACTCCCATTCGACGCTGAAGTTGTACATGGTCTGGTCGTCGAAGCCACCGTTTGTGTAGTTCCAGTGTGCGAGGTGGGTGACGTAGGGATCCCGCTTGAACTGATCGTCGTAGCCCCCGCACGTGCTGTCTGGCAGATCGTACACGTGAACCTGCCCGGTCGGCGTTGAAGGAGTCGACTCGGTGTAGCAGTGGAAGCTGAGGCCGGGTCCTCCATAGTCGCCGTTGAGGACATTAACAACTGCGGACAGCTCCAGCGCATCGGTCACGTACCATGCGAGGCGGAGTCTCGCGCCGTACTCTTCGAAGGTGTCCACATCTTTCTCGTTGCGAGGGGCGACTTGGTCCAGAATCCCGACGCGATCTCGCTGGTATGCCACCATGCGCGCGGCGGCGCGGTCACCGAGCGGGATGTTGACCATGCCGTCCGCGCGATAGGACAGGCCACTCGACTCCCCTATGTCTTCGACGTTGGCTTGGAATGAGTAGTCGAAGCCGCTCGGATCCGGTTTCTTCGTGATGTAGCGGATCGAGCCGCCCATGGCGCCTTCGCCGTAGAGCGTGCCCTGGGGTCCTTTCAGGACCTCGACCCGTTCGAGGTCGAATAGGGGCCCGAGCGTCTGAGCCGTACCGCCGTCGAGGGCGTCGGTGATTGGCATGTTGTCGAAGTAGACGCCCACCGTCGCGCTTCCACCAGCGGAAGGCGGCGTGATGCCACGCACCGACAAGGTGTTGTACGTCTGCGAGTTTGTGCTGTAAGCGAGGCCGGGGATGGACTGGTAGAGGGTCTGGATGTCCTCTATGCCCTTGTTAATGATGTCGCGGTCGGTGACCGCGGAAATCGCCAAAGGCGTGTCCATCAGGCGCGTGTCCCGGTACGTGGCCGAGACCACGATCTCCTCGACGACGCCGGACGCTGGGTCGTCGTCGTCCTCCTCGGCCAGCGCCGGGGGCGCCGCCAGGGCCACGGCGGCACCCGCCGCCAGGATACGAAGCGCGTAGACGCTCGATGCGCTCTTCATCTTGATGCTCTCCCTCGATGACAAGGTCGCCTGCTCCTGTGCGGCCCAATGGGCGCGGTCGCCACGAAACGTTCGTGTAGTAGGCACGCGCCACCTCAGTTACCATTTATTGTGGCGCTTGTCAAGTGCGAACTTGCGCGCGGGTGCACGTCAGATTTATGGGGATTTGGGGACGGCTTCAGGGCGACTGGCGTCCGGCGGGTTTGTCTGACATATAATAAGTATTTCAGACTGCGCACCATCACCCAATACCAGGTGTTCCCCTCGTGGAACGCGCTGATCACCCTGCTCGCCACCGGCGGCACCGCCGCTCAGCCACCCTGACCTTCGCGACACCCCTCCGCAACCGACTCAACCGAACTCGCTAACCTACCGCAACCCCGAACAGCCACCGTGACGACACCAAAATGAGAATTGCTGCTCGTATGAGCCGTCAGGATACATGCGCCCGGCATCGGGGGTACTATCATGGGGCCGGAGACAGCTTCAGGAGACGGCGGATATGGCGGACAGGCTGTCAGGCAAGCGGGTCCTCGTGACCCAGACCGAAGACTTCATGGGACCGGCGACAGTCGAGATATTCCGGGAAGAAGGCGCGGAGGTCCTCCCGGACGCCCGTGACCTTACGCGAGCCCGGTGCGTGCGAAGCGGCCGTCGCGGAAGCCGGACGGGTCGACGTCCTCATCGCGAACCTCGCCTCCCCCACCTACGGCGGCACGGCGACGACGGAACTCGCCGACGCGGACTGGTCCAACGCCTTCGACATGATGGTCCACCCGCTGCACAGGCTCTCGCGGGCCGTGCTGCCGCAGATGATCGAGCGCGGGGCGGGCAAGATCGTGGTGTACGGAAGCGCGTCCGCGCTCAAGGGAATGCGCACGCTGGCTGGCTACAGCGCCGCGCGTGCCGCCCAGCTCGGCTACCTGCGGGCGGTGGGCGTCGAGGTTGCCACACACGACGTGCAGGTGAACCTCATCGCGCAGAACTACGTCGAGAACCCGGAGTACTTCCCGCCGGAACTGACGGAGAGGGAATCGTTCGTGCGCTCGCTCCAGCGCCAGGTGCCCGCGGGACGGCTCGCGACCGCCCGCGAGGACGTGCTGCTCGCCGTGTTCCTGGCGAGCGAGGAGAGCAACTTCTTCGTCGGCCAGGGCATTCCGTTCTCCGGAGGCTGGGTGCAATGAACTCCGCCGCCGCGGTCGTACGCTAGGGAAGCTCTGAGGAGTCATGTGGGAGCGCTTCCAGGCGGGAGACCCGAACGGACTCGATTGGCTCATCGCCACGTCGATCGCGGTGGTCGCCATCGGCGGCGCCTGCATGATCGCCTCCTACGCGAAGGGCCTGAGGCGCTCCCCGCGAGAGCTCTACCTGGTGCTCTTCACGAAGCTGACTGAGTACTCGGCCTACGGGGCCGGGACCCTTGCGTTCGTTCTGTATCTCAACCATGACGTAGGGCTGGGCGACGTCGCAGCCGGGTCGTTCATCGGCTTCTGGATGGTTGCTGTGCTCGGCGTGACAGTCGTGGTCGGAGCCGTGTGCGATGCGATCGGCGTCAAGCGCACGCTGCTGGTCGGCTGTGTCGCGTTGCTCATCGGACGATTCTCGTTACCCCTCGTCAACGATTTTGCGCTGGCCGTACTGTTCGGCTTCGTACCCCTGGCCATCGGCATCGCCATCACGGGCCCGGTGCTGCTGGTCGCGGTCAAGAAATACACCACCGAGGCGAGTGCGGCGCTCGCGTTCGCGCTGTTCATCAGCCTGATGAATCTCGCCTTTGCGTTTAGCGGCTGGCTGTTCGACTTCGTACGCGGCATCTACGGGGACTTCTCCGTGGTCGCGAGCCTGCCGGTTGTCGGTGAAATCTCCGTCTATCAGTTCATCATAGGGGTCGGTTTCGCGTTGACGTTGCCCGATCTCGTCGCCATCGCCCTGATGCGCGACAACGTGGAGATGGGCGAGGACGGCGTGCGTTTCGTCGCGGGGGCGGCAACGCGCGTGCGTCGAAGTCTCGCCGCCATCAGGACCGCGGTGGCGGCAGCGGTACAGGACACCGGCCGGATGCTGGCCGGCGTCATGCGTGAACGGCGATTCTGGGTGTTCATCGCGATGCTCGCCACGACCGCATTCGTGCGCGTCGCTTCGATGCACTTCCTGATCACTTTTCCGACCTACGGCATCCGCCTGCTCGGCGACGGCGCCAAGGTGGGCAACCTGTATGCCGTGCTGAACCCGATCATCATCGTCCTGTTGACCCCACTCATAGCCGTCTGGAGCGCACGCGTGCGCAGTAGCACGATGCTGTTCTGGGGGTTCGGCATCTCGGCGCTCTCCATCTGGCTTGCCGTGCTGCCGGCCACGCTGTTCGCGCCGCTGGTCGCGGGCGGGTTTGGCGAGCTGATCCTGGTGCGCTGGCTCGACCTGGCGATCGGGCAGTGGGATCCGTTCTACCTCGTACTGGTGACGTTCATCGCCATCTTCAGCGTGGGGGAGGCCATCTGGTCCCCACGGCTATTGCAGTTCACCGCGGAGCTCGCACCGAGCGGCAAGGAAGGGTCCTATATCGCCCTGTCCTATCTCCCCTTTTTCACCGCGCAGTTGCTTGCGGGTCCCATGTCGGGCGTGTTGCTGGCGACCTACGTACCCGAAGGCCAAACGAGTTATCCCGATCATCAGATGGTGTGGGTGTGGATCGCCCTGCTGGCCGCCTTCACTCCCCTTAGCATGATGCTGCTGCGGCGGCTTTTCTGGGCGCAACGCGGAGCGAGTGGCGGGCGCCTCGGACGGGCGCGTCGGAAAGGGACGCCCTGACTGGTCAGAGCGTCCCTCGACCGCTAGCGCCACCAAAGCCATCGCCCTGGCGGGCGCCAATTCTCTTGCGAGGGGCTTGCCCCTCGCGCTCCCCGGCTGAAGGCTCCTGGCCCCAGCCCAGAGCCGTTCCAGCACGGCGTCGGGCATCGCGCTGTCGCGCGAAGTCCGACACCCTGCCAGCTTCAACGGACCTCAGAAGCGCAGGGTGGCCTCGACGCCCAGGGTACGCGGAACGCCGAGCATCTCCTGGTTGAATCCGAAAATGGACAGGTCGAAGCCGTACACTACGAGAGATTTCAACTTGCCCTGGCCGCCTGAGCTATTCTCGGATTGGGGTTAATTCGGCGGAATCTTGGTTTCTTTAGTTTCGTTAATCATTGCAATAAGCTCTGCACGTCCTGGTCCTTGCGAGTCTTGCTCCACGCCGGCAAAGATACCCGGTTTTGAACTCTCGTCTTCGCCGGCCGCTTTGCGTTCGTTTCGTTTCTGTATCGCCTGCCTGGTGAGGTCAATCAAAACGGCATCTTCATGAAAGCCAATGGCTTCCTCAAGCATCTCATAGACGCGATAAAATCGTCGCATCACTCGAATATCCTCGGTTGAAGCGAGAACGATATTTTCCATCACTTCGTCCATCGGTTGCTTGTTGCGATTCTTTTTCGGTTTTTCACCGCGCTCGCGCGCGAGCTGTTTGTCGTTGGCCTTCTTCGCTTCTATGTTCCGTAAATCGGTTCTCACTTGTAGATGAAACCATGGCATAACTTGCTCTTGCACGAATTCTTCATACTCCATTGCTAATTGATAGAGGCTTTTATCGTGGGAGTACATATCGGCGAAAGCCATTGCTGACATCGTTGCCAAGGAACAGCCGTGGCCTCCTTCCGGGTTCACGCACGTCCCTGAATCGCCAAGCATGACGATGCCCAGCGCTATTGGATTTCCATCAACGATTAGGCTGCGATGTACATTATCAAAATTCGCCATACCGATGGCGTCGGTTAAGGGGCGAGCCTTTTCCGGGTTAACCCACTCCCACAACAACGGCGTGTGTTTTGCGAAAGTATCGAAATGCGCTGTTTTCAGCAGTGGACGAATCTCCTTGTCGTCGCTGTACCCAAGTATGGTAACTGAAAAAGTGTTGTTGTCCGCGGGTGCAACACCAAAACGGACGTAGCCGAGATCGCCGGCGTTGGTTAGCTCATTACTCGGTGGCTCTTCACCTTCTAGAAGTTGATAAAAGCGAGAGCTGTAAAAGATACCCGATGGTGAGGTCTCTCGATGCATGGGAATATCGGAAACAGACTTTAGCCAATAGCGTAATCTTGAACGTTGGCCACAATTCTCAAGGATTAGGTCTGCAGGAAGTTCTTCTAGGCTTCCATCGGCAAACTCCGCTTTTATGCCAGTGACAATGGGTATGCCGTCGGATTGGCTATCGCTCTTCAACCCAATGACCTTGATACCGTCTCTAAATTCGACTAATCCCGTATCTAGTAAATAGCGTCTTAGTACCCATTCAAAGACGATTCGTCGGCAGCCAATCATGGTGATGTCATCGTCACTTTCGACGAATTCAGGATTGTCGAAATTGGCGTTCGCTAAATCGATAAAGGTACGCTCGACCGCACCGGCTTCTTTGAGTTTTTCCAACAATCCGGGTTCACGGTCTCGGATCAATTGATAGGTTTTCGCGCGAAAATAGTGGGTGTGTTTCGTTTGCGGGGCACCTTTGCGATTCCAGTCTTCGAAAATGTTATCAGTCGTCTCTGGTAGTTCACCGGCATCTGCTTCAAGGATACTGACTGTAAAGCCTCTTTTTGCCAAAGCAAGTGCGGACATTAGCCCTGAAATTGCTCCGCCAATGATGATGATTGCTCGCGCCTTTTCGCTCATGACATACTCCTCGTTTGGAGCTAATCGATTTTCGAATGCACTATGCAGTGGTCAGCGTGCGATAGGGCTCCTCACCACGCAGGCGCCGATACACACCGACCCGATCCGCACCGCGCCAGAGCTTGATGTGCGCGGCGAACACGCGCGCCCGCAGCCGCTCGCCGATCAGTCGCGACGGCGCCGAGTACGCCTTGCGGGCGACCCGCACCGTGCTCCAGCGCGTCAACGTGGCGAAGTCCTCACGCCACGCCGGCAGCGGGCGCACTGGCAACGGCCGCATCACCGCCAACTCCTCGGTCAGACGCTCCTGGGGCTGCGCGTTGCGCGCCGCCACCACCTGGTGCAGGAACGCCTCGTACTGCTCGAGGCTGGCGAAGTCCCGCATGCCGCGCAGCCGCAGCCGTTGATCCACCGCGCGCTTGAAGTGCCGGTGCGCCGACTCGACGTCGCCGTTCTCGTGCGTGTTGCCAGGCGTGTTCTTCGAGGCCTCGATCCCGTAGTGCTGCAGCACCTCCAGGTAGCGCTCGTTGAACACCCTGCCGCCGTGGAAGCACAGGTGCGCCAGCGGCTCGCCGCCAATCGTCACCGACAGCTGCCGCATGTCGGTGAAGTCGGACTGGCACTGCACGCCGGGCTCCCGAACCTGCGGGAAGATCACCTCCTTCGAAGGCCCGTGCAACGCACGCCACTGCCGGAAGCGGCGCTGCAGCGTACGCAACTGCCCCGCCGTGAACCGCCCCGGATGGCGCCGTTGCAGTTCCTCGAAGACCGTCTTCGCTTCCAGGCCGCCATCGAGCTCCAGCATCCGCTCGACGTCCGGCCAGACTTCCCCGAGCGAATCCTCCCGTGTGCGCCACGTGCGCACCGGGCGCAACTCGCTCGGCAGCTTCTTCACACGCCGGTACTTGCGCGCCGTCGGCTCGCTCATCCCGGCCTTCGCCGCCGCCGTCACCAGCGGCGTTCCTTCCTTCAACAGCGACATCAGTAACCTCACTTGCCAATCCGTCGTCATCGCTCCCCCACCTCTGCGCGAGGGAACCTCAGCCGTCCGGATCAGAGGCCCGAACCGAAACTTCTAGTTGTCGTTACCGAAAGTTCTAATGGTCGCTGTCCAATGCAGCGCTTGAATCCCGTTGCTTCTTCTCGGGATCGTCAGGTTGTTGCCTACCGCGTATCAGTGTGCCAGGTAGTGCACCGGAATGGGCTGCGCTTCGTGCCCACGCCCGAGCCCGGGGACTTCGAGGTGGCCGAGCTGCTCGCCTCGATCGCCCGGCGCATCACGCGTGAGCCCTATCGGCTGGATCGTCCGCCACCCAACAAAGCGGAACTCAAGCAGGCGTTGCGAGCGGAGTTTGAGCAGCAACATGCAGCGGGCGGCGCCTAGCACGCTTGTAGTTTACGCGGCCGTTTTCGGCGTACGGGCGGATCTACGGCGTTGCATTGCCTTGTACGCTTTGAGGAGTTGCGCGCCGCTGTCCCGTTCTTCGCAGATGAATCGGCCGATGAGTTCACCGGTTTTGGGGTCGATGCTGGTATCGGCCAGGAATTGCAGAAGGGCGTCAGGCTGATCGCTTTGAGCACCGGCGCCGGAATTGGTGCCGATACCGAAGCCCGCAAACTTCTGTTCATCGCTGGCGTTTGACTTCATCAGCTTGATGAGTGCGTTGAATCCCTCGTAAGGCTTCACCGGCGTGACACTATAGCCGAGTTCACAGAGGCGTTTCTCGAAAGCCCAGCCGTGTTCCGCTTCGCGAATTGCGATCATGTCCAAGGTAGTCTTCAATTTCTTGTCCTTGGTGCCCGCGCTCCAATGTTTGAGCAATTCGTAACTGCCGCGTTCACCGTTGGCAATCGCGTTCAAGGTGTCTATGTAGCTTGGTTTCTTGGGCATCTGATGTCTTTCCTCAAGTTTGGCGAGCATTTACTCCAGCTGATCGGCTATGCCTCAGCACTAGCGGTTCGCAAAACGTCCCACCAGAAATCCGCCATCTACTGGTAGCACGGCACCGGTGACAAACGCGCCCGCGCGACTTGCTAAGTATACGCAAGCCGCGCCGATGTCTTCCGGTTCACCAACCCGCCCAACGACCGTTAGTCCACCCACCGCGGCGCGTCCTTCCTCGGTTGCTAACAAATCATCCAACATGCCGGGGAACGGCCCGGGTGCTATAACGTTAAACGTGATATGACGGCCACCTTCACGACCGTGGTTATTGCCCAGGCGACCCGCCCATTGACGTGTCAGTTGAATTAGACCCGCCTTGGCAGGACCATAAGCCCAGTCATCGTCCTGGGGTATGCGTATCCCGTCAATAGACGCTATATTGATTACCGCTGCATGAGAGTTGGCATTGCCCGCTTCCGCCAGCAATCCGAGACACGCCTGAGTCAGGGCGAATGGTGCACGCAGGTTGAGCTGAGAGAGTTGATCCCAAGCCTCCATAGGGAATTCCCCGAACGGATGATTGAGGTTGCCGATCGCCGCGTTGTTTACCAATACATCGAGTTTGCCTTCTCTTTCCTTCAACTCGTTGGCGAGGTCCTCGATCTGCTTGTCCTGCGCAAGGTCTGCCCGCAAGGCTATGCACTCACCGGGGCCCTCAGTGGCCAATTCATCCGCAATCGACGACAGATCTCGACGGGATGCGATATACACCTTCGCGCCCCCGGCGATAAAACCGCCCGCGATGCCCTTGCCAATACCGCCGCCACCTCCGGTGACGCACACAATTTTCCCGGAGACCCCGAATATATCGTTAAAATCCATACCTTCCTCACCATCACCCCGCCAAACAAGTGTGGGCCGCGGGGTCTGGTTTGTTAGCTACCGCCCATATCATAGGCGAATTCCAAGCCAATCGTGCGTGGTCGACCGTATCGAACACCCGCTTCGTTACTTTCGTAGAACTCGGCAATAAACTCATCCACGCCGGGAAGCCGTGGCGGTACCTGTCCCGCGGATTCTACGGCGGCTTGAAGTTCTGTGTTAGCCAGACCCTGGCGAAAGCCCTGGGCCACGGTACCGTAGAAGAGCATCCCATCCGTGGGGCGCCAGCTCAAAATGGCCTTGGGCGACACGAACGTATCGGAAAAATCAGTGTTGCTGCCCACGAGGGCCGTGGAGGCGCTGGCGATGCGTACGCCCACGGTTAGATCCCAGGCCTCGTTGAAGGCGTAATTCGCTTCGCCATAGGCCGACGTTTCCTCCCGTTCAATCTGAGTTTCCGTGGTCCCGCCAAAGAATGCTTCCAATATTGAAATCGTCGCTTCGAAACCGGGGTTGGGAATCAATAGAAAGCCGACGAACTTGGGCCCGATCTTGCCATTAATGGCGCGCCCTTGGGAGTGGTAAAGCCCAGTGGTCCACGACCATTTGCTTTCGGATGGTGAGATCAGTCGAAATTCTTGGACGATGTGTTCGCTTCTGCGCCCGAAGAGGTCACTAGTGCCGCCCGCTGCCGCGAATGCCGGACCCGCGGGCAGGGTGGGATCAAAGGTCGGGAATAACGGATTGCGAAAAAACAGATCAATCAGGGGCTCGCAAAAAAGATCTACATTGAACCTTGAGGTTTCCTCGGCGAAGTCCACCTCGCGCCTGAAGTAGGAGGAGGCAGACACGAGTTCAGCAAAGCCCAGATCGTACCGGACCGTCAAATTGGCTTGCTCTTGCAAATCTTCACCCCCATTCGGGAACACGTCGCTGGTGATAACGGTGCTGCCGTAAGGGAATGATGCATTGGCGGGTCCGCCGTAGGCCGTGTCCAAGTAGTTGCCCATCAGGGACACTTCCAGTTTGTCCGTGGCGTACCAGTTCAGCTTGATGCGCACACCCTCTTCCTTCTGAGTCTCGACATCGTCTTCGTTACGCGGCGCGGCAATATCCAACATGCCGGCCTGATCACGGTAATAGGCGGAAAGGCGGACGCCCAAACGGTCCTGAATGAGCGGTATGTTCACCAGGGCATTGAAGCGGGTGCTGAGGTCGTCGCTTTCGCTGATCTGTCGTATTGTCCACGGGTCCGCGTTGAAGGCTCGCAGAAAGGCTTCCTGGGTCACGTCGTCGACGTCAGCGGGGCTTTCGACCATGTGCGAGACGAACGCACGCAATGCAGACTCGTGACGCTTGAACGCGACGGTTACCGCAGACCCCTGGAGGTTTTTGTCCACAGCCCCTTCGACCTGCCAGACGCGGACACCGTAACCTACTTCAGCCGAATAAGACAGAACTAGACCTAGATCCGGGTGATCGAGGTAGAACTCCAGTATCCGCTCGAAGTGGCGCTCTGCGTTCGCCCCGGGCGGGGCGTCGGCCTCGGGGTGCCCGACGCGGTGCATGGCCACGTCGCGGTTGATCTCGATATCCCGGACAAGGATGTGGGCGCGCTGGGCATCGACACACGCCCAATAGACAATCGCCCCGACCTCGACGGGCACCAGTCCCGGGCATTCCCTCGCCCACAGGTTCGTGGACGCGGTGAGGCATTCCGCGGCCCGACGCAAGAGGGGAACGATCGGCAAGCCGCCCTGGCCGAGCAGCACGGATTCGACGCCTTTTGCGAGCACCGGGGCAATGGACTCCCGGCGACTCGCTGCGTCCAGTTCCGCGAACGCCGCGACCTCGCGCCCCAGATCGGTCAACGTGCCCGACGCGATGAATCCAAGGCGCTCGGCTAGCCGCCAGGCCCCGTCCGCGGCGAGCGTGGCCGCAGGCTGCTCAACGGGGAACTCATGGGGGTCGATTGCGCGGCTGTCAAATCCGGACGCTTCCAAGAACGCCGACCACCGAGCGACGGCCGCCGTTCGTCCGCTCGACTGATCGAGGCAGGCAAACAGATCGGGCAGCAGGTCGAAGTCGACGAACAGACCGGAGAGTCCGCCGCGCAGGGCCAAGGTCGGCACGGAAGGAGTCTCCCCGGCATTGTCGGTTGGCTTTCCGTGGCCCTTGGGCATGGCCGTCCCGTGCTCGGGGGTGACCCCGCTCCGCAGATGTTCGTAGCGCAGCCCCCCATGGTCAAGCTGGCCGTTGCCTCCAGTGCGCTCGATCAGGAGCACAAACTCGCGTCACGCCACCTCGACCGCAGGGATGGATCTGATCGCGCGGCGTACAATCCTGGCGTAAGATGAGCCGACGATAGCGGGCATTGGGCGACGCGATGGACAAGCGGGAGGAACGGCGCAGGCGTCTGGCATCGGCGTATGGCCCCTTGGTGAGAGGTGGCGTGGGAGGGGCGAGTGACAGCACTCGATCAGCAAGCAAAGCGCCCGGGGGAGGGGACGCCCCCACGAGCGACGTGCTGAGCGCGCGCATGACGGAGGAGAGCCGACTGTCGCTTCTGCAAGGTGCCTTCTCCGAGGTGCTCGGAGAGGAGCGCGCAGCCGCCCTAATGGCTGCGTCCGAGGATGTGCCGTATCCCGGGGAAGGGCCTGAGGACGTGGAGACGGACCGCCAACGCATGGTTGGCAGGATCTCGGACGAGAGCCTGCTGGACTATTGAGGCGCCCTGTGGTGGCGGCGTCGGCCCCGATACATCCCAACCAGATCGCGGTGGACACCAGCCTGCTGGGTCGGCGGGATGCGCGCCGCTTCCTAATGGCGGCTTGGGAACGTCTTGGGGCTCGCACCCCGGTGCTGCCTCAGGTTCGAAATGAGCTGTTCCAGCTTCTTGCGGACAGGGAGACGGACTACTGGGACCGCGTGATGCGCGGGCAGCGCAACCGCCTCGGTATCAGCTATACGCCTGCGGAGGAACGAGCCATCCTGGCGGCGGCCGATAGGTCGGCCCGCGAATGGGCCCAGCGCCACCTGGACGCGCCGCTGGACCCCGCGTTGCCGCAAGATCGCCCCGAACCCAAGCTACCCTGTGCCTTGGTTCCGATAGCGCTGTCGGACGAGGAGGACTCGCGGGCTCGGGAGATCGCCGCAAGGATCCCCGCGTACTGTTTTCGCGGACCTTCAAAGAATAGTCACCACGGGGACCGGCAAGTGATAGCGCAGGCAGCCGTCAAGGGGTACCGGGTGCTTTCGACCGACAACCGGACCTCCATCAGAGCCGAGCACATGAATGTCTGGCTGCGGGAATCGCTCGGTTTGAACGAGGATCTCGTGTGTGGACCGGACGCCACCATGTCACTGCTGTTCGGGGCCACGCCGGCGGGCGACGCGGAACTACTGAAGGCAGTGCTGCACGCATGTCTGCCGGAGCACCCTCGTCCGCGGGAGCGGGAGGGCCAGATAGTCGCCCAGTTCCTGCGGGGACTGGAGGCGGGAGGCTTTCGCGAGAGCGCCGAAGGCGCGAATCGGGTATGGGCAAGCGATCTGGGAGACGAACTGGCTGCCGCCGTTCGCGAGGAGATACCAGGGTCTGCAGCGCGCGCCACCGAAGCGGACAAGCTCGCATTTGCACGGGCCCGCGCAGAGGCGGCAGGCTGGAGGCCCGAGGGGCGCCCCTGATCGGTCAGCGTGCATGCGCGGAGTTGGAACGGCGAGCGCAGGTTGGCGGCGCGGGAACGGCGTCCGGGCTGCACGGCCATCGGGGTCCGCTCACCGGCCATCAAGGGACGAGATCCGACCCTCGGCCTTGAAACACGCATGGCACACGGGGTCCGCTGGCGCAGTTCGACTTCGCCCTACTCGGCGAGTATGCGGAGCCTCACGCTCTTCGGAGTGTGTCGTTGCAATGGCCTTGACGCCATCCGCGGACGAGATGCGGCTCTCGATCCTACTGTCTCGACTCTACCTCGCAAGCTGATGAGATGAACTCATCTCATGAACATTCCGGCAGCTTGATCGCGCAGCTTGGTCGCCTGCAAACCGCCTGGACGGTATGATTGGTCGGCTTCGGATGCGGCGTAACGCGCCTTCGCCACGGAATGGAAGAGGAGGACAGCGGACTCATGAGTGAGAGCCATTACGAATCCGCAGAGATGTGTCCCAACGGACACCACACCACAAGCTCCGTGGAGACTTCTCCCGAACTCAGAAGCAGGTTTTGCCCAGAATGCGGCGAAGCGACGTTCACGACCTGTGGGTACTGTGAGGACCGGATTCGAGGTCACTACGTTGTGCCCGGGGTCTTTGGACTCTTCGCCTGGTCACCGCCCAACTATTGCCACAATTGCGGTCAACCGTACCCATGGACCGAGTTGCGTCTTGCGTCAGCCAAGGAGATGGCAGACGAGATCGAGGAACTGAGCCCGCAGGAGCGGGAAGTTCTGAAGCAGTCCCTCTCAGACTTGGGCAAGGACGGGCCGCGGACAGAACTGGCGGCGACGCGATACGCAAAGCTGCGGGAGAAGATGGGAACTGCAGCGGCGTCCGCCTTTGACAAGGTTGTGGGTGCTCTAGCGACTGCTGCGGTGAAGGGCACCTTGGGGATTTCAATGTCTCGGCCGGCTTTCTAGCTTGCCGCTTCCGTTTGGAGCAGAACGGTCTCCACCACCTCCTGCCTGCGGCGAAGCGAGCCCGCGTCTACGGACGAGCGGCCAAGGTACCGCGCGCGGCTGCCCGGTGGCCGACTAGGGTTGCGGGCCACGCGCACCGCGTCTGCGGGGCTCCCCGGAGACCACCTGTGTCCAGGTCTTGCGCACCCAATCGGCGGGCCTCTTCTTCTCTGACGGTGCGAGCAGTCCGTCAAGTACCGTCTCGAACACGTCCGCCAACACGTCCGATCCGAACCTGAAGGCGTCCGGCGCAAGGTTCACCTCGAGTTCCCGCACGGCACTGGCAAGGCTCGGAGCGTACATCGGCACCACGCGAACGGGGCCACCGCGCCCCAGCCCTTCGGATGCCATGAACGTTTGAAAGACATCCTGCAGGTCTTCGTCGCTGCCAATGTCTCCGCCATTCAGCACCAGTGCGTACACGGGCACTCCCGTGCGCTCCGCGATCTGCCTGCCGTGACGCAGTGCCTGCTGTAGCTGCTTGAGGTAGAACGTCCGCGTGACATCGCTCTTCGCACTCACCGCTGCGATCACCCGGAACCGCGGCGTGGTTCCCGATGCCTCGTAAATCGCCTCCACGTCCGTCATGCCGCCCCCTGCGACGGCGTGCGGCAACCCGTGGCGCGTGTCGCAGTTGCAGTGAACTGCGCTGGCACTGTCGAGCCGCGCCAGCAGAAGGCCAGTCAGGAGTTCCATCGCGAGCCCCTTGTTGATCTTCCTGTGCTGGGCGATTTCGCGTGGGGCGGTGCTGCCCACGTTGTCCGCGTCCGCTCTGGAAGCCATGTCGATGCCGAGGGTCGGGAAGACGAGTCGGTCGTCGACCGTGAACTCGTCGTTCATCAGGTACATCATCAACATCCCGACAAGGCCGGCCTGTAGGCCCATGTCCCATAGGGAGCCATCGCCCAGGATGACGGGGGCCGGATCGGTCGGCGACGGTTGCAGTTCCTCGTCGTCCGCGAGTGGTGCCCCGAGGCAGTGGACGGGGCCAAGGATGTGCTCGTGCGCGAGCAATCCCGAGATATCGCTGCGCAGGGAGGTCGCCCGGCTGAGTACGGTGGTAGCGGCACAGGTCCAGGCACACGCCGAGTTGCGCAAGGCTCTGCGCCGGTCGCGACGCCAGAAGGCCGCGCTGAACGCGTTGACGAAGGAGAACGCCGGGCTGCGGCGGACCGCGAAGGCGTCGCAGGACCGGGTCGGGACGCTGGAAGCGGAGCTGTCGAAGCTGCGCGCGACCGCGGCGGTGCTGTCCGGGACGCTGTACGGGCGCCGGAGCGAGAAGCAGGAGACGCCGCGCAGCGGACGCCGTCGCGGCCAGCGGTCCGGCGCGCCCGGCCACGGACGCACGCCGCGTCCGGGCATCGAGGAGCGCCTGGAGGTGCACGCCCCGGCGCCCGCAGCGCGCGTCTGCGCGGCGTGCGGGAAGGCCTACGCAGCGAACGGCGCCGACCAGTCGTCGCTTCTCGAGATCGAGGTGCGCGCCCACCGGCGGGTGATCCGGCGCGGGCGCTGGCGGCGCAGGTGCGGCTGCGCGTCGTCGCCGTTGGAGGTCTCGGTGCCGGCGGTGCCGCGGCTGTTCCCCAACACGCCGTACGGCACGAGCGTGTGGTCACGCTTGCTGTTCGAGCACTACGCGTGCCTGCGCCCGCTGCAGCGGGTCGCCGCGTGGCTGGGTGACCAGGGGCTGCCGGTCGCGCCCGGCACGCTGGCCGACAGCGCGCCGCGCTTCGTGCCCCTGTTCCAGCCGCTCGGCGAGGCGATCCGCGCGCAAAGCGCCACCACTCGGGGAGCGATCACCGCGTGATGAACGCGGTCCTCGATACCGTCGTCCAGCACTTCAAGGATCGCGACGAAGAAGAGCGCGAGGAGTTTCGGGGCCAGCTGAAAGCCTATCGAAACCTCTACGCCTTCCTTTCGCAGATCATTCCATATCAAGACAGCGATCTTGAGCAGCTCTACGCTTTCGTGCGTAACCTTCTAGCGAAGCTTCCGCCGCCGGGTGACGGCAAGGCTTTCGTGCTCGACGACGAGGTGGCGCTCCGGTTCTTCTGTCTTCAGCAGATGACCGAGGGTTCTATCGACCTCTCTGACGGCGAGGCCGATCCCCTCAAGGGTCCTACCGACCTTGGCACGGCGCAGGTCAGGGACGCGGAGGTCGCGCTGTCCAGCTTGATCGACCGCCTCAACGAGCGGTTTGGAATAAGCTTCACGCCCGCAGATCAGTTGTTCTTCGACCGGATTCGCGCTTCGGCCGAGAACGACGACGGCATTGCGGAGGCGGCGCGGGCCAATGGGCTGTCGGATTTCGCTTCCTATCTGGATCGCATGTTGGACGACTTGTTCATCTCCCGGATGGAAGGTAACGAAGAGATCCTCGCCAAGGTCATGACGGACTCGGAGGTCCGCTCAACCGCGCATGCCCACTTGGCGCAAGAGATCTTCCGCCGCGTCCGCGAGAGGGCAAGCGCCGAGTGATCGAGGTTCGGATCATCAGATCGGCTCACGCTGCCGACACCGATTTCCTGTCAGCCACCCATGGCCCGACTGGGGTCAACTAGCCTGCACAACTGGCCCATCCTCTCCGATGCCCTCGAAGGAGTAGTACTTCACGCGCTCTCCGCGGTAGGCGAACTTCTCTCGTGCAAGTTCGAGAAACTTGTGATCACAAGTCGATACAACAAGCTGACGCTTCCCCGCGCCGCGGTCGTTCAGCATACCGTCCATCAGGTCCAAGAAGGCAAATACGTTTAGGTCATCAAAGTGCGCTACCGGATCGTCCAGGAACACCGGAGCTAATCCCGACCAATTCTGGGACACGCATGCCGTCAAGAACAGTCCGAGCAGCAAGGTCTGCTGCTGCGACTGGCTGAAGTAATCGGTTGGCCTAAGCACCTTGCCACCACGCAACACCCGTACCAGTATACTCGACCCTTCACTGCGTATTTCGATATCGTCGAATCCGTACACCGATCGTAGCCTTCGTTGAATGATGGACGTTCTGGGGCCATACTCTTTCGTGAATCTTGAGATCGCCTTGTCCTGTTCAGAAGTCACCAGCGCCATGACTTCTCGGAAGTACTCCAGCCATCGAGCGTACCCGTCTCTTCTAGATATCAACTCCAATGTCGCCGACCGATGTCCCGCCAATCTAGATTGCAGCCTTCTATACGCTGCCCGAGTAGTTGCGGCATCGATTACCAATTCCGCATTAGCAACATCCTCGATCAGGGCGTCGATGAGAGATGCCTCCTTCCCGATCGTCCGCGCGCGATCAAGAACGACCTCTTGATCTTCTCCAGTGTCCACGTCGTTTGCGGTCAGCTGACTCTCTATCTCTAGGCATCTAGCGCTCAGCTTGGCGATTTCACCAACAAGGGCATTCGACTCTGCTTCGCTAGCCGCTAGTTCTGTTTCGCAAACCCCTCGTGCCTCCTGGTCGCTTCGAAGGGATTTCCCTTCCTCTTCAAACAACTTCCGCGTTGACGCAACCTCCGTCTCCGTCGAATTTCTTTGCTCACGGACCTTCTCAACGGCCGACACTACGCCCACGTCACCTTGATTCCGCGGATCCTCCACAAGCCTTTCTAGCCTTCGCGTCGCGACTTCAAGGCGGCCATTGAGCTCCGTGATCTCATCCTGCATACGCCGGAGGGATCTGTTCGTCGTCTCCCACTGCCGCCTAGCGCTCTCCGACTCCTCGGCCTCGCCAGCCAGCTCGGCCGTTCGTTCCTCGCACTGCCTTTCCAATTGAGAGCATTGCGCTGCGACGCCGTCCCGCGCCATGTCCGGGTCGCTGCCGACTAGCATAGCGAACTCCGCCATCTGGCCCTCGAATGCCTCGACTTCTCCTACGAAGCTGTCACGCTCCTCGCCCAAATCTGCGAGCTCGCGCGACGCCACATTCTCACTTTCCTCCACCTCCTCGATGGACGACCGTAGTTCTTCGATCCGCTCCCGCGCGGAATCCCTTGAGACGCGTTCGTCCGTGGCAACCTCCTGTCCCAAATGAGTCGATATTCGCTCTAGCAGTTGACGCCTACTGCCGTGGTCCTGACCGCACGTCGGACACACACCGTCCTCGATGTGGTCTTCCAGCGTACCGATCAGCTCATTCAATTCACCGTGTTTCTCTTCGAATATCGCAATCTCCGCCGCCAACCGGCGCTCTTTCTCCTCCTCCGCCTGCAGCACAGCTTGCAGCCGCTCGGTTGATCGCCACCCATCCATCACGGCGTTCCTAAGTCCGGCCTCCTTCTCTCTAATCGTCCGCAAGCGCTTCCTTTTCGCCTGCCATCCCTCCATTCCTTCGAGTATCGTATGTCCGCGCCTCAACTCTGATCTTTTCTCGGCCAGCGCGAGAGCCAACGACGTCTTCCGCCTCTCTCTATCGTCCAGCCTCTTTGACAGCGACTTCTCCATGTCGCCCAAGTGCTCAAGGTCACGGGTCTTTTCGTCCAATTGATCAGAAAGCGACTCCACTTCTGCCTTGAGCGTTGCGTGAGCACCCTTGGTTCGTTCCACCCAGGCCAACGTCTCCAGCCTCTCGTCGAGGTACGTTAGTCTCGCCCGCATCTGATCGATTCGCCCCTCCTTTTCCCTACATCGGTCGCCTAACTCACTCGTCCTCTTCCGTGCCCCGGCCACCTGGGAACTCACACTCTCCAGCCGCCTCTTGGCGCGAACTAGCGCCTGCCGTTGCCTTGGTAACTCTTCCAACAGACTCACGCACGCTCTTAGCGCCTGGCTTCGCTTGTCTAGACTGGACGAACGAGTCTCCAATGAGGCACGCCAAGACCTGACGGATTCCAATTTCGGTTCAACCGACGTCAGCTCGATACCTACTGCAGCGATTCGCTCGCCAATCGAATCTACCAATCTCGATAGATCGTCGCTCCCGGACTCTTCAGGCAACACACGTCCAAGTGCCTCAAGTTCTTCGTGCTCGGCCTCTCCTTGGCGCGCGATCTCTTCAATCTCATGGTCTGCTACTCGAATCTCCTTTGTGGCGATGTCACAAACCTCCGAAACTTTCGCTACCGTCGCATGGTAATCCTCATACGCCAGCAATCTGGCTACGACCTGCGAAGACAACCGGCAACTCGACTGGAACTCTTGCGCCAACTCCTGATCTTCTTGGCTAAAGAGGTGCGTTGCCCGAAACAAGGAGACCATGTTCTCAATTCGATCGGCGCTTGGTCCGCGCCAACCGGTTAGTGCCTCTAGCGTCGCCTTGCGGTCTAGACTGATCCCGTCCAGCTCTGCTCGTTTTCGGTCCGTCACACGCCGCACCAACCGACGCGCCTCACCGTTGATTCCCACTGTCAGAGTGACGCCGCTGTCCCCGTTCTGGCTATCCAAGTGCGATGCGACCCGCCTAAAACGTTCCTCTGACCTCGTCTGGAGACGACCGATTTCCCCCGTGAACGCGAAGTCGATCGCGTCGAACACCGAGGTCTTGCCGAATCCGTTCGGTCCGAACAAAATCGTCAGGTCCTCGCCAAAAGAGAACTCCCTCCTTTGCCGATATGCGCGGAACCCCTCTACGCTGATCGACAGTATCCGGATTGCGTCCGGCTCCTCCATAGGAGTCAACTGCACGCCGCCTCTTGGCGATCTCTCAGGCGTTGGCAGTTCACCAAAACTACCTTCCACACACTCGTCGAACACAGATCTTGCACCGCGTTCGCCCTTCTTGACCAAGTACCTGGCCAATACCGGCGGGACACCACTCTGTTGAAGGAACGTCTGCGCGGAGGGTGGCCTAACGGCCACGCCCCGCTCGGTGAACAACGGCAGGAACGGCAAGCGCGCAAGCGACGCTCCCACCTGTCCGTTCATGGCTATCACGTACTTTCGGCAGAAGAAGACGTCCGTCTCGACTCTAGATCCGAATGCGTGAAGCCCCGCAATGTCCTCCGGTACGCAGAGCACGAAGGCGAGATCTAGGTCGTCCCACTCGATTCGGTGCGCGGCGTACGCCCGCCTGAACGCCCCGTATAACTTGCTGTAGCCCCCGCTGAGATCCAACCTCGTGAAACCGAATCCCGCCACGAGTTGGGGCATAGTCAACAGGAGAAGCTGTCCATTCTCCCCGTCCGCAAGCCTCTGCACGTCTGACGATGGGAGTACGTTCCCCAGATAGCTTTGGACCTCTTCCGAAGCTCGTTCAACGTAGTCAATATTAGACATACAGCTTCGCCGCCACGTCGTCGGATGTCTTTGCCGAACCTAGAATGCCGATCATGTCTTGATAGCCCACGTGATAGCTCGGGCGCCGACCATCGATGTAACGCCTTTCTGGGCCCGGGGTGGCGCTCCTCCCGCCAAGAATACTCTGTTGTCGCCGGTCCGACAACGTATTGTCCTCGTCCCTAGACACCAGCAGGAGATGTCGTCGTTGACGCCTCCCGTATCTCTCGATCAAGTGGTCCACACACTTCCGATGCGTCAGTCCGCGCACCGCCACGACATCGATACACTGTCCCTTCCAGCGGACGACCCCGTGGACCCTGTCCGCCCCCACCGACATTAGCGTCGTTCCCATCGCCGCAATTTGCAGTGAACGCACGACATGGTTGAGCCCTGCGCCCTCGAAGTCGCTCCACTCATCCGGGTTCTCCGATGAGCCGGGTGTCGCAAGCCGGACTACCTCATCGAGTTCCTTTGACTTGCACTGCCGCAGCGCCTCCACTAACTCGGCCTCAGTCGACACCAACTCCCCCGCCAACTCAGCATCATGGTCCGGCACTGTCGCCCTTATGTCGTCGAGTTGATCGTTCACCCACTTCACAGCAGCTGCAACGCCTCGCCCCGGCGCTAGTAAGTGCCTCTTCCCCCGCGCCGGATGCACAACCACCTTCTCTGCGGCATAACTTCTTCCCGCCGCCCCTGGCTGAACCCAGCTTGGATTGATTTGCTCGAACGCGTGGATGCACTCACCGCGCTCCCTCAGAACAAGATCGCCGCATCCCACGGTCGCCAAGATTCCTTCGTTGGGCGACCGGAACTTACTACCATCATGCGCGAGCGTGGGCAGCCCTCCCTGCCGCTGAAACGGTGCGCGTGGTCCGAAGACTAGTCCACTCGTTCCATGCGTCTCGCAGCTACCGGGCTCGCCCCGGCCTGCGGTGTTCGCGAAGATCAAGCACGTGTCGTTGCGCGTTGCGTTCGGGTGCGACCGGTCCTCAAAGAAATCCACAACCCTCTTGAGGAATTGGCCGTGCGACGGCTTCTTGTTGTGCTGGATGACGAACATCCATGTGATCGGCAATTGGGATTCACTTGCCAATCGGTGCGCTTCCTCCAGAAACCGCTGGACCGGCGTAGGGGTAGTAGGAGCTATCCAATCGAAACAGATCATCGTTCCAAAAGTAAACACCTCGTCATTCCGCCTACGTCCTCGAAAGAGGAACATCGATCTGCCCCTGAACATGCGCTGATGCTGAGTTGCTTGTTCTGGCAATGCTGGCCATAGCTTCGGTTGAACCCATCGAAAGAGCGTCTCGTCACTCGACTTTACCCACGTGATGGAGCAGTTCACCCACTCGTCGTCTTGTACAGCATCGTCTCTGTTAACGGCGTCCACGCAGGTCCGATCTGCAGCGACGACCGACCTGTATTCTTGCTTGGTCAAGCCGTCTATGCCCGCGATCAAGAGCGCTCCGGCTGGCCACGTCTCAGATCGCAAGTCTTCCTCCAAAACTGCGATTCCCTCGAGTCCGGGTACGCCGTATTCCGGGATGATCGTGAAGTTCGCTTTTTCCTCGCGAGCGACATCAACCGTCGCCTTCACCACCTCAAGCTGTTGCTGCTTCGCTTGCGGAACCACCTGGTATGGTTCTTGCGATGTCAGTATCCCGTCGCCAAGATACGGCTGGGCTGCCACAATGCTCACGCGGCTCTCGGGCAGGCGGATACCAAACGCTGACAAATCCACTAATGTAATCTGGACCATCGTCCGATGAGCCTAGTGTCCTACCCTTGCTTGGCCGCCGCAGCTGCCTTCCCTCTGACCGGCCGTGAACACCCCCTCGCATTGCCAATTGTCGAAGTGAAGTCGACCAACTCTCGTACCCTTCCCAGAGGGATCCAACGCCCCCTTCCCCTAGCCAGAGGATTTCCCCTCGTGTTCCCCCACAAGAAGCCCTTCGTTCACGACTCTGCCGTACCAACGTCCACCTCCGTTGCCCGAAGGCAGTCCGCAACCTCGCCAGAGCCTACGTCGTCCCTCGCGAAATCACAAACAGACGCCCTTTGCTAGACCGAACTTCGAGGCGTCATACGATCTAACCTATTGTTTTTCAGGGTAAATAAAAAAAATGGGGCGATCGTTACTGGGTACGTCCTATGGGCGTACGCCGAGGAGTTCGAAGGCTTCGCGCTGTAGCGCGGTGGGCCGGGTGAGGACTTCGAACGGCACGGCACCGGACACCTGGGGGACGACCCGGTTCCTGGTGATCGTCGCCAGGTCGCCGAGCAGGGTGCGGAAGCTGTGCACCGGCAGACCGTCGGCGGTGCGTTTGCCGCGGGCCTTTTCCTTGGCGGCTTCGGAGACCTGCGCCGGCGCCACGATGGACGCGCGCGCCGCCTCGGCGGCGGCCGGGTCGTCGTCGTCGAACAGCAGCGGCTTGAGCCGCTGGCGCATGTGCCATTCCACGTAATAGGCCAGCATGCACAGGAACACATGCGCGCGCACCCGGTCGGCGGTTCGGTGGAACACGGGCCGCACCTTCAGGTCCACGGTCTTCAAGCTCCGGAAGGCGCGCTCGACCGCGCTCAGGCGCTTGTAGGCGCGCACGGCGCCCTCGGCATCGAGTTGCGTCTCCGCCAAGCTGGTGCGCACGACGTACAAGCCGTCCAGCACCGCCTCCGCGGCGATGGACGCGGGCTTTCGCCGATAGCCGAACGCGTCCTCTTCGATGTCCAACTCGAAGTGCTTGGCCATCTTGTACTTGCCGACGACCTTGCCCGCGCGCAGGCCGATCCTGTCCTTGCCCTTCAGGCGCCGCTTGTCCCGCCGCGTGGCCGCCACGATGGGATCGAGCAGCGCCTCGGTGGCCCGGAGCAGCGCTTCCCGCTTGCGCGTCCGCTCCTCCGCCAGCAGCGGATTGCGGCACACCATGAGGCGCTCGCCCGGATAGGCGTCGCTGCGGATCTCCACCAGGTCGGTCTCGTCGAACAGCGACAGCTGCACCGCGCCGGACTCCACCAGCGAGCGCACCGCCGGACCCCGCAACGCACTGATCCAGTCCAGCCCCGCCGGCCTCACGTCCTCGCGGATGCGCGCCTCGGTCAACATCCCGCGGTCGCCCACCAGCACCACCCTGGAGAACCCGAAGCGGCACCTGAGCTTGTCGACCTGCGCGCCCACGGTGGCCGGGTCCGCGGTGTTGCCGTCGAACACCTCCACCGCCACCGGCCGGCCCTCGGCGTCGCGCAACAGCCCGAATTCGATCTGCAGCTTGCCGCGCTTGCCGTCGCGCGAGTGGCCGCGCCGCCCCAGCGGGCAGTGGCGTCCTTCCAGCCACACCGAGGTGAGGTCGTAGAGCACCAGGGCGCCGTCCTTGAGATGCCGCCTGGCCAAGCGCCGCTCGATGGCGTCCTGACGCTCGAGCAGCCAGTCCATGGCGGCGTAGAGATCGTCCTCGTCGCAGTCCTCCAGCTCCAGCGTCTCGGCGAGCGAGTCGTGCGCGGTCGCCTCGGCCAAGCCCCGGGCGGCGGCCAGTTTCGAGCCGGGGTCCAGGACCCGGGCGACGATCATCGCCAGCACGCGCCGGCGCTCGGGCGAGTCCGCCCCGGCGATGGTCCGCTCCAGTCGCAGCTTGCGCAGCGTCCCGAGCACGGCCGCGACATGGCCGTGGGGTTTGGAACGCACGATGTCGAAGGCGTCGTCGAGGCGGGACACCGCGGCGCCGCCCTTGAGCAGCACGCGCAAGCCCTCGATGAGCGTCGGGGGCCATTTGGAGAGGTTGGCGAGGGTGCGTTTCCTGACCTTGCCGGCGTCGCGGAAGGACTCGCGCAGGAGCACGGCGGGGGGCGAGTTGCGGTTGGGGACGCTTTCGATGTACATGGCTACTGGATTCGAAAGGACACGTCTCCATGAAAGCACATATTCCGCACCAATTCAACCTTTTACATGGCTACATTTACCTGCTCGACCCGCGCAAGAAATCCCGTTGAGTCAGAGACTTAAGGCCAAAATACGCTTGGGTTCGTCTGGAAGTTCAGGCTAGAGACCTAGGTTCCGGAGGCGAGCCCTCGGCTAGTCCGCCCCACGCGGACGTCTGCGATCTCTCCGGCTGATGCAGTCTCGGTTAGCGCCATGGGGCAATTTTATCACGTATATCAAAAAGTTAAAGAGATATAGTGGCGGAGAGGCAGGGATTCGAACCCTGGGTGCCCATGGGGCACACCTGATTTCGAGTCAGGCCCGTTCGACCAACTCCGGCACCTCTCCGGGGGGCGGCATTGTGGGCGAGAAAGCCGGGCGCGTCCACCGGACGCGCGTCGACGCGGCGCCTCTCCCCGAGCCTGCGGTGGATGACGTGGTGTGCCCGCCCGACGGGGCAGTCAGCGGACCTCGATCCAGTCGACCCCGTCGCCCTGTGTCGCGAACTGCAGCTCCGTCAATCGGTCGGCGAACGGCCCGAATGCCGCGTCGAGGTGCTCCCGGGCGTTGTTCTGCTCGCTGACGTGTCCCACGACGACGTGCGTCAGCCCCTCGTGCAGCACCCGCGCGAGAAAGTCCGCGGCCTGCTCGTTCGACAGGTGTCCAAGGTCGCCGGCGATGCGGCGCTTCAACCGCTGGGGATAGTCACCGCCCCACAGCATGCCGGCATCGTGGTTGCTCTCCATGAAGAGCGCGGCACAACCCTGGAAGCTGTCGGCCACGTGTTGCGAAATGTGGCCCACGTCGGTCAGCACGCCGATCCGCACGTCGCCTCGCTGGAACAGGAACTGCGTGGGTTCGCGCGCGTCGTGCGGCACGGTGACGCAGTGCACGGTGATGCCTGCGATCTCCAGCGCCGCGTCGCTGTTGAACGGTCGGGCGAGTTCGGGGTCCAGGTTCGGCAGGCTGCGCAGGGTGCCGTGGGAGAGGTGGACGGGCAGGCGGAACCGGTGCGCGAGAGCCACGATGCCGGAGGCATGATCGGAGTGCTCGTGGGTGACCAGCAGGGCGGTGAGCTCCTCGGGCGAGAGGCCGCGCCGGACCAGCCGCGCCCAGGCCTCCTTGAGCCCGAAGCCGCAGTCCACGAGGAAGCAGGCGTCTGCGAAGCGGACGAGCGTACCGTTGCCGGAACTGCCGGAGCCGAGGGATGCGAGGCGGATGCCGCCTGGGGGTCTGTTGGCGCCGACATCGGCGCCAGGCGCCTCAGGACGCGAATTCACGCAGCATGACCAGGATCTGCTGGCTCAGGTCCTGGGGGGCGGGCTCCCCGCCGGGTTCGAACACCTGCACGACCTGGGAGTCGCCACCGGAAGCGATGCGCACGTCGAAGGACCGCAGCGTGGCGCCGCCGCGGCCGGGCAGGATGCGGGAGAAAAAGCCGGGCCTGTCGCCACCGAGTTCCCCGACATCGACTTCCACGTGGAAGGAGCCGGTGGATCGCTCGAGGTTCCTGACCTCCAGTTCGGCGCGCTGCAGCGCCTGGCCGATGACGGCCCACGCCCGCTCGAAGTCGACGTTCAGGCGCAGTAGCGGATAGCCCTGCTCGTCGCGCTCCACGACCGCCTTTTCCCGGGAGGAGATGTCGAGTGCCACCATGGAGATGGACTGGGCCGTGACGCCGGCCCCGTAGTACGCGCCGAGTTCGTGCAGGAGTTGCTCTTCCACGTCGGCCAGGGCCGACGTGTCGGGCCACGCTGCATCGGTCTCGCCAAGCGCGTCGTTTTCGTGACGGATGTGGATTTCCGAGGAACCGGCGCGGATCCCGTATTCGATCTGGAAGCGGATGCGGTCGCGACCGCCGTGGGTCGCCTGCTCCTGCTTGACGTCCCGGATGGTGTCGCGCACGACATCGCGGTAGTCTCCATCGCCCGCTACTTCCAACCAGCTTCCGTCTACCCGGCCGCCGGCTGGCGATTCCGCTGCCACGGCCACGCCGTTGTCGCCGAGGAACTGCTTCACCACCGGCCAGACCGTGGCCGGCGGGTCCGCCACGACCAGCCATTGCCGGTCGCCGAGGCGCTGGATCTTCACCGCGTCGCCGCTCGAGTCGGCGAAGATGGCGTCGGGGCGCGGGGCCCGCTTCGGGAAGTGCCGGGCGAGCGGTTTGGATGCGATCTCCGGGATGTCCCAGGTGTCGCGGATGGGCGAGGCTTCCATGTCCTCCGGAATGATCAGCGGGCGGCTCTCCCGGGCATCGAGGTAGTCGTCGGAGGGGTTGCGAATGAACCCGCGGTCATCGTTCATCCAGCCGCAGCCGGCGAGCCCGCAGAGCAGTGCGCCGGTACAGAGCGCGGCGAGCAGCATGGGGCGGGCGTGGCGCCGGTTTGGACCGACTTGCGGACGTTCGGACAGTCGCACGTTCACAGAGCCCCGAACGGTTCGAGACGTCGCCGCAACTCGTCCACGTGGGCGGCGGACAGTGGGACCAGGGGCAGACGGATACCGGTGTCCACCCGGTCCATCATGTGCAGCGCCCACTTCGCCGGGGCAGGACTCGTCTCCACGAAGAGGATGTCGTGAACGGGCTGCAGTCGCGCGTCGAGTGCACGGGCCCGGTCGGTGTCGCCGGCCAGGAACGCGTCGCAGAACTCGGACATTTCCCGTGGCAGCACGTTGGCCGTGACGGAGATGGTGCCAACCGCCCCGAGTTCCATCATGCGCAGCGTCTGGGCGTCCTCGCCGGACAGGAGCACGAAGCTGTCGTCGTGCACCGCCTGGCGGATTTCGCCGATACGCTCGGCATCGCCGCAGGCTTCCTTGATGCCGGCCACGCTCGGCAGGGCGGCGATGCGGGCGACCGTGTTCGGCTTCATGTCGCACGCGGTGCGGGGCGGCACGTTGTAGAGGACGATGGGGACGTTGACCGCCTCGGCCACGGCGCGGTAGTGCTGATAGAGACCCTCGGGAGTGGGCTTGTTGTAGTAGGGCGTGACCAGCAGGCAGGCGTCCGCGCCGGCCGCCGCCGCCGCCGCGGTGAACTCGAGCGCCTCTGCCGTGGAGTTCGACCCGGTGCCGGCGATCACCGGAATGCGGCCGTCGACGCGCGCGATCGTGCGCTCCACCACGCGCTTGTGCTCGTCGTGATCCAGGGTCGCTGATTCGCCGGTCGTTCCGACCGGAACGATGCCCTGCGTGCCGGACTCGACATGCCAGTCGATGAGGCCGTCGAGCGCCGCCCAGTCGACCGCGCCGTCCGTCTTCATGGGCGTGATCAACGCCACGATACTCCCGCGCAGCATGCCGAGGTCCAGAGGATGAAGTCGGTTCATGGTAAAGGTGCGTGCGGTCCGTCACAAGCGGGATGCTGTCAGTTCGGACCGGCTCCGACGGCGTTGGGGCGTTGGATCCGGACCGTCGGCGGGGCGTGCCCACGCGGCATTACGGAGGGCCCGGGAGGGCGGGGGGATCGGTCGCGACGCGGCGCGGCCAGGCACTGAGGATCGCCTTGACGAGCGTCGCCAGGGGGATGGCGAAGAACACGCCCCAGAAACCCCACAGTCCGCCGAACGCCAGCACCGCCACGATGATGACGATGGGGTGCAGGTCGTTGGCTTCCGAGAAGAGGATGGGTACCAGAACGTTGCCGTCGAGGGCCTGAACGATGCCGTACCCCGCCATCAACCAGCCGAACTCCCAGGACCAGCCCCACTGCAGGAACGCGATGGCCGCGACCGGAATGGTCACCACGGCGGCACCGAGGAAGGGCACCAGTACCGAGAGCCCCACCAGGAGTCCCAGCAGCGCGGCGTAGTTCAGGCCGAGGAGCGCGAAGACGAAGTAGCTCAGCACCCCGACGACGACGATCTCGAGGAACTTGCCGCGGATGTAGTTCGCGATCTGTACGTTCATCTCGTTGCCCACCCGGTCGAGCAGGGGTCGCTGCGCCGGCAGCAGGGACAGCACCCGGGCGATCAGGCGGTCGCGGTCCTTCAGAAAGAAGAAGACCGTGATGGGCAGGAGCACGAGGTAGATGATGGTGGCGAACAGGTTCGGCACCTGCGTGACGAGACCCTGCAGCGCGGAGGAGCCCAGTTCGGTCAACTGCGCGTTCAGCGTGGTCACCCAGCCGTCGATGGCCGTGGGGGAGAAGAGGCCCGGGTAGCGCTCCGCGAACCCCGCCAGGACGTCACCCAACCGGTCGATCACCGCCGGCATGGCGTTGACGGATTCGTAGAGTTGCCGCCAGATCAGCGGGATGACGACGACGACGATGGTGACCGCGCCGCCGCCGAAGAGCAGGAACACGGTCCAGACCGCGACCAGTCGCGGCACATGCCAACGGGTCAGGCGGTTGACGAAGCCCTGCAGCAGGAACGCGATGACGAGCCCGGCGAGCACCGGGGCCAGGATCGCGCCGAGCGTCAGCAGGACGATCAGCGCCGCGCCCACCAGGACGACCAGGTAGATCGCCTCTTCGTTGGAGAAGTACTCGTTGATCCAGCCGCTGATGACCTCGAGGAAGCGCACGGAGGTCAGTCGTTCTTCTTGCGCAGCACGTAGTGGTAGGTACCGTCGCGTTCCCCGGATTCAAGCAGGGCGTTGCCGCTCTGGCGCGAGAACACGTCGAAGTCGCGCACGGAGCCGGGGTCGGTCGCGATCACCCGAAGCAGGGCGCCGGCGGGCATCTCGTTCAGCGCTTTTTTCGCCTTCAGGAGCGGCATCGGGCACCGCAGGCCGCTCGCGTCGACCAGGGTTTCCTGTGGCTCGGACATGGCTCGCAGAATAGCAGTTTCGCTGCCGCCGGGTGGGTGTCCTCTGGAGGTGCCGCTGCCGCCGGGTGGGTGTCCTCTGGAGGTGCCCCTGCGGGGTGGGTGTCCCCTGGATCGTGCCTGTGGGGTGGGTGTCCTCTGGATCGTGCCTCCTGCGGGGTGGGTGTCCCCTGGACCGGGTGGGTGTCCCCTGGACGGGTGGGTGTCCCCTGGACGTGCCTGGAGGGTGGCGGGGTGGGTGTCCCCTGGAGCGTGAGCCCCGCGGTCGGTCTTTGTCCTGTTTGGCTCGGCGGTCCTCTCCGATATGATGCGAAGCATGTGGATGCGCAGCGTTGCCTTCCTGCTGGCCTTCGCGGTCGCGACTCCGTATGCGTCGGCGGAGGCGCTGCCGGAACTGGGAGACGCTTCCTCGGCGATCGTCTCGCCGGAGATGGAGCGGCGCATTGGCGAGATGTTCCTGAAGCAGGTCCGGGCCAGCCTGCCGACGGTGCGCGACGAGATCCTCAAGTACTACGTGTCGACGCAGCTCATGCAGCTCGCGCAGTACTCGGAGCTCCGGGAAGCGGTGCTCTCCACCGTGCTCATCGACAGTTCCCAGATCAACGCGTTCGCGGCGCCCGGCGGCGTGGTCGGCATCAATCTCGGGCTGATGGTCCACGCGGAGGACGTGCACGAGTACGCCTCCGTGGTGGCGCACGAGCTGGCCCACCTGAGCCAGCGTCATTTCGCCCGTGGCGTCGAGGCACAGCAGCGTGGCGCCATCCCCATGCTCGTCGGTTTCCTGGCCACGGCCATCCTCGCGATGACGGTCGGCGGCGATGCGGGCATGGCGGCGATGGCCGGCGCGCAGGCGGCTGCCATCCAGAACCAGCTGCGCTACAGCCGCGGCAGGGAGCAGGAGGCGGACCGCATCGGACTCAACACCCTGGTCCGCGGGGGATTCGACCCGCACGGCATGGCGCGCATGTTCCAGCGCATGCAGCGGGCTTACCGTTTCACGGAACAGCCTCCGGAGTTCCTCCTGACGCACCCCATTAACGAGACCCGCATTGCCGATACCCGCAACCAGGCGGCGCGTTTTCCCACCGTGGCGGTGCCGGGCTCCCGTGACCATCGGTTCATGCGGACGCGGGCGCTCGTCCACTTCGCCGAGACGCCGAAGCGCGCCCTGGCGGAGGCGCGGGACCGGGAGGGGACGCCGGACGCGCGTGCCTATCGTCTGGCTCTCGCCCGTTCGGGTGTGGGCGAACACCTGGAGGCCGTGATCGGGATGCAGGCGCTGCACGAGGCGGATCCCGGGAGCATCCTGCTGTCCGCGTCCTACGCCCACGTGCTGATCGAAGCGGGCAGCCACGAGGAGGCGGGGCGGCACCTGTCCCACCAACTCGTCATCAATCCGGACAATCAGCCGCTCGCGATGCTTTACGCGAAGGCGCTGACCGGGCAGGGCCGGCACACGGCGGCGCAGGAAGTCCTCGCCCGTCAGAGCCGTGTGCACGCGAACGACATCGATGTCTGGCACGACCTCGCCGAGGTGGCCGGCCTCGCCGGCGACATCGTGGAAGTGCACCGTGCCCGTGCCGAGTTCTTCGCGCTCTTCGGGGATTACCGCAAGGCCATCCAGCACCTCGAGTACGCGCGCGGGCTCGTGAGCCCGGACAACCGACGGTCGATGGCCGGCCTCACGCAGCGCATCCTGGACCTGCGCACGGAACTCGAGTCCCTGAAAAGCTGACGCCCGCTCGCGCGGCACCGTGTGGGGTTCATGGTCGCCCGGGGACGTGCGTGAATTCGACCACGGGACGCCACAAGGGCGTCCCCTACACTGCTGGCGGATTTTTGGAACCGGCGCGGGGGCGCTACGGGCTGATCACTGTCCGTCCACTTCCCGGCGCGCCGTCTCGAAGATCAGGTCGGGGGACTTCAGGGTGATGAAATGACCCCAGCCCTCCAGGGCGTGAAACTCGCAGTGGGGGGCGTTGTCGGCGATGTACCGGCCGAACTCGAAGGGCACGAGCCCGTCCTCGGTGCCGTGAAAGAGCTGGATCCTGCCCGGCATGTCGGCGAGCCGGAAACCCCAGTCCGAATACTGGATCATGGTATCCACGGCAACACCGCGGCCTCCCTGCGCGAAGGCCGCTGCCGTGACTCGTCCCATCTTCGCCATCTTCTCGGGGTTCGCGCGCGCCACCTCACCGTCCGGGCCCTCGGTCGTACTTGCGGCCGTGGCCGCCCATTTCTCATAGCGCCCTCCGACGCCGCGGATGGCCAGCCCCAGCAAGCCGCACATCGCGAAGACCAGGACAGGCGAAATCCGGGCCATCCTCCAGGTGACCGCTTCGGCGCCCGACAACAGTGCTTCCGGCGCCGGGAACTCGGCGAAGTTGGTGAACGGACACATCGTCAGGTTGACGGTGAGGCGCTCGGGAATTGCGTAGGCACAGACCGCCGTATGGGCTCCGCCCCCCGAGCTGCCCATCACGCCGAACCGTTCGAGGCCGAGAGCATCGGCCAGGGACGAAATGTCCTTCGGGTAGTCGAGGAACCTCCGTCCGGGAAGGTAGGTCGACTGGCCGATACCGGGGCGATCGGTGGAGATGACGCGGAAGCCATGCTTGCACGCCGAGTCATGCAGGAGTGCCCCCTCGAGCCGGGAGCTGGGCACGCCGTGGGCGTGAAAGATCGGGTCGCCATCGGGATCGCCGAATTCGCAGAACGCGAGAATTCGGCCGTCGGGCAGCAGGTGGGTCCTGAGCTCTCCTTCCACCGTCATGCCCTCAAGGAGAACGCGCCGGGCCGCTCCGACGTTCGGTCACAGCGATACGCCGCCATCTGCAACGAGGACATGCCCGGTGATATAGCTCGCGGCCTCCGATGCGAGGAAGGCGACGAGCAATCCGAGCTCCCGCGGACGACCCCAACCTTCCGTATCGCGTTGCAGGGGAATGAATGAATTGATCCTGTAAAGGGCCGCTTCATGTGCTTCCCTCGTGATGTTCCACTCCGGGTGCCAATAGATGGGCGTCGGGCCGAAGGCGCCGGGAGCGATCGCGTTGACATTGATATTGAATCCGGCCCACTCCTGGGCGAGGGACTGGGTAAACCGGTGCACCGCGGCTTTCGAAGCGGCATACGCCGTGGTGTTGGCGCCAAACCGCATACCCGCTATCGACCCGATGCCGATGATCTTGCCGCGTTTCCGCTCGATCATATGCGGACCCACGGCGCGGGCACAGCGCACGAACCCGTGCAGGTTGACGTCGAGGGTCCGGTTCCAGTCTTCTTCGTCGAGGCCTGATTCCAGGTTGACGTCGACGCGCATCCGCACGGGTGGCTTGCCATCCACGAGCAGAAGCGGTTTCACCCATTCGACGCCGGCGTTGGCCACCATGATGTCGACCTTTCCGAACTCGGCGAGGGCGGCCTGCACCATGTGCTCGACCTGCTCGGCCTCGCGCACATCCGTGCGGACCGCGATACCCTTGCGACCGAGCTCTCGAATTTCCCTGGCGGTCTCCTCGACCTCCTCGCGGAAATCCGCCACCGCCACATCGGCGCCGGCTTCCGCCAGCGTCAGCGCGATCGCCTTGCCGAGCCCGCGGGCAGCCCCCGTGACGATCGCCGAGTTTCCTCCGATGTCGAATTCCTTGAGAACCATGCCTGGCGTTGTCCGTTGTGTGGATTATGTGGAGCCGGCTTCTTGTCGGCGCTTTCGATCACGAGGAACGGTTGGCGTTGGGGGACAAGCCCCTAGCCCGCATTTCTCACCAAGGGGGTTGAACAAAGGCCGCGTTCTGGGCGTAAATGTATGTTGGAACAAGCATTTACGGACACCGGAGACGCGGCCTTATGGGAACGGAGTGTAGCGCATCGCAACTGAAGTTTGGAGGTCTTGGAAAGCGCGCGGTGGTGGGTGTTTTCGATGGCGGCGAGATTGCGACGGACGGCGGCGGGCTGGCGTTGCGGGAGTTGGAGGAACGGGTCGGGATACTGAAGCGTCTGGGTGAGTGTTTTTCGGACCACCGCGATCCACGGCGCATCGAGCATCGCGTGGAGACGTTGGTGAAGCAGCGCGTGCTGGGCATCTGTCTGGGGTACGAGGATCTGAACGATCACGACGAGTTGTGCCGAGACCGGCTGCTGGCGCTGCTGTGCGATTGCGAGGATGTGGTGGGCGCACGTCGCCAGCGGGAGACGGACCGCGGCAAGCCGCTGGCTGGCAAGAGCACGCTGAACCGGTTGGAACTGACGCTGGCGGCGGACGCCGCGGCGCATCGCTACAAGAAGATCGTGGCGGACATGGCGGCGATGGACGGGTTGCTGGTGGAGACGTTCCTGGAGGCGCACGAGACGCCGCCGGCGCGCATTGTGCTGGATGTCGACGCCACCGACGACACCTTGCACGGTATGCAGGAAGGGCGGAAGGGCGCCATTTCCACGGTCATTACGACAGCTACTGCTACCTGCCGCTCTATGTCTTCTGCGGCGAGCACCTGCTGTGCGCGCGGCTGCGCTCGGCGTCGGTCGACGGCGCGGCGGGCACGGTTGCGGAACTCGACCGGATCGTCGCGTCGATCCGCGCGCGCTGGCCGGCGACGCGCGTCGTGGTGCGCGGCGACGGCGGCTTTTGCCGCGAGGACCTCATGGCGTGGTGCGAGGCGTGCGGCGTGGATTACGTACTCGGGCTGCCGGTCAACCCGCGCTTGACGGGCATGGTCGCGGCGACGCTGTACGAGACGCGCGTCATGGCCGAAATGACGGGCGAGACGACGCGGCGCTTCGACGCGCTGCGCTACGCGGCGCGCAGTTGGTCGCGGTCGCGGCGCGTGGTGGCGCGCGTGGAGCACTCCGCGCTCGGCCCCAACCCGCGCTTCGTGGTGACCAACATCGCGACCGAGGCGATGGACGAACAGACCCTGTACGAGAAGCTCTACTGTGCGCGCGGCGACATGGAGAACCGCATCAAGGAACAGCAACTCGACCTGTTCGCCGACCGTACCAGCACGGCCACGATGCACGCCAACCAACTGCGCCTGTACTTCGCCTCGTTCGCCTATGTGCTGATGCAGACGCTGCGTCGCGTCGGACTCGCCGGAACGCGGCTGGCCAAGGCGCAGTGCGGCACGATTCGCGACAAGCTGCTCAAGGTCGGCGTGCGGGTGCGCGTCAGCGTGCGCCGCATCAAGTTGTCCTTCTCCGAGTCCTGGCCGCGCGCCGCACTGTTCCGACAGATTCTGTACAACCTCCAGGCCATGCCATTGCGTTGTTGACGCAACGCTCGGTTCTCCGACTTTTCGCCGCCACTGGCATCTCGCCAGCGGTTGTACCTGTCCGGCAACCTTGGCGGCGCCCAGGTCAGCACCCCAATGACCCTTGGCGCCACCCGAATTCCCCTTTTTTCGCCCCTTTGCACGCCAACCCACCGGCTGTGAACGCAATATCACGAATTCCCCATACATTCGCCGTCCGTTCCGGCGTCGTTCGGGCATCATTCGTCGCATTGGTGAGAAATGCGGGCTAGCGCCGCCAAACTCCTCGCTTGCGCTCCGTGTCTGGCCCCAGCCCCCACCTCCCTATGGGTTTGCGCCATAGAACTTCACTGCCTTTCCGTTCTACGGCGCAAGCCCCTAGACCAGGTACGCCGGCATGATCGCCGCGTTGTCGTACCCGTCCCAGAGTGCCCGCTCCGTGCCCCACGGGTCCTCCTGTACCTCGCAGAGTTCACCGATGAGCTGCGTCGATCGGGTCTCGCCGTACGCAGGCCAGGAGCCGAGCGCTTGGGTGGACGGATCGCCGACCCGCGCAAACGCGACCCAGGCGTCCTGCATGGCGTTCGACAGGGCATCCGCAGCCGGCCCGGCGCCAAACATGCGGCGGGTCTCGGCGGACAGATCGTGGGTGCCGAAAACGAGCGCGATCTCGCCGCCGTGGGGTGCGCCCGTGCTGCCATCGCCCTGCGGCGAGGTCCACGTGAACACGTAGTGGTGCACGGCAGCGTGCGCGCGCTGGGCTTCGAGCAGACGAATGACCGGAACCCGGGCGTTGAGGTCGGTGTGTACGGCGGCTGCGACGAGCTGGGTCGCATTGCTCGGTCCGGCGGTCATGAGGGGCGGGTCGACCGATCGCGCGTCCCGATAGCGGTCCATGACCAGGGGCCAGTCGCTGCGTGCGACGCGTGGGAAGATCGCGCCGAGAATGCGGTGCACGCTCTCGTTGGACGCATCCGGCGGCATCGCGCGCATCTCGTCGCGCGTCGTCCCGGCCAGCAGGGATACGCCGGCTGCGGAACCCGCGGCAATGGCATCGAGCGGGGCGGCCGGGACCAGCTCGCCGTCCGCTGTGAGCCACGGGCGGCGGGTTGCGAACACGGCGTCCGGACCGGCGTCTTCCGCGAACGAGTCGGTGATGTTCGGGACCGCTCGGAGGAGTTCGGCCGTGCTTGCGCCGTGTAGCGCGTCCGCGCCGCGGCCGCGTCCGAGGCGCTCGATCACCGTCTCCCCCAGCGCGTTCGCCTCGTCGACCGCGCGGGCGTACGGGGGGCCGCTCTGTACGATGGCGCGCGCGAACAGGCCGCGCGCGCGGGACATGGCCAGCAGGCCGGCGATCGCGATGCCGCCGGCGGACTCGCCAAACACCGTGACGTTGCCGGGGTCGCCGCCGAAGCCCGCGATGTTTCCGGCCACCCATTCCAGCGCCGCCACCATGTCGAGCATGCCCTCGCTGCCGGTGGCGGGTACGGCGCCTGTGGTGGCGTCCACCAACCGCAGGAACCCGAACGGTCCCATGCGGTAGTTGATCGTCACCACCACGACGTCGCCTCGCAACGCAAGTCTGGCCCCGTCGTAGATCGCCTGTGACCCGGCCCCGATCTCGAACGCGCCGCCATGGATCCACACCATGACCGGCCGTGCGCCGGCGTCGATGCCGGGTGTCCACACGTTCAGATACAGGCAGTCCTCATCGAGCGGTTCGGCGACACCGAGAATGCCGCCGGGCAGCGGGCTTTGGGCGGCCGCGTTGCCGAAGGTCCTGGCGGGCCGCACGCCGGCCCACGCCATCGGCGCCTGCGGCGGCCGCCACCGCAGCGCCCCGGTGGGCGATGCGGCGTAGGGCACACCCAGGAACGCCGACACGCCGCCGCGCTCGACGCCTTCGAGCGTTCCGGACTGCGTGTGCGCGCGCATGGTTATCACAAGGGCCTGCCCTACGCGTCTTCTCCAACCGGCGTTGTGGAGTCCGTGCCGTGACCGTGCATTGATTCGAGACGGGCCGCCACCAGGGCGGCCCCTACGGCCCTGCCGCGATGGCGGTGAGCAACTCCGCAAAGTCGGGCCGGGAGCGATAGTCCGGCACGGCGGCCTTGTAGCGTATCGTGCCGGCCGCGTCGATCCACATCACGCCGGGATGGGGCAGGCCGAAGGCCGGGTGGTCGGGCCCGTATTCCTCGTTGCGGATGCCGAGACCGTGCATGTAGGTACCGGAGGGGTCGGACAGCAGCGGGTATTCGATCCCCCGGTCGGAGGTGAATTCCTCCAATACCGCAACGTTGTCGAAGGTGACTGCGGCGACGGGCACTCCGGCCTGCCGGAACTGTTCGCGATGCGTATTCAGCTGCACGAGCTGACGTTGGCAGTAGGGTCACCAGTCCGCGGAGCGATTGAAGAAGATCAGGAGTCCCCTGGGCCCCATCAGGCCGGCAAGGGTCTGCGGGTGGCCGAACTGATCCGTCAGCGCGGCCTCGGGGATGGCGTTGCCGACAGGTGGGCCCCAGCCATCGCTGTAGTCGGAGGCCAAGACGGCCGGGACAGCGAGCAAAGCGGCAAGCGCGAAGGCGCCGCATCGGGCGCGGCGCGGAAAGGGCTGTAATGGCGTATTCATGGTTTGGGGAAGTCCAGCATCCGTTGCAGTGGAATCATCGCCCGCCGGCCGATCTCCGGATCGACGAGTACCTCGTTGTCGAGCCGCTCGAGCGTCGCGGCCAGGTTGTCGAGCTCGTTCATGGCCATCCACGGGCAGTGCGCGCAACTGCGGCAGGTTGCGCCGTCGCCGGCCGTGGGCGCCTCGATGAAACGCTTGTGGGGGGATTGCCTGCGCAACTGGTGGAAGATCCCCCGGTCGGTCGCCACGATGAACGTGTCGTTGGGCAGGTCCCGGGAGGCCTGGATGATCTGGCTGGTCGAACCGACGCAGTCCGCGATCCCGACCACGGCGGCGGGCGACTCCGGATGCACGAGCACGCCGGCGTCCGGATAGACGTTCATCAGGTCACGGAGGGCCTGGAACTTGAACTCTTCGTGCACCACGCAGGCGCCCGTCCAGAGCAGCATGTCCGCCCCGGTCTCCTGGCGGATGTAGTTCCCGAGGTGCTTGTCGGGCGCCCACAGGATCTTCTCGCCGCCGGCCGCCAGGTGCTCGACGATGCGCAGCCCGATGCTCGAAGTCACGACCCAGTCGGACATCGCCTTGACGTGCACAGAGGTGTTCGCGTAAACGACCACCGTGCGGTCGGGGTGCTCTGCCGCGAAGGCCTCGAACTCGTCGGGGGGACAGCCGAGGTCGAGCGAGCATTCGGCCTCCAGCGTCGGCATGAGAACGCGCTTCTCGGGCGAGAGAATCTTCGCGGTCTCCCCCATGAAGCGCACGCCGGCGACGACCAGTGTGGAGGCCGGGTGGTCGCGCCCGAAGCGCGCCATCTCGAGGGAGTCCGACACGCAGCCGCCGGTTTCCAGGGCGAGATCCTGAATGTCGCCGTCGACGTAGTAGTGGGCGACGAGGACGGCATCGAGTGCGGCGAGGCGCTCCCGGATCGCGTCCTTCCTGAGCGCCCGTTCCGCCGCCGACAACACCGCCGGCTCGTGTATCGGGATCTCGGCGGGCGCCAAACTGTAATCCGCGCGCATCGGTGGATAATAGCGCAGTCTCAAATCCGCGGGGGGCGCCTCAGGTGCAGCGCAACAGCCTTCGCGCGCCGCTGGGTGCGGCGCGCATCGAGGAAGTACGGACGGACGGCGTCGACGACCGGCAGGGATGGCCGTGGACGCTACGGGGAGCAGGCATACGTCTCGCCGCGCTCGCTCTCGTGGGGGGGTTGGCGATGCCGGCGGCGCCGGCCGACGCCGACGCGGAACCCACCGCGGCCGGCGAGCTTTCCGAAGTCGTCGACGCGGCTAATGGCGGACCGGCGTTACGTGCCGATGGGTCGCGCGTCGCGGCGAGCACGTTGCGCTACCGGATCTCGGTGGCGGTCGGCGGCGAGGAGTACGCGTTCCACTCGAACGTCGAGAGGTCGCGGCAATCCTGGAACGGAGCGCCGGTGTGGCGGGTGGAAACCCGGGCGCAGGCGCCGGCGGGCGATCTCGTCGATACCGTCTACCTGAGAGAGGAAGACCTGGTCCCGGTGCACCGCATCGTACAGGTGGGGCAGGGTCGCGTCGTGCTCGATGTGGCGTCGGATGGCGTCTCCGGCGTGATCGCCGAGCCCGGCGCGGACGATCGGCTCGTCGCGATTCCCTCCAAAGGGCCGGTAGTGGGGCACCTGGCGACCGCGCTTGCGGGCGCGGCGCTCGCGCCCGGCTTCGAGGCGCGCTTCCGTACGCTCGACCTGCAGCGGCAGCAGGTTCACGAGTGGCATGCCACGCTGAGCGGTGTCGAGTCGGTGGAGGTGCCGGCCGGGCGTTTCGGTGCTTACCGGCTGGAACTGGTCGATCTCGATGGAGACGGACTCGCGGGGACGGTCTGGATGACGCGCGAGCGGCCGCACCGCATGGTGCGCAGCGAACTGACGGGACGCGAGACGGGCGGCAGGATCGTCGCCGCACTGGCGCCCCCTCAGGACTGACCTGGCAACCGCCTTGCGCGCCCTTGCGTTTCTTGCCTCCGGCGTCGGCGAGCCCGCGAACGACAATCGGGAACGGCTCTCGCGGGCATTCGTCGACGCAGGTTGGGAAGTTGCCAGCCTGACCTGGGAGTCACTGTCGGTGATGGAGCGGGGGGTGGTGGCCTCCACGCGGGAAGGCCATACGACCCCGCTCGATGTCTTCGACCTGGTCTGGCTCCTCGGTTTCGGCGGGCGCGAGACCTTTCTCGACCGGATGCAGATGCTGCGCACCGTGCCGCAGCAGCGTTTCGTGAACAGCGTGGATGCGCTCGTCTTCCAGCACGGCAAGTTCGGGCTGGCCGAGTTCCAGCCGGAGACTTACGCGAGCGCGGACCCGGATGTCCTGTTGCGTCGCGTCGCCCGGGGTGGCGAGTGGGTGGCGAAGCCGGTGGCCGGGAGTTTCGGGCGCGACGTGCACCGGCTGTGCGCGGAGCGTCCGGATGCGCGCGACGTGCTGCTGCGGCTCACCGCGAACGGCGGCTACTGCGTGCTGCAGCGCTACGTGCCCGAGGCCCGGGAACGGGAAAAGCGCGTCATCGTGGCCGGCGACACCGTGATCGGGGCCTATGCCAAGACGGGCAACCTCCGGGCCGGCGCCACGCCGCGAACGGCGCTGCTCAGCGCAGCGGAAGAAGGGCTCGTTGGACGTGTCATTGCGCGGCTCAACGCGCAGGGCGTGCGCTTTGCGGGCATCGATCTGGCCTGGCCGTACCTGTTCGAGGCGAACGTCGCGAACCCCGGGGGGCTCGCCACCCTCGAAGCTCTGACGGGCGTCGATCCCACCCCGCGCGTGGTTGAGGCGCTCCTGTCCGCCCAGGGAACCTCTGATAAATCAGGGCTTCCCGAGCCTACGGAGACCCTCCGTCCACGCGAATGACGGCGCCGGTGGTGAAACTCGCCGATGGACTCGCAAGGAACAGGGCGGCGCCGACGATCTCGTCCGGCTCGCCGCCGCGGCGCAGGGCGAGACGCGTCTCCATCGACTTGAAGGTCTCTGGCGGCCAAGCCTTGGAGATGTCGGTGAGGAAGGGACCTGCCTGGATGCAGTTGACGCGCACCTTCTCGCCGAACGCGAAGGCGAGGGACCGCGTCAGCGAGTTGAGGCCGGCCTTCGCGGCGCCGTAGGGCTCCGAGTTGGGGCTCGCGTCGACAGCGGCGTTGCTGCTGATGTTGATGATGCAGCCGCCGTCGCCGGCGGCCATGCGCTCGCCGATGAGCGCCGAGAGGCGGTAGGGCCCCTTGAGGTTGACGCCCACGACCTTGTCGAAGAGGTCCTCCGTCACCGCCGAGAGCTTCGGATAGAGCGGCGACATGCCGGCGTTGTTGACGAGGATGTCCACCTTGCCGAAGCGCGCGTAGGCGGCCTCGACCAGGGCGTCGCATTCGTCCCAATGGCCGACGTGGCAGCCGTAGGCCAGCGCCTGGCGGCCCTTCGCCTCGATCTCCGCCGCCACCTGCTCGCAGTTGTCGAGCTTGCGGCTGGTGACGATCACGTCCGCGCCATGGTCCGCGAACGCCAGCGCCATCTCGCGCCCGAGGCCGCGGCTGCCGCCCGTGATGAGCGCCGTCTTGCCGGTGAGATCGAATAGCTTATCCATTTCCTTCCCCGTAAAATCGCCGGTTCTCTGTCAAAAACCCATCGATTCTAACGGAGGGCACACGGCTCATGGGAATGCTGGACGGTAAGGTCGCGCTCGTCACGGGCGCCGGGGGCGGTCTCGGCCGCACGCACGCGCTGCTGCTCGCCGCGGAAGGCGCGGCGGTCGTGGTCAACGATCTCGGTGGCGCGCGGGACGGCACCGGCGCCGGCAGCGCCATGGCCGATCAGGTCGCTGCGGAAATCCAGGCCGCCGGCGGCAAGGCCGTCGCCGACTACGGCTCGGTGGCCGACCAGGATCACGCGCGCGGCATGGTGCAGGCGGCGGTCGACAACTTCGGCAAGCTCGACATCTGCATCTGCAACGCCGGCATCCTGCGGGACAAGTCCTTCAAGAACATGGACAACGAGATGTGGGACGTCGTGGTGGACGTGCACCTGCGCGGCACCTATCTCTCCGCGAAGGCCGCCTACGACCAGATGCTTGCCCAGGGACACGGCGGGCGCATCGTCGTCACCAGCTCCACCTCCGGCCTGCTCGGCAACTTCGGCCAGACCAACTACGGCGCCGCCAAGGCCGGCATCGCCGGTTTTGCCCGCTGCCTGTACCTCGAAGGCATGCGCTACGGCGTTACCGTGAACATCCTGGCGCCCACCGCGCTGTCGCGGTTGACGGACGACATCCTGCCGGAACAGGCCAAGGACCGCTTCCCGCCCGATAAGGTCTCGCCGTCCGTGGTGTGGCTCTGCACGGACGAGGCCAAGGACGTCACGGGCCGCACGTGGATCGTGGGCGGCAACCGGGTGTCCCTGCTGTCCTGGCAGATGGAGACTGTGGCCGAGAAGGACGAGTCGGACGAGCCCTGGGACGTCGAGGACGTCGGCGAGGCGATCCTCGCGACCAAGGACTCCTGGCCGCCGATCAACCCGATGCGGTTCTGACGCGCAACGGCCGCCCGCGCCCCCGCAAGGGTGTTCGGGCGGCCACCTGCCCTCATGCCAGCCCGTCCGCTCAAGCTCGTACACACTTCCGACGTTCACCTGGACGGCCGCAACGTCGCGGACGACATCGACGGCTTCCGGAACAAGGCCGAGCGCGCCTTCGCCGCGGTGATCGATGCCACCATCGAGGAGCGCGCGGACCTGCTGCTGATCGCGGGAGACCTGTTCGACAACAACCGGGTGCCGGACGGGGACTTCGACTTCGTTCGCGACCAGCTTGCCCGCCTCTCCTGCCCGGTGGTCGTCCTGCCGGGCAACCACGACGTACACGACCATTACTCGATCTGGCGCCGCATCGCGGCGAACGACGTGGGCGGGCACGTGCACCTGCTCCTCGAGACCGACGGCGCGAGCATCGAGTTCGACGACCTCGGGGTCCGGGCCTGGGGCAGGGCCATGGCCGAACACGCGCCCGAGAACGAACCGCTGGAAGGTGTGCCCGGCCGTCGCGACGGGGTCTGGAACATCGGCCTGGCCCACGGGTTGGTGGTGTCCGAACGGGAGGGCATCGGCTCGTCGCAGATCACCCACGAGGAGATCGGCGCTTCGGGCTTCGACTACCTGGCCCTCGGACACGTGCACGTCTGGCGGGACGAGAGCCAGGGGGCCACGACGGCCTGCTATCCGGGATCGCCCGTCGGCAGCTATGCGAGCGCCGCGGGGGGGCACGTCGCCGTCGCGTCGCTGTCCCCGGAGCGGGGCGTGGAGCTCACGCGCCGCAAGGTGGACGATGCGCCGGAACGGCGAAAAGGGATCTGGTAACCACTGACATCAGGGAGCTTCTTATGACGCATCCGAACATCCTGTTCATCATGACCGACCAGCAGCGCTGGGATGCGATGAGTTGCAGCGGCGACTGGGTGCGCACGCCGAACCTGGACCGCATTGCGGCGGAGGGGGTGCGCTTCAGCTACTGCGTCACCACGACGCCGATCTGCATTCCGGCGCGGGTGACACTGGCGACGGGCCAGTACCCGCACAACACGGGCGTGTGGGACAACATCACCTACGCCATGCCGGAGGACGTTCGGACCTGGATGGGCGCCATCCGGGACCTCGGCTACCGGACCAGTCTCTTCGGCAAGACGCACCTGCACCCGCACCAGGGCGACCTGCGCGAACGCGAGCACCTGATCAATGCCTACGGCCTCGACGACGTGGACGAGATCGGCGGACCGCGGGCGAGCGCCACGGTAATGAGCCACATGACGGAGATGTGGCAGGGCAAGGGACTCCTCGAGGGTTATCGGGAGGACTTCAAGGAGCGGTTCGCCAACAAGCCCCACGTCGCGCGCCCGTCGGTGCTGCCCCTCGAGGACTACGCGGACGTCTACGTCGGGCAGCGCACGAAGCGGTACCTCGAGACCTACGAGCGCGACGAGCCCTGGTGCTGCTGGATGAGCTTCGGTGGGCCGCACGAGCCCTGGGACGCGCCCGAACCCTACGCCAGCATGTATGACCCCGAGGCCATGCCGGCGCCGGTGCCGCGGCCGGACGATGACGCTCCACGCCCGCGGGGATGGCTCGACACGATGATGGAACGTCGGACGCCGGTGTTCGATCCCGGGGACGAGGGGGCGATGCGGGCGAACTACGCCGGCAACGTGACGCTCATCGACGACCAGATCGGCGAAGTCCTCGCGGCCATCGAGGCGCGCGGCGAGATGGACCGCACCGTGATCGCCTTCACGTCCGACCACGGCGAGATGAACGGCGACTGGCGGCTGATCTACAAGATGAACTTTCTCGACGGCGCCCTGCGCGTGCCGCTGCTCGTGCGCACTCCGGAGACGGCGGCCAACGGCGGCGGCAAGGTGGTCGCCGCGCCCGCCGAGAACTGCGACGTCGGCCCGACGCTGGTCGAGCTGGCCGGGGGCAGCGTCGACTACCCGCAGTTCGCGAAGTCCCTCGTCCCGGCCATGACGAACGGTGGGACGCATCGCGAGAACGCCATTTCGGAGTACCGCGGCGAGTTCATGCTCACGGACGGGCGTTGGAAGGCGGCGGTCAACACCGATGGGCTCGTCTACCTGCTGTTCGACCTCCAGAACGATCCGCGCGAGACCCGCAACCTGGCGGGACTCTCGGAGTACTCGGACCAGGCCGACGCAGTGCGCCTGCAGATGCTGGAGCGCATCTCCGAGACCCAGATCCAGAGTGGGGTGCAGTGGCGGCCGGCGGTGTAGCCGATCCCGCCGTGGAGCGGCGGTCGGCAGCGCTCGAACAGCGCAGCCTGACCTACGCCCGCGTCGGCGGGATGGAGTTGCGGGCGGAGCTCTACCGCCCGGGTGACGCAGCCAACCGGCTCGGCAAGGCCCTCGTGATGGTGCACGGCGGGGCCTGGACGGTGAACGACCGGCTGAGGCCGCAAGTGGTGTCCGTGGCGTTGGCCGAGCGGGGCATGACGGTGTTCTCGCTCGACTTCCGGGATGGCAGGAACGGCAAGCATCCCTGTGCCGTCCAGGACATCGCGGCCGGGATTCGCTACGTCCGCGCCAATGCGGACCGGTTCGAGGTCGACCCGGAGCGCATCGGGCTGATCGGCAGCTCTTCCGGCGGCCACCTGGTAATGATCACGGGGATACAACCGGATGTTTCCGAGCACCGGGGTACGCCGTTCGCCGTAGAGGGCGAGTTCCGTGACGATCCGGTATCGGCCGAGGTCAGTTACGTGATTGGCCTGTGGCCCGTGTCCGACCCGCTGGCCCGGTTCCGATACGCGCAGGCTGCGGGCCGCGAGGAGCTCGTCGCCGCGCAGCTGCGCTATTTCCGGGACGAGGACCACATGGCCCGTGCCAGCGTGCAGCGGACGCTGGCGGACGGGGAGGCGCAGGCGCTGCCGCCGTTATTGGTGGTGCAACCGGGGGCCGACCGCAACGTGCCGCAGGAGATGACGCTGGACCTGCTGCGCGAATACCAGCGCGCGGGCGGGGACCTCCAGTACCTCTTCTATCCCGGCCAGCCGCACGCGTTTGCCTACCAGTCCTCGCCGGAGACCGACCGGCTGCTCGAGGACTTGTGGCCGTTCGTCGAGGGGCACTGTCAGGGGGCGGACTGATTCGGGCCGGTCCGGGCGTGTGCGACACTGGCCATTGTCCGGAAATGACGCTCCGACTTGCTGGACGAAAAAACGGCTCTCGGCAGAGCCCGCTCAGGGCCGCCGAGCGGGGAGAGGTCCGCGGCCGGTTGCCGCGCAGATACGGGGGGCGTCGCGCCGTCAGCCCCGACAGCGCGTCCCGCCGGTCAGGCTCAAGAGGCTGGTCCGGCCAACGCGGCCAGACGTTCGATCAACTCGGCCCCCGTCGGGGCGCTCACGATCAGCTCCGCGGCGACCGTGAAGCGCTCCACATCGCCGATCCGCGCCAGCGATGGCTCGATGCGCTGCGCGACCCCGGACCCGAATCGCAACCCCGCCTGATGCCGCAGTAGCGCGCGTTCCTGTTCCAGGCCCTGTTCCACGCCTTCGCGGCGGCCCTGTTCCAGCCACTCTTCAGGCCACTGCGCCACGCGATCAAGCAGGCTCATCCTCGTCTCCTCGAAAGTTGCGGTCGGCGGCAATTCGGCAGCATCGCCGGGCTGCATGCGCGCCGCGAGTTGCAGCAGCCAGTCCGTGAAGGCGCGGCCCAGTTCGCTGTCCCCCGGCTCCTGCAGCCAGCCGCGCAGCCGATCCACGACCGTTGCCAGATCCGCCGGACTACGGCTCTGCTCGAACCCGACCACCGCTCGCATCAGGTTGCCGAGTGGCAGATCGTCCACCGCCGCGCGCCGCTCGTCAAGCAGCAGCGAGCGTTGCGCCGGCTGGCACGGCGCCAGTGCGTCCGCCACCGGCTCGATCAGCACTCGCATCTCGATCCAGTCGCCGGCCGCCACCGCGCGCAGCAGGTCCTCCACCATGCGCGGAAACGCGAACAGGCGCCGGTAGATCGGGTCGTCCATGAGCGTACCGTAGACGGCCCCGGTGGCCCTGAATGCGGGAGATGGCTGCAAGTCCTGTGGGAGATCGTCGATGCAAGGTCGGTGTGGCTGGGCCGGAGGCGCGCCGACACGTAGCGAGCTTGCGAGCGAGTGCCGGACCGGCTATGGGGCGCTACGAGGTCACGTTTTGGATGCGTGCGTGGTGTGGAGACGGGCGACCGCAAGGGTCGCCCCTACAAGATCTCGTTTTGGATGCGTGCGTGGTGTGGAGACGGGCGACCGCAAGGGTCGCCCCTACAAGATCTCGTTTTGAATTCGTGCGTGGTGTGGAGACGGGCGACCGCAAGGGTCGCCCCTACAAGATCTCGTTTTGGATGCGTGCGTGGTGTGGAGACGGACGACCGCAAGGGTCGCCCCTACAAGATCTCGTTTTGGATGCGTGCGTGGTGTGGAGACGGGCGACCGCAAGGGTCGCCCCTACAAGATCTCGTTTTGAATTCGTGCGTGGTGTGGAGACGGGTGACCGCAAGGGTCGCCCCTACGTGCCCGTGAACCTCGGCGCACGCTTCTCCCGGAACGCCGCCAGCGACTCCTTGCGGTCGTTCACGGCGCGGCCGGCGTGGGAGATGCCGGCCAGTTCGTAGCGTAGCGCCTCCTCGAGTTCGCACTCCTGGTTGTGCTGCAGGACGCGCTTGGACATCCGCAATGCCAGCGGCGGCCAGGCCGTCATCTGCTCCGCGAGCCCGAGGGCGGTGTCCATGAGGTCGTCGTGGTCGACCAGGCGGTCGATCAGCCCGAGGCGGTAGGCCTCGTCGGCCTGGACCATGCGGCTGCTGAAGATGAGGTCTGCAGCACGGGAGTAGCCGACGATGCGCGGCAGGAAGAAGCTCATGCCCGTGTCCGGCGAGAGGTTGCGCTCGATGAAGACCGTCTTGAAGCGCGTCCGCTCGGAGCCCACCCGCACGTCGCAGGCGAGCGCGAGGCTCATGCCGGCGCCGGCCGCCACGCCGTTCATGGCGCCGATGACCGGCTTGTCGAGGCCGTGGACGGCGAGGGCGAGCCGGCCGACCCAGCCAAGTTCGTCGAGGTGGTCGTTCTGCGTCGGCGGCGGCGCCGCGTCCGGGGCGCCCGTGAGGTCGGCGCCGGAGCAGAAGCCGCGCCCGGCGCCGGTCAGGATCACCGCTCCCACGCCGTCGTCGGCCTGCGCCTCTGCGCAGGCGTCGAATATCGCGTCCCGAAGGCCGGCGTTCAGCGCGTTCAGCTTCTCGGGCCGGGACAGCGTGATCACCGCCACGTTCCCGGTCTTCGCCAGCGTCAGCACGGAGTCCTCGCCGGACTCACCGTCCGTGGCCACGGCTGTCGCCGTGCGCCCAGTAACTGCGTCGCTCATGCGGTTTCTCCCGTCGCCGTCACGCGATCGTGTCGCGAATGGTCCTGCGCCCGAGCTGCGACATGTGCACTTCGCTCGGCCCGTCCGCGATCTGGCAGTAGCGGCTTGTCATGTAGATGTGGTTGATCGGCGTGTCCTGCGTGACGCCCATGCCGCCGTGCGCCTGCAGCGCGCGGTTCGCGACCCGGTTGCACATCTCCGGCGCTGCGACCTTCACCATGGAGATGTAGTCTCGTGCTGCGCTCGGCCCGTGCTGGTCCATGGCGTCCGCGGCGCGCAGGACGAGCAGCCGGCACTGCTCGATCTCCATGCGCGAGCGCGCTACGTCGTGCTGGATGCTCGTCTTCGCGGAGAGCTTCTCGCCAAAGGCCTCGCGCGCGTCGACCCGGTGGCACATCAGGTCCAGGCAGCGCTGCGCCATGCCGACGAACATCATCGCGTACTGGAAACGTCCCGGTCCGAGCCGTCCCTGGGCGATCTCGAAACCGCGGCCCTCGCCCAGGAGCAGGTTCTCGGCGGGCACGCGCACGTTGTCGTAGAGCACCTGTGCATGGCCGCCGGGCGACCCCAGGGTGCCGAAGGTCCGCAACGGCCGCTCCAGGGTCACGCCGGGCGTGTCCCTGGGGACCAGGATCATCGAGAACTGCTGGTGGCGGGGCGCATCCGGGGCGCTCTTGCCCATGACGACGAACACCTTGCACAGGGGATTGAACGCGTTCGACGTGAACCACTTGCGCCCGTTGATGACGTACTCGTCGCCGTCGCGCACGATGGAGGTCTCGAGATTCGTCGCGTCGGAGGAGGCGACTGCCGGCTCCGTCATGGAGAAGGCGGAGCGGATCTCCCCGTTCAGCAAGGGCATGAGCCAGCGCTTCTGCTGCTCTTCGTTGCCGAAGCGGGCGAGGACTTCCATGTTGCCGCGATCCGGTGCGCTGCAGTTGAACACCTCCTGCGCCCACGGCACGCGGCAGATGTGTTCCATCACCGGGGCGAACTCGAGGTTCGAGAGCCCCGGACTGAACTCGTCGTAGTCCTTGTGCAGGAACCAGTTCCAGATGCCTGCCTCGCGGGCCTTCTGCTTGAGACCCTCGAACCACGGCGGGTACTGCCAGCGGTTGGCGTCGTCGTCGACGAAGTGCCAGAAGTCCAGTTCGCGCGGATAGATGTGCTCCTGCATGAACGTGTCCACGCGCGCCTGGAGTTCGAGAATCCTGTCGGTGGGTTCGAAGTCCATGGGCGTATTCCTCCAGGGCGTGGTGGGCGTTGCGAATGGCGAAGGATTATTGTGGGTTCGCGGTGCTGGCCGCAAGGGCGAGGGGCGTTGCGCGCGAAGCTCCGGGTGTCAACTCAACGTGGGCGCAAGCAAGGCGTCCACGATACGACGGGCCTGTCGAGCGGGGCGATCACGCTACCGGTTGCTTTCCCAGTAGTCCTCGGGGACTGTCGGCCCGACGATGTCGTCCAGCACGGTCACGGTCCCTTCCAACTCCAGTTGGGGATACCGTTCCCGTGCCTCGGTTGCCGGTCCGAGTTCGGCCACGGGTTTGCCCCGCTTCAGGATGACCACGGGCTCGCCGGTCGCGTGCATCTGATCGAGTATCGCGAGGCAGCGGGCCTTGAAATCCGATGCGTTGATCCTTTCCATAGCTGACTAGCATTCAGGACCAGTCATGGGAGATCAATGGTCGAACAGAGCGAAGATCGCTCGGACAATGGCCCGACTGCGGCGTGGGCGGCTTGTTGACCCCCTCCCTCCGCGCCCACCATACTCGTGCGACTCCTTCGGAACCGGGCGATCCTTCCATGGCGGAAACACTATCGGGTCCCTACGTCGGCAAGCTCCTGAGCGTGCGCGAATTCGTCGTGGACGATGTCGTGCTCGACGACTTCCACAAGGGTCTGGAACTGGCGCGGACCGATGGCCGGGTTCCCTCGACCGTCGCGAGCGGCGCCGACAACGGGTACTTCAGCGAGATCGCCTACGAGAACCACTTCGGGCACCTGTGGATGCGCCAGGAGTGGGAGTTTCTCGGTGCCCTGGCGGCCGGCGGCGCATACACGGTCAGCGGCCGGATTCGCGACATCTACCAGCGCCGTGACCGGTCCGTCGTGCAGTACGAGGTGGACCTGCACGACCCGTCCGGGACCCTGATCGTGCGCAGTCAGCACCACCAGAGCTTTCTGCCGGATGCGGATCCCACGGGCGCGGTGGCGTTCCGGGACCCGGGCAAGAAGCCGGGAGCCCGGCGCTTTGTGGTCCCGGACGGCGAGACCTTCGGCGGCCTCGCGCGCACGATCACGGTCGAGATGTGCGGTGCATTCTTTCATGGCGACGCCAACTACCACACCGACAAGGACGCCTCGCAGGAGTTGGGATTCAGCGATGTCGTGGTGGGTGGACGCATGACGATGGCGTACGCGGCGCACGTCCTGGAAGAAGCCTTCGGAGAGGCATGGTGGACGAGCGGTCGGTTCGACGTGAAGTTCACGAACCCGGTCTGGGCCGGTGACACGGTCACGGCGCATGGCGTCATGACCGGCCCGCTGGCGGAGGGAACTTCCCGGCAGGGAGCTTTCGTCTGGCTCGCCAAGCAGGACGACACGATCGCGCTGGTCGCCAACGCGAGCGTCGTCGCCGGCTGACGCGCGACGCCCATTCCACTGCCTGCCGGGGACATACCTGCCATGGACGACACCATGAAGCCCTACCTCCTGTCCGGCCTGAAGGTCGTCGATGCGGCCACGGTCATCGCGGCCCCGGCGGCGGCCATGATGCTCGCGGACTTCGGGGCCGACGTGATCAAGGTCGAGCAACCCGGGTCGGGCGACATGCTGCGCATGATCCCGACGATCGCCGCCACACCGGGATCGGGGGACCATTACCTGTGGCACATGGACAGCCGCAACAAGCGCAGCATCACGCTGAACCTCCGCACGGAAGCGGGCCTCGAGGCCATGCGGAAGCTGGCAGCTGCGTGCGATGTCTTCATCATCAATCATCCGTATCCGTTGCGTGAGCGGCTGGGGCTCACCTACGACGAGTTGCGCGAATCCAACCCCGGCATGATCTATGTCTCGCTCACCGCCTATGGGGAGAAGGGTCCGGAGCGCAATCGCAAGGGGTTCGACCAGCTCGCCTACTGGGCGCGCAGCGGCCTCATGGACCTGATGCGCGAGGACGGGACGATGCCGACCCAGGGGCTTCCCGGCATGGGCGATCACCCGACGGCGGTCGCCATCTATGCCGGCATCGTCACCGCGCTGCTGCACCGGGAACGGACGGGCGAGGGCGGCATGGTGCACACCTCGCTGCTCGCGAACGGACTCTGGTCGGTGTCGGGTATCGCGCAGGCGGCGATGGCGGGTGGGGACATGTCGGTCTATCGGGAGAAGCGACGGGTACCGGGGTTCCTGATGCGCCCGTACCGGTGCAGCGACGGACGGTGGCTGCAGTTCAACATGGTGCGCACCGAGGAGCTGCTGTACCTCCTGCTCGCGGCCATGGACGCGATGCACGTCCTGGCGGACGAACGCTTCGCCACCTGGGAGGCGGTGAACGAGCATCGCCTGGAACTCGGGGAGGTGATGCAGGACATCGTCGCCCAGCGGCCGTCGGATGCGTGGCTTGCGACGTTCGAGGCCATGGAGTTGCCGGTGAACCGGATCGCCCACGTGGAGGAGTCGGTGACGGATCCGCAGGTACTGGAGAACGGCATGGCGGTCCCGGTGGACGAGGACGAGTTCACGATGCCGCTCCTGCTCACCCACCCGATCCGGGTATCGAGCGTGCCGCAGGTCGAGCCGCGGCGGGGGCCGCAACTCGGCGAGCACTCCGAAGAGATCCTGCGCGAACTCGGCTACGACGCCGAGGCGATCGCCGCGATGCGGGAGCAGGGTGCGCTGTAAGGGCGGGGTTTGTCCCCGCCCGCGCCGGCTGGCGCAGCTTCACCGGGATTGTAGGAGCGACCCTCGTGGTCGTCCGTCTGGCCCCGTTGGCGGGTGACTCGGCACGGGACGTGTAGGGGCGACGCTTGTCGTCGCCCGTGTCGAGCCCGTGCAAGCCCTTGGCGACGGGACGGGACAAGCCCGTCCCCTACACGGCTGACTCGGCACGGGACGTGTAGGGGCGACGCTTGTCTTGCGCCAGGCGAAGCTTGGTGAAGGGGGAAGGCATGTTGTGACATGACGGAAACCTTTTTTGCGACCCCGCAGGTGCGAGTCCTGTCCGGCCAAGGTTGGCCAGCCAGCCGGAACCGAGTGTTGCGTGGGCAGTGGTGACGCTGTCTGCGAAGCGTACACAGGCAGCCTTGCAGGCCGCGTGATTGAGCCACGAAATTCGTATACATCGCGGAAGCCGACGCTGTGACAAGAGCGGAAGGCAGCATCGCGGCGCCGAGATGGCCTGGCGCTGGCGGTTCCGCCGGGGTCCGAGAGCGGGGCATGCAGGCACGGGTCGCCCAGGAACCTGGGAGGTCTCGACGTCTCCACCGGAGCGCGCGGCGCGGACGGCCGCGATAGCAGTCAGTCCAGGCCCGCGGGTACGGCCCATGCTGCGGGAGCGAACAGGGCAACCGAGTGGTACCGCCAAGCGAAGGAAAACGAAGTGCGGCGGGACGGGCGTCGAGAAGTCGGAGTCCGCTGATAGTACCGATGAAGTCGGGGAACTCGCCCCACGGGGACCCGGCGGAGGGAAGCGGCGGATCGGATCATGGACTGCCGGGCGGACAGACGCCTTGGCCACCGAGCCAGATCAGCGTCTCAACGGAAGTGCGGCAGGTAGCGGGGAGCCGCCGGAAATGGCGGCTCGCGGGTGCGCGCGTTGCGCGTAGCGATACCACGGCTCGAGGAGCCGGATGCCTTATGTTGCGAACTTGATTATGTTGCGAAGTGGCCTGGAGCGACGGATGCAGGCGGCGGTCGGCGGCGAGTTCGCAACATAATCCGACATGACATGGTGGCGTGCCTTTCCCATGGAGGCACACTGCCATGTTCGAGACGCTGTTCACCTATCCGCGCGTTCTCCGCCGCCACCTCGAAGGCCCTCTGGCCGAGGAACGCGCCGCCTACCTGACCGATCTGGGCGCGCGCGGCGTAGCGCCGGCAACGCTCGTCAAGCAGGCCCGAAGCTGCCTTCGCGTGGCCGTCGAGCTGGAGAGATGGCCGGCCGGCCATTGCTTCGACGACGGCGAGGTCCGCGAGATGGCATCGCGATATGCGGCCCGCTGCCGGGCGGCGTCGAGCCGCAACGCCGAGGGACACTTCCGCGCCACGGCGACCGACCTGCTGCAGCGCCTCGGCCGTCTGCGGCCGCCACGCCCGCGCCTGCCGCTCCGCTATGAAGCCATGGTGCGCGGGTTCATCGCCGAGCAGCGCGATCGGAGCTGGCTGTCCGACGCCACCTGCCGGTCGGCGAGGTGGCAGATCGCGACGTTCCTCGCCCACATCGAGGCGCGGGGCCTGGCCCTGGAGGCGGTCCGGGCCGTTGACGTCGATGCCTTCCAGCGGCACATGGCGTTGCGCTGGAGCCGCCGTTCGCTGAGCACCTCCGCCGGCTTCCTGCGCGCATGGCTGCGCCACTGCGAGGCGCGGGGACACGCGCGGCCCGGTCTCGCCCAGACCGTCCTCTCGCCACGCATCTACCGCCACGAGGCGCTGCCGACGGGCCCGGCATGGCCGACTGTCGGGCGCATGCTCGCGGCGACCGCCGGCGACGCCCCGGCATCGATCCGGGACCACGCGATCATCCTGCTGCTGTCGGTCTACGCCGTGCGTTCCGGCGAAGCGCGCCGGCTGCGCCTCGACGACATCGACTGGCGGCGCGACCGGATCCGGTTCGTCCGCTCCAAGAGTGGCCGCCGCGCGCAAGCGCCGCTCGAGCCTCGGGTCGGCAACGCGCTCGCGCGCTACCTGCGCCAGGCACGGCCGCCGTCGCCCAGCCGGATCGTGTTCCTGGCGCTGCGTCCGCCGTTCGCGCCGCTGTCGCCGAGCGGACTGTACTCCGCAGTCGCGCGCTGCTTCCCTGCCGACGAGCGGCCGGCGAAGGGGCGCGGGCCGCACGGTCTACGCCACGCCTGCGCACGGCACCTGCTGGAATCCGGATCGAGCTTCAAGGAGGTCGGTGACCACCTCGGGCACCGCGACCCCGATGCCACCGGCGTCTACGCCAAGGTGCACCTGGCCGCGTTGCGCCAGGTCGCCTTCGACGATCTCGGAGGCCTGTCATGATGCTGTCTGAGGCCGTCGATGCGTATATCGCTCTGAAGCAGTCCCTGGGCGCGGTCTTCTCCACGGACGCGCGGATCCTGCGCGCCTTCGCCCGCGTTCTCGGCAACGTCCCCGTGCGCGACATCGACCCGGAGACGACGCGCGCGTTCTGCCGCGGCAAGGGCGCGCCGACGCGCTGGTGGCAGCGCAAGGACGAGACCCTGCGCGGGTTCTTCGTCTGGCTCGTCGGCCGCGGGTACCTCGCGGCCTGCCCGCTCCCCGCGCACCGACCCCGCGTGCCGCGTTCCTTCCGGCCCCACATCTACACCCGCGACGAACTGCAGCGGCTGCTCGACGCGACGGCGGTTCTGAAGCACGACCGCTTCCCGTTGCGCGAGGCGACCTTCCGCACCCTGCTGCTGCTCCTCTACGGGGCGGGACTCCGTTCCGGCGAAGCCCTGCGCCTGCGCTGCTGCGACGTGGACCTGCGCGATCGCGTACTGGCCGTCAACAACACCAAGTTCTTCAAGTCGCGCCTGGTGCCCGTCGGCGTCGCCCTCGCCGACGCGCTGGCCGCGTACGCCGACCAGCGTAGGCATCTGCCGATGCCCGCGGCATCCGGCTCCGCCTTCTTCGCATCGCCCGCCGGTACGCCCGTCTCGCGCGGTCAGCTCGAACGCGCGTTCGCCCGGGTGCGCGTCCACGCGGGACTGCAGGGCCCGCCCGGCCGGCGCGGTCCGCGTCTCCACGACCTGCGCCACACCTTCGCCGTACACCGGCTCGTCTCCTGGTACCGCGAAGGCGCCGACGTCCAGGCCAGTCTGCCGCTACTGGCGACCTACCTCGGCCACGTCCGCCTCGCCGGCACCCAGGCGTACCTCCCCATGACCGCGGAACTCCTCGACGAGGCGTCCAAGCGCTTCGCGCGCTACGCCGGCGTCGACAGCCAGGAGAACCACGATGCATGAACACCGACATCCGCTGGGACACTTCGTGCGCCGGTTCCTCGTCGAGGAGATGGCCGCGGACCGCAACCTCAGCCCCAACACCCGCAAGAGCTACCGCGACACCATCCGCCTGCTGTTCGGCTACCTCGCCGCACAGCGGGCCACCGACCCGGCCCGGGTCACCGTCGAGCAGGTCGACGCGGCCGTCGTCCGCGGCTTCCTCGCCCACCTCGAGCACGAGCGCGGCAACGCGACATCCACGCGCAACCTGCGGCTCGCCGCGCTGCACTCCCTGTTCCGCTCCATCGCCCGGCAGGCGCCGGAGCTCGTCGACCATGCCGCCGCCGTCCTGGATGTCCCGCCGCGCCGCACGGCCGTGCCGGCCATGGCGTACCTCGACAAGCACGAGATCGACGCCATGCTTGCCGTTCCCGACCGGGCCCGGGCGCAGGGCCGGCGCGACCACGCGCTACTGCTGTTCCTCTACAACACCGGAGCGCGCGCCTCCGAAGCCGCCCGGGTGGCCGTGGCTGATCTGGCCTCCGACATCCGCTCCGTGCGCCTCGACGGCAAGGGACGAAAGGTCCGCACCTGCCCGCTCTGGCTCCGCACCGCAACCGTGCTGCGAGAACTGCTCGGACCGCGCCTCGACGGCCCGCCGGAGGGGCCGGTCTTCCTCAATGTCCACGGCGCTCCGACCACCCGCTTCGGCATCCACGGGCTGGTCGTGCGAACCGCACGGAAGGCCGCCGAGTCCGTGCCCTCCCTGCGCGGGAAGCGCGTCGGCCCGCACACACTGCGCCATACCGCGGCCGTCCATCTCCTGCGCGCCGGTGTCGACATCAACACGATCCGCGCCTGGCTGGGCCACGCGTCGCTTGAGACGACCAACCGCTACGCCGAGGTGGATCTCGAGATGAAGGCCAAGGCGCTGCAAGCGTGCGCCGACGACGCAACGCACTCCATGTCCGAGGTCGTGCCGGACTGGCACGCCGACGGCGACCTCATGGCCTTCCTCGCGTCCTTGTAGGCTCGACGGATTATGTTGCGAACTCGCCGCCGACCGCCGCCTGCATCCGTCGCTCCAGGCCACTTCGCAACATAATCAAGTTCGCAACATAAGGCATCTTATGTTGCTAACAACATAAGATGCCCGAATTGGGCACGTCCGGATCTGCGGGAGCCGGGGGTGGGCAACCACCCTCGGCCACCCGGCCCGTCCCGCGTCGATTGTGCACGGCCCCGACCCGGGCGACGACAAGCGTCGCCCCTACACGGTCGCCGTCAGCGTGAAGATCAGTGGTAACGAGTCGTGCTTGCCCGGCAGCCGCCAGAGCCCGTCGTCCCCGCGCACCATCCCGCGGAACTGCTCGAACATGGTTACGGCGTGTTCGTCGAAGGAGGTCAGACGCAGACCGGCGTCGAGCAGCGCGCCCAGGATCTCCGCGAGGCTGTGCTGCCACTCCCAGGTGGGGCTCGCGATCAGGCCCTCCCCGGCGTACGAGGGCTCGTTGCCCGGGAACATTCTCCCCGCGGAATCGGGGAAGTACCCGTACCGTATGCGGAGGTCCTCGGGCGCTCGCACGGGCGTCGTCTCGTCGAAGACCTGTGACACCGGGTGGATGTCCAGCATGTAGAAGAGTCCGCCCGGCTTCAGGTGGTGGGCGACGACGTTGGCCCATTTCGCGAGATCGGGCAGCCACGCCAGCACGCCCATGGCCGTGTAGACGACGTCGAAGATCTCGTCGAGCGCGTCGGGGAGCTCCAGCACGTCGGAGCGGATGAAGCGCGCGCCCAGGCCGAGTTCGTCGTTCAGCTCGCTTGCGAGCGAGATGGCCTCGTCGGAGATGTCGACGCCGGTGGCATCCGCGCCGAGCCTTGCCCAGGACAGGGTATCCATCCCGAAGTGGCATTGCAGGTGCAGGAGTGACCTGCCGCGCACGTCGCCCACGCCGCTGCGTTCGAGTTCGCTGAGGGTGATGCGCCCGTTCCGGAAGCCCTCGATGTCGTAGAAGTCGGACGCCGCGTGTACGGGCGTGCGCTCGTTCCAGTTCTGGCGGTTGGTTTCGAGGCGGGGATCGGCGGGCATGCGGGCTCCGGCTGATGGGTGACGAGGGGAGCGCCGTCCATGACGCGGGGCGGTATCGTTACGGTCCCGGTGCGCCCCGTCAACCCGGTCTGGCGAATCGGGTGTGGGGCGACGCTGACGCGTTGCGCCAGCGGGGTCGGGTCTGTAACCTGTACGGACCGTACAGGAGAATCTGACGTGGCGGGTATAGTGCGGACGGCAGGCGTGGAGGAGGCCAGAACGCGGCTGGCGGAGATTCTTGGAGCGGCCAATCGCGACGGCGTCGTCACGATCGTCACAAGGCGGGGCGTACCCTATGCGGCGGTCGTCCCCGTCCCCGACGCGTTCGGGCGGGCACCGGAACTGTCCGATTTGCGCGGCTCCGCGGAGGGCTGCTTCGGAGATGCCGCAGACTTCGTGCGCGAAATGCGGGACGAATGGCCCTGAGGGACATCGACCAGCTCCCGGGTCGCGGCCGGGTAACGGTGGACACGGCGCCGATCGTCTACATGCTGGAGGACCATCCTGAACTCGCGCCTCGCTACGCGGCGTTCTTCGAGCGTGCGCAGGCTTCGTACTACGAGCTGACGATCTCGACGATCACGCTGGCGGAAGTGTTGACGGGTCCGATGCGCATTGGAAACGAAGCGCTGGCCCGAAGGTACCGGGACGCGCTGACCAAACCGCCCGTCTGGCGGGTCGTCGAGGTGACGGCGGCGATCGCGGAACGCGCCGCGCGCATACGTTCGCGCTCGCGGCTGCGGCTGCCGGACGCGATCCAGATGGCGACGGCGCTCGAGACTTCGAGCGTGGCCCTGGTCACCCGTGACCGTGACTTTTCCGGGCTCGAGGCGTTGGGAGAAGGTGTGGCCGTGTACGGCTGAGCCGCCGTTTCGGGAGACGGTCGCCGCGATGGCCTGCGGCGACGGACGGACGGACCGACGCAACCGCACCGTCCGGTGCCGTGGACGTTGTCGCCGCCCGCCCCTTGATATACATTGTGTTGCAAGTGTATCCATCGAGATGGTGAGGTGCAGGTATCGCGGTGGGGCAACAGTCTGGCGGTGCGGATTCCGGCGGCGGTCGTCGAGGCGATGCGTCTGCGCGAAGGGGACGAGATCGAGATACGGGCGGCTGACGGTCCGGCCTTCGAGGTGGCGAAACTGCCCACGGCGGAAGAAGTGCTGACCCGTATTCGCGGCTATCGCGGACGCTTGCCGGCGGACTTCCGGTTCGTGCGCGAGGACGTGCATGAGCGAGAGTGAGCCGCAGCGCGAAGCGGGCGCGGCGCCGTTCCTCGACACCAACGTCCTCGTGTACCTGCTGTCGGACGACCTGGCGAAGGTCCAGGTTGCGGAGCGCGTGCTGGGCGCGGGAGGGGTGGTCAGCGTACAGGTGCTCAATGAGTTCGCGTCGGTTGCCATGCGCAAGGCGCGCCTCGCCCTGCTGGAGGTCCGGGAATTGCTGTTGACGATTCGGCGTTTCTGCCGCGTTGTGCCCGTGACGGTCGAGACCCACGATCTGGCGCTCGCGCTCTGTGACCGGTACGGCTACGCGATTTACGACTCGACGATCCTCGCTGCGGCTCTTCTGGCGGAGTGCCCCGTGGTCCTGAGCGAAGACATGCAGGCGGACCAGATCGTCATGGACGCGCTGGTCATCCGGAATCCGTTCCATGCGGCAGCTTGAGCGTGGGCGGGAGCGGTCGCGCGGATGGGGCGCGGACCAACGATTGAGGAGAAAGGAATGTCCCAACACACGCTAACGGCGCGTCTCGCCGTCGTCGCCCTGGCGGTCGCGGTCTCGGCGCCCGCGGTCTTCGGTCACGGCCGGGCCTACTGGAACGTCGAGTACGACGAGCAGGTCATCGTGTTCCCGGACACGGCACGCCATGTCACCGTGGTGGCTGACCTGCACACCCACACCGTCTTCTCCGACGGGCACGTGTGGCCGAACGTCCGCGTGGCCGAAGCGCTCCGCGACGGCCTCGACGCGGTCGCGATCACCGACCACCTCGAGTACCAGCCCCATCGCCCGTTCGTGCCGAACCCCGACCGTAACGCCGCGGTGGCCGAGGCCCGGATGGCCGCCGCCGGCGAGGACCTGCTGGTCATCGCGGGGTCGGAGATCACCCGGAATCCGCCGGCGGGGCACATGAACGCCGTGTTCGTCGAGGACGCCAACGCGCTATGGCCCGTCGGCGACCGGTCCGGAGCGGACCTGGCGCGCTTTCGGGGCGAGTGGCCGGCGGAGGACGCCGTCGCGGCGGCGAACGCCCAGGGCGGCTTCGTGTTCTGGAACCACCCCTGGGGTTCGCCGCGCACGCCGGATTACCGCACGGAACTCACGGAACTGCACGAAACGCTGATCGACCGGGGTCAACTGCACGGCATCGAGATCGTGAACGGTGTCCGCTACAACGAGGAGGCGCACCGTATCGCGCTCGAGCACGGCCTGGCATTCATCGGGACATCGGACATTCACAACCTCATCGACTGGACCTACGACCTGCGCCGGGGCGGACACCGGCCGGTGACGCTGGCGCTCGCGGACGAGCGGTCGGCGGAGGGGCTCAGGGAAGCCCTGTTCGCACGGCGGACGGTGATCTGGTTCGAGGAACTGCTCATAGGCCGTCCGGAACACATCGGCGAACTGCTCGATGCGGTGCTGACGCTCGGCGAAGTCGTCCGCGACACCGGTGCGGAGATCGTGCGCGTGACGCTTGAGAACGCCTCGAGTGCGGTCCTGCGCCTGCGCCATCTCTCGACCGGGGCGCAGTCGTTCCACGGCGCCGCCGACCTCGTGAACGTCGCACCGCTGGGCCGGACGGAACTGGTCCTGAAGCCGGCCGAGTCGGTCGACGAGGTGGTCCTGGAGTTCGAGGTACTGAACGCCCTGACGTCACCGAACACGCATCCGCGGGTCGTGCTGCGGGGACCGGTCGAGGCGCCGCAGGGTCCGATGTCCTACCGGCACGAGGGGTCGCCGGCGTTCACGATCGAGTTTCCCGCCGGCACGCGGGAGGTCGCACCGGACGGCCCGAACCAGATCTTCGCCGCATCGACGCCGGACGGCGTCACGTTCCAGGCGTCCATCACGGACTTCCCGGCCGGCATCCTGCTGCCGATCGAGAAGGCCGCGGAGTACTTCGTCCAGCTCACCACCGCTGCCGGCACCGGTTCGGACTTCGCGGTCACCCGCAACGAGGAGATCACGCTTTCGGACGGCTCGCCGGCCTACCGTTCCGAAGTCACCTGGCTCTATCTCCAGGCGGCCGTGGGCCTCGAGACGCAGATCGTGTCCGCGTACAGGGGCGGCCGGCTGGTCTCCATCACGGCGCACCCAAGACAGAGCATGGAGCACATCTCGAAGCTCGTGGAGAGCCTGCGGTTCGAGTAGGGGCCGCCCTTGTGGCGGCCCGTGCCGGATTTGTGCATTAGATCGATACGGGCGACGACAAGCGTCGCCCCTCGCATGGAACAAAAAGTGAACTCCTTTTAATTCAATGGGTTGGCCGAACTCCATTTAACATAATTCAAGGTGCCGAGGCGGCGGCCGCCGCCCTTGTTTCCTGCACGTCAGTGCCCCGGCGCGCCGGGGGGGAAACTTTTATGGAAGACGCGCCAAGGGAACGAAGTGACCGCCGGTGCAGCTTCCATGCAAGGACGGCGTGGCCGGGCCGGCTATGGGGCGCTACAGGACGTCGCACACGTGTTTTGAATGCCGGGTTGAAACGGTTGCATATGGCCGCTTGAAAGCGCTGCAAATACCGGGTTTCTTCACGGGTTCCGGCTACGGCCACCGGCGCGAGGACGGCGTTTGCGTGATCCCCCTGGAAGCTTGGCCCCTGAAGCGGGCGTCGGGCCGGCGCGACACGGGCCTGCGCGAACTTCCCCCTGGCACCCCGTTGCGATAGGAAGAGACTACCGGCGGTCGGGTGTCGCTGCTCGTCGGGCCTGCGCCCGGGCTTCCGGAATCCGAACGTGACGCACGCCGAGGGGCCGGTGTTCGTCGAACCGGGGCCATGGACATTCCGGTCTCCGATGGTGCGCGGAACTGTTCGTCACGAACGCCACGGACGAGCGGGCGGAGATCTTCCAGAACTCCGGCTACTACGACCCGCGCATCAGCACGAGCCAGCCGCGGAAGTTCGGCGTTCGGGTGCGGTTCCGGGGGTAGGCGAAGCGCCCGTCTCGCCACGATCTCTCCCGTGTCTCTTGCAGACGCGGGAGAAGGTCGGTTGAATGCGATGCCTCACCACGTTGAGGCCGCGTCGATGAAACTTCGCTCGCTTTCCACCTGTGCGTTGGGCTGCGCCTTCCTGGCCGGCGTCGCGTCGCCGGCGGCCGCACAGAACATCGTCCTCATCCTGTCCGACGACCAGGGCTGGACGGGAACCTCCGTGCAGATGGACGCCCGGGTGGCGAACTCCATGAGCGACCTCTACCGGACGCCCAGCCTCGAACGCCTGGCGGCGGAGGGCATGACCTTCTCGAACGCCTACTCCCCGGCGCCGAACTGCTCGCCGACGCGGATGAGCATCCAGACCGGCAAGACCGCGGCCCGCCTCGGGGCGACGGACATCATCGACGTCGTGCCCGACGAGGAGGGTCGCGCCGGCATCCAGTTCTTCTACGACGCGATGTACGTCAACAAACCCATGAACGTCCCACTGCCGATCCGCGAGCTGTCGGACGAGGAAGTCACGATCGCGGAGTTCCTGAAGGGACACGATCCGAACTACGCGACCGGCCACTTCGGCAAGTGGCACATGGGCGGCGAGTCCCCGGAGCGCCACGGCTACGACGCGCACAGCGGGCCGACGACCAACGCACCCGGCGACCAGGGTGCACCCGACCCGAAGCGTAGCGGCGAGGTGACCGACGAGGCGCTGCGCTTCATCGCGGAGCAGGCGGAGGCGAGGCGGCCGTTCTTCGTGCAGGTGTCCTACTACGCGGTGCACACGCCGGTCCTCGCGCGTGACGACACCGTCCAGGCGTTCAACGATCTCATCACGCCGGAACCGCCGGCCGGGGGCCCGTTCGGTCGCTTCGTCAACCTGCGCCACACGAGCACGGTCTACGCGGCGATGACGGCGGAGCTCGACGACGGCGTCGGACGCATTCTCGACACCCTCGACGAGCACGGTCTGGCGGACTCCACGTACGTCATCTACACCTCGGACAATGGCGGCGAGTCCGATGTCCCCGTCACCAACAACGTGCCGCTTGCCTGGGGCAAGACGCACGTGTGGGAGGGCGGCATCCGCGTGCCCCTGCTCGTCCGCGGCCCGGGCATCGCGGGCGGGTCGCGCAGCGACGTCCCCGCCATCGGCTACGATTTCTTCGCCACCGTCGCCGACTGGGTGGGGGCGTCGGGATCCCTGCCCGAGCACCAGGACGGCGGCAGCCTGCACGGCGTGCTCACCAACGGCGGGGTGGGCGAAGTGCGACGCGGCACGGAGCCGCTCGTCTGGTTCTACGGCGCCTACCGCAACATGAAGCACGTCGCCCCGCAGACAGCGATCCGGCGCAACAACCACAAGCTGATCTGGGAACTCGAATCCGGGCGCACGTACCTGTACGACCTGGATCTCGACCTCTCCGAGACGACGGACCTGTCGCGCTTCCGCCCACAGGTCGCGGCATCGCTGCACGAGGAATTGAAGGCGTATCTCGCGGCCGTGGGCACGCCCATGCCGACCCACAACCCGGACTACGACCCGACCGCGGACCGGGCGCTGGTGTCCCCGGTGCGTCCGCCGCCCACGCCAGGTACGCCTCCCGGCCGCCTCGCGCCGAGCGAGTGAGACACCGCTGATCTGCATTCCCGGGATGTAGGGGACGGGCTCGTCTTGCGCCAGGCGAAGCTTGGTGAAGGGGGAAGTTATGTGAAGTGACGGAAACCTTCTTAGCGACCCAGCAGGTGCGAGTCCTGACCGGCCAAGGTTGACCAGCCAGCCGGAACCGAGTGTTGCGTGGGCAGTGGTGACGCTGTCTGCGAAGGGTACACAGGAAGCCTTGCAGGCCGCGTGATTGAGCCACGAAATCGTTCTCATCGCGGAAGCCGACGCTGTGACAAGAGTGGAAGGCACCATCGGCGCGCCGAGATGGTCTGGCGCGACCGGTTCCGCCGGGGTCGGAGAGCGGGGCATGCAGGCACGGGTCGCCCAGGAACCTGGGAGGTCTCGACGTCTCCACCGGAGCGCGCGGCGCGGACGGCCGCGATAGAAGTCAGTCCAGGCCCGCGGGTACGGCCCATGCTGCGGGAGCGAACAGGGCAACCGAGTGGTACCGCCAAGCGAAGGAAGACGAAGTGCGGCGGGACGGGGGTCGAGAAGTCGGAGTCCGCTGATAGTACCGATGAAGTCGGGGAACTCGCCCCACGGGGACCCGGCGGAGGGAAGCGGCGGATCGGATCATGGACTGCCGTGCGGACAGACGCCTTGGCCACCGAGCCAGATCAGCGTCTCAACGGAAGTGCGGCAGGTAGCGGGGAGCCGCCGGAAATGGCGGCTCGCGGGTGCGCGCGTTGCGCGTAGCGATACCACGGTTCGAGGAGCCGGATGCCCGAGTCGGGCACGTCCGGATCTGCGGGAGCCGGGGGTGGGTGACCACCCTCGGCCACCCGGCCCGTCCCGTGGTCGGGGGCTTGCACGATCTCGACACGGGCGACCACGAGGGTCGCCCCTACATCTCACGTCGCGAGGGGTCTGCATGGCGGGACCGGTACCATGTAGGGGACGGGCTTGTCCCGTCCCGTGGTCGGGGGCTTGCACGATCTCGACACGGGCGACCACGAGCGTCACCCCTACACCTCACGTCGCGAGGGGTCTGCATGGCGGGACCGGTACCATGTAGGGGACGGGCTTGTCCCGTCCCGTGGTCGGGGCTTGCACGATCTCGACACGGGCGACCAGGAGGGTCGCCCCTACAGGGCCTGCCAGGACAGGTTCAGACGAATGTGGCCAGCTCCTCCAGCGTGTAGCGCTCCAGCACGGGCACTCTTGCGTCGGGCGCCGGATAGCCCGCCACGAGGAGCAGGTAGGGTCGCTCGTGACGCGGCCGGCCGAGCAGCGCGTTCAGGAAACGCATCGGGCTCGGCGTGTGGGTCAGCGTCGCGAGGCCCGCGTTGTGGAGTGCGGCGATCAGGAGCCCCGTCGCGATGCCGACCGACTCGGAGGTGTAGTAGTTCTTGAGGCGCTCCCGGCCCTTGCCGTCGGCGCGCTCCACGAATGTGAACCGGCGCAGGAACACGGCGATCAGCACGGGCGCGGTCGTGAGGAAGGGCTTGTTCGCATCGGTCCCGAGCGGCGCCAGCGCTTCGAGCCATTCCCTGGACGCGCGCCGACCGTAGAACTCGCGTTCCTCCCGCTCGGCCGCCGCGCGGATCTCGGCCTTTTTCGCGGAGTCCGTCACCACCACGAATTGCCACGGTTGCCGGTGTGCCCCGCTCGGGGCGCTGCCTGCGGTGCGTACGGCGTATTCGATGATGTCCGCGGGCACCTCCCGATCGGAGAAGTCCCGCACCGTGCGGCGGCGGCGCATGAGGTCGTAGAAGCGCTGTGCCCGATCGCGCATCTCGGCCACGGGGCGCTCCTCGAAGTCGAGGGGGAGGAATGCAGTCGCGGCCTCGTCTATCGACACGTTCAGGCTCTCTTCGGAGCCTGCACCGCATGATGACGAAGCACCCGATTGATCTCGGTCTGGTATCCCCGACCGCCGGGACTGTTGGCCCTGAACCATGCGATCACGTCGGCGTCCAACCGCAGCGTGATCTGTTTCTTCACCGGTCGGTAGAACACGCCACGCTGCGCGTCGGACCAATCGAGAATCTCGGGAATGTCGCTCGTGTCGATCCGGTCTTCCGGGAGAGCGGCGAGTGCCTGGATCTCGGCGGCCTGCCGATCAGTCAGGGTCTTGGAAGCTCCCTTCTTCATAAGCTCTCCTTTCGTGTGCCGTTGCCTTTCGGGCGCTGATGATGCGACCTGTCTCGGTGCGTCCCGTGACCAGCCAATTGCGCTACCGCATCTCTGCACTGTAGTTACGCAAGCATACCGACGTTAACGTAATTTCCCCCCACTCAGCCGTTCGGGATGCTACTCCGGACAGCCTGAGCGTGTTGTAGCGGTTGAGGGCCTTGTGGGGTCTCCGGGTTCGTCGGGCGATGAGTGCGGCTGCGTGGGGCTGTCAGCAGTTCTGCGAACCGGCACTGCCGATGTAGGCGACGAGGCGCCAGATGTCGTCGTCGCCCTCGGGAAGCTGCCCCCCGAACGCGATCATGGGCGTCTCCGGCACACCGCCGGAGATCACCCGGAACAAGTCCGCGTCGCGTCCGCCGTGCACCCAGACGCAGTCGAAGAGGTAGGGAGCGTCGCGGGGCCCGGGCGACAGGCCGTGGCAGTAGCCGGCGCAGACGCCGGTGAAGAGTTGCCGGCCTCGGGTCAGTGCCGCGGGGTTCGCGCGGAATGCGTCGGCGGGGCTCGACGGCGCGCCGGGTGTGCAGGCCGCCAGCGTGCAGAGCGTCGCCAACCCCAGCCCGAGGCGCGTGCCGACGGGACCGATGCGGCCGAGCGCCCGCGTCGGCAGGCTCACTGCGGCAACGCGAACACGAACAGGTGGCCGCCTTCGGGGAGGTTCGTGGGGCCGCCCGCGTGCCGGGCGAAGCCGGTGGAGTTGCCGGAACCGATCGCGACGTAGCTTCTCCCGCCGGCGCGGTAGGCGACGGGCTGACTGCGCACGCCCCCGCCCATGCGGAACTTCCAGAGCAGCTCTCCGGTCTCGGCGTCGAGGGCCAGGGCATGGCCGGACTGGTTGCCGGTGAACACGAGCCCGCCGGCGGTCGAGAGGGCGCCCGCCATCATGGGATGCTCATCGACGTACCGCCAGCGCACTGCGCCGGTGTTCTTGTCCACCGCGACGACGTTGCCGTGCGCCTTGCCCTGGTCGACGTCCACCGTGATCGGCGAACCGCCCGTGAACTGCTGCCCCTTCACGAAGACGACGATGCCTTTCTGATAGAACTGGCAGCCCTCGACCGACGGGACGTAGACGAGGCCGAGATCCGGGTTCATGGCCCCGGCCCAGGCGCCGTTCATGCCGCCGAGGTTGCTCGGGCAGACCCGGTAGTCCGGCTCTTCCGTCGGCTTCGCGAGCGGATTGACGATCGGCCGGCCGTCCTCGCCCATCGTCGCCCAGTTGAGTTCCTCGACGTACTCGGAGGCATGCAGGAACGCGCCGGTAGCACGGTCCAGGATGTAGAAGAACCCGTTCCGGTTCGGCTGCAGGATCGCGGGGATCGTCTCGCCGTCGCGTTCCACGTCCGTCAGGAAGAGGTGCGTGTTGCCGTCGTAGTCCCAGACGTCGTGCGGCGTGAACTGGAAGTGCCAGAGCCGTTCGCCCGTGTCCGGGTCCACAGCGAGCAGGCTGTTGGAGTACAGGTTGTCGCCGGCGCGCAGGTCGCCGTTCCAGTCGGGGGCGGGGTTGCCGGTGGTCCAGTAGAGGATGTCCGTCTCGACATCGTACGCCCCGCTCGTCCACGCCGGAGCCCCGCCCGTTTTCCAGGAGTCGCCGGCCCACGACTCGACTCCCGGCTCACCCTCGACCGGGACCGTGTAGTGCCGCCAGCGCCGTTCCCCGGTGTGCACGTCGTAGGCGTCGAAGAACCCGCGCACCCCGAACTCTCCGCCGGCGATGCCGATGATCGCCATGTCCTTCACGACCATGGGCATCGACGTCGCACTGAAGCCCTCGCTGTAGTCCGCGAGGGTGGTCTGCCACTGGAGTTCCCCGGTCAGCCGGTGGAAGGCGAGCAGCTTGGCGTCGAGGGTCGCCATGAGCACGGTGTCGCCCGTGATCGCGGCGCCCCGGTTCACCCGACCGCAGCACAGTCGGAGGTCGCCGGGCTGCTGGTGGTCGTAGCGCCAGAACATCTCGCCCGTCTCGGCATCGAGCGCGAACAGGCGGTTGTGCGACGAACTCACGTACATCACCCCGTCGTAGACGGTCGGGGACACCTCGAACTGGTGGCGCGTCCCGGTCGGGAAAGCCCAGGCCACCTGCAGTTGCGCGACGTTGCCGCGATGGATGTCGTCGACGGGCGAGTGGCGCAGGCCGTCGTAGTCGCCGCTGTAGTGCAGCCACTTCTCGGGATCGGAGGCCCCGGCCAGGAGGTGCGCTTCGGTCACGGGCCCGCCGCCGTCCCCGATGTCGCCGTCGCTGGTCCAGTGGGTGGGCCTGGGGGCTCTGGGGATCTCGGCGTTCTCCACTGCCTCCGCGGCGGGCTCCGCCGGTGGCTGCTGCGCGGGTTCACAGGCCGCCAGCAGTCCCGTCATCGATATTGCAGCGATCCAACCCCGCATGGCCAATCCTCCCCGTCGTCCCAGGTACTCCCGTACCAATATAGTCGAATTCGAACGCCTGCATGCCGCGATGCGGGCGTCGTAGGGGACGCCCTTGTGGCGTCCCGTCTCGAATGCATGCACGGCCGCGACGCCGGCGACCACAAGGGTCGCCCCTACCCGCCGGCGGCGAGCCCCAGCGCCGTCGCGGCGATCTCGCCGTTGCGCAGCAACTGTCCCGGCATCGCGCCGGTGGCCTGGCCGTCCTCGAAGGTCACTTCGCCGTTGACGAGGATCCAGCGGTAGCCCTCCGCCTTCCGGACCCGGCGCCACTCGTTCGCGGGATAGTCGCGGACCACCTCGTGGCCGTCCTCCGGAACGATCTTCAGGTTTTCGAGGTCGTAGACCACGATGTCCGCCGGCGCGCCGGCGCGCAGGTAACCCCGGTCGATGAAGCCGGCTGCCTGCGCGGGCAGGTAGGACAGGTGGTAGTGCGCCTCCTCGAGGGACAGGGTCTGCGTGTCCCGTACGAGCCAGACCAGGAGGTCCGTCGTGTAGCTGCCCGCACTGAAGAACTTCGTGTGGGCCCCGCCGTCGGACAGGCCGGCCATGACGTGGGGATCGGAGACCATCTTTGTCCTCTTCCCTCCGCGTATCATTCGATCTTGCGCTTCGCGAAATTTGCTTGTCAACGCAAGGCGGCAGATTCCGGGTGAGCATGCAGGGGACACCCTTGTGGTGTCCCGCGCGAACAGCAGTTCCGGGGACACAGCAGATGCCGGCCATCCACAAGATCGACTTCATCAACGCCTTCGAGCACCCTTTCGACGGCAGCTACAGCGCTCGACAGTTGACGTATGTGGACAGGGACACCGGTGATGTCCTGTGGGTGTACGAGAACGACGAGGAAGCGTGGGACGAGGCCAACATGCCCGCGGAAGAGAACCGGGAAATATGGGAGAGGGTGGTGGCCGACCGCGCACGCTACCTGGAGATTGACGCCCTCGTCTACCCGGACCAACGCGACATCCTCATACGCTTCCTGCGTTCCAACTGGACCGATGACGAGTTGCGTTGGGAACGCGCGAGCGCGGCCTGGTCCGGCGCGATAGGGAGATGGAAACGGGACGTGCGCGACGAAGAAGCCGTGCGCGCCTACTTCGCGTTCCAGGAACAGGAGGTCCTCGAGATGGCCGAGGAGTTCCTTCGCGAGAACGGTATCGAGCCCCAATGGAGGTGATGAGGCCGCGCCCGACGCCCGGCTCCAGGCTCGGCGGTCACTCCCGTTGGTCGCAACTGGACGGCGGCCGAGGCACAAGCGGCCGGTTGCAGCATCCGGGCTATACTCCGTCCATGCATCGAGCTTCGCCCAGGGAACGCGACCACTTTCGGCGGGTGGCCGCGGCCAATGGCCGCCTGGAAGACGCGGCGCCGCCTGGTTCGCTGGCCGAGGTCTTCGATCGACTCGACCGCATGGAGGAGCGTCTCGGGGCCCTCGCCGAAGCTGGTGTGGACGGTCCCGACGACGGCGACCTTGCCTCGCACTTGGCCTATCTTGAACGACTACGAAGGATCGACCCGGCGTACCGCACTTGGTGAGGTCGCGCGACTGCTCGATGGCCTTGCCATTCGGTGGGCGCTCACTGGTGGTCTGGCCGCGAATCGTTATCGGCGGACTACGCGATACACGGTCGATGTGGACCTGTTGCTGGCGGGAGGTGGCTCCGGACTCGATGCGGTGGAGACGGCGCTGGTCTCTTCCGGATGGTCGGTCCGCACGGGGACGCGGAGGGCACCCTGTTATGGGCGAGCCATCGGGAGTTCGACCCCGTCGACCTGCTCATCGCGGGGACCGACTACCAACAGGAGGCCTTGCACCGCGCCCGGGTCGAGACGCTCGAAGACGTTGGCGCCGTCCCTGTACTCGCTGTCGAGGACGTCATCGTGCACAAGCTGATCGCGGGTCGGTACCAGGACCTGGCGGACATCGAGGCGATCCTCGATGCCGAGATATCTTTCGACAGATCCTACGTGGAGCGGTGGGCGGAGTTCTGGGAAGTGCTTGACCGCTGGCGTGCCTTCGAGCGGTAGCCGGCGCAACACGCGGCCCCTGAGTAGTGACGCCGGACCCGTACTTCGCTAACCTCGCGGTCGGTCCGTGACTTGGCGCATCAGTCCAGGGGGAACACGATGCACACCCTGACCCAGGAGCAACGCAGGCAATGGCAGGTGGACGGCTACCTGCATCTCGAGCAGGTCTTCGACGCCGACGAGGTCAACTTCTACTGCGACCAGATGGATCGCTTCCGCAAGGTGCCGGGCTACGAGCCGGACCGGGCGCCACACCTGCCGATCGGTCACTACAGCTGGATGGACCACACCCCGGACCTGGACCCCGACGGCTTCATGGACCGCCGTGAACTCCTGACCTACCACCAGGCGTTCATCGACCTCATCGACCGCGCGCTGGTCTTCGACTATATCGTCGACGTCATGGGGCCCAACATCCTGCTCAGCATGACCCAAGCGATCGTGCGTCACTCAGGCGAGGACTCGCACTGCTACACGCACACGGACGGGGGCGAGTCCCTGCGCACGATGCGCGTGAGCGAGTCGAGTCCGCCGATCGCGATGAAGGCCATGTACCTCCTGACCGACGTCACGGAGCCGGACAGCGGCAACCTGACCGTGTTCCCCGGCAGCCACAAGCGCCCGATTCCGCTGCCGGGCGAAGGCGCCATGACGCCTTACTCGCCGGGCGCCGCGCAACTCATGGGCAAGGCGGGCGACGTCTACCTGTTCCCCCACGCCCTGTGGCACGGGCCGAGCCGCAACCTGTCGGGAAGGGCGCGCCGGTGCCTCCTCTACAACTACTGCCAGCTGTGGGTGCGCTGCTACGACTACCACACGATTCCGGACGTGGCCCAGCGGTGCACCCCACGGCAACGGCGCCTGCTGGGCGATCTCGGCTACGACTTCATGCCCGGGTCGTATTTCTACGTGCCGAAGGACCAGGAAGAGGTGATCGGCGCGCTCTGATGGACCCGGTCCAGCGCAACCTGGTCCGCCGCCTCTGCCGGGAAGTCGATATTCCGGAGGAACGGGCCGTATCGCTGGTGCGGGATCGAGGCAGTTGCGCGTACTGTGGCCGGGACCTGCTGGTGGATCGGCTCGGCTACGCCACCGCGCAGGTCGACCGTCTGTTGCCCCGGTCCAGCTATCCGGAGTGTGCCGACGTCGAGGACAACTGGGTCCTGGGCTGCAGCCTGTGCATCCGGACGAAGCGCGACTGGGACCCTCTCGACCCCGACGAGAAGAAGGACCCGACAGGCGTCCTGCGGGACCAGCGCCCGGAGCTGATCAGACGTGCGACGTGCTACATCGAGGTGCGCCGCATGGATGCCGGCGACCGCGAATGGCTGGCCGTGCGCAGGGTACTGCTTGCCCGCTCCCGGGCCCAGGCGGCCACCCCCCGGCTGAAGGTCGTTTCAGCAGAGCCGCCTGACTCCGTCTGACGCCTGTTCGCTCGCAGGAAGCCGAGCCAACAGCCGGGACGGGTATTCCCAGGCTACCCACCGACGCCTACCGGCACCCGGCCGACGCCAACCTGTGGGAGGTCGTGGTCGTAACCCGGTTCAAGCGCGTCGACGGCCGCAAGGACCTCTGGGAAGCGCGCATCGTGCCGGACGAGACGGTGGACGTGACCCTGGTGCTGGACTCCCCCGTGGACTGCGACGCGAGCGACGCCGTCCGCACGAAGGACGACTCGCCGCTGACGACCAGGCTGGCGCTGTCGGTGCCGGGGCCGGGGTCGTGATGTGTTGGGCGGCAACGGCGCGTCCCGTCCCGAATGCACGCACGGGCCCTACGGTCCCGCCTCGAATTCGTGCATGGTCTCACCGCGGGGTTGTAGGGGACGCCCTTGTGGCGTCCCGTTTCGGATACGTGCACGATCCCAACGCGGGGGGAAGGAGCGCTACGAGACGGTCAACGCGACAGTCACGTCCTCGGTGGCCGGCGGCGACGCCGGAACGCTACGTTGCCCACTCTCCTGGCGACCCTGCCGTGGGCGAGTTCGTCTTCGATCTGCCTGACCCCGGGGGGAAGCGTCGGTGGACGCCGAGATCGTGGAGTGGGACGTGCGCTCGGGGAGAGGGCGTTGCCGAGAGCAATGCCATCGTGAATCGCCAATGTGGAGGGGCTGGCGCCCGTTGGCGGCGGGGTGGTGCGGGGCATGTCTGGGAAAGGGTCGTTTTCTGGACCTTCCTGCTGGCGCCTCAGAAACGAGGCACGTTTTCTGGACGTGCGTAGGTTGGAAGCCGCGAGTCCGGTGCTCGGCACCTAGTGGCGACGAACCCGAAACCTGGAAGAGACGCGCGTTCTGGTGGACGGGGTGGATCAAGAGCGCCGGATGGCGCCCTCGAAAGCCCGAAGGCGTTTGTTGACCTCGGCGGTCGGCAGTCTGCGACGCGGGTGGTCCCGAATCCGGGACAGAGCCGCGTGCAACTGTTCCGCCGTCGCGGAAGGGCCTGCGAACATCTGGTCGATGAGCCAGAGAACCCCGTGGCAGGCAACATGCTCTTCGTGGGCCAACTGGTGGAGACGGGCGTCGCCTGTCAACAGCGTGCTGGCAGTCTGGCGCGCGAGGGCCAGCGCGAAGGCGTCGGACAGCGAGATGGCGCGGACAGACGGGTGGTAGCGGGCGGCCAGCGCGACGCCGTCGCCGTCGAGTTCGAGCACGCGTAGGCCGTTGGCGATGAGTCGCTGGCCGCCGTACAGCTCGAGCTCCAGCCCGTAAAGAAGGTCGGGGACGCAGAAGTCGAGCGGGAGGGCGAACGCGGCGTCGAACAGGCTGCCCCGTTCGAGGTCGATGAGGACCGAGGAGTCCGATACGACCACTCGATCGGACATTCATTACCCTACGGCCGACAGCGCGGGGTGGGTTCCGCGCATGTAGTCGTCGACTTCAACGATGCCGATGTCGAGGAACTCGGCCGCCTTGGACTCGCTGATCGCTCCTTCGGCGAGGGCGCGCAAACAGAGCCGGTTGAAGCGGCTGGGCTGTTCGCCGGACATGGAACCGTATTCCTCGTAGGGGGGCGTGCGCCAGCCGAGGCGGTCGAACTCGTTGAACAGGGCGCGGTAGGTGGCGGGGCCGATGATGCCGAGGTCGCGACAGCGGTGGGTCAGCGCCTGAATACTGACGCCGAAGACGTGTTTCAGGGCGAGCAGTTCGCCGAGGGGGATGGCGCTGCGGTGCTTGCCGACCTCGAGCCACAGTGCCTCGGCGGGCATGAGGAAGGCGCCTGCGAAGCGGTGTGCGACCCGTTCGGCGTTTAGACTGCGCGCGACGGCGAGCAAGATGTGGCCGAGCTCGTGGGCGATGGTGAATCGCTGGCGCTCGCCCCAGTCCTTGGCGTTCACGACGACGAAGGGGACAGGCGGCCGGCGCGGGCGTCCGGCTCTCGCGACGAGACCGCCGACGCTCCCGAGCGGCACGACGAATATCTTGATACCTCGTTCTTCGAGGAGTTCGACGAGGTTGGGTATGGGCTCCTGGCCGAGACCCCAATGGTGGCGGAGAGCGTCGGCGGCGCGGTCGGCTTCGATGGGATCGCGGTGTACGGGATAGGGCGCGTCCCGCGGCTCGTCCCAATGGGCGCTGGGTAGTCGCAGGATCTCCTCGATAGCGAGATAGCGTTCAAGGTGGGCCAGCACGGTGGCTTCGACCTGCGCTTCGCCGCGCTTGGTCGTGAAGGCGTTCTTCCTGAACTCGAGGTCTTCGAGGACCAGGTCGGGATCACCGAGCAGATAGTCGACCGACGTCCGCAGGGCATCGGCCAGGGCGATGAGGACCCCGCTGCCGGGCATCGCCTCGTTGCGCTCGTATTTGCCGATGGCTTGCGCGGAAACGCGGTGGTCGATGGCGGCGGCAAGCGCGCGAAGCGACAATCCGGCGGCCCGCCGCGCGAGCTTGAGTCGTAGCCCGATCATCCGTAGCCCCTCTTCGCATTAACCCAAAGGTTTACAATCTGACAGAATTGGTGCGTTTTGTAAACGTCGGACCGGCGGAGTGCCGGGGCGCGAGATAGAGGTTCAGCCGGCTGCTGCGGCGATCATCGTGGCCTTCTACCGCGAGCTGGGTTTCGAGCCGACCGGCGCAGAAGCCCCGGGCGGGGCTCCGGGTTTCGCTGGCGAACGGGCCGGACGTGTTGACGTTCATGACGTTCCTCGAGACCGACGTGATCAACTTCCGGGGCGTGCACATCTACGCCTTGATGACTGAACTGGACGCTGCCGGACTGCGTGTCGAGGGATACAACGAACGTGCCGACCAGCAGCCGCTGATGGTGGACGAAGAGGGCGTGCCACTCCTGGAGAACGAGTGCGGGCACTTCACCGTGCATGATCCGGACGGGCACGAGTTGTTCTTCAACACGCACCCGTTCTAGGTGCCGAAGGATCAGGAAGAGTTGATGGGCGCCGTCTGACGAGCCAGCCGAGGCCGGCGAGAAGCGGCACGCGATGCGCCTGCGGTTGGGTGGTAGCGGCGACGCTTGTCGTCGCCCGTGTTGCTGGCACGATCCGGAGACGGGACGCCACAAGGCCGTCCCCTACGGACGGTCCAACTCCAGACGCACCGGCGTTCCTTCGCATGCGTCGACACCACCGCCGACCATTGCCACGAGCCGGTCGGCGAATCCGTACCGATCCTGGCGCAGCCTGTGGTAGAGCGCATGTGATTCCGGGTCGGCCGACGCGCGGTACTGCCGCGATGTCCCGTTCCGCTCGACGGTGATCGACGGATCACTTGCCAATCGCGAGATCCAGGCGGCGTCCGGACTGCCATGTTCGATCCACGTGCCCGTGCCGTCCTCCACGATCCAGATTCGCACCCGGTCGATCGAGCCGTCTTCGGACTGTCGGTGCAGCACCACGACCTCACCGCCCAGCTCGCTGGCCGCATACATTGCCGCGAAGAACGCGAGCGGAACGCCCACCAGGATCCCGATCGCGATGTACAGCCATTTCATGCGTCAGTCACCGTCTCCGGCTACCAGCCGAGCCCGACCGGCACGCCGGAAATCCAGACGTGGCCCCACCACAGGGCGACGAACACCCCCGCTGCCAGTACGGGCGTAAGCCAGCCGATGTCGGAGAGCCCGAGTGACTGGCGGCCCGCGACGATGGCGGCGAACGGGACCGACGAGGTTGCTTGCCGAAAGGCGGACCAGCTCTCCCCGAAGACGCCTTGCTTGCGCCTGTCGATGAGCCTCATGCCGCAACCGGAAACCAGCGCGAACGCCCCGAAGAAGAGCAGCGACGGCAGGTCGCCGTTGGGGAGCATATGGCTCAGGGACCAGATCAGGATGCCGCACTGGACCGGATGGCGGGTGATGCGCAGGACGCCCGACACCGGCACTTCCGCACCGGACTCGAGCACCACGCCGACCGTGCTCGGATTGCGCGCCAGGACACCGCCGATCACGAGCAACAGTGCGAGCGGCATGAGCAGGAGCGGGACCCAGCGCAGAAGTTCGTGGGTCGGCCACAGGAGCATGCCGGGCGCCGTGGCGTTGTAGGCGTGGATCAGCAGCACCAGGACCAGGATCGACACCACGGAGTAGAGGCCGAGGTAGGCCTTCTCCCCCATCGCTCCGACCAGGCGTGCGCGCAGGCCGGAACTGGTGACGCCGAGATGCTGCGCCACGAACAGCGTCGCCCAAAAAGCCAACCAGGAGAGTTCGGTCATGTCGCTTCTCATCCCGACTCGGGAGCACTCGATTCTATGCCCTGGTCCAAGATCAAGCGACGAACAGGGAAGCAAGACGCCCCGGATCGGTCGCCCGACGCCGAGAGTGGCCTGCGTTTGTGCTTATCCCTCCCGGGTCGGGGACGCAAGAGCGGGGTCGACGATCCAGCCTTCGTCGTCGCAATCGGGCGGAACGCCGAAGCCCTGCTGGCGACTCGCCCACGCGCCTTGAACCGCGCACAACACGGCGTCCAGGAGGTCGGCCTTCGGATCGTTGATAAGCTCCTGTCGGTCCTTTGGGTCCAGCGAGACGGACACGCCGTATTGCTTCCGGCACGTCTCCGATGCAAGAGCCTCTACGATCTTCCGCCGTGCGTCCTCGTGGATCGGCTTGGCACTCTTGTCGTGCTTGTAGCTTCGCGTACTCGCCAGGTAGTGGGCGACAAGGGCCGGATAGGCCTCCACAACCGTCCTGTCGACACCGTTGCGGGCGCAGGGGACGATGTTGGCCTCGCTACGCAGGAGCCGTGGCGCGCCCTGGAAGAACATTTTGCCCACGGGTTGAAAGTGCAGCTTCATGGGGCTTAGCGACTTGGCGAGCTTGTCGGTTCGGCGGAGGTGTTCCTTGCGGCCGTATGGCTGCGCCTGGCGATAGTCATTGAGTGCTTGCTCAAAGGCGTCCTTGCCGAGGTCTGCTACATGCCTTATGCAGTCTCGCCAAACCTTGGGCCATCCAAGAGCTTCGATCGCCAAACCTTGGGCCATCCAAGAGCTTCGATCAGCGCATCCGGCTGTGCGAAGGGCATGTCGATCGCGGCCACCCATGGCCCATCGGCGGCCAGTAGCCGCTCAAACTCCTCGAAGCTGCGGAGCTTTCGTAGGCTCTGAACCGACAAACGGTCCCCAGACAAACGACAGTCGGCAACAGTGATCGGCTTGCTTGAGGTCGGCCGACTAGTGAAATCGATGCCGAGGATTCGCTGTGTCTGAGCGTCGTGGGTCGGCCAGCGATGACGCGCTTCCTCGATCGCGACCGTGACGGCAAGTCCGACCCTCGCCGCCATGTTCACGAGCTTGTCTATGGTGAACTTGCTGATCCGGCCGTTCACCAGTTCGCTCACGCGTGAACGAGGTACGCCTAGCCGTTCGGCCGCAACCTGCTGCGTGATGCCTTCCCGAAGAATGTATGCTTCCAGGGCATCCATGAGTTCGGAGCGCAGCTTCAGGTTGCAGGCTTCTTCTGGCGAGTCCGCAATCGCGTCCCATACGCTCGAGTACGTCTGTACTTTCACCATCGTCTCTCCTCCCGCAGTTGGAGCTGCAGCGCCCTGAGGCGGGAGCGCGCGGTGTCGATGTCGGTCCTCTTCGTCCTGTTGGATTTCTTCGTGAACACGTGCAGCACGTAGATCCCCTCGCCAATATTGGTCACGTATAGCGTCCTGTAGGCGTTGCCGTCATCCCGGATCCGGATTTCTCGGACGCCAACGCCGATGCTTGGCGTCGCCTTCCAGTCCTTGGGGTCAAGTCCGCGTTGGACGCGATCGATCTGCCGACGCATGTCCTGGCTGGCGAACCGCCTTCGGGAGGGCTCGGAGATCGTCAAGTGACGACCCGAGGAACTTTGCCTCCCTCACGTCGGGACGGTCTCAAAATTGAGACAGGACGTCAAGCTACCCTCCTTGGCAATGCCGCGCCTGGTGTCACACCGCAGCTCTTCCGCTCAGCTACTGGCTGCCGGCTACCCCCCGAACGCCCGCACCGCGTCCCGCGCCATGTCGATCACCGGTGTCGGGTAGATGCCGAGTACGACGATCGCGAGGCCCAGTACGCCGGCCGTGGCGAGCCCCTCGATCGACCGGCCGGAGGCTTCGTCGGCGGCCTCGTCGTCCGAAGTTCGGATCATGCTGAACACGATGCGCAGGTAGTAGTAGATGCCGATGGCGCTGCCGACGACGAGTGCCCACAGAAGCGCCCAGAGACCGCCTTCGACGCCCGCCGCGAACAGATAGAACTTCGCGATGAAGCCTACGGTCAGCGGAATGCCCGCCAGCGACAGCGCGGCCACGGTGAGTACGGCCGCCAGCACCGGTCGCCGCCAGTAGAGTCCGGCGTATGCCGAAAGGGATTCGGCGTCCGCCGAGGCACCGGTGGACAGTACGGTCATCACCCCGAACGCCGCCAGCGTCATCAGGAAATAGCCGGCGAGGTAGAACATCCCCGTCTCGAGCGCCATGGCAGGGCTGGCGAGGGTGGAGACCACCAGCACCGCGATCAGCAGGTAGCCGATGTGCGCGATGGAGGAATAGGCCAGGATTCGTTTCAGGTTGTCCTGCAGCAGTGCGAGGAGGTTGCCGACGACCATCGAGACGATGGCGATGAGCGAGACGGCGAGGAACAGCGTCTCGTGGGAGAGCATGTCGGTTTCCACGACGTAGCGCAGGAGCACCGCGACGACGCCGCCCTTCGACACGGTGGCCACGAAACCGGTCACCGGGGCCGGAGCGCCCTGGTAGACGTCCGGCGTCCACATGTGGAAGGGGACCAGGGAGAGCTTGAACGCCACGCCGGCCAGGATCATGACCTGTCCCGCGATCAGCAGCGGATCGGTGCCGGCGCCGAGGGCGGTACCGAAAGACATCGTGCCGACGGAGGCATAGACCAGCGCCATGCCGAACAGCATCGTGGTGGATGCGACCCCGGAGAGCACCAAGTATTTCAGCGCCGCTTCGAGGGGCGCCTGGCCCTGCTCGGGGTAGGCGATCATCGCGTAGAGCGAGATGGAGACGATCTCGAGTCCGAGCAGGAACGCGGCGAAGTGCGCGGCCGAGGCCATGGTCATGGCGCCGAGGGTGGCCGTCAGGAGGAGGATGTAGAACTCCTCGCGATGCGCGTGCGTCGAGCGGCTGTCGAGGTAACGATAGGCCAGCAGGGCCGTCACGATGCCCGCCAGCGCGAACAGTCCGTTGAAGAAGTTCGCGAAGGCATCGATCGTCAGGAAGCCGTCGATGTGCTGAGTCCCCACCGCGTTTGCGCCCGGCAGCATGGCCAGGGTGGCGACCAGCGCGGCTACCGTCAGCCACATCGCCAGTGCGTGGCTGCGCCGGAAGGACACGACCAGCAGCAGCACCATCAGGCTGCCGGTCAGGACCAGGTAGGGAACCAGGGCGCTTAAGCCTGCGGCGGTCATGGCGCCTCCCACAACGTCTCGATGACGGGGCCGGACAGGTCCAGCACGTGCTGCGGATACACTCCGATCCAGACCAGCGCCAGCATCATCAGCACCATCACGATCATCTCCCGCCAGCCGAAGTCACGCATGGTCGGGATGTCCGGGTTCGGCGTGCCCTGAAACGAACGTTGCAGCAGGTACAGCCCGTACACGGCGGCGACCACCACGCCGAGCGCGCCGGCGACGGTGAGCGGAACGCTTGCCTTGAAGGCGCCGACGAGCACCAGGAACTCGCCGACGAAGTTGCCGAGTCCCGGCATGCCGACGGATGCGATCACGAAGAACATCGTCATCGCCCCCATGCGCGGCGCCCGCACCCAGAGTCCCCCCATGCGCGACATCTCGCGCGTGTGCAGGCGTTCCTGCAGTGCGCCCGCCATCATGAAGAGCGCGGCGGTGGAGAAGCCGTGGGCGATCATCGTGACCACGGCGCCCTGCATGCCGAGATCGTTCGTGACGGTCCGTCCGTCCACCTCGTGGAACGCGAACACGCCGAGCAGGATGAAGCCCATGTGGGCCACGGAGCTGTAGGCGACGAGGCGCTTGAAGTCCGACTGGCTGTACGCCATGTAGCCGCCATAGAGGATGCTGAGTGCGCCCAGGAACATCGCCCACCAGGCGAAGTCCGCGGACGCCTCCGGGAAGAGCGGCACGACGAAGCGGATGAGCCCGTACGCGCCCGTCTTCAGCAGGATGCCGGCGAGGATCACGCTGCCGGCGGTCGGCGCCTGCGTGTGCGCGTCCGGTAGCCACGTGTGGAACGGCACGGCCGGCAGCTTCACGACGAAGGCGACGAAGAAGCCGAGCATCACGAAGAACGCGACGTCGGCGGGGAGGTCGGCGTCGAGCAGATCGTGGTAGTTGAACGTCAGGATGCCGGACGCGGCGTAGTTGAAGTACACCAGCGCCAGGATGGCGAACAGCATCAGGAGGCCGCTGATCTGCGTGAACAGGAAGAACTTCATCGCCGCGTAGGCGCGCTGCTCGTGGCCCCAGATCGCGATCAGGAAGTACATGGGGATCAGCATGACTTCCCAGAAGAAGAAGAAGAGGAACAGGTCGAACGCCGTGAACACGCCCACGACCCCGGCCATCACCCACAGGATGTTGAACTGGAAGAAGCCCCGGCTCTTCTCGGTTTCCGTCCACGACGAGACGACCGCCACAACGCCGAGGAACAGCGTCAGCGCGACCATCATCAGCGACAGCCCGTCCATCGACAGGATCACGTGGATGCCGAAACGCGGGATCCACTCGATGTACTGGTTGGCGTAGGCGTAGCCGCCGGCCCAGGCGTTGGCTACATAGAGCCCGGCCGCCACGAAGGACAGGAGGCCGACCCAGCGCGGCGCGTTCGGGTGGATGCGTTCCGAAGCCCAGGCCGCGACGCCGCCGAGCAGCAGGAAGACGATCAGCGCGAGGATGTTCACGACAGTACCCCCATGGCGATCGCGAACGCGAGCAGCAGGCCGAGCGCCATGTTGGCCGCGTACCAGCGCAAGCTGCCGCTCTGCGACAGAGCGGCGACGTGGTGGAACGCGCGCGCGACGGCTGCCGTTGCGATATAGACGAAGTCCACCGCGTCGCGCTTGTTGACGCGTGCGAGCCACATGAACGGCCCGACGAAGACGCGGTCGTAGAGCGCATCGAAGCCCCAGCCGCTGAACCAGAAGCGTCGCGCGGCGTCGCCAACGCTGGATTGCACGAGTCCGTCCACGTTGACCTGTCGGCTGTGGAAGATGAGGTAGCCGAGGCCGATACCGAGCAGCGGCGCCGCCATCGTGACGATGGCGACCACGGAGAAGTGATCCGCCTTGCCGACGCCGCCGTCCGGTAGCACCGAGGCGACCGGCGCGAGGCCGAACCAGCCGCCTGCCACCGCGAGCACGGCGAGGACCAGCAGTGGCCCCCACATGTTGATGCGCGAGTGGTCGTGCGGCTCGGTCTTGGCCTCGCCGAAGAACGTCAGCACCATCATGCGTGTGGTGTAGAGCGCGGTCATGAAGGCGGCGATCGCGGCGCCGGCCCAGAAGAGCCCGCCCGCGTACTCATACTCGAAACTCGCGAGTACGATGGCGTCCTTGCTGTAGAAGCCGGAGGTGAACGGCAGCGCGGCGAGCGCGATGGAGCCGATCAGCATGCTGGCGAACGGGATCGGCAGCTTCTTCCAGAGCCCGCCCATCCTGAACATGTCCTGTTCGTGGTGCAGCGCGAGGATCACGGAACCGGACGCGAGGAACAGGAGAGCCTTGAAAAATGCGTGGGTCATGAGGTGGAAGATGGCCGCGGACCAGGCGCCCACGCCGAGCGCCAGGAACATGAAGCCGATCTGGCTCATGGTGGAGTACGCCAGCACGCGCTTGATGTCCCGCTGCGTCAGCGCCGTGAAGGACGAGATGAGCAGCGTCACGAGGCCCACCGCCGCGACGGCCAACTGCGCGCCGGGCGAAAGCAGGAAGAGGTCGTGGGTGCGGGCGATGAGGTACACGCCGGCGGTGACCATGGTGGCGGCGTGAATGAGGGCGGACACCGGTGTCGGGCCCGCCATCGCGTCGGGCAGCCAGGTCTGTAGCGGCACCTGGGCCGACTTGCCGACCGCGCCGCCGAGCAGCAGCAGGGCGATGATCGTCACCGTGGTCGACCCTTCCGGCCAGAGCTCGCGAGCCCCGGCCATCGCCGCCTGCACCTCGATGGAGCCCACTTCCCGGAACAGCAGCAAAAGGCCGAGCAGCATGGCGGTGTCGCCGACGCGGGTGACCACGAACGCCTTGCGCGCCGCATAGCCGTTCTCGGGTTCCTTGTGGAAGAAGCCGATCAGGAGGTAGCTGCAGAGGCCGACGCCTTCCCAGCCGAGGAAGAGCACCAGCAGGTTGTCGCCGAGCACCAGCATCAGCATCGCGAACACGAACAGGTTCATGTAGGCGAAGAAGCGGCCGTAGCCCTCTTCCTCCCACATGTAGCCGGTCGCGTAGAGGTGGATCAGGAAGCCGACGCCGGTGATGACGCCCATCATCACCAGGGACAGGCCATCGATATAGAGCCGGATACGCGGCGTGAACCCGCCGACGTCGATCCACGTCCAGAGGAAATACGACGTCGGTTCGGCGCCCGCGGCGTAATAGTCGATGCCGACCAGCAGCGCCACCAGGGCGGACAACCCGATCGATCCCGCGCCCACGATGCCGGAGAGCCACTTGAGCGGCCGTTCCTGCGAGACGAACAGCCCCGCGACGAACAGCACCAGAAAGCCCAGCAGGGGCAGCGTGGGGACGAGCCAGAGGAGATCCATCCTGGTTCCTTGAGCTCCCGACCTACCCGTTCAGTTCGCTGGCGGTGTCGACATCCAGAGTGTCGAAACGCCGCTCGAGCTGCAGGACCAGGGCCAGCGCGACCGCGACCTCGGCCGCCGCGAGGGCGAGAATCAGCATGAACATGATCTGCCCGTCCGGCTGCCCCCACCGCGCACCGGCGGCGATGAAGGCGAGTCCGCAGGCGTTCATCATGATCTCGAGCGACATCAGCAGGAAGATCGCGTTGCGCCGCACGAGGACACCCGCGAAGCCGATGAGGAACAGCACCGCCGCGACGAACAGGACGTGCTCCAGGGGGATGCCGGCGGCACTCACGACGACGGCTGCCTGTTCATGCGAGGGGCAGGCCCCTCGCGCTCCCCGGCTGAAGGCTCCCCAGCTGAAGGCTCCTCACGACGGTCGCTGAGATACCGGCGCCCGAGGTGATAGGCGCCGACGAGGGCGGCGAGCAGCAGGATTGCCGCGAGCTCCACGGCCAGCAGGTACTCGCGGAAGAGCGCGGTGCCGACCGCCTTGGGCCCGACGGCCTCGGTCCCGACAGTGTCGGGCCCGGTGGTCGCGGTGTTGCCGACGATGGCGTACATCATCTCGAAGAAGAGGATCGCCGCGAGCACGCCGGGGCCGATCCAGGCGCGCGGCTCGAGCCAGCGCCGTTCGCGTTCCACGGTGCGCCGCCCGAGGTTCAGCATCATCACGACGAACAGGAACAGCACGACGATGGCGCCGGCGTAGATGACGACCTCGAGGGCGGCCGCGAACGGCGCGCCGAGGAGGTAGAACATCACCGCGATCGCGAGCAGGGACACGACCAGGTAGATGAGCGCATGCGATGCGTTCAGACGCGTCACCACGAGCGCGGCCCCGGCGACGGCGACGGCCGCGGCGATGTAGAACAGCACTAGCTCCATGATGCGGCCCGGATGCGGCCCCCGTTCCGATTCACGGCATCAGGCTCCTGACACTCTCCGGCGGGGCCTCGTTGCGAGCCTCGCCCTTTTCCTTGCCGGCGATGGTCTTGCCGGCCACTTGCCAGTAGCTGTAGTCCGGGTACTTGCCCGGCCCCGAGATGAGCAGATGCTCCTTCTCGTAGACCATGTTGTTGCGGTCGAACTCGCACAGCTCGAAATCCGGCGTGAGCTGGATCGCGTACGTCGGGCAGGCTTCCTCGCACATCCCGCACATGATGCAGCGCGAGAAGTTGATGCGGAAAAACTCGGGGTACCAGCGTCCGTCCTCCTCGCGCTCCGTCTTCTGCAGGGCGATGCAGTCCACGGGACAGGCGACGGCGCAGAGGTTGCACGCCACGCAGCGCTCTTCGCCGTCGGGATCGCGCGTCAGCACGATGCGGCCCCGGTAGCGTGGCGCGGCGTACGGCATTTCTTCTGGATACTGGACCGTCTCGTTGCGCATGAAGGTGTGCTGCAGGACGGTCCAGATGGTTCTCAGTTGGCTCCACATGTCAGTTTTCCAGGGCGAGGGCGATGGCGCCCGTTACGAGGAGGTTCACCAGGGACAGCGGCAGGAGCACTTTCCAGCCGAGAGACATGAGCTGATCGTAGCGGGGGCGGGGGATCGATGCCCGCAGCAGCACGAACAGGTTGATGATGACGGCCGTCTTGAGCCCGAACCAGACGATGGGCGGCAGGAAGCCCGGCCCGAGCCAGCCGCCGAAGAAGAGCGTCACCACGAGTGCCGATATCAGCACCATCGCCAGGTACTCGGCGGCCATGATGAAGCCGAACTTCATGCCGGAGTACTCGGTGTGGAAGCCGGCGGTCAACTCGTGCTCCGCCTCGGGCAGGTCGAACGGCAGGCGATGGGACTCGGCGAGCCCGGCGATGAGGAAGATGCCGAGCCCGACGCACTGCGGCAGCGCGAACCAGACGCCGCGCTGCGCCTCCACGATGTCCACCAGGCTGAAGGAGCCGGCGTGGATGACCACGCCCATCACGGACAGCCCCATGAACACCTCGTAGGTGACCATCTGCGCCGCCGCACGCAGGCCGCCGAGCATGGAGTACTTGTTGTTGCTCGACAGGCCGGCCAGCAGCACCCCGTAGACCGCGAGCGAACTCATCGCCAGGAAGAAGAGCAGGGCGATGTTCGAGTCGGTCACGTAGAGGTCCGGACCGAACGGCACGACGACGTAGGCCATCAGCATCGCTCCGGTCACGATGGCCGGGGCGAGTATGAAAAAGGTGCGGTCGGCGAAGGGCGGCAGCCAGTCGTCCTTGGTCAGGAGCTTGATCAGGTCGGCCGCCGCCTGCAGGACGCCGAACGGTCCCACGCGGTTCGGCCCCAGCCGGTCCTGCCACCAGCCGAGCAGGCGCCGTTCCCACCAGACGAGGAACAGGGCGAACACCAGCGCGCCGACGGCGAGCGGCACGATGAGCACGTAGCTCCAGTTCCAGGTCCAGTCCCAGGGCATGTCTTCAGCCCCTCGCGATCACGTTCGGGTCGCCGCCCGGATGCGGCACGAAGTCGGGATCCGCGGCGAGTTCCACCCGGCCGGTCGGCAACGGCGCGGGGGCCTCCCCGTAACCGACCACGATCGCCGCGGCGCCGCGGGCCATGGCCTCGTCCGTGCGTACGCCGAAGGAGACGGACAATGCGGGGCTCGCCACGCCGGCGCCCGGTGCGACACCGATCTTCCTCGCGTCCGCCGGATGCAACACGACGTAGGGAGCGGGTCGGCGTTCCAGGATCGGCCACGAACGGGCGGACAGCTCCTCGCTGCCGAACAGGGAGTGGGACGGAATCAGCTGGAAGCCGTCGCTGCGCCGGCTTGCCGGGGGCACGTCGCGGAATGTGCTGGCGCGGTCCGTGTCGGCATCGTCCGCGTCGAGCAGACGCACACCCGGATCGCCGCCGCGCAGTTCGCCGCCGACTTCCTGCTGGAACTTGAACACGGACTGGTTGGAGTTCCAGCCCGGCGTCCACACGTACGGCACGACCGCGCCGGCTTGACCGCCGGTGTTCTGGCCTTCCATCGAGTAGGAGAACGGCGTCTCGGTATCGACGGTCGTCTTCGGCTCGTGGATGTTCACATCCGCGAGCATGGCCGTACGACCGCTATAGCGATGTGGCTGCCGGGGGATCTTCGTACTGGCGGCCACCCGGTAGCCCGCGTCCGGTGCGACGGCGCGGATGCCGGCCAATCCCGGCACCGCCCCGGCGCACGCGCGCAAGAGCGCGTCGATGCTGTCCCAGGCGCAATCCTTGCGCCCGGCAGCCTGCGCCGCCTGCGCGATCCACTCCCACGCGGGCGCCACTTCGCCGTCCGGTTCGAATACGCGATAGAAACGCTGCGCGCGGCCTTCCTGATTGACGAAGGTGCCGGTGGACTCGGCGTAGGTGGCCGCGGGCAGTGCGATGGATGCCACTTCCGCCGTGGGCGTTTCGAGCGCATCGAGCACGATGACGTTGCCCGCGGCGGCGAGTGCGGCGGAAACCTGTTCGGCCGCGGCGCGCCGATAGAGGTCGTTCTCCAGAACGACGAGCGTCGCGCCGGCGTCTCCGGCGGCTGCCAGCGCGTCCTCCATGGACAGTCCCGCCGGCAGGGACGCCGCCCCGAGCGTATTCGCTTCGGTCGAGGCGATGAGCAGGGCGGGATCGCCGCCCCGGGCCTGCAGTGCCCAGGCGACGCTGGCGGCCGCCTGGATCACGCCCGCGTCGCCGCAACCCGCGCCGGTCACGATCAGGGGTCGCTCGGCGCCCTGCAGTGCGGTGGCCACGTGTTCGGCGAAGGCGTTCTCGCTGCCTTCGGCGTTGGCGAACGCCGCGTCGATGCGGTGCGCGATCGCGAACCCGGTGCGTGCGATGTCGGCCGGCGACGCGTGGAAGGTTGCCGCGGCGATGTCGTCGATGCGCGTCGGCAGCACGGAGACCAGGAACACGGGGCTCCTGTTGTGCTGTGCGTGGCCGCGAATCCCGGCGTCCTGCCAGTCCGGAATGCCCGCTTCCGACGCCATCGAGAAGCTCTCCCCACGGGCGGTCTGACGCAGCGCCAGCGCGACGCGCGCGGCCGTGTTCGAGACGTCCTCTCCGAGCACCAGCACGGCGTCGGCGGTTTCGATATCCGTCAGCGTCGGAATGCGCGCGCCGCCGGCGCGGTGCACGGCCAGGGTCAACGCGGCGAGTTCCGCCTCCCGCATACCCAGTCCGTTGCAGAAGTTGTCTTCGCCGACCAGCGTGCGCAGCGCGAAGTTGGCCTCCACGGAGGCTCTGGGCGAACCGATGCCCACCACGCGCTCGGCGCCGAGTGCGTTCGCCACGGCCGCGAGCGCCGCGTCGCTGCCGCGGGCTTCGAACACGCCCTCGGCGTCACGCACGCCGGCGTTCCTGATGCGCGTGTCGGCGTTCACGAAGTGCGAGCCGAAGCGCCCGCGGTCGCACAGGAAGTAGCCGTTGACGTCGCGGTGGAAGCGATTGTGGACGCGCTTCAATGCCCCGTAGCGCTCGCTCGGGAAGATGTTGCAGCCGACCGCACAGTTCGGGCAGACGGACGGGGCGGACTGGAGATCCCACTTGCGCGTGTACTGCTTCGTGAACGGGCGGTCCGTGAAGACGCCCGTCGGGCAGACCTCGACCAGGTTGCCGGAGAATTCGCTCTCCAGCGTGCCGTCCTCGGCGCGACCGAAGTACATCCGTCCGCGCGAACCGAAGGCCTCGAGGTCCGTCCCGCCGGCGTAGTCCCGGTAGAAGCGCACGCAGCGGTAACAGGTGATGCAGCGGTTCATCTCGTGGCCGATGAAGGGCCCGAGGTACTGGTTCTCCCAGGTGCGCTTGGTGCCCTGGTAGCGACGTGTGGAGTGGCCGGTCATCACGGTCATGTCCTGCAGGTGGCACTCGCCGCCTTCCTCGCACACCGGGCAGTCGTGCGGGTGGTTCTCCATCAGCCATTCGATGACCGACGTGCGGAAGTCGCTGGCGTGCGGCGCTTCGATCGAGAAGCGCATGCCGTCGCGCACCGCGGTGATGCACGCCATGGCCAGGCGTCCGCGCTCGTCTGTCTCGTCCGCGTACTGGAGCACCGCGCACTGGCGGCACGCGCCGACGGACCCCATCGCGGGGTGCCAGCAGAAATAGGGGAGATCGAGGTGGTGCGACAGCACGGCCTCAAGGAGGTTCTGGCCTTCCGTGACTGCGTAGCCTTTGCCGTCTACGACGATGTGTGCCATGGATGCTTCCGTTGCCCTGCTGGTTGCGCCCTACGAATGCTTGCCGTACGGGCAGCCGCCGTGCTCGATGTGTGCCTCGAAGTCCTTCCGGAAGTACTTCAGCGCGCTCGACAGCGGTTCGATGGCGCCGGCCGCGTGCAGGCAGAAGGTATTCCCGGGCGCGCCGATGAAGGCGCCGTTCTTCTCGAGCACTTCGATATCCCCGGGTTTGCCGCGGCCTTCCTCGAGGTCCAGCAACAGTTCTTCGAGCCACGGCAGGCCTTCGCGGCAGGGGGTGCAGAAGCCGCAGGATTCCTGTGCGAAGAAGTGCTGCAGGTTGCGCGAGAGGTCCACCGGACAGATCGAGTCGTCCATCAGGATCATGGTGCCGGTGCCCATGCGGCTGCCGGCGGCGGCGATGGCCGCGTAGTCCATGGGCAGGTCGAAGTGCTCTTCGACGAGGAAGTCCGTGGAGGCGCCGCCCGGCAGGAGCCCGCGCAGCTTGTAGCCGTCCTGCATGCCCCCCGCGTGGACTTCGACGATTTCGCGAATGGGCGTACCCATGGGCAGTTCCCAGAGCCCCGGATGGTTCACCCGCCCGGAGACGCCGTAGATCTTCGTGCCGGCGTCGTCGGTGAGGCCGAGGTCCCGGAACCAGTTGGCGCCTTTCTCGACGATGCACGGGACGTTGCACAGGGTCTCGACGTTGTTGACGATCGTGGGCCTTCCCCACGCGCCGCTCGCCGGTGGGAAGGGCGGCTTCAGGCGCGGTTGCGCGCGCTTGCCCTCGAGAGCGTTCAGAAGCGCCGTTTCTTCACCGCAGATGTAGCGACCGGCGGAACTGTGCACGCGCAGGTCGAGATCGAAGCCGGAACCGAACGCGTTCGCGCCGAGATAACCCCGCTCCCGGGCGGCCTCGATCGCCTCGTTGAGCGCACGGCAGGACTCGAAGTACTCCCCACGCAGGAACACGTACGCCACTCCGGCGTCGATGGCGTACGCGCCGATGATCATGCCCTCGATCAGCAGGTGCGGATCGCGCTCCATGAGGTAACGATCCTTGAACGTGCCGGGTTCCATCTCGTCGGCGTTGCAGACGAGGTACTTGGGGCCTTGCCCCGCCGCGTCGCCCTGGGGCACGAAGCCCCACTTGACGCCGGTCGGAAAGCCGGCCCCGCCGCGGCCGCGCAGGTTCGCGTCCTTGACGAGCGCAATCACCTCCTCCGGCGTCATCTCCGTCAGCGCCCTGCGCGCCGCCGCGTAGCCGCCGGCGGCCTCGTAGTCGTCGATGCCGACGTGGCCGTGCCGGGCGATTCTCTCGGTGAGGGGTTGCTGCATGTCTCCTACTCGAAACGGCCGAAGATCTCGCCCAGGTTCTCGGTGCGCACGTTCTCGATCAGCTCTTCGTCGATCAGCATCGTCGGCGCCTTGTCACACGCGCCGAGGCAGACGATGGGCAGCAGCGTGAAGCGGTCGTCGTGCGTCGTCTCGCCGAAGCGGATGCCGAGATGGGTCTCGATGTCCCTGGCGAGGCCGTCGGCGCCCATGATGTAGCAGCTCACGCTGTCGCAGACCATCACGACGTGCCGCCCGACGGGCTGGCGGAATATGCGGTTGTAGAACGTGGCGATGGAGTCGAGTGCGGCGACCGGCATCGCGAGGACCCGCGCGATGGCCGAGAGGCTGGCGTCGGACACCCAGCCGCGGTGCTTCTGCACGATCATCATGGCGTCGATGGCGGCGGATTGGCGGTCGGGCAAGTGTGCGCATTCCGCTTCGATGAGCGCGAGTTCCTCGACGGACAACTGCTCGATCGGCTCGAGAGGCGCCGCTTCGCTCATCGGTCCACGTCCGCCATGACGAAGTCGATGCTCGCGATGATGGCGATGAGGTCCGCCACCATGAAGCCGTTGCTGATCAGCGGGATCATCTGCAGCGCGGGGAAGGACGGCGTGCGAATACGCGTGCGGTAGGCCATCGTCCCGCCGTCGGAGATCGAGTAGTAGGAGTTCCAGCCCTTGGTGGCCTCGATCATCGTCGACGACTCGGCCGGTTTGATCACCGGGCCCCAGCTCACGTTCAGGAAGTGGTGGATGAGCGTCTCGATGTCTTCCATCGTGCGCTCCTTCGCCGGCGGCGTGGTGAGGCGATGGTCCGCCTTGTACGGGCCGGAGGGCATGTTGCGCGCGCACTGCTCGATGATGCGCAGGCTCTGGCGGATCTCCTCGGCGCGCACCACGGCACGGTCGAAGACGTCGCCGTTCTGCGCGGTCGGAATGTCGAAGTCGAGCTGGTCGTAGCCGCTGTAGGGGCGCTTCTTGCGCAGGTCCCAGTCGTGGCCGGTGGCGCGCAGGGACGGGCCGGTGATGCCCCAGTCGAGCCCTTCCTCGGTGGTATACGCGCCGATGCCGACGGAGCGCTTCTGCAGGATCTTGTTCTTGAGCGCCATCTTCTCGTAGTGGTCCATGCGCTTGGGCATGTACTGCACGAAGTCGAGGACCATCCTGTCCCAGCCTTCCGGCAGGTCCTCAGTGACGCCGCCGATGCGGAACCAGCTCGGGTGCATGCGGCCGCCCGTGATGGCCTCGATGATGGAGAACAGTCGCTCCCGGTCGGCGAACATGTAGAACACCGGGGACATCTGGCCGATGTCCTGGGCGTAGGTGCCGTAGAACAGGAGGTGGCTCGCGATGCGGAACAACTCGCAGAGCATGATGCGGATGAACCGGGCGCGTTCCGGCACCACGATGCCGGCCATCTTCTCCACGTTCATGACGTAGGGCAGGTTGTTCATCACGCCGCCGAGGTAGTCGACGCGGTCGGTATAGGGGATGTAGGTGTGCCAGCTCTGGCGTTCGGCCATCTTCTCCTGGGCACGGTGGTGGTAACCGATGTCCGGCACCGCCTGCACGATGATCTCGCCGTCGAGTTGCAGTGCGATGCGGAACACGCCGTGCACGCTTGGATGGTTCGGCCCGAGGTTCAGAAACATGAAGTCCGTGTGCCTGGCGCCGCGGCTCATGCCCCATTCCTCGGGGACGAACCGCAGTCCTTCCTGCTGCGACTCCTGGAACTCGGGCGTCATCGTGAACGGGTCCATCTCGGTGGCGCGCGCGGGATGCTCCTTGCGCAGCGGATGACCTTCCCAGTTCGGCGGCGTCAGGATGCGGCGCAGGTTCGGATGTCCGGCGAAGTCGATGCCGAACATGTCGTAGGCCTCGCGCTCGTACCAGTCGGCGACCGGGTACACGGAGGTGACCGTGGGCAGCGATGCGGCCCGCTCGGGGAGTGCCGCCTTGATGCGGATGTCGCAGTCGTGGCGCAGCGAGATGAGGTGATAGAAGACGGTGAAGTCGGAGTCCGGCTGGCCGTCGCGGAACTGGCGCGTGCGTTCGTCGATGGCGGACAGGTCGTAGAGCAGCTCGAAATGCTCCTCGTGCTTCAGGTGCCGGAGCACCTCGACGACCTGCGACTTGTCGACCCACAGCGTGGGGATGTCGTCGGCGGTCTGCTGCGTGACGCAGTCGTCGCCGAACAGGGCCCGCAACGCGGTGACGGGGCCCGGTTCTACGAATCCGGAGGTGAGAGCCGCTTCGGTCATGTTGCTGCTACCGCCGCTTCAGCAGCTCGTCCGAGAGTGGCGCGTCCCCCACGGTGGTCGGCTCTGCCAGGTCCGAGACCTGCATGCGCCCGGCGTTGCGCTTGTCACGCTGGCTGGGCGCGTACTTCGCGGCGGATCCGCCCTCGCCGATCACCCAGGACAGGGGGCGGTGGGTGTTCCTGATCGACTCCTGCAAAAGCATGAGCCCCTGCATGAACGCTTCCGGCCGGGGCGGGCACCCGGGGACATAGACGTCCACGGGCAGGAACTTGTCGACGCCCTGCACCACGCTGTAGACGTCGAACATGCCGCCGGAGTTCGCGCAGGAGCCCATGGAGATGACCCAGCGCGGCTCGAGCAGCTGTTCGTAGAGGTGCTGCAGGACGGGCGCCATCTTGCGGAACACCGTGCCGGACACGACGATGAGATCCGCCTGGCGCGGAGTCGCGCGGATGACCTCGGCGCCGAACCGCGCGGCGTCGTGGCGCGAGGTGAGCGCCGTCGCCATTTCCACATAGCAGCACGACAAGCCGAAGTTGAACGGCCAGATCGAGTTCGCCCGGCCCCAGGCGACGAGATCTTCGAGCTTTGCCGTGAGCACGCCGCGGGCGGCGTCCTCCTCGTAGGCGGCGTCCACCGCGGCCATCGGGGCATCGGCTTCGGTCTTGATCAGGCGCCACTGCACGGCGTCAGGCTCCGGCCTGCATGCCAGCGGCGTCGCGGTTCGCCTGGGCGTAGCGCGGCGTCCTCGCGAAGCGGCTCTTCACGCCCCAGTCGAGGGCGCCGGTGCGAAATTCGTAGACGAGGGCGATCAGCAGGATCGCGATGAACACGGACGCGCCGATATAGCCGCGCCAGCCGAGTTCGAAGAACGCAACGGCCCAGCCGATGATGAAGATGGTCTCGAGGTCGAAGATCACGAAGAACATCGCGATCAGGTAGAACTCGACGGAGAAGCGGCTTTCTTCGGCCTCGCCGACCGGTACGACACCCGACTCGAAGGGGAGGGTTCGCGCGCCGCCGTGGCGCGCTTTCGCACCGATGAACCAGGCTGCCGTGAGGGTCACCGCGATGAGCGCGGCCACCGTCAGGGCATAGAGCAGGAACGGCAGGATGTCATGACCTTCCGTCATCGGCGGTCCGCAGTGGCTCCTTGTACTGAGAGTTCGCACAGGGTTTGCCGGTCCATCGGGGAGGCCGGCAATCGGGTGCGATACTATACAGACGCCGACGCCGGGAAACCAGAACCGAGGGCCCTGAAGGCACGCGGATTGGGGCTGGCGCGGGACGTTGCGGGACAGGCGAGGGGAGGCGAAACCATGGGCACGGTGGCTAGGCGCGCAAGTGGGTTCCTGCTGGTATGGATCGGTGCGCTGGGCGCCGCCGCCGAGTCCCCGAACGCCTACTTCGGCGACCTCCACATCCACACCCGTTACTCGTACGACTCCTTCTTCTTCGGCACCGTCGCCTCTCCCGACGACGCCTACGAGTTCGCGAAGGGCAAGCCGCTGGTCACGCCGGCGGGGGTGACGATCCAGCTCGACACGCCGCTCGACTTCTACGCGGTCACCGACCACTACTTCTTCCTCGGTCAGTGGTGGGCGTCGAAACACGACCCGGAGCATCCCTACCGTGACGATCCGGTGGTGCAGGACATCATCGCGCGCAACGACTTCTACGGTGCGTTCCGCTTCCCCCACGACCGCGTCCTCGAGGCGGATCTCAAGACGGCCTGGAAGGACATCCAGGGGGCGGCGGAGCGGCACAACGACCCCGGCGCGTTCACCACGTTCATCGGTTTCGAGTTCACGCCCGAGAAGGACATGGACGGGCAGCACCGGGTGGTCATCTATCGGGGCACGCGCGTGCCGGAGTTGCTGATCGGACGCATCGAGACCCTGAACCCCGAGGATCTCTGGGACTGGATGGATCGCCATCGGGCGGATGGCATGGAGGCGCTCGCCATTCCGCACAACACCAACCTGTCCGGCGGGCGGATGTTCGAGGGCACCTACTTCGACGGCGCCCCGCTGGATGTCGCCTATGCCGAGCGGCGCATGCGCAACGAGCCGCTGGTGGAAATCGCGCAGCAGAAGGGCACGTCGGACACGCACCCGTTCCTGTCGCCCAACGACGAGTGGGCGGACTTCGAGATCCGACCGTTCAAGCTCGGCCCCCACGCGCGCAGCAATCCGAGCGGCAGCTACGTGCGCGATGCCCTGCTGCGCGGCCTCGAGTTCGACGAGCGCCTGGGTGTCAACCCGTACCGCTTCGGCATCGTGGCAGCGAGCGACAACCACTCCGGGGGGCAGACCTACTCGGAAGAGAACTTCAGTCTCAAGGATGGCGGTCGCCCGGCGGCCGAACGGAACGGGTCCGTACCCGTGGATGAGGCGGGCGTCGGTTATCGGGAAACCTCCTCGCGTTACCACAGCGCCGCCGCCCTCGCCGGCGTATGGGCCCCGGAGAACACCCGTGAGGCGATCTACGAAGCGTTCCGGCGCCGGGAGACGTTCGGCACCAGTGGGCCGCGCATCAAGGTCCGCCTGACCGGCGGGTTCGAGGCGCCCGTGCCACAGGGCGGCGAGGTCACGGCGGGCGAGGGCAAGCCGACCTTCGAGGCCTGGGCGGTGGCGGACCCGGCCGGGGCGAAGCTGCAGCGCCTGCAGATCGTGAAGGGGTGGCTCGAGGACGGGGCGGGTCGTGAGGAGGTCCTTGACGTCGCCTGTTCGGACGGCTTGCAGGTGGACCCTGACACCAACCGCTGTCCCGACAACGGGGCGCGCGTCGATCCCGCGACATGCGCCTACGATGGCGACGTGGGGGCGGGTCAGCTCGAGGCCACGTGGCAGGACACCGCCTACGAGGCCGGACAGCGCGCCTTCTACTATGTGCGCGCGCTCGAGAACCCGACCTGTCGCTGGTCGACCTGGGACGCGATTCGGGCCGGCACGCCACGGCGCCCGGACCTGCCGGCGACCATCCAGGAACGCGCCTGGACGTCACCGATCTGGGTACGCCCCGGTTGAGCGACTGCTGTCAGACGAGCAATGCCGCGCGGATCGCGGCCGCCGTTTCTGACCCGACACCGATCGTTTCGACGTAGCCGAGAGGCGATCCGTATCGCGTGCGCAGGTCGTCGAAGAACGCGGCCATCGTCTCGGGCCGACACCGGCAGACCTCGATCCATTCCGCTGCGGAGAGACCGGAAGCCGTGAACTGTGCGGCGAAATGGCCCGTGTGCGGTTCGAGCTGTGCACCGGTGAGCGCGTAGTCCTCGCAGATCGTCCGCTCGTCGACGCCGAGCACCGTCAGCACCAGCGCCGCGGCGATCCCGGTACGGTCGCGCCCGCCGCTGCAGTGAAAGACGGTGGTCCCGGTGGTCGGCTCCGCGAGCCGCTCCAGGAACGCCCGATAGGCGCGTTGGCCAGCCTCGCCGTTGACCAGATTGCGATAGAGATAGCGGTCGAAACCCGGTCCCTCCTTGGCCGGCTTCCAGTTCGCCATCTGCTCGGGCGACAGCGCCTTCTGCTGTGCGAGAAAGGCGGCTTCGGAAAGGGACGGCAGATGCAGGTTCGTGATGCCGTGAGGGGCCCAGTGCACTGCGCCGTCTTCCACGCGTTCGTTCGCATCGCGAAAGTCGATGACCGTCCGCACCCCGACGGTCTCGCGCAGGGTCGCGAGGCCAGCGCGGGTGATCGCATGCATGAGACCGGAGCGCAGCAGACGACGCGGCCGGATGGTGGCGCCGTCACGCGTCGCGAGCCCGCCGAGATCGCGCAGGTTGACCGCGCCTTCGACGAGGCCGTCGAGGGAGCGGTCGCCGCTGGCCGCTGGCTCTTGACGTGGCACGGGGTTGCTGGTGGCCCGGCGGGTCAGGACGCCGGGCGCCGAGCCGAGATCACGCCGGTGTCGAACCCCAGCACGCCCATGCGCCCGATGTAGCGTGCGTGCTCGATCTTGAGGCACCGGTCCATGACCACGTCGAGGCCCGCCTGTTCGGCGATCTCCGCGCCCTCCGGGCTGATGACGCCGAACTGCAGCCAGAGGGCCTTCGCGCCGATCGCCACGGCCTCGCGGGCGATGGCCGGCACGGCCGGGGGTGCTCGAAATACGTCCACGAGGTCCACGGGGTCCGGAACGTCGGTCAGGCTGGGGTAGGAACGCGCGCCGAGCACCTCTTCCTCGCGTGGATTCACGGGGATGACGCGGTAGCCATGGCGCGCGACGTAGAAGCCGACGAAGTGGCTGGCCCGCAGCTCGTTCGACGAGAGGCCGACGATGGCGACCGTCCTGGCGCCGTGCAGCACGCGCTGGATGACCTCGGGATCCTGGTACCGTTCCATGCCGCTCATGGGCCGCCTCCGTGAATGCGCTCGAAGCCCTGCTCGAGGTCCCACATCAGGTCGTGCGGGTCCTCGATGCCGATGGACAGGCGAATGGTGCCGGGACCGATCCCCGCGGCCGCCAGCTCTTCGTCACCGAGCTGCCGATGGGTGGTGCTGGCGGGGTGGATGATGAGGCTCTTCGCATCGCCCACGTTCGCCAGGTGCGAGAAGAGCCGCACCCCGCGGATGAACTCCTGGCCGGCCGAACGCCCGCCGTCGAGATCGAAACAGAACACCGCGCCGGCGCCCCGCGGCAGGTACTTTGCGACCAGACCGCCGTACGGGCTGTCGGGCAGTCCGGGATGGCGGACGGACGCCACGTCGCCGCGTTCCGAGAGCCACCCGGCCACCGCGAGCGCGTTGGCCACGTGCCGCTCCATGCGCAGCGGCAGGGTTTCCAGGCCCTGCAGGAACAGGAACGCGTTCATCGGGCTCATGGCGCCGCCGAGGTCGCGCAGCGTTTCGGCGCGCAGCTTCATCAGGTAGCCGTAGCTGCCGAAGGTCTCGTGGAAGGCCAGTCCGTGGTACGCCGGAGAGGGCTCCGTCACGATCGGGAACTTGCCGTTGCCCCAGTCGAACTCCCCGGAATCCACGACGGCGCCGCCGATGCTCGTGCCGTGGCCGCCGACGAACTTCGTCACGGAGTGCACGACGATGTCCGCGCCCCACTCGAAGGGGCGGCACAGGTACGGGGTCGCGAAAGTGTTGTCCACCAGCAGCGGGACGCCGGCGTCGTGGGCGATCGTGGCCACCGTCTCGATGTCCAGGATGTTGCCGCCCGGGTTGCCGATGGTCTCCGCGAACAGGAGCCGCGTCTCGTTGCGTACCGCGTCCCGCCAGTGGGCGGGAGTGTCCGGGTCCACGAAGGTCAGCTCCACGGAGAGCTTGCGGGCCAGGTGCTTGAGCTGGGTGACGGTGCCGCCGTAGAGCGCCGCGGAGGCGACGATGTGGTCCCCGGGCACGAGCAGGGTGAACAGCGCCGACGACTGGGCCGCGAGGCCGCTGGCGAAGGCGACGGCCCCGATCCCGCCCTCGAGGTTCGCCAGGCGCGCCTCGAGGGCCGCGACCGTGGGGTTCATGATCCGGGAGTAGGTGTTGCCGTACTCCTGCAGGTTGAAATAGGCCGCGGCCGACTCCGGATCCTCGAACACGTAGCTCGCGGTCTGGTAGATGGGTACGGCGCGGGCGCCGGTACCGGGTTCGGGACGCGTCCCCGCGTGGACGGCGCGCGTGTGGAAGCCGAACGCGCGATCCGGCTGGAAGTCGTCGGACATGCGTGCAGCCTGTCGCCGGGACTGCTCCCTGTCAATGGAGGCAAGCCGGCGGATGACATTCCAGCTGTGCGACCACTGGTCGGAGTGGGATTCGCGCGCACGGTGTAGGGGACGCCGTCCCTGGGATGGTGGCGTCCCGTGTCCGAATTCGTGCAAGCCATCGAGACGGGCGACCGCAAGGGTCGCCCCTACAGTTGGTACCGAAGCCTCGCCAAACCCGGCGCGGGCGTTGTAGGGGACGGGCTTGTCCCGTCCCGTCTCGCATTCGTGCACGAGCCCAACACGGGCGACGACAAGCGTCGCCCCTACAAGGTCCCGTCCCGAATCACCCCCCGAGGCGCGACACGGCAATGTAGGACTGTTCACGGTTCTGCAAGTGCTGTTTCGTGCATTTTGGCTGGGATGGTCAGTAGGCCGTTGCCTCCGGTGTTTCGAGGGGTTGGCGGGTTGGCGGGTTGCCGTGTTCGACGCACGTCCCGCCCGGGCGGGACGTGCGCGCGTTGCGCATCGCGCTACGGTCGCTACGCTCCCTGCGCGACGATGCGCAACGCGCGCCGTTCATGCCGGGGCGTGCTGCGGGTCGAACACCGTGCCGTCGCGCAGCATCGTGCAAGCCACGAACAGCAGACGGTCCGCGACCGAGCGCAGCGCGCGGTGGTGGCCGTGGCCGCGGGCGCGCAGCGCCTGGTATCGCGCCTTGCACGCCGGGTCTTTCTGCACCGCCCCGCTCGCCCAGTAGCCGAGGGCATCGCGCAGCCGGTCATGGACTGCGAGGCGGCGCGTCACGATGCGAACCCGGCCGGACTGTTTGGTGACCGGGGCCGCCCCGCCCAGGCAGCGCAGGGCGTGGTAGTCTCGTCGGCGCAGGGGATCATCCGCCTCTGCGAGCAGCGTGGCGAGGACGTACCTACCGACTCCCGGGATGGATCGCAGGATGGTCGCGTCGCGCTGCCCCTTCGCCTGCCCCGGCTGCGGATCCTCGCTGCCGGTGGTCGCCGGATCAGCGCCGCCGAGCTCCGCCAGGAACGCGTCGATCCGGGTCTGAGTCTCGGCGAGTTGCTTGACCACCACGGCCAGACGCTTGGTCAGCAGACGCATGTGCGTCTCCGCGGCGCGCATCGACGCCGGGTCTACGTCGAGCGGCCGTTGCGCCAGCCGAGCCTTCAGCGTGGCTGCGTCGAAGCGCTGGACCCTGTGCTTTTTCAACAAGTTGTCGTACGACGACAGGCGCATGCCGCGCGCTGCCGCTGGCGTCGGTACGCGCTTCCACAGCGCCATCGCCCACGGCGCCGCGAGGTCGTCCTCGACCACTTGGTTGAACGCCGGGTAGTAGCGCCACAGCAGGTCGCGCATGCGGTTGGTCAGCCGCACCCGCTCGCCTTTGAGTTCGTCGTGGGTCCGCGTCCACTCGCGCAGTTCGACGACCACCGGGGCGGACGCCTGTACCCGCCGCAGGCACTGTGGGTCGGTGCGCAGCGCCGAGGCCAGCACGCGCGCGTCGCGGCGGTCGTCCTTGGCGCCCGCCGGCGAGTACCGGTCGCGGAACCGGTCGAGCTGCTTCGGGTTGATCGCGTGCACCGCCAGGCCGTGCGCCAGCAAGCTCTCCACCACCGGACCGCGTGGCGTCTCGATCGCCACCCCGACCGTCTCGGACGGCGCCGCGGCAACCGTCTCGGCGATCCACGCCGCCATCGCCGCCAGCCCCGGCCCGCTGTGCGCGAACACGTTCTCGCCACGCACCGCGCCAGCGCCGTCGAGCACGCACACCTGGTGGTTCTGCCCACCCCAGTCCACGCCGACGTACCAGTTCAATTCGGACATCATGCCTCCTCGTCGTTGTTTCCCCCAATGCTGCAGGCATGCCGCGATGCTCACCTGTCCCTGTACTGGCGCTCGAGGCGCGGACTGTTCACTGGGCGTCCATCGCGGCAGAAAACCGCCGGGGCACGAGTCCTACGTCGGTGCTCGTGGCACAGGGGACGGGTGGTCGCTCCCGGCAGCTCTGCCCAGCTTCGCGGCGGTGCCACGAAGCTGTTCAGAAGCGTACAGGGGACGGGCTTGTCCCGTCCCGTCTCGCATTCGTGCACGGTCCTAGCGCGGGCGACCACAAGGGTCGCCCCTACAGCACCCGCCGGGTAACCGCCCGCGTCGAGTGGCCGAAGGTGGGCAGCACGGCGGAGTGGCGGCCCGCCCCGCCGGCAACGAGCACGATGAGTTCGTCGGGGTCGGTGACGAACCGGACGCCGCCGCTGCCGCGCTCGCCGATCAGGTGGTGCGGCAGGCGTTCCTCGAGCACCTCCAGCATCGCCTCGGAAACGAGGTCGCGAGGAACGACGGCATGGGCGGAGAGAAACCGCTTCACGTCGGCCTTCGAGAAGCCGTCGCCGGCGATGACCTCGGCGTGCTCGGGGCCGAGTACCACAACGGGCTGTCCGGCGAGGTAGAAGTTGTTCGCGCCGGGCGACGCCAGCGTGCCCGCCACGGTGAGCAGGATCTCCTCGGCGGTGCGCCCGTAGTGGTCGTTGACGTTGTGCGGGCCCTCGACGCCGAACACCGTGACGTGGCTGCCGCCGGGATCGAGCCCCAGCTCCTCGTGCCAGGACGGCCAGGGGCTCGCCGCGGCGTTCTCGGCGAAGCAGAACGCGTACTTCGCGGGCGAGCCCATCGTGGAGCGGTCCAGCGCGCCCGGAGAGGCGCCGCCGATGTTGATGAGAATCAGTCGGACGGCGCGACCGATCGCCGCGTTGGCGCGGTTGCCCTGGCCGAACGCGTTGTAGGCTCCGTTGATCCCGAGGGCTTCGCACACCGGGCCCCCCACCAGACAGGCCACGGTGCAGGGATGCGTCGTCGACTGAATGGCCTTGAGGTTGAAGGCCGGATCGCACATCGCGCGCGTGGCGGCGAGCACGACCGGAAAGTGGCCCGGCTCGCAACCCGCCATGACGGCGTTCGCGGCCATCCTCCCGAGGGTCGCGCGGCCCAGCCGCGGCTCGACGATCGCCGCCAGCTCGTCGGCGTCGCGGCCGCCCAGCATGGCCTGCGTGCGCTGCGGCGTCGGCGGCAGTACTGGCAACCCGTCGGTCCAGCCGCGGGAGACGAACAGGCGGTTCAGCGCCTCGATGGTGTCCGGACCGCGGATGCGGTCGGGGGCGTCCGGCGCGTTGAACTCGCTGTCGAACAGCGCGTGATAGCGGAGGCGTCCGCCGCCATCCGGACGCCTGGCGCGGTACTTCGCCTCGAGGGTCTCGGGGTCGCCGGTCAGGGCGTCGGCGATCTCCGCGAGGATCTCGCCCGCAAACCGCCCGCACGCGCCGGCGTCGCGGTTCGCGAGCGGGTGCGGCACCACCGCCATGGGCAGGCCGGGCAGGCCCCAGCCGGTCGCCTCCGCCTTGGCCAGCGTGAAGAACTCGTCCGTGCAGATCGCCACCGACGGAATGCCCTTGCGCTCGAGCTCGATACAGTCATGGATACACCACGACGTGCAGGAACCTCAGTCGCAGACGGCGGCCACGACCGCGTCGCATTCGCGGACGAACTCGTCGGTGAACGCGGCCGGCTCCGTAGCCTCCTTCATGAACCAGCGGAAGTCGCGCACGCCGAACGAGTCGGCGAGGCCCCGCCGGACATGGTCGAGCAGCACATCTGCATTCTTCTTGTCGTTCGCGAACAGGCCCACAGTAACGTCGGGGCCGAAGACAACACGGGGTGCGAGCGGAGCGGTCTTCGTCTCGAAGACGCCGCAGGGATTCATCAGTTCCATCGGTTCTCCATCGGTCAGTCGAACTGCCGTCGCAGGTAGGGCGCCAAGATATCGCGGTACCGGCCCGCGGCCAAGCACGCGCGCCGTCGCTGGATGGGATCCGGGCGCATCGGGCACAGTTGTCCAACCAGGCTGTTGTAGACAAAATAGACGTCATGCGCTACGTGTCGGCTTCCGAAGCGAAACAACGGTTGGCCGCGGTCCTGGACGCGGTTCGACGGGAACCTGTGACGATTCGCCGACAGAACCGTGAGGTAGCGGTCATGCTGTCGCCCTTCGACTATCGGCGGCTCACCGCCACCAATGTCGCGGAGTTCCAGCGCTTCTGCGACCGCGTCTCCGAGGCCGCCAGGGCTCGTGGGTTGACCAGGGAGGAACTGGAAGAGTTGCTCGGACCCTAAGAGCGTGCGCGTCGTCATCGACACGATCGTCTGGGTCAGTCGCCTGCTGCTGTCGGGTTCCGCCGTCGCCCGTGCGGTCGACAAGGCACTCGAGGAGTCCGAGGTCATCGTATCGGAAGCACTGCTCGAAGAGCTGGCAGACGTGCTCTCCCGGGAGAAGTTCGATCGGTACGTGTCCCTGCGGGATCGTGAGGAGTTCCTGCGACGCGTCCTCCAGTTAGCGAGGACTGCTCCCGTGCTCTCTGTCGTGGAGGACTGCCGGGACCCGGACGATAACGACCTGCTGGCATTGGCCCTGGACTCGGAGAGCGCATACGTCGTTACGGGCGATCGCGACCTGCTCTCGCTGAATCCATGGCGAGGGATTGCGACCGTTACTCCGGCGAGGTTTCCCGGCACGGGCGAATAGGCCGCCGGCATGCGTAGGGCTTTCCTTTCCCACCCCACCAACGTAGCCTCGCCCACCCAACCCGAACGAGAGAGCCATGCGAACCACCGTTGCCATCGTCGCCCTTGCGGTCGGATTGGCGCTGGGAGCGTCCCTGGGCGTCGCCTGGGCGGAGAGTCAGGCCGCGCCGGCCGCCTACGTGGTCGTCGGCGGGCGCAGCATTGACGCGTCGGGAATGGAAGCGTACGGCGAACTCGCGGGGCCTCCTGCGCAGGCAGCGGGCATCGAGTTGCTCGCGCGCGGCGACGGGGACGGGCTGCACCTGATGGAGGGGACGATGCCGACCGACGGCTTCATTGCCGTCGAGCGCTTCCGGTCGCTGGAGGAGTTCCTGGGGTTCTGGAACTCGGAGACCTATCAGCGGGCCATCGAACTGCGCAAGGGCAAAGTCGAACTCGACTTCGTCGTGGCGCTGGAGGCCGCCAAGTGACTGTCGTCGCGATCCACGTCGCCCCGCGGCGCGGCGGAGCGTGCGTGCCTCTCGAACGGGGCATGGTGGCGCCCGGGCGGGGCATCGAGGGCGATCATCACCATGCGGAGCCGAGCGGTGTCCCGGCCAGCGAGGTGACCTTCATCGAGGCGGAGACGGTGGACGCGTTCAACGCCGCCACGGGCCTCGGCATCGACGCCTCCGCGACCCGGCGCAACGTCCTGACGCGGGGCGTTGAGCTGAATCCCCTGGTCGGGAAGCGGTTCTCGGTAGGCACGGCCGTGCTCGAAGGTCTCGAGCCCTGCGACCCGTGCGCGACGCTTGGAAAACGGCTCGCGACAGCGTCGGTGTCCGCCACGGACGTGGTGAAGGCATTGGCGAACCGCGGAGGTCTGCGGGCACGCGTCGTGGACGCCGGCGTGATCGCGCCCGGCGACGAAGTTCGCCCGATCTGACGCCTTGTCCGGAGACGTCGACGTGTTTCCCGCAGACCTGCCGGCGCGTCCCCCCGTCGTCTCCGTCGCGGGGGGACTGCTGCTGGGCTCGGCGGCCATCCTGCTCCTCTCGTGGGCCGTCTGGCCGGACAGCGTCGTGAGCAACGGCGCGCGGGTGTTCTTCGTGATGCTGTGGGCGCTGCTGGCCTACGCGGCGTATCGCGGGCTCGGATGGGTCCGGTTCGCCATCGGGTTGATCTTCGCAGCCTCCGTGTGGGGGGTTGTGAACGCGCAGTCCATCGGGGGGGCGCTCTCGGACACGTCCAACCCGGAGATCGTCTGCTCGGCGCTGCAGGTGGCTGCCCTGGTGCTGCTCTGCCTGCCGACGGCGAGCCGTTGGTTCGTCGCGGTGCGGGAGGTGGAGGCGAACCGGTAACGCGCGGGACCGCGGGAGGCGGCGTCGCCGCCGGCCCCCATGCAAGGTCAGATCCGCGCCGAGTCGTGTGGGTCCGGGTGCGCCCTCAGTCGGATTTCGCGGACAGCTGCAGCAGGATTCCGTGCGTGGACTTGGGGTGCACGAATACCTGCGGTCCGCCTTCGCCGATCAGGCGCGCCCCGGCCTCCCGCATCGCGGCGGCGGTTTCCGCGACATCGTCCACCTCGAAGGCGATGGTATGAATGCCCTCGCCGCGCCCCTCGAGGGCGCGTCCGACCGCTCCGTTCGGATCCGTGGGGGCGACGACTTCGATGAAGCCGCCGTTCGGCAGGTTGAAGAAGGCCTGCTTGATGCCGAGAGCTTCGCTCTCGTCGATGCGGTCGAGGGTGAGTCCGAGCGTATCGCCATAGGTCTTGATCCCGGCGTCCAGGTCGGCAACCCGCACCACCAGGTGATCGAATCCAGTCAATGCCATTTGTGCGTCTCCAGCAGTGAACGATGAAGGAGCGCCTGACGAAGCCGCCCTCGACAGGCAGCGGAGGAGCTTATCAGAACTGCCTCTCGACGCGACGCCGGAACGGGTCTCTTGACTGCGGTCTGGAAAGACCTCGCGCCGGCGCATAAGGTATCGGGCAACGGTAGACGGGGAAACGGCCGATGTCCGACGAACGGGGCCTCACCAACCACGAAATCACGATCGCACTGGAAGGCGGCGCAGTGCTCGGTCCCTTTCGGGCGACCTGGAGCACGGAGATCGTCAGCGACGTACGGGAGTTGACGAAGGACTACGACGCGTTCCTGCGGGGCGAGGAGCAACAGCGTTTCAAGTACCACCTGCACGACACGGACAATCCGCAGCGCCCCATCTCGCACTCGTTGATCCTGAATTTCGGCCGCGTCACGGCGATCTACGATCGCGTCCTGCTGCACGAGCACCCGCACGATGGCTGATGTGTCGGCCCGAGGCGCTCGTGCGGCCGGGTGCCTCACGCCGGGTTTGGCGGGGTCTGCTACGGTTGGCGCCACCCCCGTCCGCAGTTCGGAGATTCACATGGACCGTAGCTTCGGCGCACGGCTCGTCAGCTTCCTCCTGTTCATCCTGTTGAGCGTCGTGACGCTTGGCGTCTATCCGTTCTACTTCGTGGTGACGCGCATGGAGGAACGGAACCAGTTGCTCGCCGGCATCCTGGACGAACTCAAACGGATGTAGTGACACTCCCGCGGGAGGCAGCGCTCGACCGACTGCGCAGGAGAGCCCGGCCAGGCGGGCCGGCCGCGTGGACCAATGGATCGTCGTCGCTTAGGCTCCGCGTTCGGGCTTCCCCAGGCGTCGGGCCGGTGTCGGATGCGATGCGTGCGGCCCCCACCGGGAGGAACCGATAGAGGAATAAAGGATGCTGCACTGGGGACACCTGGCATTCGCCATCGTCACCGAAGTGGCGGGAACGGTCTCGATGAAGCTGTCCGACGGCATGACGAAGACGTTGCCGGCAGTGCTCATCGTCCTGTTCTACGGTATGTCCTTCTATGCACTGAGCCTGGCGTTGCGCAAGATCGATGTCGGCACGGCCTATGCCCTGTGGGCGGGTGCCGGCACGGCGCTGATCGCCATTGTCGGGATGGTCTGGTTCAAGGAGTCGGTGACGGTGTTCAAACTCGTTTCCCCGGCGCTGATCATCGCCGGTGTCGTCGGACTTCAGCTCTCCTCCCCCGAGGTGATGGGGCAGTCTGGAGGCGCGGAGGCGCCGTGACCGGACCGGTACGGATCGGTCTCGTCGGCTGTGGAACGATTGCGCCGGCCTACCTCGGGGCGGCGCCGACCTTCGGTGCGTTCGACATCGTGGCGTGTGCGGACATCGTGGCCGAGGCGGCTCGTCGCACGTCGGAGAACTTCGGCGTCGAGGTGCTCCCCGTGGACGGCCTCCTGGCGCGAGACGACATCGAGGCGGTCCTCAACCTGACGGTGCCGGCGGCGCACGCCGAGGTGAACCGCGCCGCCCTCGAAGCGGGCAAGCACGTTTATTGCGAGAAGCCGTTTGCACTCGACTTCGCGTCGGGATCGGAAGTGCTGTCCCTGGCGAACCGGGCGGGATTGCGCGTTGGGTGCGCCCCGGACACGTTCCTCGGCGGCGGCCATCAGACCGTCCGCGGGCTCATCGACGCCGGCGTGATCGGCGCACCGGTGGCCGCGACGGCGTTCATGATGAACCACGGCCACGAGTCCTGGCACCCGAACCCGGACTTCTACTACCAGGCCGGCGGCGGGCCGCTGTTCGACATGGGGCCGTACTACCTGACGGCGCTCGTCCATGCGCTGGGCTCCATCCGACGCGTCGCCGCCATGAGCGCCCGCGGCCAGGATGCGCGCACGATCGCCTCGGAACCCCGGTTCGGCGAGCGCATCGCGGTGGAGGTGGATACCCACACGGCGGGGGTGCTGGAGTTCGAGAGCGGCGCGGTCGCGACCGTGGCGATGAGTTTCGACGTGTGGCGTCACTCGAATCGCTGGATCGAGATTCATGGTGTGAGCGGGAGCCTCTCCACCCCCGACCCGAACCGTTTCGGCGGGACGGTCCGGGTGTCGGATGGCGGGCGCGACTGGCGGGACGCGGCGCTCACGCATGGGTACACGGACGACCTGCGCAGCATTGGCCTCGCCGACATGTGTACCGCCGTGCGGACCGGCCGGCCCCATCGCTGCAGCGGCGCGTTGGCGCTGCACATCCTGGAAGCGATGGAAGCGTTCGGGCGTTCCTCCCGCGAGGGCGCGCATGTCACGCTGCAGAGCACGGTGGAGCGGCCCGCGCCACTGCCGGTCGGCCTGGAACACGGAGCGCTGGATGACTGAACCGCATGTCTTGATTACCTGGGGCGGCTGGGACGGCCACGAGCCGGAGGCCACGGCGAGCCTCTTTGCGCAGATTCTCGGCGCCGACGGGTGCGCCGTGACGGTTTCGGACTCGCTCTCCCCGTTGGCCGACGCGGCGTTCATGGAGGGCGTGGATCTGGTCGTCCCGGTCTGGACCATGGCACGCATCGCCCCGGAACAGGAACGGGGTCTCCTGCAGGCGATCCGGAACGGTACCGGCTGCGCCGGTTGGCACGGCGGCATGGGCGACGCCTTTCGCAACAACGTCGAGTACCAGTTCATGGTCGGCGGGCAGTTCATCTGCCATCCGGGCGGCATCATCGACTACACGGTGCGCATCGCCTCCGACGATCCCATCGTGGCCGGACTCGACGACTTCGAGATGCGCTCGGAGCAGTACTTCATGCACGTCGATCCGTCCAACGAGGTGCTCGCCACCACCACCTTCGACGGTGCGCATTGGGGCATCGACTGGGTGCAGGACGTGGTCATGCCCGTCTGCTGGAAGAAGCGGTATGGCAGCGGGCGCGTCTTCTACAGCTCGCTCGGCCACGTCGCGGCGGATTTCGCCGTGCCTGAAGCGCGCGAGATCATGCGGCGCGGGTGTCACTGGGCGGTACGCTGTCGCGACGCCACGCCATGACCGCCACGGCACCGGGCAAACCCGTCCTCTTCCTGTGTACGGGCAACTCGGCGCGCAGCATCCTGGCGGAAGCGGCCGCGCGCCGCGCCGGCCTGGCCGCACAGAGCGCCGGAAGCAGGCCCACCGGCACGGTCCATCCCCGGGTACTCGCGCTGCTGCGCGCGCGGGGGTTCGACACGGCCGGTCTGCGCAGCAAGAGTTGGGACGAATTCGCCGGATGCGACTTCGACCTGGTCGTCACGGTATGCGACAGCGCGGCGCGCGCGGCTGCCGAGGAGGCGTGTCCCGTATGGTCCGGTGCGCGAGACACCCGGCACTGGAGCCTGCCGGACCCGGCTGCCGCGGACGATGTGGACGGCGCGTTCCGCGAGACCTTTGGAGAGCTCGTGCGGCGCATCAGCGCGCTCACCGAACCGGATTGAGTTCCCTCCTTGGTCACTCGGCCGGCGAGCGAACAGAACCAAATGCTTCGCACGACCGACTTATCCGGTGCCGAGCCGGTCCGGTGCGTCCATAATGCGTAACCCGGAGGCGCCGATGGGAGATTGCGGCTCATCTTGTTCACGGCACCGCTACTCGAAGTTTCCAGGAGGTACAACGATGTGCACTGATTTCCGTGCCCCGATCCGATGGGCGCGCTGCTGGCGCGTGCTGGTGGCGATCGCGTGCGTCGCGTTGCCGGGGGCAGGGGCGGCTGCCGAGAAGCTGACGGTCGCCCCGGTGCTCAAGGAAGTGACGCCGGCGGTCGTGAACATCTCCGTACGGGGCCGGCGCATGCAGCAGAACCCGTTGCTGGACGACCCGGTCTTCAGACGGTTCTTCAACGCGCCCGGGCGACGGAGCGTGCCGGTGCAGGGTATCGGATCGGGTGTCATCATCGATAGCGACGAAGGCTTGGTCGTCACCAACCACCACGTCGTCAACGGGGCCGAGGAGATTGTCGTGACCCTGCGTGACCGGCGCAAGTTTCAGGCGCAACTGGTGGGCAGCGATCCCGGCACGGACGTGGCGCTCCTGCGCATCGATGCGCAGAACCTGGCGGAGTTGCCGCCCGGCGACTCCGACTCGCTGGAAGTAGGGGACTTCGTGGTCGCGATCGGCAATCCATTCGGGCTCGGGCAGACGGTGACCCTCGGCATCGTGAGTGCGCTGGGCCGTAGCGGCCTCGGCCTCGAAGGGTATGAAGACTTCATCCAGACCGACGCGTCGATCAACCGGGGCAACTCCGGGGGCGCGCTGGTCGACCTCGATGGACAACTGGTCGGTATGAACACCGCGATCAGTTCCCCGAGCGGCGGCAGCGTGGGAATCGGCTTCGCGGTACCGACGCGCATGGTGACCGCGGTGGTGGAACAGTTGCTGGAGTTTGGCGAGGTGCGGCGCGGGCAGTTGGGCGTCGTCATATCGAACGTCGATCCGGACGTGGCGGAGGGACTCGGCCTGGGCGAGGCGACGGGCGCGCTCGTCTCGCAGGTGATGGAGGGCTCGCCGGCGGAGCGGGCGGACATCCAGCCCTACGATGTGATCGTGAGCATCGATGACGAACCGGTAGAGGGCGCGACGGACCTGCGCAACAGGGTTGGCCTGGTCCGGGTGGGCGACGAAGTGGTGGTGGGACTGCTGCGCGACGGCGAGCGCCTCGAGAAGCGGATTGTCATCGGCGAAGGCCAGTTCGCGGCGGCCGACGGCGGTGCGACCTCCGACCGCTTCGCCGGCGCGGAGTTCCGGGACATCGGGCCCGAGCATCCCCTCTACGGCGACGTGCGTGGCGTGGAGGTGGTGCGCGTGGATCCGGAGAGCCCGCCGGCGCGCGCCGGTCTGCGTGCGGGGGACATCATCCTGGCGGTCAACCGGCGCGGCGTCGCCAATACCCGCGAGTTTCTGGACACGGTCGGACAGCAGGAAGGTGCGCTTGCCCTGCATGTCCAGCGCGGCCGCATGCGGACTTTCATCGCCCTGCGTTGAGCCGCGGGCCGGATGCGGCCTCGGGCCGGTATGGATGCTGGCGCTGGGGCGCTCGGACATAGGCTTCAGCCGTCCTGAGCGGTCGCCATTCGTCCGCCTTGCGCCTGCGTTCAGGGCAGCACGGACCGCTTCCGTCGCTCCCGGTCCGGCGCCCTGAATCCGTTTGTCACCGGTATCCCATTGGTTTAGGGTGCATGCATGGACCTTGAGCAGCGCCGCCGCGAGCTCCTTGCGCGGCGAGCCGAGTTGACCGACCGTATGGCGCGTGTTGCGAGCCACACACAGCACCGTTCCGAGCCCCTGTCGGCGGACTTCGCCGAGCAGGCGGTCGAGCTTGAGAACCAGGGGGTGCTGATGGCCCTCGACGGCGAGTTGAGCGCGGAACTGCGCTCGATCACCATTGTGTTACGGCGCATCGAATCGGGCGACTACGAGTACTGCATGCGTTGCGGTGACGACATCGGCGAGCCCCGGCTCAACGTGCTGCCCTCCGTGACGCTCTGCATCAGGTGTGCCGAGGAGCAGGATCGCAGCTGACGGCGCAACGCCGGCGGGTGGCCCGAGACGGCCCCTGCAATGCGAGGACGCTCACGCCCTGGGGTCGAACTCCGAGGCTTCCGCCAGCGACTCGTACAGTGCCCGCTCGCGCGGCGTGACACGCGCCGGCACCTCTATCCACACCGTCACGAAGTGATCGCCGGGGGGCGCCCCTGGCAGTCCGCGCCTGGCGAGCCGCATCCGCGTGCCGGCGGTCGTGCCGGCGGGAATCCTGAGCTTCACTCGACCGCAGAGCGTCCCGACCGGAACTTGCGTGCCGAGTACCGCCTCCCAGGGCGCGACCTTCACCTCCGAGTGGATGTCGAGGCCGTCGGCCCGAAACTCGGGGTGCGGCAGCAGGCTGACTTCGAGGTACAGGTCTCCGGCCGCGCCGTTGGCGAGGCCGGAAGCGCCCTGGCCGCGCAGCCGGAAACTCTGTCCGTCCGAGAGGCCCTGCGGGACCTTGACCTTCAGTCGCTTGCGGTCGCGCTCGCCAGACGCGCGGAGGGTGACCTCCACCGGCTCTCCGGCGGCCAGCTGTTCGAGGGAGACGTGCAGGACCGCGCGGGCGTCCTGGCCGCGGGCATCGCCGCCGAAGCCGCGTCCGCCGCGCATGGCGTCGGCGAACGGGCTGCCCTGCGGCCCGGCTTCGCCGAACATGCCGCCGGCGCCGAACATCGTCTGGAAGAAGTCGCTGAAGGCCTGGCCCCCATCCATGCCGCCCGCGAAACGGAACTCGCGATTCCACCCCGGCGGCGGACGGAACTCCTGGCCGGCGCGCCAGTTGCTGCCGAGCTGGTCGTAGGCTGCGCGCTTCTCGGGGTCCTTGAGCACTTCGTACGCCTCGCCGACTTCCTTGAAACGGGCATCGGCGTCGGCCTCGCTGCTGACGTCGGGATGGTACTTGCGCGCGAGCCGCCGGTAGGCGCGCTTGATGTCGTCCTGGCTGGCCCCGCGTTCGACCCCCAGAATGTGGTAGTAGTCCCGGTATTCCATGGCGGCGTCAGGCGGCGGCGCCCTCGTGGGATGCCTTCGAGAAGGCGAAACTGTCGTCGACGACGTTCGCCTCCACGGTGTCGTGTGGCCCGAACTCGCCGGCGAGGATCGCCTTCGACAGCGGGTTCTCCACCTGCCTCTGGATGGCCCGCTTCAGTGGGCGAGCACCGTAGACGGGGTCGAATCCGGCCGCACCGAGTCGATCCAACGCCGCGTCCGACAGTTCGAGACCGATGTCGAGCGCCTCGAGCCGTTCCTGCAGACGCCGGATCTGGATCTCGGTGATCGCGCGGATCTGATTGCGGTCCAGCGGACGAAAGACGACCACCTCGTCGATCCGGTTGATGAACTCGGGCCGGAACTGCTGGGTGACGAGTTCCATCACGCGCGATTTCATGGAGGCATAGGTCTCCTCGCGCTGATGCCACGCACCGGACCCGGCCAGCTCCTGCACGACGGAAGAGCCCAGATTCGACGTCATGACGACCACGGTGTTCCGGAAATCCACGGTACGTCCGTGACCGTCGGTCAGGCGCCCGTCCTCGAGTACCTGCAGCAGGACGTTGAAGACGTCGGGATGGGCCTTCTCGACCTCGTCGAGCAGCACCACCGAGTAGGGCTTGCGGCGCACCTTCTCCGTCAGGTAGCCGCCCTCCTCGTAGCCGACATAGCCTGGCGGCGCGCCGATGAGCCGGGCCACCGAGTGTTTCTCCATGAACTCGGACATGTCGAGGCGCACCATGGCGTCCTCGGTGTCGAACAGGAACTCCGCGAGGGCGCGGGTGAGTTCGGTCTTGCCGACCCCGGTGGGCCCGAGGAACAGGAACGATCCGTTCGGGCGGTTCGGATCGGCGAGGCCCGCGCGGGAACGTCGGATGGCGTCGGCGATCGCGGAGACCGCCTCGTCCTGACCGACTACCCGTCGGTGCAGCCCGGACTCCATTTCCAGGAGTTTCTCGCGCTCGCCTGCCAGCATCTTCGCGACGGGAATCCCGGTCCAGGCCGAGACCACCTCGGCGATCTCGTCTTCCGTCACCTTGCTGCGCAGCAATTGGAAGTCGGCCTCGTCGGTATCCGCCGCCTGCTCGAGGCGTTTCTCGAGCGCCGGGATGGTGCCGTACTGCAGCTCGGACATGCGTTGCAGGTCGCCGGCGCGCCGCGCCGTGTCGAATTCGATGCGCGCGCGTTCGATCTCCTCCTTCACCTGTTGCGTGCCCTGCACGGCCGCTTTCTCGCCGTTCCACACCTCCTCGAGGTCCGCGAACTCGCGCTCCAGGGCGTCGGTCTCCTCCTGCAGCTTTTCGAGGCGGTCGCGCGAGGCGTCATCCGTTTCCTTCTTCAGCGCTTCCTGCTCGATCTTGAGCTGTACCAGGCGCCGCTCGAGGCGGTCCATGGGCTCCGGCTTGGAATCGATCTCCATGCGGATGCGGCTCGCCGACTCGTCGACCAGGTCGATGGCCTTGTCCGGCAGTTGCCGGTCCGAGATGTAGCGATGCGACAGCGTCGCGGCAGCCACGATGGCGGGGTCCGTGATCTCCACGCCGTGGTGGACTTCATAGCGTTCCTTGAGCCCGCGCAGGATGGCGACGCTGTCCTCCACCGAGGGCTCGTCGACCTGGATCTTCTGGAAGCGCCGCTCGAGCGCCGCGTCCTTCTCGATATTCTCGCGGTATTCGTCGAGCGTGGTCGCGCCGACACAGTGCAGTTCGCCGCGTGCCAGCGCCGGCTTCAGCATGTTGCCGGCGTCCATCGCGCCCTCCGCCTTGCCGGCGCCGACCAGGGTGTGCAACTCGTCGATGAACAGGACGATCTGGCCTTCCTGCTTCGTGAGTTCATCGAGCACGGCCTTCATGCGCTCCTCGAATTCGCCGCGGTACTTGGCGCCGGCGATGAGCGCGCCGAGGTCCAGGGCGAGCAGCCGCTTGCCCTTCAGTCCCTCCGGCACCTCGCCGTTGACGATGCGCTGCGCGAGGCCCTCGACGATGGCCGTCTTGCCGACGCCGGGTTCGCCGATCAGCACGGGGTTGTTCTTGGTGCGGCGCTGCAGGACCTGTACGGTGCGGCGGATCTCGTCGTCGCGCCCGATGACCGGGTCGAGCTTGCCCTGTTCGGCGCGCTCGGTGAGGTCGATGGCGTACCTCGCGAGCGCCTGCCGGTGCTCCTCGGCGCTGGCGTCGGCGACGGATTCGCCGCCACGGAGCTGCTCGATGGCCTGCTCGATCGCCCTGGCATCGCCCCCGTGTGTGCGTAACGCTTCCGCGACGGGACCGCCGGCTTCCAGCACGGCCTGGGCAAAGAGTTCGCTCGAGATGTACGCATCGCCGCGCTGCTGGGCGAGCTTGTCGGTGACGTTGAGGGCGCGGGCGAGGTCCTTGCCGATCTGCACGTCGCCGGCGGCGGCGCCGGACACCTGCGGCGTCCGGTCGAGCATGTCGCCGAGCGCCGAGCGCAGGGCATTGACGTTGACGCCCGCCTGCCCGAGGACGTGTCGAACGCCGCCTTCGCGCTGGTCGAGGAGCGCGAGGAGGAGGTGCGCCGGCTCGATGAACTGGTGATCGCGCCCGACGGCGAGGCTCTGCGCCTCGGAGAGTGCCATCTGCAAGCGGGTCGTCAGTTTGTCCATGCGCATGGGCTGTTTCCTCCGCGCCGTGCACCGGGGCGCAGCTGTTCGTTCATTCCGCTAACGTGGGGTCGGACGGCGAGTTTGCAACGTCACTAGAGGCGCGCTCCGGAAGCGCCTCGGGCCGATCCTGCGCGCGAAGGGTTGGTGAGGAGGCGGGGAAATGCCGGACCCGATCACCGGCGAGTTGCGCATTGGTGCAGCTCGGCAGCCCGCGACGGTTGCAGCACGATCTTCGACACCAATATCCGGATGGCCCTCCTCGCCTTTGGCGACCCACTTGTAGGGCCCCATAGCCGGCCCGGCGCTCGCTCGCAAGCTCTATGCATGGTCCTGGCGCGGGCATTGTAAGGGGACGGGCTTGTCCCGTCCCGTCCCAGGGGCGTGCACGACAACCACCGCCCTCTTTCGTTTTGGTGGCGCTAGTGTCGGGGAGCGCGAGGTGGGCGGTCCTCCGCCCTCAGTCCACCACGGTGCAGGTCGCCGGGAGGCAGAGCCGATAGCGGTTATCGGGCCGAGCCCGCCGCTCGATGACGCTGCGGTGAATCCTTGCGTCCTGGGGGATCTTCCGCGTGCGCGTACCGCGCATCTTCCAGAAGCCGTGGAACGACTGGTGGATGCGGTCGTGGGGGTCGGGGATGCGTCGGTCCAGCGCGCTCCTGTCGATGCGCAATCCGCACTGGGCGGCCTTGCCGAGCATCCAGTGCAGGGCGACGTTCGACAGGCCGCATTCCTCGTAGAAACCACCCACGTCGGAGTGGACGCCCGCGAACCAGACCTGCTCGATGGTTTGTGCGGGAGAGACGTTGGCCTCGTCCCAGGGAAACGGCGCGAAGTCCCTGCGCTTCTCGTCGATGGCGAGGGCGTGGTAGCCGAACCCTACCTCCGGGTTGAGACGGGCATCGTGGAAGCGCTTCCCGGCGTTGAGCGCGAGGGAGGCGACCGTGTCCCAGACGCAGATGCAGTGCACGGGGCACGCACGGGCGAACGTGGCGCGGAAGCTTCGTGCGATGTCGTTGTTCTCTTCGGTGTTGTAGATCTTGGATGCGTACTCCAGGAGGTTGTCCTGTCCGGGGTGGAGCAATCCGCACTTGTGGAGCATCCCGGCGAGGGAGCGCACCGTGAACGCCCCGCGGCTGAAGCCGAACAGGAATACCCGGTCGTCGCTCTCGTAGCGATGCATCAGGTACTGGTAGGCCTGCTCGACGTTGTGCTGCAGGCCGTGGCCGGTGGCCTGGTCGCTGAGCGAGCGCAGGTTGCCGGTGGTCTCGTGGTATTCCCAGCCGCCGGTGCCAACCCCGGGGTCGTAGTAGGCGATCTGGCCGGCGTCCTGCGGCACGATGACGTAGGTCTCGACGACGTTGGTGTTGTCGAGACCGTACTCGTTGCCGGTGCCGTCGCAGCAGATGACGATGTTCTTCATGGGGTGTCCCCGTCCATGGTCTGGCTGCCGTCAGTGTAGGCGATCCGATAGATCACGCCGCCCTGATCGTCCGATACCAGCAAGGCGCCGTCGGGCATGACCAGGACATCGACGGGCCGGCCCCAGTTCGACTGGCCGTCCAGCCAGCCGGTGGCGAAGGGCTCGTAGCTGGTCGCTACGTTGCCCTGCAGGCGCACCAGCATGATTCGATAGCCGATCTTGCTGCTGCGGTTCCAGGATCCGTGCTCGGCGATGAAGACCTGGTTGCGGTACTTCGCGGGGAACATGTCGCCGGTGTAGAAGCGCATGCCGAGTGCCGCCACGTGGGGGCCGAGGTTCTGGACGGGCGCGACGAAGTCCGTGCACGGGCGGTCATCGAAATCGGGATCCTGGAGGTCGGAGCCGTGGCAGTAGGGGTAGCCGAAGTGCTGGCCGTCCGCACCCAGCCGGTTCAGTTCGTCCGGCGGACGCTCGTCGCCCATCCGGTCACGGCCGTTGTCGGTGAACCAGAGTGCGTCCGTTGCCGGGTGCCAGTCGAAACCGACGGTGTTGCGGACGCCGCGCGCCACCACGGTGAAGGTTCCGGTGGTGACGTCCAACTTGCCGATGGACGCGTACGGGTCCTCTCGCGAGCAGATGTTGCAGGGTGCTCCGACGGGAACGTACAGGTCCCCGTCGGGGCCGAACCGGATGAACTTCCAGCCGTGTTGGGTGTCCGCCGGCAGGGTGTCCGCGACCACCTCGGGCTCCGGCGGGCTGTCGAGGCGGGTTTCGATGTCGCGATATCGCAGGACGCGGCTGATCTCGGCTACGTACAGGTCGCCGTCCCGGAAGGCGACTCCGTTCGGGACATTCAGGCGGCGCGCGAGGGTCACGGACCGCTCCGCCCAGTGGTCGCCGTCCTCGTCACGCAGCGCGAAGACGCGACCGCCGCCGCGGCGGCGCGTGCCGACGAAGAGCGTACCGTCGGGGCCGAGCGCCATGGAGCGGGCGTCGGTCACGTCCTCCGCCCAGGGCCGTATCCCGAAACCTGCCGGGAGTGCGATGCGACTCCCATAGCCCGCCTCCGACCACGGCCCCGTACCTTCCGCATTGCTCGCGCGCACCTGCACCTCGAAGCTCCAGCCGGAGCGGGACGCGGTCAGTGTCGCGTTCGTGTCCGAACCGTCGTGGCCGCCGTCGGTGAAGTCCTCTCCCGGGTTCCGCCGGTATCTCACGTCGTAGTCGGAGATGGGAGGGCCGGTGTTCGCGGGGACCGCCCAGCTCACCGTGACCCGGGTGGAGGACAGCAGCGAGACGCCGGGCGGTGCGGGCGGCGCCGGCGCCTCCGTGTCGACATCCGTCACGGACACGGTGACCTCCTGCGTCGCCGAACGGGCCCGGGTCCCCTCGCCCGCGCCAGCTTCGAGGATGACGACGTAAACGTTGTCGCCGTTGGCATCCGCCGGACGCTCGAAGTCTGGGGCGGCGTCGAACTGAAGCTCGCCCGTCCCGGGATCGATCGCGAACTGCGCGCGATCCGCTCCGTCCACCACTGCGTATCCGGTGACGGCATCCTCTTCGTCCGGATCCGCGGCCATTACGGTGCCGACCGCCGTGGTGTTCTCCGCCACGGACAGGCTCGCCGGCCCCGCGAACACCGGTGGAGCGTTGGCGGACTCGCCGCCTCCCGCGGCGCCGGGGGTGCGGGTACTCGTGGCCCGGGACCACTCGCCGGGACCGAAGGCATAGCGCGCGCGGACCCGCACCTGGTAGAGCGTTCCGGCCCGGAGTCCCGTGATCGTGGCGGCCGTGGCCGGATCCGGGTGGGGCCAGCGCCGAAAATCACCCCCGTCTCCCGCGCGGTACTCGACGTCGTAGCCGAGGAGGTCTGTCGTGTCGTCGGGCGGCGCCCAGGCGACGGATACCGCACCGGAGGTCGTCGCGGACAGCGTCGGGGACTCCGGCGGTTCTGGCAGGTCGGAGGACTGGCGCTGCAGGAGCCACACTACGGCAAGTCGATTCCGATCGGGCGCTTCGCCGGTCTCCTGAGCCAGAGCGGGATGCGAGCCTTCGGACAAACTCAGAATGGCGAGTACAGCCGCGAGGGTCGGCCAGATGGCGGCACGCCGTGCCCGTGCCGTGGTATCCATGACGTTCGGCCCGTTGACCGGAACTCGAGCCGACTTCGGGGCTCCCTCGGCGCGCAGGCCCGGCATGCGGATCCCTCCGTTGCGTCGTCGATGCGAGATCGCAGGAGGTGTGCATCCTACCAGTGTGCTGCCAGATGACGGCGTGGCCCGGGGGCACCCCCAGGCTCCAACTCCACCGTCTGCGAAGACCGGAGTACGGGGCCGTGGATGACCCGCGGTTGCACATGACCAACTAGATGATCTACTCTCTGACCATGATCACGATCAACGTAGCGGAAGCCAAGGCGCGCTTCTCCCACTACCTGGATACCGTTCAGAGGGGGGAGATCATCATCGTTTGTCGGCGGAACGTACCGATCGCCGAGATTCGTCCCTTGCCGCACCTCCCCCGACGGGAGCGCAGGGTCGGGATAGACCGTGGCATGGTGGTGCCTGCGAGTTTCTTCGAGCCGTTGCCGGAAGCCGTTCTCGACGCCTTTGAAGGCAAGCAGACGACGTGAGCGCCGATCCGTCCGCATGAGGTTGCTGCTCGACACCTGCACTTTCCTGTGGCTTGCCAGCGACGCACCGGAGCTCTCGGGGACCGCGCGTTCGCACTGCCGCGATCCGGGGAATGAAGTATTCTTCAGCGCCCTGTCAGCCTGGGAGATCGCGGTCAAGTACCGGCTCGGACGTTTGCCGTTGCCGGAGCCGCCGCATCGCTATGTCGCCAGTCGGCGCGAGTGGCTGGATCTCGAGCCGCTGGCCTTCGATGAGAGCTGCGCGGCGCATGACGCCCTGTTGCCGCCGCACCATCGGGATCCGTTCGACCGGGGGCTGGTGTCGCAGGCGATCCTCAACGGGCTGGCGATCGTGACGCCCGACCATGCCATCGCGCGTTATCCGGCTCCGGTGATCTGGTAGCCCGGAACGGATGTCGCGGAGCTGCCCTTAGGAGAGAGCTCATGACTTTCGATGCCGTGCTCATCGCCAACCGCGGTGAGATCGCGATCCGCATCGCCCGAGCGGCGGGGGAACTCGGTCTGCGCACGGTGGCCGTGCACTCCGGGGACGATGCGGAGAGCCTGCACGTCCACGCGGCGGACGAGTCCCGCGCGCTGGCGGGGATCGGTGCTGCGGCGTACCTCGACGAAGAAGCCGTGATTGGCGCGGCGCAGGCCGCTGGCTGCGGGGCGATCCATCCAGGTTACGGCTTCCTGGCGGAACGGGCCGGTTTTGCCCGTCGCTGCGCCGCGGCGGGGATCCTGTTCATCGGCCCGAGCCCCGCGCACCTCGAACTGTTCGGCGACAAGGGTCGCGCCCGGGGCGCGGCGGTGGCGGCCGGCGTGCCGGTGCTCGACGGTATCGACGCCGCGGTATCTCTCGAACAGGCCGGAGACTTCTTCGCGTCGCTCTCCGGTCGACCGATGATCGTCAAGGCGGTGGCGGGTGGCGGTGGACGTGGAACCCGGGTGGTCGAAGCCGCGGACGATCTTGAAGCCGCGTACGAGCGATGCCGCTCGGAGGCGCGGGCTTCCTTCGGCATCGCGGACGTGTACGTCGAGGAGTTTCTGCCCCGAGCCCGCCACATAGAGGTGCAGATCCTGGGCGACCTGCACGGCGGCGTGAGCCATCTCGGGGAGCGCGAATGCAGCGTGCAGCGGCGGCACCAGAAGATCGTGGAGGTGGCGCCCGCGCCGGGCCTCCCGGAGGAACTCCGCGACGCCGTCATCGAGGCGGCCGTGCGCTTTGCCGGCAACGAGCGGTACACGAACCTCGGCACCTTCGAATTCCTCGTCGACGTTTCGGGGACGGCCGGGGCACGGCCGTTGGTCTTCATCGAAACCAACGCACGCCTGCAGGTGGAGCACACCGTGACCGAAGAGGTGACCGGTGTGGACCTCGTGCAGGCGCAGATTCGTCTGGCCGGCGGGGCGTCGCTCGATGAACTGGGTCTCGAAGACGCGTCCGCCCACGCCCCGCGCGGGTACGCCATCCAGGCCCGCGTGAACATGGAGACCATCGGCGAGGACGGATCGGTGCGCCCGGCAAGCGGGACGCTGACCGCGTACGAGGCGCCGAGCGGGCCCGGAGTGCGCACGGACGGCTTCGGCTACGCCGGCTATCGCACCAGCACGGCCTTTGACTCGCTGCTGGCCAAGGTAGTGGGGTACTCGCCGTCGAGAGACTTTTCCGGGGCCATCGCCCGCACGGCGCGCGCCCTGTCCGAGTTCCGTCTCGAGGGCGTGGGCACCAACCTGCCGTTCCTGCGCAACGTCCTGCGACACGAGGACTTCGCGGCTGGCCGCGTGCACACGCGCTGGGTGGACGAGCGCCTGGCGGAGCTCGCCGTGCCGGGCACGGAAGGCCCGAATCGCTTCGTCACGACGACTCCTGCGGAGCCGGAGGGAGGCCAGGGAGGCTACGCCGGTGCGCGCGTCGACAGTGCCGATCCGCTCGCGCTCTTCGACCATGACGCCAGGGTCAAGGCAGAGCAGGCCCCGTCCGCGCACGTCCCGGAAGCGCCCGAGGTGGTGGGTCCGGAGGGTGCGGTGGGGCTCAGTTCGCCGATCCAGGGCACCATCGTGTCGGTCGACGTCGCCATGGACGACGCGGTGCGCAAGGGCCAGCAGGTCGCGGTGATCGAGGCGATGAAGATGGAACATGTCATCGCCGCGGACCGGGACGGCATCGTGCGTCGCATCACGATGGCCGCCGGCGACGTGGTACGGGAGGGCTATCCGATCGTCTTCGTCGAGGAAGCCGAGGTGTTGGGCGAAGGCGCGACCGCAGCCGAGGAGATCGACCCGGACCACATCCGCGACGATCTGCGCCAGGTGTACGAGCGACACGCGCTGGTGCTCGACGAGAACCGCCCCGAAGCGGTGGAGAAGCGCTACGGGCGCGGCTACCGCATGCCGCGCGAGAACATCGACCAGCTGATGGACCCCGGTTCGTTCAAGGAGTACTGGCCGCTCATCGTCGCGCGCCAGCACCAGCGCTCTGACATGGAGACACTGCGCAAGAACACTCCCGCGGACGGGCTCATCGCCGGCATCGGCACCATCAACGGCGACCTGTTCGGCGATGCGTCGGCCCGCGCCATGGTCGTGCATTACGACTACACGGTACTCGCAGGTACGCAGGGGGGCCGCAACCACTACAAGCAGGATCGCATGTTCGAGCTCGCCAGCCGGTTCCGCATCCCGGTAGTGCTGTTCGGCGAAGGCGGCGGGGGTCGGCCCGGCGACGATAGCATCGGTCCGGGCGTCGCGTTCGATACACATACGTTCACCCAGTTCTCAAAGCTGTCGGGGCTCGTGCCCATGGTCAGCGTGATCAACGGGCGCACGTTCGCGGGCAACACGGCGCTGGTTGCCTGCTGCGACGTGATCATCGCCACCGAGCGCACCACGGTCGCCATGGGCGGTCCGGCGATGATCGAGGGCGGCGGTCTCGGCATCTACACGCCCGAGGAAGTCGGCCCGATGTCGTTTCAGGTCCCGAACGGCGTCGTGGACATCCTGACGAAGGACGAGGAGGAAGCGGTCGAGGTCGCGAAGAAGTACCTGTCCTACTTCCAGGGACCAATCGACAGCTGGGAGGCGCACGACCAGCGGCGGCTGCGCCACGTGGTACCGGAGAACCGCCTGCGCCTGTACGACATGCGCGAGATCGTCCACACGATCGCGGACGTGGGTTCGGTGCTTGAGATTCGGGAGAAGTTCGGCATCGGCGTCATCACCGCGTTCATCCGCGTCGAAGGCCATCCGATGGGCGTGATCGCCAACAACCCGCACCACCTCGCCGGCGCCATCGACTCGGACGGTGCGGACAAGGGCGCGCGTTTCATTCAGCTTTGCGACGCCTTCGACATTCCGGTGCTGAGCCTGATGGACTGCCCAGGGATGATGGTTGGCCCGGATGTAGAGCGCACTGCCCTCGTGCGGCATTGCGTGCGGATGTTCAATGCCGGCGCCAACCTGACGACACCGCTTTTCGGGGTGGTCGTGCGCAAGGCCTACGGGCTCGGTGTGCAGGCCATGTGCGGCGCCAGTGCGCTGATGGGATTTTTCACCGTCGCCTGGCCGACCGCGGAGTTCGCGGGGATGAACATCGAGGGCTCCGTGAAGCTCGGCTACCGCAAGGAACTCGCGGCCATTGACGACCCGGAGGAGCGGCGCCGCGAGTTCGAACGCCGGGTGGAGCGGGCCTATGAAGGCGCCAAGGCGATCAACGCCGGCGTCGGCGGTGGCCTCGACGACGTCATCGACCCGGCGGACACGCGCAGCTGGATCGCGAACAGCCTGCGGCGTCTGCCGCCCACAGCCCCACGGACGGAGAAAAAGTACCCGTACATCGACACGTGGTAGCCAGCCCGCGTTTCTCACCAGGCTGTTTGTCGAATTGCTGAATGTCATTTGCAGTCAGCCACGACCGCCGTCGGCTGACCCGCCACGGAGCTCTTCCGCCGCGAGACACCTTCGGCAGCAGCCCACGCTCGGACAAGCGCAGCCTGTACCGAATCGCCGACCTCTTCTTCCGTCTCTTGGTTCGCGTCGTCGCGCCGCATCGTGCGGCGCTCGCGGAGGCTCCTCGCGAAACGCACATCGGGTACTCGCGGCGGCATCGGAGCGGACTGGAGGCGCAGGCGTGGGAGGAGTTGTGCCACCTGTCGGTTTCGTTTCTGCATCGTGCCGACATGCCCTCGCTGGGCTTGGCCCGTTCGAACCGGCGCCCGCCGTCCAGAGACGCTACCTCGCCGAGTCCGTAGCGCAGCGTTTTCCGGGGTTCGCGGACGTCGAATACCCGGACTGGCGGTCGCTCCTGGACCGCCTCGCCGCGGAAGCCCGGCGCACCGGCTGGAGAGGACCGTTCATCGTCGACGAGTTGCCGTACCTGGTGCTCGCCGACGCGAGCGTCCTGAGCGTGCTGCAGAACTGGCTCGACCGCGAGGACTCGCGCCCGGCCGTCGTAGTGAGTGGCTCCAGCCAGCAGATGATCCACGGCGCCGTATTGGCCGCGGACGCTCCGTTGTACGGACGCGCGACCGAGGCGTTCGCGGTGCGGCCGCTCCGGCCGGGTTATCTGGCGGACGCCTTCGGCCGGCTCGATGTGCGCGAGCAGGTCGCAGCACACGCCGTGTGGGGCGGTATGCCGCGCTATTGGGAGCTTGCGACCCCTTTCGGCAGGGACCTGGCCAACGCGGTCGACGCGCTCGTCCTCGACCCGGCGGGAGCGTTGCCCGACGAGCCGCCTCGGCTCCTGCTCGAAGAGACGCCCCCGGCCACCGCCCTGCGACCGCTGCTCGACGTCATCGACGGTGGCGCCCATCGCGTCAGTGAGATGGCCGTCCGTCTTGGACGACCGGCCTCGAGTCTGTCGCGCCCGCTGGCAGCACTCGTGGCGATGGACCTGGTGCGGCGCGAGATCCCTTTCGGCAGCAACCCACGGTCGGACAAGCGAAGCCTCTACCGTATTGCCGATCCGTTCCTGCGCTTCTGGTTTCGCGTCGTGGCGCCCCATCGGGCGGCGCTCGCGGAGGCTCCGCAGGAGACGCGCCTGAGTTACTGGCATCGCTACCGCGCCGGCCTGGAGGCGTACGGGTGGGAGGAGTTGTGCCGGATGGCGGTGCCGTTCCTGCATCGACACGACGGTCCGCTGGCGGACCTCGGACCGTGGGAGCCCGCCCAACGATATTGGCGTGGCAAGGATCCCGAGTTCGACGTCGTCGCCAGGTCGGTCGATGGGCGGCGCGTGCTGGTTGGCGAAGTCAAGTGGTCCCGGGAATCGTTTCGGGCCGGCGCTGCGCGGTCGGCGGCGGCTCGCCTGCGTTCGGCGACCCCGACCTTGCCCGGCATCGGCGATAGCCGGGTGGTGTACGCGGCGTTTGTCCCGCAGCGGGATCAGCGTGCGCCGGCCGACTCCGGTCTGGTCGTGGTGGACGCGGGTTCGGTGATGCGGGTGTTGCGATAGGGGTAACCGATTTGCGTGGTAGGGCGCTCTCCATCTCGAAACATGGGGGCGATCCTGCCGGGCGGGGACGCAATTCTACGGTAGGCTTGCACCCTTCCGGCAGGCGGGGGCAGGCGATGGCTTGGGGGATCAGTCGGGGAACGATCAACCGCAACGTGATCGGCCTATTGGCCATCGCTGGCCTCTGTCTCGCTTTCTGGCTGCTCTGGCGCTGGCTGCTATTCGCACTCGTGATCGCAGTACCATGCGTGGCGGTGCTGCTATGGGTATCCCGGCAACGCTCAAAGAAACGCGAGTGGCGGGGCAGAGTCGACGTAAAGCGCCGCTGAATGTCGTCCCTCCTTTGTTCGCGTTACTGGCCGCTGCTTTCCGTGTATCTCGCCGGACCGGAAGGGCGCGACTTTGAGAGCCTTGCATGGAACAAATCCGCTCGCGGCTGATTCGGCACGGGACTCGTAGGGGCGACGCTTGTCGTCGCCCGTGTCGAGCCCGTGCACGGTTTCGAAACGGGACGGGACAAGGGCGTCCCTACAGCCCGCGCCAGGCCATGCCCGGCGACGCTTGTCGTCGCCCGTGTTGAGCCCGTGCACGGTTTCGAAACGGGACGCCACAAGGGCGTCCCCTACAGCCCGCGCCAGGCCATGCCCGGCGATGCTTGTCGTCGCCCGTGCCGAGCTTGCGCACGATTCCGAAACGGGACACCCGCGCCAGGCCATGCCCGATGTCGAACGGGACCTTGTAGGGGCGACGCTTGTCGTCGCCCGTGTCGAGGCCGTGCACGGTTTCGAAACGGGACGGGACGAGGGCGTCCCCTACAGCCCGCGCCGGGACCATGCATGCGTTCCCGGGACCGTGCACGAATTCGGCACGGAACGGAGTCTGTTCCCTGCGCGTCAGCGCGCCGGAACCCGGGGTGAAAACTCCTAGTCCTCTCCCGCCGTGAGTTCGGGGGCCTTCGGGTCGTCAGGTGCGGGTCCCAGTGGAATCATGACCTCCACGACGCGGCCCAGGTCGGCCCACTCCTCTCCCAGGAAGACGGTGCCGTTCGGTGTCCAGCGCGCCGGGTCGAAGGCGCCGAAGTCGAAATCCCAGGCGGGACAGGCGTTGGCGGCGGCGTCGGGGCCGCAAATGTCCGTCACGCCCGCTTCCGCGTCGCCGGCGAACAGCAGGTCGGTGCGGTCCTCGGTCGTGTCGTAGCGCGAGAGACCTGCGCCGATGGGCGTCTCGTGCGGGATGAAGAGGTAGCGGCCTGAAGGGTCGTAGGCGAGCATGTCGAACATCGACGCAATCCCGGGTCCGGCGGGGTAGTCGACCCGCTGTATGGACTGCGCGGTGTCGGCCTCGACTTCCTTGAGACTCATCAGGGCGGCGTCGAGGGTGGTCCGCAAGCGGTTACGCCCTTGGTGGCGGGTCGACTCCGCTCTTCGCGCGGGCAGGGGGAAGCAGCGTGAATTCCCTCACCGCGCCTCCCGGCGCACGGATATCGTCGAGCGTTCGCGTCTGTTGCGGTACGCGGATCAGGAAGCCCCGGTCGGCACCTCGTTGAACGGAATGCCCTTGTCGACGCGGACGTCCTGTGGCAGCCCGAGTACGCGTTCGGCGAGGATGTTGAGCATGATCTCGTCCGTACCGCCGGCGATCCGCCCGCCGGGCGCGCCCATGTACGAGTCCTGGAACAGGCCGGCGGCGTCGGCGAACTCGGGGTCCGTGACGGCGCCCGACATGGCCAGCAGGTCCATCGCGAAGGACGCCATGTCCTGGCCTTTCGACGCGCCGACATACTTGCCGATCGAGTTCTCGGGCCCGGGAATCTCGCCTCTGGAGAGCGCCGACAGGGACCGGTACCCGGTATAACGGAGCCCGGCTTCCTGCACGTACCAGTCCGCGAGTTTCGCGCGGACCATCTTGTCCTCGATCGCCGGACGGTCGTCGAGCTGCACGCGTTTGGCCAGGTCGAAGACCTGTCGGAAGCCGGCGCCTCCACCCCCGCCGCCGATGGAAGCGCGCTCATTCATCAGGGTGGTGATGGCCACCTGCCAGCCCTGCCCGACGGCGCCCAGTCGCTGTGCGTCGGATACCCGGACGTCGGTGAAGTAGACCTCGTTGAAGCCGGAAGCGCCGGAGATCTGCTTGATGGGCTTCACCTCGATCCCGGGCGACTTCATGTCGATGAAGAAGTAGGTCAGGCCCTTGTGCTTCGGCACGTTCGGGTCGGTGCGCAGGACCAGGATCGCGTAGTTGCTGTAGTGGGCGCCGGTGGTCCAGATCTTCTGGCCGTTGATGACCCACTCGTCGCCGTCCTTGACGGCCCGCGTGCGCAGCGCCGCCAGGTCGGAGCCGCCGGCCGGCTCGCTGAAGAGCTGACACCAGATGTGTTCCCCCGAGGCCAGCGGCGGCAGGTGGTGTCGCTTCTGGTCCTCGGTCGCCCAAGCCATCATGGTGGGAGCGGCCATGCCCTGGCCGATCCCGAAGACGCCGAAGGTCGTGCCGACCTTGGCCTCCTCCTGGTTCCAGATGACGTTCTCGATGGCCGACGCGTCGCGGCCGCCGTATTCCTTCGGCCAGCGGATGCAGGCCCAGCCGGCGTCGTACTTGCGCTTCTGCCAGAGCTTGGCCTGTTCGATCTCACCGAGCCCGGCGAGTTCCGCTTCGGTCGGTGCGTTGGCTCCGAGCCAGGCGCGGGCTTCCGCCCGGAACGCGGCTTCGGCGGATGTGTCGTTGAAGTCCATGGTGTTCTCCTCTTTTCATGCGAGGGGCAGTCCCCTCGCGCTGCCTGTTTCTTGCGAGGGGCAGTCCCCTCGCGCTGCCTCTCCATGCGAGGGGCAAGCCCCTCGCGCTCCCCGGCTGAGGGCTCCGCTGAGGGCTCCGCTGAAGGCTCCTCAGGCTGCCTGGCTGCTTTCGATGGCCGAGATCAGTCGATCCTGCCAGACGCCCTCGCTGCCGATGTTCACGGACAGCAGCTTGGCCCGGCGGTAGTGGAACTGGCAGTCGAATTCCCAGGTGAACCCCATGCCGCCGTGGGTCTGGATGTTCTCTTTCGACGCAAAGTAGTACGCCTGGATGGCGGCGACCCGGGCCGTGGCGGCCGCGACCGGCAACTCCTGTGCGTCGGTCGAGAGTGCCCAGGCGCCGTAATAGCAGTTGGAGCGTGCCAGGGTGTTCTTCACGTAGATGTTCGCGAGCTTGTGCTTGATGGCCTGGTGGCCGGCGATGGGTCTGCCGAACGCGTAGCGGCCCAACGCGTACTCCTTGGCCTGCTCCAGCGCGGCGTTGGCGCCGCCGACCTGTTCCCAGGCGAAGAGCGCCGCCGCCCGGTCCATCAGTCTACGCGTGATCTCCCAGCCCTCGCCGTCGGCACCCAGGGGCTCGGCGTCGGCGTCGTCGAAATCGATCTTCGCGTGGGACCGCGTCGGGTCGATGGTCTGGACGCCGGTACACGCCACACCGGCGCCGTCGAGCGCGACGAGTTGCAGGCTCGCGCCGTCGCCGGCATCGCTGCGCGTGACGACCACGGCGAAATCGGCCACGTCACCATCCGCTACCGGCAGCTTCGAGCCGTTGAGCTTGCCACCGGACGCGTAGGCCGTCAGCGTGCGGGGCGATGGGTGGCCGGCGCCTTCGGCGAGGGCGAACGCGCCGATCGCCTCGCCCGTGGCCAGCTTCGGCAGCCACGCTTCCTTCTGCGCTTGGCTGCCGGCGAGCAACAGGGCCTCGGTCGCCAGATAGACCGACGAGGAGTAGGGCACCGGCGCCACGGCGCGTCCGAGTTCCTCGGCGATCACACACAGTTCCAGGTAGGACAGGCCCAGGCCTCCGTGCGCTTCCGGGATGGTCGTGGCCATCCAGCCCAGCTCCGCGATCTTCTTCCACAGTTCGGCGTCGTATGGGGCGTCGCCTTCCAGGATCGCGCGAACGGCGTTCGGCGGGCAGTGCTCCCCCAGGAAGCCGGACGCCTGTTCGCGCAGCAGATTCTGTTCGTCGGAGAACTCGAAATTCATCTCTCTCCCTCGGGCAATGGGTCTCGCACGGAGCAACGGACGGGGAGCATATGCGAACTGTGGACCCTTGGTCCATGCGGCTGTCCCGGTTACGGGGGAGCCGCGATGTTGCGTCGCCCCGGTCCCTCTCATGCCGGGCCCGGGACGGGGGGCTACAATGCGGCGATGGACTACACCCAGCATGGCTTCTTTCGCGTGGCGGCGGTCGCTCCGCCGGTGGAAGTCGGCAATCCGCGGGCGAATGCGGCGGCGCTGCTCAGTGCCTGCGAGGAACAGACCCGGGCTGGCGCGTCGCTCATCGTGACGCCGGAGCTGGCTGTGACCGGCTATACCTGCGAAGACCTCTTCACCACCGACCAGCTGCTTGAGCAAGCCCGGGAGGCCGTGGTGGACATCGCGCGGGCGAGCGGCCCTGCGGCGCTGGTGGTGGGCGCGCCGTGGCGCCTTGCGGACGGCAGGCTCGTCAATGCGGCGTTCGTGTGCCTGCGCGGGAGGATGCTGGGCGCCGTACCGAAGACCGCCAATCCGAACTACGAGGAGTTCTACGAGCTGCGTTGGTTCGCGTCCGGCGAAGGGGTTGCGGTCCAGGTCAATGACGAACGGCTTGGCCGCTTCGAAATGCGGCGCGACCAGATCTTCGACCTGTGGGGTTTTCGCGTCGGCATCGAGCTCTGCGAGGACCTGTGGGCGCCCATCCAGCCCAGTGTCCAGCACGCGCTGGCCGGGGCCGACATCATCGTCAACCTGTCGGCAAGCAACGAACTGGTCGCCAAGGCGGACTATCGGCGCGACCTCGTGCGAATGCAGAGCGCGCGTCTGATCTGCGGGTACGTCTACGCGGGCAGCGGCCCCACGGAGTCGGTCAAGGATCTCGTCTTCGGCGGGCACCTGATCGCCGCGGAGAACGGCCGGATCCTCGGGGAGTCCGAACGCTTCCTGCTCGACGGGGCACGCCTTGAGGTCGACTTCGACTGCAAGAAGCTGCGCCATGACCGCGCGCGCAACGCGACCTTTGCGCACAGCGCACGCACCGGGACGCATGTCACCGTCGAAGCGGACCTCGCGTGGGCCCGCCCGATGCACGAGACGCTGCGACACTATGGCCGGCATCCCTTCGTGCCGGAAGACGAGCACGAGTTCGATGCGCGGGCCCGGGAGATCCTGGCGATACAGGCGACGGGCCTCGCGAGTCGCATGCGCGGGACGGACATCGGGGAGCTGGTGATCGGGCTGTCGGGGGGCCTCGACTCGACGCTCGCCTTCCTGGTGTGTCTCGACGCCCTCGAACTGAACGGACTGCAACTGTCCGCGCTGCACGCGATCACGATGCCCGGTCCCGGCACTTCGGAGCATACGAACGTGTCCGCCAAGGAACTGGCTCGGGCCGCGGGCGCCACGATCCGCGAGATTCCCATCGACGCGGCCGTCGAGCAGCACCTGCACGACATCCGCCACGACGGCGCCCACGACGTGACCTTCGAGAACGCCCAGGCGCGCGAGCGCACGCAGGTGCTCTTCGACATCGCCAACGATGTCGGTGGTCTGCTGGTGGGCACCGGGGACCTGTCGGAACTGGCGCTCGGCTGGTGCACGTACAACGGCGATCACATGGCGCATTACAACGTCAATGCGAGCGTGCCGAAGACGCTGATCGCCTACCTGGTGCGTTGGTACGCACGGCATCGGGCGCCAGGGGCCCTGGCCGACGTTCTGCGCCGCGTGCTGGAGACCCCGATCACCCCTGAGCTGGTGCCTTCCGTGGACGGCGGCATCGGTCAGCGGACCGAAGCCATTCTTGGGCCCTACGAGTTGCACGACTTCTTCCTCTACCACCTGCTGCGCACGGGGGCGGGTCCCGAGAAGATCTTCGCCCTGGCTCGGCTGGCCTTCGGTGCGGACTACACATCGGCGGAGATCAAGCGCTGGCTGCGCGTGTTCTTCCAGCGCTTTTACGGATCGCAGTTCAAGCGCACGACGCTACCGCCGGGCCCCAAGGTGGGGACGGTGAGCCTCTCGCCGCGGGGCGACTGGCGCATGCCGGACGAGGCCGACCCGTCCATGGCCCTCGCTGCCATAGACGCGTTGCCGTGACACACGAAGGGAGGCTGGCAGTGATTACGAATGCGCAATGCGGGCGCCCCACAGCCGGGCCTCTGCGGTGGCTGCCGTTGGCCATCGTTTCGATGTTTCTTTCGTGCCTGGCAAGCGCGATGGACGCGCCCCACTGCGGAGACGAAGGCGTCTGGATCCAGGTTCTGGGATCCGGGGGGTACGAACTGGACGATCGCGGGGCGGCGAGTTACCTCCTCTGGCTCGACCAGCGCCCGGTGTTGCTGGTCGATCCCGGTCCGGGTAGCGCGGTACGGTTCGGCGAGGCCGGCGCGGACTTCGCGGACCTCGATGCCATCGTGTTCACCAACGTCGGGGCGGACCGCACGTCGGACTTCCCGACCTTCGTGGCCGGGTCGGATGGACGCACGCGGCCGCTGCCGGTGTTCGGCCCGGACGGGAACGAGCGCTATCCCTCGACGCGCGAACTCATCGAGCGTCTGATCGGTCCGGCCGGCGCCTTTCCCGCGCTCTCGGATTATCTGACCTTTCGCGATCCGGACGGCTACCGGATCAACATCCGCGACGTTCCGGTCATGGGGCAGCGGCGGTGGGCCCGGTTCGGGACGAAGGACCTGAGCCTCTTCGCGATTCCCGTGCACCATGGAGATGCTCCCAGCATCGCGTGGCGTGCGGAGCTCGGAGGACAGGCGGTCGTGTTTACCGGGAACTTCAGCAATCGCAAGGATGTCGTGGCGAAGTTCGCCAAGGATGTGGATGCGCTGGTCATTCACCTGGCGATACCGGAGGGTGCTCGTGGGACCGTGCGCGATCGGTACGTGCGGCCGTCGCAGATCGGGCGGATAGCGGCGCGGGCGAATGCGCGCATGGTGGTGCTCGGTTATCGCACCTCGCGCACGCTCGGGCGCGAGACGCCGAGCCGCCGGGCGCTCGAGGAACACTACGGGGGCCCGCTGGTGTTTGCGAACGAGCTAGAATGCTGGGGTCTTTGATCGTCGGCCGCGGGTTCGAATGAGCAGCGCCGGCTGCGGTACACCGAACACAGGGAAACGAACGCCATGGGCAAGGGCGATATCAGAACGCGGCGCGGCAAGATCAGGCGGGGTACCTACGGTGTGCGCCGACCGAAGAAATCGAAGAAGCGGGCCGGGGCCGGCGCCCGCGAGAGGCGGTAGGCGCGAGCGCGAACTCGTTCGCGTTGGGAGTTCCGCTGGCGCGCAACTCCCGTGGAACCAATGTCGGTGCGCCGTCCAGGCGGTGACAGTCCGACGGCCTGTGCGACCCTCCGGGTCGTTGGGATTCTCAGCCGAGCGCTTGGCGCACGGCCCACAATCGCTGCCCGACCGTCACGAAGGTGAGTACCGTGAGCGCGTATACGGCGACTTCGGGCAGGTGGATCACGATGCCGATGCCGAGGATCGCGACGCGCTCCAGACGGGTGCAGATTCCCACGCGGCACTCCGTACCGGCCGCCTCCGCACGGGCGCGCACGTAGCTGGTCAGGTTCGCTCCGGTCAGGGCCAGGACGGTCGCGACCGCCGCGAAAGTGTCCCCCGATCCGGCGAACCAGGCCGCGAGTGCCGCGAACGTCACCCCCTCGCCGACGCGGTCGGCGGTGGCGTCCAGGACGCCGCCGAACGGCGAAGCGCCTTCCCCCTCGTCGCGGCGGGCGAGTTCTCCGTCGAGACCGTCGAGGGCGCTGCCGAACAGGAAGACGATGCCTCCCAGGACCAGCCATCCGTTCGCGATCAGGGGCGCGGCGGTGAGGACCACAAGGAGGCCGGCCACGGTCACGTGGTTGGGCCGCACGCCCTTCGCACCGAGCCAGTCGACGGCAAATCGCGCCCGCCGGCGAAGCGCCGCGTCGATGGCGGATCGGGTGCGGGACACGGCGTCTTCGCCGTCGGGCAGAATCGAGCCCATGGAGTCAGAATACACGCACCGCGGGGATTTTGGGTCTTCGCATTCCGCTGTGTGTGTCATCGTGGCGAGCCGGGCGCGACGCCGCCCTGTCGATCGCCGAGTGGTCGTGCGGTCACGCTCGTCCTTCCTGTGCCGCTCGTGCCAGTCCGCGCAACCCTGCGCCGACGCGCCGTGATGTAATGTTCTTCTGATCGTCAGCGGGAGACAGGCATGGAATTCGATCTGGCAGTCTGCGATGCATTGCTCGCAACCACACGGGCGGTGCGCAGGCGCCTCGACCTGGGCCGCCCGGTTGCCCGGAATGTCATCGAGGAGTGCATCGGGCTATCGATGCAGGCCCCGACGGGTGGCAATAGTCAGGGATGGCGTTGGGTGGTGGTGGAGGACGCGGACCGGCGACGAGCGCTGGCGGACCTCTATCGACGGGCCGGGGAGGATTATCTGGCGTCTGCCGGGGCGCAGTCCGCCGCGTCGGGAGACGTGCAGACCGAACGCGTGTTCGGCTCCGCGCTGTACCTGATGGAACATCTGCACGAAGTGCCCGTGCACGTGATTCCCTGTATCGAGGGGCGACCGCCGGAGAACGCGCTGGCCGCCATGATGGCGGGGCTCTTCGGGTCCATCTTTCCGGCGGTGTGGAGCTTCCAGCTTGCACTGCGGGCACGCGGTCTCGGCTCGTGCCTGACGACACTCCACCTCCTGCACGAACGCGAGGCCGCCGAACTGCTCGGCATCCCGGAGAACGTCATGCAGGTGGCGCTGCTGCCGGTGGCCTATACCGTGGGCACCGACTTCAAGCGCGCGAAGCGGCCCGCGGCATCGACGATCACGCACTGGAACGGCTGGTAGCGCACGAACTTCGTTTCGCGGCCCGTCCTGGCGGACGGGCGGGAGTTTCGCTCACGCGAAACTCCCGCGGGGGCCAAAACACAGATGCGCCGTCCAAGCGGCGTGGAGGACCCAAGGTCTGACGGGCATGGAGCAAATGCGCTGTGGTTCCCCACGCTAGGCTTGGCGGGTAACTCGGCACGGTTGTAGCGCCCCATAGCCGGCCCGGCGCTCGCTCGCAAGCTCGCTACGCACCGGCGCGCCTCCGGCCCAGCCACGCCGTCCTTGCATGGAAGTTGCACCGGCGGTCACTGCGTTCCCTTGGCGCGACTTCCATGCAAGGGGCGACCCTTGTGGTCGCCCGTCCCGGAGTCGTGCAAGCCGCAGGAACGGGACGGGACAAGCCCGTCCCCTCGCATGGAACAAAAACCGAACTCCTTTTAATTCAACGGGTTGGCAGAACGCTATTTAACATAACTCAAGGTGCCTAGGCGGCGGCCGCCGCCCTTGTTTCCTGCACGTCAGTGCCCCGGCGCGCCGGGGGGGAAACTTTCATGGAACATAAACGTAAGCCATTGATTTAACTGGGTCACGAAAAGCGCCTCCGCGAGCCGCTGGCGCGCGTCGCCCCACCCATGTTCCTTGCATGTCTGCGCGGTGGACCCACCGTGGACAGCTACAATGCCCGCGCCGGGACCGTGCACGAATTCGATACGGGACGGAATCTGTTCCCTGCGCGTCAGCGCAGCGAATCCGCTGCGAAAACTCCTAGCGTCGGTGCAGCCGGCGGTCGACCTCGGGCTCGAATTCCGGGAAGTCGGCCGCGAGGGCGGCCAGGTCGAACTCGGACGGCAGTTCCACGCCGGGTTCCCGTTCGAGGAGGAACTGGAAGGCCTGCACGATCACCCATTCGTGGGTGAACGCGCCGTCCGAGAGCTGCCGGTAGTAATCGGGGTGCATCCGTACCCGGTGCACCGTTCTTTTCCCGTTGCCGACAACGACCTCGTAGGCGTTCGCGTCGACCAGGGTGACACTGATCACTGGTTGGGGAGGTCACTGGCCATGAGCGCGGCAAGCGTAGCCCTGTCCCGTCCCGGGTGGCAACGCCGGATCGCCTACGTCTTCCCAAATCGCCCGGAGAGATAGGCGACGGCTTTCCTGGCTATCAGCGGAAAGACCCCCAGCAGGGCGAACGACAGAAGCAGCGTCGGCGAGAGGATGCCGGACAGGGACTCCAGCTGACCGATCTCGCGCCCGGCATTCACGAAGACCGCGGTTCCGGCCAGCATCCCCACCTGGCTGACCCAGAAGAAGGTCCAGATGCGGATGGGCGTCAATCCCATGGCGAGATTGATCGCGAAGAACGGGAACGCCGGCACCAGCCGCAGTGCGAAGAGGTAGAAGGCGCCGTCCTTGCTGACGCCCCGGTTGACGGGCTCGAGCACCTTGGGGAAACGTCTCTGTACGGCATCGCGGAACAGGTAGCGGGCGAGCAGAAAGGCGAGGGTGGCGCCGATGGTGCTGGCGAGGGACACGATCACGAGGCCGACCGCCAGGCCGAAGATGGCGCCGGCGGCGAGCGTCATGATGGCCGCCCCGGGCAGCGAGAGCCCGGTCACCGCGATATAGAACCCGAGGAAGGCGAACGCCGACAGCCACGGGTTGGCATCGCGGAACTCGACCGCGGTCGCGCGCTGGGCCTGGAGGAGCTCCAGACTCAAGTACAGGTGCAGCTCGAAATAGAAGAAGAGCGCGACCAGAAGGACGACGCCGGCCAGCAGCAGCAGTCGATTGCGTGTCATGAGGGTGGTCTCCGGCGGTGTACCAGGGTCAGGGGGCGTTGAGACTCCAGTCGTATTCGTCGTCGAAGTCGCTGTAGCGGTCGAGGGTCTCGGCCAGTTCCGGCGTCGCATAGCGTTTCAGATGCGTGAACACGCCGGCGTCGGAGCCACCGAAATCCTCCTGGAACCAGTCGTAGATGCTGGAGACGAGGAGGCCATCTGCCGTTGCCCGTGCGCCCCGGGGATGGTTGATGTACTCCGTGGCGCCCTGCTCGAGGAGTGCCTCGAGGTTGTCCGGGCGGTAGGCCTGCGTCGCGAGGTTGGGACAGCCGAGGCTCGCGCAGTTCACGGCGTAGTGGATGCGCGGGTCGCGCCAGATGGGGCGTAGGATGCCGTGCTCGATGTCGTCGAGCGTCAGTGGCTGACCCGCCACCGTGACGAGATCCATCGTCCAGGGGCCGAAGGTGAACAGGCTGTCGCAGATGTCCTGGATGGACTCCACGGGATAGTGTTCGGTGACCACGGACACCGTCACCGCGTTGTAGAGGTTGATCCAGTAGGCCATCTGCTCGGCTTTCGCCAGTGTGCGCGGATCGATCGCGGCGAGTGCGCCGATATAGGCTGCGAGTCGTTCGCGGTGTTCGGCGCTCGCCTGCAAGGCGCCGTAGTCGAGACGGTTGATGCCGGAGGGATGCTCCGAGAGACAGACGTCCAGGATCTCCTGCCAGACGCCGTGATCGACCGTCGTGCCACTTGCATCGTCGCTGGCGTGCCACATGGGAATGAGCTCGGCCTTGGGAGCTGCCCAGGCGAACCCGGCCGAGAGCACCTGCGCCGCCGCGAGCGAGGCCGCCAGGAAGGAACGCGTGATCGGGATCATCTCCTGCCCCTCCTTTCGAGTACTGCGAGTACTGGTTGTGGAGCGCGACGTCGCCAGCGCAACCTGGCGATCGTTCCGAGAATGCCGGTTCCTGCGCCGACCGCGCCGCGCAGGGTGCCGCTGATCTTCGACTCGCCGATGCGAGCCCGCGTGTCCACGGGCACCTCCACGGTCGTCAAGCCGTGCTGGATGCCTTCACCTTGCATTTCCACCGTCCAGCCGAAGGCCGGGTCCGACATGCCGAGCCGGGCCAGCGCTCCTGCCCGGATGGCGCGGTAGGGGCCGAGGTCGGTCACACGTTGGCCGAACAGCAGGCGGATCAGTACCGCTGCGACGGCGTTACCGACGGTTTGGCTGCGTGTCAGCGCGCCACGCTCGCGCCGACCCAGGGTGCGCGACCCGATGACGAGATCGGCCCTGTCCACGATGCCGTCCAGGAGACGGGTGGCCTGGCTTGCGTGGAACGCGTGATCGCCGTCGGTGAAGACGACGATGTCCGTTGGGTGCAGCACGGCCAGGGCAGCAAGGCACGCGCTGCCGTATCCGGCTCGTTCCTCGCGCACGACGCGCGCGCCGGCTGCCGTGGCGCTTGCCGCGGTCGCGTCGGTGGAGCCGTTGTCGCACACGACGACATCGTCGATGACGGGGGCGTCGTCGTCGTTGCGCAAGCCCAGCAGGTCGCGCACCACGATACCGATGGACCGCTCTTCGTTCAGCGCGGGCATCACCGCGCCGACGGTCAGGTTCCGATACATCGAAGTCGTGCGGAAGCGCTACGGGATGTCAGGCGTGGGCCCGGCGCATGGGCGACAGCGAACACTGGCCACGCTCCGGGTTCGGCTCCACCTGGTCCAGGCCGAGCGTTTCCTGCAGGGCATCGGCGCCGCCCACGTACTCGCCGTCGATCCAGATCTGCGGGACGGTGACGGGGGTCTTGGGCCCGATGATCGGCTTCACGCGGGCCAGCATCTCGTAGAGCGCCCGCGTGTCCTCGATCACGTCGTGGTACTGGTTCCGGACGCCGGCCTCCTCCAGGTAGCCCTTTGCCCGGACGCAATGCGGGCACCCGGGCTTGCCGTAGATGTGGTTGCCTTGCAGTGGGGTGTCGGCCGTCGCTGCCTCGATGACCGTCTGGACGAGTACGCCCCGGTTCAGCGCGATCCCCTGGGAGATGACCTGGCCGTTCACCATGACGATGGGTGCGTGCCAGCCGCCCTTCACGAGGGGGCGCCACCATTCGCTCAACCAGTCGCGCAGATCGAGTTCGATGTCGATCCCGGCCAGATCCGTCTGCATGCAGTTGCGGATGATGTCGCCCGTGAGCGCGCACTCACCGCACGGGATGCTGACCTTGAACGGACCCCAGGCACCTGCCCAACGAAAGACGGTGATGTTGACGGGACTGCGCATGTTTCAGCCTTCCTGATCATGCCTTCGGCGTACCGCCGGACGGCGCGAGTATCGCAGAGATTTCACCGGTGCGGTACGTGAATTCGACTCCGCAAAGGGTGGTCGGGAGGCATGCAGGGATGGCGGTTTCGCGGCCCTTGCCGGTTGTGGAGGGCGGCGGACTACCGTTGGTCGTGCGGGTCCGCGCGGCGCGGGCTGGCGAACGATCTCTGTCGCCGAAGGTCGAGACCCAGCGCGCCCAGGGTGGCTCCGAACTCGAGCGGCCGCACCCACCACGGCTGCACGAACGGATCCAGCTCCGCGTTGTCGAGGTTGACCCCCGTGAGGTAGGCAAGGAGCAGGACCGAAGAGGCCGTCCACGCCCACCGACTGGGGTAGACCACGGCGAAGGGGAGGAACCAAAGTGCGTACCAGGGGTTGATGACCGGCGCCGCGAGCAGGAAGGCTCCGAAGATCCAGTCCCCCCGGGGGATCTGCCCCGGGGCCTGGCGGAGATGGTGCACCCAGTAGGTGGCGCCGAACGCCAACAGGACGCCGCCCAGCAGCAGGCGCGCGGCATCCGGCGCGAGCCATTCGGACACGACCCCGTACAAGGCCGCGTTGAACTCCCAGGTGGTCGCGAACAGGGCGAGTGTCGGGAGGTCGGTACTCCCCTGGATGACGAATGGCAGGTACAGGAGCGCGATGACGCCGACGAACGCGATCCATGCCCGAGGCGGCGTGCGTGCGAGCACGAACGGAGCGAGCAGCAGCGCGAAGACCTTGGCGCCGACCGCGAGGGCGAGGCAGGCCGCGGCGGCCACGGCGAACTCCCGCTGCCGCAGTAGTACGGCGGCGAATGCGAGGCAGACCGCAAGGCCGTCCGGGTGGGCGGTGAACGCGATTTCCTTCACCACCAGCGGACACCAGGCGTACAGCAGGACGAACCCGGGTGCGGCGACGGAGAGCAACATGCGTATCAGCACGATGTCGGCCGCGACCAGCAGGAGCTGCAGGGGGACGAGGGAACCGGGGCTGATCAGGTAGCCGAGCCCGAATACGTACTGGGTCGTGGGACCATAGATGGTCGGGACGTCCGGATAGTTGACCTGGTCGAGGACGCGCTGCATCGCCACGGGCACGTCGGCATCGAGGAAGGACGCCGCCGGCGGCCACCCGTACGGCGTCCCGGCCTCCACGAAGCGGTAGCCGTCCCAGAGATAGCGGAACCAGTCGTCCTCGAACAGCGGGATCCCGAACAGGCCGCAGGACCGGAACAGGACCGCCCAGAGGACCAGCCGTCCGACCGGCAGCGCGTGCGGACAGTGTCGAAAGCATGCGAACACGAACAGCCACGGCAGGGAGACCCAAGCCAGGACTCCGAAGAAGCCAGCCAGGCCGGGCTCTCCTGCGAAGCCGTGGGATGTCCACGCAAGGGTCGCGTAACCCGCCAGCCCGACCACGCCGCCAAGGTCCACGATCTCCGTCGGGCCGAGCCGCCACAGGGTCGGCTGCCCTGCGCAGAGGGGCCGGTTGCCTGACAAGGAGGGCGCCGTTACCGGGGCGGGGACGACGGCACCGGGCGGCCGTTCGTTACCGAGCGGCTGCCAGAAAAACGATGGCTACGAACCGGGCCTATGCCTGGCCGTGCCGCAGCAGGCGTCCCGGCGTGCGCCCGGTGCACTCGCCGTCCTCGAAGGTCGGCTCCCCGTTGACCAGGATCGCGCGGTAGCCCGTCGCCCGCTGCACCCGTCGCCACTCGTTGGCCGGGAAGTCGTGTGCGATGTCTCCCACCCACCGCGGCGTGACTTCGAGTGCGTCGAGGTCGTACACCACGATGTCGGCCGGAGCGCCTTCGCGCAGGAATCCGCGGTCGCGGAAACCGGCCGCGAAGGCGGGCAGGAAACTCAGGCGGTAGTGCGCTTCCTCCAGCGACACCTTGCCTTCGTCGCGCACCATCCAGGCCAGGAAGTCCGTCGTGAAGGCGCCGCCCGTGAAGAACTTGGTGTGGGCTCCACCGTCGGAGACGCCCGGGATCGAGTACGGTGCCGTGATCATCTCGGCCATGTACTCCGCGTTCTGGCCCCGGTCGCGGCCCAGGAACTCGACCTTGAGCCCGCCTTCAACGGAGAGGTCCAGCATGGTGTCGATGGGGTGCTTGCCGCATTCGTCCGCGACCTGCTGTACGGTCTTGCCGACGTGGCACGCGAGTTGCTCGGCGTTCTCGCACTCGTCCACCGACTGGATCAGGAGCTCCTCGATCGGTCCGCCGAGGGCCTGCGTACGGCCCAGCTTCTCGATGGCCGCGTCGGTCTCGGCCCGGATGGCGGCGCGGATCTCGGGATCCTGCATCTTCGCCATCTTCTCCTCGAACGTGCCGGTCGTCGCACGGTTCCACGCCGGGCTCGAGTCGTACAGGTTCCAGTGCTCGAGCGTGAAGGCGAACCCGGTGCGCATGGTGAAGCTCTGACCGAAGATGCGCAGGCCCCTGGCGTTCGCGTCGTCGAGCCACTGCAGCCGTTCGCGGTGCACCGCGGGCTTTTTCGGAATGACCGCGACGACGTTGTGCAGGATCGGCCGGCCGCTGACGGCGGCGAGCTTCTCCTGGAACGCCAGATCCTTGTCCAGATCGCCGGTGAACTGGGTAATCTGGATGAAGCCTTCGTCGCGTTCGGCAAGCACCTCGGCGAGCGCCAGCACGTCCTCGTCGCACATCGTATCCGTGACCATCGGCGTGCCGTCGAAGTCCGCCTGCACGGAGTGCTCGCCGAGCCGCTGCAGCGAGAATCCGCAGGCCCCCGCGTCCATCGCCTCGTGCAGGAGAGCTTTCATCTCGGCCTGCTCCTGGCGGGTGGCCGGGCGCGTCTTGGCGGCTGCGAGGCCCATCACCCACGTCATGAGCGGTGCGATGGGCATGTACGTCAGGCAGTTGACGCCCTTCGGCATGCGCTCGAGGGAGGCAAGCCACTCCGGGAACGTCACCCAGTCCCAGAGCATCCCGGCCTTCATGGAATCGAAGGGGATGGCTTCGGTGCGCGACATGGTGAGCATCGCCCGGTCGCGGCCGTCAGGAGTAACCGGCGCGAAGCCGAAGCCGCAGTTGCCGAGCACCACGGACGTGACGCCGTGCCAGCCGGAGATGGTGCAGTACGGGTCCCACTGGATCTGGGCGTCGTAGTGCGTGTGCAGGTCCACGAAACCGGGGGCGACGATCAGCCCCTGGGCGTCGATCTCGCGGGCCGCGGAACCCTGGGCGCGCCCCCCGATCTGCGCGATGCGGCCATCCTTGATCCAGAGGTCGGCCTTGAAACGCGGAACGCGCGTGCCGTCGACGATCGTCCCGTTCTTGATGCGCAAGTCGAATTGCGTCATGGAAGCCCCTCCTCTTCGGCCCGATGCTGCGCCTCGCGGTGGGTGTTGTCAAAAGACCTGCGCAGGCACGGGGCCGTGGCCGGGCGAGGCTGGTAGTCTTGCGCCACCCGGCGAGCCTGGAGCGCCCCTGCGGCGTCCGGCACTCGCCGTTGCCCGTAGCCTGCACAACACTGCCGGGAGTAACCAGATGACCGGGCCGACCGACCTCTGCTTTCAATCCGCGGTGGAACTGCGACGGCTGCTGGCGTCGCGGGAAGTGTCGCCTCTGGAGGTTCTCGACGCCCACATCGAGCGGATCGAACGCTACGACGGCGCACTGAACGCCGTCGTGACCCGGTGCTTCGAAGAGGCGCGGGCGCTGGCCGGGTCGGGACGGCTCTCGGGGCCGCTGGCAGGACTGCCCATCGCGCACAAGGACCTGACGGCGACCGCCGGCTTGCGTACCACCTATGGATCGCCCCTGTTCGCCGACAACGTACCCCGGGAGGACTCGTTTCTGGTGGCCCGCATCAAGGCGGCGGGCGCGGTGACGATCGGCAAGACGAATACCCCCGAATTCGGCGCGGGTTCGCAGACCTTCAACCGGGTCTTCGGCGCCACACGCAATCCCCATGACCGCACGCGCACCTGCGGCGGCAGCAGCGGGGGGGCCGCGGTGGCGCTCGCGGCGCGTTTCATTCCTATCGCGGACGGCAGCGACACGGGCGGGTCCCTGCGCAACCCTGCGGCGTTCTGCAACGTGGTGGGCTTTCGGCCCTCCCCCGGCCGCGTGCCGTTCGGCTGGAATGAGCACGGCGCCTGGACGGACCTCAGCACCCAGGGGCCGATGGCGCGGAACGTGGACGATCTCGCGCTGCTGCTGTCGGCGATCGCCGGCCCCGATCCGCGGGTCACGAACGTCCTGCCCGAAGCGGGTGAGACCTTCCGCACCGTGACGCCGGTTCCGCTTGCGGGTTTGCGGATTGCCGTCACGGAGGATTTCGGAAACCTGCCCGTGGCCGCGCCCATCCGTGCGACCCTGCGGTCGTTGCGCGACACGCTTGCCGAGGCGGGCGCCGTCGTCACGGATGCGGCGCCGGACCTCGCGGACGCCGACCGCATCTTCCACATCCTGCGCGCCGGCCGGTTCCGCGCCCGTTTCGGGCCCCTCCCGGATGCGCAAAAGGCGGAACTCAAGGACACGATCCGCTGGAATACGGAGGCAGGAGAGCGTCTGACCCACGCCGACGAGGATTGGGTGATCGGCGCTCGCTCGGCCCTGGTGGCCCGGGTGGCCAGCTTTTTCGAGGACGTGGATCTCCTCATCGGCCCGACGACGCAGGTGCAGCCGTTCGACATCGAGACGGACTGGGTGCGCGAGATCGAGGGTCGGGCGATGCAGACCTACATCGAGTGGATGCAGAGCTGCAGCCGGATCACGGTGGCGTGTTGCCCGGCACTCTCGCTGCCGTGCGGTTTCGCGGCAGGACTCCCGGTCGGGGCGCAACTGATCGCACCGCTGCGCCAGGACGCCTTTCTGCTGTCGGCGGCCAAGGCGGTGGAGGCGATCGCAGGTTCAGGGGACGTCGTTCCGGACCTGGACTGAGTCTCCCCGCGCGTTACGGCGAGAACCAGATCGGCGACGTGTACGCCCGTTCCTGGCTGACCATCCGAATGCCCTCGGGCAACTCGCGGATGCCGAAGAATTTCGCGTCGTACGCCGTCCAGCGCGGCGTCGGGATCTCCAGCACGCGTACGTAATAGAAGGCGGGATGCTCGCCGTCGAAGTCGGGGTCGGTCCAGGTCACACGGAGCTCCGGGTCGCCGATCGCGTTGGTGTAGGACGCGTCGGCCACGTCGACCGTGGAGCCGACCGGCACACTCCCGCCGTCCGGGCCGACGGAGCGGCCGTCGGATAGCGCGACGTCATGCACGCGCTCGTACGTCGTCCCGTCCTCGGCAAGCCAGCCCTTGACGATCTGGACACGGTCGAGATTCGCCCCGTCAGGGTCCTTCGTTGCCACCACCACGAACGTGGGTACAGGGCCGGAGGCTGGCGGGAGGTCACCGCCCATTGGCACGCCGCGGGCGTAGCCGGGTCGGGCGACGTCCGCAGCCAGCGCGTCGGCGGGTGTGAAGTCCCAGCCGCCGAATAACCGCACGGTCATGCGCGGCCCGGTGGTGGCGTATACCTCCCGGCGCTGCAGGGCATCGAAGATCGCCTCGCGTGTGTTCTCGCGCGCCCACACCCCCGCATAGCCGGCCGCGCCCGTCTCCCAGTTCATCGGGCTGGACCACGTGGGCACCATCGGGTCCGAAATGCGCGTCGGGGAGGGGAACGTCATCGAATACTTGCCCCAGAAATTCTCGTTGTCGGCGGTTGCGAAGGACGTGTGCGCGTCCGTGCTGCCGATCAGGCCGTACTTGAAGGGATTGACGCCGAGCCGAGCCTGTTGTGCGAGGCCGCTGCGCAGGGCGGAGCGCGCGTACTCGCCGCGCTTGCGCGCCTCGAAATCGGCCGTCTCCCAGTCCGGGCAGCACGGGTGCGAGCCGGGCTCCATGGTGCCGCCCGCCCAGCTGTTCCAGGTCTCGAAGTCCGCGAACTCGTCGGTCGGGGAGAGCACGGGATGCGTCTCGCTGTCACCCTTGATCTGGGTGACTTCGTAGACGGGTTCGAAGCGGCTGCGCAGGGCCGCGTAGTCTGCGTCCTGGGGTCCGCCGTGGGAGTCGGTCAAGGCGAACATGGCCCCGTTGCTCACGTTTCCGTTGTGTGGAATAGCGAGGGCGCGACCGCCGGTGCGGGCCTCGTAGCGCTCCAGGAAGCCCCAGAGGTCTTCGGGATGACGGCTGTCGTAGGCGCTGAAGGGGAGGATTCGTCCGGTCCGGGCGGCGGCGTCGCGAAACACGACGACCCGGTGCAGGTTGCCGAACACTCCGTCGACCGTACCGAGGGACGACCACTCGTAGCCCGAAAACGCGGTGAACTGGCCAGGGTCGTTGTATGCGTCCGCGGTGGCGACGACGGTACTCCAGATAGAGCGGATGTAGTCGTTGCCCAGCGTGTGGGGCGGCAACCGCAGCCGTCCGGCGTTCGGGTCCGCCTGGTGTGCGCGGAAGAGGTCATGGAGCGCCTCTCCGCCGGGCGCATCGAGCAGGTTGGGATCGCCCGCCCGCAGGCTCGCAGCGACGCCCAGGTTCTCCGCGTGGTCCGCGATCACGAGGAAGTCCAGCGGCCTGCGGATGCGCACGCGCATGCCGTTGTTGGCCGTGACGGTTTCCCCGCGCGCGAAGCGGTAGGCGATCGCGGGGCTGACCACGTTGCCGCCCATGAGATTGGCGTCGCCGGTGGAATAGCTGGTGTGGACGTGCGTGTCGCCCCAGTAGACCGTGCCAGGGTATTTCCGGTCGGCGTCCGGAGAGTAGGACTGGGCGGCGAGGGGGATCGTGGCGGCAAGCATGGCGGCGACGCCATGGCGGGCAATGCTCTTCATCACAACGCGGGCTTCGTGGAGGTCGACGCACGAGTGTCGCACGGATCGGGTCTGCCGCCGGCCGGTCGCGGTGGCGCCCGTGCTCCGCGGCAGCCGACGCCGGTATACTGGCGCGTTTTCCATCCGGGAACAGGACATGGCACTGCTGGGCACGGTTCACTACGAGGTGCGCGACCGCGTCGCGCTCCTCACCATCGACAACCCGCCGGTCAACCCGATGAGTTCGGGGGTACGGTTCTACCTGTCCCGGCATCTCGAAACCGCGCTGGCGGACGACGGGGTGGATGCGGTCGTCATCACGGGCAAGGGACGTGCCTTCATCGCGGGTGCGGACATCCGGGACTTCGGCAAGACGCCGAATCCGGACGAGATACCGAACCGACCGGCGGGAGAGATCGTCGAGGGCAGTGCCAAGCCCGTGGTCGCGGCGATCAACGGCACGGCTTTCGGGGGCGGTCTGGAACACGCACTCACCTGCCACTACCGCATCGCGGCGCCCGGCGCGCCGACGGGATTGCCGGAAATCAAGATCGGTCTGCTGCCGGGCGGGGGCGGTACGCAACGGCTGCCGCGCCTGATTGGCGCCGAACGCGCCATGGACGCGATCCTCTCGGGCGATCCGTTCGAGACCGAGGAAGCCCTGGCGCTCGGCATCGTGGACGAGATCGCGGCCGGCGACCTCGTCGAGCGTGCCCTGGCCTTCGCGAGAACCAGGGCCGCCGCCGGCGGTCCTCATCCGCTGGTGCGCAACCGGCGCGACAAGGTCGAGGCGGACCGCGCCAATGCGGACGTCTTCAAGGCTGGCGAGGCGTACCTCGCGCGGCGCATGCGCGGCCAGATCAATGGCCTGATGGCGTTCGAGTCGGTCAAGGCGGCCGTCGAGATCGACGACTTCGACGAGGGCATCCGCGCCGAGCGCGCGAACTTCCAGGTCTGCCACGACCATGAGCAGCGCGCGGCGATGATTCATGTCTTCTTCGCGGAAAGGCAGGGCGCGCGGATTCCCGACGTGCCGGCGGACACCCCGAAGAAGAGCATCACGAGTGCGGCCACCGTCGGCGGCGGCCTGATGGGCGGTGGCATCGCCATGTCCTTCGCGGATGCCGGCATTCCGGTCAAGGTGCTGGAGATGAACGAGGAAGCACTGGATCGGGGACTGGGCGTCATCAGGACGAACTACGGGCGCATGGTGCGGGGCGGGCGCATCACGCAGGAGGAGATGGACGCCCGCATCGCGCGGATCGAGGGCGTACTCGAGTACGACGCCATCGGCGATGCGGACGTGGTCGTCGAGGCGGTCTACGAGAACCTCGACCTGAAGAAGCAGATCTTCGAGCAGCTCGATGCCACGATGAAGTCCGGCGCCGTGCTCGCGAGCAACACCTCGGCACTGGATGTCGACCAGATGGCCGCCATGACGAAGCGACCGGAAGATGTCATCGGCATGCACTTCTTCAGCCCGGCCAACATCATGCAGATGCTCGAGGTGGTGCGTGGCGCGGACACGGGCAAGGAGACGCTGGCCACCGTGATGGCGCTTGGCAAGACGATCGGCAAGATCCCGGTGATGTCCGCGAATGCGCCCGGATTCATCGGTAACCGCATGCTCGGCGGCTACACCAGCCAGGCCGGCGAGATCATCCTGCACGGTGCCCAGCCCGAGCAGGTGGACAAGGTGATTCTCGACTTCGGCTTCAACATGGGGCCGTTCGCGATGAACGACCTGGTGGGCCTGGACCTCGGCTGGCGCGCGCGCAAGATGTCGGGCATGGCCCCGGAGGACAAGCCGTTGACGGCGCTGGTGCCCGACAAGCTCTGCGAGCTCGGCCGCTACGGGCAGAAGACCAATGCCGGCTATTACGCCTACCCGGAAGGCAGCCGTCGCGGACAGCCCGACCCGGACGTGGCGAGGATCATCGAGGAGACGTCGGCGGAGCTCGGCATCGCGCGGCGCGAGATCGACGACGCGGAGGTGCTGAAGCGCTGTCTGTATCCCCTGGTCAACATCGGAGCGCAGCTGCTCGACGATGGCATCGCACTGCGGGCGAGCGACATCGACGTGGTGTATGTCTACGGCTACGGATTCCCGAAGTACCGCGGCGGACCGATGTACTACGCCGACCAGGTGGGCCTCGCAGAAATCTACCGTGACATCCTGGCGTTCCACCAGGAGTTCGGCGATGCGTGGCGGCCCGCGCCGCTCCTGAAACGTCTTGCCGAAGAGGGCGGATCGTTCGCGGCGTGGGACGCCGGGAAGGCTGCGCGCGCCTGACACGGCCGGCATGCTCCCTCCTGCGTGTGATCTGCAAGTTACGGGGTACGAGGCATGAGCATTGAAACCCGGCTCCGACGAGTCGAAGCCGCGGAGCAGATTCGGCTCTTGAAGGCCGCGACACGCCCAGCGCCTGGCAGGCCGGCGCCACACCGACCTGCAATGCAAGCGGTCGGGCGGCCATCAGGAGCGCGGCGCGCGTTCGAGGTTCAATCCCAGCAGCCCGGCAACTTTTCCCTGCACGTCCAGAATCGTGTGCGCGGTGTGCAACTCGTGCTGCAGACGAGTCACTTGCGCCTCCAGCGCGCGCACCTTCGCATCCAGCGGGTTGCGTTCGGCCGGTTTCGCGCCGCGCTTCTTCGCGGCCAACTCCCGTAGCGAGCCCTTGCGCCGGGCCTTGCGCCAAGCCGTCAGATGCGAGCTGTACAACCCCTCACGGCGAAGCAGCCGACCCACCTCGCCGCGCTGCGTGCAGCGCTCCGCCTCCTCCAGGATCCGCAGCCGATACTCTGCGCTGAACTGGCGCCGCTTCGGCTTGGCGACGACCTCCGGGTCCGGGGTCGATCTTGCCCTTCCGGCCCTGGGCGCCTCGTCGCTACGCTCCTCGACCCCCAGGGCCGGAAGGGCAACCTCATTCAATGTCATCGAGTCTCTCTCTGCGGTCATCGGTCTTCACCTCCACCGCCCTACAGTAATTCCAAAGGTTGCTGGTGTCTCAGTCATGTTGGCAGAAAGGGGGCTGAGGCGGCGCTGAGCTTGGCGGAATGAACGTGAATACCGCCCGTCTAGGAACTCCGTGGTATAGCCGGGGCTTGGCCGTCGGGCGAGGAGCTATGGTCGAATCTGGTGTATGGGTGAGTTGAGTCGTGCGGCGTGTCTCTGCTGAAATCGAGTTTGCGATTTCACGGTTTCGGCAAGAGGAGCACACCGCACATGGGCAACGATAATGTGGTTTCGCTGGCGGCGCCAGTATCGGCTTCCGATCCGCTCACGGATCTTCTTCGCGCCGGCGCGCGGCGGCTGATCGAGGCGGCGGTGTCGGCGGAGTTCGGGGAGTATCTGTCGGCGTTCGAGGAAGAGAAGTTGCCAGACGGTCGGCGGCGGATGGTGCGCAACGGTCATCTTCCGGAACGGCAGATTCTGACGGGGATAGGCGCGGTGGACGTTCGGGTGCCGAAGGCGCGCAGCCGCTCGGGAGCGGCGGAGCCGTTCCGATCCTCGTTGGTGCTGCCGTACGTGCGCCGCAGTGCGAGCGTCGATGCGGCGGTTCCGTGGCTGTACCTGCACGGGGTGTCGACGGGTCAGTGATGAGCGCGCCGCCAAGGCGGCGTTGGCGGTAGCCGCTCTGGTAAGTGAGGAAGCGGCCCGCGGGTTGTCCGCGAACGTGGTGAGCCGGCTCAAGCGGGTGTGGGACGAGGAGTATCGGGAGTGGTGCCGGCGCGATCTTGCCGACGACTGGGTGTACGTCTGGGCGGACGGCATCCACAGCGGCCTGCGCGGCGACGACGGGCGCCTGTGCGTGCTGGTGGTGATCGGCGTAAACGCCCGTGGCGACAAGCACTTCCTGGCCATCGAGGACGGGGTTCGGGAGTCCACGCAGAGCTGGCGCGAGGTTCTCCTGGGGATGCAGCAGCGTGGCTTCACGCGGCCGGCGAAGCTGGCGGTGGGTGACGGTGCGCTGGGCTTCTGGTCGGCGCTGTCGGAGGTGTATCCCGAGACCCGCAGCCAGCGTTGCTGGATGCACAAGTCCGGTAACGTCCTCAACTACTTCCCCAAGGTCGAGGCGCATCGCTGGCGCGATGCGTTGGCGAAGGCGAAGCAGGGACTGCAGGAGATCTGGATGGCCGAGACCCGCGCCCAGGCCGAGCGCGCGTTCGACGACTGGATCGAACGCTACGAAGACAAGTACCCCAAGGCCACCGCGTGCCTGGCGCGTGATCGCGAGCAGCTGCTGGCCTTCTACGACTTCCCCGCCGCGCACTGGACGCATCTGCGCACGACCAACGTGATCGAGTCGGCGTTCGCCACCATCCGCCATCGGAGCTCGCGGGCGAAGGGCTGCGTCACCCGCCGCACGATGCTCTCGATGATCTACAAGATGGGCATGAGTGCGGAGACGTCCTGGCGGCGGCTACGCGGCTTCCGTCAGCTCGGCAAAGTGATCGAGGGGGTCAAGTTCAACGACGGTATCGAGGTCATCGAGGACAGCAGGGCCGTCGCATGACCAACCCTCCGTACACCAGATTTGACAATAGCTCTGGCTTGTGCCGGTCACGGCGTAGAGGGTCTTTAGCCCGGTTACGGGGTGCCGCCGCACCAGCGGGTGGGTCACCGTGATGCCCCGATCCCATCCACGCGGCGGGCGAACTCGACGAACTGCGCCCTTGGTGAGTCCACCGGTCCGGAGTACGGCGAATCGCTGGTCGTAGAGACGCAGGAGCAGATGTGCGAGGTCCGTTTTCGGCGAGACGAGGTCGGGTTCATCGCCGCCTCAGGCGTCGAGACCGGCGCGGTCGGCGTACTGGAAACGGAGCGGGAAAGTCAACACCTAAACCGCGCAGCTCTTATCGTCCATGTCGCTCGCTAGTGTAGTGTCCTTAACAAAGTAACGATTATGACGCTTTGCCCAGTGCCGTCCGTGCGCGGCCGACCTTGTCGATGATTTCCTCGACCGTCCTTGTCCAAACGAAGGGACGGGGGGCCTTGTTGTAGCTATCCAGATACTCCCGGAGGCGTTTCTCAAGGTGCGGCACGGACGTGAAGACCCCGCGCCGGATCTGCTTGTCGGTCAGCATCGCGAAGAACCGCTCCACCAAGTTGGCCCAGGACGCGCTAGTTGGCGTGAAGTGCAGGAACACGCGCTTCTTGCGCTCGATCCACCCAAGCACCTTCTCGTGTTTGTGCGTCGCGTAGTTGTCCAGCACGATGTGAATCTCCTGATCCTTCGGCACCGTCTTGTCGACCTCCCGCAGGAACCTCAACACCTCCTGGTGGCGGTGCTTGCGATAGGTCTTGCCGACCACCTCGCCCGTCGCGATGTTCAGCGCCGCGAACAATGTCGTGGTGCCGTGGCGCTTGTAATCGTGCGTCATCGTCCCGCCGCGACCGTTCTTCATCGGCAACCCCGGCTGCGTCCGGTCCAGCGCCTGAATCTGGCTCTTCTCGTCGAAGCTGAACACCACCGCGTTCTCCGGCGGGTCGAGGTACAGCCCCACCACGTCCTGCAGCTTCTCCTCGAAACGCGGATCGTTGCTCAACTTGAACGTCCGGATCAGGTGCGGCTTGAGACCGTGCGCGCGCCACACCCGATTCACGAAGCTGTGCGTCGTCTCCAGATGCCGCGCCATCGACCGGCACGACCAGTGCGTGGCGTCCCGCGGCGTCGTCTGCGTGGTCGCCTCGATCACCCTGCTGCGCAGTTCCGCCTGCGCCCGGCTGTCCTTGCCGCCCTGGTTCGCGCCGCGAGGACGTTCCTTCTCGATCGCCGACACGCCCTCCGCGGCGACCCGCGCCCGCCAGCGGCCCACCTTGTTCGCATCGATCCCCAGCTCCGACGCGATCGCCTTGTTCGTCATGCCCCCCGCGGCCAGCAGGACGATCCGCGCGCGCTCCCGCAGGCGCACCGGCGCGCTCCGCGCCGCGGCCCACTTCCCAAGCTGTTCGCGGTCCTTGCCCGACAACTCGATCTCCGCCGCAACGCGCATCGCGCACCCTCCACAAAACATCGATGCCACGCAGTCTATCGCGAATGCCACATAAACACTATTTTGTTCGAGACACTACACTAGGGACTTGCTCAGGCACGCCGCGCTGGAAGGCGTCGAGTTCGTTCGCGGTGAAGCCGATGTCGGCGTCGACGATCTCATCGCGCATGAAGTCTTGGTCGGGGTTCCTCGGCCTCGCTTGCCGGTTCACCAGGCGCAGCGACAGCCGGTCGATCCACGAGCCGTTGAGCCGGCTGGCGCGTGAAACGAGCCACATGGTCAGCCGGTGGGCGCGAGCACGTCTCCGGTAGGCGCGCTGGTCCGCTTTCATGCCGCGAGCTTCTCGATCCGGCAGGGGATGCCTTTCAAGTGGGGGATGCCCTGCTCCCGGTCCAGAAAATCCTCGTCGTCCGGGCAGACCTGGGCGTCGGCGTAGTCCCAGGCGCCGGAGAGCTTGCCGGCGCCTTGGGGCATCTCCGGCTTCCACCAGCCGTGCGGGACGCGGACCAGATCTTCGGGCATGTCGTCGCGGATGCTGGCGCGGAGCTTGACGCTGCCGGTTTTGGAGCGCACGGACACCCATTCGTCCTGTTCGACGCCCCACCGCCTGGCGGTTGCGGCGTTGACGTACATCTCGGGTTCGGGTTTGCGGCGCCGCAACTCGGGGATGTGGCGGTGGCCGGTCTGGAAGTACTCCTGCTCGCGGACGCCGGTGAACAGCGCCAACGGGAACTCGGCGTTCGGCGGCGGCGCCTCGCGGTAGTACGGCAGCGAATCGAAGCCGAGGTCTTCGAGAATGGTGGAGTGCAGTTCCACCTTGCCGGTGGGGGTGGCGAAGCCGGTCTTCTCGTATTTCTTGAATTTGGGGATGCCGGCCGGATAGATCTCGAAGCGCGCCGCGAATTCGTCGAAGGTGAGGCCGGTGGCCTGCAGACGGTAGTTGTGGAACTCGTCGATCGTGCGCCAGGGAAACTGTTCTTCGACGCCCAGTTCGTTCGCCACCAGGCGCCAGAACTCGAAGGTGCTGCGGCACTCGCCGGGTGGCTGCATAGCCTGCTCGGAAGGCCGGGCCAGTGCCGTCCAGCCCCACGCGTCGTGCAGCCAGGGCCGCTCGATCCAGGCGTCCCCAGGGAGAATGTAGTCGGCGAGCTGGGCCGTGGGCGTCATGAACTGCTCGTGAACGACGACGAGGTCCTGGTTCATGATCGCCTTGTGAATGAGGTGCATGTTGGCGTAGCTCATCAGCGCGTTGTTGCCGAGCACGAAGAACGCCTTGACAGGATAGGGGTCCGCGTGGGCCATGGCCTGGAACACCGCCGGGGGTACGGCCATGTAGCTGCCGGTGAGGAGGTTGGCGTAATCGTGACCCCAGACCCGGCGCGTGGGCTCCTTCAACGCCGCAGTGCCGCGGTAGGTGAAGGCCGGGTGCTTGTCCGCGCCCAGTTGCTTCGCGCGTTGGGCTTCGGACAGTGCGTCGTGCAACTCGATCTCCGACTCCGGCACGATGTTCGGATTGAAACCTTGCAACGCCTCGCCACCGGGGACGTCCAGATAGCCGCAGAGCGCCCGCAATGCGCAGTGCAGACGGATGGCGGAGGTGCTGTTGCGTTGCTGATCGGTGATCGGGGTCCAGGGGATGATCGACGGACCGTTGGTGGCGTAGAGCCGGGCGGCCTTTCGGATGAGTTCCGCGTCCACGCCGGTGATTTCGGCCACCCGCTCGACCGGATACTCGCGCACCCGCTCCCGGAACGCCTCGAAGCCATGGGTCCAGCGGGCGGCGAAATCCTCGTCGTAGAGCCCCTCGTCGAGAATCACGTTGAGCCAGCCGAGACACATGGCGGCGTCGGTTCCCGCCTTCAGCGGCAGCCACAGATCGGCGAGTTCGGCGTTCTCGCTGCGCCGCGGATCCAGCACGATCAGCTTCGCCCCACGCTTCTGTGCCCGGCGGATGTTGTTGTAGATCGGCGTCCAGCTATGCCGCCTCGGGTTGTGCCCGAACAGCACGATGCAGTTGGTCTGCAGATAGTCCGGCCACGGGAACCAGCCATAGGTCATGCGGTTGATCGCAGCCGTGTTGCCCGCGCATAGCGACACGCCGCTGATCCAGTTCGGCGAGCCGACCAGGTTCATCACCCGCCGTCCCAAGCCGTAGTCCGTGCTGGTGTTCCATTGGCTGGTGGAAACGGCCCAGGCCTCCGGCCCGTACCGGTGGATGATGTCGCTCAGGCGCTCGCCGATGTCCGCCATGGCGGCTTCCCAGGAGACGGTTTCCCACTTGCCCGAGCCGCGCTCGCCGACCCGTTTGAGCGGCTTCAGGATGCGGCCCGGATGGGCGAACCCCTTGGGCGCGTAGATGCCCTTCATGCAGATGTTGTCGCGGAACACGGGATTGCGCGACGACCGCACCTTCACGACGCGGCCCTCGTCCACCTGCGCCACCACCGAACAGGCGATGTCGCAACTTGCGCAGATGACGCGCTTCTCTTCCATGGCGGCTTTCCCGGACATCACATGTTGCGGTGGAACCTACGCCAGCAACGCGTGCGGGTCAACGAGCCAATGGGGCACGGACGGTATCTGCGCTGACGGCGGCCGAACGACACCGCGAAGGGGAATGTGGATCACGGGCCTTGGTGGGGCGGAGCCTCGGTACACCCGCCGTCAATCTCTTGACGGCCCACGATTTGGCGGACAATCTTGCCGCCCCGGGCAAGGAGACGTGTGATGAAGAAAGCTACTGCATTGTTCGTGGCGATCCTGCTTTCGCCTGTTGGCGAAGGATCGGTTGCCCGAGCGGAGATGGCGCGGGCGAACGTCGGTGCCTACGCCGGCGTGGAAGTGGGCTTCGCCATCGCGCCGGAGGTGACTCTGAAATCAACTCAAAACAATGCCATCGTCGATACCAGATGTGACCTGCATTTTGCGGGCAAGGCAGGTTTTCCCGAGACTGCGGCGGATTACCAATCGTTTGAGTACGCCGCCGGGAGAAGGTGCAGCGACCCGGTCGAGGATTTCTGGCTTGACGAATTCGGCGAGAACAGCGTCGGGGTCATGGCGAGTTTAGTGCTTGGCTACCGTCGCGTAGCTGGCCTGCCGTTACGGGCGGAGATGGAGTACTTCTACCGCAACAATGGATTTGACGCCGCCTCGGGTCAAACTCCCCAAACAGGAACGGCCGCGAACAAAGACGCTGAATTCCTGGCCGCGTTCGGCAAACTGAATGACGTCGGGCGCACGGTTTGTTCGCAAACCTGTACTTCGACTTTCCGGACGTTTCGAAGGTCAGGCCATACGCGGGTATCGGCGTCGGCTGGTCGCGCACGACATACGAGATCAGGCAGTACTACCAGAGGGGCTACGCGGACATTGTCCCGGAAGCGGCACGAGGCGTAGTGAGTGCGCTTGACGACTCCTTCAGCGACGACCTCTCAGGGTTCCAGATCATCGCCGGATTCGACTACTCGCTGACGTCGGAGGTGAGCGTGGCCGTCAAGCTGCGCAGGGTCTGGTTCGACACGTTTGCATCCGAGAAGAAGGCTTGGGACGTTCTCAGGGGCCACGCTTCCACCAAGGCACCGGCGGAACTGGCCGCGGTCGCCGGCATCACGGACAACAGGATCCTGTACAGCGCCGAAACTGGCGATACGTCCTTTTGGGGCGTGGCAGTGAGCGTGAAACACGGATTCTAGGGCAACGCCTCGGAAAGACAGGTCGAGGGCAATCGGGTGGCCCGGAGTCCGTGCCGATCATCGGTCGACGCCAAGCCGTTGTTGGGGGCGAGGGCGACGTTGGTCAAGCGCGTCGAGTTGGGCAAGAAGGGAGGCTGGCGAGCGCGTCGTCGAGCTGGAGCGGAGCGGCGGTCAAGGGCGGACAGGACGCCGGCGATGCAGTCGAGTGGGTCGAGGACGACGTGGGCGGAGCCGTCGCGAAACGGCTGCTTGAACCGATAGATGACTTGTCCCCGATCGTTGGTCGAGAGCCGCTCGTTGGCGATGGCGGGCCGTGCGATGTAGCGACAGAGCTTTTCGAGCTTGTCGCGTTGGGCGGCTTCACAGACGGTGGCGGCGTGGAGCGAACAGCCCGGTAGCCTGGCGAGCAAGGTGGATGGGAAGGGTTCGGACTGTACCGGGACGGTGCGCAAGGTCAATGCCTTCCTGCCGGCGTTGGGCCCGATGGCGATCCGGTAGTGGCTAGCGGCGCCGATGAGCTGATCGAAAGCCTCACCGGGCTCGAAGTCGAGGTAGTCGCTGTCTGCGTCGCGCACGAGCAGGCCAAGGCGTTCGAGCAAACGGGCCACCCGCCGGCCGATGGTGTGCAACAGCTTCGTGAGCTCGGCGCGAGTCGGCCGTGGTGCCCGATGAAACGTCGGGCGGCGTCCTTTGAAATCGTACACCCCGTCGAGAAAGAGCATATGGAAGTGAATCTGGCCGGGTAGGTATTGAGGTTCAGCGCCGAACCGAACCGCTGGATCAGGGTGACCGCACCGGTCTTGGCGCCGGAGGCGACGGTGAACCCCGTCTTTTTGATGAGGTAAGTCGAGATCGCACGGTAGACGACGCCCAGGAGGAACGCATCGGGGAAGCGCATGGGTTGTTGGTTCGCGAGCGCGCCTGGTCCACAAGAGGAACACGCAATGAACATGGCGATCCTGCCGCCGGCGCCGGGAACGGTGGCGGCGTATCTGCGGGTATCGAGTCGAGTCCAGCGCGACCGCGAGACGATCGCCAGTCAGCGTGAGGCCGTGCTGGCGCACGCCGGCGGCCGCGGCTGGACGGTCCCCGGGGAACGCGTGTTCGCCGACGACGGGTTCAGCGGCGCGACGCTCGACCGACCGGCGCTGGAGGCGTTGCGCGACGCGGTGGCGGGCGGCGAGGTAGAGACGGTCCTGGCTTGGTCCGTCGATCGGCTGAGCCGCAATTTCGCTCACCAGATGCTGCTGCAGGAGGAGTTCGCCCGTCATGGCGCGCGGATCGTCTTCGTCCAGGAGCCCGACGACGCGACGCCGCAAGGCATGCTGCTGCGGCAAATGCTGTCGGCCATCTCCGAGTACGAGCGCACGCAGATCGCGGAACGGTCGCGGCGCGGCAAGATCCACCGCGCGCGTCAAGGTTCGCCGAACATGATCTCGCGGCCACCCTACGGTTATCGCCTGATCCGCAAGACCGAGGCGCGCGGCGCGCGGCTCGAAATCGACGAGGCCGAGGCGAGTGTCGTGCGCCACATCTACGACCTCTATGTGCGCGAGGGTCTCAAGATGAACGCGGTATCGCGGCGGCTGGACGCGGAAGGCATTCGGCCGCGCCATGCCGAGCGCTGGCCGACCGCGACCGTCGCCGTCATCCTGAGAAACGAGGCCTATGTGGGCAGGGCGGCCTACCTGAAGACCGTTGGCACGGGCAAGCCGGCGCGCCGCAACCGCACCGGCCGGCGCAAGGCGGGGCGGGTTCGGCGCCTGACCGGGCGCGCCGCGCGGCCCCGCGAGGCATGGATCGAGTTGCCCGTTCCGGCCATCGTCGAGGAAACGGTCTTCGCCCAAGCGCAGCGGCGCCGGGCGGAGAATCGGCGCTTCTCGCCGCGCAAGTCAATCGATCCGACCCTGCTCCAGGGACTTTGCGTGTGCGCCGAGTGCGGCTACACGATCGGGCGGAACTCCGGCGGCAAGGGATCGTACGGCAAGCGCATTCACTATTACCGATGCCACGGCATCGACAGCTGGCGTCGGCCGCAAGGCGCCGTCTGCGACAATCCGCCGGTCCGCGCCGACGAGTTCGACGCCGCGGTGTGGCGGGAAGTGCTCGCCCTGCTCGAGAACCCGCAACTGATCCGGTCCGAAATCGATCGCCGGATCGCGGCCGCCAACGACACCGCATCGAACGACCGGCGCACGGAGGCCTTGCGCGCCGAGTCGTCCCGCAATCAGACGCGCATGCGCCGCCTGCTCGACGCCTACCAGGAAGGCCTCGTCACGCTCGACGAGTTGCGCGAGCGGAACGCCCCCATGCAAACCCGGCAACGCGCGGTGCTGTCCGAACTCGATGCCCTGCGAACCGCGAAGCTTGATCGTCAATCCCAGCTTGCGCTGGCCACAACCGTCGAGCGATTCCTGACGCGCATGCGCGAGGCCGCGGGGTCCCTGTCCATCGTTGAACGTCAGCGCGTCGTGCGCCTGCTCGTTCGCGAAGTGCGGATCGGCAAGGACTCGGTGACCATCTGTCACTCCATCCCGCTGACAGACCTACCTCCCACGGGATCCCAAACGGCACGGGGCATACTGGCCGCGGCGGCGACGCACCGCGGCGGACTTTTGGTTCCACGATGTGGTCAGATCGTAGAGCAGCACGTCGAAGCGCGCCTCGAACAGCGTCTGCCAGCGTTCCTTGAGGTGCGAGAACAACGCCTGGCGATGCGCCAGCAGCTCGTCCAGACATCGGTACGGCGTGTCCTTGGCCAGCACCTGCGGACCGCCCAGCAGATCCGCCATCGCACTGTGCTCGTACCAGTGCCGGTGCAAGCGCCACTCGCTGCCCGGCTCGATCAGCTGGTAGCAGACCTGTGTCTTGAGCACGTCCAGCCAGCCTGTCCCCTGCCGGCTCGCTGGCAATCGCGGCCGCCAGAAACGGTCCAGTGCCAGACGATCCCATAGCACGAGCGCCAGCCAGCAGGCGCCCCACTGCCGCGGCCGGTACACGGCGAGCTCCGAGACCTTCACCTGCACCACCTCGCACGACAGCTCCGGCGCCTCCCGGTCCGACGGGAACAGCGCCATCTGCCGCGACGAAGTCTCGCCGTCGATCACCTCGATCGACCGACACCAGGCGACTCGTTGACTGTCGTTGATCTCGCCCAGGTACAGGACCTGTTTCTGAACCACCCGCCCGTCGCGGTTGCGGTGGTTCTCCACCACGCTCCAGTAGCGGTGCGTCTTGCCGTCCTTGAAGCGGGTCTTGGCGCGCACGAACATGCCCCGCAAGCCCGACCGCTGGCACCGGCTTCGGCTCGAGGGCGGCGTCCGTGAGTTGGTAGAAGCGACCCTCGAAGTTCGCCTTGGACTGGCTGAACAGCGCCTTGATGACGGCGCAGGCTTCTTCGAGCCGCTGTAGGCGCTCCTTGACCGTGTAAAACGGGATGCCGTACTGGCGGTGTTCGTTCTCCTGCCAAGCGCTGCCGAGACCGAGCACGACCCGGCCCTCGGTCATGTGGTCGAGCGTTGCCGCCATCTTGGCCAGCACCGCGGGATGGCGGTAGGTGTTGCCGGTCACCAGGGTGCCCAGGCGAGCCTCGGCACCAAGGCGCCAACCCCGGTCAGGGTCGTCCAGGCCTCCGGCCACGGAGCACTGGTGCCCAAGGCATTCGGCATGAAGTGATCCGCGCACCACAGGCCGTCCCAACCGGTCGCCTCGGCGTGCTGGGCCAGATCGACGACTTCGCGAAACGGCAGTGTTGGACTTGGCCAGAGGCTGATCTGCATGGGGCATTCCCTCTGTGTGGGGCGCTCATAAGAGAACATTGTGCATCTCGATTGCAAATTCACCGCCTGGGAGGAACCCATGAGGACGAGGAGACGATGCGAGGCGCCAGCCGTTGCGGCTGTACGCTCTCTGCGTGGAGGGTGCAGCTTCGGCGGGAAGTGGCGCGGCGTGGGGGGTTCGTTCTCGGGATTTCGTGGTTGTCCATGGCCGGCTGCCAGCCGGCGCAGGGGCCGAGATGCTACAACAGTGCCATCCCAGGGCTACGGGCCTTCCACGACCCCAACGATCCGGTCGTGCGCGATCTTGCGCAGCGTTGGTCGGACACCGTCATCGCCTTTGCAAGGACGGGCGATTCCAATGGGGCGGGTCTGCCCGACTGGCCGCGCTACAGCGCGGAAAGCGGGGAGACCCTGGTCGTCGACGCGCACGTGCGTGTCGGACGTGATCTGGCCAGGGCCGAGAGGGAGCTCTGGGAGAGCGCCATTCGGGACGGGTGACTGCACGGCGACGATGCTCTGCCAACCAGGTGAGCCAGCTGGCGGCGGCTGCGGGTCTGAATTCGGTACCGAAATCCAGTTGACCAATGGACGCGGCTAGCGTCTACAATCGCGTCTATCCAGTCATGGTGCATGCGGCACTTCGTCGTGCGTGCGCCTCGCCTCAGTTGAGGAGGGCAACATGTTGAAGACGGTCAAGCGAATCGGGGGAGCGGCCAAGGTCCTGCAGGAGGCGGGTGCGCTCCAAAAGCTAGTCGACGCGGCGCGAGAGGAACGCGACGCACTGGGTGCGGTGATGGCGCAGTCGGCTGCCCATGCAAAGGAGGTCGAAGCAGCCCGCGCCACGGTCAAGCAGGTGAACGTTCGCACCGGGGCGGCTGCCCAGAAGATCGATAGGCTGTCGACCAAATTGTCGGAGATAGCGTCCAATACCGATAGTGTCGACACATTGGATCGACGCGTTGCGTCGCTCGGGTCCTCTGTGGATCAGGCTGAACAGTCGGTGCAGCAGCTGCTCGCCGCCGACGGAGATCTCGGGAGACAGCGGCAGATGCTGGAGCAGCTCACGGCACAGACCATTGAAGCAACGGCGCGGGTCGATGCGCTGAAGCAGGAACGGGCCGTGGTTGGCGAGGCTCGAGAAGAGCTTCGGAGTGCACAGACCGAGATGAAGGACGTGACGAACAAAGCGGTCGCACTCAGAGCGGAACAGGAAAAGCTCGGCATCGTTACGACACGGCTACAGCAGGAGCATGACCGCCTGAAGGAATCGCTGCGGAACACCGGAGAAAGCGCCAACCAGACGGCCCAGACGGTCAATGAGGTAGACGAGAAACTCAAGTCCCTCACCCAAACTAACGAGTTGAGCAAGACGACCGAGGAACGGCTCTCCAGGCTGAATGCACTCGCCGAGCACGTGATGAGCAAGGTGAAGGTGCTCGAGAACCAGAAACAGACGGTCGAGCACGCGGTGGTTGAATCGAAACGGTTGAGCGAGATGGTCTGGAACATGGACGTTCAGATCGGTAAACTCGATGAGGCATCGAAGCAGATGGTACAACTCGATGACACCGTGAACCGGATCGAGTTGGTTTCCAAGGAAATCCATGGGCAACTCGAGCAAGTACAGAAGACCAGGGAGAGCTACGCAACCAGTCTGGTGGACTTGGAGAAACGCCGGCGTGAGGCGGTCGGGTTCATCACGGAGTACAATGAACGGCTCACCATCGAGCGCGAGTCGTTCGATCTGTTTGATCAGCGCGTGAAGACGCTGGAAACCAATATCGATGGCCTCCAGCATGACCTCGATGATCTTTCGGACAAGGCGACGGCCGTGTCGACGATTCGCCGGGAGAGTGACGAGCTCAGCAAGCAGTTATCCGAGATCGGAGATCGAATGAGTGGACTCGAAACGCATCAGAGCTCCTTGGACGACCTGGAGAAGCGCTTACGCGAGGCTGCCGAGCTTGGGGAACAGGTCGGTCGTCAGCAGCAAACATTGGTGGAGGGCAAAAAAGAGCTTGATGATCTTCGCAAGACCCTCGACGGCTTTGCGGAGACGCGGGCGGAAATCGAAGGCCTGAGAGATCATATCGGTGCCGACCGTATCGCCTTGGAGGCGTTTCTCGAGCGGATGAGCGAGTTCCGCCAGCAGTGCCCCGATCTCGATGCCAAGCTGGCTGCTGTCACCGAGAGACTGTCAGTGGTCGATGAGGGGACGAAGAAGGCTGCGACGCTTTTGGGGCTGACGGACGATATCGAAAATCGAATGTCACGCGTGGTTGAACATCAACAACTGATTGAAGAAATCAAGATGCGCCTGGACCGACTCTACGAGTTGAGTGCGGCGGTGGACGAACGGGCTGCCGAGCAACTGGGGCGCCAGCAGGAAGTGGAGACGCTCAGGAATCTGTGTGATAGTGTGACAGTGCAGGTGGTCGACACGCAGCAGAAGCTGCAGGACGTGTCGGCGCTTCAGCGCCAAATACTGCCACTAACGAACCGGATGGCGACGTTGAAGGGCCAAGTTGACGAGGTCTCGACCGCATTTGAGGAAAGTCAACGAAGCGAAGAGCTGGCGGCCCAAGAAGCCCAGCTGACGGAGTTGGCCGATCGCAGTCGTGACGTGGCGATCTCTGTGGATGAGCGCCTAAAACAGATTGAGAGGGCTACACAGGAATTGGAACGCGTGTCGGCTGTTAAGGACGAGATCACGCAAGAGTTGGGACGTGCCCAGGCGGGGCAGCGCGACCTCGCGACGCATTCGAAAGCTGCAACGGAACAGGCCAAGCGCGTCCAACTCACGCTGCAAGAGCTTGGCCGGCAGAGCTCCCAACTCGCCTTTGAGGAAAGGAGGCTTGCTGTTGTCGAATCTCGGTTCGACGATCTCCATGGATTGAGCGAGAGTATTGATCGCCAAATGCAAGTATTGGCCTCGCGCGCTGAGATGATCGTTGAATTCAAGAAGGAAATCGATAAGCTCCACGAAACTAGCCGTCAAAGCAAGACTGAGCTGGAGCAGATCATGAAGCAACGCGGTCAGGTGGACACGGTACGCGAGATGCTCGATACGGCACTTGCGCGTGCAGACGACGCAGAGCAGCGGATGGCCACCATCGAGTCACGCAGGACTTTGATCGACGAGGTACAGCTCAAAACGAACATGCTCGGGAACGTCCTGGAAGACGTGCAGTTGAACCTCGAGGCGCTTACCGAGCAACGAGCGATCATCGATCATGTGGTAGAGCAAATGGCACGTGTGCAAGAAAACGCCCGGAGCGCTGAGGTAACGCTGAAGGCTCTGCAAGCGGAGAGGCAACTCGCGGAACGGATCGAGCAGGGCATCAAGCGGTTGCGCCCTCGGTCCTTGGTAGCATCCGCAGAGGGCGAGCCGAAAAAATCCGCATAGGAGATCGATGAACCGGCTCTTCTGACCTACTATCCGAGGGTTGTGTATTCGTCAAGATGAGCGTTAGGAACAACCGGTGTCGCGCACTCGTAGAACTACCAGAACTGCGGACAAACGGGCCATGTGGTGGCATCCGAGTATCATGTGTGTCACCCAGGCACCTTAACCTCCGGAGCCTGTCATTATGACGGCCTGGAGAGACTTGGCTAAACGATGTTGAAGAAGTTCAGGATATTCGATCACACCAAGCTTGAGGTCTTTCAAAACATGAAGAACCAGGATCCCAGGGCCCTTGTTGGAGGCCCGAGTCGTGAGCCCCGACAAGACACCACGTCAACAACCATGATCGGAGCTAAAGCAGTCATAAAAGGCGATGTGTCCGGGGAAGAGGATCTGCGGATCGAAGGCAACTTCGAAGGAACGGCCAACCTTCCCAGCAACAATGTAATAGTTGGCCAAACGGGTCAGGTGACGGCAGATATTACAGCCAAGATCGTGACCTTGGAGGGAGACATAAAAGGTGAAATCAAAGGCGTTGAGAAAGTCATCATCTCGAAAACTGGTCGCATCCATGGCAATATCTGGAGCCCGCGGGTGATTCTGGAGGAAGGCGCACAATTCACCGGCCGTATCGACATGAACCCGACAGACGTTGAGAAAGGAACGACTGCGCGGAAGGTCCTGGTCAAAGGAGCTTCTGCCGAGAAACCCGACGATTCCGCCAGCAAACGAAGCTAAATAGCTTGTCGCGCCATCGCGGCGGTAATGGCGATGGTGTGCGTTCATTCAAAACGCTTCGGAAGAAGTAGCCTTGATATATGCACAGTACAGAAGGTGCTGTCCGTCATGAGGTCGGATATTGAGCTTGCCGAGGAGTAAGAGAGGTAGTGGGCGAACAGACGCCGCAGCAGAGATCTGCTTTTCTCTTGATGTTGGATCGGCTCGACCTGGAAGGGCGAATCACCGTGATGGACGTCGGAAAGGGAGTGTCGGGGAGCGTTGGTTTCTTTAACACGTTCCCATGTCGCTTGTATTTCCTGGATCTTTTCGATCGGCTATCACAGGATCCCTACGCTCCCCTGAATGAAATAAAGGCGGGTGTGCCGTTTGACACTTGTCTTCTCTGGGACTATTGGAACTTCCTCGACGACGAACAGCTCACGCTATTCCTCCAGGCACTGCATCCTTTCATCCATGAAGAGACGCTCATCCATCTAATTGCGGCGCATTCGAGGCTCGTACCGGTGCAGAAGGTACGTTACAGCGTGGATGAGAGCGGTTCGATCATCTGGACATCGGATGACTCAGTACCGGTACCGTATCCTCGTACGCGGGCTGAACTCGTGTTTCGGTGGCCGCAATTCATCATAGAGCGTGGGACGCTGTTGGGGGACAACCGCATGGAATTGGTCGCTCGTGAAGGGTAGGCGTTCGGCGGCACACGGACCGCAGGGGAGCGCGATGGCGGGCGTGGCGGCCAGATTTCAGAAACAGATAAAAGTTATGGCGTGAACGGATTGGTTAGCGTGCGTGGCTGCAGTGGCAGTCGTCACGTGAACGACACGCCCTCGTAGTCGTTCCCCGCGGCCTCGCCCAGACGTCTCGCGTATTTCGGGCCGCCGCCGTTGTAGATGTTGTAACGGGTCTTGCCGTACTCATGGCCGTCGACGTTCGAGTTGTATCCCGTGATCCAGCTCTTCCCCTTGCGTAGAAGGAGCCCCTGATACATCTTCTTGACGTGCTCGACCCACGCCGCTTCCGCTGCCTCGTCCACATCGAATCGGCGGTAGCCGCGCTCCCACATATGTTGAAGGAATGGCGTCACCCAGTCGACGGCGAGTTCGGGGCCGCGCGGAAAGTTCGTCGCAGCGCCCTGTGGCCCTCCCAGCATGACCATGTTGGGCGGATGGGACGAACAACCGCTGGAAACGGGATGGTTGCGAAGTACGGTCGATTGACGGGGCGCTCGGGGGAAGTCTTCAGAGGCGTCCGTTGAGGCCGTTGAGGATGTGGCGGTGGACGCTGGAGACGGGCATGGCGTTCAGGGCATCTCTACAGGTTCTGTGCGGCCCGGGTGGCCACGTGTCGGGGGCAGCCGGTATCGGGTGTTCGTGCGCCCGGCCGCTGATGCTGTTGATGTCCGGCATCGTGATGGCGGTGACGCCGTCGGTGTCGCAACTGCGCGGTGCGGGACAGATCGGTGCGGCCGGCGGCGTCGTGCGACAGGCGCTCTGGATCGCCGTCTCGGGAGGGATCGCGCTCGCCATTCTGCTGCAGAACGTGGAGCCGGTGTATCGGCTGCTCGGCGTGGACGAGCGGGCCATTCCGGTGGCCCGGGACTACCTCCGCGCGGCGAGCCTCGGCCTGCCCGCCATGCTCGCCTACGTGTCGCTGCGCTGCCTGTGCGAAGGCATGTCCTGGACACGGCCGGCGATGTTCATCGGGGTCAGCATGCTGGCCCTCAAGGTGCCGCTCAACTGGCTGTTCATCTACGGCGATCCGGCACTGGGCGTGCCGGCCATGGGCGGCGTTGGCTGCGGCTGGGCGACGGCGATCGTGATGGCGTACGGACTCGTCGCCATGGTCGTGGTGGTGTCGGTCTCGAGGGTGCGTGCATCCGGCGTCTTCGCCGCGTTCTCCCGGCCCGAGGGTCGCGAGATCGGTCGCATTCTGACACTGGGGTTGCCGATCGGGCTCGCGCTCTTCGCGGAGACGGCCTTCTTCGCCGCGGCGACGCTGCTGATCGGGCGCCTCGGCGTGGAAACCGTGGCCGCCCATCAGGTCGCCTTCAACATCGTCGGCGTTTCCTTCATGGTGCCCTTGTCGCTGGGCATGGCCGCGACGATCCGCGTCGGCTTCAATGTCGGCGCGGACAATACCGCGGGCGCGAGACGGTCGGCCTGGGTGGCGGCCACGACGACGGTCGTCTGGGGCATCACGTTCTCGACCGTACTGCTGGTCTGGCGCCACGAACTGGTCGCACTCTATACGACGGAAGCAGAGGTCATTCAGGTCGCGGCAGGACTGCTGTTGATCGGGGCGCTGTTCCAGGTGTTCGACAGTACCCAGGCCACGGTCATGGGCGCGCTACGCGGCTACAAGGACACGCGGGGCCCGATGACGATCGTGCTCGTCTCCTACTGGGTGATCGGTCTGCCGGTCGGCGCCACGCTGTGTTTCGGCCTCCTGGGTGTCGACGCCATCGGCATAGACGGCATCTGGTGGGGGCTCGTCACCGCCCTTGCGGTCGTCGCGTGCGCCCTGTTCGCGCGTCTGGTGCTGATTTCCAACGATCCCGTGCGGGTGTCCCATCTGCGGCTGCGCTGATCCAGTATGCTTGGCCGTTCGCGCAACGGATCTCCGGGGACTTCGGCGGCGGAAGCCCTCGTTTCCGGGGGCGCGAAGATGGGAGAGGAAAGCATGACTTCGAACCACGAAATCGAGTTTCGCCCCATGGTCGAGGCGGACCTCGGCCGCTACCCGATCGGCTGTCAAGGTGAGCGACAGGACATCGCTGAGCGCATCCAGGACCTGGGCGCGAGTGCGATCCTCGCCTTCGACGGCACGCGCCACGTCGGCCAACTGCAGTTCCGGCGTTACGACGCGAGCCAGCGCTCGCCGAAGGGCGTGTACGAGCCGGCCTATTGGGGGGACTTCGGCACGCACGCGCCAGATCTGGGCGACAACGCGCTCGCCGTCTTCTGTTACCACGTCGGGCAGACCGAGGACTCCGAGAAGCGCGATCCGGCCTACTTCGGGTGCGGCATCGGCCTCGCCCTGCTCGACTACCTGCTGGACTGGGCCCAGGGGCGGGGCTTCGATTCCGTCGTCGCCAAGGCGACGCCCGCCGCGCGTCCGATCATGACCCTGATGGGCGGACAACCGGCGCCCGCGTATCGTGAACGGGGCTTCGAGATCGCTTCGAGCTGGCTCGACGATCAGGTACGTGAAATGGTCGTGGAGCGTGGCCTCGCGACCCCCGATGCAGACCCCGCCGACGCCTGGGAAGTCAGCTGCTGCGTCAAGCACCTGAGCTAGTATGCTCCGCCCCAGGGCAGCCGACCTACGACACTGCCGGCCATGAGCATCGAGACCCGGCTCCGGCGAGTCGAAGCCGCGGAGCAAATCCGGCTCCTGAAGGCCCGTTACTGCGACCTGTGCGACGCCGGGTATCCGGCCGACGCGCTGTGCGACCTGTTCACCGAGGACGGCGTGTGGGACGGCGGGGAAATGGGCGTGTTCGAAGGGCGCGACGCCCTGCATCGGTTCTTCAGCAACATGCCCAACGTCATGTCGTTCGCGATTCATCACGTCACCAACTCCGCCGTGGAGGTGAGTGACGACGCAACGAGTGCCCGCGGGCGCTGGTACCTCCTGCAGACCGCCACCATGAAAGAAGCGAATCAGGCGGTCTGGCTCGCCGCGCAGTACGACGATCAACTCGTGTACACAGCGGACAGGTGGGCATTTCGACACGTGCAGCTGAAGAGCCGGTTCTTCACCACGCATGAGGCCGGTTGGGCGAATGTTCCCCATCTGCTCGAACGGTCATGAACAGCACCGTCGCCGCACACATGGTCTTCTTCCCTTCTTCGGAAACCGGTGGACCGGTGCGTCACGTGGACCTGCGGGCGCCTTCCGAGGAGGTCGCAACCGTGGAAGCCACCGAAGTGGCGGTGATGAACGCCCACGAGCATGCAGACCCGGGCCTGCACTCCAGCGGTTTTGAACTGGTACGGAGCCCCAGTGCGGTAACGGATTTCTACGATTGCGAGCTGGTCATGGCAACCTACTACGATGAATGCAGGGCCATCGCACGAACACTCACGGGCGCCCATACGACCTTTACGTTCGATCACATCATTCGCGAACCCGAGCTGCAGTTTTCGGGCGGCGGCCTGGATGGCTCGCAAAAGGCATCCGGTGTCGAGCGGGGAGGCGGTTACATCAACAGCGTGCACATGGACTATACCGACGACACGACGTGGCATCGGTACCTGGCATTACATGGTGAACGCGTTCCCGAAGACGCAAGCCGTGTGTACGCACTCAACTTCTGGCGTCCACTGAGCCCTTCCGTCGACGATCATCCGCTGGCCGTCTGCGATGCGCGCACGGTGCGGGTGGAAGACCTCCAGGAAACGGTGGTCTATGGCTATGGGGCGGACAACTACAGCTGGCATGACATCGGCATCGAGACGTTCAGCGTCAGCGCATCCGGGCAGCAGCGATGGTACTACTACCCCGGCATGACCCCCGACGATGTGCTGGTCATCAAGTCTTTCGATTCCGAGGGCGTGATCGGCAGAACGTGCCCACACGCGTCCTTCGCGCACCCGAATCCGCATCCGAAGCCGAAAGCAGAACCGCGGCGTAGCATCGAACTGCGGGTGCTCTGCTTCTGTCAGCCCTGAAGCTCGACGAGACACCACACCAGGCCATCACCGTGCGAAGCGCTGCCCCCCGAGCCCCCTGGCGCCTGGGTGTCGATGTCGGGGGAACCTTCACCGACCTGGTGCTCGCGGACGCCCACGGTCACAGCTGGGTGGCCAAGGTGCCCTCGGTCCCGAGTGATCCGAGCCGCGGCGTGCTGGCCGCCGTTTCCAGGGTGGCGGCGGATCTCGAACTCGGCGTCGAGCAACTCCTTTCGCACTGCGCGCTCTTCGTGCACGGCAGCACGGTGGCCACGAACACGATGCTCGAACACAAGGGCGCGACCGTCGGCCTCCTCACCACCCATGGCCACAGGGACGCGCTGGAGATCCGCCGCGGCCTGCGCGAGGACCAGTGGAACCACCGCGAGCCCTACGCTCCGGTCCTGGTGCCGCGCTACCTGCGCCACGGCGTCGCCGGACGAATCGATGCCTCGGGCAACGAACTCGAGCCGCTTTCCGCCGAAGACGTAGAAGCCGCGGTGCAGCAGTTCGAGGCCGAAGGCGTCGAGGCGGTCGCGATCGCGCTCTTCAACAGCTTCGTCAACGAAAGGCACGAGGTCGAAGCCGAAGCGGCCCTCCGCAAGCACTGGGATGGCGCCTGGGTGACCCGTTCCGCCCAGGTCAGTCCGATGATGGGAGAGTACGAACGGACCTCGACAGCGGTCGTGAATGCCACCCTTGCGCCGCGCGTCGTGGCCTACCTGCGAGATCTCGACGCCGAGCTCGCACGACTCGGCCTGCCGCGTCCCATCTTGCTGGTACAGAGCAACGGCGGTGCGGCATCGGTCGAAACCGTGGGGCTGCGCCCGGTGAACCTGCTCCTCAGCGGGCCCGCCGCCGCGATCGGCGCCCTGAATCGCTATCGGCGCCCGATGGACGGAGCGAATACCGCTACCGAGGACGCCGGCAACCTGATCTCCATGGAGATCGGCGGTACGTCCTGCGACGTGCTGCTGATGTCGGCGGGACAGGTAGCGACCCGCGACGATCTGCAGATCGCCGGCTACCACGTATCGACCCCGGCGGTGGACATTCACACGATCGGCGCCGGAGGCGGCACCATCGCCGGAGTCGACTCCGCCGGCTTGCTGTTCGTGGGTCCGAATGGAGCCGGCGCCGATCCCGGCCCGGCCTGCTACGGCCTGGGTGGCACGGAGCCGACGGTCACCGATGCGCAACTGGTCCTCGGGCGACTCCGACCGGGACCCTACGCCGGGGGATCGATCGACCTCGATCTCGCCGCCGCCCGGGCGGCCATCCGCAGCCGGATTGCCGAGCCCCTGGGCATGTCGGTAAAGGACGCCGCCGCCGGCATCATCACGCTCCTCGAACAGAACCTCCTCGGGGCGGTGGAGTACATCTCCATCGAGCGTGGCCACGCGCCGCGGCGCTTTGCCCTGGTCGCAGCGGGCGGTGCGGGACCGATGCACGGCGAGGCCGTGGCACGCGGGCTCGGTTGTCGACAGGTCTTCGTGCCGAGAGACGCGGGCGCCTTGTGCGCGGTCGGAATGCTGCAGGCCGACATCCGCCAGGACTTCCAGCGATTCCTGCGCGGATCCCTCGACCGGATCGCACCCCATGACGTATACGAAACCCTGGCTGAGCTGGAAAGCCAGGCGAACGCGGCACTCGCCGCAGAGGGATTCGGCGGCGATCAGGTCGCGTTGCGCAGGGAACTCGACCTCCACCACCCCGGACAGATGTGGTCCATTCGTATCGAGGTCCCCGGCAGCGAAGGCGACTTCGACCCGGCGGCAACGCGAGCCGCCTTCGAAACGGAATACCAACGACTCTACGGCCACGTGCAGGACGGCGGAACGATCATGATCGCGTCCGCACGGGTGGTGGCCTCCGCTTCCACCGGAACGATGGCCGACCCGACCCGTCCTGCGGTCTCGCAATCCCCCACTCCTTTCGAGTTGCGCAGGGTCTGGCACGGGGAACAGGGGTGGCTGGACACTCCGGTCTTTCAGGGTGCGGATCTCCACGGCGGACACAAGCTCGAGGGCCCGCTGCTCGTGGAAGAACTCACCACCACGCTGTTGGTGGGTCCGTTCTCCAGGCTCACCGTCGACCGCAGCGGCGACTTCGTGCTGGACACCAGTGGCGCAGCCGACGAGATCGCAACGGTGACGGCCCGATCCGAAACCGATTCCGACACCCGCCACGATCCGATCGTGCTGTCGCTGATGCAGAATCGACTGGATCAGATCAGCCGTCACATGGGATGGGTGATGACCCGCACCGCCCGTTCGACGATCTTCAGCCAGAGTCACGACTTCTCCTGCTTCATCACGGACCCGCAAGGCACCTTGATCGCAAACGCCGACGGGATTCCGATCCACACCGGCGGCGGAGGCTTTGCGGCCCGGGCGATCGTCGCCCGCTGGGGAGACCGCATCCGACGCGGCGACGTGTTCCTGCTGTCGGATCCCTACGTCGCCGGCGGGAACCATCTGCCCGACTGGGTGGTCGGTCGCCCGATCTTCCTGCCGCCCGAAGCCGGCATGCACGTCGATCCGGACGATCCCGACGAGGGTTTCAGACTGGCCGGATTCTGCTGCAATCGCGCCCACCAGTCCGACATCGGTGGCGGCCTCGCCGGCACCTACAACCCCGAGGCCACGGAGATCTGGCACGAGGGCATCCGGCTTCCGGTGATGAAACTCTACGACCGGGGCGAAGTCCGCGACGACCTCTGGCAGTTACTCCTCATCAATTGCCGCACCCCGGAACTCCTGGACGGTGACCTGCTGGCCATGGTGGGCTCGACCCGGATCGGCTCCGAACGCGTCGCCGCACTGGCGGCAGAGCTGGGTCTCGAGTCGTACTTCTCACACCTGAACGGCATCCTCGACCACGCGGACCGGCGCATGCGCGAAGCCATCTTCGCCTTGCCCGACGGGGTCTACCTGGGCGCCGATCTCAACGACAACGACTGCTTCGAGAAGGTGGACACCTGGATCCGGCTGCGGCTCACCGTGGCGGGGGACGAAATGACCCTCGACTTCTCGGCGTCCGACCCGCAGATGCGGGGCTTCAAGAACTCGTCCCTGGCCAATACCTACTCCGCCACCTACATGGCGCTCTCTTCGTTCTTCGATCCCGACATTCCGCGAAACGAGGGCACCTACCGCTCCTGCCGGATCATCGCGCCGGAGGGAACGATCGTAAACGCCAGGCCGCCGGCCCCGATGACCATGAACACCGTCTTCGTCGCCCACGAAATCGTGAGCGCCGTCTGGAAGGCGTTGGCCCTGGCAGACCCGAGTCGCGCGCTGGCCGGCTGGTCGAAGACCATCCACGGCCATGTGGCGGGCACCGACGACGCGGGCAGGACCTGGGTGATGTACCACTGGCACGCCATGGGCAGCCCCGGCGCCACCCGGGAGCGCGACGGCTTCAATCAGATGGGGCACCTGATCTCCCTCGGCGGTCTCGACATCGCGAACCTCGAGTTCCACGAACAGAACTTCCCGGTCCGCTACCGCCGCTGGGAGTTTCGCACCGATGCCGCGGGGCCGGGCAAGCGCCGGGGTGGCAGCGGCGTGATCTACGACGCCGATGTGTTGCGCCCCGCCGCGTGGTCCTTCCGTGCCGAAGGCCTCGATACGCCTTCGGGTTACGGCGTCATGGGCGGTGGGGACGGGGAGGTCGGCGAAGCCTGGATCGAACCCGTCGACGCCAGCGCGGACGGCCCCCGCTTCATTCCGCCCAAGTACGGGATTCGGCGTCAGGGACCCGCGCGCATGCTCGCCTGGACACCGGGGGGCGGCGGCTGGGGAGATCCCTTCGAGCGCGAACCGGAACGCGTACTGCGCGACGTCCGCGACGGGATCGTGAGTGTCGAGGGGGCCCGGCGGGACTACGGAGTCGTCGTCCGGGGCACGAGCATTGACCGGGCGGCGACGGCCGAGCTACGTCAGCGCAACTGACCGCTCCCCTGGCCCGGGGTTGAGATGGGCGAGCGCTTCGCCGGCTCCGGCCCGGTGGCAGCCAGGGCAGGATGGTTCGACTCGGGAGGCGGCAAGTCGTTGATTCGGGGGACAGGCACCGATGTTCGGAAGACTCGACGACAAGGTCGCGATCGTCACCGGCGCCGGCCGGGGTATCGGCGCCGGCATCGCAAGGGTTTTCGCGGCGGCCGGCGCGAAGGTCATGGTGGCCACGCGCACCGCAAGTCACGGCCAGGCAACTGTCGAAGTCATCGAGCAAGCCGGTGGCACCGCGGCCCTTTGTGCCGTGGACATCGGTGAACTCGCAAACGTCGAACGCGTCGTCGCCGAAACCGCGGAGCAATGGGGCGGTATCGACATCCTGGTGCACAACGCGGCCGCGTTCCTCTTTGGCCGGGTGGAGGAATACTCGGAAGACGATCTCGAGACCGTCCTGTCCGTAAACCTCAAGGCGTGCTTTCGTCTGTCGAAGGCCGTCATGCCCTTCTTCCGGGAGCGGGGTGGAGGACGCCTGCTGTTCACCTCATCGATCAATGGCCCGCGCGTGGTCATGCCGGGCACGTCCTACTACGCCGCATCGAAGGGCGGTATCAACGCGTTCATCAGAACCGCCGCCGTCGAACTGGCACGAGACCACATCACGGTCAACGGCGTGGAGCCCGGGTACATCCATACCGCGGCAATGGATGCACAGTCCGGCGCGGGCAGCCAGGCACGGATGGCGAACATCATTCCGGTGGGCTACATCGGCGAGCCGGAGGACATCGCCTACTGCATGCTCTATCTCGCGGGCGACGAGGCGCGTTACCTCACCGGCCAGACGATCTGCGTCGACGGCGGCTCGACACTGCCCCCGAGGGGGACCTGACTGCCCTTTGCGTGCCCATCGGATAGCGCGGTTATGAGCTTGCCCGGCCTTGTGCCTTGGCCCCGGGCGCCAATCCCGCGGCGAGGGCCTGCAGCTCCGCGGTTGCGCCCGCAACGCTGCGCGCCACGCCTTCCGGTCCCGCCATCGTCCGCTGCACCAGAACCTCGTCGATCGGGCCCAGTCCGATCACGCCCAGCCAGGTCTTGAGGTAGGGCGACTGGAAGTCGAAGGGGTCCGGCCGGCCATCTCGCGGCGCGTAGTCACCGCCGCGGGAATAGACGAGCGTCACACCGCCTGATACCAGCCCGCGCGGCCCGTTCTCGTCGCGCGTGAAGGTGAGGCCGGGATGCGTCAGCAGGTCAATGTACTGCTTGAACCTGTAGGGCACGTTGAAGTTCCACATGGGCACGGCCATGAGATAGTGGTCCGCCGCCTTGAACTCGTCGACGAGGTCGACGATCGCAGCCCATTGGCGCGCTTCCCCGGCCGTCAACTCCATGCCGATGAAGGCCTTCTGCTTCGCCGCCGTAATCTCGAGGGTCACTTCCGGCAATGCGCGCTCGAAGAGGTCGATGTGTTCCACCGTCACGCCCGGCGGCAACGCGTCCAGAAACACCTGCGCTGCCTGGAGGGATGCCGAACGTTCGCCGCGCGGCGATACGCTGATATAGAGCAGCCTGGTCATGATGGCTGTTTCGCTGATTGGCTCTGTCGTCGTTCCGCGAGTTCCGCCCGCAATGCGCGCTGCTCTTCGCGGCCGATGGGAAAACGCCACATGATCCATGCGACGCAAAGCGTGATGAGGGTCGGCGAGCCGGCGACCAGCCAGCGAACGCCATCCAGCGTCTCCGGGTCGTTGGCGCCGCCGACCGTGAAGCCGATGAGATCGAGCACCGGATAGACGATCCCGACCGCGAGCGCCAGGCCGATCTTGCTCGTGAGGGACAGCGCCGAGTAGTAGAGGGCACTGCGTTCGGCATCGACGTTGACACGATCCTGGTCTATCACGTCGGCCATCATCGAACGCAGGAGCAGGTCCTTGGCGCCGAAGTTCACGCCGACCATCACGTAGATCAGCAGCACCCAGCCGAAGCTCTCGGCCGGCACCACGAAGAACGCTCCTGTCGCGAGGGACGATTGCAGCGCCGCATAGCACAGGGTCCGATGCTTGCCGAGGCGCTCGCTCAGACGGACGAAAACCGGTACGCACAGGAGACCCGTGAGAAACAGCACTACCAGGTACAGGCTCGCCGCCTGAGGCAGCAGGAGCACCTGCGCGATGAAGAAGAAATGCACCGATCCGTTGATTCCCCCCTGTACACCGAGCAGAAGATCGGCGAGCAGGATCCGGCGCAGGCCGCGGTTCTCGAAAATCGAACCGACCGCACGGCGCCAGTCGAGCTTCGGCTCCCGGCGGATCGGCGGTTCACGGGTGCTCGCGAGGGCAACCGCAAACAGGACGGGCAGTGAGACGATGATCAGCCAGCCCATCGCCTCGGCGCGCAGGCGCATACCGCCGGCGGGCCACAGATAGTCCATCAGCGCGGGGATCAGGATGACCAGGACCGCGCCCGCCAGGCCCCAGGCTTGCAGCGCTCCCATGATGTGCGAGCGCTGATCGTAGTCATCCGACAGCTCCGCGGCCCAGGCCGTGTGCGAGAGCGTCAGGAGCGTCCAGCCGAGATACAGTACGAGCAGTGACGCCAGCAGCATGAATTCGCTCGGGGGATCCGGCGGCAGGAAGAGCCCGACCGCGCCCAGCAGCAGGACGGGCAACCCGACGACGATCGCAGGGCGACGGCGTCCCCACGGCGTGCGAACCCGATCGCCGAGCACGCCGAAAACCGGATCGGTGAACACGTCGAACAAGCGCGCGACCATGAAGATCGTGCCAACGACGGTCAGACTGATGCCGAGTTCGGCGTAGAGGGGCGGCAGAACCACGACGACGGGTAGCCCCAATGCCGCCATTGCGAAGGCGGGGGATGCGAACCCGGCCAGGCGGGCGCCGCGCGGCGGCGCGGCAGGCGAAGATTGCACGTCAGGGCGTCCCGGTTACGCCGTGCGCCCGTGGCGCAGCAACGTGCCGGGTGTCGCGCCGGTGCACTCGCCGTCCTCGAAGGTGACTTCGCCGTTGACGACGGTCAGGCGGTAGCCCTCGGCTTTCTGGGCCAGGCGCCAGTCGTCGGCCGGGAAGTCATGCAGACGCTCCACCGGCAGCGAGCGCAACGCGTCGTAGTCGTAGACCACGATGTCCGCCGGCGCGCCCTCGCGCAGGAAGCCGCGGTCGACGAAGCCGGCCGCCATCGCCGAGTACCCCGACAGCCGCCAGTGCGCCTGCTCGAGGTCCATCAGGCCGTTGTCCCGCACCAGTCTGCTGATGAAATCGGTCGGATAGCGCCCGGTCGTCAGGAACTTCATGTGGGCGCCGCCGTCCGAGAGCCCCGGCAGCACGAACGGCGAGTTGATGACCTCCCGCATGGTCTCCATATCCGTCTCCGCGGGATAGTGCGAAAAGAACGTTCCGAGATCCTCGGAGAGCGCGATGTCGAACAGGGTGTCGACCGGATGCTTGTGCTCGCGGGCGGCGACCTCGCCGATCGTGTAGCCCTCAAGGGCGCGCCCCTGTGCCGTCCTGGCTTCGGTGATCAGCATGTCGGGCAGGCCCAGGAAGCGTTCTCCGCCCCCGATCGGCTTGTCCGGACGGGCTTTCCGTCGTGCCACGAAGCTGTCGTAAACGTCGCGGACCGCCCCGCGCAGCGCGGGGTCGCGCATCTTCCGCATGCGCTCGGGAACGCTGCCGAGGGTCACCTCGCGCCAGGCGGGCATCCCGTCGAACAGGTTCCAGTCCTCGAGGGAGAACTGCGTGTCGATCTGGCAGGTGACCGCGTGCCCGAACAGGCGCAGGCCCCGCGCGTTGCCCTTCTCCAGCCAGCGCAGGATGTCCTTCCAGTGTCCGTAGGTGTTGCCGTGCTGGTCGTGGGCGAACTCGAGCGTATTCCAGATGATCGGCCGGCCACTGATCTCGGCGACCTTCTCGAAGAGGTCGAAGTCGGCTCCGAGCACCTGGATGAAGCCGCGCCGCTTCTCCCGCAGCACGTGGGCGAACGCGATCAGGTCGTCCGGCGCCATGATGTCCGTGATCATGGGCGTGCCGTCGTAGTCGCGCTGTACGCTGTGCTCGCCCAGGATCTGGGCGGAGAACCCGCACGCGCCCGCGTCCATGGCCTCACCGAGGAGTGCGCCCATCTTGTGCTGCTCTTCCGCGGTCGCGGGGCGCCCCTTGGCGTCCTCCTGGCCCATCACCCAGGACATGACCGGGGCGAGCCCCATGTAGGACAGCACGTTCACGCCCTTGGGCGTGCGCTCGACGCTGTCGAGGTATTCCGGAAAGGTCACCCAGTCCCAGGGCATGCCGGCGGCCATCGTGGTGGCCCGTACGGCCTCGTTGCGCTCGAGGGTGAGCATCGAGCGCTCGCGGTGCTCGGGTCTCACGGGGGCGAAGCCGAACCCGCAGTTGCCGATCACCACGGAAGTCACGCCGTGCCAGCCGGACATCGTGCAGTACGGATCCCAGAAGATCTGCGAGTCGAAGTGCGTGTGCAGGTCTATGAAGCCCGGCGCGACGATCAGGTCCCGCGCGTCGAATACCCGCTTCGCGTCGGACTCGGAGACGCCGCCGATCTGCGCGATGCGGCCGCCGGCGATCGCGATGTCGCCCGTGAAGCGCGGCGTGCGCTGACCGTCGATGACGGTGCCACCCTTGAGGAGGAGGTCATAGCGGGGCATGGAATCCTCCCTCGATGTGCGTGAGCGGGACAGGATAGCAGCCGGCGGGAGCGCGACCTTACGGTCGCGTTGGAAGTTTCGCTGGCGCGAAACTTCTGCGGCGCAAGCTCGCATGGAATCAATCCGCTCGCGGCTGGCTCGGCACGTGTAGGGGCGACCCTTGTGGTCGCCCGTCCCGGACCCTGTGGTCGCCCGTCCCGGAGTCGTGCAAGCCGCAGGAACGGGACGGGACAAGCCCGTCCCCTTGCATGGAAGTCGCGCTAAGGGAACGCAGTGACCGCCGGTGCAACTTCCACGCAAGGACGGCGTGGCTGGGCCGGAGGCGCGCCGGTGCGTAGCGAGCTCGCGAGCGAGTGCCGGACCGGCTATGGGGCGCTACAAGGTTACTTCGTGTCGTCGCGTGCCCAGGTCTGGATGCGATCCGGCTTCAGGACCACCAGCACCCGGCTCTCGCTCCGTTGTCGTTCCAGTTGGTCGAAATAGGCTGCACCGGTCTCTGCGCCGAAGTACTTGATCAGGATGCGCTTCGTCATCGCGTCGATATCCCGGTCCCGGACCTCCGCCTTCCCCCTGGCCACCACGGCCCGATATTCATCGCCCTGATCCACCACGAGACTCATACGCGGGTCACGCTGGAGGTTCCGCCTGATCCAGTGCCGTTGCCGGTCCGCGATGACGTAGAACGCGGTGCCGTCCCAGAGAAAGCCCACGGGCGTGAGCTGAGACGATCCGTCCGCGTTGGTCGTCCCGAGAATGCAGTTGCGCGGTTCGGCCAGGAAATCGTGCATCTCCTCCGGGGTGAGCGGTCTGCTGCCCCGGAGCGGAATGCCATAGCTGACTTTGGAGTACGTCAGCGTGAGAACCCATCGAAGTGATTGAAGTACCGGGGACTGGATTCCCCGGAGTCGAGCCGCTTGCGCAGCGTGTCCGAGACCTTGCCGAGGATCTCCAGCTTGTCCACGGTATAAGGGTAAGGAGGTTTGAACGTGTCGCCCGCGCCGCGTGACATGTAGTCGAGCATCGCTTCGGAGCTCTCGTAGAGTTCCATCACCTGCACCTTCATCTCGTCCTCGCTCGTGGAGAACCACTCGTAGGCGAGGATCTCGGGGGTGTTTTTCTTGTGGTGCGTGATCCAGTCGTTCGCCATGGCCCTGAATTCGTCGAGCTTGCCCTCGCGAACCGTTACATAGACGTTGAACCAGACTCGATCGGACATTTCATTCCTCCTTGGGACCCATCACGTGACTCTGATCGACCCGGCGACGGTGGGGGGCGGGCTTGTCCCGTCCCGTGCCAGTGCCCTGCACGAATTCGACGCGGGCGACGACAAGCGTCGCCCCTACCGTCCGTGGCGCAGCAGGCTGCCGGGTGTCGCGCCTGTGCACTCGCCGTCCTCGAACGTGACCTCGCCGTTGACGACGGTCAGGCGGTAACCCTCGGCCTTCTGGGCCAGGCGCCAGTCGTCGGCCGGGAAGTCATGCAGACGCTCCACGGGCATGGAGCGCAGCGCGTCGTAGTCGTAGACCACGATGTCCGCCGGCGCGCCCTCGCGCAGGAAGCCGCGGTCGACGAACCCGGCCGCCATTGCCGAGTACCCCGAGAGCCGCCAATGCGCCTGCTCGAGGTCCATCAGGCCGTTGTCCCGGACCAGTCTGCTGATGAAATCGGTCGGATAGCGCCCGGTCGTCAGGAACTTCATGTGCGCACCGCCGTCCGAGAGCCCCGGCAGCACGAACGGCGAGTTGATGACCTCCCGCATGGCGTCCATCTCGGTCTCCGGCGGGTAGCTCGTGAAGAACGTCCCGAGATCCTCCGAGAGCGAGATGTCGAGGAACGTGTCGACCGGATGCTTGTTCTCGCGGGCCGCGACCTCCCCGACCGTGAAACCCTCAAGCGCACGCACCTGCGGCGTCCGCCCTTCCGCGATCCGCATGTTGGAGATGCCCAGGAACAAGCCGACCGGCTTGTCCGGATGCCGGTCCCGCCTGACCGCGAGGCGGTCGAACTCGTCACGCAGCGCCTGGCGTAGCGCGGGGTCGCGCATCTTCTCCATGCGCTCGGGAACGCTGCCCAGGGTGACGCCGCGCCAGATGGGCATCGAGTCGAACAGGTTCCAGTCCTCGAGGGAGAACTGCATGTCGATCTGGCAGGTGACCGCGTGTCCGAACAGGCGCAGGCCCCGCGCGTTGCCCTTCTCGAGCCATTGCAGGATGTCCTGGTAGGAGCCGTAGGTGTTGCCGTGCTGGTCGTGCGCGAACTCCAGCGTGTTCCAGATGATCGGCCGGCCGCTGACCTCGGCGACCTTCTCGAAGAGGTCGAAGTCCCCGCCAAGCAACTGGATGAAGCCCCGTCCCTTGTCCCGCAGCACACGGGCGAACGCGATCAGGTCGTCCGGCGCCATGATGTCCGTGATCATGGGCGTGCCGTCGTAGTCGCGCTGCACGCTGTCCTCGCCCAGGATCTGGGCGGAGAATCCACAGGCCCCCGCGTCCATGGCCTCGCCGAGGAGTGCGCCCATCTTCCGTTGCTCGTCGGGCGTCGCGGGGCGGCCCTTGGCGTCCTCCTGACCCATCACCCAGGACATGACCGGGGCGAGCCCCATGTAGGAGAGCACGTTGACACCCTTGGGCGTGCGCTCGACGCTGTCGAGGTATTCCGGAAAGGTCACCCAGTCCCAGGGCATGCCGGCGGCCATCGTCGTCGCCCGTACCGCCTCGTTGCGCTCAAGCGTCAGCATCGCGCGCTCGCGGTGTTCGGGACTGACCGGCGCGAAGCCGAAGCCGCAGTTGCCGATCACCACCGAGGTCACGCCGTGCCAGCCCGACATCGTGCAGTACGGATCCCAGAAGATCTGCGAGTCGAAGTGCGTGTGCAGGTCGATGAAGCCCGGCGCCACGATCAGGTCCCGTGCGTCGAATACGCGCTTCGCGTCGGATTCGGAGACGCTGCCGATCTGCGCGATGCGGCCGTCGGCGATCGCGATGTCGCCCGTGAAGCGCGGCGTGCGCTGACCGTCGATGACAGTGCCGCCCTTCAGGAGGAGGTCGTAGCGGGGCATGGGAATCCTCGGGTGCTGTGCGTGAGGAAAAACAGTATAGCCCGCGCGTTGCGACCCTATCACTGTCCTCTCCGGGGCCGGGAGGCACACGACCGTAGGGGACGCCCTTGTGGCGTCCCGTCTCGAATTCACGCGCAGTGTGCGGCGGAGGCGCTCGCTCGCCCACGCCATGGCGCGCAGGCTGTAGGGGACGCCCCTGTGGCGTCCCGTCTCCAATTCACACACGGCCCAGCGGAGGCGCTCGCTCGCCCAAGCGATGCCGCGCAGGCTATATTCACCGCACCGCCCGACACGGAATCGACGCCATGTTTTACGAGCTTCGCCAGTACAAGGTCTTGCCCGGCAAGATGGACGCGTGGCTAGAACTGATGGAGGGCGAGTTCATTCCGTTTGCCGTGGCGCAGGGCATGAACATCACGGCCGCCTTTCGCGGCGAGGAGGACGAAACCGTGTACGTCTGGATGCGGCGCTTCGAGTCGGAGGCCGAGCGGGAGCGCGTGGACGCCGCGGTGTACGGGAGCGACTACATGAAGAACGACATCGGGCCGCGGGTCTCCGACGTGCTCGCGCGCGACGGACACACCGTGCAGCGCATCGTGCCGACGCCTGCGTCCGCCACGCGATGAACGCGATCGACATCTTGCGCGAGCAGGTCACGGCGGACTACGAGCGCAAGACACCGGGCTCGCGTGCGCTTTTCGAGCGCGCGGCCAAGGCTTTGCCCGGCGGCGTGTCGGGGAACCTCCGCTACTTCGCTCCGTATCCCCTCTATATGTCGTCGGGCGAGGGATGTCGCACGATCGACGTCGACGGCTCCGCCTATGTCGACTGTTTTGCGTGCAACGGTCCGCTGCTGCTGGGGCATCGCCATCCCGCCGTGATGTCCGCCGTGGAGCGGCACGCAGGGGTGGGCTCGCTCGTCCTGAACCCCGAGATCGCGATCGAGTGCGCCGAGAAGCTCAAGCAGGTCATCCCGAGCGCCGAGCGCGTGCGCTTCCTGAACAGCGGAACCGAAGCGGTCATGACCGCGGTTCGCTATGCGCGCGCCTACACGGGCAAGCCCAAGGTCGTGAAGTTCCACGGTCAGTACCATGGCCAGGACGACCAGTTCCTGCTCGGCCTGGGGGCGGACCGGCGTGCCTTCAGCGCCGGCGTGCCCGAGTCGGCGCAGGAAAGCACGCTGACGTTGCCCTTCGACGATATCCGCGCGCTCGACGACCTGCTGTCGCGGGGCGACATCGCCGCCGTGATCGTCGATCCGGCGATGCATGCCGGCGGCCTCTGGGGGGTCACGGGGGAGTATCTCGCAGCGTTGCGCAGCCGGACACGCGATGCCGGCGTCGTCCTGATCTTCGACGAGGTGATCACCGGCTTCCGGCTGGGACTCGGCGGCGCCCAGGCCTACTACGGCATCAAGCCCGACCTCACGACGCTGGCGAAGGCGCTTTCCGCCGGCGACCGGCTCGCCGCCGTCGTGGGCAGCGCGGAGATCATGGAAGTCACCAACCCGGGCGCCGGCGCCGACGTGCCGCGGGCGTTCCAGTCGGGTACCGGCAACGACGGCACGTCCGCGCTCGCCGCGGCACTGGGGGCGATCGGCGAATACGAGCGTCTCGAACAGGCGGGAGAGTACGAGGCGCTCTGGAGTCGGGTCTCGGGGCTCGAAGCCACCGTTCGCGCGGCGCTCGAGGAGCATGGCATAGCCGTCGGAGGAAACGGCGTCTGCTCGTTGATGCAGTGCTTCGTCAGCTGGCCCGGGTCGCCAGGCGAGCGGGACCCCGCGCTCAACAGGGCCGTGCTCTACCCGTTCCACCTGGCCCTGGTCAACGAGGGCGTGATACTCGCGCTGCCGGGCTCGGACCACAGCTTCTTTTCGTTCATGCACGACCAGGACGCCTTCGACGCGATCGCCGCTGCCGTCCAGGCGGTCCTCGCGAAATACCCGTTCGCGGAGGCCTACCGCGAGCAGACACTGGCGCCCCGAGGCCGCCCCGGCGCCGCGGTTTCCCGCCAGGCCCGGATCGACGTATGACCATCTCGGTGCGGTCCGCCCAGGCAGCGGACGCGGATCGCTGCATCGAGCTGCTGTTCATCGCCCGAAACGCGCCCGCGGGTCCGGCGGAAGGCGAGCGCGCCGTCTTCGAACGCCTGCTCGACCACGAGCGGGGACAGGTGTTCGTGGCGGTCGACGGCGACCGGGTGGTCGGGATGGCCACCGTGAGCTACAACCTCGCGATGCGCTATTGCGGCGAGTACTGCCAGCTCGAGGAACTGATCGTCGAACCGGCGGCGCGCGGCCGCAACGCGGGCGGCATGCTGGTGCAGCACACCATCGAGCACGCGCGGCAACGTGGCTGCGCGGAATACGGCCTCTACATCGATCGCACGGAGCGCACCCGGCCGTTCTACGAGCGCTACGGCATGGTCGTCGTCGGCCCGGAGCTGCGCCAGGAATTGTAGGGGCGACGCTTGCGGTCGCCCGCGTCAGGCCTCGTGGGTAATTCGGCACGGGACGGGACAAGCCCGTCCCCTACATTGCCCGCATCAGGCCTCGTGGGTGATTCGGCACGGGACATTGTAGCTTTCCACGGTGGGTCCACCGCGCAGACATGCAAGGAACATGGGTGCCCGCATCAGGCCCGTGGGTAACTCGGCACGGGACGGGACAAGCCCGTCCCCTGTACGCTTCTAACCAGCTTCGCGGCGGTGCCGCGAAGCTGGGCAGAGCTGCCGGGAGCGACCACCCGTCCCCTGTGCCACGAGCACCGACGTAGGACTCGTGCCCCGGCGGTTTTCTGCCGCGATGGACGCCCAGTGAACAGTCCGCGCCTCGAGCGCCAGTACAGGGACAGGTGAGCATCGCGGCATGCCTGCAGCATCGGGGGAAGCAACGACGAGGAGGCATGATGTCTGGGTTGAACTGGTACGTCGGCGTGGACTGGGGTGGGCAGAACCACCAGGTGTGCGTGCTCGACGGCGCTGGCGCGGTGCGTGGCGAGAACGTGTTCGCGCACAGCGGGCCGGGGCTGGCGGCGATGGCGGCGTGGATCGCCGAGACGGTTGCCGCGGCGCCGTCCGAGACGGTCGGGGTGGCGATCGAGACGCCACGCGGTCCGGTGGTGGAGAGCTTGCTGGCGCACGGCCTGGCGGTGCACGCGATCAACCCGAAGCAGCTCGACCGGTTCCGCGACCGGTACTCGCCGGCGGGCGCCAAGGACGACCGCCGCGACGCGCGCGTGCTGGCCTCGGCGCTGCGCACCGACCCACAGTGCCTGCGGCGGGTACAGGCGTCCGCCCCGGTGGTCGTCGAACTGCGCGAGTGGACGCGGACCCACGACGAACTCAAAGGCGAGCGGGTGCGGCTGACCAACCGCATGCACGACCTGCTGTGGCGCTACTACCCGGCGTTCAACCAAGTGGTCGAGGACGACCTCGCGGCGCCGTGGGCGATGGCGCTGTGGAAGCGCGTACCGACGCCAGCGGCAGCGCGCGGCATGCGCCTGTCGTCGTACGACAACTTGTTGAAAAAGCACAGGGTCCAGCGCTTCGACGCAGCCACGCTGAAGGCTCGGCTGGCGCAACGGCCGCTCGACGTAGACCCGGCGTCGATGCGCGCCGCGGAGACGCACATGCGTCTGCTGACCAAGCGTCTGGCCGTGGTGGTCAAGCAACTCGCCGAGACTCAGACCCGGATCGACGCGTTCCTGGCGGAGCTCGGCGGCGCTGATCCGGCGACCACCGGCAGCGAGGATCCGCAGCCGGGGCAGGCGAAGGGGCAGCGCGACGCGACCATCCTGCGATCCATCCCGGGAGTCGGTAGGTACGTCCTCGCCACGCTGCTCGCAGAGGCGGATGATCCCCTGCGCCGACGAGACTACCACGCCCTGCGCTGCCTGGGCGGGGCGGCCCCGGTCACCAAACAGTCCGGCCGGGTTCGCATCGTGACGCGCCGCCTCGCAGTCCATGACCGGCTGCGCGATGCCCTCGGCTACTGGGCGAGCGGGGCGGTGCAGAAAGACCCGGCGTGCAAGGCGCGATACCAGGCGCTGCGCGCCCGCGGCCACGGCCACCACCGCGCGCTACGCTCGGTCGCGGACCGTCTGCTGTTCGTGGCTTGCACGATGCTGCGCGACGGCACGGTGTTCGACCCGCAGCACGCCCCGGCATGAACGGCGCGCGTAGCGCATCGTCGCGCAGGGAGCGTAGCGACCGTAGCGCGATGCGCAACGCGCGCACGTCCCGCCCGGGCGGGACGCGCGTCGAACACGGCAACCCGCCAACCCGCCAACCCCTCGAAACACCGGAGGCAACGGCCCACTGACCATCCCAGCCAAAATACACGGAACAGCACTTGCAGAACCGTGAACAGTCCTACATTGCCCGCATCAGGCCTCACGGGTAATTCGGCACGGGAAATTGTAGCTGTCCACGGTGGGTCCACCGCGCAGACATGCAAGGAACATGGGTGGGGCGACGCGCGCCAGCGGCTCGCGGAGGCGCTTTTCGTGACCCAGTTAAATCAATGGCTTACGTTTATGTTTCATGAAAGTTTCCCCGTTTCCCCCCCGGCGCGCCGGGGCACTGACGTGCAGGAAACAAGGGCGGCGGCCGCCGCCTGGGCACCTTGAGTTATGTTAAATGGCGTTCTGCCAACCCGTTGAATTAAAAGGAGTTCGGTTTTTGTTCCATGCGAGGGGCGACCCTTGCGGTCGCCCTATTGCGACAGGTCGACGATGCCCAATCGGTCGCCGAGGAACGTACCCAGGTAGTACACGCCGTCGCGCTGCAGTGCCACGGTCACTCCGCCCATGGGCGCGCCTTCGCCCGCGATGAGCACCTGTTGCGAGAGATCGTCGGGATCGAGTGCCACGATCTCGAATGGCATCCCGCAGGAGCCTTCCTCGATCGCCTGGCACGCCATCATTTCGCGTAAGCCCCCGGTGTGGGAAGCGACGAGCAGGCGGCCGTCTTCCCCCCAGGTGCTGTTGTCGACCGGATCGATCTCGGCGTTGGCGACGGTCTCGCCGGTGGTCGCGTCGATCTTGCGCACGCCTTGCGAGGAGTACGTGTTGAGATAGACGTAACGCTCGTCGTCCGACTTCTCGATGCCGTTCGGCATCGGCGCGTCGGTGCCAGGCATCTTCTCGAACCCGGCCGCGGGCGACCAGACGTAGACCCAGCCCGTGTCCATGCCGAGCGTCACCTTGAGCAGGGAGACCGCCATGCCTCCCGGCGGGAACATCTGCGTCACCCAGAACCCGCCATCGCGCAGCAGGACGACATCGTTGAAGAACCCTTCCTCCGGGGCGACCACACAGCCGCGCCACGCGATCGTGCTGTCGTCGAATACCTCGAAGAGTTCGACCGACTCGCGCCCGCCATGATTCACGACCGCGAGTTCCCGCCGGCCATCGACGCGCATCTCGACATCGATGCCGTGCGGGGAGAAGCGGGCCGTATCCGGAGGCGCACAGTCAGGTTCGCCCCACTGCGGAGCTTCGCCATCGGCCGCTTCGACCTCGGCAGACGGGAAGAGCACCGACAACGTGCGTGATGCGGGGTCATAGCGCGCCAGGCTGCCGCTGAGGGTGCCCTCCATGTCGCCGAACTGGCTGACGAGGATGCGTCCATCCGGGCCCAGCGCCAGGTCCTCGGGGTTCTGGAACTGACAGTCCACGTCGAAGCCGAAACCGGATTCGCATCCGAGGACCGGCGACAGGTCGGAAGAACACCCGGCCGCGAGCGTCACCGCAGTGGCGAGGACGAGCCCCGAGAGGGCGGATCCTCTACTCCCATGGGTATCAAAAGCCTGCGTAGTCATCGTTTTCTCCAAGCTGGAAGCGCAAGGTGCTTACCCGGTCGGGTGCGGGAACGGCCTGCCCGCCCTCGATGCGTGGCCGGAAACGCCACTGCGAGAGGGAGGCGAGGGCAGCCTCCTCGAAGGTCCCCTCGGGTTGCGACTCGAGGACCCGGGCGTTGGCCACGGTGCCGGTGGCGGTGACGTCGTACCGGACGACCACCTGCCCCTCGATGCCGGCTTCCTTCGCGGCAGGCGGATAGACGAGATCGGGGCCGGAGAGGAACTGCAGCGGGCGCGAGGACGAAGCACAGCCCGTGACGAGGGCCAGGATGGCGAGCGTCGCGGCTGTCCGGCCCCACCGGCCGGTTGCACCGAGAGGTTGCATGGACGGGAGACTACACGACCGGGGCCGCCTAAACCGAACTTCGAGGCGTCATACGATCTAACCTATTGTTTTTCAGGGTAAATTAAAAAAATGGGGCGATCGTTACTGGGTACGTCCTATGGGCGTACGCCGAGGAGTTCGAAGGCTTCGCGCTGTAGCGCGGTGGGCCGGGTGAGGACTTCGAACGGCACGGCACCGGACACCTGGGGGACGACCCGGTTCTTGGTGATCGTCGCCAGGTCGCCGAGCAGGGTGCGGAAGCTGTGCACCGGCAGACCGTCGGCGGTGCGTTTGCCGCGGGCCTTTTCCTTGGCGGCTTCGGAGACCTGCGCCGGCGCCACGATGGACGCGCGCGCCGCCTCGGCGGCGGCCGGGTCGTCGTCGTCGAACAGCAGCGGCTTGAGCCGCTGGCGCATGTGCCATTCCACGTAATAGGCCAGCATGCACAGGAACACATGCGCGCGCACCCGGTCGGCGGTTCGGTGGAACACGGGCCGCACCTTCAGGTCCACGGTCTTCAAGCTCCGGAAGGCGCGCTCGACCGCGCTCAGGCGCTTGTAGGCGCGCACGGCGCCCTCGGCATCGAGTTGCGTCTCCGCCAAGCTGGTGCGCACGACGTACAAGCCGTCCAGCACCGCCTCCGCGGCGATGGACGCGGGCTTTCGCCGATAGCCGAACGCGTCCTCTTCGATGTCCAACTCGAAGTGCTTGGCCATCTTGTACTTGCCGACGACCTTGCCCGCGCGCAAGCCGATCCTGTCCTTGCCCTTCAGGCGCCGCTTGTCCCGCCGCGTGGCCGCCACGATGGGATCGAGCAGCGCCTCGGTGGCCCGGAGCAGCGCTTCCCGCTTGCGCGTCCGCTCCTCCGCCAGCAGCGGATTGCGGCACACCATGAGGCGCTCGCCCGGATAGGCGTCGCTGCGGATCTCCACCAGGTCGGTCTCGTCGAACAGCGACAGCTGCACCGCGCCGGACTCCACCAGCGAGCGCACCGCCGGACCCCGCAACGCACTGATCCAGTCCAGCCCCGCCGGCCTCACGTCCTCGCGGATGCGCGCCTCGGTCAACATCCCGCGGTCGCCCACCAGCACCACCCTGGAGAACCCGAAGCGGCACCTGAGCTTGTCGACCTGCGCGCCCACGGTGGCCGGGTCCGCGGTGTTGCCGTCGAACACCTCCACCGCCACCGGCCGGCCCTCGGCGTCGCACAGCAGCCCGAATTCGATCTGCAGCTTGCCGCGCTTGCCGTCGCGCGAGTGGCCGCGCCGCCCCAGCGGGCAGTGGCGTCCTTCCAGCCACACCGAGGTGAGGTCGTAGAGCACCAGGGCGCCGTCCTTGAGATGCCGCCTGGCCAAGCGCCGCTCGATGGCGTCCTGACGCTCGAGCAGCCAGTCCATGGCGGCGTAGAGATCGTCCTCGTCGCAGTCCTCCAGCTCCAGCGTCTCGGCGAGCGAGTCGTGCGCGGTCGCCTCGGCCAAGCCCCGGGCGGCGGCCAGTTTCGAGCCGGGGTCCAGGACCCGGGCGACGATCATCGCCAGCACGCGCCGGCGCTCGGGCGAGTCCGCCCCGGCGATGGTCCGCTCCAGTCGCAGCTTGCGCAGCGTCCCGAGCACGGCCGCGACATGGCCGTGGGGTTTGGAACGCACGATGTCGAAGGCGTCGTCGAGGCGGGACACCGCGGCGCCGCCCTTGAGCAGCACGCGCAAGCCCTCGATGAGCGTCGGGGGCCATTTGGAGAGGTTGGCGAGGGTGCGTTTCCTGACCTTGCCGGCGTCGCGGAAGGACTCGCGCAGGAGCACGGCGGGGGGCGAGTTGCGGTTGGGGACGCTTTCGATGTACATGGCTACTGAATTCGAAAGGACACGTCTCCATGAAAGCACATATTCCGCACCAATTCAACCTTTTACATGGCTACATTTACCTGCTCGACCCGCGCAAGAAATCCCGTTGAATTAGAGACTTAAGGCCAAAATACGCTTGGGTTCGTCTGGAAGTTCAGGCTAAACATTGCGCAATTGCTGATGGAAGACGGGTTCGAGCGCGTCGAAGCGCCGCGTGGCCGCGAGTTGGGAACGGGCGCGCTCGAGGTTCTGTCCCCGGTAGTCCACACGGAAGTACCGGTCGCCCTCGAAGTGGTCGGTCAGAAAGCGCACGCCGAGCATGAAGCTCATATGACCGGGGGCCGCGGCGAAGGCACGGGGATCCCCGATGCCACCGGCGCCCCGGGCAAAACCGTGTGCCACCCGGTCGAACGTCTCGGGGGAGATCTGGAGCGCGGCGCCGGCCTCCTCGGCGCCGCTCGCCACGGAGCGCACGAGGTCACCGAAGTCCCAGGCGGGATGCCCGTACATGGCGGTGTCGAGATCGATCAGATGGGTGGCACGGGGTTCGCTCGGGTGAAAGAGGAGGTTGTTCACCTTGCAGTCGCCGTGAATGAGTGTGCGCGCGCCCTGGAAGTCGAACGGCTCGCGCTCCCGCGGGTAGTCCAGTTCCGGCGTCTTGCCGTCTGCCGCCCGCCACAGGGCGTCCAGGTAGTGCGGGAGGTGGTGGAAGCCCTCGATCACCGGTTCGATGTCGTCGTCGAAGCCCGCCACGGCGGCATGGAAGGCGCCGAACGCGAAGCCGGCCGGTTCGAGGAGATCGTCCGGCAGGTTCTGGAAGTTGCGCGCCTGGGCCGCGAACGGAAACAGGCGCCAGAGTTCACCCGCCGCGTCTTCTGCCCAGAGCGCGCCGGACCGGGTGGGCAGCGGGGCGACGATGCGCTCGTGCCAGGGGACGAGCTTCGCGAGGTTGCGCATCACCCCCCCGGGATTGGTGAACACCCGACCGTTGATGCACTGCAGGACGAAACGGTCGTCGCCCACGGCGTAGGTTCGGTTGACGTGCCCCCCCGGCAGCGGCCGCAGGTCGAGTGCCGCCGCCTCTGGCCAATGGGCCAGCATGTCTTCTGGCTTCATGGACCGAATCGGGCGACGAGGTGGATGGCGATCGGGAGCATGTACTCCCCATGCGGGCGCAGTGCGTACGCGGGGACCGTAGCCGTCTCGCCGTCGAGATGGCGGTCCAGTTGCTCGCCGAGCGCATGCAGGGCGGCGGAAGCGGCATCGAGCTCCGCGATGGCAGGATGGCGTTCGGCGAGCCGTGCGACGCAGGCGCGCTGGCGTCCCCAGCCGGCCGCGGCGGCGCGCAGCGTGGGGATGTCCGTCTCGAACGCGAGACGCCGGGCCGGCAGGCTCTCCGGCGGCAGGACATCGACCACGCGGTTGAGCGGTGTGGCGGCATCGTAGGGCCGCGCGGCTGCATCTTCCGGGGCACCGGAGGCGCGCCGGTCCATGACGGCCGGCCCGAGCAGCCGCGCGTACCATTTCACGGGCTCCAGCATGTCGACGAGGGGTGCGAGGTCGCGGATGTCGTTCCGCGCAAGCCCGAGCCCCGCAAGACCGTCGGAGGTGGTTGCCGCCAGGTCGACGATGCCGCAAGCGGCGAGGGTCGCGTGGGTCGCCGACAGGCGGCGATACATGTCGTCCACGTCACGTACGGAGGCGTCGGACCAGAGGCGTTCGGCGATGGCGGGCATGCGGCTCCAGACCCGCAGCGCCAGCAACTCGTCGGTGACCAGTTCGGTCCACATGCACGCTTCGCCGCCAAGCACCCGCCCGGGGGCGCGTCCTTGGGAGCCTGTTTGGGCCACCGCACTCCAGATCCTGTTCAGCATCGCGAGGCCGGGACGCACGTGCGCCAGCCGGGGGTCCTGCAGGAGATCCGGGTCGTCGTCCGGCGCCGGGTCGGACAAGTAGTGAAGGTCTGCGGGATAACAGAGGTCGAGGTAGTAGGGGGCTGACTGGAGGGTGTCGAAGCCGGCCTCGATCGCACGGTCGCGTGCGCCCGACCCGCGCCAGGCCTGCACGGTCACCGCGCGGGAGAGATCCGGATGCAGCGCTTCGTCCCAGGCGATCGGCGTCTTGTCGAGCGCGCGCAGTGTCGACACCAGCCGCGTGTTGAAGGCGGCCTGCAAGTCTGCGATGTCCACGCCGCCCGGCAATTGCACTTCGTCCCCCCCGAAGTGGACGTATGCATCCGGGAATACCCCGGCAAGCTCGCCGAAGAGTGTCTCGACCGCCCGGGTCGCGTCGGCGTTGTCCGGGTCCAGGCAGCACCTGTGGACGCCGAAACGTGGGCTCGGGCCGCGCACTGCCTCGCCCAGGCCCCAATCCGGGTGCACCGCGAGCCAACTGGCGACGTGTCCCGGTACGTCGAGTTCCGGAACGACGCGGATGCCGCGGTCGGCGCCTTCGCGAACGAGATCGGCGAGTTCGTCCCGGGTGTATCGCTGGCGCGGGTGGGCCAGTTCCGGGTAGGCAGCGCAGTGGAAGCGAAAGGCCTGGTCGTCGCTCAGGTGCAGGTGCAGCACGTTGAGCTTGTAGAAGGCCATGCTGTCGAGGGTACGCTTGAGCGTGTCGAGTCGGATGAAGTGACGCGCCGTATCGATCATCAGACCGCGCCACGGGAAGCGCGGCGCATCGTCGATCGCAAGGGTCGGCAGGTGTGGCCCTTCGGCATCCGTGCGGACGAGTTGGACGAGCGTCGCGAGGGCCCGCAGGACGCCCCACTCGGTCTGAGCTTCGATGCGCACGGAGCCGGCGTCGATCACGAGCCGATAGCGCTCATTGTCGTCGAGGGCGGGGATTGCCGCGGCTGGCGCACAGACGAGCGCCATGCGGCAGCCGAGTTCCGGCGTTCCGGTCATGGCCGCGAACTGCATACGCAATCGCTGCGTGGCGCGTACCAGCCGCGGAGTATCTGCGCCGAGGACTTCCCAGCCGGCATCGCGTAGCGGCAAGCGCCCCGGACGTCGTCGGATGTGCCGCGGCAACGGCATCGCGTCCATGGGGACGTCCATAGGGACGCGCACTCTGGAGAAGGCGACAAGTCTTGTCAAACGCCCGCCTTACCGGCGACCATCAGCGCGCGCCATCACGGCGCTGACGCGCGGGGAACGACGTTGGACATCAAGGAAAGAATGCAGGCGGTGATCGCCGCCGAGGCGTTGGCGATCTCCCGCATCGAAGTGACGGACGCATACGTCTCGGCCGTGCGCCTCCTCGAGGGATGCCAGGGCAAGGTGATCGCCACGGGCATCGGCAAGGCCGGGCATATCGCGCGCAAGTTTGCGGCGACGCTGTGCTCGACGGCGACGCCCGCGGTGTTCGTGCATCCCGCGGAAGCCGCCCACGGGGATCTCGGCCTCGTCGATCGCGACGACGTCCTGATCGCGTTCTCGACCAGCGGCAAGTCGAAGGAAGTGCTGGAGATCCTGGAGTTGTCCCGGCACCTCGGCGTGACGGGGATCGTCGGCGTCACTTCGCACCCGGACTCGGACCTGCGCAGCCTGTCGGACATCGTGCTCGACATGGGTGTGGTGGAGGAAGCGTGTCCGCTCGATCTCACCCCCAGTTCGTCCATGGCCGTGATGCTCGCGATCAGCGACGCGGTGGCGCTCGCGCTCATGGAGGCGAAGGGGGTGACGCGACGCGACTGGGGGATGCGACACCACGGCGGCTACCTCGGGCGGGCGGCGCGCACTGACAACATGTAGGGGCGACCCTTAATGGAATGGTCCGCCCCGCTTCATTCGGCAGGCCTCGAAGGCCAGAATGACGGGGTCTTCAACTGACAACGGAGCGGACCAATGGAAAACGTAACACGAGTCGGGATCGATTTGGGGAAGCAGGTGTTTCACGTGACGGCGGTGGATGCTGCCGGGGCGGTGGTGGAACGCAAGCGGCTGCGGCGTGCTGGGCTGCAGTCGTATCTGAGGCGGCTACCGCGCGGCTGCGTGGTGGCGATGGAGAGTTGCGGCGGCGCGCACCACTGGGCGCGGCAGGCGCTGTGGCACGGGCATGAGGCGCTGCTGATGAGCCCGCAGTTCGTCAAGCCGTACGTGAAGTCGAACAAGAACGACGTGGCGGATGCGGACGCGATTGCGGAGGCGTCGACGCGGCCGTCGATGCGCTTCGTGGGGGTGAAGTCGGTGGAACAGGAGTGCATCCAGCAGGTGCACCGGGCGCGGCAGATGGCGCTGAAGCATCTCACCGCGCAGCGCAACCAGTTGCATGGCTTTCTGCTGGAGTACGGCATTGCGTCGTCGAAGGGGACTGGCGCGCTGCTGCGGCTCTTGCCGGAGGTACTGGAGGACGGGGACAACGAGTTGTCGGTCGAGGGTCGCACGCTACTGCGCGAGCTGGGCGACGAGCTGCGGCACCTGCACGCGCGGGTGCAGATGTTTGACCGGCAGCTGGAGGCGACGGCGCGACGGCTGAAGGCGTGCCAACGCCTGATGACGATCCCGGGGGTGGGAGAGAAGACGGCGACAGCGCTGGTGGCGGCGGTCGGCGACGCGAGGCAGTTCCGCAACGGTCGCGAGATGGCCGCCTGGCTCGGTCTGGTGCCGCGGCAGCACACGACGGGTGGTCGACCGAAGCTGCTCGGCATCAGCAAGCGCGGCGACCGCTATCTGCGCACGCTGCTGATCCACGGCGCGCGGTCGGCGCTGCAGCGGGCGGGGCGGTACGAGGACCGTCGCAGTCGGTGGGCGGTTGGTGTGGGGCAACGCCGCGGTCGCAACGTGGCGGCGGTGGCGTTGGCGAACAAGAACGCGCGCACGGCATGGGCGGTGCTGCGCAGCGCGCAGGACTACGATGCCGAACACCTGCTGGCGCCCGACGCGGACACCGGCAAGGCGGCATGAACCAGACCACGGGACACGGTGCCGGGAACACCATGGCTGCTGTCGCGTCAAGCCGCGGTGCGGCTCCTCCGCTGCGCTACGGCCCTGCGGGTGACCCGACAGCAGCCATGGCGCAGCGGTTGGTGATGGCCGTAAGCAAGCTTCCGGCCATCACTGGCCCGGCGCACCAGGAGCACTGATCGCGGGCAGGCGGCAACGGCTGCCCCCGGTTGCGCGATGTGATGTTGAGCATGATGGAGAACAGGTTGGACCGACGCGCCAGGACCCTGACGAACCACATAGGCCTTCGAGGCCGTACCCTTGTTCAGGTGGGCGCGTGCGGAATCCATCAGGGCCAGGGAGCAGCGCTCCCAACCAAAGGCCGGATATATGTGTGCAACCGACACCTCCCCATCGCACAGCCTCACACCGTTGCAAACGCGGGGCGGACCATATATGTGGTCGCCCGTCCCCGACCCTTGCGGTCGCCCGCACGTGCGGGGGACGGACGCTACGGTTGGCGTCCTTCGAGCACCGTGTCCAGGATCCGCTCGGCGTCCTGCCAGCCCCTCTCGTCCTGCAGTGTCCGGCAGCGGGCGAGCAGCTCCCCGAAGTGGGGCCCGGGCGAGAGTCCGCGGGCAATGAGGTGCCGCCCCTGCACGACGTCCCGGGGGGCCTCGTGCACCACTTCCAGTTCTCGAGCCCGCTCCAGGAAGCGCTCGCCGGCGGAGAAGTCGCGGGCCAGGGCGTCCGGCGTCGTGCGCCCGAAGTGATCCGCGCGGGCGACCCGTGCGAGCAGTTCTATCGTGACGCCGGCGCCGCCGAGCTTGCGTGAGAGGCGGCGATAGGCCTTGGCCTTCGCCCCGTCCTTGTCGAACAGCGCCGGCGCCAGGTGATGCTCGACGAGGGCGCAGGTACGCTCGACCGCATCGTGCGGTGCGCGCATGTCTTGCAGGAAAGCGCGCGTCGGCGCGATGCCGGCGTGCGCGTGGGCCGGAGAGCGGACCCGGCCGTCGACCAGGACCGTGGTGGCGGGCTTGCCGAAGTCGTGACAGAGCGCTCCGAGCATGAGGGGCCAGTCGTCCGCATCACCGCGCCGCAGCTGCGCGGCTTCGTCGATGACCATCAGGTTGTGGGTCCACACGTCGCCCTCGGGGTGCCACGTCGGGTCCTGCCGGACGCCCACGAGGGCCGCCAGCTCCGGGAAGTGCCGCAGCAGGTCGGACTCCCGAAGGAACGCGAGGCCCAGGGAAGGTCGGACGCCTTTCAGCAGGAGCTTGCGGAACTCCTCGAGGATGCGCTCCGGTGAGACTTCCGCGAGGTCGAGTTCGCGACAGAGCCGAATCAGTTCGGCGTCCGGATGCATCTCCAGGCGGGCGCTGAACTGCGCCACGCGCAAGCCCCTCAGCGGATCCTCCGAAAAGGTCTGCGGATCGACGGCGCGCAGCGTCCTGGCTTCGAGGTCACGGCGCCCACCGTGCGGATCGAGCACTTCGCCGCTGAGCAGGTCGAGGCCCATGCTGTTGACCGTCAGGTCGCGTCGCCGCGAGGCGGTCTCGAAATCCAGCGTCGGGTCCACTTCGACGTCGAAGCCGCGATGTCCCGGCCCGACCTTGCTGTCCCGCCGAGGCAGCGAGAAGTCGACGTCGAGGTTCGCGAGCCGCAGCACGCCGAAAGCGCGACCCACCGCCAGGACGCGGCCGAAGCTCTCCAGCAGTGCCTGCAAGGCTTCGAGTTCCAGGCCGAAGACCTCGATGTCGCAGTCCTTGGACTCGTGGCCGAGGAGGCGGTCGCGCACGTATCCACCCACGGCGAGGGCGCGGCCGCCGGCGGCGTGGATTGCGCGTGCGATTTGCAGCGTGTCTTGCATGGTCGCGCCTCGCACCATCAAAACAAGTTGGTCTCCGGTCCTCTCAGGACACTGCGACGGTCTCGCGGCACGAGTCCGGGGTCTTCACCTGGACCTTTTCGGGTGCCTGTCAGTGGCTGACTTCACGCCGGCGCCAACAACCCCGGATAGGTCGAGAACCGCGTCTCCTGCCGCGTCGCGATCTCGATCATCGCCACGTGCCCTTCGGCGTTGTGGCGCATCGCGGATTTCAGGGCCGGACCGATGCGCTTCGGGTCGTTGATCCGGACCGAGCGGGCGCCGAGTGCCTTCGCGACGCCCGCGTAGTCTCCGGACTGGTTGCCGACGCCGTAGCGCTCCATGGCCACGGGCATCTTCTCGTCGTAGCCCCCCATGGTGCGGTTGTTGATCACGACGGTGGTGATGGGAAGGCCGGCGCGTACGGCCGTCTCGAGTTCCATGCCGGTGTGGCCGAAGGCGAGGTCGCCCATGAAGTTCAGGCAGAACTTGTCCGGGTGGGCCATCTTCGCGCCGATGGCCAGCGGTATGCCGTAGCCGAGGTGGGTGGTCTTGCCCCACCCGATGTAGCCGTGCGGGGCGCTCGCCCGGTAGAAGGGCATGATCTGATCGCGCGGGTTGCCGGCGTCGTGCGTGACGACGCTGTTGGCGTGGTCCAGGTAGCCGTTGATCTCCTGGACGACCCGGTAGGGGTTGATCGGGGCCTCGTCGGAGTCGAGCAGCGGCGCCCACTCGGCCAGCCACTCCGCGTGGGTGGCAGCGATGGCGTCGGCCGTGCGGGTGTCCTCCGGGCGGCCGTCCTCTCCCACCGCGGCGCGCACTTCCTCGATCATCGCCTCGAGCGTCAGCTTCGCATCGCCGACGAGGCCGAGGTCCGCGGCGTAGTCCTTGTTGATGTCCTCGGCGGAAACGTTCGAGTGGATCAGGAACTTGCCGTCCGGGATCGGCAGGCCGAACCCCGTCCGGGTCAGCCCGGAACCGATGGCGAGCACGGTGTCGGCGGCGCCGAGCCACTTGAATACGGCCTTGGGCGCGGTGCGGTTGGCGGAGCCGAGGGCCAGGGGATGGTCGTCGGGAAAGGCGCTCTTCGCCTGCATCGTGGTGATCACGGGAATCTGTGCCAGTTCGGCGAAGGTCCTGAGCTCTGCGCAGGCGTCTGCATAGAGCACGCCCTGGCCCGCCCAGATGACGGGCCGTTTGGCCTGCAGCAATGCCGCTACCGCATCCTGAACGTCGCCTCGGGCCGGGGCGGAGCGCATGGTGACGGACGGCCTGTACCGCTCGGCGGCGCCGGCCGGAGCCTCCTGGCCGAGCACGTCACCGTGCATCTCCACGAGGACGGGCCCCGGCCGGCCCTGGCGCGCGGTATGGAAGGCTCGCCGGATCTGCGTGGTCGTGCGGTCGATCCGGTCGATGGAGAGCGCCAGCTTGGTGACGGAGGCGTAGTTCTTCGTGGCGGAGAAGTTCGGCTGCACATCGTAGCCGCCAACCCCGCTGCCGCCGGGCAGAAACACGAGCGGCACCGCTTCTCCCCACGCCTGGGCGATCCCCCCGAAGGAGTTCTCGACGCCCGGTCCCGACTGCGAGGCGAACACGCCCACGGGTGCGCCCCGGGTCTGGCGCGTGTAGCCGTCGGCGGCGTTGATGGCGCCGCGCTCCTGGCGAAACACCAGCGGGCGAATGCCGACACGTGCGGCAGCCTCGATCAGCGGGTTGGCCGGAAAACAGGGCATCCAGGTGACGCCTTCGGCCTTGAGACAGTGAGCAATCAGGTCATAGCCGTTCAAGGGACTCTCCTCGGAGCTGGCTGGAACCGGCGAGTGTAAAGGATGCGACGCCCTCCAGCGCGTGGAGCCCGTAGCGCCCCATGGTCCCGGCGCGGGCATTGTAGCTGTCCACGGTGGGTCCACCGCGCAGACATGCAAGGAACATGGGTGGGGCGACGCGCGCCAGCGGCTCGCGGAGGCGCTTTTCGTGACCCAGTTAAATCAATGGCTTACGTTTATGTTCCATGAAAGTTTCCCCCCCGTGTGATGCTATTGGTTCAAGACGGTTTTCCAGTCGTGGCGAAGCGGCTTGAGGTAGATGTCCTTGACCGGGCGGGCGAACTGGTGGTGGCGGTCGAGCTTGCCGCGGCCCTGGGTTTTGCCGACGAGGATCCAGTTCGCGCTGCGGTAGGCGGCGCCGTCGAAGCGCGGGGTTTCGCAGAAGGTCTCCAGCAGCACGGGGCGTATGGCGTAGCGTCGCTGCCAGTCGTCGGGGAGCCGGCGTTGGACTTGGGCGAGGAGGTGCGAGGCGAGGTTGGGGATGCGTATCCAGGGCAGGATGAGGAAGCGGGCGTTGTTGACCACGAGGGGCAGGTTGCAGCGCCGGTGTTCGTCGGTCCAGCCGACGAAGCGGTCGCGGGGCGCGGTCTTCCAGGCGGCGGCGCCGAAGCCGAACAGGGCGAGGGGTTGGCCGTCGGCGGCGCGGGCGAAGTAGCGCAGCTGGGCGCCGGGCAGCGGCGCGTAGCCGAGATAGTGGTGGCGCTCGACGAAGGCGTTCCAGCGGCGGCTCTCGATGGCGCCGGCGACGGGTTCGACGCGCGCCGGGAGCGCCTCGGCGAGGCGCGCCGGCGGCGGGAACAAGGGCGGCTCGGTTTCGGGCGACGGCGCGGGGGGCCGCATCGCGCGCGGGCGGTTGCGCGGCGGCGGCAGCGCGATCAGGCCGTCGCGGTGCATGCGCAGCATGGCGACGCGGGCGCTCATGTCCTTCAGGCCGCCGTCGGGCTTGCGCCAGCCGAGGCGTTCGCACAGGGCGCGCGACAGGGCCGCGCGGCGCAACGCCGGGCGTCGCGCGATCAGCGCGCGGAGCCAGTCGATCTCGGCGGCGGAGAAGTCGCGCCCGCAGTAGCGCAACGGCGCGCCGGCGCTCACGGGCCTTGCGCGGGGCGGCCGCGCCAGCGGCGGGCGCCGCTGTCGTCCATTCCCCAGGGCAGCCAGGCGCCGGCGTCCGCTGGCGGCCGGCCGCCCGACGCGGCGCACGCCCGCAGGTAGTCCATGAGCCAGGGATAGGGCCGCAGGCCGGCCAGCGCGAGCGTGCCGAACACCGAGTAGAGATGGCCGGCCAGTTCCGCGCCGGTTTCGCTGTGCGAGCCGAACGACAGCTTGCGGCCGATCGCCGCGCCGCGTAGGGCGCGCTCGGCGGCGTTGTTGTCCATCGGCACCGCCGGGTCGCGCAAGAACGCCGTCAAGCCGTCGCGGTGGCGCTCCAGCGCGCGCAGCGGCTGGCCTTGCGGCGCGCCGTCCGGCAGCGTGGCGAGTTCCCGCCGCGCCCGCTCGAACAGGGCGTCGGCGCCGCGCTGCAGGCGCCGTTGCGCCCGCGCGAAGGCCACGCTCTGTTTCTCGATCGGCACGGCGCGGTCCCGGCGCCGCGCCCGCTCCGCGTTGCGGCGGTACAGCGCCGCGATGCGTTCCAGCCAGCGCGCGCACCACTTCTCGAGCCGCGGGCGGCCGACGCTCGCGTCGATGAAGTCGCGCCGGGCGTGCGCCCAGCAGAGGGCGCGCACGAACCGCTTCGGCTCCTCCCGCGCCAGCTTGGCGTAGACCGCGTAGCGGTCGCAGACCAAGTGCACCGGCGCCTCGGCCCCGAGGCCGGCGAACAACTCCCGCGCCGCCGCCGCGCCGCGCGACGGATCGACGCGCAGGCGCACCGCGTCCGCCGTCAGGCATACCCACAGCCAGCAGCGCGGACTGTCGCCGCGCTCGCCGCGCGCGTGCACCGTCCAACTCGTCTCGTCGCCGTGCGCCACCCGCGCCGCCGCCTGCCGCTCGGCGATCGCCACCGACAGCGGCGCGAACAGCGGCGCGAACCGGGGCAGGCTGTCCGCCAAGGTGCCGGGCGCGATGTCGAGGCCGTGCGCCGACAGCATCCGCGACACCGCCCGCAACGGCCGGTGGTGCGCGTACTTCTCCAGCAGGAACAGCGCCCAGACGCTCACCCCGTACGGCGTGTTCGGGAACAGCCGCGGCGCCGCCGGGCCCAACGTCTCGCGCCCCGGCGCACACGCGCACGCCGCGCGCCGCCGAACCCGACGCACGCGGCGCACATGCGCGCGCACCTCCACCTCGATCAGCTCCGTCGTCGTCGTGCCGTTCGCCACATACGCCCGACCGCAGCGCGGACAACTCCGCTCCGACGGCTCCAGCGTCTCCTCCACCGCCGCCAGCGCCGGGCGCGGCGTGCGCCCGTGCGACGCCGTGCCCGCTTGCCGACCCCGTGACCGTCCCGTGCGCGACGCCGCGCCGCGCACGCTTCCGCGCGCCCCCCGCCGCCGTTCGCTTCGCCGACCGTAGCGCTCCTTCGTCAACCGGCGGTTGCGCGCCCGAAGGCGGTCGTTGCCGTTCTCCAGTTCCTCGACCCGCGACCGCAGCTTCGCGCACGCGTGGCGCAAGCCGCTCGCCGTCCGCTCCAACTCCCGCGCCGTCGAGGCCGACCGCGACCGCTCCAATTCCGCCCGCGCCAGCCGTTCCCGCGCCCGCGCCCGACCGTGCATCGACCTCCAATAGTTCGCCGCCCAACGCGCTTCAATGCCTTCCCGCCGAAGCCTCGACAACTCCTCCCGCAACGCCGCGCATCCCGCGCACGACCCGCCGCTCGGCTCCTCCGCCGCCCCGCCCCGCGGCAACGACCCTTCCAAACGCGCCAATTCGAACCCGACAGTCATGCCGCCGGTATACACCAATCCGCCGGATGTGTCCAGCCTCCCGCATCACACGGCTACCGAACGCTTACGTTTCCCCCCCGGCGCGCCGGGGCACTGACGTGCAGGAAACAAGGGCGGCGGCCGCCGCCTGGGCACCTTGAGTTATGTTAAATGGCGTTCTGCCAACCCGTTGAATTAAAAGGAGTTCGGTTTTTGTTCCATGCGAGGGGACGGGCTTGTCCCGTCCCGTCCCGGATTCGTGCACGGTTCCAGCACGGGCGACCACAAGGGTCGCCCCTACAACCGTGCCGAATCAACGGCGAGCGGACTTGTTCCATGCGAGGCGCCGCCCTTGTGGCGGCCCGTTGCCAGGGGCTTGCACGGGGTCCACACGGGCGACCGCGAGGGTCGCCCCTACTCCGGCGTCAGTACAAGGACCGACAATTCGGGCGCCGACTCGTCGCCGGGCGGACGGAAGCCGTAGCGCTCATAGAAAGCCATACCCGCCGGCGCCTCGATCTCCCGTGCGCCCTGGCTCTCCGCGGTGCCGACGGCGTGCCCGAGGAGCCAGCGCCCGAGGCCGTTGCGCCGGAAGGGTTGGTCGACCCAAAGGGCGACGACTCGGAAGCGGAACGTCGACAGCCGCTCGATCTCGTACGCTCCGATGACGGCGTCGTCGAGCTTCGCGACGCGCGTCCACCGCGGGTCGGCGTCCGGCCACGGAACTTCGCCGGGATAGGGCCGAAAGATGCGCGCGTCGCGGGGCGTGAAGCTCACCACCACTCGCTCCCCGGCGCACCCTTGACCGGCCCGACCACTTCCGCCGTGAGCCAGCCGCCGTAGTAACCGCCAGGCTGGGGGTGGACGGGCTCGCCATCGACGGTGCACCGTACCCGCGCGGGGTAGAAGGAGACGAAGCCCGCGACGGCATCGAACTCCGGGAACGGGTCGATGTAGCGCCAGGCGACCCGCGTCCGGTCCGCGAGATCGAACTCCTGCGCGAGGCCCTTCCACTCGCAGAACGTCGTCCGGGCGGCCGGGTGGAGCAACGCCTCGCACACGTCCTCCGGGGGGACGTAGAAGGTGGGAGGCGACGCGGTTTCGAGAATACGCACGGCGCGCGCGGAGTCCGCGAGCGGTCGTCCCGCGCACGTGACGCGAACGTGCCGGGAGTCAGGCACCAGGCGCGGTGGCCGGGGATAGTCCCACACGGACTCTTCGCCGTGGCCCGTCGCCTGGGCGAAAGCGGGGCGCCGGTCGCCGCGGAATTGCCATTTGCGGCGTGCCGCGAGCACTGCCGCGGTCACTTGCGCCACTTCCAGGGCCTCCACTCGAACCTGCGCCGGGGACGCCGTCCCATGTAACGCGCGGTCAGCCAGGGCGCTACCCGGTCGTAGGTCGCCCACTTGTCTTCGACCGGCGCGTCGATGGCAGCACGCACGAACGAGTCGAATGCCGCGTAGTGCCTGTGCGCGAACGCGATGCCCGTGTCGGACAGCGCATGTGCGTCGAGGGAACCGCCGCAGGCGGCGACGAGGAACTCGCCGCCGCCGATCTCGCGGAACTTGAGGCGCAAGATGGCGCGGCTTTCGTCGCGCGCGAGAGCGTCGCCGATCAGCCCCATGTTCACGCACCACGCGACGAACAGGCCGGGCACCGCGGCGGCGCGTTCGATCGACCCGGCTTCCGGGAGGCGGCGTCCGATGTCATCGATGACCGGCACGTCGCGGTCGTGCTCCACCACGATCAGACCACCGCCAGGGCGTCGTCCAGGTCGCGGATGAGATCCGCCTCGCTCTCGATCCCCACCGACAGGCGGATCAGGCTGTCGCCGATGCCGAGGGCGGCGCGCTGCTCCGGCGGCACGCTCGCATGGGTCATGATCGCCGGGTGTTCGACCAGGGACTCCACGCCGCCGAGGCTCTCCGCGAGGGTGAACACCTTGAGCCGCTTGAGGAACCGCTCGGCGGCCGGCAGGCCACCGCGAATGCGGAACGAGACCATCCCACCGAAGCCGTGCATCTGCCGGGCGGCCAGTGCGTGTTGGGGATGGGAGGGCAGGCCGGGGTAGATCGTCTCGTCGACCCTGGCGTGGTCGTCGAGAAAGCGGGCGACCGCGAACGCATTGCGCTCGTGGGCCTGCATGCGCACGGCGAGGGTCTTGAGGCTCCGCATGCAGAGCCAGGCGTCGAAGGTGCTCTGCACGCCGCCCACCGAGTTCGACAGGAACGCGAGCCTGGCGGCCAGATCGTCGTCGTCCGTGACCACGGCGCCCCCGACGAGGTCGCTGTGGCCGCCCACGTATTTCGTCGTGGAGTGGGCGACGAGATCCGCCCCGAGGGCGAGCGGTCGCTGGAAGTACGGGCTCATGAACGTGTTGTCCACGGCCAGCAGCGCGCCGCGTGCGTGGGCGGCGGCGGCGACGGCTTCGATGTCGATCAGCTTGAGGAGCGGATTGGTCGGGGTCTCGATCCACACCAGGCGCGTTTCGGGCCGCATCGCGCCCGCAAGGGCGGCAGGGTCGGCAAGATCGACGTAGCTGAAGCGCAGGCCGTGGTCGGCGAGCACGCGGTCGAACAGGCGCAAGCTGCCGCCGTAGAGATCGTCGCACGCCACGACGTGCTCGCCGGCCTTGACGAGGTGCATCACCGTGGTGGTCGCCACACAGCCCGAAGCGAACGCGAAGCCATGGCGCCCGCCCTCGAGATCCGCGAGGCATGCCTCGAAGGCGCTCCGGGTGGGATTGGCGGTGCGCGAGTAGTCGTAGCCCTGGTGCACGCCCGGGGCCGACTGCGCGTACGTCGAGGTGAGGTAGACGGGTACGTTGACCGCCCCGGTGGTCGGATCCGATGGCTGGCCGCTGTGTATGGCGCGGGTCTCGAACCCGTGGTCGGGTCGGGGGTCGCTCCTCTCGGTCATGAGTCGCCCTCAGCCGAAGTAGTTGCCGCCGTCGGTGTTGCGCAGCTTGTCCCGCGCGATCACCATCCGGTGTACCTCCGAGGGCCCTTCGCCGATCCGCTTGACGCGCATCTCGCGGTACCAGCGTTCGAGCGGCATTTCCCTGGCGACTCCCATGCCACCGAACATCTGGATGGCGCGGTCCACCACGCGTCCGGCGGTCTCGGTGCCGTAGAGCTTGCAGATGGAGGCATCGACCTTGCCCGGCAATCCGGCGTCCACCTTGGAGGCCGCGTCGTAGACGAGCATGCGGGCGGCGCGCAACTCGACCTCGGAGTCGGCGATCATCCACTGGATCGCCTGCTTGTCCGCCAGCATGCCGCCGCGGGTCGGACGCTGCTTCACCCAGCCGCACGCCATGTCGAGGGCCTCCTGGGCGATGCCGATGCAACCGGCTGCATAGGGGATGCGTCCATCGACGAGCCAGGTCTGCGCCACGCCGAAGCCGCGGCCGACGTCGCCGAGCACGTTCTCGGCCGGCACTTCGCAGTTCTCCAGGACGATCTCGTACGGAGAGAGAGCCCGGATGACCTTGATCTCGTTGAACTCGATTCCGGGAAAGTCCGGCTCGACGATGAAGGCGGTGATCTGCGGTGGCCCGCCGTCGCCGCCGTCGCTCGTGCGCGCGAAGACGATGCCGAAGTCGGCGCCCCCCGCCGCCGTGATCCACATCTTGCGGCCGTTCAGGACCCACACGTCGCCGCGCTGCTCCGCGCGGGTGGTGATGTTGTTGCGCGGGTCGGAACCGCCCGTCGGCTCGGTGATGGCGACGAAGGCGCGTTTCCTGCCTTCCACGCAGGGAATGCCGTACTGCTCGATCTGTGCCGGCGTACCGCCCCAGATGATGTTCGGCGGGCCGCCCCCGAACGCCCCGAGGGCCGGGTTGTACGCGCCGAGCCGGCACTTGGCGGACTCCTCCGCGATGATCGTCCGGGTGAGGGCACTGACGGGATTGCCGCCGTATTCCTCCGGTACGGTCAGGCGCGTGAGCCCCATGCCCTCCGCGATCGCGCGCAGACGGGCGCGATCCTCGGGCCCGCAGCCGATGGCGTCGTGGGGCAGCTTGTCCTCGACGGGCTTCACTTGCTCCCGCATGAAGCGCCGTATCTGGTCGCGCAGCAGGATCAGTTCGTCCGGCAACTGGAATCCGTAGTGGTTGTCTGGCCCCTCGCCCATCGGTCCTCCGTCCAGGTGAAGTGTCCGTCCGCCCCCTGGTCGGGGCCGCGACCGCTCTCGATGCGACGCCAATATACTCTGCCGCAAGGAGACGCGTTCACGGCACAACCGTTCCGCATGGTCGATATCGTCCTCTACGAGCCGGAGATCCCGCCCAACACGGGGAGCGTCATGCGCCTCGCGGCGAATACCGGTGCGCGTCTCGCGCTCATCGAACCGCTCGGCTTCGAACTCGACGACGCCCGTCTGCGCCGGGCCGGGCTCGACTACCGGGAGTACGCGGATGTGCGCGTTCATCCGAACCTCGATGCCTACCTGAACGAGGCCGGTCCGAAGCGGGTGTTCGCCTTCACCACCCGGGGGGAGCTGCCGCATACGGCGCCGGCGTACCGTGCGACCGACGCGTTGTTGTTCGGCCCGGAGTCCCGCGGCCTGCCGACGGAGATTCTTGCCGCGTTGCCGCCCGAGCGTCGCCTGCGCATCCCGATGCGTCCGCGTTCGCGCAGCCTGAATCTTGCCAATGCCGTGGCGGTCGCGGTGTACGAGGTCTGGCGGCAACTGGACTTCGGGTAGGCGCGTCGCTCCCGGGAGGGCTCAGTTGTCCTTTTCGCCGGCCATCGCCTCGTGCCGGCGCAGGGCCTCGCGGTACAGGGCGGCGAAGTCGACCGGTGCGAGCATGAAGGGCGGGAAAGTGCCCTTCACGACCAGGTTGTCCACGGTCTCTCGCACGTACGGGAAGAGGATGTCGGGACACGCCATCGCCAGGATCTGCTGCAGCGGCGGCCCCTCTACGCCCTCGATCGAGAATACCCCGGCCTGCTGCACCTCGACGATGAGCCCGGTGGGCCGCTCGCCGCCATCGACGGCGTCGAGGCGCGCCGACAGGGTGGCCGTGAGCACGACCTCGAAGCGGCTGCCCTCGAGGCGGTTCGCGCGGGTGTTGATGTCGAGCTGCACGTCGGGTTTCCACTCCCGGCGAAAGATCTCCGGCGCCATGGGGGATTCGAACGACACGTCCCGCAGGTAGACGCGCTCGACCTGGACGCGGGCAGAGGGTGGTGTCGCGACCGGCACGATGCCTGGGTCGTTGGTGGCCATTTCAGGGGCTCCGGTGGTCGGACAACGGAGTTCGGCGTGGGGCTGCCGCGTGGGGGCGCGGTTCGGGCGCGCGCGTCATCCCTTGACCACCGGCAGGTTCTGACCGCGCCACTCCGTGACGCCGCCGCGCAACCGCGCGACGTTCTCGAAACCCGCCTTGCGCAGCACGGTCCCGGCGGCGCCGGAGTGCTGCCCCATCTTGCAGGCGACGACGACCGGTTTCGCCTTGTACTTCTCGAGTTCACGCAAGCGGTCGCCCAGGGCCGTATGAGGGATGTTCAGCGCGTCGACGATGTGGCCTTCGCGGAAGTCCTTCTTGTCGCGCACGTCGAGGACCAGCGCGCCTTCGCGGTTGATCAGCGAGACCAGCTGCTGCGCCGTCACGGTCTCTCCGCCGCGTTGCATTTCGTTGCGAACGAACAGGCCCAGAAGCAGCACGAACGCGCCGGCGAGGAAGGGGTGGCTGGCGATGAATTCGAAGAACTGTTCCATGTGCGGCGTGGGCGGTCGATCGGGACATGTCGTGGCGGGCGGCATTATAGGCGACCGAGCCGTCGACCGGGGCCCGGGTACTGGTCCCGGGTACTGGCCCCGGGTACTGGCCCCCGGACCCGGGGGCGCGGCTGTCACGAGCCGGGGTTTCGCAGGATAATGCGCCGTCACGCGAAAGAGTTTCCGGGAACTTCGATGGCGGCAGCGCTGCTGGTGGTGCTTGACGGCTGGGGGCATGGCGAAGCCGCGGCCGACAACGCGATACATGTCGCCAGCACGCCGCATTGGGACAGGCTCTGGGCGAGCGCGCCGCACACCGTGATCTCCGGGTCCGGGCGCGATGTCGGGTTGCCCGCCGGCCAGATGGGCAACTCGGAGGTCGGGCACATGAACCTCGGTGCCGGGCGAGTCGTCCACCAGGACCTCACGCGTATCGACCGGGCGATCGAAGACGGCAGTTTCGTCGCCAACCCGGTGCTGGCGGCCGCGGTCGAGAAGGCGCGCGGCGCGCGGCTCCATGTTCTCGGGCTCGTCTCGCCCGGCGGCGTACACAGCCACGAAAACCAGATCGCGGCGTTGCTCGAGATGGCCGGGCGGGCCGGCGTGCAGGTCTGCCTGCACGCGTTCCTCGACGGACGCGATACACCCCCGCGCAGCGCGGCGTCGAGTCTCGTCCGTTTCGGGGCGCACGTCGCTTCGATCTGCGGGCGCTACTACGCGATGGACCGGGATGCGCGCTGGGTGCGGGTACGGGCCGCGTACGATCTGCTGACGCGCGGTGTGGCTGCGCATCGCCACGCAGATGCGGCCGGCGCGCTGCAGGCGGCCTACGAGCGCGGCGAGAGCGATGAGTTCGTACAGCCAACGGTAGTGGGCGGGCAAGCCCCCATCCGCGACGGCGACGTCGTGGTGTTCATGAACTTCCGGGCGGACCGCGCCAGGCAACTCACCCGCGCCTTCGTGGACCGGGACTTCGACTCCTTCCCCCGGGTCGCCCGCCCCCGGCTCGGCGACTTCGTCATGCTCACACGATACGCGGACGAACTGGCTGCAGCCTGCGCCTTCGAGCCGTACCCGGTGTCGAACTCGTTCGGGGAGTATCTCGGCGGCCTCGGGAAGCGCCAGCTGCGCATTGCCGAGACGGAGAAGTACGCGCACGTGACCTTCTTCTTCTCGGGAGGCCGCGAGCGGCCGTTTCCGGGCGAAGATCGGATCCTGGTGCCGTCGCCGCAGGTGGCGACCTACGATCTGTTGCCGGAAATGAGCGCGCCGGAAGTCACCGACCGGCTGGTGGAGGCCATCGCTGCGGATACCTACGACGCGATTGTGTGCAACTACGCCAACGCCGACATGGTCGGCCATAGCGGCGACTTCGACGCGGCGGTGCGGGCGGTGGAGGCCGTGGATGGGTGCCTCCGGCGCATCGTCGACGCGATGGGCGAGGTGGGCGGGCCATGCCTGGTCACGGCGGACCACGGCAACGTGGAGCGGATGCGGGACCACGGCACGGGCCAGGCGCACACGGCCCACACCTCCGGGCCGGTGCCGCTGGTGTACGTCGGGCCCGAAGCCATCGGGCTGGACACGGGCGGCTCGCTGTCCGACGTTGCGCCGACGCTGCTCGACCTGATGGGTCTGGCGGCCCCGCCCGAGATGAGCGGACGTTCGCTGGTCGCGCGCGAGCGCTTGCGCCGCAAGGCTTGAACCTCCCGGCCCTGGTTGGCAACGGGCGCTTTCGCAAGCGCCGGCGGCCCAACGGCGCCGCCGCGCGTGCCTCCTCGCCTGGCGTCGTCGCGCTCGCAACCTTCCTCGTGTGGGTGTGTCCGGTCGGGCACGCGGGCGAGGCCGCGGGCATCGCCGAGGAGGCGGCCGGCACGGAACGACGGCTCGGCGAGTTGGTCGACGAGCTGAATGCGCTGGACGCGTGGCTGGACGATGCGGGCGAGCGCCTCGCCGGATTCGAGCGGGATGTCGCGGCCGCCGACCGGGAGGTCGCGTCCATGGGCCGGCGCATCCGGGATCTCGCGACGGAGCTCCGGTCGACCCGGACGACCCTCGCCACGCTCACGGAGGAACGCCACGCGTTCGAGGAACGGCGCAGGGAGCAGGCGCGGCGTATCGCCCGCCACGTGCGCGATGCCAACCGGTTCGTGGGGCACGACTTCCTCAAGGTATTGCTGAGCCAGGATGATCCGACCGCATTCGAACGGATGATTCGCTATCACGGGTACTTCAGCCGCGCGCGTCTCGACGCCGTGGCGGACTATCGGCGGGTGCTCGTCACGCTGGGCGAGAATGAACGCGTGACCACGGAACGACGCCGCGCGCTGGCGGAACAGCAGGAAGAGCTGACGCGGCACGAGGCAGCGTTGGTTACGCGGCGCGAGGACCGCGCGGGTCTGATCGGTGTCTTGTCCGGTGAAATGAGCGACCGGGTCGACCGGCGTGAACGGCTCGCCGCCGACCGGGCCCGGCTCGAGAGCCTGCTGGCCGAGCTGCAACGCCGTGCGAAGGCCGCCGAGGCCACACGCTTCGCCGAGAGCAAGGGTCGGCTGAACTGGCCAGTCGCCGGCCGCGTCGTACGTCACTTCGGCCAGCCGCGGGCAGGGGGGCGCCTGCAGTGGGAGGGCGTCTACTTCGAGGCGAGCCCCGGTGCGGAGGTGACCGCGATCCACGGCGGCCGCGTGGTCTTCGCGGATTGGCTGCGGGGCTTCGGACTGCTGACCATCGTCGATCACGGGGACGGCCACATGTCCCTGTACGGCAACGCGGATGTGCTGTTCAAGAACGTCGGCGACTGGGTGGAGGGGGGCGAGCCGATCGCCGCCGCGGGCCGTAGCGGGGCTCAGTCGGAGAGCGGGCTGTACCTCGAGATCCGCGCGGACGGTCGCCCGACCAACCCGATCGCGTGGCTGGAAAAGAACCAGCCGGATCAGTGAGGTCAACGGACCGGGCGAGTGCCGCATGGCCGGTCCGGCGGGGCCACGCCGGCCGCACAGGGAACCGCCGTGAGAGAATGCTCACCGTGGGGCACTGGGCAGAAAAGCTCGTTCGTGGCGAGGTCGTCGTGATCGACGGTGGCACCGGGTCGGAACTCGAACGCCGGGGTGTGCCCATGAGCCGCGACGCCTGGTCGGGGCTCGCGGTCCGGACGCATCCCGACATCGTGCGCGAGGTGCACGCAGCGTACATCGCCGCCGGTGCGGAGGTGATCGCGACCAATACCTTCGGGACCGTGCGTTTCGTGCTTGAGGCCGCCGGCATCGGTGACGAGTTCGAGCAGATCAATCGCCGGGCGGTGGAACTGGCCGTCGAAGCGCGCGACCGTTCGGGCCGGGACGTTGCCATCGCGGGCTCCCTGTCGAACCTGCCTCCCGGCATGCTGGCGGCCAACTATCCGCCGCCCGACGTCGAAATGGCCGCGTTTCGGGAACTGGCGAAACTCCTTGCGGGCAGCGGTGTGGACATCATCGCCCTGGAGATGATGCAGGACAGCAGCCACGCGGCACGCGCCATGGAAGCGGCGCTGGAAACCGGCTTGCCGGTCTGGCTGGGGGTGAGCTGTCGGCGCCGTGCCGGCAGCGGCGGTCTCGTGAGTTTCGATCTGCCGAACGTGGACTTCGCCACACCGCTGGACACGCTGATCCCGATGGGTCCGAGCGTCGTCAACGTCATGCACAGTGAGATCGAGGCCGTTCCGGAAGCGATCGCGATGGTGCGCGAGCGCTGGGCTGGCCCCGTGGGGGTGTATCCGGAGATCGGCGAGTTCGAGGCTCCGCACTGGCGCGTCGAGGAGGAGGTCAGCCCGGACCGCTTTGCCGCCTGCGCGCGGGACTGGGTGGCGCGGGGTGCGTTGCTCGTCGGGGGCTGCTGCGGGACCACGCCGGAGCACATCGAAGCGCTCAGCAGAGCGTTCCGTTCGTTTCCGGATCCGGACTGACCACGGCCGACGAGTGCTGACAGCGGACGGGGCAGCGTGTCCGGTCGATTCGTGTCCCGCCCGAACTGTGGCGGTGCAGACGTTTCGCCGCATAATGCAGGCTCCCGACCCGGACTCCGAACAGCGATGCTTCGTCCGTTTACCTTGTTGGGCCTCGTGGCGAGCATGGCGACCGGCGTGGTGCTCGGCGTCGCGGGCTTCGTGGTCCTGCGGGATCAGGGTTACTTCCCGGACCCGCGCGAGGTCTCGTCGCTGCCCGCCATCGTCAGGCATGTGCGCGACGCCTACGTGGAGCCGATTCCCGAAGAGACGCTGGTCGACAACGCCATCCGCGGCATCGTGCGCGGTCTCGACGACCACTCGACGTTCCTGGACTCGGACGCATTCGGGCACCTCAAGGACGAGACGAACGGCAGGTTCGGCGGCATCGGCGTCGAGATCGGGCTGGTGGAGGGTTACATCACGGTCATTGCGCCCATGGACGGCACACCGGCGGCGCGGGTCGGGGTGCTGTCGGCGGATACGATCATCGCGATCGACGGGGTTTCCCTGCAGGGGCGTCGGTTGTCGGAGGCGGTCGCCGAGCTGCGGGGCGCGCCGGGAACCACGGTACGGCTCCGGGTCCGGCGCGAGGGCGTGCAGCGGCCGCTCGACTTCGACCTGACCCGCTCTGCGATCCGGGTCGTGAGCGTGCGAGCGCGACTGCTCGAGCCCGGTTACGGATACCTGCGCATCTCGCAGTTCCAGCGTGCGACGCCCGACGACGTGCGGGAGGCGCTCGAGCGACTCGAGGGAGAGAGCGGGGGCGGGCTGGACGGCCTGGTCCTGGACCTGCGCAACAATCCGGGCGGGATTCTCGGCGCTTCCGTCGATGTCGCGGACGCGTTCCTCGAACGTGGATTGATCGTCTACACCGAGGGCCGCGACGCCTCGAGCGAGGTGCGCTTCAGGGCGAGCGGCGGCGACATGCTCGACGGCGCGCCGCTGGCCATCCTCATCAACCGGGGCTCGGCCTCGGCCTCGGAGATCGTCGCCGGGGCCTTGCAGGACCACGGCCGGGCGGTGCTCGTCGGTACCCGCAGCTACGGCAAGGGTTCCGTGCAGTCGGTGCTCCCGCTCACCAACGAACGCGCCATCAAGTTGACGACGGCCCGCTATTTCACGCCGAACGGTCGCTCGATACACGCCGCCGGCATCGAACCGGACGTGACCGTCGCGCGCGCGGACGCGGGGACGCCGGAGGCCTATGACGAGATGCTGCTGGCCGAGGCGCTGCGGCAGTTGAAACGGGGTTGATCGCGTCCGCGCACGAGTCGTTGCACTGCGCTTGGTGACTGACGCGCGCGACCTGGGAGTTTCACCCCGGGTTCCGGCGCGCTGACGCGCGGGGAACAGATTCCGTCCCGTGCCCAAGGGCTTGCACGAACCCGCCACAGCGATGGTAGGGGACGGGCTTGTCCCGTCCCGTCCCCCGGCCTTGCACAGCGCCAAGACGGGCGACGACAAGCGTCGCCCCTACAAGGTCCCGTGCCCAAGGGCTTGCACGAAGCCGCCACAGCGATGTAGGAGACGGGCTTGTCCCGTCCCGTCCCCCGGCCTTGCATAGCGTCAAGACGGGCGACGACAAGCGTCGCCCCTACGAGTCCCGTGCTGAATCAGCCGCGAGCGAATCTGTTCCATGGAGGCCCTTGATCATTGTTGGCTGTCGAACTCCATGGGCGCGAAGACAAGCGCGAAGAGAAGCGTACCGCAAATCGACACGGGCCCATCGACTATGGGGGGCCGGTTGGACCCGCGGCCGCGACCAGTGCTTCGATCTCCTCCTCCCCGTAGCCGGCCTCTTCCAGGACTTCGCGGGTGTGCTCGCCGAACGAAGGCGTGGGTCGACGGATGGCGAACTCGCTGCTGCTCATCCTGATCGGCTGTGCGACCAGTTCCATCTCACCAAGGTCGGGGTGGCGCACCGGCGCGGCCATGCCGAGGTGCTTGACCTGCGGATCGTCGAACACCTGGTCGATGGAGTAGATGTAACCGGCCGGCACGCCGGCGGCGTTGAAGGTCTCGATCCACTCCCGGCTCGTGCGCGTACGCGTGATCGCCTCGATTTCGGCATTCATGGCGGCGCGGTTCCGCGAACGCGCGGCCGAGGTCGCGTACGTCTCGTCGGTCATCCACTCGGGATGGCCCATGACCGTGCAGAAACGTGGGTAGATCGCATCGCCGGTGGCTGCGATGTTGATGTGGCCGTCGCGCGTCTCGAACACTCCGGTGGGAATGGCCGTCGGATGGTCGTTACCCGCCTGCCCCGGAACTTCGCCGTCGAGCAGCCAGCGCTCCGCCTGGAAATCAAGCATCGCGACCTGCGCCTGCAGCAGGGAACATTGCACCCATTGGCCTTCGCCGCTGCGCTCGCGCGCGACGATCGCGGTGAGGATGCCGGTGGCCGTGTACAGGCCGGCGCACAGGTCGGCGACGGGAATGCCGGCCCGCATCGGCCCGTGGCCGGGCGCCCCGGTAATCGACATGAGGCCACCCATGCCCTGTGCGACCTGGTCGAAGCCGGGGAGGTTCGCGTACGGACCGTCCTGGCCGAAACCCGAGATGCTCGCGTAGACGATGCGCGGGTTGCGCGCGCGGACGGTGTCGTAGTCGATGCCGAGGCGGTGTTTGACGTCGGGCCGGTAGTTTTCGACGATGACGTCGGCGGTTTCCGCCAGGCGCAGGAAGACGCCTCGCCCGGCCTCGGACTTCAGGTCCAGGACGATGCTGCGCTTGTTGCGGTGCAGGTTCTGGAAATCGGGGCCGAGGCGCTCGCCGCCCATCGTGCCGCCCGTCTCGCCGGGTCGCTCGATCTTGACCACGGCGGCGCCCCAGTCGGCGAGCTGGCGCACGGCCGTCGGCCCCGCGCGTATGCGCGTCAGGTCGAGGACGCGGATGTGTTCGAGGGGCAGGTTCGCCATGGGTCGGGCCTCCAGGAACGCGGTTGGGGTCGCCCGGCCATGCGTGCGACGTAGGCGGGGCAGCTTCGCCAGCGTGCCCGCGACAAAGCGTGTCAAGCCGCCGCATTAGACGCCCGCGCGCGCCGCCGCGCAACGGCGCCCACGCGGCGCTCGCTATCCGGGCACCGGGAGACCACGCGCTCTGCCCGCTGAGGTCACCCGTGCGGTAAGCTCGCCGCCCATGAGTGACCCCACCGCCTTCCACGAGAACCCGATCCTGAACTCGCCGTACGAGGCGCCGGTGCGGCATTGGGTGCTCGATGCGGACCGTCAACCGACCAGCACGATCAGCGAGGGCCGGCGCAAGGTATCGTTCGTCACGCCGATTCCGGCGACCCGCAAGGCTGGCGACCAGGGCCAACGCCGCCTATCGCTCGACGATGCGGGCGGCGCGCCCGAAACCGGCGACCCGCAGTACGAGCTGATCGCCCTGATCGACGGCTTGCGACAAGAACTCGCCGCCTGGCGCGCGCTACCCGAGGACCAGTGGCGCGTCACGCCGGAGACAGCGCGGCTGCTCAAGCACTGGCGGCATCATGCGTTCAGCGACCTGCGCCCGTTCTTCTGCCAGGTGGAGGCGGCGGAGACGATCATCTGGCTCACGGAGGTGGCGCCGCGCCTCGGCGACCGGGGGCGGGGCGTTCTGGAGGACATCGAGCGGGCCAGCGAGGAGGCGAACCCGGGACTCTCCCGCATGGCGCTGAAGCTCGCCACCGGCGCCGGCAAGACCACGGTCATGGCCATGCTCATTGCCTGGCAGACGGTGAACGCGATCCGCCGACCGTCCAGCCCACGCTTCACGCGCGGCTTCCTGATCGTCACGCCCGGCATCACCATCCGCGACCGCCTGCGCGTGCTCAAGCCCAACGACCCGGACAGCTACTACGCCAGCCGGGAACTCGTCCCGCCGAACATGCTCCGCGACCTCGACCGGGCGAAGATCGTCATCACCAACTATCACGCCTTCCAGTTGCGGGAAACCGGTGGCTTGGTGAAGGGGAACCGCGCGCTCCTGCAGGGCAGGGGCCCCGCGCTTGCCACGAGGGAGACCGAGGGCCAGATGCTCGCCCGGGTCTGTCCCGAACTGATGGCCATCAAGGGCGTGGTCGTCTTCAACGACGAGGCGCATCACTGCTACCGGGAGAAGCCCGGCGACAGCGACGAGGGCCAGCTGACCGGTGACGACCGCGCGGAGGCGAAACGCAACGAGGAGGCCGCGCGGGTGTGGATCTCCGGCGTGGAGGCCGTCGGTCGCCACCTGGGACTCCGGCGCGTGATCGACCTCTCCGCCACGCCGTTCTTCCTGCGCGGGTCGGGGTACCGGGAGGGCACGCTCTTCCGCTGGACGGTGAGCGACTTCTCGCTGATGGACGCGATCGAGTGCGGCATCGTCAAGCTCCCCCGCGTGCCCGTCGTGGACAACGTGCCCGGCGCACAGACGCCCGTGTATCGCAATCTCTGGGAACACATCGGTAAGCAGATGTCGAAGAAGGGGCGTAGGGATGCCGCCGCCGGTCCCCCGAGCCTGCCGCCGGAACTCGAGGGGGCGCTGGAGGCGCTCTACGGCCACTACGAGCAGACCTTCCGCATCTGGGAAGAGGCCGGGGTCAACGTGCCGCCCTGTTTCATCATCGTGTGTAACAGCACCGCCACCTCGAAGCGGGTCTACGACTACGTAGCCGGCGCGAGGCATGAGACGAAGGAGGGCCGCCGCAGTTTCGAGAACGGCCGCCTCGAGTTGTTCCGAAACTTCGACGCCGCCGGCGAGCCCCTGGCCCGCCCCCGTACGTTGCTGATCGACAGCACGCAACTCGAGTCCGGCGACGCGCTCGACCGGAACTTCCGCGCCGCCGCCGCCGACGAGATCGAGCGGTTCCGCCGGGAGATCGTGACACGGACCGGCGATCGCTCCGAGGCGGCGAACCTTACGGACGAGGACCTCCTGCGCGAGGTCATGAACACCGTCGGCAAGACCGGACGCCTCGGTGGCGGCATCCGTTGCGTGGTCTCGGTCGCCATGCTGAGCGAGGGTTGGGACGCCAACACCGTCACTCACGTGCTCGGCGTGCGCGCGTTCGGCACCCAACTGCTCTGCGAACAGGTCATCGGCCGAGCGCTGCGGCGGCAATCCTACGAACTCAACGAGACCGGGCTCTTCGGTGTGGAGTACGCCGACGTGTTCGGGATCCCGTTCGACTTCACGGCCAAGGCCGTGCGCGCCCCCGTCCAGAAGCCGGCCGACACGGTACATGTGCGGGCGCTGTCGCCGGAGCGCGACCACGCGGAGATCCGCTTCCCCCGGGTGGCGGGCTATCGGGTCGAACTGCCGCCGGACCGGCTGCGGGCGACCTTCACGGAGGACCACGCGCTGACCCTCACGCCGGATGTCGTCCCGACTATCACCCGGAACCAGGGCATCATCGGCGAAGGGCACGACCTCACCGTAGACCACCTCGATGCCGTCCGCCGGTCGACGCTCGTCTACCACCTCACCAGGCGCCTGCTCCTCAATCACTGGCGCGACGGAAACGGCGAACCCCGGCTCCCCCTGTTCGGCCAGTTCAAGCGCATCGCGGGGGAGTGGCTGGACACCAGTCTCGTCTGCAAGGGCAACACGTACCCCGCGCAACTGATGATGGCGGAACTCGCCGACAAGGCCTGCGAGAAGATCTCGGCGGCCATCACACGGGCGGAACTCGATCGGCAACCCGTCAAGGCCGTGCTCGATCCCCACCAGCCCATCGGGACGACCCGGGACGTGAACTTTCGCACCTCCCGCACGGAGCGCTACGCGCCCTCACCGCGCTGCCACCTGAACTGGGCGATTCTCGACAGCTCCTGGGAAGGAGAGTTCTGCCGGGTCGCGGACGCCCACCCGAAGGTCCTGGCCTGGGTGAAGAACCGCAATCTCGGGTTCGAGGTGCCCTATCGCCTGGGCGGCGTCCCGCACCGGTACGTGCCGGATTTCGTCGTGCTGGTGGACGACGGCCTCGGACCGGACGATCCGTTGTACTTGGTGGTGGAGGTGAAGGGCCGGCGCGGCGAGGACGCGCAGGCGAAGGCGGAGACCATGGAGACCCAGTGGGTCCCCGGCGTCAACGCCCTCGAGTGCCATGGCCGGTGGCACTTCCTGGAACTCGGGGATCCCTACGAGATGCAGGACGATTTCGAGGCCGAGGTAAGCGCGAAGCTTGACGAGGCCGCGCGGGAGGGCCGCGCCCTGGAGGCCGCGCGGAGATTGGCGGATGCGGGCGGCTCAATGCCGGACGCCGAGTACATTCCCCGCCGCCGCAGCAGCGGACACGCGGAATGATCCTGGTGGAAACTGGGTTTGGATCGATCACTTGCGTCACCCGATCCAAAGCCTGAACGCTGGCCTCCGGGCACGGGCCATTCTGAGCCATGAGATGGTGATCGGGGAACTCGCCTGCGGGAACCTGCCGAACCGCTCGGAAGTGCTGGATGACCTCAAGTCGCTGCCCGCCATCGCGCCCGCGCCGGCCAATGACGTGCTGGCGCTGATAGAGACTCGCGGGTTCATGGGCCGCGGCATTGGCTATGTCGACGCCAATCTGCTTGGCTCGGTCCTCGCGTGCGCCGGCGCGGCGCTGTGGACGCACGATGTGAGGCTCGCGCGCATCGCTGAGGAACTCGATGTCGCGCACAGTCCGGAGGGAGGCTCGTAGGCGAATGGCGAAGAGGAAGCAGGGCAAACAGGTCGAGACGCTGACGCACGAGAAGGCCCGACGGCGCAACATCCCGACCGCCGAGTACGAGCCCGTCATGCGCGCCGACGACCGGCATCCCTTCGGCGTCCCGTATGAGCGCCGCAACCCGGACCTCGACCCGCAACTCGTGTGGCGCGGCAAGGACCTGGCGGACTGGTCCGACCTCGTCGTGCCGGCGCCGCCGCTCTTCATCCAGGAGAAGGTGCACCCCAAGGTGCTGATCGACGATCTCGTCCGCCGTTCCCGCCGCGCGCGTGACGCGAAGGGCGACGAGCCCGGCTACGCGCCCGATCTCTTCGCCGACTTCAACGGCCTGCCGGACGGCGATGCCCGCACCGAGTTCTACGAGCACGACGCCCACTGGTCGAATCGGATGATCCTCGGCGACTCGCTGCAGGTGATGGCGTCGCTGGCCGAGCGCGAGGGGCTCCGGGGGAAGGTGCAGTGCATCTACGTGGACCCGCCTTACGGCATCAAGTTCAACTCGAATTTCCAGTGGTCGACGACCAGCCGGGACGTGAAGGACGGCAAGGCGGAGCACATCACGCGCGAGCCGGAGCAGGTCAAGGCGTTCCGCGACACCTGGCGGGACGGCATTCACTCCTATCTTACGTACCTGCGCGACCGGTTGACCGTGGCGCGCGAGCTGCTCACGGACAGCGGCAGCATCTTCGTGCAGATTGGGGATGAGAACGTGCACCGGGTCAGGGCGGTGATGGATGAGGTGTTTGGGGCGGAGAACCTCGTGTCCCTGATTTCCTTCCGCACGACCACTGGTCTCGGCGATCGCTTCCTCAATTCGTCGGCGAGCTACCTAGTGTGGTTCGCCAAATCGATAGAGAACACCAAGTGTCGGGAGGTGCTCCGGCGGAAAGGGCTGGCAGACGACACTGGCGCCCGGTATCGACGAGTCGAGACGGACGTGCTCGCAAGGCGACCTTTGACTGCAACAGAGCGAAGTAACCCACATGCGATTGGGGAAACATCCAGGATCTACCGGCACGACAATCTGACGTCCCAGAGTGGCTCGGACGGGACGGCTTTCCGGGTCGTTCACGAAGGGCGGGCCTTCCGGCCCGGAAGAGGATTCTGGAAGACCAACGCTGAGGGCATGCGTAGACTGGAAGCCGCGCATCGTCTGGCCAATCCGACAGACCGATCCATTCAGTACGTGCGCTTTCTCGCCGACTTCGCGGCGTCACGAACAAGCAATGTCTGGACGGACACTCAGACCGGCGCGTTTTCGCTTGACAAGCTCTATGTGGTGCAAACAAATGCCAAGGTCGTCGAGCGTTGCCTGCTCATGGCGTCCGACCCCGGCGACCTCGTCCTCGACCCTACCTGCGGCTCCGGCACCACGGCCTACGTCGCCGAACAGTGGGGGCGCCGCTGGATCACGATCGACACCTCCCGCGTCGCCCTGGCGCTCGCCCGCTCCCGCATCATGGGCGCGCGCTACCCCTACTACCTCCTCGCCGACAGTCCCGAGGGTCAGCGCAAGGAGGCTGAACTCTCTCGCAAGGCGCCCGTGGACACGCCTACCTACGGCGATATCCGCCAAGGCTTCGTGTACGAACGCGTCCCGCACATCACGCTCAAATCCATCGCCAACAACGCCGAGATCGACACCATCTACGAGCAGAAGCAGCCACCCGTCGAGGAGGCGCTCGCCGCCCTCAACGACGCGCTCAAGGAACATCCCACACCGTTCGCAGTCGCAGCGGGGGGGCGCAAGGGCGAGAAGGTAGACTTCACAGCCCCGGCAGGCACTACGGTTACTCTCCCTTCGGGTGAGTCCGCCCCTGTCAACGGCTTCCTCGAGTGGGAGGTCCCACGGGAGCCCGTCGAGGATTGGCCTGATTCGGCGAAGAACACCCACGACCGCTTCTGGGAGGCCCGCATCGCGCGTCAGCGGGAGATCGACGCCTGCATCGCCGCACGTGCCGAGTACGAGGATCTCTACGACAAGCCCTACGTGGACCGCGGCAAGACCCGCGTCGCCGGTCCGTTCACGGTCGAGAGCCTGTCGCCTCACCGCATCGCCGCCCTCGACGAGAACGACGAGCTCATCGCCGCCGAGGCAGGCACGGCCTGGGGGGCGGGCGTGCCCCGTCAGGACTTCGCCCACATGATCCTGGAGAACCTGCGCGCCGCCGGCGTGCAGCAGGCCAGCAAGGCCGACCGCATCGCGTTCTCGTCGCTGGAACCGTGGCCAGGCGATCTGGTCTGCGCGGAGGGCCGCTACCTTGAAGGCGACGACGGCAGCCGGGAGCAGCGGGCGGGCATCTTCATCGGCCCGGAGTTCGGCACCGTCTCCCGGAACGATCTGGTGCGGGCGACGCGCGAGGTCGCAGACGCCAACTTCGACAGCCTGATCGCCTGCGCCTTCAACTACGAGGCGCACGCCACCGAGTTCAACAAGCTCGGCCGGGTCCCGGTGCTGAAGGCGCGCATGAACGCCGATCTGCACATGGCGGAGGACCTGAAGAAGACTGACACGGCGAATCTCTTCGTCATCTTCGGCGAACCCGACATCGACATCGAGCCGGCCGCGGGCGACGACGGCGAGCCGGACTCGTTCCGCGTCCGGATCCACGGCGTGGACGTATTCGATCCGTCTACCGGCGAAGTCCGCAGCGACGGCCCCGAAGGAATCGCCTGCTGGTTCGTCGACACCGACTACAGCGAGGAGAGCTTCTTCGTCCGCCAGGCCGGTGGCGGTGGCGCTCGAGACGGCCGCGGCGCAAGCGGAGGCGGGTGCCGGGCGACCGCGGGAGGAAGTGCCGGAGCAACTGAGGCCGTTCGTGGCCAGTCGGGGCAGCGGGGCGATCCTCGGCGCCACCGAGGCGGCGGCGAGGCTCGGCGTTTCGCGCACCACGGTTTATGACTGGGTGGACAGGAACACGCTGATCGCCTGGCGGTCGACCAAGCGGGGGCTGAACATTCCGGCAGAGCAGATCGCGGGACCCGGCCGGGTCGTTCCCGGACTGGCCGAGGTGGTGGGGGTCGTCGGGGATGCCGAACTCGCCTGGGCGTTCCTGAGCCAGGAATGGCCTTTCGACGAGACGACGGCCCGGCCGCTCGAAAGGCTGAACGCGGGACGACTCGACGAGGTGTTGGCTGCGGCGGCGGGGTTCGGCGCGACGTTTACGTGAGCGGAGACCGCTATCCGCGGAGCCTGATCGAGCCCCTCCTGGTCGAAGCCGCGCTTCCCGAGAGCTACCGGATCATGCTGGACACATACGGGGGTTCCCCTTTGGGAAGCTCGAGGCGAGGGGCTCGGGGGCGCTGCAGACCCACCAAGCCCTCCCGGCGATTCTGGCGCGCCAGGCAATCAAGCTGATCCGGTGATGCCGGCCACCGCGGCACCGAGCGGACGGCCAGCGAACTGACGTGGCGGGACCCGAGGGACCGGAAGCGCGAGAACGCGGGTGAAGGCGGCGCAGACCGCGGACGGTGACGTCTGGGAAGAGATACAGTCCCGTGTGTTCTGGGCGATCATTGCCCGCCTCGGGGAAACGTGCGAACTTAGTGGGCTGCGCGTGCGCTGGAATTCGCGCCCTGGACGGCTGCAGCCGCAAGGGGCTCGACGGGGCGATCGGTTGGGAGGGCACGTTGGAACAGTCGGGCGAATACCGGATTGCGGCGCCACGCGAACGCGTCTGGGAGGCGCTGAACGACCCCGACGTCCTCTGCGCCTGCATCGATGGCTGCCAGTCCCTGACGCGCGTTGCGGACGATCGGTTCGAGGGCGTGGTCAAGGCGCGCATCGGTCCGGTGAGCGCGACGTTCCGGGGTACCGTCTCGCTGGTGAATCTCGTGCCGCTCGAGAGTTACGGGCTGGTCGTCGAGGCGAAGGGCGGCGCCGCCGGCTTCGGCAAGGGCGAAGCGTCGGTGACCCTGACCGAGATTCCGGAAGGAACGCTGCTCGGCTACGGCGCGCGCGGGAACGTCGGAGGCAAGCTTGCCCAGATCGGTTCGCGCCTGGTCGACGCGGCCGTGCGCAAGATGGCGAACGGGTTCTTTGCGGCTTTCAGCGCGCGGCTCGGGGCGGGTCCGGAAGCGGAGGAAGTGCCGGTCGGAGTGGCTCCGCCGGAGGAAACCGCGCCCGCCGCGCCCACCCAGTGGGGTCGGCGGATCTGGTGGGTGGCCGCAGGGGTATTGTTAATCGCGGCAATCGTTGCGATCTTGGGCTAGAGTCGGGTCGTCCAGGCGAGAAGCCGGGCGACACGGAGCAGGGGACGGCGGTTCCCGACGGGTGAGCGGAACATCGAGGAGGACATGCGCGTGGAAGTTACGTTAACGGTCAACGGAGCGGCGCATACGCTGGACGTGCCGGACAACGCCCTGCTCGTGGAGATGCTCCGCGAGCGGCTGAACCTGACGGGTACCCACGTCGGCTGCGATACCAGCCAGTGCGGGGCCTGCGTCGTGCACATGAACGGTCGCGCGGTGAAGTCGTGCACCGTGCTTGCCGGGCAGGCCGACGGGGCGGAGGTCACGACCATCGAGGGGATCGGTGCGCCGGACGCGCTGCACCCCATGCAGGCGGCGTTTCGCGAGTGCCATGCGCTGCAGTGCGGCTTCTGCACGCCAGGCATGATCATGGCCGCGATCGAGCTGGTGCAGACCGGCGGCGATCTTGACGAAGCCGCCGTGCGCGAAGGACTCGAAGGCAACCTGTGCCGCTGCACCGGCTACCACAATATCGTGCGCGCCGTGCTGATGGCGCGCGACAACATGGCCACGTAAGGGGGCTCTCATGTCCGAGACAGGCATCGGCGCCTCGGTCAGGCGCAAGGAAGATCTCCGCTTCATCACGGGCGGGGGCCGCTACACCGACGACATCAATCAACCCGGACAGACCCATGCGGTCTTTCTGCGCTCGCCCCATGCGCGGGCGAAGGTGGGCGCGATCGACGCGAGCGCCGCCCTTGCGATGCCCGGGGTGGTTGCGGTCTACACCGGCGCGGATCTGGCGGCCGACGGCATCGGCGACCTGCCGTGCGGTTGGATGGTGAAGTCGAGGGACGGCTCGGACATGATCCAGCCGCCGCACCCGCCGCTCGCGGTAGAGTGCGTCAACTACGTGGGCGAGCCGTACGGAATCGTCATCGCGGAAACGCCGCAGGCGGCGCGTGACGGAGCCGAGGCGGTGAGCGTGGACTTCGACGAACTGCCGGCGGTGGTCGACGTGGCGGGCGCGACCGGGGCCGACCAACTCTACGAGTCCGCGCCGAACAACCTCTGCTACGACTGGGAGTTCGGTGACCGGGCGGCGACGGAGGGCGCCTTCGAACGCGCCGCCCACGTCACCTCTCTCGACATCGTCAACAACCGCCTGATCCCGAATGCCATGGAGCCGCGCGCGGCGCTGGGTTGCTTCGACGCGGCGTCCGGCGATTACACGCTCTACATGACTTCGCAGAACCCGCACCTCGAGCGGCTGGTGCTCGCGGCCTTCGTGCAGGTGGCCCCGGAGTCGAAGCTCCGGGTGGTGTCGCCGGATGTCGGCGGCGGGTTCGGCTCGAAGATCTTCATCTACGCGGAAGAGACGGCGGTCATCTGGGCGGCCGGCAAGCTGCGACGGCCGGTGAAATGGTGCGCGGAGCGGTCGGAATCGTTCCTGGGCGACTGCCACGGCAGGGACCATGTGACGCGGGCGGAGCTCGCCCTCGCGGACGACGGCGAGTTCCTCGGGCTGCGCGTGGCGACGACGGCCAACATGGGTGCCTACCTCTCCACGTTCGCATCGAGCGTGCCGACCTATCTCTACGGCACGCTGCTGGCCGGCCAGTACAAGACGCCGGCGATCTACGTCGAGGTCCAGTCGGTCTTCACGAACACCGCTCCCGTGGACGCGTATCGGGGCGCGGGCCGGCCGGAGGCGACCTACGTGGTGGAGCGCCTTGTCGAGACCGCCGCCCGGGAGCTGGGCATGGACGCCGCGGAGCTCCGGCGGCGCAACTTCATCCAGCCGGAGGATTTCCCCTACGAGACGCCGGTGGCGCTCACCTACGACACGGGCGACTACGAGGCGAGCCTCGACCGCGCCCTCGAGCTCATCGACTACTCGCGGTTCGCCGCGCGGCGGGCCGAGTCGGAGGCCCGCGGCAGGAAGCGGGGCATCGGCATATCCGCGTACATCGAAGCGTGCGGACTGGCGCCCTCGCAGGTCGCGATATCTCTCGGCGCGGGGGTGGGGCTGTTCGAAAGCGCTGAGGTCCGCGTGAACGTGACGGGGTCCGTGACGGTCATCACGGGTTCGCACAGCCACGGCCAGGGCCACGAGACGACCTTCGCGCAAGTGGTCTCCGAAAAGCTCGGCGTTCCGTTCGAGAATGTGGAACTGGTGCATGGCGATACGGGCCGGTCGGACTACGGCCTCGGCACGTACGGCTCGCGCTCCATCGCGGTAGGAGGGTCGGCGCTCGTGAAGGCGACCGACAAGATCATCGCCAAGGGCAAGAAGATCGTCGCGCACACGTTCGAGACGACGGACGACCGCATCGACTTCACCGACGGCGTGTTCTCGGAGCAGGAGTCGAACCGCTCCATGGCATTCGCCGAGGTGGCTTTTGCCGCGTATGTGCCGGCCAACTTCCCCCTGGACGAGCTCGAGCCCGGTCTGTCGGAGAAGGCCTTCTACGACCCGGGCAACTTCACCTACCCGGCGGGTACCCACATCTGCGAAGTCGAAATCGACCCGGACACCGGCGTCGTGGAGATCGCCCGGTTCGTGGCGGTGGACGACTTCGGCCATGTGATCAACCCCATGATCGTGGAGGGCCAGGTACACGGCGGCCTGGTCCAGGGCATCGGCCAGGCGCTCCTCGAGCACGGCATCTACGACGAGAGCGGCCAGCTCGTGACGGGGTCGTACATGGATTACTGCATGCCGCGCGCGGACGATGTCCCAAGCTTCGTCGTGGACACCACGGTGACGCCCTGCACGCACAATCCGCTCGGTGTGAAGGGCTGTGGCGAGGCGGGAGCGATCGGCGCGACGGCGGCCGTGATGAATGCGGTCACGGACGCGCTGGGCGTGAAGGAACTGCCAATGCCGGCGACCTCGCTGACCGTATGGAACGCCCTACGAGGGTAGAGAGGAGACAGCCATGTATCGCTTCAACTACCACAGGGCATCGAGCCTCGGCCAGGCGGCGGAACTTCGCTCCGGCGCGGAGGACGGCGTCTTCCTCGCCGGCGGCATGACGCTGATTCCAACCCTGAAACAGCGTCTTGCGGCGCCGTCGGACGTGGTCGATCTGGCCGGCATCGAGGGCCTGAACGGCATCGAGGTCGGCGCCACGGTCCGCATCGGCGCCATGACGCCCCATGCGGACGTCGCCGCCTCCGCCGAGGTGCGCGCGGCGATTCCCGCCCTCGCGGACCTGGCCGGCTGCATCGGCGATGCGCACGTGCGCAACCGCGGCACCCTCGGCGGCTCCATCGCCAACAGCGACCCGGCGGCGGACTATCCGGCGGCCGTCGTGGCACTGAACGCGACCGTGCACACGGACCGGCGCGACATCGCCGGCGAGGACTTCTTCGAGGACCTGTTCGAGACGGCGCTCGAGGACGGGGAGATCGTCACTTCGGTCGAGTTCCCGATCCCCGCGTGCGCGGCCTACGCGAAGTTCCCGAACCCGGCATCGCGCTATGCCATCGTGGGGGTCATGGTGACGGAACTGGGCGGCGCGGTGCGTGTCGGCGTCACCGGAGCCGGGCCGTGCGCGTTCCGCTCCGCGGAGCTGGAAGCGGCGTTGGCGGGGGGACTGTCCGTCGCGGCGCTCGACGGCGTGACGGTACCGGATACGAACTTCAACTCCGACCTGCACGCCTCCGCGGAATACCGGGCGCATCTCGTGACGGTGATGGCTCGGCGAGCGGTGGCGCAGCTGGCGGCCGGATAGAGCCGGGCCCGGGAGGCCGGCGAGGGTTCCCGCGAGGACGATACCGAAATGGGTGGAAGCCATGGCACTGCCACCTGATCCGGCGCCCTACGAGATCAGCCCGGAACTGGCCGAACGAGCCGCCGCGCTCGGCCTCGAAGACGCCTTTCGGCAGTTGGAAGCGGATGGCTAAACCGTCATCGAGGATGTCGCATCGCCCGAGTTCGTCGGGCGGCTGCGGGAAACGATCCTGGAACATCACGCACGGATCAGGGTCAAGGGCAGCGGGCCGCGGCTGCTGATCGGCAAGGACCCCGTCTTCAGCGAGGCCGCCATCAACCCGAAGATCCTGGCCGTGGTCGAATTCATGTGCGGCCCCGGCGCGCTGGCCTACCAGATGACGGCCAGCAAGCGGCCGAAGGGCGCCCTGGGACTCTTCCTGCACGCCGATCAAAACGCCAGCATTCCGTCGCCCTATCCGGCGCACAACTACATTCTGACGGCGTGCTGGGCTTGTGACGACTTCACCGGGGAGGGCGGCGCGACGCTGGTGGTGCCCGGGTCGAACAAGCTGCGCCGGAAGCCGACGGCGGAGGAATGCGATGCGCAGGAGGGCGCCATCGCGGTGGAGTGCCCCGCGGGTTCGGCGGTTATCTGGGGCGGCTCGGTCTGGCATGGCAACTGGCCGCGCACGATCGACGGCGAGCGGGTCGTCCTGCATGCGTCCTACTGCCGCCACGCCCTGCGCCCGATCGACGTATACCACCACCTCGACGACGACTTCGTACAACGGTGGGGGCCGGCGATGAGGAGGTTGCTGAGACGGGACCCCGCGCTGCTCGAAGGCACCACCGTCGACAACGACGAACTCGACCCGGAGAAGATGGGCGAACTGCAGGAGTACCTGGAGTCCACGACGTGACGGCGGAGCCGATCCGGGTGCACCTGGTTCTGGGTGCTTCACCCCCCGGCTACCACCTCGGGCACGATCTCGACTACGCGCGATGTCGGCTGGGGGGCGTGACGTATGTCGCGCTCGGCCACTGTCACGCCCCGATCAGCAACATGCAGGCCGAGGTGCACGAGAGCGTCGATCCTGCGCGCGCGTCGCCGGCGGTGTTTCGCGGCCCCTGGGAGGACGATGCGTTCCCGACGCTGCTCCGCAACGCCGTCGCCTGGAGCATCGCCGGATGACCTGACTCGGGCACCCTCGGGCCGTCGTGAGCGGTTGTGGCCCTGTTCGCCACCCCGATCGCGTGACGATCAGTTCTGGCTGTAGACCTCGTGCAGCCGTCGCATGCCCTTGAGCCAGCGGTCCGGGTCCGTCGCCTTGCGCCGCATGTACTCCGGCACCGTCTCGTGGGGGAGGGCGAAGAAGCGTTCCTCGGCGATGGCATCGATGCAGACTTGCGCGACCACGTCCGGCTCCAGCATGCCGTCCACTCCGGCAACGCCCGGGCCATCGCCCGTCATGCCGGTGCGCACCGCCTGGGGACAGAGGACCGTCACGCGGATGCCGTCCTGGTGGTGTGTGATGGAGAGCCACTCCGCGAGTGCCACGGCGGCATGTTTGGTCACGGTATAGGTGACCGAGCCGATCTGGGTCAGAAGGCCGGCAGCGGAAGCCGTGCTGAACAGGTATCCGCCGCCCCGCGCGGCCATGCGCGGCACGAGATGCCGTGCCGCCCAGATATGGGACATCGTGTTGACCCGCCAGATCGTGTCCCAGACCTCGTCCGGTTCGTCGATGCCCTTGCCGAGGCCGATGCCGGCGTTGGAGCAGAAGAGGTCGATGGGCCCGATGTCCCGTTCGGTCCGCTCGATCAGTGCCACGATGTCGGACTCCAGCCCCACATCCACCCGCAGGGCGCTACCGCCGATCTCGTCGGCGACGGCCTGCGCGCCGTCTCCGTCGAGGTCCGCGACCACCACGTGCCGGGCCTGCTCCTGTCCCGCGAACGCACGCGCGAGCTCCCGCCCGATACCGCTCGCGCCGCCGGTGACGACGACTACCTTGCCTGCGACTCTCATTCCTCGTTCCTCAGACCATGCGAAGGCGCGAAAGTTAGACGGTTTGCGCGGTCGATACCACCGGCGGACGGCCACGGGGGGAATCTGAATGCTGCATGAACGCTGCGGGCGAACTCCGTGCGCCGATCACGACGCTGCGTATACTGGTCGGGTCTGACCGCCTGAGGAGGTAGACGCCATGCGACGCTCCACCCGCTACGCGATGCACGCGCTCATCGTGGCCGGGCTCTGGTTCGCCCAGGGTGCCGGCGCGTTGTCCCTGCTCGACATCATGGAGATGAGCCGCAACGGCTACTCCGAGGCGCAGATCGGACGGCTGCTGGAGGTGACCGGTGCGCGCTTCGAGATCGACGCCGTGGGTCTCGTCGCGTTGCAGGAAGCGGCGGTCACCGACGCCCTGATCGACCGCATGCTCGACGAAGGCGGCGTCCCGCCGAACGAGGTCTCCGAGATGACCGGCAAGGAGCTCCTTGAGCTGCACGAGGCGGGATTGTCCGAGGCTACCCTGCTGAAGTTCGTGCGCCACCGCAACGTCTGCCAGCCGCTGTCGGAGGACGGCGTACATCTGCTGGAACGGGAGGCGTTCAGTGCGACGTTCTTCGAGGGATTTGCCGACTTGGTGGCGGCCTGCGAGCAGGCGCAGGTGGCCCGCGAGCCGATCGAGCCGTTACCGGAGACGGCCTATGCGGGGTCGAGCGAGGAAGCCCACGATCTGGCCGGGGCGCGAGTCCGCGACGTGTACCAGGAAACGCACTACTACGACACGTACCACTACGACCGGCGCTACTACGACCGCTACCACTCGCCGTTCGGATACAGCTACTACCCTTATGACCCGCTGCGCCGCGTCTACCCCGTGTACATCTACCGCGATCATCGGGATCGCGATCGGCGAGACCGCACGCACCGCCGGCGGTCCCCGCGCCACGACGGCACGCCCCCGCGGGAACGCGGGGACCTCGAGACGCCCGACACCGCGTCGCGGCTGTTCGACCGGCCGCGCCCCTTCATGGGCGCCCGCCCCGGCACGGGCGGCGGTACCGCCCGCGGCAGTACCGCTCGGCGAAACGGCCCCGGGCTCGACACCCCGGTACCGGGAGGACCGTTGCTGGAGCAGGTGCCAGGAGCGCCGGCTTCGGCCCGGCCGCGAGACACGCAAGCGCCGCAAGTGGATCGATCGACCACCGCCCTGCCAGAAGTGGGGACGTCGCCGGCGATGCCGCGGACGCCCTTGCTACGCGGTCTGCCGGCGTCCGTTCGGGTTCCGGCCGTCACGCCGTCGGCTCCCGTGACGAAGGCTCCGCAGACGTGGCCTAACGTACGTACGGTGCCGTCCGCACCCGTTGCGCCCCGCTCTCCGCGGGTGCCGGGGCGCGACCGCGTTCGAAGCGTTGCGCCGCCTCCGGTCGTGCCGGACGTGCCGGCGCCTCGCGTGGCGCCCAGTCCAACGCCCGCGCGCCCGGTTGCGCCGCGCTCCGTGACGCCACGCGCTCCCGCCCGGCGTGCAGAGCCGGCGCGGCGTCCGGTTGCGCCCCGGGCGGTCATGCCGCGCAACGTCAGGCCACCGGTGGCGGCACCGACCGTCAGGCGGCCCACGTCGGTGCCACGGCCGGCGGCACCGCGGCGCGCCGCGCCGCGGGCGGCTGTTCCCCGTTCCAGCGCGCCCCGGACGGTCACGCCTCGAGCGGTTGCGCCGCGGGCGGCACCCAGGCCGGCACAGCCTCGCGTCACGGCACCGCGCAGGGTGACGCCGGCACCGCGCAACGTGGCGCCGCCGCGTCGGGCAACGCCGAGGCCGCGCCAGGCGCCACGCGTGCCGCCGCCGCGGCGTGCGCCGAAGCGGCAGGTGGAGCGTTGATACCGGTCGCGGCGCCGACGCTGTAGTAGGATTGCCGGCTCGGTACACGCGGGCGTCGTATAACGGTTATTACCCCAGCTTCCCAAGCTGGAGACGTGGGTTCGACTCCCATCGCCCGCTCCACTTGCGCTCTGATCCTGGCCAGCCGGCGGTCCTGCTGTAACCACCGGCAACGGGCGAGCGATGCTCGGACTGGAACGCGATGGCGAAGACTTGCCGGCCAGCGCGCCAACCTGGGCAGTACGACCATGAGGCTTGATCGCGGCACGCAACTCGTGGCCGGGGTCTTCGTGGTGCTGGCGGTCTCCTCGGGGTTCGGGTTCTACAACCTCGCGGTGTACATGAACGCGCTGTCGGAGCAGCGTCCGTTCGACGTGGCGGATGTCTCCGGTGCGGTCGGGCTCCTGTTCCTGGCCAGTGGTCTCGCCGGTCTCGGCATCGGGCGCCTGATGTCGGTGTGTGACGTGCGCTGGGTCATGGTGGGCGGAGCCATCGTCGGGGGAGCGGCACTGTCGCTCTTCGGCCATGCGCGTGAGGTCTGGCAGATCTGGCTGCTCTACGCGGTGTTCGGGATCGGCAATGCGGCGGTTTCGCTGATTCCCGCCACGACCGTGGTCACGCGCTGGTTTCCGGGTGCGAACCGTTCGGTGGCACTGTCCATCGCGTCCACGGGCCTGTCCATGGGCGGCGTGTTGCTCACTCCGCTCTGCGCATTCGTCATAGACCGCGTTGGCATCGAAGCGGCCATGCCCTGGTTCGGCGTGGCGTTTGTCGGCATGATCGTTCCCATTGCGCTCGCAACGATCCGGGACTGGCCGCCGGGGAGTGGCCCGACGGCCCGGGACCATGTGATACCGGACGAGGTTGCGGTCAGACGCGCGTTACGGTCGCGGTTCTTCATCGGGGCGGCGCTTGCCTACGTCCTGATGATGGGTGCCCAGGTGGGCGTGATCTCCCACAGCTTCAACCACGCGGACCAGGTCGCCGGCCAGTCGGTCGCGTCGTTGGCCGTCGCCCTGCTCGCGCTGTGCTCGATCGTCGGGCGGCTGCTCGGCGGACTCGTCGTCAGGCGGTTTCCGATTCGCGCCTTCACCCTGCTCAACGTCGCCGGGCAGTGCGTGGGTATCGCGATCGTGGGTTCCGCACAGACGGGCACCGTCCTGCTGGCCGGCGCGGCCTGTTTCGGCGTGACGGTGGGGAACCTGCTGATGCTGCAGCCGTTGCTGATGGCGGCAGCATTCGGGGTGCGGGACTATCCGCGGATATACTCCGTCGCGAACCTGTGGATGACGGTGGGCATCGCCGGCGGGCCGTTGGCGATGGGGTTGCTCTACGAGCAGTCTTCCTACGAAACAGCATTCCGCGTGGCGTCGGCAGCCTCGGTCGTCGCCCTGATCGTTTTTTTTGTGGCCGGCGCGCTGCCGGCGTATGGCCGTTCCAGTGAACAGGGAAGAACCCCGGCATGAACATCCAGTCCCTTGTCCCGATTTCCTGCGCGCTGGCTTGCGCGCTCGCGGCGCTGCCGGGCGGTGCAGCGCTGCCGGTGGAGCTCCCGGACGGCGGCCGGATCCCGAGTCTCGCGCCGATGCTCGAGCGCACGACGCCGGGTGTGGTCAACATCGCGACGTACGCGTCGGTCCGTGTCGGCAACCCACTCCTGGACGACCCGTTCTTCCGCCGCTTCTTCTCGATTCCGGAGGACCGGCGGCGCTATCGCCGGGAGCAGAGCGCCGGGTCGGGCGTCATCGTGGACGCGGAGAACGGCTACATCGTGACCAACAACCATGTCGTCGGCCGCGCGGACGAGATCAGCGTCGGCCTGATGGACGGCCGGACGCTGCCGGCCCGGTTGGTCGGTGTGGACCCGCAGGTCGACCTGGCGGTGTTGCAGGTCGAGGCGGCAGGACTCACGGCCATTGAATTCGCCGACTCGGCCGACCTCCGGGTCGGCGACTTCGTGGTGGCCGTGGGCAATCCGTTCGGCCTCGAACAGACCGTCACCTCCGGGATCGTCAGCGCGCTCGGTCGCAGCGGCCTCGGCATCGAGGGTTACGAGGACTTCATTCAGACCGATGCATCGATCAACCCGGGCAACTCGGGAGGCGCACTGGTGGACCTGTCGGGCCGCCTGGTCGGCATCAACACGGCGATCGTCTCGCCGGGCCGGTACGGCGGCAGCGTGGGCATCGGATTTGCGATTCCGGGCAACATGGTCAACGCGATCATGACGCAGTTGGTGGCCCACGGTGAGGTGCGCCGGGGCCGCATCGGCCTGACGGTACAGGGGCTCAACGCCGAACTGGCGGCGGCGCTCGGGGTCCAGGCGGTCGAGGGCGTGGTGGTCGTGGATGTCGAACCGGGCAGTGTCGCGGATGTCGCGGGGATCGAGGCCGGGGATATCGTGACCGCCCTGGGTGGCCGCGAGGTGCGGCGCGTCTCGGACTACCACGGCCAGTCGGCCATCGTCATGGCCGGCGACACGCTGGAGCTGCGGATCGTCCGCAGCGGGGGGGAACAGACATTCGTGCTCGAGGTGGACGACCAACGCATGGTCAGCGTGTCGGGCGCCCGCGTCGACGCGCGCCTGGCCGGCGCCGTGCTGTCCGACTTTCGCGAGGACGACGACCCCGGGAGCGGGGCGGGGGTGCTCGTCGCGGAAGTGGAGCCAGGCAGCGTCGCGTGGCGCCATGGCCTGCGCAGCGGGGACATCATCATCGCCGCCAACCGGCAGCAGACGCGGGGTATCGGTGACCTGTGGCAGCGGATTCGCTATGCGCGGGTCGTACGCCTGCGCATTTACCGCTCCGGGCAGTACGGCAATATCGACCTGCGGTAGCGCGACCTCACGGTCGCGGCCCATCCTGACGGATGGGTGGGAGTTTCGCTGGCGCGAAACTTCTACGGCGCAAGCTCCTGGGGAAACTCTGAGATGTCAGAGCTCCTAGCGGCTGCCAGCCCACCGGTCCCGTGGGTCGCCGTGCGAGGCGTCCAGAAAACCTCCCAGGAGTCCCGGTCAGGCCCGTACGCGGAGCCGCGCGCCGGCGGGGTATTCTCTTGGCTGCTGAAGCGCTGATCCTCCTCGAACGATCCGGCCGGGACATAGCGGTCGCTTGCCCCCACGACACCGAACCCAGCTACGAAGGGGACGGCGACGATGGCCTGGACTTCGCGTCAGCTGGCGCATCACAGGAGCTCGGTATCCGATGGACACCGACCTCGAAGAGCTTGTCGCCGACGTTTCTGAAGTGCTCGAGCACGTTGTAGTACCCGGGCTCATCCCCCGGCGCGAAGATGCCTCGGTTCGAGAGCGCATCGAGTTCCGCCCCCGGCGGGGCTGCGCCATCGAGCAGCGCATCCCACTCCGCCTCCTTCATGCCCGCATAGAACCGGCCACCAGGCCAGTCGTCGAGAATTGCCTCCAGGGCGCGGCGCACCCTCGTGGGCAGGTTGGCCGCTACGCCATCGAAAAACGTCTGGCGGTCGCGCTCGAAGTGCATGCGCTCCCATTCCCAGTCGAGACTCTGCCTGCAGATATCCACGAACCAGTTCACCCATGGGGAGATGTCGTTCCCCTGGAAGTCCTTGCCATACTTCCCGAGCTCTTCGTAGTACTCCTCCCGACGTACATCGATTGCAGTGGCCAGGTATCCGGCGCCTTTGCCCAGGCCTCGCAGCACCCGCTCTGCGATGGCGCGGCCGATGCGCCCGTTGCCATCCCCGAACGGGTGAACACGCTCGAACCAGATGTGTGCGACGGCGGCTTTCACGGGAGACAGCAGCGACTGATCGTGCAATGGCTCAGGGGTCGCGTTCATCGGCAAGGTGAGCGGACGCTGGAGCCAGTCCAGGTAATTCGCCATCAGCCGTTCGACATGTTCGGGCCCGGGGGCCTCGTATATGACGCCCCGCATCGGGCTGGAGATGTGGACATTCGTCTTTCTGAAGCCCCCGATCTGTAGCGGCGTGCCCGGCGCACGCGCGCCCCGCAGATATCCCAACAGCCGTTCGTGCATGTCGAAGAGCGCGTGCCGGTCCAGAACTGGGGCCGCGCGGCAGGCCTCCAGCATGCCTACGACGCCGGCGGCCCTTGGGTCCGCGTCCTCTGCAGGGTCGACGCCTGCCACGGCATTTCGCAGGTCGTCATAGGGGATGTGCTCCCCTTCGATCTCGCTGGTCGACGACGCTTCCCGCAAAAGCGCCCCCTTGACGGCCCGGGCCACCAACTCCGGGGCTTGCCCCGACTCCTTCGCAAGTTGTTTGCGTCGGGTGTGAATGTCCTTGAGCACTTTGACGGTATCGGCGCGCAACGCATAGTCCCACTCCGGCCAGCCCGGCCTGTCCCAAATCCACATCCGATTCACAATAGCGGCGTCCCCTACTCGAAGATGATCACGTTGCGCGCCACTTCGCCGGTCTCGAGTTGCTGCAGAGCATCGTTCACGTCTTCGAGCTTGATGCGGCCCGAGATCATGTCGTCAAGATGCAGCTTCCCCGCGAGATAGAAATCCACGAATCGGGGCATGTCGACGCGGAAGCGGTTCGATCCCATGTTCGAGCCTTGCAGCGTCTTCTCGCGCAGGAATTCCGGGCCGTGGATCTCGACCATCGTGCCGACCGGGATCATCCCGATCACGGTGGCGGTGCCGCCGTTCCGGATCATCTTCCAGGCCTGCTCCGTGGTGCTCTTCAGGCCAATGGCCTCGAAGGAGTAATGCACGCCGCCGTCGCTGAGTTCACGCACGGCCCCGACGGGATCCCCGGCGCTCGCGTCGACCGTGTCCGTGGCGCCGAACTTGCGCGCAAGGTCGAGTTTGCTCGGGGTCGTGTCGATGGCGATGATTCGCGATGCGCCCGCGATGGCCGCGCCGTTGACGCAGGACAGCCCGACGCCGCCGCAGCCGATCACGGCGACGGTGGCGCCGGGTTCGACGGCGGCCGTATGGATGACGGCGCCGATTCCGGTCGTGACGGCGCAGCCGATGAGGGCGGCCCGGTCGAGGGGCATGTCCTTGCGAATCTTCGCGATGGCGTGTTCGTGCAGCAGCATGTACTCGGCGAAGGACGACAGGTTCAGGAACTGCGTGATCGATTCGCCGTGCGTGCTGAGCCGTGGCGGCTCGTCGGCGCCACGCTGCAGTTCGGGCTCCTGACACAGCGACATATGCCCGGTGAGGCAGAACTCGCAGTGCCCGCAGAATGCCGACAGGCAGGTGATCACATGGTCGCCCGGCTGGACGTAGGTCACGTCGGAGCCGACCGCCTCGACGACGCCGGCCGACTCGTGGCCGAGAACCGTCGGCAGGAAGTACGGATAGGAACCGTTCTGAAAATGCAGGTCGGAGTGGCAGACGCCCGCGGCCGCCGTCCGTACGAGCACCTCCCGGGGTCCGGGATTGTCGAGTTGCACGTCCTCGATCTCGAGCGGCTGGTTGACTTCCCTCAGTACGGCGGCTTTCATTTAGCACTTCCTTGAGTCGCATGGCAGGTTGGGTCGATTTCTACCATGACTGTTCGGGTTCTGGTAGGCCTCGGTGCGAACCGGGGCGCGAGCGTGGACATCGTGGAGCGGGCGCTCCACGAGTTGCGGGCGTTGTCCTGTGGGGCGTTTCGTGCCTCGTCCCTGTGGCGCACGAGCCCCGTCGACTGTCCGCCGGAGTCCGCCGACTTCGTGAACGCGGCGGCCGCGTTCGTTTCGGACGCGCCTGTTCCGCAGACGCTGCTCAAGGAACTGAAGGCCCTGGAGCGACGGCACGGCCGGACATCGGCACCGGTGCGGAACGCCCCGCGCGAACTGGATCTCGATCTGCTGCTGTTCGGCGACGTCGTGTGCGACACGAAGACACTGACGCTGCCGCACCCGCGTGCACTTTCACGGCGGTTCGTCATGACGCCGGCGGCGGAAGTCGCCCCGGACTGGCATTGGCCCGGGGTCCGCGGCACGATCGCCGAAATCGCGCGCGCACTGCGCACCGACGAGACGCTGGCTCGCTTGCCGCGTCTGCGCAACGGCGCGGCGGGCCGTCGATGAGACAGCTCCGCGTCGTCCGGGCAGTCGCACGACTGCCATGCCTCCTGCTGGCCTGCGTCTGGCCGTGTGCGACCGCGCTGGCATACGACGGGCGGTTGCACCAGGAACTGACCTTCGTTGCGGCGAAGCATTTCAATCGCTGCGCGGCCGAGATCAACCTGCCGCGCCTGACGCCGCTGCAGGTGCGCTATGTCGCCAAGGCGAATGTCCGCCAGGCGGAGGCGAACCTCTTCCGGAGACTCACCCGCTGGAACTACTACGACCGTGAGAGTCAGAAGCCGAAGAGCCTCCTGTGGGTGATCCAGACGCGCATGCACCAGCACTTCGGCCGGCTGGTCGAAGAACTGGACAGGGCCGAAGCGCTTGCCGACCGGTACTCCGGCCTCGGTCGCATCGTGAACTATGTACAGGACATGACCTCCCCGGCACACGTCGTACCCGTCTACACGGCACGCTGGTGGCGCTGGGACCTGAGCGACCGCTTCGACCGCTATCCGCTCGATCCGGACGCCCTGTCGGCGGCGCTCGGTGAGGACTGCTCGCCGCTCGAGGACGACCTCGAGAGCTATTCGAGGCTCCTCTCCGGGACGGCCGAGGAGACCCTGTCCGCGGTGCGGGGGCCGATTCCCGGGATGCCGGTGAGCTGGCAGGTGTTCTGGAGGATCGGCGAGCCCGGTTCGTTCGGCGGCTATGGCGGGGCCGGCAACAACTTCGGACAGACGGCGGAATTCGATTGCGGCGGCAGGACCCGGGCAGAGCGTTGCGTATTGCTGGCCCGGGATCCGCTCTACGAGACCTTCGCGGCCGCGCGCCACCTCGATGCCATCCGTGCAACGATGACGGCCATGTGGATGCTCCAGCATGGTTTGCCGGGACTGACCTCCATCGGTGCCCTGGCGCCTTCCTCGCAAGAGCCGTGAGTGCCGGCTCGGGCGGCGCGCGATCCTTGATCGGGTAAGCTGAGAACCCCTCAATCGAGCGTCTGCGAGGCAATGAGTACGCTGCACCTGGGCCTCACGCCCTGGATAGTCTCCGGCATGGCCGACGCGGCCACGCTCGCCCGCCAGGGTGCGCTCGCGGAGGCATGGGGCTACGAGTCCTTCTGGCTGCCCGAAAACCACTTCGGCGGGGAGGGGGCGATTCCGGAACCGCTCATGCTGCTTGCGGCGGTGGCCGCGCGTACCGAGAAGATCCGCCTTGCCACGACCTCCTACCTCCTGCCGCTGCGTAATCCGCTCCAGGCCGCCGAACAGGTGGCGGTGCTGGACCGTCTCTCGGGCGGGCGTGTGACGCTCGGCGTCGGTCGTGGCTATTCGACACAACTGCTAGGCGCCTTCTCCGTCTCCCCGAAGGACAAGCGGCGCATCTTCGACTGGTGTCTCGAGCACATGATGCGTGCCTGGCGTGGCGAGCCCGTGTCCCTGGTCGAGGGGGCGGAGCCGGTGATCGTTGCGCCGTTGCCGGTGCAACGCCCGCACCCGCCCATCTGGGTGGCGGCGTTCGGTCCCAAGGCGCTGGCGCAGGCCGGACGCCTCGGCGCTCCGTACCTCGCCTCCCCGATGGAACCGTTGGCGCGGCTACGCGAGAACTATCGCCGCCACGCCGAGGCCTGCGACGAAGCCGGACGCCCGGTGCCACCGGAGATCCCGATCATGCGCTCGGTCTTTGTCTCCTCGGACGCGCGCCTCGTCGCGCGGGTGCGGGACAGTCTCGACGAGCAGGCGCGGCGCATGGCGGCGGCATCGGACAGTCGCATGGCGGCGCGCTTTTCGAGCGAGGTGGACGATTGGGCGATCGTCGGCGAACCGGGAGCGGTCAGGGAGCGGGTGGCGCAATACCGCGAAGACCTCGGCATGACCCACCTGGTGGTCACGCGTCTGCGCATCGGTAACGTGGATACCGAGCTTCTCGAACGCTCCGCCGAGACCATGGCGGGCCTGTTCGGCGGTCGGGGCGCCTGACGGGTCAATAGGTGCTGAGGTTGTCGACGCCCAGGTAGCGCTTGAGATAGTAAGTTCCGGCGTAGAACGGCGCCGTGTCCGCGAGGGCGACCATCACCTTGAAGGCGTAGTTGCTGCCGATCAGCACCAGGATCGTGGCGACGGTGAAGTCACCGGCGAGAAACGCCGCCCCGAACGTCACGGAGATGACGGTCACCGAGTCCACGAGCTGGCTGGTCAGGGTCGAGAAACAGTTGCGCACCCAGAGGTGTTTCGCGCGCGTCAGGCGTTTCAGGAAGTGGAACACCTGCACGTCGCAGAATTGCGCGGCGATGTAGGCCAGCATGGACGCGAAGACCGCCCCGGACGTGCATGCGAAGATGAGTTCGAAGAGTTCCACGCCGCCGGAGATCACGTCTCCGTTGGGCAAGGCCACTGCTTCGGCGAGTTCGAGGACCTGCCAGGGCGGTTGGGCCTCGGCCGCGGGCAGGGAGTTGCCGAGCCACAGGCAGCCGAGGATGAAGAAGTTGAGGACGAAGCCGACCAGAACCAGGAAGTTCGCGCGCCGCCGGCCATACAGCTCGCTGATGAGGTCCGTGCACAGGAACGTCAGCGGATAGGGCAGCACGCCCACGGCGAGCGTCATCGGGCCGAGTTCGATGAAGCGCGTGATACCGATCACGTTGAGCAGCGTCATGGCGCACAGGAAGAAGCCGGCGAGCACCAGGAATACGCGTTCGCGCCGTTCCGCCAGGTCCACTTCGGGGGCGTCGAGCAGCGCTTCGGTCATCTGGGGCCGCCCCGGCCTCGAGGTCGCCGGGGGCGAATGTCGGCATGCAGGGCGGGTGGCCCGGACGGCATGATCACCGCTCGACCTGGCCGAGATTGGCGTGTACCACCGCGCCGTTCAGCACGGGGTTGGTGGCCGCGAACAGCAACGTCGCCGCAATCTCCGCCGGCTCGATCAGGCGCCCGAGTGCCGACATGGCCGCCACCGCCTCCATGGCGTCCGCCGGGACGTGTTCGCGCAGCATCTGCGTGTCGGTGAAGCCGGGACAGATGCAGGCCGTGTGGATGCCCGTGTCCGCGAGGTCCTGGCAGGTGGCGCGCATCATGCCGACGATGGCGTGTTTGGAGACCACGTAACTGAAGCTCCCCGGCACGGCTTTCTCCGACAGCGTGGAACCGACGTAGAGGATGCAAGAGCCGCGGTCCATGTGCGGGATGACATGCCCGTTCAACGTGTTGGCCGCGACCACGTTGGTCTCGAGGATGCCGCGCAGAGCGTCGCTGGCCGTACTCTGCGCCGTGTCGTTGACGAGCCGCGAGGCGTTGTGCACGAGGGCGACTTCGTCCGCCGCCTGCAGCGCGGGATCCATGCGGTCGGCGATCTCCGCCAGGAAGTCCGGTCGCGACAGGTCGCAGCGGATGTGGGTGACCGCATCGACCGGACAGGGCCGCCGCGACAGGTTGACGACGTCGTAGCCGGCGTCGAGAAACGCCTCGGCCGTGGCGGTGCCGATACCCGCGGAGGCGCCGGTGACGATCAGGAGTTTCACGATGGCCGATTCCAGGTCGCGCGCGCCCACTGTCCGTGGCCGGACGAGACGCGCAGGGTCATGGCGGAGATCGGCAGTCCGGCGATCTCCGCGTCATTGCGGAGCTGTTCGATGAACCAATGCACGAGTTCTTCGACGGTCACGTTGCGAATGGGCAGGGTCTTCACGTCGCGATGGGGGAAGGTGAGCCGTTCTCCGGCAAACTCGACCACGGTGTGGGGTCCGTCGGCCGACACTGACAGGTGCGGGCTCAACTCCGGTAGCAGCAGAACCTCGTCCAGGTCCTGGCACAGTGCCGTGAGCTTCGCCTTGGGGATGTTGTAGTCGAAGCACAGGCCGCCGTCGCCGACGACACCGTCGAACGTCGCTTCGACCCGGAAGTTGTGGCCGTGCAGGTTCTCGCGCTCGGTCGCGGAAAAGACGGTGAAATGCGCGGCGGAGAAGTGCAGCGACTCCTTGGCGATCTCGATGGTGACAATGGCGTCCACGGTGCCGGGGTCAGGCGAGTGCCGCGTCGGCAAAGGCGCCTAGCGTGGGGAAGGTCCAGGTGGGTTCCGCATCGGCAGCGGGCGCCGCACCCGGAGCGCCAGCGGTGCGGTCGATCCACACCGTGGAGAGGCCGAGCGCGCTCGCCGGCGCGATGTCGTGGTACAGGCTCTGGGCGACGTGCAACACGCGGGAGGGCTTGCCGCCGATCACTTCGAGGGCGGCCTCGAAGGCGCGCGGGTCGGGCTTGTAGGCACCGCTGCGTTCGGCCGTCGCGATGTGGGCGAACTCCACGCCGAGCGTCTCGTTGGTGCGGGCGAAGAGCGCGTCGTCCGTGTTCGAGATCACCGCCAGCTCGAAGCGTTGGGCGAGCCGCCCGAGCGCTTCGAGCGTGTCGGGGAAGGGCGGCCAGTGCGGCAGGCTCGCGGGGAAACCGTCGAGGTCGTCCTCGGTGGCAACGAACCCCAGGCGCGCACCGAAGCGATGCAGCACGGTGCGGAGCACGGCTTCGTAACGGCCGCCTTCGGCCTGCACGGCCGTCTCCGTCTCGGAGAAGAACTCGAGGATGAACTCGTCGATGACATGCACGTCGTGTCGCAGCAGTACGGGTTGCAGGTAGTCGACGATGCCCCGCTCCCAATCGATGAGCGTGCCGTAGCAGTCGAACGTCAGGACATCGAAGGTATCGGCGTCGAATTGCGGCACGGCGACATCTCCTCCAGGAAACCTCTGAACAAGTTCATCCCTGAACTTGTTCAGCCTCGCAAAACAAGAGCGTGGTTTCGTTTTGCTCACATATTCAATGGCTTACGACATTGAATATGGCGGTACATCCCTGTACCGCACGGGAAGCTCCGATAAGTCAGAGCTTTTCTGGGAAGCGGGCGATTCTACTCGATTCGGCCGGATCGATAGACGACTGGAAGGCGAGCCGCGGGGAACGCTACTCCGTGCGTATCTGCGTCACGATCAGGCCGCAGAAGCTCTCCGTGCCCCGTTCGAACACCCAGCCCATGTGACGGCTGCAGCCCTCGCAGTAGGCGAGGCGCCAACTGAAGCCGGGAAACCAGGTGTCGGCGGCGTTCGGGCCGCCGTGTACCTCGACCCCCGGCGCCTCGGAGTAACAGGCGAAGCGGTGGGTGACGCCGTAGGGATTGGTCATGGCGTGTTCGTGCGCACCCGTCACCTCGATGCGGTCTGCGACGTGCCCGATGACGTGCTCGCAGGTCGCACAGTACAGGTAGCCCTTGCGTGGACGCTCGATCGTCTCGACGAGATCCTTGAGCTTCGGATCGAGCGTTTCCCGAGTAGTCTTGTCCAGAACGTCCGACATGCTCGGCCTCAAGCGCGCACGGTGCCGCGATTGTGTCGTCGTTGCCCTCGGAATGGCAACCGCGGTTGCGCACGGCGTGGCGTCAGGCGATCAGCGTCTTGAGGTCGACCAGGGGGTCCGCGAGTTGGCCGGCATCGACGCGCCGGCCGACGAGTTGGCGGCAGGCCATGAATTCGCGGGGCGAGTTGACGGCATCGGCGGCGACGAGCAGGTCGCCCTTCAGGTGGAAGACCGCGAACCGGCGCGCGTCCGGGTCGCCGCGCACGACGCTGGCATCTCCGTCGGCGGAGAAACCCACCATCTGCAGCTTGAGATCGTATTGGTCCGACCAGAACCACGGCACGCTGGCGTAGGTCCTGTCCTGGCCGGCCATGTTGGCGGCGCCGACCCGGGCCTGCTCCATCGCGTTCGGGACCGATTCGAGCCGCACGCGACGGTCGAGCACCGGGTTCGGGTGGTTCGTGCAGTCGCCCGCGGCGAGGATGTCGGGATCGGCGGTCGCACAGCGTTCGTTCACGACGATACCGTCGCTGCAGGCGAGGCCGGCCTCGGCAGCGAGTTCCACGTTCGGGAGGACGCCGACGCCGACGACGACGATGTCCGCCGCGTGCTCGGAGCCATCGGCGCAGCGGACGGCGGCCACCGAGCCGGTGCCCACGAACGCGGCGGCAGTGGCGCCGGTGTGGATCTCGACGCCCTTGTCGGTGTGCAGCTTGCGATAGAACTCCGACATCGCCGGCGTCGTGACGCGTTGCAGAATCCGCTGCTCCATCTCCAGAACGCTGACGGAGAGGCCCGCCTCGACGGCCACGGCAGCGACCTCGAGGCCGATGTAGCCCCCGCCGACGACGACCAGCCGCTTGCCGGGGGCCATCTCGCCCTTGATGGCGTCCGAGTCGGCGATCGTGCGCAGGTAGTGAATCCCGGCAAGGTCCGCGCCGGGCATATCGAGGATGCGCGGGCGCGCTCCGGTGGCGAGCAGGAGCTTCTCGTAGCCGAGGGTCGCGCCGTCCTCGAGAACGACCGTCTGCGCCGGTCGGTCGATGCCGGCGACCCGGGCCGACATACGCACGTCCACTTCCTTGTCCGCGTAGAACTTCGCGGCCCGCAGGTAGACGCGCTCGAGTCCCTGCTCGCCGGCCAGGTACTGCTTCGACAGCGGCGGGCGCTGATACGGGATGTGCGGTTCGTCGGCGACGATGACGACTTCGCCCTCGTACCCCTCCTGCCGGAGGCTTGCGGCGGCCTGTCCCGCGGCGTGCCCGCCGCCCACGATCACGAATGCCATGGTGTCCCCGAAGCGCCTTGCGAGGGCATTATTCTAGGGACCGTCGGCAGGGAACGCAGCAGCGGTCGGTGCTGCCCGCCGCGCGCCCACGCCGGCAGAGGCGGACCGACGGTCCGGAACCGCTATGCCCCGTTGGCGTGCGCGTTGGCCCTGAGAGCGTTCTTGAGGAACCTGGCGGTGTGCGACTTGCGATGTTTCGCGACTTCCTCGGGCGTGCCCTGTACCACGATCTTGCCACCGCCGGCGCCGCCTTCCGGCCCGAGGTCGACGATCCAGTCGGCCGTCTTGACGACATCGAGGTTGTGCTCGATGACGACGATCGTGTTGCCCTGATCGCGCAGGCGGTGCAGGACGGCCAGCAGTTGCTCGATATCCTGGAAGTGCAGGCCCGTGGTCGGCTCGTCCAGGATGTAGAGCGTGTTGCCGGTGTCGCGCTTGGAGAGTTCGCGGGAGAGCTTCACGCGCTGCGCCTCGCCGCCGGAGAGGGTGGTCGCGCTCTGGCCGAGATGGATGTAGGAGAGGCCCACGTCCGTGAGGGTCTGCAGCTTGCGGGCCAGGACCGGCACGGCGTCGAAGAACTCGCGGGCCTCCTCGACGGTCATCTCGAGCACCTCGTGGATGTTGCGGCCCTTGTAGCGGACGTCCAACGTCTCGCGGTTGTAGCGCTTGCTCCTGCACACGTCGCAGGGAACATAGATGTCCGGCAGGAAGTGCATCTCCACCTTGATGACGCCATCTCCGTGGCACGCTTCGCAGCGCCCGCCCTTGACGTTGAAACTGAATCGTCCGGGCCGATAGCCGCGCGCGCGCGCTTCGTGCGTCTGCGCGAAGAGCTCGCGGATCGGAGTGAACAGGCCCGTGTAGGTCGCGGGGTTCGAGCGGGGCGTGCGCCCGATGGGGCTCTGGTCGATGTCCACGACCTTGTCGAGATGTTCGAGCCCGAGGATGTCGCCGAAAGGCTTCGGTATGACGGTGCTCGCGTTGTTCAGGCGGCGGGCGGCGATCGGATAGAGGGTGTGGTTGATCAATGTGGACTTGCCGGAGCCGGACACGCCGGTCACGCAGGTGAACAGTCCCGCCGGGATCTCGAGGGTGACGTTGCGCAGGTTGTTGCCGGACGCCCCGATGAGTCGGACGACCCGCTCGGGATCGACGGCCTTGCGTCGGCTGGGCACGGCGATGCGCCGCTTGCCCGAGAGGTACTGTCCGGTCAGGGACGCCTTGCACCGCTCGATCCGTTGCAGGGAGCCCTGGGCGACGATCTCGCCGCCATGCACGCCGGCGCCCGGGCCGATGTCGATGATGTGGTCGGCCGTGCGGATCGCTTCTTCGTCGTGTTCGACGACCAGCACGGTGTTGCCGAGGTCGCGCAGGTGGGTGAGCGTGCTCAGCAGGCGCGCGTTGTCGCGCTGGTGCAGGCCGATGGAGGGCTCGTCGAGGATGTACATGACGCCGACCAGCCCGGCGCCGATCTGGCTGGCGAGACGGATGCGCTGGGCTTCGCCGCCGGAGAGGGTCTCGGCGCTGCGGTCGAGCGTCAGGTAGTTGAGTCCGACGTCCACGAGGAAGCGCAGGCGCGCCCGGATCTCCTTGACGATCTTCTCGGCGATCGCGCCGCGCGAGCCTTCGAGTCGAAGACCGGCAAAGTAGGCCAGGGTGTCCTCCACGGAACCCGACGTGATCTGCGGCGCCGTCACGCCGTCGATGTATACGTGCCGCGCCTCCTCGCACAGGCGCGCGCCGCCGCACGTCGGACAGGACCGCACCGTGAGGTATTTCTGCAGGCTCTCGCGTACCGCCGCGGACTCGGTCTCGCGGTAGCGACGCTCCATGTTCGGGATCACGCCCTCGAAGGTGTGCCGGCGGTGGATGGTGTCGCCACGGTCGTTGACGTAGCTGAAGTCGATGCGTTCGCGGCCGGATCCGAGCAGGATCGCTTCCCGCTGCTTCTTGCGGAGTCGGCGGAAGGGTGTCTCCACGTCGAAGTCGTAGTGCCGCGCGAGGGACTTCAGCAGGTGGAAGTAGTAGACGTTGTGGCGGTCCCAGCCGCGGACCGCGCCGTCGGCGACGCGCAGGCCCGGGTCGGTGACGACCAGGTCGGCGTCGAAGTACTGCTTCACGCCGAGTCCGTCGCATTCCTTGCAGGCGCCGACCGGATTGTTGAAGGAAAAGAGCCGGGGTTCGAGTTCGCTGATGCTGTAGCCGCACTGGGGACAGGCGAAACGCGACGAGAACACGAGGTCTTCGCCGTCGACGTCGTCGTCGATGAAGCTGACCGTCGCAACGCCCTCGGCGAGATCGAGCGCGGTTTCGAAGGACTCCGCGAGGCGTTGCTGCGCGTCTGGCCGCACGCGTAGCCGGTCCACCACTGCCTCGATCGTGTGCTTCTTGTTCTTGTCGAGGTCGGGTGGGTGGTCGAGGTCGGCGACGATCCCGTCGATGCGGGCGCGGATGAAGCCGTTCGCGGTCAGTTCGTGGAAGACGTGCTGGTGCTCGCCCTTGCGGTCGGTGATCACGGGCGCGAGCAGCATGATGCGGCTGCCTTCCGGCAGTGCCAGTGCCTGGTCAACCATCTGGCTGACGGTCTGGGCGTCGAGGGTCTCGCCATGGGTGGGACAGCGCGGCTCCCCGACGCGGGCGAACAGCAGGCGCAGGTAATCGTAGATCTCGGTGATCGTGCCGACGGTCGAGCGGGGGTTATGGGAGGTCGACTTCTGTTCGATGGAGATCGCCGGCGAGAGGCCCTCGATATGGTCGATGTCCGGCTTCTCCATTATGGACAGGAACTGGCGCGCATAAGCCGAGAGGGACTCCACGTAGCGCCGCTGTCCCTCCGCGTACAGGGTGTCGAACGCGAGGGAGGACTTGCCGGATCCGGACAGCCCCGTGATGACCACGAGCCGGTCCCGCGGAATATCGAGATCGATGTTCTTCAGGTTGTGGGTGCGCGCGCCGCGCACCGAGATCGTGGTCATTGACGATTGCATTCCTGACTTTCCGGGAGCCGCGCTAAACCGGTCAAAATACGCGGTCCACAGCGACCAGGCAACCACGTTTTGTCACGTTTTGTCATCGGGGCGCCGTCGATGGATGGCGCCACCCAGGGTCGATTTCGCGCGCGCAAATGGGGCGGAAACGGTGCGCGGGCGGGTGACGTTGGGCTATAGTGGATCGACGAGGACGAACAGGCGAGGCAGTCATGGCGCGGGGGATCAACAAGGTCATTCTCATCGGCAATCTGGGGCGCGATCCCGAGACCCGGTATACGCAGGATCAGCGTCCGGTGACGAACTTCAGTGTGGCGACGAGTGAGTCCTGGCGGGACCGCGAGACCAACGAACAGAATGAAAGGACCGAGTGGCACAACGTGGTGTGCTTCGCACGCCTCGCGGAGATCGCCGGCGAGTACCTGCGCAAGGGGTCCAAGGTCTACATCGAGGGTCGCTTGCAGACGAGCTCCTGGGAAGCACAGGACGGCCAGAAGCGCTATCGGACGGAGGTCATCGCCCGCGAGTTGCAGATGCTCGACAGCCGCGGCGCGCCGGCCGGCGGGCAGGGCGGCGGATACGACCAGCCTGCGCCGCGCGAAGCTGGCTTGGACGCGCCGCGCGGGTCGGGCGGAATGGGTCGTGGTGGCCCCGACGAGACCGGCTCCGGCAGCAGCAGCTCCGCCAGCAGCAGCCCCGCCGGAGACCTCGACGACGGATTCGACGACGACATCCCGTTCTGAGCAACCGCGCCGGGCCTCCGTTCCCGGAGGATGCCGAGCCGGCATCGGCCTTGGTGGCCGGTCCGCCACCAAGTGTGCTACTGTGCGTCGTCAGTGATGCACTACGTTGCGTAATACAAACATGACTACGCTAAGCCTGCGGCTCTCGCCGGAACTCGATGCCCGTCTCACCGCGGAGTGCCGCGTTGCCGACGTGCCGAAGTCCTTGCTGGCCCGCGAGGCGCTCGAAGAGTACCTCGCGCGACGCCGGCGAGAGCGACTCCTGGCGGAGTTGACGCGGGCGGCGGCGTCGCTCGATGCCAACGCGTCCGCTTCCCTGGCGGCGGAGGCCCTGCCGCTCGACAACGAGTCCCTCGATCATGCGCTCGATCATGGGCTCGATCGTGGGCTCGATCGTGGGAAGGGTGCGTGAGCGCTGCAGACCTCGGGGCCTGGACGTGTTGAGCCGGGGGCAGGTCTGGGTCGCCAACCTCAATCCGAATCGTGGCGGCGAGATGGGCAAGGTGCGTCCGGTGGTCGTCGTACAAGGGGACTGGCTGAGCCTGGCGCAAAGCCGTACGGTCGTCGTGCTGCCACTGACGACGGACGTCCGGCGTGAGGCAGAGCCCCTCAGAGTCACGATACCCGCTCGAGACCGACTGCGAGCGGACTCCCAGGTGGTCGTCGAGCAGCCACGCACGCTCGAGCGCAGCAGGATCGGCGAGGGCCCGATCACGGAGCTGTCGTCGGACGAAATGAAGCGTGTGGAAGAGAGCCTGCTCGCGGTACTCGGGGTCGATGCCCAATAGCCGAGACACCCTGCTACCTGCACGCGAAGGCAACCAGAACGAGACCGAGTGCGATCCGGTACAGCACGTAGGGCATCATGCCGGTGCGGTTGAGCAGTGCGACAAACGTCGCGATGCAGGCATAGGCGCTGATCGCCGACACCGTGAAGCCCGTCGCGAGATCCTGCCATGGGAGGGCCTCGCCCGTAGCGGTCGCGTCGATCGCCGACAGGAGCGCCGCGCCGGCGATGGTGGGGATGGCCAGCAGGAAGGAGAAGCGTGCCGAGCCCTCCCGCGACAGCCCGAGCAGGAGCGCCGCCGTGATGGTGATCCCGGCGCGGGATGTCCCCGGAATCAGCGCAACGGCCTGGGCGACCCCGATGAGCGCTGCCTGAGCGAACGTGACGGCGTGTTCGTCGCGGCCTGGGGCCGAGCGGTTGCGACCGGAATGCCGGTCGGCCCACCAGAGCGCGACCGCGAAACCGATGGTCGTGGCTGCGATGACGCCGACGGTCCGCGCCTCGGACTCGATCCACGGCTTGAAGAGCAGGCCCGCCGCCGCCACCGGGAGGGTGGCAACTACCACCTTGGATAGCAGTTGCGTGGCGGCGTCGTAGCGCAGGTGCACCAGGCCGTCGGCGAAAGTGGCGAGTTCGCGGCGGAAGTACGCAAGGACCGCGAGGAGCGAGCCGAGGTGCACGGCCGTGTCGAACGCCAGCCCCTGGTCTGGCCAACCGGCCACTCGCGAAGCGAGGATCAGGTGCGCGGAACTCGAGATCGGCAGGAATTCCGTCACGCCCTGGATCAGGGCGAGCACCAGAACTTGGAGCAGGTCCATGGAGCGCCCGAGGATCAGCGCCGGTCCGCGCGGCAGTGCTGAGCGGGCGGCCGACCGGCTCCTGGACGCGCACCCTGGCGACCGGCCGTTGACCGTGCGGCGAGTCCTTCGGGCGTGTGTTCCATCGATGGCGTTCTCGGGCGGTCGCCAGCGGCAACGTGCTATCGTTCGGGCATGGAGGGTACACGGGAAATCCCGCTCTTTCCGCTCGGACAGGTACTCTTTCTGGGCGGCTGCATGTCGCTGCGGATTTTCGAACCTCGCTACGTCGACATGGTCAGTCAGTGCCTGCGGGAGGAGACCGATTTCGGGGTCGTGCTGATCCGCGAGGGCCGGGACACCTGGTCGGGCCAGGAACCTCGGCAGCCGGATATTTTCAATATCGGCACCCTGGCCCGGATCGTGGACTTCGACCGCACCGAGCAGGGGCTCTTCACGATCAAGATCCGCGGCGAGGGCAAGTTCCGCATCCACGGTACGCGCGAGCAACCGAATCACCTGCTGTTCGGCGACGTGGAAGTATTGCCGGAGGAACGCGCGGCACAGGTCGGCGAGGACTTCGAGTGGCTCACCACTCTTCTGCAGGATCTGATGCGGCACCCGCTGATGGACGAGCGCTGGGGCGGCGAACTCGATCTCGATGATGCCCGTGCCGTCAGTTGGCGGTTGTCGGACATGCTGCCCTTCTCGCCCGAGATCAAGCAGGGGCTTCTGCAGCTGCACCTGCCGCGCGAGCGGTTGACGGAAATCCGCAGGCTGGTCAACAAGCTGCGCGGGTAGCGCGCGAACTTCGTTCGCGTTGGGAGTTTCGCTGACGCGAAACTCCCGTGGAGCCAAATGCCGGTGCGCCGTCGGAGTGGTGTGGAGGACCAGGGTCCGATGACGGCCAGGCGCGAACTTCGGTCGCGTTGGCAGTCTCGCGGACGCGCAAGTCCCGTGGAATCTTCCACCACTGTCTCTGCGGCCCGAGTAGCGGCGGTGGGATGCGTGGGTGGAGGACGTATAATCGACGGCATGGACGCTCCAACCCCGATGCTCGAAATGGGCCAACGTGCGCGGGCGGCGTCGCGCGCGGTCGGTGCCGCGTCGGCCGGCGCCAAGATGGACGCGTTGCGTGCCATCGCCGACCGGCTGGACACCGATCGGCGTATCTTGCAGGCCGCCAACGAACAGGACGTGAACTGGGCCATCGAGAGCGGCGTGGATACGCCGCTGGTCGATCGACTCGTACTCGACGACCGGACCGTCGATCGCATGTGCGAGGGGGTGCGGGAAGTGGCTGCGCTGCCGGATCCGGTCGGCGCGGTCAGCGAACTCGACTATCGGCCCACGGGCATCCAGGTGGGGCGCATGCGGGTGCCGCTCGGTGTCATCGGCATCATCTACGAGTCGCGCCCGAACGTGACGGCGGATGCCGCGAGCCTGTGCCTGAAGTCCGGCAATGCCTGCATCCTCCGGGGCGGTTCGGAGGCCCTGAGGTCCAACACGGCGATTGCCGGCGCGATTCGCGCCGCTCTGGAAGGTTCCGCACTGCCGGCGGACGCGGTGCAACTGGTCCCGACGGCGGACCGCGCGGCGGTGGGCGACCTGCTCGGGCTCGACGATTACGTGGACGTGATCGTGCCGCGTGGCGGCAAGGGCCTGATCGAACGCGTGACCCGGGAGTCCCGCATTCCGGTCATCAAGCACCTGGACGGCGTCTGCCACGTCTACATCGACGCCACCGCGGACCTCGACATGGCGGTCTCGGTTGCCTGCAACTCCAAGACGGAGAAGTACGCCGTCTGCAATGCGATCGAGACCCTGCTGGTGGCGGACGCCGTGGCGGAAGCGACGCTGCCGCGGCTGAAGGCGCGCTTCGACGAGGCGGGTGTCGAACTGCGGGGGTGCGAACGGACGCGGGCGGTCATCGAGGCGCTGCCGGCGGCGGAGGAGGACTGGTACGAGGAGTACCTGGCGCCCGTGCTCGCCATACGCGTGGTCGAAGGACTGGATGAGGCCATCGAGCACATCAACCGCTACGGATCGGGCCACACGGACGCGATCGTGACCAACGACTATGCGCGCTCGCGGCGCTTCCTGGCCGAGGTGGACTCGGCATCGGTCATGGTGAACGTCTCGACGCAGTTCGCCGACGGCTTCGAATACGGCCTGGGGGCCGAGATCGGCATCTCCACGGACAAGCTGCACGCGCGCGGCCCCGTGGGCCTCGAAGGGCTGACCACGCGGAAGTTCGTCGTGCTCGGCAACGGCGAGATTCGCCACCGTTGATCACGCGGCGCGCCACGCCACTCGTCGGACCTGGGCCTTGATGCCGCCGTATGGCCGTGCGGGCGCTCCTTGGCGGCACCTTCGACCCGGTGCATATCGGTCATCTGCACGCGGCGCGGGCGGTGCGTGCGGAGCTGGGCCTCGCCTCCGTCACCCTGGTGCTGTCGGCCCGACCGCCGCACCGCGCTATCGTGGCGTCCGCGGCCGCGCGGTGGCGGATGTTGCGGCTGGCGGTCGCCAACGAGGTCGGGCTCGAGGCGTCGGATATCGAAGTCGAGCGGGGCGGACCCTCCTACAGCATCGACACGATCGATACCTTCGCCGCGGCCGGCGACACGGTCGTCTGGATACTTGGCAGCGATGGTCTGGACGCGTTCACGACATGGCACCAGTACGACGCGTTTGCGACGCGGTGCAATGTGGCGGTCGTGGCGCGCCCGGAGTCCGAAGTGCGGGCGTTGCCGGGCTTCCGGGAGGTTCTGCGGGCAGACTGCCTTGCGCGACGACCGGCGGGGCTGCTTTTCGTGGCGAGGAGCGCCATGCTCGACGTGTCCGCGACCGCGGTCCGCAGACTTGCGGCGCGCGGGGAGGACGCTTCGAGATTGCTAACCCCCGCCGTGTGGAACTATATTAGGCGCCGTGGTCTCTACCGTCGCTGACTCGCACATTGAGCCCCTGTCGCCAGCCGAGTTGCGCGACCTCATCGTCGCCTCGCTCGACGAACTGAAGGGACGCAGCATTCTCGCCCTGGACGTCACGAAGCTGACGGACGTCACCGACTACATGGTCCTCGCCAGCGGAACGTCGGTACGACACATCCGTGCGCTGGTCGACCATCTCCGCGACACCGCGAAACAGTGCGCCGTGCACATCCTGGGCGTCGAGGGTCAGGAGACGGGCAAGTGGGTGCTCGTCGATCTCGGCGACGTGGTGGTGCATGTCATGGAGGACGAAACGCGCGCGTTCTACGATCTCGAGCGCCTGTGGACCGACATTGGCGCGACGCGGACGGAGGCGGAGACGTCGGGCGGGACCGGTCCGGCGCCGGGTGAGCAGCCCTCGGCGCAGGGCGTGCGAGGGGGGAGCCCCCTCGCATGGAACAAACGATGACGGGAGCGCACCGACCGGCGGCGATTGGTCCATGGGAGGTCGGTGTGGCTGGGCCGGAGGCGGCGCGACGCAAGCGTCGCGTTCCGGCGTGCAGCGGTAGCGAAACGCCGGGCGGGCTTTGGGGCGCTCGCATGAAGACGTGAACGCGCGCCTCCTGGCCGTTGGCGCGCGTCAGCCGCGCTGGATAGAGGACGGGTTCACGGACTACGTCCGGCGGCTGCCGCGGGGCAACGCCCTCGCACTGGAGCCCGTGCCCGCGGCACCCGGCGACATGGCAGCGCGGCGGGCCCGCGAGGTGGAGGGCGCCAAGCTGCTCGACCGGATCGGTACGCGGGACCGCGTCGTGGTACTGGACGTGCGGGGCGAGGCGCTGTCCACGGCCGCGTTGGTCGGCAAGCTGGAAGGCTGGCGCATGGACGGGCGCAAGGTGACTTTCGTGATCGGCGGCGCGAACGGGCTGTCCGAGCCCGTCCTGGCGCGGGCCGACTTCACCTGGTCGCTGTCTCCGCTGACGTTCCCACATGGCTTGGCGCGGGTTCTGGTGGCCGAGCAGGTGTACCGCGCATGGGCCATCGTGGCCGGCCATCCGTACCACCGCGGTGGGGACTCGTGAGCGACCCGCTCGACCTGAAGAACCTGACCCTGGAGGGTGAGTCCTTCACGGCGAGGGCCACGGTCGTGTTTCTCATGGCGCTCGCGCTGGTGCTCGTGCTCGTGGCGCGCCTGGTGCAGCTGCAGGTGCTGGAACACGACTCCTACAGCATCCGTTCGGACGACAACCGCATTCAGGTCCGGACAGTGCCGCCGGACCGCGGCCTGATCTTCGACCGACGCGGCGCGTTATTGGCGGACAACCGGCCCGTGCGCTCCCTGAACCTGGTCACGGAACTCATCGACGAGCCCGAAGCCGTTATCGAGGAACTGCGCGCGCTGGTGGGGATTTCCGACCGGCATGTGGAGGAATTCCGCGAGCGGCACCGGCGCCGGAGGCCTTTCGAGCCGGTAGCGCTCAAGATGAACCTCCCGGAGGAGGAGGTCGCGCGCGTGCGCGTCAACGGCCACCGTTGGCCGGGCGTCGAGATCACCGAAGAGAACCTTCGCTACTACCCGCTCGGAGAGCTCATGGCGCACGCTGTGGGCTCGGTGCGCAGGGTGACCGTGGAAGACACGCAACGCCTCGACAAGCGCCGCTACCGCGGGGTCAAGTTCGTCGGCCGGCTGGGGGTCGAGAAGTTCTACGAAGACCTGCTGCACGGCGAGGTCGGGTGGCAGCACATCGAGATCGACGCGCGGGGCCGCATCCATCGCATCCTGGAGGAGACGCCGGCGGTGGTCGGGCGGGACCTGACGCTCCACCTCGACAGCTTCCTGCAGGCGGTGGCGCGCGATGCGCTGGACGGGCGGCGCGGCGCCGTCGTCGCCATCGAGCCCAGGTCCGGGGGGATCATGGCCCTGGTGAGCAATCCCGGCTACGACCCGAATCTGTTCGTGACCGGCATCGCCCCGGTGCTGTACGAGGAGTTGGCGACCTCCCGTGACGCACCGCTCTTCAACCGGGCCGTCATGGGGCGCTATGCGCCGGGGTCGACCTTCAAGCCGGTGGTTGCCCTCGCCGGCCTGAGCGCGGGTGTCACGGATTGGGAGCACACGATCGTCGACAACGGCGAGTTCCGTTTGCCGGGGCGCAAGCGGGCGTACCGGGACTGGAGCTGGCAGCAGGTCAATTCCGGGGGCCAGGGGATCGTGCACCTGCGCAAGGCCATCTATCGCTCCTCCAATGTGTATTTCTACGATCTCGCCTCACGCATGGATGTCGACGTGCTGTCGGCGTTTGCGGCGCAGTTCGGTTACGGGGAGGCGACTTCCCTCGACGTCGCCGACGCGGTGGCCGGCGTGTTGCCGTCTCGGGCGTGGAAGCAGAGCCACAAGGGGGATCGGTGGTATGCCGGCGACTCGGTCAACATGGGCATCGGGCAGGGCGACCTGCTCGCCACACCCTTGCAGCTCGCGACGGTCGCCGCGGTCATTGCGAACCGGGGGCGCTGGGTGCGTCCGCGGCTGATGCTTGCGACCGATGGCGCGCAGCCGGGCTTTGACCTGGCCGACCCTCGACCCCGCGTAATCGGTCCGTCCGACGAGGACTGGGAAATGCTGGTCGATGCCATGGAAGATGTGGTCCATCGCGGCGACCAGGGGTTCCGCGAGAACGGCACGGCGTGGTTCAACATCGGTCGCGACATCGCCTATCGGATGGCCGGCAAGTCCGGGACCGCGCAGGTCGTCGAGATCGCGCAGGGGCAGGAATACGACGAGGAGGTGCTGGACGAATACAGCCGCAAACACGCGTGGTTCATCGCATTCGCGCCGGCGGACGACCCCGCGTTGGCGGTCAGCGTGCTGGTGGAGAACGGCGGCGGCGGCAGCTCCGTGGCGGCGCCGGTGGCGCGGGCCGTCCTGGACGCCTATCTCGCGCCGCAACTGGCCAAGCTCTGACGGACGGCGGAGCGGCAGGCCTTGGCTACCACCTACGTTCGAAGCCTCGGCATGCGGGCCATCCGCCCGCGGACCTGGCTCGAACACTTCGACCCCTCGCTCGTGGTTCCGCTGCTCGGCGTCATCGTCTTCGGCCTCGTCATCCTGTACCGCGATCAGGACGTGCTGATCGCCCATGGAGTGCGCGTCGGCGCCGGCGTGTTGGCGATGGTGCTGGCCGCGCAGGTGGACCCGCGCGTGTACCTCCGCTGGACGCCATTTGTCTACTTCGGCGGTGTGATCCTGCTCGTGGCGACGCTCTTCGTCGGAGTCACCGTCAACGGCTCGCGGCGGTGGCTCGAGGTGCCGGGTGGCCTGCGCCTGCAGCCGTCGGAGCTGATGAAGGTTGCGATTCCCATGATGCTGGGCTGGTACTTCCAGAAACATCGGTTGCCGCCGCGTTTCAGGCACGTGGTCGTCGGGTTGCTCATCATTGCGTTGCCGGCGTTGCTGATCGTGCGCCAGCCGGATCTCGGGACGTCCGTGTTGCTGACCACCGGTGGGCTCGCCGTCATAGTGCTGGCGGGCGTGCGCTGGCGCTGGATCCTGACATCCCTGGGCCTCGCCGCGGCCGCCGCGCCAGGGCTCTGGATGGTGATGCGCGAGTATCAGCGCGACCGGGTCCGGACGCTGTTCGATCCCGAACACGATCCGATGGGGGCGGGTTGGAACATCATCCAGTCGAAGACGGCAGTGGGCTCCGGCGGCGTCTTCGGGAAGGGCCTGGACCAGGGAACGCAGAGTCGCCTCGACTTCCTTCCGGAAAGCCATACGGACTTCATTGTCGCGGTGATCGGCGAGGAGATGGGCCTGGTGGGCGTCGCGCTGCTGCTGGTTCTCTATGTCGCCATCCTGGCCCGGGGACTGTACATCGCAACCCAGGCCTCGACGACCTTTGCGCGGCTGGTGGTCGGAGGGCTTACGCTGACGTTCTTCGTCTACGTCTTTGTTAACATCGCCATGGTCTGCGGTCTCTTCCCGGTCGTCGGGGTGCCGTTGCCGCTGGTGAGCTATGGAGGGACATCGGCCATCTCGCTGCTGGTCGGCTTCGGCGTTGTCATGTCCGTCCACACCCATCGAAACTGGTAATGGAGGATCAGTGCGCGCTCAAGCCGAACCCCGAACGCGTTCCAGGGCCCCGCAGGTTGGAGCGGTTGTCGCATTGCTGCTCGCCGCCACGGGCTGGGCCGACTACGGCGAGCGCTCGGACGTGCTCGCCTACGTCGACGAACTCGTCGAGCGCCACGGGTTCGACCGCTCGGCGCTCGTCTCGCTCTTCGAAGGGGCAGAGCGCAAGGACCGGATCATCGAGGCGACCTCGCGCCCCGCGGAACGCGTCAAGTCGTGGGGCGATTACCGGGCTCTCTTCCTGACACCCAAACGGATCGATGAGGGCGTGGAGTTCTGGCGCCAGCATGAGTCGACGCTGGCGCGTGCTGCCGAGGAGTATCGGGTCGCGCCGGAAATCGTCGTCGCCATCCTGGGCGTCGAGACGAGTTACGGACGGATCACGGGCAGGTATCGGGTACTGGATGCGCTGATGACGCTGGCCTTCGACTATCCGCCGCGGGCACCCTTCTTCAAGGGGGAATTGACGCAGTTCCTGCTTTTGGCCCGCGAGGAGAACAAGGCCCCTGAGGATCTGGTCGGATCCTACGCGGGCGCCATGGGCTACGGCCAGTTCATCCCGTCGAGTTACCGGGCTTACGCGGTGGATTTCGACGGGGACGGCCGGCGTGACATCTGGAACAACGTGGCGGACGCGGTCGGCAGCGTGGCCAACTACTTCAGGCGCCATGGCTGGCGGGGGGAGGGTCCTGTGGCGCTGCCGGTCGAGGTCGAGGGCGACGGGGCGGAGGCGGCCGCAAACGAAGGTCTTGCACCGAACTACGACGTGGCCGAACTCAAGCGCCTGGGCGTGCGGGTCGGCTCGCTCGCCGACGATGCCAAGGCGGCGTTGTTCCGCATGGAAGGCGACGACGGCACGGAATACTGGTTGGGCCTGCACGACTTCTACGTCATCACCCGATACAACCGTAGCGCGATGTATGCCCTCGCGGTCCTGCAACTCTCGCAGGAACTGCGGCGTCGGATGGGGGGCGCGGGGGCCTCGCCCGTGGCGGCGTCGGGCGGTGAGGCGCCTGACGCCCGAGGCACGGACCGGCGTGGGCTCGAACCGCCGGGGCCGGTGCAGGGAACGGTGCTGGCGATGGACGATCGCTTCGGTGCCGCCGCGGTCCGGCGCGGTGGCGATTGATGCGGCGCCCGGAGAACGTACGACCGTACGGACGCCGCCGGTTGGGCCAGCCAGCGCAGCGCCGCGGGGGCCCGTCGCGAGCCCTGCTGTGGACCGCCGCGCTCTGCGCCCTGCTCTCCGGTTGCGTCGGCTTCGATACATCCGATGGGGCGCCGTCCCGACCCCGTCCGGGGCTTGAGCGCCTGCCGGATCCGGTGGTCAGGAACGAACCGCGCAGCCGCTACGGAAACGACGACTACGAGGAGGGAGGACAGAGGTACCGAATCCTCCCGACCGGGGTCGGGTACGATCAGGTTGGCCGGGCGTCCTGGTACGGGACAAAGTTCCACGGCCGCCGCACGTCCAGCGGGGAGACGTACGACATGTACCGACTCACGGCCGCGCATCCCACGCTGCCTGTTCCGGCTTACGCGCGGGTGAGAAATCTCGAGAACGAACGCGAGACCATCGTGCGCATCAACGACCGGGGTCCGTTCCATGGAGGCCGGTTCCTGGACCTTTCCTACGCGGCGGCGGTCAAGCTCGGGTTCGCCGCGCAGGGTACCGCCCGCGTGCGCGTGACGGTCGTCACGGAGGCGTCGACGAAGCCGGATGGCGCCCGCCACGCCCCGGCCGCGCCGACCCCCCCACCGGTCGCGCGAGGCCCTGGTGTGCAGGGGCCGACCGTGGCCCGCTACTTCCTGCAGGTGGGCGCGTTCTCGGAGCGTCGGTGGGCGGATGCGCGGGTTGCGGCATTGCGCCGCATCGTCGAGGACGGGGCGCAGGGCACGGTGAAGTTACTGCACAACCCGGCCGACCGGCTCTATCGCGTACGCGTCGGGCCGTTGACCAGCCGCGAGGCGGCCCGCAGGCTGCAGGCGCTGTTTGCGGAAGGAGCGTCGGGCGATAATTCCTTCCGGGTGATCGTTGAGGAGTAGGGATCCGATGAGCGCCCCTTGGCCCGAGTCTTCGGGCTCGCATGGAATAAATGCCAGAGGGAGCGGAGCGACCGGCGGCGGTTGTTCCGTGGAAGGTCGGCGTGGCTGGGCCGGAGGCGGCGCGGCGCAAGCGGCGCGTCCCGGCGTGCAGCGGCAGCGAAACGCCGGACCGGCTTTGGGGCGCTCGCAGGAAACAGCTGTCTCCGCTCGTTTGCGGACCCGGAGTCGCTTGCTCGAGGCGGTCGTCGTGGGCGCGCTCGCCCTGGGCGTTGGCGCGTCTGCACAGCAGATCGTTCCGGAACCCCCGCAGGTTGCGGCGCGCGGTTACGTCTTGATGGACGCTGACACCCTGGAGGTGCTTGCCGAGAGCAACAGCGAGGAGCGGCTGCCGCCGGCGAGCCTGACCAAGATCATGACGAGCTTCGTCGCGGCCACGGAGATTGAGAGCGGCCGAATCGGTTTCGAGGACATGGTGCCGATCAGCGTCAACGCCTGGCGGACACCCGGTTCGCGTACGTTCGTGCGCGAAGGCACGGAGGTCGCCCTCGGCGACCTGCTGCGCGGCGTCATCATCCAGTCCGGGAACGACGCGAGCGTGGCGGTGGCGGAGTACATCGCCGGGGCGGAAGACGCCTTCGCGGACATGATGAACGGTCATGCGGAGGTGATCGGCCTGACCAACTCCCGCTTTGTGAACGCGACGGGATTGCCCGACGAGGCACAGTATTCGACCGCGACGGACATGGCGCTCCTGGCGCGGGCACTGATACGGCGGTTTCCGCAGCACTACGCCATCTATTCGGAGCGGGCGTTCCAGTACAACGGCATCGAACAGCCGAATCGCAACAGGCTGCTGTGGCGCGACCGCACGGTGGACGGGGTCAAGACCGGCCACACGGATGCCGCCGGATACTGCCTGGTGGCGTCGGCGAAGCGCGACGGCATGCGGTTGATCTCCGCGGTGATGGGTGCGGACAGCCCCGGTGCGCGCATGCGCGAAAGCCAGAAGCTGCTGGCCTACGGCTTCCGGTACTTCGAGACCCGGGAACTCTACACTCCGGATGCACCACTGAAGACGGCCGAGGTCTGGTACGGCGAGACGAATGAGGTGTCGATGGGCGTCCCGCACGCCATCCACGTGACGATCCCGCGCGGTCGGTATGACGATCTCGAAGCGACGCTCGACCTGCCGCGGGCGATCGAGGCGCCGGTGGCGGCCGGCCAGGAGCTGGGCGAACTGCGGGTCAGCCTGGACGATCAGCTGGTCGTGCAGGCCCCGCTGGTGGCGCGTGAAGCGGTTGCCGAGGCCGGCTTCTTCTCCCGCCTGGTGGAGGGTATCGCGATCTTTTTCCGCGAACTCGTCACATGAAGGCGCCCGCCATCCAGCGGACGGGCCGACCCGGTTGAGGGGTCGTGGGTCCGCTTCGCGAACTAGCCCGCATTTCTCACCAGGGGCCGTGATGATCGCGGAGGATTTTGGCCCTGTGCGCGTGCTCGCGACCGAAAGCATAGCGGGGACTACGGTTGAGGGAGCACGTGCGCGAGCACGGGCCCGTGTGTACACGGGGCCAAAAGACCCGCGAGGGCGCGGCCAGCGCAGTCCGCAATCGGCACGATCATCGACATCTGGGTCAACTTCTTGAAACCCAACAGCTTTTTGACACCGACAAGCGGCCTGGTGAGAAATGCGGGCTAGGGGCTTGCGTCTTGGAACGGAACGGCAGTGACGTTTTCGACGCAAGGCCATAGGAAGGTGGGGGCTGGGGCCAGACACCGAGCGCAAGCGAGGAGTTTGGCGGCGCTAGCCTCGCTAGCCCGGATGTTGCGTCAGGGGCCGCGATGATCGCCGAGGATTTTGGTCCTGTGCGCACGACGCTTGCGTCGCGCTCGCCGACTGAGAGCATAGCGGTGTTCTATGGTTGAGGGAGCACGTGCGCAAGCACAGGCCTGTGTGTACACAGGGCCAAAAGACTGGCGAGGGCGCGGCCAGCGCAAACTGTAATTCTGTAACTATGCTGGAATCGGCCATAAAAGCACCGAGAACCAATAGCTTCCGTTCATCCTACAAGCGGCCTGGCGCAATATCCGGGCTTGGCGTTCGGGACCTCGGAACGACGGACTACCGGGTGGCGCTGGCGGCGATGCGCGGCTTCACCAACGGTCGTGACGCGGCGACGGCCGACGAGCTCTGGATGACCGAGCACACCCCGGTCTTCACACAGGGCCAAGCCGGCAGGGACGAACACGTGCTCGCACCCGGCGACATCGCGGTGGTGCGAACCGATCGCGGCGGACAGGTGACATACCACGGTCCGGGCCAGATCGTCGGCTACCTGATGTTCGATATCCGGCGGCTGGGCCTCGGTGCGCGGGACCTGGTCGCGGGGATCGAGGCGGCGATGCTGGCCACGCTGGCGGCCTTCGGCATCGCCGCCGAGGCCCGCCCGGAGGCGCGTGGCGTCTACGTGGGCGGTGCCAAGATCGGCGCGCTCGGGCTCAGGATCCGTCGCGGCTGCTCGTACCATGGCCTGGCGCTGAACGTCGCGATGGACCTGGAACCGTTTGCACGCATCGAGCCCTGCGGACTGCGTGGCGTGGCGGTCACCCAGGTCGCCGACCAGGGTGGACCGGCGGATCTCGACGTGGTGCGCGAACGGCTGGTCAGAGAACTCGTGCGGGCGTTCGCTTTCGACCGAATCAGGCCGCTGGTCCGCAGGTCGGACAACGAGGATTTCTGGGTAGCCTGAACTTGCGCCAATCCATGCGCTTGGCGTCGACGTAGAGCACGTGGCCGACCAGCGACTCGCCCACCCCGGCGATGAGTTTTACCGCTTCCATCGCCTGCACGGTGCCGACGATTCCGACCAGCGGGGCCACCACACCGTTCTCGGCGCAGTTCAGGGCTTCCTCGCCGACTCCGTCGTACAGGCAGCGATAGCAGGGCGAGTCCGGGACACGGGGATCGAATACCGCGACCTGCCCTTCCATGCGGATCGCGGCACCGGATACGAGCGGGGTGCGTGTCGCGACGCAGCAGTCGTTGATGGCGACGCGGCTTGCCATGTTGTCCGTGGCGTCCAGCACGACATCGGCCGCGCTGACGGCCGCTTCCAGTTCTGCCCCTGCGAGGCGCCGCGCAACGGTCGTGACGCGCACGGTGGAGTTGAGGCCGGCGATGCAGGCGGCGGCGGAGGCGACCTTGGGCTGGCCGACGGTCGCCTCGCCGTGCGCGATCTGGCGCTGCAGGTTGGACAGGTCGACGACGTCGCCGTCCGCGAGCGTCAGGTGCCCGACACCGCTCGCGGCCAGGTACATCGCCGCCGGCGAGCCGAGGCCGCCGATGCCGGCGATCAGCACATGAGCCGCGAGCAGTCGTTCCTGCCCGGCGACGTCGAAGTCGGGAAGCATGATCTGCCTGCTGTAGCGCAGAAGCTGGTCGTCGTTCATGATCGACGTGCCCCGGTGACGCGCGGGATGCCGGCGAGGTCGTTGGAGGTCTCGATAAGGTCGAAGCCTCTGGCCGCTAACAGGTGCTGCACCGGCGCACGTTGGTCGTGGCCGTGTTCCACGAACAGCCAGCCGCCGGGCACGAGACGTTCGGGCGCGCCGGTCACGATGCTCCGCAGCGCCTCGAGTCCGTCGGGTCCTGCCACCAGCGCATGTGCCGGTTCGAAACGCAGGTCGCCGCATTCGAGGTGCGGGTCGCCGGCGGCGACGTAGGGCGGGTTGGCCACGATGACATCGAACGGCGAGGTCCGCCCCGGACGGTCCGGGTCACGTGGGGCCGTCGGGTCGACGGCAGAGTACCAGTCGGAGACGCGGAACGTCGCCGCGATCCCCAGACGTGCGGCATTCTCCTGCGCGAGTTCGATGCAGCCTGGATCGCGGTCTACGCCGAGGATGTATGCGGTGGGGCGCGACGCGCCGAGGGCAAGCGCCACGGCGCCGGAGCCGGTGCCGAGATCGAGCACCCGTGCGCCTTCTGCGATCCGAGGCAGCGCGGCGGCGATGAGACATTCGGTTTCCGGTCGGGGAATCAGTACCCGCGCATCGACCCGCAGCGCCAGGCTCCAGAATTCGCGTTCCCCGAGGATGTAGGCGATGGGCTCGCCCTCGGCGCGCCGCTCGAGCAGACGGGTACAGCGGCGCGCGCGTGCGGCGGACACCGTGCGTTCGGGGAAGGCATACAGGGTGCTGCGTCGGCAACCGAGGGCGCGCGCGGTCAGCAGGTCGGCTTCCAGGCGTGGCAGACGGGCACGGGCGGCTGCCAGGCAAGCGCCGACGGTCGGCCTCGGCGCAGTGCGGGCACCGCCGCCGGTCGATGCGCTCGTCGGGCTCACGAGGCTTCCCCGAGGGCGGCGAGCTGGTCGGCCTGGTGTTCCTGGGTGAGCGGATCCACCAGCGCGTCGAGGCGGCCGTCGAGAATCTCGTCGAGTCGGTACAGCACGAGGTTGATGCGGTGATCGGTGACCCGGCGCTCGGAGAAGTTGTAGGTGCGGATGCGCTGGGAGCGGTCTCCGGAACCGACCAGGTTGCGCCGGGTCGCGTCCCGCTCGGCGCGTCGCTCGGAGCGTGCCTGGTCGAGGAGCTTCGCGTGCAGGTGGGCCATTGCCCGGGCGCGGTTCTTGTGTTGCGAGCGCTCGTCCTGGCATTCGACGACGATGCCCGTCGGCAGGTGCGTCAGCCGCACGGCAGAGTCCGTCTTGTTGACGTGCTGACCGCCGGCGCCGGACGAGCGGAAGGTGTCGACCCGCAGGTCCTTCGCGTCGATCTCGATGGACTCGATGTCGGCCTGTTCCGGCAGCACGGCGACGGTACAGGCCGAGGTGTGGATGCGCCCCTGGGACTCGGTCTCGGGAACCCGCTGGACCCGGTGGGCGCCGGATTCGAACTTGAGGTGCCGGAACACGTTCCTGCCAACGATGCGCGCGATCACTTCCTTGTAGCCGCCGTGTTCGCCGGGACGTTCGCTCAGGGGCTCGAGCCGCCAGCCGTGCTCCTCGACGTATCGGCCGTACATCCGGAACAGGTCGCCGGCGAACAGCGCCGCCTCGTCGCCCCCCGTGCCGGCCCGGATCTCCAGGAAGACGTTGCTTTCGTCGTCGGTGTCCTTCGGGATCAGGAACCGGGTGAGATCGACTGCGGCCTGTTCGACAACGGGGCGCAGCTCCTCCGCATCCGCGCGCGCGAGCGCGCGCATGTCGGCGTCGTCGTCGTCGAGGAGTTCCTCGGCCGCTGCGAGGTCGGTCATCTTCCGCTTGAGGTCCCCGTAGGCTGTCACGACGGGCACGAGCTCGGAGAACTCCTTCATGAGGTTCGCGTAGCGGCTGCGGTCGGAGACGACCTCCGGCTCGGTGAGGAGCATGGCGAGCTCCTCGTGGCGCCGCGCGAGGTCGTCCAGCTTGCCGAGCACCGAGGCGGGCAGCATCGGCTTACTCGAGCCCGTACAGCGACCGCAGGGACTCGAGGAACTCCACGCGCTCGTCGGCGCTTGCGTCGCGGATCGCGACGGTCGGGGCATGGATGAGCTTGTTGGTCAGTTCGTACGCGAGTCGTTCGATGACCTCGGCTGACTCCTGCCCGCTGTCCAGCCGCTGCCGCGCGCGGGCGAGCGTCTCCTCCCTGATCCCGTCGGCGCGGCCGCGAAACTGCTGCAACAGGTCCTGGTTGCCCCGCAGGCGACGGGCGCGGTCGTAGCCGATGACACCGGCGTCTATGAGCGTTTCCGCCTGGGTCCCGGCGTGACGCCTTGCGGCGGCGTTCTCCTCGACGATGAGGACGAGATCGTCGACGGAGTGGAGGAAGACACCGTCGATCAGCCCCGCCGCGGGTTCGATGTCCCGCGGCACCGCGATGTCGACCAGGAACATCGGTCTGCTGCGTCCGTGCATGGCCTCCTCGACCATGGCAGCCGTGATGATGTGCTCGGCCGCGTCGGTCGAACTGATGACCACGTCGTACTCCCCGAGGCGCGAGGCGATGTCCTCAAGACCCATCGCGACCGCGCCGACGCTGGCGGCGAGCTGGTGAGCGTGGGCCGGCGTGCGGTTCGCAATGGCGATTTCGCAGACGCCGGCTTTCCGCAAGTGCCTGGATACGAGTTCCACGGTTTCCCCGGCCCCGACGAGCAGGGCCCTGGTCGCGCCGAGATCGCTGAACACCTGTTGGGCCATCGTGACCGCGACGTAGGCGACGGAGACCGGGTTCTTGCCGATGTCCGTCTCCGTGCGCACGCGCTTCGCTACCGTGAGAGCGCTATGCGACAGGAGATTCAACTCCGGCCCAAGCGTTGCCGTGTCCCGGGCGAGGTCGTAGGCGGCCTTGACCTGTCCCATGATCTGGGGCTCGCCCAGCACTTGAGAGTCGAGGCCGGAAGCGACCCGCATGAGGTGCCGGGCCGCCTCCCGGTCCCACAGCGCGTAGGCCGTGCCGGCGAGCTCGCCGGCGCCGATGGCGCGGTGTCCGGCAACCCAGTCCGCCAGCGGGTCGTGATTCCGGTCCGCGAGCGCGCAATAGATCTCGGTGCGGTTGCAGGTCGACAGGATGGCTGCTTCGGAGAGCCCATCTACCTCGCGTTGCAGTCCCGACAAGGCCTCGGCCAGCTCATGCCGTGGGAACGCAATGCGTTCTCTGATGTCGATGGCCGCCGTGCGAAAGCTGACGCCGTAAGCCAATAGGGGCATGAATTCGAAGGATTGGTCGCGTGGAGGGCGATGGAGCGCAATAATATCAGAACGTTGCCCGGCGCCCGACGTGATTGCCCTGTTGCCGCATGGAGATCGAACGAACGCTGCACGCTCTGACCGCGTGGTCCCGCGTATCCTGTCGCGGCGGCCGGCGTGGCTCGTCCCATGCATCCTGGTCGCTGTCGTGCTGTCCGGCTGCGTCTCGCGCCCGTCGGCGCCCGACGACCTGGAGTTTCGCGTCGCGGGACGTGTCAATCTCGTAGCGGGGGAACGCGCCGCCACGGCGAACTACCTGTGGCGGCAATACCCCCACGGCGTCGAGATCGACCTCTGGGGACCGCTTGGTCAAGGCAGGACGCGGGTGGTCGGAAGCGACGCCTCGCTGACGGTGTTCACGGCCGATGGGACGCGTCTGGAGGGCGTCGAGGCCGAGGCGCTGGTGCGCCGGGAGTTCGGGTTGGCGGCCCCGGTCGGGCTTCTGTCGCACTGGATCCTGGGTCGGCCGGCCCCGGAGTGGCCGGCCGACACCGTCCGGGACGCCTCCTTTACGCAACTCGGGTGGCAGGTCGTGTGGTCGCAGCCGACCGAGGTGTCGGGTCGGCGCGTCCCGGGCAAGGTGGTTGCCACACGGGGCGATCGCCGGATAACACTGCTGTGCCGCGAGTGGCACTTTGGGCCGCCGACGGCGAATTGACACCCCTCGACCCCGACCGCAAAATACGCGCCCTCGCTTGCAGGCGGAAATCACAGTCGGGGGCGCCGGCGGGACGACGCGCTGCGGCGAGCCGTTTTCCGGCGCTGGACAGCTCGATCTCGGTCGATATGGGGAGCGCCGACCGTCGGGGCATCCTCTTTGGGATTTGGGGTGTGGCCAAGCGGTAAGGCACTGGGTTTTGATCCCAGCATGCGCAGGTTCGAATCCTGCCACCCCAGCCATCCGCCGCAATTTCGCTTAGGTAACCGGATATCTCGCACGCTTGAGGACCATGTCGGACTTGATCGTCTTTACGGGCAGTTCCAACCGGGAGTTGGCCCGACGTGTGGTCTGCCAGCTCGGCATCGAGCTCGGCCGCGCGACGGTGGATCGGTTCAGCGATGGCGAGGTGAGCGTAGAGATCGACGAGAACGTGCGCGGCAAGGACGTGTTCGTCATCCAGTCGACCTGCGCGCCCACCAACGACAACCTCATGGAACTTGTGATCATGGCGGACGCGTTGCGCCGGGCGTCGGCGTACCGAGTTACGGCCGTCCTGCCGTACTTCGGCTATGCGCGCCAGGATCGCCGACCGCGTTCGGCGCGGGTGCCGATCAGCGCCAAGGTGGTCGCGGACATGATCGGCGGCGTGGGCATCGACCGTCTGCTGACGGTGGACCTGCACGCGGACCAGATACAGGGTTTCTTCAAGATACCGGTGGACAACGTCTACGGTTCGCCCGTACTGGTGGAGGAGGTGGTGCGGCTTGACTACGAACGGCCCGTGGTCGTGTCGCCCGACGTGGGCGGGGTAGTCCGTGCGCGGGCGATCGCGAAGCAGATGAACGATCTCGACCTCGCGATCATCGACAAGCGTCGCGCCCGCGCCAATCACGCCGAGGTGATGCACGTGATCGGGGAGGTCGAAGGCCGCACGGCCGTGTTGGTGGATGACATCGTCGATACTGCCGGAACGCTGTGCACGGCTTCGCGGGCACTGAAGGAGGCGGGCGCGGTCCGGGTGGCGGCGTACATCACTCACCCGGTGCTATCCGGCCGCGCCGTCGAACGCGTGGCGGACTCGGACATCGACGAGATGGTCGTGACGGACACCATCCCGCTGCGCGAGCAGGCGTCGGCCTGCGCCAAGATCCGCCAGTTGAGCCTCGACCGGCTGCTCGCCGAGTCGATCCTGCGGGTCAGCAAGGAAGAGTCGATCAGCGAGATGTTTCTTTGATGCCCGGCGCATCCTCGTGCAATTGTGTTCCGCTCGGGCAAAGGGATGGATCGGAGACAGAACATGGCAGAACAGATCGTTCTTGAAGTCGAGCCGCGAACGGCCTTCGGTACCGCTGCGAGCCGACGCATGCGGCGCGAAGCGGACATGGTGCCGGGCATCCTCTATGGCGGAACCGACGCCCCGGCGCCCATTGCGCTGCCGTCCGGTGCGCTGGCCAAGGCGATGCAGCAGGAGGCGTTCTTCTCGCAGATCCTCGACGTGTCGTTGAACGGGGAGCATCAGGCGGCGGTGTTGCGCGATTTGCAGCGCCATCCGGCGAACGAACGGGTGCTGCACGTGGACCTGCTGCGCATTCGCGCGGACCAGCCGATCCAGATTTCCGTCCCCTTGCACTTCGTCAACGAGGACACGTGCCTCGGGGTCAGGATGGGCGGTGGCACCATCACGCGCAACCTGATCGAGCTTGAGATCCTGTGCCTGCCCGGGGACCTTCCCGAGTACGTCGAGATCGATCTCGAAGACCTCGACGTCGGGAGTTCCCTGCACCTCTCCGACCTGTCGATGGCCGACGGCGTGACGATCGTCGCGCTCGCCCATGGGGCCGAGCGTGACGCGGCGGTGGTCAGCGTACAGATACCGCGTGGCGGCCTGGGCGAGGAGGACGAAGAGGCGGCTGCCGAGGCCGGCGACGAGGACAGCACGTCAGCGGAGGCGTCGGATGCCGACGACGAGGGTTCCGACGACCGTTAGGAACCAGGTCGGGGCATGGCGCGCATCCGACTGATCGCAGGTCTTGGCAACCCGGGTCGCCGTTACCGGGACACCCCGCACAACGTGGGTGCGCAGTGGGTGGAAGGGCTTGCGGACCGTTTCCGCCTGGTGCTTGCCGAACGATCGCGATTCAAGGGGCGTGTCGCTCGGGGCGAGTTGTTGGGTCGCGAAGTGTTGCTGCTGGTGCCTTCGACCTTCATGAACCTGTCCGGCGAGTCGGTTGGCCCGTTGGCGCACTACTACCGGGTTGAGCCGGACGAGGTGTTGATCGCCCACGACGAAGTGGACTTTCCCGCGGGCGTCTCGCGTTTGAAGGTGGGCGGCAGGCGCGCCACCCACAATGGCCTTGCCAGCGTCGCGGCAGCCCTCGGCAACCGGACGGACTTCGCGCGCCTGCGCATAGGCGTTGGCCATCCCGGACGCTCGCGCATGGTCGGCTTCCTGACCGGCTCGCGCCTGCCGGAGGCGAGCAGAATACGCGTTCTCGAGAGCGTCACCATGGACGACGCGTTGCTGACCCTGGTACTCGATGGCGCATGGCAGCAGGCGATGAACCGCCTGCACGCGCCGCAGGCTGGCGAGGAAACGGAAGAGGGAGTCGACTGAGTGGGATTTCGATGCGGGATCGTCGGACTCCCGAACGTTGGCAAGTCGACGCTGTTCAACGCACTCACGAGCGCGGCGGTGGATGCACAGAACTTCCCGTTCTGCACCATCGAATCCAATACCGGCGTGGTGCCGGTGCCGGACCCTCGCTTGCGCCGCATCGCGGAGCTGGCGCGGCCGGCACGCGTGGTGCCGTCGACGGTGGAGTTCGTGGACATCGCGGGGCTGGTACGGGGCGCGTCCAGGGGCGAAGGGCTCGGCAACCGCTTTCTCGCCCACGTGCGCGAAGTACAGGCGATCGCCCACGTCGTGCGCTGCTTCGAGGACGACAACGTCGTGCATGTCGCCGGAGCGGTCTCCCCGGCGGAGGACATCGAGGTGGTCGATACCGAATTGGCGCTCGCGGATCTCGACACCGTCGAGCGTGCCCTCGATCGCGTGCGCAGGGTGGCGAACGTGGGGGACAAGGACGCGCGCTCCCGGGCGGAGTTGCTCGGACGGGTCGGTGCCGGGCTGGAGGCAGGGGTACCGGTGCGTGGTCAGGACCTCGCCCAGACCGAGCGGTTGGCGTTGCGCGACCTGCACCTGCTGACGGCCAAGCCGGTCATGTATGTCGCGAACGTTGCCGATGACGGGCTCGAGAACAATCCGTTGCTCGATGCTGTCCGGGCAGTCGCCGCTGCACAACGCGCTGCCGTCATACCGGTTTGCGTGCGTATCGAGGCGGAGATCGCGGAACTCGACGCGGGCGAGCGCGCCGAGTTCCTGGCGGAGATCGGCATGCGCGAGCCATGCCTCGACCGGGTGATCCATAGCGGTCACGCACTGCTGGGCGTGCAGGACTTCTTCACGACATCCGCAAAGGAGGCGCGCGCGTGGACGGTGCGCTGCGGCGCGACCGCCAGCCAGGCCGCCGGGGTCATCCACACGGATTTCGAGCGCGGGTTCATCCGCGCCGAAGTCATCGGCTACGAGGACTACCTGGCGTGCGGGGGTGAGCAGGGCGCCCGCGATGCGGGACGCTGGCGGCTCGAAGGCCGGGACTACGTGGTCGCGGCCGGCGACGTGGTGAAGTTTCGCTTCAACGTGTGACCGGCCGGGCGGGCGGCGGTCTCGAGGGGAGCGCTCAGGTGATCTGTGTGATGGGGATCAGCTCGGGCTTGCGCATGTGCCGGCGCCCAAAGGCGATCAACCCGCAGAACGCGGCGCACGTGAGGGAGGCAATCGCGACTATCCACAGGGTCGACGACGTCGGGTGTGCGGCGAAGCTGCCGATCTGGTAGCAGAGCACCGCGGCGCCGTAGGCCGTCGCCACCGACCAGGCGGTACTGAACACGGCCCAGCCAGCGCCGATTTCCTTGTAGATCACACCGATGGTCGCGACGCAGGGCATGTAGAGGAGGATGAACAGCAGGTAGCTGAACGCGCCGAGTTCCCCGTGGAAGAGCCCGCGCATGGCTTGGATCGTGGTGATCTCGACCTGCTGTTCGGAGGCGGCGGCGGCCGTATCCGCCACGTTGCCCACGTCCATACCCAGCGGGTCGGTCACCGCTTCGCCGAGGGACCCGAGATTGTTGCCAATGCTCGTCCAGGCCTCGCCGAGTTCGCGGCCGAGGTCGAACGGGGCCGGATCGGGCAGTTGGACCGCGTAGAGGGCATCGAGCGTGCCCACCACCACCTCCTTGGCGAAGATGCCGGTGAATATCCCGACGGTGGCGGGCCAATTGTCGTTGTCGATGCCCATGGGGTGAAACGCCGGCGTGATGCTCCGCCCGACCGCGGACAACACCGATTTCTCCTGGTTCTCGTTTCCGAACGAGCCGTCGGTGCCGACCGAGTTCACGACGTTCAGCACGATGACGACGAGGACGATCGCCTTGCCGGCACGGAGCACGAAACCCTTCAAGCGTTGCCACGAGTGGATGAGGATGCCGCGCACGGTCGGCAGGTGGTAGGGCGGCAACTCGATGACGAAGGTGGACACGGGGCTCTGGAGGACGTATCGACGCACGGCCAACGCGGAGAGCACGGCGATGGCGATGCCGATGAGGTAGAGCGCGAAGACCAGGTTCTGACCGTTCGACGGGAAAAACGCGGCGACGAAAAGGGCATAGACGGTCAGTCGCGCGCCGCACGACATATAGGGGGCCATGATGGCCGTCAGGATGCGGTCGGGTTCCCGGTCGAGGCTGCGGGTCGCCATCACGGCCGGGACGTTGCAGCCGAACCCCACGATGAGCGGTACGAAGGACTTGCCCGGCAGGCCGACGCGTTGCATGACCCGATCCAGGACGAACGCGACACGGCCCATGTAGCCCGAGTCCTCGAGGAACGACAGGAACAGGAACAGGCTGGCGATGACGGGGATGAACGTACCCACGAGCTGCACGCCGCCGCCGACGCCTTCGGCCAGCAGTGCCGTCAGCCAGGCGGGCAGACCCAGCCACTCGTAGACGACGCGCGGTCCGTCCACGAAGAGCGCGGCGCCCACGATGTCGAAGAAGTCTATGAACGCGGAGCCCACGTTGATGGTGAACATGAACATCAGGTAGATGACCGCGAGAAAGACGGGGAAGGCGAGTATGCGATTCAGCACCACCGCGTCGATGCGGTCGGTCACCGTGCGGTGTACCGGGTCGGCACGCACGACGTTCTCCAACAAGCGGTCGATGTGGTGATAGCGGTCGACGCTGGCCTGGGAACCGCGTGCGGGGTGCGGGGCCGGCACAGTACGCGGGAGCGGGCCGGCGTCGTTGGACCCTGCCCGGGTTTGGCGGGTGGCCTGTGTCGGAGGCGCCTCTTGCGTCGCAGGGCCCACCGCGACCCGCGCCACGGCGTCCTGCAGGGCACCTACTCCTTTGCGCCGCGATGCCACGAGTGGCACCACCGGGCAGCCCAGGGCGCTCGACAGGGCCGGCGCGTCCGCGTGCATGCCGTGCCGTCCGGCGACGTCGATCATGTTGAGCGCGACGACTACCGGTGTGCCGAGTTCCAGCAGCTGTGTCGTCAGGTAGAGCCCGCGCGACAGGCTCGATGCGTCGACTACATTCACAACCACGCGGGCCTGGTTTCGCTTCAGGTAGTCGCGCGCGATGCGCTCGTCGAGGGCGTCGCTGGAATCCGCTTTCGCGACGCTGTAAGCGCCAGGTAGGTCGACGATGTCGAAGGTCTGCCCGCGATGGCGATAGGAGCCGGTCTTGCGTTCGACGGTCACTCCGGGCCAGTTTCCGACGCGCTGGCGTGCCCCGGTCAGGGCGTTGAACAGGGTGGTCTTGCCGCAGTTCGGGTTGCCGACCAGGGCGATCTCGAACGTGGCGCTGACATCGGCCCCGTCCCGACGCTCGGTCACCTCCGTTGGACCTCGACCGACTGCGCTTCGGTCGGTCGGAGCGCGAGGCGGAAGCCGCGAAAGTGGATTTCGACGGGGTCACCCAGGGGGGCGAAGCGCTTCACGATGAAATCCGTGCCAGGGATGAGGCCAAGGCTGCCGAGACGCTGCACCAGCGTGTCCGTTTTGCGGTAGGCGACCACGCGTGCGCGGTCGCCTACGCCCAAGTCTGCGATGGTGAGGGGCATGGCCTCGATACTAAGTGACAATCATTCTCATTTGCAAGCGCCGCGGGCGGCGATCATGCGGATACGACGAACCGCCAGGGACTCAATCATCCCGGACCTGTTTGCCTGGCGAGGCGGTCCCCGGCGCGCGCCGGGAGGATCAGCGATCGCGCAGCTTGCGCACGTACAGGACGAGTTCGTGGTCGACGAGTTCGTACCCGTGTTGCTCGACGATTGCCTTTTGCAGCGCCTCGATGCGCTCGTGCACGAACTCGGTGACCTTGCCGGTGTCCACGTCCACCATGTGATCGTGGTGCACCGTATTGGCGAGTTCGTAGACGGCGTGCCCGTCGTCGAAGTTGTGCCGGTCGACGATACCGGCGCTCTCGAATTGGGTCAGCACGCGGTACACGGTGGCGAGACCCACGGATTCGTCGGTCTGGATGAGGTGTTTGTAGACGTCCTCGGCACTCAGGTGGTGGGGCTCGGCGCTCTCGAGGACTTCGAGGACCTTGAGCCTCGGCAGCGTGACCTTCAGCCCGGCGCTCTTGAGATTCTGTTGCGCCACTGTGGTTGCTCCCGCCCCGTCCCGATCTGCATCCCGCCACCAGGGCGGTTTCCCTCGCGCCTCGCAGCCGCCCTGGCGGCCGCGTCTTCCCCCTCGCGTGTCACCGTACTACCTGGCCCATGGCGCGTCCAGCATTGTCGATTCGGGTCAGTGGGGCCAGTCCAGCCACGCGGCGATGCCGCGCCCCATGATCCAGTCCAGATCTTCGCTCGAGAGGAAGGTGCAGGCTTCGGTGAACAGCCTGACGTTCTCGAGCAGCGGACACGGCAGGCGCGAGAGGTCGGAGCCCCAGAAGGTCCGTTCCGGGCCGAAGGCGCGCACGACGTCTGCGATGACGCGCTGCAGCGTGGGATACGGGTAACCCTCGGTGACCAGGCTCGGCATGCAACTCGCCTTCACGGCGACGTTGGGGTAGCGGGCGAGGGCGAGCACCTTCGGCAGGTGCGTGAAGATCCCATCGTCCAGGCGCCCGATCAGGGACAGGTGGTCGATCACGAGTCGCAGGCCCGGGTAACGCTCGGCGACCCCGGCCATGGCGGACAGGGAGCCAGGCACGAACACCATGACCGGGATCGCGAGCCGCTCGGCCGCCTCCCAGAACCACTCCGCGGTGCCGTCGTGCAGCCACGCACGCTGAAAGTCGTTGTGGAAGGTCAACCGGACACCGAGCATGCCGGGGGTCGCCCGCCATGTCGACAGCGCATCCCGGCTGGCTGCCTCCTCGATAGCGAGGCGCCCCATGACTGCGAACCGATCGGGAAAGTCCCGCGCGGCGGCGAGGCATACCTCGTTGCGGTCGCCCTCCCAGGACGGCGGCACGAGGACCGCGCGCTGGACGCCGGCGGCATCCATGCGTTCCAGCACTTCGGTGGCAGGCAGGGCGTCGCCGTGGGCGTATGCACGACCGTAGCTCGGCCAGGGGCGGCCGGGCGTTTCCGGCTCCCACAGATGAATCTGCGCGTCGATGATGGTTCGTGGCATGGCAGCGAGGCCGCGGACGATGGCCTGAGTATTCGACATGGCGGCGGTGGCTGCAACGTCGCGGGGTGGCGTACGGACGCCCTGGCGTTGGGGCAACGGGTTGAAATTCCGATACAATCCCGCGGTCAGCCGGAACGCGGCCACACGTGGCGGCGCAATTTGAGTGGTAGGCGTCGATGACCGGGTCGCGGGGCCGTGGCGTAGAGAAGCGAAGGCATTGGCGAGCATCGACGTGACTCTCCGGGAGGGCGACTGCCGTTCCCCGGCTTCCCCCTTTCCCGAGGGTTGGTACTTCGTCGCAAGCCGTGACGATCGCTTGGTGGAGCCCGGTCGGACGCGCCTCGCGCTGGAATCTCCCCGACCTCGACCACGACGGTTGGAGTGGGCTGTCCGTTCGGACCTTCCGGATGAAAAGCCATCCGGAGTACACGACCGAAAACGCCGTCGACATGAACCACCTCGTGCATGTGCACGACTATTTCGACACGGCTCAGGTCGGGCGCGTATCGGTCGAGGGGCCACATCTCAAGAACGCGTTCGACTTCAAGCGGATGCGCCGGATCGCGGGCTTCCCGATCGTGGCCGACATCTCGCTCGCCGTGCACCTGCATGGACTGGGATATTCCCTGGTCGAGTACCGGGAACACTCCATCGGTCTGGAGGGGCGTGTCTGGATCCTGGTCACGCCCATCGACGGTACGTGGATGGAAATGGTCCTCGTCGCACAGGTACGCCACGTGACGCATCCGAAGCGGGCCATCGTGGGACTGCGGTTCCTGCCGGCGGCGTTGCGCACGAAGATATTCGTGAAAGCCCTCGTCGACCAACAGGCGAAGGATGTCGAGCAGGACATCCCGATCTGGGAACGCAAGCGCTATCGGCCACGGCCGATACTCAGTCGGACCGACGGAGAGATCATGCTGTTCCGCCGCTTCTGCAGGCAGTTCTACCCCGATCGGCCGGAAGCGTTCGCTACCGATCGTCCCCGGCGGGAGGCCGCGGCATACATGGGCAGCGGCCTGTACACATCGGCGTCCATTGCGCGTCCTGACGGCCGCGTTGGAAGTTTCGCTGGCGCGAAACTTCTGCGACCCCCTGGGGATCCCAGGCCGTGGACGGAACTGCCGATGGCCGCGAACCTCCTTCTGACCGCGCGGTACCAGGCACTGGAGATGGTTCCGGCGGACTACAAGCTGAAGATCGATCCCCTGCCCAAGCTGAGCCCGGACAAGCGTTTCAAGTTCCGAGTCAAGGCGCACCGGTTCCCCCTCGACTGAGGTGGCGGAACCCGCGCGCAGGCTGGGGTGCCGTCGACGGGCGGGCGTGTGTGCCGGGACCGCGATGCGGACGCCCGGTGTCCCGGACGAGGTGCTCCCGGCGTGAATTCCGGCGGACGCGTCGGCCGCTACGCGCACCGGACCTTCTGCGCCGGGGTGCTCGTGTTCCTGATCGCCCCGATCCTGGTGATCGTGCCGCTCAGCTTCAACGCCGAGCCGTATTTCACGTTCACCGAAGGCATGCTGCGGCTCGACCCCGACGCGTGGTCGCTGCGTTGGTACCGCGCCGTCGCCGGCGACGAGCAGTGGCTGCAGGCGGTGGTCAACAGTCTCGTGATCGGCATCGGCGCGACGATCCTCGCGACGGGCCTCGGTGTCGTCGCCGCCCTGGGGCTGGCCGATCCGGCGATGCCGGGTCGGCGGGTGGCGATGGGGCTCCTGATCTCGCCCATGGTGACGCCGGTCATCGTCTCCGCGGCCGGGATGTTCTTCTTCTACACGAGTATGGGGCTCGCGCAAACGCACGTCGGGTTGATCCTCGCCCATGCGGCACTCGGCACGCCGTTCGTGGTCATCACGGTGACGGCGACGCTGGCGGGTTTCGACGGCAACCTGGTGCGTGCCGCGGCGGGCCTGGGCGCCAACGGCTGGACGAGCTTCTGGCGCGTGCAGATGCCGCTCATCCTGTCCGGCGTCGTCTCGGGCGCCCTGTTCGCCTTTGCCACGTCCTTCGACGAGGTGGTGACCGTGCTGTTCATGGGTGGCGTCGAACAGCGCACCATACCGCGCCAGATGTGGTCGGGCGTGCGCGAGCAGATCAGCCCTGCCATCCTCTCCGTGGCGACGCTGCTGGTGGTGTTCGCGGTGCTGCTGATGGGCACCGTGGAGTGGCTGCGCCGACGCGGTGACCGGCGCCGCGCCGCCGCCGTCGCCGATTGAAGGAGGAACCCGTGGCGGATGCCGACAAGACGGTGGCAGGGCATCTGGCTGGCCAGGAGCCCGTGTCCGGGACCCCGCACGTCGAGTTCATGGGCGTGGGCAAGAGCTACGACGGCGTGACGCAGGTGGTGCGCGACCTCGATCTGACCGTATACGAGGGAGAGTTCCTGACGCTGCTTGGTCCCTCGGGGTCGGGCAAGACCACATGTCTCATGATGCTCGCGGGTTTCGAGGCGCCGAGCGCGGGGCGCATCCGCATCGGTGGGAGGCGGGTGGACGACGTGCCGCCACGGCGGCGGAACATCGGCATGGTGTTCCAGAACTATGCCCTGTTCCCGCACATGACGGTCGGTGCCAATTTGGCCTTCCCGCTCGAGGTGCGCGGCATCGCCCGGGCGAGCGTGGTTTCCCGGGTACGGCGGGCCCTGCAGCTCGTTCGCCTCGACGGTTTCGAGGACCGCAAACCGGGTGCGCTGTCGGGCGGCCAGCAACAGCGCGTCGCCATCGCCCGGGCGCTGGTGTTCGAGCCGAGCCTGGTGCTGATGGACGAACCGCTCGGTGCGCTCGACCGGCGCCTGCGGGAGGACATGCAGTACGAGATTCGACGCATTCAGCGCACCCTGGGCGTGACCGTCATCTACGTGACGCACGATCAGCAGGAAGCGATGGCGATGTCGGATCGGGTCGCCGTCTTCAACCGGGGCTGCATCGAGCAGGTCGCGGCCCCGGAAGTGCTCTACGAGGAGCCGGAGCGGGGCTTCGTCGCGACCTTCATCGGCGACAACAACCTGCTGCACGGTCGTATCGCGGCGTCGCGGGGGGACATCTGCGTGGTCGATACGGGGCACGGCCTCGTGCAGGCGTTCCTGGTGGCGCCGCGGAGCGTCGGGCAGACCGTCACGCTGGCCATCCGGCCGGAGCGGGTGGCACTTGCGGCCAGGCCCGGCCTCTACAGCAACGAGTTCGAAGCGCAGGTGGACGACATCGCCTTCCTGGGCGACCACCTGCGCGTGCGGTTGACGGTGTGCGGCAGTTCGGACTTCGTGGTCAAGATTCCGAACATCGTGGGCCATGGCGCGGTGCTCGAAGACGATCGGGTTCGAGTCGGCTGGACGCCGCTGGACTGCCGGGCGCTGGCGCCGGACGAAGACACGGGAGAGTTGCCATGACACAGAGCGACCATGGGGACGAGATGAACGGGCGCTTCAGCGCGTGGCTGGCCCGCTGATGCCCGTTCGCAACGGCTGCAAGCGCGGACCGGGCGGGGGCTGACGAGTGCAAGCGGGCGCCGCAGCCACGGGCGCGCGCGCACGGCCTCGTGCGGGCCTGCGCGCCTGGTTCCTCGTGCTGCCGCTGGCCGCGTTCATCGCGGTGACGTTCGTGGCGCCGCTCGGCGCCATGCTCACGCGGAGCGTCCACATGCCCGTGGTAGCCGGAGCGCTACCGGAGACGCTACGGTCGCTCGACGGCTGGAACGGCCAGTCGCTCCCCGATGAAGCCGCGTTCCGGGCTCTCGGCTAAGAGCTGTCGGCGGCGCGCGAAGACCGTTCGCTCGGCCGGGTGGCGACCCGGGTCAACCGGGTCCAGGGCGGGCTGCGCAGCGTCATGACGCGCACCGCGCGCCGGCTGCGCAGCGTCGAAGCGTCGCTGAGGGGCGCGGTAGCCACGGACGGTGCCGGGGAAGCGTCAGTGTCGGAGGGGGCGGTCTCTCCGACGCCGTGGCGCGACGCGCTGCTGGATATCGACGACGCCTGGGGGGAGGCCCCGACCTGGCGAGCGATCCAGCGCGCGGGTGAGCGTTTCACCGCCAGACACTATCTCCGTGCGCTCGACCTCGACGAAGCGCCGGACGGGGGCGTCGTCGCCCAGCCCGAGGAGTTGCGCATCTACCTGCCGCTGCTCGCGCGCACGCTGGGCGTGAGCCTCGCCATTGCGGCCCTGTGCCTGGTGCTGGGCTATCCGGTGGCCTACCTGATCGCCCAGGCGCCGCCGAACCGGGCTCCGCTGCTGTTGCTGCTCGTGCTGGTGCCGTTCTGGACCTCGCTGCTGGTACGCACGACCTCCTGGATCGTCCTGCTCCAGACGCAGGGCGTGGTCAACGATCTGCTCGTGTCCCTCGGGGTGATCGGCGAGGAGGGGCGCCTCGCGATGATCTACAACATGACCGGCACCATGGTTGCGATGACGCATGTGCTGCTGCCGTTCATGGTGTTGCCGCTGTACTCGGTGATGCGGACCGTTCCTCCCGAATACATGCGGGCGGCCACCTCACTGGGGGCCAGCTATCTGCAGGCGTTCCGCCGTGTGTACTGGCCCCGCACGCTGCCCGGCGTCGCCGCGGGATCGCTGCTGGTGTTCATCCTGGCCATCGGTTACTACATCACTCCGGCGCTGGTCGGGGGGCGCACCGGCCAGCTCATCTCCAACATGATCGCCTACCACATGCAGCAGTCGCTGAACTGGGGACTGGCCGCGGCCCTGGGAGGCATTCTGCTGGCCTGCGTCCTTGCGCTCTACCTGCTCTTCGATCGGCTTGTGGGTGTCGAGCGGATGCGGTTGAGTTGAGTGCATGAGACCCGCTCCCAGGGGCGTCGCGGTGACGTGTCGGTACGCCTCGACGTTGCGGTCCGGAAGGGGCGAATCGTGGTCGGGGCGTTCGGTGTAGATTTCGGGCGATGACTGTCGGCGCGGTGTAACGTTCATGGAAAGATGGGGTCCTTTGGCTGGGGAACATGGTCGCTACCCTGCGACGAGCATGGTGGCGACGTCGGGCGACTGAGCGACGCGTGTACTGGCACGCCGGACTCGGTTGACGAGCGCCCCTTGCGTCTTGTCGACGTCTGTTGAGTCGTTTGGAGGGATAGTTCTTATGACAGAGCCGTCCTCGATGCGCCTGACGGAAGAGTTGATCCTGCTGATGCTCGACGAGCGGAGCGGGTATCTCTAAATGGTTCCCGGCTGGGACTTCGCCTGCGTGATGGTGGGCGCCGTGATCGCTGATCTCGCACTGGAAGGCCGCATCGATACCGATCTGGAGGCGCTGCATCTCATAGATGCCACCCCAACCGGGGACGTGCTGCTTGACCCGACGCTCCTGGAGATGAGCGAGCAGCGTGAAGCGTCCTCCACGCAGTACTGGATCGAGCGGAATACCGCCCGTTCCGAAGAGATTGTGACGCTCGAGCGTCTGGTGGAAAGGGGAGTTCTCGACTACGAGTCGGGTGGCTTCTGGACGCTTTCGCGCGCCGTCTCCCGTTCGGGCACGTACCCCTCCGCCGACGGCACGACTCGGCAGGAAGCCAGGTCACGAATACTGAACACCGTCCTGACCGACGTCATTCCGGATCCCCCGGGATGTCATCCCGATCGGGCTGATGCACACCTGCGACGGGTTCAAGCTCGTTCTCTCGGAAAGGGACTACCAGGACAGCTGGAGCGCATCGAGACACTCGTGAAGATGGACCTGGTGGGGCGAACCGTGAGTTGAACCACTCGCCGGTGTCCGTGCTCGTCAAGCCGATGGAACCCGAGAGGGACAGGGATGGCAGTAATTCGGCACGGCGGGCGCCAACGAGGTACCGCGCCGCCGGCACCCTTTCGCGCGCCGCGCCAACGTCCGGCCGCTGCAGCAGCAACTGCGCCGGACGCCCGCCGGAACCGGCTCCACGGGTGCGATGGATGGCAGAGCATCAGGAAGCCCCAGCTCAAGGTCCTCGCGGTAGCCTCCCAACAGCACCCACAGCCGTCCGTCGGCATCGGCCAGACGACTCTCGATTCGCGGCAACTGGGTTTGCGCGTCAACGAGAAGACCTCGCGCTTGGTAGAGACCGTCAATGTGGGTCAGGCCGCGGCCCGCGCGGCGTTGCGGTTACGCCCCCAGAAGTCGACTTCGTAGGCAAAGCTCGCGCCCAGGGTATACGTCGTGAGATCCAGCCGGTCAGGAAGCGTCAGGCGGAGAGCATCGAACACGTCGGATCCGATTCCCAACTCGTCCAATTGAGCGCCGAGGCCCGCGTTGGCCGGCACGTCGAACTCATCGGCCCCGAGGGAAGCTGACACCATGGGCAGTCGGGCTCCGACAGCGATGCGCGCCCGGGCTCTGGGTCTGCCCTACGCGGGCGACCGCCTCCGCCAAGTCGAAATTCGAATCGAGTACAGCGTCCATGACCCGGTCGAGCGCCGGGTCCCCGATTGATTCCCACCACCTGGTCGGCTCGACCTCGCCGACGGTCGGTCCAACAGCGAAGCGGGAGGCCGGTGCGGAAGGCTGTTGGGGCTCGGACGAAGGCTTTCACAGGACGGTTGCATGCCAGGCCGTGTGGGGCCGCTATTGCGGTTCGCGCTGCGGTAAGCTGGACGGACCTTGGAGGAGGCGGCCTACATGTCCATCACCGTGAAACCCAACGATGGCGCTGCGGGCGCCGTCGTGACCGACGTGGATCTCGCGGCGCTCGACGATCAGACGTGGGCGGAAGTGCACAGTGCCTTCCTGGAGTACGGTGTACTGGTCTTTCCCGAACAGCATCTGGACGAAGAGGCCCAGGGCGCCTTCGCGCGGCGCTTCGGCAACATCGAGAAGCTGCATCCGAAGCAGGAGCGCCCGACGCTGCAGTTCGGGAACGTCAAGGCGGATGGCACGCTCGCGCAGCCGAGCGAGGAGCAGTACAAGGTCCTGAAGGGCAACGAGGGCTGGCACACCGACAGCACCTACATGCCCCTCGCCGCAAAGGCGTCGATGCTGATGGCCCTGGTCGTTCCGCCGGAAGGCGGCGCCACCGGGTTCGCGGACATGCGTGCGGCGTACGACGCACTCGACGAGTCGACACAGAAGCGGCTGGAAGGCCTGTCCGCGTACCACTCCCTCTATCACTCGCAGGCGAAGGCCGGCTACACCCACAGCACGGACAACCTCTACGGCTTCCATGACAAGGGGGCGCCGTTGCGGCCGATCGTCAAGACCCATCCGGAGACGGGAAGGAAGTCGATCTACACCGGTCGGCACGCCTTCCGGATACAGGGCATGGGCGCCGCGGAATCCGAAGCGCTGCTCGACCAACTGATGGCGGACGCCTGCCAACCTCCGCGCACCTACCTGCATGTGTGGGCCGTGGGCGACCTGGTCGTGTGGGACAACCGGCGCATGATGCACCGCGCGCGCCCCTACGACACGAGCCATCCGCGCGTGCTGCGTGCGTCGCGGATTTCCGGCGAACCCGAGTCGGAACTGGCGCCGACCTTCGCCGACCCGATGGCCAAGGCGTTCCATCCGACCTCGTCGAACGAGTCGGCGCTGACCGCGGCGGCGCCGGGGCGTGAACCACGTCCCTCGGAGTCCGTCAGCGGCACGGACGTGTACGCGTGACCGGTAGGGGACGGGCTTGTCCCGTCCCGCCCTGCCTGTCGTGCACGGCAGTAGTGCGGGCGACGGCGAAGGTCGCCCGTACGGTCCCCGCCGCCAACGACCCGTAACATGTGTTGTGGGGGACCTGCCCCGCACCACGGACCGCCGCCTGGCGACGAGCCGATTTATTCCAGGCGAAGGGTACAATGCCGGCAGACTTCCGGGGGGACCCGCCATGCTGAACCTGTCGATTCCGGACAGCGTCGCACCGTTGCGCGCCAAGGTGCTCGATTTCATCGAGAAGGAAATCTATCCGATCGAGTCCGAGATGTACGACGAGACGCCGGAACGTCGACGCACCCTCATGCGCGGGCTGATGGACAAGGCGAAGTCGGAAGGCCTGTGGGCGCTCGGTCATCCGGAGGAGATCGGGGGCGGGGGCTTGCCCTTCATGGACTACGTCTTCGTCAACGAGGTCGTCGGGCGCTCGCCCATCGCGACCTCGGCGCTCGGTACGCATTCGCTGCAGGACTCCATCATGCTGCACATGTACGCGAGCGACGAGTGGCGGGAGAAATACCTGGGACCGCTCGTGGCCGGCGAGTTGTTCCCGAGCTTTGGCATGACCGAGCCCGACGTGGCGAGCTCGGACCCGACCCAACTGCGGACCCGCGCCGAACTCGAGGGCGACGAGTGGGTCATCAACGGGCGCAAGTGGTTCACTTCGGGAGCCGCCAGCGCCGCCTACACCACGGCCATGGTGCGCACCGAACCGGAAGGGACGCCGGACCACTCGTCGTTCTCGATGATCGTGGTGCCGACGGACACACCGGGCTACGACATCGTCCGCGACGTAAAGGTCATGGGGCAGTACGACGGCCACTACGAGGTCGCCTACAACAACGTCCGCGTGCCGAAGGACAACCTGCTCGGCCCGCGCGGACAGGGTTTCCGGATCGCCCAGCACCGCCTCGGCCCGGGCCGCATCTTCCACTGCATGCGCTGGCTCGGTCAGGCGCAACGCGCCTTCGACCTGATGTGCCAACGCGCCAACACGCGCGTCGCTTTCGGCAAGACCCTCGGCCAGCACCAGCAGATCCAGAAGTTCATCTTCGACACGGCCGCCGAGATCCAGGCCAGCCGGCTGCTGACGCTGCACGCGGCGCAGAAGATCGACCAGGGCGACGAGGCGCGGGTCGAGATCGGCCTCATCAAGGTCTACGGGGCGTCCATGCTGCACAACGCCATCGACCGCGCCATCCAGGTGCATGGGGCGAAGGGTGTCACGGAGGATACCCCGCTCGAGCGGATGTACCGCCACGCCCGCTACGCGCGTATCTACGACGGCGCCGACGAGGTCCACGTGCAGACGACCGCGCGCCGCATCCTGCGCTTCTACGGCGAGGGCGGCACCTTCGACTTCGGCACCCGTTGACGGACGGCGCAAGCATCGGTTGGGGATGAGAGCCCGGGGCGTCCCGGCCGGCAGGAGGCACGCATGATCGAGAGACACGTTGACATCCAGACCCCGGACGGGGAGATGAACTCGTTCGTCGTCTATCCGGAGGAGGGCGGGCCGTTGCCCCTCGTGATCTTCTACATGGATGCCCCCGGCAAGCGGGAAGAACTGCACGACATGGCACGCCGCATCGCGGCGGTCGGCTACTACGTCGTCCTGCCGAACCTGTACTACCGCAAGGTCCGCGAGTTCCACTTCAATATGCCGGGCGCGACGCGCGAGCGCATGGTCGAACTGATGGACCACCTGACCAACGCCATGGTGTGTGCGGACACGCGCGCCGTGTTCGACTTCACGGCCGCCGAGGAGTCGGCGGCGGAAGGCCCCGTCGGCGCCGTCGGCTACTGCATGAGCGGACCGTTCGTGTTCGCCGCGGCCGCTGCGTTCCCGGAGCGCATCCGCGCGTCCGCATCCCTGCATGGCGTGCGTCTCTGCACGGACGCGCCCGACTCTCCGCATCGGACCGCCGACCGGATTCAGGGCGAGATCTACTTCGGGTGCGCCGAAACGGACGATTGGGCGCCGCCGGAGATGGTCGAGCGGCTCGATGCGCACCTGGCGTCCACGGGCATCGACTATCGCATCGAGTGGTACCCGGGTACGCGGCACGGATTCGTGTTCCCGGAGCGGGACGGCATGTACCACAAGGAGTCGGCGGAGCGGCATTGGGAGCGCCTGTTCGCCATGTTCCGACGCCAGCTTTGAACGACGGCGCTGCCGGCGCCCGTCGGTCGCGCTTCCGAGAGGAGCCCGCAGTGGCTTCCCCAAGGATGCGAGACGCGCCGCGAGGACATCGACAGGGGGGGAAGCTTGATGGACAGGGGGGAAGCCGGATGAGTTGGGGAAGCGAACGCGCCTCGAAGGGCGTGGTGGAGCGGAGCTTCGCGGTCGAGGTGGAGGGCCGCCGCATACCTGGAGCCTTCTGGCGGCCTGAAGGGTCCGGCGATGTGCCGGGCATGGTCATGCTCGGCCACGGCGGCACGGCCGACAAGCGCGTGCCGTACCTGCTCGCGGTCGCCCGCTGGCTGGTCCGCGACCACGGGCTGGCGGGGTTCGCCATCGATGGCCCCGGTCATGGCGAGCGTGTTCCCGAGGGCGGCCAGCCGGAATTCGAGAACGCGTGGGCATCTCCCGGGGCGACAGATGCGGTCATCGCCGACTGGCGCGGCGCGCTGGACTTCGTACGGGACACGGTCGGCAACGTGCCCCTCGGCTACTGGGGCCTGTCCATGGGCACCATGATGGGGCTGCCGCTGGTCGCCGCCCTCGGCGAGATCGAGGTGGCTCTGCTCGGTCTCATGGGGATCTGGGGGCCCAACGGCGACCGTCTCGGTGCGGACGCACCCTGCGTCAGCTGCCCGGTGCGGTTCCTCGTCCAGTGGGACGACGAGATCGTGCCGCGGGACGCCGCGCTCGCGCTCTTCGCGCGCATCGGAAGCGCGCAGAAGACCCTCCACGGCAACCCCGGACGCCACGTCGAGGTGCCGCCGGATGAAATGCGGGACTCGGCCGCTTTTCTGGCGCGCCACCTCGCCCGCCCGCTGCCGCGGTGACTCCGCAGCCAACGCGTCGAGGCGCGACGCGGCAGGTACCGATGCGTGGCTGAGCGACTCCTTGCCGTTCGGGATCTGCACGTACGCTTCGGCGATGTCGCCGCGGTTCGGGGCGTCTCCTTCGAGATCGAGGCGGGCGAGACGGTGGGGCTCGTCGGCGAGTCCGGCTCCGGCAAATCCGTCACCGCGCTGTCGATCCTGCAGCTGTTGCCATACCCTCTGGCCAGCCATCCGCAGGGCAGCATCCTCGTCGACGGCGAGGAGATGATCGGCGCGGGCAAGACCCGCCTGCTGGACGTCCGGGGTGGGAAGATCAGCATGATCTTCCAGGAGCCGATGACCTCGCTCAATCCGCTGCACACGATCGCGAAGCAGGTGGGCGAGTCGCTGGTGGTCCACAAGCGGCTGCAGCCGAGGCAGGCCCGCGCGAGGACGCTGGAACTGCTCGAACACGTCGGACTGCAGGATGCGGAGGAGCGCCTCGGCGACTATCCGCACCAGTTGTCCGGGGGGCAGCGGCAACGCGTCATGATTGCGATGGCGCTGGCAAACGAGCCGGACCTGCTGATCGCCGACGAACCCACGACGGCGCTCGACGTGACCATCCAGGCGCAGATCCTGAAGCTCCTGAAGGAACTGCAGCGCGAAATGGGCATGGCGATGCTGCTGATCACGCACGACCTCGGCATCGTGCGCACCATGGCGGACCGGGTCTGCGTGATGACCGACGGCGAGATCGTGGAGACGGGACGCACGCAGCGCATTTTCGAGGCGCCGGGTCACCCCTATACGAAACACCTGCTCGCGGCGGAACCGAAGGGCGAGCCGGCGCACGACGACACGACGGCTCCGGTGGTGGCGGCCGCCGCCGGCCTCACCGTGCGCTATCCCGTCGGCAAGGGCTGGTTCGGCGGCAAGCGCTACTTCACGGCGGTGCGGGACGTGGGGGTGACGGTGCGGGCCGGACAGACCGTTGGGGTGGTCGGAGAGTCGGGGTCGGGCAAGACCACGCTGGGTCTCGCCATGCTGCGGCTGCTGCCGGCGGAGGGCGCGATTCGGTTTGACGGCCAGGACATCGCCGGCATGAAGCAGCGCGCCTTGATCGGCTTGCGCAAGGACATGCAGATCGTCTTCCAGGACCCGTACGGTTCGCTGTCGCCGCGCATGACTGTACAGCACATCATCGAGGAGGGGCTGCGCGTCCACTATCCGGAGGTCTCCCGCACGGACCGTCGTGCGAGGGTGGCGGAGGCGATGACGGAGGTGGGCCTCGACCCGGCGCACATGGACCGCTACCCGCACGAGTTCTCCGGCGGGCAGCGGCAGCGCGTTTCGATCGCGCGCGCGATGGTGCTGAAGCCCCGCTTCCTCGTCCTCGACGAACCGACTTCGGCCCTCGACATGTCGGTGCAGGCGCAGATCGTCGACCTGCTGCGCGCACTGCAGAAAGCGCACGACCTCGGTTACCTCTTCGTCAGCCACGACCTGAAGGTCGTCCGGGCGCTGGCGAACTGGATCATCGTGATGCGGGACGGCGAGATCGTCGAGCAGGGCTCGGCGGACGATGTCTTCGACCGCCCGCAGAGCAGCTACGCGAAGGCGCTGTTCGCGGCGGCGCTCGATTTGACGGTGGACGAGCAGGTCGTGCGGCAATAGTCGGCATGGAAGCCGTCGGAAGCTTCCTGAACGTGCTGGACGGCCATCTCGGGGCCGCCGTCTGGTTTCCGTACGTGCTGCTGGGCGTCGGCGTCTTCTTCACGATCTATCTCGGCTTCCCGCAGTTACGCTATTTCGGGCGCGCCTGGGGCGTCCTGTTCGGGCGGCACACCCGCGCCGACGCGGAGGGCGACACGTCGCACTTCCAGGCCCTGTCGACCGCGCTCTCGGGCACCGTCGGCACGGGCAACCTCGGCGGCGTGGCGCTGGCCATCTTCCTGGGCGGCCCCGCGGCGCTGTTCTGGATGTGGGCGACGGCCTTCGTGGGCATGACCACCAAGTTCGTCGAGGTGACCATCTCGTACAAGTACCGGGTGAAGGACGACCAGGGGCGGATCGCCGGCGGGCCCATGTACTTCATGGAGCGCGGCTTGCCGAAGCTGCGGCTCGGCGGACGCTCCTGGCACTTCGGCAAGTGGCTGGCGGTGTTCTTCGCCGTCGCGACGGTGCTGACCGCGGTCGGTTCGGGAAACATGCCCCAGAGCAACAACATGGCCTCGGGGTTGCAGGCCTCCTTCGGCATCCCGTCGTGGGTGTCGGGCATGGTCCTCGCGGCGCTGCTGTTCCTGGTCATCGTCGGGGGCATCAAGCGGATCGCGGCCGTCGCGGGGACGGTGGTGCCGTTCATGGGTGTGCTGTACGCGTTCGGCGCGCTGGCTGTCCTCGTCTCGAACCACGATGCGGTGTTGCCGTCCTTCCTCGCCGTGTTCCGCGACGCGTTCACCGGCAGCGCGGCCAGCGGCGGGTTTCTCGGGGCCACGTTTGCGTACGCCTTCAACCGGGGGGTCAACCGCGGCCTCTTCTCGAACGAGGCGGGACAGGGATCGGCCCCGATCGCGCACGCGGCGGCGCGGGCCGACGAGCCGGTGTCGGAGGGCATGGTGTCGATCCTCGAACCGTTCCTCGACACGCTCGTGATCTGTTCGCTGACGGGGCTCGTCATCCTCTGCAGCGGCGTGTGGACGGAGAAATTCGAGACGGACTTCGAGGCGGCGGACACCGAGTTCCTCGAGGGCGTGTACACGGACACGGATGCCGCCGACGTGACGGCGCTGTTCGGCCATCTGAACGGATTGGACGCGGGCGTGCGGGGCGCCACGGGGAGCTATCGGGTCGAGGGGGGTCGGCTGGCCGGGGCGGATGTCACTGTGCTGCACAACCGCTCGGTTGCGGAAGACGTCCGTTTCGAGATCGACGGCGCACCGTACACCGGCGTCATCCGGATCGAGGACGGCCACCTGGCAACCGCCCTCGGGCTGCGCGGCCGTTCGCGCCTGCACTCCGTCCCCCTTACCGTCGAAGCCTTCAAGCGTTCGTTCCTCGGCGAATATGGGCAGTACGCGGTCACGATCGGCCTCGTGCTCTTCGCCTTTACCACGGCAGTCGCGTGGTCCTACTACGGCGATCGGGCCATGACCTATCTCTTCGGGACGGCGTCGCTGCTGGCGTTCCGCCTCGTCTATGTCGTCGCGTTCTTCCTCGCCACGGTGATGGACACGTCGCTGGTCTGGAAGGTCTCTGCGATCACGCTCGCGCTCATGGCCTTGCCGAACCTGCTGGGGATCATGTTGCTGCGCAGGGAGATGAAGGAGGCGATCGCGGAGTATTGGGAGCGGTTTCGGTGATGGCGAAACGGCCCTTGCCCACATGCGCTGGCGAATGTCAGCAGGTCGTGTCAGCGGTCGCCGTGCCGGAACAGCGCCCCGCGTCACTGCCCTGCCGTGGGGGCCTGGCCCCGGAACCACATCGAGAACGTCAGTGACCGGATGCGCCGGGCGATGCTGCGAGAAGACGCGGGGAACCATGCCAGCTCACGGCCGCTGCCGCCGGAGGTTTGGGCCGATCGGGCGTGGATGCCGCGTAGGCCGCCGGCCTTCGCGGCGGTGCCGATGGCCTGGCACGGCGCGTGCGGGACGGTCGTGGCGTCGGCCAGAAACGGATATGTGCGGGGCAATCCAGCGGCGTCGATGCCCGCGCGGAAGTGCGCGTCGCACACGGTTTGCCGTCGCGGCAGTGCGCAGCCGACCAGGCTCGGACCGGGGTCGTCGCGAAGATCCTCGGGACCGTAGGGCCACTGCGCGACGAACGCGTGGAGGTTCATGCGCGCCGTTGACAGATCTTCGTTCAGGTACAGGACCGGAAAGCTGTCCGGTGGGTTCCAGCGTCCGCCGTGTTGCCGGGCAAAGCCCGGATCGAGCGGATCGTTCCAGGCCGGATCGGCGATGCGCCACCACACGTGGCCGTCGGGAATCCGTTCCCGCAGTAGCACCATGCTCAGAACGACGCGTGTTCGAAGCGGAACATGTCGCGGCACGCCGCTAACAGCGCCGGCGTATCGCCGCGCGTCAGCAACTCGGTGAGTGAGACCCCTCCGAGAGCCGGGATGGGGCGGCGCACGACCGCAGGTATCCGGTCGCGTTTCAGGTAGTGTACGAGGAGGTCTGTCGCGGCGGCCAGGTCGGCGAGAGGACCTGCCCTCTCCGAGGGCGCCCCGTGTTGCAGCCACTTGCCGATCGCCTGCCGGCTCACGCCGAAGAGCCGCGCAGCCTCGGCCTGGCTCCAGCCCCAGACGTGCATCGTTCGTGCGAGGGACCGAGTGGCGCGGTGCCGGTCGAGGCCCTCGGCGAAGGCATCGAGCCAGGGGGCATCGTGGCCATGGGCGGCAAATACCTGCCGCGCCGCCTCTCGCGGGGCCAGTTTCGAGATGTCGGCCATGGTGGGCATGATGTGAGCGTCAGCTCGCCCGCAACCATGGGTCAACCGCAACCGAATGTCAACCGACGCGTCGAAGGGGTGACTCGGGTGGCGAGCGATGGAGGCGCGTGCCGAGCCAGTGCATGACCGCGCTTGCGGGCGTTCGCGCGTGGACCCACCGTGCCCGGTCGCTTAGGCTTCGCCCCCTGTCCGGCCTTTCGAGGAGGCTTCCGTGAGTTGGTGGGGGCTGCTGCTCGGCGGCACGTTCGGATTTCTGCTCGGTGGCCCCATCGGCGCGCTGCTCGGTGCGGCGGCGGGCAGGCTCGTCGGCAATGCGGTCGGGAACATCGAGATCGCGGAGGCGGGCGAGGCTCCGGTCGAACGCGTGCAGATGGCGTTTTTCGCGGCCGTGTTCGGGGTCATGGGTCATGTCGCCAAGGCGGACGGGCGCGTCAGTCCGGAGGAGATCCGCCTCGCGAGCCAGGTGATGGATCAGCTCGGGCTCGACGCGCAGCAGCGCCAGCTCGCCCAGGGCCTCTTCAACGCCGGCAAGGAACCGGACTTCCCGCTCGACGCGGTACTGGACCAGTTGCGCCGGGAGTGCGGCCGCTCGGTGAACCTGCTGCGCATGTTCCTGGAGATCCAGATCCAGGCGGCGGGGGCGGACGGCGCCGTCCACGCGGAAGAAGGCCGCATCCTGCTCCACATCGCCGCGCGCCTCGGGCTGTCTCGCGCGGACTACCTGGAACTCGAGCGGCTGATCGCGGCCGGCGCCCACGCCCGGACGGCTCGCGATCCGGGGATGTCGCTCGAAGATGCCTATGCCATCCTCGGCGCGTCCCCCGAGACGTCCGACGCGGAGGTCAAGCGCCACTACCGGCGCCTGATGTCCCGCCACCATCCGGACAAGCTCGCCTCGCAGGGGCTGCCCGAGGAGATGATGCGCGCGGCCACCGAGCGTACGCAGCAGATCAAGGCGGCGTGGGATGCGGTGCGCCAGGCGCGAGCCTCCGGCCAGGGACGGTCTTCGGCGGCATAGCGCCCGAGGGCCGTCCAGGTCCTCCTGCGTTCGTGTAGTACACTCGGCGAGGCGCCTTGCGGGCGCCTGGAGAGAACCCGAGGAGAGAACAAATGATCGTCAGGGCACTGCTGGCCGTTGCCATCTGCGTCGGCCTGTCGGCATACGGGGAATCCAGTGACGGGGAGGGACTGCCCGTGCTGATTCCACCATCGAGGAAGTGATCGTCAGCGCGCGCAAGCGCGAGGAACGATTGCAGGATTTGCCCGGATCCGCGGCGGCACTGACCTCGGACTACATCGAGGACATCGGCGGCCTTGTCAATCTGCGCGACGTGACCGACCAGATCGTCGGCATCACGATCAACGAAACCCAGGGCACAACGATCACCGAGCCGTCGATTCGGGGCGCCGGGCAGGCGCGCAATCGCGCGGCGGTCTCGGCATCCGGGCTGTACCGCAACGGCGCCTATTTCGCGACGAACAGTCTCGGGGGCAAGAATTTCACGCGCTTCGACATGTACGACGTCGATCGCGTGGAGGTGCTGCGCGGCCCACAAGGCGCCCTGTAAGGGCGCAACGCGCTCGGCGGTGCGATGAACGTCATCTCGAAGAAGCCGGACCTCGAGGAGTTCGATGTGCAGCTGCGCATGACGGCGGGCGAACTGGACCTCTTTGGCGGCGATGTGCTGGTGAACGTCCCGGTCTCGGAGACCTTTGCCGCGCGTATCGGCTACGTGAACGAGGAACGCGACGACGGCTTCTACGAGGACGTTGACGGCGACCCCGTGGACGTGGAGGCCTACCAGGCCTTCCGTCTCGGGTTGCGCTGGAAACCCGCCGAAGCGTGGGACGTGGCCTACTTCTACGATCAGATGGAGCAGGAGGCTCCCGATTCCATCTGGATCGTCCCGACGCATAGGCAGGTCCTCAGCTCGGTGTTCGACACGTTCATCGACACCCCGCACTACGTGGAGAACGATGTCGTCAACCACAACCTCCTGGTCGACGTGGAGTTGGGAGGCGGTACTTTCTCGTCCGTCAGCAACTACCGGGACCGCGACGTGTACGCCTATCAGGACAACGACTACTACTTCCCGGCGTTCCTGACCGGGCTCAACCGGCAATGGGCGCAATCCGTCGACAACCAGATCTACTTCCAGGAGTTGCGTTACGTCGCGGACGGCACGGACCAGTTCCATTGGATGGTCGGCGGCGACTATTTCAGCAACGACAACCTGGAGCGCCTCGTCCAGCAGGCGGGGGTCCTGGGGCTGCCCGCGGACGCCGGCAGGTGGGGCAATGCGCAGAACCGCTGGCTTGAGGTGGACATGAAGTCCTGGGCGCTGTTTGGCCAGGCCGAGTACACGTTCGCCGACCTGCCGGTTTCCATATCCGGGGAGGTGCGTTACGCGGAGGATGAGGTCGGCGGCAGCGTGCTGACGCTGCGCACGCGATTGGCCGAGCCGGAAACCGACTTCACGGAGCCGCCGAAGAGGTTCACGAACCTGCCGTGGGGCGTCACCGTCTCCTACAAGTTCCGGGACGGGATCGGCGATCTCTTCGAGGAAGCCCTGGCCTATGCCAAGGTCGCGACGTCCTACCGGCATGGTGGCCTGAATGCCGGTGCGGGCAGCCCGGGCCTGGATCGCTACCCGGTGATACTCACGTATGGCGAGGAGGACTCGCTCACCTGGGAGCTTGGCTGGAAGTCCACCTTCGCGGGCGGGCTCACCTTCAACGTCGCGGGCTTCTTCACCGTGTACCAGGAGTTCCTGAACACCACCAACAACGGGTGTCCGGGCCTGTGTACGCTCCTGGATATCGACGACAGCACACCCTTGGGTTTCAATGCCGACGGCACGCGCATCCTGTTCGATGCGGACGGCAACATGGGCGAGGAGCTGCCGACGGCCTGGTTCATCGACAATATCGGCGAAGCGGAGGCCTGGGGCCTCGAGGCGGAATTCGCCTGGCGCAAGACCTTCGACAATGGCGCCCTGCTGCATCTGCGCGCCGGTTGGGCGCGGCAGGTGGGCGAGGTCACGGAGATCGATTCCGGGGCCTCACCGGCGACCCAGTTCGCCAAGGGCAAGCGTCTGCCGTTCATGCGGCCGGAAGAGTACAAGGCCTCTGTGGTGTATCGGCTGCCGCTACCCGGACTCGCCGGGGCGGGGAGCCTGCTGGACGGCGCGACGCTGCTCGCCACCGCCAACCTGACGATCGAGAACGGCGGCGTGCGCAGCCTGCCCCGGCCCGGCACGGTCCCCGCCTTCCAGGATGACGTCCAGCGGCTGGATGCGCAGCTCGGACTGGAAACCGATCGATGGGCGCTGCTTCTGCGCGGTAGCAACATCCTCGACGAGGATTACCAGACCTGGTCCTTCGGCACGACCTCATTGTTGACGGCCAGCTTCTATCGCCGTGTGGATCCGAGGTACTACTCGCTGCAGTTTTCCTGGCGCCTGCGTTGACTCAGGCTGTTCCAGGAGTTTTGGGGGACGGGCTTGTCCCGTCCCGTTTCGAATTCGTGCACGGCGTTGACGCGGGCGACCACAAGGGTCGCCCCTACAAGATCCCGTTTCGAATTCATGCACGGCGTTGACGCGGGCGACCGCCCCTGCTACGGAGACCGACATGCAGATCAAGGACTGGGCCTCCTGTCCGAACCAGGCGAAGCTCTACCGGGAACTCGCGGAACTCGACCTGCTCGAGAACATCGCTGAACTCGACGTTTTCGGATTTACCGTGGTTCCCCCGGAGAAGGTCGCGCCGCCGGAGTTCCATGCACGGGTGAAGGAAGCGTTGATCGACGTCATTGAGGGCCGGTTCGGGCCGTTGGGCGACGACGGCATGGCCTGGAAGGACCGCAACCAGATCTTCCGCATGATTCTCTGGGAGCATCGCGTGTTCGAGGAGCTGGTGCTGAATCCCGCCGGGCTCGGGCTGGTCCAGTACCTGGTGGGCACGAACTGCATCCTGTCCCTGTTTGACGGATGGGTGAAGGGTCCGGGCGAGGGCCGCACGGCGCTGCACCGGGACAACTGGGATTTCACGCGCCAGGCCTCGGCCCCGGAGCCGAACAGCGCCAACTTCAACTACCTCGTGACGGACTATTCCGCCGAGGACGGCGCCATCACGTTCGTGCCGGGCAGCCACAAGTGGCGGCGCGCGCCGACGCCGGCGGAAGTCGCGGACTGGGCGGACAAGGCGGCAGTGGTGGAGGCCCCGGCCGGCTCGATGGTGATCTGGGGTGACCTGACCTGGCACGGTTCGGCGCTGCGTTCGACCCCCGGGGAACGGCTGATGATCCTCGGCACCTTCCATCGGCCGTTCATGCAGACCCAGGGTCCGTACCGGCAGGTGGTCACCCGGGAGGCGCTGGCACGCAATCCGCTCCGGTTCGCGGGGCTGATGGATGTCTATGGCGCTTTCCCGTTCGGCAAGCAGGACTTCGACCTGCATCGGGCGCAGGAAGCGAGCGCCGTCAGCAGCGGGGTGCCGGACGCGTCCCCCTACCTCAGCCTCTTCGACCACGAGCCGGCCGGCGTTCGCGTGTCGGTGCGTCCCGACTACGACTACCACGCGTTTGACCTGGACGCCTACCGGCAGAAACAGGAACGCATGCTGGCGCTGGCCCGGGAGATGGCGGGCAAGACGGAGAACGGCGGGGACGAGTAGAAACGGCGCCCGCGGGTCGACCATGGCGACACGGACCGGCTACAGGACGCTGTGCGCCGCGGTGGCCGCCGGCGACGTCGACGCGCTGCGGCGAGCCGCGGTGGCGGCCGGGGAAGGGGCCCGACACTGGAAGCCGCTGATGGACGCCGCGTTCGCGGGCCGCGCGGACATGATCGAAGCGCTTCTGGACGCGGGCGCGGACCCGAACGTCGTTGCGGGTACGCCCGGCCGCCACACCCCGCTCGTGCGCGCCCTGCAGCCACACCTCAGCATTCCGAAACACGCCGGTCACGAGGCGGCGATCGGGATGCTGCTGGCGCGGGGCGCGGACCCGGGCAAGCCCGCCGGCCCACACGGGATGCCGCCCCTGCTCTACGCCGCCACGGGAGGTTTCGAGCGCTTCGCCGGAATGCTGCTGGATGCCGGCGCGACCCTCGACATCCACGCGGCGGCCATGCTGTATGACATTCACGCACTACGTGGCGAGATCGACCGGGTCGGCGTCGACTGCCCGGACGGCCGCGGGCGGACGCCGCTGCAGCACTGTGCCTGGTCCGGCATGTGGAAGCTCGGCCACATCGGTTCGGAGCCGGCTCTGGATTGCCTCCGCGTGCTCGTCGACGCGGGCGCGGACGTCAACGCCCACGAGAAGATGGTCGAAGGCGACGAGATCTTCGCGGCGACCGCGTTGTGGCGCGCCGTGTCCTGGCAGCAGCACACGGTGCTCGTCCGGGCCTTGCTGGCGGCCGGGGCGAATCCGGCGAGTTCCGTGTTCGGTGCGTGCTTCGCGGGCAACGAGGAGATCCTCGCGGCCCTGCATGCCCGCGGCGCGGACTGGAACGTCAGCCTGAACGGCAGGACACCGCTCCTCGACCTCATGCACTTCAGGAAGCCCGGTGCGGTCCCGTGGCTGCTCGAACATGGAGCTGATGTGCACGCGCCGGACCGCGAGCGGCGAACCGCATTACACTTGGGCGCGCTGCAGGGCGTGAAGGTCGACTACCTGGAGGCTCTCATCGCCCACGGCGCCGATCCGGCGGCGCGTGACGACGCCGGCCATACGGCGCTCGACCTCGCCCGCCAGAAGCGGCGGGCCAGGGCCGTCGCCTATCTTGAGAGCCTGTAGAACCGGAGGAAAAAGGAAGTGTCCACATGCTGAAAGCCATACAACTCGGCCGCAACAGCGGCCTGCGCGTCTCGGAGCTGTGCCTCGGCACCATGAATTTCGGAGAGCCGGGCCGGGGCCACCAGGGCGACTGGACGCTCGGACTCGATGCTGCCCGCCCGATCTTCAAGGCCGCCCTCGATCAGGGTCTGTTCTACTTCGATTGCGCGGACACCTACGGCGTCGGCGCCTGCGAGGAAGTCGTGGGAGCGCTGCTGCGCGAGTTGCTGCCCCGGGACCAGTACGTCCTCGGGACCAAGGTCGCCATGCCGATGGGACGGGGCGCGAACCAGGGCGGGCTGTCGCGCAAGCACGTCATGGAAGGGGTGGATGCGAGCCTCAAACGCCTCGGCCACGACTATGTCGATCACCTCGTGATCCACCGTCACCCGCATGGCGTGCCGGGCCATGTCGCGACGCCGATCGAGGAGACGCTGGAGGCCCTGCACGACGTGGTCAAGGCGGGCAAGGCGCTTTATCTGGGCGCCTCCTCCATGTTCGCCTGGCAGTTCACCGAGTTGCAGATGACCGCCGAGGCGAATGGCTGGACGAAGTTCATCTCGATGCAGAACCACTACAATCTCATCTACCGCGAGGAAGAGCGCGAGATGAACCCGTATTGCGCGCGCACGGGCGTGGCGCTGACGCCCTGGTCGCCGCTGGCGCGCGGCATTCTCGCGGGGTCCTACAAGGGCGGCTTCGACGCGGGCTCGACGGACCGGTCGAAGGGCGGTGACCGCCGGCGCACGGAGAGCCTCTACCGGGGCGCCGCCGACTTCGCGATCGCGGACCGGGTGGTGGAGATCGCGGAGAAGTACGGGAAGGCCCCGGCGCAGATCTCGGTGGCATGGCTGCTCAACAAGCCGGAGGTCTACTCGCCGGTGGTCGGCGTGTCGCGTGTCGAGCAACTCGAGCAACTCGTCGGCGCCGCGGAGATCGAACTCGCGGACGAAGACGTCACCTACCTCGAAGAGCTGTACCAGCCGGTCGAGAACCTGCTCTCCATCGGGTACTCGTAGGGGCGACCCTTAATGGAATGGTCCGCCCCGCTTCATTCGGCAGGCCTCGAAGGCCAGAATGACGGGGTCTTCAACTGACAACGGAGCGGACCAATGGAAAACACGCACGCGAATCGGGACGCCACAAGGGCGTCCCCTACGGCTGCTGCTGATGAGCCCGCAGTTCGTCAAGCCGTACTCGAACAAGAACGACGTGGCGGATGCGGACGCGATGCGGAGGCGTCGACGCGGCCGTCGCGCTTCGTGGGGGTGAAGTCGGTGGAACAGGAGTGCATCCAGCGGTGCACCGGGCGCGGCAGATACTGCTCGCGGGCTGCGCCACCGCGCCTACGCTCGCGACGTTCGACTTGACCGACCCGCCGTGCTACGACCGGGCGCGGCAGCCGACGCGAGGCAGTTCCGCAACGGTCGCGAGATGGCCGCCTGGCTCGGTCTGGTGCCGCGGCAGCACACGACGGGAGGTCGACCGAAGCTGCTCGGCATCAGCAAGCGCGGCGACCGCTATCTGCGCACGCTGCTGATCCACGGCGCGCGGTCGGCGCTGCAGCGGGCGGGGCGGTACGAGGACCGTCGCAGTCGGTGGGCGGTTGGTGTGGGGCAACGCCGCGGTCGCAACGTGGCGGCGGTGGCGTTGGCGAACAAGAACGCGCGCACGGCATGGGCGGTGCTGCGCAGCGCGCAGGACTACGATGCCGAACACCTGCTGGCGCCCGACGCGGACACCGGCAAGGCGGCATGAACCAGACCACGGGACACGGTGCCGGGAACACCATGGCTGCTGTCGCGTCAAGCCGCGGTGCGGCTCCTCCGCTGCGCTACGGCCCTGCGGGTGACCCGACAGCAGCCATGGCGCAGCGGTTGGTGATGGCCGTAAGCAAGCTTCCGGCCATCACTGGCCCGGCGCACCAGGAGCACTGATCGCGGGCAGGCGGCAACGGCTGCCCCCGGTTGCGCGATGTGATGTTGAGCATGATGGAGAACAGGTTGGACCGACGCGCCAGGACCCTGACGAACCACATAGGCCTTCGAGGCCGTACCCTTGTTCAGGTGGGCGCGTGCGGAATCCATCAGGGCCAGGGAGCAGCGCTCCCAACCAAAGGCCGGATATATGTGTGCAACCGACACCTCCCCATCGCACAGCCTCACACCGTTGCAAACGCGGGGCGGACCATATATGTGGTCGCCCGCGCCGCCACCGTGCACGCACGCGAATCGGGACGCCACAAGGGCGTCCCCTACGGCTGCTTGCACCGGCGGCGGTGGGCCGTCGCGCTCGCGCTGTGCGGCGGCGTACTGCTCGCGGGCTGCGCCACCGCGCCTACGCTCGCGACGTTCGACTTGACCGACCCGCCGTGCTACGACCGGGCGCGGCAGCCGAACACGGCGGTGGTGGATTCGCACGTGCACTTTCGTCCCTTCGGCGGGCCCGCGCTGCCGTTCGAGAAGGTCGTCGGCTATCTCGAGCGGTCGGGCGTGCGTTTCGCCACCGTTTACGGGATCGGCCAGATGCTGCCGCTGACGTCGGAGTGCACCTACTACCTGGACTGTCCGGGGACCCCCGTCGTGCCGACGCTGAAGAACGATTTCGTCAATGCGCTGGAGTACGCGCGGACATCGCCGGAGGGCGTGCACCTGACGCTCTCCATGACCTTTCCGGACCTCGCCCGGCCGGAGGCGGTGCTGGCCGGCATGCGCCTGCTCGACGAAGAGTTCCCGGGGTTCTTCCGTTTCATGGGCGAGGTCAACCTCGTGAAGCAGGCGCTCTTCGAGAACGGGCACCGCCCGGTGCCGCTCGCGGCGATCCGGAACTGGGCGCCCTTCATGGCGGTGCTGCGGGAGCGGAACGTCCCGTTGGCCGTGCACGCGGACCTCGGCAACGACGAGGATCCGACCGCGTACCTGCGCTGGATCGAGGAGATGTTGCGGCTCTACCCGGACAACGTCATCGTCTGGATGCACCTCGGACTGTCGCGCGAACTGGTCGCCATGGACGCGCGCGAGCACGTCGCGGTATTGATGTCGGTGCTCGACCGCTATCCGAAGGCCATGCTCGACATTTCCTGGCACGTGCTGGAGGACGAGGTCTTCTCCGATCCCACCAGACGGCCGCTGTACGTGGGTTTCCTGAATGCGTACTCCGAGCGGATCCTGCCCGGAACGGACTTCGTGGCGTCCGCACGGCAGGGGTTGAGCGACTACCGATCGGCGCTCGATGCGACCAGCCGCATCCTGCGGGAACTCGACGACACCGCTTTTCGCAACATCGCCCTCGGGCGCAACTACTTCCGGCTGCTCGGGCTGGACTACCATGCCCCGCGCGTGTGCCCGGGCGCGGACAAGGAGAGATGACAATGCACATCGACGTCATGGTCGGGACGATGACCTGGCAGGAGAGCGCGGATCTGGCCGTCCGCCTGCAGGACGCCGGCTTCTCCGGCATGCTGTTCACGGAGACCGGCCAGGTTCCCTGGATGAGCATCGCGGCGGCGGCGACGGCGGCTCCGAGCCTCGAGTTCGCGACGGGCATCGCCGTGGCGTTTCCCCGCAGCCCCATGATCTCCGCCCAGATCGCGTGGGAGCTCGCGCACAACACCGGGGGGCGGTTCCGGATCGGGCTCGGTAGCCAGGTGAAGGGCCACATCGTGCGTCGCTACTCTGCCCAGTGGGACAAGCCGGCGCCGCAGATGCGGGACTACGTGGCGGCGTTCCAGGCGAGCATCCGGGCCTTCCGCGGCGAAGAGCGCCTTGCGCACAGCGGGCCGTACTACAACCTGAGCCTGCTGTCCGGCAACTGGATGCCGCCCCGGCACGACTTCGAGGACGTGAAGATCGACATCTCGGCGGTCGGTCCGTTCATGTGCCGCGTCGCCGGCGAACTGTGCGACGGACTGCACGTCCACCCGATGCACTCGATGCCCTACCTGGAGAATCGATTGCTGCCGGCCGTGGCCGAGGGCGCCGCGCGCGCCGGCCGTTCGCCGGATGCCGTCGACCTGATCGTGCCGGTGTTCGCGATCACCGGCGACACGCCGGAGGAGCGCGCACCGAAGGTGCAGCGGGCGAAGACGCAGATCGCGTTCTACGGGTCGACGCCGAACTACGCCTTCCAGTTCGAGGACCTCGGCTTTCCCGGTACGGGCCCCACCCTGAACGGGATGATGCGCGCCGGGGACCTTGCCGGCATGGCGGCGACCATCACCGACGAAATGCTGGACGCGTTTGCGCTGGTCGCGAAGTGGGACGAGATGGCCGACGCGCTGACCGCGCGCTACGCCGGCGTGGCCGAACGGGTGGTGCTCTATCTCGCGCTCGACGACATGCGCCGCGCGCCTTCCGCGATGGGCCAGTGGGGCGAGATAGCGCGCGCAGTGCGGGCGGCTTGATTCAATCCGGGCGGCTGCTCCGTGGGCGTATGGCCGCCTGTCAGCCGTTCACGAACGTCAGCGCGTCGTCCCGGGATCCGTGGATGGCGATGATCTTGTCGAATCCACTGACCTCGAACACCTCCCGTATGGGGGCGGCGAGGGAACACAACGCGAACTTGGCGCCCTGGTTCGAGAGGAACTTGGCCGTCAGCAGAACCGCGCGCAGACCCGCGCTGCTGATGTAGGAGAGCTGCTCGAGGTCGACGATCACGGCGCGGTCGTCGTCCTGCACGGCCGTCCGGAGCGCCTGCTCGAACTCCGCGCTGTTGGTTCCGTCGATGCGTCCGCCGACGGCGGCTGCCAGCACGCCGTCTTGTCGATCGGTCGTCATGTCCATGGGCTGGGTGGTCCTGGCGATATCAATGTCGTGGGAGGGCCGGGGATCATACCCGACTTTGGGACCGTGTTGCCGCTTCAGTCCCTGCTCGCGCCGCCCTGGCGCCACCGAATCTGACCGCGAAGGACCACCGTGTGGCACGGGCGAACCCGCGGCGCGTCGTCCTGCCGCGGGACCGTGGGCTGCGAACGCCCGTTGTCACGCGGGTTACACTTCGGCCTTTCCGGCGCCCCATCGAGCGCCATGGAGCGAGCGTTGGCGGAGGCCAGGAAACTCTCGGTCGGGACGATGGCGTCCTTTGGCATCGGCGAGGCCGCGGGCGCGTTCATGCACATGGCCTGGGGCGTGCTCCTGCTCTTCTACTACCAGCAGGTAGTGGGGATCGAGGCGTGGATGGTCGGCCTCGCGATCGGGATCTCCGTGGCCATGGACGCGATCACCGACCCGCTGATCGGCGCCTGGTCGGACCGCATCCGCACGCGCTGGGGCAGGCGCCACCCGATGCTGCTGGCGGCGGCGCTGCCGCTCGCCATCAGCTTCGTGCTGCTCTTCAACCCGCCGCGGGGGATGTCGGACTTCGAGGGTTTCCTGTGGCTGGCGACCTTCGGGGTACTCGTGCGCGCCAGCTTCACCTTCTACAACATCCCGCACCTCGCCCTCGGTGCGGAGATGGCCCACGACTACTACCAGCGCTCGACGCTCTTCGCCTACAGCGCGTTCATCGGCGCCATGTCGGTGGCGGTGTCCTATGGCCTCATCACGGGCTATTACTTCCCGACCGTCGAAGAGGTGTATGACCCGGGCTTCCTCAATCCCGACGGCTATCCGGCGATGAGCGTGACCTTCGCGATCGTCATGGTGGCGGCGATCCTCCTGTGCGTCGCCGGCACGCGCAAGGAGATTCCCCACCTCCGGGAGACTCAGGAGCGGGCCCAGATCCGGTTCCTGAGCCTCTTTATGGAGATCTGGGAGGTCCTGAAGAACGCCTCGTTCCGCGCGGTGTTCTTCGGCCTGCTGCTGGGTTCGATGGTGGGTGGGGTCGAGGGGGCGTTCACCCCCTTCATGGGCATCCACTTCTGGGGACTGCGCACCGAAGACCTCTTCTACCTGAGCTTCGTGGGCATCTTCTCCTTCCCCGTGGCGTTCGTGCTCATTCCCGCTCTCACGCGGCTGCTCGACAAGCGCATGGCCGTCATGCTGCCCCTCACGTGCTGGATCACCGCGATCAACATACCGATCTGCCTGCGGCTGTTCGAGGTGCCGTGGTTTCCGGAGAATGGGACCGTATGGGTGCTGGGCATCTTCCTCGCGGCGTCGACGGTGGGTGCCTTGGCGGCTCCGATCATCGGCGCCAGCGCCAACTCGATGCTGGCCGACGTCGCCGACGAGCACGAGCTCGACACCGGGATCCGCCGCGAGGGTGTCCTCTACTCCGTGCGTGCTTTCTCGGCCAAGGCCACGTCCGCGTTCGGCACCGTGTTCGGCGGCGTCCTGCTCAGCGTCATCGAGTTTCCGGAGTACGCGACCCGGGGGGAGGTCCCGGCCGAAACGGTGTGGAACCTGGGCCTGATCGCGGGTCCCGCCACGTCGATCTTCTCGCTGCTGGCGCTCCTGTTCTACCTGCGTTACCGGATCAACCACCGGCGCCACGTGGAGATCGTGGCCGGCCTGACCGCGCGTCGAGAAGCCGAGGGCGAAGATGCCTCGGGCGCCGGCGCACTTGCGGGCGATGCGAGGTAGGTATAGCGTCCCTCCTTTGGGATTTCGCGCCCGGAAGGGCGGAACGGCAGCCCGCCTGGCCGGCAGGCGGCTCTGGGCGAGGAGACAACATGAAGATCGGAGACTGGAAAGCTACGCCGGAACTGGGTCCCCTGTACCGCGAAATTCGCGAACTGGGTCTCGAACAGAACATCGCGGAACTCGACGCGTTCGGGTTCACGATCCTCGAACCGGGCAAGGCGGCGCCGGTCGCTTGGGTCGAGCAACTGCGTGACACTCTGCTGGCCGTAGCGGAACGCCGCACAGGGGTGAAGCACGACCTCGCGACCGGCACGCACGGAAACCTGGACGTGCAGCCGCCGTTCAAACACCAGTACATCCTCTACTACCTGCTGCTCGAGGACCCGATCTTCCAGCAGGCGATCTGCAACCCGTACCTGCTGGCGTTGCAGACCTACATGCTGGGCTTCGACTGCCGCATATCGAGCTGCACTTCGTTCGTGAAGTGGCGCGACGAGGACGGCTACGGCCCGACCCTGGGCCTGCACGCGGACACGCCCGTCATGCACTCCATCCCGATCGGCAAGGACACCCACACCGGCAACAGCGCCTTCCTGCTGACGGACTACACCCTCGACAACGGCGCCCTGGCCATGGTCCCGGGCAGCCATCGCTACGCGCGCCAGCCGCGGGGCGGGGAGGGGGCGGACGCGGCCATTCCGATCGAGGCGCCGATGGGTTCCCTCGTGGTGTGGAACGGCAACATGTGGCACGGCGCCTTCCCGCGCACGGCGGAGGGCCTGCGGCTCGTCTTGACGATGTACTTCAACCGCTCGTACCTGTATCCGCAGGAGGACTACCGCCGCACGGTCACGCAGGAGATCCTGGACGCCAATCCGAAGCGTCTCGCGGTGCTGCTCGGGCTCTCCAATCCCAACATGTGGGAGAGCACCGACGGTCCCGATTTCGTCGGCGCCGCGGCGCTGATGCAGGCCGCGCGCGAGGAGGCCGGCACGCGCACGGAGCACCGGTTCCTGCCTGCGGGAGTCGACGGAGACGCAGACCTGGCAGCGGGTTAGGCGTGTGACGGGTGCAACCGATCCCGTGTCCGGGGCGAGCGACGACGCGGCCTCCGCGTTCGCGGCTCTGATGGATCTGGAAGCGCTCGGGGAGGACCGGTTTGCGGCGCCTCCGGCGCCGGAGCGTACCGGTGACATGTATGGCGGCCAGTTCCTGGCGCAGGGACTGGGAGCCGCGCATCGGACCGTGGAGCGAAATCGCGCGGTGCATTCGCTGCACGCGTATTTCCTGCGTCCAGGCGATGTCGGCCAGGGGCTCGAATACACGGTGCAGAGGGTTCGCGACGGGCGTTCGTTCAGCTGGAGGTCCCTCGTGGCATGCCAGGGCGGGAAGGAGCTGTTCCGCATGACGGCGTCCTATCACGTTCCGGAGCCCGGCCTGGCCTATGCCGCCCGCGAGTTGCCCACCGTCCCACCGCCCGAAGACGTGGAGCTGACCTACAACGCCTTCAGCCGGGCCAACGGCGAGGCGCCCGACTGGGACGGCGAGGCCCGGCCGATGGACATTCGTTACGTCAACCCGCCGACCGCGCCTGTGGGCGAGCCGGTGCTGGAGGACCAGCGCATGTGGATGCGCATGACCGGCGTCCTGCCGGAGGATCCGGCGCTGCACAGCGCGGGTCTCGCCTATCTCTCGGACAGCACGCTCATCGATCACGTGGTGCTGCCGCACGGCCGCCGCTGGCAGGACCCGCGCCTGCAGAGTACGAGCCTGGACCATGCCATGTGGTTCCATCGGCCGGCGCGCGCCGACGGCTGGCTGCTGTTCGACCAGAGCGTGGAAGCTACCGGCGCCGCGCGGGGTTTCGCAACGGGACGACTCTTCGACCGCGCGGGTCGGCTCGTGGCGACCTGCGCACAGGAGGGGTTGATTCGATGGACATGAGACGGCCTGAGGATCGGCCGCCGCGCGTCGTTGCGGCAATGCTCGCCGGCGGGCTGGCGCTCGGATTGCTGACGTCCGGTGTGGCGGCGAACGGCGTCGACGAACGGCTCTGGACCGGCGATCTTGCGCCGCTGCCGGCGTCGGCCTGGAGCGGCGCGCGAGCCGCTCATCTCCTGGAACGTGCGGGGTTCGGCGGCACTCCGGAGGAAGTCGAAGCCCTTGCGGCACGCGGCCCCGTCGGCGCGGTACGACACCTCGTGTACTTCGAAGGCGGGGCGGCCGATGCGGTCATGCCGCCGTTCGATCACTCGGGCGTGTTCGACCCCGGTCTCGACCCGTTCCCACCGGGCCGTCCGGCTACCACGGCGGCCGCCAGGGCCAACGGCGAAGCGCTCGGCATCAAGGTCAAGACGGGCGGCAACCGGCCCATCCAGCCTGTGGTCAACGCCTTCTTCTACTGGCTGCGCGCCAGCCGCCTGGAGACGGACCGCGTCGCCTGGTGGTGGGCGGACCGGATGCTTGCCACGCCGCGTCCGCTGCAGGAGAAGATGGCGCTCTTCTGGCACGGCCACTTCGCCACCAACGAGGACAAGGTCCGCGACTACCGCAAGATGCTCAGGCAGGTGGAACTGTTCCAGGAACGCGGGCTCGGCGACTTCCACGAACTGCTGGTCGCCGTCGCGAAGGACCCGGCCATGCTCGCCTTCCTGGATGCGGGCATCAACGTCAAGGGTTCGCCGAACGAGAACTTCGCGCGCGAGATCATGGAGCTCTTCACGATGGGCCCCGGCAACTACACCGAGGCCGACATCCGCGAAGGGGCGCGCGCCTTCACGGGATGGAACTTCCGCGGCACGGACTTCACATTCAATGCCGAGGACCACGACGACGGTGAGAAGTCCTTCCTGGGCCGCGTGGGGAACCTCGACGGCGAGGAGGCGATCGCGGTCATCATGGAGCAGCAGGCCACGGCGCGTTTCGTGGCGGCGAAGCTCTACCGCTATTTCGTGCGCACCGATCTCGACCCGGCGTTGGCCGAGGTGCTGGGCGAACGGTTGCGCGCGCTGGATTTCGAGATCGCACCGTTCCTCGAGATGCTGTTTTCGAGCCGGGACTTCCACGCGCCCGCGTCCGTCGCGACGCGCGTCAAGAGCCCGGTGGAGCTGGTGGTTTCCACCTATCGGAAGCTGGGCATGTCGGAGCTGCCGGGCGTGCCGGACTTCAACTCCGTCACCGGCGCCCTGGGGCAGCATCTCCTGCACCCGCCGACGGTGGCCGGCTGGTCGCAGGGTCGTAGCTGGGTGACCCCGGGACTCCTGTTCGAGCGCGGCAACTTCGTGCTGGACGTGGTGTTTCCGGACATCTCCTTCATCCCGCCGGACCGCTACCCGGCATACGGACAACAGATCCTCGCCGTGCACGAGCGACTGCGCTCGGGGATGGACATGACGGCGGCCACCATGCCCGTCGGCGTGGACACGGGAGAAGACGCGATGGCGGCGTCGAATCTGCTGGCGGACCGCGACGAGGCGTTCAACACGCGCTATGGCAGCTACCGCGGCTGGCAGATGGCCATCGAGCGCGTGAAACCGATTCCGCGTCACACGGCACGGCTCGACCTGGCCGGCATGGTGCGCGGCGCGGGGCTGGCGACGTCCCGCGAGGTCGTCGACTACCTCGCGGAGCGGTTCCTGTCCGTGCCGCTCGACGAGGGGACCACCGAGGCGCTGGCCGAGCTCCTCGCCACGGAACTCGGTACGGACGATGTCGCGGTGGCGGCGACCTGGCTGGAGGATCCCTTGCGGATCGTGCTGCACGCGCTGCTCAGCCTGCCGGAATATCAACTCGGGTGAACATCGTGAGAGAAACAGGACGGACGGGCATCAACCGACGGCGGCTGATGCAGGGTGTCGGGGTCGGGGGACTGGCAACCCTGGCGCCATCGTGGGTGCACGCTGCCAACGCGCCTGGACAGAGCGACGACCGGATTCTCGTGGTCTTCGAGCTGTCCGGCGGCAACGACGGCCTGAACACGGTGGTGCCGTACGGGGACGACGCCTACTACCGCCAGCGGCCAACCATAGGCATCCGCCGCGAGGACCTGCTCGAACTCGACGACCACTACGGCTTCAACCCGGGCATGCTGGGCTTCGAGCGGCTCTGGCGGAGTGGCGACCTCGCGATCGTCCACGGCTGCGGCTATGACAACCCCTCGTACTCGCACTTCACGTCCATGGCCTACTGGCACACGGGTGTCCCCAACGGCGGCGACGAGTTCGGCTGGATGGGGCGACTGGCCGATGCGCTCGATCCCGGCGGCGCGCCCAACTTCCTGATCAACGTGGCGTCTTCGCAGTCGCTGGCCGTGAAGAGCCGACTGCACGCCCCCGTCGTGTTCGACGATCCGGAGCGTTTTCGCAGAAAGGCCTTCGCGTCAACGCGCGCGGTGATCGACGGGCTGCCGGAGCCGGGAGACGGCGGCAATGCGACCCGCGGCTACCTGCGGGACGTCGCCCGAAGCGCGCGCGAAGGCGCGAAACTGGTCCGGGCGGCCTGGTCGAAGTACCGCTCGCCGGTGGACTACGGCATCGCGCCCCTGGACCTGCAGAAAGTGGCCGCCTGCATTGATGGCGGCCTGCCGACGCGGCTCTACTACGTCTCCTTCCGGAACAACTCGTTCGACACACACGTGCAGCAGCCCGCGTTGCACCAGCGGCTGCTGTCCTACGCGTGTGACGCGATACACGGCTTCATTCGCGACATGGAACGGCTCGGGCACGGCGACCGCGTGGCGGTGATGGTATTCTCGGAGTTCGGGCGCCGGGTGCCGGAGAATTCCAACCTCGGGACGGACCACGGTGCCGCCAATCTCATGTTCCTCGCCGGCAAGCCCGTCCGCGGCGGGCACTACGGCGTGGCGCCGAGCCTGACGGACCTCGAGGAAGGCGACAACCTGCGCGCCACGGTGGACTTCCGGCGGGTCTACGGGACGGCGATCGACGGCTGGCTCGGGAGCGGGCGCGCCGAGACGGTACTGAAGGGCCGCTTCGAACCGCTGCCGATTTTCGCGTAACGCAACCGGAGTGAAGGAGTTTCCGCCATGAGCGATGCATCCATCTCGTTCGACCACGTTCACGTCATCAGCGAGGACCCGCACGCGGCCGCGCGCTGGTACGAGGAGATCCTCGGCGGCACGATCAAGGGGTCGTACGTCCTGCGGGATGCCCCGCAGATCAACGTCGTCGTGGCTGGCATGTCGGTCCTGATCCGGGGCCGGCGTCCCGGCGAGGATCCGGGGGAGCCACGGGAGATGCGCCACTTCGACGACTATTCGAGCCACGACGAATGGGGTACGGATCACTTCGGCTTCCGCTTCCATGGGGACCTTGCCGCGTTCTGCGAGGAGATTCGGGGAAAGGGGGCAACTTTCTCCGTGGAGCCCTGGGAGTTCGGGCCGGGCGCGCTGATCTGCTACCTGGCGGCCCCGGACGGCGTGAGCATCGAGCTGGTGCAGGCGAAGCCGTAGCGGCGCCGGCGGTCTGCCGCAAGGCGGAGCAGTGCGCCGTTGCCGATCCCGGCAGTCTTCCGCCAGCTCCACGACCACCGACCGCGAGCGGCCGAGGTCGAGCCTCGCAGTGGATTCAGCCACCTTGGGGTCAAGCGTTTGTCGCGATCAACGCGTGGTCGCCCGGTGCCAGCGAGCGTATAGCCTTCGCGATGTCGGGCAGGGCCTCGCGGAGCGAGGAGAGGCGGTTGTCGTCGACGGCGAGGATGGCCAAGTCGGGGTGCCGTTGCTGCTCGGCGAGACGCTTGTCGGTGGTGACGAGAACAGTGAACCCCTGCGCGCTGGCCTCGGCGAGCAATTCAGCGTCACTCAAGGAGCGCCACCGGTGGTAGACCGCGCTCTCGACGGGGGCGCCATCGAGGGCCGCTTGGAGAGGAAGGCGGAACCGCGGAGAGACTCCGACGTCGAGCAGGACCTTCAAGTGCAGTGGTAGTCAGGCGAGGTCGGCGCAGGCGGGGTTTTGCGTTGCGGCCGTCTTGACGGCGGCGCTCCCGACTCGCAGGACGGCAGCGGCCGCTCGGGGGTCGATCTCGAAGTCCCGGACGAACTCGTCGAGGGGCACGCCGTCGGCGAGCCAGTCGAACAGCTGCTGGACGGGCAGGCGCGTACCGCGGAAGCAGGGGGTTCCGCTCATTCGGCCCGGATCGATCCAGACGGCCTCCTCCAGCGTCATCGCTGTCTCGGGTTGGGATTCCGCAAACGTCTTCATGATGCTGGATGAGGATACCGGGACAGGGGCCGGAGTCAATCGGGGAACGGGCGATCGCGCGATGAGCACGTCCAGCGCGCGCCACGTGCTGTCGTGCAGCGGAAGCAGCCTGCGAACCTGCTGTTGCTTCTTCACCGGCCTGTTCGAAGCCCAGTCTCCTTCGCCCGAGGCGAAAACACCGGGCTGCCTGGGATCAGTTCTACCGACTTCGTAGCCACGCGGTCCACGAAGGCCGCGTCGTGCTCCACGAACACCAGGGTCGGCGCATCTTGCACAACCACCTCCTCGATCGCTTCCCGCGCGTCGATATCGAGGAAGTTGAGCGGTTCGTCCCAGAGCAGGAGGTCGGCGGGCGTCAGGAAGGAACGCGCCAGCTCGATCTTCTTCTGTTGACCCGGCGACATCGATTCGATCGGTCGGTCCAGGATGTCGCCCCGCACGCCGAGGGCGGCCATGATCTGGCGGAATCGCGACTCGTCGGCGCCTTCTACGACGAGGAGTTCGCGGAGGAGCCCGTGTGTCCAGCGAACGATCTGGGTCGACCGCGCCATGCGGACGCGCGTGTTCCGCTGCAGGGTGCCGTGGTAGCGGAGGGGAGCGCCGGCGATCAGATCGAGCAGACTCGTCTTTCCACAACCGTTGGGTCCGAGCAGGGCGAGGCGGTCGCCGGGGGCGAGCTGGAAGCTGACCGGGGCGAACAGCGGAACGTCGCGCGTCACGGCGAGATTGCTGGCGATCACCCAGGGGCGCGAGCCCTGGGTGCCGGAGCTTGCGAGCTTGAGCGGGTAGGCCCGCTCCACGTCGACGAGGGTCTCCCGTCGCGCCTCGACGGCTCGCTCCCCGCGGCGTTCGGCAGCCAGGGCGCGCTTCATCTGGCGCGCGGCGCGCGCGCCGATGAAGCCCTTGTCCATGTGGGCGCCCTTGTCGGCTTCGCGGGCCAATGCACCCTTGCGGCGGTCGCGGCCCGCCTGCTCGAGGCGGCCGATCTCCCGGCGCAACTCCGTGTTCCCGCGCTCCTGCTCCTCGAGGCGTTGCAGGAACTCGGCTCGCCAGGTGGAGAACGCCCCGCGGCGCGTCTCGACGGTGTCCCGGTTCAGCGCGATCACGTGGTCGATGCAGGCATCCAGGAAGGCGCGGTCGTGGGAGACGAGGAGGAAACCGGGCTTTGCGCGGAGGTATTCGGCCAGGCGGGCGCGGCCGCCGCGGTCGAGGTGGTTGGTCGGCTCGTCGACCAGGGCGAAGCCGTTGTCTCTTGCGAAGAGACCGGCCAACAGACAGCGGGTGCGCTCCCCTCCGCTCAGACGGTCGAACGGTCGTGTCCGGAGGGAAGGACCGATGTCGAGCGCCGCGAGCTCGCGTTCGAGGTCGGCATCGATCGTGTAGCCGCCGGCTTCCTGGAAGCGAGCCTGCAGGGTCCCGTACCGGTCAAGGTTGCGGTCGTCGTCACCGCCGTCGAGCAGTGCCGCCATCTCCGCTTCCCAGCGCCGGTACGGGCCGGCGGCATCCTTGGCGACATCGAACCCGCAGAGCGTGGAGTCGGCGACCTCCGCCGGGAAGCGGCGCGTCGCCACGGGCGACTCGATCCGTCCCCGGTCCGGTGCCAGCTCTCCGTGGATGAGGCGCAGCAGCGTGGTCTTGCCGCGCCCGTTGCGCCCGGCCAGCGCCGACCGCCAGCCCGTGTCGATGAGGAGGTCGAGGTCGGTGAAGATGTTTCGCTCGGTGCCGTCGTATCCGAACGACACCTTGCGGCAGAGAATGTTGGGCATGCGGGCCAAGCTCCGGAAACCGAGGGGAGGGTTTCTGAACTCAGTCGCGCATCGTGTTCGCCTGACATGCGCCCGGGGTGGGCGGCTTGTGGTGCGATTTTACGCGAAAACGGGCGCCTGGCAGGCTCATGCCGGTTTGCCAGGCGAGGACGGGGCGCCGGAATACGGGCTCGGAGCCCGCGGGAGGCGGCAGGTTCGCCCACCAGATCTCGCCTCGCCTCACTGCCAGTCTTCGGCCGGCAGGGAAAGCGACTGTAGAGCGGCGAGCGTCGTGTCCAATGTCGATGCGGTCTCGTCGTCGCCGTAGACCGCGTCGAGCCGCTCCGTCACGCCTTCCCGCTGATGTGCGGCCACGAACTCGCTTACCGCCCTGGTGTAGAGCTGGCTGCGAGACAGTCCGAGCGACCGGGCGGTCCGCTCCGCGGCTTCAAAGATCTCGTCGCGAATGGAGATTGCCGTCTTCATGGCGCGAGTATGACTCTGGTTATACCGAGCGGACAACCGCGTGCGTTGCCACGGCCGGGCGAGGTTCCCTCACTCCTCCGTCTCGGCGGCTGCCGTCTGCGCCGCCCAGTCCTCGTTCGCCCGCGCGATCACGTAGTCGTGGATGCGGCGCGCCTCGTTCGCATCGATCAGGTCGTCGAAACGGGCCATGCCGCGACTCTCGAGCATGCCGCCGAGGACGATGGCGAGGAAGGCGTCGTGCGCGGCGCCGTCCATGCGGCGCAGGTCCGCGATGAGTTCGCTCCGCGCGCGGCCGCCGTGACAGATGCTGCAGTAGAGGTGGTAGAGGCGTTCGCCCTGCGCGACCTGTTCGGCGGATGCCGCAAGGGGTGGAGGGCGCGGCAGTGTCCGATCGCGCAGGGGCGGTTCCGGCAGTCGCTCCGCGCCGCCGAGCTTGAAGGCGATCAGTCGCCCGGTCGTTTCGTAGCGCCCATGCGCATTCACGAACACGGCGACGTACTGTTCCCCGTCGATCTCGTAGGTGACCGGTGGCGCACCGATGGAGCCGTAGGCATCCATGCTCCAGAGCAGTGCCCCCGCGTCGGAGTCGTAGGCGGAGAGAATGCCCGCACCATCCCCCTGCAAGACGAGCCCGCCAGCGGTGGAGAGGAGTCCGCCGTTGTAGGACGCATTGTTCTTCACCGACCAGCGCAGCTTTCCGGTCACGGGATCGAACGCCTTGAGAAACGCCTGGCGCGGCGGCCCTTCCGGATCGTCTGACGCAGCGATCAGCTCCGCCTGGCGACTGCCGCGCTCGATACCCAGGTTCCAGGTGTTGAAGCGCGCCTTGTAGACGCCGGTCTCGGCGAACTCGTGCGGCAGCGCGTAGAAGAGCGCGAGTTCCTGCGTCGGGATGAACACCAGGCGCCGGGCCGCGTCCCAGGTCATCGGATGCCAGGTGTGCGCGCCGGCGTTGCCGGGCAGGATCCACTGGGGATTGTCCTCGTAGTACGCTGCGGGGTCTTCCACGGGCCGTCCGGATTCGAGGTCGACATGGGTCGCCCAGTTGAGGGCGCCGTAGGCGAAGGCGTTCAGCAGCTTGCCCGTCTCGCGGTCCAGTACGTAGAAGAAACCGTTCTTCGGCGCCTGCATGAGCACCTTGCGGGACACGCCGTCGATCTCGAGTTCGTCGAGCACCATGTGCTGGGTCGCGGCGAAGTCCCAGTTGTCGCCCGGCGTGGTTTGGTAGAACCACTTCATGACGCCGGTGTCCGGGTCCACCGCGACGATGGAGGACAGGAACAGGTTGTCGCCGCCGCCCGGCGAGCGGATGGCGCGCGGCCAGGGCGCGCCGTTGCCGGTGCCGATGTAGACCGTGTGGAGTTCCGGGTCGTAGACGATGGAGTTCCAGACCGTGCCGCCGCCGCCCATCTTCCACCACTCGCCCTTCCAGGTCTTCGCGGCCTGTTCCAGTTCCGGGTGCTCGAACGGCTCTGCCGGGTTGCCGGGTACGGTGAAGAAGCGCCACGCCAGTGCGCCGGTCTCGGCGTCGTAGGTGGACAGGTAGCCGCGGTGCCCGGCGGTGGTCCTGCCACCGAACTCGGAGCTCGAGTTGCCGATGTACACCTTGCCGGCGGCGACCAGGGGAGCGCCACTGATGGTGTAGGAGAACTCGTCGGGGGCGTAGTTGGTGTCCACGTCCCAGAGTTTCCTGCCGTCCGCGGCGTCGATGGCCACGAGGCGCGCGTCGAAGGTGGCGACGAACACCCGTCCGCCATACACCGCGACGCCCCGGTTCATCGGACCGCCGCAGGAGGAGAAGCGCACGAACTGGCCGCGGACCGCCGGGTCGAAGCGCCAGATGGTGGCGCCCGTCGCCGCATCGAGCGCGTAGACGACGCTCATCGGGTCCGTGACGTACATGACGCCGTCGACAATCAGCGGCGTGGCCTGCAGGCGATGGATGGTGTCCAGGGGCTTGACCCACGCGATGCCGAGGTCGGCGACGGTGTCGCGGTTGACGGCGGTCAGGGACGCGTGGCGGTGCTGTTCGTACGTGCGACCGTAGGCGATCCACGCGCCCGGTTCGTCGATAGCCGCCCGTATGACGCGCGCGTCGTCCACCGCGCCGGCGCGGGGCGTGAAGACGGATCCGTCGGGGCGCTGGTCGGGTGCGGGTGTGTTCGGCGCCGTGACGAGCAGCCAGCCGACCATCGCCACGCTGACGAGGATGGCGACGATGACGGGGACCGTCCTGTACATCGTGTCGGGCCGTCTCGCTGGTGAGTCGGGGCGGTCGCCGCGGTCAGGGGATCCCGATCATCTGCGTGCCGGCGCGCAGCACGGTCGCATCTTCCACCCAGCGCTCCATGCCGTCGGGACGGATGTGCTCCCGGTAACCGCGCCAGCCGTCGGCGCTCGGAAAGTAGAGCTCGGCCATGCCCGCGCACGGCTCCGCATTGGGATCGAGACTGTGGCTGACCACGTACCGAAAGCCGCCGACCTGCTCCATGGTGGAACGCACGTTCGGGACGTGCACGTCGAGCCAGTGGGCGAAGAACGCGTCGAAGTCGGTGTCCGCGCGGGCCTTGACCAGGAAGGTCACCTTGAAGAACCCCGAGCGCGTGCAGGGGAACGGCGCATTCAGCGTGTTCGGCTCCACCGGGAGCGCTCCGTCCATGACGACGTACTCGCGGGTGGCCCAGGGCACGTACGGTTCGGCCTTCTCCTGGAAGGTGTCCCCGGGGACCGTGCCCTGCGGCGTCTCGGGCCTGGGCAGGGGCTTGCCGAACCAGAGTTGAGCCATCCCGTCCCAGGGGTGCTCTCCCTCGGCGTTCGTGTCGAACAGGGTCACGATGTAGCGATTGGCGTGCCACTTGCCCTGGGCGGCCCGTGCGTGCTGGCCTTCGATCACGGCTGACATGTGGTTCCCGAACCAGTGGACGAGGAGCTCCTCGCGGGAGACATCGGCGCGGCGCCTGATGAGGTAGATCATCTTCGCTTCGGGGGTCGGTTGGAGATCGGTCATGGCGCTGCCTCCGTAGTTGGCGCGAGGAGAGGTCCGTTGATTGTATCCTTGGGTGGAACGAACGACGGCGGAAGCCAGGCGGGCGGACGGAAGGCCGCCGAGCGGCCTGCGCGCCGCCGGAGCCGACCCACGGCTTGCACCCGCCACCACGGAGTACCCCGGACGATGTCCGCCGATACGGACCTGAACGCTCGCACGGGCCGGTACCACTACGGCTGGAACGTCGTGGCGCTCACCCTGGTGATGCAGGCGGTCAGCATCGGCGTCTCGATCTACAGCTTCGCGCTGTTCGTGGTCCCGTGGCTCGACGCCTTCGCCGTGGAGCGGACGGAGGTGATGTTCGCGATCTTCCTCGCGCAGATCGCGCTCGGCGCGTCGGCTCCGATCTGCGGGCGGCTGCTCGACCGGGTGTCCATCCGCCTGCTGGTGATCGTCGGCAGCCTGTGCCTGGCCGGCGGTTTCCTGGCCATGTCTCTGGCGACGGCGTTCTGGCAAGTCGTCCTCGCGTACGCGACGCTGATACCGATCGGCATGGGTTTGGCGGGAACCCTCGCCTCGCAGACGCTCGTCACCCGCTGGTTCACGGCACGGCGGGGCATGGCCATCGGCCTTTCGGCCATGGGGACATCGCTTGGTGGCTTCGTCTTTCCGCTCCTGATCGCGCCGCTGATCGCGAACGTGGGCTGGCAAGACACCCTCGGCGTCCTGGCGGCGCTGACCGTCGTGCTCATCGTGCCCGCGGCGCTCCTGGTACTGCGGCGTTCGCCGCCGCCACCCGCGCACGTGACGGCGGGGGCGCCGGCCCCGCGGCAGTGGTCCGTGCGCGAGGTGCTGTCGACGCGCACGTTCTGGATTCCGGTGGTCGCGTTGGTGCCGGTCAATGCGGCGTTCGGAGGCGTGCAGTTCAGCCTCGGCGCCTACGTCTTCGACCTGGGCCTTCCACAGAGTGTCGCGGCGACGCTGATCGCGATCACCTCGGTGAGCAATATCGTCGGCAAGTTCCTGTTCGGCAGCCTTGGCGACCGGGTGGACCATCGTGTCCTGTTCTGGGCGATGGCCGCCCTGCTCGCGGTGTCCCTGGGCTTCTACATCACGGCGCCCGGGTTTTCCGTGCTCGCGGTGGCCGCCGCGCTGCAGGGACTGGCGACCGGCGGCGTGCTGCCGCTCATGGGCTTGGTCTATGCGGGCCGCTTCGGCGTGTCCTCGTTCGGGCAGGTCATGGGGCTGGTCGGCCTGTTCACCACGATCGGTAGCGTGGGCTCCCTGTATTCGGGGTGGATGTTCGATCTCACCGGCAGTTACATTCCCGCGTTCGTGACGTTTCTCTTTCTCCTGCTGCCTGGGGCAATATGGACGCGGTGGCTGCCGACATCGGGCGCCAGGAGCGAGGAACACGCTGCATGACAGATTCGACCGGCCCGGGCGCGTCCGGGCGTCAACCGCCGGTGGACTACATCGAGCGGACGCGCGAGCAGTACTCGGCGCTCGGCTACCCGACCTACCGTTGGGTCGAGGAGCAGGAGCCGCCGGCGTTCGCCCGGGTCGACAAGCCGATGCACGAGTGGCGCGTGGGACTGGTGGCATCGGGGGGCATATACGTGCAGGGGCAGATCGCGTTCCACCATCGCGATGACGTGAGCTATCGGGAGATCTACGCCGACACGGCGCGTGACCGTCTGCGGGTCACGCACTTCGCCTACGACCTGACCGATGCGCGCACGGACCCGAACGCGGTTTTCCCCCTCGGGACGCTGCGCGACCTGCGCGACCGTGGAGAGATCGGCGCGCTCGCACCGCGGGCCTACACCTTCATGGGCGGCATCTACTCCGTGCGCAAGGTGCGCGACGTGCTGGCGCCGGCGCTCGCGGAACGTCTCGTCTCCGACTGCGTCGATGTCGCGATCATGGTCCCTGTCTGACCCGTCTGCCATCAGTCCGTCGGACTGATCGCGCGGGAGGTCGAGCGGCGGGGTATCGCCACGGTCAGTTGTTCGAGCGCGTACTCGATCACGCGCGCGGCGTTCGCGCCGCGAGCGGTCTACCTGGACTTTCCGCTCGGCCGCACGGCGGGGAAGGCCGGCGACGTCGAGATGCAGCGGGACGTGATGCGTGCGGCGCTGGCCGGACTGCGTGACGCCGAGACACCGGGCGAGATCGTCGAGCTGCCCTACCGCTGGGCGGATACGGACGACTGGAAGGACGGCGTGATGCGGCACGGGACGGGCGGCAGCGGGGGCGGGCACGAAGACGACCGGGGTGAGCGTCTGGCCACGCCGCAGTACCAGACGGAAGAAGACGCGGCGCTCGCGGATCCGGAGTGCGCGACGTGCGTGTTCCCCGAGGCCGTAGGGGGCTGAAGGGGCGGCACGGCCCGAGCCTGGCGGTCATCCGCGCGAGACGGTGTAGGGGCGACCCTTGTGGTCGCCCGTCCCCGGAGTCGCGGAACCTCGTCGTCAACGCGCAGTTTCGCGCCAGCGAAACTGCAACGCGACCCGCAGGTCGCGCCGCGACCGCAGGTCGCGCCGGGACGGGACAAGCCCGTCCCCTACAGCCCGGACACCGCCTCCAGCACTCCGTCGGCGACCAGCAGTTCCGCCGCGGCGACGACGGCTTCGCGGACACGCTCCGCATCCGCATCGTTCGCGATCGCGATTCGCGCTGCGATGGCATCCAGGGTGTCCCCCCGGGCGTGGTGGCCCAGGCTCGCCACGAGCGCGCTGACCGGCAGGTCGTCGCGGTCGGGTCCGGCGATGACGTAGCCGGGCTCGAAACGGCCATCGCCCAGGACGGCCGCCGCGCGTACTTCGAGGCCGGCCGCCATGCGCACCCGGGTGCCCCCGTCGGGGCGCATGCGCCGGGCGTCCCGTTCTGCCAGTTCCTGCTCCAGCGCGGTTGAGAAGTCTTCCGGAAGAACGCCGTGACGCAGCACCGACCGCTCGTAGCCGGCCGCCGCCTGTCCGGAGACGGCGCGTACGAATGCGCTGCGCGGATCCCGATGCGTCTCCCCGGTGAGCCGACGCGCTGCCCAGAAATAGGAGTCCTGCGCCCGGTTCGAGGAGTAGAAGAGCGTCGCGAGTTCGTGGAAGTGCCGGTATTGCGTGCGGTACAGCCGTTCGTAAGCGTCCGCGGCGGCCTGCGCGAGTTGCGGTGTGCGCAGTGCGGTCGTGACGTAGGCCGCCGCGAGATGTGCGCCGGTCACGGCCAGGTGCACGCCCGTCGAGAACAGGGGATCGATGAAGCACGCCGCGTCCCCGACGAGGACGAAGCCGGGCCCGGTCATCGCGCTGGCGCAGTAGGACCAGTCGCGCACCGCGAACGGACCTTCCCGCAGTTCGGCTGCGCGCAGCAGGGCGGCGGACCGGGAGGCCATGGCCACCTGGTCGCGAAAGAAGCCTTCGAGACCGGCCTCGCGGATGGCGGCCGCGCCGAAGTCGCGGTCCACCACAGCGCCCACGCTCGAGACGCCGCCGGCCAGCGGGATTTTCCACAGCCAGCCGTGCTCATAGGCCTCGATGAAGATATTGCCGTCGTCCGGCGGATCGAGATGCGCGCCCCCGGCGTAGTAGCCGTACACGGCGAGGTTGCGGAAGAACGGATCCCACTCCTTCATGCCTCGTGCACTCGCGATGAGGGCGTTCTGTCCGGTCGCGTCGACCACGAGCGCGGCATCCACGTGCTCCCCGTCTGCGAGCCGGACACCATCCTCGTGCACACTCTGCACGGCGACGCCCTGGTGTACGCGAACGCCGCAGCGCGCGCTGTGTTCGAGCAGGATCTGGTCGAAACGCGGCCGCCAGACCTGGTAGGAGTGCGGATAGCGCCGGTTGGTTTCCGCGAAGTACCAGCTCCAGGGCGCGTCGTCCCGACCCCAGGACATGGTGGCGCCGGCCTTCCTGACGAAACCCTCCGCCTCGATGGCCGGCAGGACGCCGATGTCGTCGAGGACGGCGAGGGTGGCCGGGAGCAGGGACTCCCCGACATGGGCGCGCGGAAACGTCTCGCGCTCGTAGAGCGCCACGTCGAAACCGGCGCGGGCGAGCAGGGTGGCGGCGGTGCTGCCGGCCGGTCCGCCGCCGGCGACGACTACGTCAATCCGCGGCCGCCTGCCGGACCGTGTCCGATTCGGTCTCGGTGGACTCGTCGATGGCCTCGTTGGTCCGGGGATCCACCTCGAACGGGCCCTTGAGATCGAGTTCCTTGCCGATCTCCCGCACCGCGGGGATGACTTCCTCGCCCATCAGCCGCAGCGACCGCATCGTGTCCTCGTGCGACATCGCACCGTCGCCGTCCCAGAAGAAGATGGTGCCGGGTCGCAGCGTCTCCAGCACATGGCGCACCTTGGGGATCACGGTCTTCGGCGTGCCGGAGATGATGCTGTACTTCTCGGTCTGGTCGGCGTAGGTGTCCTTGGGGGGAGCCGGAGGCTCGGCCTTGCCGCCCGCGGTCTTCTGGTCCGCAAGGTACTGCTCCGCCCGGCCCCGGGCCGCGGCGGCCGCGAAGCTCTTGATCGTCGGCAGCAGGTTGTTGCGCTGCGTCAGCCCCGGCAGGTTCTGGATGAACGGCCGGACCACGCCCTGGTTGCCTTCGAGGAAGGGGTTGCTCGGCCCCTGCACGTACTTGCGGCCGGCCTGCTCCGCGAGCTCTTCGGTCTCGTCCACGTGCACCTTGAAGAGATATCCCCGGTGCTGGGTGCCGGACTCGTAGCCTTCCTCGCGCGCCACCTCGTCGTAGTAGGCGTAGGAGTCCTTCGTGGGTTCGAGTTCCGTCGCGAGCATGATGTACGGGTAGCGGTGGCTCGCCGCCCACTTCACGGTGTTGCGGCTCATCACGCCCGGAATCCAGATGGGCGGATGCGGCGCCTGGTACGGACGCGACCACGGGTTCACGTAGCGGTAGTTGTAGTGCTCGCCCTCCCAGCGGAACGGTCCGTCGCGCGTCCAGGCGTCGATGATGAAGTCGTGGGCTTCCTGGAAGCGTTCCCAGTTGTAGGGAGCGGCTGCATTGTGGGCGACGCTCTCGCGGCCCGTGCCCCGGACCCAGCCGGTCACCAGGCGCCCCCGCGAAATCATGTCGATGGTCGCCAGGTCCTCGGCGAGCCACAGCGGGTCGTCCCAGATGGGCAGGATGTTGCCGAGCAGGACGATTTTCGCGCGCTGCGTGATGCGGGCGAGGATGGCGGCCTCCAGGTTCATCACCTGGCCCATGCAGAACGGCGTCGAGTGGTGCTCGTTCAGCATCAGTCCGTCGAAGCCCATCGCTTCGGCGTAGAGCTTCTCGTCGAGGTAGCGGTTGTAGAGGTGCGCGCCGAGCCTCGGGTCGTAGGAGGCGTTGGACATCCCGAGGTCCGTGATGTCCCGGCCGGCGGCGCCGAAGTAACCCGAGTTGGGGTCCTGGTAGGGACGTTCGGTGAAGTAGCCGATGAACATGGGGTTTAGCCTCCGTTGGCGTGCGCGCCGATGAGGGCGGCAACACGTTTTGCTTCTTCGATCTCGACCAGGTGGCCGGCGCCCTCGATCCTCTCGACGCGGCAGTTCGCCAGGGCGTTGGCGTAGAGGTCCGCGCATTCGACGGGGACGATCGCGTCCTGCGTGCCCCAGACCACCAGCGACGGGGTCTGCATGTCGCCGAGGAGCGGTCCGAGGCGCCGGTTGAACATGTAGGGCTTCCAGCACACGCGGGCCGTCATCTCCCGCGAAAAGTCCCACAGGTTCCGCACGTCGGCTGCGGGTTCCTCTCCCACCCACGCGGCGTAGGCGTCGTGGTCGCGGAAGCCGGCCTCGATGTAGGCGCGGTGGGAGACGAGCATCTGGTCGAGGATGTCGCCGTGTTCGGGTTTGAGCCCGGCGGCGCCGATCAGCACCAGGGCACCCAGCGGCCGCATGGTGGCGAGTTCCGCGGCGATGAAGCCTCCGAAACCGGTGCCCACGAGCGTCGTGGATTCGAGGTCGAGGGCGTCCAGGATGCGTCCGGCGAGGATCGCGATGTCGCGCGGCTCCCTGGCCCAGGCGGGGCGCTGGGAGCCGCCCCAGCCGGGGAGATCCGGCACGATCACGCGGTGGCTGTCGGCCAAGGCCGAATGCACGGGCAACCAGCCGGGACTGCCCCAGGAGTGGTGCAGGAAGACGATGCCGTCGCCCGTGCCGCCTTCCAGCAGGTGCACCTTGCCCGTGGCGAGGTCGATGTCGCGTTCGTGGTATGCGTCGCTCAAGTGCCTTCCCCCTTCGGCGTTCGAGTGTATCGGAGCGCGGTTCCAATGCAACGCTGCGGCTCGCGCCAAAGGTCCCGCGCCGGCGCAGGGTGGCCGTAACCGCCAGCTTTCACTACCCTGACGTGGATTGCTTGCGGCTCCCGTCCGTCGGCGCCGTTGGCGGTGTCGATGGCCCTGCGGGCGCCCCACCACCACAGGGAGAAACCATGCCCAGAGAAATCGTGAATACCGAGAGCTTCGGCCGCATCGCGGACCGGATGCACTTTGCCCAGGGCGTCCGGGCCAACGGCTTCCTCTTCTGCTCCGGCGTCATCGGCTTCGACAAGGCCACCGGCAGGGCGCACGCCTCGGCCGAGGACGAGTTCCGCAGCGCCTTCGAGAGCATCGGGGAACTGCTCGGGGAAGCGGGTGTCGGTTTCGGCGAGATCGTCGAGATGACGACCTACCACGTGGCCGCCGCCAGCGCGGAGGAGCACGGCGCCAACATGGCCGCGTTCGGCAAGGTGAAGGACGAGTTCATAGGGGCAGAGCCGCCGTTTCCCGCCTGGACGGGCATCACGATCAGCGGCCTCGCGCTGCCGGGAGCGCGGGTGGAGATCCGCATCGTGGCGCAGCTCGGGGATTGAGCGCCGGGGGCCGGCGCCACCCGATGGCTCTGGGGCGGGCGGCGAGGATCGAAGCGGGCCGCGGGAAGAACGACTCAGTTCCCACCTTCCCATGGATTGAGCACCCGGACTCCGGCAGCGCTGAAGTCGCGGACGTCGCGGGTCGCTACGCTCATGCGATGCACCGTCGCAATCGCCGCGATCTGGCCGTCGGCGACATGGATGCGTCGTCCGCCACGCTCCGCTGCCGCCGCGATGTCTCCGTAGGCTTCCGCTGCCCGTTCGTCGAACGAATACGTGCGCCCCAGGAAACGCTTGCGAGTCGCGGTCCAGAACTCCAACAGGCTCGACCGTCTGCGGCCAGGCGGAAGCCGTGCGATCCCGTACCGTAGCTCGGCAAGCGCGACCGACGGCACCGCGAGCGACTTCTCGTGCTGCCGGAGCCATTCGACAACCCGGGGTTCGGGCGAAGGCCGCGTCAGTTCCGAGAGCACATTGGTGTCGAGCAGGATCACAGCTCGATCGTCGGTTGTGGTTCGTCGTGTCTCTCAATGAACGGCCCGATGTCTTCGCCTGGTTCGACCAGGGCGATGAGGTCGTGGGGGAACGGGGACGCCGTGTCGGACGCGGTCGCCGCATGGTCCAGAATGGACCGAGCGAGCGACTCCAGGCTCAGCCCGGCGGATTTGGCCCTCTGACGCAGCCGTTCTTTCGATTCGTCCGACAGGTTCCGGATCGTGATGCTGGCCATTTGCACTTCCTCGGTGAAGAGAAAATGATTGCATGCAATCACTCACTTCGCAAGATCCACGGAGCGCGCGGTTCATGTTTGCCCGCAGGGAGGCGCGCGCGGATTTACAATCGTCCAAACGCCCGTTGGGGAGTTTCTCATGACCGTCATCCGTGCCGAGGATCTCACGCAGAGCGTTGCGGACGCGCTGCAGTACATCTCCTACTACCATCCGCCGGACTTCATCCGGGCGATGGCCGCCGCGTACGAGCGCGAGGAGTCGCCGGCCGCGCGCGCGGCCCTCAAGCAGGTGCTCGTCAATTCGCGCATGTGCGCCCTGGGCAAGCGCCCGATCTGCCAGGACACGGGGATCGTCAACGTGTTCCTCGACGTCGGCATGGAAGTGCGCTGGGCCGGCGGCGCGAGCGTCGATGACATGGTCAACGAGGGCGTGCGGCGCGCGTATCTGCACCCGGACAACATCCTGCGCGCCTCCATCACAGCCGACCCCGACGGAGTACGCGGGAACACGGGGGACAACACGCCGGCCGTCATCCACTACCGCATCGTGCCGGGCGACAGACTCTCCGTGGAAGTCGCGGCGAAGGGGGCCGGCAGCGAGGCGAAGGCGAAATTCGCGATGCTGAACCCGTCGGATTCCGTGGCCGATTGGATCCTCGGCGTCGTGCCGACCATGGGCGCGGGCTGGTGTCCGCCGGGGCTCCTCGGAGTGGGCATCGGTGGGACGCCGGAAAAGGCGATGCTGCTCGCCAAGGAGTCGCTGATGGAGCCTGTCGACATCCATGACCTCATGGAGCGGGGCCCGTCGAACCGTGCCGAGGAACTGCGCCTCGAACTCTTCGAGAAAGTAAACGCCCTCGGCATCGGCGCCCAGGGGCTCGGGGGCCTGACCACGGTGCTCGACGTCAAGGTGAAGGACCACCCGACCCACGCGGGGAACAAGCCGGTCGCGGTCATTCCGAACTGCACCGCGACCCGGCACGTGCATTTCGTGCTCGATGGCTCGGGTCCAGCGGAGTTCGTGCCCCCGGACCTCGACGACTGGCCGGACATTGCATTCGAGCTCGAAGGCGATGTGCGCTACGTCGATCTCGACACGGTGACGCGGGCGGACATCGCCGAGTGGCGTGCGGGAGACACGCTGCTGCTGTCCGGCAAGCTGCTGACGGGCCGCGACGCCGCGCACAAGCGTCTCGTCGACCTGCTCGACAGGGGCGAGCCGCTGCCCGTCGATTTCCGGAATCGCTTCATCTACTACGTGGGCCCGGTGGACCCCGTGCGCGACGAAGTCGTGGGTCCCGCGGGGCCGACCACCGCCACGCGCATGGACAAGTTCACCCGCGCCATGCTGGAGCAAGCCGGTGTGATCGGCATGATCGGCAAAGCCGAACGCGGGAATGAGTGCATCGAGGCTATCCGGGACAACGGAGCTGTCTCGTTGATCGCCGTGGGCGGGGCGGCCTACCTCGTCTCGAAGGCCATCGTGGGGGCGCAACGGATCGCCTTCGAGGATCTCGGCATGGAGGCGATCCACGAGTTCGAAGTACGCGACATGCCCGTGACGGTCTCCGTCGACGCGCGCGGCGAATCCGTGCACATCGAGGGGCCGAAGGAGTGGTCCGCGAAGATCGCGGACCGGATTGCGGCGGTGCAGGCTTGAGGGATGCGAGCGCCGGAGCATCCCGGCGTGCTACGACCGGTCAGGAGAGATTCCCGGACCGGATCAGTGGTCCGAGCCCCACGACGTCGATGCGATCCGCGAGAGCGTAGGTCGCATCGCCGGGGTAGACGATCTCGATACGGTCGACCTTCAGGTCGGCGAGCGCGGAATGCAGTGAGCGCGTGACCTTCGGGGCGGAGGAGTACCTGAACTCGAAGGCGCGCCGCGTCGTGCCTCGAACCAGGAGCAGGTCGAGTTCGGCGCCCCGGTGCGTTGCCCAGAAGAAGCACTCCTGCGCGTCGGCCTGGGCGGCGCGGATCACCTGCTCCAGGGCGTATCCCTCCCACGAGGCCCCGAGTCTCGGATAGGCATCCAGGGCGTGGCGGTCCGGAAGGTTGAGCAGCGCGTGCAGGACGCCGCTGTCGCGGAGGTAGATCTTCGGGGATTTTACCTGGCGTTTTGCCACGTTCGCGAACCAGGGTTGCAGCGTGCGTACGGCGAAGGTTCCTTCCAGGATGTCGAGGTACCTCCGCACCGTGGGTTGCGAGATGTCCAGGGAGCGCGCGAGGTCCGAGTAGTTCAGGACGTTGCCGTGCCAATGTGCCAGCATGGTCCAGAGGCGACGCAGTGCGCCGGGCGCGAGGCGGATGCCCAGGGCCGGGATGTCGCGCTCCAGGAAGTTCGTCACGTAGGCCCTTCTCCAGTTCAGGCTGTCGCGACCGCTCGGAGCGAGGTAGGACCGGGGGAATCCGCCTCGCAGCCACAAGCGCTCGTCGTCGTCGGCCTCGAAAGCGCTGAACGGAGGAAGTTCCAGGTAGGCAATCCGGCCGGCGAGGGTCTCGGACGACTGCCGGATGAGCTCGCGAGAGGCGCTGCCGAGTATGAGGTATCTCTGGCCGCCCTCCGGGCGGTCGACCAGTACGCGCAGGAGCGGAAACAGATCCGGGCGTCTCTGTACCTCGTCGATGACGATCAGACCGCGCAGCGGAGTGAGCGTCAGTTGAGCTTCTTCGAGGCGGTTGACATGCTCGGGGTCCTCGAGGTCGAAGTAGTGAACGGGGGTGTCGCCGGCAGACGACTGGATGTAGGCCCGAGCCAGCGTGGTCTTGCCGCACTGCCTCGGGCCGAGGATTCCGACGATGGGATGCGTGCGAAAGTACTCGGCGATCCGGTCGTGGAACAGTGATCGGTCCATTTTTTTGGTGAAAATTAATAAGTCCTGTTTATAATTTTCACCATTTTAAGGCGAGACGTCAATTTCGCGCGTTCCGTTCCCGGGCGCCTATCGCGGGGGTGTCCGCAGCGCCTCGAACTGCGCCAGGGCCTCGGGATTTGCGAGCGCGGTCGTGTTCCCCGGCGTGCGGCCGTGGATCACGTCGCGCACCGCGAGTTCCGCGATCTTGCCGCTCATCGTGCGCGGGATGTCGGTGACCTGCCGGATGATACCGGGGACGTGCCGCGGGGAGGCATTGGTGCGGATGCGGGTGCGGATCTCGGCGCTGAGGTCCGCGTCCAGTTCCACCCCCTCCCTGAGTACGACGAACAGCACGATGCGGACATCCTCGCGCCAGTCCTGGCCGACGCACAGCGCCTCGACCACCGCGTCGAGGGATTCGACCTGGCGGTAGATCTCCGCCGTGCCGATGCGGACGCCGCCGGGGTTCAGGACCGCGTCGCTGCGCCCGTGCACGATCATGCCGCCGTGCTCGGTGAACTCGGCAAAGTCGCCGTGCGCCCAGACGCCCGGGAACTTCTCGAAGTAGGCGCCGCGGTACTTCGTTCCGTCCGGATCGTTCCAGAAACCGATGGGTCGCGACGGGAACGATTTCGTGCAGACGAGTTCGCCCTTGCCGCGTGGCAGCGGTGCGCCGGCTTCGTCAAACACGTCGACAGCCATGCCGAGGCCCTTGCTCTGCAACTCCCCTTCGTGGACCGGGAGCATGGGGTTGCCGAGGGCGAAGCACGAGACGATGTCCGTCCCGCCCGAGATGGAGGCGAGGGCGATGTTCCCGGGGAAGTTCCGGTACACCTCGCGGAAGTTCTCGTGCGTGAGCGGCGAGCCGGTGGAGAGGATGGTTCGCAGCGAGGACAGGTCATGGCTCGTCCGGGGCACGACGCGCGCCTTGCCGAGCGCGGAGAGGTATTTCGCGCTGGTGCCGAACACGGTGATCCGCTCGGCGTCGACGAGGTCCATGAGCGCGGCGGGCTTCGGATAGAAAGGCGACCCGTCGTAGAGCACCAGCCGGCAGCCGCTCGCGAGCCCCGAAACGAGCCAGTTCCACATCATCCAGCCGCACGTGGTGAAGTAGAAGAGTGTGTCGTCCGCGGTGAGATCCACGTGCAGCCGATGCTCCTTCAGATGCTGCAGCAGCGTGCCCCCGATGCCGTGCACGATGCACTTCGGCCTTCCCGTCGTCCCGGAGGAATAGAGGATGTACAGGGGATCGTCGAAGGCGCGTTGCTCGAACGCGGTCTCGGTCTCCGATCGCTCGCACACGATCCGCTCGACATCGTCGGTCCGGAGCAGCGCCTCGATCGAATCCACCCGGCCACGCACGGCCTCGGCCTTCTCCGATACGTCGAACGTCTTGCCGCCGTAGTCGTAACGCTGGCCCGCGATGAGGATCTTCGGCTCGATCTGGCCGAACCGGTCGAGCGCTCCGGCGACCCCGAAGTCCGGTGAGCACGACGACCACACCGCCCCGATGGTCGCGGTCGCGAGCATGCCGATCACCGCTTCGGGCCCGTTCGGCAGCCAGCCGGCGACCCGGTCGCCGGGCCCGACGCCGCGTGCGCGCAATTCCGCGGCCAGTCGCGCGGTGGCCCGGTAGAGTTCGGCATAGGTCAGCGTACGGCGGCCCCCGGCCTCGCCGACCGCCAGGACGGCCACGGCGTCGTCGCGGCGGCGCAGGAGATTCTCCGCGAAATTGAGCCGCGCGCCTTCGAACCAGCGGGCACTGTGGAAGTCGCCGGGCTCGACGAGGGCATCGGTCGCCGTCGCGCTGGCGACCACGCCGCAGTCGTCCCACACCATCTGCCAGAACGCGCCGCGTTCCTCGACGGACCAGGCGTGCAGGGCGTCGTAGTTGTCGAAGCCGGCGCGCCGCATGAAGTCGGCCATCCGGCAGCGGGCGGCCGCGTCGGGTGCGGGTGTCATCAGCGGTGTGGCCATGGTGTGTCCTGCGGTCGAAAGCGGCGGGAATGCGCGTCTTCGCGTCAGCGCTTGCGGGACGCCTCGATCGTTGCGATGGAGTCGCGCGCGCCGAGCTTCTCCATCATGGTCGTGAGTTCCGGCCAGTCCGCCATGAAGTCCCATTCGAAGAGGCGCTGCGCCACCAGGTTGGCGAGCGGGATCGAGAAGTACGCGACGAAGTCGGCATAGCTGACCTCGGCCCCCGCGATGTAGGGTTCGAACCGGGCGCGCCGCTTGAGCGCAGAGACCCCCTGCTCAAGATCGGCCCGCGACTTCTCCTTGATCGCGTCCGGGACCGTGCCGCCGAACAGCGCCTCGCCGAAGCAGGGGCGGGCGGCGAGGTCGATGTAGAGATCGACGTAGCGCATCAGTTCGCGCACCTGGGCCTTCGCGACCGGATCGGCGGGATAGAGGCTGCCGCCGAGGTTCTCGGCCACGTAGTCGACCATCACCGAGGCCTCGGTCAGGCAGGCGCCGTGCACCGCCATCGCCGGCACCTTCCCCATCGGGCTGATTGCGAGGTAGTCGTCCTTCTGCGACGGCATCGTGCGCACGTCCTCGAATTCGGCGCCGGCCTCGAGCAGGGCCGCCTTGGCGATGTTGTAGTAGTTGCTGATGGGAAAACCGTAGAGCTTGATCATGGCGGTGCTACCGTCTGGGGGGCAGGGGATTCTTGGCGAAAGGCCCGGGCGATTCAAGGCGCTTTCCCTCCCGGGAGCAAGAGCGCTTGCCCTTGGGCGGGGCAAGGGCGCTTGCCCTCGGGCGGGCAAGCGGGGACGATGCGCGTCGGCTCGGCCGCATCGAAAGACGAGACAGGATGAGCGGGAACCTCTACACGCACTTCGAGACCCGGTTCCGCGCGCACGGCGGGCTGCCGTGCCTGCGACTGCCGGACGCGCCGGACTGGACCTACGCGGAACTGGAGGCGCGGGTAGCCTCGGCGGGCGGCGCGCTCGCGGGACTCGGGGTGCGACCCGGCGACCGGGTGGTGGTACAGACAGCGAAGACGCCCGAGGCCGTGGCCCTCTACCTGGGCTGCCTGAAGGTGGGCGCCGTCTACGTGCCGCTCAACACGGCCTACACGCCGCGGGAGGTGGAGTACTTCCTGTCGGACGCGGAGCCGGCGCTGTTTGTCTGTGGCGGCGATGCCCCGCTCGCGCCGGACGTGCCGGTGGCCACGCTCGATGCCGCGGGAGGCGGCTCCTTCACGGACGCCGTGCGGGCGGCTGCCGCGGTGACGGCAGTGGCCGACCGGCGCCCGGACGACCTCGCCGCCATCGTCTACACGTCAGGCACGACGGGGCGCTCCAAGGGCGCGATGATTTCCCACGGGAACCTCGTCAGCAACGCGCAGACGCTCTGCGAGGCCTGGGGCTGGCGGGACGACGACGTGCTGCTGCACGCCTTGCCGATCTTCCATGTGCACGGTCTGTTCGTGGCCATGCACTGCGCCTTCCTGACGGGCACGTCGATGGTGTTCCTGCCGGGCTTCGACGCCGACACCTTTGTCGAGCACCTGGCCCGATCGACGGTGGCGATGGGCGTACCGACCTTCTACACGCGGCTCCTGGCCAGGGGAGACTTCGGTCGGGAGACGTGCGCCAGGATGCGACTGTTCATCTCGGGCTCGGCGCCGCTGACCGAGCAGACCTTCCACGCGTTCGAGGCGCGTACCGGACACCGCATCCTCGAGCGCTACGGGATGTCGGAAACGCTGATGAACACCTCCAATCCCCTGGACGGCGAGCGCGTCGCGGGGACGGTGGGGTTCGCGTTGCCGGGGGTGGAGGTTCGTATCGCGTCCGCAGGGGGCGACGCGCCGGATCCCGGCGCCGTCGGCGAGATCGAGTTGCGCGGCCCGAACGTCTTCTCCGGCTATTGGCGCATGCCCGGGAAGACGGCGGAGGAGTTCCGCCTCGACGGGTTCTTCCGAACGGGCGACATGGGGCGCATGGATACCGAGGGGCGCGTGTCCATCGTGGGGCGCGCGAAGGACCTGGTCATCTCGGGCGGCTACAACGTGTATCCCAAGGAAGTCGAGGCGCTCATCGACGAGATGCCCGAAGTGGTGGAGAGCGCGGTCATCGGCGTGCCGCATCCGGATTTCGGGGAAGGCGTGGTCGCCGTGTTGGTGCCGGCCGCCGAGGACGTGACGCTCGCCGCCGTGGAGGACGCCCTGCGGGGCCGGCTCGCACGCTTCAAGCAGCCGAAACACGTGGCCAATCTCGATGTTCTGCCGCGCAACGCCATGGGCAAGGTACAGAAGAACGCGCTGCGCGAGCGCTGCGCGCACCTGTTCCGCGACGGCGCTTGAGAGGCCGTCGGGCGAATCGGTTAGCATGGCGCGCGCTCGTAAGGACTACTACTGGAGAGGATTCAGGATGACGAGTACACACAGGATTTGGGCGGTGGTCGCGGCCGTCGCGCTGCTGGCGTTCGCCGCGACGGCACGCGAGTTGCCGAAGGCCCGCCCGGATCGTGCGGGCATGTCCGCCGAACGTCTGGACCGCATCGCCGAGCTGGCGCGCGGCTACACGGAGTCCGGCAAGCTGGCGAGCGTACTGACCATGGTCGCGCGGAATGGGCGGGTCGTGCATGTCTCGACCGTGGGCCAGCGGGGCGTCGAGGACGATCGCCCGTTGCCGGAAGACGCGCTGTTCCGCATCTTCTCGATGTCGAAGCCGATCACCGCGGTGGCGGCGATGATTCTCTACGAAGAAGGCAAGTTCCAGCTCCGCGACCCCGTCTCGAAGTTCATCCCGGAACTGGCGGAACTGGACGTGCTGGTGGACGGCGAGCGCGTGCCGGCCAAGAACGTCATGACGATGCAGCAACTGCTCACGCACACCGCCGGCTTCTCGTACGGGTTCGCCCCCGATGATCCGGTGGACAAGCTCTACAACGAGACGCAGGTGCTGCGCGCGAAGGACCTCGACGAGTTCATCGAGCGCCTCGCCGCCCTGCCGCTCAAGTACGAGCCGGGCACGCAGTGGCACTACAGCGTCGCCGTCGACGTCACCGGCGCGGTCATCGAGCGCATCAGCGGGCAGTCGTTCGGCGACTTCCTGCAGGAACGCCTGTTCGACCCGCTCGACATGCGCGACACCTTCTTCCAGGTACCGCCGGACAAGATGGACCGCTTCCTGCCCAATCACGGCTGGGACGCGGAGAACGACAAGCTCGTGGCGTTCGACGACGGCGAGTTCATGGACTACACCGGCGCGACGATGATGGAGTCCGGCGGCGGCGGCCTCGTGTCGACGGCCCGCGACTACCTGCGCTTCGCGGAGATGATGCGCGCCGGCGGCGAGTTGCACGGCGAACGGATCCTGAGTCCGAAGACGGTCGAGTACATCGCGACGGACCACCTGCCGGCGTCCATCAACGCGGGCGGGGAGGGCGAACGCCCGTCCGTCAACATCCTCAACGTTGGCAGCGGCTTCGGGCTCGGCTTCGGCGTCGTCCGGGACCCCACAATGACCGGCGTCCTGGGCTCGCCCGGCGAGTACCTCTGGGGCGGCGCCGCCGGGACGATCTTCTGGATCGATCCGGTGGAGGAGATCGTCCTGGTGTCGATGATTCAGCTGATGGGCGCGCCCTGGCCGCTACGGACGGAACTGAAAGTTCTCACGAACGCGGCGATCATGGAACTGAAGTAGTTCGTCGACTGCCCGTCCGCGGCCACCGGGTTGCGAGCGGGTACTCCCTCACCCCCAGTTCGGCATGACCTCCCGGGAGAAGAGGTCCAGGGAGTCGTGTATCTGCTCGGGCGTGTGTATCCCGGCAGGGATGAGCAGGAACGCCTCATCGATGGGGACCGCCTTCGAGACCTCCTCGATCTGCCGGTTCAGCGTGTCGGGCGAGCCGACCAGCAGCTGCGGCATGCCCTGGCCGAACGGGATCGCCCACTGATTCCAGAACCAGCGCATGTCCTCGAGCAGGGCCTGGGCCTTGGCGTCCGTCTCGGCGCAGATCATGACGCCGCCCCAGCAGGCCTCCTGCCCCGGCGGCACGTCGTGGCCGTACGCCTCGGCCTCCCTGCGCCATTCCTGCCACAGGAGCCGCAGGAACTCCGTGTTGTCGGAGAGGACGATCGGCCGACCTTTGTAGCGGGCCCAGAACTTCGCCGTGCGCAGGCTCGCGGAGAAGCCGCCGTAGAGCGGAATCTCGTCCTGCTTCGGGCGGGGCGCGATGCCGATTTCGTGCACGCGCATGTCGGCGTCGACCCCCTGGCCGTAGTTCACGTACACCGGGTGCTCGTGGGGATTGACGAAGTCGACTGGGGGGAAGTTCCAGAACTTGCCGCGGTGGGAGAACGTCTCGCTCTTGAGCGCCTTGACCACGACTTCGACGAATTCGGTGAAGTACTCGCGGTTGAGCTCGTCGTCCGCGGTGTCTTTCGTCCACGGCCCCACCGCCTTGAGCTCGGGCCGAATCTTGAAGTTCTCCACCCAGCGGGCCTGGTAGCCGCGCACGAGCCCCACGCCGAAGCGGCCGTCGAGCATGTGATCCATGGTAGCGATCTTCTCGGCGGTGGCGAGCGGGTTGTTCACTGTCGAGACGAACCCGCAGGTGACGATGCGCATCTTCTCGGTGTGCCGGCCGAGCCACATGGCCATCAGCGCCGGGTCGTTCGATATTTCGAAGCCCTCGATCTGCAGGTGGTGTTCGGGATGCCCGAAGGCGAAGTAACCGCGCTCTTCGGCGAACCGGGCGTAGTCGCCAAGTTCGTCGATCATGCGCCGGTAGAGCACCGGATTGCGCCCCGCCATGCCGGCCTCGAGCTCGCTCCTGCGACCGACCGTGCAATAGACGAAGAGACCGAACTTCATGGAGATGCCTGCCAGTTGCGATGAAAAAAGCCTAGCACGACCGTACACTGGGCGGATGGACACGGCGTGTCTCGACCATCGGCTGACGGACGACGAGCGGCGGCAGTTCGACGAGCGCGGCTGCTTCATCGTTCGTGACGCATTGCCAACACGACTGGTGGAGCGCCTGGTGGAAGCGGCGGACCGCCTGGACGCCGAATGCCGCCCGTTGCGCGGTCTCGGACCGACGCGCCCGCTGAACCACCTCGACTGCATCGGCTACGACGACGCCTTCCTGGAACTCCTCGAGTGGCCGAAGACGATCGCCCGGGTCATCGACATCCTCGGCTGGCACATCCAGCTCTACCACAGCCACCTGATGATCACGCCGCCGCTGCCGTCGGACCACGAGTCGAAGTCCCGGCGGCTACACTGGCATCAGGACAGCGGCCGGCTGAACCTCGACCTCGAGACGAACCCCCGCCCGCGCGTCTCCCTCAAGGTGGGCTTCTTTCTCACGGACACCTCCGAGCCCGATCGGGGCAACTTCCACATCGTGCCCGGCAGCCATCTCCGTAACACACTGGAGTTCCCGCGGGAAGACGAGGATCACCCGGACGCGGCGCCCGTCCTTGCCCGCACCGGCGACGCGGTGTTCTTCGACCGCCGCCTCTGGCACTGCGGCGGGCGCAACCGGTCGGACATGACGCGCAAGGTGATCTTCTTCGGCTACAGCTACCGTTGGCTGCGGCCGCGGGACGACATGACGGTGGACCGTTACCTCGCGGATGCGGACCCGATCCGGCGACAGCTGCTCGGCGCGAGCCCGACGGGCGGCTTTGGCTATACGTCGCCGAGCGACGAGGACGTGCCGCTGCGGGCATGGCTCGTGGAGCACTTGGGCGAGGACTCCGTCGTCGCCTGAGCCCCCGCATTCCCGCTTGACACTGTTACCGAAAGTGACATAGTCGCCGAGTAGCCCTTTTGACGGCGCTGTCCGGCGCCGCGCGAGTTCGGAGGACGCGAAACATGTTGCGAAACGTCGTCCTGGCGGTGGCCGTGGTGTTCGGACTCGCCGCCTGTTCGACCGCCGGCGACGCCGGTCCTGACACCGTCGAGCCTGACGACCCCATCGTCCACGAAGCCGGCACGGAGATTGCGTTCCAGCGGAAGTGCGCGGATGCCGAGCCGTTCCGGGTGCAGGCGTTCGGCGCCTTCCGGTCCGCGGACGGCCGCGCACGCGCGCTCGTCAACGTCCACGTTCGCCGCCATGCGGTACAGCGCGAGGAGGTCTTCGTGGGCATGCAGCTGGTCGCCATGCAAGTGGACGGCGGCGCGGACTGGGCCGACGCGCCGTTCGCGATTCGCATGGAGGCGCACGCTGCCGGGCGCAAGATCATCGGAGCCGACCACACCGAATACAGCGCGAATCCGGAGCCGGGAGTGGGTGAGCGTCGGGTGTTCCGGACCGATGCCGGCGGCCGCATGGCATGGCTCGACTTCATCGAGCCCACGGAGCCCGAGCGCGCGATGGACCGCTCCCACAACTGGTCACCGGAGTTTGACGTGACCGCCACCGAACTGGGTCTCACGCAGTCCGAGCGGCGCGTGCTGCTGGGCCTGACCCTGGCGCATCGGAAGGCGGACGACGAGATCCGTCTCGAGGGCCCCGCGCTTCACGTTCCGGACCGGATCTGGAACGCCACGCCGCCCGAACCGAGGGTGATGGGCTTCCTGGAGACCATCAATCCCCTCGACAGGGGCAGCGTCTGGGCGTGGTTGGCGAACTCGGCGCGCTACCGGCACTGCATCGAGGAGCGCCGCGAAGCGAAGCGATGGTTCGGCGCAGGCGCGATGCCGGAGAAGAGCGGCCGACACTCCCGGCCGGCCGCCGGCGGCGGTCACTCGACGGTCACGAACACCGGGTTGGAATAGAACCAGAGATCCGTCCAGGGGTCCTCGCCGGGCGGGTCGGGCTCGGGCTCGAGTTCGGTGGTATTCGTTCCGCGCACGCGCACGTACTGGTCGCGGTCCGCTACCAGGGGCAGCGACATCGCGAGGTACTCGCCGTCGCGCCGCCAGTCGCCCTCCCGCAGGCGCAGGACGACCCGGGTCGTGTCGTTGCGGTCGGTCGTCCGGTCGGCGACGGGTCCGGCAACGTCGCCCACGATCACGTCTACGCGGGCTACTCCCGGGTTCTCGCCGTTGCCGTTGCGCGTCTCGGGGTCGCGCAAGCGGACGTCGATATTGACCCGGGTGCCTGGGGCGACCCTCAGGACATCGCCCATTCGCGCCGCGCGGCCTGCGCCCGAGACGGTGAGCTCGAGCTCGCTGATCAGGTCGCCGGTCGTGACGAACATGCGCCCGGCCCGAAGCGCGGCGAGCACGGCGTCGGCGCGGCGCTCGGCGAACACGTACGTCTTCGAATACTCGCCGGGCCAGAAGTCGAAGCCGTCCTCGTCGGTGAAGTGAACGTGAAAGTCCGAGTTTGCGGTGATCCACCAGCGCCTGCCTTCCCCGAGCAGCGAATCCCAGTAACCGCCGAGCCGCGCTGTCATGGCATCGAACCCCCCGAGCGTGAGCGAGCCCTGGAACAGGCCGCGCGGCAATAGCGCCCGCCCGGATTCCGCCGCACGGATGGGTCTGAAATAGCTCTCGATAGCACTCACGATCCCGTCCGAGAGGTTCTGCGCCAGGGCTGCCGCCTGGTGCCCGGGCGCCCCGGCCATGCCGACGGCGACTTCCGGAGCGGTGTCGTTCCAGAGGCGCAGTTCCGCCGGGGAATACGCCCCGTACTCGCCGGGGCCGGGTGCGGTCCGCGAGGGGTGGTTGACGATCACCACCGGGGGTACGGGCAGTGCTCGCATGGCCCGGAGGGCTTCGATCATTTTCGGTTCGGTATCGCGGGCCGGATCGGGCGGATCGGCGTCCCGGACGTCGTAGGCGGCTTCGAGAGCGAACAGGACCTCGGCCTCGTCGGACGTGTGGGGCACGATGAGGCTGCTGTGCTCCCCGCCGGGGGTGTTGAGTTCCAGGCCGAGAAACTGGATGACCTCGGGCAACGCGGCCCGGGATCGCAGCAATTCCGGGTAGGCCTGCTCGAGTCCGATGCGGCTGTGGTTCGGCCCGCCGTGGTCCGTCGTGACCATCCAGGCGAGGCCGAATTGCCGCGCCATCCGTGCGTTGTCGCCTATCGGGTGCGAGGCGTCGGGACTGAAGTGGCTGTGGACGTGGTGGTCGCCCGCCAGCCAGCCCTCGGCCGCGGCGCCGGCGACCGCGCAGAGGACGGACGCGAGGGCAGCCCCCGAGGCGAGGTGCCGTGTGCGCTTTCGGTTACGGACCTGGCGCCGGCGGGCGCGCGTGTCCGGGACTCGCTCCGTGATTGCATCCGTCATGGCCCCTCCCTCCTGGCTCCTCCCTCCTCCCTCCTGCCCGCGCGCGTCGTACCGGTTGGCTTCGACGGCTAGCGTATTCGCAGCATCAGGCCTTCCGGTTCGAGCCCGAGCAGGACGCGGCCCGCGTCCTCGATGTGATGGGGGGCCACGGTGAAATGCTGGCGCACGACGCGCACGTCCCGGGCAATGCGCTCCAGGGGGTGTCCCAGCTTGTTCGCCGTGGTTCCTGCGGCCTCGACCACGGTGTCCACGGCGTCGGAAGCGGTGCGGACCGCATCGGAGCATACGATCTGCAGCAGGGCGCGTTCGCGCATCGGCACTTCCTCGCCAGCGACGACCCGGTCCCAGACGGTCTCGACGATGTCGAACACGGAGGCCCGCCCGCCGCGCAGGCGCGCTTCGGCGTTCGCGAGGGCACGCTGCACAAACGGGCGTTCGCGGATCTTGCGGTCCGAAAAGCGCGGGTGCTTCTCGGTCGCCACGTCCACGAACACGTCGATCCCCGCGCGGGCGATGCCGAGGGCGACAGCGACCTTGTTGTAGGCGAGGCGCGTACCGAGGGGGATGTGCAGCAGCGGGGATGCGGAGCGCGTGGCCCCCATGGCCGAGATGATGTGCTCCTCGGGGACGACGACATCGGTCAGGCGCACGTCGTGCGAGCCCGAGCCGCGCAGGCCGGCGACGTGCCAGGTGTCGACGATTTCGATCTGTTCGCTCGGCACGATGGCGTAGCGGTTGATCGGGTCGATCTGCTCGCCGTCTTCGTAGAGCTGCACGGTCGCTCCGAAGATGTGCGCGTTGTGCACGCCGCTCGCGAACTGCCACCGGCCGTTCACCAGCCAGCCTTCGGCGACGCGTTCCGCCTTGCCGACGGCGGCGGTGGAACTCGCCATCACCGTCATCGGGTCGGCGATGAGACTCGGGCACTTGTGGAAACCGGCGGAGATGATGCCGAAGGTCTCGATGCCGATCATCAGGTTCCATCCGGCGCTGCCGTCGACCCGGGAGACCGCTTCGATGACGCGGATCTGCGTCATGGGGTCGGCCTCCGCGCCGTGGAACTCCGCGGGCGCGCCGACGCGGTAGAGACCTTCGCGCGCGAAGGCTTCCGCGACTGCAGCGGGCAGGTGGCGCTCGCGTTCCGCCTGGTCGGCGTGCGCGGCGATCAGGGGAGCGAGCGCTTCGGCCCGCTCGACGAATCTCTCGGTATTCAAGGCGGTATTCAAGGGACACCCTCCAGAACGTCAGTTTAACCCCTTGGCGAAGCGGACCATGGAGGGGAGTCGGCACTGTCTCCGTTGACAGCAGGGCGCGGGCCGTCCCGCTGGGATAGCATCGCCGGCTTGGTCCGTGGATCTGGGGAAGCGCGTGGCGGGAACAGGAAGTGACGCCGTCGCGTTTCGGACGAAGCTGTGGTTCGGACTCGGGGCGAGCGGCGAGTCCGCGACGAACTGGATCTTCAACGCGCTCACGTTCTTCTACTACCAGCAGATCCTGGGGCTCTCCGGAACGTTGGCCGGCATCGCCGTCACGGTGGGGATCTTCTCGGACGCGATCACCGACCCCCTCATGGGTTCGATCTCGGATCGTTTCCGCTCCCGCTTCGGCCGCCGCCATCCGTTCATGTTCATCGCCCCGCTGCCGCTCGCGGCGACCATCTACCTCATCTTCCATCCGCCGGACGGGGCGCTCGATTCGCAGACGAGCCTGTTCGTCTGGTTCCTGGTCTTCACGGTGCTGATGCGGACGTTCACGACCCTGTTCGCCGTGCCGCACCTGGCGATGGGGGCGGAGCTCTCCGACGACTACATCCAGCGCTCCAAGGTGATGAGCTACAACAACCTCTTCACCTTCTACGGCGGCTTCCTGATGCACTGCTTTGTCTGGTTCGTGGTGTTCAACCAGTTCTTCGGCGACCAGGGCGGACAGCTCCACCGGCCGGCGTACGAGCCGATCGTGTGGTTCTGCTGCGTCCTGGTCGTGGTTGCGATCCTGGGTTGCGCCTGGTTCACCCGTGACCAGATCCCCACTCTCAAGGCACCGCCGGACGACGGGGAGGGCTTTTCGCCGCGCCGGTTGCTCCTCGACATGTGGGACGCCGTCAGGAACCGCCACTATCTCTTCCTGCTGCTCGGGCTCTTCTTCCTGTCGGTGATGATTGGCACACACGAGACGCTCGGCATCTACATGGCGACCTTCTACTGGGAACTCACGCCGCTGCAGATCGGCTGGCTGATCGCCAACAACGTGATCGGCTTCCATCTGGGTTTCGCCCTGACGTCGGCCGTGCACCGCCGGTTCGACAAGCGCTGGACGATCGTCGCGACGGCGGCCGGCCTCAGCGTCTTCTGGTCGCTCGCGGTGACGCTGCGGCTGTTCGGTCTCGCCCCCGAAAACACCACCTGGGACCTGGTGCTCTTCATCGTGGGCATCGGCTGCTTCTCGTCGGCGTGCGGTTCGATCCTGAACATCAGCGTGATGTCCGCGCTCGCCGACATCGCCGACGAGCACGAGTTGCGCACCGGCCGGCGTCAGGAGGGCATCTTCTACTCCGCGCGCACGTTCTTCGCGAAGACAACCAACGGCATCGGCCACGTCGTGGCGGGGGTGGCCCTCGACTACTACATCTTCCTCGAGTCGCACGCGAAGCCGGGGGAGGTTGCGCCGGACGTGCTGTTCCGGCTGGGTATCGTGGACGGGCCGTTCGCGATGGTCTGGGGCCTGATCGCGGCCGGCCTCTATGCCGGCTACCGCATCGACAAGCGCTACCACGCCGAAATCCGCGAGCAGCTGGAGGCGCGGCGGGCCGCGGCGGCGAGGGCCGATCCCTTGCGGAGCGCGTCCTAAAGCCTGCAAAATCGAGCTTGAGTCGGCAACAGGGACGGGAAGTGCGGTGAAGACTGTCAACGACGTGTTGCGGCACAAGCCGAGCGACAACATCTATTCGATCGTGCCCATCGCCAGCGTCTACGAAGCCATCGAGATGATGGCCGAGCGCCACGTCGGCGCGTTGCCCGTCCTGCAGGACGGCAAGCTGGTCGGGATCGTCTCCGAGCGGGACTACGCCCGCAAGGTCATTCTCAAGGACAAGTCGTCGAAGCGGATGAAGGTCTCCGAGATCATGACGCGCGAGGTGGTCAAGGTCGCGCGGGGCGACCGCATCGAGCAGTGCATCGAGAAGATGCAGACCCACCACATCCGCCACCTCGTGGTGGAAGACGCGGGCGTGGTGACCGGCATGCTGTCGCTCCGGGACCTCTTCAGCGAGATCATCGCGGAGCAGGCGGAGACGATCGGACAGCTCGAGCATTACATTCGCGGGGAACCGTAGCGGCCCCTTGCGGACGGATGGGATCCTGCGGAGCGCTGCGGCCTGAGCATCGTGCGGGCCGGATCCTCTGGTTGCTCAAGCGCCGGTCCGAGGTTCAGGCTCGATCCGTCGAATGCCCGGGAGGCCATCAAAGTCCCGATCGTAGCTGACGATCTCCGTCATGTTCCGGTGCGCCATGTGTGCCACCGCGAGAGCGTCTTCGATGTCCAGATCCCGGGAGCTGCCATAGACATCCAGGGCGTGCATGCAGACGTGCTTCTGCGGGAGCCGTAGGCCGCGAAGAGCCAGTATGGGCCGCAGCCGAGCGGCGATCTCCTCGTGACTCAGCCGGTACGGTCCGCGCGACGACGAGAGCACATAGGCGACTTCGGCAACGATGGCCTCGCAGGTGAACAACTCCTCTTCGCCGGCTTCGACGCGCTCGAAGAGTTCGTAACAGGCGTTGGCCTTGGCTTCGTCGTCTCTTGTCAGCAAGCGTAGAACGACGTTGGTGTCCAGGAACCTCACGTCTCGCGAAGCTTCTCGAGAGTCAACTCGGCCTTCGCCGCCTTGGCGTCACGAGAGATGCGGTCGAAGTCCTCGGGCCGCTCGGCCGCCTGGACCGAGCCGTACACGGATTTCAGGGTATAGGACGCTGGCTTGAGCCGGACAACGCCTTCGTCGATGGTGAATGTGACCTTGTCTCTCGGCTTGAGACCCAGTGCTCGCCGTACCTGGACGGGAACGGTGACCTGGCTCCGCTGCGTGATCGTTGTCGTGAACTCCGGCATGGCGAACAATGATGTCAGATCCTGACAATGGCCTCCTAGAATACCATTGAGTCGGTGAGATTACATTGGCGCATGGTTGCAGAGTGTCGTAGCGGAGGCCCTGGCGACGTCATGACGCGGACTGCAACGTCGGCGCCGCCGCCGGCCGCCTCACCGCTTGCGCTTCTTCGGCACCCGAACGTCGTGGTCCCAGATGCCGAGTTCGTTGACGGCATAGACGTATCGGTACTCGGCCGGCTTGTGGCGCCGGTAGATGTGGTTGTCCGTCTCGAGCAGCCAGGTGTTCTCGGCGTCGTAGCGGATGGCCACGACGGCGTGGTGCGCCCGGTAGCGCCGGTCGTAGACCACGACCACGCGCAGGTCGTCGGGTGAGAACCCGAGCCGGCGCAGCAGGAAGTACTTGGCCGTCGCGTAGTCCTCGCAGTCGCCGCCCTTCTCCATGAACTCCCACAGCGTCTTCCAGTGGGAAACCCGCACGACCCTGCCCACGTCGGAATGCGTGGTCTGGCGCCGGTCGTAGCGGTAGCCCTTGCGGTTGACATAGCGGTTGACGAGCTGGATCTGCTGCTCCCGGGACAGGTCGGCGCCCTTGCTCACGATGGCGTGCAGCGACTTCGCGCGGCGCGGGCAGGCGTCCTGGTTCTCGATGCAGGCTTCGACGCTGTCGCGTTGCGTGTCATGGCGGGCGAGCATCTCGGACCAGGCCGGCCAGGAGCCCGGCGTGGCCAGGAGTTCCCCCGAGTCGAAGGCGTAGGCGGCGAGTGCCGTCGGCGCCGAGCAGGCGACCCACAGGGCGGCGAGGGTCATGGTCCGGGCACGTCGCTGCGCAACGCGAGCCTTGCGGCTCCTGCGCCGGGGTTCGTTGTGTGCATGCGACGGCGGGTTTAGCATGGCACCGCGATGTGGATCATGCGGCGCACGATTGTAAATCAGGCGCCTGCCGCCCGTTTCGGAGCAGGTATGGATGCCCGGAGCAGCACGGGGACACCGGTGCGGGTGGGGCTCGCCGTGGCCGTCGTGGCTGCGCTTACCCTCTGCGCCTGCCAGACACTCCCCGACGATCCGACCAGAGAGGCGATCTCCTCGGAGCGCCTGCTGTCCGGCGTTGTCGTGTTCGGCGAGGCCGTCGCGAGCGACGAGGTCCCGGATGCGCACGTGCTGGAATCGAGCGAGGCCATGCACGCCTTCGTGGACCCGCACATCCGCAGTCGCAGTACCTCCGTCGCGCGCGCGGCGCGACTGCTGCGCAAGCTGGTGGAGAACGGCTACTTCGAGCGCGGCTACGAACGGCACCTCACCCAGACCGCCTCGGACACTTTCGCGACGAAGGCCGGCAACTGCCTGTCGTTCACGAACCTCTTCGTGGCGCTGGCGCGCCTGGCGCGCCTCGATGCCCGCTACCAGATCGTCGACGTACCGCCGAGCTTCGATTCGGATCTGGGCCTCCTGTTTCGCAACACGCACATCAACGTGCTGGTGCCGAACGCCGAGCTGCACGGTCCCGCGCGCGGCGACCTGACGGTCGACTTCAACCGCGTGGACACCCAGGACTACGACTCGACGCTGGTCAGCGATGCCTACGCGAAAGCACTCTATTTCAACAATCTCTCGGTGAATCACTGGCGGGCGGGAGACCTCCGCCGCGCGTTCGCCTACCTCGCCAAGGCACTCGAGACCCACGCGCGCAACGCGGACCTGTGGGTGAACCTCGGGGCGTTCTATTCGAAGCAGGGCGCGTACGAACACGCGCTCTCCGCCCACTACCGGGCCTTGCGGATCGACAGCCGCAGTCGGCCGGCGATGGCGGGTCTCGCGGCCGCCTACGCCAGGCTCGGGGACATGGCCCGCTCGGACGCGTTCACGCGGCGCGTCGAGCACTACCGCAGGCGCAACCCGTACTATCACTACGCGCTTGCCCAGGTGGCCTATGAGGAACTCGACTATGTCGACGCGCTGGCGGCGGTGGACCGGGCGCTGGGGCTGAAGGCGGACGACCACCGCTTCCACTACCTGCGCAGCATGGCCCAGTTGCAGCTCGGCGACCGGAGCGAGGCGCGGGCGAGCCTCGCGCGGGCGCAACGCCATGCCACCGGGCAGAACGCCAAGCGGCACTATGCCGAGGTCGCGGAGACGCTTGCCGGGCACGGGGCCCCAGGCGCCGGTTCGGGTCACGCGAGCGGCTCCTGATCGGGGTGGATGGAGAGGGGCGGCGGGCTTGAGGCTTGCATGGATGCGATCGGCAGGGGGAGAAGGGAGAGCGTAGTGCGAACCATGGCCGCGTTGGCAGGGCTGCTCGTCGGTGTCGCCGGGTGCGCCGAGCAGGAAACGCCGGATCTGAACGGCATCTGGCAGACCCCGTCGAGCGCGCACTGGAACGTCGAGCCGCACGCGGCCCACGCGGGCCCCGGAACGGCGCCGGACGCGCTCGCCGCCGCACGCGGCGGGCTCGGCATCGTCGCGGGCGGCAGGATTCCGTACCAGCCGTGGGCGCGGCTCCGGCAAAACGAGAACTTCCGGGACCGGGGCGCGCTCGATCCGCTGCGCAACTGCTACCTGCCCGGGGTGCCGCGCGCCAACTACCTGCCGTATCCCCTGCAGATCCTGCAGACGCCGACCCACGTCCTCATCGCATACGAGTTCGCCCAGGCGAGCCGCACCATCTATCTGGACCGGCCCGACTTCGAGGCGCCGATCGACGGTTGGATGGGTCATTCGCTCGGGCGGTGGGAGGGCGACACGCTGGCGGTCGATGTGACCGCACAGCTGCCCGACACCTGGCTCGATCAGGCGGGGAACTTTCACGGCGCGGCGCTGCACGTCGAGGAACGCTATACGCTGGAGGGCCCGAATCACCTGCGCTACGAAGCGACGCTGACGGATCCCGAAGTCTACGAGCGGCCGTGGACCCTCTCCGTGCTGCTCTACCGGGACAGGGACCCACGCGCGCAACTGCTCGACTTCAAGTGCGTGGAGTTTGTGGAGGAGCGCATGTACGGAGACCTCACGAGGGAGAAGCCCGATGACTGAACGATCGATTGCGCTGGCGGTATGCGTGGCGTGCCTGGCGACCGCGGCCCTCGGTGACGCACCTCGGACGCCCTGGGGCAAGCCGGATCTGCAGGGCGTGTGGACGCCGGCCACGCTCACTCCGCTCGAGCGGCCGGACACGATGACCGACGCCCGCTTGACGCCCGAGCAGCGCGCGCAACTGGAGGCGGAGGCGGAGGCCATGTGGGCGGCGATCGACCAGCCACCACCGCCGGGCAGCGTGGGCGGCTACAACCGCGAATGGCTCGACCCGGGCATGAAGGCGCTCCCCGACGGGCGCGTTGCGCTCGTCGTCGATCCCGCCGACGGGCGCATTCCCTGGCGTGCGGAGGCCCTGGCGGATTCGGATGCCCAACGCGCGCGCTACGGGATCGGGCCGTATTACTCGTACAGGGACATGGACACTGGCGAACGATGCCTGTCCGACGGCGTGACGATGGCGCCGCTGCAGCCCTACAACATGAACTATCAGATCTTCCAGACGGAGGACCACCTGGCGATCGTCCACGAGATGTACCACGAGTACCGCATCGTTCCCCTGGACGGCCGTCCGTTCATTCCCGAGGAGGTCGGGCAGTGGCTCGGCGACGCCCGGGGACACTGGGAGGGCGACACCCTGGTGATCGTCTCGAAGGGATTCGCGGACAAGGCCGACTACTACTGGGCATGGCCGTGGCGCGCGGCGCGTCCGTCGCTCACCGTCGTGGAACGCCTGCGCCGGGTGGACGAACAGACAATCGACTACTCCTTCACGGTGGAGGACCCCGAGATGTTCACGCGCGCCTGGACCGCGTCCGTCCCGATGACGACGGATCAGGCGTCCCGCGGCGTCACGGCGGGGCCGCTGTACGAGTACGCTTGCCACGAAGGCAACTACGCGTTGTCCAACATACTCCGCGGCGCGAGGCTGGAGGCGCAGCTGGCGCGGGAGTGACGCCTGCGCAGACCTGGATTCGGAGAAGCTCATGCCCATTGAATTCGCCACCGCCGTCTTTGCGACGCCGGGCAAGGCCGTGCCCATCGCAGTGGCCGCCGAGCGCGCGGGATTCGACATCCTGCACGTGACGGACAGCCAGTGCCTGCGCGGCGACGTCTACACACAACTCATGCTGTGCGGCCAGGCGACGAGCACGATCAAGCTCGCGACCGGCGTGACCAATCCGCTTACGCGCCATCCCTCCGTGACGGCGGCGAGCATCATCAGCGTGCAGGCGGAATGCGGCAACCGCGCCATCCTCGGGATCGGACGGGGCGACAGCGCCGTGCTGCACGTGGGCAGGAAGCCCGCTTCCATGCGCGTCTACGGCGACTACGTGCGCGAGCTGCAGGCCTATCTCTCGGGCGGAACCGTCGATCAGAACGGCTTCGCGAGCCGCCTGCGCTGGCTGGAACAGATCGACGCCCGCAAGGTCCCGGTGGACATGGTCGGCTCCGGTCCGAAGTCGCTCAAGCTCGCGGCGGAGCTTGGCGACCGGGTGACCCTGGCGGTGGGCGTCGATCCCGAGCGGATCGCGTGGGGCCTGGGGCAGGTGCGCGACGCCGCGGTCGCCGCCGGCCGCGATCCGGGGGAGATACCGGTCGGCGCCTACGTGAACGTCTGCGTCGACGACGACGAGGAGGCGGTGCGCCAGGCGATCCAGGGGGGCATCGCGACGTTTGCCCACTTCAGCGCATCGGTCGGCGCGGATTTCGAACACCAGCCGGAGATCATGCGCAACGTCACCGAGAAGCTCGTGACGGAATACGACACCAGCCACCACACGCAGGGCGATGCGCCCCACGTGGCCGTGCTCGACGATGGGTTCATGGACTGGTTCGCGGCCGTCGGAAGCGCCGCGAAGGTGATCGACCGGCTCGCCCCCCTGGTCGAACTCGGTCTGAACCACCTCTATTTCGTCGGCCCCTGGACGGGACTCGTCGAGGAAGTCATGCCGGCGCTGCGCCGGATGCGCGTGTAGGGGCGACCCTCGTGGTCGCCCGCAGGGCGTCGTGCATGCATCCGGAACGGGACGCCACAAGGGCGTCCCCTACATCTCCCGCGCGGGGCTCAGGCCGGTTACCAGCGCAGCACTTTCTGTGCCGCGGGCCGGGCCCGGTAGCGCTCGTCCCATGCGCGCAGCAGGGGACGGTCGCCGAAGACGTCCGCTTCCATGTAGCGCAGGAACTGCAGGGACGCCTGCATCGTGCAGTCGGCGATCGACACCTGCTCGCCGAGCATGAGCGGGCGATCGTCCAGCAGGAGATTCTCCAGGTAGTCGAGGGGAACCTGCAGGTTGGCCTTCATCTGCGCGGCGTTCTCGGGGTCGGGCGGCAACCCGAGCGGCGAGTTCGTCGCATGTCCGTAGGCGGCCATGGGACCGGCGACGCGCAGGTCGACAATGCGTTCCACGTCCCGCGCCTTGCCACGGGCCTCGGCGCTCCCGTCGAGCAGCGCGCCGTGGGGGAACCGGTCCTCCAGGTACTCGATGATGGCGAGCGACTCCACGAGGTAGGTACCGTCGTCGAGTTCCAGCACCGGCAAGGTGCCGAACGGGTTCCTCGCCAGGTGTTCGGGCTCGCGATTGCGCCGCTTCACCGTGTTCACCACGATCTGCTCGATGCCCATGTCCGTGCCGAGTTCGGCGCGCTCGGCGATGTAGAGCATGACTTTGGTCGGGTTGGGCGCTAGCGGCACCATGTAGAGTTTCACTGGATTTCCTCCACCAGGTCGACAATGTTCTCCAACAGTTCGAAGCGGGCAGGGCCGAGCGGCGCGCTGTCGAGGCCGAGCTTCAACGTCGTCACGCCCGCTTCACTGTACCTGCGGAGGCGCTCGCGGACCATCTCCCTGGTCCCCACCGCCTGAACTCCGTCACCATCGCGTCGGGAACGCGGTCGGCGGCCGCTTCGCGCGCACCGGCGATCCACAGGGACTGCACCGCCTGCGCGTCCTCCGCGTAGCCGGTGCGCCGGAACGCATCGTTGTAGTAGTTGGTGGTGGCCGAGCCCATGCCGTCCATGTTGAAGGCGACGCCCGGTTTGCGCCGGCGAATCATCTCCTCGACGTCGTGGCCGATCTCAACCCGCACCGAAAACACCGAGACGCTCCGCGTGACGGACCCAGTCCACGAGCAGGCCGAGGCTGTCCGGCCGTGCGCCGCCGATCTCGATGGCGAGCTGCACTTGCGTCACTCCTCACGCGGGAGGCGGGCAACTGGGCGTACCCCTGCTACAGCCACTTCTCCTCCCACCCCGTGTCCGGCTGGGCCTCCGCAAACGCCCACTTCTTGCCGAACCCGCCGTCGTAGACCACTTGCTGTACCGGCTTGCGCCCGAGCGGCCCATGGCGGTCGGTGGGATAGCCGATCGGCAGCGCACAATAGATCTGGTTGTTGTCGGGAATGCCGAGCATCTCCCGCAGTTCCTCCTCGTGCGACAGCGGCAGGTTGAAGATCGAGCCGGAGAGACCGAGGCCGCGCGCGGCGAGCAGCAGGTTCTGCACGGCCGGAAACGCGCTGCCCCCTGGCGTGCTGTGCCGACCCTGGAGTCCGAGTACGAGGACGATCGCCGGCGCGCTCGCGAGGTGATGGACAAGGTGCTCGACGCTCCGCAGGGACAGCCGCTGCGACCTCGGCAGGGCGTCCAACTCCTCAGGTCTGTCGGCGTAACGCCGCTGGTAACGCTGCCACGGGATCTGCGCCCACTCCTGCATCTTCGCCTTGTGCTGCGCATCGCGCACCAGGATGAAGCGCCAGTCCTGGGCGTTCTGGCCGGTGGGGGCGCGGATGGCAGCGTCCATGATCTGGAACAGCACTTCCTCCGGGATCGGGTCCGGCTTGAATCGACGCAGGGCGCGGGCGCTGTACAGCGTGGCGAAAAGGCCCGGATCGGCTTGGGTGGCGTTGCTCATGGATGCTCCGAATCGTCGTGTGCGCAGCGCGCGTCAGGCGGCCATCTCGTTCAGCAGGCCGAGCGTCACCTCCGGCCCCGTCACGTGCAGCGTGCGCATGCCCGCGGCGGCCGCCCCCGCGATGTTCTCGCGGCTGTCGTCGAGGAACAGGATGTTGGCGGGGGTGACGCACATGTCCGCGGCGACCCAGACGAACGAGGCGACATCCGGCTTGCGCCGACCGATCTCGGAGGAGACGTAGATCTTCCTGAACGGCGTCAGCAGGTGTCCGTAGCGCGCCTGCCAGGCGGCCTGGTGCTCGGCGTTGGTGTTGGTGTAGCAGTAGACGGGCATCTGCGCGGCGGCCCTCGGCAGGGCCTCCGCGACCTCGCCAAAGGCCCCGGAGAAGAGCTCGTTCCACCCGCTTCGCCAGTCGTCCACGGTCAGCTCGATGCCGAGCCGTGTCGAGAGACGTTTCGCGTAGGCGGCGAAGTCGATCGCGCCGATTTCGTGTGCCCGGTAGGCATCGTCAATGCCTCCCCAACGTGCACCGATATCCCGGACATCGACACCTGCCCTGTCCGCCCAGTACTCGAAACAGGCGCGCGGGTGCAGGTCGATAACGACCCCGCCGAGATCGAGTAGCAGGGCCTTCGGGCGCGTAGCCGTCAAAATCCGGCTTCTCCCGCCCCGATGGCGGCATAGAGGTCGGCATCGAGGGGCCGGTAGGTGTCCGTACCCGGTGCGAGGACGTAGATCGGGTCTTCCACGGCGTCGATGTCGTAGGCTTCGCGTTTGAGGTCGCCCTTGACCATCTTCAGCGTGCCGGTGACCTCGATATCCCTTTGCACGCGCAGGAAGACCGGCCGCGCGTAGGAGGGCAGTTCGCGGGAGACGTACTCGGTGAAGCCCTGGACGTCGAGTTCCTCGACCCCTTGGTGCAGCCGCAACGCCGCCATGCCGGCCCGGCCGTCCGCCCGGGGTACCTCGACGCCGTACACGTTGCAGAACTCCACCTGCTCGAACCCGTTGACGATCTCGCCGACCTCGTTGGTGGACACGTTCTCGGACTTCCAGCGGAACGTGTCGCCGACCCGGTCCACGAACTGGTAGTGCGGGTAGCCGAGCGTGAAGCCGGCGTCTATGGTGCGCAGCAGGTCGCCCGAGTTGAACCAGGCATCGCCTTCCTCGAAGACGTTGCGGACGATCTTCTTCTCCGTCGCCTCGGCGTTGGTATAGCCCTCGAACGCCGCCTCGGCGTTGATTTCGCCGAGCAGCAGGCCCGGTTCGCCGGGCGCTACTTCGATGCAGTGTCCGGCGTCGTTGCGGACGATCTCGTCGGCGTCGATGTCGTACTGGACGAGCGCGACCTTGGCGGAGGTCATGCCGATCGTCTGATCCTTGTTCAGCAGGTTGGCGAAGGCGACGTTGCCTTCGCTGGCCCCGTAGAATTCGGCGATCCGCTTGACGCCGAAGCGCTGCTTGAAGTCCATCCACACGTCCGGGCGCAGGCCGTTGCCCATCATCCGGGTCAGCGGGTTGACGTGGTCGTCGTCCGCGCGCGGGGTGTTGCAGAGATAGCGACACATCTCGCCGATGTAGATCAGGCAGGTCGTGTCGTGTTCGCGAACTTCACGCAGGAAGTTGCTGGCGGAGAACTTGCGCCGGATGAACATCGACGCCCCGGACGCGAACGAGGCGCCGACGCCAATCATCAGGCCGGTGCCGTGGTAGAGCGGCAGGCAGAGGTAGATCCGATCCTCCGGCGTGCACATGAGCCCGGCCTGCGCGGAGAGCGCTGCGCTCATCAGGTAGCGGCGGTTGGAGAGCACGGCCGCCTTCGGCAATCCTGTGGTGCCGGAAGTGAAGATGTAGCAGGCGGTGTCGCCGAGCGTCAGGTCGGCGGTCTGTGGCAGGTTGTGGTCGCGCGCTGCCCGGCTCGCGGCGTCGAGATCGCTTGCCCAGTTCGGTGCCGACATCTCGCCGTCCGGCACGAACAGGTAGTCCGAGCCCTCGGCCAGGTGGAGTTCGGCCTTGACGCTCTGGATGGCTTCCGTCAACTCGCCGCCGAAGATGCACTTCGTCGACTCCGTGACCGTGATGCAGTGGATGAGCGGCTGCTCGCGCAGGTTGGTGTTGATGAGACCCGCGGTGGCGCCGAGTTTGTTCAGCGCCACGACGGCGGCGAGAAACTCGATGCGGTTCTCCATGAGGACGCTGACCGTGTCGCCGCGCGCCACGCCGAGCGACTCGAGGGTGTGCGCGTAGCGGTTGGCCCGGCCGTTCAGTTCCGCCCAGGTGACGGTCTGGCCTTCGAAGACCACCGCCGTGTGCGCGCCGAGTCGGGTCGCCTTGTCCTCGACGAGGCGCGCGATGCAGTCCTTGTCGGTCGAGGAACGCGGCTGCATGCCCTTCTTGAGCTTCAGTAGCGTGGGGACCTGTACCAGCGTGGATGCAATGTCGCGGATTCCCATGAGAGGCTTCCCCCTGCCCGGAGATAAGATACTGCTGCCAAATGGTTTTTCAGATCGAGTCGCGCAGTCCCCGGCATCGCTGCGCGCAACCGGGCGCCGCTGGGGAACTCGTCAGGCCATGCCGAAAAAGCGGGACCGGCACGACCGTTCCCGAGCAACCGCCGAAGCGGCGTGAGTCTAGCAGGGCGTCGGACCAGGGGCGACCGCGAGAGTTGTCCAACGCGAAGTGAGGGTGAAGCGAAGCAGCGATTCCAACGCGAAATGAGGGTGAAGCGGGTGTCCGGCGCATCATTCGGTGATGATCGTGGACATCCAGACGCGGCGGCTACGCACAATCGGACAGCTTTGCGCCTTCGTCGAAGGCAACGAGGCTGTGGACTTCCAACCGCGGGACCGCGAAGAGGCCTACGGCTTCGTCCGGGACACGCTGGACCGCTTCGGCTACCGGCATCTCGGCAAGCACGACAAGGGCGTGGTTCTCAAGTTCCTCGTCGCCGCGACGGGCATCTCGCTTCAGCAGACGGAGCGCCTGGTCCGGCAGTGGCGCGAGACCGGCGCGGTCCGGGACCGCCGCGGCGGCAGCCGGGGGCGGCCGTTCGCGCGCAAGTACACGGCGGCGGACATCCGGCTGCTGGCGGAGGTCGACGAGGCCTACGGGCAGATGTCCGGGCTGGCCACGCGCGAGGTCCTGCGGCGCCAGTTCGAGGTGTTCGGCGACCCGCGCTTCGAGCGCCTCGCGACGATCTCCCTACAACCTGCGCGGCTCCGCGACGTACCGCGCGAAGCGCACCGTGTGGACGAAGACGCAGGGGACGGCCGTGGCCATCGGCCTGCGCCAGGCCCCGGAGCCCGAGGGCCGGCCGGGACACGTGCGCGTGGACACCGTCCACCAGGGGGACCGCGACGGCGTCAAGGGCCTCTACCTGATCAACCTGGTGGACGAGGTCACCCAGTACGAGTTTGTCGGCGCCGTGGCCGGCATCTCGGAGCGCTTCCTTCTGCCGCTGCTCGAAGGCCTGCTGCTGTCGTTCCCGTTCCGCATCCTCGGCTTCCACGCGGACAACGGCAGCGAGTACATCAACCACCGCGTCGCCGAATTGCTCGAAAAGCTCCGCGTCGAGCGGTTCACCAAGTCCCGCGCCCGCACCTCCAACGACAACGCCCTCGTCGAGGGCAAAAACGCCAGCGTCGTGCGCAGGTGGTTCGGTCACGACCACATCCCGCAACGCTTCGCGCCCGACGTGAGCCGCTTCGCCCACGGCACCCTGTCGCCGTTCCTCAACTTCCACCGGCCGTGCCTGTTCGCCACGGAGTACCGCGACGACGCCGGCAAGGTCCGTCGCAAGTACCTCGCCCGTGACGTCATGACCCCCTACGCCAGGTTCCGCTCGCTCCCGAACGCGCAGGTGTATCTCAAGCCGGGCATGGACTTCGCCCTGCTCGACGCGGCCGCCGCCGCGGAGACCGACCTCCACGCCGCGCGCCGCGTCCAGACCGAGCGCCGCGCGCTGTTCCTGCGCATTGCCGCCGGCATGGCCCCGGCGCGCGCCGCCGGATGAGCGTCGCGACTCCGAACGCCGTGCCGCAGCCCCGCGCCGGGGGCCAGCCCCCGAACCCCCGCCCTCGCCGGGAGGCAGGGTTCGGCGGTCGGGTGGCTCGCCGGGAAGGAATGTTCCCCGCCGCTCGGCACCCATCCCCGATCAGCCGCGACGACCGCCGATCCCTGCCTCCCAGGGTACTCTCCCGTCAGGCGCGTCAAGGGTCCGCTGCGCCGACCGCGACGCCTCGACGCCGTGCCCGAACCCGCCGCCGACACCAGGCAACACCGCTTCGCCAGCCCCGCCGCCGTGCCCGCGTCGCGCTCGCCCTTGACCCGCCACCGACCACCTCGCATGCCCGAACGCCTACGCTCCCAAGCCCAATCCGGCGCTTGACCATCCACCGCAGTGACCCGATCATCCCTCGAATCGCCATAAGGACATCCGACCCCCGCAACTTCACGGATCGGACGATTTCACCCTCACTTTCTCATTGGACAAGGGGCCGCGCCCGTGCCTGGCACGCTCTCCGAAGCTGCAGGACGATGGCCTTGCTGCCCGACTACCGACCGGAGCCGACGCTACCACCGGCCGGCGACGCATAGACGGCGCGCACCATCTATTGCGGCATGTACCCAGATGGCACCGCTCGTCGGCATGAGCCTGTCCGGCTACCGCAAGTGGGAACAGGGCTCGCGCCGCGTCAGCGTTGTTGCAGGTAATCCGCAAGGAACCGGACACTGTCCGGCGGGCCCTGCTGTCCCGGTAGCGTCGCCACACACGCCTCGCCTGACGGCTCGGCGCTTGGCCCCAGGGCCCCCCCCCGTCCTATGGACTTGCGCCTTGAACGGCCCTGTCGTGCCGTTCTACGGCGCAAGCCCCTGGTCCTCGTAGGGGACGGGCTTGTCCCGTCCCGTCTCGCAGCAGCCGCGCTCGGCACGGGCGGGCGCTGCAGTCGCCGGCCGCTTTGTTAGCCGAATGCCGACGGCGACTCAGTTCAGGGGATCACTCAACCCTTCGCGTATTTGGTCAACATCTGGTCCAGACGGTTGGCAAACGACATCCGGTCGCTTTTGGTCAACGCCGGCGGTCCGCCGGTGTCTATCCCGCTGGCCCTCAACGTATCCATGAAGTCGCGCATGTTGAGCCGCTGACGGATGGTCTCCGTGGAATATAGTTCGCCGCGCGGGTTGAGCGCATGGACGCCGTTCTCCATCACTTCGGCCGCCAGCGGTATGTCGGCGGTGATGACGAGGTCGCCACTCCCGGCTCTCTTCACGATTTCGTTGTCCGCGACATCAAACCCCGCGCTGACCTGCACGAACTCGATGTGTCGGGACGCCGGAACACGAATCGGTTGATTGGCGACCAGGGTCACCTTCACCCCGGTCCGTTCGGCCGCCCTGAACAGGATTTCCTTGATCACCACAGGGCACGCATCGGCGTCCACCCATATCTTCATATTGCGATGCCCCGGTGAACAACGCTGCCAACCATCATCGGGACGCACCCGGATCGGGCTTCCGAATGATGGTGACGATGCTAACCCGGACGGCGCCCCAGTGTTTTTGATCCGTGACGTCCATTCCAAAATCTGCGGCCCAAGTCCGACGGGCTGTGAGCCAAGATCAAGCACTTGAGGCTACCTGACGGGCTCAGAAGCAACATATCATTCCGGCAGTGCGGGGTGAGGTCGTGCCCGAGCCACGATGTGCCGGGCGACGCGTCGAGCAGAGAAAAGGGGAGGCAGCGGAAGCGATGTCGAATGTCAGCGGATTCGTGAAGCGGTGGGAGATCGGCGGTGTCGGGATCTCCAGGATCGTCGAGATGGAGGTCGCCGGCGGATCCCGCTTCATCCTCCCGGACGCCACCCGCGAGGCGTGCCTCGAGTATCCCTGGATGCAGCCGCATTTCATGGACGAGCAGGGCAACCTCATCATGAGCATCCACGCGCTGGTGGTGGACACCGGGCAGCGCCGCATCCTGGTCGACACGTGCATCGGCAACGACAAGGAGCGCGCGATTCCCACCTGGAGCCACCTGCAGACGGCGTTCCTCGACGATCTCGTCACCGCGGGCTACCCGCGCGAGTCCATCGACACGGTGCTCTGCACGCACCTCCACGTGGACCACGTCGGCTGGAACACCATGCTCGTCGACGGCGAGTGGGTGCCGACATTTCCCAACGCGCGGTACCTCATCGGCGCACGGGAGTGGGAATACTGGGACGCCAACGAGGACGAGGGCGGCTACGGTCCGGTGCTTTCGGACTCGGTGCGGCCGATCGTCGAGGCCGGCCTCGCGGACTTGGTCGAGATGGAGCACCGCCTGTGCGCCGAGGTGTGGCTGGAACCCACGCCCGGACACACGCCGGGCCACGTCAGTGTGCACATCGCGTCGCGGGGTGAGGAAGCCCTCATTACGGGCGACTGCATCCACCACCCGGTACAGATGGCGCGCCTGGACTGGTGCAGTTCCGCGGACTACGACCAGAAACAGGGCCAGAAGACGCGCGAGACGTTGCTCGAGAAGTACGTCGACGAGGACATCCTGGTGATCGGCACGCACTTCGCGACGCCGACCGCGGGGCATATCCGGCGCCTTCCGGAAGGCGCGTACTGGCTCGACGCGGCAGACTGAACGCACGCGCTCGCCCCGGTCTGCCGGGCGGGAACGGGACGTGGTCGATCCCGCAGCACACCAGGGCGCCGATGACTTTCGTGAGCGACGTCGACGACATATTCGAGGACGTGCGGATCGCCAGCCTCTACGACTTGTTCAACCCGTGGATGGCCGGCGACGACTTCTACTTCGAACGGGTGACACGTCGTGGTGGCGCCGCATTGGTGCGGAAGGGGGGCTCACGGTCGAAGCCTGTCCTGGAGACTGGCTGGGCGGTCCCTTCACCCCTGCGAGCGAGGAGATCGTCATCGTCGCGGCTCGTTCGTAATCCGCACGGAACACCTACAATGCGCGGTCGATGAAGGCCCATCGGGACCTGCGCGCGATGGGTCGTCGGTAGCCGTCGTGGGTCTGCAAGCCCGACGCGGGCGTGCGGAACGGATTGGATCAAGGAGAGGCGATGCAGCGGTCCCCCGCGGAGTCGTGTTGGTGGAATGGGCGTGTTGCCGGGCTGTTGGGCTCGCCGTGGCGTGGCGCGTTGCTGGCCTCGCTCGGAGTCTGTTGGACGGCTGCCTCCGCCGGGGCCGAAGCCCCGAACGCCGAGCCGGACGCAGAACTGTCCGGGCGCTACCACATCGAGGAAGTGGTCACCATCGGCACCCGCGTTCGCGCGCGGGCCGCCGCCGACACCGCGGTGCCGGTGGACGTGTTCGGCTCGGACCAGGTGGACAGCGTCAACTCGTCCGACCTGGTCGACGTGCTGAACGCCATCGTGCCGTCCTTCAATGCACGCCGTCAGCCGATCTCGGACGGCGCCTCGTTCATTCGCCCGGTGCATCTGCGGGGTCTCGACTCTCACCACCTGCTGGTGCTGGTGGACGGCAAGCGCCGTCACCGCGCGGCATTGATGCAACTGGGCGGCTTCGGCGCCCACGGCGTGGACATCGGCAGCATCCCGTCCATCGCCATCGACGCCGTGGAAGTGCTGCGCGACGGGGCCGCGGCGCAGTACGGCTCGGATGCCATTGCCGGCGTGCTCAACTTCAAGCTCAGGACGGACGACACCGGCTTCGACCTGCGCGCCCGGGTGGGGGGCTACGCGGAGGACGACGGGGACGAGGCGACGCTCGAGGGCAACGTCGGCTTTCCGCTCGGCGCCACCGGATTCGTCAACGTGAGCGCGCAGTTCTCGCAGTCCGATCCGACGAGCCGCTCCGAGCCCTACGACATCGGCATCGGCAGTTCGGGCCTGACGCCGCTGGAGGCCACGGGAAGCAGCCTGACCGTCGACGGCGTGACCTACCACGGGCCCGACGCCCTGACGTATGCCTATTCGCCGACCGGAGAGGTCCTGCAGGCGGCGCGGGGCAGCGACGGCATTCCGGACGACCTCGACACGCGCTTTGCGGACAACTTCCACCGCATCGGAGGCGCACGGAGCTTCAGGCGCCCGGCCCAGGTCTGGGGCCAGCCGGAACGTGAGCAGGCCATGTTCTTCGTGAACGCGGCGCTGCCGTTGGGTTCCGAAGTGGAACTGTACGCGTTCGGCAGCCACGCCACGAAGGACCAGACCGGGGGGTTCTTCTACCGGCGCCCCGGCGTGGCCCAGCTGCTGCCGGTGCGTCTCGCGGACGGCTCCATCCACGACCCGCGTGCGGCGCTCTACCCGGCTGGGTTCACTCCGCAGTTCTCGGGGGACGTCACCGACTATGCGGCGGTGTTCGGAGTTCGTGGAGAACGCGGCTCGGGCTTCACGTTCGACCTCTCGGCCGGCTATGGCTCCGACGAGATTCGCTACCGCATCGCGAACACGATGAACCCGTCGCTGGGTCCGGACACGCCCACGCGCTTCCGTCCGGGCAATCTCGTGAACGACGAGATCGCCGTCAACGCCGACTTCACGCTGGCGTTCGGCGCGGGTTTGCCCACCCCGGTCAACTTCGCGTTCGGGTTCGAGTATCGGGAAGAGGGCTATGGCATCGAACGCGGCGATGCGCTGTCGCATCGCGTGGGGCCGTTCGCACGTCCCGACCCGTTCAACTTCGAGATCACGCAGGCGGAGGTGGACGCGGACCCCACGGATGATCTCGTGACGGTCGAATGCCGTATCCCGGGTTTCGAGGCAGTGGGCGCGCTCTGCCCTGAGGGCGACCCCGTCAACAACGCGGTACCCGTCGGTTCGAACGGCTTTCCGGGCTATCCGCCGACGTTTGCCTCGAGGGTCGATCGCCGCAGCCGTGCGGCGTACGTGGACGTCGAGGCGGACCTGAGCGACCGGTGGCTCGGCAACCTGGCGGTACGCCACGAGGATTTCTCGGACTTCGGCGCGGTCACGATCGGGAAGCTTGCGACCCGGTTTAGGCTGACCGGGGATCTGAACCTGCGGGCCTCCGTGGGGACGGGCTTCCGCGCCCCGACGCCTGGCCAGATCTCCACCACCAACGTTTCCACTCGCGTCAACGCCGAGGGACTTCCGCAGGCGGAGGGGATCTTCCCCAGCACCCACCCGGCTGCGGCGCTGTTCGGCGGCATTGCCCTCGACGCCGAGCGTTCCCGGTCCTTTACGCTGGGCCTCGCGGCGACGCTCTTCGACGAGCTGGACCTGACGTTCGACTACTACAGTATCCGCCTCGACGACCGCATCGTGCTGTCCTCGCAGTTCGCCGTGGGGCCGTTGGAAGCGGCGCAACTCTCGGCACTCGGAGTGCCGGGGGCGACCGACATCGCGCAGGTGCGCTTCTTCACCAATGACGTCGACACCGAGACCAGCGGCCTGGACCTGGTCGCCACCTGGCATATCCACTCGCGCCTCGGCGTCACGACCCTGCAGGGGGCGTTCAACCTGAACCGGACGAAGTTGCTCGCGCGCGGCCGCTACGTGGACGCGGAGGCCGAGCACGACATCGAGGAGGGCGTTCCGGCCTTGCAGGGCGTACTGACGGCGAGCCATACCCGCGGCCGGCTCGACCTCATGGTGCGCGCGCGCTACTACGGCGAGTATGAGAACACGCTGGACACGAGCCTCGCGACGACGCAGGACTTCGGGGCGGAGGCGCTGGTGGACGTGGAGGCTGCCTGGACATTCCGGGACCGCTATGCCGTGAAGCTCGGGGTCGAGAACGTCTTCGACAACTATCCGGACAAGGGCGCTTTCGAGGTGTGCTGCGGGCGCATCTACCGCAGCGATTCGATCATGCCGTGGCAGGGCACGTTGCTGTACCTGCAGGTAGGAATCGGGTCGCGGTGACCCACCAGGGGCGCTTTGCGAAGGACCGTAGGGGACGGGCTCGTCCCGTCCCGTTCCGAATTCACGAACAGCCCCGGGCGACCACAAGGGTCGCCCCTACGAGACAACGGCGCCTCTGTTCCATGCAAGACGGAGTGAGCGTCATTGGGCCCAGCCGACATAGAGCAACACGGCCGCAATCAGAGAGAAAGCAACGCGAAAGAACAGACACCAAGCCTGGAAATGGTCCTCGAGCACCTTGGCCGCCCATTCCCAGTGAATCCATCGGGAGAATCGAATCCTGAGTCGCACCACCGTGGGGGCCAAGGGAATCAGGATCAGAAACAGAACCGCGAATAGAAACGGTAACCAGTTATCCATCAGATCTCCAGATAGCCGCCGGCGTATTGCAGGGCATGGCCGTCATTTCTTGCGGTGCCGTGTCCGAAGCGCCCGAATCTTCTCCCGGTCGAGCTCGCGCAGTGCGTCGAAGTCGATGCGCATCTCGCTGCCGAATCGCGCCAGGGTGGCGAGGTGCCCCTGGGCTCGGAAGTGATATCGACGATCGCGCGCTTCGCCAGGGAGTAGGCGCCGGCGCCGCGGTTCAGAAACGCGTCCATGGAGGAGAGGTTGACGATGCAGCCGCCACCCTGATCGATCATCGTGGGGGCGACGGCCGCCGTGCACAGACAGGTGCCCTTCACCGTCACGTCGTAGACCGCGTAGAAGTTGCCGTCTTCGCCAAAGTCGGTCAGCGCGGGTTCGACCCCCGCGATGCCCGCGTTGTTGACGAGGACATCGATGCGACCGAGTTCGGAGCGGGTTCGGTCGACCATGGCGTTGACCTCGGCTTCGCTGGTCACGTCGGCCGGCAGGGCCAGCGCGCGGCGGCCGAAGCCGCGGATCTCCGCGGCGGTCGCGTCGAGCAGGCCGTCGTCCGCCGCGACGTCGCAGATCGCGACATCGGCGCCGGCTTCGGCGAAGGCGAGCGCCGTGGCGCGCCCGATGCCGCGCCGGCCGCCGGTCACCAAGGCGACTCGGCCGTCTTGGGAGAAGCTCGGCAGGGTCATGTTCCTGCGGCCTGTGGGTCGTCGCTGCCGTGCCGTGAAGGACTTCGACGCCGATCGTCCCGGGGCAATCCCGCGTGTCGCGACGTGCTCATGCGTCGCCGCCCGGTCTGTACGTGGGACGGTCGACGTTCAACAGGCCGCGCAACTTCTCGGGCTTCCCGTCGAACCAGCTTTCGTCGAGGTGCCTGTAGTTCTCCAATGGCATGAAGTGGGACCGGCACAGCGAGATGTGCAGCGCAACCCGGTTGCCCGGCAGGGAGCGGGGGTAGTTGCCGTGCCAGGTGGAGCCGGTCCAGCAGACGACGGACCCCCCTGGGGCACTCTGCGGGAATGGCGCTCCGCTCCTGCTCGTCGTCCTCGCGCGTCGGCGGCCGCCGATGGAGGTGGGAACCGGGGATGACCTTCGTACAGCCGCCGGCTTTGGTGAACTCGTCGCAGGCCCAACACAGGGTGACGATCGACTCCCAGGGCGGATGTGGCGTCGGCAGGGTCGCGTTGTCCGCGTGGGTCGGAATGGCTTCGTCGCCCTGCGGTCTGCTGGTGGCTCATTTGGATCGATCGGTGCTTCAGGACGATGCGGTGGCGTCGATGGCTGCGGGTTTCGCCCGGTAACGCCCGTGTCGCCATGACGGGTGTGTGCGAGGGGGAATCAGGACAAAGCCACGACCGCGTGACCCGGACACGTCGCCAAGCCGTCCTGGTTGACGACGTTGACGGTCAGGCGCACACACTGTTCCCCGCATTCGCGGGTCTTCTCCGTGACTTCGCCCACCACCGTCAGCACGTCGTCCTTCTGGTTGATGGCCCGATACTGGCAGCCGACCTCGCGCACCAGTCCGTCGTCGCCGATCCAGTCGTGCAGGGCGTTGATGATGTAGGCGTAGCGCAGGTTGCCCATGCCGAACGCGCCCTGCTCGTTGCCGGCGCGACGTCCCGCCTCGTCATCCATGTGGAACGGCACGAACTCGTAGTTGACCGCGGCGTAGCGGTTCCACTCCGCGAAGCTCGTCTTGCGGGACCACTCGGGCATCCGGTCGCCCACCTGGATGTCGTCGAAACGAACGCTCATTGGAGTCCTCCTCAGTAGCGGATGCCGATGGACAGCCGTGTCTTCACCAGTTCGTCGTTCTGGTTGCGCCACTCGATCTCGTTGCGCACGTAGAGCGTGTGCCCGAGGCGCCCCTCGCGCTCCCACCAGTCGACCAGCCGCCGGCGCTCCGAGACCACGTCGCCGGCGCGCATCGGCGCTCCGTACGTGTCCGTCTGCCCGCCGTTCATCCCGGTCAGCGGCTTGCTGTCGGGACGGGCGCCGCCGAGTCCGGGGGCGGCGGGAGCCGACTGCTCGAGGGGCCAGGCGAACGGGTTGAAGTCCGGCGGCGCCACGATCCCGCCCCGGCGCGTCGTCATCGCGTACTCGGCATCCCGGTAGATGCGCGGCGGCTGCTCCGGATAGAACGTCGCCATCGCCCAGCGCCGGATGTCCGTCTCGGAGATGGGCGGTGCGGAGCGGGTCTCGCTCCACTGACCCCGGGCGGTGCGCATCGCTTCGGTGACGTAGGTCAGGCTGCTTTCGCTCATGGCGGACCGGTGGGATCGGGCGTCCCCGGGAGTGTAGCAGTCCGCGGTGCCGCGCCGGCACGTGGCGGCACCCTATAATCCCCGGTCCGATGTGAGAACCGGTACGAATCGATGGCCGAAGGCGCTTCGAACAATCCCCCGGAATGGGAACAGCACGCCGAGCGCGAACTGCGCGGCAAGCCCGTGGCGGACCTCACCTGGTCGAGCCCCGAGGGCATCGACGTTCGTCCGGTCTACACGGCTGCGGACCTCGAGGGCATCGAGCACCTCGACTCGCTCCCCGGACTGCCGCCCTATGCCCGTGGCCCGCGCGCGACCATGTACACCAACCGACGTGGACGGTGCGGCAATACTCCGGGTTCTCGACGGCCGAGGAGTCGAACGCCTTCTACCGCGCCAACCTCGCGGGAGGGCAAAAGGGTCTGTCCGTCGCTTTCGATCTCGCCACCCATCGCGGCTACGACTCGGACCATCCCCGCGCCCGGGACGACGTCGGCATGGCCGGCGTCGCCATCGACTCGGTCGAAGACATGAAGATCCTCTTCGACGGCATCCCTCTCGATCAGATGTCCGTGTCGATGACCATGAACGGCGCCGTCCTGCCGGTGCTGGCGAACTACATCGTGACGGGGGACGAGCAGGGCGTCGCGCGCGCCGGCCTGTCGGGCACGATCCAGAACGACATCCTGAAAGAGTTCATGGTGCGCAACACGTACATCTACCCGCCCGGGGAGAGCATGTGCATCGTGGCGGACGTCATCGGCTTCTGTGCGGACCACATGCCGCGCTTCAACTCCATCTCCATCTCCGGCTACCACATGCAGGAGGCCGGCGCGGACACCGTGGAGGAACTCGCCTTCACTCTGGCGGACGGTCTCGAATACGTGCGGGCCGCCCTGAAGAATGGCCAGGACGTCGACGCCTTCGCGCCGCGGCTGTCCTTCTTCTTCTGCATCGGCATGAACTTCTTCATGGAGATCGCGAAGCTGCGGGCGGCGCGCATCCTGTGGGCGGAGCTGATGGAGCAGTTCGGCCCGAAGACACCCGCGTCCAGCATGCTGCGCATGCACTGCCAGACCTCCGGCGTCTCGCTGCAGGCGCAGGATCCGTACAACAACGTGGTGCGGACCACCATCGAGGCCCTCGCCGGAGTACTCGGCGGCACCCAGAGCCTGCACACCAACTCCTTCGACGAGGCCATCGCGCTGCCGACGCCGTTCTCCGCACGGATCGCGCGCAACACGCAGACGATTCTCGCGGAGGAGTCGCAGATCACGCGCACGGTCGATCCCCTCGGCGGGAGCTACTTCATCGAGCGCCTCACCGCGGATATGGTCGATGCCGCGCGACGCCTGATCGAGGAGGTCGAGCAGCTCGGCGGCATGACGGCGGCGATCGCGCAGGGCATGCCGATGCGGCGCATCGAGGAGTCCTCGGCGCGGCGGCAGGCGCGGGTGGAAAGGGGCGAGGACACGGTGGTCGGCGTCAACAAGTACCAGTCGGAGGACGACGGCCAGGTCGAAGCCCTCGAGATCGACAACACCAAGGTCCGTGACGCCCAGATCGCACGTCTTGCAGAGGTCCGCGCGAAGCGGGACCAGGCAAGCGTCGACGGGGCGCTCAAGGCGCTGACGAACGTGGCCCGCTCGGGACAGGGCAACCTGCTCGCGGCAAGCATCGAGGCTGCGGAGCGACGTGCGACCGTGGGCGAGATTTCAGACGCGCTCGAGGCCGCGTGGGGACGCCACAGCACGCGCCCGGCGCTGGTTCCTGGCGTCTATTCGAGTGCCTACGGCGACCACGAGGGCTTTCGAACGGTGCGCGACGAGATCGGCGAGTTCGCGGACCTCGAAGGGCGCCCGCCGAGCGTGTTCGTCGTCAAGATGGGCCAGGACGGCCACGACCGGGGCGCGAAGGCGATCTCCAACGCGTTCAATGATCTCGGCTTCGACGTGGAAATGAGCCCGCTGTTCCTCACGCCGGGCGAAGCCGCCGAGCGGACCGCGGAACTTGGCGCGGACCTGATCGGCGTCTCGACGCTGGCCGGCGCGCACAAGACGCTGGTGCCTGAACTCATCGACTCGCTCCAGGCACGAGGGAACGATGCGGTCGTTGTCTGCGGCGGCGTCATTCCGGAGCGTGACCACCAGTTCCTGCTCGACTGCGGCGTACGGGCGATCTTCGGGCCGGGGACGGACATCCTTGCGGCCGCGAGCGCCATCATGAAGATGATCCCGGGCAGGAACCGGTAGGTTTGACAACGGTGTGATCGCCGTTGCCGCGGCCAGGTTACTCAGTGTGCTCCGCAGCTCGCCCGGGTGAAGCCGTGGCAGAGCGCTCGGGGCCGTGGAAGCGCCAGATCAATCCTTCGAGTCGTGCGAGGGCCACGCCCATCTCCCCAAACCCTTCATCGATGCGACGATCCATCCGCTCCAGGCGGCTCTCGAGTCGGTCCAGCTGCCTGTCGATTCGCTCGAACCGGGCGTCGAGTCGGTCGAACCGGACATCGATCTGGTCAAACCGGACGTCGATCTGGTGGAAGCGGACATCGACCCAGTCGATCCAACCGTCTGCTCGATCGAAAGGCGTGTCCACCTGATCGAGCCGGGTCTCTCCGACCTTGGACACGGCCGGCGCGATCGTCAGATTGGCCCCGGTCACGGCCGCCCCCACCAGCAGGATCGTGGCGAGGAGGACCAGGAACTGGTGCTTCGTCCACATCGTGTAGACAGTCTCGCGCGCCGGGCCGTTCAGGTCAAAGCGTCGAGCACGCGCGTGCGGTACATGATCCAGTAGGACGAACCCAGGAGTAGCGCCGCGAATCCCGTCAACACGGAATCCGTCAGCAGCAACGCTGCGAGGACGATGGCGGGGGGCGACGTGCCGACGGCAATCATGTTCAAGGCGAGATGCGGGATCAGCACCGGGACGTAGCAGCCCAGCACCAGCAACGTCGCCCAGATCCAGCGCCGGCGCATCGCGCGGATCGATTTCCCGAGCGTCATGGATTGGTCTCCGGCGATCAGACCGACGCCCCACGGCGTGACGGCCATCAGCGGAACCATCAAAGCGAATCCGACGAATGACACCAGCATCCCTGCCAAGGTGGGCCCCGTGGCGTCGACAGGAGCCACTGTCGCCATGAGGGCCCCGGGGATGCCCAGCGCGACTGCCTGGGTACCGATCACAACGGCGATGCCCTTCAACAGCGTCGTGTCGGCCCGCAAGACTCGCCGCCAGTCGCGATCCTGGTACAGGTATCTCGAAACCAGATAGCAGCAAACGGTGACCGCAGCCACTTTCATGTACCCGACACTATGGTAGGCGGGCGACTCTACGGCCGCCTCGATATTGTCGTCGGACGCGAACATGCCGAGGTGCCACTCCACCCCATGCTGGAGCGCTTCGAGCGCCGCCACTCCGATCCAGAGCCCTGTGGCACTCGCGAAAAGGGCAATGCTCGTGCGGTAGCTCTCCCCGATCGCGGTGCCCAGCCCGCTGATCACACAGCCTGCCCCGCGCGTTCAGGACTGCCGAAGGGAGAGTCCGTGGTGCTCACGAGCCACCGCCCCCCGCCGCGGCGGCCGCGCGCCGCACCTCCAGCACCGCCATCATCTCGTCGTGGCGCTTCTTGTCGATGTCGTAGAGCACCATGAAGAGCATGCCCGCGGCCACGATGATCCAGTAGAGCGGCCCGGTCATGAACAGGAGGCCGGTCAGCATGTCGGGCGTCAGGTTCTCCTGGGTGGCGTGTTCCGGGAAGTCGATCAGTTCGAGTCCAAACCCGCCGATGAGGCTCCCGATGCCCACGGTCGCCTTGATGGCGAAGGTGCGGATCGAGAAGACGACCCCCTCCGAGCGGCGCCCGGTACGGAACTCGTGCTCGTCGGCCACGTCCACCAGTTGGGAGTCGATGACGATCGGTACGACCGGGAGCGCAAGAAAGCCGAGGAACAGCAGCCCGAAGAGCGCCGGCAGGAGCCACGTGGAGTCGTTCTCGGGGAACCAGCCGAGCATGCGCAGGACGTGCGGCAAGCCGACCAGCGTGGCGCAGACCATCGAGGTGTAGACGACGGTCATCTTCTTGTCGAGCCGCTTCGTGAACCAGGTGGCGAGGGGCAGGGCGATCAGCGCGCCGGGCAGCACTGCGAAGCGCTGCAGGGTGATCTGCTCGGTCGACAGTTCGTAGGCGAAGATGTAGGTGTAGGTCGAGACCACCACCAGCACGCCGCCCGACGTGGCCATCACGAGCCAGGCCGCGCAGATCGAAATATAGGAGCGGCTGGTCAGAAGGCTGCGGAGGTCCCGCCAGTACGTACCCGGCGGCAGCCGCTCGCGGTTCGTCCGATGCAGCTTCGGGATCTGGTCGCGCGTGCCGTAGACGCAGACCAGGAGGGTCAGGCAGATCCACACGGCCCCTGCGCTCGCGAGGATCGGATAGCGCGTCGGGTTCAGCAGGCCGTTCTCGTAGTCGTCGACGGTCGGGAAGATGACTACGAGCACGAGCACTGTAAGCAGGATGCCTGAGCTCATGCCGATGACCGAGTTGTACCCGAAGACCGACGTGCGCTCGTGGTAGTCGTCCGTGAGCTCGGCGCCGAGGGCGTCGTGCGGGATGGCGTAGAACGTCTTGCCGAGCCGCAGGATCGTCATGGTGCCGAGGAACCACCAGAAGTACTGCAGCTCGCTCAAGCCGTCCGGCGGGGCGTACATCAGGTAGAACCCCAGGGTGAGGGGGGCGACCGAGAACAGCATGAAGGGGTGCCGTCGGCCCCAGCGCGAACGGAACCGGTCCGACCAGGCGCCGACCAGCGGGTCGGATATGGCGTCGATGATGCTGGCGATCAGGAATACCGTGCCGCAGAGGGCCGGGCTGACGCCGAGCACCTGGTTGTAGAAGAGCATCGTCGCGATGCTGGCGGCGCCGATCATCGCTTCCTCGAGGGCGCCGCTCGAGAAGGCGAGCTTGGTGCGCAGCGAAACTGTGCCGCGCTGGGTCGAACGGGCGTCCATGGCGTTCGCCGGCACCGGAGGTAGGCAGGTGGCGGATGATAGCCCGGACGGGTGCGTGCACGGACGGGCGCCCGCCGCCCGGGGCCCGCGACGGGGAAAGGAAGACGGCTTCGTACTCCTGCGATCGAGGGATCCGCGCCTGTGCCGGCTCGCCGACCCGCGGGTCGCGGGTGGCCTGCTGGGAGCTCGACAGAATTCTGCGAGGTATCCGCATCGTCTATAGGACTCTACTTTACTCATGAGTAATTCAGAGTTAAGGTGACTTTGACCACGCTCTCGGAGGCGACCATCGATGGCCAGCAAGTCCGGGTTCGTCCCGCGTTATCTCACGACCGCGGTGCAGGACGATCTCCGACGCAAGATGGTGTTCCTCGGCGGTCCGAGACAGGTCGGCAAGACCACCCTGGCACGCTCGCTACTTGGCACGGACGATAGCCGGCATCCGGCGTATCTCAATTGGGACGATCCACTCGTACGTCCGGATCTATCCCGAGGGAAGCTGCCGGCCGGCCAGGACCTGCTGATCCTGGACGAAATCCACAAGTTCCCCCGCTGGCGGAACCTCGTCAAGGGACTCTACGACGGGCAGGGCGGCGACGTTTCCTTCCTGATCACGGGCTCGGCTCGACTCGACCACTACCGCAAGGGCGGAGACTCTCTGCAGGGCCGCTACCACTACCATCGTCTGCATCCGTTTTCCCTGGGGGAGCTCGGCAGGGGGCCGGCGACGAGCGCGGACGTAGATGCGCTGATGCAGTTCGGCGGCTTTCCGGAACCGTTCCTCTCGGGTAGCGCACGCCTGTGGAGGCGCTGGCAGCGGGAGCGTCTCGCCCGGGTGGTCTACGAAGACCTGCGGGATCTCGAGAGTGTCCGGGAGGTCGGTCTGGTGGAACTCCTGGTCAACGCGTTGCCGGATCGTGTCGGGTCGCCCCTGTCCATCCGTAGTCTCAGCGAGGATCTTGGCGTGGCGCACGCAACCGTCGCTCGTTGGCTCGGGATTCTCGAGGCGCTGTACGTCTGCTTCCGCATCGCGCCGTTCGGCGCCCCGCGCATACGGGCGGTGAAGAAGGAGGCCAAGCTCTATCTTTGGGACTGGTCCGAGACCCCGGGCAGGGGGGAGCGCTTCGAGAACCTGGTCGCCTGCCAGCTCCTGAAGTACTGCCACCACGTGGAGGACACGCAGGGGTACGACATGCAACTTCGCTTCATCCGGGACACGGACCGCCGGGAAGTGGACTTTGTGGTGATCCGGGACGGCACGCCCCTGTTTGCCGTGGAATGCAAGTCGGGGGAGAAGTCGCCGAGCCGGGCGATCGACTACTTCCGGCAGCGAACGGCCATCGCCGATTTCTACCAGGTCCATCTCGGCGAGCGCGACTACCTGTCGGGCGGCACGCGCGTCCTGCCGTTCCGCACCTTCTGCGCCGAACTGGCGTTGCCGTGACGGCCGCGACCGCGGCCCCGCTCGGGCCAGGCACTTGGGCGACCCGGCGCTCGACCCGGCCGTCGCTCCGGCGGCCCCCTGGCGCGTCCGAACGCGCGCGCGCTCATGCCCCATTCCTCGACCTCCGCGCGGGGGCCGTTCGCCGCCTGCGTATAATGCCGCCGGAGGTGACCGGCCGTTGGGGGGCCGGGAAAGGAAGCGGGGGAATACGTCGTGATCGGAAGGCTCAACCACGTCGCCATAGCGGTGCCGGACCTCGGCGCGGCCGCCGCGCTCTACGCCGACACGCTCGGCGCCACGGTCTCGGCGCCGAAGCCGCTGCCGGACCAGGGCGTCACCACGGTGTTCGTGGAACTGCCGAACAGCAAGATCGAGCTCATCCATCCCCTCGGCGAAGGCTCGCCCATCGAAAACTTCCTGGAACGCAATCCCCGCGGCGGCATCCACCATGTCTGCTACGAAGTCGGCGACATCGCCGCGGCCATCGAGCAACTCCAGGGTGACGGGATGACCGTGCTCGGCGGCGGTGAGCCGAGCATCGGCGCCCACGGTCTGCCGGTCGTGTTCCTGCACCCGAAGGACTTCTGCGGCACCCTGATCGAACTCGAGGAGGTCGCGGCTTGAGCACCCCGCTCGACGACCTCGTCCCGATCCTCGACGAGCCGCTGCGCGCGGATGACGGCGGCGCCGACGAGGCAGCGCTCCCCTACGAGAAGACCCTGGCCGAGGCGCGCGCGCTGCAGGAACGGCCGCGCATCGCCGGCGGCTACCGCAACATTTCGCGCCAGCACCGCAAGAACCGGATGACGGTGTGGGAGCGCATCGGCGTCCTCTCGGAAGAACGCCCGATGGTGCTGTTCCAGAACTGGGGCCCGTCTCTCGACGGCGCGTCGCTGGTGACGGCCATCGTGAAGATCCACGGCCGCGACGTGGCCGTCTACGGGCACGACTTCACCGTGCGCGCCGGTTCCATCGACGCCACCAACGGCCGCAAGCTGGCTTCGCTCTACAAGCTCGCCGCGAAGCAGGGCATGCCGGTCATCGGGCTGAACGACAGCGCCGGCGCGTTTGTGCCGGCCGGCGTCGGCGGCCTCGACGGCTATGCCGAGGCGTTCACGGCACTGCGCCGCATCAGCGGCATCGTGCCGAGCGTGATGTGCATGTTCGGCTTCAACGCGGGAGGCGGGTCGTACCTGCCGCGGCAGGGGAGCTTTCTCATCCAGCCCAACGACACTTTTTTCGGGCTGACCGGCGTTGGCGTCGTCAAGGAGGTGCTCGGCGAGGACGTCACGCCGGACGAACTCGGCGGCCCCCGCGTCCACGGCGCGTCTGGCGTCGCGGACTTCACGGTCGAGGACGAGGTCGACGCGCTCAAGCTCGCCGCGCGGCTGCTGACGTACCTGCCGGACAACAACCGCTCGAACGCGCCCTACGTCGCGACAAGCGACCCGGTCGGGCGCGACACCGAGAACCTGGACGTCCTCTTCCGTGCGACGTTCAACTCCCCGACGGGCTTCAATACGCCCTTCGACATCCGGCTCGTCATCCAGGAGGTCTGTGACCACGGCGAGTTCCTGGAAGTGCAGCCGGAGCGGGCGCGCAGCACGGTGACGGCCTTCGGGCGGCTCGGCGGCCACGTGGTCGGCTTCGTCGCGAACAACAGCGCGTTCTCCACCGGCTTCATCGACGTGGACGCGGCTTACAAGAACGCGCGCTTCATCCGCTTCTGCAACATCTACAACATCCCGATCGTCTTCATGGAGGACACCACGGGCTTCCTGCCGGGCACGGAGCAGGAGAGCCGCGGCGTCGTGCAGGCCGGCCGGGCCATGCTCGACTCGATCGTGGACCTGCGCACGCCGCGCATCCTGGTGCTCGTGCGCAACGCGTTCGGCGGCGCCTACGCCTCCTTCAACAATTACCAGACCGGCGCCGACTTCGTGTTCGCGCTGCCGGCGACGCGGGTCGCTGTCATGGGTCCCGCAGGGCGCGAGTTCGTCTACAAGGAAGAGTTGCAGGCCCTCTCACGGGAACGTGCTCAGCGTTTCGCCACGGCCGTGGAAGAGCGCAGCGCCGCGGGAGCGGACGAAAGGGAAGCCCGCAGGGAGGCGGAACGGGAGGTGTCACGCTGGTTCGCCGCGGAAGATGCGAAGCTCGTCGCCCGTTACGAGGGCGAGATCATGAATCCCCGCGAGGCGCTGAGCCTCGGCTCGATCTCCCAGATGGTGCTGCCGCGGGACCTGCGCCGTCTGCTGGCGGACACCGTGGATCTCTGCATGCGCCACTACGAGCCGAGCGCGATGACGGGGCCGCAGCGGGAGTTCCACTGATGGTCACGGTCATCGGCGACGGCGTCGCCGTCGGTACGTACACGCGCAACCCGGACGTGTTCCGCGACCGGCGCTGCTCGACCAGCCACTCGGCCTGGATCCGCCAGTTCCAGTGCGAAGACATGCGCCCGCTCATCGTCTGCCGCGGTCCCGTGCGCAAGGAAGCGATGGACGTGTTCGAACAGCTGGGTATCCGCGACTGCGGCATCCTGCTCTCGGACAAGGACACGGTCGTGCACACCAACGCCGTGGCGCCGGAGCTGCGTGGCATGCGCAACCGGGATCGCGTGCACCGGGTGGCCGACTACACCGGCGCCGACCAGGCCGAGCGGGAGGCGCGCATCGCGGAGATCGTCGGCATCGCGGTGGACCATGGCTACGACTCGATCTTCGCCGGCTACGGCTTCATGGCGGAGGACGCGGCGCTGGTCGAGGCGATCGAGGCCGCGGGACTGACCTTCATCGGTCCGGGCTCGGGCACGGTGCGTGCCGCCGGCCGCAAGGACGTGGCGAAGCGTACCGCGCTCGCAGAGTCCATCGCCGTCACGCCGGGTGTGGACAACGCCACGGCCCTCGCGCTCGTCGCGCGCTGCCACAATGCGGCCGGGCTCGCGGAACTGGCGGAGGAGCGGGGTCTCCCGGCGCCGCCGGACATCGATCTCGAACTCGCCGCGGACGCCCTGCTCGACGAGGCGGTTGCCCGGGGTGTGGACGTGCTCACGAACGACGAGATCCTGGCCACGGTCCGGGCCGAGGCACGCCGGCTCCTCGCGCGCTACCCCGACCGGCGGCTGCGTCTGAAGGCCGTGGCCGGCGGCGGCGGCAAGGGTCAGCGCGTACTTGACGCGGCGTCCCGTTACGACGGCGCGGACCACGAAGCGAGGCTCGACGCGGCGGGCGACGACGCGGTCGCGCGTGCGTGCGAGATCTGGTCCGAGATCAAGGCGATGGAGCCGGGCGCGAACAAGAACGTGCTGCTCGAGCTCAACATCGACACCAACCGCCACCAGGAAGTGCAGGTGCTCGGCAACGGCGCCTGGTGCATCGCCCTGGGCCTGCGGGACTGCTCCGCGCAGATGCACGAGCAGAAGCTCGTCGAAGTGTCGGTCACGAGCGAGTCTCTCGAGGGCGAGATCGCGAAGCGCCGCGGGCGGGGCGATCTGGCCGGCGCGGAAGCCCTCGAGACCGACCTGCGCACGCTGCTGTCCATGGAAGCGGAAGCCGCGCGCTTCGGCAAGGCCGTCGGGCTCGACTCGGTGTCCACGTTCGAGTGCATCGTGGACGGCGCGGATCACTACTTCATGGAGATGAACACGCGCATCCAGGTGGAGCATCGCGTCACCGAGCTCTGCTACGCGCTCGAGTTCGCCAACCCGGACGATCCGAACGACGTGCTCCGCGTCGAGTCGCTGATCGAGGCCATGACGCTCGTCGCGCGCCACGGCGAGAGGCTGCCGGAACCCATGCGCGTATCCAGATACGCGGACGCCGTCGAGATTCGCCTGAACGCGACCGACGCGGCGCTGAACCCGGCCGCGGGCGGGTTGATCGAATCCTGGTCGAACGCCGTCCCCGGCGAGATTCGCGACGACCAGGGCATCTCGGTGCACAACCCGGATACGGATCTCTTCATGCCGTACTACCTCGCCGGCGCCTACGACAGCAACATCGCGCTGCTGCTCACCGCCGACGAAGGCCGCGAGGAGACGTTTGCCGCGCTCCTCGAAGTCCTGCGCCGCACACGCATCAAGGGCCGGGACCTCAGGACCAATCTCGACTTCCACTATGGCCTGTGCCACTGGCTGGCCGCCCAGGACGTGCGCGCCAAGATCGAGACCCGCTTCGTGCAGGGTTACCTTGGCGCTGTTGCGCGCCTGCATGAGGTGGCCCGGGAACTCGATGTCGAGGCGGCCTTCGAACATGTCAAGCGACGCTCCGTCGAGGGCATCGAGGACGCCTCGGTACGGGGCGGTTACGCGCGTGCCATGGACCTGAAGGCGTCCCTGCTCGTGCGCCCCTTGCAGCGCCTGTTCCATCGACCCCACCTGCTGGCGGGCTGGGTCGCCGAGAGCCGCCCGTACTGCGCAGCCGGGTCCGAGGGCGTCCACTGGCTCGTCAACCCGGTGGATGTCCTCGCGGAGCTTTACCGTTACCTGGACATGGACCGGCCGTCGGGACCGGCGGCGGAGGCGATCTGGGACCACGACCGGGAACTGCTCGACGGGGCGCAGGCGCTCTACACCCGCCTGCGCGCCGGCCTGAGCCCCGGGGGTTTTGACGAGCTGGACGCGCTGTTGCGCGCACCCGACCCGCCGCACGGTACGCCGGCCGCACTGGCGGGGGATTGGGACCACCTGCGCGCCCGCCACGTCGGCTACCAGCACGGACTGCAACTGCTTGCGTTGCCGAGCCAGGTCGCGCACGAGGCGGGCTTCGACCGGCTGCGCGTACGCCCCGACCTCACCGTGGACGTCCCCGCCGAGCTCTACACGAGCGACGCCCTGGCCGCGGCCCGCAAGGTGCTCGCACCGCCGCCGAGCGCCGGCGCCGACGAGATCGTCGCGGAACTCGGCGGCATGTTCTATCCGCGCGAGGCGCCGGGCATGCCGCGCTTCCTCGAGGTCGGAATGCACTTCGACCCCGGCGACACGCTCTATGTCATCGAGGTGATGAAGATGTTCACCAAGGTGACGGCGAATTTCGCCGGCACGGTTGACGAGTGCGTCATGGGCGACAACGAGGGCGTCGTCGTGAGCCAGGGCGAAGTGCTGTTCAAGGTCACCCCGGACGAGAGACCGGTCGTCGCGGACCCGGAGGAGGATCGGCGGCGCCAACTCGCCCGCACGGCGGAACTCGCGGAACGGTGCCTGTAACGAAAGATGCGCCAACGCAGCGTATTGACCGCCGGATCGACGCCCTGAGCCCGGATACCGTCTGTTCGGCCCGCAAGCGCTCCGCTATCATTGCCGCCTCCGTTCTGGAGCCATGTCTGGAGGCACGTCGATGAAGCGGCTTTTGTGGATCATGCTCGTGGTCCTGGGCTTCGCGCCGGCCGGCTGGGCCGCCGAAGTGGACTACGAAGGTCGACTCCTCGACCAGGTCGAGATGGCGTCCGTCACCGAAGCGCAGTACGACGCGTTCCGGGAGGTGCTGCGGGGCTACCACGACGCGCGCAACGGCGCTGTTCGACGGGTGTCCCGCCAGGGCGGGGATATCCCCACCCGGGTGCGCCGCGACCTGCGTCGCCTGGCCAGGCGGACGGTGAAGGAGATGGGCGAAGTGCTCATGCCCGAGCAGCTGCCGCACGTCGAGAAATACCTCGAACTCGCCAACGAACAGTACATGGTGCAGGCCGGGCTGCTGTAGCACGGTTCCGCCCCACCGAGGCCATTCAGGACGTGAACCGGGCCTTCGCGATGGCCCGGGACACGTCTGCCGGCTCCGTCAAGGTGCAGATTTCTCCGTGAGGCCGGACCGATGCGGATAGCGACCTGGAACGTCAACGGGCTGCGCGCGCGGCTCGACTTCGTGCGCATCTGGCTGGAGTCGCGCAAACCGGACATCGTCGGGATGCAGGAACTCAAGCTCACCGACGACGAGTTCCCGGCGGACGCGTTCGAGGATCTCGGCTACGAGGCGGTCTGTCATGGCCAGAAGGGTTGGAACGGCGTGGCGATCCTGGCGCGGCATCCGGCGGACTGCGTTGCACGCGGACTGGCGGGTCAGGAGGCGTTCGGCGCGCGGCTCGTCGCAGCGCGGATTCGGGGACTCGCGTTCACGACCGTCTACTGTCCGAACGGCAAGGACCTGACCCACGAGGACTTCCCGGCCAAGCTCGCCTGGTACGACGACCTGGCGGCGGCGTGGGGGCACGGCGCGGACGCGCCCGCGGTGCTGTGCGGGGACTTCAATATCGTACCGAGCGCGGTCGACAGCTGGCACGGCGCCGGGGGTGCGGGCCGCCTCTTCCACACGGTCGAGGAACGACAACGCCTGGAGGCCGTGCTGGGCCTCGGGCTGCATGACCTCTATCGCGAGATGCACCCCGAGTCGCAGGCGTTCTCCTGGTGGGACTATCGCGGCGGCGCTTTCCATCGCGGCCAGGGGCTACGCATCGACTTCCTGCTCGGGACGCAGTCGGTCCTCGACCGCGTAACGCACGTCGAGATCGACCGCGACTTCCGCAAGAAGAAGGCGGGCATCACGGCCTCGGACCACGCGCCGGTGATTGCGGACCTCGACTGGCCCGAGTGACCCTCGGCGCCGCGCTTGCTCATCCGAGGGCGCGAGACTACGCTACGCGCACCAAGAGACGGTGGCAGGGTGTGTCATGGCCGAAGCGGTCGAAATCCACGAAGAGGTCGACGTAGAGCAGGAGATCGCCGGCAAGGGCGTCAAGGTGCGCGAGTCGGAGCGCGGACCGTTCGCCATCTGGGAGAACCCGGAGATGGGGCAGGCCTACGCTCTGGATCAGGCCCAGGCGGAGCAGGTCGCCGACGGGTTCGAGTTCAGCGCCCTGGCCGAGAAGTTCGGCGAGGTCCCCGCGCGCGAGAAGGTGGTCGAGATGCTCAAGTCCATCGGCCCCGGTGTGGCAACGACCTTGCTGTTCTCGCAGACGGGCGCCAACGGCATGATGCTCGCGCACGTCTGGTTCGGCGCCAACTTTCCGCTGTTCCGGCACAGTCACCCGCGGTTCGGGGACTGCCTCTATTACGTCATCGCCGGCGAGATCCTCGTCGGCAAGCGGCGTCTGGGGTCGGGCTCCGGTTTCTTCGTGCCGAACGGGATGCCGTACAAGTACACCGCGGGGCCGGCCGGCGTGGAACTGCTCGAGTTCCGCGCGGGCGGCGGCGATGCCGAGGCGCCGGGCATGAAGTTCGACGAACACTCCCTCGACGGGATCCAGCGGCTCATCGACCGGGCGAACGAAGCCCGGCCAGGCTGGGAGCGGCCCGAGAGGATCGGGGACACGGCGCTACGGCAGGCGGAGCTCGACTTCGGGTAGGTGCGTCCCTCGTGGTCGCCCGCGTCGGGATCTTGCATGAATTCGAGTCGGGACACGTAGGGGCGACCCTTGCGGTCGCCCGTGTCGGGATCTTCCATGAAAGGACGGCGTGGCTGGGCCGGAGGCGCGCCGGTGCGTAGCGAGCTTGCGAGCGAGTGCCGGACCGGCTATGGGGCGCTACACCAGCGCTTCGTACGTCAGCTTCTCGAAGCGCTCCGCCAGGTCTGCTGTGGGCAGGAACTGGTACATGAACACGTGGGTGAAGAAGAGCCCCGTGAGGTCTTCCGCCGGGTCGACGAAGAAGTAGGTGCCGGCCGCGCCGCCCCAGCCGAACTGACCGGCCGAACCGGGCATGAATGAGCCGCCGACCGTCTTGCGCACGGAGTAGCCGAGGCCGAAGCCGTAGTTCGGACCCACCGCCAGGTCGATGTTCCGCGCGCCGATATGGTTCGTGGTCATGAGGTCCACGGTCTTGCGTCCGAGCACGCGGACGCCGTCGAGCTCCCCGCCGTTCAACAGCATCTGGGCGAAGCGCGCATAGTCCGCCGGCGTGCTGAGCATCCCGCCGAACAGGCCGTTGCCGGACATCAGCGAGCGATTCGACCGGCCGGCCTTCTCGGCGTTCTCCGGCCGCTCGCGGACGACGAGCTTCTCGTTTTCGTCCCACTGGTGTTCGGTCACGAGCCGCCCCAGGTCTTCCTCGGCGCAGTAGAAGCTGCTGTCGTGCATCCCCAGGGGGTCGAAGATGCGCTCGCGGAACAGCGTGTTGAGATCCTGGCCGGTCAGGCGCGTCAGGAACAGGCTGAGGACGTCGAAGTCCGAGCCGTAGTTCCAGGTCTCGCCGGGTTGCGCGTGGAGAGGCACTTCGGCGATGGCGAGCACCTTCTCCTCGTAGGAAAACTGCGGGTCGTTGACCCGGTCGTCGGTGCCGAAGAAGCCCGTGCTCTCCCACGTCGGCTCCATCTGCGGCCAGTAGGCGGCGGGGGTGCGGCTGATCCCGGGCAGGCCCGAGGTCATGGTCAGGAGGTCGAACAACGTGATCTCGCGTCGCGCGGGCACGGTGTTGGCGACGGCGAGGCCCATCCGCACGCGGTCCTCGGCGCCGGGGTAGGCCACGACCCGCGGTTCGGCGAACTCGGGCAGCCACTTCGACACGGGCTCGTCGAGGAAGAACGCCCCGTCCTCGTACAGCGACATGATGACGGCCGCCGTGACCGGCTTGGTCTGCGAGTACATGCGGAACAGGCTGTCCATGCCGAGCGGCGCGTCGCCGTCGATGGCGAGGCGTCCAGCGACATGCCGGTGCACCACCTGCCCGTGACGCAGGACGACGGTCGCGGTTCCGGGGATCGTGCCGTCGTCGACGGCGGCGTCCATGACGCCTGCGATGCGCCCGAGTCGGTCGGGGCACAATCCCGCGTCTTCCGGCTCGGCGACGGGCAGGCCGGCGAATTCGGTAGTCATGCGGAGCCTCCCTGGAGTCAGTTTCGACTGGGCAGCGCGACCGTCACCCGCGACAGCGCAGTCGCGAGACCCGCCTGGTTCTCGTTGCGGATGTCGAGTTCCACCAGGTGCCGGCCGTCCTCGACCCGTTTGCTTATGACCTGGCCATAGATCGTGTTCGTGTCCCCGACGATGTTGGGGTGGCGCACCTTGGTGTCCATGTGCAGGAGCGTGCCGTCGTCGCCCATCCAGTCGGCCGCCATCTGGCCGAGCCAGCAAACGCGCTGGGGGCCCCAGTCGAACTGGCCGGGCATGTTGCGGCGCTTCATGGCGTGCTCCTTGTCGAAGCGGCCACCGCCGCCGAGGTCCTTGGACTCCTCCGACTCCAGGGCCGCGCGCGGGCTGCGGCCGGTGCCGACCACGCCGTGGGTGAAGAGGAAGAGCTCGGTCACCGTGTAGGTGCCCTTCTCCAGGACGGGCAACTCCGCGCCTGCCTCGACGTCTTCGAAGTAGCGCGGCTCGGCGCCGCGCCGCTGCCGTTCCCAGACCAGGGCGTCCGGCGACTGCTCGATCGCCTGCGTCTTCTTCTCGCGGTCGTACTGGATGACGCCGCGTTCGCGCAGGTTCTCGTAGCGGGCCATATTGGTGCGCTTGGTCGCCACCAGTTCCTTGCGCTGGTTGTAATAGGAGACGCCCCCCGTGCAGATGCAGAAGTCGCCGACCCGGTCGCTGTGCTTGCGCTCGATGCCGAGTATCTCCTCCTCCGCCGAGATCCGGTCGCCGGGCCAGATCGTCCGGTGGAACTCGATCTCCCCGCCGGCGTAGTTCATCGGGAAGTTGGCCGACGACAGCCGCGCCCCCGGGATGTTGCCGTTGATCGACGCCATGATCCCGAGGCTCGCTCCGTAGATGAACATCGGGTGCGCGACAAGCATCCCGAAGCGGCTGTCGGCGGCGTAGCTTTCGCTGCGGTAGAGCGGGTTGTAGTCGCCGATGCCGTCTCCGAAACGGACGATGTTGTCGACGTTCGCTTCCCGTGGCCGGCCGCGGGGCGGCAGCGTCACGCCGATGCCCTTGGCGTATTCCTCTTCGAACTCGTCGAGGGTCGTGATCGGCGTGGTATCGGCCACCATCGTTCTCCTGAATCAGCCATGCGAAGCCGGACAACCTAGCGCCCGGTGTGTCGGGTGTCAAAGTGCCGCGGCGCGGGCGGGGTCGCCCGGCGGCGCTACTCCGCCAGGAAGGCGCGGGTGTATTCGGCGGTTTCCTCGGGCCGGGCCTCGACGAAGAAGTGGCCGCCGCCCCTTCATGGGTCGACCATGGCCGATCAGCAGTTGCCGGGCAGCCGACGTACCGGTAGCCCCGGCGTAGCGCCCGTGCCCAGGACGGCGTGCCAGTATGCCCAGGAACGAGGATCGAAGACGCCGGGATGCGCGTGGCGCAAAGCGTGCCGCAAGACATCGTCGTTGAAATGCCGCCGCATGACCGCGATGTCCTCGATGTCTCCCCATGTCATCACGTGATTCAGGAACAGGACCGTGTCCTGCAGTGCCTCCTCGGGTGGCTTGAACCAGACGACCCGACTCGCCACGTTCAGCAGGTCGCTCCGGGCGGGATCGACCGGGTCGGTCATCGAGGTCCTCCGTCATCGATCTCCTCTCGCGCAAGCCCCGGGTGGCTGGCGAGTCGTGGCAGATCGCTCGGGTCCACCTCCGCAACCGCCCTGGAGAGGCGCTCTCGAACGGCCGATGGGAGCGTGCGAAGGTCGCCCTCGCCGTAGTACGCGAGGGCTTTCAGCGTCACGAGCGGGTTGAATTCGGATTGCCCGTAGATGGCCGCCGCGGCGGCCAGAGCGCTGCGTAGCGATACGCCGCCCTGAATGATCGCATCGATGTCGACGTAGTCCTTGGCGCTTGCGCGGTTCTGGACCACGCCAGCCTTGGTTCCGGCAAGATCGATGAGCGATGCCACGAGCAGGCCGTTGTCCGCCGCGCGGTCCGGCGGCTCGACGGAGCGCAGGTTCAGGCCGCCGAAGAACGACGCGCGAACGGGACCACCGGCGTCGATCGTGCAGGTCAGGGTGTTTGGCGCGCTCTGAATCACCCTCGCGCCAACGAGGTACGGAATGCGGGGGCGCAGGTCGGCGGGGGAGAACGGGGCAGTCGAAAAGAAGTCGAAGTCCACGGATGCCCGATGGCGCAAACGCAGGGCGAGGGCAGTGCCGCCGTAGAGCACGAAGTTCCCGGGCGTGTCGCGTAGTCGAGGCCACAGGACTCTCTGCGGCTCCGGAAGAATGTCGGTTGCCAGTGCACACACCGTAGTGCGGACCCCACGGAAGGGCGCGACACCGATTGTATCCCGTGTCGCCGGGCGCCGCGCCTTTCGTTGGCCTCCGGACCTGGCCCGGAGGGCGGCCAGGGAGCTGCCAGGGAGCGCGCCGACTTGACGCGCCGGGATGTGCGCTGTAATGCTGGTCAGACACCACAACGGAGGAATGCACGCATGGCGGAAGCCACCGACATCCGCAAGGAAGACCTCGATCTGCAGGACGAGGACGACCTGCTCACGCGGATCGGGCATGGGGACTACGACGCGGAGATCCGCGAGCTCGGACTCGAGGAGTACTGCAGGACCTGCGACGAGCAGGGATTCGTGGTCATCCCGCCCGAGAAGGTGGCGCCCCCCGAGTTCATCGAGCGGTTGCGCAACCGCGTTCTCGAGGTGGCCGAACGCCGCACCGGCAACAGGTTCTCCCTGGACGCCAACGGCAACTCGGGCAAGTACCCATCCGAGCCGCAGTCGGACGGGCAGTTCCTCATGTACTACCTGCTGTTCGAGGGCCGGGTCTTCGAAGAGTGGCTCAGCAACCGCACCATGAAGGCGATGGTGAACCACTACATGCGCGGCGAGGGGCAGCTCTCGTCGCTCACGTCGTTCGTCAAGTGGAAGGGCGGCGACTACGGCGAGACGCTCGGGCTGCACGCCGATACGCCGCGGCCGCCGTCCGGCAAGCTGCCCCAAGGCTGCAACGATGTCTGCAACTCGGCCCTGTGCCTGACCGACTACACGAAGGAAGACGGCGCCATCGCGTTCGTGCCGGGCAGCAACAAGCTCTGCCGCATGCCGGAGCCGGGCGAAGGCGTGGACGAGGCGGTGGCCGTCGAGGCGCCCGTCGGCTCGCTGATCGTCTTCAACGGCAACGTGTGGCACGGCGCCTTTCCGAAGCACACCGACGGCCTGCGGCTCAACGTGACGACGTACGTCTGTCACCAGCGGCTGAAGACGCAGGAGCAGTACCAGCGGCATGTGCCGAGGGAGATGCTCGAGCGGAACCCCCCGGAGTTCGCCCGCTTTCTCGGCGTCGGCGACCCGATGGGGTGGCGCGAGATCGGTCCGCAGTTCAGCCGTTTCGGGAAGTGGGCGGACGAGAGGCATCCCGTGCCGGAGGAACTGCTCGAACTGCACCCGTAACAATCCACGACGGCCGCGGGCGCGTGGTGGTCACTGGAGGAACATCCATACGGCCCCCAGCAGCAGGGCGAGTGCAAGCGCGAGGAACGGCGCGGCGACGGAGGCGGCGACTGCCGGGTAGTGGGGCGCCAGCCATCGTGCGCCAGTCCACACTGCGAGGCCGAGCCCGGGTGCCAGGAAGAGGGTCAGGAGTAGCCCGGCGATTCCGGGCATGAACGGGGCCGCCAGTGTGAGAACGCCGAAGCCGATCATGCACGCCCAGGCCCAGCGGAGATGGCCGATGCGCGCGATCTGTCGGCAACCGAGCGCAAGGGGCAAGCCGCAGGGAGCGAAGATCGCCGCGGCCAGGATCGCGAACCATGCGGGGGGCTCGTTCGCGCCGTATGACATTCCCCACAAAGTGATGCCTGCCGGCAGCCAGGAGACGGCCGGCAACCAGAAGAGCCACTCATGATGGGCGGCTTTCAACTCCGTCGCGCGAGCCACCACGCCGCGATCCACACCGGCAGGCTGAGCACCAGCACATAGAGGACGATCGCGATGGGCCCGAGCAGGCCGGCGACCAGGGTTGCGCACATGGTGACGACACCGAGGCCGACGCCCCATCTCCAGGCGGCGCGCGTGTAGCCGAGGCGCCACAGCCGGCGGCAGGCGAGTGCGAGCGGCAGGCCGCAGGGCGCCACCACGACCAGGGAGCCCGCTGCCATGATCAGCGTTGGCAGCATGATCGGCTCGGCCATCCCGCCGAAGCGCACCGCCGCCTGCAGGATCATGCCCGCCGGCAGCCAGAGCAGCGCCAGCAGCCAGAAGTGCCAGCGGGGGCGTGTGGTGGTTTCCAGGGCCGGCCCGCCTTCCGGGATCACAGAATCGCGATCGGGTTGATGATCATCTGCACGGCGCCCCGAACCTTGGCCTGACCGAGTACGAACAGGAACTCGAACGCGCCGTCACGAACGAGCGGTCCGGTGTTCATGGTCTCGAGGATGTAGATGCCGTTCTCCTTCAGCAGGATCACGTGTCCCTGGAAGGGTCGGCTCGCGTCCGGAGGCGGGACGACGTCGAGGCCCCAGGTGTCGGCGCCCACGGCGACCACCTCCTTCGAGGCCAGGTACTGCGCCACCTCCTCGCTCTGACCGGGCTGGGTCGCGACCCAGACATCGGGCTCGGCGTTGAGCTTGGCGTCGGTCCAGCCGGTGTGGAAGAGGACGACGTCGCCCTTCCGCACTGGCGTGCCCTGCTTCTCCTCGACGGCCTGCACGTCCTCGACGGTGAAGAACTGGCCGGATTCCATGTGGTCGACGCCGAAATGGCCGGCCATGTCGAGCACGACGCCGCGCGCGACGATCGGCGGAATCTTCTCGATGCCGAGTTTCGTGAGTCCGGTGAGGAACGCGAACTCCTTGGCGTCGTTGCAGTTGTAGTACATGCCGCCCGGGCCGCCGAGGTGGCCGAGGCCGTCGATCTGCGGGCCGATACCGAACCAGCCCTGGAACACGTCGTCGTTGTAGCTGGCGTTCGGGAAGGCGACGCGGCCTTCCTGCTGGTTGGGCTGCACGACCTGCAGCATCAGACCGCGCGGTGCGAAGGCGGGTGTCGTGCTGTCGATGACGATGCCGAGGCTGTAGGTCTTGCCTGTCCTGATGAGCTGCGATGCGGCGAGCACGGACTCGGCGCTGATCAGGTTGGCATTGCCAATCTCGTCGTCGGCGCCCCAGCGGGACGGCTCGCAGGCGTCCTCCGCGTGGGCCGCAATGCCACTGCCGATGGCGGCGATCGCGAGCAGGCAGACTGCGATGCGGGGTCGTTTCATGCTGTGTTCTCCCGTCGGGATGGTAGGTTGCGCGGCACCGGTCCGCTATCGATGCGCATCGTCCCGGATTTCGCCGTCGCGTTCCAGTGGTCGCGGTGTCCTCGATGGCGAGGTCCTCGGCCGTGAAGTCGGGCTCAGCGAGCCGCTGCCTGTGCCGCACCGTCGAGCCGGTCCATCCACGCCTCGTCGAGGTGCGGCGTCCTGACGCGCGAACGTGCTCTCACGACATCGAGTGTCTCGTCGCGGGCGCCGCTGTGCAGCCGGGCGGCGATCAACGTGTCGAGGAACACGTCGCACTGCGCGTGGCTGCCGCCGATGCGGAAGATCTCGGGCTGCACGGCGGAGAGCGTCTGCGCGGCGGCCGCGTGGTTGCCGGCGGCGTAGGCGGCGATGGCGTCGCAGAGTCGCGCCGCCACGTCGCCACAGACCTGGCGCCCGGCGGCCGCGGCCTCCGAGACGTTCTGCAGGGTCTCTGCGAGAGCGGCATGTTCGCCGGCGGCCGCCAACGCGAAGGCAGCGTGCACGTTGGCGAAGGGCACTCCGGCCTTCCTGAAGCGCTCGTCCGTGAACGCCGCCAGTGCGCGGAGTTCCTCCGGGCTGAGCGGGTGTCCCTGGAGCGCGGCGCGCCAGGCGAACGCGGCGCCGTCGATCATCGTGAACATCGGCAGTGTCTGCGAGACATCGGGCGCGATGCCGTCGCGGTAGATCGCCATGGCCCGGTCGGGCTCCCCGAGTTGCAGGGCGAATACGGCGCGGTGCCAGCAGAGATGACAGTGCAGGATGGCGCTGCGGTCGTAACACGGCAGCCGGTCCTCGATGAAGGCATCGCCCTCCGCCGCGGCGCCGGTTTCGTAGTACCCGTGTGCGCGGGCGTGGGCGGCGTTGGCGTTTGTGGCTCGCGCGGCGAGCGCCCGGTCCAGGAGCGGGATGCCCCGGGCACAGTCGCCGGTCTCGACGTAGGCCCATCCCAGGTAGGTGTCGAACCACCAGTCCTCTCCCCAGTGCGACGCGACACGCTCGAGCAATGCCACCTGGCGTTCGTAATGGTCCACGAAGCCGCCGAATCCCAGCAGGCCGTAGACGCCGAGAGCGAGCGACAGCGGCAGCGCGTCCCGTGGATGCGCGTCCACGTGTTCCCCGAGCAGGGCCAAGGCTTCGGCGGCCGCGCCCTCGGTGGCGCGCGCGACGATCTCCACGTGGGCCTGCTCGCGCGTCGTCGCGGTGTCCGCGAGGGTCCGGGCGCGCTGAACCGCGGCCCGGGCGTCACCGGTGCGACCTTCGAGCAGCAGCGCACGGGCGTGCACGCAGTAGCCGAGTGCGAACTCGGGGTCGGCCTCGAGCGCCGCCGCGATCCGTTCCGGCGCTCCGGGTTCGGACGCGAACATCAGGTCGAGAGCGTCGATGTACGCGTCCGCGGCTCCCTGCGAGGCGACGGTGAGGGGTTGGTCGAATCGGTCCGTGATCATGCCGGCTTGAATCCGTTCTCGCTGTGGCGGGATACGGTGGTGGCTGGCGTCAGGGAATGCGGCGCGCGAGGCCCGCCTGGGCCAGATCGTCCCAGAGCGATTCCGGCAGTGCCGCCGCCGCAAGGGCGAGGTTGGTGCGTGTTTCGTCGATCGACCACATGCCGGGAATGACGGAGGCGACCGCCGGATGGCGCAGGGGGTACTGCAACGCCGCCGCACGCGGGTCCACGCCGTGGGACTCGCAGATGCGGCGGATGTGCTGTGCCCGGTCCCACCGCGCGTCGTCGACGGGCTTGTAGTCGTAGGTCGCCCGGCGTCGTTCCGCGGTCGCGAGGAGCCCCGAGTTGTAGGGGCCGCCGATGATCACCGAGACGTTGCGTTCCACACACTCGGGAAGCAGGGTGTCGAGCGCGTCCTGCTCCAGCAGCGTGAAGCGCCCGGCGAGCAGGAAGCAGTCGACGTCGAAATCGGCGAGCACGCGGGAACAGACTTCCCAGTTGTTGACGCCGAGGCCGAACGCGCGGATCGCCCCCTCGGCGCGCAGGTCCGCCAGCGCCGGCAAGGCACCCCGGGCGGCTGCTTCGAAGACGGCGCGTTGCCCGTCGCCATGGGTCCAGAGATCGATGTCGTGGCACAAGAGGATGTCCACGCGGTCCAGGCCGAGGCGGGCGAGGCTGGCTTCGAGCGATGCGCGCGTGGCGCCGTAGCTGTAGTCGTAGCGGAAATCGACCGGTTCGGCGTCTCGCATGCCGGCGTTGCGCTCGCCCTGCCCGGGGGGGACGAGCAGGCGGCCTACCTTGGTGGACAGCACGAAGTCCTGACGCTCGAGTTCCGCGAGGTTGCGCCCGAGACGCTTCTCGCTGAGACCGTGCCCATACAGCGGGGCGGTGTCGAAGTAGCGGATGCCGCCGTCCGTGGCCGCCTGCACGATCGCGGTGACGGTCTCGTCGTCGATACGCGCGCCGACGGCCCCGAGCGGTGCGCCGCCGAAGCCGAGTGTAGTGAGGGCGACGTCCGTGCCGCCGAGGTTGCGTGTTTCCAAGACCGCTCCGCCTGATCCCTGCGGCGGGCATCTTGCGGTTTTTGCGGCTCGGGCACAATCGCTCCCGGCTACGGCCGGTGGCTGGGTATACTGCCCGCTTGCCCTTGACCTGGAGGTGTCGATGCCCGCCGATACCGGCGCATCCGTGCCCGACATCCAGTATCAACCGGACGAGAGTCCACCGCACCTCCTCTCGCTCGGGTTTGGAGCGCAGGCCACCCTCATGATCGTGGGCGGCGTGGTGCTCACGCCCGCGATCGTGGTGCGCGCGGCGGGCGGGACGGAGGCGTTCCTGTCGTGGGCCGTGTTCGGGACGCTGCTGGTAAGCGGTATTGCCACCGTCCTGCAGGCCGTCAAGGTGGGTCGCGTCGGCGCCGGATACATCCTCTTCATGGGCACGTCCGGGGCCTTCATCGCGGTCTCGATCACCGCGCTTGCGGACGGCGGCCCCGGTCTGCTGGCCACGCTGGTCGTCGTATCCTCCCTGTTCCAGTTCCTGTTTGCCGCGCGGCTCTCGTTCGTACGGCGCGTGGTCACGCCGATGGTGGCGGGCATCGTGATCATGCTGATCTCGGTCACGGTCACCCCCATCGCCTTCGACATGCTGGACGACGTTCCGGAGGGGTCCTCAGCGGCCGCCGCGCCGGTGAGCGCGGCGGTGACGCTGGTCGCCATCCTGGTCGTGGGAGCGGTCGGGACGGGGCTCGTGCGCCTGTGGGCGCCGCTGCTCGGCATCGGTGTGGGGGGCGTCGCCGCCGGCTTCTTCGGCCTCTACGACCTGACGCGGGTGATCGAGGCGCCCTGGTTCGGGATGCCCGGGCAGGGGTGGCCCGGACTCGACCTCAACTTCGGGCCGGACTTCTGGGCGCTCTTGCCGGCGTTCGCGTTCGTGACACTGGTGGGCGCGGTGGAGACGGTCGGCGACTCCATCGCCGTGCAGCGGGTGTCCTGGCGCCGGCCGCGCGCGGCGAACTTCCGGGAGGTGCAGGGCGCGGTGAATGCGGACGGCGTCGGCAACCTGCTGTCGGGTCTGATCGGTACGGTACCGAACACCACCTACTCGTCCAGCGTCGCCGTGGTCGAGATCACCGGGGTCGCGGCACGGCGCGCCGGTGTCTACGCCGGCGCCCTGCTTGCGTTGCTTGCCTTCCTGCCCAAGGTGACGGCGCTTCTGCTCGCGGTGCCGAACCCGGTGTTTGGCGCCTTCACGCTGATGATGATGGGCATGCTGTTCGTGCAGGGCATGCGGCTCGTCATTGCCTCCGAGATCGACTCGAAGCGCGCCATGGTCGTGGGACTCGCGTTCTGGCTCGGCGTCGGCTTCCAGGGGCAGGATGTGTTTCACGACTTGATGGATGCACGCTGGAGTTCGCTGCTCGGCAACGGCATGACCGTGGGCGGATTCTTCGCCATCGCCGCGACGCTATTGCTCGAACTGCTCGAGCCGCGGCGCAGCCGTCTGCAGATTCCACTGTCGCGGGGCGCGTTGCCGGAACTGCATGCCTTCCTGGACGGTCTTGCCGCGCGTGCGGGATGGGGGCCCTCGGCCGCGGGTCGGCTGCGGCTCGCCGGCGAGGAGGTGCTGCTGCGCCTCGCGGAACTGCGTCCGGAATCGGACAGTGCGCTGCTGGTGCTCGCGCGGCCGGAACGCGGCGGTACGGAGCTCGAGTTCGTCGCGGCGCCGAGCGGCACGAACGTCGAGGACCAGATGCTCGTGCTCGACGGCAAGAAGGAGTTCGCCCTCGACGAGGTGTCGTTGCGGCTCCTCGATCATGCGGCGGAGTCCGTGCGGCACCAGCAGTACTACGACACGGACTTCATCACCGTGCGGGTGCGGGGCGGGGCGGACTCCTGACGGCGGGACTGCCGCGAGGGCACCCTTTGTGGCAAGCTTTACGGCTTGCGGGGACTGACTCTATCGGGGGTTTGAAGGTGGAGATCCGATCGACGAACGGAGGCTGCGGCGCCGAGATCGCCGGAGTCGACCTCAACGCGCTGACCGATACGGAGGTGGAAGCCGTGCTGGACGCGCATGCCGACTACGGCGTGGTGTTCTTCCGGGACCAACGCCTGACGCCAGACACGCAGCTTGCCGTCGCCGAGCGTTTCGGTCCGATCAACGTCAACCGGTTCTTCAGCCGGGTCGCCGAGCAACCCCGCGTCGCGGAAGTGCTGAAGGACCCCGACCATCCGACCAACATCGGCGGCGGCTGGCATACCGATCACTCCTATGACCAGTTGCCGGCGATGGGTTCGATGCTCTACGCGGTCGAAGTGCCCGAGCACGGCGGCGACACCATGTTCGCCAGCATGTATGCAGCCTACGACTTACTCTCCGACGGGCTGAAGCGTACGCTGGAAGGCCTCTCGGCCGTGCATGGGAGCCGCCACATCTTCGGCCCGGACGGCTTCAACGACCAGCGCAAGGACGCCCGCTACCACAACCATGAGGCGGCGACCCAGGAAGCGGTGCACCCGGTCATCATCCGGCACCCGCGGTCAGGCCGTCCGGCGCTCTATGTCAACCGGGCGTTCACGTTGCGCATAGACGGCTGGACGGAGGTGGAGTCGCAGCCGCTCCTGCAGTTTCTCTACGGCGTGGGTGCACGCCCCGAGAACACCTGCCGGTTCCGCTGGGAGCGGGGCAGCGTCGCGTTCTGGGACAACCGGGCCACCTGGCACTATGCGCTCGACGACTACCCCGGGGAGCGTCGCCGGATGCACCGGGTGACCATCGACGGCGGGGAACTTTCGGCATACGCCGCCTGGTAGGGGCGACGCTTGTCGTCGCCCGCGTCGAGCCTGCGCAAGCCTCTGGCGACGGGACGGGACAAGCCCGGTCCCGGCCATGCATGAATTCGAGACGGGACGGGGCAAGCCCGTCCCCTACAACGCGCGCCGGGTTTGGAATTGTGGCAATCTGCCGGCACGCACAGTGAGGGGGAGACCCGCATGACTCGGCTCAAGTTCGGGGCGTTCCTGGCGCCGCACCATCCTGTCGGCGAGCATCCGACGCTGCAGTTGCAGGGCGACCTCGAACTCGTCGCGCACCTCGACCGGCTCGGCTACGACGAATACTGGTGCGGCGAGCACCACTCCACGGGTTGGGAGGTCATCGCGTCGCCGGAACTCTTCCTGGCGGCGGCGGCCGAACGGACTGCGCGTATCCGTCTCGGCACCGGGGTCGTCTCGCTGCCGTACCACCATCCGTTCATGGTTGCGCAGCGCATGGTGCAGCTCGACCACCAGAGCCGCGGGCGCGTGATCTTTGGCTCCGGACCGGGTGCGCTGCCCTCGGACGCCCACACCCTGGGCGTGGATCCCATGCTGCTCCGCGACCGTCAGGACGAGGCCATGGGCGTCATCAAGCGGCTCTTCGCCGGCGAAGAACGCTTCGACTACGAGAGCGACTGGTTCACCCTGCGCGACGCCCGGCTGCAACTGCTGCCGCTGCAGGAGGAGATGGAGTTCGCGGTGGCGTCGCTGATCAGTCCCTCGGGCATGACGCTGGCGGGCAAGCACAGCACCGGCGTGCTCTCCATCGGGTCGACGACGACCGCCGGTATCCAGGCGCTGCCGCTGCAGTGGAGTTTCGCGGAGGAGTCGGCCGCGAAGAATGGCGGCACGGTGGACCGGGCGAACTGGCGGCTGGTCCTCTCCTGGCACATCGCGGAGTCTCGCGAGGAGGCGCTCCGCCAGGCCGGCGCGGGGCTCCTGCGTCACAGCAACGATTACCTGGTCGGTACCCTGGCGGCGGGGCAGGGCGCGATCTACAAGACGCCCGAAGAGGCGGTGGAGGCCACGGCCTGGGGCGAGCACGCGATCAATGTCATCGGCACGCCCGATGACCTGGTCGCGCGCATCAGGGAGCTGCAGGAACTGACCGGCGGCTTCGGCGCGATCATCGGCTTCGTCCACGACTGGGCGAACCGGGAAGACATGCTGCGCAGCTACGACCTGATCGCGCGCTACGTGATCCCGGAGACGAACGGCATGCTCGAGGGATACCGCGAGTCCAACCGCTTCGTCATCGACCATCGGGACGTGTGGAACCGGGCGGGCGCGGCGATCATGAGCAAGATCGCGGAGAACAAGCGGGCGGCAGCCGCAATGCAGGAGGCGGACCCACGCAGACCGGCGTTCATCGCGGACGTGTCGGCGACGATGGACAAGGACCAGGCGGAGAAAGCCGCGGCGACGGGCGGTGACTAACGACGGAGCTTTCGTGCGGCCGGCGGGGAGCGGGAGGGGTTCACCCCTCCTAAGGATGGGGAGCCCGAGGGGTTTACCCCTCGCAAGGACGGGGAGCGGGAGGGGTTTACCCCTCGCAAGGATGGGGAGCCCGAGGGGCAAGCCCCTCGCATAAGAAATGCTGCGTTACATCGCGAGGCGCCTGCTGCTGATCGTGCCGACGCTGATCGGCATCGTCACGATCAATTTCTTCATCGTGCAGCTGGCGCCGGGCGGGCCCGTCGACCAGATGATCGCGCGCCTGACCGGCCAGGACGTGGCCGTGACGGCGCGCATCGCCGGCGCCACCGACACGACGCCGCGGTTCTCTGGCGCCGACCAGTCGGTGCGCACCCAGTACCCTGGCGCCCAGGGACTGGATCCCGAGCTGATCGCCGCCATCGAGAAGCAGTTCGGGTTCGACAAGCCGGTCCACGAGCGCTACCTCAAGATGGTCGGAGACTACGCCCGGCTCGACTTCGGGCAAAGCTACTACCAGGATCGCCCGGTGCTCGAGTTGATCGCCGAACGCCTGCCGGTCTCCCTGTCGCTCGGCTTCTGGTCGATGCTGCTGATCTACACCGTCTCGATTCCACTTGGCGTTGCGAAGGCGGTGCGCGAGGGGACGCGCTTCGACGCCTGGACGAGCGGCATCATCTTCGTCGGCTACGCCATGCCGAGCTTCCTGTTCGCGGTCTTTCTGATCGTCCTGTTCGCGGGCGGCTCCTACGTTGACTGGTTTCCGCTGAAGGGGCTCGTGTCGTCGAACTTCGACGAGCTCTCGCCGCTCGGCAGGGTCGCGGACTATTTCTGGCACCTGGCGCTGCCGGTGACGGCGCTCACGATCGGCGGCTTCGCGACGCTGACGATGCTGACCAAGAACTCGTTTCTGGAGGAGATCTCGAAGCAGTTCGTGCTGACGGCCCGGGCCAAGGGACTGAACCCGAGACGGGTGCTGTACGGTCATGTGTTCCGCAACGCCATGCTGATCGTCGTCGCCGGCTTCCCGGCGGCGCTGGTGGGTATCCTCTTCACGAGCGCGCTCCTGATCGAGGTGATCTTCTCGCTCGACGGCCTGGGCCTGCTGGGATTCGAGGCGATTCTGAAGCGGGACTACCCGATCATGTTCGGGACGCTGTTCTGCTTCACGTTCCTCGGGCTCGCGCTCACGCTGGTGGGAGATATCGCGTACACGTTCGTCGATCCGCGGATCGACTTTGAGGCCAGGGAGGGCTGATGGCCGCGGTGCGGGAGGCAGTTCAGGTCCGCGGCCTCGCGGCCACCGATGGCTTCGTGGTGGCCGCGGCGCCGGGGCGCCTTTCGGCCTCGCCCCTCCTGCGGCGCCGCTGGCGAAACTTCAAGGCGAACAAGCGGGGCTACCGGAGCCTGTGGATCGTGAGCGTCCTCGTGGCGGCCAGCATGGTCGCGGAGTTGATCGCGAACGACGCGCCGCTGCTCCTGCGTTACGAGGGCTCCTTCTACTACCCGGTGCTGTTCAACTATCCCGAGACAGAGTTCGGCGGCGTGTTCGAGACGGAAGCCGAATACCGCGAACCGCCGGTGCAGGAGCTGATCGAGGCGGGCGACGGCTGGATGGTCTGGCCGATCATTCCGTTCAGCTACGACACCATCGATCTGTACACGGAGGGCGCGGTGCCGGAGCCGCCGTCGTCGCGTCACTGGCTCGGCACGGACGACGTCGGACGCGACGTGTCCGCACGGATCATCTACGGGTTCCGTCTGTCGGTCCTGTTCGGCCTCGCGCTGACGTTGTTCAGCTCGGTGATCGGTATCGCCGTGGGCGCGACCCAGGGCTACTTCGGCGGCCTGGTGGACCTCTTCGGGCAGCGACTCGTCGAGATCTGGGCAGGGCTGCCGGCGTTGTTTCTCATCATCATCCTCTCGAGCCTGGTGGAACCCAATCCGATCGCGCTGCTCGTGCTGCTGCTCGCGTTCACCTGGATGGCGCTGGTGGCGGTAGTGCGAGCGGAGTTCCTGCGCACGCGCAACTTCGACTACGTCCGATCCGCGAAGGCGCTTGGCGAGTCGGACTTCACCATCATGACGAAGCACGTGCTGCCGAACGCGATGGTCGCAACGCTCACCTATCTGCCGTTCGTGCTGAACGGATCCATCACCACGCTGACGTCGCTGGACTTCCTCGGTTTCGGCCTGCCGGCGGGATCGCCTTCGCTCGGCGAATTGCTCGCCCAGGGCAAGGCCAACATCCAGGCGCCCTGGCTCGGACTGTCCGGTTTCTTCGCGCTGGCAACGATGCTGACGCTATTCGTGTTCGTGGGCGAGGGCGTGCGCGACGCGTTCGACCCGAGGCGTTCCGCGACATGAGCGGCAACGTCCTCGAGATCCGGGACCTCGCGGTCGCATTCCGCGGCGAGGAAGTGGTGCGGGGTATCGATTTCGACGTGGGCCGCGGCGAGACCGTCGCCCTGGTCGGCGAGTCCGGCTCGGGCAAATCGGTGACCGCGCTCTCCGTGATGCAGTTGCTGCCGTACCCCCAGGCCAGTCATCCGCGCGGGTCCATCCGGGTGGACGGTTACGAGGTAGTGGGCGCGTCGGACGACGCGATGCTGAAGATTCGCGGCGATCGGGTCGGCATGGTTTTCCAGGAGCCAATGACGTCGCTCAATCCCCTGCACCACATCGAGAAGCAGATCGCGGAGATCCTGTTCGTGCACCGGGCGATGGGCAGGCGGGAGGCGCGGGAGCGCGCCCTCGAGTTGCTCGACCTCGTCGGCCTGCAGCACGCCCGCGAGCGGCTGCGCGCATACCCGCACGAGTTGTCGGGCGGGCAGCGTCAGCGCGTGATGATCGCTATGGCACTCGCCAACGAACCGGATCTGTTGATCGCCGACGAGCCGACCACGGCCCTCGACGTGACGGTGCAGGCGCAGATTCTCGCGCTGCTCGCGGATCTGAAGCAGAAGCTCGACATGGCGCTGCTCCTCATCACCCACGATCTTGGCATCGTGCGCAAGATGGCGGACCGCGTCTGCGTCATGACCGACGGGCAGCTTGTCGAGCAGGGACCGGCCGCGCGGATCTTCGGCGCGCCGGGCCACGCCTATACACGCCGGCTGCTCGCGGCCGAGCCGCAGGGAGAACCGGCGCAGGGCGATCCCGATGCGCCCGTGGTGATGCGCGCGGAACACCTCGGCGTACGCTTCAACCTCGCCAAGGGGCTCTTTGCCCGGCGGCGTACCCTCAAGGCGGTGGACGACGTGTCGGTGACCATCCGCCAGGGGCATACCGTCGGCATCGTCGGTGAGTCGGGCTCCGGCAAGACGACGCTGGCGCTGGCCATGCTGCGGCTCATCCCTGCCGATGGGGAGATCCACCTCGGCGAGCAGCCGCTGCATGCGCTGCAGGGGAAGGCCCTCAGACCCCTGCGCAGCGACATGCAGATCGTCTTCCAGGATCCGTACGGAAGCCTGTCGCCGCGGCAGTCGATCAGCCAGATCGTGGGTGCGGGTCTGCGGGTCCATCGCCCGGAATTGACGGTGTCGGAGCGGCGTGAACGCGCGGCTGCCGCGCTCACGGAAGTGGGTCTCGAGGCGGACATGCTCGACCGCTACCCGCATGAGTTCTCCGGCGGTCAGCGACAGCGGGTTGCCATCGCACGCGCCATCGTGCTGCGCCCGCGGCTGGTGATGCTCGACGAGCCGACCTCGTCGCTCGACATGTCCGTGCAGGCGCAGATCGTCGACCTGCTGCGCGACCTGCAGGCGCGCCACGGTCTCGCGTACCTCTTCATCAGCCACGACCTGAAGGTCGTGCGCGCTCTCGCCGGCGAACTGATCGTGATGAAGGATGGGGCGATCGTGGAGCAGGGGCCGGCAGAGAAAATCTTCACGGCGCCCGCAATGGCGTACACCAGGGCGCTGATGGCGGCGGCGTTCGACCTCGAGGCGGTGCCGGCCGGATAGGCGGCGGACTTGCAGGTGTCGGCACGGCTCTACCTGCAGAGTGCATTGTCGGGCGGATGCGGGGACAATCGGGCGGTCTGACAGGAAGGACCCGCCTGCGGAGGGCGTTGTGATGCCCGAAGTGTTCACCGATTCTCCGGCCCTCGACGAGGCGATCGTCAACACCGAGTTCTGGGGCGACGAGCGGTGGCTGCACGAGCAGTTCGCGTGGCTGCGCGCGCATGCGCCGGTGCGCAGGATGACCCCGGACGGTTACGACCCGTTCTGGTCGCTGACGCGCCACGCCGACATCAAGGCCGTGGAGGCGAACAATCGTCTGTTCATCAACGATCCCCGCCCAATCCTCAGCCCGAAGCTGTTCGACGCGGTCGTCCAGCAGATGTTCGGTCGGCGGCACCTGGTCCGCTCGCTGGTGCAGATGGACGATCCCGAACACGCCAGGTACCGCGCGCTCACGCAGCAGTGGTTCCGGGGCGAGAACCTGCACAAGCTGGTCGGGCGCATCGAGCAGCTGGCGGCGCAGTACGTGGACCGGCTGGGGGAACTCGGGGGTGAATGCGACTTCTTCAAGGATGTCGCGGTCTGGTACCCGCTGCGGGTGATCATGTCGATTCTCGGGGTGCCCGAGAGCGACGAACCGCTGATGGTGAAGCTCACGCAGGAGCTGTTCGGCTCGTCGGACCCCGATACGGCACGCTCCTTCGAAACCACGGCGCTCCCCGAGGTGGTGGGGGACTTCGAGGCGTACTTCTCGGCGCTGAGCCGGGCGCGACGTGCCCATCCGACGGACGATGTCGCGAGCATCATCGCCCACGCGCAGATCGACGGAGAGCCCATCCCGGAGCTGGAGTCCAACGGCTACTACATCATCATCGCGACGGCCGGTCACGACACGACCAGCTCGGCGACCGCCGGCGGGTTGCTCGCGTTCATCGAGAATCCGGCCGAACAGGCGCGCTTCCGCGCGGAACCGGACGCCCACATGACGACGGCGCTGAACGAGATCATCCGCTGGGTCACGCCGGTGCGGCAGTTCACCCGCACGGCTACGGAGGATTGCACGGTGGGCGGAGTCGACATCGCCCAGGGAGAGTCGTGCGTCCTCTGGTACCCGTCGGCCAACCGGGACGAGGCCGCCTTCGACGAGCCGTTCGAGTTCCGCATCGACCGGCCCATGAACCACTTGGCGTTCGGCTTCGGCGTGCACGTCTGCCTCGGCCAGCACCTGGCCCGCATGGAGATGGGCGCGTTCTACAAGGAGTTGTTTCGGCGCGTCGACCGTATCGAGCTGAACGGCGAGCCGAAGTACTCGCAATCCAGCTTTGTCGGGGGACTGAAGAGCCTGCCGATCCGCTATCGCATGAAGTAGGGCGGCGCGCGAATGGTGCGGTGGCGTGGTCTCGTGACGCGTCGCCGCAGGACGGTGGGCTGCAACGCGCGGGCGCGCCTGATCGAACTTCGGCCTACCGCTGGCTGCTGCGGAGGACGATGTCGTTGATGGCGGGGCACATCTGCATTACATTTGCATGAATTTGTTCATTTCGTAAGGACGTCGGCGTGGATACGGCAAAGGTCACGGCCAAGGGTCAAATCACCATCCCCAAGGCGGTCCGGGAGGCGTTGTCGGTCGGCCGCGGGGATGTGTTGGCCTTCCAGATCGATGACCGGATTGGCGTAAGGGTCTTCCCGGTCCGCAAGACACTGAAACCGCTCAGAGGATTCCTGGCTGATGCGGCGGACGCGGGGAAGCGCGAAGACGCCTGGGTGCGGGCGATGCTTCGTCGTCGGGCCGCGGCCAAACACGGACCGGGGTGATTGCACTCGACACCAACGTGCTGTTGCGGTTGCTCCTGGACGACGACCCCCGCCAGGCGGGACAGGCACAGCGGCTGGTCGGAAGGACGGTCGCGACGGGCGACCGCGTGCTGCTGCCGGACATCGTTCTCTGTGAGTTGGAGTGGGTCCTCGACTCCGGCTACGGCTTCTCCAGGACCAGGGTGGCCGAGACGTTGCGGCGGCTGCTGGACGCGGATGAGTTTGCGTTCATGAACCGGCCAGCGGTCGTGCGCGCCGTCGCCAGTTACGAAACCGGCGCGGCGGACTTCTCGGACTACCTCATTGGCGAGTCCGCCGCGGCTTGCGGAGCGCCGACGACGTTCACGTTCGACCGCGGGCGACTGGTGCACCCGGCGTTCAGCAAGCCGGACTTGTAGGGGACGGGCTTGTCCCGTCCCGTTCCCAGGGCTTGCACGGGCTGGACACGGGCGACGACAAGCGTCGCCCCTACCCGACGGGGCGCGATGACCGCCGGCCGGTCTACTGCCCGCCCGCTGTTATCAGAACCGCCGCGGTCGCGCTCCGGCGCCGGCCGCTTCAGACGTTGCTGGACGAGCGGGACGGATCGCCGCATCACGCGCGAGCCTTGGCGCAGCGGGCGCGGGTCCCTCCTTGCGACCGCCGCAGCACGGCCCCGATGTGCATTACTCGCAGGTGAGCCGGTTCACGGGCTTGATCTTCGGCGCGCAAGCCCCAAGAATATGCGCCGCCCGGGCTCCCGGGCGGATACGACGGATTTGCGAGAGGACTATCGGACGTGATCGAAGCCGAGAACCTGACGCGCCGCTTTGGCGACAACGTCGCCGTGGACGCGGTGAGTTTCGAGATCGTGCACGGTGAGATCGTGGGCCTGCTCGGCCACAACGGGGCCGGCAAGACCACGGTCATGAAGATCCTGACCGGCTATCTCGAGCCGAGCGGCGGCTCGGCATGCATTGACGGACAGGACGTGACGGAACACCCGGCCGAGGTGCAGCACAAGATCGGGTATCTGCCCGAGAGCGTGCCGCTGTATCTCGACATGGAGATCCTGGACTACCTCGAGTTCGCGGCCACGGTGCGTGGCGTCCCGGAGGCGGAGCGTCCCGGGGCGATACGGCGAGCCGTGGAGGCGACCGGCCTTGCGGACCGGGCGCTCGACGTCATCGGCACGCTCTCGCGCGGCTATCGGCAGCGTGTAGGCGTGGCACAGGCCATCGTGCACAGCCCGCGCTTTCTCATCCTCGACGAACCGACCAGCGGCCTGGACCCGGGCCAAACCGAGGGTATGCGCAGTCTCATTCGTCGCTTGGCGGAGAACGCCACGGTCATCCTGTCGACGCACATCATGCAGGAGGTCGACGCGGTCTGCGATCGGGTGATGATCCTGCGCGCGGGCCGGCTCGCCCTCGACAGCAAGCTGGTGGACCTGCAGCAGAGCCAGCGCCTGACGATCGGCACCGCGGCATCGCGGGACGCCGTGCAGGCCGCCGTCGGCGACCGTGCGCGCGTGGCGGGGGGAACGTTCGACCGCGCAGCTTTCCTCTCGTTCGACGAGCCGTTGACAGATGCCATGTCGGCGGAGGTGGCCCGGTGCCTGGTCGAAGGCGGTGTCCCGTTCCACACGCTGTACCGCGAGCAGCGGGACCTCGAAGCGGTGTTCCGGGAAGTGAGCAGCGGGGGACAGGTCGATGTTTGATACCGCCGGCGCCATCGCGCGCAAGGAACTCGCACTCTTCTTCGGCTCGCCGATCGGCTACCTGTTCCTCGCCGCGTACCTCGGCGTCACGCTGTTCGTGTTCTTCTGGGGTGAGGCCTTCTTCGCGCGGAACATCGCCGACGTGCGGCCGATGTTCGAGTGGCTGCCGATCCTGCTGATCTTCCTGTCCGCGGCGCTCACCATGCGCATGTGGAGCGACGAGCGTCGGGTAGGCACGCTGGAGTTCGTCATCACGGTGCCGGCGAGCGCCTGGCGCTTCGTGGCGGGGAAGTTCCTCGCCTGCTGGACATTGCTCGTCATCGCGCTCGTCATGACGGTGCCGCTCGCCATCACGGTGGCGGCCATCGGCGACCTGGACTGGGGCCCCATATTCGCGGGCTACGTCGCCGCGGCGCTCCTCGGCGCGGCCTATGTCTCGGTAGGCCTCTACCTGAGCGCGCGCACGGACAATCAAATCGTTGCCCTCATCCTTGCGACGTTCGGCTGCGGCCTGCTCTACCTGGTCGGAAGCCCGTTCGTGGTGGAGCTGTTCACGAACGAGATTGGCGAGGTGCTGCGCAGCCTCGGCACCGGGGCGCGCTTCGAGTCGATCGTGCGCGGCGTGCTGGATCCCGGGGACCTCTACTACTACGTTTCCATCGTCGGCGTGTTCCTCGCGTTGAACGTGCATGCGGTCGAAAGCCATGGTTGGGCGGAGGGCTCGTCGGGGCGGCATCGGTCCAGACAGCGCGTCACGGCGCTGCTGGCGCTCAACTTCGTGGTCGCAAACGTGTGGCTCGCCGGTCTCGGCCTGCCGCGCTGGGATGTGACCGAGGGGCGGCAATACACGATCTCGGACGCCACGCGGGCGTACCTGGTCCAGCTGCGCGAGCCGCTCCTGCTGCGGGGGTATTTCAGCGCCAAGACACATCCGCTGCTGGCGCCGCTCGTGCCCCGGATGACGGACCTGCTGCGGGAGTACGAAGTGGCGGCGGACGGCCGAGCGCGCCTCGAGATCATCGACCCGGCCGACGAGCCGGAACTGGAGGACGAGGCGAACACCAAGTACGGCATCCGGGCGGTGCCGTTCCAGGTCGCGGATCGCTACCAGGCGAGCCTGGTCAACTCCTACTTCGACGTGCTGGTGCAATACGGCGACGAGTACGAGGTGCTCGGTTTCCGCGATCTCATCGAGGTCAAGGTCCGCGGCGAGTCCGATCTCGATGTGCAGCTGCGCAATCCCGAGTACGACATCACGCGCGCCATCAAGAAGGTGCTGTACGGGTTCCAGAGCGGTGGCAGCGTCTTCGACAGCATCGGCGCTCCGGTCGCCTTCACGGGCTACATCTCGGCGGACGACCGGCTCCCGGCGGCACTGGTCGAGCTCAAGTCCGAACTCGGCGGCGTGCTCGACGAGATGGCGGAGGCCTCGGGAGGGAAGTTCACCGCCGAGATTCTGGACCCGGACGCGGGCGACGGGGCGCTCGCCCGGGAGATCGCCGAGCAGTACGGTTTCTCGCCGATGGCCGCGAGTCTGTTCGACCTCAACACGTTCTACTTCTACCTGACGCTCTCGGACGGGGCTACGGTGGTGCAGACGACACTGCCGGAGTCGCTTGACGCCCAGGGCCTCAAGCGCAGTCTCGAAGAAGCTCTGAAACGCTTCGCGGAGGGGTTGCTGAAGACGGTGGCGGTACACGCACCGGCCGCGCCGAATCCCTACATGCAGCAGCAGATGCCGACGCCGCCAGGCAATCAGTACGCGGACCTGCATCAGTTCCTGGCCGTGGACTTCGATGTGGAGTCGGCCACGCTCGACGCCGAGGGCATCGGCGCGGATGCCGGCGTGCTGCTGGTGGTCGATCCGGGCAGCCTCGGCGACGAGGAGATCTTCGCGATCGACCAGTACCTGATGCGTGGCGGTACGCTCGTGATCGCCACGGGCGCGTTCGACGTCACCTCCACCGGTCAGTCGCTGATGGCGGCGCCGCGGACCACGGGCCTCGACGCCTGGCTGGCCCATCATGGCGTCACCGTGGACAAGACGTTCGTCATGGACCCGAACAACGCGGCTTTCCCGGTACCGGTGCGACGCGAGGTCGCCGGGTTCAGCTTCCAGGATCTGGTCATGCTCGACTACCCGTACTTCGTTGATGTGCGGGACGACGGCCTCGCCGCGGACTTTCCGGCTACCGCGGAAATGCCCCAGGTCACCGTCGCCTGGGCGTCCCCGGTCGATGTGGACGCGGAACGCAACGCCGCGCGTACGGTGCGCACGCTGATGAAGAGTTCGCCCGGCGCATGGCGATCGGCGTCCACCGAGGTGATGCCGCGCGTCAGCGAGACGGGCCTCAGCCCCTTCGCCGCGGACGGGCCGGTGGGCGAGAACGCGCTCGCGGTGGCGATCGAGGGCCGGTTCGAATCCTTCTTCGAGGAATCGCCGCTCCTGGACGAGGCCGCGGACGAAGCGGACGAAGACCAGGAAGAAGCCGACGAGGACGGCGCGGATCCGGAAGAGGCGTTGGACATCGGCGCGGTAACGAGCGTCATCGAGCGGTCGCCGGAGTCGGCGCGCCTGGTCGTCATCGGTTCGAGCGCGTTCATCGCGGACCGGACCATCCGCATGGTGGGCTCCGCGGACGGCACGCTGTACACCAATTCGGTGCAACTCATGGCCAACCTCGTCGACTGGGCGGTGGAGGACCAGGCACTGATGACGATCCGGGGCCGGGGCCACTTCAATCGCACGCTCCCGTCGATGCCCGAGGACGAGCAGCGCGTCTGGGAATACGTCAACTACGGTGTGGCCGTGCTGGCGGTCCTCGCGGTATTCGTGATCAACCTGCAGCGTCGCGCGCGCCGGCGAAGGATACAGGCAGCCTGGCTGGAGGATGCGGCATGAGGCAGTGGATGCTCACCATACTGCTTGGGGCGCAGGTACTCGTGGTAGCCCTCGTCTGGGGCCTGCAGACGGGTGCCAGCGACGAGCCGGAGGCGTTCCTGAGCTTTGCGGCCGACGCGGTGGACTCGATCACCGTCTCGGACGACGAGAGTGCGGTGACCCTGGCGAAGGCGGACGACGCCTGGACGCTCGCCGACGGGCTCCCGGCCGATGGGGGCAAGGTTGACCGCGTTCTGGAGAAACTGGCCGGCGCCGCCGGTGGATGGCCGGTGGCGACGAGCGAGTCCGCCATGGCGCGTTTCGAGGTGACCGAGGACGCACACCAGCTCCGCGTGCTGGTGGAGGCCGACGGGGACATCCTTGCCGATGTCTATCTCGGTACGTCGCCGACCTTCCAGAAGGTGCATGCTCGGCACGCCGCGGGTGGACCGGCCTACGCCATCGACTTCTCGAACTACGAAGCGGGCACCAAGGCTTCGGACTGGCTCAGGAAGTCGCTCCTGCAGCCGGGCGGCGCCCTGCAGTCCGTGGAACGCGTCGGCGCAGAGGGATGGACACTCCAGTCCACAGACGACGGCTGGGCGATGGCGGACGTCACGGTCGATCAGGACGAGGCGGCAGAGTACACGGCGCGTTTCACCGGGCTCAGCGTCCTCGGGCTGGTCGATGCCGCACTGCCCGAGTCGCCGACCGTGCGCCTTGTCCTCACCGACGACGCGGGGGGGCACGAACTGGCCCTGTTTCACCTCGAGGAGGAGGATGACTACGTCGCCACCTCGAACCGGTTCGCGGGCGAGTTCGAAATCCCGAAGTACGTCGCCGAGCGGCTCGACGCCACGGCAGAGGATTTTGCGGTGGACGACGCGGCAGCGGATGATGGCGACAGCGAAACCGACGCGGCCGTGGAGGAGCCCGCAGCGTCGTAGTCGAGCTTTCCTTGGAGCTTTCCTGGAGATAGGCGTCGAGGATGCGTTTCAGGACGCCGGGCTGCGGCGGCGTGTAGTGGCTTGCGCCGGGACGCACGTAGAAGTCGAGCAGCTTGCCGTGCCGGTGCAGGTCGCTGGCGAACAGTTCGGCGTCGGTGCGCAGGAAGTCGAACTCCCGCGTCATCACGACGTGTTCGGGCACCTTGCGGAGCAGGTCGTCGCCCATCGTCGCGGGAAAGAGACAGGGGTCGCGTTCGCGCACCTGTGCCGGCCAGTTCTCGGCCAGCATCGCCAGCGTTTCGATGTGTCCATGGCTGCCGTGCCAGTGCTCGACCTCCGAGTGCGTCCAGTGCCAACCGCTGGCGTCCCCCGCCTCCGCGGGTGTGGCAGGTCCGGGCGCTACCCAGTGGTCGCTGACCGCCGGTACGTCCGCGATCATCAGCTTGACGAGCGCCGCCTGATCGCGCTTCGCGAGTTCCATCGCAACGCCCGCCGCCAGGTAGCCGCCGCTGCTGATGCCGTATGCGCCGACCCGTTGCGGTAGTCGACGTTGAACACGACGAGGTCGCATTCGACGGACGTTCGACACGCCCAGGGATCTTCGTCGGCGGCGCATCCGAGCACGAAGGCGCCGCCGTGATAGAAGACGAGGCCCTTCCTGCGGGCCGCGCCGGCACCGCCGCTTCCGGCCAAGGGAACGTGTACCCGTACCTGGATGTCCGGATTTCCGGGTGAACCGAAGCGATTCCCGTCGACGGAAACGGTCGTCGTCTCGCCGGCGCCGATGGCCTCGCGGTCTGCGGCGCTGCGCAGCGCCGGATCGGGCCGCGTCATGTCCCGAAGCCGTGGCACGTTCGCCTCGGTGATCTCGGGAAACGCGGTGGACATGTGCCGTGTTGCCGCCTCCCAGGCGGCGCGTTCCCCGGGATCCCAGGTGCCTCGCAGCCGGTATTCCTCGCCGCCGAACAGCCGCGACTCGAATGCGAGCATTTCCGGACGCCTGAACACCATCGCCCTCCATTGGAACCAGCGTGGACACACAGGATGGCACGGATCGGTACGCCGCGCGGATGTCACCGGAGCGGCAACTCCCGGGGATGCCGGCGCAGCTACGTGATCGGCCGGTCTCCGGAACGTGGATGAGGACGGCCGCCAGTGGCGACGGCCACCGCCAGTACGATCTCGTCCGGCCGTGGTGCGTCGGCGACCATGACCGTCATCGTATCGAAGTGATCGAAGGACCAGCCGTCGTCCTTGTGACCGAGCGGGATGTCGACGGCGGTACCCACTGGGCCCACCTTGGCATTGGACGGAATCAGCGCCTTGCCGCCGCCGACGGCCGCGCGCAGCGGTTTGCCCAGTTTGGGGTGGATCATGGCCGCACCGTGCTCGAGTTCCCCGGCCATGCCGACGATGGCGGCCTTTCCGTAGCTGACCGGCGCGCCGTCGAGCAGACGTACGGCGTCCCCGGAGAGGTGCTCGCCGGCGAGGCCTCCGAGGTCGAACAGCAGCGACAGGTCCTGAGCGAAGCGGCCCGCGAAGGGATTGCGGATGACCGCCAGCACGGCGACCCGGACGATGGGGGCGCAAGGGCGGTCGAAGACGTTCGCGGTGATGGTCTCCTGCACGGCTACCGTCTTTCGAATGTTCAGGCCGTTGCCCAGAGCAGCCTCCGCGGAGCCCGTTGAAATATCCCTTCCGTGCCGGACCTTGCCGTGGCTGGCGGAGGCTGTCAACGATCGTGCCGGGTTGTTTGCAGGGAGGGGGCGTGTGCAGGCCTATCCAAAAGTCCCGTGTGGTCAGTAGCGGGATCGAAACGGCTGGCATTGAGCGGATCGGTTCTACGCGGCGAGGGGTGCTGACGACGCTGCGGCATGGCGCGGATGGTCCGATGATGTGCGGGGAGTGTTGTGGAGGGGTTCCAATCCGGGCATTCGCGCCGGATGGCTGTCGGTGGGTAGCGGGGTGCTGCGGTGCGGGCCGAGTGGCGCACTGCAAGCCTTGGGGAATGGGCCGTTCAGGGCTGTGCGGCGGTCAGGATGGCGTCGAGGGCGTCCTGCGGGCGGGCGGCGTAGTGGCGATTGGCCGGGGGGATGTACTTGAACTCGCCGCGTACGCGCACAATGGAGATGGCGGCGTTGCTCAACGCCGCCAGATTGCGCGGCAGGTTCCGTACCGAGGTGCGGCAGCGATCCTCGTCGTAGCTGAAGTCGCGCACGTAGTGGACCCTGTTCTCCACTTGCCAATGGTTGCGCACGAGATTCAGGAGTTCCTCGGGGCCGGCCTCGTCGGCGCCGAGGGACGTGAGGCAGAACGCGACCTCGCGGGCGATCTCGCCGGTCTTGACCACGATGCGTTCGCGCTCGACGCGCACCGCCTGCCGGCGTCCGAACAGATCGCACCGACCGTGCCATTTCGGCATGGTCAGATCGAGGACGGCGCAGCGTCGGGTCTCGATGCGACCATGGCCTTTGTCGATCGCATCCCCGCTCCAGCGCGCCGCGCGCCAATCGATCGCCGCAAGGTCGTCGTGAATGGTCGGCTGATTGTCCTTCACGGCCGTGACCACGTAGTGGGCCTTGCAGTCTTCGGTCAGGCAGCGCGCGGTCTCGTGCTGGGCGTGCATGGCGTCGACGGTGACGATGCGGCCGCCGAGGTCGAGCTGTCGCGACAACTCCCGCAGCGCCGGAATCTCATTGGTCTTGGCGCCGATCTGGACCTGTCCCAGAACCAGGCCGCTACCGTGTTCCACGGCGGCCACCATCATGCGCCGTTCCTTGCCGACCTGCTTCGAGGCGCCGCGCACGTCCTTGCCGTCCATGGCCACGGGCACTTGGCCGCCATGCCGGGCACTCCACGCCCGCAGCGCCTGATCCAGGGTGTCGGGCGGCATTGCCGAGAGCAGGTAATGGAAGGTCGATGCCGCCGGCACGGTATAGCGCCGACGGGTCGGACTCCAGAAGCCGCCCACCGCCTTGCGTTGCGCGTCGTCCAAGCGGGCGGCAAACTCGCCGAACGCGCTCACGCCGCGGTAGCCAGCCAGCCGCGCCGCGATCGCGATCGTCAGATAGCAGGCGATGCTGTAGCGCCGCCCGCGCGCCTTGCGGAAATCGGGAATCTCCTTCAGAAAGTCGTACAGACTGCGCAATTGCGGCGTCGGCATCGGTTCCTCCTTCGCACCGATGCGCCACGCGGCCGGTTCCTCGATGCCACTCAGCGCCGCGCGCGCATCGGCCTCCAGCGCATACACGTAGACCTCCTTCGGTTGTCCGTTCTCGCGCCACCGCGCCGGGCTGCCCGGCAGGCGCGTGAAGCCACGCGTGCGTCCCAGCATCCGCCAGTTCGACGCCCGGTAGCAGGTGCCCGCGAAGCGCGACGGATCGACGAACGTCTCGGCCAGCAGAACCGGGAAACCGTGCGCCGCGCGCATGTCCCGCGACAGCCGCCGCAGACTCAGACCCAGCACCCGCGACGCCAGGTTGCGCGTCACGCCCTTGCCGCTCAGAATCACGAAGCGGCTGTTGTTGGCGATCAGCTTCAGCCGCCGGAACTGCTGTTCCCGCGACCAGCCGATCCAGGCGTCCCGGGCGGCAACCTTGAACGCTCCCGCCGTCCAGCCCACCAGCGCAACCCAGGTCTCTCCCTGCACCGCAACATGGCGCAGAGACTGGCCGAACAGGCCATTGAACGGCAGATAATGAAACTCCGACGCCAGGGCATCCCAACGCCGCCGCTCGTGCGCGTCCCGCACGGGGCGAACCGTCACCTCGCGCGGCACGATCCGGTCGTTGGAAGCCTCCGATGTCGCCATGGACTCCATCCATACCACAACGACTTCTGAATAGCCATAGCCAGACCCGGTCTCACCGCATGTTCGGCTTCAGCACCGCCTCACAGCACGCTTGCGACTTTTGAATGGCCCTGGGGGCGTGTGTTCAGTGCTTGACTTGGGAGGCGGCGTGTGTCCAGTGCTTGACTTGGGAGGCGGCGTGTGTCCAGTGCTTGACTTTGCACAACGTCGTGCGAGAGTGCCGCCCTTCACAACGCAGGCGCCGGAGCCGACATGAAAGGACAGATCAGACACACGATCGCATGCTGTGCGGCCCTGGCCGCGCTCGCCCTCGGGCCGGGGGTCCAGGCGGACCTGGCCGGCGCGCTCGCCGACGAGGGCCGCGCGGAAGAGGATCGCGCGCGGGACGCCGGACGCCAGCCGGCGGAGGTGATCGCGTTCCTCGGCATCGGCCCCGGCATGACCGTCATGGACCTGATGGCGTCCAGCGGGTACTACACGGAAGTGCTGTCGCTGGCCATCGGCCCGACGGGGAAGGTCTACGCGCAGAACTTTCCGATGTTCCTGCAGTTCCGCGACGGCATGTACGACAAGGCGATGGTGGCGCGGCTGGCGGATGGCCGTCTTGGCAACGTTGAGCGCGTCGACCGGGAACTCGCGGAACTCGGCGTGGAACCGGGCTCGCTGGACGTCGCGTTCACCGCGCTCAACTTCCACGACGTCCACAACGGCCTGGGCGAGGGCTCGGGCGGCGACGACGCGGCGGCGGGGTTCCTGCAGGTCGTCAAGGCCTTGCTGAAGCCCGGCGGGGTGCTCGGCATCGTGGATCACTACGGGGATTCGGACCAGGACAACTCGAGTCTGCATCGGCTGGACGTGGACGCCGCGTTGCCGATCCTCGAAGCCTCCGGCTTCGAAATCGAGTCCGCGGATCTCCTGCGCAATGCGGAGGACGACCGGACGACGATGGTCTTCGATGCGGCGATCCGCGGAAAGACCGACCGGGTGCTCTACAAGCTGACGAAGCCCGCGCAAGCGTCCGGGGAAAGCGCCCCGGCAGAGTCCTGACCGAGAGCGCCGGTTGCGGTACGGCTTGCAGGATGAGTGACCCCGTGGGCAGCCTTGACATCGCACGGTGCGGTGTCAAAGTGAGGCCGGCGTCCCCGCGCGCCAGGGAGACCGGCCAGCCGTGACCATCGATCTCTACACGTTCCCCACCCCCAATGGGCGCAAGATCTCGATCGCCCTCGAGGAGTTCGAACTCGACTACGAGGTGCATCCCGTCCACATCGGCAAGGACGAGCAGTTCGAGCCGTCATTCCTCGCGATCAGCCCGAACAACAAGATCCCGGCCATCGTCGATCGCGACAACGGCAGGTCCATGATGGAGTCTGGCGCGATCCTGCTCTATCTGGTTGACAAGACCGGCCGCTTCGGCGGGGCCGACCGCTGGACGACCCTGGAGTGGCTCATGCTGCAGATGGGGGGCGTCGGGCCGATGCTCGGCCAGGCGCATCACTTCCTGCGTTTCAACGTCGGCAAGGCGCCGTACGCTGAGGAGCGCTATACCGCGGAAGCCAGGCGACTCTATGGCGTTCTGGACCGGCGCCTGGCAGACCGCGCGTACCTGGCGGACGAATACTCCATCGCCGACATGGCGACGTGGCCGTGGATCTCGCGTTACGAGTGGCAGGGCATCGACTGGGCGGAGTTCCCGAACCTGAAGCGCTGGTACATCGAGATCGCCGCAAGGCCGGCAGTGCAGCGGGGCTACGACGTGCCGATGAAGGTCAACGACATCCCCATTCCCGACTGATACCGGGCCTGCGGCGTGGTCAGACAGCTCTTGTGCATCCTGTCGACCGCTGCGGTGCTCGCGGCCCCTGCGTACGCGCTCGAACTGGAGTATCGCGGCCATATCGCGGGTGCGGAAGCGGGCTCGGCCCGGGTGCACGTCGAGAACGACGGAGCGCGTTACGCGGTGCGGGGCAGGATCAGGACGCGCGGCGTCTGGGACGTCCTGTCTCCCTGGAACGCGCGGTTCACCGTGACCGGACGCATCGAGGATGGGGAGGCCGCGCCGGAGGAACTGGTCCTGCGCGAGAAGGACCGTCGCAAGGATCGCACCGTCCGCGTTGCCGCCGGGGTCCTGCACCAGGTCAAGAACGGCGCGGAGCGCCCGGAACGCGCCGCACCGGCGGGAGTCGACCTGGTGTCGGCGCTGTGGGTGACGCTCCGCTGCGACGCCGAACAGGTGCTCAACAACGGGCGCCACACCTACACGATGACGCGGACCGACCACACGTTGGGCGAGGACGGATCGGAGCGGTGCCTGTACGACATCGTGGACGACGACGGGGAGCGATCCGAGGGACGCATAGAATTCGGTATGCGCCACGGCCAGCGCGTACCGTTGAAGATCGAACTCGTCGACAGCGTCAGGAGAGGCCTCGAACTGGTCGCGGCGACGGCAGCGCCCATGGCGGCGGAAGGGAGCGAGGCGCCGGCCGCCCCGCAAGCGGACGAGGAGACGCGGGCCCCCGTGGCGTCCGGAATAGAACCCCTGTCCCTATCGGTGCAAACCGACTGACGCCTCCAGCGTCGCGCCCTGGCGGCTCTCGTCGGCGACCGGATTCTGCGGGCGTCAGTCGTCGTGCGGACCGGTCGCGAGTCTTTCGAGTTCCTCGCTGGACGCCACGGTCTGCCCCGAGAAGTCGACATTGCGGAACACCAGGTCCGAGGCGTGGACGTTCACGAAGGTCGTGCCGGCGAAACGGCAATCGACGAACTCGCAGTTCTCGAGGTCCGAACGCTCGATACGCAGGTCCCGGACCCGGAACAGGTCGCGTCGGTCGAGGCCCCTGACCCAGTCGGCGTGACGCAGGACGCAGCTGGCGAGCCGCGTCCCGAGGCAGGTGAAGCCTCCGACCTGAAGTCCCGTCAGCGTGACGGCCGAGAGTGTGGTGTCGTCCAGCACCCAGTTCTTTCCGGCCACGCCGTTGAGCGCGAGGCCCTCCATCGCGGCGCCGTTGCGCAGCACCAGCGCGGTGAGCTGCACACCGTTGAGCCGGCTGGTGGTGACGCGCGACGAGGCCAACTGCCAGTCGGCCAGTCGCACGGCATTGCACTGGTTGTCCGAGAACTCGCCGTCGTCGATGCGTACGCCGTCGAGATACGAGGCCCGCAAGGCGTTGCGGGCGAAGACCGCCTGGCTGCACTCGAGCTGCTCCAGCGCGCCCGCCTGGAGGTCGTTGTCCGTGAACTCGGACTCCGACAGTCGCAGTCCGGTGACGCGTACGAGGTGGAGCCTGTTGCCATGGCATCGAAAGTTCTCGCCGACCGGCGGCTCGGCCCTGGACAGGGTCGCGGAATTTCGCTCGTTGACCCATTCTTCGGTGCGCAGTGCTGCTCCGAGGGTCTTCGAGGCCCGCTCCAGGACGTTCTGTATATCGCGGCCGATGTCGCCGAATGAGCGTCGCAGGTCGTCGGATCCCTCGCGCGAGGATGCCTGGCGCGCGAGGGCTTCGAGTCTCGAGGCAGTCTCCTCCCGCGTCAGTTCGCCGCGTTCCTGCATCGCCAGGATACGTTCGATTTCGTCACGCACGGATCGTATTCCCATCCCGGGTGGACATCCTGGTTCCAGCGCCCCGCATCCCTAACCTATCTCGACCATCTCGAAATCGCTCTTCGGGGTGCCGCATTCGGGGCACAGCCAGTCTTCGGGTACGTCCGCCCACGCGGTACCCGGCGCGATGCCGTCGTCGGCGTAGCCGGCGGCTTCGTCATAGATGAACCCGCAGGTCATGCATTGCCACTTCTTCATGTCTCGATTGCCTCCTTGATCCGTTGTGCGCGTGCCGCGAGTTCGGACCCGGCGAGCGGAGCGTCGGCCGCCGGGGCACTCCAGACGGGGTCCGGCCACGCGGCGTCGTCGGTGCGACGCGCGATGATGTGTATGTGCAGTTGGGGTACCTGGTTGCCGAGTGCGGCGACGTTGATCTTGTCGGCCGCCACGATGCGTCCGAGTGCGCTGGACACCCGTTGGATTTCGTCGAACAGTGCCGTGCGTTTACGGGCCGGCACGTCGTGCAGGTCACGCAGACCGGCGATGCGCGGGACGAGAATCACCCAGTGAAACCGGGGATCGCGTGCGAGTAGCGCCGTGCACAGCGGCAGTTCGCAGAGTTGCTCGCCGTCGGCGGCGAGCCGCGGGTGCATGGCAAAGGTCATCGCGGGTCGATCCCCGGTTGATCGCGTCACCGGTGCTCCTGGCACGCCCGATAACCCGGTTGAGAATCCTGAACCGGGCGGTATAGTACCCAGATTTGGGGGTCGGTCTCGACTTGGAGAGGGATCGGCGGGGCCTCATCGTCCTTACGGAGTAACTTCATGAGCGAAGCGGTGCAACCAGACGCTGGGTACGACCTTGATCTCGGCTGGATGGACCAGCAGGGTCAATGGGATACGTCCGCCGAACAGAGCAAGTACGGTCTGACGCTCGCCGACATCCAGATCGGGGACTACGGCGACCCGCCGGCGGAGAGCGACAACCAGACCGGACGTCCGCGCGGCGCGACGCCACGGCCCGGTTCGTACCGCATCGGCAACTACGCCATTCGCACCAAGAGCGAGATCTGGCTGGACAACGCCTCTTTCCTCTACGAGGAAGCGCTGCAGCGCCAGTGGAGTTCGGCGACGGACATCCCGTGGCACACCATCGAGCCGCTGCCCGACGACATCGAGCAGGCTCAGTGCACCATGGACACGTTCCTGACGGAGGTCGAGTTCGTGGCGGGGGACGTGCCGGCGCGGTGGATCGCGCAGACGACTCCGGACTTCTTCGAGGCCCGTAACGTGCTGCTGTGCCAGGTGATGGACGAGTCGCGCCACATGGACGTGTTCCGCAAGCGGGCGCTGGCGAACGGCGGCGGGCTCATGAAAGCGACCGGCGGGACGGCTGGCGTCGTCGGCAGTATCGATCTGTCCCGCGACTTCACCGAGATGTCCTCACGGCTGCATATCTCGGGCGAAGGCGCGGTGCTGACCATCTTTCGCATGGGCGAGTTGATGGCTTACAACGACGCGGAGAAGGCCATCTACCGTCTTTGCGCCCAGGACGAGGCGCGCCATGTGGCGTTCGGCGTCATGCACATGCGCTACATGGCCGAGACGGCGCCGGAGCGTCACGAGGAGATCCACTGCTATCTCGACGAAGCCGAGCGCGGCATTCTGGCGGGTTCGCAGAATCCGGCGGGACAGTTCCCGGCCACTTCGGAATCCATGGCGATCCTGCTCGGCGGCGGCAAGGACAAGTTCGACGAAGGCCGCAACAAGCTGATCGCGATCCGTCGGCGGCAACTGCAGGAATACATCAAGCGCGTCAAGAGCGCGGGCTTCGGCGACCGTTTCGAGAACGGACGCTCGCAGGTCCCCGAGATGCTGGCCGAGATCGCTGCCTAAGGCGCAGACGAAAACCATCGCCCGCCCGGTCCAGCGGGCGATTCACCCTTACCTGACACACGGGCAACCCACACGTGGCAAAGAAACGCGCACAGGCGAAGTCTTCGTCGAAGCGGGTCGAGTCGCTCTCGACGGACGGCACCAACATCCTGACCGAGGTCCCGAAACCCAAGCTCGACTGGATGAATCAGTCCCGACAATGGGGTGTGCGGGTGAAGCCGGGCAAGAAGGGCCTGACGCTCGGCAGTCTCAACGTCGGCATCTACGGCGAGGTTCCGACGGAGTGGCACGATCAGTCGCGCAACCCGCGTGGCGCGATCGCGCGCCGCGGGTTGCCCCCGGTGGGATATGCGATCCGCGAAAAGTCCGCGATCTGGGCGGAGTCCGCGGCGGATCTCTACGAAGAGGCGATCCAGCGACGCTGGGCGCCGGCCACGGATGTCCCCTGGGGCACCATCGAGCCCCTGCCCGACGATGTCGAACGCGCGGTGTGCCAGGTCTGTACCGAGCTTTCCCAGTACGCGAACGTGGACATCGAGACGATCTCCAGTTGGCAGCACCAGATGGCGTACGGCTATCACGAGGTCAAGCAGTTCCTGGCCACGGCCACCTTCGATGCGGCGCGCCACTACGAAGTCTTTCGCAAGCGCGCGCTCTATAACGGCGGAGGTCTGGGCCTCGAGGCGACCGGCGAAGTCAACCGGATGATCCTCGAGAGCCGCGGCGGGTGGACGGAGGCCGTCGTGTACCTCTTCCTGCTGCGCGGCACGTTCGCGATGACGGTCCTGCGCTACCTCGAGCGGTTCGCCCACAACGACGCGGAACGCTTCATCTATGGGCACGTCATCCAGGATCGCGCGCGTCACATGGCCTACGCGCTCGATCACCTGAAGTACTCCATGGCCCACGTCGACCACCAGGGACAGGTCATATCGACGCTGCTCTTCATCGGCGACCGCATCTTCGCCCGTGAACTGCGGGACCCGGTACTCCGCGAAGCCCTGGCGATCGTCTTCGGCGGCGGCGTGGCGGGCGCGGCGACCACGGGCATGGCCACCTGGGAAACGCTGATGCGCGAGTTCATGGCGCGTTACGAAGCCTCCTGCGCCTGGCTGCGCGTGCCGCGTATGCGCGAGGCGATCCCGAAGGAGATGTCGCGGTTCCTGCCGGAAGCCGGGTAGATGGCGAGGTTTCCTTCGGAAGGGTGGTTCGGTGCGGTCGCGCGCGTCTACAACGGCGACGAGAGCTACCAGGGCGCCGGCGGCGGCCAATGCAACTGCACGGCCGGTGTGGTGGTGGAGGACGATGATGACGAGGCGCCCAGGGATGTGTTCCTGCTGACGTTCGAGGGATTCGAGTGCAAGGGCGGTGTGCGCGTGGACGACGCGGCGCTCGAGGACGTCGACTTCTACATGCACATGCCGCTCGGGGACTGGCGCGAGATGCTCAAGGACATCGGCGCCCATGGTCACGCGACCGAAAACCATACGCTGAACAGCCTGGACCTCGAGCGGAACGACGGCCTGTCGACCTCGAAACACGGCGACCAGTATCGGGAAGACCTGTTCTTCCGCTACAACCAGACGCTGCAGTTCTTCTTCGACGCGTCGGCGCGCGTCAAGACCACGTTTCCCTGAGAGGGTCCGGGACCATGGCACAACTCGACTGGCTCGAAGACGCGAAACAGGCGGTCAACGCGGACCCCGCGTACCGCCGGCTCGGCAGCGCGGATGTCGTGATCGGCTTCAAGGCCGGCAAGACGATCCGCAAGGTCACGCTGGAGGCGTTCGAGGTAGGGTCGATCGAGCCCATCGAGGAGGACGATCTGCGCGACGTCGAGCTCGTCATCGACATGCCCGCGCGGGACTGGACGAACTACCTGAAGCGCCGTGGCAAGGGCGCCGGGCCGTCGCTCCTGTCCCTCGACCTCGATCGGGACATCGTGCGCGCGCCCAATGTGCTCGACAAGGTCAAGTTCGAGCGCTACCACCTCTCGATCCAGGCCCTGGTCGACAAGGGGGCGGAACTCGCCGCCTGACGGTGGCCCCATGCCGATCTACGAGTACCGGTGCAGCGACTGTCAGGCGGTGACGTCGGTGCTCGCGCCGGTTTCCCGCGCCGGCGACGCTTGCCCGTGCGAACACTGCGGCAGCGCGCGCACCCACCGCATCGTGTCGCGGCCCTCCGTGCACCTGTCCAATCTCTCCAAGGTCGAACGCCTCGATCCGAAGTACGACAAGATGGTCGACCGGGCCATGCACAATACGCGGGACGCGGATCCGGACCGGCTCATCAATCGTCGGGGAGACATCTCCAAGGGCCTGCCGGACAAGACCTGACCGAAGCCTCCAACGCTTCGCAGAGCGGGCGCTGGGCATCTGAGGCGACCCCGGATTCCCCACGGAATGATGACCTCCGTGAGCGGTGGCTCACGGCGATGCGGGCAAGGCACTGAGCGACCATGCCACGAGCTAGCGCGACCTATCGGTCGCGTTGGAAGTTTCGCTGCGCGAAACTTCTACGGCGCAAGCTCCTAGCCGACGATCGGCCAGGACCAGCCTGCTTTGGACCGATGTCGGTCCTGTCGACGGACGGCAACGCCCCCGACGTGGTCAAGCCGCGGTCAACGCTCCCATCGCGAACAGCAGCGCCACCGTGAACGCCGCACCGATCACGAGGATCAGGAGGAACGCCGGTGTCGAGAGGATTTCGCTGCCTTCACCGGATTGGGATCGGGTGGCGCCACGCCGGCTGCGGGCGATGACCCAGATCACCCCCAGGAGGATCAGCGCCGGGATGAGCAGTTGCACGAGGTAGCGCATGGATCGGGCGAAGTGTCCTTCGTCGATCGAGCATACCCGCCTGCCCGGTGGGGGAGCAAATCGTGACTTGGCTGTCCGAGCACTGGCCGGCACTTGCGCTGTTTGCCGGCTATACCGCCTTCCTGGTGGTTCATGCACGGGCCGGCATGCGGCGTGGCAGGGCGGTGCGCGACTTCTATGTCGGGGGCCGGTCCATGGGCGGCGTCGTCATCGGCGTCTCCTTCTATGCCACGTTCGCGAGTACGAACAGCTACATCGGTCACGCCGGCAAAGGGTACGAGTACGGCGTGCCGTGGCTCACGATGGCCGTGCTGCTGGTGGTGATGGCGTACGTCTCGTGGCGTCTCGTGGCGCCGCGACTGCGCCGTTTCACCGCCGAGTGGGACTCCGTTACCGTGCCGGACTTCCTCGCCGTGCGCTTCGCCAGCCGCCGGGTCCGCATCGCCGCCGCGGTCGTGATCGCCTTTTCGAGCCTCCTGTACCTCATCGCCATCTTCAAGGGCGCGGGGCACCTGTTGGAGGCGTTCCTCGGGGTGCCGTACCCGGCCGCCGTCGGCATCACGCTCGTCATCGTCATGTCGTACACCTCCGTGGGCGGGTTCGTGTCGGTGGTGCGTACCGACGTGTTGCAGGGCGTGCTGATGGTCATCGGTGCATTGCTGCTGTTCGGCTTCGTCACGCACGCGGCCGGGGGTGTCGGCGTCATCGGTCAGCTCGGCAGCCGTGCGGACACCAGCCACCTGGTGGAGCTCAATGCCGCGATACCGTTCGTGGTGCTGGTGGGCATCGCCCTCGCGGGTTCGTTGAAGCTCCTGGTCGATCCGCGCCAGGTGACGCGCTTCTACGGTCTGAAGGACGCACGCAGCATCCGCACGGGCATGTGGATCGCCGTCATCGGCATCCTGGTGGTGCAGTTCTCGCTGTTCCCGGTGGGCCTCTACGCGCGCTTCCTGCTCGATGGGGTGACGGACACGGATCTCGTCGTGCCCCTGCTCGTCACCGATCCGACGGTCTTCCCGGGTTTGGTGGGCGACTTCCTGGTGGTGGCGATCACAGCGGCCGCGATGTCGTCCCTCGACAGTGTGCTGCTGGTGGCGGCATCCGTCGTGGTGCGGGACATCCGCATGGAACTCGGTCCGCTCCCGGACCGGTCGGCCATCGCCTGGACGCGCTGGGGCGTCGTCGCGTTCGCCTTGGTTGGGGCGATCGTTGCGCTCGATCCCCCGGGCGGCATCGTGGAGATCACCATCTTCTCGGGCAGCCTCTATGCCGTGTGTTTCATTCCGACGGTCGTGATCGCCCTGCATTGGCGGCGGGGCGGGGAGACTGCCGCGCTGGCGGCGTTCGGTACCGGCATCGCGGTGCTGGTCGGCTGGCTGCTGCTCGGCTGGCAGGCGTGGCTGCACGAAGTGTTTCCGGCGCTCGCGGCGTCCACCCTCGTCTACGTCGTGGTGGCGCGGATCACCCCACCGGTGGAGGACGTCCGAGTCACGGCGTTTTTCCGCTGCTGATCGGGCCGTGTTTGGCGACAGGAGGTCCCGCGAGTAGAATGCTGTGTTTCGCGCGCTCCTAGTATCGGCGCGTCACTCCACGGCGACCGTAGCGAAGGGCAGGAAAGGAGAGCTCTCCAGACGTGTCGTTGGTCCTGCCGCTGGTTCTGGTCGCCGCCTTGGGTGGTGACAGCAACCCACCCCTGAGGCTGACCGAGGCCCCACCCGGCATGCCCGTGTCCGTCGACGGCCGGCTGGACGAGGAGATCTGGCAGTCCCTGCCCGCGTCGACCACCTTCACGGTGGTGCAGCCCGATACCATGCAACGTCCCCCGCTCGAGACCTCGGTGCGGTTCTTCTACACGGCCCGCGGCATCTATATCGGCGCGGACATGGAGCAGCCTGCCGATACGCTGGTCGAACGCCTGAGCCCGCGGGACCAGGGGTACCTCACCCGGGACGCGTTCACCTTCAACCTCGACACCTCTGGAGAGGGACGCTACGGCTTCTGGTTCCAGGTGGCCCTCGGTGGGAGCGTGTCGGACGGCACCCTGCTGCCGGAGCGGGACTACAGCACGACCTGGGACGGAGCGTGGCGTGGGGCGACGGCGCGCACCGGGAAGGGGTGGTCGGCGGAACTCTTCGTGCCCTGGGCCGTCGTCAGCATGCCCCGGACCGAGGGCGAGCGGAGGCTGGGTTTCTACGGCCAGCGCTCGGTGGCGCACCGGAACGAGCGCTGGGGCTGGCCGGCGCTGCCCTGGTCGCGGCCGAAGTTCATCTCGGACTTCCAGCCGCTGCTGCTCGACGGCGTGAATCCGCGCCATGAGTACAGCGTCGTCCCCTATGCCTCCAGCACGTACGACCGCCTGGAGGACACCGTGTCCGGCAAGGTGGGGCTGGACCTGCGGTGGCGCCCGTCCACCAACTTTCAGATGACGGCCGCCCTGAACCCCGACTTCGGCAACGTCGAGGCGGACGACGTGATCGTCAACCTGTCCGCGTTCGAGACGTTCTACCCGGAGAAACGGCTGTTCTTTCAGGAGAGCCAGGAGATCTTCGTCACTTCGCCGAGGGCGAGCCCCTTCCGGCGCAGCAGCGTCCCCCCGTTCCTGCTCCTGCACACGCGGCGCATCGGCGCGCCGCCGCAACGGCCGAGGCTTGCGGACGGCCGCACGGTGGAGGACGCGGCGTTCGCCCGGCCGACCGAGCTGCTCGGCGCCGCGAAAGTAACGGGCCAGAATGGCGGCCTGCGCTGGGGGGTCCTTGCCGCGGTGGAGGACGAGACGGCATTCACGGCTGTCGATTCCGCCGGGCGCCGCGAGCGTCTCCGCCAGGACGGCCGGGACTTCGAGGCGGTGCGGCTGTTCTACGAGCGTAGCGAGGGTCCGTACCGGGCCATCGGCTGGATGTCGACCCGCGCGGACCGACTCGACGGCGAAGCCCGTGTGCAGGCGTTGGACGGGCACTTCCAGAATGCCGACGGAAGCTGGCGGGCGGACGGGCAGTTGGTGTCGTCGGACGTAGCCGACAGGCGCGGCTACGGTGGTTTCGTGGACCTCGTGTGGGCGCCGCGGCAGGGTTTGTCGCACACGCTCTCTATGGACCACTTCGACGCGGATCTCGAACTGAACGACATGGGGTACCTGTACCGGAACGACCTGACCCGGTACCAGTACCGTCTGCGGACGCAGCGCTCCGACCTCGGCTGGGTCCGCGACCGGTGGTCGGGGCTGTCGCTCGAATGGGGACAGAACGAGCGGGGCGAGCGGGTGGCGTCCGGGGTCGGGGTCAACCAGACGTACCGGCTGAACAACCGGGCGGAGCTGAGGTGGCGGGGCGGTTTCGAAGCCGCCGGCCTCGACGACCGAGCGGCCTTCGGTGCGGGAAGCTTCCAGGTCAGGGACCGCTGGGACATGACGACCTCGTACGAGTCCGACAGCGCCAGGCGCTTCTCGTACGTGCTGGGCTTCGGCTGGGAGGACGAACCCCTCGAAGGCGGCAAGGCCACCTACCAGGGCACGCTCACCTGGCGTCCGACGGACCGCTTGACCCTCGAGGCAGGCCTCGACTACGTGACGCGGGACGGCTGGCTCCTGTACCGGGGCGGCCGCCGCATGACCTCCTTCGAGGCGGAGCAGTGGATCCCGCGATGGAATCTGGACTACTTCCTGAGCGCGCGTCAGCATTTCCGCGTGGCGCTGCAGTGGGTGGGGGTGCACGCGAACGATACCGCCTACTATCGGATACCCGAACGCCCGGGGGCGCTGATCCCTGCGACCGGCGGGACAGACCCGGACGACGCTTTCACGATCTCGGAGCTTGCCCTGCAGGTACGCTATCGGTGGGAGCTCGCCCCGATGTCCGACCTCTTCGTCGTCTATACCCGGCACGCGAGCCTGCCGAGCGCCGTGGGCGAGGGCTTCGGGGGCCTCTTCGCGAACGCGCTCGACGAACCCATCGCCGAGCAGCTCGTCGTCAAGCTGCGCTACCGCCTGGGCACCTGACCCGGGCGCCGTAGGGGACGGGCTTGTCCCGTCCCGTCTCGAATTCATGTGCGGGCGACCACAAGGGTCGGGGGGACGGGCGACCACAAGGGTCGCCCCTACACCTGAGCGGCGAGAAAGCGGACAATTCCGCTCAACGCTCAACCGGGACACATCGATGGCCGCTCTCGACGGGCTCCGCATTCTCGACATGACGCAGTGGGAGGCGGGCACATGCTGCACGCAATCCCTCGCCTTTCTCGGCGCCACCGTGGTGAAGGTCGAGCAGCCGGGTACGGGCGATCCCGGTCGTCGTCTGTGGGGACGGGAAGCCGACTCGGAGTATTTCGTCAACTGGAACAGCAACAAGCGCAGCGTGACCATCGACCTCGGTACCCCCGCGGGCCGGAAGCTGCTGCTCGCCATGGTCCCGCGCTACGACGTCTTCGTGGAGAACTACGGGCCCGGCGTGGTCGAGAAGCTGGACATCGGTTACGACGTGATGCGTGAGATCAAGCCGGACATCATCTATGCGCGCATCAAGGGTTTCGGCACCAGCGGGCCGTACGCGGACTACAAGTGCATGGACATGGTCGCCCAGGCGGCCGCCGGAGCGTTCTCCATTACCGGCTACCCCGACGGGCCCCCGTTGCGACCGGGCCCGACGATGGGGGATGCGGGCACCGGCATGCAGGCTGCGCTCGCCATCTCGGCGGCCTGGGCGCAGAAGCTGCGCACCGGGGAGGGGCAGGTCATCGAGCTGTCGATGCAGGAGGCGATGACCTACTACATGCGTACCGCCGTCTCGTACACGGAATACGGCACGAGGCCGACTCCGCGAACGGGCAATGGCGACAGTCCTTTCGTATCCCTGTATCCGTGTGCGCCGGGCGGCGCCAACGACCATGTCTTCCTGATGGCGGTGAATCCCCGCATGTGGGCGGCGCTGTGTCGGGTGATCGGCCAGCCCGACCTGCTCGAGGATCCGCGGTTCCGGAGTGCCCGGGATCGCCACGAGAACCGGGAAGCCCTGCAGGAGGAAATCGCCGCCTGGACTCGGCAGCGGACCAAGGGCGAGGCCATGCACGCCTTTGCGGAAGCGGGCATCTGTGCGAGCCAGGTCTACGAGACCCACGAGTTGTTCTCGGATCCGCACCTGCTCGAACGCGGTTTCGTGCACGAGCTCGAACACGCCGATCACGGGTCCATCCGGCTACTCGGTTGGCCGGCCCGCATGTCGAAGAGCGCCGTGCCCATCGAGCCGGCGCCGCGCCTTGGCGAGCACACGGACGCAGTGCTTGCCGAGGATCTCGGTCTCGACCGTCAGGCGATCCACCGGTTGCGGGAGGACGGCGCGATCGGGCGCGAAGCCGTGGATCGCGCCGCCGCCCACGACGCCGCGGCCGGTTAAGAAAGCTCTGTTTTGATCAGAGCTCCCCGTGCGGGCGAGTAGACCGGAACCCACGGTTCCAGACGAAGCAGAGGAGACCGGCATGACGGAAGCTGCCACGCAGCAAGGCCCCGGGGCAGGACCGCTCGCGGGCATCCGCGTCATCGACTTCACGAATGTCGTCGCCGGTCCCTACGCAGCAATGGTCCTCGCCGACCAGGGTGCGGACGTCATCAAGATCGAGGGACCGCGCCGCCGCGACTTCGCGCGGGGCGCGGGGCGAAGGCGCCTCGCAGTTCAACTCGGTGTTCCTGAACAACAACCGCAACAAGCGTTCGCTCTCGGTGGACGCGACGACGGACGCCGGCCGCGAAATCCTGCTGCGCCTCGCGAAGACGGCGGACGTCTTCTTGCAGAACTACCGCCCGGGGGTGATGACGCGCCTCGGCATCGACGAGCCGGCCCTGCGGGCCGTGAACGAGAGCATCGTCTACGTGTCCTTGAGCGGCTTCGGCGAAACCGGGCCGTTCGCGCACAAGCCCGTCTACGACCCCCTGATCCAGGCTCTCTCCGGGCTTGCGAGCGTGCAGGGCGGCTCCGACGAGGCGCGGCCGAAGCTCATCCGCACGATCCTGCCGGACAAGCTGACCGGCATGACGGCCGCGCAGGCGATCTCGAGCGCGCTGGTGGCCCGTGCGCGCACCGGCGAAGGGCAGCACATCCGGCTCTCCATGCTCGATTCCGTGGTGGCCTTCATGTGGTCTTCCGACATGGGCGCCCAGACGTTCCTCGACCGGGAAGTCTCCGCGCAGGCGGCGGCCACCATCATCGATCTCATCTACGACACCAAAACGGGTTACATCACCGTCTCGACCATGACGAACGACCAGTGGACGGGTTTCTGCCGCGCGGCGAGGCGCCCGGACCTGCTGGCGGACGAGCGGTTCAGGACCGCCGGCGGGCGGCACCGCAACGCCGACGAGCGGCTCGCATTGATTCAGCAGGTCCTGCTGACGGGCACCGCGGACGAGTGGCTCGAAGCCCTGGATGCCGAGGGGGTCCCCTGCGCTCCGGTGCTCACGCGTAGCGCCGCCGTCGAGCACCCGCAGGTGCAGGCGAGTGGCATTCTCGTCGAGACCGAGCATCCCCATGCCGGTCGCCTGCGTCAGGCCCAGAATGCCGCGCGCTTTGAGGGCGCACCGCTGGAGATCCGCCATGGCGCGCCGCTCCTCGGGGAACATACGGTGGAGATCCTGGGCGAGTTGGGGTACACCGAGGCCGAGGTTGCCGGCTACGCTGGCAACGGCGTGGTGAGCGTCCCGCAGGAAAGCCCCGCGGGGCCGGGATGAGCGCGGTGGCGAGTCGACCCGGCGAGCGGTGTTCGGGACGGCGGTGAAGCTGCCCTGGCCGTAGCCGGGCAACCGGGTTCGAGAAGGGGGGAATGGCTGCTGTCGGTCATCTACCTCGTTGACGATAGTGTTCGAGCCACCGGGCCGCCTCCGGTAGACGGTCGAAGGCTTCGACCTGGATGCCGCTACGCGCCAGGATCGCTGCCTGATCGACGCGGCGCGGGACCCGCAGCCGATGGAGCAAGTTGCCGAGTATTGGCACTTGCCTGACGAACTCGTCGCGGGAAAGTGCGAAGGGAACGACGTGGTAGCACACGATTTGGGACGTCGGATGGGGGCTGAACCAATCGTTCCAAAAGACGTTGTGTAGCTGATTGCGGATCGATTTCGAACGCCAGTTCTTCCCTGTCGCGACTTGCCCAGCGGCCAGCAAACAGCCGGGTAGTGTGTCTGGATGGCCACCCCAGGCAAAGACATCGACGCCTGCGTCCTGCGGAGATCTTGGCGCGCCCGCTTGAGGGTCTACGCGACCGTCCCGAATCACGCGCCAGATCTCACGCAGCTTGACCAGAAAGCCGCTACGGTCGGGGCGGGGGGATCCGAAGGACCAGGACGGTCCCCGGACTTCGGCCGCCAGCGCGGCCGTGGCGAAGTACTGGAAGTAGCCACGAAGGACGCGCACTTCCTCCTCACTCGGCTCGACGCTATCCGATAGCATCTCTGACACGGCGCGCAGATGGGACAGGACCAAAGAGAGGAGATAGGCCGCCATCCCCTCCGTCAGCTCTTGTTCGCGAAACGCCAGTGAGTTGCCGGCGCCCATCAACTCGAACGGGTAGGACGAACCCAGCACTGACTGGCGTTCTTCCAATCGCAGCACGGTTTCGTCGACGACTCTGCTCGCTGCCGAGAGTTCCTCGCCGAGATCGTCGTCGCGTTCTGCCGCGATTTCCATTGCTTCGGCCAATTCGCGGACTGGAGTTTCCGTACCGGTGCTGGCAAAGAATGCGGTGAGCTCGAGGTAGTCCGCCGCAAGATCGAGGTTCGGGTGCGGGCCGGTCAATTCGTCGACGGGCAGATGCAAGTCGCCACTTTCTTCAGCCCGACTTGTGCAAGCGCTCGAACACGATCTCGGCCTGCGCCTTGATGTCGCTGGCGATGTCCTTGAGGAACGTCTGGTCCGGGTCGACTGCGGAAATCTCGCGGACGGCTTCGTTCAGGTGACGCCGCGCATGCACCAGCGAGGCGGACAGCTTCTCTGCGCGGGATACCGTACTCGAATGCGCTTCGTCCAGGTCTCTGTTGACCAGCAGCACCTCGCGTGCTTCCTCGTTTGCGATCACCTCCCCAAGGCGTTTGATGTCGGGGTTCTGTGCGCGCACCACGGGCTCAAGATCGTCGATCCTGGATCCGTAGATCCAGACAAGCACGTTGCGTAGCTGCGGGAAGCGGGAAGGGGGTACCGGATTGAGGTGGGGATCGAACGACGACCAGGAGCCTGTCAGCCCGAGGTAGGCCCGGTAGTCCTCGCGAGGCAATGCGGAGTAGAGGTCCGAGAAGGAGAAGCGGGATGTCGCGCGCTCTTCAATGTCGTACACGTCCTCGCCTCTGGCTTGATCCAGGAGGTACACGCCGGCGACCATTCGCTTCACCGTGTCGTGTTTGTCGCCGACGCGCTCCGCGATTTCGTCAAGCGAAACGCCAGTGGTCTCGTGCCAATGGGTGGCGAATCTCGCCTTGGCATAGGGGTCCCACTTGGCGGCGCCGTTGATGTGCTTGAAGCCGATGAAGGGGCGGGCCTCCTTCCGGTCGTGGACCCGATACACGGACACTTGCTGGACAGTCGCAAGGAACTGCGGCGGTAACTCCGGTACGCTGATTCGTGGCCCCCCGATTTTCGCGATGCGGTCCTTCAGACTCGGGTCACGGAACAGACGGATGGTGGCCAGGCGACGGTTACCTTCGAGCACTGTCAGCGAGTCGCTCCCGTTGGCCCTGCTTTCCTGGCTCCGGAGATCGGTTCGTTGGTCTGGAGCCGATTGCATCTTAGGTTGCGAGGGGCTGTATCCCGCTGTATCCCCACGGTCGCTTGACACAATGCGACTTGGCTCGCACGCCATGGGGGATTCGGCTCGACGCATGGAGTGCGTGAGGCTGGCAGCATGTCGGACTTGTCGTGGGGCGGCGAGTCCGACCGGGGCGTTGGCTCGCGCCGGGAGTGTGCCCGACGCCCGGGACGATGGCGGTCCAATGGCTGGCCATTCGCGGGCCGGCGGTCGTGACTTGCACGCTACATGGGCGGTAGTTGCCCATACATCTGGTCAGGGTTCGTAGCGCGCAAGTTCCCGCTTCACCACCGGCGCCAGCAGGTACAGCCCGATGAGGTTCGGAATCGCGACCACGAATACCAGCGCGTCCGAGAGGTCGACCAGGGCGCCGAGGGTGATGCTCGAGCCGACGATCACGGACAGGCAGTAGAAGGTCTTGAAGCCGAGGTCGCGCATGCGCCCCTCGCCGACGAGATAGGTGAACGCCTTCAGACCGTAGTAGCCCCAGGCGATCATCGTCGAGAACGCGAACAGCACGGTGGCGATCGCGAGGGGAATCGGAGACCAGGAGAGCGTCGACGCAAAGGCGCGCGTGGTCAGTTCCACGCCGCTCACCTCGCCGTTTGCGAGCGCCGGGTCGTAGACGGTCGTAATGATGACGAGCGCCGTCATCGTGCAGATCACCACGGTGTCGATGAACGGTTCGAGCAGGGCGACGAATCCCTCGCTTACCGGTTTCGGCGTGCGTGCGGTCGCGTGCGCGATGGCCGCGCTGCCGAGTCCCGCTTCGTTCGAGAAGACCGCGCGCCGGAAGCCGATGATGATGACCCCGATGATGCCCCCGGCGACGCCTTCGGGTGCGAACGCGCCGTTCCAGATCGCCACGAACGCGGCCGGAACGCGGTCGGCGTTCAGGGCGATGATGACGAGGGCGGAGACGACGTAGAGGAGCGCCATGGTGGGTACGAGGCGCACCGTGGTCTTGGCGATGGACTTGATCCCGCCGACGATGACGAGCCCGACCAGTGCCGCGAAGGTGGCGCCGACGAGCCATGCGTTGTCGGCCAGCAACGTGCTGCCGGTCACGTCCACCACGATCGCCGTTGCCTGGTTGGACTGGAACATGCTGCCGATGCCCAGGCAGCCGATCACCATGCTCGCTGCATAGAACGTGCCCAGGGCCTTGCCGAGCCGCGGCCAGCGACGCTCGGCGAGGCCCCGTTCGAGGTAGTACATGGGCCCGCCGGAGACTGAACCGTCCGGGTTGTCTCGCCGGTAGAGCACCCCGAGTGTGCACTCGGCGAACTTCGTGGACATGCCGAGCAGTCCCGAGACGATCAGCCAGAACGTGGCGCCGGGCCCGCCGATGGAGATCGCGACCGCCACCCCGGCGATGTTGCCGATGCCGACGGTGCCCGAAACCGCGGTGGTGAGCGCCTGGAACTGCGACACCTCGCCCGGGTCTCCTGGCGTCTTGTAGCGGCCCGAGACCACGCGGATTGCGTGCATGAAGCCACGGATGTTGATGAAGCGCAGATAGACCGTGAAGAACACGCCGCCCGCCACGAGCCACACGACGATCAGCGGCACGTCGGCGCCGAGTATCGGAATGCTGAAGAAGATGAAGCCGGACACGAGGTCCGCCAGGGGCCGCATTGCCTCGTCGATGAAGCGGTCCATGCTGCGATCCGTGCAGGGCGACGTCGGGCGCCGGATGAGCGGCATGATAAACAGGCGCCCGGGCCGGCGCACACGCATGTCGGAGGGTCATCGCAAGGGCAGGGAGGGGGCCGGCACTCGAAGGTCTGCCGATCCTGCCGATCTACCCGCGTTGTCGCCGCCGCGCCGGGCGGTTTACCATCGGATGGATGAGCGAGCGTCGCTACTGCTCCGATCTCTGCCTGGACGCCGGTGAGCCGATGCACGGTACGGCGCCCCGCGTCGATGCGTGGCTGCTGCTGGAGTACGCACCGGTGTGGCGGGCCAAGGCCCTCGCCGACAACGACCTGGCGTCGCCGATAAGCCAGTGGTTGCACGCCCAGGTGGCAGGCTTCGAGGCTCGGGGGCTCGCGGCGCGGCCGCAGTTCGTGCGCCGCCCCGAGATCGACACGGACCGGACGACGCTGTTCGTGGGCGTTGCGGGCGGTCTGTTCCGCTTCGAGTGCGTCGGCTACGACGACATGCTCACGCTCGATCTCGCCCGGGCAGACACCCTCCAGCAACGTTGCACCCGCGTCGCGGAGCCGCACTACTTCGTCTGCACCAACGGCCAGCGGGATCTCTGCTGCGCGCGTTACGGCCTGCCGGCGTATGCCCGCCTGCGGGAACTGGTCGGCCGACGCGTCTGGCAGACCACCCATGTCGGCGGGCATCGTTTCGCACCCAACGTGGTGGTGCTGCCGCAGGGCGTGCTCTATGGGCGGGTACGCCCGGAGGTCGCGTCGGACTTCGTCGCCGACGTGGAGGCCGGGCGCGTATCGAAGACGCACGTGCGCGGCCGCTCCGCATTCCCGCCGCAAGCGCAGGCCGCCGAGGCCCTGCTCGACGAAGCCGTCCTCTCCCTGGTGGACAGCGGAGATGCGGGCGTGGTGCTGCGGACCTCGAGCGGCGAGCGGCGCGTCGGGGTCACCGAAGGCCGGACGTTCGACATCGTGGCGAGTTGCCGCGACAGTGCGACCAAGCGCGTGCGCGCCTTCAGCGAGCGGCTTTCGCCTCCTCCCGCATCCGCTCCGTAACGATCCGGCACAGCGCGTCCGTCGATTCCCGCGCGTTCCCGTTCGGGGTGAAGGTCGGGCCGACCGAAATGTCGTAGACCGTGGCGTGCTTGTTCAGGAGTTCCCGGAACAGCGTGATGTCGCGCAGTTCCTCGTGGATCATCCAGAAGCAGTAGAAGAGCGCTGAGTTGCGCGCCAGGATGTGCATCGGGATGACGGGCGCGTCGAACCTGCGGGCCAGGTTGACGGCCGTCTGCTGCCAGGGCCGCTCCTGCAGCCCCCGCAGGGAGGGCGGGCGAGGCGCCCCGACGGGAAGATGACGACCAGTCGTTCGCGCCGGAATGCCTCGACGGTGGCCCGCAGGGTCTCCCTGTTGCGGGCGAGGGTGCGTCGCGCCTCGATCCACTCGACGGGAATGATGGTGCCCGCCATCCCCGGTGAAACGCGGATCGCATCGCGGTTGGCGAAGAACGTGATGTCGGTCCGGCGCTCCTTCAGCGCGTCGAACACGGCCACTCCGTCGGCGATGCCCGTCGGGTGGTTCGGTGCGACGATGGCGCGTCCGGCAGGCGGCACATGCCGCGTGCCCCGCACGCGGACATCGAGGGTGAGGGCCGCGCTGAGGTAGCGCAGCACTTCCTCGCCGGTCATGGAACTGATCGTGTCCGCCATCTCCACGGCGTTCCGGTAGCCCAGCAGCGGCCGCAGGGTGGCGAGCAGGACGCGCCACAGCCCCGGGTATTGCATGAGCCGCGTCGCGCGCTCCTCGATCAGGGTATCGACGATGTGCGTCATGGCGCCGCGACGGCGGGGGCGACGGAGTCGGTGACGCAATCCTCGATGAAACGCGCGACGGCACGGTTGAAACGTGGGGCGTCCTGCATGTTCACGGCATGGCCGGCGTCCAGCTCGACGACACGCAGCCTCGGCATGTACCGCTCGGCGAATTCGCGGTGTGCGGCGAAGCGCTTCTCGAAGCGGCCGCAGGCGAGGAGGGCGGGGACGCGGTTCTCGTGGATGTCGCCGCGGACCGAGGCGTGCGGCGTGGTGTATCGGATCGTGTTGGCGACACCCGCCGGGTCGAGCAGGGCGGCATCGCGCAACAGGGGCTCACGCATGTCTTCGGACAGGCGCCGCGCATGTCTCGGATGGACGGGAATCCGCTCGATCGCCGACAGGCCCCCCGCTTCGATCCGGTCGCCCGCCTGCTGGCCGGTTGCGGTCCATGCGCGTATCTGCGTCTCGTCGGCGAAGGCCGACATCGAGTTGGTGAAGATGTGTCCGCGCACGCGCCCGGATGGGTGAGGGCGTAGCGGATGGAGAGCGCGCCGCCGAGGGAGTAGCCGCACACGAACCAGGACTCCGTGTCGAGTTCCGCGCGAATGGCTTCCATGGCCGCGACGTAGCCCGCCGGGGTGTAGGCGTCGCCGTCGTCGGGCGCCGGAGAGCGTCCGTGTCCGTACAGTTCCAGGGTCACGGGACGGCAGACGGCGCTCAACGGGCCGAGGTTGGGCGCCCACTGCGCCCGACTCGACAGGAATCCGTGGACCAGCAGCAGGTAGGGGCCCGTACCGGGATGCACTTCCCAGGCGGGTGTCGTCGTCACAGGGCGTCGGCCACCGCGCGGCAGAACTCCGTCGTGCTCGTCGAACCGCCCTGGTCCGGCGTCAGGGCGCGTCCGTCCCGGTACACGCGCGCCAGGGCCGCGCGAATGCGTGCGCCCTCCCTCTCGAAGTCGAGGTAGTCCAGCATCATCGCCGCGGACAGCAGCGCCGCCGTGGGGTTGATGACGTTCTGGCCCGCGATGTCCGGCGCCGTCCCGTGAGCGGGTTCGAAATATGCGTAGTCGTCGCCGTAGCAGCCGCTCGCGGCGAGTCCCAGGCTGCCGAGCAGCCCGCCGGCGGCGTCGGAGAGGATGTCGCCGTAGAGGTTCGGCATCACCACGACATCGAAACGCTGCGGTTCGCGGATCATCCGGCAGGCGAAGTCATCGACTATGAACCAGTCGAAGTCGACGTCCGGGAAGTCCGCGGCGGTTTCGCGCGCGACTTCCAGGAAGAAGCCGTCGCTGCCGCTCAGCATGTTGTGCTTGGTTGCGCAGGTCAGGTGCCCGCGCCGCTTGCGGGCGAGTTCGCAGGCGAAGCGCACGACGCGTTCCGTACCCTCCCGGGTGATCGCCTTGATGGCGTACCTGCCGGTGCCGATCTCGTGAACGGGCCGCCGGATCGTGCGGCCGACGAGGTTCAGCGGCGCGAGATCCTCGAGCGGGCCTTCGCAGCCGACGTACAGGTCTTCCAGGTTTTCGCGCACGATCGTGAAGTCGATGCCATCGGGATCCTTCAGCGGGGTCGCGCAACCCGGGATGTGCAGGCAGGGTCGCACGTTGGCGTAGGTCTGCTTGCCCCAGCGCAGGTACATCAGGGCGGCGCCGGAGGAGCCGCTGGTGGAGCCGAAAAAGGTCGTGTCCGCCCGGTCGATCATCTCGCGGGCGGTATCCGGGAAGATGTTGCCGGTCTTGGCCCGGGCCGCTTCGCCCACCTCGGGATAGACGAACTCCAGGCCGATGTTGAGGGACGCGAGGAGTTCCACGACGGGACGCATCGCCTCCGGGGCGGCGTCGTCGCCCTCGATGACGGCAATTGTCTTGATCATGGCGGCGTTTTAGCAGAATGGCCGGGTTCCTGCCAATTTGGCGACGGGACGGATCGCTAGTCTGAACTTCCAGACGAACCCAAGCGTATTTTGGCCTTAAGTCTCTAATTCAACGGGATTTCTTGCGCGGGTCGAGCAGGAATATGTAGCCATGTAATGTGTTGACTTTGTGCGGAATGAGTGCTTTTATGGCACCGTATCCTTTCGAATCCAGTAGCCATGTACATCGAAAGCGTCCCCAACCGCAACTCGCCCCCCGCCGTGCTCCTGCGCGAGTCCTTCCGCGACGCCGGCAAGGTCAGGAAACGCACCCTCGCCAACCTCTCCAAATGGCCCCCGACGCTCATCGAGGGCTTGCGCGTGCTGCTCAAGGGCGGCGCCGCGGTGTCCCGCCTCGACGACGCCTTCGACATCGTGCGTTCCAAACCCCACGGCCATGTCGCGGCCGTGCTCGGGACGCTGCGCAAGCTGCGACTGGAGCGGACCATCGCCGGGGCGGACTCGCCCGAGCGCCGGCGCGTGCTGGCGATGATCGTCGCCCGGGTCCTGGACCCCGGCTCGAAACTGGCCGCCGCCCGGGGCTTGGCCGAGGCGACCGCGCACGACTCGCTCGCCGAGACGCTGGAGCTGGAGGACTGCGACGAGGACGATCTCTACGCCGCCATGGACTGGCTGCTCGAGCGTCAGGACGCCATCGAGCGGCGCTTGGCCAGGCGGCATCTCAAGGACGGCGCCCTGGTGCTCTACGACCTCACCTCGGTGTGGCTGGAAGGACGCCACTGCCCGCTGGGGCGGCGCGGCCACTCGCGCGACGGTAAGCGCGGCAAGCTGCAGATCGAATTCGGGCTGCTGTGCGACGCCGAGGGCCGGCCGGTGGCGGTGGAGGTGTTCGACGGCAACACCGCGGACCCGGCCACCGTGGGCGCGCAGGTCGACAAGCTCAGGTGCCGCTTCGGGTTCTCCAGGGTGGTGCTGGTGGGCGACCGCGGGATGTTGACCGAGGCGCGCATCCGCGAGGACGTGAGGCCGGCGGGGCTGGACTGGATCAGTGCGTTGCGGGGTCCGGCGGTGCGCTCGCTGGTGGAGTCCGGCGCGGTGCAGCTGTCGCTGTTCGACGAGACCGACCTGGTGGAGATCCGCAGCGACGCCTATCCGGGCGAGCGCCTCATGGTGTGCCGCAATCCGCTGCTGGCGGAGGAGCGGACGCGCAAGCGGGAAGCGCTGCTCCGGGCCACCGAGGCGCTGCTCGATCCCATCGTGGCGGCCACGCGGCGGGACAAGCGGCGCCTGAAGGGCAAGGACAGGATCGGCCTGCGCGCGGGCAAGGTCGTCGGCAAGTACAAGATGGCCAAGCACTTCGAGTTGGACATCGAAGAGGACGCGTTCGGCTATCGGCGAAAGCCCGCGTCCATCGCCGCGGAGGCGGTGCTGGACGGCTTGTACGTCGTGCGCACCAGCTTGGCGGAGACGCAACTCGATGCCGAGGGCGCCGTGCGCGCCTACAAGCGCCTGAGCGCGGTCGAGCGCGCCTTCCGGAGCTTGAAGACCGTGGACCTGAAGGTGCGGCCCGTGTTCCACCGAACCGCCGACCGGGTGCGCGCGCATGTGTTCCTGTGCATGCTGGCCTATTACGTGGAATGGCACATGCGCCAGCGGCTCAAGCCGCTGCTGTTCGACGACGACGACCCGGCCGCCGCCGAAGCGGCGCGCGCGTCCATCGTGGCGCCGGCGCAGGTCTCCGAAGCCGCCAAGGAAAGGGAATTATATATTTGACTCCCCCAAACCGTTAAAAGCCATGCAGCCGCTGTTCGTCCATCACCCCGCCCCCACCGGAAAGAACAACGGTTCCAATGCGCGGCGGCTGAGCATCCACGTCTTGACCTCCGCGCCGTCCACGAGCCACCGGCTCCGGCTCGCCTTCTCATGCCGTTCCGCGGTCACGGTGAACGCCGACCCCGCCACGTCGATGCTGGCCCGCGCCTGGGTCCGGTGCACCTTGATGGCGTTTTTGCGAGCGCCCTTTCGGATTCTTGGACTTGCCGCCTTCCTTCGAGGGGCGGTAGTCGAGTACACGTCGCGTGAACGCGTCGAGTTGCGGGTGGGGCGACCGGGGCTTGCGTTCCTTCGTCATGCGGTCAACTGTTCGTAGGTGATGCGTTTTCCGACCGTCATCCTGGCGAACGAGGCCAGCCGGTCAAGGGTGTGGATACTGACGTTGCCCTCGTTGAGCCTGAACGTCGCCTCGTTGACGTAGCGGTGCAGGTGCTTCACCGACGCCTTGTGCCACGTTCCGTAGAGGCCGCGCTTGAGGACCGCCCACATGGACTCGACGCTGTTGACGTGGATGTCGTTCGCGCCGACGTACTCGCCCGCGCCGTGCTTGACGTGGCGGCGGATGTAGGCGGGGAGGTCGTCGTATCCCGAGTGCTCGTCGGTGTGGAGTTCGCTACCGGGTTCGACGTGCTTGGCGATCTCGCGGTGCAGCGTGGCTTTGGACGTGCCTTCGATGGGCATGGCGATGGACCTACCGCCGCGCTCGCGCAACCCGAGGACGGCTTGCTTGCCGACCGTGCCGCGCCCCATGTTGAGTTTCTTGTGCGGGTGCTTGTTGCCTTCCTTGCCGCCGACGAACGTCTCGTCGGCTTCCACGATGCCCGCCAGCTTGGCCGGATCACCGCCGCATGCCTCGCGCAGCCTGCCGAGCATGAACCATGCGGTTTTCTGTGTGACACCTATCTCTTTGGAAAGCTGAAGGCTGGAAACACCCTTGCGCGCCGTCACGACGATGTACATGGCGTAGAGCCACTTGTTGAGGGGAACGTGCGACCGACCGAACACCGTCCCGGTGCGCACGGTGAACTCCTCCTTGCAGTCGCCGCAGCGGTAGTAGCCGGTCCGCTTGCCCGTGCGTGCGCCGATCTTCTGCGTGCCTCCGCAACACGGACAGGCGATGTCGCGGTTGCCCGGCCCCCAGCGCATCTCCTCGAAGTAGAGCCGTCCCGAGTCGGCGTCGGGGTACATGCGGAACAGTTCGTAGGTGCTGACGGTTACGTGGTCGTCCATTGCATCCAAGCCGTTGATTCAATGGGGGAAGTATAGCATTTCTTTGGGAGTAAAATATATAATTCCCCAAGGAAAAGGCCCGCGGCAAACGCACCGCCGACGGTCTGCCGGTGCACAGCTTCCGCACCCTGCTCGGCGACCTGGCGACGATCACCAGGAACCGGGTCGTCCCCCAGGTGTCCGGTGCCGTGCCGTTCGAAGTCCTCACCCGGCCCACCGCGCTACAGCGCGAAGCCTTCGAACTCCTCGGCGTACGCCCATAGGACGTACCCAGTAACGATCGCCCCATTTTTTTTATTTACCCTGAAAAACAATAGGTTAGATCGTATGACGCCTCGAAGTTCGGGCTAGTCGAAAGGGACACCCACCTCGCCTGCGGACGGCTGACGCGAGCCCGGGGTTAGTCGAAAGGTGGTTAGTCGAAAGGGACACCCACCTCGCCTGCGGACGGCTGACCCGAGCCCGGTGCGACCCGGGCCGAAGACATCGTCTCGATGCCGCCGGTGTAGACTCCCGTACCGAAGGAGGTCTCCATGCACGATCTGGTAATCCGAGACGGTTGGGTGGTCGACGGCGCCGGCACGCCGCGCTTCCGGGGCGACGTCGCGGTCAAGGAGGGCAGGATCGTCCGCATCGGACGCATCGCTGAGCGCGCACGGCGCACCATCGACGCCGAGGGCCATGTCGTGGCGCCGGGGTTCGTCGACGGCCACACGCACATGGACGCGCAGATTTTCTGGGATCCGCTCGGGTCCTGTTCCTCGTACCACGGTGTCACCAGCGTCGTCATGGGGAACTGTGGCTTTACCCTGGCCCCCTGCGCGGAGCGGGACGCCGGGTTCGTGTTCCGTAACCTCGAGCGTGCGGAGGACATCTCGCCGGACGCGATGCAGGCGGGTATCGAGTGGTCTTGGGAGACCTTCCCCGAGTTCCTCGACACGATCGACGCGCTGCCGAAGGGCATCCACTACGCGGGCTACATCGGGCACTCCGCGCTACGGACGTACGTCATGGGCGAACGCGCCTTCACGGAACAGGCGACGTCCGGTGAACTGGCCAGGATGTGCGCGCTGGCGAAGGAAGCCGTCGAGGCCGGGGCCATGGGCTTCTCCACGTCCCGCACGCCGAACCATGTCATGGCGGACGACCGGCCCGTAGCAAGCCGGGTGGCGGACTGGGACGAAGTGCGGGCGATCGTATGCGCCGTCGGCGAGACCGGGCGCGGCGTGTTCGAGATCGCCGGCGAGGCGCCGGGACGCAGTCCCGAGCGGCTGCGCGACTACCACGAACGCCTGCGCGACCTCGCGGTCGACTCGGGCGTCACGCAGACCTGGGGCATGTTCAGCACGCGCAGGGCGCCGGAGTACTGGCGTCCGTACTTCGATCTCGTGGAGGAGACCGCGGCCGCGGGCGGGCGCATCTTCGTGCAGGTGCACTCCCGGGCGCTCAACACCATGCTCTCCTTCGAAACGCAGATGCCGTTCGACCACTGGGACGTCTGGCGGGACATCCGCGGCCTGCCGCTGGCCGAGCAGCAGGCGAAACTGCGCGACCCGTCCCTGCGGGCGAAGCTCGTCGAGGTGGCCAACGGCCCGCGGCCGGAGCGCCGGATCGTGGGCGTGGAGGCGCGCCCGCCGGACTGGGACTGGTTCTTCGTGCTCGATTCGATGCTCGGCGAGCAGCGCCGCCTGGCGGACGTCGCTGCCGAGCGCGGTATGGACCCCGTCGACCTCATGATCGAGCTCGCGCTGCAGAAGGACCTCAAGCAGTTCTTCTGCCAGCCGGCCGCCAACGAGGATCAGGATCACGTGCTCGAGATGATGCGGCATCCGCGCTCCGTGGTGACGTTCTCGGACTCGGGCGCGCACGTCTCGCAGATCATGGACAGCTCGCTGCAGACGCACCTGCTCGGCTACTGGGTGCGCGAGCGGGAGGCGCTGACGCTGGAGGAAGGCGTCCGGCAACTGACCTCCATCCCCGCCGCGAACTGGGGCATGCACGACCGCGGACTGTTGCGTGAGGGGATGAACGCCGATCTCGTCGTCTTCGACCCGGACACCGTGGGTCCGCGCATGCCGGAAGTGGTGCACGATCTGCCCGGCGGAGCGAAGCGCCTCAAGCAGGTGGCGAACGGCATCCGGAACACGGTGGTCGCCGGCGAGGTGTTCCTCGAGAACAACGAACACACCGGGGCGTTGGCCGGCCGGTTGTTCCGCGGGATTGAGCGATGATGGTCCTCGCGTTCGTGACCGTGGTCCTGTTCGGGACGGTGGCCGGTGCGGTCGCCTGTTTCGCACTCCTGCCGCTCTGGCCGGCCGTTGTCGCGGTCGTCGTGGGTGTCCCACTCGTGCCCTGGCTCGCCGTGACGCTCTACGGTCTCCGGAGGAGAGCGCAGGGACTGCGCCCGTTCGACGCGGCCGAGCAGCAACGGGATGCGGCGCGCCTCGGAGGCGAGGGGCGCCACGTCACGACCGCCGACGGGCGGATCGTCGAGTACCTCGTGTATGGCAGCAGACGCCCGGACGCACAGACGATCGTCCAGATCCACGGCGCGGCTACCACCGGGGGCTGGATGTGCCGGATGAACGCGTCCCTGTGCGAGGAACTCAACCTGAAGGGGATCGCGCCATCGATGCCGGGTTGCGGTTACAGCGACGTGCATGTCGGACGCAGGATCGTGGACTTCCCGCGCGACCTCGAAGCGATCCTGGCAGCCGAGGACGTGGGGGAGTTCATGGTGGAGGGCACCTCCCTCGGCACGTCGCATGCGATGGCGGTCGCGCGGCACTTCGGACCCGACCGCTGCGTCGCACTGGGACTCAACGTGCCCTACCTCTCCGAGCAGATCTGCAGGGAGTTCGACTTCCAGCACGACGCGGACAACCTGCCGAAGACCGACGCCCGAGCGTGGTACCAGGCGTGGAACTTCGTGGCGGCAGACCTGATGTTCCTTGCACCGCTCATCTCTCCTCCGGCGCGCCACATGGGCAGGATTGGTGGAGGCGGCAAAGTGCAGGCGGAGCGGCCCTGGATTTTCGAGTTCATGGCCGCGGACCAGAGGCGACTGGTGGTGCGCGGCACCCAGGGTCAGGGCTGGGAGCAATTCTCATACGAGATGAACGCCCTCTGGGGCTTCGACCCGCGCGACATCGAGACCAGGAACGTCGCCGTGTGGTACGCCAGGGACGACACGGCCTGCCCGCCGTCCCACGGGGAGTGGCTTGCCGCGCTCTTCGAGTCGAGGGAAGGCGTCAGGACCAGCATTCGCTCCGAGGACGCCGGGTTCGCCCACTTCACCTACCTGCCCTCCCTCGGGCCTGCGTACAGGACGGAGGAGGAAACGATACCCGGGGCGCTACTCAAGCTCTGCGCACTGTAGGGGCGACCCTTGTGGTCGTCCGTCCCCGAGTCGTGTACGGCATTCGAGAACGGGATGGGATGGGACAAGCCCGTCCTACAACGCCCGCGCCGGGACCGTGCATGAATTCGATACGGGACGAAACCTGTTCCATGGAAGGTCGGTGTGGCTGGGCCGGAGGCGCCGAACCGGCTTTGGGACGCTACGAGGGTCGTTCGCTGGATGCGTCCAGCAGCTCAACGTCGGCGGCAAGCGCTGCGGTCCGCAGGCGGTCGTCGAGGGTCGCGAGGGGTACTGATCGACGGAGCGCTACCTCGAGGTAGGCCGCGTCGTATACGGACAAGCCGTGCCGACGCGTGAGTTCCATCACGACCCCGCTGTCGTGGTCGAAGTCGAGTACGAGACGCATGGCGCTCAGGTTTGCGAGGGTGGCCCGGGTCTCCTGGGCGGTCAGGCGCCCGCGCCGTTCGCTCATGGCCAACGCGTTGCGGACCTCGTACCACCAGAGTTGCGGGACGACGGCGCCACGGTCGACAGCCAGTCGCATGGCGTGCTCGGCCAGGGGCTGTTCCTCGTCGTCGAGACACCAGGAGAGGACCACCGAGTTGTCGAGGACGAGCGCTGTCAGAAGCGGTGCCCTTCGTGGATCGTGTCGATCAATTCCGCGACGGACGTTCGGCGGAGCCGGGCTCGACGCTCCCGAATCTGTTGGGCCGCTTCCAACGCGCGCTCGCGGTCGTCATCCTCCACGGGCACCAGCCTCGCTATGGGCCGGCCGTGGCGGGTGATCGTCAAACTCTCGCCACGGCGAACCCGCTCGAGCAGCCGAGGCAGATGCGTCTTCGCTTCGTACGCTCCGATTCGATCCATGCCGACACACGAGATTCAGACCTGTCGATCAGACTAGTCTAGCATCGACGGACAGGAAATGCAGGGCCTCAGAGAATGAGTGCCACGACGCGCGCCATGGCTCGGAAGTGGTCATCGGCATTGTCGCGGGGGACAGTGGTGTGCTCCTCTATGCCGAAACGTATGGCTCGCCTGCCGTTGACCCGGGCGACGGTTGCCTGAACCAAAGGAGGGTTGGACATGTCGGTCGTACTCATTACAGGTTGCAGCACAGGCATCGGGCGTGCGCTCGCGCAAGTCTGCGCGGAGGCGGGCGACCGCGTCCTCGCCACGATGCGAAGGCCGGCCATGGCCGGAGATCTCGAAGATCTCGATGGCGTGGCGGTCCTGCCCCTGGATGTGACAAGCGATGCATCCGTATCCGCATGCGTCGACGCAGCGCTTCGCAGCGAGGGACGGATCGACGTGATCGTCAACAACGCGGCTATCGGCTTCCCCGGCGCCGTCGAGGATGTCCCGTTCGATCAGCTTCGCGCGGTCATGGAAACGAACTTCTTCGGAGCGCTACGGGTCACCCGGGCGGTTCTGCCGGCCATGCGGGACCAGAAGTCCGGCACGATCGTGATGGTGACCTCCCTGGGGTCGGTTTTCACCGGCTATGGGGAGGGCATTGCCGCGGCGAGCAAGCGCGCCCTGGAGGCGGCAGCCGAGGCGATTCAGATGGAGACCCTGCGTTGGGGATTGCGCGTGCAGGTGGTGCGACCCGGTTATGTCGCCACTGCGCTTGGGGACAAGTGGGTTCCGGGCTCCGGCTCGCCCCCGGGCTCGCCCTATCGCGACCTGATAGACCGGAACTGTGAACGGGCGGTAACGGCAATTGCGGGTGGCGAAGAGCTATTGTCAAATCTGGTGTACGGAGGGTTGGTCATGCGACGGCCCTGCTGTCCTCGATGACCTCGATACCGTCGTTGAACTTGACCCCCTCGATCACTTTGCCGAGCTGCCGGAAGCCGCGTAGTCGTCGCCAGGACTTCTCGGCGCTCATGCCCATCTTGTAGATCATCGAGAGCATCGTCCGGCGCGTGACGCAGCCCTTCGCCCGCGAGCTCCGATGGCGGATGGTGGCGAACGCCGACTCGATCACGTTGGTCGTGCGCAGATGCGTCCAGTGCGCGGCGGGGAAGTCGTAGAAGGCCAGCAGCTGCTCGCGATCACGCGCCAGGCACGCGGTGGCCTTGGGGTACTTGTCTTCGTAGCGTTCGATCCAGTCGTCGAACGCGCGCTCGGCCTGGGCCCGGGTCTCGGCCATCCAGATCTCCTGCAGGCCCTGCTTCGCCTTCGCCTGGCCCGACTTGGGGAAGTAGTTGAGGACGTTACCGGACTTGTGCATCCAGCAGCGCTGGCTGCGGGTCTGCGGATAGACCTCCGACAGCGCCGACCAGAAGCCCAGCGCGCCGTCGCCCACCGCCAGCTTCGCCGGCCGCGTGAAGCCGCGCTGCTGCATGCCCAGCAGCACTTCCCGCCAGCTCTGCGTGGACTCCCGAACCCCGTCCTCGATGGCCAGGAAATGCTTGTCGCCACGGGCGTTTACGCCGATCACCACCAGCACGCACAGGCGCCCATCGTCACCGCGCAGGCCACTGTGGATACCGTCCGCCCAGACGTACACCCAGTCGTCGGCAAGATCGCGCCGGCACCACTCCCGATACTCCTCGTCCCACACCCGCTTGAGGCGGCTCACCACGTTCGCCGACAACCCGCGGGCCGCTTCCTCACCCACCAGCGCCGACACCGCCGCGCGCATCTGACCCGTCGATACGCCGTGCAGGTACAGCCACGGAACCGCCGCTGCGGGTCCGGATCGACGCTCGCGCTACGGCGCACGTACGGCGGCACCAGCGATGAGCGGAACGGCTCCTGCGATCCCGACCGGCTGCGCGCCTTCGGCACCCGAACGTCCACTGCGCCGATCCCCGTCAGAATCTGCCGTTCCGGAAGATGACCGTTGCGCACCATCCGCCGCCGACCGTCTGGCAACTTCTCTTCCTCGAACGCCGACAGATACTCCCCGAACTCCGCCGACACCGCCGCCTCGATCAGCCGCCGCGCGCCAGCGCGAAGAAGATCCGTGAGCGGATCGGAAACCGATGCTGGCGCCGCCAGCGAAACCACTTTATCGTTGCCCATGTGCGGTGTGCTCCTCTTGCTGAAACCGTGAATTCGCAACTCCGATTTCAGCAGAGACACGCCGCACGACTCAACTCATCCGTACACCACTTTCGACCATAGCTCGGTGGCGAACCCGCTCTGGACATCGCTCGCGAGATACGGGACGCCTACACGGGCGGCACGGACGACTTCTACGTGCCGGTCACGAAGATGGGACGTCAGGTCATGCCCTGGCGCAAGGAGCAGGACGACCGCCGGATGCTCGAGCAGGTCGAGCCGGCTTTCGAGTGGTGGGTAAAGGGAGAGCAAGTGCCGCCAAATTCGATGGCGTAAGCCATTGAATTTGTGGAGCAACACGAAACCGCGTTTTGTTTTGCGACCTGATCAAGCCCATGGACGGGCGATTGACCCGCTCTGTTGCCGGCTTGTCTGGCGTTGCCGCCTTGACGGGTGGCGTTGAGCAAGGTGCTGGCGCAAGCCGGCGTGGAAAAACCGGGCGGAATACCGCCCACACCCGCAGGGGACGAGTCCTCTGCGGAGTCCGGTTCCCGTGCGGGAGTCCATTGGAGACTGCCGTATGAGTAGGGCCGGAAGGCGAAGGAACGACGGCAAGTCCTCCCTGGAGCTGAGGAAGCTCCGGGCGGAGACGCGAATCGCGGAGCGTCAGCTCGACGAAATGCGTTTGCCGATGACCTACGAGACAATTAAGGTCGGGGTAGGCGTCCTGATCGGCGGACGGTCGATGCCGGAGCGGCCCGTCGAGGCGGTCCACCGCGCTTTCTGGCCTGGTCCCGCCCGGTCGAAGTGCCGGCACAATCCGAACATTCGAAAGGAGCACACAGTATGCCATGGAAATGGGATTTGACGGTCGAACAGGCCATTGATCAATTCAGCCTCGGGGACCACGCCGCCGAGATCGACGAACGCGGCTTCACGGTCATTCCTCCCGAAAAAACCGGTTTCTCCCCTGCCGACGTGGATCATGCCAAGGCGACGATTCTGGCAGAGGCGACGAAACGCACCGGGATTCGTTGGGACGAGCACCAGGTGGCGCTGGATGAGTTCGAGCCCGGCAACCACCCCCCCGCGTTCACGTACGTGACCCGGGTGTTCGAGATCGACCAGGTGTTTCGAAACCTGCAGACCAACCCGATCGTGAATACCTTGCACCGCCATATAATTGGTAACTACTTCCGAATGCGGACCGCCCATGGCATGTGGAAGTGGGCAAACGATGATGGCTGGGGCATCAACCACGGTCTCCACACCGACACAACCGGGGTACTGTTCGCCGAGGGGCACCACGGCGTGGCGAACTGTAACTGGCTCCTGACCGACTGCGAGGCGGAGGACGGTCCGATCTGCTTCTTGCCTGGCTCCCACAAGTTCGGGAAGTTACCAACCGGCAACAACATCACCGACGAACTACGTGCGCAGATCAGGCCAATCGAGGCGCCGGCAGGCTCTATTGTGGTGTTCAACAGCAGCACCTGGCACGGCTCGTGGCCCCGCAGCAACCCCGGGCTGCGCATCACCACCCACTCACAGCGTGGCGTCCCCGCAATGCCCCTGTGGGATTTCAGCGACACCAGCGAGAACGTGATTGCGCTGGCCTCGGAACCGGAGCTGTTCCGGATGCTGTGTGGCCGTCCACCGATGCGCGGCGACAATCCCGGCTTCCTGCCGAGGCGCAAGGACTCCGCTGCCGCCTGAGGCGACGATGTCTGCCGGGCCCAAACGTGTTGGACTTTATCGACTCGCTCTGACGGCGAGCCCAGGAACCCAAATTGATTGAGGAAAACAAGGTGAGTGAAGCCAGCCAACCGGCATTGGATCCGGACGCACTACGCGAACGACAAACACTACGAGGGCCGCTAATGACAAGCTTCATCGAGCCGAACGCTCGGGACATTTCTGCTGCTGAGCACTTTTGCCCATCTAAGCGGTTGTGGCGAAGCAAACCAACCGTCCGCGACCGGATCGCCACAAAACGCGGCAACGAGCCAAGTATTGCCGCCGGACGCGGCCAATCCACCGTTGGCGACCACCCAATACGGGCCCGTTCAAGGGTTTGTGGAAGATGGCGTTTTGGTATTCAAAGGCATCCGCTACGGTGCCGACACTGCAACGACCCGATTTGCGCCACCGGCGCCGCCGGACCCTTGGACCGAGCCGCAACAAGCAACCGGCTACGGCAACTCCGCACCACAAGTCCAGCGCGGCCCCGGCATTAGGCTCTTCGATTCCTGGGTGACCGACCCGCGGCCCGCGGTCGACGACGACTGCCTGTTCCTGAATGTCTGGACCCCCGCTGTCGAGGACCAAGGTAAGCGGCCCGTGCTCGTTTGGTTCCACCCCGGTGCATATTCGAGCGGATCCGGATCGTCCAATGCCAATGACGGGGTGCGATTGGCAAACCGGGGCGATGTCGTGGTCGTGACGGTGAATCATCGGCTCAATGTCTTCGGTTACCTCTACCTGGATGAATACGGTGAGCAGTTCGCCGGCTCGGGCAACGCTGGCATGTTGGACCTCGTTGCGTCATTGCAATGGGTACGCGACAACATCGAAGAGTTCGGCGGTGATCCCGACAACGTTCTGATCTTTGGCCAATCCGGTGGCGGCTTCAAGGTCAGCACGCTCATGTCCATGCCTGTCGCGCAAGGGTTGTTTCACCGCGCGGTCGTTCAGAGCGGGCCCGGAATGCGCCTCACGACGCCGGAAGAGGCCGCGCCTGCGACCCGCGCCTTGGTCGCCGAGCTTGGTCTTACCGAGGAGACTATCGACCAATTGCGCGCAATCCCTGCCGAAGAAATCCAACGGGCAGCGCTAGCCGTCACTCAAGCTGGCGGCCCGCCGGCAGGCCAGGGTCCAGTATTGGACAGAGTCCATCCGGATCAATCGCGAGATATTCCCTTGCTCATCGGCAGTACCGCCACCGAGAGGTCGCTAGTGGCCTTGTTCAGACCGAAGCTGTTCGATCTCACCTGGCAAACTCTGCCCGCCGCCTTGGAAGGCTCGATGGAGGGCGTCGATCCCGATCGCGTTATCAAAGGTTACCGGGCTCTGTATCCCGACATCGACCCGGCACGGCTCTATTTCGACGCAATCACGGACAATACGGCCGGCAGGCGTACCCGAGAAATGGCCGACCGCAAGGCCGCGCAGAACGGCGCGCCGGCTTATCAATACTATCTAGCATGGGAAACACCGGTCGATGGCGGTAAGTGGGGGACTCCACATGGCCTGGACAACGGCTTCGTCTTCGACAATGTCGCTAAATCCGAATCCATCTCCGGCGTCGGCGAGGAACAGCAAGCCATCGCGGACATGATGTCGGAGGCGTGGCTGGCATTTCCACGCAATGGCGATCCCAACCACGAAGGGCTGCCCACCTGGGCGCCTTATGATGAAGAACGTCGGGCAACCATGGTGTTCGACAACGCGCCGGCGCTCGTTGACGATCCGATCCGCGCGGAATTGGATCTGTTGGACTCGGCTTTGTGAGCCAACGCACGGCGTTCGAGCCATGGTCGTGAAAGTTATCAAGTACGCCGCCATTGGTGTCGCGCTATTGATCGCAAGCCTCGTACTGGTTTTGGTGGTCGGCTCGAATATGGCATTGGAACCTGTAGACGACTAGCTAGCAGGCGACCGACATTGATACGATATTTCGGGGTTGAACGCATCACCGTAGCTCCCGTGGCGGAGACAACCCTGCGCCACGCGCCGACGGAAACGGCGATTGAGCGTGGCCCGACCTCCCGCATCCGAGGGTCACTGCCGCGGTTGAGGTCGCACTGGCTTGATTCCGCGACACTCGGCGCCTGGGCGGGGCCGATAGGGAGTTACCGGTCGACCGAACGCCTCCACCAGCTGGCGCGCCAGTGTTGTCATTTCCGCTAGCTGACTCTCTTGCTCGCCATTTCGGCTCGCATCGCCTTCATCTTCTCGAAGCTCCGCTGGTGTTTCTCACGATCAAAGACCGTGTAATCATAGTTGGGACGTAGGGCAACCTTGCCGCCGGCAGGCTCCCGATCAAACAAACTGTGATAGCCACCAATCTCGGCGCGCTTGCGTAAATGCTCACCGTCCATGTCCTGCTTGCCAAACGGGAACGCGCCGTAGACATCCATGAGACCGGCAAACCTGACCGGATTTCGTGCCAGCGCTTCCTCGGTCACCACCTGCCGGTAAGGACCTTGGGTTTGCAGGATTGACCGTTGGTAGGTGCCCAGCACCATCAGCCGTTCGCCGACCTTGGCGCGGGGCATTGAGCCGTGCCATGTCAGGTCGCCCCAAACCACCATTGAACCCGCGGGCGCTTCAATGGGCTGGGCGTTGTCCGCCCAGTGCTCGACTTCCGATGGAGTCGGGGCACGCCGCAACTTGTGGCTACCAGGTACGAACGTCAGTGCACCATCTTCGACCGTGTAGTCAGTCACGAGATAGTTGAAATTCGCGCTATTCGGTTCCGGGGGTTTGGCGGGTCGCGAGTAATCCCAGTTATCCTGATGCAAGGCAGTGCGCTCTTCGCCTGGCCCCTTCACCCAACCGTCGAACAAGGACAGGATACAGTCCGTACCGACCTGCGATTGCACCAACCCCAGACCGGCAGGATTCAGGACCAGTTCCTCAAACACCTGGTCATCCCACAGGATCATGCGGATGATCTGGTTCCGGTCTCTCCAATTCAACCCGTCACTGCCAAGCTTGCCGAAGCGGCGCTCGACCACGTTGACAACGGCTTCCTTGATCCGGGCATGCAACTCCGGCGGCCCTACCTTCTCGGCAGGCACAACCGAAAAACCGAACATGTCGAGTTCGGCAAGGTTCTCCAGTAAATCCAGTTGCGCCAGCTCCCGGTACAACTTCGATTGAGGCAAGCACAGCGGCCAGTCCTTGATCTCCATTTTTCTCTCCTTTCATCTCTGGGAGGCGGTGTGCTCAATCGGAACCAAGTACACTGCCCCAATTGTCTATCGGTCCCTCAATGTCTTGTTCACTTGTTCCGCCTTCGCCGGGTCCCACCACCAGGTTGCCGGAAAGCCACCGTTGTCCAGGGACTGAATCGCGGGTTTGCTGTATTTGTCCCACATGACGATGCGCGAACCATCGAGCAGTCTGAGCGGAATAAAGTAAAACTGCCAGAACAACACGCGATCCAGGGCACGCGCGGCCGCCATGAGTTCTTCCCTGCTACCGGCACTCAGCAGTTTCTCAATCAACGCGTCCACTATGGGAGAGCGGAGGTGCGCAAAGTTGGCCAAACCCAGGCTCTGCGAGCCGAAGTAGGCCGGCACCTCCTGATTCGGAGGCATGCTGATGGCCAGGCTACCGGATACGGCATCAACCTTCCCTGCCCGCCGCATGTTGATGTACTGCGCGCCTTCCACCATGCGAACATGCGCCCTGATGCCCAGTCGTTTCAGTTGCTCAACATAGGGTAGTCTTATTCGTTGGCTTGCTGCAGTAGAAACCAGGAGTTCGATCTCGAACGCCTCGCCTTCTTCATTCTCGAGCCACCCATCCTGAAAAACCCAGCCCGCCCCAACAAGCAAGCCCCGCGCGCGCAGCAGCGCCTCGCGTCGGCTCATTTTGTCGATGGCACTACCGGCAAAGGGGGCCTCGAGGAACACGCGCTCTGGCAACTGGAGGCGGAACGGCTCCAGCAATTCAAGCTCCTCTTCTGACGGCAACCCGGTCGCCGCCAGGAATGTGCCATGGAAAAAACTCTGTGGCTTCTCGTAAACGCCGTGATCGAGGACCTTGTTCGTCCAGTCGAAATCGAAAGCAAGATAAAGGGCTTCCCGCACGCGAACGTCCTGAAAGCGCTCCTCGGTCTGGTTGTATGCCAAAGCGGAGACGATACCCAGGTAATGCTGGGGGGTGTGATGAACCCGTACCAGCGAGCCTGATTGCATCTCGTACCCTGTGACCCACATCGCGGCGCTCGGCTCCGCGAATATGTCCAGCAATCCCTTGCGAAAGGCTTCTCGTTGCACCGTCGCGTCGCGATATACCTCGAACCTCGGACGATCAATGTTGAACGACCCCTTGTGCAATCCAAGATCCTTGCCCCAGTAATCTTCCACTCGTTCAAACTCGATGAACTTGCCAATATCGTATTCGCCGACGCGGTAAGGCCCGCTGGTGAGTGGCGCCTCCGTGGTGGTTTCAGTGATGTCCCGTTCTCGCCAGTAGTGTTCTGGCAGGATCGCTACCTTTCCCAATGCCGTCATGGTGCTCAAGCTCACCGGGTAGTGGTAGGTAAAGCGCACCTCCCGGTCACTGAGCGCATCGACTTGCTTGAGCGATGCATACGCCGCGTTAAAGCCAACCGCGTGGTCGCGAATATGCTCAAATGTAAACTGAATATCATGTGCGGTGATCGGCACACCGTCGTGCCAGCGTGCAGCCGGGCGCATTCGCATCCATACCGTGGTCTTGTCCGCCGACACGGCGATCTCGCCGGCAAGACTGCCGTAGTAGACACCTATCTCGTCTCCTGAGGGCCGCAGCAGCGAATCGTACAGTGTGGGTTCAATGATCGCATCGAGGCCAGGCGCGGTCAGGCCTTTGTTGATAAAGGGCGTGAAGCTGTCGAAGCTGTAACCAATTGCCCGAACGAGCCTTCCACCTTTAGGCGCATCCGGGTTCACATAATCGAAGTGTGCAAAACCGGGCGGGTACTTGAAGTCCCCATAGAACGATAGTCCGTGCTGCCAATGGCGTTCTTCCTGCTCGACGTCTATCTCATTTGCGTGCAACCAACTTGCGAGACTAACGAGACAACAAAGGGCTAATAATCGGATCATGAATCCAGCACCGGGAAGTCAAACCCCGCGGCGAGCAGGGCCCTGGTATCCGCTGAAGCAACGACAATGCGCATAAGCCGCGTGGACAAGCACTCCAGCGACCGAGTCGTCATGTCGATCTCGCTGCACACAGCGTCGGTGATGTGGCGGAAACAGCTCTGCGCCTCCCGTCGACGGAACCGGCGATTGAGCGTGCGCCCGACCTCCAGCGTTCCGGGCCAGCCTTCGATATCGCCGGGAGGCTGCGTCCACTGGGCTCAGTCCCAGCCGAAAACCGCCAAATGATGCGAAATGCCGCGCGGGTTCCCCTCAGTCGAACAACCCGGATGGTCGGACCTTGGCTCCCGAGAAATCCGGCCCTTCTTCACGCCAGCCGTTGCGGATATTCTCCCCCATCAATTGAGCAAATCGCGGCTCATTTGCATAGCGCTCGAACACTTCGGGATACCGATCGTCTCCTCGGCGTTCCTGGGTCGACATGTGGGGCCGGCAGAAATATGCGGCGAGATTGATTCGAGTACCAGCTGATTCTCTGCGCCATCCGCCGTGCCAAGTGTTTCCGTGCCAGACAACGGCGTCTCCAGGGTCGATTTCCATCGTCGCCGCACCTGGCGGTGGTGTCCACTCCATAGAATCAAGATCTTGCGCGGACAAGCCTTTCGCCATGATTTCCAGTACGGTTTCGTGCCCTGCCATCCAGTTTTCGCGCGCCGTCGGTTGCCGCTTCCTCCGATGACTATTGGGTACCAAAACCAGGGCGCCGGTCTCTGCCGTGTACGGCGTCAGCGCATAATTGCAGTTTGCGACCTGCGACACCTCTGTCATGCCTACCGACACGCCATCCGCGTGCATCGGTAACGGCATGCCACCTGGTCCACGAAAGTGACAGCCCATGGAGGACAATACACAACTCTCACCGAGGAGGTAGTGCATCAGCGCAAGCGGTTTCTCCTCCAGAAGGATGTCAGGAAACACTGGATCGTCGAAGATCAAGTAGTGCAGATAATTCATTCCGTGGAAGTCATCGGTGGTGGCGCATTCGGGATCGATCTTTTTGCCCGTGGTGCTTTCCGCTCTCCGCAAGATCGCGGCTTTGGCGCGGGCAATCTGATCGCCGGACAAAACGGCCTTGAGTACTGTGAACCCCTGTGTCTCAAGTTCGAGCAGGTTGGCGTTCAAGCCTAGTGCGTCAATATTCGCCAGAACTCGAAGACGCGCTTCTTCGTCTTTGCCCGTCATGCGCGCGAGGATCGGGGACGTTTTGCCCTTGGTTGCAGATTCCTCGGCCAAGGTAGTCATGGACTTGCCTCCATATGCAAATGATCGTTTACAAGAATTCTTATGTTTACCGGTCGAGATCGATCGACGCGAACCGCTCACGGCGAGTACCAAATCGGACTGGTGTAGGCGCGATCCTGAGTCACGAGCGGGACTTCCTCTGGGAGTTCCTTAACACCGAAAAACCTGGCTTCATAGGCTGTCCAGCGGGGCGTCGGAATCTGGAGAACCCGCGCGTAATAGAACGCGCGTGCCGCCGCGTCGAAGTCGGGGTCCTGCCAGACGACGGCTAGCTCCGCATCTCCTATCGTGTTCCAGTACGCCGCTGCCGGTACATCAACGGTTGAACCCACGGGATCGATCGAGCCGTCCGATTTCAACTCGCGACCGCCAGACCAGGCAACGTTGTAGACTTTTTCGTGCAAGGCGCCCTCAGCATCCAGCCAACCCTTGACCACCTGCATACGATCCAAGTTGGCTCCGTCAGGGTCCTTCAGCGCATGGATGAGGAAACCGGGTGATTTCTTTTCAAGGCTGCGAACCAGGTCGCCTCCCATGGGCACACCTCGTGCGTAGCCAATGCGGGCAAGACCAGGGGCAGCCGCATCCGTTTCCGAGAAGTCCCAGCCGCCAAAGAAACGTACGGACATGCGGGGCCCGGTCGTGGCGTACACCTCTCGGCGCTTCATCGCGTCAAATAGCGATTCGCGAGTGTTCTCCTCTGCCCATACGGCTGCGATACCTGCAGCCGACATTGACGATCCGTAGGCATAAGGCGTCAGCCGTTCGGCGCTGGGCACGCCGATGGCCCACTTCCCCCAGAAGTTGTCCTCGTCGGGAGTCGAGAGCGAGGTGTGGCTGTCGGTGCTGCCGATGAAGCCCAGCTTGAACGGGTTGATCCCGAGCTCCGCCTCGAGCTTCAAGCCGGTTTGCAGGGCAGAGCGCGCGTACGAGCCCCGCTTTCTATCCGCATATTCGACAGCATCGTCCGGAACGAAATCGGGCGCCGGCGCGCCCGCCCAGTCGTTCCACGTCTCGAAATCGGCGAATTCGTCCGTCGGCGACAGCACCGGATGGGTTTCGCTGTCTCCCTTGATCTGCGTAATCTCCATAATCGTTTCGAAGTGACTCCGCAGTGTTGCCCAGTCCGAATCCAGCGGTTCTCCACCCACCTTTTGCTCAGGGAACATGAGCCCCTTGCTCAGGTTGGAGTTGTGCGGGATGGCCAGGGCATCGCCACCCGTCCTCGCCTCGTAGTCTTCGAGGTGCCGCCAGAGATCTTCCGGTTTTTCACTGTCGGCCCGCGAAAATGGGTAGGTCTGTGCGGCTTCTTCGGCGCCATCTCTGAACACCACCACGCGATGCAGATTCCCGGCTCCGGCGCCAGCGCCTTCCACAGGGCGGGATTCGGTCCATTCGTACCCGATGAATGCCGTAAACTGTCCCGGATCGTTGTACGTATCCGCGTTGGCGATCACGCGTTGCCAGAGCGTGCGGCGATAGGGCAGATCGATCGGCTCGTTCCAGAACAATCCCACCAGAGGTCCTACTGTCGGCGAGAAGAACGCCGGCGCCTCTGCGGCCGACTCTGATACATACTCGTTCCAGGCTTCGCGAAACTTCCGACCGACAGGGCTCGATGGAAACGCGGGGTCATCGGCCTGTAGGGCGTAGGCCATGCCCAGCCCCTCGGCGTGGTCGGCCACAACCAGGAAATCCAAGGGTCGTTGCAGACGCACCCGCATGCCGTTGAACGCTACTGCCTCCTCGCCGCGAGCGAAGCGATAGGCCACGGTGGGGTCTACTCGACTCCGGCCGCCCATATAGGCATCGTGAGAGGAGTAACTGGTGTTGCACGTGCATGTCGCCCCAGTAGACGTTTGACGGATAGGAATAATCAGCGTGGGGAGAATAGGATCCTGCATGGTCTTCCGCGGCATGGGTCGTCACGGCAGCGTAGAACGCGAGGCTCAACAACGTGCGTTGCCACGCGGGCGTCGACGTGGTCATCTATCTGCCGCCTTTCGGCAATGCGTTCGGCACGACGGTGAGCCAATCACTCTCGAACTCGAACACGTATTGCTCGAGGTCGAGTCGCTTGACCTCTTCACTCAGCTCACGCACTCGGCGTGAACCAGATCGGCGATGACCAGGCGCGCTCCTGCAGGGTGGCATCCTTGTCCGCGCGCACGGGAACCCCTAACCGCAGCGCGTCCCAGGTCGACCATCTGCAAGTCGGATTCTCCAGCACCCGAACGTAGTAGAACGCGCGCTGCGTGTGGTCGAAATCAGGATCCGTCCACGTCACCTTCAATTCGACCGCGCCCGTGTCGTGGTCGAAGCGACAGGTGCTGAGGTCGGCACTGGCACCGTTGTCCGCACAGCGATGGGTGTCCGGGCTCGGCGCCGGGCCGTCCGCGCACGCGACGTCGTACACCCGCTCATGCCGCTCGCCATCCTGGTCGAGCCAGCCCTTGACGATCTGCAAGCGCTGCAGCCATGCGCTGGAGGGATCGCGCAATGCCCAGGCGAAGAACCGCGGTGTTCCGTTGCCGTGCGCTTGTAGCTCGCCACCCATTGCGACTCCGGTGGCGTGCAGCCTGGCGCTGTCTGCCGCGTCAAGATCGTAACCGGCGAAGAACCTCACTCGAATCCGCGTACCGCTGGTGGCGAACGTCTCCTTGCGGCGGAAGGCGGCGTAAATGGCCTCACGCGTGTTGGCCTCGGCCCAGACACCGGCCAGACCCGACGCGCTCCAGGCGAAGGCGCCTGCGCGCCGCTGCTCGATCGAGAGGGGCTCGCTGTCTTCGTCGGGCGTGGTGAAGCGCCACTCGGCCCGTCCGTCCAGGTTGCCGATCTTGCCGTGATAGGTCGGTTCCTCGTATGCCGCACCCGTGTTGTGCGTGTCGCTCGAGCCGATGAACCCGAACTCGTACGGATTGAATCCGCGGCTGTGCTGCAACTGCAGCCCGGCCAACAGAGCATCGCGCGCATACGCACCCTGAACAGACTCTCGCGTGACGTCGTCGCGCGTCAACAATTCGAAGCCGGCCCATTCGTCGTTCGGTGCCCGTGGCGTAACCGGTCTCCACCAGAATCCGAGCGGCGGCTTCCAGGATTGCGTCCACGGTCAGCGCTGCCCGGCGCTGTTTCGGCAGCTTGCGCATGGCGTATGGGCGTTGCGCCTGGGGAACGGTCTCAGCGTAGGCCCGGGCCCAGCCGACGAAGCGGTGTACGGGCACTCGCGACCGTGCTCGACAACGTGTTGGCGCCGCCGGGCGTGCGCCGTTGGCGCGGCCTGCGCGCGCGGGATCGGCTGCGGCGTACGCTCCGGGCGGTGCTTCCCGAACGCCGGTGCGGGACCGGTGTGGATCTCTTCACGCGCCTCGCCGTGCAGGCGGACGAATCAGGGCGGCGTCTGTCCGATCGGGACGTCGTCGACCACGTGCTGGGACTGCTCTTCGCGGCGCACGACACCACGACGTCCGCCCTCACCACGATATGCATCAAGCTGGCCGAGGATCCCGTCTGGCAGGGGCGCCTGCGTGAAGAATGTCGGGCGGTACGGGAAGACTGCGGCGAGCCGCTGGACTACGAGTCCCTGGACCGGCTGCCGCTCACGGACGCGTTCTTCCGGGAGACGCTCCGGCAGTACAGCCCGCTGCAGATGGTGCCGCGCCGTTCGGTGCGGGAGTTCCGCTTCGAGGGGCACCGCATCCCGGCGAACGCACCGATCCTGCTGTTTCCCCAGGCGACGCACTTCGATGCCGAGTTCTTCCCCGACCCCGAACGCTTCGACCCGCTGCGGTTCGTCGATGCGCCGGCTCCGGAACCGTTCGCCTTCATCCCCTTCGGCCGCGGCAGCCACATGTGTCTCGGCATGCACTTCGCGGCGATGGAGGTGAAGGCGGTCCTGTACCGGCTGCTGCTCGACCGGGAGCTGCGTCTCGAGGAGCGTGGCGAGCGGACGCTGAACTACGTGCCGGTCGTGCGGCCGGCCCGGCCGGTCCGGCTGCACCAGCGTCCCGTGTCATACTAGGCCGAGGCCCTCATCGCGGTTCATGGAAATGGCCGCGTGAGTCGTTACAGGGGATCGGGTGGACAAACAACGACGCCCCTGCCGAGGAGCCACATGGCGGAGTCGGGTCGGCTGATTGACAAGTTCCTCGCCCTGCGCGACCAGCTCGCGCGGCTGGTGATGAGCATCGTCCCGCCGAAGGAGGTCGAGGACATCGTCCAGGAGACCTACGTGCGCGTGTGCCAGGTCGAGAACCGGCACCATATTCGCGATCCGCGCGCCTACCTGTTCCGAACGGCCAGGAACCTGGCCCTCGACCACGTGAAGCGCTCCGAATCTCGCCTGACCGTCAGTGCGGACCTCGATGCGCTGCCGGAGGAGGCTCTCCTGTCGCCGCCGGAGAGCGATCCGACCCATGCACAGGTCGCGTCCGATGAGGAGTTCGCGCTGTTCTGCGAGGCGGTGCGCTCACTGCCCAGGCAGTGTCGGCGCGCTTTCGTGCTGAAGAAGGTCTACGGCTATACGCTGAAGGAGATCATGGCCGAGATGGACCTCGGTCGACCCACCGTCGAGACGCACATCGTCAACGGCACGAAGAGATGCGTGCAGTACCTGCGGGAACGGCAAGTGGAGCGTGTACTCCCCGCGGAACGCCCTTCGAGGGGTACGAACCGACATCCGGCGAAGGGACGACGGGAAGACGCATGAGCAAGGTAGTGCCGATCTCGCGGGACGACGAACTGCTCGAGGCTGCGAGCCGCTGGGTACTGAGAATCGACGAGGGTCCGTTGAGCGCGGGCGAAGAGGCTGCCCTTGCCGCGTGGCTGGATGAACACCGCAGGCATCACGAACTGCTGGTCGAGGCTGCCGCGGTGTGGGACAAGACCGACGCGCTGGCGCGTCTGGCCGAGCTCTTTCCGCACGACTCCGCAACCGATCGGATGCCGCACCGCCCCTGGCATCGGCGGGCACAGGTGGCCGGTGCTGCGGCGGGGCTGGCGGCGTTGGCGCTCGTGGGTCTGTTGCTGCTCAATCCCGCTGGCGACGGAGCGCCCTCCACGATGTCGGCCGCATACGCGACCGCGGTCGGCGAGCGAAAGACGGTGCTGCTTCCCGACGCCAGCGAGGTGGTGTTGAACACGGACAGCCAGGTCGCGGTGACCTTCACGCCGTCGGCGCGCGTGTTGCGCCTTGCGCGGGGCGAGGTACTCGTGCGGGTCGCCGCGGATCCTGCCCGGCCGCTGTCCGTGATCGCGGGCGACCGGATCATCCAGGCCATCGGAACGGAATTCGTGGTGGAAATCACCGAAGACCGGCAGATCGAACTCCTCGTGACCGAAGGCCGGGTCGTCATCGGTATTCGACCACCGGCGGCGCCGTCGGCGCCACGTCGCGGTAGCGACGGGCTGGACACCGTTGTCCCGCCGCCCGTGCTGGCCCCGCACGAGGACAACATCGTGTCGACCGGCGAGTCGGTGATCCTGGCTGCCGCGGGCCCGCTCAGGAAGACGCTGCTGTCCGACGATATCGAGGTCGAACTGTCCTGGAGAGAGGGCCGGCTCATCTTCCGTTCGGAACCGCTCGAGGAGGCGCTCCGCGAAGTGGAGCGCTACACGACGGTCGAGTTCGTGATCCTTGACGAGTCGCTGCGAACCCGTACCCTGTCGGGGCGCTTCCGGGCCGGCGATGTCGAGGCGTTGCTGCTGTCCCTGCGGGTGAACTTCGGGATCACGCACGAATTCGATGGCGAAAGACGGGTGTTGCTCAGTAGTCGCTGACCGCGCGAATCGTCCCTGTCTCCATGGGGCGAAGATAGCGCACCGGTTTTTTTGCTCTGACGGCCTTTCCGTCACTCCTCCCACAAATCCCACACCCGGCACTCAAGGAAAAGTCGTTCCAAGTCGTCATCGAAGGGAGCGCGGAGCAGCCTGTGCTGCCGAGGTGGGGATTCGTCTCCTGCTCGCTCTGGTGCTTCTGGGCCTTGGCTCAGCGGTCCTGGCGCAGGAGGCCGAACGAAAGTTCGACTTCGACATCCCGCCCCAGCCAGCGCACACCGCGCTCACGGAGTTCGCTGAGCAGGCCGACTTGACGCTGGTGTTCCCGGACGAGGTGGTCCGCGAGAAGTCCGCCAACGCTCTGGTCGGCAGGTACACGCTGCAGGAAGCTGTCGACCTCCTGCTTGCGGGTACCGGGTTGACCCCGGTGTTCAGCAACGATGTCGTACTGAGAGTCTCGGCTCAAGAACGGCTGACGAAAAGCGGGACACGGGAGGAAGGCACTGTGGAGAGCACAACGGAATCCAACCTGAAAGATGCGCACCGGAACGAGCGGAGGTCCCTGTTCGCTCGGATTGCCGCAGCTTTTGCTGGTGCGGTATTGGGTACTGCCGCGTCCGGGGAAGAAGGAGCTTCTGACCGGGAGGCACGCGAGAGCGTGATATTGGAAGAGGTGATCGTGACCGCGACGAAACGCGGCGACCAGAGGTTGCTGGACGTGCCTTTGTCGCTGCAGCTTCTCGAAGAGTCCACGCTGATCGACTCGAGCCTCCGCGACATCGGCGAACTGATCAGTTTCGTCCCGGGGGCATCGGAAGGCCTGAGCTTGGCCGTGGGCCAGCGGTATCTCCAAATCCGTGGCCTGTACCCGGCCGCAGGCAGTCCGATGGTTGGGTATTACGTCGATGACACGCCGATGTTCGGGACGCTATACGCGCCGCTCGGACGTGTCTACGACATGCGCCAGGTAGAGATTCTCCGTGGACCACAGAACACGCTGTATGGCAATGGCGCCATGGGGGGCGTCATTCGCTACGTTCCCAATCCGCCCGCTTTCAACGAACTTCAGGCAGGTGTGCGAGTGGGTTACTCGACGACAGAGGACGGCGGTGACGGCCGATACGCCGATGTCCTCGTGAACGTCCCGCTGATTGACGACCGGCTTGCAATGCGCGTTACGGGAAGCGTGGAGAGACTCGCCGGCTGGGCGGACAGCCTGGTCGGAGTCGAGGACTTCAACGACGGAGAACTGGCGGATGTCCGCGCGCTACTGCTGTGGGAACCGACAGACGACTGGCGAATCAAGTTGCACTATTCCCACAACCGGGCGGACCAGGACGGCGGGGGAACCTTTCTCTCGGGGCTGCACCCCGGCGAGACGATCTCCCTCGCCGACACCGGTGATTTCGGCAATGTCGACCTGACCGTCTATTCGGCCACAGTGGAATACAGCGGCTGGCGCTTTGCCGACCTGGTGTCCAATGTCGCCCACACGAAGCCGGGAGACGAAACGCGTCTCTTTCTCGAGTTCCCGCCCCTGACCAAGGTGAGCGCGTTCGGCGGACGCTCCATCAAGAACTGGAGTAACGAAACGAGGCTCGTGTCCAAAGGCGATGGACCGCTGCATTGGGTCGCCGGGATATTCGTTACCGATACCGAGAACCGGTATGTGTCAGACGTGGCTTGGGACCCCGAAATCCCGCCGTTTTTCGTCAACGCCAGCGACGTGAGGGTGAACGAGCGCGACTCCCTGGCATTGTTCGGCGAATTGTCGTATGAACTGTTGGACGGTCAACTGATCCCGACCGTGGGAATCCGCTATTCCGAAGAAGATCTCGAAGGCGACTCGGTCGAGGCGGCCGGCTTCACCGATGGTGAGAGCTTCGATACGGTTAACTTTCGCTTCAACCTGAGCTGGTTCCCCGGAGAGACTTCCCACTACTACCTGAACATCGCGGAGGGCTTTCGTTCGGGCCGATTCAACTCCCAGACCTACTGCCCTATCCACAATCTCCTGTTGATTGAGGGTCAGTGCGAGTTGGTACAGGAAACCGACGAGGTCCTGAGCTACGAAGTCGGAGCCAAATACACGCTACTGAACGGGCGGTTGTTCATCGATGCGGCTATCTACTGGCAGGACTGGAAGCGCACGCCCCAGCATTTGGCGATCGGTGGTCTGTTTCAGGCCTACACCGTCGGTGATTCAGAGCTGTACGGCTTCGATTTTGGCCTGCAGTATCGGCCGGCGGCCATCGACGGGCTGGCCCTCACCCTGACCGGAAACTGGAACAGTTCGGAATTCTCGAACGTAGTCCCCATCGTCGCCGCGACCCTGACGCCGCCGTTCACGCCCGAGTCGATAGGCGCCGAGTCCGGCCAGCGTCTGCCGTTCGTACCCGCATGGAACGCGACCGCCGCCGTCAACTACGTCTGGTCCGTCGGAGCCGGCTGGCAGGGCCACTTCAACGTCACGCTCAACCATCTCGACGGCCAATGGGGACAATTCGGCACCAACGCGGTTCGGGGTGACTCGAGGAGTCTGCTACGTGCCCGTTTCGGGTTTCAGCGCGAGCGATTCGGCATCTTTCTCTTCGGACGCAATCTCCTGGATGAAGACGCGATCATCTACAACCAGCAACCGACCGGTGGGCTGCCGGTGTTTACCCGGGACGCACCGCGGCAGATCGGCCTGGAGTTGACCTTCGACACCCATTGACTCGAAGGGTATCTGCGGGCCAACCGCAAGCGTACAGCCCGACCAGCTCTGGGGCGACTGCCCGTAGCGCCGCTAGAAGTTCGCGGCCAAGGTCACGCCGACCACCCGGGAGTCACCGGCGGTACTGGATCCATCCAACCGCACCCGCGACAGGTACTCTCGGTCTGGCAAGCACGGGGTACGATAGGTAAAGTGCTGAACAGAAAACTTCAAGAGCGTTACGCCAGCTCACTCGCAGAAACTCAAAGGAGAATCGGGAATGCGCGCAATGGTCATCGGTGAGGGAGGGATTGAAGGGCTGGAGTTAGTCGACCAGGACGATCCCGTACCTGGCGCCCATGAGGTACTGATCGAAATGCACGCCACCTCACTCAACTACCGCGATCTGGGAACGGTTCAGTATGGCGCCCCATCAGGTCTGGTGCCGAATTCCTGCGGTGCGGGTACCGTTATCGCCGTTGGCGAGGGCGTCACACGATTTGCAACCGGCAACCGCGTGGTACCGATTTTCTTCCAGAAATGGCTGAACGGACCGCCCACCGCAACGGCACTTTCATCCGCGCTGGGCGGTCCTATCGACGGCTGCCTGCGCGAGCAGATGACCCTGCATGAAGACGGGCTGTTGCACATTCCGGACTACATGTCTTTCGACGAGGCGGCAACACTACCTTGTGCCGCACTGACGGCCTGGCGTGGCTTGGTCGAAGAAGGTCATCTCATTGCCGGTCAGAGCGTTTTGGTACAGGGCACCGGTGGTGTGTCCATATTCGCGCTGCAGTTCGCCAAGCTCTTCGGTGCAGAAGTGATCCTGACTTCATCATCGGATGAAAAACTCGAAAGAGGTAAAGCCCTGGGTGCCGATCACACCATCAACTATCGTGCGACGCCCAACTGGGCCGAAGAAGCCCGACGCATCACCGGCGGACGTGGAGTCGACCACATCGTTGAAGTGGGCGGTGCCGGAACCTTGCAGCAATCTATCGAAACGGTTGCCCTTTACGGTCACATCCATCTGATCGGCGTGCTCAGTGGATTTTCCAACGATTTGAACGTCGCACAGATGTTTAGTACCAATGCCCACTTCCATGGCATTACCGTCGGCAGCCGGTACATGTTCGAGAACATGTTACGCGCTATGACGCTGCACGAAACTCATCCGGTAATCGACTCGCGATATGAAATTAGCGACGCACAGACTGCGTTCACACAAATGGAGCAAGGTGGCCACTTTGGCAAGATTGTCATCAATCACTGATTGGCGGACCTCCTGAGACACTTCGTTTGACGCGCTACCTCAACAAGCTCGTATGAACAGCAAGATCCAGTGGATCAAGCGAAAGGCGTGTGGGTATCGCAATCGTGAGCGCTTCCGAAATGCGATCTACTTTCATCTCGGCGGGCCAGATCGCTACCCCGCCGCAGTGCAGTCAACCCACAGGATTTCCTGAAGCGGCAAATGGTTGAAATATTGGTATGCTCAATTGCCGCAGAGATTCGACATGGCTATCCGAAAGGCTCAAAAACAAAGAACCCGCCAGAGGTTGCTGACGGCTGCTACCGAAGTGTTTATTCGCGTCGGGTACGAGAGGGCCACGCTGACGCAGATCGCACGCGAAGAGCGGACACTCCTCAGAATGACCAGCATAGGACCTTTGGGATCGTGGAGGTCGCCGGGCGACCACTCACCCCGGACGACGCGCAAGCGCAACATTCGTTTCCAGTTTAGAGAGGGCCGCTGATGAACATCGCAGCACTGAAAGCGATGCCGAGCCTCGATTCGATCATGTCCGACATCGAGCGCTACGGGATCGCCCAGAACGCCGTGGAGCTGATGACCTACGGCTTCACCGTGGTTTCACCCGCGAACCTTGGGGCCACCGACGCGTGGGGCGAGCGACTGCGCAACGCGGCCGTGGCCGCCTACGAGAGCAGGAACGACGTCTCGATCGATTATCGAACCTCGACGATCACCGCGGCCTTCGACGATCCGTTCTTCGACGAGGACGACGTCTTCATCGAGGCAGCGACCAACCCAGCGAAGCTCGCGCTGGTCCGCCTGATGCTGGGCGAGGGAGCGGTGCACAGGAACAACCTGCTCATCCTGAAGGGCAGGACCGCCGACGCCCCTGCTGACGACTCCGCAGTTTTCCACAATCTACCATTGCACATCGACCAGTTCATTGAAGGCATCCCGATGGGCGCCGGTCATATCTGCCATCGGTTGAACTGTACGTGGATCTGCACCGACGTGGTCGATGAAGCCGACGGTCCAACCCTTTTAGTCCCCGCCAGCCAGCACTACGGCCACGGAGTCTTGCCCCACGACACCGACGTCACCAACTCGCCCTATCCGCTGGTGCGCCTCGAGGCGAAGGCCGGCTCGGTGGCGATCTGGCAGGGGGGAACCTTTCACTCCACCTTGCCGCGCACCCGCCCCGGGCTGCGAATCCATCTGAATGAGAACCACACCCGGGCCTACGTCCAGGGCAGAAACGCCAGCAGCTACATTTCCAATTCGCCCCGGCTATCGCCAGAGCTGCTCGATCGTCATCCGGAGCTCAAACGCGTGCTTGGGCTCTCGAAAGTCGAAATCTTCCCCGGTCCCGAGCGCGGGGAAGATGGGATCACCCGCGTCCCCCACGACCCCACGACCGACCCGTACGCGTAGGGGGCATGTCCCAAGCGCCAACCCTGAACCACGAGAAGAACCATCACGAGAGGAACCTTCGAATGGAATTGGAAGAGCTCCAGGAACGAATCACGCGGCTCGAAGACATCGAAGCCATCAAACGACTCAAAGCCCGATACTGCGAGATCTGTGACCACGACGACTACGATGCGGATGCCATGGCGTCTCTGTTCACCGAAGATGGCAGCTGGAAAGGGGAAGGAGTCGGACACGCCGAGGGTCGAGAAGCGATTCGAAAGCTCTTTGCCGGCTTCCCGAAAGGGATCGCCGGGGCACAGCACATCGTGGCGAACCCTCTGATCGAGGTCGATGGGGATAAGGCACACGGCGTCTGGTACGTCATCGCGGGCGTGGCCCCGAGCGACGGAACGAAGAGCGAGTGGGGCACCGGGCGGTACCACGAGGATTACGTCAAGCAGAACGGCGAGTGGAAATTTCGCCGTGTGCACGCCAAATGAGGCCGGCCAGCGCTCCTTGCCAGAGCCGCGCTGCGAGCGACGCACCAGGGTGCGCCACGTGACGGAGGAAAGACGATGAACGAGAGCCTGAAGGAAGTCCTACGAGATTTGGAAGCCAAGCGGGCCTACGTGGGCGAGCGCATGAAGAGCGAGCGGTTGCCCAACCGCCACCAGGCGGCCGACGCCGTCCGCGAGGAAATCGCCGCACTCGGTCTCGAGCGCCACGTGGTGGCGCTCGAGACCAACGGCTACACGGTGCTCACGCCGGAGGAGGTCGGTTGTGGCGACCTCGTCCAGCGCGTGAACGAGGCAATCGACCGAGTCGCCACGCGGCGCAGTCCGCAGGATGCCGACCTCGCGGGCGCGTACGGCGGCTTCCTCTTCCACCTCGTGCCCGAGGACCCCGTGTTCGAGGAGGTGCTCTTGCAGCGAAAGCCCCTTGCGCTCCTCACCTACCTCCTCGGCCACCACTTGAAGCTCAACCAGTCCACGGCGCTGCTCAAGCCGAAGGAAGTACGTTCGCCGCCGATCCATGCCGATGCGCAGGGAAAGTTTCCGCTGCCGTGGCCCGAGACGGCACAGGTGGCGAACGTCAACTGGCTGCTCAGTGACTACACGCGGGAGGGCGGCTGCCTCTGTGTCGTCCCACGCAGCCACCGCATGGGCAATCCCCCGCTCCACACCCCACTCGAGTACGACGACCCGTCGGTCGTGCCGATCGAGGCGCCGGCCGGATCGGTCGTCGTGTGGCACGGCGGCCTCTGGCACGGTGCCCTGCCCCGCACGATCGACGGCGTGCGTCGCACGCTCATCCTCTACTACGGTCGCGCGCACCTCGAGGCGCAGGAGCCCTACAAGTTCACGACCACGATGGAGATGCTCGAGCGCAATCCGGTGCGATTTGCTGCGATGATGGGCATCACCGACCCGGTCCCGTGGAGTCTCCGAGGTCCGGTCGGGCCCGTGGCGGCGTCCGTGAGTGGCATCGACCCGTTCGAATGAGCGGAGACCTGCTCGTCGACCGGCGGACCCGGGCTTCGCTGAGGATGTTCCGGGCTGGAGGCCTCGCTCAGAAAAGTCACCCCAAGATCTGTGGGGCCTGGGCATATACCCATGAGGCCGGGCAAGAATTTCGGAACGCAGATGGAGCAACGAGAGAAGTCGTGGGATCTCGGGTGCCTCGAAGAGGAGAGAGCGCAAGATGAAGGAACACCTAAAAGGTGCGCAGAAGAGCCCAATTCCGACTCCCGACGAGCTGGGCTTCGACCCTGCGGCCATCCGTCGGAAGTACGACGAGGAGCGGGCGAAGCGGATGCGGCCGGACGGCAACGCGCAGTACCTCGAGGCGAAGGGCGAGCTCGCGCACTACGACGACGTCGATCCGTACGTAGAGCCGGGACTCACTCGTCCGGCGATGGACGAAGAGCTCGACGTGGTAGTGATCGGGGGCGGCTTCGGTGGTCAGCTGGCGGCGATTCGGCTTGGGCAGGCCGGCGTCACCGATGTGCGGATCATCGAACGGGCGGGAGATTTCGGCGGGACCTGGTACTGGAACCGATACCCCGGCGCCCAGTGCGACATCGAATCGTACGTCTACCTGCCGCTGCTCGAAGAGACGGGCTACATGCCGAAGGAGCGGTACTCGTTCGCGCCGGAGATCCTCGAGCATGCGAAGCGAATCGGAAGGCATTTCGGGCTCTACGAGCGAGCCTGCTTCCAGACGAAGGTCACCGAGATTTGCTGGAACGCGGAAACCGGGCGCTGGAAGATTCGGACGGACCGGGGCGACGTGTTCCGGGCCCGCTTCGTGGTGACGGCCCTCGGCCCGCTCAATCGTCCGAAGCTCCCGGGAATCCCAGGCATCGAGACGTTCCGCGGCCACTCCTTCCACACGTGCCGATGGGACTACGAGTACACGGGGGGCGACCCGAGCGGAAACCTCCACAAGCTGGCCGACAAGCGTGTCGGCATCATCGGCACCGGGGCGACGGCGGTGCAGTGCGTGGTGCATGTCGGTGCTTCGGCCGAGCAGCTCTACGTCTTCCAACGCACTCCGTCGAGCGTCGACGAACGGGGCAACGCGCCGACGGATCCAGAGTGGGTGAAGTCCCTCGAACCCGGTTGGCAGCAGGAGCGGACCGACAACTTCAACAAGCTCCTGAGCGGGATTCCGGTCGAAATCGACATGGTCGCCGACGGCTGGACCCGGGCCTTGAGCTACCACGAGGATCTCATGCGGCGGATCGAGGATCCCTCCAGCCTCACCCCGGAGGAGACCGAGGCGTTGGCGGAGATCGCCGATCACCAGCACATGGAGTACATCCGCAAGCGGGTCGAACGATTGGTGGACGACCGGGAGACGGCCGAGGCGCTCAAGCCGTGGTACGGTCAAGGGTGCAAGCGGCCGACGTTCAACGACGGGTATCTGCCGACGTTCAACCGGCCGAACGTGAAGTTGGTCGATACGAACGGCAAGGGTGTCGAGCGAGTCACCGAGAACGCCGTGATCGTCGACGGTGTAGCCTACGAAGTCGACTGCTTGATCTTCGGAAGCGGATTCGAGGTCGGAACGAAGCTTGCCAGGCAAGGCCAGTTCGAGGCGTACGGGCGAGACGGCGTGTCTACGAGCGAAGCCTGGGGGACGGGCAGGCGGACGCTTCACGGCCTCCTCAGCCACGGCTTCCCGAACTGGTTCCACGTGGGCCTCAGGCAGACCGGGGCTTCGTTGAGCCTCACCTACACGTACGACACGCAGGTCCTGCACATCGCGTATCTCGTTGCCGAGCAGTTCGCTCGCAACGCGGAGGCGATCGAAGCGACGGCCGAGGCCGAGCGGGCATGGCTGGATCTCGTGAACCAGCCGGGCCCGCTTCAGGAGTACCAGAAGCGCTGTACGCCGGGGTTCTGGAACTCCGAGGGGAAACTCGACGGCAACGGCTTCTTCGATGAGTTGTATCCGGACGGTCCGGTCCGCTTCCGGGAGATGCTCGAAGAATTGCGCAACCGGGGCGACTTCCAGGGGCTCACCATCGCCCGTGCCTCCGATTGATTCGACCGAGGCTACTCGGGAGAGGTTCGCGCCCAGGGTACAGGAGGGGCGGGGTGGGAACGCCCCGCTGGCTGCGAGGAGGAAGCGAGACGATGCCGATCATCATGGAAGCCGAGCACATGCTGGGCAATGCGACGGCCCGCCACCTTCGCCAAGTTCGTCGAGGTGTACGGCGGCAGCGCGATTCGGGCGTTCGAGGACGTGGGGGTGAACGTACTCGGCGCGTGGCGCCAGACGACCGGGCCGCTCGGTCGGGACCTGCTCCTGACCGCGAGCGAATCGATGGCGGAGATGGAGGCGCCGGGGTCGAAGCTCTCAGCGGCCGAGGCCTTGGTGCATGGAGGCCGCTGGCCAGGCACTCTCCAACCTCGCCGACGGCCTCGAGGCGGCGGGAAGCTCGATGGCGGAGATGGAGGCGCCGGGGTCGAAGCTCTCAGCGGCCGAGGCCTTGGTGCATGGAGGCCGCTGGCCAGGCACTCTCCAACCTCGCCGACGGCCTCGCTGGAAGCTCTTCACCGCCTACCAGACGACCACCGGCGACCGGCGCGAGATGAGCGAGATCTGGATCACCGACGGCTTCGTGGGAGAGTGGTTTCCGGAGGCGGCCCCCGCAGAGGCCCTCGCCGCGCTCGCCGCCGTCACGCAGGAAGCCTCGCTCCATCTGCTCGAACCGCTCCCGTACTCGAAGGCGCGCTAGGAACGAGCCTCGTGCGAGTCGACCCCGACGGGTCGACGTCGGTCGCCGCCGCCGACCTCATCTGCCGCACCATTGGCCTGGAATTCGTCTACGATATGGGGCGGTAGCTAACGTTGACACCGCCTATTCCCACAACCATTGCATCAGCCGCGACCCGCTGGGGCGCGATCCAGCGTTTTCCAATGAGAACATGAGCCTGAACAGGCCGTCCTCGCATATGAGCGCGGTGCTGGTTCGGACGTGATGTTGCAGGCATCGTAGGTGCCGGGAAGAGCGGGGGGCAACTCGCGTTGTCAGGGGCATCTGGGGAGCTGAGGGCGTTGGCGGCGGGTCAAGGGCGATCGCGACGCGTGCACGGCGGTCGGGCTGGCAGGTCGTGTTGGGCGGCGGCAGGCGTCGGGTCAAGGCACGGCATCGAAGCGTCGCGGTCGGCGTAGCGGACCCTTGACGCGCCTTGGCGAGATTACCCTGATGGGCAGGGATCGGCGGTCGCCGCAGCCTGACCGGGCGATGCTGCCAGTCGTTTCCGCGCTCCTTGCCCAGACCGACATCCCGAGACCGCCGATCCCTGCCTCCCGGCGAGGGCGGGGGTCCGGGGGCTGGCCCCCGGCGTGCGGTTCAGGTACGGCGCCAGGCCCGGCTCACGCCGCAGTGGCAACGGCGCGGCCGATGGTCCGGAACAGCTCGTCCCGGGCGCGGTTCGCGCGGCGGTTCGCGTCGAGATCAGACATCGCGTGGGCGACCACGTCGAGGTCGGCGAAGGTCGTGCCGGGCTTCAGGAAGCGCGCCGCGTCTGGCAGCGACTTGAGCTTCTCGTAGGGCGTCGCGACGTCCTGGCGCCGGTAGCGGCGGCGCACCTTGCCCTTGGCGTCGCGGACCTCGGTGGCGAACAGGCAGGGATGGTGGTAGTTCAGGTACGGCGTCAGCACGTCCTGGGTGAAGGCGTTGACCTCGGGCGCGAAGCGCTGCGGGATGTGGTCGTGGCCGAGCCACTTGCGCACCACGCTGGCGTTCTTGCCCTCGACCAGGGCGTTGTCGTTGGAGCGCCGCGCCCGCGACTTCGTGAAGTCCGGCACGTGCAGCTTGTTGAGCATCGCGGCGACCTGGCGGTTGACGTACTCGGAGCCGTTGTCGGCGTGGAAGCCGAGGACGACGAACGGCAAGGTGACGAGCATCTCCTCCAGCACCGGGACGAGGAACGTCTCCGCGATCCCCGCCACGGCGCCGACATGCTCGAACTGCGTCACCTCGTCGACCAGGTTGATGTCGTAGACGCCCTTCACGCCGTTGCGGTCGCCCTGGTGCACCGTGTCCACGCGCACGTAGCCGGGCTTGCCAGCGGGCTCCGGCCGCCGGCGCTCGCCGATACGCACCGTGGTCGGCCGCGTGTGGTCGACGGTCGTGCGCCGCGCGCGGTAGGTCTTCGACCGGCGCAGGTTATACAGGTGCGACGGGGACAGCCCCGACAACCGCTCGAAGCGCGCATCGCCGAACACCTCGTACTCGCGGCGCAGCACCTCGCACGCCGCGGGACCGCAGAGCTGGCCGCCGATCTCGTCGGCCTCGGCCAGCAGGCGGATGTCCGCCGCCGTGTACACCCGCTTGAACGACCGGCCGCTGTTCGCCGCGCGGCGGTCCTCGACCCGGCCCGTCGCCCGGTACTGGCCGATCAGGCGGGTCACCTGCGCGCGCGACAGACCCGTCGCCTTGCCGAGGAACTCGCGTACCGTGCCCTTGCCCGCGCGGCCCAGCGCATCGTAGTCCAGGCGCACCAGAGTCCGACGCACGAACCCGTACGCCTCGTCCCGGTCCAGCGGCGCGAAACCCACTTCCCCGTTGCCGTCGAGAAAGCCCCTGATCTGCTCCACGGTCTGGAGCCGTTCGGTCTGCAGCGTCACGATCATCCTCCCAATGATCGTCCGAACCGAACGCTTCAGGCTCACTTAGCGTTGGAAACGCGCTGCCCCTTCAGGCTCACATAGCGTTGGACAACTCTGATCCTTGACGCTCACCGATGACGGGGCGTAAGGTGGGTCGACGCCCGTTGGTCGCCAAGTGAGGTAGAAATGAGCCAGTCAGAAAAGGCGACGGCGAAACCGATAGTACGTCCGCCCGCACCGCCCGAGCCAGCAGACCTCAAGGTGGTCGACAATCGCCCCGGGATGTACCTCACCACGCCCGGGGCCCTGGATGCCGGGGACGCTCATCTGGTGCGGATCCGGGAGCTGGGCCTGGAGCCTTACCTTCTCGAGATCGAGGTCCGTGGATACACGGTCATCCCTCCGGAACTCGTGGCGCCACCCGAGTTCACCGCGCGCGTTCGGGATGCCCTGCTTCGAGTGGCGGAAAAGAGAACCGGCGTAAAGCACAGCATCGATCAGAATGGCTGCGCCGGGAAGGCAGCCTACCTGTCCAGCCCGGGTTTCTTCGGGATGTTATATCTTCTGCTCGAAGATCCGGTGTTCGAAGAGTGGATCGAGAATCCGGTCCTGGGGGCGTTGGTCGACTACACCCTGAAGGGGCAGGGGCGTCTCTCGAGCTTCGACGCGCTGGTCAAGTGGAAAGACGCTGCACAGCTCGGCTACGAGGAAGCCGCGGCGCAGGGCCTGCTGGCCGATCCCGACCTCCTGAACGACGCACTTCACACCGATTCGCCACGCTGGCCTGACGGGAAGCTGCTGGACGGCGGTAATCTCATGACCAACAGCGCGTATATCCTGACGGATTACTCGAAGGAGAACGGATCGATCGCGATGGTGCCGGGCAGCCACAGGCTCGGTCGGCTGCCTTATCCGGGTGAGGGCCTGAAGGACATGGTCCCGGTGGAGGCGCCCGCGGGCTCGCTCATCTTCTGGAAGGGTGCGACGTGGCATGGCGGCGCCTACCCCAAGCTGACGAACGGGCTGCGGCTCACCATGAACACGACCTTCTTCAATCGCTCTCTCAAGACGGTCGAGGCATACCAGCGTGCCGTACCGAAGGAGGTACTCGATCGCCGCAACAGGCAGTTTGCGCTCTTCGTCGGCGCGGACGACATGTCCGGCTTTGGGCCCGAGGGTCCCCGGCCGGCGTATCTCGAGCCTTCCCACTTCTTCTAGAGACACCCGTCCGCCCGTCGAGCTGCATCTCGACCGCGCGGCGGGCGCCCGAGTATCGGCCGGCTTTCATCTCCAGATCAGAGAGGGACGATGATGAACATAGCAGAGCGGAAAGCGATGCCGAGCCTCGATTCGATCATGTCCGACATCGAGCGCTACGGACTCGCCCAAAACGCCGTGGAGTTGATGACCTACGGCTTCACCGTCGTCTCACCCGGGACCCTCGGGGTCACCGATGCGTGGAACGAACGACTGCGCGACGCGATGGTGGCCGCCTACGAGACAAGGAACGACGTCTCGATCGATTTTCGAACCTCGAGGATCACCGCGGCCTTCCACGATCCGTTTTTCGACGAGGACGAAGTGTTCATCGAGGCGGCGACCAACCCGGCGAAGCAGGCGCTGGTCCGGCTGATGCTGGGCCAGGGCGCGGTGCTCAGGAACATGCTGATCATCCTGAAGGGCCCGACCGCCGAAGCCCCTGACGACGATTCCGCACTCTTCCACAATCTGCCGCTGCACGTCGACCAGGACGTGGAAGGCATCCCGATGGGCGCCGGTCAGATCTGCCATCGGTTGAACTGTACGTGGATCTGCACCGACCAGGCCGGCGAAGCTGACGGCCCAACCGTTTTCGTCCCCGCCAGCCAGCACTTCGGCCACAGGGTCCTGCCCCACGACACGGACGTCGCCAACACGCCCTATCCGCTCGTGCGCCTCGAGGCGAAGGCCGGCTCGGTGGTGATCTGGCAGGGGGGAACGTTTCACTCCGCTTTGGCGCGCACGCGCCCGGGGCTGCGAATCTCGCTGAATCAGAACTACACCCGGCCCTACATCCAGGGCCGCAACGCCAGCAGTTACATTCCAAACTCGCCGCGGCTATCGCCCGAGCTGCTCGATCGTCATCCGGAGCTCAGACGCGTGCTCGGGCTCTCGCGAGGCGAGTACCGCGATATCGAGCGACGGGAAGATGGTGTCACCCCCCTCTTCGACCCGTATGCATAGGGTCTAGCCCGAAGCGCAAACACTGGCACACGAGAGGAACCGTCGGATGGAATTGGAAGAGCTTCAGAAACGAATCACCCGCCTCGAAGACATCGAAGCCATCAAGCGGCTCAAGGCCCGGTACTGCGAGATCTGTGACCACGACGACTACGATGCGGACGCCATGGCGTCCTTGTTTACGGAAGACGGTACCTGGAACGGGGAAGGAGTCGGCAACGCCGAGGGCCGGGAAGCGATTCGAGCGCTCTTTGCCGGGTTCCCGAAAGTGATCGCCGGGGCACAGCACATCGTTGCCAACCCTCTGATCGAGGTCGACGGGGATCGCGCACACGGCGTCTGGTACCTCATCGCGGCCGTGACCCAGAGCGACGGAACGACGCAGAGCAACTGGCCGGGCACGGCCGCGCGGTACCACGAGGATTACGTCAAGCAGAACGGCGAGTGGAAGTTCCGCCGCGTGCGCGTCAGATGAGGCCGGTACGGCCGGTGAAGCTCGCGCGCGAGGGACCGTACCGCCACCGCGAGGTGGCGATCCAGGGTCACTGGGCTGACCGCGTGTCCTTTAGCCACTGATGACCGTATAGTAGGCCACCGCAAAGCACTGTCGGCTGACAGGAGGGAGTTCATGCAGGACAGGAGAACGAGAGCCGGTGACGCGTGGGGCTCGGTCCTCGCCAGGCTCGGTGCGGCTGTGGCGGCGGTCTTCCTGATCAGTGGTCCGGCTGCGGCGGAGGACGATGCATCGGCCGGGGCGGACGCCGAAGTGCTCATCGAAGAGATCCTGGTGACCGCCGAGAGGCGCTCGCAGAGTGCCCAGGACGTGCCGATCTCGATCACCGTGCTCGGCGCCGATGACCTGTGGGACTACGGCCTCGAGGGGTCGAAGCAGCTCGGCGATGTCGCGCCGAACCTTAACATCGTGTCGGGTTACGGCGAGCAGGGCGCCCAGGTGATCACGATTCGCGGCATCACCAGCGCCAACTACTCCTTCATGGATGGGCAGACCGCGGCGGTTTACGCCGACGAAGTTCTCCTGGACAGCTACTGGTTCAATTCCTTCGCCATGTTCGACCTGGAGCGGGTGGAGGTGCTTCGCGGACCCCAGGGCACGCTGTTCGGCCGCAACTCGACCGCGGGCGCGCTGCAGTTCATCAGTGCCGGGCCGGGGGACGAGGTCGATGGCTATGCACGTGCCACCTTGGGAAGATTCGACAGACGCCGGGTAGAGGCGGCGATCGGGGGACCGGTGTCCGACAGCTTGGGCGTGCGTATCGCGGGCGTGATCGAGGAGGACGACGGGTTCCTGGAGAACATCCACACCGGTGAGGACGGCCCCTGGGTAGATACGCGCACCGTTCGGGCGGTCGTGGACATGGCTCCCAGCGACGCTGTCTCGGTCCGCTTCAAGGCGCAACTCGGGAGAGACGACTCCGGCCCGGCCTATCTTGTCAACAGAACGCCGAATCCGCACTACTACGGAGGCTTTGCGGCTGGCGCCGGAATAGATTCCGCGCTCTTGTACAACCCGGGGCCGGAAAGCGGTCAGCGCAAGATCAACCTGAGTTTCACGAACGACGAGATGAAGGCGGAGATCGATACCTCCATATACACGCTGTCGATAGACTGGGATCTGGGCAGCGTGGCGCTCACGTCCGTAACCGGCTACACCGATCTCGAACTCGTGGATATCAGTGACTGGGACTCGACGGCGGCAGCGATCTGGCACGGGTACGAGTATGGAGACCACCGCACGGTCACCCAGGAGCTTCGGTTGACGTCCACCGACGCGTCACCGTTTCAATGGATCGTCGGCGGCTATTTCCTCGATCAGTCGGCGGACTGGCGGGCGGCGTTCGAGTATACGGATTTCTATCGGCTGTTCGATCCGGTTACGTTCCCGGCGGGAACCGGCTGGGGCGAGCGATACCTGGCGGAGCAGGAGCTCTCGAGCTGGGCCGCCTTCGCGCATACCACGTATGCCTGGACCGAGAGGCTGACCACTACCCACGCGATACGATACACCAGCGATGACGTCGAGGCCCAGAGAAACCATGCGGCATTCACGTATTTCCCGAAGACGTCGGAGTTGTCGGGGGGTGATCTGTCGCTGCACGATGACTTCGGGTTCGCGGAGCTGACGGACGGCGACCTCTCTTCCAGTGAAGTGACATGGCGCCTGGCGGTGGAATACGCACTCCAGGACGGTGTCCTGTGGTACGGGAGTGTAAGTCAAGGCTACAGAGGCGCCGTGTTCGCGATGTTCGGGCCGTACAAGGAACTGGATCCGGAATTGGTCCTCGCCTGGGAAACGGGCATCAAGAGTTCGTTGTTCGACGGACGCCTGCGGCTGAACGCGTCCGTCTATTACTTCGACTACACGGACTTCCAGTTCTTCGACTTTCTGCCGGAGGAAGGCGGGCAGGTCCTGGGCGAGTTGCAGTACACCTTCCAGGGATCGAACATTCCGGAAATGATGTTCCGGGGTTTCGAGATAGAAGCGGTGGCCCGTCCGGTCGACAACCTGGAGGTCAGGTTGAGTTACGGGTATTCCGATAACGAGATCGAGAAGTATATTCCGGGGGCGCTGGAGGACAACACGGGCAATCGGCTGGCGCACTCGGACGAGAGCGATTTCAGCGGGTCGATCCGGTACGAGCTTGCGTTGGGGGCTTCGGGTGTTCTGGCGCCGCAACTGGAGTGGTTCTATCACGGCCCGCGTCCCGTCGACAGCACGGGGCGATCGGGTAACTTTGGAGGGGACTTCTGGAGCTGGTCGGCGCGGCTGCGCTACGAGAACGAGGCCAGCGGGTTCAGCGTGAGCGTCTTCGTCGAGAACATCTCGGACGATGTCAACTTCGTGCGCGCGGTCTTCCCCGGACCCGAGGCGTTCGGCACGGACGGCATGTACGTAACGCATCCGCGGAGCGTTGGCGTGACGATGGGCTACGTGTTCTAGGTCGGCCCGGCCACGCACAGGCAGAAAGAGCATGGCCACATCGGTCGAGGTGCAAGGGCACTGCGACGCGCGTTTCGCCGCCGTGCGGGATGCGTTCGCCAACAACTTCCGGGAGGGCAGGGAAGTCGGTGCGTCCTTTGCGGCAACCGTCGACGGGGAGTTCGTCGTGGACATCTGGGCGGGACATGCCGATGCGGCGCGGACCCGGCCCTGGGAGAGAGACACCATCGTCAATGTCTACTCGACCACAAAGGTGATGCCGGCCATCGCGGCCCTGATCCTCGTCGACCGCGGCTCGATCGATCTGGACGCCCCCGTGGCGAAGTACTGGCCGGAGTTTGCCCAGGCCGGCAAAGAGAAGCTGCCCGTGCGCTATCTGTTCAGCCACATGTCCGGGCTGGCGGGATTTGAAACGCCGATCACGTTGGAAACGCTCTACGACTGGGACGAATGCACCAGTCTGCTCGCCGCCCAGGCGCCCTGGTGGGAGCCGGGCACCCAATGCGGATACCAGGCCATGACCCATGGCTACCTGCTCGGTGAACTCGTTCGGCGGGTAACCGGGAGGAGCCTCGGTACCTTCTTCAGGGAGGAGGTGGCGCAGCCCCTGGGCGCGGATTTCCACATCGGTCTGGACGCAAGCCTCGATGCCCGGGTGGGCGAACTGATTCCACCGCCGGAAGAGGGTTGGGCGGAGGAACCGGAACCGGGGTCGATTGGCGCGAAGCTCGGCAACCCTGCCGTCGGCGACGCGCTGGTAGCGGCGTCCCGCACCAGGGCCTGGCGCGCCGCGGAGATCCCGGCCGTGAACGGCCACGGCAATGCCCGCTCCGTTGCCCGCATCGCGTCCGCGATGGCCTGCGGCGGCGCGGTGGACGGCGTGCGGCTGATGGCCCGGGAAACCGTCGACCAGGCGATCGAAGAGCAGATCGAGGACTTCGATCTCACGGTGCCGGAGATGCGCGTGCGCTACGGTCTCGGCTTCGCGCTGCGATGCGACAGCATCTGGATGCCGAACCTCGGTCCCAGTCCGCGCGCCTTCTTCTGGGGCGGCTACGGGGGCTCCTTCTGTGTCATGGACCCGGACGCCCGGGTGAGTTACGGCTACGTGATGAACAGGATGCTGAACGAGTGGACCGGTGGGTTTCGTTCCGACCCGCTTGCTGCCGCCCTGTACGAGTCCCTGTAGCGGTCCACGGTGGGGCCCACCGCGCTGTCGCGCAAGGAACAGTCGGGGTTACGCCCGCCCGATCTACGCCGAAAACCGGCAAAATACAGGTCTTTGTAAATCAACGGGTTACGTTATGTTCCATGCAAGGGGCGACCCTTGCGGTCGCCCGTCGCGACGCCCTGCAGGAATTCGAGGCGGGAGTTGTAGGGGCGACCCTTGTGGTCGCCCGTCGCGACAGCTTGCAGGAATTCGAGGCGGGACGGGACAAGCCCGTCCCCTACGGTCGCCTCAGGGCATACTGGGTGACTCCACGTCGGCGCAACGGAGCTGAAATGGCGACAGAAGAAAGCGGCGTCGGCGAGTTTCGGTCGGTCGTCACCCTGGTTTCCCTGACCGTCGCGGGCGTCGCGTACTGGAACGCCATGCCGTTTCTCGTGGGCGGTTTTATCGACGATTACGGGTGGTCCCCGGAACTGGCGGGCAGGATCTCGTCGCTGCAACTGTTCGCAACGATGGCGATGCTCTGGGTTGCCGCCATGACGGTACATCGCTGGAACCTGCGGACGATGGTGCTCGGCGCCGCCCTGGTGGCCGTTCTCTCCGACTTCTGCGCCGCGTGGCTCGAGAGCGCGACGCTGATCGTCCTGACGCGTGTTGTCACCGGATTGGCGGCGGGCGTACTCCTGGGCGCCGTGTATGCAGCCGTTTCCAGGGTGGAACGGCCGACGCGGGTCTACGGCATCGTCCTGGCCAGCATGTCTCTGTCCGGTCTCCTCTGGTTCCTGGGAGTACCTCCCCTTCTTGAGAGCTCCGGGATGACCGGGCCGTTCCTGGGCATGGCGGCGGTCTCGCTGGTGGCCCTGGCCCTGGCCCTGGCGTGGTTTCCCCGATCCGGCGGGCAGGGAGATGTCCCCTCCGAGCAACTCGGCCTCCTGGGCCTGTTGACGGTGCCGGTGCTTCTTCTGACGGTAGGCCTGCTCATGCAATCCACGGTTGCCGGCGCGTACTGGGCGTACTGGGAGCGGATCGGCGTCGGCTCCGGGCTGAGCGCCCAGGGCATTGGCATTGTCCTTTCCGTGGGGGCCGTCAGCGGTATGCTCGGGGGCGTACTGGCCGCCTGGATGGACGGCAAGGTGGGCGACGCGACCGCCCTGATCGGCAGCCTTGCGATCATGGCGATCGGCTATGCCGCGGCGCTGTTCTACAACCCGGCCGCCTACGTGGCGGCGACCGTGGTCTCGTACGTCGCCGGCAGTGTCGTCCTGGCGTTCTTCTTCGGTGTGTTCGCCAAGGTGGATGCCTCGGGCAGGCTCGTCAATGCGGCCAACCTCCTTTGGTACGCGGGCGGGGCCGTGGGACCCGCGGCCGCAAGTCTCGTGCTCGTGTCGGGGAGTTACAGTCCGATGATCTACGCCGGCTCCCTGGGGTTGCTGGCAAGCCTCATCGTGATCGTCCCGGTCCTGAAGCGGTGGGCATCAAGTGGGCCGGCGGCGGGACTAGGCTTGAAGGCGAGGTGATAAGTCGGAGGCGGACATGCAACGGAAGAAGCTGGCAGGCGCACCCCTGCGCGTCGACCCGGTCAAACTGGCCGGCACAGACTTGCGGGAGGTTCCCTTCGCGGTAGCGAACCCGGTCGGAAACCCGAGGCGCATCGTCGTACCGACGGAGCGCAAGCCCAGGGTGAGCGTGGTGTTCCAGGGCGACGTGATCGTGATCGTGTACGAGTCCTCGCCGGGCAAGGTCGAGCTCGAGGATTTCGGTTACGACGAGTTCATACACGTGCTCGAGGGCAAGCTGATCGTGACACCCACGGGCGAAGCGCCCATGGAAACGGAAGCGGGAGGTCACGTAGTCTTGCCCAGAGGCTTCAGCGGTACCTGGGAAATGGTGGGCGACCCGTATCGGGAACTCGTGGTCATGGAGTACGAGACCTGGCGCGCGGCGGAGCTCCCCGATCCCTGACCCTTGAGCCCCAGGGGGATACTCAGCTATTCGGTCCTCAACGGAGGGAGAGCACGATGAGACCAGAGCTTCAGAAGATCCGCGAGTCGCTCGAAGCCTATCTCGCGACTCCGAGCGATCGACCGCGGACGCCGGACCCCTTTCACTACTACTCACCCGAGGTGTACGAGCTGGAGCTCACGCACGTCTGGAGGAAGGAGTGGATCGCGGTCGGGCACACCGCGTGGCTGAAGCATCCGGGCGACTACTTCGCGTGGGAGATCCTGGGCGAGCCGATCGTGTTCGTGCGCGGTGAGGACGGCAAGGTCCGGGCCCTCTCGTCGATCTGCCGGCACCGCGCCGTGCCGGTCACGGAGGACGGCGAGCGGGGCAACGTGAAGCGCTTCCAGTGCCCGTACCACCTGTGGACCTACGGGCTCGACGGCAAGCTCACCGGGGCGCCCTTCATGACGGACAACAGGGGCTTCGACAAGACGCGGATCGCGCTCCCCGAGTTCCGGTTGGAGGTCTGGAACGGCATCGTCTTCGTGAACTTCGACGACGACGCGGCGCCGCTTGCGCCGCGGCTCGAAGGCCTCGCCCCTTACTTCCGGTTCTGCGACCGGGACGATCTCGTCTGCAACAATGTCTTTGTCGACGTGTGGAACACGAACTGGAAACAGGCGATGGAGAACGGCGACGTGTACCACGGCCCGGGGGTGCACCCGGAGGCGATGCGGGTGTACGACCCGATCTCCATGACGCAGCCCACGACGTGCGGCGACTACTGGGCGAGGCAGGTGCTCGGGCTCGATCTCGAGTACTTCAGGAGGAAGTGCGGCTTCGAGCCCGACAAGGACGAAATCGGGATGGCCGGGCGGGAGCGGCCCGCGTTCGAAATGACCATTGCGTTCCCGGCCAACTTTCTGATGCCGACACCCGCCATGCTCAATATCCAGGCGAACTGGCCCATCTCGGTGGACAGGACGCGGGTCGCCATGTTCAGCGTGGCGCCCGCCGAGTTCGCTGCCGGGAAGTACACGCCGCAGGAGTACGCGGACCCCGAGGGACCGAACAGGATCAATGTCCAGGACTCGGTGGTGTTCGATCGGGGCATCTCGCGGGCGGTCCGGTCGAGTCGCGCCGCGGCCGGCCTGATGAGCCCCCTCCAGGAAGGGCCCGCCATCGCCACGCACCGGTGGTTGGCACGTCGGCTGCTCGCCGCGATCGACGAGATAACGAATCGGTAAATCACCACTCGGAGAAGAAAGCACATGCAAGACGAAGGCAATTCCCCAAGCCTCGGCGCCAGGCACCTGACACCCGAGCTGACAGAGCAGATCCTCGAGACCCAACGGGAATGCACGATGATCTGGAATATGCGGGACGGCAACAGCGCCGCGACGATCGTCAGCTTTCTCTGGCACGGGGGCAGCGTCTGGATAGGCTCCCCGCGCCAGCTGCCACGGACGGCTGCGATACGACGCAACCCGAACCTGTGCATCGTCGTGTCGGTCCTCGGGACCGGGCTCGGGCGGGACCGCTGCGTCAGCATCCGTGGGAGGTGCACGATTCACGACGACCAGGCCGTGCGCGAAGAAATCGTTCCCCCGTTCTCGCGCAAGCTGGGGACGCACAAGCTGGAGGGGCGGATCGCCGGGATGCTGGCGGATCCGGATGTCCTGTGGCTCGAAATCAAGCCCGAGCGCCTGTTCACCGCCGACTGGAATGACCTCATGATGAGAGCCCTCGGGCTTGATTCGCCGGAACCCGCCGTGATGTAGTGGGCAGCGGGAATCCGCACGACGGTCCAAGTTCCTGACGGCACTTCTGAGAAGGTACCAAGATGGCCTCATCCACACCCAAGCTTCCCGGCAGACTGGGCGATCCGACCCTCACCCTCGCCACCGACCCGCGGCTCGACCCACGCCTGCGCGAAGTTCTCGACGTGTACGGGCTCTCCGGCTGGGGCGAGACGGCCGTCGTCGATCGCGATCCCTCGCTCGAGGAAATCCTCGACGGCGTTGCCGAAGCCGAGTCCATGAGCGATGCGCTCTATGCCGGGATATTCGCCAGTCTGCCGCCCGTCCCTGGCGTGGCCCGCCGCAGCGAGGCCATTGAGGGCGTCGACGGCAACGAGATTCGTCTATACATCCATGAACCCGAGCAGAGGACGGGACCGCTGCCCGGCATCGTGCACACCCACGGCGGCGGCATGGTGTTGATGACCGCACGCGATCCCCAGTACGTGCGATGGCGGGACGAACTGGCGGCCAGCGGTCTCTGCGTCATCGGTGTCGAGTTTCGCAACGGCGGCGGCAAACTCGGCAACCATCCCTTCCCGGCCGGCCTGAACGATTGCGCGAGCGGCGCGCAGTGGGCCTACCGGAACCGCGACGCGCTAGGCATCGCCAATGTCGTGATCTCGGGGGAGTCGGGCGGGGGCAACCTGTGCCTGGCCACGGCGCTCAAGGCCAATCGGGAAGGCTGGATCGATCAGGTCGCCGGCGTCTATTCGTGCTGCCCCTACATCGCGGGAACCTACGATCCGCCGCCCGCGGAGCTGGTTTCGTTGGTGGAGAACGACCTGATGGGCGCCACGAGCCTGATGCAGCAATGGGTCAGGGCATACGATCCAGGCGGAGCCAACGCGCGGAACCCGCTGGCCTGGCCCTACCACGCAACGCCGGACGACCTGGCCGGCCTGCCGCCGCACACTGTCTCGGTGAACGAGCTCGACCAGTTGCGTGACGAAGGGCTCAGCTACGCGCGCAAGCTGATGGCGGCGGGGGTTCCGACGATCAGCCGCACCGTCAATGGCACGCATCACGGCGGCGATACGGAGTACTGGGGGGCCTTGCCACACGTCTGCCACGCGACGGTCCGCGACATCCGCAGCTTCGCCGCGGCGCTGTAGGGCGGGGCTTGTCCCCGCCTGCCGGTAACGGGGCTCGGAGCAGCGAGGATCTCGTTGTCACGCCTGTGTCTCGACGGCGGACGCCAGCGGCTGCTTAAATGCCGTCTCTCCGGATCGACGAGCCGGGGGAGGGGATGACCAGATCGACCGCCGTGATCGCGGCGCGCAAGCCAGTGGGTCGGGAACAGGTAGCCCGGGTGACCTGGCGACTCCTCGCGAAGTACGGCTTCGAGTCGACCAGCATGCGCGAGATCGCGAAGGAACTCGGCACGACGACCGGAACCCTGACGCACTACTTCCGCAACAAGGACGATCTCGTCGAGTTCACCAACCAGTACATGTACGAACTGGTGAGCGCCCGGTTGAGCGGCGCGGAGCCCGGGGGCCGGGAGACGAGGCTCTGGCGTTCGGTCCGGGCACTGCTCCCCATCCGCAAGGCCCACCTGGACAACCACCGTGTCTGGCTCAGCTTCATCACCTCGGGATTCGGCAGGGCGCGGCTACGGGCGAGGAACCGCAAGATCCTGGAGGCGCACTTCCGCAACATTGCGGGCATCGTCGAGCGGGACCGCGAGGCGCGGGGCAGGAACTCGGGTATCTCCGGGGTCGACGAGACGGCCCTGCTGATCGCCTTGACGGAGGGTCTCTCGACGCTTGCGGCCGTCGATGCGAAGGCGTTCTCGCCGCAGCGCGTCAGCGAGCTGGCGCGGATCGCCTTCGACCGGATCGTGGAGACGCCACCGGGCTGAGTCGTCCCGGCGTCATCCGGCGTTCTGCCGGGCCAGCCTTTCCGCCTTGGCCTCGAGGCGTCGCCGAATGCGTGCCTGGCGCTCCTCGGTGAGTGGATAAGTCCACAGGAACGGCAGCGTGGTGAGTTTGACGAGGCTCGGCACGACCGAATAGAAGAGTGCGAGCGCCATCAGGGCCCCAAACGTGTTGCCGCCTTCCTGCCCGGCACGCGTGGGGTCGGCGGTCGCGTCGAAGCCGAAGATGGCCACCGCGAACAGTCCGAGGGACGCCGCCAAAGCGGTTGTGGCTTTCCGGACCAGGCCCCACACGGCGAAGTAGAGGCCGGTGCGTTGCTCACCCGAGCGCGCGGTGTCGATGTCCACGACGTCGGCGGCCATGGAGGTGGTGAGCATGCCGAAGGCGCCCGAGGTCATCCCCTTCATCACCTGCAGAAAGACGAAACCCGCGGCGGCGTACTCCGGGATGAAGTAGAGCAGGGGCATCAGCATGGCCCAGGCGCCGTACCAGAGGATCGCCGTGACCAGGGCCATGTGCTTGCCGATGCGCACGGAGAGTCGCCGCCATAGCGGCACGCACGCGACTCCGGCGATGATCATCAGGAACAGGGCGAGAGAGTAGGACGACTCCGCGCCGAGGACGTGCTTCGCAAAGAAGTACGACAGCCCGCTGTCCATCGCGAAACCGAAGACCGAGCCGGTGTAGCCGATCACGACCCGCACGAACGGTCCGTTCCTGAGCATCAGCCTGAGACCCTGGCGGTACTCCCGCGCGCCGAGCGTCCGGGAGCGCACCCGGGGGACCGGGGGTTCCGGAACGAAGGCGACCGCGGAGCCGAGCACCACCGGCAGCGCGAGGCAGATGAGCAACCCGGACAGGGACATCGCCGGCCTGAGATCGTCCTGGCCGAGGAAGGAGAAGATCATCGGAATGGAGACGGCGAGCAGGAATCCGCCCAGCGAGAACTGTTCGCGGAACGCCGTGATCCGGGAGCGCTCGTTGTAGTTCCCGGACAGCTCCGCGCCCCAGGCCTCGTAAGGGATCTGGAGAACCGTGAAGGCCAGGTAGATGGCCACGGTGCACAGCGTGAAGTACCACGCGCCCGCGCCGTCGGGCGGCGCGAACAGGAGGTAGGTGGAGACCATCATCGTGGGGACGCCGAGCACCAGCCAGGGCTTGCGGCGGCCGAACCGCGACCGCGTCCGGTCGGACAGGAGGCCGATGATGGGGTCCGTCACCACGTCGGAGAAGCGGGCGAGCATCAGGACGGCGCCCATCAGCGCGAGATCGACGCCCATCTCGCCGTAGACCGCGGGGATGTAGACGGTCAGCGGCAATCCGACGACGGCAAGCGGTGCGCTGACGGAGCCGTAGAGTGTGAGCCGGAGCGTATCGAGCCGGGGCTCGCTGGCGCCTTGCGCGGCGGCTTTCATCCTGGCGTCCCCTTCGTCCCGAAGCCTGAGGTGCGGGCATTCTCGCATGCGTTGTGCGGCGCGACTTGACGCGGCAACACCCCTCCACGATCATGGCATAACAACCGTTGTGTGTTTGGGGAGGGGTCTCGATGGAACATGGCACAGCGTTGCGCACGCTCGTCCTGGCGGCGCTCCTGATCGTGCCGGCAGCGACTGCCGCCGCCGAGGATGCGGACGAAAACCGGGCCGACGAGACGATCGAGGAGATCGTCGTCACCGGCACGCGCGTGCGGCGGTCGAGCTTCGACTCGGCATCGCCGCTGTCGGTGATCACCGCGGACGACTTGGCGTCCCTCGGCATCTCGGGCCTGTCCGATCTCACGGCGACCCTGCCGTTCACGCTGGGCAACATCACGAACAGCGGTCTTATCGCCGCCGCACTTGGCGGCGGAGGCTGCTGCGTCTACCTGGCGGACAACCCCATCAACCTCCGCGGTCTCGGCAGCGAAGGTACCCTGCAGCTGATCAACGGCAAGCGCACGCTCATCAAGAACATCAACCTGCTGGCGCCCATGATCGCCGTCGACCGGCTGGAAGTGCTGAAGGACGGGGCATCGGCGCTGTACGGCTCGGAGGCGGTTGGCGGCGTGGTCAACCTGATGACCGTCAGGGAGTTCGACGGCATCGAGGTGTGGCTCTCCGCGGACGCAACCACCGAAACGCCCAAGGGCGCGTTCAACCCGAACCGGCAACGGGACCAGATGTGGCAGAACGCGGCGGAGGTCATGTGGGGACAGACCGGCGACCGGTCCTCCTTCGTTGCCGCCATCTCCTACTTCGAGCGCGATCCGCTGCACAACGGTGACCGGCCGGAACTGACCGGACAGGCGTTCGGTACGTCGAGCTCCGGTCAGCCGGGCACGTTTTCCGTTGCAAACCGGCTGCCCCTGCCACTCGATGGATCCGCACCGGGCCTGTCGGGTACGGCGCGTTCTCTCATAGACCCGGAATGCGAGAACCCCAACTTCGCGGGGTCGAACGTTCCCGGGACCTTTCAATGGAAGGAGTCGGGTATCAGGATGTGGGGCGCCTGTCGCTTCGACTACAACCCGCACCTCGTGATCTTTGGCGAAGAACAGCGCGTTCAGACGTACATGTACTTCAAGTACGAGTTCTCCGACTACGTCCGCTTCGATACGGAGCTGAGCTACTCGAGGCTCCACAGCGTCGTGGCGGATACCGGCTCTACCGGCGCCCGGGTGAGCTTCATTCCCGGCGACCATCCCGCCAATCCCGGCCACTTCGCGCCCCTGGTCGACGACGGCAGCGAGGCGTTCGGCTTCGCGGCGCATACGCCGGGCAGCCTGGCGGACGCGGACGGCGACGGCGTACCGGATGTCGATGCGAACGGCAACCCCATCGTGTCAGGGCCGAGACGGCGGCTGTTCGCCCAGGACGTCCTCGACGTCAACGGCAACCCGGTCGTGGGAGGCGATGGGCGGCCGGACAGGGGACCGGACGGCAAGGTGATCGTGGTCGGGGCAGACCCCGGCGCCACCGTCGCTGACGGTTTCGGGAATCAGGTCGGCGTGATGCCGTTCAACGACGACATCGTCGGCGCGCAGATGCGTACCATCGGCAAGCAGTTCCTCAATCCGAATTTCCCCCAGGATTGGAACGTTGGTGATCTGTACACCGAGAGCAACATATTCAGGATTGCATCGAGCCTGCAGATCGACGTGGCGGACACGGGCTGGTTGATCGATCTGTCGACCACCTATCACAGTCACAACTACGATGCCGGCGAGAAGAACAAGATCACGTTCACCTCGCTGCTTGCCGACGCCCTGGTGGGCAAGGGCGGAGCGACCGGCGACCAGTGGTTCAATCCGTTCGGCAACTCGCGCTACCTCGGTGATGCCGAAACGGGGCCAGGGAGCCCTCTCTACAACAGCCCGGAGATCTACGACTGGATGATGGGCGACTACGAGGATTCGCTGAAGGATACGTTGCTCGTTGCCGAGGCGTACGCGACGGGCGACCTGTTCGAAGGCTGGGCGGGACCGATCGGCGTCGCCATCGGTGCGCACTGGCGCCGGGAGTTCCAGGAGCTCCGGTTTGGGGTGCCGCGCGAGGTCACCGGACCGGTGGGCGGTGGCCAGAGCGGCGAGTACCGGTACGAGAGGGACATATCGGCAATCTACGCCGAAGCGGTGGTCCCCCTCCTGACGACCGACACACAGTCGGTGGAACTGCAGGTCGCTGTCCGGTACGAGGACCTGGGCGAAGTCGATACGACGGACCCGAAGATTTCCCTGCTCTACAGGCGCGACACGGTCAATGTCAGGGCGTCCTTCGGGACGTCTTTCCTGGCGCCCACGCCGGCGGACCAGTTCGCGGCAGCGGACAGGCAGTTCGAGACGCTCATCGACCCGATCAACGGGGACTTCGCCGGCACCTTCCGGGCGGCTATCTTCTCGGGAGATCCGAGCCTGGAGCCGCAGAGCGCCGAAATGTACAACATCGGCGCGTCCTGGGTACCGCAGGGCGTGCTGGACGGACTGCTGCTCGAGGCGGACTACTGGCGATTCGACTACACCGATCAGATCGTCACGACCACCTCGCTCGAGATCGTCACCGCGGAGTACGACCGGTTCCTCGCGGCGGGATACACCCCCGGCGATCCGGACGACGTCGCGGCCTTCCTGGCATCGCCCGGGAGGGATCCGAGAATCGCGCGCGACGGCCGCGGAGGCATCACTACCGTCAGGGTGTCCAAGATCAATGCCGCCGCGGTACTGACGAGCGGGGTGGACCTGCATGCGCGGTACGACCTGAGCCTCGGCGACGTCGGCGACCTGGTCTTCGACCTGAGCGCGGTCTATGTCAACGAGTTCGACTACCAGGCAAAACCCTCCGACTCCGCGGTCGACGGCGTGGGCAAGCGAAACGCCCGCACGGCCATCGCATACCCGACTCCCGAGTGGCGGTTCAACCTGAGCGCCGGCTGGAGCAGGGGCCGTCATGCGGTGACCGCGGTGGTGCACTACTTCTCGGAAATCGAAAACCTGAATGCGATCGGCTTCCCGACGAATCCTGCCCAGATCAAGTCCAATCCGACACTGGATCTGCAGTATGCGATCACCCTGCCGTTCGGGCTGACCGGCCGTGGCGGCGAAAGCCACCTCTCCGTGGGCATGTTCAACGTGACGAACGAGAGCCCGACATCGCTGATCAACGATCTGCAGGGATACGACTGGTACCTGGAAGATCCGCGCGGACGGCGCGTCTACGTGCAGTTCCGCCAGTCGCTGGGTAGTTGAGAGCGAGGACGCAACCGGAGGGTCGATCCGATGGACGTGCAAGCCTTCTTTGACGAGCTGGACGAGAAGCGCAACTACGTCGCCGAACGGCTGGCCGAGGACCCGCTGCCGAAAGGGCGCGCGGCCACGGCCGCCGTGCGCGCGGAGATTCAGCGGCTGGGCCTCGACAAGCACGTCGCGGATCTCGAGACCGACGGTTTCACGGTGGTGCGGCCCGAGACCGTCAACGAGCCGGGACTGGTGGAGCGCCTGATCGCCGCGACGGAGCGCGTCGAGGCCGTGCGCCTGCCGAACACCTACAACCGGATGAGGGGCGGCGCCGAGGGCGGTGCCGCCACCGGCACCATCACCTTCGACATGCTGGAGGAGGACCGCGCGTTCGAAGAGGCCCTCATGGCGCCGGTCCCGCTGGCCCTGGTGACCTACCTGCTCGGCTACCACGCCAAGGCGGGCATGGTGCTGACGCTGACGAAGGGGCAGGGAGGGACGCCCCTGCGCGTGCACGCCGACTCGCGCTGTCGCTTCCCCGAACCCTGGCCGACGTACGCGCAAGTCTGCAACGTGACGTGGCTGCTGTCCGACTACTCGAAGGACGAAGGCGCAACGTGTTTCGTCCCCGGGAGCCATCTGCTGGGCCGGGGACCGAGCGTCGAGGAGTTCCCGGAGGTGCTGGCCGAACGCGAGGAGCTCTACACCGTCGAGGCGCCCGCCGGCTCGGTGATGATCTGGCACGGGGCCACCTGGCACGGTGCCCATCCGCGCAAGGCGCCGGGGGTGCGCCGCTCCATGGTGAACGTCTTCATGCGGCAGTACCTCATCACCGAGGAGCCCGTGTACCTGACCACGTCAGTCGAAGCGCTGCAGCGGAACCCGGCCCGGTTCGGGGCGCTCGCCGGCCTTGCGGACTACCAGCCGTACGACCGGCGCGGGCCGCAGGTGCCGGAACAGCGGATCTCGGGGATCTGGCTGCACGATTAGTAGGGGCGACGCTTGTCGTCGCCCGTCCCGGGACCGTGCACGAACTCGGCACCGGACGGGACAAGCCCGTCCCCTACAAGCCCGCGCCAAGACCATGCACGCATTCGCCGCGGGACATTGTAGCTGTCCACGGTGGGTCCACCGCGCAGACATGCAAGGAACATGGGTGGGGCGACGCGCGCCAGCGGCTCGCGGAGGCTTTTCGTGACCCAGTTAAATCAATGGCTTACGTTTATGTTCCATGAAAGGGGCGACGTAAGCGTTCGGTAGCCGTGTGATGCGGGAGGCTGGACACATCCGGCGGATTGGTGTATACCGGCGGCATGACTGTCGGGTTCGAATTGGCGCGTTTGGAAGGGTCGTTGCCGCGGGGCGGGGCGGCGGAGGAGCCGAGCGGCGGGTCGTGCGCGGGATGCGCGGCGTTGCGGGAGGAGTTGTCGAGGCTTCGGCGGGAAGGCATTGAAGCGCGTTGGGCGGCGAACTATTGGAGGTCGATGCACGGTCGGGCGCGGGCGCGGGAACGGCTGGCGCGGGCGGAATTGGAGCGGTCGCGGTCGGCCTCGACGGCGCGGGAGTTGGAGCGGACGGCGAGCGGCTTGCGGCACGCGTGCGCGAAGCTGCGGTCGCGGGTCGAGGAACTGGAGAACGGCAACGACCGCCTTCGGGCGCGCAACCGCCGGTTGACGAAGGAGCGCTACGGTCGGCGAAGCGAACGGCGGCGGGGGGCGCGCGGAAGCGTGCGCGGCGCGGCGTCGCGCACGGGACGGTCACGGGGTCGGCAAGCGGGCACGGCGTCGCACGGGCGCACGCCGCGCGCGGCGCTGGCGGCGGTGGAGGAGACGCTGGAGCCGTCGGAGCGGAGTTGTCCGCGCTGCGGTCGGGCGTATGTGGCGAACGGCACGACGACGACGGAGCTGATCGAGGTGGAGGTGCGCGCGCATGTGCGCCGCGTGCGTCGGGTTCGGCGGCGCGCGGCGTGCGCGTGTGCGCCGGGGCGCGAGACGTTGGGCCCGGCGGCGCCGCGGCTGTTCCCGAACACGCCGTACGGGGTGAGCGTCTGGGCGCTGTTCCTGCTGGAGAAGTACGCGCACCACCGGCCGTTGCGGGCGGTGTCGCGGATGCTGTCGGCGCACGGCCTCGACATCGCGCCCGGCACCTTGGCGGACAGCCTGCCCCGGTTCGCGCCGCTGTTCGCGCCGCTGTCGGTGGCGATCGCCGAGCGGCAGGCGGCGGCGCGGGTGGCGCACGGCGACGAGACGAGTTGGACGGTGCACGCGCGCGGCGAGCGCGGCGACAGTCCGCGCTGCTGGCTGTGGGTATGCCTGACGGCGGACGCGGTGCGCCTGCGCGTCGATCCGTCGCGCGGCGCGGCGGCGGCGCGGGAGTTGTTCGCCGGCCTCGGGGCCGAGGCGCCGGTGCACTTGGTCTGCGACCGCTACGCGGTCTACGCCAAGCTGGCGCGGGAGGAGCCGAAGCGGTTCGTGCGCGCCCTCTGCTGGGCGCACGCCCGGCGCGACTTCATCGACGCGAGCGTCGGCCGCCCGCGGCTCGAGAAGTGGTGCGCGCGCTGGCTGGAACGCATCGCGGCGCTGTACCGCCGCAACGCGGAGCGGGCGCGGCGCCGGGACCGCGCCGTGCCGATGGAGAAACAGAGCGTGGCCTTCGCGCGGGCGCAACGGCGCCTGCAGCGCGGCGCCGACGCCCTGTTCGAGCGGGCGCGGCGGGAACTCGCCACGCTGCCGGACGGCGCGCCGCAAGGCCAGCCGCTGCGCGCGCTGGAGCGCCACCGCGACGGCTTGACGGCGTTCTTGCGCGACCCGGCGGTGCCGATGGACAACAACGCCGCCGAGCGCGCCCTACGCGGCGCGGCGATCGGCCGCAAGCTGTCGTTCGGCTCGCACAGCGAAACCGGCGCGGAACTGGCCGGCCATCTCTACTCGGTGTTCGGCACGCTCGCGCTGGCCGGCCTGCGGCCCTATCCCTGGCTCATGGACTACCTGCGGGCGTGCGCCGCGTCGGGCGGCCGGCCGCCAGCGGACGCCGGCGCCTGGCTGCCCTGGGGAATGGACGACAGCGGCGCCCGCCGCTGGCGCGGCCGCCCCGCGCAAGGCCCGTGAGCGCCGGCGCGCCGTTGCGCTACTGCGGGCGCGACTTCTCCGCCGCCGAGATCGACTGGCTCCGCGCGCTGATCGCGCGACGCCCGGCGTTGCGCCGCGCGGCCCTGTCGCGCGCCCTGTGCGAACGCCTCGGCTGGCGCAAGCCCGACGGCGGCCTGAAGGACATGAGCGCCCGCGTCGCCATGCTGCGCATGCACCGCGACGGCCTGATCGCGCTGCCGCCGCCGCGCAACCGCCCGCGCGCGATGCGGCCCCCCGCGCCGTCGCCCGAAACCGAGCCGCCCTTGTTCCCGCCGCCGGCGCGCCTCGCCGAGGCGCTCCCGGCGCGCGTCGAACCCGTCGCCGACGCCATCGAGAGCCGCCGCTGGAACGCCTTCGTCGAGCGCCACCACTATCTCGGCTACGCGCCGCTGCCCGGCGCCCAGCTGCGCTACTTCGCCCGCGCCGCCGACGGCCAACCCCTCGCCCTGTTCGGCTTCGGCGCCGCCGCCTGGAAGACCGCGCCCCGCGACCGCTTCGTCGGCTGGACCGACGAACACCGGCGCTGCAACCTGCCCCTCGTGGTCAACAACGCCCGCTTCCTCATCCTGCCCTGGATACGCATCCCCAACCTCGCCTCGCACCTCCTCGCCCAAGTCCAACGCCGGCTCCCCGACGATTGGCAGCGACGCTACGCCATACGCCCCGTGCTGCTGGAGACCTTCTGCGAAACCCCGCGCTTCGACGGCGCCGCCTACCGCAGCGCGAACTGGATCCTCGTCGGCAAAACCCAGGGCCGCGGCAAGCTCGACCGCCACCACGAGTTCGCCCGCCCGGTCAAGGACATCTACCTCAAGCCGCTTCGCCACGACTGGAAAACCGTCTTGAACCAATAGCATCACACGGCTACCGAACGCTTACGGGGCGACGCTTGTCGTCGCCCGTCCCGGGACCGTGCATGAATTCGGCACGGGCAAGCCGTCCCCTACGGTGCCTGTGGCGGGGCCTGGTGGGTGATTCGGGACGGGACGGGACAAGCCCGTCCCCTACCAAAAGGAGAAAAGACGGACGTCACGCCCTGAATTCCGGCATGACTTCCTCTGCAAACAGCCGCATCGACTGCATGATTTCGTCGTGCGTCAGGTCGCCCCAGCCAAAGGCGAATGTCAGGTACTCGATCCCCGTGGCGGCGGCCACGCGCTTGATGTATTCGACCGCTGTCTCGGGGGAACCCGCCAGCAGGGCGTTGTGTTCCATCGCTACACCGAATTTGCCACCGAACGTAGGATCGATGTGGTCGATCGGCACGTTGTACTGGTGCCAGAGCTTCGTCAGATTCCGGTGGTAGACCGAGTAGGCCTGTCGCACCCTCTCAATGGCGGCCTCCGGCGTTGCATCCAGATAGATGTGTGCCTGCACGCCGATCACGGGCTCCGCCACGCCGGGATTCCAGTCACCGTCCGGCTGCGCAAGGCCCTTCCGGTAGATATCCATGGCCCTGTTGATCGCTCTCGTGGAACCACCAATGATGGTGTGGAGCCGGTGCCTGCCGGCATAGTCCACGTTCCCCGGATACCAGAAGCCGGGTCGGGGTTTCTGCAACGTTCGAAGCGGGCGCGGGACGTGATCGGCACTACCCGTTCTCCGATACCGCTCGGTCGCCGACTCGAGAACACCGTGCTCATCGGCATCAGAGCCCGCCGTCGAGCCTGTGGCCTCGACCTCCGGACTTGCCCTGGAAAGACCGATACGCACGATCTCGAACGCTTCTTCGAAGCGCGCGCGCGCCGTGTTCGGATCCTGGCCCCACAGGGCGTGCTCAGCCGGCGATATACCCTTGCCCACGCCCACTTCGAGACGCCCGCCGCAAAGATTGTCGAGCATGCAGATCTCTTCGATGAAGCGCAGCGGTTCGTAGAATGGCAGCAGCATCACCAGGGACCCCAGGCGAATCCGCTCGGTGCGTTGGGATGCCGCGGCCAGAAATACGGTGGAGGAAGGAGCGGCATCCAGCGGCGTGAAGTGATGTTCGGCCTTGTGGTAGCACCAGAAGCCGGCCTCGTCGGCGTACTCGAGCATGCGCAATCGTTCCTCGTACAACTGTGCAAGGCTGTCGGTGCTGCATTCCATGTGGTCGAAGATGCCGAAACGCATGGGTGATCCGTAAGAACCAGTCGTCCGGGTCAAGTGTCACGACACCCCGGTCAGGGACATTCCGAAGCTGCGGTATGTCTGCGCAACCCTGCGGCCTTGCGGATAGAGCGGACGGATCAGGCCGAGGCGTAGCGCTCGATGCGCCGTTCGCTCCGCGATATGATCGCGAGTCTCGTGTTCAGGATGGTGGTCGAAACCCCGAACCCGATGATGAGTCCCCACCAGAAGCCGGACACGCCCGACGGCTCGAACCCGAACAGACCGTAACCCAGGACGCTGCCAACGGGAATGCCGATGCCCCAATGGGCGAAGAGCACCATGAGCATCGGGATGCGCACATCCTTGTAGCCGCGCAGGCAACCGATCGCCGTGGTCTGCGTGTCGTCGACGAACTGATAGAGGGCGAGGATGACCAAGAGCGCCGAGGCACTCGCGATGACGCTGGTGTCGGTCGTGTATACCGCGGCGATCGTGTCGCGCAGCAGCAGGAGGGCGCTCGCGGCCATGAACGCGAACGTGACCGCCGCGCCAAGCGCGACATAGACCGAACGCCGTGCGCCGGCGTAGTCCTTTGCCCCCACGTTGTAGCCGGCACGGATGGTCGCCGCCACGCCCAGGGCGACCGGAATCATGGAGGTGACGCTGCCGACGTTGAAGACGATCTGGTGTGCCGCCACCGCCTCGACGCTGATGCGTCCAATGAGGAGGGTCACGATCGAGAAGACCGTTCCCTCGAAGAACATGGTCACGCCGATCGGCAGACCGAGCTTCACCAGTCGCCAGATGACGGTGAAGTCCGGCAGGGAGAAACGCGAAAACGCCCCCGCGCGCTGCACGCGCGAGTACCGGACGATGAAGATCATGGCGCCGAGCTGCAGCCACATGACGATGGCCGTGGAGACGCCGCAGCCGGCGCCGCCCATCGCGGGTATGCCGAATCCGCCGTACACGAAGAGGTAGTTGAGCGGCAGCTTGAGCAGCAGCCCACCGAACGCCACGATCATCGACGGCGTCGTCCAGGACAGTCCTTCGCAGAGGTAGCGCAACACGAAGAAGGCGAGCGTCGGCACGACACCGAAGCTCATGTAGGTGAGGTAGGCGGTGGCGATGGGAATGGCCGCCTCGTCGACGCCGATCAGGCGATAACCCGCCTCACCGAACTGCAGCATGAGTCCCATCGCCAGCAGACCGCCGAGGACCCCGATCCAGAGGGCCTGGCGAACCACCGCACCCCCCCCGGCTTCCTTGCCCGCGCCGTGCATCTGGGACACCAGGGGCGTGACGGCCATCGCGACGCCCGACAGGAGCACCACGGGCGGAAAGTAGAAGTTCCCCCCGAGGGCCACGCCGGCGAGATCCGTGGGACTGACACGCCCCGCCATGATCGCGTCGATCACGCCGATGCCCATCTGCGAGAGCTGCGTCAGGATGATCGGCACGCCAAGCGTACCGAGAAACTTGAGATCGGTTACGACGCCGGGTTGGGCGCTCATGGTGGGTCCCGTGGCGGGTGCTGGCAGCAGCAGTCTACACCGTAAGGGCCGCGGGAGACGCGGAACCCGAATCGTTGGCCACCGGGGCCGAGGTCACATTGGGCTTGTGGCCCTGAGGAGGCGCCCTGCGCACGCGCAGTCACCGCCCGGGCCACGCCCCGTGCCGCTTCTCGAGGAACGCCCGTGCCCCTTCCCTGCGATCCTCGGAGTTCATCACCCGCGTCTGGACGTGCTCCGTGATCTGGTCGAGCGCCCGGTAGTCCAGAGACGATGCCTTGACCATGGACTCCTTCATGCCCTGCACGGCCGCGGGGCTCAACTCGCAGAACCGTTGGGCGATCTTCTCCGCCTCCTCCATCAACCGGTCGGCCGGCACGATCCTGTTGATCATGCCCACGTCGTAGGCGCGCTGGGCGCTGACGCGCCCGGCGAGGAGCAGGAGTTCGGAGGCGATCGCCCAGGGCATGATCTTGGGGAACCAGGCGGCGGGGATGGTGGCGATGCCCCATTGCGGCTCCGGCAGCCAGAAGGAGGCGTCCTCCGTCGCGATGCGGATGTCGGCGTCGAGCGCGATCCACAGTCCATAACCCACGACGTGACTGTGCAATGCCGCGATGACGGGTTTGTACAGTTTCCGGGTCTGCGTGATGTCGGGAAAGTCGCCGGTGTATCGGTAGGGGCCGGTCGCTCTCTCCGTCAGGTCGGCCCCGGCGCTGAAGCAGCGGCCGTTGCCCGAGAGGATCGCGACGAGCAGCGATTCGTCGTCCCGGAAATTCGTCCACGCCTCGGCCAGTTCCCTGTGCAGGGTGCCGTTCATCGCGTTCAGCTTCTCGGGGCGATTCAGCGTCACGTAGGCGACGGGGCCCTTCCTGTCGTAGGTGATCGTTTCGAATTCCATGATGGGGCGACCTGGTGAATGTCGTGTCAGTGTATCCAGGAGCGGGATTGGCGTGCGATCGGGAACTCTGCCGTCGAGTGATACTCTGAGCTGCGCCGGCCGTGTGGTTCAGGGAGAGGGGCTCCTGGAAGAACAACTCCTACGTCAGATCGCCGAGGCCCGCGGGCGTGGTCGCGACGATGCCCGCGCGGGAGCGGTCGATGGCATCCATAAGCGCGGACGGCTGACCGCCCGGGAACGGCTTGCGGCGTTGTTCGATGAGGCGACCCTGGTCGAGTACGGCGCCCTCGCAGGTGCGACGACCCGGCCGCAGGACACGGCGTATGCCGACGGGCTGGTGGCCGGCGTGGGCCTGGTCCACGGCCAGCCGGTCGCGGCGGCCAGCTATGACGAGAGCGTGCTGGACGGCACGCAGAGCGACCGCAACCAGCGCAAGATGGCCAAGCTGCTGTACCTGGCGGTGGAGCATCGATGGCCCTTCGTGTGCTTCGTCACGGGCGGCGGAGCGCGTATGGACGACTCCCTGCCGGGACCGCCGATCGCCGTGACGCCGCGGGGCCGGTTCGAGCTCTACGACGGGCTGGCGGAACTGAACGGTTGGGCGCCGACCGTGGCGATCGCGAGCGCCCGGTCGGTCGACGGCCACGCGGGGATCGCCATGCTGTGTGATCTCGTGATCGCGACGACGGCGGCGGAGTTCGGCACCCGGGGGGGCCACTGCCGCGGTGCGGAGGACTACGCGAAGAGCGGCGATGTGGACGTGCTGGTCGAGACCGAACCCGAGGCCATCGCAGCGGCGCGGCGCTACCTGCGCTTGTACCTGATTGGCGACGTTCCGGGAGCAGCGGCCGCGGATGCCGCGGCCATCGCCGATGTGGTTCCGGAGAACCGCCGGCGACCGTACGACATGCGCAAGATCATCGCGGCGTTCGCCGACGCCGACAGCGTCTTCGAACTGGGCGCACGTTGGGGCCGCTCGATGCTGACCGTGCTGGCACGCCTCGACGGACGCGCCATCGGCATCTATGCCAACCAGCCGAAGTCACCGCTCGCGGGCGCCATCGACGCGGCCGCCGCGGACAAGGCCGCGCGTTTCGTTGAGCTGTGCGACGCCTACGACTATCCGATCGTGAGCTTCGTGGACAACCCCGGCTACATGGTGGGTCCGCAGGCGGAACGGGAAGGCATTGCGCGCCACCACGCGCGCCCGCTCGGGGTCCTGCACCATCGCACCGTTCCTCTGTACTCGGTGCAGATCCGCAAGGCCTACGGGCTCGGCCCGTATGCCATGTCTGGTTGGGGTGCCGCGCGACGGGTACCGGAGATGCGGCTCGCGTGGCCCTCCGTGGAGTCCGGCGGGATGTCGCTCGAGGGGGCCGCCTATCTCGTCAAGCGCAAGGAGATCCTCGCGGCGCCCACCCGCGAGGAGGCCATGGCCATCCGCGACGGCTATGCGGAACGGATGCGTGACGCCGCCTCGGGACTGCGAGCGGGCCGCAGCTACCAGTTCGACGACATCCTGGAGCCCGCGGACACCCGCGCGACGATCGGCGCGATGTTGCAGCGGGTTCCGCGCGAGCGCGGGTCCGTCAAGAAACACGCCATCGATCCACGCTGATGGAACGCAAGGATATCGATGCGTTGGAAGCCGCCCGCGGCGGGCTGCAGGACGCGGCGCGGCCGGACATCGTGACCCGTGTACACGGCACGCAGAAGCTGACCGCCCGCGAACGCGTGCGCCTGCTGCTCGATGCCGATTCCGAGGTGGAGTACGGCAGCGTCGCGGCGCGCAGCGCGGAGGGCGACTGGATCCCCGAGGCCGGCGGCGTCGACTTCGTCGGCACGGTCGACGGCCGGCCGGTGATCGCGTCGTCCACGGACTACACGGACCACGGCGGCGGCTATGGCGCGGGAAGACTGGGACGACTGTTCGGCCTCGCCTGCGAGCAGCGCTGGCCGCTGGTCCTGTTCGTGGACGGCGGCGGCAGTCGCGCGCGTCATCCCCGCGTGGGCATGGGCCACATCGAGACAAGCGGTCCCATCGGCCGGTTCTCCTTCCTGGACGGCATCCCCGAACTCTCGGGTTGGGCACCCGTGGTGGCCATTGTGTCCGGTCCGTCGTTCGCCGGACACGCGAGCCTCGCGGGCTTTTCCGACTTCCTGATCAGCACGCCCGGATCGTCCATCGGCATGGGCGGACCGCCCATGGTCGAAGCCGCGCTCGGACAGCGCCTTACCCCGAACGCACTCGCCGGCTCGGAGATGCACGAGGTCAGCGGCGGTATCGACCTGCTGGTGCAGGACGAGCACGCCGCCGTCGACGCGGCGAAGCGATACCTCTCGTTCTACGACAATGACCTGGAGTCGGGGCGGGCGCCGGAGGCCGACCTCGATGCCCTGGCGCCGGATGCGGGCGACGTGTACGACATGCGGGATATCGTGGCGGGACTCTGCGACGCGGGCAGCGTGTTCGAGCTGCGGCCGCAGTTCGCGCGGTCGTTGCTCACCTGCCTCGCACGGATTGGGGGCAGAACGGTCGGTGTGCTGGCCAACCAGCCGCTGGTGGACGACGGCGCGATCGACCACGGCGCGGCGACGAAAATCTCCCGTTTCGTGGAACTGTGCAACACCTACGAATATCCGATGCTCGCGCTCATCGACACGCCGGGGTGCGTTGCCAACTGGACCCTCAAGGGACAGCCACAGACCGTCGAGCCCGGCCTCACGCGCTGGCACGCGCGGCCCCTGATCGCGCACCAGCAGCGCACGGTACCGTTGCTCAGCGTGCAGATTCGTCGCGGACGCGGGCTGGGCGCCGCCCTGATGACCGGGGTATCGACCACCCGCGGCGTATCGGCGCTCCGTCTTGGCTGGCCGAGTGTGGAGATCGGCCATCGGGACGGGTACTCGGCCGTCGTGGACCACAATGCCTTTGACGACATCATCGCCCCGCGGGAGACGCGCGAGCGGCTGGAGCGGATGCTGCGGCTCCTGGGCAGGACACGGCAACGATCGGAGAAGAAGCACTCGATCGACACCTGGTAGCGCAGCGGTGTGGTTGCGTCGCCGCATTCCCTTGCCGGCGCATCGACCGGGGTGCCGACGTGTGGACATGTCCTGCGCAATGGCGCGCTGTTGGCGCACGCTGGGATGGGCTTCACACGCACGGGCGGCGCTCCCTCCCCGGGCTCCGGCGGCGATACACTACGGCGAAGGGAGAGGCGCTGCCGGCGGCGCCACCGGCGAACACTGAAGGAGACCCTATGGGCGCCACTAACATTGCTGTGACCGTTGATGTGACGATCCGAAATCCGGCCGAGCCGGAGCGGTCCTGGACGGGTCCGTTTCTCGTGGACACGGGCGCGTACGACTCGCTCGTACCGAAAGCGCGTCTCGAGGCGATCGGGCTCCGACCCCGGGGCAATCGCGAGTACACCCTGGCCGACGGCCGCAAGGTCTCGCTGGACATCACCGTCGCCGAGATCGAGTTCGAGGGCGAGCGCGTAGGAGGAACGGTCGTGTACGGCGAAGAGGGGGCGGAACCACTGCTTGGCGTGACGGCCCTGGAGTCCGGAGGCTTCGAGATCGACCCGCGCGCGGAGGGGTTGAAGCGGCTGCCGGCCGTCCTGCTCAAGTGGCTTGCGGCAGGCCGTGACGCAACTGCGACCGGAGCGGTGGCCGCCCTGGGCGCCTGAGTTGCCGGACATGACCCACGCATCTGCCCTGGAGCCTCGCCGGAGCTCTGAGTTCTGGGCGATCGTTGGCTCCGCCATTGCGATCGGCGCACTGATCCTGACGGTCTCCGGGTGGCAGCGGAGCGACATCCGCGAGTTGCGCGGCGACATTCGCGGTGTGGACTCCAACTTGCGCGGCGAGATTGCGACCCTTGAGACCAACCTGCGCGGCGAGATTGCGACCCTTGAGATCAACCTGCGCGGCGAGATTGCGACCCTTGAGACCAACCTGCGCAGCGAGATTGTGACCCTTGGGACCAACCTGCGCGGCGAGATTGCGACCCTTGAGACTAACCTGCGCGGCGAGCTCCAGACGGTCGAAGAGAAGCTGAGCAGCAAGATCGAGAGCCTCCAGGAAGGCCAGGCGCTCATCGGCGCGCGGCTGGCTGTGGTGGAGAGCCACGTGCTGGGCGCGTCGTCGCTTGCCCGGTCGGGCACGGGCTCGGAAGTCGTGCCCTGACTTGATTTGGCACGGGACGCAGGGGCGACGCCTGTCGTCGTCCGCGTCGGGAGCGTGCTTGAACTCGAGACGGGACGCCGTAGGGGCGACGCTTGTCGTCGCCCGTCCTGGGAGCGTGCCTGAACTCGAGACGGGACGGGACAAGCCCGTCCCCTACGGGAGAATCTCGACAGGCCGCGGCACCGGCCTGACAACAGGCTGCAGCGCCCGCATCTGCGGTCCGAGCGCCGCCAGCGTCTCGCGCCGGTTACCGGGACTGGGATGCGTGCTCAGAAACTGCGGCATGCCTCGGCCGCCCTGCGTCTCCATCTTCCGCCACAGCGTCACCGCCGCGGCCGGGTCGTAGCCGGCGCGCGCCGCCAGTTCGATCCCCATGCGGTCCGCCTCACTCTCGCCGACGCGGCTGTTCGGGAGCTGGATGGCGAGAATGGCTGCGAGTTGCGCCCCCTGCTGCGTGCGGGCGTTGTCGGTCGTCGACTGGACGGCAAGCAGCCCGAGGTTCTGTGCGATGGCCATGGACATGCGCTCCGCCGTGTGGTTCGCGACGGCGTGCGAGATCTCGTGGCCCATGATCTGCGCGAGTTCGTCGTCGGTCAGGCCCAGTTTCCAGACGAGGCCGCTGTAGACCGCCATCCGTCCTCCGGCCATGCACCAGGCGTTCACGGTCTCCGGTTCGTCGATCAGGGCGACGCTCCACTTCCAGTCGCGCGTGCGGGGATAGCGTGCTTCGGTCACCGCCACCAGCCGTCCGGTCACGACGGCCACGCGGTCGGCCAGGATGGGATCGTCGAGCAGCTTGTCGTCGCGCCGCAGATCCCGGACCGTGGCGAGGTAGGCCGTTTGCGATTCCGCGATGGCGGCCTCCGGGGAGATCAGCAGCAACTGCGTGCGCCCGGTTGGACTCGTCACGCAGCCCGTCAACGCGGATGCGAGAACCAGGCAGGCGAGGCAGCGACGTGTCACGGCATGTCTCCGTCGGATCACGGGTACGATTTGAGCGAATGGACACGCGGTTTGCAACGGTCAGGGGCTGTAGTGGTCGAGTCGTGGCTGTCCCGAGGACGATACTTGTTGCTGTCCCGAGCTGTCCCGAGGACGACACTTGCGGGGACATCGGGATCGTCGCATGCTCTTCGGGGAACGAAGGGGGGAGAGATCATGTCGCAAGCATCCGATCTGCGCGCGGGCCTCGGGCATCCGGTGATCGATGCCGACGGCCACTGGCTGGAGTTCGGTCCGGTGATGGAGCAGGCCATGAAGAAGATCGGCGGCGAGCCGGCGGTGCGCGGACTGCGCGCCGGGGGCGCACGCGTGCGCCGTGCGTTGTCGATGAACGTCACCGAGCGCCGTGCGGAACACGTCGCCCAGGAGGCGTTCTGGGGTGCACCCACGAAAAACACCCGTGACCGCGCCACCGCCATGATGCCGAAGCTCCTCTACGAGCGCCTGCCGGAGTTCGGCATCGACTTCGCGATCCTCTTTCCGACGGCCGGCCTCGGCATGCCCCGCAACCCGGACGACGAGTCGCGCATCGCGGCATGCCGGGCCTTCAACCGCTATCAGGCCGAGTTGTTCGCGCCGTATGGAGACCGCATGACCCCCGCGGCCGTGATCCCGATGCACACGCCGGACGAGGCCCTGGCGGAACTCGAGTACGCCGTTGGCGAACTCGGCATGAAGGTGATCATGCTGAACAGCATGATCGAGCGGCCCGTCGAGAAGGGACCCGAAGCCAGCGAGTGGTACGACGTGATCGGCCTCGACAGCGCTTACGACTATGATCCGGTCTGGCAGAAATGCGCGGAACTCGGCGTCTCGCCGACGTTCCACCGGGGCTCCAGAGGTCGGGCGTTCCGCATGTCCCCCTCGAACTTCTGCTACAACCACATCGGGCACTTCGCCGCCGCCTCCGAAGCGGTCTGCAAGGCCATCTTCCTCGGGGGCGTGACCGCGAGGTTTCCGCAACTCAACTTCGCCTTCCTGGAAGGGGGCGTGGGATTCGCCTGCCTGCTGTACGCCGACCTCATCGGCCACTGGGCGATCCGCAACCGGGAGGCCCTGGCGTTCACGGATCCGGGCAACCTCGACGTCGACCTGCTGCGGGAGCTGGCGTCCGACTACGCCGACGAGGCGTTCGCTGGCGCGATCGCCGAAGGGCGCGGCATTGGCACGCAAAACGGTTCGCGCACCACGGGCCAGCTCGAGGACCTCGACGACTACGCCGCGTGCGCCATCGAAGCGGGCGCGGACTTCCTGGACCGATTCGTGAAACCGTTCTACTTCGGTTGCGAGGCGGACGATCCGACCAACGCGTGGGCCTTCAACCGGGACTTCAATCCCTACGGTGCGGAGCTCAAGACGCTGTTCGGGTCGGACATCGGCCACTTCGACGTACAGGAGATGGCCGGGGTGCTGCCGGAAGCCTACGAGCTCGTCCTGGACGGCAAGATCGATCACGGCCAGTTCCGGCGCTTTGTCTTCGACAACCCGGTGCGATTCTGGGGCGAGGCCAATCCGGAGTTCTTCGAAGGAACCGTGGTAGCGGACGCCGCTCGAGAGGCGCTGGCAGGGTAGGCGGAGCAGTCCCGTGTCCGGTGGGGAAATCCTCGGCGTCATCGTCGCCTACCAGGTGGCGCTGATCGCGATCGGCCTGTGGGCGCGGCGCCGCACCCGGAGCCACGCCGACTATTTCATCGGCGGGCGCAATCTCGGCGGCTTCGTCGCGAGCCTCTCCTACGCCGCGGGTTCCTCGTCCGCGTGGTCCATTCTCGGCGTCTCCGGCATCGCGTACGTGCAGGGCATATCGGCCGTCTGGCTGCTGCCGGGCACCCTGGCCGGGCATGTGATCGCCTGGTTCGTCATCGCCCGTCGCCTGCGCGAAGCGAGCAGCGCGAACGGCTGGGTGACGCTCACCGATGTCGTCTGTCGCGATCTCGACGGGAGCGCGCGGCGGTTCGCGACCGTGTTTGCCGGCATCGCGGTGGTCATCTCCTTCGTCTTCTACGTGGCGGCGCAGTTTCAGGGTGCGGGCAACACCTTTGCGGAGACCTTCGGCCTGCCGGTCGGGCCGAGCGTGGCCATCGGGGCGGCCGTCATCCTCGTCTACACGCTGCTCGGCGGGTTCTGGGCCGTCAGCGTCACGGACGCGTTGCAGGCGGTCGTCATGCTGGTGGGTGCCGTCATGCTGTGCGTCGCCGCGGTGGTCGCCTGCGGTGGATTCGGACCGTTGCTCGCGGCGGTGCCGGCGGAACAGATGGCGCCCCTCGGGGCGAACGTCGGCTGGCTCGCCGTCGGGTTCTTCATCGGCATGGTTTCCATCGGGTTCGGGCCGCTCGGTCAACCCCACCTCCTGAACCGCATGATGGCCTTGCGCGACGACGCGGCGCTACGGCGCGGACGCATCGTGGCGCTCAGCTGGTTCGTCCTGGTGCTGTGCAGCATGTTCATCACGGGGCTCGCCGGGCACGCGCTGGCGAACGACGTCGTAGACGGGGAGCGCCTGTTCTTCCAGTTGACGTCGGACCTGCTGCCGGCGGCGGTTGCCGGGATCACCATCGCCGCGGTGCTTTCCGCGGTCATGTCCACGGCGGACAGCCAGTTGCTGGTCGCAGCGAGCGTGGTTTCCCACGACATGGGGCTCGGCCGCGAGCGCGTGTCGGTGTCGCGCTGGATCATCGCGGCGATGGTCGTGGTCGCGGTCGTCATCAGCGTATGGCTGCCGGAGGCGATCTTCTCGCGGGTCCTGTTCGCCTGGAACGCCCTGGGTGCGACCTTCGGCCCGCTGGTCCTGTTCACGGTGTTCCGGTGGCGCTACGCGCCTGCGGCGGCGCCGGTCGCGATGGTCGTGGGGTTCGTGGGGACGGTAGTGTTCTACGTGCTCCCGGACACGCCGGGGGATTTCGCCGAGCGCTTTCTGCCGTTCGTCCTGGCGTTCGGGCTGCTGGTGGCGTCCCGGTGGCGTGCGGGGGCCTTGAGGGCCTGAAGGCGCCGCTCAGGCGGGTACGACCTGGATATCGGGGCAGGCGAGCAGGCGCGCATCCGCCGTGACCAACTGCAGGCCGAACGCCTTTGCGCTGGCCGCGATGAAACGGTCCGCCGGGTCCTGATGGGGCAGGTCGATGGAGCGGCCGGCCAGGGCCACGTCGAAGGTGACCGGCACCTCGACGACCGGGCTTTCGGAGAGGGCTCGGCGTAACCAGGTTCGACCGTCCGTCTCGAGGGCGAGCCGGCCCCGTTCCGCCAGCATGAGCGTCTCCCACAGGCTGATGGAGGAGAGGTGCAAGTCGGCCGTCGGCGAAGACAGAAGGGTCCGTGCATGGGACGAGAGGCGGGCGGGGTCGAGCAGGGACCAGAGCCAAACGTGGGTGTCGAGCAGCAGCGGCACTACTCGTCCACCGGTCGCTGTCCAGGCTGGGCCGCGTCGCGCAGGACTTCCCAATCGTCCGGCGAGGCGGCCGGCTCGATCAGGTCGCCCAGGATGGCGCCCTTGCCGCGCATGGCGCCCAGCCATGTCTCGCCCTCGGCTGTCGGCGGGGGAGCGATCTGGGCGACCGGTTTGCCGAAGCGTGTCACGAGGATGGGCCTGCCTGTCTGGCCGACCCGTGCCAGGACGGCCAGGCACGTCGCCTTGAACTCGGAAATCTTGATCTCTTCCATGGGGCCGATCGTACCATGGTCAGAGACTATGGTCAGAGATTGGGCTGAGGCGATCTGAGTAGAGCAGTCGAAGCCACCCGGCCCGGGACGCTACAATCGTTCGGACAACAGCTCGGAGCACAGCAATGAAGGTCGATGGTGGAGTGGGTTGGGACCTGGCGAAGGTCGGGGCGCAGGCGCGCGAACTCGAAGAGATGGGGTACAGCGGGATCCAGTCCGCGGAGACCGGGCACGACCCGTTCCTGCCGCTGGCGTTCGCCGCGCAGACTACGTCCCGCGTCGATCTGACCACCGGCATCGCGGTGGCCTTCGCGCGCTCGCCGATGACCCTCGCGAACATCGGCCACGACCTGAATGCCGCCTCGAAAGGCCGCTTCGTGCTGGGCCTCGGCTCGCAGATCCGTCCTCACATCACCAAGCGCTTCAGCATGCCGTGGTCGCACCCGGCGGCGCGGATGCGCGAGTTCATCCTCGCGATGCGGGCGATCTGGGCGAACTGGCACGAAGGCGAACCGCTGCAGTTCACGGGGAAGTTCTATACGCACACGCTGATGACGCCGTTCTTCACGCCCACGAACACGGAATACGGCCCGCCGCGCGTCACGCTGGCGGCGGTCGGTCCGTTGATGACGGAAGTGGCGGGAGAGGTGGCGGACGGCATGATCGTGCACGCCTTCACGACCGAGAATTACCTCCGGGAGACTACCCTGCCGGCGCTGGAGCGCGGCTTCGCGAAGGCTGGCAAGAAGCGCGAGGACTTCGAGATCAGCTATCCATGCTTCGTCGTGACCGGTCGCGACGAGCAGGAACTCGATCAGGCGAAGCAGGCGGCGCGGCAGCAGATCGCGTTCTACGGCTCGACGCCGGCCTACAAGCCGGTGCTCGACAGCATCGGCGCCGGCGAATTGCAGGGCGACCTCAACGCCATGTCGAAGCAGGGGCGCTGGCAGGAGATGGGCGGGCTCATCACGGACGACATGCTCGGCGCCTTCGCGGTCGTGGAAGAACCCGCGAACATCGCCCGCAGCTTCAAGGCCCGCTACGGGGACCTCGTGGACCGGACGTCCGCGGCCTACGCGAACCTGGCGAAGGAGGAGCGTGCCAACATCGTCCAGGAAATGACCGCGGCCTGACTGCGCGGCGTCGGCCCGGGTCTTCCGGCGCGGGTCGCGGCGTATGGCGGCAACCGTCGGCTGGGGCCTGCGCAGGTCCGGGGGAGGTAGTGGCGTGAGGCTATCCAGGATCCACCAGATAGCATTGCGGGCGGACGAACTCGACACGTCGGTGGCGTTCTACCGTGATGTGCTCGGCGCGACGTTTGTCGCCCGCTTCGATTCGCCGGGGCTGGCGTTTTTCGACTTCGAAGGCGTACGCCTGATGCTCGACAGGAACGCCGCTGCCGGAACCGTGTATTTCCGTGTCCAGGATGTCGACGCGGCGGCCGCGGAACTCACCGACCGCGGCGTCGCCCTCGACTTCGGACCGGCGCTGATTCATCGCGATGACGCTGGCACCTTCGGCCCCGCCGGGCACGAGGAATGGATGGTCTTCTTCAAGGATCCCGCCGGCAATACGCTCGCGCTTGCGGCACGCAGACCGGCGGTGCTCTGAGCGGAAACGGGGTGGCGGAGGGCGTTTGTAAGACGCCTTTCGGAAGACCGGATCAGTAATCAGAGCGTTTTCGTCTAAAAAATCTCCTCTTTTCCTCCATTTTTTACCTGTCCGTTGTTTCGATTTGCTACGAAAGGTGTAGAGTTGCCCGCCCTTGGTCGAATTGTCGCCCGGTTCGGGCATCCCATGGACGTATGGTCGACTCTGTTGAAGCGCACGCCGCTGCTCGTCAAGGTGCAGCTTGGAGCGCTCGTTGTTGCGGCGCTTGCCGCGTCGGTCGTTTCCACTGGGGCCGATGCGCGGCGTTACGAGCGTCTGGCGTTCGCCCTGCCTGCCTCTGAATCGCCCTCCATCCCCTGGGATGAAGAGCGTGCCGCGTTCGCCGACAGGATGACGCGGGCGTTCGAGATTCACCCGGCCGTGGCCGGGGAATTCGCCGAGTGGATCCTCGAGGCTGCCCACCGGCAGGAACTCGCTCCCGAACTGGTGGCGAGCCTGGTACTGGCCGAGAGTTCCTTCCGCAAGAACGTCCGCTCGAGCGTCGGCGCCATCGGTCCGGCGCAGGTGCGGGGCAAGTACTGGCGTTCGTTCTGCGGCGGTGACCTCCACGAGCCCGCGGACAACATCTACTGCGGCGCGCAGATCCTGGCTGCCTTCCGCGACTCTTGCGGCGAACTGCAGTGCGCGCTGCACTCCTACAACCTCGGCGCCAAGGGTGCGCGGCATGCGCACTGGGAACGGGCCGCCCTGCGTTACATCGCCAAGATCGAGAACGGCCTCGCCCGCTTCGAAGGCGTCGCCATGTAGGGGCGACCCTCGTGGTCGCCCGTCCCGGGATCGTGCATGAAGTCGAGCCGGGACGGGACACGCCGCATTCGAGCCGATTCGTAGGGGCGACCCTTGTGGTCGCCCGTCCCTGACCCTCGCGGTCGCCCGTCCCTGAAGTCGCGGAACCTCGTCGTCAACGCGCAGTTTCGCGCCAGCGAAACTGCAACGCGACCGCAGGTCGCGCCGGGACGGGACAAGCCCGGCCCCTACATCGTCGCGTCGAGCGGCAGCAGGAAGCGCCAGAGCGCGTCGTTCTTCACCCCGGATTCCCGGATCGACTTCTGGGCCGCCTTGATGACGGCTCCCGTCTGCGTCTCGTCGCGGAACCACCGGTACCCGGTCCAGGCGGCCGGCGTGTGGCCCACGATCTCCATCGCGGCCATCTCGTAGTAGCCGCGAATGTCGTGGGAGACCCGGGCCGGTACGCCGGGTATCCCGGCCTCCTTCCACGGCACGCCCTCGGCCACGCGGATGAAGGACTCGATGGCGGCCGGGACCGTGTCGGCGTTCAGCAGCCGCGCGGCGCCGGCCCGATTGCCGTGTTTCGCGACGGCCCGGTCGTAGGCAGCGCGCAGGCCGCGGGCTTCGTCCACCGCGGGGTGCGCATCGGGGTCGTGCCGCGCGGGCAGCGGGCACACTAGCACTTCGGCGGCGGTATCCTCGATGGACTCCTCGAAGTCCTGCACCGTCGGTGCATCCGACTCCAGCAGGCCGAGGGCTCGTGCGAGCACGCGATGCTGGAACGCGGCGTCGTTCGGGATGCCGAGCGGCCGTCCGAGCGGGAAGTCGCAGAACAGGCCGCGTGGCGGCGCCATGCCGTAGAGCTGCTCGCGGATGCAACCGATCGCGACGGTCGCGATGCCGGCGGCTTCGAAGACGTGGGCGAGCGTACTGACCGTACGCGTGCAGAGGGGTCAGACCGGGGTCAGGACGACGACATCGACACCGTGTTCCTTGAGGAACGCGGCGCCGGCCGGCCCGCCGTCCATGCGGATGCCGGACAGTTCGAACTGGTTGCCCGCGAAAGCGAGATGCACGTCGGACACGCGGCCGACGGAACCCTGCTCGGCCAGTTCCTCGAGGCGGTCGATGGGGAACACCACGTTGAGGTCGGCGGCGACGCCGGCCGTATCGAAGTTCGGGCTCCAGTGCCCGACCACCACGTCGCGGCGGCCGCGTTCGAGGACGCGATACCCGGTGTCCTGCACCCGGAACCCCTCGTCCTCGGGGTGGGACAGCGAAGCCGACGTCACGATCGCGACCGTGGCTTCGGAAAGCGGAGGAGGTCGTACGAAGGCCGGATTTTCGAACGCCGGGCATTCGGCACGCGCGGCGCCAGCCTTGATCTTCGCGTCTGTCATGGAGTCTCCCCGCGTGAAGTTCGAGGCGATTCTAAGCGAAGGCCGGGGTGGCGTGTTGATTCGGCTGCGCCAGCGGTGTACAAGTTAGATGTACATATCGAGAGCGGGCGGATTCATGAGCGGCAAGACCGTTTCCGCAGCCGAGTTCAAGGCGAAATGCCTGCGCATCATCAGCGAGTTGCAGGGCACGGGCCAGTCAGTGACCATCACGAGGCGCGGGCGTCCCGTGGCGGTGATCTCGTGTCCGCCCTCGAAGGAAGGCCCCGGTTCACTGGTCGGCGCGATGCGCGGCACCGTGCTCAGGTACGACGATCCCTTCGGACCGGCGACCTCCCCATCGGACTGGTCCGCGGCGGAGTGATCCTGCTCGACACGCACGTCCTGCTGTGGCTGCTGGAGGACGACCCGCGACTCGGGGCCGGCGCCAGGGCCGAGGTCGAGAAGAACCGTCGGGTGGATGGGGTTGGGGTCTCGGTCATCACGCCCTGGGAAGTCGCCATGCTCGTCACGAAAGGGAGGCTGCATCTCAACCTTGAGGTCGGAATCTGGCTGGACCGGGCGCTCTCGCTGCCCGGGGTCGATCTGCTACCCATCGAACCCGCGATCGCGGTGGACAGCGTGCGGCTGCCCGGCGTCTTCCATGCCGATCCGGCCGACCGGTTGATCGTGGCGACCGCGCGGCACTGGCCGGCGACGCTCATGACCGCTGACCGGGCACTCCTGCAGTACGCTGACGCCGGCCACCTGGAGGCCATCGACGCCGGGCAGTGACCCCCGGCGCCGCCAACGCTCCTCTATACTCCTCCACGCATCCACCAGGCGAGGTCCGGGCATGTCGCTCATCATGGAAGTCATCCACACCGTCCGTCCGGCCACCCCGGCGAACTTCGAGAAGTACGTCGTCCGCTACGGCGAGACCGCGGTTCCCCTCATGGAGCGCTGCGGGTTCGATCTCCTCGGGGGCTTCAAGTGGTCGACGGGGGAGGTGGGTCGCGATCTGCTGCTCGTCCGTTTCGACTCGCTGAGTCACTACGAGACCGCGACCACGCAACTGATGCAGGCGCTCTCGGATCCGGAGGCCATCAAGGGCCTGATGGAACTCGGCCTCGACATCGAGGAGTACGTACGCCTCGGCGATACGCTGCCGTATGCGACGCCCGAACGCCTGCAGGCACTGCTCGACAGCAGCCCGGGCACGCCGCGCCAGTACATATTGGCCCGACTCAAGGCGCCCCTCGGCGCCCTCGCGAATGCCGTTGGGGCCGTGGCGAAGCTGGTGGACCGTGTCGACGGCCACGGCATGCAGCTCGTGACCGCCTATAGCGCGCGGTCGGGTGCGCGCGGCGAATTCACCGACATCTGGACGCTGCCGGGCGGCGTGGGCGACCTGTCCTTCCGCACCGGTGCACCGGCGCTTCCGGACCTTGACGAGGCGCGGACGCTCATCGAGACGGAGACGGTCGACTACATCAACCCGCTGCCCTACTCGCGCCTCCGGTAGGCCTTCCGGCAAGCCCTCCGGTAAGCGTGGCCCCGTTCGCGTGACACGCGGCGTGCTATAACGGCGCGGCGGCGGGCGGGACGCCGCGCGGCAAAGGGGTCCGGCATGGAGGAGGAGGCGGCCACGTCGGGCCGGTCGAAACGCTGGTACCCGCACTACGTCCTCGGTGTCCTCATGCTGGTCTACGTGTTCAACTTCGTGGACCGGCACATCCTCTCGATCCTGGCGGAGTCCATCAAGGCGGACCTCGGCGTCACCGACGCCCAGATGGGGTTTCTCTACGGCACCGTCTTCGCCGTCTTCTACGCGCTGTTCGGCCTGCCGCTCGCGCGCTTCGCCGACGTCTGGGTGCGGCGCAGCGTGATATCGGCGGGGCTCCTGTTCTGGAGTGCGATGACGGCGCTGTCCGGCTTCGCGCGCTCGTTCGCCGAACTTGCCGCCTACCGCACCGGGGTCGGGGTGGGGGAGGCGAGCGCGTCCCCGGCGGCCTATTCGCTGCTCTATGACTACTACCCGCCGCGACTGCGCGCGACGGTCGTTGCGACGTACTCGGGCGGCGGCTACATCGGCGTCGGCCTGGGTCTGTTCCTCGGCGGCGCGATCCTCGACTTCTGGGCGGACGCCTATCCGGAGAACCCGCCGTTCGGCCTGAAGGGCTGGCAGGTGGCCTTCATGATGGTCGGGCTGCCGGGGCTCCTGATGGCCGTGTGGGTGCGCAGCCTGCGCGAGCCGGTCCGGGGCATCAGCGAGGGGTTGGTGACGGAACCGCACCCGACCCCGTTTCGGGTCCTGGGTGCGGAGGTCGCATCGATCGTGCCGCCGCTCAATATCATGGCGCTCGCGCGGCAGCGGGCGTCGCTGGGCCTCAATGCGCTCGTCGCGCTGGTGATCGCGGGGTCCTCGGGCCTTCTCATCTGGCTCACGGGAGACTGGGCGCAGTGGATCGCGCTTGGCATCGGCGTCTACGCGACAGCGTCCTGGGTGCAGTCGCTCGCCCGGCGGGACCCGGCGACCTTCGCCATGATCTTCCGCTCGAAGGCCATGATCTACATGCTCGTCGCGTTCACGTCCGTGACGTTCGTCACCTACGGCATCGGCTTCTGGACGTCGCCCTATCTGATCCGTGCACACGGTGCGAACCCGCTCGAAGTAGGGCTGTACGTCGGGATGGGGATCGCGGTGGGTGGGTTGCTGGCGGTGACCACGGGCGGTTACATCGCCGACCGGCTGCGACTGCGCTTCACCACGGGGCGCCTTGTGGTGGGCTACTTCATCGTGTTCGGCACGGTTCCGACGGTACTCCTGCTGCTCTATACGGACAGCCTCCTCGTCGCGTTCCTGGCCAACTTCCTGTACCACTTGCCGAGTGCCTGCTGGGCGGGCATCCCGCCGAGCACCGCGAGCGACCTCGTCCTGCCGCGCATGCGCGCGGTCGCCGGCGCGTTCTATATCCTGCTGAGCACCTTCGTCGGGCTGGCGCTCGGGCCGTACGCCGTCGGCAAGTTCTCGGATCTGCTGGTGGCACAGGGCATGGGTGATGGCGACGCGCTGCGACTCGCCATGGCCAGCTCGATGGTCATGTTCGTGGTGTCGGTCTACTGCCTCGTGCAGGCGCAGCGGCACCTGCCGAGGGACGAAGCGTCCCGGGTCGAGCGCGCTCGGGCCCTGGGTGAAGAGGTCGTCGAGCTGCCCGTCAGGGCCTGAGGGGAAGACAGGAGTTCGGGATGGAAGGTCGGTCGGAAAGTGCACCGAAACCGCAGAGCCGGTGGTATGCGCATTACGTCCTCGGCGTACTGACGCTGGTCTACTTCTTCAACTTCGTCGACCGGAACATCCTCTCGATCCTGGCGGAGTCCATCAAGGCGGACCTCGGCGTCACCGATGCCCAGATGGGCTTCCTCTACGGTACCGTGTTCGCGGTCTTCTACGCGGTGTTCGGCATACCGCTCGCCCGGTTCGCCGATGTCTGGGTGCGCCGCAGCGTCATTTCCGTGGGGCTCCTGTTCTGGAGCGTGATGACGGCGGCCTCCGGCCTCTCCCGGTCGTTCGTGGAACTCGCGGCCTACCGTACCGGCGTCGGCGTCGGCGAGGCCAGCGCGTCACCGGCGGCCTACTCTTTGCTGTACGACTACTACGCGCCGCGGTATCGCGCGACGGTGGTCGCGATCTACACGAGCGGAGTCGCGATCGGCATCGGTGCCGGCCTCTTCCTCGGCGGCGCGATCCTCGACTTCTGGGCGGAACTGTATCCGGTCGATCCGCCGTTCGGCCTGCGCGGCTGGCAGGTCGCGTTCATGGTCGTGGGCCTGCCGGGCATCGCGATGGCGGCGTGGGTACGCACCCTGCGCGAACCGGTGCGTGGCATCAGCGAAGGACTGGTGACGAAACCGCACCCGCGGCCGTTTCACGTGCTGCGCACGGAACTGGCATCGGTCATTCCGCCGCTCAACGTGATCGGTCTCGTCCGGGACGGCGCTTCGCTCAGGCTCAACGCGCTGATGGCCCTTGCCATCGTTGGCGTTGCCGCGGGACTCATCTGGCTGACGGGAGACTGGGCGCAATGGATTGCCATGGCCATCGGCGTCTACGCGACCGTCTCCTGGGTGCAGTCGCTCTCGCGGCGGGATCCAGCCACCTACGCGATGATCTTCAAGTCCAAAGCCATGGTCTATACCCTGCTCTCCGCCCCGATGGGGGGATTCGTGGGCTACGGCGCGGCGTTCTGGACGGCTCCCTTCCTGATGCGGGCGCACGACACGAGCGCCTCCGAGGTCGGACTGTGGATCGGCATCGGCGCGGCGGCCAGCGGAGTGATCGGCGTCGCCGGGGGCGGCTTCCTGGCCGATCGCCTGCGCCTGCGGTTCACGACCGGCCGGCTGATGCTGGGTTACGCCGCCGTGCTCGGGGCGGTGCCGGCGATTCTGTGGATGATCTATACGGAGAGCCTCGTCGTGGCTTTCATCGCGAGCTTCCTGTTCAGCGTGCCGAACGGCTTCTGGGCCGGCATCGCCCCGAGTACGTCGAGCGACCTCGTGATGCCGCGCATGCGCGCCATCGCCGGCGCCTTCTACATCCTGCTCATGACGTTCATTGGCTTGGCCCTCGGTCCCTACACGATCGGCAAGCTGTCCGATCTGTTCATCGCTCAAGGCATGAGCGATGCGGAGGGGCTGCGCCTCGCCATGGCGACGTCGCTCCTGGTCTTCATCCCGTCCGTGTACTGCCTGGTGCAGGCGCAGCGGCACCTGCCGAGGGACGAGGCGTCGCGGCTGGACCGGGCGCGGGCGCTGGGCGAGGAGGTGGTGGAAACGCCGTCGGGCGGCTGACGCGGTGGCTTCGCGGGCGTCAGGGTCAGGAGCATCACGATGCCGGCCCGCTTGCCCTCTGGGTCCCGCTTCAACCCCTCGGCGACCCGGCGTTGGCGACCTGTCCGTAGAGGACACGCAGCACCAGGAGTACGGGGATCAGGACGCCGATCGCGATGAGCGACCACTTCAGGAATGCCATCGGAAGCCCTCCTCCGTACGAGCCGCCGGCGTGCCGGGAACCCGCTAGCGCGACCTTGCGGTCGCGTTGGAAGTTTCGCTGGCGCGAAACTTCTACGGCGCACGCGCCTACGCCCTGCCGCGCAGACGCCGCCAGAGCCGGCGGCCGCGGGGCGTCCTCCCGAACAGTACGGCGTAGATCGCCGCGTTGACGAGCAGGACGAACGCGGCGAGCGCGAGTTGGACGCCTTGTGTAAGCGAAGCGGGGTACACCAGCGGCACGATGTAGTTGTCGACGAAGCCCCCGTGGTAGCCGGCCTCGCCGCCGGCGACGCGCAGTTGGACTTCGAGGGGAGTCAGCGGACAGATCCAGCCGAACGACTCGATCAGGACCGCCCAGACGGCGGCGGGGACATGCAGGGCCGCGACCCACCGGTGTCGGAAGGCCAGCAGGCCGCCGAGGACAACGAAGGCGATGAATGCCACGTGCAGCAGCACGACGGCGTCCGCGGCAAACCGGTAGCCCATCTTCGCGATCCCGTGCGACCGTCACTCCGCGGAGATCGAGATCTCCTTGTCCGTGATGAACTCGAGCAGCGCCGGGGTCCCTTCCCGCGTCTTCTCTATGCCCCGTTCGATCGCCGCGCGGATGTCGTTCGGGTCTTCCACACGCTCGCCGTAGCCGCCGAAGGCGCGGGCCATCGCGGCGTAGTCCCCGGAGATATCGGTGGAGCGGTACTTCTCGGTCGCCACCTGCATGATGGGCAACTCGATGGCCATGGAGAAGTTGTTCATCAGGATCGAGAGGATCGGGATGCGCTCGCGCACCGCCGTCTCGAAGTCCATGCCGGTGAAGCCGATCGCCGCGTCGCCCCACACGTTCATGCAGAGCTTGTCGGGTTCGGCGAGTTTCGCGCCCATCGCGAGTCCGAGGCCATAGCCGAGCTGGGTGGTCTTGCCCCAGCCGATGTACGACAGGGGCGTCGTGCTCTCCCAGAACGGGGACACCTGGTCGCGCGGACTGCCGGCGTCGTGGGTGATGATCGTGTTGTCGATGTCCACGGCCTGGTGCAGTTCGTTCAGGACGCGGTAGGGATTGAGCGGCGCCTCGTTGTTGTTGCGCTTGGCCTCCCACTCGGCGAGCCACTCCGCCTTGATGGCCGCGATGCGTCCGGGGACCGTGTCCTTGCGGTCCTCCGCGTGCGCCCGGTCACGCCCCTCCATGGCCTCCGAGAGATGAGCGAGGCAGAGCTGCGCATCGCCGATCAGAGCGTACTGCGCCGGCACGTCCTTGTTGAGGTCCATGGGGTCGAGGGTCGCGTGGATGATGGTCTTGCCGCGCGGCATCGGTACGCCGAAACCCGTGAGGGCGAAGCTGCAGCCCACACCGAAGATGACGTCCGCTTCGGCGAGGAACGTCTTCACCGGACGCGGATTCGCGCGGCCGCCGGACCCGAGGGACAGGGGATGGTTCTCCGGGAAGGCGCTCTTGCCCTCGAGACTGGTTGTGACGGGGATGTTCCACGCTTCGGCGAGCGCCTTCAGTTCGTCCCAGGCCTCGGCGTAGTGCACGCCCTGGCCGGCGTAGATGACCGGCCGTTCGGCGCCGGCCAGAACGGCCGCGGCCTCTTCGACGGCGTCGGGGTCCGGTGCGCTGCGCGTGGCATAGCTCGGCTCGTACACCCAGTTCTCCGGGGCGTCTTCGCCGAAGACGTCCATCGGGATCTCGACCAGGACCGGCCCCGGGCGCCCGTTGCGCAACTGGAAGAACGCCCGCCGCATGACCTCCGGGATGGCGCGTCCCATGGTCAGGGGTTCCGCCCACTTGGTCACGCTCTCCATGCTGCGCGCCGAATTGAAGTTCGGGTAGTAGTTCGCAATCCGCCGCGGGTAGCCCGCCGGCAGCACGAGGATCGGCGATGACTCGGAGTAGGCCTGGGCCACGCCGCCGAACGCGTTTTCCGACCCGGGCCCGTGCTGCATCGAGAAGACGCCGATCTTCTTGCCGGAAGACATGCGCGAATAGGCGTCTGCCATGTGCAGCCCGATCCGTTCCTGCCGGCAGATCAGCGTGCGGATGTCGGCCACCGCGCATGCCTCGATGATCGGGTTGACGGGGTAGGCGAAGAGGATGTCCACGCCCTCGGCCTTGAGGACGTGGGCGATGGCGTCGGCGGTCTTCATGCGGGGGCGTCTCCGTTCGGCGGGAACAAAGAGAGAACTGTGCGGGAAACGGCGGTGGCGTGCAATCGGCCGGAAGCAATGCGGCTCTCTGGGCCGCCCTCGCGCTGGCGCTACAGATTCCGTCCGCTCGGCGGGCGTGCGCGGTTGTATGGGCGCCCTTGGCGGCCCGTTCCGGGTTCCGTCCGAGCGGCCGGAGCGGGCGGGGACAAGCCCCGCCCCTTTTGTGGAAGACGCGCCAAGGGAACGAAGTGACCGCTGGTGCAGCTTCCATGAAAGGACGGCGTGGCTGGGCCGGAGGCGCGCCGGTGCGTAGCGAGCTTGCGAGCGAGTACCGGACCGGCTATGGGGCGCTACATGGCGCGCGGCTCCATCCGGAATACCCACCGGTGCGGCGGAGTCTCGGTGGCGCCGAGGACACCCAGCAATCGTCGGCGTTCCTGATCGTCCGTGATCCGCACCGCCCGGCGCGCGTAGATCTCGCCGTCGATCTTGAGCCGCACGTTGGGGTCGCGGGCGACATTCCTTGGCCAGCGCTTGGTCGCGCAGACGCTGCAGGGCACGTAGAGGTCGCCGGCGTCGACCCAGGAGTTCGTCGTCACCGAGTGCGGAATGCCGTACCAGGTGGCGGTCTCGACGAAGATCTGCTTCCGGCCGGGCGACCGGAAGGACCAGTCGGTGTCCTGCTCGGCGGCCAGCGGTCCGCCGAGACGCGTGCCGGCGCGACGCTCCTCGGGGTCGAACGGGATGTACCTGGCCGCGACATAGGCGACCAACAGTACGGCGACGACGATCAGGACGGCTTTCTTCATGCTCGCTCCGGTCGGTATTCCTTTGGGGTCGCATCTCGCAGGGAGCGCAACACGGCGGATTGTGACACAAGGTCGAGTCCGCCGACGAGGGAACCCCCCGGCGTTGTCCTACAATGATCGGTTTCAGTGGACGAGGATCGCGGCGCAATGACCGAGAACCGAAAGATCGTGATAGCCACTTTGCCGCAGGGCAAGCTCAAGGAGTCCGACTACGATCTCGTCACGGAGCCCGCTCCGACGCCGGGGGAGGGCGAGGTCCTGTGCCGGACGCTCGCGGTATCGGTCGACGCCGGTGCCCGCGCCGGTCTGCAGGGCAGCGCGACCTACGCCGGCGCGCCGCAGACCGGGGTCGTGATGCGCGGCAGCGCCGTGGCGCGCGTGGCAGCATCGAACGACGCCTCGGTGGCCGTGGGCGACATCGTCTCCTGCGGTGCCGGCTGGCAGGACTATTCGGTGCACGCGGCGAGCGCGGTGGAGCGGATCGACTACGACGGCGATCCGGCGGACTATCTCGGGGTTCTCGGCGGCACCGGCATGACGGCGTACTTCGGCCTGCTCGCCGTGACGGACCCGCAGCCGGGCGAGACCGTGATGGTCTCTGCGGCGGCCGGTGCGGTGGGCCACATCGTGGGCCAGCTTGCGAAGATCCGGGGGTGCCGGGTGGTCGGCGTGGCTGGCTCCGATGCGAAGAATGCGCGCCTCGTCGACGAGCTCGGGTTCGACGCCGTGGCGAACTATCGCGACGGCGGCTTCCGCCAGGCGTTGAAGGAAGCCACGCCAGACGGCGTCGACGTCTACTTCGACAACACGGGCGGGACGGTGCTGGGTTCGGCGCTCTTCCGGATGAACCTCCGGGGCCGCATCTCCTGCTGCGGCGTGGTGTCCCAGTACGACACCTCGAACCCGGAGCCGGGCCCGCGTGGTATCCCGGGGCTGCTGGTGAACAAACGCATCCGCATGGAAGGGTTCCTGGTGTTCGACTATGCCGACCGGTACGGCGAGGCTCGGGCGGACATGCAGGCATGGATGGCGTCGGGCGAAGTCACGCCCTGGGTGGACGAGTTCGACGGCCTCGAGTCGGCGCCGCGGGCGTTCGTCGACCTGCTCGCCGGCGGCAACGTGGGCAAGCGCTTCGTGCGCGTGGCGGACTGATGGCCAGGATCTCTCGGTGCGCGGGCGTCGCGACGTCGTTGACGGTCCGGGTCCGTGATGCGAGCATTCGCGCCCTCATGGTACGGCCCCGCGCATGGAGCGCGGTGCAGGTGCCCAGTATTTTTCGGGGGGGGGAAGCCCATGCGTCGCGGATTCATCAAGCTCCTGGCCGGGACGGCCCTCTCGTTGCTGGCCGGTATGTCGGCGGTCCAGTTGGGCGCAGCCGTGGCCGAAGAGGCTCGGTCCGACGTCGCGCCGCGCGGGCCGGGCGGGGTGCATCCCGACCTGAACGGCATCTGGCAGGCGCTCAACGAGGCGAACTACGACATCGAACTGCACCTCGCGCGCCCGTCGATGCAGTTGCGTGAGGGCCCGCACGGTCCGGTCCCGTCGCTCGAGACCTACAAGCTGGGTGCGGTGGTGTCGGTACCGCCGGGCCTGGGCGTCGTCGAGGGCGGCAAGATCCCCTACACGCCCGAGGCACTCGAGAAGAAGCTCGAGAACCAGGCCGACTGGATCAACCGCGACCCGGAGGTGAAGTGCTACCTGCCCGGCGTGCCGCGCGCGAACTACATGCCGCACCCGTTCCAGATCTTCCAGGGCGAGGACACCCTGTTCTTCGCCTACCAGTACTCGGGCGCCGTGCGGGACATCTACACGCAGGACCCCGGCCCCGCACCCATCGACAGCTGGATGGGCCAGTCCTACGCCACCTGGGACGGCGACACGCTCGTGATCGAGGTCACGGGACTCAACGACCAGACGTGGTTCGACCGCGCGGGCAACCACCACAGCAACCAGATGAAGGTCACGGAGCGGTACACGCCGACCGGCCCCGACCACCTGCACTACGAGGCGACGATCGAGGACCCCGAGACGTTCACCGAGCCGTGGAAGATCTCGATGCCGCTGTATCGCCGCAAGGAGGCGAATATGGCCCTGATGGACTTCCGCTGCGTCGAGTTCGTCGAGGAACTGTTGTACGGCGAGTGGCGGCGGAACCCGCTGCCGCGCTAGCGTGTCCGGTGAGGTGGCAACGATGAGCGACAGGTCAGTGCGTGCCGGGACATGGTGGAGCGCGATCGTGGGGTCGGCGATCCTCTGCGGTGCAGGCGTCGTCGCCGATGACATCCCGCGTACTCCGGCTGGGCGCCCCGATCTCGCCGGGAACTACGATGTCGCCACGCTCACTCCGTTGCAGCGCCCGGAGATGTTCGGGGACAAGCTGTTCCTGACCCGTGAGGAGGCGGACCGGATCGCCGAAGAGGAACGCGCCCGCATGGCCCAGGCGCAGGAATCGACGGACCCGGATCGCGGAGCGCCGCCGGTGGGTGGCGACGGATCGCCAGGCCCGGCGGGCAACGTCGGCGGCTATAACGCGTTCTGGATCGACCGGGGCGAGGACGCCTTCGCCATCGGTGGCGAGTTCCGGACCTCGATTATCGTGGATCCACCCAATGGCCGGTTCCCGGCCATGATGCCGGCGGCGCTGAAAGGGGTGATGGCGCGCCGCGCGTCGTTTCGGGAAAACACCGGGGAGGCCTGGTGGTTGACGCTCGACGGACCAGGTCCTTACGACGACCCGGAAGTGCGCCCGCTCGGCGAGCGTTGCCTGCTCGGGTTCGGCTCGACCTCGGGCCCGCCGATGCTCCCCGTGCTCTACAACAACATGAAGCGCATCGTGCAGACGCCCGACCACATCGTGATCCTGGTGGAGATGGTCCACGACGCCCGCATCATCCGCATGAACGCCGCACACGGGCCGCCGTCGATACGCAAGTGGATGGGCGACTCGGTCGGCCACTGGGAAGGGGACACGCTGGTGGTGGACACCACGAATTTCCGTTCCCGGACGGGCCCCTTCGCAGGGTCGGAGAACCTCCATGTCGTGGAGCGGTTCGAGCGCCAGGATGCGGACACCTTGCTCTACAGCTTCACGGTGGACGACCCGACCGTGTGGACCGAGCCCTGGAGCGGGGAGTACCCGTGGCCCGCCACCGACGACAGCGTCTACGAGTACGCCTGTCACGAAGCGAACTACGCGCTTGGCAACATCATGCGCGGCGCGCGTCTCCTGGAAGCCGATGCGATGCAGACAACGGCTCAGACAACGGAGCGAGGCGCCGAATGAGACTCCTAACAACCTCGAGGCAAACAACATGCGGACGATGTTTCTGATTCTTCTGGGCGGACTTCTGGCCGCGGTGCCGGCGTCGGCTCACCACGCCTTCGGGGCCGAGTTCGATCCGAACCGGCCGCTCATCCTCCGGGGACCGGTGGTCAAGGTCGAGTGGGTGAATCCGCATGCGTGGATCCACCTTGAGCACACGACCGACGCCGGTGAGAAGGAAGCCTGGATGGTCGAAGGCGGCACGCCGAACACGCTGCTGCGGCGGGGTTTGACGCGCAACTCGCTGATGCCGGGGACGCTGATCGTGGTGGATGGGTACCAGAGCAAGGACCGCTCGCAGCGGGCCAACGGCAGGGACATCACGTTCGAGAACGGCGAGAAGATCTTCCTGGGCTCGTCGGGAACGGGCGCACCGCGGGACGGCCGGGATCCCACGGAACGGGCTCTGAACTGACACGACGGCCCGACCGTCCGCCGCGGCGGACGGAGCCGGAGTGAGTACGCTTCTGGACCTCCTGGGCGGCGCCGCGCGTTCGGCAGACGCCGTCGCCATCCGGGCGCCTCAACGGCCACCGTTGGCCTGTGCCGGCCTCCTTGCGCAGGCGGAACGTACCGGCCGCGCCCTGCGCGGCGCGGGCGTCGGCCCCGAAGACTGCGCCGCGATCGTCCTGCCGAACGGTCCTGCCATGGCGAGCGCGTTCGCCTGTATCGCCCCCTGGTGCGCGGCCGCGCCGTTGAACCCCGCCTACAAGGCGGAGGAGTTCGACTTCTACCTCTCGGACCTCGACGCGCGCGTGCTGATCGTGGTGGCGGGGGCGGACACCGTGGCGCGGGACGTCGCCACGCGGCGCGGCGCGCGGGTGATCGAACTGGTCGAGTCCGACGCCGCGGGCGCGTTCGCGCTGGATGTCTCGGGGGAAGCCGAGGCCGCGCCCCGGGACGAAGAGGCCGTGGCCCTGATCCTGCACACGTCGGGCACGACCTCTCGCCCGAAGATGGTGCCGCTCACGCAGGGCAACCTGTGCGCGTCGGCTACGAACATCGTGAACACCCTGGCGCTGACTCCGGCGGACCTGTGCCTCAACGTGATGCCTCTGTTCCACATCCATGGGTTGATGGCGCCGGTGCTCGCGAGTCTTGCCACCGGTGCCTCCGTGTACTGCACACCGGGGTTCGACGCGCTGCGCTTCTTCGGCTGGCTCGACGACGCGAACCCCACCTGGTACAGCGCGGTGCCGACGATGCACCAGGCGATCCTGGCCCGGGCGGCGCGGAATCGCGACCGGATCGCTCGGGCGAGGCTGCGCTTAATCCGTTCGTCCTCGGCCGCCCTTCCCGCGCAGGTCATGGCGGCCCTGGAAGACACGTTCCATGCGCCGGTGATCGAGGCGTATGCCATGACCGAGGCGGCGCACCAGATGTGCTCGAACCCGCTGCCGCCGGGGCTGCGCAAGCCTGGCTTCGTCGGTCCGGGCGCAGGGCCGGAAGTCGCCATCATGAACGATGCCGGTGACAATCTGCCGACGGGGGAAGAAGGGGAGATCGTCATCCGCGGCGCCAACGTCATGCGCGGCTACCTCGCGAATCCCGCGGCGGATGCGACGGCATTTCACGGTACGTGGTTCCGTACCGGGGACCTTGGCTACATGGACGGCGACAGCTACGTCAAGGTCACCGGTCGCCTCAAGGAAATCATCAACCGCGGCGGCGAGAAGATCGCGCCGCTCGAGGTGGACGAAGTCCTGCTCGACCATCCGGCGGTCGCGCAGGTCTGCACGTTCGCGGTGCCGCACGACCGGCTCGGTGAGGATGTGGCGGCGGCGGTCGTGCTGGAAGCGCAAGCGGAAGTCGACGAGAGGACCTTGCGGGACTTCGCGGCCGAGCGCCTGGCCGACTTCAAGGTGCCCCGCACCATCGTGTTCACCGTAGAGATCCCCAAGGGCCCCACCGGCAAGATCCAGCGCATTGGCCTCGCGCGGGCGCTGGGCCTGTCATGAAGGTCTGCGTATTTGGCGCCGGAGCGATCGGCGGGTTCCTGGCGGTCCGCCTCGCGCGCAATACGGGCGCGGACGTCTCGGTCGTGGCGCGCGGCCCGCACCTGGACGCGATCCAGCGTCGTGGGTTGTCGCTCGAAGTCGGAGACCGCCGCGTCACGGCCCGGCCCCTCGCGACGTCCGATCCCCGCACGCTTGGCGAGCAGGATTACGTGGTGCTGACCCTCAAGGCACACTCGATACCGGGCGTGGTGGAGTCCATGCAGCCGCTCCTGGGCCCGGAAACGGCCGTGATCAGCGGCGTCAACGGGATTCCGTGGTGGTACTTTCATGGCCTCGACTCGCCCTTTGGTTCCCGTCACGTGGAGAGCGTCGATCCCGGCGGTGCGGTATGGGAGAGAGTCGGCCCCGAGCGCGCCATCGGCTGCGTGGTCTATCCGTCCTGCGAGGTCGTGGAACCCGGCGTCGTGCGCCATCTGTCGGACGACAAGTTCAGCCTCGGGGAGCCGTCCGGAGAACGCAGCGCTCGCGTGCGTGCGTTCGCCGCGCTGTGCGTGGAGGCGGGGATCAAGGCGCCGCTGCGGCCCCGTCTGCGCGACGAGATCTGGGTGAAGCTATGGGGCAATCTCGCGTTCAACCCACTGAGTGCCTTGACGGGGGCGACGCTGGATGTGCTCGCGACCGAGCCCGACACACGCGGCACCGCCCGCCGCATGATGCTGGAGGCGCAGGCCGTCGGCGAGGCGTTCGGAGTGCGTTTCGCCGTGGACGTGGACCGGCGCATCGACGGTGCTGCCCGCGTCGGCGCACATCGAACGTCGATGCTGCAGGACCTGGAGCGGGGGCGACCGCTCGAGAACGACGCGCTGGTCGGCGCCGTGCAGGAGTTGGGCCGGCTGGCCGGCGTGGCGACGCCGACCATCGACCTGATCCATGGGCTGCTGCGGCAGCGTATCGCCTTTCGGCCGGCGCTATCATCGGCCCGTCAAATCGTCGAATAGAGGTCGAGCGATGTCGTACAAACGAGTGGTGGTGGCGGTGGACGTGGTCTCGGACTCGGCCGAAACCGTCATGCAGCGCACGAGACAGATGTGTTCGGGCGCCGACGTTACGGCGGTGCACGTCGTGGACGAAGGCTACCTGTATTTCAGCGACGAGGTGGCGATTCCGGGCATCGCCGACCTGCACGACAAGGTGATGGAGGAATCCGCGCAACGTCTGGAAGCCGTCTGCCAGCCGGCCGCCATTCAGGACCGGGCGCTGCTGGAAGGCCATGCCGCCAACGAGATCCATCGCTATGCGGAAGAGCAGGGCGCCGACCTCGTCATCATGGGCGCGCACGGCCGGCACGGCTGGCGGCTGCTGCTCGGTTCCACGGCCAACGCGGTGTTGCACGGGACCCCGTGCGACGTGCTCTGTGTGCACATCCCGGAGCAGGCCGAGCCGTTCCGGGAAGTGCTCGTGGCGGTCGACTCCACGGAGGAGGCCAACGAAGTACTGCAACGGGCGGTCGAAGTGGCGTCCATCAGCGGAGCGCGGCTATCCGTGCTGTCGGTCGTACGCCCGCTCGAGCACTCTTACGCGGGTGTGGAGGTCGCGTCATACGGCGACACCGGGATCCGTTTCGCGCACGAGGCCGAGGAGCAGGTCATGGCGCAGGTCGACGCGCTGGCGGACAGTTTCGAGATCACGGGCGAGCGCCTCGTTCGGCGTGGTCATCCGGCGGAGGAGATCCACGCGGCAGCCGACGAGTTGTCCGCCGACCTCGTGGTCGTCGGCACGCACGGGCGCCACGGCTTCGCGCTATTGCTCGGCTCGACGGCGAATGCGGTGCTGCACGGGGCCAAGTCGGACGTTCTGGCCGTGCGCGTGGGTGGCTGACGCGCTCAGCCAGCCCCCCCCCCCGGCCAGGCCTGGCGAGTAATTCGGGCGCGATGCGTAGGGGCGACGCTTGTCGTCGCCCGTGTCGAGGTTGCGCAAGCCCTTGGCAACGGGACGGGACAAGCCCGTCCCCTACAGCCGTGGCGGGCGTTGGTGGGTGATTCGAGGCGGGTTTGTAGGGGCGACCCTTGTGGTCGCCCGGGGATGTTCGTGAATTCGGAACGGGACGGGACAAGCCCGTCCCCTACATCGCCCCGTCGGGTTTGGCGAGGCCGGAGAAAGCCAGCCGCGGACGGTTGGCCAACGCCAGTCGGTTACTTTCGAAACTCCTTGAGGTGAGCCAGGGTCTCGCGCAGCACGCCGGCTTGCGCTTCCTGGATGAGCCAGTGCCCCGCGTCCAGTTCCACCAGCCGGTAGGGACCGTCCATCAGCGGAGGCGTGGCGGTCACACCGGGGCGCCCGATGGCCTGGTCCCGGTTGCCCCAGATCATGAGCGTGGGCACGGAGACCTGGCCAATGGGTTGGCGGTCCACGGTCAGTCCGCCGCGATACCAGTTGAGCGCGCCGGTCAGCGCGCCGGGTTGCCTGAGCACGCGCAGGTACTCCTCGACCTGCTCGGGCGCGGATTCGCTCCAGACGTTTCGCAATGCGGCGAAGTCGTTGGCGGAGAGGGCTTCCTCGGCCGTGCCGACCTGGCGGAAGAAATCCATGTACTGACTGCGCTCCCGCTGCTCGGGGTTGTTGGCGATCGCCTGGCCAAAGGCGTCGATGTGGGGCACGGACAGCGCCGTCCAACTGATGAGACGATCCGCGTGACGGGCCGCCATGTACCAACCCAGTCCCGCACCGTGGTCGTGACCGACGAGGTGGAAGCGCTCTCTTCCGAGCGCATCGGCCATGGCCAGAAGATCCGGAGCCATGGCGGTATGGGCGTAGTGCTGGGCCGGCGCGGGTCGTGCGCCGGGACTGTAACCCCTGAGATCCGGCGCCAGGGCGGTATAGCCGTTGTCTGCCAGGTGCCCGAGGAGCGGCAGCCACATGTGCGACGTTTCCGGAAATCCATGCAGCAGGATGACGAGGTCGTCCCCGTCTCCCGCGCGGCGCACGTCGTAGGTGGACTCGCCAACGCGCATCTTGGTTTGTTCTATCGTCACTTCGGTCACCTCGGGTTCTCCAGTTGGGTCCGTGCACGCGGCAAGCGCCAGTGCGACGAGACAGGCCGTCCTGGCGCGGCATGGTCGCCGCAACGGGCCGTTCATCGCTCGAACTCGGCAAGAGCGACCGGGTCCTGCAGGCCCTGGCCCACGGCCGATCTCTCTTCGGTCGTCGGCCGCCGATCCGACTCGTTCATGCGGTCACCGCAGCCAGTCGATTGTGAAACTCCATGATCCACGGGGGGAGCCTGGTCAGGTCTCCCTCGATGACCATATTGGGATCCTCCGGACGGGGAGTCGGGTTCTTCTCCTGCTCCGCGAGGTACTCCGGCGTGTAGACGGTTCGGGCCCCCGGCAACTCCAGCTCCCAGGTGCCCTGTAGCAGAAGCTCCGTGTCGTCCATTCTCTGCGGATGGAAGCGGACGTTCTTGCCGTCGACGTAGAACGACCAGCCGGCGCAGCCATCGTCGTTGATCTCGCGGGGCACCTCGACGATCGCCTCGCAGACGCTGAATGCCTGCCCCTCCTCGCCGAACTCGGGAACCAGTTCCTCGAGGACGCGCCCGGCGCACTCGACCCATTCGGGACTCGCGAAAACGTACTTGCGATCGGTCATGGGTCGGCTCCTGATTCACCGAAAGACTGGACCCCGCGGAGCCGCTGTCTTGCCGCCACCGAGTCCGGGGGGACGCACGAAAGCAGACGGTCCGGGGGGTGAGTTGGTGGAGCCGGGGGGGATCGAACCCCCGACCTCGACATTGCGAACGTCGCGCTCTCCCGGCTGAGCTACGGCCCCACAGCAGGCCTATTATCCGTCACCGGGTTGCTTCGACTCAAACTTCCCTCGGTTCCATCGGTTCGGCCCCGCGGCTCCGCGGCCACGGTGTACGGACACCCCCGGCCCCGGTATGGTCCCCCCGTGGACCTGCGTCACGTTGCCATCGTGGTCTGGCTGCTGAGTTGGCTCGGCGTGGTCGCCGCATACGTGGTCTCGGCGACGGGCGATCACGTTCCAACCTGCATCCCGCACGTGACCGGCTGCACCAGCGTGAGTGCCGCCGGCCGCTACGGCGGCGGGTTCTTCATCTTCAAGGCCACCATGCTGCCGGCGGCCGGGTTCTGGCTCGTCTACTGGGTGCTGTGCGGGCACTGGCTGCGTTGCCTGGGAGAGACCGTTCGCTGGCGCTCGGCCGTCGTGACCACCGGCGTGGTCGGTGCGCTTTTCCTCGTGCTGTACACGACGTTCCTGGGTTCCGAAGGGGACGTCTACCGGAGCATGCGGCGTTACGGGACGGTGGTGTTCTTCGGATGTTCCTTCCTGGCGCAGTTGCTGCTCGCCTACCGCGCGCAGATCGCCCTCGGCGACACGCGGCTCATGCGCCTCAAGGTACTGTTGTGTCTCGCCGCGCTGGTGGAGGGCCTCGTCCTCGGTGTGGCGACCAACTTCTTCGAGGACGACGACTGGCTGGAGAACCTGACGGAGTGGCACGCCGCCTCGGCCGTCACGTTCTATCCGTTCCTCACGTGGCTGCTGTGGCGCAACACCGGTTGGACGGTGGGCTATTCGATCGGACCGGATTCGTCAGATCGGTGAGTGGCGGTGCATGGGGTCCTCTGCAACAGAAAGTTCACGGTTGCGAGATTGCCTCCGAGGGGGCGATCCACTAGAGTCCCCGCGGTGGGAGCGGGCGGAGGCTCGACTATCGATGGACACGGTGAAGAAGGGCATCACGTTCGGAGCGTTCGACCTGTTTCACGCCGGCCACGTGCTGATGCTGCAGGAGGCCAAGACGGTCTGCGACCACCTCATCGTCTGTATCCAGAGCGATCCGAGCCTCGACCGGGCGGACAAGAACCGGCCCGTCCAGAGCATCGTCGAGCGCCAGATTCAGGTGGCGGCCTGCCGGTTCGTGGACGAGACCCTGGTCTACGACACCGAGGCGCACGTCCTGGAGATTCTGCGCTGCCTCGACTGGGACGTGCGAATCCTCGGTGAGGAATACCGGGACAATGACTTCACCGGGCGCAAGGAAACCCTCGACCGCTGTCACTTCAACAAGCGCCCGCACGGCTTTTCGAGTTCCGAGCTGCGCGAGCGCGTCGTCGATCGATCCGATCTGAAGGCGGTGGGCTGACCTGCAGGGCTTGCGGGCTTGTCCCGCCCCCCGCATGGTTCACGACCCCGACGCGGGCGACCACGAGGGTTGCCCCTTTTGTGGAAGACGCGCCAAGGGAACGAAGTGACCGCCGGTGCGGCTTCCATGAAAGGACGGCGTGGCTGGGCCGGAGGCGGCGCGACGCAAGCGTCGCGCGCCGGTGCGTAGCGAGCTTGCGAGCGAGTGCCGGACCGGCTATGGGGCGCTACCGCGGATCCACCAGGAACTCCGCGTTCACACAATTCTCCAACCGGCCCCCACTCAGGTAGCGCCGCGCCGTACGCGCTGAAAACGCCCGAATGTCCCGTATGCTCTCCGGCGTGAAGAAAGCTGAATGCGGTGTCACGACGAGGCGGTGCCTGATCCATTCCTCGTTGCGGTGCCAGGCGGCGATGAGGGGCGCGTTCAGGTTGGCCGGCTCGTCCGGCAGGACATCGAGCCCCGCCGCGAGGACGACATCGTTCTTCATGGCGTCGTGGAGCGCATTGAGATCGATGAGGGGACCGCGCGCCGTGTTGACCACGATGATCCCGGGTTTCGCCGCCGCGAAGGCCTCGGCGCCGAGCAGGTTGCGTGTCTCGTCGTTGAGCGGGGTGTGCACGCTGACGATGTCGCTTTGGCCCATCAGTTCCTCGAGGCTCTGGACGCGGCGGATCCCCAGCGCGAGTTCGACGCCGTTCGGCAGGTAGGGATCGTAGCAGGCGACGTCCATGTCGAATGCCTTCGCGCGACGCGCGGCGGCCGTGCCGATCCTGCCGAGGCCGATCACGCCGAAGGTGCAGTCGGACAGGCGCCGACCGTAGGGATTCAGGGCCGGGCGCCAGTTGCCGACCGGATCCGCGCGCAGGCTCTCGTCATGGAAGGCGATGCTCTTGGTGAGGGTCATCATCAGGGCGATGGCATGGTCGGCCACTTCCCTGGTGCCGTAGTCCGGCGTGTTGCAGACGGGAATGCCCGCTTCGCCCCAGCGCTTGATGTCCACTTCGTCGAAGCCCACCGCCATCTTGACCATGATGCGGCACTTGTGGAGTCGATCGAGGTATTCGGCCGGAGGCGTCACGCCGACGATGCCCTCGCAGTTCTCCCATTGCTCGTCGGTGACCTGGTCGACTCCCCGGCAGAACTCCGCCGTGAACCCGCCGCCCAGCGCCTCGATCTCGACGTCGTGGTTGCGGCCGAAGCTCCTCGGCCACAGTACGCGAATGGTCATCTTGCCTCCTGAGTGTCGATGTCCCGGTGATGCAATGCGTCAGCGACGCCGCGTCGGTCAGCTTCGGCCGGCAACGCCTTCAGCATGCGTTGCAGCGCGAAGTGACGGTAGCTCTCGAGTGCCAGTGCGCGGACTTCGTCCCAGTCCACCTGATCTTCGACGTCGAGGTGGATCCAGCCGTTGTGGCCGGTGTACCTCGGAATCGAATAACGCCTGTCGAAAGTGAGCATGGCCTGCCGGTCCCGACCCACCCGGAACTCCAGGTGCATGCGGCGGCCGTAGCGGTGCGCGCCGCAGAACGTCTTCTTGCCGGCCTTGAAGGCGGGGGTACCGAACTGGGTCGACTCGCTGGTTTCCGGCAGTTCGAGACACAGCGTGCGCAGGCTTTCCAGTTTCGCCTGGGCGCGCGGCTCGAGCAGGGGGTCGAAGTCCTCCGGGTCCAGGGTCTCGGTGGGCGGCTCGATCTCGAGCGTGGGTCCGAGGGTCCGCACGAGGGCGGCCGGCGCCGTCTTCTCGTAGGCCTCGCGTACCCGCTTGGCGACGGTGCGCCAGTCGAGTCCCCGGTCGAGTTCCACCCCGAGCCATCCGCGGGGACCGACGTAGGGCGGCACGAAGTAGTGTTCCGGCTCGTTTTCCGAATAGAAGCGCTGGGCGCCGTCGGGGGCGTTCAGCCACAGGGCGATACGCCCGTCTCCGTGGTGGTTGACGGCGTAGGTGGCGAAGGTCTTCTCGCGCACGCGGAAGTCGGGGGATCCGCGCGAGGGCCGCTCCTCGCTCTCCGGGAACGACAGGCAGACCTCGCGGATGGCCTCCGTGATGTTCTTGCCCACGGACGCCTACTGCGCCACCGACTTCGGCGTCGGCACGATGCGCTGCACGTGAATCCCGTCCCGGTCGATCAGTGCGCCGACCCGGGGGGCGATGTCGTTCGTCCACTCGTCGCTGCCGTAGACCGCTTCGTAGAGGCGTTCCCTCTCGGCTTCGGATGCGAAACGGCGAATCCAGACATACACCGAGTCGTCCTCCTCCCCGCGGAAGCTGCCCGTGATGACCATGCCGCGGGCGACCTGGAACGGGATGATCGTCCCTTCCATGTACACGACCCACTCGTCCATCTTGCCGGGGAAGATCTTGTACTGGCGAAGTTCGTAGAACATGCTTGCGGTTTCCATCTGTGCCGTCAGCATGAATGTTCCAACGAAACTCCCGCTCAAGTCCATCGCTGTGCGTTGGGCGGCGGCCGCTCTTGCACTGGTGACCCATATGGCCCTTGCCGATACAGACACCGCCGTTCGCGTCGAACGATTGCTCGACGCCCCGATCGTCGACGCATCCACCCACCCGAGCATCGGGGTGAACATCCAGGGCCCGTCGCTCATCCGGGTGCCGCGCTGGGTCGAGGACCGGCTCGGCGAGTACTACCTCTATTTCGCGGACCACAAGGGCAGCTTCATCCGCCTGGCGTACGCCGACGCTTTGACGGGGCCCTGGACCGTATACGAGCCCGGCAGCCTGCAGCTTGCGGACTCGCTCTTCCCTACGGAGGCGCCCGAGGTGCCACCGGAACTCCTCGAGACGGTCGAGGCCCGCGTCGCGGAACGGAACCTGAGCCACGATGTCCTGCATGAACTCACGGCCGTCCACATTGCGTCACCGGATGTCCATGTGGACGAGGCATCACGCAGGGTGGTGATGTATTTCCATGGTCTGGAGGGTCCGGGCATGCAGGTCACCCGCGTTGCGACCTCGTCGGACGGAATTCGATTCGAGGCCATGCCGGAGATCCTCGGCAAGACCTACATGCGCGTGTTCGAACACGCCGGGATGACCTATGCGATGGCCATGCCGGGTCAGTTCTATCGATCGCGGGACGGATTCACCGGGTTCGGGGAAGGGCCGCTGCTGTTCAATCCGGACATGCGTCACGCCGCGATGCTGAAGCGGGGCGATACGCTGTACGTCTTCTGGACGCAGGTCAGGCAGGTGCCGGAGCGCATCCTGCTCAGCACCATCGACGTGTCGGGCGACTGGATGTCCTGGCAGGCGTCCGAGCCGACGGAGGTGCTGCGCCCCGAACGCGACTGGGAAGGCGCGGCTGCGCCCCTCGAACCATCCGTGCGCAGCACGGCGTACGGCCAAGTGAACCAGCTACGGGATCCGGCGATTTACGTGGAGGACGGCCGCGTGTTCCTGCTCTATGCGGTGGCGGGAGAGAGTGGCATCGGTATTGCCGAGGTATTCCTTGCGGAACACCCCGGATAGCGCGCGAACTTCGTTCGCGTTGGGAGTTTCGCTGGCGCGAAACTCCCGTGCTACCAGATGCTGGTGCGCCATCCAGGCGGCGTGGAGGACCCAAAGTCCGACGCCCTGGTCAACCGCCGCCGCTCGCGCCGCTTGTCGCCCAATCTGACCGACCTCCGAGCCTGCGCCGTTCCACGGCGCAGGCTCGTCGACGATGGTGGCCCCGTTGACGCTTACTTCTCAATAGGGGCGGTCGCGAACGGGGCACTGTTCGCGACCGCCGGGGGGCAGCCCGGGCTTTTTACAGCTTGCCGGACCGCCGATCCTGTCGTGGGCCGTGGAGGGGGGGGACGGCCAGGGCCCTACCGGACGATTCCAATATAGCGACCGGCCCCGGATGCGCCCAATACCGTTTTCTTACCGGGCCCATAAGGGATTCCGATGCCGTGCTGGATCGGCTCCGGGTGGAGGCCAGGGGGCGGCGCCCCCAGAGCGACGGCTTTGGTGGCGCTACGGTACGGACTGCCGGGTGGTGGGCTCCGGGACGGAGGGTGCGCCGATCGTGTCGCGGGCGTCGTCGAGGAGCGGCTGCGCGGCCGCCTTGGCGGCATCGGCGAGCACCTCGATCCATTGCTGGCCTTCGGCGGCGACCCGGTGCGCAAGTCCGATGCGCCGGGCGGGCTCGGGGGCAGCGAAGCGCAGCAGCTCGAGGCCGGGACAGGCGGCCCGCTCGCACAGGGCGGCGGTCTCCGGGAGCAGGGTCAGCCCCGCGTCCCCGGCGGCCAGGCGCGACAGCGTCGCGAGCGACTGCGCGCCGCGATGGACCTCCGCATAGCGCGAGATCGAACACGCGCCCACGACCTGTTGTCCCAGGCAGTGTTCCCTCCGCGAGGGTGAGGAGCGGCCCGATGTCGGACTGCGCCAGGTCCGACGGACGCGGCACGTCACCCAGCGCGCGAAACGCCGCGAGCCGCTTGGGGCTGCCGGCGAGAACGAAACGGTCTTCGAACAACTCCCGCTCGGAGAGTTCGAGCAATCCGAGCGGCAGCGAGAGAATGGCGGCATCGAGCCGGCCGGCGAGCAGGTCTGCCATCAGGTCCTGACCCGAGCCTTCCCGGACGTCGATCTCGACCAGGGTCGGCGCGGCGCCGAGGCGTTCGATCAGTCCGGGAAGGAGGTAGGGCGTGAGGGTGGAGACCATCCCCACCACCATCCGCAGCGGCCCGCTACCGAGTCGCTTCCCCATCGTCTCGAGGACCAGTACCTCGTCGAGAATGCGCAGGGTCTGTTCGTGGGCGTCCCGTCCCAGCCGGGTGAGGTGAACACCCTGCTTGTCGCGGTCGAGCAATCGTGCGCCGAAGGCTCCTTCCAGTTCGCGGATCTGCAACGAGAGTGCGGGCTGCGAGACGAACACCCGCTCCGCCGCGCGGCTGAACGAACCGTGTTCCACTACCGCGTGGAAGTAACGTAGTTGGCGCAACGTGACAGGCAAATCTCACCCCCATCGGCTCGAGCGCGGAGGGAATGCTGGCGCCCCCGGGCGCCGGGACGGCACGGCCATTTCACGGGCCGCCACCCGGTCGGTTGGCGAACATAACACACGTCGATCCGGTGCGTGTGCGGCGACGGCTGTGTCGAATAGGCTGTAACCTTCGAGGCTTGGGACAGCCACTCGGGATGTTCGCATCGATGCCGTTCGAGGGCGCACGAGAGTCATTGGCGTTGCACGAAGGGTGCGAAGTGTACCGTCGGGGCTTCCCGTACGGTCGTTTGCGAGCACGGGCGCGGCCTCTCCTGTCCGTCTTCGCCGGGGCCCTCACGCTGGCTGCCGGCGGCATCCTGGCGGAGCCGGGCGTGGTAGAGGAAGTCGTCGCGACGGCAAAGACCGGCAGCCGCATCGGGCGGCAGGGCGATTCGCCGTCGCCGCTGTCGAACTATGACCACGAAACGATGCACGCCGCAGGGCTCAAGGACCTGCGCGACCTGGTCGGAGTGCTCGCGATTAACGCGGGGGCCGAGAACAACTCGGACAATCTGACCCAGAACTTCACGGTCGGCACGGCGAACCTCAACCTGCGGGGTCTCGGGGTCGCCTCGACGCTGGTATTGTTGAACGGCCGGCGTCAGGTGCTCTCCGCCGTGCAGACGGACGACGGTTCGAGTTTCGTGGATCTCGCCGCGCTGGTCCCGATGCTCGCGGTCGAGCGGGTCGAGGTCCTCAAGGACGGGGCGGCCGCGATCTACGGCTCCGAGGCCGTCGCCGGTGTGGCCAACTTCATCACGCGAGGTGGCTTCGAGGGTGTCGAAGTGCAGGCCGAGTATCGCAGCCGCGTCGGAGACGGCTCGCAGGACGACCTCTCGCTCGACGGCGTCCTCGGCGGCCGGCTTGGGGACGACGCGACGTACCTGTTGGCGGTGAGCCATCTCGATCGCACGAGCCTCGTTCTGACGGAGGTGGAGTGGCTGCGGCCTTCGACCAGCGGTTTCGGCAACCCCGGCAGCTTCCATGTTCCATCCCTCGGCCGCACCGTGGCCGATCCCGGGTGCGGGCTACGAGGGTCTGCTGCAGGAGTTGACGGACGGCAGCACGATCTGTCGCTTCGACTATGCCCCGCAGGTCACCGTGTCACCCGACGAGCGCCGCACGCAAGTCTTCGTCCGACTCGACTGGAGTTGGGGCGAGACGTCCGAGGCCTGGGCCGAACTCGGCTATGCACGCAACGACATCAGCCGCGACGTGTCGCCGAGCTTCCCGGTGCTCAATACGCCTCGCGTGCCGGGCGACCACCCGGGGAACCCTTTCGGTGAAGACGTCTGGTTCCAGGGTCGACCGTACGGCTACGGGCAGCCGCCGGAGTTGAACTACTACGAGCACGATACGGCGCGGTTCGCCGTCGGTCTCGAAGGCGCGTTCTCGGCAGCCACGTCCTGGGAACTCGCGATGGTGCACGCGGTCAACGACGCGGTACTCAACCCCCGCGACGTGATCGCGGCGAACTTCCAGGCCAGCCTGCAGGGTTTCGGGGGAGACGCCTGCGACGCCGGGCGTTCCGCCGCGGCATCGGCATCGGCGGGGCAGGGCGACTGCCGCTACTTCAACCCCTTCAGCACGGCGTTTGCGGCTGCCCCGGGGATCCGCTGTTCAATGCGCCGGAACTGCGCAGGTTCATCATCGGCGACTATCTCGGCGACGGAGAGTCCCGGCTCACGACGTTTGAAGCCAACCTCACGGGGTTTCTGCCGGGCTACCGGGGTGGCTTTGCCGTCGGCGTGCAATACCGCAAGCAGAATCTCGAGTTTTCCTACGATGAGGTCACCCGCACCGACGGTTTCGCCTTCCTGATCGGGAATCCCGACTACTCGGCGCGGGACGATATGACTGCCGCTTACGGAGAGCTGTGGCTGCCGGTGGGCGAGTGGTTCGAGGCGACCGGCGCCCTGCGGTACGAGGATTACGGCGGCGGTGTGGGAGATACGCTCGACCCGAAGCTCACGCTGCTGTTGCGCGCCAACGAGGCGTTCTCGCTGCGCGGCTCGTTCAGCACCTCGTTCCGGGCGCCGTCTCCGCTCCAGACCCGGGGCGCCCAGACCAATTTCACCAACATTCTCGATCACGACGGATCCACGACGTTTGCGGGACGACGGACGGTGGGCGATGCGTCCCTTGCGCCGGAGACGTCCCGGGCGTTCAACATCGGCATCACATGGCGTGGCGGGGACACCTGGGCGGCGAACGCGGACTACTGGCGCTACGCGTTTCGCGATGTGCTGCGCAAGGACAATGCCCAGGCCATCGTCAACGCCGATCCGTTCGACCCGCGCATCCAACGCACGTCGGCGGGCACCATCTCCATCGTGAACGTTGCCTTCATCAACGCCGACCGGATCGAGACGGCGGGCATCGATCTGTCGTTCCGGACGGAATCGGAGACGGCCTTCGGTACCGTGACCGCCTGGGGCGAAGCGACCTGGCTTGAGCGCTACGACGTGACGAACGCCGGAGTCGACGTGGACGGGCTCGGCAAGCTCAACCGGGCAAACGTCGGCGCGCCGAACCAGCGGTTCAAGGGGGTCGCGGGCGTGTCCTGGTCCCGGGCCGCGTATCGGGTGACCGCCCTGGCGCGGCATGTGGGGGGTTACGACGACGACGCGGGTGGAGACATCGAACGGTTCACGACGCTGGACTGCAACGTCCGATGGTCGCTCGGGGAGATCCTGCGCGCGGGGACGGACGCCTGGATCGCGCTCGGCGGCGTCAACCTGCTGGACGAAGATCCACCGTTCGTGAACATCGCCGGCAGCTACGATCCACGCTCGACCGACCCGCGCGGTCGGCGGCTGTTCGTCTCGGTCGGGTGGCGTCTCTGAGCAGTGCCTGGAGACCCGGACACGCCGCCCGCCTCCATGACCGAATCAAGGAATCGGGCAACGGTCTGAACCACGATGTCGAAGGTCTCGTCGGGCCTGTCCATGAAGCGCCCGAAGTCCTTCAGGTCGCCGGTCAGCAGGTGGCTGGCGCCGCACGCGACCGCTGCCTGGAAGATCGGACGGTCCTTCTCGACGAGCGCCGGTGGGAATGCCGCCTCGGACCGGTGCGGAGCCAACTCCACTCCGCGGAGGAGAGCGGTCAGGTTGTCCACGGCCTCGGGTAACTTCTTCTGCAGGTTCCGTCGCGCCTCCTCGGCGGCGTAGCGGCTTGTCGCGAGGGTCCAGGCACCTTGCCGGCCGAGTTCCAGGATCAGGGATGCCTTGCCCCTCGTATTGTGTGCTGCGGTGAAGAGGACGTTGGCATCGAGGAAGAGCTTCACCGGTCCGAAATGACAGCGTCATGCACCCGAGTACGATCCTCGGGGTCGAGCTTGTCGACTTCGTCCCATTGCGCGATCTGGGCGTCGCTGTAGTGCTCGACTTCCAGCACGACGGCGGGTTTCAGGACGATCTCGTTGTCCCGGTCTTCGAGGATCACGATATCGCCGCCCCGGATGCCGAGCCGTTGGCGCGTTGCCGCGGGCAGGGTGATCTGACCGCGGCTGGATACAAGGAGGGTGACCGGCAATGTGCGTGCTCCCTGACATTGAGCAAGCCGTTACGCTACCATATTTTCGGAATATCGGAAATACGGAGCCTGGCAACGGGAACCGGGCGCCGGTCCTGCGGTCTGCTACATCCTCCCGACCGCCGGATGCCCGGCCGCCTCCCAGGCGAGCCGCTCGGCCGCGTTGAAGTCCAGCGTCACCGACTGTTCCGCTCCGAGCAGCATGGTGGCCCGCTCGGTGCCGTATACCGGCCACTCCCCGACGCCGGGCCCGGATGGGTCGCCGCTTCTTGCGAAATTGAGCCACGCGTTCTGGCAGAAGGCGGCCAGGGCATCCGCCTGCGGACCTGCGCCATGGAACTCGCGCGAGTTGGTGGAATCGATGGTCCCGAACACGAAGCCGCCCTCGAGACCGTGGAAAGCCCCGTACGCGCCGTCGCGCCAGGGCGACTGCCAGGTGAACATGTAGTTGAAGACGCGGCCGGGATGGGGCGTCTGGGCCTCGGCCAGCAGGACCGCCTGCATCCAGAAGTTGCGGTCGCCCTCGAGCACCAGGAAGAAGTCCGCCGGTGCCACGCTCAGGTCCTTGGCCTCCCGTGCGCGGCGGTACGCCGCGACCAGCCCCTCGACCTCGCGCGTGAGGTCGCGCCCCTCGATGCGGCCGTACTCGGCGGCCGCCATCGCGACGACGGCGGCTTGACCGAGTTCGTCGAGCCCGGGAAACGCGTCGGTGTAGGGCTTGTACTCGTCGAGCGTGGCTCCGACCAGGACGTCGATCCCTGCGGCCGAGCCCTCACGGACCGCTTCGATCGGAGGCCGCGGGATGACCTTGCCGTCGACGTTCGGCTCGAAGGGCGTCACACCGAGTTCGGGGTTCGCCGTCATGGGATTGGACATCTGCGCCTCGATCTCGACGAGCCGGTCGGTCGCGATCGCGCGCAGCGCTGCCGGATCGTCGGGTGACACGCCCGCCGATTCGAGGACGTGGGCCGCGATGCGATCGGCGAGATCGGCCGGCTGGACGGTGTGGCAGGCGCCGCTTTGCAGGATGCCCCGGTGGAAGAGTCCGTCGGCCGCGGGCATGCCGAACATGGAGCCGATGCTCAAGCCCCCCGCGGACTGGCCGAACGTGGTGACGTTGCCCGGGTTCCCGCCGAAGCGTTCGATGTTGTCCCGTACCCACGTGAGCGCGGCGACCTGGTCGAGCAGACCCTCGTTGCCGCTCGCGGGGATCGCACCTCCGGTCAATGCATCGAGGCGCAGGAAGCCGAAGGTGGCCATTCGATAGTTGAGGGTGACGATCACCACGTCCCCCGTGGCCGCGAGATGGCGCGGGTCGTGGATCGGCATCGTGCCCGAACCCATCACGAAGCCGCCGCCGTGAATCCAGACCATCACCGGACGCCGGGCGTCGTCCAGGGCCGGCGTACAGACGTTCAGGTAGAGGCAGTCCTCGCTGCTGCTCCCTTCGACGCGGTCGAGATCGTTGCCCATGCCGATGACGATGGCGTTCTGCGGCGAGTGGGGGCCGAACTGCGTCGCCGGCCGCACCTCGCGCCAGGGTTCGACGGGCTGCGGCGGCAACCAGCGCAGGTCGCCAACCGGGGGCGCTGCGAAGGGAATGCCGCGAAAGAACTGCAGGCCGTCTTCCGCCGTGCCGATCACGGGGCCATGGGTCGTCTCGACGGCGGCGCCAGTCATGTCTCCGGTCTCCTATAACGCGGCGCCGACGGCGTCCCTGAGGATCGAGACGATCTCGTCGACGTCCGCCCGGGTCGTGCAGAGCGGCGGTGCAAGCATCGTGGTGTCCTCGCTCGCCCGCACGATCAGGCCGCCTTCGAATGCCCGGTTGGAGATGCGCTCCAGCCTCTCGGTGCGGCGGTCGCCGCGGCGCCAGACGACGCCGGCCATCATCCCGACGCCGCGTATCTCCGCGACCTCGGCATGCTCCGCGAACGCCTGCCGCAGTTGTGCGAGCAGGTAGCCGCCGGTTTCGCGGCTGTTCTCGACGAGGCCTTCGGACTCGATGATGCCGATGTTGGCGAGCGCCGCGGCGCAGCACGTCTGGTGGTTGTTGAGTGTCTGGCCGGCCATGAAGGGCACGCCCTCGGGCACCTGGTTGCGCAACACGTCGTAGGCCCTCGGGCCGATGCCCACGGCGCCGAGCGGCAGGTAACCGCTGGTGATGCCTTTCGACAGCGTCAGCAGGTCGGGATGTGCGCCGACCCAATCCATGGCGAACCAGCTGCCGGTGCGGCCGAAGCCGGTGACGACCTCGTCGAAGATCAGGAGGATGTCGTGCCGGTCGCAGATCTCGCGGACGGCCTCGAAGTACCCGGGCCGCGGCGGAATCACCCCGCCGGTCGCGAGGACCGGTTCGGCGACGAAGCCGGCGATGGTCGCGGCGCCTTCGCCGGCGATGGTCTCCTCGAGCCGATCGGTGGCGTGCGTGTCCACCTCGATGTGCAGCGGGTCCGGCTTGTCGAACCAGTGGTACATGTCGAGGCGCGTCGCACTCGCGGCGCCGCGGGTGATGCCGTGGTAGCCGAGGCGGCGGGAGAGGATCTTCTGGCGGTCCGGGTTGCCCTTGATGGCGTGGTACTGCCGGGCGATGCGGAAGTTCATCTCGTTCGCGTCGGAGCCACACAACGTGAACAGGAAGCGCCGGATCCCGCTCGCCTCGGGCATGAGATCGGCGAGGCGCTTCGCCAGCACGGCCGCGGGCTCCGACGTGTAGCCCCAGAAGGCGGGGTAGTAGGGCAGCGTCTGCATCTGGCGCGTCGCGGCGTCGCCGATCTCCTGTCGGCCGTGCCCCACCAGGATGTTCCACAGTCCGGAGAGCCCGTCGATCAGCGTGCGCCCGTCCTCCAGATGGATGCGGATACCCTCGGCTGCAACCACCAGGCGACGGTCCTGGTCACGACGCAGTTCGGATAGCGGGTGGACCAGGTAGTCCCGGTCGAGTTCCGCGACGTTCATTGCTCTGCTCCTCTCTTCTGCGCCATCAGTCCCCGTCGACGGGACGGAGCGCGGCGTAGGCGGATGGCGCTGCGAACGCACGCTAATGCACTGTGTCACAAATACCTTCACGTTTGCGCTGCGCCTTTTCGCCGCTGGCGGCGTTGCGCCTCCTCCCGTGGGGCCTACCACTGATCGTCGGACGCGCCTTGCCAGCGACAAAAATGCGCTACCGCAAAGACAAAGCTATTTGTGACCCAGCACACTAAAGGCAGGGAGAGCCGCTCCTCGGGCGCCTTGTGTGTGCCGTTGCGCGTGTCGGACGGGCAACGTTAGCATGGCCCGTCGTCTGCGGTGCCAGGAGCACGTCATGGCCCTTTACGATTCGCGTCCCGAAGGCGATGCCCCGGACCCGCTGGCGCGGATCTGGGAGGAAATCCGGACCCTCGGGCTCACGTCCTACGTGGCCGATCTCGACGCCCACGGCTTCACCGTCATTCCTCCGCAACTGGCCAGCCCGAACGGACTCGCGGACCGCCTGCTCGCAGCGGTGCTGGACGTGGCGGAAAGGCGCAGCGGAGTCCGTCCGGACCTCGAGACCGGCTCGACTCACGTGGGCTTCAAGCGCCGCTACGCCGAGACGGGGGGCGACTCGCCGTTCGGAGAACTGGTGCAGTCGCTGCTCCTCGAAGGCAGGGTCTTCGAGGAAGCGTTGATGAACCCGGTGCTCCTGGCGATGACGACCTACCTGTGCGGATACGGCGTCGTGCTCTCGAGCATGGGGTGCTTCCTGAAGGGGCGCAACGAGAGTGCGCTCGACCTGCACTGCGACACGCTGCTCCCTTCGCCGTACCCGCACGAGGCGCTGGTCTGCAACGCCACCTACGTGCTGACAGACTTCGACCGCGAGAACGGTGCGACGGCGTTCATGCCGGGCAGCCACAAGTGGTGCCGCGCGCCGCACGATGCGGAAGGGAATCTGGGCGAAGGCGGCAATCCCGCCGCGGTCGCGGTCGAGGCGCCGGCCGGCTCCCTGGTGGTCTGGCACGGCAACACGTGGCACGGCGCGTTCCCGCGCACCGCGTCCGGCCTGCGCGTCAGCATGCCGGTGTTGATGGCGCGCCCGTTCATGCGCACGGAAGAGGACCTCGTCGACCGGGTTCCACAGGAGACCCTCGACCGGCACCCGCCGCGTTTCGCGATCCTCGCCCAGCAGGGCGTCGTCTACGGCTATCGGGACCATACCGAGTCCCCGGGGCGCAACGCCCGGGCGACGAAGTACCTCTCGGCGTACCACGAGGACTGCGGCGGCATCGTGTCGCTGGACCCGTTGCGGATGCACCTGTACGGCTGAGTCAGCGAGCGATCGCCGCTCGTTCGCCTGACCCCTGACGGCGATCTGCGGGGAAGTCGTCTCCGGACCGGCGTAGCAGGATGCGCAGCAAGTGCCAGAGGCGCTTGTTGAGCAGGGCGATCAGAAGGCTGACGGTACGGAAACCGAGCCGTCCTCGGGAGAACAGGACGAGGGATCGGAGGGGCATGTTGTTGGCCATCTCCTCGAACATGCGCGCATTGGTTTCGTCGCGGGCGGTGACACCGAGTTGGCGCTGGAAGTTGCGCACGGCCCGCTCCTTCAGAAGGCGCCCGAGCCAGGTTTCGGCGATTTCCGTGAGTGTTGAGTTCACGTGGTAGGGTCGCGGCGATTCCGGTGGTGGCAATGGCTTGCCGAGCATGGCGGCGAAGGCGGCATCGGATACCGCGAGCCCGCCGTGGCCGATCGCGGGAGCGCGGTCCGGACCTGAACCGCACATGGCTGGATCGATCTCCTGATCGGACCGCACCGGCAGGGTTGCCGTGAGCCGGATGTCGCGGCTCGACGCGCCGACGCGGATCTCGAAGTCCCCGGCCTCTACCACCCAGGCCCCGGCCGCCGCGTCGTAGACGGCGAAGGCGTCGTCGCCGAGCGTGAGGTCCACCTGCCGGGTCTCCCCGGGAACGAGACGCACCTTGGCAAAGGCACGCAGTTCCTGCTCCGGCCGATAGACGCTCGACTCCACGTCGTGCACGTAGAGTTGCACCACTTCCGCACCTTCCCTGGCGCCGGTGTTGGCGATGTCGAAGCTGACGCTGACTGCGCCGCCCTGGTCGAAGCCGTTGGGCTCGATACGCAGGTTCGAATACTCGAAGCGCGTATAGGTCAGGCCATGTCCGAAGGGGAACAGCACCGGCGCAGCGGCACTGTCGAAGTATCGGTAGCCCACGTAGAGCCCTTCGCGATAGGCGACCTGTCGGCCGGAGCCCGGAAACCACCGGTCGGCCGGCACGTCGGCCTGGTGCAGCGGGAAGGTCTCCGCCAGCTTGCCGCCCGGACTCGCCACGCCGAACAGGATGTCGGCGATGGCGGTGCCCCCGGCCTGGCCCGCGAGGTACCCCTCGAGGATCGCCGCGGGAGCCGCCACCCAGGGCATCTCCACCGGTGCACCGTTCGCGAGGACCACGACCGTGCGCGGGTTGGCCTCGCATACCGCCTCGATCAGCCGGTCGTGCTGCTCGGGCAGGCCCATGTGGGCACGGTCGAAGCCTTCGGATTCGTAGATGGCCGGCAGGCCGGCGAAGACGACGGCGACTTCGGAGCCGCGCGCCGCCGCCACCGCGTCCGCGATCAACGCATCGTTCCGATCGCCGCGCTGCGCGTCGTAGCCGGGCGTGTAGGTCGAGCCGCGTACGAGGGCCTCGATGGCGTCGAAGGCACAGTCGAGCCGTGTGGGCGTCACCTGCGAGCTTCCGGCGCCCTGATAGCGCGGCTGTTTGGCGAAGGCGCTGATCACGGCGATGTCGCTGTCGGTCCCGAGCGGCAGGAGCCCCTCTTCGTTCTTGAGGAGGACGGTGCACTCGGCGGCCGCGCGCCGTGCCAGGGCGTGGTGTGCGTCCTGGTCCAGGTCCGGGTCGCGCCCTTCGAGTTCCGCCCCTGCGAGGCTCAGGGCGACGTTACGGCGCACCGTACGATCGAGTTCCGCCTCCGGCAGCCGACCGTCGCGCACTGCCCGGACGATGCGGCCATCGTTGACGCCGCCGCTCGCTCGCGGGCATTTCCAGATCGAGGCCGGCGGAGAGTCCCAGCACCCGGTCGTTGGCGGCGAAGTGCTTGACGCTCGCGCCCACCCCCTGGGACTGGATGCCGTCGACCAGCGCGGCCGCCATTGCGCCGGTGACCAGGGGATCCTCGGAGAAGTACTCGAAGTTCCGCCCGCACAGCGGATGGCGCTTGATGTTCATGCCGGGGCCGAGCAGCACCGTCACGTTCTCCGCGACGCACTGCTCGCCCAGCGCGACGCCGATTTCGCGCAGCAGGTCGCGGTCCCAGGAACTCGCGAGCGCCGATGCCGTCGGAAAGCACGTGGCCGGCACGCTCGCGTTCAGCCCGACGTGGTCTCCGGCGGTCGACTGCTTGCGCAGGCCGTGGGGACCGTCGGTGACCATGACCGACGGCACCCCGAGGCGCTCGTTCGCCTCGAGATGCCAGAAGCTCAGCCCGGAGCAGAGGGCCGCCTTCTCGTCGACGGACATCCGCGCGACGAGGTCTGCCGCCCGGGCGCGCTGCGCGGCCGGCCCGGACGGCGCCGCGTCTTCACTCATCGGCGGGACACGGTCAGTAGAGATTGTCGGCGCGCAGGTCCCCGAACGATTGTTTGCAGCCGTCGATGATGCGGTCGACGTCGTCGGGGCTGTGCGCACCGCAGAGGAAGGCCAGGTGCACGCCCGGGATGATGACGTCGTAGCCGAGCAGATGCAGGTAGAACTCCCGTTCCGCCCACTTGCCGTCCTCGGTGAAGTCGAACGAATCGTTGATCGGCGTCTCCTGGAAACGCAGATACACCATCGAACCGGCGTTCATGAACTGGGCGGCGAAGCCGTGTTCGGCGCAGAACGCGTTCACCTCCGACGCCAGCCGGTTACCCTGTTCCATCAGGTAGGGGTACAGGGTGTCCTTCGTGTCGCGCATCTCGCGCATCGCCGCGACGCCGGCGGTCATCGACAGGGGATTGCCGCCGAACGTACCGCCGGAAAACACCCGCGGCGCGCCGTCCTTGCCGGAGAAGCAGTTCATGACCTCCTGGCGGCCGGCCACGGCCCCGATCGGCAGGCCGGCGGCGATGGCCTTGCCGTAGGTGGCGAGATCCGGCGTGATGCCGTAGTACTCCTGGCAGCCGCCGTAGGCGATGCGGAAGCCCGTGACGACCTCGTCGAAGCAAAGCAGGACATCGTTCTCCCGGCAGGCGGTCTGCAGGCCTTCGAGGAATGCGCCGGAGTCGAGTCGGGGGTTGGAGTTCTGGGAGGGTTCGACGATGACCGCCGCCAGTTCGTCCCGATGCTCGCGGATCAACTCGAAGGCGGCGTCGTTCCGGTACGGCAGGACCAGCATGGTCTCCTCCCGAATGGCGTCGGGGATGCCATTGCCGACGCTCATGCCGATCGGCTTCGAGCGCGGGCTGTTCGGATTGGCGTGAATCAGCGCGTAGTCGTGGGCGCCGTGGTAGGAGCCGGCGAACGAGGCAATTTTCGGCTTGCCGGTGAAGGCCCGGGCGGCGCGCATCGCATACATCGTCGCTTCCGTGCCGGTGTTGCAGAAGACGACCTTGTCGGCGCAGGGCGAGGCCTCTTCCACCAGTTCGGCGAGTTCGACCTGTAGCGCGTTGGGGATGCCGAAGTGCCATCCGTTCTCAAGCTGGGCTGCGAGTGCGGCCGTGACCGCTGGCGGGCGGTGGCCGAGGACGCACGGTCCGAACCCCATGGTCATGTCGATGTAGGTGTTCCCGTCGACATCGGTCATGGTGCCGCCGTCGGCGGAGTCGATGTAGATCGGGTGCGGCAAGCTCACCGTTTCGACGACCTCCTGCGACAGCGTGTCCTCTCCCCGCGACTTGACCGCTGCGGACTTCCGCGTGCGCTCGATCAGCTTGCGGCGGACCGCCTGCGAGCGCTCGCCCTCGAGAATGCGTTTCTTGGCTTCCTCGGCTTGCATGTCGTACCTTTTCCTGGGCGGGCGGTACCGTGTAGTTTATTTCAGCGGGCGGCCGACGGCACGGTGCAGACGGCATGGTGCTTCGTCGAGACCTGTTGCGGCGAGCGCGGCGCGTGGGATCGCGAATCTCGTAGGGCGGAAGGGGAGACCAGATGTACCCAGGCAAGTGGGCGCAGATCAGCCCGGACAAGCCGGCGGCGATCCAGTCGGAGACGGGTGCGGCGATCACCCACCGGCAACTCGACGACCGCTCCAATCGGCTCGCCCAACTCATGTGGGACCGGGGGCTGCGGCCGGGCGACCACGTGGCGCTCTTCACGGGCAACGATCTGCGCTTCTTCGAGGTCATGTGGGCGGCGCTACGCTCGGGGCTGTACGTGACGCCCGTGAACCGCTATCTCACCGCGGACGAGGCCGGATATATCGTCGACGACTGCGACGCGAAGCTCCTGGTGGCGTCGGGCGGACTGGCCGCGGTGGCGGCGGACCTGCCGGCGCGGACGCCGAAGTGCGAGACGTTCCTGGCGTTCGGTGGCGCCGTTGCCGGGTTCGAGGACTACGAGGCGGCGCTTGCGGGCCATCCCGCCGAACCCCTCGCACGGGAGCCCCTCGGCGCCGTCATGTTCTACAGTTCCGGAACGACGGGTTGGCCGAAAGGCGTCAAGCACGCACTTTCCGGCGCCCTGGTTTCCGACGACAACGCCCACCACCGGTTCCACGAGTCGCTCTGGGGCTTCGGTGCGGACACGGTCTTCCTGTCTCCGGCGCCCCTCTACCACGCGGCGCCGGGGATGCTGTCGCTGTCGACGCAGGCGCTCGGGGGGACGGCGGTGGTCATGCCCAGGTTCGAACCCGGAGCGGCGCTCCACGCCATCGAGCACTACCGCGTGAACCGCAGCCAATGGGTGCCGACCATGTTCATCCGGATGCTGAAGATGCCGGAGGACGAGCGGCTCGGGTACGACCTCTCGAGCCACCAGGTGGCGATTCACGCGGCCGCCCCGTGTCCGGTCGAGGTGAAACAACGGATGCTCGACTGGTGGGGGCCGATCATTCACGAGTATTACGCGGGCACGGAGGCCAACGGGTCCACGCACGTCGGCCCGGAGGAATGGCTCGCGCATCCGGGCACGGTCGGCAGACCCATGGGCGGCGAGATCCACATCTGCGACGACGCGGGGAACGAGCTGCCGACGGGGGAGGCCGGAGTGATCTACTTCCAGCAGGCAGGCCACTTCAACTACCACAAGGACGCCGAGAAGACGCGCAGGGCCGAGCACCCGGACCGCCCGGACTGGACGGCGCTCGGCGACATCGGCTACCTCGACGAAGACGGCTACCTCTACCTGATCGAGCGCAAGTCCTTCATGATCATTTCGGGTGGCGTCAACATCTATCCGCAGGAGACGGAGGACGTGCTGGTCGGCCACCCGCGGGTGCTCGACGTCGGAGTGATCGGCGTGCCGGACCCGGACATGGGGGAGGAAGTGAAGGCCGTCGTGCAGTTGATGGCGGGGGTCGAGCCGGGACCGAGGGTCGAGGCGGAACTGATCGCGTACGCCCGCGAGCGCCTCGCGCACTACAAGTGTCCGAAGAGCATCGACTTCGTCGACGAGTTGCCGCGGCTGCCCACGGGCAAGCTCTACAAGAGCCGGCTGCGCGAACGGTACTGGCCGAACGACGGAGACACGCTGACGTGAGCGCGTCCACTGTGGCCTGACCGTGCAAGCCTGGACCACGGGACGGGACAAGCCCGTCCCCTACAGCCCGCGCCGGCACCGTGCACGAAATCAAGACGGACATTGTAGCTTTCCACGGTGGGTCCACCGCGCAGACATGCAAGGAACATGGGTGGGGCGACGCGCGCCAGCGGCTCGTAGAGGCGCTTTTCGTGGCCCAGTTAAATCAATGGCTTACGTGATGTTCCATGTAAGGGGCGACCCTTGTGGTCGCCCGTCTCCGGGGCCGTGCATGAACTCAGGACGGGACAAGCCCGTCCCCTACGCCGGTCTTCGCGGGATCTTCGTTGTGGCGTTCGGACGGTGAGGTGTAGCATCGCCGCGCTCGAAAAGAGGCCTTCCCCATGAGTGACATGTTCGATCTCGACGGCCGTGTCGCGGTCGTCACGGGCGGCAGCAAGGGTGTCGGGCGGATGATCGCCGAGGAACTCGTGCGCCGCGGCGTGCGCACCTACATCACGGCGAGACACGCGGACGTCTGCGAGCAGACAGCGTCCGAGCTCTGCGAGTTCGGCGAGTGCATCGCCATCCCCAACGACATCTCGACCCTCGACGGCGTGCGTGCGCTTGCCGAGGCGGTGAAGGCACGCGAGACCGGGCTCGACATCCTCGTGAACAACGCGGGAACCGGATGGGGAGCGACGTTCGACGAGTTTCCGGAGAAGGGCTGGGACAAGGCCTTCAACGTCAACCTGAAGGGCCCCTTCTTCCTGACGCAGCAGCTCGCGCCGCTGCTGCGGGCCGCGGCGAGCCGGGAACGGCCGGCGAAGGTCATCAACATCTCGTCCATCGACAGCCTCTACGTTCCTGACGACGAGTCCTACTCGTACGGCGCGAGCAAGGCTGGGCTCAACCACCTGACGCGCCGCCTGGCCAAGCGGCTGGCCCCGGAACACATCCACGTCAACGCCATCGCGCCGGGGGCGTTCGTGAGCGACATGAACGTCATCGCACGGGATGAGCCCGAACGGATCGAGGCGTTCGTGCCGGCCGGCCGCGTGGGCCGGCCGGAGGACATCGCCGGGACGGTCGTGTACATGGCGTCCCGTGCCGGGGACTACCTCCTCGGGATCACGCTGGCCGTCGACGGAGGCGTCACGCACGCCCTCTAGCAGGGTGTCCGGCTCTGGGCTGGGGCCAAAGGCGGCGCCCCAGGCGACGGCTTTGGTGGCGAGCGTCGCGGCTGTCGGCCACCGCTTGGCGGCCTTGCGTGCTTGTCTGCTACCTTGTGGCCCAATCAGGTCAGGGAGTGCGCCTGGATGTCGTCCACGCATGTGTCCGCAACGATTCGATCCATGGTCTCTGCGGCCGCGGTCGCGACGGCGCTCGCCGTGCCATCGCCGGGTGTTGCTGCCGAGACGAAGCTGCTCTGGGGCGACACGCACTTGCACACGTCCTATTCCTTCGACGCGTTCTTCAACAACAACCTGACCGTGGACCCGGACTACGCCTACCGGTTCGCGAAGGGTATCCCGGTGATGCACCCGTACCACCGGGCGTGGATGCGGCTCGAGCAGCCGCTGGATTTCCTGGTGGTGTCCGATCACGCGGAGTACATCGGCGGGATGCGGAGCATCTACGTCGACGGGCTGCCGCAAGAGGATGTGAGTATCTTCGACTCGATCCGCAACTGGTACGCGACCCGGCAGCTGCGTGGCGTGATCGACGACGGGCGGGGGCCGGCGGCGTTCCGGGACATCCTTCCGCGCGGCGCGGATCCGCGGGAAGTGGCGCGCAGTTGGGGAGACCGCCCGGGCGGGGCGCTTCCTCCTCCGGCGCCGGGAGTGCTGCGCGAGGCATGGGGCGAGATCGTGGACGCCGCGGAGGCACACTACCAGCCGGGGGCCTTCACGAGCCTCATCGGCTGGGAGTGGACTTCGCTGCCGGGCGGGGCGAACCTGCACCGGGTGTTGCTGACCGATGCCGGAGCGGAGCAGGCGCGCAGTTTCCAGCCGGTGTCGGCCGCTGAGAGCCCGTATCCCGACGACCTCTGGGCCCGGCTCGAAGAGACCAGTGCCGCCACCGGTGCCCGTTTCCTCTCGATCCCCCACAACTCGAACGTCTCCAAGGGCCTGATGTTCCCGGACATTGGCCCTGCGATTCTCGGCCGGGACGGCTTTCCGGGCGCCGACGCTCAACCAGGTCGAGGCAGGAATCGCCACGACGTCGCGCCAGTTCATCGCCCGGATCGGCACGTTCAAGCCGATCCGCGCCCTCGGCAATCCTGATCTCGACCCGGAGGTGGTATCGACCTTCAACGCCGGGGCGATCCTCGACCACGAGCACTGGCTCACGGCGGGGGATCGCCTCTACGTGCGCATGGATTACTGGCGCTACGCCTTCGAGAAGCCGCTGGTGCTGGAACCCTACGTGCGCGTGCTCGACCTCGCGTGTCCGAGCGAGGAGCCGTCATGCGACACGGACTCGCCCTACTTCGATCGCGTCCACTTCGGCGGACGCAGCGCGGTCTCGGACATCTCGGCGATCTCGGTCAGCGTCGTCAACGGGCCGGACGTGGACACGCAGGGTGTCGACCTCTCGGCGGAGTACAGCGTGCCGATGGGGTGGGGCGAGTGGACCTTCGGCGTGGCCGGCACGCGGACGCTGGCGTGGGAGATCGACGGCTGGGAGTTCGGGCCCGCGTACGATGCGATCGGCCGCCTGAACTACGACACGCCCTTGGCGAGGACCGTGCTCAACTGGAAAGCGCGGGCCTGGTTTGAACGTCCGCGCCGGCGACCTGAACGTGCGCTGGACGGTCCATCACACGGCGGCGTATGCCCACGACCTGGACGCGGAACCGGAGATCGACGCCCACGCCACCCATGACGTCACGATCGCCTGGACGTCGCCGGACGAGCGCTGGACGCTCGACGCCACGGTCTGGAACGCGACGGACCGCGATCCGCCCCGGGTGTACCGGCAGCTCAACTACGACCCCCTCGCCCACAATCCCCTCGGCCGCATGATCGAGGTGGGCCTCCGCCGACGCCTGTAGGGGCGACCCTCGTGGTCGCCCGGGGTGTGGGTGAAACAAAAGTGGGATGCCACACAAGGGCATCCCCTACACGCGTCAGAACAGCTCCGTGAGTGCCTCCTCCGGACTGATGGCCCGGATCGGCGAGCGTTGGAAGTCCCTGCCGTTCCTGGTGACGATGTTCCGAGCGCCACACGCGCGTGCCGCCGCCACCTGCATGGCATCTTCGAAGTCGGCCATGGGTAGCCCCGCGGCGTATCGGATCGCGTCGGTTCCGGTCTGGGCGACTTCGATGAACCGTGTGAGTTCGACGATGAAGTCACGCGCGCCGGATCCGTCGAGCGTGTGTCTTACCAGGTAGTAGAAGTTGGAGACGGTATGCCACGCGATGAACGCGCGAGGGCCGCCGTACTCAAGCCGGTCGACAATTTCGGCGGCATGCCCGGAGTGCGGGCGTCTGTCGAGCGCGAGATCGACGAGTACGTCGGTGTCGATCAGGATCAGAGGTACTTCTCCGCCAGGGCGGCATAGCGGGGGTCATCGCGATCCGAGGGCAGGAACCGACCTCGCCATCGCGACGAGAACGATGGACTGTCTTCCCGGACGGCCGCCCACAGCGACTGCTCGACGACCGACGACAGCGACACGCCGCGAGAGCGTGCATAGCGCTTCGCCAACGGGAGCACCTCCGCATCGACGGTAACGGTGAGCTTTCTCTTCATGCCGAATCCGAGGAGCGTATACGTGTACTTGTCGGGAGTATACGTATATTCGTGCATCGCCACCACCTCGTGGCAGCCGGGCGGCTGCCGGAGCGTCCGGCATGACCGCGTCAGCGCCAGAAATACCCGTTGCCGGTCGCCCGGTAGCTGCGCAGGAAGACCTGCTCCATCTGGACGCCCCGTTCCGCAAACTTCGCGCCGAGCGCGAGGTGGTTCGGATCGTTGGCGTGCTTCTCGGTGGCTGCCATGTCGGTCGTGACCATCACGAACACCAGGTCGCCGGTCTTGAGATCGAACTGGCGGGCGGCGTCCGCCGTCGCCAGGCCGCCGGTGTAGATCAGCGTCTCCGGCTCCTCGCGCCAGCAGTAGTCCGCATGGCCGCCGGAGAGCTCGATGAACGCGGCCCGCATCGCCTCGTCCGAAAAATGCATGCCGAGGAGGGTGACGATGGCTCCTGCCGCGCCCTCGCCGCCGTCGGCCTCTGCCCGCGCCCACCAGCCGTAGTCGGGGATGTCCTCGAACAGCGCGCTCATCACCATGCGCTTGGTCACCTTGCGCTCGCTCATCGTCCGCTGCAGTTCGGCGTGGGCAGGCCGCTCCTGGTGCTTCTTGATGCTGCTCGCGCCGCGTGTGTAGCGTTCGAACACGAGGACGTTGCGCTCGTCCTCGAGGTTCACGGCGGCGGCATAGGCCGAGGTCTCCGGCTCGCCTTCCCAGGCATCGCGGGCGCGCTTGTCCCAGATGTCGATCCAGCCGTCCATGGTGACGTTCTCGGGTCGGATCTGGAACTCGACGATGGCGGTCGTGGACGCGTCGGACATGGCGGTCTCCGGGAGAGATGGGGGTGAGCGCAGAGGGTCCATTGAATCGATCGACCGGTCAAGCTCGCCGCGTTGACTGTCAACGCGTTGACGGTCCCGGGCGCGTCCCCTATGTTTGGGTTCGCCAGCCACCTCTTCGCGGACCCGATGCGCGTACTGCCGAGCCACCGCATTCCCGCCACCGAGACCGAGCTGAAGCTGGCCGGGGACCGGCGCGCGTTGTCCGCAGCCTTCGCGGGTCTGGCCGGCGACGCCGTGTGCATCCGGGCCCTGCGCAGTACCTACTACGACACCCCGGACGGCGCGCTCTGGCGACGCGGGTATACGCTCCGCGTGCGCGAGAGCGCCGCGGACGGCGGACCGCAGATGACGCTCAAGGAAGAACGTGGCGCCGGCCTCGAGCGGGGCGAGTGGAGCGCCCGCCTGTCGAGCCCGGAGCCGCGGATCGCGCTCCTGCCGGACGACGTCAGGCAGTCCGCGATGGGTGGCATCGACACGCGTGGGATGGGCCCCCGTTTCGTCACCGACATCGAGCGCCACAGCGCCGAGTTGCACACGGGCGGCGCGGTGGTGGACGTCTCCCTCGACACCGGGCGGGTGGTTGCGGGGGATCGCGAGCTGCCGGTGGCCGAGCTCGAGTTCGAGCTGCTAAGCGGACCGGTATCGGATCTGCTCGCCGCGGCGCGAGCGACGGTCGAGGAGCGCCATCTCGCCGTTCGGACGCGTTCGAAAGCCGCACGGGGCGTGGCGCTGCTGACCGGGGACCCGCCGGTCGTAACGGCGCGCGTGCCGAGACTCTCGGCTTCCGACACCGTGTCGACGGCCCTCGGCCGGGTGGCCGCGGCTACTGCGGCGCACCTCCTCGGCAACCTGGACGCGCCCTTCGGCGGCGGGCCGGAACGCGTCCACCAGATGCGCGTGGCATTGCGCCGGTTCCGTTCCGCCCTGTACCTCTTCAGGGGTCGCCTGGCGCCGGCGGCGGTCGGTGTCAGGAAGGATGCGCGTTGGGCCTTCGGGCAGCTCGGGCCCGCGCGGGACCTGGACGTATTCCTCGAGGAGTCGCTGCCGGCGGTGCGGAAGTCCGTGGGCTCGAGCGGCCTCGGGCATCTCGACGACATCGGCAGAATACGGCGTGACGAAGCCTATCGGTCGGTCGCCCGGCTCCTCGGCGAGCCGCGCTTCAACCGCCTGTTGCTCGACCTGCTCGGCGCCGAGGCCGAGCCCGCGACGCTCGCGCGAGAGGCGGACGCACCGCTGGGCGATGCGGCGCCACGAATGCTGGACCGCGGCTATCGCCGCTTCGTCGACACCGGCGAGGACTTTGCGCGCCGGTCGATGACCGAGCGGCACGACCTGCGCGTGCTGCTGAAGCGTTTCGGCTATGGCTGCGACAGCCTGCACGGCCTCTATTCAGGCGCGAAGACGCGACGATATCGGAAGCGCCTCGCACGGCTGCAGCGTGCGCTGGGCGCCGCGAACGACGCCTGGACGGCGGGCCGCACGGCCGACGCCCTGGCCGGCTCGGACGTGGGGGCGCGGTTCGCCGCCGATGTCGTCGAGGCGTGGGGCCGCGACCGGCTCCAGGGGATGGAAGCCGACCTCGCGCGGGCGTGGCGGGAATTCGTGGCGCGCAAGCCCTTCTGGCGGGACGCACCGCATCACCCCTGACGCTCCCCTGACGCTGCGTGGTCGCGGCGCCGAATCCGGGGTAGGCTGGCCGCAAACCGTTCCAGCACGCATCGGGAGGGAAGATGAAACTGCTTGCGCACCTTGGCGCCGCCGTCGGCGCGACGGCTCTCATTGCCGGATCCGCCTTGGCCATGGAGGCGAAGGCGCCGGCCGTGGACGCGGCCGAGTACCAGCAATGGTTCGAGGAGATCTCGAACTGGGGACGGTGGGGCGACGACGACGAACTCGGCACGCTCAACCTCATCACGCCGGAGAAGCGCCTGGCCGCGGTGCGCCTCGTGCAGGAAGGCGTATCGGTCTCGATGGCCCTCGACCTCAACACGGTGGCGGACGATCAGAACCCGAACCCGTTCTTCCACGACCGGGAGACGTCGACCTTCGGCAACCACCAGGTGGCGGGTGACGAGTACCGGGTCTCCTATCACGGGTTCGCGCACTCGCACGTCGACGGGCTGCCACACTTCGCCCACGGCGGACACTTCTACAACGGATTGCCTTTCGAGGGCCTGGTGGACGGTGTCGACACCCTCGGCATCCACAACGCCAAGAACGGCATCCTCACCCGTGGCGTGCTGGTGGATATGGCCTGGTTCATGGGCGTGGATTTCCTCGAGCCCGGCACGGCGATCATGCCGGAGGACTTCGAGGCCTGGGAGGAACGGACCGGCATCAAGATCGGCAGCGGCGACGTGCTGCTCGTGCGTACCGGGCGCTGGGAACGGGTCCGGCAGAAGGGCCAGTGGAACTTCGTGGAGGCAGCCGCCGGGTCGCACGCCTCGCTCGCGAAGTGGCTGCGCGAGCGCGATGTCGCCGTGATTGGCTGCGACGGCGTGAGCGACGTCATGCCGGGGAACGTGGAGGGACTGGTGAATCCACTGCATCAGCTCGTGCTGGCGGGCCTCGGCATGCTGATCCTCGACAACCTCGATCTCGATGCGGTCGCCGCGGAGGCGGCCAAGCGGGATCGTTGGGAGTTCCTGTTCGTCGGTGCGCCGCTGCGCGTCCGGGGCGGGACGGGCTCGCCGCTCAATCCGCTGGCGGTCTTCTAGCAGTCAAGTTGCGCGAGCCGTGAGGTGTAGGGGACGCCCTTGGGGCGGGCCCTACAGAACGACGAACGTTACCGCCCCCAGCCAGGCTGCCCCGGTGGCCGTGATGGCGAGCCGGGGCCAGAGACGGTTGCCGCCGTACGCCTTGGCGGCCCGCACGATGCCGACGCTCACGACGATGCCGTAGGCGATGCCGAACGCGCCCACGAGCAACGCGGCGACCCCCAGGGCGATGCCCTCGATCCCCTCCATGGGCGTTGCCGCGACCGCCGCGTTCAACGGTCCGGAGACGAGGTTCAGGAGCGCGGTGCCGAGCACCCCGAACAGCCACCAGGTATTCGCGAGGCCGTACTGACCACGCCACAGCCTGGCGACCACGGTTTGCGACCGCGCGGCGCTCATGCCATGAGCGCCGCAGACTGAAACCGGGGCGGGATGCCTGCTCCGGCGGACGCGATGTCAGCTTGCCAGGGCACCACGGAAAGCGATGAACGTGGATGCCAGAGTCGTCACCAGCCACAGCCAATAGACCGCGATAGCCAGTGTCGCGAGCCAGGCCCACAGGCGAGAACCGGAATAGGCTCCCGCCGCCCGCACGACACCGACGCTCACGACCACGGCGTACCCGACGTTGAGCCAGAGAACCACCATCACCGCCAGCCCCCACGTCATGAACGCCGACCCGACCGCGATACTGCCCGCGTCGATCGCCAACGGGGGCACAACAACCCCCAACGCGAACGTCAACGCGATGGTGGAGGCGATCGAAACGACGTTCACCAGCATGCCGCCCAGCACGCCGAACAGCCAGTAGGTTGCCGCCAGACCGTATTGACCGCGCCACAGCTTGGGGATCATGTCGTGCCTGCCATCTGTCGCCCCGAAAGGCGCGCGCTGGTCTTTGCGTCGGAACCGTAACAGCGCTCCATCGGGAGGAGTTCCGCGCCGCGTGCGAAGACATGCTGGGGCACGTGGAGCGCTTCCTTCACGGCAACGTCCCGATCCCACGGATTGTCGAGCGCGGCCGCGGATCGTGCTTCGGCGAACCCGATGCGGTTCAGGTGGTAGTACGGCGAGACGAGCGGGAAGAACTGTAGCGGCCAGTCCGTGCCCATGATGTTGGGAATCCACTTCACGAGGACGGCGCCGGCGTCCCGCACTCGGGCAAGCCGTTCGAGGGCGTCGTGCCGGTAGGGATTGACGCTCGCACCGAAGCAGAGCTGCGGGTGCCGTGCTGTCTCTCGGGCGACGAAATCGTTGGGCACGTACACCTGGGTGGCCTCCCGGTCCAGGTTGCCCTCGGTGTCCACGACGCCGTCGAGGGCCAGGACCACGGCCCTCTCCACGCGCTCGGAGGCTGCGACATGGGCGGCGATGCGGTCGATCACGACGGCGTCGCCACCCTTCTCGAGCTCGTTCCGGCTCACGCCGAAGGCGCGCAGGTAGATGGGAAAGCGGAAGCTGTCCCGCATGGCGCGGCCGATGAAAACGCCGCTGCCGCCCGCCCCGATGCCGGCTGCGTGGGCGTGCAGGTCCACGAAGCCTTCGGCCTCGGGCGTGGCGTCCCCGGCCGCCGCTTGTAGTGCGCCGGCAAGGACGACGGCCCGCAGCGCCCTGACCGCGGCATGCACCGGGATGCGTCCGCTCACACCCGCCGCTCCACGTACACGCCGCGATGATCGCGTACCAACGCAAGGTTGCGCTCGAGTGCGGGGAGGTAGGGACTCTCCTTCGCGGGTCGATCGTTGACGGTCTCGATGGCCCAGCGCCGGTCGCTTCGCACGGCCTCGGCGAGTTGGCCGATCAGCAGGTCAAGCGCGGCGTCATCGGGGTCGAGGTACACATGCAGCCGTTTGCCGTTGTTCTCCGCGACGAGGGCCAGGGCCCCGGCGTGAAAGCCGAGATGGTTGGCCACCCGGCGTTGCGGAAGCGCGTCCCAGTCGAGACCGAGGCCGGTGGGCGCGATGGGGTCCACGGCACAGACCGAGAAGGTCGAGCGGGTGGTGTCGAGCCGCTCGAGCTGGCGTAGCGCGATGGGCAGGGCGAACTGCGGTCCGGAGAACTCTTCGAAGAAGAGCCCCGCGACGACTTCGCCGGCCAGTTCCATGATGCGCATCGCCGGAAACACGGCGGCCCAGCGGAACTCCCCGCCCTCACGGTTGGCCAGTTCGCGGCTGACGATGCCGTAACGGTCGAGCAATACACGGCAGCGGTCCTTGGCCGCTTCCATCCGGGACAGGGCGTCCTGCGGCGCGTCGACGGGCCGTGTGAGGAACCAGTTGCCGGGCCAGCCCAAGGCGGCCTGCCGCGCGCGCGCCCGGACACGGCGGCGGTCTCCGGCCGCGGCGTTTGCGAGCAGTCTGAAGCGGCGTTCGAGGCCGGTGCGCAGCGGCCGGGGATCGTCTGCCGCGACCTGACCTGCCCAGACGGCGTCCCAGAAGAGGGTGTTGAAGGCCTCCGTGTCCTGTTGCGACGCGTCCATGAGCTGGACGAACGCGTAGCGGGCGGAGGGATCGGCGAAGAGGGCAGCGACCTCGGGTTGCCCCTCCGGGTTGGGGACCAGGGCGTCGATCTCGTCCTCGAAACCGAACGTCACGAGTTCGCGCCCGACGCCCCGCCAGGTCAGACCCTGGCTGGCACAGGCCGCGGTGAGGTGTTCGGGCGCGAAGCCATCGAGCCGCGTGCGCCACGCATCCTCCAGCCAGAACGGCAACGGTGCCGCGAACCCGCGCAGGCGGTCCATCGCGTCCAGAAGCCGGTTCTCCGAGGCCTCGGCGCCCACGCGGTGCCAGGCGGCGAGGAACGGCGGCAGCCACCTCGCGGGCCGCGCTTCGAAATGCGGCCGGTTCGCGGCGCGCTGGAACCGGATGAGGATCTCGAGGTTCTCCGCGTCGCAGAACCGCTCGGCTTCGTCGTCCGCCAGCAGTGGGCCGGCGACGAAGTCGTCATCGTCGAGGAGTGCGGCCAGGGTCGCCTCAAGCCCGCCGCGCGGCATCGGAAACCGCTGTTCCCACTCCGCGAGCGAGCGCGGGCCGTAGAACCGCGCGAACTCCGCGAAGAGCTGTCCGGCGTCACGTGTGTCGTCCGTCTCGGCCGGAAGGTCCTCCCCGAGGAGGGTGCGTCGCAGGTGGGCCGCGTTCTCCGCGTGTACGAACCAGATCGCGCGGCCGGCCGCGATGCGGTCTATCGCCCCGGTCGGCTCAACCCCCGTCGCGTCCAGCAGCACCCGGAATTCGGCTTCGGGAATCAGCACGCGTTCCTTCACCCACTCGGCCAGTTCCCCGGTGTCGCGCGGTGCGTATCCGGCGGCGGTCCGCTGTATCTTCGCCTCGAACTCGGCCGCGACGGCCGGGTCGATGCGCGGTCGCAGGTTGCGGTCGAAGACCGCCTGGCGGATCAGGTCGTCGGACAGGGACGACCGGCCGCTCCGTTCGGGAGTGTCGTCCGCGTACATGTAGCGGCCGATCTGGTTGAAGGTGATCGCCGCGGCGAACGGGCTCGGCACCGAGACGGAGGTGACGGACCAGGAGATGGCGCCGGATTCCAGGTCGGCGAGTACCTGCACGGCTGCCGGCATGTCGAACTCGTCGCGCAGGCAGGTGCGCCAGGTCTCCAGCAGCACGGGAAAGTCCTCGAGCTTCGCGACCGCGGTCAGGAGCTTCTTCGCCTGCATGCGGGCAAGCCAGAGCGGCATGCGCTGGTTGAAGCGTTGCCGCGTGAGGAGCAGCGCCCGACCGGCACATTCGCGAAAGCGCGAGCCGAAGAAACCGCTGGCTTCGAGGGACTGGCGCAGCAGCGTCTCGAAGTTGGCCGGCGTGACCATCGAGACGAAGGCGGCGGGGTCGACGTCATCCTTGATCTGGATGGCGATCGCGTAGTTGTCGGCGTGGATCTCGGCTTCGCTATCGAACCGCTCGCGCCACGCGGACGCAAGCGCCAGCGCGATGGGGCGGTTGACCTGGCCGCCCCAGCACGTATGAAGGACGACCTGCTGTTCCCGGTCGGGACCGCTGTACCCCCCTGGGCCGGAGCGGATGTGTTCAACCAGCAGGTGGCGCCGGTGGGGCAGGTCGCGGTCGGTCACGTCGCGCTGGCGCTCCAGGAAGTCGACGAGTTCCTTGGCCGAGATCTCGTCGAACCCCAGCTGCGACTGGACATGTTCGAGGATTTCGTCGCGCCGGCGCGTGGCGAGCCGCTCGTCTGCGAAAGCCAGGAACTCGCCGATGCGCTGTGCGAAGTGGAAGCTCCGGTTGATCGTTTCCGCGCGCCAGAAGGGTGGTGCGGTGGCGGTGGGACGGGCGGGTTTCACCAGCACGTCGTTGTGGGTGATGCGGTGGATCTGCCAGTTCTGTGTCCCCAGGGTGAAGGTCTGGCCGATGGTTGCTTCCCAGACGAACTCCTCGTCGAGTTCGCCGATGGCGGCGCCGGAGTCGGCGTGACGCAACTGGAAGTAGCCGCGGTCGGGGATCGAGCCGCCGGCGCTGTAGAGCGCGAACACGGCGCCCTTGCGCGCCCTCAGGGTGTTCTCCAGGCGGTCGAGCACGACGCGCGGCTGCAGGTCGCGTACCCGTACCCCGGCGTAGCGGCCGGCGAGCATCTCGACGACCAGGTCGAACTGTTCGCGAGGCAGCGTCTCGTAGGGTGTCGCACGGCAGACGAGCCGGTACAGGTCGTCGGCGCGCCAGGTTTCGGAGGCGACCGTGGACACGATGACCTGGGCGAGCACGTCGAGGGGGTTGGACATCGGCCGGAGCGGCTCGATGTCGCGCTCCGCCATCGCGTGCGCGACCACGGCCGCTTCGAGGAAGTCGTGGGCGTGTGTCGGGAACAGCAGGCCGCGGCTGGTGTCGCCCACCCGGTGTCCCGCGCGGCCGACGCGCTGCAGGGCAGAGGCAATCGAGGGCGGCGACTGGATGAGGACGACCTGGTCGAGGTCGCCGATGTCGATGCCCATTTCCAGCGAGTTGGTGGCGACGATGGCCTTCAGTTCCCCGTCCTTCAGGCGCCGTTCGACCTCCGTGCGAATCTCGCGGGCCAGCGAGCCGTGGTGCGCGTACGCGACGGGCGTCACTGCCTCGTCGTTGAGCTTCAGCGTGATCTTCTCCGCCATGCGGCGGCTGTTGGTGAAGAAGAGCGTCGAGCGATTGGCATCGATCACGTCCCTGAAGCTGTCCGAGAGCGGTTCCCAGATCTTCTGGCCGTTTTCCGCCGCGACCCGCGCGGCCTCGGGGAAGCGCACGGACAGTTCGATCTTCTTCTCCGCGTTCGACTCGACCACACCCACCGGGCGGGGCCGCCCGTCCGGCGTATGTCCGCCCACGTAGCGGGCCACGGTATCGAGGGGCCGAACCGTCGCCGAGAGGGCGACGCGCTGAAACTCGCCGGCGAGGTCGGCCAGGCGTTCGAGGCCGGTCATGAGCGTCACGCCGCGACGGTTCTCGACGATGGAGTGGATCTCGTCGAGAATCACCGTTTCGACCGTCGACAGGGCGTGCCGCCCGCGCACGGTCGTCAGCAGGAGCGTCAGGCTCTCGGGCGTGGTGATGAGGAACTCGGGGGGGCGCCGCAGCATGCGCTGGCGCTCGCTCTGTTCGGTGTCGCCGCTACGCGTCTGCGCGCGCAGGCTCGGGAAGGTCTCGGCCCGCGCGAGGAAGGTGGTCCGGAGTTCGGACAGCGGTTCGATGAGATTGCGGCGGATGTCGTTGTTGAGCGCCTTGAGCGGCGAGATGTAGAGCACGCGGGTGGCGCCGGGTGTGGAAGCGCCCGAGGCGAACGCGTTCAGTGCCCAGAGGAAGGCGGTGAGCGTCTTGCCGCTGCCGGTGGGCGCCGTGATGAGCAGGTGTTCGCCCGCCGCGATACGCGGCCAGCTCCGCACCTGCACGTCCGTCGGTGCGGGGAAGCGGTCCTGGAACCAGGCGGCGATGCCGGGGTGGAAGGTTGCAAGGGCGCTCATGTGGGCGGCTGCCCCGCGCGTGCTACGCGGCATGGAGGACTGGTCGGGTTGACGACCCTCGGGCCAGCGGTGTAAAGGGTGGCAGGGGTCGCGGCGAGGGAGAACCTGACATGATCGAATACGGACGCCTGGTTTGCGTGTTCGCGCTGCTCTTGGGCAGTCTGGGCGCTATTGTGGCCCAAGCGGCTCCGGATCGTCCGAACGTCGTCCTCATCCTGGTCGACGACGTGGGCTACGAGGTGCTTGGCGCCTACGGTGGAGTCAGCTACGAGACGCCGGCGCTCGACCGCCTTGCGGCGTCCGGGGTCCGGTTCACGCACGCCTACGCCACGCCGCTCTGTTCCCCGTCCCGCCTGCAGCTCATGACGGGGCGGTACAACCACCGCAACTACACGGAGTGGGGCGTGCTGCCCCCGGACGAGATCACGTTTGCCAATCTGCTCAAGGAAGCGGGCTACGCGACCTACGTAGCGGGCAAGTGGCAGCTTTGGGGACACACGCTGTTATGGGACCCGGAAGGTCCCTGTTGCCCGCACCAGGGACAGACGCCGACGGAGGCCGGCTTCGACGAGTACCTGCTCTGGTTTCTGGATTCGAAGGGCAGCCGCTACGCCGACCCTGTCCTGTCGGCCACGGGCAGGGAGACCGAGACCTTCGAGGGTGCCTACGGACCGGATCTCCTGGCCGACTTCGTCGTGGGCGCCATCGAGACACAGGTTGCCGAAAGACCGGCACAGCCGTTCTTCGTCTACTACTCCATGGTGCTGGTGCACGAGCCGTTCCTGCCGACCCCCGACGGTCCGGGTTGGCAGGGCGATCGCCACGCGGCCGACCCGGCGAACTTCTCCGACATGGTCGCCTACGTGGACAAGATCGTGGGACGCATCCTCGACACCCTCGAAAAACAGGGGGTTCGTGACGAGACGCTCGTCCTCCTGACCGGCGACAACGGGACACCGCGGGCGATCGTGAGCGAACTTGCCGACGGGACGCGGGTACCGGGCGAGAAGAGCCTCTCCACGGACGGCGGTACACGGGTGCCGTTGCTCGCGTCGTGGCCCGGTTCCGTCGAGGCGGGGCGTGTGTCCGATGCGCTGATCGACTTCACGGACTTCCTGCCGTCGCTGGCCGAGGTGGCCGGGGCTGCCGTGCCGGATGACCGGGAGATCGACGGGCGGAGCTTCCTGCCGATCCTCAGGGGGGACGTGCGCGAGACGCGGCAGTGGGTGTTCATGGATTTCAGGCCGCGGTTTCCGGGCATGCCGGAAGCGACCTGGATTCGGGACCGCCGCTTCAAGCTGTACGACGATGGGCGCTTCTTCGATGTCGAGCACGATGTCGCGGAAGCGACGTCTCTGGAGGTGGAAGGACTGTCGGGTGCGTCCGCGTCCGCCCACGCGGCGTTGGTGGCAGCCCTGCAGGACGTGCAGGTGCAATGAGCGGCTGTCCGGCGTCGGCGCGCTATACTGGCGATGCAAGCCTGAAGGAGCATCCGATGGAACGCATTGCGCTCTACCACAACCCCGGCTGAGGCAAATCGCGCGGCGCGCTGGACATCCTGCGCGAGCGAGACGTCGAGTTCGATGTCATCGAGTACCTCAAGAGCCCATTGGACGAGGACGCCCTTGGGAAGATCCTCGAGATGGTCGACGCAGCGCCCGGCGACCTGATCCGGAAAGACAAGTATTTCAAGGACCTTGGACTGAACGCTGCGGACTACACGACGGTGGACGCCGTGGTGAAGTTGCTGGCGGAGCATCCGCGGCTGATGCAACGGCCGATCGCGGTGCGGGGCGGCAAGGCAGTGGTTGGCCGCCCGTCCGAGAAAATCGAAGAGTTGCTGTAGGGGCGACCCTTGTGGTCGCCCGTCCCCGACCCTTGCGGTCGCCCGGGGATGTACGTGAATTCGAGACGGGACGGGACAAGCCCGTCCCCTACAGTGCCGTGTCGGGCGTTGTATGTGTTCGGAGGTGCATGATGCGGCGCATCGAGTTCGAGGTCGTCGAGGGCTGGGAGAAGCTCCCGGAAGGGTGGAGCTTCGTGGAGGTGGCCGGCGTCGCGACCGACTCGCGGGACCGCGTCTACGCCTTCAACCGCGGCGAACACCCGATGATCGTGTTCGACAGCGACGGCAACTTCCTCGATGCGTGGGGCGAGGGTGTGTTCACCAATCCCCATGGCCTCTACATCGGTCCCGACGACCGCATCTACGCGGCGGACAACTTCGATCACACCGTCCGGATCTTCAACACGGACGGCGTGTTGCTCGACACGCTCGGCGAGCGGCACCGGCCCTCGGACACGGGCTTCGTCGTCGGCGAAACGCCGGTGCAATACGGGGGCGGGCCGTTCAATCGCGTGACGAACGTCGCGCTCGATGCGGCGGGCGACCTGTTCATCGCCGATGGCTACGGCAACGCGCGCGTACACAAGTTCTCGGGGGAGGGCGAGCATCTGTTCTCGTGGGGCGAGCCCGGCACGGGTCCCGGCGAGTTCCGGCTCCCGCACGCCATCGCGGTAGACCCGGACGACCGGGTGCTCGTCGCCGATCGCGAGAACTCGCGGATTCAGCTGTTCGCACCGGACGGCAGCTATCTCGCCGAGTGGTCGCACGTCACGCGGCCGGACGACCTGTTCATCGACCCCGACGGGCTGCTCTACGTGGCGGAACTGGGCGAGCGGGCCGGGCGTCCCCCGGATGTCGAGATCCTGCCGCACACGCCGCATGCGAGTGTGGCGATCCTGGACCTCGATGGCGAGTTGATCACGCGGTTCGGCGGTGCGGATCCGGTTCGGCCGGGCAACTTCTTTGCCCCCCATGGCATCTGGGCAGACGCCAGGAGTGACCTGTACGTGGCGGAGGTGGTCTACAGCGCGGGCGCGAACCGCGGTCTCGTGCCGCTCGACTGTCACGCGTTGCAGAAGTTCGTGCGCATCCGGGCCGCGTAAGGGCAGCGGTGGCGAGCGCTCCGCGCCGCCTTCAAACGGGCAACTTCCGGAATCTACGGGCCCTGATACTGCTCCCGGTCCAGGTCCGCCTCCAGACGGGCCAGTTCGTCCTGCAGCATGCCGGCGATGCGATACACGTGGGACGGGAAGATGTGTTTCGGGCGTTCGGTGGGCGGCAGATCCACGTCCATCGCGTCCAGGGTGAGCGTCAGGTAAGCCAGTTCCGCGAGGAGCGTGGTGGCCAGGTGGTAGACGTCAGAGGGCGCGATGTCGCGTCGCCGCAGTTCCGGGCGCAGGTTGAGCTGCAGCAGGTCGATGTTGTGGTGGCGACCGATCTCCTGCGTGATCGACAGGCACTCCAGGACACGCCGATACACGTCCGCCGGAACCTTCCCGGGATCGAACGGCGGCAGGGTACCGTAGATGGGCGCGTCCGGATCCACGGTGAGCGCACCGGCGACGTACGCGGCGGCAAGAGCGAGCCGGTCGTAGACGTCCGCATCGGCGATGGGCCGGTCGAGCATCAGGTTCAGCTGGCGGTTGACCTGAACGACTTCCCGCAGAACGTCCCTGGGCTGCCGGTCAGGCTCCAGCCCGGGTAATTCGGCGCGATACGCGAGGTCCAGCTCTGCGCGCATGCGGTCTATCGAGGTGCGTGCGGTGACCACGACAGCGAATACGTGGCGCGGCTCGATCTCCCCGGTGGGGGGCTCCGGGAGCTCGGTCTCTCCCCCGGTCAGCTGGCGGTCCAGGCGTGCGACCTTCCGGAACAGCGTCTGCATCTGGTAGTAGACATGCCGAGTTTGCGCCTCGTTGACGATCCACGGCTGTGCAGTGAGCCGGGGGCGTCCCATGACCTCGCGGATCAACTCGACATCCTGGGCGACCTGCTTGACGGCCTGGTAGACATGCGCGGGCGTGATCTCCTCTGCGCCCCGCGCCGTCAGAAACGACGCGAGACAGAACAGGGAGGCGAGCAGGACGGTGGGTTTCAAGGGGGCTTTCTCCCATTCGAGTCGTGGGCGATCATACCCGAGGTGTGCGGTCGCGGGCGCGTGTGTCCGCGTCCTCGGGAGCGCGCCGGAGGGCGCCGAACATCGTCGGGAGCTCGCGCCGAGCCTCCCGGGCGGAATCCGCTACGCGCACACATGCCATTCGGCGACACACACACCGCGCGTCCTACGCCGGCGCCGGCCAGAGTCCTACAGCGAACACCTGTCTACCGGGGTCGCGTAATACACTCAAGGCGGCGACACAACACTCGAGGCGGCGACACACACACCGCGCGTCCTACGCCGGCACTGGCCAGAGTCCTACAGCGAACGCATGTCTGCCGCTGTCGCGTAATACACTTGCTCTGGACACACCTGTACGGAGGCGACCCCATGGCATTTTCCGGCGTCGAAAACGCGCGCTTCGGCATCTCGGTCTTTCCCACCGACTACTCCATTCAGCCGGTGCAACTCGCACGCGAGGTGGAGGCACGCGGGCTCGACAGCATGTTCTTCCCCGAGCACACCCACATCCCGACGAGCCGCGCGACGCCCTTCCCGGGTGGTGGCGACCTGCCGCAGCAGTACTGGCACTCCCACGACCCCTTCGTCGCCCTGGCCGCGTGCGCCGCGGTGACGGAGAGGGTCCGGCTCGGCACCGGCATCTGCCTCGTCATCGAGCGGGACCCGATCACCCTGGCCAAGGAGATCGCGTCGCTCGACATGATTTCCGGCGGCCGCGCGGTGATCGGCATCGGCGCCGGCTGGAACCGCGAGGAGATGGAGAACCACGGCGCGGACTATCGGAACCGCTGGAAGATCGTCCGCGAGAAGGTGCTGGCGATGCGCGAGATCTGGCGCGAGGACGAAGCCGAGTACCACGGCGAGTTCGTCGACTTCGACCCGATCTGGTCCTGGCCGAAGCCCGTACAGGCGGGGGGGCCGCCGATCTGGATCGGTGCGAACTCGAAGTGGGTGTTCGACCGTATCGCGGAGTACGCGGATGGCTGGATGCCGATCGGGGGACTTGGCACGGGCAACATGGAACGTTTGACCGAGGCGATGGAGGCGCGAGGCCGCAAGGTCGAGGACCTGACGCTCTCGCTGTTCGGGGCGCCCATGCAGCCTGAACAGTGCGTCGGTCGCATCGAGCAGGGCTTCGACGAGGTGATCTTCGACATGCCGTCGGAGCCGGCGGACAAGGTGCTGCCCCTGCTCGACCGCGTGGCCGGCATCGTCGAGGCGGTTCGCGCCTGACGGGTGCCGGGAAGGCGACGGACTGCCGCAAGGCGGACCATGGCGAAACGCGTCGCTGCCACGGAGTTGCCCGCGCTCCTTGCGCCCGGCCACCGGGTCTGGGTCAGCGCGAGCAGCAACGAGCCCGTGGCGCTGCTGGAGGCGCTGGCGGCGCAGCCCGAGGTCGCCCGGGGCGTGACCTTCATCCAGTTCCCGCTACCCGGCTTGAACCGCTTCGACTTCACCGCGCTGCACGAAGAAGCGGACATGCTCACCTTCTTCATGACGCCGGACCTGCGCCGCTCACGCGCGCGCTTCCTGCCGATGCAGATGCGCTTCGTGTTCGAGTACCTGCGCCGGGGGCCGCTCGACGTGGCCCTGATCCAGGTTGCCCGCGCTCGCGACGGAGGCTTGGTGGTGGGCCCCAATGCCGACTTCGTGGGTGCGGCGCTCGAGTCGGCCCGCGTCGTCGTGGCCGAACTGAACCATGGCCTGTCTGCATTGGCTGGGGGAATGCGACTGGATGAGGATCGCGTCGACTACGTGGTCGAGTCGGACCGGCCGCCGGCAACGATCCAGCCGCCGGCCGTGGACAACGCGGCTCGTCGCATCGGTGCGCACGTCGCGGAAATCATCCGCGACGGCGACTGCATACAGACGGGCATCGGCGCCATCCCGATGGCGATCCTGGGCACACTGACGGACAAAAACGACCTGGGTCTGCACGGCGGCCTCATCGCCGATGGCGGCATGGCGCTGATCGAAGCCGGCAACATGACTGGCGCGCGCAAGAACGTGGACACACACCGCCACGTGGTCGGCATGGCCCTCGGCAGCGAGGCGCTGCACGACTGGCTGGCTGGTCGTCCCGACGTCGTGCTTGCCGGCGCGGACCACACCCACGAACTGGACGTCATTCGCCGGATCGACAACTTCGTGTCCATCAACTCCGCGGTCGAGGTGGACCTGCACGGGCAGGTGAACGCGGAGGTCGCGGGCGGCCGACAGATCTCCGGGACCGGTGGCGCGGTGGACTTCATGCGCGGCGCCCGGGCGTCGAAAGGCGGGCGCTCCATCGTCGCCATGAACGCGACTGCGCGCGGCGGCACGGTATCCCGCATCGTGCCGCGGGTCGAGATGGTCACGGCGCTACGCACGGACGTCGATCTGGTGGTGACGGAATTCGGCGTCGCCGATCTCGCGACGAAGACCGCGGACGAGCGCGCGGAAGCGCTCATCGCCATCGCGCATCCGGACTGTCGGGAGGGCCTTGCCGGCTGACTTTTCGGGTGCGGCGCGTGCTGCTGGGTGCAGTGTGTGGACCCAATGATCTTCCCGGCGCCGGAATGTCGGGAAACGGGGCGGACCACCCTCCACTCCGGTACCGGACGCCCGGTGCGCGCACCCTGCCGGCGCATGGGGGTGCCGGATCGCCGTCCGACTTCCCGTCGCGCCAGCCTTGGACGGCCGTGTTCAGGGGTTCTGCTATTCTCGGAGCATGGATACTCCGCCCGCAGTCAATCCGTTCGTGCCCGGCCGCGGCCAGCTGCCGCCGTTTCTGGCGGGCAGGGAAGAGGAGCAACGGGCGCTTGGTGAACTGCTGGCCTATCTGCAGGCGGGCAGGGGCGCGCCGAGGGACGCCATCTTGTCGGGGCCTCGAGGCAACGGCAAGACCGTGCTGTTGCGCTGGTTTCAACAGGAAGTAGAGGCAAGCGCCCGCAAGATCGACACCGTTTGGCTCACTCCTTCCGAGCTGGGGAGTCTGGACGCGTTGGCGACGCTACTGGTTCCGCCGCGACAGTTCCGAGCGTTGCGTCCGGATACCCTGTCGTTCTCGATCGGGATCGGGCGGCTCGGCTGGGAATTGGGCGGTCGGTCCGGGTCGCTGACCCGATTGCTGGCGGCACGCTGCGGGCAGCGACCGCTGGTGCTGCTGCTCGACGAAGCGCACACACTGGACGAGGGGGTGGGCCAAGCGCTCCTCAACGCCAGCCAGTCGGTCAGTGCGGAAGCCCCGTTCCTGCTGGCGATGGCGGGCACGCCGGGATTGCAGGAACACCTCAACCGCATGTCGGCCACTTTCTGGAGCCGCGGCGAGAAGCTCGGCATCGGGTTGCTCGACGAAGTGGCTTCCGGGCAAGCGTTAACGCGCCCCTTGTCGGACTTGAACCCGCCGATCACTTTTGCAGATGCGGCGCTGGCCGGGGTCATCGGCGCAAGCCAGTGCTATCCGTACTTCCTGCAGTTACTGGGGGCTGCACTCTGGACGGCGACGCGGGACGCCCAGTCGACGCGCATCGATGAAGGCGTGGTCGTTCGTGCCACAAGACGTTTCGGCGTGCAGCGATCAGCCTACTACGAGGATCGTCGCGAAGAGTTGCAGCGCCAGGAACTCCTTGACGTCGCGGTTCGGGTTGCCGGTGCCTTCGACAGCAGGGCGACGCTGAGAGAGCATGAGTTGGACGCGGTCATCGCCGATGCCCTGCCATCCGATGCCGCCACCGGCGATGTCCACGGACTCCGAGACGGGCTTGCGGGAGTGGGATTCGTCTGGAAGGCCCCCGGCGACGAGGACCTTTGGCACCCGGGCATTCCGAGCCTCATGGGGTACGTGGCGAGTCATGCCGTGACCCGACCGGACGGACACACCACTGCCCGGAGTCGTTCTCGGGGTTGAGCACCGGCGTCAGGCATAGCCTCGGGTCGGATAGCAGGTCGTGACCGTTCCGCCGCGAAGGCAATAGGTCACGCCATGGACCGTGATCTTGCAGCTCGCGGGGCCGGCGAACTCGATCTAATGTGCCATCAACCCCATCGCCATCAACAAGAAAGCATACTCCTCCGCCACCTCGTACAGCGCGTCGAACCGCCCCGACTTGCCGTCGTGCCCGGCGCCCATGTTGGTCTTCAGCAGCAGCGGGTTGTCGTCGGTCTTGAGCGCACGCAGCTTCGCGACGTATTTCGCGGGTTCCCAGTATGTGACCCGGGGATCGTTGAGGCCGGCCGTCACCAGCATCGGCGGATAGGCTCCCGGAGCCAGCTGCTCGTAGGGCGAGTAGGACCGGATCAACTCGAACGCCGCCTTGTCCTCGATGGGATTGCCCCACTCCGGCCACTCGCCGGGGGTGAGCGGCAGGGAGTCGTCGAGCATCGTGTTGAGCACGTCCACGAACGGTACGTGCGCCGCGACCGCGCCCCACAGCTCCGGTGCCTGGTTCACGACGGCGCCCATGAGCTCGCCCCCGGCGCTGCCTCCGGCAATGGCGATGCGTCCGGGTCTCGTGATCCCCGCGGCGATCAGGTGTCGGGCCACGTCCACGAAGTCGTTGAAGGTATTGGTGCGATGGGTGAGCTTGCCCTGTTCGTACCAGTCCCGCCCGAGTTCGCTGCCGCCCCGTACGTGGGCGATGGCGTAGACGAAGCCCCGGTCGAGCAGCGACAGGCGTGTGGTCGAGAAGGATGGGGACATCGCCGCTCCGTAGGCGCCATAGCCGTACAGATAGAGCGGGGCGGAGCCATCAAGAGGCGTATCCCTGCGATGCACGATCGAGACCGGCACGGCGGCGCCGTCGCGTGCCGGGGCCATGAGTCGGCGACTGGCATAGAGGCCGGGATCGTAGCCGCTCGGGATCTCGCGCACCTTGCGGGACGAGAGCCGATCGCTGCGGATATCGTAGTCGAAGACGGTATTCGGGGTGACCATCGAGGCGTAGTCCAGGCGCACCTCGCCGCTGTCGAATTCCGCATTGGCCCCGATGTCGACGGTGTGCAGCGGCTCTGGCAACCCGATGTGACGGCTGGCGCCGGCGCGATCGACGATGCGGATCTCGTCGATGCCGTCGACGCGCTCCTCCACCACGATCCAGTCCCGGAAACACTCGAAGCCGCCCAGATAGGTGCGGTCCGACCCGTCGATCAGGGTGGTCCATCGACCCTCGCCGAAGTCGTCTTCCGGGGCGACGGCCAGGCGGAAGTTCTTGTGCCGGTCGTTGGTCCGGATGACGAAACGGTCACCCTGGTGGTCGACGTCGTAGTCGTGGCCCTCGCGCCGGGCCGCGACCAGGACGGGCTCGGTGGCCGGGCGATCGGACGGAACCAGCAGGGATTCGCTCGTTACCTGGTCGCCGGTGGAGATGACGACGTAGCGCTGCGAGGACGCCTCGCCGAGGCCCACCCAGAAGCCGCTGTCGCGTTCCGTGTAGACCACCCGGTCGTCTTGTACAGCTTCGCCGACAACGTGGCGACGCACCTGGTGTGAACGCCACTGTTCGTTCATCACCAGGTAGAAGAAGGTCCTGTTGTCCGCCGCCCAGACGGCGTCGCCATGCGTATTCTCGATCTCCGCGGCGAGCACGCGGCCGTCCCGCAGGTCCTTGACTCGCATCGTGTAGCGTTCGCTGCCGTTCACGTCGGTGCTGTAGGCGAGGTAGCGACCGTCGTGGCTGACGGACATCGAGCCGAGCGCGAAGTACTCGTGCCCGGCGGCCAGCGCCGGCTCGTCGAGAATCGTTTCCACGGCTGCGGGGTCGTCCACCGGCCAGCGGAGCCACGCGGGGTACTGTGCCCCCGCCTCGAAACGCCACTGGTAGAAATAGCCGCCGTCCCGCAGCGGGACGGAAGCGTCGTCCGGCTTCTCGCGTGCCTTGATCTCACCGAACAGCCGTTCGATCAGGGCCTCGACCGGTTGCATGACCGCATCGAAATGGGCGTTCTCGGCCGTCAGATAGGCCAGTACGTCAGCATCGTCGACGGTGGGATAGTCTGGGTCCCGCAGCCAATGGTACGGATCCTCGATCGTCACGCCATGCCGCGTGAAGCGATGCGGGCGTACCTCGGCGACCGGTGGTGTCGGCGAAGCCATACTGTCGGAATGCGCTGGAATGTCCGTCGCCGCTGCCAGAAACGCGGCGGTCGCGAGGGCCGCGCCGGCCGCGTGGCGCATCAGTCCGGCAGTCCGAGCACGCGCTTGGCGATGATGTTGCGCTGGATCTCGTTGGAGCCGCTGTAGATCGAGGCCGCCCGGTTGGCGAGCCACGTGCGCGTGTCCTCGAGGGACTGCGCATCGAACGCGTTACCCGACCAGCCGAGCCCGTGCGTGCCCCGCATCGAGACGAACAGGGACGACTTCTCCTGCTGCAGTTCCGTGCCGTACATCTTGAAGATGGAGGTCGCCGGACCGGGCGTGCCGCCGCCCCGCGCTTCTTCCACAGCTCGACGCTGCGTCAGGCGATAGGCCAGATCGTTCATGTTGTGCGTGACCACGTCCTGGCGCAGGTCCGGATCGGCGATGCGTCCGTCGGCCTCGCCGGCGTACTTCCTGGCCTCGCCCTCGAGGGTTGGACCGCTGTCCGCCACGGCGCCGCCACCGACGAGGGACGCCATGCTGCCGCGTTCGTGCTGCAGCAGCCGCTTGCCGACCGTCCAGCCCTTGTTCAGTTCGCCGACGAGGTCGTCCTTGCGTGCGATGGCGTCGTCGAAGAACGTCTCGCAGAACGGCGAACTGCCGCTGATGAGACGGATCGGCTTCACGGTGATGCCAGGCTGGTCCATGTCCATCAGCACGAAGCTGATACCCAGGTGCTTCGGGACGTCCGGGTCCGTGCGCACCAGCGCGAAGATCCAGTCCGCGAACTGGGCGCCGGACGTCCAGATCTTCTGGCCGTTGACGACGAAATGGTCGCCGTGGTCCTGCGCCCGCGTGCGCAGGCTCGCGAGGTCGGAACCGGAACTTGGTTCGCTGTAGCCCTGGCACCAGGCGCGCTCGGCGTGCACGATCGGCGGAATGTGGCGCTGCTTCTGGTCGTCGGTGCCGTACTCGAGGAGGGTCGGGCCGATGAGCGACGTGCCCATGCCGGCGAGCGGCGCACGCGCGTCGATGCGGCGCATCTCCTGGATGAGCACCATGTACTCGTCGTTCGAGAGCCCGCCGCCGCCGTACTCCACGGGCCACGCCGGCGCTGTCCAGCCCTTTTCGATCATGCGCTCGAGCCAGACCCGCGTATCCCGGTCCCCGATGGGAATCTTCGTGCTGCCGGTGGAGGTGAGCCCGGGTCCGCGCGCGCCGGGCGGGCAGCTTTCGGCCAGCCACTCTCTGGTTTGTTCGCGGAAGTCTTCGATCGCTGTCATGCTCGTTTCCCCGTCGGGGTCCGGTATGTGGGTTCAGGCGCAGGGGACGTTGGCGGCGGTCCCGCGCATTCGGGCGGTTAAAGTTATCATGGCCCGAGGCAGTGGCGAAGACGGTGTGGGCGATGTGCGGTCGGTTCAGCACCACGCGCAAGGTGGTCGAGGAGGTGTTTCTCGCGATGACGGGGGAGCCCTTTCCGGGCGAGGAGAACCTCAACACCGCGCCCACCGAGATGGCCTGGGTGGTGCGCTGGAAATCCGATGCCTGTGAGCCGCTGGCGGCGCGCTGGTGGCTGACGCCGTACTGGTCGAAGACGTCGAAGCCACGCTACGCGACGTTCAACGCGAAATGCGAGAACCTGGAGAAGAGCGGAACCTTCCGCGAGCCGTTTCGGTACCGTCGCTGCCTCGTCCCCGTCGACGGCTTCTACGAGTGGACGGACACCGCGCTCGGGCGCCTGCCGTACCACGTCGCACCGGCGGGAGGCGACGCGATGCTGCTGGGCGGCGTCTGGGACCGCTGGCGGGACCGCAAGACGCAGGAAGTCCTGTACAGCTTCGCGGTGGTGACGACGCCGGTCCACCCGAGGCTCGAGTTCCTGCACGACCGGCAACCCCTGCTGCTGTCCGGCGCGGACGCGGAGGTCTGGATGGACCACGACGCGCCGTCCGCCGCCCTGCATGAGCTGTTCCGTCCCACGCTGCCAGGCGCGCTCTCGGTGGTGCCGGTCTCGAGCTACGTGGGCAACGCGCGCAACAAGGGATCCCGTTGCACGGAACCGATCGGCGATGCGATTGCCCTGGAGGCGGATTGAGCGGTGGTGCTACGCTAGCCTGGCTGACTTTGGGTCTGGCACGCCGCTCGACGGCGCGTCAGCGTTTGGTTCCACGGGAGTTTCGCGTCAGCGAAACTCCCAACGCGACCGAAGGTCGCGCGCGGACGTAACAAGGAGGAGGGTCCCATGAGTGACTACGAAACGCAGCCCGACCCGCAGGGCACGCCGGAGGAGAGCGGTCTGGCCGGCCGCGGCGCACGCCTGGGCGCCTACCTGATCGACTGGATTCTGGTCGGCGTCGTCGCCGGCGTCATCGGCTACACGGCCGGGCTGATGGAACGCTTGATGCGTCAGGACACCACCGCGACGCTGTGGTTCGCGGCGATTGCACTGGTCGTCTATGGCGTCATCAACGGACGTCTGCTCGCGACGCGGGGGCAGACGGTGGGGAAGAAGCTGGTGGGAGTGCGGATCGTCGACGCCCCCACGCGGCAGATCGTTGCTGTCTGGAAGTCCTTCGGCCTGCGGGTCGCGGTGATCCAGGCGATCACTGCCGTGCCCCTCGTTGGCGCGCTCTTCGGGCTGCTGGACGTGCTCTTCATCTTTGGCGAGCGTCGACGGTGTCTGCACGACCTGCTGGCCGGCACCGTCGTCGTCGACGCGGCCGCAGCGCCACGGGACTGACGAATTCATGAGGCGTTGACCATGTCCATCGAGAATCTCGCAACCACGCACGAGGTGCAGGACGATGCCCTCGCCGCCATCGAGTTCTGCTACGAGCAGGGCTGGACGGACGGCCTGCCGGTCGTCCCGCCGGAGGTCGGACGGATCGAGGCCATGCTGGCGATGGAAGGCCGCCCGCCGGAGACCGTGATCGCAACGCATCCGGCGACCGGCAGGGAATGCACGATCATGGCGGCCGCCGTGAACGCGGTCATGGCCGGGTGCCTGCCGGAGTACTTCCCCGTCGTCGTCGCGGCCCTTGAGGCGGCGAACGAGCCCGGCTACAACTTCCACGCCTCCACGGCGAGTACCGGGGGTTCGGCGCAGCTCCTGATCGTGAGCGGACCGGCCGTTGCCGACCTCGGCATGAACAGCGGCGCGAGCACGTTCGGTCCCGGCAACCGCGCGAACGCGACCATCGGTCGCGCCATGCGCCTCGTCGTGATGAACGTCTTCGGCATGATCCCCGGAATCTCCGACCAGTCCACACAGGGGCATCCAGGCAAGTACTCGTTCTGCATCGCCGAACGTGCGGACCGCTGTCCGTGGGCTCCGCTGCACGTCGAGCAGGGCTACGGCGAGGACATCTCGAGCGTCACCGTCTTCGCCGGCGCGGGCTTCTGCAACGTGGAGAACCACGGCGGCAACACACCGGAATCGATCCTCGACTGCGTCGCGGACGCGATGGCCAATCTCGGCGCGATCACGGCCGGTCAGTCGGTGATCGTCCTGTCCCCGGAGCACGCGGACATCGTCGCCGGCACCGGCTGGAGCCGGGCGGAAGCCCGAGCCTACCTTTTCGAGCACGCGAAGCGCCCGGCTGCCGCGATGCAGTCGGTCGCGAAGTTCGTCCCGCGGGTGTACGAGGCGCAGGGGCGCGAGGACATGCATCGGGGCATGGTGGCCGAGGACATCCTGATCACGGTGGCCGGCGGCGATGCGGGGGGACACTCCGCGTTCATCCCGTCGTGGAGCCGGGGCCGCGGCTCGCTGATGCAGCACAAGCCCATCGGCGTCTGCATCGATTGCTGAACATTCAAGAAAGGAGGACACATGACGATTCGTCTGATGGACCCGGGCGGTACCGGAACGACCGTTGAGCGCAGCCTGGCGCCGCGCCTTGCGAGCCTCACGGGGCAGAGGATGGCGCTGCTGACGAACGGCAAGCACAACGCCGACGTGCTGCTGCGCGAGACGGCGGCGGTCTTCGCCGAGCGTCACGGTTGCCGGGAGGTGGGCTTCTTCGACAAGCGCAACGCGGGCAATCCGTGCCGTGCGGACCGCCTGGAGGCGCTCTGCGAGGAGGCGGACTTCCTCATCACGGCGGTGGGAGACTGAGGGAGCTGTTCAACGTGCAGTGTGCATGACGGCATCTCCTTCGAACAACTCGGCAAGCCCGCGCTCGTGATCTGCACGCACCCGTTCGAGAAGACGGGACGCAACATTGCGCGTGCCCTGGGAGTGCCGGACTACCCCTTCGCCATGGTGGATCATCCGATCGGCAGCCGGACGCTCGACGAACTGCGTGCGCGTGCTGCGGAGGCCTATCGGCAAGGCGTGCCGATCCTCTGCGGGTAGCCCGGAGCTAACGGCGTCGGGCATGCAGTGGCTCGCCGGTACCAGCGGGTACAGCTACAAGGAGTGGAAGGGGGTCTTCTATCCGGAGGACCTCTCGGCGGCGGCGATGCTCTCCTTCTACGCCGAGCGGCTACCCGCGGTGGAGATCAACAACACCTTCTATCGCATGCCCCGCAGCCATGTGCTCGAGGGCTGGGCGGAGGCGGTTCCGGCGGAGTTCCGGTTCGTGATCAAGGCGTCGCGCCGCATCACGCACCACGCGAAGCTGGAGGACGCCGACGACGCCGTCGGCTTCCTGTCGTCGCGGGTCGCGAAGCTGGAAGACAAGCTCGGCTGCGTCCTCTTCCAGTTGCCGCCGTTCCTGCGCAAGGGCGCGGAGCGGCTCGACGCCTTCCTCTCCGCCTGGCCGAGCGAACTGCCAGCGGCGGTGGAGTTCCGGCACGCGTCGTGGTTCGACGAGGAGATCGCGGACGTCCTCGCGAAGCACGGGGCGGCGCTCTGCGTGTCGGACGACGGCAAGCTGGAGACGCCGGGGTTCCTCGCCACCACGGAGTGGCTCTACTTCCGGCTGCGGCGTCCCGGATACGACGACGCCGCGTTGCGCGACTGGCTCGCGCGGGCGACGGAAACGGGTGCAGGTCGCGGCTTTGCCTTCTTCAAGCACGAGGACGAGGGTGCCGGTCCCCGCCTCGCGGCGTCGTTCCTGTCGCTGGCTGCCGAGGCCGACGCGGCACAGTCCGGATGACCCCGTCCGTCAGGAGTCGCCGGTATCCCGTCTGCGTTCGACCGCCCGCAGGACGACCGCGACGACCGGCAGCAGGAGCAGGAGGAAGTACTGGTAGCCCGCGAGCGGCAGGAGATGGTCGGGAACGGTCAGGACGATGACGATCGACGAGATGCCCGAGAGGCCGATGAATCCGTACATCCACAGGTGCCGGATGGCGTTCGCCCGCTCGCGCCGGTTCAACGCCAACGCGTGGCGCTGCGCGAGAGCGTAGGCGAACATCGCCACCACGATCCCGGCCAGCCACGCCCAGGAGGCACCGTAGACGGCGAAGATCACGGTCAGTTGTTCCGCCCATAGCACCGGGTCGAGTTCGAACGGCGAGGGTACCCAGCCGCCGCTCAGGTCGGCGGCGCCGAACGCGTAGACGATCCGCAACGGGAAGACCATCACGAGCAGCCCCATCACCAGCGGCAGGGTCAGCAGCACCGCCATGCCGTTGTCCAGCCCGTACACCCGGCTCCAGTTTCGGTGTGCGATCCAGAACGCGAACACCTGCGCCGCCGACACGACGAAGACGGGCACGCTCCTGAGCGCGAGATCGAGTTCCTCGAACGAACCCGGCCACCTGTTGGGGCGTCTCCGGCTGCCGGGCGCTTCGCATCGCCTGGCGCGCACCTTCCTATACAATCGGAAGCAAGCGACGAGACGAGGGAGAGGCATGGGTTCGTCCGGCACGGGTGTGCCGCGCGACGGAGCGGACCCGACGGATCCGGCGCGCGACGAGGAAACGAACCTCCCGGACCAGCAGGCTGGCATGGCCTTCCACGAGGTGCAGGCTCGACCGAGGTAAACGACGGCAGAGGGGAGGGGTTCCCATGCTCCGATCGCGCAACGCGGGCATTTCCACCGTCTGGCTGGTGGTCGTTCTGGTCCTGGTGGTGGGCGGGGTCTGACTCCTCGTCCTTCGCGACGGCGCGCCTCTCGGTAGCGCATCGCCGGAGATGCCCTCGGGTCAGCAGGTCGGGGCCGATGCGGTCGTGGACGACGCGCGGATCGTGCGTGCGCGGACCGAGGAGCCCGGTTCCTGGCTCACCTACGGGCGTACCTTCGAGGAGCAGCGCTTCTCCCCGCTGACGCAGATCGATCGCGAAACCGTAACCGGGCAGGGCCTCGCGTGGTACAAGGATCTTGGCGTACGCCACCGCGTGCAGGGTAGCCCGATCGTGGTGGATGGCGTGCTCTATGTCGCGGACCCCTGGGGCGTGACGTACGCGTTGGACGCCGCGACGGGGGCGGACATCTGGCGCTTCGATCCGGAGATCGATCCCGACCTGGTGCGGTACGCCTGTTGTGGCGGGCCGTTGAACCGGGGGGTGGCCTACTACGGGGGCCGGATCTACCTGGCGGCCTTCGATGCACGGCTGATCGCCCTCGACGCCGCGACGGGCGAGCAGGTGTGGGAAACGTACACAGGAGATCTCTCGAGTCGCGTTCCGACGACTGTCACGGGCGCGCCCCGGGTTGGCGGCGGCAAGGTCTACATCGGTCAGAGCAGCTCGGAGTACGGCGTGCGGGGCTACGCCAGCGCGTGGGACGCGGACACCGGGGAGGAGGCCTGGCGTTTCTTCACGGTGCCCGGCGACCCGTCCCTGCCGTTCGAGCACCCCGAACTGGAGTGGGCCGCCGAGACCTGGTCCGGACAGTGGTGGGAGTACGGCGGCGGTGGCACGGTCTGGCATTCCCTCGTCTACGACCCGGAGTTCCACCAGGTATACCTCGGCGTGGGCAACGGCGCGCCGTGGCCGCGCGCGATTCGTTCCCCGGGGGGTGGCGACAACCTGTTCCTCGCCTCCATCGTCGCCGTGGACGCCGACAGTGGCGAGATGAACTGGTACTACCAGACGACGCCCGGGGACAACTGGGACTACACCGCCACGCAGGACATGGTGCTGGCGGACATGACCGTGGACGGCGAGGCCCGCAAGGTACTCTTGCAGGCTCCGAAAAACGGCTTCTTCTACGTCATCGACCGGGAAGACGGCGAACTGCTGCGGGCGCATCCCTATGGTCGGGTGAACTGGGCCACCCACGTGGACATGGAGACCGGGCGGCCCGTCGAGAACCCCGAGATGTACTACGACGAGGAGGCGAAGTGGGTCCTGCCGGGCGCTACCGGCGGGCACAACTGGCACGCCATGTCGTTCGACCAGGAGCGCGGCGTCATGTACATCCCGACCCAGGAGGCGCCGTTCTTCTTCTCGCTGCCGGAAGAGTTCGTGCGCACCGGGATCTACAAGATCCGTGACGTCGGCATGAGCTTCGGCGTGCGTGTCGGCGGCCCGCGGCAGGAACTCGTGGACGCCGCCGGTCCGGCGCCGGCCACGGCCGGGCGCCTGAAGGCCTTCGATCCGCTGACCGGGGAGACCCTCTGGATGACGGACAATCCCACCTGGAACAACGGGGGCGTACTCGCGACCGCCGGGGGCGTCGTCTTCCAGGGCGGCGAAACGGGTCCGTTCGTCGCATACGACACGAACGACGGCTCGCCGCTGTGGGCGTTTCAGACCTACGGCGCGATCAATGCGCCACCGATCTCGTATGCGGTCGACGGCACGCAGTACGTCGCGATCCTCGCCTCGGCCACGAATCGGCACGAGAACCTCGGCACGCTGCTGGTGTTCTCACTGGATGGAAAGGTGGAACTGGCGCCTCCGGGAGAACGTCCGGGGCTGATCCCGGAACCCCCGCCGCTCACCGCCACGGAGGCGCAACTCGAACGGGGCAGCGCGCTCTATCACGAGGCCTGCATGTGGTGTCACGGAGACAGCACGCTGGAGCCGCTGATGGCCGATCTCAGGATGATGACCCCGGAGCGGCACGGAGAGTTCCAGGCCATCGTGCTTGGCGGAATGCTGTGTGACGACGGCATGTCGGGCTTCGCGGACGTGCTGAACGCGGAAGACGCGGAACTCGTCCGCCAGTACGTGATCTCCCGGGCGCTCGCTGGGCGGGAAAGCCAGGATCAGGCGGGGCAGGCGGGGCAGGCGGGGCCCGCGGGGTAGGTCGGGCATCGGTCGCCCGCCTCCGATTCCCCGTGCCTTGTTCCTCCCCGCCGATGCCAGCGCATTGCGTTCCCCCGGCTGCCACTGCATGCATGACAAAGGCGCGTCAGCCGCCAGAGCATGCAAGGACGGCGTGGCTGGGCCGAAGGCGCGCCGGCGCGTAGCGAGCTCGCGAGCGAGTGCCGGACCGGCTATGGGGCGCTACAGGATGGGAGAAGCAGTTCCGTAACTTACCATGCGCCATCGCCGGGCCTGAGCGCCCGGCTTGACCGGGCGAGCCCAGGGGCTGCGCCCGTCACCAGCGCCGGGAAGAACGCTCATCGCGCGGGCGCTCCTCGCGGGGACGCGCCTGATTGACCGTCAGCGTGCGACCCTCGATCTGCGTGCCGCTCAATGCCTTCATGGCCTTGTCGGCTTCCGAATTGTTCGGCATTTCCACGAATCCGAACCCCTTGGACCGGCCGGTCTCCCGGTCGTTGATGACGGTCGCGTCTCCCACGTCGCCATACTCTCCAAACATGTCCGAGAGGGCCCCGGACGTGACGCTGTACGGCAGGTTGCCGACGTATATCTTCAAGTTCTCAATCTCCTGTCAGGCGCATGCGACGCGAAACCTCCATAGGCACCGCTCTGGCATGTGCAACAGCGGATCATACGCTCTTCGCTGGGCGACTGGGGCGGTATTCCCCCATGGGGGCGCAGGGTCACGCAGACCGGCACGCCCGCGAGCGTCTGGCGCTCGCCCCCCAACCACGGAGCCCGGGCCGAAACCATGCGCGCCCATCACACTTTGCACTCACACCCGACCCCAGGAACCTTGGCGGGTACGGTACCATATGGCAGCACACGAACCGTCGCTCGCCCGGCACCGGACGCAGGCGGAGTCGTCCGCTATCAGGACGGCGGTATCTCGAAAACACTCTCGGCGGACACGCCCGACGACTCCGGGGTGGCGCGCTTTGGAGCCCGATCCGGATGACGAAACCGGATTCATGGACGAAGCACATCGCGGTCATGCCATCGCCACGGCCGCGATGGCGCTCAACGCGGAGGAGGCGGAGCACCCGGAGCATGAGCACTCCGGTGAGATCGAGGAAATCCTGGTCACCGGCTCGCACAGTTCAGCCAGTACGGGCACGACAACGACTCCAGCCGCTGGCAGCGGATCGTCGAAACGGCGGGGTACCCGGTCGCCGAGGGCAGCATCTCGGACGGGGACACGTCCTACCTGTCGCTGGTCCTCGGCGGCAACTTCGACGACGGCCGCGGCAATGCCACGGCCTATGCGACGTATCGGGACATCGAGCCGGTGTGGCAGCGCGACCGGGACTACAGTTCCTGCGCCCTCTCCGACGACACCACGTTCTGCTACGGCTCGTCCACCATTCCGCAAGGTCGCTTCACCGACTTCGGCGTGTTCGGTGAGGAAACACCTTCGACTACATCGTGCAGGGCAACGAGTTCGTGCGCAGACAGGGCGAGACCTTCAACTACGGGCCGCTCAACTACTACCAGCGACCCGACGAGCAGTACGCGGCCGGGGCGCTCGCGCACTACGAGATCGGCAGCAGTGCCGAGGTGTTCACGGAACTGATGTTCATGGACGATCGCACGCTCTCGCAGATCGCGCCGTCCGGCGCCTTCTTCGTGACCAGCACGCTGCAGTGCGGCAACCCGCTGCTGTCGGCGCGACAGTTCGAGGCCGTCTGCGGATCCTTCGGGCTGACCCCGGCGGACGTGCAGACCGTCTACATCGGACGGCGCAACGTCGAGGGCGGCAACCGCCAGCAGGACCTGCGCCACACGACCTTCCGCGGCGTGTTCGGCGTGCGCGGCGACTTCGCGGGTCCCTGGCACTACCACGCCTTCCTGCAGTATGCGGAGGTCAGCATGGAGAACACCTACATGAACGACCTCGGCATGACGCGTATCCGGCGCAGCCTCGATGCCGTGCGTCATCCCGACACGGGAGAGGTCGTCTGCCGCTCGGTAGCCGACGGCTCCGATCCCGGGTGCGTGCCCTGGAACATCTTCCGGACCGGCGGCGTCACGCAGGACGCGCTCGACTACATCGTGCTGCCCCTGTTCGCCCGGGGCACGACGGATCAATTCGTCGTCTCGGGCCACCTCGAGGGAGACCTCGGCGAGTACGAGTGGCCGCTGCCGACGGCCGACGAAGGCGTGGCGGTCGCGCTCGGTCTCGAGTTCCGCGAGGAGAACCTGGACTTCAACCCGGACCAGAACTTCCAGGCCGGTGAGGGCGCCGGCCAGGGCGGCGCCACCAACCCGGTCAGCGGCGGCTACGACGTCTTCGAGGCGTTCGTCGAGGCCAACGTGCCTCTCGTCGAAGGGCGACCGTTCGCCGAGGAGCTGCGGCTGGACCTCGGCTTCCGCTACTCGGATTACGACTACGGCATATCGACGGACACCTTCGGCATCCGGGCCGGCTGGGCCGTCAACACGGACGTGAAGTTCCGCGCCAGCCTGCAGCGCGCCCTGCGCGCGGCGAACGTCCGGGAACTGTTCCAGCCGCAGGGCTTCAACCTGTTCGACATGTCGCGCGACCCCTGCGGCGGACCGGTGGTCAACGGCGTCACGGAGGCCAATCGTACCTTCGAGGAATGCGCGCGCAGCGGGGTCACGGCCGCACAGTTCGGCAACATGTACGACGCGCTCGGCCGGTACTGGTTCGCGGCGGCGGGCGTGGCGCTGTAACGAAGATGCCCGTCGACGCGGTCCTCTTCGACCTCGACGAGACGCTGCATGCGCGGAGCCGGTCCCTGGCGCTCTTTGCGCGGCGGATCCATGCCAGCGCTCCGCCGGGTATCGCTGTACAGACCTCGGAGGAGCGTTTTGTGGAGACGGTGCTACGGGGCGACGAGCGCGGGCGTCGTCCGCAGGAAGGGCTTTTCACCTGGCTGGTCAACCGCTTCGAACTCGGCCTGACAGCGGCGGAAATCGTGGAGCTCTACCGCGCGTGGGAGCAGCCCGTGCTCTTCGGTGACGCCCTGGAGACGCTGCGGCGCCTGCGTCCCCGCAAGCTCGGCATCGTGACCAACGGTTCGGAGCGGAGCCAGGGCGCGAAGATCGTCAACAGTGGCCTGGACTGCCTGACGGATGCGGTCGCCATCTCCGGCGTGCTCGGTGTCCGCAAGCCGGAACCGGGGATCTTCGAGGACATCTGCCGCCGGCTCGATGTCGCGCCTTCGCGCTGCGTAATGGTCGGGGACAGTCCCGAGCACGATGTCGGCGGCGGGCGAGCCGTGGGTATGCACACGATCTGGGTTGCGCGCGCGTCCTGGCCCGCCGGGCTGGCGAGGGACTACGACGCATCGGTGACACGGTTGTCCGAAATCGTGCCCTTGGTAGATCGGTGGGCCTGCGAGTGACGAGCGGTGCAGCCTCGCCTTGTCGGAGTTCCGGTCATCTGCACCCGCCGGCTGTGGAGCTACGCGGAGCCGTTGCGCAGCACCCGTCCGGAGCGGGCGCCGGTGTGCTCGTCGTCGCGCAGGATGACCTCGCCGTTGCAGACCGTGGCGCGGTAGCCGTGGGCCTTCTGGATCAGCCGCGGCGCGCCGCCCGGGAAGTCGTGCACGAGCTGGGGTTGGCGTTCGGCGATGCGGTCGAGGTCGAGGACGTTCACGTCGGCCCGCTTGCCCGCCTGCAGGACGCCCCGGTCGTGGAGGCCGATCACCCGGGCCTGGGCGCTGGTCATCTTGCGTACGGCCTCGGCCAGCGTGAAGAGCCCGTGCTCGCGGTACCAGTGCGACAGCAGAAAGCTGGTCCAGCCGGAGTCCATGATCTGGCTGACGTGCGCGCCGGCGTCGCCGATGCCGGGCAGGACCCAGTCCTCGGACAGGAAGCCGCGCAGGGCCTCGAGATCGTGATTGAAGAAGCGCACGTGGAAGAACGCCTCTCCGTCGGTCTCGAGCATGTAGCGCAGCCACGTCTCGACCGGGTGTTCCCCCGCAGCCCGCGCCAGGCTCGCGAGGCTCTCCTCGGGACCGCGGGTGTAGACGGGACGGTCCTCGTCGCCGAGCCAGTAGAAGTTCTCGACGCTCGCATCGATCTGCGCGTTCCCGCGTGCTTCCTCGACCAGTTCCCGACGGAAGGCCTCGTCCTGAATCGCCGCTAGGCGCGCCTTGAAATCCAGCGCCCGCAGCTTCTTCCACTCCACTCCCGGCAACAGCACGCCGGTCTTGAGCCCTGACAGAAACCCGCCGCTGCGTGGCAGCGTCAGGCCAATCACATCCAGGCCTTCGGCGTGCATCTTCGCGATAGCGTCGTCGTAGCCTGAACGGCCGTTGGCGGTCGGTACCATCGGGGCGCTGAACAGCAACCGGGTCCCGGCGTTCAGCCCCTGTTCGGCGATGAGCGCCATCTCCTCGTCGATATTCGCGTAGTTCAGGACGAACTGCAGGATGCCGTTGTGCTTGCCAACCGCCCTGGCGATGGCGGCGAGTTCCGCGCTCTTGGCGAACGTGCCGGGGATCGAACGGCCGTCCGGCAGCACGTGACCGGGCAGGCGGTTCGAGGAGAAGCCGATCGCGCCTTCCTTGACGGAGTTGCCGACCAGTTCGGCGATCTGGCGGATCTCGTCTTCCGTGGGCTGGCCGTCGATTGCGCGTTCGCCCATGACGTAGAAGCGCGAGGCGCAGTGGCCGACTAGGCCGATGATGTTGATGGCGGGATTCAGCTTCTCGATGGAGTCGAGGTATTCCCCATAGGAGACCCAGTCCCAGGCCAGGCCGTTCAGGATCGCGTCCTTCGGAATGTCCTCGACGGTTTCCATCATGCCGGCCAGGAAGTCGCGGTCGGCGGGCTTGCAGGGCGCGAAGGTGACGCCGCAGTTGCCGAACAGGGCGGTGGTCACACCGTGCCAGGAGACTGGTGTGAGCAGAGGATCCCAGCCCGCCTGGGCGTCGAAGTGGGTGTGGAGGTCCACGAAACCGGGCGTGACCGCATGGCCTTCCGCGTCGATTTCCTCGCGGCCGCGGCTGTCGATTTCGCCGACTGCGGAGAGAGTGTCGCCGTCGATGGCGACGTCGCCCTGCGTCGGCTCGTTGCCGAGCCCGTCGACGATGAGACCGTTGCGGATGACGAGATCGTGAGCCATGGTGTCCCCTGTTGGTGCCCGAGAACACGAGATTATGCCACGCCGGCCCGAGGCGAAGCGCCCGTAGGGCGCGTGGCTTCCCGGCTGGACGGCCTACACGCCGGCCCACTCGTCCGCGCCGATTTCCCTGCCCGGGATTCCTTCGACCTGCCGAATCATCATTCGCTGGAGAGCACGGGGATCGGGTGGCCCAGCCTCAGCCCAAGGAAGAGCCAATCCTCAAGCGTCGAGCGCAGGGCATGCTCACACTCCGCCAGAGTGGACGCGAAGGCAACTACGCCCTTGCATGGTGGAATCTCACGGGCGTAAGTGCCGTCGGCAAGCTTGTCGTAGTCCGCCGCGGCCATGGCATGCTCGATATAGTCGCTGAGAATGCACCCGGTGTTCATGGACTCCTCGCGCCGCCGCACGGCCGAATGAGCGCGCCAGCATCGGGAATATCTTAGGCGAAGTGCGTGGCCCTTCGTTTGCCTGACGATCTCGCCGAGGCTTGTAGGGGCGACGCTTGTCGTCGCCCGTGTTGGGGCCAGGCATGAATTCAGAACGGGACGGGACGAGCCCGTCCCCTACACCCCCTGTGTCGAGCCCGTGCAAGCCCTGGGCGACGGGACAACGTGCTCGTTTCATACGTCGCCCGTGTCGGCGTTGCGGCATGAATTCGAGACGGGACGGGACAAGCCCGTCCCTACAGCGCCTGTGCCGAGCCCGTGCAAGCCCTTGGCGACGGGGCGGGACAAGCCCGTGCCACACGAGGCCCGTCTCGGCGTTGGCGCGTAATTTAGAACGGGACGGGACAAGCCCGTCCCCTACAGCGACTCCGTCAGCTTCTGCATGCCTTCGCCGAGTTCCGCCAGCGCGGCGCGCAGGATGAATCGGTCCCAGCCGATGCAGAAGTCGCGCACGCCGAGATCGATGTAGCGCTGCGCCTGCTCCACGGCGCCGATCTCGGCGCGCGGGCGAATGCCGTACTCGAGGGATTTTGCAATGACCAGTTCCTCGAAAGGACGGATCTCCGGCGTGCCCTGGAGCTTGGGGTTTCCGCGCGAGAAGCTGAAGTCCGCGGGCCCCCACTGGCTCATGTCGACGCCGCGCGCCCGTGCCCGCTCCAGCACCGCGTCGATGTTCTCCACGGTGACGTTTTTCTCGATCATGATGGCGAAGACCACGGACTCGAGGTCGGCGAGGTAGGCGGTGGTGTCGTAGCTCGTCAAGGCAGGACGCCGCAGCTTCACGCCCATGGCACCCCCCGTGTTCGGGGTGTCGGGAGCGATGACACGGTGGCAGGCATCGACGTCCTCGGGGGTGCGGACGTCGGTGAAGAGCACGGCCTTGAAGCCTGCCCCGAGCGCGGCCTGCGCCCAGAACCCCTGGCCCTCCTGGTCGAGCTTGATCATGAGCGGCAGGTTGCCGCCGCACTGTGCGGCGCGGGCGAGGTGGTAGAGCAGCCCCATGTCGAATGTCGAGTACTCGGCGACGAACTCGGCGTAGTCGAAGAACCCCGTGTCGCCGATGATCTCCGGGATGTCGGCGTCGGCGAACAGGAAGTGCGTACTGACGGTCGGCCGGTCGCGGTCGAGCTTGTCGCGCAGGGCGTTCGGTATGAGCATGGCGTACTCCTTGTGTCGGGGAGACAGAGCATACCGTCACGCGGAGCCGACATGTCCCGGCATCGGGGCGTTATGATCGGGAAGCCGATAAGCAGGGAAGGGGGCGAAGGTGAACGCACACGCACGGGAAGAGGGGACCGTACCGGGTGGTATCCGCGCCCGTGCGACGTTGGCCTGGCTGCTTCCGGTCTGCCTGCTTTGGACCTTGGGCGACGTGGTTGCGGAGGAAACCGAATCCATGGATCTGCCCAACATCGTCATCATCATGCCCGACGACCTTGGGCGCTACGACGTGAGCATGCACGGGGGCGACATCGCTACCCCCAACATCGACAGCATCGCCCGCGACGGCGTGCTGCTGTCGCGCTTCTATTCGGCGCCCGTCTGCTCGCCGACCCGCACCGGCCTCATGACCGGCCGCTATCCGATCCACGCCGGACTCATGCGTTCGGTCGTGGCGCCGTGGCGGGACTACGGGCTCGACACGAGCGAAGTCCTGCTGCCCGAAGTGCTCGAGCGTGCCGGGTACGAACACCGCGCCATCTTCGGCAAGTGGCACCTCGGACACTTCAAGCGCCGGTGGCACCCGCTGCGGCGCGGCTTCTCGGAGTTCGTGGGACACGGCTTCGCCGTCGACTACTTCACCCACGAGCGCCTGGGCGAGCGGGACTGGAGCCTCGGTTACGAGCCGCTGGTCGAGGAGGGCTACGCCACGGACCTGCTGGCCGACCGGGCCGTCAACTTCATCGCCGAGCACGCGGACGACGCGGCGCCGTTCTTCCTGTACGTACCGTTCGGTGCGCCGCATACGCCCACCCAGGCGAAGGAAGAGGACCTGCCCCTCTACGATCGGCTAGCGGCCATCGAGCCGCCCCGGAGCTGGGAGGAAGCCACCGGGCACAACCCGCTGATGCCGCTCGAGGAACGCACGGCCCTCCGGCGCGTCCATGCGGCCATGGTCCACGCGCTCGATGTCGGCATCGGACGCATACTCGAGGCCCTCGATACGCATGGCATCGCCGAGAACACGCTCCTGCTCTTCTTCAGCGACAACGGCGGCTCCGTGGGGATTGGCGACAACGGTCCGTTCCGCGGCTGCAAGGCGACGGTGTACGAGGGCGGCATACGCGTCGCGGCGGCGGCCCGCTGGCCGGCCGCGAACCTTGCCGGCGGCCGCGACGTATCGGTACCCATCGCCTACGTGGACGTCCTGCCGACGCTGATGCGGGTGGCGGGAATCGACGAACACGGCGGCAAGCCGCTGGATGGCGTGGACGTGCTGGACGTGCTGACCGGGGAGCAGGACGCGCTCGAACGGGATCTCTACTCGTTCGTCGCGCGAAGCGAAGAGAAGGACCAGGTTGCGGTCTCGGAGAGCGACTGGAAGCTCGTCGTCATCGGCCCGCACTTGACCGGCGAAGGGGCGGCGGAAGCCTCGACCAAACAGCTCTTCCGTCTGGACGAGGACCCGCTCGAGCGCCACGACGTGGCCGCGGAACACGCGGATGTCGTCGCGCGCCTGCTCGAGAAGGTGGTCGCCTTCCGGGCGCTGCAGCCGCCGAATCCGGTGGCCATGTACTACGTGGGCGAGGAGACGTACGTGCCGCCGCCGAACTGGCAGTTCGGGGAGGAGTGACGGCGTGCTCGTGTAGGGGACGGGCTTGTCCCGTCCCGGCGCGAATTCACGCATGGCAGAGATCGGGCTCGTCTCGTCCCGATTTCGCACCAGAGCCGGGGACGGGCGATCACGAGGGTCGCCCAGGGTCGCCCCTACGAGTCCCGCGCCAAATTCGTCACGGTCCCGGCGCGGGCGCTGTAGGAGACGGGCTTGTCCCGTCCCGTGTCGAGGTTCACGCACGGTTCCGGGACGGGCGACCACAAGGGTCGCCCCTACAACAGTTCGTTGCCGTCCGCGTCGAGCAGCACGATCTCGCCGAATCCGAGTTCGCGAATGCCGGCCTCGATCTTCGCCAGGTCGCCGACCACCACCCAGACCAGGGCCTCCGGATGCACCACGTCCACCGCGGCCTGGCGGATCTCCTCTTCCGTGAGTGCACGGATGCTGTCGGCGTACGTGTCCCAATAGTCCTCTGGCAGCCCGAAACGCACGATCTCCGCGATCGAGCCGAGTACGGCGGAGGCGGTCTCCCAGCGTCCGGGCAATGACAGCGTGCGCCGGTCCTTGACCTTGGCGATCTCGTCGGAGGAGGGCGGACGCGTGGTCCGGATCTCCTCGATCTCGCGCTTGAGTTCGGCCATCGCAGGGCTGGTCTTGTCGGTCTGTACGGGGGACAGGACGATGAACGGCCGTTGTCCCTCGGCCGGCACCACCTGCGTGAAAGCCCCGTAGGACCAGCTCTTGTCCTCGCGCAGGTTCATGTTCACGCGCGCCGTGAAGTCGCCGCCCAGTACCTGGTTCATGGCGCTGATGGCCATCTCGGCGTCGTTGTTGCGCGGCGGCGCCAGGTGACCGGCGATGATGACCGACTGTTCGGAGTCCGGCCGGTCGACGAGGTAGACCGTCGCCGCCTCGCGCAGGGCCACCGTCGCGAGGTTCTTCTCCGGCACGTCTCCCGCGGCCCAGTCACTGAACTCGTCGGCGAGTAGAGGCTCGATTTCCTCGCGGGTGACGTCCCCGACCACGATGAGGGTGGCGTTCCCGGGCTTGAACCAGGTCTCGTGGTAAGTGGCGAGATCGGCGGGCGTCAACGCGGCGACCGATGCCTCGTCGCCGGAACCGGTGAACGGCAGGCTGTAGGCATGTCCTTCCCCGTAGAGGAGTCGCGGGAAGAGTCGGAGCGCGAGTGTTCTCGGTTGCACCTTCTCCTGCTGGATGCCGACGATCTGCAGTTGCTGCACCCGGTTGAAGTCGGCCGGCGGGAAGGCCGGGTTCAGGATGACGTCGGCGAACAGGTCGAGCGACTCGGCGAGGTTTTCCTTGAGCGCGGACATCGAGACGGAGGAGACATCGAGGTTGGAACCGCTGCCGAGGGACGCGCCGAGTTGGCGCATTTCGTCGCTGATCTCGAGCGAGGACCGGGTGGCCGTGCCCTCCGCCAGCATCGACATGGCGAGTTGCGCCGTGCCGGGCGTGGCGAACTGGTCGGCGGCGTATCCCGCATCGACCATCAGGTTCAGTTCGACGACGGGGATGGCCGTACGCCGGGCGAGGACCAGCTCGAGGCCATTGTCGAGGGTGAAGCGCTCGAATTCCTCGAAGCCGACGGCGGGCGGCTCGCCGTTGTCGGGGAGTTTGCTGCGGTCGGCCATGGCTTCCGTGACGCTCGTCGGCGGGAACGGCACCACTTCCAGCACGAACTGACCACGTTGCATCCATGCGTTCGCGGCAGCCGTCAGGGCCTCGGGCGTTGCGGCGTCCCAGCCGGCCAGCGTCGTCCGGTAGAAGGACGGGTCGTCCATGTACGTCTCGTTACGGGCGAGCAGGTCGCTTTTGCCGCCGAAGCCGCCGACGCGCTCGACACCCCGGATGAAACCGGCGCGACGGCCAGTGACGACGCGATCGAGCTCGTCCTGCGTCGGTCCCTCGGCGAGGAACCGTGCGATCTCTTCCTCGATAACGGCGTCCAGTTCGGCCAGCGTATGCCCCGGCAGGGCGGTGGCGATGATGCCGAAGATGCCGGCGATCTCCAGCGGGAACGCGAAGGCGCTGACGTCCGAGGCGATGCGCTCGTCGTAGACCAGGCGCTTGTAGAGGCGCGAGGTCTTGCCTTCGCTGAGTATTCCGGCGACGAGGTCGAGGCGGGTCGAGTCCGGGTCTCCGAATCGCGGCATGGTCCAGGACTTGTAGAGACGCGCCTGCGGCACGCGGTCCTGCATCGTGTGGCGGCGGATGCCCCGGAGCTCCGGTATCCACTCGCTCTGCCGCGCCAGTGGGGGACCGGCCGGGATATGGCCGAAATAGTGTTCCACCCGTGCCTTGACATGTTCGGGCTCGACGTCTCCCGCCACCACGATCACCGCGTTGGCGGCGCCGTAGTACCGGTTGAACCACTCGCGCACATCCTCGAGGCTCGCTGCATTGAGATCCTCCATGCTGCCGATAACCGGCCAGGAGTACGGATGGCCGGCGGGGAAGACGTTCTCGAAGATGACGTTGTAGACGCGCCCGTAGGGCTGGTTCTCGCCCTGGCGCTTCTCGTTCTGCACCACCCCGCGCTGTTCGTCGAGGCGTTCCTGGTCGACCACGCCGAGCAGGTGCCCCATGCGGTCCGACTCCATCCACAGGGCGAGGTCCAGGGCGTTGGTCGGGACGACCTCGAAGTAGTTGGTGCGGTCGGCGTTCGTGGTGCCGTTCATGCCGGTGGCGCCCACGCGTTCGAACGGCTCGAAGAACTCGCCCGGATAGTTCTCCGTGCCGTTGAACATCAGGTGTTCGAAGAGATGGGCAAAACCGGTCTTGCCGGGCTTCTCGTTCTTCGAGCCGACGTGGTACCAGACGTTGACGGCGACGACGGGCGCCTTGGCGTCCTGGTGGACGATCAGGGTCAGGCCGTTGTCGAGGATGTACTTCGTGAAGGGGATGTCGATCGTCCCGGCAGCGTTCGCTGTGGCGGACTCCGCGGGCTCGGTCGGCTCCGCGGCACACGCGGCAAGGCCGAGCAGGCAAGCCGCGACCAGCGGACCGACGACTCGAGTCGGAAGGGACGTGGTCGGGTTGGGATGGCGCTCGCCGGTGGCTCCCGGGCCGGCACTCCAGATCATGCGTGTACTCCGCCTGCGCAGTGAAGGCGGCGACTCTACAGCAAACCGGTGGCGCGTGGGACAGGTTCGGCGTTGCGCGGGAGCGGCTCCCTTGCGCGGGCCGCGGCAGGCCATTGGACGAGGTGGGGCAATGCCGCGGTCGCGAGGGCGTACGGCCCCCTTGGGACGTTCCAACAACCGGTCAGGCGACGGCGTTGGTGTCGCGGAGCGCCTCGTCGGCGTAGGCCTCTGCGATGAGTTCGTAGGAGCGTACGCGGTCCTCGAAGGTCGGCGTGATCGTGAGGATCACGACTTCGTCGGCACCGGTGTCCTCGACCAGGGTGTCGATGCGTTCCCGGACCTCCGCGGGCGTCCCGACGATCTGCCGGGAACGCTTGCTGCGCATGCGCTCGAGATGCCCGTCTTCGAACGGGTACGCGGCTGCCTCCTCGGGCGTTGGCGGCGGCCCCTGTATACCCCGGTCGCGCCGGATGCGCTGCAGTTCCCGGATGCGCAGGAAGACCTCGGCGCGCTCGGGATCCTCGGTGGCGATCGCGAACACGCCGACGGACGAGTACGGCGCGGCCAGGTGCTCGGGCGCGAAGTCGCGGCGGTAGCGCTGCATGGCGGGCGCGGCCGGACCGGGTGCGATGAAGTGCGCGAACGAGAACGCGACGCCGAAACTCGCGGCATAGACGGCGCTGTCGAGGCTCGAGCCGAGCATCCAGATCTCGGGTGTGGTGGCCACCGCCGGTGTCGCCCGGAGCCGCTCGAACGCCTCGGTGAGCGGCTTCTGTCCGGAAACGAATGCGACGAGATCCTTGACCTTGGCGGGGTAATACTCGATGCCGAGCGGATTCCCGTAGGCGAGCGCCGCCGCCGTCAGGCCGTCGCTGCCCGGGGCGCGCCCCACGCCGAGATCGATCCGCCCGGGATACATCAGTTCCAGCATGCGGAAGTTCTCGGCCACCTTGAACGGTGAGTAGTGCGACAGCATCACGCCCCCGGAGCCGATGCGGATGCGCTCGGTCTCACGGGCCACGCGGGTGATCAGGATCTCAGGCGAGGAACTGGCGAGCGACTCGGTCGCATGGTGCTCGGCGATCCAGTAACGGTGATAGCCGAGAGCGTCGCAGCGCTGCGCGAGCGCGATGGTGTGTTCCACCGCGGTGCGGGCGTCCTCGCCACGCCCGATCGGTGACTGGTCCAGAACCGCGAGCTTCATCCGCGCATACGCTACGCGAAAGGTGGTCGGGGCGCGAATGCCGTGCACTGCACCACAGTGGTCTGGTCGAACACCACGGGGCCAGGACCCGTCCCGAGACCCCCGAGTGTCACGTGAATGCGGAGTCGGCGGACGGTGCATTCCGAATCAGACGACGAGTGAATCCGAATTGGACGGGCCACCATTCCGAATCGGACGGAGCGCGGACAAGCATCGGCCGAGGCGCCGAGCCGACAGGGGTCGGCATGCAGTGCATGTGGTGTCGGAAAGCCTCGCCTGACCGGATTTCAGACATTGGGGCTCGGGGCGGGAGCGGCCGTGCGCCCGGACGGCTCTACAAGTTGCGGGTTGCGGCGCGATCCATGCTCGCTATCGACCGGCCTGCAACATGTCAGAATGCTGATCGCGAAAAGAGACTCATGACCCAGCACTACACCGAACACTGGCAAGTCCGGAAGCCCGCCGTGCGCGGCGACCGGGGCGTGGTTGCCACCCAGCACTACCTCGCCTCGGAAGCGGGCGCGCAGGTGCTGCGCGACGGCGGCAACGCGGTGGACGCCGCGCTGACCGCCGGACTCGCGATCGGCGCCGTCGAACCGTGGATGAGCGGGATCGGCGGTGGCGGCTACATGACCGTCTGTCTGGCCCGGGAGGATGCCGTCCGCGTCGTCGAGTTCGGTATGCGGGCGCCCCTCGAAGCGAGACCCGAGGACTATCCCCTTGCGCGGGGGACGACCGGTGCGGACACCTTCAACTGGCCGGCCGTGGTGGACGACGCGAACGTCGAAGGGCCGCTCGCGGTCGCCACGCCCGGCTACGTCCGGGGCGTGGCGCTGGCGCTCGAGACCTTCGGGACGCTGTCCTGGGAGGAAGCGATCGAGCCCGCCTGCCGTCTCGCGGAGGAGCGCCTGCCGCTCGACTGGTACGCGGCACACCGGATCGCGTCCCATGCGCATCAACTCGCGCGTTTCGAGGAGACGCGGCGGGTCTATCTCCCGGACGGGCTGCCACGCACGGCGCCGACCGACGGCTCCGTCGCGAGATTTCCCCTCGGCAACCTCGCCTCGACCTGTCGACGGCTGCAGGCGGAGGGTCCGGAGGACTACTACCGGGGCGCCCTCGCGCGGGACATCGCGGCGGACCTCGCGGCGGTCGGCTCACGGATCGGGCTCGCGGACCTCGAGAACTACAGCGCCAGTCTGGCAGAGCCGTTGGAACGCCGTTACCGGGATGCGCGAGTCGCGGCGCCCGGGCACATGACCGCGGGTCCGAGCCTGCTGCAGGCCCTCTCCCTCGTCGAGGACCACCCGTTCCACGGCGCGGCGCCAGACCTCGAGGCGACGGTGGCCTACATCGAGGCGCTGCGCAGGGTCTACGACTTCCGCATCGAGCACATCGGCGAGGGTGGGGAGGGCGTGGTGCCGACGCACACGAGCCATCTCTGCGTCGCCGACGCCGAGGGCAACCTGGTGTCGCTCACCCAGACCGTGATGTCCGCGTTCGGTGCACGGATCATGCTGCCGCGGACCGGGATTCTCATGAACAACGGCATGATGTGGTTCGACCCGCGGCCGGGTCGGCCCAACTCGGTGGCCGGCGGGCGGCGGCCCCTGTGCAACATGTTGCCGACGGTCGTTCGACGGGACGACGGCTCCGCTTTCGCCCTGGGCGCGTCCGGGGGCCGGAAGATCCTCGCGTCGGTCTTCCAACTCGTCTCCTTTGTCCTCGACTACGGCATGGACCTCGACGAGGCCGTGCACTGCGCCCGTATCGATGTCTCGGGCAACGAGGAGGTCGGCGTGATGGCGCACATGGCGCACGATATCGTCGCCGCCATCACGGGACGCTATGCGACCGCGCGCGTGTTCCCGAACGGCGTGAGCCCCAACCTGTTCGCCTGCCCGCAGATCGTCCTGCGCGGAGCGGACGGGGCGCTGTCGGGCGGCGCGTTCGTGGCGTCGCCGCATGCGCGGGTAGCGGCCGCCTGACAGCCGGGGCCCGTCGCGTCCGGCGGACCGCAGCGTCCATAATGGCGAATCGCTCGAGGAACGCCCATGAAGAAGCTCATCCGCATCCTGCTCATCGTGCTGGTCGTGGTCATCGCCCTCGCGGCCATAGCCGGGGGCACGGCCTGGTGGTATCTGGCGCGCATCTTCGAGGAACCGCCCCTGCCGGTCGTCGCCGCCGAGACGCAACGCCGTGTTCAAGGGGGCGACATCGTGGGCTACGTGGACCGTGCCGACACGTACGCGTGGCTCGGCATTCCCTTTGCCGCGCCCCCGGTGGGTCCGTTGCGCTGGCTGGCTCCGCAACCGCCGGACGCCTGGACGGACGTGCGGGACACCCTGGTGCGGGGACCGCAGTGTCCACAGAGGCAGTTCCTGGCCGGTGGCGGGGTCGCCGGCGACGAGGACTGCCTGTACCTGAACGTCTGGTCCCCGGCGGCAGTCGCCGACTCGGACCGCCGGGTCCCGGTGATGTTCTGGATCCACGGCGGCGGCAACCACATTGGCGAGGGTGGCTCGCCGCTCTACAACGGGGCCAATCTCGCGGGCACGCACGATGTCGTGGTGGTGTCCTTCAACTACCGGCTCGGCCCGCTCGGCTGGCTGCGGCATCCGGCGCTGCGTGGCGGCGAGGATCCGGCGGACGACTCCGGCAACTACGGCGTCCTCGACATCATCCACGCCCTGCACTGGGTCCAGTCGAACGTCGAGACGTTTGGCGGCGATCCGGACAACGTCACGATCTTCGGCGAATCCGCTGGCGGCTTCGACGTCCTGGCGATGATGGTCTCGCCGCTGGCGGCGGGGCTCTACCACAAGGCGATCGTGCAGAGCGGGGGGCTGCGGCTCGTTCCGGTGGCGCAGGCGGAGGAGTATGCAGAAGACAACCAGCTCAGCTCCCGCGAACTCGTCGACAACCTGCTGATGGCGGACGATCCAAGCCTGGACCCCGACGTCGCCAGGTCCAGGCAGGCGGCGATGAGCGACGCGGAACTCGCAACGTACCTGCGCGCGAAAACCGGGGCGGAAGTCCTGGAGGCGCAGGCCGGTGCCGGACTCGGCGGCACCCCGTACCTGTTCGGCGATGGCCACGTGCTGCCTTCCGACCTGCAGACGGCGGACCTCTTTGCCGATCCGGACCGCTACAACGTCACGCCCGTGATACTCGGCACGAACCGCGACGAGATGAAGCTCTTCGCGTCATTGTCCGGGCAGGCAACCGAGCGCCTGTTCGGGGTGATTCCCTACCGCATTCGGAATCCGGAGCGTCACGACCGGAACACGGGATACGGCAGCGACGCCTGGAAGGTGCGCGGCGTCGACAGTCTGGCCGCTCCGTTGCGCGCTTCGCAGGGGCCGACCGTGTTCGCCTACCGGTTCGACTGGGATGCGATGCGTACCGTCGGCACCCTCGACCTGGGGCGCCTGGTCGGGGCCGCCCATGCGCTGGAGATTCCCTTCGTGTTCGGCAACCTGGACTTCCTCGACCGGCTGTCCTTCGTGGAGGACGAGGACGTGCCCGAGCGCGACGCCCTGTCGCGGTCGATGATGTCGTACTGGGCGGAGTTCGCGTGGACCGGCAGTCCGGGGCGGGGACGCGACGGCGATCACGTGGAGTGGAGCCCTTGGGAGAACGGCCCCGCCGACCGGCGTGTGCTGCTGCTCGATGCCGCGAGCGACGGCGGCATCCGGATGTCGCCCATCCGTCTAACCATGGCCGACCTGCGCGCCCGGCTGCTCGCGGACACGAGCTTCGAGGAACTTGATGCGCACTGCGCGCTGTACCGGCAGACATTCCGCTTCGAGGACTTCGTGCCGGCGGAGTACGACGCATTGGGGGGCGGTGGGTGCCCGTAAGCCCGGGTTCGCCGAACGGCGGAAGTTGCAGTCGGGCTTCGCCATCCCGGACGGCTACCTCCTTACCGCTGTGTCCGGTCTCATGCGGCGGTCACCGGGCGGGCTGCGGCGGTCTCGATGGCCCTCGCGATCCAGCCGAGCAGCTCTCCCACCGGAGCGATTCCTTCGTCTCCCCGGTCGTCCGACAGGATGCCGACCAGCCCGTGGGGCGGCGGGTCCGCATCCTCGACGAAGTCGGCACCCGTCACGAACGCGAGGGCGGACTCGGCGTCTCCGGGCTCGTCGTCGCCGCGTAGCGCCGCGATGGCGTCCACGGCCAGACAGGCGGCCGCGACGGCCGGTGCCATGGCCTCCTCGGGGAAGCCGCCGCCTTCGAGCAGCGTCGCCGCCTGGAACTTGCGCCGCGCCCGCTCGGCGAGCGCTTCGGCACGCCGCGTGCGATGGTTGGTGGCTTCGTCGTCCGCATCGGGCGTGGGATAGACATCCCGCAGCCCTTCCGCCGGGAAGGAAACCAGACCGGTCCGGGCCAGACGCAGCATGGCCTCGTAGGCGGCTGGGTCGACCACGCTCACCTGCAGGCCCGATGCCTCTGCGAGCCGGCGTTCCTCCTCGGCGGCCCGCTCTGGCGGCAGGACCATGACCACGAGCACGCCGTCGTGTCCCTCCCGCGTGAAAATGTGGTGCAAGGCCGGTCCGTGTTCGGCCACCAGTTCCTCCCGCAGCAGGTCGATGGCCGCGGGTTCCTCCTCGATCACCCTCGTCCGGTCGTGCAGCACGCTGTCGAGACGTTCCAGAAAGGCGGCGCGGGAGTTGGGCATCTTGATGTCGGCCGCGTCCCCGCGCCCGTCGAGCACTTTGTCGGAGAGGGCGCGCTTCTGGTCGAGCAGCGCCAGCATGCGATGCTCGATCGTGTCTTCGGTGACCAGGTTGATTACCGTGACGGACCGCGTCTGCAATTTGCGCCACGCCCGGGCGACCCGTTGTTCCAGGCGGGCGGGATTCCAGGGCAAGTCCAGGTTGATAACGGTGTCTGCAGCCTGCAGGTTGAGTCCGACGCCGCCGGATTCCGACGACAGGAAAAGCCGGCAATCCGGGTCCTCGCGGAACCGGCGAATCTCGGCGCGGCGGCGGTGCTGCGGAACGTCGCCCGTGTGCCACGCGAACTCCAGTCCGGCGCGGCCCGCGAATTCGCGCACGAGCGAGAGCATCCGCACCCACTCGGAAAAGACGATGATCTTGCGGTCCGGATCGTCGAGGAGATCGGGGACCAGGCGCTCGAACTCGTCCATCTTGGGACAGGCGTGGGGCTTGTCCTCCAGGATGTACGGGGTGTCGCAGATCATGCGCATGCAGGCCAGATAGCGCTGGAGCTTCTCGAACTCTTCCTTGGTCAGGGGCCGGTGCTGGGCCATGGCGGCAAGCCGGGCGGCCAACTGTTCGTAGTCCTGATAGAAGCGCCGCTGCTCCTCGGTCATGGCTACGAAGAAGGTCTTGGTAGTGCGGCCCGGCAATTCGCGCTCCACGTCGTCCTTGCGCCGCCGCAGCATCACCGGCGCGATGCGCGCGGCCAGTCTGTCGAGATTCCGGTAGCCGACAGGGCGGCCCCGGTCGTCGAGTTCGTAGTACTCCCGGTTGAAACGGAACAGCGGCCCGAGCAGTTCCGGGTGCACGAACTGCAGGATGGAGTAGAGCTCGTCGATCCGGTTCTCGAGGGGTGTGCCGGTCAACACGAACGCGTAGCGGCTCTTGAGCTTCTTGATCGCCGCGGCGGTTTTGGTGTGCAGGTTCTTGATGCGCTGCGCCTCGTCCAGGATCACCACGTCCGGACGCAGTACCGCGTTCAGTGCGTCGCCGTCCATGCGTATCTGTTCGTAGTTGCACAGCGTGAAGAACGAGGGCTTCTCGTACAGGCGCAGGCGCGCATGGCGGTTGCCGTACACGATGGTCGCGGACAGGCGGGAGAACATCCGAATCTGTTCGTCCCACTCGGCCTTGAGCGATGCCGGCGAGACCACCAGCACCCGCTCGATGCCGCGCAGCTCGCGCAGCAGCGCGCAGGCGGCGATGGCCTGCACGGTCTTGCCGAGCCCCATGTCGTCGGCGAGCAGTCCGCGCTCGCCGAACGCGAGGTGCAGTACGCCATCGACCTGGTACGGCAACAGCGGACGCTTCAGCAAGTCGTCGATGGAACGGGTACCGTTTTCGAGTTCCGCTTCGACAGCCTTGCGGTCGCGGTCGCGCCGGCGCTCGGCCTGGCGGGCGGCCAGCCAGTGGTCCAGCCGGAAGGAGACGCGCAGGCAGGCCGCGTGGTCGTCCGTCAACCGCCGCAGTGCGCCGAGCGCCTTGCGCGAGCCGCGCCGGAGGCCGGCGCAATGGCGTTGCACTTCCCGGACCAGGGTGGGATGGGCGGCCGCAATGGCATCCGGGGCGGTCATGCGCGGCGCCTGTTCGCCGACCTCGTCGAGATATACCTCGATGCGGGCGCTCGACGCCGGCCGCCGGGGGCGGGCGCGCCGCACGACCCCTTCGACGTGCTTGCACGTGCCGAGGCCGTTACCGCCGAAATCCCGGCACTCGCAGGAGTTGACGCGCTCCGTCAGGGACCGCAGTTCCACCGTGTACTCGCTCCCGGTAGAGGAGGTGACCCGGTAGTCGCAGAAGGGTGTTCCGGCGGCGTCGAGCGCGGCCACCGAGTCGATCTCCGTGCGCCCTCTCCACTGCCGCCGCCTGATCTCGTCCGCGTCGGTGGATAGCCATCCCTGGAACGTCGGGACTTCGGGCCGGCGCTTCCCCGCCGGCTTGGTGCTCCTGGCCATTCGGCGTCTCTCCCCTTCGGCAGCTCCTGACGGGGTGCGATTGTACGGCAGCGGGTCGCTGGTCCTCCCCGGACCGGCTGTCAGACCTTCGGCCGGCGCGTCGGTCGCTGTGGACGATCGACTGGCGCTCGCTTACGCTCCGTGGGAGCGATCGCGCCGGGGGGTGAACGGGAGTTGCCGGCGGGTCGCACGGACTGGTCGATGGAGGTCACGCATGCTCACGGCACAAGAGAACGCAACCCTCACGCAGACCGGACCGGGAACGCCCATGGGCGACGTCTTCCGGTCCTATTGGATGCCGGCGCTGCTTTCGCGCGAGTTGCCCGGGCCGGACTGCCCGCCGGTGCGCATCAAGCTGCTCGGCGAGGACTTCGTGGCCTTTCGCGACACCTACGGACGCGTCGGCATCGTGGAACCGGCGTGCCCCCACCGGGGCGCGAACCTGTTCTTCGGTCGCGTCGAGGAATGCGGCCTGCGCTGCGCGTACCACGGCTGGAAGTTCGACGTGCGGGGACAGTGCCTGGAGATTCCGACGTTGCAGGAGGACGTCGCGGAACGGGTCAAGCCCGAGGCGGCCATCCGCGCGCTCGAGGTGCGTGAGTTCGGCGACGTGGTCTGGGCGTGGATGGGCGAGGGCGAGGCGCCGGAGTTGCCGCAGTTCGAGTTCGCGACGCTCCCTCCGGAACACCGCTTCGTCTCCAAGAAGTTCCAGCAGTGCAACTGGGCGCAGGCGTGCGAAGGCGGCCTCGACACGGCCCACTTCTCTTATCTGCACGCGGGCATGCGGGGTGGAGAGAAGGTCGGTCTGCACGAGGTCGGAGTGGTTCCGCGTCGCGTCGCGGGAGACAACGAGCCGGCGTCGCTGGCGCGTTTCCGCTGGATGATCGAGGACGGCCGTCCGGAGTTCACGGCGCTCGAGCACCCCGCGGGACTGCTTCTGTGTGCTGCGCGCGAGGCGGACGACGGCGCGCGCTACTGGCGCATGACCCAGTTCCTCATGCCCAACCACTCCCTGGCTCCGGGCAACTTCCCGCAGGACAACAACCTTGGCAACACCTGGGTGCCGGTGGACGACGAATCCTGCTGGATCTTCTGCTACTGCTGGAACCCGGACCGTCCGCTGACGGAACGGGAGGTGGACCGCCTCGCCAACGGGTCGGGCATCTTCGCGGCGGTCGACGAGCATTACATGCCCGTGCGTCGCCGCGAGAACGACTACCTCATGGACCGCTCGCTGCAGCGGGAACGGAGCTTCACCGGCATCGTCGGCATCTCGGAACAGGATCAGGCCATCGCCGACAGCCAGGGGCGCATCGCGGACCGCACGCGGGAACTGCTCGGGCAGACGGACCTCGGCGTCGTGCGCTTTCGCCAACTGGCGTTCCAGGCGGTGGCGGATCGGGCGCGGGGGCAGACCCCCAAGGGCGCGGATCTGCCGAACGCTTACCACGTGCGTTCCGGGGACGCGATGGGCGGCGCGGGAGAGCCGTTGCGCGAGGTGCTCGACGGGCGGTTCGGAGCGATGTCCGGGTTGGCGGCGGGCTAGCTAGTTCTTGTCCGATAATTCGTAACAGACTACCGCACGGCAACCGGCGGTGTGAGCGCCGGATGTCGTCCACGTGTTCCGATGCCGCGGGCGTATGGAGGCCGATTCGACGACGGTCACTCGAACAACGGCGCACCGGCTTGGCGGGTGGCAGCCTGCAACCGCTGGTCGTTGGTGGCCAACGAGCCGCCTACACGCAGTACGAGTTCGAGATAGGCGGCATCGTAAACGGAAAGACCGTACTGGATGCTCAACGCGAAAGTTGCCGAGGCGGCATTCGCATGGCTTGTGGTATCGGTCACTATTGGCAGCATCGCGACTTGCTCGAAATAGCGCATCGCGCTCGCTTGCGAGACTTGGCCGTTTCGTACAAGCGTTGCGGCTACATGCGCCGCCTCGTAGTGCCAGATCGTCGGCACGCGGAAGACGCTTCCATTGGCCGCTTGGCGAATCACCTTCAGCGCATGCTCGTTGTTTTCCGGACTCTCGGAGTCTGGCCAGAGCAGGCGGGTGTTGATGCTGTTGTCCAGCACGATGATTTCCGTGGCCACTAATCGCGCCCTTGCTGTTGCATCCGGCGCAGTTCCGCCGCGCTGCCGCCCGCTCCCGCCGCCAACTGGTTTCGCTGCAGCGCGGCGAGGGCGTGGACGGCGCCGGCGATGCCCTGATCATCGGCTGGCGCCTTGCGGATCTCCACCTGAGGCACGCCATTTTTCGTGACAATGATCGTCTCGCCAGCGGCCGCTCGTCGGAACATCTCCGCCTGCTTGGTCTTGCATTCGTACGCTGTGATCAGGATTGTCCTTGGCATGGTTTGACCTGAATACGGGACTAGTCTTTAGGATAGACCAGTCTCGTCGGCATCGCCACTGTGCGGGCAGGATCGATCACGCAACAGGCCTTGGCGCTCCGATTCTCCGCGGCGCTCGTGCATCGTGCGCACATCCGGACAGGTGTGGACAGCGACGATTGGAACTTTCGGGTGACGACAACTAGAAGTTTCGGTCCGAGCCTCTGATCCGGGCGGGTAAGGTCCCTCGCGAGGAGGATGGTGTGCGGCCCCTCGATGGCGAGGCGTGCTACTGGCATCAGGGATGCAACCGCAGCGGAGACTGGGGTTGGAGCCGGATTCGACGGTCTCGCCGTCTTCCCGGGGGACACCTCTCGTGCCGTCCGCCTCCCTGGGCTACAGTACGACGCGACGTTCGAAGGGGAATGTCCGGGGCAATGTTGACGAGACGGACGCTGATCCGGTCCGGGCTTGTGGGCCTCGCGGCCCGGGGCGCCCTTGCCGAGTCCGCGCTCCCCGGTTCCGGGGTCACCGACACCGAGTTCCTGCTCGGCATGTCGGCGGCGTTCTCGGGCCCTTCCCGCGGTCTGGGCATCGAGTTGTACCGGGGCGCGACCGCTTATTTCCGGCACATCAACGCCCAGGGTGGCGTGGGCGGCCGCCGGATCGCGCTCAGGACCTACGACGACGGCTACCAACCCGACCCCTCCGTCAAGAACACGATGACGCTGATGCTCGAAGACGAGGTCTTCCTGCTGTTCGGCTAAGTGGGGACGCCGACGGTGACGCGCGTCCTGCCGATGCTGAAGAAGTTCCAGGACCGCGGCATGTACCTGTTCTTCCCGTTCACGGGTGCACAGCCGCAGCGGCAACCGCCCTACGGGGAATTCGCCTTCAACCTGCGGGCCTCGTACGCCCAGGAGACGGCCGGGCTCGTCGACAACTTCGTGCGCGTGGGGCGGCGCCGTATCGCCGTGTTCTACCAGGCGGACGCGTATGGGCGGAGCGGTTGGGCAGGTGTACGGGCGGCCCTCGGCCGGCACGGCGAGCAGATCGCGGGAGAGGCGAGCTACCGCCGCGGCACCCAGTTCACCGCAAGCATGCGTCCGCAGGTCGAGATCCTGAAGGCGGCACAACCCGACGCGGTGATCTGCATCGGCGCCTATGCCGGCTGTGCCGGGTTCGCGCGGGACGCCGTGGACCTGGGGCTGCGCGTGCCGATCGCGAACCTCTCGTTCGTCGGCAGCGAGAACCTCCTGAAGCTCCTCGCCGAAGGGCGCGAGGACAGCCGGGAGTACACGGATCTCCTGGTCAACTCCCAGGTCGTGCCGAGCTACGAGGACATCTCCATTCCCGCGGTGCGCGAGTACCGCGAGTTCATGCAACGCTACGATCCGGAGCCGCCGGGCGAGCTGGTGCAGGAACCCTACACGCCCTTTCCGCACAGCTTCGTGAGTCTCGAAGGCTTCCTTGACGCGAAGCTGATGGTCGAAGTCCTCTCCCGCCTGCAGGAACCCCCGACACGGACCGGTCTTCAGAACGCGGTGTTCTCCGTACTGGACTTCGATCTCGGCATCGACGAGCGGGTCTCGTTCGGCCCGACGCGCCGGCAGGGGCTGCAGCAGGTGTACTACACGGTGGTCGACGCAGGGCGCTTCGTGACCCTCGACGACTGGCAACAGAGGTTCGCTGTATGAAAGTGAAGAAACTCTTCCAGAAGACGCTGTTCGGCGTTTTCTCCCTGTTCGGCTTCATCGGGCTGTCGACGTCGATCCTGTGCGTCTACACGGTCGACACGCACCTCTCGGAGGAGTACGTCAGCAACAGCCAGGACATCGCAAAGACCATCGCGGACGCGAGTGTCGACATTCTGCTGAACCGCGACCTCTCCACGCTACAGTCGCTGATCGACCAGTTCGTCGAGATCCAGGGTATCAAGTACATCTACGTGACGAACGAGGCCGGCGAGTACCTCGCCCATACCTTCGTCCCGGGTATTCCGGAGGAGATCCTGGCGGGAGACCCGTCGAACACCGAGACGGTGGAGCGCAACCTGCCCGGCATGGGCGACTTCGTCGAAGTCGGCAGCCCGATCCTGGCCGGGGTGGCGGGGGCGGTACACGTCGGCATGGACACGGACCTGATCGCGCTGAAGATCCAGCGCGCCATCGGCCAGCAGGTGTACCTCATTTCGATCGTGTTCGTGGTCGGCGTGTTCGCGGCGATCTGGCTGGTGAACCTGGCTGCGAAGCCCGTCGGCGACCTGCTGGCCTACGCGGTCGCCGTTGCGCGCGATGTCGGGGGGGAGGGCGAGGAGGCACTCGACCAGAGCCACCGCAAGATTCTCGAGCGGGACGACGAGGCGGGGCAGCTTGCCCGGCTGTTTCTGCACTGCCTGAGAAATGGCGGCGCCGGGGACGGGGCTCCGGGCGCGTCGCCGGCCGACGCGCGCACCTGACGCCCGCCATGCCCCGCTGGATCATCGCCACCGCCTGCACGGCGCTGCAGCTCTGTCTCGGCACCGTCTATGCATGGAGTTTCTTCCAGACCATGCTGGTGCGCGACCACGGCTGGACGTTCACCGATACGGCGTGGGCGTTCAGCATCGCGATCTTCTCGCTCGGCACCTCTGCCGCGTGGGCGGGTCAGGCACTACCGAAGCTCGGGCCGCGCAAGCTGGCGCTGACCGGCAGTGCCATGTTCTGCGGCGGCTACTTCATCGCCGCCCTCGCCCTGCGCATCGACGTGCTCTGGCTCTTCTACCTGGGTTACGGGGTCATCGGCGGGGCGGGCATCGGCCTCGGCTACGTGACGCCGGTCGCGACCGTTGCCAAGTGGTACCCGGACCACAAGGGCCTGGCCACCGGCATCGTCGTGATGGGCTTCGGGGTCGGCGCGTTTCTCCTGAGCAAGGTGCTGGCGCCGCTGCTGGTGGGGCAGTCACAGACGGCACAGGGAGGAGACCTGTCGGAGGTGTTCCTCTACTTCGGCCTCGTGTTCGCCTGTGTTCTCTTCCCCGCCAGCATGGTGCTGCGGGATCCGCCGGCGGACTTCGCGGCCGGCGCGGCGGCGAGCGCGGAAACCGAACCGGACGCGCCGCTGCGTGCGTGCCTCGGCTCTCGCGAGTTCGCCGTCATGTGGATCGTGTTCTTCTTCAATATCTCCGCCGGCATCTCCGTGATCAGCTTCCAGTCGCCGCTCCTGCAGGATGTGTGGGGGCTCGCGAATCCGACCGTGGAGCCGCAGACCCTGGCAGCCTACGGGGCGACCCTCATTGCCGTCAGCTCGCTCTGCAACGGCGTGGGCCGGCTCCTGTGGGGGATGATCTCGGACCGCATCGGGCGGGTGGCCGTATTCCGGATCCTGCTCGCGAGCCAGATGGTCGTCTTCGGCATCCTCATGACCGAGACCAATCCCTGGGTGTTCTCGGCGCTCGTCTGCTACGTGCTGCTCTGTTTCGGCGGCGGCTTCGCGACGATGCCGTCGTTCATTGTGGACGTGTTCGGCTCGAAGAAGATGTCGATCGTCTACGGCGCCATACTGACCGCCTGGGCGGCGGCCGGCATCTTCGGTCCGCTCTACGTGGGACACCTGAAGGACCAGTACCCCGACCGCGCCGTGATCTACTGCTTCCTGATCGGAATCCTGATCCTGGGCCTGGGCTACGTCTTCACGTATCTCCTGAACGACGACCGGCTCCGCGTCGGGAAGCCGACCGTCGAGGACACGCTGCGGCAGTTCGGGATACCGGTGCCGCGCGGGGCGACCTGAGCGGTCGGTCCCCGCGCGCTCGACGTGCCTGACGCGTCAGGCCGCCCCGTTTCGAATCACTTCCCCGGCCCGCACCCCCGTGTGCTCGTCGTCGCGCAGGATCACCTGGCCGTTGCAGACCGTCGCATGGTATCCGGCGGCACGCTGCTGGAAGCGGGGTGCGCCGCCCGGGAAGTCCCGCACGATGTAGGGCTGCCGTTCGGCGAGGCGGTCGATGTCGACCACGTTGAGGTCGGCGCGCCTGCCGCGCTCGAGGGTACCGCGGTCGGAGAGTCCGAGGACCCGCGCCGGCTCGGCGCTGATCCGCCGAACGGCTTCTTCCAGGGAGTAGACGCCGGCGTCGCGGTACCAGTGCGACAGCACGAACGTGGGCCAGCCGGAATCGATCATCTGGCTGACGTGGGCGCCGGCGTCGCCGAGGCCCGGCATCGCCCAGGGCGTGGTGATCATCTTCTCGAGCTGCCCCAGGTTCACGTTGAAGGCGCGCATGTGCACGAGGGCTTTCCCCTCCGTCTCCAGCATGACCCGGAGCCAGGTTTCGGCGGGATGCTCGCCGGCGGCTTCGGCCAGGTCGCGGAGGCTTTCGTCACGCGGCTGCGTGTACACGGGACGCTCGTCCTCACCCATGAAGTAGTGGCGCCCGGCGGCCCTCAGGATCGGGGAGTGGTCCGGGTGTTCCTCGACTTCGCGTACGAGCGTGGCGCGGAACGACTCGTCGCGGATCGCTTCGAGTCGGCTGTCGAAGTCCATCTCGCGCAGGCGATTCCAGGCCGGCGTGCGCCAGAAGTTGTCGGTGGAGAGGCCGCCAACTCCGCCGCCACTACGCGGTACCGTGACCGCGGTCACGTCGAGGCCCTTGGCGCGCATGCCGGTGACGCGTTCGTCCAGGAGCGCGCCGTGCTCGGAGATTGCGCTGAACAGGATGCGGCTCGAACGGCCTTCCTCCTCGAGCAGGTCCATCTCGGCGTCGAGATCGCCGAAGTGCGGTACCGTCTGCATGAGGCCGCCGCGGCTGCCGACCGCCCGGGCGATGGCGATGAGCTCTTCGCGGCTCGCGAAAGTGCCGGGGATCGAGCGTCCATCCGGCAGGCGATGGCCCGGGTGCCGGTTCACGGAAAACCCGACTGCGCCCTCGGCGACGGACTGCCCGGCCAGCGCCGCGATCCGTTCGATCTCCTCGGGAGTCGCCTGTTGGTCGACGGCGCGTTCGCCCATCACGAAAAACCGCGTCGCACCGTGTCCCACGAGTCCGGCCACGTTGATCATCGGGCCAAGCCGCTCGATGGAGTCGAGATAGCCGCCGTAGGTTTCCCAGTCCCAGGGCAGGCCGGTCAGGATCGCGTATTTGGGGATGTCCTCGACCGTTTCCATCATGCCGGCGAGGAACTCGCGGTCACTGGCCTTGCACGGTGCGAAGGTGACGCCGCAATTGCCCATGAGCGCCGTAGTGACGCCGTGCCACGTGATGGACGTCATGTCCGGGTCCCAGCCGATCTGGGCGTCCAGATGGGTGTGCAGGTCGACGAATCCGGGAGTCACGACCGCGCCCCGGGCCTCGATCTCGTCGCGACCCGACTCGCGGACCTCTCCGACGGTCGTGATCGCGTTGTTGTCCACGGCGATGTCGCCTTCGAACGGCGCGCCGCCGGTTCCGTCTACTATGAGTCCGCCCCGCACGACCAGATCGTGTGCCATGAGTCCCCCGGATGTGTCGATCGACTGGGTCGCGTACTATGCCAGATTTTCCGGGGTCTGGACGGTTTCCCGGCATCCACTTGGAGGGCGAGATCAGGACCATGAACGTATCGAACGCGGTGACAAGCACCGTGAAGATCACCTCGGCGCCGGAAGCGGCCGAGTGGGAGGTGCACGGGGCCGCAGGGCTCGAAGGCCAGTTGCTGATCGCCGTGACGGCGACCGAGACGCTGGAAGTGTCAGCGGGCTGACGTGCCGTGCATCGCGGCCGTAGGGAATGGATGGGATGACGATGCTGGAACCTTACCGGGTGCTCGACTTCACGGACGAGCGTGGCGAGATCGGCGCGATGGTGCTGGGCGACCTGGGAGCGGACGTGATTCGGGTGGAACCGCCGGGTGGCACCGCGGCGCGAAGGGTCGAGCCGCGCATCGACGGTGACCACGGCGACCTCGCGAGCCTCTCGTTCCGTGCCTTCAACCGCAACAAGCGTTCGATCGTTCTCGATCCGCGGCGTCTCGCGGCCGACCGCGGGGTGCTGGAGTCGCTGATCGCAACGGCGGACTTCGTCTTCGAGTCCGGTCCGCCGAGCACGGTCGGCGAGTTTGGCCTCGATGCGGACGCGGTCCGGGAGATCAATCCGCGCATCGTCCACGTCTGCGTCTCCCCGTTCGGCGTCGACGGGCCACGCGCAGACGACCTGGGCAACGACCTCGTGGTCGCCGCGCTAGGTGGACCGGTGTTCTTGCAGGGCCCCGAGGACCGCCCGCCGGTCCGGGTGAGCGTCCCGCAGGTGTGGCGCCACGCGGGCGTCGAGGCGGCCGTGGGCGCGCTCGCTGCGCACGCCCGCATGTTGAAGACCGGCACCGCCCAGTTCGTCGACGTGTCGGCCCAGTGCGCGATGACCTGGACCATGCTGCAGGCGATGGGTGCCCATGCCATCCAGGGCTTCGACTTCGAGCGCGGCGGCTCCCTGATGCTGGGCATCGAGATCGTGCACCCCTGCCGGGACGGCTACATCATCGCCCTGCCGAGCTCCGACGTCGTCGTCGGGTTGCTGGACTGGATGATCGACGATGGCGTCATCGATGCTTCCGCGCGCGACGTGGATTGGGAACTCTACGATCAGAGCTTCCGCGACCCGGAACTCACGCAGAAATGGACGGTGCCCGAGATGGTCGAGATACTGCGCGCGTTCCTGGCCCGGCACACCAAGCGCGAGCTGTTCGACTTCGGTATCACCCACGGGATCACGCTGGCGCCGGTCGGGACCGTCCCGGAGATGCTCGAACTCGAACATCTGAATGCGCGGGATTACTGGCACGAGCTTGTCGTGCCGGGGACGGGGCTCGTCCGGAGCGCGGGTGCGTGGGTGAAGTCGAATGAGTCGTCGCCGGCGCCGGTGTCGGTGCGCCGGGATGCACCGGCACTCGATGCGGACGGGCCCGCAATCCGCGCGGAACTCGATACAGGGTCGGGACGTGCCGGCCGAACGGCGCCGCCGGCCGAGGTCGAGGCACGCTCCGGCGACGATGCGCTCCCGTTCGCGGGCCTGAAGGTCGCGGATTTCGCGTGGGTGGGCGTGGGCCCGATCACGTCGAAGTACCTGGCCGACCACGGCGCCACGGTCGTCCGCGTGGAGTCGGAGAACCGGCCCGACGTGCTGCGCGGCGCGCCGCCGTTCAAGGACAACGTCCCTGGCATCAACCGGTCGCAGTTTTTCGGCGACTTCAATACGTCGAAGCTGGGACTGGCCCTCGACCTTTCGCAGCACGAGGCGATCGCCGTCGCGAAGCGGCTGATCGCCTGGTCCGACGTGATGATCGAGAGCTTCGCGCCGGGTGCGGTGCAGCGCATGGGACTCGACTACGAGCGCCTGCGCGAGATCAATCCCGGTCTGGTGATGGTGAGCACCTGCCTCATGGGCCAGACGGGACCCGCGCGCAGGATGAGCGGATACGGCTACCACGCCGGGGCCATTGCCGGGTACTACGAGGTCACGGGCTGGCCGGACCGGGCTCCGAGCGGACCGTGGACGGCCTATACCGACACCATCGCGCCGCGCTTCGTTTCGAGCGTTCTCGCGGCGGCGCTGGACCGCAGGCGGCGGACGGGCGAGGGCTGCTACATCGACCTCGCGCAGCTCGAAGCGGCGCTCCACTTCCTGGGCCCCGAGATACTCGACTACCAGGTCAACGGCCGCTCGGTGACGCGGATCGGCAACCGCAGCCGCTTCACCGCGCCGCAGGGGTGCTATCCCTGCAGGGGTGAGGACAGCTGGGTTGCCATCGCGGTGGACACCGACGAGCAGTGGCGCGCCCTGGCGGGGGTGGTGGGCTGGCCGGACGGCTACGCGACCCAGGCCGACCGGCTGGCCGCGCACGACGAGATCGACGCCGTCCTCACGGCCTGGACTTCGGAGCGCGAGGCGGAGGCGGCCGCCCGGGAGCTGCAGGCGGCAGGAGTTCCCGCCGGCGTGGCGCAGCGCTCAAGCGACCTGCTGCGGGATCCCCAGTACGTGCACCGGGATTTCTACCGACACGTCGAGCACGGCGAGATGGGGCGCGTGCCCTATGCGGGACACCAGTACCGGATCTCCGCCTACGATAACGGCCCGCGCGGTCCCGCGCCGCAGCTCGGGGAACACAGCTTCCAGGTGCTCACCGAGTTGCTGGGGATGTCGGACGACGAAGTGGGGCAGGCGTTCGCTTCGGGCGCGATCACGTAATGGTGATGGCGTCTTGAGGTCGTTGGGGGAGGGCGTTGCCCCGCGCCGCCCCCGGCAGCAAGTTCGGGCGCGGTTGCACCTGCCCTCGATGTGGGGGCCAGACCATTGGGGGTCGGTCGTGGCCAGGTTGTGCGATGTGGCTCGCGGTTCGGCAAGGGACAGTCGGCTGCGCCGTCGCCGGCTCCGTCTGCTCCTCGCCTTCCCGGCCCTCGGTCTCGCAGGCCTCGCGTGGGCCCAGAGCGGGCCCGGCGTTACCTATCAGGTGACCTTCGAGGGCCGCTGGACAACCGTCAGCACGCCGGACGGCGTGGTGCCCGGAGCGCACTTCACGACGTTGATCGGAGGCATTCACGATGCCGGCGTGTCGTTCTGGCGCAGGGGCGAGAGGGCGTCTCCCGGGATCGAGGCCATGGCAGAGACCGGGGCCACGGGCGCGTTGCGCGCCGAGATCGGCGCGCAACGCGCATGTCGCTGCCGTCATCGAACAGCGCGTCGCCGGCGGCGGCACGGGCGTCGCGACGTTCGACATCGAGGTCGTGGTTTCCCACCCGTTGGTCACCTTGACATCGATGATCGGCCCGAGCCCGGCCTGGTTCGTCGGCATCGGCGGCTTGTCGCTGCTCGATGATCGGCAAGCCTGGCACGCGGAGCGCCACGTCGATCTGTTTCCCTACGATGCGGGCACCGAGGACGGTGCCGAGTTCCGCTTGAGCAATCCGGACACCCGTCCGCGAGGTGTCATCACGAGCATTCGCGGAACCGGCAAATTCTCCGCTGAGCCGATGGCGCGGCTCCGTTTCGTCCTGCGCCTCGGGCAAGTGACCGGGGTGACGGTGACCACCGCCGAGGGTCGGCTCGCCGTGTCCTGGGACGCCGTGCCGGGCGCGGACGGCTACAGGGTGCAGTGGAAGTCGGGCGCGGAGGAATTCGACGCGACGCGCGCACACGGCGTCACCGGCGGGGCTGTCACCAGCCATGTGATCGCCGATCTCGATCCGGGCGTCGAGCACTCTGTGCGCGTCGTGGCCACGCGGGGCACCCTTGAAGGATCGCCGTCCGAGGTCGAGACGGGGACGCCGCTCCACATCGCCACCGAGACTCCGGTCCCCCAGGGGCCGACGCGCGAACTCCTCGGCGGCGGCGACCGGACGAGCGTCTATCTGCCCATGCTGTTCGGAGGTGGGCACGCCTTGGCATACGAAGTTGCGTCCAGCGCGCCGGCGCTGGTCGCCGTGGCGCTGGACGGCGACCGGCTGGTGCTCGCGTCGGTTGGAGATGCTTCGGAAGGCGTGGCGACCGTCACCGTCACGGCGACCGACCCGGAGGGCCGGATGGTCACGATGTCCTTTCGGGTGCGGGTGACGCCGCTGCCCTCCGGCGTGTTGCGCGGCTGGCGCAGGGCGTTGTTCGGCAACGGAGCGGAGACGGAGAAGCCTCGGCCCGAGTCATCCTGAGCCAGGAGCGAAACAGCGCGCATGACGGGCCGACGACGGAACGCTGGGTCTTGCTTCTGGCATAGGTCCAGCATGTGCCGAGGGATCGTGCGATGTCACGCGGTGCTTGCGCTCGCAGGGCCACACGGGCGGAACGCTCATCCGTGAGGCGTCAGAGTCCGAACCGATACCGCAGCTTCACGACCAGGAAGTCCGCCACCGGGTCGCGCAGGGAGTCCGTCCACAGCGTGCCGAAGCCGTGGTCGGCATCTTCGTAGGTGAAATGGTTGCCCCGGGTGTAGACCACGAACAGGTCGGACAGCGGCCCGATCTCCCACCGGTAGCGGAGCTGCGCGGTGAGTCGCGACAGCGAGAAGTCCTCGTTGGCAGCGTCCGCTTCCAACGTGCGGTCGAGCAGTTCGCCATGGGTGAGCCGGGTGCGGTAGTAGTCGACGGCGCGCGCCTCCACGCCGGCCCACTGCAGGGTCAGGCGCAGCTGCTGGCGGGCCGTGATGAAGAAGTCGACGGACAGCTTCGGCTGGAGGTCGTCCGCGTCGAAGATCGCGAAGTTGCGGTCCCCCGTGTGCAGGAGCCAGCCGTTGCGTTTCTTGTAGCGCACGTCGAGGTCGATGGACATGCGGTCGCTCGGCACCCAGGTGAAGCCGACATCCAGGGCGTGGGACCACGAGCGGTCGAATTCCTCCTGCTCGGCCCCCAGGGTGGCGCTCACGGAGAACTTCTTCGCCGCGTTGGTGCCGTAGCCGACGCGTGCGACCCACTGCGGGTCGAGCTTGAACCAGCCGTTGCCGCGGCTGTTGCGCGTGTCCCACCGGGCCGGCGAGTAGTCGAGCTCGAGGTGCACCTCGGAGTGGTTCTCGAACATGAAGGTGTGGTTCGTGAACAGCGTCCCCCAGTTCACGAACCCCTCGATGTTGGACTGGGTCACCAGGAAGAACGAGGTACGCGCCTGGCGGAACCACAGCCAGTTGCTGTTCATGAAGATGAGGGCGTACTGGAGGGTCGCCTGGTCGTTCTGGCGGATGAAGCCGAGGTCGCCGATGTCGAGGTGCTTGTCGACATAGTCGAGGTTCAGGCTGTGGATAACGCCCTGGCGTGGCGAATACATGGCGTCGGAGAAGAAGCCGTAGCCGCCGGTCCCGTCGCCCGCAATGCCGGCGCCGTCGCTGTACATGAACTGACCGTCCCAGCGCAGTCTTCCGCCGGCCGCGGTGAGGTGGGCGTCGATGCCGTGGGTCATCGCCTCTCCGTCGGGCAGCGCCACCATCGTGCCGAGATAGCCGATCGCCCGTCGCCCGGAACCGCTCGCCTCGTAGAGCGCCCGCACCACGCCGAAGTCACGCCCGTCCTCGCGCACGGTGACGCGTTCGCCGGTCGCGGTGCGCCGTCCGGGCAGTTCCACGTCGTCCTCGAAGGCGGCGAGCATGCCGAAGCGCAGGCCGCCGAGGGCTCCGACGGCTTTCACGGCGCCGAGGAGATCGGTGGGTTTCCCCCGTTCGACGCCCGCGACCTCGATCCCGTCCGGAACCTCGAGATGCCGCGGCGGCCCGCCGATGCGTCGCGTGTTGACGAGCGTGGTCGGCTCCACGCGATAGCTGAGCGGCCGCTCCCGTGCGCCGGCGCCGCGCCGGAACGAGCGGTAGCGGTTGACATCCGAGCGCGGCGTCGTGATGAAGACCTCGTTGCCCTCCAGGAAGAACAGGCGCTTCTCGGGGAAGAAGGTCTCGAACGCCGTCAGGTTCACGACGATGTCGTCGGACTCGATGGCGCCGAAATCGGGGTTGACGGTACCCGTGAGCTGGACGTTGGGCGTCGGGCGCCAGGCGACGTCCACGCCCGCACGATAGTCGACCTCGTCGGCGACACCGTCGTGCGTGGTCGAGGCGTACGGGAAGAACGCGAGCTGCCGCCGGGTCTCCAGGCGTTCGAGGTGCATCGCGCGGAAGGCGGACATGAACCGCTGGCCGCTCCACGGCAACGGCGGCCAGCTGTGGCGCTCGTTGAGGTGCGACACCCTGCGGTCCACCCAGAAGGTGAGCTTGCGGGGCCCCGGCGCACCGTCGGTTCCGTTCGACGAGGGCATCGCCATCATCGACCAGGGCAGGAACATCTCCGCGCTCCAGCCGTCGTCGAGCGCGGCGCTCGCGCCGAGCCACGGACCGTCCCACTGCTCGGTGATCGTGCGTTCGGGCACGGCCTTGCCGTCCATCAGCGAACCGCCCAGGGTGACGGTGAACCAGTACCCGTACAGGCCTTCGCCGGAGGTGTCGAGGGTGAGGCCGAAGCTGTCGCGGTTGATGTAGCGGTCGCGGGAAGACAGGCGCGACACGAAGGTGTCCGGCGGCTGCTCCATGAACGCCGCGACGTAGAGGCCCTCCCCGGTGTACAGGAACTTGTAGACGGTGCGGTACTCCGGTTCCTCGAGGGTGTCCGGGTCGATCACGCGCATGTCGTCGTAGCCGGCAACTTCGGACCACGAGGCTTCGTCGGCGTAGCCGTCGATCTCGATGTCCGCCGTCTCGAAGTACGGGACGTGGACGGCCGGGCCGGTGTCCGAGTCCGCGGACCGGGTTTCTGGAGGGGCGGTCTCCGTGGCGGCGGGAGCAGTGTCGGGCGTGGGGGACGGCTCCCGTGGGGCGTCAGGGGTCGGGGTTTCGGGGGGCGTTGCGGGTTGGACCGACACTCTGCCTGGTTCGACCGGGGCCACTGGTGGCTCGGCCGGCGGCGCGCCCCGGTGCGCCGCCGTCGAAGGGATGGCGGTCGTCGCGGCCGGGACCTCCAGCGGGGCGGGAGTGTCCGGGGTCCGACTTTCCCGGGGCAGGAACCACGACGCGATCCCGCGCGTGGCGAGTTCCGCGATCATCGCGCGCGCGGCGCTCTCGGCCATCGCTGGAGCAACAAGCCGATACCGCCGCTCGCCGTCGATCTCGGTTGGCATGATCTCGGCGTGCAGGCCGAGCCGGTCGCGCAATTCGACCTTGCGCGCCTCGGCCAGCGGCGCTTCCCGCCAGGATCCGAGCACCACGAAACCCGAATCCTCCGCACCGGCGGGCGCCGCGAACGCGAGCAGGAGAGCGGCCGCGCAAGCCGCCAGGCGGGCGCGGAGGCTGTTCGTGTATCGCGGGCACCGCTCGGGCTCTCGCGCGGACACACGTCGCTTGCTCGCGTGCATGAACACCTGCTACCGGGCGCGGTCGAAGGGCCGCGGGAGGGCGGTCGGGAGTCGAGTCATGGGGAGGCCAAGCCGCAAGTGTAGGGTCGGGCGGGCCGGTCCGCAATCTCGGCGGCTGGGGCAACGTCGAGTGCGAAACTGGGTCATATCAGGTCGTACCCGATGCTGGCGGCCGCCTCGCGCAGCGCATCGATCAGCAGGGCGTCGGCCAGCGCCCGATGCAGCGAGGGCGCGTCGGGAAACGGGGACGACGACAGCACGCGCTCGTAGATGGCCATCGCGGGCGCATTGGTGAGGGAGGACGGATAGTAGATGCCTTCGATGTCGGGGTAGCACTCGTAGAAGGCGCGGGACCAGTTCTGCGACCAGCTCCGTGGTCCGCTGACGAAGCTTCATGGATGCGCCAGCCTGCAATGCGAAGGTCCCGGTCAGGTCGAGCAGTCGAACGTCGCGTGCCACTACAAGAGACGCCAGCCAGGGCTGGTCCCTGTGGCGATCGACCAGTCGGCCGGATTGGAACGCCTCCGCGAGGGCGGTTGGGATGTCGCCGGCGTAGTAGCCGATCGCCCGTTCCTGACGCTGGGGGACATCGGTGGGATCGGCACGGTGGTGATCGAAGCGTGCGTCGGTCGGACCCAAGTCCCGCAGGGTGTCCCAGGCCGAGCGGTAGGCGCCGCCGCGGCGATAAATGCGATGGATGAGGGTTCCCCTGCGGAGGGCAAGAACCGCTGGTGCGAGTTGCCGCAGCCGGTCGAGGTCGGGTGTACGTGGGAGCTTTGCCTGGCGGACCGTCTTCATTGAAGGCGCCACGTCCGCCCAAGGGAGAGGATCGACGCGGACACGCTACAGCTGCTTGGCGACCCGCAACAGTTGCCCGAGCTGGTAGCCCGCGTTGAGCCATTCGAGCGGGGTAGCGATCCGGTCCGGGTCGCCATCGATGATCAGGTCCGGGTTCGACGTGTGGTACCAGTTGTAGACAGCCACCGGGTGTGCCTCGGGGTCCAACTCCCGGTTTGCCCGCGCAATGTTCGGCAGGAGTCCTCCTGCCGCGAACTGAAAGTCGGGAACATACCGACTGTTGTCCAGGAGAAAGCTGTACAGCGATCGGTCCGAGATCATCTGCCGTACGCGACCAGCAGTGGTACCTAGCCGCTCACTCGCTTCTCTCACCGATAGGCTTCGGGTGACGATCGCCGCGTATTTGGCGACAGTCGTGGCCACCGGATCCTCATCGGGATCTTCGGTGAGTCGCAGGCCCCCAGAGCGCAATACTGCTTGCTCCGTGGGCGTCAGGCCCGTCGTCGCATCGTCGTATGCGGTCGGCGTCATATCTTGCAGTACCGCCCGCAAGGCGGTATTCAGCGTTTCCGGGGTAGCGTTCTTGAGCCCCCGGTCAGTCAGGAATCCCAAGGTGACCCTGTCGGCCATTGAGCACCTTCTAGCGTCGCTAGGAACTGCTAGTTTACGCCCGGAACCGTGGAGTGCAACTGACCTGCCGGGGTATCGGGATTGGCGTCCAGGGTTCCGGGGGCTTGACGTGGATCTACTCCACCCGGACGGCCGCACCGGTGACGGCGAGGTGGATCCACGTGGACGCGGCGGGGCGACCGGCCGCATCGAACACCTGCTGGTAGGCCGCGAGTTGGCCGGAGTGGGAGAGGGCCTGGCTTTCCCACTCGGACCTCGCGAGCGGCGAGGACTTGTGATCGACGATGACGGGACCGTCGTCGGTTTCGAGGACGACGTCGATGCGGCCCGCAGCCTGGCGGCCGTCGGCGAGCAGGTGCGCGATGGGGTACTCGACACGGATCGCGTCCGGCCGGAAGCGCTCGCGAATGAAGTCGAGAAAACGCTGCGCGGCGGCCACGGCGTCTTCCGGGCGCATGGAGGCCGCGACGCCATGGGCTTCCAGGACGGCACGTGCGCGTTCGACCGCACCCGCCGCGCCGGGATTCACCAGCACCATGGCGATCACCGCATGCAGACCGTTGCCGACATGGGTCATGTCGCCGCCGTTCACCGGGATGCGCTGGCCGAACTCCACGATCTCCGCGACCGATGCGGAGGCGACCGGTTGGGCGTCCGACGGTCTGGCCGGTGTGCACGGGAAGTGGACGCGCGTGCGTTCCTCGAACCAGCGCGGAGCGAACGGTCCGGCTGCGGCGACGCTCGTGTCGGCCTGGAACTCCCGCACGGCACTCGGAACGGCGGTTCCGTGCGGCAATTCCAGCGCGTCGCCGTCGGGCAGCAGGAACGGCGCGTCGACGGCGTGCATCCAGGCGCCCTGCCTGAGTTTGGCGTCCGGCAGGGCGATTACCAGCAGGTCACGCGCGCGGGTCATGCCGACGTAGGCCAGCCGTCTCTGTTCCTCCAGCGCGAGCCGGATGCACTCCTGCGCCTCGTCGGATTCCTCGATGCGCTGTCGGGCCGGAACGCCGCGGGTGCGTCTGCCGAACAGGTCCGGCCACCATCGCACCGCACGGCCGGCCAGCGGGGCGGCGATGTCGAAGGGCGCCGTCTGTGTCACCCGGGGTTCCCACAGACGGCTCATCTCCTCGTAGTCGAAGTCCGTCAGCACCACCACGGGCCACTCGAGACCCTTCGCGCGGTGATAGGTGAGGACGTGCACGGCATCGCCGGCCGTGACCACCGGTTGCAGGTCGAGTTCCGGGGAACTGGGCTCCTCGAGCCAGAACAGGAAGCCGGTCAGGGTGGCGGCTTCGTGCTGCGCCCGGCAGTGCTCCTCGTAGAGGACGACGAGGTCGAGCAGTGCGTCGAGATTGCGCTGGCGCTGGGCCGCCTTGACGCTGTCCGGGCCCCAGGCCGTCACGGTCTCGCGGACGCCCACGTCGTTCAACACGCGCACGACGGTTTCGACGGGGGACTGTGCTGGCCCCGAGTCCCGCGCCGCGCGCAGCCGCTGGACCATGGGGTGACCGCCGCCGTCCCATTCCCGCGAGGGGTGGCCGTCGGCGAGCCAGGTGAGCCGGTCGGCGAGCCACGCCTCCGGCGGCCGGCCGCCGGCGAGCGCGACCACTTCCGCCACGGCCAGCGTGTCACTGGCGTCGGTCAGGCAGCGCAGGCACGCCCTGGCCAGCCCGATCTCGGGGACCGAGAGGAGCCCGTGCATGGTCATCTTCATGGGTACGCGCCGGCTGCGCAACGCGCGGGCGATGCCCTCCACGTGCGGGTTGGTCCGTGCGAGCACGGCGATGTCGCCGTATCGCACCGGGCGGACTTCTCCGCTCTGCGGGTCGACGACGCGATAGCGGCCTGCAACGAGGTCCGCGACGCCCTCGGCGAGGGCCTCGAACCGAGCGCCGAAACTGCCGCCCTCGAGGGTCCAGCGTGCGATGGCGGGTTCGTCGGTGGCGGCGTTGCGCTGCGGCTTCAACACGACGCGGGCGGGATCGATGGAGCCCCGGAACGCCGTTGCGAAGACCGCGTTCACGTAGTCGACCAGGGGCGCGCGCGAGCGCCAGTTGTGTTCGAGCGTGACGTTGGCGGCATCTCCGGCGGCGAGCCCTTCCAGCGTGTCGAAGACCAGCGCCTGGTCGCAGCCGCGGAACCCGTAGATGGCCTGCTTGACGTCGCCGACGAAGATGGCGCGGTCGGCCAGTCCGCGCGAGCTTGACGAACAGAGCGAGCTGCATGGGGTTGGTGTCCTGGAACTCGTCGACCAGGAGCACCTCGAGTTCGTCCGCCAGGCGGCGGGTGACGCCGCGGGTCTTCGAGGGCGCGGAGCGTCAGTCTGCTCCATGTCGCCGAAGTCGATGAGACCGGCGCGCCGCTTCAGGTCGGCGAATCGGTCGAGGGCGCGGGCGGCGATCTCGAAGGCGCCCTCGGTGTAGGTGCGCAGGTCCTCCTGGAAGCGCGGGTGCGCGTCGTAGCGACTCGCGGCCGTCCACACCGGCTCGGCGACACCCTGGCTCGCCTTGGCCGGCTTCTCCTTGCTCAGGCTCATCCATACGGACCAGGGGCAGTCGCTGCGGTCGAGGCGAGCGGCGGCCCCCTCCAGCCGCGCGACGTACTTGCGCGTGGTCTGCGTCCGGTCGCCGTCGAGGTCGATGCCGGACAGGGCGTCCTGGACGGCCTGGGATAGTGCCGCGGGCGGGTCGTTCCCGGCTGCCTCCGGAAAGAACGCGAGCACGGCATCGGCGTTCTCGCAGCCCGTCTCGACGAGTGCCGCGGCGTCGAGGTCGTTGTCGCGTGCGAAGTCGGCGATCTTCTTGACAACGCCCTGCCAGCGGCCGAGTTGGAGCCGGGCCCCGCGCACGTTCATGTCGCGGATCCGGTCCCGCTCCAGGACGTCGTCGAGGGCCTGGTCGAAGAGCCGCTCGGAGTCCTCGACGCTTGCGACGTCGAGCGCGGGGGACAGTCCCCGTTCGAACGCGAAGCGGCGCAGCAGGCGTTCGCAGACGCTGTGCACGGTACCGATCAGGGCGCCGCCGGACTGTTCGGCGAGCGCGAACCGGCCGCCCGCGATCAGCCGCTCCCGCACGCGGTCGCGCAGTTCGGCGGCCGCCTTGACGGTGAACGTGGTGCCGATGATGCGCGCCGGGTCGACCGCGTCCTCCACGAGCAGTCGTTCGAGCTCCTCGGTCAGGCGCCGGGTCTTGCCGCTGCCCGCGCCGGCGCTCACGAACGTGACGTGCGAGAAATCCGTCATTGGGAGGGGTCGAGGCCGGTCAGCAGGCCGAAGTCGTCGAAGCGGTCGGGTCCCCCGGGGCTGCGCAGACCGTCGTCCGGAGTGCGCGAACGGTCGTCGGGCTCCGTGCCGGCCACGGGGACTTCTACAAGACCCTGGTCGAGCTGTGCGCGGCGCCAGGCGCGCGTGACCTCGGCGCGGTGCCACAGCTCCGCGACGGATTCCCCGTTGTCGAGTGGCGTGACGACCGCCTCGGGAAACACCGAGCGGTCCGGCGCGATCACGTTACCGGTGGTGAGGATGTAGTACGCGGGGTAGGGCCAGTCGTTGCGCCCCTCGGCGGACCGGTGCAGCCAGGCGTACGTGCCGAGCTGCAGGTGCCGGCCAGCCTGCATCTCCTGCTGGCGGTAAGGTTCGCTGCCCCACTTCATGTCCACCACGATGCGGCGTCCGTCCACGTCGGTCAGCAGCAGGTCGATGGTGCCGCGGAGCTCGAAAGCGGGGTGTTCCGCCTCCTGGGCCACTTCCGATTGCACGTGGTCGATGCGGGCGCCGCGCAGGTGGTGCAGGAGGCGCGCGAGGCCCCGTTCGATGTGGTCGGCCACGTACTGGCGGTCGCCGCCCCGGCCGCGCTGCAGCAGCACCGCGCCCTCGGTCTCGAACAGTGGGTCGAGGTGTGTGTCGAGCCAGGCGTGCAGCGCCCTGTCCGGCAGGGCGTCCCAGTGGGAGCGCTCCGGGTGCGCGTCGAAGAAGCGCTCGAACAGCCGGTGGGCGAGACTGCCGTAGAGCCGGCCCCGGTCGTGGACGTTGGCGGCGCGCCCCGGGCGCAGGTCGGCCAGGTAGTGCAGTACCCATTCGTGCGGGTAGTCGTAAAGCTTCGACAGGGATGTATAGGACTCCGTGGGGCGGGTCGGCAGCGTGACGCTCGACGGGAGCGACCACCAGCGTTGCGGGGGCCGCAGCGGGCGGACCGGTAGCGGTGGCGTGGCGATGTCGAGGTCTGGCAACGCGGCTTCGTCGGCGCGCAGGAGCGCGTCGTCGAGCCATAGCTCGCGGAAACCGGGACAGCGGTGCTCGATCTCTCCGAGCAGCGGGTGGCGTCCGCTCTCGGAGCGGTGGGCCACCAGAATGAGCCTGCGGCGGCAGTGCAGCAGCGGCCGGAGCCAGTCACGCCTCTGTCGACGGAGCTGCTGCGTTGGCGATGGCAGGTCCACTCCGGCCGCCCCCAAGGCTGCGAGTTCGTCCGCGGACCAGGGTGGTGCCGCCTCGGCAGGCTGCGGTCGGAGGTCCCACCACAGCACTTCGTCCACCGGGTCCACCACGGTGGCCGGGTGCGTCGTGGCGCGCGCGTGTCCGGCCTGCGCAAAGGCCTGCGGGTCGGGCTGCGCGGTGGCGGCAGCATCGATCAGGCGGTCCAGTTCGGCCTTCGGCACCCGCGCGTCACCGCCGCCGGACAGCTCGGCGAGCGCATCCGCGAGAGCCTTGCACTGGGCGATGGCCGCGGTGTACACGCGCTCTTCGTGATCGTCAGCCACGGCTCGGCGGCGCTCCAGCCAGCGCGCGCAGCGCTCGGTCCGGTCGGCGATCGCGTCGATGGGCGCGCCCGTTTCCGCCGCAAAGCGGGGGCCTTCGAGCCAGTAACGGATCTCGGCGGCGGAAGCCCGGGAGGAGTCGGCGCGCTCCCCTTCCGTACGCAGGATCCGGGTCATCGCCTCCTGCCAGTCCGCTCCGCCAACGCCCGGCTGCTCGGCCACTGCCGCCGCGAGCGGCCGCCGCACGCGCCAGGGCAGGGGAGCGACGGGATGGAGCAGGAACTGCAGCAGGAGGCGCGGGTCGACGGGCTTCCACAGGAGGGCCAGCGCCAGCGCGGGCACCTGCAACACCGGGCGGAACCGCGACCGGTGCTGGAAGCCGCAGCGCGGCAGGCCGGCGCGCTCCAGGGCGTTGTCGAACACGATGCCGTCCCGTTCCGCGATCAGGATCCGGCTCGATCCCTCGGCTTCGCACAGGTACTCGGCAAGGGCGCGGGCCGAGACGTCGCGGGACTCGGCCCGGATGACCAGCACGGTTCCGTCGCCGCGCAGGTCGTCGCTGCCAGGTCGCCCGGTGCCGCCCGCGTCCGCGAGGGTCGCCTGGAGGCGTGCCAGGTCCGAGGGCGGCTCGGCACCGGGCGCCGGACTGACCCCTGGATGCAGCTCGAAGCCGATCGCGTCGACCACGCGACGCCATGCGCGAGGCAAGTCCGTGGGCTCGTCGAGGAGTACCAGGCGCTCGATCTGGGTCCGCCGGGTCTCGAGCGCCTGGGCTACCCGCGCGAGACGCTGTCCGACGCACGGCGCGGCCCGCTCAAGCGCGAGGACCTCCACCGCCGCCATGTCCGCGAGACGGGGCTGGCCGGTGTCGAACCGTCCGTCCCATCCGGCTTCGTACCAGGCCGCCCGCCAGCGCATGAGTTCGCGGGAGACGCCGATCGGGTCGACCTCGAAGGAGGCGTGGTAGAAGCGGGCGAAGTCATTGGCTTCCGCGAGGCAGCTCCGGTAACGCGCGAGCTGGGCGGCCGCGTGGTCGAGGACCGGCGGCAGTCCGAGATCCGTCTCCAGGGTTTCGAGGAGGCCGCGCGGTCCTTGGCGGATGTCGCCGAGGACCGTGGCGGGTGGTGAGGGGTCGAGGCCGTCCGCGTGCAGGCCGAAGCGGACGATCAAGCGGCGGTCCCGCGACGAAGGAGCGCCAGGTCGAGCAGGGCGGTCGCGGCCAGCAGGACGAGGGCCAGGAGAAGGCGGGCGTCGCTGAGGAAGACGACGGTCTCAACGGGGAAGGCGATGGTCTTCTCCATGGCCGCGATCTTGAACTCATGCTCCTGGGGGCTTGCGGGATGCAACGCGATCTCCATCAGGTCGCGGCGGCTCCGGTACCGCATCAGGGCGGCCATGTCCCACACCTCGGCGCCCTCGATGCCCCAGATGTCGATCGCCTCGAACACGGCCGCGCCCATGAACACCGGGTGACAGGCCCTGCGCAGGAGCTGGGGATACATGTGGGCCATGTACCGGTCCAATCCCTCCTGCGCGGAAGCCAGGGGCGGGGCGCCCGCTACCGTTCCGGGTACGTCGCGTATGTCCACCACGTTGACCACCACGAACTGCCGCCCCGTGTCCCCCTGCATGAACTTGCGCCAGGTCGCGACCCGCTCGGGCGGTACGCCGTTGGCAGCCATCCCGGAGGCGAACGCCTGGACCTCCTCCGGCGAGAGCTCGCCCTCCGTGTTGGTGTACCAGAAGACGAACACGGCGTAGAGCAGGGCGGGAATGCCCCAGAGCAACCTGCGCCCGCTCAGGACGCGTTGCCCTGCAGCCACGGCGGCGCCTTCCTCGGCGACATGGGTCACTGACCCCTCCCGCGCAACGGCGTCACATGGTCACGCCTTTGCAGAAGTCCGCGATGCTGCGGCCTGTTTCGCGGCTCACTTCCGGACATATCGTCGGGAAGATCTCGGTGCCATGGATGGTGCCCATCACCTGCCGGCATTGCGCCTTGACGCCGGACGCGACCAGCAGGCGATAGAAGTTGACGCCCTCGTCCCGCAACGGGTCGCATTCGTTCACGCTGATGACGGTGGGCGGCAGACCGCGCACGTCGTCGGCGGTGGCGCAGCCTGGCCACGCCAGCGGGTTCCGCTTCTCGAGTTCCTCGATGCCATAAACCACGGCGCCGCGGTTGTTGTGCAGGTCGAGCAGGATGCCGTTGTTCTCCGTGGAGGACGGGTTCTGCGCCAGCGGCCACTCGCCGGCGATGTACGGACAGAGTGCGTACAGGCCGGCGACCAGGTCGATGTTGCCGTCCTTCTGCAGCTTGAGTCCGGTCGCGAGGGTCAGGTTGCCGCCGCCACTTTCGCCGGCCACCACGATGCGGCTGGCATCGATTCCCAGGGTCCCGGCGTTCTCGGACAGCCATTTCACCCCGGACACACAATCGTTCAGACCGGCCGGGAAGGGCTCTACTTCGGGTACGGAGGAAGGCGAGAGCGCGTTGCGGAAGTCGACCATCGCCACGGCGACGCCCTGGGCGGCGATGATCTTGCCCCACGCGCGGTAGTTGCCGAGGTAGCAGGACATCACCATCATGCCGCCGCCGTGGATGTAGTACACGCACGGCACGGGCTCGTCGGAGTCCGGGCGGATGAACTGGATGTTGATCGTGTTGCCGTCCGGCTCCGAGCGAACCTCGTGGGTCACGATCGAGAGACCGGCCGAGGGCGCGATCTCCTCGTTGTCCGCCATCTCGAAGAACGCGGCCAGCGCCTCGTCCGCCGCCCGCGCTTCCGGCGTGTTGGCTTCCGCCACCGCCGCCTCGCGGCTCTCGACGTCCCCCTGCTCGAGCGACGGGAACCCCGCCAGCAGGGCCTGGATGCGCGGGTCGATGCGTGGATCGTTAACGCCCTTGGCCTCGCTCATGGGTCATTCTCCCTCTGTGGTGGCGTGTTCGTAGTCGGCCTCGAGCAGTCGCGCCCCGCGCATGATGTTGCCGAGCGCGTAGTTGGCCTCGTGGCAGGCGTACTCGTAGACGCTCGTGTCGGTCGCGGGCCAGGGATACTCGCCGCTCCAGGGCGCATCCCAGGCCGACGGGTCCTCCACGGTGAAGCTGTAGTGCAGGGTGTTGTCGTCCATGCGTTCGAAGCGCTCGACGACGTGGAGATCCTCGGTGGCGCCGTACAGGTAGAGCCCGGACTTGTCGCGGAAGTTCGTCGTGTCGACGACCAGCGTGTCGCCCTCCCAGTGGCCGATGGAGTCGCCCATCCAGTTGCGCACCTGTGCGGGCGGATGTTCGCCGCCGATGCGGATGATGCGGGCGTCGTGCACCATTTCGTTCAGGATCGTCACGTAGTCCGGCGTCTGTACGATGCGTTTGACGTTGTTGTAGAGCACGGGCAGCATCGGCGGCCCCGAAGTGGAGCCGAAGCCGAGCAGACAACGCTCGCCGAGTGGTCGTGCCTCCGGGTCGTCGTAGGGTCCGACCTCCATCTGCTCCTTCAACCACCAGGCCTCGCCGGTGTTCTCGCGGAAGGCCCGGAACAGAATGGCGCGGTTCGCCATCCCGCGCGGGGTCAACTGCGGCAGCCGCCCGTTCGGCGGGTCGTGAATGATGGAAGTGCGGTGCTTGCCGTCGATGGCGAACGTGTCGTCGCCGTTGTCGATCCAGAACGTGTTGTAGCCGCCGACATTCCCGGCCGGCCCCGGCGAACCGTCGCCGCCCGTGGGGGGCGCCTCGCGGTTCGGGTCGCTCCGCGTCGAGGTGGCCGCGCGGAACGCTGCCGCCTGCGCCTCGAAGGCCTTGGCCTGCTCTGGCGTCAGGTAGAGGTTTTCGCCGTAGCTCTCGGGTCGTTCCAGTGGGGTCAGGGTGGCCACGTCGTAGGTGCCGCTGAGATCGGGGCGGCCGTCCGCGGTCCGCGGAATGTCGGCGGTGGCTACCGCGGCAGCCAGCGCGCCGATGGCGGTAACGATCAGGACGAGCGGTCTGTTGCCCATGGACTTGCCTCCGTTCGCGATTCGTACCGGATGTTACGCTAGGAGCTTGCGCCGTAGAAGTTTCGCGCCAGCGAAACTTCCAACGCGACCGCAAGGTCGCGCTAGGCCGGAGGGCGCACCAAGCCGCGTCTCTCTACCGTGCCGGATAGCCAGGGGGAACCGGGATGAGGCGATTGCTGTTGCTCGCGTCCATGTTCGCGGTCGGGTTGTTTGGCTGCGACCCGGTCCCGTCGCAGGACGCGGCCGACGGGGGTCCGCCGGCTCTTCCCGGTGGCGCCCCAACCGCCGAAGCGCCGTCGGTCGAGCGTTTCCCCCACCGCGAAGCGCTCTTCGGCGACCTGCACGTGCACACGAGCTGGTCGACGGACGCCTACTTCTACGGCAGCCGGGTGGGGCCGAGGGATGCCTGGCGCTTCGCCCGCGGCGAGGCCGTGCGGCTGCCCGTCGGCATCGTCGCGCAACTGGCGGCGCCCCTCGACTTCGCTGCGATCACCGACCACGCCGAGGGCTTCGACCGGATCGGGATGTGCACGGACCCCGAACACCCGATGTACGGGTCACCCGCCTGCGAGAACATGCGGAACCCGCAGCAGAACATCGAGGAGTTCTTCGCTCGCGCCATGTCGCAGGCCGTCCAGTGGCCGCGGCCGCGCAATCCGCAACTGTGCGCGGACCTCGACGCATGCACAGCGGCCGCGCGCGCGACGTGGCGGCGCACGCAGGCGGTGGCGGACGAGTTCGACCGGCCGGGGGAGTTCACGGCGTTGATCGGCTACGAGTTCACGGGCCTTCTGCCGGGTGGAGGCATGCTCCATCGCAACGTGCTGTTCCGCAATGCGTACGTCACGCAGGACGCGATCTCGTCGGTCGACGTCGTGAACCAGGCGGACTTCTTCCGGCAGCTCGACGCGGCCTGCGAGCCGCCGTGCGAGGTGCTCACGATCCCGCACAACACGAATTTCTCGTGGGGCCTGATGTTCGCCCGCACCGACAGGGACGGTTCCGAGTACACGCAGGCGGACCTCGAGCGGCGTGTCCGCATCGACCGCGTGATGGAGGTGACGCAGCGCAAGGGCAGTTCGGAATGCCAGCTCGGCGTGGGGGCCGCCGACGAGGAGTGCAACCTCGGCATCTTCTTTCCCCTTTGCACGGTCGAAGGGCAGACGGGCTGCGCGCACGAGACCTCGTTCGTGCGCGATGCCCTCCTCGACGGGATCGACCTGGCCAGCCAGGGGCGGGCGAATCCCTTCAAGCTCGGCATGATCGGCTCGACGGACACGCACCAGTCCGATCCGGGCAACACGGACCCGCGCCGGCACTCCCGTTTCGCCCACGCCATGGAGTCCCCGGAGTCCGCGCGGGAGGTGCTCGACGGTGCGCATCCGCTGGCCCCGTGGCGGCGCTTCAGCGAAGGCGGGCTGGCCGGGGTGTGGGCGGAGGCCAACACGCGGGAGGACATCTTCGATGCGTTGCGGCGGCGCGAAGCGTTCGCCACCAGCGGTTCGCGGCTGCGCATCCGGTTCTTCGCCGGGGACCTGCCGGCGGACCTCGGGGCGCGGCGCGACGCGCTGGAGATCGCCTACGCGCGCGGCGTGCCGATGGGCGGCGACCTCGAGGGCGGGGATGCACCGACATTCTGGGTGTGGGCGGCGCAGGATCCCGCCGCCGCCACGCTGGACCGGATCCAGGCGGTCAAGGGATGGGTGGAGGCCGGCGAGCACCGTCACCGGGTGTGGGACGTGGTGTGCTCGGGCGGGCGCGTACCCGGTGAGGACGGGCGCTGCGCGCCGACGTCGGCGTCGGTGGACACGGCCAGCTGCGAGCGGCGCGACGGCGCCGGTGCTGCCGAACTCGAGGCGACGTTCGCGGACCCGGCGTTCCAGGCGGATCAACACGCCTTCTACTATGTTCGGGTGATGGAGAATCCGAGTTGCCGCTGGACGACGTGGTTCGCGAACGGCGCCGGCGTGCCGCCGCCGGACGACGTGCCGCTGACTGTCCGCAACCGGGGCTGGTCGTCACCCATCTGGCGGGAACGGTAGACTACGACCGGCGCGAGCGAGGAGGGAGCTTTCGAATGACGCAATTGAGCAACCGCAGCCACGTCGCGGCCAGCCGCAGGGAGTTTCTGGTCGGCGCGGCGTCGTGGGCGACGCTCGCGGCTGCTTCGGGCCGTGCCGCCTCGGAGGACGACGCCGGATCGCCGGACGCCTCGGGCGCGGACCTGCAGGGAGACGGTTCCGGCCGACTCGTCGTCACCGCCGTCGACGCCTATCCCGTGTACATCAACGAGCGCTCGGAGGGGCTCTTTGACGCGCCGACCTTCTCCTCGGACGAGGATCCACGACGCTGGTACTACGGCGGACCGTTCGAGCAGTTGCCGTCGGCGATCATCGCGGTCGTGAAGACCGACCAGGGCATCGTCGGATTCGGCATGGGCGCCGGAGGAACCGCTGCGGTCGAGATCATTCACGGGCATCTGCGGCACCTCGTGGTGGGAGCGGACCCGCGTGCGGTCGAGCGACTCTGGGACCAGATGTACACCTCCGCCCTGTTTTACGGCCGCCGGGGCCTGTTCCCGATGGCGCTCTCCGCTGTTGACAACGCGCTGTGGGACATTGCCGGCAAGTACGCGGGCAAGTCGGTGCATGCGCTGCTCGGGGGAGAACCGGGCGCGCGGATCGCGGTGTATCAGACTGGCGGCGACGTGGCCCTGGGCAGGCGCGCCGGCGTCCGCAACTTCAAGGTAGGTTTGCCCATCGCGCCCGAGACGTCCGCCGCCGACACCGAGGCAGCCATCGGACGTGTTCTCGCCGCCCGCGAAGCGATGGGGCCCGAGGGCAACCTGATGACCGACAGCGTGTCGCGCCGGGGGACGGTGGACTGGGCGGTCGGCATCGCGGAGCGGCTGCGGCCGGCCGGGCTCTACTGGATGGAGGAGTTGCTCTCCCCGGACGACGTGTTCGGCTACGCGGAGCTGGTCAAACGGATCGGTGGCGGTGGCCCGGGCTGGACGAAGGTGGCGTGCGGCGAGCACGAGTACACGGAGCATGGCTTCGAGGTGCTGGTCCGCCTCGGGTCCGCGGAAGTGCTGCAACCGGACATCACCTGGTGCGGCGGCCTCACGGCGGCGCGGCGGATCGCGAAGGTCGTGGAGGACGCCGGGCTCGAACTGGTGCCGCACCGGGGCGGCAGTTCATGGGGTCTCCCTATCGCGCTGACGGCCCCGAGCTGCACGATGGCCGAGAGCTTCGCGGCCGGCTCGCCGCTGCTCGCCGCCATGACGCCGACGATCGAGAACGGCGACTGCCTGGCGCCGGAGGAGCCCGGTTTCGGAACGGCGCTGACCGAGGAGATGGTGCTGGAGCACCGGTTGCCGATCTCGTGAGGGTTGGGGCCCACCCGCGCTCAGTGCGCGGTGCTGAAAGGGTCGCGCGTCGTGAGTTCCGGGAACAGGGAGAAGTCGCGGTCCCGTGTCAGGAACGTTTCCACACCATGGGCGACGCAGATCGCCGCGATGCGAGCGTCGTGGACCACCCCGCCAACGACGTGTGGGCGTTGGACGAACCGTCCAAGGGTTTCCTCGAAGCCGTCGGTTTCACCGATCAGGTGGCTGGATGGGGAGCGCGTCCAGGCCTGCAGTTGCCGCCAGGCTCGATCGGGAGCGGTTGCCGAGTCCTTCCAGATGCGGCGGTTTGTCACGACGCTCAGGAATTCGTAGCAGCAGGGCCAGGGGATCGCCCACGACGCTGCGCCCTCCGCAAGTTGTGCCAGTGTGGTATGGGCGTCGTCGCCAACGCGTGACTCGCGCCGGTGTGCGTACACCAGGATGTTGGTATCGACGGCGATCACCGGGTGCCGGGATCGCCGTAGATCAATTCCCGCAACTCCGGCCAGGAATATCGCTCGAGCGGGTCGTCGGCGTCGGGATCTCCCACCCTCAGGTCCGGCAGCCGGTAGCCGCCCACAGGCGGCGGGGAGGAAAGCACCGCGCGCAACCCGTCTTCGACGATCGCGCGTAGCGGCCGACCGGTCTTGCGGGCGTACCGCTTGGCGCGCGTGAGCAGTTCGTCCTGAATGTCGATGGTGGTCTTCACGGACCCATACTACCCATATTGATACGTATGGGAAAGCAATATCCGGGATGAGCCGGATCGTGGGGATCAGGAAGTTTTTTTGAACGCGTAAGCAGGAGTCCACCTCGCGCGCGACCCCGCGCGCGACATAGCCCCCATCGGCGCCCGAACGAGCACCGAACTCCGGCCCGGAGCCCTGGTCGGGCTCCGGGATTGTCCTCACTGCCGTCGGGCTACCGCGTTACGCCCGTGGCAGGGTCCGTGCCCGCGACTATCCCGCGGCGTGCTGCGCTGCCTCGGGCAGGGCGGCGCCGGCCTGCAGACGTCGCAGCTCTTCCCAGCCGAAGTAGCCCGTGAAGTTGTTCTCGTCGAAGAAGATCACGGGTCCGTCGGCGAGCATGAGGTAGTCGACATCCTCGAGCGCTTCGGTCTTGTGGTGAATCATGCCGTTGGGCTCGAACAGGAAATCGCCGGCCTCGAGGATGCTGTCGCGCACCTGCAGCGTGCCGCTGATGACGTACACGTACACCGCCCCGATGTGCTTGTGGGACGGCGCGGAGTAGCCCTTCTTCCAGCGGTAGATGCCGGCGTGACGGCCCGTCGCGCCCTGCGACCAGAGCAGCCTCACCCAGGCCATGCCCGGATCGGTTTCGAGCCAGTCGTCGTCCGAGGCTGCGACTATTGTGTCGGACAGATTCTCATCGAACGGAGTGATGTCTTGCGGTAGTGGCATTTGTGCCTCCCTCCTATCAAGCATTGCCACGCGATTGTGGACCTTCCCGAGAGCGTCTGCAATGCATGTCGGGCACCTGCATGTCGGGCACCCCCATGGACCGATGGTCCTCGCTCGCGGTACGCTTCCGGCGAGGGTCTTCCAGCCAAGGCGACGCACACATTCCTGACAGCGGCACCCGGGAGCGGATCGAACTGAATCCGCCTCCCATGAGCGAGCGCGCCAAGCCGCGGACCGTGTTCGTCATGAGCTGCGTCCTGTTCGGCGTGCACTTCGCCGAGGCCCTCAGCGTGAACCTGTTGCCGCTGACCCTGTACCTGTTCACCGAGAACGCGTTCTTCATCGGGGTGATCCTCGCCATCAACCCGATTTTCGGTTTCGTCGCACAGCCGATCGTGGGGGTCCTCGCGGACCGGACCTGGACGCGTGTCGGTCGCCGGGCCTTCTACTTCGTCATCGCGGCGCCGATCGTGGCCGTGACGGAGATCGCCATGCCCTTCGCGACGACGCTCTGGCTCGTCGTGGTGCTGGTTGTCGTGATGCAGTTCTTCGTGGACGTGATCTTCGGGGCGTATCACCCGCTGCTCGCCGAGATGGTGCCACCCGGGCAGCGCAACTTCGTGGCGGGGGTGAACCTGGTCGGCGCCCAGCTCGGGTGGATCGCGGTGCTGTTCATCGGGATGCCGCTGGTGACGCATTTCAAGGGCGACTACGGGGAGCAGTTCTACGGGCTCCCGCTCTACTTCATGGCGGCCGGCGTGATGCTCGTGTTCGTCATGCTCATGGCGTTCCTTCTGAAGGAAAGGCGGCTCGACCCGGTGCAGCCGCGCGCGCGGTTGACTCCGAAACAGTACGTGCGGGACTTCGTCGACCACCCGATGCTCCTCAGGCTGGGGTTCGTCAACCTGCTGCGGTCGCTGCAGCGCACGGCGATCGCGGGGTTCGTGGCGCTCTACGCCACCAAGATGCTGCTGTTCGAGGAGGCGGAGTTCGGCCAGTCCTGGGGCTACATGCCGTTCATCGCACTGATCTTCGCCATGCCGGTGGCGCTCGTCATGAAACGGCTCAACCGCCAGCAGGCGATGGTCCTGGGGTTCGTGGTAATGCTGGTGTGTTCCGCGATCGGCTACGTGGCGCATACTCCGGAGATGCTGCTGGTGGCGGCGATCTGCTTCGGGCTCGCCGATGTGGCGATCGCGATGGCCCACAAGACGCTCTGCACGGACTACTTCCTGCAGGGGATGATCGGGCAGCAGTCGACCACGATGAACATCTTCTACGGGATCGGGCGCACGCTGGGGCTCATCCTGGTCGGTGCGACCATCAACTACGTGTTCGACAACGACTACTCCGTCATATGGCCTATCTCGGCCATCCTCGCGGTCGTCGGAATCCTGGTGCTGCTCGGTGTGCGCGACGTGCGCCACGAGGACGTCAAGCGGGTGGAGGGCGCGGCCCGGGCCTGAAGGTGGCCGTATCGGGAAGGCGCCGTCGGCCAACAGCTCGCGGCGCGGTCACGTGCACAGGGCAAAGCCCTCGTAGCCGTTCGCCGCCACCGCGTCGCACTTCTCCACGTACGGCGGGAAGCCGATGTACGGCATGAAGACGCGGGACTTGCCCGGCACGTTCGCGCCGAGGTACCAGGAGTTGCACGTGGGGTAGAGGGTTGCGCCAGCGACGTCGTTGACGTGGCCCACCCAGTCGTCTTCCGCCGCCTGGGTCGCCTCGATGGTGGCGAGGCCGTGGTCGCGCAGGTGTTCGATGCAGTCCGCGATCCAGGTCACGTGTTGTTCGATGGAGACCATCATGTTGGTCAGCACCGACGGGCTGCCCGGGCCCGAGATGGTGAACAGGTTCGGAAACCCGGCGGACCCCAGACCGAGATAGGTGCGTGGACCGGCCGACCACTTCTCCTTGAGAGCGAGTCCCCCGCGGCCCCGGATGTCGATGCGCTGCAGGGAACCGGTCATGGCATCGAAACCGGTGGCGAACACGAGGCAGTCCAGGTCGTATTGCGCGCCGCCGGAGACGAGCCCGTGTGGCGTGATCTCTTCGATGGGCGCGTTGCCGATGTTGATCAGCGTCATGTTGTCGCGGTTGAAGGTCTCGTAGTAGCCCGTGTCCAGGCAGGGGCGCTTGCAGCCGATGACGTTGTCCGGTGAGAGCAGCGCCGCGATGTCGGGATCGCGGACGATCTTCGCGATCTTCTCGCGGACGAACGCAGCGGCCGTTTCGTTGGAGTCCCGGTTGATGAGCAGGTCGTTGTAGCCGGAGAGAAAGGCGAAGCCGCCGATGCCCCAGCGCTCCTCGTATTCGCGACGGCGGGCGTCCTCGTGGTCCGCGATGGCCTCGACGTCGCGCGCAGAGATGTTGGCGCCGAAGCCCCCCGGCATCATGCGATTGCGCGCCCGGAAGTCCGCGTACTCGGCCTTGATGGCGCGTTGCACGTCCTCGTCCAGGGGACTGTTGCGTGCGGGAATCGAGTAGTTGGGCGTGCGCTGGAAGACGGTGAGGTGCCCGGCCTCGCGCGCGATGACCGGGATCGACTGGATGGCGGAGGAGCCGGTGCCGATGATGCCGACACGCCGGCCCGTGAAGTCCACGCCCTCGTGAGGCCAGCGCCCGGTGTGGTAAAGCGGGCCCTCGAAGGTATCGATACCCGGGAAATCGGGCGTGTTGGCGGACGACAGGCAACCCGTTGCCATGACACAGAAGCGGGCGGTGACGGTCCTGCCGGTGTCGGTCTTGACGATCCAGCGGTCCTCGGTCTCGTCGAAGACGGCTTCCGTCACCCGGGTGTCGAACGCGCAGTGCCGACGCAGGTCGAAACGGTCGGCGACATGGTTGGCGTAGCGCAGGATCTCTGGCTGGCCGGAGTAGCGTTCGGTCCACTCCCACTCCTGCTGGAGTTCTTCGGAGAACTGGTAGGAGTACTCCATGCTCTCGACGTCGCACCGCGCGCCGGGGTAGCGGTTCCAGTACCAGGTGCCGCCGACGCCGCTGCCCGCCTCGAAGCCTTGTACGACGGACCCGGCGCCGTGCAGCCGGTGTGTCATGTACAGTCCCGCGAATCCGGCGCCGACGATGACAGCGTCGACGCGCTCGGTGGTGTCCGACATCATGGTTTCCTCCCGTGGCGGACCGCATTCTATGGTCGGCACGGCTTCGCCGCGAGTGGTAGCGTGACCTGACGGTCGCGCAAGCGCCTGGCTGACGCTGACCCCTGCGCGGCGACGAACTGGGCATGCTGGACTATACTTCCGTGCTCACATAGGGGAGGCACCGGATGAAGGTGGCAAGCTGGGCCGAGGCGGCGACGAGGTCGTCCACCATTTCGCCGGCCTACAGGACGATCAGGGAGCGTGGGCTCGAGAAAAACCTGGAGGAGCTCGAGGCGTACGGACTCACGGTACTCACGCCGGAACAGATCGGCGAGCCGCGCGTGGTGGAACGGGCGCGGCAGGCCGTCCTGCGCATCGCCGAGCAACGCACCGGCGTCCGGCACGACGTCGAGACCGGCCGGCACGGCAAGCTCGAGAGCGCCGGCAGCACCGGCTGCCAGTACCTGCTGTTCGCGTTCCTGGAGGAGGATCCGGTCTTCGAGGAGATGATCCAGCACCCGATGACCCTGCCGCTCGTCGAGTACTACCTCGGGGAGCAGTGCCAGGTGTCCTCGATGACCAGCTTCATCAAGTGGGCCGACGACGTCGGCTACGGTCCGGGCCTCGGTCTGCACGACGACTCGGGCCTCTACCGGGCCGGTCCGTTGCCGGCCAATCCACATGTCTTCAACACGAACTGGATTCTCACGGACTACGACCTCGACAACGGCGCGTTCTGCATCGTGCCCGGCTCGCACAAGCTGTGTCGCCATCCGAAGCCTGGCGAGGGCGTCGAGGACGCGGTGCCGGTGGAAGCGCCGGCCGGCTCGGTCCTCGTCTTCCACGGCAACGTCTGGCACGGCGCTTTCCCGCGCAAGACGCCGGGACTCCGGCTGTCGGTGAACGCCTACTACTGCGGGCCGCACTACCGCACGCAGGAGAATTTCCAGGGGCGTATCAGCGACGAGATGCTGGCGCGCAACGGCGACCGTTTCCGTGAACTCGTGGGCTACGACGACGTCTGGGGCTTCCAGGACGGGCGGGGACCCGTGCCATGGCACAAAAGGGCGCTCACCCGATAGCCGAGGGTGAGACGACCGGCGTCGTGACGAAGCGGCGTGTCGGTGCCGTCGGGGTGACGGCCCTCGCCCTGTGCACCGGGCTGGGGAATCTGGTACTGCTCGCCTTCGAGAGCTGGCCCTTCACCAACTGGGCGACCGGGGTCTTCGCCCTCTGGATAGCGCTGCCGGCCTGGCTCTTCCACATGACGGCCCGGGTCGCCGACCGCGGCGACGCGCTTGCCCTGCCGTACGTGGTCGTCGCGCTACTGGCCCTGATCGGTGGGCTCTTGTTCGTGGCGCACGGAGTCTGGGCGCGCGGGGGCGATGCGCTGCCGGTGGCCTTCGTCGGGGCGCCGCTGGCGCAGTTGGCGGCCGTGATGCCCTTCCTCCTGATGACGGGGACGGACAAGCAGCGCGGCAGCGTGCCTCAGGAGCGTTGATCCCGCGTCGATCCGGCGTGCGCGAGCCGCTCGGTAATCGCGAGGTGTCGCCGGATGAGGTCCGGTGCGATTGCCCCGGTGGTGTGGCGCGCCGCCGCGCGCGCCCGCACCGCGTGAAAGCCGATGCCTGTCAACGAAACGCCACCGAGCAGCACCAGGCTCAGCACGCCGATGCCGGGCTCCCCGGCGAGGTCGAACAACATCGCCGTACCGGCGCCGGCGGCCAGCAGCACCAGGATCGAGCCGGCCAGGGCGACGCGCGTGTCCCGCCGCAGCCGCGCCGCCCGGCGCGGGCCGGCGCCCAGCGCGCGTTTCAGTTCGCCGATCGAGAAGTGGTCGAGGAACCAGCCGGTGTCCTCGTCGAGTCCCCGGTTGTCCGGTGGATCGATCCGTTGTCCCGTGATCGGGTCGGTCGCCGCTTCGCCCCGGCCGTGCGCGGCGACCCCCTCCAGCGTGGCACGGTGCACGCGCTCGTCTATCGGGTAGCGGACCGCGATGAAGATCGCGGCCAGCATCATGATCCCGGGTGCGCCGGCGTAGAGCAGCCGGATGGCCCAGCGCACGGCCTCGGGTTGCTCCGCGTTGGGTTCGAAGCCGAGCGTCGCCAGCACGGCCAGGGGCACCGCCGAGCTTGGGATGATCGCGAATTTGGTCACGATCGACCACAAGGCCCCGTACTGCGCTTCGCGACGTTTCCCCGTGTAGAGCTCGTCGTAGTCGATGACGTCCGCCTGCATGGACGGACCGAGGAACTGCCCCGTCGAGAAGGCCATGCCGCCGATCATGAAGAAGAACATCACCCAGGGGGCGGCGCTGTCCCCGTAGATGAAGCTCGGCAGCGCCGTCAGCAGCGCCTGGCAGATGAACGACAGCACGAAGCTGAGTATCCACACCTGTTTCTTGCCGAAACGCCGCGCCAGGCGCACGAATACCGGCAGCGTGACCACCCCGGTGCCGTAGCCGAGCAGCAGCGCCACGCCCATCCATTCGACCCAGGCTTCGATGCCGAGGGCGTAGCGCAGGTAGAAGGGCATCAATACGCCGATGCCGCCGGAAGTGATGGTCGTCACCATGTAGCAGGCGAGCAGGATGCGGAACGGATGGTTGCGCAGTACGCGGCGTACCCCGGGGATCAGCGGATTCGGCTTGCGCGCGGAGAACGCGGGGTTTTCCGGAATGCGCCAGCACATCCAGTAGTAGGAAATCACCAGCAGCACGGACATGCCCACGGCGAACCAGAGGAATACGGTGCGCTCGGCCTCGGCCTGCTCCATGCCCTGCGCCTTGATCCAGACGATCACGATCGCGGGACTCGCCGAAGCGAACGCCTGCCCGACCAGCGAGATGCCGTCGCGCCACGCGAAGAGGCTGGACCGCTCGTGGTAGTCCGACGTGAGCTCCGGTCCCAGCCCGTAGTGCGGGATGTAGTAGACCGTGTGGAAGAAGAAGTACGCCGTGAAGGCGGTGGTGAACCAGGCAGCGCCCATGAGCGGCGTGATGCCGTCGGGCGGCGCGAACAGGGCCACCATCGAGATCGCCGTCAGCGGCGCGCCGATCAGGATGTAAGGGCGCCGCCGGCCCCAGCGTGTCCGGGTGCGGTCCGACATCCACCCCATGAGCGGGTCGGTGATGGCGTCGAGCGCGCGTGCGAGCACCTGGGCCAGTGCGATGAAGCCGATCGCGATGCCGATGGTGTCGGAGTAGAACTTGGTCATGTGGATGGCGATCGGCACGCCCATGGCCATCCCGGCGAAGTTTGGCAGGCCGTAGGCCAGCTTCATGGAGAGGGAGAGCTTCGCCGCGGGTTCCGCGGCCGGCGGCGCAACTACGGGCTGGGGGAGTTCGGCCACGAATCAGGCAGCCGTGACCCGGGCGTACCGTGCTCGAACCATCGGCTGACGACGATCGCCCGGGTCGATCGGAACGTTGGACTGGATGGTGGCGTTCCCCCGTCTGCCGCCGGTCCGCTCGGCGGGATGCCGGAGAGCGGGGCGCCCTCCGCGAATCGTTATACCCCGCTGTCGTTCGGGGGATCAAACCGCGGCGGGCTGGTGATTTGCGTGCCGGCCTTGAAGCCGGTCCGGGCGGGGTGCGAGTATCGAAGGCCTCGCGTCCACGCACGCCCCCCGGAAGCACTGGCATGCCCCTCATCGAGGACATCTCTGCCCGCAAGGAAGATCTGGCACGCTGGCGGCAGGACCTGCACGCACATCCGGAACTCGGTTTCGAGGAACACCGGACCGCGGAAGTCGTGGCCGGGAAGCTCGAGAGCTTCGGCATTCAGGTGCACCGCGGCATCGGCGGCACAGGGGTCGTGGGCGTCCTCCGGGTGGGCAACGAGACGGCCTCCGTCGGGCTGCGCGCCGACATGGACGCGTTGCCGATCCTCGAGGAGAACGACTTCGACCATCGTTCGACCCATGATGGCCGCATGCACGCGTGCGGGCACGACGGGCACACGACCATGCTGCTTGGGGCTGCGGAGTACCTCGCGCGGACGCGCAACTTCCGTGGCCAGGTGAACTTCATCTTCCAGCCGGCGGAGGAGGGCATCGGCGGCGCTCGGGCCATGATCGCGGACGGTCTGTTCCGGGATTTCCCCTGTGATCGGATCTTTGCGATGCACAATGCCCCCGGGCTTCCGGTCGGCAGCTTCGCGGTGAAGAGCGGGGTGGTCACCGCCGCGGGGGCCTTCTTCGACATCGACATCGAGGGACGCGGCGCGCACGGCGCCCATCCGGATCAAAGCGTCGACCCGGTCGTCGTGGGGGCACACCTGGTCACGGCGCTGCAGAGCGTGGTGTCGCGGAACGTGCGGCCCACCGAGGCCGCGGTGCTGTCGGTGACGCGGATGCATGCAGGAGACGCATACAACGTGATACCGGCCGGCGCGCGGCTTGCGGGCACCGTGCGGTCGTTCTCCAAGGAGGTGATGAAGACGGTCGAAACGCGTGTGACCGAACTGGCCCACTCGGTTGCGGCAGCCTTCGGCGCCACCGCGGCGGTGGACTTTCGGACCGTCTTTCACTCGGTGTCGAACGACCGCGAGGCGGCGGAGTTCGCCGGCGGCGTCTGTGACGAACTCGTGGGCAAGCACCTCGTGCGCCGCGACCTGTCGGCCGGCATGGGCTCGGAGGATTTCTCCTTCATGCTCGAAGAAGTGCCCGGATGCTACCTGCTCCTCGGCAACGCGGACGGCACGCACCGGCGTCCGGTGCACAACCCGGGCTACGACTTCAACGACGCTGCTCTGCCGTACGGTGCGAGCTTCTTCGCGAGGGCGGCCGAGAAGCACCTCGCACCCTGAGTGAGGTTCGCCCGCACCGCGCCGGATTTCCTGCTGCGTCTGGGCGTGCGGTACCGGCCGGCGCGCCGCTGACGGACTGTGGCCACGCCCGAAGCCAAAGCCTGCTGCGGTGCTTTTTGGTAATCTCGCTCCCTTCGCTCGTTTGCCAAGTCACCCGGAGGACCGTCCATGAAAACCCCAGTCTGCGACATGCTCGGCATCGATTTCCCACTGTTCGCGTTCAGTCACTGCCGCGACGTGATCGCCGCGGTGAGCAATGCCGGCGGATTCGGTGTGCTCGGCGCCGTGGGCCACACGCCGGAGTCGCTCGACATCGAACTGACCTGGCTCGACGAACACGTCAACGGCAAGCCCTATGGCGTCGACCTGCTCGTTCCGACCAGCCTCGACAGCAAGGAAGAGGCGCTGACGGCCCAGGAGATCGAGGCGCGCATCCCACCGGCGCACAAGGCCCACGTGGAGTCCATCCTGGCGCAGCACGGTATCGATACGAAGGGCCTCTGGGATCGCGACCTCGGCGACAACTTTGGCGACCATCTGCGCCCGAAAGGGGCGTCCGTGGTGCTCGATGCCGCCTTCCAGCATCCGGTCAAGTTCGTCGTGAACGCCCTCGGCGTGCCACCGCAGTTCATGCTGGACCGCTGCCGTTCGGAGGGCGTCCCGGTGGGCGCGCTGACCGGGGCCAAGGAACATGCCGTCAAGCACGCGGAGGCGGGGACCGACATCCTCGTCGTCTCCGGAACCGAAGCCGGGGGTCACTGCGGCGAGGTATCCACGCTGGTGCTCATTCCCGAAGTGCTCGAGGCGCTCGAACCGTATGGGGACATTCCGATCCTGGCGGCCGGCGGCATCGTGACGGGACGCCAGATGGCGGCGGCGATGGCCATGGGCGCCGCGGGCGTGTGGTGCGGATCGGTGTGGCTGACGACGCCGGAGGCGGAGACCGCCCCCGCGGTGAAGGAAAAGATGCTGACGGCCAGCTCGCGCCACACCGTGCGATCCCGTAGCCGCACGGGCAAGTACACGCGTCAGTTGCGCTCCGCCTGGACGGACGCCTGGCACGATCCGGACAGCCCGGACCCGCTGCCGATGCCGCTGCAGCAACTGATCAGCGAGCCGGCGCTCGGTCGCGTGAGCAAGCTCGCGGATGGCGGACACGAGGGTGCGAAGCAACTGGCCACCTATTTCGTGGGCCAGGGCGTCGGCCTGATGAACACCACCGTGTCGGCCCGCCAGGTGGTCTACGACTTCATGGAGGATTTCGCGGACGCCGCGGAGCGGCTCTCGGGGATGATGGAGTAGGGGTACCTGCTGGCCAGACGCGTGCCTTGCTGGCAGCGGGGCGTCGGGTCGCTGAGTCTCGGTACGGCAAAGGCTCCTATCCGGTTGGACCGCCTTCGTGCATGCGCCGCCTGACCCAGCGCGCTACGGCGAGCATGGCGACCCCCACGGCCAGGGCGACCACGGCCAGGTATTCGAACGTGTCCGCATAGATGGCGAGCGATTCGGCGCGGTCGAGCCCGTTGCTCGTGTCGACGCTCGCGCCTGCCGCGATCAGGCCGCCAACGTAGCTGGCGCCGGCCGCGGCGAGGAACCATACGCCCATCATCATGCCCGCGATCCGGGCGACCGAGAGCTTCGTGACCACGGACAGTCCGACGGGGGAGAGACAGAGCTCTCCGGTGGTGTGCAGCAGATACGCCAAGGCGAGCCATCCGGCTGCCACGAGGCGATCCTCCCCCGCGACGCTGCAGCCGTAGACCAGCACCGCGAAGCCGAGTCCCACCTGCACGATCGCGAGGCCGAACTTCGCCGGCGTGCCCGGTTCCCATCCGCGCCGTGCGAGCATGGGCCAGAGCCCCGCGAACAGCGGCGCCAGGAAGATGATGAACAGCGGGTTCAGCGACTGGAACTGCGATGCCTGTACGGTCGCTACTCCGATGTCGCGGTCCAGGTTGCGGTCGGCGAAGAGGCTCATCGAACTGCCGGCCTGCTCGAACAGCGCCCAGAACACGACGGAGACGGCGGTGAGCCCGAGCAGCACCAGCGTGCGGTCGCGGTCCACGGGCGCGCAGCGGGCCAACGAGAACCAGATCAAACCGATCACTACCGCCCCGGCGCCGACGACGAGCAGACCGCCCACGACGTCGTGGTACTGAAGGATCTGCCAGGCGACCAGGACCGCGACGAGCGCGCCGCCCCAGATCAGTTGCTCGCGCGTGATCCCCGCGAGAATGGGGCGGGCAAGGTCGGCGCCCTCGGGGGGTTCTCCAGCCCCCATCAGCAGCAGCCGGCCACGGACGAAGGTGAACAGGCCGGCCAACATCCCGATTCCCGCAAGGCCGAATCCGTAGCGCCAGCCATAGGTCTGGCCGAGGTAGCCGCAGACGAGCCCGGCGACGAACGCCCCGAGGTTGATGCCCATGTAGAAAAGCGTGAACCCGCCGTCGCGGCGGCTGTCGCCGGGGGCGTAGAGCTCGCCGACCATGTTCGAGATGCTCGACTTGAGGAAGCCGACGCCAATGACGATGAAGGCGAGAGACAGGTAGAGCACCTGCAGGGAGGTGCCGTCGCGTACGACGACGCCATCGACCGTGCGAGCCGGGTCCCCCTCGAAAGCCATGCCGAGATGCCCGAAGCACAGGAGTACGGCGCCGACGATGACGGCCTTGCGGAAGCCGAGGTAGCGGTCCGCGACCATGCCGCCGATCACCGGCATCAGGTAGACCATCGCCCCGTAGCTCGCGTAGATCCCGGCCGACATGGCATCGTCGAACAGGAAGTGCTGCGTCAGGTAGAAGATGAGCAGCGCCCGCATGCCGTAGAAGCTGAAGCGCTCCCACATCTCGGCGAAGAACAGGATGACCAGCCCGCGCGGGTGGCCGAGCACGTCGCGCGGCTCGGCGGGTACGGCGACGTTCACGGCGTGGGCTCGGTCAGGGCGCGAAGCGGGCGAGGCATGCGGTTTCCTCGTGGGGGTCGATGGCTCCGCATGTTATCAGCGGCTGGCGGCTCATCCGGACGCCTGCTAGACCGAACGCCCAACGTCAGAGAGCATCGACTGCCGCCAGGTGCGGTACCCCCACACGGCCATACCGAGATAGACCAGATAGAGCAAGGCGTACAGGGACAACCCCTGGCCGAAGTAGACGGCCACCGAGATCACGTCCACGACGAACCAGACGATCCAGTTCTCGAGGTGCTTGCGCGCGCTGAGCCAGAAGGCGGCGAGGCTCATCACCAGAATGCCGCTGTCCCAGAAAGGCAGGGCGGCGTCGGTGTTGCCGGCGAACCAGGCGCCGAGCCCCGCCGTGCCGGCGGCGCACAGGACGGCGAGGCCGAGGAGCAGCCGGACGCTTGCGCGCGTGACCGGGACGTCGCCGTCGTCCGCGCCGCCGATCCGCCAGTAGTACCAGCCGTACAGGTTCATCGGCAGGAAACCGACGAGGTGCAGCACGAAGTTCGCGTAGAGGCGCGCCTCGAGGAGGACCGTGATCGACACGAAGACGTAGGCCACTCCGATCGGCCACGTCCGCCAGTCCTGCCGCACCAGCAGCCAGACCGCCAGGGTGCCGAGGACCAGCCCGATCCACTCGTCGGCGACGAGCCAGATCTGCCAGATGTCGTGAAGGAGGTCCATCGCGCGCCCGCTCGCCGCACATGGCGGCGCATGTTACGGCAAGCGGGGTTCGCGCGGATCACGGAGGCGGTTGCGCCGCTTCGTGGCGCGCTTGTACGGTAGCACCCGTCAAGGTTGCCGAGGTCTCGCACATGGCGCTCGAAATCCCGGCCGGCGACGGACTCGACGGCAAGGTGGCCATCGTCACGGGCGCGGGGGCGCGCGACGACGGCATCGGCAACGGTCGAGCGGCGGCGATTCTGCTCGCGGCGAGCGGCGCCCGCGTACTCTGTGTCGACCGCGATGTCGCATTGGCGGAGCGCACCGTCGCGATGATCGAGGAAGCCGGCGGCGTGGCCCACGCCTGCGCCGCGGACGTCACCCGCACCGCGGACTGCGAGGCCATGGTGGCGGCCGCGGTGGGCCGCTGGGGACGGTTCGACATCCTCGACAACAACGTCGGCATCGGCAGCCGCGGCAACGTCGTTGAGGAAGACCCGGAACGTTGGCGGCGCGTCATGGAAGTGAACGTGGACAGCATGTTCCTGGCGAGCCGGGCGGCGATACCGGCGTTGCGTGAGACTGGTGGCGGCGCCATCGTCAACGTGTCCTCGATCTCCGCGCTCCGGCCGCGCGGACTCACGACCTACAGCGTCTCGAAGAGCGCGGTGATCGGGCTGACCCGGGCGATGGCGGTCGATCACGGCCCGGAAGGCATCCGCGTCAACTGCGTGGCGCCGGGACCGGTGTACACGCCGATGGTCTACGGCACCGGGATGGCGCCGGAAGTGCGCGAACGGCGCGCGCGTGCCTCGGTCCTCGGCATCGAGGGGACGGGCTGGGACATCGGCCACGCGGTGCGCTTCCTGGCCTCCGACCATGCCCGCTACATCACGGGGCAGGTACTCGTGGTGGACGGTGGCACGACGTTGCGCGGACCGAGCCGGGGCACATGAACGGGTTTTACAGGCTGCTCGTGACCTCTGCGCTGCTGGGGATCGGCATCGTTTCCTCGGCACAGAACGCGGCCTTTCCCTACCCGCCGACGCTTCCGGAAGCCCGCGAGCACGCGTACAAGACCGTTGGCGATGCGGTCCTCGGACTCTGGGTATTCGAGCCGGATGGCCACAAGGCATCGGACAGGCGTCCGGCGGCCCTGTTCTTCTTCGGCGGCGGCTGGAGGACCGGCTCGCCGGCGCAGTTCGAGCGCCAGGCAAACGCGTTGCGTGAGCGGGGCATGGTTGGAATCGTGGCGGACTATCGGGTCTCGACGCGCCACGGTACCGACCCCTGGCATGCGGTGGCGGATGCGCACGATGCGCTGCGCTGGGTCAGGTCCCATGCGGCCGAATTGGGTGTCGATGCCACGCGAATCGCCGCCGCGGGTGGCTCCGCCGGTGGGCACCTTGCGGCAGCAACGGCGTCGCTGGAGCACCCGCAGGCGGGACAGGGCGCGCCTGACCGGCCGGATGCGCTGATCCTCTTCAATCCGGCGGTGGTGATGGCCCCCGTCGAGGACGTCTTCGAGCCGAACGAGGCACTGGCCCAACGCTTCGCACGGCCCCTCGAGACGCTGTCGCCCTACCACCACCTCGCGGCCGGCCATCCGCCGACCCTGGTCCTGCACGGGAGCGGCGACGCGGTCGTTCCGGCCGACACGGCGATCGCCTATTGCGACCGGATCGCGTCACTGGGTGGAGATTGCGAGATCGTGCTCTACGGAGGCGCGCCGCACGGGTTCTTCAATCGCGAGCCGCATTTCGACAGGACGTTGGAGCAGATGCTGCGTTTTCTGGAGCGGCTTGGCTGGCTCTGAAACAACTGCGAAATGCGCTAAACGTGAAGCCAACTTGCGCAATTCAAGGAAACGCGCAAAAATTGCGCAAAACGCGCAAACAGGCGAGGCGCCTCTCCGGCAGCAATCATGCCCGAAGACAGACTGACCGCGGTAGAGGTCCTCATCCGTGGCCATCCGGACGGCATCGCCATCCGGGATGTCATGCGGCAACTCGATGCGTCGGTGTCGCGACGGACGCTGCAGCACTGGCTCAGGCAACTGGTGGATGCCGGGCGCATTGCACGGGAAGGTAGCGGGCGTGGCACGACCTACCGGTCGCGCATCCTCGAACTGGAAGTACATGCTCAGACGGGTCCTCCGAGTGCGCATGTGCGGATCCATGCGCTTCCGGAAGATCTGGCGAGGCAGCACCACGAACTGAAACGACGGTATCTGTCACTGCCGCCGGATCATCGTCGCCGGGCTGGCTATCGGCGCGAGTTTCTCGACGCCTACCGTCCCAATGCGACGGCGTACTTGTCGATGGCGGAGCGCGCGCGCCTCCGGGCGATGGGCCAACTCGAGAGTCCTCCGGAACCTGCCGGGACGCATGCCCGGCGCATCCTGGAACGGATGCTGATCGACCTGTCCTGGAACTCCAGCCGCCTCGAGGGGAACACGTATTCGCTGTTGGAGACCCAACGCCTGCTCGAGTCCGGGCTGCAGGCCGACGGCCGGGACGCCCGCGAGACCCAGATGATCCTCAATCACAAGCGCGCCATCGAGTTTCTCGTCGACAGGGTGGAGGACGGCGCCGGGCTGGACCGTGCGACGATCCTCAACCTGCACGGGATTCTGGCGGACAACCTGCTGCCGGATCCGGCCGCCTCGGGGCGACTTCGGTCGCGGCCCGTTGGCATCGGGCGGTCCGCCTACCGGCCGCTCGACGTTCCGCAGCTGATCGACGAGTGCTTCGACCGGCTGCTGGCGAAGGCGGGAGCCATCGACGACCCGTTCGAGCAGGCGCTGTTCTGCCTCGTTCAGTTGCCGTACCTCCAGGCATTCGAGGACGTCAACAAACGCGTCTCGCGCCTTGCAGCGAACGTTCCGTTCATCCGCCACAACCTCTCGCCCCTGGCCTTCGTGGATGTCCCCAGGGACTGCTATACGGATGCCCTGCTGCTGGTCTACGAACGCAACGACATCGGGTTGATGAAAGCGCTGTTTCTCTGGGCCTACGAGCGTTCGGCGGCGCGTTACGGCGCCGTGCGGCAGGCTATCGGCCAACCTGATCCTTTCCGACTGCTCTATCGGGAGGAGCTACGCGAAGTCGTCGCTCGCACGGTAAGGGAACGCCTGGACAGCCGGACAGCCGTGGCGCACCTCCGCGCATGGGCCGCGGCAAACATCGAACCCGCCGACCGCCATCGGTTCCAGGAGGTCGCGGAGACGGAACTGATGAGCCTCCACGAGGGCAACTATGCGCGGTACGGTGTCACGCCCAGGGAATTCGAAGGCTGGCGGGCGGTCTGGGAAGTAGCTTCCTGAGCGGGGCAGCCCAGCACGCGCTTGCATCCCGCCTCGCCCTATTGCAGTTTGGCACCGCACCTCCCCCAGCTGATCGAGGCGCCAACACACAGCCCAGGACGACCGCGTATGTCCGCCACCGCACCCAACATGCTCCCGGAGCGCACCCCGCAGACCTGCTATGAGGGACGAGCTTCGCTACACGCCATCCGATTGCTTCGAGACCTTCCCTTTCCCCCGGGGCTGGCAGGCTGACCCGGCCGTGGAGGCCACCTGCCAAGGCTACTACGACTTCCGGGCCGCGCTCATGGTCAAGAACAACGAAGGCCTCACCAAGACCTACAACCGCTTCCACGACCCCCACAAGGACGACGCGGAGATCGCGCGACTCCGCGAGATGTACGCCGCCATGGACCGGGCCGTCCTCGATGCCTACGGCTGGCGGGACATCCCCGCGGATTGCGACTTCCTGCTCGATTACCCCATCAACGAAGCCGAGTGGGGTAACAAGAGGAAGCCATACCGCTACCGTTGGCCCGATGACGTTCGTGACGAAGTCCTTGTCCGGCTCTTGGAACTCAACGCGGAAGGCGCCGCCGAAGAAGGCGGCACCGAAGGGGAGGGAGCGGTTTCGTGAAGCGTGAGGGGATCGTGGTTCCCGGGAACCCCGGCATCGTGCTGGCCCGTGTCGCGCCTTCGCTCGTGGCGTGGCTCGGCCAGGACGGCTGCGTCCTCGGCGGCGGGACGGTGCTTGCGGCTCGGTGGCATCATCGCGTCAGTATGGACATCGACCTGTTCACCGATCGGGAACGCTATATGGAGCGAGTCGCCGGTCGCCGGGAGGAAGTGAGGGCCGCACTGGAAGCCCTGGTCGCCGAGGCGGGGGAGGGTGCCGTGGAAGTGGAGCGAGGCTGGTTGCGCGTCCACTTCCCGGAAGGTCCCGCGGCCCTGATGACCATCCCGCGCCCCACGGTCCGCGACGCTTACGTCCAATACGTGCAGGGAACCGGCATGCCGATGGAGAGCACGGCGGAGATTCTGGCGAGAAAACTCCAGAGCCGCATCCTGGATCTCGGCGTGTTCACGGACCGGGACCTGTACGACCTGCTGGTCGCCCGGGAGCGCGATCCGCAAGCCCTGCGTCGCGTGCTGGCTTCGATCACCGAAGCGGAAAGAGCCGCCATCGCGAGCGAACTGGGCGCACTACCGCCCCACTGGTCCAGCGGAGAACCGGTCCGCGAGCCTGCGCGCCCGGAGTTTCTCGACAATCTGGCGCCGCGGGCGCGACGCTTGTTCGAGGGCGACGTGGACTCTGCCGGGGGAGATCAAGGGACCGCGCCATGATCGACTTCAAAGCCGTACGCCGCGCCTACCACTCCCCACCGCCCCCGAACGACCACGTGCCGACCATCGAAGAGCGCATCGCGGCCTTCGAGCGCCAACGCGTGCAACAAGCCCGGGAACGCGGCATCGATCCACGGGCCGAAGGCATGGGAGAGCACGGCTCCCTCATCGGTGGCCCCGGCAAGCGCCCGACTCGATTCGAGGGCGGACGCCGCGCGGAGGACATGGTGCGCATGCCGCCGATGCCCCTCGCCTGGTTCTCGCACCCCAACGCGAACCGGCGAAACGCCTGCCGGAACCCCCACCAGTATCTTGACACCCTGTCCGCCGACCACCTCGCCGGCCACCATCCTCGCCCCGATGGACGCACGCTCCATCGGCTCCTGCGGGCTGAGCACCTGACCGACCAGGAAGCCCACCTCGTCGAGCAGTTCTTCGCGCGCCTGCGCATGATCGAGATGGCTGGACTCCTCAGTCGAGCCGGACTCACCGTCTACGATATTGCGCGGGCGATGCACCTTTCTGGGAGTAGGACGCCGGCGAAGACGCATTGGGTGAATCAGTTTGCGGCTCGGACGGATTGATGCCTTGCCAACCAGAACACCCTATTGGACGGCCGTACGGTGTGCACTTCCGTGTCGGCCCCATGGGCTTGCGCCAGGATTAACATCCTGGATTTGGAAATCGACCGTACCATTTGGAGACGAATGGCATGGCGACTGTGGAGCCAACGTCTCCGGAGAGGCGAAGACGGCCGCGAGGTCGCGTTTGGCGGCGGGAACGCCATCCTGCCGAAACAGGCATGCCGGAAACGCGAGTGTCTCGTCGATGGAATCGGATGCGACGACGAATGGACGGCTGGGCTGCTCGGCCAACCACCGTGTGAACTTGCCGATGGAGGTGGTCATGGTTGGCCCGAAAATACGCTCGGTCATGCGAGGCTCGCTTGCCTGCGCGGTGTCGGTTCCGGCTTCGATCCACCCGTCCCAGCCAGGCGTTGGCTGTCGAAGGACACGGTGGACGAGACGCTTGCGGCGGATCACGGAGTACCATATGCTTTTGGCATATGATGACGAGGAGAGAACGCATGGAAGTCAGGGAAGCGCGGCTCTTCCGCAACGGCAGGAATCAAGCGATCCGCATACCGAAGGACTTCGAACTCCCGGGCAAGCTGGCGACGATAACGAGGTCGGGAGACGCGCTCATCATCCGACCTGCGGTGCGACGATCCTTGTTGACGGTCCTCAAGGATCTGGAATCCTGGCCCGCCGGAGACGAATTCCCTGATGTGGACGACACGCTGCTGCCTCTTGATGATCCGCTGGCTGGCGAGCAGTGAGGCACCGGTACCTGCTCGACACCAACGTCCTCTCGGAGATGGCACGGGAACCGTCGGGCACTATCGCGCAACGAATCCGCGACGTAGGCGAGAACGCCGTCTGCACCAGCATCGTCGTGGCCTGTGAAGTCCACTACGGCCTGATCAAGCGTGCATCGCCGCAACTCGCGCGGAGAATGCTGGCGGTGCTTGCGTCCATGGACGTTGTGGCTGACTTGCCCGAGGACATGGGCGTCCACTACGGGACGATTCGAGCCCACCTGGAGACCGTCGGGCGGGTGATCGGTCCCAATGATCTATTGATCGCGGCTCATGCGCGAGCAGCCGGACTCACGCTCGTTACCGGGAATGTGCGGGAGTTCGATCGCGTGCCGAGCCTGCGGGTGGAGGACTGGCAGGCGCACCCCGAGTCGCGCTGAGGTGCGCAAATGGTCGAGGGTGAGCGGGGATCCTGCGCGTGTGCAGGACGACACGGCCAACCTGCGCGCGCCCGAGACCATCGCTTGGCGGGTGTCGGGCGGCTCCTCGACTTGGAGTATCGCCGGTCGCGGCGGCAACCCGGCGAACTCGGCGGCGCCCGTCAATCCGGCAGCCCCAGCACCCGCTTTGCGATGATGTTGAGCTGCACCTCGTTGCTGCCGCCGGCGATGGAACTCGCCTTGCCGGCGAGCCAGGCGCGCTGCATCTCGGCCTCGTTCTCGGCTGAATAGGCGTCAACGTCGCCGGCGCTCGTACCCATCATCGCCACCTGCAGTTCGCTGTTGCGCTTGCCGAGGTTGGCGCCGCAGTACTTGAAGATCGAGGTCGCGGCGCCGGGGGTGTTGCCGGACTGGGCCTCCTCGACCGCGCGGCGCTGCGTGAGGCCGAAGGCGAGGGAATCCATCCGGTGTTCGACGATGTCATGGCGCAGCACGGGATCCACGATCCGTCCGTCCCGCTCGCCGACGTAAGCCCGGGCCATGTCGGGAAGGTCCGGACCGGATTCCCGGCTGCGGCCGGACGCGAGCGACTGGATGCCCGCCCGCTCGTGCTGCAGCAGGCGCTTGGCGATGGTCCAGCCGCGGTTCAGTTCGCCGACCAGGTCGTCCTTCTGCGCGACCGCGTCGTCGAAGAACGTCTCGCAGAAGGGCGAGGCCCCGGAGATCAGCCGGATGGGCTTCACCGTGACGCCCGGCTGGTTCATGGAAAAGAGCAGGAAGCTGATGCCCTGGTGCTTCGGCACGTCGGGGTCGGTTCGTACGAGGCAGAAGATCCAGTCGGCGAACTGCGCGCCGGAGGTCCAGATCTTCTGACCGTTGACGAGGTAGTGGTCGCCCTTGTCCACGGCGCGCGTGCGGAGGCTCGCCAAGTCAGACCCCGAACTCGGTTCGGAGTAGCCCTGGCACCACCAGACCTCGCCGCGCGCGATGTGCGGGATGTGGCGCTTTTTCTGCTCTTCGGTGCCGTGCTCCAGCAGCGTCGGGCCGAGCATCATCGTGCCCATCCCGACCACGGGCGGACGCGCCCCGATGCGGCGCATCTCCTCGAGAAGAATGAGGTTCTCGTCCTGGGACAGTCCGCCGCCGCCGTACTCGGCCGGCCAGGTAGGTACGGTAAACCCGCGCTCGGCGGCGCGTTCGAGCCAGGTACGTTCGTCCGCCGTCATCGGGGCCTTCGTACCACCGCCGGGCACGTCCCCGGGTCCTCGGCAATTGGCCGGGCAGTTCTCTTCCAGCCACTCCCGTGCTTCCGCTCGAAAACTCATGCGTCCTCCCGATCGATCGCCCAACGGGGGAAATACTAACCTTGTTCGGTTGCCCGGACCCAACGGTGGCTAGCGGCGCGGTCTGCCTGGTTCGGCGGGACCGCGAGCGGCCGGATCAGGCGGCGCGTTCGGTGGCCGGGTCCCCCGCGACGCGCACATGAAACATCGCGCGCGGCTCGGAGAGGTCCCAGGGTCGTGCCCGATGGACGACGCACCGATTGTCCCAGATGACCGTGTCGCCGACCTCCCAGCGATGCTCCAGGACGCGCGGCGGGCGACAGGCGAAGTCGATCAGTTCCTCCAGCAGCTTCCTGGACGCTTCCGGTGACAGGCCGGGAATGCCGTAGGCATGGCGCCCGACGAACAGCGCTGGGCGTCCCGTCGCCGGGTGGACCTTCACCAGCGGGCGCAGCGGCGGCTCGCGCGTTGGCGCATCGGGGGTTGCGACCTCCGCCTCGAGCTCTGCAGGTCCGTTTCCGCCCTGGCTGTCGGCGCGAATCTGTGCCAGCCCCTGCGCCATCTCGTCCGGATCCTGGCCGACGCGGGATTGCGAGTGGGCGAGGGAGTGGTATGCGCGGAGCCGCTGGACGCGGTCGCGGAGCGCCGGATCGAGCGCGTCCCAGGCGGCGCGCATGTCGGCCCATCCCGTCTCGCCGCCTCGTACGGGGACCTTGCGGGCGGACAGGATGGACGCCTTGGCGGAGATCGAAAGAAAGGAACTGTCCGTGTGCCAGCCCTCGCTGCCGCGCAGGAGTTGCACCACCGGATGCTGCGGCGGTCGCAGGGTCCCGTCGCGTTCCGCGTTGGTGAAGGTCTGCCCCTCGATGGAGAGTTCGCCGAAGCGGCGTCCGAAAGCGGCCTGGTCGTCGTCACAGAGGTGCTGTCCGGGGAAGATCAGTACGGCGTGGTCGTGGAACGCTGCCTCGATGCGCGCAAACTGCGCCGCCGTCAGCGCGTCGAGCCGCACACGCGTGACGATGGCGCCCAGTGTGGCGTTCGTGGGTTCGATGCAGAAGCCAACCGTCATACCGCACCCCCTTCTCCCGGTCGCCTCTACCATACCAGCCCGAGCGCGCGCCGGGACCCAGGTTCGGCAGACTGTTAGCATTACGGGTTCGAGGCTCGATACCAGGGGAGCACCTACATATGACCACTGTCCAGACCAACAGCGGGCTCGTACGCGGCGCCAGCGAGAACGGCCTCGCCGTCTTCAAGGGCATTCCGTACGCGGCGTCCCCCGTGGGTGACCTGCGCTGGATGCCGCCGCAGCCGCCGGTGCCCTGGACGGAGCCGCGCGACGCGCTCGAGTTCGGCGACATCGCGCCGCAGGAGCGGAGCCCGCTCTTGCCCGCGTTCCTGGCGATCGACCAGCCCGAGTCCGAAGACTGCCTGTACCTCAACGTGTACACGCCGGCGGCCGACGGCGGAGCGCGTCCCGTGATGCTGTGGATCCACGGCGGCGGCTTCTACCTGGGGGCGGGTTCGCAGGACGTGTACGAGGGCAGCGGGCTCGCCTCGCGCGGCGTGGTGGTGGTGACGATCAACTACCGCATGGGACCGTTCGGCTTCGTACGGCTGAAGGAACTCACGAACGGCACGATCCCGTCGACGGGAAACGAGGGCATTCTCGACCAGGTGGCGGCCCTCGAGTGGGTGCGCGACAACGTCGCGGCGTTCGGCGGCGATCCGGGCAACGTCACGATCTTTGGGGAGTCCGCCGGCGGCATGAGCGTCGCCACGCTCCTGACGATGCCGGCGGCGCAGGGACTCTTCCACAAGGCCATCGTGCAGAGCGGTCCGGGTCACACGCACTTCAGTGTGGACGAGGCCCTGGACTACATCGCCAAACCCATGCTGGAGGCGCTGGGCACCAGCGACCCGGAGGCGCTGCGGGCAGCGACCACCGAGGAACTGATGGCCGCGATTCCCGCGTTCATGGATGCGGCTGCGAGCCCGGACCCGGGCCAGCGCAACCGCTGGGCGAAGCCCGTGGTAGACGGCGAGACGAGTACGGACTGGCCGGAACCGACGCTGGCGTCGGGCGCGCACGGGGGCATGCCGCTCATGGTCGGCACGACCCGCGACGAGATGTCGTCGCCGGTGGTCGCCGGCGTCGCCGAAGGCGACCTGGTGGACGGGGTGGTCGCCCTCGTGCCCAAGGGCGACGCGGGTGCGCTCGTCGAGGCCTACCGGACCGCGCGGGGACAACGGCTGGCGCCGGTCGACGCGGGTTCCCTCTACTCGGCGATCGATACGAGCCGCATGATGGGCGTGCCGTCGACGCGGCTCCTGGATGCGCACCGGCCCCACGGCCCGGTCTATCACTACGTGTTCGACTGGATCAGCCCGCAGATGGACGGCGCGAGCGGGGCGGAGCACGGCGTGGACATCGGGTTCGTATTCGGCACCCACGACGTGACCCCGGATGCCGCCGCGATGTTCGGCGCCGGCCCGGCGGCCGATGCCCTGGCGAGTGCGACGATGGACGCCTGGACCGCGTTCGCCCGCACAGGCGATCCGAGCACGGAGTCCCTGGGCGCCTGGCCGCCATACGGCGAGACGCGGGCGACGATGATGATCGGGCCGCTGGCCGGCGTGCGGGAGGCTCCGTTCGAGGGAGAACGGGCTGCCTGGGACGGCATCGCCACATCCGACATGCGCTGACGGCGACGCGCCTGAGCCACCGTTTCGAGAGATTGCAGAGGGAGTATGTGCATTGAAGGCCGACATTGAGGAGTTGCGCGCCGGGTTCCTGAACCGGGAGTTCGACGCCGTGACGTTCGAGATCGACGGGAACACGTTCGCGGAGTACGCGCGGGCCTGCGGGGAGACCGACCCGCGTTTCACGGACCCGGCGGACCCGGACTTCCAGGCTCCCCCCACCTTTGTCTCGACACTGGTCGGCGGCCGTACGCTGCCTTCGGACTTCCCGAAACTCGACGGCGTCGGCATGGATGCCGGCAAGGGGGTCGAGTGGAAGGCGCCGATCCGCGCGGGTGCGACGCTGACGGGCAAGTCCCACATGCACGACATCTACACCAAGACCGGCCGTTCGGGCCGCATGGTCTTCCTCGTGCGGCGCATGGAACTCCATGACGCGGACGGCACACACGTCGCGAATGCCGATACCCGCACGGTGATCCGGGAGCGGTCCGGTGAGTGACGCAGCACAGGAGACGGTCGCGACGATCGCCGATGTCGAGTTCGGGGCCGAACTGCCGACCTTCACGCCGGACACGGGACTCGACAACGTCAAACGTTTCGGCGACCAGGTCGGCTGGGGCGGCGGCCGTTTCACGGACCACGAGGTAGCCCGCAAGGAAGGCTTTCCGGGCGCCATCGTGCCCGGCGTCATGAGCCAGGGCTATCTCGGCGCCATGATTCACCGCTGGGCGCCCAGGTCGGAGATCGTCGCCATCGACACGGTCTTCCGCGCCCCGGTGCTCGTCGACCACCCGCACCGGATCGTCGGCGTGGTCACGGATGTCGACGAGGACGAAGGGACGGTCGAGATAGACATCTCCATCGTCAACGAGCGCGACGAAACGCGGGTCTTCGGAACGGCGACCGTGCGGTTGTCGGCCGGGTAGCCGGCCCCGAACCTCGCGGCGCCAGGCGCAGGAGGGCGGATGGCGCTCTTCGACACCCACGTCGTCGTGGACTGGTCCGCGCGCTCGAAGCCGAGCCCGGCAACACCCGTGCAGGACGCGATCTGGTGGGCGGTGGCGCGCGATGGCGCCGTGCAATGCCCCGAGTACGTCCGCACGCGGCACGAAGCCGTGGCCCGGCTGGGTGCGTTCATGGCATGTGAGCGGCAGGCCGGGCGGCGCGTGCTGGTCGGGTTCGACTTCCCCTTCGGGTATCCGGCGGGCGTTGCGGAACGCCTGACGGGGCAGGCGTCGGCCTTCGCACTCTGGGATTGGGTGGCGGCGCGCATCGAAGACGGCCCGGACAACCGCAACAACCGCTACGCCGTCGCGGAAGAGATCAACGCACGTTACCCCGGTGTCGGCCCGTGCTGGGGAAGGCCCGCGAAGTGGCCTCATCCGGGCGTCCCGACGCGCGCCCGGGACCGCACTCGCGAAGCGTCCCATCCGCCCGAACGCCGTATCTCCGACGCACACGCCACCGGGGCGAAGACGCTTTGGCAGCTTGCCTACGCGGGCTCCGTCGGCTCGCAGGCGCTGGTGGGGCTGCCGGCCATCGTGCGACTGAGAAGCGCTCGTGGCCTACTTGGCCACGTGTCCGTCTGGCCGCTGGACGGTGGCTTGCGCGTGCCGCAGGAGCCGGTCGTTTGCGCGGAGCTCTATCCGTCTCTCCTGCGCGAGGCGGTCGCCCGCGCCCGCTGTGAGGACGAGATCCTCGACGCCGCCCAGGTGCGCGTCAACGCGGAAGCGTTCGCGCGCCTGGACGCCCGGGGCGGGCTGGAACCGCTGTTCGAGGGTGCGCCCGCGCTGACTCCGGAGGAGCGGCGCGTCGTCGAGACCGAGGAGGCCTGGGTGCTGGGCCTCGGCCACGAGAACGCGCTCACGGCCGCGCTTGCCGGATGATCCGCTTCCGCCTGAACGACGCGACAGCGGTGCTGCCGGACGAGGCGGGTGAGACGCCGCTCGTCTACGCGTTGCGAGGTCCCCGCGTCGGCGACATGACGCCCAAGGTCGGTTGTGGACGGGAGCAATGCGGGGCGTGCCGCGTGCTGGTCGATGGCACTCCGGCATACGCGTGCACGCTGTCCGCCGGTGCCGTGGACGGGCGGCGGGTCGAGACGGCGGCGGGCCTCGATACGGCCGTGCGCGGCGCTCTGATCGAGGCGAACGCCACACAGTGCGGCTTCTGCCTGCCGGGCATCGTGGTCGCGGCGGAAGCGTTGTTCCGCAGCGATCCGCATCCCGGGCCGGCGGCCATCGCCCGTGCCCTGGACCCGCAGTTGTGCCGCTGCGGCAGCCATCCCCGCATCCTGCGCGCCCTCGCCCAACTCGCATCGAGCCGGGACGGGGCCGCCCCCGGAGAAGTGTCTGCACCCGCGCGGCGCCGGTTGGGACTCGAGCCGGAAGCAGGCTCGCCGGAGGACGACACCCCGCTGCCACCGACGCTCGTCGCGACCCCTTCGCTTTCGCGCTGGATCCGGCTGACCGCAGACCGGCGCGTGCTGGCGCTGACCGGCAAGGTGGAGATTGGCCAGGGGCTCTTGACGGCGCTGGGCCTGATCGTCGCGGAGGAACTGGACGTTGCGCCGGAACGGGTCTTCGTGCTGTCGGCCCATACCGGACACACGCCCGACGAGGGGGTCACGGCGGGATCGATGTCCATCGAGACGAGCGGCGCCGCGTTGCGCCAGGCGAGCGCCTGGGCGCGGCTGCTGCTGCTGGCGCGTGCGTCCGAGCGCCTGGGTATCGAGCCGGAACGCTTGACCGTCCAGGACGGCGAGATCTCTTCGCCCGGCGTGAACGAACGCGTGGACTATTGGGAGTTGGCAGTGGATGGCCTGGAGGCCGAGATCCGCCAGCGGGTAAAGGAGAAGTCCCCGTCGGCGTACACCCTGGTCGGCCGGGAAGGCCATCGCCGAGCTGACGTCGTACGGAAGGCGACAGGCGCAGCGTTCGTGCACGATGTCTCGCCCGAACTGCATGCGCGGGTCGTCCGCCCGCCGTCGCTGCATCACCGCCTGGCCAGTCTTGCGGTAGCCGTGGACGCCCCCGCCCACCTGGTGGTCGATGGGAGTTTCATCGGGTTGGCGCATCCGGACGAGTACCGGGCGGTACTGCTCGCGGAACGCGTGTCCCGCGCGGCGCGGTGGCAGCGGGATAACGAGGCTCCGGGGACGCCCTTCATCGATGCCGCCCGGCGCCGGGCGGCGGAAGCCTTTCCGCTGCGCGATGGTGTCCCGACCCGCTCCGAGTGGCTTCCCGCCTCGACGCAACACCGCGCGCAATACACGCGCCCGTTCCTGATGCACGCCTCGCTCGGGCCGTCCGCCGCGATGGCGCGCTGGACCGGGGAACGCCTGTACGTGGAGAGCGCGAGCCAGGGTGTCGAGCCGCTGCGAAAGGTGCTGGCACGGGTGTTCGGCATGGAGGCTGCAGACGTCGAGCTACGCCATGTCCCCGGAGCGGGCTGCTACGGACACAACGGCGCGGACGACGTGGCGCTCGACGCGGCGCTGGTGGCGCGTGCCGTCCCCGGCCGCCGGGTGCTGATGAAGTGGTCGCGGGAGGACGAGCACGCGTTCGAGCCCCTCGGTCCACCCATGCACGTCGACCTCGGCGCGGACGTCGATGCCGACGGCCGGGTCGTCACGTGGACACACGACGTCTACGGATACACCCACGTGGCGCGACCGTTCCCGGGGGCTCCGGGCGTCGACCTGCTGGCGGCCCGCTGGCTGGAAGAGCCGATCGCGCCTACGCGGCCGCGGCCGGCGCTCGCGCCGGAGGTCGGGATCCACCGCAACGCCATGCCCATCTATCACTTCCCGGACACACGCGTCACCAAGCACTTCATCCCGGACGCTCCGGTGCGCACTTCCGCGCTGCGCGGACTCGGCGCACAGGGCAACGTATTCGCGATCGAGTCGTTCATGGACGAACTCGCGCTTGCGGCCGGCGTGCCACCCGAAGAGTTCCGGCGCAGACACCTGGCTGACGATCCCCGTGCCCTCGCCGTGCTTGACGCGGTGCTGGATCTGTCGGGCGGCCTGGCCGGCCCCCGTGGCATGGGCATCGCCCGCTACAAGAACCGGCAGTGCTGCGCGGCGGTGGTCGCGGAGGTCGCAGTAGACGAGGACACGGCGGAGGTCCGTGCGACGCGACTCTGGATCGCGGCCGATGCGGGGCAGGTCATCGATCCCGACGGCTTGCGCAACCAGCTCGAGGGCGGTGCCGTGCAGGCGTTGTCCTGGTGTCTCAGGGAGGCCGTCGAGTTCGACGCCGAGGGCGCGGTGGCGAGCCGCGACTGGTCGGACTACCCGATCCTGCGGTTCGACGAGGCGCCGTCAGTGGAGACGGTGCTGCTCGACCGCACCGAACTTCCGTCGCTCGGTGCGGGAGAGGCGACGGTGGGACCGGCCTCTGGAGCGCTCGCCAATGCGGTGTTCGCGGCCACCGGCCTGCGTGTGCGGGACCTGCCGCTGACACCGGACCGGCTGCGGCAGGTGGCTGCCGGGCTATAGAATCGACGCGACAGACGCGCGGGAGGAGCCATGAGTCACGACAACATTCGCTACGACGTGGAAGACCGGGTCGCCACCATCACGATCGACCGCCCCGAGCGGCGCAACGCCATGACACACGCGATGAACGCGGAGTACGGGCGCCTGATCCGGGAGGCGAGCAACGACGATGCCGTTCACGTCCTGGTGGTCACCGGCGCGGGCGGGAGCTTCTGCGCCGGAACCGATCTCTCGGACCTCGACGCGCAGTCCCCGGAAGAACGGGAGGGCACGGTGACGGACCGCAAACCCGGCATCGGCTGGTGGGCGCTCGCCGCGTGCCCGAAACCCACCGTCTGCGCGGTCGACGGTTTCGCCGTGGGCATGGGCGCGGAGTTCACGAGCCACGCGGACATCCGCATCCTGAGCACCCGCGCGCGCATTTCCTGGATCTTCGCCCAGCGCGGGCTCGTGCCGGACACCGGCGCCGGCAGTTGGCTCCTGCCACGGCTCATCGGAACGCCGCGGGCGCTGGAACTGCTCTACACCGGACGGTTCCTGCTCGCCGACGAGGCGAAGGAGATCGGCTACGCGCACGACGTCGTCGCCCCGGAAGACCTCGCGGCCCGGACACGGGAACTGGCGGACGCGATCCTGCGCGGGTCGCCGTTCTCGCACCGGCTGACCAAGCAGCTCGTTTACGAAGGATTCTCACGCAGCGTGGAGGAGCACATCCCCGAGAGCTTCAAGGCGCTGCAGGCGTGCTTCCGCAGCGAAGACCACCACGAGGGCGTGCGGGCGTTCCTCGAGAAGCGCGAGGCGCGGTTTACGGGGCGGTAGGGGACGCGTTGTCCCCCCCGTGTCTTGCCGGTCCCAGTCGCCATCTCGACCAGCAGGTTGCGCCGTCCGCGAGTGATCTCAGAGCAGCAGCGCGTCGATCTTGACGCGGGCGAATGCTTCGGTCGTGCCGCTCACACTGCGGCCCACGGATCGACCAGTTCGACCCCCATGCCCTCGAAGTCGCCCACGTCTCGCGTCGCCACTGTCAATCCCCTTGATCGCGCAATAGAAGCAATCTGGCAGTCGACCGGTGCGACGTGACGCCCGACCGCGCGGCGCATGGCCGCGATGTCGCCATAAACGCGCGCCGCTTCCCGATCGAAAGGCAGCACTCGGTCACCGAAGGCACTGCGCAGCATCCCTTCGATATCCGAGAACAGCGTCTCGCGACGACGGCCCGTCGGCAGTATTGCGGCACCGAAGCGAAGTTCGGCCTCGCTCACCGTAGACAGGAAAAGGTCCTTCGGAGCCTGACCGGCGACCCAAGCCTCGACGGTCGGCTCCGGTGCCGGGCGCATCAGTTCGGACACCACGTTCGTGTCAAGCAGGAACACGTCGCTTTCGACTCAGTCGAAGGACGGTGGCTCGCGTGAGGCGCCCCGCGGCGGCAACTCGAGGTCCACGCCGTTTGTCGGCCCGAAATACGACCGGATGATGCCTGCGACGTCGCTTGTTTCCGGTTCGTCGCCGACAGCATCGCCCAGGATCAAGCGGGCTTCCTCTTCCATCGACCTGCCGTTGCCGGCGGCCCGCACCCGCAAGCGGGTCTTCACCTCGTCGTCGAGATTGCGGATCGTGATGCTCGCCACGGTTCGTCCTCCCGTCGTTGACCACTTAATCTATCTGGTGATTGCGACGCAATCAAGCGAGACAGGGATTCGCAAAGGGTCAGCTCCTTCTCCTCTCCTCGAAGACCATCCCCTGCCGGGGCAGGTCAGGGGCGCAGCAACCGATCAGAAGGGTTCGCCAGGTATGCGTCGAGGTCGAAGCTGCCTCGGTCCAGACTCTCCGTGAACGACGACAGCCACGCACCGGTCAGACGCTGGAGATCGTGGCGTTCGCGGCGGATGAAGCTGTACCGCCCGTCACCGCCCGGTGGTCGGATTGCGATGTCCGTCAACGCATTATGCCTCGTCGGTCTGAGGCGAAGCCTCGCTAGAATATAGTTAAATCAAATGGTTATGTTCCGTTTGTCTCGGACCAGTGGTCAGCTCATCGGGGGTTTTGGGGGGTTTCGGGGTAAGCGTTCGGTAGCCGTGTGATGCTATTGGTTCAAGACGGTTTTCCAGTCGTGGCGAAGCGGCTTGAGGTAGATGTCCTTGACCGGGCGGGCGAACTGGTGGTGGCGGTCGAGCTTGCCGCGGCCCTGGGTTTTGCCGACGAGGATCCAGTTCGCGCTGCGGTAGGCGGCGCCGTCGAAGCGCGGGGTTTCGCAGAAGGTCTCCAGCAGCACGGGGCGTATGGCGTAGCGTCGCTGCCAGTCGTCGGGGAGCCGGCGTTGGACTTGGGCGAGGAGGTGCGAGGCGAGGTTGGGGATGCGTATCCAGGGCAGGATGAGGAAGCGGGCGTTGTTGACCACGAGGGGCAGGTTGCAGCGCCGGTGTTCGTCGGTCCAGCCGACGAAGCGGTCGCGGGGCGCGGTCTTCCAGGCGGCGGCGCCGAAGCCGAACAGGGCGAGGGGTTGGCCGTCGGCGGCGCGGGCGAAGTAGCGCAGCTGGGCGCCGGGCAGCGGCGCGTAGCCGAGATAGTGGTGGCGCTCGACGAAGGCGTTCCAGCGGCGGCTCTCGATGGCGCCGGCGACGGGTTCGACGCGCGCCGGGAGCGCCTCGGCGAGGCGCGCCGGCGGCGGGAACAAGGGCGGCTCGGTTTCGGGCGACGGCGCGGGGGGCCGCATCGCGCGCGGGCGGTTGCGCGGCGGCGGCAGCGCGATCAGGCCGTCGCGGTGCAACGCCGGGCGTCGCGCGATCAGCGCGCGGAGCCAGTCGATCTCGGCGGCGGAGAAGTCGCGCCCGCAGTAGCGCAACGGCGCGCCGGCGCTCACGGGCCTTGCGCGGGGCGGCCGCGCCAGCGGCGGGCGCCGCTGTCGTCCATTCCCCAGGGCAGCCAGGCGCGGGCGTCCGCTGGCGGCCGGCCGCCCGACGCGGCGCACGCCCGCAGGTAGTCCATGAGCCAGGGATAGGGCCGCAGGCCGGCCAGCGCGAGCGTGCCGAACACCGAGTAGAGATGGCCGGCCAGTTCCGCGCCGGTTTCGCTGTGCGAGCCGAACGACAGCTTGCGGCCGATCGCCGCGCCGCGTAGGGCGCGCTCGGCGGCGTTGTTGTCCATCGGCACCGCCGGGTCGCGCAAGAACGCCGTCAAGCCGTCGCGGTGGCGCTCCAGCGCGCGCAGCGGCTGGCCTTGCGGCGCGCCGTCCGGCAGCGTGGCGAGTTCCCGCCGCGCCCGCTCGAACAGGGCGTCGGCGCCGCGCTGCAGGCGCCGTTGCGCCCGCGCGAAGGCCACGCTCTGTTTCTCCATCGGCACGGCGCGGTCCCGGCGCCGCGCCCGCTCCGCGTTGCGGCGGTACAGCGCCGCGATGCGTTCCAGCCAGCGCGCGCACCACTTCTCGAGCCGCGGGCGGCCGACGCTCGCGTCGATGAAGTCGCGCCGGGCGTGCGCCCAGCAGAGGGCGCGCACGAACCGCTTCGGCTCCTCCCGCGCCAGCTTGGCGTAGACCGCGTAGCGGTCGCAGACCAAGTGCACCGGCGCCTCGGCCCCGAGGCCGGCGAACAACTCCCGCGCCGCCGCCGCGCCGCGCGACGGATCGACGCGCAGGCGCACCGCGTCCGCCGTCAGGCATACCCACAGCCAGCAGCGCGGACTGTCGCCGCGCTCGCCGCGCGCGTGCACCGTCCAACTCGTCTCGTCGCCGTGCGCCACCCGCGCCGCCGCCTGCCGCTCGGCGATCGCCACCGACAGCGGCGCGAACAGCGGCGCGAACCGGGGCAGGCTGTCCGCCAAGGTGCCGGGCGCGATGTCGAGGCCGTGCGCCGACAGCATCCGCGACACCGCCCGCAACGGCCGGTGGTGCGCGTACTTCTCCAGCAGGAACAGCGCCCAGACGCTCACCCCGTACGGCGTGTTCGGGAACAGCCGCGGCGCCGCCGGGCCCAACGTCTCGCGCCGCGGCGCACACGCGCACGCCGCGCGCCGCCGAACCCGACGCACGCGGCGCACATGCGCGCGCACCTCCACCTCGATCAGCTCCGTCGTCGTCGTGCCGTTCGCCACATACGCCCGACCGCAGCGCGGACAACTCCGCTCCGACGGCTCCAGCGTCTCCTCCACCGCCGCCAGCGCCGGGCGCGGCGTGCGCCCGTGCGACGCCGTGCCCACTTGCCGACCCCGTGACCGTCCCGTGCGCGACGCCGCGCCGCGCACGCTTCCGCGCGCCCCCCGCCGCCGTTCGCTTCGCCGACCGTAGCGCTCCTTCGTCAACCGGCGGTTGCGCGCCCGAAGGCGGTCGTTGCCGTTCTCCAGTTCCTCGACCCGCGACCGCAGCTTCGCGCACGCGTGGCGCAAGCCGCTCGCCGTCCGCTCCAACTCCCGCGCCGTCGAGGCCGACCGCGACCGCTCCAATTCCGCCCGCGCCAGCCGTTCCCGCGCCCGCGCCCGACCGTGCATCGACCTCCAATAGTTCGCCGCCCAACGCGCTTCAATGCCTTCCCGCCGAAGCCTCGACAACTCCTCCCGCAACGCCGCGCATCCCGCGCACGACCCGCCGCTCGGCTCCTCCGCCGCCCCGCCCCGCGGCAACGACCCTTCCAAACGCGCCAATTCGAACCCGACAGTCATGCCGCCGGTATACACCAATCCGCCGGATGTGTCCAGCCTCCCGCATCACACGGCTACCGCCGCGTGGCGGGATTTTGGGAGTCTTGACGGCCCTTTCTGAAACGTAGCGGACCAGAGGGGCGGTTTCAAAAGTCGGTAGCGGGCCTTGGGCGCGGAGGGCTTCACGAACCTGTGGAACGTACTGGGCAGGCTTTGGCGGATTCCGCGACAGGGATCGTCACCCGGCAGGGACAAGACCCCGGAGGGGGCTTGGTCGCCGAAGGCGATAGAGCCCGGCCCCCGAAGGGGGGTCGCCCAACGAACGAACTGGACGCAGAAGCCTCGGTGACGAACACGCCACGGCGAAAGCCAGCCTCCTACGACGACTCCGCCGGCACGAACCCGATGCCCCAGATCCGCAGCAGGTCGCGACAGCCCCGGTCGAAGTCCTCCCGAAAGTCGACCATCTGCAAGGAAGCCAACGTCCAGGAGAGTTCGTCGTGATTGCAGGACTGACACAGGACGGGCGCGATCCTGCCGTCGAAACGGTCCTGCTGGAGCGCGAACAGAAGCTCCCGCTTCACCCACGTCGACTCTACGGCGTCGGGCGTCAGGAGCACGACGAGCCAAGTCGCAACGCCGCAGCGCCGCCCCGATCTCGTCGTGCCATTGCTGCGCGCCCAGGATGTTGGTGTCGCTGTACCAGACCGGTACTCCGTGGCGCCGCAGCACCTCGGCGAGCCGGGCCGTAAACGCCCGGTCGGCACTGGAATGGGACAGGAAGACTTCCTCGGGAACGGGCACCGGCGAGCAGAAAACCCTCAGGCGTGGCTGAGGATCGCCTCCGCGATCGGCTGGACCTTCTGAGGTCCTACCTCGTCGTCTTCCAGCTCGAACCACGGCATGCGCCGCACGATCCACGGGACACCGGCAACGGGAAAACCCTTGGGGTCCCCGACCACGACGGGAATCAGCCGGTTGCTGTAGTTCTTCGACCCGAGGGCGTACTCGATGTTGCGCTTGACGTCGAGCGAACCGACGGCGGCAGGCGTGAGCAGGACGACCATGGCGTCGGACTCTTCCAGAGCGCGCGCGACCTCGTCGGCCCAGTTCTCGCCTGGGAGATGGTCACGGCCGGGATCGGTCACTTCGAGGCCGCTTTCGGCAAGCGCCTTGCAGACGCGCCCGGCAAGGGCTGCGTCGTCGTGTGCGTAGCTCAGAAAGACCTTCATGGTCCCGGCAACGTAGCAAATGCGCGCCAGCCTGTCACGCGCGCACGCGGACGAAGCTCAGGAGCCGCCACGGTCGAACAAGGATGCAATGCACGGTCGCGACGACGAGCGCCGGCCCGGACAGATTACGACGGAATGATCCGGAATCGTTCGCCGGGCTGGAGCGTGCAAGGGCTAGCAGGAATGAACCAGATTACGAGATTTCGCCCATCCATAGATGAACTCGCGAATCTCGTGAACACGGTCGGACGCATCGACTTTGCCATCCCGGAGTGCGAACGTCGAAGCCTGCTGGAGAATCTCGTTCACGACATCCAGACGATCGTCAACCGGATCGGGATCGTGGTATCCGGGATTCAGCCACTGTATGTAGAGGTGGAAACCCTGGTTCACGAAGTAGTGCAACGACCGGCGCACCTCCTCCGTGTACTGCAGGGAACACAGCACGATCGGGCAGTCCTGGGACGAGAGAATATCGCCGGCGTATAGGCGTCGTTCCTCGAACGAGCCGCTTACGAGAAACACCTCAACGCATTCCCCGGGAAAAAGCTCCAGTTGGCGTGGGATACAGAGCATTCGGAATAAAATCCAGGTCTCGGGGGAAGGGAATGGCCGGATTCTGGGTGGGCTTCGTATGGGCGAGGGCCGCGTGGTCGAGTGGAGGATCGATCAGGTCCTTGGTGCCCGGCCATCGGTCCGCCGCGGAGTGGGAGGTTCCGTGCGAAGCGGTGCCGGACAGCGGCGCGATTTCCGCCGGGAGGTCGTGGAGTCCGCTGATCTCGCTGGTGCTGGCTAGAGCCGAGACTCGGAGGCGGCTGCGCAGACACCGCCTATCTTGGATTCAGAATCGCCGGATCATCGGTGACAGCTAGACTGGAACGTTGTCGGCGTCGGTGTTGGACGCTCAAGCCACAGATTGGGAAGATCGGGCAATCTGACGGCAAACGGACGATTTCCGAACACTCGTTCGCGCCGTGGCGGTGCGTCGTCGTGGAGTCTGGAGACTCGACCGCGAGTGTATGGAAATTCCTCTTATCGATAAGTGGAATCAGATTCTGTAATCTCAATCAAAAGCAGACGGTGATGGGTGGCAGGAAATCAGGCTCTTCGGTGCCCAAACCAGCCATCTTTCGACCGTGCCGTTTTATCTGGCCGAGAAGTTCTGAGCGGGCACACGGGGCATGCCTGGGCGAGCACGGACTTTTTTCGCTCAGCGTCTCGGTCGAGCGCGAGTGACCCGAACGATCTGACCGCCGGAGGCGTGCTCGAGCAGCAGGTAGAGCTCGCCCGCTAGGCCGATCTCGACGTCTCTAATCCGGGCCAGGTTCTCGATCAGGATCTCCCGCTCGACTAGCTTGCCATCCTCGATTCGGAGCCGAATGAGGTCCGCCGCCTTGAGCGAGCCGACCAGCAGATCCCCGCGCCAGGCGGCAAAAGCGTCACCGTCATAGACCACGAATGCCGACACGGCCACCGACGGCGTGAGATCTACCACGGGTTGCTCGATGTCCTCGAGCGAAACCTCGGTGCCGTGGCGCCCATCCCCGTTGACCAGCGTGCCATCGTAGTTTTGTCCTCTCGAGAAGAGAGGCCAGCCGTAGTTACGTCCGGGCAGCAGCAGATTCACCTCGTCGCCGCCCCGGGGTCCGTGCTCGGTTCCCCACAGGCGACGGGTGCGCGCATCGAACTCGAGGCCCTGCGGAGTCCTGTGGCCATAGCTCCAGGTGCTCTGCAACGCGCCGGGCACATCGACGAAGGGATTGTCCGCAGGGACTCGGCCATCGTCCCCGATCCGGTGGATCTTGCCGTGCGGCGAGGCGAGGTCCTGAATCCCGTCGTCGCTCTTATAGCCCACGCTGAGGAACACGTACCCGTCCGGGTCGAAAGCGATTCGACCGCCGGCTATCATGTCGCTCGAGGGCGAGTAGGATTCAAGCGGCGGCTGCCAGATCACTTGCTCGTCAACCCAGCGGGCGTTCTCAATGCGGCCACGGACGAGCTTGACCATGGAAACCGGGCGCCCCGAGACTCGACTGGCCTCGTTGCAGCCTTGGCAGCGCTCGGTGTAGGCGAGGTAGATCCAACCGTTCTCCCGGTAGCGCGGGTGCGGGGCGATATCCAGCAGCCAGCCGAGGCCCTCCTCGACCCCACCCAAGCCGATCTGGCCGTCGTCGTAGACCGCCGGCGTGCCTTCGATGAGCGCCGAGAGCTCTCCCCCCGGCGTTATGAGCCGAAGGCCGCTCATCTTCTCCGTGACCAACACATGACCGTCCGGCAGCACCGCGAGGGAGTATGGCAGTGGGTCGAGACCTGCTGTCAGCACATCGATCTTGAGGTCGTACGCCCGGGTTCGGATCGTGCCGGCCGGAAGGGTGAGCTCGTCTGTGAAGTTGAAATCGGAGTAGAGCAACCCTTCCCGAGTCTCGACGATCCAGATTGCCAAGGTTTTGATCTGCTCAGCACTCATGGTGGCGGACCAAGCCGGCATGCCGCGCTCCGAGAAGCCGTTGCTGATGCTTGCCACCAGCTCGTCGGTGGACGCGCCGTGGGCGAGCGCTCCCCCGATCAGCGGCGTGCCCTGGGGCGCCCCCTCCATGCGCTCGCCGTGGCAGACCGCGCAGTGCTCGCGGTAGAGCTCCGCGCCAGCCTCGAGGATGAAGCGCTCGCCCTCCACGTCGCGCTTCATGGAGTACGTGCCGGCGTTTGTTCCGGGTGGATGGTCGTCCTCACCATCTTGGTCAGCAGGCGCAGCGCAGCCGCTGGCGGCCAGGAGCACGATGAGCAGCACCCCAGCCAGCCACCACGGGGCGCCCGCACTGCGAAACACCAAGCGAAGACACATAGCAACGGGGCAAAGCGAAAAGCGCATGGGGTCAGTGCGTCCTGGCAACGCGAAATCCAACGCTGTTGTACGTCCTTGCAGGGTCGTCCTTGCTTCGGTTGGCAGACCGCAGGCCCATTGGGCCGTAGAACCAAGAGCCGCCGCGAACCACACGCTGCGAACAGTCGCCCTCTTCCGGCGCGGCTTCGTCGTACGCCCCATGCCAGCAGTCCGTCGTCCACTCCCAGACGTTGCCCATCATGTCGTACAGGCCATACGCGTTCGGTCGATAAGTCCCTACCGGGGCCGAGACCACATGACCGTCGGCACACTCTACGCTCGACCGCTCGGTGAACCTGGACTTCGCGTCCTGATCGGCGCCGTTGGCGAAGTCGCACTGGCTTGCGCGCCGGTAGACCTCCCAATAGCGTGCGGTGGTCGTGCCACCCCGGGCGGCATATTCCCACTCGGCCTCCGTCGGGAGCCGGTAAGGCCGACCGGTGCGCGCAGCGAGCCATTGGGTGTAGGCCAACGCATCGTCGAAGGACACGCAGACAACCGGCATCGCCGCGACTTGGGCTACTTCGGGGTAGCGTGGATCCCGCCAGGATGCGTTCACGCCGTCGACAAAAATGGTGCCCTCTTCGTTTACCGCACGACAGTCCCCGCTATCAGCCGTCGCGACATATCCCGTGTCCTCGACGAAAACGGAGAACTCCGCCACCGTGACTTCGCAGCGGCCTAGGGCAAACGGCTGCACCGCAACCTTGTGCACCGGTTTCTCATCACTGTCACCGTAGAGCGAGCCCCTCCAGAAATGACCGCCCTCGATGACGACCATCTCCGGACCCCTCGTCGGATCACTGCGGCAGGCGTTCGCGTCCCGATCGGGGAGCTCAATGGTCAGCTTTTGGGGAGTCTCGCTTTCGCTGCCGCCACTCTGGGGAATCCCAACGCGACCTGATCCAACGACCACTCGCTCCACGTCATCGTCGCCCTCCTCATCGTCGAACTCGGCCTGTGCTGCGCCGATGCCGAACACGGCAACAAAGACCAGCAGGGACAGGTGCGCAGCAAAGACGCGTCCATTGGGCGCCAAGCCGTCTGCTCTCGAGTTGATACGGTTGAGCCACATTACCTCCTTCACTCCTGAGCACCGTACACAAGTCGCCGCGGAAATCCTACGAGACGAGCCTCGTCCGGTCCGTGCCTTCGGCGAAGTCCGTCACGGGTTGGGTCGAGCAGGCGAAAGCGCTGCCGCGCGTCATCACCCACTGACGGCGTGAGCGCGGCGCCGGTCAATCGGCGCCGCGCTTGCTTTACTCCTCGCCGGATCCTGCCACCGGCCCCGTGTACTCGCTCTCGAGGATGCGCGCACCGCGCAGAATGTTGCCTATCGCGTAGTTGCCCTCGTGGCAGGCGTACTCGTAGACCTTGTCCTCGCTCGCCTTCCAGACGTACTCGCCGCTCCAGGGCTGCTCCCAGATCGTCGGATCGGTGACGGTGAAGTTGTAGAGCAGGTTGCCGTTGTCGAGCTTCTGGAAGCGCTCGACGACGTGCAGGTTCTCGTCACCGCCATAGAGTCCCGTTCGCTCCTTGAAATTCTTCGTCTTGACGACCAGTGTGTCGCCCTCCCACCACCCGATCGAGTCCCCGAGCCACTTGCGGTTTAGATCCGGCGCGTGCTCCGAGTTGAGCCGGATGATGCGCGCGTCGTGGACCATCTCGAGCAGGATCATCACGTGATCCTCGGTTTGTACGATGCGCTTGAAGTTGTTGTAGAGGCCGGGGAGGCTCGGCGGCCCGGCACTGAAGCCGAGCAGGCAGCGTTCCGAGAGCGCCAAGGTCTCCGGCCCGTCGAACGGCCCCGGCCCGGGCTTCGCCAGCCAGGAAGCGGTGCCGTCGTTCTCGTAGGCGAAGCTCGCGAAGTTCTGCGCCCTGAGCCTCCTGCCCTTCTCGGTCATCGGCGGCTGCCGGCCGTTCGGCGGATCGTAGATGATGGACGTGCGGTACTTGCCGTCGACCTCGGAGACGAAGCTGCCGGGGTCGATCCAGAACGCGTTGTAACCGCCGACGCCGCCCGCGCCGGCCCGGTTCAGCGTGTCGAACGAGATGACGCCGCCGCTGTTGCCGTCGCCGCCCGCCACCGGCGCGCCGCGATTCGGGTCGCTCGCCTGGTTTGACGCGGCGAGTCCGGCCTGTTGCCGCTCGACGATTTCAGCCGCTTCCTCCTGCGTCATGAACTGCTTGTCGCCGAAGTACTCCGGGCGATTGAGCGGTGTGAGCGTGCCGCTGTCGTAGAATCCCGACAGATCGGGTTTGCCTCCCGGCGTCCGCGGTATGTCCGCTACCGCGCCGGCCGCCATCGCGACGAGCGCCGTGGTCAGTGCAAGACGCAGCATGGTCGTCCTCCAGTGCGTTTAGGTGGGTAGCGAGGGCCCCAATGGGCCCTCGCTCGAGCGACGGGCTACAGCGAAATCTTCACTCTTGCGTATAGCTGGCGCATGAAGGGGTTGTGAACTCGGAGCACATACCCTTCGAACCTATGGAACGGAGGCTCTTTGTCGAATAAGTTGACCGCGCCCAGTGCGATGTTGTACTGCTCCGCATCGCCGAAGGTGTACTGGTACTGCAAATCCACCTCCGTGTGGGCATCGACATCGGGAACGGTCGTGCTGCGGTCGCCAAAGACGTCGTCTTTCATCTTGCTGATGTAGCGAACCGTGGTATTCAACGAGTGGTTACCCCTGTTCACATTTAAGAACATGTTGGAGCGTATCTTCGGTACAGGGCTCCCCGCGTTGCCGTCGTTGGTCCAACCAACGCCGTCCATGACGGCACTGGTCGGGGTATTGCGGATGTCGTAGTCGAGCATCATCGAAGTCTGGCTGCGTATCGTCACGTTGGTCTCGCCGATATCGAAGGAGTACTTCGCTTTGAAGTCGGCTCCGGATATTTTAACTCCACCCGAGTTCTGGTACGACTGTTTGACGATCAGGACGTTACCCACTGGACCCGAGCCGCAGTTCCCGGTCGGGTCGTTTTCGAGCAACGGGTCGGGGATCAAGTTGACGGTGTCTCGAACCACCATCGGTCCGCACGGATCTGCAGTGACGACCTGGCTTGACGGCTTGATCTGAAAGCGATTCTCGAAATCGAACGTGAAGTAGTCGAAGTCCAACTGCAGAGAGTGATTGCCGTCACCCCAAGGCAACTCGGGTAGTAACGAGACACCGAAGTTGAAGTTCTCCGACTCCTCGGGATCGAGATCAGGGTTCTTCCCGACCAAGATCGTTCTAAACGTGCCGGTGTTGTTGTAGAACTCGACCGGATCGAGCGGGTCCCGGATCTCTTCCACCCAACCTTCGCTGTCGGTGCCGACAGCAAACCTCAGCGACGGCGCTTTGAACGACGTTGAGTAGCTGCCGCGCAGCGATAGCCAGTCCGTAGGGCTCCATTTTATACCGGCTTTCGGGTCGGTGCTTTTGAGCCCCCCGCTGTACTCCTCGCGACGCACCGCAAACTGGACGTCTAAGGTGTCGTGCAACGGCATACTGAGCTCAGCAAAGACAGCGTCCACGGAGCGGCGACCTTCACCCCCGCGTTGGGGCGGTAAAAAGCCTTGATTCAACGACTCCTGAAACGCCGTATCGAAGCGTTCGAACTCATCGCGACGATACTGGAAGCCAACCGCGAGCGCAGCGTTGCCGCCCGGCAGCGCGAATATGTCACCGGCAGCGATACCTTCCACGACGTACAGCTCACGCTCGTTGAAGCTCTCGGAGTCCGCGATGAACCATTCGATGACATCATAGGTTTCTGCGGCGGTCGCTTTCACGACATTGCCATCACTGTCCACCCGAAATGCCGACGCATGGCCGGAGTTCGAATCGAACGTGTCGAGGTAGATGTCTGCAGCAAACGGGCTCCAGTAGTAACAGTTACCCGTCCCCGCAGCGGTACCGGGTCCGGGTCCGTCGAAGCGGACATCGCAATTGGTTCCACCGTAGCCTTGCAGCGCGTACTGCAGCCGCAGCAGATGGGTGTCGCGGTCGCGCTCCGATATGCGGTCCCACGAGTACTGTCCAGAGACGCTCACGCCCCATGTCGAGGCCATCTCCCCTTCCAGATACTGGCCGAAGTCGAGGTTGTAGGTGACGGCGAAGCGATGTGACTGAAAATCGTCCTCCTGACGGGCGTCGACAGGTGAGTATCGGTACGCATTGCCGAGCGGGCGCCCTGTCCAGGGGACGTCCTGATTAAAGGGATTGAGCGGGTTGCTTGCCGGAACCACCGGCTTGCCGTTGGTCATCGGTACGCTCGGCGTGTACTCCGCGGCCTGCTCCGTCCATCTCATACTGTATTCGAGCTCGATGTCCTGACCGGGGGCGATGTCGAGTCCCCAGTTGGTGTAGGCCACCAAAATGTCGTCCTCAGGTGTGATCGAGTTGCTCGGCTGAAAGGAGTATCGACAGCTGCCTACGCCCCAAGGCGCACCGCCAAACGCCGGGGTGAACTGCCCGCCGCCAGGGACGACGGCACCGAGGTCGCCTGTCGTGGGTGGTGAGGAACCGTCGGCATTCCACTCCATAACACGTCCGCCTGGAAAGTCCTCCACGATACCGGGAATACAGTGCGGATCGGCGACCCGAAGGCTGGTGACCGGCGCCTGCCCCGCAAACGGCCCGGACGCGATGCGCCCGTCCGCGCCGAGGTCCGACGTGTCGGTGGCTTGATCCCACAGCTGGGTGTAGTTAATGACGCGCTCGCTATTGTTGACCACGAGATCGCTAACGCCGTCGTCGGCGAGCGGTCGCTCGTGCAGCCTATACGTGCCGGGACTGCCGTTGCCGGAGGTATTGTTGATTAGCCTAAACGCTCGCTCGTGGTTTCTTAGCGGATCCTGATGGGTAAAACCGATCGCGGCCATCCCGCGCACCCGGTCGTTTTGTACCCCCGCGATCATCTGGAACTCCCAGTGGCCGGAACCTTCGATATTCTTGCTGCCGGCGCGCATTTCGAACCCTTCGAAGTTCTTGCGCGGTATGATATTCACAACGCCCGCAACGGCATCGGATCCGTATATCGCCGCGGCGCCGTCGAGCAGCGTTTCCATACGATCGATCGCGATTACCGGCATTAGCGCCTTGATATTGGTCATATCGTCGTTGATCGAACCCTGGCCGTTTGATGCGACACGTTTGCCGTTCTGCAGGACTAACGTCGATCCCGAGCCAAGCCCTCTGAGCTCAATACCTCGCTCCGAGCCGCAGCAAGTGGACAGCAGTCCGGTGCGCCCGCTAGAGCTGGTATTGAAAGTAAGGGTTTCGGCAATGTCTTCGATGCTGGACCAGCCGTTAGCGGCGATGTCTTCCAGGCCAACCACGTCGATTGGCGATGCCAGGTCGGCCTGGTTTGTCCGCTTGATGTGGCTGCCGGTCACTACGATTTCCTCGATTTCGCCGGATGTGTCAGTGCCCGCGTCTTCCGCGGCTGTCACCGGCGCGCTAGTGGCGAATATGGCCGAAGCGATGGCCGTGACGATGCGGCCAAGTATTGAACTCTTTTTAATCTGCATTGAATCTCTCTCCGTGCTCTCCTTAGTTGCAGACACCGCAACTTCTGACATCGGTGTCACCGTCAACACACCCCATTCGTTGATCCGACCTTGAAGTCGGGTTCCCGCCAACAACCTTGTCAATGCGTCTTCAACTGTGAACTCGCCATGTAGGCGGCGCGTGGTCACCCCCCGCACCTGCTCCGCGACGAACAACATTGATACTTCGGCCTGCAATGCGAATTCATTCAGCGACACTTCGGCCGACTGTTCCGCTATGTCAAACGGACGCGAATCGCCGGCAATCGACACGGTGCTCAAACTCAACAAAAAGACGCCGATCAAGGTAGATCGAGCAATCCTGCGGTATGCCTCAGGAACTATGACAACAGGGAAAAGAAAATCCGCCATATCATCTACTGACGTGGCTTGACCCTTAGGGCGTATGGCGTTGCAGATAGATGACATCACCATCCACTTGCATGGCGGAGATGTTGAAGTCGGCAGCGAGGGTGCTCAACAGCGCCGCCGTGTCACCAGTGCGAAAATAGCCACTAAACGCCAGGTCTCGCAGACTGGGGTCTGAAATCACAATCTCTCGCGGTGTGTAGCGGGTAACTTCAGCGATGACGTTAGACAACGACTCATCAGTGAACCTGAGCATACCGTTGCGCCAGGCAAGTCGCCCGGACAACTCCGGCAAGTCGAGTGTTTGGAGGAGATCAGTCGTCGCGCCTTCAAATACGACTGTCTCCCCCGAGCTCACCTGCACGGTCGTATCGATAGTCTCTGTGGGTTGCAGACGAAGGGCGTCGCTGACTGCATGGCCAACGGTTACCCGACCTTCACTGACCGTAACGCGCACGGCTTTTGTCGTTTCGAGGCGGACCGCGAATGCGGTCCCGATCGCGACTACTTCACGACGCCCCGCGCTGACGACGAATGGTTTTTCGGCGTCCGGCGCAACATCAAAGAACGCCTCCCCCTGCAGTAACCTGAGAGAACGCCGCGCCCCATAGGTGACTTCCAGATGGCTGTTGGTATTAACGTGAACTTCTGATCCATCCGGCAGGGATACAATACGCTGTTCGCCAATAGCGGTAGCGTATTGGCCATTGGCAGCCACATACGTGGCATCAGCCGTCGTCGGCTGAAAATACCAGCCCAGTGCGCCAAACACCGCGGTGACGCCAACTGCTGCAGCGACCTTCGCAAAACCATGCCATCTGCTGTGGCCTGTATTGCCCAGTACATCCTGTTTGTCGTCTGAAACCAGCGCCCGGTTGAGCGCGAGGAAAGCCAACTCATCCCACTCCGATGCCACGTGCTCCAGCGTATCGCGATGTTGCTTGCTGGTACCGGCCCACGCTCTTAGGGCCGAGAGATCTGTGGCGCTTAGATGACCGGCATCAAGTTTTGCGATCCAAGCGGCTGCTTCATTAATCAACTGCTCTCGATCTGGAAAACTGACGATTTGGTTACTCACTTTTTAAGTCCTGATCCAGGTCGGCCAGCGCTATCTGTGCCAGACCCTTGGCGATGTGCTTTTCCACTGTACTCTCTGCAATGTGCAAACGCCGTGCGATTTCCCGTTGCTTCAGGCCCTCCACGTGCCGCAGCAGGAAAACTGCGCGCACTCGCGGCGATAGCCGATCGACGGCTTCGCTTGCCCGCTCCAGACGCTCATCTATTGCCGCTCTTTCAGCCGGGCCGTCGCCATGCTGTTCTCGTTGTGCTAGTAAGACGGTCAACGAGTCAATATCCGCTACTGCCTGGGTCTTGTGTCTGGCGCGACGGGTTAATTCGTTTAGCGCCAAGTTCCTGGCGGTCTTGAACAAGAACGCTTTAGGCATGTCAATACGGGTCGAATGTTCCGCTTCGAAAGTTTTGACAAAGGTCTCTTGCAGTAAATCTTCGACGTCCTCACTACACTCAAAAAAGCGGCGCAGAAAATTACGCAGCGAACCGGCGTTGCTTTGAAAAGCGGTGACAACAGGCGTCTGTTTCCCTCCCAGTACAAGTTTCATGCACCCTCCCTGCATGGCTTTGCGCCAGAAACTAGTGTCTTGTCATTCATCAAATGTCGGGTAGAGGCGTTTCAGACGCAGACGTGCGTCTTCGGTGGTGAACTGCCAGTCGACCTTGGCTCGGATGCGATCGCGGGCGGCCTGCCAGGCGGCGACCTCTCGGCGTAGGATGGCGATGTCGTCGATGCGGCGGTTGAGGCACTGGCGGATCATGACGTTGAGCTCGATCTCCGCGACGTTGAGCCAGCTGCCGTGCCTGGGGGTGTGGACCAAGTCGAACCGGTCGCGCAGCGCCTTGGCCCGGGCCGGCGGAAAGGTCTCGTAGAGCGCGCCCGGACGATGGGTGTTGAGGTTGTCCATGACCAGCGTGATCCTCTCGGCGCCGGCGTAGCGGCCGGCGATGTCGTCGAGGAAGTGCGCCCAGTCGGTCTTGGTCCTGCGCTCGGTCACCTTGGTCATGCGCCGCCCTGCCAGGGGTTCGGTGGCCATCATACCGCCGAAGTGGGATGACCCATCAACATGCCAACTGGCCTGGATGCCCAGTTCGCCCAGCAGCTTGGTGATCGTGGAGTGGTTCAGCACCCGCCCCGTGGGCGAGGGGAACACGAGCCCGTCGCCGTGGAACAGGCGGGCGGCCTCGTCGAGCACCTCGAGCGCCCGGGGCGAGAGCGGCACCCGGTGCGGCCCGTCTTCATGCGCTCGCCGGGGATCGTCCACACCGCGGCGTCGTGGTCGATCTCCTCCCAGCGGGCCTGGCGGATCTCGCCGGACCGGCTCGCCGTCAGCACGAGGAACTCGAACGCCAGCTTCGTGCCGAGATAGGCGCCGGAGGCCCGGACCCGCGCGAGGGCGACGCCGACCTCGGCGTGCGGCAGCGCCCGCTGGTGCTTCGTCGCGACGCGGTTGTTGGGCAGCGCGGCGGAGATGGCGTCGCCCGCCGGGTTGTCATCGCGGTGGCCCTGCGCGACCGCCCACGTCATCACCGCGCCGATGCGCTGGCGGACTCGCCGCGCCGTCTGCCGCTTGGTCGACCAGATCGGCAGCAGCACGGCCATGACGTCCGCGGTGGTGACGGCGTCCACGCGCTTGCGCGCGAGCTTCGGCATGGCGTAGTCGCGCAGGGACGCGCGCCACTGGCGCCCGTTCTTGCCGCCCTTCCAGTTCTGGGCATGGATGGCGATCACCGTCTCGCACGCCTGCGCGAAGGTCGGCGCGCGCTGCACGCGCCGCCGGGGGTCGCGCCCCTCGGCGACTGTGCGGGCGTTGTCGAGCGCCCGCTCGCGCGCCACGGCGAGCGTGACGAGAGGATAACCGCCGAGGCCGACGCTGGTGGTCCTGCCATTCGGCCGGATGGCCTGCGTCCAGGACTTGGTGAGGTCGCCGCAGGCGCTGCGCTTGACGAGGAGGCTCAGGCCGTGGCCGCCGTGGCCGTCGCCGTAGCGGCCGGGGGTGCTGACGGTTCTGACGAAGGTGGCGGACAGCCGCCGGGGTCGATTTTTCGTGGTGGAATCCATATCGAGTTACTCGTTTCGTTACGTGATTTCTGCGTTGATGCAGCGTATCGCCGTGGAACCCGGAGAGTCAAAAACTCAATGTTTATCAGTTTGTTAAGAGAACCTTGAGGGTTCCCGTGAGACGCCGAAAAACCCTGGGTAAGCGAGCCCCGCGGTCGGTGACGGGCGCCGGTTCGTCGCGGCGGCGCTCCTCGAGGCGCTCGGCCAGACCGTCGGGAATGCGGACGAGGCGCACCAGGCCGCCCTTGCCGACCACCGTGTAGTCGGTTCCCGGCCGGCCGTCGAACTTCTCCGGGCGCGCGGGACGGACGTCCGGGGGCTACTCGGCGGGCCGGGCCAGCGTCAGCAGCTCAGGGCCGCCCCGTCCGCGGCGCTTCCAGCCGCGCTCCTTTCTCGCCTGCCGGGCCAAGATGGCCGGAAGCCAGCTTCCGGCCATCGTCAACCTTCCCGACGCCGACGGCACCGTGTCACCCGTCAGGGCCGTAGCGCCAGCGAAGGACCCGCGTAGCGGGTTGACTCGGAGACGGCGGTGGCGCTCCCCGGCTACTCCACCGCAAAGCACCCCGGGTCCGCCGCTGCATACACCATCTCCATCCGCAGTCCGTAGTTGTTGGGGGCTAGCGAAAACTGCGCATTCTTGGCGACTGAAAATTGCGCACCTCATGGTGCCGGTACTGTCCCGGTTGGCGAAGCCAACGGGGATGGAACGGCGCGAGATGCACGATTGGGGGACCAGAATGCGATTGAGGTACTACCTTGAGCAGGGGATGTCGAAGACTGAGCTGTCGCGGCGGTTCGGGGTCAGTCGGCGCACGATCCACTACTGGATCGAGTCGGGGCAACTGGACCGGGATCTGATCGTTGGTGGGACGCGCTACGCGGCCCGGCCAGCGGTGGCACACAAGCTGGATCCGTACAAGCCGATCATCGCCGCGCGACTTGAGGAGTTTCCGAAGCTGTCGGCGCAACGGCTGTTCGACGAGGTACGGGCCGCTGGCTACACGGGTGCCTACAGCGCGGTGCGGGACTACGTGCGGGAGACCCGGCCACGCGAGCCGCTGGAGGAGCCGGTGCGCTTCGAGACGCCGCCGGGGCGTCAAGGCCAGGTGGACTTCGGCACGTTCCGCTTTCCCTGGGGTCGCCGTCACGCCCTGGTGGTAGTGCTCGGCTACTCGCGTCTGCTGTGGCTGCGGTTCTACCCACACCAGACCATGGCGGTGCTGGTCGACGGACTGGAGAGCGCGTTCGCGAGCTTCGGTGGTGTTCCTCGGGAGCTGCTGTTCGATCAGATGCGCGCCGTGGTGGTGTCGGACGACCGCCTGAGCGGTGGCGGGTTGGTGCTGAACGCGGAGTTCCTGCGCTTCGCGGCGCACTGGGGCTTCCAGCCGCGCTCGTGCCGACCGTATCGGGCGCAGACGAAGGGCAAGGTGGAGCGGCCGATCCGCTACATCCGCGACAGCTTCCATTACGGCCGCGCGTTCGTGAACGACGCGGATGTGAACGATCAAGCCGAGCGCTGGCTCATCGAGGTGGCCAACGTGCGCCAGCACGGTACGACTGGCGAGGCGCCGCTGGCGCGCTTCGAACGCGACGAGCGGACCGCCCTGAAGCCGTTGGTGGAGCGGCCCTACCAGCGCATGGGCGCCAGCCCACCACCCGCCAAGGGATCGCCGGGACTGCCGCAGGTCGATGTGGAACGGCGTTCCCTACGCGCCTACGCGGAGCTGGTGCGATGAGCGCCGCGGGGGACCGACGCAACCGGCTGCGGGCGATGCTGGCGGATCTGAAGATGCCGGGTGCGCTGGAAGCCGTGGACGGCATCCTGGCACAGGCGGACAGCGGCGCGGTAACGGCCAGTGAAGCGATGGAGGAGTTGCTGAACGCGCAGATCGTGCTGCGCAACAACCGGCGCCTGCAGACCGCGATGCGTGCGTCGCGGCTACCGGCGGTGAAGACGCTGGCACAGTTCGACTTCGCCTTCCAGCCGAGCATCAAGCGTGAACAGATCGAGAGCCTGCACGAGCTCGGCTTCCTGGAGCGCAAGGAGAACGTGGTGTTCCTCGGTCCGCCGGGCGTCGGCAAGACCCACCTCGCCATCAGCCTGGCGATCGCTGCCGCGGAGAGCGGCCGGCGCGTCTACTACGGGACGCTGGCGGGCCTGATCGAGTCGCTGGCCGAGGCGAAGGCCGCTGGCAACCTGAGCCGTCGCCTGCGGGTCCTGACCCATCCGTCACTGCTGGTCGTCGATGAGATCGGCTACCTGCCGGTGACCCAGGAGGACGCGGTGTTGTTCTTCCAGTTGATCAACGCCCGCCACGAGCATGCATCGACCGTGCTGACGTCGAACAAGGGCTTCGAGGAGTGGGGCCTCGTGCTGGGCGACGAGGTTATGGCCGCGGCGCTCATCGACCGGCTGCTGCACCACTGTCACATCGTCAACATCCGCGGCAACAGCTACCGGATGCGTGCGCACCAGGACCTGCTGAGACCCAGTCCGGCCGACGACGATGTCCGGAGAAGCGCGGCATGAGCCAAGTCGCGCCGCGTGCTCGGAGTTGGACTTCGGTCGCTACCGCTCCCTACGCCAACTCCGAGCACGCGAAGATCAACGGAAGCACGCCGCTTCAATTGGAAGGGTCGGCTTCCAACAGTGCGCAATTTTCGTTCGACAAAAGTGCGCAATTTTCGTTCGCCACTGACACCAGTTCCTCATTCGTTCGTTATACGCCGCTGACTCTGACGTAATGTCCGGTTTCTCCACGGTATCCGGTGACTCCTCCCATAGATGAGACCCCGGGAAGAGGACGGTCGCTCCCCGTGTTGCGAACTAATCCCCAGTGCCATGGTCGCGACCAGGCTGAGCTGCCAGGTGCGCGCGACGATGGAGCGCATGGCGGGCGTGGTGGACCAACGAGGACGTGCGACGCGTACTATAGCGTGCTCGGCAAACAACCCCGCAGGCGCCACGGCGGAGCGTCTCCGGGCCGCATTGACCCCTTGCCGAGCCCTCGCTACATTGCCGGGCTCCGCACGGCATCCGCATGCCGCCGCCTGCCTGGGTGGCGAAATTGGTAGACGCGCCAGACTCAAAATCTGGTAGGGGCGACCCTGTGAGAGTTCGAGTCTCTCCCCAAGCACCATTCCCCACGTTCCATGCGTTCTCAGTATGACCCGGAAAATACATATAAGTACTTGTTTTTTACCTATTTGATAACGAGACACCGTCTCTGTCAGTAGCGCATGATTTGTCCGCTTTTGTAGCACATAGATTGTCCGCTTTTAAGGAGCCGGGATGGAGGCTCGATGAAGCGGACGGCATGGCTGCAGGAGACGAGGATGCTGAGGTTCGAGGAGGCGTTAGACGCCTGGACGGAGAAGCGGTTGACGCAGGAGGAAGCGGCGCGACTGCTGGGGGTGTGTGCGCGGACGTTCCGGCGCTACGTGGACCGTTACGAGGAGGCGGGCCTGGACGGTCTGGTGGATCGGCGGCTGGAGAAGGTTTCGGCACGGCGGGCGCCGGTGGATGAGGTGTTGCGGCTGGAGGCGCTGTACCGGGAGCGCTACGAGGACTGGTCGGTGGCGCACTTCCACGATCGTTACCGGGAGCGGCACGCTGGCGAGCGCTCGTACACGTGGGTGAAGAACCGGCTGCAGGATGCGGGTCTGGTGACGCAGGGGAAGCGGCGCGGGACGCCGCGGCGGCGGCGGGAGCGGGCGGCACTGGCGGGGTTGATGCTGCACCAGGACGGCTCGTCGCATCGCTGGGTGCCGGGCACGGAGTGGGACCTGATCGTGACGCTGGACGATGCGACCTCGGAGGTGTACTCGGGGTTCTTCGTTGCCGAGGAGGGGACTTGGTCGAGCTTGCGCGGCGTGCGTGAGACGCTGGAGAAGCGGGGCGTGTTCGGCAGCCTCTACACGGACCGGGGCTCGCACTATTGGCACACGCCGGCGGCGGGCGGCAAGGTGGACAAGTCGAACCCGACGCAGTTCGGGCGGGCGATGGCGGAGTTGGGGATCGAGATGATCCCGGCCTACTCACCGGAGGCGCGGGGTCGGTCGGAGCGTTTCTTCGGGACGGTTCAGGGGCGCCTGCCGCAGGAGCTGGCCCTGGAAGGGATCACGGCCATGGCGGCGGCGAACCGCTATCTGGAGGAGTCGTTCTGGCGGCACATGAACCGGCGCTTCGGCGTCGACGCGGCGGCGCCCGGCAGCGCCTTCGTGCCGCTCGGGGACGTCGATCTCGACGACATCCTGTGTCTGAAGGAGGAGCGCACCGTGACGCGCGACAACTGCGTGAGCTACCGGGGCCGGTCGTTGCAGCTGCCCGTGGCGCACGGCCGACACTACGTGAAGCGGCGGGTCCGGGTGCACGAGCACGCGGACGGTACGCTGTCGGTGTACCACGGCCCACGCCGGTTGGCACAGTACAAGGCTGACGGGCCGGAACTGGGATTGGCAGCGGGATGAGCGCCGGGAACGCCACGGCAACCGCCGTGTCAACCCGCTTCGCGGGTCCTCCGCTGCGCTGCGGCCCTGCGGGTGACACGGCGGCTCCCGCGGCGCACAGGTTTGCGACGACCGGAAGGGTACTTCCGGTCGTCACTGACCGGCTTTCTCACGCCCCTGTTCCAGGGCCATCGATGGACCTCAAAACGGGCGCGTGGAAACCGGACAGTTCACGTGCTAGCAAAAGCGGACAACTCTATTTGCTACCGACAAACGAGACACCGTCTCTTGACAAGAATCTCGACGTCTCGCACAATACTAACCAATTTGTGGTGAAGGTCGTGGGGTTGCCTCAAGGAAAACTAAGCGCTACGCGCGTCCGAGCCATCTCCTCAGCTGGTCGTTACTCGGACGGCAACACGCTATTCCTGAACGTCACCGAACGCGGCTCCAAGTCGTGGCTCCAGCGTGTGACGGTCGACGGACGCCGCCGCGACATCGGCCTGGGTCCGTTTCCGACCGTCTCACTCGTCGAAGCCCGACGACGCGCGCTGGCCAACCGCCTCGCAGTCGCCAACGGCCACGACCCGCTTGCCGACAAGAAGCGCGCGAGCACCCCCACCTTCCGCGAAGCGGCCCAGGCCACGTTCGAAGCGAACCCACCGCGTTGGCGCGATACCAAGACCGCGCGGAACTGGATGCAGGGCATGGAGAAGCGCGCCTTCCCCGTGATCGGCAAGATGCGCGTCGACCGCATCCGTCGGGAGGATGTCCTGCGAATCCTCAAGCCAGTCTGGACAGTCCATGCCGACGTCGCGCGCAAGCTCCGCCAGCGCATCCGCGCGACGCTCAGGTGGTGCCAGGCCCACGGCTATATCGAACAGAACGTCGCCGGCGAGGCCATCGACGGGCCGCTGCCGCCCATGCCCGCCGTCAGGACGCATCGAAAACTGCTGTTTTTGCAGCACATTGGAATTGGGGAGACCACAAGATGAAACTACGCAAGTCATCCGTCTTTTGCTCGACTTTGTATTGGATCCAGGCATGGTTTACCCGTGTGGCCGGAGTGGCGATTGGCCTGGCATTGTTGGGCACGGGTGTCGCCTATGCCGAGGACGGACAACTACAGCCTGGGATAGTTGAAGAGATCGTCGTCACTGCCAGCAAGCGTAAAGAAGGCCTCATGGATGTCGCGCAGTCCATTCAGTATCTGTCAGGCGAGGAGCTGGAAGGCTCTGGCGTGCAGAATCTGGCTCAGATCGTGCAGCTGATTCCCGGCGTATCGCTGCCGTCCGGCGTCGCGTCCACTCGCCGCTATAATGTCCGGGGTACCGGTGCCGTCAGGACCAATGACAGCGCCGTTGGCTTCTATATCGATGGCATGCCGCACTACATCGTCGATTTACCGTTTGGCCCAGACACCGAGGTCTTCGACCTGGAATCCATTCAGGTGCTGCGCGGGCCCCAGGGCACCCTATACGGTCAAGGCGCGATGGGCGGCACAATATTGATCACCACTGCCCAGCCCGACCTTGAACAGTTTCGCGTGCGCGTGCGCGCCGGCGCTTCGCGCATGCGTAAAGGCGGCGACGGCCATACTTACGATGCCAGCATCAGTGTGCCGCTGATTGAAGGTACGTTGGCGGCGAGCCTGACCGCCGGCGCCTCGCGCGATCCAGGCCTGGCCGAGGGCATTGATTTACCGGGCAGTGATTTGGACGAAGACGATCGCTGGTACGCGCGCCTTAAGGTGCTGTGGCAGCCATCCGATGAACTGAGCGTCACCGGGCTCATTCAGCGCCGTGATCTTGACGAAGGTGCATTCCGCGGCACCTATGCGAGCGTCGATCCGCCACTGCTGGGGGCCTCAGGCGGCATCGAGTCCGGCACGGATACCGAACTGGACCTGTTCGGCCTCAATATCGAGTGGGACGCCGGCTTCGCCACGCTGACCAGCAGCAGCAGCTATATGACCTATGAGTACTCGCATAGTAGTGGCTTTTCCTTCTTTGATCCCAACTTAGGCAACTTTCTCGTTAGCTACACCGCCGATCGTGACGACGTCAAAACGTTTAATCAGGAACTGCGCCTGACTTCCAATGGCGACGGAGAGTGGGACTGGATCACCGGCGTCAGTTACACCCGAGGCGAGCATCCAAACTCCACCGTGCTCAACTATCTGGAGCCACTGGCCTTTGCCGGCACGGCAACGGATCAAATCGTAACCGAGAGTACGCAAATGGCCTGGTTCGGTGAGGTCTCGCGTTCGTTCATGGATGGCTTGATCACACCGCTGATCGGTTTGCGCTATTTCCGTGACGACCGCGACAAAGAGATCATCTCGACGTTCGCAGTGGGTGGCTTCGTGTTTCCACTAGACAACGTTGATGAAGATGAGCGATTCAGTCTGGTCAGTCCCAGATTCAATCTGCGCATCACGCCGTCTGATGAGACCATGTTCTTCCTGAATATCAGCCGCGGATTCCGCAGCGGCACGTTCAACGCACCGGGCGTTGTAGCGGCCGTGGATGTGCTCGGCATAGCTCTGGACGTGACGGTGCCCGAATCTACCGTTTGGAGTTATGAGGTGGGTGGCCGCTTCAGTCTTTTCGATGACAGTCTGCTCATAGAACCCAGCCTGTATCTGGCCGACTACGAGGACTATCAGTTTAGCGGTACACTCGCCGGTAGCGTCGTGCGAATCGGCATCGAAGAAGTCAAAGCCACCGGCGCCGAGCTGTTGCTGCAATGGAACACGCCGGTTGAAGGTTTATCGCTGTCGATGATCGGTTCGGCAAGCAGCACCAAGGTCGAGGCGATCGACGCCGCTGCCGATGCGTTGCTGCAGGGTCTCAAGGATGGTAATCAATTGCCGAATGTGCCGGAATGGGATTTTCGCATCGGTGTCGACTATGAGCGGCCGGTGATGGGCGACTGGACTGCGTACGCCAGGGCCTCCTATTTTCGCCGTGACGGCCAGTCAGACTTCAGCACACCGCTGACCTCCCCCGTCGTTTCTGATTTGAGCCTGCGCCTTGCACTCGCCAACCAGAACTGGCGGGCAACCCTTTGGGGCGAGAACCTCACCGACGATGAAGGTCCTGCTGCGATTTCTGGCGGCAGTTTGTTGTACCGCTGGGATCGGCGTTCGGTAGGTGTGACGTTGGAATACACATTCGATTGAACCAGTTCGGATCAGCGTCCACCTACCTCCAACCCCGCTACCGCAGGAAACTGGCACACGACATCCGCTCAGGGTGAACGTTCTAGCTGGTTGGCGGCCTCACCGACTCCGTCACTTGCAAGTACGAAATTGACCGTGGAATGACAGCAGAAATGTCAGAACAAGAGAAACTCATCGCGGAAGCGGCCGAGGGTGCTCTGGCACCCGGAGCGGTGTCCGGCGCACTGCGGCCGCGCATCGAGGAGCTCGGTCTGTGGCGCAACGTCGAGGAGCTGCGAGAGCAGGGAGCCACCGTAGTCACCGACGCCGTCCCCCTCGGCTTGCTCGACGAGCTCCGAGCCGTGATTCACGGGAAGATCGAAAGCGAGGGGCCAAAAAGGGGCCGTAGCGGAGTTCCCACGTGCGGCATGCTGCTCGGGAACTCCGTGGTCGATCGAGTGGTCACGTTGCCGAAGCTCCTGGCCATGTGGGAATTCAGCGCCGGGAAGGGTATGCGCGCCGGAACCATTTCCGGGACGGTCCTGAAGCGATCCGAGGGAGAATACATCGGGGTTCCGCTCCACGCCGATCATGCCTGGCTTCCGCAACCCTTTCCCGAGCACAACTGCGTCGCGACCATCTGTCTCCCCTGCGAGGGAATGACTGAAGCGGAAGGGGCGACCCGTGTCGCTCTGGGCAGCCACCGGCACCGGCGCTTGCCGTATCCGGCGGAAGCCGCGCAGACGAAGACCACTCCGCTCGAGGTCCCGAAAGGGGGCTTTGCCCTGTGGGCCGGCTCGACCTGGCACGAGACGGGTGTGCGGACCGTTCCGGGCGTCCGCACCGTGTTGCATGCGAGTTGTCAGCGCCTCTACACGCAGCCCGTCCAAGACTACACACATCTGTTGCGCGACGAGGCGTATCTGGCCGCTGCGCCCGAGGGGATCCGTGGCCTGGTCGGTGCCGACCTGTTCTTTGGAAGCGCAACCTCAACGGGCATCGTCCCCGACCCCGAGAAGGTGGCGAAGACGCTGCTCATGGCGCAGCAGTGAGCCGGGCCGAGCGGGAAGGAAGTAGTCAAATCCGGATCCGAAGGGGGCGTACGTCGGGAGAGCCCATCCGAAGGTCGTGCTCGCGAGCCCGGAATGGTTCGAGCTCGCGTGCAAGCTCCTCGCCGAGGTGGCGCGGGAGTGCGGGGAGGATGGCTTCGAGCGAGGCGTGCTGCGCGAGCTGTCGGACGAGGAGACTCGGGGCGCTGCGGAAAAGCCTCGGCCGATCCGCGGACTGAACCTCATTCAAGCCAACCAAGGAGAGACACTCACATGAGCGCCACTCCAGAGGACCCGGCCTCGACCCCTCCCGGCTTCGATCCCGATGCCATGCGCGAGCGCTATCGCATCGAGCGCGACAAACGGCTGCGCCCCGACGGCAACGCGGAGGGTGTCGCGGTGGGCCCTCATCGCACTGCGGGGGCGATCCAGATCGGCGAGCTCCAGGCTCGCTCCTGGATCGTCGCGGGCACCTTCGACGTCGGCTCGACGCCGGCGCGGATCGCGTCCCAGGTCGACCAGCGACAGGTCGGGTTCTGCAGCACCCGGGCGTAGTAGAGAGCCCGCTCGGTCGGATCGAACGTCGGGTCGCTCCACAAGGTCACGAGCTCGACGTCTCCCTTGTCGAGCGATATCGAGCAGTCGTCGAGGTCGACGCTTGCGCCGTTGTCCGGGCATCGATGCGTCCTCGGGTCGGGCGTGAGGCCGTTGGAGCAGGCGACGTCGAAGACGCGCTCGTGGGTCTCGCCGCTTTCGTCGATCCAGCTCTTGACGACCTGCGCTCGCTGGAGCCAGGCTTCCCGCGGGTCGCGGGCGGCCTGGACGAAGAAGCGCGGCGCGTTGCTGGGCTGCGCAGCGAGTTCGCCGCCCATCGGCACGCCGCCGGCGTACGCTCGTTCGGCCGCGTGGTGCTGGTTCGGGAGATCGTCGGAATAATCGTAGCCGGCGAAGAATCGCACGCGTATGTGCGGGCCCGACGTGGCAAACGTCTCCTTGCGGCGCAAGGCCGCGTAGATCGACTCGCGAGTGTTCTCCTCGGCCCACACACCGGTCAGCCCCGAGGAGCCCCACTCGATCATTTCGAGTTCGAGCTGAATCTGGCTCCGTCCTTGTCGCCCGTCGGGCAGACTGCCGCGAGCTGCGGGAGTGCCGTCAATCTTGCCTGCATGGCCGAAGTGCTGGTCCTCCTCCACCGATCCGGCCGCATTGTGGCCGTCACTCGCACCGATGAAGCCGAAGAGGTAGGGGTTCGCCGCGATCTCGCGCTCTATCTCGAGACCGGCCCGCAGCGCGTCTCGGGCGTAGGCCCCGGTGGTCGCACCTTCGGCGAACGACATCGATCCGTCTTCGCCGAACGCCATCGAGTTCTTCCTCCAGATCTCGAAATCGGCCCACTCGTCGTTCGGCGACAGCGCCGGATGCGTCTCCGAGGTCCCCTTGCCCTGTGTGATCTCCACCAGCGGCTCGTTGCGCCGTCGTTGCTCCGCATAGGCCGCATCGATCGGCTCGCCAGCCCAGTCGGTGCGCTCGAACATCTTGCCCTGGCTCCAGTTCGAGTTGTGCGGGATCGCGAGCGCTTCGATCCCGTTGGCGCGTTGCTCGTCGAGCCACGTCCAGAGGTCTTCGGGGTTGAGCGAGTCGACAGCGCTGAACGGCAGCGCGGGCACGTCGTTGCCGGAAAAGATCACGTTGCGGTGAAGGTTCACACCGCCCGGCGTGGGGGAGAATTCGTAGGCCACGAAGGTCGTGAAGCGCCCCGGATCGTCGTGGCGCTCTGCCGCCGCGACCGTCTCCTGCCAGATCGAGCGAACGACCGGCAAGGGGTCGAGGCCCGAGACGGGGTTGCCTCGCACCCACCCGTCGAGTGCGCGGCCCGCTTCCCAGCGGTCCTTCGGGTCGCCGCTCCGCATCTTCACCGCCACGGGGTGGCTGCCCAGGGGATGTCCGGGGTCGGCCAGCGCACGGGCGACGCCGAGATACTCCGCGTGGTCGGTGACCGCGAGGAAGTCGAGCGGCCCGCCCCGAAGCCGGATCGAGTAGCCGAGCGGGTGGGCAAGGGCCTCTCCCTTGGCGAAGCGGTACGCGTCGTCGGGGGTGGCTCGGACACCGAAGGTGTAGGCGTCGGTCGAGTTCTGCGTGTGAATGTGCAGATCGCCGAAGTAGGCGTGGCGCGGCGCGCTCGCACCGGCCGCACTGGCCGGAGCCGCTCGGTGCTCTGGAGTCTTCGCTTCGACGCCCGCCAGCTCGGGTCGTTCCGCTGCTTGCTCGCATCCCGCGGCCAGCAGCGCCATTGCGGCGACCCAGCCGTGTCTTCGAACGAACGTTCTCACGTGTCCTCCCCAGTCCTTGGCGGCATTACCTTCAAGGAGGTGCCGAATCGGATCGTGCGGCCCTGCCTGTCGTGAGGGAGTCGATATCGACAGCGACACCCACTGACGAGCAGCGGCCGTTTACAGGAATGACAGGCCCATCTCGTCCGCAACACCGGTGATGTAGTCTCTGGCGAGGTCGTATTCGTATTCCTGCATGCCCGTCATGGGCTCGGTCAGTAGCGGCGTATCGGGCGGCAGGCGATTCAGCTCGCTCAGGTACGTCCGGTAGTCCACGAGACCGGTTCCCGCCCGGCATTGCTCAATCCCGAGGGGGAACGTGGCGGGCAGTAGTGTCACGTCTTTGACATGGCAGCTGAGGATGTCACGACCGAGCTTGTCGAAGCACTCCTTGATGAGCTTGCCGTTGTTGAAGCAGCGATCAGGCGAGTTCAGGATATTCACCGGATCGAGATGCACACCGAAACTCTCCCGGTCCACCGCCTTCTGTAATGCGACATAGCTGTCGGGATCGCTCGGGTGGATAAAGGGCATCATCTCCAGCGCGAACTTCGTTCGTCGGGGCCGCACCGCGTCGATTACCTCGCGCACCCTTTCCACGATCATGTCCCGGCACTCGTCGGTCAGGTTCTTTGGATGGGGCATGTAAAACGAGTTGGGATCACAGGTTCCGGGCATTTCCAGGAAGCACCGGGCACCGACCTCGTCGGCCAGCGCAAAGCGTTCGCAAAGATGTTCGTGCCATGCCGCACGCTTTTCCGAATCGGGGTCGATCAGATTGCCGGCCTCTTCAAAGGAGATCAGGCCATGAAGTTCCGCAATCAGAACATCCTCCGCGGCGAAAGCTGTCTCGACGGCGCGGATGTGCCCGGGGTCTTTCAGCGAGATGTCGGGGCAAAACGCAGCCCGATAGCCCTTGGCGCGGTGCCCTTTGGCCAGCGCGGCCGGGTCGTCGGTCTCCGCAGCGAACACCTCTGCAGCGAAAGGGCCGCCTAATCTCATCGTCTGTCTCCTTGTGGCAGTTGCCAACGCAGCGCTGCTGCCGGACTCAGGCCGTATACGGGGCCAAGCGGTTGTGGAACTCGATGATCCAGGGCGGAAGCCTCTCCATGTCACCCTCGATCGCCAGGTTAGGGTCCTCGGGCGGAGTCGGGTTCTTCGCCTGCTCTTCGAGAAAGTCCGGGGTGTAGATTCGCCGTGCGTCGGCGGGGTCCCAGCTCCCTTGCATGTAGAGGTCGACGTCCTTCGAATTCCCCTTCTCGCACCGCACGTCCTTACCGTCGATGTAGAAGCACCAGCTCATTGTGCCGTCTTCGTCGGCGTACTCCTTCGGCGCGTCGATGAACACTTCACAGACGCTCAGCTGGAAGCCATCCTCTCCGCACTCCCGCGCCACCTCGGCGAGGATCTTGGTCGCGAGCTCGTACCATTCCGGGCTTGCGAGCTCGACCTTCTTTGGATCGGACATTTGACTACTCCCTTCCCGCTCTGCCCGGCTCATTGCTGCGACATGAGCAGCGTCTTCATCGTCTTGTCGGGGTCGGGGGCGACGCCCTGCGGGCTTTTGGATCCAAAGAGCAGGTCGGCACCGACCAGGCCACGGATCGCCTCGGACGCAGCGGCCATATACGCCTCGTCGCGCAACAGATGCGTGTAGTCCTCGACGGGCTGCGTGTAGAGGCGCTGACAACTCGCATGCAACAGGGTGCGGACGCCCGGAACGGTACGCACACCCGTCTCGTGCCAGGTCGAGCCGGCCCACATGGCAAAGCCCCCTTTCGGGACCACGAGCGGAACGCTGTTCCCCTCCGCGGCTTCCGCCCGAGACGCCAAGCGCCGGTGCCGGTGGCTGCCCGGAACGAAACGGGTCGCCCCTTCCTCTTCGGTCATTCCCTCGCAGGGGAGACAGATGGTGGAGACGCAGATGTGCTCAGGCCAGGGTTGCGGAAGCCAGGCATGATCGGCGTGGAGCGGGACCCCCATGTATTCTCCGCCGGGCTCGGATTGCTGCAGGATCGTCCCGGCCATGGTTCCGGCGCGAAAACCCATCCCGACATTGAATTCCCACATGGCCTGGATCTTGGGCAACGCGACCACTCGATCGACCACCGGTTTCCCGAGCAGCATGGAGCACTCGGCAACGCCTTGCGCATGGCCGGCTCCTGCTCCTGTGTGTTCATGTGTCCCCAAGCGTTCGACCTCCTCGTGGATCACGGCTCGGAGCTCGTCGAGCAAGCCGAGGGGGACGGCGTCGGTGACTACGGTGGCTCCCTGCTCTCGCAGCTCCTCGACGTTGCGCCACAGATCGAACTCCTCGATGCGCGGCCGCAGTGAGTCGGACACCGCTCCGGGTGCCAGAGCACGCGCGGCCACTTCCGCGATCAGGTTCGATTGTTCTGCCATTCTCTTTCCTCGTCCCGGCCCATCGACAGTCTGCGGTACAGAAGGTCAGATTGTCAGTGTTGTGGAATCCTGTCAAGGCAAAGTAGAAATGTGTCAACGCAAAGTAGAAATGTCCCCTTTTCTCCAAAGTTGAAATGTCCCCTTTTGGCCTACAGCGTTTTCATGGGCTATGACGCCCGAACACCGCCGGTGGGGCGGCCTTGTGCGTAGGGAGCGTAGCGACCGAAGCGCAAGGCCGACGCGCCGCGGCTCACCCCGCGGCGACCCCGGTCGCCTCCGGCTTGAACGGTTGTCGCCAGGGATGGTCCGGGGCCGGCTTCCAAGCCAGCCGCGACTGCTGCTCCGCCTTCGCGCGATCCACCCGCAGCCGCACGCTCTTGCCGTCCTCGAGCGGCAGCGGATCGGCGCCCTCGCCGAGTAGCCGAACCGGCAACTCGCGCCCGTCGCGCAGCACCGTCACCTTGCCGTCGAAGCCCTTGCACACCGTCACCGCAGCGCCGCGCAACCGGTAACCCTTGCCGTGTCCGGTCACCTGGTAGGCGTCCCCCTCGAAGCTGATCGACAGGTTCCGCGTCACCTTGCGCGCATGCTGCTCGCACAGGATCAGATCCAGCTCCCGCGCGTCGTGCAGCACCGGCCGGTGCGCGTCCGCGGGGTTGCGCGGCGGCACCCCGAAACGCCGGTTGTAGTCCGCCATGAACGTCGGCAGGTAGTTGTTGCCCGCTTCGATCCCGTCGATCCCGCGCAGTCGCATCTCTTTGACCAGACGGTCCTGCAGCGTGCGGTTGGCGCGCTCCACCCGGCCCTTCGCCTGCGGGGCTCCCGGCGTGGATCGACTCGATGTCCAGCGTCCGCAAGGCCCGCACGAACTGTGTCGGCTCGCCCTCCCGGTCGCGCCGGTTGACCCGGAACACGCCGTAGCGGTCCGAGTAGTACGCCACCGGCCGGCCACAGGCCGCCAGGTGCGCGCGCGTCGTGCGCATGTACGCCTCGGTCGTCTCCGCCGCGAAGAAGCCCGCCGCCAGCAGCCGCGACGTCGCGTCGTCCGCGTACACGATCAGCGTGCACCGCGGCGCCCGGCCCTCGAACCAGTCGTGCGGCGAGCCGTCAATCTGCACCAGGTCGCCCAGCCACTCCCGACGCGGCCGGCTCGGATGCGCACGCGTCTCCCGGCGCGCCTTCACCTGCCAGAGCCCGTCCTCGATCAGCCAAACGCGCAACGTCTCCGCCGACAACCGGTGGCCGTGCACCTCGACCAGCTTCTCGCGCGCGAAGGTCGGACCGAAGTCCCGGTAGCGCTCCCGCACCAAGTCCAAAATCTCCCGCCGGACAGCCGCATCGATCGCGTTGTTCGGCCGCCGGCCGCGGCGCGTCGACGCCAGTCCCGCTGCACCCCGCTCCCGGTAGCGCTTCGCAAGACGCTTCACCTGGCGCACGCTCAGACCCAGCCGAATCGCCACCTCCCGCTGCGTCAGCCGGCGCTCTGCAACCTGCCCGATCAACCCCGCCCGATCCGCCTCCGCCACCGTCAGCCTCGCTCCCTCTTCCGCCAATTCCAACTCCTCCGCCACCCCCAAAAGGGGACACTTTAGAATTGGACAAAGGGGACACTACTGCTTTGGCCTAACAGTGTTGTGGAATCCCAGACAGGGACCCGTCAAAGTCGGGGTGCGAGGGCGCGGAGGCTCCAGCGAGGCGGTGAGGTTGGAGCGTTGGGCGACGGAAAACGCGTAAGATTTCGCCCTGGGCGGCATTACCTTCAAGGAGGTGCCGAATCGGATGCCGGCTTCGGAGCGCGCTTTTCGCGCCGAGCTCGCCCGGCCAGATCGCGATCGAGCTGGTGCCGGCGAACGACGAGTGGGCCGATTTCGCGATCTAAGGATAGATTCTTTGTCTGTGATTTCTTTGCTTTTCTGCAAGAAGTTCCTCGAGTCAAGCTGCGGTAGCGAGCAGCTGAGGGAAGTTGAGCTCTCGGATTTGTATGGCGGTGGCCATGAGGCGTCGGCCGAGGGCGGTGGTTCTCCAGCGGCGCGAGTGCGGGTACTTGGCGATGAGGCCATGGCTGTGGAATCGATGAAGGATCCTGGAGACCTTGGCACTCTCCCGTTTGCGCACGCCCTGCTGAGAGGCGAGATGTTGCGTATGTTGGAGCCGCGTTCGCAGGTCGTGGTTGGTGAAGCCGCGCACGGCTTGCGGCATCTGGGCAGCTTGTTGATGCGTTATGCCAGCCATCTGGTTTTCCTGTTGGCGAAATATCCCGCGACAGAAATTGAAGATCGCCGCGCGTCGCGGGTCTCCGCTTGCGGCCGTGTAAGCACCCCCCGCGTGCCAGGTAGCACCGAGCCAGATCACGACTGCCCCAGCTTTCGTCTCGACATCGATTGCATCTGTATTCTTGTGTTTTCGGGCCCAGTTGTTGGGGGCTAGCGAAAACTGCGCATTCTTGGCGACTGAAAATTGCGCACCTCATGGTGCCGGTACTGTCCCGGTTGGCGAAGCCAACGGGGATGGAACGGCGCGAGATGCACGATTGGGGGACCAGAATGCGATTGAGGTACTACCTTGAGCAGGGGATGTCGAAGACTGAGCTGTCGCGGCGGTTCGGGGTCAGTCGGCGCACGATCCACTACTGGATCGAGTCGGGGCAGCTGGACCGGGATCTGATCGTTGGTGGGACGCGCTACGCGGCCCGGCCAGCGGTGGCACACAAGCTGGATCCGTACAAGCCGATCATCGCCGCGCGACTTGAGGAGTTTCCGAAGCTGTCGGCGCAACGGCTGTTCGACGAGGTACGGGCCGCTGGCTACACGGGTGCCTACAGCGCGGTGCGGGACTACGTGCGGGAGACCCGGCCACGCGAGCCGCTGGAGGAGCCGGTGCGCTTCGAGACGCCGCCGGGGCGTCAAGGCCAGGTGGACTTCGGCACGTTCCGCTTTCGCCGTCACGCCCTGGTGGTAGTGCTCGGCTACTCGCGTCTGCTGTGGCTGCGGTTCTACCCACACCAGACCATGGCGGTGCTGGTCGACGGACTGGAGAGCGCGTTCGCGAGCTTCGGTGGTGTTCCTCGGGAGCTGCTGTTCGATCAGATGCGCGCCGTGGTGGTGTCGGACGACCGCCTGAGCGGTGGTGGGTTGGTGCTGAACGCGGAGTTCCTGCGCTTCGCGGCGCACTGGGGCTTCCAGCCGCGCTCGTGCCGACCGTATCGGGCGCAGACGAAGGGCAAGGTGGAGCGGCCGATCCGCTACATCCGCGACAGCTTCCATTACGGCCGCGCGTTCGTGAACGACGCGGATGTGAACGATCAAGCCGAGCGCTGGCTCATCGAGGTGGCCAACGTGCGCCAGCACGGTACGACTGGCGAGGCGCCGCTGGCGCGCTTCGAACGCGACGAGCGGACCGCCCTGAAGCCGTTGGTGGAGCGGCCCTACCAGCGCATGGGCGCCAGCCCACCACCCGCCAAGGGATCGCCGGGACTGCCGCAGGTCGATGTGGAACGGCGTTCCCTACGCGCCTACGCGGAGCTGGTGCGATGAGCGCCGCGGGGGACCGACGCAACCGGCTGCGGGCGATGCTGGCGGATCTGAAGATGCCGGGTGCGCTGGAAGCCGTGGACGGCATCCTGGCACAGGCGGACAGCGGCGCGGTAACGGCCAGTGAAGCGATGGAGGAGTTGCTGAACGCGCAGATCGTGCTGCGCAACAACCGGCGCCTGCAGACCGCGATGCGTGCGTCGCGGCTACCGGCGGTGAAGACGCTGGCACAGTTCGACTTCGCCTTCCAGCCGAGCATCAAGCGTGAACAGATCGAGAGCCTGCACGAGCTCGGCTTCCTGGAGCGCAAGGAGAACGTGGTGTTCCTCGGTCCGCCGGGCGTCGGCAAGACCCACCTCGCCATCAGCCTGGCGATCGCTGCCGCGGAGAGCGGCCGGCGCGTCTACTACGGGACGCTGGCGGGCCTGATCGAGTCGCTGGCCGAGGCGAAGGCCGCTGGCAACCTGAGCCGTCGCCTGCGGGTCCTGACCCATCCGTCACTGCTGGTCGTCGATGAGATCGGCTACCTGCCGGTGACCCAGGAGGACGCGGTGTTGTTCTTCCAGTTGATCAACGCCCGCCACGAGCATGCATCGACCGTGCTGACGTCGAACAAGGGCTTCGAGGAGTGGGGCCTCGTGCTGGGCGACGAGGTTATGGCCGCGGCGCTCATCGACCGGCTGCTGCACCACTGTCACATCGTCAACATCCGCGGCAACAGCTACCGGATGCGTGCGCACCAGGACCTGCTGAGACCCAGTCCGGCCGACGACGATGTCCGGAGAAGCGCGGCATGAGCCAAGTCGCGCCGCGTGCTCGGAGTTGGACTTCGGTCGCTACCGCTCCCTACGCCAACTCCGAGCACGCGAAGATCAACGGAAGCACGCCGCTTCAATTGGAAGGGTCGGCTTCCAACAGTGCGCAATTTTCGTTCGCCATTGACAGTAGGCATCGTTCTCCGCTAACACCGCCGACGACTGAGGCATCATCCCCAGCTGACAACGCCGTCAAAAACGGCCACCGCCGCATGCAATCGACACGCGCAAACCGCGTCCTGCGGCCCCAGAAAATTGCACGCAGTCTCTTTCTCAAAGCAGTAACGTACGCAGTAACGAAACTGGACAAATCGCATAAAATGTAGTTAAATCAGCGTGTTGAAGGCTTGTTGCTTCGGACCAGTGGTCCCCGATCCAGAGCTTGCCCCCCGCTTCCTTTCTTCGCGCCATCGACCTTGGGCCGTTGCGCACGCGAACGTGCGAAGCCCCCAAGCGTTGCGGCGCCCGGGCCAATGTCGATCGCGTAGCGGGAGCGACAGCCCCGTTGCCGCATCAGTCCTCGAGGGACGCGACCCCCGCGCTGACGCGCGCCGCCTTGCGCTCGTCCCACCACCAGGCGTTCACGTACGGCACCGAGGAGAGCTCATCGTTGCGGACCTCGCCGAAACGGTCCCAGTACGTCAGGCGCAGGCCGGGTGTCGACGGTCCGGGGACGACGTAGAAGTTCCACATCAGCACGCGGTCGAGCGCGCGCGTGGCGGCGTAGAGATCCTCGGCGTTTCGCGCGCGCTTCACGGACTCGGTCAGGCTGTCGACGGCCGGATCCCTGGTCCTGCCCCAGTTCGCCCCGTAGCCGAGGTCGGCGCTCGCGCTGCCGAAACGGGCCTCGAGATCGGGCCCCGGCATGTAGGTCGGCACGAAACCCACGCTCGTGGCGTCGAAGGATCCCGCACGGCCGCGGTGGAGCCAGTGCGAGACGTCCAGCAGGCGTACCGTCGTGGCGATGCCGACCTGTTCCAGCCGTGCGGTGAACGGCATGATCGAGCGGGCGCTTGAGGTCAGGACGAAGATGAAGTCCACCCGGAACGGCTCGCCGGTTTCCTTGTGTACCACCTTGCCTGCCCGGACGTGCCATCCGGCCTCGTCGAACAGGGCGAGCGCGCGTTTCATTCCCTTCCGGCTGAAGCCGTAGCCGTCGCTCGCGGGATGGTGGAAGGGCTCCGTGAACACCCGGTCGGGGATCTGCCCGCGCCACGGCTCGAGCAGGGCGAGTTCGCGTTGCGAGGGCCTGCCGCTGTGCGCCATGGCGGAGTTCTGGAAGAGGCTCACGCCCTGGTCGAAGAAGCCGTGGAAGTAGACGCGGTTGACGTAGTTGAAGTCGTAGAGCAGCCACAGGGCCTCGCGCACGCGGATGTCGCGGAAGCGCGGCTTGTCGAGGTTCCAGTAGACCGGCCACCAGAGCCCCCACACGCTCGTTCCCTTGCGCAGCTCCGCCTTCAGGAGGCCCTGTTTCGCAGCCGGAAACCTGTACCCCGTTTCCCAGTTCTTGGCGGTCAGTTCCTGGCGCACGTCCACCACGTCCGCCTTCTGCGCTTCGTGCATGATGTTCTCGTCGCGAAAGTAGTCGTACTTCACCCGCTCGAAGTTGAAGCGTCCCCGGTTGACGGGCAGGTCCCGGCCCCAGTAGTCGTCGACCCGGCGGAAGGTGAGGGTGCGGCCGAAGTTGGCCTCCTCGACGCGATAGGGCCCGCTGCCGGGGGGTGGGATGGTCGTGGTCTTGCCGATATCGCGGGCCATCCAGTAGTGCTGCGGCAGGATTCCGATGCGGCCGTAGACGAACGGCAGGATCGGGTTCGGCCCCCGGTCCGCGCGGGTGACGAAGCAGAGCTCGCGTTCGCCGAACGGGACGATACGGTCGAGGTCGGCCAGCGCCATGCGCAACTCCACCCGACCGTGCTCGCGGATGGCGTCGAAGGTGTGGAGCACGTCGTCACGCGTAATCGGGCGCCCGTCGTGCCAGCGCGCCCCGTCGCGCATCCGGAACGCGGTCCAGCGGAAGTCCCGCTCGACCGCGACGCCGTCGGCGAGGCGCACGTACGCGGCCGCCGGCTCGTCGAGGCTGTCTTCGAGCAACCTGTCGTAGACGAATCCTTCCGTGGCGGAATACCCGTCCGGGACGCGGCCGATCTCTACGACGCCGTTGTAGTTGTCGAAGGTGCCCATCTTCGCCACGCGCATCGTGCCTCCCTTGGGCGCCTCGGGATTCGTGTACGCGAAATGGGCGAAGTCCGGTCCGTAACGCAGCGGCGCGAGGTAGGAGATGCCGTGGCGGTACTCCGGATCGGCGCAGGGGTGCTCCGCGGGCCAGGCCGTAACGGTGGCGAGGGCCAGGACGGCAGCGGCCATGGGGGGCATGACAGCCCCGTTCATCCGATGGTGCAGATCCGTGCCGACGCCTTCAGGCGTCATCCGGTTCGGGCTTGAATACCTCGACCGACAGGGCCACCTCCTTCCCGAGCCAGGCGGCCAGCGAGGTGTGCTCCTCCAGCGCATCGTCGGTCAGCGGATGGACCAGGATGTCGAGGCCGTCGCGGTGCGCGTCGAGCCACGCAATCAGCCGGTCGAACTCACCCGCGTCGAAACTGAGCTGACAGCTCCATCGCGGGTGTGGGCCGATGGGACGAAGATGGAAGCGGCCAAGCCCCACGTGACATTCCCGCCAGGCATTGATGCACAGGGCGCGGGCCTGGTCCTCGGTGGATTCGTCGAAGTACACATGCGCGTGGTAGCGGTCGTACAGGTTCTCGGGTCGCTTTGGCATGGGGGACTCGCGCGCGTGCGGGTGTCCGTGGGTGGGCGCAGTGTCGCAGTTCATGGCCAGGCATGCGAACCGGAGCGGAGCGCGCCCCATGGCCGGCCCGCAGCCTCGGGAGAGCACAGGCGGAAGCAAGGGTCCGGTGGCGACATCGGCCACGCTGGGGCTACATTCCGTCGTTTTTGCCGCAAGGGCGCCTCGCGACCCTCGGCCCGTTCGCCGACGAACTCGCGGTTTGTCCGGTGCGCCCGGTTCCGGCGGTCCGCCTTGCCCGAGTTCCGGGAGGCGGCGCTATCATGGCCCGGTACGCGCGTGGCTTGCGCATCGAAGAGGAGGCGACCCCATGACAGCGATCACGGAACTCGGTTACGTCCGGTTTGGCGTGTCAAGCCTCGAGGAGTGGCGCGCGTTCGCGACGGATCTCGTCGGCCTCGAGATCGGCGACGACAGCGAACCCGGACGGCTCTACCTGCGTAGCGACCTGTGGCATCACCGGGTCGCCCTTGAGGAGGACGGCAGCGACGACCTGATCGGGATGGGCCTGCGGGTCGCGGGACCGGCGGAGTTCGCGGCCATGCAAGCACATCTGGCGGAACTGGGCGTTCCCTACGAGGTCAAGCATATCCATCACATCATGTTCCAGGTGGACCACCTGGACGACGTGCTGCTTGCCCACGGACTGGTCTGCAAGAGCCAGTACCCAATCGTGGTGCCGCTCGGCAGGCACGCCAACGACCAGACGTTCTCGTTCTACTTCCGGGGCCCCTCGGGATTCCAGGTCGAGATCGGCTGGGGCGGCCGGCCCTCGACCCATCAGTCCGAGTACTACACGCGCGACACCTACCGCGGTGAACGGTAGCCGGCGGCACCGAGAGGAAGGAGCGAGACGTGAACGTGTTGGGAGGCGAGCGCTTCGAGCAGCACCGCATCCTGCACGAAGGGCGGCCGGAGTGGACCATGGTGGAAGGGGAGCGGTTGCGCCTGATGGACGGCCGCTCGGTGCTCGAGGCCGAGGCCACCTACCTCCCGCCGTGCGAGCCCACCAAGATCCTCTGCATTCACCTGCACTCGCCGTTCGGCGCGTGGCCCTTGGTGGCGATTTCAGGAAGCGCCACGAAGACTGACGCGGCCTGTGACGGGCAGGGCCATAGTGCGCCGACGAACGTACCTCCCTGCCATGCCCTTCGGGGTATGCGTCTCGCGCTACTTCAGGCTGCCCTCCATGTAGAGCGTCAGTTCCAGCATCCGGTCGAGGAGCTCCGCCGACGAGGCGCCGGGGAAGTTGCGCAGGACGAGTTCCTTGACGAAGAGCCGCGCGATGTAGCGCAACTGGGAAGCGCGCGACCGGGAGGCGAACACGAAGTCGCGATGGCCGCTGTTGATGACGATCAGTTCCCGGGCGACTTCGTAGCGTGAACGCCACAACTGACCCGGCGAGTTCTCGTACGTGTAGCCCGGCAGTCCCTGCCGTGCGGGCGCCCCGTCGCGGTCGGCGACCAGGGAGTCGGTGACGGTGATGAGCGCCGTGGCTTCGCAAACGACGTCCCGCTGGCTGGCGACGAGCTTCAGGCTCACCAGCCCGGGCTCTTCGGGCGCCTGGAAGTCGACGATCTCGGCATGAGGATCGGCGAGCGAGCCGCCGCCGTCGACGAGCGTCCAGGCGAAGACCACTCCTTCGTCCACCTGTCTGCCCGAGCGGTCCCGGCAGACGGCTCGCAGCGTGCGTCTCGCGCCGACCTTCGTGACCGACGACGAGGGCGAGATGCGGACGCTGTGGAGCGGTCCCGCGATCTCGAAGAAGGCCTGGGGCGGCGCGGGCTTCTCATCAGGATCCCGTATGTCGACCGCCGCCGCTTCGCGCTGCGGCCCGGACGGCTCCAGGGTCGGGGCGGCGGACGCTTCCCGTCTCCGTCCGGGACCGCTTCGATGCACCTCGAACCAATCGTATTCTTCCGCCGGCAAGGCCAGCAGCGCTTCCCGAAACGCGCGCCGGATCGACTTGAGGGTCCGTTCGCTGGCACGTTCCTCCTCGGCCCGCTTGAGATCGCCGATCAGGGCGTCGAGCGGTGCCCGAACGGACTCGATGCCGTCGCGAAGGGCCGCGAAGGCCGCGTCGCGAATCACCCCGGTGCGCGTTCCGGGCGTCAGATGGATGAACGGTGCGTCGACGACGCCGTCGACGTAGCCACTGCTCCACGGACCCTCCTGCAAGCCGTCGAAGGCGGTCAACTCCGCAACCCGGGTGCCGTTGCGATATAGCGACAAGCCGCGCTCCGGCGACGGGTCGTCGAGGTAGAGCTCGAGCTTGATCTCGCCGAACTCCGTCACGGGATTGGCGAGTTCGTGAATGAGCCGCCCGTCGAACTCGCGTGGCGAGACCGTGTAGGACTTGCGGGCAGTGCGGTCGCTGATGCGCACGCGAACGCCCGTCTGGCGGATGCGGTCGCGCAGTTCGGAAGCCAGGTACCAGTTGAGCTTCTCACCGGTGAACTGGCGCACGCCCGGTAGCAGGGGCCGGATATCGAGCGTCGTGCCCTGTTCCGCTACGATTGCGCGCGTAACCCTGACGGTGTAGCCCTCGTCGCCGCGGCGCATGGACATTTCGTGCACAGGGCCGTCGGAGGCGGCCGAACGGAGCTTGAGGTTCTCGCCGAGCGTCCAGAAGCTCAACAGGCCGATGCCGAACTCCCCCTGAATGCCCTGCGCGCCGTTGCGCTTCAGGCGTTTCTTGATCGAGTCGCAGATGTGCGTCGCCACGTAGCGGAAGTCGGGCACGCCGGCTGCGTCGCGACGCACGCCTTCACCGTCATCGATGACCTTCAGATACGGTTCGCCCCGGTGCCGTCCGCGGACGATCTGGATGTTCTTCGCCCGCGCATCGATGCTGTTCTCGACGAACTCGGCCACGGCCTTCAGCGGGTTGTCCTGGGACTGCGCGATGATGCTGATCGCCGACCAGTGGTCCCCGATGCGTAGTTTGCCTCCCGAGTCCCTTCTTCGAGCCATGGACATCTATCGCCGCGCACAAGAACGTGCAAAGGTCTTCAAGCGTTGCGGGACAACACCCCAAAGTCAATCGCGAAGCGCGAGGCCGTCGACCGGGACACAACCCGGGTTTGGCCCGCGCCGTGCCGAAGCGTGCTGCTCCGGTGCGCGTCTGGTCCAGGACAGGTCCCCGCCGACGGGATCGTAGATGACGTCGGCTCCGTTCCCACACCGGTCAACGCCTTGACATCGCGGCCGGCCGACTACGAAGCCTCGACGAGCACCGAGCGCCAGAACTCCATCATGTCCTCGTGAAACGCCCGCGCCTGGTCCCCCGCGCTGCCGATGCGCGCCCCGCGCCGCCCATGACCCGACTTGACGCTGTAGCGCATCGCCTCCAGCTCGCCGAGGCCGGGGTCCGCGCGCCCGGTGAGGGGATGCACGAGGGCTCCGTCCTCCCGGATGTATGTGGTCGGCGCTCCCGGTGCGACCGACGCGTCGGCGACCAGTTCCACCGGCGTGTCGCGGTCGAAGCTGTGCTGGGCGTCGGCGAAGAGCCGGAACGTGGCGTTGCAGCCGAGCAGCGTCATCGCGTGCATGTGGGCCTGCACCTGCTGCGGCAGGCACCACTCGTCGCGTTCCCCGATGACGGACCGCACGACGGTGTCGCCCACGTCGGGCCGCGCGAACTGCATGCCGGACCAGGGATAGGCGGCGTAGACCGCCCGCAGCGACGGCGACCGGGCCGGGCCGACCAGCGGCGACATGCAGGCGGCGGAGAGTACGGCGGAGCCGCCGCGGCTATGGCCCTGGGCGCCGATGTGTGTGGCGTCGATGTCCTCCCGCGGGGCGAGCGTGCGGGCCGTCGCGAGCACGTCCCAGGCGCTCGCCGCAAAGGAGTACTGGGCCTGGTTGGCGACCGTGGACGTCACTCCCCGCGTGCCGAACGGGTCGATGACGCAGCAAGCGATCCCGGCGTCCGTGAGGTAATCGGCCTTCGCGACGTGTGAAGGGGCCACACCGAGACTGCCCGGCACGACGATCACGACCGGCCGCGGCCCAGCTCCGGGCGGCAGGAACAGGCTGCCGAGGATCTCGGTCGCCGGCATCTCGTCGGGTTGGGACATCGCCTGGTAGAAGCCTGTCGGGCTCGCGGTGGGGATACGGACCGCCTCGCCCGCGATGCCGTTGCGGAGCACGACCGGACCTGCCGTAAGGTCCACCGTCCCGCCGGGGTTCTCGTTTGTCACTACCGTGCTCCCTTGCCCCGGGTTCAGTCGACGATCGCCGAGTAGATGATGTTCTTCAGTTGGCCGCGAAAGTTGAACGTCGCAGAGGGCATGAGCTGCGTCATGAAGACTGCCGAAAGGTCCTCTACCGGGTCCACCCAGAAGATCGTCGAGGCCGCTCCGCCCCAGTAGTAGTCGCCGGCGCCGAGGGTGCCTGCGCCCACCTCGGAGAGGGTCATCGCGAAACCGAGTCCGAAGCCGACGCCCTCGTAGGCGGTCTCGGAGAACGCGCCGTCCGCCAACTGCGTGAGGTCCCGTCCGTCCGCGAGGTGGTTGCGGGTCATGAGCCGAAGCGTCCGGGGTCCAAGGATCCGCTCGCCGTCCAGTTCCCCGCCCCGGCGCAGCATCTCGCAGAAGCGGAGATAGTCGGCGGTGGTGCCGGTCAGGCCGCCGCCGCCGGAGAAAAAGGTGGGGTGGGTCCGGTACGTGCTGTTCTGCGGGTCGTCGAGCAGCTTGAGCGTCTTGTCGGGACGCCTTTCGTAGTTCGCCGCGAAGCGGTCGAGCTTCCCGGGTGCCACGCTGAACGCCGTGTCCGCCATGCCGAGGGGCTCGAAGATGTGCTCTGCGAAGTAGCGGTCGAGCGGCATGTCGGAGAGGGCCTCGATCAGATGGCCGCACACATCGGTCGCGTAGGAGTACATCCAGCGCTTGCCGGGGGTGTAGTACAGGGGGACGTGCGCGAGCTTGTCGACGAAGGTCCGGAGCGTCTCGCCCTCGTCCCGTCGCACGCCCAGCGCCCGGTAGAGCTTGTCCACCGGATGCTCGGAGGCGCCGTAGGACAGCCCCGCCGTGTGGCCGAGGATGTGGCGGAACGTCATGGGGTTCTCGGGTTCGCGGGTCTGCATCCCCTCGCCGGAGCCGTCGACATACACGCGATGGTCCCGCCAGGCGGGAATCACCCGGTGGATCGGGTCGTTGAGCTGGAACATGCCGCGTTCGTAGAGCTGCATCAGTGCGATGGACGTGATCGGCTTGGTCATCGAGTAGATGCGGAAGATCGTGTCGTCCGCCATCGGCAGGTCGCGCTCGAGGTCTCTGCTGCCGAGCGAGGCGAAGTAGGCCAGCTGGCCGTGTCGCGAGACGGCCACCTGGCAGCCGGCGATCTTCCGGGGTTCGACGTAATGCCGCTGCAGGTGGTCGGTGATGCGGCCGAGCCGCGCCTCGTCGAATCCCGCCTGTCGGGCACTGGTGTCCATCTTGCGTTCCGTCCCCCTCGTGCTTCGGTCCGGGCGATGTTACCCGGCTCCGGGCACCTCCGGGGGCTGCTCGAGCCCCGGTGCTCCTTCCTGTTGTGACCACAATCGGGCATGCTTTGCGCCCCCGACGCGAAGACCGGAACAGGACATGATCGGATACGTCACCCTGGGCACCAACGACATCGACCGCGCGGCCGCGTTCTACGACGGCCTGCTGGGCGAGATGGGTATCGGGCGCCTGATGGACGGCGGCAGCATGATCGGCTGGGGAGCGTCCATGGAACAGCCCATGGTGTGTGTCACCAAGCCCTTCGACGGCGGCGGCGCCACGGTCGGCAACGGGGTGATGATCGCGTTGGGGGTCGCCACGCCCGGGGATGTCGCTCGCCTGCATGCGAAGGCCCTGGAACTCGGCGCGACCGACGAAGGTGCGCCCGGACCACGCGGCGAGGGCTTTAACGCCGGGTACTTCCGGGACCCGGACGGCAACAAGTTGAATTTCTTCTGTTTCGCGGCTTGATGAACCCATCGCGCCGGTCCGCAAGGCACCCGTTGCCGGCGAGGCAGCGGCAGACCGTGTCGGCGGCGGCGATCGTGGCCCCGTAACGGCCTCCCGCAAACCGTTGCCGAGATGCCCGGCGGACGCGTGTCTGCAGGGCGTCCCGGTTCGTGGCTGCTGAAACCCCGAACCATGCAAATCCGCAATGTCGCCATCGTCGCCCATGTCGATCACGGCAAGACCACGCTCGTCGACCGCCTCCTCCAGCAGACGGCGAGCGATGCGCGCACGGAGATTGCCGAGCGGGCGCTCGACAGCAACGAACTCGAGCGCGAGCGCGGCATCACCATTCTGTCGAAGACGACGGCCGTGGAGTACGCGGGGTGCCGCATCAACATCGTCGACACGCCCGGTCACGCCGACTTCGGCGGCGAGGTGGAGCGCATCCTGTCGATGGTCGATTCGGTCCTGCTGCTCGTCGACGCAGTGGAAGGCCCCATGCCGCAGACGCGGTTCGTGACGCAGAAGGCGTTCGCCGCGGGGCTCTCGCCGATCCTCGTCGTCAACAAGATCGACCGGGAGGGCGCGACTCCGCACCGGGTGGTGGATGGGGTGTTCGACCTGTTCGACCGTCTCGGCGCGACCGAGGAGCAACTCGACTTTCCTACGGTGTTCACCTCCGCGACGCTCGGGGTGGCCGGTCTTGATCCGGCGAGCCTGGCGGACGACATGACGCCGCTGCTCGATCTGATCGTCGAGCGCGTGCCGCCGCCGTGCGCCGATACCGATGGGCCGTTCCAGATGCAGGTGAGCACGCTCGACTATTCGAGCTATGTAGGGGTGATCGGAATCGGCCGGGTGCGACGCGGGCAACTGCCGCCGCGCAGCCCGGTCTCCGTGGTGAACGCGGCGGGCGAAGTGCGCAAGGCACGCGTGCTCTCGGTGCTCGCGAGCCGAGGTCTCGAGCGCGTCGAACTGCCCTGCGCGCGCGCCGGCGACATCGTCTGTATCACGGGCGTCGACGAGGTGGGCGTCTCGGATACCGTCTGCGACATCAACACGCCCGAGGCCCTGCCGCCGCTCGCGGTCGACGAGCCGACGCTGACGATGACGTTCCGCGCGAACAGCAGTCCGTTCGCGGGGCGGGAAGGCAGGTTCCTGACCGCGCGTCAGATCGAGGAGCGGCTGTTCCGGGAGGCTTCCTATAACGTCGCCCTGCGCGTTCGGCACACGCCGAGTGCCGATCGTTTCGAGGTCTCCGGGCGCGGGGAACTGCACCTTGGCGTGCTGATCGAGACGATGCGGCGGGAGGGTTACGAGATGGCCGTCTCCCAGCCGACGGTGATCGTTCGGGAGGAAGACGGCGTGCGACTCGAGCCGTTCGAGTCGGTGGTCTTCGAGATCGATGCCGAGCACCAGGGCCGCCTGATGGAGGCCCTCGGCGAGCGCAAGGCGGAACTCAGCGACGTCGGCCACGATGGCCAGGGGCGGGTGCGACTGACGTGCACGGTCTCGACGCGGGCGCTGATGGGGTTCCGCACCGAGTTCGCATCGTTCACTTCAGGATCCGGGATCATGACCTTCTCCTCCGCGGGGTACGACCGCGCTCCGCGGGGGCTCGACACCGGCCGCAAGTCCGGTGTCCTGATCTCCAAGGCCACAGGCCGTGCGGTCGGCTATGCCCTCTTCAACCTGCAGAACCGGGGACGGCTCATGGTCGGCCCGGGCGTCGACGTATACGAGGGCATGGTGGTCGGCGTGCACAGCCGTTCCAACGATCTCACCGTCAACCCGTTGAAGGAGAAGAAGCTCACCAACGTCCGCGCGGCCGGCAGCGACGAGAACATCCTGCTCACGCCGCCGCTCGAGCTCTCGCTGGAGCAGGCGCTCGAGTTCATCGACGCCGACGAGTTGGTCGAGGTCACGCCGAAGTCGATTCGCATCCGCAAGATGGCGTTGCGGGAGAGCGAGCGGCGGCGGGCGTGAGTGCGTGGAAGGCGGAGGAAGGGAATGCCGCCCTCGCACGAGCCCAGTGGTTGTTGGCGCACATCGAAGTGCGCGGTTGCGCTATCCGTCGCGGTCCGTCGAGGGTATTGTCGGAGCCAGGGTGGTCGGGTGGCGTAGCGAGTCAACGCGTGGGTGAGACGGTGCAGTCAGGGAAAACCAATCGCTGGGGTGCGAGCAACGAGTTGATCGGGATGGCGGTGATCGGGGTCACCCTGGCCGGCCTCATGCTCGCCACGTGGAGCGATGTCCGTTCCGAGATCAGGCACCAGGGCACGGAGTTGCGGAGCGAGACGCGGGAACTGCGCATGGCAATCGGGAGGCTCGACGACCGTTTGCGCTCGGTGGAGATACGCCTCGGGAGCGTGGACTCCGACGGGGCGGCCGGCGACAGCCCTTCGAACGGTGGGGGGTACGGGGCCTGAATCAGGCCGGGCGAGGCACGCGGCGACCTGGCGGACGTATGGGACACGGCACCTGGTGGCCTGGTGTAGATGGCGCCGCGTACGGTCAGCCGGCGTCCTTCAAGTACCACCGCACGCCGCACACATCGACGCGGTCGTGGGAGACATAGCAGCCGCGCTCGCTGGCCGCCCTCAGAATCCGTTCCCGGTCGTTCACCGCGAGATCGATGCCGCCGAGGCCGGGTCCACGTCCGTCGGTCGCCTCCACGAAACGGATGGTCGCGTTGTTGAGCTCGAGGTTCAGCACGGCGCCATCGCGTTCGACGGGTAGTGCCGTCACCTTGCCCCACAGTTCGGCGATCCCCACCGGGTCCACGCCCTGCAACTCGACACCGAGGAAGTCCCGGGTGACCGACTGGTTGACGTTCCCCTCCCAGCCGAGCCCGCCGGCGGGGTGCCACATGCCGTCGAAATCGTTGTTGATGTCCCAGTCGATCTCGAGGAAGGACGCGATCATGTCGCGGGGATGGAGTTGACAGATGGTCCACGTCTCGCGCTCGGACTCCGTGGCGATCCGGACGCCCTCATCGAGCGCGCGCTGCCGCACGGCCTGCTGGGTGGGCTTGTTGCCGGCCTGGCAGATGACCATGTAGCCGCCGTCGCCGTTACGCCGGTCGAGGTAGCGCCCACCGGCGGTGTTCTCCTCGACGGGGGCGACCACCTCGAGGAAGTTGCGCCCGATCGGCATGAGCGTGTTCTCGAGCCCGTACACGCCGACGCCCGGGTCGATGAAGCAGGGCTCGATGCCGAAAATGCCGCACAGGTCGTCGATCGCGGGGGCGAGTTCGCGTGCGACCAGCGCGATTTGGCGCAGTTGGATGGCCATGGAAATCCTCCTCGTGAAAATGTCAGGGAAGGGGGCGCAGGGCCCGCGCGCCCGCTATCATCGGACACATGCTGATAGAAATCTATTCCGACGTCATCTGTCCGTGGTGCTTCGTCGGCAAGCGCCGGCTCGACGCGGCCCTCGCCACATCCGCGGGCGAAGACGTGGAGCTGGTCTGGCGACCGTACCAACTCTATCCGAACCTGCCGGCGACTGGCATGGACCGCGACGAATACCTCGCGCGCAGGTACGGGGAACGGGCGGAGCGCGCGCGGGTGCCGAGGCGCATCGTGGAGGAAGGCGAGGACGCCGGCATCGCGTTCGACTACGCCGCCATCGGGCGCGTGCCCAACACGCTGACGGCGCACCGGTTGCTTGACCGCGCGGAGCGGGTGTCGGGCCCCGGTGCGCAACACGCGCTCGCCGAGGTGCTGTTCCGGTTCTACTTCTGCGAGGGTCGCGATGTCGGGGACCTCGAGACGCTCTGCGAGGCAGCCTCCGCGGCGGGGCTGGATGCCGGGGAAACGCGCGCCTACCTCGCGAGCGGCGTGGACGAGGAGGACATGCGCGCCCGCATTCGGGGCGCCTTCGAGGTCGGCGTCGTCAGCGTCCCCTGCTACCTGCTGAGCGGTTTCATGCTTCCCGGTGCGCAGACCTCCGACGTCATGGTCCAGTTCATCGAACGCGCGAAGGCGAAGCGCGCCGGGACCGCATAGCCGGCGGCGCCGTTGCGCGAAATCGTGGGAGTCAGCCCCGCAACACCTCGAGACAGCCGGTCTCCGCCAGCAGGTCGTCGAGGCCGGCCACGTCCCGTGCTGCGGTGTACTTCGCGCGCAGTGCGGCGAGCGATCGCGCGTGGTATTTCTGCGGCTTCTGGGTCCAGTCGACGCCCTTCAGGGAGACGGTGAACTCCTCGCTGCCGTCCGCGAGGGCCGCCGCGTTCGCGGCGCTCCAGGGCAGGAACATGGCGCCGACCTGGTCGGCCAGCAGCGGCAGGAGCGTCGGTTCCAGCGCCGACCACGGCTCGAAATCACCCTGGACGACCGGCAGCAGCATGCGGTCGAGCCACTGGTTCACGCGGGGTGCCCGCGCAATGATGGTAGCCGGTGTCGGGTCCCGCCGGGCGTTGTAGATCTGCCCCCAGAGCCCGAAGTCCGCGAACGCCGGCCGCCCCCCGAACAGATAGGGACGCCCCACCAGGTGGCGTTCCAGGTGGGGAACGGCGTCGTGGAAGGACTGCTCGATCTGCGCGGCCGTCACCGCGTTCGATCCCACGAACCAGACCCGGTTCACCATGCGTTCGACGACCGTTCGGGCGGCCTGCTCGAGATCCTCGACGCTCAGGTCCGCCCCGCCGCTCGCGGCAAGGCGACGCGCGCAAGCGATCTGGTCGGCCGCGCGCGCCCAGCGGAAGTGGAACATCCACTTGTTGCCCCACTCGTCGCCGAACTCTTCGAGCAGGGCGGAGACGAACGCCGCGAGGGGCTCCGACGGGTGGATCCCCGGTTCGGGAAAGTCTGCCTCCATGGCTTCGATGATAGGGGTGGAGTCCTGCAAGCCGCGGTCGTCCGGCGTGACGACCAGGGGGACCAGCGGCAGCCGTGCGTGGCGCTGGTACAGGTCCCCCGCGGCGGCGCGGGACAGCCACTCGTGCGCAATACCCTTGTAGCGGAAGTACGACCGCACCTTGACGGAGTACGGCGACTCCTCGGCGCCCACCACGCGATAAACCTCTGTCATGCCTCATCCACCCGGAGTCTGAACAAAGCGCGCAGCGTAAGCGACCCGGTGCGGCGCGTAAACGTCTGGCGCTCCCGGCACCTCCCGGCACCCGCCAGATGCGACCCTGGAGCGATGGTGTGGTACGTTTCGGGCCTTCGGTTCGGGGGACGGGGCATGCCAGAAACCACGGTAGCTGCGACGAACGCTTTGCACGCGTCACGGATGCGTTCGAGCGGAACTTCACGGAACTCGGGGACTTGGGCGCTTCCTTCGCCATGACGGTCGAGGGGGAGTTCGTGGTCGACATCTGGGCCGGCCATCGCGACGCGGCGGCGACGGAGCCCTGGGTCGAGGACACCATCGTCAACGTCTACTCGAGCACGAAGACCATGACGGCGCTCTGTGCGCTGCTGCTGGCGGACCGCGGCCAACTCGACATGCACGCACCGGTCGCACAGTACTGGCCCGAGTTCGCGCAGAACGGCAAGGAGGGGGTGGAAGTGCGGCATCTGCTGAGCCACAGCGCCGGCCTGTCGGGACTCGAGGTCGAAGCTTCGTCGCACGTCTGGTACGACTGGGACAGGGTGGCCGAACTCCTTGCCGCGCAGGCGCCCTGGTGGGAACCGGGGACGGCGAGCGGCTACCACGCCATCACCCAGGGCAACCTGGTGGGCGAGGTGGTGCGGCGCATCTCGGGCAGGTCGCTCGGGACGTTCCTGCGCGAGGAACTTGCCGAACCCCTGGACGCCGACTTCCATGTCGGGGTGGACCCGAAGCACTTTCCGCGCATCGCCGAACTCGTCCCGCCGCCGGTGACGCCGGACGAGATGCTCGATCTCGTACCCGGGTCGATCGCCGCCCGAACGGTCGGCAACAACGCCATGGTCGACATCGCGGACACGAAGACGGCGGCATGGCGGCAGGCGGAGATGCCGGCCGCGAACGGGCACGGCAATGCACGCAGCATCGTGCGCCTGCAGACGCTGCTGGCGAACCACGGGACGGCGTTCGGCAAGACGCTGATGTCGCCCCCCGGATGCAAGGCCGTCCTCGAGGAACAGACCAGCGGCGTGGACCTGGTGCTGGGCATCCCGATGCGGTTCGGCCTCGGCTACGGCCTGCCCGTCGAGGGCCTGCCGGCGGTGCCGAACGAGAACGTCTGTTTCTGGGGCGGGTACGGCGGTTCCCTCGTGGTGTGCGATCTCGATGCCCGCGTCGCTTTCTCCTATGTCATGAACCGCATGGACGCGGGCATCCTCGGCGACGAGCGGGGCTTCGGCCTCTGGAATGCGGTCTACGAATCCCTGGAGGCTTGAGCGATGTCAGAGATTCGCCCAACCAAGTTCGCGCACGTGGTGCTCCGCACGAACCGGTTCCGGGAGACCGTCGACTGGTACCGCACCGTGCTGCACGCGTGGCCGGCCTTCGAAAACGACTTCCTGGCGTTCATCACCTACGACGAGGAGCACCATCGGCTGGCCTTCGTGAACACGCCGGATGCGCCGGATCCCGCGCCCGGCACGGCGGGCATCGACCATTTTGCATATACCTACGAGACGCTGGACGACCTCGTGCTGACGTACGAGAGGCTGAAAGGGGAGGGCATCGTGCCGGTGTGGACGATCAATCACGGGCCGACCACGTCGCTGTACTACCAGGATCCAAACGGTCACCGGGTGGAGCTGCAGATCGACAACTTCGAGACGCTGGAGGCGCTGCACGAGTGGTTCCGTACGCCGGCCTTCGCCCAGAACCCCATCGGGGTGGAATTCGATCCGGACGTACTGGTCGCCCGGTACCGGGAGGGCCTGCGGCGCGAAGATCTGCAGGACCGGAACGCGCTCACCGCGTAGACGATCAGCCGACCGGCCACCCCGCCGGACAGACGGGACGCTTATCCTGCGGTGGAAGTGGCCCGGCGTTGCATGGACAATAGCCGCCCGGCTTGTCCTGCGTCATGCGCAGTGCGCCGTGGCCGAGCACAGTTCCGACATCTTTGAACAGGGGAGTCAATCGTGAGTAATCGACAGAAGTTCTACATCAACGGCGAGTGGGTGCCTTCGTCCACCGGCGACCTGCTGGAAGTCATCAACCCCGCCACCGAGGAAGCCATCGATACGATCGCACTTGGGGGGCAGGCGGACGTTGACGCTGCGGTAGCCGCGGCCACGGCGGCCTTCGAAACGTGGTCGCAGACGACGCGCGAGGAGCGCGTGGCCCTGATGGAGCGGATCATCGAGGTGTTCAAGACCCGCCTCGGCGAACTGGCGGCGACCATCAGCTCCGAAATGGGCGCCCCGATGGGGCTGGCGAACGCCGCGCAGGCGCCCGCCGGACTCGGGCACTTCATGACGACGCTGAACATCCTGCGCAACTACGAGTTCGAGCAGGACCTCGGTTCGTCGCACGTCATCAAGGAGCCGGCCGGCGTATGCGGCTTCATCACACCGTGGAACTGGCCGATCAACCAGATCGCGTGCAAGGTCGCCCCGGCGTTGGCGGCGGGCTGCACCATGGTGCTGAAGCCCTCCGAGGTGGCGCCGTTCAACGCCATCGTCTTCGCGGAAATCCTGCACGAGGCGGGTGTCCCGGCGGGCGTCTTCAACCTCGTCAACGGCGACGGCCCCACGGTCGGTGCGGCGCTCGCGTCGCACCCCGACATCGACATGATGTCGTTCACGGGCTCGACCCGCGCCGGCATCGACGTCGCCCGCAATGCAGCCCCGACGGTCAAGCGCGTCTCGCAGGAACTCGGCGGCAAGTCCGCGAACATCATCCTGGACGACGCGGACTTCACCGCGGCGATCTCACGAGACGTGTTCGGCATGTGCATGAACTCCGGCCAGTCCTGCAACGCGCCGACGCGCATGCTGGTGCCCCGCTCGCGCATGGCTGAAGCCGCGGCCATCGCGAAGGCGGCGGCCGAGCAGGTCAAGGTCGGCGCGCCGACCGCCCGGGACACCACCATCGGACCGGTGGTCTCCAGCGTGCAATTCGAGAAGATCCAGAACCTCATCCAGAAGGGCATCGACGAAGGCGCGACACTGGAGACCGGCGGCACGGGACGTCCGGACGGCCTGAATCAGGGCTACTACGTGAAGCCGACGGTGTTCTCGAACGTCACCAACGACATGACGATCGCGCGGGAAGAGATCTTCGGCCCGGTCCTGTCGCTCATCGGCTACGAGGACGACGAGGACGCCGTCCGGATTGCCAACGACACGGTCTACGGGCTTTCCGGCTACATCTCGTCCGGCGATCCGGAGCGGGCCAGGGCCATCGCGCGGCGCATCCGTACGGGCAACGTGCACCTGAACGGCGCATCCGTGGACAACCATGCGCCCTTCGGGGGATACAAGCAGTCCGGCAACGGTCGCGAGTGGGGCGAGTACGGCCTCGAGGAGTTCCTCGAGGTGAAGGCCATCATGGGCTACAACGCCGCGGGCTGACCGCCGGCGGGATCCATGCGACGGCCTCCCGGCCCGGCCGCACGCGCGGCCGGGCTCGGAGGCCGTTCTTTTTTGGCCGAAACGCGGGCGGATGTAGGGGACGCCCTTGTGTGGCGTCCCGTCTTCGAATTCGTGCGCGGTCCCGACGCTACGGCCGGTAGGAAAAGCGCGCCGGCTCCGGGCGTAGCGCCTTGCGCGCCAACCGGATCCACCGGCACAGAACGGGCCGCGTATCGCGCGGGTCGATGATCTCCTCGATCTCGAAGAATTCTGCACTGCGGAAGGGCGAGCGGACGCGGTTCAACCGTTCCCTGATGCGCGCGAGATGCGCATCGCGGTCGGCCGCTGCGGCGAGTTCCGCCTTGTAGGCCACCTCGATACCGCCCTCGATGGGCAGCGAACCCCAGTCTCCTGACGGCCAGGCCACCCGCACGTGGTGGTCCCCGGGTTTGTGATTCGCGCCGCCGGCGACGCCGAACGCCTTGCGCACCACGACACTGCAGAACGGCACGTCGGCCTGGCCCAGTGCGGCGAGGGTTTGCGAGCCGAAGCGAATGGTGGCCTCCTGCTCGCTCTTCTTGCCGATGAGGAAGCCGGGGCAGTCCACGAGGTGGACGATCGGCAGGTGGAAGAGTGCGGCCAGGTCGATCAGGCGGGTGAGCTTGCGGCAGGAGTCGGCCGTCCAGGCGCCGCCATAGACCGCCGGGTTCTCGGCGAACAGGGCCACCGGGATGCCGTCCAGGCGGGCGAGGCCGCAGAGGATCGAGCGGCCCCACTTGCGCCCGATCTCGAAGAACGACCCGCGGTCCACCACCGCGTCGATGACGCGGTGCATCTTGTAGATCTTGCGCGGGTTCTTCGGGACGATGCCGATCAGGTCCGCCTCGCGGCGGTTCGGATCGTCGTTGGACTCCGTGATCGGCGGCAGCTCGTCCACGCTCGACGGCAGGTAGGACAGGAACCGCCGTGCGAGCGCGAAAGCCTCGGCTTCGGACGCCGCCTCGTCATCGATCGCGCCGTTGCGCGTGTGGATCTTCGAGGCGCCGAGTTCTTCCTTGGACACGTCGCCCAGGTTCGCCCAGTCGACCAGCGCCGGCCCGGCGATCATCATCTGGGCGGTGTCCCGAACGATCACCGAGTAGTGCGAAGTGGCGACGCGGGCCGCACCGATGCCGGCGACGGAGCCGAGCGCCAGAGACACCGAGGGTGCGGTGGCGAGGTGTCCGACCACCGTCTCCCAGCCGCGCAACTCCGGAATGTACGTGCGGCCGGCCATCTCGATGGTCTTGACCGAACCGCCGCCGCCCATGCCGTCGACCAGGCGTACGTGCGGCAGGCGCAACTGCAGGGCCAACCCCTCCGCGCGCAGGCGCTTGGCGCCGATGGAGGCATCCGCCGAGCCGCCGCGGACCGTGAAGTCGTCGCCGGACAGCACCACGGGACGGCCTTCGAGGTCGGCCGTGCCGAGGACGAAGTTCGAGGGCGTGAAGTCCGTGAGTTCCCCGTCGTCGTCATACGACGCGACGCCCGCCAGGGCGCCGATCTCGTGAAACGAGCCCGTGTCCGCGATGGCGGCGATGCGCTCGCGGATCGTGAGCTTGCCGAACTCGTGCTGGCGGGCGACCTTGTCCGGGCCGCCCATCTCCATCGACAGGGCTTCGCGGCGGCGAAGCTCGCGGATGTCCTCTTCCCAGCTCAGCGGGCTATTTCCGATTCGGGCGCCGCACCGCTGGTAAGGCGCTCAGGCGCGGGTGCCCGAGAAGGACGCGTTGCCGAACGCGCCGAGCTTGACGTTGCCGGAGATTTCGTCGCCGTCCACGGTGGCGCTGAACTCCAGCGTCATGGCCATCGGTTGGCTGATGTCGGCTTTCCAGGACAGCGCGTCGCCGTCCACCGCCCCGTCCTTCAGTTCGATGGTGCCCTGCGCTCCCGAGAGCGAGCCCGTCAGCGTGTCACCGTCGGTGGCCAGGGTGAGGGTCCCCTTCTGGGCGCCCATGGGGGTGTTCATCGTGGTGTTCCAGGCACCGTCGGCGCTGCTCATTCGGTCTCTCCTGCAGTTGTCCCAAGTCGTGGTTCTGCCGTTGTCTCGGCTAAGATGTCCGCCCGGTCGGGCGGGCCGGGCGAGTATGGCAGAGGGCGAGTGCGACTGTATAGTCGCCGCCGCGACCCGGGCGGGCCGGCTTGACGGGACGGGGCGCCGGACCGGGGACGACGCAACTGGAGCGACGCCGAGATGAACAAGTGGACGCTGCTGGCCGTGCTGCTGATCGTGCTCGGCGTGGCGGACTGGCTGTCCGGCGGGCTCGGGCCGCGACTCGTTTTCGGCACGGCCACGATCGACCTCAAGACGTCCCCGGAGGGTGCTGCCGTCACGCTGAACGGGGAGCGCGCAGGCGTGACGCCGGTGACGCTTTCGGACGTGCGCCCCGGCGCGGTCGTCCTGCATCTTCGAACATCCATACCACCCGGCGGAGTTGCGCAGACTGACGCTGGGCCGCGGTGAGCGGCATGCACGGTCGAGGTCGTGACCTTCGAAAGCGGCGGTGGGACAGCCTTGCGGTGATCACCAACCCGCGCGGCGCTACCGTCACCGTGGACGGCGAGGCGCCTCGACGACGTGCACTCCGGTGACGGTCGACGAGATGCCGACGGGAGAGCACGAGATACAAGTTTCCCTGCAAGGCAGGGAGACGAAGTCGACCACGGTCGAGGTGTTCCCGGACGCGGCGACGGAGCACACTTTCGAACTCGAGCGGCTGCGCATGGGCAGCCTGTCGCTGCAGACGACGCCGGCGAGGGCGTCGATCGAGTTGCTCGATGCGCCGATGACCTACCGTCCGGGCATCGAACTGCCCGTCGGCGACTACCGTGTTCGCGTTTCCGAGCCGGGGTACGGCGCACTCGAGCGGACCGTGGCGGTCAGGCAGGGCAGGAACATCGTCGACCTGGCATTGTCCCGTATCTACGGGCGCCTGCGGCTGTCCGTCAGTCCCCGCGATGCGGACGTGCGCGTGACCTGGCGGGACGAGGGTGGCTCGCGCGGCGTCGCCTACGAAGAGGACATGCGCCTGCCCGCGGGGACGTTCTCGGTGCGTGCGACGGCGGTGGGGTACCGCAACCTGCTCCGCAACCTGACGATGTCCCCGGATGGCGTGCGGCTCAGTCTCGCGATGCAGCGGTTCGAGGTCACGCCGGGACAACGGTTCCGCGACACGCTACGCTCGGGCGGCGCGGGACCGGAACTCATCGTCGTCGGCGCGGGATCCTTCCGCATGGGGTCGGATGCCGGGCTCGCGAACGAGCGACCGGTACGCGCGGTGCGGGTGGCACAGCCGTTCGCCATCGGGGTCCACGAAGTGACCGTTGGGGCGTTCCGAAGTTACGAGGATTGGCCTGGCGAGGCGGACATGCCCATCAACAACGTCACGCTCCAGGACGTCGACGGATACCTCGCGTTCCTGTCCCGCGAGACGGGCTACCGCTACCGCTTGCCGACCGAGTCGGAGTGGGAGTACGCCGCCCGCGCCGGCAGCGACACGACGTTCTTCTTCGGTGACGATATCGGCCCGATCTGTCGCTACGCCAATGTGGGCGATGCGTCGATGCAGGAACGATTCCGGCAGTACGCGTCGGTGGAGTGCGACGACGGGTTCGTGCGAGTGGCTCCGGTGGGGAACTTCGCGCCGAACGCCTTCGGGCTGCACGACGTCTTCGGCAACGTAGAGGAGTGGGTCGCCGACTGCTGGCATCCGTCCTACGAAACGGCGCCGCCGGACGCTCGGGAGTGGACACGCGGCTGCTACTCGTCCCGCGTCGTGCGAGGCGGCGCCTTCGACTCACCGCCGGACGACCTGCGCGCGAGCGCCCGCAACCTGGGGACGGCGCCGACCGACTCGCGTGGATTCCGGGTGGTCCGGGAACTCTGAGGCCCGGTGGCTGTTGGCGGGGCATGCCCACCGGGCAGCGACCGTAGGGGACGGGCTTGTCCCGTCCCGTCGCCAGGGGCTTGCACAGGCTCGACACGGGCGACGACAAGCGTCGACCCTACAGGATCGTCGAGCGACGCGGACCGTGCGGAGCTTGCGTGGCGTAACCGCCGCCGGTCGCTTAAGCTCCCGGGCGAAACGGCCCGGGGAGAAGCGACTTCGTGAAGCGGGGGGATGTGTCTGGCGGCGTCCAGGGCGTTGCCTGGGACCTGTCCGATGAATACCCGGCAGCCGACGCGCCGGAACTGAAGCGGGACCTGGATCGCCTCGATGCGCTACAGGACGAGATCGAGCACGCCAATGCGATGCTCCTGGCGCTGCTGGACGATGCGGAGACCCTGACCGTTCCGGAAGCGGAAGCCGGTATCGCGGCGGCGCGCCGCGCCTTCGCGCTGGCGGAGGAGGGCAGTCGCCTGCTGCACGACCCGTATGTGTACGCAAACTGCCGACTCAGCGTGGACAGCGGCGACGAGGCGGCACTTGCCCTGATCGGTCGCCTGCAGGCGCGGGAGAAGCGCCTTGCCGAGTTGACCGAGCCGTTGTCGCAGTTCCTGGACCGCATCCCCGGGGACGTGATCGAGGCGTACCTCGCCGACGAGGCGACGGCGCACGCCCGCTTCGAGGTGGAGCATTCCCGCAAGCGGCGCCACGAACTACTGAGTCTGTCGGAAGAGAACCTGGTCACGGCGCTCGGCCAGGACGGCATCCACGCCTGGGGACGGCTCTATGACCGACTCGCGGGAACGCTCTCGTGCGAGGTGACCGTGGACGGCGAACGGCGCACCATGGGAATCGCCGCCGCAGCGGGACTGATGCAGAAGCCGGACGATGCGCTGCGCGAGCAGGCGTGGCGCGCGATCAATACCGCTTGGGACGCCCACGGCGAGTCCTGCGCGGCCGCGATCAATGCCATCGCCGGCTGGCGGCTGGAGATGTGCCGCAAGCGCTCGCGCGAGCGGACGGTGCACTTCCTCGATGCGCCTCTGCACATGAACCGGATGCGGCGGGAAACGCTGGAGACGCTGCTGTCCGTCGCGGAGGAAGCGCAGCCATTGGCGCGGCGGGCGGCGTTGCTGCAGGCGAAGGCGTACGGCAAGGCGCGCTACGGTCCGTGGGATCAGCGCGCGCCGGCGCCCGTCGTCGGCGACGATCGCGGCGGCGCGGTGGCCTATGCGGACGCGCTCGACATCGTGGCCGGTTCGTACGGCAGCGTAGACCCGCGTATGGGAGGCTTCGTGCGGATGATGGCCGAGAGACGCTGGATCGAAGGCACGGTCGGCCCGCGTAAACAGCCCGGCGCCTACTGCACACGCTTCGCGAAGTCCCGCAACCCGCGCGTCTACATGACCTACACCGGCGGTGCCAGCGACGTCATCACCCTGGCGCACGAACTCGGCCACGGCTTCCATGCCTGGGTCATGCGCGACCTGCCGGACAGCCAGCGGCGCTACGGCATGTCGATCGCGGAGACCGCGAGCACTTTCTGCGAAACGATCGTCCGTGATGCGCTGCTCGAACGCGCCGCGACGCCGGAGGCCGAGTTCGACATCGTCTGGGAGGAGGCGACGGCGGTGGTCGCCTTCCTGTTGAACATCCCGGCGCGTTTCGAGTTCGAGCGCAACTTCTACGAGGCCCGTGCGGAGCGTCCGCTGACCCCGGACGAACTCAAGGAAACGATGAGCGCGGCGTGGACGCGGTGGTACGGCGAGAGCCTCTCGGAGCCGGACCCGCTGTTCTGGGCCAACAAGCTCCACTTCTACATCTCCGGCCTCAGCTTCTACAACTTCCCCTACCTGTTCGGATACCTCTTCAGCCTCGGCGTCCATGCGCGCCGGGAGGCGTTCGGCGACGCGTTCTTCCCGCGCTACGAGGCGCTGCTGCGGGACACGGGCCGCATGACCGCGGAGGACCTCGCGGCGAAACACCTGGACGCAGACCTCACGCAACCCGAGTTCTGGCGCACCACGGTGGGCATGCTGGAGTCGCGCATCGACCGGTTCGAGGCGTTGGTGGAACGCTGCGTCGGATGAGGGTCCTCGTCCTGCAGCACGTCGACGTCGAGCACCCGGGAACGTTCCGCGACTTCTTTCGCGAGGACGGCGTGCGCTGGGATGTCGTGCACCTCGACGGGGACGAGGCGATCCCGAACCTCGCCCCCTACGACTGCATGCTCGTCATGGGCGGGCCGCAGGATGTCTGGGAGGAGAAAGCCTACCCGTGGCTCGTCACGGAGAAGGCGGCCATCCGCGAATTCGTCGCGGCGATGCGGCGGCCCTTCCTCGGCATCTGCCTCGGCCATCAACTGCTGGCGGACGCCCTCGGGGGAACGGTGGAGCCCGGGACGTCGGAAGTGGGCGTCATGACAGTGGAACGGACGCCGGAGGGAAGGTCGGACGCGCTGCTGCGGGGTCTCCCGGATCCCGTGACGGTGCTGCAATGGCACGGGGCGGAGGTGACGCGGTTGCCGGAGGGCGCCACGCTCCTTGCCGGTTCCGCGGATTGTCGCGTGCAGGCGTTCCGCCATGGGTCGCTGGCATTCGGGCTGCAGTACCACGTCGAGATCGGAGCCGATACGGTGGACGAGTGGAGCGCGATTCCGGCCTACGCGGATTCGCTGCGGCGGGCGTTGGGGGAGGACGCATTGCCGCGGCTGCGGCACGGGGTCGCGGACCGGCTGGCGGACTTTCGCAGGGATGCCCGCACGCTGTACCGCAACCTGCGCGCCATCGCTTCCGGATGAGGGCAGCGGCCCGGCGCTCGGCCGGGCCGCTGGTCCGTCAAAGCAGGCTGATCTTCAGCGTCACCCCGGCCGTGCGCGGCGGGTTCACGAAGGTGTGCCAGCTACCGCCCTGGAAGACGGAGTCGAACACCAGGACGTTCGTCTGCTTGTCGGTGAGGTTTCGGCCCCAGACGATCGCTTCGTAACGTCCGTCCGCGCTGCGCACGCCGAACTGCGCATTGAGGAGGTTGAACGCCGCGCGCACCTTTTCGGGATCGAGGTCGGAGCCGGTGTTGGCCTCGCCGATGTGCGACCAGTTCGCGTTGAGCAGGAAGCGCCAGCTGGAGTTCGGAATCTCGCGGTCGAGGAAGACCGACACGCTGCTCTGCCACAGCGGCGACTGCGTCACCCGGTTGTCCTCGAGGTGCGCGTTGGCCGCGATGAGGCCGTCCCCGTAGCGCGCGTCCGCGTAGGTGAAACCGGCGGTCAGGAATACGCCACCGCCGAGTGCCAGCATGGATTCGACCTCGAGGCCCTGGGAGGTGACCTCCTTCACGTTGCCGACCGTGAAGCCGAGACCGGTGAAGGTATTGAGCTGGAAGTCGTCGAACGTCGTATGGAAGAGGGCGCTGTTCACCGTCAGGCGGCCGTCCAGGGCGCGCGCCTTCACGCCGAGTTCGTAGGAGTCCGAGGTCTCGGGGTTGAAGCGGCTCTGGTCCACGAAGTTGCCGTCCGCGCCCCGGAAGCCGACGGCTTCCTGGTCGAGGTTGAAGCCGCCGGCCTTGTAGCCGCGGCTGTAGCTCGCGTAGACGTTGACCTCCTCGTTGACCGCCCAGGCGCCCTTGAACGTGCCCGTGACCTCGTTCTCCTCCTCCTTGCTGTTGAAGCTCGGGTTGTCGCACAGACTGAAGAACGCCGAGATCCCGCCGAAGGGTATGCAGAACGGGTCGTTGATCACTTCCCCGAAGGCGGCACCGTTGATGATGGCCCCGGCGTCCTTCTCCTCGGTCGAATAGCGGAGCCCGAGGGTCACGTCGAACCGCTCGCTCGCGTGCCACGTGTTGTGCGTAAAGAGGGACCAGCCTTCGGTCTCCGAGAAGAAGACGGCGTCGTACCCCTGACCCGGAACGCCACGCCCGGCCGGGTCGCCCATGAAGAGCGGCGCGACCGCCGGGTTGCCGAACAGGAAGCCGATGTAGTTGCCCCCGTCGTTGGACAGGACGATGTACTCGGTGGACTCGAGATCCTCGGTGTACATGTAGGCGCCGACCAGCCAGGACAGGCTGTCGGTTTCGCCGTAGAGCTGGAACTCCTGGGAGATATTCTCGAAGGACTCGTCGGTGTCCTGCGGGTGCAGGATGTCGGCGCTGGTGAAGTCGATGTCCTGGCCCCGGGCGACCTCGTAGTCGCGCCGGGCGGTGATCGAACGGAACCTGGTGCCGTTGACCATCTCCCACAGCACGTCGACCGACAGACCCTGGTCCCTGACGTTCTCGTAGGGCTCGTAGTTCACGCCCACCCGAGGGCTGCCGCCGACCTCGAACGGAGTGATGTCGCCGCCGAGGGCGGCTACGACGGCGCTCGTGGGCCCGGGAATCCAGAACGCCGCGGGACAGCACGTCTCGTTCCGCTCCGTGCGGTCGCCGATGATGCGCACCTCGACGTCGTCGTTCGGCGTCCACAGGAGCTGCATGCGGACGTTGTGCCGGCTGCGGTCGTCGTAGGCGTCACCGGTGTCGATGTTCTCGTAGAAGCCGTCGCGCTTGCGATAGCCGTAGCTGACCCGCGCCGCGAGCACGTCGGACAGGACGCCGTTGCCGACGACGCCGACTTCCCCGGAGTCGAGGTCTCCCGCGCCCAGCGTCAAGTCCAGCGTGTTCTCGAATTCCGGCTTGCGCGTGATGATGTTGACCGCTCCGGCGACGGTGTTCTTGCCGAACAGCGTGCCCTGGGGACCGCGCAGTATCTCCACGCGGTCGATGTCCGTCAGGTCGTTGAAGGCGAGGCCGGCGCGCGAGCGGTAGATGCCGTCGACGAACGTGCCGACCGCCGCTTCGAGCCCGGGATTGTTGCCGGTGGTGCCGACGCCGCGGATGCGCAGCGTGCCGCCGTTGGAGGTGCTGTTGGAACTGTAGACGGCGATCGACGGCGCGACTTCCGCGAGGCCGTACAGATCCTCGACGCCGCGGGCGCTGAGGTCCTCGCCAGTGAAGGCGGATACGGCGATGGGGACGTCCTGGATGGACTCCTCGCGCTTGGTGGCGGTGACGATCACTTCTTCGATGACGTTTCCGGCCCACTCGGCCGTTTCCTGCGCGAATGCCGCCTGCGGCAGCGCGAGGGTGATGAGACCGGCCAGGCCGGCGGACAGGGTTTTCATGGGCTTCTCCATAACCGATTCAGATACTGCATGGGACGGTTGGGAACGAGGGCCGGGGTGACCGGCCGAGAGTGGCGCGCGCTGGCGGGGGCCATACAACGGACGCACCGCGCATTGGCGATGCCGGGTTTCGCGCCCCCTTGAAGAGCACCATTCCCGTCGGACTCCCTGTGCGCCCGCAAAAGCGGGGTCGCGTTCGTGCCACAGGGCGGCCACCATAGTCCGATTCGTCCCTTCGCGCTACTGCACGAACTTTCCAACGCGAAGTGAGGGTGAAGCGAAGCAGCGATTCCAACGCGAAGTGAGGGTGAAGCGGGTGTCCGGCGCATCATTCGGTGATGATCGTGGACATCCAGACGCGGCGGCTACGCACAATCGGACAGCTTTGCGCCTTCGTCGAAGGCAACGAGGCTGTGGACTTCCAACCGCGGGACCGCGAAGAGGCCTACGGCTTCGTCCGGGACACGCTGGACCGCTTCGGCTACCGGCATCTCGGCAAGCACGACAAGGGCGTGGTTCTCAAGTTCCTCGTCGCCGCGACGGGCATCTCGCTTCAGCAGACGGAGCGCCTGGTCCGGCAGTGGCGCGAGACCGGCGCGGTCCGGGACCGCCGCGGCGGCAGCCGGGGGCGGCCGTTCGCGCGCAAGTACACGGCGGCGGACATCCGGCTGCTGGCGGAGGTCGACGAGGCCTACGGGCAGATGTCCGGGCTGGCCACGCGCGAGGTCCTGCGGCGCCAGTTCGAGGTGTTCGGCGACCCGCGCTTCGAGCGCCTCGCGACGATCTCCAACGGCCACGTCTACAACCTGCGCGGCTCCGCGACGTACCGCGCGAAGCGCACCGTGTGGACGAAGACGCAGGGGACGGCCGTGGCCATCGGCCTGCGCCAGGCCCCGGAGCCCGAGGGCCGGCCGGGACACGTGCGCGTGGACACCGTCCACCAGGGGGACCGCGACGGCGTCAAGGGCCTCTACCTGATCAACCTGGTGGACGAGGTCACCCAGTACGAGTTTGTCGGCGCCGTGGCCGGCATCTCGGAGCGCTTCCTTCTGCCGCTGCTCGAAGGCCTGCTGCTGTCGTTCCCGTTCCGCATCCTCGGCTTCCACGCGGACAACGGCAGCGAGTACATCAACCACCGCGTCGCCGAATTGCTCGAAAAGCTCCGCGTCGAGCGGTTCACCAAGTCCCGCGCCCGCACCTCCAACGACAACGCCCTCGTCGAGGGCAAAAACGCCAGCGTCGTGCGCAGGTGGTTCGGTCACGACCACATCCCGCAACGCTTCGCGCCCGACGTGAGCCGCTTCGCCCACGGCACCCTGTCGCCGTTCCTCAACTTCCACCGGCCGTGCCTGTTCGCCACGGAGTACCGCGACGACGCCGGCAAGGTCCGTCGCAAGTACCTCGCCCGTGACGTCATGACCCCCTACGCCAGGTTCCGCTCGCTCCCGAACGCGCAGGTGTATCTCAAGCCGGGCATGGACTTCGCCCTGCTCGACGCGGCCGCCGCCGCGGAGACCGACCTCCACGCCGCGCGCCGCGTCCAGACCGAGCGCCGCGCGCTGTTCCTGCGCATTGCCGCCGGCATGGCCCCGGCGCGCGCCGCCGGATGAGCGTCGCGACTCCGAACGCCGTGCCGCAGCCCCGCGCCGGGGGCCAGCCCCCGAACCCCCGCCCTCGCCGGGAGGCAGGGTTCGGCGGTCGGGTGGCTCGCCGGGAAGGAATGTTCCCCGCCGCTCGGCACCCATCCCCGATCAGCCGCGACGACCGCCGATCCCTGCCTCCCAGGGTACTCTCCCGTCAGGCGCGTCAAGGGTCCGCTGCGCCGACCGCGACGCCTCGACGCCGTGCCCGAACCCGCCGCCGACACCAGGCAACACCGCTTCGCCAGCCCCGCCGCCGTGCCCGCGTCGCGCTCGCCCTTGACCCGCCACCGACCACCTCGCATGCCCGAACGCCTACGCTCCCAAGCCCAATCCGGCGCTTGACCAGCCACCGCAGTGACCCGATCATCCCTCGAATCGCCATAAGGACATCCGACCCCCGCAACTTCACGGATCGGACGATTTCACCCTCACTTTCTCATTGGACAAGGGGCTGCACCGGGGCTACGGTCCTGTTGCGCAGAAGTGGCCCTCGGCGAAGGCAAGTCGGGCTTCGCTGTCCCACGTTCCCGCGAAGCCACCCTCGCCGATCTCGCGGACCCGGAGCACGGTGTGGCCGCCATCGTAGAGCATCTCGTCGCGGCGATTGGCATCGGAGCCGAGGCGCAGCAGGATGTGGCGTTCGCCGTCGCGATCGAACTCGAGCACCAGCACGCCGGGTGCGTCCGGGTCGGTTGCGGCGGGATCCCCGATGGGATGGGCGCCGACCGCCCGGAGATCGATGTCCGTCGCGCCCTGGAGCGGCGTCGAGGCGGGCCCCAGGGCTTCCCTTCCGGATGGCGACGGGACCAGCGTGAGCGTGCCGGTAACGTACGCACCGCCGGCGTGCGCGGCCAGGGTCAGGCGGTACCGACCGTGCGCTCCGGCGAGTGTGGCGTCGTGGGGCAGGGTCGCCGAGGTTGGCCGGCACGGTGGCGGCTGCGGGACCGCCGTGTTCGAGCGGGCCCAGGCAGGGAGGCAGGACAGCCCCGCCAGGAGCAGGATCGTCCCGGCGCGCGTCGCCCTGCCGAATGGACGGCTCATCAGCGATCCGGGGGCCGGACCGTTACGGTATCCGGCGGCAGGAGGATGCGTCGGGCGTCATCGACGGTGCGGGAGTCCGACGTGACAATGCAGTTCCCCGGCACGGGCTCGCCGGCCCCTTCCAGAGGCGGCGCGAACGCAGGGGCGAACGACGGCAACGAGTAGGCCTCCGCCCGTGTCACGTCCACCCCGTAGCCCATATCGGCCAGGGACTGGATCGTGATGGCGCTCAAAGGCTGCGTCCCGCGGGAGGAAAACGTTGGAGTCATGAGTTCGTGCTCGAGGACGGACTCCCGCCAGTGCGCGTCGCGAGCGCCGGCGCCCCCGAGGTGTTCCACGGGGACCTTGCCCTCCGTGTAGGCCGAGCCGCCGGCGGCGTCGAACGCGGCCACGGCGAGGGGGCCCACGAAGTGCGTGTCGGGCGGCGGTGAGATCCGATCTCCGAAGCGGTTGAGGGACGGATTCCGCAGCAGGCTGAAGGTGACCAGCGCGTCCCGAAGCCGAGGGCGTGCCCCATCTCGTGCAGGATCGTCTGTCGGTTCGTCGACGCGGGCCTGACTGCGAGGTCGTCCGAGTCGAGCGTGATCGTGGAGATGACGGGCAGGCCGGAGGACAGGCGCCGGTAACACGGCCCTGCGTACGCCAGCGTGCCGCCGACACCGTCGATGGCGGCGAGGCGCACGAAGATGCGCAGGTCATCCACCGTGTCGTTCACCTGGGGCTGGCCGGTCATGCAGTCGTCGGCCGGTACGGGCCGATCCGAGAAGTCGAAGTCCGCGAGGCTCGTGGTCAGGATCCGCTCCCACGTATTGGCCGCTGACTGCAGCGCGCTGCGGTAGGTGGAGGAGGCGGAGCCCACCACGACCACGTCGATGTCGAAGCTGCTCGAACCGGGCGCGGTCGCCTCGGTAACGCGGGACCAGCCGCCGCTCGTCGAGTCGCTGCACGATTCGCCGACGTAGCGGTATTGGACCTCGTAGGTGATGCCCCGTTCGGCAAAGGACCCGATGGGCAGATCCACCGACGCGTCGAGATCGCGGGCGGAGCCGCTGGTGTTGCGCAGGCTTCCACAGAACGTCGCCCAACCGCTCACCGGCGCCTTCTGCCGGACGCGGACGTCGTAGGAACGGCGCTCGTCGAGTGCGAACGAGTCGGTGAACTCCAGCGTGAGGGTGTCGCCGGCGGAGTCGATGCTGGCCGTCGGGTCGGAGCGGGTGGGCGCCTCCACGGTGACCGTGAACGTCCCCTCGACGGTCTGATCCTGGGGATCGTGGGCGGTCACCGCGATGGTCGCGGTGCCGGCGGCGAGTGGACGCACGACGACGGCGGGTCCCTCCTGGGACGCCGTGGCCACGGATTCGTTCCGCGAGGCCGCTTCGAGCCAGACGAACTCTTTGTCGGGGTCGGTGAACGCGCTCTGCAGGTGGAAGGACTCCGCCGCGCCGCCGGCCGTCAGCGTCGCGGGATCGGGCAGTGCACTGGACAGGAGCAGCGGCCCGGAGTTCTCCGACGTGGTCGCCTCGCCGGACGGTGACCACGGACTGTCCGCTTCGTCGTTGCCGGCGCGCACCTGGATCTCGTAGGTGGTGCTCGGGTCCAGACCGACCACCCGGATGAGCAGCCGCGCCGCGTCGATGTCCTTCACGTCGAACATGCCCACGTTCTTCTCCCGGATCTGCAGGTCGTAGGCGTCGATCTCCGGGCCGATGTTGTGGATCGGGCGCCGGCCCGGAGACACGAGCAGGGTACTGGACGAAAACTCTCCGATGACGGTCGGTGCCGGAGGCTGTCCGGGGGGTTCGTTCACATCCTCCACCGTGACAGTGATCGTCTGCGTCGCGGTGCGCCGGCGCGGTCCGATGCCGCTCGTGGCGGTTGCGGAGACGATGTACTCGTTGTTGTCGGCGTCGTTGGCCGGACTGGTGCTGCGCACGTCTTCCGGCTTCTCGTGGTCGGGCGGGGAAGCGAACCGCAGGGCGCCCTCGAGGGTGATCTCGAACAGGTCGCCGTCGGCGCCGCCGAGCGTGAAGCCGGTGACGGAGTCTTCGACGTCGCCGTCCGTCGCGACGACGGTGCCGACCGTCGTCTCGTGCTCCTTCACGGCGAACGCCGCGTCGCTGGTGATAATCGGGTTCGCATTCGTGTCGGTAACGGTTTCGGCAATGGTCACGTCCAGGCTTGCGGTCATGCCGGCGTAGTCGCCGCCCGTGGCCTGGTGGGTGACCGTAACGGCGTTGTCGGAGGTATCGGCGTCCGTTCCCGCGGTCAGGGTCACCGTCTGCGGCGTGTTCCAGTCGTCCGTCTTGAAGGTGAGCGGGTCAGGGTTCGCGGTGAGGCCGGTCGGCGTGGTCACGGCCAACGACACCTCGGCACTGGGCCGAGCCTGCAAGACCACCTGGTAGCCGTTCGAGCCGCCTTCTTCCACAGTCAGGGAACCCGGGTGCAGCACGATGCCCCGTGTGCCCGCGATGACCTCGAGCGGCAGGTCGTCGGACCGCACGAGTGCGTAGCCGAAGTCGTCCCCCGGCGGCTCCGGGAGCCGGCCGATGTCCGCCGTCACGGCCGCCGTGGTGCCGGACGCCCGTTGCACGGCGACGGCGGCGCTCTCGGTGTCCCCCTGGGAGACGGTCACGCCGATGACGCCGCCGGCGAGGGTACCGTTCGTCACCTGGACGGGAACGAACGTCTCGAACGGAGCGCCGGCGGGAATGCTCGCCTGCAACTGGCTGCCGGAGAGCTCCAGCGTCACGCGGATCGGCAAGGGATCGACCGAGTTCCCGTCGAGGTCGAGCGACTCGAGCGCGGTCAGGCCCGACAGCAGGCCGTCCGGCAGGCTCGAAAGCTCGTTCCCGGGGAGCCACAACGCCAGGAGGTCCGACAGGTCCGCGAACGCGCTGCCCGAGAGGTCCGCCAGGTCGTTGTCCTCCAGGTCGAGCCACGTGACGGTGGGAACGTCGGAAAAGGCATTGGCGGGCAACGTCGAGAACGTGTTCCTGGCCAGCCAGAGCGTCTTCAGCGCCGTCTGCCCGGAGAACACGCCGCTTGGCAGGCTGGAAAGCTGGTTGCCGTCGAGATCGAGCAGGATCAGCGAACTCAGGTCCGCGAACACGCTCGGCAGCGTGCTGAAGCTGTTGTCCTCGAGGTCGAGGCGCACGAGGGACGGCAGCCCGGAGAAGATGTCCGCCGGCAGGTCGCTGAGTGAATTGTCCTCCAGGGTGAGCCGCGTGAGGGCGGGCAGCTCGTCGAAGTCGCCGTCCTTGAGCGTGCTGACGCTGCTCGAGGAGACGTCCAGGGCGGTCATCTCCGCGAGATGCGTGGCGGTCACGTCGCCGCAGGTGCTGACGCCGGCGGCTCGGGCGATGGCCCTGGCTACCGCGGTCGTCCGGGTGCAGACCCCGGTGGTCTCGTTGTCTACCGAGCGGCTGGAGATGGCCGGGGCGGGGTTGCCGGCCAAGTCGCGGATCGGGTTGGTGCCGGTGCCGTCGTAGGCCACCGTCACCGTCTCGTCCGGGGCGGCGGCGGAGGCGAGGGTGAGGAGGACCGACTGGCCGCGTACGGCTACCGTGGATACGGACCGGCTGGCACTGGCCACCTGCACGTCGAAATCGCCGCCCGCCGGGGCCGGGCTCGTGGCGAGGGATTCGCTGTAGGCAAGCGTCAGCCGATCGCCGTTGACGAGGGTGCCGGACAGGGTGGGTACGATGCCGTCCACGTTGTGGTCGTCGTCGTCGGTCACGCCGCCGTGCGCGAGGTTCGCCGAGAGCGTCCGGCCCGGCTTGCGGATGGTGCCGCCGCTGGCATCGAGGCTGTTCGCGCGGATGCTGGCGCCGTTCGCGTCCACGTCGTCGGCTTCGACCTCGTAGTCGAAGATGAGTTCGTCGGAACCGGACGTGCTGTCGTATCGGGCTCCGCGCGTCCGCGATCCGATCACGATGTCGATCTTCGGCTCCCCGCCGGTCGTGTCCACGGTTACATCCTCGCTGAACTTCACCGTCACTTCGATGGTGTCGGCGAGCTTGTAGGTGTCGTCCGTGCCTGGATCCGACGTGAACGAGACGTCCTCGATGACGGGCACGACGACGAGCGTGGTCGCGCGGCCGGACAGCGACCAGTCGCCGGATCCTTCGGCGTTCCTCGCGAGGACCTGGACCTCGTAGGTGGTCTCCGGCATGAGGCCGGTGATCGTCTCTTCGGTGCCGGCGGAAGTGCGCGGCCAAGCGGTGAAGTTGCCGCTGTCGGCGACCCCGTACTGCAGGTCGTAGCCGGTGATCGGCGGGCGGCCGGCGTTGGCCGGCGGCGACCAGGATACCTCGATGGCAAAGGGGCTCTTGCCGTACGCGTTCGGGCGCCCGGGTGCGACAGGAGGTTCGAGTACGTCGGAGACGGCGACGGTCACGGCGATGCTGTCGAGGTCGGTCCATTCGTCCTCGACCTTCACGGTGACCTGGTAGCTGGACTTGCTCTCGTGGTCGTAGTCGACGCTGCCCCTGGTGCTGAGCTGGCCGGAGGTGGGGTCGAGAGAGAAGCTCGCGGCGTCCGTGCCTTCCAGCAGGTAGCTGAGATCGTCGTCGTCCGCGTCCGTCGCTTCGACGGGACTGCCGATGTCGACAAAGCCGAAGGTGTTCTCCGGCAGGCTCCGGGAGGCGCGCGATCCCTCGTGGAAGGCGGGCGGGCGGTTGGCGTTCGTCCTGGCCGGGCCCGGGGCCGACCAGGCGCTGGTGCCTTCGGCATTGTGTGCCCGCACCTGGACCTCGTATGGCGTATCCGGTCTGAGACCCTCCACGGTGACTTCGCGGGCCGTGATCGTGGTGTTCGTCACGTTGGTCCAGCTGGGGCCGGACGACTCCACCCGGTGGCCGTAGTCGTAGTCGTCGATGTCCGGTCCGGTGTTGCCCGGCCCCGGCCAGGTCATGCGCAGGCTCTTGTTCGTGGCGCCCGCGCGGGTGGGTGCGGACGGCGTGCCCGGCGGCTCGTCGAGGTCGGTCACCTCGATCGTCACGTCGATGTCGGTCGTGCTGCCCTGGTCGTCCTCGACGGTGACGGTGACCGCGTGGCTGGCATCCTCCTCGTGGTCGTAGGTGAAGCCGCGGCGTGTGCTCAACTGTCCGCCCGCGGCGTCGATCGAGAACCTGGAGGCGTCCGTACCGCCGAGACGGTATTCCAGGGTGTCGTCGGCGTTCGCATCCGTCGCCGCCACGGGCACGTCGAAGTCCGTATCAACGGCGGTGTTCTCGGCCAGGTCACGGGTGGTGGCGGCGCCTTCGGCGAAGGTGGGCGCCTGGTTCGCGTCCGTGTCCGCCGTTCCGGAGTCCGACCACACGCTGGAACCCTCGTCGTTGGACGCGCGGACCTGGACCTGGTATCCGGTGTCGGGAGTCAGCCTGTCGATCTCGACGTCCGTCTCGGTGAGGGTGGTGTTGGCGACGGTGGTCCATCGCACCCCGTCGGTACCGTAGCGATAGTCGTAGTCGGTGATGGCTGGGCCGGTGTTGTCCGGCGCGGTCCAGCTTGCGGCCAGACGCTTCGATGACCGGGTCGTGACCCCCGGGGCGGCGGGTTTCGCCGGCGGCTCGCGGACGTCCGCCACCTCGATCGTGACGTCGATCGACGCGCTGCCGCCCTGGCCGTCCACGACACGCACCGTCAGCTCGTGGCGGGCGGCGTCTTCGTGGTCGTAGGTGATCGAGTTGCGGGTACTGAGCTGCCCGCTGCCCGTGTCGAAGTCGAACAGGCTCGCCGCGGTGCCCTCGAGGCTGTAGACGAGCGTGCCGCCATCGCTGTCGGTGGCCGAAACCGCGGAGCCGATGGCGGTGCTTCCGGACGTGTTCTCCGGCAGTCGCCGGGCGGTGCTCAAGCCCTCCCGGAACCTCGGCGTCTGGTTGTTGGCGGTGGTGCCCTCCGCCGTCGGTGACCAGTCGCCTTCCCCTTCGTCGTTCTTCGCCAGCACCTCGACCAGGTAGTCGGTCTGGGCCATGAGGCTGCCGATGGTGACCTGCGTCGAGGTCAGCGTGGTGTTGGTCACCTCGGTCCAGGGTTGGCCGGCGACGTCGCGGCGATGGCGGTAGTCGTAGTCCGTGATCGGCGGCCCGGTGTTCTCGGGCGCTGCCCAGCGGACCGTGAGGCTGCTGAGCGTGGAAGCGATCACCGCGGGGCGCCGGACCCGTGCGGGCGGCTCCCGTTCGTCGATGACCTCCACGGTGACGTCGGCGCGCGCGCGCCGACGTGGCCGTCTTCGACGCTCACGGTGAGTGCGAAGCCGTCCCTGGACTCGTAGTCGTAGTCGATGCCCGCGCGCGTCCGGATCTGGCCGCTGTCGGCGTCGACGTCGAAGCTGGCCGCGTCTCTCCCACCGAGACGGTAGACCAGGTCGTCGGGGTCCGAATCGGTGGCGAATACGGGTGCGCCGACGCTCTCGCCGGCGTCGGTGTTCTCGGCCAGCATGCGCGGGTAGTCCGACGACGCGAACTCGGGCGGCCGGTTGACTCCGGTGGTGACGTTGACCGGGGTGGACCACTGGCTCGGACCGTTGCCGTTCACGGCGCGTACCTGGATCTCGTAGGCGGTCGCGGGGGTCAGATCGGGCAGTGTCGCGGACCTCGACAACCCCCGGTGGTCGGCGTCGTCGAAGTCCCGCGCACCGACGGCCCGGTACCGCACGACGTAGTCCTGGATCGACGGACCGGCGTTGTCCCGGGGCTCCCAGGACAGGGAGATCTCCGTCGACGACAGCGCCGTCGCGCTGGTGATCAGAGGCGCCTCAAAGGCGGTGTCCGTGACCCGCACGGTGACGGTCTGCGTCGCACTGCGGGCGTTGGTCCCGCTCCCGGCGGTCGCCATCACCGTCACGACATAGACGTTGTTGCGCGCATCGTTCGGTGGGTCGACCACCGTGACGTCGCTCGGGCGTTCGTAGTCCGGGGGGTCCTGGAAGCGCAACGCGCCGACGTTGTCGGTCTCGAACGCGCTGCCGTCGGCGCCGGTGGCGATCGTGTGGGCGCTGGCATTGGACGCGCGGACCGTGCCGACTTCCACGGTGTTTTCGCCTACGGTGAAGCCTGCCGTGGACGGGAAGACGGGAGTGCGTACAGTCGTTCCGCCGCCACCCGTTCCGCCGCCGCCGCTGCTACCGCCACCGCCACCCCCGCCACCCCCGCCCCCGCCCCCACCACCGCTGCCGGCTGTCCGCACACTGCCGCGGGCGGACCACGGGCCGGTACCCTCGGCGTTGGTCGCGCGGACCCGGACCTGATAGCGTGTGGCCCGCGTCAGACCCGCGATGCGGAAACTTGTGGCGGTACCGTCGTACGCGGCGTCCACGAAGTCCCCGCCGAACTCGCGGTACTCAACGTCGTAGTCCTGGATGGGGGGGCCCGTGTTCACTGGCGCTGTCCAGCGGACGGTCAGGCTCGTGGACGCCGTCGACGCGGCTGCCGGCGTTCCGGGGACACCGGGCGGTTCGTCCACATCGGTGACGACCACGATCACGGCGATGCGTGCTGTGTCCCCAGCCGGGTCCGAGGCCTCGGCGGTCAATCTGTATCGCGGCTGGGTCTCGAAGTCGTAATCGACACCGCCCCGCGTCGTGACCTGACCGGTCGTGCCGTCGATCGCAAAGGCGCCGGCGTCGGCTCCTTCCAGACTGTAGCGCAACGTCCCGCTACCTCCCGTCGCCGTGAGCGGTGCGCCCACCGCCTGGTCGGCGGGCGTATTCTCGGCGATCTCGCGGGTTGCGTTATCGCCTTCGGCAAACCTCGGCGTTGCATCGGTGGTCGTGGCGGCAGACCCCTCGGACCAGTCGCCGGCGCCGAGTTCACTCGCGGCCCGAACCCGCACCCGGTAGGTCGTGTCGGCCTGCAAGCCGTGGATCGTGGCTTGTGTGGCGGTTCCCGCATGGTCCCAATCCTGGAAGTCTGCGGCCCCGCTGGCCCGGTACTGCAGGTCGTAGTCGGTGACGGGGAAGACAGTACTGTCGGGGGGTGTCCAGGTCGCGGTCATCCGGTCGCTGGAGACGTTATCCAGGATCGGCGGGTCCGGCCGCTCCGGAAGCTGGCGCCACCAGCGGGCTCGCAGCAGCCACGGGATCAGGCCGGGGGCGTCGTCGTTGCCAGTCGCCTCGTCCTCGGCGGAGGCGGCGTGCGCGGGTGTCAGCGCTTCGGCGGCGGGCACGTCCGGATGCACAGACGCCTGCATGCGGGTGAGGAGTACCGCCAGCATGGTCAGCGTCAGGCAGATTCGCAGTCGTCTGTGCATTCGGGGGGACGGCAAACTATGGTCGTGTCGCGGCGCCTTGTTGCGCTACGAAGGGGTGGTGCTGTCTTGTAGGTGGATTGTGCCGCCCCCGCTACCGTCTGCAAGTGCCGGCGGGACGGGCGCTGCGTTGCATGGCTCAGTGGGGGAGACGCGTGTCGAGGAGGTCGTCCAGGCGCACCTGTGGGGATTGTGGCCGGAGCGTCGGCGCGAGGTTGGACTGTGCGCCAAGGACGACATTCTCTTCCCACGTCTCACCGGCGCGCATGGCTGTCGGCGCCGGCAGGTTGTCGAGGTAGTGTTCGAGCGAGCCGAGGATGTCGGGCTCGCCCGAGTAGACGGTCTGGACCACCGAGCGAACGCGTTGCACCACGGCCGAGTCGCCGATCCTGCCGCGCTGGCCCCAGGCCACCAAGTTGTCGGACGAGGTGTCGTGGTCGGAGCCCTTGTCCGTGAGGGCGACGTCCCTCTCCCAGCGGAACAGGAAGCTCATCATGATGGCATCGAAATTGTTGGCGAAGTCCTCCCGGATCGTGGAGTAGGAGTAGTAGTGAACCGCGCCGTCGTTCGCGAACTCGTTGACTAGACTGGCGGGCAGGCGCGCCTTCTGGGCGGCGGTCGCGGTGTTGCCGTGAAACGAGACTCCCGCCAGATCGTCGAGCGTCTGCGAGGTGAGCGGATAGGAGGCGGTGAGGTCCTTCGACCCCTGGTTGTCAGCCACGTCCTGAGGCCTCTCGCTGTCGAAGAAGTCCGCGATCCGATCCGGATGGATGTAGTCGGCGGCGTGCCCGAGCTCGTGGACCAAGAGGTACCCGAGGAAAGGCATCATGGTCTCCAGGCTGCGGGAGCCGTCCGGGCCGCTATGCGCCCGCATCCAGCGGTTGTCGCGCACGAAGCGCCAGGGTATTTCGAACTGGAGATCCCGGCCAAAGTCGGTTCGGTAGTCCTGCTCGTCCGTGATCGCGGCGCGCTGCTCCGGGGTCAGCGCCACGTAGGCGGGATCGAGGTAGATCGCGCCACGGAACGCGCTGTAGTACGCGGGCCGGATGTCGCTTGCGATGACGACACCCGTACCGACCGGAACAGCAGCCGCACCTCGTAGGGCATGCGTGCGAGCATGTCGCGGAAGTTCTCGCCCATCCAGCGATGGGACACGAGCACCCGCCGCATGATGTTGGAGCGAGAGGGACTGCTCGTCTCGGCGCCGAGGTACGGCAGGCGCGAGAAGTTGCAGTTCCGGGTCGACGGCGAGAAGTAGATGCAGGCCTGGAGATCGCCGGCGTAGGTTCCGGACGCGACGAACGGGAATGTCTCGACGACACCCCCGGGGCGGGTGGTCGAGGCGGTGGAGCCGTCGACCTGGTGGGCCGATTGGTCCGACACGGCGCCGTGGGCGAGGGCTGCGTTCACTGTCGAATCGCGCTTGCGGACGGTCCCGCTGTTGGCCGTCAGGCTGTTCGCGGTGACGGAGGCGCCGTTCGTGTCGGCATCCGACCCGGTGACCTCGTAGGAGAATACCAGCACGGTGCGGGTCGATCCCCGCACGTAGTCCGCCGTGCGCGGCGTCGAACCGATGGTCAGTCCGATCTGCGGTGTGCCATCCGTTGTGTCGACCTCGACGGGCTCGCTGAAGGTCGCGGCCACCTCGATGGTGTCGCCAAGCAGGTATTTGGCATCCGGGCCCGCGTCGGAGACGAGGGTCACGCTCGTGACGCTCGGTGTCGAGTCCACCGTCGTCCCGCGTCCGGAGGGCGACCAGAGGCTGACTCCATCGTCGTTGCGTGCGCGGACCTGGACTTCATGCTCCATGGCCGATGGGAGGCTGGAGATGGTAGCGACGAACCCGGCGCCTTCGTGGTCCCAATCATCGAAGTCGTCCGTGCTGCCTACTACGCGATAACGCAGATCGTAGTCCCGCACCAGTGGGCCGTCCGTATCCGGCTCCGACCAATGCACCGCCAGACTGTCTACACTCGAGGACGAGACGTTTGGCGCGGACGGCCTGGCGGGGGTCTCGGCGACGTTCGTCACCGCGACGGTGATGACCTGGTCGACCGTCAGCGCGCGGGTGCCGACGCCACCGGTGGCTGTCGCGACGATCACGTACGTGTTGTCCAGAGGCGCGTTGGAAGGATCGGTGCTCGTGACGTCCGTCGGAGCTTCGAAGTCCGGTGTGCTTACGAAGCGTAGCGTGCCGCCCGAGTTGATGCTGAACGCACTTGCGTCGGCCCCGCCTGTGATCACGTAGCCGGTGATGTTGTCACTGGCGTCCGGGTCGTCGGCCTGCGTCACCCCGACCTGCGCCACCTTCTCGGGCACCGAGAAGTGCACCGGTCCGACGAATACCGGCGGCGCGTTCGTTCCCGAAGGGGGCGGTGGTGGCGGAGGCGGCGGCGAGGTTCCACCACTACTGCCACCACCACCGCCCCGTCCGGTGGTACGTCCCGAGCCGCGCTCGGACCAGGCGCCGACGCCTTCGGCGTTGATGGCGCGCACGTGGAACTGATAGCGGGTGGCACGTCGCAAGCCCGGCCCTCTCTGCCAACATCACTGAGACACCATCAACCTTTGGAATTACTGTAGGGCGGTGGAGATGAAGACTGATGACGGCAGAGAGAGACGCGATGACATTGAAAGAGGTTTCCCTTCCGGCCCTGGGGGTCGAGGAGCGTAGCGACGAGGCCCCCGGGGCCGGACGCGCAAGACCGACCCCGGACCCGGAGGTCGTGGCCAAGCCGACGCGGCGCCAGTTCAGCGCAGAGTATCGGCTGCGAATCCTGGAGGAGGCGGAGCGCTGCACGCAGCGCGGCGAGGTGGGTCGGCTGCTTCGCCGCGAGGGGTTGTACAGCTCGCATCTGACGGCCTGGCGCAAGGCGCGCCGCAAGGGCTCGCTGCGGGAGTTGGCCGCGAAGAAGCGTGGCGTGAAACCGGCCGAACGCAATCCGCTGGATGCGAAGGTGCGCGCGTTGGAGGCGCAGGTGGCTCGTCTGGAGCACGAGTTGCACACCGCGCACACGATCCTGGACGTGCAGGGAAAAGTTGCCGGGCTGCTGGGATTGAACCTCGAACGCGCGCCGCGCTCCTGATGGCCGCCCAACCGCTTGCAGTGCAGGTCGGTGTGGCGCCGGCCTGCCAGGCGCTGGGCGTGTCACGGGCGACCTTCTACCGTCGTCAGAGGTCAACTCCCGGGCACCAGCAGCCCCGTCCAACGCCCGCCCGGGCGCTGTGTGAAGTCGAGCGCGAGCAGGTCCTCGATGTGCTCGCCGGCCCACGCTTCGTCGACCGTGCGCCGGCGGAGGTCGTGGCGACGCTGCTCGACGAAGGCCACTACCTGTGCTCGGAGCGGACGATGTATCGGATCCTGGCCGCGGATCAGCCGGTCCGCGAGCGGCGCAATCAGCGTGAGCATCCCCAGTACACCAAACCCGAGCTGGTGGCCACGGCGCCGAACCAGACCTGGTCCTGGGACATCACCAAGCTGTTGGGGCCGACGAAGTGGACGTACTTCTACCTCTACGTCGTGCTCGACATCTTCAGCCGCTACGCGGTCGGCTGGATGGTCGCCGACCGGGAGAACTCGGTGCTGGCCGGTCGGCTCATCGAAGAGAGCTGCCACAAACAGGGCGTCCAGCCCCAGGTGCTCACACTGCACTCCGACCGCGGCGCGCCGATGACCAGCAAGTGCACCGCACAACTGCTCGCCGATCTTGGCGTGACCCGCTCACTGAGCCGCCCCCAGGTGTCCGACGACAACCCGTTCTCCGAGGCGCAGTTCAAGACCCTGAAGTACCACCCCGGCTTCCCTGGCCGCTTCCACGACATCACCGCCGCGATCGCCTTCTGCCGAACGTTCTTCCCTTGGTACAACACCGAGCATCGCCACGGCGGGATCGCGATGCTCACCCCGGACGACGTCCATCATCATCGAGCCCAGAGCGTGCTGGAACACCGCGGGAGGACCCTTCAAGCCGCCTGGACCCGTCATCCCGAACGCTTCGTTCGAGGCATCCCAAAACCAGATCCCCTTCCCGAAGCGGTCTGGATCAATCCACCCGTGACATCCTCAACAGGAGAGACTGCTCAGTAAATCGTAATCGACGGTGTCTCAAAGTCGTTGACAGGTTCCGCGGTACGCCGGCGGTCGTGGCGGTGCCTTCGTGTTCGACATGGACGAAATCGCCGCCGAACGGGCGGTACTGGGCGTCGTAACCCTCGATCGGCGGGCCGGTGTTCCCGGGCTCCGTCCAGCCGATGGTCAGCCGCGTCGACGACGCGGACAGTTCTTCCGGTGTGCCAGGGGGCCCAGGCGGTTCGTCAATGTCGGTGACTGTGACGAGCACCGCGATGCCGGCCGAGCGTCCACGAGGATCGGTCGCGGTGACCGTCAGCTCCAGGCGCGGTCGGGATTCGTGGTCGTACGACGCGCCGGCCCGCGTGCGGAGTTGGCCGGTGTTCGGATCGATGGCGAAGGCGTCTGCGTTCGGCCCTTCCAGCCCATAACGCAACACGCGCGCACCGGCGCTGGCGTGGAAGGGCACGCCGATGTCGCGACCTGCCAGTGTGCTCTCGGCGATCTCCCTCACGGCGCTCTCGCCTGCCGCGAATCTGGGCGTTGCTTCGATGGTTGCGGCCACCACGGGCGGCGACCAATCGCCACCGGCAAGTTCGTGCGCTGCCCGGACGCGGACCTCGTAGGCCGTGGACTCGGCGAGCCCGACGATCGTCGCTTCGTTCATCGTGCCGGTGTGTTCCCAATCGAGGAAGGTGTCGCCGTCCGCGGTGCGGTACTGCACGTCGTAGTCGATGATGTCGAATACCAGGGTCTCCGGTGCGTTCCAGCTGACGGTGAGGCGGTCGTCGGACGCGTGGGTCAGCAGCGGGGGCTTGGGCGCTGCGGGGGGCTGCCGCCACCAGCGTGGGCGCGACAGCCAGGGGCGTGCCGCGCTCGCCGTCTCGGCTTCGTCCGCTGTGCCGTTCTCGTCGTCGGCGGCCGGCCCTGCGGGTAGCGGGTTGGCCCCGAGGGTCGCCAACACCGCCGTCATGGCGATCGGCGTCAACGTCGCTCGGTGCCGGAAGGGCCGTACCTCTCGCTACAATCTGAGCCGCTCCACGCGATCGGGGTGCTTGGACGACTCCAGCAAGGTACTACAGGTGGGGCAGTACGTTGACGGCGTCACGTACCGAGTGGACAGCTCATCGGAGAGGTGCGGGGTGCACCGTGACGGCGTCGGATCGCAGTGCGGTGCGCGTGCCGTCATCGACTGCCGTGCCCCCCGGTACGACGACGCAGTTCCCCGGCGGCGCGGTTCCCCCATCGCCTTCGGGCGGTGCGAATACCGGCGAGAGCGCGGGCAACGAGTACGCCTCGGCGCGTGATGTGTCCACGCGGTAGCCCATGTCGGCGAGGGCCTGAATGGTCACGGCGCTCAACGGCTGAATCTGGCCGGGTGCCACGGAGGGGCTCAGCAGTTCCGAGCCGAAGACGGACTCCCGCCAGTGCCCGTCCTGGCTACCGGCCCCGCCGGTGTTCTCCAAGGGGACGGGGTCCCTGTACGCCGTCCCGCCGGCCGCGTCGAACGCGGCGATCGCGAGGGCGCCCGTGAAGTGCGTGTCCGGCGCCGGGACCACGGGATCCCCGCCAGCGTCCAGGGACGGATACCGGACCAGGCTGTGGTCGTACCATCGCGTACCGAATCCGAGTGCGTGCGCGATCTCGTGCATCGCCGTGCGCTCCGTCTGACGGCTCGATCGCACTTCCAGGTCGTCGGTATCCAACGTGATCGCGGACAGGACGGGCAGTCCGGACGCCAGCCGGTAGACGCAGGTTCGGGCAGTTGCGAGCGTCCCCCCCGCGCCGTCGATGGACCGCAGGTTCACGTAGACACGCAGGTCGTCAACGGTGTCGGTGATTTCGGGTTGTCCGGGCAGGCACTGGTCGGCCGGCACGGGTTGCGTCGAGAAGTCGACGTCCGCGAGGCTCGTTTGGACGATCTCCGTCCACTCGGCCGCCGCCGTCCGAAAAGCCGTCCGGTGCGTTGCGGACGCGTCGCCGACGAACACGACATCGATGTCGAACGCGACGGCTCCCGGGGCGGTGACTTCCGCCACGCGCGACCAGACACCGGTGGGCCTGGCAGCCACGCAGAAGTGGCCGACGCGGCGGTACACGACTTCGTAGGCATTGCCCGGCTCGAGGAGCGACTCGACGCCGAACTCGGCGGACACCCTGAAATCGCCCGCCGAGGTGCCGGAGTTGTGGGTGTCGAAGCAGGACGTGCTCCATCCGCCCCGGGGCGCTTTCTGCCGGAGAGCCACCTCGTAGGCGCGCCGCTCATCGGGTTCGAAGAACTCGGTGAACGTCAGGGTGAGGGTGTCGCCGGCCTGGTCGAGGGTTGCATCCGGGTCGGGGACGCTCGGCGTCTGTACGTCGACATCGAACGTCCCCACCACCGAGTCGTCGTGCGAGTCCGATGCGGTCACTGCGATGGTCGCCCGCCCGGCTGCGCGGGGACGCACCGCAACGACGCCTCCCTCGAGCGAGGCGGTTGCGATGGAACGGTTCCGCGAGGATGCCTCGAGGTACAGGATCTCCCCGGCCGGGTCTTCGAAGGCACCCTGCACGCGGAAGGTCTCCACGCGCCCTCCCGCCGTGGCGGTGGCCCCCGATGGCAGTCGCGTGGACGATACGCGAGGTGGCTCGTTCGCGGCCGACGGGTCGACGCCTTCGGTACCGCGTCGTGTCGTGCGTCCGGAGCCCTCTTGCGACCACGGGCCGACCCCTTCCGCGTTGCTGGCCCGAACGCGGAAGGTATAGCGCGTATCGCGACTGAGGCCGGTAAGCTCGGCCATGTTCTCCGGCCCCTCATGGCCGGCATCCGCAGTTTCTTCGCCGAACGCCCGGTACTCCAGATCGTAGTCCTCGATCGGCGGTCCCGTGTTTTCGGGCGCGGTCCAGCTGAGCACCAGCCGGGTGGGACTCGCGAACTCCGTCCGCGGGATGCCGGGTGCGCCGGGGGGTTCGTCGATGTCGGTGACCTGGACGGTCACGGCGATGCTGGCCGTACGCGCCAAGGGTCCCTCCGCGGTGACCGTCAGCGCACGCTGCGGCTGTGACTCGTGGTCGTAGGCGACGCCCTCGCGCGTGCGTAGCTGACCGGTTTCGGAGTCCAGGGCGAATGCCGTCGCGTTCGGGCCGCCGAGTGCGTAGCGCAACGGCCGCCCCGCCGCGGTCGCCACAAGCGGCGCACCGACCGCCTGCTCACCGGACGCGTTCTCGGCGATCTCCCGGCTGGCGGTCTCGCCCTCCACGAACCTCGGCGTTCCGTCCAGGGTGGTCGCAGTTGCGGTTGCCGACCAGTCGCCGGAGCCCAGCTCGGTCACGGCCCGGACCCGTAGCTCATAGGTCGTGGCTTCGGCGAGACCGTCGATGAGCGCCCGCGTGCCGGCGCCGTCGCCCCTGCGTTCCAGAAAGGCGTCGCTCCCGCTGGCGCGGTACTGGACGTCGTACTCGACGATGTCAAACGCTACGCTCTCCGGAGCACGCCAGGTGACCGTCAGGGTGTCGGTGGATGCGGCCACCACCGCGGGTGTGCTCGGCCGTCCGGGTGGCAGCCGCCACCAGCGCAGGCGCGACAGCCAGCGCAGTACCGTGGCGTCCGTCTCGGATGCGTCCGCGTCGTCGGCGTTCGTGATTGGCGCCCCTGCCTCGACAGCAGGCGAACGCCCCGACTGCGACGCTTCGGCGGCGTTCGCCGACCCCAGGGATTGACCGAGCCACGCGCCACCAAGCATTGTCAGGGCGCCGCCGACCAGGACGATGGCCATGGCGGCCGCGCGTCCGGGCAAGCCGCACATGCGTGGTCTCAGGGTAGCCGGGTCGGTGGAAACCGAGGGAATGGCCCTGCGTACCGGGTAGCTGGACGGGCCAGTGCCGCCCGAGGCGCGCTACAAGTCCGGAATCGCCACCCGCATGACATCCTCGAGGCGATCCACGAGCGTGATCTCCATCTCGTTGCGCACCGGTTCCGGCAGCTTGTCGAGTTCCGACTCATTCTCGCGCGGCAGGATGACGTGGCGGAACCCGGTGCGGTGGGCGGCGAGAATCTTCTCGCGTACGCCGCCGACCGGCAGAACGAGCCCGGTGAGGGTCAACTCTCCGGTCATGGCGATGTCGTCGCGCACGTGCTTCCTGCTGTATGCGGAGGCGAGGGCCGTGGCCATGGTAATACCGGCGGAGGGTCCGTCCTTGGGTACCGCTCCGGCAGGCACGTGCACATGCACGCCGCACTCCTCGATCTGCTTGCGGTCGATGTGCAGGTCCTCCGCGGCGGACCAGATGTAGGAGCGGGCGGCCTTCACGGACTCCTGCATGACCTGTCCGAGATGCCCCGTGATGGTCACCTTCTCGTCCTTGTGGGTCAGCGCTGCCTCCACGTACAGCACGTCGCCGCCGGACTCGGTCCAGGCGAGCCCGGGTGCGACGCCGGCGGCCAGGTTTTCCCGTCCCTTGTCGGACTTGAACTTCTCCGGTCCGAGCAGGTCGCGCAGTTCGCCGGCCTCGATGCCCAATGCGGAGGCATCATCCTGCAGGCTCTGGCGCGCGCGCTTGCGCGCGATGCGGCCGAGGCTGCGCTCGAGTTCGCGCACTCCGGCTTCCCGGGTGTAGCGGCGGATGATCTTGCGCAGCGCGCCGTCGTCGAAGGTAAAGCTCTCTTCCTTGAGACCGGCGTTCTCCTGTTGCCGCGGGATGAGGTAGCGCCGGGCGATCTCGGTCTTTTCGAGGTCGCTGTAGCCAGTCAACTCCAGCACCTCCATTCGATCGAGCAGCGGCCTCGGGATGCCTTCCAGCGTGTTCGCCGTGGTGATGAACAGCGCTTTCGACAGGTCGAACGGGAGATTGAGGTAGTTGTCGCGGAACTCCCGGTTCTGGGCCGGATCGAGAATCTCCATGAGCGCGGCGGCCGGGTCCCCGCGGAAGTCGCGCCCGAGCTTGTCGATCTCGTCGAGCATCAGTACGGGATTGCGCACGCCGGCGCGCCGGACGGCCTGCAGGATGCGCCCGGGCATCGCGCCGATGTAGGTGCGGCGGTGTCCCCGAAGCTCGGCCTCGTCGTGCAGTCCGCCGAGGCTCATGCGTTCGAACTTGCGGCCCATCGCCCGGGCGATGGATTGCCCGAGGGAGGTCTTGCCGACGCCGGGCGGGCCGACGAAGCCCAGGATCGACGCCTTGGCTTCCGGGTTGAGTTGCAGGACGGCGAGGGACTCCAGGATACGTTCCTTGATGTCGTCGAGCCCGTAATGGTCCTCGTCGAGCACCTTCTGCGCGTGGCCGAGGTCCAACGTGTCCTCGGTAACGATGTTCCAGGGCAGTTCCGCGACAAGCTCGATGTAGCTGCGCGCCACCTGGTAGTCCGCAGCGTTCGGGGACATGCGTCCGAGGCGCTTGAGTTCGCGTTCGACCTCCTTCTGCGCGGCTTCGGGCAGGTTCGCCTGCCGCAACTGGTCCTTGATCTCGGCGAGATCCTCGTCGCCGTCTTCCTCGCCGAGTGCCTGCTCGATGGCGCGTTTCTGCTGGCGCAACAGCTGTTCGCGCTGCTGCTTGTCGATGTCGTCACGCGTCTGCGACGCAATCTCCTGGCGCAGCTGCATCACCGAAGCCTGGTGGGACAGCTTCCCGAGCATCATTTCGAGGAGTTCGCGCGTCGACTCGATCGACAGGATCTGCTGCTGGGCTTCGAGTTCGATGCTCTGCTGCGCGAAGCTCGCGATGCGGTACATCTGGGTGATGGCGTTGTCGTTCGCACCCATGAACTGCGCGAATATCTGGTCGCCGTTCTCGTTGTCGATGAGGTTGGCGATGCGCCGTGCCACTTCGAGGGTCTCGGACAGCAGGGCGTCGACGCGCGCTTGTTCGGGCTCGCCGACATCGGTGGACAGGGCGGGAAGTTCCTCGTAGGCCACCGCAAGGTATTCGTCGTTCGGCACGAGTTCGCCGAGACGCACGCGACTGACGCCCTGAACCACCACAACCGCTCCGCCCTCGCTCTGCTCGACACGCGTGACCTTGCACACCGTACCGATGCCGTGGAGGTCGTCGAGGTCGGGCTCGTCCGTTTCGGGCTTGCGTTGCAGGACCGTGATCAGGAGGCGATCCGCCTCGACGGCGGCCTTCAGCGCCGCCAGCGAGCCGCGGCGCCCCACCTTGATGGAGACGAACAATTCCGGAAAGACCAGCGTATCGCGCAACGGTAGGATAGGCAGTTCATTCAACGTCGTCACCAAACAGTCACTCCATGGGTAATTTGGGTGCACACTGTCCGGATTTCAACGGCTATCGGGCCAGGACGCCCGCGGGGACGAGCGCGACCCTCGGTCGCGGCCCGTCCTGGCGGACGGGTGGGAGTTCGCTGGCGCGAAACTCCCGTGGAACCAATGCTGGTGCGCCGTCCAGGCGGGGTGCAGGACGAACCGTCCGCTGGCCTGCTGGTGTCGTGTCCCACGAGCTTGCGGGACACGACACTAGCCCGCATTTCTCACCAGGCCGCTTGTCGGTGTCAAAAAGCTCATGGGTTTCAAGAAGTTTGCCCCGATGTCGATGATCGTGCCGATTGCGGACTGCGCTGGCCGCGCCCTCGCGGGTCTTTTGGCCCCGTGCGCGCACGTGCTCCCTCAACCGTAGTCCCCGCTATGCTTTCGGTCGGCGAGCGCGACGCAAGCGTCGTGCGCACAGGACCAAAATCCTCCGCGATCATCACGGCCCCTGGTGAGAAATGCGGGCTAGGCTAGGCCCTGTGCCTGTGCCGCTTCCTCGCGGACGCGCTCGGGTCCGCCCAGGATCTGTCGGTTGAAGCCGATGCGCTTGAACCAGTAGTGCAGGCCGAGCAGGTCGGTGAAGCCCATGCCGCCATGCACGATCGTCGCGGTCCTCGATACGAACTGTCCCACCTCGGCCAGGTGCGCCTTGGCGTGGCAGGCGGTCAGCCGCGCTTCCTCGGGGGACTCGTCGAGTGCATGGGCGGCGTACCATACCAGCGCCCGGGCGGGTTCGATCTCCGCCGCCATCTCCGCGCACATGTGCTTGACCGCCTGGAACGAAGCGATGACGCGGTTGAACTGTTCGCGTTGCTTCGCATACGCAACCGACTGGTCGAGCATCTCCTGCGCCGCACCGAGCGTGTCTGCGGCGAGCATGACCCGCCCGGTATCGATGACCTGCAGACACAAATCCGGGTCGGTGCTGCCGGACAGCGTTTCCGCCGCCGCGTTGTCGAGCGTCAGTTCGGCGATCCGTTGGGTCCGGTCGACGTTCGACAGGAACTCGAGCTGCACGCCGTCCGCCGTGCGATCCACGATATGCAGACGCCGGCCGCAGTCGGCCACCAGGAACGCATCGGCGTCCGGGTCCAGAACGAAGAGCGCCTTGCCGGCCAACGTGCCTGGGTCCGACGCATGAACGCCCGCGTCCGCGCGCGCTCCGGAGAGTTCGGAGAGGGCCGCGCCCATGCGTAGACTGCCGTCGGCGATCCGCGGCAGGTACTCCGCCTGCTGTGCGTCGTCACCGGCCAGCCGCAACGCGGTGACGGCAAGCACGCCGCTCGCAAGGAAGGGCGCCGGCGCAACGTGGCCACCGAGGGACTCGGCCACCACCGCCGCATCGAGGCCCGAGAGCCCCACGCCGCCATGCGCTTCGGGGACGAGCAGCGCCGGCACGCCGAGCTCGCTCAGGCCGGCCCAGAGGTCGTCGCCCCGGTCGTCGAGGTCGTCGGCGTACTTGCGCACGCGGTCGAGGTCCGAGTGGTCGTCGAGGAAGCGTTCGACGCTGTCGCGCAACAGGGTCTGCTCTTCGGAAAGCCCGAATTCCATGGCTTCAGTTCTCCGCCCGGACCACGGCCTTGGGCTCCCGGGGCATGCCGAGGCCGCGTTCGCTGATGATGTTCTTCTGGATCTGCGACGTGCCGCCGCCGATGATGAGGCCGAGGAAATACATGTAATGCGTCTGCCAGCTGCCCTGGTCGCGCAGTTGGGGATTCTTGCCGTACATGAGTCCGAACTCGCCCATGATGTCGATGGCGAGCCCCTCGAGTTCGTGGCGGAGTTCTGTCGCCTGCAGCTTGGTGATCATGCGGGCGAGGCCGGCGTCGGCCTGGTTCAGGCGCGCGCTCAGTATGCGCATGTCGTTGAAACGCATGGCCGTGACACGTCCCTGCATCTTCATGAGCCGGTCCCGGAAGGTGGGGTTGTCGATGGCCCGCTGGCCGTCCACGGTCTCCGTCTTCATCAACTCGATGAGACGGTTGAGGCGCATGAGCGCGGCGTTGGGGTCGCCGAGGCTGTCGCGCTCGTGGCCGAGGATGGCGTTCGCCACGTACCAGCCCTCGCCGCGCTTGCCGACGATCTGATCCTTCGGCACGCGCACGTCGGTGAAGAAGACCTCGTTGAAGTTGTTCACCATGGTCATGTCCATGAGGGGCCGGATCTCTATGCCCGGGGTGTCCATGCGGAACAAGAGGAAGCTGATGCCCTGGTGCTTGGGCGCGTCGGGTTCGGTACGCACGAGGCAGAAGATCCAGTCCGCCATGTGGGCGGTCGAGGTCCAGATCTTGGAACCGTTGATGACCCACTCGTCGCCGTCGAGGACCGCGGAGGTACGCAGGCTCGCGAGGTCCGATCCGGCGCCGGGCTCCGAGTAGCCCTGGCACCAGATCATCTCGCCGGCCAGCGTCTGGGGTATGAAAGTACGTTTCTGCTCCTCGGTACCGAGTTCGAGCAGCGTGGGTACCAGCATGGAAATGCCCTGGCCGCCGAGCCCCGACGGCACCTGGGCCGCAGCGAACTCCTCGCCGATGATGCGAGCCTTCAGGATGTCCGGCTCGCCGCCGTGCCCGCCGTACTCGGCCGGGATGGTGCGTGCGGTGTAGCCATGCCGGATCAGGAGCTTCTGCCACTTGCGTACGGGTTCGGAGCGCATGCCCTGTCCGCGCGGCGCCGCGTCGCGGTGTTCGGCGATGAAATCGCGGATTTCCTGCCGGAACTCTTCGTATTGTGGGCCGTAGGACAGGTCCATCGATTGCCTTCCCTCGGAAACAAAGGCGTGAGAGTCTACTGCAACACAGGGGTGTCCTGCCGCACCGGGTCGGCCCGCGGCGATGCCTCGCTGGCGTGGCTCGCCGGGTCGAAACCGTCTTGCCGTGCCGGGTCCGAGCGACGAAGTCGAGGGCAGGATCGTTGAACGACTACCTCCCGAAGTTGCGCAACATGGCGGCGCTGCAGGACGGATACAACCGGGAAGTCCACCCGGAATGGCGCACGCGGGGATACGCGTATTACCGCGCGGTCTGGATTGAGTGCGCCGAACTCCTCGACCACTTCGGATGGAAGTGGTGGAAGCACCAGGAGGTGAACCTCGACCAGGTGCGCCTCGAAATCGTCGACATCTGGCATTTCGGTCTCTCCGATCTGCTGCGGGCGGGGTTGGTGGACGAGCGTCTGGCGGAGCGCATGACCGCGCTCACTGCGCCTTCGGACACGGCTGACCTGCGCGCCGCCGTGGAAGCGTTGGCGCTCGCTACCTTGCGCGCCCGGGCGTTCGACCTCGATGCCTTCGTCGGCGTGATGAACGCGCTGCCGATGTCCCTGGACGAACTGCACGACGCCTACATCGGCAAGAACGTGCTCAATTCGTTCCGCCAGGCGCACGGCTACCGGGACGGTTCCTACGTGAAGACCTGGGGCGGGCGCGAAGACAATGAGCATCTCTCGGAGATCGCGGCGCGCCTCGACGCCGCGCTGCCGTCCTATCCCGCCGACCTCAAGGCCGCGCTCGAGGAGCGCTACGCCGCCCTGACCTGACGGGCACCATGGAAGGCCTGTTGCGCATCGAGTCGCCGTACCTGATCTTCGCGGGCGATGCCAGGGACGCCCTGGCGGCGAAGACAGGGCAGGGGATCGTCGACTGGCGTCCGGAACGTTGTCTCGGGCAATTGCGCCTGCCGAACTGCCGCGCGGACCATGGTCTGCCCGACATGACCGTGGCCGAAGCCGCGCGGCGGGGCGCGAAGACGCTGGTCATCGGAGTGGTCGGTCCCGGTGGCGTGCTGCCCGAAGCCTGGCTACCGATACTCGTCGAGGCGGTCGAGCGGGGGATGGACGTGGCGAGCGGCCTGCACACGCGGCTGTCGGAGTTCGAGGTGCTGCGCGACGCCGCCGGCCGGCACGGTCGGCGACTGATCGACGTGCGCAGCCCGACCCGGGGCTTTCCGACCGGCTCGGGCCGCAGACGGTCGGGCAAACGGCTCCTGACCGTCGGCACGGATTGCGCGGTCGGGAAGAAGTACACGGCGCTGGCTCTCGAACGGTCGCTGCGCGAACGTGGCCTCGATGCGGACTTTCGGGCGACCGGTCAGACCGGCATCCTGATCGCGGGAGCAGGGGTCGCCGTCGACGCGGTGCCGGCGGACTTCATCTCGGGTGCGGTGGAAGTGCTGACGCCGGCCGCTGCCGAAGAGCACTGGGACGTGGTGGAAGGCCAGGGCTCGATCTTTCATCCATCGTTCGCCGGCGTCTCTCTTGGTCTGTTGCACGGAGCGCAGCCGGACGCGTTCGTGGTCTGTCACGAACCGACCCGCGCAACGATGCGCAACGTTGCCGCGCCCATGCCGACCGTGGCGGACGTGATCGAGGCGACGGTGGCGCTCGGTCGGTTGACGAATCCGGATGTTCGCTGCGTCGGGGTGGCGGTGAATACCGCCGCGCTCACCGAGAGCGCGGCGCTCCGTACGCTCGACACCTTGCGGCAGGAGCTTGTCCTGCCGGCCACGGACCCGCTGCGGTTCGGCGTGGGACCGATCGTCGAGGCGCTGCTCGATGGGTGACGCGGCGCTCGAGGCCCGCGCGGAGTCCTGGGAACTTGCCGCGCCGTTCACGATTTCGCGGGGCGCGAAGTCCCGAGCGGACGTGGTGGTGGTGACGGCGCGGCAGGACGGCTTCGAGGGCCGCGGCGAGGCGGTGCCGTATGCGCGCTACGGCGAGACAGTCCCGGCGGCACTCGAAGCCATCCGCGCCTTCGCACGAGCGCGGCACGGCGCGCTTTCTCGTGACGGACTGCTCGGGGCGATGCCGGCGGGCGCCGCGCGCAACGCCGTTGATTGTGCGCTGTGGGATCTCGAAGCGAAACGCACCGGGCGCCCGGTTTGGCGGCTGGCCGGGCTGCCGCCGCCGCGCCCCGTCGTGACCGCCTACACGATCGTGCTCGCCGGTGCGGCCGACATGGCCGATGGCGCCCGGCGAAACGCCGCGCGCCCATTGCTCAAGATCAAGCTCGGCGGCGACCCGTCGGAGGATGTGACACGACTGCGTGCGGTGCGCGAAGCGGCCCCCGCCGCGCGCCTGATCGTCGATGCGAACGAGGGCTGGACGATGCCAGGGCTCGAACTCGTGGCTCCCGCAGCGGCCGAACTGGGTGTCGAACTCATCGAGCAGCCGTTGCCCGCGGCAGCGGACGAAGCCCTGTCGGACTGGGACGCGCCGGTAGCGCTTGGCGCGGACGAGAGTCTGCACGGAGACGTGGATCTTGCCGCGTTGTCCGGCAAGTACGAGATGCTGAACGTCAAGCTCGACAAGGCGGGCGGACTCACGGCAGCGTTGCGGTTGGTTGAACGGGCCCGCGACCTGGGCTTCGGTATCATGATCGGGTGCATGGTAGCCACTTCGCTGAGCATGGCCCCGGCCCTGCTGCTCGCACAGGACGCGGTGTTCGTCGATCTGGACGGACCGCTGTTGCTGGCTGCCGACCGACCCGACGGACTGCGCTACGAGGACGACCGGGTCGCATTCCCGCGGAGTGGCGGGTGGGGGCAACCGTAACGTGAGCGACGTCGATCGATGGGTGTGGCGCGACGGGGAGTTCGTGCACTGGCGCGATGCGACCGTGCACATCCTGTCCCAGAGCCTGCAGCGGGGGTCCCTCGCGTTCGACTACACGAGCGTGCACGAGGCACGCCGGGGCGTCGCGGTGTTCCGGCTCGGCGACCACATCGATCGGCTGTTGCGGACCTGCGCACTGATGGGGCTGCCCATCGCCTATACGCGCGACGCACTTATCGAGGGCTGCGTAGCAGCGGTGCGGCGCAACCCGGGTTCGAAGTCGCTGAAGATCAGCGCGCTCATCCCCTCCATCGAGGCGGAACTCGTTCCGCAGGATCCCCGCGTCGGGGTTTTCATCTGCGCCTACGACGTGGTCGCCGACGTCATCGAGCAGCACGGCGGCGCGTACCGTTGGGGGGAATCCCTGTCGCTCAAGGTGGAACGCGACATCAGGAATCGGCGCCCGGACATCATCCCTGCGCAGGCCAAGATGGCGGCGAACTACACGTCGGCCATGTTCGCGAAGTGGCGCGCGCGCAAGGAGGGCTTCGACGAGATCGTGCTGCTCGACAGCGACGGGTACGTCGCCGAGGCGCCGACGTCGAACATCTTCACGGTCGGCCCCGATGGCCTCGTCACGCCGCCGGAACACAAGGTGCTGCACGGCATCACGCGGACATCGGTCCTGGAACTGGCCGGGTCGCTCGGCCTCGACTGCGCCGTGCGCGACCTGACGGTGGACGAGCTGCACGCGGCGGGGGAAGTCTTCCTGACGGCGTCCTCGGTCGGGATCATGCCGGTCGTGCGCGTCGACCGGCGCGCGGTGGGTAACGGCGAGCCGGGGGCGGTCTCGGTACGGCTCAGGGAGGCGCTCCGGCGCATCTGGCGCGGGGAGGATTCGGACTTCGAGCGATGGTTGCACTACGTGTAGAGACCGCCAGGCGGTGCCTGCATGGAGCGGTCCGGTTCCACGCTCGGACGCTGCCGTTCGACGCCGAGGCCAAGCACGTCCGATCGGGGCAGGGACAAGCGGGAGGCGACAATGAAGACAATCAAGACAGAAGAAGGTACTTTGGAGCGGCCTGGTCGTTGCGTTGCTGGGTGGCTGCACGGCGGAAGCACCGCAGGTTGCACCGGACCCGGACGTGTTGCTCACGACCGCCGGACCGGTGCGCGGCGAGTCGACTGACGACTTGCGCATCTTCCGCGGTATTCCCTACGCCGCACCGCCGGTGGGCGACCTGCGCTGGAAGGCGCCCGAGCCGCCGGCCGCCTGGGAGGCGCCCCGGGATGCGCTCGCCTTCGGTACGCCCTGCTGGCAGCCCATCCTCGAAGGTTTCTACAGCCGCGGTCCCATAGAACGGGACGAGGACTGTCTCTATCTCAACGTCTGGACGCGATCCGTCGCGGGCGACGATGCGCCGGTCATGGTGTGGATCCACGGCGGTGGCCTGCGGATCGGCCACGGCCATTTGCCGATGTATGACGGCGGCGCGCTCACCGAACAGGGCGTCGTGCTGGTGAGCATCAACTACCGGCTCGGCCCGATGGGCTTCCTCGCGCATCCGGAGTTGTCGGCGGAGTCGCCGGACGGCGTTTCCGGCAACTACGGCATCCTCGACCAGATCGCCGCCCTCGCATGGGTGCGCGACAACATCACGGTGTTCGGCGGCGACCCGGGGAACGTCACTGTCTTCGGCGAGTCGGCGGGCTCGTGGAGCGTCTGTTACCTGTACGCATCGCCACTCGCGAAGGGCCTGTTCCACCGCGCCATCGGCCAGTCGGGCGGTTGCTTCGAGCCGCACCCGCAACTGGCCGAGGACACGTCCGCCGGGGTGTCCGGCCACTCGGTGGGTGTGTCTACCGCGGAGTTCGCGGGCGCCCGGGACCTCGCGGCGCTTCGCGCCATGCCGGCCGAGACGCTCTACGCGAAGCTTGCGGAACAACCGCCGTCGGGCGGTCAGATCGTCTACGTCGACGGCCGCGTGTTCCCGGCAACGATGGCGGACCTGGTGGCCGAGGGCAGACACAGCCGCGTGCCGGTGCTGCTCGGCTCGAATGCGGACGAGTGGACGACCATGTCCCTGGGCCAGGACCCGCTCGACGAGGACACCTATCGCGTGAACCAGGAGGCGGCCTGGGGGGAATTCGCGCCGGAAATCCTCGCCGCCTACGCGGAGGATGCGGAAGTCAGCCCCACGCTCGCCGGACAGCAGATTCTCTCGGACCGCTTCTTTGCGTGGGAGATGCGGACCTGGGGGCGGGCGCACACTGGGCACGGGGATCCGGCCTGGCTCTACTTCTTCACCCACGCGCCGGACGTGGGTGGGGAGTACGGCACCTCCAACGGTGCCTTCCATGCCGCCGAGATCGCGTACGCATTCGGGAACCCGCACCTGGGCTTCCACGAGACGTCCTCCCGCGAACCGCGACCGGAGGACCTCGAAGTCGCGCGGCTGATGAGCGGCTACTGGACGAACTTCGCAAAGCACGGGAATCCGAACGGCGAGGGACTGCCCGAGTGGCCGGCGTACGGGTTGGATGCCGAACAGGTCCTGGATATCTCCGCGAATCCCACGGTGATCAGCGGGCTACGCAAGGAGAAGCTCGACGCGATGGACCGCTATTTCAAGGCGCCGTAGGGGACGGGCTTGTCCCGTCCCGTGGCCAGGGGCTTGCACAGGCTCAACACGGGCGACGACAAGCGTCGCCCCCATGGCCCCGGTTCGAATTCATGCACGGCTCCAAGAACGGGCGGATGTAGGGGACGCCCTTGTGGCGTCCCGTTCTCGAATTCATGCACATCCCCGGGCGACGACAACCGTCGCCGTTGGCGCCGCTTGTCGCCCAACCTGACCGACCTGTGAGCCTGCGCCGTTCCATGGCGCAGGCTTGCATGGAACAAGACAACCCTACGTTGATGCCAAGCCGGATCCCACCGGCTCAACGCGTGCCGTAACGTCCGATAAGTCTTTATTTATCAAACTAATAAATAACAATTCATCCTACAAATCCGGCCCTTTTCGCGGTTCAAAACGCCTCACGAGAGACCGCCAAAACGCACGGTTATTGTGTGAACGGTTGTGCGAACAAACTCGATCCGGTAGACTGTTCCGCGTCCCCAAGACGACGACAGCCATGCCCCGACTCGTCCGCAACGCCCTCACCGTGGCACAGGTACGCTGCGCCAGCAAGCCCGGCATCCTCGTCGACGGCAACGGGTTGATGCTACGCATCCAGAAATCGGGCGCCAAGTCGTGGGTCCAGCGGATCATCATCCACGGCAAGCGCCGGGACATCGGCCTGGGCGCCGCCGACCTCGTGAGCCTCGCCGACGCGCGCGAGACCGCGGCCCGCAACCGCGCCATCGCCAGGAACGGCGCCGATCCTCGGCGTCCGCGGGTGCCGAGCTTCCGCTTCGCGGAGGCCGAGGCGTTCCGGCAGGCGGCACTGGATTGGAAGGGCGGCACGGAATCGCCCACCGCGCGTGATTGGCGGGCGCGGATGCAGACCTACGTGCTGCCGCAGCTCGGCGACATCCCCGTCGACCAGATCGGCACCGCGGCGGTGGACGACGTGCTGCGGCCTCTGGCCATGGCCGGGAAGCATCCCACTGCGCGGGCCGTGGGTACCCACATCGCCGCCGTGTTGCGCTGGGCAGCCCTGCGCGAGCACCGGCCGAACGACAACCCGGTGTCCACGGTGCTGGCCGAACTGCCCAAGCGCACCACGGCGGTGAAGCACCACACGGCGCTGCACTACTCGGAAGTCGGAGCCGCGCTGCGGCGGATCGACTCCGGGCCGTCCCTCGCCAAGCTCGCCGTGCGGCTGACCGTGCTGACCGCCGCTCGGCAGGCGGAGATCCGCCGCGCCACTCCGGATCAGTTCGACCTCGACGCCGCCGTCTGGACGGCGCCCGCCGAGAGCATGAAGATGTCGCGCGCACACCGGGTGCCGCTATCGCGGCAGGCGGTCGCCGTCGTGCGGGCGGCCCTTGCGCGCAACGGGTCCGCGTACCTGTTCCACAGCCGCAACGGCGGCCCGATCGGCGGCTACGCCATCGCCGCGGCGCTGCGGCGCGCCGGCATCGACGCCACGCCGCACGGGTTCCGGTCGAGCTTCAAGGACTGGGCGCCCAACCACGGGATCGACCACGAGCTTTCCGAACTGTGCCTCGCGCACGTCGAGGGCTCGAAGACCGTGCAGGCGTACGCCCGCGACGACCTCCTCGAAAAGCGCCGGCCGGTGATGCAGCAGTGGGCGGACTATCTCGACGAGGGCGCCTAGAGCTTCGCGCGCGCAGCCGTACTCGCGCGTCGCTGCCGGGCGGCGTCGATCCATGCGAGAGTGGACGTGCCCTGCATCCCATAGCCACCCATCGTCATCCGGCGCCCCACCCCGATCCCGCGTGTCGATACCGACTGAAAGCGAATCCGATACTCCGCCTGGCACACGTCCAGCGCACCCGCCGACATGAGGTCGTGGTGCTCGAAGACGTTGCGAAAGGTTCACAACCCCGAGATCGCATCGATCAAAGGTCTGTTCCCGTCGTTGCGCCAACGGAATCGCATTCCACCCCACCATTGGAGTCCACGCAGCGCAGCCGTTAACATCTTGCCATCGAACTTCCTCCACGAACTCCGGCCGTGCATCGAGGAGCCATGCGTCAGTGACAAGATCCCACGACCGAGCTTGGCGTGACGACCTCGTACATGCCCTTAGCAGCCTCGACAAAGCTCAAGCGGAACACCTTGACGAGCTTGAGGAGTTCCGTCGACGGCAAGAGCGGGAGGACCGTCAAAACCCGCATCGTTTCGAAGGATCGGATCCAGCCGGCTATCTCCGTACGTTCTACGCTGACGTCTGTTACGGGCGGGCGGCTTCCGACGTTAGCCAATATGCGCCGCTACGTGCCGCCTTGCGCTATGCGGAGGACGTTCTGGCGAACCACCCGGCGCTGGCCGAGGTCCTGAGAGCGGAAGAGCGTTGGCAGGAATTCGTCGTACGAGCCTTCGATCGGGACTATGCGACATCGCGCCTGAACGTTCTTGCCGGGCTGCTCTGTCGGGCGAGAGACGCCGGCGAGAACGGATTCGAAACCGCTTCACGGGAGCTGCTCACCCTGCTGGATCGGAGCCTCGTCGAAAAGTGCGACGCAGTCCATCACCCCCTGACGACCGGATACCACATCGCGGTTTTCTACGGCCTGCGCCTCAGCGAGGAGGTCGAGATCACAGAGAAGCTCCACGCGGTTCCACTGCACAAGACAAAAGACATTCTGGACATTGAGGTCCTGCGGAATGTTGCCCCACCCAGTGAACGCCGAGACGCCTGGGAGGGCGTCGGCGCGATTGTCGAAGCGGTTCCGTGGAGGCCGGTTCTGTTTCCTCCTTCGGGCGGTCCGGCGCGGGCGTACGACATGGGTTCGTTCTACCTCGACGCGCGGGACTTCCTGGCGCTTCTCTCGGTGTATCAAGCCGCCCCGATCGTCTCCATGGCGGTCTTTCCCCATCGCACGCATCGCACGGTCCCGCTGCTACTCGGCGCACCGCGGCTCAGCGGCAATATGTTGGTGGACACGTGGGCACGGGGCTACGCCAGCCTAGGGGATCCGTTCGAACTCGACGATGATGCCCTCGAACAGGCAAGCCCGCTGTATTCGGAACCGGACCGCAATCGGTATCGGGAGTATGGTTCGGTCGTTCCGCGGTTGTCTGAGGCCCTCTCGCGCAGCGGCCGCTATGCCGACGACGACAGGATCCTGGACGTCGCCATCGCACTGGAGCAGATGTACGAACTCGACCAGGGAGAGATCAGTCAAGCTCAAGATCCGTTCCGCCTGTTTTCTGAAGTCCGAAACGAAAGATCGTCTGTCCGTGTTCAAGAAAGTCGGACAGCTGTACGACGCCCGATCTGGAATCGTCCACCGACGCAACAAGGAACCCTCGCGAGCTTCCAAGAGAGACGCTTTTGAGGCCGGCTTCGACGTCGCGCGCGAGTCGGTCACCAAGCTGCTCCGGGAAGGGCGTCCGCCAAGCTGGAACGAAGTCATATTGGAGCGTTAGCCTAGCCCGCATTTCTCACCAAGGGGGTTGAACAAAGGCCGCGTTCTGGGCGTAAATGTATGTTGGAACAAGCATTTACGGACACCGGAGACGCGGCCTTATGGGAACGGAGTGTAGCGCATCGCAACTGAAGTTTGGAGGTCTTGGAAAGCGCGCGGTGGTGGGTGTTTTCGATGGCGGCGAGATTGCGACGGACGGCGGCGGGCTGGCGTTGCGGGAGTTGGAGGAACGGGTCGGGATACTGAAGCGTCTGGGTGAGTGTTTTTCGGACCACCGCGATCCACGGCGCATCGAGCATCGCGTGGAGACGTTGGTGAAGCAGCGCGTGCTGGGCATCTGTCTGGGGTACGAGGATCTGAACGATCACGACGAGTTGTGCCGAGACCGGCTGCTGGCGCTGCTGTGCGATTGCGAGGATGTGGTGGGCGCACGTCGCCAGCGGGAGACGGACCGCGGCAAGCCGCTGGCTGGCAAGAGCACGCTGAACCGGTTGGAACTGACGCTGGCGGCGGACGCCGCGGCGCATCGCTACAAGAAGATCGTGGCGGACATGGCGGCGATGGACGGGTTGCTGGTGGAGACGTTCCTGGAGGCGCACGAGACGCCGCCGGCGCGCATTGTGCTGGATGTCGACGCCACCGACGACACCTTGCACGGTATGCAGGAAGGGCGCCATTTCCACGGTCATTACGACAGCTACTGCTACCTGCCGCTCTATGTCTTCTGCGGCGAGCACCTGCTGTGCGCGCGGCTGCGCTCGGCGTCGGTCGACGGCGCGGCGGGCACGGTTGCGGAACTCGACCGGATCGTCGCGTCGATCCGCGCGCGCTGGCCGGCGACGCGCGTCGTGGTGCGCGGCGACGGCGGCTTTTGCCGCGAGGACCTCATGGCGTGGTGCGAGGCGTGCGGCGTGGATTACGTACTCGGGCTGCCGGTCAACCCGCGCTTGACGGGCATGGTCGCGGCGACGCTGTACGAGACGCGCGTCATGGCCGAAATGACGGGCGAGACGACGCGGCGCTTCGACGCGCTGCGCTACGCGGCGCGCAGTTGGTCGCGGTCGCGGCGCGTGGTGGCGCGCGTGGAGCACTCCGCGCTCGGCCCCAACCCGCGCTTCGTGGTGACCAACATCGCGACCGAGGCGATGGACGAACAGACCCTGTACGAGAAGCTCTACTGTGCGCGCGGCGACATGGAGAACCGCATCAAGGAACAGCAACTCGACCTGTTCGCCGACCGTACCAGCACAGCCACGATGCACGCCAACCAACTGCGCCTGTACTTCGCCTCGTTCGCCTATGTGCTGATGCAGACGCTGCGTCGCGTCGGACTCGCCGGAACGCGGCTGGCCAAGGCGCAGTGCGGCACGATTCGCGACAAGCTGCTCAAGGTCGGCGTGCGGGTGCGCGTCAGCGTGCGCCGCATCAAGTTGTCCTTCTCCGAGTCCTGGCCGCGCGCCGCACTGTTCCGACAGATTCTGTACAACCTCCAGGCCATGCCATTGCGTTGTTGACGCAACGCTCGGTTCTCCGACTTTTCGCCGCCACTGGCATCTCGCCAGCGGTTGTACCTGTCCGGCAACCTTGGCGGCGCCCAGGTCAGCACCCCAATGACCCTTGGCGCCACCCGAATTCCCCTTTTTTCGCCCCTTTGCACGCCAACCCACCGGCTGTGAACGCAATATCACGAATTCCCCATACATTCGCCGTCCGTTCCGGCGTCGTTCGGGCATCATTCGTCGCATTGGTGAGAAATGCGGGCTAGGCGCCGGGGCGTTCCTCGGCACACTCACGCTCGCCTTCGCCGCCCCAGTCTCCCCCTAGAGCACGCGGCTTAACTGAACCAGGCTCCCGCTTGCCTCACGACGAGTATTGCCTACTCTGTCCCTGGACCTCGATACCACGCGAGATCAGTCCAAGTGCCCCCTCCACATCCGTAGTCTCGAACAGCTCGCGCTTCTCTTCCCCGCTCAACCCGTTGTTTGCGTCCCAGTACGGCTCTCCGCCATGCTCCGGCGCCGCCCCGAACAACCGGGTCGCGCCCCCGAATCCGCCCATCAGGTAGAGAGGCTTCCGGTACGTCAGAGCCAGCCGCGCCTCTTCCATAACGCCGGGTTCCCGGCCCTGGTAACCCTCCGTGCGACCGCCCAGACACACGCGGCAGCCGGGGGACAGCATCATAGTCAAACAGTGCCTGAGCCGGGTCAGCTCGCCCCCTCTGCCACCCGTCGTGACCCATCCGCGCGCCTTCATCTCCGAACCCCAGTGATCCCAGACTTCGGACGTCAGGTCGCCAGCCGCTATCACGCTCAACGCACCCCCGCTGTCCCTTTCCGCCTCCAGCGCCGCGCCGCTCAACTCGTCCCGGCTTGCCGGTACCACATTGACCATGCGCGCTACCCACACGTCCGTCGTCTCCTCCAACCCATGCAAATCCTCTTCGGGCTCCACAAGCTCTTCGGCGCGTCCCGCCACCACGGCGGCGAAATCCGCCACGGCCCGCATCACGCCGTCCTCGCGCCAGTCGTGGCCGAAGATGATCCGCATGTCGCGGTCGAGAAAGTACTGCGCCATCCGAATCACCATCCGGTTGATCTGGCGCTCGTCGTATCCGAGTCTTTCCGCCTCCGCCGACGGCGAGACCGAAATGCCCATGGACCACATCTCACTACTCCAGTTCGTCGAACGTCAGGAGTTTCGCAGCACCTCCCGCCGATCTCAAGATCGGCTGAACAGCCCTGTCATAAGCGTCCGGCACCCTGGGTGCCGGATGGGCTATCTGCTCCAACCCGGCACTCGCCCGACACGCACCCGCCAATGAATACACCGAGGGCCGATGCGGAAGCACCTTCACGGCCGGCGCCGCTCCGCTTACCACACGCAACGCCCGCAGGTGCGACGCCATCGCGTGAAGGACCACCCTGATCAGGTTGCCGTCGTGCACCCGAACGCTCGGCGCGACCTCGAACGGAAGCAGCGCGCTGCCGTGGTACTGCTCCCGCCGCAAATCCACCACAATAATCGGCATCCCGTTCGACTCCGCCAACAGGAACTCCCGACGGCACCAGTACCGGCTCTCGTACGCCTCCGTGCGCAGCGCGATCAGCACCGATCCGCTCGCCTGAGCCTCCAACACCTCCCGCCACACTGTACCCGGAGGGATGTGTTCCGCATCGTAGAAATACTGGAATCCGCCGCCGGCCGGGTCCGCCTCCTGGAGTTGGCGGAGCACGCCGATCAGCGACCTCGCCATCGCCACACCGTCCGTCTTCGCGTGACTGATGAACAACTTCAACACGCCCGTCGAAGTGCCCTCCACCTTCCGAGCAATCCGCGCGGCCAACACGCCGCGCGCTCGCTCCATCGTCCGCAACGTCGTCACCACAGGCGCAAACGCGTACTCCTCCGAACCGCGGCGCGCAGCCTGAACGGCGCCCGCACCTGCTGTTGGCGACTCCACCCGCACCATGCGCTCCGGCCCCACGACAGCCTCAAGCGCCGCGCTCTGCTCCGATTCGTCCCCGATCACGACGACCACCGTCTCCTGCGCACCGCCCACCAACGCTCCGATCTCCGCTTCGTCGATGTCCGTCGCCGGTTCCAACACCCGGACCCCAAGGTCCACGGCGTCCGCCAAATAGGCGCTCGGCGAACTCGCCGCTTCCGCGCTGCCCTCGAACGCCACCCTCAGCGTGTCTACGTAGACTTCCGTGCGCCGGTCGTCCCCGTCGCGACTCACCACAATCTGTAACGGTGTTGCGATCGCCATTACCCCGCTCCCGCCTCCGTAGCCGACAAACCTGCCGTCCCGTTCCCGGCAGTTCTAGTCCGTCCAGCCATTCGCGCATGGACCGGCGCGATTGCGCACGAACTGCTTCCGCGAATTGTCCGGAACCACAGTATCACGCCGACCGAACGCTGCGTGGATCCAGCGACGCACCGTCGCCGTGCTCCACGGATCCGGCCAGTCGTACACCCTGGCGAACGCGCCGGTCCCCCCCACATTGTCGGCTAGGCGCGGCGGGATCAAGGACTTCCAGTAATCGGGCTTTCCGAAATCGGGATGCGTAGGCAACCAGATCCCGATCAGGCCGCATCTCGAGTTTTTGCGCGTATCCCTCAGACTAGAACCAATCTCCCAGTCGACGTACTTGCGCTGCCATGTGCACCGGCCCACTAGCCCGCATTTCTCACCAATGCGACGAATGATGCCCGAACGACGCCGGAACGGACGGCGAATGTATGGGGAATTCGTGATATTGCGTTCACAGCCGGTGGGTTGGCGTGCAAAGGGGCGAAAAAAGGGGAATTCGGGTGGCGCCAAGGGTCATTGGGGTGCTGACCTGGGCGCCGCCAAGGTTGCCGGACAGGTACAACCGCTGGCGAGATGCCAGTGGCGGCGAAAAGTCGGAGAACCGAGCGTTGCGTCAACAACGCAATGGCATGGCCTGGAGGTTGTACAGAATCTGTCGGAACAGTGCGGCGCGCGGCCAGGACTCGGAGAAGGACAACTTGATGCGGCGCACGCTGACGCGCACCCGCACGCCGACCTTGAGCAGCTTGTCGCGAATCGTGCCGCACTGCGCCTTGGCCAGCCGCGTTCCGGCGAGTCCGACGCGACGCAGCGTCTGCATCAGCACATAGGCGAACGAGGCGAAGTACAGGCGCAGTTGGTTGGCGTGCATCGTGGCCGTGCTGGTACGGTCGGCGAACAGGTCGAGTTGCTGTTCCTTGATGCGGTTCTCCATGTCGCCGCGCGCACAGTAGAGCTTCTCGTACAGGGTCTGTTCGTCCATCGCCTCGGTCGCGATGTTGGTCACCACGAAGCGCGGGTTGGGGCCGAGCGCGGAGTGCTCCACGCGCGCCACCACGCGCCGCGACCGCGACCAACTGCGCGCCGCGTAGCGCAGCGCGTCGAAGCGCCGCGTCGTCTCGCCCGTCATTTCGGCCATGACGCGCGTCTCGTACAGCGTCGCCGCGACCATGCCCGTCAAGCGCGGGTTGACCGGCAGCCCGAGTACGTAATCCACGCCGCACGCCTCGCACCACGCCATGAGGTCCTCGCGGCAAAAGCCGCCGTCGCCGCGCACCACGACGCGCGTCGCCGGCCAGCGCGCGCGGATCGACGCGACGATCCGGTCGAGTTCCGCAACCGTGCCCGCCGCGCCGTCGACCGACGCCGAGCGCAGCCGCGCGCACAGCAGGTGCTCGCCGCAGAAGACATAGAGCGGCAGGTAGCAGTAGCTGTCGTAATGACCGTGGAAATGGCGCCCTTCCTGCATACCGTGCAAGGTGTCGTCGGTGGCGTCGACATCCAGCACAATGCGCGCCGGCGGCGTCTCGTGCGCCTCCAGGAACGTCTCCACCAGCAACCCGTCCATCGCCGCCATGTCCGCCACGATCTTCTTGTAGCGATGCGCCGCGGCGTCCGCCGCCAGCGTCAGTTCCAACCGGTTCAGCGTGCTCTTGCCAGCCAGCGGCTTGCCGCGGTCCGTCTCCCGCTGGCGACGTGCGCCCACCACATCCTCGCAATCGCACAGCAGCGCCAGCAGCCGGTCTCGGCACAACTCGTCGTGATCGTTCAGATCCTCGTACCCCAGACAGATGCCCAGCACGCGCTGCTTCACCAACGTCTCCACGCGATGCTCGATGCGCCGTGGATCGCGGTGGTCCGAAAAACACTCACCCAGACGCTTCAGTATCCCGACCCGTTCCTCCAACTCCCGCAACGCCAGCCCGCCGCCGTCCGTCGCAATCTCGCCGCCATCGAAAACACCCACCACCGCGCGCTTTCCAAGACCTCCAAACTTCAGTTGCGATGCGCTACACTCCGTTCCCATAAGGCCGCGTCTCCGGTGTCCGTAAATGCTTGTTCCAACATACATTTACGCCCAGAACGCGGCCTTTGTTCAACCCCCTTGGTGAGAAATGCGGGCTAGGACCACCGCCACCGTCGCATCGGCAATGAACTCGTCGCGGATCTTCCCGCGCGTCGTGTCGACCTTCAACTCCGGGTCTATGTCCCCGTCCCCGACCGACTTGTCGACAACGTCGGCGCCCATGTGCTCCGCGAACAGCTTCCTGTACTTCCGGTCCTTCTCATGGAAGCTCACGAAGACCTTGTGTCTCGTCGTTGCCACTCCCTGTCTCCTTCCTTTCCCGCCACCCTCTAGTCGATGGACTCGGCCTCCAGCCGTCCTACCCCGTGGTCTTCTCCTCCCGGTCCCGGGCATCCTCCATTTCGCGTAATCCCGCGATTCCTCGAACCTTCTTCCGCTTGCCATTCAAAGGCAGTACCTCGAAATCCAGTCCCCGAAGCGCGGGCGGCCGATACTCCGGAACCAAGTCGAATCGGGCCTTTACCGAATGGTGCACCAAGGGCGGGAAATCCGTACTCGAGAGCGCCTTGTCGTCTTGCCGCACGCACACCCTGCGGACTTGCTTGCTATACAGCTTGCCAAGACCCTCGGTGTGCGCATGGGCCATGCCTGTTACGTTGGGATGGATGAGGATGTCGTCGACGTCGAGCATGCGCAATACGTCGCCTTGCGACTCCAGCACCTCGCCGATCCTCTGTGCGCTCGACGTCGCTATGGAGATGCGTTTTTTCAACTGCGCCTTGCACTGGTCGATCATGTAGGTCAGCGCGACATCCGCCAGCCCGTCGTGCCAGTAGCCGCCGCCTATGTCGCTGTGCACGCCCGGAAACCAGATCTCGTGGATCCGTTCCTCGTCATCCGGATCGCGGTTCATCTGTGTCGGCTCGAACGCCACCCGATCCTCGTCAAGCGATAGGATATGCACCGCCCGCTTCACCTTCGAATTCACGGTGCCGTCCTCGAAGACCACGTCGCTGCTGATCGTCTCGCCCCGTCGGTGGATGCCGTCCATCGCCGCTACCGTGTCGAACACGCCCAGGAACGCGACCTCCAGCTCCTTGTTCTCTTCCAACACCATGCTCGCGAACTTCCTCGCCAGCGCCGCGCCGCGGCTGAATCCGAACACCACGATCCGATCCTGCGGCTTAGGCTTGGCGCTGTCGAAATCGCCCATCGCCTCCTTCAGGATGCGTCGCGCATCGCCCCATCTCGGAGCCAAGGCGCTGTTGACCAGGCCGGTCACTTTCGAGACGAGCCATCCCACTAGCGGTATGTCTTCGCCGTCCTCCCGTGTGCCGATGCCGTTGTAGTAGTACGTCCGCTGCTCCTCGTCTTGCGGGGTCTTCGTCTCCGTTTCATCCTCTCCGTTCAATCCGCCCCCCATGAGCACATGCAGCTTCAAGACGTTGCTGATGCTCTCGTCGTGCTCGAATCCCTCCGCGTCAGTCGGTTCGTTTCCCGTTCCGTCGAAGCTAAAGACCAAAGTCCTCGCTGTCATGCCTTGTGCCCTCCTTTGTATGTCACCTCGTCAACAGCGGCCTTAAGCGCGTCAACGCCCGACCCTGCTCCAGGGCGTTCGGGAGACGTGCCCACTGGCCGCGTTTCCCCTTTTGTCCCACCCGGACTCAGGGGTCCGGTAGTTCGCCCAGATTGTTGCCGCCGTGTTCGTCCGGTTTAGTCCTGAAATAACGCCTGGTGCGCCCCTGCCTCACCTCGATTTCGGCAGGTCCCCGGCTTCGTCGATGAAGCAACGCTGCAAATCGCAGGTCCCAGATAAAGCCATGGCCACCGATGGTGGCCATAGGGTCCGCCGCCCACATGGGGTCGGGTAGCACGCCGAAGCGTGGTTACTCCGGGCAAAATAGCGGCGGAGGCATCCGGTGTCAATCTGGAGCGGACCGCCCCGGAAGCGTCTCCTGGGGCGGGGCGATCCCCCTTCGGGGGCCGGGCTCTCGTGCCACGCACCGAGCCCCGGAGTACCGGGTCTCGGCCCTGGCGGGCGTCGATCCCTATCGCGGAGTCCACCAGAGGATGCCACATACGCTCTGCAGATCCGCTCGACCGCCCTCGCATCAAAGGGTCAACGGCTGGCGGGGACCGAAGCGGCGGCTCCACCACCTTCCGCGAACTCGTCGACGTAGGCGTACAGCGTCGAGCGGGAGACGCCCACGAGCGAGCAGATCTCCTTGACGGTGCGCTGCCGCGACCGGTAGAGCTCGACCGGGTGGCGGCGTTGTTCCTCGCCGAGCCGTTTGCGGCGTCCGCCGACGCGCCCGCGGGCGCGAGCGGCGGCCAGGCCGGCGCGCGTGCGTTCCCGGATCAGCGCCCGCTCGAATTCCGCCAGCGCGCCGAAAATATGGAACACGAGCTGGCCGGTGCTGGAGTCGGTGTCGATAGCCTCTTTCAGGCTGCGCAGTCCGACGCCCTGCGTGCGCAGGGGCTCCGCGTGGGCGATGAGGTCCTTGAGCGACCGGCCCCGCCGGTCGAGGCGCCACACCACCAGCGTGTCGCCGGCACGGAGCTGGGCCAGCGCCTCGCGCAGGGCGGGGCGCTCGGCCGCGCCGCCGGCCGTGTCCTCGAAGATGCGCTCGCAACCGGCCGTCTGCAGCGCCTGCCGCTGCAGGTCGAGCTTCTGGTCCTCGGTGGAGACGCGCGCGTAGCCGATCATCATTGGCCTATTCCAGTCGTCCTCGAATCCTGTCCAGCGCCGGCTGCCAAGCACAGGGCCACCGGCAACAAAAACGCACCGATCCTAACCTGCGCGCAACGACCGCGCCAGAAAAACACCCTTATCAAACAGTTAATTAGGATGCAATTCACCGGCCCGGGACTCCCAAGGGCCAAGCCGGACCCTCGCGCTCCTGACCGCCCACCTTGCAGGGGTGCAGGTATCTGCCGGCCGCCGTCTCGCCCGTCATCACGGGCCGCCCGCCGTCCCACTTCCTCCACCATCACCTCCAATTTCAGTTGCACTACGCCTCCCTTTCCGCCTCGCTGAGCGCTTGCTTGCAACCCCGTGCGTCTCGCGCCACGATTAAAGCATCCGGACCCGGCAGCACCCATGACGTCAGACGATTTCCGCGTAGCATTGGCACGGCTCTTCGGCGATGGCGCAAAGGCCGGGCGGGACACCATCGTCGTGCGCGCCGGCGACCTGCACCGCATCGTCGGGGGCTATCCCGGCCCGGACCACCGCATGCCAGTCTGCTGCGACGTCATGTACGCAGAGATGCTCGGCGGAGCCGACGCGATTCTCGCCTCCCCGCCGAAGGGCAAGGGCGCTTCGCTCGTGATCGAGTACCTGCTGCCGCGTCCCCAGGGCCGTTAGCGGTTTCTCGGTGACGCTGTCCTGCTCCGCATCCAGCCATGAAGGGGCGATCCCTTGTCTTGATCGCAAGTTTAGATTTTCTGTCGGGGACGGGCGCTCGTCCTTCACACCGAACCCCAGCAAGCCGGGTCGGCACCATGCCGGCCGATGTCTATCACGGAGACCGCCAGAATATGCTAAAGACTCCACAGGTCCGACTGACCCCTTTCGCGCAGCTGTCGTTAGACCACCTCAAAGACGCGAGGTCGCGCCAGTTCGTTCCAGAAAGGGTCGCGAAGTCGCAGCGTTCGTTCGCCGAAGCCAGCCCCGACTCGGAAGGTGATTGGATGTGTGAACTACCAACCCTAAACAGAATGTTTTCACATTAATTTCAATTGCTTATGATGTATGTCGCAGTTACATGGAACAAATCCGCTCGCGGCTGATTCGGCACGGGACGGAATCTGTTCCCTGCGCGTCAGCGCGCCGGAACCTGCTGCGAAAACTCCTAGTCGAACTGCCCCCGCGGCATCTCCACGAACTTCGTGAGGTCCGGTCCTTCCGATCCCCAGCCGTAGGACTGGCTCTGCCCGAGCAGGCGCAGGAGCCGTGGGTCGTTCGAGTGGCGGTCGAGGACCTCCTGGGGTACGTGTTCGGCATATCGCTCCTGCGTCACGACGTACTGGCGGCAGAAGTACGTGGCCAGGTTGATGCGGATGCCGGGGACCTGGCGGATGAAGGAGCCGTGCCAGGTGCTGCCAGGCCAGACGGCGCAGTCGCCGGGCTGCAGGTCGATCGGGACGGCATTCGGGTTGCCGTCCTCGCCGCCGACCATGATCTCGTCGGGCCGGGGGTGGCGGGCCAGGTGGTTGCTGCCGGGCACCATCGCGAGTGCGCCGGCCTCCTCGCTGTAGGGCGTGAGCGCGTAGTTCGCGTTGGCGACCTGGGCGATGGCGGGGAAGGGCGCCGGGATGCCGTTGCCGTTGTCGGAGTGGAGCATCAGCGGGAAGGCCCCGGGACCCTTGAAATGGGAGGTCATGCTGGAGAGCAGGCAGCTGCGTCCGAGGAGATAGCTGATGAGGGCCAGCGGCTTCGGGGCCATGAGGGTGGACTCGAAGGTCTCGTCCTCGAAGAGCAGGTACGTCGCCAGGTTGACGCCGGCCCAGGCCTCGTCCGTCTCGTCTTCGATGTCCACCGAGCGCCCCAGCTTGCGCTCCATCACCCGCACGATGGCGTCGCGCGCGCGAATCGCCTGGTCCGGCTCGATCGCCTGGCGGACGATGGTGTATCCATGGGCGTCAAGCTCGCCCAGATGCCGCTCCAGTCCGAGCTCGCGGATCTCGGCAAGCGTCTGCTCGCGCGCGGTCCTGTCGGGATCTTCGAGCGCGTACAGCTTCAGCATCTGCTGCATGCGCTCTTCCGTGGACAGGTCAGCGTCCACGCCTCTTGCCTCGGCCATCGCTCATCTCCTCCGGTTTACACGCGTCTCGCTGGACACGCGACGCGTCTCGACACGGCGACGACAGGCGTCGCCCCTACGACGCCGCATCGAATGCATGCACATCCCCGGGCGACCACAAGGGTCGCCCCTTGCATGGAAGTCGCGCCAAGGGAACGAAGTGACCGCCGGTGCAACTTCCATGCAAGGACGGCGTGGCTGGGCCGGAGGCGCGCCGGCGCGTAGCGAGCTCGCGAGCGAGTGCCGGACCGGCTATGGGGCGCTACAACGCGCTTTGAACTCATTCACGGCTCCAGGAACGGGCGGTGCAGGGGACGCCCATGTGGCGTCCCGTTCTCGAATTCATGCACATCCCCGGGCGACCACAAGGGGTCGCCCCTACTAGTCGAACTGCCCGCGGGGGACCTCCGCGAACCTGGTCCAGTCCGGGCCTTCCGCGTGGTAGTTGTACGGCTGCCTCTGATTGAGGAGTCTCAGGAAGCGCGGGTCGTTGGCGTGTCGGTCCAGCAGGTCTTGCGGCACCGCCTTGCCGAATTCCTCCTGCGTGACGATGTACTGGCGCGCGAAGTAGGTCGCCAGGTTCATGCGGATCCCCGGAATCTCCCGGCGGAACGAACCGTGCCAGGTGTTGCCGTGCCACACGACGCAATCCCCGGGATTGAGACTCTGCGGGACGGCATCGGGGTTGCCGTCCTCGTCGTCCAGGCGCATTTCGTCCGGACGCGGCATCCGACACAGCCGGTGGCTGCCCGGGACCATGGCGAGGGCGCCGGCCTCCCTGCTGTAAGGCGTCAGGGCGTAATTCGCGTTGGCGACCTGGGAGACCATGGAGAACGGGGCGGGAATGCCGTTGCCGTTGTCGGAGTGCAGCGGGAGCGGATCGCTGCCGCGCCCCTTGAAGTGGCACGTCATGCTCGACAGGACGCAGCTGCGCCCGAGCAGGTAACTGATCAGCGCCAGCGGCTTCGGCGCCATGACGGTCGACTCGAAGACCTCGTCCTCGAAGAGAAGGTAGTGGGCCAGCGAGACGCCGTTCCATGCTTCGGCGGTCTCCGAATCGACGTCGACGGACATGCCGGACTTGCGCTCCATGACGCGGACGATGGCCGCTTTCGCGCGTGCGACCTGGTCGGCGTCGATGGCGTCCCGCACGGTGGTGTATCCGAGCGCGTCGAGCTCGGCGAGGTTGCGCTCCAGTCCCAGTTCGTGGATCTCCGCGAGCGTCTTCGTGCGCGCTTCCTTGTCCGGGTTCACCACCTCGGACATCCTGCGCCTGCGTTCCTCCCTGGCTGCCCTGGAGTGTTCCCAGTCCGTTGTTGGCGCTTCCGCCATCGTGTTCCTCCCCGTCGAGAACGTCCCGGACTCAGGTTGATGTGCGTGGACTATAGCGGACCGGCGCACGTATGTGCGAGCAGGTCGGGCAGGGGCGACGACCGTTCGTGGAACGGCGCCCCGCGCTCGCTTATGCTCCCGCGGTCGCCTTCCGGAAGGAACGCTCGCCATGGACGTGGGACTGCAACTCATCTTCTCCTCGTACGGCTGGAACGACGTCAGCGACTCCACCGTCTACGGCCAGGAACTTGCCATGGCGGACCTGTCGAGACCGCCACGGAGCTGCCGGGATTCGGGATGTGGAAGGACCGCGCCGACATGGAGGACGTTGACGGGTACGTCCGGGACCTGCGCAGACCACGCGATGCTGTTTGACACGGATGTCCTCATCTGGCTGTTCCGGGGGCGGACATCGGCGCGGCAACTCCTCAAGGACGCACCGCGGGTCGAGTTGTCGGTCGTCACGTATATGGAACTGGCCCAGGGAGTGCGCAACAAGGGGGAACTCCGCCTGTTGCGTCGGACCGTCGGGATGAACGGGTGGCGCATCCTTCCCGTAACCGAAGCGATCGGTCAGCGGGCCACGACCTATATCGAAGAGCATGCGCTCGCCCGGGGAATGCGGCTGGCTGACGCTCTGATTACGGCGACGGCGGTCGAGTGGGGGAGGACGCTGGCTACGGCGAATGCGCGCCACTACGCATTTGTCCCGGGCATTGCTCTTCAGCGCTACCGCCCCTGAGACCTCGGCCTGACGTGGTCTCTCGAGGAGGCGTCTGGCCCCGCCGCCGACGTGGCCATGCCTCGGACGCGCTCAGTCGGAAGGGAACGGCGCGGCCCGGAGCGCCGTTCTGTACGCCCTCTCGGTGGCGCCGTCGAAACACACGAACCGCACGAGCTCGATGGAAGTACCGCGGCAGCAGGCCGGCACCGTCTCGACCGCTACTTGTGCGGCTGCAGCCACCGGATACCCGTACACGCCCGTGCTGACCGCCGGGAAGGCGACGGACACGATCCCGTGCTCCTTCGCCAGCTCGAGGCTCCGTCGGTAGCAGGACGCGAGCAGTTCGGGTTCGCCGCGTTCGCCCCCCTGCCAGACAGGACCAACCGTGTGGATGACGTAGCGCGCCGGCAGGTCGTAGCCGCGCGTGAGCCTGGCATCTCCCGTCTCGCAGCCGCCGAGCGTGCGGCACTCCGCGAGCAACCCGGGACCGGCGGCGCGGTGAATCGCCCCGTCGACGCCACCGCCACCGAGCAGTGATGTGTTGGCGGCGTTGACGATGGCGTCGACTTCCTGCCGCGTGATGTCGCCTGTTCTGACCTCGAGTGCTGTCACTGAACTGTCACTGCCCAGACCCGGAATTCGCGGAACCACAGGGCAGAGTCAGCATGGAGTACCTGGAGACACTGAACGAACCGCCGATAATCCACTACCGGACCATCTTCCTCTCCGACATCCACCTCGGCACGAAGGGCTGCCAGGCGGATCGCCTCATCCACTTCCTGAAGCACCACGACTGCGAGACGCTGTACCTCGTCGGCGACATTATCGACGGGTGGCGCCGGAAATCGACGTTCGGAGTCGGGCCGCCTGACGCGCGGGCCGCCTGACGACGACCTTAGGGGAACCGTCGGGGGCGACTGCGTCAGCAGCCCCGGTGCGATGTGCGAATGCACCGTAGCCCCGTAGCGGCGGCAAGTCGTGCCGCATCGGCCCGGGACCGACTGCTATGCTCGCCCGCCATGGCCCTCATCCCGGACCATTGGCGGCCAGTCAACGCGACGCTAGTCTTCGTGGAACGCGGCGACAGGGTGCTCCTCATCCGCAAGAAGCGCGGCCACGGCGCCGGCAAGGTGAACGCTCCGGGCGGTCGCCTGGAGCCGGGGGAGACGCCGGCGGACTGTGCGCGACGGGAGGTGTACGAGGAGGTCGGGCTGCGTTGTGCAACGCTGGCTCCGGCGGCGTACCTGCGTTTTCATGATCGCGCGGACGGTTACGATGTGCGCGGCTTCGTCTTTCGGACGGACGCGTTCGACGGGGATCCCATCGAGACCGCGGAGGCGTCGCCCTTCTGGTGTGGCTGGGACGATGTTCCGTATGACCGCATGTGGCAGGCGGACCGGTACTGGCTTCCCTGCGTGCGTGCGCATCGGCCCGTGCGGGCCGACTTCGTCTTCGAGGGCGAGGATTTGGTAAGCCGCTCGGTGCGACCCGTCGTCGCCGGTGCCCTGCGGCGGTTCCTGGTGGACTTCGAACCGGCGGCGGAGGGCTTTGCGACATGAGAATCGGTATTTCCATGGCGAGCGGGTACCGGGTGGACGACGCCCGTGCAGGCGCCCGCTACATGGTCGAACGCACGCGGGCCGCCCGGTCGGCAGGTCTCGATTCGCTGTTCGTCGGCGATCATCACGCGACCCCGGCGCCGTACTATCAGAACACCGCCATCCTCGGGCGGATGCTTGCGGAGTGGGGCGCGCGGGAGGCCGGCGCGCTGTACCTGTTGCCGCTGTGGAGCCCGGTGCTTGTCGCGGAGCAGACAGCGACGCTCGCCAGCATCGCGCAAGGGCGGTTCGTCCTGCAATGCGCGCTTGGCGGCGACCCGCGTCAGAGCGCGGCCATGGGCGTCGACTACCGGGGGCGGCCAGCGAAGTTCGAAGAGTCGCTGGCGATCGTTCGCGCACTGTGGTCGGGTGAGACGGTCGACCACGAGGGCTCGCAGTGGACGGTGCGTCGCGCGCGGATCGCGCCGCTGCCACCGGAACCGATCGAGGTGTGGATCGGCGCTTCCGCCCAGCCCGCCATCGATCGCACGGCGCGCCTTGGCGACGTGTGGCTTTGCGCCCCGGGTACGACGTTCGCCCAGACGCGGCAACAACTCGACTGGTACCGCGAGGCCTGCGCGATGCACGGGCGTCGGCCCGAGCGCATCGCCATGCGGCGCGATGTCTACGTGGGTGAGAGCGTCACGGAAGCGCGGGCCACGATGCGTCCCTATGTGGAGCGGGGTTACCGCGGGTTCGATCCCGAAGCGCTGGTCATCGGGGATGTGTCCAACGTATCGGACCAGTTGGCGACGCATGCCGAACTCGGATTTACCGACGTGCTCATCCGCAACATCACGAGCGACCAGGGCCAGGCGCTGGCGACGATCGAACGCCTGGCGCGCGTGCGGGAGCAGCTTCGGTGACCGCGCCCCTTTGGATCACGACGCCGTGACAAGGCCACTCATCGAAGCGCTCGAACAGAACGGCATCACGCGGGTCGCGTTCGGGCGGCTGGGCGACCCGACGGTCATCCCGCTGTGGTTCGGTGAAGGGGACACCGTCACGCCGGCCTTCATTCGGGACGCGGCCAAAGCCGCGCTCGACGAGGGACAGACGTTCTACGCGCATACGCGTGGTACGCCGGCCCTGCGCGACGCCATCAAACGCTACCTCGACGCGCTCTACGGACTCGACATCGACCCGGCACGCATCAGCGTGCCCGGCTCCGCGATGATGGCCGTCACCATCGCGGCGCAGATGGCGGTCAATCGGGGGGACCGGGCGTTGATCGTCAGTCCCCACTGGCCGAACATCGAGATCACCTACCGGGTGACGGGCGCCGAAGTCGACGTCGTACGACAGCGCGAGGGAGACGATGGCTGGGCACTCTCGGCGGCGGAGATCGTCGACGCCGTACGGCCGGGTACCCGCTCTATCTTCGTCAACTCGCCCTGCAATCCGACGGGCTGGGTCATGCCACGGGACGATCAGGAGGAGTTGCTCGCCTTCTGCCGCGAGCGGGACATCCTGCTGATCGCCGACGAGGTCTATCACCGGACGTTCTTCGATGCCGCGCACGCCCCGTCCTTCCTGGAAGTCGCGCGCGATGACGACCCCGTGGTGGTAGTCAACGGCTTCTCCAAGGCCTGGGCGATGACCGGATGGCGCATTGGCTGGGTGGTGGCGCCGTCGCGTCTCGCCACGGCCTGGGCGGCGATGTCCGAGTGCTTCAACACGGGGGCGACCGTGTTCGCGCAGGCGGGCGGAGTGGCGGCACTCGACGGTGGAGAGGAAACCGTGGCGCTGCTCCGCGAGCAGTACCGGGGCGGGCGCGCCATCGTCGAGCGTTGCCTGGCGGGACATCCACTGATCGACCTGCGTACGCCGGTGGGCGCGTTCTACGCGTTCCCCAGGGTGCGCGGCCTCACGGACAGCCTCGCCTTCGTGCAGGGCGTCCTCGCGGAGGAGGACGTGGGCCTTGCTCCCGGATACACCTTCGGTCCCGGCAACGAGGCGCATTTCCGGCTCTGCTTCGCCCAGTCTCACGAGCGGCTCGAGGAGGGGCTGCGACGGGTGTTGCGGTACCTGGAGCGACATGCGAACGAGCTGAACCGGCTGGGACCGTTGCCATGACGATCTCGCGGGAAAGGTGACCTGGTGTGGCAGGATTTGCGCGTCGAAGTGGCGCAAGCCTGACTACAGCAAGCCCTTTTGAGCGAGTCCATCCGCGAAGTGCAACTGCGGGACGCCAAGGCCTCCCTGTCGGCGCTCGTCGAGGGTGCGGCACTGGGAGAGACGGCGATCATCACCCGGCACGGTCGCCCAAGGGCGGTGCTCCTGGGTGTAGACGAGTGGAATCGTCTGCGCAAGGTACCTTCGTTCGGTCGGCTGCTGGTCTCTGCGCCGCTCGGGGGGGCGGATCTACCGCCGCGCGACGCGAGCCCACCACGAGACGTCGACTTCGAGTCGCCGGGTGGCTGAAGCCGGTTGCGCAAATACGCAGCTTGAGAGAAATCTCCCTCCGGGACGGCTTCTGCCGCTGGTACGTCGGCGCTCCCTGCGTTGCACTGAGACCCGATCCGGACGGCAGAGGGGGGCATGGACCTGATCGACACCAACGCAGCGGCCAGCCGTGGGCTCACGGTACTGACCCGCAACCTCCGCCACTTCGGTCCGCTTGGCATAGCGGCGATCGATCCGTTCGAGGAGCTGCCGTGAGGGTGGCATGACTGCCTTGGCCGGCGTTCCCCTCGGCGCTATGCTCCGGCGCTCCTGTCTTGCGGAGCACCCCCGATGAACGGAAGCCCACTTGCGGCCCTGGCCGCACTCCTGGTCGCTGCTTCCTCCGGAGCGGCCGAGATCGCACTGAACGACCTGCCCGCCCTCGAGTTCCGCAACGCCGAGGGCAGGGTGACCACCTTCGAGGGCCATCCGGCGTTGCAGGTCCTCGGGCCGATGACGCGCGCGGAGGACAAGCTGGTCATCCTGGGTGCGCAGCTCGGGAACGGAACGATCGAGGTGGAGTTGGCGGGTGGCGTACAGGACGGTGCCGTCGCCCAGGCACGCGGTTTCGTCGGCGTCGGCTTCCATGTGCAGGAGGGCGGAGAGAAGTTCGAGGCGTTCTACCTGCGGCCGACGAACGGGCGCGCGGCGGACCAGCAGCGACGCAACCACTCGAGCCAGTACATGTCGTTCCCCGACCATCCCTGGCACAAGCTGCGCGAGGAGACGCCCGGCAAGTGCGAGGCCTACGTCGATCTGCTGCCGGACACGTGGACGAGCGTGAAGATCACGGTGGACGGCGACCAGGCGCGGCTGTACGTGCATGGCAACGAACAACCGACGCTCATCGTGAACGACCTCAAGCTGCCGGAGACGTCGGGCGCGGTCGGGCTCTGGGTCGGGCCCGGGACGCGTGCATACTTCCGGGACTTGCGGGTGACGGCCGACTGAGCGCCCGAGGCGGTGGGCGGCGCGGCCGCGTCCAGGTCTGACAAGGGCTTCGGTCCCGACGGCCTGTCGGTGCATCGGCCGCGAGCCGGTCCGGCCTGCAACCGGCGCGAGGAACCATCGTGATGGGCGCGTTGTCGCTGGATCTGGAGGTGGGGAAGCGCTCCGGTCGCATTCATGCCTTCGCCGCGGTCCATGAAGGCGGCGCCTCGCTGACCCGCGACGGCCTCCGCCGAGGGCAGCTCACGGAAGCGCTCTCCGAACTCGACCGATTTGCCGACGGCGCCGGTTCTCTGCTGGGACACAACCTGATCGCCTTCGATCTCCCGCATCTCCGGGCCGCTGCACCCGACCTGTGGCTGCTGCGCCTGCCGGCTCTGGATACCCTGCATCTCAGTCCGCTGGCGTTCCCGGCAAATCCCTACCACCGCCTCGTCAAGCACTATCCGCCTGACTCGCCGCGAGATCCACGGCATCCTGCGGGCCTTGCGCAACCTGGACGGCAAGGGCCGTCTGGGCGGCGAAGTGGTGGCGACGCCTGGCGAGATCCTGCTGGAAGACGACGAAGACGCCTTTGTCCGGGACAGCGCCACCGACGACACCCGTGTGAAGACGGCGGTCGCCTGGCTGGAAGAAGCGAGTTTGCTCACGCGGGAAGAGAATCGCGTGCAGGTGTTCCCGTCGTCTTTGCGGGTGAGTTCCGTGGACGAAGCGCGCCGCCGTCTCGCCGCTCGGCAGGACCTGCTCGAGCAGCGGCGCGCGGTCCTGCTGCGCCTGCTCACTGCCTTGATTCATGCAGATCCGGACGAGGGTTTTTCCACGGACGAACTGATGGGTGTCACGGGGCTTTCGTCGGAAGGCCTGCGACAGGCCATGTACGATCTGGAGCAGTTGGGGCTGGCCACGGACGATACCGCCCTCACGGCCTTCGTCCACGCCGGCGTTGAGCGCTCCTCTGCGGGGCGGCTGCAGGAGGCGGGAGAACTGGAAGGCGCCTTGATCCGGCAGCTGCGGGAATCGGCGCCCGACCTCGAGAAGGGCGATGCCTCGGTGCTGCATGTACGCGTCGCCGCACAGGCGCTGAAGGACGTGGGCGTGGCGAATGTCCTGCCGGGACGGATTCTGCGCATTCTGCGCAGCATTTCGCAGGACGGTCGTGGGGACGAAAGGGCCGAAGAAGGCTCGGGCGGCAGCCTCGACTTGCGCAACACAGGCGGTGAGACAGTCACCGTAAGGCTGCGGCGACGGTGGCCGGCGTTGCAGCGTACGGCCGAGATTCGTCGCAATGCCGCTGGTCTGTTGCTGGAGCACCTGCTCGCGACGCTGCCCGACGGTCAACGGGGTACGGACCTGCTGGTTGAGACGACGCTGGGTGAACTGCGGGCGGTGCTGGCCAACGACCTGGTCCTGAAGAGCCAGGGGTGGAACTTCGACAAGCTGCTGGAGCGTGCCTTGCTGTGGCTGCATGAGCAGGAAGTGATACGTCTGAACAGGGGCCTCGCCGTATTCCGGCCGGCGATGACGCTGTCCCTCGAGCAACAGCCGGGATCGCCTCGGTGGCGTGGCTTTGGGAAGACGGACTTCGAACCGTTGGCGCTGCACTATCGTGAACAGGCATTGCAGATTCACGTGATGGCCGAGTTTGCCACGCGGGGGCTCGCGGCCATGGCTGACGCGGTGCGACTGGCCATGGACTATTTCGCCCTGGAGCGGCCGGCGTTCCTGAACCGCTGGTTGCCGGAGGTCGATACGGAGCGTCAAACCACGCCGGAGAGCTGGCATGCCATTGTGGCGGCCCTGAGCCCGGCGCAGCGACGCATCGTTGCCGACGACCGCGAGCAGGCCAACGTCCTCGTTCTGGCGGGTCCAGGCTCCGGCAAGACACGCGTTCTGGTGCATCGCATCGGATACCTGCTGCGGATTCGGCGCGAAGACCCGCGCGGCATCCTTGCGCTGGCGTACAACCGGCATGCCGCCGTCCAGATCCGCCGTCGTCTGGCCGAGCTCGTCGGCGATGACGCCCGGCCCGTGACCGTGCTCACTTGCCACGCCCTGGCGATGCGCCTGGTCGGGGCGACCTTTGCCGGTCTGCCTTCGCATGCGGAGGAGGGCCCGTCGGAGGACCCCTTTGCCGAGGTCTTGCGGGAGGCCATAGCTCTGCTCCGCGGGACCGGATTGCCGCCGGAAGAAGCCGACATTCAGCGCCAACGCCTGCTGGCGGGATATCAGTGGATTCTCGTGGACGAGTACCAGGACATCGACCGCGACCAGTACGATCTGATCTCGGCGCTGGCGGGACGAAACCCTCGACGATGAGGACCGCAAGCTCAGCCTGTTCGCGGTGGGCGACGACGACCAGAACATTTACGGCTTTGCCGGTGCGTCGGTGGAGTACATCCGGCGTTTCGATGAGGACTACGACGCGCATCGACGCTGGCTGGTGGAGAACTATCGCTCGACGGCGCACATCATCGATGCGTCGAACGCCTTCATCGAATCGGCCAGGGAGCGGATGAAAGTCGACCAGCCCATCGCGATCGACCGTGATCGAAGGAGGGACGTAGCTGGCGGCGAGTGGGACGCCCTTGACCCCGTGGGCCGAGGCCGTGTGTGCAGGTGCTTCCGGCGGGGAGCGACAGCGCAACTCAAGCGCAGGCGGTCGTTGCCGAGTTGCGGCGGCTGCAGGCGTTGGCCGCCGAGGGAGGAGACTGGAGCTGGCGCCGCTGTGCCGTGATTGCCCGGCATTGGGAGACCCTGGACCCGGTACGGAGCTTCTGTGAGCTGGAGCGCATTCCCGTCCAGGTGGCCAGGGAAGATACCGGCTATTTCTGGCGGTTGCGGGAGACCCGACGGTTGCGCGATTGGCTGGAGGGTCGTTCGCCGCGCCTGGTCGATGCGTCCGGACTGGAGGCGTGGGCCGCCGGACAGGACGACAGCGAGTGGATGGGCATGTTGCGCGAGGCCATTGGGGAGTTTCGCCTCGAGGCGGGTGACGCGGAGACCCCGATCGAAGGCCTGATCGAGTGGTTGGCGGAGTGGGGCCGGGAGCAGCGGCGGCGTCAGACCGGTCTGTTGCTGCTCACGGCGCACCGCGCCAAGGGTCTGGAGTTCGACCATGTCGTCGTTCTGGACGGCGACTGGCGCAGCGCTGGAAGCGGCGAGGATCCCGACGCCTGGAGACGGTTGTTCTACGTCGCCATGACCCGGGCAAGGAAGACCCTGACACTCGCGCGATTCGCTCAGTCGGGTCGTTACCACGCGCGGGACCCGCTGGAGCTACGGGATGCGGCGGCGGCGATCGGATACACGTACACGCCGGTGCTGATGGCCGGGAAGGCGAGGGACAGGATCCCGTGCGCCTTCGCCACCTCCAAGCTCCGCCGGTAGCACGACGCGAGCAGTTCGGGCTCGTCCCGGTCGCCGCCCTGCCAGACCGGCCCGACGGTGTGGATGACGTAGCGCGCCGGCAGGTCGTAGCCGCGCGTCAGCCTGGCATCGCCCGTCGTGCAGCCGCCGAGTGTGCGGCACTCCGCAAGCAGCCGTGGTCCCGCGGCGCGGTGGATCGCTCCGTCGACCCCGCCGCCGCCGAGCAGTGAAGTGTTCGCGGCGTTGACGATGGCGTCGATTTGCTGACACGTGATGTCGCCCGTTCTGACCTCGAGTGCTGTCACCGAACTGTCACCGCCCGGACCTAGAATTCGCGGAACTACAGCGCAGAGTCACCATGGAGTACCTGGACACACTGAACGAACCGCGGAAAACCCGCTACCGGACCATCTTCCTCTCCGACATCCACGCCGGCACGAAGGGCTGCCAGGCGGATCGCCTCATCAATTTCCTGAAACAACACGACTGCGAGACGCTCTACCTCGTCGGCGACATTATCGACGGCTGGCGTCTCAAATCGACCTTCTACTGGCCGCAGTCCCACAACAACGTACTGCGCCGCTTCTTCACCCTGATGAAACGCGGCACGCGCATCGTGTTCGTCACCGGCAACCACGACGAGTTCCTGCGCAAGTACTCGGACATGGAGATCGGCAATCTCTGTCTCGTGGACCGAGCGGTGCACGAGACCGCCTCGGGACAACGTCTCCTCGTCGTGCATGGCGACCAGTTCGACGTGATTACCCGGTACCACCGCCGGTTGGCGTTTCTCGGGGACATCGGCTACAACCTGCTGCTGCGGCTGAACACGTATCTCAATGCCGCCCGGGTGAAGTTCGGATACGGCTACTGGTCGCTGTCGGCGTGGATCAAGCGTCGCGTCAAGCAGGCGGTCAACTTCGTCAGCGACTTCGAGGAGATGGTGGCGCATCAGTGCCGTCGACAGGGCTTCGACGGTGTGGTCTGCGGGCACATCCACCACGCGGAAATCACGGAGTACGAGAACGTGACCTATATGAACTGCGGCGACTGGGTGGAGTCGTGTACGGCATTGGTGGAGGACGCGGCGGGCCGGTTCGCCATCGTCGACTGGTCCGTTCCTGCCGTCGACGAATCGATCGTTCCTTTCGCAGCGCCGAGCCGCGCCTCGGCATGAAGCTGCTGCTGGTTACCGACGCCTGGGAACCGCAGACGAACGGGGTGGTGAACACCCTGAAGAACGTGATCCTGCGGCTGCGGGAGCGTGGGACGGAGGTGGCGGTCGTCGAGCCGAGCGCGTTCCGGACGTTCCCGTGTCCGGGCTATCCGGAGATCCGCTGGGTAGCCAATCCCTGGCGCATGGCGACCTGGTGCAACGCTGGCGGCCCGACGCGGTCCACATCGCGACGGAGGGACCGCTGGGCCTCGCCGCACGCTTCTACCTGATCCGCCGCGCGTTACCTTTCACCACGTCGCTGCACACGAAGTTCCCGGAGTACGTCGCGGAGCGGCTGCCTGTCCCGCTGGACTGGGGCCACGCATACATGCGCTGGTTCCACCGACCGGCCTTACGGACGCTCGTTACCACGGAGAGCCATCGACGGGAACTCGAGGAGCAGGGACTGTCCGATCTGGTCGTGTGGGGACGGGGTGTGGACACGGAACTGTTCCGCCCGATGCCCCGTGAACCGCGCGCGAAACCCCGGCTGCTGTACGTCGGCCGGGTCGCCGTGGAGAAGAACGTCGAGGCCTTCCTGAAGCTCGACATCGACGCCGAGAACATTATGGTGGGAGACGGTCCGCAGCGGGCCGAACTCGAGCGCAAGTACCCGTCGGCGCGATGGCTGGCTACCGGCGGGCGGCGGAGTTGGTTGCGTGTTACGCGGATGCGGATGTGTTCGTCTTTCCCTCGCGTACGGATACGTTCGGGCTGGTCCCGTTGGAAGCGATGGCATGCGGCACGCCGATTGCGGCCTATCCGGTCACGGGGCCTGTCGATGTTGTGACGCCTGACACGGGTGCGCTGGACGAGGATCTCGAGGAGGCGGTCGCGACCGCCCTCAAAGTGAACCGGGCCGAGTGCCGGCGGCGCGCGCTGCAGTATGACTGGCGTGTCATTGCGGACCGTCTGCACGAGAGCGCGATGACGTCGAAGGGCCACGAAGGCGTCGGAGAGTCTCCCCAATGGACGAGCGGCGCCGTCTGACGCAGTGCCCGGCGGTGCGAGCTGCCGGTTGACTTGAACCGTGCTCAAGGACTCCGGGGTGCTGGCGAACGTATCCTCGGTGGCCTTGTCGGTCCAGCTGCGATTGCGCGGCGGCAGCGCCAATGAGGGTAGGGAAGGGTCCCACGACGACGCGGTTGTAGTCGCTGCCGTGGACTGTGCGGGCGGCATACCCTGCTTGCCGTAGCTGGTCGGTGAACCGTGCAGATTTCTCATAGCTCCGAAAGGCGCCCAGTTGAACAACGAGGCCTCTGCCGGGCGCGACCGTGGAGCCCGGCAGAGGGGTTGTGGCCTTTGCCTGGGGCGACCCGTCTTGCGGCCAGACCGAAGCGCTCGAGGGCTGCGAAGCAGGCAAGGCCTGTTCGGTCGCCACCGGTTCCGGGGGGAGTTTCGTATCCGGTTGTCGGGCGCTGGCCGGCGCAGCGGGGAGCTCCGGAGCAGCGGCAGTGGCCCCCACGTTGTCGGCATGGGACTCGGCGGCCCCCCGGGGTGTCCCTTGTCCTACAAAGGTCGCCTCCTGCCTCGTGCCGTCCGCCGTGGGCATGACCCCCGTCGAGCCGCCCAAGGGAATCGATACACGCAGCAAAAGCTCGTGGTGTGAGGGATCTGTTCTATTTTCGCGTCTCAGAGCTTCCAGCTCAATCGTCAGGGGCAGGGCGGATTGCCGGCTCTCGGCCGGGTTCCAGGACGCTCCCAGGGCTACCTCCCGGCCCTGTCCGGCCCAGCGCAGCCGGCTATACGGCGTCAGCAGACCCGCCAAGCCCGGTGCCTTCATGCCGCCGTAGGCCACCTCACTCTGCATCCGAAAGGCGGTACCGAGCCCCAGCGCACCCGTCCCTACGGGACGGGTGACGGCCGCCGCGTTGTCCCACAGCGTCGTTCGGCCGCCTCCGTCCTGACCCCACGAGGACATCAGCGACCCCCGGAACCCGCGCTGCTTCTCACCCGGGTCCCAACTCGCCTGCACGGCCGCTCCCCAGTCCCGGTAGTCGCTTTCGTGCACCACCAGCATGCGCCCGTGCAGCGCCACGTCCAGTCCATGGATCGCATCCAGGTACGCCAGACGGAAACCGGTTTCCACACCGCTGCCCCGATCCGCGTCGCCCCCGTCGAAACGACCGCCGACCTCCGCCTTCAGACTCAGCGATCGCCCCGCTGACAGCGCCCGGTTGTGCACCCATTCCAGCATCAAGCGACCCCGGTGGGCCTGACCGCTCACCTTCGCGATGTCCTCCAGGGCATCGGTCTGCAGTTGCGCCGTGAACGCATCCGCCCGTAGCCCCAATTCGTTGTTGCCGCGCCGGCTCAGTACCGCCCTCACTCCCCCGGCGAACATCCGGAAGTCGGCATCGAAGTTATGCGCGCGGCCCGGCTCTTCGACATCCACTTCACCCGCTCCCAAGCCGCCAATGCCCCACACGTCCACCCGTGCGTTCGGCTGCCAGTACACATACGGGTGAACCGTGTCCATGCGACTCGCAAGCACGCCATCTATTCCATCGTCGGTGTAATCCATGTCGCCCCAACTGCGCATGAACGACAGCCCAGCGAGCATCCTGTCGTTGGCATACAGATCCAGCCCGACGTGAGCGGCATCGAGACCGCCTCGATAGTCCATCCCAAGCCGTGTCAGGTCCCCGTTGAAGTGCTGCAGATCCCCCTGTCCCCACAACACCGGAACCCAGCTCGTCTCCTGCTCACGCTCTCCCAGGGCCATCTCGAAGGAGACCCCGGAAAGGCTGAGTTCTCCATCCCTCGTCCCCGGGAAGTCCTCCGGTCCCGGTCCGGGCGGCGCGTTTCCGACCCCGGACCCATGGCGTCGATCCTGCCCGTAGACCCCCCCACTCGGCTTCGTACCGGAGCCGGGAGCGACGCCCAGGTCGGTTGGGTCGGAGCGTCCGAGGTTCCCTAAGGATCCCAAGGAGAAACTCCGCAGCCACGATCCTGGCGTGCCCGGTTCGGGATTGCCGGAATTCCAGCCCGATTCCGTTGCTGCGTTGGTTTTGGCTGCACCCCGGGTGTTGTGCACCAAGGAGCCTTCTGCCGCTTCGCCGCCGGCGCCCTCGCTGCGGATCCACTCGGACTCCCCTCGGCTCGGAGTCGTGGTTCTGTCGTCGTGCGCCGGCGATGGTGTGGACGCCGCCCCTCCCGACGACCCCAGATGACTCCACTGCCGATGCCGCTCAAATCGACCTTCTATTGCCGTCTGCGCGCTCTCCGCCATCGAGCGCGCGACCACTGCCAGCATCGCCTCCTGCGTTTGCGAAAACTGCTCCTCCGAGCGCCGCTGCATGAAGTGCACCTGGGTCGACGCGGGATCGCCCGTACTCACCATCTCCGGCAACCCGCCCGGGCTCAGCACAATCCCCTCGCCGGGATCGTTCACTTCATCCTTTGTTGCCGCTACGGAAATCGTCCTCTGACTTTCGCCTTCCTCGAACACCACTGACGCCGGCATTGCCCCATAGTCCTGTTCCGTGGCCCCTCCTGAGGGTCCGATCGCCAGCGGCACTTCCACCCGCCGGTCCGCCGCCGGCGACATCTTCATGTCGATGTTGACCTGCTGGCCTTCCGACACCGTGTACTTCGGCTGCCCGAAGCTCATCTTCAATGCCACCATTCCCTTGTCCTTGAGCGTCACCGTCGCCACGGCCGGTTCCCCTGCCACCACCAGCTCAGACAGCTCCCCAAACCCCACCTCCAGCGTCTCGTCGTCCCCGTCCCCATCGTGGTTGGCCGCAATGCTCCACGTCTGTTGCGTTGCGTTGGCCGAAAAGGTGAGCGTTCCAGTCCCCGCGTGGGCATCCCAATCCTCCAATCCCTCAACCGTATAGTCGCCGACTTCGGTCGTCTCCGGTCGCGTCACGCGGATCGGGATCGCCAACTCCTCATTCCTGGCCTGACTCAGGTGCACTGTAATCGTGGCGGCCATGCCGCCCTCCGTCGCCGTGTAGGTCGAGTCCTGGAAGGAAACCACCGTCAGTGGAATATTCTCCGCCGTCACCTCGATGGTAAAGCTCTGGCCGGCCACATCGCCGTCCGCGTCCTCGGCCCTGTAGGTGTAGGCGGTCGCCGCCTGGGCCGCCGTCGGCGTGCCGCTCAGCGTGCGCGCATCCGGGTCGAACACCAGGCCCGCCGGCGGCGCCGGGGTGAGCGAATAGCTCAGCGCGCCGTTGCCGCCGCTGGCCAGCGGCAGCGTCAGCGTCGTGATCGCGGCGCCGCGCGTGTAGGTCCGGTCGGCGATGTCGGTGGCGAAGCTCGGCTGCGTGTCCGCCTCCACCGTCACCGCGAAGGGGTCGGAGGCCGAGTCCTCGCCGTCGCTGGCGGTCACCGTCACGGTGGCCGTGCCGGCCGCCACCCCGGTCAGCGTCAGCGTCGCCTGCGACACCGTCACGCTCGCCTTCGCCGCGTCGTCCGAGGTCCCCGAATAGCTCAGCGCGTCGCCGTCGTGGTCGTCGAACGTCGCGGAAACGTCCACCGTCAGCGTCGCGCCGACGGTCAGCGTGCGGTCGGCGAGCGGCGCCGCCACCGTCGGCGGGTTGTTGCCGGCCCTCGGCGTGGCGCTCTCCTCCTGCGATGCCGCGCCGTTGCCGGCCGTGTTCGCCGCCCGCACCCGGAAGGTGTAGGCGGTGCCGTTCACCAGCGGCGCCACCGCGTGCGCGGTGGTGCCCGGGCCGCTGCCGCCGATCGGCGTCCAGTCGCCGTATTCGAGCCCGCCTTCCTTCCGCCGGTACTCCCAGCGGAGGATGCTGGGGTCGCCGGCGGTGTTCCAGGTCAGCGTCACCCGCGCGTCGCCCGCCGTCGCGACGAAGTTGGCCGGCGCCGACGGCGTCGTCGCCGTCACCGCGATGCTGAAGCCGCGGCTGGCCACGTCGCCGTCCGCGTCCTCGGCCGTGTAGATGTAGGCGGTCGCCGCCTGGGCCGCCGTCGGCGTGCCGCTCAGCGTGCGCGCCGCCGGGTCGAACACCAGGCCCGCCGGCGGCGCCGGGGTGAGCGAATAGGCCAGCGCGCCGTTGCCGCCGCTGGCCAGCGGCAGCGTCAGCGTCGTGATCGCGGCGCCGCGCGTGTAGGTCCGGTCGGCGATGTCGCTGGCGAAGCTCGGCTGCGTGTCCGCCTCCACCGTCACCGCGAAGGCGTCCGAGGCCGAGTCCGTGCCGTCGCTGGCGGTCACCGTCACCGTGGCCGTGCCGGCCGCCACCCCGGTCAGCGTCAGCGTCGCCTGCGACACCGCCACGGTCAGTGCCGCCGGGGTGTCCGAGACCGCCGTGTAGGTCAGGTCGTCGTCGTCGTGATCGTCGAATGCCGCGGAAACGTCCACCGTCAGCGTCGCGCCCTCGGTCAGCGTGCGGTCGGCGAGCGGCGCCGCCACCGTCGGCGGGTTGTTGCCGGCCCTCGGCGTGGCGGTGCGCTCCACCGAACGTGCGCCGTTGCCGGCCGCGTTCGCCGCCCGCACCCGGAAGGTGTAGGCGGTGCCGTTCACCAGCGGCGCCACCGCGTGCGCGGTGGTGCCCGCGTGACTGCCGCCGATCGCCGTCCAGTCGCCGTAGGCGAGCGTGCCTTCCTTCTGCCGGTACTCCCAGCGGAGGATGCTGGCGTCGCCCGCGGTGTCCCAGGTCAGCGTCACCCTGGCATTGCCCGCCGTGGCGGCGAAGTTGGCCGGCGCCGCCGGCGTCGTCGCCGTCACCGCGATGCTGAAGCCGCGGCTGGCCACATCGCCGTTCGCGTCCTCCGCCGTGTAGGTGTAGGCGATCGCCGCCTGGGCCGCCGTCGGCGTGCCGCTCAGCGTGCGCGCATCCGGGTCGAACACCAGGCCCGCCGGCGGCGCCGGGGTGAGCGAATAGCTCAGCGCGCCGTTGCCGCCGCTGGCCAGCGGCAGCGTCAGCGTCGTGATCGCGGCGCCGCGCGTGTAGGTCCGGTCGGCGATGTCGCTGGCGAAGCTCGGCTGCGTGTCCGCCTCCACCGTCACCGCGAAGGCGTCCGAGGCCGAGTCCTCGCCGTCGCTGGCGGTCACCGTCACCGTGGCCGTGCCGGCCGCCACCCCGGTCAGCGTCAGCGTCGCCTGCGACACCGCCACGGTCAGTGCCGCCGGGGTGTCCGAGACCGCCGTGTAGGTCAGGTCGTCGTCGTCGTGATCGTCGAACGCGCGGAAACGTCCACCGTCAGCGTCGCGCCCTCGGTCAGCGTGCGGTCGGCGAGCGGCGCCGCCACCGTCGGCGGGTTGTTGCCGGCCCTCGGCGTGGCGGTGCGCTCCACCGAACGTGCGCCGTTGCCGGCCGCGTTCGCCGCCCGCACCCGGAAGGTGTAGGCGGTGCCGTTCACCAGCGGCGCCACCGCGTGCGCGGTGGTGCCCGCGTGACTGCCGCCGATCGCCGTCCAGTCGCCGTAGGCGAGCGTGCCTTCCTTCTGCCGGTACTCCCAACGGAGGATGCTGGCGTCGCCCGCGGTGTCCCAGGTCAGCGTCACCCTGGCATTGCCCGCCGTGGCGGCGAAGTTGGCCGGCGCCAGCGGTGGTTGGGTCGCCAACGCCGACTCCCGTATCTCGATGGTAAAGCTCTGGCCGGCCGCGTCCTCGTCGGCGTCGACCGCCGTGTAGGTGTAGGCGGTCGCCGCCTGGGCCGCCGTCGGCGTGCCGCTCAGCGTGCGCGCATCCGGGTCGAACACCAGGCCCGCCGGCGGCGCCGGGGTGAGCGAATAGCTCAGCGCGCCGTTGCCGCCGCTGGCCAGCGGCAGCGTCAGCGTCGTGATCGCGGCGCCGCGCGTGTAGGTCCGGTCAGGCGATGCCGCTGGCGAAGCTCGGCTGCGTGTCCGCCTCCACCGTCACCGCGAAGGGGTCGGAGGCCGAGTCCGTGCCGTCGCTGGCGGTCACCGTCACCGTGGCCGTGCCGGCCGCCACCCCGGTCAGCGTCAGCGTCGCCTGCGACACCGCCACGGTCAGTGCCGCCGGGGTGTCCGAGACCGCCGTGTAGGTCAGGTCGTCGTCGTCGTGATCGTCGAACGCGGCGGAAACGTCCACCGTCAGCGTCGCGCCCTCGGTCAGCGTGCGGTCGGCGAGCGGCGCCGCCACCGTCGGCGGGTTGTTGCCGGCCCTCGGCGTGGCGGTGCGCTCCACCGAAGGTGCGCCGTTGCCGGCCGTGTTCGCCGCCCGCACCTGGAAGGTGTAGGCGGTGCCGTTCACCAGCGGCGCCACCGCGTGCGCGGTGGTGCCCGCGTGACTGCCGCCGATCGCCGTCCAGTCGCCGTAGGCGCCCGCGCCGGCCTTCTGCCAGTACTGCCAGCCCGTGATGCTGTCGTCGCCGGCGGTGTCCCAGGTCAGCGTCACCCGCGCGTCGCCCGCCGTCGCTCTGAAGTTGGCCGGCGCCGTCGGCGGCCCGTCGTCGTCGCTCAGGGTCAGCGTCGCGGTGCCCGGATCGGCCACGCCGTTGCCGCCGCTGGCGCTGCCCGACACCGTCACCGTCTTGTCCGCGGCGTCCACGGCGTTGTCCACCCCGGTGATCGTCACCGTGCCGGTGCTGTCGGTGTCGCCGGCGGCGATCGTCAGGGTCGATCCCGTCAGCGTAAAGTCAGTCGCCACCGCCGGCGCGTCCGGCGCCGCCGTCACCGTCACCGTGGTCGCCTCGCTCGACGCCCCGCTCAGGCTCGCCGTCACCGCGGCCACGCCGCCGTTCTCGCCGATCGAGCTGTGGTCCAGCGCCAGCGTCAGCGTCGGCAGGTCCACGTCGTCTTTGAGGGTCAGCGTCGCGTCCGGGATCGTCAGGGTCCCCGACTCGCCCGACACCGTGACCGTCTCGTCGGCCTCGTGCACCGCGTCGTCGGTCGGGGTCAGGGTGAAGGTGCCCTCGGCCGAGGCCGCGCCGGCCGAGAAGGCGATCGTGAAATCGCTCACGGTGTCGAAGTCCACCGCCGCGGCCGCCCCGCTGCCGGTCACCGAGATCGTCACGTTGGTGTCCGCGGCGAAGGCCATGCCGCCGGTCGCCGTCGCCGTCACCGTCACCGTGGTCGCCCCGGCGTCCTCGTCCAGCTCGCTCAGCGCGGTCCCGGACGCGTCGCTCAGCTCCAGCGCGATCCCGGTCGGCGGCCCGTCGTCGTCGCTCAGGGTCAGCGTGGCGGTGCCCGGATGGTCCACGCCGTTGCCGCCGCTGGCGCTGCCCGACACCGTCACCGTCTTGTCCGCGGCGTCCACGGCGTTGTCCACCCCGGTGATCGTCACCGTGCCGGTGCTGTCGGTGTCGCCGGCGGCGATCGTCAGGGTCGATCCCGTCAGCGTAAAGTCAGTCGCCACCGCCGGCGCGTCCGGCGCCGCCGTCACCGTCACCGTGGTCGCCTCGCTCGACGCCCCGCTCAGGCTCGCCGTCACCGCGGCCACGCCGCCGTTCTCGCCGATCGAGCTGTGGTCCAGCGCCAGCGTCAGCGTCGGCAGGTCCACGTCGTCTTTGAGGGTCAGCGTCGCGTCCGGGATCGTCAGGGTCCCCGACTCGCCCGACACCGTGACCGTCTCGTCGGCCTCGTGCACCGCGTCGTCGGTCGGGGTCAGGGTGAAGGTGCCCTCGGCCGAGGCCGCGCCGGCCGAGAAGGCGATCGTGAAATCGCTCACGGTGTCGAAGTCCACCGCCGCGGCCGCCCCGCTGCCGGTCACCGAGATCGTCACGTTGGTGTCCGCGGCGAAGGCCATGCCGCCGGTCGCCGTCGCCGTCACCGTCACCGTGGTCGCCCCGGCGTCCTCGTCCAGCTCGCTCAGCGCGGTCCCGGACGCGTCGCTCAGCTCCAGCGCGATCCCGGTCGGCGGCCCGTCGTCGTCGCTCAGGGTCAGCGTGGCGGTGCCCGGATGGTCCACGCCGTTGCCGCCGCTGGCGCTGCCCGACACCGTCACCGTCTTGTCCGCGGCGTCCACGGCGTTGTCCACCCCGGTGATCGTCACCGTGCCGGTGCTGTCGGTGTCGCCGGCGGCGATCGTCAGGGTCGATCCCGTCAGCGTAAAGTCAGTCGCCACCGCCGGCGCGTCCGGCGCCGCCGTCACCGTCACCGTGGTCGCCTCGCTCGACGCCCCGCTCAGGCTCGCCGTCACCGCGGCCACGCCGCCGTTCTCGCCGATCGAGCTGTGGTCCAGCGCCAGCGTCAGCGTCGGCAGGTCCACGTCGTCTTTGAGGGTCAGCGTCGCGTCCGGGATCGTCAGGGTCCCCGACTCGCCCGACACCGTGACCGTCTCGTCGGCCTCGTGCACCGCGTCGTCGGTCGGGGTCAGGGTGAAGGTGCCCTCGGCCGAGGCCGCGCCGGCCGAGAAGGCGATCGTGAAATCGCTCACGGTGTCGAAGTCCACCGCCGCGGCCGCCCCGCTGCCGGTCACCGAGATCGTCACGTTGGTGTCCGCGGCGAAGGCCATGCCGCCGGTCGCCGTCGCCGTCACCGTCACCGTGGTCGCCCCGGCGTCCTCGTCCAGCTCGCTCAGCGCGGTCCCGGACGCGTCGCTCAGCTCCAGCGCGATCCCGGTCGGCGGCCCGTCGTCGTCGCTCAGGGTCAGCGTGGCGGTGCCCGGATGGTCCACGCCGTTGCCGCCGCTGGCGCTGCCCGACACCGTCACCGTCTTGTCCGCGGCGTCCACGGCGTTGTCCACCCCGGTGATCGTCACCGTGCCGGTGCTGTCGGTGTCGCCGGCGGCGATCGTCAGGGTCGATCCCGTCAGCGTAAAGTCAGTCGCCACCGCCGGCGCGTCCGGCGCCGCCGTCACCGTCACCGTGGTCGCCTCGCTCGACGCCCCGCTCAGGCTCGCCGTCACCGCGGCCACGCCGCCGTTCTCGCCGATCGAGCTGTGGTCCAGCGCCAGCGTCAGCGTCGGCAGGTCCACGTCGTCTTTGAGGGTCAGCGTCGCGTCCGGGATCGTCAGGGTCCCCGACTCGCCCGACACCGTGACCGTCTCGTCGGCCTCGTGCACCGCGTCGTCGGTCGGGGTCAGGGTGAAGGTGCCCTCGGCCGAGGCCGCGCCGGCCGAGAAGGCGATCGTGAAATCGCTCACGGTGTCGAAGTCCACCGCCGCGGCCGCCCCGCTGCCGGTCACCGAGATCGTCACGTTGGTGTCCGCGGCGAAGGCCATGCCGCCGGTCGCCGTCGCCGTCACCGTCACCGTGGTCGCCCCGGCGTCCTCGTCCAGCTCGCTCAGCGCGGTCCCGGACGCGTCGCTCAGCTCCAGCGCGATCCCGGTCGGCGGCCCGTCGTCGTCGCTCAGGGTCAGCGTGGCGGTGCCCGGATGGTCCACGCCGTTGCCGCCGCTGGCGCTGCCCGACACCGTCACCGTCTTGTCCGCGGCGTCCACGGCGTTGTCCACCCCGGTGATCGTCACCGTGCCGGTGCTGTCGGTGTCGCCGGCGGCGATCGTCAGGGTCGATCCCGTCAGCGTAAAGTCAGTCGCCACCGCCGGCGCGTCCGGCGCCGCCGTCACCGTCACCGTGGTCGCCTCGCTCGACGCCCCGCTCAGGCTCGCCGTCACCGCGGCCACGCCGCCGTTCTCGCCGATCGAGCTGTGGTCCAGCGCCAGCGTCAGCGTCGGCAGGTCCACGTCGTCTTTGAGGGTCAGCGTCGCGTCCGGGATCGTCAGGGTCCCCGACTCGCCCGACACCGTGACCGTCTCGTCGGCCTCGTGCACCGCGTCGTCGGTCGGGGTCAGGGTGAAGGTGCCCTCGGCCGAGGCCGCGCCGGCCGAGAAGGCGATCGTGAAATCGCTCACGGTGTCGAAGTCCACCGCCGCGGCCGCCCCGCTGCCGGTCACCGAGATCGTCACGTTGGTGTCCGCGGCGAAGGCCATGCCGCCGGTCGCCGTCGCCGTCACCGTCACCGTGGTCGCCCCGGCGTCCTCGTCCAGCTCGCTCAGCGCGGTCCCGGACGCGTCGCTCAGCTCCAGCGCGATCCCGGTCGGCGGCCCGTCGTCGTCGCTCAGGGTCAGCGTGGCGGTGCCCGGATGGTCCACGCCGTTGCCGCCGCTGGCGCTGCCCGACACCGTCACCGTCTTGTCCGCGGCGTCCACGGCGTTGTCCACCCCGGTGATCGTCACCGTGCCGGTGCTGTCGGTGTCGCCGGCGGCGATCGTCAGGGTCGATCCCGTCAGCGTAAAGTCAGTCGCCACCGCCGGCGCGTCCGGCGCCGCCGTCACCGTCACCGTGGTCGCCTCGCTCGACGCCCCGCTCAGGCTCGCCGTCACCGCGGCCACGCCGCCGTTCTCGCCGATCGAGCTGTGGTCCAGCGCCAGCGTCAGCGTCGGCAGGTCCACGTCGTCTTTGAGGGTCAGCGTCGCGTCCGGGATCGTCAGGGTCCCCGACTCGCCCGACACCGTGACCGTCTCGTCGGCCTCGTGCACCGCGTCGTCGGTCGGGGTCAGGGTGAAGGTGCCCTCGGCCGAGGCCGCGCCGGCCGAGAAGGCGATCGTGAAATCGCTCACGGTGTCGAAGTCCACCGCCGCGGCCGCCCCGCTGCCGGTCACCGAGATCGTCACGTTGGTGTCCGCGGCGAAGGCCATGCCGCCGGTCGCCGTCGCCGTCACCGTCACCGTGGTCGCCCCGGCGTCCTCGTCCAGCTCGCTCAGCGCGGTCCCGGACGCGTCGCTCAGCTCCAGCGCGATCCCGGTCGGCGGCCCGTCGTCGTCGCTCAGGGTCAGCGTGGCGGTGCCCGGATGGTCCACGCCGTTGCCGCCGCTGGCGCTGCCCGACACCGTCACCGTCTTGTCCGCGGCGTCCACGGCGTTGTCCACCCCGGTGATCGTCACCGTGCCGGTGCTGTCGGTGTCGCCGGCGGCGATCGTCAGGGTCGATCCCGTCAGCGTAAAGTCAGTCGCCACCGCCGGCGCGTCCGGCGCCGCCGTCACCGTCACCGTGGTCGCCTCGCTCGACGCCCCGCTCAGGCTCGCCGTCACCGCGGCCACGCCGCCGTTCTCGCCGATCGAGCTGTGGTCCAGCGCCAGCGTCAGCGTCGGCAGGTCCACGTCGTCTTTGAGGGTCAGCGTCGCGTCCGGGATCGTCAGGGTCCCCGACTCGCCCGACACCGTGACCGTCTCGTCGGCCTCGTGCACCGCGTCGTCGGTCGGGGTCAGGGTGAAGGTGCCCTCGGCCGAGGCCGCGCCGGCCGAGAAGGCGATCGTGAAATCGCTCACGGTGTCGAAGTCCACCGCCGCGGCCGCCCCGCTGCCGGTCACCGAGATCGTCACGTTGGTGTCCGCGGCGAAGGCCATGCCGCCGGTCGCCGTCGCCGTCACCGTCACCGTGGTCGCCCCGGCGTCCTCGTCCAGCTCGCTCAGCGCGGTCCCGGACGCGTCGCTCAGCTCCAGCGCGATCCCGGTCGGCGGCCCGTCGTCGTCGCTCAGGGTCAGCGTGGCGGTGCCCGGATGGTCCACGCCGTTGCCGCCGCTGGCGCTGCCCGACACCGTCACCGTCTTGTCCGCGGCGTCCACGGCGTTGTCCACCCCGGTGATCGTCACCGTGCCGGTGCTGTCGGTGTCGCCGGCGGCGATCGTCAGGGTCGATCCCGTCAGCGTAAAGTCAGTCGCCACCGCCGGCGCGTCCGGCGCCGCCGTCACCGTCACCGTGGTCGCCTCGCTCGACGCCCCGCTCAGGCTCGCCGTCACCGCGGCCACGCCGCCGTTCTCGCCGATCGAGCTGTGGTCCAGCGCCAGCGTCAGCGTCGGCAGGTCCACGTCGTCTTTGAGGGTCAGCGTCGCGTCCGGGATCGTCAGGGTCCCCGACTCGCCCGACACCGTGACCGTCTCGTCGGCCTCGTGCACCGCGTCGTCGGTCGGGGTCAGGGTGAAGGTGCCCTCGGCCGAGGCCGCGCCGGCCGAGAAGGCGATCGTGAAATCGCTCACGGTGTCGAAGTCCACCGCCGCGGCCGCCCCGCTGCCGGTCACCGAGATCGTCACGTTGGTGTCCGCGGCGAAGGCCATGCCGCCGGTCGCCGTCGCCGTCACCGTCACCGTGGTCGCCCCGGCGTCCTCGTCCAGCTCGCTCAGCGCGGTCCCGGACGCGTCGCTCAGCTCCAGCGCGATCCCGGTCGGCGGCCCGTCGTCGTCGCTCAGGGTCAGCGTGGCGGTGCCCGGATGGTCCACGCCGTTGCCGCCGCTGGCGCTGCCCGACACCGTCACCGTCTTGTCCGCGGCGTCCACGGCGTTGTCCACCCCGGTGATCGTCACCGTGCCGGTGCTGTCGGTGTCGCCGGCGGCGATCGTCAGGGTCGATCCCGTCAGCGTAAAGTCAGTCGCCACCGCCGGCGCGTCCGGCGCCGCCGTCACCGTCACCGTGGTCGCCTCGCTCGACGCCCCGCTCAGGCTCGCCGTCACCGCGGCCACGCCGCCGTTCTCGCCGATCGAGCTGTGGTCCAGCGCCAGCGTCAGCGTCGGCAGGTCCACGTCGTCTTTGAGGGTCAGCGTCGCGTCCGGGATCGTCAGGGTCCCCGACTCGCCCGACACCGTGACCGTCTCGTCGGCCTCGTGCACCGCGTCGTCGGTCGGGGTCAGGGTGAAGGTGCCCTCGGCCGAGGCCGCGCCGGCCGAGAAGGCGATCGTGAAATCGCTCACGGTGTCGAAGTCCACCGCCGCGGCCGCCCCGCTGCCGGTCACCGAGATCGTCACGTTGGTGTCCGCGGCGAAGGCCATGCCGCCGGTCGCCGTCGCCGTCACCGTCACCGTGGTCGCCCCGGCGTCCTCGTCCAGCTCGCTCAGCGCGGTCCCGGACGCGTCGCTCAGCTCCAGCGCGATCCCGGTCGGCGGCCCGTCGTCGTCGCTCAGGGTCAGCGTGGCGGTGCCCGGATGGTCCACGCCGTTGCCGCCGCTGGCGCTGCCCGACACCGTCACCGTCTTGTCCGCGGCGTCCACGGCGTTGTCCACCCCGGTGATCGTCACCGTGCCGGTGCTGTCGGTGTCGCCGGCGGCGATCGTCAGGGTCGATCCCGTCAGCGTAAAGTCAGTCGCCACCGCCGGCGCGTCCGGCGCCGCCGTCACCGTCACCGTGGTCGCCTCGCTCGACGCCCCGCTCAGGCTCGCCGTCACCGCGGCCACGCCGCCGTTCTCGCCGATCGAGCTGTGGTCCAGCGCCAGCGTCAGCGTCGGCAGGTCCACGTCGTCTTTGAGGGTCAGCGTCGCGTCCGGGATCGTCAGGGTCCCCGACTCGCCCGACACCGTGACCGTCTCGTCGGCCTCGTGCACCGCGTCGTCGGTCGGGGTCAGGGTGAAGGTGCCCTCGGCCGAGGCCGCGCCGGCCGAGAAGGCGATCGTGAAATCGCTCACGGTGTCGAAGTCCACCGCCGCGGCCGCCCCGCTGCCGGTCACCGAGATCGTCACGTTGGTGTCCGCGGCGAAGGCCATGCCGCCGGTCGCCGTCGCCGTCACCGTCACCGTGGTCGCCCCGGCGTCCTCGTCCAGCTCGCTCAGCGCGGTCCCGGACGCGTCGCTCAGCTCCAGCGCGATCCCGGTCGGCGGCCCGTCGTCGTCGCTCAGGGTCAGCGTGGCGGTGCCCGGATGGTCCACGCCGTTGCCGCCGCTGGCGCTGCCCGACACCGTCACCGTCTTGTCCGCGGCGTCCACGGCGTTGTCCACCCCGGTGATCGTCACCGTGCCGGTGCTGTCGGTGTCGCCGGCGGCGATCGTCAGGGTCGATCCCGTCAGCGTAAAGTCAGTCGCCACCGCCGGCGCGTCCGGCGCCGCCGTCACCGTCACCGTGGTCGCCTCGCTCGACGCCCCGCTCAGGCTCGCCGTCACCGCGGCCACGCCGCCGTTCTCGCCGATCGAGCTGTGGTCCAGCGCCAGCGTCAGCGTCGGCAGGTCCACGTCGTCTTTGAGGGTCAGCGTCGCGTCCGGGATCGTCAGGGTCCCCGACTCGCCCGACACCGTGACCGTCTCGTCGGCCTCGTGCACCGCGTCGTCGGTCGGGGTCAGGGTGAAGGTGCCCTCGGCCGAGGCCGCGCCGGCCGAGAAGGCGATCGTGAAATCGCTCACGGTGTCGAAGTCCACCGCCGCGGCCGCCCCGCTGCCGGTCACCGAGATCGTCACGTTGGTGTCCGCGGCGAAGGCCATGCCGCCGGTCGCCGTCGCCGTCACCGTCACCGTGGTCGCCCCGGCGTCCTCGTCCAGCTCGCTCAGCGCGGTCCCGGACGCGTCGCTCAGCTCCAGCGCGATCCCGGTCGGCGGCCCGTCGTCGTCGCTCAGGGTCAGCGTGGCGGTGCCCGGATGGTCCACGCCGTTGCCGCCGCTGGCGCTGCCCGACACCGTCACCGTCTTGTCCGCGGCGTCCACGGCGTTGTCCACCCCGGTGATCGTCACCGTGCCGGTGCTGTCGGTGTCGCCGGCGGCGATCGTCAGGGTCGATCCCGTCAGCGTAAAGTCAGTCGCCACCGCCGGCGCGTCCGGCGCCGCCGTCACCGTCACCGTGGTCGCCTCGCTCGACGCCCCGCTCAGGCTCGCCGTCACCGCGGCCACGCCGCCGTTCTCGCCGATCGAGCTGTGGTCCAGCGCCAGCGTCAGCGTCGGCAGGTCCACGTCGTCTTTGAGGGTCAGCGTCGCGTCCGGGATCGTCAGGGTCCCCGACTCGCCCGACACCGTGACCGTCTCGTCGGCCTCGTGCACCGCGTCGTCGGTCGGGGTCAGGGTGAAGGTGCCCTCGGCCGAGGCCGCGCCGGCCGAGAAGGCGATCGTGAAATCGCTCACGGTGTCGAAGTCCACCGCCGCGGCCGCCCCGCTGCCGGTCACCGAGATCGTCACGTTGGTGTCCGCGGCGAAGGCCATGCCGCCGGTCGCCGTCGCCGTCACCGTCACCGTGGTCGCCCCGGCGTCCTCGTCCAGCTCGCTCAGCGCGGTCCCGGACGCGTCGCTCAGCTCCAGCGCGATCCCGGTCGGCGGCCCGTCGTCGTCGCTCAGGGTCAGCGTGGCGGTGCCCGGATGGTCCACGCCGTTGCCGCCGCTGGCGCTGCCCGACACCGTCACCGTCTTGTCCGCGGCGTCCACGGCGTTGTCCACCCCGGTGATCGTCACCGTGCCGGTGCTGTCGGTGTCGCCGGCGGCGATCGTCAGGGTCGATCCCGTCAGCGTAAAGTCAGTCGCCACCGCCGGCGCGTCCGGCGCCGCCGTCACCGTCACCGTGGTCGCCTCGCTCGACGCCCCGCTCAGGCTCGCCGTCACCGCGGCCACGCCGCCGTTCTCGCCGATCGAGCTGTGGTCCAGCGCCAGCGTCAGCGTCGGCAGGTCCACGTCGTCTTTGAGGGTCAGCGTCGCGTCCGGGATCGTCAGGGTCCCCGACTCGCCCGACACCGTGACCGTCTCGTCGGCCTCGTGCACCGCGTCGTCGGTCGGGGTCAGGGTGAAGGTGCCCTCGGCCGAGGCCGCGCCGGCCGAGAAGGCGATCGTGAAATCGCTCACGGTGTCGAAGTCCACCGCCGCGGCCGCCCCGCTGCCGGTCACCGAGATCGTCACGTTGGTGTCCGCGGCGAAGGCCATGCCGCCGGTCGCCGTCGCCGTCACCGTCACCGTGGTCGCCCCGGCGTCCTCGTCCAGCTCGCTCAGCGCGGTCCCGGACGCGTCGCTCAGCTCCAGCGCGATCCCGGTCGGCGGCCCGTCGTCGTCGCTCAGGGTCAGCGTGGCGGTGCCCGGATGGTCCACGCCGTTGCCGCCGCTGGCGCTGCCCGACACCGTCACCGTCTTGTCCGCGGCGTCCACGGCGTTGTCCACCCCGGTGATCGTCACCGTGCCGGTGCTGTCGGTGTCGCCGGCGGCGATCGTCAGGGTCGATCCCGTCAGCGTAAAGTCAGTCGCCACCGCCGGCGCGTCCGGCGCCGCCGTCACCGTCACCGTGGTCGCCTCGCTCGACGCCCCGCTCAGGCTCGCCGTCACCGCGGCCACGCCGCCGTTCTCGCCGATCGAGCTGTGGTCCAGCGCCAGCGTCAGCGTCGGCAGGTCCACGTCGTCTTTGAGGGTCAGCGTCGCGTCCGGGATCGTCAGGGTCCCCGACTCGCCCGACACCGTGACCGTCTCGTCGGCCTCGTGCACCGCGTCGTCGGTCGGGGTCAGGGTGAAGGTGCCCTCGGCCGAGGCCGCGCCGGCCGAGAAGGCGATCGTGAAATCGCTCACGGTGTCGAAGTCCACCGCCGCGGCCGCCCCGCTGCCGGTCACCGAGATCGTCACGTTGGTGTCCGCGGCGAAGGCCATGCCGCCGGTCGCCGTCGCCGTCACCGTCACCGTGGTCGCCCCGGCGTCCTCGTCCAGCTCGCTCAGCGCGGTCCCGGACGCGTCGCTCAGCTCCAGCGCGATCCCGGTCGGCGGCCCGTCGTCGTCGCTCAGGGTCAGCGTGGCGGTGCCCGGATGGTCCACGCCGTTGCCGCCGCTGGCGCTGCCCGACACCGTCACCGTCTTGTCCGCGGCGTCCACGGCGTTGTCCACCCCGGTGATCGTCACCGTGCCGGTGCTGTCGGTGTCGCCGGCGGCGATCGTCAGGGTCGATCCCGTCAGCGTAAAGTCAGTCGCCACCGCCGGCGCGTCCGGCGCCGCCGTCACCGTCACCGTGGTCGCCTCGCTCGACGCCCCGCTCAGGCTCGCCGTCACCGCGGCCACGCCGCCGTTCTCGCCGATCGAGCTGTGGTCCAGCGCCAGCGTCAGCGTCGGCAGGTCCACGTCGTCTTTGAGGGTCAGCGTCGCGTCCGGGATCGTCAGGGTCCCCGACTCGCCCGACACCGTGACCGTCTCGTCGGCCTCGTGCACCGCGTCGTCGGTCGGGGTCAGGGTGAAGGTGCCCTCGGCCGAGGCCGCGCCGGCCGAGAAGGCGATCGTGAAATCGCTCACGGTGTCGAAGTCCACCGCCGCGGCCGCCCCGCTGCCGGTCACCGAGATCGTCACGTTGGTGTCCGCGGCGAAGGCCATGCCGCCGGTCGCCGTCGCCGTCACCGTCACCGTGGTCGCCCCGGCGTCCTCGTCCAGCTCGCTCAGCGCGGTCCCGGACGCGTCGCTCAGCTCCAGCGCGATCCCGGTCGGCGGCCCGTCGTCGTCGCTCAGGGTCAGCGTGGCGGTGCCCGGATGGTCCACGCCGTTGCCGCCGCTGGCGCTGCCCGACACCGTCACCGTCTTGTCCGCGGCGTCCACGGCGTTGTCCACCCCGGTGATCGTCACCGTGCCGGTGCTGTCGGTGTCGCCGGCGGCGATCGTCAGGGTCGATCCCGTCAGCGTAAAGTCAGTCGCCACCGCCGGCGCGTCCGGCGCCGCCGTCACCGTCACCGTGGTCGCCTCGCTCGACGCCCCGCTCAGGCTCGCCGTCACCGCGGCCACGCCGCCGTTCTCGCCGATCGAGCTGGGGTCCAGCGCCAGCGTCAGCGTCGGCAGGTTCTCGTCGTCGGTCAGCGTGATGGCCACGTTCGCCGCGGTCACCGAGCCGTAGTCCGCGCCCGCCACCGTATGACTGATGGTGGCGGTGCGCCCGTCGTTGTCGATGGCGTCGTTCACCCCCGTCACCGTTACCGTCTGCGTCGTGCTCCAGTTACTCGTCGTGAACGTCAGGGTGGTCGGACTGACCGTGGCCACATCCGTGGCGTCGCTGCTCGGGGTCACCGTCACATCGCCCGTCGGCTGGGTGGCCAGCTTCACCGTGTAGGTGGCCGTGTGCTCCGCGGCGTTCTCGTCCTCCGCCACCGTCACGCTCGTCGCGCTCACCAGCACCGCCCTCACGTTGATGGTGACGGCGATGGTGGCGGTGGCGGCGCCGTCGGTGACCGACACCGTGACGGAGTAGCTGTTCTGGGTCTCGTAGTCTATGGTGACGCCGCTGGCCACGGAGAGCTGGCCGTCGTTGGGATTGATGGTGAAGGCGTCCTTGTCGGTGCCGGTGCCGCCCAGGGAGTAGGTCAGGGTGTCGCCGTTCTGGTCGGTGGCGCCGACGGCGCTGCCGATAGTGCCGGTGGCATTCTCGTCGATGTTGCGGGTCGTACTGGTCCCTTCGTTGAAGGTGGGGGCTTCGTTCACGTCGGTGACGGTGACGGTGACGGCGATGGTGGCGGTGGCGGCGCCGTCGGTGACCGACACCGTGACGGAGTAGCTGTTCTGGGTCTCGTAGTCTATGGTGACGCCGCTGGCCACGGAGAGCTGGCCGGTGGATCCATCGATGTCGAAGGCGTCCTTGTCGGTGCCGGTGCCGCCCAGGGAGTAGGTCAGGGTGTCGCCGTCCTGGTCGGTGGCGCCGACGGCGCTGCCGATAGTGCCGGTGGCATTCTCGTCGATGTTGCGGGTCGTACTGGTCCCTTCGTTGAAGGTGGGGGCTTCGTTCACGTCGGTGACGGTGACGGTGACGTTCAGCCTGCCCGCTTCACTGCCGTCGGTTGCCACCACCGTTACGTCATAGACGTTGTCGGTGTTGTCGTCGGTGGCAGACTCGTAGTCAGGCGAGCTAGCGAAGCTCAGGGCACCGCCGCTGATGCTGAAATCGCCGCTGTCGTCTCCCTCCAAGTTCCACGTCACGGTTTCGCTGGTCGTGTAGGTCGCCACCGTCCCGGTGCCGTTCTCCGCGTACGGGATCGCTGTCAATCCGCTCACCGCCGGCAGGTCGGTGACGGTGACGGCGACGATCAGACCACCGTTATTACCGCTCGGGGTTGCGGCATACAACAGTGCCCCATATACGTTGTCGCTGTTATGGTCCGTGGGAGCCTCGTAGTTAGGAGGCGGATTGAATTTCAGTTCGCCATCGCCGTTAGAGAGGGTGCTGACCGAGAATGAATTCCAATCCTCTGTCCCCGGGGTATAGGACGGGTTCAGCACGCCCCAAGAGATGGAATGCCCTTCCGGGTCGGTGGCCGAGTAGGTCGCTATCGCATTCGTGCCGTTCTCGGCAAAAGTAACCGGGGGGGCCGGTCCGGTAATGGTGGGGGGGTCGTCGTTGCCGGAGATGGTGATGACGACGTTCTGGGTGTTGCTGTCGGAGGCGGTGACGTTGACGGTGTCGGTGACGTCCTCGCCGTCGTCGAGGGCGTTGGTGTCGGGATCGTTGTTGTCGAGGGTATAGGTCCAGACGCCGTCGGCGGCGATGGAGAAGGAGCCGTAGGTGCCGGTGGCATCCTGGGCGATGATGGTGGGGTCGGTGTCGTCCTCGTCGGTGATGGTCAGGGTGCCGGTTGCGGAATTGGCGGAGCTATCGTCCTCGGTCACCGCCCCGGTCAGGTCGCCGCCGAAGACGGATATGTCGTCCACGTCGGTCACGGTGACGGTGATGGCCAGCGCTGTCGTATTGCTGCCGTCGCTGAAGTTAAGTGTTACCTCGTAGTCGTTGTCGTCGTCGCTGTCGGTGGGAACCTCGTAGTTAGGCGCAGTCGTGAAGTTCAACTCGGCAGTGACCGTGGCGGTGCCGCCGCCGGTGTTGGGAAGGGAGAATCGGCTGACGTCGATTCCAGTCAGGTTCAAGACCGAGACGGTATCGCCGGCGTCCGCGTCGGTGATCGTGTAGGTCTCGATCGCCGCCGTGCCGTTTTCCGCGTAATTAACCGTTGCCAATCCGGTCACCGTGGGATTGTTATCGTTCACGCCGGTGACGGTGACGGTGATGTCCAGGTCTGTCGTATTGCTGCCGTCGCTGCCGGACAGCGTTACCTCGTATACGTTGTTGCCGCCGCTGTCGGTGGGCGCCTCGTAGTCAGGCGCGGCGATGAAGTTCAACTCGGCAGTGACGGTGCCATCGGCGTTGTCGGTGGTGGTAAGGGAGAATTGGCTGGCGTCGTCTCCACTCAGGTCCAAGACCGAGACGGTACCACTGGCGTCCGGGTCGGCGATCGTGTAGGTCTCGATCGCCGCCGTGCCGTTTTCCGCGTAATTAACCGTTGCCAATCCGGTCACCGTGGGGGGCACAGCCAACGGCTCGGCGGTCACGGTGCTTTCGAAGCCGTTTCCGGCACTGCTTACCGCTCGCACCGCGAACGTGTACTGGGTGCCATTGGTCAGGCCGGTCGCGGTGTAGGTGGTGGTGGTCGCACCGCTGCCGGTGATGTTGGACCAGTTTCCGTAAGAGCCCGAGCCTGCTTTTTTTCGATACTGGTATTTGGAGATCACGGAGTTGTTCGGATCGTCCCAGGTCAGCACTACCTCACCGTCGCCTGGGGCGGCATTGAGGTTCGTCGGGGCGGGCGGGACGAGAGCGTTCCCTGAGACGTCGATTTGCATCGAAGTTGAGTACGTACCACCATCACCCTGCCAGCCCCCGGTTCCGCCGGACTGGCGCGTGTGGCGGTGATTGCGGATGCTCCACCCTGTGGCCGCGCCGGAATCTTCAGCGTCGTTTGACGTCAAGTTCCATCTGGGGATAGTTCCGTTGCCGCTATAGGCCACGTGCACGAAGTATTGGGAGTTTGCATCCAGACGGGCGCCAAAGGGGGCGTTGAACCTCTTGATCCCCGCCGTTCCCAGGTTGGGGTTGGTCAAGGTGTATTTGACCGTGTTGCTCGGGTGCCCCGATCCGTTGTCGCCCCTCACGGTTACCGTCAGGGTGATTCCACTACCCGGAGCCCGCTGCATGTCCAACGTGATGGCGTTCAGGGCGTACTCCAGATGCGGACCCGTGGTGAAGCCCTGGGCACAGTCTGCTGGTTGAGAACTTAAGACACATGCTGTGTAACCGTGGGTGGTTTGGCCCGTGTTGCTCACGAGCGTCGGCTGCGCCTGCGCCGAAAAGCCGAGCAGCAGGGCGGCGGCGCCAAGGAGTGCGCCAACCGATGTTAGCGGTGGGGAAGGCCGGGACTGACTTCGCCCTCGTGGTCGCCAGGGGAGGTGCATGTTCCGCTCGCCCTTGATTTCGTCCGGTGGTCAACTCCGCGTTGGTGAATGGGTTGCCTGAGCCTCAGCCGGCGGGCCCGAATCTCCGTTAAGCCAATTCAGTCTTCCTCAGCAACCATCCTTGCCGCACAATATGACAGCGACATTTCCAACGACTAAAGTGTCGATCGGAGGCAAGCCGTTCGTGGCCGGCGACAGCGGGCGTCGTTACTCTGGACGGTACCCGAACCATCCTGAGCCGTTCAATGCGAGTCGTCCCGACCGTGTGGGCTCACGCGAACTCCGGGCGTGCTCTGCGCGTCGCTGGCCACCTCTACCGAGGGGGTCTTGCTATCGCCGTCGCCGGGCTACGAATTCACATGCCTCGATCCCAAATCGATCGAAGCCGCATGTCCGGAGACTATCAGATTTTTGGCCGGAGCGCGCGGTGTAGAGTTGTCCAACGCTATGTGAGCCTGAAGGGGCAGTGCGTTTCCAACGCTAAGTACCCATCGGCGTAATTACAATAACGTAATATTGACAGCCGAAGGATCTTCGGATACGGTTGCCCGGAAAGCGTCTCGGGAACAATCATGCCGAGAAAAAGTCCTTTCGGGATCACGCTTACCGACGAGGAAGCACAAGTTCTGAAGCGGCGGGCGCAAAAATATACGTTGCGGTATTTCCAGGTTCAACGGGCCCAGATGATCCTCTTGGCCGCACAAGGACTGCAGAACGATGAGATTGCTGCGCGGCTCAACACGCGGCGGGAGGTCGTCAGCCAGTGGCGGCAACGGTTTTTCCACGAACGCCTGCCGGGACTTGAGGAGCGCCGCCGGCCCGGACGCCCCCGGGCTTTTCCCCCCGGAGGTGGTCGTTCAGGTCAAGGCGCTGGCATGTGAGTTGCCAGCCAATCTGGGACTTCCGTGTCGCGCATGAGCATCGCGGATGTGGCGCGCGAAGTTCGCCACGCCGGTATCGTCGCCAGCATCAGTGACAAGACCGTTTGGCGCTGGCTGCACGAGGACGCCATCCGGCCGTGGCAGCATCGCTGCTGGATCTTCCCGCGTGACCCGGACTTCAGGGTCAAGGCGGGGCGAATCCTGGATCTCTACGAAGGGCACTGGAACGGAATCCCCCTGCGCGACGACGAGTTCGTCATCTCAACAGACGAGAAGACCAGTATCCAGGCTCGCCAGCGTACCCACGGGTCCCTGCCGACCGCTCCCCGCCAAGCCATGCGCATCGAACATGAGTACGTGCGTCGGGCAGCATGGGCCTACCTGGCCGCCTGGGATGTGCGTCGGGCCAAAATCCATGGGATCTGCGAACACAAGACCGGCATCGCACCATTCGGCCGCCTCCTGCAACAAGTGATGACGCAAGAACCCTATCGCTCCGCTCGGCGGGTGTTCTGGACCATGGATAACGGCTCCTCCCACCGCGGCCAAGCCTGTATCGATCGTATCAGGGAGCAATGGCCGACCATCGTTCCGGTCCACACGCCCGTGCATGCCAGTTGGCTGAATCAAGTGGAGATCTACTTCTCCATCCTTCAGCGCAAGGCCTTGACACCCAACGACTTCCCTTCCCTCGAAGCCCTCCAGGAGCGGTTGCTGGGCTTCGCCCGTTACTACGAAGCCATTGCCCAACCCTTCGAGTGGAAGTTCACCCGTAAGGACCTCGACTCGTTGCTGCATCGCATTGATCGCGCCCATGCCAGCGAACAGCCCTTACTCGCAGCCGCGTAGAATACGTGTCCGAACTTATGACCCACGGGCACTAAGTGAGCCTGAAGCGTTCGGTTTGGACGATCATTCGGAGGATGATCGTGACGCTGCAGACCGAACGGCTCCGCACGGTGGAGCAGATCAGGGGCTTTCTCGACGGCAACGGGGAAGTGGGTTTCGCGCCGCTGGACCGGGACGAGGCCTACGGGTTCGTGCGTCGAACTCTGGTGCGTCTGGATTACGATGCGCTGGGCCGCGCGGGCAAGGGCACGGTACGTGAGTTCCTTGGCAAGGCGACGGGGCTGTCGCGCGCCCAGGTCACGCGCCTGATCGGGCAGTACCGGGCGACCGGACGGGTCGAGGACCGCCGCGCGGCGAACAGCGGCCGGTCGTTCGAGCGCGTGTACACGCCGGCGGACATCCGCCTGCTGGCCGAGGCCGACGAGATCGGCGGCCAGCTCTGCGGTCCCGCGGCCTGCGAGGTGCTGCGCCGCCAGTACGAGGTGTTCGGCGATGCGCGCTTCGAGCGGTTGTCGCGGCTGTCCCCGTCCCACCTGTACAACCTGCGCCGGTCGAAGACTTACCGCGCGCGGCGGACGACCGTCGACCACACGCGGCCGACCACGGTGCGCATCGGCGAGCGTCGGCGGCCGGACCCCGCCGGCAAGCCCGGCTACGTGCGCGTGGACACGGTGCATCAGGGTGACCGGAACGGCGTGAAGGGCGTCTACGACATCAACCTGATCGACGAAGTCACCCAGTTCGAGCATGTCGGCGCCGTGGCCGGGATCGCCGAGACGTTCCTCGTCCCGGTGCTGGAGGAGATGCTCGTCACGCTGCCGTTCGTCGTCGTCGGGTTCCATGCCGACAACGGTTCCGAGTACATCAACCGCCAGGTTGCCGCAATGCTCAACAAGCTGCATGTGCCGGACTTCACGAAGTCGCGCGCGCGGCGCTCCAACGACAACGCTCTGGTCGATGCCCGCCGTCCCGGCGGGTTGCAAGAACGCCAGCGTGGTGCGCAAGTGGCTCGGCCACGACCACATCCCGCAGCGCTTCGCGCCCGAGGTCAACGCCTTCACCCAGGGCGTGCTGACGCCGTATCTGAACTACCACCATCCCTGCCTGTTCGCCACCGAGGTCCGCGACGCCAAGGGCAAGGTGCGCCGCCGCTACCGGCGGCAGGATGTGGCGACGCCCTACGAGAAGCTCAAGTCGCTGCCGGACGCCGAGCGCTTCCTCAAGCCCGGCGTGACCTTCGCCCGGCTGGACGCGGTCGCTTACGCCGAGTCCCACCTAGCCGCCGCCAAGCGCCTCAACGACGCCCGCCGCGAACTGTTCCGCACCCTGTTCGGCGATCCGCTCGCGGCCTAGTCGGCAACCGTTGCCGGGAACGCCACGGGCTTCGCCGAGTCAAGCCGCTGCGCGGCTCCTCCGCTTCGCCGCGGCCGTACGGGTGACACGGCCCGCGCATCGCCAAAGAGCGCGGCATGCGGCGCCGCCGGCTGAAAAAGCTCTGGCGGCGCCTGCACGTCACCCTCAAGAATCTGGCCCGACCGCGCGCGTCGGGACTGACCCCCGCGCCGTGTTGGAGAAGTTCGCGACGCTGCAAATGGTGGATGTCCATTTGCCGACCACCGACGGGCGGCGCCTAGTGTTGCCCCGCCATACCCAGCCCACCGCGGATCACCAATTGCTCTTGCACCAACTCGATCTGCGACTGCCGGAACAGCCAGCGCCCAGAATCTCGTAGCCCCGCCAGCCAAATCGACCCGGCGCCGCATATGGCTGTAGTGCCGACCTTTTGCCTTCACCAACCGAAAATCAATGGGTCGCGGGGCGTTTCGGGGCCGAGTTGCGGAAGTCGGGCTAGTCCCTGATCCCGACAGCGTTGTTCGTGAACCGTCCCGCCCGCCCCGAAGGGAACTCGTGGGGGTCCAGATGCGGCTTCGAGATGTCGATGCCGACGTGTTGGAGCCGGACCCTGAGAAGGGCGCCCGATGGGGATCGAAGCCATCGCCGCGCGCCGCAGCACGCTGCTCCCTGGGCGGGTATCTCGACAATATTTGCATCGAGCGGCTGAGTCGTTCGCTGAAGTACGAGGTGTGCCTGGGCGAACTACGCGGTGGGCTCGGAGCCGCCGGCTCAGGACGCCATCAACTCCGACGATGAAGTACAGCGATTGTGGGGGGCATGGGCTCATGAGTTGGCGGCTCAGGTGCGAGCTAGCTGTTGACTTCAACTGCGGTCAAGGACTCCAGGATCCGGACGAACGTATCCTCGGTAGCCTTGTTGGTCCAGCTGCCATTGCGCGGCGGCAGCGTCGGTGCGGGTGGGGAAGGGTCCTACGACGACGCGGTTGTAGTCGCTGCCGTGGACTGTGCGGGCGGCATACCCTGCTTGCCGTAGCTGGTCGGTGAACCGTGCAGATTTCTCATAGCTCCGAAAGGCGCCCAGTTGAACAACGAGGCCTCTGCCGGGCGCGACCGTGGAGCCCGGCAGAGGGGTTGTGGCCTTTGCCTGGGGCGACCCGTCTTGCGGCCAGACCGAAGCGCTCGAGGGCTGCGAAGCAGGCAAGGCCTGTTCGGTCGCCACCGGTTCCGGGGGGAGTTTCGTATCCGGTTGTCGGGCGCTGGCCGGCGCAGCGGGGAGCTCCGGAGCAGCGGCAGTGGCCCCCACGTTGTCGGCATGGGACTCGGCGGCCCCCCGGGGTGTCCCTTGTCCTACAAAGGTCGCCTCCTGCCTCGTGCCGTCCGCCGTGGGCATGACCCCCGTCGAGCCGCCCAAGGGAATCGATACACGCAGCAAAAGCTCGTGGTGTGAGGGATCTGTTCTATTTTCGCGTCTCAGAGCTTCCAGCTCAATCGTCAGGGGCAGGGCGGATTGCCGGCTCTCGGCCGGGTTCCAGGACGCTCCCAGGGCTACCTCCCGGCCCTGTCCGGCCCAGCGCAGCCGGCTATACGGCGTCAGCAGACCCGCCAAGCCCGGTGCCTTCATGCCGCCGTAGGCCACCTCACTCTGCATCCGAAAGGCGGTACCGAGCCCCAGCGCACCCGTCCCTACGGGACGGGTGACGGCCGCCGCGTTGTCCCACAGCGTCGTTCGGCCGCCTCCGTCCTGACCCCACGAGGACATCAGCGACCCCCGGAACCCGCGCTGCTTCTCACCCGGGTCCCAACTCGCCTGCACGGCCGCTCCCCAGTCCCGGTAGTCGCTTTCGTGCACCACCAGCATGCGCCCGTGCAGCGCCACGTCCAGTCCATGGATCGCATCCAGGTACGCCAGACGGAAACCGGTTTCCACACCGCTGCCCCGATTCGCGTCGCCCCCGTCGAAACGACCGCCGACCTCCGCCTTCAGACTCAGCGATCGCCCCGCTGACAGCGCCCGGTTGTGCACCCATTCCAGCATCAAGCGACCCCGGTGGGCCTGACCGCTCACCTTCGCGATGTCCTCCAGGGCATCGGTCTGCAGTTGCGCCGTGAACGCATCCGCCCGTAGCCCCAATTCGTTGTTGCCGCGCCGGCTCAGTACCGCCCTCACTCCCCCGGCGAACATCCGGAAGTCGGCATCGAAGTTATGCGCGCGGCCCGGCTCTTCGACATCCACTTCACCCGCTCCCAAGCCGCCAATGCCCCACACGTCCACCCGTGCGTTCGGCTGCCAGTACACATACGGGTGAACCGTGTCCATGCGACTCGCAAGCACGCCATCTATTCCATCGTCGGTGTAATCCATGTCGCCCCAACTGCGCATGAACGACAGCCCAGCGAGCATCCTGTCGTTGGCATACAGATCCAGCCCGACGTGAGCGGCATCGAGACCGCCTCGATAGTCCATCCCAAGCCGTGTCAGGTCCCCGTTGAAGTGCTGCAGATCCCCCTGTCCCCACAACACCGGAACCCAGCTCGTCTCCTGCTCCCGCTCTCCCAGCGCCATCTCGAAGGAGACCCCGGAAAGGCTGGGATCTTGAGCCCTCATCCCCGAGAAGTCGCCAGATTCCGCTCCCAGCGGCGCGCCTGCGACCCCAGAACCATAGAGTAGATCTTGCCCGTAGACTCCCCCACCAAGCTCCATACCGGCGCCGGGAGCAGCGCCCAGGTGGTTTCGGTCGGAGCGTCCGAGGTTCCCTGACGATCCTAGCGACGATCCCAGCGAGAAACTCGGCAACCACGATCCTGGCGCGCCTGTTTCCGGATTGTCCGAATTCCAGCCCGACTCCGTTGCCGCGTTGGTTTTCGCTGCACCCCAAGCGTTGTGCACCAGGGAGCCTTCTGCTGCTTCGCCGCCGGCGCCCTCGCTGTCGATCCATACCGATTCCCTTCGACTCGGAGTCGTGGTTCTGTCGTCGTGCGCCGGCGATGGTGTGGACGCCGCTCCTCCCGACGACCCCAGATGACTCCACTGCCGATGCCGCTCAAATCGACCTTCTATTGCCGTCTGCGCGCTCTCCGCCATCGAGCGCGCGACCACTGCCAGCATCGCCTCCTGCGTTTGCGAAAACTGCTCCTCCGAGCGCCGCTGCATGAAGTGCACCTGGGTCGACGCGGGATCGCCCGTACTCACCATCTCCGGCAACCCGCCCGAGTTCAGCACAATCCCCTCGCCGGCATCGTTCACTTCATCCATTGTTGCCGCTACGGAAATCGTCCTCTGACTTTCGCCTTCCTCGAACACCACTGACGCCGGCATTTCCCCATAGTCCTCTTCGGTGGCCCCTCCTGAGGGTGCGGTCACCAGCGGCACTTCCACCCGCCGGTCCGCCGCCGGCGACATCTTCATGTCGATGTTGACCTGCTGGCCTTCCGACACCGTGTACTTCGGCTGCCCAAAGCTCACCTTCAATGCCACCAGTCCCTTGTCCTCGAGCGTCACCGTCGCCGCGGCCGGTGCCCCTGCCACCACCATCTCAGACAGCTCCCCAAATCCCACCTCCAGCGTCTCGTCGTCCCCGTCCCCATCGTGGTTGGCCGCAATGCTCCACGTCTGTTGCGTTGCGTCGGCCGGGAAGGTGAGCGTTCCAGTGCCCGCGTGGGCATCCCAATCCTCCAATCCCTCAACCGTATAGTCGCCGACTTCCGTCGTCTCCGGTCGCGTTACGCGGATCGGGATCGCCAACTCCTCATTGCTGGCCTGACTCAGGTTCACTGCCATCGTGGCGGCCATGCCGGCCTCCGTCGCCGTGTAGATCGACTCCTGGAAGGACACCACCGTCAGTGGGGTGTTCTCCGCCGTCACCGCGATGACGAAGCTGCGGCTGGCCACTTCGCCGTCCGCGTCGACCGCCGTGTAGGTGTAGGCGGTCGCGGCCTGGGCCACCGTCGGCGTGCCGCTCAGCGAGCGCGCATCCGGGTCGAACACCAGGCCCGGCGGCGGGCTGAGCGAATAGCGCAGCGCGCCGTTGCCGCCGCTGGCCAGCGGCAGCGTCAGCGTCGTGATCGCGACGCCGCGCGTGTAGGTCTGGTCGGGGATGCCGCTGGCGAAGCTCGGCTGCGTGTCCGCCTCCACCGTCACCGCGAAGGCGTCCGAGGCCGAGTCCGTGCCGTCGCTGGCGGTCACCGTCACGGTGGCCGTGCCGGCCGCCACCCCGGTCAGCGTCAGCGCCGCCTGCGACACCGTCACGGTCAGCGCGGCCGTGTCGCCGGAGACCGCCGTGTAGGTCAGCGCGTCGTTGTCGTGATCGTCGAACGCGGCGGAAACGTCCACCGTCAGCGTCGCGCCGACGATCAGCGTGCGGTCGGCGAGCGGCGCCGCCACCGTCGGCGGGTTGTTGCCGGCCCTCGGCGTGGCGCTCGCCTCCTGCGATGCCGCGCCGTTGCCGGCCGCGTTCACCGCCCGCACCCGGAAAGTGTAGGCGGTGCCGTTGACGAGCGGGTCCACCGCGTGCGCGGTGGTGCCGGGGCCGCTGCCGGCGATCCCCGTCCAGTCGCCGTAGTCGCCCGCGCCCTCCTTCTGCCGGTACTGCCAGCCCGTGATGCTGTCGTCGGCCGTGTCCCAGGTCAGCGTCACCCGCGCGTCGCCCGCCGTCGCGGCGAAGTTGGCCGGCGCCGCCGGCGTCGTCGCCGTCACCGCGATGCTGAAGCCGCGGCTGGCCACATCGCCGTTCGCGTCCTCCGCCGTGTAGGTGTAGGCGATCGCCGCCTGGGCCGCCGTCGGCGTGCCGCTCAGCGTGCGCGCATCCGGGTCGAACACCAGGCCCGCCGGCGGCGCCGGGGTGAGCGAATAGGCCAGCGCGCCGTTGCCGCCGCTGGCCAGCGGCAGCGTCAGCGGCGTGATCTCGACGCCGCGCGTGTAGGTCCGGTCGGCGATGTCGGTGGCGAAGCTCGGCTGCGTGTCCGCCTCCACCGTCACCGCGAAGGCGTCCGAGGCCGAGTCCTCGCCGTCGCTGGCAGTCACCGTCACGGTGGCCGTGCCGGCCGCCACCCCGGTCACCGTCACGGTGCCGTCCGACACCGTCACGCTCGCCTTCGCCGCGTCGTCCGAGGTCCCCGAATAGCTCAGCGCGTCGCCGTCGTGGTCGTCGAACGTCGCGGAAACGTCCACCGTCAGCGTCGCGCCGACGGTCAGCGTGCGGTCGGCGAGCGGCGCCGCCACCGTCGGCGGGTTGTTGCCGGCCCTCGGCGTGGCGCTCTCCTCCTGCGATGCCGCGCCGTTGCCGGCCGTGTTCGCCGCCCGCACCCGGAAGGTGTAGGCGGTGCCGTTCACCAGCGGCGCCACCGCGTGCGCGGTGGTGCCCGGGCCGCTGCCGCCGATCGGCGTCCAGTCGCCGTATTCGAGCCCGCCTTCCTTCTGCCGGTACTCCCAACGGAGGATGCTGGCGTCGCCCGCGGTGTCCCAGGTCAGCGTCACCCTGGCATTGCCCGCCGTGGCGGCGAAGTTGGCCGGCGCCGCCGGCGTCGTCGCCGTCACCGCGATGCTGAAGCCGCGGCTGGCCACATCGCCGTTCGCGTCCTCCGCCGTGTAGGTGTAGGCGATCGCCGCCTGGGCCGCCGTCGGCGTGCCGCTCAGCGTGCGCGCATCCGGGTCGAACACCAGGCCCGCCGGCGGCGCCGGGGTGAGCGAATAGCTCAGCGCGCCGTTGCCGCCGCTGGCCAGCGGCAGCGTCAGCGTCGTGATCGCGGCGCCGCGCGTGTAGGTCCGGTCGGCGATGCCGCTGGCGAAGCTCGGCTGCGTGTCCGCCTCCACCGTCACCGCGAAGGCGTCCGAGGCCGAGTCCGTGCCGTCGCTGGCGGTCACCGTCACCGTGGCCGTGCCGGCCGCCACCCCGGTCAGCGTCAGCGTCGCCTGCGACACCGCCACGGTCAGTGCCGCCGGGGTGTCCGAGACCGCCGTGTAGGTCAGGTCGTCGTCGTCGTGATCGTCGAATGCCGCGGAAACGTCCACCGTCAGCGTCGCGCCCTCGGTCAGCGTGCGGTCGGCGAGCGGCGCCGCCACCGTCGGCGGGTTGTTGCCGGCCCTCGGCGTGGCGCTCTCCTCCTGCGATGCCGCGCCGTTGCTGGCCGTGTTCGCCGCCCGCACCCGGAAGGTGTAGGCGGTGCCGTTCACCAGCGGCGCCACCGCGTGCGCGGTGGTGCCCGGGCCGCTGCCGCCGATCGGCGTCCAGTCGCCGTATTCGAGCCCGCCTTCCTTCCGCCGGTACTCCCAGCGGAGGATGCTGGCGTCGCCCGCGGTGTCCCAGGTCAGCGTCACCCTGGCATTGCCCGCCGTGGCGGCGAAGTTGGCCGGCGCCGCCGGCGTCGTCGCCGTCACCGCGATGCTGAAGCCGCGGCTGGCCACATCGCCGTTCGCGTCCTCCGCCGTGTAGGTGTAGGCGATCGCCGCCTGGGCCGCCGTCGGCGTGCCGCTCAGCGTGCGCGCATCCGGGTCGAACACCAGGCCCGCCGGCGGCGCCGGGGTGAGCGAATAGCTCAGCGCGCCGTTGCCGCCGCTGGCCAGCGGCAGCGTCAGCGTCGTGATCGCGGCGCCGCGCGTGTAGGTCCGGTCAGGGATGCCGCTGGCGAAGCTCGGCTGCGTGTCCGCCTCCACCGTCACCGCGAAGGGGTCGGAGGCCGAGTCCGTGCCGTCGCTGGCGGTCACCGTCACCGTGGCCGTGCCGGCCGCCACCCCGGTCAGCGTCAGCGTCGCCTGCGACACCGCCACGGTCAGTGCCGCCGGGGTGTCCGAGACCGCCGTGTAGGTCAGGTCGTCGTCGTCGTGATCGTCGAATGCCGCGGAAACGTCCACCGTCAGCGTCGCGCCCTCGGTCAGCGTGCGGTCGGCGAGCGGCGCCGCCACCGTCGGCGGGTTGTTGCCGGCCCTCGGCGTGGCGCTCTCCTCCTGCGATGCCGCGCCGTTGCTGGCCGTGTTCGCCGCCCGCACCCGGAAGGTGTAGGCGGTGCCGTTCACCAGCGGCGCCACCGCGTGCGCGGTGGTGCCCGGGCCGCTGCCGCCGATCGGCGTCCAGTCGCCGTATTCGAGCCCGCCTTCCTTCCGCCGGTACTCCCAGCGGAGGATGCTGGGGTCGCCGGCGGTGTTCCAGGTCAGCGTCACCCGCGCGTCGCCCGCCGTCGCGACGAAGTTGACCGGCGCCGACGGCGTCGTCGCCGTCACCGCGATGCTGAAGCCGCGGCTGACCACGTCGCCGTCCGCGTCCTCGGCCGTGTAGATGTAGGCGGTCGCCGCCTGGGCCGCCGTCGGCGTGCCGCTCAGCGTGCGCGCCGCCGGGTCGAACACCAGGCCGGCCGGCGGCGCCGGGGTGAGCGAATAGGCCAGCGCGCCATTGCCGCCGCTCGCCAGCGGCAGCGTCAGTGCGACGATCTCGACGCCGCGCGTGTAGGTCCGGTCGGCGATGTCGGTGGCGAAGCTCGGCTGCGTGTCCGCCTCCACCGTCACCGCGAAGGGGTCCGAGGCCGAGTCCTCGCCGTCGCTGGCGGTCACCGTCACGGTGGCCGTGCCGGCCGCCACCCCGGTCAGCGTCAGCGTCGCCTGCGACACCGTCACGGTCAGTGCCGCCGGGGTGTCCGAGACCGCCGTGTAGGTCAGGTCGTCGTCGTCGTGATCGTCGAATGCCGCGGAAACGTCCACCGTCAGCGTCGCGCCCTCGGTCAGCGTGCGGTCGGCGAGCGGCGCCGCCACCGTCGGCGGGTTGTTGCCGGCCCTCGGCGTGGCGCTCTCCTCCTGCGATGCCGCGCCGTTGCCGGCCGTGTTCGCCGCCCGCACCCGGAAGGTGTAGGCGGTGCCGTTCACCAGCGGCGCCACCGCGTGCGCGGTGGTGCCCGGGCCGCTGCCGCCGATCGGCGTCCAGTCGCCGTATTCGAGCCCGCCTTCCTTCTGCCGGTACTCCCAACGGAGGATGCTGGCGTCGCCCGCGGTGTCCCAGGTCAGCGTCACCCGCGCGTCGCCCGCCGTCGCGACGAAGTTGACCGGCGCCGACGGCGTCGTCGCCGTCACCGCGATGCTGAAGCCGCGGCTGACCACGTCGCCGTCCGCGTCCTCGGCCGTGTAGATGTAGGCGGTCGCCGCCTGGGCCGCCGTCGGCGTGCCGCTCAGCCTGCGCGCCGCCGGGTCGAACACCAGGCCGGCCGGCGGCGCCGGGGTGAGCGAATAGGCCAGCGCGCCATTGCCGCCGCTCGCCAGCGGCAGCGTCAGTGCGACGATCTCGACGCCGCGCGTGTAGGTCCGGTCGGCGATGTCGGTGGCGAAGCTCGGCTGCGTGTCCGCCTCGGCCGGCGTCGCGCTCATCGACGCCGCCGCGCCGTCTCCGGAGGCGTTCACGGCCCGCACCGCCAGCGTGTAGGCGGTGCCGTTGGTCAGGTCGGTCACCGTGTGGGCGGTGGTGGTCGCGGTGCTGCCGATGATGTCGGCGAAGTTGGTGCCGCCGTCGGTGCTGACCTGGTACTTCGTGATCGTGTTGTTGTCCGGGTTCGTCCAGCTCAGCGCCACCTGGCCGTCGGACGGCGCCGCCGAGAGGCTGGTCGGGGCCGCCGGTACCATGGTGACCGCCACGGTCGATGCCGCGCCGTCTCCGGAGGCGTTCACGGCCCGCACCGCCAGCGTGTAGGCGGTGCCGTTGGTCAGGCCCGTCACCGTGTGGGCGGTGCTGCCGGCGATGTCGGTGAAGCTGGTGCCGCCGTTGGTGCTGACCTGGTACTTGGTGATCGTTGTATTGCCCGGATCGTCCCACGTCAGCGCCACCTGACCGTCGCTCGGCGTCGCCTCGAGGGTCGTCGGGGCGGCCGGTTTCGCCACGGGCGTGGCGCTCGCCGTCGCCGCCGGGCCGTTGCCGGAGTCGTTCACCGCGCGCACCTCGAAGCTGTACTCGTTGCCGTTGTTCAGGCCCGTCACGATATGGCCGATGGTGGTCGCGCCGCTGCCGGCGATGTCGGCGAAGCTCGTGCCGCCGTCGCTTCTGACCTGGTACTTGGTGATCGTCGTATTGCCCGGATCGTCCCACGTCAGCGCCACCTGACCGTCGCCCGGGTTCGCCGCGAGATTCGGGGCGGCCGGCACCATCGTGACGGCCACGGTGGACACCGCGCCGTTGCCGGAGCCGTTCACCGCGCGCACCCTAAAGGTGTACTCGGTGCCGTTGGTCAGATCCGTCACCGTGTGCCCGGTGGTGCTGGCACTGCTGCCGTCGATCGCCGTCCAGTCGCCGTAGGCGCCCGCGCCCTGCTTCTGCCGGTACTGCCAGTACCAGATGTCGCCGAAGCTGGAGGGATCCCAGGTCAGCGCCACCTGGCCGTCGCCGGCCACCGCCTCGAGGCCGCTCGGCGCGTCCGGCACTTGAAACCTGTGCGCGATGCTCGCTTCCGTCTGCGCCCGCAAGCCCGGCCCAGAGACGTTCACTGCCCGCACATAAAAATTGTACGACTCGCCGTCGTCCAGGCCGGTCACGGTATGGCTCGTGGTTTCTTTGTCGCTTTCGGCGATGGCTGCCCAGTCGCCGTTGTCGACGCGCAGCTGGTAGCCAGTGATTGTCGTGTTGTCCGGGTTGTCCCACGTCAGCACCACCTGGCTGTCGCCGGTCACTTCGGCTGTGAGGCCGCTCGGCTTCGCCGGCACCGCCACCGGCGTGGTGCTCTTCGATATCGATGCCGGGCCGTTGCCGGAGTCGTTCACCGCGCGCACCGCCAAGATGTAGGCGTTGTCGTTGGTCAGGCTCGTCACGGTGTGGCCGGTGGTGATGGCACTGCTGTCGTCGATGTCGGTGAAGCTGGTGCCGCCGTCGGTGCTGACCCGGTACTTGGTGATCGTCGTATTGCCCGGATCGTCCCACGTCAGCGCCACCTGGCCGTCGCCCGGCGTCGCCGAGAGGTTCGTCGGGGCGGCTGGCACCATCGTGACCGCCACGGTGGACACCGCGCCGTTGCCGGAGCCGTTCACCGCGCGCACCTCGAAGCTGTAGTCGGTGCCGTTGGTCAGGCCCGTCACGGTGTGGCTCGCGGTGTCCGCGTCGCTGCCGGGGATGTCGGCGAAGCTCGTGCCGCCGTCGCTTCTGACCTGGTACTTGGTGATCGACGTATTGCCCGGGTCTTCCCACGTCAGCGCCACCTGACCGTCGCTCGGCGTCGCCTCGAGGTTCGTCGGGGCGGCCGGCACCGCGATCACCGTGACGTTCACCGTGGCCGCCGTCGATGTGTTCGTCGCGTCGTTCACCGTCAGCGAGAACGTCAACGTCACATCGTTCGACAGCTGCGTCGGTGCCGTGAAGGTGGGACTTTGCGCCGTCGTGCTGCTCAGCGTCACGCCCGAGCCCTCGCCCGAGGCCGGCGCCGTCTGCGACCAGGAATACGTCAGCTGGGCGCCCTCCGGGTCCGTGCTGCCGCTCCCGTCCAGCGTCACCTCCGTCCCGTCGGCCACCGTCTGGTCCGCGCCCGCGTCCGCCGTCGGCGCGTCGTCCTGCGCCGTCACCGTGACGTCCACCGTGTCCGTCGCCGCCGAGTAGGTCGCGCCGCCGTCGTCGCTCACCTTCAGCTCGAACGTCAGCGTCACGTCCGTCTCGCGCTCCGGCGCCGTGAACGTCGGCTGCTCCGCCGCCGTGCTGCTCAGCGTCACGTCCGCGCCCGAGTCCGGCGCCGTCTGCGCCCAGAGGTAGGTCAGCGTGTCGCCGTCCACGTCCGCGCTCCCGCTCCCGTCCAGCGTCACCTCCGTCCCGTCGGCCACCGTCTGGTCCGCGCCCGCGTCCGCCGTCGGCGCGTCGTCCTGCGCCGTCACCGTCACGTCCACCGTGTCCGTCGCCGCCGAGTAGGTCGCGCCGCCGTCGTCGCTCACCTTCAGCTCGAACGTCAGCGTCACGTCCGTCTCGCGCTCCGGCGCCGTGAACGTCGGCTGCTCCGCCGCCGTGCTGCTCAGCGTCACGTCCGCGCCCGAGTCCGGCGCCGTCTGCGCCCAGAGGTAGGTCAGCGTGTCGCCGTCCACGTCCGCGCTCCCGCTCCCGTCCAGCGTCACCTCCGTCCCGTCGGCCACCGTCTGGTCCGCGCCCGCGTCCGCCGTCGGTGCTTCGTCCACCCCGGTCACCCTAACGGAGACGTCAAGCCTGCCCGCTTCACTGCCATCGGTCGCCACCACCGTTACCTCATAGACGTTGTCGGTGTCGGCGTCGGTCGCATTCTCGTGGTCGGGAGGGCTAGCGAAGCTCAGGGCGCCGCCAGTGCTGATGTTGAAAGCGCTGCTGTCAGCTCCCTCCAAGGTCCACGTAACGGTTTCGCTGGTCGTGTAGGTCCCCACCGTCCCGGTGCCGTTCTCCGCGTACTGGACCGCTGTCGATCCGCTCACCGCCGGCTCGTCGGTCACGGTGACGGTAACGTTCTTCGAAACGAGGGTCTGGCCTGCCTCGACAAGTTCCAGCGTGAACTTGTATTCGTTGTTGGCGTTGGCGTCGTCCGGATCCTCGTAGTCGGGAGAGTCTTCGAAGACCACGGACAGGCTCATGCTTCCATCCGCCGCGTACGTTTGCAAGACCGAGAAGTCGTCTTCGTCAGCTCCCGACACATCAAAACCCAACAAGGAAACGTCGTCATAGACGACAGGGTGGCTCCCGACTTCTACATTTTCTGCTGTGTTCTCCGCCCATTGGATCTGTGTATCTCCGTTGATCTGCGGCGGGGCGTACAAATACGCGTAAAAGCTCCGATCGTGCTGCCCTACAATGTTGTTAGGGAACGCGGCACTCGCGGTTACCTGGTTCTCTCCGTGACTAATATAGTTAGCATTGGGGTCCACGGTCACCGACCACCACCAATTTCCGCCGTCCTGGGTATTCGAGGTCGTTTGCCACGTCTTCGTGCCGAGCGTCACATCGACAGTTATGTCTTGCTCGGTACCCGTGTTGCCAGTGATGTTGAACCCGTCCGAATACTCCGAGGCGTCGAGAATGTCATTGAAGGTAATAGGGCTAATGGTCAATGTGTAGGTCTGCGCGAAAGCCTCGGTCGGCCAGGCGAGCCAGGCCAAGCAGGCAACGGCGGCCAACACGCGCACGCCCCCCGAGCCGCGACGGCGGCGCTTGGGGATATGGTCTTTGGGAACCAGCCCCGCCGGTGGACCAGGAGCGAGAGCGCCGTCCCTTTGGGCCGCCGAGCAGGACTGGCCCGCTTCGGCATCCGGTCTCGATCGGGTCGACTGGCTCATGCGAGGCGGGTACCACCAATCAACGGCATGGACTTGACGGGTTGGTCCGGGCATCAGGCAATCACCGTGACCTCCGCCGGGTCCGCCGTCGATGTGTTCCTCTCGTCGTCCACCGTCGGCGAGAACGTCAACGTCACGTCGTTCAACAGCTGCGTCGGCGCGGCGAAGGTGGGGTTGGCCACCGTCGTGTCGCTCAGCTCCACCGCGGACTCCGTGCCCGAGGCCGGCACCGTCTGCGTCCAGGTATACCTCAGCGTGTCGCCGTCCGGGTTTAAGCTGCCGGTCCCGTCTAGAACGTTACCGTCGCCTGGGGCAGCCTCGAGGTTCGTGGGGGCGGGCGGGACGAGAGCGTACCCTAAGACGTCGATTTTCATCGAGTCTGTATAGTTCCCGGTTCCGCCAGACGGGCGCGTGTGGCGTTGATTGGCGATGCTTCACCGTGTGGCTGCGCCGGAGTTATCAGCGGTGCTTGTCGTCAAGTTCCATCTGGGGATAGTTCCGTTGTCGGTATAGGCCATGTGCACGAAGTATTGGGAGTTGCCATTCAGACGGGCGCCAAAAGGGGCGTTGAACTTCTTGATGCCCGCAGTCCCCAGGTTGGGGTTGGTCAAGGTGTGTGAGACCGTGTTGCTCGGGTCGCCGGATTCGTGGCCCCTCACCGTTACCGTCAGGGTGATGCCACTAATCGGAGCCCGCTGCATGTCCAACGTGATGGCGTTGAGGGAGTACTTCAGATGCTGGCCCGTCGTGAAGCCCTGCGCGCAGTCTTGTTGCGCGCAGGCTGTCCTACCGGAAGTGGTTTGGTCCTGGGTGCTCACGGCCGAGGGCTGGGCTTGTGTTGGCGCCGAAAAGTCGAGCAGCGCGACGGCGCCAAGGAGTGCGCCGACGGACGTCAGCGGTGGGAAGGTCCGGGACTGGCTTCGCCCTCGTGGGCGCCGGGGGAGGTGCATGTTCCGTTCGCTCTTGAGTTCGGCCGGTGGTGAACTCCGCGTTGGGGAATGGGTTGCGTGAGCCTCCGCCGGCGAGCCCGAATCTCCGTTAAGCCAATTCAGTCTTCCTCAGCAGCGATCCTTGCCGCACAATATGACAGCGACATCTCCGACGACTAAAGTGTCGATCGGAGGCAAGCCGTTCGTGGCCGGCGACAGCGAGGGTCGTACCGAGGGGGTCTTGCTATCGCCGTCGCCGGGCTACGAATTCACGTGCCTCGATCCCAAATCGATCGAAGCCGCATGTCCGGAGACTATCAGATTTTTGGCCGGAGCGCGAGCTATAGAGTTGTCCTGTCAGCCCAAAGCCGTAATGTCCCCTTTCTGCAAAGTTAAAGTGTCCCCTTTTTGTTTGGGAATTATATATTTGACTCCCCCAAACCGTTAAAGGCCATGCAGCCGCTGTTCGTCCATCACCCCGCCCCCGCCGGAAAGAACAACGGTTCCAATGCGCGGCGGCTGAGCATCCACGTCTTGACCTCCGCGCCGTCCACGAGCCACCGGCTCCGGCTCGCCTTCTCATGCCGTTCCGCGGTCACGGTGAACGCCGACCCCGCCACGTCGATGCTGGCCCGCGCCTGGGTCCGGTGCACCTTGATGGCGTTTTTGCGAGCGCCCTTTCGGATTCTTGGACTTGCCGCCTTCCTTCGAGGGGCGGTAGTCGAGTACACGTCGCGTGAACGCGTCGAGTTGCGGGTGGGGCGACCGGGGTTTGCGTTCCTTCGTCATGCGGTCAACTGTTCGTAGGTGATGCGTTTTCCGACCGTCATCCTGGCGAACGAGGCCAGCCGGTCAAGGGTGTGGATACTGACGTTGCCCTCGTTGAGCCTGAACGTCGCCTCGTTGACGTAGCGGTGCAGGTGCTTCACCGACGCCTTGTGCCACGTTCCGTAGAGGCCGCGCTTGAGGACCGCCCACATGGACTCGACGCTGTTGACGTGGATGTCGTTCGCGCCGACGTACTCGCCCGCGCCGTGCTTGACGTGGCGGCGGATGTAGGCGGGGAGGTCGTCGTATCCCGAGTGCTCGTCGGTGTGGAGTTCGCTACCGGGTTCGACGTGCTTGGCGATCTCGCGGTGCAGCGTGGCTTTGGACGTGCCTTCGATGGGCATGGCGATGGACCTACCGCCGCGCTCGCGCAACCCGAGGACGGCTTGCTTGCCGACCGTGCCGCGCCCCATGTTGAGTTTCTTGTGCGGGTGCTTGTTGCCTTCCTTGCCGCCGACGAACGTCTCGTCGGCTTCCACGATGCCCGCCAGCTTGGCCGGATCACCGCCGCATGCCTCGCGCAGCCTGCCGAGCATGAACCATGCGGTTTTCTGTGTGACACCTATCTCTTTGGAAAGCTGAAGGCTGGAAACACCCTTGCGCGCCGTCACGACGATGTACATGGCGTAGAGCCACTTGTTGAGGGGAACGTGCGACCGACCGAACACCGTCCCGGTGCGCACGGTGAACTCCTCCTTGCAGTCGCCGCAGCGGTAGTAGCCGGTCCGCTTGCCCGTGCGTGCGCCGATCTTCTGCGTGCCTCCGCAACACGGACAGGCGATGTCGCGGTTGCCCGGCCCCCAGCGCATCTCCTCGAAGTAGAGCCGTCCCGAGTCGGCGTCGGGGTACATGCGGAACAGTTCGTAGGTGCTGACGGTTACGTGGTCGTCCATTGCATCCAAGCCGTTGATTCAATGGGGGAAGTATAGCATTTCTTTGGGAGTAAAGTATATAATTCCCTTTTGTTTGAGAGGGAGGGGGGATGTCGTTGGAAGGGGTGCTGAGCATGGCGGAGGCGGATCGAGTGGTGGTGATCGGGCAGGTTGCGGAGAAGTGCCTGCGGCAGCGGGAGGCGGCGAGGCGGTTGGGCGTGAGTGTGCGACAGGTGAAGCGGCTGCTGGCGCGCTACCGCGAGCGCGGGCCGGCGGGTCTGGTATCGGGGCATCGGGGGAAGGTTTCGAACAACGCCATGGCGGCGGTGGTGCGGCGTGCGGCGATGGACCTGGTGCGCGAGCGCTACGCGGACTTCGGTCCGACCTTCGCGTGCGAGAAGCTGGTCGAGGTGCATGGGTACCGGCTATCGGTCGAGACGTTGCGCAAGTGGATGGTCGCGGAGGGCGTATGGCGAGCGAAGGCGCGTCGGGCGGCGCGCGTGCACCAGAGCCGGCCGCGGCGGGAGTGCGTCGGGGACCTGGTGCAGATCGACGGATCGCCGCACGCCTGGTTCGAGGGCCGCGGTCCGGTCTGCACGCTGATCGTGTACATCGACGACGCGACCTCGCGCCTGCTGGCGCTGGGGTTCTTCGCGGCGGAGACGACCGAGGCGTACATGGAGACGACGCGTGCGCATCTGGCGGCGCACGGGCGACCGGTGGCGTACTACTCGGACCGGTACGGGGTGTTCCGGGTCAACAAGAAGGACCAGGAGGGCGCGTTGACGCAGTTCTCGCGGGCCTTGCGGACGCTCGACATCGCGGCGATCCACGCCGGCAGCCCGCAGACGAAGGGGCGCGTGGAACGGGCGAACCAGACGCTACAGGATCGTCTGGTGAAGGAGATGCGGCTGCGCGGGATCGACGACATGGCGGCGGGCAACGCGTACCTGGCGGAGTTCATGGCGGACTTCAACCGGCGCTTCGCGGTGGCGCCGCGCAACCCGGCGGACGCGCACCGCGCGGTGCTTCACGACGCGGCGGAGTTGGACCTGATCCTGTGCGAACACCATGTGCGCAAGCTGACGAAGAACCTGACGGTCGGCTTCCAGAGCCGCGAGTACCAAGTGACCGGGCGCGGCATGGGATACCGCCTGCGCGGCGCGGCGGTCACGGTGTGCAAGGCGTTCGACGGTTCGGTGACGGTGCTGCGCGACAGCCGGGAGTTGCCGGTGCGGCTGCTGGCGCAGGGCGAGGAGGCGGCCCCGGTCGAGGACGAGAAGAGCGTGCGGCCGCGGGTGGACCGCGCGAAGGCGGAGCAGCAGTCGCGGCCGACTTGGAAGCCGGCCCCGGACCATCCCTGGCGACAACCGTTCAAGCCGGAGGCGACCGGGGTCGCCGCGGGGTGAGGCCGCGCGCGTCGGCCTTGGGCTTCGGTCGCTACGCTCCCTACGCCCAAGGCCGATCCGACCCCAACGGCGGTGATCGGCAGTCATAGCCCATGAAAACGCCGTAGGCCAAAGGGGACATTTCAACTTTGGAGAAAAGGGGACATTTCTACTTTGCGTTGACAGCTATAGAGTTGTCCAACGCTATGTGAGCCTGAAGGGGTAGTGCGTTTCCAACGCTAAGTACCCGTGGGTCATAAGTTCGGACACGTATTCTACGCGGCTGCGAGTAAGGGCTATTCGCTGGCATGGGCGCGATCAATGCGATGCAGCAACGAGTCGAGGTCCTTACGGGTGAACTTCCACTGGAAGGGTTGGGCAATGGCTTCGTAGTAACGGGCGAAGCCCAGCAACCGGAGCTATGGTCGAAAGTGGTGTACGGATGAGTTGAGTCGTGCGGCGTGTCTCTGCTGAAATCGGAGTTGCGAATTCACGGTTTCAGCAAGAGGAGCACACCGCACATGGGCAACGATAAAGTGGTTTCGCTGGCGGCGCCAGCATCGGTTTCCGATCCGCTCACGGATCTTCTTCGCGCTGGCGCGCGGCGGCTGATCGAGGCGGCGGTGTCGGCGGAGTTCGGGGAGTATCTGTCGGCGTTCGAGGAAGAGAAGTTGCCAGACGGTCGGCGGCGGATGGTGCGCAACGGTCATCTTCCGGAACGGCAGATTCTGACGGGGATCGGCGCAGTGGACGTTCGGGTGCCGAAGGCGCGCAGCCGGTCGGGATCGCAGGAGCCGTTCCGCTCATCGCTGGTGCCGCCGTACGTGCGCCGTAGCGCGAGCGTCGATGCGGCGGTTCCGTGGCTGTACCTGCACGGCGTATCGACGGGTCAGATGCGCGCGGCGGTGTCGGCGCTGGTGGGTGAGGAAGCGGCCCGCGGGTTGTCGGCGAACGTGGTGAGCCGCCTCAAGCGGGTGTGGGACGAGGAGTATCGGGAGTGGTGCCGGCGCGATCTTGCCGACGACTGGGTGTACGTCTGGGCGGACGGTATCCACAGTGGCCTGCGCGGTGACGATGGGCGCCTGTGCGTGCTGGTGGTGATCGGCGTAAACGCCCGTGGCGACAAGCACTTCCTGGCCATCGAGGACGGGGTTCGGGAGTCCACGCAGAGCTGGCGCGAGGTTCTCCTGGGGATGCAGCAGCGTGGCTTCACGCGGCCGGCGAAGCTGGCGGTGGGTGACGGTGCGCTGGGCTTCTGGTCGGCGCTGTCGGAGGTCTATCCGCAGACCCGCAGCCAGCGCTGCTGGATGCACAAGTCCGGTAACGTCCTCAACTACTTCCCCAAGGTCGAGGCGCATCGCTGGCGCGATGCGTTGGCGAAGGCGAAGCAGGGCCTGCAGGAGATCTGGATGGCCGAGACCCGGGCCCAGGCCGAGCGCGCGTTCGACGACTGGATCGAACGCTACGAAGACAAGTACCCCAAGGCCACCGCGTGCCTGGCGCGTGATCGCGAGCAGCTGCTGGCCTTCTACGACTTCCCCGCCGCGCACTGGACGCATCTGCGCACGACCAACGTGATCGAGTCGGCGTTCGCCACCATCCGCCATCGGAGCTCGCGGGCGAAGGGCTGCGTCACGCGCCGGACGATGCTCTCGATGATCTACAAGATGGGCATGAGCGCCGAGAAGTCCTGGCGACGACTACGCGGCTTCCGGCAGCTCGGCAAAGTGATCGAGGGGGTCAAGTTCAACGACGGCATCGAGGTCACCGAGGACAGCAGGGCCGTCGCATGACCAACCCGCCGTACACCAGATTTGACAATAGCTCCAGCAACCGCTCCTGGAGGGCTTCGAGGGAAGGGAAGTCGTTGGGTGTCAAGGCCTTGCGCTGAAGGATGGAGAAGTAGATCTCCACTTGATTCAGCCAACTGGCGTGCACGGGCGTGTGGACCGGAACGATGGTCGGCCATTGCTCCCTGATACGATCGATACAGGCTTGGCCGCGGTGGGAGGAGCCGTTATCCATGGTCCAGAACACCCGCCGAGCGGAGCGATAGGGTTCTTGCGTCATCACTTGTTGCAGGAGGCGGCCGAATGGTGCGATGCCGGTTTTGTGTTCGCAGATCCCATGGATTTTGGCCCGCCGCACATCCCAGGCGGCCAGGTAGGCCCATGCCCCCCGACGCACGTACTCATGTTCGGTGCGCATGGCTTGGCGGGGAGCGGTCGGCAGGGACCCGTGGGTACGCTGGCGAGCCTGGATACTGGTCTTCTCGTCTGTTGAGATGACGAACTCGTCGTCGCGCAGGGGGATTCCGTTCCAGTGCCCTTCGTAGAGATCCAGGATTCGCCCCGCCTTGACCCTGAAGTCCGGGTCACGCGGGAAGATCCAGCAGCGGTGCTGCCACGGCCGGATGGCGTCCTCGTGCAGCCAGCGCCAAACGGTCTTGTCGCTGATGCTGACGACGATACCGGCGCGGCGAACTTCGCGCGCCACATCCGCGATGCTCATGCGCGACAACGGCAGTCCCAGATTGGCTGGCAACTCACATGCCAGCGCCTTGACCTGCACGACCACCTCCGGGGGGAAAAGCCCGGGGGCGTCCGGGCCGGGGGCGCTCCTCAAGTCCTGGCAGACGTTCGTGGAAAAACCGTTTCCGCCACTGGCTGACGACCTCCCGCCGCGTGTTGAGCCGCGCGGCAATCTCATCGTTCTGCAGTCCTTGTGCGGCCAAGAGGATCATCTGGGCCCGTTGAACCTGGCAATATGGCAACGTATATTTTTGCGCCCGCCGCTTCAGGACTTGTGCTTCCTCGTCGGTAAGCGTGATCCCGAAAGGACTTTTTCTCGGCATGATTGTTCCCCGATACGCTTTCCGGGCAACCGTATCCGAAGATCCTTTCGGCTGTCAACAATACGTTGTCGTAATTACGCAGATGGGTACTAAGTGAGCCTGAAGCGTTCGGTTTGGACGATCATTCGGAGGATGATCGTGACGCTGCAGACCGAACGGCTCCGGACGGTGGAGCAGATCAGGGGCTTTCTCGACGGCAACGGGGAAGTGGGTTTCGCGCCGCTGGACCGGGACGAGGCCTACGGGTTCGTGCGTCGGACTCTGGTGCGTCTGGATTACGATGCGCTGGCCCGCGCGGGCAAGGGCACGGTACGTGAGTTCCTTGGCAAGGCGACGGGGCTGTCGCGCGCCCAGGTCACGCGCCTGATCGGGCAGTACCGGGCGACCGGACGGGTCGAGGACCGCCGCGCGGCGAACAGCGGCCGGTCGTTCGAACGGGTGTACACGGCGGCGGACATCCGCCTGCTGGCCGAGGCCGACGAGATCGGCGGCCAGCTCTGCGGTCCCGCGGCCTGCGAGGTGCTGCGCCGCCAGTACGAGGTGTTCGGCGATGCGCGCTTCGAGCGGTTGTCGCGGCTGTCCCCGTCCCACCTGTACAACCTGCGCCGGTCGAAGACTTACCGCGCGCGGCGGACGACCGTCGACCACACGCGGCCGACCACGGTGCGCATCGGCGAGCGTCGGCGGCCGGACCCCGCCGGCAAGCCCGGCTACGTGCGCGTGGACACGGTGCATCAGGGTGACCGGAACGGCGTGAAGGGCGTCTACGACATCAACCTGATCGACGAAGTCACCCAGTTCGAGCATGTCGGCGCCGTGGCCGGGATCGCCGAGACGTTCCTCGTCCCGGTGCTGGAGGAGATGCTCGTCACGCTGCCGTTCGTCGTCGTCGGGTTCCATGCCGACAACGGTTCCGAGTACATCAACCGCCAGGTTGCCGCAATGCTCAACAAGCTGCATGTGCCGGACTTCACGAAGTCGCGCGCGCGGCGCTCCAACGACAACGCCCTGGTCGATGCCCGCCGTCCCGGCGGGTTGCAAGAACGCCAGCGTGGTGCGCAAGTGGCTCGGCCACGACCACATCCCGCAGCGCTTCGCGCCAGAGGTCAACGCCTTCGCCCAGGGCGTGCTCACGCCGTACCTGAACTACCACCATCCCTGCCTATTCGCCACGGAGGTCCGCGACGGCAAGGGTAAGGTGCGCCGCCGCTACCGGCGCCAAGACGTGGCGACGCCCTACGACAAGCTCAAGTCGCTGCCGGACGCCGAGCGCTTCCTCAAGCCCGGCGTGACCTTCGCCGATCTCGACGCGGTCGCCTACGCGATGTCCGACCTCGCGGCGAACCGCCGCGCGAACCGCGCCCGGGACGAGCTGTTCCGGACCATCGGCCGCGCCGTTGCCACTGCGGCGTGAGCCGCGCCTGGCGCCGTACCTGAACCGCACGCCGGGGGCCAGCCCCCGGACCCCCGCCCTTGCCGGGAGGCAGGGATCGGCGGTCTGGAATGCCACTCCGACAACGCGTGCGGGAACTGCCGGCCTCTCCTCGTCCCAAGAACGCGGTGACCGCCGATCCCTGCCAAAAGGGTACTCTCGCCGCAGGCGCGTCAAGGGTCCGCTACGCCGATCGCGACGCCTCGATACCGTGCCTCCGCCCGCCGCCGTCCCCGGCAACTACGACCTGCCAGCCCCACCGCCGTACCAGCGTCGCGATCGCCCTTGACCCGCCGCCAACGCCCGTCCTCGGCGGCAGCGCGTTACGCTCTCGAACCCACCTGCATTCGAACAACGCCATTGCCCCCGTTAGCCGCGGCACCTACGATGCCGGCAACACGTCCGAACCGGCAATCCCGCTCAATGCGAGCTCGGCCTGTTCAGGCTCATCTTCTCATTGGAAAACGCTGGTGTAGCCTTGTCCAACGGGAAGTGAGCATCCATGGCTGCAAGCGGCAAGCTTGCGAGGGTGTCCATCCGAGATGGCGTTCTTCACTCGAGGTCTCGGTGATGCACCCTGTCGGGACGTGGATCGCTGGACCGCACCGACGGACTCGCCAGTCATCGGCGGGCAGGGTCCGGGTCATCCGGCCACGCCGACGCCGCTCAGCGATGCCGGGTGGCGGGACGGACTGCTATGCTGGCGCCCCATGGCCCTCATCCCGCACGATTGGCGGCCTGCCGCGGCCACCCTGGTTTTCGTGGAACGCGGCAATGAAGTGCTCCTCATCCGCAAGAAACGCGGCCACGGTGCGGGCAAGGTGAATGCACCGGGCGGTCGCCTGGAGCGCGGGGAGACCCCGGCAGAATGTGCGTGGCGCGAGGTACGCGAGGAGGTCGGGTTGCGTTGCGGGACGTTGGTGCCGGCCGCACACCTTCGGTTCCATGATCGCGCGGACGGTTACGATGTTCGGGGCTTCGTCTTTCGCACGAACGCCTTCGATGGCACGCCCGTCGAGACCGATGAGGCCGAACCCTTCTGGTGCGCGTGGGACGTGGTCCCGTACGAAGAGATGTGGCAGGCGGACCGTTACTGGCTGCCATGGGTGCGCGCGCATGAATCGGTCCGAGGCGACTTCGTCTTCGAGCGCGAGGATCTGGTGTGCCGTTCGGTACGTCCGGTCGCCGCCGGTGCCGAGCGCCGCTTCCTGGTGGACTTCGGTATGGCAGAGGACTCGGTGACGTGAAGATCGGTATTTCCATTGCGAGCGCTTATGGGGTCGACGATGCCCGCACGGGCGCGCGGTACATGGTGGAGCGTGCACGCGGCCCACGCGCGTCCGGACTTCACTCGCTGTTCGTCGGCGACCACCACGCGACACCGGCGCCTTGCTACCAGAACTCTTCCGTACATCGAGCGGCGCTATCGCGGCTTCGATCCGGCGGCGCTGGTGATCGGGGATGTCTCCGAGGTCTCGGACCGGCTTGCGACCTACGCCGACTTGGGATTCACCGACGTCCTCATCCGCAACATCACGAGCGACCAGGGGCAGGCGCTGGCGACTATCGAACGCCTGGCGCAGGTGCGGGAACGATTGGCGTGAAGTTCTCCGATGAGGTGGCTGCGCCGTGACGAGACCCGTCATCGAGGCGCTGGAGCAGAACGGCATCACTCGGGTCGCGTTCGAGCGCCTGGGCGATCCCAAGGTCATCCCCCTCTGGTTCGGCGAGGGCGACACGACCACGCCGGCCTTCATTCGCGAGGCGGCCAAGAGGGCGCTCGACGAAGGATAGACGTTCTATACGCATACCCGCGGCACGCCCGTTCTGCGCGAGGCCATCAAACGCTATCTGGACGCCCTCTACGGACTCGACCTCGACCCCGACCGGATCAGCGTTCCCGGCTCCGCGATGATGGGGGTCACCATCGCCGCGCAGAGGGCGGTGACGACCGGGGACCGCGCCCTGATCGTGAGCCCGCATTGGCCAAACATCGAGATCACGTATCGGGTGGCAGGCGCCGCAGTGGATGTCGTGCGCCAGCGCGAGACGGAGCATGGCTGGGCGCTGAGCGCTGCCGAGATCATCGCTGCCGTGCGCCCCGGCACGCGCTCGATGTTCGTCAACTCGCCGTGCAACCCGACCGGTTGGGTCATCCAACGCGACGAGCAGGAGGCGTTGCTCGCGTTCTGCCGCGAACGCGGCATCCTGCTGATCGCCGACGAGGTCTATCACCGGACCTTCTTCGACGGCCCGCATGCTCCGTCCTTCCTGGAAGTGGCGCGCGACGACGATCCGGTGGTGGTGGTCAACGGCTTCTCCAAGGCCTGGGCGATGACCGGCTGGCGGGTCGGCTGGGTCGTCGCGTCCCCACGGCTCTGTACGGCTTGGACGGCGATGTCCGAGTGCTTCAACACCGGGGCGACGGTGTTCGCCCAAGCCGGCGGCGTTGCGGCGCTCGAGGGCGGCGAGAAGACCGTGGCAAACCTCCGCGAGCAATACCGCGGCGGTCGCGCCATCGTCGAACGCTGGCTGTGTGGGCATCCCCTGATCGACCTGCTCGCACCGGAAGGGGCGTTCTACGCCTTTCCGCGGGTGCGGGGACTGGCCGACAGTCTCGCCTTCGTCCAGGGTGTGCTCGCGGAGGAGGACGTTGGCCTTGCGCCGGGATATGCATTCGGCCCGGGCAACGGGGCGCACTTTCGGCTCTGTTTCGCGCAGTCCCACGAACGGCTCGAAGAGGGATTGCGCCGGGTGCTGCGCTACCTGGAGCGGCACGCGAACGCACGACCGGCTGGGACGGACCTCTTGATGGGCGGGCCTTGATGCAGGGAGAGAAGCGATGGCTCGTCACGGGCGTCCTCGGGCCGTGCTCGCGGGTTTGGAAGAGTGGCCACTCCCGGCACTCCGCTCCGGCCGGTGTGGCGACCGTCGACCTGCTCGTCCCGCTGCCCTGAGCGCTACTCCTCGCCGGTTGGCCGCCGCTCCGCCCGGCGCTATGCTCCCGGGCTCCTCTCTTGCGGAGTGTCCTGGTGAACCGAATCCTGCTCTCGGCTGTCGCGGCGATGTTGGCCGTGGCCTCCGTTCACGCTGCCGAGATTGCTCTGGACGATCTGGGGGCACTGCAGTTTCGTCATGCTGCGGGGAGCTTCACAACCTTCAAGGGCCATCCGGCCCTGCAGGTCGTTGGGCCGATGACTCGCGCCGAGGACAAGCTGGTTCTCGTGGGGGCGGAACTTGCGAACGGCACGATCGAAGTCGAGCTGTCCGGGGGCGTCCAGAAGGGTGCAGTGGCCGCTGCACGGGGATTCGTGGGCCTCGCCTTCCACGTCCAGGAGGGTGGCGAGAGATTCGAGGCGTTTTATCTGCGCCCGACGAACGGCCGTGCCGAGGACCAGGAACGGCGCAACCATTCGAGCCAGTACATCTCGTTTCCGGACCATCCCTGGCGCCAGCTGCGCGAGGCGACGCCGGGCAGGTACGAGGCCTACGTGGATCTCCTGCCGGACGAGTGGACCCGCGTCAAGATTACGATGAGCGACGCACGGGCCCGGCTGTTCGTGCATGGGAACGAACAGCCGACGCTGGTCGTCAACGACCTGAAGTTGGGTGAGACCTCCGGCGGCGTGGCCCTGTGGGTCGGGCCGGGGACAGTCGCACACTTCAGGGATTTGCGGGTGACCGCGGACTGAGTGGCTGTCGTGGGCCAACGCGGGCGCGCCGACCCCAGTCGGCTCAGACGCGTCACGATCCGGCGCTGATGCGCCCCCTGTCGCTGGACCTCGAGGTCGGCAAGGGAACCGGCCGCATTCACGCGTTCGCCGCGATCCTTGGCGACGGCAAGTCGCTTACCCGCGGCGGCCTGCGCGCGCGACAGGTGGCGGAGGCCCTGGGTGAGCTCGACGAATTCGCCGACGGAGCGGATTGCCTGCTCGGGCACAATCTGATCGCCTTCGACATTCCGCACCTGCGCGCCGCGGCGCCCGATCTTGGACTGCTCAACCTTCCGGCCCTGGATACCCTGCTGCTCAGTCCACTGGCCTTTCCGGCGAATCCCTACCATCACCTCGTCAAGCACTATCGGGAACGGCGCTGGTGCGCGGGCAGATCAACGATCCCGAACTCGATGCCCCGGGCGACGCTCGTGCTCTTTGCCGACGCAACCGACGCCCTTCGCGAAGCCGATGTCGATCTGACGCTGGCCTGGCATTGGCTGATTGCCGGGTCGTCCCACGGTGCCGCCTTCGACGACTTCTTCGCCGCCCTGCGGGGCCGACCCCGACCGACCGAGGCCGAGGCGCGAGCGAGCATCAACCGCAGCCTGGCCGGCGCCGTCTGCGAGACCTGGAAGCGGGAGGCCGT